>OY775912.1:0-4904692 GCA_963675155.1 Anaerohalosphaeraceae bacterium | reverse complement strand
GCGGGCGCCGTGAACGGTGTCTCGGAACAGGCTGCTGGCCATAATAGCATAGAACCAGGGGACCCCCAGCCAGGCAAGCTGGCCGACCGTATTGGCGAACGCATGCAGTCTCGTTCGCTCGTGATAATCGGCCGTCATTTCATAGCCGAAAGCCACAAACGGTGTGGCATAAACCGTATAAGCCAGGAAGAACAAAATGGATGCGGTCATAAACGTCCAGAAATAGAATGACTGGCTGTGACCTTCCGGCAACTGCCACATCAGCGCAAAAATAAGTCCCGCCAACAGGGCACCTGCAAAGATAAAGGGCCGGCGACGACCCCATCGTGTTCGTGAATTGTCAGAGATATAGCCCAGCATCGGGTCCGAAACCGCATCGAAAATTCGCGGGATCGCTCCAATAAGCCCTACCAGCACCGGGTCCATGCCAAGGCCCAGGTTTAAAATCACTACCATGGCAGGCAGTGCTGCGGCCTGAAGGTTGTTGACGAACATGCCAACGGCGTAAGCGGATTTCTGTTTGAGCGAGATACGATCTTCCGGAGCCGTTGTGTGGTGTTGCGTCTGGTTCATAGTTCCCCTTTTTTGGCAGCCTGTTAATATGGTTTCCTTATGCGCAGATTGATACCAAATTCAGCTTGAGTATAGCGGATTTTTATGATTCTGTCAATAACTGCTTGACAGAAAAACATCAATTAATTAAAATAGCAATCGGTTTCTAATGGCGTTTGTCTTGATGGGCGAACGTTTTCTGTTGACTGTCGTTGCTGCTGAGGGTAATATCTCGGGCTAGATGGAGAACTTGAATGTATAGAGATAATTCAATTTTAAAGACGTCTGCTTTACGCAGTCTTTTGCTGCTGGTGGTTGCTTTGTCAGTTCTGCCGTCTTGTGGTCTGTGTGAAAACAACCCACTTCAGGCTGCAGGCTCTTCAGGTTTTCATATCTCTGCTGATCAACAAGGAAAATACTGGTTTTTTGATCCACAGGGCAACCGGTTTCTCTCGATTGGCATCAATAACATTATCTCGGAGCCGTTTCGGCCCCGCCCTGATACGCATTATTATGAACCGGTTGGCAAGCAGTGCAGCAATTATGACGTTTGGAAGCAGGATGTTTTTAAGATTCTTACGCAGCATGGTTTTAATACAATTGGCAGTTGGTCAGAGGGACAGCTTTACGATGGGCCGGTTTATGGAACGGTTTGTTTGTATGTTGTCGGTCACGCCGAGGATCGCTGTCTGGATGGATTGCGTCCGGGGCTGGAAGACCGCATTCGCGCCAATGTCGAGGCGATGCTCAAGCTGTATCCTCATCAGGACAACATCTTTGGCGTCTTTTTGGATAATGAAATGCCTTGGTATGGGCATGGCGTCTGGGGCGATATTCCTAATTATACGTTGCTGGAAGTTGCGTTGTCATTATCGACTGAGGATGCCGCCCGGCAGGCCGCGATCGATTTTTTAAAGCAGCGGTATGCAACACCTCAAGATTTTTCGTCCGCCTGGGGCAAGCCGCTTTCGTCCTGGGAGCAGCTGACGTTTGAATATGCCCGCAGTTGTGTCAGTTCTCAGGCCAATGATGACCGCGTTGCATTTATTCAGACTGCGGCCGAAGCATTTTATAAACCAGCCGCCGCAACGGTTCGTGAAATGCTGCCCGGAAAACTGATACTGGGAACCCGGTATGCGGCCTATGCACCGGAGCCGGTGATTCGTGAATGTGGACGCTATTGCGATGTCGTCTCGTTCAATGACTATCGGCCTGATCCGTCGGCAGACCCCGATATGCTTGCTATGTATTGGATATGGGGCGGGAAAAAGCCGCTGATGGTGACGGAATTTGCCTGGAGAGGCGAGGAAAATACCAGCGGCAATCCCAATTCAGGTGGGGCGGGGGCTGTGGTGAAAACACAGGCTCAGCGAGCAGAAAATTACCAGAAATATGTTGAAGATTTGCTGTCTTATCCGATGGTGGTGGGTGCGCACTGGTTTGAATTTTCGGATCAGTCCCCGCAAGGCCGATTTGACGGCGAAAATTCCAATTACGGCGTTGTGGATATTCACCACCGGCCTTACACCGAGATTCTGTCGGCGATGCAGAAGACGAATGCCCGGCTTGAAAGCCTGCATGCTCAATCGTCCCGTCAGGCTCCCGAATCTCTGCCGAAGCCCAAAGCGGTTGTTTTTCAGCCGGGCCAGCGTCCCGACCGGCCGCCGTCTGTCGACCTGTTAAAGACGCCGATCAAAGGGCCGGAATTGTTTCATGCTCCGGACGCAAAGATTGATTTAGTTCAAGGGAAGGGTTTCCTGGCGATCCCGCTTGACACCGGCAATGACTGGGGTTGCGGCGTTGTGTTTTTTGGACCGGAGGCTTTTAAAAGCGATTCTTCAGGGAATTATGTCACCAATCTGGATGGCTATTCAGCCATTGAGCTGGATGCGGTTATTGCATCCCATACCACTTTCGACTTGTTTTTGGATGAAGCCGGAGTTGCTGCTGCCAATGCTGCTTCGTATGACACCTCTGCGGGCGATGATGCGGAAAGCTTTGTTATCCCGTCGAATCAAGGAAAGGGCGGCCGGTTTGTCTATCGGTTTGATATGAATACGCTGCAGGCTCGTAAGGATTGGGGGAACCAAAAAGGGTTGCGAAAAGTGGATATGCATGCGATAAGAGGAATGGCCTTGTTTTTTCACGGCGGACAGGGGAAAGACAGGATTAAAGTATTCTCTGTGAAATTGGTCCGATAATGCCCGGTGTTATATAAGAGATTTTAATTATTTGAAGCTTAAACCCGGCATTAGCAACAATTTGCTTGATTTTAGAGAGCGTAGAATGTATAATAAATGCACAAGCAACCGGTTGCTGATTAGTTATTTGTTAGATTTAAGGTGTATGAAACGTTTATGAAAAGTGGAATTCCAAGCTTAAATGATGTGGCTGAAAAGGCGGGGGTTAGTAAATCGACCGTTAGCCGGGTACTGAACAATCGATTGGGGAATGGATTTTCCGTCAAGGAAGAAGTGCGGCTGCGCGTGATCGAGGTGGCTCGCAACCTGAATTACCGCCCGAATTTAATCGCCAAAAGCTTAACGATGCGTTCGACGCAGATGATTCATATTTTCGGCGGAAACCATGCACTCAGCGACCTGGGTAATATTTACCAGACGGTGGTGAACAATATTACCGGCGTGATGGATTCGACTTCTAAAGATTATGATGTGACGGTGGATATGTCTCGCCATGCGTCAGAGGCCAGTGAAATGCCTGCATGGAAAATTGAAGGGGCGATTATTCTGGCCAAGTGTACAGCGTCGACCATGAAAGATATCCTTCAATTGGGGATTCCCTATGTTGTGGCCAATGGCCAATGTCCGGAAAATGGAACCTCGGTTAATCCGGATGATGTTGGCGGCACGCGCATCGCGATGCAGCATTTATTAGACCTGGGCCATACCAAAATTGCTTACAGTGGTCCTTTACCGCCCTATCTGGAAGGTCACAGCAGTTTGTCTGACCGGCATGATACGTATTTATCTGAGATAGGGAAGAATGGATTGGAGCCGATTTTCAGTTCTCATGAAACATTGGATTCTGCGGAAGAATATCTCAAGGAAACGGTTCTGGAAAAAAAGGTGACGGCGATTTTAGCCTATGGCCACATGGGGGCTTTAAATCTTTTGCAGGCGGCTCATTCATTAGGCATTTCGGTCCCTGAACAACTCAGTATTATTTGTTTTTGTGATAAATATGCGAATCGGGTGATGAGCCCGGGATTGACATTTATTGATCTGAACGCTGAGGCAATGGGCAAAACGGCGGCTGAATTACTGTTGGCTCAGATACAGAACCCAGGTCAGATTAAACCTGAAAAAGTACGCTTACCGGAAGCCCTGGTAATCCGTAACAGTACGGCTGCCCCTAATAATAGTAGTGAGTGAAAGACTCTTTGTGAGATGACGTGTATCGTAGAGCGTAAAATATGTTTGTGAGGCGGGAATTATTGGAAAGCTATAATCATGTATAAAACACCCCCCAAACTTGATAGAGACAAACGTGTAAAGGTTTCTGACGTGAAACAATCTGAATATATTCTGGACCATAGAGGCCGCTTTCAAATCAAGCGTTATGACCAGCAGCCCGCATTTGCCAGTTTTTTACCCGGCATCGGAGGGCCCGACGGCGTTCCGTTGTGGTGTCTGTATGTGAATCGCGGCCAAGCCATTTCTTCTTTCGGGATTGGCAATAAAGATAATCCGATTATGGAATTTCTGCCGGCGAACTGGGCGTATCAACTCGCCGGCATCCAGGGATTTCGGACATTTTGTAAAATAGATGGACGCTATTATGAGCCGTTTCAGAATGACCTGAACGCTGCCGGATATGACATCACGCGCAGCATGTGGGTGGAAATGGATCGCTTGGTTCTGCAGGAAGAAAATCTCACGGTGGGCCTCCGTTTTGAAGTGATTTATTTTTCGCCGGTGAATAAACCCGTTGGATCATTGGCAAGAATGCTCAATATCACCAATATTTCCTCCAGTCCAATCCGTCTGGATGGTTTGGATGGCTTACCGCTGATTATTCCGGCCGGGTTCACGGATATCGGTATTAAGACCATGCGCCGGATTCATGAGGCCTATGCATGGGTCCGGATGGTGGCCGGACATGTTCCATTCTATGCCGCCAAAGTATTAGCACATGATGAAGCCGAGGTGGAGGAAGTCCGAAAAGGGAATTTTTATGCTTCCTGGCTCAGCGACGGTAAAAATCTGCGTCCTCTGAAGCCGTATTATGATCCGGATCTCATCTTCGGGGCCAATCAAAACCTGGTCACACCTCACAATTTCATTAACCAGGTTGCACTGGACCAGTCTCAACAGGTTGCCGAGAATAAACTGGGTTGCGCCATGACCCCGTTCAATGTTAAATTAGATCCGGATGAAACGATGACTTTGGCGGCACTGTCCGGCATGGCGCCCAGTGAGTCGATGTTGGTCTCGTTTTTGTCAGATTTCAAAACACTGTCTGATTTTTCAGATGAATCGAAAAAGAGCCGCCGATTAATCCAGTCGATGACGCAGCCGGCCTTTATGGTTTCTTCCGAACCCTGTTTAGACGCCTATACACGACAGAATTACCTCGATAACATTCTTCGCGGAGGCGTTCCGGAATTACTGCCGTCAAAATCCGGCCCCACGCTGCTGCACCTTTATTCGCGTCGTCATGGGGATGCGGAACGTGATTATAACTTCTTTGATTTGCCGGCTTGCCCCATGTCCAGCGGAGAGGGTAATTACCGAGACATCTGTCAAAATCGAAGAAGCGATATCTGGTTTTATCCGGAAGTGTGGGATGCGGAAATACGGATGTTTGTCAGCTTGCTGCAGGCCGATGGGTATAATCCTCTTTCGATCAAGGGATACCGCTGGTGTGTCAGCGAAGACGTTGACCCGATGCAATGGTGTTCATCGATCAAGCCCGAAGCGCGAGCGGCATTTAAAAAACTGACATCCAAAGACTTCCTGCCCGGTCAACTTTTATCCTGGTCGGATTATTACAACGTTGATATTGCCGATCGCAATCAATGGCTGCATACGATTCTCAGCCAGTGTGAAATCAAATTGGTCGCCTCCGGCCACGAAGGCGGTTATTGGATTGACCACTGGACCTATATTGTCGATCTGCTGGAAGCATTCGATTCGGTTTATCCGGACAAGACCCGGCAGATCCTCACCGGAAAAGAAGACATCGAGTGGTTTTTTGAGCAGGCGAATGTCGTTGAACGAAGAAAGAAATACTTAAAACGGAAAAACGGTCCGCTGCAGTTGGACACGGTGGTTGATACCGATGAGTGCCCGGTTAACCTGCCGCCGGTAACGGTTTTAGGGAAGCTCTGCGCCTTATTGGCGATCAAGGCCGTTTCCCTGGATTACGAAGGACGCGGTATCGAAATGGAAGCCGGCCGGCCCGGTTGGAATGACGCCATGAACGGGCTGCCCGGTTTGTTTGGCTCATCCACCTGCGAATCGATTGAAACGCTGCGTTTGGCGAAATGGCTGCTTTCCGTATTGGCCGACCTGCCGGCGGTTGATTTACCGGTTGAGGTTGCCAAGCTGGTGAAGGATGTCAATAAAGATTTGCAAAAAGACTTTGACTGGGATCGTTCATGCAAAATCCGCGAAGCGTTCCGTGACAGGATTTATTCCAACCAGTCGGATGAAACGAAACAAGTTCCCGCTGCTCAGATTCAGAAGCTGCTGGAAGGCATTGTGTCACGCTTTGAGAACAGTCTGAACCAGTCAGTCGACCCCAAGACCGGTTTGCTGCATACGTATTATTCTCACAAGCCGTTGGATGTTAAAAAGCACAGCCGCCAGCCTCGTCCGGACGGATCTGTTTCACTTGATATTTCTCGGTTTGAGGCTGATCCGCTGCCGTTGTTCCTGGAAGGTCAGGTCCACTGGCTACGAGTTTGTTCACATGAAAAGGCGAGCCAAATTTACCACGCCGTGCGTCAAAGTCCGCTCTTGGATAAAGACCTTCAAATGTACAAACTGAATGAATGCCTGCAAAGCTGTTCGCCGGAAATTGGACGCGCCCGGACATTCAGCCGCGGCTGGTTTGAAAATGAATCCATCTGGCTGCATATGTCAACGAAGTATCTGCTGGAGTTGGTCAATAACGATCTTTATGATGAATTTTATGCGGATGCCCAAACCATGCTGGTGCCCTTTATGGACCCGACAATATACGGCCGCAGCATTCTTGAGAACAGCTCGTTTATTGCCTCGTCGGATTGTCCTGACCCGGCGGCAAGAGGACGCGGCTTTGTCGCCAGGCTCAGCGGCACGACGGCTGAATATATTCAATTGTGGCTGGCGTTAACCGTTGGCAAAAAGCCCTTTACGGTGAAAGACGGACAATTGAGTTTCAGCTTAAATCCCGCTTTGCCGGCGAAATGGTTTACGGAAGAACCGGTTCATGTCAACTGGAATGAAACGGAAATTTTGATACCGGCCAATGCGTTTGCCTGTGCATTGTTAGGGGACATTTTGCTCGTCTATCACAATCCCGACCGGCGCAACACATATGGTAAGAACGCTGCCGGTCCCGTCAAATATTGCCTGGAAGGACAGACGGAAGTGGCCGCCTCAGAGGTCACAGGAGAATGGGCCGAACAAATTCGCCGTCGGGATATTCGCCGTATTGATGTCTGGCTTCAATAGATAGCGGCAAATGTCCACGCTAAAATAATGAGTAAACCAATATGACCTTATAGATAGTTGGTTCGATCTAAAAGAAAATTCTTGTATATCTGGTAGTGTTCTGTTTCTTCGTATTCGATTTCGCGTACGGATGCGTAATCAAAACTATAGATCTTAGCCCTTGCGCAGGCCAATAGAATGGGGGAATGCGTTGCGATGATAAACTGGGCATGTCCTGCTTGCGTATTTTTTCCAATGATATCAAGCAGTTCCAATTGGCTTCGCGGGGACAGTGCCGTCTCAGGTTCATCCAGAAAATAGAGCCCCTTGATCTGGTAGCGGCTGCGGAAATAAGACATGATCGATTGACCATGCGATTGGGTCACCAAAGATTTACCACCAAAATACTTTAACTGGCCCGGATCTGACGCCGCCCATCCCTCCAGTGTATTGGCGAAATCCTTGAAAATGTCTGACCCAAAATAGGCGCCCGGCACTTCTCCATTCGACCATTCCAGCGATAGACAATGATGTAATAGTTTTTCGTATCGGTTGACTTGATAACGTGCCCCTTCAGGTTTCCTCCAGATGTGAATACCGCTGCTGAGTGCTAAAGCTTCCAATAAAGTTGATTTTCCTGTACCATTTTCCCCGACGAACAGGGTCACAGGCGTGTCAAATTCTAGACCCTTTGTTTGATTGAAAATGGGTAAGTTAAAGGGATAGTGACTGTCTGTTGGATATTTTTCGTGTAACAATGCTACACTTTTTAAATGATTGGCCATGGTGGCTCCTTGATGTTCTCCAATTCTCCTCAATCTTTAAGTGCCGCCTAATAAGTAATTATGGGGTTTCATTGTTAGTATTCTTAATTTATCAAACAAAACCAATTTAGCAACACATTTGAGAGCGATTATGAAAAACCCCCTTAATCGGACCCATCGGGTCTGATTATTCTGTCTGTGCGGGCAACGCTTTACTTTTGTCGATCCTGCTATTTTGGTTTAAATGAGCGTTGGTTCGACGTTTTCTTGGAACGGATGTAAATGCTTATTTCATAAGTTGTTAAGGTTATTTTAATGCCGGGCCAATACCAGCTTGTTTTGATTCAATCACGACATTTTATATCTGATTTGATTATTTGCTGAAATGATGTCGTATCAATGTTATACAAAAAATAACACAAACAAAGAGAAACACAGCACCCTCAAATGCCGATTAATTTATTATCTTTTTCCAAAGATTATCAAAATATTTTGTCCAATTTACGATAACGATCTCATAGTTAGGTAGTTCAAAATGATGTTTTTTAAAAGGCAGCCAAGGCAATGACGGACAAGGATTTTTCGACATCTGAGAAAAACCTGAATCAAGAGTTTTTACGACTCTTTCTTGAGAATCAAAGGGCGATCTATGCTTTTATTCTGTCATTGGTTCCCAGGACGGGAGACGCTGACGACATCATGCAGGAAACGGCGACCAAAATGCTGGAGCGTTTTGAAGATTTTCAGCGGGGCAGCAACTTCGGAGCGTGGGGTGTGGCGATTGCCCGTTACAAAGTACTGGAATATCACAACGACAAGAAACGCAATTTCGACTTGGTGAATAAAAAACTTCTGGAGCAGATTAGTCAGGTTGCTTCCAAAAAGGTTTTGTCCATGGAGGATCGCTTAAAAGCACTGGAATTGTGTTTGAACAAGCTGGATCAAAAAAATCGCGGATTGATTCACCGGCGATATCATCAGGGCCTTACGGTCAAAAAAATCGCCGAAGAATTAAAAAAACCGGTCGCCGGGGTGTATAAAGTCATGTCCCGATTGCACATTTCATTGTCGCGTTGTATTACGATGACGCTTTCAGCATGGGAGCAGGGAAATGGATGATTCAAGATCCCATGCAGACTTAAGCGAACTGATTCTTCGAAAGCTCGATGATTCAATCACAGATCGGGAGCGTTTAGAGCTTTTCAGTCGTCTTGAAGCCGATCCTCAGGCTATTGATGCGTATGTTGAGTTGACCTTGTTGTATTCGTGTCTGCTGAAGAAAAACCGGAATGTGGACATCCCCGGTGAAACTGAATTTGTCTCCAGAGAAGAGTATAGTCAGGTCTTGAAGGCGATGGCCGAACATGAAGATCATGCCTTGCCTCAGGAGGTCGAGCCGCAGATTAAAAAGCCGGAAATTGTGACGCCGACCGTTAAAATGCCCATCAGCACCGGAAAAAGACAGGTCAACAAAGCCAATCTGGTTATGGCCATCGTCTCATTGGCGGCTTTATTACTGATGATCGCGTATGTCAATCTGGTTCCGGTTGCAACGCAGGAAAATGTTGCTGTTCTAACGGATTCGATGAATGCCAAATGGGCGAATACGGAATTGCCCGTTGATATCGATTCAAGCTTAAGTAATGCTGACGGCGTCAGAAATCTATTGAGAGGCTGTATTAAACTCAAATTTTTCAGTGGGGCGGAAGTGGTCATTGAAGGGCCTGCTGAATTTGAATTGAAAACGCTTGAAACGATGACGCTCAATAGCGGCAGACTTTTTGCAAATGTCCCGAAACAGGCAATTGGCTTTACCGTGGACACACCGTGTTCCAGCGTGGTCGATCTTGGGACCCAATTCGGATTGAAGGTTGATTTTGACGGCACCAGCGATCTGCATATGTTCAAAGGACGGGCTTCAATTTCAGTGGGTGACGGGCGATGGGGCAAATCAAGCCGGCAAGCTGTAGGGGGAGAGGCCTTACGTGTCGATCCGTCCCAGGATCAGATTAAGGATATTCCGGTTCGTCGGCAAATGTTCGTCCGGCAAATATCCTCCGACGGTAACCTGATATGGCGGGGCGAGTCGCTCGATCTGGCGAATTTGGCAAGCGGGGGCGATGGATTCTCAACGTGGGGTGCCGTTGCTTCCATTGATCCGCGCAATGGAGAATCCACGGAACGCGAGCATGTGGACAGAGAAACATCAAATGCATACGTGCCTGTTCTCTGGAATCCGTATGTCGATGGTGTGTTTGTGCCGAATGGTGCCCAGCCCCAGTTTGTGACTTCACAAGATCATCTGTTTGAAGAGTGCCCAGCGACAAACAGCGTTTTTTGTGATGATATTACGGTCAATCAGGACTTGATGGATAAGAAAACAACCGTGGTCTTGCGGGGAGTACAGTATGGTTTTCCAGATCACCCCGCGATATTTATGCACGCGAATCTGGGGATCACGTTTGATCTTGCCTCGATACGCGAATTACTTCCGGAAGGAACCGACCTGGTGTTTTCTTCGGAAATAGGAGTCAGTGAAGAAGGCATCCACAATGAATGCAACGCCGATTTCTGGGTGCTTGTGGATGGGCAGATACGCTATCAAAAACGCAATGTCAAAACGCGAGGTCCGTGTGATCAGATTAAATTGCAGTTAACTCAAACGGATCGTTTTCTGACGCTGATCACGACGGATGGGGGATTTCCGCTGGACACGCCCAAGCTTCGGCAAACCGATAGCGACTGGTGTATCTTTGCGGAGCCGCAACTGAATATCGAATGATGGAAACAAAAATACCAATGGTCCGGACATTGAACGT
The DNA here is from genome assembly GCA_963675155.1 of Anaerohalosphaeraceae bacterium. Taxonomy (GTDB): domain Bacteria; phylum Planctomycetota; class Phycisphaerae; order Sedimentisphaerales; family Anaerohalosphaeraceae; genus 4572-13. Next base: position 4,893,898 of record OY775912.1, on the reverse strand, counting down.
AATTTTTGTTGAGTCATTAGGAGTGTGGAAATGGAAAGAAAAAGTTTAATTTAATTTGGAAAGGGTGAAAAGATGAAAAGATTTAAATTGGTTGTCATGTTGAGTTTGCTTGTGTGTGTCTGTGGTGTTGTCAATGCGTCAATGGTGCATCAGTATACGTTTAACAATGGGCTCGAGGATTCAGTCGGCACGGCTGACTTGACCATTAACGGTACGGCCTCTGTTGCCGGCGGCGCATTGGTCCTGCCCGGCGGCGGTGCACGAACCAACAATGCCAGTGCGACCGGTGCTGCATTAACCGAATTGGGCGCGACCATCAACGGAACCAACCAGGTGACGATGGAACTTTGGTTCACGCAGAGTTCTAATACCGATTGGGCCAAGCTGTTTATGGCCGGTAACGGCACCGAACAGAATTATATGGACATTACGCCTCGCCGTGGAAATGACGGTAACGTCGGCAGTTGTTCGTATCGTTTTGGCCCGGATGAAATCAAGGTGAATACGCCGGGGGCTCCGATTGCCAATAATACGGCGTATTATATCGCGTGTGTATGGGATGAAACGGCCGATGAGATCAGGATTTATGAGGCCGAAGTAGGCAATTTGGCCAGTGCAGTCACGTCAACCGTCAGCCTGGGCGGCAACGATCTGGCTTCGCTCGAGTTTACTCAGTTTTATCTGGGGTCCGCAGTCTATTTTGGTGATGGCGACTACAACGGTCAGATTGACGAATTCCGAATTCATGACACCGCACTGAGCGTGTCAGAGCTTGAAGCCAGCTTTGCAGCAGGCCCGGTTCCGGAACCGGCCACACTTGCGATTCTTGGGTTGGGCAGTCTGCTGATCAGCCGAAGGAAGCGGGCATAGCGGTGACTGTAAATTAGTGTTAAACGTGTGTATTCGGGTGGAGGTGAGAAGCCCGGATACACACGAAAGTTTTGGTTAAATGGGCGGGCCTGTCCCGTTCTCCTGTATAAGGTTTACGAGAACGTTGGTTGAAAGAGATTGATTGATTTTTTAAGGAGATGTTCTATGAAAAAGTTAACTTATTTAGTTGTGTTACTAGGCGTACTCATGTGTTACGGCATCGTCAATGCTGCCGTGGTACACCAGTATGCCTTTAACACCAACGGTCAGGCTGAAGATTCAGTCGGTACGGCTGACTTGACCATTAACGGTACGGCCTCTGTTGCCGGCGGCGTATTGATCCTGCCCGGAGGCGGTGCACGAACCAACAATGCCAGTGCGACCGGAGCTGCCTTAACCGAATTGGGCGCGACCGTCAACGGAACCGACCAATTGACGATGGAACTTTGGTTCACGCAGAGTTCTAATACCGATTGGGCCAAGCTGTTTATGGCCGGTAACGGAACGGATCAGAATTATATGGATATTACGCCGCGTCGTGGAAATGACGGTAACGTCGGCAGTTGTTCGTATCGATTTAACGCCGATGAAATCAAAGTGAATACGCCGGGGGCTCCGATTGCCAACAATACGGCGTATTATATTGCCTGTACATGGGATGAAACGGCCGATGAGATCAGGATTTATGAGGCAGAAGTGGGCAATCTGGCCAGTGCAGTCACGGCAACCGTCAGCCTGGGCGGCAACGATCTGGCTTCGCTCATTTTTACTGAGTTTTACTTGGGGTCGGCTGTGCATTTTGGCGACGGTGATTACAACGGTCAGATTGACGAATTCCGAATTCATGACACCGCACTGAGCGTGTCAGAGATCGAAGCCAGCTTTGCGGCCGGTCCGGATGAAGGACCGACTCCCAAAGACGGCAGCACATTGATTCCAACTGATCAGCAGTTGAGTTGGACTGAACCGATCGCTTATACGCCGGATGGATATGACGTCTATATCGGCACCGATCCGAATGTCAACAGTGGACAGGTATTGGGTATTGTCGGTACGACCGTCGATCCGGCAACGGATCTGGGAGTGACGCTGTTAAATGATAAAACGTACCACTGGCGTGTGGATGCACTTGAGCCGAATCAGGTGGATCCGCAATATCCGATTGTTCATACTGGCAGTGTCTGGTCTTTTACAACGATACCGCCGGTTCCGGTGGTGACGGGAGATCCGGTTAGCCAGACAGTCCCTTCAGGGACCGAGATTGATCTGAGCGCCACGGCGTTAAATACCGACACCTATACATGGTATCGTTCAGTCGATGCCGTGGCTGATGTGACGGACACCTATGTCGGGACCGGTTCGACAATTCAGGTAACAATTGACGATGTCAGCAAAGAAGGCTGGTACTACTGTGTGGCTTCGAATACAGGCAGCCCTGAAACCGATACGTCTGCGACGGCTCGTGTTATGACCGAACGATTAGTCGGCTATTGGGATTTTGAGGGAGACTTGGCAGATAATGTCACCGGCGGAGCGCCGACTCATAACGGCAGCGCGATCGATCCGAATTTTGTTGCCGGTGTGCCGGAAATTGGCGGACAAGGTTACCAGTTCTTTGGTGACGGACGCATTGTGACGATTGCTGACAGCAATGATTACTTTAACTTCTACTCGCAGGGTATGACAATCAGTTGTTGGGTGAAGGATCAGAATCCTTCCATTTGGGATACCGTCGTCTCTAAAGAGCATGATCGTGAAATCGACTGGGCAGTCGGTAAAGGATTCTACCTGGGGCGCAGTGATGGAGGATCTTCCGTCTTTGCTATTCGCCCGTCTGAAGCATTCGGTGCTAATTTCCCCGTGGATGACTGGCACCAGTTGGTGGGCGTGCATGATCCGGCGGCCAATGCCATGCGTGTGTATGTTGACGGAGTGCTGACCACCACATTAGAAAATGTTAACCCGGTCAGCTGGAACGCTCCGAATCTTGCTCCGTTGGTTTTTGGTGCTGAAAGCACCGACGGAACGGTCGGGACATCAACAGCGACAATTGATGAGGTCAAGATCTACAGCTATGCACGGAATTCAACCGAAATCGCTCAGCAGTATGTCGATGTGATGGGCGGTTATATCTGTGTTGGCGGCAATCCCACGGCCGACTTGAGTGGCGACTGCCAGGTGAATTTGGATGACCTGAAAGTTCTGGCTGAAAATTGGCTGGAAAGTAATCGAATCGAATAAACAATACATTTCATAGGTATTACAGGCGCCGCTCCATCCGGAGCGGCGCCTGTAGTCGAAAAGTATAACATCTGGCAGCTTTTATGAGTGCTGGAAACAACACATGCAGATATCGGGGGTGATATATTGCTGATCGAAATTTCGATTGTTGAGGATGCCCATTCGCAGGTCAGAATCAGGAGTTTTTCTGGAAATCAACACAACCAATAGATATAGCGACAGGTCCGCTGGATTGTTTTTAAGTGGGCAGGAATACCCGGAAAATGGTATCATAATTAGAAGTCATCCCAAAACCTGCTTTGCGGTTGAAAATGAGTTTTTTTGGGCTCTGGCAAGGAAGGCGAATCAGCTTTAGCCGAAGCTAAGGCGGCTTTTGCCTGACACCGACCAGAGGCAAAAAGGGCCATTTTCAAACCAAATGAGGCTTTGGGATGGCTTCTAGTATTCAAGAGGTAATAAAAATAGGGGTGGTTATTAATAGAGAGTTCAATATGAATGCAAGAAACAATGATCTGTATTGTGACAAGCTGATTGCGGTTGTTCTGGTCGGTCTTATCGTCGTCTTTTCTGCGGTTTCAAGCCATGCGTCGACGGTTGCTTACTGGCGATTTGAAGCGGGCCCCGACGGAGCCGTTGTGCCGGATACTGCCGGTCAGACATTCTACCAGGTCGGCATTAACGATGTATCGGGAAGCGGCAATAGTCTCTGCGCCTGGGACAGCACGCATGCCGGTCAGACATTCAATGCAACCGTTGCCCAGTCAACCATACCGGCAACCGGGCAAACAAACCAGTTCTCCCTGCAAGGCGGAAAATTTAGTGAAGTCTCGCATCGGTACAGCTTTAATGTTCCCGGACAGGCTGAAGATTCCGTTGGGACGGCTGATTTGATTCTAACGGGAGCCGCGGCGGTGACCGGCGGCGTACTGGACCTGCCCGGCGGTGGTACGCGGGCCAATAACGCCAGTGCGATCGGTGCATCGTTAACCGAATTGGCCGGGACAATCAATGGCTCTGATACGATTACCATGGAAGCATGGTTTAGTCTGGACACGTCATCGAACTGGAACAAGCTGATGATGCTGGGGCAGGGTGAGGATGATAATTACATGGATATGACAACGCGGCGGGGTGGGGCGCCGTACACGCCCAGTTGTTCAATCAACGACGGCTCTTCCGAAGTCCATGCAATTTCGTCGGAGGGTACACAATTGGACGTTAGTACTGACTACTATATGGCTGCGATCTGGGATGAGACATCCGATTCATTAACGATTGCTGTCGCCGAGGTCGGTAACCCGGTCGGAGCCGTATTTACCACAGTGAGCATGGGTGGCAAAGACCTTGGGTCGATCATCATCAACGAATTTTATCTTGGCTCGGCCGTTCAGTTTGGCGATTCCGATCTGGACGCCCAGATCGACGAGTTTCGTATTTATAACGCAGCACTGAGCCCGGCTCAGATATCGGCTAACATTGCCGCAGGTCCCGATGCAGTGGCGACGGTTGAAGACAGCGGACGCATCTTTACCTGGTCGTCTCAGAGCAATCCTGCCGGAGCAGACCTTCAGACTGTCACACCGTCGCAATGGACCATTGAGGCGACGGTAAATGTTCAACGCATTGCAGATTTTCAGACATTCCTTGGTCGCGACGGGTCTAATATTGCCACCGAAGACGCCGGCTTGGCACCGTTGTATTTCCAGGTTATACCCGATGGCCGGGTACAGATTGCATTTGCAGATTTGGACGGCGACTTTCATCGCCTCTATAGCCGGCAGCCCATTCAAGCCCAAACGTGGTATCATCTGACCGCCGTTAGTGACGGAGCCACGCTGAGCTTGTATATCAATAACGAACTGGATAATACCGTCAGTTTGGGCAGCGGCAATACAGCACTGGCCAGGGTTTCAGATGATGAAAGCTGGACGTTGCTCTGTGGAATGTTTAATTCAGCGGTCGGCGATTATTTCGGGGGCCTGATTGATGAAGTTCGCATTTCAGATGCGGCTCTTGCTCCGCAGGAATTTCTGTTTTGGGAAACCCCCGATGATGGAGTGCTGATCGATAAGCACTCCATTGTTGTCTCGGAAGAAGGTCCCACATCCCAACAGGTCGAACTGTCGCTGGCATTTCAGCCGCTGGATGATGTAACGGTTGCACTCGAAGACGCGGCCATTGTCGATCAGGTGACATTCAGCGATAACGATCTTGTCTTTACCGATGCCAACTGGGCGACACCCCGTACGGTGACGATCACGGCGATTGATGACACTGTATTTGAAGCTCTGAATCATTTCACGCAGATCGATGCGGTGATGAGCAGTGCTGATCCGTCTTATAATCTTATTCAGCCTGAAGCGATCATCGTGAGCATTGGTGACAATGACTGCGGTCATTGGGGATACGCCCCCGGCGATATTGATACCAACTGTGTGGTGAATATTGATGACCTCGTGGAGATGGCAACGTACTGGATGGATTGTACATTGCCGGATACCCCCGGCTGTATTAGCTTTTAACCGGCTGATGACAAGAATTGCTGTTTTAGTTTGATAAATAATAGTTTCAACGGACAATTTAGAAAGTAGATAGAATGACCACATTCAATAACACCTTCAAAAATATGTTACTGATTTTCACTATTGTTGTTTCCGGTTTTGCGGCTGCCGACACTGACTGCGGCCAATGGGGATATGCCCCGGGCGATCTGGACGAAAACTGCCGGGTGGACATGTCCGACTTGGCGATTCTTGCCTCGAACTGGATGCATTGTTCGATTCCCTATAGCCTCAATTGTGAAGATTACTCGCCGATTGAAACGGAGGTGGTGGATCTGCCCGGCCTTTCAGCCACAAATGATTTTTATGTCAGCAATCGTGCGCCGCTGCAGCCAAGCGCCTTAATTAAAATGCCTGTGGGTGCGGTTCAGCCGCAAGGGTGGCTGCTGCAATATCTGCACCGTCAACGTGACGGGATGACGGGCCATCTGCAGGAAATCAGTGCATGGCTGCAGAGAACCGACAATGCCTGGCTGTCCACCAACGGACAGGGTCAATGGGGGTGGGAAGAAGTTCCGTACTGGCTCAAAGGCTACGCGAATATCGGTTACATCCTCGACGATGCGGATATGGTGGATGAAGCCATGGTTTGGATTGAAGGTGTATTAAACGGCCAACATGCTAATGGTGATTTCGGACCGCTGTATTATGTCGATGGCGGCCGCGATTACTGGGCCAATATGGTGATGCTTTTCTGTTTGCAGTCTTACTATGAGTATTCCGGCGATCAGCGGGTCATTGATTTGATGACCGATTATTTCAGCTACCAGTTAACGGTTCCGGATTCGGAAATGCTGACCGGTTATTGGCAGTGGCTCCGCGGCGGCGACAATCTTTACAGTATCTATTGGCTGTATAACCGCACCGGCGATGCATGGCTGCTGGATCTGGCCGAAAAGATGCATCGTAACACGGCCGATTGGAAACAGAGTGGGACACTGCCGAACTGGCACAATGTGAACATCGCCCAGGGCTTCCGCGAGCCGGCGACATACTACCTGCAGACCAAAGACCCGGCGGACCTCCAGGCGACCTACGATGATTTCAACATTATCCGTGATCAGTACGGGCAGGTTCCCGGTGGCATGTTCGGCTCCGATGAAAACTGCCGCACAGGCTACGACGATCCGCATCAGGCCATCGAAACCTGCGGCATTGTCGAGCAGATGCTGTCTGATGAACTGCTGATGGGCATTACCGGTGATACCTTCTGGGCCGATCACTGCGAAGAACTGGCGTTTAATACCTATCCGGCCGCAACGATGCCGGACTTTAAGTCGCTGCGTTACTTTACCGCACCCAATATGGTCTTGACCGACCGGCTCAATCACGCCCCCGGCATCCAAAATGGAGGTGCCTTCCTGATGATGAACCCGCTGAGTCATCGCTGTTGTCAGCACAACCACTCGCACGGTTGGCCGTACTTTACCGAGCATTTGTTTATGGCCACCCCGGACAACGGTGTTTGTGCCGCGATGTATTCGGCCAGTGCTGTGACAGTGACCGTCGGCGACGGTGTCGATGTCAGCATCACCGCCGATACCCGCTATCCGTTTGAAGAGCAGGTGCGATTCACCGTGACCACCGGCAATCCGGTTGCCTTTCCGTTCTACATGCGGATACCGAACTGGTGCGAAAATGCCTCGGTGCGGGTTAATGGCGATGCCATATCTTTAGCCGCCCAGTCGGGCAAATATATTAAGATCAAGCGAATCTGGAGCGACGGCGATACCGTGACGCTCGATCTGCCGATGCAGATCAAGATTCGTACCTGGACGGCCAACCACAATAGTGTCAGCGTCGATTACGGTCCACTGACATTCTCGCTGAAGATTGACGAGCAAAACATTCCGTATGACAGCACGACGACTGCGTTGGGCGATTCCCAGTGGCAGTCAACACTGGACACGTCGCTGTGGCCGGCGTTCGAAATACATCCCAACAGCGCATGGAACTACGGTCTGCTGCTGGATGAAACAACACCGACCGATTCCTTTACGATTGTTCAGAAGGCATGGCCCGCGGATGATTTTCCGTTTACACCGGGGTCGGTGCCGATTGAGATACAGGCCCGGGGGCGGAAGATTCCCGAATGGACGATGGATTCAGACGGCTTGTGCGGCATTCTGCAGGACAGTCCCACGAAATCGACCGAACTCGATGAAACGGTAACACTGCTGCCCATGGGCGCGGCGCGGCTGCGGATCAGTGCGTTTCCGGTCATCGGCGACGGCCCCGATGCGAATCAATGGATTGCCCCGTTGAATTATAGTCCGACCGCTTCCCATTGCAATGGATCCGATACGGTGATTGCCATGTGCGATCAGATTCTGCCGGCCGATTCGGGCGACGAGTCTATACCGCGGTTGACTTTCTGGGACCATAAGGGCACGACCGAATGGGTGCAGTATACCTTTGAGCAGCCGATGGCTGTTTCAACGGCGGGGCTCTATTGGTTTGATGATACCGGTATCGGCGAATGCCGGGTTCCAGCAAGCTGGCGTTTAATGTATTGGGACGGCGGGGCTTGGATTGAAGTGAACACGTCGGATACCTATGGAACCGTGACTGACCAGTTCAATGAAATCACATTTGACGAAGTAACGACCACATCGTTGCGAGTGGAATTGACCCTGCCAGAAAATTACTCCGGTGGTATTCTGGAATGGCAGATCAACCTGTAGTGTTAATAAGCGTTTCATTCTCTAGAAAAGACGAATCGACATGAAGGGAATTGTAAAAAGAATGGCCGCGCTCGCCGGGCAGGTAGATGTACGTAAAGTACCTATTCATCTTACTTTACATTACCGTCCCCGGCGGGATTCGAACCTGCAACCTTTGGCTTCGGAGGCCAACACTCTATCCAATTGAGCTACGGGGACATCGCAATCGCACGTGCTGCGGTGCGATTCTCTGCTAACGGTGTTCTTATACTTCGTCCGTATCGGTTTGTCAACACAAAATCCCGTAGTTAACTTCTTAACTGTTGATAGTGTCGTCACTTATGGAGTGTTTGGTTCCCTTGTCGCCGATGAGCCGGGATTCCAGATATCCAGCGGGTTTAAATGCCGCCCGCGAAGGCCTGCCCGGCGGTCCCATGGCGCGGTGGGCTTAAATGACATCGTAATGTGACGACCGCCATGGCCCCAGGTAACCGTATCGGCATACAATCGAATCATATAGAGGCCGCGGCCGGATTCTTTCAGAAGATTTTCCTGAGTCAACGGGTTAGTCGTGTCATGATAGTCAAAGCCGCTGCCCTGATCAATGACTTCAAGGTGCAGGTCGTTGCCGAACCGCCATCGAATCTCAATGGGTTTCTCCGCGTCACAGCCGTGTCCATGCTTCCAGGCATTCATAATCGATTCTTCCAGCGCGGCCCAAATCAAGTGCGGTGCGATGACAAAATTCTTTTCAATCGTTTGAGCCAGAATGGCCGAATGCAGTGTTCCGATATGTGCGGTGAAATCGTCAATATTCTTGATATAAAGTTGACGTGTTTCATCGGCGCTTGTGTTTTCCACTTCAAGGCCCAGCAGGGTGATATCATCTTGGGACGTATTTTTTCGGAAGGGAATCATTGTTTCACCGCACCGCTGCGCGATTTCACGGTATAATTCATTGATCAGCTCAGACACATGCAGTGAGTCGTCATTTCGATGGATTCCGGCGATAATGTCTCTGAGTGTTTCGGGCGCGATCACGCGGCCTGTATGTTGCAGCGGCATATCGGTGAGACCGTCTGTGTAGAAAACGAGCTGGTCGCCGACTTGAAGCTGCAATTCCGCTGCAGTATAGGATACCTGGTTGGCTACTGCCAGCGGCAGAGAGTGACCCTGTCCCGATTCATCCGGCAGCAATGAGATCTGCCCGTTGCGAATTAAGACAAACGGAGGATGCCCGCAGGAAATATACCGCATCATCATGGTGGCATGGTCGACCTCAACATGAATTGCTGTAATAAATTCATCATCGTTAAACATCCCCGATGCGCATAAGTCACGATTCAGCTTGTTGACCTCGCATTCCAGGCGACTGCAATCCGAAGCATGAAGGATGATATTATGCAGAATGTCCGTCGCAATACTTTTCAGCACACAGTTTACTTCGTGCCCGGATTGGTCTTTGAGGCTGATGACGGTTCGTCCGTTTGGATGTTCGGCCTGGGGACCGAATTTTCGGACAAAACAATGATCGCCGCCGGCAATGTTACAGGTGGCAAACAGATAGTCGGAAAACAGGGCGGTTGACTCATTAATCGGCGTATAACGATGGATGTTGGAATTAACCAGGCTCAAGACACGTTGAGCCAGTTCAATATTGATTTTTTGCTGATCCAGCAGATTTTCGATGGGGGTGATGTCTTTAAAGTCTTCGATAATACCCAGCAATTCACCGTCCGGCGACCGGAAGGGAGTCGCCGTTAACAGGCAGGGAATGCGGGTTCCGTCCTGACGCTTTTTTTCGCTTTTGAGTTCAATATGTTCGACCCCGTTGAGGATGCGTTTTAACGTGCAATCCTCTGTGTGACAGAGCTCACCGGTGAATAGTTCATAGCACGGAGTGCCGATAATTTCCTTTTCAGGCAGACCAATCATCTTTTCGAATGTTTTGTTGATTTTAATGGTGCGAAAATTTTTATCCAGCACTCTCATCCCGCCGGCGGCGGTATTGAAAATCTGCTGCAGTTCGGCCATGGCATGTTCAGTGTTTTTCTTAGAGGCCCAAAGATCCCGTGTGCGGGCTTTGACTTTCTGTTCCAGAGATTGATTCAGTGAAATAATTTTCTGAATCATCAGGCCAAACGTCAGATGAAGGACCATATAGGCCGCAATCACCAGAATCAACGTGATCAGGCAGGATGACAGCACAAACCGACGCTGCTCGCTGATCTGCTTTTCGATATCCTGGGCGATGACCAGGTATCCGGCTGTTTGGCCTCGAAAGTCCCGGATAACACTGGCTTGGTAAAAGAGAAAATGCGTCCCGTTCCAGTTGATTTTACGAGACGCTACCAAATCTGTTGCAGGGTCGATGATGGTACTGAAGACCGGGGAGTTCTGACAGTTAAAAACGGTGAACTTCGGCGATGTGAAGGCATTTTTCGATCCCGCATCCACCGGTAGAAACAGACCCACCTCGATGCCCAGAATCGATTCGATATCATGCAGCAGAACCTGGGGCTGAAATCCCAGTTCCAGGGCCCCGATATATTGACCGTCAACGAGGATCGGCTCGGCGATTCGATAATACAATCCGTGAACGCCGATTTCGTAGCCGTTTTTGGGTTGATGGTCAAGATGCATTTGAGCGATCATGGGACGTTTGAAGGTCAGGTCATCCCCGTACTCATTCCGACGATGTACCCGTAAAAATGAGTGTCCGTCAGGCAGATGGAAATGCATATTCGAAAGCTCGGGAAAGAGCTCTTTTAATGCTTCAAAGACGGGAATGGTGTCCGTGTACAGTTTTTCTCTGTCACGATGAGAAAAAGCATCGAGGATTTCATGATGATGGCTCGTCAAATGCTGCAGCTGTGCCCGAAAGAGTGTTTTGGAGAATGTCAGATTGTGATCGACTAACAGCCGGGTCTCATCAATGTTCTGCTGCATTGATTGGTTTAGATTTTCCTGGTAGAGCGTGTTTTTTTGGTATAGAAAAATACCCGATAGCCCAAGGATAATGAGCATCACTGACAACGTTGCTTTTCGTTTCGGAGTCATCGACTTTTTCCCGTCAGTCGTTCACCGCAGGTTGCCTTATGTGAAAAAGGACGTCCTTTTCACAGGAAATCTGCATTTAGTTGATTGTAAAAAGCGTATTCAGCTTCAACTCCATTAAAATATCACGAACTGTTCCGGCGACAGTATTGACTCGCATGTTGACGTTTTCAATCGAAAGCTTTTTGTAGAACAGTAATAATTTGCCCAGGCCGGCACTGCCAATATAACTGACATTCTGGAAGTCGAAAACGACTTCGTCCAGGCCATTGACCGTGATGCCTTCAAAACTGGTCTTCAGGGCCGCCGAACCGTGTTCGTCCACAACACCGCTGACATGGAAGGTCACGCTGTGACCGGTTTGAGAGACTCGAATGTCTGAAGATTGTGCCATTGTTTGATTGTCTGTTGTCATCGTCTTATCCCTTTATTTGGTTTTAGTAGTTGTTATTTCGACGTCGCCACAGTGTCTTCGATAACGTCATAGGATATGGGACTTATCGAGTCACTGTCGATTTCAAAAAGCTCGTCGGTGACCGAAGGTGTTTGCCTCGATCGCGGTTTGCCCGTGGGTCGGGTTTGTGATGTTCCACCGACCATTGCCACCAGGACGGCGACCGCTTCCGATAGAGAAACGGCCTGGACGTTGAGTTCTTCGGCGGCACTGGCCGATTCTTCCGAATTGGCGGCCACGTTTTGAGTGGTAATCGATATCTGGTTCGTGGCTTCCGTGATCTGCGTGACACCCGATGTTACTTCATTGCTGGCATTGGTAATCGCGGAGGTCTTTTCACCGAGGACTGTTGCCGATTCGACAATGCCTTCGAAATTATCGTTGATTCCTTTGATGGCACTCGTGGTTTGATTGATCCGTTCCACGGTATTGTCCAGGATAAGCTGGGTGTTCTTTGCGGCGTCGGCTGCACGCAAGGCAAGATTACGCACTTCATCGGCGACGACGGCAAAGCCTTTTCCGTGTTCACCCGCGCGGGCTGCTTCCACCGCGGCGTTCAGCGCCAGGAGGTTCGTCTGGAACGCGATTTCGTCGATGACTTTCATGATTTTGAGCATTTCGCCGCTGTCTTCCTGAATCTGTCCCATGCGGCGGGTCATCTCGACGATCGACTTTAAGGATTGGCCCGACTTCTCAATGTTCATATTCATCAACTGTTCGGCGCCTTTCGTCATTTCAGTGCTTTCAAGACTCTTGGTGTGAATCTCTTCGAGTGAGCTGGAAATCTCTTCCATGGTTGCCGCTTGTTCGGAGGACACCTCGGCAAGCTGCTGGCTGGCACAGGAAATTTGATCCGCAGCCGTGGACACTTGCTCGGAACCTTCCGACAGTGAGTAGATGATTTGAACCAGCGTCCGAATGATATTCCGACCGATGACAATCGACAGCACAATGCCCAGTGCAACGCCGACACACACTAAGATACCAATGCTTCGATTCGTCATCCGTGCCGCCGCAAGCATCGCTTCCTGAGTCATGATATGATCTTTGACACAGGCACGCGCTTCCCCGAGGGCCGCTTGGACTTTTTCCAGGTTGGGTTTTGTTTGAGTGGCGTAGATTTGGTTCGCCGTTCGCATGCCTTCCAGATCATTTTCTGCGATCGTGTACATCGTGTTCAGAGATCCAAGGGTACTGTGCAGCGCCGGCAATGTTTCAGCATCAAATAAGGCTAATGTTTTTTCCTGCCGATCGGCTAAAAGCTGTTCCGCTTCGATCACCTTATGGAAATGGTCGCTGATAATGGCCAGTTGAGAAAGCGTTATTTCGTTGAAGATGCTTTCAGCTTCTGCTTTGCCGCCTTCGGCTTTGGCCAGTGCTTGCGAAATAGCGCCCGCAGATTCATGAAGTTTTTGGTGCGGTTCGTAAGTCGCTGTCGCCATCTCTGCCAGTTCCGGAAAAGTGGCGGCATACGTTGAAAACTCCGGTGAGGCCAAAAATTTTCCGTAGGCGCATTGCGTATGATCCAGTTGCACTCCGATCTCCGGGGTCCCTTCCAAAATGGCCTGAGAAACATGTTGGGTCCATCGCTGGTGATCAATAAGACGGCTGAGAATCAACGACTCAAGGCCGCGGTGAACCGGAGCATATGTCTCGGCCAGCGATTTGGCACTGTGATGCAATGTCTCATGAGATGTGATCATCTTGGCCCATTCCGCTTTGAATGCATCACTGCTGTGCTCATACAGATGGTGGGCTTGCTCACTCTGAATCCATTTGCCCAGTTTGCATTTCGCCGGATCGGTTTGGACGGTAATTTTCTCGTCGTTATTCAGGATGGTATCACGAATACTGCTTGCCCAGTTCAAGTGATCGATCTTCCGGTCAGAAATAATGCCCGGCACCTTGGCGTCTGCCTGAACAAAGACGTCACTGATGGCAATTGCACTCTGATGCAGGTCTCTATGCGGTTGTTCGATCTGCTTGAGGATGTCCGCCAGTTGCGGAACATTCTGTTCGGCTTCCTGGCGTGTGTCGCTGTACAGCCATTGCCCAAAGCCGCATTTGTGATCATTGGTTTGAACCTTCAGCTCCGTGGTATTTTCATCATTGAGCAAAGCGCTGACGCAATTGACCCAGTTCAGATGGTCCACCTCCTTTTGAGCCATAATGCCGTCCAGGGTATTGCCGTAAATAACTTCCTGGGCATTGCCGACGATTCCACGGATGCCTAAAAATGATGTGACTCCGCAAATCAACAGGACAATTAAAATACAGAGATAGCCTAAACTGAGCTTTTTGTTGATGGTCATCCTCTTAGACATATACAGCCCTTTCTGTATAGATTAGCATTGCTTAGCCGGCCAACGGCTCACACGAGAAATTGGCGCGCATAGGCATCGTGAGATGTTGGTTATGAAAGTGCTAGTCGAAAAAGCTCATTCTTCTGACTTCTTTCATCTTCTGATGCCCTTAATTTTTTTCTGCTGACAGATCAAACAGTTCTGCCACATAAGCCCGCTGATACATCTCGGAGGATTCTTGCCTATAGATAACTTCGGAAACTACCTAATTTCTAGTAGGCGGGTAGGGTTAGTTATGAATAAGGGTATACATCTACACATTATAGAAAAAATCAGGTGTTCGATGTGATATTCACTTGAGGACGGCTAACTGATTGACAGTTTGGAGGTTATGGACTACACTGATCGCACCATAAAATGTAAACAGGTGAGCCATGCGATACGTTATAAACATTCTATATATCATAGGAATTGTACTGTACAGCCCGAAAATTTTTTACCGGATGCTGTGCCATGACCGCTATCGGGGTGGTTGGGGTCAGCGTTTGGGCAACATCAGCCGCAGGTATCCGGACAAACCGTGTATTTGGATTCATGCGGTCAGTGTCGGCGAGGTGAACGCGACCCGCACGCTGGTCGATCAGCTTGCGGTGCAAATGCCGGATTATGAGGTGGTGATTTCTTCGACGACGGATACCGGGCTGGCGCGGGCGCAGGCAATTTACGGAAATGATTATTCGGTCTTCTATTTTCCGTTCGATCTGTCGTGGGTAATGTCGCGGGCGTTTAAGCGGCTTGGCCCGGGGATTGTGCTGCTGATGGAGCTGGAGGTCTGGCCGAATATGGCGGCGATTGCCAATGCACAGAATGTGCCGCTGGTGGTAGTCAACGGTCGGCTCAGTGACAAAAGCTTTCCAAAATATATGAAGGTGCGTTTTTTGATTGCGAAGATGTTCGGCCGGGTGACGCGCGTGCTGGCGCAAACGACGGAATATGCCGAACGGTTTGTTGCTTTGGGATGCGCACCGGAGAAGGTGCTGGTGACTAGTTCGCTGAAATATGACACTGCCCAGACCGACGGGGCTGTGGAGGGGGCGGACCGGTTGGCTCGGCAGGTTAACCTGGGTTCTGAGCGGCTGTGGCTGGCCGGCGGGACGGGGCCCGGCGAGGAAAAGATGGTGCTGGATGCGTTTGCGAAACTCAAGTCGGCGGGCGGGCTGGAGGATTTGCGGCTGGCGATTGTGCCGCGAAAGCCCGAGCGGTTCGAGGAAGTCGCGGCGCTGATCGATGCGGCGGGATTCGGGTATGTACGATACCGTGCGCTGAAGGAAAACGATACCGAGACCACCGGCAAGCCCACGGTGATTTTGGGCGATACGATGGGGGATTTGAAGAAATTTTATTCGCTGGCGACGGTGGTGTTTGTCGGCCGGACGCTGGTGCCGATGGGCGGTTCGGATATGATGGAGCCGACGGCGATGGGCAAATGTACACTGTTCGGGCCGCATACGTTTAACTTCAAGCAGACCGTTGAAGTGCTGCTGGCCGGTGAGGGGGCGATTGAGGTCAGCGATGAAAACGCGCTTTTCGAGAAAACACGCCAGTGCCTGACAGATAGCGATTATGCCCGAAAAATCGCCCAAAACGGCCAAAAAGTCATCCGTGCCAACCAGGGTGCCACGCAAAAAACGCTGGATGCGGTCAAAGCCATTTTGGCGGGTCAAAAGTAACCGAGGATTTTTATTTTTAACCACGGAAGCCACGGAAATACACGGAATGTTTATTCTTTGGCTATCAACA
The DNA here is from genome assembly GCA_963675155.1 of Anaerohalosphaeraceae bacterium. GTDB lineage: Bacteria > Planctomycetota > Phycisphaerae > Sedimentisphaerales > Anaerohalosphaeraceae > 4572-13. Next base: position 4,877,949 of record OY775912.1, on the reverse strand, counting down.
CTGTTTTTTGTGGGGCATTTGGGTTCATTACTGAGATTAAACGGTGCCAAAGTGTACCAAAACTGCGCCCAAATGGCGTCAAAGTTGTCCAAAGCTGAACCCAATTTGTTTATCATGCCACCACAATTTTTCCACCTATGCTGACAGATTGTCACAGATTTCGTCTTATTCAAATGGGTTTGAATGGGTTTGTTTTTTGAGGTCCGAGGCTTGAGACTTGAGGCTTGAGTTCTTTTCCTGAAAAGACTTATGGCGATTTTGCTTGATTTGAAAATGGGTTTGTTTTGCGTATTAAGGGGGCCGAGTGTTGCATTCATTTTTAGCCACAAATTAACACAGATTGTCACAAATTTTCCATGAAGTGTACGAAGAACATGAAGGGATTTCATAAAGAATGCAGGAATATATGAATACAGGGATATAAGAATGTGGAATCGGCGTTGCCGATGGCTGTTTAAAAAGATTTCTTCCCTCGACGTTGCTCGGGACAGGCCACTTCGGTCGGAATGACAGAAATACATGATTTGCTCCTTCTTTTTGTTTCAGTCTTTTGTCTCCAGGCCTCAGTCTTCAGGGGTTGAATTGCTCCTTATTTACTTCCTCAGTGAGGCTTGAGATATGATTATTCCTTCTGTTTTTAAGCTCCGGTTTGAATTGATGATTGATTAATGACGATTGCTTATTCGACTTGAAAACTCCTTTTTAGCATGTTATCTAATTTTGAGTATTATAGCATAGATTTGATATATGTCAAACTTTTTTCAATTTTTTGACCGGGCCGAATTCAACTATAAGTGCAACGGGGACATAAAGGAGTTGTTGATAATTTTAGATGTTTATGGTATAATTGCGGGCCTTGTAAGGAGATTTTGATCGTTTTTCGACGTGTTGAAGGAGTATTTTCTATGCGGTATATTTTTTTTGGGCTGGTTCTGATTTTATCGACTGTTTCGTGGTCTTTTGACGGTGATATGGGCGCGGGTACGGAGCCGCTGACGGACGGGTCGGCCGATTATCCCTACCTGATTGAAGATATGGTCGATTTTGACCGGTTTGCCGATCCGGGCTACGCCGCACTCTATTGGATCGCCGGGGCACATACCCAACTGATGACCGATCTCGATCTTTCTGGCCGAGTGTATCCCACTGCGGTTATCGCGCCGGACGGCTTGGTGGGCACATCCTTTAGCGGGACATTTGACGGTAATGACGCTGAAATTACCAACCTATCGATTTCCTGTCCGGGCGACCGTTTTATCGGATTATTTGGATTGGTTGATTCCGCCGGTGAGATTAAAAACCTCGGATTGGTGAATGTTGACATTTCCGGTAATACGTACAATTCCTATGTTGGCGGTTTATGCGGCTTCAACGATGGTGGTACGATTACAGATTGTTCTGTGAATATCGGGACTGTTTCCGGCATCATCTATACCGGCGGCGTGTGCGGAGAAAACTCCGGCACGATTAGCGGATGTCATGCCCTTTTAAATGTGATTGGGAATGAATGGACCGGCGGCTTGTGCGGTCATAACACAGGGGTGCTTTTAAACTGTTATAGTAAGGGCCCGGTGACCGAACCAGAAGACTTCCCGAATGACTCCGTGGGGCTGGGCGGTTTGTGCGGATGGAATAGTGATAACGGTGTGATCAGCGACAGTTACGCAACCGGTAATGTGTCCGGTTATGAGTGTCTCGGCGGTTTGTGCGGACTCAATGAGAACTGGATCAGCGGATGTTATGCCGCGGGGGCGGCTGTCGGGGACAATGTCGTCGGGGGCTTATGCGGTCAGAACACCGACCGGATTGATACCAGTTATTCGACGGGGTCTGTGGAAGGGGATGAATATTCGTATGAAGTGGGCGGTTTGTGCGGTGCGAATACGGGCGCGATCGAGGAATGTTACAGCCGGGGTGCTGTTACGGGTAATGAAGCTGCGGGAGGGCTGTCCGGCGCCAATTACGGCATGAGTACTATTTACCGGTGTTACTGGGATGTAGAATCCAGCGGCCGGACGGTTGGGTATACGGTGCGGATCGGGGGCGTTTATCCGAATTATACGTATCAGGCTTATTACAGCACGCCGGGGATTGCTGAGGGAGTGACGACGGCGCAACTGCAATTACAAGAAACGTTTGCCGGCTGGGATTTTGCCGCAACGTGGGGGATGGATGTTTTTGCTGTTTTGCAATGGCAGGATCTGTCTGAAGTTGCTGACGGTTCGTCGCACGATCCTTACTTAATCCGAAACCTGTCGGATTTTGATGATTTTGCGGATTCCGCTCATGCGGTGAAATATTGGTCGAGCGGTGTTCATACGCGTTTGATGGCTGATATTGATCTGTCGAGCCGGACATACAGCCGTGCTGTTATCGAACAGTATGCCGGGGTTTTTGATGGGAACGATTTTGCCATCCAGAATCTAACCATTGATGCGGATGGCGTTGCTATCGATCATCTCGGTCTGTTTGGTCTGGTCGACGGCGATGGTTCAGAGATTCGCCGTCTGGGCATTAAAAACATCACGATTAGTAATGCCGGCTTGGTCGATTACGCCGGCGGCCTGGCGGGATCGATTCTTTCGGGACAGGTGGAACGCTGTTATTCGACGGGTTCTATTCAGGGATATTCCCACGTTGGGGGACTGGCCGGCGGTATTGGTACCGGTGTGAGTGTCCGTGAGTGTTCTTCTTCCTGCGCTGTCATCGGTGATTTACAGGCGGGCGGTTTTTGCGGAGTGAATGCGGGACAGGTCAATGACTGCTATGCGACGGGCGCGGTACAGGGGGCGATTGGATCCAAGGATGTGAGTGGTTTTTGTGGAGAGAGCGAGGGGACGCTGTTAAACTGTTATTCGGCGGGAGCTGTTACAGGGGGTGGAACTTACGCGGGGTTCTGCGGTGTTAATCATTCTGATATTACGACCCACCGGTGTTATTGGGATATTGAAACAAGCGGCACAACGATTGCTTATCATGTGTTTAACAGCGGGAGTTATTCTCCTGTTTACAGTATCGGCGGCGTTACGGAAGGTAAGACAACGCTGCAGATGCAGACTCAAAGCACCTTTGTTGGCTGGGATTTTGATGAGATCTGGGTGATGTTGGCGTATCCTTCTTTTGCCTGGGAGGTTGCGGAGGATTTTGAGGATGGTTCAGCCGAGCATCCCTACCTGATTGAAGATTTGTCGGACTTTGATGCGTTCGCCGATCCCTTGAATGCGGGGATGTATTGGGCCAGTGGTGTCCATACGCGATTGATGACGGATATTGATCTTTCGGGTCGGACATACGACACGGCTGTCATCGCTCCGGATACGGAAATCGACCCTTTGTATCAAGGTGAATCTTTTCAAGGCGTTTTTGACGGCGGCGGTTTTGCCGTTCAAAACCTTACCATTGATACGGCTGGGTTTAATCATTGTAATTTAGGTCTCTTTGGCTTGATTGAAGGCCCTGATGCACAGGTTCAAAACCTTGGTATTGAACAGGCCACTATCATTGGCGGAGATTCTTCACATATTGCGGGGGCGTTGGCGGCTTCCATTATTTCCGGCAGGGTTTCAAACTGCTACTCCATCGGCTCCGTCCGTGGCGGCGGTTATTCACATTACGTGGGGGGGCTGACAGGCACCCTTTTTTCCGGCACCGTGTCACGCTGTTATTCCACGGGGTCCGTTGATGGATATAGCTATGTGGGTGGTTTGTCGGGCTCAACCGACAGCGGCGGGACTCTCACCGGATGTTATTCACGCTGCTTTGTTCGCGGCATAAAGTTTGGAATTGGCGGTTTAGTGGGGTTGAACGGTGCCCATGGCGTGATTCACAATTGCTATGCCACAGGGGCGACCTGCGGTGAGTCGTTTGTCGGCGGTTTAGTTGGGAGCAATGGGGGTTTGGTCGACGCGGGGAGTATTTCAAACTGTTATTCGACCGGCCCGGTGACTGTTTCGGGCAGTAATGTCGGGGGGTTGGTCGGATACGACGGATTTGCCAATGTCGTTAACAGCTTTTGGGATGTGGATACGTCCGGGATTGGAAGTTCCGGCAGTGATAATTATGGCGCGATTGGAAAACATACAGCAGAGTTGTTTGTGCAAAATACGTTTGCCGGCTGGAACTTTGTGTCGGATTGGATCATGCACCGAGAAGGACAGGATTATCCCCGGCTGGCGTGGCAGGCGGTTTTGAGCAGCGATGTGGCGGGGTTGTTTGGGGTCAATATGGCGGATGTTGCGTATTTGTCGCAGTACTGGGGGCTGGATGGCTGCGATACCGGCACCGATTGCGGCTTGGCGGATATCGACGGCAGCGGGGATGTCGGGCTGGGGGATCTGGCGGCGATGGCGGACGATTGGTTGAGGTGATTGAATCGGTCTTGTCATTTTTCTCTTAGTGCTGGACTGTGTGGACGATTGCTGTGCCTGATTGAGGATTTTTTTGGACTTACGCAGACGTGGGAGCGGGAGATTTTCGATCTTAGGGGCATCATGAGAATTTTCAATAACCTCCTCCAGCGGGGGTGATGAGGGTTAAGGGGGGATTTCATGTCATTATTTGGGGTTAGAAAAGGGATAAAGTTCGTTTGCATGTATTTGATAAGCGGATATAATAGTCAAATTAAAGATCAAAATGTAAAGTGCAAAAGTGTAGATTCGGCCTTTGGCCGAGGCTTTATTTATGGAAGAACTGAGCGAGGGGTATAGGTTTAACTTTATTGTAGGAAAAGAGTTATGAATAGACAGGGATGGGTTTTAATCGCGGTTTTGGGTGTTTTGGCCGGTGTTTGCGGTGCGGAGACGTATCATCTGGACGCTGAGTCTGGTTTTCAAAATGTGGCTGATTCGCCGGAGGGCGAGTATCTGCTGGCGATTTCGAAGGTCAAACAGCAGCTTCTTTCCGGCAGCAGTGCGGAAGTGATTGCGGCCCTGGAGCAGTTGAAGGTTGATTTTCCGCAGCTTGCGGGCGAGGAGGTTGACGCGTTTATCGCCGCTGAGCAGTTTTACGCTGACTCGGTCTGGCACAAGGCGGCAGTGGAATATAAGAAGTTTGTCAATTCGTACCCGGAAAGTCTGCTGTACCCGGTGGCGATGGAACGGTATTTTTCGATTGGTGTGGCCTATTTGCAGGGCGAAAAACGCCGATTTATCAAGATTTTGAAGCTGCCGGCGTTTGATGACGGCGTCAATATTATCTGGGACATTGCCGACCGCGAGGGGCATTCGCCGCTGGCGCTGCGAGCGTTGACGTCGCTGGCACGGGCCCAGGAGCAAAAAAACAAGTATTTTGAGGCGTATCAGACTTGGGCAGAAATCGCGACCCGCTGGCCGACGGGGGAAACCGGCAAGCAGGCGTTGCTGCGGATGGCTCAGGAACTGCACGCTTCGTATAGCGGCGCACAATATGATGCGGCGGTTCTGGAAAGTGCCCGCAGCTATTATGAGGATTTTACCGGGCGGTATCCGGCCCTGGCCGAAGAGCTTAATATTGCCGGCGAACTGGCATTGATCACCGAGCAGCTTGCGTACAAGCAATATGAGCTGGGTTTTTATTATGAGCGAACCGACAAGCCCGACGCGGCAAAGATGTACTATGACAAGGTACTTGCCGACTGGCCGGGCAGCAAGGCCGCCGATATGGTGCGTATTCGACGGGCTCCGGACGCGCCGCCGACCTACAAGGCAACGCGGGTGCGGAAGATGTTTGATGTCACGAACCTGTTTTTGGATAGCTGGTTCGGAATCGAGGGATTGTTTGATAAAGTCCTGCCGGAAGACGGAGATACCAGTGAGATGTCGCCGGATATTCTGGGCGAAGACGTGAAACAATAGTTTAAAGATCTAAGTGTAAAAATTAAAATTTAGGAATCCGCTATTGGCGGATAGCTGTTTTATTCTGGATTCCCGCCTTCGCGGGAATGACAAATGTCACGGAAATGAAAGATGTTGTGGGAATGTCATTTGTCAACCGGACGGACGATATAATGCAAAATTCGATTGTGTCATTATAAGGATGCTGAATGTGAAAACACAATTACTTTCAATTGGTTTGTTGACGGCTGTGACTGCTTTGCTGGTTCCGTTGAACGGTTGCGGCGGCGGGTATCAGAATAGCTGGCTGTACCCGGATGATGTGACGAGTGTCTATGTCGAGATGTTTGACACGGGCAGTTTTCGTCGCGGGTATGAATATGAGTTGACCGATGCGATTTGCAAGCGTATCGAATCACATACGCCGTATAAGATTATTTCGGACCGCGAGGTCGCCGATACGATTTTGAGCGGGCGTTTGGGGATCAGCATGGGTGTGCTGTCGGGTGACCGCTATACCGGTTCGGCGCTGGAACGCGAAGCGCTGACGACGGTGACGGTCACCTGGAAGAATCTGAAAACCGGCGAGGTCCTGGTTGACGCCGTGCAGGTTCAAGGTGCGGCCAGTTATTCATCGCAACTGGGGCAAACGCAAAATTATGCCGTCAGCCGGGCGGTGAACGATGCGGCGCAGAAAGTGGTCGAGTTAATGGAAACGCCGTGGTAAACACTTTATTAGATGACCGCCGATCGTTGCGGTTTTTGATGAACTTATTTTATTGAATAAACAGGAACATATTATTTCATGGTAAACAAACCTCAAACCCCTCAGAAAAACGGTCCGCAAGGGCCGAAAGTTCCATTGCCCAAGTACAATCGCGGCCCGTTTACGTGGCTGTTAGTGGGGCTGGTCGTTATGACGCTGCTGATGTCGCTGTCGAAGATGAACCGCGTGCAGAGTCTGAAGTTCTCGGAGTTCGAGGACTATGTCGTTAAGGGCTATGTTGAATCGGTGGTCATTAATAATAATGACGGCAAAATCAAAGGCGAGTTGAGCGAGCGTGCGGTGAAGTTCCTTGGTGAAGGGACGGCCAAAGTCTTTGAGGTCAATTTTGACCCGGAGATGGTGCGTGACAACTATACGGACTGGCTCAAGGACAACGGCGTCGCGGCTGACTTTACGCAGCCGAGCCTGCTGGTGCCGATCCTGGTGAATCTGCTGCCGATCGTGCTGATTGTGGCACTGGTGTACTTTGTATTTATGCGGAACATGAAGGGCGGCGGCGGGATGCTGATGAATTTCGGCCGCAGCAAGCACCGTCTGCAGGGCAAGGGCACCAAGGTGACATTTGATAATGTTGCGGGGATCGAAGAGGCCAAGGACGAAGTCACCGAGCTGATCGAGTTTTTGAAGAATCCCAAAAAGTTTAAAAAACTGGGCGGACGCATTCCACGCGGTGTGCTGTTGGTCGGCCCTCCCGGGTGCGGTAAAACGCTGCTGGCGAAGGCCATTGCCGGTGAAGCGGATGTGCCGTTTTTCAGCATTGCCGGCAGTGACTTTGTCGAGATGTTTGTCGGCGTCGGGGCCAGCCGTGTGCGTGATCTGTTCAAGCAGGCCAAGGAAAACTCGCCGTGCATTATCTTTCTCGATGAAATTGACGCGATCGGTCGTAAACGCGGTCCCGGTTTTGCCAGCGGCGGTCACGATGAACGCGAGCAGACGCTCAATGCGATCCTGGTGGAGATGGACGGCTTTGATACCGATGACCAGGTGATTGTAGTGGCCGCGACGAACCGCGGTGATATTTTGGATAACGCATTAACACGTCCTGGACGGTTTGACCGCCAGGTGATTGTGCCGTTGCCGGACCTGAAGGGGCGGATGAAAATTTTGCAGATTCACGCCAAGAAGGTCAAGTACTCACCGGATGCTAATTTCGAGCGGATTGCACGGGGGACGCCGATGTTCAGCGGTGCCGAGTTGGAGGCCCTGATTAACGAGGCGGCCATCAGCGCATCGATGCTGGACAAAGATTATGTCGAAATGGAAGACTTTGAAGAGGCCCGCGATAAGGTTCGCTGGGGCCGGGCCAAACGCAGCCGCGAGGTGGATGAATATGATCGCAAGATGACGGCTTATCACGAGGCGGGCCATGCGTTGGTGCAGTATATACTGGAAGATGCCGATCCGCTGCATAAGGTCAGTATCATTCCGCGCGGTCCCATGGGCGGGGCGACGTTTTCGCTGCCGGAAAAGGATCGGCACTATTATTCCAAAAAATATTGCCTGGCCCTGTTGCAGGTCTGTTTTGGCGGGCGGATTGCCGAAGAGATATTCTGTGAGGACGTCACCAGCGGCGCCCAGAGCGATATCAAGCAGGCGACGATGATTGCCCGCGAGATGGTGACCGAATGGGGCATGGGCGACGAGCTGGGACCGATTAAGTATTCGCCGGATACGGGCGGAGAAATGTATTACGGCATGGGCGGGCCTGAGTATTCCCAGAAGACCGCCGAGATGATCGACCGCGAAATCAGGAAGCTGATCGATCAGGCTTATACAAAGGTCACCGATTTAATTGAGGCCAATCGGGACAAAATGCAGGCACTGACCGATGCGCTGCTCAAGTACGAGACGCTGGATGTTGAAGATGTTAAGATTATATTAGAGGGCGGTTCGCTGGACAAGCCGACGGTTGCCGATTTGCTCAAGGCCGAACAGGATAAGGCACAGGCAGAGAAAAGTCTTGATGATGACTATGATATCTATGCCGAAGCCGGCGACTGGGGCGACGATGATGAAGAAAGTGAAAATGGCGATGATAAGGATGATGAGTTTTTGAAGAATGACGACAGCGCCGACGACAAAGTTTAAGTCTCGTTAAAAAATTAATCGTACTCCCCAAGCCTTGCGGTTGGCGACATCCGCGGGGCTTTTTTTATGCGCCTGCATCGAGGAGATACAGGCCGGCGAATCTGCCAAAATGAAAGGCTTCAGCGAGTGCAATTTTGGCAGGAATTTAATTTTTAAGCCCGACTGGATGTTTTGTAAGTCTTTGTCTTTAAATGGCTTGCAGGTTTTTTGTGAAATTGGCACGCGATTTGTATTTTGTTTTAATGAAGTGTGAACAAAAAAAAATGATCAAACGTAAATTAAAGAAAGGAGATCGTACAATGGTTATTCATGAAATGATACCGTGGAAAAAAGACAGACGCAATGTTGCCGTTCGCAGCGGCCAGCAGGACTATCCGCTCACGGCGTTGCAGCGGCGGATGAACCGGATGTTCGATGATTTCTTTGGCGACTTTGGGGATCTCGCCGCCGGACCGCTGGGGGCATTGACGCGCACGGGCGCGAGCTTTATGCCTCGCATGGATGTTTCTGAGACGGATAAAGACATTACGATTACCGCGGAATTGGCGGGGATGGATGAAAAGGATGTGGAAGTGACGCTGACTGATGATGTATTGACCATCAAGGGTGAGAAGAAAACCGAACGGGACGAAAAGGAACAGCGGAGTTTTATCACCGAACGTTCGTACGGCACGTTCAGCCGGTCGATTGCACTGCCGGACGGCGTGGAGACTGACAGCATTGACGCATCCTTTAAGAAGGGCGTGCTGACGGTGCGGCTGACAAAAACGCCTGTCGAAGAACCAAAAGCGAAAAAAATTGCGATCAAAACTGAGTAAGACGACGTATAATGAAAGAGGGCCTGCCAAGATGTGAGGCCCTCTTGTTTTTTTGACTCTTTTTTCGGGCTTGGAGTTTCCAACAGCCTGTTTCGTCGCACAGTCAGTGCAGGCGTAAATTTTTAAGCGAATCGTTATCAGAGATATGTATGCAATTATTTCAATAACCTGAAAACAGTTTTATTTTTTGAATGATCGATATTTGTGAGATATCACAAGCAGAATAAATTTAAATAAGCGCGCAGTAAACGCAGTTTCTAATGGGATAGTTATTCAGATCACAGATTCACAGAGAAAGGAAGAAAAATGTCGACACGAAAAAATGTCAAACATGTTGTTGTGTTGGGGGTTTTGGTGAGCTTATTGGCGGTGCCGGTGTTTGCGGCCGATGTCGATACCAACGGGTTGGAAACGCTGCGAAAAACGGGCAAGGCCTTTTCGGCGGTGGCTGCGCAAGCGACCCCGGCGGTGGTGGCCGTTCAGGTGCGTACGAAAGTGGAGTCGCGCGGCGGTAATTCCATGGGTTCGCCGTTTGACGATGAATTTTTTCGGCGTTTTTTCGGGGATCGTTTTGGGCAGCGTCAGCAGCCGCCGCAGCAGCGGTGGATGGAAGGGCAGGCGTCCGGTTTTATTATCAGTGAGGACGGGTATGTCCTGACGAATCACCATGTGGTGGACGGGGCCGATGAGATTACATTGGTGCTCAACGACGGTCGTGAGTTTAAGGATGTGGAGATCGTCGGTTCCGATGACAAAGCCGATGTCGCGGTGTTGAAAATTAAGGATGCCGAAAACCTCCCTGTCCTGCAGTTGGGGGATTCGGATGACCTGGAAATGGGCGAGTGGGTCATTGCGATTGGTAACCCGTTCGGGCTGACCGAAACATTGACGGTGGGCGTGGTTAGTGCGCTGGGCCGCAAGCTTGGCGGCGGCGGGGCCTATCAGGACTTTATCCAGACCGACGCGGCGATTAACCCGGGCAACTCCGGCGGTCCGCTGCTGAACCTGGAAGGTAAGGTTGTCGGCATTAACTCGGCGATCATCACCGGCGACCGCGGGTATATGGGCATTGGCCTGGCGGTGCCGATCAATATGGCGGCGGCCATCAAGGACCAGCTGGTGGCAACCGGTAAGGTCCAGCGCGGTTATTTGGGGATTACGATGCAGGATATTGATCCGGATATGTCACAATTCTTCAAATTGGACAACAACAACGGTGCGGTCATTACCAGCGTCGAAGAGGATTCGCCTGCGGACAAGGCGGGTTTAAAGAAAGATGACGTCATTATCAAGATCGGCAAAAAGAAAATCGAAGACTCTCAGGATGTTTTCAACGTCATCGGCTTTACCGCGCCCGAAACGAAGGTCGATATTGTGGTGGTCCGCGGCGGCAAGCAAAAGACTCTCGATGTGGTGGTCGGTTCCAAGGCTGAAAGCGAACTGGCGGAAACCTCCGATATCGGCAAGAAACTCGGCCTGACGGTTGAGACGGTGACCGAGGAAATCGCCGACGAGTATAAGATTACTGAGGGCGAAGGCGTGGTCGTGACCGAGGTGGCCTCCGGCAGCGAAGCCGAGTATAAACGGTTCCGCTCGGGCATGGTGATCCTGGAAGTCAACCGCAGGGAAGTCAACAACGTCGGCGACTTCAACGCCGCGTTGGAAGAAACGAAAGACGGTAAGGTGTATCTGTTCGTCAAAACCAGCCGACGCTACGGCCAGTACGTCGTATTGAATCTTGACGAGGATTAATCTTCATAAACGATAAGCAAAGCAACTCCTTCTCCTAAACAAAAGCCCGGTTTTCAAATTGGAAGCCGGGCTTTTTGTTTATTGGAACCCGTTCGGTAAGCCACCACGATCTCCGATGCCTGGCCGGGGTTGGCCGCGGTGGTTGTGGTGCAGCCGCAGGAGGCGTGGATCTTATTGATGACCAGGTCTTTGCTGCCATCGTTAATAAATTCAAACGAGCAGGTCTGTTTTGCCCCGGGCGCAACCTTGCCAAAATTGTGCTCGGTCGAAGCAAATACAATCTTCGGTTTGCCGGAATCGCACGGTTTTTCACAGGCAATCGTTGCCGAACGCGGCGGCGCAGACTGACAGCCCGCCAGCAGTGTCAGTGATGTGATGATTGTCAATAGAAAGAGCTTGTGTTGATCACGCATTAAAATCGCACCTCATGAATTCGAAATATTATCCCAAATACAACAGCTATAATTCTTTTAATATAAACTATTTACAGGAAATTTAATAAAAAAGGTGTCTGACCCCTTTAGTTATTTTTGAGAAATTTTTTCTATCTTTGTAATGTTTAAAATCAGAGAATTTTCAAAAGAATCATCAGTTAATAGTTTTCTTTCTGTATATATATAAATCTCTTCTCCCTGTGTTAGCGATAAAGCCATCTTGGAGACTTCATCTGATGTAGTATGCAAAGAAAAGTGTTCGCCACAATACTCCAAAAACAGCTTGTCACCATAATGATTGCATCCATTAAAAACTATTCTTGAAGAACTACTAATATTCTCGATCGGCAACAACTTCTTCGCATCAAGTCTTCGCAGAGGACTATAGATCATTTTGTAAGTTGTGCTTACTGTATCGTTATTTACTAAATGAGTTGGTTTCGTATTTTTTAAAAAAAAGTACGAAATAACGTATAAAAACAGAGTGCAAAGAAGTAGCAATATAACCAAACAGAGTTTCTTTTTCATATTTCAAGCCTCATATATCTTTTATCTTAGTTGCCCCCTGAGTTTTTCATTCTATCTGCCAATCTCTTGGCTCGATTAGGAGTCTGATTTGCCCATTTTGAATTTAACATTTCTTCTGCCGCCATTCCGTAATCAGGTTTACACCCATCACATAAAGCCGACTTCATTCTTTCGAACTTAGAAAATCCTCCTCTTCCTAGTTGATAACTCATATGTGTCAAAATATTTCTTGTCTCTTGCATAATCCTAGTCCAACACTCATCCCCAAATACACTTTTTGAATCATCCCAAGCCTTGTCCACATCATTAAGCATTAATGACCTTGCGTTCTCTCTGCTAATTGCATCTTTACCATTTAGTAGATTGTTATAATCTAATCCAATTGCTTCAACATCATTTCGGGCACCCGGTCTGTCTAGATTAGTACCATATCCAATTGTATTATTCCCCGTTGTATCAGAGTATACTTTATCTCGAAATCCTTCTTCCTTAGCTATATTATCAACTTCTTCAGGGCTGTAAGTGTCGTGGTAATCATTGCTAGATTTACGATCTGTACCAGCCATATGGCAACAAGATACGCATTCTGCATGACTCAAGCCTGCCGCCCTACATGCAGCATAAGAAAGACTATCAACTCGTAAACCACTTGAGTCATGGTATTTGGCTGAATTTGACCTTACATATTCATAAACATTCATTCCATCCACATATCCTAACGGATCTCTTTGCATAAATCGTCCGGTTTCAGGGTCGTAGGCGCGGGCGCGGTAGTGGTAGATTGTCAAAGAGCCGCTGTCCATTGTATCGCCCCGGCGGCCGGTGAACAAGTACGGATTCGCGAATAAGCTGGCAGTTCGTAGTTCATAGTTCGCAGACAATACGCTCACTTTGCCGTAGGCGTCGTATTCGCAGCGTTCGACGACGCTGCCGGTATCGTCAAAGAGAGCGACCACACTGTACAGATGATCGTGGCCGTAGTAGTAATCGCCGTCGGTGACGGAATTGTTTATTTGTCAAAGAGCATCAACAGAAAAGGTGTCTGACCCTTTTATTTATTCCCCTATTATCCAACTCGTCAGAGAGCTTTTCTACAGAGCATACCGGACACCTTTAATTAACCTCCAGACTTAATGTCGCTTCATACCATTGAATTGATATCTGTTGATAAATATGTGAAAGCTTTTTTTCAGATGGACCAGTAATCAAATATACTTTATTGTTAGTCCCTTTATAATACAAGTTGTCGTCTCGAATCTCTAAACTTAACAAGCTGATTTCATATTTGATTTCAAACTGATCAAAAAAAATCAAATGCGTTATATCGTTATTCGCTTCATCCCATGGAGAAGAGAACCAGTAATACTCTTTTTTAGACTGACCTGTTCTTAAATTTAAATGCCCACTCTTTATTAAAGCATCCTGACTTTCTGGAAATTTATCATTCTGTCTAATATAGTCGAGGATAACACCCCTAATAGTATAAGCATGAGGAACAATGCTATGATAGATTTTGAATAAATATATCACATGCCCACCTATACCCAATAGAGTCACTAAAAACATATATTTAATTATCTTCAATTTCATTATGGGCAATCCCATTTCATGAACTTCGCAGTTCGCTTTGCAAAATCTTCACAATCATTAAGCGGGAATAAATAAGAACCTCCAGTCCCCTCGAGTTTTCCTTTCCATTTTTTGGCAACAGCACAGGAAACTCTTCCCATGATGGAGATCGTGCTAAAATTATCTGGATCAAAACTTTGTATTCTTGCGCCATCATCCCAGCCAAAGCTTTTCGCTCCAAAGTCCACCATCCATCCCTTTTCACCTTTACAGACTACTCCCAAACCTTTATGTCCCAAAGCTGTAGAGTCATCTCCCAATACACCTGAGAGAAGTCCTGGAAAATGCACATAATATAGGGTGCACCAACAGCACTCATCTGGTGCAGTATCATAAATTTTCACATTTTTTTGACCTTTGAAATGACATTTGCACGCATAAGCAGCACCTGCACCTTTAGAATTAATCGTAACCTGACTACAAGTTGTCCTTGCAAAGCTCGACTTTGTTATTTTACAACAAGCTTTATCATTATTCTTAACAGGCCAGGGCAAAGTCGGTGCTAATCCCAGAGCATCGCTATTCAACACAACATTCGATTTTACATACTCATAAGTATTTAATCCATCTTTATATTGGCTTGAAGCTCTAAACGGATTGCTTGCTCCGCCTGCCGGGGCAATCCCCAGCGGATCTCGTTGCATAAACCGTCCGGTATCGGGGTCGTAGGCGCGGGCGCGGTAGTGGTGGATTGTCAAAGAGCCGACGTCCATTGTATCGAGTCGGCGGCCGGTGAACAAGTAGGAATTCGCAAATTGCGAATCAGGCAGTGGGCTGTAGGCAGGAGTCAGTATCTTTGCCTTGCCGTAGGCGTCGTATTCGCAGCGTTCGACGACGTTTCCGGCCGGATCAAACAGCACCGTCGGGCTGTACGGATGGTCGTGGCCTTAGTCGTCATTCGTCGTTCGTGAATCGTGAATAGTCCGCACTCGCTGGTCGTCGTATATTTGACTGCAACGGCGATGATGATGCTTTACAGACAGGTTTTCCGGATGTTCTCTCTGGATTCGGTGCCTTTGCGGGAATGACAAAAATGGCCAGCTTTAAGCAGGCATAGAGAGTGCTATGCGGACTGGGTGACGGTGGTGGAGAGTTTGTCGATGCGGTTTCTGAAGTCGCTGTCTTCTTTGTACATCAGTTCGATTTTGGTGCAGGCGTGGACGACGGTGGAATGGTCGCGTCCGCCGAGGTGTCCGCCGATTTCTTCGAGGCTGTGACGGGTCAGGTTGCGTGCCAGGTACATGCAGACCTGCCGGGGCAGGGCGATGGACTGGCTGCGTTTTTTGCTTTGCAGGTCGGTGATGCGCACATCGAAATGATCGCTGACCATGCGGATGATATCCGACATGGTCACATTTTTCACGACGGACACTTCCTGCACACCGAGGGCCTGTCGGGCCAGCTGCAAGGTGATCGGCTGATTTGTCGTCTGGGCGGTGGCGTAGATAATCGTCAGCGCGCCTTCCAGCTCGCGGATGTTGGACTTAATATGCTCGGCGACCAGCTCGGCGACGCCGTCGGGCAGTTCCAGCCCGCGGAGGTGGGCCTTTTTCTTGACGATGGCGATACGTGTTTCATAGCTGGGTGCATCCAGTCGGGCGACCAGGCCCCATTTAAAGCGGCTGATGAGCCGTTCTTCCAGCGCGGCCAGATCCTGCGGGGCGCTGTCGGCGGTCAGAACGATTTGCCGGCGGTTGTTGTACAGGGCGTTGAACGTGTGGAAAAATTCTTCCTGGCTCTGTTCACGTTCTCGCAGAAACTGCACGTCGTCAATAATCAGCACATCCACGGTGCGGTACTGGTTTTGGAATTCCTGCAGATTCCCTTTTTCGATGGCGCTGATAAAACCGTTGACGAATTCTTCGCAACTGAGAAACTGAATCGAGATGTCCGGGCTGTGCTTGCGTGCGTCATGGCAGACCGCGTGCAGCAGGTGGGTTTTTCCAAGCCCGACGTTGCCGTACAAAAACAGCGGGTTATAGATCATGCCGGGATTCTGGCTGATGGCAATACAGCTTGCATGCGGCAGGCGGTTGCACGGGCCGACCACGAAACTGTCAAAGGTATAATCCGGGTGCAGGCGAACGCGTCCGGCTCGTTCGGGCTGAGCGGCGGCCACTTCGACGTGCGGCTGCTCGTTGACGTCGAGGAATTGCACCGATACCAGGTGGCCGGTGATATTCTGGGCGGCCTGGGTGAAGGTGGCCGAACAGTGATCCTGCAGGAACTGGGCACGCGACTGGTCCGGACAGGTGATCTGCATCAGCCCGTGATCGAATGCGGTAATGTGCAGTTCGTCAAACCATTTGCGCGTGTTGACCGGATCGACCGAGCGGACCCGGTCCAATATTTGTTCCAGAATTTCAGTTGTGTCCTGCGTTGACAAAGGAATCCTCGTTTGCTTACTTAATGGCGGTTCACTGTTGTTTCCGAGGCCGCGGAAAGCAGATATTCTGACCCTGTTAAGAGGGGCATCAGACGGCGTTCGGACAAGAGAGAAACTTTACCGCAGGCCGCGGCGTTTGTCAAAGGAAATTGATTCGCCTCTGAAATGGATGATGTATCAGGATGAAGATAAGTGTTGTTTTTGTAAAGGGTTGCCGGTTTCACAAATCGTTACCGGATGCGAAATTTCGAGACATCCTTAAAAAAAGCGGCTAAAAATCTGGAAATTTGATCAAACAAACCCCTATCCCCTGCGTAGCAAGGCACAAGAGCTTAACCTTCGAAACGAAATAAAAGTAAGAAAGGACTAAAATCATGAAGATTTATACAATATTCGCGGTATTAATGGTTGTTTTTGCGGTTGGTTCGGTTTATGCGTATGATGACGCCGGTTCGCATCGCACGGTTGTTGTTTCTCAGACCTTTGGGGCTATGGGTCTGGATACGATGTGTGACGGCTGCGACTGTAAAAAGCCGAAACCGGCCCCCCAACCAGAACCCAAACCAGATGAAACCTGTGGCAGCAGCTGTGATAAACCCAAACCTGCTCCGAAGCCTGAACCTGATATGATGTGTGGCGGCAGTTGTGACAAGCCCAAGCCTGCTCCTAAACCTGAGCCTGACATGATGGGCAGCTGTGGCGGCGGATGTGATAAGCCCAAGCCTGCCCCGAAACCCGAACCGGATATGATGGGCAGTTGCGGCGGTGGATGTGATAAGCCGAAACCGGCTCCCAAGCCCGATGCTGATTTAATGTGCGGCAGCGGGTGCGACAAAGAAAAAGATAAAGGCGATACCAAAGCCTGATACCCTTTAGGGTAATAAGTTTCGCGAGAATGAATCTCAAGTACTTTGAAAAAACATAACCGCGCAGGGATTAACATTTTTCCGAGATTCCTGCCAGATAAAACAATAACTTCTCATTAGTCCAAGCACTGCGGCCTGACACACCCCTCGGCCGCAGTGTTTATTTGCGCGGAATGGGAATAATTATTTGAGAACGCCATGCCGCAAGCGGTGCGAATGCAATACTTCTTGGTTGACGTTTTTTCGCATGGTTTACGCCGTGGCGCTTTTGTTGTGACACTGCCTAAAATACCTTCTTGCTGTCCAGCAGAAGGGTGACGGGCCCGTCGTTGATGCTGTCGATATCCATGTGGGCGGCGAAGACGCCGGTTTCAACCGGGATGCCTTTGGCTTTCATGGCTTCGATCATTTGTTCATACAGCGATTTGGCGGTTTGCGGGTCGCCGGCGGCGGTGAAATCGGGCCGGCGTCCTTTGCGGCACTCGCCGAAGAGCGTAAACTGGCTGATGAGGAGCACCCCGCCGCCGATCTCTTTGAGCGACAGGTTCATTTTGCCATCCGTGTCCGGAAAGATGCGAAGGTTGGTGATTTTGTCGGACAGGAAATCGATATCGGATTGGCCGTCTTCTTTGCCCACGCCTAAAAACACCAGCAGTCCGTGTTCGATCTGCCCGGTGATGTGATCGTCGACAGTCACAGAGGCTCGTTTAACACGTTGTAGTACCGCTCGCATGGATAACTTTCTTTACGATGAGGGTTGTTGATATTTTTTCTGATAACTCAACGGCACCACCAGCACGGCACAATCGGCTTTGCGGGTGACTTTTTCCGTGACATTGCCGAAGAAGGCTTTTTGCAGGGCGCCGTGACCCTGGCGGCCCATGACGATGAGATCGATTTGCTTTTCTTCGGCAAATTTGAGAATTTGCTGGGAGTCCTTGCCGACTTTGAACTCAACCATCATGTCGACGCCTTGCGGCAGGCGGGAGGTATAGGCTTGCCGGATTTTTTCATCAATATCCTGCTTGGCCTTGTTGTCCACGTCCTCCACTTCATAGACATAGGTTTTCCAGAACTGGGCCTCCGATTCGGGCACGACATGCAGCAGGTATAATTGATTGTCCGGATGTTGGATCGCCGCGTCGACGGCAAAGGAGAACGCAAAGTCGGCGTTTTCCGAAAAATCCGTGCAGAACAGAATCCGTCGAAAAGCGCCTTTGTCGGGTAAACGATTTTCCATCATCAACTCGCTTTCTATTTAACCCACGTGATTCGGCAAAAAGGTACACAACGCCGGAAAGAGCATCAACAGGATCGCGGCGACGATCAATGCCAACAAAAACGGCATACAGCCGCGGAAAATTTTCTGCAGGGAGACATCCCGTTCGATGCCGCTGACAACGTAGACATTGACGCCGACCGGCGGGGTAATCACACCCATTTGGGTAACGACTACGATGATGACGCCGAACCAGATCGGGTCATAGCCCAGCTCAATGACGACCGGATAGAAAATCGGAATCGTCAGCAGTACCAGCGCCAAGGCATCGATGAAACTTCCCGCCAGCAGGTAAAACAGGATGATGACGCCCATCACCATCCAGCCCGGCAGCGGCAGCCCCGCCAGAAACGAGGCCAGCTCAAACGGAATTCGCGTCACGGCGAGGAAGTGGCCGAAAATCACCGCCCCGGTGACAATGATCATCACCATACAGGACGTGCGAACCGTTTCCAGCAGCGACCGGGTCAGCATTTTCCAGGTCAGTTTGCGCCGCGCCGCGGCAATAACAAGGCTGCCGGCGGCTCCGATGGCAGCTGCTTCAGTCGGCGTGAAAAATCCGGCGAACATCCCGCCGATGACGACGACGAACAGAATCAGCGTTTCAGCGACGCCGGTCAGTGACATGAATTTCGCGGTCCATGAGAAGGCCGGGCCGGCGGGGCCAAGCTTTTTGTTGAGTTTGCATCGAATATAGATCGTCAGGCAAAACAGCAGGGCAATCAACAATCCCGGTACAATGCCCGCGATAAACAGCTTGCCGACGGACTGTTCGGTCAGGATCGCATAGACGATGAACACCACGCTGGGCGGGATGAGCATGCCGAGGCCTCCGCCGGCGGCGACGGAGCCGCAGCTCAGTTCCGGATCATACTTGTATCGCTTCATTTCCGGAATGGCGACCGAGGCCATGGTTGCCGCAGTGGCCGGTCCGGAGCCGCAGATTGCGCCGAAGCCGGTGCAGGCGCCGACCGTGGACATTGCCAGACCGCCCGGCAGATGTCCCAGCCAGTGATAAGCCGTGTCGAACAACCGGCGGCTGATGCCGGCGTGAAATGCGATCTGTCCCATGAAGACAAACAACGGAATCACCGTCAGGCTGTAGGAGGAAAATGTTTCGTACAGGTCAAGGCTGATGATACTGGCGGCGGCACTGGGGGAAACGACAACGGCAAACCCCGCGAAGCCGACGATGGCCATGGTAAAGGCCACCGGCATACTGGCCGCCAACAAAACGAACAGCAGGACACAACCCAAAATGCCAATTTCCAGTGGGCTCATGGCTTGATCATCTCCTTTTCCGGGTGAATCAGGTTGTAGCCGATGACCAGCATCACGACAAAACAGCAGAAGCCAATGACCCACGGCAGCCAGAAAATCGGAAGCTGCAATGTTTGAGTGACCTGCTGGTTGGCCTGCAGATCGTTGCCGTAGAGAATGCTGCGCCAACCCAGGAAAGCAAACAGTGCAATGCCCAGCGATCGGCAGATCGAATCCACGATGATTCGGCCGATGCGATTGAGCTTGTGGAAAAAGTACTCAATCGCAACATGGCCTTTGACCGCGGTGGTGTAGGGCATGGCGGTGGCCAGTGAAATCGCACCGGCAATCTTAACGATATCATAGGCGCCTTTGACCGGGCAGCCGAAGCGGCGCAGCACCACGTCGGCGCAGGTCGTGCCGATCATGACAAAAACGCCCAGTCCGGAAACGACAATCAAGGCAAATACGACGCCTCGAAGCAGACCGGTATAAAGGGCATGCAGCCGCAGATTCTTTTTGGGTTCTTCGTTCATTAATCTTAGTTCGTTGCTGTCGTTTCTTCCGTCAGAAGTGTTTGAAGTTTTTCAAGGACTTCTTTGCCGGGCAGATTTTTCTCTGCGGTGTTTTTCAGGTATTCATCAAGGATCGGCTGGACGCCGTCTTTCCATTTTTTCTGTTCATCGGGTGAAAGGGGGATGATCTCGTGTCCCAGTTCAGCGATAAAAGCCCGGCCTTCTTCGTCGGCGGTGTCCCAGGCGGCGCCGTGTTTGTCGACCCATTCGGCACTGACTTCGGTGACGATTTTCTGCTGTTCGGGGTT
The DNA here is from genome assembly GCA_963675155.1 of Anaerohalosphaeraceae bacterium. Taxonomy (GTDB): domain Bacteria; phylum Planctomycetota; class Phycisphaerae; order Sedimentisphaerales; family Anaerohalosphaeraceae; genus 4572-13. The sequence goes on along the minus strand of OY775912.1, from coordinate 4,857,489 downwards.
CAGTTTGTTCCAACTATCCTTATTCATCACAACAAACATGGAGGTCGTGTAACCAATCACCGAGGTGTCGGTGACGGACTCGATGACTTCGCCCTGTTTCCAGCCCTTCAGGGTTTCGACGGGACAGAAAGTGGCCTCGACGACGCCTTTCTGGAGAGCTTCATATGTTTCCGGCTGGCTCATGGCAACCGGGGTCGCGCCGAGGTGCTGAACGATCTTGGCCGACAGGCCGGTGGCCCGAACTTTCAGACCCGCCATATCTTCCAGAGTTTTGACCGGTTTTTTGGAGGCGAGAATCCCGGGGCCGTGTGCGTGGATATAGAGCAGGTGCACGTCATCAAGCTCTTTGGGGGTAAATTCCTGTGCAATGGCGGTGGCGATGCGTGTTGCAGCCATGCCGGACGGGTATCCCAGCGGCAAATCCAGCCCTTCCAGCAGGGGAAAACGACCGCGTGTATAAGCGAAACAGCTCATGCCGATATCGGAGACACCGCTGACGACGCCTTCATAACATTGGGGCGCTTTTGTGAGTGTGCCGGCGGGATATAGCGTGATTTCGACACTGCCGTTGGTGCGTTTGTTGATTTCATCGGCCCAGGTTTGTGCGGTCTGGCACTGGATATGCGACGGCGGGAAGAATACACTGTAGGACAGCTTGACGGTGTCGTCTTTTTTGCCGCAGCCGCCGATGACCAGAGCGATGCAGACAAAAACGGCTAAAAGTGCTAATACGCGGGTCTTCTTCATAACATTGCCTCCTGACTTTGAAAGAACACACTCACGTGTGCGTATTCCAAAACGCACACCGGAAGTAGACATAGTACTCACAGAATGCAATTTTATCAAGGGCTAATTTTATGGTTGTAAAAGGCAGAAATCAGGGTGTACGGATTGGTTGTACACCCTGATTATTTACTATTTTCATTTACTGCAGCCAGTGATTGCAGAACTCAATCAGATCGTCGAGGTCAATCACATCGTCATCGGCCAAATCCCAGATGTCGTTATAGTTGGCATCGGAAGAATCGAGCTGCCAGGTTCGGGCGAATTCGGCAAAATCGAGCAGGTTGCAGCTATGGAAGGTGCCGGAGAGGTTTTTCAGGATGACTTGCGTACCGCTGATTTCAACGCCATCGCAGCTCCAGCCGGATGGCAGGGTGATGTTCCATGTCGGTGACCCTGTGACCGTGTTGGAGGAGTTGAAGATGACATAATCCTGTCCTGACGGTGCGGCCAAACCAAAGGGTTCCACAATCAAGTTCACAGACGTCCCCAGGCTCAGTGTCTGGGCATAAAAGCTGTTGGCGATGCCGTTGCCCATCCTGAAGACACAGGTTGTACCATCTGTAAGAGTGGTGGTACAATTATCAATGGACACAGCACTCACGCCCCGGCCATTGTCTAAAATTGCATTCGAACCAATGATAACCGATCGGCTTCCATGAAACATTTGAAGTCGCCCGCTTCCCGTGAGAGTGCCGTGAGCAATCTCAAGGTTATTATTCACACCGTCATTGACCATATAAATGAAATAGCCGTCAACCTGTAATGTTCCGGATGCATTTTGAGTGAAGTTTCCTTCTCGAAATTCGATGCCCTCTGCTGCATCGGTTCCCTGGTTCACGGCGAAAAGACCGTTATTGATGAATCCTGTGCCGGTGGTGTGAATCAATAATCGTTGATTATTTTCTGCGATGATTGGGTCATGGATAAGGCTTCCGTTGTTGACGACTTGTATTGCTTGACTTGAGGTTTTACCCAGATAACTATTTTCGCTTGAGCGTAGCATGTGTTCAGGTTTGATCGTGAGTGTTTTTGTGCCGGCTTGCTTGGTATTATTGCGAATACAACCGCCATAGGCAAGGTTGGTCTCTCCGGTGCCGCAAAGATTCGTGTCTGCATTCAGCAGCATCGTGCCATGGTCGACTACAACCGATCTCTCACCGATCAGAAGCTCACCGGATGGATTGACAGTGATATCTCCTTTAACGGCACCGGAACTATAAACAGCGAAATGAAACAAACCATTCAGGATAATATCTTCTATGACAAAATATTCACCCCCCGAATATGATGGCCTGATTTGACCGGTTCCTTCGGAGTCAAAAATCCCTCCGGTAATGGAGCCGTCGTAAGTGCCGTCACCATCACTGTCATAGACCCACAATTCAATAACCGCTCCATCTTCAGCGAGAAAAGTGCCATTCGTATTATCCCAATGTCCATAAAATCGCGGTTCGTCCAAACCGGTTGCTTCGGCACGGATCACGCCGTTATTGATGCAGTTGGTGTGGCCGTATACAGAGGGATAGGATACGGAAGAGAATACGATTTCTCCATGATTGATAATAGTCAGGGGATATTGAGCCCATGCTGAGCGTCCAAGATATTGAAATCCCTGGACGGTCTGATTCGGATCAATAGTGAGTTGCCTGACGGCATCTTTACCGATAATTTTCCCGGCATGTAGCGTATAGGGACTGCTTCCGGTCAGTGTAACATCACCGTACAGATCGAAGCCGCCGTTAGAGGTCGTATAGCTGGAGGTGATAATAGTGCCGTCCAGAGTTACGGTGGGGCCAAAGACCTGGAGCGTTTCAATTCCCATGTTCAATGTCCCCAATTCTCCAATCGTTAATGAGCCGCATTGATTGGTAGCTCCCCCCCCCCCGACAACCGTGAAGCCACTTGGAATAATCGCGTGATCCGTTGGAGTTGGAAACATGTTATTGTCCCAACCGGTATGGACCGAGTTATCGCCGCCAAGGTGGGTGGAGTGGGTGATACTTTCCCCCCACTTGGTGGCGGTATGGACGTTGCTATACCAATCTGTCCAGGAATGTCCTTCCCATGTAATCGCAGTGGCACAGCAGGACATGATTAAAAAAAAGCTAAGACATGAGACGTGTAATGTTTTCTCCCATTTCGTTTTCATACCCCAATCTCCCATTCGAGTAGTTTACCGATTAACTAATTTTGGTGAGTTCTCCTTGCAAGATGTAGGATATTGTACATAAAATCTTTTTAGGGTGGCAAGCTTTTTTTAGACTTAAACAGCATTTTCAATAGAATTACGGACTTGTGGAACAGGATTATTACTGGATATAAAGTAGAGTAGAATACTAGTCCTGTGTCCTTGAAATAATGACGGGTTCAACTTGCAGCAAACGGCATCTGCCTCCAATGCCTGCATCGCCAATGCTTTGACATTGGCTGTTTCGGCCTTGAACGCATCTGTCCGTTCGGTGCGGCGTTGAACCGACATTCTTCGGCGGACAAAGTACTAGTCTATATGGGCTTTTCTAATACAATTTTCATATCTGGTAAACGGTAATTTTTGCGAATTTATGTAACAATTGCTTTTCTCGCGCCATGTAATGTGTGATGATGGTTGGCTCAATGAGACAAAACAGGAAAACAGGACAGTTGACGACGTTGACACATTCAAACCAGTCCGGTACTGAGATGCTGGAGGCACTCTATGACGGTTATTATGACCGCATCTTTGCCTATTGTGTGCATCGGTTGTTTTGCCGAACGGTTGCCGAAGATGTGACGAGTCAGATTTTCCTCAACGCTGCCAAGGGAATTGGTTCGGTTTCAGGCGACGGCCTTGAAACCTATGTCCGCTGGCTGTACGGGATCGCGACCAATGAATGTAATTCGTATTTGCGCAAGCACTTACGAAGGCGAACGATCTTTGAGCAATTTCAACGGGATCGCCGCTGTCATCACCGCACCAGTGATTTTCCACCGGATTGGACAGCTGTCTATGGAGCGATTGCACAATTAAAAGAAGTAGAGCAAGCCGTTATCACCTTGCGATTTTTAGAAGAGTTGGATTATGAGCAAATAGCCGCCATCATCAACAAGCGTCCAAGCTCGGTACGGGTGATTCTGCACCGGGTACTGAAAAAAGTACGTAAATTGCTGAATGCCGCTGATAGCGGTTTGATCGATCGAGGTGTGGGCCATGAGTAATTTTGAAAAACAGTTTAAACAGATCGTGGCCGGTCTTGAGATGGATGATCGACCGAATGCCGAGCATAAAGACGCACTGCGAAAGCAGATGCTGGCGGCTCGTAAAGAAACGGTCTCGACCGCTCCACGGATTCAGCCGGTTTTAAGTAGAATCATGAAATCAAACATGACGAAATCCGCAGCAGCAGCGGCGATTATTGCCTGTATTTCAATTTGGTTTTTAACAACCGGACCGGCAGGTATTACCTTGGCTGATGTCCAAACATCTATTGCATCAAAAACATGGATTTGCATAAAGTACAATAATAAATCTGAGCAATGGACTAACCTGAAAACAAAAAAAAGTTTTAAAACGTATAAGGATAAAAATAACTTTTATGCAGGGGTGCGGGATCATGTTGAAGGTCTGTGGACATACTATCATAGTAACTGGGGCCAACAAATTCATGAAAAACCATTTGAAACGCATCCTTATCCCTTAACCGCATGGGATTATGCCGTGAGCGGTTGGGATGATATCGGAAGAGCCGTTCCGGATAAAATTGAACGGTTTGATGACAAAATTGATGGTCGACCAGTTGTGCGATTTGACATGTATAACCTTGGTCCTTGCGGACTCCGCTTACTATTTCAACAGGTTTGGGCTGATCCTCAAACAAGATTGCCCGTACGGATTCGTAAATACTTGGAGCCGGGAAAATTTTGCGAAGGGAATTTTATTTTTCCCGACGATGGTCCTGAAAGTATTTATGATTTTGGAGTGCCTCGAGATTTAGAGATTGTTCGCAATTGGGGTATTATCGAGCCTGAAGCAGCCAAGATTATTAATCATGCCAAGCAAGCATGGCACGATTTGCCACAAGAGATGCGAATTATTGAAACGAATTGCCAACATAATACCTTTACTATCTGTTATCGCATAGGGAATAAGTTTCGAAAAGAATATTATGTTCCGGATGATTACACGTCGGTTTCTGAGTCTCTTCATCCACCTGAAGATCCCTTGCAGATTCGTCGCTGGGCCGAAGATCATCAATTAAACCTGTTAGAATTGATAATTTTTGATGGAAGATATGAATACTCTTACAGCTCTCATCCGGAAATTGCTGCACCTTATAAAGTAATAATGAAGGTAGAGCAGCGAAATTCGGACTGGATTGATGTCTTAATGCCGATTCGTGACCAATGGCCTTATATCAATTTTGTTGGGCCGATGAATGTGCTTCATCATGAACCAACGATTCCGAAAGGATGTGTACTGCTTCGCCATCAGGGAGCGGATTTAAAGGTGGATTTCTATATTGATCCTGAGCGGGACTATATTTGTGTTAAACAGATTCAATGGCATAAGAATGAGGACACAAATGAGTGGAAAGAGAATGCCGTTTTTTGGCAGAAAAGAAAGGATTTGTTCCGTTTACCTTCCGAGCAGTGGTATGCCCAAACGTCCATCGATGTACAAGGAGAGAAGGTTTATTTTGACGTAAAACTGTTAAGCGATGTGGAAAAAAGGCGGCTGATGGAGCTACATCAATCAATGGGATTCTTTGATGGGGAACAACTCCTGAAAAAGGCAATGGCACAAGATGCAAAAATTACATTCTGGGCACGTTAATAAACGGAAAAAGACGGGACAAATGGTCGGCTTGTTTATACATTTTTGAGATAGTCAGAATTCCTTTTCAATTTTTCCAGGCCGGTGCGGAGCAGGCCGGAGTTGACGAAGGTTTTGTCGAATGTGTCCTGTGTCATGTTTTGGATATCTGTTTTCCTCAGCTTTGCCCACTCCGGATGCAGTTGGAAATCAGCGTTAGACCGGGCCGGCTTGCCCGTTTCGTGCGGACAGGCGCGAATACAGGCGTCGCAGCCGAAGATGCGATTGCCGAGTTTGTTTTTGTATTCAGCGAGAATCTCATCCGGTGATTCAATCGTCAGGTAGCTGATACATTTTCGCGCGTCAAAGCCGCCGTCAAAATCCAGTGCCCCGGTCGGACATGCGCGGATGCATTTTCCGCAGTCGCCGCAGGATGGGTTTTCCATGGGCTCATCCGGCTCTAATTCAACGGTGGTAATCAACTCGCCCAGGAGAATCTGGTTGCCCAGCTCCGGGCTGATCAGCATGTGGTTTCTGCCGATAAAGCCCAGCCCCGCCCGCTCGGCCAGTGCCCGTTCGGCCAGCGGCACCGAATCGACACAGGCCTTGAACTTGATTTGCATCGTGTCACTGCCGTTCCACGCTTCTGTTTGGATGAAGTCGGCCAGTTGAAACAGCCGTTCTTTGATGAACGGGTGATAATCTTCGTACATTGCAAAATTGGCGATGCGAATCTCCGGATCGGCCGGCAGTTCGTCGGGTTTGGGCCGGTAGTTCAAAGCAACACAGATGACAGATTGGGCGCCGTTAAGCAGTTTGCCCGGATTGAAACGTTTATCAATGTTCCGGTGAAGATACTCCATTTGAGCCGCACAACCCGCCTCGAGCCAGCGGTTGAAATACTCGATTTGCGCACTGTCCACCGGCTCGGCAGTTGTGATGCCCGCCGCGTCAAATCCCAACTCCAGAGCCTTTTTCTTAATGTTCGATTCCAGCGTCATGGCGATATCGTAAGGGCCGCCCCCAAAATGTTCAATTGAAATGTTTTCTTTCCTCATTTCTTACAGTAGAATATACATTGCAGGTTTGTCATGCCGGACTTGATCCGGCATCCAGATGATTTCGCACTGGACCCCGGATCAAGTCCGGGGTGACACTGAGAATAATAGTTAACCGTTTTGAGGATCTATGATGAGTCAATTTGATGCGAAAGCCGCTGATTGGGATCAGGATCCTAAAAAAGTCGCCATGTCCGAAAAGGCTGCCGCCGCGATCGCTGAAGCGATTGCCTTAAATCCTGACATGACGGCACTGGAGATCGGCTGCGGGACCGGCCTTGTCGCGGCGGCGCTGGCTGATAAACTCGCCTCGATTACCGCGGTCGATACGTCCGAGGGCATGCTCAATGTTCTGCGTCAAAAGGCGGCGACACCGGAGCTTGCAAATATTATCCCCGTATTTGCGGATTTAACGAAGGACAAAGCCGTAACGGGTCCGTTCGACCTGATCTACAGCGTCATGGCCTTCCACCATATTAAGGATATCCGCCCGCTGTTGGACTATTGCCATGAACTGCTCAACCCCGGCGGCCGACTGCTGGTCATTGATCTGGACGCCGAGGACGGCAGTTTTCACAATCCCGAGTCGCACTATGAACACAAAGGCTTTGGCCGCGATGCCTTTATAACAATGTTCAAAGACGTCGGGTTTGTCAATATGACCGACAAAACGGCCTATGTCATGACCCGCGAAACAGAAACGGGTGAGCGGGATTTCCCGATTTTTCTGATCACGGCCGAAAAAACACGGTGATACTGGATTACTTGATAAGAGGGAGCAAACGATGGCAGTCATTGAACCGAAAACGGTAATATTGAAAAACGGCCAAAAGGTGTGTTTACGATCCCGCACCGGCCGGGATATAGAGAACGTATTCACATTTCTCGATGGTGTTTTCTCCGAGGATCGTTTTTTCCTGACAACACTTGACGAAATCCAGGCGATCCGATCGCCTGAAAAAGCGAAGGAACGGGCGGAGTTATTTAACACCCATGAAGACAAATTAATGCTGGTGACCGAAATTGACGACCGGATCATATCACTGTCGGATGTGCAGGGCGGTGAAAAAAAACGGAATCAACATATTGGTCAGCTTGGCATCAGCATTCTGCCGGAATATCGCAGGAATGGTCTGGGAACGGCGATTATGCAAACCATGATTGATTGGGCAGCGGCCCACCCGGCAATCGAAAAATTGGCACTGGGCGTCTGGGCGGCCAATGAACCGGCGATCGGATTGTATGAAAAAATGGGATTCATCGAAGAGGGCCGCAAAGTGCGAGAGGTCAAATACGCCGATGGCTCGTATGATGATTGCATTTGTATGTATCGTTTTGTATAAATAAGGAATGATACCGGAGTAATCTGGGAATAGAGTTCAAAATAGCAGGGGATTAGAATATGAAACAGCCACCGGAATGGATGTATGACGAGTATCGGCACTGCGGTGTCGATTATGATGAGATTGAAACCGTTGCCGCGTATGACCGCCGGCATGGCGAATTTCGCGATTTCAAAGCGGAGGCCGACCAGATTGCCGAGGTGCTGGGCTTAACGGGTCAGGACCGGGTAATTGATCTGGGCGCCGGGACCGGTGGGATTACGGTTCATTTGGCCGGTCAGGTTCAGCAGGTGTATGCGGTGGATGTCTCCGAGCCGATGCTGGAAAAGTGTCGTGAAAAATGCCACCAGGCCGGACGGTCCAATGTATCCTGTCACAAGGGCGGCTTTTTGAGCTATGAACACGCCGGCGAGCAGGTCGACGCGATTGTGGCCCAGACGGCGCTGCATCATCTGCCCGATCTGTTCAAGCAGGTGGCTCTGCTGCGATGCTATGATATGCTCAAGCCCGGCGGGCAGTTTTTACTGGTCGATGTGGTCTTTTCATTCCCGGTGCATGCCTATGATACCGCGCTGGCCGAATGGATCGACGGGTTTCCCGCCGAAACTGTCCCCCAGGCGGTGACCCATATCAAATCCGAACACAGCACCTTCGACTGGATTATGCAGGGGATGCTGGACCGGACGGGATTCGTCGTCGAGCAGGTTCAGGACCGGGACCACTGTATCAAGGCCTATGTGTGCCGAAAACCGGCCTGCTGAGGTCGGTGTGACGACAGGCAGAGATGAATCGTGTACTGAGAGAAATGTCGAGAGATATGGCAAAGACAAAAAAATCGCGGAATCGCCTGCCACGCGGGCTGGAAATTCTTTACGAAGACAGCGATCTGCTCGTGATTAATAAGCCTGCGGGGCTGTTGACCGTCAAGACCGCGACACAAAAGACCCAGACGGCTTTCGCTTTTATGACCGATTATGTCAAGAAGGGCAATCTCAAGTCCCGAAAGCAGGTCTATACGGTTCACCGGCTGGATCAGTGGACATCGGGTGTGCTGATCTTTGCCAAAAGTGAGGCGGTCAAGGATCGCCTGAAAGCCCGGTGGGACGAGACGAAAAAGATCTACCTTGCCGTGGTTCATGGCCAATTAAAGACCAAAGAAGGCGTGATTTCCTCCTATCTGGCCGAAGGGGCCCATCATTCGATCTACTCGACGACCGATCGGAGCCAAGGAAAGCTGTCCCATACCGCCTATAAGGTGCTGAAAGAGACTCCGCGGTTCAGCTTGCTGGAGATTGACCTGTTGACCGGCCGCAAGAATCAGATTCGGGTCCATTTGGCCGATCAGGGCCATCCCATTGTCGGTGACCGGAAGTATGGAACCGAGTCGGACGCCGTAGACCGCCTCTCGCTTCATTCCAGGTCAATCTGTTTTCCGCATCCGAGGCGGAACGAGCTGATCACTGTCGAAGCGGAAGTGCCGGACTGTTTTCGCAAGCTGGTGGGCATGCGATAGACGTAAAGCCACTTTCGGCCATTCATTTCATCCGTCAACCGGCTTTTAGTGCAGGCGGTCGTTTAGGGATTCCTGCTCATAAGTTGTTTCTGAGGTAAAACCAGCTCTGACTTGACAAAACCGCCCTAAAGCTCTACCATAGGCTTTTTGATTTCCAAGAAAAGGACTAAGTATGTCAGATAAAGGCAAAAAGAACAAAGGATACCGTGACACGCTGAATCTTCCCACGACGGCGTTTGCGATGAAGGCCAACCTTGTCCAGCGCGAGCCGCAGCAGCGTAAGGCCTGGGAAAAGGAAGATATGTACAATAAGGTGCTCGCGGCACGAGCCGATGCGCCGCTGTACCTGCTGCATGACGGCCCTCCGTATGCCAACGGCGATATTCACATGGGGCACGTCATCAACAAGGTACTCAAGGATTTCGTCGTCAAGTACAAGACGATGACCGGCTTCAAGGCGCCGTATGTGCCCGGCTGGGATTGTCACGGGTTGCCGATTGAGGTCAAGGTCATGGCCGAGTTGGGCGATAAGGCCAAGAAAATGAGCAAGCCTGAAATCCGCAAGCAGTGCCAAAAGTACGCCTCCAAGTTTGTCAAGCTGCAGACCAAGCAGTTCAAGGCGCTGGGTGTGTTCGGCGATTTTGAAAATCCGTACCTGACGCTCAAGCCCCAGTACGAAAAGGGCATTCTGGAAATTTTTGCCGAATTGGTCGGCAACGGGCTGGTTTATAAACAGCTTAAGCCCATTCACTGGTCGGTTGGCTGTGAAACCGCACTGGCCGACGCGGAACTGGAATATCAGGACATTTCCTCGCTGAGTGTGTATGTCAATTTCCCGATGAATGAGGCTGCGGCGAATAAAGTGCAGGAGATGGGATTAGCACCCGCCGACAGCAAGCCCTGCTTCATGATCTGGACAACGACACCGTGGACACTGGTCGCAAACCTGGCGGTAGCCCTGCATCCGCGGCTGGATTATGTCGGGCTGACCTATGAGAAGGACGGGACGAAATATACTTCGATCGTCTGCGTCGAACGCGTGATGGCCGTGGTCAAAGCCGCAGGCCTCGAAGAGGGCCAGTACACCGTCAGCGAGCCGGTCAAAGGCGCTGATCTGGAAACGCTGCGATACAATCACCCGTATGTCGAAACGAATCCGACTGAAAAAGACGCGTACTTCGCGATTACCGCTGAATATGTCACGACCGAAGACGGCACGGGCATTGTCCATATCGCTCCCGGCCACGGTGCCGAGGACTATATGGAAGGTATGCGAAACGGGCTGGAAGTTTACTCGCCGGTGTTGGATGACGGTTGTTACGACGAAACCGTGCCGGAATGGCTGCAGGGCAAAAGCGTCCTGAAAGTCGATAAAGAAGTTAGCGAACATTTGAAGGGCTTGGGTCTGCTGGTGCATGAAGAAGAAATCATGCACAGTTATCCGCATTGCTGGCGCAGCAAGATGCCGGTGATTTTCCGGGCGACCGAACAATGGTTCGTCAGCGTGGATAAAGAGGCCGCCGCCTTCGGCAAGAGCCTGCGGAATATGGCCACCGACCAGATCAAAGATGTTAAATGGGTTCCCAACTGGGGTGAAAAGCGGATTCAGGGCATGCTCGAATCGCGTCCGGACTGGTGCATCAGCCGCCAGCGGTCGTGGGGCCTGCCGATTCCGGCGTTTGTCACGTCGGAGGGCAAAACCCTGTTGACCAAAGAATCCGTCGCGACGGTGGCCGACTATATCGGTCAACGGGGCTCCAATTGCTGGTTCACCGATTCGCCGAAAGAAATCCTGGGCGAAAACTTCCAGTTGCCGGAAGGCTTTAGCTGGGATGATCTGGAAAAGGAAGAAAATATTTTCGACGTGTGGTTTGAGTCCGGCTGCAGTTGGCACAGTGTCATCGAAATGGCCGGTTACGATGTTCCGGTGGATCTGTACCTGGAAGGCTCCGATCAGCACCGCGGCTGGTTCCAGCTCTCGCTGCTGCCGGCACTGGGTGCGACGGGAAAGCCGCCGTTTAAGACTGTTCTGACTCACGGTTTTACCGTCGATGATAAAGGCATGAAGCAGTCCAAGTCCGCGGGCAACTATGTCAGCGCGTTGGAAGAAGTCGAAAAATACGGTGCCGATATTTTGCGTCTGTGGGTTTCCAGTGTGAACTATCAGGAAGACATGCGATGCAGTGATGAACTGATCGGCCGCCTGCAGGATGCCTATCGCAAGATCCGCAACACCCTGCGATACTTGATGAGCAATATCAATGGTTTTGTCCCTGCCGAGATGAGCGTGGACTACAAAGACATGATGCTGATCGATCAGTGGGCGATGGAAAAACTGCAATCGCTGATTGGCAAGGTGCATGATGCGTACGAAAACTTCATGTTCCACCGTGTGTTTAATCTGATCTACAATTTCTGCACGGTCGAGATGAGCAGTATCTATATGGACGTGTTAAAGGATCGGATGTACTGCGATGCCGCCGGCAGTGACAGCCGCCGCAGCGGACAAACGGCGATGTATAACATTCTCGATGCACTGGTGCGATTGCTGGCGCCGGTACTGGCCCACACGGCCGAAGAAGCCTGGGCGGCCATGGAATACAAGAGTGCCGATACCGATAGTGTGCATCTGGCGCCGATGCCGGTGTCCGATGCCGCGATTGATCCTGCGGCCAATGAGGCTAAATGGGACAAGGTCATGGCACTGCGGGACGAAGTGCTCAAGACACTGGAAGAGCTTCGCAAAAACCAAACCATCGGCAGCAATCAGGAAGCATCGGTCAATGTGGTCACCGATGACGACGATCTGCTGGCAACGATTAATGAGATGGGCGCCGGCACCTTTGCCACCCTGTGCATTGTCAGCGAAGTGACGATTAAAAAGGGTGACGCTCTGACGGTCACCGCCGATAAATGCCCCTATGCCAAATGCGAACGCTGTTGGAACTACTGGCCGTCTGTCGGGAAAAACGCCGACAAGCCCGACCTGTGCAGCCGGTGTGCCGAGGTCGTTGCATAGGGTTTTCTTGATGTATGCGTAAATATTCCATGGGCGAATGTGCTGAACAGGCATTCGCCCATTTTTTTTGAAACGTTTGTGGTTTTCAAGCGTCTAACAAACAGGCTTGGCTCAACAGCAAAAAGCTTTTCGTGTTATTGAAACGTTAAATATTGTGACCCATTAGAAAGGGGAAAGAGTTATGAATGAAACAATGCCGGTGCCACATGAATTGTTCAGCCATGAGCCCAATGCCGCGATAGGATTTTGTTTTTTGGCTGCTTATTTAGTCGTTATTTTGCTGATTACCGCTTTGATGGTGGTGGTTTTTTGTAAAATCTTTTCAAAATCCGGCTATCACTGGGCGATGGGTTTTATTTGCCTGGTACCCGGCGTGGGTAGTTTGGTGGCGATGTTGATACTGGCGTTTGCAGACTGGCCCATCCTAAAGGAATTGCGGTCTTTACGGCAAACTCCACCGGCGCCGGCACCGCCGACCGCTCAACCGCCACAAGGTGATTTCCGATAGATTATATCAATCCCGCTATAAATGCGGAATGAGACATTGGCAGAAACGCCATGGCTTGTGCCGTGGCGTTCTTAACTCTACAAAAAAAGCCGCCGGGCTGTGATGACCCGGCGGCTTTTCTTATTGAATATAGTCTCTTCATGCTATTTATGGTTGGGCTGGAGCCTCCGGCGCGGGGGCGGCTTCCGCAGGAGCGGCCTGGCCTTCAGCGGCCTTCTGTGCCTGCTGCTGCTGCATCTGGGCCTGAATCTGCTGCATCATTTGCTGCTGCATCATCTGCTGCTGTTGCTGCTCGACCTTATCTTTCATCGCCTTTGCTGACTCGGAATACTCAATCGTGGCGCCGTCTTTCATTGTCTTGCTGTAGTCCTGCCAGAATGACTGCTGCTTTTGCTGAGTCAAATACTGGGTGATCTGTTCTTTGACTTCTTCGAACGGTGTTGAGCCGGCTTCTTTCTTGTCGGTCACTTTAATGATGTGATAGCCGAAGCTGGTCTTGACAATATCGCTGGTGGCGCCGACTTCCAGTCCAAACGCGGCTGCTTCAAAGGCCGGGTCCATCTGGCCCTTGCCGAAGAAGCCCAGGTCGCCGCCTTTGGCGCTGGACGGACAGGTCGAAACGTCCTTGGCGACGTCTTCAAATGCTTCGCCCGCTTTCAGACGACCCTGAGCGGCTTTGATCTTTTCCAGTTCCGCCGGATAGTCTTCTTCGGTGATGCCGCGTTTGCCGCACAGAATATGACTGGCCTTCACCTGTCCAGTCTGCGTGAAATGCTGGGGGTTTTCGTCGTAAAACTTTTGGGCGTCTGCTTCGGTGACTGCTTCGTCGCCCATTTCTGCTTCCATCAACGTTTCGATCTGGAGTTTAAGCCTGATCTGCTCTTTCAAATCAGCCAGTGTCATGCCGTAGTCGGCAATTTGCTTTTCGACGTCTTCGAGGGTTTGTCCACGCTGATCGGCGATTTCTTTAATTTTTTCAGTGGCCTGTTCGTCGGTGACGGTGATTTTTTTCTCGGCAAGTTTCTGCTTGACCAGTTCTTCTTCAACCAGCATGTCGGCGACACTGACACGAAGCATCTCTAACTGCTCAGCCGGGATTTCCATGCCTGCGGGCATTTGTTTTTTCTGTGCTTCAACGCGTTTATCAACCTGTTCGCTGATCTGACCTTCGGTGATCTGGGTGCCGTTGACGGTGACGGCGACCGCGGCGGGATCAATCGCTGCGACGACGGGTTCAGGCTTAGGCTCAACCACCATCTCGGTGGCAACCGGCATGGCTTCTTCTTGCGGCTGAACGGCGGGAGCTTCTTGTGCAGGTTTAGTGTCGGCTGTTTTCTCGTCATCACAGCCGGTCAGTACGACGGCCAGTGTGAATAGGCTGATGAAAACCAATAATTTCTTCATTTTCTTCCTTTCTTCGTATTGTGTGTTTGTGTCGTGATCTCGATTGAGAATTCCCGTTGATACGCGGCTAAGCCGTTTCGCAGTTGCCTTGCGGGAATTTACTACCCTGAAGGGTTATCTGTTCGCATTCATAAAAAACAAAAGGGCCATTCAGACGGCCCATTTTGACAATCGTCGAGAAAAATCGTGCTTTCGACTGCCGACGGCATTGTATCGGTTTTGCTGATGACATGCAAAGAAATTCAACAACAACTTGAAAACGCGGTAAGCGAGCCGAGTATAAGGCAAAAATCACCCCTGTTGGCCATGATCTCCCCGTGTAACAAGATTTAACGGAGCCGATTTTCCATCTTTGTCCCGCCCGATGTACAGGGTCGTATGCGGGAAGGGGATTTCGATGTCCATCTCGTCGAACCGCTTTTTGAGTCGACGGTTGAATTCCCGACCGACTGCCCATTGACGGATCGGCGTGGTTTTGGTGCGGGCCTTGATGATGATGGCCGAATCGGCGAACTGATCTAAGCCCAGAATTTCAATGGGTTCGAGGATGTCCTGTTTGAAGGCCTCGTCGTTACGCATGGATTCATCGACCTGCTTAATGACGTCAATGACCTGGTCAACGTCTTCGCGATAGGCGACGCCGATGTCAAAGACATAGCGTGAATATTCCTTGGTCATGTTGGTGACAACCGTGATTTCACCGTTTCGGACAAAATGCACATTACCCGCCAGGTCACGCAGGGTAATCATACGCAGGTTGACGTTTTCCACCAGTCCGCCTTTGTCGGCGATCTGGACCACGTCCCCGACACGAATCTGGTCATCCAGTAAAATAAAGAATCCCTGGATGACGTCCCGCACCAACTGCTGGGCACCAAAACCGACGGCAATACCCACGACACCAGCCGCAGCCAGAATCGGACCGATCTCGACGCCCAACTGATCCAGGATCATCATCAGGGCGACAATCAGAATGCCGACATTGACCATGTTTTTGACGACGGATTTCAGCGTGTCCGAACGCTTTTGGATTTCCGTATCATCTTTGTGATTCTTAAAGAGACGATGAAACAACCGTTCCATGAGCAGTTCAATCATCTTGACCGAAATGACGGTGAGAATCAGGATTAAAAAGACGCGCAGTCCGACCGTGACAAACCACAGACCGAATTGTGCTAAAAATTCTTCCCAGTTAAATGACATATGAGACTCCTTTTCGGTTACAGGTACACTTTGTCCATCATACGCGGATAGGCGATGCACTGGCGAATGTGCCGCTCGCCGGTAATCCAGGCAACGGTTCGCTCCACGCCCAGCCCAAACCCGCCGTGCGGCACCGAGCCGTATTTCCGCAGGTCCAGGTACCACTGGTAATGCTCGGGATTATAGCCTTCGTGTTCAATGCGCCCCATCAGCCGGTCATGATCGTCTTCGCGGACTGAGCCGCCGATGATTTCGCCGAAGCCCGCACAGGCCAGCAGGTCGAAGTTTTCCACGACCGTATCATTGGACCGGTCTTCTTTCATGTAAAACGCCTTGGCCGCTTTGGGGTAGTGTGTGACAAACACCGGCCGGTCGTGCATCAGCGAGATAATCGTTTCGTCCGAACCGCCCAAATCCTTGCCCCAGGTGAATTCGGCGGCCAATTGAGCGTGTTTGGGGTTGTTTTCAATCTTGATGTTAAGTTCGTCGATTTCAGAACGAAGTTCCTGGCTGCGCCGGGCATTCTTTTCCTGCTGCCACTTTTTCAGCCCGCCTTTGGCCCCGGCGGCTTCAATCTCGGTCAGCTCGCTTTCAAAGCTTTCTTTCTGCTGGGTGAACTCAGCCAACTGCTGGGCCATGAAATCTTTGGTCCGCTGGCTGGTGAGAATGTCGGCCACTTCCGTATAGGTCAGGCGGTAGAACGGTTTTTCGATCGCTTCCAGTGCCGCGATATCAGTCCCGAGCGTTTCCAGTTCGCTGCGGTTATCTTTGAGTACCCGTTGGACAATCGAAAAGACGAAGTCTTCCGCCAGTTCCAACAGGCCGGGCAAATCGATATAAGCCACCTCCGGCTCGACCATCCAGAATTCGGTCAGGTGCCGGCGGGTCTTGCTTTTTTCCGCCCGGAACGTCGGTCCGAAACAATAGACCTTCCCGAAACTCATCGCCGCTGATTCAAGATAAAGCTGTCCCGTCTGGGCCAGGTGCAGCGGCTGGCCGAAATAATCCACCTCAAACAGCGTCTGTTCGCCTTCGCCGGCGATGGTGGTAAAGATCGGCGTATCCACCAGCGTAAAGCCGTTATCGTTGAAGAACCGCCGGATCGCGTCGATGACCGTATGGCGAATCCGACCGATACACCACGGCTTTTGGCTGCGCAAATGAAGATGCCGGTTTTTCAGCAGAAAGTCAATGCCGTGTTCCTTCGGCGTAATTGGGTAATCCGTGGCGCCGCAGTGAATCTCGGCAGCCGTCACCGCCAGTTCCACGCCGCCGGGGCTGCGCGGTTCCTCGCGAACCATACCGGTAATCGAAAGCGATGATTCCTGCCCCAGGTGCTTGATCGCGTCGAACAGCGATTCACCGATTGCGGCTTTTTCGATGACGCACTGACACAGCCCGCTGCCGTCCCGCAAAACGAGAAACTGCACCTTGCCGCTGGGCCGGTTCGTATAAAGCCACCCTGAAAGCGTCACCGCCTGCCCGATGTATTTCTTAAGTTTGTCAATTGCCGTTTTATCCATCATACGATCTCAATAGAATAACACAGTTCACATTATCGCCGTTAATTTCACACTTTTGACTTTATGTTTGGTCTTTCAAACATACCACAAACCGCCCCGAGAATAAAGGGGATTTCTACCTGTCCGGTCCCTCACTTTTGCGACCGAATGTTTCCCAAAAAGACGGTATTAAAGATGCGAGACTATAAGTCTGTTCCCCGGGCGTTTTGGATGGCGTCGTCCAGAACGCCTCGCGGCCAGAAGACGATATCATCTTTCTTGTTGACCGGATCGTTGATGCCGCCATCATCGACCCCGTTTGGGCCGAGGCCGTAAAGCAGGAAATCATCCCCACGCTGCTGATAAACAAATGGATTTCCGTGGACCGGGTCGGTCAGAATATACGGATCGACCGCATCCAAATCGCTCAGCCTATCGGGCCAGCAGTGGTGCTGAAGCTGGTATTGTTTGAGGGCCACAAAAATCTGTATCAGGCTGACCAGTGCGTCATGGCGTTTGTCCTGGCCGTCCATCGCCCAGAACCACTTGACCTGCTGCATCGCCATCCAGTCTACCGGCGAGCGGCAGTTCCATCCCATCTGCCAGATACGCTCTACCGGGATATAGTCCGGCGTATCGCCTTTTTGCGTTTGCAGCGAGTAGTGGTCAAATCGCTTGTCGATCAGCTTGGCCATCCCCTCCGGGGTAAAGGGCAGACTCAGCCAAAACCCGATCACGGCCAGCCGGTTCATTTCGTGCTGTTTTAAAAACATCCGACGCGGCTGGTAGCCTAATCCTTCCTGCAGGGCGTAGAGAGACTGGTGCGAAATACGCGTGTGACCGTCGTCTCGCACTTCATAAAAAAGCCCTGCAATGTTTTTGGCCAACAGCTTTTCCCGCTCGACAATCGCCGGCCAGCTTTTGGCCCAGCCGCTGTCCAGTTCCATAAACGCCGTCTCAATCACTCCCAGTGTATTCGGATCATGGCAATGGTCGATGATCATCGTTTCCATCACCCGGCTGGCCAGCAGTTCGACATGAAACGCCCCCGACTGGTCAAACAGGCTCTGTTGGTCGTACAGATGTTGGGCGATGCGCACGGTGGCCAGTTGTTTTTCCAGGGCCGCGTAATATCGCCCCTCGCCCAGGTCGAGATTGGACGACCGCAGTAAAAGTCGGCTCCAACCCTTCAGTTGGTTGAGTCGTCTTTGCTGAGCGTTAATGGCGGTTTGATTATGAGCGATCGGAAACCGGCATTGAGTCACTGCGCTGGCTTCCAGAAGTTGCCCAATACCCTCATCGAATGTTTTCAGCCACAAGGCCAGCTTGGGATATTGCTCACTGCGCCACGGTCCGTTAAAGGTGGCATCCTTCGCTTGTTCATTCAGAAATTGATAGCCGAAGATACTTTCGCCGTACTCGCCCAGAACCCGCTCATACAGCGTTGCGGCGTTGTCATCGGCGGCAATCTGCCAATCGGCGCTGAGGACCTCGTGTGCAGTCTCAAACTGATACGGACGCCAGTGGCTGCTGCTGGAACCGGGCAGTTGAATCCAGATATAGATCCCGAGAAACCCCGCCAGCGGCAGCATCCACACCCACACCACCCACTTTCGCGGTACGACCAGTCCCAGCACCGGTACGACGGACAGGACCGCCGGCACCTTCCACGGCAACTGCCGCAGCATCGCCAGTCCCACCACGATGACGAGCAGGAAAACGCTCACAAACCGCAGGAACCAGATAAATCCCTGCCGGATCCTGAATAACTCCCGGCTCAATTGTCTCAATCCTTCACGATCCATGCAGACCCCCGTCTTTTTGAGTTATTCCATTTACCGTTCAATGTCATTTGGGACCGCGGGCGTCTCGCCCGCACATAAAACAGCCATCGCCATAGGCGATTCCGAAATTCTTTGTTTTTTTATATCTGTGAATATCTGTGTTAATCTGTGGCAAAAAAACTATTCAACTCGTATTTTGACGACTATTTTCTTCACCCGCTCGCTCGTTTCCGCGATCCGCCCGGGCATATGTCCCTCGTTTGGCCAGAAAATCGCGAACATGCCTGCTTTTAAGATACATCGGCTCATAGACCCATCCGCCTTGTAAAAAGCCAGGTCTTTTTCGCCGTCATAGGCGTCCAGGATGTCCAGCCCGTCGATTGAGCGATACCCAATGCACTCGGAGCCCGAAACGATGTATTGAATGTCCATATATTTGCGATGAATCTCCAGCCGGCCGTCCTCGATGGGCGCTGTTTCATATTCATCCACCACATAAAACAAATTTTCCCCATCCACCTCATACTTGCCCGGCGCCGCGCCGCGAACGCTGTCCTCATTGAGCAAAGCCAACCCAATCGCAATCCGAGACCCCAACCCCCCATACAACAACGCACTATCAAGCTGATCAAGTATCATGATTCATTCCTCAATTTCTGATTAAATTTTAAAAAACTCATATAAAGCCTCTTGGGTATTCGGATCATATATTATGTATTCATAGGCTCCGTGGCTGTCTAAGTTATCGATAACGTAAACCTCACATTGTTGCATATCGTCAAGTCTAAACCAATCTATCTTATATGGCATAGAAAGAATACAATGGTTGGGTGGACTAATATCAAGAACATGATTGTTATCCGTTTCCGAGAAAACAAAGGGAGTTTTCTGAAAATTGTTCTCAATGAGTATTTCGTTCAAATCCGATTGACCAATATTAAATTTCATATAATGTGCATAATCAGGCCCTATTGAGAATGATTTTGCTTTTATGTTACCAACAGATTTTGGAATTGGTCTGGCAATTTTACTTCGAAACAAAGAAGGAGCTGGAGGGTGAAATAAGAACCATTGACCCACAATCATTGTGGAAGCGATGATAAAGATTGCAGCGAACCGATAGAATCGTTGCTTTTTACCTTTAATTTTTTTAACAATAAAAAGTAGCAAATAATATAGCGGAATACCGACAATAACCCCTAATATGGCGCCGGAAATAGAGCCAAAACACGGCCCTCTAGAGATAGCTCCTCCCACTATTCCCGCAATAATTGGCCAGTTGTGATTTTTCATTTACTATCCTTCTTCTGGCATTCGCACCGAAGGTGCATTATAAAACAGCCCCGGGGTGACGTCCCGGGGATTGGGTATTCATTTTTTTGCTTTGTCAGCGCAATATAAAAGAGCGACCGTTGTATCACAACCCGGCCAACGGAGTTGACCGGGCTAACCTTTTGTTCATTTCCTCATGTCGTCCTTTCGAATGCCACACCCATGTCATTCCGAACGCAGTGAGGAATCTATTTAAACAGCTATCGCCGACGGCGATTCCTTATTCAAGACTATTTATCTTTGTGGCAAACAACAATTCAGGGCTTTAAAAGGTGGGCACGGCCCACCCTACGTTCAACACTCAAAATTGCTTTACAGGTCCATCTTTTCGCGCAGGTACGATTTGATCTGGTCGACGTTAATCCGTTCCTGGCTCATGCTGTCGCGTTCGCGCACGGTCACGGTGTTGTCTTCTTTCGTCTGGCCGTCCACCGTCATGCAGTACGGCGTGCCCGCCTCGTCCTGACGGCGATAGCGTCGACCCACCGCGCCCTTTTGATCGTAGAAGCACGTAAAGTGCCCCTTCAAATCGTCATAAATCTTCGTCGCAATCTCCGGCATCCCGTCCTTTTTCACCAGCGGGAAAATCGCCGCCTTGATCGGCGCCAAATGCGGATGGAACCGCAGCAGGTTCCGCGTTTCGCCCTTGACATCTTCTTCGTCATACGCATCGACCAGGAACGCCAGCGTGCTGCGATCCACGCCCGCCGACGGCTCGATCACATACGGAATATACCGTTTCTTGCCCTGCTCATCGAAATAACTCAGCGGCCCCTTGTGATAATCTTCGGCCTCTTCCTTCAGGCTGATCTTCGTCAGGTCGCCTTTGCAGTTGTACCAGTCATTCATCGTCCGCATCCCGCGCTGGTGCTGACGCAGGTCATAGTCGGTCCGATTGGCCACGCCTTCCAGCTCCTGCCAGTCACCCTGACCGAACGGGAACTTGTATTCCACATCCACGCACGCCTTGGCGTAATGCGCCAGCTCGTCGGGATCATGGTCACGGAACCGCAGGTTCTCTTTCTGAATCCCCAGGTTGATATACCAGTTAAACCGCTGCTGTTTCCAATGTTCGTACCAGTCCTCGTCGGTACCCGGCTCGCAGAAAAACTCCAGCTCCGCCTGTTCAAACTCACGCGTGCGGAAGATAAACGCCTTCGTTGTCACCTCGTTGCGGAAGCTCTTGCCGATCTGGGCGATGCCGAACGGCACCTTCACACGCGTCGAGTCCAGCACATTGCGGAAGTTGGCAAAAATCCCCTGCGCTGTTTCCGGCCGCATCCATAAGGTCATCTGATCGTCGGCGTTAGCCCCCATCTGCGTCTCAAACATCAGCTTAAACGCCATCGGCTCACCAAACTGACCCACCGTCTGGCACCCCGGACAGACCTTGTTGGAAAGATCGTGCGGCTTGGCCGTTTCCGTGTCGATATTCACATGTTCGGTATGCTCTTGAGCTGCTGCCGCGTCTTTGTCCTCCAAGTGATCGACGCGTGTGCGGGTGTTGCACTTCTTGCACACCGTCACCAAATCGGCAAATTTGTCCGCATGCCCCGACGACTTCCACACCATCGGGTGCATTAAAATCGAACAATCCAGCCCGACAATATCGTCTCGCATCTGCACAACGGCCTTCCACCACGCGTTTCGCACATTGCGTTTCAACTCGGCACCCAGCGGGCCGTAATCATAACAAGATGCCAGACCTCCATAAATCTCGCTGGACTGGTAAATAAATCCACGCCGCTTGCACAGCGACACGATATCGTCAAGTTTGGTCAACTTTGCCATTGTTTCTCCTTATATCTGGTCTTTTTCAGTCGTATTTAGAGTTTAGCACCTCAGTATACCCGATTCGCCCAAAAATACAAGATCGAACTGCACGTACAAAAGCTCACCCCGAAAGGGTGAAAGTCAATTAGCTCCCGAAAAAGAGGATTTATCCCCAAGCCAGCCCCAAAGGGGCTAAATACAATAGCCCGGGGTTTCAACCCCGGGTAAACGAAACGGTCGTTCCTTTTTGAGTCCCAGAGGGACGATACAAAAAGCTTATAGATAGACAGAGCAAAATTGATCTTTTGGGCGTTTTTGATGAATAAACGAGAAAGTTGTTGTGAAAGGGTTGTGTAAATGGTACGATAAGTGCGAAAATAATGAAGGTAAACGGCAAAAGGGAGGTTTTTTGCTGTGACGGGAGAACGCAAACAGAGCCGGGGGGCCCGGATGTGCTTCGAGTACAGTCAGCGAGGTGCAGATGGATAGTACCGGTGCCCAAACAGCTCATCCCCAAGCCCAGCCGCTTCGTTTTCGCTGTCCCGGTTGTCAGCAGGTGCTTCAGGTGTCTGCGAAATACGCCGGACACAAAGTCAAATGCTCTCAATGCGAGCAATTACTCCAGGTTCCCGGTGTCCCCGCCCAGCCGCACCCAGCCCAAGCGCTAAAGCCCAAAAAATTCATTATCTGCATTTGCGCAGCCTGCAAGCACATTTTCAAAACGCCGCCCGATACCGCCCACCAGCATGTCAATTGCCCAAGCTGTAATCACGCTGTGGAGATTCCAACCCAGCCGGGCCGGGTGACGGATACCGATACCTTCCGTTTTAAATGCACCTCCTGTCAGCAGGAATATTGTGTGCTTTCCAAGTACGGCGGCAAGAAATTCACCTGTTTAGCCTGCAAAGAGGCCACGGCCATTCCGATTCCGGTTTCCGCACCACCACCGCCGGCGCCCGAGATGATTTCGCCGGATATGCTCGACATGCCGGACGTGGTGGAGGATGATATCCCCCAATATCAACTTCAGGAAGAACCCCAGGATGAAAATACCGCAGGCCCGTCCGAATTTGACGTCGGTGCCGCCGAGCAGAGCGCTCCCCGTCCCAAAGGCAAAAAGGCCAAATCCGGCGGTTCATCCGTGATGTCCAAACTCAAGGTTCCCTTGATTGTCATTGGGGGCGCTGTCGGATTTATCATCGGTTTTGTCGTGGTGACAAGCCTGATGAAGGGCGACCCCGTCCCCGATGTCACCATTCCAACTCAGTCGCCGGAAGCGATTGCCTTTGCCGAGGAAAATATCACCCTGCTGGCGGGCATGAAGCCCCGGGATGTTCAGTTCCGTTTTCGCGACGAAGTGTCGGTCAATCCCGACATGATGAAGGAACTGGCTTATGCCGTCAGCTTGGGCGAGATCGAAAGTATCGCGTCCGAAGTGACTTACGCCAATGTGGGCGAAGGGGCCGCCGGCTATATCGTCGAATCGGTCATCTCCTATGCCGGCCGGTTTACGCGTACCGTACACGCCGGCATCTGTATCGGCACCGAGTACACCTTTGATGAGTATGGTTATGAGGAGAGCAGTGAGCAATACTCTTCGCTGTTAAGCATGAAAGTGCTGGACGCCGACGGGCTCGAACTGCACGCTATCGGTGAAACCGCCGATTACCTGATTACCCAGCTTGACGCCTTTGTGGTCGAAAACGAGTTGCTGGAATTTGGAGGTATCAATCCGACATTTGCCTGTACCATTCTTGCGGTTTTGCTTGTCTTGGGGCTTGTGACGCTTTTTTCGCAGATTGCGGTCTTTACCAGTGCCGGCGAATCCGGCTGGGCCGTATTTGTTCCCATTTATCGGGAAGTATGCATGGCACGTATTGCCGAAAAGCCCGAGTTTTTGGGCATTGTGTGCGGATTGGCATTTATGATTCCGACGATCGGCTCATTTGTCTATTATGTCCTTTTCTGTGTATTTTCGGTCGGCATTGCCCGGGCATTCAACCGGGGCGTGCTGTTTGGCTTAGGGCTGGCTTTCCTGCCGTTTATCTTCTATCCCATTCTGGCTTTCTCGGGTAATGCCTACGATTAAGCCGGGGCATTTCTTCCAAACATCACCCCTTTAATGACGGCTGCGTTTCATCTCTTTTCAGAACACTGAGGCCTCAACGTCTAAAACGCGCAAGGATTAAAAGGGATTAAAAACAATTCAGGGGCTCCGGTCAAAATTTTTAAATAATGAAGATGATTTTGCGAACCGCTGTCGTTACTGCTCGTAGAATCTTTTTAGTATGTAACATCGGAGAAAACTCTTGGAAGGCGCAGGACGGAACGAGAAACTCTTAGTGTTGCCGTCTGCGGAGATCTGAGTCAACGGGACTCAGAAAACATAACCAAGCCGGGGCCAAAAGCCCCGGCTTTTTTAATGCATATCCGGAATCAACGCTTATTTTTCAATTCAACGCCCTATAAAACAAGAAGTAGCTGTCGCTTAGGGTGGCATATTAAGAAAATGTAAATAAAAGTTCAATGGAAATTTGACCCGCGCCGATTCTGGGGTATATTTTATGTAGCGTGATAGTGTCGATAGAACAAAAATCAGTATATTTTGCGGTTCCTGTATCGGGGGAAGTAACGATGAGACAACAAAAAACAAAACATACAAACTTATTGATGGTCGCCGCGGTGATCGTTCTGGCCTTTGGCGGGACCGGTTCGGCGGATGAATATTACGCCGGCGGCGTGACAGTCGACATTGACTATGAAATCCTGGGATATCTCTGGGTCGAAGATGCCACGGTCAACCTCTTTGAGGGGGCCCACATTGTCAATGATGCATTTTACGGCGATGTCTATGCGACCAATGGTGCGGTGATCAATATCTACGGCGGCACCGTCGATGGGATCTTTTTAGTCGCTCCCGGGTCGGATGAATTTGATGATGCCCTCGTGACGATTTACGGGACTGATTTTGCGATTGACGGCATAGCCATCGATCCTTCTGTGACGGAAGTGTACCTGGAAAATCAAGTCTTGTCCGGCGTCTATGAGTCCGGCACCGAGTTTTCGCACTTGGTGGATTGTTCGCCCACCGGCGTGACGATCAAGCTGGCCTGGCTGGTCGAAGCGCTGACGCCCGAAGAGCAGATCGACCTGATTTTGACCTATTATGAAGAATCGGTTGCCGACGGCACGATTGAACCTGTCAAGTGGGGCAAAGGCAAGCACCATCGCCGGAGTTGGGGCCGCCACAAACGCGATCCCTTCGGTAAGATGCTGCAGATTGTCGATCGCCTGATTGACGCCGGGTATTATGACTATGCGACCAATGTTCTGGTCATGATCGAAAAGAAATGCGATGGCGAAAATCGTCCCCGTGACCTGGTGACCGGTGACGATGTCGTGATCCTCAACGAAATGATTAACGAACTGATTGATACAATGACAGTTGAGTAGAGCTGCCCTTGTCGCATCCTTGACTGACAACGTGTGGGTATGAGACACAGCACTTGTTAAACATCATAACTGTCGAAGGCGAGCCGCACCCGGCTCGCCTTTTTTTGTGGTGCCTTCTGGCACGTAAAGGAAACCATCGATTGCGCTATGCTGTCGATGGTTTTCAGGATCAACAGAGTCAAACGCGGTTAACAATCTCGCCCCGAAGGGGTGTTATGCAGCCGTCTCTGTTTCATCGGGAGAAATCAATGGGCGCCGGCGAAGTGCCGGTACAGTTCGATGCCGATTTCGACGAAGCCGGCGGCGATGATCGCAGCCGCCAGGGCGATGAAGCCTTCGGATTTCCACGGGTGTATCTGGATGTAACGCTGGGCCCAGGTGTAGCCCAGTTCGACACCGGCCGCGTTGCGAATCTTGTCGGGAAAGCTGTTGCTTTCGAAGATGTTGTCCAGCAGCCGCCAGGCGACGCTGTTGCTCTTGGTTCTGTAAATATAGCCCAGGTCCTGGATGTCCATCAGGTAGAGCCGGGCGATGATCTCGTCGTCCAGCAGCTCTTTCTGGGTCGGGTCGATGGCCACGCCGAGGATGTGGTCGCCTTTTTTGCGGATCATATCGTCGAGCATGTCGTGCGTGAACGGCTCGTCCAGAATCTCCGACGCCCGGTCGCGCACGTAGACATAACGCGAAACCTTCTTGATCTTCGTCAGACGCTCGATGGCGTACGTAATGTCTAAATCCGTGCCGTCATGCACCAGATTAAACAGCTCATCGAGCTCGGCAATGGATTGGCTGATGATTTCTGATTTCATAATCGCTTATCGGCCTTCATTGTCATCATTCATCAGACGTATTGTCGCATTTTTGGGGAGAATATTCAAGGTTGAAAAGTGACCACGGATGACACGGATTATTGCGGATAAATGTAGGGTAGAATGCGGAATTTTTGGGTTAATGCTTGGAATTGTCGGGATTTGGGGGTAGAATGGGCAGCTGCAGAACAGGAGTCAGAAGATGCTAGACAGGAGATTTTAAGGAGAAATTTCGGTGGATTTTAGAAGTGAGGCATCAAAAGGAGAACACGCGTGTTGAGATTATCGATTTTTAGCGGCGCGTGGTTTGTGCTGCACGGGTAGTCAACAGATTACGCAGATTACACGGATTTTTTAGATTTATGGAAAAGGAAAAATACCGGACACCTTTAATTTACTCGCAAAAAGGAGAAGATATGAGGGACAGGCAAAACAAATCTCAGGTTGATACATACTCACTGGATTATTATCGTGGTATTTACCAATGGTGTTTTGCGATTGTCTTGAACAAAGCTTTAGGTGTTCAACAAGATCAAGCGAAACAGGATGCTGAGAGGGCTGAGAGTTTTTCAAAGAACTTACTGCGGTTTAACGAAACACGGAAACTTGAATGGTTTGACGAGTATACACAAAAATTGATTCGTGATAATCAGAGTGATGCAGTTGTCAGGTTGTGGGAGTTGCGGAATTATTTTTCACACTATAGGCATTCTGATAAGCCTCTTTTTTTCGAAAAAGAAAATCCTTTGCGGATAATACTCGTAAAGGCTTATGAGAAAGCAATCTTTGAGTGTCGCCGAAAAAGACCGGATTTTTCATTAGACTTTCCTCCTTTATTTGAAAAGAGCAATCGAATCACGGCGGCGGGGGTTGCTCTGTATGCATCATTTTTTGTTGAACGTCGGTTTATGGGTCGTCTGCTTGGTTTTGCCAAGGGTTTTAAAAAAGATGAGGGAGAATATAAGTGTGTACGAGATATCTTTCGAACGTACAGCCTGCCGGACAGATATTCTGTGCAGGCACAGGATAAAAAGGCGTTTAAGTTCAGAAATATCTTAGGTTATTTAAACCGCTTTCCTTCTATAGCGTATCAGCATTATTATCCTAATGAATCCGATACTCACAAAGAAGGTGATCGGTATATCAGCGAACGCAAGACGGATAAATTTATATCTTTTGCGATACGCTATCTTGAGGATTTTTCGCCGGGAGGATATGATCTGAAGTTTGGGCGTAAGAAGATTGAACGGACCGTTGTGAATGAAGAAAATGAACATAAGCCGCATCGAATAAAAACCAAAGAAAGAGTTATTTTCGATGATGATACGAGCAACAGTTATTATATCGATCATCATAATGTTATTCTGGAAATAACAAACCGAAAGGGAGGCGAAAAGAGAACCTATAAACTTGGAGAACACGAACTCAAGTATCTTGTCTTATTGTGCTTTATGGGTAAAGGAGAAGAAGCGACACGTAAACTGTATAATTACAAAACGGCTATCGAAAACAAGCTACCTCATATTGAACAACTGGGTGCGGAAGAACTGAAATATTTCCCCCGTTTTTTACTGAAGAAAGGCGCAAATGGAAATGTTGACGGAAAAGCGATTGCCAACCGACGGGAATACATTCGGGAGAAATGGAAAACAAAACTTGCCGAATCCAAAGGCGCGACATTGCATGAAAAGGCACGAGATATTTTACAGTCTATTAATGAGACGATGAAACCTGCGATGAATACGCCTGAATACAACAGGCTTTTCGAATTGTTGATAAATAAAGATGTTAATGGCTTCCAGGATGAGTTAATCGAGTTGAAACGCAGAGGCCGAATCAGTGAAGATATGCTTAGAGAATTCAATGGGCTAAAATGTCTTGATGATTTGCATCAAAAAGCGTGTCAGCTTGTTCTGCAAAAATTGGACAGGTTAAAAAATGAAGCCTTATGCGAGTATATCGGGCTTAAGAAAGAAGGGAATGTTTTGCATGAAGAGAAACTCAAACGATTTAAGAATAATACGGCTGTTTATAAGGGCTTTCTGAGGGATGCGGTTGTAAAAGATCGAAATGCGCAGTTCTGGGAACAGGTTCAGGCAGAGCAGAAAAAAAGAGTGCCGGATGATGTTTTGCTTGAACGGAAATATTATCATCTGGCAACGAAGAAAAAATATGACTCTGATAACCTGAAGCTGTGGGAAACACTGGCTAAAGATCGTCTCTGTTTAATGATGGCGTGGGATTATCTTCAGCAACTGAACCAAAGAATGGCTCGAAATGGTGAGGGGTTGGAGTGGAATCGAAAAAAGAAAGAAATCTGCCTGAAATTGAATAGCGGGCACCAAGCTTACGAAATAATATTTAATGTAAGCGATTTTGCAAAGCAGTATGTCTGGGATGATCCTGAGTTCTTAAGAAAACTTATTGATTATTTCATCGGCAAGGGTACACGTAAAATTGCATATCATACGCTTTGTCGAGACGGAATTGAAAAGTACTCAGAGTTTCAAAAGGAATGTATGCAGGCGATTCTGGCGTTTGAGGAAGAGGTTGTGACTCAGGAAAAAATACCTTTACAGGAAAAGACCCATATATCAATTGATGATATACTTGGGAATACTTCTCTGTGCGAGGGGGAAAAATTTTCAATAAAGAAAATACGAAATGCCGTATTTCACTATACGCTGGATTTTGAACCTGCGCATTTGAAACGGTTCTATGAATTTATGGAAGAACAAGGTATAAAAAAACAGTGGTCCATGAGAATTTCATAGCAAGGGAGTTAGATTTTTTTGTGTCCTTATTTGATATAAGGCACAGAAAGGAAATAAGTTATAAAATGACTGCTGAAGAAGCCTCGTGTTTGCGGGGTGATTCCAGCATCCGTATTGCCATTCGCAATGCGTAAATGGCTGAAGAAGCCTCGTGTTTGCGGGGTGATTCCAGCTGCAATCCAATGTCTTTAAAAACCGCTTAGCTGAAGAAGCCTCGTGTTTGCGGGGTGATTCCAGCGGAGCGATACTTTTATGTGTCAAATATTAAGCTGAAGAAGCCTCGTGTTTGCGGGGTGATTCCAGCGGAGCGACATATCGTAGAAAAAAAACTAACGCTGAAGAAGCCTCGTGTTTGCGGGGTGATTACAGCTCTTTTAATTGATGATTTAAGAATTTCGGAATTACACGGGCGGTGGGGGAATAACTAAGAAGTTGTCCGGTACTTTTTTTCATTCGATTTAAATTAAAGTGATCAGCCCCCTTCTAATGATTCCAGTACCTAAAAAAAACCGAAAATCCCCCAAAAAACAGCCGCAATCAAAACCCCGGCCTGCTATAATACACAAAATTGAATAACATACTGAAAATAAGGAGCTGGCAAGTCGAATAATCAATAGTCATTAATCAATCATCAATTCAAACCGGAGCTTAAAACAGAAGGCCTGTCCCGAGAATCGTCGAGGAAAAAAAGTCCTCCCCGCCTGAAGACTATGAAATGAAGAAAATTCCACCCTCTATAGACTAAGGACTATAGACTAAAGACTAACTAGAAGGAGCAAATCATGTATTTCTGTCATTCCGACCGAAACGGCCTGTCCCGAGCAGCGTCGAGGGAAGAAATCTTTTTAAACAGCCATCGGCAACGCCGATTCCACATTCTTATATCCCTGTATTCATATATTCCTGCATTCTTTATGAAATCCCTTCATGTTCTTCGTACACTTCATGGAAAATTTGTGACAATCTGTGTTAATTTGTGGCTAAAAATGAATGCAACACTCGGCCCCCTTAATACGCAAAACAAACCCATTTTCAAATCAAGCAAAATCGCCATAAGTCTTTTCAGGAAAAGAACTCAAGCCTCAAGTCTCAAGCCTCGGACCTCAAAAAACAAACCCATTCAAACCCATTTTAACAAAAAAACAAATGCAATAGCACTTACCCGGCAGTTCAAGTATAATCATGCCGGTTTTAAGGAGAGTGTAAGAATGTCTGATTCGATGGATTTTGTGCCGATTTTGCTGGAGGCGGCGAAGGAATCGCCGGTGGGGATGCTGATTGCCGATGCGGGCGGGGTGATCCAGTATGTCAACCCGCCCTATGAGGCCTTGAGCGGGTACGGGGCCGATGAGCTGCTGGGCCGGGATGTGGGTGTGCTGGCTTGCGAGCAGCCGGATGCGGATGTGCAGGGGGCGATCGACGCGGCTTTGGCGGCCGGTCAGACGTGGAAGGGCGAACTTTGCGCCCGGCGTAAGGACGGGGCGGTTTACTGGCAGGACGCGACGATTTCGCCGGTGCGCGACGCGGCGGGAAACCTGACGCATACGGTTCGTATTTCGATTGATATTACCGATCATGTCCGTCAGCGCGAGGCGTTTGTCGAGGCTCGCAAGGCGGCGGAAGAAGCCAACGAGGCCAAGAGCCGTTTTTTGGCAAATATGAGCCATGAGATTCGCACGCCGATGAATGTGGTGCTGGGTCTGTCAACCATGCTGCTGAAGCACCGGGCCGAGAACTTGACCGACTACCAGCGGCAGCGGCTGGCGATGATCGGCGAATCGGGGCAGCGGCTGATGGCACTGCTGAACGATATCCTGGATCTGTCCAAGGTTGAGTCGGGCAAGATCGAGGCCGGTTCCGAGGCGGTTTCGCTATCGGCACTGATGATTCAGATCGAGGGGCTGGCGGAAAACTTCATCCGGGCCCGGTCGATTGCGTTCCAGATCACGAAGGCCGAGGATGTGCCGGACCGGATCGTGACCGACCCGCAATTGCTGGAACAGGTGCTGATGAACCTGTTGAGCAACGCGTATAAGTTTACCGACGCGGGGCACATTCATGTGCGGATTTATCGGCGGGGCGCTGAGCTGTTTTTTGATGTGGAAGATACCGGTATCGGCATTGCGCCTGAGCATCAGGACATGATTTTCGATCAGTTTACGCAGGCCGACAGCTCTACGACACGCCGGTATAAAGGGACGGGGCTGGGGCTGGCGATCTCGAAAAAGCTGGTGACACTGATGGGCGGGCGGATTTCGGTTCGCAGCGCATTGGGGCAGGGCACGACGATGACATTTTGTGTGCCGCTGCGCCAGGCGTCGGATGCGGGGCCGGCGGTCGTCAAAGAAGCGTCCGGCGATTCTTCAAAAGCGACGCGGCGTCGAAAGCCGGTTGTGCTGGCGGCTGAAGACGATGAATACGGGCGGGTGTACCTGGAGATGGCGATGGAGGATGACTACGACGTGCATTTTGCCTGCGACGGGGCCGACGCGGTGGATCGCTACTTTGAACTCACTCCGGATATTGTGCTGATGGATATTATGATGCCGCGGATGGACGGCTTTGATGCGTATGCGGAGATTTGCCGCCGGAGTGAAACGCCGCCGGTGCCGATCATCGCGCTAAGCGCCAAGGCGATGAAGACCGAGCAGGCGGAGATTCTGTCGCACGGGTTTACCGATTACGTCTCCAAGCCGATTGATGACGCGGTGTTGATCGCGGTGATCGAAAAACACCTCAAGGCGTCTTCCGGTTGAATAAAAATGGGCATACCCGTACTATCCAACAGGTATGCCCGCAGCAGAAGCTGCTGCTTCCCCCGAAGCCCGTCAAAACATTTAAGGCTCGAACAACTTATTCCCCGGCGAGTTTCTTACGTGTGCAGGGCACAATACCCAATGTCATCGCAGATCCATTTCATCCGATGCCAAGCGGCTTCGTCGTCAATCTGTTTGATCGCCGCGGCGTAAAGCATGTTATCCTCTTTGGCTAACGTTCTCAGCATGGTCGCAACCAGGCATTGGGATACATCGGAAAGCTGTAATTTAAAGTCTTCGGTCTTCATCACGTTTAAATTCATGGTTACGTTTACCACGGCTTTGATCGCCATTTCAATATCCGCGTGCAGCGTTACCACTTCGCGGCATATTTCCGTCAACCCGTGTTTTATCAGCATGGGAAAAATGACATCCTGCTCGCGCGTGAAATGTTCCCGGGCCGCGTTTAAATGCTGCGACAGATGGACGAGCCGGCGATATTCACTGCTGACGCTGGTGAGCTGGTCGGCTTTGTTGATATCGGCCACGCAGGACTCCAGGTTCGCGACAAAGCATCGCATCAAATCGTGCTCGGTTGAGATCTGAAACACGAGATGGCCCGGTGATAAATATTTTCGCAGATCGCCTTTGCGGGTTTCAAACAATCCCATCAACAAGAATGTTGCCGACAACTGATGGACCAGCTTGGGCGAAAACCCGCAATCAAGCAGCCGATTTTCGGCGGATGCAATATCTTTCGGGGCCAGGTTCGTGACCATTTGGTTGGCCTCTTTTCGCAGTATCTGCGGGTCTTCGCCCTTGTTGATTCGCATGAGCAGGTTGGTCAGTTTTTCGACGGTGTTTTCGTTCTGCGTATTTTTCATTTCTTCTATCCTTTGCCATTTTGGGTTGGCGTGTGAAATTTTCATCCATTATTAAGCCGAGTACACGTTGGCCATTGTTGCTTCAGGGGCGGCGTTTCGACACCGTGGGCACGAACAGGCATGTACGGTCCTGAGCATCGACGCACCGAGCACTTCGGTCGTGCGGGCGAGCCTTGCACCCATCGCCGCCATTTCCCGGTAGGCGCGATCGGCGGCGGGTCGATTGCGAATGCCCGCGGCATCGACCAGGACGGTGACCTTTTGTCCTCTTGCCAGCAGACCGGCGACGGTTGCTCTGACGGCACCTTCGACCGTGGCGCCGATAACGAAGACTTCATTGGCGAACAGTTCGGTGAGCATGCGGTCCAGCCGGGGTTCTTCGAACGGATCTTCACAGCGTTTGCTGAAGATGACCTGGTCGTACCGGGTTAACAGGTCCACCGGCAGGTCGGTCGAATCCGACGTGGCGTAGTATGTATACTTGTCGCGTATCGTGTACCGCAGTTTTTTTGAGCCTTGCGTGCCGGCCAGACAGAACCTTGGGTTGTTGGGGCGGTCCTGGACCAGTCGCGTTGTGGAGACCGTTGGGATATGCGCGAACCGTGCGGCGGCCATGACGCGGCGGATATTGGCCAGGACGCGCCGATGGTTGAATACACTGGCGGCACCGTCGGCCAGCAGCAAATCCTTTTGGGTGTCGACATCAATCAGCACACGATTGCATTGGAATCGACAGTGTCTGCGAGCTATCATGATGACTTCCTTTCAATAATCAGTTCGGTACGTATTCGGCTGTTTTAGTGACTGCGTTTGGCGGCAGCGCAGGACGGACAAAAATGACAACGGCAATGCGGACAGTTGCCGGTTAGCGTCGTGTCAAAGACAAAGTGTCCGCAACTCGGGCAAATGCAAAAGCCGCTGTTTTGATTTTGCCCGACAGGGTGCTTTAACAAGTTTGCAATGGAACGCTTAATCGAATGACCGCTGGTCATGGTTGTCATCTGCCGGGCTTTCATCTTTTGTTCCTTTCATTTTCTGTCGTCATGGACTGATTCAGTTTTCTTGTTTGTCCTAATCGCAAGGGGTGTGCCAATGCGAAAAAGGCTGTTTGCGGCTTAAAAACGGCGATTACGTGTGATATTTGTGTCATTTTGAAAGTTCAAATTGAGAAACGGATTTTCATTTTGAAAGTCATTGTCTGAGTTTTATCTGCGGGAGGGATAAAGGTTGAATTCTCCGGCCCGGCGGCTATACTGAAAGCAGTTTTCAGATCGGTAACTGACAGCCAAAGAAAGGCGTGACTTGAATTCATGGATCCTCATGCTGACAATTTGACGACGCCCTCCCACGACCGCCCTGCCGGCGAGACGGGCGATCGGCCGATCAAGCTGGCGAAAATCCGAATGGCTTATCTGGCGGATTTGCCGGGGCAGATTGCGGTTTTGAAATCACTGCTGGACGGCGGCGATTTCGCGGGGGTACAAAAACACGCGCACCGTATTAAGGGGACATCCGGAACCTATCGATTGTTTGAAATTGCCGATGTGATGAAGGCGATTGAACAGTTTGCCGACGACGGCGATGCGGCATTGATTCACGTCAAACTGGATGAACTGGTTGAGGTGATGGATGCGCTGACGATACAGACACAACAGGCGTATGAGACATTGACGAAGGATGGGAGCGAATGACGAAGAAGAAACCATTGATATTGACGGTTGACGATGATGCCCATTTGCTGGATTTGATTGAGCATCATGTGCAGGGATGGGGGTGTGTGCATGAGCGGGCGGTCAGCGCCGCGGCATTGTGGAAAAAGCTTTCGGGGATTTCGCCGAATTTAATCCTGCTGGATATTCAGTTGGACGATGCGGACGGGATCGAGGTGCTGGGGTTGCTGAAAGGGCGGCTGCCGGAAGTGCCGGTGATTATGATTACCGGTCACGGAACGATTGATCGCGCGGTCAAAAGCATTCAGGCGGGAGCGTATGATTTTTTATGTAAGCCGCTGGATTTTGACCGGCTGGAGATTGAGTGTCGAAAGGCGATTGAGCGGCACCGATTGCTGGTGCGTGTAAAGTCGCTGACATCGGCGGAAAGCCGGAATGATTTTTACGGGATGATCGGTCAGTGTCCGACGATGGGGCAGGTTTATGAAAAAGTGCAGCTGGTCGGTCCGACAGATGCGGCGGTGCTGGTTCTGGGTGAAACCGGTGTGGGCAAAGAACTGCTGGCCCGTGCGATTCATCAGTGCAGCGACCGGGCCAACGGGCCGTTTGTGCCGGTGAACGCGGCGGCGATTCCGCATGAACTCATTGAGAGCGCGTTGTTCGGTCATGAAAAAGGCGCCTTTACCGGCGCGCACCAGTCGCATACCGGTTTTTGCCGACAGGCCGACGGCGGGACGCTGTTTCTGGACGAGATTTGCGAGATGGACTATAATGTTCAGGCCAAGCTGCTGCGTTTTCTGCAGGATCATATTGTTCAGCCGGTCGGCAGCAGTGCCGAGCATACGGTGGATGTTCGCGTGGTGGCGGCGACCAACTGCGATCCGGCCCGGCAGATTGAGGAGGGGAAACTGCGGGAGGACTTTTATTATCGCCTGAGTATGATTACCCTCCAGATCCCGCCGCTGCGTGAGCGTGGTGATGATATCGAGCGGTTGGCGATGTATTTTCTGGAGCAGGCCCGGAGCAAATACGGGCGGATGATGTCGTCCATCTCACCGGAGGCGATGACGTCTTTACGCAGCTATCACTGGCCGGGTAATATTCGCCAGTTGGAGTACCTGATTCACCAGATTGTCATTACGAATTTTGGTGAGGAACTGACGGTGGAGATGCTGGGGCCGGAGATTACGCAATGTGACAGCAGCCATCCGTCGCTGGCAGACTATGCGGCCCGGAAAAGTGAGTTTGCCGAGCTTCCGTCGATTCAGGAAATGGAACGGCGGCTGATTGTTCAGTCGCTGGAGTTGGCCAAGGGATCTGTGCCGGAGGCGGCAGAGCAATTGGGCCTGAGCCAGTCAACGCTGTATCGAAAAATTAAAAAGTACGGTCTCCAATAAACCGGATGCCGAAGCTTGATATCCTTAAATGGAGATTTATCTTTACCTAATGAGATGGACTTTTTTAGAAGGGAGAAAGCCATGAAGCAGACAAAGATAAATGTGTTCGTGATGTGTATTTGTATTGTGATTCTGTGTGCCTGTTCGATGGTTCAGGCTGCGGCGAAACGACCTCAGCCGAAGCTGATTCTGGAGATTGTGGTCGATCAATTGCGGGGGGACATGCCTGCGATTGTACTGGATCGCTGCGGTCCGGGCGGCTTTCGATACCTGGCCGAGAAGGGTTTGTGGTATGAGAATGCCCATCATCCCCACGCCAATACGGAAACGATTGTCGGGCATGTGACGCTGGCGACGGGTGCGTATCCGTCGCGTCACGGCATGGTCGGCAATGTCTGGTTCGATTCGGAAAAAAACCGGCTGGTCTATAACATTGAAGATCCCGATTACAAAGCGACCGGCGGGGTAGGGGCACGCGACATGGATTCGGAGGTGGACTATACACAGGTTGCCGAGAGCGACGGACGGTCGCCCCGGACGATACTTACCACGACCTTCAGCGACGAGCTCCAATTGTTCTATGGACCCAAGTCGAAGATTTTCGCGGCGAGCGGCAAAGACCGCGGGGCAGTGTCGATGGCGGGGCATGTGGGCAAGGCCTTTTGGTATTCGACCAAGAACGGACGGTTCGCTTCCAGTACCTATTATTATGAGGAATTTCCAAAATGGGTCAGCGTGTGGAATGCGGAGAAGAAAGCGGATGCTTACTTCGGTGACTATTGGCGATTGAGTGATGAACAGTCGAGCTACCGGTATGGTCAGCAGGATAACCGCAAGTATGAAAATCCGTCCGACCTGGGCTACGGTAAAGTGTTTCCGCATCCGTTCGGCGACAAAGACAGCAAGTACTATTATACGCTCCTGATGTCGAGTCCGATCGTGGATGAGCTGACGGTTGATTTTGCCAAGGAGCTGATCAAGGCCGAGGAACTGGGCCAAGACGATGTGCCGGACTATTTGGCGGTGAGTTTGTCGTCCACCGATTATGTGGGGCACCTGTTCGGCCCGGCCAGTCTCGAAAGCGAAGAGAATCTGCTGCGGCTGGATCGTACGCTGGCGGATTTATTTCGGTTTGTCGATAAGACGGTGGGTTTGAAAAAGACGCTGATTGTTGTGTCGGCTGACCACGGTACGCCCGAGGCGCCGGAGTACCTGTCGGCGCAGGGGCTGATGACCGGTCGGCTGAACCTGGATACGCTGGATTATGTCGGGCTGGATGCCGAATTGGAACGGCGTTTCGGGCTGGGCCATAAAGTGATAAAAATGACGTTTCATCCGTATGTTTACCTGGACCATGAATTGATTGCGGCACGAAATCTGGATCTGGATGAAGTGTCGAGCGTGGTGGCGCAGGAGCTGATTAAAATCGACGGGATTGCTTATGCGATACCCAGTTCGGATTTGGCGGCGGGGCGTGTGCCGGATGCCTCCCCGATTGCGCGGCAGGTATTGCGTAATTACAATCCGAAACGTTCCGGCGATATTTATATTATTTACGAACCTCACTGGACCGCGACCTATAACAAGGACGTTGCCGTGGTAAACCACGGGTCTCCGTGGCGGTATGATACGTATGTACCGATTATTTTCGCCGGCGCCGATATTAAGCCCCGGCATATCACGCGAGCGGTGGAAACCGTGGATATTGCCCCGACTTTGTCGCTCTATATGGGGATTAAGCCTCCGTCCGGGTCCGTCGGTCAACCGCTGACGGAAGTTTTGTTAGAAAAAAAATAGTGTATTGACAATTCTCAGCAAAAGCCGATAATTACAAATGTTTGCAGTGAACAAATAAAGGCGCAATTGAAAATAAGGAGATGAACATGAAGAAATTATTCTGTGTTGTGATGGCGGTGTGTCTTTCGGCAACGGTGTGTGCGGTTGGCTTGGAGCCGATTCCTGAGGAAAGCGGTTTGGATGGTTATATCAATGTTGGCGCGTCCTGGATGAAGGTTAAAAGCAACTCGTTTGCCGGCCCGCCTTTCAAAACACTGACCAGCAAGAAGAACGGTTCGATTTACAGCAGTCCTGACAGTGAAGATAATGTGACGGCGATGTTTAGCGGTGAATTCCGTTACACGTTTGCCGATTCACGCACCCAGCTCTTTTTGGGTAACTCGCTGGAAGACATGCTTCAGTTTGATATGAGCAACGCTATTGGTATCCGCAAGGAACTGGACGACGAGAGTATTTTGGAGGGAAGTTTGCTGTTTTCCGCGATGACTCCGGAAGTCTGGTCCGATCCGTTTGTCACCGGTGTGAACCGCGACGAAACGGACCGTGAATCGACCGGCGGACGCATTGCCTGGGGACGGATGTTCGGGACGGGCCTGCAACTGTCATACAGCTATCGCGATATTGATATCGATAATGAAACCAGCGGTCAATCACTGGTTGGCAGCGTTATTACTGCGGCTCAGCAGCCCCTGCTGGATCGTAACGGTGATCACCACCGCGGTGACGTGATGTATGTGCATCAAATGAATGATAACAACTGGATTGCCCCGCGGCTGCGTTACGACCGTTATGATCTCGACGGTGATGCGATGGCCAATGATCGTTACGGCTTCCTGGTGACACATGTCTATGCTTCCAAGAAATTTAAGCTCGTGACTAATCTGTCCTATGCCACCGCTGATTTTGACAAGCGTCACCCTGTTTATGGGAAAACCCGGGATGATGACCAGTACGGCATTTCCACGACCCTGTTTTATCCGAATTTCATGAATAATGAAAATCTTACCGGCAATATCGGTGTGGGGTACTGGAAGCAGGATTCGAATATTTCCTTCTATGACGAGGATATGCTGGCGGTTACCGTCGGAACCCTGTATTCGTTTTAAGACGACATAGATGGGCGTAAGTTTAATAAAGGCAAGAGCTTAAGGTTCTTGCCTTTTTCTTTTCATCCCTCGAATCAAGAAATTATTTGACATTCTCGCGGCATTATGTTAAATATGCATTTAAATTAAGAAGTTAAGATAATATAAGCGAATTGAGATTTTTGGATGGGTAAACGCAGAGACGGTATTGAACGCAAGGCGCTGCTGCTGGAAGCGGCGACGAAGGTGTTTGCTGAAAAAGGCTTTCGGGATACGACCGTTGCGGCTATCTGCCGATCGGCCAAGTCCAACACGGCCTCGGTGAACTACTATTTTGGTTCCAAAGAAGAATTGTATGCGGCGGTCTGGAAGAATGCGTTTCAGAAAGCGATCGCTACGTATCCGCCGGATATGGGCGTCACTGAGGCGTCAACGCCGGAGGAGATGTTAAAAGGATTTATTCGATCATTGCTTAGTAAGATGTTAGGGACCGGCGAACTGGGGCATGCGGGACAGATTCTTTTAATGGAATTAACCAATCCGACTGAGGCACTGCAATGCGTGAAAGACGATACACTGGAGCCCACTCGATTGAGGATGATTGCGATCTTGCGACATCTCCTGGGGCCGGCGGCGAGCGAACAGCAAATCGCTTTTTGCGTGATGAGTGTTGCCCATCAATGTATGGGGTTCGGTTTTAAAAAAGGCAAGCTGCCGCCGCCGTTAACTGAATTTGACAAGCCTCATTTACTGGACTCACTGGTTGATCATATTACTTGTTTTTCGCTGGCGGGCATCGCGGCGGTCAAAGAGCAGATCAAACAATCACAAGCGGGAGATTAATGTGTTTTTACATCAACTGACAATTCGACGACTCATGTGTGTGACGGTCGCCGGCTTTCTTTTTGTTGCTGCCGGCTGTCGGCAGGTTGAACGGGCCGATGTTCGGGCGTCGTTTGAACTGCCTGAGACTTTTTCGTCGACGGGCACCGAGCCGCTTCCCGAGCAATGGTGGCAGTCGTTTAACGATCCGAATCTGAATGTGCTGATCGAGCAGGCATTGAGCGACAATTTCACCATCCGGTCGGCATGGGACCGCTTGACGCAGGCCGAACAGATTGCGATTCGAACCGGTGCGAGCCTGTATCCGTCGGTTTCCTACCAGGTGGGGGCTTCGCGGACCCGCCAGGAAATCGGGGATCGGACCGTGTATGCTTCGGAGTATTCGGCGGGATTGGCGGCGTCGTATGAAATCGATTTGTGGGGCAGGATTCAATCGTCCAAAGAAGCGGCCACGATGGATGTTAAAGCGGCGCAGGAAAGCGTGACCACGGCGGCGATGACGATCAGCGCCGCCATTGCCAAGACATGGTATCAGCTTGCCGAGGCCAAACAAAAAAGCCGGGTCATTGCCCAGCAATACGAGACCAATAATAAGGTACTGAAGGTGATTCAATTACAGTTTCGCCAAGGGCAGGCGAAAGCGGCGGATGTGTTCCGTCAGCAGCAGCTTGCCGAATCCAGCCGGGGTCAGTATATTCAAAACGAAGAAACCGTGGTCCTGCTTGCCCATCAGCTTTCGGTTCTGATCGGCAAACCCCCGGGAAACTGGTGGGCCGATGAGTCGATTGATTTGATACCGCTGGGGCAGATGCCGACAGTGGATGTCCCGGCGGTGGTGATTCAGCGGCGACCGGATGTACGGGCCGCGTATAACGCGGTTTTGGCAGCTGACTATCGGGCGGCGGTGGCGATTGCCGATCAATATCCGGCGATTAGTCTGTCCGGTGTGGTTGAAACATCATCGTCTAAAGCGCATGATTTATTCGACGACTGGCTGGCGAACCTGGCGGCGAACCTGACCGGTCCGTTGTTTGACGCGGGGCTTCGCAAAGCGGAAGTTCGGCGCACCCAAGCGGTGCTGTCAGAACGCCTGAACGATTACAGCCAGTTGGTGCTGGAGTCGCTGCAGGAAGTGGAAGACGCGATCAGCCAGGAATATTACCAGCGGCAATATGTGGAAAACCTTCAGCAACAGCTTACGTTGTCGCGGCAGGTTTACGAACGAACTCGTCAGAATTATATCAAGGGACAGATTGATTATATTCGCGTGCTGGAGTCGCTGGTTTCCCAACAAACGCTTGAGCGGAATGAACTGACGGCCCGACGGACGCTGATTGACCGGCGGATTGATTTGTGCCGGGCGATTGCTTCGGGCTGGGCGCTGCCGCGGCCGGCGCCGGCGACATTGGAACAGAATGACTGATTACTGAACTCATTATAAAAGGAACCATACATGGAGACAGAAAACAAAACGCCCAACACATCATCGGATGCGCCGTCGGTGTCGTCGCTGCGATGGTCATTGCGATTTCTTTTCAAGGTTGTGCTGCCGATTGCCTGCGTGGTGGGCGCGGTTCTGACGGCGATTATTCTCGTCAAGACCGGTCCGAAAGCCGAACGTAAAAAACCGCCGCAGCAGGCGCGACAGGTGGTGGTCGAAATCGTTCAGCGGGGCGATGTGCCGACAACGGTTGATGCTTCAGGGAAGGTTTTCGGTGCTCGTGAAATTACTATTACTCCGGAAGTTTCGGGGCGCATTACTTCGATTAGCCCCGAGTTGATCCCGGGCGGACTGATTCAAAAGGGTCAGGAGCTGGTGCAGATTGACTCACGCGATTACGAAGCAACCGTTAAGCAGCGAGAAAGCGATCTGGCCAGCGCTCAACTGGCGCTGAAACTGGAGCAGGGCAACCAGGTGGTTGCGGTGCAGGAATATGAAATGCTGTCAGAGATTGTTGATGACACGGAGAAGGATCTGGTGCTTCGCAAGCCGTACCTGACCCAGGCGAGGGCTAATCTTGCCTCGGCACAGGCGGCGTTGGAAAAAGCCAAGCTGGATGTGCGGCGTTGCAGGATTACAGCGCCGTTTAACGCGATCATTCAAGAGAAGTTTGTTGATGTGGGTGCGCGGGTTTCGCCGACCAGCCCGGTGTTGTCGATTGTCGGCACCGATGAGTTCTGGCTTGAAGTAATGGTCTCGGAAGATCAATTGAAATGGATTACGATTCCGGAAAACAACGGAACGGACGGTTCAGAGGTAAACGTTTATAATTCGTTTGTCTGGGGGGACGGTGTGTCTCGCCAGGGAACGGTTATTCGTCTGCTCGGACAATTGGAAGAAAAAGGCCGTCGGGCTCAACTGCTTGTCTCTGTGAAAGACCCGTTGTGTTTGGACGATGCGTCGCGTGGTGAGCCTAAGCTGTTGATTGATTCTTATGTGTCGGTTGAAATTGAAGGGCGTTTGCTCGACTCGGTTTTTGCCGTCAATCGCGACTATCTGCATGACGGCGACTCTGTCTGGGTGATGAATGATCAGAGCCGGCTTGAAATCAGACCGGTTGAAATCATTTTCCGGGATACGGATTTTGTTTATGTGACCGACGGCATTGAGGACGGTCAGCGGATTGTCACGTCGGAGATTGCCGCCCCGGTTGACGGGATGCTGCTGCGTCTTGAAAGCGCGATGGCAACGCCGTCGGTCGAGAGCGACACTGCGAAAGGGGCGCAATGATGGAACCGCTGAAATTACCGGATGACACCAAAGGCCCCATTGCCTGGATGACCCGCAACCGGGTGACGCCGAATTTGCTGATGATTGTGCTGATTTTGGGCGGGCTTTGGATTGCGTCTAATATTAAACAGGAGTTTATTCCTGAATTTGATTTGGATATGGTCACCATTTCGGTACCGTATCCCGGCTCCAGTCCGGAAGAAGTCGAGCAGGGGATTATCCTGGCCATCGAAGAAGGCATTCGCGGGCTTGACGGGATCAAGGAGATTACCGCGACCGCTTCGGAAGGGGTCGGGATTGTGACGGCGGAATTGCTGGAGGGGACGGACAATCAGCGGGTTTACCAGGATATCAAACAGGAAATCGACCGTATCACCACGTTTCCGGAAGATGCGGAAGAGCCTGAAGTCAGTATGGTCATTCGCAAACGTGAAGTGCTTCAGATTCAACTGTTCGGGAATGTGTCCGAATGGGTGTTGCGTGAACTGGCTGAAGAGGTTCGCGACAGTTTACTGCAGGACCCGGGCATTTCACAGATTGAACTGGCCGGTGCCCGCGACTATGAAATCCAGATCCTGATCGATCAGCATACGCTTCAGCGTTACGGACTGACACTGCAGGAGGTCGCGAACAAAATCCGTGCGACGTCCATCGAGCTGCCGGGCGGATACATTGAAACCTCCGGCGGGGATTTGCTGCTGCGTGTCAAAGACCGCCGCGACTGGGCCCGGGAGTTTGCCCGCATTCCGATTATTACCACCGAAGGCGGTTCGGTGCTGCGGCTGGAAGAAATTGCGCAGGTGAAAGATGATTTTGAAGAGACCGACAAGGTGGCTTATTACGACGGCGACCCGGCGATTGGTATTTCGGTTTATCGCGTGGGCGATCAAACACCGATGGGGGTTTCCGACGCCGCCCGCAAAGCGATGGCGAAGATGGAGTCGCAATTGCCGGAGGGAATTCACTGGGCGGTGAACCGGGACATGTCGGATGTGTATCGTCAGCGACTGCAACTGCTGTTGAAGAATGCGTGTTTCGGTTTAATTCTGGTGCTTTTGCTGCTGGGATGTTTCCTGGAGTTCAAACTGGCCTTCTGGGTGACGATCGGTATTCCGACCTCGTTTTTGGGCGCGTTTTTGTTTTTGCCTTCGTTTGATGTGTCGATCAATAT
The DNA here is from genome assembly GCA_963675155.1 of Anaerohalosphaeraceae bacterium. Classification (GTDB taxonomy): domain Bacteria; phylum Planctomycetota; class Phycisphaerae; order Sedimentisphaerales; family Anaerohalosphaeraceae; genus 4572-13. Next base: position 4,814,105 of record OY775912.1, on the reverse strand, counting down.
GATTTCCATGTTTGCCTTTATCATCGCATTGGGGATCGTGGTGGACGATGCGATTGTGGTGGGTGAAAATGTGTATGCGTATCGCAACCGGGGCATGAACTTTCTTCAAGCGGCGATTTTGGGTGCCCGGGATGTTTCTCTGCCGGTAACGTTCAGTATTTTGACCAACATGGCCGCCTTTTTGCCGCTTTGTTTTGTCAGCGGGATTATGGGCAAGTTCTTCCGGGTTATTCCGATTGTCGTCATCACGGTGTTCGCGATTTCCTGGGTGGAATCGCTGATTATCCTGCCGGCTCACCTGGCCCATGCGCATCGGCGAAGTCGGGGCCGGCTGTCCACGTTTCTACATGAACGGCAGCAGGCCTTCAGCGTTCGGTATGAACGGTTCATTGAAAATCGTTTTGCGCCGTTTTTGGATTTCTGCATCAAATACCGGCAGATTACGATTGCGGCGGCATTTGCCATTTTGATCGGCATTTTGGGATATGTTAAAAGCGGCCGCATTGGAACATTGCCGATGCCGAAGGTTGAATCGGATGTGGCGGCTGTGACCGCGACGCTGCCGTTCGGCAGTCCGATGTCAAAGGTGAAAGAAGTCAGTGACCTGCTGATTGAAAAGGCTCAGGACGTCATCGACGCAAACGGCCAAGACCGTTTAAGCGAAGGGATCTTTTTAAATATCAATGAAAATGCGATAGAGATCCAGGTGTTCTTAAGAGACCCGGATATTCGCCCCATCAACACATCGACCTTTACTACGTTGTGGCGTCAGCAGGTCGGGCGGATTATGGGTTTGGAGACGATTCGTTTTGAATCCAATCGGGGCGGTCCGGGCGGCGGGGCCAATTTAACGGTTGAATTGAGCCATCGGGATATTGAGGTGCTGGACAAAGCCAGCGAGGCGCTGGCGGAGATGCTGAGTGATTTCCCAACGGTCAAAGATATTGACGACGGCTATACGCCGGGCAAGGAACAGTTGGATTTTAAGATTAAGCCGCAGGGACAGAGCCTGGGGTTGACGTCGCAGGAAGTTGCCCGGCAGGTTCGTAATTCTTTTTACGGTGCCGAGGCCCTGCGTCAGCAGCGCGGCCGCAACGAAGTGAAGGTGCGTGTGAAACTGCCCGAAGAACAACGCAGCAGTGAATACGATATTGAGCAGCTTTTGATTCGCACACCGTCGGGGACCGATGTGCCGCTGATGCAGGTCGCAGAGGTGGCGCGCGGGCGTTCTTATACCAGTATTGAACGCCGCAATGCCCGCCGGACCGTGACGGTGACGGCTAATGTGGAGCCGGTCAGCGAGACCAGTAAGATTCAGGATGCGCTGATGGATGAAATCCTGCCGCAGCTGGCAACACACTATCCCGGTTTGTCATACGGCTGGGAAGGCCAGCAAGCCGATTTTTCTGAGAGTCTTGACAGTCTCTTTAAAGGGTTTATCGTGGCGATACTGGTGATTTATGCGATGTTGGCCATTCCGTTTAGAAGCTATACGCAGCCGCTCATTGTGATGATTGCCATTCCGTTTGGTATTGTAGGAGCGGTGCTCGGCCATATCATTATGGGCTATGTTGGATACTGGTTTTTTGATTATGCCGAGAAAGCCCCGTTGCCGCTGAGCATTATGAGTATGATGGGGATCGTTGCCTTGTCGGGTGTGGTGGTCAATGATTCGCTGGTGCTGATCGATTATGCCAATCGCCTGCGAAAGGAGGAGGATATCTCCGCTTTCAAGGCGATCCATCAGGCAGGTGTGCGGCGATTTCGTCCGATTATGCTGACGACGCTGACGACCTTCGGGGGGCTGGCGCCGATGATTTTTGAGACCTCCATGCAGGCGCGTTTCCTGATCCCAATGGCGATTTCGCTGGGGTATGGGATCTTATTTGCCACTACCATCACCCTGGTTTTGGTGCCGTGTCTGTATATGCTGCTTGACGACGGGGCCAGAAATTACAAGCGGTTTACAGGCTTCATTTACGGTTAACATTACCCATTTCAATCTTCGGTAATTATCACCAGACCGTGACATTTTTAGCCCCATACTTCGGTGTGGGGCTACTTTTTGGATATCGATAAGGTGAAAAAAATGTCAAAAATTATCAATCCTGAGGGTACTTTAAACAACATTATTATTAGAAAATGGGGATGGGTGGTTGTTTTTAAAAGTTAATAGATATATATTGTTTGCATTGCATGAAAAAAAGCGGGTTGACAGCTTATTACTTCGACAACTATGGGACCTTCATGAATGAGCCAATGCGAACAAAATAGTGATAATCGTGATCTGAGTATTGATACCCTATACGCAGAACACGACGGTTTTATTCGTTCGGTCATTCAGTACGCTGCCAAGCACCATGATGATCAGGACGATATTTACCAGGAAGTCTTTGTGGCCTTGTCGCAAAAGGAGAATTTTTCCGGCATAAACAACATTAAAGGTTATTTATATCGGTTGATTGTCAACAAGGTGAACGAACTGGTTCGAAAGAAGATGTCGGCTGATTTGCGACTCAAAAAGTATGTGCAATGGAAGGCCTCAGAAGAGCAGACAGAGATGGATCCGTCGCTCATGATCGGCGACGAAGTCGCTAAAACGATTGAATCCATCAAAAGTTACTTGTCGGAAAAAGAGTCACAAGCCATCTTGCTTCGTTTTCGGGATCAGTGCGACAACGAAGAGGCGGCGCAGAAAATGAATGTGCAGAAAGAAACTTTTATTCGTTATATTTCGGTGGGATTAAAAAAAATTCGGGACATTATGAAAAGCCAAGCAGGGCCTGAGTAATGAGGGAGATACCAATGAATTGCGAAAATGCTAAACCGTATTATTTTGAGTACCTTGAAGGGGAACTCACCATTCCGGCCGATGTGTCGGAACATCTGTCGCAGTGTCGGCACTGTGCGGACGAAATCGAGCGTCTTCGAGAGACGTTAGGGGCTCAGCAGCCCTCCGGACAGACACTGAAACCGGGATTTTTAAAGCTTCACTATCAATTAGCGGGCCAATGGGTATCCTGCGATACTGTCAGGCCTTTATTGCCTTCTTTGCTGGCTGCCAACTTCAGTGCGAATCATCATACACCGGTGACGGCTCATGTGGACGAATGTGACCGATGTCGCGCACATCTGGAGGTTCTTTCGTCGCTGGGGTTAAACCGCACCCAATTGCTGCGTGTGTCGCGTTATTGGGCTGGAGAGGCCGACGCATTAGAAGACTTTGGAGCGGTTCAGCGGGAGGCTCTGGAGCAGATTCAGGTGCAAACGGGGCCGGGCATCCAGACTCGCCTGTCTTTGAGTGAGCAATCTGATCGGGTTTCCGAAGAGAGCTGGATTTCAGATGCTTATACTCTGGATGTGAAACGTCCTGCGGTTCAAGTGGAAGCAACTCCCCGGCGGCGTCCGCCGCATCATCGGTTTGCACTGTCTGCTTATGTGACGGGAGGCATCGCCGCGGCGGTATTGCTGGTCGTCATGCTGACACTTCCGCCGTCGGTGGCAAAGGCCTTTGACCTGACGCAGGTGTACCAGAGTCTCGAATCGGTCAAGAATGTCAATATTCGCGTGCTTTCTGAAGATCAGGAAGAAATCCGAAATATCTGGATTTGCGAAGGATTGCAGGCTCGGCTGTTCCAGCAGCAGGAAAATACCGTTTATTGGGATGAACGCACCGGTGAAATTTTCCGCAAAGATAAGGATTCGACGGAGTTGATTTCACAAAACAACCAAATGGAATTGAACCGGCCATGGGGATTACTGCCGTTTACGACTGTTGCCGAACTGCCCGTGGACCGGCAGTGGACCTATATTTCGGATACTGAGATTGAGGGTGTTACGGTTCAGATTTACGAATTGACCTGGCGACAGATGCGAGGCAGTCAACAGTCTATCCAGAAAAAATGGCGAGGCTATCTTGACATCAACACTCATTTGCCATATCGGATTGAATGGACTGAAACCGTTGGCGAAGATTTTCCGGCTGTTGAGTTGATCATGGAAGTTCGCTATCCGTCGGACGAGGAATGTCTGGAAGCCATCCAACGCGATGGCTTCCGGCTCTTTTCATATATCTTTTAGATCCGTCATTGCCCGTTTGAGCATGGCATGAGCAGTCGCGTTATGGCACCCAGCCACTTTTGTTGGGTACTGCTGTGCTGGCCTCCAAATCCGAAACATCCGTCTTTTCTACGTGGCCGTCGACAAAGGTTACGTTGATTCTATTTCCTGAATGTCGCCCGTTCACGGCATCGGTCTGTTGATCGGGATCGATTGAACGCTGCTGGTTGGCCTTGAGTCCCGGCACATAAAATGAATCCTGCCGAAGTGTGAGTTCAAAGGGATAAGCGGCTGTATCCGTGAGGAGTGCTTTCCAACTGACCAGGGCATATCCTGAGTCCATCAGCAGCATGGTGGTCGAAGCGGAACGAATTCTATCCGGCTTTAGCGGTGTGCCTAAAAAATCGGTCTGCTCGTTATTTGAAGCTATTTTGCAGATTGAATAGTTTATTCCATAATTGCTGCATAAGTTATTTCTTGCCAGCAATGAGCCTGTAATACGACGTGTCGGACACCACAGTATGCCCTTGGAGCCATCCTCCCTTTCAAGCAAGTTCTTCTCGGTGATATAATGAAACCACCACCAGCCCTGCAAATCTTTTGAGGCATTGCCCAAAAAATCGCCTGGTGGAGCTATTTGAGTGACGTCGTTGAAACCGTTGGGGAAAGATTGGTTGGCGCCTGAATAGGTAAAGGTCAATTGGCCCAGTTGGCGCAAATTGTTTCTGCACACCAGTTCTTTGGCAGATTCTTTGCTTTTATTCAGCGACGGCGCCATCATTGCGGCCAATATTGCAATGATGGCAATCACCACCAGCAGTTCAAGTAATGTAAAACCCAGATACCTCATAGGGAACAATTGTAGCAAAAGTTGCTATAAGAGGCAAGGGGCTACATGTCGCAGACACACTATTTCCCACTCGATACCGGCAATAATACCCTATTCGCAGGCCCTGATGTACCGGTTTGTCCATGTTCCCGTGATCTTGCATGCCCCTTGAGTCTCCGGGTCATTCAGGCACTGGGAGTATCGATAACTCGGCATTTTCCTGCCGGCGCAGATGCCGCCGTCCGGATCTTCTGCGCAGCCCTTTCGGGCTTCAAATACATAATACGCCCCAATGCATAAAAAGCCGCCAATCGCGTCGTCACACGGTACCCGAAGTCTCTCTTGTATCAGGTTGGTGCAGGAATATGTGCCGAAGCTGCCGCCCAGTATTTCGGTCATATCGTCGGTGTTCAGATAGTCAAATGTTACATCCAGCGGGGGTGTGATCGGTTCGTCAGAGATCAGCAGTGCCGTGCCACTGTGCCATTCGGTCAGTAGGTCATCAATATTCCGTTTGATGAAGAATTGCCGGTTTGTCAGGTCAATGATCCACGCGCCGTCCGGCTCGACATGATCGAGAATGACGTAATGATTGGTCAATGCCAGATGCAGGATGGTTGCACAATTATCAATTTTATCCAGCGTTTCCAGGTCGGTTGTGATGGCCATACAGTTCAGACCGGCTTCTTCGAAGGTTCTTTTCATATCATACAGAGTCGTCTTGCGAGTGTCTTCTGTGATGACGCCGGCGAGTGTTTCCTTCTGCAACTGTTTTGAAAATCGCTTTGCAATATGATCAATGGCTGCGGTTGCGCAATTAACCGTATTCTGATCCGTGCTAAGCAGGTTAATTTTATCAGCCAGGATCGCCGCAATATCAACCCGGTCGGATGCATCGTATAAAAATGTTTCAATGTCGCCGCCGGGATGTAACTCAACGGTTGTGCCATTTTGATATTCAATCGCAAAGATGTCTTCGGCGGGCGATGAGGCATCAATCACATCAAACTGCCAGTCTTCATAAGACAGCAGACGGGCGCTGCCGCTGCGTTTATCAAATCGTTCAATGAGCACTTTGGCGGGAATCCATTGACCATCTACCTGCAGATAGTCCTGATAGGTTTGACGCAGGCATGCCATCTCGTTTTCGATGGTGTAGGACAGTACTGCATTGGCTTTGGAGGGATCCAGAACAAACGTGATGTTAATATCCGGGCTCGTTGTCGGATTAGTGTATTTCAGTATATATCGAAGCTGATTGTCGCTGTATTGCTGATAGACTTTGGGAGATTGAGATTTCAGGACTAAAAACGTAAAGTCACCGTGTCCCCAGGGGATGATGCCGGCCGTCATCGGTCCGCAGGGAGCTTCGACAGCCGCATCGGCACCCGTGGTAACAATGGCATAATCGGCAGATTTGTAGTATTGTACGGCTTGCTGGCCATTCCAAAGAAAGGTACGATTCTGGTTGAGTTTGAAGTCCTGGTCTGCCTGCCTTCTCGAGCTGCCTGTAAACGTTGTTTCAGTGGATTGGGAATCTTCCAACATGATATCCAACCGTGTCTTTAAGCCGTCGTAATAAACCGTTTCGGTTGACTCTTTGACTTTATTTTCAAAGCCGTGATACTCCAGGTGCCGGGCCTGAATCATCCCTTGCGGCAGCCATTGCCGACGCGGCGTTTCAGTTAATTGTCTAAGCAAAGCGTCGATCCCGTTTGGGTCCATGAACAGATCGGCACGGGCACCTGTTACCAAAAGTACTGCGAATAACGAATAAACAAACCAGCGGTTCATAAAACCTCCATATTTATAAAAGTTTAAACTTTGACAACTTTATTGTTGATAGCTTTCCTCGACACTGTCAATAAACGCGTTCCATTCTTCCTGTGACACCGATTGCTGAAGATCGGTGCTTTCGCTATAGGCCTGCTGGAGCAAGGGTATCACAGGCATTACCTGATGGATGATAATGGGTTTAAGTTCGGCATCGGGCCAGGATGCGTAGTTAATCATATCCAGTTTAACCGTTCCAACTTGTGTGGCGGTATAGACAAAGCTGGCCATATCGCCGTCCCACATAGGTTCAACATTGGCTGCGAAGAATCCGATGCCTTCAGGCTGGTCGATGGCGGCGCCGATCCAGTCAAACCCTTCCATTCGAGGATAGGCCAGAGTTTCTGCCGTTCCGTCGTCGGCATTGTCAATTGTGCCGAGGTTGGGATCGGATATGGTGACATCCATATCGAATATTTTGACGATTTCGTATGTACTTGATTTATCAATGTAAAGTCTCACGCTGTCTCCGACTTCGAGTGTAATTTCATCAGGCAATGAGTTCGCATCGCTGAGCGTATTGGGATCCGTAAAGGGGGCCGCATTGGGATCACAGGTTAAACTGTAAAGAACGTCAACCACAATTGGATCTGCCGGTGGATCCTGCTGGGCGACGGGTTCTTTCGCGAGTTTCCAGCCGGGCGATCCCCATAACCAATAATCGGCAAACATCACAACATCTTCGAGTCCGACAAAGCCGTCCTGACTGAAGTCGGCTGGATTAAACAGATTGGGATCGTCCGAATCGCTTTGGTGGTTCCAATTGGCGGCAAAAATAACAAAATCGCTGAAATTAACGATTTTATCCGGTTTCAGGTCACGTGTCGGGGTGTTCTGGAATTGAATGAACAGGTTCGGATCGGCCAGCGTCCAGTCTTTTTGACTATGGTCGTAGAACCTAACTGTACAGGGACCTGGCTTTAGTGCCGTATAATCCATCACAAACCAGTTGCCGGGGTATCTTTCAAGATCATCCGTATAACAGTCAAATCCCCAGATGTGGGAGTCTTTCCATTCGAGGATATACGCATAGGGGCCGGCGGCGTCTAAACAGCTCCCGATAAAATACTGTGAATCAGGATCAGGCCCCGTTGAGTTTGGATCGTAATACCGTTCGCTGGGGCCGGCGTCTCGCGCTGTCAGTTGTCCAAAGGCACGGTCCTGGCCTTCAAGGAACAACCCGCCGCTCCACAGACCGTTGGCATCGGAGTGAACCAGAATCGACACGTTCATTCCGACCATGATCTCCGGACAATCGATTGCCTGGTGCGTATTCGGATCATATCCGACGTTGATTTTCGGCAGATTGATCTGCTCAAGTGTATTCGGATCGCAAACCTGCAACTGGATCGAAGCCAAAATCTGGCTGCTTAAAAAGACCACAAAAAGTGTACAAAATACCCGCTTCATGTTTCCCTCTCAATTTTGGATAAAAAAATCCGTGATGACTGTCTCAACCCTTCGTCCGTGCAGAGCCTCTATACAAAATTTACATAACTAAAGATGCGGGTGGCATATAGAGCGTTGATAATTTTCCAGAAATTTTGTTTTTTGGGGATATTTAGAGGTTATTTTTGGGTAGAAATGAGGGTGTTCGGATACAAGCTGCCCGCGATCATTGCCGCGGCAACAACTGCAGATGCTTATATTAAGAGAGAAACGGGTTTTTTAGCGGGCAAGAGCCTGTTTTCTATTTTGAGGCAAAATATAAGGATTATGCGACATTATCTTAAATCAGGTCGCCGCGAACTTTATTATCCATGGCTCCGTCTTCGGCGTCGATGATATCGACCATGCCCCGAATTTCGTCTTTTGTCAATACGTTTTTGCTGATCAGCAGGCGTATCATCGCGGCGATATAGAGTTTGAGCTGGTTATTTTCCATTTGCACGGCATGCAGTTCAGAATCAACTTCCTGACCTTCCTGGTGCATCTGCATTAACGACTGTTTCAGTGTGCGTATGTCTTCTTCGCAGTCGGAGATATCCATCCGGTTGCCTACGTCGCCCAGTAAAAAAGTGCGTCCCCAGCCCATTGCGGCCCCTTTCAATATGATAGCTTGTATTGACTGATTCTACGATGATTTCAGCATACCCTTGGTCGATTCAAATGAAAAGCATAAAATTGGATGATGCGATCTTGATCCTTGCGTTATCGGCCCAAATCACTTAAAATTAATACCTTATGAGAATACCACTAACAAAATACGGATTACCGCAGGTGGCGGTTTTCCCGGCGATTCTGATCGGGGCGATGATACTTTATTATCTAATCGCTAAAAAATTCTGGATGTCTCCGGCTTGCGCATGCCCGGTCACCAAGGTGATCGTGTGGGTTCCGGAGGTGCTCCTGCTGATTGTGCTGGTGTGGGTCTTTTCTTTCTTTCGCGATCCCGCACGGACAATTGTACAGGATGCGAGTCTGCTGCTGTCGCCGGCCGATGGAACCATCGCGGCGGTCGAAACGCTGGAAGCCTGCGAAGGCTTTGAAGGGCCGGTGCTGCGTATTGAGATCTTCCTGAGTATTTTCAATGTGCATATCAATCGCGTACCGTGTCCGGTTGAGATTGGTTCAATTACCTATAAACCCGGCAAGTTTCTGGATGCCCGCGACCCGCAGTGCAGCAAAGTGAATGAGGCCAACGAGATCGAAATGGTTCGTCTGGATGAACCGAAAGACCGTTTACTGGTTCGGCAAATTTCCGGAGCGATTGCCCGCCGCATCGTCTGTGCGGCCAAGACGGGCGAAAAATACACTGGCGGGGCGCAATTTGGCATGATAAAATTTGGTTCGTGTACCGAGCTGTTTGTTCCGGCTCGCGAGAATCTAAGCTGTTGTGTCAAGCCGGGTGATAAAGTCAAGGCCGGCCTGACTGTTCTGGCACAGTATCAATGATGAATCCGAAAACAGATAAAACTCGTTCAGGGCGTTTATTTCACCGGGTCCGTCGGCACCGGATTGATACGATCAAACTGCTGCCGTCCATGATCACACTGGTCAACGGCATCTGCGGATTTGCGGCGATTGGACTGGCGGCCAAGGATCATTATACCGCGGCCTGTTATGTCATCTTTGTCGGCATGATCGCCGATATGCTTGACGGTCGCGTGGCCCGTATGAGTCAATCGACGTCCAGTTTTGGCGGGCAGCTCGATTCGCTGTGTGATGTCCTGACGTTTGGGGCGGCGCCGGCGTTTATGGTTTTAAACTTGCTGATGGACAACTATGACATGCTGGTCGGTTCGGCCAAGCCCTTTATCGGCGAGTATTTTGAACGGTTCATCTGGATTGCGGCGGTTTCTTACCTCTGTTGCGGATTGATTCGCCTGGCTCGCTTTAATGTGGAAAACGAAGAAGACGAAACGGCCCACATGTCATTTACCGGGCTGCCGACGCCGGCCGCGGCGGGCGTGCTGGCTGGACTGGTGATGTTTTATCAGGACATCCTGAATGACCCGACGGCCCAATCAACATTTTTCAGTGTGCTGCTTCAAACGATTCTATATGCATTGCCGTTCATTACAATTGGCTGTGGGTTGCTGATGGTTAGTCGAATTCGGTATCCGCATCTGGTCAATCAGTTCTTCCGCGGCCGAAAGCCCATCACCTATTTATTTTGGCTGGGATTTATCTTTGCCATGATTGTCTTCGCTTTGCAGTTGGCATTGGTTGTCAGTTTCAGTGTTTTTGCGGTCAGCGGATTTTTGCCGTGGTTTTACCGTAAAGTGATTTGTGAGCAATTACTGCATCGTAAACCTCATACACTCGAAAAGATCAGCCATCCGGCGCATGACCCATCGGCCTCATGATGAAACAAGCACCCAGTCTCGGCTTGTACATTCACATTCCTTTCTGTGAAAAGAAATGTCCCTACTGTGCGTTTTATTCGGTGCCCTCGATGGGGCAGTCGATGGGCCGGCTCGTCGATGCACTGCTCAAAGAGATTGACCTGTACCACATCACCGAGCCGTTGGAGACGATTTATATCGGCGGCGGCTCTCCGTCCTGTTTGCCGGAGGATGTGCTGATTCAATTTGTACGCTCACTGGCGGATCGCTTTGGGGCTGTGGATGAATTTACGATGGAATGCAATCCCGCGCAGGCCAATGATAAAGTGCTCCGGCAATTGCACAATCTCGGTGTCAATCGCCTGTCTATTGGCGCACAATCCTTCGATGCCAAAGAACTCGAAACGCTGGGGCGGCTTCACGGCCCCGATGAAATTACCGAAGCGGTGACGGCCGGTCGACATGCCGGGTTTGATAATATCGGTCTGGATTTAATTTTTGCGGTGCCGAATTCAGATTTGCTGAGTTGGCAGTCATCACTGGAAAAAGCGATGGCCTTGGAGGTTGAGCACATCTCTGCTTACAGTTTGACGATTGAGGAGGGCACGCCGTTTGAAAAGCAATGGCGCAACGGCACGCCCGGTGCTGTCAGCGAACCACGGGAACGGGCGATGTATGAATTGGCTCGTGTTCAGTTGTCACGGGACGGCTTCAGACATTACGAGATTTCTAATTTTGCCCGCGACGGCTTCCAGTGTCGACATAACCGCAGGTATTGGCAAAATCTTCCCGTGGTCGGTGTGGGCCCATCGGCGGCAAGCTGGTATCGCGGTCAGCGAAGTACGAATATCTCGAATGTAACCGGTTATGTTGAGGCCATCGAATCGGGACAGTTCTTTTACGCCGAATCGAAAAAGCCGGGTCCCGAACAGATTGCCTCAGAGACGGCGGTTTTGAATCTTCGAATGTCTGAGGGCATCAACCGGGCCGACTACAAATGCCAGACGGGATTTGATGTGGACGAATTATTTCCGCAAGCGATTGAAAACAACTGTGATCACGGTTTGCTGATCGACGCCGATACACACCTGTACCTGTCCGATGTCGGCCTGTCGTTTGCTGACAGCGTTGCGGCCGACTTTGCAACACCCGATTAGAAATTCGAAACCCGAAGCACGAAATTCAAAACAAACTCGAATATACAAAATTCAAATGATTTAAACAGAATTGGTTGCGTTATTTTTATTGAGTGCTTAGAATCTGTTGCGTGCTCGTCATGCCGGACTTGATCCGGCATCCAGACAGTATCGCCCTGGGTCCCGGCTCTGAGGCCGGGATGACAATGCTAAGAGAGGCAGGGGTAACAAAATGAAAATATTGCTTGTAGAGTATTTCTTATGAATTTAATTGATACGCATGCACATTTAACATTTGATGAACTCACCGGTCAACTGGATGCGGTATTGGATCGCAGCGCGGCCGCGGGGGTGAGGCGCTGGATTACCGTCGGTACCGACGTGGCGGATAATGAAAAGGTGCTGGGGTTGATTCATAAATATGAACATATCTATGGTGCATTAGGCTATCATCCGCATGATGCTAAAGAGATTTCCGATGCGGATATGCAGCTTCTGGCAAAGCAGCTTCAACATGTCAAGGTGCTGGCGGTGGGCGAGTGCGGGCTGGATTATCATTATATGTATTCCCCGGCCAAAACACAGCAGCGGATTTTTCGGGCGCACCTGGACATCGCTGCCGATTTGCAAAAGCCGGTGGTGATTCATACGCGCGAGGCATTTGAAGAGTCGATGGCGATTCTGGATGAATACGCCGGCCGGTTGAAAAACGTGGTCATTCATTGCTACGGCGGCGATGCCGAACAGACCCGGCGGGTGCTGGATGCCGGCTATTACATTTCCTTTACCGGAACCGTGACATTCAAGCGCAGCGACGAATTACGAGACGTCGCCAAAACAATTCCGCTGGAGAGGCTGATGATCGAAACGGACTGCCCCTACATCAGCCCGCACCCGAAACGCGGTGTCCGCCCCAATGAGCCGGCCCTGCTGATCCATACTGCTCAGTGCCTGGCCGATGTCCACGGGATGGAATTGGAGGCATTCGCCGAAATAATCACTCAAACCAGCGAAACCTTTTTTGGTTTGCCGGATCATATCTTGTCGTAAGGAATTATCATGTTTGTATCAATATTGCCTGAGGGCGTGAGCCTGGTTAAGATTGCGATTGGCGCGGGGGTCTTTTTTGTCCTGTCGCTGACGCTCTTGGGGGTTGTTGTCTGGAAATTTGCGAAAAAACGAAAAATCGCACTTGATGAAGAAAACCGAAAAGCCGCATTGCAGCAAGCCCGCTTGCAGGACGAATCAGAATCGGCTGACTAGTTGTTATCGGGGCGATGCGTTCGGGTCGCCGGCGACTTTTTCTTCTTTCGGAGTCGGCATTGCTTCCATGCCTCCGGCAATTTTCTTTTCCAAAAAGACCGAGATCGTTTCTTCGCCTTCGTGCTCACCGACCCTAACCGGTTTGGTTTGATATCCCGGTGCCGAGAAACTTACTTCCATCGGCTGGATGTCGATCAGCCAAATGCGGTAGCTGCCGTCGGGCGAAAACATCGTACCGTATTTGGTCGGCCAGACAGAATGCTGACCGCTGGGCGGGCCGATATAGCTGACCTGCTTGAGTGCCTTTTGGGTATCCGCATCAAACAGCCGCACGGTCGTTTCGCTGTACTGAACATTTCTTGCAATATATCGATACTCGCATAACTCAATTTTATAGCTGAGCATCAGCATCACGGCCAGGTACAGGCCCATGAGGTAACATTTGTGAGCAAATGGCGGTTCCCCTTTTTTGCGCATCTTAATCAGGTAGTAACAGGCAAACGCCGCAAGAGCCAACAAGAGAATTGTACTGTAGAAATAGCCTCGAAACGACAGCAGCGTGGTGTCATGGATCGCCGCGGGTATGGGGCGTCCGCTCAGCAGGCAAAACACGGCGATGATCAAATACAACGGCACCGCAATCGCAACAAACCATTGAGCCGCGGCAAAAAAAAGCCATGCCAGTTCGATCAAATCTTTACCGATATCCCGCAGTGCATGCATCCTCGGCCCGAGTTTTTCCCTGAACGTCGTCATGGCAGTCTCCTTGTCAATCGATTTCGGTTACTTCTTTTTCGCGATGGCGATGCGGTCGTTGTTGGCGAAGTCCTTTTCTATTATGGTATCGGTAAAATATCTGCTGTCAATGAGTAATTGGTTGATGGCGGGGCCCTGGGCGTAGCCGATTTCCATGATGAGGGCGCCGTCGGGTTTGAGGAAGCTGTCGGCCTGCTTGATGATTCGCTGGTAGACGTCCAGCCCGTCGGCGCCGGCTTTTAGAGCTAACGCCGGCTCGTAATCTTTGACATTTTTGTCAAGCGCTTCGAATTCGGCGTCGCTGACGTATGGCGGGTTGCTGACGATCAGGTCAAATTGGGTATCATCCAGCCCGTTAATAATCGGATCGAACAGATCGCCGCAGAGCAGTTGAACCTGTCGGGTGAGCTTGAGCTTTTCGATGTTTGTCGCCGCGACTGACAGGGCCTTATCGCAGATGTCGGTGGCGATGATGTCGGCTTGCGGGACATTTTTGGCAATCGCCGCGGCGATGCACCCCGACCCGGTACAGACGTCCAGCACCCGCTGGGGCGTGGGACGGCTTCGCAGAAAATCGACTGCGCGTTCGACCAGGTGTTCGGTTTCCGGGCGGGGAATCAGGCAGTCGGCGGTAATCGTCAGCGGCAGGGAATAAAACTCGCACCGACCCACCAGGTAGGCGACCGGCTCATGTTCGGCGGCACGTTTGACCATGGCCCGCAGTGTTGCCAGGTCATTGGGCGTGACAACCTTGTCGTAGAGTGTATAAAGCTGGATGCGTTCGAGTTTGAGCACATGACACAGCAGCAGTTCGGCGCTGAGCCGCGGCGCATCGACGCCGTTCTGCTCGAAATACCCGCAGATCCATTCCAGCAGTTTTTTTATCGTCCATGTTTCCATATGTTCAAATTCAAAGATCAAAGATTAAAATACAAAATGACAGTTTAAATTTTAAAAAGCGGCTTCCAGATTTGTCATGCCGGACTTGATCCGGCATCCAGTGGGATTTGCAGGCGTCTGGACCCCGGATCAAGTCCGGGGTGACACAATTGAAGCCCCATTCGTTTGATACATTTTTAATCTTTAATCTGTGATTTTGCTATCTAATTTTTGATCTTTACGGTGTTTTCTCGTCGATCCTTGAAAAAGTATCTGATTTCGATTATCCTTCAACCGGTCTAATAGACTATTCACTAATAACTAAGGACTGAGATATGCGTGTAGAGCCCAGAAGTGCCGATTATGAAAATGCCCCGTCGATCGACTTTCCCGATTGTACGACGATTGCCGCCCATACGATCACGATTATTCCGCGTTACTGCGAGACCGATCAGGCGGGTGTGGTTCATCATACCGTCTACCCGGTCTGGTTCGAGATGGGGCGTACGGAGCTATTGCGCGTCAACGGGCTGGCCTACAGCCAGCTTGAAAAGGCCGGGGTGTTCTTTGTGGTAGCTGATTTGACCGCAAAATACAGAAAACCCTGTTTTTACGACGAAAACCTCGAATTGACCACGGTTTGCAGCAAAATTACCGCGGCTCGGGTTGAGCATACTTATACCCTTAAACGGGCCGAAACCGGCGTGACGCTGGCCGAAGGCACCAGTATTCTGGCCTGCGTGGACCGCCAGGGCAAACCCCAGCGCATGCCGGAATTCATGTATCCATCAGAATAAGCAGTTTTGAGTTCTTAATTTTAAGTTCGTAGTTGAGGATTTGGCCAGCAGCCGAGACTTAGCTTGGAATGAAAAGTTGCTTCAAATCTTTCGAAATCATCGCCCAATCCTCAAAAATATCACGTATATAAATAAAAAATTATCATCCAGTGTCTTATAAAAACTTCAAGTATGTTTGATATATGCGAGAAAACGGATATATTTAAGAAAATCAAACAAACACCTTAATATTTCCTTGATATATGTCGGCAGTTGAGGTATACTCATTCTTGTCGTTGATGATGACGATTGGGTTGTGACTAATACAAGTGAATATTAAACCGTTTTCCGGGGGGAAACAGATGACCGCTTTTCAAAGTAATTCAGACATGACGTTAGCCGTTGAAGGGGCCCGGGGGCCACCGAAATGCCAAATGAGAACCTTTTTTCAATGCTCTTTAAAATTCGCTATTATATATTGATATTCAGAATTCAGAACTAATTTTATCCGAAAGGATATCCAAAATGCCAATCTCCACTTTTTTCAGATGTAACTTCTTCAAGCGGCCACCGATTGTTGTTAATGATGGTAGAGGCCCGCCGGCTCATCAAATGATGAGCCTTTTTTTTGCGCATTTTCCACTCACTGCGGATTTATATTGTATGTTTTAAGTGTTAAGGAAATATGGTCCTGATTTACGGAACGCGGTTATGCCGCCGAGGTATACAAAACAACTTCTTCACTTTTTTCGATCTTGCTGGAATGCACAAGAACGCGGTCCGCCGGGGAACCAAAGGAAAGGTCCTTTTTAAACCGACGGAAGAACAGGAAGAGAAAAAACAAAAGAAACGGAGCTTTCGGCCTTGTGCCGGGAAATATGAAATTATAAGCAGTCAATCAAACGGACTCCTAAAATAGATAGAAGTGGGAAAATGAAGCCGACCGGCACGTTCGCCGGTCGGCTTCATTTTTGCGCGCATCGAGAGGCCGAAGTTTGTTATACCGACCTGCAGAAGAAAATCCTTGATAATACGGCATGGGCGGGGTAGAAAAGAGGTCTGCGAAAAAATTGAGTTTCACGTACTTTCAGACAGCAGGGGAATGGGGATTTATGAGGCAGGTTCAGAATCGGCGTGATTTTTTGAAGTTGACGGCTTTATCCATTACAGCATCTGTTTTGCCGGGCTGTTCACAAGTTGAGTGGCTTACGGGCAAACGGAAAAAGCCGAATATTGTCTTTATCTTTCTGGATGATTCCGGCTGGGCGGATTTTAAGCCGTTTGGCAAGCCTGCCTACCAGACGCCGCATGTGGAGCGTTTGGCCGCTCAAGGCCGGCGATTCAACAACTTTTACGTTCCCCAAGCAATTTGTTCAGCTTCCCGGGCCGCACTGCTCAGCGGCTGTTATCCCGGCCGGACCAAAGTCTTTGGCGCGCACGGACCGAAAGGTCGCGGGCTGGAGCCAAACTATGCGATTATGTCGGAAGTCTTTGGCGCCAACGACTATAAAACCGCGATTTTCGGCAAGTGGCATATCGGCGATCAGGACGGCACGCGTCCGTGGGATCGCGGTTTCGATGAATCCTGCGGGTTGCTGTATTCGAATGATATGTGGGAATATCATCCGGTCGATCCGAAGGGCTGGGGGCGTTATCCGCTGCAGTACTTTGAAAACGGTCAGGTGAAAATTGATCGAGTGACCCCGTCTGATCAGACGAACCTGACGCGGTGGTACACGGAAAAGGCGGTTGATTTCATTGGACGCCATAAGGATGAGCCGTTCTTTTTGTATGTGCCGCACTCTATGCCGCATGTACCGCTGTTTCCGGGGAAGGATTTTCAGGGCAAATCCGGCGCCGGTGTATTGGGTGACGTGATCATGGAACTGGATTGGTCGGTGGGGCAGATTACGGCGGCACTGAAGAAAAACGGACTGGAGGATGATACGATTGTCATCTTTTCCAGCGATAACGGCCCGTGGCTTTCATATGGAAATCACGCCGGCAAGACCCCGTTTCGCGAGGGCAAGGCGACCAGTTTTGACGGCGGCATCCGCAGTGCGTGTATCGTGAAGTATCCCGGCAAAGTCCCGGCCGGCACGACGAGCAGCCAGATGTTCTGCTCGGTGGATTGGCTGCCGACCCTGGCGGGCTTGACAGGTGCGTCGCTGCCTGCCAATTCGATTGACGGAAAAGATGTGTGGGATTTGATTGCTGGAAAGCAAGTCGCGGTCAATCCGCACGATTATTATCCCGTTTCCTGTCGGGATCAATTCCAAGGAGTGTTCAGCGGAGACGGTCGTTGGAAATTGCAGATTCCGCATCGTTACCGAACGCTTGTCGAAGCCGGCGTCGATGGTCAGCCCGGACGATATGAGCAGCGGGATATCGGGTTGTCACTTTTTGATATGAAAAACGATCCGTTTGAAACGACGGATGTCAAGGACCAGCATCCGGCCGTGTTAAAACAGCTTCAACACTATGTCGATCAGCACAAGGCGAGATTTTATCCGAATCAAAAATAAGCTTGCGGTTAATATACAATCGCGGCGTAGCCGACGGATTCTTCGCTGGACTGGTGGAACTTTTCGAGCATGATGTCGTGACTGGTGGTGTGTCCCAGCAGAACCCCGCAGATGCGTCCCATGGCCTTGGCCGCGGCGATGATCGTTGCCACCGCGCCGGGTCCGCAGGCGTTACCTTTTTCCTGTGCCTCTTCGACGATTCTTTCCGCTTCCATCGCCAACGCCATGTCAATAAATTCCATATCGTTGACTTCCTTGGCCCATTTCAGCGCCGACGGCCCCGTCCCTTGCGGACAGAAGCCGTACCGCGGGCCGTAATGGGTCAGGTCGGTTGAGGCGATGCAAACGATTCTTTTATCCTGCCGGGCGTGCAGCAATTGCCCGACCTGAGTGCCGAAGTCCAGGTCGAAGCCGGCCACCGGCACGATAATCGGGACGATTTTCGCATTCGGGAACATGTGCTGGATGAACGGTACCTGCACTTCGATGCTGTGTTCGGCCGAGTGGGCACCGGGGTCGGTGACGGCTCCTTTTTCGGCGATTTCTGCGGCTAAATCGGCGTCAATCTCGATCTTTCCCAGCGGGGTTTCCCAGAATCCGCTGTCATAAAGCACCGCACCGTGACCGAAATACCGATGCGCGGCCCCGAAAATGACAAAGGTATCGACCTCGCCGTTGACCTGCTTGATCGCCTGAAACGCCCGTGCGGCCAGCTCTCCGCTGAACACCCAGCCCGCGTGCGGCACCACCGCAGCCACAATCGGGTTGGGCAGTTCGGTCCCAATGGCCCGCCCGGTAAGACATTCGTCGATCTCGGCCAGACACTCGGTGCGAGTGCCGCCGTAAAACTGTCCTGCGACGGCTGGTTTTCGAATATTCATTTTCTCACCTCCAAACTTGAATATACTCGATTGAACGAGTATATTATATCAAAAGTCAAATTTCAAAATGTAAAATTTCGGTTTCGGCCTTTGGCCGAGGCTGTTTTATTCTGGATTTCCGCTTTCGCGGGAATGACAAACAGTCTAAATGTCATTTTAACATCGGATAGGGAAAATACAAATGTCGAATGCAAAACAGTCGCCGGTCGCGATATTAATGGGCTCAGACAGCGATCTGCCCGTGATGGAAAGCTGTGTCAAGCAGCTCAAGGACTTTGGAATCGATCCGATTGTGCGGATTCTTTCGGCACACCGCACACCCGCGGTTGCCTGTGAATTTGCCGCAACTGCCGCTGATAAGGGGATTAAGGTAATTATTGCCGCCGCCGGTATGGCTGCCCACCTGGCCGGGGCGATGGCGGCCCATTCGCAGCTGCCGATTATCGGGGTGCCGATGCAGGCCAAAGAAGGCCCCTGCGGGCTGGATGCGCTGCTCAGTACCGTGCAGATGCCGCCCGGGATGCCGGTCGGAACGATGGCCATCGGCAAGGCCGGCGCCAAGAACGCCGCGGTGTTTGCATTGCAGATTCTCGCCCTCAGCGATGAAACATGCGCCGAGCAATTAACCGCTTTCCGCAAAGCCCAAACCGAAAAAGTTCTCGCCAAAGACGCCGAACTAAACGGTTAATTTATCTTAAGACACAAAAAAGTACCGGGTCAATGATACGGGCCCGGTACTTTATTATTCATTTCTCTCTAAAAGTAATGATCACGATTGCTGCCGTCAAATTTCCTGTTTTTCATGCAGCACCGTTTGAAATTTAAGGCTGCTGCCGCACGGGCACGGATCATTTCGTCCCAGTTTTTCGGCCAGTTCCTTGTCGCCGTGTATGATCTGCCGGCCGTGTTTGACGCGTGTTTCGGAAGGATAGCCTTTGCGTCGTTTGCTCATGACTTCAAAAGCACTGCATTTCCTGATGTTGGTTGTTTGTCTTCATGGGACACCTCACTTTCTTCGATGAAGTTATTCATGTATTCGGGAAAGACGATTCATCCCGAAGTGAAGACATTCTATAAATCATTTTTAAGATTGAGTCAATTGATTTTTTCAATCTTACAATCCCAGCATCCATTGCTCGGCAAGTGCGGCAAAGTCTTCGATATTCACAATCCCCTCTCCGTTGGCGGGGCCTACATCAAACACCGGCTCATTTTCCAGCCAGCGGTCGGTTAACAGTGTCAGATCGTTTATGCCAATCTGCCCATCATGATCGAAATCAGCGAGCCAGGTCTTAGGTCCGATGGCTGCAAACACTCCTTTTTCACTGCCGTCCTGTCCTTCGCTGTGCCAGGTGACGACGAATTGACCGGATTCCTGCATGGCCACATCGGGGTAATATTGGTTATCGGTAATATACGTGTTCACCTGACACTCCTCTGAGAGTGGTTGGCCGTTGCGGTCGTACTGACGAACGAAAATGCCGTCCTGATCACCGTCGGTATCGCCGTACCAGGCAATGACAAAATCGCCATGTTTATTCATTGCGATGGATGGAGATCTTTGAACTCCGTCTGTTGTCGTATTGATCCTGAAGGGATCACAGGTCGGGCTCAGATTGGGATCAAAGAATTGTGCGTAAATCTCGCGATTGTCAGTATCCGGCAACTGGGGTATAGCGTGCCATGCCAGGACATAGTGTTTATTGCCGTCTGTCACGAACTCCGGAGCCAGGGCGGCATATAGGTAATCCGGGCTGTGCAAAAGAACCTCGTTGCCCCGGGGTGTTCCATCCGCCGTGTATTGGCGGGCATAAACATCATAACCGGTCAAAGCGGAGCTGTACGCGACTGTAAAATCTCCATTCTTCTCAACCGCCAAGCTCATTTCACCGACAGGGGTGATCTGGTTAACATCAAATTCATCGGTAATGGGATTTCCGGATGCATCAAAGACTCGTCCGGCCACACGCCAATCATTGTTACCGTGAAAACTCTCCCATATCACAATAAAAGACCCGTCATCCTTCAATGCAACGACGGGGTAGACTTGTCGACTTTCCGTATAGGTATTGATTTTGATTTCGCCGGATAAGGGGGTGCCGTCAGCGGCATATCGCCGCAGGTAAATATCCTCACCGCCTGCATCGCTGTCCCAGGCGTTCCATGCGATAATAAAATCACCACTTGCATTCATATCAACAGCGGCCTCATATTGGCTTTCGTCGGTTGTGGTGTTGACTTGAAATTCGCTGCCGATGCGTCGTCCATACGCATCAAATCGTTGGGCATAAATGCCGTAATATTCCCCATCCTGTTCGTCACTGTCCCATGCGATGATAAAGTTGCCGTTGGGGTCGGAGGCGATCGACGGATAGCTTTGATCGTCTTCAATGCAGGTGTTGACCAGAAATTCATTGAAGGTTTTTTGTGGGATTTCATAGAGATAGGCGGCCCCGGCGTCGATTGCAGTTTCATCATTTTTAAATGAACCGACAATCACATGTTCTTTGGATTGAGCGACCGACATTCCGAAGCAGTCGATACTGCTGCTGTCTGAACCGGCGATTAGATCTGTTTCGACCCAACTACCGCCTTGTAGCTGGAATTCATACACACAGCCTTCTCTGCCGTCCACTAAGTGGGCATAGTAAGCACCAATGATTGCGCGATTATCGAGCAGGCTGACGGAACAGCCGAAATACCAGTGATCGGGATCGGAAGGGGTCAGTTTTTGCTTTTTGCTCCAAACCGAGCCGTCTCGGTCAAACACATAGACCGCGCCGATAGAAGCGTCGGGGCCGTCATCTCGCTCGGCGCCGACCAAAATCGTATTGTCGTCAATAGCAACAGATTCGCCGAAAAAATCAAGTCGTACTAAATCCGTTCCGGCCAGTGCCGCGAGGTCCGCCTGTACAACCCAGTTGGTTCCGTTGTTGACATAGACCCAGGCGGCGCCGGTGTAGGTTTCACCGTCATAGGAGTATTGTTTGGCGCCGATCACGATTGTGCCTGCGTCAATGGCAACCGAATTTCCGAAATGCGGGCTGTCATTCACGCCCGGTAATGGATCTGGGATGGGGGCCGTCAACTCTTGACTCAGAACCCACATGGTACTGTTCCATGTATAAACATAAACTTTTCCAAGTCCTTCATAGGCGCCCACAATCATCGTGTCTCCGTCGATATCCACAGCATTCCCAAAAGCACCTGTTCCTGTCAGAGTTTGCGACAGTCCCCAACTTGAACCGTTATACGTGTAAATATAAAGTGCATTTCCATCGGGCGCTCCGACTGCGATTGTATTGCCCTCAATGGTTACGGCCGCACCGAAAGCTTCCCCCTGTCCGGCGTAGATTGGCAGTTCTGTGTCAAGCCATTGCGAGTTGTTGCGGGTATAAACGTATACTCGGCCCGATTGGGAGCCGTTGCCGTTATCGGCATACGGGGCTCCGACGACGACTCGGCTGCCTTCGATGTCCACGCTGTAGCCAAAATAATCAGTGTCTGCCCCATTTGATGCCGTTAACTTCTGCTCCGGGTAAGCGTGGGCCGGTGCGTATACAAAAAGTGCGATGAACATTGCCATAATGAGTGATTTTATCATTTTTACCCTTCTCGATTTTAATGCCTTCCCATTTTATATTGTAGCCTAAAGATGTCCATAAATCAAGAAAAAACGTTCTTGTGGATCTTATGACGTGAAAATGGGCGGGACGTTACAGAAATTTCCGTTGATTTTGCTGAAAATGAGAGTGATTTAGACTTCTGCGCATAAAAAACGCCGGATCGATTGCTCGTCCCGGCGTCTCCTCGTCCACCCAAATCTAAATTTTAAATCAAAGGTTAAAGTCCAGAAATTAATATCTCGGATTCGCCCTTGGTAATACTGAATAATCTTACGATACGTTTAGTACGGAGTTCATTTCGCCGTAGGGGTTCATTTCGGTCATGCGGTTGTACGGATCCTGCTGCCATTGACCGTCCACGACCAGCCGGTAGCGGTAAGTCCCCGGATCCATCGGCAGTTTCAACTCCCATTTGCCGGAATCGGTGACTTTGTCGAATGTCGTTGTCTGCGGCTGCCAGCCGTTGAAGTCGCCGGCGATCTGCACCTCTTTGGCCCGCGGATACATCGTACTGAAGATCACCTGACCGTCAATTTGCTTGACGCCGTAGAAGTCGGCCAGCTTTTCTTCCAAGGTAATCTTCGGTTTTGTCTCGGCTTTGGGCTTAACTTCAGCCTTTAGCTGGGTTGCGGCTGCTGCGGGGGCGGCTTTCGATTTTTCTTCAGCGACAGCGATCGTTTTAGCCATTTTCTGAGCCAGTGTTGCCGTATCGCTCTTTTCAGTTGCTGCCGCCGGTTTAGCGACTTCCGGCTTAGTCACTGTTGGTGCAGTTGCTGCCGGTTTAGCCACAACAGGCTTGATTTCAGCCTTCTTGAGATCGATTTCCTTCTTCGGCTCGATCGTAGCCAGCAGTTCTTCGGCACTGGCGCTGATGACGTTCAATTTCGCATGCAGGGAATTTACCAGATCCGACCGGTGCATGTGGGTATCGCTGCCGATCAATTCCTCAGCCAGGGTCAAAAAGTCGCGATATCCCTTGCTGGCGGGGTCATATTCGCTGATCGGTTGGCCCAGGCTGGCGGCTTCTTTCAGCTTGGTATTGAAGTTTACAACGGTTTTGAACATCTTGCCGGAGAAGTGCTTTTTCAGCTCGGCCAGGATTTCACGACCCATTTTCGTGCGAATGTCGTACATGCTGGCCAGAACCATCACATTGATCTGCTGATCGCACTGTTTGCAGAGAATATTGAGTGTTTCAAGCTGTTTGCTCAACCCGTGCAGTGAGAAATAGCCCATTTCCACCGGTACGACGACGTCCGTCGCGGCTCGCAGGGCGTTGAATGTCAGCAGCCCCACCGAAGGCGGGCAATCGACGACCACATAGTCGTATTCTTCCGAGACGCCATCGAGCACCTTACGCAGGCAGTTCTCACGATCATTGACACCGGCCATCTGCTGCTCAAATGCCGCTAAGTCGATGCTGGAGGGTGCCAACTCGAAGCGTTCACAGATTTGCCAGAGTACTTCGTTGACGCGCATCGGTTCATCGCGTCCCATGCCGATCATCACATCATAGATGCTCTGCTCGATTTGCTCTTCCGGCACCGCCAACCCCACTGCGCAATGGCTCTGCGGATCCATGTCCGCCAACAGCGTGCGGTAGCCTTTCGCCGCCAGTGCTGCTGCCAGATTGATCGAAACCGTTGTCTTGCCGCATCCGCCTTTTTGGTTGATGATTGCAATTGTCCTCATGTGCTTCTCCGTTTAAATGACGCCCTGTCTTAATATTTGTTTAATAATCATGGTTTTTACTATTGATAGTTTTATTTTATTATCGGTCAAAATGTTCTCTTCACTTTAGATTTTTATCGGACAAATACCGAAAAAATGCAAATATCAGTGCTATTATGGGCCATATTCCTTCAGATGGGGGCCTGGGGCGCCGATTTTCGGAAATAACGCCTTTTATGGATAATGCCGGTGCCGGTTACTGGACGGAAAAATTTAATAAAAACAGCGTTAAAAGCCGATAAATTAGGGTGTAGTACGGAGTATCAACCACGAATGATGTCAGCTATCATTGTAGCCGGAGTAAGAGCCATGACAGAATATGAAATCACCCAGTGGATGAGGGAAAAGATCAAAGACGATGGATTCACGAATGCCACCACGCTGGCCGAGAGTTTTTTAAAGGCTTATCAGATCAATGATGCGCTCGACCCGGTGTTCTCGCTTTCACTTGATATAGGATTTAAGGTTGCTCAGGAAGTGCGGGACCAGCAGATGGTTTCGGTGGGGAGTTAATACAGCCTGAATATCGGTCAACGATACTGATACATCGTTTGACAATGAGATAAAACTTCAGGGAGGCGATTGCTGACGTATTGGCATAGAAGTTCTTTATGTGCTTGTCAAAGAACACAAGCCTCTCAATCACGCCGTCCAGATCAAATACAAACCAACTGACAGTAATAATACGCCGCAACCCTGGCGAATTCTACTGATAATTTTCGTTTTTTCGTTCCAATTGAGAAAAAATTGAATTCTTACCCCGAGTGTACCCGCCAGGATGATCAAACCGCAGTGCCCAATGCTGTAAAGCAGGATTAAGGCTGACGAATAGGCAAAATTCGTTCTTGCATTGTCAAAGATAATCGCCAGCAGGGGGGCCATATAGGCAAAGGTACACGGGCCGACGGCGGTTCCGAAGGCTAACCCCAGCAAAAACGCTCCCCACAGGCCGGTTTTGGTGTTTTGGCTCATATTGGGTGACGACCACGGCAGGCGGATGACCTCCAGCAGCACCAGCCCGAACACCAAAAATACGACTGCGACCAGATACTTTCCCCAAGGGCCGATATCTCCAAGCATGCTGCCGCACAGAGCGGTGATAAACCCGATCGCTATCGTGGACAAAAAGATGCCCAGCGAAAACAGGCCGGTGAGTAAAAACGCCCGCCGGGTTTGTGTGATCTGACCATGATTCAGATACGCCACCACCAGCGGAATCGACGCCAGATGGCAGGGGCTCAGGATAATACTGAGCATCCCCCACCCCAGCGCCGCGGCCAACGCCCACGCCGAGCCTTGTTCGGTCATACGGGATAACGATGTAAAAAGCTGATCAACCATACTTTCTCTATCCATCCAATTGCTTATGTGTCACCCCGGCCTTCGAGCCGGGGTCCAGGGCATCAACATCTGGATGCCGGATCAAGACCGGCATGACATGCAGACACCTTTCTGACTATTGTGCCTTATTTAGCAAGCAGCTCTTTCCACTTCGCCAGGATTTCGTCTTTGCCATAGAAGCCGGTGTGGCGATAGAGTTCGGTGCCGTCTTTAGCGAAGAAAATCTGGGTTGGGATGGCCTGAATGCCGTATTGGGCGGATTTGCCTTCCACGGCCCAGACATCGACAAAGCTGACGACAAAGTCGTCCTGTGTTTTTGATAGATCGTCCAACACCGGCATCATGCGCTGACAGGGAACACACGAGTGCGACCCCAGTTCCAGCAGCACCGGCTGGCCCTGACCGACGACGCTGTCGTCGGCTAAACCCTCAACGATGGTTTCGGTGTGTTGCTGAGTTTTCAAATTTTTGACGGTTACCAGCGCAAAAACCGCTACAAACAAAGCTGCAATAATCAAATAGTTCCGGGTATTCTCTTTCATCGACAATCCTTTTAAAATTAGTTGGACGGTTCGGGAGCTGAAAACCAGTGATTTGTTTTCAGACAGAATTTCACCAGCATCAACATCACCGGTACTTCGATCAGAACACCGACAACCGTTGCCAGCGCCGCACCGGAGGACAGGCCGAAAAGCATCGTGGCCGTAGCGATGGCGACTTCAAAATGATTGCTCGCACCGATCATCGCCGACGGGGCCGCGTCCTGGTAATTCAGTTTTAACAGTTTGCTGAGGCCATAGCCCAGCGCGAAAATCAACACCGTTTGCAAAAACAGCGGTATGGCGATCCAGACAATTGTCAGCGGGTTTTCCAGAATGGTTTCGCCTTTAAACGAAAACAGCAGGATCAATGTGACCAGCAATGCAATGATCGTGATCGGCGTCAGGACATGCAAAAATTTTTCCTTAAACCACTCCGGTCCTTTATGGGCGATGATCCATCGCCGCGAGATAAACCCGGCTGCCAGCGGCAACGCCACATAGACGCCAATCGACAGCAGTAATGCCTGCCACGGAACGGGCAATCGACCGACGCCCAGCAGAAAACCGCCCAGCGGTCCATACAAAAACAGCATGGCCAACGAATTAATCGCGACCATCACTAACGTATGGCCGTCGTTGCCTTTGGCCAGATAGCCCCAGACCAGCACCATTGCCGTACACGGCGCGATGCCGAGCAGGATGCAGCCGGCAAGATAGCTTCGCCACAGCGGGACCTGAAGCATTTTGACGCCGTCTTCCATGACAATCGTCCCGACCCCGTACTCGGCGCCGACCGGCAGATCCAGCCCGAACGGCATCTTGACCAGGTCGACGGCATCGGGGCCGATGAATCCGTAGAACAGCGTGCCCAGAAAAAACAGGCTGATGGCGTACATCGTGAAGGGTTTGATACACCAGTTGATCACCAGCGTCAGGCCGACCGGTTTGATGCTTTTGCCGGCCTGCAGCACCTCGGCAAAGTCGATCTTGACCATAATCGGGTACATCATAAAGAACAGGCAGATTGCGATTGGGATGGAGATCACCGGTGCGTTGTTGACGGAAATCGCCATGCCGTCCAGTGCTTGCGCAAAGCCCGGTGCGAATTTGCCCAGGCCGATGCCGCCGACGATGCATAGCCCGACCCAGAGGGTCAGATACCGCTCAAAAATGCTCATACTTTTCGTATTGAGCTTTTCTGCATTGTTTTCCATGTTATTTCAGCTTTCTGATATAGTCTGTGGCTGGTTTAGTTTGCCAGCAAGTCTTTGCCCGCCTTGGCGGCTTTGGCGACTGTTTCATCCGTGGGCGGCGTTTGGCCTTTCGCCATGCCGATGTCGGCAAGCTTCAGGTGCAGACATTTAAAGCCGGCTTTTTCGAGCGTGCTTTTAACGCAATTCATGCCGCAGCCGTCGATGGCGAGAATGGTTTTCGCTTCGCCGGTCTTTTTCAAAATCGGCTCAATCCCGCCGCCGACTCCGGCCAGGCAAAACATTGTACCGCAGCCCTGTTGGGTCATTGCTCGTGCGGCCCGGTCGGCAACAGCACCGACATCAGCGGCACCCGAACAGGCAAAAATCAACGTATCCGAACCTGAACATACCTGTGACGATTCCATAATGCATCTCCTTTCTAATTGGATTATTGAATCATTTGTTTGATCTCGTCAGTTGACGGGACTTTACCGGTCAGCTTGACCTGTCCGTCGATCGCCAGCGCGGGTGTGGTCATCACACCCATGGCCATGATCTGCGCCAGTTCCGTGACTTTTTCCACCTCAGCGGAGACACCGAGTTCTTCGACGGCCTGCTGAACGGTTTTATATAGCTTATCACACTTGGCACATCCGGTGCCGAGAATTTGAATTTTCATAATTTTTCCTCTTGATAAAAACGATTGTCCGCTTTTGTATTTTCATGTTTGACGCGGTCGGTCCAGCCGCACCGTGTGACGTCCCACTGATCAAACTTTTTGACATACGGTTTGATATCCAGCAGGGGCGTGCCGTCCAGCATATCCACATCTTCAATGTTCAGGCGATTGCCTTCGATCGAAACCAGTTTGACACAGGATATCCCGATGGCATTCGGGCGGCAGGGGGTGCGTGTTGAAAACATACCGCGTATTTCGGTGTCCATATAGGGTTTGACATGCATGTTGACCTCTCCGGCCCGGTCACACCAGAACAGCACCCAGATTCGCTCGAATCCGTTCAGGTCTTTGAGCCCATCCACATACTGTTCGTCCAGCTCAATCCAGCCTTGCGTGCCTTTGCCTCTGGCCGGCTGAATCGGAGTTCCTTCTCCTTGCTGAAATGGCGTATGTATCGTGCCAATCGATTTCATGGTTACTGTTATGTCATCCATTACAGACTCCGCTTTAAAAATGGATCAGGTTGAAAATCCATCCGACCGCTGTAAACATGATCAGCAGCAGCAGGAAGAAAATCAACAATAATTTGGGTTTCATGACCTGTTTGAGCATCATAAATTCCGGAAAACTGGCGGCGACGGTACTCATCATGAACGCCAGCGTCGTGCCGACGGGAAGCCCCTTTTGCAGCAGTGATTCGGCGACGGGGATGACGCCGCTGGCGTTAGAATACAGCGGAATCCCCAGCAGTGTTGCCGCCGGAACCGTCCACCACTGGCCGGCGCCAAGATGTTTAGCCACAAAGCTTTCCGGGACCAGACCGTGCAGTGCCGCGCCCAGCCCCACGCCGATCAAAACCCACTTCCAGACGCGGGAAAAGATGGTTTTCAGCTCATCTTTGGCGAATTCGTGTCGGTCCCGGAACGTCATTTTAACGCGTTCTGCTGATTGGGCAGCACCCGCCGCTCCGCCATGAGCCGATTCGGCCAAAGGGGTGAGGTATTGTTCCGCTTTGATCAGGTCGATGAAGGCGCCGCCGACCACACCGGCGAGAATGCCCACCACGACATAGCACACCGTGAATTTGACACCCAGCAGGCTGCCCAGCAGGACAATCGCCACTTCGTTGATGATCGGCGAGGTAATCAAAAACGCCATCGTGATGCCAATGGGAATGCGGGCCTGCGTAAAGCCCAGAAACAGCGGAATGCTCGAACAGGAGCAAAACGGTGTCACTGCTCCAAAGGTTGCCGCGGCGACATAGCCGAAGATGCGGTGCTTGCCGCTCAAATAGGTTCGCACCCGCTCAATATTCAACGCCGCCCGTGCCCAGGCGATCACGTAAATCATCACAATCAGCAGGGCGAAAATTTTGGTGGTGTCTTCAATAAAAAAGTGCAGACTGCCCGCCAGGTGCGAGTCCGGTGACATGCCGCACAAGCTGTAAATAACCCAGTCAGCAAAATACGTGAAGATTTTAAGCATGATTGATTAGCATCCTCTACGTTTGTTTATTGCAGTGCTTCCAGCAGTTTCTGCTGTTCGGTAGCCTGTTCGATCAGGCATTCCTTAATGCAGTCCAAAAATCCCAGCAGGCAGGGGGTTTTGACGCGATACATCACCTTCAGACCGTCCTTGCGGGAAGTTAATACGCCTGCGGCGGTCATTACTGACAGATGCTTGCTCAGATTGGTCCGCTCGGTTCCCACGGCTTCGGCGATATCGCAAACGCATTGCTCGCCGGGCTTTAAATACTCCAATACCGCAATTCGTATCGGATGGGCAATTGCCTTCGCAATCGCGGCCTGTTTTTCTAAAATCTGCGTATCCATATCAATTCCCACTTTAACGCTACTATGTGAACATTTATTCACATAGTAGCGTTCTGCCGGACCTCATGCAAGTGTTTTTTAGTAAATCGGATCGAATAATCTTGACAAAAATTTCCTTCTTGTTAGAATGTTTCGTATTAGAAATAATGTAACTCTTTTAATTGCAATTGGATACAAATAAAAACAGTGGATATTGAAAGCAAAAAAACGCCAGGGACGGAATTTCTCCCCGCGATTGATGACTTTTTCGACAATTACGGGTATCGGATTGTGCTGGCATTGCGGCGGATCACCCATGAAGTGGATGCCTATTCGCGAAAACTGGTGGCTGAACACAATATCACCGGTCCGCAGCTGCTTTGTCTGTATTATATTGCCAATCACAGCCCGGCGACGCTGTCGCAAATCAGCCGGCAGCTCAGTCTCAGCGCCAGTACGGTCAACGGGATCATCGACCGGTTGACTGCCAAATCGCTGGTGACACGCAAACGACCGTCCGAGGATCGTCGGAAAGTGCTGCTGACGCTGACGGCCAAAGGGCGACAAGTCGTTACCAACGCACCGAAACTGCTGCATCGCAGCCTGGCCGAGAAAATCCGCCAGCTTCCCGATATTCAACAAGCCGCCATTGCACTGTCACTCGAAGAGATTGTCGGTCTGATGGACAGCGATACGACGCACAGCCGTTAGTCATTCTTGATTCATTCTCCTGTAAACTTCTCAGAAAGGTTTTTCCGTGAAGCAGTTATCTATTCGTCAAAAAGAAGTTGTTAGAAAAATTGATGTTGATGCCAATCAGTCTAATTGGCGTGACTGGAAGTGGCAGATTCGTCATTCAATCAAAGATATTGAAACATTTGAAAAATTGCTGGGGGTCGAATTCGAGTCCGACCAGCGGGCCAGGCTCGAAGAGACCGTGTCCCAGTTCCCTATTTCCATTACCCCATACTATGCGTCGCTGATCGATACGGACGATATGGATAACGATCCTGTTTTCAAGCAGGCTTTCCCATCCCCCAGCGAACTGATGCGCAGCAAATGCGAAATGTCCGATCCGCTCCACGAAGATAAGGACAGTCCTGCCCCGGGAATTACGCATCGGTACCCGGATAGAGTTTTATTTCTGATCAGTAATGTCTGTTCGATGTATTGCCGCCACTGTACGCGTAAACGCAAAGTCGGGGATACTGATTTCATCCCGGATAAACAGACGATACTGAAGGGGATTGACTATATTCGTGGAAATTCGAAGATTCGCGATGTTCTGCTCAGCGGCGGCGATCCGTTCATGCTGTCGGATCAGTACCTGGACTGGATTCTCACCGAGTTGCGCAGTATTGAGCATGTCGAGGTGATTCGCATTGGCTCGCGGATGCCGGTGGTATTGCCGTATCGGATTACGCATAACTTAGTCAATGTCCTGAAAAAGCATCATCCGGTCTGGCTCAATACCCACTTCAATCATCCGCGTGAAATGACCACTTCGTGCCGCCTGGCACTGGCGAAACTGGCCGATGCGGGCATTCCGCTGGGCAACCAATCGGTCTTGCTGGCCGGCGTCAATGACTGCCCGCGAATTATGAAGTCGCTTGTCCATAAACTCGTGCAGAATCGTGTCCGCCCGTATTATCTGTATCAGTGTGATCTGTCCGAAGGGCTGATTCATTTCAGAACCCCCATCGGCAAGGGCATCGAAATTATGGAAAGCCTGATCGGGCACACCAGCGGATTCGCGGTGCCGACCTATGTGGTTGATGCACCCGGCGGAGGCGGCAAGATTCCCGTCCTGCCAAACTATATCGTCAGTTGGTCCACCAACAAGGTGATCCTGCGAAACTACGAGGGCGTGATTACAACCTATCGCGAGCCGGACTCGTACGAGCCGTATTTCTGCGACCGGAACTGCGAGGACTGTCATTTGCAACTGAAACTCGATGAGGCCGATGAATGGAAAGCGGTTGGCATTAACAAGCTTCTGGATGATTATGATAAATCCATCGCACTGGTTCCGCGCAGCAATGAGCGACACAATCGAAGGAACGATGGATGAGCGTCATTGATTTTGTGATTTTGGATTTGTTTATGACAGCAGGAGAAATCCGTGTTTGATACGATTGAAAAAATTGATAATTCACTCATCCAGCACGGACCGATGAATCAGCGCGTTTACCTGATGAAGCTGAACGGCCAAGACCTGCCGGATGTGATGTTTAAAATGGATGTCCTGGCACAGCGGCAAGACTATACCAAGATTTTTGTGAAAGTTCCGCTTCAGGTGAAACCGTTATTTACCGAATCCGGCTACGAGGAAGAGGCCCGGGTTACGGGTTTTTATGACGGTGAAATCGATGCAGTCTTTCTGGCCAAGTATTTTGACCCGCAGCGTGGCAGCGATGACGAACAGCAGGTCGTTGAAGAGATTCTCGAACTGGCTCGTCATAAAATCAACGCGAATTCTCAGCCTCCTTCACAGAATGGTCTGACAATTCGACAGGCCGGGCCGGACGATGCCGATGCGATGGTCAGGGTTTTCAAACAAGTCTTCGAAAGTTATCCGTTCCCGATTCACGATCCGGGTTATCTGCGTGAAACGATGCAGACACATGTGCAGTATTATTGCGTGTTCGAGGGCGAAACAATGATTGCCGTTAGTTCCGCTGAGATGGACGAAGCAGCCGGGAATGCGGAGATGACGGATTTTGCAACGTTGCCGGACTATCGCGGCCGCGGCCTGGCGCAGCAACTGCTGACGTATATGGAAACACAAATGGCCGAACGGGGACTCAAGACCGCCTACACCATTGCCCGGGCATTATCGGCGGGTATGAACATCACCTTTGCCCGCGGCGGCTATCAGTTCGGCGGAACGCTGATCAACAACACCAATATCTGCGGAAAAATTGAGAGTATGAACGTCTGGTATAAGTCTCTGGCGTGAAACAGGCGACAAGGGGTTTCGTAAGTATATTTAAAATAATGAGTTGTCTTTTTTTAGGCCGGGCGGCCAGACATCGTCGCTCAATCCATCGTTTCAGGGAAATATGATCGCCGGAAGCTGTATTTTTCTTGACAAATTCGTATTTCTACGGTAGCATTAGTCTGGAATTGGGGATGGAAAGAAGGAACACGTCTGTATCCGAGGATGATGGAAAGTTCGTGATAGATCATTGTTTATGTAAATCTATGAGTTCTTTCTGTATCAAAGGAGACAAACGATGAGAAGTCTTTGTTATGTTCTTTCTGTACTGATTCTGTGTAGTGTTGCTCAAGCCTATGTGATTTCCTTTGAAGACATGACCTCGCCACCGAGTACGTTTAATGTCGGCGATACCTTCACTTCCGGAGGGATTAATATTACCGGCCAGACGTTTATCTTGGGCGGTGGTGGAACCTATGATGGTACGGCGACCTTGCAGGCAAACGGGGACGCAGGCGCAACGGGCAATGAAATCTGGACCAGCAATATCAATCTGTATTTTGATTTCACTGCAGACCCCGGTCAGGCGCTGGCCATCCAGTATGGTGACAGCGGCGGCAACGAAAATCTGACCATTAACGGCGATTTCAAAAATGTCAATAGTCTGACCGAGTTAGACGGGCTAACGGTTGGCGGCACGATTGTTACGGTGATTGAAATGGCTAACGGCCAGGGTGCTCTGTTTGCGATTGGTCCGATCCAATCATTTGCCATTGGTGGCCAGGAATTTGCCATCGACAACATCGTCGTTGGCCTGCCCGAACCGGCCACGATGGTTCTGATGGGGCTGGGTGCATTGTTGCTCAGACGCCGCCGCTAAGACAGCCTTGTAGAAAAAATCGAGGGTCGCATCATCATTGTATGAGGCGGCCCTTTTTTTATGATCTCTGTTTTTCAGTTTGGTGCAGATCACGCTGGGCGAGGATCGCTGCGGCGGCGCCGCTGACGAGGAGTATGCCGAAGATCAATTGCGCCTTGGTCAGCAGTTCACCATATAAAAAGCGGGAAACGATAATCGTGATAAAGGGCGCCGACAGCAGCGTCATCGACGGAATCGTCGCGCCGATGCGTTTAATCGCCACATAAAAGCATACATGTGCCAGCGCAATTGAGCCGACCGCCGAAGTCACCAGGTTAAACCACCCTTTAGTGTTCAGCGATGACAGACATTGTACCGGTGAACCGAGGATAAAGGCCATCGTCGCTAGCACGACGACCATGTAAATCGTCACCACCGAAAATCCGATGCGCGAATCTGTGTCGCGAAACGCGATCTTGGCCAGGATGATATAAACCGCCCATGCCACGGAGCTGGCCACGCCCAAGAAGGCGCCCCAGAAGGATGTTTCAAATGATAGGTTTTCTTGAAACGTAATGACGCCGGCCACCCCGACAACCGAGCAAATCAATCCAAACCAGAAGAACACGCTCTTTAGCAGGGCCCGTTCCTCGACAAAAAAGAACAGTGAAAAAGCCGCCACCCAAATCACTGAGCTTTTATTCAGCAGCATCACAAATCCCGGCTCAGCATGATAAAAGGCCCCTGCCCAGCAGGTCTGCATCACGATATTGGCCGCCGTCGGCAGCAACGCCCACTTCCAGAGGCGATGATCGAAACGCCCCTTGCGGATATGGGCCACCAGCAGCGGCAGCCAGAACAAACACGCCACCGAATACCGCGCAAAGTTCTGCGTCCAGACATCCATCACGCGCGACAGGTACTCAAGCTGCAGCGCGCCAATCGTCCAGCAGCTCAAAAAGCCCAGGCAGCACAAACTCGCCACGACGTCAAATCGACGGTTGTTCAGTGTCATTCCCCGGCGACCTCATAACCGTCCGGCGAAATGCGAATCTGCGTTTGCAGGTTTTTCGATGATTCAAACCGGTACTCTTTGTCGGCTTTAATGACGACGGTTTCGTTATCGGCGATGAGGTCAATCGCGTCCTGCGGATTGCGGTTGCGCAGGATGTTGGCCAGCGTAAAGGCTTTTTCCAGGCCGTCGCCGGTTTTATAGTTGGCGACTTCATCGGGTTGAGCCAGCCGCGAGCCGTCATAGATGGATTCGTTTGCCAATGCCGTCAACTGGCTGTAAACCTGCTCGATGCTGTCATCGGTATGCGCTTCAATCGACACAGGGCATCGCTCCATCGCGGCCTTGACAAACGGCGTCCACTGACAGCGTGTCATGTCACGGTAAGCATAGAACGCCAGGTCCGCGGTGATGTTTTTATCGCGGATGCTTTCGAGGTAATCGATAATTTCCTCGCGGCTCCACTGTGGCTCTAAACGGATTGGCTCGACGGCTTGAAAAGTCTTGTCATCGCCGGGCAGACGCGGGTCGAGATGCAAAAACTCCACCAGGTCCGCCACGCACTGCTCGGCCTGAGCTTGAACAAACGGCGACAGAAAGACCGCCAGCTTCTTTTGGTCCTTGGGATTTTTAATATTAACCTTTTCATAATCGACGAACGCCATTAATTGTTCAACGCAGAGCCGGTCGGAGATTTTATAAATCGAAAAATCTTCCTCTTCCACATCGCCCAGCAGTTTATCAAATGTTTCGTCATAAATACGGAACCGGCTGCCGTGTTCGTAGCCGAACAGTGTTTCGGCTTTGACAAACATCCGCTGGTCTCGCAGATGCCGGCAAAACTGGAAGTGCTTCTGATATTGCCCGTAGGAACGCAGGAAATTGGAAAAGTTCAACGCCGTTAAATCCGCATCCAAATAGGAACCTAACTGTGTTTTAAACGTTTGGTAACTGTTTTTATCAATGCTGGCCGTATCATACATACAGTGAATATGACCGGTGTTATGGGCGACAATCGTCACCTGCTCATTGCGAATGGCCCGCTGGGCTTTGTCGGATATTTCCGTGCCGTTGAACCACATCGGCTTGGTGACGAGCCGGCGGTTGTTGGTGATGATGCCGTCGTTAATGTCGATAAAGTTTTGCGAATGCAGCGGAGTCAACACCATGTAAATGTCATCCAGCGGAATCCCGCAGACGATAAACGCCGCGGCCGCGTAGAGCGTTGACAGTGATACGCATTCACCGGCGCCGGTCTGGTAGCCCTCTTTCAGGCGAAAGGCGTTCATCGCTTCGACCGTTTCGGTTTTCCAGTACGGGATGATGTCACCGTTGTACTGGTCCAGCCCGAAGTGTCGGCGAATGTCAACGTCGAAATAGTACTGGTCGCCGGTATAGCCGAACAGGGCGTTGCTTTGGGCGATAAGCTCGGGCGAAATAGTGTCGGCAAACCTCGCCATTTCGGTATCTTTATGCGTCAGTCCCCACGTATTCAGGTCCAGGTTGAACTCGTACTCGTCCATGACGTACTGACGCATCCGCATCAAGCGGCGGTAGGCGCTTTTGCCTTCGAGTTTTTTAAAGGTTTCCTCCTGACGCCAGCGCCAGAGTGCCGGGCTCATGATATTGGCCAGTACCAAACTGTACATCAGTTCCGGGAAAACAAAGATTTCCATATCCGACAGCGTGACCGCTGAACTGTATTTTTCAAGATTATTCAAAATTGAATCCTTATATTGGTTATGGTTGATTGCCTGATGGGTTTCATCATAATTCAACGGTTCTGTCAGTCAAGTGTCAATTCGATGCCGATGACAGACCGGACTTGCGTCGGGTGCGTCGGGTGCGGTGAAAGCGGATGAAGGTCACACTGAATGAATAGCTGATTTTGGCGGCAATCAGGCCGATCAGCACGCCGCCGACAAACATTTCCTGGCCGATCGTCAAAAAAACATCCCGGATTTGCTGCCAGAGATCGGGGTTGAATAAATTTGTCAAGACACGCTCAAAGGAGAGAATTTCGATGAAAATTGCTTTGATCTGTTCAGGTGAAGCGACCGGTTCGGACTGAAAAAAGCCCAGGATAAACCGACCGACCCGATAGCAGGGATAATAAATAAACGGTGCCGTCAGCGGGTTGCTGACCCAGACAAACAGCATGGCCATCGCTTTATTGGCACGCAGCGCCCACGCAAAGAAAAAGGCCAGGATCAGATGCACGCCAAATAGCGGAAGGCAGGCCGTGAACAAGCCGATGGCAATCCCCCGGCCGATGCGCTGCGGCGAATCTTCCGTATGCAAAATCCGGTGGTTGATAAATCGCAATACCGGGCGGAATCGTATTAACAGGCGCAATCGTGTCGTCATGAGAAACTTAGGGATTCTGTTTAAGTCGGGATTTTAGTTGAGCCGCCAGTTTTTCCAGAACCATCTCCACCGTCACATGTTCGATGCGATGGGCCGGATTCGGACTTTCAATCGTTGCGGGGCGGCGGTCGGCATCAATCGCGGCAATACGCTCGGGATGTTGGTATGAGCCAACGCGCATGGGGTTGGTATGTCCGAAAATGATGACGGTCGGCCTGCCCAGGGCATCGGCGATGTGGCCCGGGCCCGTGTCGTTGGAGACGGCAACGGCGGCTTTTTGAAGCAGCGCGACCAGTTCGGTAACGTTGGTCTGGCCGGAAAGATCGGTGATCGGAATCTGACAATGTCGCTGTATTTCAGCGATAATCGGTTTGTCTTTTGCGGTGCCGATGGCAACTGCAGAGAGCCCGTACTGTTGATGCAGCTGGTCGGCGACCTTGGCGAAACGCTCGGCAGGCCAGCATTTATTGGCATGGGCTGAACTGGGGATCAGGACAAGATAATTGCCGTTTCGTATTGGTGTTTGGCTTAGCTTTTGCGTAATGCTTTCGCTTGCCGCCGGGGGCACATTGAGCGGGCATTCGCTGAAAGTTTGTTCAACACCGATTTCTTGGAGTATGGCGAAATAGGTATCCAGTACATGCATAGACTCTGGCGGCGGAGCGACAGTGTGCGTATAAAAGAGCGTGGCAAATTCCCGGGCGTTGGCCATGCCGATACGGGTTTTGCACCCGGTCATTCTGGCGAACAAGGCAGTTCGCAGCAGTCCTTGTAAATCCAAAACCAAGTCGAAGCGGCTTTGCCTGAGTTGGCGGGCAAAATCCCGCAGTGCCGTGAAGGCTTTGGGTTTATAAAACCACCCCCCTAATAATCGTCGGTCAAACAGCAGCAGCGAGTCTAATCCCTCCGTGTATTCCAGCAGGGGGGCAAACTCTTTTCGAACCAGCCAGGTGATTCGGGCATGGGGCAGGCTGCGCCGCAGCAATGGCAAAACCGGCATCGCATGCACAATATCGCCTAAGGCCGAAGGTTTGATGATCAGGATATTTTTATAGTCTTTTGTCACAATGTCCGTTCAATCAAGTAATACGAATCCCAATAAATAAAGGCTCTCACTTTGCGGAGATGTCTTTTGCCGCCGGCCGGCCAGTTGTCCAGATGGATTTTATGACCCCAAAGGGGCAAAAGGTTCGGTTATTCTACGTCAAAGTCTCAGCCGGAGCAATTATTATTGATAAATACCTCAAAAACGTACCGGTTAATGATTCAGATGCGATAAAAAAGGGTCGGATAATTTGGATTTCTTGCAACATTTTATTGACATCCGTGCAGGCTGCTATTAACTTAGAAATCCGAATTTGGGTACTGGGTATGTTGTATGGAGCTTTCAGTCTCTGCGGACGCAACAAACGCATGAACAAAGCCCATAGAATTAAGTAAAGAACACACAGCCGCGACGAAACGGGCATTTTTATCGCGATCAGGTTATCATAAAGGTTAAAACGTCAAGGATGAAGCGATGACAAAACCGACAATTTCATCTTACCTGCGTGATCATATCGATGATATCGGCAAGAAAAAAGAGCCGGGGCCGTATATTACCATCTCTCGGCAATGGGGATGTGATGGCTATGAGTTGGGCCGTTTGCTGGTGGAAAAGCTCAATGAACGCGATGAGGACAAACGCTGGAAGCTTTATTATAAGGAACTGCTCAAGCAATTAGCGGAAGATACCGGACTGAACGAGGAGATTCTCGAAAAAGAGCGGAAGTCTAAACCCAGCTTGTTAAAGGACTTCCTTCGCGGTTTGAAGAAAACCGGCATCCCTGACGGCTATGAAATCCGCAATAATATCACGATGATGGTTCGAACTGTGGCCTTTGACGGGCATGCGGTCATTGTTGGTCAGGGAGGCACTGCTGCGACGGCTGATCTTGCCAACGGCCTCAGCGTTCGTGTCGAAGCACCCAAAGATTGGCGGGTGGCAAGGATTTGTCGCCGGGATAAGCTCGACAAAACTGCCGCAATCGCTAAGATTGGGGAAATCGAAAAGAGCAGAGAGCACCTGAGAAAAATATACGAGCAGCAGAATTCCCGTGAGCCGGCGTTTAATCTGAGTTTTGATAACGCCACCTTTTCCAACGAGATGATTACCGAGATGATTATCAAGGCCATGGAAGAAAAAGGGTTAGTCGAAAAGCAGGAATAGAGTCAAAAAATTATTTCTACTTGTTTTGAACAATAAATTTAGGTATTTTTCTGGACATGCGGCAGGAATTAGCTATGATGCACCTTTCTGAACAAAAAGCTAACAGAGCCCCGGTAAAGTGCTGCAGAAGTGCTGAAAATGGACTCTTTTGATATCGGAAAAGATAATGGAACTAATAAAACAGATTAAAAACGCAGAAAAACAGGCCAAAGAGACCGTGGATCAGGCGAAACAGGATGCCGCCACTCTGCTGGACGAAGCAAAAAACCAGCGAGCCGACGCGCTCAAGCAGGCTCAGCAGCGTCGCAGTGAGGCAATCCAAACGGCTGTCGCAGACGCTGAAAAACAGGGTTCCCAGCAGGTTCAGGAACTTTCTCAGCAGGGTGACAGCGAAGTATCCGCATTGAAAGAGGCCTGTTCTGCGAAAATTTCGGTCTGTGTAAACAACGTCGTTTCGCATCTGCAGCAAGCATTATAATCTGCAGTGATATAAAGATGAAGTTTGCACCGCGGCTGAAATGTCCCGCATGAAGAGATACAAAAACGCACCGTGACGGCCCCGCCAAAGGGTTGTCGAATAATAAGTTAAAAGTGATTGTGGGAAGCATAAATGGCAATTGCATCGATGCAAAAAGTGATGATCGTTGCGCACCGCAGCCAGGTAACCGAGTTGTTACAGGCGTTGCAGGATGTCGGCGTCGTTCAGATATTGGACGCCGAACGAGCAAGGGTCACGATTGAATGGCCGGAATTAATGGTCGAAATGCGTCGTCATCGCGATCTGGAAGAATCCATTGATCGTCTTGACAAGGCGATTGCTTTTCTCAAACCTTACGCAGGCAAAGACTCCACCAGCCTGTTTGCTCCGCTCGTTGAGGTGGATGCCGCTACCTATCAAAACGTTACCTCCGATGAAGACAGTGAGGCAATTTTACGCCGTGTTGAAGTGGTTCGTGAGTCGATGGAAAGACGATCTACTGAGTCCGAAAACCTCGCCGTTTCGCTGGAAAAGCTGCTTCCCTGGGAAAAATTGACGATTTCCATTGAAGAGCTTAGCGATTTGTCTTCTTCGACCACGTTTGTCGGTCAGATTGCCGACCAGCATTTCGCCGAAGCACAGGAAAAGCTCGCCGAGTTAGGCGCCGCCGTCGAAGTGGTGGCCGATGCCAATCGCATGAAGGCTTGCATTATCGCCTGCCTGAACGAATCGGCTGCCGATGTTCATAAGGCCTTGCGTTCGGTTGATTTTGAAGCCGCGGCGTTGGAAGGGCTGACTGGCACGGTGTCTGAAAATACCGCCAAGATTCGCGCCCGTCAGGCTGAAATCACCAAAGAGCAGGGCGATCTTCAAAAACAGGCCGTCGAACTGGCAAAAGATAAGATTAAATTGCAAATCCTGTTCGACCATCACCAGAACCTCCACGGTCGGGTGGTAACCGAAGCGTCTTCTCCGGCAACCGATCACGCCGTTTTCTTCGAAGGCTGGGTGCGAACGCGTGACTATGATAAACTGGAAAAGCTGGTCCATACCTTTGATGCCTCCGATGTGGCAAAAATCGAACCGGCAGAAGATGAGGAAGTCCCGGTCGAAATCGACAACGGTCCGATGGCCGAACCGTTTGAGACCGTTACACGCCTGTACGGTATGCCCGCGTCCTTCGATGTGGACCCGACGGCGTTCCTGGCTCCGTTCTTCGCATTATTCTTCGGTATTTGTCTGACCGATGCGGCTTACGGCCTCATTATGGTCGCTTTCCTGTGGTGGCTGAATCGTAAAATCAAAGGTGGCAGCAAATTCGTCATGATGTTGATCTTCTGTTCGATCACCACCGTCGTTGCCGGGGCACTCACCGGCGGCTGGTGCGGCGATGCGATCCAGAAATTCTTCCCCGCATTAAACGGCGTTCGCGAAGCGCTGATGTGGTTCGATCCGCTCGAAAAGCCCATGTATTTCTTCAATATCTCCCTGGGACTGGGTTATCTGCAGATTATTACCGGTGTGTTCCTGGGTTTCTGGCATAAGATGAAACGCGGCGAGACCACCGCGGCGATTTTCGATCATCTCAGTTGGTTTATCTGGCTCAACAGCCTGGCGGTCTTCGGGCTGGCCAAGGCGGGCATGTTCGGTGAAAAGATGGCCTGGCTCGGAACGGCTGCTGGAATCGTTGCCATTGTACCGGCCCTGATGATTATCCTGTTCAGCGAACGCGAAGGCGGCTGGGGCGCCCGCATCGGTATGGGCATCTATAATGTTTTCAGCACCGTGTTCTATGTCGGTGATGTGCTCAGCTATATCCGCCTGATGGCGTTGGGTATGGTGACGGCCGGTTTCGGCATGGCGATTAACGAAATCGTCAAGACCGTGATGGAAGGCGGTGTGCTCGGTTGGATTCTGGGAGCCCTGATCTTCATTGGCGGTCACGTCTTTAATATTGCCAACTCGGCACTGGGCTCGTTCGTCCACAGCATGCGTTTGCAGTTTGTGGAGTTCTTCACCAAATTTCTGGCCGGCGGCGGCAAACAGTTTGATCCGCTCAAACAAAGCTACCATTATATTGATGTAAAAAAGAAAGAGTCTTGAGAGACTCACTCGTAAAATAAAAAAGCAATCGTACGTTAAGTAAGAGATTTTAGAAAGGGAAAGTGAAATGGAATACGCATTAGGAATTGCTTATCTGGGAGCCGCTTTGGCAGCGTTCATGGCAGGTATTGGCTCAGCTGTCGGTATCGGAATCGCCGGTCGAAGTGCGACGGGCGTTCTTAGTGAAAAGCCCGAACGTTACGGCCAATTGTTTCTCCAAGTGGTACTGCCGGGTACACAGGGCTTTTACGGCTTTGTTATCGCGTTCTTTGCGATGGGCAAGATCACAGCGTTTGTTGACTCTGCCGATGGTTTGAATTTGGCCAGTGCCTTGGCAATCTTGGCGGCCTGTCTGCCGATCGCGTTTGCCGGTATGCTCAGTGCTATTCATCAGGGCAAAACCTGTGCAGCGGGTATTCTTATGACAGCCAAACGTCCGGAGATGGCGGTCAAGGCCGGTGTTCTGTACGCGGCGATGGTCGAAGTGTACGCGGTACTGGGCTTTTTGATTTCGCTGCTGATCCTGCTGGGTATCAACCCTGCGGCGTAATGCGAAATGACCAACCGTCCCTTTAATTTGGAACTGTAGCTATGAATGCTGAACAGGTAGTCGAAAAGATACTCTCGCAGGCCAAGGCCGAAGCGGAGGCGATTGTCAAAGAAGCTCGCGACAAAGCCGCCGCACAAAAGGCCGAGATGGATGCCGAGCTTGCGGAGTTTGACACAAAAACACAGGAACTGGCCAAAGCCGCTGCCGACGATAAGCTCCAGCGGATGATGGCGGGTGCCCGCATGAGCAATGGCAAGGCGTTGTTGGCGGCGCGGGTTGAGATCTTGGACGACGTTTTCGCGAAGGCCAAAAAGGCCGTCAACGAGTTG
This sequence comes from Anaerohalosphaeraceae bacterium, assembly GCA_963675155.1. Taxonomy (GTDB): domain Bacteria; phylum Planctomycetota; class Phycisphaerae; order Sedimentisphaerales; family Anaerohalosphaeraceae; genus 4572-13. The sequence goes on along the minus strand of OY775912.1, from coordinate 4,771,612 downwards.
GATGATGCGGCCTACTTGAAACTGATGACCGACCTGATGAAAAAGGCCGTTGAAACCGGTGACGAGGAAGTGGTTATTGGCAAGAACGAAAAACGTCTCAATGCCGACTTCGTCAAGCAGGTCAATCGTGAACTGGGTGACGGTTTCAAGGGTAACCTGCGGCTGTCGGAGCGAACCGCTGATATTGCCGGCGGATTTCTTCTCTCCCGCGGCAAGGTCCAGATCAACGCCAGCACCGATGTCCTTGTGGACCGGCTGCGCGAGTCGCTGGAAATCGAATTATCCAAAGAATTGTTTGCGGGCCGGTAATGCCGCTCAACGATAAAGCAGGAATACGAAATTGACAACAGCAACGCAAAACGAGATTAGCTTTTACCGCTACCCGCCGGTGGGCGCCGAAGACTGGGCCTATGCCTATCAAACGGCCAAGGTGCGGGTGCTGGAACTGTCGATGATCCCGCGCGGTACCTTTGTGGATATGGCCAATGCCCCCGACTTTGCCGCCGCGGCCGAGATGCTGGCCGGTTCGGATTACACCATTGAACCGAAAGCCGATTCCGCGGCCATCGAACAGATGCTGGCGACCCAGCGAACCGCAGCGCGTGAGTTGTTCGCCGACTTGATGCCGGATAATAAGGTGGTTAAGTTTTTGCGGGCACGCGAGGATTTCACGAACATGCGGCTGGCGATTCGCCGCGTTGTGACCGAACGGCCTCTGGGGCTGGACTACAGCAACGAAGGCAACGTGCCCGCCGAAGAATTCGAGGAAATCTTCGAACAGGAAAACTACGAGCGTTTCCCCGATTATCTGCAGGACGCGGTCGAAGCGGCGGTATTGGGCTACTATGAGAAAAAAGATATCCGCCGGATTGACTATGAACTGGATCGCATCGAGCAGGACTGGCGCATCAAAGAAGCGACCCGGACCAAGCAGACGTTTATCCTGTCACTGGCTCGGATTCGCATTGACCTGAATAACATCCGCACGATGCTCCGGCTGAAAATGGCCGAACGCGAAGAAGAGACGCAATTCTTCCTGCCGGGGGGATTCGTCGAAATCGATAAATTCGTCCAGGGATTGGAAACCGGCTATGAAGGCATCGCCCAGTTGTTCTTTGCGACGCCTTATGCCGAGCTGCTGGAAGCAGCAATTCCATATCTTCGCGGCGAACAATCGTTCCTGAAGTTGGAAAAGGAATGCGAAGATTTCGTCAAGGGATTCTTGAAAACGACGCGAAGCATCGCTTCCGGCCCGCAGCCGGTCGTGGCGTACTTCCTCATGAAAGAAGCGGAGATTCGCACGGTGCGAATGGTGCTGACCGGTAAAAAGAACGGTCTCGACGCCAAACTCATCACCGACCGACTCGGCGAATGGATGCAGTAAAAAAGAAACCGCGGATTTCGCGGATGAACGCGGATTAATAAAAATTAATTTGTGAAAATTCGTGTTAATTCGTGGCTAAAAAATAAAACGAAAGGATAGAAATGGAAGGCAAAGTGGCAGTGTTAGGCGGAGCCGATTTTGTGATGCCGTTTTCGGCGTTGGGACTGGATACCTTCCCGACCGAACCGGATGCCGCCAGCGTTGAAGAAAACGCCAGTTCCATTTTAAAGCAGAAATACGCCCTGGTGGTCGTGGCCGAAAATATCGCCCGCCCCGCACAGGCGGTGTTTGAAGTGACACAAAAACAAGCGACGCCCTGTGTGGTCGTTGTGCCCTTTACCTCCAAGCCGTCGGGGATTGCGACCGAAGGCCTCAGCATGATGCTGAGACTGGCAACAGGAATCGACGTTCTGGCAGATTAACAATAAAAAATAACTTTCAGATCTTTGGCCGTGAAAGGCTGAAGACTGAGGACTGAAGACTCAAATAAAAAGGTTTTGCAATGGCAGAGTTGAAAAACGGAAAAATCATTAAAGTAGCCGGTCCGGTAGTAGTTGCCGAAGGCATGATCGGCGCCCGCATGTATGACGTGGTTCGCGTGGGTGCCGAAAACCTGATCGGTGAGATCGTGGAACTGAACGAAGACCGTGCCAGTATCCAGGTGTACGAAGATACCGTGGGGATTGGTCCCGGCGAAGAAGTGGTCAACACCGGCGCTCCCTTGAGCGTGGAACTGGGCCCGGGCCTGATCTCCAGTATTTATGACGGCATTCAGCGTCCGCTGGACCAGCTCGTGGAAGCACAGGGCAGCTTCATCAAGCGGGGAAGTGATATTCCCGGTCTCAAACGTGACACCAAGTGGCACTTCAAGCCGACGATGGACAACGGCAGCGAAGTCACCACCGGCGATATCGTCGGTGAGGTCGTGGAGTCCACACTGGTCAATCACAAAATCATGGTGCCGCCGGGAACGTCTGGTAAACTGGACGGCCTCAAAGAAGGCGATTACACCGTCGATGAAGTGATTGGGTCTGTCACCGATGCCAACGGCAAAAAGACCGAACTGAAGCTGATGCAGAAGTGGCCGGTGCGTCATCCCCGTCCCAGCAAGCAGCGTCTGACGCCGAACCAGGTACTGGTCACCGGCCAGCGCGTGGTGGATGCATTCTTCCCGCTGTCTCGTGGCGGAACCGCCTGTGTGCCGGGCCCGTTTGGTACCGGTAAGACCGTGGTTCAGCACCAGTTGGCAAAATGGATCGATGCCGACGTGGTTGTCTATGTAGGCTGCGGCGAACGCGGTAACGAAATGACCGACGTACTGATGGAATTCCCCGAACTGATCGACCCGCATTCAGGCGAACCGCTGATGAAGCGTGTCGTGCTGATCGCCAACACCTCCGACATGCCGGTGGCCGCTCGTGAAGCATCCGTTTATACCGGTATCACGATTGCCGAATACTTCCGCGACATGGGATACTCGGTGGCGATGATGGCGGACAGTACCAGCCGGTGGGCTGAGGCCATGCGTGAAATTTCAACGCGTCTGGAAGAAATGCCTGCTGAAGAAGGTTACCCCGCCTATCTGGGCGCTCGTATCGCATCGTTTTACGAACGTGCGGGACTGTGTGAATGTGCCGGTTCGCCGTCGCGTCAAGGGGCCGTCTCTGTTATCGGTGCGGTGAGCCCGCCCGGTGGTGACCTCTCCGATACCGTCGTACAGGCAACACTGCAGGTGGTCAAAGTGTTCTGGTCATTGCAGGCGCGTCTGGCCCAGCAGCGTCACTTCCCGGCGATTGACTGGCTGACCAGTTATTCCTTCTATAAGCAATACATCCCCAGCGCGTTCGAAGACGCGGCGATCGGTAAAGAATTTGCCGATATGATGCAGCAGGCCATGATCTTGCTCGAGCAGGAGTCTCAGTTGATCGAAATCGTGCGTCTGGTCGGTGCCGAATCCATCAGTGCACAGGACCGCATGACGCTGGAAACTTCCAAGAGCATTCGCGAAGACTTCCTGCACCAGAATGCGTTCCACAAGGTTGACACCTTTACGCCGATTGAAAAACAGCTTGAAATGATTAAGCTGATCCTGCACTTCCATCAGGCCGGTCTGACCGCCATCGACCACGGTGTCGATACCGCTGACATCTTTGCCTTGGCGGTGCGTGAAAATATTGCACGCTGTAAGTATCTTGAAAATGATAAAATTGATCAGGTTGCTGCGATTAAAGACATCGTTGACCAGCAGGTCAAAGAACTGCAGGCCGCGGCGACCGCGTAATAAAATCAAAAGTTAAAATGTAAAAAGTAAAATTAAGGAAGTCATCCCGACAGAGTCGGGATTCCAAAATTTTGATATTTAATGTTTGATATTTGGTATATCTCAAACGGGAGTTTAAAATGCTGAAAGAGTACAAAACGGTTTCCGAAATTTCCGGTCCGCTGATGATGGTCGAGGGCGTCGAAAACGCCAAGTACGGCCACATGGTGGACATCGAACTGGGCGACGGCACGATGCGTCACGGCCAGATCCTGCAGGTGCAGGGTGATAAAGTGATGGTGCAGGTCTTTGAAGGCACCTCGGGAATCAATGTCAGTGATACGACGGTTCGCTTTTTGGGCAAGCCGATGGAACTGGGTGTTTCCCCGGACATTCTCGGCCGCGTCTTCAGCGGTACGGGTGTGCCGATTGATGACGGCCCGGCTATCCTGCCCAAGATGAAGATGAACATTAACGGTAACCCCATTAACCCGTATGCACGTGACTATCCGAATGAGTTTATTCAGACCGGTATCAGTACGATTGACGGACTGAACCCGCTGGTGCGTGGTCAAAAGCTGCCGATCTTCTCCGGCTCCGGTCTGCCGCACGACGAAATCACCGCCCAGTTGGCACGTCAGGCATCCGTTCGCGGCAAGGGGGAATCATTCGCCGTGGTCTTCGCCGCGATGGGTATCACGTTTGACGCCGCACAGTTCTTCATTAACGACCTGACCAACACCGGCGCCATCGAGCGTGCGGTGCTGTTTATCAACCTGGCCAACGACCCGGCGATTGAACGTATTTCGACGCCGCGTGTGGCATTGACCGCCGCCGAATACCTGGCCTTCGAAGAAGACATGCACGTATTGGTCATTCTCAACGACATGACCAACTACTGCCAAGCGTTGCGTGAAATTTCAGCTGCCCGTAAGGAAGTGCCCGGTCGTCGTGGTTTCCCGGGTTATCTTTACACAGACCTGGCAACCATTTACGAACGAGCGGGCCGTGTCAAAGGCAAAAAGGGCTCGATCACGATGGTGCCCGTTTTGACCATGCCCGAAGATGACAAGACCCACCCGGTCCCGGACTTGACCGGTTACATTACCGAAGGCCAGATTATCATGAGCCGTTCGCTGCACCGTAAAGGCATTGCTCCGCCGGTAGACGTCATGCCGTCGCTGTCGCGTCTGAAAGATAAGGGAATCGGCCCCGACAAAACCCGTGAGGACCACGCGTCCCTGTATAACCAGCTCTATGCCGGGTATGCCCGCGGTAAAGAGGCACAGGAACTGGCGACGATTCTGGGTGAAGCGGCCCTGTCGCCCGAGGACCAGAAGTACATGCGGTTTGCCAACGAATTTGAAGGCCGATACATCTCGCAAGGGTACTATGAAAACCGCGACATCATGGAAACGCTGGACCTGGGCTGGGAACTGCTCAGCATGTTTGACGATGTGGAACTCAAGCGTATCGATAAGGAACTAATCGATAAATATATGCCGAAATTCCGGAAGTAATTCAATCGAAAATTGAAAATAGGCAATAGGAAATAAAACGTGCTTCAGAATGTAAACGCAACACGAATGGAACTGCTGTCGCTGAGAAAACGCGTGGGGCTGGCCCTCCGTGGTCACCGGCTGCTCAGCGAAAAACGGGATGAAATCTGCCGCCAGTTGGTGCAGATCGCTCGCGACTTGAAAGCATTGCGGACCAAAGTGGAAGCGGAACTTCTGGAGACAACCCGACGGTTTATGATGGCTCGCGCAACGATGGAGCCCGAACACATCAACGCGGCCATGGAAGTGCCGACCAAAAAATTCAAACTGGCCATAAGCTTCGCCAGTATTATGAGCGTCAGAGTGCCCGAGTTGGCCAAGGAAATCGAAGGCGACATCATGTGCTACGGTTTCCAGACCACCAGCGGTGAGATGGATATCGCGCTGCGGGCGTTGGAACGCGCTTTCGACAGTCTGATCGAACTGGCCGGCAAGGAAAAGCAGTGCCAATTGCTGGCCACCGAACTGCAGTCAACCCGCCGCCGCGTAAACGTCCTTGAGCATGTCGTCATTCCTGACACACAGGAAACGATCAAGTACATTAACAGCAAGCTTGGCGAAGCCGAACGCGACAACATCAGCCGCCTCATGAAAATCACCGACATCATCCGCGGATAGAATTGAATGAAGCGGAGGCATAAGCCACACTGGTCCTTCTGGGTTTTGTCTCCGTTCCTTTTGTTTTTCATTGCCGCCTCCATGATTGCATCGATTGTGGTAAAGTCATGGCATGGCTTTCTTTTGTTTCTGCCTTTAAACGTCTTTTGTCTCATTGCCTTACTCATCACGCTTCGTCCTGCCATGTTCGCTTATGAAAATATCGACCGTTTTTTTTCTTCTCCAAGGTTAAAAATCTTTCGGCCGTTTTGGGATTCTATCAGCAAGGTTATAGGTTTTGTCCGGGTATTTGGCGATGTTGTAAAGCGGGTGGAGTGGGACACGGATGGATTTTATGTTTACTATCAAGTCTTGCCGTTCAAGCGTGAAAGAATGGAAAGCCAACTGAAGTGGGACCACGTCCGGGAAATAGATGCATGTATGCTGGATTGCTTCTCTAGTCATGACATCGCAATTTGCTTTGTCGATGACAAAGCGAAAGAGGTAGCTGTCTTTGAAAATGTCGAGAAATTCCCATTGTTTATACAAGCAGTTGCCATGCGATTCGATGGATTTAATCAAGCCAATTATGACCAGATTGAGGGCTGTTTTCCATGGGAAATAAGTTTACCTTGCTGGAAATCCAATGAGCCGGTTGAAACATTAGTTGTGAAGAATACCTGGGATAAAATCGAAGTCTTTAGGGAAACAGACAATTCTTTGTTTATGGCAAGCCAAAATAAAGACAATTAAAGGTGATTTAAGGTCAATAGTTTTTTCTTTTCACTGTGTGCCGGTGCGGGTATAATATCCGGCAATAATCTATCGGTTTTAATTATTATCGGTCCTTGTGGCCGATTCCGAACTGTAGAATTCTAAAGATTTTGTCGCCTTTTTGCCGACAGATGAGTTCGCGATGACAGAGAATGGAAAAACAAAATCTGCGCCCGTCACGCCCGCGCCGTCGAAATCATTTATGACGGCCGGACCGACGCTGCACTACAGCCACACCAACGTCCTCTGGTTCTGGGCTTTGAGCGTCTTCGTCTATGTGCTGGCGTGTCTGTTCTGGCATTCACTGTTTAATGACGACCTGTTGCTGGACCTGACCGCCCTGGCCGATACCTCCCTGTTCCGATTGGGCCAGTTCGTCGTCCACCCCATCAGTATTTACGAATATCCCTGGCAAATCGTCGTCTTGGGCACAGTTATGGGCATCATCGCCACCGCACCGGTGCTCGTCTCGCAGTTATTAAGCTTCCGCTACAGCGTCGCGATGGTGCTGGCGATCATTTTCATTGCCAAACTGCATCTGTTCGGCGTCTTTGTCTTTATCAGTTGTATTGCCGTGGCCTGCCGGCCGCTGCGGTTTCGTTCGCGGTTTATCTCGGTCGCTCTCTGCATGGCACCTCAATTGATTTATTGGGCCATCTGGGGAAGCTATTCGACGGTCGATCCGGTCCAGTGGGGATTTTCGTTTGCCCCGTGGATCTATGCCTGGCTGACCAGTCTGTTGATGGCCGGGATCGTGCTGGGCGTGGGGCACTTTACCCGCTATAAGCCCGGCTTGGTCTGGGTGGCCAGTTTCCTACTGCTGCTGATTGCCTTTATTGTCTTCCAGAAACAAATCGGCTTTGCAGAGCTGGATTATCAGGCCAATGTCGCCGGCAACAACCCCGAAGACATCCGCCAGTTTCAGGACCACGACCTGTCGGGCCCGATCAGCGCCGTCATCGACGATTCGACCATGAAAAGCTTTCTGATCGGCAAGTTTTTCCCCATTGAACCGATTTTACTGCGTGAAAAGCTCAAAGAGGAAATCCAGCGGCTGATTGTCTATGATCTCTGGCCGGAGTGGTTCAATGCCAAAATGCCCGATGAATTGCGGTACCAGGCCAAACGGCGCGAACTGTTCAGTCTGTACGATGCGTTCATGGACACCTGGCATGACAGCGATCGCGTGGCGATTGCTCTGTATTTTAAGGCGATTCTCAGCGAATACCGGCCGGATACCCGTTATTTGGGAAAAACCGAAATCCTGCGTTTTTACAGCGATTATCCGTTTTATGACAATTTGCTGATCTGGCAGGATTTGTATGACGATTTTCCGCAAAGTCCCGAATCGTTTGAGGCACGCTGGCGCATCGCCACGCATGCGGCCAGAAAAGCCGATTTTGTCAAGGCCGATGAGCTGTGCCAGGTGACACTGAGCATGATTCGCGATTACCTCAACGCACAAAAAGAAAGTCAGACTGATGCCGTGAAAGCCGATTCATTGTTTACCGCCTTTCATGAACCGGCGCAAACGGTCATGACCCCGTTTAAGCTGCGTGATTTGGAACTGCGACTCAAACGCCTGCAGCAATTGATCAGCGAAGAAAATCGCGGGGTCGATGATGATTCCAAACGCAGGCTGACCACCTTTATGAAACTGAACCCGCATGCGATGGAGTATCTGTCCCGCCTGGAGGATTTGCTGGCTGAGATGCCGGACGATGACGGTCTGCGGGACAATGTGCTGCTGGAAAAAACCATGCTCATCGAAGACGCCCGTCAGCGTATGCAGATGCTGACCGAGCTGTCCCAGGCATTTCCCGCCACCGACGCCGGTGTTCGGGCGTTGTATGAACTGGCGATGGTCAAGGTGCAGCTCTGGAAAGATCCCCAAACCACCGAGGAAATCCGCAGTCAGTTGTTGCCGGAAACACGCACGATTCTGGATGATTTTATCAGCACCTATCCCGACAGCCTGTTTTCCCAGCAGGCCCGGGCCATGCTTCAAAACCTCCCCCAGGAGTAGTGCCTTCAGGCATATCACTGAAATCGTCCATTGTGCGATGCTGTTGACAATTTGAGCAAACCGAAGATATGGATTTGATTGGCTTTGAATTGGGTTTGCTTTATTAATATTTCATTAATATATGCGTCTCTGAATTTCGCTAATCCATTTTTTAGAAGTGAGTTAGAAAATATTAAGAAAATATAAAGATTGGGTTTGTTTGTCATTTTTTCAGGGGATTTAACCATCGGCCTTCGCTTGCGAGCTTCGGCCCGACAAGCCGAGGACGCTGAGGGCACCGGGAATGATGAGGGTACAGCATGATTTTCTCCTTCTTTGATGCACTTTTTATCATGTTATTCAATTGTTTAATGATTATATAACACGGGCGGGATTTTGTCAACTGTTTTCGTATTATTTTTCATTGTGAATGCACCCCTTCAAACGAACCCCGCTGTATTCTACGCCGGGAACTGGACGAACACGGACTTTCACAGGCTGACACGGACTTTGTCAATTTTTTCAGCGAGTGGCGGTTTGGAGCCACTGGTCGGTTAGTGCGGCGAGGTCTTCGAGGTTGACGGTGCCGTCTCGGTTGACGTCGGCGGCGGGCGGCTTTATTGCAGCGTTGTCATGACAAGGCCACTGTCAACGGGGACGGGGACGGGAATGTCGTCGCCGTCACCGGGAACGGGCACGCCATAGCGAACAGCGCGATTGAGCCATTGTTCGGCCAATGCCGCAAAGTCTTCCAGACTGACGATACCATCGCGGCTCACATCTGCCGGCTGGTTGAGTCCTGTCAGCAGCCAAGTATCGATCATGGGCAAAAGATCATCAAAGTCCACCTGGTAGCTGTTGTCCAGATCGCACAGCAGTGCCCAGCCCGGCGGCGCCATCGACGCTTCGGGGGTGCCGCCGTAGGCACCCATGTTGATGCGGATGTTTTGGCCCCAGCGATTGTGTGGATCGTCGTCCGGCAGCGTCACCGGCTCGTCGCCCAAAGCCATGCCCGGATTGCCCGCGTCGATACAGGGAGATGTTACTTCATCCCATGTCCACTCATTGGTCATAGAATCCCACGACCAACCTTCGGATTTCAAGTGATAATCGCCGCTGATCCAGATATCATCACTCCAATCAAACAATGTTCCATTATGATCCCAATAACCCATCCGGACAAATTCAGGCTCTACAGACATATTACCAAGCCCTGCATATTCTGTTCTGTATTCATTTGTCCTGATATTCGAGTAAGTGGCAATCCCGGGACCAACCGTACCAAATTTATCCCACAGGATACAGTTCTCAACAATGATATCGTTTGAGTCAGCAGCAATAACAGAGGGATAAATACAACCGGAGATTCCCTGAGTAATACTACAAGCATTATTTCCGCAAAAGGTGGAATTCAAAATAAAACATTCACTTTGGGTCAGATAAATCGCGCCCGCTATGTACTCCGATTGATTGGCCGAAAATATGCAATTTGATATATCTACCGGTGAATTACGCAGCATAACTGCCCCACCTCTGCTTTGTGTAATGTTTCTTTCCAGTACACTGCCTTTTAATATCATACTAGCATTTTCGCAGACTATTGCTCCGCCGGAGCCCAATCCTTCCGATAAACCCTGAAACGTTATTATTGTATTTGCAATATTTTGCTTCAAGACACAATTTGAAATGTTGATATCACCATTGATGCATGAAATTGCACCGGCACTGTCTAGGGCACGGTTGCGCTGAAAGATACAATCTTCAATTATTACCTGACCTCCATAACAAGCAACTGCTCCGCCCACTCCGGCATAAACAGTATTTGAAATTCCCTGCGTTGTGGTAGTTTTCCAAAGCCACGCCCTGTTATCCTGAAAGCGGCAGTTTTGAATGGTCGGACTGCTGTCTTTGCAGAATATCGCGCCACCGCTAATAGATTTCTCGTCATAGATATCTATTTCACCGAAAATCCGATTGACGGATGCAAAGCCATTGATAATAGTTATACCTGAAAGCACAGAGTCATGTGTTTCTCCTGAATCGAAAATAAACGCCCGATGCGGGTCTTCTTCGGTTCCCTGGCAATCAATGATACAGCTTTCCGGACCGTTTTCGCTCTGGACGGTGATGGCTTTGCCGAGGAAGTCAATATCACGATTGCCATCGCCGATATAGTTGCCGTCAGCAATCAAAACCGTCTCGCCGTCGCATGCCCAATTGATCGCCTCCTGAATTGTGGCATAGTTTTCCGGGACATAAAGCAGCGGACTATTGATAGTCAGGTTAACATTAATTGTTTGTTGATTGGAAGCCGTTGGCGAAACAATATCAAAACTGCCGGCGTAGTGCCCAATATCCATCCCTGTAATGTCAAGCGTGACAATCATGTTGTTGGCATTCTGCAGAGATGTCCCACTGGTCTGACTGAACCTCAGCCAGCTGCTGGCATTGGTGATGGACCATTCCAATGCCTGAGTATTACCGGCATGAATAGAGAAAAATTGCCCTACCGGCACTAAATCCTTGCGAACACCAATTGACAACTCATTCGTATTGACAGCAATAATCGGCAGATGCCCCGGATACATTTCATAGGCGCCCATATCTGCGATTGCTTGTCCATCATGATTGCCGTCCACAGGCCTTGGATGACCATCGATGTCATGCGAAGTATAATAGACCACTTGATTACCTGAGTCGACACAGGGATTATACCCCGGAGAAACCCAACTTTGTGTATCCTTATCCCAGGACCACAAATACTGAAGGCGATAATCACCGGAGTACCAATTGACTAAGGAATGCCAGGCTCCCCAGGCATCATCGTACCACCACCACGACTCAGGGTCGCCATCATCATCCCAATAGCCCGATTGCATAAAACCGGGATCGAGAGAAATATTTCCTTCGCCTGCATAGCCGTGTTTTACGTTTGAATATGTTACGTCTATTGTCGATCCGTCCGCGTTGTAAACGGGAGGGTCATCCCAAATAATGCTGTTGTTAATTTCAATAGAACTCGTTCCAGTGACTCCCGAGAAACCGCTGTAACCGGTAATAATCGACACACCATAATTGATGATACCCTGAAAAACAAAAAGCCCTCTATTTGCATGAAATGTTGAGTGGTTTATCACACACTCGCTATTGGCAAATACTGCGCCGGTACTATTTCCAACAATGACACAATTTGAAATTTCCCCAACCGATGTTTCCATATAAATTGCCCCTCCCCAATAGGAGAGGTTATCTTCAAAGACACAACTTTGGAGAATGACGTCTGCGTTATTTTGACAGGCAATAGCGCCGCCGCTTCCGCTTCCCATCGAATAATCCGGATAACACTGGATCGCTTTTGCTGTATTACAGTAAAAACGGCAATTACGAATAATTGATGAACTGTTAACACAGGAAATTGCCCCCCCATGATCCGATACGTTGATTAATTCATCACCCCATAATATTTCTTTTGTCGGTGCGTATCCATTGGTGATAGCGAAACCTTCCAGGATAGAATCGTGTGTTTCGCCGGAGTGGAAGATGAAGGCTCGGTGGGGGTCTTGTTCGGTGCCCTGGCAGTCGATGATACAAGTTTCCGGGCCGTTTTGGCTTTTGACGGTGATGGGTTTGCCGAGGAAGTCGATGTCGCGGTTGCCGTCGCCGGTGTAGGTGCCGTCAGCAACAATTACAACATTCGTGTCAGCCGCCGCGTCGATGGCTTCCTGAATCGCATCGAACGGATGGGCCGCGGTGCCGTCTTCGAGCGGATCACTTTGATTCGGATAGCCCGCGGCGGGATCGTTGGGGGCGTTGTCATCGACGTACCATGTGGTTGCTGATGCACAGCAGGACAGACACAGAATGAGTGTTACTAACAGGGATTTTTTCACCGCCGCTCTCCTTGGGTATTTCGCTCCGATTTGGGGGCGATTATAACATAAAACAGAGTAGAATTCAACGGGTTTTGTCGAAAACCAAAGACTTCGCAGCAAATAAAGGACTCAAGGACTCAAGAACTCAAGAACTCAAGAATACAAGAACTCAAGGACTCAAGGACTCAAGAATTATGGCCCGATGAGTTTATCGGACGGTGTGTGGTTTTTGATTCCTTCATAAAAATAAGCACCATTTTCAAGGGCGGCTTTTTATCGGCTGTTCTTTTTGCAACCGACTCTTATATAAGCACTTATCGTGTTTGTTCTGAAAATTTGAATAAAATGATTTTCTGAGTTGATTGTTCCGGTCTTCGATTTGACCGATATGATGCTGTTACGTAAGTTTTAAAGAGCCCTGCGGTGACTAAACGGGGGCGTATAACAGAATTTCTCAAGGTATTGGAGTTCATGAGTAAAAACGCATGGATATTATGGGCCTTGCTCCTGATGGTGCCCGGTGCTGTCGGGCTGGGATTTCATTTTGCGCAGAAAAATGCGTTACAAGCCCGGATTGACACCGCGGCCGAAGCGGTTGCCGAGAGTGCGGCGACCGAAGAATATCTGAACATGTATGACGGCTGGGTTGCCCTGGCGGCGGAAGATAAGGCGGAAAATCCATGGGGACAGGATCCTTACGGCGGCCCGGACATTCAACAGCGGGTCAGGGACGGGCAGGCTGACCGCCTGATGGCCGATCTGGCTCAATTGGATAAAGGCCTGACGCACTATCCCGCAGAACTGGCCGAAACGCTGTATGGTCAGAATTGGGAGAGTGCCTTGGCGCAATACCGCCAGGACCAGGAAAAAGCGGACATGATGCTGATCGGTTCGGTCTTTCTCATGGCCGCCGGCGGGGTGATTTTAGGCGGGGGACTCGGGAAAATTTTGTTCTCGGCCTGCTTTGGTAAATCCAAAAAAGACGCCTCGGATGAAACGGCTGAAGAAGCTTCCGAAGAGGCTCCCAAAAAGCTCGAAATCAAAGAAAAGCCTCCGCTGACGGGCCGCACCCAACCGATGTCGGATATGGAAAAGGTCATCGCCGCCAAGAACGAAGATGACACCGGTGATGTCCATCAAGCCGATCCCGATGAGCCGGGATACTTTGAATCGAAAAAGAAAGTGGCTCAGGCCGAACAACCTGCGTCCGATTCAGTGACAGAGAAAACAGCGCTGCCGACACTTTCAGAGTTAGACGCTTCGGCCACCGCGGTGGCCGACAAGCCGGTCAAGGATTCTTATTTCGGCTGGGCAGTCGATCCCGACGAGGATCCCACGCTGGAAAATATGATGACCACCGAGCCGCTGACGAAGGAACTGACGGAGCTGACCGAAGAGATGTCGGCGATTCGCGAGTTTGCCGCTCAGCAGCAGGACCAGGTGCGTAAACTGCAGGATGGTTACGACTGGATGATCGTCCGTCGGTTTTGTATGCGAATCATCCGGTGTGTGGATAATATCGATGATCGCATCGGGCGTCTGGACCAGCAGGCCGAAGAGCTCATGATGTCCCTGGAAGATATTCGTGATGAACTGATCTTTGCCCTGGAATCCAGCGGCGTCGAGCAGTTCAATCCCGATTTAAATATGCCTTTTAAAGGCCTTGAAAAATATGCCGAAGCCGTCCGCCATCGTGTCAAAACCGACGACGCGTCGCTGGTTGGCTGTATTGCCGAAGTGGCACGCCCCGGCTATCAATATCTGATTAGTGAAGATGATGTGAAAGTGGTGCGTTGTGCACAGGTAAAACTGTACGACGCGAACGACTAATGAATTGAGGAAAACGCTATGAAAACGATCGCAGGAATTGATTTAGGAACGACCTTCTCAGCGCTGGCCCGGCTGAATGGAATTGGACGGCCTGAAATCGTCCCCAACAGCGAAGGCGAACGCATTACTCCCTCGGCGGTATATTTTGACGACGAGGAAGCCGGCGCTATTCGGGTGGGACTGGAAGCGGTGAACTGCCGCCAGTTAAATCCCGATCGGGCGGTTCGCTGGATCAAACGCTACATGGGCGAGAAGGACTGGCAAAAGCATGTCGATGATCGTACCTGGACGCCTGAAGAGATCTCCAGTCTGATTCTCAAGAAGCTCAAACAGGATGGTTCTGTAGAGAGCGAGATCAGCGATGTCGTGATTTCTGTTCCTGCGCATTTTGATGAAGTCCGCCGAAAAGCCACCATGGACGCCGGTATCATGGCCGGGCTGAACGTGATCGGCATTGTCAACGAGCCTGTGGCCGCGGCGTTGTATTACGCAACGACCCAGCAGGTCAACGGCCGGGTGTTGGTTTATGATCTCGGTGGCGGTACGTTTGACGTAACCATCATGGATGTGGACGGTCAGGACATGAATATCGTCTGCAGCCAGGGCGATCATGCCCTGGGCGGTGTGGATTTTGATAAGAAGATTGTCGACCTGTTCGAAGAGGCCTATCGCAACGAACATCACCAGGAGCTGATTCAAAACGAACAGGATCGCGCCAAATATGAAGACGAGGCCGAAGACGTGAAGAAAACCCTGTCTCGCCGCAATTCCGTGCGAAAAGTGCTGTATGGCCCCGCCGGTTCGGCGAGGGTGGAAATTACCCGCGAGCAATATGAACAGGCGATTGAATCGCTGATTGCCCGTACGGAAATCCTGATTGAAGTGGCACTGGAAGAAGCCAAGGCCGCCGTCTCAGACATTGACAAAGTACTGCTCGTCGGCGGAAGCACACGGATGCCCGTCGTGCGTCAGCGGCTGGAAGAAAAATTCGGGTTTGCCCCCGATGTGGCGGTCAATGTCGACGAATGCGTGGCACTGGGAGCGGCGATTCATGCGGGACTGGCGATGCTGCGGGATACACCCGATGAAGTTGCCCAGGGAATTGCTTCCGGTCTCAAGGGCGTTCAGTTGAAAGACGTTTGTAACCACAGTTACGGTACGATTTGTGCACCTATTGATGAGGAAACCGGAAAATACGTCATTCGGAACTCCATCATTTTGAAAAAGAACACGCCTTTGCCCTGTGAAGAAATGCAGACGTTCTATACCATGTCGGACGGTCAAACCGAACTGCAGGTTACCATTACCCAGGGCGAAGACGAAGATCCTGAATATGTCAATAAAATCGGACGCGAAGTGTTCCAACTGCCTCCTGACCGCTCGGCCAATCAGCCTATTCATGTGCGATACAGTTATGACGCTAACCAGCGGATGCATTGCCGGTTTTTGGACCAGGAGTCCGGACGCACATTGGAAGTGGAATTTTGCCCCGCCGAAGATGGGCATCTGAAAAAGACCGACGCCCAGGAAGTTGCGGAGGAATTAAGCGCGTTTAAAGTTCAGTAATTGAATACGAGTGGTATGGGACTATTGATTGCGGCTATCTGTGTTATAGGCATTGGATTAACGGTGGCGTGGTTTTCACCGTTGCGAGCGCCTCTGCTGCAGTCTTTTTCCGGCTTTAGTCGCTTTAAGTTCTCCTGCCGGGTTGAACTCTTAAAAGATGAAACCCTCCCGGCGGCCGAGAGCGAATTCCTCTGCGTTCAAATGGCCGGACGCATACCCACTCCCTGTGATAATTTTGATACCGATGTTCGCCTGGAGATCGAAGATGTCACCGGCGGCCTTTTTCATCCCGAACAGGTCCTCTCCGTGGACCCGGCGTATCGACGCGGTGAAGATCCGGTCATGTTTTTTCAAGCCCACAACGGATGCGTTCCAAAGAAAAATGCCGTTTTACCTCAGTATGTCACCATCGTTACGATTCCCTGCCATGTGCTGCGGTTTGCCTATCGGGGACGCCGCAAGCTATCCTGTAAACTGTCAGTGTTGTCCCGCGAAAACGGCGATGTTCTGGTTTCCGATCAGCAGACCATTGAGTATGTTTACTGCGTAGAGGGTTATCGCCAGATTCAGGATCGCAAACTTGACATTTTCAAGTCTTCGGTGCAGTTGGCGATGGCGGCTGTCGGCGAAAACGCGTGCGGCGATGACAGCCATCGGCTGCTGGCTCAGTGGCTCGGACAAGTGTCGCAAAATTTTAAAGCCGCCGGCCAGTTGATACAATCATTGAACGCGCTGTCTCAAGAGGCTCATGCATTGACCGTCCGGCAGATTGCCGAACCGCTGCTGGCATTCGGCGAACAGGCTGACCGCCTGGCGGCTTTCGAATTGGTATTACAGAGCCTTGCCGCAGACAAAAATGTCACATGTTCAAGGTCAGAGACGCTGTGCGGGATTGCCGAACTTCTGGAAATCAGAACAGAGCGATTCCTCATTTTATGCCAGAAATATCTTCTGTTGGACGGCTGTCGGATTGAAGATCCCGCCTTTTTGCTGGGGGTGGACAGCTCCATGGACCAGGCAACATTTCGAGCCCGGCTCAACGAAGAATACCGCAAGTGGAATTCACGCGTCACCCATCCCGATAAGGAAATCCGACGCCAGGCCGACCGGATGTTGACATTAATTGCAGATTTGCGAACTCTTCAAACAAGCCGTGTCGCCCTTTAGGGTTTAATGCCCCTAAAAGCATCATCCTACCTCTACAGATAGCGGTTTTAGTTAGATCGTTTCTTTTTACAGTAATCTCTCGATTTTCGGTTAAATTCTTACTATAAAAGATTTTATGGTGTTTTCCGTAAAAATTTTGTGAAATATTCGTATAAAATCGGGGTATTTGCCGATAAAAAAAATATTGCTTTTGTTAGTTTTTGCTTATACACTAATGATTACGATAATAACGAGGTGACCATAATTAGAGAAAACAGTAGGTAGAGGGAATAGGGCTATGGCAACACGAGTATTATTAGTCGATGACCATGAAATCATGCGCGAGGGTATGAGTGCGCTGCTTCGCAAACACACCGGTTACGAAGTGATCGGTCAGGCCGCCGATGGCCGAAAAGCGCTGGATTTAGTGACAGAACTCCAGCCGGATGTTGTCATTATGGACATTGGGATGCCCAATCTCAATGGCATTGATGCAACTCGGCAGATTCTTTCGCAAAACCCCAAAATCAAGGTAATGGCATTATCCACCCATTCTGAGGGGACTATTGTCGCCAAAATGATTAAGTCCGGCGCGACCGGATACATGCTCAAAGAATCAGCGTTTGAGGAATTAATCGACGGGCTGGATGTCATGCTGACCGGTAAGACATTCTTATGTACAAAAATTTCCAAAGTGGTCTTTTCCGATTATGTCAATATCATCACCAACCCCAAATGGGTGGACGGTGACGGCTTAAGCAGCCGTGAGCGGGAAGTCCTCCAACTGGTCGCTGAAGGCCACACCACCAAGGCGATTGCACAAATGCTGCATTTGAGCCCCAAGACCATTGACTCGCATCGGGAACATATTATGGAAAAATTAAGCATCCGTAATATTGCCGGTCTGACAAAATACGCCATCCGGGAAGGTATCACGACACCTTGACGCAAGTGTTTGTTCTGCGGCTTAAGTGTCTCCTCTGCTTGCTCAGACCCATAATAGGCTATATTTTCTTTTAATTTAGGGGTTATTCCCTATCAAGTGTGACGCCGAATTTCCCGATAACTTTCTCTGTTAGAGGCTAATGGAACATGGTTTACCTGTCGTACACCTATTGAGTAGCAAGTGTCTCCTCTTTGAAATTTAAAGTTTATGTTCTTGCTAAATAAGGGGCGATTTTTTAATCGCCCCTTATCTGTATTTATCAGACAAGCAGCTTATCATTTGAGGTATTGCTCATCCGGTTCGTATGAGATTTGAGTTTTTTTGCTCGGCAGGCGAGTATGGAATTGAGTGATAGTGTGGAGTGTTAAGTGAGCCAACATCTGAAAGACAATGCAAACAGGTCATCGCGAAAACCGTCCGATTTAGCCGGTTCTCAGGGAGAACCGGACCCTGCCTTCACCGGGCCTTCAGAGTATCCGCAAGGCGATCTCGGCGACTCGCCCGACAAGCAGATGCAGGTGATTCAGTTACTGAAGAAATCGCGCCGCGAATTTCTGATGGTGTTTGACTCGGTGCCCGCCATGATTTGGTACCGCGACCCGGAGGGGAAAATTCTGCGTGTCAACCAATGTGCGGCTGATTCGGTGAACCGAAGTATCAGCGAGTTGGTCGGAAAAAATTATTATGATCTCTTCCCCGATGGTGCTGAACGTTCGCGTCAGCAGGATCTGCAGGTGATACAATCAGGCCAACCGCTTCGCGGCCAGCTTCGACGGTTTAAAGCCTTTGATGGAAAAACGCACTGGGCTATGGTGGACCGCATTCCGCTGCGTGATAAAAAGGCCGGAAAAATTGCCGGTGTGATGGTCTTTGCCCAGGATATTAGCGATCAAAAGAACGCTGAAGATCATCTGGTCCGGGCGAAGAAAGAAATTGAAATACGCAATACGCAGCTCAAAGCCGCCGCTGAAAAAGCACGCCAACTTGCCGACCAGGCCGACCGTTCCAACCGGGCCAAAAGCGAAGTTCTTGCCAGCTCCAGCCATGATCTGCGAACGCCGATGAATGCGATCATCGGTTTTTCAGAGTTGTTGATCGAGACGGAACTGGATGACGAACAAGCCGAATATATCAAGACGATCAATCAATCAGCCGTCGGACTCCTGTCGCTGATTAATGATATTCTTGATTATACCAAGCTGGAGGCCGGCAAACTCAATGTCCAGATCGCCTCCTGCAATATCAAGGAATTTCTCGACGAAATCCAGGCTATGATGGCATCCGGTGCCCGTCAAAAGGGGCTGGACTTTAAGGTGCAAATCGATACCTCTTTACCGGACGAATTTTTCACCGATCCGGTTCGCCTCAAACAGTGCATGATTAATCTGATTGGCAATGCTGTCAAGTTTACGCATCAGGGTCATGTGGGAATCCATGTGAAGCGACACCTGAAGGGCAGCCAGTCCTGCATCTGTTTCGATGTTGAAGATACCGGCATCGGAATCGCTGCCGACAAGCAGGCCGAAATCTTCCAGCCTTATTCGCAGGCCGAAGAAACGACGGAGCAGGCGTACGGCGGCACCGGCCTTGGCCTGGCCATTACACGCAAGCTCGCGGGCCTGTTGGGAGGCCACCTGTCCGTGGCCAGCGAGTCGGGCAAGGGGTCCGTGTTCTCGGTTGTACTGCCGCTGTTTACCGAGGCGCAGCGTTCCGCCTCGCCGTTTGCTCGCGCGGATAAACCCCGCCGGATCGATGATGCAGAGCGATCGGCGCAGGGCTGCATTTTGCTTGCGGAAAACAATGTGCCCAGCCAGTTGACGATGAATCTGCTGTTGCGTCGCGTGGGGATGGATGTCGAGGTGGCCGCCGGCGCCGATGATTTATTCGATAAGGCTGCGAATACTGATGTGGATATGATTTTGCTCGACTTGGAATTTGATTGCGGCCAGGGGATGGAAATCATCCGCCGGCTGAGAAACAACAAAATCGATGTGCCGGTGATTGTGATTGCCGATTGTGATCTGGCCATGATGGAAGAAGCCCTCGCCGCCGGCTGCAATAAATATCTGACCAAGCCGGTCTTCCGTCGCGAATTGTATGAGGCAGTCGAAGAGATGAAGGCTCAGGTTGCATTTGAGGCCCGCTTTGAAGACAATGATACCTCGCTCGAGGCGGCCGAGCTGTCGAACGGGGAAAACGAACTCTTCGCCGAAGAAATGTCTGAAGCATTGGCCGGAATATTTGATCCGCAGGAACTGACGCAATTGCTGCCGGAACTGCTGGACGAATTGCGAAAGGCGATGGCCGATGCCGCCGGTCAGCAGGCCCAGCAGGTCATCGACGTCCTGTGCAAAGTTGCCGCCGGCACAAACGCCGAAATCATCGACAAAGTCAACGAATTGGCCGCCCATTACCACGAAAAACCCGACCTGACCGAACAGGCCGACCGGCTCATCAACCAGCTCGAAACACTCTGCGACCAAATCCCCGCCTGCGACGACACCACCGCATTGTAGAAAAACCAAAAGCGTGGAGCGCACCTGTCGCCTCGTAGCTCGCAGAGCGAAGAAAGCAGAAGTATGGAGTGTCAGCGACACGATAGCGATAACCTGGTGATCAACGTCAGCCACATCGCCCCCCCCATCCCGGCGCTGGCGCTTCGGGCTATCAGGCGACCTTGCCGGCCCAACGTAGGGTTGGCCATGCCCACAATTTCTTCTTTTTTGCAACAGTACAAACTACGGCGTCTATAATTAAGATGGAAATAGTTGTCAAAATACGGTATAATAGTCGGCATCTAAGGATACAAGGAGAATCGAGATGAGACTTTTATTTGTTTTTATTGGGATGGTTCTGATTCTTTTTCTGTATATAGTCGGTGTGACTCTCGTAGTGAAATATGCTTCAGGCGATCCTCACAATCTCTCGCAGTGTATTTTGCCTCAGGCCTTGGTGGTGTGTGAACTGATTTTTATGTCCGCGGCTTTTTTTGTCTGCAGCATGCTAACGGGCTTAATGGTTAAACCGTACATCGAAAAAACATTTAGTGAGATTCTTTATTCTTCGCCGGGGCTATATTGTTTTCTTATTGCAAGCCTTGTGCTCATTCTTTACGGCCAGTTTAATATTCTGTTTTGGCTGACGTGGCTGGGGATTTGGGTCCTGTGGGTGTTGGCGTCGTACACAGGCGTTGCTCTGGGATATAAGCTACGGGCCAAATTTTCGGATTTAATCCAACATGTTTCTTTTCACAAACAGCTCCGCGAATGAGCAGATGGAATCGAATGCAAAGGGGGCGTTTTTGATTTGTTCGGCATTTACGAACATCGCGGATTCGACATCGCATCCGGCTTTTAAATTGGGCAGGTCACGCACGCGGCAGATATAGGCGATGTCCACCGTCGGATAGGTAAACTGCTTATAGCAATAGGTGTTTGGAGCCGAGGCGAGGTATTCCAGCGACTCGACTTCCAGGTTCAGTTCCTCTTTGACCTCCCGCCGCAGGGCTTCTTCCGCCGATTCGCCCGGGTCGACAAATCCCCCCGGCAGATCCCACAGTCCTTTGCCCGGGGCATGGGCGCGAATAGTCACCAGCAGCTCATTGTCGTCATTGACAATCAGCGCTGCTACTGCGCCAGCCGCGTTAAAAAAGTACTCAAACCCGCATGCCGAACACAGCACGGATTTCTCCGAACTCGGTTTCAACGCCGCCGCACCGCACGTGGGACAATAGCGAAATAAAGCATCCATGAAAATTTTTTCCTCTGGCTGTCAAACTAAAAAAGCCGCGATTTTAACCCGAAAAACACAAAAAAACAGGTCTTTTCTAAAATTCTAACGAACAAACCTCTTGTTTACAAACTATAAATAGTTGAAAAGGGGAATTCATATTGCTAAAATAGACATAAAGCCTTTCCAGGCGGTTTAAAGAATCAGTTTGAATCATGCGGAGTGAAAGTCTCCGATACTATACGCGATACAACACTGTTCTTTTACAATTGAAATAGCTGGAAAGGGTACGATCATGAAAGTGAAAATGATCCTGCCCGCCCTGACCGATGCCCAATCCCCGTATTACCGTCATATTAAATATTCATTATTCCCCCCCCTCGGGCTGGCGTCTTTAGCGGGCTATCTAAGCAACTCGGACGACATCGAAATCCAGGACGAACACGTCGAAACTCTCAATCTCAACGACACCCCGGATCTTGTTGTCATCGAAACCTACATTACCAATGCCTTTCGCGCGTACGAAATTGCCGATCACTACCGCGCACGCGGTGCGTACGTTTGCATGGGCGGTCTGCATGTGACCTCGCTGCCATCGGAGGCCGCTGAACATGCCGACAGTATTTTTCTCGGTCCCGGCGAAGATACATGGCCGCAGTTTTTGGCCGACTATCGCCAGGGCACCCCGAAGCCGATCTATCAATCTGTCATACGAAGCTTGATGGAAGCGCCCCCGGTGCGTCGGGATTTGATCCGGCAAGACAAGTACCTGTGTCCCAACACGATTGTTGTTTCTCGCGGCTGTCCGCATCGGTGCGATTTCTGCTACAAAGAGGACTTCTTCAAGGGCGGAAAAAGCTTTTACACCCTGTCCACAGACCGGGCACTGGCCGAAATCGACCAACTCCCCGGTCAGCACCTGGCTTTCCTCGACGACCACCTGTTCGGCAACCGCCAGTTTGCGACGTCGCTCTTTGACGGCATGGCCGGCATGGGCCGCCTCTGGCAGGCCGCGGGCACCGTTCACTCGGTCCTGCAGCCGGGACTGCTGGAAAAGGCTGTCGCAAGCGGACTGCGGAGTCTGTTTATCGGCTTTGAGACGCTGGATGATGGCAACCTCGAATCCGTCGGCAAGTTCCACAACCTGCACGAGAACTACGAGAAGGCCGTCAGACGCCTGCATGACCTCGGCGTTATGGTCAATGCCCGCTTCGTCTTCGGCATGGATTTTGACGACCTGTCCGTTTTTGATCGCACCGCCGAGTGGGCCGTCCGTAATGGCATCGAAACCGCGAGCTTTGACATCCTCACGCCGTACCCGGGCACCCGGCTGTACCGCCGTATGAAAAAACAGGGCCGCATCCTCACCGAAGACTGGAATCTTTACGATACCCGCCACGCCGTCTACAAACCCGTCAAGATGGATGCGCAGGAACTGGAAGCCGGCTGCAGCCAGGCCTACAAAGATTTTTACAGTTGGTCCGGCATCTGGCGGGCAGCCATGCGAAAACCCGAATACAAAACGCAGCTTCGCCACCTGGCCTATACCGCCGGGTGGAAGAAATTTGAAAAACTCTGGGCCGCCGTTGTCCATAGCGGCCAGTTACCGAAAATGATCCCCTTGCTAGAGGCGACGCTGGCGGGCTTTGGACAGTACAGGAATTTACGGCCCAAGGCTCGTCCGGCGGCGTCTATCTCAAGGCCAAAAGAAAACCCTGCCCTTTCAATTTAAGCGGCAGAAGGAGCACCTCCGAAGAGAGGGGCGGCGTTTCACCCGCGCCGCCCCAATTTTTAGGGAACACGAGCGTTTCGCTCGCACTTTTATAGATGCAATCAGTTTCAATAATTAAAAGATTTATCTATTGCGTGCAGGCAACGAGTTTAGCTTGCAGGGCGTCTTTGTCAATATTCCAGGCAATCGCGGTAAAGGCGGTCATCGTCGCATTGTTGCCGGCCAGTTGCTCACAGGCCGCCGCTTCGCTAATTTTTGTTCCTGCCAGTTCGACAAACCGCGGCCCGTCTGTGAAATGGATATTGCCTTTCAGCCGCAGCAGATGATTTTTCAGTTCATCCAGCGTTTCAAGAAATCGCGTCCGGGCAAACGGTTTGTCGCTGGAAACCGACACGGCGATAATATCCGCCGGTGGTTGCTCGATCACGTTGTCATCATGGGTTTGGTGCTGGATGCGGCTCAAAAAATCACCGTCAATCGCCCCATAGGTCGTTTCGATGAGTGGGGCGGCGGGATTTAAATTTTCCAGGATTTGCCGCAGCACAACCCGGTCGCTGTCACTGACCAGATCGCATTTGTTAACGATGAGTCCGTCAGCGTATTGAACCTGCGTCTTGGCCGGCTTCAAAAACGCCGCGACACGCGTAAAGTTGGCCGCATCGACCAGGCACAGGTTGGCCTTGACGCGATACAGCCCCGCCAGATCCGGTGCGTCGAGAAACGATTCAATATCCACCGTTTCCGCAATCCCCGTTGCCTCGATGACAAGACTGCGGTGTGTGCCGGCCGCGGCAATCTCAGTCAGTGCCTTTAAAAAGTCCGTCTTGGTGCAGATACAAAAAATGCTGCCCTTGTTAATCTCAAAACGTTTCAGGTCACGCTTTTCAACCAGCGCACCGTCCACACCAATCTTACCGAACTCGTTAATGATCAAAGCCGGATTCTTCGAAGCAAGCGACGCCGTCCCCAGCAAGCGGTTCAAAGCCGTCGTCTTGCCCGCACCGACAAACCCCGTCAAAATATAGACATCAATAGGTTGCTTTTGTTTGTCCATGGTATCTTTCAAATCGCAGATTGTGTCATTCCGAACGAATGTGAGGAATCTATTTAAATAGCCATCGCCAAAGGCGATTCCATAATTTTGCATTTTACATTATGCACTTTTAGATATCCTTGAGCCACTCTTTAATCACCAGCACTTCCGGCACCTGCCGCAGGGCCTTCACCTGGTACTTCGCCATCACGATCGCCGGTGTCTGACTCGCCGCGATCCCGTACGAGGCGATCGTTTCCGGATCGGTAACCTTTTCCACATTCACATCGGCGCCAAGTTCCTGAACGGCCGTTTGAATATTTTCTTCAATCAAACCCGTCTTATCGCACCCGCCGTCAAGAATATACAGCGAAGCCTTCCGCTGCTGAATCCGCAGGCGGAACTTCTCATTAATCCGGTTCTGAATCGCCGCGATCAATTCATCCTTCGGCGGAATCCGCGAAACAAAAACGATCTCCCCGTCAATGCAAATCGTTGGCACGTTCCGCACCATCAGGCTCGTCATAAACACCAGCGACTCGCGATACTTGATCTTATGTTCACGCCATTCGACAATTCC
This sequence comes from Anaerohalosphaeraceae bacterium, assembly GCA_963675155.1. GTDB lineage: Bacteria > Planctomycetota > Phycisphaerae > Sedimentisphaerales > Anaerohalosphaeraceae > 4572-13. The sequence goes on along the minus strand of OY775912.1, from coordinate 4,746,599 downwards.
CTCAAACTCCGGCGTCACACGTTTAACCGCGTCCACCATATATTGACACGGCGCACACGCCTCCGAGTCCAGCGTGATAATATCGACAATCACCTTATCCGCCTTGCCGTACTCTTTCAAATCGAGCCGGTTGTCATCACTTGCTTCATTGGCAACCTGCGCCGCGACCTGGCGTTTGTATGCGTCATGGACAATTTCGGTTATCGCCGTCAAATTTTCCGGCGGCACCGCATACGGCAAATCACAGCCCGGCGCCAGGATAAACCCTTTCTCACCGCCGATTTCCATACAGGCGATGGCATTCTTCTGCGCGTCAATGGGTTTACCCAGCAGCAGCACACTGGTCAATTGCAGATTCCCGCCAAAGCTGATACCGTGCTTTTGGCACTCCTGCTTGACATAGTCCAGCGGAATGTTCTCATCAATCGAGATATTGTCGCATTTGCATTGCGCCATCACCGACACATTTTGCTGGGCATGCCCGCACACGAAAAACGAACTGAGCGCCCCCTCGCTGCGAATCGACTCAAACACCTCAACCATCGACGGCGTGACAAACTGTGCAAACTGATCGGGGCCGATCTGGCTGGTCATCGGGTCCACCACCGCAATCACATCACAGCCGGCCTCCACATAATACCGGCTCATCGTGACGCACACATCCTTGCAGAATCCCAGCAACCGATGAACGTAATCCACATCATCGAACATCTTCATGAAAATATCCGTGCCCAGCAGATGCAGCGCCAGCGTAAACGGCCCCGTCACCAAGCCATACAAAGCCAGGTCCGGGTACTTCCGGCGAAGTTGACGGGCCGCGGCCAGGGTTATTCCAATACGTCCGGCATCTGCCGCCGGAACGGTTAAATCCTCCAGCGTCGTGCCGTTGCAAAGCGGATGCTTCGTCACCGCCGGCGGATTCTCATCGGCCCACGCCAGCTCACAGCCCAACGCTTCAGCTTCGATTTGAAGATCAAATGCTACTGGAATACCGTCCGGCCGATACAATTCGACCGATTGGCTGATACCGTTGATCATATGCTCGGTGGATTTTAAATATTCCGACGCTGAAATGTCCAATAACGCTCCCGCATGGCACCCCACAAATGGCACCCAGGGAATCCGGTCCACAGGCTCACTCTTGAATGCCTTTTGGATACGTTCTTTGCCTGTCACGCTAAACTCCTTTAATTAAAATGGTTAGGTTGAATTCGTCAGATCCTTGAAGCAGTCGTCATCATAGTCAAAACGGCTGAGCGCAGATACCACAGGCCTCTTTTCTTATAACACTATATTGCTATTTTGGCTTCTGGCGGGCTGTTTTTAAAAGTGCGATGAATCGGTGTTTATCCCCGTTTTTTTGAAAATATCGCGAAAACAGGGGGAATTGCTAATTTTCTGCAATGTATAGTCCGATATAAAAAAGGCACGATCATACACTCCGATGACTGATCTGAAGGAATTTTAGCAGGGCGTATATTATGGAAAACAAAAGTACATTGACCCAACAAAATTGTCCAAAGAGTACTTTGGTTCAAGAATATCTTGTGTACTTGCGGGAAAAGAAGAGCCGTTCAGCCATGACGCTGGATTCCTATGACAAGGATCTGAGCCAGTTTGTCGCTTTTTTGGCGATCGCCGGCGAATCTTCCCCGTCTGCGTGCGATGAACAGATGTTGCGGCTGACGGCGCAGCGGGCCCAGGAATTTGTCGATCATCTCATTGCGCAGCAATTCACCGTGTCGACGATTGGCCGCAAAGTTACAGCGGTCCGCGGACTGTATAAATATCTGCAGGCCGGCGACCGGGTCAGTGCCAATCCGTTTGAGCATTCCTATGTACCTCAGCGTCACGTCGCCCAGGTCGAATACCTCCAGTCCGATCAATTGCGCCGGCTCTTTGAGTCGATTGCCTGCGATAACTGGCTGGGACTGCGGGATCGTGCGATTATCGCCTTGCTGTACAACACCGGCATGCGCGTCAGTGAACTGCTTTCGCTCACCCCCGCCGGAATCGATCTGGAAAACGGGATCGTCAACATTCAAATCAGCGGCCATAAAACCCGCGTTTGCCGACTTCAGCAATGGGTGGTCCATGCGCTGGATCGCTATCTGGAAAGCCGACGCCTTCGCATCGATAACCAGTCAGCCGGTCCCGACTACGTTTTCATCAACCGTGACGGCGGTCCGTTGACGGCCCGAAGCATTCGCCGCAAACTCAAACATTACAGCCAGCAGGCCGAACTGCCCGTCGAAGCCGGCCCCGCCATTCTGCGCCATAGCTGCGCGATGCATATGCTTATGGACGGCGCGGATGTCAAAGCGGTACGCCAACAGCTCGGACACCTCTCAGCTTCTTCGATGCGGCCCTATATCGACTGTCTCCAGCACCAACAGGCACCCAAAGAACCTGCGGCCCAGCCCTGCGTTCCGGCATAATCGCTCCGGCTCAGAAAAATCTTCCAAACCCAACCCCATGAACCCCCTCCACTTCACTGAGGGGGTTTTGCCGCAATACCCGCAGTCTGCCAATCATCAACCGCACTGTTCCTGAGGTCTTGATCCGTGGCGGAATTCACCAAACAACAGCATGAAAAATTTGTTCGCGATCTGATCGGTGATTCTGTAGAATAGCCTACAATATAAAAGACAAATCTGTTCAACGCGTAAACCGACAAAATATAAGGAAGGCAAAATGTCCAATCAACAAACCGCTCTGAAATATGTAATCGCAGGCATGATGCTCTTTCTGACCAGCTCAATGCTTTACGCCGCCGCCCCCAAAAAGCCCAATGTCCTCATCATTATGGCCGATGACTGCACGCATCGCGACCTGAACATCTATGGCGGCCAAAACGCCAAAACCCCCAACATCGACAGCTTCGCCGACGAAGCCCTCGTCTTCGATTGCGCTTACCTGGCCGAGGCCATATGCCAACCCTGCCGCGCGGAACTCTATTCGGGCCTGTTTCCCATGCGAAACGGCTGCGCCTGGAACCATTCCAAAAGCCGCAGCACGATTACGACGATGCCTCAACACCTCAAACCGCTCGGTTACCGCACCGGCATTGCCGGCAAAATTCACGTCGGTCCCCGAAAAGCCTTCCCCTTTGAAAATGTCAAGGGCTTCGACGGCAACTGCGTCCGCAATCCGACCAATCCTCACGATACAACGTACATTAAAGAATTTATGGGCCGCAGCGATACACCCTTCTGCCTGGTCGTCGCCCTCGTGGAACCGCATGTCCCGTGGGTCATGGGTGATAAATCCCAATACCCCGCCGACAAAATCAAACTGCCCCCCAATATCGCCGATACCCCCGTCACCCGTGACGCCTTCGCACGCTATTTAGCGGAGATTACATATATGGACAGCCAGGTCGGCGACATTCTCAAAACGCTTCAGTCAACCGGAAAAGCGGCTAATACCCTCGTCCTGTTCACTTCCGAGCAGGGGGCCCAGTTCCCGGGATGCAAGTGGACCAACTATGATACCGGCCTGCATACCGCGTTGATCGCTCGCTGGCCCGGCGTTATCGACCCTAAAGTCAGAACCGCGGCCATGATTCAATATGCGGATGTCTTGCCGACGCTGCTCGATATTGCCGGCGGCAATCCCGCTGACCATGACTATGACGGCACCAGTTTTCTCCCCGTGCTGCTGGGCAAAACACAAACGCATCGCAAGTACGCGTACGGTACGCACAACAACGTCCCCGAAGGCCCCCCGTATCCCATCCGAACCGTCACCGATGGCCGTTACCGGTACATCCGCAACTTGACTCCCGATGAAATCTACATCGAAAGACATCTCATGGGCTGGGCCGGACGCGACCCGCTCAAAAATCCCTATTGGGCCACGTGGGTCGCCACGGCTGCCGACAACCAGCATACGTACGATCTGGTCAAACGTTACATGAGCCGACCGGCCGAAGAACTCTACGATATCCAAAACGATCCGTATGAAATGAATAATCTTGTCGGTAATCCGACCCTGACTTCAATCAAGAAAACCCTCAGCGTCGAACTCGACAACTGGCTCAAAGAACAAAACGACCCCGGCGTCCCGCAAGATACGACCGAGGCCCTCAAAGCCTCCCGAAACGACAAACACCTCTACGGTACACCCCCCAAACAGAAGCGCCAAGCGGCAGCGCCACGATAGCGGTTACTCAAAGCCCCCGCAAACCCAAACATGAACCCCCTCGACTGAGTTGAGGGGGTTTTTAAAACCAAGCCCCGAAGGGGTGATACTGCTCATCAACAGCGTTCCTGCAATATGTCCTATCCGTCTCATCCCCTGTCCACCAAAGTCCCCATGTGGCGGATTCAAATATAAAAATATTTGACATTTATCAAACATGCGATATAATAAACAAAGTGAAATATTAGATTGAATAAAAGGAGCTTAAAAACAGAAGGAAGCAGGCCTCGAATCTGTAAAATGAAGGAAAATTCCATCCCCTATAGACTAAGGACTATAGACTATTAAAAGAAGGAGAAAATCATGCTGTCCCCCCATTATTCTCGGTGTCCTCAGCGACCTCGGCTTGTCGGGCCGAAGCTCGCAAGCGAAGGCCGATGGTTAAATTCTGTGTATTTCCGTGTATTCGGTGGTCAAAAACTCCCCAAAACGAATGCAACATGTCCCCCCCTTAATACGCAAAACAAACCCATTTCCTCAACCCCGAGAATCGTCGTAAGTCATTGTATTAAAAGAACTCAAGCCTCAAGCCTCGAGCCTCCAAAAATAAACCCATTCAAACCCATTTTCCAGGGGGCTGCCATCCCGAGTTCTCGCTTTGTCATTCCGACCAACGTGGAGGAATCTGTTCGAACAGTCATCGCCTTACCTGTCCTGAGCAAAGTCGAAGGAGGCGAGTCGGCATTCTTGTGTCCTTGAGTTCATTTGTGCTCATATTCTTTTGCTTTTTGCTCAAATATCTGTATAATCGCCCGTCCGTAATGGCAATAAAACGTGAAGTCTAAAAACTAAACAGAAAGGTCTATAATCATGGCAAATGCAGTCGTCAGCCAGTCCGGCGGGCCGACCGGCGTCATCAACGCCTCACTGGTAGGGGTCGTCGGTGAAGCCTGCAAGCACAAAGAAATCGAAAACGTTTTCGGTGGTGTCCACGCAGTCGCGGGCATCGTCGCCGAGCAGTTCGTTGATTTGCGTCAGGTTTCCGTCAAAACGCTCGAAACCGTTTCCTACTCACCGTCATCGGCGCTGGGGTCCAGCCGCGATAAGCCCGATGCCGAATACTGCCAACGCGTCCTCGATGTCTTCAAGAAGTGGGATGTCAAGTATTTCTACTATATCGGTGGAAACGACTCGGCCAACACCTGCTACCTGATTAACGAAATGGCCATGAAGACCGGCTATAATTTCAAGGCCTTCCACGTTCCGAAGACCGTCGACAACGATCTGCTCGTTACCGACCACTGCCCGGGTTTTGGAACCGCGGGTAAATTTGTGGCCTGTGCACTGATGGGCGACGATCTGGACAACCGCGCACTGCCGGGTATCAAAATCGACGTCATCATGGGTCGCCACGCCGGCTTCCTGACAGGTGCCGCCGCACTGGCCAAACAGCGCGAAGACGACGGCCCCCATTTGATCTACATTCCCGAACGTCCCGTTTCGATGGATAAATTCCTCGGCGACGTCGATGCCATGTACAAAAAGCACGGTCGTTGTGTGATCGCCGCCAGCGAAGGCATTTGCGATACCGACCACGTGACGTGGGCTGAAAAGCTGGCTGAAAACGCCGAACGCGATGCACACGGCAACGTTCAGCTCTCCGGCACCGGCGCACTGGCAGACTACCTGGCCGGCCAGATCAAGAGTAACCTGAAAATCAAACGCGTTCGCGCCGATACCTTCGGTTACCTGCAGCGCAGCTTCGCCGGTCTCCAAAGCGAAACCGATGTGGAAGAAGCCGCCGAATGCGGTCGACAGGCCGTGAAGATGTCACTGAAACACGATAACGGTTCGGTCGCGATGAAGCGGACCGGCAATGGCAAGGACTACGGCGTCGAATACTTCCGCACCGACCTGTCCAACGTGGCTGAGCACACCAAGAGCGTGCCGGATGAATATATCAACGCAGACGGCAACGGCATGACCGATGCGTTTATCGAATACGCCAAGCCGCTCGTCGGCACACTGCCGGAAACCGAATTCCTCGGCAACCTGCCCATCGTAAAGCTGTAATCAGACAACACATACGGTTGTCTGCATAACAAAGTACCACAAGAGCCCGCTGTTCTGAATAGAGCAAGCGGGCTTTGTTTTGCGATCCACATAAGAAGATGCACGAGGTCCAAAAATCGTAAATAAACTTGACATTCCGATATCCCCCCGGTAATCTGATTTTGCTACTTAAGATCGGTGTTTTTAAAAGCAGCAAAATCTTAACAGGAGGTTTTATGAAAAACTCCATGCATCTCTATTACCGTCATCGGTTATTCCTCATCGTATTCGCTTTCTTCGGAAGCAGTTTGTCGGCGGTGTCTTCCACAGAGCCGGTTCTGAGCCAGCCTTCCGGCGATTCGCCCGACGCCTGGGAGGTTTATTTAAAGCCCTATTTCTGGTCCATTTCCATTGATGCGACAAGTACTGTCAACGGTCTTTCCGGCAGTGTCAGTTTGAGTAACAAGGATGTGGTTGATTACCTTGACTTTGGCATAATGGGGCGTTTGGAAGCCTGGAAAGGGCCGTGGGGATTCTATTTTGACGGGTTGTTTATGAACCTCGGTGCGGATGGAAGTTTTAAAGGTGCGCGGAATGTCGTCAATTTTGCGATGGATGCGGATGTTCGATTGGGGATGGCGGACTTTGGGCTGGCGTATCGGATTTTTGAGAATCGGTTTGGCTCTGACAATGAACAGAAACTGACGTTTGAACCCTACGGCGGCCTGCGGTATGCGTATGTGAGGCAGCGGATTAATTTGAATGTTAATATCGCCGGCGTTGGTTCTGCGGGTCGAACGATTGGGACCTCTGAAGATTGGGTGGAGCCATTTGTCGGCGGACGGGTCATTTGGGATCTGAATGATACGCTGGGGGTGTATGCGATGGGCGATGCAGGAGGATTCGGGATCGGCAGCGCGTCGGATTTGCTGTATCAGTTTTCCGTTGGGCTGGACTACAAGTTATCGGAAACGACCTCGTTCAACGCCGGCTATCGTGTGGTTGATCTGGATTACAGCCGGGGCAGCGGGTCGGAGGAATTTGGTATCGATATGCGGGCCAAGGGACCATTTTTCGGTATGACCATTGGTTTTTAATATGTAGAAGCCATCCCAAAACCTCATTTGGTTTGAAAATGGCCCTTTTTGCCTCTGGTCGGTGTCAGGCAAAAGCCGCCTTAGCTTCGGCTAAAGCTGATTTGTCTTCCTTGCCAGAGCCAAAAAAAACTCATTTTCAACCGCAAAGCAGGTTTTGGGATGACTTCTACTGATTTGACGGTTTGACAAATAAAAACTGCGACAGATTACACTTCTTTGATCTATTCATCCATTGTGACGTTTTCATGAAAAAGGACCATCGGTGAGCAATTTGACAGGGCTAAAACTTGTCAACAAATCAAAATTCAGAGAAAGGAGAAAACAATGAAGAAAGGAATTTTTTACACGATTGGGCTGTATATTTGGCTGTTCGCGGGGATTGTTTCTGCCGCGGATGCCCAGAAGCCCAATATCCTTATTATCTGGGGCGATGATATCGGTACGTGGAACATCAGCCACAACAATCGGGGCATGATGGGCTACAAGACGCCGAACATTGACCGCATCGCACAAGAAGGTGTCGCTTTCACGGACTACTACGCGCAGCAGAGCTGTACGGCGGGCCGCGCGGCCTTCATCAGTGGTTCGTGCCCGGTTCGTTCCGGCATGACCAAGGTCGGCCTGCCTGGCGCGAAGGAAGGCTGGCAACTGACTGACGTGACGATGGCCACGGTCCTGAAGGGGCAGGGTTACGCTACCGGCCAGTTCGGCAAGAACCACGAGGGAGATCGCAACGAACATCTGCCGACGATGCACGGCTTTGATGAGTTCCTCGGGAACCTCTACCACCTCAATGCCGAGGAAGAACCGGAGAATGTGGATTATCCGCGTGACCAGATGCTGGCCAACGGCAAAACCTTTCTGGAAACATTTGGCCCGCGCGGCGTCATGAAGTGCAAGGCGACTGAGGTGGACGATCCCACGATCGATCCCCGCTTTGGGCGGGTGGGCAAACAGATTATTGAGGATACCGGCCCACTCACCAAGAAACGGATGGAAACCATCGATGACGAAACGATTGCCGCGGCGAAAGATTTCATCACTCGCCAGGTCAAAGCGGGCAAGCCCTTCTTCTGCTGGTGGAACGGCACTCGGATGCACTTCCGCACCCACCTCAAAAAAGAACACAAAGGTCTTTCCGGCGTCAACGGACAAGACGATTACAGTGACGGCATGGTCGAGCACGATCTGCATGTGGGTGAACTGCTGAAACTTCTGGATGACCTCGGTATCGCCGACAACACCATCGTGCAGTATTCCACCGACAACGGTCCGCATTTCAACACCTGGCCGGATGCGGCGACCACACCGTTCCGCGGCGAGAAGAATTCGAATTGGGAAGGCGCCTACCGCGTGCCTTGTTTTGTGCGTTGGCCCGATCACTTCCCCGCGGGCGTTACCCTCAACGGTATTGTCGCTCACGAGGATTGGCTGCCGACGTTTGCGGCGGCGGCCGGCAATCCTGACATCAAGGAGCAACTTCAAAAAGGCACGGAGATCAACGGTCGGAAATATCGTAACTATGTTGACGGTTACAACCTGCTTGGCTATCTCAGCGGCAAGACCGACACATCTCCTCGGAACGAGTTCTGGTATGTCAATGACGACGGCCAGGTTGTTGCGGCGCGGTATGACGACTGGAAAGTTGTGTTTCTGGAAAATCGCGGGCAAGCTTTTGGTGTCTGGCGTGAGCCGTGGACCGAGCTGCGTGTCCCCTTGCTTTTTAACCTCCGCCGGGATCCGTTTGAGAAGGCGCAACACAACTCGAACACCTACAATGACTGGTTTCTCGACCGTCCGTTTGTGATCGTGCCGATCCAGGGGCTGGCCACGAAGTTTCTTCTGACGATGAAGGAATATCCGCCGAGCCAATCGCCCGGTTCGTTTAATCTCAGTAAGATCGAAGAGCAGTTGAGCAGTTCGCTCGGCAAGTAAACAGGACCGAAGAATTGTAATAGGATCAGTCTTGTTGTTGTGAACAACTTGAAAAACGAAAGCAATTAATATGTCAGCCGAGCGGGTGTTCTACGGGGCGCCCGCTTTTTAGAATGAAGCACGAAAACGGAAAGGGAGAAAAATGAAAGCCAGAGGTATTGCAACGGCATTGTTGGCAGTTGTTATGCTGTCTACGATTGCGATGGCCGGAGTCGATCCGCTGCCGTCGTGGAATGAAGGGCCGGCAAAGAAGTCTGTTGTCACGTTTGTTGAAAAAGTGACAACCGAGGGCGGAGCCGACTTTGCAGTACCTGCCGAGCGGATTGCCACATTTGATAACGACGGTTGTCTGTGGAGCGAGCAGCCGATGTATTTTCAGGCGTTTTTTATTTTTGACCGCATCAAGACGCTTGCCCCCCAGCACCCGGAGTGGAAGGACACCGAACCATTTGCGTCCGTCCTCCGGGGTGATGTTAAAGGCGCGCTGGCGGGCGGTGAGCATGCGCTTCTTGAAATGGCGATGGCCACGCACGCGGGCATGACCACCGAAGAATTCGAGACGATCGTGACCGATTGGATCGCCACCGCCCGGCATCCGAAAACCGGACGGCTTTACACCGAGATGGTTTTTCAGCCGATGCTGGAGCTGCTGGCTTATCTTCGAGCGAACGATTTTAAAACGTTTATTGTTTCCGGCGGCGGCATTGAGTTCATGCGTCCGTGGGCAGAGAGAGTGTATGGTATCCCGCCCGAACAGGTCATCGGCAGCAGCATCAAGACGAGATTCGAGATGCGTGACGGCAAGCCGGTTCTGATGCGTCTGCCGGAGATGAACTTTATTGATGATAAAGAAGGTAAACCGGTCGGGATTAATATGCATATCGGCCGTCGGCCTATTGCGGCCTTCGGAAACTCCGACGGCGATCTGCAAATGCTGCAGTGGACGGCGGCGGGCGACGGGGCTCGCTTTTGCCTCTATGTCCACCACACTGACGCTGAGCGAGAGTGGGCGTACGACTGTCAATCACATATTGGCAAGCTTGACGAAGGTTTGGATGAGGCCAACGCCAAAGGCTGGACTGTCGTGGACATGAAGCATGACTGGAAACGTATTTATTCATTTGATTGAAATGGAAACACACCTGGTGAAAAGGCGGCTTTTGCCTGAGTCGTTCGTGAAGAATGTACCATCAGAAGTACACTGTTTCGTGTCATAGAAAAACTAGAAGCCATCCCAAAACCTCATTTGGTTTGAAAATGGCCCTTTTTGCCTCTGGTCGGTGTCAGGCAAAAGCCGCCTTAGCTTCGGCTAAAGCTGATTCGCCTTCCTTGCCAGAGCCAAAAAAAACTCATTTTCAACCGCAAAGCAGGTTTTGGGATGACTTCTAACATAAGGAGAATCAGAATGAAGACAAACATGTTTTTTACTTTATTGGTGATTAGTGGATTGGTTCTGAGCGGCTGTGGTGAGCCGAAGCAGGTTCGGACGGGTTTTTTGAGTGACTATTCCAAGCTCGAAAAAGAATCCGATTCGGTACTGCGATATATTAATAATCAGAAATTGGGTACTTATTCGGCCTTTATGGTGGATCCTGTTCAAGTGCAGTTTTATTCCGGCGCCAAGGGCAAAGGAGAGTTGACTCGGCAGGAGATTGTTGACCTGACGAATTATATGCATGCGGCGATTGTTAAGGCGATTGAAGGAGCGGGTAAGAAAATTGCCTATCAGCCCGGTCCGGGCACCGCGCGGCTTCGTCTTGCGTTGACGGATCTTGAAAAGTCGGACGCGATCAGTATGCTGCCTCAGGCCAGTTTGATGGGTGCCGGAATCGGCGGTGCCGCTGCTGAGGCAGAGCTGATTGATTCGGTAACCGGCGAGCAGATTGCCGCGTCACTGCAATCCAAGAAGGGCTCGCAAATTCCGTTTTCAACGCTGGGCGACTGGACCGCGGCCAAGCAGGTGATGGACAACTGGGCTGAAAGTATCGGCAAACGTCTTCAGTAGGGATTATTTACCTTATTGATCAAAAGCAAGTGCGAGAGTGACTCTAAACGAATGGGCGGCTATTCTGATGATGTTGGAATAGCCGCCTTGATTTTTTCCTGCATCCAGGGATAGAAGGGATTGCAGCGAAGCCGCATGAGGTTCGCTTCGGGGATTTGCAGTAAGCCCCGCTCGCCCCGCATTTCCAGGTTTCCCAGATGCACACAATGGACGGTTTCATCCGGGGTGATACCGTAGAGGGGGTCGTTCGGCGGAAACAGGATGGCAATGTGTGCCAGCGAATATACCTGCTTTGGCCAGGAAAGATTTAATTGTTCTGATTTTTCATATTCAGGCTGCTGCTGAGGGCGTGTCTGCTTGACGATCCGAAGGGATTCGGGGGTTTCGTTGGTTATCACCGTCAACGTAAAGGGCAGTTGCGGGGTGTTGTTGAGATTGTTTAAAATTTGCTGCGGGTTGCTCTTTAAAAAGTCTTCGAGCACGGAGGCTCGATTGACATCAAAGAGAATCAACTCATGATTGCCGGGGTGGAGTTTTGAATACAAGGTTGTAATAGCGGGCACCGAAACGGTGGAGTCGGCGATGGATTGAAACGTGATGATGGGGCAGAGTGTTTTCCATTGCTCGGTTGGGGTCAGCGATTCGACACGCGACTGGATCGCTTTTGACAGTTCATACGATTGGCTGGCGGCCATCAGCGGAAACGAATTATATTTAAACGGGTCGTATTCGGGGGTGATGGTTTGCCAGTTTGATTTCTCGAAATAATCAATGACCGAAAGCGCCTGCAGTTGATGGGCCAGTGCGGCGAATTTGCTGACCGCGATTGCGGGGGAAAATAAGAAAAGTTTGGTTGGTTGGGGGAGCTGCCGGTTTTTGAGGCTGTTCAACGCGTAGAGCGTCGCCAGTGCGCCGCCGTTGGAGTAGCCGGCGATGACAAAAGGTTTGTCCGGTCCGGCGGTTAAACTGACGTGTTTAGCGGCCAGTTCGACCGCGGCGATCCAGTCGGCCCACCGTGCGGTTGTCAGGCCGGAGGGAATTGTGCCGTGGCCGGGAATTCGGAGCGATACGACGTAGTAGTCTTTTTTCAGAAACATTTTTGCCAGGTATTGCATGCTGTAAGGGCTGTCGGTGAGTCCGTGCAGCAGCAGGACACCTCCGGCGATTTCGTCCGGGGTCCATTGCATGGTTTGGTTGTACTGATGGCCGATTGCTGCGGGACTGCATGGGCTGTCGGGGTTGTAGCGGTTCAGCCGGCTTTGAGTTTCCTGTTCGATGCGGGGCAGCACTTTGGTGTTCAATTCTTCAAACAGACGGGATTCATTTTCAAGATAGTCTGTGAAGGTGTAATCGGCGTCAGCGTCCCGGGCCTGAAACTCGGATTTGAGCTTGAGGGTGTGGCAGAGCGACAGATCGGATTTTTTACGGGATTGGAATCCGTACAATAATAAAATTGTCAGCCACACCAGCAATAAGATGGCGGTTAGTTTTAACGAAACCTTAACGATCGTTTTTTTGTAGCTCATTGTTTGTCGCTTTCATCGAGATGCTCTTTCAGGATGCGTTTGACTTCGGCGATGGCCAGCGGATGGGTGTGTGCACCATGTTTGGAGTGAACGAGCTTTTCTGAAACGGTGAAATCCAGATGAGAACTTTCATACGGTACGACGCCGTCTGAACTGCCGGGGCCTTTTGCTGCGTTCTGAATCCCGATGATCGAATGATAGGGGATATCCTGCGGTAGAGGGATTTTGAGTTGTTCGGTCATGAACAGTGAGGTTGGCGACAGGATTTCGATTGATGTGTGGATGCGTCTGGTCTGATTTTGTATGGCTGTCGAGTATTGAATGTCCTGGTTGTTTAAAACGGAATTTGCACCCTGGACCAGATTGCCGGGGAGGTTAATGAATCCGGCACCGAATTTCGCATACCATGTATCGGCGACGGGGCTGCCGCAGTGCGGCGTTGAAATGAAAATGACGCGGCGGATGTTTTCTTGGCGTTTAAAGAAGAGCAGGTTCTCAACCAGTTTTCGCTGCTCCTCTGTGATTGGCAATTGATCGAGGGGTTCATCAAAAACGGCATCGTAAAACGTATTGCCGGGATCGATCAGCATCATGCGGGTGAGCAGGCCGCCCATGCTGTGACCAACGAGGACCATGTTGTCAAAGTTGGGATTGGTATGATCCGGGTCGTAGTAATCCCTGACGGCCTTGAGCTGTTGTCTTAAAATGGCAGAGGAAGATAGTACGGGCAGGCCGGTCGGATATGAAAAGAACCAGAACTGGTAGCGGTCACGCAATTCGGGCACGCCTCGCAGGTCATTAAACATTGCGACCCAGGTGGCGGGACTGGACATCAGTCCATGGACCATGACAACGGGGATTTTTTCGGGGCGATAGGGCTCCAGCAGATAGAGCCCGGCGTTGTCGATCAGTTTGTCGCTGTTGAGCAGTCCGGTCAGTCCGCTTTTTAAGGGTTTGGTCTTGTGTAGCTGAAAAGCCAGTGCGGTTGAGAAGTCTGCTTCAAGGGGGATTTCTCTGCCATTGAGTTGGATACTGTCTGTTGCCAGCGGATCATAAAAACCCAGTGTGCAGGTGACGTGTCGTTTTCCGTTTTTCAATTCGGGTTCGTTGAATTTCACGAAGGCCGACAGCGGATATACAAAACGATTCGGGGGAAAAAAGGGCCCCCACTCATTATGGCCTCGAGGGTTTTGCACGATGCCGACCATCGGAACCCCCAAACCGTAGGATATATATTCATTGGTCAGGCCGTGAACCTGGAACTGGTTTGTTGGGATTAACTCATTAAATGCTTCGGGGCTGATTCTCGGAGGCGTTGGCGGCTCCATCAGTGCCGTGTAAGAGGTTGTTGCGGTTTCGATCGTTCGGGCGGTGGTGGACGAAATCTTCATCGGGTCCGCTCGCAGTTCCCAAAGGCTTGAGACGGCTTGCTTATAGAGTTCTGCCATGAAACGGAATCTTGGTTCCAGCGCAACCTGCGACAACTGCAAGTCTTTGTTGATCAGATAGCGGTAGGCTCCTTCGGCTGTCGTTAAATACATTGCTTTTGCATACTCAAGATCTTTTTTGTGATACCGACGCCCCTGCAGGAAAGACAACTCGGCCAGAGCCAGTGTTACTTCGATATCATTGGATGTAAAAGATTCCTGATGCAGTGCGTCAATGACAGGAGCGGGGTCGTTTTCGTATTGTTCGGTTAAAAAGCGCAAGCGAAGGAACTGTTGTGTTCGGGGGCTTGAGTTCTTTGAGTTCAGCGCCGTTTCATTTCTTTTTTCAAAGAGTTTAATGGCGCTGATACGCTTGGTTGAGTAGGGACTGCCGCAACCGGTTACCGATAGGCCAATCGCGATGATGAGTAAACAGAGAAGGATGAATTTAATCGTATGCTTTTTCATCTTCAAGACCTTTCGGAAAGAGTCCGTTATTTTTATGTTACTGCATAAGGCGTTCCAGCAGTTGATCAAGCTCGACCACGGCGAATCCTGTCGCGGCGTCGCTGATTCCGTAGGGGATAATGAGATTTTCATTGTGGATGAGTCCGCCGCAGGAATAGACCACATTCGGCACGTAGCCGCTTCGTTCCTCATCGGTGGGTGACAGCAACGGCTCGTCCAGGGCGCCGATAACTTTGGAAGGATTGTCTTTGTCCAGCAGAATTGCTCCCATGCAATAGCGTCGCATGGCGCCGACACCGTGGGTCAGCAGCAGCCATCCGGCGTCGGTTTCGATCGGGCTTCCGCAGTTGCCGATCTGAACGAATTCCCATTTGTGTTTGGGTTGGCGAATCATTTCAGCCTTATTCCAGAAATCAACGCGATCCGTCTTGAGCATAAACAGGTTTTCGCCGTCAATCCGTCCGATGGCGGCATATTGGCCGTCGATACGACGGGGGAACAGGGCGATTCCTTTGTTTTGAGCATATTTACCGTGCAGGGTTAATATGTCGGCGTGGTCACGATGCTTGACCTCCATGATCTGCGGCAGGATCTGACGCCCGTTAAAGGCGGTATAGGTGCCGTAATAAGCGAATGAACCGTCATCGTCGATGAAGTGTACCAGCCGCATGTCTTCCATTCCCATCGATTCGGTTTCGCTGATGGGAAACAGCACCATGTCTTCGACATGAAGCAAATTCTCTAACTCGATTCGGTAATCGGCGTGGCTGAGCCACTCGATCATTTCAAAATGTTCGCGGGCGTTGGCAGACTCAATCTTGTGCTCCATGTATTCGATTTTCTGGCGAAGCTGCAGATGGGTGAACAGGTTCGGCAGCAATGCCATCAGGGCGTCCACCTCCGGTCCGTTACAGTTAAGCTGGTGGATTTTTTCGACAAATGGCGCCTTGTGAAATTGTCGATTTTCCTTACGGCGCAGGCGGCGCACATAAAGGCTGGAGGGATTGACGGTGATGTCGCCATCCGGGGCAATCAAGCCCTGTCGGAATGTGATGGAGGAAATATGCCCTTCGCCGATCGTACGAAGGCTCATGGTAAATCGGAGGCTGCCGTCCGGGACGTCGTTCTGGTCATAGCACTTGACCATGGATGGATTAAACAGGGCCGCTGATTCAAACGCGTATTCCATGGAGAAATAAGCGCCGATCAGCATGCGAAGCTCCAAGTCTTTGTCATACCCCAGTTCAGCCTGTCGGATGGCTCGCTCGTAGTGTTCCAGGAGGATTTCTTCCAGTCCCGGGTTGACGTCGCTGAACTGTTCGATGATTTCTTCCAGTAATGCACCGATTTGCTGGTGCCCCAGTGACTTGACGCGATGAACGATCTTGATTGCGCGATGTTGGCCCGGCCAGAAAAATCGAGTGATAGTTCGTTGGCTGTCCGGTATTAAACGCAGCGGCAGGCGTCTGATTGACAATGGTGCTTGGCTCATAAGTCTCTCTTTTTGTTTAATCTTTTAGTTTTTGGGCGATATTGAGTCCGATGAGTTGTGCGACGAAAATCGCCAGATATACCGGCCCGGTAACGGCTTCCATGATTGCCAGGATTTTTGCATACTTGGCCACCGGGGCAATGTCGCCGTATCCCAATGTTGTCAGTGTGGTGAAGCTGTAATAGTAGCAGTCAAAAGCGACGGCGTCTTCGTGGATATTGCTCAGTGCATTCTCATTAAATGTCAACAGAATCATGTACAAGACCGCCCAGAATAATCCCAAGAGGAAGTAGATGCTGATGCCGCCCTTGATCGTGTCGGATGAAATAACTTTATTCGATGAAATTTTTTTCATCAAGATTGCGATGGCCAGAAAATAAAAGACGGCGTAAAGTATCAGCAAGATCAGAATTGTTTCGTTGGCCAATTCTTTATGACCAAAAAAGGCGTATGTATTAAAGGCAAAACCGGCGACGCCGATGGTGATGACCGGCAGGAAGACTTTTCGTGACAGTCCAACCCATAAGGCCGGGGTGATGGCGGCCAGCAGCAGCAGAGGGATGATTGGGAACTTTGCTTCGGTGCTTTCAAGCAGCGGATAGGCGATGAGAATAAAAACCACCGTCATCAGCAAGTGATTATACTTGTTTTGCAGGATGCGTTCCCATCTTCTTTTTATGAGGCGTGTCCTCATCGGGACCTCAGGTTTAATTACTTTTTGTTTTTGCCGCTCATTTTTTCCGACAGTGTCTGAATAACGACATAGAAGACCGGGATCAGTATGACGCCCAGCACGGTCGAGAAGAACATTCCGCCGCAGACGGCGGTGCCCAGTGATTGCCGGCTGACGGCGCCGGCTCCGGTGGCGACGACCAGCGGCAGTACGCCCAGGATAAACGAGACGGCGGTCATCAGCAGCGGTCGAAAACGCAGTCTTGCGGCATCGGTGGCGGCTTCCAGAATGGGTTTGCCTTCTTCACGAAGCTGCTTGGCGAATTCGACGATCAGGATGGCTGTTTTAGCACATAGTCCGATCAGCAGAACGAAGCCGATTTGCGTATAGATGTTGTTGTCAAACGAACGTGCCCATGTGGACAGGATTGCCCCGAGCAGTGCCAGCGGTACCGAGAGGATGATCGCAAACGGAATCGACCAGCTTTCATATTGAGCGGCCAGAAACAGGTATACGAAGATAAATGCCAGGCCGAAAATAACGGGTGCCATATTGCCGGCTTTGAGCTGCTGGTAGGTGACGCCGGTCCATTCAAAACCCATTGATGACGGCAGGATTTCATCGGCCATGGATTCCATCGCCGCGATGGATTCACCGGTGCTTTTGCCGGGTGCGGGCGCGCCGGAAATCTTTGACGTGGGATACAGATTATACCGGAAGATCGCCTGAGGACCGGCGACTTCTTTCACCTCGATCAGTGTTTCCAGCGGGATCATTTTTCCGGTGGTGCTTTTGACTTCCAGCCGTGTGATATCTTCGACTTTTTCGCGGAAGTTATGATCGGCCTGCATCATGACTTTAAATGTTTTCCCGAAGTAGTTGAAATCATTGATATACATTGAGCCCAGGTTGGCTTGCAGTGTACTGAAGATAGTTCCCAACGGAACGCTCATGTTTTTGGCCTTGATGCGGTCGATGTCCAGGTATAACTGCGGCACGGTGCTGCGCAGGCCGCTGGACATGCGTGTCAGGGTTGGATTGTTATTGCCTTCATAAACCATGTCGTCGGCAATGGTTTGCAGGAGCATGGTTCCTGCTCCGCCGCGGTCCTGCAGTTGAAATTCAAAGCCGCCGGCAGCTCCGAGGCCGGTAATCGGCGGGGGGGCAAAGACCAGGCAGAATGCCTCATCAATCTGTGCCAATTTGGCTTGCAGGGTTTGTAAGATCCCCATGAAACTGAGTTCTTTGGATGTCCGTTCATCCCAGTCGTCGAACATGACAAATCCCGTTCCAGCGTTACTGGTGACCAGTCCGTCGATCATTGAATAACCGTTGACAGTCATATAATGGCTGACGCCCGGTGTTTCACTTAAGATTTTATTGACCTTCGCCATGACTTTTTCGGTGCGTTCCAGTGAGGCCCCATCCGGCAGTATGGCATTGACAAAGATATACCCTTCGTCTTCATTGGGGATAAAGCCGCCGGGGACGTTTTTGAAACCAATGAAAAGAGCTCCCATTAAAACCAAAAAACCTACCATGACAATGCCGGTTTTTCGAACCAGTCGATTGACGATGCCCATGTATCCTGTGGTGGTTCGTTCAAAGAGGTGGTTGAATTTCGTGAAGAACCAGCCCTGTTTTTCGGGTGTGGGTCGCAGCAGCATGCCGCATAGTGCCGGACTCAGGGTTAATGCGTTCAGTGATGAAAAACAGGTGGCCACTGAAATGGTGATGGCGAACTGGCGATACAGTCGCCCGGTGATCCCGCCCATCATGGCTGTTGGGACAAACACCGCCAGCAGGACCAGCGTTGTTGCGATGACCGGGCCGGTAATCTGGGTTAGTGCCTTCGAGGTCGCTTCTTTGGCGGGCAATTTTTCTTCATCGATGATACGCATGGTATTTTCAACGACACAAATGGAGTCATCGACCACGATGCCGATGACCAAAATCAATCCGAACAGCGACAGCGTATTGATGGAAAGTCCCATCGCCAGCATGACGGCAAACGTGCCGATCAGCGAGACCGGAATCGTTATCGAGGGAATAAGGGTTGTTCTGACATCCTGCAGGAAAATATAAACGGTTAATACGACCAGAATGATGGCGACGAATAACGTGATGACCACTTCTTTGATCGAAACGGTAATGAACTTTGTCGGGTCATAGCTGACGACATATTCCAGTCCTTTCGGGAAATCTTCGGCCATGCTGTCCATTGCTGCACGAACACTTTCGGCGATTTGCAGCGCATTTGCGCCGGGCAACTGATAGATCCCGATTGCAATTGAGGGTTTGCCGTTATAGCTTACCGACCACTGGTACGCCTGAGCGCCAAGCTCGACGCGGGCGACGTCTTTCAAGTAGAGAAAGCGACCTTCTTTGCCGGACCGCAGGACAATCCCTTCGAAATCTTCGACGGTTGTCAGTCGCCCGGTTGTATTAATGGTGTACTCAAAGAGTTGGCCTTCCGGTGCGGGGGCCTCGCCGATCTTTCCGGCGGCCACCTGCACATTTTGTTCCTGGATGGCGTTGAGCACATCCATGGACGTCAATCCCCGCATTTTGAGCTTTTCCGGATCCAGCCAGACGCGCATGCCGAAATCCTTGGCACCGAAAACGGTAATACTGCCGACTCCCGGTACACGGGCGAGGGAATCTTTAATATTTAAGTTAATATAATTACTGAGATAAAGTTCATCATATTCATTTGTCGGCGAAATCAAATTTACAATCAGCGTCAGGTTGGTAGATTTCTTTTCGGTCTTGACGCCTTGTCGTCGGACATCTTCCGGCAACAACGGCTCGGCGATGGCGACGCGGTTCTGCACGAGTACCTGTGACATGTCGATATCGGTGCCGACGTCAAATGTGACGGTCAGGTTCATGCTGCCGTCGCTGGCGCTGGAGGAAGACATGTAAATCATATTGTCCACGCCGTTGACCTGCTCTTCGATCGGGGCGGCGACGGTATCGGCGATGACCTGTGCACTGGCACCGGGATAGCTGGCGCTGACGCCAACGGTCGGCGGGGTGATGTCCGGTGTTTTTTCAATCGGCAGCAGTGGAATCGAAATGCCGCCCACCAGCAGAATCACCAGCGAGATGACACATGCGAAAATCGGGCGATTAATAAAAAATTGACTAAACATAGTATTGGCTCCTGTTTATCATAAGCCTTTCAGCATGTCGGTCATTGAAAGACGATTATTTCTCTTCGGTGCTGTCCGTTGCATCGGCAGCCGTCTCATTGGCGGTTTTGGGGGTGACAGGACGTCCCGGTCTGGCCCGCTGCAAGCCCTTGACAATATAACGGTCATTGGCTTTCATTCCCTTGTTCGGGTCGGTGCTGTCTTTGACAACCCGCAGATCGTCGAACTGTTGGCCGGTTTCAATGTACCGTCGCTGGACCATGTTTTGGTCATCGACGACTAACAGGAACTTGCCGCCCAGATCGGTTCCGATGGCGATTTCCTTGACCAGAATGGCATCGACCGGCTTCTTCTGTGGAATTCGCATACGCACAAACATACCCGGATACAATAATCCCGAATCATTGGGAAGCACGCCGCGAATCTGGACCGTTCCTGTTTCCTGATCCAGTATATTATCAAAAAAGTTCAGTTTGCCTTTGTGTGGGTAGCCTTCGTCTCCGACCAAACCGACAAAAATTTCGACGTTATCTTTGTTTTCCTGTCCGGTTTTTTCTTTGACTCTCTGAAGGATGTCCACCAGCAGCCGTTCGCTGATGTTGGAATAGACATACATCGGATCCAGATTGACGACGCGCGTCAGCAGGGTGGTTTCGCCGGGACCGACGAGGTTGCCGGGGTCGACAAGGGTGCGGCTGACGCGGCCGGAGATCGGAGACGTTACTTTTGTATAGCTGAGTTGGAGGTTTGCCTGATCCAGTGACGCTTCGGCTTTTGCGACAGCAGCTTTTGCGACATTTCGTTCGGCGCGTTTCAGGTCCACTTCCTGTTCGCTGACGGCCCCGGTTTTAACGGCTTTCTCCACACGGGCCAGATCGGCGCCGGCACGTTCGAGTTCCGCTTTATTCGCTTCCAGAACTGCTTCGGCCTGTGCGACGGTTGCCTTGAAGACATCCTGTTCAATGGTAAACAAAACATCGCCTTCCTTGACATCGTCGCCGTCTTTGAAATGGATTTCTTCCAGAAAACCGGTGACGCGTGCCCGAATGTCCACCTCTTCAAAGGCCGCAGTGTTGCCGGTAAAATCAAAGAAAGGGTAAACTTGTTTGGTGACGGGTAATTCGACGGTGACTTCGGGCGCCGCTGGTGCGGGGGGCGGTGCTTTTTGGCAGCCACCCAATAGACCGATTGCAATACTCGCTAAAGTCGAAAACACGATAAATGATTTTATGGATTCTATTTTCATGAAGCCGATTCCTTTCCCTTTAAGGGTTCATTGAATCTTATTGTTCTTCGTCAGACTGGACTTGTGATGCGTTTGCGTTCCAGCCGCCGCCCAGTGAGGTGTAAATAGTGACCAGGTTTTTGGCCACTTGTCCCTCGCTGGCGGCAAACTGGTCCTGCTGCTGGGTCATGGATCGCTGCATATCCAGAACGTTCTGGAAATCCGTCAATCCATTTTCGTAGAGCGTCTGGACCAGTTCGACGGATTTTTCCGCGGCGACAACCGCTTTTTCAAGCGACTGAAAACGATCCTGTTCCTGGGCATAGGCGACCATGGCATTTTCGACATCTTCCAGTGCCAGCAAAACGGTTTGTTCGTATTGGATCATCGCCTGCTCGGCCTGGGCTTCCTGCACCTTAATATTGCTGCGAATGCGGTTTCCGGCGAAGAGATTCCAACGCATCGACGGGCCGAACCCCCAGGTGCGGCTTTCCCAATCCCCGGCATCGTCCAGGTGTTGAGCCTCAAGGGCGAAGGTGCCTGAGAGGGAGAACTGCGGATACAGGGCCGCGGTGGCTACGCCGATATCAGCAGTCTGGGCAGCCAGCGTGCGTTCGGCGCGGCGAATATCGGGTCGCTGACGCAGCAGGTCGGCCGGCAAACCCACAATGACTTCTTTCTGTGTGTCCGGAATGTCACCTGCGTTCGTCAATGTTTCATAGAGTGCTGCCGGCGGTTGTCCGACCAAAACGCCGAGGCGATGGATGGCTTTTGATTCATTTTGACGCAGTACGGGAATGGATGCTTCGGTACTTGCAAGAATAAGTTCGGCCTGATGGACATCCAGTTGAGGGACCAGGCCCGCTTCGCGTCGATTTTTGGTTAGCTCCAGTGTTGATCGCTGCGCTTTGACATTGTTTTCCGCATACCGAATCCGCGCCTGCAGCGAGCGCACATCAATATAGCTTTGTGCGACATCTGAGTAGAGACTGACCAGCACGTCGCGGTAATTTTCTTCGGATGCTTCCAGTGTTGCCATGGCTGATTCAACGGACCGGCTGATGCGGCCGAAGACATCGATTTCCCAACTGGAGTCTAAGCCGATTGAATGCAGGTTGGTTTTGTCGGTCATTGGCGTCAGGCCGTTATCGCTGGCGCGGTCGCGTGAGTAAAAGCCGGTTCCATCGACGGTTGGCCATTTTTCGCCGGCGGCGATTCCCAGCAACGCCCGTGCTTCGGTCAAACTGGCGTAGGCATTTCTCAAATCCAGATTCTCGGCTGTTGCCTGTTCAATGAGTTTGTTGAGCGTGGGGTCTTCAAAAAGGTTCCACCATGTTTGCAGGTTGGCCGAACCGTCGGTTAGCCCCTGGACGGCTGTTTGATGCCATTGGTCCGGCATGATGTAGTCGGGCCGTTCGTAGTCCGGGCCCACGCGGCAACCCCAAAAACAACAGGCTGAAAGTGAAATGATAAAGACATGCAAGAACGCTTGTTTTCTGCCCATGGTATTTCTCCAATCCATCATAGAATTTTTCTTTTTTACCGGCGGTTCATTATAGTCTTCGGGTAGGTAGAATGTCAAAAAAGAAATCAATTAAAAAACGATACGGTTTTCTTGAAAACGTGTTCGATTTATGATAAAACCACATTTGGACTTATCTCCTCCTGATTGGGGATATTTACGCGTAAAACGTGCCTGTAAAACGCTATTGAAAGGCAAGAGCCATGGCTTTAACGATACGAGCGGTGAAACCGACGGATTTAAGCGTCAAACTAAGTCTGGATGGCAATCTGGACACCGAAACCGTTGCCGGTTTTGAGCAAGAGATTCAACGGCTGCTGGCCGATCCACTTCAGACGGTTGTGTTGGATTTGGAAGAGCTGCATTTTGTCAGCAGTGTGGGGCTTGGGGCGCTGATGAAGCTCAGAGCGACACTGAGCCGGAACAAAACGGAATTGATTACGATTAATCTGCCGCCGCAGATCGAAAAGGTGCTGGAAGTCATGCGGTTGGTGCCGGTGATGAATGTCTTCGAGAATGTCGAAGAACTGGACGACTACCTGAAGAAGGTACAGGAAAAAGTGATCGACGAAAACACATAAAACAGCGATGTCGATTTTGTTCATATAACAGAACACCGATTATTCATCGGCGCTCTGTGTATGATTGATACTACTTTAGTTAGATCTGTATTCGTTATTCGGTTGATGCTTTTTATCAAAAGTTACTGGACGCATTTCTGAAGTTTTGATAATTGCGTGGGCAAGTCATTGGGATTTAGAATGCCCGCAATCACAGCGCTTTCAGTTGATTGTTCATCGTTCCAGTCTAAAACAATTTGCGGGACATCCTCGTAGCCGTGCCAGATTTTAATGGGGCCAAAAAAATGTGCATGATAACTCGGTCTAAAATTCCAATTGTGCGACAGCACAAAGGGGTTAAAACCGCTTTCATGGATTGCCAAAGCCAGACTGCCCTGATTGGCGACGGGCATATAGCTTAACTTGTCTTTCGCTAAATGAAAAATGGACCCGTCAATATTTTCGAATAATTGCCGCCAGGTATCGAACAGCGGTTTGGCTTTTTTAGAGAAAAAGAGTACGCCGGCATTATATTCAAGCATGTCTCCACACAAGCGGTCATCACAATAACGCCTGGCCCATGGATTTTCATTGTGACAGCATGCCAATCCGAACTGGGCGGCTTTTTCAAAGGCAAAGTCCAATGATCCCAATATCACGGTGTCATTATCCAGATAAGCGGTGACGTCAAACGGACTCAAATCACAAATTTTGGTTTTGTTGATTTTGCCTCCACTCTCAAAACGTTCAATATGAATCGGCAGTTCAGGATGGTGCTGCTTAAGCGATGTGATTGACTTCTGCATCACTTCTTCGGCCTGTTGGGTGTTTCCCCAGACGACATAAAATACTCCGCGTGTCTGACCGTTTTTGTCGGAATTGCTGCTTTTGGTTTCAGATAGTGTTAGGGTCGATCGATGTTTCCATTTTTCCAGAATCTTATCCTGGCAGTATTTTTCCCACATTGCCCGATAGGTTCGTTCGATGTCTTTGGTGATTGTCTTTGTATTACAGCAGGGGCTGGCGGCTAATCGTTGACGCATATTTGTCCGGATTTGGCTAATAGCGTCCGGTTTCATTGCCAGGGCGACGGCTTTTTTGACATATTCTTCGGGGGTTTGAGCCGCGAAAAACTGCAGGTTCAGTCGCGTTAGAATATCCAGGCCCACACGTGACGCATGGCAATCGCCGGCCAATGTAATCACGGGGGTTCCCATCAGCAATGCCTGGAATGTGGTTGTGGTGCCGTTATAAGGGTAGGTATCCAATGCTATATCGACGGAATTATATAATTCCAAGTGTTGTGGCGAAGGCAGGAAGCCGGAAAAAACAACTCTTTTCTCGGCATTCTCCAGCCCAAGATCGATGAATTTTTGCAGATAGATTTTCCGAACTTCTTCATCGATGGCTTCTCCGAATTTCATGAGAAGTTTTGAGTTGGGCGTTGCATTGAGAATCTCCACCCATTGTTTCAGCAGGGGCATATTTACTTTGCAGATGTTGTTGAAACAGCCGAAGGTGATATAGCCATTTGTTAATGCGGGTGTCGCGGTGACGGTTGGCTGTTCATCGCCGGGATTATAGCTAAGAAAACCATTGGGCAGATACACCAGCTTTTCTGAATAGTACTGTTGGTGTTCCCGGGGATCGGCAATGGTGTCGGTGAACCGGTAATCGACCTGTTCCATGCCGGTTGTGTTGGGATATCCCAAATAGGTGACCTGAATCGGTGCCGGTTTATAGGCTAATACGCTTATCCGGGTGTGCTTTGTATGTCCTGCCAGGTCCACCAGGATATCGATTTGTTCGGATTGAATCAGGGATGCGACTTGATCGTCCGGCATGCCAAGGATATTGTGATACTGGTTAAACCGTTCAATGACGGATTCGGTTGTTTCATCCGGTTTGGTCACATTCCCATATCCGAACAGTTCAAACTGACTCCGATCATGGGCGGTCAAAAGCGAATCGAAGAAATACATGACCGGATGTCTTTTGAAGTCGGGAGAAATATACCCGATCCGCAATTTTTTCAGAGGGTCCAGGAGATTTCTATGTTGACGGATCATCAACGACGTCGGTGCATAATTTTCAGCCCATTGTTTCGCTTCATGGAACATTTCATCGCATGTCGTTTCGGGAAGATAGTTCAAATTCAGCAACAGATTCGAGTGGGCTTGTATAAAATCGGGGTACTTTTGAATGATGTCTTTAAACAATTGTATGGCCTGACGATTTTCTCCTGTTTTCATCAGGGCCATTGCCAGATTATTGCAGACATGCCGATTGAGAGGGTCTAATTCGTTTGCTTTATTGAAATCATCAATTGCTTTTTGGTACAGGCGTAAATTCAGGTAAGTCAATCCCCTGAGATTATAGGCGTCTACTCCCTGGGCAAATTCAAGTGCTTTTGTACAATAAGGCAGTGTTTCCTCGAGAAGCCCAATGCGATACAACATTGTTGCGATTTGATAATAGGCCTGATAACGCTCTTGAGAATCCTCAAACTGGCTTATGATTTCCTGGATTTTCTGCTCTGTCAGGCAGTCCTTCGCTTCTGTTGTTTGCCCCTGGCTCACTAAGTTTTCGACAGATTCCAGCCAGGCAGATGCTTGTCTTGCCTTGTCGTTGAGGGTACTTGTTTTTTTTGAAGTCGTTTTTGCTCTTTTTTTTGCCATCTAAGCCTCTTCTCTATAGCAAACTGGCCTTTAGCCATCTTTTTTATTCAGTGATTTCCCTTTGCGCACGGGCAGAGAGACTGCAATCCGCAAAGAAAAGTAGCAAGAAACATACCAAAAAAGAAAAAGGCCACTATTGGCCTTAAGAAATTGCTTTTATCAAGTGATGTGTCGGGAATTTGTACAAATTTCTGTTGTGGTATCAGGCGATCTCCTTCCACCCCTGATTGAGTTCTTCCAGCAGGTTGATGACTTGCTGAATCTTCTGAGTGTCTTTTTGGATATTTGCAACATTGAGCTGGCGGATCATAAAGTGGTAAAGTTGACGCAAATTCATTGCGATTTCGCCGCCGATTTCCATGTCCAGTACACGATTTAATTCATCGACAATAGCCAGAGCCTTGTTGATATAAAGGCCTTTGGTGGCCATGTCATTATCTTGCAGTGCTTTGATTGCCAGTTTTAAGAACTTAATGGCACCTTCATATAGCAGCACAACGACCCGTTCTTTGTTTTGTGTTGTAATGGCCACTTCTTTATATGTGTCCAACCCGTTCATAATCTCTCAGTCCTTCATTTTGAGATATCGGTATTCTTGATTTCAATACGCTTAATACTCCAGCTAGAAGAAGGGAGAGACGGCCCGGAGGCCGTCTTCCCTTACTACTAAAGGAGTTATTTTATTGCAGCAGCGACAGTGCCATCTGAGGCATCTGGTTGGCCTGAGATAACATGCTGATGCCGGCCTGGCTCAATACCTGTGTCCGTGTCATGGCCGCCATTTCGGTGGCGACGTCA
This sequence comes from Anaerohalosphaeraceae bacterium, assembly GCA_963675155.1. GTDB lineage: Bacteria > Planctomycetota > Phycisphaerae > Sedimentisphaerales > Anaerohalosphaeraceae > 4572-13. Next base: position 4,719,843 of record OY775912.1, on the reverse strand, counting down.
ACATCGGAGATACGCGATTCTGCGACGGAGAGATTTTCAGCCTGAATGTCCAGGATTGCGATGGTACTTTCCAGGCGGTTCATTTTGTATCCGAATGCGGCACGGGCTGTATCCTTGGTGTTGATGGCAGTGGTGACGGTATCCAGTGCAGCCGCCGCCGCGGAAGCGGTTGCGATATTCACGCCGCCGTCAACGGTGCCGCCGGTCCAGGAGCCTGCATCAACGTTTGCAGCAGCAGCAAGCAGGTTTGTTGTATTACCGCCGGCTACGAATGTTCCACCCGCTTCTGTAGCTTCGACTGTAAATGTTGCAGGTGTTGCGTCGCCTGTGCCTCTGGAAGCGAGCTGCAGTGAGAAGGTGCCCGCGGTTTCGTCTTCAACGATTGTCGCAGCGTCATAGCTCAGGTCCGTACCGTCTGTATCAAAGTCCAGTGCCTGTGACACTTCGTTGATCTTGCTTTTGACCTGTTCCATGGTGTAGTCACCGGCGGTGAAATTGACATTGATAGCCTTTTCACTGGTTGTGCCATCATCGAATTCGAGGACGAGGTCGACTTCATCAGATGTGACCAGGAAGGAATCTTCCGTGTCGGTCAGGGTACCGTCGAAGGTAATCGTACCGGCGTCAACGCCTGTGTTGATGCCCAGACCGACCTTGCTCATGTCGACTTTGTTGATGTCGATGGTGCTGTCGGTACCCACGTGAATCGAGATTGAACCGGTTGCGGAGTTCAGCATCGCGATGTCGTTAAACTTCGTTGCGCCAGCGATACGATCGATTTCATCAGCCATTTCATCAAACTCAGCATTCATGATCGCCCGCTGTTCATCTGAATATGAGCCGGTTGCGGCCTGTTCCGCCAATTCCTTCATACGAATGAGGTTGTCATCAATGACACCCATGGCACCTTCCATCGTTTGTAACATACTAATGCCGTCCTGGGCATTACGTGACCCCTGGTTCAGCACCGCGATGTCTGCACGGATCAGTTCGCGAACAGCCAAACCGGCTGCATCATCTTTTGCGCCATTGATGCGAAGACCTGACGCCAGTCTTTCGACGCTTGAGGACAAGCTGTCATACGCTTTGCCCAAGTGTCTTGCGGCATTGCCTGCCATAATGTTGTTCTTGATAGCTAACATATCTTAACTCCTTTAGAAAAGATACACGACTTATTTTCAACCTCTACTTAAGTTCAATGTGCAACGCACACATTTTGGATTGAAAATTCTTAACTGCCACTATTCTCGACGAGAGGTCCGAAAACTTAAGGAGTTTTGATGATAAATAGAAGTTTTTTTTCGGACGGGCTGAAGGCGCAGGGGAACCACTTAACAGGGTGATAAAATGGGGTATTTGCGAAGAAGGAGGGAGCGGCAATCTATCAATTTTTTGGACCGATTGCGGTGTTTGGCGTATTAGGTGATGGCTTTCCAGCCCTGGTTGAGTTCTTCCAGCAGCTTGATGACGTCGTCGATTTTCTGGGGGTCTTTCTTCATGTTGGCCATGTTGAGATGGCGGGTCATAAACATGTAGAGTTGACGGAGATTGACGGCGACTTCGCCGCCGGCTTCCATATCCAGCACGGTATTGAGTTCGTCAATGATGGCCAGCGCCTTGTTGATATAGATCCCTTTGGTCTCCATGTCGCCGGCGTCGAGGCCATTCATGGCCAGTTTCAGGAACTTAATGGCCCCGTCATGCAGCAGGACGATGAGACGTCCCCTGTTTTGCGTGGTGATGGCAACTTCCTGGTATGTATCGAGGCCCTTCATGATTGGACAATCCTTTTCATGAGTATTGGTATCGTATTATGACGTTTTGAATAGACGGGGAAGACGGCTCCACGGCCGTCTCCCCCGCAGGGTCTTGCTAAAGGTCCGCTTAGCGGAGCAGCGACAGTGCCATCTGAGGCATCTGGTTGGCCTGAGACAACATGCTGATACCAGCCTGGCTCAATACCTGAGTACGCGTCATGGCCGCCATTTCAGTGGCGACGTCAACGTCCGAGATACGCGATTCTGCAGACATCAGGTTTTCGGCCTGAATATCAACGATCGCGATGGTGCTTTCCAGACGGTTCATCTTGTAACCGAATGATGCACGAGCGGTATCCTTGGTGTTGATGGCCGCAGTCACGGTATCCAGTGCAGCCGCCGCCGCGGAAGCGGTTGCGATATTCACGCCGCCGTCAACGGTGCCGCCGGTCCAGGAGCCTGCATCAACGTTTGCAGCAGCAGCAAGCAGGTTTGTTGTATTACCGCCGGCTACGAATGTTCCACCCGCTTCTGTAGCTTCGACTGTAAATGTTGCAGGTGTTGCGTCGCCTGTGCCTCTGGAAGCGAGCTGCAGTGAGAAGGTGCCCGCGGTTTCGTCTTCAACGATTGTCGCAGCGTCATAGCTCAGGTCCGTACCGTCTGTATCAAAGTCCAGTGCCTGTGACACTTCGTTGATCTTGCTTTTGACCTGTTCCATGGTGTAGTCACCGGCGGTGAAATTGACATTGATAGCCTTTTCACTGGTTGTGCCATCATCGAATTCGAGGACGAGGTCGACTTCATCAGATGTGACCAGGAAGGAATCTTCCGTGTCGGTCAGGGTACCGTCGAAGGTAATCGTACCGGCGTCAACGCCAGTGTTGATGCCCAGTCCGACCTTGCTCATGTCGACTTTGTTGATGTCGATGGTGCTGTCGGTACCGACGTGAATTGATACAGAACCGGTTGCAGAATTCAGCATCGCGATGTCGTTAAACTTCGTTGCGCCAGCGATACGATCGATTTCATCGGCCATTTCATCAAACTCAGCATTCATGATCTCACGCTGTGCATCTGAATACGAGCCTGTTGCGGCCTGTTCTGCCAATTCCTTCATACGAATGAGGTTGTCATCGATGACACCCATGGCACCTTCCATCGTTTGTAACATACTAATGCCGTCCTGGGCATTACGTGATCCCTGCTGCAGCACAGCGATGTCTGCACGTACCAGTTCGCGAACAGCCAAACCAGCCGCATCATCCTTTGCACTATTAATGCGAAGGCCTGATGCCAGTCTTTCGACGCTTGTGGCCAAGCTGTCGTAAGCCTTGCCCAAGTGTCTGGCGGCGTTGCCCGCCATAATGTTGTTCTTAATAGCTAACATGGTCTCGACTCCTAAAAAATTAGAAATTTAAACGTTTTGTTATTAGTTCTTACCGTATCAAACGTGCCACGAGCACATTGGGCAGAAAACTCTTAACTGAAGCTATTTTCGATGGGAGGGGGGAAAACTTAAGGCACTTTTAGCTAAAAAAGAAGCAAAATAATAGGTAAAAATCCGGACCTGTAATAACGCTGCTTGCGCTATTGGCAATCGCATATATTAAGGCTCAGAGAGGGAAAATCATTCAAATTTTTACGTAAAAAATGCGGAAATAGTCGCGGCGTTAAAAATAAAAACGCACGGGGAGTCCTATAACGTAACGGAGGTGTTTATATCAGCATATTAATGGATTTTTCGGTCATCTGCATGTCAGATTGAGCCGGTCCGCTGAAATTCTCGAAGTTTCCGGACGGTTCGTGATACCCTGCATGCTGAGATGACGAGTGCGGATTATTCTGCCGGTCAAATCCGCCTTCCTGCCCCGAAAATGCGGATTCGTCTCGGGAGGTGTCGTATCCTTGCTGTTGAGCGGTCGATACGATTTCGACTTTTTTGACCTGCACACCGGCATTTTGAAGGTTTTGGATGATTTCAGGTAATGCACGTTCGATGTCCTGACGTGTTTGGGCCTGGTCAACCTGTAAAACGCCGGTGATGCCGTCCGATTTTTCGATGAATTGAATTGTTACTTTGCCCAGTTCCGGCGGGTCCAGACGAACGACGATCTGTTTGGAATCGGACCGGTATGAGCTCGTAATGGTTTCCTGGATTTGCCGGGCGATATCCGCATTCGAGCTTTCGGCCGATTTAACGGGTGAGGCATCAAAAATATTCGGGCTTGCATCTGTTTCTGCTTTTCCGGCGGCGGTATTATCGGGAGTTGCTTGCTCGATCGCATCCAATTCCGCTTTAAAATCGCCGCTCGAAATCGGATTTTTTTGCGTTTGGGCTTCTTTGGCCAGGATTTGTTCCGGTGACAGGTTCATCTGGCGTAAAGGCGTTTCATTCGCTGCAGTGTCGCTTTCGGTATCCTGAACCATTTCAAGTAACTGCTCGGCACTGGGGCCTTTGGATTCCTGTTGGGAAGACGTGTTTGACTGTGAATCGGGTTGCGGGCGGTCAAGCGTTGCAGAATTTAAGTCAGATCGAGGAATTACGGTTTTGGCGGCAATTGCAGCGTTTTGGGTCTGTGTTTCAACTGCCTGGGTTTGGTCCTGATTCAGCGGCAGTGTCTGTGCGGCTTGGTCTGCCCCTGTTGTTTCAGTATTTGTGGTGGTTTCGGATACATTCGGTTGACTTACGTCGCCAGTTGTCGCTGCACCTGATTGCGCTATTTCGGCGGGTAATTCCGGATTAAACGACATGAGAGCTTCAGCGTTTTCTGTTGGAATGGCCGCGATTACCGTGTTTTCAGCTGTTTTTTCGCTGTTTTCAGTGGCTGTGTCTGTGGAGTTTGCCGGTAATGTTTGCTGTAAGGAAGTCAGAAGATCGCTGATTTCCTGCAGTTTTTCAGAGTTTTCAGGTAAAAACTCTTCGATTGCTGCTTTCAGTGCTTCGGGATCTTTAAACTGCTCGGGGTTTGCCTGCACCAAGGCGGCAAGCTCAGCCAGTGCCGTTTCTATTTCAGACACATCGGCGTCTTGCTCTTTAATCGGCTTATTTTGTATCATCCGCGACAGCGTAGCTGAAATCTGACGCCCTAAGACTTCTTGTGACTTGTCTTTGGAATCCTCTTGGGGCGTATCGGTACCCCCAGACTTTTCTTGTCGCGACTTTATTTGCCGCACAATGGCTGCAAATTCGCTGTTATTAAAGTCATTTCCGCCTGAATCAATCAGGGCTCCATTTTGAGCGTTACCGGGTTTATTTGATCCCGTGATGGGAGCCAGCAGATTGCATAATGTCGTTTTTATATTTGTATTCATAGTGCTCAGTTAAATAGCAATTTTCGTGCCAATTGTTTTGCTTCATACTCCTTATGTATTCTTTAAGTAATTGTATAACAAGGGTTTAAGAAATATATATAAGTGTGGGGGATTAGGTATAATACTGTGTGTCTGGCGGTTGCTGATAAAATATCCGGTCTCAGCAGGAAAAAATTTCCGGCTTTTATATTTCTGCTACACCATGCCTTACAATCGGTATGTCCGAAAAAAACGCTGATTTTCTTCAAAAAATGCAGAAAAATCTATTCTGCTGGTTTGTCATTTCACGAGTTGTCAGTGTGTCGAAAATGGTTGTGATTTCGGGTGTATAGAAATCTGACAGTGTTTTGCCCGGTAACGTTAGTGTGTTGAGTCAAACAGGGTTGTTTTTGGTCAAAAAAAGCGTTTAAACGGCCAAAAACAGAAATTTCTCCTGCTTGGCACAAGTATTGCTTTGTTGTTTGTGCAGATGGTTGTCTGAACATACTTTAGGATGCAGAAAAATGACAAAAATTGGAAACAACAATATTCTGGACGTGCTTGAAGCGGGTATCAAAGCCGAAGGGCTTCGCCAGAAGACGATTGCCAGTAATGTCGCGAATATGGAAACGCCGGGCTATCGCCGGGTGGATGTGGATTTCAAGGATTTGCTGGCCCAGGCGATGGACTCTTCCGGTGATGTTAATGTGAAGGATATTGAGCCGCAACTTTACCGTCCTGAGAATACTGCTGTCAATTCAAACGGTAATGATGTGAATCTGGAAGTTGAAATCGGGGCGATGGTGAAGAATACCCTTCAGCATAAGACCTATATTCGGTTGTTGCAGAAAAAGTATACTCAAATGGAAATGGCGATGAATGTTAAGTAGGACCCTTTAGGGTCATAAATTCCGCGTGGACGACCCGAACGCGTTTTAAACAAAAGACATAGCCGCGCAGCGGGCATTTGTTTCAGTTGAATTGAAATAAGCTGCATGTAAAGGTGGATAGCTGATTATGAAAATAGATTCAAATTTCGGAACAATTGATATTGCGATTTCAGGTCTGCGGGCGCAGAACCAGAATATGAAGCTGATTTCATCGAATGTGGCCAACGCCCAGTCGACTGATGACGGGACAGGCCAGCCTTATCGCCGAGTGGAAGCGGCATTTAAGACCGACGGTGAGGGTGTCGGCGGCGTCAAGGTCGATGACATTAAGTTGGACATGAGTGATTTTCAGCAAATGCTCAAGCCCGGCCATCCCGATGCAGATGGACAGGGGTATGTTGCCATGCCGAATGTCAATGTGCCAGTTGAAATGATGAATCTCAATGACGCTGTCCGTTCTTACAAAGCGAACGCCGCGGTACTAAAACGATACCAACAAATGGTTGATACGACACTTGAACTCCTTAAGTGAGGTAATACACAATGATCCAATTTAATACAAATGTAAACTCAGTTCTGCCGAACGGCCAGGTTGCCGGTACGGGCGCGGCGCCGAACAAGGCACAACAACCGAAATCGGCTTTTGCCGATACCGTCAAGGCTGCCAAGTCGCAACTCAGCAGCGTTGATGAACTTCAACAAGCTTCGGATGTATCCATTAAAGATTTATTGTCCGGCAAGAATGAAGATGTCTCCACCGTTGTTTCACAGGTGGCTAAGGCTGATATGAGTTTCAAGCTGCTCGTTGGTGTGAGAAACAAGCTTGTCGAAGCGTATAAAGAAACAATGAACATGCCACTGTAATGGAAGACGGAATCATAGTTTCTTTCAAACGATGTTTAACAACGGAAGGCTGATATGAATTTTACTCAAAAAATAGGGGCCATATGGCACAATATCGGCATTGTGCATCGCGGCTTGCTGATTGCGGCTGTACTGGCGATTTTTTTGGTTGGCGGCCTGGTTGCCTACTGGGCGCAGATTCCGGATATGAAGGTTTTGTACTCCGGCCTGGACGTCGAAGAGGCCGGCAAGATCACCGATCGGATCAACGAAAAAAACATCCCCTATAAACTGAACAACTCCGGTACGACCATTTATGTGCCGAAAGAACACGTCACTCAGCTTCGTCTGGACATGGCTAAAGATGGCCTGCCCGGCAATTCTCAAAAAGGTTACGGCATCTTCGACGATGAAAAAGTCGGTATCAGTCCTTTTGTTCAAAGTGTCAATCTCAAACGTGCCCTGCAGGATGAACTGGCTAAAAGTATTCAGATGATCGAAGGCGTTACGCACGCCCGCATTCATATCGTCAGCCCGGAAGGAACGCTGTTTAATTCTCAAAAATCTCAAACCAGTGCCTCGGTGGTTCTGCGTCTCAAACCCGGCTATAAATTAAGCCCGCTGAACATTGCGGCGATTACGCATATCGTCACCGGCAGTGTCGAAGATCTCAATTCTGAGAATGTGACGGTGGTTGACAGCCAGGGCCGCCTGCTGTCGAGTAAGTCAGATCAGCTTATGGGCGGCGGCGCTGATACCTTTGCTGAATACCGCGAACGCGTCGAACAGGGGCTTGCCAATAAGGTTGAGGACATGCTGGTTGCCGTTTTAGGCCCGGGTCGATGTATGGTTCGTGTGAGTGCTGATATTGACATGACCAGCAGCAATGTTGCCAAGGAAACATACGATACGAACAAGATAACGACCAAAGAAGAAATTACCTCCGGTTCGGAAAAAGAGGGCGGCAGTGCTGAAGCGACCGGTCCGAAAAGTGAGAAGAAGGAAGAATCTATTATAACAGAATATGCCGTTCCCAAGACCGTTGAGCAGACGACTGAACTGGCGGGTGAGATTCTTTCCGTGACAGTAGCGGCGTTTGTGGATTTGTCGCCGATTGAATATATTCCGGTCGATGATTCGGATGAGGAAAAAGCCAAGGCCGACGCTGCTGCGAAAGCCGGGCCGGTTATGGAAATCGCCGATTTGGAAGAGATTATCAAACGGGCTGTCGGTCCCAAGCTGGCCGAAGACGGATTGAAAGTTGCGAATGTTAAGTTTAATCGTCCGACCGACCTGTTGGGTGAAGAAGAGGGCGGCGGATTAGATTTTGTGCAGATCGCGAGGCAGGGTTCGTTGGGAATTATGGCGATCTGTGCTTTGCTAGTCTTAAAAATCTTCAGCGGCGGCAAGAGAAAAGGTGCCGGTGTTGATGCCGCAGAAGCACTGGCCATGGCCGGTGGCGGCGGGGTGCCGACTGGCGGTATGATGGCCGGCGGCGGAGAAGCCGAATCCATGATGCTGCGAAAACAAATCACCAGCAGCTTGCAGAATAATCCCGAACAGGCAAAACAATTATTCGCCAACTGGCTCCAGGAAAAGGGGAACTAATCCGTGGTATTGAATGGTAAACAAAAAGCAGCGATGTTATTGATGAGTCTCGATGCGGTGACCGCGGCGGAATTACTCAAGGGCGTCGATCCTGAAACAGTTCAGGAATTAGCGGTGGAAGTCGCCTATCTGGATGCATCCGGCTACAGCGATCCGGTTCGAAGTGCCGAAGTGGTTCGCCAGTTTTGTCAGTCGTTGACAGTCGAAAAGAAGGAAGGCTTTGAGATCAAAGGTTTTCTGAGTACGATGTTGACCAGCACGATCGGTCAGGAAAACGCCGACCGTATCCAGACGCAGATCGATGATTTGCTCCAAAAACGCGATCCGTTTATTCCCATTCGCTCGGCGGACCCGAAAACCCTGGCGGCGATTTTAGAAAAAGAACATCCCCAGGCCATTGCTGTCGTGCTGTCGGAATTGTCCGCAAAAAAAAGCTCGGAAGTGCTGGGCATTCTCGATGAAGGCGTTCGTATCAGCGTGGTCACGCGGTTGACCGGCAGCGAAGCGGTCTCCAATGAGGCCCGCATGCGGATTGCTCAGTTAGTTTGCAGCCACCTGGAAGCACTGTCTTCCGGCGGCGGGGACGGCGTGAGGGCACCAGGCGGTCAAGACCAATCTCTGAGAAAAGTTGCGGTGATGCTGCGTAATCTGGAAATGGAGATCCGGGACGGCCTGATGAAAAGTATCCGCAAAAAAGACAGCGAGGCCGGCGACAAGATTTCCGAGTTAATGGTCATTTGGGAAGATATTGTTCAGATTGAAGACCGCTCGCTTCAGCAGGCGATGCGTGAGGTGGACAACCAGAAGTTAGCGTTGGGATTGTGGGAGGCTGATGAGACGATTGTTCAAAAGATTCGCTCCAATATTTCCGAACGTGCGGCCGAAACGATTGATGAAGAAACGTCCTTAATGTCGGAACCGAAACCGGCGGACATTGAAACGGCCCGCGATGAAATCGTTGAAGCTCTGCGTCAGGTTAATGAAAAAGGTGAACTGACTTTTAAAGAAGATTAAACAATGCCCGCAATGCTTACGGTCAATCTTGCTCAACCTTTCAAGTCGGTGGACATCATCCATGACGGCAGCGGTTCCATCCCCGCCTCATCATCGGCAGATGCCGGTGCTGTTGCCGCGGCTAATAGCGAACTGACGGCCCAGATCGACCTGTACACCGGCCTTTGTCAAACGCTGGAGAGTGCGGTTGCCAAAGTGAACGCATTTTACGAAGAGCTTTTTGCCGGACATAATGAAGCGATTGCCCGACTGTCCGTTGAGATTGCCCGCAAAGTACTCATGCGTAATGTTGCCGACGGCGACTATGAGATCGAGGCGATTGTCAAGGAGACGTTGAAAAATGCTCCGGGTGTTGAAGATGTTGTGATTCGGCTTAATCCTCAGGACCTGACCGATTACCGCACGATTCAGCAGTCTGACGAGACGATGCCGACCGGTGTTGAACTGTTGGCGGATCCGGATATCGGTCGCGCTGAATGTATCCTCGAAAGTCCGAAAGGGATCGTCCAATCATTGATTGATGAACATCTGGGTCGCATCGGCAAGGCTCTTGAAAAAACCCAATAATGTCCTTTATGGAATAATATGGCTGCAAGTGATATACATAATGAATCTGCTGTGTCTGTGGCTGAGATGCCCGCTGACAAACAGAGTTTGATTAATTTTGATAAATTTCATTCTGCATTGCAGGATGTGAATTTGCTGAGTTATCAAGGCTTTGTGGTTCGGGTTTCCGGTATGACGATCGAATCCAGCGGTCCTAAAGTGGGTCTTGGCGAACTTTGCCGGATCAATATTCAAGACGGCAAGAGTGTGCTGGCTGAGGTGGTCGGTTTTCAGGATGAACGGCTTGTCCTGCTGCCGCTGGAACACATCGAGGGCATTTCTCCCGGTGATACGGTCACGGCTCGCAGTACGCCGCGTCACATCAATCTGAGTGAAAATGTGCTGGGCCGGGTTCTGAACGGATTGGGTGAGCCGATTGACGGTAAAGGTATGCTGGTCGGTGATGAAAAACAGGCGTTGGATTCGGCCAGTCCGTCGGCGATGACTCGGGAAAAAATCACCCAGCCGCTGGCGTTGGGCATTCGTTCGATCGATGGTATTTTAACCTGCGGTCGCGGCCAGCGTGTGGGGATCTTTGCCGGCAGTGGTGTCGGCAAAAGCGTATTGCTGGGTGACATTGCTAATTCCAGCGACGCCGATGTGAATGTGGTGGCGTTGATTGGCGAACGCGGACGTGAGGTTCGTGAATTTTTGGAAGGTGATCTGGGGCCGGAAGGTTTGGCTCGCAGTGTGGTTGTTGTGTCTGCATCGGATTCACCGCCGATTCAGCGGGTTAAAGCGGCGTTTATGGCCGTTGCAATTGCCGAGTATTTCAGAGATAAGGGCAAAAATGTTTTGTTCATGATGGATTCGTTTACCCGGTTTGCCCAGGCTCAGCGTGAAATCGGTCTGGCGGCGGGTGAACCGCCGGCGGCTAAAGGCTATTGTCCGAGCGTGTTTGCGTTGATGCCCCGTCTGATTGAGCGGCTGGGATGTTCCGACAAGGGCAGCATCACCGGCATCCTGACGGTGCTGGTGGAAAATGATGACTTGAGCGACCCGGTGGCTGACAGTGCCAGAAGTCTGCTGGATGGCCATATTGTCCTTTCCCGGAAACTGGCCGACCGCGGTCACTTCCCGGCGGTGGATGTGTTGGCGAGTGTCAGCCGGTTGATGCCGGCGGTGGCCAGTGGCGATCATAAGACTGCGGCCCAACGTCTGAAAGAAATCTATGCGACCTATCTGGACGCGGAAGACTTAATTAATATTGGCGCGTTTGCCCCGGGCAGTAACCGGCGGATTGACGCGGCGGTGGAACTCATTGATCCGATCCGGGCGTTTCTGATTCAGCAGGTTCGTGATCGAACGGCTTTTAATGAGACGGTCCAACAGTTAGTTGCGATTCATGAGCGATGGCGTCAATTGATCGATGCCGGCTCAGGCAGCGGTCAATCTCAGCAATAAATGCCAGAGGCAAATGAATGAAGCGGTTTGAATGGCGACTACAAAGTGTACTGAATGTCAAACAAAAACAGGAGCAGCTCAAACGGGCCGAACTTTTTGAATTGAATGACATGTTAAAAACGCTGCACTCTCAGTTGCTGAAACAAAAGAAGATGTTAGCCGATGCGATTGATGAGTTGGCTCAGGAAGAACCCAGGCAGCGGTTGGAGAAACAGGGCTTATTTATGGCCCATGTGAAAGCAAATGACGACATGATTAAAAAACTTGAACATGATATTCACAACATGACCGTTCAGCGTGACGCGAAACGACATGAGGTTATGGAGCTGAAAAAGCTGACGGAAGGTTTGGATAAACTGCGCAGCAAAGCCGAGCGGGAATTTGTGGCCGAACAGGAAAAGCTGGATCAAAAAGCGTCAGATGAGATGACCACTTATCGTTTTGCCAGCGACAGGCTCAGTCAGCAGCATGGTGAAAAAATCAATAGTTAATGCCCGTTAGGGTTGCAAGTTTTGCAGGGATAAATCTAACGAACTTTGTGTAAACGACATCACCGCGAAGTGATGACAGTCTTCAGTGTGATTGGTATAAGTTAGTTTAGTGATTCTTCACTTAGTCAGGAGAAACAGACACGTGAAAAAGAAAATGATATTCATAACGCTCGGCGTTGGAGTTTTGGGTTTTGCAGGAACGTTTTCATTCGCCTGGTTGACCAAGCCGAAACCCCAGGCACCGGCCGAAACTCCCGCTGCCGCTGCTGCCCGTCAGGCGGATGCGGCGTTGGCGCAAATGCATAAGACCGCGGATGCGGATGAAGACACATTTGCGATTGATGGGGCGGTTAAATCGCTGACCGAAAAACAACTTAAGACGCTGATTTATGAAGTGCGTGAGAAGATCGATGAATACAATACAAAGCTGAAAGATCTTGAAATAAAAGAAAAGCGGATTCAGATTGCGCATGAGGCTCTCCGGTCGGACATCGAGGAAATGAGCGGTTTGCGGGTTGAGTTGGCTTCGGCGGTTTCGATGCTTAAAACAGAGCAGGAAAACCTGGTTAAGAGCAAGGTTGAGATTGCCAAAATCGAACAGACCAATCTCAAACTCATGGCTGCGACATATGATAAGATGGATGCCGAGTCGGCTGGTAAGATTATCAGTAACATGATTCAATCCCAGCGTCAGGGGACCGGCTTTGATGATGCGGTCAAAATTTTATATTACATGACGGAACGAACAAAAGCGAAGGTGCTTGCGTCGATTGCGGAGACGGAACCTGCTGTTTCAGCCATTGTTTGCCAGCGATTGAAACAGACAATAGAAAGAAACTAACGATTATGGATATTGCAACGATTCTCGGAGTGCTGCTGGGTCTTGTCGTGATCATTGGGTCGATCGCGGTTGGAACCGGTGCAAAAATGTTTTTGAACATCCCTTCATTGGCGATTACCATTGGAGGGATGCTGTGCGCGACGCTGATTCACTTTTCGCTGTCGCAGTTTCTGAGCATCTTTTCTATTATCAAGAAAACGGTGTTTGCCAAGATTCCGTCTCAGGGCGATCTTATTCAGCAAATGGTCAACTTTGCGGCGATCAACCGGCGTGATGGTGCGTTGGCACTGGAGCAGGAAATTCGCAAGATCGATAACCCGTTTTTTGTCAAAGGCATGCAGATGCTGGTGGATGGGCAGGATGACGAAAACATTCGCGATCACTTGTCACTGGAAACGCAGTATCTCCAGGAACGACACGGCACCGGCAAAAAAATTCTGGAGTTCATGGGCGCGGCTGCTCCGGCATTTGGGATGATCGGTACGCTGATTGGTCTGATTCAGATGCTTTCTAACTTATCGGATCCCAGCGGTTTGGGTGTGGGCATGGCGACGGCCTTGGTGACGACCTTTTACGGGGCGTTTTCATCGAATCTGGTCTTTATTCCGTTGGCGGGAAAATTGGGGATTTATTCCAAAGCCGAAACGATTGTCATGGAAATGATTACGGAGGGAATCTGTGCGATTGCCCAAGGCGAGAATCCGACGGTTGTTCGTGAAAAAATGCATGCGTTTATCTCTCACGGCAGTCGGAAAGAAGTGAAGGCAATGATCTAACGTTCTTACCAAGGACTAAAATCCCGTGAGTTACGGCCACCTTCACGGCTGAATGATACAGCCGTGAAGTGAGGGCGTTTTATAGTTAGGGTTAGAATTAAATGGCCAGAGAAAAAAAAGTAGTCCAGGAAGACCCGCCGGAGGGCGCACCGGAATGGATGGTCACGTTCAGTGACTGCATGACGCTGCTGCTGACGTTTTTTGTGCTGCTCCTGAGTTTTTCCTCGTTTGATGATCAGAATGAGGCGAAATATAGAAAGATGACAGACAGCTTTGCACAAAATCTTTCCTTTAATGACCAAAAGACAAAAGAAGAAGAGTCGGTTGTTATCATTCAGAATATAGACCGGAATCAGAAGCGATATAAAGGCAGTGAGCAGCCGACGCGTGAGGAGGGGCAAAAAAATAATCTAAAAAAAGAAACGGAGCCCCGGAATTTTCGTGATCAGAAAATTTTTCTTGTCTCATCGGATAAGATTTTCTGGGGCAAGGGAACCCGTATTTCCCTGACCGGTCAGGAATTGCTGGGGGGTATGGCGGAGTATTTAAAAAAAATGCGCAACCGGATTGTGATTACCGAATGCAATCAAGGTTCAACTACGGATGCCTCGGATTTAGGTTTGCGTCGTGCCTGGGCGATTGTGGAATATCTGACATCTGAGCAGGGCATGGACCGGGCGTTATTTAGTATTTCGGCGTCCAGTACGGTGGCCAAGGGTGCTTTGCCGCCGGAGGAAGCACAAGCCGATCGGATGCTGGAGATCGTTCTGCTGGAACGGAGAATTTATAATTGAGTCGTAAATCCAAAAAATTTACCGAAGAGGCTGCGCCCGGTGTTCCGGCCTATATTGTCACATTTTCGGATATGGTGACGTTGCTGCTGACGTTCTTCGTCATGTTGTTAAGTATGGCGCAGGTTCGTGACCCGGAAATGTTCAATGTTAGCCGGGATGCTTTTGTGGACCACATTAACTGTTACGGGCTTGGGATGCTTTCCGGCAAGCAAATGACGCCGCAGTTTGGCAGTCCAAAGACCAAACACTATATCAGTGATCCGGATCCGGATGTGGAAACCCGGACATTGGATTCCGAGGAAGAAAATCTGCGCCGGACTTTCAAGAAACTTTCACAGAATATGGAAACACTGCCGTCTCAGATTACCTGTCACAAGATGGATTTCACCGTTTCCAATATCCGTTTTGAGCCCGGCAAAACTGAATTGAACAAGGCCGCCAAAGACTTTATGGGCAAATTTATAAATAATTTACAGGCTCAGGTCCGGTCCGGTGAGGTGAAGCTTTACGTACTCGGCATGGCCAATGATGCACCGCCGGGCAAAGATCAGTGGATATTGTCGTCTTTGCGTGCCCAGAAAGTGGCCGATTATCTCAGAGGCAGTTTGTATGAGGACTTTCAGTGCCCTGTTTTCTCCTGGGGCGGCGGTCCCGGCGGACATTGGGTGGATGGGGACAGCACTGCCTACAAAGACTCGCAGATTTTGATTGCGATTCTTCGAGGCGAATAAAATCATACCAAACAGCCGATCAGCCTGTGGTTGTCAAGTTTCTCGACACCCGATGGCCGAGATGGCTCATTTAATCTAAAAATGCACGATTAGAGCGTTTCAATGGCTTTTAGGGTGTTTTGGCATGTCATTTGCTTCTTTCTATATGGATTAGAATCTATTGATTGAAAGTGTGTGATTTGTGAAGACGAATACAAGTGTAATAATAGCGACAATCGTGTTTTCTCTCAGTTGTTGGTTCATTTGTCCGGCGGTAGCTGCTGAAGAAGCCAATGATGCGGCCGTTTCGACCTCGTCGGATACGCTTTTCGGCAAACAGCCGGCGCCTATCGAATTGGCCGATGACAACCTGGGCGGGTCCCTCTATCGGATGCTACTGTCACTGGTGCTGGTCATTGCGTTGGCTTTTGGGGTGATGTATGTATCGAAGAAAATTTTGCCGAAGGTTTCCGGCGTTTCCGGCAAACGCGTCAGGGTTATTGAGACGGTGTCGCTGGGATCACGCAGGGCGGTTCATTTACTGGAAGTTGGCGGTCAGCAAATTCTGATCGGCAGCACGCAAAATACGATTACCCGGTTAGCTGAATTGTCAAACGATCGTGTGGATGAAGTCATTTCCGAGCAACCTCAAAACCATAAAGAAGATGTCTGATGAATATTTCCTATATGAAAATACTCGTGTTGTTCATGGTTATTGCCGGTGCGGTGAATGTTGCTTTTGCACAGGAGGATACCGTTTCTGATAATAGCGGGCCGGTGACCGTTCCGCAAATTGGCGATTTGGTTGACGTGATGGAAAAGGCGACCGCCGACAGCGAAAGCCGCGAATGGTCCACGCCGGTCAAACTGGTGATTATCTTTACCGGCCTGGCAATTTTGCCGAGTGTGCTGGTGATGATGACGTCGTTTACGCGGATCGTCATTGTGCTGTCATTTGTTCGCCGGGCGTTGGGGACGCAAACGATTCCGCCGAATACAGCGATTATGGGGTTGGCATTGTTTTTGACGCTTTATACTATGGCGCCGACGTTTTCCGTTGTTAATGAAACCAGTATCCGCCCGTATCTGGCCGATGAGATTGATTTTGAAACCGCCGCCGGCAATGCTGGTGGTGCGTTGAAAAGTTTTATGCTTCGCCAGTGCCGCGAGTCGGACCTGGGTTTGTTTGTCCAGATGGCGAAAATGGAAGTGCCGAAAGATCCCACTGATCTGGGTTTGCATGTTGTGGTTCCGGCGTTTATTATCAGCGAGTTTCGCACGGCTTTCGAGATTGGGTGTCTGCTGTTTATTCCATTTTTGGTGCTGGATCTGATTATCTCCAGCGTTTTGCTCAGTGCGGGGATGATGATGCTGCCGCCGGCGATGATTTCGCTGCCGTTTAAGCTGATTTTATTCATTTTGGTGGACGGTTGGGGGCTGCTGGCCAAGAGCTTAAGTTTAGGATTCAATTAGTTCAATAATTTTAATCTTTGATTTTTGATATTTAGTTTAGGATGTTATCAATGGATGGGAATACGGTTATTTTTCTGG
Organism: Anaerohalosphaeraceae bacterium; assembly: GCA_963675155.1. Classification (GTDB taxonomy): domain Bacteria; phylum Planctomycetota; class Phycisphaerae; order Sedimentisphaerales; family Anaerohalosphaeraceae; genus 4572-13. Next base: position 4,703,267 of record OY775912.1, on the reverse strand, counting down.
GACGTCAGGCTTTGGAAACATCGCTATATGTTTCGGCGCCGATTTTGATTACCTGTATCGTTGTGGGTGTGCTGATTACCCTGTTCCAGGCGGTGACGTCGATTCGTGATATGTCGCTGACGGCGGTGCCGAAGCTGGTGGCGGTCGGATTTGTCACGTTGTTGACCGGCAGTTGGATGCTCGATAAATTGCTGCGTTTTACAATGGATATTTTCGGGCACATTCAGAACGTTGGGCACTAAAACCCTGATATAGCCATTGCCGCTTCTTATTAGGATTGATCGCATTTCATGGATATCCCGGTTTCAAAAATTCTGGCGTTTGTGATTGTTTTAACGCGCATTTCGCTGTTTCTAAGCATTGTCCCTATTTTCGGCTGGAAGACGATTTCGGCGAGGATCAAGTTTTCGGTGGTCTTACTGGTATCGTTTTTCTTTGCGTTGTTTATGCCGACCGTGGTCAATCTTTCGGAACTGAATTTCCTGGAGGCTGTGCTGATGATTGCCAATGAAGCGATTTACGGCATTGCGCTGGGGCTGATCGTTGTGCTGATCTTTTCAGTGGTTAAAGTGAGTGGTAAGATCATGGAGCGTCAAATGGGTTTTGCCATGGGGGCGACGTATGACCCGCTGACCGGCGAAAGCGCCGAAGCGTTGAGTGTTTTGCTGGAGATGATTTTTATCCTGTTGTTTCTCAGTGCCAACGGCCATCATTTGCTGCTGCTGATTCTGTCGAAAAGCTATGACACCTTCCCCGCGGGCAGCACGCCGCAGATTGCTGCTTTGACAGAGGGGATTGTCGTGACCGGCTCGACAATGCTGGTCGCGAGTCTGCGGTTGGCCGGACCGATGCTGGCGGCGTTTTTACTGTTGCTGACGGTGCTGGCGGTTTTTGCGAGAATTATGCCGGATATGAACATCCTGTTTATCAGTATGCCGCTGCGTGTTGGTTTGGGATTACTGATGGCAGGGCTATTTATGCCGTTTATCAACCAGTTTGTCAGCGAATTTGCAGACTGGATGGGTAAACTGCTGCCGTTGTAGTGTTAATGTTATTGTAAATTGAGGATGAGCCGATGGCGGAGAAGCCCGCTTCGGAAAAAACCGAACAACCAACCCCAAAGCGGTTGGAAAAGGCCCGTGAAAAGGGTCAGGTTGCGCAGAGCCAGGAACTGCCGGCCGTGATTTGCGTTGCGGCGTTGGTGCTGGTGCTGGCACTGACTGCGCCCAGTCTGCTAAAATGGTTTGTCGGCCAGTTTCAGCAGGGTTTTTCACGTAATCCCGGCGTATTCAATGGTGTTGAGAGTTTCAATGCTTATTTCGCTCGGATCATTACCGGCACCATGACGGCGATGCTGCCGATGCTGGCGACATTAACGGTTGCGAGCATTGCATCCTGTGTGGTGGTCAGCGGGTTGAATTTTGCCCCCGAGGCCTTGAAGCCCAAGCTTGACGAGCTGGACCCCATCAAAGGTTTCGGCAAGCTGTTCAACATCAAAGCCCTGGTTAAGCTCGGCATCTCGGTTGCGAAGATCATTATCGTTTCGCTGATGGTCTGGATGTATTTTGAAAGCAAAGTCGAAGAACTGGCCGCGATTCGCTGGGCCTGGACCGGACAGGTTTTATCCATGACGTGCAAGCTGATTTTGGGTCTTCTGATTCGTGTTTGTGCAATGCTGGTCGTGATTGCTGTCATTGAGGTGGTTTTCCAGAAATGGAAATTTACCAAGGACATGATGATGACCAAGCAGGAAGTCAAGCAGGAGCACAAGGAGTCGAACGGTTCGCCGGAACAGAAGGGTCGCATGCGCCGGGTTCAGATTGAAATGTCGCGTAATCGCATGCTTCAGGAAATTCCGCAGGCCGACGTGGTTATCGTCAACCCGACTCATGTTGCGGTTGTGCTCAAATACGATCCCAATGAAATGGATGCACCGAAGATGGTTGCCAAGGGCAAGGACCATCTGGCCGATAAGATTCGTGAAATTGCCCGTGCTTACGGGGTGCCGATTGTCCGCAAGCCCGAACTGGCGCGAACCATTTACAAGACGGTCAAGACCGGCACATCGGTGCCGAACCAACTGTTCACCGCCGTGGCCGAAGTACTGGCAATGGTTTACCGCCTTCGCAAAAACCGCGGCTAAAGCATCAATAATACGTCAGGGATACATATCTAAGAGAAACAGACCTACTTTGGTTTAACCCGCGATGGACTGGCCAATATCGACTGGGTCAAAATTACGGGTTTGTTCCCCTGAAGCGAACTCGATTTTGCCGATTACGGTTTTGGGGTGTTCTTACTGGCCGGCAGCGAAGTCTATGAATTGACCCTGTTGAAAGAAATCCCCACTTCCGGTCGGAAGCGGGGATTGAAAATATCTAATGGTAAGACGATTTTAAATTAACCGAGCATGGCGCTAATGGCGCTTTGCTGTTCCTGCATTTTAGCAAGCATGGTTTCCAGTCGCGCATACTTGGCGGTAAGACGCTCTTCGACTCTCTCCAGGCGCGATTCTTCGTTGTCAATTTTATCCTGCATCAGGTCGATTTTATTTTCGAGTGCCTCATCACTGGTTTCGAGCAGTCCGCCGGTTTTTGTCATATCTTTGAGCATGTCTTCCAGTTGGCCGAAGATACCTTGTTTGACGTGGATGACGACAGGGTTTTCATCGGTGCCGTAAACGCCTTCGTCCAGGTCGACCGTTAACTGCAGACTGTGTTCGGGGTTGACCGGTTCGCCATCTTCAAAGCTGTTGTCAAAAAAGATGATGTTATTTTTCCACGACTCGGCGTCGCGGTATTCCGTTTCACCGGCCAACTTGATTTTGGCGGAAATAATGTCATTATTCGAGTCCACTTCGACCTTGACATGGTAGGTGCCGGCGGTGGTGTAGTTGTCGCTGGCGCCGTAAAACTGAATGGCGTTATTGGAACTGTTGCCGCTGGCAGTGGCACCCAGAAGGTCCAGAACGGATGAGTAATCTTCATTGATGGCATCATCGAAAACGCTGGAATCAAACTCCATCATACCGGCACCGTCTAAGGTGATGCCGATGTCCTCGGCGTGTGAGAATGCATCCAGCGTGTCCAGAAAACCTTTGGCGATGTTCGTAAACGGCGAACGGGCATTGGTTTTCAACGAGGAGACCGAATAGTCGCGACTCAGGAGCCCCATTGACTTGGAGTCACTGTTGTATTCGGTTGCATTTTTCAACGCACTCATTAATTCATTATAGCTGCTGACCAGCGTGGTAATTTTTTTGCTGACGGAGGATACACTTCGACTCACGGTAATATCAATTGGATTGTCGACTTCGGTTACGTCCTGTAGGTTGAGTGTGATCCCCGTCAATGCGTCGGTGACCGTATTACTGTTACGATCCAGCCATCCATCATCACCTTTTGTTGTTTCGGTAACTGTCACGATCCCGGCATCCATGCTGTCGGCTTCCGTGATAACCATTTTCTTAATGTCAGTAGCGGCCAGATTACCCCCAAATTGAATCTCGATATCACCGCTTGCCAGATTGGTGCCGGAAGCAGTCAGGTCGCCGACTTCAACACTGTCCAGCGCCAGCAGGGCGCTTTCGATCTGGGCGGCGGTTGCATTATAGGCAATGGCGGCGGTCGTTTCGCCGTTGAGCGTCAACTTGAACGTGCCGGTCGTCGGCGTGCCGCCGGTGATGGACAGTGTTTGGGTCTCGTCCTGAGAGCCGGCGGGGAAACCATCGACCCGCAGCTTGGCATTCTTGGCGTTTTGTGTTTCGATAAAGGTCGATGCGTCCAGCGAGGCCAGGGTAGCGACGGTTGCTCCGCCTTCTTCGGCGACGGCCATCGTGGGCAATCCCAGCGTGGCATCGCCGGCGTATGTCAGGCTGATTTCCAGGTCGCTGGCACCGGAGGTGTTATTCGTCAGTACGATTTGGCCGCCTTCCAGTCTGGCCGTGGCGACGCCTTCAAAATGCGAGTTAATCGAATCAATTAAGTGCTGCAGAGTGGTATTGGTCGTAATGGTCAGCGTTGTGTCCGGCAGAGCGGCACCGGCACTATTTTTGCCGCTGATGGTAATTGTGTCGCTGGCCCCAATCGCGCCGCTAAACTGATCCAGTGCCGTGATCTTTGTCGATAAGCCCGCATTGCTTTGACTCTTGGTAAATTTGCTGTTGGGCTGACCTGCATCGGGTTTCCAGACTTCGGTTGAACTGGCGTTAACGGAAATTTGATAATCTTCGCCGGTGTCCTGCCCGCTGAGCATCAGGTGATAAGTGCCTCCCTGATACAGCAAACTGGCGCTGACGCCCGGGTTGTCTTCGTCATTATTAATCAGGTTGACCAAATCTTCCAACGTCGTTTCGTCTTCGACCGTGGTGACCATTTGTTCCTGATTATGATAAGAATAAATAAACACGCCGCCACCGACATAGTCGGATTCGTATTTGAAAGAAGAGGTTTCCTGGATCCAGGTTTCGCCGGACGCCAACTGGTTGATGGCGACGGAGTGGGACCCTGCATTGGCTTGCGATGATGCGTTGACACCCAGAATATCTTTATCGCTGGAGGTTGCCGTATAAATATCCATACTGTCGGAATCTGACAGGCCCGCAGCCGCGGATTTGAGCGCGTTAATTTTTGTTCGCAGTTCGTCGATTGCACTAACCTGGCTTTCATAGCCCTTCTGGTCAACCTGGTAATTGGCCAGACGCCGGCTTTCGATTGTCATCAACTGTTGAACAATCGAAGCGGTGTCAATGCCTGATGTTAAGCCTGTAAATTGGATTTCACCCATTTTTATGCTTTCTGTCTATATTTATTTGCGACGAGAATACTCTTTAAATCGAGACTGTTTCATTATTATTCTCGACACAATCCGCTCAGACTTTAACGGTTCGACAAAATTAACTTCGATGCCGGTAAGCCTGCATGGTTCTTTTTCCTTTTCCGACTTTGCTTAGCTGTTTTGCGACCGTTTCTTTGTTTGCGTTCAGGATTAACGCCAAACTGTCATATCGCTTTAAAATTCCATTGCAGCGATCTTTCAAGTGGGGCTGTTTTAACAGCCCATTTTCGGCGATTTCAGTAATGATAAGGCGTGTTTGTTCGGTCGATGTTTCGATGCCGCCAAAATCGTTTGCACGAGCCATCTCGATTTGCCGGTCGAGCATCGCTTCCAGGCGGTCCAGCAAATCTTGCGGCTGTTCGGTTGTTGTGGCCTGCTCCATCTTAGTGCGTTCCTGGCAGATTGCGTTGAACTTCTTCCAGCAGGTTTTTCGCATCTTCATTGTCTGGATCAAGCCGGAGAATCGCAGAAAGCATGGTTTTGGATTGTTCAAATTGGTTTTCTTTAATATACAGGGCCGCCAATGAGAACATCACCGAGGTGTCATCCGGATGCAAATTCAGATAGACTTCCAAATAATGAATGACCTTGGCAAAAGAGCCCATTTCTGAGGAGGCCTGAAATAATCCCAGCAGGGCGGTCAGGTTGTCGGTGTCTAATTCGAGACATTTAAGGTACATCTCGAAGGCTTTTTCGTGGCGGCCTTGTTTTTGTGCAATCATGCCGAGCCCGGCGTAAGCGGCCGAACATTTTGGATCAAGGCGGCAGGCCACGCGAAAGGCGACTTCGGCGTCATCGGAACAATCCGTCTGCAAAGCAACGGCGCCCAACCCCGCGTAAGGGCCTGCTTCATCCATGGCCAGGACCGCTGCTTTTTCATAACACTGGCGAGCCTGTTCGTAGTTGGCAACCGACAGGTAGGTGTCGCCGAGCTGCTGCAAGGCTTCGTAGCCGCTGGCGGTGTTGTGCTGGTGACTGAGTGTATTGGACTTTGTGTACATCTGTTCGTTGCTTCCCTATCTTTTCATCATCCTTCGGGTGTCATTTTACTTTGAATGATCGTTAATATCGGTTCAAGGATTTCCTGTTGGTCCGGTGCTATCCGCAGTGACCATTCCAGCATATCGACTGCCTGGCAGAGCTGTTCATTTTGCAGGAGGACATTGGCCGTTCGGTTTAAAACCTCGGGGTTTAAAATACCGATTTTCTCCATTTGAGCGAAAAGTTCAGCGGCTTTGAGCCCATGTCCACAGGACAAATAAGCTTCGCAGAGGTTCCAGAGTATCTCAGCACGGTTGACGCATAATTGATTGGCGTTTTCAAAGTGCTCGATCGCCTGCTCGGTTTGCCCTTGAGCAAACAGAATAGCGCCAATGTCGTTTACCGCTTCGGCATCGTCGGGTTTGTTTTCGAGATGGCTGTTTAGAAGGACGAGTGCCTGGTCGTAATCACCTGATTCGGCTAACTGCCTGGCTTCCAAATAGGGATCCGGCATTTCTGCTGTTTCGTTTTTTGTCGTTGTTTCCAATGGCATCGATTCTTTTCCAATCTGACTAAATGAGTGCTTGGGTTCCAAACGGCTGAAAACCGCTTATATAAATAGCAAATGTCGTGCCTGAATCGCCGGAGTCGCTTTTTTGCTTTAATTTAAATACTTTGTCAAACGCGTGTCAAAAAATCAAACAGTCGGCCGTTTGGAGTGGTTAAAGGTAATCCAGCAATGAAGTTGACAGTAATTTACCGGCGATTGACAGAGACATTTCGTATAATGCCTCCCGGCGTGCGATATCCACAGCCACCTGGGCAATGTCGGCTTCTTCCAGCGATGTGGCTTCCTCTTCGGCGGCGAACTCGATATTTTCCAGGTTATCGCTGAGCGTGTCGAGGAAGTTGATCTTGGTTCCAAGTGTCACCTGTTTTTCGATCATCACATTATAGACTTCATCGAGTGAATCGCGGGTTTTTTCGACGAGATCGACAATCGTATCGCCGTCGAGGCCTTTTTCATTTCGCAGAATGTCTCTTACGCTAATGAGTGTGTCAAAGAGATTATAGGTGCCGGGTGATCGGACGACTTCAACGCCTGTTTGTGTGATGTTGGTTGCATCGACATACAGGACTTCGCCATTGGCGTTGGTAACAGCGATATTGCTGATATCGCCTGCGCCCGGGACGACGACTTCGGTCGCGCCGTCATCAATCGACAGCCTGTAATTCGTTCCGTCATGGGTGACGGTTAACCATGTGTCCCCAGTGACATTGGATGTTCCGGAACCGTTGGCGGCGCCGGTGGTGCCGTAAAATTCCGGTGCTCCTCGGCTGTCTGCGGAGAAAAAGTCCTGACCGGAGAAGAAAATATTTGTGCGGATACCGGAGGCGACTTCAATGCTTCGTTCATTCTGACTGCCTTGGTAAGTAACGCTGACGATTTCGCCATCCTGCCGCTCGACGGTATAGGGCGGCACACCCGTGCTGGTTCCGGAAAAGACATACTGGTCAATGTGCTGGGTATTGGCTGACGAAACCATGCTCTCCAGAATATCATTCATCTGCTGGGCAAGCCGTTCGCGAGCCGTCTGACCTTCTTCATCCAGCCCATACGTTCCGCTGAGAATCTGCGTCAGGTTCACCATGGTGTCGGAAATCGTTGTGGACATATCCAGAAGGACATCCGAAGACATTTCCAGCGAACTCATGGCTTCGCTGATGTTGTCAATATAATTCTTAACATACCGCTGTTGAGACTCGAGGCCTAATACGCGATACGCCGACGCCGGGTCATCAGAACTGCGGTTGATCCTGGCGCCGGTATATGTCTTTTCCTGCAGCAACGCCATTGCCTTGGTATGAGACGATAAGGCAAATGTTGCATTTCTGTAAATACTGCTTAATGATCCACTCATAATGATATTCCTAAAGCCGGATTATTTTATACCAGATCCATCAGGCTTGCCGTCGATTCGTTCAGCGTGCTGATGAACTGGGCCATGGCCTGATACATTTGCTCAAACATGAGCAATTTGGCGGACTCCTGATTGATGTCGACGCCGCTGATTTCGCTTTGCTGGTTGGCCAGGTTCTGAACCATGACTTCCACGTTTTCTTTATACAATTGTTTTGTTGAGACCTGCTGGCCGATGTCGGTTGTCATGGCACGGTAAAACTCTCCGCACGTCAATCCGCCGAGACTGTCAATTTCCAGCCCCCGCATGTCGGCCATGCGTGTGACATTGTAGTTGTCGGTCATTTCGGCACTGAGCGCGGTTGCGATGCGGCTGGGATCGTCGGCGATGACCGCGCTAAGACTCATGCTTTCGGCGCTATGCCCGGACAGTAGTGTATTCATGCCGATGGCGGCCAGAATGCCGGATGTGTCGGTATTGGCGTAGGCTTCGACAGTAAATGAATCACCGTCAGTTTGAGCCAGGTTACCGACGCCCATTGCGATTTGAATGCCGATTCCCAAATCCAGGGGATCGCCTGCGGCATATCCGGACCCGATGTTTACGGTCCGAATCAGCTCGCCGCCGCTGTCTCTGACTTCCAGTCCCAGCGTCCCGTTGCCAACGGCGCCGTCGCCAACTGCCGTACAGGTAAATGTTTCGTTTGCCGAACCTTCATAAACACCTGAAACGGTGACCGTCGGAGGCGAGGCATCGTCAAAATCCACCACTGCCGGCTCCGGCAGCATGGCAGGCAGAAAATCGAATTCATAGTCCGGGTCTGCGGCGATAGTCAACTGTCCGGAGGCATTCACCGAAGCGGTGAGTCCGGCGACCGCGGAAATAGCGGTTGCTACATCGCCGACCGTGTCGTTGACAGCATCAATGGTAATCTCGTGACGGGTAATTTCTCCGGTATCTGTGTTCGTGACACGGATAAAAAGCTCTCCGTCGATGACATTGTCCAGGTCGGCCAGGTCACTGCTGGTCAATGACGAACTGGTTAACTCGGTAAAAGAGCCGGCCGGGCCGACGCCCATAACATGCCATTGGTTCATTTGTTGGATGATAGAATTGGCTAAGTTGTCCAGGTCGCTCTTGAGATTGGCAATGATATCATTGGACAGGGCCAGCAATCCTCCCATGGAACCGCCTTCAATCGATGATAAAAAAGAGGTGCCGTCTTTGACGGACAGCCCCAATTTTCCGTCAGTATCATATCCTATTTCCAGTTCGTTGCCCATTCTGCCGGTGACCAGCGGAAGACTGCCGCTTCGGACATCGACAACGCCATTGTTACGGATAATTGTCTGGACACCGATAAGCTCAGATAATTCTGATATGCATTGATCGCGCTGGTCTCTCATGCTATTGGCTTCGCCACCGACCATTTCGACTTTTTCGATTTCACTATTGAGATCGGCGACCTGACTGATCAGGATATTAATGGAGTCTGTGGTGTGATTGGCTTCTAAGGTCACCTGGCTGTTCAAGGTCGTGAGGAATTCGCCCAACGTCCTGAATTGACTGGACATGCTTTCAGTGGCGTTGACAAGCTGATTTTGATAAATGCTGTCTTCCGGGTGGGCACTGAGATCCTGCAGTGCGGTAAAAAAAGTATCCAGTGTCGCATTTAAGCCGCTTTCTTCGGAGGCGAACTCGCCAAAGGCGGTTTCAATTGTGCTAAGAACGGATGTTTGCTGAGAAAGAGAGGCCAGTGTGGATTGCTGGCGGACGATCTCCTGCTCCAGCAATATATCAATAGAGCGTGAAACACCTTCGACATTGACGCCGCCTGTAAATATGGATGAACCGGCTTGCGACGAATAAGCTGAGGAGAGTCGCACTTCCTGACGATGGTAACCGGGCGTGGCGGCATTGGCGATATTATTACCGATAATATCGAATGCCGCCTGGGCTGCGTCTAATCCACTAAGGCCAATATAATAACCAGACATTTATTCTATCCTTTATTCGGTCATGCTAAAGTTGACAATTCATGAACATTGTATTCATTTGCCGCTGCGGCGAACCGGCTGCATTGTAAGTTGTTGTTTCGTTGCGGCCGATATTGAAGACGCTTTTGAGGAGCATCCGGTTAAACCGGGCACAATCTGTCAGCAGCCGAAAGGTATTGGCATGTTCCTTTTTCATCAGGCTTGCCAAAGACTGTAATTTTTCTTTTCGACGGGTAAACTGAAATTTCATTTCGCCCGACAATTCTGCCGCAAAACGCGAGAGGGTGATCTCTTCGACAGCACAGTCGGAGGCCACCGCCAGTTCCCGTCGCAGTGCCTGACGTCTGGATTCATTTTCCCGGTAGCGGCCGGCTTCCGACTGCAGGCTGCTCAGCAATTGCTTCAAGGCGTCCTCATCCTGTTTGACGACCAGGCGGCGCAGTTGATCCAGTGCCGTAATATTGGCTTCAAGATGCTGAATGTCTGTGTCGAGGACAGCCAGCAGTTCATTCATAATGTCTTCAGTTTCGAGCATCAGCGTTTTCATAATGTGTCATCGAGTAATTGTGTTGTCGCCGGTTGATTGTTATTATGATCCAAGGACTGATAGATGTCCTTCCACATGCCCAGGCCGCCTTTGCTGCCAAGGTCCTGAGATAGGTTCATCCAGAACAGTCCTTGCATCTGTTTCGTGGAACTGTCCTGTTCCATTCCCCAGTCGCCAATGGTGTTTTTCATCTCATCCAGCAGCTTATTGATCAGAATGGATTCGAAATCTTTGGCAAATTTTTCTTTTTGCGTCTGTTCTGCGTTTGCGCCGGGAGCGGTTTTTTCCATTGGCGTTTGTGCTAAAACAGCATCAGCAAAGGTCATTTTTAAATTATCCATAACAGTCTTTCTACATGATTTCCAGTCTTGCCTGCAATGCACCGGCTTTTTTCAGAGCGTTAAAGATCGCAATCAAATCACGCGGTGTTGCTCCAATGGCATTCAGTGCCTTGGCCAGTTCGGAAACGGTAACAGTTTTCTCAATCGGAACCAAAAAACCATCTGATTCGATAACTTCCAGCAGTGTCTCATCTACCACTTCCGTGCTTGCACCCCGTGTGAATGGTGTATTCGGCTGGGAAACGTTCTTTTGCTCTTTCACTTTGACAATCAGGCTTCCCTGTGAAACGGCGACGGTGGAGATGCCGACATTTTCACCGACGACAATCGTGCCGGTCCGCTCGTTGATAACCACCACCGCCGGGATGTCAACGGTGACCTGTAATTGATTGACCGTTGCAATAAAACCCGCCAGTTCCGGCTCGCTGACATCATGCGGGATTTTGACCCGAATGGTGCCGGCGTCAGCGACGAATGCGCTGTTGGCGTAATTCTGGTCGATTGCTTCACGGATTCGGTTGGCGGTCAAAAAATCATTATTTCTTAGGTTAAGCGTAAAAAATCGGTTTTCAGAGGTCCGCTCGATAAAGGTTGAGATTTCAGCTTGTTCAACAATCGCGCCGCCGGGAATCTGGGCGACGGTCGGATGGTTTTTTGTCGCCGAGGCATTTTCGCCCGAAGCCGCCCAACCGCCGGTGAACAGGGAACCGTTGGCAGTCGCATAGACCTGTCCGTCAGCACCACGCAGTTCGGTTAGCAGCAGTGTGCCGCCCGAAAGGTTTTCTGCGTCTCCCATGGATGAGACTGTGACGTCGAGGCGTGAGCCTTCCCGTGCGAATGGTCCCAGTTCCGCGACAACCGAGACGACGGCGATATTTTCGCTTTTCAAGTCTTCCGGCGTGAATACCATGCCCGACCGTCTGAGCAGGTTTGTCAGCATCTGCCGGGATGGTAGGGTGGTGTCGCCGGTATCGGCCAGGCCCACAACCAACCCATACCCCTGAAGGGTATTGCTGCGAATCCCCTGAATATCGGCAATATCCTTAATCCGTTCCGCTTGTCCAATTCCGACAGCGATCATCAGGGCGAACAAAGCTGTGATTATATGTAACTTCATCTATGATACTCCATATTCTTGTTCTTGCGTCGTCATGTCAATGATTAGAATGGCCAGATAGCGTCCAGGATGCGTCCCAGCCAGCCGGGCTTATTATACGGTGATTCAACGCCCTTGTACTTGGTGACGATATTAAAATTGCCGATCCGTTTGCTGTCCACCGTGTTGTTGTAGTCAATGTCACTGGGACGGACGATACCGCTGATCTGAATCTCCTGGATGTCATCGGAGATATTACGGGTACAGGTGCCGCTGACGACTAAATTTCCGTTTGGCATAATATCCACAACGACCACCGTGACATTATCCTGAAACGTTCTTTGATTACTATTGTCGGTGTTGCTGGCAAATGTATTCGTATAAGAAGTACCCGCACCGAAATTAACGGCCGGTACATTGGTAACAACATTTTCAATTGAGATTTTTCCGTCAAACTGCTGGTCCCGGTTGGTAACCTTGGACATGTCCCGTTCAGCAGAACTGGACGCGTCGCTTCTCTCATAAATGGTAATTGTCAAAATGTCTCCGATTTTACGCGCCACGTCATCGGAATAACCATTTTTGACATTGGCATTCTTTTTTGCCCAGATGGAATCGGCGACTGCGGATGTATGTACACCGAGCAGAATCGTGATTAAAATACCTGTGGATATAAATTTCTTATTCATGATAGTCCTCGTTAAAAAATGGGTTCGACGGTTCCATCCTCAATGACTTTGGCCATAATCACTTTTTGTGAATCAATGTTTTTGACTTTGATAAACTCGCCGGTCGCTCCGTCCTGCAGCGCTTTTCCGGTGGCACTGGCGACAAATCCCGAACGGTTGATCATAATGGTCACCGTCTGATTGCGTTTGAGCACAACCTCCGGTGTTGCCGGACCGACCAGGTGCGATTCGATTTCCGTGTCGGCGGCCATATTACGTTTGGCGATCTGTCCGTAAGGAGGTGTCCATCCGGCCGGTTCCGGGGTTCTGGCGACAATTTCCCGAACGCTGACATTGTTGGCGGTAATGAGTTGGCCTCTTTCGATATCCGTTTTGGCGAATGCTTTTCGGCATTTATATTGGCACAGAAAAACCGTATCACGCGACGCGATTTCCTGACCGTCACAAAAAGCGGTTGTACGAACTTTGCATTGGTTGCCGCGAAGGCTAATCATTTTACAAGTTAGATTCAGTGCCTGGCCGGAGCCGGGTGCGATTAGACTGTTTGGCAGTCGAACCGGAGTGAACTGGCAAATCGCCTTATTCGGCAGATTGTTTTTCAGAAAATCTGTTGCTTTTCGGGCGAATTCATTTCCGGAGATAGACTGGTGCTTGCGTGTGACCGTCACTTCTTCGGCGCCGGTGAATGAGATATTTTCGGTGTCGATGCCGCTGCAGGCCAATCGGCTCATAATTTGTTCACGATCAATGACGAGATCCTGATCCGGTACAGACAATCGTCCCAGCGTCACGGACCCAGCCTGCCCCGTTACTGTTTCACTGCCGCGCAGGATCGCAACCTGCTGCAGCGTTGGCCGGCTGCTCTCAATGGTCATTTCACGAGGCAGATAGATACGCAACGCAGCACTATCCTGAATGTCGGCAGCGTGCAGACAGACCGTTAGTCCTGAGAGGATCATCAGACCGATAAGAATCGTTTTTCTATTCATCGTCATCATTCCGTATTAGAGTCCGGTTTGTATTGCGTTACGGAGCATTTCGTCACCGGCCTTAATGGCGCGGGAGTTGACTTCGTAGGCCCGCTGTGCGGTGATGAGGTTGACCAGTTCGCTGACCATCTGGACATTTGATTTCTCAAGAAAACCGCCCTGGATCGCACCAAAACCGTCTTCGCCGGCGGTGCCGGTGGTGGGCGTGCCGCTGGCTTCGGTTTCTCTCAGAAGGTTGTCACCTTGGCTGGACAAACCGGAGGAATTGGGGAATCGTGCCAGTTGAATCGTACCGACAACCGATTGAACACCTGAAGAGTCTACGACATTGACACTGCCGTCTTTTTCAATCGCAATGCCGGTTGCATCCGGCGGAATGTTGATCGCCGGAGTGATCGTATAACCGGATGCGGTAACCAATTGGCCGGTGGCATTAACCAGCAGGCCGCCGTCACGGGTGTACTGAGTTGTACCGTCCGGCATATCGACCTGTAAAAATCCGTCGCCGGTCAGTGCGATATCCAGTGACCGGCCGGTATTGACCAGTTCACCATCCGTAAAGATCTTGACCGTTGAGGCTGCACGGACACCGCTGCCGACTTCGATGCCGCCGGCGGTATTCTGGCCCGCTGAGACTTCCGTGCCGAATTCTTTCATCTTCACGTAAAGCAAATCCTGGAAATCAATTTGACTTCGCTTGAAGCCGTTGGTATTGATGTTTGCCAGGTTATTGGCCGTGACATCGACCATCATTTGCTGGGCATTCATTCCGGTTGCTGCGGTTGAAAATGCTCTTAGCATAATAGACTCCCTTGTTCTTGATATTACAGGCTTTTTGCCGTTATTCTCGATTTATGTTATTTTAGCTCAGTGCTACATTCAGCAGACTGCTGCTGGCATCTTTTCCGGAAGTGAGAAATCGCATGTTTGCTTCATACATCCGGCTGACGGTAATCATGTCTACAAGTTCTTCAACCATCTGTACATTCGAACCTTCCTGAAAGCCCTGCTTGACAATTAAATTTTCGGCGGTCTCCGGTTCCACTCCATGTGGAGCCTGAAAACAATTCATGCCGGCTGACGTCAGCTTACTCTCATTGTCCTGGAAATCCACCAGTTTGAGCGAATCGATTGGTAACCCCTTGGCCGTGATATTTCCGTTATTGGAGATATGTATATCGGACACCGAGACAGTTGGAGGAATCGTGATCGGTCCGGAGTCACCGGCAACATAGCGTCCCGACATATCCACCAATTGCGAATTGGGGTCCAGACGAAACATTCCATTGCGAGTATAACGCGGGCCGTCCGGTGTTTCGATAACAAAAAAACCTTTGCCGCACAGGGCGATGTCCAGAGGGCGATTTGTTTGAGTGAAGGTGCCCTGTGAAAAATCATAGACCGTACTCGGAGCCGCCTGTTCTTCATCAGTTCCGGAAGCCGATTCAAAGGCTTTCAGCGATTTTGAGAAATCATTATACTGGCGTTTATAGCCATTCGTGCTGACATTGGCCAGATTGTGCGCGATGAGATCGAACTCGCGTGTCAATCCTTCAATACTCGAACTAATTTGATTGCTGATTTCCGACATTTTTGTTTTCCTGAAACGTTTACACGTTCAAAATCGACGTTACACTAACTCCATTGCCTGTATTTGTTTGTTCCGTTTGTCGATACCAATAGATGCTTCATTGGTTGCGCGAATCAATTCGTCAATATCACCATCTTCCAGCCCGGTCAGTTCCAGGGCAATTGAAAACCCCTCTTCCTGATTGGCCTTGATGTGTTTGACCATTGCAATGCTTTCAATAACTTTTTCATCGACGGTGTCCTGAAACAACTGAGCGTCCGCCGGATTATTTGTTGGTTTAGTCTGGTTTAAAATAAATATGATCAACACCTTGTCATTGATCTTTACATTCAGATGGGTTGTCACTCGCAGACCGGGCCCACCCAATTCGGTCACAACGGCCGGAGTAAATACAGGCGGTGTCAAGAGATTGACGGGTTTCAGTGCCGGTTGTTCGATGGCGTCTGTTTTTTTGCGGGGCCAGGTGCCGGTCTGTCCGGATCGTTTAATAAACGGGTACTGCGCGATCGCGGCTCGTTGTCGGGTTGGGACACGCAAAAATTTTCGGCGATTTATCAGCCGAATTTCATTGCTGTGCTGAAGGGAGACGATGCTTCCGCTGCAGCTGGTGACGGTGGTGTCGAATTCCCAGAGAGAAGCGCCCGAATAATAGCGGCAACGCCAGGAATGCCCGAAAGCGACCTCAACCTGTACATCCAACTGCACGGTCATTTCCTTGGGAGTGTTTTTAATGATTACGGACTCGATGTCGCCGGTGTTGGCGGCTCGATGATGTCGAATGTAAATCTTTTTGCCGGCTGGAATCTGTCGACTGCTTAATTCACTCGAATTGCCGTCCACGACCAACTTGGATCGAATTTTCTTGTTAAACCCCAGCTTTTCACGTAAAAACGACAACTCTACCTGAAGACGTTCGCTTTCTTCACTGCCGTGCTCGACCAGGCATTCCTGAAGAAGCTCCATGTCGCCGCGATGAAATGCTGTTGGCAGGGTGAAAATAGATTCACTGCGCTGCAGACCCGCTTTGAGGGCGATGCTCCATAATAATTGAGATTCTCGATTGGTCAATCCATGTTTTTGCGCATACCCGGCGAATACCTGATGGCTGGACTTTTGTTTATAATTTTTCTGATGACGATTAATAATCACCAGTAATATTAACAGGACAATGATCGCGGCAACACCAAGGCCGGTATACCATGGATTGGTTTTAGGGTCGCCGCCCAGTGTCCGGATCGCCTCCAAACGCTGAATCGGCGTCAGCTCCAAGAGCATCTGGCTCAAACAATTTGTAATGGGTAATAGGTTCGTCATTTTAGAATTTTAAGTTGCCTGTTCAATCAGGTTGTTTGATTCGTCCGAGTTCTGCGTTTTGGTTGATTCAGGGCACATTTTTTATCGAAGCCCAGCTTTTTCCGCAAGGATGACAACTCAGCCTGTAAGCATTCACTTTCTTCTTGGCCATGCTCGGAAAGACATTCCTGTGTCAGTTCCCCGTCCCCTCGACTAAAGGCGGTCGGGAGTGTGAATATCGATTCACTGTGCTGCAGGTTTGCTT
Source organism: Anaerohalosphaeraceae bacterium (assembly GCA_963675155.1). Lineage (GTDB taxonomy): Bacteria > Planctomycetota > Phycisphaerae > Sedimentisphaerales > Anaerohalosphaeraceae > 4572-13. Next base: position 4,686,720 of record OY775912.1, on the reverse strand, counting down.
TGACAGCAATGCTCCATGACAATTGAACTTCGCGTTCGGTCAATTCATACTTCTCCGCTGCTTCAGCAAAGATCTGGTGGCTGGATTTTTTCTTACGGATGCGCTGTAGACGATTAATAGTAATCAATGCGAGTCCGACCACAATAATCGCGATCACACCCATGCCAATATACAAAGGTTTATGCTTGGAACCGCCGTCCAGCTTCCGGATTGCATCCAGACGCTGGACTGGCGTTAGTTCCAAAAGAATATAGTTAGCACAGTTTGTCATTAGCATGATTAACGTCATTCTAGAATAGTAAGCAGCTTATCGAATCAGGTTCGTTAACTCGCCCAGGATTTCATTCGCAACTTTAATGGTCCTGGCATTGGCCTGGTAACCGTTTTGTGCTTCAATCAGGTTAACGAATTCGCTGGCGACATCGGCGTTCGACTGTTCCAGTGAATTACCGTGAAGTGTACCCGCACCGCCGGAGAGTGCCTGCGAGGCAACCGGTTCACCCGAGTTCGCTGATGCGGTATAATAACCGTTACCGATGGACTCCAGGCCGGCCGGGTTTTGGAAGACGGCGATCTGAACGGCGGCAATATCTTTCTTAATACCGTTGGAGAATGTACCGATCAAAATACCTTCATTACTGACTGATACGCCGGACAGTGTTCCCGATTCATAACCGTCCTGATCGCTGGCCACGGCTGTCGAACTGCCGGCAAATTGTGTCAGGCCGTCTAATTGTCCCACAGTCCCCAGTGCGACATCAATGATTTGCGGATTTCCGGGATCATGACTGAATCCAACGGTAAACTGTGCGGCATCGCTTCCGGACAAGCCGGCGTACGAACCATCTGTTGAATTGAACGAAATATCGCTGATGCGGCGATTATCAAATGTCAGCTCTTCCACGTCGCCGGTGATAGACGTCATAACCAGATCCCAGGTGTTATCCGTATTCGTTCTGACCAACGCTCCCGACAGTACGTGGGCTGCACCCTGAGAGTCAAATACGGTAATGTCGATGTTTTGAATTTCGTCTCCGCCGACCGTTGCAATGTCAAAATAACCCGGCATTTCGACGTCTGCGGTGCCGCCATTACTGAACTCAAAATTAATATCAGAAAGGCTGTAACCACTGGTCGTATCTGTAATGACAATCTTTCCATTTGCCAGCGTAGCGGTCGCGTCCGCTCCAAGAATGCCGTTCAATTGTGCAAGGACATCGGTGAAATCGGTACTGCCATCGTCGGCAATGGTGATATTGGATGGCCCGATGCTGTTGCCGTCATGATCCAGACCTGTGACGGCAATCGTTGCACCACTGTAAGTTCCGCCGGAAAGTTCGTCAAAGCGAGTGTCCGCAGTCGCCGGGTCACCAGCGGTGGTGGTGAATGCGATATTAGTGCGTAAAACATTGGTCTGAATGGTGTCCGAAGTCGAATCGGCACTCAAGTTTCCGGCCATAGTGACCGCTGATGTTGCATTCGCCGGGATAGCGACATCGTAGGGGACGCGAATATTTCCTTCACCGGGAGTTTGGAAACCATCAGATTCGCCCAGTGAACCGATACGCTGAACAATAAAGCCCGTCGCAGGATCAACCAGGTTGGAGTTGGCATCAACCGCAAAGGAGCCGGATCGCGTGTAAACATCCTGTGAGCCGTCGCTTACAACGAAAAAGCCTTCACCTTCCAGAGCCATGTCCAGCGGATTACCAGTATCGACGATACTGCCCTGTGACATATTCTTGGAGATACTGGAAATACCGACACCACTGCCTTTCTGCTGCGGGTTGGTACCACCGATCGTGCTGGTCGGCTGTGAAGCGTTTTTGATCGTTTCGCTTAACAATTCCGAAAATGTGACCTGGCTGGACTTATAGGCCGTCGTATTCACATTGGCAAGGTTGTTACCGGCGACATCAAGCATTGTTTGATGGGCCTGTAATCCTGTAACACCAGCGGTTAAAGCAGAACTCATATCTGTATCTCCTAACTATATTGCGTTGTTTTAATTGGTTTCGGTTGTATTTTCAGTATTTTCAGTGCTGTTCTGTGACATGCTAACACTTAGAATATCGTCCAGCGTCAGGCTATAGTCGCCGACGCCGAGATAGACTTGGCCACCACTGTTGACGACTTGGTCCACATTGCCGGTGATCAGTGCCGTTTCACCGTCACCGGTTTCACCGATAAATGAGACGTCTGTTCCCAGTAATGAACCGGCATAACTTTGTTCCGTTTTCTGAAGCACTTCTTCAAAGCTTTGATTCATGCTTTCCAACTGAGACAATTGTGAAAACTGTGCCAGTTGGGCGGTCATATCATTGTTGTCCATAGGTTCCAGCGGATTCTGATTTTTCAACTGCGTTGTCAGAAGCGTGATATAATCTATCTCAAGACTGCCTGATGTTACTTCACTCATAATATTTTGCCTCTATTTCAAAAATCTCACATCCCGTTTTATGTCCGCACGGTATATCCGACAAAACAACGCGCGAACGGACAGTGTCAAGAGTAGCAATTGCTGTGCCATTGCCCGGGTCAAAGTTTTTCCGTTTATTGTTCAAGTGCTTCTAAAACAGTGAGTTAAAAGAAGTGCGTTTTTTTTAAGATGTCGTTTCAGCCGCTCGAAAGTGTCGCTCTTGAAGACAGATGTTTGCAACCTATACAGAAAAATCTTCCGGTTTTCAGTCACTTGTTCCTGAGAGGGTTGTCTGATATCCAGACAGAATCAGCAGCTTTTGGACCTTTTCCGGTCCGATAAATCGGGCGAAATTTTGGTCCTATAAAAGATTTCTGAAGTCCTATAAAAAGATTAAAGTTCAGACCTCAAATATGACGATTTTCCAAGTACTTATAAGGGTAATTACCGATACAAACTTTCGGGATTATCTTAGCTTACGATGATGTTGGTTTTTCAGCGATAAGCTTTATTGACATGAAAACAGATGAAACACTAGGTGTGCGGGAATAAGAATGACTCTAAGCAGCATTATCACAGTCGGCAGGGAAGTCGAGATTCAGCAACTCGCCATGAAAGTTGGCGAGAATGTATTTGTTGCTGATGACATGACCGAGGCACTGGATGCTGTTAAACGGGTCAATCCCGACTTGATCTTATTTGATCATCGGTTTGACAAAGACGCTGTGACAGACTTTATCAGTCGGATTGATGACATATCCGATGCGCATGTTATTGTCATCGGTAATGGTCAGGAGGGGGATCAGACAGCATGCCAATTCAAAGAAATAAAAGCGCATTACCTCCACGGCAAGCAGGATTACCACCGGCTGCACAAGATCGTCGATCAAATTAAGCATAAACTTCACATTGGAACTGCCAAGTCCGGCGATGGTGCCTTTTTCGCTGACAGCCTGGCGACTTCCGTCGGCATGGTCGGAAAAAGCAAAGCCATGCTTCAGACCCTCAAGATGATCAAGATTGTCGCTGCCAGTGAATGTAATCCGATTTTGATTATCGGACCGACCGGTACCGGTAAAGAAGTTGCTGCCCGAGCCGTCCATCATCAACGCCACCCTGATCAGCCGTTTGTCGCTGTCAATTGTGCGGCCCTGACTTCAAATTTACTTGAAAGTGAGCTTTTTGGCCACGTAAAGGGATCTTTTACCAGTGCCGACCGTGACAAGACAGGCTTGCTGGAACTGGCCGGAGCGGGAACGATTTTCCTGGATGAAATCAGCGAAATGCCGCTGGAATTACAGGCGAAACTGCTGCGTGTGATTCAGGAAAAAACATTCCGAAAAGTGGGCGGCACCAAGGAAATTACCTGTCAGGCAACCATTATCGCATCCAGCAACCGAAGCCTTAAGCAAGAGGCTGAAAACAACCGGTTCCGAGAGGATTTATACCACCGTCTGAGCATTTTTCCGATTGTTCTGAGCCCACTCAGCTCGCCTCAACGCCGGGAAGATATTCCGCTTTTGGCTGATTACGTCCTTAAGACATCCACAATTAGCCCGAAAAAGTCAAAAACCATCAAATCGATCACAAAACTGGCTTTGGAAGCATTGGCAAGTCATGATTGGTCGGGCAATGTTCGCGAATTACGGAACGTGATGGAAAGGGCGATTATGCTGGAGTCTGGCGACAAAATCGGTCTGAGCAGTATTATTATCAATCCGGAAGAGCCACAATCCTTCTTTACCGAAACGCTCGATGAGAAGGTCAAAGATTTTTCACTGGTCAAAGCCGAGCAGGAGTTGATTGCACGGGTTTTGCGGGAGACAAACTGGCAAAAAACAAAAGCCGCCAAGCTGCTGGGTATCAGCCGGGCAACACTGTACGCCAAAGTCAAGCAGCATAATATTGAAACCGAAGCGTATGACGTCCAGAGTGAATTGGACGATATAAAAGCACTGTCGCAGCCTGAAACAGCTGCAGTTGCATAGCAGATACTTCATTCAGATATCACTTCAACTTCACATACAATATCTATAATTCCAAGAATATTAGAGCGGCCGATAATTATTCCATTTGGCGGCATTTTTACTGAATCATACTTAGCAGTTATCCGACTTTCAAAATGTGTAAAATGCCTGCTGTCGCTGGGAAAAAGATGTGGTGGGAGTTATCACAAAGCAGGTTTCGGATGGATTGATCAGGGATGTTTACAGACTGTATAGTAATTGGACAGGCGAACAACTGCCAATGGTTTTCTGGTATCAAAAAACCCGTTTTTGAGCCAAAAAACGAAGAAAAACGCGGTGGTTTACTAAAGATGGCGTAACTGGCACAATTATTGCTATCTTATAACGAAGATCGTCATGCGCCCTGAATCATAACAGACGACAGAAATGTTTGAAAATATGCTGAAAGAACAACCACAATCTGATCTTGGTTCCTTGAGCCGCCAATGGTTTGAGCGGGTCAAGGACATCCGCCAAATGGCTCGCGATGAAAGCCAGCGTCCGGATGCCGACCACTCGATTGAGTCGGCTGTGCTGGATGGTGTCAATATTGCCGAGATTCTGCCGGACAGCGAGTTATTTGCTCAGCCGGTGTCAAATGATCTTCAGCAACAGCAGATATTTGCCGGTGATGTGGATGTTGAGCTGTTTAAACCGGCTGCCCCCGTTGAAAATAAACCGGCTGACAAGCCGCAATCATCTCCGCTACCGTCTTCGGCCAGTTCGGCACCGTCTTTTGAGACATCCAATTCGGCAGCACCGAAACGGTCTTCATTCTTTCAGAAAATTGTGGCGATTAGCCTGATATTGATTGCGATTGTGCTGGTTTACGGCGTCGTCGTATTGTCGCTGATGCAGACGGAAGATTTGCCAGAACTGCTGCCGAAGCCGGTTGCCAATCAGCAGCAAGCCCAACCGGTTAAAACCGTTACTGCGGAAGAGAGTGATCAGCAGAAATTGGAAGAAGAATTAGCTGTTGCAGAAGATGACGGTCAGCCTGTATCGCTTCAGATAGCCGATGATTTTTATCTTTCAGGTGACTATAATCAAGCGGCCATCACATATAAAAAGCTTCTCGGCAAGGTCTCTGTCAATACGAAAGACGAGATTTTGAAGGATTTCCTGCGTTTAAGGATGGCATTGTGCCTGAAAGAAACCAAGGGACCTGTTCAGGCTATTGGTCAGTTAAAATCGGCGGCCAAGAGTACCTCACCGATTGTCCGGGTGATGGCAAACTATTATATCAGTCGCTTTGAAATGGACCGCCATCAACACCTGACCACGCGTTCCAGAGCCTATGAGGCCCTGGCATTGGTTGATACGCTTGAATCGAATCAGCCTTGGGTGCAGGAATTGCGACGAAACTGCTATTTTCTAATCGCTGCCTCGATTAGCAATGAAGTTTTGTCATTTTCGGACGCTGACAAAAAAATGCCGGCAAAGATATGGCAAACTCTTGATTTTGAGGATGATCCGTTTGCTGGAGTGGACGATGAAGACCAGTTACGGACTCTTTTAATGACCGGGTCTGAGAAGTTAAGCCGTGCGTTGCTGGGGCCCCGGATCGAGGCTGAAACCAGCGGCAATGTCCGTCATTGGTCCATTACCAGTGATGGAGCCTCTGTGGATGAGTTGCTGAACCGCTTTGCGGCGAATGCCGGCTATGATATTTTCTGGGGTCCGGGTGCCAACAAAGCCGGGATTCGGCAGCGGCCCGTGTCGATGTATCTGCCTGCGGCGACTGACGAACACGTTGCCAAAGTGATCGCCGGTTGTGTTGGTTTAATGGCAAGGCCGGATGAAAATAAGGTTATCAACATTATCAATCTTACCGAATATGATTACGTTTCAGATCAAATCGTCTTGTTGGGGACCGAGGCTATTTCACTGTGGCGTCAGTTTTTGCTGGCGTTTCACGAAGATCGCTACCTGGCCAATGTCCATTTTGCATTAGGTCTGTTATATGCACAACAGGATCAGGCTGTTGAATCCTTAGCCGAATATAAAATTGTTGCCAACCGATTCCCACGTTCGCCTCTGGCGCCTTCGGCGTTGCTGAATTCCGGTCAATTAAAGGCGGGACTGCGTGATTACGCCAGTGCTCATAAGGACTTAAAACAACTTGTTGAACAGTATCCGGATTGTTCGGTGACCAGCGAAGCGCATCTGGCCTTGGCAGAGATGGCTGACAAAACCGGTTCTCAGGATGAAGCGGCCAAGCTCTACCGGAAAATTTATTACCTGAATGTTTCAATTGAATCTCAGGCGGCGGCAGCGTTGGCGGCGGCTGAGATCTATTATAAGACCGGTGATTTTCCGGCCGCACAAAAGTGGGTAAACCAGTACATCGAGCTGAAACAGGGTGAACCGGATAAAAATCTACACCATGCTTATTATCTTCTGGGCAAAAGTCGTCTGCAGATGGGTAAGACGGAAGCTGCCTGTAACGCATTACTGAAAGCAGTCAACGGCCATCTGCCCAACCATGAATATGTCGATGCGATTTCCGCCTTGGTGGAAGGCTGCATTGAGCTGGAACAGTTTGTTGTTGCATTTGATGTGCTGGAAGACACCTATCTGTCGCAGTTCTCACAAGAAGAATCCGCTCGATTGATGATTCTCAAGAGCCGACTACTGCGATCGATGGGGCTGGTTGAAAAGGCCGTGATCCTGCTTCGCGATCGCCAAGACTATATTCTCGATTCTGAGTTAAAAACGGAAATGGGCTTTGAATTGAGCTTGTGTTATATCGAACAGGGACAATTGGAACTGGCGTTTAAGAAGCTGGCACAGAATCTGGAAGAGTCCAGTCCGGGGCCGATTGCTCACAGAAGCGGCATCCAACTGGCGAAGGTTTGCATACAGTTAGGCCGCAACGCCCAGGCCCAGGCTGTTTGTACACAGATTGTCAAGACAGATCCGTCTGATGAGGTCAAGCAGCAGGCATTGAAGATACTGGCTGATATTGAAAGCAAGCAGGAAAATTATGAAAATGCGGCATTAGCTCTGATAGGGCATGTACAATGAATCTGAATAATGACATCCGGACATCGTGGTTCAGCCGAGGCGAAATGCGTTACTGCAATGTACACGCAGGCCGGACACTGTGCATTTTTCTTTTGTTGTGTTCATGTTTTTCCATGTGTTGGGCTGCTGCGAATGATCCGAATACGCCGAACGATCAGGACAATGATTTGCTGTTGGCCAAAATGCCGACGACGACGACGGAACGCCAGTTGTGGCAAGCCCGGATGAAATCCACTGATGACAGCCAGTCAAGTCAAAATAAAGACGACATGAAGGCCCTGATGCAGCAGATCAGTGCGATCAAATTTAAAGAGATCGAACCGGCGGCCGAACCGCAACCGGAACCGGATGTTCAAGAGCTCCCTGAAGAGGTCATTGAACCGGTTGTTACGATGGAACCTGTTGTACAGCAAGAGCCCAATGAGGTCGTGACTCAAACGTCGGCAAAAACCGTTCAGACTGCGAAAAAACAGTCTAAAAGTCAGATTTCAGAGCAGACGTTGGAGATTTTCAGAGAACTGCTTCAGCAGCCCGAACAACTGAAAAATCCCTATGAACTGGCAGACGTTTTATTTCGCAGTAATTGTCCCAAAGAAGCTGCCATTTGTTATCAAGTCGCTTTTGACCGCCTGACCAGTGATGACGAAGACCCTTATCATGATAAGGCCTGGATTTTATTTCAGCTGGGCAATTGCCTGGAAGATGATGATCCCATGGCGGCACTGGAAAAATACAGAACACTGGTGGCCGACTATCCCGAGTGTCCATGGGTTGATGTGGCAAGAGCAAAAAGCCGAATTATCGACTGGCATCTCAAAGACAATCCCACAGCATTGATTGAAGAATGTAAATCGTAGCGTTTCCAGTACCGTAACAGGAGTTGTTCGACGTGATTGAACATCAAACAAATAATACGACAGCAGCCAAAAGCCCAAGTGCTCATGTGTTGATTGTCGACACTGACACGGATGCCGTCCGAACACTGCTTGAGCTTTTTGCTCGCAAGCGAATCCGCGGAAGCGTTGCTGCCGGCAAGAAAGAGGCGCTGCGGTTTTTGGATAAGCATACGTGCGATCTTGTTTTTTGTACCGTTCAGATTGAACAGCCCCATGCAGGGTTTGAACTGTTTCGTGAGATTCGGATGAATACGCCTGAAATGCCGGTTGTGATGATGGCAAAGGGCGACCGTGCGGACCATTTAATCCTTGAAGTGGCTGTCAAGGCGATTCAGGTTGGCTGTTGTGATTTTCTGACTCAACCTCTGGACGGCGTGAAGGTCGGTGCTTTGCTGGATCGACTGCTGCCCAATCAGGACGTATCGGTTGCTGAAAAAGCCGGTCAATATCGCATTGTCGGCAAAAGCGCCAAGTTGACCCAAACGATTGAACTGGCCAAAAAGATTGCTCCGACATCGGTACCGGTTCTGGTGTGCGGTGAAAGCGGAAGCGGCAAAGAATTAATCGCATCGCTGATTCACGACCACAGCCGACGCGTGGATGGGCCGTATGTGCAGGTCAATTGTGCCGCACTAAACGACTCCCTGCTGGAAAGTGAATTGTTTGGTCATGAAAAGGGTGCTTTCACCGGCGCCCACAGTCAACGAAAGGGCCGCTTTGAACGGGCTCACGGCGGAACACTGCTGTTGGACGAAATTACCGAAACACCGATTAAATTTCAGGCCAAATTGCTGCGTGTCCTCGAACAACAGGATTTTGAACGTGTCGGGGGTGACGATACGGTCTGCGTGGATGTACGTATCGTCAGTACGACCAACAAGGACATGGCCGAAGAAGTTGCCGAGGGCCGATTCCGTCAGGATCTGTACTATCGTCTGTGTGGAGTGCGGCTGGTGGTGCCGCCGCTGGCTCAGCGAAGAGATGACCTGTCTGACTTGGTGTGGTACTTTGTCAATCAGTATGCACGGCAGGCCCAACGCCAGATTACAAAATTGTCGCCGGAGATGATGGATATATTTGCGAAATACAACTGGCCCGGAAACATTCGTCAATTGAGAAATGTGGTTCGTACCTCATTGATCCTCGGGACAGGTGAAACCCTATCGCTGGCTGATACATCATGGCTGTTTGACGAACTCCAGCCGCGGCCGCAGCGGGGCAGCTTGTTCATGGACCATGACAACTCGTCAGATTCACGGGCCAGCGGTTTGCCGCTGGTGGAGGTTGAACGGCAGGCGATTTTAGAGACATTGGAACAAACTGATGGCAATCAGGCGAAAGCAGCACGAATACTGGGGATTAGCGACCGTACGCTGCGTGGAAAAGTACGCCAATACCGTCAGCAGGATAATTTGCAACTCGCGTAAACGGAATTCTTAGGAAATAGGAATAAGGGAAATGGCAGACAAGGAACAAGAGAAAACCAAAGAAGAAAAGAAAGCGTCGGATGACGGCAAGATCGGTATTGTGACGTGGATCATTATGGTTGTTGTGATCCTGGGGCTTTCCGGGTCCGGTTTTGTGGTGGGACGGTTAGTTGCGGGTTCAACCGAACCTGAGCCGGTGGCGGATGGAAAGCAGCAGCCGGCCACGGCTCAAACGGAGACGGATTCGGCGCTTAAAACAGATGCTGCGGCAGAAACCAAGTCTCAGGACACCTGGTATTTCGACAAATTGGCTTCCGTTGTGGTTAATCCGGACGAACCGGGTGCAACACGTTTTGTACGCGTGGGCCTGATTCTGGAAATAGATGCCGACCTGATCGAGGAAGAGGCCGGAACACTGATTGTCAAGAAAGAACCGCTTCTGACCAATTGGCTGAATCTATATTTTAAAGGCTTGTCACTCGATCAGATGGAAGATGAAAAGGACATGAATCACATTTTGGCACAAATTACCGATGCCTTTAATGAAATTCTGTTTCCAGAAGCCAAACCGATGATCAAACGAACTCTTATTCGGGAATTCAATATTCAATGACCTCCTCAGCGGCAGACAAGTTAAGCAAAGGAAAGATCCAGCAGTTGCTGGCGGCAGTGGGCGTTCGCTCACAGGAAGATACCAGCGCCGATCTGAATGCACCTGAATACAATTGGCGTCAATGCCAGTATTTCAACATGGATCAATGCGGGCGTCTGACTGATTTTACCCGGCAGGTTGCGGACCAGTGCAGCCAATCATTTTCCCGGCTGTTTAATGGCGATATCGAAGTGTCCGTTGTGTCGGCCGGTCAATATTTTTCTGCTGAGATCATTCAACCTGACACTGAGTCCAGTGATTATGCGATTGCGTTTGGCGCCAATCCGGACGATTCATTCGGAATCATTTCCATGCCTCGTGCTTCTGCGATGGCCTGGACGGCGCAATTGCTGGGCGGCGAAGAGGCCGATGCAGAACCGGATCGCCAGCTTTCGTCATTGGAAGAGTCGCTTCTGTTGGACATTGCCGGCAACTTGACGAATGCCTTTGCCGCTGTTTACAACGGAGCTTTGCAGCCGGCCGGCCAGATCGCAGCAGGGCAATTTCCGATTGAATGGGCCGATGATGATTCGCTCTATAAAATAACCGTTGAGGCTAAAACCCCCGATGCCGAAAGCGGCTATCTGGCTTCTTACATTGTCAGTTGCGGTCAACTGGAGACCGTTGCGGGGAAAACCGATGCCGGTGACAAACCGGTGCTGTCCAGTGAACAGATCAAGGGCATTGTCATGGAACATATCCATGATATTCCCGTGTCGATTACTGCCGAGTTAGGGAAGGTGAAAGTTGACTTCGGGGCCATTATGAGTTTAGAGGTTGATGATATTTTGATTCTTGATAAGAAAGTGACCGAACCGGTTTCGTTGCTGATTAACGGCAGGGCGTTTCGAGCCGGTCGAATGGCGCAGTTTGAAGGCCATTATGCGGTCTCAGTCGTATAGCCGTGTGATTGAAAATTAACGTTTTAACATTCAAGCGTTCTGAGGAAAAGAAATATGAGTGAAACAGCAGTCGCAACAGAAGAAACAACTGACGCCCAGCAGGTACAATCCGTGGAATTCCCTGATGCAGCGGATACCGGTGCCGGCGGTGCGGGGACCAGTATTGACATTCTACTGGATATGGAAGTGCCGGTTACCGTTTGTGTGGGCAAGACGGCAATCCCCATTCAGCGGCTGCTGCAGTTAAGTCCCGGTTCAGTGTTGAAACTGGATCAATCAATTGACATGCCGGTTGAACTGTACTTAAAAGACAGTCGCTTTGCGACCGGGAAGGTCGTTGTGGTTGATGATCATTTTGCGGTACGGATTACGGAAATCCTCAGCAGTCAGCCGGATGCTGAAGAATAATATAAACGACACAACGATTTGTTTCGGAGATATGATATAAATGGCAGCTTCTGACAAAGTTAAGCCGACAGAATTGCAAGCCTCGATGGCATCACGCAGCAATATCATTTTTGCGGTGGCGTTGGTTGTGATTCTTGCAACACTGCTCATCCAGATGCCTTCGGGTTTGCTGGATATGCTGCTGGCATGCAGTATCTCGTTGGCCGTCGCAGTGCTGATTATTACCGTCTCTTCGAGAGAAGCGTTAGAATTATCAACATTTCCTTCGTTGCTGTTAATGGTCACCCTGTTTCGACTTTCGCTGAACGTTGCGTCCACCCGGTTGATTCTTACACAGGGCCAGGCCGGTAAGATTATCCAGACGTTCGGTGATTTTGTTGCCGGCGGCAGTTTTGTCATTGGTCTGGTTATTTTTGCCATTTTATTCATTATTCAGTTCATCGTGGTCACCAAGGGTGCTGAGCGTATCAGTGAAGTGTCTGCTCGTTTTACATTGGATGCCATGCCCGGTAAACAGATGGCCATTGATGCGGATCTGAATGCCGGGGCTATTACCGAAGCCCAGGCCAATGAACGTCGCGGCAAAATCATCAAGGAAAGTGAATTCTACGGGGCGATGGATGGTGCCAGTAAGTTTATCCGCGGTGACGCCAAAGCCGGTATCATCATTACTGTAATCAATATCCTCGGCGGTATCGCGATGGGCTATTCCCGCGGCATGGATCTAACGACGGCCATGAAAACCTATTCGGTTCTGTCGATTGGTGACGGCCTGGTCAGCCAGATTCCGTCGATGATTATCTCCATCAGTTCCGGTTTTCTGGTCACCAAAATTTCTTCCAGCCACAGTGTTGGCCAGGACCTTACCAAGCAGTTCCTGAAAAACTCTCAGCCGCTGATGATCACATCGGTGATTATCGCCGCGATCGGATTTGTGCCGGGCCTGCCGATGGTTCCGTTCTTCCTGCTGGCCGCCGGTACCGCCTTTGGCGGCCGGATGATTGCTAAAGCTGAAAGAGAACCGGCGATTACGAATGAAGAGGCTGTCAAAAAGTCAAAAGAGCAAAAACAACCGGTGGAAGAACTGCTGGATATGGACAAAATTTCCGTCCATGTCGGTGTGCGGCTGATCAGTATCGTTGATCCGCGGAAAGACAGTACGATTTTCGACCGTATCGGCGCATTGCGAAGGCGTTTTGCCCAGCAGCTTGGTCTGATTATGCCGCTGGTCCGCCTGAAAGACAATATTGATCTATCGCCGAGTTCCTATGAAATTCGCATCTTTGACCATGCCGTGGCGAAAGGCAAGCTGGAGCCGAGTATGTTTTTGGCGATGGATTCCGGCGCTGTCCAGGTTAAAGTCGAAGGCATTGAAACCAACGAACCGGTGTATGGCTTGCCCGCTTTGTGGATTACCGAAGAAAACAAGGAAATGGCCGAATTGAGCGGCTATACCGTGATTGATCCGGAGTCGGTCTTCATTACACATTTGTCGGAAACCTTGAAGAAATATGCGCATGAGTTGCTAACCCGCGACGACGTGCAAATGTTGGTGGACCGACTGCGAAAGACACAACCTTCATTGGTCGGTGATGTGGTGGGCGATTTGGTTCCCATTGGCGTCCTGCAGCGGGTATTGAAAAATCTGCTGAAAAACACGATTCCGATCCGGGAGTTGGCAACGATTTTGGAGGCATTGGGTGAGTATGCGGCCAAGACAAAGAATGCTGATATTTTAACCGAAATGGCACGTAAGCACTTGCGTCGAACGATTACTTCGCAATATCAAAATGCCAATGGTAAGATTCTGGCCCTTACACTTGATCCGGCGTTGGAGTATCAGATGACCTCCAGCTTGCGTCAGGAAGGTGAAACGCTGAATCTGAATCTGCCGGCGGAGGTTATTATGGAGATTACCAGCCGGGTTGTAAGGGCCTGGAAAGCCGCCACCGACAAGGGTGTTGAGATGGCGGTGCTGTTGTGTGATTCCCGGTTACGTTTTAGCCTGGCGACGATGCTGTCACAGGCGGTGCCGATGCTGCCGGTTGTTGCTTATGATGAAATCGTACCCGGCACGGATGTTGAGCCGGTTGAGACGGTGGCCATGCAGAATGCAAACCAGAAACAGCCGCAAAAAGAACTTGTTGGCGCTTAATCCAGTTGATCTGATGAATAAAAAGGTTATGGAGTGTTATGCCGTTCCATGTGAAATCAATTTCAATTAGTTTTTCGGTTCTATTCTTTTTCATCATTTCCGTGATTGGATGGATTGCCGGTTTGACGCCTTTTACCTGCTGTAAAAGAGCGTTGATCGGGGCGGTGGTGACGTACATAGCGGCATCGTTCGTGGTGAGAATGATCAATCGTATTCTGATTGAAGCGATGGTGCGGGCAAAGTTGAACCAACAAAATGGAGACGTAAGTGCAGGCTGAAACGAATACAATGTGTGCCCAACAGAAGGACTGCGAACAATCGGGTCTGAAGATGGCTGCGATGAACGCCTACAGCGATCAAAAGCCGCGCTGCATCGACGACGATCAGATCACAGAGTTCCTTCCGATGGTGCATAAAATCGTCAATCGCACGGTGACGTATTTGCAGCCGTCACTGTCGATTGAAGACCTGGTTTCAGCCGGAACGGTCGGTTTAATCAAAGCCGCACGCGATTACGATCCGTCCAGGGAGGCTGAATTCAAGACGTATGCCTACATCCGTATCCGGGGGGCGGTTTTGGATGAACTCAAAAGCCAGTCTTTTGTTCCTGCGGCGGTCAATAAGCAGATCCGTGAGGCCGCGAAACTGCGTATTGATCTGACGGAAGAAAAAGGCGTTGTCCCCAGTGACGAAGAACTTGCCCAAAAACTGCACATTACGGTCGATAAACTGTATAAAACATTTGAGAATGCCCGCGCCAAACACTTTGTGTCCATCGACGGTGCTTCCGAAGAGATGTCACTGCTGGGGTCGTCGCTGATGGCGGATGATGCTCCCGGCCCTTCGGCCCGGATTGAAAAAGCCGAACTCATTGGGCAGTTGACCGAAGCGATCACGGAATTGGATGAAAGACAGCGGCAAATTATTGTACTGTATTATCAGCAAGAACTGACGATGAAGCAGATTGCCGAGGTCTTTAATATAACGGAGCCGCGTGTCAGTCAGTTGCACGCGAAAGCATTATTCAGTTTGTCTGTTAAATTAGGACAGTGGAAAGATGGCGGAGAATGATTACACTGTAATTAAGCCGATTCAGGGCTTGACCAATGTCGCCGGGGTGAATGCGTCAAAAGGCAACCAGGATAAGAAAAAACATAAGAAACCGCAGTCAAAACGCCAGACAGAGGATAACGTATTAGAGGATGAGCTTGTCAAGTCCGTTGAGGATGATGTTCACAGAGACGTCCCCTCCGAGGACCCGGATGAGCATATCATCGATTTTTGTGCCTGAATGACGAATCGCTGTTGTGTCGCCCCGGCCGATCCTGAAAGAGGCCGGATCTCAATGGCGTGATCAATGTGTCGCAGGATGAATTATAAAGTTATAATTGCATTAATAGCTCAGGAATCATAGAATGGGA
The DNA here is from genome assembly GCA_963675155.1 of Anaerohalosphaeraceae bacterium. Lineage (GTDB taxonomy): Bacteria > Planctomycetota > Phycisphaerae > Sedimentisphaerales > Anaerohalosphaeraceae > 4572-13. Next base: position 4,671,407 of record OY775912.1, on the reverse strand, counting down.
AAAGTCGCAGGACAGGTTTTAAAAGCCGGTAACGTTACAATGGAAGGCCAGTTTCGCCTTGATCTTGATCAGCAGCCTCGCCCCGCAGCGGCCAGCGGACCTTCACCGACGACCGCGGTCGCAGCCGCTCCGCAGGCCCGGGTGATCGAGACCTGTCCCGAATACGCGGTGATTGAAGTGGTGTGTGCCTGCGGCCAAAAAACGCTTGTCAAATGCGGCTTTTAATGAAAATTGACACGGTATCGATAAATCTCAAAATATTGGGAGACACAATAATGAAACGATATTATCTATATGCTCTGTTGACCCTTCCGGTTATGTTGATGTTGACCGGATGCATGGAAATGAGCCAACCGTCAAATTCGGTTACTCATTCTGAGCCATTGTCAGCGCCTCCTGCTGTGTCGCAGCAAAGGGAAATTTCGGACCCGACGCGATTTCAGAATCCCGCTACGGGCCAAAGCGCGTTGGATTCGGCGATTGAATTGTCCAAGAAATTTGCGGCATTATCAGAAGAGATGGCTGGGTTGCAGGTGGCGAAAGAAAAGCTGGCTGTGGAGAATGCTGAACTGAAAGAGCAGATCGCTAAAATTTTGCCCGAGGCCGAACAGGCTCGCAAGGAATTGGCCGAAGCCAACGATTTGTTGGTCGAAATGCGTATCGAGCTGAACAACTGGAAAACCGACGTCCTGGGATTCCGTGAGGAAATCCGCCAGGCCGATAAAATTCAGCTTGAAGCATTGCTGAAAATCCTTCGGGTACTGGGGGGTGAAGAAATGGTTATCAACACACCGTCTGGTGCGGGTGCAGCGACTCAATCCGCGAATGAACCGAATGGGAATCGTTAAGCAGAAAAGGTGTTCTTGTGAAGTGTTGTTACGTAATATTATTAGTGCTGTTGTTGGGCTTCGCTGGTTGTGAGATCTATGAGCCGTATGAAACCCCGCTGAACTACTATTTGACTCCCGATAAAGACATCAGTTCACTGGGGCGGATTGCACTGGTGGAGCTGGGCAACGAAACGGGCTTCCACGAAATCTCGTTGGACATGTCCACCGCACTGTTTCAGGAATTACAGAAGAAACAGATGTTCGGCGTGAAGTTCGTTGCTGAAAATGACCCGGAATGGCGAAGCATGCAGCTAAGGCAGGATGCTTCGTATACGTTTGAGCAATTATTGGAGATGCGAAATACCCTCAAATGCGATGGGGTCTTAATTGGCTCAGTGACCAGCTATAAACCGTATCCGCACATGTCCATTGCATTGCAATTGCGAATGGTCGATCTGACAGATGGCCAGTTGCTCTGGGCGATGGAACAGGTCTGGGATACAACCGATAAAACCACCGGCCACAGGATGCGAAAATACTATGGCGATTTGGTGGTCGGTACGAAAAAACTGAGCGTGATTGGCCCTGAAACTCCAAGTGCCCAACTGGGATTTGTCAGTTCGTTGAAATTTATCAAATTTGTTGCTTATGAGACCGCTGGAACCTTTGTTCCGGAGGTGAATAACTCGATTTTGGACTAAGATGCATTTTATCGGCCCACAAAAGAAGGATCTTTAAAAAAAAGTCGGAAAATTTAATGAAAAAGATTAAGTTTTTCCCAAAATCTGCGAGAAGAACAGTGGATAACGAAAATGAAACTGTTAGTCTTAGAGGGAAGACATTATGATAAACAAAGTAAATAACAATCCAGTTGCTGATCTCCTCAAAGAGGTTACTGCAAAACAGGCAGACTCCAGTGGGGTATCGAAGAATAATACAGCGGATGCGTCGCTTCAGGTCAGTCATGAAGCTGTGATCGAACAAGCTCAGCAAGCGACTGCTGAGGATGCTGGTGCGGTCGAGAGAGCCCGTCAGTTGATCCTTTCAGGTCAACTTGACAGTCCTGAAAACATTCGCAAAGCCGCTGAAAATATCGTGAAATTCGGAGTATAATAGAAGAAGCTCTGTTTTGACGTAAAAACGCCAATTTAAGCACAATAACCCAACATCGTTCAATGAATGGTGTTGGGTTTTTTAGTGTCTTCTTAAGGTGCCGTTTGGGGGTATTGCTAAGTCTCTTTAATAAAGCGTGTTAGAGTTGTCTATGCGAAGCTCTATGACCCGAAAAAGAATCAGGCGGTCTGTGGTTGACAACGGCGTACCGCTAGTTCCTCGATAATCTTGACGAATCGTTGGACCAGCTCAATGGCCGGCCAGGTACGTCCTGAACGCTCAAGATAGTTATCGGTACTGATGAATGCCAGGGGAAGGATGACCGCTTCAACCTCCGATTGCTCGAATTCCGCGGCCAGTTGCCCCAATGCTTCGAGGATACTGACCGGAAGTGTTACGACTTCCGGCTCGATTTCATGGCCGCTTTGGCAGTACATCGAAGAACTTGTTACCATGTATTCTCGGCAGGCCAAAGGTCGATGTTCATAAATATCGCATGATTTGACCGATAAAAATGGGCAGGGCAAGTTGAGGCCTTCATACCAGCGACTGATTAGATTTAGCTCCGTATTTTCCGACATTTCCGGTTTTTCAGCATTGTTACGGAGGATTTTCTTCGCTGATTTAAGACAGGACTGTAAGATAGACACGTGATACTCTTTAGACATTTGTGTCAGCATTTCCTGTAGATAATAGATTTCCGGTGTCGATAGAGCCACCAGATAGTGGCAACAGGCCGGGCATCCTTTTTTACAGGCAATCGGCGTATCAAGCGACTGTATGACTTCCTCTGTAAATCGAGTGCAAATTGCCTGTGCCAGGGGGACAATGTCAGATAGTCGGGCCTCTTGGTCCGGGACTGAAATTCGCAAGGGGATGCGTTTCGGCCCAATATCAATACTCATATCGAGGATTTGAAACGTACCGGTACCGCAGGCCTTAGGCGGCTTTGATTCGTCTAAAAGTTCAATTGTTACTGGTTTCATCATCAGGGTGCGACCATTTTGTCTTAAATGGTTCTATAAATTAGTAAGTTAAAAGCGGATAACTTAACAGTAATTGAGACAAGTCGTTATTATCCGGTAACGCCTTTGTTTTATCGACAATATCCAATCGGGTGGTTATTTCGGAAAATACCTGATATCTGTATTTTTTTAGATAAAAAGTGCTTTTATAAGCACAAAAGAAAGGTACGCAGGGAAGGGAATTCCTTGCGTACCTTAAAATCAAGAGGTGTACTTAATCAATGATGGCTATTAAAAATCTGAAAAATCCCCTTCGTCGAAAGGGATTTCAGTGACTGCTGCTGAGGCGGCTTTTGGTGCCTTTGCCGACTGTCGTTGAGCAATCTGGTGGAACGCCTGATCGCCGAGATTCACTTTTTTCGCCCTCGAGACAGGGCGGTTTGTCTGTACATTTGTTGTGCCGCTGACCAACTTGACCAGTTCGCCTACCATCGCCTGCATTTGCTCTGCCTGTGCACCGAGTTCTTCGGAGGCACTGGCGGATTCTTCGGCGTTGGCGGCGTTCTGCTGGGTGACCTTGTCCATCTGAGCCACGGCGGTATTAACTTGGCCAATACCTTGAGACTGCTCGGCACTGGCGGCGGCAATTTCACCGATCAAACTGGCAACCTTGCCGGCATTTTGTTCGGTTTGTTCCAATGAGGCTTTGACCTGTTCGACGACATGCACGCCATTTTCAGCTTTTCGCTGAGAACCGTCCAGCAAATCAGCGGTATTCTTAGCCGCATCGGCTGACCGCATTGCCAGATTACGTACTTCCTCGGCGACAACGGCAAAACCTTTACCGGCTTCTCCAGCGCGGGCGGCTTCGACCGCGGCGTTCAGGGCCAACAGATTGGTCTGGAAGGCGATCTCATCAATAACTTTGTTGATCTTGGCAGTTTCATCGGCACTGGCTTTGATGTCGATAATTGATGTGTACATTTCCTGAGTCGCCTGTGACATTTCATGGACGACCTTATTGGCCTGTTCCATAAGCATGTTAGCCTGCTGAGAATTGTCGGCATTCTGCTTGGTCATTGAAGACATTTCTTCCAGACTGGAAGAAGTTTCTTCCAGCCCCGCGGCCTGCTCAGTTGCGCCTTCAGCTAATGATTGCGAGGCCGAAGAAACTTGACCGGAAGCAGCGGCGACCTGATCGGCACCGTTACCGAGGCTGGCAATAATCCGATTGATCGGCTTTGTGATCGACCGGGTAATCGTCCAGGCCAATAGGATTCCAAGAGCCAATGCAATAATACTGGCAACCGCCACGGTAAGCCGAAGTACCCCGGTCGAAAGCACAATGGTGCTCATCGCTTCATTCAGTTCTTCTATTTGCGATGTAACAAACGGGTCCAGAGCTGTTGTCATATTAGCGGCTGCGGTGTCAAATTGAGCCATTGTTTGATTACCCGCTTCCGGTCCGCCGTCAATATATGCCTGGGCCATAGTTTTGCCGACTTTATAGTAATTTGAAATTGCACTCTTCAGCTCTTTTACTTTTTTAAGGCCGGCAGTGTCGTTTTCTTCCGTGAACATTTCTTCGAATTTGGACAATCCGGAAAGAAATGAGTCATAACTGGCCTGGGCTTCATCAAAGCCATCGTCAAGCCCATCCTGTGCCCGTGTTGCGGAGATATCCGACAGCCACTGCTGGATCTGTACCGAGTCAAGTTTCATTTGATGAGCGATGTTCGCGAATGCGGCACTTTCATCTTTGGCAAGAGCTGCATTGTGCTGCACATTGCTTACGACGACAAAAATAGCGGTTGCGATTATCGCGATCATAACCAGCGGAGTTGCGAAACCAATGACAATCTTTGTTGACAGTTTTACGTTCTTAAACATGTATTTCTCCTGTGTTGAAATATGAGTTTTCTTCTCGGTTGATTAGAAATCGACCTGCATTCTGATTCCGGCCAGGAGTGCGTCGGAGGTGTTGACACCGCCGGAATTGATGACGTACTGCACATCCGGAGTCAGGTAAACCGTCTCGGTTAATTCAATGCTGTAGTAGGCTTCGATGACGCCTTCGTGGTTCTTGGTATAGGTCGTCGAGGCCTTGTCGCTGAACGAACCATTCGCAAACCCGACGCCCAGTACATCACTGTCGCGGCCGTCAATCAGGCCCTGATACTGTGCACCGAAGCTGTAAAAATGTTCCATGTCATTGCGTTTGTCCTCGGCATAGCCGCAGCGGAAGAAAACGCCCAGCCCCTGTGTGTCTTCGGGGTCGTTGTTTTCCTTTGTCAGCATCTGATCGGCACTGACGTAGAAACCGATGTCGTCGCGATACTCTTTGGAGGCATCGGAATGTGCCTTCGGCTGCGGATCGTTCCAGACGCCAAAGCGGTAGACGCCTTCCAGATCGCCATTGACGGATTCTTTTGCCGTGGTGATGCCGGTTTCCAAGATGTAGAAGAAATAGTCCTCATCATGAAACGCGGTGTTGAAACCGGTTTCGCGACCGTCGGCTTGTGCGTCGGCGACGCCGCCCATCAGGTACCAGTTATCTGAAATGTCATACGTCAAAATCACCCCAAGGCTGTAGTCGGGAAACGGAATCGTCGGATTGTTGACCAGTGCGCCGTTGAGAAACTGGGTGGCTTCGTCGTTGGCATAGGCACTGGCGTCGAAGTAGCCGGTAAAGTCAATCTTACCGATGGTCAATGTGAGCTGATCGGTCAAACCGACCTCATAAAACAGCTCGACAATATCCAGCGACCGGTTGCCGCCGGCGTCGGCGTTGACGCCAAAGTAGCTGCCGGCGGTCACGCCGTCGATGCCTTCCGAATCGGTCCAGCCGCCTTCACCGTGAATGAACAGGGTTCCTTCAATGCCCAGCAGACGTTCCAGGTCAGCAGTCAACTCCACATCATAGCTGCCGGCAAACTCGCCTTTACGGTCATTGGTACTCTGGCCGCCCTTGACATTTCGCTGGTACACACTGGTGACGCCAAAGCCCACGTCAATCCCGCTGTCAGCAAGCGCGTCACGGAACGAATCCTCTTCTGTGGCCAAAGAATCAGCACACAGAAAAGATGCAGCCAAACAAAAAAATAATAGTCGTTCTCGCATTATTGAACTTTCCTTTCATGGCAAATCTTTTTAACAGATTATAGCTAAGAAATAGCAAGGACTCATTAATGCTGACGTGATAGAGACTTGCCTTGATATCCCTCTATCAGATCAACAAAAAGACGACAATTTACATATGAAAATATCATACCAATAGGATATAACTAATAGTGAATCGGTAGTTATACCTATCGCATTAATTTCGGGAAGTACCTGATTTCAGGATTTATATGTAAAGTTGGGCAGTTATGAGGTGTATATAAAAAAAGGTACGCAGGGAAGGAAATTCCTTGCGTACCTTAAAATCAAGAGGTGTACTTAATCAATGATGGCTATTAAAAATCTGAAAAATCCCCGTCATCAAATGGGATTTCAGTGGCTGCGGCAGCAACTTTCGGCGACTTTGTTTTCTGGCTTTGAGCGATTTGGTGAAATGCCATGTCGCCGTTATGCATTTTAGGAGCAGACTTATTGTGGTTCTGCTTTGTCGATGACTTCATTTTGAAGTTGCCAACCATCGAACTCAGGTCCAGCACAATTTGCTGCATCTGTGTCGATTGAGCATTGAGTTCACCGGCCGCACTGGCTGACTCCTCAGCGTTCGCGGCATTTTGCTGGGTAACTTTGTCCATCTGGCTAACGGCCGTGTTGACCTGGTCAATGCCCTGTGCCTGCTCGGCACTGGCCGCGGAAATCTCGCCGACCAGATCGCTGGTCTTTTTAACGCTGTCAACGATTTCCTGAAGTACTTTACTGACTTCATTAGAAATTTCCACACCGTTGCGGGAGTTCTTGACTGATTCTTCAATCATATCGGCCGTGTTCTTGGCTGCATCTGCCGACCGCATGGCCAGGTTTCGAACTTCTTCGGCTACAACAGCAAATCCCTTTCCGGCTTCACCGGCACGGGCGGCTTCGACCGCGGCGTTCAATGCCAGTAGATTGGTCTGGAACGCAATCTCGTCAATGACCTTGATGATCTTGGCGGTTTCGTCAGAGCTTTTCTGGATATCATCAATTGCAAGGCTCATTCGCTGCATTGCTTCAGCACCGGCCTGAGCGGATTTCTGTGATTCCGAAGCCAGCGTATTAGCCTGCTGAGCATTGTCGGCGTTTTGCTTGGTCATGGAGGACATTTCTTCAAGACTTGAGGACGTTTCCTCCAAGCCCGCGGCTTGTTCGGTGGCGCCTTCAGCCAGCGATTGCGAAGCGGATGAAACCTGATCCGAAGAGTCATTGATTTTCTCGGATGCACCGGAAAGCCGAACGATAATCCCGCGAAGAGGCTTCAGGATCGAACGACTGAACATGAACGCCAATGTACCTACAACGCTTGCACAAATAACACTAATGCTAACAAAAATAACGATTGCGCGGCTGATTGCTTTTTGCACGTCACTCGTCATCACCAGCGCTTCTTCTTTGTGGTCATTGACATCTTGCTCTTTTTCATTTGCGAGTGCTTTCTGAGCATCGATATTCTGCATGGTCAGTTCGATTTCGCCCTGGATCATTCCCTGAAGTTGGTCGATCTTATCCCGCATGGTATCAAACGTCTGAACGGCCGCACCGGTATCGCTGGATTCGCGAGCCAATTCTTTTTTATCCGGCGAACCGGCCATTTCGATGACCTTGCGGCTTTCCTGCTCCCAGACCACGAAATCTTTTTCAAAAGCACTGTATAATGTTTTGGATTCTTGGGTATGAAATGCTTCAGACGCTTTTTTCATGCGTGTTTGAGCTTGGCCGATATTGTCTGAATTCGTTTTATCGGCGGCAGCAAATTTATCTCCTGACGTTTCGATGGCCTGCTTTTCAGCAATGACAGCCTGATGCGCATCACGGTCGGCTTCCAGCATCAAACGGATGCTGTTTTGCATTTCATTCAAATTTTTGACATCTTCATTGATTAGCGGTAATAACGTTTCATTAATCAATGGTGTAATATCGTCATCAATCAGCGAAACAAACTGGTTGTTGACGATTTCATCGAATTGTCCGGAAGAGTAGCTGAGTACCTGCCAGCAAAATGTAACAAGAAGGATAATTGCGACGACCGGTATAATACCGATGAGTCCGATTTTGTGCTTGATAACCATGATTTTCCCTTTCTCTTATAAAGTTCTTTACTTTATAATGATTCAATTGATCTTTAATCTTCTACGGACTTTGCAAACTGGTTGAGCCCGGAGCAATTCAGAACTTTGTCAATATCGAGCAGTATTTTGACGGCGTCGTTGACTTTTCCCATGCCGAGGATGAAATCGGTATTGACGGATGATCCCAATTGCGGTGCTTCCTCGATTTGTTCCCCTTTAATATCGAGCACTTCTGAGACCTGATCGACGACGACTCCGGTATTGAATTTCCGGTTTTCACGCAGAACTTCGACGACGATGATGCAGGTTTCCTCTGTAATTTCTTTGGTTTCCATGCCAAAGAGGCTTCGGATGTCCACGACCGGGATGACCTGACCACGCAGATTGATCACCCCTTTGACGTAATCGGGGGTTTGCGGTACGGCGGTGATATCCATATGTCCGATGATCTCGCGGACTTTCAGGATTTCCAGGCCGTATTCCTCGGCGCCGAGTGCGAAGGTCAGATATTTCCCTTCTTTGTCGGTGAGCGCCTTCAGGGTCTGCTCAGCTTGGGCGGTTGCCTGTGACATAATATCTTCCTTTCATATTCGATTACTTTTCCATCATTTCCGGTACTTGCCAGCCGAAAGGGGGCTGACTCATTTTAGAGATGACAATCAAAACTATACGCTAACAGATCGTCAGTAATTGTACCTAACTTTATTTCGGTAATTACCTGATTGATGCAGGGGCTCGGTATCGTAAACGGGGCGATTATAGGTACTGAGAAAGGCACGGAAAGAGTTGTGCTCCTTCCATGCCTTTAAGCTGTCATTTCAAAACAGCGTTACAATGCATCAAAATTCCGAAAAATCCTCTTCGTCAAATGGGATTTCCGTTGCCGCCGTTGCTGCTTTTGTCGGTCTTTTGGCTTTTCCTTGAGCGATCTGATGAAATGCCTGATCGCCGAGATTGACTTTTTTCGTCTTTGCAGCAGAGCGGGTTTTCTGTACATTTTTCGTCCCGTTAACCAATCGGACCAGTTCGTGGACGATGGCCTGCATTTGCTCGGCCTGTGCACTGAGTTCTTCGGAGGCACTGGCTGACTCTTCGGCATTGGCCGCGTTCTGCTGGGTGACCTTGTCCATCTGGCTAACGGCCGTGTTGACCTGATCGATGCCCTGAGCCTGCTCGGCACTGGCGGCGGAAATTTCATCGACCAGATGACCGGTTTGCTGAATGCTGGTGACGATCTTATCGAGTTCTTTGCTGACTTCACTTGAAATCTCTACGCCATTTCGCGAATTCTTGACGGATTCCTCAATCATGCCGGACGTATTTTTGGCTGCTTCTGCACTTCGCATTGCGAGATTACGGACTTCCTCGGCGACCACGGCAAATCCTTTACCGGCCTCGCCGGCACGAGCGGCTTCGACAGCGGCATTGAGTGCCAGCAGATTGGTCTGGAACGCAATCTCGTCAATAACCTTGATGATCTTAGCGGTTTCATCAGCGCTTTTCTGAATGTCATCAATCGCCTGACTCATCCGCTGCATTGCATCGGAGCCTGCCTGGGCCGATTTCTGCGATTCGGCCGCGAGTGTATTTGCCTGTTGGGCATTGTCAGCGTTCTGCTTGGTCATCGAAGACATCTCTTCCAGACTGGAAGAGGTTTCTTCCAGTCCCGCCGCCTGCTCGGTGGCACCTTCCGCCAAGGATTGCGACGCGCCGGAGACCTGACTGGAAGCGGCCGCAACCTGTTCGGCGCCGGAGGACAGGCCATTAACGATGCGTGTGAGCAGCTTTTTAATACTGAGAGTAATTGTAACCGCTGCCAGAATACCGATAATGGCTGAGATTGCGCTGACCAGCATCACCCCCCATCGCGTGGTGGTGGCGCGATGCAGCATTTCTTTGTCGGTCATCACGTTTTCTTTGACAATTTCACGAACAGAACCCAAATGTTTCTGGACCTGTTCCAGGCAGGGCTTGGTTTGGGTGGCATAGACTTTAAAGGCTTGCTGCATACCCGCGATCTGCTTGTCATTATGTGCGATAAGCTGGTCGATTTCGCTACAGACGTCATAAGCCAGCGGCTTGGTATTGGCCATATAATATGTGGCAGCTTCGTCACGCTTCTCTTCAGCCAGCAATGTGTTGATGTGAATCGCACTTTCATGCAGTTTTCGGTGGGGCTCCTCGATGGCTATGCAAATCTGGTCGAACTCCGCATCCTGCTTGCGAAGCTGCTGCACATGCTCAGAGTAATACCACTTGCCGAACGCACATTGGCGAGGATCGGTCTGGACGTCAGCTTTGGCAATCGAGGTGTCGACGAAAACATCCTTGACTTTATGTGCCCACATGAGGTGATCGACTTTTTTCTGCTGCAGTTGGGCACTCAATGAAAGATCAGCCTGGCAGAAACATGAACTGATCTCTTCGGCCGAGACATGCAGTTTGTTATGCCACTGTTCAATATCTTTCAAATCAGCGGCGATGGCCGGCACCGTTGCTTCGGCATGTTTGCGGTCTTCGCTGTAGTACCATTTTCCAAATGCACATTGATGAGGATCTGTCTGGACGTTCAGGGTTGTTACCTCATCATTGTTTAAAAACTCGGTTACCTGGTTGGACCAGTTCAGATGATCCAGCTCACGCTGCGTCATATCGCCGCGGAGTTGATTGCCGCTGATGACTTCCGAGGCATTGCCAACAATGCCGCCAATACCCAGAATCGACCAACTTGCAATCACCGCCAGTCCCGCCAAAACCAGTCCAAATCCAAATGTAATTTTTTTTCCGATCGTTAGATTCTTAAACATATTGCTTCCTTCCATTTTAATGTTAGTTTTCAGTTGACTCAAATTGCTCCAATTCCGAACAGTCCAAAACCCGATCGATATCGAGCAGGATTTTGACAGTGTCATTGACTTTGCCCATTCCGAGAATGAAATCGGTCTTCACCGATGAGCCCAGTTGCGGAGCCTCTTCGATGACATCGCCGTCAATGTCTAATACTTCCGAAACCTGATCAACAACGACACCGGTGCTGAAGGTGCGATTGTTTCGTTGTACTTCAACGACGATGATACAGGTCTCTTCGGTGATGTCTTTTGTCTCCATACCGAACAAGGTGCGGATATTGACAACCGGAATAACCTGGCCGCGCAGATTAATGACACCTTTAACATATCCGGGTGTCTGTGGAACGGCGGTGATGTCCATATAGCCGATAATTTCACGGACTTTCAAAATTTCCAGGCCGTATTCCTCGGCGCCTAAAGCAAAGGTCAGATACTTGCCTTCTTTCTCAGCGGGTGTATGCTGCGTCTGCCGGCTTTCTTTTGCTGTTTGTGACATGGTACACTTCCTTTCACAATTCTAAGATCTCAATTAGCATTGCTTAAGAAGTAATAATTAACCTTCTTAATAGCCTTCTCTTCTGCAAGTACCCAATATGTCGTCGGTAAACATACCTATCTTTATTTGAAAATCACCTAATTCATGTCAATGAATAATTCATACCGATACAATAGGGATTATAGGGAACGACATCTTGTGTGTGATGAGTGAAAACTAAGGAGATGTAGGGGGGGGCGGTAAATGTTAGAATTTACGAAGTGTAAAAAAAAAAGTACGAAAGGAAAACCATTCCTTTCGTACTTAAAAATTACTGAATCAACAAATAGTTAATCATTAAAAATCTGAGAAATCCTCATCGTCAAAGGGGATTTCTGTTACCGCGGGAGATGCGTTGGTTTTCGCCGTTGCTTTTTGCGGTTTGCTTTCCGCGATCTGGTGGAATGCCTGATCGCCGAGATTCGGACGTTTTCTAGTTGTTGTTTGACGGTGCGGAGTTGAATGGCTTACGGCTGTATTACGGCTGCCCTGAACCAGTCCGACCAGATCCTGTACAATCGACTGCAACTGCTGCGATTGAGCGTTGAGTTCACCGGCTGCACTGGCCGATTCTTCGGCATTGGCCGCGTTTTGCTGGGTAACCTTGTCCATCTGGCTGATTGCGGTATTTACCTGGTCAATGCCCTGTGCCTGCTCGGCACTGGCCGCGGAAATCTCGCCGACCAGATCGCTGGTCTTTTTGACGCCGTCAACAATCTTTTCGAGTACTTTGCTGACTTCATTGGAAATTTCCACGCCGTTACGGGAGTTCTTGACTGATTCTTCGATCATATCGGCTGTGTTTTTGGCCGCATCTGCCGACCGCATGGCTAAGTTTCGAACTTCTTCAGCGACCACAGCAAACCCTTTACCGGCTTCACCGGCCCGGGCTGCTTCAACCGCTGCATTCAACGCCAGCAGATTGGTCTGGAAAGCGATCTCATCAATGACTTTGATGATTTTGGCGGTTTCATCAGAGCTTTTTTGGATATCGTCAATCGCATGGCTCATTCGCTGCATTGCTTCAGCACCGTCTTGGGCTGATTGCTGTGACTGTGTTGCCAGCGTGTTGGCCTGTTGTGCATTGTCAGCGTTCTGTTTGGTCATTGCGCTCATCTCCTCCAGGCTCGAGGAGGTTTCTTCAAGGCCGGCAGCCTGTTCGGTTGCTCCTTCAGCCAGTGACTGCGAAGCCGAACTGATTTCAGTGGAGGCAGAAGCGACCTGTTCGGAACCGTCTGAAAGGGCTAAGACGATGGCGTTGATCTTTTTCGTGATTCCGCCGGCAACGATAAACCACACGGCTGTTGCCAGAACGAAGGCGGCACATAAAATTGAGCCGAGGATGACATTACCCTTATTGCCAATCGCTGCGATTTGGTCGCGTGCGGCATAGAATTCATCGGTGTAAGAACCAACGCCGATGACCCAGTCCCAGTCTTTATAGTACTTAACGCGTGCAATCTTCTCCCGGGCCACGGTATCCCCTTCGTTTTTCCAGAAATAACGTTGCTCACCGATGTCTTCGGGATTTAAGCTGACAGCTTTTTTACATAGTTCCTGAATAAAAAAGGTGCCGTTGCTGTCTTTGGCGTTCCAGATGCTTTCGCCGTCACGTTTACCGCCTTTTGAAATCAGGTAGTTTCCCTTGCTATCCAGTACAAAGACGTAACCGGTTTGACCAACATTAATAGACATGATGGCATTCCGAAGGGTGTCTTTACTGATCTGGGCGGCATCACCGTTTTGGCTGCTGGTTTCATCATGAATCTGACACATTGAATAGACGTTTTGAGCCATGTGGTCCAGGTCCGCATAGGCCAGGTTAATACTTTCCTGTCCTGCAACGTCTTTCATCTTTGCATTTTGACTTAAGATGAAAAGACTGAAAATGACCAAAGGTACAGCGGTTAACAAGATTCCGGTGACAACTAATTTGGTTTTCAATTTCATTCTTTTAAACATAATTTTGATCCTCTCTACAGTGTACTGCGTTATACAAATGCCCCATTGGTCGATTTGTATATCTGAATCTGCCTGTTATTAGTTTTCTACGGACTTTGAAAACTGATTGAGTCCCGAACAGTCCAGAACTTTGTCGATATCAAGCAGTATTTTGACGGCGTCGTTGACTTTTCCCATGCCGAGGATGAAATCGGTATTGACGGATGATCCCAGTTGCGGTGCTTCCTCGATTTGTTCCCCTTTAATGTCGAGTACTTCTGAGACCTGATCGACGACGACGCCGGTATTGAATTTCCGGTTTTCACGCAGAACTTCGACGACGATGATGCAGGTTTCCTCTGTAATTTCTTTGGTTTCCATGCCAAAGAGGCTTCGGATGTCCACGACCGGGATGACCTGACCACGCAGATTGATCACCCCTTTGACGTAATCGGGGGTTTGCGGTACGGCGGTGATATCCATATGTCCGATGATCTCGCGGACTTTCAGGATTTCCAGACCGTATTCCTCGGCGCCGAGTGCGAAGGTCAGATATTTCCCTTCTTTGTCGGTGAGCGCCTTCAGGGTCTGCTCAGCTTGGGCGGTTGCCTGTGTCATAATACCTTCCTTTCATATATTTTGCCTTGAACAATCTCTACTTGTTAGATCTCTTTAGAGTAACATTCACATACAATGTACATTTTCGTCAATTGAAGATCTTAAGGTAATTACGGAAAGTACGTGATTTTGAGATAAAAGTCAGATTAAAGATTCAGAAAGAGATCATGAATAGCATTAAACAGGAAGTTAGGTGATATTTTACGTCATTCAATTTAACCGTCCAAAGTATCAGGGATGGCTGCGATTATCACTAACGCAAAGAACTCTGGCTGTGGAAATCAGGCAAACCCCGTCAGGATTGCACGTTTAACGAGTTCGGCGGTAGTATGCGTATCGAGCTTTCGCATGAGTCGATTTCGGTGATATTCGATTGTGCGTTGGGTGCGGAAAAGTTTTTGGGCGATTTCTTTGTTGGTTTTACCTTCGATAATGAATTCGAGTATTTGTATCTCACGTTTTGTTAGAATTTCGCGGATTGGTGATCTTTCCAGTTTGTCTTCCAGCGCCTTGTCGATATCAATCTGCTGTTTGGACAAAAGGTTGGTCCGTTTCTGCTGGCCGGAAAGGCTATTATCCGAAAGAGTCTGTTTTTCGTCCTTTAAAGCCGGTTTTTCTAATAATTTACAATGCTGGGTCATGTTACAAAGCCTCAAAAGAATAAACGACAGGCTCGTTTTCTGAAGTCATACAAGCCGCTCAAATCTTGAATATCTATATATTAGTTCTCGATTCGCGGGAACACAACTTAAGTGTATTTTGATAAAATTGGTGTACTCGGACGTTGGGCATGAAAAACAGTGAAATTACCGGGTTTTTCTAAAGTCGCCTGTTCAAGTGGCGATAAATAGAGCGTGGGAAGAAATAGAATAACTTGAGTAAAATCTTAATAGAAACTGGAGAATGTCTTATGGCAAAGACGCTAATGATTGTAGATGACTCGGCAACGATGCGGAAAATTATTATGCGGACCGTGCGAATGTCCGGGCTGGAGTTTGATAAGATTGAAGAGGCTGGTAATGGTGCCGAAGCACTCGAAAAACTGGGTGCCGCTCCGGTGGATATCGTTTTGTGCGATATTAATATGCCCGAGATGACTGGTCCTGAGATGGTTAAAAAGGCGCGTGAGATGGCATCGTGTAATGACACGAAAATCGTGATGGTCTCTACTGAAAGTGCTCAGGAAACGATTGACAGTGTGATGGCTGATGGTGCCAATGGTTTTATCACCAAACCATTTACGCCGGAGAACTTTCAGGAAAAACTGATGCCGTTTATGAACTAATGTGATGTCTTTTGTCGTAACTGACTGCACGCATTATGGCTGGCTTAAAGGGTTGCACAAAGGGGAGCTCTATTATTAATAAAAAAACGAGGATATCATGATTGATCAAGTATGCGTGAATGATGTGTTTTTGGAAAGTGCCCGGGAAATCTTTGAAACGATGATTTTCATGGATTTGATTGAGGCCGACAATGCTGACCAGACCATCGAAGGCGATGCTGTCTTGGGGTCGATTACATTCAAAGGCGACCTGGAAGGCTGTCTGGCTTTCTGTTGCGGCAAGGATTGTGCCGAGACAATTACCATGAATATGCTGGGGATCGATTCGGTTGATGAGATTTCAGTCGAAGATACCAGCGATGCGATCGGTGAGATATGCAATATGATCATGGGCTGTGTCAAGAAGCGCCTGCATGATACATACAGCCATGTTGAACTGTCCATTCCCGTGGTTGTCAATGGGCGTCAATTGCACAATAATCTGGGTGAAGGAGCTCAAAAAGTGATGGAAAAAGTTATTATTGAAGACGAGTTTCCCAGTGAATTGTCGTTGCTGTACCGTGAGAGCAAAAGCAAATAACTGACGGCACATAAAATATTATTAAGACGAGCGTGTGAACTGCAATGCCGCAAACAGATGTCAAAACTCAGGTAGAAGAGCTTTCAGTTGAGTCCTTTGAGACTTTCTGTGAGGACATCGCCGGTATGTTCGGCGTTGACATGCAAGCGACTGCTCAGGAAGTATCGGTTGAAACATCGAAAGGGCTGTCGCGAAAATATAAAAAACTGGCAGCCCTCTTTACGGTTCAATCGAGTGGCGCTTTAGATGGGCATTTCCATATTGTTGTTGATAAGGAAGGGCTTTTTACTCTGGCTGGTACGATTGTCATGCTGCCGGAAAAACGCATCCTTGATATGCGCAAAAAGGGCACTCAGAAAGATGCTGAGGAACTGGACGATGCGGTCGGAGAGACGGGCAATCTCCTCGTTGGTTCCTGGGACCGTGTTTTCCGCGAGGGTTGGGAATCCCACGGACATTTTTTACAATCCGGCACCTTCCTCGGTTTACCTTGGAGCAATGCCCAGGGAAATCTCGGCGTAGATGACGATGAAGAGTTCATGTACATCCCCTTTGAGATGAGCATTGGAGAATTTCCGGCGTTTAATTGCGGTGTTATTTTTCCGGAGTCGATTTTTGCCGAAAAGCCCGTCCCGGAGGCGATGACTGAAACAACGCAGGACGAATCTGCTGAAGTGACCGAGGAGGTCGAAACAACCCCGACAGAGGAAATTTCCCCCGCCGATCCGCCGGAAGAAGAGGAGGCACAAACCGAATCGCAACCTGATGACGAGGTCGCTCAAGAGCCGGAACAACAACCGACTGCCGAAGAACCGGCGATCGAAGAAGCTGTTACAGAAGAAACGATTGATGAAGACGTTGAAACTGAGCAGCCTCAGCCGGAACCGATCGCGGATGAAGAGCCGCCGGTTCTGCAGGATGAGGCATCACAGGGTATTGATACGACTGAAGAGCCTGCAGCCGTTGAACCGGCCGAGGTTCCACAGGAAGCAAAAGGAGCGGTGTCCCAATCTATCGAAAAGATGGTCAATTCATTCGCGTCGCTTCCGGGTCAGGAGGTTGGCCCGTTCTTGAACCTGTGCGCAAAAGATGTTATGCAGACATCCGTTGCCTGGGCTAGTCCCGACGACAGCGTGCAGCAGGCTTTAGCAAAAATGCAGGAAACCGACTCCGGCTATCTGATGGTCGGGAGCAATGGTGTTTTAGAAGGAATTATCTCCTGGGTTGATCTGATTGGGGCTATTAGCATTTATTTAAAACCGATTTTTGCCAAATGGCGAAGACCCGCTGATGATGCGACGCTTCAGATCCGGCTTAAAGTGATCATGACACGGCCCGTTCGCACTGCCAAATCGGATACATCGCTGGCCGTTATCATGGAAAACATGTGTCAGCACGGTTTGCGCTGCCTGCCGATTATCGACGCCAAGGGCGGTGTTCAGGGAGTGGTTACGGCATTTGACATCTTTAAAGCCATGCTGAATACAAATTCTGACATTGCCACTGTTGGCCAGGCGCCTCAGGGCGGACTCGTGTAGCAATATATCCTCTCTTTTTAGATGCAAATTCCTTCTTTTCTAACGTCCAGGGAGGCTGTTTGCGCTATTGTTCAGCCACTTTTTACAGCCAAATCAGGTACTTTCCGAAATACATTCCAAGGGTATAAATACCGACATAAATAGGTAGACTTGGAATGTCAGGAAAAGACTGTCTTGGTGTAGAGGAACTTAGAATGCGCAAGAACAAAAAAATCATGGAATTGATTGAACAGGCCGCCTCCGGGGCGAACATGCTTGCTCCCGGCGAGACGGAAGAAGTGGATCAGCTGCAATCTGTTTTTAAGCAGATTGATAAAAGCATCGATAAACTCAAGGACGTCCCGGAAGATCTGATTGAGCAAACAAGAGGGACCACCGGCAACATTTCTGAGCTTTTATCTCAGATGCTGGCTGATGATGTGAAAGATCCCGATGGTTTAATTGACTCCGTTGCACAGGAAGTCATGTCTCTGCAAGAGTTGATGGATAAAGTTCTAAATCCCCAGTCTGAACCGGAAGAAACGGCGACTGTTGAAGCGGATGCTCCCCAAGATGTCGCTGAGCCCGAAGGCATGTTAATCGATGAAGATGATATTCCGCTCGTTCAGGATTTTATTGCCGAATCGAATGAACACATCGAGTCAGCCGAAGCCGGACTTCTCGACCTGGAGACCAAACCGGATGACAGTGAAGTGATGAATCTGATTTTCAGAGGGTTTCATACGATTAAGGGCATGGCTGGTTTTCTCAATCTGACGGAAATCGGATCGTTGGCTCATTCCACCGAAAATCTGCTGGACCTGGCACGCAAGGGCGAGTTAGTATTGGCCGGCGAGAATACAGACGTTGTTTTTGAGTCGATCGACCTGCTTAAAAAAATGATTGGGGAATTGCAGGGTGCGATGGAATCGAATCGTCCGGTCTCGCCTCAGCCGGAACTTCCGGAACTGCTGAAAAAGATTGAAGCTTGCTCTCAGAATACCGATCTTGAATCCACCAGTGCTGCAGAACCGAAGGACAGTGATGACCAAACAGAAGATGCTGTTGAACCGACACCGGTTGCAGAGGAAGAAGCTCCCGAAGTGAAATCTGAACCGCAAGTGGTTGACGAGTCTGTTCCGAGCCCGGTCGACGCCAAGCCTGAATCGGTTGGGGTTCCTAGTCCTGTCGGCGGTCCTGTACGTAAAAAGGACGTCGGAGCGGCTGAAGAGAAAATCAAGGTCAGTACAACACGCCTCGATAATCTGGTCAATATGGCCGGCGAACTGGTGATTGCCCAGTTGATGGTTTCCGAAGAAGCCTGCGGCAGACTTGCCGAACACTATGAACTGAATCGCAAAGTCGCCCATCAGGGAAAGATTATCCGTGAACTTCAGGAGCTGTCCATGTCGATGCGAATGGTTCAGATTGCCGGTGTGTTCCAGAAGATGAACCGGTTGGTTCGCGATGTGTCGCGAAAAGCGGGCAAGACGATCGATTTTGTTACGTGGGGCGAAGAGACCGAACTGGACCGCAGCATTGTCGATAAGATTGCTGACCCACTCATTCATATGCTTCGCAACTCCGTCGATCATGGTGTCGAGGCGCCAGAAGACCGCAAGAAGGCCGGCAAAAACCCTGTTGGCAAAATCGAATTGCGTGCCTTTCATGAAGCGGGCAACATCGTTATTGAAATTGAAGACGATGGTAAAGGTCTTGACAAGGACCGCATTCTGAATAAAGCGATTGAAAACGGCGTTGTCGATGCAGAGGCCCAGTTGACGGATGACCAGATTTATAAACTCATCTTTCACGCAGGTCTTTCAACGGCCCAGCAGATTACCAGCGTTTCCGGACGCGGTGTCGGCATGGACGTCGTAAAGAAAAATATCGAAGCGTTGCGGGGCAAAATTGACATTACGTCAATCCAGGGAAAAGGGACGGTCTTTACCATTCGTCTGCCGCTGACACTGGCGATGATTGACGGCCAGGTTGTGAAAGTCGGCCAGAGCCGCTACATTGTTCCGATCAATTCAATTATCGGTACACTCAGGCCGCAGAAAGAACAGATTTCAACGCTCCAAAACCGGCTGGAAATGGTTATGGTCCGCGGTGAGTTGCTGCCGCTGGTTCGCCTTTATCAATTATTCAATGTTGAGCCGGCGACGACCGACCCGGTCGATGCCTTACTGGTGATCGTCGAAGATGACGGAAAAAAATGCTGCATGCTGGTAGATGATCTGCTCGCTCAGCAGCGTGTGGTCATCAAGAGTCTCGGCGAAGGAATTGGTAAGGTTGAAGGCGTCTCCGGCGGGGCCATTATGGGCGATGGTAAAGTGAGTTTAATTCTTGATATCCCGAGCTTGATGAAACTGGCTCAGAACCAATAGTTGCAAGAGGTGTACTATGCAATCATCATTGTTCTCACAAGAAGTGACACTGACAGAGAAGGATTTTGCTCAAATCAGTCAGATTGTTTACGACCATTGCGGCATCAATCTGCATGACGGCAAAAAAGAGCTGATTCGTGCCCGGTTAGCCAAAAAGCTGCGGGCTGGGAAATTTACGTCTTTCCCGGAGTATATGGAACATGTGCAGTCTGACAAGACCGGCCGTGCGTTTTCCGATTTCATTGATGTGCTCAGTACAAACCTGACCAGCTTTTTCCGTGAGAATCAGCATTTCGAATATGTCAAAAATGTGTTGTTGCCGAATATTATTGCCAAAAAGCGAAGGGCAGGCGACCGGCGCATCCGGGTTTGGAGTGCGGGTTGTTCTTCGGGCGAAGAACCGTATTCCATTGCTATTACACTGCTTGAAAATCTTCCCGCAGGCGACCGCTGGGATGCGAAAATTCTGGCGACTGATATTTCGACACGCATTCTCGAACGGGCCAAGGCCGGTATTTATGCACCCGACCGGGTCTCGCCGGTTCCGCTACAGGAAAAGCAAAAATATCTGGTGTCGATCAAGAAGGATGGACAACAGGTTTTTGAGGTCAGCCGTCAGCTTCGTGAAATAATCAGGTTTGGTTATTTGAATTTGATGACGGATTGGCCGATGAAAGGACCACTGGATTTTATCTTTTGCCGGAACGTGATGATTTATTTTGATAAACCCACACAAGAGGTATTGGTTAATCGCTATTGGAATTTATTGGATTCAGGAGGTGTTCTGTTTACCGGTCATTCCGAATCGCTGACCGGCATCGAGCACAAGTTTAAGTACGTCCAGCCGACCATTTACATGAAACCTTAGTGATGAGAAACACATATGCTTAAAACACGGATTACCGTTAATATGTCGGATGCCAAAGTGTCCCGAAATCCGGCGGATGTCCTGGCGACCTATTCACTGGGCTCCTGTATTGCGGTCTGCCTGTATGACCCGTCCTCCAAAATTGGCGGCATGATTCATTATCAATTGCCGGATTCTAAAATCGACGCAAAACGCGCAGCGGAAAAACCGCTGATGTTTGCCGATACCGGGATGAAACTCCTGATTGATAAAATGCTCAAGCTGGGCGCAAATAAAAAACGGATGCAGATCAAGATTTCCGGCGGAGCTGCGATGAACATCGGCCCGAAGGGATTTGATGTGGGCAAGCGGAATTATCTGGCCATTCGTAAAATATTATGGAAGCAGGGGATGTTTATTGACGCCGAAGACGTTGGAGGTACATCGCCTCGAAATATGTATTTAAATATTGAAACCGGGGCGGTGACTGTGCGGTCCTGCGGACTGGAAAAATCGCTATAGCATCCACACTGCGAGAGGAACTTTTATGGCACTGACATTAACCAATACGATTAAAGTATTAATTGTCGATGATTCAGCAATTGTTCGCAAGATTCTCAGCGAGCAACTCAGTCGCGACAGTGGGATTGAAGTTGTAGGGACCGCACCTGATCCGTATGTTGCTCGTGAAAAAATCGTTGCTTTAAACCCCGATGTTGTCACGCTGGATGTTGAAATGCCGCGGATGGACGGAATTACTTTTTTGCGTAAGCTCATGCAGCACCGCCCGATCCCGGTGATTGTCCTCAGTTCGCTGGCCGCCAAGGGCAGCCAGGTCGCTCTGGAAGCGTTGGCTGCCGGCGCGGTTGAAGTCGTCTGCAAGCCCGGTACATCCTACAGCGTCAACGACACCTGCACCGCCCTGGTCGAAAAAATCAAAACCGCCTCCCGTGCCCAGGTGGACAAGCTGGTTTCTTCCGAATCGTCAAGCGGCGGGTCCGTTAAGCGTCTTGCGATGGCTGAAACCACCAATAAAGTATTTGCCATCGGTTCATCCACCGGTGGTGTCCAGGCGTTGATGGAAGTGCTGACGGCCTTTCCGGCGAATGCCCCGGGTACGCTGGTGGTCCAGCACATGCCGGCCAACTTTACCAAATCCTTTGCCGATCGGCTTAATGATAATTGTGCGGTTACGGTTTCTGAGGCACGCGACGGTGACCGTATCGTACCCGGGAAAGTCCTGTTGGCGCCCGGCGGATATCACATGATGCTGCGTCGGTCCGGTGCCAGTTATTACGTGACCGTCAAAGACGGCCCGATGGTGTGCCTGCAAAAGCCCAGTGTGGAAGTGATGTTTAATTCGGTTGCCAAGTATGCCGGTGCTAATGCGGTTGGCGCTATCCTGACGGGGATGGGCAAAGACGGTGCTTTGGGGTTACTGAATATGCGGCAGGCCGGGGCACGGACGATTGCACAAGATGAAAAATCCTGTGTTGTATTCGGGATGCCCAAAGAGGCCATTGAGCAGGGTGCCGCGGAAAAAATTATGCCTCTAAATCAGATCGCCAAGGGAATGATTGATTTGGTACAGGTGTAAATCGCTGAATCGGAGAATCTCTTTTTCTGATACAGGCCCGCTTTCGATCTGTCATTTCACGGATCGGAAGGTCTATCCACATATCCGGCCTCTATTTTATCGGAAATCTATCTTGTGTTTGCTGTAAAATCCGTGTAAAATGCCTCCAAATCCGGCATTGGCACTAATTACACGAAAGCAGGATCGATCGTTATGAAAAAGTCTTTGACTGCAATTCTTTTTGGCTTCATTGCCTGTTTTTATATTGTAACAGCTTGGACGCTGTACGGTTCACCCCAGGCAGAGCAGAAAGCTGTTGAGGCGGTTCAATCGCAAGATGGCTATACCGGTTCTTCGAGTTGCCGGGCCTGCCATGAACGCTTCTATAAATTGTGGGCGCCATCCCATCACGGTTTGGCTATGCAGCCCTATACGCCGGAACTGGGAAAGAAAGCTCTTAAGCCTCACACCGAAGATGTGATTATCAAGGATGCCCGGTATCGTTTCGTGATGAAGTCCGACGGGGCAGTCGTGACCGAAAGCAAGTCCGGTCAAGTAAAGGAATATCCCGTCCTTCATGCGATGGGCGGCAAAAATGTCTATTACTTCTTAACCGAGCTGGATCGGGGGAAATTACAGGTCCTGCCCGTCGCTTATGATGTGCGGACCGACAAATGGTTTGATACCGCTGCCAGTGCGGTTCGCCATTTTACCGGTCACCCGGACCAGCCGTATCATTGGACAGACTATCCCTATACGTTTAACACGTCCTGTTACGGTTGCCATGTCAGCCAGATGGTGAACACGTATGATCTGAAAACCGACACCTACAATACTGCCTGGAAAGAAGCGGGCATTAACTGTGAAACCTGTCACGGCCCGGCCCAAAAGCATTTGGAGATTGCCGCCGCGCATCCGGACGGCAAGGGCGTTGAGGATTGGGCACTGGTTGTGGTTACGCCTGAATACGGCTTTACGGCTCATCAAACCAATGCTGCCTGCTCAAATTGTCATGCGAAAATGTCACCGCTCAATGCGGATTATAAAGTGGGCGAGGATTTCTTTCAGCATTATGACCTTGTGACCTATGAACAGGCTGACTATTACCCGGACGGTCGTGATCTCGGCGAGAACTATACTTATACAAGTTGGCGTCAAAGCCCCTGTGTTAAAAACAGCGATCTGCATTGTCTGACCTGTCACACGTCCAGCGGACGATACCGCTTTGCCGGCGACAAAGCCAACAATGCCTGCATGCCGTGTCATGGGGCGAACGTGAAAGATTTTGCCGGTCATACGCGCCACAAGCCGCGTACGGGGGTAACTCAATGTATCCAGTGCCATATGCCGATGACCCGTTTCGGTAACATGAACCGCAGTGACCATTCGATGCGTCCACCGATGCCGTCAGCGACGATCAAATTCGGTTCCCCCAACGCCTGTAATATGTGCCATAAAAAGAAGTCTCCTGAATGGGCCGACAAACATGTTCGCCGCTGGCATAAAGACGACTACCAGGCGGAAACACTCAAGCTGGGCACATGGATTCAGCAGCTAAGGCAGCGAAACTTTTCTTCTTTGAAGGAGATAATGTCATATCTCCAAAGCAGCGAACGCGATGAAATTTTTGCTAATTCGATGATCCGTCTGTTGCGTTCCTGTTCGCAGGAAGAATTAATCCCGGTCATGGTCAAGGTGCTTCAAGACGATCCATCACCCTTGTGCCGCAGCAGTGCTGCTGATTTTCTAGCCGGGCGTTTGATTAACCAAAATGTGATTGATGCACTTGTGGATGCGACAGCCGATCCATATCGCCTCGTGAGAATGCGTGCGGCTTCCACGTTGACGCCGTTGGCACTCGACCGCATTGAACCAGCTAAACGTTCGCAGGTCAAACGTGCCACCGACGAGTATATCACTGCGATGATGTCACGGCCTGACGATGCAACGGGACATTTCAATCTTGGCAATTATTACGTGAATAAAAATAAGGTCACCACGGCCATCGACTATTTCGAAACGGCGGCCCGCTTGCGGCCGGACTTTACGCCGACTTATATCAATGCGTCCATGGCCTATAACCAGGTTAACCAAAACGAGAAAGCCCTGGCGGCGTTGGATAAGGCGCTGAAGTATGAACCGCAGTCTGCTGCAGCATATTTGAATCGCGCTTTATTGCTGGCGGAAATGGGCCGCTACAGCGAATCGGAAAAAGCCTTCCGCGACACATTCAAATATGATCCGCGTTCAGCCGTGGCCGCTTACAACCTGGCAGTCCTGACGTCACAGTCCGATTCTAAAGAGTCGATCAAATGGGCTCGTAAAGCCTACGAACTGGCTCCCGATGATATGAAATATGCCTATACCGCGGCCTATTATGCTTATTCATTCGGTTATGCGCAGGAAGCGATTGGCATTTTAGAACAATCCGTCAGCAAAAAGGTTGCATATCCGGATGCCTATGCGTTTTTGGCCGAGATTTATCTTCGCCAAAACCAAACTGACCAGGCGATTCGTGTCTATCAGGCGGCGGTGGACAATGCCAATCTGCCGCAAGTCGTAAGGGACCAGTTCCGCCAACAGATCGACCTGCTGCGGCAACAATAGAAAATAGATGTAGTTTTGATGTCTTAAGCCGTAATACCGTCGATTTCCAATTCGAACAATAAATCGTCTCGGCAGATATCGGCCTGCACTTTGATGTGTGGAATCGTGATGTTATTCTTTTGGCACCACTGATCAAACAGATCAAAATCTTTCGCGTCCTTGAAGTACATAATCCCCCGCACGATGTCATCCCAATCCATCTCAGCATTGCGAATCAGTGCCGTGGCAACCTGCATGGACAGGTCAATTTGCTTTTCGGTGTCATCCAGAAAAACCGTCTTTCCACCGGGTTCAATACTGGCGGTGCCGGATACGTAAAGCCGTCGATGGTCCGGCGATTCAATTAGCGTTGCCCGACTGAATGAACTTCGATAATCCAGCGCCGAGCATTGCATGGGTGATTCGACTTTTCCAATCGTGACGTTTGGGTTTTTCCCCGTTACTGCCAACGCCTCTGCTCTCATGGCGGCCGCAGCGGGATTGGCTACGCCGACGCCCGTACTGGCCGGAACCAGCTTGTTGAAAATGTCATATTGTTGGAAGAAGTTATCTCTCGCGGTATTCAGCTTGTCATACCATGCTAAGATGTCATGCGTGAACAACCATGTTCGCACCGTATTGGAAAAATCCAGCCCCACATCCTTGAGAATCGTTTGCATTTTCTCAAATGCATTCCCGGCTTGTTCGAAACGGTCGGCGGTTAAATCATCGGGGAGAAAGCTTAACTGATGACAGGCCAGATTGTCGTCTTCAAATGTGCAGCCGACAACCTTATTATTGTGCTTGATGGCTGTAACCGGTTGTGATGTTGCCTGCACTTGAACAGCGAACAAGTTTTTGTTCTGGCTAATCCAGGTGATCGGACAGGGTAACTCGTCAAACTCTGTTTGAAAATCTGCAGCAATTTTACCACGCAGACTGTCGCCGGCAAAAATGCGAAAAGCAACGGCCTGTACCTGATTTCGGGTCAAAAAATCGAAAACCAGATGAAGACTTGCGGTTTCACTGATTTGTTTGTTTTTTTGCGCATGAATGAAATATTCAGTAATACCGGCTCTTGAAAGCCGTGCAATCTCAAGGTTGTTTTCAGATACTTTTTCCATGTAATACGAACTTTCTGTTTTAATGCTGCTGCACTGGTTGACTTCACTGATTGGCATATTAAAGCCATCCTTATATAGTATAATTGGACTTAAATCACCAGTAAAGACGAAAGAAAGAACAGGAAAATTGCATCAACCTTATTTTTAGCGATTTTTCAGGGATATTCTGAAAGAACCCGCTATTTAGCACATTTTATGCAATAAAGAATGAGCGGTCTTTGTTATTATAGACGGTAGTCGGATACGTTCGACAAAATTGAGATAAGGCAGTCGAGGACATATGGATAAGTCATATCGAACAGCAGGGTTCATGATTCGGATGGCGACTCTTGCAGTCGTTTTTGGGGTCATGCAGACCTCCTCCACGGTGCAGGCGACGTCGGTTTATCCGTTTGAAATCAGCAGCAAACCTGAGCCTCAGAATCAAATTGATACGTTAATTATGGCATCACTCAAGAAACAGGGGATTACCCCGGCCAATCTTTGTTCCGATGAGGTTTTCATTCGCCGGGTGTATCTGGATGTCAACGGCACCTTGCCCGAAGCGAAAGAGGTTCAAAAGTTCCTTGATAATCCCCGTGGCGATAAACGCGAAACGCTGATCAAAATTCTGCTCAAGAATGAAGAATACGCCGACTATTGGACGTTGAAATGGTGTGACCTGCTGCGGGTCAAGGCGGAATTTCCGATCAATCTGTGGCCCAATGCGGTGCAGGCCTATCATCGATGGATACACGATGCCTTGGTGAATAATATGCCGTATGATCAGTTTGCCCGTGAGTTGTTGACGTCCAGCGGCAGTAATTTTCGTGTGCCGCAGGTTAATTTTTATCGCGCCATTCAGGGCAAGGAACCGTCTGCGATTACTCGTGCCGCAGCGCTAACGTTCATGGGCGTTCGACTGGAAAACTGGCCGCAGGATAAAAGCAAACAGATGGAAGCATTCTTTTCACGTGTTGCTTATAAGGGTACGGCTGAATGGAAAGAGGAAATTGTTTATCTCAATCCCGAACCGGTGGATGTGATGACGGTTATTTTTCCCGATGGCAAAACCGCGACGATTCAGCCCTGGCAGGATCCGCGTCAGGTCTTTTGCGATTGGCTGATTGCTTCTGACAATCCCTACTTTGCGCGCAATATCGTCAATCGCATCTGGTCCTGGCTGCTGGGCCGCGGCCTGATCCACGAACCCGATGACATTCGCGCCGATAACCTCCCCGTTCACCCGGAGGTGTTGACCTATCTGGAAAAAGAACTCATCCGGTCCAACTATGACCTGCACCATATTTTCAGTCTGATTCTCAACTCTCGCACATATCAGCAGTCGGCCATTCCGCAAACGGAGAGTCCCAAAGCCGAAGCGCTGTTTGCCTGTTACCCGGTTCGTCAGTTGGATGCCGAAGTGCTCATTGATGCGTTATGCTGGATATCCGGCACAAAGGAACGCTATTCCAGCCCGATTCCCGAACCGTTTACATTCATTCCCGAAGAGCACCGTACGATCAACCTTGCCGACGGCAGCATTACCAGCCAGTTTCTGGAAATGTTCGGCCGCCCGTCGCGTGATACCGGGCTGGAATCCGAACGGGATACAAAATCTTCCGATGCCCAGCGACGTCACATGCTCAACTCGACACATATTCAAACTAAAATCGAACGCAGTTGGCGGTTGAAGTCGCTCGTGCGAAGTTCACGCGGTAATAAGGAGCGACTTGTTAAATCACTCTATCTGACCGTCCTTTCTCGCAATCCGACAGAGGAGGAACTGAAGGCGGTAGAAGAATATTTTAAAATCGATGGTATCAATACCAATCAGGCCGCTACGGACCTGGCGTGGGCTCTGATTAACTCGAAAGAATTTTTATACCGGCATTAGGAAAAAAAGTTTTCTGCAAATAGCGGGACAGTCAATATGAAGAAACGAAAAAATACCAAAAGCATCACCCGGCGAGAACTTATCCAGTGCGGTCTGTTGGCCGCGGGAGGGCTTTCGATGGTGGATTTGCAGCGTCTGGCCGCAGCTGTGGCAACTCCGCCGCTGAAAGCCAGGGCCAAATCTGTCATCCAAATCTGGATGTGGGGCGGCCCATGCCACTTGGATACCTTTGACCCAAAGCCCGCCGCCGGTAAGGATTATTGCGGCCCGCTGGATAAACCAATTGCGACCAATGTGAACGGGATTCAGATCAGCCAGTTGCTGCCGAAGCTGGCCAAACAGGCCGACAAGTATTCCATCATTCGCAGCATGACCCACGGTATCAACGGACATGAAACCGCCTCTTACCGTGTCCAGACCGGGCATGAACCCGGACGGCTGGTCTATCCCAGTGTCGGGGCGGTGGTTTCGCAGTTCAAAGGCTACGACCACGGCTACAAAGGTGTCGTACCGCCGTACATTGTCATGACGCGACCGCAGGGCCGTTTCTCCGAAGCCGGTTTTCTCGGCCCGAAATATAAACCGTTTTCCACCGGCGGCGACCCCAACCGTGATCCCTTTGTCGTCGAGGGGATTATCGCCCAGGGCATTTCCGACAAACGTCAGCAGAGCCGCCGGCAATTACTCGGGACCTTGGATTCACTCGGCAAGGCCATGCCGGACAATACAAATTTCCAGCAGTTTGATCAGTGCCAGGAGCAGGCTTATGAGATGATGTTCGGCGACGCGCGTAAACTGTTTGACCTGACGAGTGAGAAAGGTGCCGTCCGCGAGCGTTACGGACGCAACACTTTTGGTCAGTCCTGTCTGATGGCCCGCCGCCTCGTTGAACACGGCGTACCCTATATTACCATCAACTACAATGGCTGGGATACTCACAAGCAGCATTTCCAAATCATGGATCGGAAACTGCCCGAGATGGACCAGGGTTTTGCAACTCTGCTGGCCGATTTGTCAGACCGCGGCTTGCTGGACAGTACCATTGTCTGGTGGGGCGGTGAATTCGGACGCAGCCCCAAAATCCAATGGGACCCGCCCTGGAACGGCGGACGCTCGCATTACGGGAAATGTTTTTGCTCGGTGCTGGCCGGCGGCGGTTTCAAAGGGGGCCGTGTTCTTGGTACCTCCAATGAAAGAGGAACAGAGGTGGCCGAACGCCCCGTCTATCCCGAAGAGCTGATCGCCAGTATGTATACGCAGTTAGGCATTGATCCCGACGGCCCGCTGCCGAATCCGCGAGGACTGGACCTGAAAGTCATGCCCGCCAAAGAGGGCAGTGCCAGATTAACAGAAATCATGTAAATCCCGGGAGTTCTGATATGTCGTTGTTTCATAAAATGCTGTTGTGCGGGATTGTCAGTTTTTCAGCGATGACAGCCTGGGCTGCTGAGGCGGAGGTGGGGTATCTTTTTCCCGCTGGTGGGCAACAAGGCACGACGATACGAATTACTGCCGGCGGCCAATTCCTCCGAGGCGCCGACCATGTCTATATCTCCGGCGACGGCGTTACGGCCAAGGTGATCCGGAATGCACGCGGCTTTCAAAATCTCAATGGTGACCAGCGGAGAGAGTTGCAGAAAAAGCTAAAGGAATTGCGTGACGAACGGATTAAAGAATTGCCGCCTGATGTTCGCGCAAAACTGACGCCAAAGAATAATGCTGCTTCTAAGAAAGCCCCCACAAATAAAAAGAATGAGAAGAAGGCTGAAGAAAAAGAAAAGCAGGAAACCAAACCTGTTAAACTACCCGATCATCCGCTGCTGGATGATCTTGAACACAAAAGTCTTCGCCAGTTGGCTGATATTTCCGATCAGATTTTTATGCCGCGCAACAAATTACAGCCTAACCGTCAACTCGCGGAAATCGTCGTTATTGATGTGACCATTGCTCCGGATGCGGAACCGGGCTTTCGCGAACTGCGACTCAGTACACGTTTTGGCCTGACGAACCCGATGGTCTTCCAGGTCGGCACCTTGCCCGAAACCCGTGAGCTGGAACCGAACGACACCGAAGCATATCAGAAGATCCCCGGTTTAAACGATCTTCCGCGTCCTGACCCGCTGAATCTGCCGATTGTCATCAACGGTCAAATTCGTCCCGGGGATGTGGACCGCTTTCGATTTAAAGCGAAAAAGGGTCAGAAACTAGTGATCGAGACACACGCCCGCAGCCTGATTCCTTATCTGGCCGATGCGGTTCCCGGCTGGTTCCAGGCGACCGTGGCACTCTATACGGCCAGTGGTAATGAAGTGGCCTTTGCGGATGATTTCCGCTTTAATCCCGATCCGGTGCTGTACTATGAAATTACCCGCGACGGCAACTACGAACTGGAAATTCGCGATTCGATTTATCGCGGCCGCGAGGATTTTGTCTATCGCGTTGAAATTGGCGAGTTGCCCTTTATTACGCAGATGTTCCCGCTGGGTGGAAAAGAAAAGGCCGAGACAACTGCCGCTATCGACGGATGGAATTTGCCTCAAAAGCAGTTGTCGCTGGATACAGCCGCCGGTTCAGCCCGAATTCGCAAGGCCGTCTTCAAAGACGACAAACAGGTGTCCAATGTCGTGCCGTATGCCGTGGACACCTTGCCCGAATGCAATGAAAATGAAGCCAACAACGATGTGAAGACCGCTCAGAAAATAAGCCTGCCGAAGATCATCAACGGTCGGATTGCTGTCGCCGGTGATAGGGATGTGTTTGAATTTTCCGCGAAGGCGGGCGATGAAATCACCGCCGAGGTCTATGCCCGCCGTCTGAATTCTCCGCTGGATTCACTATTACGCCTGACGGATGCAAAGGGTAGTGTGATCGAATGGAACGATGACTATGTCGTCAAAGACAGCTATCTGCACAAAGATATCGTGGGCTTGACAACACATCATGCCGATGCTTATCTAATTGCCAAACTCCCACAAGCCGGGCCGTACTATATCCACCTGAGTGATTCTCAGAATCACGGCGGCGATGCATTTGCGTATCGCCTGCATGTCAAACCAAAGCAGCCGGATTTTGCATTGCGTATGACGCCTTCGAGCTTAACCATACCTGCAAGGGGAATTGTGCCGGTGACTGTTCATGTGTTACGTGAAAACGGTTTCGATGGTGAAATAGAAGTCTCCCTGAAAAAAGCTCCGCCCGGTTTTGAACTGAAGGGGGGTAAAATCCCTGCCGGCTGTGACCGCATTCGTATGACGCTTTCGGGCCCACAAGAGCCCTTGTCTGAGCCGGTTGATTTGAAACTGCAGGGCAGTATTAACGTGGACGGCAAAACAATCACCCGCGATGTCGTACCCGCCGATGATCGCATGCAGGCGTTTCTGTATCGCCATCTTGTGCCGAGTGAACAATGTCTGGTCCAGGTCAAAGGCAAGCAGTGGTTTACCCAAAGTATTGAAGTGCCTGACGCTCTCGTAAAAGTTCCGCTGGGCGGCTCAAAGCAGGTTACCCTGAAAGCCCCCAAACGCCCCGTCCTCAAGGAGCTCCGCCTGCAAATGCAAAATGCTCCTGACGGACTGAGTCTTGAGAACGTAAAAGTCATTCCCGAAGGCTTGTCTTTTACCTTAAAGGCCGACAAAGAACCGTTAACCGCCGGCTTTGCCGATAATCTGATTATCGAAGCGTTCAGGGAGTATACCCCAGCGCCGAAAGAGGGCCAGCCCGCTCCCAAACAACGTCGCGACTCCATGGGCGTCATCGGCGCCATCCCTATCCAAATCGTTGATACACAACCGTCTGTCGCAGTAAAAAGCGCACAAAAAAGCCCCGGCTGATACCGAGGCTTTAAATGCTATCGTGTGTTGAATGTGTGTTATTTTACAAATTCAACATTCAACATGTGGGTTGAGCAGGAAATGCACGGATCGTACGCCCGCACCATCATTTCCATTTTCTGCCGCAGTGCATCTTCACCTTCGTGCATGTATTGGGGGACCAGCGTTTCAAAATCCAGTTGAATATTCGCGTGGTTCTGGTTGGTCGGAATACAGCAGTTGCCCCAGACGCACTCACCGTTCTTGTCGAACTCATACGCGTGGAACAGGATGCCGCGAGGCGCTTCAATGCCTGCGTAACCCCGGCCCGCTCGCGGTGTCACCTTCAGCGTTTCTTTCTTCAGGCCGCGTGTCAGCAGGATGTCGATGATCTCAAGGCTGGCTTCAACCACATGGGCTGCCTCAGCCAGTTGAGCGACATTGTTCATATACGTGTTGCACGTTTCCGTCGTCAATCCGAACATGTCCGCGACCTGCTTGGCCAGCGGGCTGAGGAACTGTGACTGATTTTTAAACCGTGCCAAAGCACCGGCAAAGTATGAATCGCGATGCCACTTGCACCACTTGGCGGTGGACTGCGGCGAGACATATTCATTTGCGACGCTTTCCCATTTGTTGACCGGCATGTCGCCGCTTCCGTTACAGTCGGTGCTGGTAATGTCGCCGTGATAGAATGAGTACTCGCTCAGCGTGCCTTTATAAAGCGGATTGGTCTGCTTGAGTGAAACGTATTCCGTTTCACGATTAAATGCCGGCAGTTGATCGGCGACGCTCAGGACCACCTTGCACACGTCTACCAGATCCGGCACGACCGCTTCCAGACCGGCTTTCAGATCTTTGAGTTCCTGTTCCGTCGGAATCTTCGTCATCCCGCCGGGTGTCAGTGTGATCGGGTGGGTGATCCGCCCGGCCAGCAACGCCGACATCTGGTTGGCAACACGGTGGCATTTAACAATCTTCAGAACTGCTTCGGTGGCCTTCGGTACCAGCGGCACGACGGATTTTTCAGCAAACAGATCCGGCGCGACCAGATAACCGACATGCAGCACATGGCTTTGCAGTTGTTCGGAGTAATGCATCAGGTGACGCACCAAATCGACCTGCTCGGTCACTTCCAGCCCGAGCGCATCTTCGACGGCCTTGGTGGCTACCAATGAGTGTGAGATCGAGCAGATGCCGCAAATTCGGCTCACGATCGTCTGAATATCATCATATCGCCGGCCCCGAACCATCGCCTCAAAGAAACGCGGTGCCTCGGGTACCTGCCATTCGCACTTTTCAATCGTCCCGTCTGAAATATTGACGACAATATTGCCGTGGCCTTCCACACGTGTAATGTGATGGACATTAATATTAATATCACTTGTCTTAACCATGGTCCTGTTCCTTATTTTGTGTTAAACAATACCAGTTTTTGTTTCAGATCATCGATGGTCAAGCCGTACTTGTCCATGACCTCCTGTGCCGCTTCAACGTTCGGATTGTCCACCAGACCGCGGCAGCCAAAGCATCGCCATCCCGCCGACGGGCACGGAGCATCGCAGCCGGCCCGGATAATCGGCCCCAGGCAGATTTCGTCGTATTCGTAACGGCAGATGTTTTCCTTGGCCTTGCACTCGACACACACCGGGTAATCCGGCACAAATGGTGTCTTGCCCAGCAAGAGCGACCGGAGGATCTGGGCGAACTCGGCGCCGTTAATCGGACAGCCGTGAATCTTGAAGTCCACTTCAACGACCTCGTCACAGGCCTTCGTCATTTCCGTGTTCAGGTGGGCCATCTTGCCGTCTTCGCCGTAAACACATTCTCTCACTTCGTTCAGGTCAAAATTGTTCTTCATCTTATTGACCCCGCCCATCGTCGCACAGGCGCCCAGGGCAATCAGGATTTTCGCCCGGCTGCGAATCACTTCCAGCCGTTTAGCGTCTTCGGCGCGGGTGATCGATCCTTCAATGATGGCGATGTCGTATTCGTGACTCTGCTCGCTCATCGCTTCACGCCACTCGACCACATCGACCAGGTCAATCAGGCTCAGGATATCTTCTTCAAGGTTGACAATCTGAAGCTGGCAACCTTCACAGCATGCAAAATCAAATATCGCTACTCTCGGTTTACTCATTTTATATCGCCTCCGGTACAAGGGCTAAATCACTGTATCGGAAGACGGGACCGTCCTGACAGACATATTGATCGTTGATCTGGCAATGGCCGCATTTTCCGACGCCGCATTTCATTCGTCGTTCAAGGTTTACGTATATCTGTGATTCCGGCACATCCGCTTCGGCCAGTGCCATCAGTACGAACTTGTACATGATCGGCGGGCCGCATACCAGCACCTGGGCTTTCGGCAGGTTGCTTTCCACTTTCGGAATCAGCGTGGTGACCACACCGACATTGCCGTTCCAGCATTCGTGGGCTTCGTCGATCGTTTCCATGACGGTCATATCCTTACGTTCTTCCCACAGGGCGATTTCCTCGCGGAACAATCGCATGTCATGGCACTTAGTGCCGATCAGGACCGTGATATCGCCGTAATCAGCCCGATGATCCAGTGCGTAGCGGATAAAGGACCGCTGCGGCACCAGTCCGATACCGCCGCAAATGAATACCAGATCCTTGCCTTTGGATTCTTCAACCGGATAAACGGAGCCATAGGGTCCGCGAACTCCCAGTTTGTCGCCGACTTCCAGCTTATGGATAGCTTTGGTCAGGCAGCCGACGTTGCGAACCACCAGTTCCAGTCCTTTTTGAGTGGGCGAAGAGGAAATGGAAATCGGTGCCTCGCCGATACCTGCAATCGAAACCTCGACGAACTGACCCGGGGTATATTCAAAACCCTCGCCGGAATCCTTTTCCAGATGCATATACAGTTCGGTGCCGTTCAGCATCCGGCGTTTGGTAATCGTGCACAGTTCCGGCAGGTAAATATCTTTCTGGCCGTTTTGACAGTTACACATGTGTTTCTCCTTATTATTTTCTCAGGTCCCACCGGGACGATTAACCGATTTCTGTTTCTTTCATCAGCGCGTTGTAGATTTCCACGGGATTGGCGATTTTCGACGTACACGCTGTAATGCACCGGCCGCAGCCGACGCAAGCGATTTCACCGTCAATCTTGCCCGGAACGTATTTGCCTTTGCGGTACAGGCGGTGACGGAAACGGTCACTGCGACGCTGACGGAAATTGTGATCGCCTGCAACCGTGGCGAAGTTCTGCAGCAGGCAACCATCCCAGGCGCGATACCGACAGCCTGACTTCATGTCCCATTCCACTTCATCCTGAACGTCGAAGCAGTAGCAGGTCGGACACACCTGGTTGCACGAACCGCACGAGTAACACAGGCGGGCCTTTTCTTCCCAGACCGGGTGTTCATAGGCTTTTTCCAGCAGCTTCGGTAAAAAGGACGGCTTACAATCCAGCTTGTGCTGATCCAGGCCGGTGGTATTCTTTTCCTGGACAGCATTCCGTTTTTTGATGGCGTCTTCGGTGGCTTCCATTGCCCCGGCCATCCCTTTAACCAACGCCTCGCCTTTGTCCGTTCCTGTTTCAACCACATACGCATCACCGATGTCCGTCAGCAGGATATCATAGCCCTTATCAACCGTGGCGGTATTCATCGAAGAGGCGAAGACATTCTTGCTGGGCGTGACCACATCACAGGCAATAATCGTCAGGTTGTTTCGCCGGTTCATATAGTGATTGTCGTATTCACCCTGGCGGAACAGTTCGTCCATCTGGTTAATCGCGATCATGTCATACGGATGAACGCCCAGCAGGACGGTGGGTTGATTGTCCTGAATGCTCTGGCTGTCGCCGCCGACTTCAAACGACAACAACGCCTCCTTTTGCGGCAGGACATACTTTTTCGGCGGCAGAATCGAAACGTCATAATCCAAACGCAGATCCTCAGCACTGGTTAGTTCGCCGAAAGCAAATTTATCGTCCTTGGCCTGAATGCCGACAACGGTCTGGTCGGAATCGATCAGGGATGCGACAAATTGCTTGAATTGTTCTTTCGTGACTGTGCTTACACTCATGGCTTTTCCCGCTTCCTGTAAAACTGGTTTCACTCCTGTTCAATTACCCAACTATTCACTAATAACTGATAACTATTCGCTATATGTAGTATGGCAAAATGCCCAATTCCATTGCGATATCAATCGTGACGACCTTCACCCGCTTGGGGACATCCAGATAGCAGGGCGACAGATTTAAAATCCCTTTGACACCGGCGGCCACCAGCGATTCGGCGCATTGTTGAGCTGCGTCTACGGGGACGGCCAGAATCGCAAGGCGGATGTCGCGGTTTTTAAGGGAATCGATCTTATGGATATCTTCAATGGTGATCGAGCCGATTTTTTTGCCGATTTTTGCTTTTTCGTTATCAAAGATCGCGGCAATATCAAAGCCGAAAATAGAAAAACCCGGGTACGATGCAATCGCGGTGCCCAGCCGGCCGGCACCAATCAAGGCCGCCTGCTGCGCCACATCCAGCTTCATAATGCTGCGTATCTGTTCGGCGGTCGAGATCACCGGGTACCCGATACCCCGTGTGCCGAAAGCGCCAAAGTACGACAGGTCTTTACGGATTTGCGGCGGGTTCAAATGCACCCGCTCGGCCAGTTGTCGGCTCGAGATGGTCTCCCGCTTTTCCTGCTCCAACAGCGAGAAAGCACGCAAATACATTGGCATGCGTCGAATTGTCTCGTCCGGTATCCGTCGGTATTTCATAGCCCAAGTCGTTTTTCTATTTATTTGTATGATGAGTAGAGCCAGTGGCAAACCGCAAAAAAACTCCGTCGCAGGAGGTGTCCAAAACGTTGCGTTATTTACTTATGCGGTTGCGCTCACATTCACAAGCCAGTTTTTCAAATTACTGATTTTGTTGTTCTCTGTCAAGGTTAAATAACGGCATAAAATCACAAATAAAAATAATTTTATTGTGAAAATTATATCATAAATAAATAGTAAGGTTGCACGGATTATCTGGCTGCTCTGTGGATGTGAAAAGCGGAACAAGAAGAGTTTTCTCTTGTGTGAATGTTGATTATTTGGAAAATAATCCAGGTTTTAAAGCTATTTTGATTTGTCAGACTGGACGACAGTGTCATCTTGTTTTAATGTTGCGATGACAGGTAGGTGGTCAGATAGTTCACTTGTAATAACAGCATGTTCATGAAGGGTCCAGGGCGATGAAACAAAAATCCAGTCAATTGTCTTTGTTGGATCTTGCGACGGGAAGGTGAATTTGTCTGCTTGAACAGTCGAGTCGATTGAAAAAGTGTTCCAATCCTCGTTTACCAGCAGAGTATCAATTGCATTTTCACCAACATCCCCTGTTTGATATCCCGGCCAACCCTTGGCCGTGCTGTTAAAATCGCCCATTACAATCATGGGCAACCCCGTATTCATTTTCTCATGTAGAATCATCTGCACGCTGGCTTGCCGATATGCTTCGCCTTCCAGCGACAGGTGAACGGCGGCTATTTGCAGTGACTTTCCGTCGGGCAAAGTCACTGTTGCTATCACGCCGTCTTTAAATCCCCCGACAAGCATCTCCTGCAAGCGTGACGGATGGGGATAATCCAAAAAGACCGCATCGGTAATCGGGTATTTGCTCAAAATTGCGTTGCCGAACTGCAATCGCATAAACGGAATGGCTGCGTCAATGTTGCGCTGCTCTACAATATATCGATAGCCGGCTTCTTTAGCGATGATTTGGGCCTGATCGGTATGCCCGCTCCAGAAACTCGAAAAGTCAGCCTCGTTTAGCACGACGATGTTAAGATTGGCGTCTTTCAGCAGGCCGGCGATCTGTTTAAGTCGATCCTGTTTTTGGGAGTAGTTGCCGCCGTCCCAATTGGCGGCTCCCGTTTGCCCACCCCGACCATGAGCGACATTGTAGCAGCCTACGCGCAGTGTATCAATGGGGCGTTCAACAGGGAAAACAGCCTCTTGAACTTCCTCGAGCTTAATTTGTTTGATGACATGCCAGGGGCTCACAATCCGAACCGCGAGATACCAGCCGGCAATAATACCCAACAAAACAGGTAAAAGCAGCAGCCAGCTTTTTTTCTTTGTTCGCTTTAAAGGTGATTTCTGGAGTGATTCCATAGGATAATTTATAACAAAATAACCCTGTTTATAAAGCAGAAAAGCGGTTTGAAGGAAATTTTATAAAAATATATTGATATATCGAGAACTCTCGATATATTGATTCGTATAGTTTTCAAATGGCTTTGTGAGGATTTAAGTATGAACGATGTGAAAGCTGAAATTGAGTTGTTACCGGATGAGATGATCGAAAAGGCGGCCGAATGCCTGAAAGTGATGGCTCATCCGGTACGGCTCAGAATTGTTAATATTCTGATGCAGGGCGAATTTGCGGTCCATGAGCTTGCCGAGATGAGCAAGACCTCGCCCAATCAGACGTGTGAGCATCTGCGGCTTCTGAAAGGGCATGGCTTGCTCTCCAGTGAGCGACGGGGCCGGACGGTCTATTACAAAATCGCCTCGCCGCAATTGCCGGGACTGATTAGCTGCATCCGAACAAATTGTCAGATTTAAAATAGCCCCCAATCGCGGGATGCAATTGAGATAAGGTACATTAGAAGCATAAATTCCTATGGAGTAAAATAATGTCAGACACGAAACGGGTATTAATTATAGGTGGAGTTGCCGGGGGGGCGTCAGCCGCGGCCCGGCTTCGCAGGTTGGATGAAAATGTCGAAATCATCCTGTTTGAGCGAGGCGAATATATTTCATTTGCCAACTGCGGCTTGCCGTACCATATCGGTAACGTTATCACCGACCGCAAACGCCTGCTAGTCCAAACGCCGGAAAAAATGAATGAGCGATTCATGATTGATGTACGTATCCAGTCAGAAGTCATCAGTATTGATCGCGCCAAAAAAGAGGTGCGTGTACGTGACCGCCGTAATGACACCAATTACACCGAACGTTATGATGCACTGATTCTCAGCCCGGGAGCTGAGCCGTTTTGCCCGCCGATTGCCGGCACTGACAGCGAACATGTTTACACTCTGCGGAACATCCCCGACATGGACCGCATCAAAAAACACGTGGACGAAAACAAACCCAGGCACGCCGTCGTCGTCGGCGGTGGTTACATTGGGCTGGAAATGGCCGAGGCCCTCATCGAACGCGGCCTGAAGGTTTCGCTGGTGGAACTGGAGCCGCAGGTCATGGGTACGGTTGATCCCGAAATGGCCGCGCCGCTGAATCAGGAATTGACGTTGAATGGCGTGGATTTAGAGCTTAATAACAGTGTTACCGAAATCACTCCCACCGATAGCGGTCTAACCGTTCAGCTCAGCAACGGCCAGACGCTCGCGACCGATCTGGTCATTGTCGCGGTCGGTGTCCGTCCGGAATCGGCACTGGCTAAAGAAACCGGGCTCGAACTTGGCGCTCGCGGCGGCATCAAAGTCAACGACCACATGCTGACCAGTGATCCGAATATTTACGCTGTGGGCGATGCAGTGGAAGTGATCGACTTCATCGGCGGATTTGAAACACTCATTCCGTTGGCCGGTCCCGCCAATCGGCAGGGGCGAATCGCCGCCGACAACATCTGCGGCAAAAAAAGCGTGTATCGCCAAACGCAGGGCACGGCGATCTGCAAAGTATTCAATCTGGCCGTGGCTACCACCGGCATGAACGAAAAAAATCTTAAACGCAATAAAATCAACTATGAAAAAATTTACGTCCATCCGGCCAATCATGCCGGCTATTATCCCGGTGCGGTACAGATCAGTTTGAAAGTGCTGTTTGACCCCGACAACGGAAAAATTCTCGGTGCCCAGGCTGTCGGTGCCGATGGTGTGGACAAACGGATCGATGTGATTGCCGTTGCGATGCGAGCCGGATTAACGGTTCAGCAGTTGCAGGATTTGGAACTGTGTTATGCGCCGCCGTACGGTTCGGCCAAGGACCCGGTCAACTATGCCGGTTTTGTAGCGTCTAATATCATTGCCGGCGATGCGGCGATTTGCCATGTCGAAGATGTGCATAATCCTTCGCCCAATCAGATGCTGCTGGATGTGCGAACATCGGGAGAAATTCAGGCCGGCACCATTCCGGGAGCGGTTAATATTCCGCTGGACGACTTACGCGGGCGTTTAAATGAATTGCCGAAGGATAAGGAACTGCTGATCTTTTGCCAGGTAGGCTTGCGGGGGTATCTGGCCTGCCGTATTTTAACCCAGCATGGCTTCCAATGCAGAAACCTCTCCGGCGGGTACAAAACATATTGCGCCGCCGAAGGTATCTTGCAAAAAAATGAATCGCCGAGGAAAGAAATGAAAAACGATACAGGTCTGGCTGACCAAACGTCGTCTGCTGCTGTGGCCGAAGTCGTTAAAACGATTGACGCGTGCGGTCTTCAGTGTCCCGGTCCCATCATGCAGCTCAAAAAAGCAGTTGATGCGTTAACGCCGGGGCAGGCCGTACAAATCAGCACTACTGACCCCGGCTTTGCTTCCGACGTCAAAGGCTGGTGCGACAGCACCGGCAATCAGTTAACCGATCTCAGTGCGACAGGCGGACAATACACCGCGACGATTGTGAAATGTGCCGCTGCTCCGGCTGTGATTTCCCACGCCGGCGGTAAAGACAAAACCATTGTCGTTTTCAGCAATGATTTTGACAAGGCGATGGCCGCGTTTATCATTGCCAACGGCGCCGCGGCGATGGGCAGCGATGTCACACTGTTCTTTACCTTCTGGGGCCTGAACCTGCTGCGTAAGAGCGAGCCGGTGCCTGTGACGAAGAATTTTATCGAAACCATGTTTGGTTGGATGATGCCCCGCGGCCCGGAAAAAACAAAACTGTCCAAGATGAACATGGCCGGGATGGGGACCATGATGATGAAGGACATTATGAAAAAGAAAAACGTTTCGTCGCTGCCGGAACTAATTGACAAGGCAAAGGAAAATGGTGTCAGGTTGGTGGCCTGTGCGATGTCGATGGACCTGATGGGTATTAAAAGAGAAGAACTCATCGACGGCGTCGAAGAAGGCGGCGTGGCCATGTACCTCAATAAGGCCGAATCCGCCGGCGTCAACCTCTTCATCTAATAACAGAAGATATAAAGTAAATATTTAGAGTTTTCTCCCCTCCGAAAGGCTCACCTTTGGGTGAGCCTTTTTTTCTTGAAAAGTGCAATAAAAAAGGCGGGTTTTTGAAGGCCCGCCTTTTATTGTTCCCAGAGTGTTCACCGTTTAACGTTTCGACTTTCTCTCGTGACTTCTTCGGTGCCATTGCGGGCGGGCTGGTTCTTCCAGACGATAGTAGGACAGAGCTTTTTCCAGTTCGCCAATACTGCTGCGGATTTTGATCTGGGCAAAAATCTCATCCCGCAGGGCTTTTCGGATGTGGACCTTGGTTTGATGAATCGCCCACCAATCGTCACCGCCTTTGCGGGTTAGTTCCTGCAGCATATCCAGGATTTCAAGTGTTTCGATTTCCTTTTCAATCGCTGCGGCCAGTTGGTCAACAATGGCGTTCTTTTCCTCGATTACCGCAACCAGATTCTTGTCAACCACCACCTCCGGCGGATCAACCCACTGAAAAACATATATCCCAGTTGTGTGGATATCAAAGACTTCATCTTTTCTCAGTTTTACATACAATTTTTTCCCATCCCAACTGGGTGAAATCGTCGAGACATTGTAGGCAAAGTCATTAATTTCTTCGATAGGCTCAAAATTACTAAAAGCTTCATCTAATGAGTTGCGATAACCCACCCAGCCGTCATATGTGCCGATATCGTTTGGTTGTCCGAAATAGACAGTCAAACCATCGTGTGACAAGGTGGGATTCCCTGCGTCTAAGACCTCAAGTTCATGAACAAATCTAAAATCAGAAAAAGGCTCATCAATTGAGTTACGTGAAGCTAAAACGATCTGTTTTGTTGGCTGTCGTGTTACTTCATACATGATTGTTTTCTCATCAGCCGTCAGTGAACACCGATGAAGATATGGGCCAGATTCTAACTCAGTATGCCGCTTAATCGTTTGC
The DNA here is from genome assembly GCA_963675155.1 of Anaerohalosphaeraceae bacterium. Classification (GTDB taxonomy): domain Bacteria; phylum Planctomycetota; class Phycisphaerae; order Sedimentisphaerales; family Anaerohalosphaeraceae; genus 4572-13. The sequence continues at coordinate 4,629,684 of OY775912.1, read as the reverse complement.
CACGGTTCGTTAACACTATTTCTTACAGCCATCCAAATTGGGCGTCTGCTCCAATCTGTGACCGCGCCACAATAATACAGTCGCAGATTGTCTTCTGACATCCATGTGCCGTAAACAGCATTGCCGCCCTTTCTTAATTCACTGAGGATTCGCTGGTTCTCAAATAAACCTGTTTCCGGATTGCGAGTGGCCTGATATACATAGTCGCCTGTATTTGCGACATTTTGCATTGTGTAAAAGATAGTGTTTTCATCCCCTGAAATGACCTGTCGACCAGCGGAGATTTCATTTTCGTAATCGTTTAACTCAGCCAGAAAAAATGGTTCGTCCCAATACGCCGGGGCCGATGCTGCGATCAGACAGACAAACAGACAGATAGACAGTGACTTCAATACGGAGTGAGTACCCATAGTGCCCTTCCTTTCTTAAATAATAATGACTGTAAAATGCTTAAAATGGCTCAGACATACTATTCCGGTTATGTCAGGCCGCTATTTACATAGTCCATCAATTTCTTTTTCGTTACATAAAAAATGGATATTTTAGCACAGATTAACCAAGTAGGCAGAAAAGGACTCAGGCAAAGGAATGACGTTCTTATAGTGTCCTCCCTTGATGTTGTTTTTTTACCGCTTCTCCCTGTAGAATAATCCGATTGCTCCAATACACACCCTATAAACTACGTGATATGTCCGGAAAAGTCAAGTGCTTTCTTTGGAAAGTACCGAGATAAGTTCATCTAGGCATTTTTGTTTTAAGTCTTTTTAGTTCAATGGGATATGTCAGTCTTTCGTGGGGGGCTACTCTCCGGGGTATTTCAGGTTCCATTGTTGTCGGATGGCATCCATGGTTTGCATGATAGCAAGGCTTTCGGTCAGCGGCATGATATCGCTTTGGAGCGTGCCCTTTTTCAAACACTGATGCACATGTTCGGCCTCAAAGTGCATGCCGTTGCCGTCATAGGGATAGTCTACGGTCTTTGCATCTTTGCCGTCAAGGTGCAGTGTCAGCCGGTCGGCATGCAAAAAAAGCGGATGCACGATGATCGCCCCCTTTGAGCCGAAAATGCGAGCTTCGTTTCGCATCGCCACCCGGCTGCTGGTGCTTAATGCCGCGGTCGCGCCGCCGGCGTATTCAAATGCAATCACCGCCTGATCATCGACGCCGGTCTCGGCGAAATGAACTGTCGAGACAATCCGTTCCGGCTGACTGCCATAGATCATTGATGCGAACGAAATCGGGTAAATCCCCAGGTCCAGCAATGCACCGCCGCCCAAGCGGGGGTTGAAAATGCGGTGTTCGGGACCGACCTTGAAATGAATACCAAAATCCGCTTCCACAGCCAGAACCCCACCGATCTTTCCACTCGCAATCCACTTGCGTACTTGCGTGATAGCGGGAAAGAACCGCGTCCACATCGCCTCCATCAAAAAAACGCCTTTTGCTTCAGCTGCGGTAATCATCTGCTGGGTTTGCTGAGCGTTCAATGCAATGGGCTTTTCGCACAGAACGTGCTTGCCTGCGTCGATAGCCGCCATCGCGTTTTCCAGATGATACGGGTGCGGTGTTGCGACATAGACCACATCCACCTCACTGTCGGTAACAAGCTGATCATAATCGCCGTATGCCCGCGCTGCGCCATGTGCGGCGGCAAACTGTTCGGCTTTCTCCTGCGACCGTGAACCGACCGCGACCAATTTACCGTGTTGGGTAAGTGCTAAATCGGCCGCAAACTTTCCCGCGATCCCACCGCAGCCGACAATACCCCATTTAATTGATTGACTCATTTTTTCTCTCCGAATCGGTGTGTTGTCATCGGTCCGGCGTTTGATCAACACCGTATCGATAGAGTTCCAAGTGTTTTTTATTGTACTCGAATTGCTTCTCTAACACCATCATTTCTTTAAACTCGGTATACTGGGTCAATCCTTCGTTTTTTCCGCATACCACAAAATCGCAGTCCGCCGGATTCTGAACAATGGTAAACGGTGCCGTAACAAAACCTTGCCATGGCTCAGTCAGATAGGTGTCCATCGGCCAGGTCGCCGCAATCTTGGCACCCGGGTGATGTTGCTCCAAATAGCGGCAGGCCTGCTGATGAATCACGACAATGTCGGTATATTGCATGTCATAGTCATAATTACCATACCCCTCGTCATAGTTGTTCATCGCCGGCAAAGGTGATAGTGCCACAAGGATTCCAAGAACAGCTTGACGCCATGGAATGTGTATCAGCGATACCACCGCGCCCGCAGCGGCGATCGTGAAATAGGGCAGCATGGCCAGGATGTAGCGATGGCTGCTGTGAATAATCGAAAAGGCGCCGATGAAAAACAATCCGATCAGTCCAAAAAGCATGTACTCTTTCTTCCATGTCTGTTTGCCCATGATCAGGACGGAAATCAAAATCAAAAACGACCACAGCAGCCGGTATTGTCTCCAAAAAGACCACTTCGTCAAATAGAGGGCCTTGGCTGTAATCATCCGGACATCAATAAATATCATCGAATGGTCTGTGAAATAAGAGTTGGGGACCCATTGGCCGGTGACATTTTTTTGCCACACATAAAAGGCTCCCAATACGAATACCGGCAGCCAATATAAATAAGGTAACCATTTTTTGTCGTATAGATTCCGTTGGACAGTCACGGCATAAATGGCCGCGGCCACAGCAATGGCGACCGAGGCTTCCTTGGTTAATACCATAACGATGCCGCAGAGAATGCTCAGGATATAACGGCGTTGCAGCAGATAATACACGCTCATCACGCCGAGTGTCAGGATGGGAACCTCCGACAGGGTCAAGCCCGATTGAGCAAAAAACACCGGGGTAAAAAACAACATCAATGAGGCCAGGATGCCCGCAAGACGATTAAAAAGGAAGCTGCCTAACAGGTAAGTGTAAAATAATCCTACGAAGGACCAGAGCCAGGCACATACATGGGAAACTTCAACGGTGCAGCCGAATAGTTTAAAGACAATCGCGAGTGTTGTGTAATACAGCGGCGGATGACCATAATATTCCAGTCCCGGCCGGAAGCCGAAGATGATTTCGCTGAAGCTGTTTTGCGACAGGTTTTTAGCGGGCAGCACATACGAAACAGCTTCATCCCAGTGGTAGGGCAGATGGAATACTGGAAACTTTGCGATAATGACCAAAACAAGCAGAAAGAACGCTGCGGCTGTATGACGCTGAATGGATGTGTAAAGGCTGGACGTTTCCGGTTTCATGGTAAAGCCTCCTAAAGTAGGTTGGCAAAACGGTCTTCTATGCTATTAATAAACCCGGTTTTATTGAACGTTCTTTTTAAACAGATCCCTCGCTTGCCGTTTAAGTTTTTTAATTTCTCAGCGATTTAATGGGTGCCGGCATGCGACCTTTTCGGTTGATGAAGTCGAAAGCCGCTTTTTTGGCAACCGGCATGATTGGCGCCGTTCCCAGCAGGCCGCCAAAGTGAACGGTCTGTCCGGCGCGTTTACCGGGCACAGGAATCACCCGCACGCTGGTGGTTTTGTTATTGGCAATCCCGATGGATAGTTCATCGGCGATAATTGCGCTGATGACATCCGCCGGTGTCGAGCCGGGAATCGCAAACATATCCATGCCCACCGAACAGACACTCGTCAACGCTTCCAGTTTCTGCAGGTTCAGCGTACCTTCCTTCACTGCGCGAATCATTCCCGCATCTTCACTGACTGGGATAAAGGTGCCCGAAAGTCCGCCAACGTGGCCGGAGGCCATTGCGCCGCCGCGTTTGACCGCATCAATCAGCAGGGCCAGTGCCGCGGTGCTTCCAGGCAGTCCCATGCGATAAACGCCCATCGCCTCAATGATCTCGGCGACCGAATCGCCTGCCGCCGGCGTAGCCGCCAGCGAAATATCGACGATGCCGAATTCCACCCCCAGGGTGTCAGCTACTTCGCGGCCGATCAGTTCGCCGCCGCGCGTGATCTTAAAAACGGTGCGTTTAATCACTTCCGCCAATTCGGTCAGGTCGCAGTCGGGGTTTTGATCTACGACCGCTTTGACCACGCCCGGGCCGGAGATGCCGATATTCAGCGAGTAATCCGGTTCGCCGATGCCGTGGTGGGCCCCGGCCATGAACGGGTTATCTTCCGGGACGTTGGCAAAAACCGCGATTTTCGCACAGCCGATACCGTCTTTACTGCGTGAGGCCAGGTCTTTGAGAATGTGTCCGACGCGTTCCACAGCCGTCATGTTCAAACCCGCCAGCGTCGTGCCAAGATTCAAAAATCCGCAAACGCGCTTGGTTTGTGACAGGGCCCGCGGGATGGCGTTCATCAGGTTTTCATCCGAGGCGGTCAGTCCCTTTTGCACGTGTCCGCCAAAGCCGCCGATGAAGTCGATCTTTGCTTTTGCCGCGGCGCGATCCAGCGTCTTGGCGACCTTGACCGCGGTAGCGACCGTTTTCGGCAGCGGCTCCAGCAGCAGCGACACCGGCGTGACGGAAACCCGGCGGTTGACGACCGGAATGCCGTATTTTTCCTCTATCGCATCGGCTGCGGCGTTCAGCTGTTGCCCCATCTTGACAATACGCTGTTCAATCCGTCCGCAGAAATGGTCCACATTCCGATCCATGCAGTCTCGCAGGTTAATGCCCAGCGTGACGGTGCGAATATCGAAATTCTGACGCAGTGTCATATTAACGGTTTCGAATATTTCTTCAACGGTAATAGCCATGATTGAGTCCTTAGTTTATAGTCCATAGTCTTTAGGAGTATTGTAGGACAGGTGCGATGTGATTGCAATCAAAAGTTCGTTAGCGGCCAATGAGAGTCTTGTACAGATTGGTATATTGCTCCGCGATACGGGGCCAGGCAAACTGTTGAACACGCTCGGTGGCGGCTTGCGCGAGCCTTTGGCGTTTTTGGGGATTTTCGATCAATTCCACTAAATGCCGGCCGATAGCGGCGGAATCGCCGGGTTCGACCAATACCGCCGCATCGCCAACGACTTCGGGGCATCCGCCCGCTGTGCTGGTGATAATGGCCATTCCTGCGCTCATTGCCTCCAGCAGGACCGTGGGGAAATTTTCCATCTGGGAGGGGAATACGAAGATCGAGCTGGTTTCGTACAGCATTTTAAGTTGCGGGTCGTCACGATCCAGCCAGCCGTGAAAGACAATCGGAGTTTTTGAATCAGCGGCCAGCCGTTTAAGTGTTTCCAGGTAGGGACCATTGCCGACGATGTGAACCTGCCAGTCCAGCGACAAATCTTTGACGGCTTCGATGACGTATTGAAAACCTTTGAATTCAAAGAGTCGGCTGCAAAGCAGGATTTTATTTTCTTTGGGGACCGAGGCATCCAGTGACGTCAAATCAAAGCCGTTCGGGATAATCTGAACGTTGGTTTGCGGTGTATGCTGTCGGATCAATTGTTTCAGGGTTTCGCTGGGACTGACTAGTAAACCGGCGTCCCGAGCCAGTTGCTTCCAGAACGGAAAGATCAGTTTATGCATCCAGATGAACCGTTGAGGATTATGTCCCGGCACATCGCTGCCGTGACAGGTGACCAGGTAGGGGATACCGGTCTTTTTATGAAGCCATCTCGCCAGCGGGCTGGTCGGGATGATAAAGTGCGCATGAATGATGTCATAGTTGTTTTTGCGTGTCAGTTCTAAGGCGGTCTTTCGGGCCCCGATGAGATAGGTCGCCATTTCCGGCGTCTTGCAGATATCCCCTCGACGCCGCCAGGACGGAACGCGAAACACGCCAACCCCGCTGATGCTTTCTTCGTGCGGCAAATCACCGTATCGCATCGTTATCACATCCACCTCGTGGCCCAGTTGCACAAGATGCTCACAAAGCTGGGCGGTGACGGTTGCACCACCGCCGCCAATCGGGGGGTATTCATAATTGAGAGTCAGAATCTTCATGGTCAGTCGATTCGTTCAAATAAAACGTGATCACCAAAGTGTCCGACGATGCGATAGCGTGTCATCACAAATTCACGCAGCGGTTTCATGGCTTCATAACGCTGAGCTTCATCCGGCATCGCTTTGTCCCAGGGCCTGTAAACGGCCCAGCCCATCGTTGCCAGCAGCGGATTATTTTCTTTTTGCCGGGGATCAAGCTTTTCCGCCAGCAGCTTTTTATACAGGATGTCATACTGAGCGATGAAATTGGGATTATTGGGAATCGGCTCACCGCCGCGCGGTTTATCCTTGGCAAATCGGTGCGGCCACAACTCCAGCGGTGGACGGTCATTGGGAAAGTGAATCTTCCGGCTGTCAACGATGAATTTTGGCGGATCAGCCTGAAGTTCTTTGACTCGGTTGTGAATTTCGATCCCCAACTGCCAGGGGGCCTTGATATGCATGTCGCTCTCAAACGCAGAGGACGTCGGCGAAAGCCGTTGGGCTTGCACATAAATGCCCGGCACCCAGCCCCAGACATAAAGACCATCGCTTTCGGTACTATGTGACCGGATATAGTCACCCGCGGCTTGCCAGGGTTGCGTGCCCTGCATCTTGACGCGGCTTAAAGACTGAGCGTACCCGCGTCGCCGCGGACCGTTATTTTGAGTATAATCGATCCCTGTATCCGGACTGTATCGCTGGCCGATAAAAATCGGCATTGAAAAGCTTCCCAGTACGATGACTGCAACCACACCACCGATAAGCCAAGGCATCTTGACGGGGGCTGCTTTGAGCTTTGCTTGCCACAGCCAGATTGCAAAGCCAGACAACATTGCTCCCGACGCACAAAGCGGAAGATAATATTGCTCATACGACCGCGGACTGATCCAGACAAAAGCCATGTCCAGTATCCACCAGACGGCCGGCAGCCAGATAAGCTTGGATTGCAGGTCCGAAGGAATGGTTCGTTTGAACAGTCGGGGCATCCATACCAGAACTGCCGCGACAATCGCGGCCAGCGATGCCAGGATGGGAACACCGACGGCTTTGTAATAACGGTTGATTTTCGGAGCCAATTCGGAAAAAGTGGTTGCACTCCGGCTTCCGGATACATAGGTGCTGTCAAGTCCGGCCGCACGCATAACTTTATCATATTGATTTCCGATCAATATAAAAGGCGATTGGGCCATTGAAACAACCGGAATGCTGTGAATATAGGATGAAATATCGCCTTTAGTGTAGCCGGGCTCATGCCGAACGATATAGATCGAATACAGGAATACCGCGACGATGAGCACAAGACCACTAACCCAAATGGCTTTTGATATTATAATTTTCTGAAAGTGCATCCCATGTTTTTTCAGATATGGCACGCCATAGCTGAATGCCATGACAATACCCAGAATAATCATGCCCGCTTCGATGGCGATGGCTGGAAAGGTCTTGAAAATAGCCAGTGGTTGTTTTTGCCAGATGAACAACGTCGCCGGGATCAGCAGTCCGGACGCATACCCTGCCAGAAACAGCAAAACTTCTCTAAGGAATTTTTTCCATTGACGTGTGCTGATATTTTCAAATAGGATATACAGACCGATGGCAAAGACGACGGACATGCCGGTTGGTTTGAAAAAGTACGGTTGAAGGGCCAGGAAACCGCAGACAATCAGCCACTGACGTTTCTGTGAGAATTCATACAGGCAGAAACAGCATGCCGCGGCAATCATGAATGGAATCATGAACTGTTCTTTCACATTGCCGTATTTGGCGATCAGCGGCGCAGACAGATAGACCGCCGCAATCGTTGTACCGATAACTGCGGCCACCGATCCGAAGATTTTGCGCAGCGTGTAAAACATGAAAACACCCGCCGCCAGTTGTAGAATCATTTGAACAATTTTTGGACCGGTATCAGTAAATCCGAACAGCTTAACGCCGATGACATTGCACAGTAATGTGCCCGGCCGTGCCGAACTGCGCTCATCAACGTTCAGTTGTGCTCCTTCAAGTAAATGTTTGGCCGAATACACAAATGCGCCGCTGTCAAACGGCCCCGGTGAATTCAGCTCAATGTGTTTTCCCAGTCCAAATGGAACCCCGGCGGTGATCGCCGTAATAAGAAGTGCGACCAGCAGCCCGACGGGCAGTTTTAAATGACGCAAATCACCGGACGACGATTCTATGGGCCTGTGATGGTGAATCTTTTTTTTGCGGCGTGACATAGGCGAAGTCCGTAGCTTTATGCAGATTGATTGTCTGGTTCGATAAACGTTTCAATAATATAAGTTGGCCGGTCCTGGGATTCATGATAGGTTCGTACTAGGATTTCTGCCAACAGCCCCATCAGCACAAATTGAATAGACGCCATCATCAGCATCATTGAAATGATCAGCAGGGGGTTGCGGTTCATGGAGTAATTGACGGCTAATTTCATACCCAAAACCGTTACGCCGGAGATCAATGAACCCAGAAAACAGATAAAGCCCAGCCCGCCGAAAATATAAATTGGCTTGGTCGAAAAAGAGGCCAGAAACTTGATGGTGATTAAATCCAGAATAACCTTAAAAGTGCGGCTCAGACCGTATTTGGTCTGGCCCGTGGTGCGGGGTCGATGGTTAACGACCACTTCGGCGACTTTTTCACCTCCCCAGCGGGCCAGGGCCGGGATGAACCGGTGCATCTCGCCGTACAGACGGATGGGTTTAAGCGATTCGGCGCGATAGGCCTTCAAGGTGCATCCATAGTCATGCAGTTTAACGCCGGTGATTTTGCCGATGCACCAGTTGGCGATACGGGACGGGAACGTTCGCGTGACGGGATTGTCCTTGCGTTCTTTCCGCCAGCCGCTGACAATATCATAGCCTTCTTCAAGCTTGGTCAGTAGTTTGGGAATTTCTGCCGGATCATTTTGACCGTCTGCATCGAGCGGAATGATGACTTTTCCGCGAGAATATTTAAAACCGGCACTCAATGCCGCGGTTTGACCGAAGTTTCGACGGAACCGAATCAAGCGTACATTCGAGGACTTTTTTTGGATATCAGTCAGAACCGCAAAGCTGTTATCGGAACTTCCGTCGTCAACATAGATGACTTCATGGTCATAATCCGACAACGCCGAAACCAATTCGTCATGAAGCGGTCTCAGGCTGTCTTCTTCGTTGAACACCGGTATCACTACTGATAGCTCGGTTTGCTGTGAATCGTTCATAAAAGACTCCAAAATAAGCACATACGAAACAGTCATAAATTTTACAAGCAAAGTCGGTTTCTGTAAAGACTTATCTGCAATAGGCCGAAAAGACAGTTGCAGGACCGTTGCTTTTTGGTAAACTTACATGCTGTTATCGGCGTATTACGAATAAAAGTTTTTACATTTTTTTAGGGAATTCTGGAATGAAAATGTACAGGAGCGTGATTTTCGGTGTCGTGTTAATGATTAGTTGTTTATTGGCAGTGGGTTGTCAGCCCAGCCAGGAAAAGGCTCCTGATGCGGCGGCACCCCAAAAGGATGTTGCGTCTGAGCAAATTGCAGCCGAGACAGTTAAAACAGATCAGGTGCCCATGCTTCAGGTCGAAAAGACGGAGCATGATTTTGGCGAAATGGGACCGAGTGCTTCCGGCAAATGTGAGTTTGCCTTCAAGAATGTCGGAACGGGAACATTGATGATTGACCGTGTCCAGAGTACGTGTGGCTGTACGGTTCCCCAACTGAAGAAAAAAGAGTATGCCCCCGGCGAATCCGGCGTGATCGATGTCACATTCCGGGCACCCAGTACCAAGGGAAAAGTCAATAAACATCTGTATATTGTCAGCAATGACCCCAAACAGCCGCGTTTTGAGCTTGGAATAAAGGCAGTCGTGACGGTGAAGGTGTCTATTTCGCCTGAAAATGTTAAGTTGCATCTGAATGAAGACAATGCCGGCATGTCCAATATTGTGATCAAGAGTCTGGATGATCGTGAATTTTCCATCAAATCGGTGACCATCGGTCGCGATGTCATGAAAATCGACATTGATCCCGCCAAGAAGGCCAAAGAATTCGTTCTGAAACCGGTGGTAAACAAGGAAAAACTCAATGAGTTCAATACCGGCGTCATTCAGGTCAAAACCGACCATCCGCAGGCCGGAACATTGGTCGTTCGCTATAATGCCGTACCTGCTTACGAGGTCACCCGACCGCGGATTATCCTGCAAAATGTGGAACCCGGTGTACCGATTGTCAAAGATGTGATTATTCGCAGCAATTATGGAAAGCTTGTCGAAATTGACTCCGTAACCTCCAGAAACGGCTACATGGAGATCGAAAGTCAGGAACAAGACGGCGAGCACTTGCAATTACAGATAAAAATTACGCCTCCTGACAAGGAATCCTCATCTCGGCGCTATATTACCGACGAATTATCAGTAGTGCTCAAAGATCAGACGGCATTGACGATCCGCTGCAGCGGCTGGTTCAAGCTTAAATAGCCCTTGATCAACCCGTTCGGTTGTTTTAAAAGAATGCGGGACGCATTGGTGTCAACTGTAACCTGTTACAGTGGAATAGGTTACAGTTTAAATGCGTCGTTTTCGTTATGTTTGAGTTGCGGTAGGAATAGTCGGTATAGATGATTTTCTTTCAAAGCAGTTTTGTGCGTTCTTTTACGGAACCTAAATGGAAATAAGGTGTCTAAGAGGATAGAAATAGTTGTTCAGGGATGTTTTAAGGATAGGTTCACGCGATAAATCCTTTCATGAATCCTTGAGAATCGTTTTTAACCGCTTATAAAATAAATAGTTACGTTTTCTAAACTAAAGTGTAAAAACCCTTGTAATATAGTGTAAAAGAATGCTTAAAACCCTGAGAATAACCAGTTTGATCGCTTTAGTCGCCGCTGTTTGCGGTGTGGGTACCATTGCCGTATTTGGTTTGCGTGCTGATTCGGAAATTCTAGCCTTTCTGGCCAGGCCCGGTGTCGTTGATGAGGCCAAAGAAAAAATCAAGCCGGATGACGGTAAAAAAGATGTTGAATCCCCACTGGTGACTCAATTGAAGGCCTTTGCGTTGCGGATTGATCCGCCGCCTCCGCCTAAACCCAAAGATCCGCCCAAACCTAAAGATCCGCCGAAGCCAAAGCCGGAATTGGCCCGGGAAGCACCCAAGCCCAGACCCGTGGCGCCGCCTCAGCCGAAAACTCAGGTCAATGCCAAGTTTACGTTGCTGGCAACGGTACAGTGTATCGCCGAGCCAACGCGTTCGATGACGCTGCTCCAGCAAACAGGCGGCAAGCAGGAGTGGTTCCGCCAGGGCGAACGTGTGGGCAACCTGGATATCGATGAAGTGCGAAACGGCAGTGTGGTGTTCTCGCAGAGCGGCCGCAATCAGCAGGAACTGTTTGTCCCGGCCAAACCAAAGGTTAAATCGATTTTGAAAGATGACAATCAGCCGGTTGCCGCCAGCACTGGCCCCGGCAGCATTAACGTCAAATTAGGCGATGACCCGGCGGAAGACTCAATCCCCACAGGTGTTTCATCTCCGGAGCAGGAATTTGCGTCCGCAGAGGCTTCCGTCGAAGACGGCCGGGTTCGTCTGCAGCGGTCCCGTTCGGAGAGGGAGGCATCACGTCAGCCGACCGAGCGTATTCGCACGCGTGTGGCGCCTCGGATACGGACGCCGAGAGAACAAAAAGCGTCTGTCGAAAATAATATCTCGAGCATTCAGGAAATTATGTCACGGGATACGACAGAGGATCCAGAGCTAAAGCAAAAAGAAAATGAAGCCTGGATGAAGCTGCTCAAGGCACTGGAAGGCGAAAAGCAAAATCTGGAAAAAGCTGCTGAGCAGGCTGAGGAATCTGAAGACGAACCAAAGCCGCAGGAAAATGATGAGGCCGAAAGCGCAGACGCTGCTTCGGGCAATTCGTCTGAAGATGATCCCAATGGACAATAGCCGCTTCGGCGGAAACAAGAGTTAATGGGTATGGATAAAACCATCGCAATGAACAAGAGGTTCACATGTTCATTGTCTGTTTTTATTGGCAGGAATAAATAAGATGATAATAATGGATTATTTTAATGTATGTGGAGCCATTTATGCATAGTGCAGGGTTTAACAGTCAAAAGCAGTCGATGCGATGCCGGGCGATGCTGGTTTTAACAGCCATCTTCCTGGCCGGTGTATGCGGAAGCATCGCCGCCCCCGAAGACGCGAATGGTGTGCTGCGCAGCCGCGCGTATAAGTTCAGGCATATCACCAGCAGTCAGGCTCAGGAAATGCTTTCGCAACTGCAGATTGGCCAGAGTTTCGATGTGCTGACCGATGATGTGCTGATTATCACCAGCAACAGCAGCGCGGACCTCCTCCGGGCGACCGAGGTTGTAACCGTGCTGGATCAGGCCGAGCCCGTCGAGATCGTGGTGCTGGGTGTTGCCGGACCGTCCGAGTTGCTGCCGAGTACAGATGAACTGATCGACCAGCTCAAAACGGTGGTTGCCGGCACGATGTCTGATGCACCGCCGAAAGGCTCAACCAACCCTGCCATCATCGACAGGTTGGGCGAACAGTTGATTGCGATTGGTACAAAACCGGTCGTGACCGAAATCGATCAGGTGCTGCAGGCATGGAAAGAGGCCAATCCTGCTCCCGTCGCAGAACCTGAAAAAGTCGTTGAGCCCGAACCCGTTGTCGAACCGGTCGAAGCCACTGAACCGACTATTGAAGAAGAAGTGACTCCCGAACCCGTCACACAGGCACCCGAGCCGGAACCGGCGACTGTCCAGGAGCCCGAAGCCGCTGCAATAGAAACAGACAAAATGCCGGTCGAGGCGGATGTGAAGGCTGAAACTCCCGAAATGACCCAAGCTGAAGAAGCCGCCGAAAAATCGCTGGAAGAAATCGCCGCCGAATTATTTGCCCAGCCTGAAAAAGCCGCTGAGGCTGAAAAGTCCGTTGTCGAAGAGGTCGTCGTTGAAACTCCCTCAGAAACTCCTGCCGCGGCGGTTGAAAATCAAATGACAACGACCGAAGATATCCTCATTGAAGAACGATCAATGCCGTCCGAGGAGTCGGGTCAAAATGATTTCATGGATGATGAATTACTCAAAACCCTGGAAACTGAAGTCGCTGCCCAAAACGAGCAGTTGGCCGCCCAGCAGGCTGCAGAAGCAGCGGCTAAAGCGGCTGCCGAGCAAAAGGCCGCCGAAGAAGCCGCAAAATTGGCTGCGGCCAAAGCCGCCCAGGAACAGGCGGCTCAACCGGTTGTTGAGCCGAAGTTGGAAACCATGAGTCCTGCCGCCAAACAGCGGGCCGAAGCGATTGCCGCGATGCGCGAGCAGGCTGAAGCCCAGGCCGCGGCCGCCGAAGCCGCGAAAGCGCAGGACAACGATGAATTGCGAAAAGCGATTGAAGCGCTGTTGAAACCCGAAGAGCCTCAGTCCGCTGAACCGCAAGAAATCGAACAACCTGAAACGATGCCGGCTGAGCAGACCCCGCTTCAACAGGAACTGGCAATGCTGCGTCAGCAGGTCGCCGAGTTAAAAGCCGCCAAGCAGGCCCCGACCGAAGAGTCTCAAACACCGACGGCGCCGTCAAAGATCGCCGCCAAAAAGACCGAGACCGAATTTGAAAAAGCCATTGGCGATGAAATGCTGGATACCGTGATCGACCTGCCGCAGGAAGTCGAACTGGAAGCATTGGTGGACCTGGTGGGCAAGCAGTTAGGTCTGAATTATATGTACGATGCCGCCATCCTGAAAAATCAGAAAGTGCTGCTGAAAATCCACAAAGGGAAAATCAAAGTCCGCGACCTCTATGCACTACTGGAGTCCGTCCTGCGGTTTAAAGGCTTCATTATGACCCGCCGGGATGATCTGGTGACGATTATGCGAACCGCCGACATGGCTAAGACCAACCCCGACCCGGTCTTCCGCGGCCCGGACGATCCGATTCAGCCGGGTGACATCATTGTCAGCAGTGTCTTTCAGTTAAACAATATTGACGCCAACACCGCCAAGACCACATTGACGGCGATGAAATTGACGGACCTGGCAAACGGTCTGCAGGTTGTGGCTGAAACCAATACCCTGATTGTGACCGATTATGCCTATCGGATGGAGCGGATCCGTGAAGCGCTGGATATGATTGACGTGGCCGGCGATCCGAAGGAATTTGAATACCGCCAGCTTGAATATATGCAGGCCGCCAATTTGGTGGAAACGCTCAAAAAGCTGATTGCTGAGATGGAAGGCGTTTCACTGGAAGTCAGCAGCGGTACACCGGCCGCCCCGGTCCAAACTCGTGCGGTCCGTACGCGTGACCCGAAGACGGGCCGGACGGTCACCAAACAAGTGCCGGTCAATACCGCTGCGCCTGCAGGCGGCGCTGCGGGAGCGAAAAAGGACGGTGTCTATATTGATATTGATGAACGGACCAACCGCGTCCTGATGATCGGCAAACGCGGCGACCTGGATATGCTGAACCAGTTGATCGACACGCTGGACGTACCGCAGCAGGATTTGAAATATGTACGTGAATATGTTATCCAGCATGTCGAAGCCGTCGAGGTTGTCAACGTTATGAATGAACTGGGACTGGCCAGCGTCAAAGTCACAGCCCCGTCGCAGGCTTCCACGCCCGCGACCGCTCGCACCGCGCGTGGGCAGCAGGCCCAGCCCACACCCACTGCTCGACCGACTGCGGCAACCTCAGGCAAGGGCGCCGGCGATGAGCCCAACATAGCCATCCGCCCGGCGACCAATTCACTGCTGGTCAATGCCACCGCCGAACAGCATCAGGCCATCGAACTGGTGATCGCCCATGTGGATGTCGTCCAGAAAGACCAGCGGACCATCCGCGAATATGAAATTCAGTTTGTTGATACCCAGGAAATCATTGATACCATGACGGATCTGGGGATGATTTCCTCTCAATCCGTCAGCGGCGGGACATCGTCTCGCAGCAGCAGTTCCCGCAGCAGCAGTCGCAGTTCCTCCAGCCGCAGCACGCCACCGGCAGCCGCCCAACAGGAAGTGGCCGCCCCCGTCGCATTAGCCGGGATCGGCGACGACGGCGAGCCGGGCAGTGTCACCGAGATGGAGCCGCAGATTTCCATTCTCGAAGCCACCAATTCGCTGCTGGTCTATGCCACGCCCCGACAGCACAAGGCCATCTCCCTGCTGATTGCTCATGCCGACCGCGTGCCCGAGACCACCACCACGCCCTATGTCGTGTACGCATTGGAAAATCAGAGTCCGGCAACATTGGCAGAGACATTGGATCAGATAGTCTCCGCTCGCCAGACGGATACGGCCCCAAAAACCTCTTCGCCCGAATCGAAGATCCAGACCAAAACCCCCGCTGTCTCGTCAAGCGGTTCAAATATTCCCAATCAGGAAGAAGAAAACATTCGCATTATTCCCGACGAAGAAAGTTACTCGCTGATCGTCTATGCCAATAAACGAAACCAGCAGTGGATTGGTGAACTCATTAAAGAACTGGACGAATACCGCCCGCAAGTCCTGCTCGATTGCACATTGGTTGAAGTATTTAAAAATGATGAATTTAATTATAGTATTGATCTGATTGCAAAAACATATGGCGGTTCTTCTATACAAACGGATTCCCCAGTAGAAGGAACGGTGGGTAACAATTTATTCAGTAATCGGATGTTGTCAGATATCAGCTCACAAGGTGGAAGTGTAACGGGTTTTTTAAATAGCCAGATGGTCCAGGGGGTTTTGACGGCACTGCAAGCAAATCAGTACGGTCGAATTATGGCACAGCCTAAAATATTGGTAAATGACAATCAGATTGGTGAAATTAAAACTCAGACATCTACTTCGATTCCGGAAATATCCAGCCAGACAACGACCACCAACGGTGTGACAAATACCTCGTCAAATGTAACGTTCAGTACGTATGAAAAAGGCGTAACGCTGAATATTACACCACATATTAGCAAGGGTGATATGTTGCGATTGGAAATAACTCTCAATCGCACAGATTTTAATAAACAGGGGACATTTTCTTATGATGGGGATGATTACCAAATTCCCCCCGATTTGTTGTCGACAGATGTGACCACAATTGCAACAGTTCCGGATGGTACAACAATTGTTCTGGGAGGGTTGGAAACAGTTGCCCAATCTAAGGGGCAAAACAAAGTACCTCTATTAGGGGATTTGCCAATTGTTGGGGGGTTATTCCGAGGCGTTGATAATGTCGATGGAGAAGATCGATTGTATGTCTTTGTCAAGGCTAATATTATTCGTCCCGGGGATCAAATCGAAGGGATTGAAGATATTCGCCGTGTTTCAAAGAAGTACCGTGCGGAATTTGAAGAAATGGAAGATAAATTCCAAAAGTTACAGGATTGGCCCGGGATTGATCCTAAGCCAATGACTCCCACAAAGGTTCTGGAAGATGATTTCATTGAAGAAGACTAATTCGATGAAACAATTATAACACATTTTGTCTTTTCAACGAAATATTTTATAGAGACTTATGAAAGAACTATTAATACAAGCAGCTGAGCGAAGCGGGGTGGTGGACTCCGATTCGCTGCGGGATTTTTTGACGGCCAACGCCGAAGACACGCGGCGAGTGGACCAGATTCTCCTCTCTGCGCCCAATTATACCGAAGACGTCGTGCTGCGGTTGTTTGCCGAAGCCTTCGGCGTGACCTACTTTGACGAAATCGACGCCAAGAAAGTCCCCGAAGCGTTTATCGAAAACGTTCCCGCGCCCTACGCCCAGCATCACTATGTGATCGGCTTCTGCGAGCATGAAGACGACGAAACGGTGACCGTCGTCACCTCCAACCCGCTCAATGCGACGGTGGTTGATAACGTCTCCAAGATGCTCGGCAAGCCCGTCGAAATGGCCCTCAGCACCCGCGCGGCCATCACTGCCGCGATTGACGTGGCCTATGAACAGAAGAACACCGTCATCGAAGAGGTCGCCGAAGAGCTGGATTCGCAAAACATCGACCAGCTTGCCGACGAGGTCGGCAGCAGCGAAGACCTGCTGGACGTGGTTAACCGCCCGCCGGTGATTCGACTGGTCAATGACATCCTCTTTCGCGCCCTGCAGATGCGAACCAGTGATATTCACATTCACCCGTTTGAAACCAAGATTATCATTCGCTACCGCATCGACGGCATTTTATACGATACCCTTACGCTGAATCGCAACGTGCTGAGCCTGGTGATCTCGCGTATCAAGGTCATGGCCGGCATGGATATCGCCGAACGCCGCATGCCGCAGGACGGCCGCTGCAGCGTCCGCATCGGCCAGCGTGAAATCGACCTGCGTGTTAGTACCGTTCCCACCAGCTATGGCGAACGCGCGGTCCTGCGTATTCTCGACAAAAGTTCCGGCATCCTGACCCTGGAGCAGCTTGGCTTTATGGAAGAGGACCGCGAGTTGTTTGATAAAATGATTAACCGCTCCCACGGCGTGATCTTCGTGACCGGCCCGACCGGCAGCGGTAAAAGTACGACGCTGTACGCTTGTCTGAACCGCATCGACTCAACGGTCAAAAATATCATGACGGTTGAAGACCCGATCGAGTATCAGTTGGGCGGCATCAGCCAGATGCAGGTCGCCCCGAAAAAGGGTATGAACTTTGTCAATGCACTCCGGCACATTCTGCGTCAGGACCCCGACGTCATCATGGTCGGTGAAGTCCGTGACAAGGAAACCGCCGCGATGGCGATTCAGTCATCGCTGACCGGTCACCTGGTGTTCAGTACGCTGCACACCAACGACGCCGCCGGTGCGGTCAGCCGTCTGCTGGATTTCGGTGTCGAGCCGTACCTGGTTAGCTCCTCGCTGATCAGCGTCCTCGCCCAGCGTCTGGTGCGTCGCATCTGCCCCGACTGCAAGCAGGCCTACGAGCCGCCCGCCCATGAAGTGCGGGATATGGGGGTTATGACGGATGAGACACCGACGTTTTATATCGGAGCCGGCTGCGCCAAGTGCTTCGAAACCGGCTATCGCGGTCGAACGGGTATCTATGAAATGATGGTACTCAACGATGAGATTCGCGAAATGGTGTATAACCGCGAAAGCGCGGGCGTCATTAAGAAAAAGGCGCTCGAGTACGGCATGCAGACCCTCCGAATGGACGGCGCCAGCAAAGCCAAAGCCGGAATCACAACCATCGCCGAAGTCCTCCGAGTAACCCAATCGGACAGCGTTTAATGAAATGAAACCGCGGATTACACGGATTTTCGCGGATTAGAACATAAAAAAAATCCGTGCAAATCCGCGAAATCCGTGGTTAAGAATTATGCCAAGATTCGAATACATAGCGATTAATTCGCAGCGAAAAACGGAAAAAGGTGCCGTGACCGCCGAAAGTGCGCTCTCGGCACGCAAGCATCTTCGCAGCCGGGGCCTGCACCCGACCGAGATCAAACAGGTCCGCATGGAAACCGCGACCAAATCCCTCTCGGGCCTGCTCAAACGCACCGGCAAAAAAGATATCGCTACGTTTACCAAAGAATTGTCCACCATGCTCAACGCCGGCATCAAGCTTACGGATGCACTCAGCGTACTGACCAAACAGCTCGCTGATGCACAGTTGCGGGCTGCGGCGACCGAAGTCCGCGACAAAGTTGTGACCGGCGAATCGTTCGCCGACTCGCTGGCCGAGTACCCGCAGTTTTTCGACGTGATCTATATCAGCATGATTCGCGTCGGCGAGGTCACCGGCACGCTCGCCGATAGCCTGTCGACGATGTCGGCCTTCATGGAAAAACGCCAGAAGCTGGAAGCGAAGATGACCACCGTAATGATCTATCCGGTTGTCTTGATGTTTGTCTGTTTTGTTGTGGTGACGGTATTAATGATCTGGGTGATTCCCAAAATTACCGACCAATTGTTGCAAACAGGTCAGGAACTGCCGTGGCTGACAAAAGTGTTGATGCAAACCTCCGGCTTGCTGACAAGTTGGTGGGTGTTTGTGATCATTGGCGTACTGGTCGGAATTGTCGTTCTGTACAAGCGGGTGGTTCGGACAGAAAAAGGGGCATTATGGCGGGACAAATTTCTGCTGAATCTGCCCGGCTTCGGTCCGCTCATCAAACAGCAAATCCTGACGCGGTTTACCTCAACATTGGCGACGCTCATGGGGTCAGGACTGTCGATGGCGGAATCGCTTCGCATTGTCTCGCAAGTGACCGGCAACCGGGTCATGAGTGATGCGGTGGTTAAATCCCGCGAACGCATTTTGTCCGGATCCGACATCGCATCCCCCTTGCGGGACAGCGGCGTCATCGACCCGTCGACCGCCCATATGATTACCGTCGGCGAAAAAAGCGGCGAACTGGAACAGATGCTCAAAATGATCAGTGAAAATCTCGAAGCGTCCTCCGATCTGGTCGTCGAGCGATTGAGTGCCTTGATTGAACCGATGATCATTGTGTTTATGGCATGCGTGGTCGGCCTGATTGTATTCGCGACCTTCGTGCCCCTGATTAAATACTCCGTAACCCAGTTTTAGCGGATAATAGATAGTAAAAAGTAAATAAGTCTCGCCCAAACGGGCGAAGCCTAAATTTCACATTTTGAACCTTAATTTTTGAATTAATAAAGCAATACGGCAACAGGAATCGTAGAAAGGAAATAAGATGAGAAACAGACGACGAAAAAGAAATGCAGGCTTTTCATTAGTTGAACTAATGGCGGTGCTGTTGATTATGGCGTTGATTGCAGGTGTTGCGGCCAACGCGTTTATGAATGCAACGGCCAAGGCCAAGGTAAAGACGACCGAAGCGACCCTCAAAGCGCTGCACGCCGCAGTCAATATGTTCAAGCTGGATACCGGACGCTATCCCACCGAGGAAATGGGCCTGCTGGAACTGGTCGAAGAGCCTGTGGACGTTGAGGGGTGGGCACAAGGCGGTTATTTGGAAACAACCGATGTCCCCAGGGACGGCTGGAAAAATGAGTTCGTCTATATGCTCAATCCCGAAAGCGGCAAGCCCTTCGTGATCATCAGCTACGGTTCGGACGGAAAAGAGGGCGGCGAAGACGATGCATTCGACCTTTACAGCACCGATGTCGTGGGCGGTTAATGTTCGATTGGCAGCCATGCGAAGAAATCGTTTTCAGCGGGGATTGTGTTTGATTGAAGTGCTGCTGGTTGTCGGTTTGCTTGGCCTGATGGCGGGCGTGGCGACCATCAGCTACAGCGCGATGTGGGGCTCCCTGCGGTTCAAGCGGGAGGCCAACGAGTTGGTCAACATCCTTCAGATGGCCCAGGATGCTGCCGCCCAGAGCGATCGTCGCTACGACATCGTACTGGACCGGGATGTGCAGGGCTATCTGTTTCGCGACTTCATTGGATTTACGAACTTGGACGACGAACGCCCGATGGAAAACCCCGAGGTCGAGGCGATCCAGAAGACGTTTTTCAGCAGTGCTGTTTACCTTGAATCGGTCGAATACGATTTTTATACCAAGGAAGAGGAAGAACTCCTGGCCGAAGAAGACACCGATTATTTCCGCTTTGTCACCGGACGTCCCGGCTGGCAGGCCGGCGGTAAAATTGTCCTCTTGGACCAGGACGATCAGCCGTGGACAATCATTGTTCACCGTTTTGCCAAACCCGTCGAACTGGTCAAGGGAGATGTGGGGATTTGGAAGCCCGTAGAGAGCCTGAACTTTTAATGTCTCTGGCTGGCTGTCAAATAGACGACTGGCCGTTAAATGTAGGGTGGGCCGTGCCCACCGAAAGAGAATGCCGAATAAAACCAATCACAATCTGTTTTCGACACGCCGCGGCGGCTTTACCATGGTTGAGGTCATGGCCGCAGTGCTCATTCTGTCGATTATCCTGTCGTCGGTGATGCTGCTCATCAACCGCTACCTGGATGCCGTCGTCGATATGCGGCTCCAGCGTCGCGCCTTCGAAGTCGCCCGCGCCAACATGGAAACCCTGCTGTCGGAAGATCAGGTCTCCGATATGTCCGATTACGGCCAAAGCGAAGACTACCCCGACATTGACTGGGCAACCGTCATCGAACCGTTTTCCGAGCCCGTCAAAAACCGCATGTGGATCCGCGCCGTCTGCTCAGCCAACTACACCGACAGCAAAGGCGAGCTTCAGCAAGTCGAACTCGAACACTGGATCACCAGCCTCACCGCCGAACAAATCAAACAGATTCTCAATCAAAAAGATGCGATGGGCGAGTATTATGACCTCATCAAAGAAGGCTACATGACCGACGCCCAGTTGGCGACGCTGGCCTATCTGGAGCAGGAGGGCCTGGATGCGGAAAGCTATCGAGCATTGGTGGAAGAACACCGGCGTTTGAAACTGGAATGGCTCCAAAAGCATACCGTCGATTTTGATCAAAACAAATTTGACAAGTATTGTGACGAGCTGGATGACATCGAAAACGAATTCCTCGAAGATAGCGGCATGGACTTCGATGTTTACAATAACGAATTTCTTCCCACGTATGAACCACCGAAAAGCGAGGATGATCCATATATAGACGATCCCGATCCCGAGAGTGATCCAGAATATGATCCCGACAATCCAGACGATCCTGATAACCCCGACAATCCAGATGATCCAGATGATCCAGATGATCCGGAGCCGGATATATATCAGGACGATTGTTCACGTTGGAATTGGAATACGATTGATAGGGGGTTGTGGCCGCTTATTGAAAAATTGACTGGATGCACACCGCCGTACTAATGCTAAATAAAGAGAATAAATCCCGTTGTGCCTTTACACTGGTGGAAACACTGGTGGTGGTGCTGATTTCCGCGATGGTGGTTACCGCGACGCTGATGGTCTATCAGCGCGTCCGCTCGGTCACCGTCACCATCGCCGATACCATGGGCCAACACCGCCTGCAGAACGAAATCCTGCAAAAAATCGCCGAAGACATCGACCGCCTCGCCGCCCCGGGCTTTGAAGCGACCGTCAAGTTTATCAACCGCCCCGTCCGCGGCGCCGACAACCAGATGATTCCGTCCGCCCAGCTCGTTTTGGATAACAAATATTACGGCAACAACGATAAAGAAGATACCTACGAAGAAATCATCTGGCAAACCGCCTACGACCTGAACGAAGGCACCATGATTCTCTACCGCATGCACGACGGCCTCAATGTTGAAGACCAATTGCTCGAGAGCGATGCCGAAAACCCCACCGTCGCCGGCAAATATATTCCCGTCGCCGCGGGCGTAACTTTTTTTGAATTGCGAACCCAGCAGGGCGAGAGTGTCTTGTCCGCATGGAACTCCGATAAACTGCCCAAAGCCGTCCGTATCGGCCTGTCCTTTGCCGAACCGGAATTACTCGAAAACGGCGAGGTCGGCGTCCCGTCCGAAGAAATCGTCTATCGCACCGTGGCCATTGACCGCACCCGGCTGATTCCCTACAAGTTTGTCAAAGTCGATCTGGACCTTGGCGTATTGGACGACGATGAAGACGATGACCCCAACGGCGTATCGGCCGCAAGCGATGATCTTATGACGGATGCCGATGAGGAAATCGAAGACGATGAAGCCGACATAGAAAGCGAAGACCGTTAAATCATGAAAACTGTCATGACAACACGATGTCTGAATAAACGGCCTGTGGGATTTGTCCTGCTGGTGACGCTGATCGTGTTGGTTGTTCTCTCGGCTTTGATGGCAGGGCTGGCCACTCGCCTGACCATGGCCAAACGCCGGCAGCAGTACATGATCGAATATCAACGTGCCCGCTATGGTCTCGATTCCGGCCTCAAATTCATCCTCTCAGAAGTCTCCAGGATGAATTTCAGAGTCGAATCACGACAAGGCGAACCGGACTTTTCCGACCTGTTCTGGATGGACCAGTATGAATACACCAAAATGATCGCAGAATGGGCTGCTGAAGCCACCGAAGAACAGATCGAAGCGGTCATGAAAGAAGGCTCCAGTCTCTATGATACCGAGCCCGTGGACCTGGCGTCGATCATGAGTAAGTTAAATGCCCTGTTTCCGGACGATGAGGAGGATGACGCATCGGAACCGAATCTGGTTGCTGCTGATAATACAGGCCAGTACGCATCGAAGACCCAATCTGCACAGGAATCGGAAGACGCCTATTATGTCGAGCTGGACCCCAATGATATCGAGGTTCCCGGTCCCTACGGCGTGCCGTGGCCCAATGTGGTCGAACCGATTGAAATGGAAGTGGGTGACTGTAAGGTGACGATTACCATCGAAGACGAAAACGCCAAGCTCCCGCTAAGCTGGATGGTTGTTCCGATGAAGGAGGATGACAACAGCACCCGGTACGCACTGGAAACATTTTTGGAGTGGATGGCCGTCGATTCGCAGGAGCTGAAAGAGCTTGAGGAGTCACTTGATGAGCAGTTGAAGCTCATTCGTGATAAGAAGCAGTTCAAACTCGACGCCGGCAACATCCTTGTGAAGGCATCACGCTCCACCGGCAGCAGCCGATTCAAAACCGTTCGCACACGTGATCCCAAAACCGGCAAAATCGTAACCAAACGCGTGCCGGTTTCCAGCTCCAAAACGCGCACCTCAAGTAAAACACGACCGGCGGTCGCTCACCGAACCGACTTTGCAAAGCTGTTTCACAGTTCACTGCTCGATCACACAACGCTGAACACTCCGAGAACCGATCGCGGCAGCGTCGACCGGGTTGAAACCATTGAAAAATACATCGGACTGTGGGGGTCCCAGCGTGTTAACGTTAACACCGCCCCCCGGCACGTACTGCTGGCGGCGTTTGCAATGGCGATGACGTCATCCGAAGCCGTCGAAACCGCCGACCAGGTCATCATCCAGCGACAGGAAAAGCCCTTCAAGAAAACCGATGAAATCAAAGAAGTGGGCCTGTTGGATGGCGATACATATAACAGATTGAAGAACTATATTACGACGGAGAGTACATTTTTTAAGATTCGCGTCACCAGCCGTAGCGGCAATGCCGGCGTCTCAGCGGTCGCCGCCGTCGTCAAGGAAAAACGCGAGGTCCAGACACTCATGGTTCTGTACGGATTTTAGTGAAAAATAAAATCCCGGAGGGGTAGAATATAATAGCCGGGCGGCGTAAGCCCCCGGAAAAGAGAATGGATGTACCTGATGAAGCCCCGAAGGGGCGTATTCAGCTGACTTTTTGAAAAACAAATAAAAAACGAAATCAAGAATAAATCGGGAGTAACAACGTGGAAGAAAAGGGTAGCTTAGGAATCTTTCTTTCCTCAGGCAAGGCCGTTGCCGTTTGGTCTTCACCGGATGCGTCGATTCGGCACAAGTTAGTCGTCACGCCGGATGCCGACGAACCGGTCGCCATGGCATTGCAAACGGCCCGCGCGGTCATCCGACAGGGCTTTGCGTTTGACGAGGTCTTCATTGCCGCCGATTGCAGCAGCTATACGCAGTACAACCTGCATTCGGAGTTTGAGGATTACCGCCAGATCGAAAGCACGATTAAATTCGACGCCGAAGAAGCCGCCGCCGCCGACGCGATGAACCTTGCGGTGACATTTGAAGTAACCGCCACCGACGAAACCGGCTCACAGGTTACCGTTTACACCGCCGATCGTCAATTGCTGACGGACATGCTGATGGATCTGCAGGAAGGCGGCCTGGACCCGACGGTGATCGAGCCGGATGTTGTCTGCCTGGCCCGGGCGCTGGATCAAACATCCAATTTTTCGCAACGTTGCGAGACCCTGTTTGTCGTGCTGTCGGGCAAAAACTGCTATATGCTCGCTCCGGACGAAAAGAACGCCCCTGCGGTTCGCACATTCCTGCTGCCGACGGGAAAAGATGTTACCAATATGCTCACACGAGAGGTTCTGCTGGCGAATGCTTCCGGCTCAGCCGACAGGACGTTGACATCCATTGCACTGATTGACCCCGCCGACCGGGTCAATACTGAAATGCTGACCGAACGCACCGGTCTGGAAATAACCGTTGAGGCCCCCGAGCAGAGACTCGCCCAAACTCTGGCTTCTGACAGTGAAATGACCTGCGGCCAGTTATTGATTGCCTACGGTGCAGCGATGGCTGACCGGCCTCGGACACGGTATGCGGATTTTCGCCGCGATTTCATGCCCTATCAGGGCAAACGGAAAGTCCTGGAAGGCAGCTTGCGATTGATCGGGATTTCTCTGACATTGCTGCTCGTGGCGGTCGCTGGATTTTTCCAGTTTAAAGCCTTTCGTATGAACAGTTATTCCCGGCAGTTGGAGGATAAAATGATACAGCAGTACAAAGCCGTCATGTACGGCAAAGCGCCGCGTTCGGGAACCAGTCCCATCACGTTTCTAAAGAGGGATGTTGCTCAGGCCCGGCGTGACAAAGAGGGTGCCGGCGGTGGTGACAGTAAATCGCCGCCTGCCAAGCTGACATTTTTCTTTGAGGTGGTCAATAAACTCCCCAAAAATATAGATGTCAAAGTCCAGCAGGTTAAAGTGACCGAAAAAACCATGACCGTCAAAGGCGATACAAACGCTCGCTCCAGTTCACGGGCATTGATTGATTCCATCAAAAAACATCCTGTTATTACAGTCGGTTCTGAGCAGTTGCGAAAGGATGGAAACCGTGACAGCTTTGATATTACCATTGATCTGAAAACTAAATAGCCAATAGGAATAATCATGAAAGATAAACTGAAAAATCCGAATATTTATTATATTGTAGTGCCGGCACTGGCAGGTATCTGGGCGCTGCTGGCAGGCTTTGTTTTTTACCCCGGCTCGGTCAAGGCCTGGCAGGAAGATGCAAAGCCCGTTTACACCGAATCCCAGGAGTGGATGCTGAAATTGATCGAACTTCAGCCGGAACGATTGCAGTTTCTAAATAAACAGGGAAAAGATGGCGAATTTGATTTTGGCCAGTCGATCGATGTGCTGACGCAGTTATTTCAGATTCCGACTTCAAAATACACATCGAGCGTGCGAAAACCGGTCAGTCGCGGCGGCAAAAAAAGCCGCACAGCCACTATGGCGATGAAAGAGCTGGATATTGAAACAACGGGACGTTTTTTGTCGGCAATGCTGGCAATTTCCCCCGATTTGAAATGCGATATCGTCAGCATTGATAAGGCCAAAACCGGTAAAGATAACTGGAATGTGGATATCACACTGACCTATATTTATTAAAGGGCAAAGAACCCAAAATTCATCAAAGCTGCAAAAAAGACCGGTTTCAGGCGAATCGATAAAACATATCCCCTCCTTAAACTCTTGTTTGAGCAGGGCTTTGCTTGACTCCGGCGTTGTTTTCTGGGATACTACCGAAATCTATGAGTAAAAAAGTTGCGATATTAGGATCAACCGGATCGATCGGATGCAATACCCTGCAGGTACTTGAGGCACTGCATCCGGCCTATGAAGTCGTTGCGCTCAGCGCCCACAGTAGTACAGAGCTGTTGGCCGAGCAGGCGATGAAATATAAACCGAAATATGTGGCAATTACGGATGAAACAAACCATACCGACCTGAAACAGGCCCTGTCGCAGTTTTCCGGTGAGATTCTCGCCGGACCTGACAGCCTCGTCGAGCTGGCCGAATCCGATGAAGTGGATATTGTCGTCTGTGCAGTTGTCGGAGCCGCCGGCCTTCCCGCCGCGCTGGCTGCGGCCAAAGCGGGCAAAACCGTGGCCATTGCCAATAAGGAACCGTTGGTCATTGCCGGTGAACTGCTGACGACCGCTGCCCGTGAAAGCGGGGCGGTTCTGCTGCCCATTGACAGCGAGCATTCCGCCGTTTTCCAGGCCATGCAGTCCGGTACCCCCGACGAAGTCCGCCGAATCATCCTGACGGCCTCGGGTGGACCGTTTCGCAGCGCCACCACCGAGCAGATGAACAATGCCACCATTGAGCAGGCGCTCACGCATCCGACATGGGAGATGGGTCCCAAAATTACCATTGATTCGGCAACCATGATGAACAAGGCGCTGGAAGTCATCGAAGCGGTCTGGCTGTTTAATATGCCCGCCGAAAAAATTGATGTGCTGATTCATCCTGAGTCGATTGTTCATTCAATGGTGGAATTTGTGGACGGCTCCATGATCGCCCAGTTGGGAACGCCGGATATGAAAGTGCCGATTCAATACGCCCTGACCTGGCCGAAACGTGTCAAAGGTATCGCCGAAGGACTGCAGTTGCATCAACTTGGCAGCTTGAATTTCCAATTACCGGATTTGGATCATTTCAAAGCGCTCAAGCTGGGTTTCGAAGTGGCCAAAACCTCCGGCTCAGCGCCCGTGGTCTTTAACGCGGCCAATGAAGCCGCGGTGGCCGCGTTTCTTGATGGTCAAATTCGCTTCGGACAGATCGTCGAATTGATCGACCACTGCCTGCAGGTCCATTCCGCGCAATCGCATCTGACGCTCGAAGAACTGCTGCAAGTGGACGATTGGGCTAGATGCCAGGTGACCGAACAGCTTTCGCAAAGCACAATGATACAATAACCCTTAGGGGTTAAATAGTAATAGCCGCGGGCTCAGAGCTCGTGGGATAAAGCAAGGCAAGAATGAATGACCCTATAGGGGTCAAATACAATGGACAGGCTTGTCAAGGCCTACAGTGTTGTCATTCCCGCGCAGGCGGGAATCCAGACTGAAAATAGATAATAATATGTGTAAGCAATAATATTTGATATTGAGGATTTCATGACGGATACCAAGAAAGAAAAAATGCCCAAAACAAAGACCGACCCGAATCAGGACAAGCGACAACTGATCGTTTTCCTGGCAATTCTTGCTATGGCAGTAATATGGGGCACCCAACACCCGAGTACGGCGTTGCGGATTCTGGCGGTCATGCTGGGATTCGGCGGGATTGTCATGATTCATGAATTTGGCCATTTTATCGTTGCCAAGCTCGGCGGAATCAAAGTCGAGGCCTTCTCAATCGGCATGCCGCCGGTCGCACTGGGCTTTCGCAAGCTCAAAAAGGGCTGGCGCGTGCGGGTACTGCCAAAGATGGATGAACCCGTGCATCTCGAAGAGGGCGATCATGAAACCGAGTACCAGATTGGTCTGTTGCCGATTGGTGGTTTTGTCAAAATGCTCGGTCAGTCCGATACCGGTGCTGCCGATGAAGATGATGATCCCCGCTCCTATGCGAACCGTCCGATCTGGATTCGCATTTGCGTGGTGTCCGCCGGCGTGATTTTCAACGCGGTCGGCGCTGCCATTCTGTTCATGGCGCTTTATACCAACGGCATCGATCTGCCCGCAGGGGTGGTGGGCAGCGTCATCAAAAATTCTCCCGCCTATGATGCCGGGATTCACCCCGGCGACGAAATTATCGAAGTCAACGGCGAGTACTTCGAATTTGACGGAAAAAAATGTGTGGATTTTGAAACCATTTTTCAGGCCCCCGTCCTCTCGGCTTCCGGCGAACCGATTCAGTTCAAGATTCGACGCGATGGGATCGAAAAAGAGATCAGCCTGGTAGCCGAGAAAATGGCCGGCGATACCCGGGACCTTCGCTTTTCCGGACTTTCACCGGCCAGTCGACTGGAGGTGTCCCGGTACATTACAGAACCCAATGATATTGCCCAGCTATATGACAATTTCGAGTTGCGTCCGGGCGACCGAATCAAGTCAGTCAATGGTCAGGCTGTACAGACACCGTGGGAATACGATGCGATTTTGTCGAAAACCTACCAGCAGAATGTGCAGTTGGGTGTTTCACGTCAGTGGCCTGCCACGCCCGGAAGCGACCAGCGAACCATGGTGACGGTTCAATATCCTATGTCGATTGGACCGACCGTGAAAAACTTCCGAAACGAATACGACCTGACAAATTTTGGAGGTATTGTACCCCGGCTGAAAGTGGAAGCTGTGGCTGGGGCGTCCAAACTTGAGCGGATGGTGAATTGGTTTAAGAAAACCATTCTACGCAAAGATATAGGCCCATCGATTGCTGATTTATTACAGCAAGGTGATGTTCTTTTGAAAGTCGGCGAGATTGACTATCCGAACTACAAACAGCTTCGCGAGTTAACCGTTGAGTATCAGGATACAAAACTTCCCGTCACTGTACTTCGCGGAAATGAGCGGGTTGAGTTGGAAGTTACGCCCAAAAAACGCCCCGGAGCCAAACGCGTCACGATTGGATTTTCGCCCGCGTTGGATCTGGAAAATCCGGTTGTCGCCCAGGTATTGCCCGTGGAGGGTCTCATTGGCGATGTACACAAAATCCCTGCCGGAGCCACGATTACAGCGATTAATAAACAGCCGGTTCAAACCTATTTTGAAATGGCTGCACAAATCCAGGCCAACGCCGGCAAAGAAATCAGCATTGACTACACCAGCGGTGAACAAACCGGTAGCGTTTCGCAGACCGTCCCGGAGTACGAGCCGGTGCATGCCGAGGCATTTATTCAATATCTAATTCCGTTTGACGAACTGACGGAAAACTACAAGGCCGCAAACCCGATACAGGCGATGACGATGGGATTTGAGAAGGTCGGACAGTTTGTTCTCCGTAACTATAAAACATTGGGGCGGTTGTTCCAAAAGGATGTTCCCGTCTCCGCCCTGAGCGGTCCTGTGGGGATCATTTCCATGACCTACCAGGTCACCGGAGCCTCCATCGACCGATACCTGTATTTCCTCGGCCTGATTAGTTCCTGCCTGGCCGTGATGAACCTGCTGCCGTTTCCTGTGCTGGATGGTGGGCACGTGGTCCTGCTGATTATCGAAAAAATTACCGGCAAACCGGTTCATGAAAAAATCCTGGCCCCCGTGATGTATATCGGACTGGCCTTACTGCTGGGTCTGATTCTGTTTATTACGTACAATGATGTGATATCGCTTTTATCCGGAAGTTAAAACGGCGACAGAACAAGCTTATGAAAATCAGCGTGGTGATACCGGCGTATAATGCCGAACAGACGATTGGACGGACGCTGGACAGCGTGCTGGCTCAGACGCGCGCCGCCGACGAAATCATCGTCATTGATGACGGTTCCGCCGATGCCACCGCCGACATCATTCGCACCTACGGCGGCAAAGTTCGCCTCATTCAGCAGGAAAATGCCGGTGTCAGCGTCGCTCGCAACGCCGGCATCGAAGCCGCATCCGGCGACTGGATCGCCTTCCTCGACGGTGACGACGAATGGCTGCCGGACAAACTCAAATACCAATCCGAACATCTACAGCAGCGTCCCGAACTGACGTGGATCTACTCCAATTTTTACCGTAAAGAGCCGGCAGCCGAACAGTTGCAATTGGCCCATGTCAATCCGAATCTCATGAATGTTCTGGTCGGCGGGGCGTTTGAAGACTATTTCAGGGCTTATGTCAATGGAGCTTATGCCTGGACGTCGGTACTGATGATTCGCAAGGATGTCTTTGGAAAAACAGGCACCTTCGAACCCGGCATGAAACGCGCACAGGACAACGACTTATGGTTTCGAATCGCCTACCAGGTCCCTCGAATCGGCTATCTCCCCGAACCATTGGCCGTGTACCATCTCGACACCCCGGCCAGTTCAACCAAAATCAATGACAGCGTCGATTACATGATTGGCCTTATCGCCCGTCACGAAAAACTTTCAAAACAATATAACCGCTACGAGGCTTTCAGCCCCTGCATCACACAAATGCTGCAAACCTGGATTCGCCAATACCTGAAAGAAAAACGATTTCAGGATACAAAATTACTGGTCGATAGATTTAATCGTTACTTGCCGTTTCGTTTTAAGAGGGAAATACGATTTCGATTGATTTGTCCCCGGATGACTTCTCCAGTTGCTGATTACTTATTGAAATTCAAAAGAACAACCGGGAAAGAGACCCCTGGAAAATGAAAAAGCCCAAGATACTATATGTGACAACTGCATTACATGCCGCGCCCCACGGCGGATGTATGATTCGCACGACGAATATTTGTCGTCAACTAAAAAAATATGCGGATTTAACCATGCTGGCTGTTTCCCCGAATCTTGTTCCCGAATCGGTTCAATTCTGTCAACAGGAATTCCAGCCTTTTTACAAGGTTGACCTGAGGCACTATAATACATATCCTCGCTGGCAAGGTCGCTTCCTCTTGAAATGGCATATGCACAATCCGATGACACGCGGCACTCAGGCATCCAAAGAAGGTCAGATGCTGTTTCAAGAATTAGTGCAAAGTCATGATATTGTCTGGTTTCACACGCTGGGAGCGGCCCATCCCTTCAAATTCAATAAACTCCAGGCCAAAACCGTGATGGACATGGATGACTTAAAAGATTGCTATTATCAACAGCACGCTAAACGAATTTCCAATATGCGTCACAAGTGGTCTGCAAAAGTACAGGCATACAAATGGAAAAAACATCAAGCTGATGCACTCAGGAAGTTTGATCGAATCATTGTGTGTAGCGATGACGATAAAACATATCTTGGCCGGCCTGAGATAACATGCGTGATCCCCAATGGTTATTGTGCCCCAACTGAAAAACCGCAGTGGACGATGCCTGATCCCAAACGGATGGGTTTCATTGGCCTCCTTCATTACAATCCGAATCGGGATGGTTTAATTTGGTTTCGTGATAATGTCTGGCCGATCATCCGAAAGCAGCATCCGGATGTGTCGTTGCGAATTATCGGAAAACTTCCCGAACCGGAAAAATACGTGGAAGGTGAAAACTTTGAGTATCTGGGCTTTTTGGAAGATACAACTCAAGAGATGAAAACATGGTCGGCGCTGGTAGTGCCGATTACATACGGTGGTGGAACACGAATAAAAATTCTGGATGCGTTTAGCAAAAGGGTGCCGGTTGTGGCGACCTCAATGGGAGCCCATGGTATTCGCGGCAACCATGGCCAACATTTATTAAAAACCGATACTCCATCTGAATTCGCAGCGAATTGTATCGAGTTAATAAATAAGCCCCAAAAGAGTGAAAAGCTTACGCAGCAGGCATGGACGCTTTTTGATGAAAGTTATTCATGGGATGTCATCGGTGAGTCTCTGAAGAAAATCATTGACGAGTTAACCGAATGAGGTTGTATAAGTGGTAAAACAGGAAAAAACAATTCGGATTAGTGTTGTGATTCCCGCTTATAATGTGGGCGAATATATTGCGCAGACCATAACGAGTGTCTTAAAGCAGACCTGTTGTCCAAACGAAATTATCGTTATCGATGACGGTTCCACCGATAACACCGCCGAAGTGATCCGCTCGTTTGGCGATCAGGTGATCTTTATTGCCCAATCCAATGCCGGTGTCAGTGCCGCCCGGAATGCAGGGATTCAGGCCGCGACCGGCGACTGGATTGCATTTCTCGACGGCGATGACGAATGGCTGCCCGAAAAACTTCAGCGACAGGTCGAACATCTACAGCAGCATTCCAATCTTGTCTGGACCATGTCAAATTACTTTACGTGTATCTGTGACGCCGAACATTCCAGAATAGTATATGATCAGGGTCGCAGCGATAATTTTTTAGCGGGTTGTGAATATTATGAAGACTATTTTGACGCATATAGAATGGGAACGTGCGGGAATACCAACACGATGTTAATCCGAAAAGACGTTCTCATTGAAGCGGGTCTTTTCCGTGTAGGCCAGTCCCGGATGAATGATGAGGATATGTGGTTTCGCATTGCGTATCGCTATCCGGAAATCGGTTATTTAACCATTCCGCTGGCGGTCTATCACCGCGGCGTGGCAGGCAGCATCGTCAAGACACACAACCACCCCGAAATCGTCATCGAGTTGCTCAAACGTCACTTAGTTCTGGCCGCCGAACAGGACCGTCAGACCGCGTTCAGCAAAGTGGCCGAAAACATCACCCGAATGTGGATACACTGGTCATGGGAAGACGACAGGGCCTTTCAAATTCGTTTGCTGTTAAAAGAATTGGGATTTTTGTTGCCGGCGTGGTACAAAACAGCATTGTATCTATTAACAATCTTTCCGGGTGTAACGCTGGCGGTGATGCCCGTACTGCGAAAAATCAATAAAGTCTTGAAGCTGCCGCTGTAAAATGACAAATGCAAACGAAATCTCGATCACTGCGGTCATCCCGGCCTATAACTGCGACGCCTGGATCGCTCGATCCATCGACAGCGTACTCAATCAAACGCATCCCGTCGATGAAGTCATCGTTGTCGATGACGGTTCGACAGACGGCACCGCCGAGGTCATCAAAGCCTACGGCGACCGCGTCCGCTATCTGTATCAGGCCAACGCCGGTGTCAGTGCCGCTCGTAATGCGGGCATACAAGCTGCGACCGGTAACTGGATCGCCTTTCTCGACGCTGACGACGAATGGCTCCCAGATAAAATCAAACGCCAAACCGATTTACTCACCCGCCATCCCGATTTAATGTGGACAACCGGAAATTTTATAAAGTGCTTATGTGAAGAAAAACGGCGGGGGGCTCATACACCCCGGAAACGGTGCCAGCAGTATCTCAATTCTAAAGAGTATTTTGAAAGTTACTTCCGGGCAATTCAATGGTATCAGTGGGGCCATACCGATTGCATGGTGATAAGAAAGTCTGTATTTGAGCAAGTTGGCAATTTTCAGCCCGATTTGTCGCTGGGAGAGGATGTTGATCTGTGGCTGCGGATTGCTTACCGCTACCCCGCGGTTGGATTTTCCGCCGAACCGCTGGCCGTCTATCACCTTTCTTCGGAAGACAGCCTCATGAAAAAGTCCAGAAGCGAGAATCATTATGCCGATTTTATTCAAAGACATCTCGACTTGGCACAACAGGCTGCGGTCTCCGAAGCGTTTCAGCCCGCCGCCTCGTTTATCGCCAAACGATGGATTCGGGGACTATTATTCGAAGACGGAAAAAGTGAAATCAGGGCCATAATCAAACGGTTTCCCGGATTATTTTCTGGCTTCTATCGTAAAATCGTATATCTTTTAACCGTCTGCCCGCATGTGTCAACAGGTGTTTTCAGAGTGGTTTCGAAAATCGTTCGGACACTTAAGTTGCGACGGCATGTTACTTCGCCGCCGCGGACGGTCACGAAAGAAGAAAAAGCTAACGGTTCATGAGAAAACGGAAAAGCGTATGGCGGTCAAAAAACCGGTTATTATAATTGGCACAGGGCGTTCCGGCTCGACTCTCTTATATGAAATGATGGCCGAACACCCAAATGCTGCCTGGACATCCAAATGCTGCCAGTATTTCCCGTCCAGGCCCGCCGTCAACAAACTGTTTTTAAATCTCATTGATTGGCCGCTGCTGGGCAGCCTGTTAAAAAAGAAAGTTCATCCTCGTGAGTATTACCAGTTCTGGGATTACTGGCACAAGGGTTTTTCAACCGTTTGCAGAGATATGCGGGTCGACGATGTAACCCAATCCGCACACCGTCTCAATGCCGTGTATGAAAAAATGCTGACGGCTAAACGCAACCGGCTGATGCTGAAAATCACCGGTTGGCCCCGTATCGGGTTCCTGCGGGAAATCTTTCCCGATGCAAAGTTTATTCATATTCTGCGTGACGGCCGCTCCGTATCCTCCTCCATGCTCAGCCAGACATGGTGGTGGGGGTGGCAGGGCCCCGAAAACTGGAGATGGGGCCAACTTACCGAAGACCAGCGGCAGCTTTGGCAGCAATATGACAAGTCGTTTATTGTCTTGGCCGCGATTGAGTGGATCATTTTAATGGACAGTTTCGACAAAGCTTCTGCAGGTCTGAGTCCGGACATCTACCGGACTATAAAATATGAAGACCTGTGCAAAGATGTCCCCGGTGTCATGCGCGAGATAACGGAATTCTGTGAATTGGACTGGAATGATCAATTCGCAAACCGACTGAATCGATACGCCATCAAAAGTGCCAACGAAAAATGGAAAACCGAGCTGAATACCAAGCAGCAGGATGATTTGCAGGCAGTACTCAACGAATATCTGCATCGCTATGGATACCAATAGAAGGGGGCAAGACACGCCAACAGGCAGATATTACCGCCGTGTTTTCACGGCCTCAAAAATATCCTTGTAGTGCCCGATGATATCCCCCAGGTCATTATGAGCCTTGATATAAGCACGTCCGTTTTGCCCGAGTGCTAAAACAGCATCGGAGCCCGTCCACTCCTGAAGTGTTGCCGAAAACGCGTTCCAATCTCCCTCGGCGTAAAAACCGCAGTTGTTCTTTGTTAAAAAGTCGTCCGGATTCACATTTAGCGATAAAATCGCCGTCGCCGCTTTACTCGACTGCACAAACGTATTCGGAAAACCTTCCGCGTCACTGGTGCAGACAAAGACCCGCGCCCGCTCAAAATAAGCGTCGATTTCATGGAAGGGCACACGCTCGATAAATTCAAGATTGCTGATCGTCTCAGCGTCCGCCGTAAGCTGATCGTAACGATCGTCACCCACGCCCCGTGGGCAAATCATCACAAAACGTTCTTCCGGGAATTCTCGGGCCAGCTTCAAAAACAAATCCGGCCGCTTAATCGGCAAACTCCGCGCCACCCACAGGATCATCTTCTCCTTCGCTGGCAGCGACTCACGAATCCGGCACGCATTCCGAATCACAATCGATCCCAGCTGCTGCGTCCTCATCAGGGATTGAACATCCTGGTCATTCTGCGTAATCATCGGATTTGCCTGCCGAAACGCCCACTTCACAAAAGGCCCGCGGAACGGAAACTCCTTGAAATACTCGCCTTCCGTCTCATACGTGTGCGCGGTGCGATACACAAACCGTCGCCCGTGCAGCTTACTGAAGAGGGCGATCAGCGTCGTCCCCAGCGAACTGGCCTCATGCATGTAAATATCCGCATCCGCCCGCTTCAAAGCACGCCAAACCTTCCAGCCCTGTGCAATGAAATTTTTCTCCACGTCCAGCGATTTATGCAGCGTCACATTTTCACGCACTTCCGCGTCCGGTTGCCCGTAATCGCCCACGACAAATCGCACATCATACGCTTCGTCTTTGGCCAGCTCTGTTGCAATCAAATATAGATCCACCTCCGCGCCGCCGAATATCTTCTCTACAGCCGGATTAAACAGCGGATACGCCTTGGGCGATATAAAACACACTCGAATTTTTTTACCGGTTGCTTCCAATATCTGGTTCCCGCTTGTCATGCCGGACTCGATCCGGCATCCAGCAATTATATGTCAAGTCTCCGATTTTCGCACACTGTCATTCCAGCCCTCACACTGTCATTCCGAGCGAAGCCGAGGAATCTATTTAAATAGTCATCCCGACGCAGTCGGGAGTCCTCATAAAAACAATCGCCCCGAAGGGGCAAAATATAATAGCCCGGGGTGTAAACCCCGGGTAAGCAAACACATCTTCTTTTTGAGTCCCGAAGGGACGATATAAAAGAAATATACAGAGCATAGTTGATTTAAAGTTCTTCCATCGCTTGATGATAATGCTTGAGCAAATAATCCTGCGCCGGACCGCCCAGATGCGACCACGGCAGCGGTTCATCCACATCAAACGACTTCTGCGCCGCCGCGGCTAAATCCAGCCCTGCATCCGCGAACGCCTTTTGCCAGAGTATAAAGTCAAAATGCTCGCTCCACAAGTCAAATTTCGCACCCCCGCGCCACGCCGCCTCGACAACATCGCACAACTCACGACCGCCTCGGCCCATCGCCGATTCCAGCATACTCTGTTCGATCGCGTGAAACTTAAACCGCAGGAACTTCGCCTTCAACTCATACTTGCGATTCAAAATCAACTCTTTCGCCCGCTCAAAATAGTCTCGGTCCTTTTGGCCCAGCCACCCGAACGGCGTATGCGGTTTGGGCACCAGCCAACTGATCGCCGCATTCACGTCCGCAAATTTTCCGTCCACCTCTTTTCGCAACCCCGAAATCCGATATGCCAAATCAACGATGTTGGCAATGTCTTCTTCCGTTTCCTCCGGAAAGCCCACCATGAAATACAGCTTCACCTTCAAAAAGCCCGCCTCAAACGCCGCCGAAACCGCGCTGCACAAATCCTCATCCGTAATCGGCTTATTAATCACGCTTCGCAGTTTTTCACTGGCCGCTTCAACCGCAATCGTCAGCCCGCCTTTACGCACCGACGTCATCATCTTCGGCAATAGCTGCAATTGTTTCTGCACCTTCAAGCTCGGCACCGACAGCCCCACCTTCAGCGGCTCAAACTCCGCCTTCAACGCGTCGATCAACTCATCCAGGTACGGATAATCCGCCGTCGAAAGACTCAGCAGGCTGATCGTATCATATCCCGTTGCGGCGTATTGCTTTTTCGCCGCTGCCACCAGCGTCTCCACCTTGCGAACACGCACCGGCCGTCGGCAAAAACTCGCCTGGCAAAACCGGCATCGCCCCGGACACCCACGCATAATTTCAATACTGATACGCTCATGCACCGCCTGAACAAACGGCACCACCGGCTTTTCCGGCATCGGCGTATTGTCAAAATCTTTCACAGTGGCATTTTCAAACCGCGTTCGCAATCCTTCAACCGTCGGTTTCAAATAGCCCTCGCTGCGGTTTTCGGCAAGCGAATAAAACCGCGGCACATACACATACGAAAACGCCTTCGCCGCCGCCAGCAGAAAATCGCTCTTGCTGCCGCCGTCCTGTTTGATCTGCCGGTAAAGCGTAGTCAACTCGACAACGGTCTCCTCACCTTCACCTAATACAAACATATCCGCAAACGCACTCAGCGGTTCGGCGCAATTGGCCGCTTGCCCCCCGACAATCACCACTGGGTCGTCCTCGCCGCGGTTGTCGCTCCGCACCTCCAGCCCCGCCAGATCCAGCATGTTCAGCATCGTCGCATAGCATAGCTCGTTGGTCAGGCTGAAACCGATCACGTCGAAATCGCCGACTGCCGCGCACGATTCCATCGAAAAAAGCGGCAAGCCCTCTTTCCGCATGATCGCCTCGGCGTCCGTCCACGGCGCAAACACCCGCTCGCAGCAAACCCCGTCAATCCCGTTCAAGATCTCGTACAAAACCGCCATCCCGCCGTAGCTCATGCCGATTTCATAACTGTCCGGAAAACACAGCGCAATCCGCATATCGCAGGCCGCCAATTCTTTCCGGATCTGGTTCACCTCGCCGCCGATATACCGCCCCGGCTGCCGAACAAACCCCAGCAGTTTCCGGTCAATATCATCCTTTACGATTCGTATCTCTTTATGTATCATAGGACCTTATGGGAACGCGGGCGTCTCGCCCGCAAAACGTTTTTCAAACAGTTATCCCGAAAAAGTTGGGATAACAATTAATGAGCCGGCCAGTTTAAGCCCGTGGGCCAATAAATTCAGTTTGTTAACCCCGAAGGGGTATAATATAGTAGCCGGGGGTTTTAATCCCCGGAGTAAGAGCAAACTTTCATATAGGCCCCGGCAGGGGCGACATAACCGGTTTAACGCCGCTATTATACTAAAACGAAACGAATAAGAACAGAACCCGATACCAAAATTCAGGAATTTAAAATGCGTCATCACAGCTCAAAACTGATGATTTTCTTCTCATCCTTTGGCATTTGCATCATGGCACTGGTCGTCTGGCAGTCCTTCAAGCCCAAAACCGTCACCGTCGACAGCGGCCGCCGCCAGGTCATGGGCACATTTGCCCGTGTTCTGGCCGTCGGCGAAAGCCAAGAAGCTTGCCGCGATGCCATTAACGCCGCCTTCGACGAGATGCATCGCATCAACGACCTCATGACCGACTATGACCCCAATTCCCCGATGTCGTCCCTCAGCCGGACTGCCGTCGCCGACCCCGTACCCGTCGATGCCGATATTTTCACGGTCCTTTCCGCGGCTTATCATTATAGCGAACTGTCTGACGGCGCTTTCGATATCACCATTGGCCCCGTCGTCAAACTCTGGCGAAAAGCCAAACAAGAGGGCAAAGCCCCCTCAGAAATCGAGCTTCGCAAGGCCCAATCCCTCGTCGGCTATAAAAATCTCCTGCTGGACGCAGAAAATCAAACCGTCCAATTCGCCAAAGAAGGCATGTCCCTCGACGTCGGCGGCATTGCCAAAGGCTACGGCATCGACAAAGCTGTTGAGGCTCTCCAAAACGCCGGCCTCCTCGGCGGCATGGTCGATATCGGCGGCGATCTGCGCTGCTTCGGCGTCCCCGCCAACAAGGCAAAACAATGGCTCGTTGGCCTCCAGGACCCGACCGTCGACGAAGATATCCTCATGGTCCTGAAAACCGGCGACTGCGCCGTCGCCACCAGCGGCGACTACCAGCGGTTCGTCGTCATCGACGGCCAAAAGCACAGCCACATCGTCAACCCCGCCACCGCCGACTCCGCCCAGACCCTCTCCAGCGTCTCCGTCATCGCCCCCAAAGCCATGGACGCCGATGCACTCGCCACCTCGGTCTCCGTCCTCGGAAAAGAAAAAGGTCTCAAACTCATCGAATCCATCGAAAACACCGAAGCCCTCCTCATCGAAACCGGCCAAACCCAAACCATCACCAAAACCACCGGCGCCAACCAATACATCCAGCCAAAATAGGCCCGTAGAGCTTCATCATAGTAAACGGGACAGGCCCAAAGGGCCGAAATACAATAGCCAAACAAGGCCCGAAGGGCCGCAATATAATAGCCGGGGGTTTTAACCCCCGGAAAGCGTGACTCACACCCAGTAAAGCCCTGAAAGGGCGACATAAGTTCAACGAATTGAAATTAGCAAGACAGTCTTACAAAACGGTCATTCCGAGAGCAGCCGAGGAATCGATTTAAACAGAAAAATTCAAAATTATTTTGTCAACAGAATGCTAAACTAAAAGAGCCGACTCAATCGAATCGGCTCTTTGATATAATTAATAATCTGTGAAAATCCGCGTAATCCGCGGTTCCTTTACTCTTTTTTCGCCGCTGCCTTAGGCTTCTGTCCCGCCGGTCGCGGTGCCGGGGCGTTTTTGCCGCGGAAAACAATATTCCCCGTCGGGCACTTATCCATCGCCGTCTGCATATTCTCGCTCATCTCATACTTGGCAAAGTCCAGATGCGCCAGGTTATCCGCCGTGCTGAACAAATCGCTCGTCCGCGAACACATCCCGCACCCGATACACCCCACCTGGCAGAACGCTCGCGTATTCTTACCGTTCTCCTTGCTGTTGCACGCCACCGTCATCATCACATCCTGTGTAAACGGCACCATCTCGATCAAAAATCGCGGGCACACATTCGCACACGCACCGCATCCGGTACATTTCTCATAATCCACCGTTGCCAGTCCGTCGGCCACATGCAGCGCATCAAACTTACACGCCCGCGTGCAGTCGCCATAGCCCAGGCATCCAAAGTTGCACGCCTGCACATTCGGCACCGCGTTCGCCGTCGTACAACTCGGAATCCCGTCATACGTCGCATAAAAAACGCGGTCGTCTTTCGTTCCCCGACAATGCACAATCGGTCGCAGCGGGGCACCGCCGCCCGACATCTGCAAATTCAAAATCTCCGCAATCGCATCCGATGTGTCAGCTCCGCCCGGCGCACACTTACCCAGCAGCTCCGGGTCGGCCACAACCGCCTTCGCATACGATCCGCACCCCGCGAACCCGCACGCACCGCAGTCCACTCCCGGCAGCGCCGCGTGAACCGCTTCGATCTTCGGGTCCACCACTACTTTCAGCTTAATGCTGGCAATCAGCAGAATCAACGCAAACAAAGTCCCCAACCCCAGCGCCAAAACAGCCGCCGGCCACGCATTATGAATCAGTTCCATTATCGAAGCAAGTACCATGGTATATTCCCAATTGTATATTGTAAATTACTGTTCTCGCCCACATTGTCATTCCGAAGCGGAGCGAGGAATCTATTGAAACAGCCATCGGCCAAAGGCCGATTCATTAATTTTACATTTTAGACTTTAATTTTTGAATTACCTTATCATTCCCGCAAAACCCATAAACGCCAGCGTCAAAATCCCCGCCGTAATCAGCGTAATCGGCGCGCCCTGCAAACACTCCGGCACATCCGCCAGCTCCAGGTTCTCGCGAATCCCCGCCATAATGCAGATCGCCATCGTAAACCCGATCCCCGCACCAAAGCTCAATACTACCGCCAGCAGCAAACTGTCAATCGCCCACAGGTTCAAAAACAGACACAATCCCAAAATCGCACAGTTCGTCGTAATCAGCGGCAGAAAAATCCCGAAACTCTCATACAACGCCGGGAAAAACTTCCGCACATACA
The DNA here is from genome assembly GCA_963675155.1 of Anaerohalosphaeraceae bacterium. GTDB lineage: Bacteria > Planctomycetota > Phycisphaerae > Sedimentisphaerales > Anaerohalosphaeraceae > 4572-13. Next base: position 4,588,731 of record OY775912.1, on the reverse strand, counting down.
TCTCTACCAACTGCACCGCACCGGCGATCACAAGGATAAAGCACAAATACCGCATCACTTCCAGCCCGTAAGGCATCAGGAACACGTGGTCAATCACCCACGTCAGCGTCCCGGCCAGCGTCACCACGAACGTCACCGCACAGCCCATACCGAACGCCATGTCAATCCGTCCCGACACACCCAAATAAGGGCAGATCCCCAGAAACTTACTGAAGACCAGGTTGTTAACCAGCACAATCCCGATAAATCCCAACACCAGCGTCTGTAATGTATCCATAATCATTCTCTCGTAATTGTCATTCCCGCATGGGAACGCGGGCGTCTCGCCCGCATTTTGTTAACACCCATCCCGAAAAAGTCGGGATCCCATGATTTCAAATCCACATTGTCATTCCCGCGAAGTCGGGAATCTTGTATTAATCTCTAAGACCTCTGTGTCCTCTGTGGTAAAATCATTACTGTTAAGCGGTTTGCTTTTTACTGATAATATTCACCGCTCCCAGCAGCAAGCCCAGCGTCACAAACGCACCTACCGGCATACCCATCGCCGCCCACGGCGTAAACGTATCCGGCATCACCTGCATCTCGAAGATCTTGCCCGTCGCCAGCACCTCGCGTATCCCCGCCAGCACCATCAGCGTCACGGTAAACCCGCCGCCCATGCCCAGCGCATCGACAATACTGACCATCACGCCGTTCTTGCTCGCACACGCTTCGGCCCGCCCGATGATGATACAGTTCACGATAATCAGCGGAATATACGGCCCCAAACTCGCACTCATCTCCGGCAGATATGCCTTGAGCGCCAAATCCGCAATCGTCACTGCCGTCGCAATCGTTAGCGTAAACATCAAAATACGCACATGCGGCTTCAGCAGGTTCCGAAGCAGGCTGACCACGATATTCGAAAACAGCAGTACGAAAATCACGCTCAGTCCCATCGTCAGCGCCGGCTTGACCGCCGCCGTCACCGCCAGCGTCGGGCACATCCCCAACAGCAGCCGAAGCACCGGGTTATTATCCCAAAACCCCGCCGTAAACGTCTTCCCTAAACAAATCTTATTATCACTCATAAGTTTTTCCTATTTTTATCTTTGCGACAAAAGCAACATGTCATTCCGAGCGAAGTCGAGGAATCTATTTAAATAGTTATCCCGGCAACGTCGGGATTCCATAAAATTATTTTCTCTGAGACCTCTGTGTTCTCTGTGGCTAAAAAACGATTACAACAATCCCTGCTTTTGCAGCGTTTCCTTCACCGGCACCAAAAACGTATTAAAAATCTTCACAACCGCATCACTGGTCACCGTCGCACCGGTAATCGCAACGATCTTCTCGTCAAGTTCTTCGGCGTTGCCAACCTTTACCAGTTCCAGATCCGTCACCGGTGTCCCGATAAACTGATGTTGAAACGTCCCCGGTCCCGTCGGATTAATCTTATCCCCAAACCCCGGCGTCTCATTACTGCTCAATACACCAAAGCCCGCCAGTTTTTCAAATGTCGCATCCGTCGCGATCACCAGCTTAATCTTATCGGCAAATCCCGACCCTTCGCACACAAATGCCCAGCCGACCAACGTTCCGTCCGCTGACAGTCCTTTCTTGACTTCGACGTTATAAATCTTACCCTTGCCGACTTCAATCGCGGCCTGTTCGATCGCCGTTTCAAAATTCTCCGCATCCGCCAGCAGCGCACCGGCCAGACGGTTGAACTTGTCAATTTCATTTTGCTTGATCTTTGGTTGCCAGGCGGCATCCAAAGACGCCAACAATGACCCAAACAAAATCGCCGCAACCATCAGCAGCCAGCTTTTTTCCAGGAAAAACACAATCGGATTTTTTCTTTCGTTAGTTGACATTGGGTTTCCCTCCCGCCGGCACAAGTTTACACGCCCGGTCAATCAAAGGTGTAAACGCATTCATAATCAGCACGGCAAACATCACACCTTCCGGGTATTCGCCGAGAAAACGAATCAGCATAATTAGCGATCCGACCCCGATCCCGAAAATCCACATCCCCTTCACACTCAAGGGAGCCGTCACCGGGTCAGTCGAAATAAAGAACGCACAAAGCAGCATCCCGCCGCCGAACAACTGCAGCAGGGGCATACTGTATTTTTCAGGATTGATCATATAAAAGACCTCTGCAAATACAAATGCCGAGATCAGCACCGCCGCCGGAATATGAAACGAAATCGTCCGTCGAAGCAATAAATACACCCCGCCAATCAGCAGTGCCAACGCACTCGTCTCACCCAGGCACCCGCCGGTTTGACCGATAAACGAGGCCTTCACCTGGTCCTTCAGCGTTTCATACGCCGCCGCCGCGTCAGCCTTGGTCTTGTCATATTTGGTTTGCAGTTTTTCAACTTTAAGCGTCAAACTCGCCACTTCCGCCGGGTCCTCACAAACGTCCGCTTTCGCCTGCAGGTCGTCCCGCTTGCGAGCGGTTTCCGCCGCCTTCTTTTCCGTGCGAATCACTTGCTTGCACCAGCCCAAAGGCGTCGCCTGTGTCACCGAAGCCAATTGAGTCGGGTTGTCCGGGTCCGCCATGTTCTGAACATTGACCGACGCCATGGTTCGCAGATCACCCCACCCCTGGTGAGCGATTGGCCCGACCGTCGCCGGGACGGTCCACGCCGTCATCAAGGCTCCGAACGACGCCGTCAAAAATACACGTGCCGCCATCGCCGGGTTAAACACGTTCGACCCCAGCCCGCCAAACAGCATCTTGCAGATAATAATCGCAAACGCACTGCCCAAAACAGCCGCCCACAGCGGAATCGTCGGCGGAAGCGACAACGCCAGAATAACGCCCGTCACCACTGCACTCAAATCAAACAGCGAACAGGGTTTCTTACGGATCACATTACAAATCCATTCGCTGACTAAACACGAAATCACACACGTGCCGATCACCCACACCGCCGCCAGGCGGAAAAAGATGACCGCCGCGACCATCGCCGGTGCCAGCCCGATCAGCACATCGCCCATCACCCGCTGCGTCGAGAGCTTCTGACTGATATGCGGTGCCGGTGAAACTGTTATTTTGCTCAACATCGAATAAACGTCCTTTAATTGACTTCACATCCTCGCAAGCGTCATTCCAATGATCGCACGCTGTCATTCCGAAGCGTAGCGAGGAATCTATTTAAACAGCCATCCCGACAACGTCGGGATTCCATAATTCTAAATTGTACATGTCATGTCATTCCCGCGAAGGCGGGAATCTATTATCTCTGAGTTCTCTGTGCCCTCTGTGGCAAAATCTTCACCCAAGCTTTTTCTTAGCCCGCGCCACCAAAAGCTTGCCCGTCTTAATATACCCATTCACCTCAATATTCGCCGGGCACACATAACTGCAGCACCCGCACTCAATACACGCCGACATATAATAGTCCTGTGCCAGCTCCAGCTTATTGTATTTAACCGCGTGGGCAATCTTCGTCGGGTTCAAATGCTCCGGGCAAACTTCTAAACATCGCCCGCACCGAATGCAGGGCGTTTGCTGTTTGTTGTATTTGGCTTTGGTGACATCGTCTTTGGTCAGCAGTGTCAGCGCGCCGCTCGTTTTGGTCAATGGCGTCGAAAGGTCCGCAATCGCAAACCCCATCATCGGCCCGCCCATCACAACCTTGGCCGCCGAGTCACTCAAACCGCCGCAATGCTCGATCAACTCTTCGACCCGCATCCCGACCGGTACATAATAGTTCCCCGGCTTATTGATGGCTTTACCCGTGACCGTCACCGCCCGGTGCGTCAGCGGATGGCCCAAAACGACCGCCTCCGCAATCGCCGCACACGTTGCCACATTCAAAACGCACACCCCGATCGCCGGCGGAATTGTTCCCGTCGGCACCGTTTTGCCCCACACAGCCTTAATCAACTGTCGCTCGCCGCCCTGGGGATACTTCGTCTTGATCGGCACAATCTGAAAATCGCCGACCTCGCCAAGTTCCTTGACAGCGGCTTGCAGCAGTTTAATCGCCTCAGGTTTGTTATCTTCGATCCCAATGCGGATTTTTCCGCAGCCCGCCGCACGCGCCGCCAGCCGAATCCCCGCCATCATCTGCCAGGTCCACTCCAGCATCACACGGTAGTCACACGTAATAAACGGCTCGCACTCGCATGCGTTGATAATCAGCACGTCCTTCGGCATCGCCGGGTTCGGCTCAATCTTCACCCGCGTCGGAAAGCCCGCACCACCCATACCCACAATGCCCGCTTCCTGAACAGCCTTGCAGATCGTTTCAACAGTATACTGAGCCGGATCAAAGTCTTTCGTGAATTGGTCGGCGACCGGCGTTTTCGGCTCGTTGCCGTCCTCGTCCACGTCAATAATCACCGCCATCGTACGTCCGATGACCGGGTGCGACTCCAGCGTGATGTCCTTAACCGTCCCGTTGACCGGTGAGTGAATCGGCGCCGAAACAAACGCATCGGAGGTGCCGATCCTCTGCCCCGCGGTCACTTTATCCCGCTTGGCCACCGTTGGCACACACGGCGCACCCAAATGCTGACTCAGCAAAACCGCCACCTGTTTCGGCGTGGGGATCACCGTGATAGCGCTGTGTTCGCTTAATGCCTTGTTTTCCGGCGGATGCGAACCGCCCGGAAACGTCGATTTACCGCGAATTTCCGCCATAAAACTTTACCTTTGTTTGCAGTGTTCTGTAGTATTCCTGTCGTTGCTGCCGGGCTTACGAATCGCCCGAATTACAAATACAACGATCAGTGTCATGCATAATGCCAATAAAAAGCCAACCAGTGTCAATTGGCGTTCGTCCAGCCGGTCCTGTAAAAGGACGTTTACCCCGGCCAGTGACGCAATAAACACGAAGATGGGCGTTAGAAACGCCAGAAAGACCTTTCCGAGTACGCTGGGGCCTTTCACGCGGCCCAATTTCTCATACATCAGGCGGCACGTGTCTTCCTGACTGCACCCGGAACAGTTTTTGTTGTTGTTTGTCATACCGTTTGGAACGCCAAAGCCGCCTTTATAGTACAAAAAACACGGACTTTCAAGGAAATTCCGCAAAATATCGGCTCAATAAAGGTCTCTTGCCTCTCGATAGCTCAGATAGGCATTCAGAGCCAATTGCCCAATGGGAACGCGGGCGTCTCGCCCGCAAGTCTTTTTTTACAGCTATCGCCGCAGGCGATTCCATAATTTTACATTTTGGATTTTAATTTTTTATTTCCAGCGCCTTCACGCCTTCAAACGTGATTTTTACCGGTTTGATTTTTCCGTTTTCATCAAAATACATCCGGTCAATACACGTCACGCGGTGATTGTGATGCGTTTCACTCAGCGGCCGCCGATGATACACAATGTACCACTGATCCACCCCCGCATGCAGAATCGAGTGATGCCCCGCACCCGTGGCCACCTTGGCGTCCTGCTGAAGGATTTTGCCGATCCGCTCAAATGGCCCGAACGGACTGTCCGCAATCGCATACGCCACCGAATAATCCGGCCCGCCCCAACCGCCTTCCGACCACATAAAATAGTACTTTCCGTCCTTTTTAAACATGCAAGGCCCCTCAACGTATCCCTTCGGGGTCACTTCCTTGTAAATTTGTCCGTCTTCAAACGGCACTAGACTGGTAAAGTTCTCATTCAGCTTGACCATATTGCAGTGCCCCCACCCGCCGTAGTACATATAATAGGTGCCGTCATCGTCGCAGAAGACATACTGGTCAATCGGCTGCGCACCATTGACAATGTCGTTAATCAGCGGTTTACCCAGCAAATCTTTGTACGGACCTTCCGGCTTGTCAGCCGCTGCCACGCCAATCCCGCCGATTTCGCCTTCATGCACGTCATTGGCTCCGAAAAACAGGTAATACTGGCCGCCTTTTTCAATCACACCCGGTGCCCACATCGCCCGCCGGGCCCATTTCACCCGCTCGTTATCAAGAATCCGCTCGTGCTTGGTCCAGTTCACTAAATCCTTAGAGGAAAAACAGTCAAAGAACAATTGCTTGTCGTACTCATCCGAATACGTCGGATAAACCCAGTACGTATCGCCATACCGAATCACTTCCGGATCCGCATACCACCCCTCAAAAATCGGATTACCCGACATCGCTTTTATATCCGGCAGCCAGAAGTCAAACTTTTCTCGTTCACACACCAATGTTCCGTTCTCAATCTTTAACTCGGCCGCCTGAATCGACGAACGCCTCAGATGATACGGAATCACACCATGCTCGTTGGCCGGGGCGTCCCCATGTGATTTTCGACCCGGATGCGTAAAATAAAACACGTAGGCCTTATCGCCAACCACCAGCACGTCCCCATGGGCGCCGGAAGGCGTATCTTCACGCCGCGAGCTGGCTCCGCTGAGAATCCGGCCCTGTTTTTCCCAGGTCGTGCAGTCCTTTGACCGATACACACGCATCCCCGCCCATTCATCCGTCAGCATCCAGTACCACTGCCCGAACTGAAAGACCTTCGGCCCTTCATGGGCCCGGCCCCCGATGGCCGGTTCGTCAAACAGCGTCCAGTTTTGAAGATCCTCACTCTCAGCCATCATCGTGATACTGCCGCGTGTACTATCCTTGTACCACATACGCCATTTGCCGTTCGGCAGTTGAAACAGCGTCGCATCAATGACATTATCCGAACTGAGTTTGGGAGTGCCTTCATAGTTCCAGTCCCAGCAGTTGGTGCTGGTGAAATGCGTCATATGTGCATCGCCGCCCCAGTGATTGCGGGCCCCTTTGATATACACCACGAACATATGATACACGCCGTCATGGTACACTACATCCGGTGCCCAGAACGTGTTATGGCCGCGTTCAAATTCCAAATCCAGCGTCCCCCGGTAGATCCAGCTTTTCCCGTGATCCTCCGAGGAGGCGATGGCAATCGAATTGCCGTAACAATAGGCCACGTCCGCTGTTTCCTGGTTGGCCCGACGCTGTGAATACAGCATCCACCAGCATTTTTCAGTTCGGTTCCAAAACACTACCGGATCGGCCGCGCCGTCGGTCACCGGATCGCGAAACAGCGGTGCCGGCGCTTGTTGCACAGGCCGCGCCGCAGCGACATCCACAAGCAAAGTCGAAAAAACGATCAATATGCTAAATGATAAAAGTACAAGATGTCTGTATCTCATGATCAACCCTTTTTATATAGACTCGTTAGAAGTGATATTTAAAATCTTCGCTTGAAAAGGCGAATCCTTAATTTTGACTTTTAGTCTTTTATTTTTGATATATTTCGGTTAATCCCCGACATCAAAACCCGCCAGGTTCAGAATCCGCCCCGGTTCTTCCGGCATGCCGGTCCGGTTGGAAAGATACGCCGCTTCAATCACCGCAAACGTTCTCAGATCGCAGCCGTAGTCCGGGTAAAACGCATGATCTTTGGGGTTGAGAAGGCTCAATGCCAGATTCTCCAGCATTCGCTTTTTCGAGGGAACGTCATCATCGGGGTATTGTTTCTGTTCCAGCAGTTCGCCGGAGTTATCATAAATCACGACCTCGTTCTCCGTGGCCGTCAGATGCTGCAGTTGTCCATGCACACGCAGATGCCGTCGCGACGGGCCCAGCGTCCGGCTTGCGCACAGTTGGGCAATCAGGTTGTCCGTAAACTGCATCGTCATAATCGCCGTATCTTCCGTTAAACTCAGCCGCTGACTGCGGTCCGGCGCCTGATTCACCGTCAATGCATACACCCGCTGAGGCAGCCCGAAGCACAGTACCAACTCGTCAATCAGGTCATAGCAATGGTGCAGTAAAACCCCGCCGCCGGCCGTCGTCGGATCGTTCAGCCAGCGTTTATGCGGCTCAATCTCACCCATCGGCGTATGGCAAACCGCCGAAATCAAATGCCACGCCTGCTCCGGTTTGGGTTTGGCAATATAATCGCGGATATGCGCAAACGGAAGCCCGAACCGACCATGTTGGGTGATTAAAAACAGAACTTCATTTTTTTGTGCCGCCCGGTGGAATTCCGCCAACTGCTCAAAATCCAGTGCCGGAGGCGGTATCTTCAGGACATGGCGTTTTTCCGCAATCGCCAGCCGGATGAACTCTGCGCACAAATGCACCGGCCCGCCAAACAGAACAAAATCCGCATCCGTCTGGATAATCAGCTGCCGGTAGTCCGTAAACGCCTGGCACTCATACTTGCGGGCAAACACCTCTGTAAGTTCAGCGCGTTCGTCACCGACAGCGACAATCGTGTAGTACTCACTGTCCCAGGCAATCTCCAGCAATTGCTCGGTGGCGTCACCAAGCCCGATGGCCGCAATTTTAAGTGTGTTTGAAGTCGTAGAATCCATTCACGTTCTCTGGTTAATAACTGCCGATATTATACCCAAACAACTGCGGTTGTCCAGTCAGCAATTTTTTACGAGAAAACTCCCGAAGTTGAGGATGTCTGGATACCGTCTTCCTGCTTTAAAGGGGAAAGTTTCAGCTCGACAAGCAGAATCATCTCGAAATTATTGGCATTCATAATCCGGAGATAATCCGCAATCAAGCCATTCTAAGGTGAGAATTGCTAGATCGGTTAAATTAACCTTACAGTCTCCGTCCAGGTCACTTGTCGGCGGATGAATACAATCCGGACCCGGCACGATCAGCAGCGTCCAGGGTTCCCCCGCTAAACCGCTGATAACTTCCTGAAAATCCGATCCGTCCGGGTTACAGGAATAGATTGCCGCCGGCCCCTGTTGGTCACGTGTTGTGACGTTAAAGTAAATTCGATGGCTCTCTGAGTCAACAGTGATACCTTTAAAGAGATGATCAAAACGAACTTCTTCTGGAAAGGATTCCGATATTTTGGTATTGCTGAGATCGCTTAAATCGATTTTATAAATAGTATTATAGGTGTACAAGTAACTGTGGTAGGTTTCTACAGTCGCATAGAGATAATCTTTTTCAGGAGATAAGGTGATGTGATTTATGGCCGGGTCATAGTTGGCACTGCAGATGAAAATTTCAGTAATATTTGTTCCGTCGAGGTTGGCTCTCCATATTTTACTGTTATCCGACCATGTAGACCAATAGATGTAATTATTTTCAATATCCAGTTCCAGATCATGTTTGAAATAACCGTCTGACAAAACAATTTCCATATTGCTGCCGTCAAGGTTCGCTCGCATGATATGATAGTTGGGCGAGGCCCGTTCGATCCAGTAGATTGTTTGATGTGCCGCATCGAAGGCAATATCACTCTGATGTTTCTCATTCGTTAATCTGAATAGTTCGGTTTGCTCGGTTCCGTTCAGTCTTGCCTTGTAAAAAACGGTATCATCTTCGCTGCCATTGGATTCAAAATTGGCCCAATACATATAACTGGTATTAGGGTCAATGGCGATGCCGCGCCCCGAGTCAAAACCATCGTAAATAACCTGCATATCAGTTCCGTCGATTTGAGCACGACGAATCGTTTCATCAACCCAGTTACTCCAGTAAAGCATATTGTCGGAAAAAGCGATGGTCGAACATGCTAATATTAGGGTAATAGCTCCTATCTTGGTGGTGCGTTTCATCTTTTTTCACCCTCACCTTAATTTGTCTTGAGATTGCCAAGTTTATATGGAAAAAATCGGATGACTCCTTAAAACATTAATAATTATATAAAATATCTTTTATAGATTCAAGACATTTCCATGTCACAGAATGCCGTTCTAGATGTTTACATTCTTGATTGAGAGGCATAATCGGCGAAGAGCATCTCGAATACACCTAAAAAGATAATAAATTTTCAGCCGCTCAAAATACATCGGATTATGGTCAAAAAGCATTCTGAGCCCTTGAAAAATACGTTTTTGGTTCTCTCTTCCTTTTGTCGTTAATCGGCAGGAAACCACTTTCTCTCCGGCACGCGGGGAATGTGTGAAGCCTTTTCTAAAAGCCGTGATATAATGGAAACACTAAAGACCCCGCAGCAAAGGTGTTGAAATAACTCCCCGTCAGGCACCGATGGGTAGAAATCCCGTGAAAGGAGTGCTATGACAAAAAAACTGAAAATCTCCGCTGAAGGTCGGCGATGTAAGTTTCCCGATTGCCGTCGTGTGTTGAGTATCTATAATCACGAGTCATACTGCCGCGTTCATTTGGAAAAGACTCTCTCCGAAGACAGCAAACCCAAGCCGTACAGGCATGTCAACAAATAGCACTCTCGGCAGTTAAGAACGCCACGGCGCAAGCCGTGCGAAAAAGCGAGTTTCCCGTGAGGGTCGCATTCGCAGGGCTCGCGCCATACGTTTTAGCCGATGTTTCACGTCATCGGCCGCCGTTGTTATTGAGTTTTCAAGCACCGGCTATTCAACCTCACCGGCATGCCTCGCGGCATTTATGACCCTAAAGGGTCTTATTGCGGCTGGATAAAGCTGTCCGGCAGGGGGAACTGACTGCACAGATCCTGCACTTCGGCGCCGCATTTGTTGATGACGTCTTCGTTTTCGAGATTGTCGGTGATGGTGTTGATCCAGCCTGCGATCAGGTCCATCTGGTCCTCTTTCATGCCGCGCGTGGTAATCGCCGGCGTTCCCATCCGCAGTCCGCTGGGATTGAAGGGCCCTGCGGTGTCGCCGGGAACCGAGTTGTAGTTCATGACGATGTGGGCCTTGTCCAACGCCTTGGCGACGGGTTTGCCGACCAGGTCTTTATTGCGTAAGTCTATGAGAATCAAGTGGTTATCGGTTCCGCCGGAAACGAGATCAAAACCGTATTCCATCAGCTTTTCCGCCAGTCGTTTGGCGTTGGCCACGATCTGGGCGGCGTAAACCGCAAAGTCCGGGGCCATTGCTTCGCCGAGTGCAATCGCCAAAGCGGAAATCGTATGCATGTGCGGGCCGCCCTGGAAACCGGGGAACACAGCCTTGTTAATCGCGGCGATGTGTTCTTCTTTGGCGAGGATCATCCCGCCCCGGGGGCCGCGAAGGGTTTTGTGAGTGGTCGTGGTCACGACATCCGCATAGGGGATCGGGCTCATGTGGGCTTTGCCCGCGATCAGGCCGGCGATGTGGGCCATGTCACAGACGTGATAGGCGCCGACGCTTTTGGCGATTTCGTCGAATTTCGAAAAATCAATCGCCCGCGGGTAGGCGCTGGAGCCGGAGATCAGGATCTTCGGTTTGTGTTCTTTGGCCAGATCGGCGATTTTGTCGTAATCCAGCGTGCCGGTCGCTTCATCCAGTTCGTACTGGACGGAGTTGAAGAACTTGCCGGTATAGCTGACCTTCCAGCCGTGGGTCAGGTGTCCGCCGTGGGGCAGGGCCAGGCCCATGATGGTGTCGCCGGGCTGCGCGAGGGCACAATAGGTCGCCAGGTTGGCCGGCGAGCCCGAATGCGGCTGAACGTTGGCCGCTTCGGCGCCGAAAAGCTTCGTGGCGCGGTCGCGAGCGAGATTCTCGATCTGGTCGGTAATCTGCTGGCCTTCGTAATAGCGTTTGCCGGGGTAGCCCTCGGCGTATTTGTTGGTCAGGCAGCTGCCGGTTGCCTGCATGACCGCCTTGGAAACATAGTTTTCCGACGGAATCATGCGGATCGAGCTCTCTTGGCGATGCTGTTCCTGCTTTATCAGGTCAAAAACGACGGTATCGATCTGTTCAATAGCCGATAACATGAGTCATATCTCCTAAAATTTCAACGGTTGGAAAAATGGCGTTATAGCATACCGCCGCGGCCTGAGCAAGCAATTTTGTGTTTTCTGCAGAAACCGCATGAAAAATGTTTGCAGAATACAAAACTTATGATATAATACACAAAATTAAATATAGAAGGATAAAAAAGGAGCAAAATTCCACTCTCTTTGGAGTTTAAACAATAGGAGGAGCAAACCCAATGAATTCAAGTCTCATTTTCCGTGTCATTCTGTCCATTCCGTGGTTGTGTTTTGGGGATAAACGAATCCTTTTTCCACAAACCAATGCAACACTTCACCCCCTTAATACGCAAAACAAACCCATTTTCTCAGTCCCCGGAAATCGCGTAAGTCCTTACAGAAAAAGAACTCAAGCCTCAAGTCTCAAGCCTCGAGCCTCAAAAAACAAACCCATTCAAACCCATTTAACTGTCAGGCCCTTCACAGTGAAATCACTGCATAGGGAGATACCCCGAAAAAATAACAAACGAACCCAATTTAAAACTGAGCAAAAACGCCGTAACTCCTTACGGAAAAAGAACTCAAGCCTCAAATCTCAGGCCTCGAGCCTCAAAAAACAAACCCAATTCAAACCCATTTTTTCAAGGAATGTCGGGGCTGTCTCTGTGCAAATCAAACTGGCGATGGACTATTTTCAGTCTAATCATTTATTGCAGATTGGAATTTTCGGGGTGTTGTCGGTATAATCGGGTCACAACATAAGATTAGAAGGGAATGAAAGGCTCCGTGAGCCTTATATAAGCATGAAGACCAATAAAATTGAAATTAGAAAAGGGCTCGATATAAATGATCAGTGAAATTGAAGATTTTAAAACAGGTTGGTACGGCATAGGGCTTCGCTTTGGTCTGGAGGAAATTGATTGTTTGATTGAATCCCTTGAAAAGCTTAAAGATGGAGAAATGGATCACTTTCATTTTAGGGAGGATCATACCACTGAAAAGACGGGAATTGCGGACATTGAAATTTCTCTTAAAGGTGAAGATGAGGTTGATAACATGAGTATTGATACGAGTTTGCCACATTATCCGAAAGGCAGACAATAAACGGCTTCCGGAGCTTTTTACTAAGCCCCGGCAAAAGCACGGGAATTAATCAAGGGCTGAGACGATGGATCAAGAAAATTCGATCATTCTGTTTAATCAAAAGCAGGTTCGCCGGCACTGGGACGATGAGGGCGAGGTGTGGTATTTTTCGGTGGTGGATGTTGTTGCGATTTTAACGGACAGCATCAATCCACAAGCGTATTGGCGAAAGCTTAAAGAACGTCTCAGGAAAGAAGGTAATGAAACCGTGACAAATTGTCACGGTTTGAAAATGCGGGCTGCTGACGGCAAAATGCGGGTTACGGATGTTGCCGACACGGAACAACTCCTGCGTTTGGTGCAGTCGATTCCTTCGCCGAAGGCCGAGCCGTTCAAGTTGTGGCTGGCCAAGGTCGGGTATGAACGCATTGAAGAGACGGAGGACCCGGAGCTGGCTTTTGACCGGGCGATGGAAACCTATCTGAAGAAAGGGTACTCGAAGGAGTGGATTAACCAGCGACTGAAAAGAATCGAAGTGCGCAAGGAGCTGACGGATGAATGGCAGGATCGCGGCGTTGGGAGGGGGCTGGAATTTGCGATTTTGACCGATGAAATCACCAAGGCCTGGGCGGATAAAAGCGTGAAGGCGTATAAGAAATTCAAGGGGCTTCAAAAGCAAAATCTGCGGGATAATATGACCAATCTTGAGTTGGTTTTGAATATGCTGGCGGAGGCGTCGACGACGGAGATTTCCAAAAAGAAAAAGCCGGAGTCGTTTGAGGACAATAAGGAGGTTGCCAGGCAAGGCGGCCATGTCGCCGGCACCGCCCGAAAAGAAATCGAGGCTCAGACAGGGGAAAGTGTTGTCAGTTCGGAAAGCGCGGCTGATTTACAAATCAAGAGCGAAAAAAGAAAATTGCTTAACGAATGATATAAATATTTTACAACTTTTTAGAAAGGTAGAGGGTATGAGAACGAATGGATTGTTGAGGCTGGTTGGATGTGTTCTGGTTTGTGTTTTGGGGGCGAATGGATTGGGTTTTTCGGGCGGGTCGGGTTCGGCGGGTGATCCGTACGAGGTTTCCACGGCGGCCGATTTGGCACAGGTGGCGGTTTATCCGAACGCGCATTATCTATTAATGAACGACATCGATCTGCAGGGAGCGTCGTTTTCGAACAGAGTGGCCGCGGGGGTGTTTTCGGGCAATTTCAACGGCAACGGGTTTTCGATTCTGAACTATACGGTGAATACCGCGGCCGGCTTTTTTACGACGATTAACGGAACGGTTCGGAATTTGACCTTGATCAACGGCGTCTACAACGCGACCAGCAACTGCGGCGGACTGGCGTCGAGTACCGGTTCGGGCGCCATCATCGAGAACTGTTACGTCGAGTGTTCGATTGTCAGCACCGCCACCCATCAGGGCGGGCTGGTCGCTATCAATAACGGCACGATTGAACGGTGCGGTGCGGACGCGTCGATTACCGAGGGCAATGAAAGCAGCATTTACTCGAATGCCGGCTGCCTGGTCGGCCAGAACCGCGGAACGATTACCGATTGCTACGCGACCGGTGTGATTGACGGCCAATCGTATGTCGGCGGGTTTGCGGGATTTAACAACAGCGTCATCGAGCGGTGCTACTGTTCGGCAAATATTGTGACCACCAGCGGCTATTCGTATGTTTACGGCTTTGTCGGGGAGAACAATTCAGGGACATTGGTCGATTGTTTCTGGGATACGGATACGGCCGCGCCGCTGACGGTCGGGGCCAACCCGGATACGGGGCTGACTGGCCTGGATACCGCGGGCATGCAGACGCAGGCCAGTTTTGTGAACTGGGACTTCGTCGGCGGCGGCGATGATGTCTGGACGATGCCAGCATCGGGAATGCCGATTTTGACGTGGCAAGCGAACGGGCGGTACTGCATTACGCCGTCGATTTACGATGCCAACGGCGACTGTTTGGTGAATCTGGTGGACTTTGCCGCCTTTGCGCAGCAATGGCTCGCCTGCGGCTACGCCAACCAGGGACTGTGTCCGTAAGGGGATTGTAAATTTTCAATTTTCAATTTAACAACGATTAGAAAGGAGTGGCTTTGAAGCGACGGGGTTGGTTATTGGGTTTGTGTTTGGTTGCGTGCCTGGTTGGGTGTACGCAGACGGTGACGTATTATGAGGGCCGTCGTGTGCCTGATCGCGAGGTTGCGACGCTGGAACACTCGTACCTGGCCCGAATTCTGATTGATCAGAAGATACTGGAGCCGGAACTGGGGGCCTTTACGCATCATGTGCAGGTGAAACTGCTGCCGGGGGAGTATGTCGTCGAATGGCACGAAGGCAGCGGTGATTATAACTTTATGCATCGCGGCTATGGGACGCTGAAGGCCCAGGCGGGGCATCGGTATATTCTGTGCAGCGACTATCTGCCGGGGGCGACGCGGTTAGCCGGGACCGGGGTGGATCAAAAATACCTGGAGACGCAGGTGCTGGGGATCGCGTCATGGATCGAAGACAAGGACTCCGGACGCGTGGTGGTGGGGACACGGCCGGCGTGGGCCGATACCCAAAAGCGTCCACAGGTTATTTATCATTGATCAGTAGACATGGGGTATCATTTGAAATTGATAAGTTGCTGATTTTGAAAGGAGACTGACGGATGGATCCAATTGGGTGTGTGCTGGCTGTAGCCGGAGCGTTTGCTTTGAGTGCGGCGATTTTTGACTGGGACTGGTTTATGAACGCGCGGAAGGCGCAGTTTTTCGTGGGGTTGTTTGGCCGGGGCGGGACGCGTATTCTCTACGGCTTGCTGGGGATGGCATTTCTTGTTTACGGCATGCTCGTGCTGGCCAGCGTGGTGCCGCCGCCGTCTCGTTAATCACCCCGGTGCAACGGAGTTGCGGGGGTTAAAGGGCAGCCGGGATGCTCTTGTTGCGGAGGGTGACTTTTGCGGCGCCGTGTTTTTCGAGTGCGTGCAGGAATCGACGGACCATGTCGGCGGCGGGGTAAAGCTGTTTGGCACGCTTGGACAGTTCGTCGGTGCCGATGACGGCCAGCGGCAGGATGACCGCTTCGGGCGCGTCCAGTTGTTCCAGTTCGGCGGCGACTTCCGAGAGCGTTTCGGTGACGCTGACGGACGGGCTGACAACGGTGGCCCGGGCGGTGCTGGTGATGCTGCAGTGGTTCGGGTGGGAGGCGACAAAGTACTCGCGGCAGGCCAGCGGGCGGTTTTCATAAATCCCGCAGAGGCCGTCGGCTAAAAAGGGGCACGGCAGATTCAGCGCGGCGTACCATTCGCTGATCTGGTCCAGGCCGGAATCTTCGTTGATCTCGGGGGCGGTGATGTCCTGCTGGAGGATTTTGAAGGCGGCCTGCAGGCAGGTTTTTAAGATCGGGATGCGGTCGTCGGCGCACAGGTCGGCAAATTCCCGGCGGAGCAGAAACACTTCCGGCGCCGACAACCCCACGAGGTAGCTGCAGCAGGCCGAGCAGCCCTTGCGACAGACGATGCGGCGGCTGTTGGCGGGATGTTCCAGCGTCATGTCCAGCAGTGTGTCGCAGATTTCCCGGGCCAGAATCGCCAGGTCGGCCAGCGGGGCGAGTTCGTCGCGGACGACGATGTGGAAATCGGCGGATTGACCCGCCAGATGGATGCGGGCGTCGATGTGTTCGGTGTTATTGAAATGGTCGGGTTGATGCGGTCCAGCGCCGTCGACTACTGTAATCGTTGTGTTCTTTCGCATTGTGATTGGATACTTTCAAAGTCTGTCAGGATACCATTTTTTGGTTCTCAATTGTGACTCATCAGTCCAAAAGGCGAATGCATATCAGACGCCATTTCAACACTCAATTTTGGCATGCGGCGGTTATTTTTGCGCCTGACTACGCGGTGCGAAAAATGGCAATCGTTTAAACGATGGCCCCTTTTCAGCGCTTTGCCAGTCGCAAAAATCCCGCGCCGCAACTCCAAAAGTAGTGTTGAAACGGCGTCTTAGAAAACAGATACTAAATAATTCTTATTCTCACGCGTTATCCTTTTTTTACTGACTTTCCCTCATACAAAGTCAAAAAGGGACATTCCTACGGTGCTTTTATGCCGCTTGGGAGAAACCTCTACCCATCCCGTCATTCAGGCACAATTTTTCAAAAAAAGAGTGTCCTTCAATCCGGTTTATTACGACAAGCACCTGTCTTTTTATCGGTCGAGGTTCAATATTGGATGAAAAAATTTCAAAAAAGGTGGTATTTATCTATTTTGGAGTGGGGGTTTTTCGGATATTTGGGGCTCATTGTCCTGAATTACATTGATTTCGTCTAATCGGGGGTGATGAGCGGAATGTGCATCGAGAAGGTTGATCCTCTTTGCGGGCGGCTTTCGAGGGTGACGTGTCCGCCGAGCAGTTTGGTTAGCTGGCTGGAGATGGTCAGTCCGAGGCCGGTGCCGCCGTATTTACGGGTGGTGGAATTGTCGGCCTGCATGAATTTCTGAAAGATTTTGTCGCGGTCCTGGGAATGGATGCCGATGCCGGTGTCGCAAATGTCAAAGCGGAGCATCGGTTTATCATCGGTGGTTTCGATATCGACGTGGACTGTGACCGATCCGCTGTCGGTGAATTTGATCGCGTTATTGATGAAATTGGTCAGGCATTGACGGAGCCGCGCGAGATCGGTGACGATGATGTCGGGGACGCCGGGGGCCATCGTGACGTTAAAGTCGAGATCCTTTTGCTGTGTTTTGAGGCTGAACATGTCTTCCAGTGACGTGAGCAGTTCTGAGATGGAGCAGGGGCGGCTTTCGACATCCAGATGCCCGGCTTCGATTTTCGAAAAATCAAGAATATCATTGATGATCTGCAGGAGGCTTTGGCCGCTGGTTAAGACGGTCCGGGCATAGTCTTGCTGTTCGTCGGAGAGCTCTTCGGTTAAGAGCAGTTCGGTAAACCCGATGATGCTGTTCATGGGCGTTCGTATTTCGTGGCTCATGTTGGCGAGAAATTCACTCTTGGCCACATTGGCTTCTTCGGCCTGGCGTTTCTGGTATTTCAGCTCGGCCATCCGTCGATGTTCGCTGAGATCGGCGACGAATGCGAACGAGCCGATGAGCTGCTTTTGGCTGTCGTAGAGCGGTGTCGCACAGAACAGACAGTGAACGGGCGATCCGTCCTGCCGTTTGAGGGCGACGTTGTAGGTGCTGGTTTTATGCTTTTCACGTTCTTTTCGCTGCTGCCTGAAGATTTCAAAGTTTTCGGTGCCCGCGGCCAGTTCGAAGAGTGTTTTGCCAACCAGCCGGTCGGTTTTTAACAGTTTGTGCATGGCGGGATTGGCGTCTCGAACGATGAAGTCGGTGTCAACCTGGATGAATCCCTGCAGGCTGCCGTGAATGATTGATCTGAGACGGGTTTCGTTCATGGCGATCTTCTGATGGGAAAGGTCATTTTCCTTGAGCAGATAGAAATGGCAGTTTTCCGGCCGGTTCAGGTTGTTATGGATCGCCGTCGCCATGGATTGACAACTGCCGTAACCGCAGGAATTACAGTTGTACAGATCCTGCGGCGAGTACTTGTGCATTTTCTCATAGATTTTCGTGAGCTGTATTTCGCCGGGTATTTTGAGTTGGAATTGGTCGCTCTGGTCGGTGTAGCGCCGCTGGTAGAGATCGGCATCCCAGTAGTCATTCAGGACCGTTTCAATTTCAAGTTGTTGGTTGGCAGCGGTGTGTTCTTGATATTGCTGCTGCATCATCTCTTTGCGTTGATCGACTAATGATTCGAGGATGTCGAGCGATTGTTCTTTGCAGGTGGTGCCGCTGCCGGCATTACAGCCGAATTCACAGTTGAGACAGTCCACCATCAAGGGCGAGCGATTGGCGTCAATGGCTGCGGGCAGATTTTTCAGATAATTATAGATGAGGTCGGAACCTTCAATTTTTCGCGTTTTATTTCGAATTTCCGGATACCATCGCTCGGCGGTTCGCATCAGGCCGCCCGGTGAGGAAAACAGCACGGCCCGTTCGGCGGGCGGATTGTCGTACTCGGCAGCGGGGTAATCGTCCAGGCATACGCCGGCTTCGTCGAGGAAGTTTTCGATCGATGCATAGGTGACATTGTAATCGCCCAGTCCCGTTTCGGCGAATTCCCGTCTTTTGGCGATACAGGGAGAAATAGCCGCGATCCGGTGAATCGCGTATTGCGGATAAAATTGCCGGATCATTTTGATCGTATGCAGCATGGGGCTGTCAACGGGGGCCAGGTACGGAATCAGTTCGGGCTGGTAGATTTGAATGTAACTGACGATGACCGGGCAGGGTTGTGCGATCAGGGTTTGGGCGTGATTGGTCCTGATGGCTTCGAGATAGGATTTGACCGTCAGTTCGGCGCCGAAACTGACGTCAAACACGGCCTCGACGCCGAGGGTTTTGAGCCAGCTATTCATATTGAGATACTGGTTAGGGAAATTGGACGCAATGGACGGTGCGACGATGGCGATCATCGGGGTCTGCTGCTCGAGATCGGTGCGAAATTCGTCGAAATCGTCGATGTACTTACGGGCGTCGTGCTTGCAGGCGCGAAGACAATTGCCGCAGCCGATACATAGCTCGGGGTTGACGGTCACGTGGTCGTCGGCGCCGTTGTTGGCGAATTTGACCGGGCAATGCGCGATGCAGGCATGGCAGTTGACGCATTTTTCCGCAATCACATCCACCACTGAATATTGCTGTTTTGTTAATATGCCGTCTGTCATTTTTTTGTGTTCTTTATTCCCAATTTTAGATATCTGAGTGCTCTTATTGGATATGTGTTTCTTCGGCTTGCGAGAGAACCGTAATAAGTGATTTTACCGAAGATTCAATCTTCTTGCGTTGTGGGGTGCCAGAGAGAAAACGCCTGTGTTACGGCGGCACGAAGGGAGATGCTATCGGACCTTGCGTCCAGTTGTGAAAACATTGCGTATAAAAACACGTAAACCAGCGGAAGGTCCGATTTTCTATGAGCTGTTATCGAACCGGCGGAGGCGGCTTCATCGGTATTTGTCCAGGCTAAAGGCGGCTTGCCATTACGCATAATCTTGCTATAATCCAACTTGTCAGACAGCATTTCTAGGGAGCAGGTCAGGCCTGCTCTGTCGAAAAGCTTTTTTTATGTCGTCCCTTCGAGACTTGAAAAGGGAAACAGATTCATTTTCCGGGGATTAAAATCCCCGGCTACTGTATTTTACCCCTTCGGGGTAAGGTTTTCTACAGAACATGTCAGGAGTGCTCTGTCGAAAACCGATCTGGCTATCGCCCCTTCGGGGCTCGATGAGTTCTCTCTTCTTTTCCGGGGGCTTCCCTCTTCGCTCTATGAGCTTCGACGGGACAGGTACGCCGCCCGGCTAAATAACTTTCACCCCTTCGGGGTGAGTTTTTCTATCGCGCATGTAAGGGATCTTACATTAACCCTGGATGCCGGATTGGGTCCGGCATGACAAACAGGGCACGGGAGTTTGTCCGGAGCGGGTCAAACTCAATTTATCTTTCTTTTTTTTAACGGTTACCAAGACAGGCCGTAGCCGAAGGGGAAGAGCGGGTCGTAGTCCTTGTCGCCGCGGTTGATGGGGATCTGGTCCATTGACCGGGGCCATGTGACCGACAGCTTGCCGGCGGGTTTGTGATCGCCGAAGAGGACATCGGCGATGCCCTGACCTTCGGTGCCGGGCAGCCATGCGGCGATGAAGGCGTCGGATTGGCCGAGGGTTTCGTTGATGATCATCGGGCGGCCGGAGAATAAGATGGTGACGACGGGGATGCCGGACGCTTTCATCGCGGCGCCGGCATCGCGATCTTCGGGGGATAGTGTCAAGTCCGCATTATCGCCGTCGCCTTCGGCGTAAGGCATTTCGCTGACGACGACGACGCCGATATCTGCGCCGGCGGCGCCGGTGCCGTCTTTTGAATAGGTTACTTGTGTGTTTTCGGCGACGGTATTTTTAATGGCGGTCAGGATGGTTGTGCCGCCGGTGGTGACGGGGCCGGATTTTCCCTGCCATGCGATGGTCCAGCCGCCGCACTGGTTGCCGATGTCATCGGCGCTTTGGCCGGCGACATGGATGCGCGCGGTCTTTTTGGAGATGGGGAGGGTGTTATTTTCATTTTTCAGCAGCACCAGTGATTCTCTGACGGCTTGGCGGGCCACTTCGCGGTGTTTGGCGGAGCCGAAATCGTCGTGCAGTTTTCGGTCGGCGTGATAATCATAGCCGGGCTCCATCAGGCCCATTGCGAACTTGACCCGTAAGATGCGTGTGACGGCGTCGTCAATGCGCGACATCGGGACGGTACCTTCCTGCACGAGCTCTTTGAGATATTTAAAAAAGTTCCGGTATTTGGTCGGCTCCATGGCCATATCCATGCCGGCGTTGATGGAGATGGCAATGGAGTTTTTGAAATCGTCCGGATCAATTTGCTTGATGGCTTCGTAATCGGAGATTGTAAAGCCTTCAAAGCCGAGTTCTTCCTTGAGTACGGTGGTTAGCAGATATTTACTGCCGGAGCATTTGACGCCGTTGAAACTGCTGTAGGAGGGCATAATCGACACGACTCCGGCGGCCATGGCGGGCGGGTACGGTGCGAGGTGAATGCGGCGTAAGGTCGCTTCATCGATGCGGGTGTCGCCCTGATCCCATCCTTCGTTATCTTCGTTGGAGTAGGGGGCTGTGCCGCCATCGCCAACATAGTGCTTGGCGCAGGCCAGCACCGACTGCCGGTCATCGAGACCGCCGTGCTGGAGTCCTTTGACGGCGGCGGCGCCAAGTATCGACACGAGTTCGGGGTCTTCGGAGAAGCCTTCATAGGTGCGGCCCCATCGCTCGTCCTGGGGGACGGTGACACAGGGTGCAAAGGTCCATTCCATGCCGGTGGCACGGACTTCTTTGGCGGTGATGCGGGCGACGTCTTCGACGATTTTTGGATTGCGCGTGCAGCCTAAGCCGATGTTGTGCGGAAAGATGACCGCGTCCAGTACATTGCTGTGGCCGTGAACGGCATCGATGCCGTACAGCAGCGGAATGCCAAGCCGCGTTTTTTTCGTCCGTGCCTGAAGGCTTTCGTACTGGTCGGTCCAGGCCTGAAGGCTGTTGCCGGCTTTCGGGTCGGCGCTGCCCCCGCTGAGGATGGAGCCCAGGTAATAGTTTTCAACGTCGGAGATCTCTTCCAGCCCGGAGTTTTCGGCCTGAATCATCTGGCCGATTTTCTCGTCCAGTGTCATTTTTTTCAGTAATTGACTGATTTTCGGGTCATATTGCGAAAGGTTGTGGGGCGTCATGGACATTGACCTTTGACAGGATGTTGTTAACATTGCGAGAATTATCGTGCAGACTAATACCGTGTTTCGAATCACAGCCGGATAGAATTTCATAAATCCCTGACTCCTTTTTCTATTGTAGGATATCGCTTCGTTTTGAACAATGCTTACTATAGTTTATTTCATTGGTTTGACAACGATTTTATTGCCGTTGTAGGTAATGACCCGGTCCGGTGCCTGGTCGAGCGTCGGTGTATTTTTGCGGTCCGGGGTGACGTAGACGATTTCGACGGTTCGGGTTTTGAGCATGCCGGGAAATGTGCCTTTTCGTTCGCCGATGGTCAGTGCCTGTGTTTTATCGTCATAGGTCAACGGGATTTGGCTGAAGAGGCCTTTTTCATAATTATAGTTGACGCCTTCGTCTTCATACAGCGTGAAGGCGGCATCGGTGCCGGTATACACATAGAGCCGGAGGGGGTCGGCTTTCTTTTCGGCGGCATACTGAATGGCGGGGCCGTAGGGGATGATGGAACCGGCTTTGACGAAGATGGGGATGTCGGTATAAGGGGCGTCGGCGCGGATGGTTTGGCCGCCGGTGTAATAGCGGGCGGTTTTGAAGTCGACCCAGTCGGCACCGGCGGGTAAATAGACGCTGCGCTGACGGGCTTTGTATTCGGTGACGGGGCAGATCAACAGGGCCGGGCCGAACATGAATTCATCGTCGATGTTTAAGACGTTTTTGTCGGCTGCGAAATCCATGACCAGTGCCCGCATGATGGTGTCGTCATTTTGTGTGACACTGCCGGTGAGCGAATAGATGTAGGGCATCAGGCGGTATCGCAGTCGGTCGTAGGCGAGCATGGTTTGGTAGGCCGGGTGGTCGTCGGGAGCGATGTTGAACATCTCACGGTAGGGGAACTGGCCGTGGACGCGGAAGAGCGGGCAGAAGGTGCCGTACTGGAACCATCGTGTTTGGAACTCTCGCCATTCTTCGAGGTCGTCGGGTTTGACGTTACGTTCCCACTTCGGCTCGACGGCGAATCCGCCGATGTCGGTTGTCCAGTAGGGAATGCCGGACAGGCAGAAGTTGAGGCCGGCGGGGATTTGTGTTTTGAAGTCGTACCAGCGGGTGGCGACGTCGCCGCTCCAGGTGGCGGCGGAATATCGCTGCTGGCCGGCGTAGGCCGAACGGGTGAGAATGAAGACACGCTGGTTGGGGGCTGCTTGGCGCTGGCCTTCGTAGATGCCCTTGGCGTTCATCAGGGAAAAGGCGTTGCGATAGCGGGCGGCGGTGCCGAGGGCGGTCGGGCCGGTGCGCAGGAGGATTTCTTCCTGCGAGAGATTGGAATGGATGTCCGGCTCGGTCGCGTCCAGCCACCATGCGTCAAAGCCTTTGCTGAACAGCTTATCGTCGATTTGTTTCCAGAACAGCTTGCGGGCGCCGTCGCTGTAGGCGTCATAGAAGGTGGAGACATAGCCTTCGCCGATCCAGTCGCGTTCTTTCTTTTCGACGTTCCGCCTATAGAGCCAGCCGTTCTTTTCGAACTGGTTGTAGTGTTCGGTGCCGACGTAAAATTTTGGCCAGACGGAGATCATGATGTGTGTGTGCAGGTGGTCGTGCAGTTGGTTGACCATGCCGGCGGCGTCGGGAAAACGCGTCCGGTCGAAGTCGTGGTCGCCCCAGCCGTCTTCGGGCCAGTAGTTCCAGTCCTGCACGATGTTGTCGAGGGGGATTTGACGTTTTCGGAATTTTTTAACGACGTCCAGCAGTTCGTCCTGTGTTTTGTAGCGTTCGCGGCACTGCCACAGGCCCATGGCCCATTTGGGCATCATGGGGGCTTTGCCGGTGACGGTGCGATAGCCGGCGATGACATCGTCGGTGTTTTGGCCGGCGATGACGTAGTAGTCGATCTGGTCGGCGACATCGGAGTACAGCGACAGGGTGTTGTTCAACTGCTCATCGGACGGTGTCATGTGTTTGAAGCTGATGTAGCCGTCGTTGGGAATCCATTCCAGTTTGACCGAGTAGCGTTTGCCTGCCTGCATCGGCAGTTTGACGATACGCTCCCACGGACACCAGTTTTGCCGCCATGAATCGACGAGCAGTTTGCCATCGATCCACAACTTGGCGTAATGGGATGAGTACAGTCGGAAGGAATGCTGGCCGGTGGTGTCGGATTGGATTTGGCCGCTCCAGCGAATGCTGGTGGTGTAATCGGGCTTGAAGCCTTCGGGGTAGCCGTCCTGATCCTGCAGGGATTCATGATTGATGACGGATTCGGAGCGTGCGGTCATCCGGGTGGTGAAGTGGGTGTCGGTGAAGTATTCGGCGGTCAGTCCGCCTTGGGCGCCGTCTTTGTCGTACAGCGTCAGGGAAGATGCCAGCGGCTGATAGTCGCGGGGGTCGCCGAACTTGGTGCGGGAGGTGTTGTCCCAGAGGATGCCGTAATTTCGGCTGGAGAGAAGAAACGGGACGGCGGCGACGATGTTATACTGTTTCAGGTCGATGCGATGATTTTTGTAGTTCATCAGACCGTTTTGGTGCTGGCCCAGCCCGTAAAAGGCTTCGTCCTCGGGCGATTCAAAGCATTGCTGGATGTGGTATGTGTTTTCGTCCATGACGACGGCGGGGGTGATGATTTTTCCGTTGACGGCTTTTTCCTTGAGAAGCAGTTTGCCGGAAGCGTCGTAGAATGCAACTTGTCCGGTGACTATTGAGACTTTTGCGGTGATTTTAGCCGTTGACAGGACGATGGTGTCTCCCCGGCGGCTGACGGAATACGATAGTTTGGGTGATATTTTGTTCGGAACGATCAGGCTGGGCCTGTCGGAAAAGGACGATTGGGAAGTGGCGATGACTCGCAGGATGGCTTCGCCGCAGATCTGTATTTTCATGAGTTTGGGATCGGTGGGGGCTTGGGGGGTGAGTTTAATGACGATTCCATCCGGGTATTCTTCATATCCCGTCTCCTGCAAAGCTCCCTGGCATCCTATAATGAATAAGCTGATTAGTATGACAGAATATGACAGGTATCTTTTACTCATGGACACACTCCGGCTGAATTTCCGAATCATTTATGCCTTCAATCGGGCTTGATTGAACAGACTTCACTTGAAATAGCCCTTAGAGACAGTTTTTTGCGTTTTTTATGGGAATTTCTCCCGATTGGGTGAAAACTCCGGATTTTCAAAGATGTCGCTTTAAAAGAGAATTTCTATAAAGAAAGTTGATTCCGGGTTTCAATCTTAAATGACCTTTGCTTCGATGCAAGTGAAAATTATTATGGCAGGCGTGGTAAACACGGGATTTTCATCAAAAGAATACGAAATCCAACAAAATGCCGATAAGAGTGACGCCGCCTGCTTGAGGGCTTCGAGGGGAGTGAGTCTAATGCTTAAGCGGGCGGCACTTTTTATGTCATTCCTTGTTCATTGCGGCGTGACGGTGCTGCGGTGCTTTCGTGCTTCTATTGAATGGCCCCAGTCAGATAGTCGGCGACGAGGGTGTGGGCTTCGGGGGTCCAGTGCTGGTCGTAGGTGAAGTAGGTTTGGGTGCCGGCGGCGGTCGCTTTTCTGAGCGGCTCGGTCAGGCTGATGAATTCAATGCCCTGTGTTTGGCACAATTCTTTGAATGTGTTTTCCTGAACGGCGACGAGACTGCGGAGGGTGTCGGCGTCGAGTGGGTTGGGCAGATGTTTGGCCTTCAGTTGTAAAAAGGCTTTCAGTTGTTCGGTGGGAACCTGTGCGATGATCTTGTCGATGAGGATGTTGGGCTTGTCGGGGGCATAGACGACGACAAGGCGGATGTTGTTTTCATCACACAGCTTTTTCGCTTCCAGCAGCAGGCGTTCGGATTCCCGGCAACCTCGCGATTGTATAAATTCTTCGGCTGTGACCATGTGCTGCAGGAGCCGTTTCAGATCGAAGGTGTAGGAGTTGCCGCTTTGAGGCGGTGTTTCCAGCGGCAGCCATGCGACCGGCCACATGGGATGGTCGGGATTGTTGATGCGTGGGTCGTCCAAAAAGCGTTTAGCACCAACGGGCGAGAGCGTGCGTCTAACGCTGTCTTTGATGAGATGTCGCAGCGGCGAGCTTTTGAAGACGATATCGCCCAATGACTGTTTGGGGCGTTCGTCGCTGGTGTTGTTATTGAAATTGCCGTCTCGGAAATCATTGCCCTCGTAAAGCATATAGACAATGGTGTTGGGCTGTTTTGCCAGTCCGTATTTGTTGAGCGTGTCCAGATAGGTTAAGGGGTTACCGCCGGACATGCCGAGGTTATACAGTGACACATCTTTGTTTTTTGCCAGTTGTGCCCACCAGACGTCGTTGTCGGTGACGTTGGAGCCTTCCGCAAACGAGTCGCCGAGAATTAACCAGTCGGCGGTTTCGGGCGGGTTGATATTGCGAAAGCCCTGTGCGTCCACCGTCAGTGTGTAGTTAACGGGCGGGTATCCTTTGGCGGGACGGGGATAGGTGAAATGTGTTTCGGGCTTATCCTCGAAGACACCTTCAAAGACTTGGTTGGGGCGGCGGTGATAGGAGTGGCCCTGCTTGACGTAATGGGCCGACTGGACCACACGCAGGCCGATGTCGAAAATGATGACCGTCAGCAGGACCGAACAGATCAGGGCGATGGTTTTGAAGGCGTCCTGACGCTTTTGCTGCGGGGTCTTTTCGGGCTTGTCTTTCCAGGTGTCGATGAGTACGACAATCGCAATGATGGTCAGAATCAGCAGTGTGATTGTGCTTTCCAGCGTGTAGCGGCCCAGCAGGATATCCCGCTGCTGGGCGACATTGTAGGCCAGATCGCTTTCTTTCAGGTATAGCGCGGACATAATGCCGACGGTCACGGCGGTGGTGAACAATCGAATCTTCGTCTGTCTTTTCATGGGCGCGAGCGTTTAGAACAGCGGGTAGATAAACGGCGCCAACGCACTGCTGCTGAGCAATACCAGCAGTCCCAGCCCCAGCAGAATCAGGATGATCGGCAGCAACCACCATTTTTTATTGTGCTTGAGGAAGACGATGAATTCTCCGGCCAGCGAAGCGCGTTTTTCCTTGGCGAGTTGTTCTAATTCGTTGTTTTTGTCGGATTGATTATTTTCTGTCATATTTCACTCGTTACGTCTGATTAAAGTAGTCTTTGGGCGTTCTTTTTTTATCGTAGGGCAGCCAGTAGGTTTCGGCTTGCGGGTCGTATTTACGGTAGAGGGCGTCCCTGTTTTTGAACTTGAAGAACAGGGCGACGGGGGTGATAACGCCGTAGTAAAAAATCGCCATGACCAGATGACTGACGACCCAGCCGATGGGGAAGGTGACGACGATCAATGTCAGGTAGACCGGCTTGATGAGGTTGGTTGAAATCCGGCTGGCGGTGTACAGCACCAAGCCGATGAGGCAGAAGATGACCAGGCCGCGGGTCTGCACTTTGCCGGTCCACAGGCACAGCAGGCCCAGTACGGTCATCATCGCCAGGGCGATATCGCCGAAATCTTTCAGTACTTTTTTCTTCGGTTTCAGATTGAGTGAAACTAATGCCACGATTATGCGTCCTTAATCCAGTTCGAAGGTTGTCAGGTATTTTTCGAGTTCTTCCTTGGCCTTTTCGGGCTGTTCGGATTTATACAGAATCTGATCTTCCAGCACCAGCACGTCCATATGTGTCATCATGAAGCAGTGATAGGCGTTTTCCGGTGTGCAGACAATTGGTTCGCCACGGACGTTGAAGCTGGTGTTGATGACCATCGGGCAGCCGGATTTATTTTTAAATGTTTTGATCAGGCGGTAATAACGTCCGTGCCGGGCTTCGTCGACGGTTTGCAGGCGGGCCGAGTAGTCCACGTGCGTGATGGCCGGCACGTCGCTGCGTTTGACCTTCAATAAGTCGATGCCGGTCAGGTGCTCGGTTTCGTCGGATGTTTGGCAGCGTTTGCTTTCTTCGACCGGGGTGACCAGCAGCATATACGGGCTTTCCTTGTCGGTTGGGAATTCAAAGTACTCGCCGGCGTCTTCGGTTAATACGCTCGGGGCGAAGGGGCGGAACGATTCGCGGAACTTGATCTTCAGATTCATGCGGGTCTGCATTTCTTCGTTGCGCGGGTCACCGATGATGCTGCGGCTGCCCAGTGCCCGGGGGCCGAATTCCATCTGTCCCTGGAACCAACCGACGACATTGCCGTCCTGCATCTGATCGACGACGGTTTCCAGCAGGGTTTCTTCGTCATGGATCGTATGGAAGACGGCGCCAACCGAATCGAGGTAGCGGGTGATCTGAGCATTGGAAAAGCTCGGTCCCAGCAGCGATCCCCGCTGGCGGTCTTTTCCGGGGTCGACCTGTCGCTGGTTGCCCAGTAGTTGATGATGTACGAACAGGGCGGCTCCGAGAGCACTGCCTGCGTCCCCGGCGGCCGGCTGAATCCACATGTTGTCGAACAGGCCGTCTTTGAGAATTTTTCCGTTGGCGACACAATTTAGTGCACAACCGCCGGAAAGGACCAGGTTTTTCATGCCGGTCATTTCTTTCGCATGGCGGACGACTTTGAGCATGATGTCTTCGGTGACCTTCTGGATCGAGGCGGCGATGTCCATTTCACGCTGTGTGATTTTGGATTCGGGGCTGCGACGCGGGCCTTCGAAAAGCTGCTCCATTTTTTTGCCGGTCATGACATCGGTGTAGCCATAGGTGAAGTAGTCCATGTTGAGCCGGAATGAGCCGTCGGCTTTGAGGTCGAGCAGTTTGTCCATCATCCGGTCGTAATAGACCGGCTGTCCGTAGGGCGCCAGCCCCATGAGCTTGTATTCGCCGGAGTTGACTTTAAAGCCGGTGAAGTACGTAAAGGCTGAATACAGCAGGCCCAGCGAATGGGGAAAATGCAGTTCCTTGAGCAGTTCGACTTTGTTGCCTTTGCCGACACCGATGCTGGCGGTGGCCCATTCTCCGACGCCATCGAGTGTGACAATGACAGCCTCCTGAAACGGGCTCGGGAAAAATGCACTGGCCGCGTGTGACTCGTGGTGTTCGGTGAAGAGATATTTGTTGGTGTACCGGTTTTCGAGTGCCTTGTCCAGTTCGCGGGGGATGTGGAGTTTCTGGTTAAGCCATTGGGGAATGCCCATCAGGAACTGTTTAAAGCCGCGCGGGGCATAGGCGAAATAGGTTTCCAGCAGCCGCTCAAACTTCAGCAGGGGTTTTTCGTAAAAAACAACGTAGTCCAGATCTTCGATCTGCAATTCCGCCTCGGCCAGGCAATGCTTGATGGCATTGACCGGCATGTTGAAGTCGTGTTTTTTTCGGGTGAATCGTTCTTCCTGCGCGGCATAGACGATTTTTCCGTCCACGAGCAGTGCGGCGGCACTGTCATGATACAGACCCGATATTCCCAGAATGCTGACCGGTTTTTTCATAGACTGACGTTTTGCCTTAAAATATAGTAACAATTATTTCGGCTATTAAACCGGATTTCGGGTCATTTATCAATCATAAAGGCCGGTTTTTCCAAAAAACTGACCGGCCGAGTCAATTTGAATGCGATACACTCTTTATGGCCGAGGTTGCCCTTGGCCAGCGGGACTGTTTGTGCGACAAGGTGCTCGGGCAGTGCATCATAGTATTTCTGTAAGGCGACAAAGCAGGCGTTCTCGCCATAAGTTAGCATTTTCTCCGGTTTGTCGAAATACTCCGGTTGGAGAGAATGGCCTGCATTGACGGCATACTTGATATCCTCCCCGTCCGGGCCTATTTGGTAGAACACCAGAGGACCGGGGGTCGCTTCTCTTAGCTGTTCGACTTGCGAGACGAAGCTTGTCGTGTGTTCACGGTCATAATAAATCGGCTGAATAATCCCGATGTAGAGGATGACAAGTGCGGCAGCTGCCGTTGCAGTCAAAAGTGTTTTCTGTGCGGCCCAGTCGTTGCATTTGAGTTTCAGCACTGCTCCCAAGCCGGCTGTTGTGACGAGCATCAGGAGTATTGGAACAAGTTCCCAATCGGGCGTTAGCCCCTCCTTTGCAATGTACACGGCGGTTGCAATTGCACCGATCACAGCATATAAAGGAAACATGGCGAAGAATCGTACCAGATGGAATCGCATGCCTATCAAGAACGGCAAATCGTTTTTTTCGGTCAGCAGGTAACTTGCGATCAAGGTAATCGACGGCAGAATCGGCAGGATGTACCGGCTGCTCTTTGTGCCGGGAATACTCATTCCCACCAGAATAATCAGCATCCACACGACCAGATGAGCGAGCAGTCGTTCCTCGGCTCTGACTGGGCGGAGCCATTTTCGAAACAGGGCCGCACTGACACAGATTGCAAGGGGAAATGCGATGGCATATTCGCCAAGGCTTCGATACCAGTAGTACAGCGGGGGGTTGTCATGGCTGGAAATGCGGCCGGCCATCTGCATTTCCAGAACCTCTTTGGCAAAGTGTTCGCCGCCGCTTAGTCGGGCGGCATATACCAGGGCGACCATGCAGCCGACCAGAAGAATGCCCGAAATGACTGTGGTGAAAATAAATTTTACATACTCACGTTCCCATAGAAAATAGCCTGATGCGACAGCGGCCGGGATCACCAGTCCGATGGGGCCCCGGATGGCGAAGCCGGCAACAAAGAGCAGCGGGAGCAACGCCCATTTCCATGCAGTGGTGGGGCCCGCGGCGGGCGAAGAGAGAGCGTAAAAGCCGATTAACGTCAACAGGCTGATGAACTGGTCCAGTGAAATTTCTCTGGATTCCTTGACAAATGTGAACGTCAGCATTGAAAAAAGAACAGCCAGCAAACCCCATTTTCGAGAGATTCGTGCGCCGACGAGATAGGTGAACACCAGAATTAGAGATGAGGCAACGGCGGTGGGAAGGACGGCGATTAACGGGGTGACCTCGCCAGTCAACCGAGCGGGAAGGTAGATGAGAAACGTTGACGTTGCGGGGTAGTCCGGGTAGGGCGTGTCGAATGTCGTCGGGAAGAGTGTCGGGCCGTTGCGGAGCATTTCCTGTGCAAAGAGCGCAAAGCGACACTGAAAGCCAACGAATTCATCCGGCAAGCCGATGGTGAAAAGCGTGATCCCACAAAAAAATATAATGAT
Organism: Anaerohalosphaeraceae bacterium; assembly: GCA_963675155.1. Taxonomy (GTDB): domain Bacteria; phylum Planctomycetota; class Phycisphaerae; order Sedimentisphaerales; family Anaerohalosphaeraceae; genus 4572-13. The sequence goes on along the minus strand of OY775912.1, from coordinate 4,557,716 downwards.
ACTTGCTTTAATTTTTCCCACTTCTTTCATGCCATTATTTTCTTCGTTTTTTAAAGGGATTTTACATTATTCATTTCACCGTGATCTATTGTTACGCATACAAAGCCATCGATCGATTCTATCTGAGAAAAATCGGGGAGTTTTTGTTTGTAGTCTTCGTATCGCCGCGCGGAGGTAATGAATGTGATGTCCGCCCCTGCAGCCAGATTGCGTTCAATAAACGCCTCCATATCATCGATGTCAATGTGTCGATGCTCTGCCGAGTTATAGCTTAATCCGTATGTGAATTCCCCCTCCCGGGCGAGGATAAAAGCATCCTTGCGGTGTAAAAACCAGTTGACGGCAGGGGCGGTATAGTTATCTGAAATAAGAATGGTTCCGGTTTGGATTTGGTTGGCATTTGCTTCAATCAGCCGCTCGGGCATCTTGTCGACCCGGATTCGGTCCGGAAGCGTCAAACTGATACTGGTCATAATAACGGCTGGGCCGATACAGCAGTATGCCAGGTGTCTGTAAAGACATTTTTGCTTGGCTGCGATGAGGAGGCAGGCGGCGTAGAACATGAATCCGATCACCAGCAAGATCCATTTCCAGCTTTCTGCGGGGCGATAGATTTTAGTTGCCGGGATGACGGTTTGGCTAACGAGTAACGCGGCTCCTAAAAGGAGCGCCAGCCAAGCGGACCCGCGGGCTTTTTTGATGAAGGCCGGCGTTTTTTCTTCGGTTAAAAATTGCAGAAGCCCCAGGGTCATCAGGATGGCCAGCGGCGGGTAGCATGGCAAAATATAGGTTGTGAGTTTTCCCCGGCTTGCGGAAAAGAAAAGAAACGGAAATACGCACCAGCACATCGCAAATCGAACCAACGGTTCTTTCAATTGTGTTTTCTTGAGCCCGGCCCAAACGGGAGGGATTGCGCCGGTCCAGGGCAGTGCGCCGCCGGCCAACACCGGGATATAGAACCAAAACGGCTGGGCATGCTGTGCTTCATGACTGGTAAACCGCCTGATGTGTTCTTCCCAGAAGAAGTAATGCCAGAAGTCCGGTTCCCGGCGATGGATCGCGATGCTCCAGGGCAAGGCAATCAGGATGGCGACAAGAATGGGCCGCCAGATTGACTTTAGCAATCCTTTGACGTCTCGCATCCACAGAAAAAACGGGACGACGATGACACATGGAATTGCGAATGCAATAAATCCCTTGGTGAGGAAGGCCAGCCCGCAAAAAACGCCGGACAGGGCGAAGTACAGGGCCTTCCTGCCGGCCTGCTCTTGTCGGTAAGCCAGAAAGACGAAGCCCATGCATACGGTAATGAACATGGAAAAGACGCTGTCCAGTACCGCGAATGTCCCGATCCCGAAGACCGCTATAAATGTCAGGAGGAGTGCGGCCGCCAGCAGCCCAGAAGCGGCGTCGCCGGTTGTTTTGCGAATCAGCCAGAACAGCATCAGGGCCGAGACGCCGACTGCCATGGCAGACGGAAACCGTACGGCAAAGGCATTTTCGCCAAACAGTTTGATAGAGACAGCATTGAGCCAGTAGCCGAGTACGGGTTTTTCAAAATAGCGCAGGCCATCCAGGTGGGGGACGGTCCAGTCTCCTGTTGCCAGCATTTCTCGTGGGATTTCGGCGTAGCGCGTTTCGTCCGGAATCACCAGCGGGCGGACGCCCAGCGGGGCGATATAGACCCCTAAGAACAGAACGATAGCCGTGATAAAAGATTTTTTCATAATTTTCCAAGCGTTTCTTTAGTCGGTTTGCTGACAACACACCCAGCCTTGGCGGCCGGGGATTTCTTTTTGTTGGACGGATGCTTTTTGCATGGTTTCGACATCATCCAATAATTTGCCGAGGGGGACAAAGGAGATTTCCTTATCACTCGCCATTTTGAGGAATTGTTGAAATAAATCCTGACAGGCAATACCTTCGGCTTCGGCGTGGATGGTCAGGACATTGAGCGTGTCGGGCTTGACCTGTGACAACAGGTATTCATTGTAGTTTTCGTTGGTGATGTCGGCGTGGCCAATGACCTCGTCGTAGGTCGGCAGTGTCACGGGGACCTGGGGTTGAGCGATCAAGTTGCGGCCAATGATCGGCTGGAAAATATTTTCACCCCGGCAGTCACTGTTGTACTCGAACGAAAACCGTTCTTTCAGCGAAAGAACGGCTTCGGTGCATTTCCATCCGGGCGCAGCCGAGCAGGTGGGTTCCTTGTCGCAAATATCGGTTAACATGTCATACCCCTGCAGCAGTTCGTGATAGATTTCCTCGGTGTCCATTTTGTCGATGCGCGCCTGCCAGCGATGATGGTCCCAGGCGTGCAGGCCGATTTCATGGCCGGCGTCTGAGGCGGCGCGGATGACGGACGCTAACTTTTCGCCGATGACCGGTCCGGGCCAGAAGGTGCCTTTGAAGAGGATGTCCCAGCCGTACAGGCTGGCGGCCTTCGTCCGCAGCATCTTCCATAAGAAGGTCGGCTTGAGCAGACGCCACAGGTGGCGGCCCATATTGTCGGGGCCGACCGAGAAGAAAAACGTGGCCTTGATGTCGTGTTCATCCAGTATGCGGCACAGGTTCGGCACGCCCAGCTTTGTGCCTCGAAAGGTGTCGACGTCAATTCTAAGACCGATCTTCATCGCCGGCGACTCCATCAGGGGTTTTGTGTTTGATCACCACGACCGTGTCACTGGCAATTTTAAATTGCTTCAAAATCTCAACGTCTCTGTCACTCATAACGGATCCTTCAGGCATCTCAATCTTGTCGCTGCCTTTCAGGTTTTCGATGTAGGTTATTGCGACAGCGTTCTCATTGTCGCGGAGGATTGCCAGGAGTGCTTTTGCATTACGATATATTGGGACCGTGTCTTTCAGGTAGAATACTGCGGCGCCGCTCAGGCGTTCTTTTGCACAAAACAGGGCGATTTCTTTGCCGTCAGTTTGCAACTCGCTGCAATAGTTCATCAGCGGTTCCGACGACATCGTGTCATTTTTCACCGGTTCGATGACGGCGTCATGTGTAGCAAACAAGATGGCCATTGCGACGCCTGAAATAGCGAGGAATCGCACGAAGTTTTCTTTCATGTAGGTCCTTAAGCCCCAGACGCCCAGAGCCAGACCCGGAATCAGCACCAGCGGCCACATTGCGACCGGTTGATTGTGGCGGATACTCAGAACGATAAAGGCAATCGGCGTCAATACAACGACGACCGCGACAATAAACGCCGGCGAGGTGAACCACTTCGTCGGTGGGCGATTTTCGATGGCCCAACCGATCGCCTGGGCGACCAACATTGCGGCGGCGGGGTACAACGGCAGCAGATACAAACCGCGTTTACCACTGGCAACCGACAGCAGGGCAAACGGGACAATCAGCCAGCACAGCAAAAAGAGTGTCGGATCTTCTTTTTTAGAAAAACGCACGGTTTTACGGCAATGCATAAATACGAGGGGTAAAAACAGTGCCCACGGCATGAACTGTCCCGGGAATCTTAAGAGATAATAGTAAAACGGTTCGACATGTTCGGCGTGGCCGCCGGTGAAGCGTCCGATGTTGTTGGCGATCATGACTTCATAGACCTTCTCTTTTCCCAGCACGTCGCACAGGGCCATCGCCCACATCGCTGTCGGGATAAAACAGAGAATTGAGCCGCCGATAAACACACCCCACGAACGCAGGGAAAAATCCTTTTTCAAAATCAGCCAGAAGAAAATGGCCGACGCGGGGATCGCCAATCCGACCAGGCCCTTGGTCAGGACGCTGAGTCCCAGCATGATGACAAAGGTGATGCTCCAGAGGAAGCGGCGTTTTTGAGTTGTGACGGACAAATAGAAACACGCCATCGTTGCGGTGATGAAAAACGCGAGCATCATATCGATAATACAACGTCGCCCGATACTCCAGTATTCGATGGACGTTGCACAGATGAGAACGGACAGGCATGCGGCGACGATTGAAAATCGCATTCTGCGAGCCAGCAGGTAAATAACCAGCAGGCCTCCGACAGCGGACAGGGCTGAGGGGAATCTGGCCGCGAAGTTATTCTGGCCGATAATGTTGAATGTCACGGCGGTCGTCCAGAAATACAGCGGCGGCTTTTCCAGAAATTCCAGACCGTTTAACCGCGGTACGGCAAATTCGCCGGTGTTGGACATGTGAGCGGCAACGCCGGCGACCCGGGGTTCGTCTGCGTTCCAGAGATGACGTGCCCCGAGTCCGACTAAGTACATCGACAAGGCAAACGCTAAGACCGCCAAGAACATCCGTTTGCCGGTTCCTTTGTGCTGTATTTCCATATCTATCGATTCTTCCATATTCCTGTGTCCGTTGACCGTCCGATTGCAGGCGGTTGATTAGGATCGTTCTTCCGCCAATGCACCGCCGGAGTTCATGTATTCGGCCAGGAAAAATTCCAGCGTATTTGCGACGGAGGTTTCGGTGTCAATGGTCGGCTGCCAGTTGAGGTACTTTTTGGCGTTTTTAATGCTGGGTCGTCTGAATTGGACGTCCTGATAGCCGCTGCCGTAATAGGAGCCGCTTTCGACGATTTTAAATCCGGCAAACGGCGGGAACTTCGACCGCAGCGGGTGTTTTTCAAATTTATCCAGCAGCATCCCGGCCAGTGCCTTGATGCTCAGGTCGTTGTTGGGATTACCAATGTTGATAATTTTACTGTTGCAGTTGTTGTCTTTGTTTTCGATGATGCGGAAGAGGCACTCGATGCCGTCGGAGACATCGGTGAAGCAGCGTTTCTGCAGGCCGCCGTCGATGAGCTGGATAGGCGTGCCTTCCACCAGGTTCAAAATGAGCTGTGTGATCGCGCGGGAGCTGCCGATCCGGGCCGAATTCAGGCTGTCCAGTTTCGGGCCGACCCAGTTGAAGGGACGGAACAAGGTAAACTGCAGGTTTTCTTTCTGGCCGTAGGCCCAGATGACGCGGTCCAGCAGTTGTTTGCTGCACGAGTAAATCCATCGCTGCATATGAATTGGTCCCAAGATCAGGCGGGAATTATCTTCGTCGAATTCGGTTTCGTCGCACATGCCGTAGACTTCCGAGGTGGACGGGAAGATGACGCGTTTGTTGTACTTAACGCAGTGGCGGACGATTTTGAGGTTTTCTTCGAAGTCCAGTTCGAACACACGCAGCGGATTGCGGGTGTATTCGATGGGCGTGGCGATGGCCACCAGCGGCAGGACGATATCACATTTCTTGATGTGGTACTCGGTCCACTCGCGGTGAATCGAGATGTCGCCTTCTTCGTAATGGAAGCCGGGTTTGCCGATGAGGTGCTGGATATAATTGGATCGAATATCCATGCCGTGGACCTCGTATTGGCCGCTTTGCAGGAGCCGCTGGCTCAGGGCATTGCCGATGAACCCGTTGACGCCGAGAATGAGAACGTGTTTTTTGCGGCCGGCTTCGATGACCGTGCTGGCTTTTTCGCCGAACTTCATGCCGGCGACCAGGTTGGCTTCGGCCGCCAGTTGGGGGCCGTTGACATACACGCCGTTTTCCACCTGGCCGAACTGGACCTGGAGTGCGTCTTTGCCGCATGCGATGACAAGCGGGTCGGTGGAAAGGATGGTGCCAGGCTGTTCGCTGCCGTTGTTGTCAACTTTTTGAACCTGCCAGAGCAGGAACTTGTCTTCGGAAATATAACTGAAGGCTCCGGGGTAGGGTCGAGTGACGGCACGGACGAGATTGCGGATCTGGTCGGCGGGCTGCGACCAGTCGATTTTTCCGTCTTGGGGCCGGCGTCCGCCGAAATAGTTCGCCTTGGACGCGTCTTGCGGCGTTCGTTTGGCGGTGCCTTTTTTGATCTGCGGCAGGGCTTCATCGAGCAGAGCCGCCGAGACCGCTTCGGTTTTTTCATAAAGCGACGTGGCGGTGTCATCGTCGTCGATGGCGATTTTCTGCTGGGCGACAATGTCTCCCTCGTCCGGTGCGGCGGTCATGTAATGGAGTGATACGCCGGTTTCGGTTTCGCCGTTGACCAGCACCCAGTTCAGCGGGCATCGGCCTCGGTATTTCGGCAGCAGGGAGCCGTGCAGGTTGAGTGCGCCTTTGGCGGGGATGTCCAGGATGGCCTGATCGATCATCTTGCGATAGTAAAATGAGAAGATCATGTCCGGCTTTAAGTCTTTGATCTTTTTGACCCACAGCGGATGATTCACGTCTTCGGGGGCATAGACGGCGATGCCTTTGGACGCGGCCAGCTCGGCGACGGAGTTAAACCAGATATTTTCACCCGGGTCGTCTTTATGGGTGAATACCGCTTCGATTTCAAAGCCGTTTTTCAGCAATGCTTCGATGCCGATGCATCCAATGTTGTGATATGCTAATACGACCGTCTTCATAATGCAGTCTCCCTGTTATTATTTTTTTCATTTTTTCTTCCGAGCACCTGTTGGATAAAATATCGCGGTCGCGCACGGACATCGTCATAGATACGGCCAATATATTCGCCCAGCATTCCCATGCCGATAAACTGGGCGCCGATAAAAATAAACAGAATCGCAAAGAGTGTGAACACGCCTTCTCCGGCCCAACTGGCACCGAAAATCAGACGCAGGATAAGCAGGAACAGGCCAAACCCGCCGCCCAGCATTGATATGACAATACCGACCGTACTGAGTACACGCAGCGGGAATGTCGTCATGCAGGTCAGCAGATCAAATTGCAGGTTGATGAGTTTCCACAGGCTGTATTTTGATTCGCCATCGGGCCGGGTTTGGTGTGCGACCTCGATCTCGGCGGTTTTGCGGGCAAAGCTGTTGGCTAAAATCGGAATAAAGGTGCTGCGTTCATGACATTGCAGCATGGCGTCGATGATGTGTCGGCGATAGGCGCGAAGCATACAGCCGTAATCGCACATATTGACCCCGGTGGCCTTTTGGGCGGCGATGTTGACGACGCGTGAGGCGATGCGTCTGAAAAAACTGTCCTGACGCGGCGTGCGAATGGTGCCGACGACATCAACGCCTTTGTCGATTTCCGCGACGAGTTTTGGAATTTCCTCCGGCGGGTTTTGCAAGTCTGCGTCAAGTGTAACGATGATATGGCCCCGAGCCTCGGCAAAGCCGGCCATGACAGCGGAATGCTGGCCGTAATTGCGATTGAGCAGTACGCCGACGATTTCGCCGTCGTGTTTGGCGGCCGCTTCGGTGATCATTTCGATGGATTTGTCTTTGCTGCCGTCATCGACCAGGATCACCTCGAACGGACGATTCATCGTGCCGCAGCTTTTCAGACAACGGTCGATCAGCGCGGGGAGATTTTTCTCTTCGTTGAAGACGGGAATCACGACTGAAATTAAGTTTTCAATGTGTTCTGTTTCAGATTTTCTTAACATCAAATTTTCCTTGCTTAACAATTAAGCTGTGTACTGATCTATTGAGTATGGCCATTGATGATCCATGCTTTATACTTTTGTTCTTTTTTGCTGTCCCGCTCCCATGCGTAAACATCTTCTTCGAGAAGCAAGCTGTGGCCCATATTCTGCGGGATCACGGAGGCTATTTCATTCTCATATCGTGTTTCTGAAATCAATATCCAGGGTTTCTCTTTTGATTTCCCAAACTCCTGAAGGCCTGAAATGTTCTTTAGTATAGGGATTGTGTCGGGTCTATCAAGATAAAAGACCATCTTGGGTTTAAAACGACGGAAAAACGCGATGTCGCTTGAATCCAGGGATGAGAGTTCGTTTTTTAACTTGAGCGAGAACGATTTTCTGTACTGAAGGGGTTCCAGGGCACGTTGCTGCCAGAGAAAAAAACCGCCCAGAAGAATCAAGGAAACGGTAATCGGGCGGACCAATTTGGAGGGAACTCCTAACAGGCGAGCCATCAGGTTATTTCGGAAGATATCGGGAACAAAACACGTCAGGGCCAAAAGCCCCATCGCTAAAGTACCCATTTTAAAGCCGTGTGGGGGGATAAAATGAGTCTTTTTTTCAATGAAGGGCCAGAGGGCGGGAGACAGGATTTCTCCCATGAGAATTACAACTAATAGAATGACCTGTATGCTCAAGACCGATTTTTTACGTTGCTCATTTTTTTCAATCTCCAAGTATTGTGACACCAGTAAGGCACAAAAAGGTAAAATGGGCAAGATGTAATAAGACCGCCTGGAGCCGGAGAGAGTGAAAACAAGAAAAATAATGACCGTTGAGAGGGTCAACCATTTGGTTGGCCAATCGAACTTCCTGAAGTTTTCCCAACAGGCTATAATGGTCCCGACCAGCAATACGACCCAGGGGAAAAAGAGCCTCGGTACATACATGAAATACACATAAAATGGTTCATTGTGGTCAAACGGTTTGAAATAGCGGGTGATGTTTTCCTTGAATGCAAACCACAACCCACTGGCCTGATAGCTTTCTCTGGAGGTATCGGCCATGACAAACGGGGCCATGTAAACCGCCAGCCCCACACACACGGCCAGGAAATGACTGATGGGCAGGTACGACCGCCAGCGTTTTTTCCGCAGCACATCCGGCAGAATGACGGCCGCCGGGACGACAATAGTAGCCATTCCCTTGGCATGCGCGCCGGTAAAACAAATCAGATAAAAGATGAGGTAACTGAAAAAGCCCGGTTTTTCCCGTCGCGACCAATACCAAGCGACCGCCAGCACGATGGCTGCCAGATTTTCCATGTCGGCTTCGGCACTTCTCGCCCAAAACATAAAACCGTAGGTGCTCAGAAGGACCCATCCTGCGGTGAGGACCTGTTTTTCCGGGAAAAGCTTTCGTCCTAAACGAACGGTTGCCCAGAGCGCCAACAGGGCGGCCACGGCGCTCGGCAGACGCACGATTGTTTCATCCAGACGTCCGGTTATTTTTGACGCGAGTGCGATGAGCCAATAACTCAGCAGCGGCTTATCGAAATAGGGCATCCCATTTATTGTGGGATGAAAAAAATCTCCCGATGCCAACATCTCCTTGACAACGACGGCCCAGCGGTCTTCGGAGCCTTGAAGCCCGTTGGCTCCCAAATATGCAAACAATAGAAATACCGCCGTCGTCCCGAAGAGGGCGGCCGGAAGATAATTCCAAACCGTTTTGACCGCGTGTATTTCAAGTTGTTTTGCAGGAAAATGGGTGTTATCAATTTTCATTCAGGACCCTTTTGATGGCTTCAATGACATCGGCGACATCGTCTGTGGTCATGTCCGGAAACAGCGGCAGCGAGCAGATGCGGTCGGAGTTCCACTCGGTATTCGGTAATAATCCGCGTTCGAAGCCCATTGTTTCTGTGTAATATTTCTGAAGATGCACGGCCCGGAAGTGTAGTCCGGTTCCGATGTTTTCTTCTTTCAGTTTCGCCATGAAATCATCCCGGCTGATCTTCGCTTTGTCGGTGTCCAGGCGGACGATGAACAGATGCCAGGCGTGTTGGATGGGGTAGTCCGGCAGGCTGAGCGGGAGGATTTCTTCGATTTCGGCGAGCTTTTCGCGATAGCACGTTGCCAGTTCCGTTCGTTTTCGATTAAATGCGTCGAGCCGGGCCAGTTGGGTCAGGCCCATTGCCGCGGAAATGTCGGTCATGTTGTATTTGTAGCCCGGTTCCAGTACTTGTGCCTGCGGGCTGCGTCCCTGGGTTTGACGGTCATAGGCATCGACGCCGAGGCCGTGGAATTTCAGCCGCCGGACGCTGTCGAGCAGGTCGGGGTCATCTGAGCAGACCATGCCGCCTTCGCCCGTGGTCATATTTTTGATGGGATGAAACGAAAAGACGGCGGTTCCTTTGTTTCCAACGGGCCGGCCCTTATATTGAGTTCCCGCAGCGTGCGCGGCGTCTTCGATAACAGTGATTTTATGTTTTTCCGCCAGTTGGTAAATGGGATCCGCATCGAAAGCTGCTCCGGCGTAATGCACCGGAATGATCAGTTTTGTACGGTCTGTCAGGTGCGGGGCGATGCTGTCGGGCGAAACCATCAAGGTGTCCTTGTCGATATCGGCAAAGACCGGTGTCGCGCCTGCCAGTACAATCAGATTGACGGTTGACACCCATGTCATGGAGGGGGTAATGACTTCATCACCGGGACCGATCCCCAGGGCTTTGAGGATGACGTGCATTCCCGCCGTGGCGGACGTCAATGCGACGGCACCGGTACAGCCGACCGTGTCACGGAATGCCTCCTCAAAGGCCGTTGCATTTTGACCGGTGGTGATCCACCCGGAACGCAACACATCGTTGACGGCATGAATATCGACATCCGTAATACTGGGGCGCGAAAACGGAAGAAAGTCATTTCTCTTGTTTGAAGTTGTCTTTTTCATTTTGGTAACAAGTTCCTTAATCTTTAAACGGAGATCCTTTAAGTCGCCTAATCTGCGATACTTATAAGGAATCCGAAGGTTACCGAAATCGTCGGCAACTTACAATGATGATTCCCTATATACCTATTTAAACCTTAAGGCGACCTTAAGGCGATAATTTTTTCCGTTTTGTAACGAATTTTTATCGAGGCTTCCAGAGCGTTTTGGCACACTTTTTTTGAGCCTTCTTCCCGCCTTGGCGGCCAGATTAGTGATACTCAAATAGAGACTGCGAGCATCTTTTTTAGGGGGCGTCCTTTAAAGAATACTGCGATCTCCTGATGGCGAATGTAAATAGTGTTGGATCCGGTCGTATATCTGGACGGATCTGACCTTATCCCCAATCAGCCCAATTCGTATTGAAACGCGGGTTTGATTGTGGTCTGTTCTGGACAAATCGACCTGCACCTTCCGGGCATTGGGTCCATAGGCGGTGATCTGTCCGGCAAGTGTGTTGACCTCTGAACCGGTCAGATCGTAGCCTTCCAGGCTTTTAACTGCTTTCAGCGAGGCGGGGTACGCCTCTTCCAGCGGTTCCGGGACAATGCCCAGCAGGTCGCCCCGGAGATGGCTGTAGGCCTGTTCGCCGGCTCCCATAACGGCTGCGGTGCATCCCTCCAGCAGGAAAAGGGATGCCAGTATCAAGGTCATTGCGACTTGCTTTTTATAACGATCGATCATATTTATCCTCATACCTGTTTTTGAAGAAGCTTCACATACATTTTCTTGCCCCGCTCATTGTGGGTCATTATAGGGTTTGAATCTTAAGACAAGCTTAAGGTTGAATGAGGTATATTTTTTTGGTAAAAATTGTTATCGATCCTTGTTTTCGAGTATAATTTTCCCTGTTTGATGTAAACTGAGGTTAAGAGAAGAAAATCATGCGTGTTTTGATTGTTGAAGATGAAGTTCGTTTGGCTGAAAATATTGCCCAGATTCTCCGGGAACGGGAAAACTTCGCCGTGGACCTTTCTCATGACGGGGTGGACGGTTTTCATTTGTTGGCGACGAATCCCTATGATCTGGTCATTCTGGATTGGATGCTGCCGGGCATGAGCGGGCTGGAATTGCTGCAAAAAGCCCGGCTGAAAGGGATAACCGTGCCGGTTCTTTTTTTGACGGCCCGCTCCCGGCCGGAAGATGTGATTGACGGGTTGAATTCAGGCAGTGATGATTATTTGATCAAACCCTTTGACATGGGAGAGCTGATTGCGCGTTGTAAGGCGTTGATTCGACGGTCTTTCGATCAGGCGTCTCCGATGGTTCGTGTGGGACTGCTGGAGATTGATGCTGCCGGAAAAGTTGTCTGTTATGACGGGCATCGAATCGAACTGACCGCGATGGAATATCAGCTTCTCGAGTATTTTGCATTCAAGGCCGGACAGGTTGTGTCAAAAGAGGAACTGCTTGAGCATTTGTATGATTTCAACTGGGAACGGTTCTCCAATGTGATTGAAGCCCATGTTTCAAACCTTCGTAAAAAAATTAATCCGGAAAATATGTATCATCCGATCAAAACAATGCGCGGTCAGGGGTACATCCTCTCGAAAGAGTAGCAAATCATGCTGAACTTATCCATGAAATGGCGAATTGGGCTTGGCGTCACGATACTGGTGATACTGGCCATCGGGGCAGTTTCACTGCTTGCTTATGCAGAATATAAGGAAGGAATGCTTGGCAGCCTGGATCGTCGTCTGAAAAACAGTACGTCGATGATACAGGATCTTTTTTTAAAAAATGATCCGCTTGTTGACTCCGACCAACGTCTCAAAGAAACCTTCGTTCTGTTTCCCAACTTAAATGAAGTCGATTATAAAATCTGGTTTGAAGGCGACGAGGTCTTATTCTGCAATCGCCCGGCGATGGACTCGTTGAGCGATCAGATTCTCTCTGAAAACCCTGATATCGAATGGCCTAAGGGGCGTTTTGTGACCAATGTCACTTGTCAGGGTGAGCCGCTCAGGGCGCTCTGGGCGAAGTCGAAAGTTCATATAAACGAAGAGACGCCGGATCGGGAACTGAATATTATCGGGTATCTCAGTACGGCCAATATTCACAAGGAAGAAAAAGAGTTCCTGCAAGAGATTCTGATTATTGGCGGGTTGGTGATCTGGGGGGGCGTGATCGGAATGCTGACCATTCTTCGATGGGGATTGCGTCCGCTCGACCAACTGATCGCACAGATGGAGAAAATCTCCCGGAATCCGACTCAGGAGATCTCTCTTGAAAGTCCCGCTGCCGTGAAGGAACTTCTTTCCTTTATTACGTCATGGAAACAAATGCTGAAGCGGTTATCGTTAGCCATGGATGAACATAAACGATTTACCTCGGACATATCGCATGAGCTGAGAACCCCGATGGCAACCGTCAAAAGCACATTGCAATTAGCCCGATCTCAACGGCGGTCCGTGGAGTATTACGAGCAAACGCTTGATCGATCGCTGGAAGATCTTGACCGCATGAATCAATTGATTGACAAATTACTGGAGCTGAGCCGGCTGGAAAATGGGGCCCTGGCAAGAGCGGTCGAATCTATCGAGATGAAGGATTTTCTTGAAAAACTCATCGTTAAATATCAGCCAATTGTCGCCGGGTTTGGTAAAAAGCTGCAATCGACGTTGTGTTCTGTGACGATCAGCGGCGATCGGCTTCTGTTGGAACAATTGATGACGAATCTGCTTGATAACGCGGTCAAATACTCGTCTGAAGCCTCGGTGATTTCAGTGCAGATGAAGAAGAAACACTCTTTCCTGGAAATTATCGTCCATGATGAAGGGGGACACATTCCCTTAGAGGAACAAGCGAATATTTTCAAGCGGTTCTACCGGGTGGACAAAGCTCGAAGTCGTGATTCCGGAGGGCTGGGGCTGGGACTGGCGATTGCCGATGAGATTGTCCAACTGCACGGAGGAACAATCTCGGTTGTTTCTTCTTGTGATGCGGGGACCGACTTTGTTATTATGCTCCCGCTGATGCCGCCAAAGAATGAATTGATAGAGGGGGAGTAGCGTTTTTGCCGTTTTTCAGGTGATAATTTAATATTTTTACGAAAGCGAAACCAATGTCAGTGTATTTTCAATCGATTTGCAGCAGCAGTGCCGGGAATTGTCTGGCTTTATGGTCGGATACCACCCGGTTGCTGGTTGACTGCGGTTTGTCGTCGATGAAACGAACCCGGGCGGGGTTGACGAGCGTGTTCGGTGATCCGATGCAGATTGACGCGGTTTTGCTGACGCATACGCATTCCGACCATATTTCCTACTATCCGCTGCGTGTGCTGGATGAGTACGGTTTGACGGTTCACCTGCATGATGATTGTGTCGATCAGCTTGCCGACAAGCACTTTAAGGGGTACGATTTCAAGCAACTCAGGTTTAACGCCTTTAAAAGCGAGGCGTTTACGGTGGGTGATTTCCATATTCAGCCGTTTGAAGTGCCGCATAATCCCTATTATCCCACCTATGGGTACCGGATCACTTGTCAGGATAAAATAATTGTGATCGCAACCGATTTTCTTGATTGGGGGCCGGTGTTTGAGCATTTTCTTGACGCGGACTTTATTTTTGTCGAGTCCAACCATGATCTGGAGCTGCTCAGGCGGTATTATAACCCCAACAGCCGTTTTCATTTGCCCAATCCGGATGCGGCCGAACTGCTGGTGAATGTCTGCAAAGAAAGCGTCAAGCCGCCTCGGCAGGTCATATTAGGGCATCTCAGCGATCAGCGCAATGAACCGGACATCCCTCTCAAAGAAACATCGCAGGCTTTTCTCGACGCGGGTGTGAGTCTGGATTTTGAGCTGACTGTGGCGCCGTTGAGGCAGTCCGGTACGGTCATCTGTGTGTAGAAGGCACATTACCTGTTGATTCAGATATTGTCCTCTCTGGAATCGAGGCTTTTTCAGAGCCCTATTAAGCAGAATTGTTCTGCGATTCAAAGAGCCCGAGCTTATCAATTTCACTGATAAGACTCTCTTTTTGAATGGGTTTAACGACATAGGCTTCACAGCCGGCACGAAATGCTTCAATAATATCTTTGGACAGATTTTTTGCCGTGGTCATAATGATTTTGACCCCGTCAAGGCCGCTTATATTGTTTTCCTGCTCGATTACACGGATTTTTTCGACGGCTTCAATGCCGTTCATTTCCGGCATCATGACATCCATGCAAACCAGGTCATACGGGTCATTTTCCAGGATGGACTGTTGGATTGCTTCTACGGCCTCCTGTCCATTGGTAGCGGAAACACATTCTCCGTAGGGTGACAATAAGACTTGAAGTAGTCGTCGGGAAGCAAATTCATCTTCCACAATCAATGTTTTCATATCAAAGCTCCATGATTCAAAGTTTTAAAAAGATGCTCATCTTATAGTATATGTTGCGTACACCAAAAGAACTATTGATAATTTAATCGGTATATTTACTGAGAATATTTAGAGAAACGAATTATTTAACCGTATTATAATATTCATTCGTGTATTATTGTGTTTCTGTTCACAGAAGCGAGATCTGATCAAAGGCTTATGACGAAATATTCATTATTAATACTAATATTCGGGATTTATTAAAACTTTTTTGTGGTGTGGACGATATAAATAGACGTGGTGAAAAGGATTTCAGAAAAAAGAAGGTATGGAAATATCAATTTCATGAGATAACTAAAACAACGGTCAGATCGAATTTCTGTAAAGAGCCTTTTTCGAAAGCTTGCTTGACTGACCCTCTTGGCATGTTATAATTGTTTGTATATATTGAGGAGGAAACTATGGCAGAAATGAAAACTGACCGACAAAGAACTCCTGAAACAGTGGAGCGTCTTAAAAGCCTCCGGACGAAGTTGCTCTCGGAACACATTTCCACTGCGCGCGTCGCCGCTTACAATCTGGCCTGGATGCAGGATGATGGTCTGACCATTCTTAAAGAAGCCTTATTCGGCGACTATTCCCGAACCACCAAAAAAGCAGCGGCTTACGGTCTGCGCAACATGAAGGGCCGCATGAAGAAGGAAGCCATTGAAGTACTTGAGCAGGGACTGACGCACCGTGATAAAACAACATGCGCAGCTTGTTTGAAATCGCTGCAATTGCTTCGAGGTGAGGCGCCGCCCAGTAAACCACCGCGCAAATCCAGAGGGTCCCGGCGTCCGATTCAGGGGGTTTCAGGTAATAGTGACCGACGTCCCAAACCCGCTCGGAAAAATTATCCATCTAATCGCTGATCGCGATTGATTGTGCGGAGGGTGGCATTGATTCATTTTGGCGTCACAGAGCGAAAAGCCCTTGCGCTGGCGGAACGGATGCGGGCGTGCGGCTTGTCAGAAGACGATCTCCAGGAAACATTCTCACACAGCAGCGGTCCGGGCGGTCAGCATGTTAACAAAACGGCCACCTGCGTTCATCTGAAACATTGCCTCAGCAATTTGACGGTTCACATGCAAAAGGCCCGCAGCCAGGGATTGAATCGCTACTATGCGAGAAAGCGTCTGTGTGAATTACTGGAAAATCAGCAGCTTGGCGCTGACAGCCCCGAAGCCAAAAGCATCGCGAAAATCCGGAAACAGAAAGACCGCCGTCGCAGACGATCAAAAAAGGTTAGGGTTGAAACGGTTTTTTTGAATCACGAAGAAATGAAGGACCACAAAGGATAACAATCTATAAAAAAACTTCGTGTTTCTTCGTGCCTTCGTGGTGAAAATTATTAACGATGGGAATAAGGAGGCGGTCAAATGGAGTTTGATGAACTGTCTAACAGGGTTATTGGATGTGCGATTGAGGTTCATAAGCGATTGGGTCCGGGGCTGTTGGAGTCGGCTTACGAGCGATGTTTGTCATATGAATTAGCCTGTGATAATATCCAACATGATGTTCAGCCGGAATTGCCGATTGAGTACAAAAGCATTAAGCTGGATAACGGTTATAGGGTCGATCTGCTGGTTGAGGATGAGTTGATTGTGGAGCTTAAGAGCGTCGCCCGGATTTTGCCGATCCATGAGGCACAATTGCTGACCTATATGAAATTGAGAGGGGTTAAGGTGGGCTTGCTATTGAATTTTAATGTTTGCCGACTAAAGGAAGGGATTAAGCGGTTTGTTTTGTGATTTTTCACCACGAAGAAACGAAGGACCACGAAGGAAAACAATAGATAAAAACTTCGTGTCTCTTGATGCCTTCGTGATAATTTAGCTACAACAATATTGGTGGGCATGGCCCACCCTACGATCAATTTTTGAGTTCCTCGGTGATGATCTTTAGATAATCCGGGATGCGTTTTTGCAGCGGCTCATTCACATGCATTTGCTGTGTGATGCTGACCGGTTCGATGCCGTAGATGACGATTTCTTCGGGGGATTGGTCGATGTCTTTGGCCAGTTCGATGACTTTGAGAATATCGACTTCATGCAATGACAAGTGGGCCATCTGCTTGACGGTTTTGACGTCATCCGGTGTAAACCGTACGATGGCGGCCGGTTCGCGATCCATCAGGCAGCAGTCGATCAGGATGACTTTTTTGCGTGCGGCGATCGAGTGCAGCAGATACATCCCGCCGCAGCCGCCGTCGAGGTATTCGACCTGTTCGGTCGGCAGTTTGCCGGCGACGGCCAGTTTGGTCAGTTCTTCGGCCAGCACGGTTCCGATGCCTTCATCGGCCATCAGGGGATTACCCAGCCCGATGACAATTGTCTCTTTGGGTGTTCCAAAATCCATTGCGTCTCCTGCCTGAAGCTTTTGTCTGTTGATTGGGGAATGATTATAGTCGAAAGGTCGGTCGGCTTAAACAATAAAAGCCGGATTTAGCACTGCTAATCCGGCTTCTACAAAAAGTGATGATGAGAAAATTTGTTTCGTTTTACTCAATTTTTTCTGTATTTACATTTGTAGGGAGGAGATTGCGGGAGGTTTGCACTTCTGGCCTTTTGCCCTTCCTGTCCTCCAGTTCCTGTTTATCTCATCATATGTGAAAATTTTTATAATACAATCGTGGTAAATACGGGTTTTTTGGAAAAAGCCCAAAAAACTGCGTTTTTACAGGACGTTGCTGGTTTTTCTCTGATGAATACACACTATTAGCGATCCAATCGTGAAATAAGTTGTTTTCAGATGGGCTTGGCGATGTTATCGAGAAATAAGCTGCCCGGGGGGGCAAAGCGGGATTGCTGTCAACGGGGCTTTTGCTTATACATGAAACCGGCCGACGTTTATTCAACGCCGGCCAGAGTTTTTGTTCTCCTTCTTTCCCTCTGCCGGAAAACAATTTCCTGGATAAGTCGGAGAAAGTCTTCTAATGCCGAGATTATTTTTTGCGACGCAGCAGCAGACCGCCCAGCCCGAGCAGGGCCAGCGTGGCCGGTTCGGGGACGACGGAAAAATACGAAATGTTACTGCCTGTCGATGTTACCCAAAACCCGGTGACATCCGTGCCGTTTCCGATCACGCCTAAGCCATACAGGTCGCCAAGCCCGAGGTCATATGCGGTGCCGGTTCCCAGCACTCCACCGGTAAAGTCGTAAACCGTTAGCTTGTCGTCCAGCCCGACTACCAACAGTTTATCATTGTATCGAGCCACTTGGTAAGCTCCGCTGCCGATATGCGTTCCGAGCGTTGTATAGGCTCCGGTGGATGCGTTAATTTCATAGATTCCATTACCCGATCCATAATCGACCACATAAATCATGTTGTCGTCGCAGCTGAGTGCCCTGAACCGAGAGGCTTCCGTGACAGTGGTTAAAGGTAATGTCTCATTTAGGGTAAAGGAATTCGTGGAATCGGTGATGGAATATTTGTGAATCGCGTTCCTGGTTATGTCATCATTGGTAAACAAATAAGTTCCGTCTGTGGCGATTCCTTCCGGGCTGCTGCCGGGATTAACGGCATCGACTGCAGGAGCGGCCGTGGTGTCCTCTGATGGAACATTATTGGTCCAGTCGCTGTTCAGGCGGTTAATGCCGTTTCCTGATGAGCGGCTGTAATAGATATAATCGCCAATCATCACCGAGGCTTTGGAGCCGACGACGCCTTCACTGAGTCCAATGTCATAATTGTTGACTAAAGCGGTTCCGCCTGTCTGATCACTGGAATATTCCATGGGGCCGTATGATAACTGACCGGTATAGAAATGGCCGTTAAAAACCCCGCCGCCATAATAGAGATTTGAATTGGATCTGGTGAGAATGAGTCCTTGTTCGGTCCATTCCTTCGTGGGCGCCTGACTCCATGATGCCCGTGAAGAATTTGTCGCGTTGAGAAACAACACCACTAAACAAATTGTAATAAGCTTTTTCATTTCCCATTCCTCCTATTCTAATGTTACAAGGCTCCGCCGAAGTTGTTTCGACAGAGCCTTGTAAACGATCTGTTTTTATTTGCGTCTCCTTAGCAGCAGTCCGCCCAGTCCCAGCAGGGCCAGCGTGGCCGGTTCGGGGACCGCGGCAACGCTGATACCTGAAGCTCGCCAGGTTCCCGGGATTTCTCCATCCAGTGCGCCGGGGATGATCGTGGTATCCAGGTCGATCGGTGCCAACGACGTATCCTGCATGACGATGCTGATAGCGACTCGTGAATTGACGGTGTCGACGGCAATATCCATCCAGATATCCTCGGCGATTTCGGTGCAGCCGTCGGCTCCCAACTCAGCAAAACTTGCCATCAGGTAATCGACGCCCTCCATGTCACGGGCGTCAAGCGCAAAATAGTCGTCCATGCCGTTGTTGAAGAACAGCGTATGAGCGCCGATCTCAATTGCCAGCGGCGTTGTCGCATTTGCCTGCGCCCATGCAAATACATTGTCGGTGTCGGTGTATTCAAACGCCCCGTAAAAAGCGAAATTTCCGGTAACGGGGTTCTCCACGCCATCACCTGCGATTTGCTGAATACTCAAGGTGCTGCCCATTGTGGTTCGAAAAGCAGATGATGCATTCAGCACGACATCATCTCCGCTGGCATCGTAGCTGAGTGCGCCTTCGAGAACAGAATCGAAAGCGACAAACTTCCAATCCAATTCGGCCATTGCCGGTACGGCCAGTGTGACTGCAATAATGAGAATTGTTAACTGTTTCATTTTCTTTTCCTCCTGATCTTCTAAATGGTTGAATGCTCTGCCGAAACAACTTCGGTAGAGCAATTAATGCCGGATGTTATTTACGTTTCCGCAGCAGCAGACCGCCCAGCCCGAGCAGGGCCAGCGTGGCCGGTTCGGGGACGTAGCTGTACGTAATGTTGTCGAGTCCCATGGTTGTTGACATTTCATCGCGACCGAAAATCCAGATGTAACCTGTTTCGTATCCAAGCGGATCATTGGGTTTGGCCCCTGCCGCATTATAGCCCTGAAACAGAATGGTTCCGTCTTGTGAAATCGTATTGTAATTGGTGAGGTTTGTGCCGTCATTCATCCATTGAGTCGTGAACGTAAACCAACCCGCCTCTTCGACGACGAAATAGGGGGCATAGGGGTCACCGGCGTAGTCGCTGTTGCGGCCGAGTTGATATTCTGCGTACGCTTCGGGTGTTCCCTCATTGTAGAGTACTTTTCGACCCACGTAATTCCAGTCACCGAAATAACTGCTGCCGCTGCCGCTGCGAAGTAATACTTCACAATCCCATCGAAAGCTTTCAAGGACATTCAATTGCGGATCAATATAGATATCAAAACTTTGTGTCAAAGTGCCGAATCCCGAGCTGAGTGCTGTTTTTCCCGGCCCGTAGGTATAGGCTCCTTCGCCATCGACAATGCCCAGTTCGACATGGTAGTCGCCCTCACTGGATGTTGCTCCCAGCGTGCCCGTTCCTGAGGCAACACGATTGACTGTTCCGATATTATACGGGGTCAGTATTGATTCCGAGCCTTCCGTTTCAAAACCTTCATGATAATCAATCGTACTTGCTTGAGCCGTGCCGATTGCGATAACAGATAATAGTCCGGCACAAATGATTGTTGTTGTTTTCATTTCCCATTCCTCCTAATTCTAAATGTTATAAGGCTCTGCCGAAGTTGTTTCGACAGAGCCTTATAAAACAATATGTTTTTATTTGCGTCTCCTTAGCAGCAGGCCGCCCAGTCCCAGCAGGGCCAGCGTGGCCGGTTCGGGGACGACGGCAATATCAGGCGCCGTAAATGTTTCTCCGCCGTAGCCTATCTCAAACCCCCATAGCGTTTGATTCTGCTCTACGGCTGCAGCATGTGCTGCCAATAACGCGAAACGATTGTCCCAGTAAGGCGACGAATCGTCTGCAATTACATCTCCGTCTTCCTTGTGCCACCATGAATTGCCGCTGACACCAATAAAGCCAACCACCGTGTCTGCTGTATCTGTTGTTATGGATCCATCACTCTTGATGCCTACAAACTTGCGGCTGTCGTAAGCAGAGATGGACAAGGCACCCCAGCCAGAGGTTGAATGCCGAGCTTCGTCCTTGTCATCGAAATACTCTTTGGTGATATTGTTAAACGTGACAGCGGCACCTGTATCATCATAAATATGATACACCCAGCTTGCTCGCCCGCCGTATTCACCGGCAGCGTAGGCGCCATCCCAGCTTTCATAGTTGGTCACATATGACTGGATACCGGTCACCTCGGCGGTCTCTTTGAATTCGCCAATCCCTGTGCCAAAACCATCATAGCTGCTCAAACCATTCGTTATTGCATACTGCGCATTGTTCCACAAGGCGTCATAATTATCACTTCCATAGAAGTTCGCCATATAGACGCGGGTGAAGTCGACCTGTATGGCTGCATTGGCTATGCCGGTAATTGCAAACATGATTGTTACTACTAAACAAATTGTCATTAACCTTTTCATTTTGTTACCTCCTCTAAATTTTGTTTATGGTTTTTATTTATCTTATGCTTTACGTTTCCTTAATAATAGGCCGCCGAGTCCCAGCAGGGCCAGCGTGGCCGGTTCGGGGATCGGATCGGCCGCGAAGGTGATGTCGTAGGCTGTGCCATCCACGTCAACAGCAAAGGTATCGATCATTTTGACTTTTTTTCCGTAGTCTCGCTCCACGGAGGCGCCCACATAGCTGTTGTCGTAGTCGCCGTACATACTGCCGACGGTGTCGCCCCAGATCAGGCTGATGCCGTACTGGTTTTCGGGGATAATGTCGCCCGCTTCGCTGATGTCGCCCCAGAGATTCTGTCCCCAGGCACCCCAGTCACCGGTGGGGGCATACTGCTCAGTGTAGAAACCGGCGATAGTCCAGTCTTTAATATCGCTCCACTGGACACTCGTTGCGTTTAAGTTGCCATTTAAGAGTACACTCGTATCGGTACTTTCATTAACTTTACCATAAACTGAGCTATCGGCAAACCCGGACATGTCCAAGGTGAGTTCTGCCCATCCCTCGCGTCCGGTTACGTCTGCGGTGGTGAAGCCGGTGCCGCCACTGGTGGCCGACCAGATAGCGTAGTTGCCGTTTCCGTCGGTGATGTGGACGTTGATCGAAGGGTAGTTCCCATAGGGGTATCCGCTGCTGTCGATCGTGGTGCTTTTGGCATATTGGAAGCTTAAGTTCAGAGAGCCGATGGTTGCTCCGTAGGCCACATTTGTGGCTGCGAAGGTCTTCATGCCGTCGCGAGGTTCGTCATATACGCCAGCCTTTTCGTAGGTGTACAACACCATGCTCCCATCGGGATTGTACCAGTTGTAATCGGTGTCCGGCTGAACATCGTAGAAGAGTTGGTCGCCGCCGTTGTTAATGCTGTAGGCGCTGCTGCCGTTGACGGTTGCGACATAAGCGGTTCCCGTCGCTGTTACCGCCGAAGCGAGGTTGCTGATTGCTAAAATCATGGTGATTGCTAAACAGATTGTTGCTGACTTTTTCATTTCCCATTCCTCCTAATTCTAATGTTAAAAGGCTCTGCCGAAGTTGTTTCGACAGAGCCTTGTAAACGATATGTTTTTATTTGCGTTTCCTTAGCAGCAGTCCGCCCAGTCCCAGCAGGGCCAGCGTGGCCGGTTCGGGAACAACGAGGCTTGGATTGGCGACCGGATATTGTCCGACGTAGTTGCTTTGTGAATCACCAAAGATCCAGTTGAAACCGTATGCCGTATACGTAGCAGCATTCAGATCGTCCGGCGCACCAGTGGCACTATAACTCGGAGCGCTGGAAGGTGCTGAAATTTCAAGCGATGCGAGTTCTCCGAAGGTCAGTAAGCCATCCCCATTGCCGCCATTTGCAACTAGATCTAAGTCTGCAATCCAACTGGGTGCAGTTGATGCCGCATCCCCATTGCCTGAACCATTACTATCTTCGTATATCTTAGCTCTTTTGCCTTCCAGCATGCTCCAGGTTATATCCCAAGCATTTCTAACTCCACCAGTAACCCATTCAGCATCAGAGGGTTCATTGGCAAGAATAGCAAATTCACCGGTGCCGTTCGTAATCCAAATATTGATATAAGGGCCGTAAACGGATGAATCAAGGCTTGATTCCCGGTCAATGCTAAACGATTGAATGTCGCCGATTGTCATGCCGTTTGCCAGATTTGTACCCCAACCGGCTTTTTGACCACCCAATTCAACATCAAATTCCTTATAACCGGTAGATAAATCGGTAATTGTCGGGGCCGTGCCACCGGTGCTTGCGTTACGAATGACAAAGGCTTCCCAGCCTGCAACATCCGCTGCTGATGCAAAACTTACTACCATTGCTGCGATTAATACTAACATTAACTTTTTCATCTTTTCATCCTCTCAAAAATATTTTAAAGCAATTATTGTTTATTTTCAGGGATTTGGGTGCGGCTGAAACACCGCATCTTTCCCTGTTCTTTTTACTTTTTTCGACGCATTAGCAGACCGCCCAGTCCCAGCAGGGCCAGGGTGGCCGGTTCGGGAACGAGATTAATGGATGCGCTGTCGCCGCCTGCACTTTTTGATAACTGAATGCCGATGCCGTCCAGATAGCTGTCGCCGGGAGGGCTGTCGGTCATATAGCTGGAGATGATGTCGATGAACATAATCTTTTCATCGCCATAGGTGTCATACAGGTCTGTCAAGTATACATTTGCGGGATGTTCGTTTACCCCGACCCCAAGAATCCAGTCAACGGCCAGGTCTGTGTTCGTACTATACTGATGCCAATCATTGTCAGCGGGAGTTGGACTGTCAAAATTGAATCGATACCCATACCAACCGCTTGCCTGACCGTCTAATTTTTCGGTGTAAATTTTGATCTGCCAGTCCTGATCGCTTATCCATTTGGTATAATACGAGATTTCAGCCAGTTGACTGATGGTCACGTCGCTGACACCGAATATGTCCTTCGGGGACATGCGGATGGCCGTATAATCAACTCCGCCGCCGGCAGCGCTTCCCTGCACATTGGCCCAGAAACAACTGTCGCCAAAACCGACAGGGCCGGCTTGGTTACTGCCAATTGGCTTGACGCTGTCGGGATCATATCCAAAAGGTTCTCCGCCGTGACCATTGTCAAAAGACGGTCCATCTGCCAGATCGTCCGGACTGACGTCAAAGGTGTAAACGGTTGCATTTGCGGCACCGCCAACTAGAATTGCCATTGCTAATACGGCAAGGAAAAATACATGTTTCATCTTTCAACCCTCTCCAAAAATTACGCTTTTCTATTTCCATTAACTAAGGGCTTGCCGGGCCGATGCCCGGTGCCCTTTTTTACACTGTGGGGATCATCCTGATATAAACGCAACGTGAGCGCAAAACCTCCCTGTTTTCAATTTCTGGTGGAAATGGACGTAGACATGCTGCCTTTTCATCTTTCCATCCTCCATTTCCTCGCACCAAGAGTATATCCGATAAAAGCGGGAATTCAACTGTGGTAACTACGGTATTTCCTGAAACCCGTTTTTTTGTGCTGAAACACTTGTTTGCTAATAAAGATTTAACAAAAAAAGCACGAAAACTCTCATTTTTTTGTCCAGAATCCCATCAAAATTGCTTTTTGGGTTAAATCGACGAGGCTATTGGCGCCGAGTTTGCGCATAATGTGAGAGCGATGATCCTCGATGGTTCGGATTGACCGGTTGGTTTCAGCGGCAATGTCTTTGTTTGTTTTGCTTTGCAGGACGAATTCGAGAATTTCCTTTTCTGTCTTGGTCAGTACTTTTTCAGCGGTGATGTTGTACAGGGCTCCTTCAATATACCCTTCTTCAGCGTACAATTCCGCGTCGATGGATGCCCAGAACCGTGTGCCGTTCTGGTGGTGCAGTTGGACCTCGAAGTTGCTGACTCGTTTATTCTTCGTGAGTAATTCGATAAACTCTTGTCTCCGTTTTTTGTCGACATAGGCATCCACCACGGAATAGTTTCCCAGATACCCGGTTTCATCCAGGCTGTAGCCAAAGAAACCTAAGGTGGCTCGGTTGCAGTCCAGCAGCATGCCGTCGAGTCCGGTGCGGAACAAGGCAACGTGAGCATTGTTGTACAGTTCCCGGTACTTTTTTTCGCTTTCCATTAGTTGTTGTTGTAGTTTTTTCTGCTCAGTCAGGTCTCTGAATGTTGCGATACGCTGCGTTTTACCGTCCTGGGAGATCTCTCTGGCGTGGACTTCGACAGGAAATATGGTGCCGTCTTTCTTTTGACTAAACGCTTCATAAGGCCCCTGGAAGCCATTGGTAACATGGTGCTGAACGAGTTCGTGGGATTGCGGGGCAACCAGTTCGAAGCAATTGGTTCCTAAAACATCTTCCCGGGAACATCGAAACATGTCACAAAATTGTTTGTTTACATCCAAAATAGTGCCACGGTCGTGAATCAATACGCCTTCAAATGTCGCTTGTGCCAGTCGCCTGTAGCGTTCTTCACTGGCTTTGAGTTTTTGTTCCGTTGTTCGGCGGGGAGTAATGTCCCGGTTGTTTCCGATGATTGCGGTGATTTTTCCGTCTGTATTCCGGATGATGCGAAGATGGTCGCTGCGATGAATATAGTGCCCTTCTTTATGGCGTGTTCGATATTCAAGACGCAGTTCAGACGCTTCAATGGTGCTGTTGGCCAAGCCTTCAAAGGTCCGCATAAAGGCCTCTTTGTCGTCCGGGTGCAGAGAGTCCAGCAACGTGTCGATCCCGGTCTCTTTGATCTGCTGATGGGTGTAACCGGTCATCTTTTCAACGTTACCGGTTAAATAATCATAGCTGTTGGTGTCAAAATTGTAGCGATACAGAATGTCTCGCGAGTCGTTTAAAATGTCAAACAAATCACTGTGCTGCCGGGCAATGATTTCACCACGCTCGGTCATTTGGCCGCAGTTTTTACAGCGATCTTCCATGTCCAGTTTGTATCCCCTCAGCAGATAACGTGTTAAGCTCTTTCAATTGTAACGGGTGCTCTTCAAAGGAGAAGAGCAATTAAACGATATTATATTCTAAAAACGTTTTCATTGCTATCTATTTCATATCGTGGTAAACACGGTATTTTTCAATGAAATCACTATATTTAGCAGATAAACACTGTTTTATGACAGTTTTGTCAACAAATGTGAAGCCCGAAGAAAATAGAAGTAAAAAACCCTGAGTTGCTGTCAGGGCTTTGATTTGTGCTTCTCTTCTTGGAGGCGAGAGGGGAGGCTATTGGACCGGTGCAACGCAGAAGATATAAATCAGCGGTTCGCTGCCGGTGTTCAGGATGTTATGCTGTGTCTGCGGGGGGATATAGCAGACTTTTCCGGCGCCGACGTCCATTTCCTCTTCGCCAATGATGGCGGTGCCGGTGCCAGCCAGAAATACGAGCTGCTCTTCCTTCTCTTCGGTGCTGTGGACGCCGCAGTCGGTACCCGGCTGCAGATAGACTCGCCCGGACTTCATGCCGTGTGTGGTCGGAGCTCCCGGGATCAGGCGTTGGTATCCTTTTTCATCATTCAGTTCAATAACAAATGCTTTTTTTGTTTCCATGATCGATTAGTCCTTGATTGAATATGTTTCTGCTCAAATGTTTTACAATGGATTCTTTTTTATCATACCGAAGACACGCGGGTATTGTTTGGGTGAAGGCTTTGTTTTTTGGCACATGACCAGTGAAAAGTTTACCATCTGGTTGTCTTCTGTCGGCAGTTCATACGGTAATCGCCGGCGAACCTGACAGCCCATTGTTCGTATGGCATCCTGTGCCGCGGTCAGCTCTTCCTGAACATTGCTGCCTTTCCAAAAGACGGCATGGCCCTGTGGTTTGACAAACGCCGCCAGCAGTTCGGCCAACATCGGCATCGCCGCCAGTGCCCGGCCGCAGGCGATGTCGAACTGTTCTCTGAGAGCTGGTTGGTGAGCCATTTCTTCAGCCCGGCCGTGCAGGACTTGAAGATTTTTAAGTTTCAGTGTTTCGGCGGCAGCCTGCTGGAACTTTACTTTTTTAGCAGTGGCTTCCAGTGAGCAGAAGGTCCACTGGGGTCGTACAATGGCCAGTGGAAGCGAGGGGAATCCTGCACCGGAACCCACATCGATAATCCGCAACGGCTTTCCGGTTTTGGCGACGATTGCGTCCAGTGCCGGGATAACAGCCAGCGAATCGACAAAGTGCCGCATCCGCATCTGCTGCGGATCCACGATACGCGTCAGGTTAACTTTTTTATTTTCTTCGAGCAAAAACTGCGCAAGCCTTTCAAACGCCTCTTGGTGCGACTGAAGCAGTGTTTGCAGTTGATCAATTTGAATGGTTGTTTCTGTCATAATTTTTGTAATGCGAGGGTGTGCGTGTTTCGACCCTCGGGGATATATTTTCGTTCATAATTGGTTCCGACGATCTCGCCTTCGCGTGCGCCCGCGGGGCGGGTAAATTCAATTTCCTTAAATGTGCCCGCCGCGGCTGCCTTGCGCGTCACATCGGTCATCTGTTCAAAATAGTTTTCATGATCGGTGGCGACATTGATGATTCCATTCGGTTCAAGAATGCGGTGAAGCTGCGCAAGATTTTCATCGCAGAAAAAACGTCGTTTGTGGTGGCGTTTCTTGGGCCACGGATCTGGGAAGTATAGATGGAACATCTGGATGGAAGCATCGGGAACAAACTCAGCGATGAAATCGGCGGCATCGGTTCGCAGCATGCGCACATTATCAAACTGCCACCGTCCTATTCTATCTACGGCATATTTATAGTATTTGTTCGCCCACTCGATGCCCAAAAAATTCACGTCGGAAAACGTTTTCGCTTGCGCGACCAAAAAAGTTCCTTTACCGGAACCGACTTCCATTTCGACGGGGCCCCGATGCTTAAACAGTGTTGGAAAATCGATCTTTTCCGTGATGGATTCGGCGTCAATGGCGATATTCGGATAATCATTTAGTTTTTTACGAAGCATTGTATTTGCCTTGTACTGTTTCATTGTAAATAAGACTGTTATCGGAACTTCTATTTTCTTTTGAAAATGTTCTTAAGTCAAGAAAACTTCTGAACGATACGTCAAATAGACCGAGAACCGTTAAGGGGTTCGGGGCGTATTTAATAGCATGGAAGCGCTAAAAATACCAACTAAATTATTTGAAGAAGCAAAAATGATCAGGCCCATCATAACATTACGAAAAAAACGGATTCTGATTGACGTTGATACGCAGCGGGATCTGTTTGTGGCTGACGGCAAGGCTTGCATTCGCAATCACCGCCGGGTGTTGGCCAATATTCGTCGTGTGATGGCCTGGACGCGGAGAGATCAGATCCGTGTGATTTCCACAGCGCAGATTCATCTTCCTGACGGGCATGACGACTTTTGTATCGCGGGCACAGAGGGCATCTGCAAGATTCCATATACCTTGCGTGACCGGCATGTGACGTTTGAATCCGGCGATAGTACGGATTTGCCGCGGGAATTAGTGAAGAATTTCGACCAGATCATCTTGTGCAAGCGAACGGATGATCCGTTTGATGAGCCGCGTGCTGAACGCATCCTGACCGAACTGAAAGCCTCGGAACTGATTGTTATCGGCGGCCCGACTGAAACCGCCGTCCTGCATACGGTACTGGGACTGCTGCTTCGCGGTAAGCCCGTGACGGTTATTGCCGACGCTTTAGGCTCCCACGAAAAAGGTGCCGCCGAAATTGCCCTGCGTAAAATGCAGGCCAAGGGTGCCAAAGTCGTGGACAGCAAATCACTGTTTGGAAACTCACGCCTTCGCCAGGTCCATGCCTGCGGTTGTGAACGTTGCCGCGGCCTCATGCAAAAAGCCACACTCAGCGCCTAAGGCCGATATTCTCTTCGTCGTTCGGGTCTTTATTGAACCATTGCCTGGATTTCCTCTTGTGTCAACGGTTGATCATAAATCCGCACATCATCAACCAGTCCTTGGAACCAGCGTGGATTATTGGCGCCAAGGTAAGCGCCGATCAGTACATTTTCAACCTCGCCGCTATTAATCGGTTCATCCACTGAGGCCGAGATCGTTTCCCGTTGACCGTCCACATACAAGCGGGCCTCTTGAATGTCAGGTGTTCCGTCATTTTCCACGACGACCGCGATGTGGTGCCAATTGCCGTCATTGATGAGTGTGTCGCCGATGATATTGCCGCCCTGAACTTCGGCTCTGAGTTGTCCGCCTTCATTGACCCGGATGACCCACCGGCCGCCGTAATAGTCTTCGCCCCACGACAAGATCTCTCCTGAGGCGGTTGTTGTGTTAATCCAGGCACAACAGGTGCGGCTGGCGGTTCCGGTTATACCTTTGTAATTGGTGATTTCGATATAATCATCAATACCATCAAACTGAATCGCCCCATTGAGATTCTCACTCGGTTGCCAGGTCGGACCATTGAGCAAGTTTCCATTCCGTTGATATACTGAGGCATCGGTTGCAATTGTTTCGGTTGTTTCATTCAGCTTCAAATGAAGATGAAGATTCAATAAAGCGAATGTCTGGATTTCCTGCTGCGTCAACGGCCGATCGTATATCCTTACATCGTCAATCAGTCCTTGGAAATAGCGTGGATTATTGGCGCCAAAGTAAACACCGATCATTACGTTCTCAGCTTCGCCTGTATTTACCCACTCGTCGACCGACGCACTGATGGTTTCCCGTTGACCGTCCACATACAGCCGGGCTTCCTGGATATCAGGACTTCCATCGTCTCTCAGGACAACGGCTACATGGTGCCAGTTACCATCATTGATGAGCGTGGTGCCGATAATATTACCACCCTGGACCTCCGCACGAAGCTGTCCTCCTTCATTGACCCGGATGACCCATCGGCCGCCGTTATAGTCTTCGCCCCACGACAAAATCTCTCCTGAGGCGGTTGTTGTATTGACCCATGCGTAACAGGTTCGGCTGCCAGTGCCGGTGACGCCTTTGTAGTCGGGGATTTCCACGTAATCGTCGATGCCGTCTAATGAAAGCGCACCACCTCCAAGTATAAATTGCTCATTTGTTTGAGTGATGGCGGCGCCATTCATAAGAACTCCATTATAGCTCTCCGTGGTGTCAACACTGTCTACGTCAAAGGGCCAGTGGATGAGTAGACCGTAAGGCTTTTCGGTCAGCCACATACTTGCCATGGATTCTAAGTCCGCCATCTCCACATTTCCATCACCGGTCAGGTCCGCACCGTTACAGAGCAGGTCTTCGCAATTCTGATTCATCCAGTGAGCCGCCAGTTCCACGAAGTCATCCAGGCCCAGTTCGCCGGTAAAGGTGTTTTCGATATGGATATAGAGTGGTGCTTCGCCGGTATTTCCTTCGGCGTCGGTTGCTCGTATGTCAAAATTATTGCTTCCCACATCTTGATCGCCGGGAATGCCGGAAAGGGTTCCGTCAGAGGCCACTTGCAGCCAGAGCGGTCCGGCTGCTTTGGAGTAAGAAACATCACTGCCGTCCATTGCGGTGGCTGTGCCGGCCACACTATCCTGATAGGTGTATCCTTCAAGGGCGTCGACGCCATACAAACTACCGTCTATAAAGGCCGGCCCCCAATCATAATCCGGGGCAAAAGGCATCAGGTAGTCACCGGGGATAACTTCCTGATTGATGCTGGGGCCGGAAAAGGCAACGGCAATGTTGTCGCCGACAGCCCCTTCTTTGTGCAGAGCCATAATATAATAAGGTTTACCGGCTGTTAATGTGATAGAATTTGATTCTTGTGAGGCGTATTTATTCCACTCCTGTGAGCCGGTTGCGCCATAGGCGTATGCAATCTTTACGCGGTTGTCCGGATTTTCATCGGTGCTTAACCACAGTTCCGAATAATCATCGCTGGCAATCCAGAAGGTATAGCTGCCGGTGGCCGGCGGGATCAAAAATCCATAAAGGCGTGAACCGTAGTTTTCGGCCCAGTTGGTCGGACCTTCAAAGGAGGTGATGATCTCGGTGAGGTCAGGATTATCCGGATAATCCGCATTATTGGTCAAATCGGTCACAGCGTTGCCGGAAATATCATTCCAGACTTGCCGTGTAATCGCGCCGCACCCGTTACCCGTGGAGAATCGCCAAACCGGACCCTGTGTAATGTTTCCGGAATCGTCGATTTGATCAATGCGCCAGAAGTATTCAGCGTGGCGTTTCAAGGTGTTCAGGGCAAAGGCGGTGTTTCCCTGGCGTCCTTGATACTCATTGGAACCCGTTGCAGCGTTCAGCACCCTGTTATAATCGGTGCCGAAATAGACGTCGTTGCTGACGGCCCCGGATGCCATCGACCATTGCAGGTCTGTCACCAGCAATACATCACCGGCTCCGTCATAAGGATTGAGGGCCTCGGCGGTGTCTATGCCGTTGTACAGATCCTGAATGCCCGCAGCATCTTTGGCGTGGTTATAGAGACGGACTTCATCCATCGCACCTTTAAAGCGGTCCCCGGCGGGGGCGCCGGCATTTTTGGTGCCGATGTATAAATCACTGCTGCTGGTCGGAACCATTCCCGTGCGGGCAATAGAGCCCTTCAAAACCTTGTTGTAGTAGATGCTCATTGTGCTGCCGTCATAGACTGCGACAATATGCACCCAGGTACTCGTTGCCGGCAGTGATGCCAGTTGCAGGCGTGTGGAGCCCATTTCAAAAACAAACTGCCCATTTTCAACCAGAAGGCGATATTCGTTGCCGTCTCCGCCTTTCTGGAGAATCCGTCGGTTGCCGTTCCAGTCATCAGCTTTAATCCATGCGGAAAGGGTCAGTCCGCTGATATTTTCGGTGAATCCCGGCACAACAATATGATCATTCGATCCGTCAAACTGCAATGCCGTACCGACCTGACCGGTGACTGAGGCGCTGCCGAAATCGGTATTGACAACGGTTCCGTCATGCCGATTGCTGCTGATGTCTGAGGCGGTCGTGCCGGCCGTTTCATCTAGGGGCCAGTAGGCGATTTTTTGTTTTGGGTACACCTGTATCGTTACGGTGCGTTCGACGATAATGTTGTCCGTGGTATTCGTGAAGACGATTGTATCTTCATGCGTTCCCACCGGCAGATTTTGCGTTTCCGCATTCAGGGTGACAGTGACCGTATAAGAACCCAGTGAACTGATTGTTCCGCTGTAGACCGACAGGTCGTACCAGTTGGCTTCTCCGGTTTCAGCGGTCCAGTTGATCGTGTGGACGCCGTTGTTGTTGACGGTAAAGGCCGAGGCGTCATTGGTGGTTCCCTCGTAAGCAATGGTGAAGTCAAGGCTGCTTGTCGGGCTGACCGCGAAATCTGGAGGGATATTCAGCGTAAATGTCATCGCTGCGCCGGCGGCACTAATTCCTGTTATATCCATCCACGAGGGCAGTCCGCTTTTGGCACCGAACTTCCAGTCCGTGCCGGGTGTTGTAAATGGGGTAAAGTAATCAAGCAGTCCGCCTTGTTTAAAGCAGACGTTCGTGTTCTTAATGGTATCAACGTTATTGGCATGTACCAGTTCAATATGCCGGTCCGAATTTGGATACTGCGCATTATCTCCCTGGGTATTAATACGCCAGAATGTCATGCCCTGATCCGGAATGTCGGGACAGTACAGGAGGTTGTTGGTATAGGGACGCATCATGTAGAACTCGGTGGGCTGATCCGGATCGTAATAGAAGTAAGCAAAATGCGGATCCGTTGAATCCATGGTTTTCAATCCCGGAATATCCATGATGTTTTCGCCATCGAGCCAGCCGTTTTCATACAGGAAGTACGGGTTGGGCAAATCACAATATCCGCCGCCCATAACGCCCCAAGTGCCGGGTTCACCGCCGACATAGCTATAGGTGTCCGGCCACTTGGCAGCCATATGGCCGTGTTCGTGAATGAGGGTGCCGGGGCTTAAGTTGTTGGCACTGTCTGTGCAGTAAGGGCCCGTGTGAACGCCGTCCGCGCTGAATCCGCCCCAGCCGCTGGCATGGTACCACATCCCTTCAGACCAGGCATGCGGGTTGCCGGTATACATCACGGCGAGTGCCTGGATTTCACCGGATGAATTTGTGGTGAGCTGGCTGAAGTCAAAGCCGTCAGCTTCCATCTGATTCAAACCAATAGACATTAATTGACGTGCGCCTTCAGCGTAATTCAGACTGTCGTAATACTCAAATGTTTCCGGGGCTCGAAAGATGCCGTATACGAAGTGATCCATAATGAACACCCCACGTGAGACATCTTCATAATATGTGCGTAATGAAGCTGCGTTTCCGTTGGAATAATAGGAGTTTACCTTGTTGACTTTGTCATCGTATTGTTGAAGTGTGTATGAAGCCGGTGCATCGGAGAAGTCAAAGACCAAAACAAGTCCCTTGAGCGTCCTGCTGAAATTGCTGGTATCCTTGGTTGAGGGTAATGTACCCGGTGCTGCTTCGATTGTTTGAAAAGACTCAATGGTTTGACCTTCATAAGAGGTCGTTGCGGTTGTACCCGCTGGATAAGGAAGGCCGTTAATCATCTCAACGTCTTCGCCGAAAAGCAGTTTTTGTTTTTGCTTAACTTTTTTGATTCTGGATTCTGTATTGATTTTCAGTTTTTTCTTGAGCTGTTTTTTTGATGCCTTATCCGTCTTCTGTTTGTCTAAACTTAAGCTGTCAGACAAAGTTGATATGTCACTGTCATTGCCGATGGGGATACCGGTTGAAATGAGTTTGCTTCCGTCTTCGGATAATTCAGCGTAACAAATCCAGCCGGTTTGTGGATCTCTGACGACAGTATAGCCGTCTTCGGTTTCGGCTTGCATATAAAATTCGTCACCGTTCAAAATCAGCGAAACGACGGAGTTGTCCGGCTGAATAAACTCATGGGATTTATTGAAATATGGAGCCGATGTGGCGGGAACGCAAAGAAGGCATAGTATGCACAATACTGCGAGTTGAGCACGACGTTTTAAAAGCAAGGACATAACAATGTATTCCCCCAAAGAAAGTAGATATTGTTCTGATATCAGGTTTATTTAAATAAAAGACTCATACACATATATATGAGCGAAAACGCTTGATATTTGCGGAAAAAATCAAAAAAAGAGTAATTTTTAAAATATTTATTTATAAGAAGTTACGGTGTTTCTGTCAGCCCTGATGTTGACTGACTGGATCATATCAAACTTCCAGCGGTTGTCCGACCAGACCACCGCTGGAAGCAATTGATAAATCGGATAGCATAAGCAAGCCCCCCGGCCTGCCTATGCTGTCCTGGAAGGAGGAGATGTAGTTTGTGCTTCAAACAATTTGCACGGCAGCATCACTTTCAGCGGCGGGCTGGCAGGATGCCGCACGCGGTTGATCAGCCGCCTCAATGATTCGGCACCGATCCGGAGAGCCGGAACGGTGATACTGGTTAGCTTGGGGCATGCGAGCGTGTTGTCTTCGGTGTCGTCAAATCCGACGATTGATACATCTTTCGGGATGTTATATCCCCGATCGATAAGTCCTCGGCAAAGCAAATATCCCACCCAGTCGCTGGCACAGATCCACGCTCGAACCCCTTGCTCTATACGTCGGATTGCAGATTCAATCTGTCCAGCCAGTATAATCTCTTTATCTTCTAAATGTGCCGCTTCAACATCAATAACATTTGCCATGTCCAGCGAAAGTCCCTGCTGGGCAAGGCTGCTGACGTAGGCGCTAAATCGCATTCGGGCACTGTAAACCTGACCGCAATTGCCAAAAAAGCCGATTTTCCGGTGTCCCAATCCGGTTAAATGTCGGGTTAGCTGCTCAAGTCCCAATGTTTCATCGACGCCGATGACATCCATCTTGGCTTTCTGATAAGCATTCTGGATCGAAACACAGGGTGTGTGTGCCGACAATCGGGCCACTACATCTTCGGGCCAGTGATTGACCAGGATAAGCCCCGACAGGTTGCCATCCCGCATGGCGGGCGGTTGGTGCTCTTTATTGAAGATGAGATGGCAGTTTTCTTCACTGACGTAGTGCAAAATTAATGAAACGTTCAATTTTGCACACTTTTCACTCATGCCGGCGAAGTAATTTGTATGCTGCCACTCATGGAGTTTGCGAAGGATGAGGACCCCCACCATATAACTTTTGGTCTCTTCCTCATCCGAAATTGCATGTTGCTTGCGACTGCCCCAATCGTACCCTAATTGGCTCGCACGATTCACTACCCGGTCACGCGTTTGGGAGTTGATATCGGCGTAATCCCCCCGAAGGGCCTTGGAGACCGTTGCAACAGACAAGTTTAAGCTGTCAGCAATATCCTTTTGATTTATTTTCCGTTTCTCCATACAGGTAATATACCTAAAAATAACGAAACTTGTCAACCGAAAAATAGGAAAATTTCCGAAAATTTCGTTAACGCAGTTTGTTTTTAGAGTTATTTCGGAGACCGTTTAAGTCTTTTTATCGGTTGGTATGGGCATTTTAAGCGACATTTGAAAAAAGTAACGAAACAAAAGTCTTTTTTAATGCGTAGATTGTCTTGTTATGTGAGCGAAACTTTATTCAAATATTTCGGACGTTATCACATCAATGATTTCGTTGACTTTTGGGGAATTTTTCAGTCGCGGTTATAGGACCATGAAACCTTGTTTTTAAGTCGATTAATTGAAAATAGGCGGATTGGCGACCGTTTTGACCGGTTTATGGAATTCGAGGTTAATCTGTGTCTTGTCCGGGTCGATATACCACCAGATTTTCTCTGTAAGTGCGTTTATTAAGGTTTTTATATGGAGATTTTGTTGCGGCTATGCGATCTCGAACAAGCATCGGAATGAAGTTTTTGCTGGCGATAGGCCTGTTGCTGACGGCTTTTTCGCTCTTTCTGGTTTATCAAACCTGGCAGGCTGGTTATGCGCATTTACAGCAAAGCCTTCAGAATCAGACCGAGCTTGCCGCGGCGTTCGATCAGGCTGTTCAACAGGTTGTTGAGCAAATTGAGTCCGGTCAGCTGCAGATTCAAGCCGAGGGGATCAAAGGGCGTTCCTCGGCGATTGCTGATGCTGTCTTTGAACAGGCATCGAGGCAATGCCCGCATCGAATAATCCGGGCCAAAAATGATGAATTGGCTCGATATTTAAAACCGGATGACGTCGAGGCGGTCAGAATTAAACGGATGTTTAAGCAAAACTCTTCGATGGAATCGCTGGATACCCGGATTCAGATCAAAGGGAAAGATTATATTGCGAAATTTACGATCTGCCCCGATGTGTCAGGAAACCAGACGGCAAACGGTGACGCCTTGCAGATGATTGCGATCCCGACGGCCGGTTTTGCGAGCCAAATAGATGATCAGACAATTCAGCGACTGCCGGGGTTAATGTTTGGATTGCTGGGATTGTTGGGGGCTGTTTATGCGTCGTTCCGGCTTGTTGCAGGTCGGCATCTTCGGTGTTTTGCGATGCATTTGAAAAAGACTGCCGAACAGACCGACGAGTTTCAGTTTGAGCCGTTGGATATACACTCCAATGATGAGGTGGGGTTAATTGCGGACCGTTACAACCAGCTTGGCGTGACGCTGGAGAAGATGTACCGTACGCTTGAGTTGGAAGTGCGTAAGCGAACGTTCGAGCTGCAGCAGACCAATGAGCATTTAAAGCGTAAAATCAATGAATGTCGTTGTGCGGAAGAACAGGCCAATGTGCTGGCCCATGAAGCCATGGCGGCCAATCGTGCCAAGAGTCAATTCCTGGCCAATATGAGTCATGAACTGCGTACGCCGATGAACTCTATTGTCGGCTTCAGTGAGGTGTTGTCGGGAATGGAGCTGGCAGATGAGCCGCTCTCGTTTGTCAAAATGGTTGCCAAAAGCGGCTCTGTCCTGCTGGAGTTGATTAATGACTTGCTCGATTTTTCCATGATCGAATCCGGAGAATTGGAGATTGAGAAGGAGGCATTCAGCATCGGCGATATGCTGGCTGAGATTGACTCTATTATGCGTCCGGGGGCAATTCAGAAGGGCATCGACTTTCAAATACTCCAGTGTGACCGGATCGGCGAAATGCTGAAAACCGATCGGATTCGATTACGCCAATGTTTGATGAATCTGATCAGCAATGCCATTAAGTTTACGCATCGGGGCCATGTTTATGTCAATGTCAGCATGGAGAAATTTGCGGATGAATACATTATTTGTTTTGATGTGGAAGACACCGGTATCGGTATCCCGGCGGATAAGCTGGAGATGATTTTTGAATCTTTCACACAGGCTGACGGGGCCACCAACCGTAAGTATGGCGGAACGGGTCTGGGGTTGGCAATCACCAAACGGCTTTCGGAACTGATCGGAGGCGAGTTGTCGGTGACAAGCGAAGAAGGCAAAGGCTCGACCTTTTCGGTGCGTGTGTCCGCGGGCACTCACCCAACCGAAGA
Source organism: Anaerohalosphaeraceae bacterium (assembly GCA_963675155.1). Classification (GTDB taxonomy): domain Bacteria; phylum Planctomycetota; class Phycisphaerae; order Sedimentisphaerales; family Anaerohalosphaeraceae; genus 4572-13. The sequence goes on along the minus strand of OY775912.1, from coordinate 4,520,753 downwards.
AGACCCGGCCTGGAATAAATACGAACAAATTGATGAGTTAAATGATGAATCGATTTTAATCTCGGTAGAGAAAGGATCTAATATGGCTAACGGAACTATTTTAGTCGCAGAGGACAACCCGTCCAATCAGAAATTGATGACCATCCTGCTCCAGAAGATGGACTTGGAAGTCACCGTTGCAGAAGACGGGCAGAAAGCAATCGAAAAATGCGAGAGCAGTACGTATGACCTGATCTTGATGGATATGCAGATGCCGAATGTCAACGGTTATGAAGCCACCCGTCAGTTGCGAAGCCAGGGCGTAAAGACACCGATTGTCGCGGTCACGGCCAATGCCATGATGGGCGATGAGGAAAAGTGTCTGGAAGCCGGCTGTGACGGCTATATCTCCAAACCGATTGACCGAGTAAAGCTGGCCGAAGTGATTAATACACACTTGGGCGCAAAAGTCGGGTAGTCTATAAAAAAGTTAAGGCCTTCTCTTTTTGGCTGGTTTTTCGGGACAGTATTTACTGACCGTCAGGATCGGGCAAAGAGGGCCCTTTCTTTTTGGAAAAAAAGTTTGATATTTAACAAAAAAGGACTTGTGTATCCTGCTTGAATACTCGATAATGCCCATTATGTCTTTAGGCCAAATAATTCGAGAACAGCGTGGGCGTCTTCATCTGACGCTTGATGAGGTTGCCGCTTTAACCGGTTTTTCCAAGCCGTATCTTTCCACGATCGAGACCGGTCGGGTGAAGAATCCGCCCAGTGATCGGTTGCTGTGTAAGCTGGAAGAGCATTTGCAGTTTGAGACCGGTTATTTGCAGCATATGGCGCATGTGGAGGGAATGCCTTCGGATGTGCGTCGGGATTATGAGGCGATTGACGCTGAAAATCGGCGATATAAGCAGATTATCAAGGATGTCATCAGTCGCAAGATCAAGCCGGAAAAGCTGGGTAAAGTGCTTAGCCAGTATGAAATAAACCCCCAGCAGGAAAAAGATATGCGTGAAAAGCCGGGCCAGTGGGTTCCGGTGATTAACAAAGTTCCTGCGGGCTACCCAGCCGAATTTGACGATCTGGGCTATCCGGCGGGTTTTGCCGATGACTATGTCCGCTGTCCGGATATGCATGATCCCAATGCCTTTGCGGTGCGGGTCGTGGGCGACTCAATGGAGCCAAAGTTTTCGGAAGGGCATATCGTCGTTTTTTCGCCGGCCGCGGACGTTCAAAATGGTGACGATTGTTTTATTCGACTCAAAAATCCCCATGAAACGACGTTTAAACGCGTGTTTTTCGAGGAAAAGGGCAAAATTCGTCTGCAGCCGCGGAATGACATGCTGGCGCCGATTATCGTCAAGGGCGACCGCGTCAACGGCATGTATCGAGCCGCCATTCATTATCAGCAGCTATGACACAAACCGGATTTGCCGGTTTGTGAATGCAAAAATCAAAGGTTAAAAAGCAAAATTGATGTTTCGCCCATTTGGGCGAGGCTTTTTTTATGCACTTTCAGGGAACAACTTCCGAAATCCAAACTCTCCCAAGGTACGCTTCTGAAACGAGAGGTCTGAAGTCCTTTATCAGTACTAATATTCCTGTTTTTGACTGGATTTAGTGCCCCATATAGGTATAATCGCACCGACTATACACTCACGGATGTGTTGCGCGTATGTGGTTTTAATGGAATGTTCACATTAATTATGGATTTGGCCTCATGGCAAACAGTATTCTGGTATTGATCTCACTGGTAATCAGTAATGGAATGGCCGTCGGTTCGGCAGATGTCGGCCCCGGTTCGCTGGGGGGGCAGGATTTGCATTTGACGTGCCCGGTTTTGACGGTTTGCCGGGAGCCGCAGGCAAATTTCTCGCATGTGATGCTATTGGAAAACGGTGCGACCATTCAGATTGGGGACAACCTGATCAGCAGTCAAAACGCGGTGATTTCTTTACAGCCGCAGCAGTCCGATGATCCGACGGTGCGTATGACGTATTTGGCGAAAGTGTATATTGAAGGACAGATTAATATTCAGAAGGGTCGCAAGGCCAGGACCACGGCCATTCAGCATTTTATTGTCGAAGGGGCGGATGTTTTAATTACCCAGTTTTTGGTGACGGGTGAAGTGTTTGCTGTGGCTGATGTGCAGCAGGAGATTGCCTGCGAGCAATTGTTTGCAAACGATCTGTATGTCCGAGCCGCTGATGCCTTGGTAAAAATGCCGGCTGGTCCGCAGATTCCGGAAAGTGCGATGGTCCCCGATGTGAACCCCAGAGCGGTGGGTCGGGCAGAGGCGATGGCGAAAGTTCCTGTGCCGGGAACTGACGGCAGCGTTTCAAGCAGTTCTTCCGAGGAGGATGCACAGACGGTGAAGTATCCGGTACATCTTTCGGCTGTCTGGGAGCAGTCGCCGCTGATTGAAAAACGACCGACATCAGATGGACGGGAAGTGATTACCGCTTCGGGGCGGTTTTATGTCTGGCAGCGGCGTTCGGAAGACCAGATGGTTGAATTCCTTGCCGATAACCTGGTGATCTTCTTTGAGAAGGGCCAGTTTGAAATTGATCAGGCCGGCGAAACGGGCAACCAGATTGGCTTAGGTGATCCGCAATCGGTTTACCTGATGGGCAATATCGTGATGACCGAAGGGGAGCGGACAATCCGAGCCGATGAAATCTATTATGATTTTATTAATAAGCGTGCTTTGGTGGTGAATGCTTCCATGCGTGTGTTCGATGAAAAACGGGGTTTTCCGATTTATGTACGTGCTGACCGGTTGGGCCAGGTCAGTGAGCATATTTTTGAGGCGAAGAATGTACAGTTGACGACGAGTGAATTTTATTTTCCGCAGACGTCTTTGAATGCGTCGAAAATGGTTTTGATCAAGGATCAGGCGATTGACGGATATGTACGAACCGCCGAGGCCGAGGGGGATGTGGGCACGCGGTATGAAGGGCGGTTGCACGATGTCAATGCCAAATACGGCGATTTTTCCTTCTTTAGCTGGAAGAAAATGACCACCAACTTCAAACGTCCCGACATTCCGCTTCGCAAAATTCGTTTCGGCAATGATTCTGAGTACGGCACGTCTGTTGAAACACGGTGGCATCTGGCACGTTTGCTGGGCTTGAAAGATCCGCCCTGGCTGGAAAGTCAACTGGCGGTGGACTATTTCAGCAAACGCGGTGTTGGCGGCGGGGTCGAGGCCGAATATGAAACGGACGAGGCCAAGGGATCGCTGGTTGGGTACATCATGACCGACCGTGGCGAAGACGATCTTGGACGGGTCAGCGACCGTCGCAATATCGACTCCGGTAAAGATGTCCGCGGACGATTTGGTTTTCGCCATCGTCAGTATTTGCCTGACGATTGGCAGTTAGTGGCTGAAGTGGGTTACCTGTCGGATAAAAACTTCCTGGAATGGATGTATCGTGACGAGTTCAATACCGGCAAAGGTCAGGAAACGCTGCTTCATCTGAAGAAATTGCGTGACAACTGGGCATTTTCCATTTTGGGGAAAGTGCGGATTAATGATTTTGAAACGATGACTGAAGAATTGCCCAGCATCGAATATCATTTGAAAGGCCAGTCATTCTGGGACCACCAGTTGACGTGGTACAGTGATTCGCAGATTGCTCGTTTCCGAGAACGTCTGGATGATGATGCGTCGGCCTCAAAGCAGGCCAGTTGGACGGGTGACGACTTTTACATGTTCGGCTATACCCGGAACGAAGTGGATTTGCCGCTGACGTGGGATACCGTCAAGGTTGTCCCGTTTGTGGCGGGCACATACGGTTATGAGGACGGGCAGGGATTCGCGCTGGATATCAGCGGCAATCCCACGGATCGCGAAGACCAGGTCTTCCTTGGGGAAGTGGGCCTGCGAGCTTCGACGATGTACTGGAAAGAAAACTCGCACGTCCGCTCCCGGTTGTGGGACTTAAACGGCATACGCCATATTGTCACGCCGTATGTTGAGGCGGTGACGTATGAAGCCAGCGACGAGTCCGTCGACATGCGGGATACGGTGCATCTGGGTGTTCTGCAACGATGGCAGACACATCGCGGCAGCGAAGAAAATGTCCGCTCGCTGGACTGGATTCGTTTGAATGTGGAAGGCACCTGGGTATCGGATGACGCCGATGAATCCATTGGTTCGCCCTCGACCTACGGTCCGGCGGCGTTTATCTATAACGATCCGTCGATTCCATTGCTGCTTCGCCGTCAAGACAACTACTATGGTCTGGTGCGGGATACGATTCACAGTGAATTCGCCTGGCGTGTGACCGATACGCTGTCAGTCCTCAGTGACGTCAATTACGATATTGATGACGGTCACATTCAGCAGTTCAATGCCGGGGTGAGCCGGTATGTTTACCCGGATATCAGCTACTATGTCGGGACACGCTATTTACGCCCGGTCATTGTGCAGGACGCGGGAGACGGCATTTATGAAGAGGGCTCCAATTCGTTTGTCACGGCGATTACCTACCGCCTGACGCCGCGTTATCTGGCGACTTTTTCGCAGGAGTATAATTTTGATTTTGGAAAGTCTGTTCGCAGCGATTTGACATTGATTCGCCAATACCACCGGATGTTTTACGCACTGACGGTATCGGTTGATGAATCACTGAAGCGCAATGCGGTCATGTTCAGCATCTGGCCGCAGGGGGTGGATGAACTGGCGCTCGGCTCCCGCAAATACACCGGGCTGACCGGTGCACGGATGGAAGATTAAACAAGTAAAAGCGTATAACTCTGAAGATGACTTCGGAATAAATTAAACGATGTAACAAATATTAACCTGTAAGTACAAGGAGAAAGTATGGCTTTAGTCGACTCCAAAAAAATGTTTGAGATGGCATATAAAAATGGGTATGCCGTCGGTGCCTTTAATGTCAACAATATGGAAATTACACAAGGTATTGTGGCAGCGATTGCTGAAGAAAAGGCTCCGTTGATCCTGCAGATTTCCCGTGGGGCACGTTCCTATGCCAGCATGAGCTATCTGAAGGCGATTATTGATGTGGCCGTTGCGGAAAATCCGGATATCCCGATTTGTATGCACCTGGACCACGGTGATACGTTTGACACCTGTAAGCAGTGCGTGGATGACGGCTTTACCTCGGTGATGATCGATGGTTCTCACCATTCGTTCGAGGATAACATTGCCCTGACCAAGCAGGTCGTTGATTATGCTCACGATCACGGGGTCGTGGTCGAAGCGGAACTGGGCCAGTTGGGCGGCATCGAAGAAGACGTTGTCGGTATCAGCGAAGCAGACGTCATGAACCACCTGACCGACCCGGACCAAGCGGTTGAGTTCATCGAACGCACCGGCGTTGATTCGCTGGCGGTCGCCATCGGCACCAGCCATGGCGCTTACAAGTTCAAAACCGAACCGAAGCTGGCCTTTGACGTAGTAGAAAAGATTGGCGAAAAAATGCCCGGTTACCCGCTGGTTATGCACGGTTCCAGCAGTGTTTTGAAAGAATTCAAGGACCTGATCAACAAGTACGGCGGCAAGATGCCCGATGCGATGGGAGTGCCGGAAGATGCGATCACCAAGGCATCCAAAATGGGTGTTTGCAAAGTGAACATTGACACCGACCTGCGTATGGCAATGACCGCCAAGATCCGTCAGGTGTATGCGGAAACCCCCGAAGAGTTCGATCCGCGTAAATATCTGGGGCCGGCTCGCGAGGCGATCAAGGACATGGTCAAGCACAAACTGCAGGTTCTGGGTTGTTGCGGCAAAGCGGCCGAATGCCTGTAAAGTTTAAGGTCGATTTCGTCGATCTATATGTAGGATAACTTCGGCAGGGTGGCTTTCGGGTCACCCTGTCCGTTTGGATTTATCCCCTTTCGGATAAATTTTTCGCATCGGCAGCCCTGATGAGACTCTTGGGAAACGATATTGCCTTGCAGCCATCTCACCTTTTCTGATGAATTGCTTTAAGGTACGATAAAAAGTGACGTAGCCGCATACAAAGCGTCATGAATTATGCGGTGTGGTATTATATAAATTCATATATTGATTGAAAGTAGAGTCCCTTGAGAACAATTTCAAAGAAATCGTTAATATCCAGTTTTGTGATCGTTTTGTGTATGCTTGCCCTGGCGGGCAGTTCCTGTGATAGTGAACAGGGGGCCGTCAGCAGTCCGGCGGTGCGTGCTCAAGTGCCGACTCCCGTGGTGGAACCGGTGGTTGCCGTTTCGGGGCTTCAGGAAGCGGTCGAAAAGGTCTGTCGGGGACAATTCGAACAGGCCGAACAGATTCTTGCCGGCGAAGGGGACTTGCCGGCAGCACAGCAACTTCGATACCTGCTGAGTCAGCATCAACAGCTCCAGCTTTCGCGTGAACAGGAAAAGCAGATTGCTTTCCAGGAGCAGGTGGGCGAACTGGAACAGATTAAGGAGGAAACAGCCGGCAAAGAGGTCTTCGATGTTAATGATCTCGATGAAATCATGCTGGCGGTGGTGCGGGCCAATGAGTATGTTGAAGACGATCAAAAGGCCGAACTGCTAAATGACCCGTTTGTCCAAAAGACGCTGGCGCAGATGCAAAAAATGTCTGATGACTATGAGCAGCAGGGCAAATGGCTGGATGCGTATGCCCATAATTACTACTGGCTCACGGCACTGTATGAAGATAATCAGTCGTATAAGGACAAGGCTGAGGAATTGACCGAACTGGCAACGATTGAGCTGTCATTGCAGGACAGCAGTTGCGGTGAAACCGCCCATGAACGCTACGAAGACATTGAGGTGGCGATGTTCTTTCGGGCACTTCAGCTTTTAGATAATAACTATGTCAACGTGGTTGATTACAGTGAAATGGCGAAAGAGGGCCTGAAACGCTGCTTGTTGCTCGGTACGGTTCTGCAGCAGAGCAATGAAGAACTGGCTTGGACGACCACGCCCGAGGCCGCTGAGAACTGGGCCTCCAGCCTGGAGGCTCTGAAGGCGGCGATTGAGCAGGATGCCGCTGACGAAAAAATCAGAGCTGAAACGCTGGCTGAACTGCTGCAGGATGTACTGGCGTTGAGTGATGAAACAATTAAGCTGCCGGCCGAAGTGCTGATTGCGCAATTCACCGAGGCGTCGTTTGCAGCGTTGGATCCGTTTACCAATCTGATCTGGCCCTGGAACGTCAAGGACTTTGAGAAAAGCATGACGCAGAAGTTTACCGGCATTGGCGTGGAGATTTCGAAAAGCACGGGTGTGCTGCGGGTTGTCAGTTTGCTGCCGGATAAGCCGGCGTATCGCAGCGGCCAGATTGATGCCGATGATGAGATTGTTGCCGTCAATGGCGAGCTGACCAAGGAGATGACGATTTATTGTGCGGTCAGCAAAATTACCGGCCCCAAGGGGACCGACGTGCAATTGACGATGCGGCGGCCCTCCACGGATAAAGTGTGGGATGTGACCCTGACGCGTGCTGAGATTGTCGTGGCGCCGATTCGCGGCTGGACCCGGACGTCCGAAGGCGAGTGGGATTATATTGTCGATCCCGACAACCGCATTGGATACGTTCGTTTGACGGCCTTTACTGAAAATACCGGACCGGATCTGGACAGCGTACTGAAGAAGCTGGAAAAGAAGGGCCTGAGCGGAATGATTCTCGATTTGCGTTTCAACACCGGCGGCTATCTGCAGGCGGCCGCTGACGTGGTGGATATGTTTGTCAGTGAAGGCGTTATCGTCAAGAGCAATCCCCGGCAGGGCTTTGCAACGTATGAGATTGCCCATCGCAGCGGCACCCATCCGACCTATCCGCTGGTCGTGCTGATTAACGGCTCCAGCGCCAGTGCGTCGGAGATTGTTGCCGGGGCGTTGCAGGATTCCAAGCATCAGCGGGCGACACTGGTGGGCCATCGCAGCTACGGCAAAGGCAGTGTGCAGGTCGTCACCGGCTATACGGGTGACGGTTCGCAAATGAAATACACGGTGGCCTATTATCATCTGCCCAGTGACCAGCGGGTGAAAAATCGGTATCAGATTGAAAAGCTGGGACGCAAGGACTGGGGGATCGCACCGGACGTGGAAGTGAATCTGCTCAGCAATGAGATGAAGAAGATGATCGACATTCAGCGGGACAACGATATTCTGTTCCGCGGCGACCACGTTGAAAATGCCGATGAGACAAAACGTCACGCACTGGCCGAAGCGATTGAAGCCGACCCTCAACTAGCGACGGCGATCATGGTCGTTCGCAGCAAACTGCTGTCGGCGGGAACGCCGCTGGTGTTAAATGACGCTGCCACACAGAAAGCGCAGACGGTTTCGGCAGAACCCGACCCGGCTCTTTAGGGGCATCATTTTCTGCGAGCGTTGCTATTCAACACTCTGTATCAGAGTCCTGTGCTGCAGTGAGCGAAATTTTTAAAGGGATTGTAATCGTAAGTGTCAAAATCAACTCGAAGGATAGAACGCGTTATGACCGAAGAAAAACAAACGCCTGTCAACAAATTTGAACAGCAGCGTCGTGAAAAACTACAAAAAATACGTGACTTTGAAGTCGATCCCTATGGTGGTCGATTCGAAGGGGCGGTGCCTGCGGAAACCGTCAAAGACGGCTTTGTCGATGACCAGGAAGGCCAGCGGGCTTGCTGTGCGGGACGGATTGTTCTGCTGCGGGATATCGGCAAGCTGATTTTTATCACGTTGCGGGATTCCAGCGGGACCATTCAGTTGGGCCTGAGCAAAAAGCTGCTCGAAGATCAATGGGCGTTTATGAAGCTTTTGGATTTAGGCGATTTGGTGGGCGCCGAAGGCCAGATTGGCCGCACCCGGACCGGCGAGATTACGATTTGGGCGGATAAAGTCACGTTGTTGAGTAAGTCGCTGCTGCAGCCCCCGGAAAAATTTCACGGGCTCTCCGATGTCGATATGCGATACCGGATGCGGTATGTGGATCTGTGGGCCAACCCCGAGACGATGCAGTGTTTCCGCCAGCGAAGCTCGATGGTGGCGTCGATTCGACAGCATCTGACGGCCAAAGGCTTTCTCGAAGTGGAAACGCCGATGATGCAGACACTGGCCGGCGGGGCTGCGGCTAAACCGTTTACCACGCATCACAACGCGCTCGACCTGGATTTGTTCATGCGGATTGCGCCGGAGCTGTTCCTCAAACGTCTGCTGGTGGGCGGCATGGAAAAGGTTTTTGAGATCAACCGCAACTTCCGCAACGAGGGTCTCAGCACCCGTCACAATCCTGAGTTTACGATGATGGAGTTGTATCAGGCCTATGCCGATTACAATGTGATGATGGACCTGACCGAAGAGATGGTGTGCAGCCTGATCGAACAACACTGCGACGGCGAGAAACTGCCCTTTGGTGAGATGGAAATCGACTATACCCGGCCGTGGCGTCGCGCGAAATATGCCGACCTGCTCAAAGAACACGCCGGCTGTGATATTGATGATCTGGATGCGGTTCGTGCCAAAGCACGCGAGTTGGGCATTCACGAGGCCGATAAGGATGACGCGGTCGTGGTGAATGATGTGTTTGAAGAAACCGTCGAAGATCATTTGGTCAACCCGACGTTTGTGATTGATTACCCTGCGGCTATTTGCCCGCTGACCAAGCAGAGCAAGGCCGATCCGCGTTATGCCGAACGGTTTGAGCTGTTCATCGGCAAGATGGAACTGGCCAATGCGTATACCGAGCTGAATGACCCGGACGTACAGGAGGCCAATTTCCTGTCGCAGCTTCGCGGGCTGTCCGATGAGGAAACCATGGCCAAGATGGACGAGGATTTCGTCACCGCACTGAAATACGGCATGCCGCCTGCGGGTGGGCTGGGTGTGGGCATCGACCGACTGGTCATGCTGCTCACGAATTCGACCAGCATTCGCGACGTGATCCTGTTCCCGCTGCTCAAACCCCTGTCCGGCAAACCCGTTGTCGCCGATGACAGCGAAGAAGAAACCGAATAAACAGAAGTACTGTCATTCCGAACAAACGTGAGGAATTTATTTAAATAGTCCCGGCCAAAGGCCGGTTCCATAATTATGATTTTTAGATTTTGATTTTTACTTTTCCAAAGGGAGGCGCCACGGAAGGTGAAACAGATTACTTTATTGCTATGCTTTCGTTACTTGCAGCGACGCAGGATTGTTTTTCTCAGCATCGCGGCGGTAGCGATGAGTTGTGCGCTGCTGATCGCCACCGATAGCCTCTTTACCGGTTTTATCCATTCCGTCGAAACCAGCCTTGGCCGCTATCAGGGCGATATCATCCTCGGTGGTCCGTCCGGAGCGACAATCACCGAGACCGAGACCCTGATTGCACAGTTGCTGGATGCTGATTGCATTGACGGCGCCGAAGCGGTGCTGGAAAGCCAGGGACTGCTGCTGGCCGTGGCCGGTGCCGGCAAGGTTCGCCCGGTGCAGGCATGGGGCGTCAAGCTGCCGCAGCAAACCGTTGTCATGCCACTGGCCGAATCATTGATGTTTCAAAAGGGCCAAGCGGCAGAAGATCTCGGTTTTCAAGTGCCCGGCGCCCCCGAAGCGATTGGCGGTATTGTTGGTGTCGGCGTACTGGCTCAGCCCAATGACGTTACCGACGAATACGATATCGAGGCACTGCGTGGTATGCTGGGCGAAAAAATGGCCCTGATGACCGGGACGATGACGTCTCAGTCCGCTGATAATGTCTCGCAAAGCCCTTCCGTCTCCCGCAAAGTCATGAAATTCCAACTGGCCGATGTGCTGATGACCGGCGTGTATGATTTTGACGAGATGTTTGTGTTGGTGCCGATTGAACAACTGTCGGAAAAATTGTATCCGGGCAAGGGTGTCGTAGCCAACCGTGTCCACATTCGTCTCAAGCCGGGAACAGATGAAGAAAAGGCGACTGCGATCGTCCGCGGCATCTGGCGCAACTTTGCACAGGATCGTTTTTCCTGGCAGACGTTTGCCTGGGTCGGCAGTGCAAAAAAAGTCAATGCCGGAATGGTTGCCGAATATCAAAAACAAATGCAGGTGCTGTTGTTTATTTTCGGCCTGATCAGCATGGGCATTATCATCCTGGTGTTCTGCATCTTTTACATGATTGTCATGACGCGACGCAAAGATATTGGAATTCTAAAAAGCTGCGGTCTGTCCAGCCCGTCAGTGGCGGGCGTGTTTATGCTGTTTGGCATGACGGTTGGGCTGATTGGTTCGCTTATGGGAATCGGGCTGGGATATGCTATCATTCGCAATATCAACGCAATTGAACGGATGATCAGCCTGATCTTCGGCATCAATCTCTGGCAGGCCAGCACCTACAAATTTATGCAGATTCCAAATACCATGAACTGGGATTCGGTGCTGTGGGTCACCGCGGCCGGTATCATCGCCGCGGCGGTGGGTTCATTGATTCCGGCATTCGCCGCCGCCCGTGTGCGACCGGTCGAAACATTGCAATACGAATAAACTACGAACTATGAACTGCGAACTAAATATATGATTAAATGGATTTTGGCATGGCGTTACTTTATGAAGCGGCCGATCTCGTATCTGGCGGTCGCAGCGGTCATGCTGTGCGTCTTCATCGTCGTGGTCGTCATGACGGTCATGAATGGCCTGCTGGGTGATTTCAAGCAGAAAAACCACGCCTTCGCGGGGGATTGCGTCATCGCATCCGATTCGCTGGTGGGCTTTGGCTATTATGAAGAATTTCTTGAAACGCTGAACGCCCAACCTGAAATTCTGGCCGCCTCACCGGTCGCTAAAGGGGTGGGCGTTGTGACAATCCCGCAAGTGTCTCAATATGAGACGGGGATTGAAATTTGCGGCATTGATCCGCTGCTGCACAGCCAGGCGACACAGTTTGCCGAGACATTGCATTATACCGCGGATGTGGCACAGGCTTTTTCGCCGCCTTCTGAGCCGACGCTGGACGGGTGTATTCCCGGTGTGGATGTGATTCGCGGTCGTAGTCAGCCTGACGGTGGGCGGTATTACTCCGACCGTCTTTTCGGATTGGAATTTACAATTACCTCGTTCCCGTTGAATGACAAAGGGGGGCTGGCCAAGTCCGGGGCAGGGCTGGTGAATACGAAAACATACCGCTATTGCGATGACAGCCACAGCGGCATTGTGAAAGTCGATAGCGTTGCGGTGTATCTTCCGCTGGAACAGGCTCAGATACTTTGCGGCATGGATGCACCGTTTAAACGCATCAGCAGCATTCATATCAAGTTTGCCGATGGGGTGGCGATCGGTGCCGGTGTGAAAAAAGTCCAGGCACTTTGGGATCAGCATGTTGCCGCGTTTGCGGGCAATCCCGGCTCCAATTTATTCGACCATGTCCGCGTGCAAAGCTGGCAGGTCAATCGACGTGCGATTATTGCCCCGAATGAAAAAGAACAGGTGATGATGACGATGTCATTTCTGCTGCTGGGTGTAATTACGGTTTTTATCATTTTTGTGGTGATGTACATGATCATCAGCCACAAAAGCAAGGATATCGGCATCCTTAAAAGCATCGGCTTGTCCGTGCGGGAAATCCTGGGTGTGTTTCTCATTTTTTCGGTGTTTATCGGATTGATCGGCTCATTGCTGGGCAGCCTGGGCGGTTGTGTCTTTCTGGTCAAGGTTAATGATCTGGAAGACTGGCTCTATGTCAAATATGGCTGGCAGTTGTGGGACCGCACGATGTATGCCATCGGCGACATCCCCAACAAAATTGAACCGATGTTTATTGCGGTCGTTATCGGTTCAGCCATGATTGCCTGCCTGATCGGCGGACTGATTCCCAGTGTGCAGGCGGCCCGACGAAAACCGGCCGAAATCTTACAGGTTAACCAACTCTAACACGAGGGGCTATGGATACCATACTGAAAGCAAACAATATTTGTAAGTCGTACAAACTGGGCAAATCCCGGCTGGAGGTGCTCAAGGGCGTCGATTTGACGATTGGCCGGGGGGAGTTTACCGTGATCATCGGTTCTTCCGGCTGCGGCAAAAGCACCCTGCTGCATATTCTCGGCGCCTTGGATTTGCCGGATACCGGGCAGGTGGAATTTGAAAATCAGGCCCTCAGCCGGCTTCGAAGGTCGAAATTGAATCATTTCCGGAATAAATCGGTCGGGTTTGTGTTCCAGTTTTATCATCTGCTGGACGAATTGAACGTGCTGGAGAACGTGATGATGCCGGCGATGGCTTCTGTGAGCTTGCCGGGGTGGGTGGGGCTGAAACCGAAGGCCAAAAAACGGGCTTCAGACCTTCTGGACCGGTTTGGTCTGAAAGACCGCCTCAAGCACAAACCCTACGAATTATCCGGTGGTGAGCGTCAGCGAGTGGCGATTGCCCGGGCGTTAATTAACGATCCGCCGCTGCTTTTGGCCGATGAACCCACGGGAAACCTTGACTCTCGCACAGGAAATGGTATCTTAGAGGCTCTAAAGGAACTGAACGCCGAGGGACAGACCATTGTGATGGTCACCCATGATGACCGGATTGCCGACCAGGCGTCTCGGGTGATTCGTCTGGCGGACGGAAAAGTGCAGAAATCGGATTAAAATGTGAAAGTGTTTTGGCGGTTGTCATTTCCGCGAAAGCGGGAATCCAGACTTTACGAATAACAAAATGATAGCAAAAAGACAGGGAAAAAGAAGCTGGAGTTAATATGGGTTTAAAAATCTGGTTAGGTGACGGATTAGTGGATGAGCAGAATGCGGTTGTTTCCGTATTCGATCACAGTTTACTGTACGGTGACGGCGTATTTGAAGGCATCCGTGTGTATGCGGGCAAGATCTTTGAGTGCAAGGCTCACCTGGACCGTCTGTACGAGTCGGCCAAGGTCATCTGCCTGCCGGTCCCGATGGATATCGACGCAATGACGGCGGCGATGGAAGAAACCGTGGCCGCCAACAACATACAGGAAGGCTATATCCGCCTGCTGATCACTCGGGGCATTGGGGATCTGGGACTCAATCCGTTTCTGTGCAAGGACGGCAAGGTCGTCATTATCGCCGACAACATCCAGCTTTACCCGGAAGAGTTGTACGAAAAAGGTATGACCGTCGTCAGCGTACCCAGTGTTCGCAATCATCCACTGTCCTGTCCGCCGCAGGTTAAGAGCCTGAACTATCTGAACAATATCCTGGCCAAGATCGAGTCGATTCAGGCCGGCGCCGGCGAAGGGATTATGTACAATCACATGGGCTATGTCGCCGAAGCGACCGGTGACAACGTGTTCATTGTTCGCAATGGTGCCATTTATACCCCGCCTGTTCAATCCGGTTCGCTGGACGGTATCACTCGTCAGGTTGTGATTAAGCTGGCGGAAAAGGAAAATATCCAGGTCATCGAAAAAGATCTGACACGGTTCGATCTGTATGTGGCTGATGAGTTGTTCCTGACCGGCACCGCGGCTGAAGTCATTGGCGCCGTCGAAATGGATGGACGAAAAATTGGTACCGGTACGCCGGGATCAATCACGAAATTACTGCGCAAAAAATTCTTTGAATATGCCCGCTCCTGATAAAGATGCTCAGCAGATAACGGCTCAAGCCGAACTCACTGAACCGCTCTCGTTTTGTGAGCCGGTTCAAGTGGATATTGCACGGGTTCACCAGCGCATCACGGAGTTGTTAACGTCACCGGACAACAGGATTCAGCAGTGTTTATCCTATCTGACCGAACACACCGGGAAAATGCTGCGTCCCTGCCTGGTGCTGTTGAGCGGTCAGTGTGTCGGCCAGGTGACAGATGAGCACATCAATTTGGCGGCGATGGTTGAACTGGTCCATCAAGCGTCGCTGCTGCATGATGACGTGATTGATTCGGCTGATATTCGCCGCACAGGCCGGACGGCCAATGCTTTATGGGGCAATACGGTTGCGGTTTTGCTGGGGGATTTCCTGTTGAGCAAGGCGTTTTATCTGGGCAGCCGTGTGAAAACGGTCGCGGCAGGGGAAATCCTCAGTGCCGCCGCCCACCAGCTTTGTAGGGGGGAACTCATGCAGAATTTCCAAAAAGGGCAATGGGATATCACCGAGCAGCAGTATTACGAAATCATCCGGGCCAAGACTGCGGCGCTTTTTCAAAGCAGTTGCCAGATGGGGGCGGTGGCCTCCAATGCACCAAGCGAGCGGGTCGATTCACTGGGGCAATTCGCCCTTGAACTGGGAATGGCGTTTCAGATCACCGATGATTTGCTGGATCTCCTGGGAACCCAGCTGCAGGCCGGCAAGACGCTTGGGACGGATCTGCGTCAGGGTAAATTGACGCTGCCGTTGATTCACTGGATCCAGGCCGATACCGGGCAAAAGCACAAACGTATCGAAATGCTCAATCATCCCGACGATGCGGAAAATTTGATTCGCAGTATCCGCGAAAGCGGCAGTATGGACTATGCGCTTTCGCAGGTGCATAAACACATTGATACCGCAAAAAAATGCATTGCCGCATTGGACCCAAGTCCGTCAAAGAAGGCTCTGGACGATCTGGCCGATTATGTCGCCCAACGTCTGAGGTAAACAGCCGCACAAAATCAGCGCATAAAAAAAGGCCGGCTTATAAAAAGCCGACCTTTGATCGTTGATGTTTCAAACACGTCTTGCTTTAGAAGCCAAGCGAGTAAGAAAGACTTGCCCACAGCTCATCGCCACTGTTGACAGTGCTTTCAAAGGTGTTCTGGTAGTAAATCGACGGGGTGATGGTAGCACCGGTAGCAGGGCATGTCATAGCAGTTGACAGGCTCCATACCATATGAGACCAATCGTGGTCGATGCTTTCACCGCCGGTACCGTCGTTGTAAACAATGTCCCAGCCAAATGTCATCGGCAGTTCCGGAGCACTTTCCAGCTCAAAGTCATAGTTCAGACCCATCAAGTAAATGGTGCCTGCGGTGCCCGAATTGGCGCCACCGCTCTTTGCCGGCCACATCTGGAAGATGGCTGCGTGGGGGGTGATGCCGCCGCCGACCATTTCCGGGAAGGCTGCGGTGACAAAAATTTCCTGTGCGTCAGCATCTCTGGACTTTGTGTCGGGATAATCAAAGTAAGTCCATCCGACAGAATAGTCCGCTTGCATGGTGCTGCCTTCGTTCAGGGTGTTGCTGTAAGCAACTGTGTAGTCATACTCGGTACCGTTGACGTTACCGCCGCCGTTCGCGTAGGAAGCCCAGACATTGAAGCTCAGGCCATTTTCCAGGGCGACGTCAACACTTGGCTGAATCGCACTGTCAGCACTGTACAAATTGAAACCACGCCACATGTACTTGGTGGTGTAGGTTACGTCGGCGGTAATAGTGGCTTCATTTCCTGCGATTTCGGCGGCATGAACAATCCCGGCCAAACCGCACAGTACGACCATTGCTACTAATACTTTTTTCATTTTTGATCTCCTTTCAAAAATCCGTTTTGTTACTGTTTTTAGCGTTTTTTCTTGGTTAACACTTCTCTTTATCGTCTGCGTGGACGAAATTCAATTACTTTTTCGATAGAAAATTTTGGTAAAAATTCCCTGCATATTGCCCTGATAAAACAAGGTATTTAAAATGAGAGTTTATCGACTACGTCGTTAAAATCAACTGGAAAATGCGGATTATCGCATTTTTTTTGATGGGATGTTTGGTTGTAAAACCCGTCTAAGACCTAATTAAACACCCTTTTATTGTGCGATGACTTCTTTTTGAAAAAGTTGTTTAGCCTGACCGACCAGGTAGAAACTGCCGGCGACACAGATCAGATCCTCCCGTGAAACCGCATTGCGGGCCACGCGAATCGCTTCTTTGAGTGAAAGTGTCGTTTGACACATTTTACCGCAAATTTCAGCATACATTTCCGCCAGATCAGCCGGAAAAACAGCCTTGGGCGAATTGCTGCGGGTGAAAATCACCTTATCAGCTCCGAACTGCAGTTCTGTCAGCATGCCCCGGACGTCTTTATCGTTGTTACATCCGAAAATGATGATCATCGAGTCGTAAGGGACGTGCTGGCCGATGGCTTGGACCAATGCGCGGATACTGGCGGCATTATGCGCTGCATCCACCAGAATACGCGGATCTTCACTGACCATTTCCATACGTCCGACGAGTTTCACTTCGTTCAGACCGTCAATGGCCTTGGAATCGTCAATTTCGTATCCCTGGTTTTTCAGTTTATCCAGCATGGCCAGTGCAAGGCCGCAATTAATGGCCTGATGTTCGCCGGGCAGCGGCACGCGCAGATGTTCGAAACGACTGCTGGGCGTGGTTAAACAGATTCGCGTATGCGGACCATGTTCGCGCGACGATTCAAACCGGTACGAAAAGTCAATATCCTTGCCGGTGACCGCAAACGGCGCTTTTTGAGCCGTAGCGTGCTTTTTCAAAATACGCATCGCCGACAGTTCCTGCGGCACGGTGACAACGGGAATACCTTTTTTTATCACACCGGCTTTTTCGTTGGCAATGCTGTCAAGCGAGTTACCCAGCAGATTCTGGTGATCGATGCTGATATGCGTGATGCCCACGAGTTCCGGATCGAGTACATTCGTACTGTCCAGACGCCCGCCCAGACCGGTTTCAATGACCGAAATGTCAACACCGGATTCAAGGAAATGTAAAAAGGCAATCGCCGTCATAATCTCGAAAAACGTCGGGCCGTCATCCTTTTTGGACAGTTTTTCCATGACCGGATGCACACGGTTAATCAGGTTGAGCATATCCTTGCGGGAAATCATTTCTGAATCCACGGTGATGCGCTCATGCAGTGAAGACACGTGCGGCGATGTATAAAGACCGACCTTGTAGCCGTTGGCCTGAATCATCTTAGCCAGCATGGTTGCCGTTGAGCCCTTGCCCTTGGTGCCGGCAATATGGATCGATTTCGTCTTTTTATGGGGATTGCCCAAACCCTTCAGCAGTTTGTTCATGCGATCCAGGTCAAATGTTGTGACATTATAGCGCAACTTCTGCTGTCTCTCATAGTCAGTAACGCTAAACAAATACTGCATCGCGCGTTCATACGTGCGAAACGCTTTCGTTTTGCGTTTCACCGTCGCAACTGATTTAGAAGAGGGTTTCGCTTTTTTAACAGTCTTTTTGGGCGTTTTCTGCCCTGTCGTTTTCCGTGTCGTAGTCATAATCAGAAGGATACTATCAGAATTAAGGTTCAAAGTCAATTTATTACTATGAGTTATATGATCGCGGACCTATCGAAAGTTTCTTGGTTTCGATATAAGTCTATTAATAAAAAGTTCTTATGAGAAATTTAGCGAGGCTTAACATTTCCACATTTCCGGCAGAACTATCACGTTTGAAAATAAACGAATAAGAAAAATTAATAAAAGAGAGGCGATTTTTTCGCTCCTTACGTTGATTTTACGCTGCTGTTTTGGATTTGTTCGATCTTTGCCGTTTATTTGCGTACGGCTTGAGTTAAAAATCGCTTGCAACGGAACTTTCTCAGGAGTATGATACCTTTCCTTTTTTGGGATAAAACTGTGGTGTGAGCCAATATCCTCGTCAGCAGGTCAAAATGATGTCAATTTTTTAAAATGGAGGCTGTAGTAATAATGACTCAACTTTCAGAGCAAGACAATGTATGCGTTCAAACGATCCGCTTTCTTTCGATGGAAGGCGTTCAGGCCGCAAAATCGGGCCACCCGGGCATGCCGATGGGAATGGCGGCGGCGGCATTTGCGTTATGGAAACGTCACTTAAAATTTGATCCGGCTAATCCTCAGTGGATGAACCGCGACCGATTCGTGTTGTCAGCCGGCCACGGCAGTATGCTGATTTATTCGCTATTGAATTTGTTCGGTTATGATCTGTCGCTGGAGGATCTGAAAAAATTCCGCCAATGGGGCAGTCTGACGCCGGGGCATCCGGAATTCGGCCATACCGCAGGCGTCGAAGTGACCACCGGTCCGCTGGGACAGGGCATCTCCAATGCCGTGGGCATGGCGATGGCACAAAAATATCTGGCCGCACGCTATAATAAGGATAACTTCCCGCTGTTTGATTACAGCATCTACACGATTTGCGGCGATGGCTGCTTGCAGGAAGGCATCAGCAGCGAAGCCTCCAGCCTGGCCGGACACCTGGGGCTGGACAACCTGGTCGTCATTTATGATGACAACCAGATCACCATTGACGGTGACACGGCGCTGTCGTTTACCGAAGACGTCAAAAAACGCTACGAAGCTTACGGCTGGAACGTGGTTGAAGTTGGCGGTGAAGGCGAAAACATCGCCGACCTCGAAAAGGCACTGGATGCGGCAAAAGCACAAACCAAGGCCCCGACGATGATTAAATTCAAGTCAACGATTGGTTTTGGCAGTCCCAACTTTGCCGGAACGCACACCGCACATGGGGCACCGCTGGGCGACGATGAAATTAAAATCATCAAGACCAACGCCGGCTGGGACCCGGAAAAGAAGTTCGTCGTTCCCGCCGAAGCCGCCGCGCTGGCCGGTGAAGCCAAAGAAAAGGGTGCCAAGCTCTCAGCCGACTTCCAGTCGCTGTTGGACGCTTATACCAAGCAGTATCCTGAGCTGGCAAAGGAACTGACCGATGCATTGGCCGGCAAGGTGACGATTGACGACAGCAAATTGCCGACGTTTGATCCGGAAAAGCCCATTGCAACACGTGCGGCCTCCGGCAAAACGCTCAACGCCCTGATGCCTTCGATGCCGCTGATAATCGGCGGTTCAGCCGACCTGACACCGTCCAACAATACGCACTTTGAAGGTGCCGTGGACTTTCAGAAGGACAGTTACGACGGTCGCTACGTCCGTTACGGCGTTCGTGAACATGCCATGGGCGCGATCATGAACGGGATTGCTGTCAGCGGTTTGGTGCGTCCGTACGGCGGAACGTTTATGGTGTTTGCCGATTATATGCGTGGCGCACTTCGCGTGGCCGCGATTTCCAAGTATCCGACGATCTTCCTGTACACGCATGACAGCATCGGTGTCGGCGAAGACGGCCCGACCCACCAGCCGGTAGAAACGCTGGCATCGTTCCGTATCCTGCCGAACCTGCTGGCATTCCGTCCGGCTGATGCCAACGAAACAGTGCTCATGTGGAAGTATATCTTGGAACATAACGATGCACCCGTGGCGACGGCACTGACGCGTCAGAACCTGCCGATTCTGGACCACGCCAAGTACCCGAATATGAAAAAGAATTTCAACAAGGGTGCATACGTTCTCGTCGAACAGGACAGCCCCGATGTGCTGCTGCTGGCCACCGGTTCGGAAGTTCAGTTGGCACTGGCCGCGGCTGAGACGCTCGCCGCTGAAGGTAAGAAGGCTCAGGTTGTCTCGATGCCGTGCTGGAAACTGTTCGAAGCCCAGGACGCCGCCTATAAGGAAAGCGTCCTGCCGAGTTCGGTTAAGGCCCGCGTAGGCGTCGAAGCCGGCGTTGAACAGGGCTGGTGGAAATACCTCGGCACCGACGGCGAATTCGTCGGCATGAGCGGTTTTGGTGCCTCTGGTACCTACGCTGATTGCTTCAAGAACTTCGGTTTCACCGCCGAAGCCGTCGTCGAAGCCGCCAAAAAGTCCATGGCTAAAGCCTAAAACGCAGCCATAACTTAATCAATCCCAAGGCTCCGGATTTTCGAAACCGGAGCCTTGTTTTTTGCGCAATGAAATAGTAAAATTCAGAAACGGCCTGAAAGGCCGGGATATATTAGCCCAGGGCAACGCCCTGGGTCGGTAAATGAATTAACAATAAAATACGCCCTGAAAGGGCAGCATGACGTTCTTAGAAGAAGGAGAAATGATTATGCCGCAATCCTTGGCTCAAATCTATCTGCACATCGTATTTAGCACCAAACAACGATATCCTTTCATTGAACCGAATATCGAAAGGCAACTTCATGCCTACATGGCCGATACAATCAAACGTGCTGGGGGGCATTCACATTTAATCAACGGAACGTCTGATCATGTGCATCTGTTGTCATCACTGCCGCGAACGATGACAGTGGCGAAATATATTGAGGATATTAAACGCAACAGTAGTCGATGGATTAAAAACAAGAGCGTTGAATATAAAAAATTTTCATGGCAGAACGGATACGGTGTATTTTCCGTTAGCAGATCACGACTTGAATCAGTTAGGCGGTATATTGCCGGCCAAAAAGAACACCATCAAACAGTGACATTTAAAGATGAGTTTCTTGCTTTTCTTGAAAAATATGGGGTTCAATATGACCCGCAGTATCTTTGGGATTGATTATATTGCCCTTTCAGGGTGAGGTGTGTTATGGTACTATTAACTACAGGTGATGCCTTTGTCCCAGGGCGTTGCCCTGGGCTGATTTGTGCTGGCCTTTCAGGCCGCTTTTATTCTTTAAGTTGTGCGATGTGACAACTTTGAGTTGGACAGCCCGAAGGGCCAAGATATTATAGCCCGGGGCACCGCCCTTGGATGGATGATCAAAACCAAAAAAACGCCCCGAAGGGGCAGCATATTATGGTCTGTGACAGATTGTCATAAATTGTGTTAGATTTAACCAAGGACAACGTAGTCAGTGAAATTCTCGCTCGACTGACCGGCCGCGATCCTGTTGAAGGGCCGGTCCATGTTGACGGGACGTGGGGATCGTTTGCGCCCATGCTGGCCGCGCATATCTGGAACACGCTTCGCCGACCCATTCTGTATATCAGCCCGCACATCGACGACGCCGATAGCACCGCCGACGACCTGCAGGTCTTCTCCGGCTTGCCCGTCCAGACGTTCCCCGTCTGGGAAAGCCCCGATGAGATGACCGATGCGACCGATGAGATTCTGGCCCGCCGACTGCGGCTGTCGCTCTGGCTGGCCGACCAGCAGCGCAGCGAAAAGAGCGAACCGTTCCTGCTGTCCACCTGCATCCAGGCACTCAACCAACCGGTTGCCAAACCAAGCCTTCTCCAGGAGCAGGGCATGCGACTTGCAACCGGCCAGACGATTGAGCCGGAGCTGCTGGATAGCTGGATGGTCGATCACGGCTTCGAACGGGTCGACAGCGTTGATGTGCCCGGCCAGTTTGCCCATCGCGGCGGCATCGTCGATATCTTCGCACCCGTCTGCACCTCAATCTCCAAAACCAACCAGACCTCCGGTCTCAGCGAAGTCCACCCGATCCGCATCGAGTTTTTCGGCGACCAGATCGAAAGCATCCGCCGCATCGATCTGGACACCCAGCTTTCGGAAGATGAGTTGACATCTGTCCAGATCACCGCCGCGCAAACCACGCTTCAGCCGGAAGGCACCGAACTGCTGCTGAATCTGCTCCCCGACGAAACAATCATCATTTTCGAGGAGCCCACCGAAATCGCCGAGGTCTCCGAAGTCTTCCTCAACCGCCTTGATGACATCCGCGGCATGGTGCCGTTCAAAGGCATCTACAAAGCCGCATGCCGGTTCACCTGCCTGCAGATCAGCCGCTTTGTTGCCGCCGCCGATTCACTGCATCTCGATGTGACCAGTGCCCAGCAGTTCGAGCACAAGGCCGGCGCCATCTGGAAGGACCAGCAGGTCGTGCTGGACGATCTCGTCAAAGAGACCGAACAGAACGAGGTGCATTTTTATTGCGAGAACATCGCCGAGGTTCAGCGCGTTAAAGAAATCCTGCGCGAAAAATTCGACCGCATCCCCAAAAAATTCAAAACGCCCATCGGCTACGTGCATCAGGGCTTTATCGTTCGCTCGCTGAATACCATCGTCGCCACCCACCACGAAGTCTTCGGCCAGGTCTCCGTTCGCCGCCGCGTGCGGCGGATTCAAAGCGTCTCCTCGGTCGACAGCATGCTGGATCTGAAGAAGGGCGATTACGTCGTCCACATCTCCTACGGCATCGGCAAATTCGTCGGCATCCAGGTCATGGAAAAGCCCTCCGGCAAGGCCGAATACATCACGCTCGAATACGCCGACAAAATCCAGATGCACGTCCCCGTCGCCAACATCGGCCTGATCCAGAAATTCATCGGCTCCACGCCCAAACGGCCGACCCTCAGCAAGATCGGCACCAAGAAATGGGAACGGCAAAAAGAAGACGTCGCCAAAGGCGTGCAGGAACTGGCCGCCGATCTGCTCGAAGCACAGGCCAAACGCGCCCGGCAGGGCGGTTTCGACTTCGGCAGCGATACCGTCTGGCAGCGGGAGTTTGAAGAAAGCTTTCCGTATCAGGAAACCCCCGACCAGATCACCGCCGCCTCGGAAATCAAAGACGACATGGCCTCCGCCAAGCCGATGGACCGCCTGCTCTGCGGCGACGTCGGCTACGGCAAAACCGAACTGTCCATGCGGGCCGCGTTCAAGGCGATACAAGCCGACAAGCAGGTTGCCGTACTCGTGCCGACGACGGTGTTATGTGTCCAACACGGCCGCACCTTCCGCGAACGCTTTGCCGATTTCCCCGTGACGATTGAAGTGCTCAACCGCTTCACCACGCCCAAACAGGCCCGCGATATTCTGCTCGCCGCCAAGCAGGGCAAAGTCGATATCCTCATCGGCACCCATCGCCTGCTCAGCGACGATGTCGGCTTTAAAGATCTCGGCTTGCTGATCGTCGATGAAGAACAACGCTTCGGCGTCGAGCACAAGGAACGCCTCAAACGCTTCCGCATCAACGTCGACATCCTGACCATGACCGCTACCCCCATCCCGCGCACGCTGCATATGTCGCTGATCGGCCTGCGCGATATCAGCTCGCTGTCGACGCCGCCGATGGACCGCCGTGCCGTCGTGACCAAGGTTTGCCGCTTCCGCGACGAAACCATTCGCAAGGCCATCCAGTTCGAGGCCGGCCGCGACGGACAAGTCTTCTTCCTGCACAACCGCGTCCAGACCATCGAGGCATTTGCCTGGGAAGTGCGGCAGATTCTCAAAGACCCGTCGATTCAGATCAACATTGCCCACGGCCAGATGACCAAACACGAACTCGAAGACGCCATGATCAAATTTATCACCGGCGATACGGATGTCTTGATCTGCTCGACGATCATCGAATCCGGCATCGACATCCCCAACGCCAACACGATCATCATTAACGATGCCGACCGCTTCGGCCTCGCCCAACTGCACCAGCTGCGAGGACGCGTCGGCCGCTACAAGCACCGCGCCTATGCCTATATGCTGCTGCCCAAATCCCGCTCGATTACGCCGATCGCGGGCCGCCGGCTCAAGGCCATCGAAGAATACTCCCAGCTCGGCGCCGGTTTCCGCATTGCCCTGCGTGATCTGGAAATTCGCGGCGCCGGCAACATCCTCGGCGCCCAGCAGTCCGGCCACATCAACACCGTCGGCTATGAACTCTACTGCCGCCTGCTCGGCGACGCCGTCAAACGTCTCAAAAACGAGCCAGTCGCCAAAGAGGTCGAAACCGTCGTCGATCTGGGCTTTGCGACCTATATCCCGAAAAGTTACATTCATTCGGACCGCCAGCGGATGGAAGTCTATCGCCGCATCTCCACCGCGCAAAACCCCAAAGACATCGACCGCCTCAAAACCGAGTTGCGTGATCTGTTCGGCCCGGTTCCCGAAAACGTTCAGCAGTTTTTAGAACAATCCCAGATTCGCATCTGGGCCTCACGCTGGAATCTCCAGAGCATCATCACCCAGGGCCCCGACGTGATCTTCAAATTCCCCGAAGGCGCCAGCGCCACCGACCTCTTTGCCCGCTATCCCGGCACCGTCCGCATCCCCGATCCCCGAACCGTCCACGTCCGCCTGGAAAAATCCTACTTCGAACCAAAAACCCTGCTGGCCGTCTTACGAAAACTGCTGAGGCGGTAGGACCTTTCCAAGCCCGGTGATTTCCAGCCGAGGAACAAATCCCGATTCAGTCAAAATAACGCCAAAACGCTTGAGTTTTTCGCAATCAGTGATATCCTGTTTCCACAAGGATCGTGATTATCTCACTGCGGCACAGTGAGATTAAGTTTGCGTTAAATCGATAAAGGGTAAAAGATGGATAGTATATTTTCAGATCGCATTACAGATGTGCCCCGTTCGTTCATTCGTGAAATACTGAAAGTGGCGATTGATCCGACGATTATTTCGTTTGCGGGTGGATTGCCGAACAGGGCGTTTTTTCCCGTTGATGAGCTGCGGGATGCGGTTGGCCGGGTATTCGATATCAACGGCCGGGACATCTTTCAATACAGCAATTCGGAAGGCTGCCTGCAGCTTCGGGAATACATTTCCCATCGCTACAAAAAACAAAATCTGAACATCCCGGTCGAAAACATTCTGATCACCAGTGGTTCGCAGCAGGGACTGGACCTGCTCGGCAAAACCCTGCTCAACGAGGGCGATGGACTTATCATTGAGCAGCCCGGGTATTTGGGGGCGATACAGGCCTTTTCAATTTACAAGCCGGCGTTTTGCCCGGTACCCGTTTCGGATGACGGCATGAATCTTCAGGCACTTCAGCAGGTGATCGAATCCGGAGAACCGAAGCTCATGTATACGGTGCCCAACTTTCAAAATCCTTCCGGCATCTCGTATACCGAACAAAACAGGGCCGATGTCGCGCACATTCTGCGCAAAACGAAAACCCTTTTAATCGAAGACGACCCATACCGGGAGTTGCGCTTTCGAGGCAGCGGCAAGACATCGTTTCAGGCGTTGCTTCCGGATAGGACCATTCTGCTGGGGTCTTTTTCGAAAATCATTGTGCCCGGGTTTCGGTTGGGGTGGCTGGCGGCGCCGGCGCATATCATGGAGAAAATTATCGTGGCCAAACAGGCAACGGATTTGCATACCACCCACTTTACGCAGAGCATTATTTACCACTATCTGAAACAGAATAATCTGGAAGATCACATCGCCCGGATTCGCGATGCTTACGGCAGGCAATGTCAGGCCATGCTGGACAGTATCGAACAATATTTTCCGAAAAGTGTCAAATATACAAAGCCCGAAGGCGGCATGTTCCTGTGGGCTGAACTGCCCGACAATTTAACGGCATTGGAGTTATTTGAGATAGCCGTGAAAGACCGGGTGATCTTTGTGCCCGGTGATCCGTTCTACGTGAACAAAACCAACACCAATACGTTGCGTCTGAACTTTTCATGTGTCGATGCAGAAACCATTACCGTGGGGATTCAGAGACTGGCCCGTGCCATAAACAAGTTGATGGAGACGAAATCGTAACGCCACTGTCAAACGATGAACAAGCCAGTAGGGTAGGCTCTTAGCCCACCGGAATGATTGACAAATAAAAAGAACCATGAATGAACACAAATAGAAAAATTTAGTGAAAATTAGTGTTAATTCGTGGCAAAGAAATAATCCGTGAAATCTGTGTAATCTGCGGTTCCTTAAAAAAGCGGGGCATAAATGGCTGACTTAAAAAGCAAAAAACTGATTTATCTCAAGGGCTTCCTGTTTCTGTTCGGCGGAGTCATGGCCTCGCTGATCATCATCACCGAACATCCCTCATGGAAAGTCGCCGCCATGCTGGCCGTCGCCGTCTGGTGTTTTTGCCGCGCCTACTACTTCGCCTTCTACGTCATCGAACACTACGTCGACCCCACCTACAAATTCGCCGGCCTCGGCTCATTCCTCCAATACCTCTTCCGTAAACGGAACTCAAAGAGAACCACGAATGAACACGAATTAAAAAACAAAAATTTTGAAAATATTAGTGTTGATTAGTGTTCATTCGTGGTTCAAAATTACTCCGCCAGATGTCGCACCACCGCCCGTTTCCGCGGCAAAATCACGTCCGCTTTCTTGCGTTTATCGGCGTTGCCCGTCCAGTACTCTACGTCCAGCAGTTCCACGAACTCCGCCGTATAATCCTTCAATACCCCGGCCAGCTCCACGGGCTTATCCTTATGCAGAAACTCTGCGACCACGCGATGGCCGATATATTTTTCCAGCAGCGGCTCATACGACGTGTCCACCGACCCGATCACCTCGTTCCGCATCTGCGACACATACTTATCCTGCGCCGTCAGCAGCCCGCCCGCCCCGGTGGTCTTCTTTGCCTGGCTCAGCAGCACGTTCGACACTTCCATAATCGCATCACGAATCGTCTTAAACACATTGCACGTTTTTCGCCACGTCCGTCGAAACCAGTTCGGGTGATACGTCCGTTCCAACTCGGCGTCCCGTTTCTTGCGACCTTCGTCACTGAGATAATCGTGAAAACGGACGATCGCCGAGATATTGCCGAACTCAAATTTATACAGCATATAACTGGACTCGATATGCCCGTCCGTATCGTTATGCGATTGCGTATAGTTCAGCTCCATGCCCGTCGCCTCCACGTCCAGCCGCCCCCAGATATGCTTACCCGCGGTATCTTCCAGTGTCACGATAAAGCCGCGAAATGCCTTCAAACATTTATCCTTGGTGCGGCCCTTGATAAAAGCTCCCACAAATGTCGAGGCCATAATAAATAAAATCGTGATAACCACTGGATTCGTGATAAACTCCATGAAGCGGTTTGCGTCTTCCGTTTCCATCATATTAAAGACTCCCATTAATTAGATATTTCACACTACAATACTCAAATCTATATATCCCGTCAACATTTAAGCCGCCAGTGAAAAAACATGAACAGCTAAAGCGTTTACACGTAACATGTATATGATGGTAGTAATAATGAAAGAAGCCGTTTTTTTGACGATGAGCCTGCTGGTTTTCAGCATGACAACCGGTTGCGAGAAGAATCCGTCCGCCACGGTTTCAAAACCAGAAACCCCCTCTGTTGCCCAGCAATCCGCCGAGGAGCCGAAAATGGACGATACGACCGCAAAAATGCCGCAAACCAACGCCGAATGGAAATCCCGCCTGACAGACGAGCAATATTTCGTTCTTCGCAAAAAAGGAACCGAACGGCCCTTTACCGGAAAATACGACAAATTCTATGAGCCGGGAACCTATAAATGCGCCGGCTGCGGCAATGTGATATTCGTTTCGGATGATAAATACAACTCCGGCTGCGGATGGCCCGCGTTTTCCGCACCCGCGGATGAATCGGCCGTCAGGGAAAGACGCGATCTGTCCCACGGCATGAATCGTACCGAAATCACCTGTTCCAAATGCGGCGGACATCTCGGCCACGTCTTCAACGACGGACCCGCGCCCACCGGCCAGCGATACTGCATCAACTCAGCCGCCCTCGAATTCGAAGAACAGAAGCCCTAAGCGCAATCGCAGGGATGCGAAACCATTGTGAGGCTCCTTTTATAATCTGCTGTTCTAAGGCGAAATCTTGACAGCCCCCTCTGTATACGGTTGCGTGGTACTGAGCCATTGGTTGGCAAATACGCTCAGTGTATCCAGTGAACCCATCCATTCGGATGCAAAGAGGGCGAAATCATCGAAATTGACATCACAATCAAAGTCCAGGTCGTATGCGAGATAGCCCCATTGCCCACACTGGTAATGCAGGAATTCCGCCGGTGTCAGTGCCCGGTCCGTAAATCGGATATCGTCTAGGTTGCCGGAGATCTGATCAACAAGGCGGCCATCAAACCAGCCCCGTCCAAACGTCCATACACCCCCGTGAGCGGCAAGGGAATTATCATTGCTCGGATTCAATGCCGTCGTTCCGACCACCTGCGAGCCGTTGCCGTCCAGTTTATCGGCGTACATCTTAACCGTCGAACCGTCACACACCGCAGCCAGGTAATACCACTGGCCGGCAATGACCGAAAAATTGCCGTCCACCACGTAACGCTGTCCGCCGCGCGTGTCGAGATTGAGGCGGAATGAATGATCGAGATCGTCTTTCTGGAAGTAGAAATCGGCCTCGACCTCACCCTGCGAAGAGCCGTCCCGCCCGATGAATGTCTGCCAGCCGTTCAGGTGGTCCAGTTGAACCGCCGCTTCGATCGTCCATTCCGTCGGGGACCAATAGTTCAGGTATGCCCCGATCGTATACCCATCCTGTGTGCCATTGAATCGCCCGCTCAACCCGGCACCGCTGGGTGTTTGCCCTTCCAGTGAAAACGAAGGACCGTATGTGTCATCCCATGCGTACAGATCAAAGCCGTTACCGGAAACATCTGTTGTTCCGACCTGCTGGACTAAGCCGGTGTCATTCAGTACCGCCCCCGGTGTGCCGTCTTCAAAGTTCCAGTGCGCGATGGTGCCTTCCGGAGGGGATGGAAGGATCGGCTCTCTCAGGACCGGCCACAGGTCTTGGTCCCATGAAAGATGATGAATGCGTAAGGTGGCCACGCCGTCGTACAGTCCGTCATACGTATGAAATGAAAAATAGTCCTGTCCATCGACCGTGGTAAGGGTGGCGTGGCCCGGGCCTTTCCAGCGGCTGGTGCCATCCACGAACAGGCTTCCGCCGCCCGACAACATATCCACGCCGTCCCGGTCCAGATACGGACCGGTAATCGCTGATGAGCGGCCCACCATAATCTTGTAAGTACTGTCTGCCCCGTTGCAGCACTGGTCGAAGTTAACAAACAAATAATAATAACCGTTCCGATAGGTGATATATGCCGCTTCAATCGAAGTAGAGGGCCGGCTCGCCAGCGAATAAAGGGTAGCCGGTGAGGTGGTCGGCTTGAGAGTCGTGTTGTTCAGGGCAGTCAGTTTGATGCCGCTCCAGTACGAACCAAACACCAGCCACATGTCGCCGTTTTCATCCCGGACAAAGGTGCCGTCGATCGTGTTATAGTTGACGCTGGGATCATCAGCCGAACTGACGATTTCCCCTTCATCGACCCATTCGTAATCAGGACTGGAAGGGTCCAGCGTTACATTGGAAGCCAGTGCAATCGTTGAGATATTTTTGCCGAATAATGAGGCGGAGTAATTTAGATAATATTTACCGTTGTGAAACGTCACATCCGGTGCCCAGAGGTTTCCAACGATGCCTTCGCTGTCTTGTATTTTATCCTCAATCCATTGAGGAATCGCATTAAACACGCTGCCCAGGTACTCCCAGTCATACAAATTGCTCGATCGGCGTATTGGTAATGTGTCGCCGGTGGAGTACACGTAGTAGTAACCATCCGAATAGATCATCGTGGGGTCATGGACATGTCGCATGCCCGGATCAATGACTTCTTCGGCGCAGACACCGCCGGCCAAAATGCTGACCAAGGTCAACACAATCAGACTCACTCGAACATTATGTTTCCGGCCAGGTGTGGATAAATGCATCTGATTTCCCGTAATAACATTTTAAAAATGACGTGAGGTTCAACTGTCCGTTCTGCAATGAACCATCATAATGCACCCAAAAAACACATAAACAGCCCCGTATGATACGCAGTTAGTGTAACAGATAACGCCGGATAAATCAAGGATTACTTCGTTTGGCGGACGGGGTAATCCCCGATACAAGGCGTGAAAAGGTGGGTTTTTCGTTTGTTGCGATGTTCTTTATTTTATCCTTTATTTTTCATTGAGGTATTCTATAATCGCGACAAAACCGACTAAATAGTAAATTTGGATTTGATGATGACCGAGAAAAACTTTGACTGGTTTGACGTAGCCAAACGCCTCAAGGCGATTTCGCAGGCGGGCAAGACGTTTGCCAAAAATGAATACGAGTTAAATCGCCACGAAGAACTCGCGGAAATCACTGCCGAGATTCTGGCCCATCACACCGACACGACAGTTGATTTTGTAAAAGGGCTCCTGCAGGCCGATACCGGCTACCCGACGCCGAAGGTGGACTCCCGCGGCGTTGTCTTTAAAGACGACAAGATTCTGCTGGTCAAGGAAATCGCTGACGGCGGCTGGACACTGCCCGGCGGTTGGTGCGACTGCGGACTGACCGCCTCGGTCAACGCCGCCCGCGAAGTCTGGGAAGAGAGCGGCTATGAAGTCAAACCCGTGCGTCTGCTGGCCGTCTACGACCGCGATACGCAGGGCCATACGCCGCCGTACCCGTTCAACATCTACAAGTTGTTCTACCTGTGCGAACTGACCGGCGGCGAAGCGAAAATCAGTAATGAAACCTCCGAAGTGGCGTGGTTCGCCGAAGACGAACTGCCCGAAAACCTCTCAAAGGGACGAACTCTGCCCCACGAACTGAAACTCTTCTTCGCCCAGTACCGCGACCCCACGATCCCCACACACTTTGATTAAAAAAAGCCTCAGGCATGCTTTGCAGAAAAGATTACCCCGAAGGGGTAGTATAAAATAGCCCGGGGTGTGAACCCCGGGTAAATGAATCCTTTTTTTTGTTGAGTCCTGAAGGGACGACATGTGAAGAGTTTGCCGTCCAAAATTTCTTAACTAAAACTTGCTGATTATTTTAATTTCAAGTTCTGGAGTAACAGTGATTTCGATTCGATAACCGCCGTAAGATTCCATGTAACTGAGATCATCATACAAGTAAAATTCATCATTAACAATAAATGATAATTTTAGACTGGATTCACTTTTTGGTTTTACTTTAATAATCCTTGTCGTTTTGGGCGGAATCCAGTCAATGACTTTCTCAAAACCTGTGCCGCTTAGAGTTACATTGTTTAGTCCATCGCGACTTTGGTTGGCAAAGATAATTTGCGGTGAACCCCAGAGACTATATATCTCAGGGCCGATAAGGACAATTACAAAAAAAGTAATCGTTGCAAATACGCCATACTTTATAAGAGGTTTTTTCATGTCGGACTTGTGATATTTTAAATTTACAGTGGCCAGTCGTCTGTCCTGAACGACGAGGCCGGAAGCCCTGCACTGTTAAACAGGTTCGGCTGACACCAGTCCGCCCACCCGTAGCGAACCGCGGCCGGATTCTTCACTGCCGGACTGGACACGACAATCGTTCCGCCGTCAATCACCGCGTTGGCTTTCACGAATTTCCGGTCCTCGCCGGCAATTGTAAAGTCTGTCAGGTCTCCGTCTTTCGCCATCAATCCGCCATCCACATAATCAAACGACAGCCGGATCTTATCGCCTTCAATCTTCATCGACTTATACAACGGTCCCGAATAAACAATCCCTTTTTTCTTATAGGTCTTCGCCAGTGCCCATCGGGCCAGGCGATTGCCCACATCGACTTTATTCTTCGGATGAATATCTTTCGCTTCACCAATATCCATCGTGACCGCCATCCCGACGTTGTCCAACTTATCCAGCGTCATCATCTGCGCCTCACGCAGCCCCCCGGAACTGAACGAATCGTTGTACTCAAACGGAGCAATCTGCACGAAATAGAACGGGAATTTCCCCTGACCCCAGTCCTGACGCCAGTTGGAAATCATCGCCGGGAACAACTCGCGATACAGAATCGACTCGTTCCGGTTTGCTTCGCCCTGGTACCAGATAGCCCCGGCAATCCGGAACGGAATCAGCGGGGCGAGCATCCCGTTATACAGGGTTGTCGGTGAATTCTGATCGATCCTGAGTGTCGACTGCGGTGCGTTGGGAATACGGCCCTGGTGGCTGATTTTATACTTCCATGTCTTGGCCAGCGTCGCACAGGCTTTTACGTCGGCGCCCGCGGGTCCGATGCGCATGTCGTCGGCATTGTCACTGGCAAAGCCGCCGTCACCCTGGTTGTCAATGATACGGACGGCGATGGTATTTTTGCCCACTTTCAAAACAGACGCCGGGATGAGATACTTCCGCGGAACGATCCAACTGTCTGTCGTGGTGCCGATCTTAACGCCGTTGACCCATACCGTGTCAATATCATCGACTGGTCCCAAATGGAGTTCCAAGTCATGTTTCGCCCAGGACGGCGGCAGATTCGTCGTTCGCCGGAACCACACAATCCCGTCAACGTCTTTCAATTCAGTTTCGCTCTGTGACCATTTCCCGGGCTGCTCCATGTCGGTCCAGTCGGACTCATCAAGTCCCGGCGTTTGCCACCCGTCGCGGGTGCCTTCGTCCAGTGCTGCCAGTTCGTTTTCCCAGTTGACCATGGCTTGTTCAAAGGTGGCCTTCAGCTTTGAACTGGCTGTGACCGGGTCTTTGAGATAATCCAGCTTTTCAGCAAATTGCTCGAATGGCAGCAGGGCTTCGCGTCGGGTCCAGGTCTCCGCAGGGGTGCCGCCCCAGTTTGAAGAGATCAGTCCAATCGGGACATCCAATGCCTCGTTCAGCTCTTTGCCAAAGTAATATCCGACGGCTGAAAAATCCATGACAGTCTCCGGTTCGCAAAGCGTCCAGCTTCCCTCACAGTCTTGGCGGGGAGTGGTTGAAATTTCGTTCGCCACTTCGAACAGTCGAATCTGCGGATTCGCTGATTCGGCAACCGTCTTGAGATTGGATTCGTCGCCCAGCCATCGCGGCGTGAATTCCATGTTGGACTGCCCTGAACAAATCCAGACCTCGCCCATCAAGACATCGTCCAGAACGATTTCATTATTGCCCGTGATGGTGAGCGTATGCGGTCCGCCCGCTTTCGGCGTGCGGATTTTAACGCTCCACTTGCCGTCCGCATCCGCTTTCGTCGAGGCCGCAAACCACTGCCAGTCGCCTTTGACCTTGATGGCTTCGCCCGGCTCGGCCCAGCCCCAGACGGCCACCGATTTTTTCTGCTGGAGCACCATATGATTACCGAAAATCGCCGGCAGTGTCACATCGCCCCATGCGTTAGAAAGACAAAGGCTCAAAAGAAATGTGCTGAACAAAACCAAAGGTCGTTTCATCGTCTGTTTCCTTTATTGAATGTTGACAAACTGTAGATTTTACATAATTTCGGCCTGTAAGGCCAATATATTATAGCCCGGGGCAACGCCCCGGGATTTGAAAACATGGCAAAAGACAACGCCCTGAAAGGGCAATATAATAAATCTTGTATAAATCCTTATTTCAAATCTGTGTTTCTTGATTACCATGTTTGTGCGATTTCGTCAAGGGAAGTATACGCAATTTCCAAATCTTGGGCCACTGGTTCATACACGCACTGGCCCAGATACAGGTTGATACCTTTTTTAAGTGCCTCGTTTTTCGTGCAGGCGGTTTCCAGACCGTGTTCGGCAATCGCCAACCCATACCGTAAAGTGGCGCTGGTCAGGGCAATCGTCGAGGATAGCGCCACCGCGCCGGGCATATTCGCCACCGCATAATGAACGATCCCGTCGATTTTATAAATCGGGTCGTCATGCGTCGTCGGATGCGTCGTCTCCGCACAACCGCCCTGATCGACCGCGACGTCCACAATCACCGCGCCGGGTTTCATCAATGCCAGATGCTCCTTATGAATCAGCTTCGGAGATTTGGCGCCGTGAACCAGCACCGCGCCGATCACAACGTCGGCTTCTCTTAACGCCGCTTCAAGGTTGGCGTCATTACTGTACAGGGTATTGATCGACGAGCCGAAAATGTCATCCAGATATGCCAGCCGCCGCGCGTTGATATCGAGAATGCTCACGTCGGCCCCGATGCCCACGGCGATCTTACAGGCATTCGTTCCGACAATACCGCCGCCGAGAATCGCGACTCTGCCTCGACGCACGCCCGGTACGCCGCCCAGCAAAATCCCGCGTCCGCCGAACGGCTTTTCCAGATACTTGGCACCTTCCTGGACCGCCAGCCGTCCCGCGATCTCGCTCATCGGCACCAAACACGGCAGGTTACCGTCCGCCGTTTCAATCGTCTCGTAGGCAACCGCTTTGACCTTTCGGGCCATCAGTGCCTCCGTCAATTCTTTCGAAGCCGCCAGATGCAGATACGTGTAGAGAATCTGCCCTTCGCGAAAATGGTCAATCTCATCGACTTGCGGCTCCTTGACCTTCACAATCATATCGCATTCATCGAAAATCCGGTTGCGGTTGGCTTCGACAACCGCTCCCACGTGTCGGTACTCGTCATTATGAAATCCCGCGTTGCTGCCGGCACTGGCTTCGACATAAACTTCATGTCCACGCTTGATATAGGCGCTCGCACACGCCGGCGTCAGACCCACCCGGTATTCATGACGTTTCGTCTCACGAATCGTTCCGATCTTCATTGCATTTCTCCCGCAAAGAGTCTTAGTTTGGCCTTTCTTTATTGTCATTCCGACCGAAGTGGAGGAATCTATTTAAAAAGTATCGGCTGCAGGCCGATTCCTATTATATCCACTGGTGAAAAAATTGAAAATAAATATTGTTCAGGACAGAAAACGGCCGGGATTTCACGGTTTTCTAACAGAAATGCCCCTTGCCCGCGGTGAATATTTACGATAGGATGGATACGGGCCATAATTGGGTGGTCGAAAATCTCACCCCGAAGGGACGAAAGTCAATGAGCCGCAACGGCGTACTTGTTTCGCCGTAGCTCGCAGAGCGACGCAGAAACTGGATTTTGGCTTTCAGGTTCAGCCCCGAAGGGGTAGAATATAATAGCCCGGGGTGAAACCCCGGGAAAATGATGTTTTCTTTTTTGAGTCCCGAAGGGACGAAAGTTAATTAGCCGGGTGGCGTAAGCCCCCGGAAAGTAGATTTCGACTTCCAGGTTTAGCCCCGAAGGGGTGTAATATAATAGCCCGGGGTGTAAACCCCGGGGAAGATGGATTCTTTTGTGATGAGTCCCGGAGGGACAACATAGAGAAGAGGTTGTTTGCGAACAACTCTAACGCATACAATAAAGGAAAACAAATGGAAGCTGATAAAAAGAAATTGAATGTCTTGTTTTTATGTACCGGCAATTCCTGCCGCAGTCAGATGGCCGAAGGCTGGGCCCGCCGCTTAAAATCCGACTGCATCGAGGCCTTTTCCGCCGGTGTCAATCCCCATGGTATCAACGAACGGGCCGTCGCGATCATGGCCGAAGCGGGCGTGGATATCTCCGATCACACCTCCAACCATCTCGACGAATATGCCAGTCTGGATTTCGACTACGTCATCACCGTCTGTGACAACGCCAGAGAGCATTGCCCCCTCTATCCCAAACAGACCCAAATGATTCATCACCAGTTTGACGACCCGTCATTCGTCATTGGCACCGACGAACAAATTACCGCCGAGTTCCGCCGCGTCCGCGACGAAATCCGAGACTTTATCGCCGCCATGCCCGAGAATTTGAAAGTGCAGGGTTAGTGAGCTTCTGCAGAGCCCTGAGCTTGCAGAGCGCTTTCGCAATACGTGAAGCCGTCGTCAATCGCCGCCAGCAGTTCTTCTTCGTCTTCCCACGGCTTGATGATATACCGCATTATCTCGCCTTGGTTAATCGCAGTCAGCAGTGTCGTGACTTGTGTGTAACCGCTCAGGACAATGCGGGCGATATGCGGAGAATCTTCTTTGACCGCGCGCAGCAACTCCAGCCCGGACATGCCGGGCATCCGCATGTCAGTCACCAGAACATGCACTTCGTTCTTGGCAAGTATCTCAATCGCTTCACTGCCGTTGTTGGCAAAAAGAGACGTGAACTCTTTTCCGAAGACAAGACGCTTGATACTTCGGAGAATCCGAATTTCATCATCAACAAATAAGACGGTTGGGTTCGCAATCATTTTTTATGACCTCTGTTTCGTTTATAAGTTCCTGTAAGTTAACGGGTATTTTAATCGTAAACGTGGTTCCGTTGTCGGCCTGGCTGTCAACCAGCAACTGTCCCTTGTGCTTATTAACAACAATGTCGTACGACAGATTCAAACCCAGTCCGGTTCCTTTGCCGGCTGGCTTTGTCGTAAAGAAGGGGTCGAAGATCCGTGAAAGGTTGTCTTGGGGAATCCCCGGCCCGTTATCGCTGATTTGACAGATCACAAAGCTGTCATCGCATGACGTTTTGATCTCAATGGTTCCTTTGTCCGGTCGCCCCTGGTGGTCAATCGCTTGGGCGGCGTTCACGAGAATATTCAGAAAGACCTGGTTCAATTGTCCGCTGTTGCAATAAATTTCCGGAATCTCGGCGAAGTTCGTGATGACGTCCGCGGCATATTTTAATTCGTTTTTGGAAACGACCAGGGTCGATTGAATGCCCTCGGTAAGATCGCAGAAACTGAAATCTTCAACCTGGTCAATCCGTGAGAAATCGCGTAGATTTTTGACAATCTGTGTAACCCGCTTCATCCCTTCGCTCGAATCTTTGAAGAGCTCCGGGATGTCCTCGAAAATATAATCAATTTGCATTTCTTCCCGGACGCCCTGGATTTTCTTGAGTTCTGTGGCGAGGTCAAGCGAGGGGGTGGATTCAAGAGAGCTTAGTAACTGATCATAGACTTCGCACATCGTCATGATGCAGGCGATGTATTTTTTTAACGTTGAGAAGTTGCTGCTGACAAATCCCATGGGATTGTTGATTTCATGAGCAATGCCCGCGGCCAGTTGACCGATGGACGCCAGCTTTTCATTTTGCACAAGTTGCGATTGCATCTCTTTCAGTTGTTGATTGCTGGTTTCCAGTTCTGCGACCGCTTTTTTTAAACCTTCTTCCATCTGGATACGTTCGGTGAAATCCTCAAATACACACAAAACACCTTCGGCCTGTCCGGTTTCATCTTTAACCGCTGTTTTTAAGATACGCGTGATGTATTCAGCGTCTGACTCCAGGTGACGAAAAAAATTCTCGGTGGTCGTGTCGGATTCAATCACAATGCGATCACTGTGAATGTACAACGTGGCTTTGTCTTGCGGGTACAGATCGTAGTCCGTTTTCCCAATCAATTCGTCAATGGATAAACCGGCGGCTTCGGCATACTTTTCATTGCAATAAACAAATCGGGAGTCAACATCTTTCAGTAAAATCTTCTGGGGAAGATGTGATATCAGGGTGCGGAAAAGATGCTCATTACGAGATGCTTCCTGTTTAGCCTGGCGGATATTACGTTCGTTCTTCAGCATTTGCCGGGAAAAAGTACTCGACGCCAGGAAGGCGATAATCGAGACACCCAGTCCGATGCAAATAAAGGACAGCATAATCACACGCCAGATATCGCGGGCGTTTTGTTCAATGGCGGCTTGTTCGACTTGGACGGCGTGATCGATATGATCGGCATACGCGCCCGCTCCGAGAACCCAGTTCCACGCCGGGAAATATTTCACATAAGAAACCTTCAGGTAACCGGTTTTACCCGCTTGGCCGTTCACAATTTTGGGCCAGTAATATGGAACAACGCCGCTCCCCTTTTCCAGGCAGACTTCGTTGAACTTTTCAAAGATATTGGTTGGCTGGGTCGATGAGGCGTCGGGTGAATTTTTGGAGATAATGGCGCCGTTTCGATACAGCGAATCCACGCGATCAAGATCGATCATTCCCGACAAATCCTGATTGATGAGTCGTTTTTCCGCATGAACCAGCATGATCGCGCTGTCAAGACGATCCGGTGAAAGTTGATGAACCCACACATAGTTATTGTTGTCGAAGTGAAGATTGCTCAAAGCCTCCTTGCAGGCATCTTGCCCCAGTTGATTGCAGTAATAGTGCTCGACGATGGAGTAAGCCGTTTCAATGCGCGCTTGCAGTTCGGAAACAATCACGCGTTCCTGTAACTGCTCCATACGACTCTTCTGGTGCTCAATATCGCTTTTGATGATGCGGCTCAGGTTAAGATACAGAATAGACAGGCTGAAAAGAAGGGGAATCAGCGTCAGCAAAACCATCGCGTATGGCCGGCAGAAGACCTTTTTGTTGTTGGATGTGTCCGTTTCTTTTAGACCCATATCCTGCTCTCACAATAGATTCTGAAAATAGATGCTTTTTCTGAATGGTGTCAGTCGCCGAAATATACCCAATTAACAGGTCGGCAAATACCTAAGGCTGATTAAGGTAAAAACCCCTGTCTCGATAGAATAAGTGATATTCCGCTTGGTTTACGGTATCTCAAGCGATTATCGGACGCCAGATGGTTTTAATACGCAGAAAGCCTGTTTGGAGACGAATAATCATAAATTTCAAAAAAATTTGAACAAAGGGTTGACTTTGAACATAAGTAGGACTATATTAGTCTTACTAAGGCAATGAGAACAAAAACAGGACGATAAAAAAATGGAACTAATTCGACGCGACACAGATTACGCTTTTCGGCTGGCGGCCCATTTGACCGCCGCTTATGGCAGTGAAAAGACGCTTTCGGCGAAAGTTTTAGCCAAAGAAACGCAGGTCTCCTATGCGTTAACCTGCAAAATTCTGCAAAAACTGGCACATGTCGGCATCGTCGCCAGCGTCATGGGCCCCAGGGGTGGCTGGAAATTAGCCCAACCCCCCGAAAAAGTCGAATTTCGCCACATTATCGAGGCCGTGCAGGGCCCGGTGATGGTGAACAAATGCCTGCTGGGCGGTTTCAAATGCCCGCTGAAAGGCAAATGCCCCGCGCATCCGAAAATGGCCCAGCTGCAAAAACAGATCGCCGGGTATTTACAGGAATTAACCTTGAAAGAATTTCTTTCAACCGAAAAGGATAAAAGCTAAAATGACAAAACAGACCACTCATCTTGATGCCTGCTTCGGCCGGCCCGCCGCTCTCGAAAAACTGATCGAATACGCTGCCGATTCCGTGGTTAGCAAAACCCTGCTCGACAAACCCGCCGGCACCCTGACGCTGTTTGCCTTTGATGCCGGCCAGCGACTCAGCGAGCACACCGCACCCTTTGACGCTGTCGTTCAGGTCGTCGATGGCCAGGGCGTCATTACCATCGACAACGCCGAACACACGGTGGAAACCGGGCAGATCATCATTATGCCCGCCAACATCCCCCACGCGGTGACCGCGCAGCAAAAATTCAAAATGCTGCTGACGATGATCCGTTCAAAGTCAGAATAATATGAAAACACCTTACAAGTTGTCATTCCCGTGCAGACGGGAATCCAGAATATACGACTGAAAGAAACGATAAAATTCGAAAGGACAGCGCCATGTACTGTTATCAATGTGAACAAACCGCCGGAGGCAAAGGCTGCGACAAAATGGGTGTCTGCGGCAAAACGCCGGAAGCCGCCGAACTGCAGGACCTGCTGGTGTATGCCGCTACCGGCATTTCCCAATACGCCTGCGCCGCGGGCAAATTGGGCGCCGCCGACCGCACCATCGACCACTTCGTGACCGAGGCATTGTTTACCACCGTCACCAACGTCAACTTCGACCCGGTTCGCCTCGAAGCACTGGTCGCCAAAGCCGGTGACGTTCTCGCCCAGGCCCAATCGCTCTATACGCAAGCCGGCGGCACCGACGAACTCACCGGCCCCGCCGCGTGGGCCGTACCCGCCACCCGCGGCGACATGCTCGCCCAGGCCGTCGATATCAGCCTCGCCAAACGCCTCGAAACGCTCGGCCCCGATGTCGCGGGCCTGCAGGAACTGATCCTCTACGGCCTTAAGGGCACCGCCGCCTACGCCGACCACGCCAAAGTTCTCGGCATCGAAGCCGACGACGTCTACGCCTTCTTCCACGAAGCGCTCAACTTCCTGACCACACCGGCCGCGACGGAAGTGGACCCGCTCGTGGCGATGGCACTGAAGGTCGGCGAAGTCAACCTCAAGGTCATGGGCCTGCTTGACGAAGCCAATACCACTGCTTACGGCCATCCCGAGCCGACCGTCGTTCGCGTTACCCCCGTCAAGGGCAAGGCGATTCTCGTTTCCGGCCACGACCTCAAAGACCTCGAGCAGCTGCTCATCCAGACCGACGGCAAGGGCGTCAACGTCTATACCCACGGCGAAATGCTGCCGTGCTGTGCGTATCCCGGCCTGAAAAAATACAGCCACCTCGTCGGCAACTACGGCGGCGCCTGGCAGGACCAGAAAGCCGAATTCGACGCCTTCCCCGGTTCGATTCTGATGACCACCAACTGTATCCAAAAGCCCAAAGAAACCTACCAGGGGCGTATCTTTACCACCGGTTTGGTGGCGTGGCCCGGCGTGACACACATCGCCGACAAGGACTTCACCCCGGTCATCAACGCCGCACTGGCCGCCGACGGTTTCGCCGAAGATGCCGAAGAAAAAACCATCACCATCGGCTTCGGCCATAACGCCGTGATGGGCGTCGCCGGCACCGTCATCGACGCCGTCAAGGCCGGCAAGATTCGCCATTTCTTCCTGATCGGCGGCTGCGACGGCGCAAAACCCGGCCGTAACTACTACACCGACCTCGCCCAGGCCGTCCCCGACGACTGCGTCATCCTGACGCTGGCCTGCGGCAAATACCGCTTCAACAAGCTGCCCTTCGGCGACATCGGCGGCATCCCGCGGCTGCTCGATATCGGCCAGTGCAACGATGCGTACTCGGCGATCCAGATTGCCGTCGCGCTCGCCGGCGCCTTCGAGTGCGGCGTTAACGATCTGCCACTCTCGATGGTCCTCAGCTGGTACGAACAAAAGGCCGTCTGCATCCTGCTGACCCTGCTGCACCTCGGCATCCAAAATATCAAGCTCGGACCCTCGCTGCCGGCCTTCGTCGGACCGAATGTACTCAACGTCCTGGTCGAAAACTTCAACATCGCCCCGGTAACCACCCCGGAAAAAGACCTGGCCGAAATTTTAGCGTAAAAACGAAAACAAGAGTTTAGCCACGAATTAACACGAATGAAACACGAATAGATAAAAAAATTATTAGTGTAAATTAGTGTTAATTCGTGGCAAAAAAATGAGGCAATCTATGGCAATACGCAACATAGTCAAAATTGACGAACAAAAATGTAACGGCTGCGGCAAATGCGTCTCCGCCTGCGCCGAAGGCGCGATCCAGATGATCGACGGCAAGGCCAAGCTCGTCAGCGAGATCTACTGCGACGGCCTCGGCGCCTGCCTGGGCTGCTGCCCGGTCGATGCGATCGCCATCGAGCAGCGCGACGCCGCCGAGTTTGACGAAGCCGCCACGGAAAAGTATCTGCAGGAACTGGCCGCCAACAAGGCGCAATTCGAAAAGCAGGCCGCCAAACCCGCCGGCGGCGGTTGTCCCGGCATGAAGATGATGAATTTCGCCAAACCCGCCGCGGGGGCATCCGCAAAGCAGGGCGATGTCGCCTCCCAACTGGCCCAGTGGCCGGTCCAGCTCAAACTCGTTTCGCCCAATGCGCCCTATTTCGCCCGCGCCGATATCATGCTCGTCGCCGACTGCGTTCCGTTCGCCATGGGCGATTTTCACAATACGCTCTTGAAGGATAAGGCCATCGCCATCGCCTGCCCCAAACTCGATGACAAAGAAGGTTACGTCGAAAAGCTCGCCGACATCCTCACGACGGCTAAACCCAAATCCCTCACCGTCGTCCACATGGAAGTTCCCTGCTGCAGCGGCCTCGGCATGATGGCGCAAGCCGCCGTCGAACTGGCCGGCACGGACCTGCAAATCAAAGACATCACAATCTCCCTGAGAGGCGAGGTGCTGGAATAAAAAACAGTCGGGTGAACGTACTCACCCGACTGTTGTACATCTCTTACGATGTGTGACACGG
The DNA here is from genome assembly GCA_963675155.1 of Anaerohalosphaeraceae bacterium. GTDB lineage: Bacteria > Planctomycetota > Phycisphaerae > Sedimentisphaerales > Anaerohalosphaeraceae > 4572-13. The sequence continues at coordinate 4,478,597 of OY775912.1, read as the reverse complement.
ATTACAACAGTAATAGCAACCGTTGGATTGGGGATAGGTTTTCTTTGCTTCCCGAACAGCGGGAGCACAGCTATCAAAGTCCCCTAAATACTTCCGGTTGGATTCGTCAGGCATAAAGCTACAACCTGACTTGTGGACTTCATGGTCGCCGTTGCTCTGAGCGTTTTTGTTAACATAATAATGTGACATTATATAATACTCCTATTTCTTAACATTCTTTTTAACAATATTATTAACCGATTTACCATCGACTTTGACATTGGCAACCGATCTACCGTAAACATCCCGGGCAACCGTATTAACTTCAACTTTTTTGCCTTGGATGAGTGTTTTAAGCTGATTGGTCGCCGTTTTACCACCCCGGCAACCTTTTTCAGGCGCATTAACATTCGCAAGCCTGATAGGTTTTGTCCGGGACTTTGTGAGAAAAGTATCACCATCGATGACTCTTGTTACTGTTTCTTTACGTTTAGACATATTTTGTCCTTTATTTAAAATAAAAATTTGACGGAATGATGCAGGACATGTAATATGCATGCATCGCAACAAAATTTTGATTTGGCTAATGGCAAAACTCGCACTTTTGTCATTAGCTTTTTTTATGACTTGGGGCGGTGGCCGAATCCGTTCTTGCATAGAAATTCCTTTTTCTGTAGATATTTAAAAAAATGTTTCAACGACAAGACGAATCTCTCGTTTTCTTTGAGATGTTTTGAGATCAAATAGGTCTTGTCTTCTTATTAATTCCTCAATAATATCTATTTTCCCTTTAGGGATCTTTTTTCTTTTCAAACATAGTTCTTTGAAAAACAATAATTCTCTAAAATTCCAAGGATCTGAATAGTCTTGCCATGCTTTGATAACATTTTCTTTTTCTATGTCTTTAGTGTCTTGCTTAAAGAAATTTATTAAAGTTTCGATATGTTTATATTCAGATTTATGTTTCCTGATTTCGCGTTTATTTTTTGACTTATTAATTAATTCTAATGCGAGGTTAAATTCCATTGCGCACAAATAAAATTCTGCCCAATTGGCTAATTCCATTACATCATTTATTTTTTTAGGAACCAATTCTAAAGCTTCATCTTTATCACCTTCTAACAACAAAACGTATGCTTTTTGAAGTTTAAATGGCAAACCTGTATGTCCTTTCTCCTCAAGCCATTCAAGGCATCGAGACGCTTTTTCTTTTTCCCCCAAATAAGCATAGAGATAGGTTAAATACCAATTTTTTTGCATTATTTCCTTAGGCATGTTTTCCAATTCTTGACAAGCTAATGTGAAATAATTCGAACCTCTTCTTATATAAAGCAGAGAATAATCCAATGCAATTTGATTATTTTCAGGCAAGATTTCTTTGGCATTCTTTAATAAATTAATCGCTTCCTCTATATTTCCCTGAGAAGATTTAATTTTAGAAAGCTGTCTCAAAATAGGAACTTTGTCAGGCTTTGGTGCGCATGACAATGCATCCTGAAATTCTGTGATTGCATTGGATAGGTATGTATTGCGTGTGTCTCGTTCTTGAGTGTCTTGTATTTGATTTATGTAATAATCTCCAAGCCATTTATATGCGAAATGATTGTTTTCATATCTTTTTTTGATGTCTTGTACAATGTTCATAAACTCTTCTTGGTCTGACTTGACGGGCGAAATATTTTGTAATGCCAGCCATGCAAATCTTAAGAATGGTCTTTTTCTAAGTAAATCCTTAATTAATGGAATTGCTGTTGTCTGATCATCTTGTTCCAATAATTTTTCTAGCTTATTTTGTTGCGTTTTAGAATCGTTTTCGTTTCTTTTTCTTATTTCGTCGCATATCTTTTTGTAATCATCGATAATAGGAGGAGTTGGCCAGAGTTCTCCTATTTTTTCATTTAAACATAACAACTCTTCATTATTAACGAGATCTTGGTCAAATCTGATATAATAAAGAATCTTGCTTTTGAAAATCTCTTGTGCGTGCTTCCTGTAGTCGCTAACTAACTTCTGAGATGCAGCCAACCCAACTTGTGAAGCAACGGGGAGTATATCAACTTTTTCTTTATCTCTAACTTTTAGTTGAGATTTTATAGCTGGTACTAAGTGATCCAAGCCATCAAAATTCTGTTTACTTAGCCTAAACAGGATAACGAGCAGGTCAGATAGAACCTCTGTGCAGATTCCTGCTTGATCATTCAGTCCCGTCCTGCTGTCAACCAAAATATAATCAAAAGCATCCTCTCCCTCTCTGCTATTGATACTATCCAAAATCGTTTTGAAAAAATGTCCTTTTTCTTTTGGGTTAGAATCAAAAAAACTAAGCCAATTTATCGCTTGCAATTTATTACAATACGAATTGTCAATTTGTCCCGATGCTGGCAGAACAAAGACATTGGGAATTATAGATTCGTATATATAGCCATTAATGTCTGCAATCTTTCCTGTTTCGGCATATTGATGTGCAATATCTATAAAACCATACTCTCGAAAGTCTTTGGGGCGAAAAAGCTTGTGTAGTCCTGGAGCTTCTAAATCAAAGTCCCACAGTAGTACTTTCTGAGGATGATCAGGGTCGCTACTCATTAAACAAGCAATATTAGCTAAAGCTGAAGTTCTGCCTACACCGCCTTTATAAGAATAGTAAGTTACTATCATACCTTTACCTTTTTAGAAGTATATTTAGTTTAAAGATTGTTAAACACAAAACCCAGGACTTCCTGTGGGAAGGGTTCTCAATCGATTTTTTGGAAATATGTAATTTGGCTTATCGTCTTGTGTCTTTGGCAAATCAATCCCTCTTGCTTTTGCTGATTTAACCAGAAAATCGACAATCCCATCAATCTTACCGCTTTTCTCTTCGAGAAGTAAAGACAACAGTAAACTAGTCGGTCCGATTGAAAGTGGTTTAGCATTGTCATTTTCCCAACCGTAAACCGATTGTCTTGTTACGCCTAAAAGCTTTGCAAAGTGCAAAACATTCAATCCGAGGTTTTCTCTTATGCTACTTATCTGTGTTGGGCTTAATATTAAACCACTTGTTATTAAATGCTCATCTAATAGTTGTTCCCATCTTCGAATTTCCTTTGCACTATACAATTCAGCATCACAGCTATCGCATTTTTCAATCTCTGCATTGTCCACAGGAAAAGAAATCCCTTTGAGTCTTGCTTGATACTTTTCAATAGTTACTTTTTTAACTTCGCCTTCTTTACATTTTGAACACTTCATTTTATTTTCTCCTCTAAAAAGCGATGTTTATAGTGATTAATAGGTAATCATCCTCGGCTCCTTCATTAATAATTTTTCCTGTTGAAGCAATCGGTAAACCGTTAAAAGTTGGACCAACGATTGTGTATTTTTTGCCATCTTTAGAATTTTTCATTTCATCATTCTGGACTTTTGTAATCACCCCATTTTTCACACTACATTCGAAATCGTTTAAATCTATATCGCCCTCTTGAATTGGCTCAAAAGCATGGTCAGTCAGGACATACTGCCCAGCTCTCACTAAGCTTTGAATATTCTTCAGTTGCACTGAATCATGCTTTTTAGACTTCCCTGCCAACCGCTTCTCCGTGTAATAATATTTTACTTGTTATCGACAAAAAACATGTCTTTCTTAAGTATGGCCGAGTTATATATATTAAATATACGAGAAAAAGGCGTCTGGTTCAATAAAAAATGTAAAATTATCTTACATTTTTTATAAAAAGACGAATATATAGAGCAACAACTGGCTTTATTTCTACAAATGGGTGTAAATCCACTGTATCCCGTAAATTCTGTCAAAACCCAAAAAATTGCAGAAAATCCATATATATCCGTGGACAAAATAAGCAAATTGTTATATAATTACATAATAATTAGATAAAGGAGCTTAAATAATGAAACATACCGTAAAACGTCACGTTCTTCAGGGCCCCCATGGTAAAATCCGCGAAAATCCGTGTAATCTGCGGTTGCTTATTATGCAAAACAAACCCATTTTTAATAGTTTCTTAACAATTATAAATAATTAAATTTAAATAGGTTAGGCGAAAAAAGGAGGAGCAATATTAATGAAATATAAAGAAAAACAAACCCATTCAAACCCAATTTGACACACCGCATCATCCGGAGTACAGCCGAAGGAGCCGATTTCACATGCTTGAGTCCTTGAGTTCATGTATTCATACATTCCTGTATTCTTGGAACAATCTGTGGCCGAACTTTTTGTTGCGTGCGTATAATAAAGGTAGCGTGCTTATTCACTGTTTTAGTGGCAACGATGATTTAGGAGATGTGCCATGGATGCGGTTCAATTTACGGATGAGGAACTCACGGTCCTGCACGATGTGGTCAAGAGCAGCCTTTTGGAGCTTGGCAACGAGATTTCCCACACCGATACGCGTGACTTCAAGGCCGCGTTGCGCAAGCGTCAGGAAACCCTGCAGGCGGTGTTTGACAAGCTGGAAGCGTCGGTGTCGCAGCTGGTTTAGCGTTTGATAACGTGACCGGTGTTTCGTCGGGGCCGACCCCCCTCAACCGAGTTGACGGGGTTAAATGAGGCTTAGCGGGTGATCTGGCGCAGCAGCGTTTCGCAGACGGTGGTCAGATCCTCTTTGGCCGGGGCGCATCGGTCCAGCCACAGGGCGCCGAAGTGGGCGGCGATGAACAGCCGTGCCGCCGCGGCCGGGTCGACGGTTTTGGCGGTTGGCTTGTCCTGAATCGCCCGTCGGATCAGCGTTTCGAACAGGCTCTGGCACCACAGCCAGAAGGTTTGCAGTTGATTTTGGATCGCCGCGTTGAGCTCGACCGCTTCGATCGACAGCCGCGTCAGCAGTCGGCAGTACAGCCACTGGCCCGACGCCTGTTTTTGCATCAGCATCTCCAGCCAGTCATGCAGCTGGTCGGAATCGGGCGGCTGGTCCTGGATAGAGGCGGCCAGCGCGTGGTATTGTGTCACCGCGATTTCCACAATCGCTTCACACAGGGCGTCTTTGCTTTTGAAATAGTGGTAGAAGGCGCCTTTGGTGATGCCGACGGCCGACAGGATATCGTCGATGGCCGTTCCCCCGTACCCGTGAGTGCTGAACAGGTTGGTGGCGGTATCGAGAATCCGCTCCTTCGTGTTATTTGCTTTTTTTGCCATGGCAAGCGCCTTCTAAGACCAAGCTCCACGGCGGTTTTGCAGGGGGCGTTACTTTCCCATCAACTGCATTGCGATGACCAGCAGCAGGATCACCACGATTGCGGTCAGAACAAAAACGCCGATCTTCCATTTTGTAACAACTTCTTCGGAATAATATCCTTTACTGCCGGGGCCGTGGGTTTCAATCGCCATACCCTCTTCCAGCTCGCCCAATGCCTCGACGTTAAATTTCTGTCGTGCCTGCAGGGGCGGCCGGCCCTCCAGGACCGCCTGCAAATCGGGAATCGCCTCCTGCATCGTTTTATACCGCTCGTCGCGGTCTTTGGCCATCATGACCTCGATGACTTCGGAGACGCCCGCCGACAGGGCGGTATTGATATGGTCCGGCGGGGTCAGCGGCTCTTTCAGGTGCTTTTTCATGACTTCCGAGGGGGTATTGGCCTCGAAGGGCACCCGGCCGGTGACCATGTGAAACAGCGTCGCGCCCAGGGCGTAGATGTCGGCCCGTCCGTCAATATCGACCAGCCCGCGAATCTGCTCGGGGGCGATGTAATAGGGCGTGCCGAACGCTTTGCCCTGTTCGTGTTTGGCCGCTTTCATGTCGGACGTCTCGCGTGCCAGACCCATGTCGGCCAGCTTGACGACGCCGTCTTTGTTGATCATGATGTTTTTGGGCTTGACGTCGCGATGGATCAGTCCCAGCGAGTGAGCGTGCCCGAGGGCATGGGCCAGTTGCAGGATGATCTCGAGGGCTTCGGTTTCGTCGAAAATCTTGCCCTTGGACAGATCGTCGTACAGGGTCTTGCCCTCGACGAACTCCATGACGAAATAATACAGCCCGCCGACTTCACCAACGTCGATGGCCTGCACGATATTATTATGATTGAGCTTGGCGGCGATGCGGCCTTCTTTGTAGAACCGCTCGACGTAGTCGGATTTCTGGACGAATTTCTTCGGCAGGACTTTGACGGCGACCACGCGGTCCAGCGAGAGCTGTTTGGCCTTGTACACCACGGCCATTGCACCGGAACCGAGCTTGCCCAGGACTTTATAGCCGGGAATCTGGCCGGAGGCGTCCTTGCTTTCGCGAACGATCTCGCGGACACGCAAGACCTGGGATTTGGTCATGTAGCGTTTTTCGAGGAGCATCCGCTCCAGTGTGGCCGGATCGTCGGAGGCGCGGGCCTTCTGCTCTTCTTTGCAGAGGTTGACCTCTTCTTCCGTACACAATTTCTGGTCCACGACAATGCGTCCCAGAATCGTGTCGTAGCTGGTTGTATCATTACTTTTCGCCAAGAATACTCCACATCGCGAAATTAGTGTTTGCCGTAACAGTCAATCGGGCCAATTATCGGTGAATAATGGTGTTTGTCAAAGAAAAAACGGCGAATGTCGGTGCAAAGATGACATTTCGATGCGTATTTTTCCCTAGGCTGATATCCTTGCTTGCAGGCGTCGGCCAGGAATCCGGCTGGGCCGTCATTGTAAAGAATCCGCCAGAAATCAGATTTGTCCGGCTGGAATGTTTTCCAGAGTTCGTCCAGCGGGGTCTGGGTGACATTGCCGACGATCATGCCGCTGCACTGGCCGCTGAAGACGTTGCCGGCGGGGTCGATATGGACGCCCTTTGCGCTTAAAAGGGCATTTCGACAGGATTTTTCGTGAAAATGCTCGATGGGGTATTGCGTTGCCAGGTGCGCCAGTTCGTCGGCGGCCCGGCCGGTAAAGCGGCACGGATCGCCGGCGAGGGCTTCTTGCAGGATTTTTGTGCGGGCTGTTTCGTCGGCTTGCCGGATGCCGGTGGGGTTTTCGAGGTGTTTTTCCCAGCGCACGAGTACCCGGTCGGGACCCAGCGTCTTTTGAGCGGTGGTGATCAGCTGTCGAACGGAGTCGAGGTCGATGAATTCTTCATGAAAGGCGTCCCAGCTTATTTTGAGCCGATTGAGGCCGAGGGCGTTGAGGCATTTGAGCTTGTCGGCGATGTCGGTTTGATCGACGGCCCAGCCGGCGTTGGTTTCGATGACGTCCACGGGTGTCAGGCCCAGGCTGTTGGCCTGCTGCAGGATGTCCCAGAGGCGGTCGAAGTAGAGGAAGGGTTCGCCGCCGGTGATGTGGACCTTGGCGTTTTCGCCGGCGATGCGGACCAGGCCTTCCCACGCCTCGATGGCGGTTTGCGTTTCCATCAGGCCGCCGGCGTGCGGGCCGCAGTAGTAATAGCAGAAGCGACACGCCGCGGGGCATTTGTAGGTCAGCATCAACCCGGCGTAGCGCCAGCGTTTGAGTTTGGGCTCATCTCGCTGTTGGCGTTGGTTGTATAAATTGTCATTCAGATCCAGCATGTCTCTGCGTCTTTTCAAATTCATCCGTTCATTGAAAACACCAGTATACCACATTTTGAATTTTTTTGAAATTTTTTGGTATCGGTCACGGCAGGATGGTTGGGTTATTATTGGACCGTTTAAGGTCCGAGAATTCAGATCCATACATAGAGTGTATTCCGTGGCTGTTCATAATAGATATTGTAGTGCGTTGGCATCATACTTGAAAGGGGGAAACCGGAAGAGAATTCAAGGAAAACGGCGTTTCTGTCCGATATCGTATGTGTTGCTAAGGATATACCCAATAAGACCTTTTCGGAGTTTCACGGATGAGCAAATACGAAATCATCGATTGTATCATGGATTTAAACAAAAGCGCCAAGACCGAATTCCTCGATCAGTTTTCTGTTGAAGAACTCGACACCTATCTGGAGCATTTGATGGAAGTCGATCTGGAAGAAGTGGCGATGTGCGCCTAACACATAGAACTCTGTGACAGTGCGTGCGGGGGCTGTCACGTGGTTAGCAAACAAAAACAGGTAAAACCGAAGATGAGAACGGTTTTGCCTGTTTTTTTATGTTAACGACGCATTTTAAATGGGCATTGGTATCAGGATGTCCGTTTGTTTTCGTTTGGGGCTGGGCAGTTCGGTTCCACATCGTGTGCATTTGTCGGCGCTGAGGCCGCGGTGTTTTTGGCAGTTGGTGCAGGTGATGACGGCGGTGTGGTTCAGAGACAGGTAGGTCAGCAGGCCGATGAGGTTGAACAGGAAGACAAAGAGCACCCAGACGGCGAGTTTCAGCTTGTTCGTCTGGCGGGGTCGGCCGTGTAGAAACGTTAATACGGCCAGCAGGGTCATCACGCACAGATTCACGGGGAGCCTGAATCGGTGGACGGGGGCGGTTGCTTTAAAAAAATCCCGGAGCCATTCGGGCCGGTATCCGGTACACTGTACGATCCACGCAGGCACCGGCGATGAAATGCTGGCGGTGACGGTTTGGAAGCGGTTGGGTTTACCTGTATCGATTACCATGAATTGATCGACCGGCTGGGTCCAGGCGAATTCGTTTTTCTTTTGCAGGGCGCCGTCATTTGTCACTTCGTAGAGGCACACGGTCCAGTCTTTGGGCTTGTTGCGGTTTTCGTTCCACCACTGCATATATGCATCCCTGTCGTATGGAGAGGGGCGTCCTTTCACATCCTGGGTCTTGATCCAGACTCTATCGCCTGCGGCGGCGATCTGGGGGTAATCATCCAATTGAGATTCGATCGTTTGGTCCGGGTTTTTCAGGCGGATATACAGTTTGCCGGATTCGGTGCCGATGGCCAGCAGGGGGCGGTTGTTGAAATCGGGGAATTCTTTCCAGTTGTTATGCTGGATATACCGGATGGGGTCGTCTTTGGTTTTGGCCAGTGTGTCTACGTGTTGGCTGCCGAAGTTGATTTGGTAAACGGCGTATCGGGCTTGATAGATGATCATGGGGTCAAATGTGTCGGGTGCGACCCAGCTTTCCATCATGACGCATGTGCCGAATGGCTGTGCGGCGGTGCGTTGCTTCGTATAGCCGTTCGCTCCCATCCATCCAAGATGCTTACCTGAGACGGCGTAGCCTTCGAAGATTTGCCGGTCCGCGTTGAAGAACCAGTGGCCGATGCGACGGTTGTCGCTGTTGACGATGGGAATGCTGTAATGGCGTGAGAACTCGACGTCCGGTGAATTGAGCCGTTTGAGGTCCCGTTCGTTGAATCGTTGGTTTTGATAGCGAAATCGCTGATTATCCGTTCGATACCATTGGATGAACTCCATCGACAGGTCGTCCTGGCTGCCTTCGAACGCGAAATTGCCGTTTTGATCTTTCACCCAGGCGGTTCTTTTATTATCCAGTTTGCCGGGCGTTGTGATGTTGTACTGGGCGAGATAGAATTGGCCTTCGCGTGTGAATTCTTTTTGGGCTTCGTGGATTTGCTTTTGCTGTTTTTCCTGTTCGGTCAGCTGCCGTGCAATCTGTTCGGATCGGTTGCGCTGCTGAGAAAATTCCCAGTAGAGTTCGCTTGCCAGCGTCTGGACAAAGATCACCAGTATTGCCAGAATGAACCATGTTGTGATAATTTTGATTGGTTTGGCAACTCGATTGACTGTTTTTATGGTCTGCATGGGGTGCTCCTGTTATTAGTATTCTCTAGTGAGAAATGTGTGAACGATCAGAATGACGAGTATGGCGCTTGCGGCGAGTGTCCAGATCATTGCTGTTTGCATGGATGTTGAGAGGGCGGTGATAAATACGACAAAGGCAACGGCGACTCCCAAGAGGCGGGTTGTGTACCATCGCGTGGTGCTGAGGGCTGAGAGGGCGATGCCGAAATAGGCTGTGACGCCGAGGAGGATGTACATCCAGCCTTCCAGACAGGTTTTAAAGAAAACGGGGATAAAAAAGCGTCCGGGCACTGCAGCGTAGCTGTAGAAAAGCATCCAGAGCAGTCCGATGGAGGCTGTAAAGGTTATCGCGGCTGCTGTGAATTTCGTCCAGAGGATGGTCAGGGGCTTAATGCTTCGATGGATGGTGAAGGCCCAGGTTTTAAAAAAGCCCGGCAGCAGAAACTGGCGGACAGCCAGGACAATGCCCAGTGCAATGGCGATTGTCAGCAGCAGGGGCCCAAACTCATTGATCGGGGATCGCTGACTTTCGTACAGGTTAAACGACGGCATCGGCTCATTTAGGTTGTATCCCTGTTCGATGCGGTATTGCTGGTTGTACAGGGCGCCCTTCATAAGGACGGCTCCAAAACCGAAGAAGACGACCGAGGCCAGCAGCAGCCAGGGCAGACATTCACGCAGTTCTTTTTTTAACAGTGCCGTAAATTTCATGGTTTAGACCTCCCATTGGAACAGGGGTTTTGATTTTTCGCGTGCAGTGAACTCGATAAACTGATCCTCCAGGTTCAGATTCACCATCTTGCAGTCTTTGGCGTTTGCTCTTTCTGCCGCCTCTTGAATCTGCTCGTCGGTGGTGCCGACCAGCGTTAATTCAAGATGATTGTGGTTGTGCCGTTTGTGCAATAAGCCGGGGATGTCGAAGGTTTCGGGGATTTGATTTTCAAAGGTACAATGGACTTTGCGGACACTTTCGCGAAACTGCTGGAGTGTGCAATCGGCTCGCAGCACACCTTGTTCGATGACGGCAACGCGGTCGGCAACCCGCTCGACATCGCCGAGAATATGGCTGGAGAAGAGAATGGTTTTTCCCTTTTTCTGGATCAGATGGATCATGCCTTCGAGGAACTGGCGGCGGATGACCACATCCAGGCCCAGTGTTGGATCGTCCATGATCAGGACATCCGGGTCGGGGGCCATGGTTAGTGCCAGTGAGACCTGTGCCCGCTGGCCGTTGGACAGCGATTTGATCTTTTGCTTTTTGCTCAGGTCAAAAAAGTCCAGCATCTCGTCGAATAGCTGTCCGTTCCAGCGGTCGGGGAAAAAGGCTTTCTGGAATTTTTCCATTACTCCGATCGGCATCCAGCGGTAAAGGCGGTGGCCCTCGGTGACATAGCCGACCTGGCCGCGGACGGCGGGGGTGAGTGCCCGGCAGTCGCAATCAAGCACCCTGGCTGTTCCGGTCGTTGGCTTGAGCAGTCCGAGCATGAGCTTGATCGCGGTGGTTTTGCCCGAGCCGTTGCGTCCGAGCAGGCCGTAGATGCAGCCTTTGGGGACCTGGAGATTCAGGTGGTCCAGGGCGAGGCGGCGGCCGTAGTACTTGGTGAGTTGTTGTATTTGAATGATCATTTCCGGCATGACTATTCGCTCCCTTTCTGTGTGTTGTAAAAGCGGTCGATATGCGTCTTGCATAAATCCGTAAAATCCTGATAGCTCACTCCCAGCATGCGTGCCTGCGAGATGACCGAGTCGAGCCGTTCGGTGAGCAGGTTGATCTGGATGGCGTCGGCGCTTTGCATTTGCGGGTTGAGCACGAAGGTTCCCGAGCCGGTGCGGGTGCTGACGAGGCCTGCCTGCTCCAGTTGGGTGTAGGCTTTGGCGACGGTGTTGGGATTGATGACCAGTTCGGTGGCCAGCTTGCGGACGGGGGGGAGTTTGTCGCCGACGGCGAGGGTGCCTTTGAAGATGGCCTGACTGATTTGCTCGACAATTTGCGTGTAAATCGGATCTTTCGAGCCGGGTGAAATTTGAATCCAAAGTGTCATAATGGCTCCTGTGTTTTATTCAGTTACAATCGACATAAGGTAGTAAGTCAAATTGTATTATATGTAATAATACAATTATTCGTCATATGGTGCAATGATTATTTAGGAGATTCTTGGTAAAATTTTTGATCGACGTATAACTTCTTGTAAAAAAATAGCTTATGGCAAGGTGTCTGGTGGCGGAAAAATGCTGTCAATCAACGGGGGAAGAGTCTCAGGAATCTTTTTGGGTTTGTTGTTTGCCTGTTTTTTTATGCCGTATGAAGCGGTAATGCGGGGAGAAGGGGAGTTGTTGGCATTATGGACTAACACGGACGGGCACGGACTTACACGGGTCGGTGGAGTTGTTCGGTTGGCGGTTATCAGGGGTGTGGGGGTGGACGCGTGAGCGATTTTGGGTATAATGGAGGAAACAGACGTTATCATTGCTTAGAATGGGAAGAATACGTATGAATCGAATTTGGTGGGCGTTTGCCGTTATTGTATTAATTTTCTTCGGTGGGGTTGTTGGTGATACCGGTGCGGGCGGCAAGCCGAACTTTATCTTTTTTATTACCGATGATATTTCTCCCAATGATTTGGGGTGTTACGGCAATGAATGGGTGAAGACGCCGAATCTTGACCGGATGGCTCGTCGGGGGCTTGTTTTTGATAATGCCTATCTGACGATCAGTTCGTGTTCACCGAGCCGCAATTCGATTGTTACCGGCCGCTATCCACACAATACCGGCGCTCCTGAACTGCACGTGACGCTGCCGGCCGATCAGCATACGTTTGTGCAGGATCTGAAGCGGGCGGGGTATTATACCGTTCTTGCCGGAAAGAATCATATGGGCAAGCCCGCGCAGCTTGGGTTTGACGTGGCGATTGACAGCAAGCCTTCCGGTGCGGAACGCTGGATCGACATTTTCCGGGATCGCCCGAAAGATAAGTCTTTCTTTTTCTGGTTTGCTTCTCACGATGCTCATCGCGACTGGCAGATTAATGATAAAGCTCCGACGTATCAGCCCGAGGATATTTCGGTGCCTGCTATGCTGTATGACGGGCCGATGACGCGGGAGGATTTGGCGGGGTATTATCATGAGGTGTCGCGGACGGACTATTACGCGGGCGAGTTGATGAAGGAGATTCAACAGCAGGGCATTGGCGAGACTACCTATTTGATTTACTGCTCTGATAACGGTCGTCCGTTTCCCCGCTGCAAGACCTATCTGTATCGCAGCGGCATCCAGACGCCGTTGCTGATTCTGGGGCCGGGGGTAAAGCCGGGACGCACTTCATCGCTTGTCAGTTCGATTGATATTTCTGCGACGCTGCTGGAACTGGCGGGAGTTGCGAAACCGGAAACGGTTCAAGGCGTCAGCTTTGCGAAGACGCTTTCCGACCATACGGCTCAGAGTCGGCAGGTTGCGTTTGCCGAGCGGAACTGGCACGTCTTTCAACTTCATGAGCGCATGGTTCGTATGGGCGACTGGCTTTATATCTGGAACGCCTGGCCGGATGATTATAATGTTTGCGGGGAAAGCTCGGACTTTCAGTTTCCCGCGGTGAAAGAGCTTTGGGAGATGGCCGAGCAGGGAAAGCTGACCGACGCCCAAAAGCAGGTAACGCTTAAGCCGCAACCGGCTGAACAGCTTTTCCATATTGAAAAGGACCCTGCCCAGTTTCATAATCTCGCTGACGATCCGGCCTGTCAGGATGTCATGGGACAAATGCGGTCGCTGCTGGCTGACTGGAAGGAGCAAACCGGTGACAGTGTTCAGAAACATCCCACGCCGGATCGCCAGGGACTTCATGAATTAAATGGTCAACACCATGTCGAACGAGGCGATTTACCCGGCGCGGACCGGAACGCAACAGAAATCAATGCTCCGGGCCCCGTCAATTTGTGAACACGATTGTTTCTGACTTCTTAAATTATTCTTCTGTTAACCGGTCCTGGGCGTACATGCCTGTTGAGGCCACACGCATACAGCGAAAGCGGCTATTTTTTGTTATCATGACATCCATTCCTGTTGCAGAAGTGATACTGTCCTATTCATTCGACAGCGAATAGGGGAAGTCTGCCTTTTGTGTTCCTCGTTTCCGATTGGGCGTAGCCGCCATGTCAAAATCAAGGGTGGGTCCTTTCAGCAGATCGGCATGGGTGAAATAGTTTTTGCCGTACTTTTTCCCATTGACCTTTATGCTGTTGATATAGCGATTGTCGGCGCTGTTGTTGTCGGCCTGAATCGTTATTTGCTGTCCGTTTTCAAGGTTAATCTTTGCCGATTTGAACAGGGGCGCTCCGATCACATATTGATTGGCTCCCGGACAAACACTGTAAAACCCTAAGGATGAAAAGACATACCAGGCCGAGGTCTGCCCGTTGTCCTCGTCGCCGCAATAGCCGTCGGGGGTGGGCTGGTACAGTCGCTCCATGGCTTCGCGAATCCAGTACTGGGTTTTCCAGGGCTCACCGGCATAGTTATACAGGTAAATCATGTGTTGAATCGGCTGGTTTCCGTGGGCATACTGCCCCATGTCGATGACCTGCATTTCACGCATCTCGTGGACCAGGTTTCCCTTTGTGTCACCGCCTCCAAAGCTTGGCGGCTGAGAAAAAACTTCATCGAGCTTGGCCACAAACGTTTCGTTGTCGCCCATGAGATCAATCAATCCTTGAATATCATGGAAGACTGACCACGAATAGTGCCAGCTGTTGCCTTCGGTGAAGGCGTCCCACCAACTGACCGGCTTAAAGTTTTCGGGGAACGAACCGTCTTTATTGCGTCCGCTCATCAGGTTAAACTTCTTATTGAACTGGTTTTTGTAATTTAAACACTGCCGGCGGTATCGTGCAAGCTCTTCGGCGGGGCGGTTTAATTGTTTCCCCATCTGGTAAATACACCAGTCGTCATAGGCGTATTCCAGTGTCCGTGAGGCGTTGTCGCGGATGCCCACATCATACGGCACATAGCCAAGGTCGTTATAGTATTCAACTCCCAGTCGGCCGGACGATCGGACGGTGGGGTGTTCGTGGTTGACGGTGTACAGCATGCCTTCATACATTTTAACGGCATCTTTTTTGATCAGGCCTTTGGCAAAGGCGTCGGCGATGACCGCTACCGAGCCGTTGCCGACCATACAGTCGCGATGGCCCGGGCTGGCCCATTCGGGATAGAAACCACTTTCCAGATAGGCGTTCAGCAGTCCGGCCTGTATTTTCTCCCCCATGGCGGGGTACACAAAGTTGACAAAGGGAATCAGGCTTCTGTAGGTGTCCCAAAAGCCCATGTCGGTAAACAGGTAGCCGTCAAGGACCTTTCCGTTAAAGGGGCTGTAGTGGACGATTTTTCCGTCGGCGTTGATTTCGTAAAACTTTCGCGGGAACAGCACTGAGCGGTACAGACAGGAATAGAAGGTTCGCAGATGATCGATGTTCTCATCGGTTACTTCAATCCGGCCCAAGACCTCGTTCCAGACTTTTTCCCCGTGATTCCGGGTGGCCTGGAAGTCTTCTTTCAGCTCTTTCAAATTGAGATACGCCTGATCAAAACTGATAAACGATGACGCCACCCGGGCATGGACCTGCTCATCCTTTGTGGTGGCAAAGCCTATAATGGCTCCGGCATGGTTGGCCGTGGTTTCCAGGCTGTCGGTTTTAATCGTTTGGTCGCTGACGGCGGCAGTCGAGGTAAACGGTTTGTCGAATTCAATCACAAAATAGTTTTTGAAATTCGCCGGCACGCCGCCGCTGTTTTTCGTGGTGTAGCCGATGATGGTGTTCTTCTCGGGGATAATTTTGACATAGGAGCCGTTATCAAACGCATCGACAATGATCGAGGCTTTTTCGGTTTCCGGAAACGTAAAGCGGAACATCGCCGCCCGCTCGGTGGGTGTAATCTCCGTCGTTACATCATAATCGGCAAGGTACACCTTGTAATAGTTCGGTTTGGCCACTTCGGCCTTGTGGGTGAACCAGCAGGCCCGTTTTTCCTGATCGAATTCCACTTTTCCGGTGACCGGCAAAATCGAGAATTGGCCATAGTCGTTGATCCAGGGACTGGGTTGATGGGTTTGTTTGAAGCCCTTGATGCGATCCGAATGGTAGGTATACGCCCATCCGTCGCCCATGTTTCCGGTTTGGGGCATCCAAAAATTCATCCCCCACGGCAGGGCAATCGCCGGATAGGTATTGCCGTTTGACAGCAAGTGTTTGGAATCGGTTCCCATCAACGGGTTTACATAGTCAAGCGGCTTTGGCGTTTGTGCAGACACGTTGAAGCCTAGTGTCATCAATAGACAGATTCGCAATAAGGTCATTGTCAGACTCCTGTTTTAAGATTCATTTCAGCTGATTTTTTGAAAAAAACAGCCTGATCACCATTCATAATATCGCAAATTAGAAAGATCTCGTTTTCAAAATGCACCGAAAGATCATCGTTTAACGTCCCCCACATATTTTGATCAAATATAAAGCTCGTTTTCGATCGCTTAATACCGATGACAATAACCGTTTTTGAAAGAATAAGCAATATGCCTTCCAAATTTCTTTCGGTCAGGTCGTATTTTTTCGGGGACTGCGAATGATGCTCTTGTCGGCATCTGCATCATTGCCGAATACGATTGTGCCGGTGTATTATTGCGTAAATTGATTGACGGCCCCGGCGGTTGGTCGGGGTTTTATCCGGTCAATGTCAAATTTCCTCAAAAATATTTTACCTCAGCCGAACGGTATGGTATGTTAAATCATTTCTGACTAAAATCATGAAATCGAGGACAGGAGTTGGGTATGGGCAAGAAACGCCAACCAGGCCATCGCCGCAGAGGCACGCAATCAAAACAAGCGGGCACGGGACCTAATCGCCATTCCGGCAGGAAAGGTGCGACTCAGTCATCCGGTTGCGCGTCGCCTCGTGTTCTCCAATCACCCCCGGTTGTAACAGGATGGCGATTGTGGGTCTTTCGCCTGATCGCGTTGACCGTGATTCCGGCGATGTTGCTGGTGTTATTGGAGGTTTCGCTGCGGGCCATCGGATACGGTTACCCGACCTCGGCTATTCTCACGCCTCCATCCGGACGCACGGATACGGTTACCGCCAATGCCAAGTTCAGTTGGCGTTTTTTCCCCCCACAAATAGCCCGCGTGTCTGACCCTTTTTACTTTTCGAAGGTCAAACAGGCACAGACGTACCGCATCTTTATTTTAGGTGAATCCGCCGCGGCAGGTGTGCCGGACGGAGCCTATTGTTTCGGGCGGTTTCTGGAGACGATGCTCCGGGATCAGTATCCGGAAACGCATTTTGAGGTGATCACCACCGGGATGCCCGCCATCAACTCGCACGCCATTCTTGAAATCACGAAGGATTGCGCCCGCTACGCTCCCGACTTGTTTATCGCTTATGTCGGCAATAATGAGGTTGTCGGCCCTTATGGCGCGGGGACCGTCTTTGCTCCGCTGTCAGATAGTTTGGGCTTTATTCGTTTCGATATTAAAACCAAGACCTTGAAGATCCGGCAATTGCTTTCGGGTTTCGTGGGAGCCGTCCGTTCCGGCGGCAGCGATTCGGGCCCCTGGGAAGGGCTGGAAATGTTTCTGGATCGTCAGATTGCCGCCGATGATCCCCGTATGGAAACCGTGTACCGGCATTTCCGGAAAAACATGGAAGACATCCGGGACGCTGCAGTCAAGCATGAAGCCGACATCCTTTTCTGCACTGTCGGCAGTAATCTGAAAGATTGCCCGCCGTTCGCTTCACAGCATTTTCCCGGTCTGACGAAAGCTGGCAAAGCCGCCTGGGACCAGCTGTACCAGCAAGGGATCGAGCATGAAACCGCCGGAGACTATACGCCGGCCATTAACGCCTACCTGGAGGCGGAGACGATTGACGGCCATTACGCCGATCTGCTGTTCCGGCTGGGGCGTTGTTATGAAAAGACGGCCGCCGATGAAGATGCACGCAACTATTATATTCGAGCTCGCGAACAGGATACGTTACGCTTTCGCGCCGATGCCGGTATCAACCGGATCATTCGCGATGTTTCAGGAAACCGAACCGATTCGGGGATTTACCTGCTGGACACCGTCAAGACTTTTGATGCAGAAAGTCCCCACCAAATCGCCGGTCAGGAACTATTTTACGAACACGTACATCTGAATTTTAACGGCAATTACCTTTTGGCAAAAACCATTTGCGAAAAAGTTAAAACACTCCTGCCCGACCAAATCAGAAATCAGATCACCGAAGAACCCCCCGTGCTGTCGCTTGACGAGTGTGCCCGCCGGCTGGCCTACACCGATTGGGAACGTTTTACAATTACCCAAAAAATTCTGAATCGTTTTATCAAAACCCCTCCTTTTACCAATCAGCTTTATCACGAACAGCAGGTTGCCGGGCTAGAACAGACGCTCCGGGATCTTGCGGCCCAAATTGGGCCTGACCAATTCCCGGCATTGGCCGCGCAATATCGTTGGGCTGTTGAGCACTCTCCCGATGACTGGTTTCTACATAAAAAATGCGGCGATTTTTTGCTGGAAGCCGGCCCGGACAACTATCAAGCTGCCATCGGACATTATCAGGCCGCCCTGGAGCAGGTCGACCATTATACACTCCATGTGATCCTTGGCGGGGCGCTGGGAAAAGCAGGCGATGTCGAGGGAACGATTCGACACAGTAACAGGGCCTTAGAAATCTATCCTTACTGCGTGGGGGCCTACAGCAATCTGGCGCTGGCATATCATAAAAAAGGGAACGAAGAGAAGGCCATCGCGTATTATTACGAAACACTGAAAATGTGGCCGACCAATGACATGGCTTATAATAATCTGGGACCGCTGCTTCGCAAGCAGGGTAAAATTGACGAAGCGATCGCTCTGTATCAAAAGGCGGTGGTCTATCTTGACGATTCACCGGTGATGCATCACAGTCTGGGGTGTGTGCTGGCCGACCAACAACGGGACGCCGAAGCAATCAAGGAATTTAAAACGGCTTTAGAGATCGCTCCTGATTTTAAGCCGGCACAAAAAGCGTTGGATACACTTTTAGACGACTAATGCGGCCGCGTGTATTTTTGTGGTCTGTTCTTCTGTGAAAACTATTTAATAAAGGAAAAATGAGATGCGGATGGTATCTATAGTAGTCTTGATTTTCGGAGCATTGACGGTTTCTGATTTAGCGGCCGATCAAACGCCCCCCGTTGCCCGCGAAGCGCTTTACCACGAATCGCTGCGTCCGCAGTTCCATTTTACCGCTCGGTACTGGGACGACTACCAGTTGAATCCCCCGAATCACGAGGAGGGTTGGCTGAATGATCTAAACGGTCTGGTTTACAACGATGGCGAATATCATCTTTTTGCGCAACGCTGGTGGTCGGCCTGGCTCCACGCGATTAGTACGGATCTGATTCATTGGAAAGAACTGCGGCCGGCTTTCGGCAAAGGGGGCCGGTTCGGGGGGACGCAATCCGGCGGCGGTGTGGTCGATCTTAACAATTGTTCCGGATTGGGCGACGGCAAAGAACCGCCGATGATTGCGTTCTGGAGCAGCACCGATAACGAAAGCCAATGCATCTCCTACAGCCTGGACAAAGGGCGAACGTGGAGCAAATACGCCCAAAACCCGGTGCTGGTACACAAATTTCGCGACCCGAAGGTGTTTTGGTACGAACCGGACAACCGGTGGGTCATGATTCTCTACGGCCCGGCCGATGAGGATCGTCGCCAGTTTCGGTATGGATTTAACGGTGAGGACAATGACGCCCACGACCTGCGTGATTTCAAGCCCGATCAGTGGACCTGTTCTTCGATTCGGTTGTTTCATGATGGCCGTGTCATTGCCGCAGACTCGCACGGCCAAAGCCGGGGGCAGATTGACATCAACCGGCAAGATCTCGGAGCCGACGTTTTTTGTGTGGGAGCGAAAGCCGACCGTTCCGAGTTTTTCGACGGCGATATTGCAGAGATACTTGTCTATAATCGCCCTTTATCTGAGGAGGAAACTGAAAATACGCTGGCCGTCCTGCAATCGAAACGGGGATTGCTCGAGGCAAACGGAAGCCGCGAAATATCCCGCGATGGTTTGGTTCTTCATCTGGATGCGGCGAACGTGTCGGCTGATTCCAAGGGGCGGGTTGCGTCCTGGAAGGATCTGTCCGGCAGCGGCCATGACATGGTGCAGACCAGTGTCGATCGGATGCCGATGCGCATCATCAATGAATCAGGCGGTCAGCCCGTGGTTCATTTTGAGGGCGGGCGGTTTCTGCAGGGGCCGGCGGTCCTGGCAGAGGGTGACGACACGTTCACCGTTGTTGCCCTCTGGCGACGACAGGCAAACACCGGTTCACAGGTGATCTGTGAGCAGAATGCCGGATCACGACAGGCGGGCCGGCGCGGGTGCCTTTTGACGGTCTGCAATGAAGCGTCAGAAAATGTGTACCTGTTTTTCTCATCGACAAACCTTTTGGATTGGGAGAAGCTTGACGGACACCTTTCGGATTCCTTTGAATGTCCGGATATGTTTGAACTGGCGGTTGAGGGCGAACCGGATCACTCCCGGTGGGTGGTCATTGACGGCAACGGCGACTATGTGATTGGCCGTTTTGACGGCGAACGATTTGTCGCTGAAGGGACGAAACGAAAGGGCGACCATGGCCGCAATTTCTATGCGACGATGACGTTTGAGAATATGCCCCAATCGGACCCGCGGCGTATCCAGTTGGCCTGGATGCGAGGATGGGACGATTATCCCAAAAACATGCCGTTTAATCAGCAAGTAACATTTCCCTGCGAACTTAGCCTGCGCCGACTCCCGCAAGGTGTTGTGATGTGCCGTTACCCGATCGGTGAAATCAGTCTGATTCATGATGAGGCATTGACTCTTGAACATCGCACTCTCAAGCCCGGTGAAAATCCTTTATCCGGATTGGAGGGTGACTTGTATGATATCAATCTGCGGATCGATCTTTCTCAATCCACGTGTTCGGAACTCATCCTCAACCTGCGAGGCAACCAGGTCCGGTACGATGTTGACCGGAAGATGCTGCATTCGGTTGGCTCGGAGGTTCCGCTTGAGCCCCGAAACGGGCTGGTCGAGATCCGGGTTCTCATGGATCGTTTATCCATCGAGACTTTTGGTAATCGCGGGGAAGTCTCCATGACGAACATCGCCTATCAGAAGGACGCCAAGCCGTCTCTGGAACTCCTTTCAGTCGGCAATTCAACGAGAATTGTCTCCTTGACAGTCCACACACTGCGGTCAATTTGGGAATAAGAAGAGTTCCCCTTTTTTCGGGGCTTTGGGGTGAGATACACGGTGGAAATCGTGGGGTGGACTTCCTCCCTCTTTCGGAGCAGGCCCCCCAGGCAGGGATAGAGGGGCAGGCGACACAGTGAGCGTTGTGAACAAAACCCCTCCGTGGAGTTGAGGGGTTTTTAGTTTGTGCGGCTGTCTTATTTTCTGTTATTTGTTATTGCTCTTCTTCGTCTTTTCCGTCGAGCGTGTTTTCAATGGCTTCTGAGGTTGTGACGGCGGGGGGCAATTCGATGATCGCATTCTGCTTGAACTGCAAAAAGACGCCTTTGGCTCCCGACGGCACTTCGAAGACGGCATCCAGCCAGAGCGGCTGATTCTTGAAGCTTTTGGTTTCGGGGGTAATGACATCTTCCAGTTCGGATGCTACGAAATTGTCGTTGCCGTCCAGAAATCCGATCGGCCAAATGGCGGTTCCGCTGCCTGCCGCCGGTTTTCCGGTTGCGGCGGTGGGTTTGCAAATCATTCGGATTTGTGCGGGGGTAAACGCGATCTGGCTGCTTTTGGCGGGGTTGCCGGCGCCACCATCCTGAATGTTCTTAACGACCAGGCCCATGCGGACCACGGTGACTTTACCTTTGTCGGGAATATCCCAAATACGGACGGGCTTTTTTGTTTTGCCCGTGGGCAAGACCAGTGATTTGCGCGAGGTTACCGCGAGTACATTATCTTTTGTTTTCAGTCGGTTCAAGGAGATATGCGAGAGATAGTCGGCATGAAGAATCGCAAAGCTCTTGCCGGAAGACATTGACCCGCGGCTGATGAGACTGTACAGTCCGGCGACAAATCCATCCGTATTCAAAAACGATTTTGACGGGTTGGTCAGACTGATTTTCTTGTCGGGGCTGAATCGGCTGTAGAGCATTTTATGATGGGTTGGCGTCAGGCCGACGGCAACGAGCAGGTTGCCGCAGATGATGATCCCTGTCAGCAGACCGCAGATGAGTGCGACGGAAATTTTCAGGGGATTGCCTAAATCAATTTTCACCCCGCCAACCAGCAGGTCTCGCAAGGCGCGGAGCAGGGCGAAGCTCAAGACAAATGCGAGGATAAAACAGCCGCTGTGTGCCCATTGGATGCCGTAGCCGCGTGAAACAAACAGTTCGGCCAGCACCTCATAATAGGTAAACGTGATCAGCGTCGCCAAAATTACCAGCATCAACGTGGATAGTGACGCCATGACCGAGCATTTCAAATAGAAATAGGCCAGTATCAATACGAGTATCAAAATTACAATTGCCATCGTCATATTTTAGACTCCTCTTTGGGTCGTAACGCTTAAGATTTTGATGAAAAGTTTCGGATCACTTCATTAATCGAGGTGATACTGTAGGCCACCTTCTTGATGGACTGTTCCTGCATGTACAGCATGCCGGCTTTTCTGAACGCGGTTGCGATTTCCTGCGGCGTCTTGGCTTTGCGAATGATTTCCCGCAGGTCATCGTTAATGCGAATGGTCTCAAACAGACCGTTTCTTCCATAAAATCCAGTTCCCTGGCAGGTTTCGCAGAGAATGGGTTTACCGTGCTTGTCGTATTCCAGTTCCGCGGGGCGATAGAAAGTTCGCACTTCGTCGGCGGGAATATTAAACTTCTTGAAAAGTGCCGGGTTGGGCTGATAGGCTTGTCGGCAATCGTTACACAGCGTGCGGACCAGCCGCTGGTTAATCACGGCTGTCAATGTTTCGGCGACGAGTTTTTTGTCGCCGACGAGCTTGAGCCATTTTTCCATGGCCTGATTGACGCTGCTTGCTTCCATTGTGACATAGACCATCATGCCGTCCTTGGCAGCATTGGCGGCCAACTTGGCGGTTTCGGAGTCTTCACAGTCCGAGACGCCGACAATATCCGGTCCCTTTCGCAGAATGGACTGGAAACGGCGTGCATAGGACGTTGTTCCGGTGTCGCTGAGGGAGTAAGTATTCTGTGTGATATTGTTCAATTCGGCGGCGGGCGATTTTTCCAGCGTGTTAATGCTGTTCATAAACGGGTCATGGTTGCCCATTAGGGTGTAGAATGACGATGTGACGCCGCTCTTGCGGGGGCCGGAGATGACCACGAGGCCGCTCTGAACCTCTCGTAATGTGCGAATGGATTCGATTTGATTGTCATTGAGTCCCAGGTCATCGACTTTGCGTGAAACAAAGGCCGAGATTTTAATGAGTGCGGCCTGTTCGCCGACCGTCGAGCCGGAGGTTTTGACTTCCCACTGAATTTTTTCCTGCTCTGCGCCTTCGCCGATTTTCGCGGTAAAACGGCCTTTCTGAGGTTTGCGTTTTTCCTCGACCTCCAACCCGGCCAGTTGCTTGGTGTAATAGATGAAACCGTCGAATTCTTCCTGGGTGCGAGGTTCCTGCTTGGTCGGAATGCCGTCAATTTCATAGACCACCGCATAGCTTTCTTTTTGCGGAATGAAACGGATTTCATCGGCTCTGTGCCAGAGGGCATCGTCGATGATTTCACAGTTCATGATGAATCCCTCCAGCTCTTTGCTTTTGGGCTCGGGCAGAGGCGCTTCGTTGCCGTTGGCGGTGATAAACTGGATGCCGTGGCTGGCCTTTTCGATTTTTTTAGTTGGATTCGAGAACAGATTGTGGATGTGTTCGGCGGTGAGGATTTTTTCGAAGTCGGCGACGCGGGCGTTGCGGTGCATGACGTAGGCCAGCAGGACACTGCCGAAACCAATCAGGAAAATCAGCAGGCCGATGAAGAACACCGGGATCAACAGCCAGACCAGCAGCGACGCCAAGCCGGTGAACATGACCGCCAGCGTCCAGACAAAACCGTTGGTCCGAACCGCCTGTGTATCGGCATAGACCCAGTTAACCAAGGGCATCCAGCCGAAAAAACAGATGGTAAAGAAGAGGAATTTCCAGATGGAAATATACCCACTGTATTCGATAGAAGCGAGCAACTCGTTTGGCATTTATTCAGTCTCCCTTTCGTTGATCGGGTGTCATTAATTTTTAAAATGCAAAAATTAAATAGCAAAAATCAAAATTAAGGATTCGCCCTTTCGGGCGAGATCTTTTTAAGCAAATCTACAGGATACCGCTGGTAGAGGAGCGGATGCCCTTTAAGGCCATTTTCAGTTCTTCGACATTCGGCGCGTAATGCATGGCGGTTTTCAGATCAATGTATTCCTCTTCGACCAGTTTGCGCAGGCTTTCGGTGAAGTCCTGCATGCCTTCGCCCTCGCCGGCGCGAATGGCCGAGGGGATATCGGCTTCCCGTTCGTCACTGATGAGTTTTCGAACAATCGGGGTGTTGATCATAATTTCAATAACCGGCAGACGCGGCACGTCCGGACGAATACCGGGCAGCAGATTCTGGCTGATGACCCCGCGAATGGTCATTGCGAATGTCTGGCGGACGAGTTCGCGTTCATCCTGCGGGAACATGTCCAAAATACGCTGGATGGTCTGGGCACAGTTGTTGGAGTGCAGCGTTCCGAATACCAAGTGGCCGGTTTCGGCGGCTTTCATCGCCGCGGTCAACGTTTCGTGGTCACGAATTTCACCGACCAGCACGACGTCCGGGTCCTGTCGCATGAGACTTCTCAGTGCGTCGTCAAAGTTGGGGACATCGATACCCACCTCACGCTGTGAGACGATGGCTTTCTTGTCCACGTGCAGAAATTCGATGGGGTCTTCCACCGTGACGATGTGGCAGGATCGAGTCCGATTGATATGATCGATCATGGAGGCGATCGTGGTACTTTTTCCCGAACCGGTCGGCCCGGTTACCAGGATCAGCCCATCGTGGCTTTCGGAGAGTTTTTCAACCGTCGGCGGCACATGCAGGGCCTCAAACGGCGGGATGCGTCCGCTGATGCGTCGGGCGGCCATGCTGACGTAGCTGCGCTGGCGGAATACATTAATACGAAAACGGTCCATTTCACCGACGGAATAAGCAAAGTCCAACGCGCCGTTTTTCATGAAAAAATCCTTCTGGGCTTCGCTCATGATTTCGAAGCATAGCTTTTCGACCCGTTCCTCGGTCAATGGTTCGCCGGTGGTGCTTTTGAGTTTACTGTGAATCCTGATTTTGGGGGGAAGGCCGACTTTCAGATGAAGGTCGCTGGCATCGGCTTTAATGACCACCCGAAACAGCTTTTCAATTTCAGGCGGTTCCTTCATATCAAATGCGATATGCGTGTCCAGAGGCTGATCTTTCATGGAAGACTCCGTTTTACTCTATAATTATATATTATACCAATCCCACTAACATGCGCCCGCTGCGCGGCGATATCTCTGCACTTTACGTTGAGATATCCTTGCGGAAATTTACTACATTCCTAATATGGTATTAAGCGATAAGTCCACTGTCCGGGTGCCTGAGTTTGCCGCCCCGGAGAATTATTTAAATCAGGATATTTAAATATCCCATTATAAAGGATATTTAAACGGTCTGTCAATGACAGATTGGGGTTTTCGTAAAACAAACGACAATTGATGCAATAAAAGATCGCTTATTGAGGGATAATTTATGGGGTCAAACGGGTTAAAAGAATCGTCAGCAGCATATAGATGGCCACACTGATTGAATCGTTGGCGGTGGTGACAATCGGGCCGGAGCTGATGGCCGGGTCGAGTCCTATCTGGCGGAATAAAAACGGCAGGAAGAGTCCGAGCGTTGTCGAGACCATAATCGCTGAAAACATGGCCATTCCAAATGCGATGGAGATCTGAATGTATTGTTCGGGGGGTAATACGGGCATTTCAGTTGATGGCTGGGTTTGCGTTGCGGGGGTTGTCTCGGCGGCGATGGCGGTGTCGGTTTGATGGCTGGCGTTAAAAAAGCCGGGCAGGATGGAACAGATAATGCCCCCAACTACCCCACAGCACAGCGCTACCAGCAGGGCGATACGGATTTCTCGCATGAAAACCTGACTCAGTTTCAGGGCTGCCAGATCGCCGGTTGCCAGCCCGCAAACGACGATGGCGGAGGTTTGGAGGCCGGCGTTGCCGCTGATGGCGGCGATCATGGGTGCGAACAGGAAAGCGACCAGGAAAATCTCCAATTGGTTTTCGTGGAAGAACCAGCCCTTAAAAAGGAAGCCGACTGTCGCGGTCACTGCGGTGCCTGCCAGGCAGGGCAGCAGCCAGGTCATGCGAATGCGTGCGGCGTTGAAAATCGAAAACGTTTCCAGCTCGGCCGCGTCGGTACCGGCCATGGCGTACATGTCCTCGGCGGCTTCTTCTTCGGCCACTTCCAGGATACGGTCGGCGGTGATACGGCCGACCAATCGGTGGTTTCCGTCCAGTACCGGAACAACGATTAAGTCGTTTTTCTTAAATAGGTTAAAGACTTCTTGCTGGTCGTCGTTCACGGTGGCATAAATGGTGTCGGTGTCGACGAGATCCTTGATTTTATAGTCGCCTTTATGGGTCAGCAGCAGCCGCAGTCGCACATCGCCGAGAAAATGGCCGGTCTTGTCCACCACAAACACCGAGTAGAAGTCTTCATCCACTTCCGCTTCCTGAATCCGCTGGACCGCCTCGTTAACGGTGGCTTCTTCGCTGACCGACAGGATGATCGGGTCCATGATACCACCGGCGGAATCCTCCGAATAGACCATCAGTTCTTTGATCTGCTCGGCTTCTTCGGAGTCCAGAAGTTCCAGAACCTCCTGGCTTTCCTCTCGATCCAACTCCGCCAGAACGTCGGCGGCATCGTCGGGGTCCAGTTCGGAAATCAGGCTGACCAGTTCATCGTCGTCGAGCAGGTCAAAAAGATCCGCACGCGTGGCCTCGTCGACTTTTTCCAGAACCTCGGCGCCTTCTTCTGTTTCAAGACAATTAAACACCTGTATCCGGCTGTCTGAATCCAGAATCTCTACAATTTCGGCAATAAAACTGGTTCGCTGGTCGGTGAGAAGCTCTCGCAAGCGATCGGTATTGCCGCTGTCGAGCAGTTGCCTGATTTGCTCCAGCAGGATTTTTTGGTCTTCGGCCATCATGCCTCTTATATAATGGGTCTTGACGCTCGGGGCGGATGTTGAGCGCCGGCGATGCCAACAGGTCGTAGCACGGTGAACGGGAAGTTTCCTGAATCCAAGAAAACTCTTTACCCACCGCGGTTTCTTGAGTAAAATGTACCACACTTAAATTATCTGGCAATAATAAATAAGGATTTTTCCATGAAAACAGGAATTGTTTGTGCAGTAATGCTTGTTTTGGGGGCTTTTTGTTCGACTTGCCAGGCGTACCCCTCGCCGGAAGTTGTTCAGCAATCCAACCAATGGACGTTCAAAGTCGATTACTCTCAGCCCGAGCAGATTACGCTGGCGATGAACGCGGGCCAAAAACCTCAACGGTTCTGGTATGTGATCCTGACGATTACCAATGAAGGACCGGCTGATGAAGTGTCTTTCTACCCGGCCTGTCAATTGGTGACTGATACATTTCAGGTGATCGACGCGGGAAAGACCGTGCAGGACTCGGTGTTCGAGGTGGTTAAGCTCAAGCATCAGGGGCGTTACCCGTT
The DNA here is from genome assembly GCA_963675155.1 of Anaerohalosphaeraceae bacterium. GTDB lineage: Bacteria > Planctomycetota > Phycisphaerae > Sedimentisphaerales > Anaerohalosphaeraceae > 4572-13. The sequence continues at coordinate 4,451,190 of OY775912.1, read as the reverse complement.
TCTGGAGTCGCTGGATTTTAAAGACCGGCGAGTTTTCATGGGCGTCGACAACACGCGTGACTTCGCGATTATCTGGCCGGACTTTGATCCCAAGGCCAAACAGATCAGCTTGTTTATCAGCGGCTTGAGCAACGAAACCGCTGTGGTCGAGCATCCGGAGATGAAAGATGAAGACGGCAACCCGAAAAAAATCTTCCTGCGGAAAACGCTTCAGCTCAAATATGCTGTTGCCGGTGACGAAAAACTCCGCGCCGATACCACCATCAAAGAAATCGAGCACGCATGGGTCATGCGATAAATGATTCACGTTGTGCTTGAACGGATTGAACCATCAAGACCTTGCTTTCGCGGTGAGGTCTTTTTTATTGATATGAACGCTTTTGGAGGTATAATAGATCAAATAGCATCTAATTAAAGTTGTGAATGCAGGGAGCATAGAATGAGGAGAACGGGTTTTACGCTGATCGAGCTGCTGGTCGTTATTGCGATCATCGCCGCGTTGTTGGCGATTGCTTTGCCGGCGTTAAGACAAGCAAAGGATCAAAGTAAACGCGTTGTCTGTTTGAGCAACCAGAGGAATTTGGCATTGGCCTGGACCTTATACGCAGACGATAACGATATGTATATGTGTAGTCCTTGTACTAAGTGGTATGGAGAGGACCAAGAATGTTCATGGATGTTTTGGGATAATAGTTGGCCTTCGTCTGGAAATTGGACTGCGTCCCAGTGGAAGCAGTCAATGGAACAGGGGGCTTTGTGGGATTATAATGAAAAAGGAGCGGGTGTTTATCGATGCCCAGCGGGAAAAAAGAATGAACAGATTACGTATGCTGGTTTTGCCAGTATGGGATGGAAAGAAACCTTAAATCGACCTGAAGATGGAACTACTTATCAACGGACCTTTGAAATTCCGAGCCCGGGTAAACGAGCCGTTTTTATCGATGAAGGAATGTTAACTCCGCAGTTTTTTAGTGTTTACTATAATAAAGATGCATGGTGGGAACAACCCCCAGGGCGACATTCTCTAGGCACGACGATGTCTTTTGCCGATGCACATGCGGAATATTGGGAGTACCAAGACTCTCGCACCCGTGAAATGGCACAGCTAAGCTGGAATGACTATTTAAATATATGGTGGCAAACGCCATGTTCTGACAATTACGATTTATTTCGGATGAAAATGACTGCATGGGGAAGTACTAATTAATCGTCATTTTAAAAGCGATCAACCGAAAGCAGGGATAATGTTATTAAATCGAGACTATAAGAAACGGTATGAAACGTTATTTAAAGATTTTCTTCAAAATAGCGAGACATATTATTTTGATGAGGCCGCGTTGCCTTCCTATACGCATTCTAACCGTATGATGGCGATGCTTTTCTGGAAACGTGTCGAAGTCTCACTACGTATGGCAGGAAATATCAAGGGTTGTTCCGTGTTAGATTTTGGGGCGGGCGGCGGAGTGACTTTCAAATATCTGTACGACCATGATTGCCAAGTGACTGCCTGTGAGAAGGAATTTTCAGAGATGACACGTGAAATTGGCAAGCAACTTGGAATTCCTTTAACCGTGCATGAGGATTTATTCAAAATTCAGGATCGACGCTTTGAACGGATTTTTGCTTTGGATGTTTTGGAGCATATTGATAATTTGAATGAATATGTCGTCACACTAAAAAACTTACTGAGCGAAAAAGGAATGCTTGTTGTTTCGGGCCCAACCGAAAACTATCTGTATAAAATTGGGCGCAGACTTGCAGGCTTTTCGGGCCACTACCATGTGCGAAATATTTATGATATTGAGAAAACTTTAGAAGATGCGGGATTGCGGCGAGTCAGACTTAAGTCGTTATATCCGATCGTGACGTTATTCAGAATAAGTCTCTGGGAAAACAGTTAACTGGACAGAGGGATAACATGGATACATGCAAACTTGCGGTTGTGATACCTGCTTATCGTGTTTCTGATACGATTGAGGCGGTTGTTACGTCTTTGCCGGAACTGGTGGACCGTATTATTGTGGTTGACGATGCGTGTCCTTCCGGGTCGGGGAAACTGGCTGAAGGGCTGGCTCTTGAGAAGGTGTGCGTGGTCTATCATTCGTCTAACCAGGGCGTTGGCGGGGCGGTTATGAGCGGCTACCAGAAGGCACTGGAATTAGGCTGTGATATTGTGGTGAAGGTTGACGGTGACGGCCAGATGGACCCGGACTATATTCCGGCCTTGGTTGAGCCGTTGGTCAGCGGTGAGGCTGATTATACCAAGGGTAACCGGTTTAATGATTTTCAGGCGTTGCGTCGGATGCCAAAAATACGTCTCTTTGGCAATAACATGCTGTCGTTTATGGAAAAGCTGTTTTCCGGATACTGGCAGATTATGGATCCGACCAACGGTTATACCGCGATTCATCGGCGGGTTTTGGAGAAGCTGACGTTTTCCAAAATCGCGAAAGGTTATTTCTTTGAATCGCACATGCTGTTGAATTTGAACCTGGTGAATGCGGTGGTGAAAGATATTCCCATCCCCGCTCGATACGGCGACGAAGTCAGTTCGCTCAGTATTCGCAAGACCTTGCTGGAGTTTCCGCCCCGGCTGTTCTATGGCCTATGCAAGCGGATCTTCTTCAAGTATTTTATCTATGATTTTAATATGGCCTCGGTGTACCTGCTGCTGGGGATTCCGATGTTTTTCTGGAGTTTCATTTACGGCAGCTACCAATGGATCGATTCCTTTCGTAGCGGTGTTCCGAAGACGGCGGGTGTGATTATGCTGGCGGCATTGCCGTTGATTCTGTCTGTCGAAATGCTGCTGCAGGCGATCAATATTGACATTCACAATGTCCAGCGAAAATCGAAGGAAGGCTAATTGCGATGACACGGTTTTCCCGAATGGTTCAGCCGGAATATGTGTTCCTGGTGATCGGCATGGTGTGGGGTGTTTTGTATTTAACTGTCGTTCCCCCGTTTCAGGTGGCTGACGAAGACCGTCATTTCTATCGCGCCTGCCAGGTGGCTGTCGGTGAGATGCTTGCGGTAGTGCATGACGAGCAAGCCGGGGGGTGGCTGCCGGAAAGCGTTTTTGAGTGCGGTTCCTGTACCTCCTATATGCGATGGCGACCGTCGGAAAAAATCAGTCGAAGTGAGATTTTTGCCCAATTCAAAGTGCCGTTGAATGCAGAGAAATGTGTTTTTAAGGAATTTCGTTCTGCCGTCTATTCACCGGTGGCCTATGTGCCGTCGGCGCTGATCATTCGAATCGGGATGTGGTCGGATTTTTCCCCGATCGTCTTACTGTATCTTGGCCGGATTGCGAATCTTGTTTGCTGGCTGGGGTTGATGTTTACGGCCATCCGACTCATGCCGTTTTTTAAGTGGGTCTTTGTGGTACTGGCGCTGACTCCCATGTCGCTGCATCAGGCTGCTTCACTCAGTGCCGACAGCATGACCAACGCGCTGGCTTATGTCACGATTGCCTACTCGATTTTTTGGGCCTATGCTTCGGAGAGGCCTTTTCGGCTTCGCAACCTGTGTGTGTTTTTGCTGCTGACACTTTGCCTGTCACTCAGTAAGAATGTCTTTTTTCTATTCTGCTTTCTGTTTTTGTTGATTCCGCACGAGCGGTTTTCAAGTCGCCGGCAGCAGGTTCTTTTCTTTATGATCTTGTTTGCGGCCAACTTCCTGGCTTGTTTTCTGTGGTATGAGGTTGTCAGCGGAATGCCGATAGTGTGGAAGCCGGACGTGTTTCCCGGTGAGCAAATGAAGTTTATTTTATCCCAGCCGCTGATGTACGTCAGCATTTTTCTGAAGAACCTGCCACGGCAGATTGAATTTGGTGCAAAGGCTTTCGTTGGGCAGTTTGGCTGGACGGATACCCCTTTGCCGAAATGGCATTTTTGGAGCTGGTCATTGCTGATGCTGGTGACGGCGCTAACCGACGGCTGTGGAACGTTTAAGGTGAAGCTTTTTCACCGGCTGCTTTGCGGAGCGTTGTTTGCCGGCATTTTTGTATTGATCGTTACATTGCTTTATATTTACTGGAATCCGGTTGCGGCCGACGAGATGTATATTGTGCAGGGCCGTTATTATATCCCGATCGCACCGTTGTTTTTTCTGTGTTTGTATAATCGCCGGTTTTGTTTTGACGGGCCTGCCAAAGGCGTCGGGCTGGCTGTTTTTTTGACGCTGTCGCTGACTTGCGCGTTGTCTGTGATTTATTGCCGCTTTTATGTCTAAGGTTGGGCGGGGATTTCGTTTTGTGCCTTTTGTTTAAGCGGGGCGGCTGCATTCTTTTTGAATATACACACATGACCCTGGCTGAAAGAGTATTCAGCGTCCAGGCGGTACCCTGACGCCTCCAACGATTGCTGCTCTTGCCGGGTGGCGTCATTCGTTTCCGCGTCCGGGTGTGCTGTAGGGGCAAACAGCATGATCGAATCGAACTGTCTCAGCGTTTCAGTTGAGCTTAATGTTTCGCAATAATCGATGCTATCCATAAACAAAACAGCGGGCGGTGTGTCCATCGCATGGATGAAAGGAAGAACCTCCCGTCGGCCGGGTGACATGATCGCCAGGCAATTTTCATCCTTAGCCATCTCCCGGTTCAGTTCTTTCAGTGTCGCGACCGGATACGGTCCATCGTAGGCGAAGGATTCGGGGATCGCAAAAAAGCAATTCACGATTGCCAGCACAAACAGCATCGGCCAGGGTGAATACCGCCATTGGAACCTGTCTTTGAAGTATTCACAGCCAGCGGCCAGAAACAGCAGACTGACCGGATTGAGGAAGAAGGCCAATTTAAGGATGCAGATCGTGTTGGTTTTCAGGATCAGATCCAGCAGGGTGTTTGCGATGACATAGATGATTAATGATGCGACGAGAAGACGGCCGTTTTGCTGTTTTAAGATCAGCAGCAAGCCGGCGATACCCAGAACCGGCAACACGGCCAACAAGAGGAGGGAGATGATGTTGACCGGAAGAAATTTTGTGAAATTGAGCGTAAGTAACTGGCCGACGCCGGCGATTGGGTTGGCCAGACTGTTGAAATAAAAGTCGCCTTGGTTGACCACCTGCATCTGTGTTTGCAGAGAAGAGAGCCATGGCAGGAAGGCCAATGCTGTTATGATGGGGATGGATAAAATGACCGGGATATCCCTTTTTCGAGATAGTGATTTAAAGAATAAAAACGACCACAGAAAAGCCAACATGAAAACAAAGTGGTAAATTGAATAAAAGCCGGCGATGGAAAGGGTTACAATTGCCCAATAATGCCTATCTCTGAATCGAAAGCGTTCTTTGCGTGACCATCTCAGGGCGACCCATGCCGACAGCAGGGCGATGAACATGACCATCGGATAGGGACGGATCATAAAGGCAAATTTCACGCCGTAGGTTGAAATGCCAAACAACGCCGCGGCCATCAGGCCCAGTCGGCTGCCTTTCAGCTCTTTGCCGATTCGGTACACCATTACAATCGATCCGAGTGAGAACAGGATTGAAATGCAGCGAAGGGGCAATGGATCATTGCCCAGATATTTCATCACATAATGCAGGAAAAAATAATAGAGGGGCGGATGCATGCCGGCTCGTTTCATCGATTCGGCGACGGACGAAAGCCCCTGATCATCGGAATACTCAATGAACCATGAAATGTCCTCTGCCGGAATGACTGTCCCGATATGTTCCTGCCAGAATTGACCGTACAGATGCGCCTTGCCGCAGGACTGGGTCAGGCCGAGGGTTTCATCGCCGCTGGCGGGAACGCCGTAAGCGAAGTACAGGCGAACCGTCGCGCTGAGCAGGATAATGAGCGTTAGATAAACGGCGTTTTTTTTCATCGGGCTACTTTCGGCCCACTGTGGAGATTTTTTTGCAGCGGGGGCACTGGACGTTGTCGTGTTTGTAGTTCGGGGGGATTTTCATTTTTAAACCGCAGCCGCAGGTGATGAAAGCGAACTGGCTAACGGTTCGCATGAGGTCGCCGACCTGGCGGGCCTGCTGTCGGGCGGTTTGGGTGGATTTGGATTCGGCGGATGCGTCGCGGATCGCTACGTCTTCGGATTTCAGTGCTGCTTTGGGGATTAGCGCCGCTTGTTTGGTGACTATTTCGTAGGATTTTTCGTAATCGGTGTAAGCGGCTCCGTGGGTCATGTTTCGCAGCACCTTGATCCGGTCTTTGATGGGGGGGTGGGTGCTGTAGAGATTGACGGATTTTTTGCCGCGGAACGGATTGGCGATGTACATCGGCGCGGTGACCTTGTTGGCTGCTTCCATGTTCACATCCGAGCCGGCGATTTTTTCCAGTGCGCCCGCCAGGCCTTCCGGGTATCGTGTCAGGCGGACGGCGCCGGCGTCGGCCAGGTATTCGCGTTTGCGCGACAGGGCGAAATACAAGAGCTGCGCGAAAATCGGCGCCAAAATCGCAAACAGGATTGCGACGACCATGATGATCGCTTGTGCCTGTCCGCCCTCGGAACGGTCGGAGGAATATCGCCTGCGCGAGCCGAGTGAACTGTAAAACATGCCGCGCAGGGCGACCTGGCTGATGAGCACGATACTGCCGAGCATGACGCCGGCCAGCGTGACAAACAGGATGTCGCGGTGCAGGACATGGCTCATTTCGTGGGCGATGACGCCTTGCAGTTCGTCGCGATTCAGTTTCGTTAAAAGCCCCGCAGTGACCGCGACGGAGGCCGTTTCCAGGCTGCGGCCGGTGGCGAACGCATTGGGGGCGGGATCGTTGATGATATAAATTTTCGGCATCTTGGGCAAATTGGCGGCGATGGTCATTTCTTCGACGACGTTGAACAGCATCGGGTGGACGTCCTGCGTGACCGGGGTGGCCCGGCTGGACGCCAGCAGAATCTGATCGCCCGCCGACAGGCTCACGCCCATCATGACCAGCCAGATGACCGTCGCGATGAGCATGCCTGCCCAGCCGGCCTGCGGATTGCCGTGGCCGAACAGCATGCCCAGCACAAAGCCCAGGATGAGCAGAACACTTCCCATCGCGCCCAACAGCAGCACGGAATTTCGTTTGTTAACGCGTATCAGTTCCCACATTGTTTGGTTATACCTTAAAGGCTTTTTTGTTGTTCATAGACGTGTACATAATCAATTAAAAATTTCTGGGGGAAGATGCTGTCATCGATTCCCTGCTCACCGCCCCAACTGCCTCCGATAGCTGTATTGAGTATCAGGAAGTGCGGTTTGTTAAAAGGCCATGTGTCATTGCCGGTGCCTTCGTTGCTGAAGCTGAAGTATTTGTGGTCATTCAGGAAGAAATCGATACGGTCTTCGTACCACTCAACGGTATAAAGATGAAATTGATCCCAGGGGCTTTCGGCCTGAATGCTGCCGCCTTTATTGGTTTTCATGACATGGTTATAGGTCTTGGTATGGGTGTTGGCGTGGATGAGCGTCGGGTCGTAGCCGACGTTTTCCATGATGTCGATCTCTCCGCAGGCGGGCCAGCCGACCTGACGGATGGCATCGCCCAGCATCCAGATGGCCGGCCATGTACCCTTGCCGGTGGGCAGCTTGGCGCGGACTTCGATGCGCCCGTACAAAAAAGACTGTTTGCCGGCGGTGGTCAGGCTGGCGGAGGTGTATTGGGCGTCTTTGAAAGTTTCCTTGCGGGATTCGATGACGAGTGTGCCGTTTTCCTGACGGGCGTTTTCGAGGCGTCGTTGGGTGTAATACTGGCTTTCCTTGTTGCGAATCATGCCTTCTTCGTAGTTCCATTTGCTGCCGTCGACGAGGCCGGTGCCGTTGAATTCGTCGTTCCAGAACAGTTTCCATTGCGGGTCGTCCGGCTGCTGATAAGCATCGGTCGAAACGGTGAAGGTTGAATTCAGGGACGTGTCATTTTGAGTGTTACCGCCGTTTTGTAGGATAAAACCATTTTGGGCCGTTTCGGCATTGATGTTCGTGGATGGATTGTTGTCGGCGGTAAACGCGGCTTTGCCCAGCGGGTTCCATTGGCCGTCCGTTGTTTTGACCCAGCCGTTGCCGAAGCGCGCCCGGCGGATTTGTTGGGCACTGTCGCCGTCGCGGCGGAAATCTTCGACAAACGAGTAGTACCCTTTCAGGGATTGGCCGCCGGTGATGGTTTCAAAGGTGGCCAGGTGTTTCCATTGCTGTTGTTCGGGCAGAAAAAAGAACGCCGCGTAGGCGGTGCAGTTGTCGTGGACGGTTGCTTTGATCATGCAGCGGTACGTTTGCCCGATGTTCCAGTCGTAGTCCATCAGGCTCTGTGCCCCGGTCCCTTCATTGCCGAATCGCTTGATGCGCACTGTGTCACCGGCATCAAGCACCTTAACTTGCCGGTCGACGGGAACGCTGTCGGGATCGTTTTGGTCGCCGGGATCCCAGACGGAAAAAATCACGATTTTTCGGTCGCCGCTGATTTCCTGTAGACCGAAATATCCGCCCTGAAAACCGCAGACACAAAAATAGCTGCCCGGGACGGATTGCTGTACGGTTACTTCGTTATAATACACCATCCCGTCGCCGGCCGGATACTGCAAATGCACACTGCGTGCAGCCTTCTGGGGCGATGGAGCAGCGGCGATGCCTGTTGCCGAGATCAGAATTATCGACAGTCGTGTAACCCAGTCCGCTTTATGCTTCATTTTTTTATCCAGCTTTCCAATGGTTTCGGTTAAAAACTGACTTTCGGAACATTTCTTTCTTCCTCGTTTTCGATTTCGAAGAAGTCGCGTTTGGTGAAGCTGAACATCCCGGCGACGACATTGGACGGGAACATCTGAATCTTGTTGTTATAGAACAGCACCTGGTCGTTGTAGCCCTGACGCGCGAAAGAAATTTTATTTTCCGTGCTGGTCAGCGTTTCCTGCAACGACAGGAAGTTGGCGTTGGCTTTCAGATCCGGGTAGTTTTCCACCACCAGCATGAACTTGCTCAGTGCGTCGGTCAGTGCGCCTTCGGCTTTGGCGGCGTCGCCGACATTGCCGGCGCCCATCGCCCGGCTGCGGGCCTCGGTAATAGCTTCAAACGTGCCCCGCTCATGCTCCATGTAGCCCTTGGCCGTCTCGACCAGGTTCGGGATCAGGTCGTGGCGGCGTTTGAGCTGTACGTCGATCTGCGACCATGCGTTATCGACCTGGTTACGCAGCCGCACCAATGCATTATAAATCCCAATCACCATCACCGCCACAACGACGATAATCGCAACCGGTACCAACAATCCAATCAATAATCCACTCATCGTTATTCTCCTTTAAAAAATGGCAATTTTCAGTATTATACCGTGACCTTGCAGGCTTGCAAGCAGTGTTTCTAGGGCTTTATTATATAGTGCTATCCAGTTCCTCCGGCCAGATCAGAATATCGTCTGCTTCGTCTTCACATGAACCGCCTTCATCAATCCCGTTTTTGCCTTTGCTATAGAGGACGAAATTTCCATCTGTCTTTTGATACACCAGATAGCTTCCATTCAGAGGGTCACGGAATATATCATTATTGGTGAACGTTGTTAGTTGGTCTAATGTGCCCGGCCAGGAACCATTTTTATTCTTATATCTTCGCAACGCAATTACGATCTGATACGCATTCTCATAGAGTTTTAGGTGTGCTTGCGATTTATATATGCAATGATACACCTTGAGTTGGGCGTTTATTAATGGATCAATTTCGTAGGATCGGAAATTTAGCTGGAAGTCTCCAGCCGTGACTTCTTCTTTGTCAAATTCACTTTCCGGCATCTGATAAACTGGTCTATATGCATTATGGATTAGTTTGGCCAGTTTTTGCGGAGTTTCCGGAGTCCAAAACCACGCGACCACTGATGCCAGCTTAGCTTCTTGCTGTTCAAACCGTCTTTTGGGAACTTCGATCTTCATTTGTTTCAATACTTCTTTTGGGAATGAACGGTTATATCGAATCTTTCCGTTTTCATTTTCTTCATATACCGTTGCGCAGATTTGTTTCAAGACAATTTGATCAAACTCCAAGTGTCGATCAAAATGTTCCTTCAACTCATATTTTTTCATATCAATTGACTTTTCAAGTGTATTTAATTGAGCGTCTGTGAGTGGGTTTTCAAGAATAAAATGGCTTAATAAGTTGCTCATATGACGGTATTGCAGATCAGCCCCAAGTGACAAGCCCCAATAAGCTTGTCTTGAAAGCAAATTTCCCAATTTGAATAAAGCGGTATATTTCTCAGTGGCTTCATTGATTCGCCCATCTCCCCAGTCATTGTTAGCGGATCTCTTCAGTAAATTAAGCCATTCTGAAATTGCGTAGGAAGGATCGTCGTTAAACTTAAACCGAAAACAATTAAATGTATATTGGAATTGGCATTTTGGTTTCTTGCTTGCCTCAATTAACATTTCGATATCATTGTTGTGTCCTTTGAGCCATTGGAACAACTCTGGGAAATCTTTACTCCGCCATGGGCCTTGAAGTGTGAGGGCCTCGAATTCATCTGTCCAGCAATCCGGATAGAATTCGGTTCCCCTTAGATCAAATTCTTGCACAAAAATGTGAGTAAAGTTGGGGTCATCAACACTTTTAACATCACTAAGATCCGGCCATCTATAAAACGTGTCTTCGTATTTAAAGGAGATTCGTTCTAAAATTACAGCCGCGTTATCCTCATCTGGAACAGCATATTTCGCGTTGAATGCATTAATTTCTTTTTCGAAGGTATAGGGTTTCCAATCCCCCGAATCCGATTCCGGGATGAATATCCAGACGGTGACTGCCAGTACGGCAGCGGTCAGTGTGAGCCAGCCGTATTTGCGTTTTTTCTTCGGGACGATGGTCAGCAGAGCCAGCAATACGCCATCCAGCACTAAAACCTTCCACGGGGCTTTAAAATACAGACCGCCTGCCAGGATCAAGGCAAGGAGAATAATCAGCATCCAACGAGACAAGACCACACAGCCCTTCAGCAGCTTTCGGCCGAGTGACAATTGCAACTTCTCCGATGTCTTGTCGGGGGAATCTCCCACTTTAAACTCTCCTGATCAAATCATTTCCCCATATTAGACGCTCAATGGGAGAGGATGTTGCATGATTGGGCTGAAAGTTTTAATTTTCTTCCGCGTCAATCAGTTTATGAATAACACCGACAAATTCCTCGGCCTGCTGCTGTTGTTTGCGGAGTTCTGCCGGTTCAAACGTTGCAGTTGGCAGGTAATCGCTTTCCTGACGACTTTGAAAGAGGTCTTTCAGGAAGCGTGACCAGTGCTTTTCGAGCCTTCCTTCTTTTACATAAAGACGGTTTATTTCCGCCAAAACCGCTGAGTGTTTGGAAAACTGCTTGCCGTCTTTCAGTAGTAAAGCCGTGGCTGCATAAAAACAGGCATAATAAAGCCGGTTGACTGCGGAACCGTAAAATTCCTCCTGGATTAACACCGGTACGGCGCCGAGCGTTTCGGCTGATTTTTCCAGCCACAATTGGATCAAGGCCTGCGTGTTTTGTTCATCCTTCATACGAGGCAGCCGTCTCTTTCCACTTCCCTGTGAATTAGCATCTGAGACATCAGTCCGCCGTTCCATTCGTCTTGGGCGATGTTGATGGATGTCACAACCACATCGTCTTTCAGGTCAATCTCGAAAAGAATATCCCCGATTTTTTGTTTGAGATGTGGGGTGACCGGGCACGTGGTGAGTACCAACAGGTCAATATCTGAATCGGGGGCAGCCTGACCGCGTGCCTGCGAACCGTAGAGAACGACTTGGCTGACGGGTAATTCCGCTTTCAAACGCGCAGCGGCCTCCTGAACCGCTGAGCGGATTCGAACCGGAAGCTGAATATGATCAAGTGTTTTCATGGTTCAACCTTCTTTTCTATAGATATTATAGCTCGACAATGCTTTTCAGGCAAGAATAATGAAAATATACGCTTATTTGTCGGCGTTTTCTTCGCAGCCGAACAGGTCGCCGAGCAGTTTTTGGATACGCCGGTCGCTGTCGAACAGGCCCATTTTGAGGATTTGCTGCAGTTCGCCCCGGTCAAACCACAGGCCGTGGGCTTTGTGGCAGCGGTCGATGAGTTCGCGTTTGCCGCCTTCTTCGCCGACGAGTACCTTATCCATCTTTTTGAGGCAAATCGGGCATTTTCGCGGTGTTTCGTCGCTTTGGGCCGGCGAAAAAGAGGCCATGACTGCTTTGGCCTGCTCGGGGGTTTCCAGCAGAAGCTCCAATTCTCCCGCATCCAGCCAGATGCCCGCGCAGTCTGTGCAATAATCGATTTCGACTTCTTCGACCTCCAGCACAATCATCGCGGCCCTGCAAACAGGACAATCCATAGCTGTATCTCCGTAAAAAAGGCTCACATTCCGTCGGCATGGTAGTGGGCTTCTGCGGATTTGTCAAGTGTTGCCTTCCCTGAAAGAGGATAAGTGGACTACAGAGTTATTTTTTACATGAAACTGTTTAAGTTTGAGCTTTGGAATGCCGACAACAGTGTGAGGGAATCCAGAGGACCTGTTGCAGGAATAAGTTGTATTCTTTATGAAGGGATCAAAGAATGCCTGTAGCTGAGCGAGAAGAAACAGTAATGATTGTCGATGATGTACCGGAGAATCTGGCATTATTAGGCGCGATACTGCGTAAGGAAAAATATAACGTTGAAGTTTTTACCAGCGGGCTGGACGCACTGAAGGCGACGGAAGAGAATCCGCCGGATATCGTCCTGCTGGACATCTGCATGCCCGACATCGACGGCTACGAAGTCTGTCAAAAACTCAAAGCCGATCCCGAGTTAGAACGGATTCCGGTGTTGTTTATCAGCGCCCTGACACAGGTCCAGGAGAAGGTCAAGGGATTTGAAGTCGGCGGTCAGGATTATGTGACCAAACCGTTTGAAGTGCGCGAAGTGATCGAACGTGTTCGTACGCACCTTGAGTTGGCCTGGACACGCCGGGAGCTGGAGATTACGCTGGATCAGACCTTGACCGGCAGCATCAAAGTCATTACGGACTTCATGGGGATTGTCAATCCAAATGCTTTTTCACGCGGTATTCGCATTAAACAGAATATGACGTCGATTGTTGATGTATTGAAACTGGAGCCGAAACGCTGGTTCGAACTGGCGGCGGTGTTGTCTCAGTTGGGCGTGGCGTCATTGCCGCAGACGCTGCAGGAAAAGTACTCCTGCCGGAAAACGCTGTCAGCCGGCGAAAAGGAGGAAGTGGACAACTCGATCGAATTGGTAGCTGCGATGCTCAAGAGCATTCCTCGCCTGGAGCCCGTGGCCGAGATGATCAACCATCACAATCTCACACAGAAAATCACAGGCGATCATACACTGGAGCAGTTGGATGTTCCTCAGCAGGGCGGCATGGTTTTGAGTTTACTGCACCATTACGACCAATTGGCGCTGGAAGGCCTCCATGCCGAGGAAGTCATTGAGATTTTGAGAGATCAGGGCGAACATCCCGAGGTTCTTTATGACGCCCTGGAATCAATGGCCAAGGTTCCGGCCGACTGGAAAGCGTGCTGCCTGGCGATTGCCAAGCTTGAAGAAGGCATGATTCTGCAGGAAGATATTGTCGATAAGGACGGGCGCACCCTTCTAAAGCAAGGTGTCAAATTTTCCAATACGATTATCAAAGCCCTGAAATTCCAGGTTGACAACCTTCCCAAGAAGTCGATCATGATCAAATATAATCCCACGCTGCATTGCTGACGACGATTGCCCGTTGCGCTGTACGCACTCCGCGTCCGCCTCAGGAACGGGGGCAGACGTTTCATTGACTGGGTGAGTGTCTTCTTTTTTCGATGCTATGACAGGGGTTCGGCTGAAAAAAAACATCTCTTAAACACGGCCAATGACTGCTACGTCCTATAATAAAATGATTCTTTCTGTCTCTGTCTATTTTTTTTCTCTGGATCTCAATATTTCGAGTGGAGATATAGCTTTTAGAAAACGTATTTGTTATAATTCAGTGTTTCGTTGTCGAATAGAACTGAGATTGTCGTGAGGAGAAGACCTGATGAAAAGTTTGACTGTCATTAAATTTTGCGTACTTGCTATTTTAACTGTTTTTGCATTCACCCCGGCCCGCGGGGCACTGACTGAAACCACCGGCTTTACATTTTCGGTGACCGGCGGTGATACTGCCGGGGACTACAATTCCCCCTATGTGCATCTGCAGAATGATTCCACGGTTGCCGACATCACCCGGATGGTCTTTACCGTCGGGCATACATCGTATAATTTTGATATTATGGAATGGTTTCAAACCTCCGTCACGGGATTGACCTGTACGGTTAACTCGCCGGATGAGGTCAATGGCGCTCTCCGCAGTGATGAGCTGGATTTGACGTTTGGCGGAACCGCTTTTGGGCCCAATGAAACGTTTTTCTGCAAGGTGAACATGGACCCGGATAATTACAATGCCGGTGTGAACGTGCGATATATTTTCTTTAACAATGGCGAGACTGTCCCCAACAGTGTGGTGACAGTCTATTTTTCGAATGACCAGGTGCTGAGCGAAACATTGCCTGATTTTCAGGATACCAACTATCAGGTCAGCGCATCGGTACCGGAACCGGCAACGCTGGCATTGTTGAGCCTGGGCGGTTTTCTGTTGAAACGCCGCCGATAGAGCTTGATGCGAATGATTGAATCAAGGCAGTTGGGCATTTTTCCCCCCGGCTGCCTTTCTTATGCGCTCACATCATGGATTGAGGAGCGTTTACGATTGAATTAGACTCTTTACGCCTTCTTTCCGATTGTCCTTGACAAGGGCTTTTGGACTGGACTATCATGCTCCAAATGGGTACAATATGGGCGTTAATTCGGAATTTCAGGAACATAATATCGAAGGATCGACTATGATCGTTGATTGCCATACACATTTGCAGTGTCCCCAGCGGGGAACATTGCAGGATGAACATACCGCGGCCTGCGGGAAAGTGGACGCCTGTTTTGTGCTGGCCGGGTTGGGCGGCGACCGCGCCGCGGCTAATCGGGAACTGGCCGAATACGTCCGGGGCAATGCGAAAGCCTACGGATTTGCCGCCATCAATCCTGCCCAGGACCCCATAACCCTGAAAGCTGTCAAGGCGTTAACCGTCGATCAGGGGCTTTCGGGGCTGGTGCTGTATTGTGCGGAAGATCAGTTTCATCCGACCCACAGCCGGGCGTTGCGTCTGTACGCCGCGGCCCAGGAGTTGGGCCTGATCGTTTATTTTCACAATTGCCCGCCCTATTCGCCGCAGGCGGTGCTGGATTACGGGCGCCCGTGGCTGCTGGACGAAGTCGCGCGCACATTCGATCAGCTCAAAATCATTGTCGGCCGCATGGGGGCGCCGTTTCTGGAGCAAACTAACAGTCTGCTTGTGAAACACGCCAATGTCTATGCCGACCTGAGCATTCATCCCAAGCGTGTCTGGCAGGTATATAATCTCGTCATGAACGCCTATGAAGCACAGATTATGGACAAGCTGCTGTTCGGCAGCGGCTTCCCTTATGCCGAGCCGGGCGCCTGTATCGAAACGCTGCTGGGCTTTAACAAGCTGCTGGCCGATACCCATCTGCCGCAGGTGCCGCGGGAAAAGCTTCGCAGCATCGTCGAACGTGACAGCCTGACCCTGCTGGGACTAAAGAAATAGTAAAAAGACGAAAGTGCAGGGTTAACAAGGAGATACCGGACGATGGCAATGATGAAGACAGGCGTCATGATTGTATCTCTGCTGTGCTGCACTGGCTGGCTTGCGGCACAAAACACGCAGCGGCACTATTTATCAGGTACCGGCCCGAACAGTGCGACTGAGTGGGATTTTTACTGTACAGCGGGGCGGCAGTCCGGTGCATGGACGAAAATCCCTGTTCCGTCCAATTGGGAGCTTGAGGGATTCGGCACCTACAATTACGGACACGATAAAAACAAATCTAATGAGCAGGGTCGCTACCGCACCATCTTTCGTATTCCCGCTGGCTGGCGTAACAAACGCATCCGGCTGGTCTTCGAGGGGGTCATGACCGATACATCGGTTCGAGTAAACGGCATCTCTGCAGGGGATATTCACCAAGGTGGCTTTTATGAGTTTTCATACGAGATTACCGGGCTTGTAAAGTTCGATGATGAAAACCTGCTGGAAGTCGATGTCAGTAAAGTTTCGGCTGATGCTTCGGTGGAAACGGCCGAACGCAAGGCGGACTACTGGGTGTTCGGCGGGATTTACCGGCCGGTCTATCTGGAAGCGATACCGACTGAACATATTGCCCGGACGGCCATTGACGCCCGCGCCAATGGCGCGTTTCAGGTGGATGTCTATTTGGACGGCATTTCGACCTGTAATACATTGACTGCACAGATTATAGACCAAGAGGGGGATCTGGTCGGAGAATCCTTTACCCGTGCTGTTACCAAAGGGCAGACGCACTGTGTCCTGCAGACGACACTTACGAAACCAAAGCAATGGACGGCGGAAACCCCGAATTTATATACGGTTCAAGTGAATCTGAATCGAGATGAACAGACCGTGCATACCGTGACCGAACGATTCGGTTTTCGCACGTTTGAAGTGCGGCAGGAAGGATTGTTTTTAAACGGCGAACGTATTCTGCTCAAAGGGGTCAATCGCCATAGTTTCCGGGCTGAATCCGGGCGTTGCCTGAACCCGCAGGACGATGTTGAGGATGTGCGGCTGATCCAATCGATGAACATGAATGCGGTACGCTGTTCGCATTATCCGCCGAATCGAACTTTTCTGCAGGCGTGCGATGAGTTGGGATTGTATGTGCTGGATGAATTGGCCGGTTGGCAGAAACCGCCGTACGATACGGCCATCGGCAAAAAGCTGGTCAAAGAGATGGTTAGCCGTGATGTCAATTATGCGAGCATTCTCTTTTGGGACAACGGCAATGAAGGCGGCTGGAATACGGAACTGGATGATGAATTTACTCGGTATGATCCGCAAAACCGGCCCGTTCTGCATCCGTGGGAAAAATTCAGCGGCATCGACACCGACCATTATGAAACGTATGAAAGCACCGTGAAAAAACTCCAGGGGCCGGCGTTGTTTATGCCAACGGAATTTCTACATGGGCTCTATGACGGCGGCCATGGTGCGAGCCTGGCGGATTACTGGTCGGCGATAGAGGCCTCCCCGTTCGGCGCAGGCGGTTTTTTATGGGTGCTGGCCGATGAAGGGCTCGTGCGGACGGATTTAAGCGATCGAATCGATACCGACGGCAATCACGCGCCGGATGGAATCGTGGGGCCGTATCACCAGAAGGAAGCCAGTTTCCATACCATTCGTCAGATCTGGTCGCCGGTTCAGGTGACATTGGACCGAGAGACTTTTGGCAAAACGGTGCGCATTGAAAACCATTACGCTTTTACAAATCTCAATCGGATCACATTGACCTGGCAATTGGTTGATTTCGCATCACCGCGGTCATCGGAGGCAGGGCACACGGTTCGACACCAGAAAACGCTAAAAGGACCGGATGTCGGTCCCGGTCAGGAAGGGACGCTGCAATTGGATTTGCCGGAGAACTGGCGGTCGTTTGACGGCTTGTATTTGACGGCGACCGATGCGAAAGACCATGCGTTGTGGACATGGAGTCTGCCGCTGAAATCGCGATCTGAAATGGTATCCGATGATATTGAGAGGCGACAAGACGCCCGGTTTGATGTTCGTTCAACAGATGACGCAATAACGATCACCGCCGGTGAATATGAATATGTTTTTGAGGCCCAAAGCGGTCTGCTCCGGCAGGTAAACGCAGGGGAGCGGGTATTTAGCATTACCAACGGCCCCCGTCGAGTTCCTGCGAAGACATCGGACTCGGATGCCGTCGTTACCTGTTCACAGGTTGATGGCATCTATCGGATTCAAGCGAAACACAGTGCGGGTCTTGATTCGTTCAGTTGGGAGATCGGTCCCGGCGGCCGGTTGAGGCTGGAATATGTGTATTCGGTAGAGGGCGATTACGACTATTTTGGCGTGACATTTGATCTGCCGGAATCGTCGATGGAATCGATGCGATGGCTGGGACAGGGGCCGTGTCGGGTCTGGAAAAACCGGCTCCAGGGCGGCCGGCTGGATGTTTGGCAGCGAGATTACAACCAGGGCAATCCGGGCAGCGTGTGGGAATATCCGGTGTTCAGCGGTTTCTATGCAGACCTCTACTGGCTGGATATGCGAACCGAGACAGGGGCCTTTCGTGTATTCAACGTGGTCGACGATTTGTACTTCCGTGTGGGGGCCCTGCGGAATGGACCGGATCCCCAAAATACGAAAGTGGATCCCATTGACGGGGATCTATCCTTTCTGCACGCGATCAGCCCGATCGGAACCAAATTTCAAAAAGCGTCTTCCCTAGGGCCGTCCGGGCAGAAGACGACTTCCCGCGGCACCTATAAAGGACGACTGGATTTTTTGTTTAAATAGTAATGTTTGCTTTTGGGTATTTTTCAATGGAACGACTGGAAGAACAACGGGAAACATGGGGCACACGAGGCGGATTTGTATTGGCGGCGGTCGGTTCGGCGGTCGGCCTGGGCAACTTATGGGGGTTTCCCTATAAGCTCTATAGCTACGGCGGCGGGGCGTTTCTGATTCCCTACATCGTGGCGATGTTCTGCATCGGCATCCCGCTGTTGATTCTGGAATTCAGCCTGGGCCACTTCACCCAGCGCGCCGCACCGGACGCGTTCAGGCGGGCCAACAAGCGGCTCGAATTTGTCGGCTGGTGGGGGATCATCCTCGGCTTTGTCATCATTACCTATTACCCGACCATTTTGGCCTATTGCTTCAGCTATATGGGCGACAGCCTGGCGTCGATCTTTACGGGAAATCCTCTACCGTGGGCGGGTGAAGGCATCGAAGGCGTTCAGAATGCGTCGCGATATTTCTTTGAAGACTACCTGAAAGGCGGTGCGGAGGGTGCCGGCTACATCGGTCCGTTCCGCGTCGAGATTTTAATCATGCTGGTGCTTGCGTGGGTGCTGATGTATTTCTGCATCTTCCGCGGTGTCAATCTCGTCGGCAAGATCGTCTGGCTGACGGTGCCGCTGCCGTGGATCATGCTGCTGATTCTCGCGGTCCGCGGCCTGACGCTGGAAGGCTGCATGAAGGGGCTGACGTTTTATCTGGACCCGGACTGGACGCAGCTCGCCAAGCCGACGACGTGGCGATATGCCTTCGGGCAGGTGTTTTTCTCGCTGTCGCTGGCGTTTGGTGTCATGCTGACGTATGCCAGTTTCCTGCACCGCAAAAGTGACATCAACAACAACGCCGCGATCATCGGCATTGCCGACTTTGCCACCAGTTTCATCGGCGGCATCGCGATCTTTGCCACAATCGGCGGCATGGCGCACGTGACGGCGCAGGCGGGCCAGCCGATTCCGGTCAGTGAAGTGGTCAACGGCGGCCCGGGCTTGGCGTTTGTCGCATTTCCGTATGCACTGGCCCAATTGCCCGCGGCGGCGTGGTGGTCGCTGATCTTTTTCTTTATGTTGGTGACGCTCGGCATCGACTCGGCGTTTTCGATTACCGAATCGGTGCTGGCCGGTATCGTCGACAAAACCGGCTGGCGGCGAAGTATCGTCCTGCCGGTGATGAGCATCGTCGGCATCGGCACGGGCCTGATGTATGTCACCGTCGATGGCCTGACTTTTCTCGGCACGGTCGACGGTTTCGTGAACGGCACCTGGGGCATTGCCTTTATCGGGCTGATCGAATGTGTTGCACTGGGCTGGTTCAGCCGGCTCGATATCCTGCGAGACCACGCCAACGAACGCAGCGACTGGCCGCTGGGCCGCTGGTGGAACGCACTGATTCGGATCATGATTCCGGTTGTCCTCGGTACGCTGTTTTTCTGGAGCCTGTACGATAACGTCCAGCAATACAAAGCCGGCGAGTTCCTGCGGGACGCGGGCGGCACATGGATTGCTAACGATTGTGTCGGCATGGGCATCATGGTCGTTGCCTGTGTGCTGGCGGTGACGATGAGCCTGATAAAAAGTCCGCATCATAAAAACGAAAAACCGCCCGCCTACCAGCGTATCGAAACCAGTTCCGCTCGCACTACGGGCATTATCGGCTTTGTGCTGGCGGCACTATCGTTACTGATTTTTATTCTGAATTTTGCGATAGTCCAAACGGATGCGACAGAGGGAGTCTTCCTGGCAGCCTCGCTGGTATTGGGGTTCGTTTCACTCGTTCTATGTCATGTTATGCTGGAATATTACGACAACGGTGAAACGCGGCCGAGCGGCTTTGCCCGCACCGGCGGCGTGCTGGCGATCGCGTCTATCAGCCTGTGCGTACTGGTGATGTTGATTGATCTATCAAACAAGGTTGCCGCCAAACAGACTGAAACCGCCCCCATCGAACACGCCGACCACCTCAGCGGAACCTCCTACACCATCCTCGGCGTCGTCTTCGTCCTCATCGTCGTCGGCCTCGGCTGGTGTTTCTGGAAAGCCATCACCGCCGCCAGCCAAAACGAACCCGAGCAGCCCCAATCCGAAGAAGGCAGTTTAGAATAAGGCAGGAGTTTGGTATGGATGAACAGCACGATCAACACCAGTCCGTATTGATCAACCATGATACAGTTGCTTCTTCACCCGGCCGAATCAAGGCCAATCCATTGAAGTACAGCTTGCACTATCCTAAGAACGGCTTGATATTACTTGGAGTGATTGCTGTGAGTCTGTTCTCCGGACTGCAGTTTGCTTCCCAATCGTCCATCTTGTCATTTTCGATCATTATTGCAGCGATCGCCATCGTTTTCTGTCTGCGGACCTATTGGAACCATATTGTTGCGATTGCCTTTCACGGCGACTTGTGCCCATGCCGGGTGATTTCGGTAAACCCTTTAAGAGTTGCGGTCTGTACCAATTTGAGTAATTGTGGTCAGCAGTATCAGGTGATCAAAGTGATTAACCCCCCGATTCGATCCTTAGACGGCAGTCCCCTGAAAATCGGGGATCAATTCGCCTCGATTGCCATGTACCAGGCTTCCGCTGAGCATGAGGATCGTTGGGCGGACTTTTTTCCAAAGCCGGTTCAGTGCTTTACCGGTGATCGCGAACAAATTCTGAATGCCGTTGATAGAATCCCTCAGCGGTGCTGGGATGATTTAGACCGAGGTATTGAACAAATCGGCAGCCGGTCGAGTGTTTTGGGACTGCATCCCTTTTCCTGGTAAACGCTGCATGAGCCTTCCGTATTGAATATGCTTGACAAATTCCTCTAATTGTGTATAATGGCAGTCTGAAAATTGAGGGTTGGTGAATTAAGAAACTATGAAAGCCAGATACTCGGGGGCGAATGTGTTATACTCGCCCCCAAGACGTGCTCGTCGCTGTGACGGCACAAAAATTTATGGACGTAAATTTTAGGAGTATCTGGCCATGGAAACTATTTTAGCAATTGACCTGGGCAAACGCAAGAGTGTTGTTTGCAGGATGGATCGCAGCTCTTTGAAAACGCAATACAAGACGATTCGCACGCAGCCGGAGGTGTTTCACGATCTGTTTGCGGATTTGGACGTTAAAAACGCTGTTGTGCTGTTTGAGATCGGCAATCAGGCCGGGTGGGTGGCGGATATGCTGCGGGCGATGGGCCTGTCCTTCAAGGTCGCCAACACCAACGACCCGGCGTGGAAGTGGACCAACAATCCGGTCAAAAGCGATAAAAAGGACGCCTTGCGGCTGGCGATGATGTATCATCAGGGCTTCTTGCCGGAAGTCTATATCCCGGTCAAAGCGGTTCGTCAGAAACGCATGCTGATTACTTATCGCCAATCGCTGGTGGATCGTCTGACGCAGGTCAAAAACAGTATCCGGGCCATCTTATGTACGATGGCGATTGATCTGCCGGTTGGCAAAAGCGGCTGGACAAAAAAACGGCTCAAGGAACTGGCTGAGCAGGCCCGTCCGCTGGAGTCGATTGACGATGCCTGCGACTTCTGGCGGGGACAGCTTTATGTGGAACTGCAATTGTACACGGCGGTCAAACAGCAATTAGATAACGTCACAGCAAAACTGGACGCTGTCGGCCAAGAGCAATCGGCGGTGAACTTATTGCAGACGGTTCCCGGCGTCGGGCCTCGCACCGCCGAGGCGTTGGTGGCGGTGATTGACAATCCGCATCGGTTCAAAAATTGTCGGCAGGTGAGTAACTATGTCGGCTTTACGCCCCGGCGATATCAGTCCGGCGACATGGACCGAACCGGCCGGATCAGTAAACGCGGCAATCCGCTGTTGCGAATGCTGCTGGTGCAGGCCGGCTGGGCGTCGCTGCAATATGCCTGGGCCAGAACGATTTACAATCGCGTTTGCCGCGGCAGTACGAAACGACGGAAGATTGCGATTGTGGCCGTAGCCCGGCATATTCTGATGCGGTGCTGGGCGATGCTGCGGGATAACCAACCGTGGCGATGCAGCGTTGAAAGAACGATGTAAATAGAAATAGCGTTCATTTTTTATTGTTCACCCGCTGTTGGGTGAGGGTAAAAAACAAAAAATGAACATTGATGATTGAAGCTCTTTAAATGATCGAGATCGAAAAGAAGGTTGAGCCTGACTGACCCCTTGGGCGTGTGACAAGCCCGTAATTAAGAATAGGCCGACCTGCCGCAGAAGTTGAATAGGACCGCGAACAGCAATAAATCATCGCGGCACCCTGAATAGGAGTATGAGACGACCGATCATGACAGAGCATCGGAAAAGGTACGCAAAATGAAAAGATAAAAATTAGAAATATCAAAACTAACCGTTGACAAATCTGGCTTCATAGGAGGAGTCGTCTGCATTCTTATGTGAACCGCTTGAATTTCCCCCAATGAGATTGACGGGATTACGCCTGTCATTAGCAAAAACAGCGAAAAACAGACATAAGGAGACAATCGTGGCTCTGGAAAACCATCCGCAGCGAACCACTCGTTTGATCATTCTCGTATTACTGTCGATCACCCCCTTGTCAATGGCCGGATACGAATGGATTCTGGATCAATCAACGGTATTTGCCGATGATGCGTTGGAGGTCAATATCTGTTTTGGCGATGTTAACAACGACGGCTCGATTGATATGGTGATTGGCAAGCATAAGGATTACAGTACGGGGCGAACCGCTGCTTTTCAGCAGACGACCGGCGGCTGGGATGCGGGAACGCAGTTTTATTCCGGGGGAAACGGCAACGTCCATCCGATTGTCGGAGAGATCAACGGACACAACCGGCTTGTGGTCAACTATCATGTACAAAGCAATTATGGCGGAAACCTGCAGTTTCGACGATATGATTCGGACTTTAACCTGGTCAGCAGCTACAGCGTTGCCCTGACGCATCCCTATTTTTCCGATCAGGTGTTGGTGGGTGAAACGGTTTATTTCAATACGCGCGGTCAACTGGCCAAGGCGGAATGGGCCGATCTGGCCGGCGGATTTGCGGCGACCGAACTGGCTGATGACGGAGAAGGCAATAAACTGACAACGATTGACGCTGAGGATCTGACTGGTGACGGTGTGCAGGAAATTATCTACTGGACCTATGACGGCAGTACCAGGGGGCTGAATATCCTGGTTAATGAGATACCGGTTGAGATCGCCTATGGGTTTACCGCAATTTTTACGACGGGACAATTTGATCCGAATTCCGCGGTCCATGAGGTTTTCTATGCCAACAATGCCGATGATACATTCAATCTGGTTCGATATAACAGCGATAGCCAGACATTTGTTTCACAGGTTGTTCTTAACCAGCAGTTGGAAAATCCTTTGGCGCTCGCTCCGTTCGACATCAATGGTGACGGTACCGATGAAGTTCTTTTTGCAACCGCTGCCGGGGAAATTTATGAATTCGACCTTGTCAACCGACAGTTAAAAACCGTCCTGACTTCGAATGTTTACTGGTATGATTCGGTTGTGGATGATTGGGGTGATGGCAAAAAGGCGGTCTTTGTCGGAAGTGAAAACGGGGATGTGTCAGTGGTGGCGTTTGACAGAGATCGTGCGGTGATTGCAAATATGGCCGGCAATGTCTATCCCCAGAACACCCCGATCGATGTTGCATGGGTTTTTAACGGGCCTTCGACACAGGCCGATGTCCAGGTTCGTTCTGTCGGCGCTGAAACATGGACGACGATGGCTACGGTCAGTGCCTTAAGCGGTTTCTGTGAAATCCCCGGTTTGGTTGAAAGTGCGTACGATCTGCGGCTGGCCGATGCGGCTGACAATAACATCGTTTACGGCCAGACCGGCACGTTCGAAGTCTACACCTGCACCCAAACGCTCGCCGGCGACCTGGATGGCGACTGTTACGTGGACCTGATCGATTTTGACCTGTTGTCGGCTGGCTATGTGGACTTTAACAATTTCATCACCTTCGTTGAAGACTGGCTCCAATGCGCCAATCCTTATGATGATGGATGCAATTAAATTAGAGAAACATCGCTCAAAAACACAGAGAATAGTCAAATATAAAAAGCGAGCCCGTTTGGACTCGCTTTTTATATGCTATTAAGAACTTAACGCTAAAACTATTTAAACCCTTCGACGCGGCCTTCTTCGATATATTTCTCACAGGCCTTTTCCAGATCAACCCCGTTGATATTGGCCAGCGTGCATATCCAAACAAACACGTGGTTTACCACGCTTGACATATGTGGTCCGATTGCCTATAATATCGGACTCAAATAGGAGGCTGATGAAAACGGTTTTTACTTTTCGCGGAGTCCTGCCTGTTATTTAACTACTTTATTTAAAGCAAGTTATCCACTTTCTAAGGAGAGGTGAAAATGAAGACTGCCGGGCTTTTCTCACTTGTCGTCTTGTCATTCATTGTTAATTTTGCATTTGGTGCGGCCGGAACCCTGCCCGGCGGCGGCATTCAGACAGACCCCTATTTGATCGAAGATATAGACGATTTTGACCGATTCGCCGCCGACCCCAATTATTGGGCCTCCGACGTGTACACGGAATTGACAGTAGACATAAACTTGGCTGGCAGAACTTACGATACCGCAGTGATCGCCGCCGACCTAAGCAGTGGCAGTGGATTTGATGGCATAGAATATGAGGGCAATTTCAATGGCACTGGTCACGTGATTAGAGATTTAACAATTAATGGTGACAACTATTGTGGATTGTTCGGGAAAACTTATCGCAGCAATATATCGAACTTGGGTGTTGAGAATGTTTCCGTTACCGGGACAGGGTATTATGCGGGTGGTTTGGTGGCTTATAAATTCTATTGTTATTTCTATAACGTTTACTCAACCGGTACAGTAACTGGCCATACTTATGTTGGCGGCCTGTTGGGATACAATCATGGCACCATCAGAGATTCTTATTCGACAGCCTCAGTTTCCGGGAATAATTGTGTCGGTGGGTTTACTTCTGCAAGTTTTTACGGAACGATCACCAATTGTTATTCAACGGGCTTAGTGTCAGGTAATTCGGAAGTCGGAGGCCTCTTAGCAAAAGACTACGATACAAGCAAGGTCTATGACAGCTATTGGAACAAAGAAACATCAAATCAAAATACCAGTTCAGGCGGAATTCCCAAAACGACTGCTGAAATGAAAGACGCATCCACATATATTGGTTGGGATGAAGGATCTTGGACAATTGATCAGGGCAATGGCTACCCGCGCTTAACATGGGAAAATGCCACGGGTACACTTATTACGACTGACTACCCCGGACAGACCTATAGCGGCTCCGGCACATCGGCAGACCCATTCGTATTGTCAACATCGGCTGACATTACCTGCATGAGTCGGAGAAGTCCGGATTGGGGTAGCAATTTTATTATGGCAAACAACATTAATATGACAGGTATTACATATATTCCCATATCATGGTTCTATGGGACTTTTGATGGCAATGGGCATATCATAGAAAGCCTTTCTATCGATGGTAGCATTATTGGGCAAGTTGATTTTCTTGGATTTTTCGCCAAGTCAAAAGGGACTGTAAGTAACCTGGGACTCGAAAATGTGAATGTGTCCGGCAAAGAATCAATCGGCGGACTGATGGGTGCTAATCATTATGGAACTATTTCTGACTGTTATTCTAATGGCGAGATTGTTGGCTCAGGTAATTTTGTTGGCGGCCTGGTCGGTGAGAACCGGGATTCTGACATTACACGCAGTTATTCACATTCGTCGGTAACAGGTGACATATTTGTGGGCGGCCTGGTTGGCATCACCTATTACAGCAACCTGACTAACAGCTATTCAACAGGACTCGTTACCGGACACGGTGAGTTTGGAGGCTTAACCGGACAGGAATTCGGTGGAACTTTGACAAATAGCTTCTGGGATGTTGAAACTTCTGGAATTGGCACTGCGGGCAGCGACAACTATGGCGCGACAGGTAAAACGACTGCTCAGATGCAAACGGAAAGTACGTTTACTGCTGCCGGGTGGGATTTTGAAGGGGAAACGACAAACGGCAGCGATAATTTTTGGAAGATGGATGATTACCCGATTTTGTCTTGGCAGCCGGATCCGGGCACGATGGTCAGCGTGCCGGGTATTGTGGACATGACGCAAGCCAATGCCGAAACGGCGATTACTGCCGCTGGCTTAGTGGTGGGTGCGGTGACGTCCGATTACAGCAATACCGTCACGGCGGGATTGGTCATCAGTCAGTATCCAACCGCCGGCAGTTTGGCGGCAAGCGGTTCAAGTGTCGATTTTGTTGTTTCGTTGGGCGTCGATCCCGGCACCGGGCCGGTGCCGCAGTCGATTCCTTATGTACAGACATTCGACTCCGTCCTGCCGACTGATGCGGACGGCTGGGAATACTATAATGATATCCCTTCTGTTGATGGTATATTAATTGATAGCGGCGAATTGGTCTTAACTTCACCTGAAACAGATCCAACCTGCAGCTCGTTTTCTCTCAATGAAGCAATTTTACATGTTGACCTGGCAGGCCAGAGCAATGTGTTTTTGTCATTTGATACGTCATCTGGCTCCATGTTTAGCTCGACCTTGCTGCCGTCATCTTTTACCGGTCATGTGAATGGGGACGGGGTTTGTGTCAGTCATGACGGCGTTACCTGGTATCAGGTCGTCAGCGTTACGGAACTGGATGCCGGCTCATCGTTCAGCGTTAATCTCGATAGCGTCGGAATTACATATACAAATGATTGTATGATCAAATTCCAGCAATATGATTATGATTGTGCAGGTCTGGGGGTGGTCTGGCCTGTGCTCGGCAGAGCATTTGATAATATTCAAGTTGTTATTGGGACGCCTCCTGCGGGGGATATTTATGAATCGGATAACGATTCGACTTACGCTAAAACAATTGCGACAGACGGAGTGCCGCAAGTAAGAAGCATTGACCCGGTTGGTGATGAAGATTGGGTGAGCTTTACAATTGATGATACATATGAGGTGACAATGGAGACAACCGGCACCTCCGGCGATACTGTTATGTATCTCTACGACAGTGCTTTGAATTATCTGGACTATGATGACGACGGTGGATCCGGCGTTTTTTCTTTAATTACTCGCACGCTGACGGCAGGAACCTATTATATTCGAATACACGACTTTGGAAATGACAGTCTTATCTCCGAGTACCTTCTTTCAATTTCCAAAAAAATTCCGGCTACCTATTCCGGCGGCAGCGGTACATCGGTTGACCCATATCAAATTGCCAACAAAACCGATCTGCTAAGCCTGGCCACTCATCCAGGTGATTACAGCAAGGCTTTCATCATGACGGCCGATATTGACCTTGCCGGTGAAATTTTTTCGATGGCTGTTATTGCTCCCGATACTGATGACAGCGACTATGTCTTCACTGGCATTCTATTTCAAGGCGGTTTTGACGGCAATGGCCATGTTATCCGTAATTTGACAGTCGACGGTGCTTCTTACGGTGGATTGTTCGGTTATATTGGGTCCGGCGGCTCCGTGACAAATCTGGGCCTGGAAAATGCATCGGTGACAGGAACCAATAATTACACGGGAGGTATCGCGGCGTATCAGAGTTATGCCAGCATTTCAAACTGCTATGTCACCGGAACAGTCAATGGAAGTTCTTATACCGGCGGCTTAGTCGGCACCAATTCTTCTGGGGAAATATCAAACTGTTATTCAAATGCTGCTGTTGATGGGACAAACTATGTCGGTGGCTTGATGGGACATAATGCCGGTGAGGTATCAAGTTGTTATGCCACGGGCCCAATTGGCGGTTACGATTATGTGGGCGGTTTGGTAGGCAGTAACATAAGAGGCAGTGTGATCGACTGTTATTGGGACAAGGAAACGTCCGGTCAGGCAGCCAGTGCCGGCGGTTGTAGTAAAACGACCGTTCAGATGCAGCAGGCCGCGACCTTCATCGGCTGGAATGACGGAAGCTGGACGATTAATGAGGGGGCTGACTATCCGCGTCTGAGCTGGCAAAATGCAATCGGCACGGTGATAACGACCGGTTATCCTGCACGGACGTACGGGGGAGGCGGGATATCTTCCGATCCGTTTGTGTTGACCGATGCCAATGATATTGTTTGTATGTCGGTACGCGTGCCGGACTGGAACAGCAATTTCATTCTTGTTGATGATGTGGACATGTCCGGCATTGTCGGGTATGTGCCGCCGGCGGATTTTGGCGGCGATTTTGACGGTAACAATTATGCCATCCGCAACTTAACCGTCGATAGTGGGATCATCGGCAACAGTACCCAAATCGGATTTTTTGGAACATTGACCGGCGACGTCAGTAATCTGAAAATTGCTGATGCAAATATGCTTGGCGATATTTATATCGGCGGTGTGGCGGGTTTTCTGAATAATGGAAGTGTTGACAATAGTCATGTGACCGGTGGTATCGTAAAAAGTCAGAATGACTACGTGGGCGGTTTGATTGGATGTAATTATCAAGGACAGATGTCGAATTGTTCTTCGACTGCGGAGGTCCGCGGATTTGACGATTATACGGGCGGTCTGGTCGGATTTCATAACTATGGGATAATCGCGAACTGTTTTGCAGACTGTACCGCAAGCGGCGAGGATTATGTCGGTGGGTTGGTGGGTCGCAATTACAGTGGCAATATCGTATATAGTTATGCTGTCGCCCGGGTCACTGGAACCGGTGATTACAGTGGCGGCCTGGTCGGATATAACTATACGGGCAGCATATCGAATTGTTATGCGATTGGCCAGGTTAGCGGAGTCGATTACGGCACTGGCGGCTTGGTCGGATATAACTCTTCGAGTAGTATCGACAGCAGCTATGCGGCATGTACCGTGAGCGGCAATGTGAATTATGCCGGAGGACTTGTGGGATACCAGAGTGGCTATGGTGCCTCGATGACAAACAGCTTCTGGGATACGGATATCTCAGGAATAACCGCAGGGTACCATTTAGATTCCACTTCTCCGGGGACTGTTACAAATGTGGTTGATCTTACAACCCTGCAGATGCAGACGTTGACCAACTTTACAAATGCCGGTTGGGATTTCATCGGCGAAACGCCCAATGGTATCGATGATCGCTGGTATATGCCGCTCAACGAATATCCGAAATTGATCTGGCAGGCGACTATGAAATTTGACGGTGCGGTTGAACCTGTCATCGGACAGGAGCTGGCCGGTTTGGTTCCGTTACAGGTCTACAGTGTGTTTGATGAGGCCTTGAACTGGAGCATAAGCGGGCATGAATCCTGTGCATGGATAACGTCAGTCGCTCCCGACAGCGGCAGTTCGACCGGCCCGATGGACAAAGCAACGATTGAAATCGGGATTGATGCAATAGGCTTAGTCGCTGGCGAATATACTCATGAACTGCTTTTGTCTGCGGGTAATGGCGATAGCATGTGGATTCCCGTTTCACTGCATGTTTATAAACCGGTTGGAATGGAGGAGTATGGATTGCTGGCTCAATACTGGATGATGACCGATTGCAATGAAACGCAGCCCTGTTCGGATGTAGACTTTTATGTGGACGGCACGATTGATCTATTGGATTTGGACCAGTTGGCCATGAGTTGGCTTGGCGAGGGTATTATCATGGGCAGTGACTGGACCGATTTCCTGGAAGATTTCAGTGCCGGTCAACCGGTCGAAGCATGGAGTTACAACTCAACCGGCAACGGGCGCATAACAATTGTGGACCAACGGCTTCGGATGGATTGTTCGGTTGACGGTACGAATTCACTCAATGAGGCGATATTGCATATTGACTTGGAAAATCAGAGCGGAATTACGTTGTCGTTCTGGCAGGCCGAATCCGGCGACGAGCAATCCGCTTTGCCGGACACCTTTACCGGTTCGTACAACGGTGATGGTGTTGCCGTCAGTCCCGACGGTGTGAACTGGACAACTGTTGTCAATGCGTCTGCTCTGGATGTTGGTACCGTCGGGCAGACTTTTACGGTCGATCTCGATGCTTTGGGAGTTGAATATACCAGTGATTTCCAGATTAAATTCCAACAATACGATAATTATACCTGGAGTTCGGACGGTCGCGAATGGGACGATATACAAATTGTTAAGTCTGAATAAATATGAATAGCAGGTATTTCAACCGTTAGAAGACAAAAAAAGCGAGTCCATGGGACTCGCTTTTTTATTGGCTATTAAGAGCTTAACGCGTGTGGATTATTTAAACCCTTCGACGCGGCCTTCTTCGATATATTTCTCACAGGCCTTTTCCAGATCAACCCCGTTGATATTGGCCAGCGTACACATCCAGGCAAACACGTCGGCGAACTCTTCTTCCTTATTCGCCTGATCGTCGCTGTGGAGGGCCGTCGCCAGTTCACCGACTTCCTCGATGAACCACATAAACGTCCCCGGCGTACCGCGCTCGCGATCCCGCTTGCCGTAACGCTGCTCAATCAACTGCTGAAATGCGCGGATGTCCATAGCGTTCGAATCCGGTTAAGTTGTCAATTACTCGCCTTCGGCGATGACATCCGACAGCTTGCTGGCCGCAAACGTGTCACGCACCTGGGCCGTTGCCTTACGGCAGATGTCTTCCATCTTCAGGCTAAACAGCGCGTTGTTGGTTTGTTCAGCCAGATGCAGATGGCTCATCAGCGGGCCGTCCACGGCTTCGATCACTTCCAGCAGGGTAATGCTCTCGGCGGGACGGGCCAGGAAAAAGCCGCCGCGGGGACCACGTTTACTGCGAAGCACGTTCGCACGGACGAGCTGCTGGAGAATCTTCAGCAGATATTCCAGCGGAATGCTGTACTCTTTGGATACACGGGCCGCCAAAACGGCGCCGTCTTTGTAGTTCTGGGCGATGTACCCGACTGCCACGAGGGCATAACCGGTTGATCTGCTAATCTTCATTTTGAACCTCCCTTGTAAAAAGGTTTAATTAGGTTTTTATTTATTTACCACCTTTAATCTGACGCGCCAAATGAAATTGCGTCCGATAAGAGTGTCGATTGCGAGATTTCAATATCTAATCCTGCGTTGTGACCCCAAACTGCTGCTTGTCGAAGAATTCCTATGAAAAATGCCACTATGAGTCTTTATACTACAATTATCGGAAATCGTTCAAGAGTTGCAAGGGAATATTTGTCGAAAAACAAATTTTCACCAAAACAGCCCTTTTTTACACATAAAGAACTGCTTTTATGGCTCTATAATACCTGAAAATTTATCATTTTACGAGTCTTTTATTGCCGGATTAAGACGATTTGAGCTTTTTTCGGTGTAAAGTCCCTGCAGACTCCGGAAACCATCTTAAGGCAATTTGCTTGACAGTGGGCTCCCTTTTTCTTAGGATTCGGGCTATTCTAAATCATAACAGGAGAAAAATATGGATCACGGCAATCCGAATATAAGCATTGATTTTCGCGGACAGGTCATCGTAGCGACGCTGGAAGACGAAAAAATCCTTGATGATACACAGCTTCAGGCGCTGTCAGACTCATTTCTGCCCCTGATTGAACAAAACGACGGCCTTCAGCTCATTATCGACTTTTCCAAGGTCAAATTCCTCACCAGTTCCGTGTTGGGGCTGCTGATCCGTGTCAGCAAAAAAATTTATGAAAAAGACGGCGCGCTGCGTCTGTGCTCGATCAACCCGAAAATCCAGGAAGTGTTCAAAATTACGCGTCTGGACAAGATTTTTGAAATATTCCCCGATTGGGAAGATGCCATGGTCGGACTGAAAAAGTAGTCAAGCACCCCGCCAAATCGAACGATAAAACAAAAACCGGATGTCCGGTTGATTGAAATAATGGTAGAGAAAATCAAAACGTTGCCTCGGGAGGGCGTTTACGTTTGACCAAGCAGGAAAACATTTTACATCAATCCTGGGAGTTGCCAAGTACGGCTAAAGCCGTTCAAAAGGCCTGTCGTGACCTTTTGGACCAGGCCTCGTCGCATGGATTCGCCGAAGACGCGGTATTCGGGATTCACCTGGCACTGGAGGAAGCCCTTGTCAACGCGTTCAAGCACGGCAACCAATCCAATCCCGAAAAAAAGGTCTTTGTCGAATGCCTGATTACCCCCGAAAAGTTCGACGTGTCCATTACCGATCAGGGCGACGGTTTCAAACCGCAGGAGCTGCCGGACCCGCGATGCAACGGCAATCTGTACAAGTGTTCCGGCCGGGGCGTCCTGCTCATCAACGCCTACATGGATGTGGTCGAGTATAACGAGCGGGGCAACAGCATCCATATGGTCAAATACCGCCACACCTCCGACTCAGCTCACCTGCCCGAAGACAATTGTTCCTGAATCTCCCTTTTTTTCGTCCGATAAACCAGTTTTCCTTTCCCGGTTTTGTCAATTTTCCTCGTTTTTTTGTGATTTTCCGCCTTCCATGAAAAGTCCCCGTCCGTTTTAGCCGAAGGAGGGGGGGTAGTTTGCCCTCTAAGGGCCGTGGACCTATGAATGAAAGGTGAGTCTCATGGAAGAAATTTATAAATCATTGTTTTCAAGCGCCGATATGCTGGCCGATCAGTTTGTCAGCCAGATGTTCGACTTGGCCGGCCAGGATGCCTCCGTTCTCATCTACACAGACGGAAAAGACAAAATCACCGCCAATCATTCGTCCCGTGCGGCGTTTTTGCATGATGAGCCCGAACGCCTGACCTCTATCTGCCACCAGATCGATGATGGCGACGACCCCTGCGTTTGTGCGGTTGAAGGCGGCTGCGTCGTCGGCACCCAGTTGGCCACCGAAAACGCCTATTGCGGCTATTTTCTCATCTATTTACCCGGCTATACCACCCAGACCGTCTATGCCAATATGGATCTCATCGAGCTGTCGCTCGCGCAGGCCCAGTGGATTTGCCAGTTGATCGAAAAAAACAACCAACTGCACCACATGCAGCTTCATCACATGAGCAAAACCTCCCGCGTCCTGTCCTGACATGATTTGACGTATTACCCATCAGTAATAGCACGTTTTTGTCCTAAAAAAGGCTCATAAAGCCCTTGGCAAAGAAGTGTTGCAATTTACCGGCCATCTGCTATAATCCGGGCTTTATCGGTGTACGATACAAGCACAACGGTCGAATTTAGGGGATGCCTTGAAGTTTCTCGTATTTAAAAATGGACAGCCGCTGACGGATTTTTCGTTGGCCGGAGCCTATCTGTTCGGGGCGGATATGATTCCGCTGCGTCATGTCGATAAAATCGAATTCAGTGACGGTGTCATCGAATGTCAGAAAAAGTCGAATGATTCCGCCGGCCTGTCGCTGATGTGGCCCGTCGAAGGCAGTGGCCAGCTAATGCTGAACACCACGCGTCTGCCCGAACATCACGAGCCGTATATTCTCAACGTCGAACTGGCCCGCGCACGCATGATGCAGATCACCCTCAAACGCGAGGACTGGGCCCTGTTTGACCAGACCAACTCCTTCAACAAGCACGTCCAGGAGGTCCAGAGCCTGTTCATCCAGGCCCTGCAGCACATCAGCGAGCCGGAGAAAGCCTCGGTTTTCGCTGACGAATCGCTCAAGAAGGGTGTGGAGTTCTCCGAACGCATGGCTGCCAAGTATGCCGAGCAGTTTCTGGCCGTGCGATTTCGCAACAAGGCCCTCGGCCGACACAGCCTGGGCTGCCAGATTGATCTGGATCTGCTGGGAAATGAAAAATATCGCAAGTGGCTCACCGACATGTTCGGTTTTGTCACCGTTCCGGTTAACTGGCGAGACATCGAGTCCGAGAAGGGCCACTACGATTTCGACCAGCTCGATGCCGGCATGAAGTACCTGTCCGGCCGCCGGATGGCCCTGTGCGCCGGTCCGCTGCTGAAGTTTACGCCCGAAACCGTGCCCCAGTGGCTGTTGTCGGAAAAGCCCAGCTTCGAAAAAATCCGCGAGCGTGCCTACGAGTTCGTGACCGAAATCGTCAAACGCTACAGCAAATACATCCACGCCTGGCGTGTCATCAGCGGCATCAACGCTCAGAACTGCTTCGGTTTCAATTTCGAGCAGGTTATCGAGATGACGCGAACGGCGTGCCTGGCCGCCAAAAGTGTCGATACCAAATCCCGCAAGATGGTCGATATCATCTACCCGTGGGGCGAGTACTACGCCCACGACAAAACCACCGTCCCGCCGCTGGTCTATGCGGACATGGTCATCCAGAGCGGCATCGGTTTTGACGCGTTCGGCCTGCAGTTCCACTTCGGCAAAGACGCTCCCGGCCTGCACATCCGCGACATGATGCAGATTTCCTCCCGGCTGGACTGCTTTGCCGCCGTGCCCAAGACCGTCCACATCACCGGCGTTTCTGTGCCCGACTGCGATGGTCCCGGCGACCGCGCCGCCGAACGAGCCGGCCACTGGCGATCCAAATGGACACAGGCCCAGCAGGCCAAATGGATCGAGGAATTCTACAAGCTCGCACTGGGCCGACCGTATATCAATACCGTCACCTATTCCCAGCTTGCCGACGGGACGACCGCGCCGATGGACGGCTGCGGCCTGCTGTCGGAAAAGCTCACGCCCAAAAAAGCGTTCCTGGTGATGGCCAAGTTCCAGAAAACCATCATGAAACAATAACGGTGCCCCCGGCATGAACATGTCCCGACAATTGACCGACGATGCCCGAAAGCTTTCACTGTGGACGCGGGCGATGACGCTGTCTGCCGTGGTGGCAGTGATTTTATTGACGATGTCGTTTGCCCGGGTTTATTCTGTCTCAGGGCAGCCGGCACTGACCGCCGCCCCCGAACGGATCAACCCGAACACCGCCTCCATGGCCAGTCTGGTTCGTCTGCCCGGCATCGGCAAAGCACGGGCACTGGATATGATCCAGTACCGACAGGAAACAGCCAATGGCGACCCCGTGTTCCAGACCCTCGGCGACATGGAAAAGATCAAGGGCATCGGCCCCAAAACCGCCGAAAACATCGCCCCCTACTTAACATTTGAAAACCGCGACAAAACACAGTAAAATAACCTCGGGCCAAAGGCCCGAATCATAAATTTTACATTTTAGATTTTAACTTTTGAGATTGCGAAGCACATGGCTGACTGGGAAATCAAAAAAACACTCGGGCAATGCGCCGGCACCGGCCGCGAATTGGAAATTGAAGAAGACTACTTCGCCGCACTCGTGGAAACCGAAGAGGGCCTCCAGCGTACGGATTTCAGTATCGAGTACTGGAACGAAGCCAAACCGGCCGTCTTTTGTTTCTGGAAGACCAAAATACCCAACCCTGAGACGAAAAAGAAGCTGCTCGTCGATGATGAAATGCTGATGACCTTCTTCGACCGCCTCGCCGACGAGACCGACGCCGAAAAGCTCAACTTCCGTTTTGTACTGACGCTGATCCTGATGCGCAAGCGAAAACTCAAATACGACGGCTGCAAAATGAAAGACGGCGACGAAGTCTGGACCCTCAAAGTCACCGGCGCCGACCGCACCGCCGACGTCGTCAACCCCCACCTCAACGAGGACCAGATCGAGAGCTTGTCATCTCAGATGGGTCAAATCCTCCAGACCGACTTCGAAGAGTAGAGAAACAAAAGCGTGGAGCGGAAGTGACACGATATCGCTGCCCTGTGCTATACAATTTCATACAAGGTCATTCCGAGCATCGTCGAGGAATCTATTTAAATAGCCATCGCCGTCAGGCGATTCCTTGGTTGGAAATCCGCGTCACCCCGCATCTAACCGAGGGGCGAATCCCTCTCAGCCCAAATGCCCAGGCACGACGGTTTTTAGTTTCTGAACCAATGCCGGGTCCATGAAGTCATAATCATCCGGGATATTCAGGCAGATGATTCGTTTGCCGCCAATAAACGGCCGGTATTTTTTCGACAGCTTCGTGCGATGGGTTTGTTCCATTACAAAGATCACGTCGGCCCATTCTAAATCATCTGACGAAAGAACATTGACGGCGTTTTTATCAAGTCCCGCCGAGCGAACCTCCAGCCCTTCGGCCAGGCTGAATACCTGTTCGGCCGTGGGACTTCGCCACTTGTTTCGACTGCAGATAAAGAGTAATTTCTTCATGGTGCTCATCTGGATGTAACTCCGAACTCCGAACTCAAAACTCTACTCGATCGGTTTTTCCTCCAGACGCCAATGTGACCGCCGGATTTCGTTGTCCCATTCGATTGCCGCCAGGAATTCGGCCTCGGTCATGGATTCAACATGCCCGTCGGCAAAGCCGACATTGCGCATGCCGTCAGCGTGGTTGCCGGTCCGGTCATACAGCATGATCATCGCCGCCGAAGCGGTGTCATCCAGATCGTCGCCGCGATACACATAGTCCGACGCTTCCACATGCGGACACACCGCCGGGCATTGGAACATTTCGTTCGGCCACGGATATTCGAGATCATTTCGTTCTGCAAGGATTTCCAGGGTGGGTGGAAAATCACCATCTTCATCATAGCTGTATATAATGATCGCGTTCATAAGCCTTTTAACCCGGCCACCGCACGAAGTTAATCGACTTTGATCCCAGACCCATTGATATTCAGGCGGCAAATGTGATTGACAGCACTGCATCCAGTTATCAGCCATAAACGAAAAATCAATCCAGTCAATATGCCCGTCCGGGTAGCTGTCCGGATTCGGCAAACCTGAAACTCTGCCCCACGCCAGCCAGCGTTCGGCCAGTGTCGTCAGGTCGTTCAGATCGACAAACCCGTTGCCGGTGACGTCGCCGCAGGCAACATATCTCTCCGGTCCCGGTTTTTCGCCCAGTTGATGATCGATGGTATGGTAATAGTCACACCAGATCTCATCATCATCAAGGTAACAGGTCTCCGCCTCATGCTGCCACGCGGTCAGGAACGAATCATGAAAGCCGATCGCCACATCCGGTGTGTGCTGTTGGCGATAAATATACGTGTTGATGCTAAACGTGTCGCCTTCCAACAGGCCGTTCGGGTCATACGTCCGTCCGCAAATACCGTCATCATGGCCGTCCGCATGTTCGCTTTGCCAGACAACCACGAACCGCCCGCTGTCTGATATGGCCGCAGAGGGCTTTTGATGCATGCCGGTGTTATGGTCCACAAGAATGGAGGGGGAGGGGATGCCAAGATCATTGCCGTTGCGATCATAGACCCGGGCAAAAATATAACCCTGAGTCGTCGAATACGGATGCCCGTCCCAGGCCGCTAAAATCGTACCGTGTTGGTTGACGTCCACACTGACGTTGGGCTGAGTGATCAGATTGTTGGCCAATTGCCTTCGGGTGCCTTTGACACTGCCGTCCGGATGATATTGCTGCAGATAGACGCCGTACTGTGCGGGATTGGTGCCTGCCCAAGCTACTGTAAACACCCCGTTCGGATCGGTTGCAACGGCCGGTGAAAAATGATCGTGCGTGTTGGCGATGGTCAGTTCCGCACACAACGGCTGTCCGGCGGCATCGAAGAGGCGTCCGTGAATCGCGCGGTCCGGCTCGACTCCGCTACTCCAGACCACCATAAATCGTCCCTGCCCATCCATTGCCACAGCCGGGGCGTATTGATTGCCCGCGGCGGTGCTGTTAATCGCGAACTCCCCGGTCAGTGCAGCGAGATTCGGATCGAAAACGCGCCCGACAATACCCTGGCCATCGCTGTCCGAACTGGTCCAGACCACCGCGACGAAATCGTTGTTCATCGTGATATCCGGATCGTTATGGGGAACGTCATGACGTTCGCTGATGCGATCCATGTAAGATGAGCCGGATGAGCCGGAATAGTCGTGAATATCAGCGTAAATACATTCCTCATCCTTGTAGTCGTTATCATGACCACTGTAAACCACGATAAAGCGGAATGTGTTCGGGTCGGCGGCAATCGCCGGGTTCTCCCGACCGTCATTGTCGATACCGCAGGCCGCACCGAGTACCAATGATAAAATTGTGATAATCCACATGCAATTGCTGTTTAGCACAGGGAGTCCTCCTGCTAAAAGATCGTTTCTTGCTTAAAAACAAGGCTTCGGGGTTCTTTATTACCCCGAAACATCGTTTACTATAGCATATTGATGTTTTTTCTCCAAATTCGTTACACAAAAAATCAAAATTCCAAACAATTCTATTGAAAAAACGGCCGAAAGTTGTATAATTACTAAACAATTGAATAAAGGAGCTTGAAAACAAAAAAACTTCCTGCCTGAAAACTGAAGGAGAAAATCATGCGTTATTGTCATTCCGAGCGGAGTCGAGGGGACTATTTAAACAGCCATCCCCGCAGGCGATTCCATATTCTTGAGTTCTTGTATTCCTGTATTCTTATATTCTTAGTAGACAAAATGAATGCAACATGTGGACCCCTTAAAACGCAAAACAAACCCATTTTCTCAATTCCGAAAATCATCGTAAGTCTTTGCAGTAAAAGAACTCAAGCCTCAAGTCTCAAGCCTCGGGCCTCAAAAAACAAACCCATTCAAACCCATTTTCATTGCCGGTTGGACAAAATCTGTGGACATTTTGGAGCGAAAAGCTAAACTCAAAACGACGAACGACGAACTAAGAACTCTCAAACGGAGTTGCAAATGAAGCAAATAACGACATTACTGCTGTTAATCGCAACCTTGACGCTCATTGCCGGCTGTCAGTCGCTGAATGAGACGATCATCGATGCGCCCGACTGCCCCGGCAAAGCCAACATTGCCTCGGCCGTACGCGTTCTGGCCCTCCAGCGTCAGAATATCCGTCCGTTTAAGTCCAAAGCTGATTGTGTCGTCTATTTTCCCAACGCCGAAGGAAAGCTCAAGCCCGAATCGGTCGATGCGTCGATTTACTTTGTGCCGCCCTCAAACGTTTATTTCAAGGGCGACAAGTTTGGCGAAATCTGTCTGGGCACCAATGACACCGAGTTCTGGCTGCGGATCAAGCCCGATATGGACACTTACTGGTACGGTGCCAAGGCACGGGCCGCCGACTGTGTTGCGGACTTGCCCGTCAATCCCGACGCGGTCGCCGAAGGCTTCGGGATGGTGGATATAACGACCGACTGGACACTGTTCTATCGGGATGGATACGACCTGCTGGATTATGCGGAAAACGGCAAAAAGAAAAAACGCGTCTATGTGAATGCCTGCACCTATCTGATCAACCGCATCGAGTATTTTGATGACAGCGGTGCCTTGAAAGCGTCAGCCGATTTGACGAAATACACCACCGGTGAAAACGGGATCGTTGTGCCGTCAAATATCTACGTGGTTAATTATGACGAATTGGGACTGGAGAGTCAATCCATGGAGATCAAACTGAAGCACCTGGCACCGTTTGTTCCGACAGAAAAACAGCTCAAGAAAATGTTTGCCCGTCCTGAGCGTGATGGGTATAAATATATGAAAGAACTAAAGGATAACTGCGAATTCGAATTAATCGCCGACTAGCAGAAGCCCGAAGCGGAAGCGCCGGGATGCGATAACCGTGTGTTAACGTCCAATCGTGTCACGGTCATTCCACGCTTTTGTGGCCGCTAAGCCCGAAGGGCTTCAATAGCAATAGCCGCGGGTGAAACGAAGTGAAACCAGTGGAACGTAAACGAAAACGCTTGTTTTGTCATTCCCGCGAAAGCGGGAATCCAGAGCTTGCAAAGACAATTGAATAATTGAAGAAAGATTGATATGACCAGAATCGCCTTAAAGAGTCGTCTCACGCAGGGCACATTTTTTGTAGATGGAGCCATGGGCACCCAGCTCATCGAAGCCGGTGCGCCCGCGGGCTGCTGTAATGACTACCTGAACATCGACTCGCCGGATGTCGTCAAAGCGGTGCATCAAAAGTATCTCGACGCCGGCGTCGATGCCGTCATTACCAATACGTTCGGCGCCAATGCACTCGTGCTCAAGCGTCACGGCTATGATGATAAGGCTCTTGAAGTCAATACCGCCGCCGCTAAACTGGCCCGCGAAGCAGCCGGCGACGACAAATACGTCATCGGCGATATCGGCCCCTGCGGCGACTTCCTCCAGCCGCTTGGAATGGTCAAAGAGGACGATCTGCACGCCGCGTTTGCCGAACAGGCCAAGGGATTGCTCGACGGCGGCGCCGACGGATTTATTATCGAAACCATGACCGCACTGGACGAAATCCAGGTGGCGATTGCCGCGGTCAAAAGCGTCAGCGACCTGCCGATTTTTGTTTCACTGGCCTATGATCCCGCCGGTGATTCCGCACGCACCATGATGGGGGTTGCTCCCGCCCAGGCCGCGGAAACACTCGCTTCGCTGGGCATCACCGCATTGGGCTTTAACTGCGGCACACTCGACATGGACGGCTATGTGAATCTTGCCAAAGAATACGCACAGGCCCTGCAGGGCACCGATGTCCTGCTGCTGGCCGAACCGAACGCCGGCCGGCCGGAGATTGTAGAGGACAAAACCGTCTATAAGCTTTCGCCCGCCGACTACGCCGATTCCCTGTCTCAAATCAAGGACGTTGGCGCGGTCGTTTTGGGCGGCTGCTGCGGCACCACCCCGGCCCACCTGGCCGAAGCCGTCAAACAACTGCGGTAGGTACGGGTGGCAGTTGCTCTGTCGAAAACATTATATCGAGAGTTGTCGTCCCGGCCACCGAGCCGGGTTCCAGTGTGAAAAGTCCTCTGGATACCGGATCAAGTCCGGCATGACAAACATGAAACAGACTCCAATGCAGAGCTTTTCTAGAGAGCAGGTGAAAGTCAATTAGCCAGGCGGCGTATAGCTCCCGGAAAGTGGATTTCGGCTTTCAATTTTTGTGCAGCAAAGTGATGGAGAGTTTAGCTGACAGAATCAGCAAAACCGTCCAGCAGCGTATACAGCCACTCGGTGGTCACCGGGATATGATCGTATCCCGCGCGGATTGCCTCGAAGTTTTGGATAAATGGCGCTTCGACAATTTCATCGGCGCAGTTCGTCAGCATCTTCTCGATGCTTTCGACCGAGTACTCCAGGTGAAACTGCAGGCCGAGGACGTTGTCGCCGACTTGAAATGCCTGGTTGGCGCAGGTGCTGTTGGCTGCCAGGTGGACTGCTCCCGGCGGAATTGAAAACGTGTCGCCGTGCCATTGAAACACGCGAATCTCCGTCGGCAGGGCGGCAAAAGCTGATTCGCTGGCCTGCGGCGTTTGCTCGATGGTGTGCCAGCCGATTTCCTTATCGGGATTGGGCGTCACCTCGCCGCCCAGCACATCGGCGATGAGTTGACCGCCCAGGCAAATACCGATGACTTTTTTACCGGCGTCGATGGCCTGTTTAATGAATGCCTTTTCCGGTACCAGCCACGGATATTCATCATGTTCGTAAATATTCATCAATCCGCCCATGACCGCCAGCATATCGAACGCATCAACGGTCGGGAGCGAATCGCCTTCAAAAAACCGGGTATAGCTCAGCGTGTGACCTCTCGCCTCGGCCCAAACGCCGATATTAGCCGCATCTTCAAACGGCACATGTGCCAAACAGTGAATCCGCATATTCTATCCTTAATTCGATTATTTTCTAATTACACCTTCGCATTGCCTGTTACGATCTCTGCTTCGAATCGACGATTTTGTCATCAAACACTTGGGCGACGACAAGATTGTACACTCGGCGACCTGTGATCCGTGGGTGACAGACCGCGGGATGCTATTTCAAGTCATTTTGATACGTTTGTCAATGATTGTGCAAATAATGTTCCATTCACCCCATCTCCAGTGGTGGTTGCGTCTGTGAAAAAAATACAAAACCACATCCCAAAGCAACCGCAGGCTTTTTCAAGTCCGGGTTTTCAACCGGATAAAAAAAACATTTATACGGTTGAAAACCGGTCTGTTATCTGTAAAATAAACCTCTAGAGTAAATGGATTTAGGAGCATTGAAGGCACCCCGCCCAGTTTGCTGTAGATTCAGTTGAGAGTTCTTTTTTTGAGATTAGGGCGCAACTGACGGGCACGGAGTGTGTTTGCAAGCTTAGGTTGCTTCTAAATAGATGCCGACTATTATTCATTTAGCTGAAAGAGGAGAATCTTGAAGAAATTTGCTCTCATTGGCGCCGGAGGATATATTGCCCCCAGGCACCTTAAGGCGATTAAAGATACCGGGAATGTTTTGGTCGCTGCGCTGGATAAGCATGATTCGGTTGGGATTCTTGATTCCTTCTTTCCAGATACACATTTCTTTACAGAGTTCGAACGCTTTGACCGGCATCTGGAAAAACTACGACGAAAGAACGGCGAAGCGGTTGACTATGTCACGATCTGTTCCCCGAATTATCTTCACGATGCACATGTCCGGTTTGCGTTGCGCATCAACGCCAACGCGATTTGTGAAAAGCCGCTTGTGCTGAACCCGTGGAATCTGGAAGCGCTTGAGCAGATTGAAGCCGAAGATGACCAAAGAGTCTATACGATTTTGCAACTTCGTCTGCATCCGGCTATCGTTGCACTCAAAGAGGCCATTGACCAGTCACCGACCGATACGATTCATGATGTTGATTTGTCCTATATCACCTCCCGGGGCAACTGGTATATGGCTTCCTGGAAAGGCGACATCCACAAGTCGGGCGGGATTGCGACGAATATCGGCGTTCATTTCTTTGATATGCTGTCGTGGATATTTGGTCCGGTTCAGGGAAATATTGTGCATTTTCGCGAGACTAAACGAGCGGCGGGCTACCTCGGACTTAAAAAAGCAAGAGTTCGGTGGTTTTTGTCACTTGAACGCGAGGACTTGCCGTTCGAACCGGAAGTCGGCAAGCCGATGACGCATCGTTCGATTACCATCGACGGTGAGGAAATCGAGTTTTCGCAGGGGTTTACCGATTTGCATACCGACAGTTATAAAAAGATTTTGGCCGGTGAAGGCTTCCGCATGAAAGACGTTGCTAATTCCATTAAAATCGTTTCGCATATTCGTGATGTGGAACCGGTTGGACTCCAAGGCGATTATCATCCGCTTGCAATGAAGGTTAAAAAAAATGGCTGAGAACTATTACGTCCATGAGACGAGCCTGGTTGACGACGGCGCTGTCGTTGGAGACGGCACGAAAATCTGGCATTTTTCCCATATCATGAAGGGCTGCCGGATT
The DNA here is from genome assembly GCA_963675155.1 of Anaerohalosphaeraceae bacterium. Lineage (GTDB taxonomy): Bacteria > Planctomycetota > Phycisphaerae > Sedimentisphaerales > Anaerohalosphaeraceae > 4572-13. The sequence continues at coordinate 4,407,801 of OY775912.1, read as the reverse complement.
GGGCAAAACTGTATTTTCGGGCAAAACACCTGTGTGTCTCCGGATGTGCAGATCGGCTGTAATGTCAAGGTTCAGAACAATGTCTCGATTTATACCGGCACGGTGATTGAAGACGATGTTTTTTTGGGACCTTCCTGTGTGCTGACCAATGTGACGAACCCGCGTTCGCAGGTGGTGCGTCACAGTCTGTATGAGAAAACAATTATTCGCCGCGGTGCAACGATTGGCGCGAATGCGACGATTGTGTGCGGGATTGAAATCGGTCGCTATGCGTTTGTGGGTGCGGGGGCGGTGGTATCGCAGGATGTGCCTGATTATGCGTTGATGGTTGGCGTTCCGGCCCGGCAGGCGGGTTGGATGAGCCGTCACGGAATTAAACTGACCGAACCGGACGCCGAGGGTGTTATGACCTGTCCGGAAGGGGGGTATCGGTACCGGGAAACGGCAGCCGGCGTTCTGCGGTGTCTGGATCTGGACGAGGAGTCGCCCTTGCCGGCAGAAAAAGCCGTTGGCAAGATTTCCTATGATGATTTCAAGAAGGATTAGCTTCCTTTTTTAATGGTACTATGATGTGTGTCATATCGGAGACGATACAAGGATGGAATATCAAAAACGTATCATCGTTGGCGGCTTACCCCGATCGGGTTCGACATTGCTTCGGTTTCTTATGGATGCTTCTTCGAGCATTATCTCCGGCGCGGAAACCGCTTTTTTTACGCTTCCCCTACACCAGCAACAAGCCAAGATAAGCCGGCTTGCCCCCAAGTTATCGGATAAACTCGGGATTCCCGCAAAAGATGTCAAGAAGATCGTTCTTACAGCTCAAACCTCATACCATGCGTATGACGGCATTTCCGATTTGCTGGCTCAATACGCCGGCGTTGAGAAACCGTGCTGGGCGGAAAAATCCCCGCGGAATTGTTTTTCCTATCACCGGCTTGTTGCTGAGAATCCGGATTTTTATTTTATCAGCACTATCCGGCATGGACTGGATGTTGTTACCTCGGTGATCGACGATCACCCGAAGCGAGGCAATGAATATTGGTGTTCGATTCAACGCTATGTCGATACGATGCTGGCTGTTTATTCATTTGAACATCCCCGTCACATCATCCTTAAATACGAGGACCTGGTGACTTCGCCGCAGGATACCGCCCGTCACCTTTTTGAATTTTTGGGGCTTGACTTTGAAGAACAGGTTGTTGAGAATTTTAACAAGCCGAGTTTTACAGCGAATCTTCAATCGGTCCATCAACCCAAGCTTCTTGGTCCCATTGAATCCGACCGCGTCAATCGCTGGAAAGAGAAAAAATACAAAACGCGTGTGGATGAATTCATGCAACACCCCAAGGCGGTGTATTGGCTGAACTCTTCCGGCTACGCATATCATCCTTAAAACCGTTTAATCCACTTTAAAGGATTTGGACAACCATGAACGATCAGTCAAAACGTGAACATCGCAGGGGGCATCGAAATTGGTTTGATGAGGGGAGCAAACACGGGCTTGAAAACCGTGTCAGCGATTTGGATTATTTGCTGAACAATATTCTGAGTCACCGGCAGGATCCTTTGTCATGCCTGGATATCGGTTGTGCAGAGGGTGACATGTTGGGCTATTTTTCAACTCGCTTTTCACGGATTGTCGGCATAGAGAAGTTTGATTCGCTGTATCAGGCCGCCGTCAAAAAATTCAGAGATGCGGACAACATTGAAATACGACAGGGTGATATACTTCAGGATGATATCGAGACATTTGATTTCACCTTTTGTTTAGGTGTCCTGCACTATTTTGATCAGACGTCGGAGAAACTGGCAATTCTTCGAAAAGTCTTAAGCAAAACCCGAGAGTTTTCATTTTTTAGAACCGCTTTTTATGAAAATAAGCTTTACTCTGAAAAAAACAGTGAGAAGGTATTAACAAAAGCCACTAAAATTGAGACGGTCAGCCAAGCTGCCTGGGAGTGTGGTTTTCGGTGGGTATTTCTCGATAATACTTACCGGGGTCAGGGCGACAAAAGACTGGGTGATCTTGTGGTCTTTCAAAAAATCGACAGGGCGGGCTCCCGTCCGGATTCGATTTTGTTCTGTACACGATGATATTTCAAAAGCAACCGAATCATTGAATCGTTTCCTGTGATCAGGTTCGATCGAAGCAAGCCTCCCATGATGCCAAAGGATTTTATCACTATACCATGAAAGCCTGGATCAAATTTTCAGTTAAGCTGCTCTTCGGACTTGCCCTGATTCTTTTGTTTTTCTATCAGTACCAATGGAAAGAAATGGTCGGTGTTTTGACGTCTGTCCGGGTGCCGATTGTTTTTGCTTCGTTATTGGTCCAATTACTGATTGTTTTGGTGATTACGTTTCGTTGGCATTTGCTTTTGCTGGCCGTCGGCACTCAGATGGCGTTTCGCCGCGAGCTGCAGTTGGTTTTGGCGGGACGATTTCTCAATACTTTTGTTCCCGGCAGTGTTGCCGGCGACCTTTTCCGAAGCATCAGTTTAAAAAAAGCCGCCCGCATGAGCGGGCCTGAGGGGTTCAGTGTTGTTATCACCGATCGCATCGTCGGCCTTCTGGGTCTCATTTTCATGGCCCTTTTGGGTTTGCTGATCGGCTGGAAGCATGTTTCAGAGGCCGGCCTGGAGATGTATTTTGTATTTTCATGTGCGGCTCTTGTTACTCTTATGGTTTTGCTCTACAGCCATACCTTTCACAAAAAGACAAAACGCTTCCGTTTGATGCTTGGTAAAACAGGCGGTCGCCTGGAAGAACTTCATTTTAACCTGCGAGACTGTGTCAAGCATAGAAAGACGCTGCTGAACTGCCTTGGGATAAGCCTGTTTATTCAATTTCTCATGGTTCTGTCGTCCTATTTGTTTGCGCTGTCGTTGGACGCGTCAGTGCCTTTTACCAGTTTCATGCTGTTTATTCCCTTTATCTACCTGATCAGCTTTTTGCCGATCTCCATTGGCGGTCTTGGTGTGCGGGAGGCCAGTTTTGTATTGCTGTTTCCTTTAGTCGGCATGCCCGAAACCCATGCCGTCGGCACGTCACTCCTTCTGTCCGGCACGCTGGTTTTGATTTCATTACTGGGCGGTCTTGTTTTTTGCTTTACCAAGATATCTGACAACACTCATACTTAGGATTCAATGGCTGCAGACATGAAAGATGACGAAATTATTATTGAAGACGGGATTATTGCCGGCAATCTTTATGACAAGCACGGCAGTCAAAACATTGTGGTTAAGTATTTAATGGACGGCTTTCATCGCTGCCTGGACGGATTGGTGCAACAGACGAATGCGTTGGATATCCATGAGGTGGGCTGCGGCGAAGGCCATCTGAGCATTGGATTGGCTCAACGCGGCAAGCATGTACGCGGCAGTGATTTTTCCTCCCAGGTTATTGACGTGGCTCGACAAAATGCGATTGACTCACAGGTTGACATTGACTTTAAAACGGCCAGTATCTATGATTTAAAGCCCGGTGATGACCGTGCTGAATTGGTTGTTTGCTGTGAAGTTCTCGAACATCTGGAAGAACCCACAAAGGGGCTGGAAGTTTTGTCGTCGCTGGCGGCTCCGTATCTTCTTGTCAGTGTGCCGCGTGAACCGTTATGGTCCTGTCTGAATATGATGCGCGGTAAATATCTTGGGCAACTGGGCAATACGCCCGGTCACGTTCAGAAATGGAGCAAGGGCAGTTTTGTGAAATTTCTGTCGGCTTATGTGGATGTGGTGCAGGTTCTGAACCCGACCCCCTGGACGATGGTCTTGTGTCGGGTGCGGTAAGAAGCAAAAATTACTTTATATTGCAGAGAGAATGTATGATGAAGACTCTTCTACGGTTTCTAAAATTCAAAAAAGCGATCTTTTTTCAAGTTTTGTTGGCAGGGTTATTCTTTTCGACCCTCTTTTTCTTCGGCTACTTTGCCACTTATGATCTGCTGCTGATCGATCAGGGATTGCAGGATTTTTCCGTTGAGCGTACCGACGGCCAATTGAAGCCCTTTATGTTCAAGGGGTACAAATGGCTCCGAGGGATTGATCTGAATCCCGCGGGGGGGACTTCCAATTCGTTCACGTTATACCCTGTCAAGCCGATTTGCGAAAGACCGTTAGACGTCAAGTTATATATTTGTTCCAGCAATATTCCGCCGCAATCTTCCGGATCTCAGCCTCGCGTTGTTATTAAGCAGTGCAGTGATGAGACGAGAGAATTTTCGTTTCCTCTCTCTCATTTAAACGGTCAGGAATCCGTTTCTTTTTGTACACAACTTGATGAGCCGGGCATTGGTAAGCTGTTGGCGAGTCAGTTTACGTTCAGACTTGAAGGCCTGGACGGGCCTTTGCCGCCGGATAGTGAAGTCTTATTGTCAACGCACATTAACATTTCTTATGTCAAGGAATTAACACTTTGTTTTTTGGGATTGTCCGTTTCCGGTGCCTTTTTGTGGATGCTGAATCGGCGGCTCCGACGTTATATGGCGATTGCCGCTTTTTGCCTGATTACCTTAGGTGTTTTTCGCATGGGTATGTTTATCAGCAATGATTTTTGTCTTGAAACAAGCGGGCAGGCCTCCGTTTTCAAGACTTCTTTTGGGCATTTTAAACGATTTGCCGCGACGGGCGAATTTTATGGTCATGTGTACAAGCGTCCGGCACATTATGTTGTGCCTGCCATCAGCCTCGCGTTAGAGCCGGTGAGGATTCCAACGAAGTATTATGTGGATACCTGGCCGACGCCACGTTATATTACCTTTTGCATGGAAGTTATCTGTGTGAGTCTGCTGGTGGCGGTCCTCTATTTTCATCTTTCATCTCTTGCCGGTATTCTGTACCCGTTTGTGCATTGTTGTTTCGTTCCATTTCTTTTTGATTTTTATAACATGGAAGATGATGCGCTGCTGCTGATGCTCAGTTTGCCGTTGACTGCGCTTCTACTCTATTCGTTTATCAAGGACCGGTTTACATGGCGTGTCATCGCCTCCTACTGTTTGCTGTTTTTTTTGATGACTCTCTGTAAGGTTACCTTTGCCTTTTACTGCCTGTCGATTCCCTTTGCTTTTTACATCAAGGACACAACGAAATGGAAAGACATGGGGCATCTCTGCAAGACGGCTCTTCTTTTCGGGGCGTTGATTGTGACAGTTTTCCTTGGAAATCTCACGGCGAAGCTGGTTGCTCCCAAGGGTGAGGCTCAGCCGGGCTATCCGTATCACTCCAGCAACTTGTTTGATATGCTTTGGGCGGCCAACGGACTCTTCGACCATGACACCGGACACCCTTTTATTAAGTCCGGACGTGAGCGTGACCGCGTTGTTGGCGAAGCGGCGGGCTTGCCGGAGGATCAGCGTAAGCGCATGCGTCATGCGGCCATTGGTGACGCGTTAGTTTACAAGCCGGATCTTAAAAACGCATTGCAGACCCGGCCAACCTTTTATCTAAACAACGCCGGTATTCGGTTCTGGTATTACGCTTCGAATTTCTGGGGGTATCCGGACAGAGGGAACTATTGGCGTTTGGACGAGGAACGCAGCAATTCGGCCGCACTGGGGCAGAATGTCTTTAACGAAGAAGAGGGGGGAGGACGAAGCTATAAAACGCTTGTTTACCGGTCTCGGTTTGAGCCGACGTGGAAAATCATGCCGCAAATTTTCGTTACCTCTCTTTTCAATCTCGATGGTACCGGCAACGACAGGCTTCTTGATTTGTTGCTGTTAACGGCGGCCTGTGTCGGTTTAATCTTAACGAAAAACCGTTCGCTTGTCTTTATTTTCCTGAGTTCTTACGGCTTCAAGGTTATCTTTAACACGTTTATACACGGGAAAGTGCGGTATTTCAATTTTGTCCATCCTGCCATGATTGTTGGTATATGCCTGTTTCTGGCAGCGGTGTATGTCAGTCTGGCACGTTCAAAAACAGAGAAAACAGATTAGGCTGTCAATGCACCATATTTCGATGTCTACGTCGTGCGGCAGGCTGGTTGGCTAACTTGAAAAAGGAGTTTCTATGAAGTTGATCATTCAAATTCCATGTTACAATGAAGCAGAGACTTTGGGCGTTGCCCTTGAGGCTCTGCCCCGTCATGTCGACGGTTTCGATGAGGTTGAATGGCTCATTATCGATGACGGCAGTACGGATGATACCGCTCAGGTTGCGACATCGTCCGGTGTGGATCATATTGTTAAGTTTGTTCATAATAGCGGTTTGGCGAGAGGCTTTCTGGCGGGACTGGACGCCTGCCTGAAACTTGGGGCCGATGTCATCGTCAATACGGATGCGGACAATCAATACAATGCCGATGACATCCCGAAATTAGTCAAGCCGATTCTGGACGGGAAAACCGATATGGTTGTTGGCGCCCGCCCGATCGATACAATTGAGCACTTTTCACCCCTCAAAAAAGTGCTCCAGAAAATCGGCAGCCGGATTGTCCGGCATGTCAGCAGTGTCAGTATCCCGGATGCGCCCAGTGGTTTTCGGGCGGTTAGCCGGGATGCCGCCATGCGATTGAATGTTTTTAACGAATACACCTACACGCTGGAAACCATCATTCAGGCCGGACAAAAGAATATGCATGTGACATCGGTGCCGATACGCGTGAACGGCTTTCTCAGGCCTTCGAGGCTCTTTAAAAGTATTCCGGAATATTTGAAGCGATCGGCCGGCACCATTGTCCGCATTTTTGTTGTCTATCGTCCATTCCGTTTTTTTTTGACGATTGGGTTAAGTGTGTTCGGTTTAGGTTTTTTGGTGGGGATGCGTTTTATCTATCACGTGTATATCGTCCAAGACGGCAGTTCCAGAGTGCAATCTCTTATTTTAGCGGCTGTTTTACTGGGCTTTGGACTGCAAACAATTCTTGTTGCCTTTATGTCCGATTTGCTCTCGGTTAATAGAAAACTTTCTGAGGATATCCAGTACCGACTCAAAAAGATCGAACACGAACGGACAACAGATATCCAAAGCGGGAAGAAGCCTTGAAAGATGTCTGATTTGACCCGTAAATTGCTTTCTCTTGAGTTTTGAGAACACCGGTCCCCAGCATCGAACTCTTTAGAGCGACCCTTTATTTATAACGCAAGTGTCCGCCTTCGCATCCACGAGCATGCCAATGAATTTTTTTGAAATGATCAAATCAATTATTCCGACTCGCATTGCATCAAAACGTGTTTTTTGTGATCCCCCTGGACGGGGTGATGGTTTAGTTTTTCCATGCGGGATGTCCCGATCCGGCACGACATTGCTAACAACGGTCCTGGACTCTCACAGCCGGATCAGCCTGGCGTATGAGTTGATTCCGCCGCCGTCTTTGGATCTTAGCGGATTATTGGCATTTGTCCGAGAATGTGAATCTGACGGTGTTCAAAGTATTGATGAGGGCGGTCAACAGCTAAAAGAGCGGGGACAAAGAGCCGAGGGCATCTTTTTAAAACACTGTCACCGGGCCGGCCTGTCAGTTTCTCAGACACGGGTCGCGTTTTCTGAGCTATGTGAGAAAGGACTGACGCAGATTCATAGCCTTGCTGAGCGTTTAATGGTTGCCGAAACACTGGCAGGCGTCAAACATCGTGAGCAGGCGAGCCAGCTTTATGGATTCAAGCTGAACACGCCGTCGGTGGCGGATGCTTACAACTTGTTTCCACACAGTTATTTTATTTATATTGTGCGAGATCCTCGCGACGTTATGGCCTCTCATATTAAACGGAATTTCAACCGGAGCACCGAGCAGGTCTGCAAGGCATGGAACAATTATCTGAAAAAGTTTGAGGCTTTTTCCAACGACCATCCGGAGCGGTCCTTGATTGTGCGTTATGAGGACCTGGTTACGCAGCCGGCGGAGGTTGTGTCTCGGATCTTTGATCTTTTGCCGGTTGCCATTGAAGAGGCGGTGTTTAAGTTCTATGAGTCCAATGCCTCGGTACACGGCAGTCACCATCCCAATGCCCAGCAACTGCAGCAAGACTTCTTTACAAGCAGCATCGGGCGATGGCGCGGTGAGCTGGATGAGAAAACATCCTTAAAAATTCAGCGATTGTGTCGTGAGGGTATGATGCGGCATCAATATACATTGAACGGTTCCTAACAATACGTCTTCGACGTGAAAATATATTACCCGGTGTGACTTATGATCAGCTTAGCGAAATCAACTATCAAAAAAGAGATGCAGCGAATCAATAAGCGCAAGGAATTTTCCATCGAACAATATGAACACTTGCTGGATGAATTCCTGAACCACTACACGTTTCTGAAACACTGCGATCTTGCAGAGAAAAAAGAAATTGACGACAAATATATCATCGTTCGCCATGATGTCGACCATGACTATCTAACGGCCATGAAGATGGCTGAGTGGGAGCGTCGTCATAACATCCGCGCCACGTACTGTCTGCTTCATACGTCGTGGTATTACGGGCGATTAGACGGTGACCGGTATGTCCACAGTCAAGAACTCATCGAGACGGCGAAAAGTATCCAGGATAAAGGTCACGAGATCAATTTCCATAACAATCTGGTGTCGGTTGCTTTGCGGCATGGTCTGGACCCTTTGAGACTTCTGGAGCAGGAACTTGAGTTTTTTCGAACGAATGGCATTGTTATCAAAGGGACCAGCACACATGGGGATGCGTTGTGCCGGGAACTGAATTACCGAAACTGGGAACTCTTTAAAGAGTGCTGCTGCGATCGTTTTGGAGGGCCTCGGACTCTCGTTTATGAGGGCGAACGCGGAAGAACTGAAGTTGACCTTGGTCTTGTTTCCATGTCCAATTTAGGGCTAACCTATGAGGCCTACGATTTTTCCAAAGATGTATATCACACCGACTCCGGGTGCCGGATGCGAACGCGGCAGACTACCAGAGGCCGGGTAATGTTTGATCGCGCCAACGAGCAAGGGGCGATTGCCGGAATTTTGACACATCCGATCTGGTGGAGTTTCGATTAACCTTAACATGTCCAGACGCTCTAAAAAGTTGTTTTTGAACCGTATCCTGCAATTTACGTCCATATTGCAGCGGTATGTCCGCATCGTCCGATGGATTTTGACGGACGGTTTACTCAAATACAAATTTCGAGTAACGGCGGCGATTCTTGCGGGAACGGCAAGCGGACTCTTGCAGGCTTCAGCTGTCGGACAAGCGATCTATTATGCCAGGCTGCTTGAAAAGGGGGGGACTGTCAGTCTTTTGGGGTTTGAATTTGATCCCCGTACTTCCGTGCCGCTGGTCTGCTGTGTTGCCGGCGGCGTGTTAGCGGCGCTCGTCTTCGCTGCGATTATGGAATTCTTTTCACGCCGACAGGCGATCCGAATTAACGGGCTGTATGAAGAATTTTGCTCAAAACGTGCGATTGATACTGCTGCCAAAAGTCAGGTGCTTCACAATTCAGACAAGGAAAACGTTGTCTTAAATGAAAGGATTATCCGACGAATTTGTCACACCGACTGCCGATTGTCCGGGCGGTCCCTTCGGATCCTGTTATGGGCGGTTGCTCCACTGACACAGTTGGTTGTGTATACGGCCATCATTTTTTATATGGACTACATTGCGACTCTGGCCGTTCTGTTTTTTACAATTTGTGCGGTCTTTTTTCTTTTTAAAATCAATCAATCGGCGACTTCCGGGTCTCGGTTATATGAACAGTCCGGGCCGGAGGCCATTTCTGAGAAAGCACAAATCTTAAATCAGATTTGTACGATTACGCAGTTTGGCGGCAGGCGGGACTGGATCGACAGAGCCTATGAAGGCGGCCAAATAAAAACAAATTTATTTGCTTATGAAAACAGGCTGGCCGTTGTCGAGCGAAGCCGTTTGGTTACCGGCATTTTGACCGCGGTTATTGTGGGCGCTGCCATTCTTTATTTTGGCATCCGAAGTCTGGTTTCAGGAGCCAGTTGGGGCGCTCTGTTAGCATATATTTTCATCCTTGTGCGATCCATGAAGCTGCTGGTTCAGTTAAGCACGATCATCACATCGGTCAATCGCTTCTATCCGCAAGTGAAGCGTTACCATGAATTCATTACTCACAGCGGCATTGAAATGCAGTCTGATGCGGGTGGTCATATCCCGAGTCCGATATGTTCACGACCGGTTCAGGAAGGAGCCATTGCTGACTCGGAAAAGAGTTGTCTTCTTCATCAAGGGGGCTGCTATCTTCTTTTTTCTCCGCTTTCGCCCAGTCGCTATTCATTGTCATATATTTTCAGCCGGTTATTGTCTGAGGATACCGTTCATGGTATCCTAGCGAATACCTGCTTTGTCGCCAGAAAAAATACAATTCCGTCCGTCAGTCTAAGACAATTTCTGCACCTGTCTGAAGAGTCAACCCGTATCGGTCTTCTGGGAGACATAAAGCAGTCCGGCATTGACACCGACGAGTTAGGCGGTTTCCCCGACAGTTTGGATGTTCCGCTGTCTGTCGAACAGTGGGGCAGTCTCGGAACGATTTGTAAACATCTCATTTTGCTGGAAGCGATTCGTCACAGCCATTATGCATGGGTGCTGATTGATGAATACATCCTTGATATCTTGCCCTCTAATGTTCGGGATTATTATCTGAACCAAATGAAAGACCGGACGCTGGTTATTGCCTGTTCACGGGAGGTTGATTTCGACCGGAAAAGTCTTTACAATGCAGAGCAGGTTATTGTGCTTGGCGATTCAGGTCCAATCGGAATTGGAACTCCTCAATGGGCCTTTGACCACAAAAATGAAATTCTTTCAGCTTCTGAACTATTTGTTGATAAGTCAGGTATCTCGGATGGCGAGGACGAAGATATGAGTTTGCTGGAAGAGTAATGCGGTTTCGTTTGCCACCGATTAAAACAGCACAATTGCCGTCATTCAAAACATTTCTTTCATGATATAACCGATGTCAATTAAACAGGACTATTTAAAATATCTCGATCATTTTGGCACAACAGTCCCCGTCCGTCAATTATATGAGCAGCGACAGGCGTCTGACCTGATTGCTTTACGGCACGATGTTGACTATGACCTTGACCTGGCGCTGGAATTGGGCTATTGGGAGCAGACGAAAGGCTGCCGGGCCAGCTATTACCTTTTACATACCGCCGATTACTGGAAAGACTCGCGATTTATTGACAAATGCCTGCAGTTACAGGATTTCGGTCATGAGGTCGGGCTGCATCTAAACGTGCTGACCGAGTGGATGTCGGGTGGAATCAGTGATATTCAAAAACACCTCTCGGATCTGCTGAAGCCATTACGTAACGGTGGGGTTAATATCACGGGTTTTTCGGCGCATGGGGACAAAGCCTGTTATGCGAATCACTTTATCAATTACTGGTGCTTTTCTGAATTGAGGCCAGCTAATCCGAAAACGGCTGAAGCCGGTTTGTCGGCCGAAGGGATTGCCGTTGACGATCCTGCATTTCAGATTGAATATCCTTCGTCAGGAAAACTGATTCGGCCCGATGGTACGACATTGAGCCTGTGGTCCGTTTCAATGAAAGCACTTGGCTTGGATTACGATGCCATGCATCTACCTTCTGATTCTTATTTTACCGATAGCGGCGGTGATTGGAAACGATCCTCAGATCCTATTCTTTCAGACCTTTCCAAGGGCAGGCATCAAGTCCTGATGCACCCGATTTACTGGAAAGGAACACAAAAGATCTATTTCTTTCTTTCGGCCGCCCGCAGCGGTTCCAAGTGGCTGGTGAACATGCTGGACCAAGCCACTTCGCTGACGGCCCGACACGAGCTGACGTTAAACCATACCTACCATGATCGCCGGCTTGTTATGAACAAACGAACATCACACGGTTTTACCGACCTGGTTGAGAACCGGAGCGATGTGAAAGAGCTGATGAATCAAGCCCGCGATTTCGCGGAAAGCTGCCCGGGTGACTATGCCGAAGCCAATGTCTATCTTGAGCAATTCGTCCAGGAGCTACTAGACGTTTTCCCGGATGCCTGTCTGATTCATCTTTACCGAGATCCCGCCCATGTTATTCGTTCGATTATGAATCGTAACTGGTATGACACGCCGGAAGATACCGCGCATCCCAAATTCGACATTGAAAACTTTGGGCATCTTCCGCAATTCTCAAAGGCCTGCTGGTATGTTCGTAAAACGAATGAGACACTGCTTTCATTATGCAGCCGTCGATTACAATTCGAAGACATGGTGAGCTGCCCGGATTATCTTCCCTCGAAGTTAAAGGAATGGAGGATTCCCTTTTATCGGCGATTGTCGGAAGATAGTTTCAGCAAAATCATTAATGCGAACAGGACTGATACATTCCCGGCCTATGACAAGTGGTCGCTTTCACAAAAGGAAGAATTTGGTGCGATCCTGAGCCCGGTTAATGCCGCGCTGCACTATGACCAGTATCCTTTTGTGTCTTCGGATTCGTCTTTCGAGGCCGGGCAAGAGGCGGCGAAATCGGTCCGCAGATTCTTCTGTCAGCCGGATGTAATTGACCTTGATGTTGACTTGAAACCTTCCAGGCTGAAATCGAAGGCCTGTAAGTTGAGGTTTGTGCCTTCGGGTTTTGAAATGATTCCCAACGGCAATGCGCATGCGCATACGCTGCTTGGCGGGGGGACCTGGTACAAGATGAAGCCGAAATCGGGTTGGCAGACCCAAAGAGGATACTATTTTCGGGGATCGTTATCCGTTGAAGCCCCGGCGGGGCAAGGTCAAGGCAGTTTGATTTGCTTAATGTACAATCAACAAGGCTCGCTCATTTATAAACGCGTTGTGGGGAGAATAGGCGATCACAAAAAAAGGTTAGACTTTTCATTTTCTCTGTCTCCGGAAACACGGAGATTTAACCTGGCGATCTATATTCCTGCCGGAACGCTTGAAAGCGGAGTTACTATTAAAGATGCCCATTTGCAATCTGTTTTACTGCAATAAGAAGTTACGATACAACCGGACTTAATACCATGACGCTTAAAATCTGCATGTTTGTTTATAATAATTGTCAACACGATTCGCGTGTGCTTAAGGAGGCCTCTACGCTGGTGCAAGCAGGTCATCAGGTCCGGATTGTTGCTTTGCTTGATGCCGACTCGCTGCCGTATGAAGAACGCGATGGTTTTACGATTATACGGATACCTAAAGAACCGCTTCATTGCAGAATCATTTATAAAATGAATTGTTTTCACTTGCGTCAATTGATATGCCAATTTGCTGATTCGATGGTGAAAACATTGTGTCGCCCGGCAAAATGGTGTGCATGTTTGGTGCAGAAATCGGTTAGGAAGCTCTCTGGATCGAAAAAGCACAATGTGATCTCTCGAAAGAGTTCAAAAGAAAAGCCGGCCCCAAAGCCATTGCTGTATTCCTTGATGGACCGATGCGCAGGAAGACCTCTGGGGTATATCTTGCATAACATGTCGCGACTGAGTCGATTGGCCATCCGGAAAAGTCTGATGACTTTCCATCGTCCGCTTTGCTTTTGGGATTATTACTGTCGCAGTTTTCCGGTGATCAAATCAGAGCCGGCTGACGTTTATCATGCCCATGATTTAAACACATTGCCATTGGCTTATTGGCTAAAAAAGAAAACGGGAGGCTTTCTGGTCTATGATTCCCACGAATTTTATGTCGAAAGAAACAGGGCTCACAAGCCTTCGCGGATCCGAAAATATCTTCTAAAAAAGATTGAAGGTTTTTTTGTGAAATCCTCGGATCATGTAATTACGGTCAGCGATTCCATTGGCGTCGAGCTGCAGAAACGATATTCGGTTAAACAGCTTTCCATTATTTTAAACGCTCCTTTGCGGGACACCGATTCAGATGCTCCCGGCCGGAGCCAGTACTCATTACGTAACGCATTAAACATTTCGGAAAAAGATCGCATTGTTCTGTATGTCGGTAATATCAGTTTGAATCGGGGCCTCGAATATTTAATCCGGAGTGTGGGGTGTCTTGAGAATTGCGTTCTTGTGATGATGGGAAAGGTTGCGGAAGAGTATGCGGGGAAATTGAAACAAGTTGCCGCGGATTCCGGTGTCAGCGATCGGGTTCATTTCTTCGGACCTGTTTCTCAGAATCAGGTCATTGCATACGCGTCTTCGGCGGATATCGGTGCGGCGCCCATTCTAAATGCTTGTTTAAGCTATTATTACTGTCTTCCCAATAAATTATTTGAATGTATGAATGCCGGACTGCCGACGATCGGGAGTGATTTTCCTGAGTTAAAAAAAGTGATAGAAGGTTATGAGATTGGGAAAACGTTTGATCCCGAAGATCCCAATGATATCGCCGCGTCAATACGTTATGTTCTTTCCGATAAACAACGGTATGGCCTGATGCGACGAAATTCGCTTGAGGCTTCGAAGATTTTCAATTGGGGGAATGAATCAAAAAAACTGCTGGCGATCTATGATGATCTGGGCGGTCAGGCCGGACACAAGAAGAAAGATTGGGTTTTGACGAATGGCGCAGTCTAATACGGTGAATATGCCGGCCATTTCGGTTATTATCTCTTGTCGCAATGAAGAGCGTCATATAAAAAACTGTCTGGATTCGATTCTCGAGCAGGATTTTCCACAAGAAAAAATGGAGATATTCGTTGTTGACGGAATGAGTGAGGATGCGACCCGTCAAGTCATTGCAGAGAATTATTCGGACTGTTTGTTTATCCGGGTTTTGGACAATCCCGACAGGATTACGCCGGCCGCGTTCAATGTTGGTATTCGAGCTGCCAAAGGCGATATTATCCTGATTATGGGAGCCCACTCCATTTACGAAAAAGATTACATCTCACAATGTGTCAGGCACTTAATCGATTCGGATGCTGACAATGTCGGAGGTGTTTGCAAAGTCCTGCCCGGCCGTGATACATTGGTTGCAAAATCCATTGCTCATGCACTGTGCTGTCCCTTTGGCGTCGGGAACTCTTATTTCAGGATTGGTTCCAGGGCACGCCGATATGTTGATACGGTTTTCGGAGGATGTTACAGACGTGAGGTCTTTGACAAGATCGGCTTTTTTGATACCGGTCTCGTGAGGGGGCAAGATACCGAGTTCAATACACGACTGATTGATTCAGGTGGGAAAATATTATTAGCTCCTGATATTGTATCGTATTATTCGGCGAGAGAGAATCTATTGAAGTTATGGAAAATGGAGTGGCAATACGGTTATTTCAAGCCTTTGGTGATTAAAAAAGTGGGCAAGCTGTTTACTTTCAGGCAAGTCATTCCGCCCCTGTTTGTTCTCGCGTTGGCATTGATGCTGATGCTCGGGTTGATTTCGAAGATATTTATGCTGTTGTTTTTCTGTACTTTGGGATTGTATGCTGCTGTGAGCGTTGTTTTTTCGATAATGATTGCGTTCAGGCATGATTTACGCTATCTATTTTTTTTGCCGTTCATATTTTTTATGATTCATGTGGGTTGGGGCAGTGGTTTTGTTAAAGGGGTCTGGGATTATTGGGTGCTTCACAAAGACAGCAAAAGCGGACTTCGGGATCTTCCGCTAACACGATGAATGAATTGAGTTTTACATGATGAGAATTCAGCTTTTAACATTTATTGTTGATGCGATATCAATTAATGCTGCTTTTTTGCTGGCATTTGCAATTCGATACGGCTTGCCGTTTCCGGAAAGAAACTTCAATGTTTATAAAGAGAACTTTCTCTTTTTGACATTTATTTACATGTTGAGTTTTGCTCTCGTTCGGGTGTTCAAGGGGCGGTTTGTCTGTCACTGGAATGTGATTATCAAGGTCATGGCCGGGATGTTTTTCGGGACACTGTTTTGCTTTACGTTTGTTTATGTTTTTCGATTCAAATGGACCGCGTTCCCGTCGAGTATTTTTATGATTACGTTTCCGGTTGGCATCGTCCTTATTTCCATGGTCAATCTTATCCTGCTGCGTTTGTCCGGTCGGATCTTCAAACGAGTTGTTGTCGTGGGGCAGAATGGCTTCGACGACATTTTCGGCGTGGAACATCGGACACAGCGGATTTACCTGGAGAAAATTGAAGACATCCCGATGCATCATGAGATTGACGAAATTGTCCTGTGCGAGAAAGTACACGACGACTCTCAGCTTAATTTATTGCTTTTCCTGTTTCTTAAATCAAAGGTGGAGGTTGTGTTTGCTCCGTCTCTTTATGCCGATTTGCTGTCCGGCAATATTACGGAAAAACACACGATTGATTTCCTGGCTACGTTTATCGGGAGAAAATCGGAATGGGAAGAATTTCTTATCCGGTCTCTGGATCTTATCTCAAGTGTCGTATTGCTTCTCATTACGTTTCCGGTAATGTTTTTGACGGCCGTTCTTATCAAAGTTACATCTCATGGCCCGGTTTTCTATCTACAGAAAAGGTCCGGCAAAGACGGCCGCGTTTTTACGCTGATTAAGTTCAGGACGATGATCGATAATGCCGAAAGCCAGACAGGCCCGGTACTTGCCAGTGAAGGAGATGCCCGCGTCACTTCTGTCGGTCGTTTTCTACGGCAAACACGGCTTGACGAGTTCCCCCAATTGCTCAACGTTCTGATGGGTGACATGAGTATGGTGGGCCCGCGTCCGGAAAGAC
Organism: Anaerohalosphaeraceae bacterium; assembly: GCA_963675155.1. Lineage (GTDB taxonomy): Bacteria > Planctomycetota > Phycisphaerae > Sedimentisphaerales > Anaerohalosphaeraceae > 4572-13. The sequence continues at coordinate 4,391,270 of OY775912.1, read as the reverse complement.
CTCATTTTACAAAGATTCATAAAGCACTGCGAGGCATTCGGATGGCGGTCAGGCCCGGATTGACGGGATTTGCCCAGATACGAAATTCATACGATCTGAAACCTCAGCACAAGATTAAATACGATTATCTTTATATTCAGCGACGGTCGGTGTGGCTGAACCTGTTCATTATGTGGAAGACGATCCCGGTGCTGATCAACCGAAAAGGGCAATGATACCCTTTAGAGTGAAAATTTTCGCATAGCAACTGCGGTCTTTTATTGGCCTGGTGAAAAAGACTTATTGGGTCCGGCGGAAAATTTGAATGCCTTTTTCTTTGTTGGGGTGTTGGAACGACTCTGCTAAAACATATTGAGCGGGCAGATCAATGCTTGGAATGCCGTTTTTTGTGACGCAGATCAGGTAGTCCGGTTCCATCTCAGGTCTTTTCTTTTCGTTATACAGTTTCCAGTTCGACCGGTTGCCATAGAATGGGATACGCGGGTCGAATGTTACAAAGCGATCGTCTGGGGCTGTATGCGTTTCAATCCATTTTGCTGCTTCACCATACACTTCTTTTCCTTTGCCAATCGGCGAGACCGTTTTTGGCAGGCATATCACAATCCCGATTACAATGAAGGCACTTGCCCATTTCTTCAAATTGGGGTGCGTTTCTTTCACTTTTGCCGTCAGATACAGGGCGATCGCATAGGTTCCGGAAGGAATATGGAAGCTTAGCATCACACACAGCGGCAGGGCGTGTCGCCTGCTGATATATCCGTGATTTAAATGCAGCAGCAAGAGAATCACGCCGTTAAAACCAATAAATAGACCGATCAGCAGATTTTTCTTCCACATGATTTTTGGCTTCCGGCACATCCGAAGGTACAGCCCGATTCCCACTGGAAGGATAAAATAGTAATGGAAATTTTCCATGATTGTCTGAGCCAGGTTGACCGTTGCATTCAATAACGTTTCGTCGACGGGGTCTCCGGCACACACTCTTTCGTCTGAATTTGGGTTGTGATTGTCGGTCAGAAACGTTTTGATTCTCTTGGCGGGAAATATTTTCTCTCTCTTATGGCAGTAGGGGATAAAAACCAGCAGGTAACCCGCCAACAGGAAAAGCCAGATATGTTTTTTGGGCAGCTTTTTCTTTTTAAAAACCGTCGAACCGAATAGGATCACAAACATAAACAGGCCGTATATCATCACCTGCATGCATTCCATTCGAATGATTTGCCCCAGGGCACAGACGATTCCGGCGGCGGCCATATAGCCCGCACTCGAGCAGCGAATTCCTTTTGTCAGGAAGAGCATCGCTGTAAATAAAAAAAGAATATGTGGCCAGTCACGTATTACATCTACACCAAATTGTGTGGGATGGGGCAGGAATGACAAAACAAGCAAACTGATAAAAACGTGTTTTCGGTTGAAAAAGCACCGGCCGAAAAAGTAAAGGCTGACCATCGCGAGAATTTTGCAGGTGAGTACGCAGATTTGGGCGGACAGAATCCATGATTGCAGGGATTGCGTTTTGAAAAATAAGGAGTAACCGCTATGGACGCCGACAATCAGCATATCAAAGCCGATTGGGGCCTTTGCCTTGACCAGTTGATTGAAATCGGATAGCACGGTTTGTGAGCGTTCGATGTAGGTGACACCGTCTTTGGAAATGACAACCGTGGTGGCGATCAGATAGATCCCGAGAACGAGAGAAATCAGGACAAGTGTTAAGATATTTTTTAAATCTTTTCTCGTGTAAGTGTCCATACTTTTTCAAATGCCCCCTTCATGGAGCCATGATTACTATTGGAATCAAATGGAGTGAGCGATACGCAGTAAACTCTCAAGCCGTGGGCTGTTCGTTGCGTACAGTCCGCCCAGCAGGGGGTCTTGCTGGTTGAATACGCGAACCGTTTGATTCTTGTCCAGTACTTTTCCGCCTGCGGCCTCCACCAGCAGCCAGCCGGCGGCCACATCCCACTCGTTTTTCGGTACCAGCGTAAACGTCACATCATACAGTCCCGCGGCCACACAGGCCATCTTGTAAGCCACCGAGCCCATCGGGATAATATCCAGTCCGACGCCTTCGAACGGCTTCCACTCCCCGCGGCTGACCTCACTGCGGCTGGCCAGAACGGTTGCTCCCTCAAGTTGGCTGTCTTCATTGACTTTGACCGGTTTGCCGTTGAGCGTTACGCCGCCGGCGCGGGTGCCCAAGAAAATCTGACCTGCGGCGGGATTGCAAATGCCCGCTGCTTCCGGTCGCCCGTTGACAATGTAGCCGATCGACATGCACCACTCCGGGATTCCCTGGATAAATTCCCGCGTGCCATCAATCGGATCGACAATCCACACTCGTTCCTTGCCCAGTCGGGACTGATCATCGACGGTTTCTTCCGACAGCCAGCCCTCCCCCTCACGTAAGAGCGCGTCTTTCAAAATTGTGTCCAGCACCTTATCGGCTTCGGTGACCGGATCGCCGCCGTCCTTTAGCGTCGATTGAATCTTGCCCGGGGTAAACGCTTTCAACGCTTCCGTGCCCGCGGCCAATGCGGTTTCAATGCGTTTCAATTCGGCTGAATAATCCATGGATGCGGGTTCCTTACGGCTTAAAGATGATGCCCTTGTTTTGCAGCAGGTTCTTGACCCGGTCCAGAGTATGGTCAACGTCGTTCAGATTTTCGATCTTCATTGCGAAATCAATGTCCGTCGGCTCATCGCCCAGCCAGATCGGCTCGATCAGGTCACTGTCAACGACATTCTGAATGATTTCTATTTCCTTTTGTGTCAGACCGATGGCCGTGACGACCAGAATGACGCCTGCATCCAGCAGCAGGTTGGCGATTTCCGCCAGACGTCGCAGGTGCTCGGGTCGATGTGTTTCGTCGTCGCCGGGCTTTTTAATATCTGCATCTACGCCGTAGAGGACGTTTGCGATACCCATGAAGTAAACGACCTTACCATCATTGAACAGACGCTGTTCGATGGCTTTGGCCAGTGTTTTCTTGCCGACGTTGCGTTTTCCGGAAATGAGGATCAATGCGGCCTTTTGGTTGTATCGTTCCCATCGCTGTTCGCGGCCAATTGTGCTGGCGGTCCATTTAAGGTTACGCTGCATGACCTGTTGACGCATCTGCTGCTGTTCGTCGGCCAGTGCCTCGCGGATAATCCCGCCGCCGCGAATCTCATAGTCGTCGATGATTACAAAACGCCCGGTGCCCGAAATATCTTCGACCGTGTCAAACGCAATCGCGTGCTGGCAACTTAACACGCACTCGGCGACATCGTGGTATTCAATTTTGTCTTTCTGCTGTGCTGAGTTCAGGTCCGAGGCGTCCATCACGCTGATGATTTCTTCCACGCGAACGGTTTCTTTTACCGTTCCGACTTTCAGCAGATAGTTCTTGCCCATCTCCAGCGGATTTTTCCCCATCCAGAACAAGTTCACGCGGAGCCGTTTACTGACTTTCGGGGCCGGTTCGGTGGCCTTGGCGGCTAACTGGCCGCGGGCGATATAAATTTGTTCCTGAAGCGTAAAGCCCGCCGCCTGCCCGGCTGAAAACTGCTGCGGCGTTTCGGCGTTGAACGCCTCCAGCGTGCTGACAATACTTTTCTTGCCGGATGGATAGAAGATGACCTCCTCGCCGGTTTCGAGACGACCGGTTTCGACCGTCCCGGCGACGATGCGGCGTTTGTCACCGGATTTCGTAAATTTATACACATCCTGAACCGGCATCCGGAAGGGCTTTTCCACCGGCCGCGGTTCTTTTTCAAATCCGTCCAACGCACCCAGAACCGTCTGGTCCGAATACCACGGCATCTTCTCACTCAGCGAGGCAATGACATCGCCTTCCATGCCGCTGACCGGAATGAAGGCCCTGGCGGTGACGCCGATTCCGTCCAGGAACTCGGTGTACTCGGTCACAATCTTATTAAATGTGTCCTGGTTATAGTCCACCAGGTCCATTTTATTGACCAGTACGACCATCTGCTTAATACCCAGCATCGAAATCATATACCCGTGCCGGCGGGAGTTTTCACGCACGCCTTCGTCGGCGTCAATGACCAGCAGTGCCGCCTCGGCATGTGAGGCGCCGGTGACCATGTTCTTTAAAAACTCGATGTGCCCCGGCGCATCGATAATGATGTAGTGTCGTTTGTTGGTTTTGAAAAATACCCTTGCCGAATCAATCGTGATGCCCTGTGCCTGCTCATCCTTTAATGCATCCAGCAAAAACGCATACTCAAACGGCTTGCTGTTGCGCCGGCAGGTTTCCTTGACTTGCTCGAGTTTGCCCTTAGGCAGCGAATCGGTATCAGCCAGCAGCCGTCCGATGACGGTACTCTTGCCGTGATCGACATGCCCGGCAATCACAATATTCATCGTTTCCAGGTTTCCAGGACTTGCTTGTGCCATAAATTTGTCCTTATATAATAAGCCATCTCGGCAATGTCGAGATTCCAAAATTTTACATTTTGAGATTTGATTTTTAATTTGTCTATTACATGTATCCATCTTTACGCAGTGTTTCCAGCCCGCCGCCGTCTTCGGCGTCCTGTGCCCGGCCGGAGCGTTCGGCAATGTTGGACAACTGTCCGCTGCGCAATTCTTCGATGATTTCCTTTGGATTCCGTGCTTTGGAGTCTATCGGATTCGTACAGGGCTGACAGCCCAGCGAGCGATAGCGTTTTCCGTCGCCCTGGTCGTAATAGAGCGACACCGTGGGGATTTTCTCCCGTTCGATGTATTCCCAGACGTTCAGTTCCGTCCAATCCAGCAGCGGATGAATCCGCACGTGCGTACCCGGTGCAAAGTCGGTCTTAAACTGATTCCAGAACTCCGGCGGCTGATCGGCAATATCCCATTCGTTCTGCCGGTCACGCGGTGAGAAGTACCGTTCTTTGGAACGGGAGCCTTCTTCGTCGGCCCGCAGTCCTACGATCACGCCTGTAAACGGCTCGACGTTGGCGTCGACTTCATACTTGCCCGCGGCGTGGTTAAATCGATACCGGGGCCACTGCCCGCTGAGCGTATGCTTTAACGCTGTCGTTTTGAGCAGCTTACAGCAGCTCAGCCGGTCCGTATTGCCGTCCGGGAAGGTGTTCTTGTTTTTCAGGGCTTCGGTGTTCTGCCCATACACCATGTCCAGGTTCCATTCCTGTGTCAAGCGGTCCCGGTACTCAATCATCTCCGGGATCTTGTAACTCGTGTCGATATGCACCAGCGGAAACGGTACATGGCCCAGAAACGCCTTGCGGGCCAGCCATAACAGCACGGTGCTGTCTTTGCCGATTGACCAGAGCATGCACATATTCTTAAAGTTCGCATACGCTTCGCGAAGAATATGAACGCCCAGGCTTTCAAGATGATCTAAATGGTCCACGATTGTATCCTATAAATAGGGTTTCAGATAGTCCATGATTTGGTTGACGGATTCGTCAATGGTTTGTTCGCCGGTGTTGACGACGATCTCCGGCTTTTCCGGCTGCTCGTATGGATCGTCAATGCCGGTAAACTCCTTGATCTCTCCAGCCAGTGCTTTTTTGTACAATCCTTTGACGTCCCGGCGTTTGCATTCATCCAGCGTTGCACTGACATGTACTTCGATGAAGTTGTCGCACAGGCTGCGTATGAAATTTCGCGCTTCGCGGTAGGGCGAGATAAACGATGCCACGACGGCGACGCCGTGATGTTCCAGTCGGGACGCCATAAACCCAACCCGCCGGACATGCTCGTCACGTGCTTCTTTCGAAAAGCCGGTGCTTGGGAAATGGCCGCGAAGAATATCGCCGTCCAACTGCTCACATCGCTTGCCGGTGGCGGCGATTTTTTCGTACAGAATCTCCGCCAGCGTACTTTTGCCTGCGCCTGACAACCCCGTCAACCACAGGACGAAGCCTTTTTCATTGTTTTTTTCAATCAAAGCCGCCTCATATTCAAAAACTGACTCAAAAGCCATAATAACAAAGCCCAAGGCATTGCCCGGGGCCATTGCCAATGCTACACCGGCGTTTGCTGTTACGCAAATTTCATCGACCGGATTGCGTAATATAGCAGAAACAGGCCGGGAATACAACCGGCATAAACAAAAAACAAGACTATTTATGTGGAGTATTAGTTAGGTAGAAAATCTTTTTCTGTAGATTTTTGTTCTTGACATCTTCTACATTTGTAGTAGCATTGCTTTTACAAACGTAGAAGATCGAAAGGAAGTCTCATGAAACTTACTGAAGCCGAATGGCAAATCATGAATGCCCTGTGGTCCGGTTCGCCCGCCACGGCCCGTCAGATTGCAGATCGGTTGGGCGAGGAGGTCAATTGGGCCTATACCACGATAAAGACCATGCTGACGCGATTGTCCGATAAAAACGCTATCAAAGAGGCCAAGGCCGGCAAAGTGTCGGTTTATGAGCCTATCTTAACACGTCAAGCGGCCCGGAGAAACGCCCTTAAAGGGCTGGTCAATCAGGCTTTTGACGGGGCATTCGGCCCGCTGATGCATTTTTTACTGGAAGATCAGAAGCTTTCAGACAACCAAAAAGAAGAACTGATGAAGGCGTTGGAGCAAACCGAAGGCGGCAGAGAGCAAAAAAAGGAGGGGGTGTAATACACCCCTTTCGTGTCGCGCGGCGAGGGATTGGGCGATGATTTTTATCGATCCGCGCAGGAGCAAAGTATTTATCGAAAAGGAGTTGTAAAATGATTCATACACTCAATTCAATGGCGGAGAACTGGTGGTCCTGGCAGTTGGCGATGGTGTGGCAGACGGCGGTGCTGATCGGAATTATCTGGATCGTGGACCTGTGCATCCGAAAATGGGCGCATCCCCAACTGCGGTATGCGCTGTGGATGCTGATCTTGATCAAGCTTGTCATCCCGCCGACATGGACTTCGCCGGTGAGTGTTACATCCCGTATTCCCGGTTTAGTGCAGAAAACCGCGCAGATTCAGTTATCTTCCGAATCGTTGCCGGAAGCAGAAGCCGCGACAGGTATGGAGCGGATGAACTCGATTACGACCGTGTCGCCGGCTTCCAGCCGGCAAGTTGAAAAGGTTTCGACAGAAATGCCGGCAGAAACCGCAACCGAAATCCAGTTTTCCGATACTGTCCCGGAGGAACTGAATACAGTGGCCGGCGGGGCGACACAATCTGCTGCTGTATTGCCCCTCTCATGGAAGGCCTATGCCATGTTTATCTGGTTGGCAGGTGCTTTGATCCTGACCGGCTGGCTTATTCGACGGCTGAACAATTTACGCAACGAGCATCTGGCGGCTCGGAATGACGGTTCCAGGCAACTGCCGGCATGGTTTGATGAGTTGTTGGAAAAAACAGCCGCCAAACTGAATGTTAAGCGCCTGCCTCGGGTGATCCTGACTAACAAAGTGGCTTGTCCGGCTGTCTTCGGGCTGCTGCGTCCGGTTCTGCTGATTCCGGCGGGCAAGCTCAGGCACATGACCGCTCGCGACACCGAGCATATCCTCCTGCACGAACTGGCGCATATCAAGCGGGGCGATTTGTGGGTGCATGCGGTGGCGATGACGCTGCAAATTCTTTATTGGTACAATCCGCTGCTGTGGCTGATCCGCCGACCGCTGCAGAATCTGCGGGAGCTGTGCTGTGATGCGACGGTGGCCAAACTGCTCAAAGAAAAGACGCCGCAATACCGCGAAACGCTGCTGGAAACAGCGCGTCAACTGCTGGCCGAACCGGTGGACCCGGGGCTGGGGCTGCTGGGGTTGTTCGAAAATTCCAACTGGCTCGTGACCCGCCTGCAATGGCTGGAAAAAAACACATGGAAAAACCACAAACTGCGGATCGTGACGATTATTGCACTTGTAGCCGTCATGGCAACCTTCGTTCTGCCGATGGCGAACCGGTCAAAAATCGAAACACAGCCCGATTGGTTTCAATGCTTATCATTGCCTTACAGCGTCTGGATGGCAGACATCGATGGCGATGATATGAGGCTTCTTGACTTTGTCAGCGGAAATATTGTCACTTACAAAAATATAGAGAATGAAGGCGCGTTCATGCAAAAGGTTGATGCGACGCCGGAAGGGGATGTTTTTGTTTCTTACAAACCGGAACTGAATAAGCCGATGGTGACATTTTTGAGGAGTGCCGGTCTTGGCGGGGAACCTGTGTCCGACGAGTATGACTGTGTATCGCCGATTCCGATGGAAATCCCTTGGGAAACCGTGGTAACGACTCAGCATGGCTATAAATTCAGGTTTCGTGTTGTCAGCGCTAATGAAAATGTCTGCAGCATTGAGTACTGGCCGATTAATCGAAAGGCTAAGAAAGCCATGCAGGCCAATTATGCGGTGGCCGGGACGGTGACCGATGCCGAAACGGGGCAGCCGATTGGGGGCGCGGATGTCTATGACGACGGTTATAACGACGGCCGATATCGAACGAGGACGGACGACGACGGTCGTTTCGTGCTCAAAACCGCCAACGAGGAACACACGGTTGCCGCCGCGGCGGAAGGCTATGAGACACAAAGCAAGCTGTTAAAAACCGCTCCCTTCGCCAACAATGAAAACTTCGATTTCCAGCTTATTCCAAATTCCGAACTCAAAACTGAAAACTTTAAAGCTGTACTCCCCAACGGCGTCACTGTTGAACTGGCGGGTGTTTGCGAATATCCCGCTGAGGGCAAGTCGTGGTGGTCGCCGGATGGTCAACTGCTGGAATTTGCCATTCAATCCGGCACTCGCGTTCAGTCCGTTCACCCAATTGGAGAGGATGAACAGGCCCGTTTTTTTAAACTCAAATTTCATGATGATGCCGCGAACGATGGTCGATTTAAGGTTACTATTCCCGGAACCAGTTATCTATTCTGGAGAGATTCCAAAGGGGAAATTCTGGCCAAATTGCCAAAAGCAAAAACACAGTGCGATCTGAATTTATCGGTTGCCGTCGGCCCGTGGAAAACAGTTGCCTGGGGTGGGACCGATGCGGACCTGAATAATTCCGGTTATACTCGAGAGAACATGACTGATGCCGATGTGATTTTCTATCCGTTGGAAATTCGCAAAGGCAAAGTTCTCTCTCGAATTGTCAATCAACTGGGAGACGTTGCGGATTGTCGGGCCGTTGTTCTTGATCAGCAGGGGCAATTGCATGTGCCGGTGAGTTGGTCGAATACCGGTTCAGAGGTGTGCTCCTGTGAAAGTGTTTTTGATGTGCCGAGAGAAAAAATTAAAAGCATTGAATTTCAAGCCCGCCGCTATATCCCCGTTACTTTTAAAAACGTCGCACTTCGCAGCGGTGTTGATACGACGGTGGAGGTTGTGGTCGGCGAGGGGCGATTGACCAAAGAGCAGGCAGTGGAACCTGCTGTCGAACGTGATCCCGAGCGTGATATTCTCTGGCAGCGTTATGAGATTTTGCGGCGAAAGCTTATTGAGACGGAACGGCAGTATGAAAGCGGTGTGGTTGGTGTGGATCAGGTTCATCAGGCAAAAATCGATTTATTTCGAGTCGGAAGCGAACTGGTTGAAACGCCGGCCGAACGCATCGATTTTTTAGAACATATTCTCAGTCTTTATCAGGAGCAGATAAAGACTGCTGAATTGCGTCTGGCTTCCGGCCGGGGTGCCGCGTCCGATGTGGATGACATCAAGCTTCTGCTGTTAGAGGTTCAGCAGCAGATTGTTCAGGCCGAAGAGTCGTTAAAACAGGATTCTGCGGTGACTGACGCGAGCAGGCCATTCCATTCTAAAGAGCGTGTTCAGAATATGACCTTCGACGAAGGTCTGTTGCTGGTGGATGCGTTGCGGATGATTTCTGAGATGTATAAGGTCAATATCATTCCCTCAGAAGCAATCCTCAAAGATCCATACTTGTATGTACCGGTAACAAATCTTTATGATGTGACTTTTGAGGAAATTCTGAGAGCCGTTTGCGGTACGGCCCATACCTATGCCGAAAGGGATGGGTTGATCTTTGTTTATACCAACGCTGAATACGCTGAAAATACAAAGCCTGAAATGCGTGATAAAATTGATTTTGAGATCACCCGCCAGGATTTCCGAGAGGGGGACTCAATTGAGATTGTCGAAGTTTCAGGCAGCAGCGAGACGCTTGAAGTGGGCCAGACCTATACTGTCAAAGGGCGATATACGCTGGCTTCGGAAGACGCGGCGGCCCTGCACGTCTATGCCACCAACGGCGAAACCCGCAGCGAGCAGGGCCCGGCGGTCCAACGCGGCAGCGGGGAGTTTGTGCGGACGTTTACATTTCTCGAACCCGGTGATCTGCACCTGAGCTTCTATCCGGCCGAAGGCGGCAGCAGTTTCGGCAATCTGTATTTCACTCAGAAACAGACTGCAACAAAAGAATCGACCTTGTCATCTCAGGTTGAATCGGCCAACAATCTGCGTACGTTTGTTCTGGCCTGTCTGGCCTATGCACACGATCATGACATGATACTGCCTCCGGAGATGAATGTTCTCAAGCCGTATCTGGACAATGAGACATATGCATGGGCTCATGCAAACCTTGTTTATTTGGATAAAGGAAAGCTTTCTGCTTTGCGAAACGTGGCATATGAAGTACTCGCCTATGACAGGCATCTGCTGGATACAGTTTTTGAAAAGGACCATCCTCGAACCAATGTTGGCTTTGTAGACGGCCATGTCGAGATGAAGGTGACGCCGGAGCAATTAGAAAATGAATTTGGCGTCACGCTCAATCGACCTGTAGGGCCGGTAGATATTGCTCCGGCCGATTTCAAACTGCATTATGATGACAAACGCGGCACGTACAGCCTGGTTGTTTCCATTCAGAACACCGGCGATGTGACGCTTCCGCAACACCGTGTGCGCTACTACCGCGGCGACCCGGCCGAAGGTCTGGACGAAACAGGCAACCCGCACTCCGGTTGGCATAACGCCGGGCCCATCGAACCGGGCAAAACCTGGAACGAACGCACCCGTGCCTTTAACCTACCCGATGGCGATTACACCTTTACCGTTATGCTGGACTATGACAAGGCCGTCAAAGAAACCGATGAATCCAACAACCAGAAAACAATCAACGTCAAAATCCAAAACGGTAAAATTGTCGAGTCAACTGAAGCCAAGGGACGCATTCCACAGCTTGTTTCAATTTATCCGCCGGAAGGCTCGGAGATGGCACTTGTTTCACAGGTTGAATTAACGTTTGATCGCCCCATGATGCCGGATCAATTTGATGTTGTTGAGGCTTCTTTGGGGGACAAAGCCAAAGGGTGGAGTGAGATCGGGCCGGTTCGCAGTGTCGTCAGGTATGAACCCGAGACGCATACGTTTATGATTCCGATTTTCTTTAGAAGCAATTGGAACGGGGCGTTGAAATTTGAAGGTTTCAAGAGTGCTGCCGGTGTCGAAGCGGAGCCCTTTAAAAAGAAATATTCAACATTACGGCAGCTTTATAGTGCGGACATACAAAAACGATTTGAAGAAGTGAAAAAAAATCCACAGCTTAAGGATGTCCTGGATAATATAAAACGGGTTAGCCGGGAAATGACATCATTGCAGGCTGTGATATCGTCAAGCCATAATTTAGGCACTCTCATGAACGACAGACAGATCACCATTAAAGTGCAGGGGGAAAATCAATTCTGTGCAGATATGAGCCGGTATTTTGACAAACCATGGATGATAGGAAGCGATGGGAAAACCTGCTGGTTCTATCACAAGTCTAAAGATGAAGAAAAGGTCAAGGTACTGGATATTAGCGAAATTCATCAAAAAAACATTAGCGTCTGTGATCTTTTTGGGCTTCGTGAAAATACGGTTCAGGAGGTCCTCGCTTCAAATAATATCGAGTACGTGGGGGATGAAGTTGTTGATGGCAGAAACTATCATCTCATCAATATTTGGGAATCTTCACTGCGCGGGGACAGGGCCTACTGCTCCATTAATCTATGGTATATTGATGCTGAGACACACCTTCCATTGCAGGTATTCAAGGAATCAACTCATGGCTCGAAATTTCGCAGTCAGTATGAATTTACCCGCATTAATGAACAATTTGATGATTCGGAATTCAAGTGGGAAACAGTCACAGATGTTGCGACACAGCCGGAAGAGCCGTTGGGTGACGGGTATGATACCCGATTCATCAATATCATTGATGGAACGGCAACGGGCCGCATGAGTGTTCGATGGGGTAAAAAGGGGCCGAAGGGAACTTCCAGTAGCGGATTGAATTAAAGATTAGTGACTATCCCGGTTTATGTGTGGTTTTCAGTTTTCCCACGGTCTGATGGGCGACGCGGGTTGGTTCGGGCAGGCGATATTTTGTCGTGCAGGCCAGGGTTAGCTTTGTTGCATCGCCGATGCTGCACAGATGGCCGGGGGAGATGAACAGGGGCTTGACGTTGGTGCGTGTTCTTAATACCGCCCCGATTTGTTCGTCTTTATCGTACAGGTTGCTAAAATTTCCTTTTTCGGGTCCAACTTCCTCATAAGTTCCGATCAGGCGGCTTTTGGCGCAGCCGATGGTGGGGGTGTTCAAAAACAGTCCCAAATGACTCGCCAGTCCCAGTCGGCGGGGGTGGGCGATGCCCTGACCATCGATCAGCCAGAGATCCACCGGAGTTTGCACTTTTTCGATCGCTTTCAGGCACACCGGCGCCTCGCGAAACGACAGCAATCCCGGCACGTATGGGAATTCCAGCGGCAGGGCGGACTCGGTTGTCTCCACCCGTTCAAGCTTCGGAAATGAAAAAACGACGACCGACGCGAAGATCAATCCGCGCTGTTTATCCAGCGAACAGTCCAGCCCGGCGACAAATTCCGGGCTTTTTTTGAGCTTCTCAAGCCGTATTTTTTCCGCCCATTCAAGCTGTAACTGCCTTGCCTGTGAAGGACTTAGGTTCCATTTGTGCAAATTTCCAACATCAGTCATCTTGAAATAGTTCCGGTCAAGTCCTTGTCATTTTGCCTGTGTCTGTGTTACAATCATTAGATTGTTTTGTGTACCGAAATTCAAGTATCTTATACAGAAGCGGTTTTGGAGCAGCTTCCAGATACTTTATTTGTGAATAGGAATTGAATAAACGTGGCAGAATCCAAGGCTATCCGAGTTATCGGGGCCAGTGAACATAATTTAAAAAATATCGACGTGACAATCCCGCGGGATCAGATGGTCGTCATCACCGGCATCAGCGGTTCGGGCAAAAGCTCGCTGGCGTTTGACACGATCTACGCCGAGGGTCAGCGTAAATACGTCGAGTCGCTCAGTGCCTACGCTCGCCAGTTCCTCGAGCAGATGCAAAAGCCGCAGGTTGAACACATTGAGGGGCTGCCGCCGACGATTGCCATTGAGCAGCGCAGCGCCTCCAGCAATCCCCGCTCGACGGTGGCGACCACGACGGAAATCTACGACTATTGCCGTCTGTTGTATGCCCGGGCCGGGACGCCGCACTGTTGGGTTTGCGGTAAGGAAGTCACCAGCCAGCATACCACGCAGATCGTCGATTCGATTCTGACCCATGAAGAAGGCACGCGTTTGCAGATCTGCGCCCCCATGATCTCCGGCCAGAAGGGTGAGCATAAGGACATCTTCGGCGTTATTCAGCGTGAAGGCTTCGTCCGGGCACGCGTGGACGGCACGGTTTACGATGTGAAGACGGTTCCCCCGCTGGACAAGAATAAGAAGCACGACATTGCCGCGGTCGTAGATCGACTGGTGATCAAAGACGGCCTCCGCATTCGCCTGGCCGACTCGATTGAAACGGCTTTGCAAATGGGTGACGGCGTTATCGCGGTCATGATGCAGTCGCCCGATGCCCAGAAAAACAACGGCGGCAGCGGCCAATGGACCGATGTGATCTATAGCGAAAAATATGCCTGCACCGAACACCCCGAATCGTCATTGGCAGAGCTGTCGCCGAGGCTGTTCAGTTTCAACAGCCCGTATGGCGCCTGCCAGTCCTGTGACGGCCTCGGTACGATTCCGGAGTTCGACCCGGACCTGATCGTCAGTGACAAAACCGTTTCGCTGGAAAGCGGCGCGATCGAAGCCTGGCGAAAAGGCGGCAAACGCATGAATATTTTCTATAACCGCCTGATCAAGCGGTTTTGTAAAAACTTCGGCGTCAGCAAGGCCGATCCGTTCAAAAAAATGCCGGCCGCGGTGCGAAAAATTCTCATGTACGGGACCACCAAGGCAGACGAAAAAAAATACGGCACCAGCTTCGAAGGGGTCATCCCGAACCTGCAGCGACGATGGGAGACAACGACCAGCGAATATGTCAAGGCACGCCTGCACGGCTACCTGTCCGAGCAGCCCTGTAAAAAATGCGAAGGGGCCCGCCTGCGTCCGGAAGCGACCGCGGTAACCATCGGCGGCCAATCCATCAATGCCGTCACGGCTATGAGCATTGATGACGCATATGCGTTTTTCAACGGCCTTGAGCTGGACGCGGAAAAAACGTTCATTGCCGAACAGCCGCTCAAGGAAATCCGAGCCCGCCTGAAATTCATGATGGACGTGGGGTTGGGGTACCTGACGCTGGATCGCACCAGCCGCACGCTGTCCGGCGGCGAAGCCCAGCGTATCCGTCTGGCGACACAGGTCGGCAGCGGTCTCGTCGGCTGCTGTTATGTGCTGGACGAGCCGACCATCGGGTTGCATCGCCGGGATAATGACCGTCTGCTGGAAATCCTGAAAAGCCTGCGTGACATCGGCAACACGGTCATCGTGGTTGAGCATGACGACGACGTGATTGCCGAGGCGGACCATATTATCGATATCGGCCCGGCGGCCGGTCGTCATGGCGGCGAACTCATCGTAGCCGGGACGCTTGCCGATGTGTGTGACTGCAAACGCTCCATTACCGGCCACTATATGTCGGGCGAAAGACGCATCGAGCTGCCCGCCAATCGCCGTCGTGCGAAAATGGCGAATTGTATCGAAGTCAAGAACGCCGAAGAAAACAACCTCAAAAATATCTCGGTAAAATTTCCGCTGGGTGTCTTCACCTGTGTGACCGGCGTGTCCGGTTCGGGAAAGAGTACGCTGGTGACGGAGATCCTGCTGAAAGGGCTTAAACGCCGCCTCTACAATTCCCGCGAGATTCCCGGCAAACATAAAAATATTCTCGGCGTTTCGCAGGTCGATAAGGTGATCGAGATCGATCAGTCGCCCATTGGCCGCACGCCGCGAAGTAACCCGGCGACCTATACCGGCGTGTTCGATCTGATTCGCCAGCTCTTTTCCAAGACGCGCGAAGCGAAAATTCGCGGCTACAAGCCGGGACGATTCAGCTTTAACGTCAAGGGCGGCCGCTGTGAACATTGCCAGGGCCAGGGCACCCGGAAAATCGAAATGCACTTTTTGCCGGATGTGTTCGTGACCTGCCAGGAGTGCAAAGGCAAACGCTACAACCCCGAAACGCTGCAGATCACCTACAAAGGGAAAAACATCTCCGACGTGCTGGATATGCGGATCGAAGAGGCCAAGAAATTCTTTGCCAACTTCCCCAAGATCGTTCGTCTGGTCAAGGCCCTGTGTGATGTGGGGCTGGGCTATATGACGCTGGGGCAATCCAGCACGACGATGTCCGGCGGCGAGGCCCAGCGTGTCAAACTTGCCTCCGAACTCGGCAAGCCCGGCACTGGCCATACTTTGTATATTCTGGACGAACCGACGACCGGTTTGCATTTTGCCGACATTCACAACCTCATGAACGTCCTTCGTCGGCTGACCGATTTGGGTAATACGGTGATTGTTATCGAGCACAATCTCGATGTGATCAAGATGGCTGACTACATTATCGATCTCGGCCCCGAAGGCGGCGCCGCCGGCGGCGAAGTGATTGCTAAAGGCACGCCTGAAAAAATTATCCAGAACAAAACCAGCTACACCGCCCAATACCTCAAAGAAAAACTCGCCGCCGAAAAAGCATAAAATACCGGTAGAGTTAGAGGAGATTGTCTCTGTGTCGCGAAACAATCGATTCTTTAGTCTATGCGGTTGACGCTACTGTCCAAAAACAAAAAAAAATAAAAAATCATGGATAATACTGATTGTCATGATATGGGTATTTTATTGGTAGAACCCGTAGCTCCCCAAAGTCCCCTAAAAAACGACTATTAATTGAAGGAGGTGCCAAGTGTGATGGGAAACGATTTTTTACCAGAAATACCATCCGAATAGCATCGCTAATTCTTTCAGAAAAACTCTGAAAGAATATACTGAAAATCGCTCAAAGAGCATTCAAAAAAATTATTGAAGAAACACGGATGTGCCGACATATGCTCTTGCCGTAATATCTAACCGGTTGCCTGCTATTTGCCTGAATAGCATATCTGGTACCGGTACGGCGGACACGATTTTGTCGAAATCCATTGGAAGCGAGCTGAGAAGTAACGAGTAAAAGGTGAGGCTTAAAATGGTTATTACACAAAACTTGCTGGTCAAATTGTTGAATATGGATCTTGAACTCAAGTATTCCGCGGCAATCCAATACATCAATCACGCATCCCTGTTAAATCAGATCACGCCGTATCGCTGCATTGGCAAAGAAGTTACCCTGGATGCGATAGAAGAGGCTCAACATGCTGTGTTGCTGGCGGCTCAGATTGCCCGCTTGGGCGGATCGCCCAGTGTTCATGTCGGGCGGATATTTGTCTGTCAGGACGTTCGGGAGATGCTGCTGCGCGATATGGGTGATGCACAGGATGCAGTCACCAGATGTCAGAACAGGATCGAGCAGGCCGAGCAACTGAAAGAATATGATTTGGCACAGCAGCTTCGGTATGTCCTGGAAATGGAGCAGGAGCATGTGATGGATTTTCGGCATTATCGATCCATGCGTCAGCGGGAACGGATGTTGCCGGTGGTTGACATGGTCGAACAGGATCAATTTTCCGAAAAATGGCAGGAACGTGCGCTGCATGTGCCGGTAAGAACCAAGGTGCGGTGAAGACTTAAAACAAATGTGGGCTGCGCGTAAAAAGCAGGGACGGCTTTCCGGGGGGGGCTGTCCCTGCAGCGTCCCGGTGTTTTGCGACCAAACACAATTACGCTGTAATCTAAGATGCCTGCTGGCGGACAAATCATCCAAAACAAAACCACCTATACCGTAGTCACACCGTTATTCTGAAAGGACTTTCTATTATTTTCTGTATGTTAGGGAGAGAGACATGATCTTGTGTTTACGCCGATCTGAGCTTGAGCTAAATAAAAAAGCCGGAGTTGAATGGGCTCAACTCCGGCTTTGGGTGTTTTGGAAAAGGACGGTCTATTCGAGGTAGAATTCACCGCCCGGGGTGATGTCCGGGATCTGGTCGAGCTTGGCTTTGAGGTCGTCGGCGGTGACGGCGAAGCTCGGGGCGATTTCCAGCACGCAGTCGGGGGTTCCGTCGGCCTTGCGGGGAACGGTGACGCCGGCTTTTTCCAGCCACGCCGCGGCCCGGTCAATCATCATCTGGTAGGTCACCTCGGCGCTATCGACGCCAGTGGCATTCTTGACCGGGGCAAATTCTTCTTCCCGGTGGGTTTCCAGAATAACCGAGTTATCCGCCATTGGAATGGCGTCGAAGACGAAAGTTTCCAGCTTGATGCCGTTGGGTTCTTCCGGCTTGACGAGTTGGCCGTCAGCATTGACATAGGGAATCTTTTTAACCGCGCGATGGAACGGCAGGGCGAAATCGCTGTCGGCGTTGAGCTTTTCGATGAAGCTGGTGCTGATCATATGAATCGCGATCGAGCCCAGCTCAAACGCCAGCGACCCGTCGTCGTTGGTGCGGTGGGCCGCTTCGTCCGGCAGGTCGCTGTACTCGATGACCGTGACTTTACCGTCAACCAGGCAGAAGTTGCCGACTTTTTCCAGCGGGCCAACCTTCAGCAGGGCCTTGGAACTCATACCGGCGTTATCCATGACATGCAGTCCGACGAACAGCGGATCGATCACTTGGATAAGCGGATTGTCCACCTGCCAGTAGCTCAGGTATTCGACGCCGCGTTGTTGCATATCGGCGACGGCGCCGCTGTCATACAGGGCTTTCAGGCTGCCGCCGTGGCCGTCGGGGCTGGTGGCGATGCGATCCTTGGCTGCCAGCAGGATTTTGCCGTCAAAACCAAAGTTCGGCAGTGTTCCCTGCTGGAAAATGAACACATTGTCTTTGCCCAGGCCGTAATAGTCGGCCGATTCGAAGATTTCGACGGTTGCGTCATAGTTCAGCGGGCTGGTCATGATGTACCACGGGATGGTGGTATCGTATTTTTTTGAGGTGGCCAGCAGATTTTCGGCAAAAATTTGAAAAAGCGTTTTTTTCCTGATCGGCGAGGTCGGGTAATTGCCCTTCGGCCCGTCGAATCCGAGCCGGGTCCCCTGGCCGCCGGCGACGACAAATCCGGCCACTTTACCCTGTTTGATCAAATCTTCGCCGATTTTGACGGCTTGGGCGTATTTTTCGCTTTCTTCGGCCGTTTTGGGCTCGGCCGGGTAGGAAGGAGCCGGATCAAACGATTCGGGCACCTTCAGCGACCCGTCGTTGAGAACATATTGATCCACCCACCCCGGAATTTTTGAAAAATCAAGTTTTTCAATTTGAGCTAATAGAGGGCTAATCTGGTCCGGTTTGAGCCCGTCAGAAAAATGCAGAACCTGTGCTTGTCCAATTTCGCCTAATTTCGCCTTTAAATTGTCAAAATCCGCTGTTTGAGTCATATAAACCCCTCAGAATCGTTTTTAGGTTTAGCTGTTTTTTTAAGTTCGAGCCTATTCTATACCGAAAAAAAAGAAATTTTGCAAGAATCCTTTGGATCGTTTTTTCTTGACACGATTATTGGACTATGGTAGATTGTACTTAGGATGAAATAGGAAAAGTGACGAGAGTCGGTTTCACGGAATAATAAAATATTATAGATTGTTTCAAAGCCATTATTTATTTGTAGTTGTTTTTCATCTCCCGTGAACATCTCTTGCGTTTCTCATTGAGTCCCTGCCAAAAGAGCATTGGTACGCTCGGTGACGGGCGTTTAACATGGAACAATTTCACCTTCGGTGGAATGAATGATTAATTTTTGGTAGGATACGCTAAAAAGTTGACAGGCCCTGCGTCGGGGCGCAAAAGCACTTATAGGATTTTCGGTTGTGCCGAAGGTGACATTAGCAAATCTTACCCGAAAGGAGATGCAAGAATGAAGAAGAAAGGTTTTACATTAATTGAGCTGTTGGTCGTAATTGCGATCATCGCAATGCTCATGGCGATTCTGATGCCGGCCTTGAGTAAGGTCAAGAAGATCGCTGCCCGCGTTGTCTGCGGCACCAACCTCAAGGGTCTGGGCACCGCACAAACCGTCTATGCCAATGACTACGATGATGAGTACACCGTGCAGGGTCAAAGGGGAAGCCATACGTGGGCGGAATATACTGATGGCTTCCAGAACCCAACGCAGGACTGGAGTACTGATATGAATATCACAATTGGTGCCAGTTTGTATCTTCTTGTACGAGAGGCCGATGTGAGCCCCAAGAGTTTCGTCTGTCCTTCGAGCGATGAAACTGAGTATGATGGCGAGACTACAAACAACCAGAATATGGATATTGTCGATCTATGGGACTTTGGTAGTACTTTTGTACTCGGACCAGAGTCTGGTCCCAAAAACCATCAAAGCTATGCCTATCACATGCCCTATGCTAGCGGAGGTGGTAAGGGTCGATATGCCGCTGATGGTACGCGTTCGGCTGCTTTTGCGGTGATGGCGGACAAAAGCCCTTATTGCGATCCTTTGCTTGAGCCGGCTTCTGTTGCGATTACCAATGATAACTATATCGAACTTGTCGAACGAATTCCTGCTTATTATGAGGATGGTTCAGACTACACAGAATCTTCGCCGAATGTAAAGGCCGGAAATACTCAGCCTCATGATCGCGATAGCCAAAATGTTCTCTTTGCTGATGGTCATACTGCAAATGAGAGAACGTCAGATGTTGGTGTGAAAAATGATAATATTTATACGCCTTGGAACCAGGCTCAACCAACGGATGAAGATCAAATTCGTCGCGGTTATGGTAATGGGGTGAAGAGTCTCAACTTTGATATGGCTGTTCAGCCGCTGGGCATGAATGATTCCTTACTTCTTAACGATGATACAACGGTTGACTAGCTGGAAATCTGACAGGAATTTAAATCGAATCTAAAGAGGCCTTGTTTTTAATAAATGAGGCCTCTTTTTTATTTGACGGATTCATAGAGTGAAATAAGTGCTTGATTTAGGTGTAGAGAATCAAAGTTTTCTGATACGAATTTCCGACCTTTTTTTCCGATATCAGGCCACTGCGTTTTGTTGTTTATTAACAAGCTAAGTGTTGAAGCTAAGTTCTCGGCATCTTTTTCGGGAACAAGAACGCCGGTTTCGCCGTCTATCAGGCTGTCCGGGAACGCGCCGTGTTTTGTTGCGATGACCGGAATTCCATGTGCTTGAGCTTCTAATAATACCACTCCCTGACCTTCCTGATTTCCATCTGAAGAAGTGACGCTGGGGTGGATGAACAGATGAGTGTCTTGATACATTTGCTTTAACCGCTCGCTGCTGACCCAGCCATGAAGCGTGATGACGTCATGAAGGTCCAGTTCATCAATCAGCGTTTGCAGGCCTTCGCGTAGAGGCCCGTCCCCTACGATGTCGTACTGGATTGGGTAGTGTTCCTTTAATCTCGATATTGCTTTGATGGCATACTCTCTGCCTTTCATTTCGACCAGACGACCCACGCTGAGCAGTCGCACTTTTCCTGAAGGGTCCAAATATCTTGGTTTGAAAGGGATTTTCTCTATATTGATACCCATGGGGAGTTTGGCCATTTTTTTCGGAGGACAGCCCAAAAGCAGCAATTTTTGCTTTGTGGCTTCGCTGTTGTAAGTAAACAAATCCCCTTGGCAGAAAAGTTGATCATAGACGTGTTCACCTTTCTGTCGAATAGAAACGGTCACATCATATCCGTGAAAGGTTGTAATGAGTTTCATATGGGCATTGGCTTTTTTCAACGATATAAGCGGCAGCGCATTGGGGCCGAAATGGGCATGCATGATATCCGTTTTGTTTTTATGGAGCAAGTAGAACAAAAAAAGACCTTTGTAGGAAAAGTCTTTCTCCTCCCAAAAAGTCTTTAAAAGCCGGACTGTCGCCAAGGGAGTTCTTGTTGCCGATGCAATGATCCATGAAAGGGCTTTTCGTCTGAGCTGAAATTTGTTTTTCGGCAGCGATATATAAGTTGTGTTTTGGAGAAGATTGTACTGGGTGACTTCTTGCTGAACTTCCGATTGATGAGAATCGGAGAATGCATAGATGTTGACTTCGTGTCCCCGATCCAGAAGTCCCGTAATTTGATCAACCACAAAACTTTCTGACAAAACCGGAAATTTACCAACAATAAAAGCAATATTCATGTTCGATCCGCATTACGAGTGTGATAAGGTTAGATTTTTGTTGATTACGAACGGTCATTAGCGTAACATCTTTTTATATTTCGTCAACAATAATTACCTATGTGTATTATAGTCAGTGTCTAAAACTCCGGAGGCGATGTGCGTGTTTTAATCATTGGTTTAGATGGTTTTACCTGGACAATCGGTAACAAACTGATTCATGAAGGTTATATGCCGAGACTCGGGGCGCTTGTTCAAAAGGGTTGCCATGGCGATCTTAATAGCGTTACACCTTACGAAACAAGTCCGGCGTGGTCGAGTTTCCAGACTGGATGCCTGCCGGGAAAAACCGGGATCTTTGCGTTTCACAGTTATCATCATGAACAGCGTCTGATTCGACTCAATAGTTTTCAGCAAATCTCTAAAGCCAGTATTTGGGAATTGTTGAGCGATGCTGGAAAAAAAGTCATTAGTATCAATATGCCTATGACCAGCCCGCCTCCCAAGGTCAATGGAATTATTATTCCTGGCCTGACATGTCCTGAATTGTCTCGAGAGACCGTTTACCCGCCTGAAATCTTTGACACACATATTCAACCGAATCCGGACTATCGTATTGTTGATAATACGAAGAAACCAGATTTGAAGTCTTATGTTGAGAGTGCAATGACAACAGAGCAATGTCGTTGTGATGTCGCATTGAAGCTGATGCAGGAGCAGCCGTGGGATTTGTTTTCAGTGGAAATGCAAAGTACGGATGCATTTCAACATAAAAACTGGTGGTCGCTGGATCCACAGGCTGAGGGGTTTACCCAAGAGGCCTATTTGCAGTCTGTTCGGTTTTATCAGCAGATTGATGAAATTATTGGTCGGCTGGTTGACGGGGCGGGCGAGTCTGTTTTAACGGTGATCGTATCTGATCATGGATTTTGCGCCAAAAAAGCTGAGATTGGTATTAACACATGGCTTTATCAGAATGGGTATCTTCAATTAAATATGCCTGTAGATGATAATAATGCGGATAAGAGTTTCAAAGAACAACTTAAGCAGCGTGTTCCTCTGATAAAATCTTTAGCGGGTTGGTACGGACAGCTAAAACAACAATTTGTTGCTTCGCGAGAGAACCATCAAAAAAAGGGACAACTGTATTCTGAAAAAGTGGTCAGTCATATCAGAGAGATCATTGATATGGACCGAACCGTAGCTTTTTGTCTGGGGGGAATGGGCGGCTCTCTGTATATCACCAAGAAGGATCAAAAAGCACAGGTCGACGAGCTGATTCAAAAGCTGCTTGACACATTTGGACCTCATTCCTCGAATCCATTGATTGAAAATGTCCGATCGATGGAGGAGATTTGTGGAAAAGACACAGTTTCTGATGCTTATCCGGATTATCTTATATCGCTTGCCCCCGGCGTGGAGGCACGAATCAGTCCCCTTGAACAGGAAATCATAAAGTCAGGCAGTATTGGCGGCCGACAAACGGGGACTCATGCGCCCAACGGGATATTTGTAATGTCTGGGAAGAATGTGAAAGCCGGCACAACATTGAATGCTGAGATTATTGACATTGCACCGACCGTGTTGGCTTGTCTTTCTACGGCGATTCCGGATTATACCGATGGAAGCGTTCTGAATTCTGCATTTGTTGAGCCTCCTGCAGCGGCCTATCAGGTCGTCTCCAAAGATGACAGAGGTGATGCCGATTATTCAGATATTGACCAATCTGTTGTTGAAAAACAACTTAAAGATTTGGGCTATCTTTAGGCGTAGCGTATTTCCAACTGTCAATCCAGCCGGTCAATTCATAAGCCGGATCAGCATAATTGGGTTCAGACATAAGGGTTGCGGATACCATGCTGTCGCCGGCATGTGGATGGCCGGTGACTTTCCAAAAGGGCGAAGCCAGCAGATAAGGAACGATAATCTTTCCTTTTCGGCAGGGGGTTAATAAGGCTTTTTCTTCGGGAAGCGCCGCATTATCAATCAATATACAACTGCCAGCATTGAAACAGTTTTCGAGTATTTTAAACTCGTTGAAAGTATGCATTGCGGAAGGTGCTGAATCGAAAAAAACAAAGTGTATGTGCTCATGTTGTTTTTTAATTTCAGAGAGTTTTTCGAGACTGTCACCGACCATAAAATGTATGCCCGCATTGTGTTTCAGGTGTTTTTGCAAGTCCTCGACTTTGTCGTGATTGTTATCACAGGAGTAAACAACTGCGTTGTAATTCGTTGCAATTTCTGCAAGAGTTAAGGTGGTAAAGCCGGCACCTATTTCGATAAAAATGGGCGATTCATGAGAGGGTGGACATTTCTTCAGGAGTTGTTCTATCATCTCACTGTGTGTCGATCTGCGGTAGGGCAAATTGAATAAATGTCGGATCCAGTTTGATTTCATCGTTTCTACTCTCAATTGATTATTAGTTGTTCTGTTGTATATCTCTCTGCCTGTAATCCACAGTATTGTGGACGAATCGCATTCAATTGTCAATTCCAAAAATTTTCAGATTATTCTCATTTCTGGTTATCATTATTGGCTTTCATTGACCTAATAAAGGGGGTTGCCAACTGATAAAACAATTTTTTGATATATTTATCGGTGATGTTTCTGAGAATTCTGAGATTCTACAATTGCTTTTGGAGGATCGCATGCGAATCCTAATCCAGGTATGTTTTGTCCTTTAATGTCACGTTTTTCGAGAAAATTTTGATGACAGTAGATACCAGTGATCTTTAAGAATGGATCTGATACCGTAATTGAAAGCCGAATCAAATATCCACATGAGTAACAAGTAAACGGTGAGCCCCAATGCCCCAAAGGCAAAAAAAGAAAAATATGTAAGCTTAGGTAAACAATATGTCTTCAAGGCAACGATTACTATTGTTGTAATAACGGATGCAATGAAGGGATAAAATATTTCTTTGAACATTGTCAGAATATTACATTTCAGCAGTCGGCAGGCGAAAAAATAAGCAAATGGATCGACGACAAGTGTATAAGTTAGTGTTGCCAGAGAGGTGCCGATAATGCCCCATGCTTTTGTAAAGGGATATATTAGAATTGCTAAGATTAAAAACCGTGTCCATTGAAAATACCAGTTTGCATTAGGTTTCCCCATGGCTACAAAAAGTGGGCCTCTGGTGGCGCTTATTCCTGTGATTAAGCCTTTCAATGCAAGAATTTGAAAGGCCCAAATCATGGGATGCATTCGTTCGTTTAGGAACAATTTGACGAAATCAGGGCCTAAAAAGATCAGGAGGAATGAAGTTGGGATCGTGATGCACGCCGACATTTTCAACACTTTCAAATATGCGTTGCAAAGTCTCGGGATGTCATTTTGGATTTTCGAATAAGCGGGAAAACTGACTTGAGCAATGGTCGTTGTTAAATGCTTAGAGGGGACGTCTGCGAAATTAAATGCATATCTGTACAAGGCCAAGTGGGGAATGCCCAGATAAAACCAAACAAAGTAATCATCGCATTCCATGGTCAGGAATGAGACAATACGCCCGCCGAAAAGCCACTTTCCAAATTTCCACAAGTCAGCGGCTTTTTCAGGAATAAAGCGGAATCGAGGTCGATAGGAGCAAAGCAGATAGCTCATGCCGAGGTTTGTAATCGTTGCTGCCAGTCGTGCTATGACGTATGCCCAGACACTGCGAAAGATAAGCACGAGAGTGATTGACAGAATGATATCTGTCAAGGTTCCTGTGATTGTGAGCCAAAATGTCTTATGAAATTCCAATTCCTTGTGAAAGTAAATCACCCCAATATTATGGAATGGCTGAATTAAAAAGCAAATCCCTAACGCACGAATTACGGAAATGGTCAGGTTGACATTTTCCGGGGGCACCTTAAAAGATGCAAACAGCGGGGCCGTTACAAATAACAGCGAATATAACAGAGCCCCCCGTGCGATGCCAATAATCCAGGCCGTATCGAGATACTCATCAATATTTCCTTTTTTTTGAATCAGGGCGGCCTGAAAACCGCTCTGCGAGAAGGCATTCAGGAGTTCCATGAGCATCATGCCAATTGCGATTAGGCCGAGATCATTCAGGATAAGAAAGTTTGCAAAAAAAACCGATTTGCATAAGCCCAGGAATTGAATAGCCACTCGAGTGAAAGTAACCCAGTAAGCGCCTTTCATTGAATGTTTGTATAAATTTGGACTTTCCTTGCGGTGAGTTTTTTGCGGGTTTTGATTATGATCTTCCGGGCACATACGTCTGTTGTTTCAATATAGGTTCAAGTGAGCTTTATATAAATCGAAATATTCTGTAATTGGCCAGAGCATTATTATTCCTTTAATTAATTACTGATAGTGATATGGTCGAAAAGGTGTGATTTGGTTTTATCAATTGGTGTTTCCCGCAGACAGACGCGCATCCATACTTCAAGATGAATCAGCCGGCTCCTGAGAGAGTGGTCGGCACGGCTAAGCAGGAAACCGAGCTGTTTCAAGTTAAGCCCCAAAAAATCACGAACGCATGAATGTTCAAAAAATTTGGGATTAATTTCCATCCGTGAATAGGCATTGGCGGGGAATCCCCTCTTTCGCTGTTGAGAAAGTGATTTAGGCAAATATCGATCGGCGACTTTTCTGAGTACCCATTTGTCTTTAAAAAACAAGTGTTCAGATGTTTGTCGATAAAAGGGAGAGCAGCGTACTTTATATTGACGCGGCATATTCACGGCTGTTTTTACATGCTGACTATCGAGGAAAGGGAACCGTGCCTCGATACTATGGGCCATGCCAAGGCTGTCATTTCGATGGAGTAATGTCCGGATGTGATCGCCAAACTTATACAAGGTCATGATATCACGATTGTTTAATGTTTTGCCAACCGTTGACTGCATGAAGGAAGCTTTTTCATCATACTCCAAAAGCCGGGTGAATCGGTTGCCAAACTCTTTGGAAATATCATTTGATAAACCGAAGTTCGTAGAAGTGGAAAAACGACCCCTTAAGCATTGAATGATATCATGCAGCGAATAATGCTTGAGATTTTGAAGGAATTTTCTGAGGTTGAAAATCAAATCAGAATATCCGTGGTAGCATTCATCGGCGCCTTCTCCGGACAGTACTGCTTTGACTTGATTGTCTCGAATTAACTTTGAGACAAGATAAAACGGGACGGAATTGGGGTGTAGCATGAAAGGGTGGCCGTGATGATAAGTGACTTCAGGCATATATTCTAAAAAATCACGATCATGGACCTTAACGGTTTCCAGGTTTAATTTCAGATGTTTTGCGAGTTTTGTTGCATTTTCATATTCACTCTGCGGGCCGACAACATCTGCATGGAAGACCGCCAGATTGTCATGATACTTTGAGGCCATGGCCAGAATCAGGGAGGAATCGACGCCTCCGCTGCAAAGAGCGCCAACCGGCGCATCGGCAATAAGCTGCATTTTAACGCTGTCCAGCAACTCACTTTCAACAAGATCAATGATTTCAGTTTTTGTCTTGTGATTCAGTTCCTCCCGATATGAATTGCTCCAGGAATCCTGAATTTTGTAATAAGATGATGACGTTGTTCCGTTTTTGTCAATGATTAGAAGTGTGCCCGGTTCGACAATAGAGATGTTTTGGTAAAACGTGTGGTCTCTCGATGGGTGAGGGAAACCTTGCAGGTATGAAAGAATCGATAAGGTGTCCGGATCAAAACTGATCCAATTTTTCATTGGCATAATTGTGGATGAAAAAATAAACCTGTTTTCATCGTTGTAGATAAATAGTGGTTTAATTCCATAACGATCCCGTGCAAGCATGAGTTGTTTTTCATGGGTATCATAAACAGCAAAAGCAAACATGCCTTCGAATTTTTGAACAGCTGATTTAATACCCCAGCATATAACACTATTTAGAACGACTTCTGTGTCACAGGTTGTTTTGAAGACAAAGCCTGCTGTTTCAAGCTCTGAGCGTAAGGATTGGAAGTTATAAATTTCGCCGTTATAGACGATTACATACCGTTTCTGATCTCCCCAGAATGGCTGATTTCCTCGCGAAGTCAAATCGAGTAAAGAGAGTCGTGTATGAACGAGGCCAATATTTGGAGCGGAATATATGCCCGATGCATCCGGTCCACGATGTGCAAGCTGTTCGGCGGTCTGTTTCAATTTAGAATTATCTGGTTGGGTCTCCAGATGAGGTTCAAATATTCCAAATATCCCACACATTACTTAATTCCTAGGAGTTTCAATGAAGAGAGCACAACAAATCGGAGAGACAAGATTTGAACTTGCGACCTCTGCGTCCCGAACGCAGCGCTCTGGCCAAACTGAGCTACTCTCCGTAAAAGTCCACGAATATACGGGAATTCCCTGAAAAATGCAAGTTATAAAACGCCAATTAGGTTAATATCTTCAATCAAGCATTCTGCTGAGGTGGAGGATCCGCAGGATAGTAAATTTTCTCAAAAGGAGCATGCCTTAAAGAATAACGACAAAACATAACCTTATAAGAGGCTTCTCCGGAAAAGTTATCTACTCAATACGCGCATCCATGATTTCCTCGGGATATTTCTCCAGAGTACAGTTTTCTGAAGCATGATACTCGATAGCAGAAAGAAGGGTAAACAGAGTGGACATGGCTTGCGGATTTAAGTCGCTTGCATGGTCTGTAATTTCTTTCAGTGTTTTCCGGGAAATAATCTCTGTCATCACAGGTGTATGGCCGAGTTGCTCATTCATGATTTTTATCATTGCGTGAGGATGACGTTTGGGTTTGGGGACTGCGACAGGACGAACCTTGAGGACGTATTTCTTGAATAATCTAACTGGATTTGTTAAATAGCAACCTTGTTTGATACTTTTGGATAATGGTTGACAAATATCTTTGTAATTGCTACCGGATATTCGTGGCAGTGTCGCGAGAGGTTCGGACAGTTCACGAAGGACCCGAGCATATAACACATAATTTTTTTTGTATTCATCCCGGCAGTTTATCGCGCAGCGGAAAAAGGGTAGTGAGAAATCCGGATAATCATGCCACAGATAATGTCGATGGCGATCCGCTCCCTGCAGAAGATAGTTAATTGCTCGTTCATGAATGATATAATGAGCATTCTTTTGCTCTATCTTCGTTTCAGGGTACTGTTCTAAATGATGAAGTATCTCATCCATGATGGTCTGTTCGGATATGCCGAAAAGACGAGAGATTAAGTTGATCGAAAAGTAAGCGTGCTTTTTCAGGATATAGCTTGCTAATTCCGGGAGGCTGCTCAATTTTGTATCCGGCAATGCATAGCGAAGGGACCATCCGGTATTGCCTGTGATAATCTGGGCATTTCTCCCGTAGGTATCTATCAAGTGTTTGAGAAAGGGATTGATAAAAGATCGCTCCAGTTGTTCAATCCCGTCCTTCATACGAAGGAGTTGGTATACCTCACATCCTTTCATGGGCGGCAAGCGGAACGTATCCCATTCGACACCGAGTATTTGAGCGACTTGCCCTGCAACGGTGACATCGTTTTTGGCATTTTCCTGATGATCGATCCAGGAGATGGAAGTATAAGGTGTCTGGCTGGCAGAGATCGCAGCTGCTACGGCACGTGAATCCATGCCTCCCGTGAGCATGACAATATTTTTCTCTGCTTGACAACAGTGCTGTTTTGCTGTCTGAGCGTACACTTCGGCAAGTTTTTTGGCACTCTTTTTGAGCGACAGGCCTGCGTGTTCTTTATGGTCGAAGTTAAACGTATGAACTTTTTCTTTGTGTATTGTGGCTCTATCGGTCGAGATGCAAATCAAGCTTGCAGGCTCCAGACGCTTGATTCCCTTTAAAAATGTCTTGTTGAACGGGTAATATGAAAACATGACATAAAGGGACATTGCCAATGGATCGAATTCTGACCGCTCGGAAATTTGGCGGACAAAACGTAAACTTCGTGATAGACACATACGCTTGTCAGAGATCGTATAATAACAGGGAAGATGAGAAAAGACGTCGTTAAAGATAAAAATCATTCCGCTCTGCTTGTGCATTGCGAAGATCAGATATTGGCCGTCTGTTTGCTGGAGCCATTGTGCAAGAAACTCTTGTCCTGCTTGTTTGTTGATATATTTATCAACGAATGTTTGAATTTCATGTGTGATCTGTTCCGGTGATTTATTGTAAATTTTTCCTTCAATAATGATTTCTACAGAGTCGGTATCATATTGATGGATAGGGTAGCCTGGATAGGCAGTTGTGTATAGGGACCAATTCCGATTCTGTTTTAGCAATTCGCTCTGATAGTTTGGTAAGACGATAGTATCGCTTAAAATGGACAACTGTTGGGGCTGCGACTGACTGGCTGTTTCGCTTGCATCAAAGACGAAGCTAAGTCCCGGCATGATACCCTATCTCCTAAACAGAATGGATCGGTTAGATTATTCCTTACGTTCCCCAATTGACAACCTTCATCGAATTCGGAGAAAGCGATTTGCATAAATGATTAAAAATTAGAACGATATACTCATACACTTTCGATTAAACAGACACTATAGCATATAATTATTTCCGTATAAAAACAAGCTATAAAACGCCGATGGGGTCGATGTCGATCTGTGTCTGGACCGCCGGGCGGATGGGATTCATCACGCGCAGGCGTGAAAAGAGCCTTTGCAGGCTCGAAACCGTCGGTCCCTGCAGAATAAACTGCAGGCGGTGGTGTCGGTGAATCCGGCTAATCGCGGGCTCTATCGGCCCCCGAAGCTTGATTTGCAGGCCATCAGAGGCGATTGTTGCATCCAGCCGCTGGCGCATCTGTTCGGCGGCAGCGGTGAGCCGATCAAATTTCACATCCCGCATGCCGATGACGGCCATTCGCCAATACGGCGGCAGGCAGCACGCCTGGCGGTGTTGTAACTCCTCTTGAATAAACCCTTTAAAGTCGTAATCCTTGGCGAACTGGATCGCCGGCTGGCTCGGGAAGAAGGTCTGGATGTAAACCGTTCCCTTCTTTTCACTGCGTCCGGCCCGTCCCGCCACCTGGCTGATGATCTGAAATGTTCGCTCGTTGGACCGGAAATCGGGCAGAAACAGGGCGGTATCGGCACTGATAATCCCCACCAGCGTGACATTTGGAAAATGCAGGCCCTTGGCAAGCATCTGGGTGCCGGCGAGAATGTCGATTTTCTGCTCGGAAAAATCCCTCAGCACATCATAATAATCCTTGCCGGCCATCGCATCGCTGTCAATCCGACGAACGCGGGCGGTCGGGAGTTTTTTGGCCAGCTCTTCTTCCAGCCGCTGCGAACCAAGGCCGATCATGGTCATGGGGCTGCTGCACAGCGGGCATTGTTTCGGTACCAGTGTCTTGGCCAGGCAGTAGTGGCAGATGGCGTAGCCGCCGACCATGTGCCGGCCGAGAATGTTTTCTTTTTGCTTTTCCAGCTTGGGTTTTTTGTGGAAGGTCAGCGTGACATCGCAGTTGCGGCACGAGAGGCTGTGATGGCACGACGGGCAATGCACAAAATTGCTGTAGCCGCGTCGGTTCAATAGCAGGATTGCCTGTTCCTTTCGCCGGAGCACTTCGCCGAGATGTTCGCGAAGCTGGGGGCTGATGATCTGGACGCCTTTGCGCTCGGTATCGGCAAACGCGGTCGTCATGTCCACCAGTTTCATTTCCGGCATGGGCAGTTGGTTGACGCGTTTGGGCAGTTCCAGCAGGGTGTAGTGTTTTTTCGTCGTACAATTGTGCAGGCTTTCCAACGCCGGCGTTGCCGAGCCGAGGATACAGTGACCGTTGGCCAGTTGGGTGCGTTTGATCGCTACGTCCCGGCCGTGATAACGGGGAACGGTGTCCTGCTTATAGCTGGCTTCGTGTTCTTCGTCGATGACGACCAGGCCCAGGTTGTTGACCGGGGCAAAAATGGCCGAACGTGCCCCGATCACGACATCGGCCTGATCATTGCGGATGCTTTGCCATTGCGCATTTCGCTGCGGGCCGGACAATTGCGAATGTAGAATCGCGACGTTTTCGAACCGGCTGCTGAATCGCTGGACGGTTTGCGCCGTCAGGGCGATTTCCGGCAGCAGGACAATCGCGCGACGACCGGCGGCGATGCACGCCTGGATCGCGCGGATATAGACCTCGGTCTTGCCGCTGTCGGTGACGCCGTGCAAAAGCGAGACGCCGAAGCGCTGCTCGTTAATTTCGTTGGTGACGAAGTCCAGTGCCTTTTGCTGGTCGTCGTTGAGCGTGACGGTTTTGGTTTCGGTGCTGAGCCCCTCGGGCACGATCGGCAGGGCGTGCAGCACCTGTTTTTTCTCGATCTTGACGATTTCTTTGCGGATGAGCTGTTTGAGCGGTGCCTCGGTGCAGCCGGCGGTTTCGAGTAAGACGCTTTTATCCAGTGCGCTGTCGGCATCGACGGCTTTGGCATTTTGCAGAACTTCAACCAGTGATTTTTGTTTTTTGCTGGTGAGTGTTTCGAGCAAATCGGCGGCATTAGGCATTAAATGCACGATGCTTTTCTTTTTGACGCCGACGTCTTTTTTGACCGCCGCCGGTACCATGGCCGCCAGCACCTGCCCCAGCGGACAGACGTAGTATTGGCTGATCCACTGGGCCAACTCGATGAGTTCGGCGTTCAGCAGCGGCGATTCGTCAATGACGGCTTTGGCGGATTTGAGCCGGAACTTTTTGCATTGGGCGATTTCCTCGAGCTCGGTAATAATCCGGACGACAAAGCCCTGTGAGAGCTTGTTGGCTCGTCCAAACGGCACCTGCACCCGCTGGCCGGGAGCAACGGTTCCCAGATACTCCGGCAGCACATAATCAAACATCGCATCAGCACCGGTGTCCAGGGCGATGCGAATGATCTGACCTGATGCCGGAGAAGCATCCTCTTCAAACTCAGAACCAAACAAACTTTTTGTCTTATCTTTTGACATGGTGCATACTATAGCCGAAATTATTTTTTTCGGGAGTAAAAAGCGGGAAATCTGCGTTATTGGTGTTTTAAACGTGGAATTCTGGTGAAATCTTGCTGCCAAACTGCGATGAAATGACGCCAACGCGTGCCAAAACTGCGTCCAAATGTTGCCAAAGTTGTCCATTGTGACACCATTTTTACCCACGGAATGCACGAAAATATACGGAAGGTTAAATTTTGAGTTTTTAGTTCTTCGTTTTGAGTTGTGGGATCGCCTCCGGCGATGGCTATTTAAATAGATCCCTCCACGTTGGTCGGGATGACAAGGGTGGGAGTCGGGGTGACACGATTCGTAGAAATGGGTTTGTTTGGGTTTGTTTTTGCCTTCGGCAGTCCTTAGTCCATAGTCTTTAGTCCTTAGCTGAAAAAAAGTTACGGCGATTTTGTCGGTTTTTGAAATGGGTTTGTTTTGCGTTTTTGTGTGTTTGCAGATACTCGGAATTTCACCATGAAGAACATGAAGGGTAAAAAAGGTTTTAACTGATAACTGCTGACTGGTCACTGAAATGCTTCCTCCTTCTGCTTTTAGGCTCGAGGCCTGCGACTTGAGATTTGCTCCTCTTTTCCTTCTTCTTGCCCCCTGTTTTAGCCTATTATTCAATTTTCTGTATTATATCAGGCCGGGATTTTGATTGCGGCTGTTTTTTTATTTTTTTTGACACAGAATTTATGGATTTAGAACCATGAAGGTTGAATCACGGATAGACGCGAATAGACACTAATTTTACATGAATTTGGGCCCATAGGGGGGGGGAATCGCCGCGAGCTTTGCTCGCTTGCCTGCTCTGCGTCAGTCTGCGTGCTTGATGCAAGCATCTGTGCTGCCGCCTGACTCTGATCAGGCCGGCTTTGCCGGGCGATTTCTGCGCGGGCGTTATCATGAGTCGCATTTTATGTTGCTCTGTGTCAGCCGGGGTACTCTAAACTGCGTTTATGCGCTCGGCGGCTGCTTCCGATCTGTTGGCTTTGCCGGGCGATTTCAGTGGGTGTCAGTCTCGAGTCTATAGTCTTTAGTCCTTAGGGGCGGGGAGAGAACCACGGACAGACACGGACTGACACTGCGGCGTGCTTGTCTGCATTGCAGGAATTGTTATCTGGGACCTCATCGAGATGGTTTCACTGGAGTGATGAATGTGTGCAGCGATATTGAGTCACTTACGTTGAGGTGCTTACGAGATCGGTTTCTTTACTGTCTGACATAATGCGGCGAATTTGAAGAAATGAAAAAACGTCCTTCACTTCATTTTTAGCTTGTTGCCCCAAGTCTAAACGAACTTCTTTATGATCTTTCCAAATTTCATAAACGGACTCTATTTTTCCTCTATGGCTGCCGGTCAGAATTTGAACACGATCGCCTATATGAAATGGCGCGCCGTTTAATTTCATGATAAACCGCATTAAGATGAATAACGGAATATAGCTGTATACAAAGCCTCCTGTCGCGGCACATAAAGCAGCTATTACAAGATTGTTGGTTTTTGTGTAGATATTCATTCCGACTGTCAGTCCGATTGCCAGAATTGCTGTCCACAAGGCAATACTCCATACCCAATCATGGGCTAAAAGTTGACGTATGTAGGGCATCCGGATGATCTGATTTGACACATCCAGTGAATTACTTGATTCCGTGTCCAACAAACTCTTAGTTAAATCTTTTGCCATTATAACTTAGGTGTTTCACACAAATTTCATTCATTTATAAAGTCCTTCTGCTGTGCGTTTTTCGGTTTATTGGCTATTCGGCTCTGTCAATTTCTTTTGTTCTTTTTCGAGTTGTTTGATGCTTTTGTTGGGGACGGGCAGGTTTTCAGGCATGGTTCCGCCGAGTTCCTGAATCGTTTTACGTACTTTGCTGCCAACTTCATAGTGAGTTTGATTGGCCTTGTTTTTTTCCTGAATATTTTCGCGGCGTAGTTTTTCCTCTGTTTGTGTTGCGCGGAACAGATTAGCGGCCAGTTCGGTGCTGCCCATGTGGTCAAGGATGTGGTGACTTTTTTTGAGCTGCTTGCGTTTGTGAATTCCCTTTGCGTCCAATCCTCCATACAGTCCCTTGTAGCCATGATTCTGGAAGATCGCGAAATCCAGATTGCTTTCCACGCCGGCCTGCTGGGCGGCTTCGACTAATTGCTTGTTATGTTCTTTCAATTCGTTGCGAAGAAAAAGACGTTTTTCATCTTCCTGTAACTGCTGGAACGCCTGATCATCGGCCAGTTCCTGCCGGCGGGTTTGGATGGCGAAGTAGGTCTGTCCGTGTGCGATAACCGGTTTCGTTGGGTCGCCATTTTGGACGATCAGGTAGCAGGCATAGCGGGACAGTTCAATGTCCTCGATTTGCCTTTGGGCACCGGAACCGAGAGGAACCATTTTGTCCATTTGGACAAAATGGTCATCGGGATTATAACCTGTTTTCTTGCAAGCAGTTATAGATTTTGCGATGACTCGTTTGAATTTGACCCATGACTTATATTCCAGTACTTTCTGCAGGTCTCTGGCATACCAGAATTCTGTGTCCGAATCATCTGTTTGGCGTATTTCTTCGAATGTATTGTGCTGTTTTCTCTGGATTTCATCCTTCACAGTATTCACTCCTTTTGCCCTTGTGTTTTACTATTTTCTGAAAACGGACTCATTTTAACAGAGAATGTCGTGAGACGCAAAGTTCTTCGATAGTTAAATCCCAGACTCAATTGTTTTGATAGATTCCTTCTGCGGTGCGTTTTTCGGTTTTTTCATCGATGACGGTGTTTTCGCAATAGTTGAGTCCGATTTTTTCGATGAGGGCTTTGATGTAGTCCTTATGGGGGCAGGGGGCGGCGTGGTAATTGTCGCGGGTGATGCAGGAGGATAGCTGGACGACGATCTTGTCGGTTTCGATGTTGTCGTGTTTTTTCAGGCTGCGTTTGAGCTGGGTCAGCTTGCGGTGCAGGGCGCGGCCGCAGCATCCGCCGCAGGTGAGGTTGATGATGCGGTATTGTTTGTCGGCGGGGTAGTCGGCGAATCCGCCGGTACGTTCGTGAAAAGCCTTCTCGCACAGAAAGCCCGGGCAGCGTTCTTTGACGATGTGGCACTGGACAATCACAAGATACTCTTTTTGGCTGAGGTCCATTGACTGGCTCCGAAATTTAAGTTTATTATTGATTCTGAGTCATTTTACGGATTTTGGACTGAAAGTCCAGCTTCAGGCTTGAGACTTGAGACCTGAGGCTTGAGAATCCGGGAAAGGGGGGTTTTTAGGTCTTATACGGGGTTGTTTTGGTGTTTCCTTTTGATTATAATAGCGGCATGAGAGATTATCGAAAGTTGAGAGCTTTTGAGTTGGCCGATGAACTGGCGTTGATGGTTTACAGGGCTACACAGGTATTTCCGAAGGAGGAAATGTTTGGTCTGACAAGCCAATTACGCCGGGCAGCCGTTTCGATTGCATCCAATATTGTCGAAGGTTCCGGCAGAGACTCGCAAGCCGATTATGTGCGATTTCTGAATATGGCCTACGGTTCAGCTTCAGAAGTCTGTTATCAGTTGTCATTGGCGTTTCGATTGGGTTATTTGCAAGAGGAATCCTATGTTTTATTGAACAGTCAGAGCGATGAAACCGCACGCGTGCTGAATGGGTTGATCAACTCTTTGCGTAAGCAAAAACCTCAAGCCTCAGGCCTCAAGTCTGGAGCCTGAAAAAGACTAAGGACTATAATTATATGCGAAAAATGAATACTGTTATCATGACGCTGGCGGGATTGTTGTTGATGGTTGCGGCGGTGCTGAAAGTGCATGAGTTGATGACTGTGGCAATTCCGTCGTGGGATGTGAAGGCGGCGTTGGTTATCGATAAAGCCGCGGAAGCCGGGGATGCGATGCCGGCGTGGAAGGCGAATCTGCTGGGCTTCTGGGAGTCGTATGAGTTTCTGCTGATGCAGATTCCGCTGGAGTTTGCACTCGGTGCGTGGATGGTGTCGGGATTGTTTCGCAAGGCGGCCTGGATCGCGGGAACATTGGCCTATTTCGGATTTATTTTTGCGACGCTTTCCAAGGTCATCACCGGCGCCGAATCCTGCGGCTGTTTCGGACAGGTGCATGTCGACCCGTGGATTACGCTGCTGGCGATTGACATGCCGTTTTTCCTGTTGCTGTTGATCTTCCGTCCGAAGGGCGAAAAGCTGCTGCCGCCGCCGTGGCCGAATGTGGCGCATGCGATCGTTTGCGCTGTGCCGATTTTGGCGGTGCTGGCGCTGACGGTCCCGGCGATTGTGACGTTTCGGCCCGAGTTCAAAAAGGCCGTTCAGCAGACTGATGTTTCGCCAGAGGCGAAGATCAAGCTGCTGGAATTTCAGCACAAACAGGAAAAGGCCCAATGGCAGCAGGAAGCCGCGGTCTTAGCCCAACAGAACGAAACAATGGCAAATCAGATTGCCGCTTTGCAGGCTGAGATTGCCCAACTGAAAGCGGCGATCGATACGGCCACTCAAGCTCAAACACAGGTTGTTCCGGAACCGACGCCCGTTGAGCCGGCCGAAGCAGAGACTGTTGAAGCGGTGGAGACGCAACAAACACAGCAGGCCGCGGAGACGCAAATTGAGCCCGATGAACCACAACCGGCTCCGGTCGAAAACGCGTGGGAGTGGCTTGGGTTTGTTGTCGAGGATGATGTGCGGGATGAACTGTCCACAGGCATGGCGGTGGTGCTGATGTATCATCACGACTGTCCGACGTGTGCGGAGGTGGTGCCGGCGTACAGTGCTTACTATAAAGATATGGTCGAGCAGGGCAACGACGCATTTAAGATCGCGTTTCTGGCGGTGCCGCCGTATGCGGAAACCGGGCCGGTGCCGGACGATACCACTTGTATTACCGGTACGCTGACCGATGAGCAGAAGTGGGAAGTCATGAGCCCGTACGTGGTGGTGCTGCTGGATGGCGAACTGATTAAAACATGGAAGCAGGGCACCGCCCCGGAAGCTGAAAATATCCTCGACGAAGTCTTTGGGCAGTAAGGAGTTTGTTATTTAATAGGGAGCGAGTTAATGGGGCATTTATTGTTTTTAGTTTTATTTGCTTTTGGATTTATATTGCTCTTTAGCCGAATATACATCGACTATAGACTTGCTGCAAGGAACAAACAAGAAACAAATGTGGGTTTAAATGTTTCCGTACAACCTCATAAGTTTATAGCGAGAAAACCTTTTGGCATTTTTTATTTACTATTGGTTCCAATGTATTTGGGCTTGGTATATTATATTTGCAGGCACTTACATCAACAAGATAGCAGTAATAGTCGAGTTATATTCTGGTGCCTTGTTGATAGTATCATCCCTGTTTCTTTTGTTTTTCTAGCTGCTTCGCTAAAAAGTTTCCGATCGTATATTAATATTTTCCATAAGGGCTTCAACTATTGCCAATTATTTAAGACTAAAACATACTCGCAAGAGGACATTGAGTGTGTGACACGGACAAATAGCTTTATTTTTGTAAAACTGAAAAGCCGAAAGACTCCTGTGATCATTGAAAATGGATATAACAACTACGATAGATTATATGGGATGCTGTCTCAATTAGCTTATGCTAAGATTGATTGACTTTGGGGGGATTGGTCGATATAATTGTGTGTCATTGAATGAGGGGAGCTGAGATAATGCAAAAATCAAAGTGTAAAATGCAAAATTGAGGATTCGCCCGTTCGGGCGAGGCTTTTTAATTTGTTGTAATTTTTTGCAACCGTTTTTAAAACAAGATGTTATGTTGCGGGTGAGCAGGGGTTAGGGTTTTTATGAAAGTACCGGCAGGGATGCAGAAAAAGGTTTGGCAGGTGCGGGACGCCAGCGCGGGGGCCGCTTCGCTTGCGGCGTCGCTGAAGGTGTCGCCCATCCTGGCGCAGGTGCTGATCAACCGGCAACTGCACGAAGCTGACAACGCACGTCTTTTTTTGTCCCCCAAACTGACCGACCTGATCGAGCCGGAAGTGATGCCGGGGATGGCGGCGGCGGTGGATCGCATCAAGGACGCAGTTGAGAAGGGCGAAAAGATTTCCATCTACGGCGACTATGACGTGGACGGCATTACCAGCACCGCGATCCTGTGGCACCTGCTGGAAATGCTCAACGCCCGTGTCGATTATTACATTCCGCATCGTATCGACGAAGGCTACGGTCTCAACAGTGAGGCTGTTCGCCAGCTTGCCGATAACGGCACCGACCTGATGATCACGGTGGACTGTGGTATCACCGCCGTCAATGAGGTTGCACTGGCTAATGAACTCGGCATGGATGTGATCGTCACCGACCATCATCAGCCGGGGCCGACGCTGCCGCAGGCGGTTTCGATTGTGCATCCGTCGATTGACCCGGACTATCCCAATCCCCATTCGGCGGGCGCACTGGTGGCGTTTAAGCTGGCGTGGGGTGTGGCGAATGCGTATAAGAAGGGCGGTCAATTGTCGCCACAATTGCGACAATACCTGTTGGATGCAACAACGCTGGCCGGCATGGGTACGATTGCCGACGTCGTGGATATGCGGGGCGAAAACCGCGTGCTGGTGGGATTCAGCCTGAAGACGCTGGAAAAGTCCACGCTGATCGGTGTTCGCACGCTGGTGCAGACGGCCGATTTGGGGACGTCGGATGTGGACAGCTATGCGGTCGCGTTTCGATTGGCCCCGATGATTAACGCTGCCGGACGCATGGGGCATGCCCGGCTTGCGGTTGAACTGCTGACGACGGACAGCGAAGTGCGGGCCATCCAGATCGCGCAATATCTCAAGGACCAGAACCGGCAGCGGCAAAAATGCCAAGCCGATATTTTCAAAGCCGCCAAGCAGCGGATCGTGCAGGCTGGCTTGAACCATCCGGATCGCAAGACGATTGTATTGGCCGATGACGGTTGGCATTCGGGCGTGATCGGGATTGTCGCCTCGAAGATTATCGATGCGTATTACCGCCCGACGATTATGATTAACACCACCAACGGGCTGGGGCAGGGTTCGGGCCGCTCGATTGACGGCTTCAACCTGCACGCGGCACTGGAAGCCTGCAGCCAGCATCTGGTCAGCTTTGGCGGCCACACCATGGCGGCGGGGCTGAAAATCGAAACCGATAAAATCGAAGACTTTGCCGATGCGTTCGAGGCCTATGCGAACGAAAATTTAGAGCATAAGCTCCAAGCGTTTCTGGAGATTGACGCGGAGGCGAGGATTTCAGACTTCAATCAGACTGTCATGAAAGAGCTGTCGTACCTGGAGCCATTCGGGCAGGGAAATCCCAAACCGGTGTTTGCGACGCGCGGGGTCAAGCTGATTGCGCCGCCGCGGCGGGTCGGCAGTCGAAACGACCATCTGCAAATGTCGATCTCCGACGCCAGTGGTGCCGTGCGGTGCATTGGTTTTGGAATGGGCAGTCTCGAAAAGAAACTGCTGGAGACGGATACCTTCAGCGTGGCCTTTGAGCCGCAGTATAACTCTTACAACGGCCAGACAAATCTGCAGTTCATGCTCAATGACATCCAATTTGAATAATGGTCGGTACCCTCAGTTTTTGTTTACATTATTGTTTCTGGTTTTATCTCGTTAATCCATCGCAACCGGATTCTTTTCGTCAGCTTCGACGATAAAGTCCGCTATCCCCTTATTCGGGTATGTCATATTATCTTCATCGAGGCAATCATCATGTTCGGTCAGAGTCATTTCAACGTGAACATGAAAATGGCGGCCTTCAGTACATTTAAAATCAATCAGGATATCACCATAAGCATAACATCCGCCTTCCTCGTCGGTGTCATCGGTCCAGTAATTAGCCCCGCTGGTATCATAGGCAACAAAAATGTCCGAAGCCAGCGTGTCGTCCTCATAGGCAGAACCATCCGGCTTCAGATGAATTCGTTGTCCGTCCAGATCTTCAATCGATTTGAGCAGCGACAATTCCATGCCCCAGATCAGAAAGCAGCCTTGCTCATAAAACACTTTCAGAAACATATGACGAACATCTCGTATCTCCGGCAGATGGAGCTCCAGAAATGTCGTCGGATACGTCTCTCCATTGAGTGTAACAGTATTGTCCATTTATCTTAAACTCTCATTCCGGCTTGATCACCAATGGCAAATCAAAATCATCCTGCGGTTCGTCATACACTAACACATCAAACATACGAATCCCCTTAA
Organism: Anaerohalosphaeraceae bacterium; assembly: GCA_963675155.1. Taxonomy (GTDB): domain Bacteria; phylum Planctomycetota; class Phycisphaerae; order Sedimentisphaerales; family Anaerohalosphaeraceae; genus 4572-13. The sequence continues at coordinate 4,350,833 of OY775912.1, read as the reverse complement.
ACTTTTTCTTATCCACCCTGGCCGCAAGCTCTTTTGAAACAAGAAGGGCGCTCATTTGCCATACGACATGCATTTTAGCATCCGTCAGCGATTGCTTTAGTACATAAAAAGGAGATATCACACCATACATAGGCAAACCGCAAGTAGGACAAAAACCTTTATGATAGGTGCCTTTTCCAAGACCTCGCACAATAATCATTTGTTTGAAAGTTAAGGTAACATAATCTTCCTGTTTAACTCCAGATGGACTAAACACTTCACCAATCGTGAAACTTTGTTCAATATCCTCTTTAAATAAATCAGCAAAACTCTTTGTCATAACAAAAACATTGGCTTTTTTGACCCATTCAAACGCAGAAAAAGAGGGCTTGCTCGCCAAAACAATATCTCGAATTGAATCATGAGGCACAGATTCGTGAACAGAACAGCCAGACTGAAGAGTTTTATGTACCTGCATATCTGGAAAACAAACCTCAACTGATTTGATCAATTTCATTTTGTCGACAACTTTAGATTTCATAGTATCCTTTCAGATAAATAACGGGAGTAATTCTATTTCACAACTCTTCCTGCGGCAAGTCAACAGCAGTCAGCGCGTCATCCTTTGCAAACCAAATCTGATCGCCGCGAACGATATAGGCCAGGGCGCGGTCGGCCGAATCGACACCGACCGGATAAATCCCAATTCGCTCGGCTTGAATCTCCTTGAATCCCTTGATCATTTCTTCGCGTTTCTTTGACATGAGACCTCCTATTATATCCATTGAATAAGAAGTATCATATAGGATTGCTGGTCGTTGCGAAAGGATATTATTGTGCAGCTAAAACGGTCTGCGGCGTCCCGTACCGTTTTTCCAGCAGGTCCAGCAGCCAGTGATGTTTGGCGAACTGTCGGTCGGTTGTTTTTTTTGTCGGCACTGTGGGCTCTGTGAAACCCGCTCGCCAATCGGCCAGATCGTCCTGTGCATAGGTGAAGGTCAGTTGACCGGTGACGGGATTTTCACCTTCTTCAATCAGATCAATTCGGCTGATCACGTCGGTGTACATTTCAATGGTGTAGTTGACGTTGTATGTACTGTCGCCGATCTCTCGTGAAAGGTTCACGGTGGCGGTTTCGCCAATGCGTTTCGCTTTAAAGGGGATGCGTTCGTTCGCGGCGTCCCGGCGGAGTGTGTCGTAGGCACGAAGGCCGGTCCACGGTCTGCTGATACCGGTAAAGAATGTGCCGGACGGATAGCTGGTCACTTTGCCGGTTGCGGTATCGACCAGGTACGCGCCGTTTTCGGTGTCTAAGATGTGAATCGAATCACCGATTTGAATATCGAGCCACGGCTTGTTGTCCTGCCAGGCCTCATAGGTAAAGGGAAGTTTTCCCTTGCCGTGAATGGGTGTCTCGCCCAGATGGCCCTCAAATGAAAACAACGTCCAGCCGCGGTAATGCATGGCGTCACGCTCGTCATAGACGCCGGCATCCTTGGGCCAGAAGGGGGTGAAATCCGCTTCGGTCAGAGAGTTATAAGCATATTCGGTTTTATAGTCCTTTACCGCGGGCACACGGTTATCATATTTGCCGGTTAACAGGCCGGTTTTCCGATCCCGTGTGTAGCGGATGCGATCCAGGTTTCCGCAGTGTTCCATAAGGAAATCGACCATCTCCGGTGAATCGGTTGGCAAAATCAGCATTCCGATCGGATCGTTGGTGATATAGATGCGCGTGGAGCCGTCCGCAAATCCCTTGGCAAAATAATAATTGGCCCGACCGTTCTGCAGCCAGCCGCAGAGTTTGTCTGTATTCTGGTGTGTGGCGGCATCCAGTCCCCATCGCTGCATACGGACCAGAACCGGCCCGTCCGGCCCGTCCGGAAATTGCAGGTATTGTTCGAAGGCGCCTTTGCTGTAATAAGGGCCTTCGTCCACATCTCCCTTTCGTGAGCGGTTGTTGGGTCGAACGGCTTTTTCGAGGTCGGATTCATCAAGTTCGCCGACGCCCTGAACCGTGTAATGGATCGTTTGAACGTCCTCTCTGTCCGGATAGGGATGCGGATGCATCTGATTCCAACCGATATGAGCCAAAATGACGACTGCTGCGGCGGTCGCGGTTGTCGTCGCATATTGCACAAAGCCGGCTTTGATCGTGGCGACCGCGACCTGTGCGGTGGTCATGCCGGTATTCAACGTCACCGATGCACTGGTGACAGAAGGGGCCAGGGTTTTGTCGGCGGTCAGTTTGCCAAACAGGACCAGTGACGGCAGGATTGCTTTGCCGGACAGTCCCTGACGCTTCAGGCTGGACCTGAGCTTTTTACGGGCCCGCAAAAACTGAACCCGCGCGGTGCTTTGGGTGCAGCCGCTGATTTCCGCGATCTGGTCATAGGGCATATCCTCAAAACACCGCAGCGACAGGATCGAACGTTCGGTGCCGCTGAGTTTTTGCATCGTGGCCATAATGAGTTTATGCAGTTCCTGCAACGCCGGTTTTTCAGTCGCATCGTCGGCATACTCATCTTCCATCGCCGATTCGAGTAAATGCGGTTCCATGTTGGAAAAGTGCATGGCCGGATGGGTTTTGGCTTTGCGGAAATGGCTGATCTTCTTATTGGACGCGATCTTATACAACCACGGCCAGAAACGTGTGATGTCAGTTAGCGTTTTTAAAGAGGTTATCAGTTGCAACATGGTTTCCTGTACGATATCTTCCGTCAGATCTTCGTTGAGAGTACTGCGCAGAATATAGGCGCGTATTCTGGGCTGGACTCTCTGTATCAGTTGGTCCATACTTTGCCGGTCGCCGGTCATTGCCGACTCAATTAATCCTGATATATCCTCTTTCATTTGTTCGTTGTCCTTCTCTTTAAACTTATGACGTGCGAAAGAGACTTTCGTTACATGAAAATTAAAAAAAGCCGAAAATTCTTCCGTGAAACCTTTAACTTGCTTTATGTAAACAGGTTACAAGGTTTCTCCTCCATGTTGTTTTGCTCCGTTTCTTAAACCATATCATATATTTCAGGCGGGACAGGGGGAATTATTCTTCCCAGGTGCCTAATAAAATCGGATCGCACAGATTTTCCCTGGCTGCCGCGACCCGCCCGCAGCTTTTGCAGACGAATTTCGGGTCACGCACGAGATGGGCGTACTGGTCGGGATCCTGTTTGTGCAAACCCGAACCGTAGAGACGACAGAGGTGTTTTTCATGGTTTTCAGGATTACATTGATCCATTGTTGCAGCCTTTCAATTATTGATGATTCGATCTTCCACTATTGCGGCGTTTCAGTCTTTTTGGCTTCGACAGGGGCCTTATGTGTGGTAATTTTTTCGATTTTAAAGCAGCCCAGCGTATTGACCAGTGAGAAAAAGTCGCCGGGATCGCCGTTGCCGTATGCCAGCGCGATGTGTCCGGGCCCGAATCCCTGATCGACACGTGTGGCGTCCAGTCCGATCCATTGGCCGTCGATGTAGGCTTCGACCCACATATGGCCGCCGAAGATGCTTTTCTGATTGGCAAAGGAGTCCACATACAGCACGCCGCAGACAACACGGGCCGGAATACCGACCGCTCGGCACATCGCCGCGGTCAGGACCGCGTGCTCGCTGCAGTCCCCCTGACGGTTTTGTGCGACTTCCGCCGCGGATGCATAGCCAACGGACAGATCCTTTTGCTGAATATAGCCCGCGACAAATGATTCGATCTGTTTGGCGGCCTTGGCGGCGTCTTCCGTGCCGCCGACGGCATGCTTGGCCAGGTCGATGACTGCTTTGTTATCGCTTTGCAGGTTTTCTGTGGGTTTCAGCGCTTCTAAAACTGTCGGATCGCTGCCTTCATAGGGGAATTTGACGCCTTCGGCGGGTGTCAGCCGGCTGGCGGTGACCGAAAACGAGCCATCTTCATTCTTTTTAGCAGCTTGATGCGATGATACAGGAAATGATAATGTCTGATCACCGACGGGTTTAATTTCATAGGTAATCGAGTCAACCGTATTGAGGCTGGTCAACTGGACCGGGCTGGCAATGCTGAGTTTTTCCAGAAAATCCACCACGTCATCTTCACGCAGGGCGAAGTTTTTGTCGCAGGCAACCAGTTCCATTGTCATCCCCATCATCGGAACCAGTGTCTTCAGGGCATTCAATTCTTCATCCACATAGCTGGTCGAGACGATTTGCTGTCCGCTGACAGACATCGTGGTCGTGACTTCAGTCAGTTCCAGAACGCGTCCAAACAGGTCAATTTGTTTCTTTTCGCCAACAACGGCTTGTGCTTTAAGCCCGGCCATGAATTCAGGCCTGAAAATACTAACCTCAAATTGGTCGCCTGCATGCAGTCCGCGTTTCAGTTGAAACAACCGCATGCCTTCCATCAGCAAGGCGTCTTGGGGCCAATCAATGACTTGCTGAGTGGGTTGGCCGAACATCACGCGGCTGACGGTCAGTTTACCGTTTTTGACCGTGCCGCTGGTTTTCTGCTCCATGCCGCTGGTTTTCATGATTGCTTCAAAGGAAACCGGCTCGCCTTCGGTGGTTTCAACGTGTGTTTCTTTGGAATTAACCTTAACGGTTTGGCCGGCTCGGCCCAGCGTCATCGAAAAATCTTCCGTGGTGATGACATGGCTGTCTTCTACGCTGCGTGTGTGGATGGCGTGGCCGATTTTCTGGCCGGACATTAAAATGGCCATGTATTCGGTCTTCGTTTCTCCCGCCCAGACAATCGCCGAAAATGCGTATAAGGCTAGTAGATAAAAACACTTGCGCGGTGCTATGCGAATCATTTCAACTCCTTTCTATGACAGTATTTAACGACTTTCGGAAACGACTTCATTTTCCGAAGTAGGCATGCTATTGTACCGGAAAGATCAAAAAACTCAAGTGAAAGCCGAAAAAGCAAAACATTCTGATGCCGGATGTTCCGGAGGTTATTTTCAGCGGTTTTTCACGGTCGGATTAAAACTTCGATTGCGAAACAGTCTCCGGTTCGCTACAATGCCCTCAGAACGGATAGAACGATCAAATTATCATGGATGACGGGGTTTTTTCATGACATTTACTCAGTTGTTGGCAGTGGTACAGGCCGGGCGTTTGCCGGTGACCGCCGATTCACGACAGACTGTTAAAGGAGGCGTGTTTGTTGCCGTTGTCGGCACGCAGGTCGACGGGCACGATTATCTCCGTCCGGCAGTCGAAAACGGGGCGGCGTTCCTGGTGACCGAGCAGCCGGTGGATGGATTTAACTGTGTGATCGTCGAGGATTCGTCGGTTGCGCTGGGGTTGCTGGCGCAAGCGTCGTTTGGCCATCCCAACAGTCAACTGACCAACCTGGCCGTGACCGGCACCAACGGCAAGACGACGGTCGCCTACATGGTCCGGTCCATCCTGGAACATGCGGGACATCGCTGCGGGCTGATCGGTACAATTGAATACAGTACCGGCGGGCACACGATCGCGGCGCCGCTGACGACACCGGACGCGGTTACGATTGCCGAAGCCGCTGAGGCGATGGTGAAATGCGGTTGTGAATACATGATTACCGAGGCCAGCAGCCATGCGTTGAGTCAGCGGCGACTGGCGGGGATTTCCTTTACCGCCGCGGCGTTTACCAATCTGACCGGCGACCACCTGGACTATCACAATACACTGGACGATTATCTTGACGCCAAGAGCCGGCTGTTCCTGGAATTGCCGGCGCATGGATTGGCGGTATTAAATATCGAATCGGATGAAGCCCACACGATTGCTGAACTGATCGAGCCGGCCACACGAACAATGTGGTACGGTATTGAGCGGGATGCGGACATTAATGCCAATATTCATTTGATGGATGCGACCGGCAGCGTGTTTGCGATTGAATTTAACAATCAAAGCGAGAAAGTCACCACGCGATTACCCGGCCGGCATAATATCAGCAATTGTCTTGCCGCCGCGGGATTGTGCCTGGCCGCCGGGATTGGATTGCATGATATTGCGTGCGGCTTATCGTCGCTTGAGTGCGTCCCCGGGCGTCTGGAACCGGTTCGATGCGATCAACAGGACCAGCGCGGCATCGAGGTATTTGTCGATTACGCCCATACCGATGATGCGTTAAAAAATGTGCTCAGTACTCTCAAGCCGCTGTGCGAAGGACGGCTCATTGTCCTGTTTGGCTGCGGTGGAGACCGCGATAAAACCAAGCGCCCGCGCATGGCACAGGTCGCCGAAGCATTGGCCGACATCGTCATCGTCACCAGCGACAATCCTCGCACCGAAAATCCCGATGCCATCATCGACGACATTATGCAGGGATTCTCAGCTATAATTAAAAAGGGTCAGACACCTTTTGTTGAGCCGGACCGGGCCAAAGCGATTGAATTGGCTATCCAGCAGGCTTGTCCGGATGATATGGTGTTGATTGCAGGCAAGGGGCACGAGGATTATCAGATCATCGGCACCGAAAAGCGGCATTTCAGCGACATTGAAGAGGTCAAAAAGGCACTGGGCCACTAACCGCACAACGCGTCAGGAACTTCATGATACCGATTGAGATTCAACACATAGCAACGATTGTCGAAGGACGATTCCAGGACGGCTCGGTCGAAGCGACCGGCTCTGTCAGCGGCGTGACGATTGACTCGCGGGCGGTGCAAGCGGGCCAGTTGTTTATCGCCATCGACGGCGAGAATTTCGACGGGCATGACTACATTGCATCTGCGATGGAAAAGGGGGCGTGCTGCGCGATTGCAGACCGAGAGATCGCCTTGGATAAAACCGCCGGTGCGGTAATTCTGGTGGATGATACGATTGTCGCGTTGGGCAAGTTGGCTGCGTGGTATCGCCGGCAGCTTTCCGCGAAAGTCATTGCCATTACCGGCTCGGCGGGCAAAACAACGACCCGTCAAATTCTGCATGAGGTACTTAATCGTTTTTACACATGCCGGCAGGCGCCCAAAAGTTTCAATAACAATATCGGTGTGCCGCTGACGATTCTCTCGGCTGAGGCCGCCGACGAGATATTGCTGCTGGAGTTGGGGTCCAATTCTCCCGGCGAAATCGAAGAACTGGCCCGGCTGGCCAATCCCGATGTCGCGGTGGTGACATTTATTGGCCCGGCGCATCTGGCCGGTTTCGGGACGCTGGAAAATGTCCTCAAAGAAAAAGCCTCCATTGCCCTGGGGCTGAAGTCCGGCGGCACACTATATATCAATGGCGATCAGCCCGAACTGGTTGAATATGTCAAAAATAACTTCCATGTGAATACAATCACATTCGGAACCGGCGAAAACTGCGATGTCATCGCCTCGGATTTTCAGGCAAATGGGCCCGCGGGAGCCTTGACCATCGAGGGCCGGCGGGTCGAGGTGCCGCTGCCCGGGCGGGCGGCACTGATGAACATCCTGACCGTTTGGTCAGTTTGCCGGGATTGCAATGTTCCGTTATCGGACGTTGTGGGGATTATCGGGCTATTAAGGCCGGTTTCCATGCGGATGGAGCTTGAAAAGGCCGGTGCGGTGACGATTTTGAACGATTGCTATAATGCCAACCCCGCTTCTATGGCCAATGCCCTGGACTGTCTGAAATCGTTCCAGCAGGATGGGAAACGGCTTATCTTCATCGCCGGGACTATGGGTGAACTGGGGAGCCAATCCGCAGACCTTCATCATGAACTGGGCGGCCAGGCGGCTGATTGCCAGGTCGATGTGGTGCTGGCGGCAGGGGAATTTTCGGCCGATGTGGTTTTCGGCGTCATCGGCAGCAAGCGGGCCATTGTGGCTCAGGCGTTTGAAAATACGGAGCAATTGTGTGATAATTTACACAAATACATTCAGCCTGACGATATAGTATTGGTAAAGGGATCGCGTCTGGCGGGGCTGGAAAAGGCGGTCCGCCGGTTGAATGAACTGTTTGGAGACCCTTCAGGGTCGTAAATTCCACGCGGAAAATCGAAACTAAACGACTGTAAACGGCTTAGCCGCGAAGAAGCAGCAATTTAAGTCGTGATTACTGAAAAAATAAAGATTTGCGGACGAGACGTCCGCGTTCCCATATGGAGTAAACATTGATATATCATCTGTTATGGTGGCTGCGAGATATCCTGACGCATCGAATCGGGTTTTATGCGTATGAGGATGTGCTGTTTCGCGCAGTACTGGCGGCGCTGACGTCTTTGGCGGTGGCATTCTTTCTGGCGCCGAAGATGATCCGCTGGCTGATGCGGATGAAGATCGGTGATCGCCCGGAGTTTCACCATGCGGCCCTGAACGAACTCATGCGTGAGCGGGCCAATACCCCGACGATGGGCGGGATCATCATTTTATCAGCGGTTTTGGCCGGCACATTCCTGTGGGCCCGGCTGGACAACCCGTTTATTCACAAGGCGATTTTTATCATTATCTGGTTTGGCGGCATCGGGGCGGCCGATGACTGGCTGAAACTGACTGTCAAGACCCGCCATCGCAGCCGCGACGGGCTGAAGGCCTGGGAAAAGCTGGCTTTTCAATTGGGCGGGGCGGTCCTGATTGCCTATTTTCTGTATTCGGACTTCCAGCGGATTGAGGATGCCCGCCGATTCTGGCTGCCGTTCTACAAAAGCGGCATTCCGATGAACGTGTTTTTCTTCTCGGTGATTACGATTCTTTATATTGCCGGTACCAGCAACGCCGTGAACTTGACGGACGGGATGGACGGGCTGGCTTCGGGCTGCCTGGGGATCGTTTCGTCGGTGCTGGTGATTCTGTGCTATATTGCGTCCGAACATATGTCGCGTACCATTGATGTGACGTGGGCCAGTTATCTGCTGCTGCCGCATATCCCTGAGTCCGGCGAGCTGTGCATCTTTTTCGCGTCGATTACCGGGGCAATGCTGGGCTTTCTCTGGTACAACTGCCATCCCGCGCAGGTCTTCATGGGCGATGTCGGGTCGCTGCCGCTTGGGGCGGCTATGGGCTACGGGGCGATTGTTACCCGCAATGAAATCCTGCTGTTTGTCATCGGTGGGGTATTTATGATGGAGCTTTTCAGCGTGATTTTGCAGGTTGGCTACTTCAAATACTCCGGCGGCAAGCGTATTTTCCGCTGTGCGCCGATTCACCACCACTTCCACCTGGCCGGCTGGTCCGAGCCGCAGGTCGTCGTGCGATTCTGGCTGCTGTCAGTAGCCTTCGCCGTCATTGCGCTGGCTACACTCAAACTGCGTTAATCACAGAAAGCGATAAACGCATGGATATCGAGCTTCATTATGGTAGAGATTCGGTAACGCTTCAGATTCCGGAAGGCAATGTTGCGGCGGTTGTCCGGCCTCGGCAGAGCGGCAGTGCCGTACACTCCCAACAGGGAATTCTCAAGCAGGCGATCGATGACGATGCGACGGGATTTTTTGATGTTGTTGGCGGCAAGGTTTTGGGCATTCTGCTGCCGGACGGGACGCGGGATTTACCGTTGGAAACGATTGGCGTGGCGTTGCTGGAAAAATGCCGTTCGGCAGCGAAGATTCTCTTTTTTATCTGCACGGGCACCCATCATGCCGACACGCCTGAAAACCGCGACATTATTCATTGTCTCAGTACTCTGTCAGAGAAAGCCGGCATTGCGTATGAAGTGATTGCCCACGATTGCCGCCAGAGCCCTCTGGTTTCGCTTGGGGTGACGCGTCGCGCCACGGCTATTCAATACCATGAGCGATTGAATGAGCCGGATTGTTTCCTGACTGTTTCCGATGTTAAACATCATTACTTTGCAGGCTATTCCAATCCGGTGAAATATTTTGTTCCCGGCTTATGTGCCTTTGAAACGATCCAGCAAAATCATAGCTGGACCATGGACCCGCGAAGTCGTGCGGGGATTCATCCCTGGCATGCTGATACCCAATCGCGTGACAATCCGCTGGCCTGTGACCAACTGGAGGCGATGGAGAAAATTGTCGCCGGCCGTCCTGTTCACGCGTTGGTGACGATCAGTACCGATGGGGTCATTCAGTGGGCTGCGATGGGCCCGGCTAAAACGGTTGCGTCCAGGGCATTTGAGAAAGCCGATGCGTGGAACAGTTTTCTTGTTGAGCCGGTCAGTAAGATGATCGTATCGCCAGGTGGGTTGCCGAATGATGTGGATTTGTACATCGCGCAACGCGCCTTGGAATTAACCAAAGCCGCAATTTGCGATCACGGTGAAATCTTGTTTTTGTCGGCGTGCCCGAATGGCGTCGGGAGCGAGCGGACCACCGAGCAATTTTATCATAAACTGATTTGCCCACTTGATGAAATCACGGTGTTTGATCGACAGGACTATCGCCTGTTCAGCCACAAGCCATACCGGTTGGCCCACCTGATCAAACGGCTGGATCGGCTATGGTTTCGCAGCCAAATTGAATCTTCGATCATCGAAAAAATGCACATGACGCCATGTCTGCAACCGCAGTGGGTTGTCGATCAGTGGCTCAGTAAAAATCCGGATGAACCAATTCTTGTCATCGACGGTGCCAACAAGATATTTCTGCGAACGACACAATAACGACGATGTATTTCTGTGATCCTTCGGATAGAAACGCTTCTCAATTTTCCAGTATTTGTCTATGGAATAAATCTGTCTCAAAAAAACAGTCTATTATTGGCTGAAGAAATAAATTGGGGGTTTTTCCCTAATAGCTGTTTTAAGTTTTTATCTACAAAGACCTTAACTGGTCATGTGAGATGGATAATAGCGACTTTGGGTCGGATAATGGAAAAACTTTCGCACCTTTTAAGCCGAAATATAGTATAATTATTATAGTAAAAACCACAGGCATCTCGCCTTATTGAATTGACAGGGTAGCGACATGAAGCACAACAGTTCAAATGCCCTTATCGACATCATGTCGGCATTGTCCAAAAATGACGGGACATGTTTTTCTCCTGGTTATCCCCTCTTGAAGTATTTCTGCAACTTGATAACGGTTTGCTTATCCGGGACCGTTATACCCTATACGTTGGACCGTAAGAAAGATGCTTATCAGACTCGGCTCGTCGGAAACAGAACACCTATATAATTCTCAGGCATTATATCAATAGTATCGTGTTTTCGGTGGAAAAAGTGTGATATGAGATGAGTACGGGAAATGCACCGTCGGAAAATGGACTGTACATCTCAGGGATTGCAGAAAGGAAGGGAGGCAACCATGTTGGATGGCTTTACAATTCTAATGGCCGAAGATGATCCCGGCCACGCCAGTCTGATTCGGCGGCATATCAAGCGTGCCGGTATCGGCAATGAAATTGTCCACTTCAAAGACGGTCAGGCTGTCATGGATTTTCTGCAAGACCCCGGGCGATCGTCATCTGATCCATGTTATCTGCTATTGTTGGATATCCGAATGCCAAAGCTGGATGGGATTGAAGTGTTGGAGATGGTGAAAGCCGATGGCCATCTGAAATCAATACCGGTTATCATGCTGACAACGACCAGCGACCCGGCTACCATCAAACACTGTTATGATCTGGGCTGCGCCAATTATATCGTAAAGCCCACCAGCGTTGGAAAATTTGCGAAAGTCATTACTGAGTTAGGAAAATTGCTGCAAAGTGTTTAGTCATACCCAAGTATCATTGTTGTCTTGCGGCTCCTTTTTAACCTGATTTTATTCTCATAAGCAGCCTCTGTGTCGAGAGGTGATTGCCTATAAAAACGCCCTAAACAGCCCCGCAGAGTACATCGTGAAGGCATATTTAAAACCATTTTAGGCCGTCAATTTTCAAATCCTTTTTTGATCCTGATTTTTACCGATACACCGGCTGAAAATTTTTTGCGCCGATTCCGATAAAACCATTTCCTCTGCTTATAAGAGCCCTTTTTTGAGAAAAAAAACGGCGGAAAGTTGGTTCCTGTGTCTGGAATTTTCCGGTTTTGGTATAATACGTTTGTTGGCTTCGGGGGGAAAACCGAACCACAGGAACAACCTGTTAAAGATGAAAAGAACACGTTTGATAGCTTTGTTTTGTTGTGAAATCACTGGTGTAGCGTTATTGGTTGCAGCAACCAAAACTGGCTTGGAGAATTAACTTTTTAGGGGTGACACATGAACGATTCTGACTTCCGTGAAAAATTGTTTGAGATTTTGAAAGAGACCGAGTCTTTTCCGAAACCGCAAAAAGAAGAGATTATTAAACTCACGCGGAAAAGTCGTGAAGGACACGAAAAACTCCAGCAAAAGCTGAACAATCTCCAACAGTCGCTGGATTACCTTCGGCTGGGGATTAAATACCTGATTTTCGATCTGGAAGCGACACGCCGGGAAAATACGGATCTGCGAAAACGGCTCAATCAGAACCCGCCGAAATAGCAGATACGGCAAACTGATGTTAAACCGGGAGAATACCTGTGAAAAAAATGTCTCTTGTGATTGTGTTTTCAACGGTCTTTGCAGGACTTGCGTTTGCCGGCACCGAAGTGGCCGAAACGCAGATGGCGTCGGCATTGCCGCAGCCGAGTACCGTGTTACTCTGCACGGTCGGGATGGCCTTTATTCGCTGTCTCGGTAGACATCTAAATAAACGAATCCCTTAATCTCTTTTCTCCTTGAGAGATTTCAAGAGGCTGCGGATGCCCAACCGCAGCCTCTGTTTTTTTGCGCTGTCGCCGAAGAATTCTTCAATTGAAAGAGTGTTTACACCGAGCCCCTTTGTGGTATAATCGTTTCCATTGTAATGAATCACAGAATGAAAAGAGACGAAAGCACGGGGATTCGCCAATGGAACAGACAGACGCACACCAGCCGACGGCATTGGATTTTAATACTTTGCCGCCCTATCAGCCGCGAACCTTTGTGCCGGAAGGCGCGGACCTAACAAAAAAGGAGAGTGTGGCGGATTTATATGATAAGCTTTTAGGCCGCACCGTTCGATCCGCCGATGAACTGGAGAGCTTGATCAATGACCGCTCCGAGCTGGAAGCGGCTGTTGCCCAGGTTAACTCCATTCTCTATATCCGGATGACCTGCCAGACGGACGACTCTGGACGGGCACAAGCCTACAAGGATTTTATCGAAACCGTTGTGCCCGCGACCAAGCCGCTGGCCGATCAGCTTGACCGGAAAATCATCGAAGCCGTCGATTCGCTGGATTTCACTGCGTCACGATATGATGTTTATTTCCGAAAGATCCGCAGTGATATCGAATTGTTCCGTGAGGACAATGTACCGCTGCAGACCGATGACGCACTGCTGAGCCAGCAGTACCAGACGGTCACCGGCGCGATGACGGTTCAGTTCGACGGCAAAGAGCATCCCATTGCCCGGATGCGGACGTTCCAGATGCAAATCGATCGCGACCTCCGGCAGCGCGCCTGGCAAGCGACCAATGAGCGTTATATGCAGGATGCCGAAAAACTCGATGACATTTTCGGCAAGATGGTTTCAGTCCGGCACAAAATCGCTCAAAACGCCGGCCATGAAAATTGCCGGGATTACAAGTTCAAGGAATATCACCGGTTTGATTACACGCCCGACGATTGTAAACAGTATCACAAGGCGATCGAGACCCATCTGGTGCCGATTCAGCAAGAAATATTTGCATTGCGATGCGAGCAGCTTGGCCTCGAAAAACTGCGTCCGTGGGATATGGTAGTGGATCCGATGGGACGCGAGCCCTTGAAACCGTTTCAAACGACGTCTCAGTTCATCGCCGGGATCGGCAAAATGTTTACGCAGCTCGATCCGGTGTTCGGGCAATACTTTCAGGTCATGGCCGACAATGGCCTACTCGATCTGGATAGCCGCAAGGGCAAGGCGCCGGGGGGCTATCAATCCACGCTGTACGAAGCCCGCAAGCCGTTTATTTTCATGAATGCGATCGGTACCAATGACGATCTGCGTGTGTTGATGCACGAGGGCGGCCACGCGTTTCACGCGTTGTCCTGTGCACCGGACCCGCTGCTGGATTATCGTCATGCGCCGATGGAGTTTTGCGAAGTCGCGTCGATGTCGATGGAGTTTCTGGCCGCGTCACAGTTGTCGGTTTGTTATGACGATTCGCAACAGGCCCGCTGGTGGCGCAATCAACTGGAGACCGTGGTTCGTATTCTGGTTTCGGTGGCCGTCAATGATGCGTTTCAGCACTGGATGTATGAGAATCCCGAACACACAGCAACGCAGCGAAATGAAAAATGGATTGAGCTGAACGACCGTTTCGGTGGCGGGCTCGTGGACTGGACCGGATTCGAAACAAGCAGGGCGGTCCAGTGGCACGGGATTCTGCATTTGTTCCAGGTGCCGTTTTACTATATTGAGTACGGCATCGCCCAGCTTGGCGCATTGGGACTCTGGCTGCAATCGCAGGCTGATATGCCGGCGGCGATTAATAATTATAAAAAAGCGCTGACACTCGGCGGCAGTCAACCGTTGCCCCGACTGTTTGAAGCAGCGGATTTGACGTTTGATTTTTCGGCAAAAACTATACAGCCGTTGGCCGCGATACTATTGGAAAAATGGCAGCAATCAATACAGGATTAGGACGGTAACCATGGACAGAGTGAAAAAAGCAACGGATTTATTTGCCGAAGGCTACAATTGTGCACAGTCAGTCATCGGCGCGTATGCTGATTTGTTCGGCATGGATCAGCAAGCGGCGCTGAAAGTCGCCTCCGGTTTTGGCGGCGGCATGGGACAGATGAGCGAAACCTGCGGCGCGCTGACCGGCGCGATGATGGTTTTGGGTCTCAGATACGGTTCGATGAACCCGGCTGACAAAACCGCGAAACTTGAGAATTATCGCAAGATGCGGGACCTGGCGGCAGAATTCAAACTTCAGGCCGGTGCTAAGACCTGCCGGGATTTGCTGGGCTTTGATATGTCCACCCAGGACGGGCAATTGGCCGCCAAACAGCCGGGGGCGTTCCACGATTGCCCCAGCTACGTTCGCATCGCCGCGGAAATCCTGCAGGAAATGCTGGAACAATAATATGACGGATATGGGCAGGAAGCTTGTTGATTTGTCAAAAGGTCTGTTACGCAATCCGACCGCTCCGTACCGCGAGCAATTTGTTCGTGCTTACATCATGGATTTTTGTCGGCAGCGGAACATAGCCGTCAAAACCGATGATGTCGGCAATCTGATTGCGACCTACGGCAAACAGTACAAAAACACCGTCTTTACCTTCGCTGCCCACATGGACCATCCTGGCTTTCTCATTGAGAAAGATTCGCTTCGTAAACGAACGACGGCCTTGTTCTACGGCGGTGTCGCTGAATCCTATTTTAAAAAAGCACAGGTCAAAATCTTCACCGCAAACGGTTCGGTCAAGGCGCAAGTCATCCGAACCCAATTTGATCTGAAAAAACGGTTTCGAAAAGTCTCACTCAGAACCGAAGGCGATGTTAAGGCCGGGGATTTCGGGATGTGGGATTTGCCGGCTTGTCGAATTCGAGGCGATCGCCTTTACAGCCGAGCCTGTGACGACCTCGTCGGCTGCGTGTCGGTGCTGGCCTTGCTGGATGAACTGCACCGCCGCAAAATTCGCAAAAAGGTACAAGCTGTTTTTTCTGTGGCTGAGGAATCAGGGCTCCACGGTGCCAAGCACCTGTGCATCACAAAGCAGATTGCAAAGAGCGCGAACATTATCGCGATTGAAACCAGCAGCGAACTGCCGTCTGCGAAGATGGGCGATGGCGTCGTCGTGCGTGTCGGCGATGCATCCAGCGTGTTTACGCCCGCACTCACAGCGTTTCTGACCATGACCGCCCGCGACATGCGTGCAACCGATAAAGCATTCAAATTCCAGCGTAAGCTGATGGATGGCGGCAGTTGTGAATCGACTGTTTATAACCGGTTTGGCTATACGAACGCCGCGGTCTGTATCCCGCTGGGCAACTATCACAATCAAAACCGTCGAACCGGAAAAATCGCCGCCGAATATGTTTCGCTCAGCGATCTGGGAAATATGGTCACATTATTTCTTGCAGTTATTAAAAACGGCGAAAAGGCCAAGGCGTTTCTGAAGCCAAAAACGCCGGCTTATAAGAAAAAAAACGGCAAACTCGGCGAGTTCTTCTATTCTTAGAATATGTCAATCAGAAAGCGAATTTGCTTGAAAAAGTATCCCTTCGAGGCGAAAATAAAAAGAGTTATCCACCGCAGGTGGATTCTGCTATACTAGAAGCCATCCCAAAGCCTCATTTGGTTTGAAAATGGCCCTTTTTGCCTCTGGTCGGTGTCAGGCAAAAGCCGCCTTAGCTTCGGCTAAAGCTGATTCGCCTTCCTTGCCAGAGCCAAAAAAAACTCATTTTCAACCGCAAAGCAGGTTTTGGGATGACTTCTAATTTTTGGAATTTGATATTGAAACTTTTAGACCGGAGGCCTTTATGCCGATGTCAAAACACATTATCGCAGGCGTTCACATTACCGACCGCATCCACCATGTTGATAGCGTTCAGCAATTGCTGACCGAGTACGGCTGCAGTATCCGCACGCGTCTTGGCCTGCACGAAGCCGCAGAGGGTTTTTGTTCACCGAACGGATTGCTGCTGCTGGAAATGGTGGACGATGACGCCAAAGCCGACGAACTGATCGCCAAGCTGAATGCCGTCGAAGGCGTCGAAGCCAAAAAAATGACCTTCGACCACCCGTAGTCAGTTACCGGTGAACAATTATTTCTTGTCGACTTCCGGTGATTGTTTACTCTGTGCTGATGACTGATGTGAGTATTTTTCCAGGATCTCCATCAAACGGTTACGGTCAATGGGCTTGCTGATATATTCATTGCATCCGGCTTCCTGGCATTTCTGGTCGTCGCCTTTCATCGCATTGGCGGTCAGGGCGATAATCGGCAGGCTGCAGCCGTTCTGACGCAGCTTTTTCGTCGCGTCATATCCATTCATCTCGGGCATCATCATATCCATTAAGATCAAATCAAAGTCCTCGGCCTGCATTGCCTCGATGGCCTTGACGCCATTTTCGACAACCCGGACTTTGTGTCCAAGCCGTTCCAGCAGAATACGGATCAGCGCCTGATTGGCCGGGGCATCCTCGGCAACCAAAATGTTCAAGGCTTCATGGTGTGTCTCTGTTTTCCGGACCTCGTCCTGCGGAGACTCGATGATGTCTTCGATAATATCATAGGTATTCATCGAAGGCGTTTCGTCCAGTTCGACACCTGTCGGCAGCAGGATGGTAAAAGTGGATCCTTTGCCGGGCGTACTTTTCAGAGAGATACTTCCGCCCAGAAGCTGGGTCAGTTGCTTAGTGATCGTCAGGCCCAGCCCGGTGCCGCCAAACTGGCGGGTCGTGCTGCCGTCGGCCTGCGTAAATGCGTCAAAGATTGTCCGCTGCTTTTCTTCCGGAATTCCAATGCCCGTATCTTCAACGTCAAACCGAATAAAATTGTCGTCCTCGGTGCGTTCGGTGCTGATATTGACATAGACATGTCCGTTGGTTGTAAACTTGATCGCATTGCTGACCAGATTCACCAGGCACTGTCGGACACGCACCGGATCGGTATGGAAGACGACGGGCAAATCATCACATTGAAGGATGTCGAACTTCAGGCCTTTTTCCATCGCCAGCGGACGCAGGAAGGAGTTCATGTCACCGAAAAATTCCTCGGTTTTGCATTCGATGATTTCCGTCTCCAGGCGTCCGGCCTCAATCTTGGAAAAGTCCAGGATATCATTAATCAGTTGCAGCAGGCTTTTGCCGCTGGTGAGAACCGTGCTCAGGAACGACTGTTGCTGTTCAGTCAGATCTTCTTCAGCCAGCAGTTCGCTAAAACCGATAATCGCATTCATTGGTGTGCGGATTTCATGGCTCATATTGGCTAAAAATTCGCTTTTGGCCTTATTCGCATGATCGGCCTGCTTGGCCATCAGGCCTGCTTTTTCAGCGGTGAGTTCAAGCTGGCGGTTGGTCGTTTTCAACTCCGCGGTACGCTCGTTGACAATCTCTTCCAGATGATCGCGATGCTCGGTCAGTTCGATCTGGGCCTTGACGCGTTCTTCCATCTCGGTCTGAATCTCATCCATCATCTGGTTGAACGCATTAATCAGGCTGCCGATCTCGTCATCGGAGCCTTTCGGGGCACGCTTGGAATAATCTCGTTTTTCGGAGACATGCTTGGACAACGCCGCCAGATCCAGAATGGGCTTCGAAATAATCTTTTGCAGGTTTCTACCCAGCACATAGCCGCCCAGGGAAGCAATCAGTGTGATGCCCAAAACAATGAGGCTGTTTGTTTTAAAATTGTTTTTTAACGAATCAAGATCATATTTCAGCAGGATGGTGCCAATCTGCTCGTTTTCCAGCAGGACGGGCTGGAAAACCGTCAGGTGATTACGGTCAAATTCATACCCTTTTGTCGGGATTGTATTGACCGCTTCATGATCAATCTGCTCATCCCGGGAATACACCGCAAATTCTTCCCCTTCCTTATTATAGATACAGCAGTGGGCAACATAGGGCTGGGCCTTATAAGCACTGAGCATTTCTTTCGCCGTGACCTCATCGTCAAAGACAATCGCTGCCGACGAATTACGTGACGTCATTTTAGCCAGTGACTGAGCATTTCGAATCATATTTTCACGAAATGACAAATGACTCCAGATGCTGAAGGCGGTGCCCGCCAGCAGCAGTGCAGCGATACAGATGCTCATGATAATCAACATGAGTTTTTTACGTATCGTATTAATTGTCGGTCTTTTCATGGTCAATAGCCTCTTTTTTATGCAAGGGTTTTCTTGTGCTATGGATCATTCTTATATATTTTCCGTGCCAATCCCAGCAGTTGGGATCGGATTTTAATCTGTTCTTTGTTGACAGCGTTTAAATTTATTTCAAAACGGATTTTTTTGCTTTCCGTCACAAATCCGATCATGCCGGCTTGTTCCGCAAATTGGGTGATGTCACTGACGGTCAGCACTGAATGGGTCTGAACCAACGGTAGAATAACGGTAAACACATCCTCTTCGGATTGGCAGATGAAAAGAATGTCGCACTGTTGAATCATCTGTCCGAATTTATCTCGATAGTTGCTTAAGGCATTTTGCTTATCACTGCTGCGATGATAAAATGTATGATAGCTTTGGATTTCTACCAGTTGGATAGTTCGGTTTTGGATGGTTTTGCCGAGCAGGGGTTTGAAAGACTCCCCAAAGGGATTGTTACCCAGGATACCAATGGTCATGGGCACCGGCTTGTTTTGTTTTTTGTCCTGTTCTGCTTTCTTGTTCGCAGGCCACTCAATGAATTTCATAAAGTTATAAATAAAAGCCGCTTTGACATCGTATTCGATTTCTTCAGGACTTTTGGAGGCCATATCCCGGGCGGTGTTGTCGGCCCGACATTGACCCGTTGATGTGAGTGGAGACAGAGCCTGACACAGGATCATCAGTGCCACAAAGACCGTGATGATGTGCTGCGGCATTCGAAACTGAATGTGTGCCGGCGCGGTCGGCTTCATACGAAAGCTCAAAAATAAATCCAGACTGAAATCATTGTATATTGGGTCAAGAATACATTTAACATGAAGTCAAAGATGTCCTGACCGGGCTATACCTGATTTCGCCTATTTTTTTTGCGAACTTAAAATCTATATAAAAAAAGGCCCGTTGATTTTCAAGAAAAGCTTAACTTCTTATTTAAAAAGAAGTTGAGGGAGCTATTGTGAGCAAGAAGTTGAGTTTGTTTCCGTGTCGCTCAATTATCGGACATAATCGGCGAGCCAACCGGTCACATAGGGATATTACCGATAGCTCCGCCGGATGATAGAAATGGAAAACTGGCTGAGAACAAGGATTTATACAAATTTCGCTAAAACCATGTGACGACTGCGTCGCGATGTTATGGAGCGAATGCACGATAAGATTGCCGGCACAGATATGGATGCCAACGAAAGGGCATTAGCCGCAAAGATCGAGCGGCGCCCCAATTGTAGTAAATGTCTGGTCGAACAATTGAAAAAACCGCTCGTTGTCCGGATATTCGACCGCAGATTCCCTCTCTTTCGGCAACGAATCAATATCGGTTAAAAATCGTTTGATCGAATCTTGGCTAATCGTGTTCGTGCGATGTCCAAGCCCCAGCTTTTCGATGTAGTAGGCATTCAGAATCTGCTCGTATTGATCTTTGACCGGCACCAGCAGCATGGGCTTTTGAAAATGCAGACACTCACTGAGCAGCGAAAAACCCGCCGAGGCAATCACGCCGCGACAGGCCGATAGATCCGTCAAAAAGCCTTCGGTGGCGGTTTTCTTGAACACACAATTACCCATGGTACGGTCTTCATTAAAGCCGTAGATAAAAAAGCGATGATTCTTAAAGGAGCGGACCATCTCAAACAGACGGTCCTGCATTGCCGCGCCGCCGTCGGTGGAATACATAACGATGTGGTCCTGTTTTTCGGAGTTAAACTGCTGCACCTTTTGACGAATCACCGGTGGTACCAATGTCGCACGTTTGTTTTTTATGGGCGTCTGGAAAAAATTCAAAATCAGATACGCATCGGCAAAAGTATGATAGCCGCGCGTAACAGCGTTGGCAAGGAACCGCTCCCTCCAGAAGGTCGGTTCCTTATCCAACTCACAGCAGGTCAGCAGATGTTCGTGATCGACGCTGACGCACGGTACACGATTCGCCCAGGCCCACCACGCGCTGAACGGCTCAAAATCCGAAATCACAACATCCGGCTTGAAATTGTTCGCGAATTTTGAAAACAGCCGGCGATTGGTGCCGATACCCTCTCGAAGCCCGTTAATATTTTGAATGACCGTACGCAGCGGATGAACCCGCCCGTCATCATAATAAAAGCTTAACCCGTATACCGGCCGAACCTTTCGATTGAAAGTCGGTTTCAGATAGTTATACGATTTCTGAGAAGCCGCGAATACGACCTGATGACCCGCTTCCACCAGACGCTGACCGATGAGTTCGCTTCGGCTGCTATGCCCGAAACCTTCGCCTGCAACACCATAAAGTATCTTTGCCATTTTTATCGTCCTTCCTCTATTAAATTATTTCGTTCATTTCTATGCATGCACAAGCGTGCGATTACGGAGGCTTCCGTCTGCGGTCCAGTCCTGAACCGAAATCGCTCCGTCCGGCTGAATCACAAGATAATTCACCACAGGCTGTGTCCAGCAGCCGCTGTTGAAATACCACTGGCCGAATCGTCCGGCCTTGTGCGTATGGCCCGTAATCGTCACATCATATAATCCGTCCCGTTGCTCACGGAAAAAGCGGGCCAGCATTTTACGTGTCCGCAGCGGACGTTTCAGCCAGGCTAACTGTTCATTCGTAAAGCCCAGGTGCTCATAAACGGCCTGATCAAACTGACGCGTCATCTTGTGCCAGCCATGCAGGAACTGTTCGCCCGCCTCCAGCAAAGCGTCGCTGACACGATCACAGGTAATCAAACACTGGTCCTGGCGAAACTCAAATGCACCGGTCAGCAGCCGCAATACCGGAGCCATTCGAATCATACCGTCCGAAATCATCGGATCGATTTCATGCCCGTGCATGAACTTAAACCGCTGTCCGCCAATAGTGCTGACAAACGGTTGATGCAGTTTTTTAAAGATCGGATGCATCGTACGTTCTTTCTCGAAACGTTTGTCAAAGAGCGCATCATGATTGCCGGGCACATAAATCAAATCCATCTGAGACATCCGGTCAATCAACTTCTGCCAGTGTTCCAGGATCGCGTCAGCTGGGTATCGCCACAATTCAAACAAGTCCCCGAGGACCACCAACATGCCATCCTGTGTTTCAACCTCATCCAGAAACCGCTGCAGCAAAATCGACTTATTGCCTTTGACAAGATTATCCCGGCTCGACCCGTCACCCATATGCAGGTCACTGATGACATACAGACGCCGGCCGGTCATCGAACACAAGTGTTTTGAAACATCTGTCATTGCAAGCCTCCTTTCAGTTGTGTCGGAGAGATCATCTTTCTACAAAGCAAGCGGCATGCCGCGGTCGAGAGGTGATGTAAATGCCTTCTTTGGCAAATGTTACGATTGATGGAATGAAATGAGAGTTTTTTCCGTGAGAGTTGTCGGTTGAAAAATGCACAGCTGTTGCACATAAAATGTACAATAAAAAGCGGGCGTCCGACAGCCGGCAATTAGCCGTTTCGTATACATTTTCCAACAAATTGAGCACCTCTCCATAACATCATTACACAACGTATTATAGTTGTGCAGCTTAGAGAGATATTAAGGGACGGTTAGAATGGCATTAGGAAAAAGGGGAAGTAATAGAGGGAAATAGTGAGTTGGGCTTAGTTCGAAGGAAGCTCGATATCCGTATTGGCGGTCGCGCCCTGATGCCATTGTAATGTCCACAGGTCACACATTTCAAGCATGTCCACATGTCCGTCGACAAAGACAAGGTTTACTTTCATGTTGCCGTGGCGGTCAATCAGAAACCGGCCCATCGCATGTTCGGTAACACCGGCCTCGAATTCGCCTTCGGTGTAATCAATTGTATCGGCAACGCGATTGGTATTCTTCGGATACGAACCGATCCAATTGCAGTCTGCAAAAATAGGCACTTGGTGTGTACTCTTGATATGCGTCAGACGATCGTAGAAATACGCGTCATTGTCGTCCGTTCGCCACGGATTTTCCCCGGAATAGAGCCAGCCGTTATAACCGTATCCGCCGGCAATGGGCTCGCGGCTCGTCGGTTCCGGTTCGTCGGGTTCATCGGGAGTGACGACGGCAAGACGGTTCATGTCTCCGCCGGCCGAGGCGGTCGCTTCGGCTGTCAGCAATACCCACGGACGGTTCGCACTGCCTCGCAGATTGCTTCCTTCGCTCAATGCTTGCTGAAGACTGTTATTCACATTGCGTTTAGTTTCAGGGCACAGGGCCACCGTGTCAAGCTCACCCAGGCTGTTCCGCATCCCCGGCAGCCACAACGACTCCCCGTCACGGGCGAAAAATGTCTGTAAATTGTCGTCCAGGTACAGGCTGGCCCCGAGGCCAAGCTGGCGAAGATGGCTGCGGCACACCACCCGCCGGCTGTATGTCTTAGTCGTTCGCAACCCCGGCAGCGCAATCGACAGCAACAACGCGATAATCGCGATTACCACCAGCAGCTCAATGAGTGTAAATGCCTTATTCTTCATCATTTCCATATCGGCCAAATAATTAGCGGACTTTACCTGCTTTTATGACGCTTAGGCTGTTAGAAATCCTCTTCATTGGCGGCGGAAACCACTTCCACCTGGCATTTCGGAATTGCTTCGATAAATTTCCGCCCGTACATCTTCCGTACAATCCGGCTGTCCAGCACCACGATCATGCCGGTGTCGTTTTTACTGCGAATCAGCCGCCCGAACCCCTGTTTGAACTTGATAATCGCCATCGGAAGTTGATACGTAAAAAACGGGTTCTCTCCCTTGGCTTTCAATAGTTCAATGCGTCCCTGTATCAGCGGATGGTTCGGCACCGCAAACGGCAGCTTGACGATAATCACATTCGACAAACTCTCGCCCGGCACATCCACCCCTTGCCAGAAGCTGTCCGTGCCGAACAGCACGCTGTGCGTGTCTTCTTTAAACTGCTCCAGCAGCTTGGCCCGGTCGACTCCGCCGCCCTGAACCAGCAGGCTCATTTCTTTTTCCGCCAGCCAATCCTCCAGTCGATTCACTGCCGCCTTCAGCATCGCATAGCTGGTAAACAGCACAAAAGCCCGCCCGTCACTTTTGACAAGATATTTCTTAATCGCCTCACACGCCGCGTCCGTAAATTCACGCGAGTTCGGCTCCGGCAAATCCGCCTCCACGTACATCTGCACCTGCCGCTGATAGTTAAACGGTGACCCCGCCTGCACCGCGTCAAAATCCTCCAGTCCGATCCGCCCGGCAAAAAATGAAAACCCTTCCTTCGCTTTCCCGCTGCAGCTTAACGTCGCACTGGTCAAAATAACCGAATTGTAAGCGTCAAACAAATGCTGTTTCATATACGGCCCGACATCCAGCGGTGCCGCCCGCAGCACCACACGCTTCTGCCGGTTCCGCTCAACCTCAACCCAGTAAATACAGCCGTCTTTCCGTTGAAACAGAAAATCCTTCACATCCGCTTCCAGGGCCCCAAGCTGATCGACATACCGTCCCATCTCGAACTGTTCGTCTTCATCGCCCGTTGCCTTAATCAGTTTCGTCAGGCTTGACCGCAGTGATTTCATCACGGATGTCAGATTGTCCTGAACGAACTCCGCTTCGCAAACGCCGTTGGTCTCTTCCCCCGCATTCGCGTACCACGCCGTGATCTGTGCAAAAAATACCTGCACCGCAAGGCGGCACTGCTTGACCAGTTCCTTGGCGTCATCGGCACCGTTTTGAAAAGCCAGCAGTCCCTTCCGTTTACGTCCGTTGTACAGCCTGTCCAGCAGATAGGTCATCGAAAACTGACTGATGCGAATCCCGAAATGATCCTCCGCGACATGCTCGACATTATGCGCCTCGTCAATAATTACTGACGTATACTCCGGCAGCACACTCGCACCCGCCGATTTCAACACCAGATCACTGAACAGCAGGGCGTGATTGACGACGATAATATCTGCTGTGTCCAGTTGACGCCGCGCCCGCCAGTAAAAACACTTGTTATAGTACGGGCACTTGCGACCCTGGCAGTTGCCGTGCTCGCTTTGAACCGCTTGCCAGACCTCGCTCGACGGCACCATCGGCAAGTCGCTCAGCGAGCCGTCTTCGGTGCGTCTGGACCAGTCGGCGATCAGCAGCAAATCCGCCTGTCCCTCGTCAAACAGGTTCTTCTGACGCTGAACGGTATATTCAAGCCGCCGGCTGCACAGGTAATTGCTGCGTCCCTTCGCCAGTCGGGCGGTAAATTTTTCGGTGATGACATTCTGAAGAAAGGGGATGTCTTTTTCGATCAGTTGCTGCTGCAAATTGATCGTATACGTGCTGATCAGCACCTTGCCCTTGTCCTCCCGCAGCACCTGGTCAATCGCGCCCGCCAGGTACGCAAAACTTTTGCCCGTGCCGGTGCCTGCTTCTGCGGCCAGATGCCGCCCGCGGCGCATCGCCTCCTGAACGCGAACCGCCATTTCCAATTGTTCGCTGCGGGATTCGAAATTCTCCCACTGCTGCGCAATCAGTCCGTCACTGCCCAGCAGAAGTTCAGCGTCCAATCCATCCTGACCTGTAAATGCGATCACCGCAGCGCTCCTTATTTGCTGCCGGTGATGATGGTTTGCAGTGCCTTAACCGCGATGTTGTCCGGCATCGCTTCGGCCGCCGTCGTAATGGAACTTTCGGCTTTGCCCGGCTTGTCATCGTGATGATACAGGTAGGCCAGCAGGAAGGCCAACTCGCCAGAGCCGCTGCGCTGCTGCCAGGTGCTGATCTCAAGCAGGCGGTTTTCATAGACGTCTCGATCGCCCAGCAGGCGTGCAATGTCAACCGGCTTAGCCGCCAATTGCGGATTCAATTCGATCGCACGGCCGAGATAATAAGAACTGCTCATATACTCCCCGGCTGCGAACAGCGAAAATGCTTTCCCCGCATACGGACGCGGGTCTTCGAATGACCACACCAACGCCAGATCGTATGTGTCGGCCGCTTTGTAGTATTGGCCTTTGATAACATATGTTTCCGCAGCCCGCATATACGCCGAAAACTTCGCCGCCGCCAGGCTTTCATACGTTTTGTGTTCGCCGCGAATTTTCGCGCCTTCAGCATGTTTCATGAGATTGGTGGTGGCGATTTCCGGCATCGTTGGATTGACATCCGTTGTTTCTTCCGGCCGTTCTTCGAGACGCAACTTCGCCGCTTCTTCATCCAGGCGTTGCTGCCGCAGACTGGTGCGAACCGATTGTTGCTCTTTAATCGCTTCCTCAGTTTCTTCTCGGGATGTCTCCAGGGACTCAATCTCCGGCTTGACAGTCGGTTCTGTCTTTGTTTCGTCGATGTCCTGTGTCGGCTTGTCGGTTTCTTTGGGTTTTTGGGGGAGCGTGTCAAAGAAACTTTCGAATTCACCCCGGTCCCGTTCCGTGGTGTCCGCAGTCGCTTCCTTGGCCAGCTCATTGCGGCGTTGTTCTTTGGCCGCTTCGTTCAATTCAAACTGTCGGGAGAGAATCAAATCCAGTTCCTGGTTATTACTCGACAAGGGCCGCTGGGTAGTTTCAGTTGTTATTTGCATCTCTGACCGCGGCAGCGGCGAAAGGTCGTAGGTGCTGCTGTTCGTCCGGCCGGTCAGCATATTCATCGAAGCGGTTGACGTGGCCGTGAAACCGGTTTTTTTCCGAAAGCTGGAAGTGGTTTGACTGGCTTGGTAGTACGGACGGCTTTGTCCCGGATTGCGGTCCGAGGCAATCGGGTTCACCGAACGACGGATAAAGTCGCTCACTGATGCGGCGCCGGTGTCGCTTAAGTTGGCGCCGGAATAATACGTCGAACCGTAGGGCACAAAGCCCCGGAAATGCCGACCGCCGCCGACCGTGCCGGTCACAACGTCATTGCTGCTGCCGATCGGTTGGGTGATTTTGCGTTGCGCCTGCCCTTGGCTCGGCACGGTATTGTTGGCTTTAAAGGAGGCGGGGACATTCGGATTTTCAACCGCCTCGCATACAAACGATAAAACCAGAATAAGCGTTATTAGTAGGATTTGCTTTGAGATATTCATATCCGCACCCTTATAAAAAGTCTCGGCCAAAGGCCGAATCGACCATTTTGAAAGTTAACAGTTAATCTTTTCAACTGACAAAGTCAGCTGGAAGAGTATCGTGGTTTTTCCGCCCAGTTCAGTTTGCTCGCCAGTGTTTCCCATTGCGTTCGCAGCGGATTATTAACCACCTGGAACTGTCTGTCGTGCTGTTGAATCTCGATCACGTCGCCCAGTTCAAGTTGCTGCTGAACCTGTCCGTCCAGCAGCAGGGTGGTTTGTTTGTTCATCCGCACCAGTTCAATCGTCACCGTGCTGTCGGCATTGATCACAATCGGACGAAAACTCAGCGAATGCGGACAGACCGGCGAAATCACCATGGCCGACAGATTCGCCGAGACGATTGGACCGCCCGCCGAAAGATTGTACGCGGTCGAACCGGTCGGCGTCGACAGGATAATCCCGTCGCTGATGCACACCGCCAGTTTTTGACCTGCAACCGCCAGTGTCATTTCGATCATATTAAACGGTGCCCCCGCGGTCACCACCGCGTCGTTTACCGCCGTGGATTCAAAGATGACATCTCCGTCCCGGCGAACTAAACAGCGCACGATCATCCGCTTTTCAATGAGCGATGCACCTGAAGTAATACGATCAAACTGCTCCAGCAGTTCTTCAATGCTGAATTCCGCCAAAAAACCCAGTTTTCCGACATTGACCCCGATCACCGGCACGTTGGTCTCACAAAGCTGCCTCGCGGCCCCAAGAATCGTTCCGTCACCCCCGAAAACAACCGCGTAATCGGCCTCTCGCAGCACTTCGTCGTCACAGCCGCTCTTAAAGCAGTTGGCTAAAATCTCAGCCTTGTCGTCGGCGAAGGCCACGAACCGCTGCACCGCCTCGGCGGCATTCGGCCGCTTCGGATCGCCAAAGAGGATCAACCTGGGTTTCGACATAACGACTCCCTCAAATACCATTCACTTTTTTTATCTATGACAATGTAATGTTCCGCATGGCCGAAACGCTTGTGTCAGGCGGCTATGTCGGCATTGAATCAGCCGCACGGCTTTGCTCGCGGGAATTTATAACTCTTATAGGTATATCGACTTTTTCGGTTTTTAATTTGATTCTTTTTACCGTTTCAGCAATCTGGTCGGCACTGATGCCCATCCATCCAAGCTGACGGTCGCGTTTAGCCGGTGGAATGAACACATCGCCGCCGCCCAGCAGAACCGCCTTGCCGATGCTCGTCTGCATCGCCTCGTTGCCTTGAGCCTGTGCCGCTTGCAGTGCCTGCTCGATGACCGCCGAGCCGAACCCGCCGGTAATGCTGGCGTCTTCAGCGATAATCACGGTTTTACCCTGTGCGAAATACTCAAAGATCGCCGCGTCAACCGGTTTAGCAAATCGTGCATTTACCAGTGTCACCGAAACACCCGCAGCCGCCAGTGCATCGGCGGCCTGGACACCCTCCGACAAAATCGAGCCGATCGTCACAATCACGATATTCGAATCTCCCTGACGCACAACCGCCGCCTTGCCCAATTCGTACGGCGCGTCGTTGCCGGCGATGTCCTGCACACTGTCTCGCGGATAGCGAATGGCAAACGGCTTGCCGCTGTCAATTGCCATCGCCAGCGATTGCTGCACTTCGTATTCGTCCGCCGGTGCCGCCATCACGATGTTCGGCAGCATCCGCATAAACCCGATATCCAGCAGCCCGTGATGCGTCGGCCCGTCATCGCCAACCACCCCCGCCCGGTCAATACAAAACGTCACCGGAAGATCCTGCAGCGACACTTCCTGGAAAATCTGGTCAAAGCTGCGTTGTAAAAACGTCGAATAAATGCAAACCACCGGCCGCAATCCCTGCTTGGCAAACCCCGCGCCCATATCGACCGCCACGCTCTCGGCAATCCCGACGTCATAGTAACGGTTTTTGAATTTCTCACGGAACTTCACCAGCCCCGTCCCGTCCGGCATCGCCGCGGTAATCGCTACGATACGATCGTCCTTTTCGCCCAGGTCCGTCAACGCATCCCCGAACGCCGCGGTAAAACTGCGTCCCTTGGCTTTGCCGCCCGCACCGTCACCGTTGACCTCAAACGGCCCCGTACTGTGATATTTACGCGGGTTGTCATCTGCCGGCTCATAGCCCTTGCCTTTTTTCGTATAGACATGCAGAATCGCCGGCGTATGCAGATGGTGCATCGCCTCAAACAGCTCGATCAGCGAGCCGATATCGTGACCGTCCACCGGCCCGAAATACGGAATATTCAAGCTCTCAAACAGCCGGCTCGGCGTAATCGCCATCCGCAGCGTGCGTTTGAAATTCTCGACCGCCTCTTCCATGCGTTTGCCGATCAGCGGCAGATGTTCCAGGATGCGGTTCGTCGTCATCCGGATATCTTCGTAGGTATGGCTCAGGCGAACCTTCGACAGGTATTTCGCCATCGCCCCCTGTGTCACGTCAATCGCCATGGAGTTATCGTTCAGTACAATCAGCATCTGTCGCTTGGCCAGCCCCAGGTTATTCAGGGCTTCAAACGACAGGCCGTTGACGATACTGGCGTCGCCAACCAGCGCGACAATCTTTTCGTCGGTCTGTTTATGCTGCGCGCCGAGGGCCATCCCCAGTGCCGTGGAAATCGAGGTTCCCGCATGTCCCACGCTGAAAGCGTCCTGGTCGCTCTCAACCGGATTGGGAAAACCGCTCAGGCCGTCTTCCTGCCGAAGTTTGTCGAACATATCACGCCGACCGGTCAGGATTTTGTGGGCGTAGCATTGGTGTCCCACATCCCACAGCAGCCGATCTTTGCTGAAATCGAATGCCCGGTGCATCGCAATCGTCAATTCGACGATGCCGAGATTGCTGGCCAGGTGCCCGCCGGTCTGACTGACCGAATGGGTAATATACTCACGCATCTCTCCGGCCAGTTGCTTTAATTGATCAACCGAAAGATTCTGTAAATCGGCCGGACTGTTTATTGTTTCAAGGTATTTTTCTGTCATCCACTCAACCTAACTAATATCTGTATGCAAAAAACAAAAGAAAGACAGTCTTTGAATACCGCCTTTCGTTATCGCCTATGTATACTAATTAAATGATTTTATGTTCTTGATTTCTCGGGTTCTTGTATTCTTGTGTTCTTATTTCGGGTCACTTCGTTCTGTTTAACAGTTCAATCCCAAGCTGGCGAAGAATATCAGCGTCATCGCCAAAATCCTTCAGGGCCGCTACAGCCTGGCAGGTCAGATTTTCAAAGATTTCACGCGATTTGTCCATGCCCACCAGCGCCGGATACGTCAGTTTGCCTTGCTCAACGTCTTTGCCGGCGGTTTTGCCAAGTTCTTCGGTGCTGGCCGTTACGTCCAGCAGGTCGTCGGCAATCTGAAAACCCATGCCGATCTTCATCCCGTACTCGACCAGTGACCCGAGCTGTTTATTATCCGCACCGCCCGCAATCGCTCCCAGCGCGGTCGCCGCCGCGAACATCTCAGCGGTTTTGTTCATGTGGATATACTGCAAACGTTCCATCGAGCCGTTGGCATGCGGACTGTTCATGTCCGCAACCTGCCCCGCGATCATCCCCGATGGACCGGCCGCTTCCGACAGCGTTCGTACCATTCGTACCGCAACCGCCGGATCGTCAACCTTCTGCGTCAACAGCTCAAACGCCAGCGTCAGCAGGGCGTCCCCGGCCAAAATCGCCGTTGCCTCGTCAAACTGCTTGTGACAGCTTGGTTGTCCACGCCGCATGTCGTCATCATCCATCGCCGGCAGATCATCGTGAATCAGCGAGTACGTATGCACCATCTCAATCGCCGCCGCCGCGATCTGGGCAGGGCGGTTAATTTTACCGCACACGACCTCGCAACACCACATCACCATCGCCGAACGGATGCGTTTGCCGCCGCTTCGCAGCATGTAGTTCATCGCGTCTTGAAGTGACTGCGGTATCTCCGTCTGATCGGCCATCAGCTCATCCAGCACCTTGCCCGTCAGCGCTGCCTTGACCGCAAGTGCCGACTTAAAACTCTGTGCCTGTCGAATTTTTTCTAATGCGTCTGTTTTCATAGTTCCTAACCAGTACTGGATTTATGTTGAAAGCCCTGCTATTATACCCTTTTCCTGGGCTGATAACAGAAAAAACTACCCTAAAATGCGTCTGGCAGTAGGGTGGGCTCTTAGCCCATCGGAAATGGATAAGGAAAACAAAAGCCGCGACCGGCACCGAGCGGATGGCCCCAAAAGGGCGAAATAGCGATTTGTCATTACCTCGCAAATTGTAATCCGTAGGGTGGGCGGTGCCCGCCGAGATGTTTGAAATAACCCAAAAACAGCGATGATGACTCAAAAAACAAACAAAATTGCAATGTAGACAGTCCCGAAGGGACAAAATATAATAGCCGGGGGTGTAAACCCCCGGGAAACGTGAATGAGTCCATTTTTGAGCCCCAAAGGGGCGAAAGTAATGAAACAACCAAACAAAATTCTGATCATGGGCGTCACCGCCTCCGGCAAAAGCGCATTGGCCTTCGAACTGGCCAAAACCCTGAACGCTGAAATCATAAGTGTCGATTCCATGAAGGTTTATAAACGCATGGACATCGGTACCGCCAAGGCCCCCCTCGAAAAACGCTCAGTCATCCCGTACCATCTCGTCGATGTCGTCGAGCCCAGCGAAGCCTTCAGTGTCGATCAGTTCTTAGCCCTTACGGAAAAAGCAGTTACGGATATCCACGGCCGCGGCAAACCCGTCGTCGCCGTCGGCGGCACCGCCATGTACATCAAGGCCCTCCTGCACGGCCTCTTTCAGGGCCCCGGCTCCGACGAAACCATCCGACAGACCCTCAAAAACAGGGCATCCGAGGTCGGCTTAGTCAAACTCCACGAAGAATTGACCCAAATCGACCCAGCCGCCGCCGAACGGATTCACCCCAACGACGAAAAACGAATCATCCGCGCACTGGAGGTTTTCGAGCTGACTGGAAAGCCGATTAGCGCCTTCCAGACCCAGTGGGATGCCGCCCCGAACTCCGATTGGTTCGTCATCGGCTTGAGAAGAGACAAACAGATCGAGAATTCCCGCATGAATGCCCGCGTCAAACGCATGATCGAAGACGGCTTAAAAGAAGAAGTCGAAAACCTGCTCGCCGAGGACAAACCCCTCAGCAAACAGGCCGCCGCCGCCATCGGCTACGCCGAAATGATCGCCCACCTAAACGGCGACATGGAACTCGATGAAACCGTTGAACGCATCAAAATAAACACCCGCCGCTTCGCCAAGAGCCAAAGAACCTGGTTCAAAACCTTCCCAAACGTCCACTGGATCGACATCAAAGAAACCGACACCGTCCAAACCGTCCTCCAACAAACGCTTGATTTGTTAGATTCGGTTAGATAGTAAACAAAAAAACATGTTTGAAATTTCACGAAAAAACGGTGATATTGACGATATTCTATGGTCTCTGCATTTTCTGATTGACTCAGATTCATCATTGAAATAAACTCAATGATATGCAGGATTTACATTTTCAAAAGGGTGATTTGTGCTATTTTGAAAGCGTTTCGTAAGCAAAATAAAAAGTTGGTGAAGGGAGTGAGTTTATGGACAACAAACAAATAGCGATCAAATTAATATATGACAACCTTGGTCTTGAATTTGAAATGAACACCTTTCAGGATCGTCTTATTTTACAGAAAACAATCTATTTAGTGCAGACTTTGGGTGTCAACTTAGGTTACCATTACTCATGGTATCTGAAGGGACCTTATAGCACTTCTTTGGCTTCTGATGGTTTTACTATTCGTGATGAATTAAATACTGGTTCAGATGAATTGAAGAGTTGGAAGTTAGATGATACAATTTCGTCCAAACTGGAATCAGTTCGGAACTGGTGTGATGAAGGGGATAAAGAGCTGTTGGCGAAAAAGTTAGAGTTATATGCCTCAGTACATTTTCTGGTGGATAAAAAACAGATGGATCAAAATGATGTGGATCAACTTGTATCTACGTTACATGAGTACGGAAAGAATTTTCAAACGTCTGAAGTAGAAGAGGCTGTGAAGGAGCTTTTACAACATGGGGCTATCAACTGATAGAAAGTCCAAAAATTTTATAATCGATGCGATACATGGTGATATACATCTAACGCCAAAAGAGATCAAGGTTATTGACACGCCGACATTTCAACGATTGCGTCAAATCAAACAACTTCAAATGAGTCACCTGACGTATCCGAATGCCACCCATACACGTTTTATGCATAGTTTAGGCGTTTTGGGGATTATGATTCGTGTTCAACAGGTTGCCCAAGAGAATGGGATTTCACTTGAGGATGAAGAAATTGAAAATCTTCGTTTGGCTGCCTTACTGCATGATATTGGGCACTACCCATATTCACATTTATTAGAAGGTATTGAGGCAGTCAATCTTATTGAGAAAAAAGTATATAACTCAGATGCTCCCGATCCTCAAAAAATACTCCCCATTACTCCCGATTCATATCCTGAGCATGAGGAGGTGGGATTTAAGATTGTTACTTCTCAGCCAGATATCATCGAAGCAATTGGCGGTGCTGAAAAGGCTAGGAAAGTAGCTGATTTATTTAGCGGTCAAGCTTTTGATGTACCACAATCAAGCAAACTGATTTCCAGTAGCTTGGATCTTGATCGTTTAGATTATTTGCAACGTGATGCATATGCTACAGGTTTGCCATATGGAAAAATTGATTTAAATTACCTGTTGAACAGCCTTCAAATGAGCCAAACCGGGGAAATTGGTGTATGTGAACGTGCTATTCCTGCAGTGGAGCATTATTTATTGGCTCGGTATTTTATGCATCGTACGGTATATTGCCATCGAACGACGGTTGCATTCGAAGAAGCATGTAGACAGCTATTACGTCGTCTCCGGGATCAAAGAATATACTCTGTGCCGGAAGATGGAAATCAGATAGAAGCGATCATTACGTCCCCCCGTTTACTCGGTTTTACTGACGCATTTATCGATAATATAATTCAAGAAGCAGCAACTGACGATGACGAGGTGATAAGATCCTTAGCGGGATCAATCCAAAGTCGAAACGCTCCTAAATTATTGAAAGAAGTTCTTGTGTTAGAGGAAAAAACACGTGAGCATCATTCTGGGGCAACATTCAAGAATCGATGCTATCGTCAGATCAAAGAGTTAGCTGGAAAACATTCTTTGCCTTTGGAGTTATTTTTGTTTTATGAATCAAAGCAGATAACATTTGAAAAATCAGAATCAAGGTTTAAATTGTCAGAGATTGATGAAATTTCAGATCCGGATCAAAAGAAAATTTTGAAAAAAGAAAAAGAAATAGTACAAATTTTTTCGCCAGAAGATTCAGAGCCTCGTTCTATTTTCGATTTTGATTATTCAATTATCAAAAAACTGTCAGAGCTGGAATTTAGAATTTGTCGATTATATTTTGTACCATACGCTTCTTTACCGGGTTCTAAAATTGATGAATTGCGGGCTGAAATTAAAGACTGGGAAAAACCCTAAAATATCATATTAGTGTTTTCAGAGTATATCTGATCGGCAAAACCGGACACGCCGAAACGCCCTTAAGACCAGTAGGGGAAATCATCATCGACGACGAAAAACACACAGCCACCTCACAAATTGACTTCATTGAAAAAGGCACCCCCGTCTCCGTCACCGCCGTCAAAAACAACACCCTCATCGTCCGCATTAGTAATATCTAAAAAAACTTCATGTTCTTCATGCTCTTCATGGTTTATGCCCGTGTTCCGCACCCTCGCACAATTCTCCTGTATTCCCACTGAAACGGTAATATATGTCGACAAAAGATATTTCCTATTATTTTTACTAGACACCCCGGAATAGTAGGATATAATGGTATCTCAACCGGCCGGAAAGCCGGGAAAGTTCTCTGGAAATATCATATCCATTCCGGAAAGGAGATTCACAATGAAGAACCTCACAAAACTTTCACTCATGCTCTTACTGGTTGGCGCGGTCACAGGACTGGTCTTTGCCAATCAAGCCTGCAAAGGCGACGATTTCACCATCATGATCTCGCCGAGGACGCTCGTACTCAGCTCCGGCTGCGATGCGATCACCATCCACAGCAACATCCCTTACAACGAAGTGATCACAGACACCGTCGCCATCAATGGCGTCCCGGCTGCAACGGGAGTTGACGATTGCGGTGATCTGGTCGCAAGGGTCGCTGTCGCGGACCTGGCCGACATTCTCTTGCCCGGCCAAACCGTCACATTGACACTCACCGGCGATCTCACTGACGGAACTTCGTTTGAGGTCGATGGAACCATCAACGTCAAGTAAGCAGCAGTAAAAACGTTCGAATGCCCGCCCGAACAGCGACGGGCATTTTCATTTCTGTCTCTATGGCATAAAAGCCATTGAATCAGCGTAAATCTGTGCCCGAAAAACGGTATACCTGTATACTTATATTCTGACATTCTTGAAAAAAACAGCCGCAATCAAATCCCCGGCCTGCTATAATACAAAAAATTGAATAACATGCTAAAAAGGAGCTTAAATAAAGAAGAAAAAAGAGGAGCAAATCTCAAGTCGCAGGCCGCGAGCCTAAAAGCAGAAGGAGGAAGCATTTCAGTGACCAGTCAGCAGTTATCAGTTAAAACCTTTTTTACCCTTCATGTTCTTCATGGTGAAATTCCGGGTGTCTGCAAACACACAAAAACGCAAAACAAACCCATTTCAAAACCCACCAAAATCGCCGTAACTTTTTTTCAACTAAGGACTAAAGACTATGGACTAAGGACTGCCGAAGGCAAAAACAAACCCAAACAAACCCATTTTTTGAAAGAAATAATCGGTGAAAATTGGTGTAATCTGTGGACTATTCTTTCACAATGCGTAGAATGTCGCCGGAACGAAACGAATAAAATAATCAATAAAGGAACAAGACCCAATGCCTCCCCATTTTGTGTTTGAAATGAACGATGTGTGCAAAAGTTACGGCGACAAGGAAGTCCTGCGTGATATCTCCCTGTCATTCTTCTACGGTGCCAAAATCGGCGTCATCGGCGAAAACGGGGCGGGCAAAAGTACCCTGCTCAAAATCATGGCCGGCCTCGATACCGAGTTTCAGGGCG
The DNA here is from genome assembly GCA_963675155.1 of Anaerohalosphaeraceae bacterium. Classification (GTDB taxonomy): domain Bacteria; phylum Planctomycetota; class Phycisphaerae; order Sedimentisphaerales; family Anaerohalosphaeraceae; genus 4572-13. The sequence continues at coordinate 4,315,148 of OY775912.1, read as the reverse complement.
ATACCAAGCTCTCACCCAAGATGACCCTCAAATACGTCGCCCAGGAGCCCGAACTCGAACTGGACAAAACCGTTCGCGACCATCTGAAAATGGCCATCAAGCCCACGCTCGATATGGTCGACCGCTTCAACGAAATCTCCGAAAAGCTCGGCGATCTCGGCCCCGACGATGACATGGACAAACTGCTCGAAGAAATGGGCGTCCTGCAGGACAAAATCGACGCCTGCGACGGCTGGGAAACCGACCGCCTTATGGACATCATTTCTGACGCGATGGTTCTCCCCGCCGACGATGCACCGATCAAACGCCTCTCCGGCGGTGAACGCCGCCGCGTCGCATTGTGTATGGCACTGCTGGAAAAACCCGACCTGCTGCTGCTCGACGAACCGACCAACCACCTCGACGCCGAAACCGTTCAGTGGCTCGAACAGGCCCTGCGCGAATATCACGGCACCGTTATCATCGTCACCCACGACCGCTACTTCCTCGACAATATTACCAAGTGGATTCTCGAATTGGAAAACGCTCGCGGCCTGCCCTTCGAAGGCAACTACTCCTCATGGCTCGCGCAGAAAGCCGAAATTCTTCGCGTCACCGAAAAGCAGGAGTCCCAGCGACAAAAAACCCTCGCCCGCGAATTGAACTGGATCAACACCTCCGTCAAGGCCCGCAACCAGAAAAACCAGGCCCGTATCGACTCGTACGAACAGCTTGCGTCACAAAACGCGCCCGGTAAAAAGAGCGATACCATCATCCGCATCCCCTCCGGCCAGCGCCTCGGCGAAAAGGTGCTGATTTTTGATGGCGTTGCCAAATCGTTTGACGATAACCAATTGCTGAGTGATTGCTCGTTTGAGCTGCCGCCCAACGGCATCGTCGGTGTCATCGGCCCCAACGGGATCGGTAAAACCACGCTGTTTAAAATGATTACCGGCCAGGAATCGCCCGACGCCGGTACGATTACCGTTGGCCCAACCGTCGAAATCGGCTATGTCGACCAGCACCGCGATGAACTGGATGACAATGAAACAATTTTTGAAGCGATCACAGACGGTAAAGACTTGATTGACGTCGGCGGCATCGAAACTAACGCCCGCGCCTATGTCGCCAAGTTCAACTTCTCCGGCTCTCAGCAGCAAAAAAAGACCTCCGAATGCTCCGGCGGCGAACGCAACCGTATTCATTTAGCAAAAATGCTTCGCCGCGGCGGAAACCTCCTGCTGCTCGACGAACCGACCAACGACCTCGACGTCAACACCATGCGTGTGCTCGAGCAGGCGATTATCGACTTCGCCGGCTGCGCGATGGTCATCAGCCACGACCGGTTTTTCCTCGACCGCATCTGCACGCATCTGCTGATCTTCGACGGCGACGGTAAAACCCAGTGGTTTACCGGCAACTTCGCGGCCTACGAAGAAAAAGTGCTCGCCGAAAATCCCGACCGCGTCGCCCACCGCCGAGGAAAATACAAAAAATTCAAACTCTAAAACAAAAGCAAACAGAAGCCGCGACCGGCAGGGAGCGGATAAGCAAATGTGATGAAGAGCAGCATTTGAAAATGAGCGGATCAAAGCCCCAAAGGGGTAAAATATGAAATCTGAAAAGTAAATAGCCTCGGCAACGGGAAAGAGAGAATTCGTTCTGCCGCTTTGCTGGGCGTGATTACCAGTTATCAAGGTTAACCGCTTGCGGGGGATCTTTTAATGTCTGGTCCAGTTGAATCAGCGCATACAGCAGAATGCCGACTCCGTCCACCGTTTCATAATACGGTTTGGCCGGATGTCCTTTAAACAGGCCGTTGACGTACAGCTTGCCAATCGCCTCATCGGCAAAGTCCCGGGCGAGTTGCCGGTATTCCGGATTGCCGGTTAACGCATACATGCTGATGAAGAATGAAATCGCCCGGCCGTACTTGCCGGCATACGTTCCCTGAATGCCGTATTGCCGTGAGTATTCCTGGTACCATGTATGGGAAGTCTCAATCGTGGTGATGGGAGTTTTCTCAATCCAGTCTGCAAAATGTTTTGCCGTTACAAGCATTGCCGGGTCCTGTGTGATCTGATGGGCCAGCGCATAGCACTGCGCGGTTTCGAGCGGATACTGATACCCCAGTACATAGGGTTCCCATAAATCCATATCCCCGCGAGGTTCGTATTCCCCATAGCCGCTGTCAACGCGCGGCCCGGCAATCGGCGTGCCGTCGAGATGAAGCGCCCCCCGGAATTTGCCGGTGGTTTCATCGTAGCCGTATTTGGCATACGCGTTCAAATAAGCAATCGCCTGATCTTTGAAGACGCTGTCCTTTGTCAGCAGATAAGCTCTTAAAAGACTGTGACAGTAGGGACCGGTTGTGTTGGTGACAAACGCGCTGCCGTCAAAGCGATCCTGTCCTGCGTTCGGCCGTTCGGGAATGAGATTCGTTTCGGGATTACGCAAATTCCAGTAATAATCGGCAATGAGCCGGGCTCGCTGAAGCCAGACAGAATCGTTTGTCTTGGCATGCAGAAATGCAAAGGCTTCGATGATGCCGCCGGCCGTCAGCGTGAAATCGCAGCCATGCTGTTTATCGTCGTGCCGATTTATCTCGCCGGTATTTTTGTCAATGACATGCCACTGCCAAATACTTTCAATTTCTTTTTCAACGGCCTTCGGATTTATTTGCCAGAGGATATCCCATTGAATTTGGATATTGGCGTGGATCTCATGCCAGTTTGCCTCATGGCCGGTCATGATGTCTTTGTAAACATCGTAATGCCGGTGCCAGCCCCACCAGATCAGTCCTTTGGCATCGACGAGATTGTTGAGATAGTAATCGATGTATCGCTGCGCGGCCTGCGAATAAGCCGGCTCGCCGGAGAACTGTGACATTAAATACATTGATTTAATCAGCGGTTGGTCTGAAAGCAGATTGGCCCCGGCGGGGTTGCGGCGTTCGCGGCGAACTACACGCCACGCTTCATCCAGCGGCAGGGGATTTTCCGGGCATTCGAGCGAATTGACATCGAGAATGCTGGCAAAGACCGGTGTTTTCAGCGTGCCGTAGGTGTCTGTTCCGTGTGCAATCAGGGTGTCCATACAGGTTTTGGCGGAGGTGAAATAGATGTCCTCGGATTTTGTATTCATGGCCGACAGAAACGCTGAGCAGGTCAAAATACCTGCCCATAGAAACAGAATCTGTTTGGGTCTAATGCCCGACTTTATATCCATAAAAATCCCAATAAATATTCATATTTGAACTGCGTGTCGATCGCTTGTGGGCAAGTATACCCTGCCGGAAAAAGAAAGCAAGATTAATCACATTGAAGGCCGCAAGTATTGGCGGACGCAAAATAGTCTATAGGAAAACGGTCGCGGCAGGAGATGAAGGCCGCGACCGTTCATTAAAAAGTGAAGTCGACAAACAACCGTTAGCGAATGGTTCGAATCGCCATATCGTTGTCATACTTCAGCGTAAAGGCATAGTTGACAATCGTCGCTTTTTGGCCGGTGGTGTTGGGTTTGAGCTGCAGGTCCCAGCGGAGAATACCCCGGTCCTTTTCAGTACGGACGTATTCGGCGTCGGTGCTCAAGGCGTGCGAGGTGCTGTTGAGCTCGATGCCCAGTTCTTTGCTTTCGGTCCAGGGCAGCCGGTCGATCAGCCGCAGTGCGATGGGTTTGTCGTAGTAGTTTTCAACGGCGATGCGATAATAATGTTCGTCGATGCGGTTACCCAGGAAGGATTCGATCTTCTTGTCCTTGAATTCGCGGGTGACCTGGATCTGCGAATCGACGCCGAAGCCGGCGGTAAACGTCTGGCCGATTGTGACCAGTGTCATGTCGCCTTTGCCGACGAACTGGCCGTTGCGGAACATGTCCGCCGAACCGGGCAGCAAAATCGTGTCGCTGTTGTTGACGATCTCAGCCTGCAGATAGACATAGTCGGTCAGCAGCGGGGCGGCGGTGAATACAAATTCGGCCTTGCTGTCAAACGCCGCAATAGTGACCAGTTGCTGATCGGACTTACTTGGCAGCGTCAATTTGCCGTCCAGCCGATACAGTACGCTGACGCCTTCGGCTCGGCGTATTGCCACAGCCTTGCGGTTCAGCTCTTTGAGCATGCGTTTGTCGGCTTCGAATTCGATCATTTGGTTGCCAATCGCAATCGAGTTCAGCATTTGCTGGGCCTGGATGCCTTTGCCAATATTCGTGCGACGCGACTGGATCAGCTCATCGAACATCTGTGTCTGATCCTGATAGGCGTAAATGTCCTGCTGTGGTGCCTCGGCGGCGACCTGTATGTTGCCGTTGCTTGAAACAGGAAGACCCCGGCCCAGGTTGTATTTCTGATGGCCCGTGATCAGGTCGACCTTCATCGGCTCCAGTTCGGGCGCCCCGGCCACCAGCGCGGGCACGGCGGTGCTCAGTGACAGGGCGGCGTTGTTCCAGTCTTCGCCGGAGGACTGATGCACGACGGCGTTATATTCAATCCGTACTTCCTTGCCGTCCGGATCGGCTTTCAGGTTATACTGGGGGGACCAGTCGGCGCCGGTCACCAGGTAGCTAAGCTGGACCGTGTGTGATTTTGCCGCCTTCGGAATATGCAGATAGACCAGCGCTTCGCGAATAACGTGTTGATGCTGACGGGCCAGTTCTTCTTTTTGCCGGGTCACTTCGGCCAGTTGTTTTTCGAGGTCTTTGGCCTGCAGTTCCAGCTCGACGGCGCGATTGTGGATGCCTTGGTACTTTTCCTCCAGGTAGCTTGTGAAGTCCTTCATGCTTTCGGATGAAAAGGCCGCCTGGTCCAATGAGACATCGGCGGCCTGAAAACTCAAGTCCCACATCTTTGAAAACTTATTCGAAATCGCCGTCATATATTGTCGATCTCGCTTGGCTTTATGCAGTTGATCCTCAAGCATTTCAAACTGTTGGTCCAGTTCCTGCACTTCCTCGCGTGTGTCTTGTTTGATCTCCCGGCTGCGGTAGCGAACGGATAGTACGCCAATTCCGTCTTCGGCCTGTGCGTAGAGACTTTCCGGCAGGATGTGGTCGGGCAGGTTGTTCACCAGCAGTTCGATGTCGCCGTCGGTTTTGTCCAGTTCAATCGTCCGTGTGACCAGTGCCCGGCCGTGATAGACGATGACATTGCTGATGGTTCCGTTGGCGGCCTGCGGTTCGGCGAAGGCGGTTGTCATCAGCAGGGTGGTTAATACAATGAGAAACAGTTTCGATTTCATGAGTTTTGTCTCCTTATCATAAAAAGTTTGACACGGCAGCGACACAATCGCGATTACTTTGTGATTGGCTTAAACCACATGGTTTCGCATCCCGGCGCTGCCGCTTCGGGCTTTTGTTTTATCGTTGGGATTGCCGGGTGGTTTGGCTTTCCCGCATGACTTTACGCTGACGGCCCCAGCTTGCGCCTTCGAGATTGCCGGCGTCGGATTCGTTTTCAGCGGCATAGTCTTCCAGCTTTTGGCTGTCCAGGCCGGTGGCATTGGAACGCAGGTAATAGACATTTTTGCCAAGCACTTCTTTGGCTTCTTCGATTTGTCCGGCATCACGCAATGCTACGGCCCGCTGATTGTTTTCGATGGCGATTTGCTCGACGGCATCCGCCAGCACGGCTTTGTTGAGGTGTTTTTCGACTTCGTCTTTGGAATCGGAAAAGCGGATGTCCATGACGCCGTTGCCGGCGACGGTTTTACCGGTTTTCATGTCGTGGTAGTGAATGTGGACATTGGCCAACTCGCGATTTTTCTTTTTGACGTCATCGGGGACTTCGACTTCGAGAATGGCATACTTTTCGTGTTCGCTGTAGATGTTCTGTACTTCGAGCGTGACGATCTGGTCTTTGATTTGTCCTTCGCGGCCGAGAATGCGGACGGGACGAAACTGCTCACCGCAGATGATCTCGATCTGCACGTCCTGCGCGACGACTGACAATGCCCGTCCGAACTCCTGATCGAAGACCGAGGACAATTCGTCGGCGGTTTCAGCGAAGTAGTGGCCTCCGTCGCTTTTGTAGGCGAGTTGACTCATCAGGTCCTCGTTGTAGCCCAGTCCCAGCCCGACGGTGGTCACCGAGATGCCTTCATCGACGAGATTGGCGCCGAGTGTGCCCAATGCGGAAGGGCTGTCGGGGCCGACATTGGCCAGACCGTCACTGAGCAGCACGACACGGTTAACCTGATTCTTTGAGATAAACTTGCGCAGTTCTTCTGCTCCGTTCTGCACGCCTGCATAGAGTGCGGTGGACCCGCCGGCGGTGATCTGTCGGATTTTCCGGATGATGCTGTCTTTCTTCGTCAGCCGGGTCGCGGGTACCAGTACCTCGACAGTGCTGTCATACAGTACGACCGAAACGATGTCGGAGGATTTGAGACGGTGGATGGCCAGGATGGCGGCTTCTTTGGCTTTTTCGATTTTGTCGCCGGCCATCGAGCCGGACTTGTCGATGACAATGGCGACATTGACGGGAATGCGCTGGCCCATCATCTCCGCAGGGCAGCCGGTCATGCCGATGCGCAGGTAGACGGTTTGTTTGCCGGAGTCCAGCACGACGGGCTTGTCGGCTTGGACGTTGAGCGTGACGGTGTCGGCAAAGCCTGCGGCCGTGAGTGTCATCATCAGAATCACCATCAGTGTTTTTGTGTGAGTGTTTGCTTTCATGATTTTTATCTCCTTTCAAAAAAGTTTATCATTCACTTAAAGTATACGGCAAAGACGTCTAAAGAGGGTGTAAAAGGTCTGTAAAATAGAACCGCGTCGATTTTACAATAAAGTTACAGTTGCAAAGCGTGGTTTTAGCCTATAATGTATATGTGATTAAGAATACAGGGATACAAGAACACAAGGATAACGTATGAAGGCCGGACAGAGTATTTTAGTGGTTGAGGATGAGCCGAAGATTCGGGAGGGCTTAAAGGACTTTCTTGAATTTCACGAGTTTGGCGTTACGGTCATCGATGATGGGCTGGCGGCCGAACGGATTGTTTCGGAGAATCGGTTTGATCTGATTCTGCTGGATTTGATGCTGCCGAACATCAGCGGCGAACAGCTTTGCAGTAAATGGCGTCAGCAGGGGTTGAAAACGCCGATTATTATGCTGACGGCCAAGGGGCAGGAAAAGGAAAAGATCGCCGGGCTGGATATGGGGGCCGATGATTATGTGACCAAGCCGTTTTCGCTCGAAGAGCTACTCTCACGCATTCGCGCCGTCTTGCGGCGAACCGATCCGTCCCGTTCGGTAGGGCAGCGGTTTACGATCGGGCCGTTTACGGTGGACGCGGAAGGCTTGAAGTTATTGAACGGGGGCAAGGAGATGACTTTGAGTCCTCGGCAGGCGGACATGCTGCAGTTATTCGCATCCAATCCGGGTCGCGTGGTCAGCCGGGAGGAATTGTATGAAAAGGTCTGGCACGAATCCATGGAGGGTATTGAAACGCGGACAGTGGATATGCACATTGCGCGTTTGCGGGAGCTGTTGACTGCGGCCGGTGGTGATAAAGACCTGATTGAAACCGTACGCGGTGCGGGATACCGGTATAAAAGTTAAAGATCAAAAATCAAATATTAAAATTATGGAATCGGCTTTGCCGATGACTGTTTAAATAGATTCCTTCCCTCGACGATGCTCGGGACAGGCTACTTCGTTCGGAATGACGGTCGTATGTATAAACGTTTTTGGATAATTTGTTTGGTGATGGGGTTGGGGCTGCTGGTGCTCAGTGTGCTGGGATTGTCGTCGCTGGGGATGCATGAAAAGGGTCTGCGGGCTGAGCGTCAGCAGGAGTTTGTCGCGGTGGCCGAACAGGTTCGCTTTGACATCAAAAAGAAACTGGACGCCTTCATCCTGACCGAGCAGGGGCGACCCTATACCGATTACCAGTATTATTATGTGCCGATGGCGTCGAATGATGCGACGGCACTGGTTCGCAGTCCGCTGGCCGGGTCGATTTCCAACGGCCTGGCGTACGGTTATTTTCAGTTGGATTCAGCGAGTCAGTTTTCCAATCCGTATGCGGCCAATACCGAACTGGCCGCCGCGAATGTGAAAGTTTATTTTGAGAACCTCAAAAGTAATCTTTTGCCGACACTGGGTAACGGTGAAAGCCTTCAGGTCCAGCGCATTGCTCCGCCCGAGCCGAAGGATGAATATAAAGTGGCCGACAGCCTGGGCCGTCGGGATTTATATTACAGTCGGACTCGCGGAGGAGGTGTTTCCAAGCCTGCGTCGGAAGCGGAAGGAAATGTACAAAAGACCATCTCGACAGAAGGGCTATCGAGTGGTAAATTGGGCAAGAAGGAAGCGTTACCCACATCCAAAGCCGATCTTTCCCGCCGCAGTACGTATCCGATCAGCCTGGACGAATCACAGCAGGGCACGCAGGTGACAAGTCGCAGCCGGGGGAATGTTGTAATGAATGAATACAACACCGCGATGCAGCAGACCCAAATGGGCGGAGCCCGACCTGCCCGACAGCAGGGCCCAGAGGCTCCCCGGCAACGGTCGGCGCAGCAACAGGACTATGATGTCGACAATGGCTTGATGGCGGATACAGTTGATATGCAGCAGGCTGAGTTGCCGGCGGAATCACAGGCATTAGATGATATGATGGGCTCCGAGAAACCGGCTGACGATCTGGTCCAGATTCGTGTGGAACCGTTTGTGCCGATTACGGTAGCCGGGGCTGATGGCGATAACGGCATTTTTGCCGGACAGGTGTTTTTGCTGCGGCATGTGCAGATTGAAGATAAGCACTGGGTGCAGGGGTTTCGGCTGGATGAATCGGCGTTGATCGGTCAGGTGACCGACTCGGCGCAGCAGTTTCTTCGGCGGGGGATGGGCTTTGATATTTCCAAGACCGAATTGGCCGCGGCGGCTTATACCGCCGTGCTGGATTTTGGTTTTGGCGAGGTGGTGCTGAACCTGACCGAACAGCAACCCGGCTGGATTAACGCCCGCGTGGCGCAGATTCGCAACTGGTTTTTTGCCATTTTAGCGGTGGTGTGGCTGGCGGTGACGGTGGCGCTGGCGGCCTTCTGGCGGAATATGTACGAGCAGGTGCAGTTGTCACGCAAGAAAGATGATTTTATTTCCGCCGTTTCGCATGAGCTTCGTACGCCGCTGACGTCGATTCGCATGTATACTGAAATGCTGGAGAAGGACTGGGTTAAGACTGACGAGAAACGCAAGGAATACTACACCACCATGCGTCAGGAGAGCGAGCGGCTGACGCGGCTGATTGAGAATGTGTTGGATTTTTCACGCATTCAGCGAGGCAAAAAACAATACGATTTTATTATCGGCGATGTTAATGCGTGCGTGAAGGAAGTGGTCGAGATGATGCGTCCCTATGCCGACCGTGCGGGCTTCAAGCTGTTGACGAGCTTTGACGACCTGGAGCCGTTTGCCTTTGACCGTGACGCGGTGGTGCAGATTGTGATCAACCTGATTGATAACGCTCTCAAGTATGCCAAAGAGGCCGAGGATAAACATATCCTGATTTGCACCGGCAAGCAGAAAGATTATGTCACGATCGAAGTGGAGGATCACGGGCCGGGTGTAAGCCGCAATCAGCAGAAAAAGATCTTCGAGGCGTTTTACCGATGCGGCGACGAATCCACCCGGCAGGCAACCGGCACCGGGCTGGGCCTGGCACTGGTCAAACGCTTTGCCGAGGCGCATCACGGCTTCGTGGAGATTTCCACGTCCAAACCCCACGGCGCCCTGTTTCGTGTCGGGTTGCCCTGTCATGAGGCCTGATACGAATCGCACTATTGGGCTAACCTCTCTTACTCGGACCATAAATTCTTTTTCGTGAAAAAAAGTCACGATTGGTCAGGTGTGTTTCTGGATACAGACTGTCGGGGTCGTTGTTTTTTTTCTGAAATACGGTATTTCTCATTAGGTCGCTTTCCAAGGGCGCTAAGAAGTGCTTTTTTATCTTCACCCGGACGGGTAATTTACCGAGTTATCATCAATAATAAGTTGTGGATTTACAGCTTAAAGTATCTCAAGTATACATAGAATAAGGGGATTGATATGAGATATGACAACCGGTGGATAATGGTCGTTTTTTCGGTGATTCTTGTTGTGTGCCTGTCGAATGCCGATGCGGTTCGGGTCTATATTGTGCAAAGCTACGAATGTGACAATGTTTGCGGGCAACCTCAGGAAAAAGGGATTGTGGATGTTTTGACAAAAGAGTATGGCAAAGCACTGGTGATCAAAACCCACTATATGGATACCAAGACGGTCAACAGTGCCAAAGAAGCGATGCAGGCCGATGCTGAGCGAGTGCTTGGGGAAATATCGCTTTTTTCGCCGGATATTGTGTTTACGGTCGATGACAATGCGTTTCGCGAAGTGGGGCTGAAACTGGTGGGAAATAAGTATCCGGTGGTCTTTACCGGTATGAACGCTCAGCCGGAAGTCTATAATCAACAGGTGTGTTTCCTGGATGAACAGGGACTGCCCAATTCTAATGTGACCGGGGTTTATGAAAAACTGCATGTTCAAACAAGTCTGAGTGTGGTCAAGGGGATATTGCCGGACTTGAAAAAAGTGGTGGCCTTGCTGGATAACACACCTACCGGTAAAGCGATTGCGATTCAATTAAAAAAGGAACTTGAAAATAATCCAACCGGTATCGAGATGGAGCTGCGTCATGTCGGGACGATTGACGAACTGCTCGAGCAGATTGATCAAACCAATAAAGACCCCGATGTCGGTGCGATTTATAACATTGTTCTGAGTGTGAAAGATCAGGACGGACAATCCGTCGGCATGAAGACGACATTTAAAAAGTCGCTTGAAAATTCGAAAAAACCGTCGATGGCACTGAATTTTGCATTTTGTAAGCTGGGCTTGTTTGGCGGGGCATCTGTTGATTTTAAAGATATGGGACAGAATGCCGCCCGGATGGGGATCAGGATTTTAAACGGAACTCCAATTCAGTTACTTCCGATCTATTCACCGAAAAAATATCTGATTACATTTAATTACTCGCGTGCGCAGAGTCTTGGTATCGCTATTCCCAATGAAATATTGAGTGCTGCGATTCTGTATAATGAAGAACCGCTTTTGAAATGATCTCTCGAACGTGTTTTTGACGGCGGAAATTGCTATGAAAAAACAAAAGATATGTTTGTTTGACTCGATTCGGCCCCGGGTGATGGCCGTCATTGTGATTCCCCCGATTCTATTTCTCATTGTCGGCGCGATTCTGTTTACCTATTCAGTCCGCCAGGTTTTAACGAAATCTTCAAAGACGGAATTGCAGCATTTGAAAAATGTTACCCAAGGGCTGTTGTATGAACGGCTGAACGCTTTTTCTGAGACGACCCAGCGTCTGGCGATTCATCCTCAACTCGTCGTCCCGCTGAAATTAAATGTTTCTTATCAGCTTGAGGAGTTCGTTGAGATTTTGCAGGATCAAAACGCGTTGGAAACATTGGCTGTTTTTGACTCTGATGGGGTGGCGCAGTGCAGTTCCGGCGTTGCTCTGGATGCTTACCCCGTGGATTGGCTTGCCGAGATGAATGCCGCCCATCGACACCGTGTTCATGTTCGATATAGCTTGAACAAATACGGCAAGGTGGTTGAGATGGGATTTTCGCCGATAATGCAGGCTAATTCGGAAATCGGAATCTTGTTTGCCTGCCGCTTGCTGACATTAGACGACGTCTTCAACCGTTCACTTCTGATTAGCCAGGGGATGGTTCTATCCAAAAGTCCGGATTCAGATTTTCTTCAGCCGCATATCGAAACGATTCTCCGGGTGTTATCTGATTGGGACTATGCATTCCTGAATGAACACAAGATTTCAGCGGCCCAAACGGTTATCCCCGGAGTCGACATCGCGCGGGCTTCGATTCTTTCCGGTATCGATCAGACGTCACAGTATGAAAAACAGAATGCGATTATGGTATTGGCTGGTGTTGTTGGGACGGTGATCGTTATGCTGATCGCCGCCTATAGTATCATTCTTGGAAAGAAACTGACGGGGCCCATTCTTCAGATTGCGGGTGTGGCCTCTCAAATTGCCGAAGGCCACAAAGGGGTCCAGTGGCTGGATCATCAAAACGACGAAGTTGGCATTCTCAACGATAGTTTAAAGGTGATGACCGAAAATCTTCAGGCTGCGAATACCGAACTGAAGGGTGCCCTTGAAAAAGCAGAGAAAAACAGAAAGCGGGCCGAGCATTACAGTGTTGAGCTTCAACGTGTGAATGAGAGCCTGGAAGAAACGGTGTGCGAGCGTACATTGGACCTGATTCAGGCCAAAGAGATCGCTGAAAATGCGGATCAGATGAAAAGTGAATTTTTGGCCAATATGAGCCACGAGATAAGAACGCCGATGAACAGTATTATCGGCTATGGTGATTTATTGATGGATGAAGAGTTGACAGCCGATCAGCAGGACTATGTTGAGGCAATTCGTGATTCATCTCAATGTTTGCTGGATTTGATTAACGATATCCTTGATTTCTCGAAAATAGAATCCGGTAAACTGTCGGTTGAGATTGTAGAACTGGATTTGAATCATTTGATTGATACCGTTGAGTCAATAATGATGCCGATTGTAACGGGCAAGGGAATCGAATTTAAAATTGAACGGAGCGGAACACTGCCGGCCTGCATCCAGACCGATCCGATGCGGTTACGTCAGTGTTTGATTAATTTGATTAATAATGCCGTCAAATTCACCAGTGAAGGGCATGTCTATGTCCGAGCTTTTACGCAATCGATGGGACGTCGTCCGTTCATCGGGTTAAGCATCGAGGATACGGGCGTTGGAATTCCGAACGATAAGCTGGTGGCGATTTTTGATGCGTTTACCCAGGCGGACGGAAGTACAACGCGCAAGTACGGCGGGACCGGGCTGGGGTTGGCGATTACGCGTCAACTGGTGGAGCTTTTGGGCGGAACCATCTCAGTCGAAAGTGAAGTCGGAGAAGGCAGTGTCTTTACGATTCTGCTGCCGGCAATCCAGACTGCAGAGTTGTCCGTCGAACAATCACTTGAAGTATCATAAGGTTCACCGATCGGGCCAATACGCGGTAACGTATCTTATTGTCGTTTGTTTTCTGCGCGGAACTGGCGGGGGGTCAGGCCGGTGATTTGTTTGAAGACCCGCGTAAAGTAGCTCTGGTTGTTGTAGCCGACTTCATAGCAGATGCGGGTGCAATTGTCTTCTGTTGTCAGCAGCATTCGTTTGGCGTGGTTGATGCGGATGTTGGTCAGGTAATCGACAATCGTGATGCCCATTTGTTCACGGAACAGGTGGGCCAGCCGGGACACGCTCAGGTGGGCGGCCTTGGCAATATCGGCCAGTGTCAGCGGTTCGGAATAGTTGTACTGCATGTATTCAATGGCCGGCTTGAGCTGCGACATCTTTTTGACGTCCTGTGAGCTGTAGACGCTTTCGATGAAATCATCCAGTGCGTGACTGATCCAGATACAGATGTCTTCCTGCGTATCAATGCTCAGCACCTTGTGGATATACTCCATGTTCTTGCTGAGCAGGGCGTTGATGTCGACGCCGCCCATCGCTGCGGCCCGGCTGAGCACGCTGAGCAGTTCCACCAGCCGCGCCTTAAGCAGATTGATGTTGCCGGGATTGTGAAAAATGATTTTGCCCAGCAGGGAGTTGAGAATTTCTTTGCTGCCGGTGCGGTCGCCGATTTTGACTTTGGCAATTAACTGGCATTCGAGGTCATAGGGATAGGTTTCGTCCGCGTCCAGCAGTTTGGTTTCCTGAATCACCTCGCTGATCTGTGACTGCTGCATCGACCGTGCCCGGCGCCATTGGACAACCTGCGGGTCGAGATTGGCGGTCTGGTACACCAGCACATATAAAAACTCGGCGGCTTCGTGAATCCGCCGGGCCGAGACAACAGGCAGCTTCATCAGGGTTTCGATGATTTCATGCTTGTGAATCTGAAGTCCTCGCAGCCGTTTTTCAATGTCGGCTTCCAGCGTTTCGTCAAAGGGTTCCCACAGGCATTTGCCAAAGAACACTCCCCCCAGCGGCAGACTGCCTTCCATCACCGGGATGCAGGCCAGCACAATGCCGGCGTGGCAAATGGTGATATAAGGTTGCCCGGTCTCAATCGAAATGTTCAGGCTTCGCAGGCGGTCCTGCCGGCAGCGTTTGGCGCCTGTTTTGGATTGGAGAACGCGCCGGCAGAAGGCCGATCGGCACCCGGTTGAGCACAGCGATCGGATGTCTTTGCCATTAACATCGCAGGTTTCCAGTGCCAGCTTGTAATGCCGGCCGAAGACGGTTTCAACCTGTCTGAACTGCTGCTGAGTGAACAAGTCCTTTAATTGAACATGATGTGTCGCTGCTTTTTTCATGGCTTTTAAGATGTTAGAGTGTAACAGAAATAGCAGAATAATGATAATGGAAAAATGGCCTTATTTAATAAAAATTCCATATCTAAGGCCTAAAACATTGCCTTTTTCGTTGAAATGTCAATAATTATCCGAGTAAATTTAAGCGGTTTACTACAAGATAAGAAAGGTTTTGTTTATGCGGGATATTCTTTCGTCCACGATTTGTTTTCTTATTGTGTGCTGGTTTACGGCTTTTGCTTTTTGTCAAGACAGCGAAAACCAACAACTCCTTCACAAGGCGATGCCGTTGTCCGAATCGCTGGTGCCCTATGACGGCCCGATCAAAAAAGGGGCTGATACGGACACCCTTTATAACAAGGTTATGTGCGGATACCAAGGGTGGTTTATGGCTCGCGGTGATGGGTACGGTGCGGGCTTTGTGCATTGGGGGGGCGTGGACAAGACTCCGCCGCGGTGTTCAGTGGATCTCTGGCCGGACGTGAGTGAATTCGATGAGGACGAACTTTTTCCAACAAACTATCATCATAAGGATGGCTCAACGGCACATGTATTCAGCTCCACGGTTAATAAAACCGTGCTGCGTCATTTCGAGTGGATGGCCGAGTATGGTATCGATGGGGTTTTTGTTCAGCGGTTCGGCAGTGTCATCGGTCAACTGTCCGGCTGGAACTATGAGCGGACCTGTGCGGTCCTGTCTCATTGCCGCGAGGGGGCCAATCAATACGGACGCGCCTATGCGGTGATGTACGATGTTAACTTTGACCGGAAATCCGTTGAGATTATCATGAAAGACTGGTCCCGGCTGGTCAACGAGATGAAACTGACACAGACGCCGGCCTATTTGAAGCATCGGGGGCATCCGGTGGTGGCCTTGTGGGGATATGGGTTCGGGCACCGCCAATTCGATGCCGCTGCGACAAAAGAGCTGTTTGAATTTTTCAAAAAGGAAGAAAACGGCGGATGTACGATTATGCTGGGCGTGCCGAACGACTGGGTCAAATGGGAGGATGAACGGATTCAGCTTCTCGAGCAATATGTCCAGATCATCAGCCCGTGGAACGTGGGACGCTATCATTCGCCGGAGGTTGCGGAGTCGTTTTTTGCCGCACACTGGCCGGCTGATTTAAACTGGTGCCGGCAGCGAGACAAGGATTATTATGCGGTTGTCTTTCCCGGATTTAGCTGGACCAATCTGCATAAGGGGCAAACGCCGCTCAACCAGATCCCCCGGCTAAAGGGGAAGTTTTTCTGGAGCCAGATTCAGCAGGTCAAAAAATACGGCATGAACATGGCCTACGTCGCGATGTTTGATGAAGTTGATGAGGGCACCGCCATCTTTAAATGTACGAACCGTCCACCGGTCGGTGATTTTGTCGATTATGAAGGTTTGCCGTCGGACCACTATCTCAAACTCACCGGCAGAGCGGCTCAGTATTTACAAGATAAGGGGCGATAAATAGGTATCATTGTGTCGGCTCGGCGTATTGATCGAGGAGGTTTCGGGGGATGGGTCGGGGGCCGCCCAATTGGTCGGCGGTGGCCCGAATTCGCATATACGCCCGGCAGATATCAGCAATCATGTTTAGATCCCGGCTCGGCGTCGCGACAAACAGTCCGGCGTTTTTTACCAAAAATCCGCGTGGGACGGGTCTGCGGGTTTTGGCGATTGTTTCGATGGCGTCGGCGATATATTCCGGGCTCGATTCTTCCAGCCACAGCGGCGGTCCATGTGTAAAGGCCGCTTCGTCATTGGTCATGGGGTCGCCCTGACAAAGTTCGCGAGCCCGCGGTAAATTCATGAAGGCCGTCACGGTTGAATCGTGGAAATGGGCGGTGTTGATGCGTGCTTCGGTGGACTCAACGATCGCCGCACGGATATCATGAGCGATTCGGATGGCCTCCGGATGCTCCGTTTCATTATGTTTGGCATTGAGTTTTACCAAGACCTTTTCAAAAACCTTCATCGTTTTTTCAGTTCGATGCAGTGCGGCTTTGGGAGACGATTCACTAATGACCAAGCCGTGATTCTGTATCACCAGCACATTGGGGCGGCGACTGTATTGTTTTTCATAGGCCGTGATATGGTGCTGCATTTCTTTGGCGGACGCGTATCCCAGCCCCACATACGGAATCCACAGGGGGGGATGCTTTTTGCGGCGAAACAGCTCCTCGATATATTGTTGCCCGTCGTTGGCACAGGCGACCGCCAGGACCGCTTCCGGGTGCAGGTGAACGACGCACGGATCAAGAATCGCATGAAAAAAGGATTCGATTGAGGGCTTTACCGTGTCGGGTTTGTCATCGCAGCAGGCTTTGATTAGTGATGTGGAAATTTTTGTCTCACTCTCGGCAGAGTTGGCTTGCTGAAACGTGCTGTCATTGAGAATGTCGATGATCTTTTGCGTTTTCAGTTTCCGCCAGCCGCGGTCGGCGGTCATCTCTTTCAGGCAGGTGCCGCTGGCTTTGATGTACATGGACTGACCGTCATCGGTTTTGACGGACGTATTGCCGAAAGCGCCCAGCACCAGCGACCGATCACTGCCCAGCCGATTCGAAATCTTAATTAGCTTTTGTAAAGGGGTTTTCATGCTCGGGTGGTCTCTCTAAAATAGTGAGCATTGACATCTCTGGGAATTCTAGCAAAAGATGAGAAAAATACAACTTTTTTGAAATTATTTGGAACTTTTCAGTAAAAACCACTAAGATATTCAATAATATCACGCTTTTTAGGAGACTGGGCACATGGATATTTTTGAATTTGCAATTCAAATGGAACGTGATGGGCGGCAGTACTACCTTGATCTGGCCTCCCAAACCTCTCACAAAGGCCTTCAGACTATTCTGAGTATGCTGGCCGACGATGAGCAAAAGCATGAGCAGATCATCACGCAGAGCCGGACCGGCAGTTGCGGGATGTCCGAGACGACCGTGTTGGAAACCGCCAAAAATGTCTTTCAGCAAATGAAGGAGTTCGGCGAATCGGTGGACCTGTCCGGTAATGAAGCCGCGATGTATCAGCACGCCATGGAGCTGGAACAAAAAAGTATTAGTTTCTATCAGGACCGTGCGGACCAGGAAGAGCAGCCCCAGCAAAAACAGCTTTTGAATGTGCTGGCGGATGAAGAGAAAAAGCATTATCACCTGCTCGAAGGTCTGGTGGATTTTGTCACGGAGCCCGACCGTTGGCTGGAAGATGCCGAGTTTGTCCATCTGACCGACTATTGAGCAGCCCAACTGGATGCATTATTAAAGATATTTAAAGGAGTAAACATCGTTGGAGAATAAGCAAGGTTCATCCGTTTGGAAACGTATTGTCCTGCATGTGATTGTGCCGGCAGGACTGACGATTCTGTTATTTCTGGGCGCGCTTTTTTGTGTACTGCTGCCGGCGGTTAAGGCGAATTTCCTGCAACAAAAGCGACAACTGATTAAGGAACTGACCGAGAATGTTTACGCGCTGGTTGAGCATTATGACCAGCGGTACCACATGGGTGAATTGACGCTGGAGCAGGCCCAGGAGCGGGTGCTGGAGCGAATTCGCGCCATGCGCTATGGTCCCGAGAAGAAGGATTATTTCTGGGTGCATGATCTGCGGCCGGTTATGATCATGCATCCCTATCGTCGTGACTTGGAGAATCAGGACATTTCCGGCTTGGAAGATTCACGCGGGAAGTTTTTGATCCTTGAAATGAATAAGAAGGTAACCGCCAGTCCCGAGCATGCCGGCTATGTCGATTACATGTGGCAATGGAAAGATGATCCGTTAACCGATGTGCCCAAGTTGTCTTATGTCTGTCTCTATGAACCGTGGGAGTGGGTGATTGGTTCGGGCATTTATTTGGAGGATATTCAGGCTGAGCTTGCGACGATGACCCGTCGGATGGAGAAAAGTGTCATCGTTATTTTCCTGATTGTCACCGGCATCAGCGGTTACCTCATCTGGCAGGGGGTTTGTGCCGAGGTCAAACGCCGGGACGACGAGCAGCAGCGTGAAGCATTGATGAAGTCGCTGGCGATAAAAAATGAAGAACTCGAAAGTGTCGTCTATATTGCCTCGCACGATCTGCGGTCACCGCTGATTAACCTGCAGGGATTTTCCAGTGAACTGGAGCAGGGATGCAAATGGCTGACTGAGACACTGGCTGAGCCGGATTCACCGGAAAAACAGGCTCGCATTTCGAGTATCTTGACCGAGCAAATTCCCGAGTGCCTTGGCTTTATTAAAACCAATGCCGAGAAGATGAAGGGGCTGGTTAATGGCCTGCTTCAACTCTCTCGACTGGGGGTTGCGGTGACGCATGCTGAAACGCTGGATATGAATGAATTGTTGAAAAAAGTCAAGGACGCCTGCCATTATCAATTGACGTCGTTGGATACGCAACTGGAAATCGAGACGCTGCCGTCCTGCAGGAGTGATGCAAAGCTGGTGGATCAAATCTTCACGAATCTGATTGATAATGCCATGAAATACCGTCACCCGGACAGGACGCCTCACATTCATGTGACCGGTTGCCGAGTCGACGGGACGGTTGAATATGTGGTGCGAGATAATGGAGTTGGTATTGATCCGGCCCATCTGGCAAAGATTTTCGAGATGTTTCACCAAATTCACCCCGGCAGTAAAAGTGAGGGAGTGGGATTGGGGCTGACGATTGTAAGGCGTATTTTGGACATGTTAGGTGGCGATATCCGCGTTGATTCCGATGTGGACACTGGGACGACGTTTACGGTGGTTCTGCCTGCAGGCATTTAGCAGACTTGGCGACTCTTTCGGCAAAATAGAGATTGATTTACTGCGATGATTGCATAGAATGAACAGCCTTAATTTTGAAATGTGTTCTTAGAAGTCAATCAAAGTACTATTTGGGAGTCTGTAAGATGCTGGAAGACGGCGAAAAAGGCGCCATTATTCAACGGGATAAACAAACCTATGCGGTTGCTCCGCATTTGCCGTGCGGGGTTGTTTCGACCGATACGCTGAGAAAGCTGGCCGATGTGGCCGATAAATATAATATTGCCGCGGTGAAGGTGACCAGTGCCAGCCGCATCGCGCTGGTGGGGATCAAGGAAGAACAGGTTGATGCCGTTTGGCAGGATTTGGAAATGTCGCCCGGGGCGGCGGTCGGGCTGTGTGTGCGGTCGATCAAAGCCTGCCCGGGAACGACCTTCTGCAAACGTGGTCAGCAGGACAGCCTGGGTCTTGGTTTGCTGCTGGATGAAAAATATCACGGTCTCGAACTCCCCGGCAAATTCAAGATCGGTGTTTCCGGCTGTCCCAATCAGTGTGCGGAAAACTGTATCAAAGACGTCGGTCTGATTGGGACTACCAAAGGATGGATGGTCACCGTTGGCGGCAATGGCGGCGCCCGGTCACGCCTGGCGCAGGAATTGACGCGGGATGTCACCACCGAAGAAGCACTGGCGATTATCAATAAGGTGATCAAATTCTACGGTGAAAAAGGTCAGAAGAAACATCGTCGCCTGGGCGCCTTGATTGACGAGATGGGATTCGACGAATTCAAGAAAGCGATTCTGGACGACTAATTTAATCCTGTTTCAAACGGTGCTTGTTAACACATGACCGAAACCGATCATAAAAATTCCGTTGGCATTGTTCAGACACACGTGATCCGTGTGATTGAAGCCGATGCGCCGATGGAGCTCAAGTGCGGTAAATCGCTGGGCCCGATTGATGTGGCCTATGAAACCTACGGCGAGCTGAATGAGCAGAAAGACAACGCCATTCTGATTTGCCATGCGCTCAGCGGCAATGCCCATGTGGCCGGTTACAACAGCGAAGACGATCGCAAGCCCGGCTGGTGGGATATCATGGTCGGCCCGGGCAAGCCGATTGATACGCGCAAGTATTTTGTCGTGTGCTCGAATTTTCTCGGCGGCTGCAGCGGTACCACCGGCCCGTCGGAAGTCAACCCCGCCACCGGCAAGCCGTACGGTATGGACTTTCCGATCATTACGATTGAAGATACCATTCATGTCCAGAAGCTGCTGCTGGACAAGCTGGGCGTCGGTCACCTGTTGGCCGTCATCGGCGGCTCCATGGGCGGTATGCAGGTGCTGCAATGGTCGGCTTCCTATCCGGCGTTCATGGATGCGGCGTTGTGTATTGCTTCGACGACCCGCTTGAACGCACAGTCCATCGCTTTTGATGCGGTCGGCCGCAACGCGATTTTAGCCGATGCTGATTTTAACAACGGCCAATATCACGACGGCCCCGGCCCCGGTCGCGGCCTCGGCATTGCCCGGATGATCGGACACATTACCTACCTGTCCGAGGAATCCATGCGTGCCAAGTTCGGTCGCGATTTGCGCAAGGCCCAGGACTATCATTACGAATTGGATTCGGAGTTTTCCGTTGAGACGTATCTGGACTATCAAAGCCGCACGTTCATCGAACGATTCGACGCGAACTGTTATCTGTACCTGACCAAGGCGATGGATTATTTTGATCTGGCGCGTGAGTACGGCACACTCAAGCAGGCGTTTGCCAATGCAAGCTGCCGGTTTTTGATCGTCAGTGTTTCCAGCGACTGGCTGTTTACGCCGGCGCAGTCCGAAGAGATCGTCGAGGCGCTGGCCGCCGAGGGCAAGGACGTGACCTACTGCAATATCGAATCGTCCTATGGGCACGATGCGTTTTTGCTGGAATCGCAAAAGCTGGGCCGTTTGATAGGCGGGTTCGTGGATGCGACCTGGCACCGGGTTCGCACGTCCAAGCGAACGCTGCCGGAAAAATGTGCCGGCGGCGGAACGCAAACAAGTCATCATGAACACGCCAAACGTGCCCGCGTTGATTATGAACTGATCGATTCGCTGATTGAGCCCGATTCGCGTGTGCTGGACTTAGGCTGCGGCGATGGCGAGCTGCTGTGCCGGCTGATCGGCGACAAAAATGTTGTTGCCGAAGGCATTGAGCTGGACGAGGACCTGGTGATTCACTGTGTTCAGTGCGGGGTGTCGGCGGTGCATCGCGATATCGAACGCGGGCTCGATCTGTATCCGAACGGCACGTTTGACTATGCGGTGCTGTCGCAGACGATCCAGACGTTGAGAGACCCGCAGAAAGTGATTGACGAACTGCATCGCGTTGCCCGCCGGGTGATCGTGAGCTTTCCGAATTTCGCGCATTGGAACTGCCGATTGCAGTTGATGTTCAAGGGACACGCGCCGCAGACGAAACAACTGCCGTTCCGCTGGCACAATTCGCCGAATATTCACTTTTTGTCGCTGAAGGATTATGACCATTTCTGCGCCGAGCAGGGTATCAAGGTCGAACAGAAAATACCGCTCGGCAAACACTCCGCCCGCCCCCGACACCTCCTGCCCAATCTCCTCGCCCCCCAGGCCGTCTACGTCACCAGCAAATACTAAACGCCTCTGACTGACACTGTAAAGGCTTGGATTTGGGTCGATTGAATCGTTCTCATGCCGGACTTGATGCGGCATCCGGAGGTTGCCCGTTCTTGGAAGGGTTTTTAAATTACCTGTGGTGATAGGCAAAGGATAACATCATAATCAGAATCATCGGCGACAGCAGCACGGTGACGACCACGATCGTCCCCAGGTTCGCCAGCGTAAACCACGCCGCAAAGAAACTGCATAAACTGGACAGCACCAGCCCCGTCTTGGTGGTCAGAAATCCAATCACGGACGGCCAAAAGCCGACTTCAACCGATGTGCTGGAAACCGCCGCTGCCGTTGTCGTGGCCGAGGTGGTTTTGGAGGTGAGAGCGCCGAATAATCCGATAGCCGGCACAAGCATTTTATTCGGTCGATAGCCTTTACGACGCAGTTGTTTTTTGAGTTTGCGTTTGGCCCTGAAAAACATCACTCGCGCGTTGGTTTCCGAACACTCCAGAAACTCGCCGATTTCTTGAAATGACATCTCTTCAAAACACCGCATCGTCAGCACATTCCGCGGCTTGAGCCCCACCTTTTTCATCGCCCCGTAAATCGTCTCAAAGAGCTGCTCGGTCTGCGTGTCATTGCAAAAGGACTCGTCCTTTTCCTGCAGGGTGTGGTGCTGTGCATCAATAAAGTCCTTCTCGACGCTGGATAAAAAAATGGTTTCGTGTTTCCGGGTATCGCGGTAGTGGTGCTGGACTTTCCCCCAGGCGGTTTTATAGATCCACGGCCAAAAACGATTGGTCTGATTCAGTCTCCAAAGTGATGTCAATATCTCCGTCTGGACTTCCTGCAAAATATCCTCGGTCAGATGATAGTCCATCGTCAGGCGCAGAAGATACCCAAACAGCCGGGGTCGCGTCACTTCCAGCAGTTTCTCCATGCACGCCTGGTTGCCGATGCCCGCCTGGCGGACCAGCGCAAGTGTTTCAGAATTATGATCCATAGGATGCCGTTTCAACGATCGTTAGTCTCTCTTTATACGGTATTGTCCACAATGTAAGGATTTCGTTACGCAAAAAAAGTTTTTTTCAGAAAAAACATAAAATTTCTCCAAAAAGCGTAACGAAATCCCGCGTTTTTGGACAGTAACCAACGGCGGCCATGTTTTTTTGTGGAAAAAGGGCGAACATAGGCCGCAAGTATACTGGCGGCAAAAGGACACCCGGGGGGGTATTTTGAACTTATACCTTTATACCAAATTCTAAGAAAGGCGAGGAAAATGAAAACAAAAATGATGACACTGTGGATAATTGGCTTCATGATGCTGTCGGCGATAGGCTGGGCATCTGACCCTAATTATTTAATCGTGGAGCCGGTATGTTTTTCTGAAATTGCCTTGGAAGATGGTGAAAATCCTGCTGCCCAGACGATGAAAATTCACAATACTGCTCTGGAGACATTGGATTGGTCAATTGTCGACGTCGGTGAGATGGCATTAACATTACCCGATTGGTTGGACCTGTCACCGGTCAGCGGAAGTCTGGAACCCAATGAAATAGAGACGGTCAGTATCTCGGTGGATGCGTCCGGTTTATCAGGCGGTCTATACAGTTATACCTTTAACATAGGCGACTTGGCTGTACAAAGCAAATTACAGACAGTGACGGTTGACGTGGAAGTAATTGGATCGCAATTAGATATCTCCTCAGAGACGTTTACATTTTCAGTGTATGAAGAAGGCGTCGGTTCTAGAAGTCAAACACTCATCGTCTCCAATCCCGGCGGTGGTATCTTAAATTGGGCCTTCGATTTAACGGATAAACCGGACTGGTTAACACTCTCCATCTACGGTGACACTTTAGCCCATAATGAAACTAGCCAGGTTATCGTATCAGTAAATACTGAAGGCTTATCAGGGGGACAATACACGTATACATTTCAAGCAAGCGATTCGGTTGCAGAAAACAGTCCTCAAACGATCACGATCGATTTGGAGGTCGTGGGGCCGATAATCGGTGTGTCGAAAACTCAGGTGTCATTTATATGTGGTGAAACGGATAATAATCCACAGCCGCAACAGTTGACAATTACCAATAAGGGAGGGGGGATTCTGGATTGGTATATTGCCCCGGCTGTCCTGCCGGATTGGTTGTCGGTGGCTCCCGAAATCGGCAGTCTCGGATACGATGCAAGTGAGAATATCGTATTATCAGTCGATGCCAATAGCGTATCATTGGGGCAACACGACACATCGTTTCAGATTGTCGACTTGTCCGGTCAGGCCGCTTCCAAAACAATCCAGGTTACTTTGTCTGTGATGGGGGTGATCTATGTGGATGTTCACAACGCCGGCGATCCGGATGAGGATGGCTCGGAGGACCATCCTTATGACAGTATCCAGGGAGCGATTGACGTTGCAGTGATGGGAAATATAGTTAAGGTGATGCCGGGGGTCTATTACGAACAAGTTAATATAGGTGGGAAAAACCGCCTAACTCTGACATCTTCAAATCCGGATGATCCCAATGTGGTGGCTGCTACTATTATTAACGGTGGCGAAAGCCGCTTTGGAATACAGGGGGGAATTGGTTATCCAGATAATGTCATCCAGGGTTTTACAATAACAAATTGTGACTGTGGAGTGTATGGAACTGATGCAACGATTCGGAACTGTACGATTACCGGAAATATCGGAGGTTTCAACTGCGAAACATCTGGTTTATTCTTTTGTCGTGGTACAATCATTAACTGCACGATCTCGGAGAATATCAATGTTAAATCTTCTGGTATATTATATCTTTGCGGAGGCTCAATTATCAACTGTACAATCAGTGATAATATCGGAAACGCTTTCACAGGATGTGATGGCCGGATTGAAAATTGCACAGTGCGTGGAAATGTGGGGCATGGATTTTCAGGTTGCCTTTCGTATGGTAGCTGGGTTGATGATCCTGCGATTATAAATTGTGTTGTAAGTGACAATACCGGCAGCGGATTTTATTACTGTTCAACACCAGTTTTTAATTGTATCGTAGCTCGTAATTGGCAAGGCGGATTCCAGGGGTGTGAAAATGTGATTGCCAACTGTACGATTATCGGTAATCATCTCAATGTACGGGGACCGGCTCTTTGTAATTGTACAGCCGAGATTTCCAATTGTATCATCTGGGGTAACGTCGGGCTTACAGATGATCAACTGTATGGCTCTTCGGTACCTCAATATAGCTGCATCCAAAACTGGACCGGCGGTGGAACGGGCAATATTGATGACGATCCACGCTTTGTCGATGCCGTTTCTGACAACGTTACGCAATGGGATTGCCATCTGCTGCCGGATTCTGTCTGCGTTGATGCTGGTTTGAATCTAACAGATGACTTGTGGCCGGATACGGATATCGAAGGAAATTCAAGGCCGTATGACGGTGATAACGACGGATCCCCCGTTGCGGATATGGGTGCATACGAATCCCACGTGGATCCGGATCAGGCATTTCTACATATCATCTCACAACGCGGCTTTTCCTTTGCTGCCTTTGAAGGACAAGCCAACATCAGTGATCAGGTTCTGACAATACAGAATCTTGGTGTCCAAAATCTAAGCGGATATCCGGATGTGACCCATATGCCGACATGGTTAAATGTCAGCATGCCCGATGAAACGCTGGCTTACCGCGAGACATCGGACATTGTATTATCGGTGGATGCTGTAGGATTACCGATTGGGCGTCATATCGGTTCTTTTGATGTGTTTGATCCTAATGCTCAAAACAGTCCTCAAGCAATCACCGTTGAACTGGTGGTTGTATCCGTTCCCGAAAAGACAACGTACTATGTTGATGACAATGGTCCGTATGATCCAAATTTGGTTGATGGGACAGTGTTGTATCCTTTCAGAAAAATCCAGGATGGAATCGATGCCGCTCAGGACGACGAAATCGTGATGGTATTACCCGGTCGATATGATGAGAGTATTCATTTTAACGGGAAAAATATCATCCTGACGTCAATAGATCCCCAGGAACCGACCGTGGTCGAAGAGACCGTGATTGATGCTTTCAACTATCATGACAGTGTCGTTTATTTCTTCGGTACGGAAACACCCGATTGTGTGCTTCAGGGTTTCACGATTACCGGTGGACGACAATATTTTGATGACGACTGGGATTCCAGCAGTCGGTCTGGCGGTGGGATCTGCGGTAATGGAACAAATGTGACAATTCGCAATTGCAGAATTATCGATAATGTTGCGGCAAGAGGCGCTGGATTGGCATATTGTCACGGAGAAATTACCAACTGCACAGTCAGCCAAAATAAAGCAACAAATTGCAGTGCCGGACTGTATTGCTGTAATGGTCCGATTACCAATTGCATTATTAGTGCAAACAGAAATGTTAATGAATATGGATATGGTGGAGCGGTGGCTGATTGTGATGGTCCGATTAGCGGTTGTATTGTTGCTGATAATTATATGCATAATACCGGGCCGGGGATGTGGGGTTGTGACGGGCTGATTAGCGATTGTCTGATTATGCGAAACCGAACCAATAGTTCTGGTGCCGGATTGATTCGCTGTAATGGCGTGATTTTGAATTGTTTGATAATGGACAATTATGCAAGATCAAATGGTGGTGGATTGTATGGTTGTGATGGATCGATAATCAATTGCTCGATTATGGGTAATAGAGCTGGGCGTGATGGAGGCGGTATGTGTCGATCTCAAGGATCGGTGATAAATAACATTATATGGGATAATCTAGCTGAGAATTCAGGCAATCAGCTTTTTGAAAGTTCAACGCCGAAGTATAGCTGCATTCAGGATTGGACTGGCGGCGGTCTGGGTAATATATCCGATGATCCCTTGTTTGTTGATGCCTTAAGCGGCGACTATCATTTGAAATCCGCTGGCTGGCGATGGGATGTCGTCGACGAAGCGTGGACCTGGGATGATGTGACAAGCCCCTGCATCGATGCGGGCAATCCCGGCATGCCGCTGGGCGACGAACCGATCACGCTGGATGCCGATCCGATGAATCGCTGGGGCGAAAACATCCGTATCAATATGGGTGCTTACGGCGGCACGCCCGAAGCAAGCATGGCGCCGCCCGGGTGGGCACTGCTGTGCGATCTGGACAACAGCGGAAATGTCAATCTGAGCGATTTTGCCACGCTGGCTGCTGCGTGGATGCAAACCGCCCAAAATCAACCGCCCGACGTCAACCGCGATGGCATCATAGACCTTGAAGACCTCATGTTACTGACGGATGATTGGCTGGAGTAATCATTAAACACAATGTCGATAGGCTTCGCTTAAGTTTTCCTCACCCGGCCGGGATGCTTTACTGTGTCCCGGCTTTTTCTTTGTGACTGGCGGTTAAAATAATTGCGCAAAAGACAGGATCAATACAGCTGCGTTTGTACCCGATGCGAGTGAATGGTTATAATGGGCACATTGCTTGTTACAGGTGGATGCCGCAGTAGTCGATTTCGTTGCAGATTTTGCGCAGGTGGTCCCAGACCTTGTCATCACTGACCATGGAGACCGCCAGCGGAAACAGGGCCCGGTCCTCGCGGAACAAATGCTCCCGCATCAGCGGGCAAAGATATCGCACCGTTGACATCAGCCGCGTCTTGAACGTGCCAAACGGCATTTTGTCAAAGGCCATCACCAGTTTCACCAGGTCGTTAATCGACATCAGGATATGGATGTGTTCGCTTTCGATATGCTCAAAGAGGCTCTTCCATCCGTGTTTCTTCAACGCCGGAAACAGCACATCCTCCTCGCGATCCATATGTTCTTCCAGCGAGTTCAGGTGCTCGACGATATGCGCCAGCCGCATGAACTCCCGGCTGGTGGCGCCGAGACGCTCGACCTGCTGAATCTGCAGGGCCACGTCTTCCAGATCCGCCAGAAAGCATCGCATCATTTCATGCTCAGCCATGACCTTTCGCAGAATATGATGGGGCCCCAGCCGCGAGCGAAGACCGTCTTCGTTGCCTTCCAGCACACCCATCAATACAAACGCCGCGGAGAGCTGCTGAATTTTCTTAAGAGGCAAACCGTTGCGGGCCAGCCGCTGTTCAGCACGGGCAATATCCTTGGGCGTGATGTGGGTAATGAGGCGGGTTGCCTCTTTGCGGATTCGGTTGTCACTTTTACCTTCGTTGAGCTTCATCAAGAAGCCCGTCAATTCCTCGGCCAGACCATTGTGTTTGCATTTGTCCATCGTCCGCTCCCATTCTAAAGGTGTCTTTTCAAACATTACTACGAAAGCGGGCATTGGTCAGTTGCGTAAAAAAAAGCAAAAATTATAACAGTCTCTCAAAAAAACGCCGACGGCTGTGCGGGCGAGTCGATGAAACAGTTTAACTTTAGATTGTCGGCCTCGCAACGAACGGCCTTCACCCGGGGATTCGCATGCAAAATCAGAATTGGCTTATAGCATCCGTTGGTGGGCCAGAAGGCTGCAGAATGCTGTCGCGGCGGTTTCCACACGCAGCACATTGTCGTTAATCCGCACCGGTAGTGCGTTGAGCGAGTTCAGATAATTTGTTTCGCTTGTGGTAAAGCCACCTTCGGGTCCGATAAGAATCACGGTGTCCAGGGGCGCAGGGCGGGGCACACTGTCAGGACAAATGGTTGCATCGGGATCACCGTAGATGAATTGGCAAGTGGGGTACCGTGACTGCAGAGATTCAACCGTCGCTTTGAGTTTGTCCGGGCCGGTCAGGTCGGGGAGGAAAAGTCGCCCCGATTGTTTCGCGGCTGACAGGGTGATTTTTTCCAGTCGCTGCAGCGAAGAGGCTTTGCCCAGTTTGACCGTTCGTTCAAACTGGACCGCGGCAATATGATCGACACCCAGTTCCGTACATTTCTCAACCAGCCAGTCGAATCGCTGGCCCTTGGCAAAACTGACGGCTAAAATGATTCGCCCCTGTTGACGCGGGGTGTTGTGCTCAGTCCGACCGGTGCGGATTGTGACCTGTTGTCGTGTGATGTTCTCGACAACGCCTTCGGCGAGCGTGCCTTGCCCGTCGAACAGTTCCACGGCAGCGCCGACCGGCAGACGCAAGACCCGTGACAGGTGATGCGATTCGACCGAGTCAAGGAGGGAGAGTGGGTCAATTGTCTGACAATAAAATCGAACAGTTCGCATAGATTAACTCATCAAAAGTAATCAAAAACGGTATGATAGAAAAGAAACAGGCCGATTGCTACAGGGAAATTGATGTTTTAAGAGAAATAGGGAACAAGCCGCACTTGCCGGTTCACGGCAGGCGGCTTGCTTGAACTTATGATTGCAGTCTTAGGATTCGAGTTCGACGGTCGGTGCTTGTTTTTCAGCTTTCAACAACTCCTGTAGCAGGTTGTTGTAAGCGGCAATGCTGTCACCACTACCGGCGGTATCGGTTTCGGGCTGAGGAATCGTATTAATATGATTGCATCCTTTACACCGGACACGCTTTCCGGCATACTCATCCGACACACGATAAGCCTGACTGCAATTACTGCAGCTAAATTTAATCATTTTGTACTCCTGTGCTTCTTCTCTTATTCTTCGGTTTACAGTTCTCTTTTTCTCTTTTTCTTCTGCCCCTCTACTAGTATAATGGCAGTTGGAAGAAGAATTTTACCATTAAACTTTAAAAAATTCAACTTTTTTTAATTTTAATGATGCCAATTGCCAAAATTAAGTTATTATCGGACATTTTTGTGTCGCCGTTTTCTGTTTCAAATTTAAGCACTTTGTCAGCTTCAATGTTCTCTTCAATCCCTGCCCCCAATTGGATTTGGTTTATCTGATAAACATTATAACAGCTTTGGCGCAATATATGTCTTTTTTTGCGACAAAAAAAGCTCTGATCGGTCGATCAGAGCTGAAAGTATCAAAAAACCGCTCGAAAAACACCATTGTTAAGACGCCGCAAGCGTCTTAATTGGCAATGATGTCGATTTTTTTGCCGCGAAAACTGACTTTACCATCTACTTTGGCAAACAGCGTACAGTCTTTACCCATGCCGACATTGAAACCGGGATGAAACTTTGTGCCGCACTGGCGAACGATGATCGCACCGGCCTTGGCGAACTGGCCGCCATACAGTTTTACGCCGCGATACTGCGGATTGCTATCTCGACCGTTCCTGGTAGAACCTTGTCCCTTCTTATGTGCCATGATTGATTATTCCTAAATCTTATGTTCAAGCGTTTCATGTCTTATTGCTACACGTCAAGAGCCGAATAATATAGCAATTTTCATGATATACGTCCAGTGCAAAATCAACGGAATTGCATATTATACATAAAAGTGGGTGTTTACGCCGAAGACGTTTTAGATGTACAAGTTTCAATAAAAAGTAGACAAAGAAGGTATTATAAGATTATTGGAAGAAAAAGAAAAATTGTAAGATTATTATTCGTAAATGGTTACGTGTTTTTTCTTGGGATTTTTGTGCTAATTTTGAGGGACGGGCTGATTACCTAAATAGGGAAGGTAACTCTATCGAGAGGAAGCGGGATATGACTGAGCATCATGAGAAACAGGAATATGAGGATTTCTTGAGGCTTATCCTTGAGAATAAAAGCCGCATCTACGGCTATATTCTGCGTCTGATTCCGAATCGGGTGGTGGCCGAAGACCTGATGCAGGAAACAACCCTGGTCATGTGGGAAAAGTTTGCACAGTTCGAAATGGGGACCAACTTCTCTGCATGGGGCATTCAAATTGCACGTCTGAAAATCCTTCAGTATCGAAACACGGCCAGGAAATCTCCGATTTACTTCAGTCAGGATGTTTTCGATTCGCTGGCCGGGTCTGCGGAAAAGGAGCCTTCTTGCGATAAAGACAAAACCAACGCATTGGGCAACTGTCTTAAAAAACTTTCCAAACGCGATCATAAACTGATTCAGCTGCGCTACTCCGAAAAGCAGAAAATCAAAGATATTGCCAAAGACCTGCAATGGCCGTTGTCTAGAACCTATAAACTCATGGCGAAAATCCATTACCTGTTAAAAGAGTGCATTGAAAAGCGTCTTTCGATGTCGGGGGCAGCCGAATGAACGATCTCGATAAAATTACGATGAATGAACTGATTCTCCGGTCACTGGAAGAAGAAGTCAGTGCCGAAGAGTTTGCCCTGTTAGATCGCTATCTGAAATCCGCGCCGGAAAATCAGGTCTACTATGAAGAAATGATTGATTTCTATGTGGAACTTGATGAGGGGCCCGAACTCATTGTCGCGTCCTCGGAAGTGGCGGATCCTGTTTTGCAGGAGCAATGGTGGGAAAGTCTCGCTGAAGATGAGAGAAACGCGCCTGCGAAAGTGATGGAAGGCGACGATGCGTTGGAGCCGATCCGAATTGACCGGTCCCAATTGTTGCGTCCCCGTCGCAGGCTTGAGCGAACATCGTTATATTCCGTGGTCGCGGCGATTGCGGCACTGATCTTTCTATTGGTCTATGTGCGATTTGTGCCGCCGCGAAAAGTCGCAGAGCCGGTCGCAACCCTGACCGATTCGATCCGGGCTCAGTGGGCCAATGCGTCCGTTGAAATGGTCGAGGGAGTACGCATCTCCTCCGATCAGGGGGCGATTATTTTAACCAAGGGCGTGGCGGAGTTTCTGTGTGACGATCAAACAAAGATTACGATCGAAGCGCCGTCGGAATTTGAATTTCTCCGGAGCAACCAGGTCGCATTGAATTACGGCCGTCTCTATGCGGTTTCCTCCAAAGGCTCGGCTGGTTTTACGGTCGATACCCCCAGTTCGCGGATTGTGGATTTAGGGACCGAATTCGGCGTCAGGGTCGATGTTAACGGCGCGACCGAAGTGCATATGATCAGCGGCATGGCCAGCCTGCTGTTGAAGGATGATACCAACGATGTCAAAACCGATGTTGTGCTGAAAGAAAATCAGGCTCGCCGCGTGCAGGCTAAAGGAACGGCGTTTAAGGAACTGGCTTTCCGGGCGATGGAGTTTGTGCGAACGATTGATTCCGGCGAGAATCTCATCTGGCGGGGTGAACCGATCAATCTGGCCGATATTGTCGGCGGGGGCAATGGCTTCGGAACAGGGGTGATCGGGTCGGCCGTGGATCCGCTGACCGGAGAGAGCTTTATGTTAAAGGATGTTGCCGATTGGAATCCACGCGAGGGACACTCGTATTATGTTCCCGTGACCTGGCATGATTTTATTGACGGCGTCTTTGTTCCCGATAGTGATGCCGGGCCGGTCGCGATTGCAACCGACGGAAGGCAGTTTACATCGTTTTCGGATACGTGCCGTATGGCTTGGGCCGGTGTCACCAACGGCGGACGACTGCCTGAACCGCTGGGGGAACCGGCACAGGAGTTGTGGTTCAATGGCCTTCAGTATGGAAACAGCAGGCATCCCGGCATTTTTATGCACTCGAATCTGGGGATCACCTTTGATCTGGAGGCCATCCGCAAAGCCTATCCGAATATCACGCTGACTGAATTTCGCTCGCAGTGCGGCATCTGCGATAACGGCCCCGGGCGATTGCCCTATGCCGATTTCTGGGTGTTGGTGGATGGCCAATTGCGTTTTAACGAAAACGGCGTGAAAGCCAACGAGCGTTATGAGATTGCGATTCCGATTTCTTCAACGGACCGATTTTTAACACTGGCGACCACCGACGGCGGACTGGATGTCTGTTGGCTGCTGGAAGACGGCACGCCGGTGCCGATCGACAGTGATTGGTGCTTATTTGCAGATCCGTATTTAATGGTTAAAGAAAAAGAGTGATTGGGGAAATGTGTCCGAATGAGTGTGGTGAATGGAAATAAAATGATGAAGATCAATGCTCGACAACCGTCAGTATTTTTGTTTGTCATGATGATGGTCGGGGCAATGGGCTTTGCCGGGGAGATCGTGGATTCAGAGGCTTTCTGGGCGCATGACCCGACGATCATTCAGTCCGGCGAGTATTTCTATGTCTATTCGACCGGCGAGACCCTTGAGATGCGTCGGTCGAAAAACCTGCACAACTGGGAATATCTCGGCAGTGTATTGGATGACATCCCCCAGTGGGTTCAGGATAAAATCCAGGACACTGAGGACGTTGTAAGCAATCTCTGGGCCCCGGATATTTTCTACCATAACGGTAAGTATTATATGAATTACTCCGCCTCATTGTGGGGCAGAAACGTTTCGACGATTGCGCTGCTTTCCAATGTCACGCTGGACCCGGACGATCCCCTGTATCAATGGGTCGATGAAGGCGAGATTATCAGTTCCGCCGATAACACCAGTGTGTTTTATAATACCATTGACGGCGCTTTTATTCGCGATCAAAGCGGCCAGGTCTGGCTGAGCTTTGGTTCCTTCTGGGGCGGCATCAAACTCGTCCGTCTCAATGCATCCACCTTGAAGCCGGCAAATTCGACGTTGTATTCGCTTGCGTGGAATCCCGATACAACCTATTTCCCGATTGAGGCACCCTGCATTGTGTATCGAAACGGTTATTATTATCTGTTTGTCAATCATGATTTTTGTTGTGACGGGGTAAACAGTACGTATAAAATTAAGGTCGGACGTTCGGCCGCGATTACCGGTCCGTACTTCGACCAGAGCGGCGTTGATATGATGGACGGCGGCGGCACGCTTTTCGTCGGCAGCGGCACCCGATGGATCGGTCCCGGCCATGCTTCGATTATCAATGTGGACGGCCAGGACTTCTTTTCCTTTCACGCCTATGACGCACTCAATAATGGAGCCCATGCTTTGCGGGTGCATGAACTTAGCTGGAATCCAAACGGCTGGCCGGTCTTAGGCGATTCCGTTACGCCGGATGAAGACGGGGTGATTGGCTATTGGGATTTTGAAGACGGCACGCCGGGAGCCCTGATGAATGATACCGGTCTGACCGGGCAAAGGGGGACCGTTGATCTGTCCGGCAACGACTATCACATGTATGCCTGGGACGATATCACCGGAGCCTCCTTTTCCGCAGAAGGTGTCACGCCTGTGGGCGCAGGGCTCAGTGGTCGGTTTGACGGACTCGAAGATACCTATACGGATGATGCGTTTATTGACAACTGGTCGCCGGCCGCCTGGACCATTGAACTGGCGGTCAAGCTGGATCATCTGAGCGGCTGGCAAACACTCATCGGACGGGACGGTTCATCGAGTGGGACAGTCAAGTCGGACTTCTACTTCCAGAAGGAAGATGTCAGTGATCGCTTCCGTCTGGATTTTTATACGGTGGGGGGGCAGCGTTACATGCTGGATGCTGATTTTACGGTTCAGGCCGGCCAATGGTATTATTTAGCCGCGGTCTCGGACGGCAGTACGTTGACCCTGTATGCCGACAAGCTGGACGGAAATGGGTCACAGGTCGTCGGGGCACTAGCGTTGAATGCGGGCAATGACAATGCCCTGGCATCGCCCGATGCGGCATGGACATTGGGCCGTGGCTGGCATAATAACAATCTGGTTGATCAGATCGCGGGGAATCTCGACACGGTTCGCTTTACCGGCCGGGCGCTGACGCCGACGGAGTTTCTGCATTACCAATGTGGCGCGTGGGGATATCTGGGCAATGATCTGGATGCCGACTGTGTTGTGGATATGGAGGACTTTGCATTGTTTGCCGCCGCTTGGATCGATGATCTTGCTGCGGTTCAGTTGTTTGCCGAACAATGGTTCGGCAATACCCAGCCCTATGCCGATGGAGCGGTACTGGGTACGATGCCGTAGAGGTCTGTGCAGCGAGTTTAGTTTCTTTGGCAATGAAAGAGGTGTATAAATCAACTTCTTGGAAGAAGTGGAGTGTGTGAAATAGAAGTGTGTGAAGGTGGGTGTCGTGTAGTTTCTTAATATTTAATTGTTTTTTTGAGGAGAGTGAAAGATGAAAAGAAAATGGTTAAGTGTAATGTTGCTGCTGGCAGTCGGGCTGCTCGGCAGTGTATCAGCCGATGACCAAAACAACTGGATCGGTGGTGTGGGTGATTGGAACGTTGCGAGCAATTGGTCTCTGGGCTATGTTCCGGATACGCTTGCTCCGACGGTGGATGGCAGGAATGTCGGACTTGCAGGTGATACGTCTGTGGCAACGGTCAGTATCAACACCGAATTCGGCGATCCCGGCGGTGGTTGGAGTGACTTTTATGGACCTGAATGGGGAGCGACTTTGAATGTCGACGGCGCAAGCCTGACACATTATGGTTTTGCATTTGCTCCCATTGGTGACGATGCGGCACATTCAACTATCAACGTCAGTAATGGCGGCGCATTAACCGTTGGCGAACTGCTGATTGGTGACAACTGGTGGTTTGCAGGTCATCCGTATGTGGACTTGAATGTGTATGATACCAGTACCGTAAATGCCAGAGGATGGTCCTGGTTGGGCGGCACCATGAATCTCTATGGCGGCACCGTTGATATTGCCGGCGGAATGAATTTTGCCACTGCCAATGGATATGCCGGCATTAACATCGAAGACGGAATGTTGATCATTCGTGATGACACCTTTACTGCGGCAACTGCCCAGGCATGGGAAGACGACGGGTTCCTGACGGGGTTCGGCGGGTCCGGGGATGTCATCATTGATGATTCGACCGGGGATCTTGTCATCACCGCCGTGATTCCCGAACCGGCAACCATGCTGCTGCTGGGGCTGGGGTCGCTGGCGATGTTCCGTCACCGCAGATAACTGGAAAAGGGTTAGAAAAGAGGGTTAAGCTGGAGGAATCAATCGTTCCCGGTCTTGGGCCGGGGACGGTTGGTTTTAAAAAACAAGTACAGGCTGTCCTGTCGATAGCCTGTGAAAAATAGAAGCAGCGAAGATCGTAAGCACCGCATTAGCTGATAAATAATTGTCTCGATTGAGGGCGATTTCGGAAAAGATCCCGGAATGTCCAAGGGCTTGAGGTGTGCGCTTAAGAAGAAAACAAAGTATGAGGTTGAAGATACTTAGCGATTTTATAGAGAGTACCTGTGAAACAGAATGTATGAGAAGCTGTTTCAAAACTGCTTTTGGAATGGCTTCTAGATTGATCTTGATGAAGAAACTTTATTTTAAGGAGAGCGAGCAATGAAAACAAAATGGTGTAAAGTCTTAATTCTGCTGATCATGGCAGGATTCGTTGGAGTCGCATCGGCTGACAATATCTGGAACGGCAATGCCCTTGATGGCCTGTGGGGTACAGGGGGTAACTGGAGTTTGGGCGTTCCTCCGGCGATTGGTCAGGGTAATATTATTATTAATGATCAGACAAACGGATCATTAATCACGATTGATTCGTCCGTCATGTCCACCGTCGATGGCGATGTTTTTGGGCCCGAATGGGGTATTGATCTGGATATCGATGGCGGCAGTCTGGTCTCGACAGGCTTTGCATTTGCTCCCATTGGTGCGTCGGATAACCCTTCTGTGATCAGCGTGTTCAATGGTGGCGTGCTGACTGTTCCGGAACTGTTGATTGGCGATAACTGGTGGTTCGCCACGGCTCCATTTGCTGAATTGCATGTGTACGATACCGCGTCGGTAACCGCAACCGGTTGGTGCTGGTTGGGCGGTTTGATGAGTATCCATGGCGGCAGTGTCTATGTCACCGGCGGTTTCAACATGAATGCCAGTTTGCAAAATAACGCTCACATCGACATTGAAGCCGGAAGTCTGACGCTGGCCTATGGTGATGCCACCGAAGCGATCAATACATGGATTTCGACCGGCGAATTGACCGCCTATGGTCTGACCCCGGGACAGGGGGCAGACATCCTGATCGACACCGCCACGGTGCCCGGCAGCACCATTGTGACAGCGGTGTATTATTATCCCGCCACGAATCCGACCCCCGCTGACGGGAGTACCCAGGTCGGTACGCTGCAGGGCGATAATGCTGTCGATGTGACATTGAATTGGTGGGCCGGGGCGGATCCAAACGCCGCGGTCAACGGCAATGTGATGAATCCTGACATCCTGACTCACTACGTGTATGTTTCCGGCGGCCCGGAAGACCCCAACCTGTATTATGTGGATGCGGTTGATCACACGGATATGGATGATCCCAATGCGATGCTGACGGTGACGGACCTGGTCGAAAACACACAGTATTTCTGGACGATTCAAGAAGGTCTCGATAACGGCACCGGCGTTGCGTATGCTGCGGGCGACCCTAACAATATCGAAGGCCCCGTCTGGTCCTTCACGACCAAAGCTGCGGTTCCGGCCATCACCGATCCGGTCGATGACACCGCCGATCCCAACAGTACTTTTTCCGTGGTGGATGAAAACAACGCTGCTACAGCCTATCAATGGTACAAAGAAGGCGACCCGAACCCGCTGACGGATACCGGGGCCTATTCCGGCGCGACAACCGCAAAACTGACGGTGACGAATGCCACCCTGGCCGAAGAAGGTCTGTATTACTGCATTGCCTCCAACGGCCCCCATACCGATCAATCCGAATCGGCGTATTTGTGGACACAGCGTCTGATGGGACACTGGGAGTTTGAAGGTGACCTGACTGATTCGATTGCTGATTCGGTCGCCACAGCCCCCGCGCATGACGGTGCGATTGGCACCAACACCGTTGTCGGCGGCGGCGATCCGAACTTCGTCAGTGACAACGGTCCAGACGGCAGCGGCTCGATCCAGTTCTTCAATGACGGCGACTATGTCGCGATTGACGATGCCGACTTCTTTAACTTCCATCGCCTTGGCTTTACGGTCAGCTTCTGGTATAAGGTCAACACCCCCATCCTTGGAGAAGGTCTTACCTGGAGACTGCCCCTTTCCAAGTTGGATGGTGGTATTGGCGGTTATTTGTTCGGCATTGACGCCGAGGAACGTCAGTGGGCGTTGTTCTTCACGAATCCCGACGACGAAGTCGATTATTGGGCTGACGGATATGCCGATACCAACGGCGACGGTGAAAATGACATCGACCTGGCTGACGGTCAGTGGCACATGCTCACTGCCGTTTACAATCCGGCCGTAACCACCTACACGATTTTCACCGACGGTGACGAAAACGAATCGATCGTCTATGACCTGTCGGCCAATCCGCTGCCGGCAGCGCCGCTGTCGATTGGCGGACGCAGCACCGAGCAGGCGATTGACGGTTTCATCGACGATGTCCGGATTTACAGCAAAGTCCTGACACCGCTTGAGATTGCCGATCTCTATGTCACATTTGCGACTGATAAATGGGTGTGCGTGGAAGATCCCGACAATCCGCTGGCGGCATTTGACTTCGTTCAGGATTGCATCATTAACCTGGCCGATTTTGCTGAGTTTGCCAACAAGTGGCTCGAATGCCAGCGTTATCCGGACACTTTCTGTACTGAATAAAGCGAGATGAAATAGATCCCCGCTTTTATTTAGAATCGACTCCGGCACAAGTTTCCGTGCCGGAGTTTTTTGATGCGCTGAAAAAAGTCGCTGGAATCGGCCGCCAGTGCGCACAAAAAAAGTCCACATCTCATTTTTAGATAAGGACTTAAATATATTCGGGGTGACAGGACTTGAACCTGCGACCTCATGACCCCCAGTCATGCACTCTAGCCAAACTGAGCTACACCCCGTAAGTGCGGCATTGTAACCGCAGATTCCCGGCGAAACAATCATTTTCTTGACAATTCCGTCTCGAAATCGCCTCCAACGTGATAAAATAAGGTCTTCGGCGGGGCGATTGGCCTTGTTTTTGACCGCCCGATTGAGTATAATCCCTCGTTTCCCGAAACGATGATTATTAGGAATGAAGTTTAAATGAGTCTTGAACATATACGGAATTTTTCGATTGTCGCCCACATCGACCACGGCAAAAGCACCCTGGCCGACCGTCTGATGGAGCGCAGCGGCGCGATCACCGAGCGTGAGATGAAGGAACAGCTCCTGGACAACATGGACCTGGAACGCGAACGCGGCATCACCATCAAAGCTTCCTCGGTCACCATGAACTACACCTACAAAGACAAAACGTATATGCTCAACCTCATCGATACCCCCGGCCACGTGGACTTTCACTACGAAGTGTCCCGGGCGCTGGCCGCCTGCGAGGGGGCGCTGCTGGTCGTCGATGCCAGCCAGGGCGTCGAGGCCCAGACCGTTGCCAATGCGTATCTGGCCGTCGAAAGCGGTTGCGAGATCATCGGCGTTATTAATAAAATCGACCTGCCCGCGGCCCAGCCGGACCGCGTGATCGAAGAGGTCGAGCAGGTGCTTGGTGTGGGGATGGAAGACTGTTTTCCCATCAGCGCCAAAACCGGCGAAGGCATCGACGAACTGCTGGAAGCCATTATCACCAAACTGCCCGCACCGGAAGACAAAACCGACAAACCCACCGCGGCGTTGATTTACGACAGTTTCGCCGATGAATACCGCGGCGTCATCTGCTACGTCCGTGTGTTTGAAGGCACGCTGAAAAAACGCCAGAAAATCCGCTTCATGAGCTCCGGCCGGACATATGTCGTCTCGGACCTGGGCAAGCTGACGCCCTATATGACCTCCGTCGATTCGCTCAGTTCCGGCGAGGTGGGCTATGTCGTTGCCAATATTAAGGAGCTGTCCGACGTGACCATCGGCGATACGATTACCGATGACAAGACGCCGGCGGAAAAGCCGCTGGCCGGCTACAAACCGCCGATGCAGATGGTCTTTTCCGACTTTTATCCCGGCGGCGGCACCGATTACCCCAAACTTCGCGCCGCGTTTGAGAAGCTGGCGATTAACGATTCCAGTTTTACCTATGAGCC
Source organism: Anaerohalosphaeraceae bacterium (assembly GCA_963675155.1). GTDB lineage: Bacteria > Planctomycetota > Phycisphaerae > Sedimentisphaerales > Anaerohalosphaeraceae > 4572-13. Next base: position 4,275,727 of record OY775912.1, on the reverse strand, counting down.
GCAAAGTTCCCCGGCGTTGGGCTTTGGTTTCCGCTGCGGATTCCTCGGCCTTTTGCATATGGAAATCGTGCAGGAACGGCTCGAACGCGAAAACGATATTGACGTGCTGCAAACCGCTCCGACGGTCAGCTACGAGGTTGTCAACACCAGTGGCGAGACGCTTCGCATCGATTCGCCGAGCATGCTGCCCGACCCGCAAAAGATTGCCGAAATCCGCGAGCCGATGGTTAAGTTGGAGATTATTACTTCGACCGATTCGATTGGCGGCATCATGAAGCTGGCCGACGACCGCCGCTGCACGATGATCAAGACTGAGTACCTGAGTTCCACGCGTGTGATGATGGAATACAAGGCCCCGCTGGCCGAGATCGTCTATGATTTTTACGACCAGCTCAAGGGCATTAGCCGGGGCTATGCGACGATGGACTATGAGTTCATCAGCTTCGAGAAGGGCAACCTGGTCCGGATCGATTTTCTCGTCAACGGCACGCCCGTCGATGCACTCGGTCTGATCGTCCACCGCACCAAGGCCGAAACCCGCGGCCGCCGGTTGCTGATTAAATTGCGCCGGGCAATTCCCAAGCACCAGTTCGAAATCCCGCTGCAGGTCGCCATCGGCGGCAAGATCATCGCACGCGAAACCATTCGTGCCTACCGCAAGGATGTCACCGCCAAACTCTACGGCGGCGACGTCACGCGAAAAATGAAACTGCTTAAAAAGCAGAAGGAAGGTAAAAAACGAATGAAATCCATCGGCATGGTCAACATCCCGCAGGAAGCCTTCATGTCCATCCTCGACACCGGCGACGAGTAAAAAACGCTAAATTTGCAAAATCCACTTAGCGACTAGTTCACTGACCCAACCAGGATTTCCGCTACGATCAGCACAGACGATTCTTTTAGGATAATCTTTTATATACGAGAGTGCTTGAGGAATTGTTACACTTTTACCATCATCATCTTTGGGGCTGATTATTGAAATAGAATGACCAGCATTTTCGATACATGAGATGACTTCATCGGGATAAACCGTTAAAAAGATAACTAGAATATTTTTATGGCTGATCATGTCCTCAAAATTCGAAAAAAAGGGAGGACTAAATTGTTTTTCGCCATGTGCAAATGCAAATTCTTTCAATACCTCAAATCCATATTGACTATACTTAGGCGAATGTCCCGATTCTGGCCGAAAATCTGCGATACAAGCAAAATATTCAGGATTATTTTCTTCGATCCACTTAAATGCGTCTTTGGCTACTTCCGATTCCGGGCGAATTGTGGAAGTGCTGTCTGGATTATCAGGGGTTAAATATGAGAAGGGCATCCAGAGCAGGTTGTCATCAAAAACGAGTCCTTTTCTTTTAAGTAAATCTTTAAATTCTTCTGTCACCTTTTCAATGTCTTCAAAATGTAATACGGCTTTTGTCATGGATTTAATCTCCTTTAGGTAAAATGATTTCATAAAATGTCTTACATTTTCTTACTATGGAAGGGATGGGCCCCGGCGATTCACCTGACAGTTTTCGCAAGAGAGAAATATTGCCCCCTTCTGTCCGGAGCAGTCTTCGTGCAAACCAAAGCCCTGTTCCGCTATCCAATGTGTTAAACCTCATTTGGGCTTCAGGTTTCAGAAGTACATCATCTTCTTCGCTTGGAGGGTTGCCGCCATTGCCAAAAATTATTTGTATATTGGGCTGTCCCGAAATCACCCATGCAATATAGGGCCCCTTTTTCCCGTGTATGATAGAATTATGTAGTATCACAGTAGCGACGGCATAGACAACGCTGCCACTACTTACTTCTTTATCAGAATTAATCTTTTCTGAGTAAAGAATGTACATATCTTTACATTTTTCTATTCTTACATTTTCTTCTGGGGTGATCGTTTGGAACATATCAGGGCGGCTGCGTAAATCTGTTGCTATTGCCCATGCCCCCTTGAGGGCATTTTGAAGACTCTGCGGTTTTAGGGAGTGGTGGTCTCGATTGGTCATTTGCGGTTGAGACCATGATAACATTTGCTTTACTTCACGAGCTTTAGCGGAAATCATTTCCCAGCCGAGTCTTGCTTTATTAAGGTCATTCTCCGCTTGTTTGATGTTCTCTGCCACGGACTTTGAGATTGCAGGGGCATTGGGATAAGAAAAGTCAATTGTCGAAGGAGAGGCTAAGGTCGCAAGGTTCTCAATTGAATGGCGAAAACTGCGCAGTGATAGAACCAGCCCGGATGTAGCGATTCCCTGAGCTAGATAATTGGCTAATCCGCGGAGGTATGCTTTTTCCCACCAATTCAGATCACGGAGACTGTCAAATCCAATCCATAGAACACCACGAACGACAAAAGGATTGCCGTGTTGGGCAACAACGAGTCCAATCTGTGTATGAGGGTGTGTATTGGTTGTCATATTTAATGGGATTGGCTTGTCAATGCCGGGAAAATTGTCTTTTCGTTTTTTTCCAAACCATCCTGATTCCAGAAGTCTGTCTGAGTTGGCTATTGTTGAATTCGAATCGCATTCGTAGACTTCAAATGAGTAGTCCGGGAAAGCGTTCGATTTTTTTTGTAAATCGGAAAGTATGTGAACGCAAAAAAGAGCATCACTCTTATTCTTTTTCTTCGCATATTGGTATATTGAAGATGTCATGCCTTCTGGCCTTACGAGATCTGCATCGGTGTTCAACCAATAAGATTGTGTCTTTACATCCGAATAAACAGGCACCCAGACACAAGCTTCGAATGGGAGAGGCTTGGGTTTTTCTGGTACACACCAGAAGATAGCATATTCTGCCCCTAAAACCTTCATTGCCTGGCGTAGAAGGTCTTCCGTGCTGGCTTTGGGGCCGAGTGTTTGACCCTGTGCAAAAAAGGACATACCTTGGGATGTTTGCTTTCTCATTAATGTCTGTAGTAACATATTTAATGAGTGTTTAGCAACGAATGCCGTGAACTGGACAGCTTGCGTATGATGATCGAGAAAACAGTTCCTGTCACTGCTCATTAGACGAAGTACACAGCGATATGGTCCGACATCAAAAATAGGGACGACAATAAGAGATTCATACTGTTGGGCTCCATATTCATTTTCTAAACGTTCTTGAAATTCAGGATGTGCTTTTTGCCGGATATTGTTCAATGCGAAAACTTTACCGGATTCAAGGCAGTAATTTGTAATACTTTTAGAGTTGAGCCAAAAATAATCATTTTCTCTGAATCCTGCAATGTCCTGAGGTGCGATTCTGCGTCCAACATTTCCACCGAGGACGAAAATAATGTCAGCTTGTCCGCCAAATGTTTCACAGGTGCCCAATGCTGCACGACAGATGTCGCCGCATACCTTGAGGAGTTGGACATCACTTGAAATCACTTCAAGCTCTGGCAATTGATCTTCTTCTGGACAGTGGTTGGAGTTGCTTTCGAGATCATTCAGGATCTCCAGGTGTTTTTCGACAATATCCTTATAGGGGATTTTACTATAGTTACTATGGCATCGAGAAGATAAGGCTTCCTTTCGCATCTGTAATATATTGTGGTATTCTTCTGATAGTAAAGAACGCTGGTGCGCAATGTCGGGTGTTAATCTTGAAGCATGGTCTTCTGTCATTCTTAGCATATTAAGAGCATCTCGCAGTAGCATGCCAGAGTCGATACCGCGTTTCTGAGTATGGTATAGCTCCTCAATTAATATTTCACGAATAAGAGTTGATATATAGATTATTGCAGACTTAAGTTGTGGTGTAAAAGTTGGATTTGTATTGTTTGGGAATTTCGGGAAATTAAAAAACAACATCCCAACACGGTCTTCAGTCTGCCCCATTCCTTTATATAAGCAAATTTTTGCGGTTGAAAGGTCTGTGTTCTCTTCATATTTGCTGAGTTGACGTCTACGAAAATCATTAGGGGATTTTCTTCGATTATTCGACGGTCTTCCATTTGTCAGTTGAGTAATATATTCTTTATATTCTGATTTATTTTCAAACCATTTGGAATTGGGTAGTTGAGGAGGTGTGAGTTTTTCCTCTTCCCATTGAAAGACGGGTTCAAGCGTAGGGCCGCGCATTACCTCACGTTGGAGGACGCCCGGCATGGCAGTGAGTTCAAGGTGTTGAGTTACGCGATCATAGCGATAGGCAGTTATTGAATCTGCCTGAAGAAACTCAAAAGCAATTTGTAATATGGCTTTGAGACGGTTTGTTGCATTTGAAGTACTTGAGAAAATAGCACTGCAAACGGAATAAAGTCCTTCGTTCTCTTGATTCATTTGTATTCCTTTTGTATTTAATCCAAATTGAATTCGATTAAATTCACCTGTTATTTCGGGGTATTAATAGACTTGTGTTACTTCGATGTGGTGAAATCTTTGTTCAGGCAATACAAATCTTTATTTTGAGCAAACCCGAAAAAACAAAAACGAAGCACCAAGAACTGAAAATCATCTCCTTTTCCTTCCACACCGTTTGTTATCTTCCTTAAATTCCGACCTTCCTTCATATACAATTCAAAATTAAGATGTTATCTCCTGTTTCCCTGGTGTTCTGATCTCCTGATGCCCTGACTTGTGGTGCCCCAATTATACCCGAAATCCAGACAAAGGAAAGCACTAACCCTGAATACAATGAGTGGTAATCTGTAAAATCTGTGGTAAAAAATATTTGACATTTACAAAACTTACGATATAATACATAAAATGGCGGATTCAACTCACAAGTGCAACGGGGGCCTTTTTGTTTTTGGGTTTTGGTTTACGATTATAAAATACCTCATTGGGGGTTAAAAAGCCAAGGGATTTTCGGGGTCGATTATTCAGCCGCTGGATGATGTGCTGGATCTGCCGGTCAGTGAGGGATCGGATATCGCTTCCTTTGGGCACATACTGTCGAATCAAGCCGTTGGTGTTTTCATTCAATCCCCGCTGCCAGGCACTGTAGGGATCGGCGAAGTAGACGCCAATCTGCAGGGCTGCGGCGATGGCTTCATGTCCGGCAAACTCTGTTCCGTTATCGACGGTCAAGGTATGAGCCCGTCTGGGCAGGGATTTCATCAGCTGGATAATGGTCTGTCCAACAGCTTGGGCGGTCCGCCGCTGAACCTTGCCGACTAATGTCAATTTGCTTTTACGGTCCACCAGCGTGACCAGGGCACCTTTTCGATGTTTGCCGATGATCGTGTCTGCTTCCCAGTCGCCAAACCGCCATTTGCGTTCAACAATACGTGGTCGTTTTTCGATGCCGACACGGTTTTTGATGCGGCCTGAACGCTTTCGGCTGTGTCGACGTTTGCGGTAACGATATTTGCGGGCAATCCGCAGGTGTTGGTACAACTGCCCGCCGCCGGCTTTGTCGGCCCAGATATGCTGGTAAATCCGTTCGTGGCTGATGGTCGGGCCCTGCCAGTGCCGGTCGCGTTTCATCCGCTGGGCAATTTGCTCGGGGGAATGCTGTTGACCGAGACGGGATTCAATGTAGGCAATCACCGACGGGGTCATTTTAATGGCCTTGCGGGCAATCCTGCGAAAATAGCAGGCTCGAAAATGGGCATTTTTAGGATGATAGCCGCGGTGGCCGCGGTGCCGAGCCAGTTCCCGGCTGATGGTGCTGGGAGCCACTTTCAAGGCCGCAGCCATCTGACGCTGGGTTTTTCCGGCTTGCAACAACGCGTAAATCTCGATACGATCAGTTTCGGTGAGCTGTCTGTACGTTCTCATAAGTGTTTCCTTTCGGTAAGGTAACCAAAATCCGGTGAGAACAATCTACCAGCTCACCAGCTTTTTGGCCACCCCGTTGCACTTATGAGTTGAATCCGCCAATTAAATAACATGCAAAAAGGGAGCAAAAAAGAAGGAAAAATACCATACCTCAAGGCTAACCAGAAGGAGCAAGTCCAAATGAATTTATATCCTGTAACCTTCCGCGTATTTCCGTGCATTCCGTGGTTAAAATTCCTGAAAACGAATGCAACACCCGACCCCCTCCTATGAAGCCAGATTTGTCAACGGTTAGTTTTGATATTTCTAATTTTTATCTTTTCATTTTGCGTACCTTTTCCGATGCTCTGTCATGATCGGTCGTCTCATACTCCTATTCAGGGTGCCGCGATGATTTATTGCTGTTCGCGGTCCTATTCAACTTCTGCGGCAGGTCGGCCTATTCTTAATTACGGGCTTGTCACACGCCCAAGGGGTCAGTCAGGCTCAACCTTCTTTTCGATCTCGATCATTTAAAGAGCTTCAATCATCAATGTTCATTTTTTGTTTTTTACCCTCACCCAACAGCGGGTGAACAATAAAAAATGAACGCTATTTCTATTTACATCGTTCTTTCAACGCTGCATCGCCACGGTTGGTTATCCCGCAGCATCGCCCAGCACCGCATCAGAATATGCCGGGCTACGGCCACAATCGCAATCTTCCGTCGTTTCGTACTGCCGCGGCAAACGCGATTGTAAATCGTTCTGGCCCAGGCATATTGCAGCGACGCCCAGCCGGCCTGCACCAGCAGCATTCGCAACAGCGGATTGCCGCGTTTACTGATCCGGCCGGTTCGGTCCATGTCGCCGGACTGATATCGCCGGGGCGTAAAGCCGACATAGTTACTCACCTGCCGACAATTTTTGAACCGATGCGGATTGTCAATCACCGCCACCAACGCCTCGGCGGTGCGAGGCCCGACGCCGGGAACCGTCTGCAATAAGTTCACCGCCGATTGCTCTTGGCCGACAGCGTCCAGTTTTGCTGTGACGTTATCTAATTGCTGTTTGACCGCCGTGTACAATTGCAGTTCCACATAAAGCTGTCCCCGCCAGAAGTCGCAGGCATCGTCAATCGACTCCAGCGGACGGGCCTGCTCAGCCAGTTCCTTGAGCCGTTTTTTTGTCCAGCCGCTTTTGCCAACCGGCAGATCAATCGCCATCGTACATAAGATGGCCCGGATACTGTTTTTGACCTGCGTCAGACGATCCACCAGCGATTGGCGATAAGTAATCAGCATGCGTTTCTGACGAACCGCTTTGACCGGGATATAGACTTCCGGCAAGAAGCCCTGATGATACATCATCGCCAGCCGCAAGGCGTCCTTTTTATCGCTTTTGACCGGATTGTTGGTCCACTTCCACGCCGGGTCGTTGGTGTTGGCGACCTTGAAGGACAGGCCCATCGCCCGCAGCATATCCGCCACCCACCCGGCCTGATTGCCGATCTCAAACAGCACAACAGCGTTTTTAACGTCCAAATCCGCAAACAGATCGTGAAACACCTCCGGCTGCGTGCGAATCGTCTTGTATTGCGTTTTCAAAGAGCTGCGATCCATCCTGCAAACAACACTCTTGCGTTTGCCCAGGTCAATTGCTAAAATAGTTTCCATGGCCAGATACTCCTAAAATTTACGTCCATAAATTTTTGTGCCGTCACAGCGACGAGCACGTCTTGGGGGCGAGTATAACACATTCGCCCCCGAGTATCTGGCTTTCATAGTTTCTTAATACGCAAAACAAACCCATTTTCTCAATTCCGAAAATCATCGTAAGTCTTTGCAGTAAAAGAACTCAAGCCTCAAGTCCCAAGCCTCGGGCCTCTAAAAACAAACCCATTCAAAGCCATTTTTCCAAAGGAACCTCTGTGAATTTCTGTGTTCTCTGTGGACCCAAAAAAAATGACAAACGAACCCAATTTTAAAACCCGCCAAAATCACGATAAGTGATTTCTCCAAAACTGGTTACTGATAACTGGAGACTGATAACTGATAAAAAACGAACCCAATTCAAAGCCAATTTACTCTCGTACCGCCGAGGCACTTGCCGGCGCTGACAGTTTGGCGGTGGAGTCTCGGATGATGAGTTCCTGTTGGATTTTGATGTGTTCGGCGGGGCGTTGGTCTTTGGCCGATTCGATCTGGCTGATCAGCAGTTCGGCGGCGACCTGTCCCATCTGCCGCGACGGCACGCCGACGGTGGTCAGCGGGGGGACGACCAGGTCGCACAAGTACTCATCGTTAAAACACATCAGGCTGACCTGCTGGGGGATTTTGATATTCAGGACGTTGGCGTCATGAAGGAGTTTCATGGCGATGACATGGTCATAGGCGAGAATCGCGGTGGCTTTCTGTTTCAGGACCGCCGAGACGAGAAAATCCAGCCCGGACTCAAAGGTGCCTTCGTGTCCGACGGGTGGTTCGGCGCTGTGAGTGGCCATTTCGGACATGTACACGCTGTGTCGGGCCTGCACACTGGCATGGGACCGATGGGCCGGCGACGGTCCTGCATAGGCAATCCGCGTATGCCCCAGTTCGAACAGGTGGTTCATCGCCCGTTGTGTGGCATCGACATCGTCCGGCACCACCGAGGAGCCGTTTGGTCCGCCGATGCCGTTGACGATGACATACGGCAGGTGGACGCGTTCCATCTCGTCGATCGTCTCCGGCGAGCATTCCTGCAGTACAACCACGCCGTCCACTCGCCAGGGCGGAAGTTCGGTGTTGTCCCGATCCAGGTTGGGCGCCGACGTGCAGACATTGTAGCCGCGGCTTTGGAGCAGGCGAATCGCCGCCTCGCAGGTCTTCTGGTAGATATTGGTGGGCCAGCCAAAGCTGGTGTTATAGCCGAGAAAAGTGATAATGTTCGTCCGCTGCTGGGCAAGATTGCGGGCGGCCAGGTTCGGTTTGTACCCGATCTCTTCGGCGATCCGGAAAATCTGGTCGTGCAGTTCCTTGCGGACGGAAAAGCCGTTTTTATAGTTGCCGTTCAGCACCCGGCTGACCGTGGCGACACTAACACCGCAACGCGCGGCGATCTCGCGGGCCGTCGGGCGGGTTTTGGCTTTTGGCGGTTCTATTGTATTGTCGTCCATCGGAAATTGCCTTTCGTCAAATTCTCTATCATAAACGCCCGGTATGGGCTGTCAAGCCGAAAACGGCTGTCACTTGAGTCTGCCGGAATGTAAAAATCTTTTGGGGGGAATTACCCAAATGGCCGATAATGATGGGTTTTGGGGTATTTGGCGGCGGCATGATAAAAAAATGTCAAGTCCGCTTGATATCGCCACGGCCGGTTTTGCTATAATGCTCTTTCTATCAAAAGATCAGGCAACTGCGGGGCGAACACGATCAGGTGGTATCTTATGAAAGACTTAATTTCCCGGTAGTAGGGGGGATATTAGTTTATTTTTTGGCTTTGGAGAATAGGTGATAGCATGCAGATTCGGTACACGACACAATCAGGCAGCGTTTATGTTCGTACGGTTCATGATGACCTTGAGCTTTGGTGCAAGCTGGACCAGATGGGCGAGGGGATTCCCTTGGCCGGTGCGATGCACCTGAGCCGCCGGCGACTGCAGACGCTGATTACTGATTATCCCGTTTCTGCACTGAACCGCACGGCCTGTTTCGGGTCGGACGTTGCCAAGGAGTTCTTCGACGATGCAAAGCGAGAAGGAGCCGTCGAAGTGCCCGCAGGTGAAGAGTCTACGATCTTCTTTCTGATCCATCGCGGGCTGGACCAGTACGGTATCGGTCACAGCAGCCGGGTGGCGAAGGTCGAAAAAAGCGGTGCTGACGACGCACACGCCGCCGCCAAAGCCTCATAACTACAGCATGGTCACATCTACTCCGTATATGAGTGCGGTCGATCAAAGCGACCCATAGTCGGCTTATCATTCAGCGATTGATAGCGATTCTTCCTGTTGTTCGGGAGGGCGGTTTGTCTTCCGACTTGACGATATGGGATTCTCATGGTCTGCGGCTTTTGTGTCATTTGGCGCAAAAAATAATCAGTGGATCCCATTAAGGGGGAAATGGGATTCACTGATTTGTGGAGAGGATCACTTTGTGTCATCCGTACCTATACTATCGTCGGAAACAGGGGGCGAGTAAAGGGGTAATTCATCGGATATCGAGAGTCCAGTATAAAACGGATTTGTTTTAATGCTTATTTAATTCTTTAAATCGGTGGGTATTATATCTTGTGTAAAGTGTAATTTATAAAAAATATTTTTAAAAATTACATCGGATTTTATAGAGTGTTGTTTTGGGGAGACGGTAATCCATTTTTTCAGGGATTTAGAGTGGTGGAAATGGGGTGTCGGATCTAAAAAAACAGTGCGGTGCATACCTGGCGATGCACCGCACTGTTTTCAAATCAAGGCGATAGATGAAAACTTTTTTTAAAAGTCTTCAAAACCGTCAGCCGGGACAGGTGCTTGAACAGGTTGCGGGCTCGATTGTCCACGGCTGTCAGAAATCTGGTGATATAAATTGTCTGAAGTCGTTGAATGACTGACGGCTGAGCTGTCCTGTCTGGTGCAGCCTTCGACAAGTTCGGCCAGCCGGTCAACGACGTTATTCATATGTTTTGCCAGAGAGTTCAGGTCCTGCGATGCACTGGCCGATTCTTCGGCGTTGGCGGCGTTTTGCTGGGTGACCTTATCCATTTGAGAGACCGCGGTGTTCACCTGGTCGATTCCCTGAGATTGCTCGGACGTCGCGGCGGAAATTTCGCCAACGAGATTGGTCGTTTTTTCGATCTTGCCGACAATGTCTTCGAAGACCTTGTTGACTTCGGTGCTGATCTCGACGCCGTGCTGTGAGTTGCGAACGGATTCTTCAATCATGTTGGAGGTATTCTTGGCCGCATCGGCACTGCGCATTGCCAGGTTGCGGACTTCTTCGGCGACGACGGCAAAGCCTTTGCCTGCTTCACCGGCCCGGGCGGCTTCGACGGCGGCATTGAGCGCCAGCAGATTCGTCTGGAACGCGATTTCGTCGATGACCTTGATGATCTTGGCGGTTTCACCGGAGGATTTTTGGATTTCTTCAATCGCATTGATCATCCGGTTCATTGAGCCAGCGCCTTCGTTTGCCGATTTGCTGCATTCCGATGAGAGGGCATTGGCCTGCTGTGCGCTATCAGCGTTCTGCTTGGTCATGGATGCCATTTCCTCCAGACTCGAGGAGGTTTCTTCCAGTCCGGCAGCCTGTTCGGTGGCACCTTCGGCCAGCAATTGAGATGATTTTGAAATCTGACTGGCGGCATTGCCTACCATGTCTGCGCCCTTGGTTAATTCGCTGATGGTTTGATTCAAGGGTCTGGTAATCTTGCGTGCAATCGCGAATCCCAGTGCCACGATGGTGAGTGTTGCGAAGATCGAGACAAAAATTGCCGTGGTTGTCTGTAATGATGCGATTGATTTTTTGACTTTATAGACCTCTGCCATTGCCACTTCTTCCGGCATGGCATAGCAGATCACCCATGCCCATTGGGGCATTGTTTTCGTGAACATGAATTTATTTTGACCTTCATATTCATACGCAAAAAACTCTTCACCGCCGGCCATTGGTTTGGCAAACGGCATTTCCGAGAGGTCTTTGCCGGATGGCAAGTTTGGATGGAGGACGATTTTCGCCGATTGATCCGCAATGAAAAAGTAAATATCCTGTTCGTTGGTTTCGTTATTCTGATTGTCGGCATAGTATTTATTTCGGATTTCCGTGATGACGTTGTTTTTTGCTTCGTTGACGTATTCATCGGCCATTTCCGTCCCTGCCAGTCCCAGATCATTCAGTGTTGTCTGCAGGTCGTTATTTGAATTGACGGCGATTTGAAGCACACTGTCTAATTTGAGCGAATAGATGGTCCGTTGATTATCTTTGACCGTATTTGCGACGCTTTCTGAAAGGCTGCTTGTTTGATAAAATGTCAGCGAGATGATACCAATGCCTGTCATCAAAAACGAACAAGCAATCATAAACTGGAGTTTAGAACCAATGCTTTTCAAAATCATTTATGCTCTCCTTACAGGATAACTATTTATCGCTTCTTCTTTTGTTATTGAAACGTCTATTAACATACCAGGATTTCGTAAAAATATCAGAATCAGAAGGCAACCGGGAATTCCGGCGACCTTCTGATTCATATCTTAGCGATACTATTTGATTACGGTTGCTGTTTTCAATACATTCAGGGGGACCTGTACGCCTGCCTGCTTTGCGATCGGCAGATTTGCATAAAGTTTCCCTTTTTTGTTCTGCGTGACACCAATCTTCTCGGGTGTTTCGCCGTTGAGTATTCTCAGTGCTGCTGCGGCTGCCCATTGGCCGTGTTCTTCGGCACTTTTGGCATAGGCGAACAGTGCATAGGGTGCCATAAAGTCATAGCAGGAGCCTGTCGGCTTGGAGGTATTTGCCGTAAAGAAGGCTTTCATGTCATCTGTTTTATCATTAAAGACGCCGCCGTCTGATTCAATGATGACCATGTCACAGCTTTGCTGAAGTTTGGTAAAGCCGGCTTTCCAATCATCGTAATCTTTTGCAAAATGAGCGGTCAGATTCAAATTAAATTTCTTTTCACAGTTTTCCTTTTCGACGTGTGCGGTTTCGACCTCTGTTGCCAGGAACCCAATCTTGTCGCCTTTTGCGAATTTTTTCAGGTGTGCCAGAAGCGGTTCAACCAGTGAGACTTCTTCCATGCCGCACACATTTTTGCAGGGGAAACCGTACTTGGATGCATCCCAGTTTACGCCGCAGAAGACGAACGGCAGATCCGAGTCCTTATAAAATGGAACGATGAGGAACTTTGACGCATTATCATCGGCTGCGATGACGACATCCGGCTTCCACTCATCAATCACTGCCTTGGCTTTTAAGGCTGCTTCTTTTTTAAATTCTTCAGAGGTGTTCCGTTTGGTGTCCATGCGGTGGATTTTCAGCTCGGCCTTGTCGCCGAGGGTTGTTTGGACACCGTTTGCAATCCCATCACTCCAGGGGTAGCCTTCATGATATGAATCAATGAAAAGAACCTTTGCAGCGATTGCTTGAGAACCGACAAACAGAATGCCCAACAGTACCAACAGGGTTAAATTTCTTTTGTTGCTTAACATTTTTTACTCTCCTAAAAAGTCTTATGTTTCAATGCTCACAGGGTCTTTCGAGGCAAGCTATTTAAGCTGAAGCCTGTCTTAAATAGGCGCCGGCGATGCGATGGGTATATATAACTATTAGATATTCGGTGATTGTTCGATGTTACTTAAGGTTTAAGGTGATAAATTGAGGTCGAAGGTACGTGCTTTCGATGTTCTGAGTTGTTAATCTTTATATTGTAATGGCTTAACGACACTGTCAGTCGAGTCCGTTCTTATGGATTCCAAATGAAAAAGCCCATAAGAGCAATTAAATTGGTTACTGAAATACAACTTGTCTCCGCCCAAGCGGCACGATTAGGGGTGTACAGATTGGCTATTAGCGTTCCGTCTTTTTTTCAGATTTTCATCAATCAATGCTTTTGTTTTCAGGGATTCCGTGTGGGTAAAACGGTGTGTCGGGCATAAAAAAATCAGTGGATTGCACAAGGGGGGTACAATCCACTGATTTAGAGGAGAGTGGAAAAAAATGGTTATCTGTTTTTAAAAGTCTTCAAAACCATCAGCCGGGACAGGTGTTTGCATTGTCTGCCGAGTCGATTGTCCGCGGCTGTTGGAAATCTGGTGATACAGGTGATCCGATTTTGACAAACTACCGGCGTCCGAGGTGCTGTGTCTTTTTGTGCCTTCGACGAGTGCGGCCAGCCGGTCAACGACGATATTCATTTGTTCGGCCTGGGAGTTCAGCTCTTCGGAAGCGCTGGCCGATTCTTCGGCATTGGCGGCGTTCTGCTGGGTGACCTTATCCATTTGAGAGACCGCGGTGTTCACCTGGTCGATTCCCTGAGCCTGCTCGGAGGTTGCGGCGGAAATTTCGCCAACGAGATTGGTCGTTTTTTCGATCTTGCCGACAATGTCTTCGAAGACCTTGTTGACTTCGGTGCTGATCTCGACGCCGTGCTGTGAGTTGCGAACGGATTCTTCAATCATGTTGGAGGTATTCTTGGCAGCATCGGCACTTCGCATTGCCAGGTTGCGGACTTCTTCGGCGACGACGGCAAAGCCCTTGCCTGCTTCACCGGCCCGAGCGGCTTCGACGGCGGCATTGAGCGCCAGCAGATTGGTCTGGAACGCGATTTCGTCGATGACCTTGATGATCTTGGCGGTTTCATCGGAGGACTTTTGAATTTCTTCAATCGCATTGGTCATCCGATTCATCGCATCGGCGCCTTCGTTGGCCGATTTGCTGCATTCATTTGACAGCACGTTAGCTTGCTGAGCGTTGTCAGCATTCTGTTTGGTCATGGAAGACATTTCTTCCAGCGAGCTACTGGTTTCCTCCAGCCCGGCAGCCTGTTCGGTGGCTCCTTCGGCCAGTGACTGCGAAGCGGACGATACCTGTGTGGATGCGGCAGCGACCTGCTGGGCACCGGCGTTCAAATCACTAATAATCATGTTGATTGGTTTGACGATACTGCGTGTGATGATTAATGACAGCGCGACACCGATAACAACACCACTGATAATAAATGTGACAATAAATGTGTTTGTTCTTGCTGTTACGGTCTTAATTGTATCGGCGATTGAGCCGGCGAGTTTGTCCATTTCTTCGACCATCGCACCGGCACAGACAGCCATTTCTTTATCGGCCGTACGGTTGGTTAAGATGGCGTCATGATATTTCGCAGCGGCTGCCTCGTATTGAGTGAGCGAGGCCAGAATGCTCTGGGCATTGGCGGACAGTTCGTTGTGATCCTTGACGATTTGCGTCCAGGTGGAAAGTCCGGTTTTGGTTTTATCTAATTGAGTGCAAAGCGATTCCCATTGGGCATCCTTGTCAGTGGCCACTAAATAGATGCCGCAAATACGGAGTACCAGGAAGTTTTGAATGAAATCTTCATCCAATGAATTTTTGATCTTGGTCCATTGCTGGATCTGTTCGGTATCCTGTTGTGTAAACGCTTCTTTCAGTGCAGGATCAATCACCTTTTCCTTAGCATCGTTAATGCTGCCGGTGATTTCCCAACCGAGTTGTCCCCAGCTTTTGAAGGCCTGATCCTTTTGCTCTTGTGCCGCGGTTGTCTTACTAAAAATCGTTTTGTACTCTGCGGTATTTGAAGCGATATTATGGATTAAATCGATTTCTTCTTCGTCCAAGTTATCATTGTTGCCCAGCGAATCTAATGACGTCATCAGGTCGGCATGAGCCTGCTGCCATTTCTCTACGGCATTGAGGTCTTGATCTGCTTTCTTTTCAAATCCATTGATCGCGAAATCCCGACGGAACAGGGCACACTGATTCATGTTGTCCATCGCGACATTTCCTTCATTGCTGATTTCCATGAGTGTGTTGTTTTTGCGCAGTCCCTGCCAGCCGCAAAGCCCCATTATCACGGCGATCAATAGGATGGCTGAAAATCCGAGTGAAATTTTCATTGACAGTTTCAGATTTTTAAACATGGTTCAAATCCTTAACAAAATACTGATTTTCGATTTCATCCTTTTCCGGTTGTGCGTTGTCGCTCATATTGCGTGGTACTGCGTCATATCACTATCCGGATTTCAGGGTTTTTTCTGTGTTCAAGTGGGTTCATCCACCGATCTTAATATCTGCTATTTTTGACACAAAAGTTAGATTTTTTAAAATTTCCCTTTAAGTAGAAGAATAAAATGTATTTTATATTCTCAGAGATGACTTCATTTATTAAGTGCATTAAGACGATATAATAAAGTAGAGTTGATTTTAATAAACTATTCTTTGTTAGAGAAGTGTTAGCCGGAGGTTCCGATAATGCGGGAAAAGTATGATTTTAGCGTCATCCGGATGCTTCGCAAGCGTCAGCGGATGACCATCAAGCAACTGGCGGCCAAGTGCGGATTGACGTATCCAACGGTGGAGTCGATTGAGACGAATAAGACCTTTCCGACGCTGAAAACAATTGATGTGCTGGCGGGGGCATTCGGTATATCGACGAGTAATTTGCTGAGTCTGTGCGAGAATGTGACTGTGCTGAAACGTCCGGCGGTGTTTTCGGAGCGAGCGGACAGTGCGTCGATGGTGGGGCTTGAAATCTGTCGGATTGCATCGTATGGGAATGCGAAGATGATCCGGATCCAGGCCGCGGCGGGGCGGGAGGTGCAGGTGATGGAGATTCATGAGGACGTGTATGAGTTTTGCTATGTGCTGAGCGGCAAGCTGGAGTTGTGGCTGAATGAAAAGAAGTATGTGCTGGAGGCCGACGAGACGGTGCTGTTTGATGCGTTGCTGAATCATCGGTATGTGCAGGTTGAGGATGGGGAGTTTTTGACGGTGCATGTTCCGAAGAATACGACGATGCTGTCGTCGATTCTGCATTCGGGGTTGACAGCGGAATGAATAGGGCGTCATGCTGTGTGGGTTATGAGTAAAACCCCCTCAACGGAGTTGAGGAGGTTAATGGTATTTTATGCGTTGGTTGCGGCGAGTGTTTCGGTTTCTGTCTTGTTGGTTGGGGGGTCGCACTTGGGGAGCATGATTTTGAAGACGGCGCCGCCGCCGAAGTTGTCTTCGACCCAGATTCGGCCGGAATGGATCTTAACCAGTTCGCGGCAGATGGCCAGTCCGAGGCCGGTTCCGTGTTTGCCGGGGCCGACGTGTTTTTCAACCTGGACAAATCGGTCAAAGACTTTTTCTTTATCATCGCCGTGGATGCCGGGGCCGTTGTCTTCGACGCTGATGGCGACGCGGTTTTCACCGTTCTGTTCGGCACGAATTACGATCTGGCCACCGGTTTCCGGCACAAATTTAACCGCATTTTCGATGAGATTGTTGATGACGCGGACAATCTTTTCGTAGTCGGCTTTAATGTAGAGATAGTCGACGGGCAGAGCCATCTCGAGTTTGATCCCTTTTTTGTCGGTGACGAAGCGAATCATCTCGATGACCTCATAGATGATTTTCTGGACACACAGTACTTCGGGGTGGACCTTCATCTTGTCCACTTCGAGCTTGGAAATATCCAGGAAGTCGTTGATGATGCAGGCCAGGCGGTCAATGGCTTCGTCTGCCATTTCGAGGTTCCGCTGCAGTTTCGGGGGGATTTTTCCCATGACGCCGGCGGTGGCGTTAGACAGGATGTTTTTAAAGATCGTCAGGGGCGTTCGCAACTCGTGGGAAACGGTCATGACAAATTCACTTTTAAGCCGGTCGTGTTCGGTGAGCGACTTGTTGACCTTGAGCAGATGTTCGTTTTGCACGTGCAGCAGGTAATCGGACTGCCATTTGGCGGTCAGAGCGAGAGCGAACTGCTGGATTTCCTGTGAGTGGACGGGTTTTTGGAGATAGAGGAGCTTGTCTTCCGGGGGCACGCGATGCGCGATTTCGCTGATGTCAAAGTCGGAATAGCCGGTCATCATGACGATTTGTATATTCGGGTCAATGTGACGGATTTGCTCGGCGGTCCAGACGCCGTCCGGTCCCGGGGGCATACGTACATCGAGGAACACCACGGCGAAGGGTTCTTCGTTATCAATGGCCTGCTGGACGACGTCGACGGCTTCGTCGCCCTGATGGCAGCAATGCACGTCATAGGCTTTCCGGGTGTTCCTGGCGGCATTGCCAAACAGCCTGCTTTCCAGTTCGTTGATTTCCTGGCAGGTCACTTCATTGGGCGAGAGCACCTTTTCCAACTCGTCGAGAATTCTCGGCTCGTCGTCCACCAGTAAAATACGCCGGTTCAGTTCGTGTGTCTGATCCATTTGACTCCTATCCTTCCTCTGCAGTTGCCGCCAGCGTTTCCTCGGCGGCCATTGGGATTAGAATGTGAAAACAGGCGCCGCGGTGCGGCCCGTTGCTTTCGGCCCAGATTTTTCCTCGCATGGCAGTGACGGTATTGGCACACCAATGCAGGCCAATGCCGGTGAGGCCTTTGTTCTTTGATGAGGCTCCCCGCTCGAAGATGGTTTTGATTTTTTCCGGCTCGATTCCGGCCCCGTTGTCTTCGATGGTCCAGTGCAGCATATCCACCGATTCGCCCGGTTCGCTTTCGCAGCTGATGACGATTTTTGAATAGAGCGACTTTTCGCGTTCAATCGCTTCGGCGGCGTTAATGATCAGGTTTTGCAAGACCTGGGGGAAGGTTGTGGTGTGTACCGGAATGGCCGGCACTTTTTTGATCTGCTGTGTTTTCACTTTACAATATTTGAATGTTCGGTCGGGCACCATTTCCAGGGCTTTGTCGATCAGTTGGATCGGTTCGACGAATTCAAAGGGGCCGTTTTTATCTCTTCCGCCGAAGGTTTTCTGGCTGTTGAGCATGTCTTCGATCTGGAAGACCTGCAAGGACAACTCTTCCAGTCCCGTGACGGTTTCTTTCAGGTTCAAGACGACGTTTTGAAAGGTTAGCTCCACAAAACGAATCAGGTCTGTTCGACGTTCGTGGCTGAGAGACCCATTTTGCAGTTCCTGCTGGGCCTGTTCGAGGTGCTGAAGGGGGATGTCCCGGAACTGATCTTTAATGCGGTCGATGCGTGTGGTGATCGGGCTCAATGCGTTGCGTACGTTGTGCAGGATGCCGGAAGACATTTCGGTGATCCCGGAATAATACGATTTCTCGGCGAGCTTGACCTGGGCGTTTTGAACGCGGTTTCGCATGTTGTCGAACTCACAGGCCAGTGTCCCGATTTCATCGTTTCTTGCAAAATTGAGATTTCCTTCTTTGCTGGTTGGGCTGCCGGACTTTCCAATGTGTTTGATCAATTTTAAAATCGGTGTGATGACGAGACGCTGCAGCAACAGCGTTAAGAATATCACGGCCACCAATCCGGCGGCTGCTTTAACCATCAACAATTTATGGATCGTTTGCAGTCCGTGTGTGCTGAGCTGTCGGTCCTGGAACGTTTTGACCAGCAGGGCGGGACGATTGTACACATCGTACAGGAACGTACCGCACTGCAGGAGATTATCGCCGAGTGTTGAAAAATGATAAGGGTTTTCAACGGTTACGGATTGGGCGATTTCGGCGGTTGCGTTATTCATCTCCTCCGGCGACAGGATTTTCCAGTTGAATGTTAATCCAAGGCGGTCTTTCAAATCTTGAAAGTGTGTATCGTTTAGGTAGTAACCGACAATGACCATGCCTTCGACGGTCAAACTTTGGGGCGAGGAGAGAATTGGCTCAACGATAACCCGGGCGTAGCGTCCGTTTACGGGATGCAGGCCATTTTTCGAGAACCCCATTTTATTGACGGTTATAAACGGGGTCTCTGTTTCAAGGAGATCGTGCTGGATGACGGTTCGTGTTTCGCTGTCCGCTTGATCGTTCCAAACGGGGTTGAATTGGTGGTCATAGACCAGCAGGAAATCGCAGTTGAGGCTGTTTACAGCAGGTGTTGTTTGCGGGTTTTTCAGCATCTCATAGAATGCTCCGGATTTGGCGGCCCGGGCGACTTTTTCCTGTGTCTGGCGTGCGGCGTTTTGGATGACCTCGACGGCGTACTCGACGGCATTTTGTGCCTGCTGCTGTTCCTGCATGACGTATTCGGGGTATATCAGCCACCGGTGTACGGAGTACTCCAAGGCCAAATAACAGCCAAACATGACACATAAGATAATTAAGACTCTTTCACGTAACGACATCGCTGTCATTTCCTTTCGCGCAAAGCTCTTCTGAGAAATAACCTATCAACGAAACATCGACCGATTGTCTTGACGGCTTTTTGAGAGAAAGTTGCAGTCTGATAATAACCGTGATGGGCGGTTGAAGGCGGCGATTCTTGTTATTTAGAAAATCTGCCGACTAAGGAATGTCCGATAAGTCCGAGTATTGTGGGGGTAAATACTATTCATCCAAGGGTTGGAATTTCAGTACTAACAGTCCCTGGGAGAGGGTAAATTCCTTGATGCGTGCGGTGTGTCCTGAGAGTTCGAAGACCGGTTCAAACGGTTCGTTGCGGATGATGGCCTGGAGCATTTGGGCGACGTCTTCTTCGCCTTCAAAGCAGTCACTGGACTGGTCGAATGCTTTTTGGGCCAGAAATGTGACCAGTTTGGTGACCGGCAGGACGCCCATTCGTATCGACTGGATGTCCAGGTTAATCTTGCCCGCGTCGTCCATCGTCGGGGCGGCGATGATCGTGATGACCGAGGAGACGCCTTTGTATTTCAGCGTGCCCATCAGGTAGATGGTTTCAACGTCGAAGATGACCATGGGTTCGGTGAATGAAAAGTCGTCGAAATCTCCGTCCCAGGGTTCTTCGCTGAGTATCTCGTTGAGTCCCTGCTGGCGGACAAGCAGGTCAAAGGGCTCATCCAGTTGGATGTTATTGAAAAAGTCCGGTCCGAGTTCATGGGTCAGGTATGTGCTGACCTGATCGGGATTGTCGACAGGGGTGGGTTGGTAGGCTTTTGGGGTGTAATTGCACAGCAGTAATGTTGCTGCGATGAGGGCCATGGCCAAGAGGCCCAATGTCCAGAACCATTGCTTATGACGGGGTTTATGCGCGTTAGAGTCAGTTTTATTCATAAAATCGGTCCGGTTCACAAAATTGTTACTTGCTCTGTATCGATTCTGTGATTATAGTGGTCGTTCTTCAATTTTGAAGAAATTTTTGACAGAAAAACTTTTCTCGAAAGGAAAATTTGTGGCAAGTCATTTTGCAGATCGTTTATGTGAGGCAGTCAAACAGAAGAATACTCCGTTAGTGGTTGGATTGGACCCGGTTTATGGTCGTTTGCCGGAGTCGATTCGCACTCATCGTGATATGAATGATGAAACCGATATTGCCGCATCCGTGGATGCGATTTTTGATTTTTGTGCCCGAACCATGAAGGTTGTGGCGCCTTTGGTGCCGGCGGTTAAGCTGAATATAGCGTATTTTGAACGGTATCTCTGGGAAGGTCTGGAGATGTATTATGCGTTGGTTGCCGAGGCTGAGGCGTTGGGACTGGAAGTGATTGGCGATGTGAAACGCGGCGATATCGGGCATACGGCCCAGGCTTACGCCCAGGCGCATCTTGAGAATCCGGAATTTGCCGAGATGGAAGGGATTATTACGCCGGATGCGATTACGATTAACGGTTTCGCGGGGGCTGACGGGATTGTGCCGTTTGCGGATGTGGCGGCCGAACAGGGCAAGGGTGTCTTTGTCTGGGTGCGGGCCAGTAATCCGAGTGCGGGGGCGATTCAGGACTTTGCGGATGCCAGCGGTAAGAAGATGTTTGAAGTGCTGGCCGATGCGGTGGGCGAAATTGCCAACCAGAACAAGCGTATGGGCGCCTGCGGTTACAGCAATGTCGGTATGGTGGTCGGCGGGACCAGTCCCGAAGAGACGACCGTGCTGCGTCAGCGGTTCCCCAAGTGTTGGTTCCTGGTGCCCGGTTTTGGTTCGCAGGGGGCCAGTGCGACGGATTGCCTGCGGTTCTGTGACAAGGACGGCATGGGCGCGTTGATTAATGCGTCGCGTTCGATTATCTACGCGTTTGACAATCCCGAGTACAAAGAACAGCATGGCGACAACTGGGAAAAGTGCATTGAGCAGGCTACGATGGATGCCAAGATGGCACTGGCGAAAGCACGAACTTAATAAAAAAACTCGAAATCCGAATATCGAAACTCGAAACAAATTCAAATGACCGAAATCCCATTTGTTTGGTTTTAAGATTTTGAATATTCGTGCTTGTTTCGGATTTCGTGCTTTGGGTTTCGGATTTTTAAAACGATGGATCAGGCATTTTTCAAGGATAAAAAGGTTGTCGTCATGGGGCTGGGGCGTTTTGGCGGCGGTGTGGATTCGTCGCTGTTTGCCGCCAAGTGCGGCGGCGATGTGCTGGTGACGGATCTTGCGAGCGAAGATCAATTGGGTGATTCGCTTGCGGCGCTGGCGGATGTGGACGTTCGGTATTGCCTGGGTCGCCATGAGACCAAAGACTTCCAAGACGCGGACATTTTGGTCGTCAATCCGGCGGTGCCGGTCGATAATGAATATGTCCGACTCGCGCGGCAGGGCGGTGCGTTGATCACTTCGCAGATCGAATTATTTTTCCAACTTTGCCCGGCTCCGATTGCGGGCATTACCGGCGCCAACGGCAAAAGTACGACGACGTCGCTGACGGCGCATCTGCTGGGTGCGGGTGTTGAGCGGCGCCTCTGGCTGGGCGGTAATATCGGTCATCAGCCGCTGCTGGATATCGTCGATCAGATTACGAAAGACGATATTGTTGTGCTGGAGATCAGCAATTTTCAACTGGAGCAGTTGGCACAGATTCAAGCGGGGCCGCATGTTGCGTTGATTACCAACCTGACGGCCAATCACCTGGACCGGCACGGCACCTTTGAAGCCTACTGCCGTGTGAAAGAGGGGATTTTCAAATATCAAACACCCAATCCGTCCTGTCCGGCGATTTCGATTTTCAATGCAGAGGACAGCATTACCCGCGCGTGGTATCAGAAGTATCTGCATGAAGCGGGACGCCGGAGCCTGGCTTTCAGTGCGGATGATGTGCCGGATGCATATGCCGGCCGCTTTCATCTGCCCGGACGGGCCAACCGCAGCAACCTGGCGGCGGCATTGGCGATCGTGTCCTGCTTTGACGCGGACCCGGCCAAGGTGGCGGCGGCGATTGACACGTTTAAGGGATTGCCTCAGCGGTGTCAATTTGTGGCTGAAACAAGGGGCGTTCGGTGGTATGACGATTCCAAGGCGACGACGCCGGTCAGCACGATGGCGGCGCTGAACGGGATTGATGAGCCGAAGATTCTGATTGCGGGCGGCTATGATAAGCAGATCAGCTTTGCCGAGTTGGGTGCGTGCATTGCCCGGCGGGCCAAGGGATGTGTGCTGATCGGCCAGACGGCGGATAAGATCGCCCAGGCCATCGAACAGGGCGGAAGCGGCGTTCTTATTCAACATGTCTGTTCGATGGATCAGGCGGTGTCGAAGGCGGCAGAGATGGCCGAGTCGGGCGATGTGGTCTTGATGAGTCCCGCTTGCGCGAGCTATGATATGTTTCAAAACTATATCCAGCGATCCGAGGCGTTTGTGCGTGCCGTTGAATCGCTCCGATAGGGGAATTCATGAGTCAAGAGTTTACACTCAACATGGCGCCGCACTCGGTGAGAGCCTGGGTTTGTGCGTTTCGTCCATTTTCCTATACCGCTTCGGTGATTCCCGTTTTGCTGGGCGCTGCGCTGGCGGTTTACATGGGGGCTTTGGCGCGATGGGGATTATTTCCGCTGGTGGTGGTTGCATCGGTGTTGCTGCAGGCGGGGACAAATCTGGTTAGTGAGTATTTCGATTATCAAAAGGGGGTTGACCGGCCGGAGACGTATGGGTCCAGCCGGGTGCTGGTTGAGGAGAAACTTAAACCCTTGCATGTATTGATCGCGGGATTGGTTTGTTTTGTGTTGACGGCTGGTATCGGCCTTGTTTTTATTGCACTGTGCGGCTGGCCGATTTTTGTGATTGGTGTGATTGGGATGGCGGGCGGTTTTTTTTATACGGCTACGCCTGCGGCGTACAAGTATTGGGGGCTGGGGGATTTTCTGGTGTTTTGCCTGATGGGGCCGCTGATGGTGGTTGGGTCTTTTTTTGTGTTGACGGGCGGTCTTGACTGGTCGGTGGCCTGGATTTCGCTGCCGGTGGGTTTTCTGGTGGCGGGGATTTTGTCGGGTAATAATTTGCGTGATATTGTGCATGACCGGCAGGCGAAGATTAATACCGCGGCGACGATATTGGGCCATCGCTGGGCACGGTGGGAGTATGCGGCCCTTGTTGCGGGTGCGTATGCGGCGGTGGTGGTGATGTCGATTGCGGATGTGCTTCCGTGGTGGTCGCTGCTGACGCTTTTGACTGTTCCGATTGCGATTAAGAATGTCCGGACGGCGGTGGGCAGCCGGGCTGATGAGCCGGGGGCGATTGTGATGCTGGATGTTGAAACGGCCAAGCTGCATCTGCTGTTTGGGCTGGTGCTGATCGGGTCACTGCTGCTGGGGATGTGGCTGTGACGGCGCTGGCGGTGATGCTGGCTGTTTCGGCGGCGGGGTTCTTTTGTTTGTTCAGTCCGTGGACACAAACGGTGCCGTTTTGGCCGGTTATGACGTCGATGGCGGTATTGCTGTCGGCTGGGTCACTGGTATTGGACCGGCAGTCAATAAAGACAGTCTATCAATTCAAACCGTCTTATGTTATCATTGGCTTGGTGAGTGCGGTCGTGCTATATGTGGTGTTTTGGGTTGGGCATTTTGTGTCCACGCATATTTTACCGTTTGCAGAAGGGCAGATCGAATCGATCTATGCGATTAAAGAAGGGCAGAGTCGATGGTTGATTGCGGTGCTGCTGGTGTTGGTCATCGGGCCGGCTGAGGAAATCTTCTGGCGCGGGTTTGTGCAGCGACGGTTGAGCGGCAAATATGGCGTGTTGATCGGTTTTGTCGCGGCGACGGCCATTTATGCGTTGGTGCATATCTGGTCGTTTAACCTGATGCTGGTCGCGGCCTCTGTGGTGTGCGGGGCGTTCTGGGGGCTGCTGTTTGCAGCGACGGGAAAGCTGTGGCCGTGTATTATCAGCCACGCGGTCTGGGATGTGACAATATTTATTTTGCTGCCGATACGATGAAACCACCGACAACACAATTTGATTTTGATGAGATGGCCGGGGCGTATGACCGGTGCAACCACTTGTTCAGCCTGGGGGTCGATCACCTGTGGCGGAAGGAACTGGTCAAGACGGCTAATCCGAAGATTCAGCAGCGGGTGCTGGATGTGTGTTGTGGGACGGGGGATGTGGTGTTCAGTTTTTTGAAGCACAGTTCGGCTAAAGATGTGACGGGGCTGGATATCAGCGAGCCGATGGTCGAGCGAGCCGCGGCCAAGCAGGAGCAGCTGGGCAACAAGAAGAAGGTGTGGATGCGTAACAAGGCGATTCAGTGGAAGGTGGCTGATGCCGGTGCGACCGGATTTGAGGACCGGAGCTTTGACTTTGTGACGTGTGCGTTTGGGATTCGCAATGTGACGGACCGGGTGGGGATGCTGAAAGAGGCGCATCGACTGCTGAGGGCGCGGGGGCGGGTGCTAATGCTGGAGTTTTCGCTGCCGGCCAATCCGGTTTTGCGGGTGTTGTATCGTTTTTATCTTGGCGTATTAATGCCGCTGATTGGGCGGCTGGTGGTGGGTTCCAGGGGGCCGCTGAAGTATTTAGCCAAGTCGATTGTTCACTGGCATACGCAGGTCAATTTTACCACCGAAATTTCTCAAGCGGGGCTGAGCCTGGTTCGCAAAGTTCCCCTAAGCTGCGGGATCGTCACGCTGTGGGTGATTCGCAAAGTTTAAGGCGATATCGAGAGTCGTCAAACATCTTTTTATTGAAAAATGAGCATCAAAGCCGTTTAATTCAATATTTCTCAAAAAAACTGTAACGCTGTGGCATCTTCAGCGTCTATATGATAGAATATAGTGCTAGATTAGAAGATTGTTACAGGAGGATTACAATGAGGAGGTTCATGTCGCGGATCGTTTGGGCGGTCGTTTTCTGTTCTATTTTTGTGTCGATGGTATCAGCCGATACGTTGATTTACAATAATTCGATTTATCAGGGGACTTTTACGCCCGGCTCAAATTATGATATTTTTGATTACGGGACAAGCTCAGGGGGGTTGGTTAGCAAGATTTCGTTTGGATACCGAAACCTTTTTTCTACAACCAGTTGGATACGCATCAAATTTTATCGAAATCCAAACCCTGATTTTTACGATTTTCATCTTGGCTATTACATCAAAACGATTCTCATTGAAAATGTGCCTTCTTCCAGTAGTTCATACAGCGTCTTCGAGTACATGCTTCCAGAAGCCGACCGGTTCGTGCTGCCCAGTGGTTCTTTCGGATATACGATTGCGGTGTCCTCAAGCAGTACCGATTTAGCGATGGCCCGCGGCGGAGCCGGCCAAGTTGATGAAATGTGGGAGTATTATTATGGGTCGTGGGGGTGGGACTGGTATTCGTTCTGGTTTGGCGGATACCCCAGTGCGCCATGGGCGGGGTTGTATATGCGGATTTACGAAGGGCCGCCGATTAACGAGGTGACGTGTGATATCGCCGGGTATAAGTTTGATGACGTTAATAGCAACGGTCTGTGGGATGCGGGTGAGCCGGAGATTCCCGGCTGGGAAATCTATCTTGATACGAACGGTAATAATACGTTTGATCCGGGTGTTGATCCGAATGTCGTGACCGATCCGAACGGGATGTACTTTTTCGAGAATCTGGATGCCCCGGCGACTTACACGATTCGAGAGGTGGACCGCGATGGGTGGACGCAAACGGTGCCCGGGGGCGATTACGAGTACACGCTTGTCGTCGAACCCAATCACGTTTACGGGCCGTATAATTTTGGAAATACGGATGAATACATTCCTGCGGATATTAAATTGTACGGGACTGTCGAAGCTGCTGACGGGGAACCGGTTGAAGGCGTGAGAGTGGAATTCTTGAATGGTTTTACATCGGTTGGCGGCCCGGATTATACGGACGAGCTGGGCTATTATGAAATTACCGTCACAGCGCCGTTTACAGGTGCCGCCATCTTGACCAAGCCCGGATGGAAGAGCAATACCTGGTCCCTATGGCATGATGGGTTGACGACCGATTATCATCAGAATTTCGAAATGATTTTTATTTATGATGGCGGAGACGGTTCAGAGGGGGATCCGTGGCAAATTCGAACCGTTGAGCAGCTTGAGATGATTAGGCGTCAGGAGATTCATTTTGATGATGCTTTCGTGATGACCGGCGATATCGATTTATCCGGCAACAGTTACATTGAGCCGTTTATCGGGATGTATTACAAACCCTTTACCGGCACATTCGATGGCGGAGGATTTTCAATCTTGAATTTACAGAGCCAGTGTGGTGTCTTTGGGGATTTGTACAATGCGGTGGTGAAAAATCTTGGGATTGAAAATGTTAATATTTCAGGTTTTATGGCAGGTGCCTTGTGCAGTGATAATCATGGCGGCACCATTGAAAATTGTTTTTCCACGGGGCAGATCTATAGTGTGTTCGACGCCGGGGGGCTCTGTGCGTGGTCTCATCAAGAGCAACTGGGGGATACGATTGTTATACCGGGACAGCCTCCAATAACGACTAACATGCCGGTGATTCGAAACTGTTATTCAACAGTTGATGTGACGGTTGTCATTCAGAATAATCTGTTTCCGGAGATTGCTTTCGGAGCTGTGGGGGGATTATGCGGATATGCAGAGAGTACAGAGCTCGTGAATAATTACGCTTGCGGTTCGGTGCATGCCGAAGGGAGTGTGAGTGTTTATGGTACTGAGCGATGGACTCAAAGCGGAGGGCTGGTTGGGCGAATGGACGATTGTGCTGCCATCCATAACTATTCATCCGGTTTAGTGGAGGACGGAGTCTATAATGAGCCAGCGGGTTTTTGCAGTGAAGTAAACGGCGGCAGTTCGGTTGGTAATTTCTGGGACGTTCAGACCAGCGACCAATCTAACAGTGCCTGCGGAGAGGGACATTCAACCGACGCGATGATTGAAGCGGTTCTTTATTCTTCTGCCGGCTGGGATTTTGAGACGGTTTGGCGGATTTGTGACGGGATGAATTATCCGCGTCTGCAATGGGAACCGAAACCGGTGGGTGATTTTGGTTGCCCGGAGGGTGTGGAACTGGCGGATTTGATGGTTCTGTCGGACGAATGGCTGGCTGAAAAAATGTCTGCCGATATCGCTCCGGACGGCGGTGATGGTATTGTCAACCTGTTGGATTGTGCGCGGTTGGCGAATGCCTGGCTGAGCATTCCGGGGCAGGGCAATTGGGATGCGGTGTGTGATTTATATGTCGATGCTGAGGGGGAGATAATCAACGAGTTGGATCTTGATGTCCTGACTGAGCAATGGCTGAGGCCGAGTACGCATCATGCGGATATCGCGCCTGTTTCGAATCCGGATGGCCGAGTTAATTTGTTGGACTTTGCGTTGTTTGCGGAGAACTGGCTGGTTGGGTTGGATTAGGCTGGTTTGCGAAATTCTCTTAAGCTGCGGTATTGTTATGCTGTGGGTGATTCGGAAAGTTTGACCGGGAAAGCGGATGCCTTATCTGCATAAGACAAGCGGGCGGGACGCCCGCGCTCCCATACTTATCGTCGCCAGGCGGCTTTTCGGACCATGAGCGGGGGCATTTGTTCGGGCTTGACCTGTGACATGTTGGGTTTGACACAGCTTCGCTGGCTGGGATAGATTCGTACGTCATGCCGGACGTGTTTCCACGGTTGGTCGGGTGTCAGATATTTTTTTATAAACTTCAGCATCGAATCTAAATCTCCGGTACATAATCTTTCGGTAAAAGTATCGACCCGGAAATCGGCCAACTTTACGTCAAGATCGCATTTCAGCCTTTTTATTTACTTTATAAGATTCTCAAAAACAGTATAATCGTCATAAACGGTACTTGGTTCTTATAATATCGGGGAAAACGAAGCTATGATTAATCGTAACAGTAAAACATCGTCGCATTTCAGCCTTCAATATTTATTGGCGGGGGCGTGGAATCCGGACCGCAGTAAAACGGTGGATTTCGAAAAGGCACTGCTGGACAGCGGGCTGGATTTTTCGCAGATCAATGTTTATGAGAAGGGATTTACCCTGAACCGGAGCCAGCCGTCGCAATTGCAGATCAAGATTGAATCGCCGGGTCCGCAGGTGACCACGGTGCAGATTATCTCGCAGAACCCGCAATATGATTTGGGGATGTTCTGTCGGGATGCTGAAGCGGTGACCGAGTCGTTCCAAAAGACCTGGCCGGCAGAGCATTACCAGGTTTTAACGACGACGGGGAAGATACATCATCTCTACAGTTCTCAGACACATGCTTTTAAGTACTTGTGGGAAGATCGGTTAGGGCAAATGTCAGCCGATTTCAGGGCATTGGGCAGTCGTCCTGTGGCCGGGGGCGGTTTGCGTTTGCTGATGCCCCCGCATTCGGTTGAAGGGGCCGATCCGGTTTCAATTGAACTGCGGATCGAGTCTTTTCTGCGTGAAACGAACAAGCTGTTTGTTGAGACGGTGTTTACCTGGCCGCGACCGCGGGTCATTACCGGCGATCAGGGTTTTGAGCCGCAGCAGGCGATGGACGCGGTCGAGCAGTTTGCGGCCAATGAAGTGTGGAATTTCATTTCTGAAAGGCTCAGCGACGGCGAATAATCGCAGGTGCGGTTTGTGTCGCGTGCGGGTTTATTTCGGTATTTTAAAGTCTTTTTTAGTTTTAGCCGACATAGAATCTGTGTCCATGCCATCGAATTCATGGTTGGACATAGACATTAGAAGTTGAGGTTATTTCCGAAAAGGCTTTCTTCAATGTTGGGGAAAATTGACAAGCTGCAATCTGAAGTCGATGACCTGCTGGGGCTTTGCGCCGAAGCGGGGGGTGTGGACGATCCGTCAGTCTTGGGACTGCAGGAAAATAAACAGCTGCGATTGGGCGTGATGATTCTTAAGATGCAGGACGGTGATCTGGAGCCGCGATATGTCCAGCGTCTGGGAAAATGGCTGGGCTGTGATGAGCAGGCACTGCGGTATTATGTTGACTTTCAGGGTATCACCGCGATGCTGTCGTGTCATTTCAATAAAAGCAAGTTCCGCACAATGCTGGACTTTATCAAAGAGTGTCTGCCGGTTTAATTGCCTTTCCTTCTGAAAGCGATATTTCAACCGGATCAGGAATGCGATGTCGCTTCTGTTGTCTTATACGCATTTTATCATATTTTCATGCGATGTGTCCGGCTTTGTCATTTGCGTGAAGACGGTTTTGGCACTTGTTTCGCATTGGATGCCGGGACAAGCCCGGCATGACATGATCACACGCATTCGCTTTGGCTACGGCTGATTTGTCTTCCTTGCCAGAGACAAAAAGCTCTCATTTTCAATCTCAAAGCAGGTTTCGGGATGACTTCTAAGTTTGTTTCGTGCCCAGACTTCGCTGAAGCGTGACAACTCCGCAATCATACTGGATATACAGATGATAATCAAACCTGACATCAGCAATATCATCGCAAGATCCGGGCGGGTGTTTTGAGCGAAAACCGCGATCGAGGCGATGAATCCGAAGGTTAAGACGACAAATGCGACGATAAACCCCCATTCACAAGCGGCTCGTATTTTTTGAAATTGCTTTACACGCTTGAGGTATATACGACTTTTTTGATCGATCATGACACTGCTCCTTTTGAAAAAATAAATATTATAATGAAAAGATGCTATTTTGTATGACGTTGCCAAATCAGATAACGTTACATGATTATTTGAAAAACTTTTTGGTTTTCGCCAATTATTCCGGATGAACCCCGAAAAAACACCTCGTTTCAGACAACCGGCAATAGAAGTATGAAATCATCTTGAATTCCTATGAGCTGTTTTTGGTTGATTTTACGATGTTTTTTGGATACAGTAGGCCCTTCGAACAGCAGAGATGCGGGATTGTTCTGCTCACCAACGAAATGAGTCAGGCAAAGGGATATTGCCGGAAAGGTCTATAATGGCAAAAGATGTAACACTTCCGCGGCTGGGCCAGTCGATGCAGGAAGCAACGATCGTCAAGATCTGCGCCGAGATTGGCCAGACGGTTGCCGTCGGTGATGTGGTGCTCGAGATTGAAACCGATAAGGCGACGCTGGAAGTGGAGTCGCCGGAGGGCGGCTGCGTGAAGGCGGTGCTGGTGGAAGTGGGGCAGACGATTCCGGTGGATACGCCGGTGCTGGTGCTGGGCGAGGCTGATGAGGATGTGACGGCGTACCTTGAAGATAAGATTCGTCACTCATTTTCTGCGACGGAGTCTGCTGTCGGAACCATGCCGAAAAAGGGTGTGCCGCGGCAGGTGCAAACGGTGGCTCGCGAGATGGGGATTGATCTTGAGTCGGCTACGCCGGCTGCGGCGATTCGGACGCTGGATGCGCGGGTGCGGCAGTATCCCGGTGAAACCAAGCCGGTTGAAGAATATGCATTGGGGCAGGTGATTCCTTTGTCGCGGCTGCAGAAGATTACTGCTGAAAGAATGGTCTGGTCCAAACAGAATATCCCGTGCTTTTATCTGAATGTGCGGGTGCATGCGACGCGGATGGTGGAGTTTCGAGAGACACTGAACGAAAGTGCCGAGCGGAAGATTTCCTTTAACGATTTGATCCTGCGGGCGCTGACGCTGGGGATTGAGCATTATCCGATTATGACGGGCAAGCTGGCCGACGATCATATCCAGTTGTCCGATAGTATCGATATTGGATTGGCGGTTGCGACCGATGACGGTTTGGTGGCGCCGATCATTAAAGACTGCGGCGCGAAAAACCTGTTCGAGTTGAGCGCGGCGTGTGCGGAGCTGATCGAACGGGCCAAGCATAAAAAGCTGACGATGGATGATTTGGAAGGCGGGGCTTTGACGGTGAGCAACCTGGGCGGCTTTGGAGTGGATTCGTTTATCCCGATTGTGGTGCCGGGCCAGTCGAGTATTCTGGGGGTTGGTTCGATCCAGGAAGCAGTCTTGCCGGTCGATAAGGCACCGTCGCAGGAAAAGATTCTGAATCTGACGCTGTCGGTGGATCATAAGGTGATCAATGGGGCCGAAGCGGCTCAGTTCCTGGATTTCGTCAAGAAGATGTTGGAACACCCGGATGAGCTTGTCCCTGCGGAAGAAAAGCCGAAGGCCGAGGAGGCTGAAACACCGGCTGAGCCGGAATTGCCGATTATTCCGGAGGCAAAGCCAAAGAATGCTTTCCAGAAGTTTTTCGGACGTCTGTTTGGTAAATAAAAATCAGAAATTCGACGCACGAAACTCGAAACAAATTCAAATGATTCAACGTTCCCAACAGGTTGTGTGATCGATTTGGATTTGTTTCAGATTTTTCTTTCTATTTGGCCCCTGCGGGATTTGAGCTAAGCTCGAAAGGGTTGGTTCCAAGCGTCCACTAAAGGCCCTGCTTCAAACGATGACAGGCCCTTTTCTTTCTCGAACCAACTGAGGACCGTTGTTCGCTGCCGGACCGGATTCATCCGACGCGTTCCTGCATCAATATAGAAATCGAAATCATCCCCCGGACCGTATCCCAGAACGCACTGCATGCGATGGCTTTCAATAAAGTCGATGAACGCATCGGCGAGCTTGTCCGCGTCGGTGCCGGCATTGAAGGTGCCAGAGACTTTGAATCCAAATCGTTTATAGGGCCCCGTCTGATGTTTTTTCTGTAATCGTTTGCGCATTTCTTAGCCTTTCAGTCCGAGCACGTCCATCATGTTGTAGAGGCCCGGCTTTTGGTTCGTAATCCATTTGGCGGCGTGGATGGCTCCGTGGACGAAGGTGTCGCGTGTGTGTGCGTTATGTGCAATGGTGACGGTTTCGCCGAGCGTGGTGTAGATGACGCTGTGTTGTCCGACGATGTCGCCGCCGCGGACGGCGTGCATACCGATAGTGCCTTTTTGGCGGAGGGCGTCGTTGCCTTCGCGGTCGTGGGTCAGACAGCCGGGGTAATCGCGGCCGGTTTCATCGCAAATCGCTTCAGCCAGCGACAGGGCCGAGCCGCTGGGGGCATCTTTTTTGAAGCGGTGATGGGCTTCGATGATTTCGATGTCATATTCTTCGCCGAGGGCTTTGGCGACTTTGCCGACGGTGGCGAACAGCAGGTTCATGCCCAGGCTGTAGTTGGTTGCATGCATGACCGGGATTTTAGCTGCGGCGGTTTTCAGTTTAGCGGTTTGTGCCTCCGACAGGCCGGTGGTGCCCATGACCAGCGCGACGTTATTCTTCTGGCAATAGTCAATCGACGCGTCGGCGGCTACGGGCAGCGAGAAATCAATCAGGACATCGGCTGATGTGGGAAAATCGGGGCTGAGCAGCACTTCGATGGGTTCGATGCCGGCCAGCGTTCCCGCGTCCTTGCCCATGTCCGGGTGTTCGGCATAATCGACGGCTCCGATTATTGACAACGCTTCGTCCTGGGATGCAAACGTGATGATGCGTTTTCCCATGCGTCCGGCGGCGCCGGTGACAATGACATTCGATTTCATATTGACTCCCTGCGGTATCTGTATTTTTTCTTGATTTTTAATGATTTTCGACGATTATAGAGTAAATGCTGTTCGATTACAAGTTAGAACAAACAGCGGTTTTGGCGAGTATAAAAGAAGTTGGATTTCAATGTAATAAAGGAGTGACAGGTATGAGACAGTGGATATCAGGATTATTGGCGGTTTTGGTTGGATTCGGTGTTTTATTTGTTGCCGGTTGTGAGAACGAGACGCAGAATAAGGCGCTTTGGGGTACGGCGATTGGCGCCGGCGTGGGGCAGTTGGTCGGCGGTGACACCAAGGCGACGATGATTGGTGCCGGGATCGGTGCGGGGACGGGGGCTGCGATTGGCCACTCGCAGGATAAGAAGGCCGAGCAGCAGCGACAAGCACAGCAAACTCAATACCCGAGTCAGCAAACATCTTATAGTGCTCCCCCGGCCGATGCGAATGTCGTGACGGTCTGGGTGACTAACAGCAACGGGTCCAAGACCCCGGTGAAGCTGACGCGAACGGCCAACGGCGGGTATGTCGGCCCCAAGGGCGAGCAATATGATACCATGCCGACAGCGGAACAACTGAAAGCCGCTTATGGCTTTTGATGGTATGGGGCATTAAATCGTCTTGCCTTATTTTGCGTTCAGGGTTTTGATGATTTTGACATTGGCGGCGGGGAAGGCGTATTTTTTCAGGTCGCCGGGATTGATCCATTTGACGGCATCGCAGGCCAGCGGCTTTGCGGTGCCGTTTTTGTGTTCGCACAAATAGGCGTGCAGGGTGATTTTGAAGTGGGAGTACACGTGCCTGATGATGGTCAGGCGTTTGCCGACTTCGACGACGACGGCGGTTTCTTCCTTGACTTCGCGGGCGACGGCTTGTTTAAACGTTTCGTCGGATTTCTTTTTGCCGCCGGGAAATTCCCACAGGCCGCCGAGCAGGGCGTTTTGCCTGCGTTTGTCGATCAGGATTTTGTCATCTTTGTAGACGATGCCGACGACGATCGTATAGTGCGGCACGGGTTTAGCCTTTTGACGGTAGGGCAGTTTTTCCTGCTCATCATGCTTGAACGCGGCGCAGGTTTTTTGCAGCGGGCAGTCAAAACACGCCGGGTTGGTTGGTGTGCAGACGGTTGCACCCAGTTCCATCATCGCCTCGTTGAAATCGCCCGGATGTTTGGGCGAAACCAGTGTTTCCGCCAGTTCCCACAGCGTGTTTTTGGTCTCGGTCTCTTTGGGGTTGCCTGCAATACGAAAAATCCGACACAGAATGCGAATGACATTGCCGTCGAGAATGGGGGCGGGTTTGTTGAAGGCGATGCTGGCGATGGCGCCGGCGGTATAGCGGCCGATGCCGGGGATTTTTTGCAGTTCGTCAATGGTATCGGGTAACTTACCGTTGTAGTCGCTGACGATTGTCTTGGCGGCTTTGTGCAGATTTCGCCCGCGGCTGTAATAGCCCAGCCCTTCCCAGAGTTTTAACACTGTATCCTGTTTGGCGCGGGCGAGTTTTTCAACCGTCGGAAACTTTTTCAGGAAACGGTTGTAATAATCAATGACGGTGGCGACCTGCGTCTGCTGGAGCATGATCTCCGAGACCCAGATGGCATACGGATCGTCCGTCCGCCGCCACGGCAAATCCCGCGCGTTGGCGCGGAACCATTTCAGCAAGCCGCGTCTAATGATGGGAACGCGGGCGTCTCGCCCGCATTTCATTTCTTGTTTGTTTGTATTTCTTTTACTCATATCTGTTGTTATGTATGTATTCCACCGTTTTTAGGAAATGATGCCGGTTGCGAATATATCGGTCAAAATAATCCGGCATCCAGAATTGTCCTGTTCGATTGAGTATTATGTTAGCTTGATGTGCGGTGAATGATTTCCAACTCTGGACGATTTTATTTAATGTGTAGTTTTCAAAAATGTCACATAATACATGTACATGATTGGGCATGATGCACCATTCCAGCAGATGATATCGCTGTTCGTGGAAGTGAAGTAAAGCATCTTCGACTATTTTAGCGATTCGTTTGTCTTTGAGAAAACACTGACCGTGTCCGGCATCTGCATACGTTTCAATCCGTTCTCGAAGTTCAAGGGCTTCGGGCGAATCTGCTGAAAATCCTGCTTTCCAGTTTAAATCGATTTTCCATAGCTCAATGACTTTTTCCGGAACTGAGTCATATAAGCGAAAAGTGATAAATTGAATAATTTTATTGTGGTCAAAATGTGGTAAGTAGCCCCGGTAGGACCAGCCTTTATTTTGGCTTCCAGATGTTTTTTTAGTTGATATCTCGCTCATCGTTTCAAATTGCGGGCGGGACGCCCGCGTTCCCATGCGGACGAGACGTCCGCGTTGCTACTGAGGTGCTTTGAGTTCTTCAATTTTGGGGAGGTCTTTTAGGTTGTTGAGGCCGAAGACGTCGAGGAACTTCTTTGTTGTGCCGTAGAGCATGGGGCGGCCGAGGATTTCGGCGCGGCCGACGATTTTAGCCAGTCCCTTGTACATGAGGTTTCGCAGGACTTCGCCGGAAGCGACGCCGCGGATGGCTTCGATGTCGGCGCGGATGATCGGCTGTTTATAGGCGACGATGGCGAGCGTTTCCAGTGCCGCCGGCGAGAGCTTGTTGTCGGAGCGAACCTTGATGAGCTTGCTGATCCACGGGTTGAAAATCGACAGGGTCATCATCTGGTAGCCGCCGGAGATTTTTTCGATGCGGAAGGCCCTCCCGGTTTCGCGGTATGTTTTGTTCAGCGATCGGACGCACTTATTGACATCTTTAACCGAGCCGGCTTCGGCGATATCCACCAGCCGCTTGGGGCTGAGCGGTTCGTCGCTGGCGAACAGGATCGACTCGATGACGGTTTCCAGCGTGGCCTCGAAGTCTTCGGGGATCTCGGTATCCTGCTCTTCGGCGTCGTCTTCATCGTCTTCGATATCCGGCTTGGGTTCGGCGGCTTGCTCGTCGCTGTCAGCTTCTTCGGGCTGCGGTTCGGCGGTTTCGCCTTCATCAGTCTGATCGGTTTCGGCGGTTTCCAACTCCTGCTGTTCAGCAGGGGCATCGCTTTCGTCCTGATCGTCGGGTGAATCGACCTTTTCCGCAGAGGCGGCCGGTGTTTCCTGGGTTTCAACGGCCTCTTCTGCCAGCTCGGGCTGCGGGTCGGCTTGTTCTTCGACGGTCTGGACCTCTGCGGCGTCGTTTTCCGGTGTTTCGCTGTCCTGCAATTCGGTGCGTTCTTCCTGCATTTTTCCCAATTATTCCTTAAGTCAATACGCTCGATGCGTTCCTATGTCTTTATTTCATAATAGGTTAGGTCGCCGATACTGCAGCGGTCCTAAACGGTCTTCCACGTGAAGGGGTCTTTGTCCTTTTTGCTGAGGGCTATTGTGACGTTTTTGAGCTGATTTTTCAATTGTTTTGCAAGATTTTTCAGTGCAAATCGCTCAGAAACCGTATGTGACAGGCAAATGCAGGTCAGTCCGGCTTCCTGGGCGGCGATGGCTTGGTGGTGTTTCAACTCGCCGGTCAGGTAGAGGTCGCAGCCCTGTGCGATGACGGAATCGAGGATTTTGCCGCAGGAACCGGCGCAAACGGCGGCTTTTTTGACGGTTCGCTTGGCCGGGCCGACGAGGCCGACGGCATTGCATCCGGTGGTGGCCTTGATGGCGTCGATGGCTTTGGGGATGGGCAGGGGCTTGGCGAGTGTGCCGATGCGGCCGAGTCCGATTTTGTTTTCGACGTCGTGGTGCTGGAAGACGTCGAACGCGGGGGTTTCGTAGGGGTGGCTGGCGCGCAGGGCGGCAATCACCGCGGCGACTTTGTCGGCGGAGATTACTGTTTCCAGCCGGATTTCGCTGACCCGCTCGGCTTTGCCGGGCTTGCCGATGGCCGGTTTGGCGCCTTTGAGCGGCTTGAATGTGCCGACGCCTTCGTGCATGAAGCCGCAGTCGGAGTAGTTGCCGATGGCGCCTGCGCCCGCGGCGTACAGGGCGTCGGCGACCTGGTTGACGGCGCTATCCGGGATGAAGGTGACGAGCTTGTACTGCGGCCCGGCCGGGTCGGCGACATAATCGCCAATGGGTTTGGGGTCGGCGATGCCGAGGATGGTGGCCAGTGCGTCGTTGACGCCGCCGCTGGCGACGTCCAGTGCGGTGTGGATGGAAAAGACGCTGATGCCGGCGCGGATGAGTTCGTAGACGTTGGCGTCGGGGCCGTCGGCGGTGATGCGTTTCAGCCCGTCCCAGATGACCGGATGATAGGACAGAATCAGATCAGCCTTTTGTGCTTTGGCTTCTTCGACGACGGCCAGGGTGGTGTCGATGGTGATGAGTATCTTTTTGATGTTTTTGGCCGGATCGCCGATCAGCAATCCCACATTATCCCAATCCTGCGCCAATCCCAACGGCGCAATCGTTTCAACCGCTTGTGCAATGTCTTTGATTTTCATGGTTAAATCCTTATTAATAATTCATGGATTCAAAGCTAAAAAAAGTAAAAGATCTAATAAAAAATATGGAAAGCAAAAAAAGAATAGTGATTAAAGGTAAACCCACATTAGTTAGCGGTAGGGTGTCAATGTCCTTCGCTTTGATTTGTGTGTTTTTGAAAGTTTGGTATACAATACCAAAGAATAGTTCTGATATAACAATTGCATAAAATGGACATATAAGTGAAGCTGCCATGCCTATACCTATGCCGGATGGATCACTTAAATTACGTAGCATTTGAATCAGTGCGACAAGCATTTCAATCAGGCCAGCTCCTATTGCTGAGCGACTGCCGAATAATGCGATTTGTGCTAACCGAGGGTTTGGTTCGAGTGGTTTGCAAAACAATATTCTCAGGGTATGTGGGATGAATTTCAGAAATTCGATTTCATAAACCGCCAGCATCATAAAAAAGCATAGTCCAATTGGAATAAATAATGGGCGAATGTTAAGAAATATTTGAGAACTGCTTGCGGCGCTAATTATTCTCACGAGAATAAAGATAATGGCTACTGTTGAAATTGTTCGGCAGATTGAAAATTGATATTTCATATTCGAGTCCCTTCAATATATGTCGCCCCTTCGGGGCTTGGTTTCATTTTATCTACTAACCGGTGGTTTACGGGCATGTTGCCCAACCTCGGACATTTTAGTTTTTAACTGATGCGTTATATGTTATTCTGTCTCCATACATGATACGCATGGAGGCTAATTATTATGATGGGTAAATCTCAACAACTCGAACCCAAGCTGTTTTATCACGGTCTTTCGCTGGAACGGCGGATTCCGCCGGACCATCCGCTGCGTCGTATTCAACAAGTCGTCGATTTTACCTTTATTCGCTCACAAGTTACTGATTTATACGGTTGCTGTGGTCACGCCTCGGTCGATCCGGTGGTCCTGTTGAAACTGATGTTTTTGCTGTTTTATGAAAACGTCAAATCCGAACGCCGGCTGATGGCTCAGTTGCCGATGCGTCTGGACTGGCTGTGGTTCTGCGGCTACGATATTGATGACCCGACGCCGGATCACAGTGTGCTGTCCAAGGCTCGCCGTCGCTGGGGCGGCGAGGTATTCAGCACCTTTTTCGAGACGATTCTGACCCACTGTGTTCAGGCCGGGCTGGTGGACGGCGAGATGATTCATGTCGATGCCAGCATGATTGACGGCAATGCCTCTAAAGACAGCCTGCGGTGCCAGGTTCGGTTGGTCGGCCGGCAATTGTATGATCAGCTAGAGCAAGCCAGCGAACCGGATGAGACACTCGAAAAACGAGTTTCTGCCACGGATTCGGATGCACGCTTAGGCAAAAAGTACGGCCGGACAACGCTGGGCTTTAAAGATCATCGAGCGGTGGATGACAAAGAAGGCATTGTTACCGCCACCGTCACGACCCCGGCCAATGTCACGGATGATAAAGTCTTGACGGATGTGATTGAACAGCACCAGCAAACCACCGGCAAGGAGGTCAAAACCGTTGTTGCTGACAAAGCCTACGGCACCGGTGAAAACTATAAGTCGCTTCATGAACAGGGCATCACGCCGTGTATCAGCCATCAACAGCACAACAGCCGCTGTCATCCGGATTTTAACCATGACAGGTTTATCTATGATGCCGAGCAGGACTGTTATCTCTGCCCGGCAGGTCAGAGATTGCCTCGCCATCAGGAAAAACCACGAGAAAATTCGATTATTTATCGCGCGGATCGGCAAACGTGTCAATCATGTCCGCATTTTGGAAAATGTGTCAGCAGTCAACAATTTGGACGCCAGATTCGAAGAAATATTAACACCGAGTACATTGACTGGGCCGATGGGTGTTGGAGTCAACATGAACGCAAGCGATTGATGGCACGTCGCAAGTATAAAGCCGAAGGCTCCTTTGCCGACGCGGCCAATAACCACGGCTTCAAGCGATGCCGACTGCGGGGTATCGAAAAAGCGACCATGCAAAACCAAATGATCGCAGCGATACAGAATCTACGCAAACTTCTGTGTGCGACCGGGCAAAAACCAGCCACAAAAGCTTGCCAATGGCTGTTTGAACGCTTAAAAAGCCAATCTCTCAACGTCATCGGACTGTTGAGCCGTCCCAGATCGCTGGAGACGGTGATGTGAGCGAATATGAAAATGTCAAAGAACAACCAACTGTAAAAAACTATTACAATGAATCCGGACGATTGGGCAACATGCCCTTTAACCTCCGGTTACAGGATTTTATCTCAATACTACATTAGCCCCGGCGGGGCTAAATTACATTTTCAATTTGTCTTTATAAGCCTTTCCGATTTTTTTTGTGATGGGGCCGGGTTTGCCTTCTGCTACGGTGTGGGCTTCGACGGCGACGACGGGGAGGATTTCCATGATGACGTTGGTGAGGAAGACTTCGTCGGCGCCGAGGAGGTCATCCACGCGGAGCGGGTTTTCGTAGCAGTCGATCTCCAGTTCTTCGGCGATTTCGATGACGGTTTTTCGAGCCACGCCGGGAAGGACCGGGGTGTTGACCGGTGGCGTGTAGAGGGTTTTGTCCTTGACGAGAAAGACGTTGCTGATGGAGCCTTCGGCGAGATAATTTTCCGTCGTGAACCACAGGGCCTCGGCGGCGAGTTTCTCATGGGCTGTTTTCAGGGCCGTCAGTCGCGGGCCGTAGCAGGTGGTCTTGTGGCCGCAGAAAGGGTCCTGGCTGTTCTGGCGCGGGTCGCTCAGGATGACGCGGACGCCTTTGTCGTAGTATTCGTCCGGGTAGGGGGCGAACGCCGCGGCGGTGATCAGCAGGTTTGTTACGGCGGTGCCGCCTGCGCCGATGGGACCGTTGCTGATGGACAGTCGCAGGCGGGCTTCGGTCAGTTCGTTGGCCAGCAGGAGTTGGTCGATTGCTTTTTCAAGTTGCTCGTCGCTATAGCTGTTGAAAATCGACAGGGCCTCTGCACTGGTGTTGAGGCGATGCAGATGATCGCTCAGGCGAAAGACTTTTCCGCTGACGGCTCGCATGGTTTCAAACAGGCCGATGCCGTACAGGTAGCTGCTGTCGGTGACGGGGACGGCGGCTTCGGCTGCATCGACGATGTTTCCGTTGAGATAGACGTTTTCTATAGACATATCAAAAATCAAAAATTAAATATCAAAATTTTGGACGAGCCTTGCGGCTCACGGTTTTACGAATTGACTGCTACTATAGGGTATTTGGGTATGGAAATACAGAGAAAAGTTGCAGGGGGAACCGGACTACAATCGGCGATTATAGCGGCTGCAGGGGATCGTCTATTTCGGCTTGGGGCGGTTGGTTTTTCGGCCCCGGTCCAGGCCCGAAGCGGCCGTCCGGGGGCATAGGCGGGGGCGGGAATTGGGGTGCATTGGGGTCGCCGCCGCGTCGTCTGCGTCGCCAATCGTCGCGGTCTCTGTCGCCACGCGGCGGGCCGTCGCCCCGGCGGTCGCCGTCTCCGCGTCGTTGCCGCATTTCCTGAAAACGCTTCTTCATCCGCTCGATTTTGTCCTTCCAGATTTGCTGTTGCTGATCATCGAGAATCGAGAGGATTTCCTCGTTCATCGTATCCAGTTCGGTGCGGATTTTCGGGCGGGCTTCTTCGCGATAAGCGTCAATGACTTTCATATGCGATTCGACGACGGGCTGAATTTTTTCTCCCTGTTCGGGCGTTAGGTTCAATTCACGCGTCAAGTGCTCGACCATCCGGCGGGAAAATTCCTCCGGCAATGCGGGGGGCGTTTCTGTTTTGTCAGGGCCTTTGATCATCAGGGTCAGACCGCTGCCGATGACAATGCCCGACAGCAGTGTCAGCAGGCTGAACACAACGGCCTTGGCCTTGCCTTTCGGGGCCGTGATCTCAGATGGTACGGTTTCATGCGTCATGGTTATTGCGTTACCCAGGAAACATAGGTCATCACTTCACTGATCGAGTCCTGCGAGCCTTGTCCGGACAGGGTTGCGGCGATGAGGATGCAGGCGGCGACGGTTGCGGAGGCAACGCCCATCCAGAAATAGGGCCGGTACAAATCGCCGCCGCGTTGTGCCATGCCGGTCAGCGCAGCGATGACGCCGTCAGCAACGTCCACGCTGGGAGGCGTGTCCTGCTGTGCCAGTGTCACGAGATTATGAAATTTAATTTTTCTCATAGCGATACCCTTTTGGGGGTTTCATTTTCGCGGTCGGAGTCATTTTCTGACTGCCGCGATTTTATATGTCTATTTGTATATCGGCTTTTTCAGCCAGCTTTTTAAGCTTTTGTTTGGCGCGATGGGACTGAACCTTCACCATCGCCAGACTCCAGCCGGTCCGTTTGGCCGTTTCGGCGATGTCACACTGCTCCAGATACCGCAGTGTCAGCACCAGGCGATCCCGCGGCGGCAATTGTCCTAACAGATGATAAATCAACTCGGCGGCCTCGTCCGGGGTCGTTCCTTGCTGCTCGGCTTCGGCGAGATTATCCCATTCGTTTTCCAGCAGCGGCTGGTGCTGGTGGCGGCTTTTCTGCTTCCAGAATTTGTAGCCGACCCGCGTGGCAATCCGCGTGAGCCAGTGCTCAAACGGCGCTTGGGCCTTGTACGTCGGCAGTGAGAAATACGCCTGCACAAAGGTTTCCTGCACCAGTTCTTCGTGGCAGTCTTTATCCCGCGTAAAACGCCACAACAGCTTGCCTACGTGGGGCTGGTGCTGTTCGATCAGACGCCTGAACGCATCGGAATCGCCTTCCTGACTGCGTCTGATGTCGTCCTGCTCGACAAAGCGAACGGGGTTGTTATTGGCCGGTTCTTGATTTGTCAAAGAGAGCCATACGGGCCATCGGGCGTCCAGAGCAATCGAGATCGCTTGCGAATGGCCGCGGGAGCGTTGTTTTTGTCGCAGAATGAATTGGCTCAAACAATCAATCATTGTTCTCTATTTTACGACATCAACGACTCTAAATCAATATTTGCTTGTCATCAGTTCTAATTCCACTATTTCCCGGATTTAGCGGCCGCGCAGAGCGCATCGGCGGTGCATCCATATTGAGAGTGCTTTCATGGGTTGATTTGGTTACTAAAAAGCATGAAATTTCAGTTTTTTCGTGTTTTTTCTTTTAAAAACAGTATTTTCGGACCTTTGAGGGTCCATCCGAATTAAAAGACCCTGCCGGATGACTGACTCGACAGGGTCTTTTCGGGTGATATTCGATGATTCAGGGTGAACGGTTTTAGTCCTGATCGGGGCCGCGTCGTCGGCCTTCTCCCTGGCCTCTTTCAGGGCGGTTTTGGCGTCTTTGCTGCATTCTTTCTCTCATTTCGGCCTGCAGTTCCTTCATTTTAGCGACCTGCTCTTCGGTCAAAACGGCCTTGACGGCTTTCATGTTGGCGGCTCTTTGCAGTGCTTGCTGCGTCATGGCTTCGCCAACGGCTTTTCCGGCGGCGGTGATTTTGGCTTCATCACCGGCTTCGACGGCTTCGTTCAACGCCTGCATAGCTTCGCGAACGGCTTGATTGGTGGTTTGTGCTTTTTCGCGGTTTGCTTCTTCGATGGCCTGGATTTTTTCCTTTTGCGCGTCTGTCAGTCCTAGTTCTTCGGCCATTCTGCCGCGAAGCATGCTGCCGCCGCCCATACCGCCGAAACCGCCTCGTCCGCGACCGCGGGGGCCGCCTTCAGGGCCATCGTCGGGACCGGCGATCGCCAGGGGTGCCAGGATCAATGCTGCCAGTAAAACTGTGAGTGTCAGTGCTTTCGTGTTCATTTTAACCTTCCTTTCGAAAATATTTCATTTTTCATGTGCTTTTAAGGGCCCGTTCACCTTGTAAGTGCATGCG
Organism: Anaerohalosphaeraceae bacterium; assembly: GCA_963675155.1. Classification (GTDB taxonomy): domain Bacteria; phylum Planctomycetota; class Phycisphaerae; order Sedimentisphaerales; family Anaerohalosphaeraceae; genus 4572-13. The sequence goes on along the minus strand of OY775912.1, from coordinate 4,232,571 downwards.
AGTTCAAGTAGGTTACAGCGAGAGATTTTCCGGGATGTTTTTTTCTTGAAAAATGAGTGCAATTCGGATTTTCTTGTAACAAAGGCTGGTTTTCTGTGTCTATTAAGGTGTGTGAAATAATTCGAAAAGGAGGTTTTTATGCGAATGACGAAAACAGCGGGCTTGTTTATTGTGGTTGTTGGGATGATTTTTGGCTGCTGCGGCGGGGGGACGGTTTTGGCTGCCGAGAGTGCCGAATCGGTGGCGGCGGCTTCGGAGTTGCCGTTCCATACGATCCTGAAAAATTACACGGTACGTGAAATTTACGATGCGGCCTATGACGTGATCTTTGGGCAGTTGGGTTTATCGAAGAAGAAAAGCGAGGACTGCAACTGCTCATCGAATAAGGCGGACCTGCTGACCGGGCGGATCGAGGCACTGTCGGCCGACGGGATTACGTTTGTGGTCCGGGCCCATTACCTGGACGAACAGACGTGCGGAGTGTGGATTCATGCGACCCAGGAGAGCGATGCGGGGGGAGATTTGAAAAAATACTGCCAGTTGATTTATGACCGCACGATTGGCCTGCTCGAGGAAAAGAAGCAACCCGAAAAAACGGTTAGCGGCGCCGGCGGCGGGGCGATGGAGTTTTCCGCCGAATACAACATGTCGACCGAGCAGTTGTATAAAATTATCAACGATACCGCTAACCGGGTTGGGATTGGTCATAATGCCAGTACGCGTAACCGATTTACGGTGATCGGAAACTTTATCAGCGGGCAGACTCAATTTGATTATAAGGGGTACATGGTAGCGGATGACAAACTGAAGTTTCGTTTTTCGCTAAACGGTCGCGGTGCCGATGAGGCTGAGCGTTATATGTACGAAACGATTTACAACGAGTTTCAGCGGCAGTTGAAGCTTCAGCAGTCGAAGTAGTCAAACCGATGTCACATTTAATTGAGGAGCAGATTATGAAACGGTTCAGGGCTTTTGCGGCACTTATTTTATGGATTAGCATGACCGTGATGGCGGCTTCATGTGCAAGCACCGAGCCCGTTGATGACGGCGAGGCGGTCAAACAACTTGAAATCGAAGTCCAACCGCCGGTTCGGGATGTGCAGTTTGAGCTTGAAAAGAAAACTGCCAAAAAAGATGAAATCATCGAAGGCCATCCCGGTTTTGAGGCGACGTTGGAATATCAATTTGATTGTCGATCCGATGCGTGGTGGCTGTTTTATGAGCGAATGGCTAAGCTTGACAGTGATATTTCGGGCCTTTCGCCTGAGTTGCAGGGCTTTTATTCAAAACTGCGAGGGATACTGTCCCGAGGAGGAAGATTAGGGCAAACAAGTCGTCAAATAATTCTCTTTGCCGGCAGCGAGGATGAATTGCAGATCATTGTTAAGCAGGCAATAACGTATATCGATGGTCATACGGAGCGTGGGATTAAACGTGCCATAGGCCGTTTGGCCGAGCAGCGACAGCGCAAGGATGTTTTCAGTGGATATATTAAGGAGTTGGAGCAAAGAGGTGAGAGGTGCTATCGAAACCTCTGGCTTAATGACGGTGTCCTGAGATCATTGACCTCTTTGTCGGCGGACAGTATCGAAGAAATGTTAGCGGATTATCACAAAGAACTTGCCCGGGAACAATTAGACAGAACACAGGGCGTTGGTGGTGAAAGAATTAAGGCTATTCAAAAGTTTATTAAGGACATTGAACGGTACCAGGAAGCAAGACAAGAGGTTGAACAATGTGGTCGTCAGATTTCAGTCTTACAAGAATCTGTTAATGAGTTTAAATCCGAGATAAGACGACTGGAAAGAGATTTCAATAATCCTGAAAGTGATTTGCATTTTTCACCACTGATTAACAACACGATTGCGATTTATGAGATCGTTACTGAATGAGTTGGTCGACTCATTATGACAGTTGTCACATTTAATTGAGGAGCATCGTATGAAACGGTTCAGATTTTCAGCTGCATTACTTTTGTTGTCAGGTGTGTTTGTTGTGGCTACCCCCTGCGGGGGCAGTTCCGAAGCTAACAAGGAAAAGGCTTACCTGATGGTTGATATCCAGCCATTGGAGCGGGAGTTGAATTTTCAATTTGAGAAAAAAGAAATCTCTAAACAAAGGGCCAGTCGAAATCAACCTCGTTTTGAGGTGGAGATAGTTTTTGAAAGGCCGATTTACAATGGACCGAGTCTGATTCAGCGATTGGTGACGCTTGAGCCGATTTCGGAAAAGGAGGACGGTACTCTTGACTGGGACCGTCGCGTGAGAAGAACGAATAAACAAATCACGATTTACGCATTTGACCAGGAGGACCCGAAGGCGATCGCTGAGTTGGTGATTCGCCACCTTGAGGCGATGACGGCCGGGTATATTGAATCGACACAGAAGCAACTGGGAATATTTCACAATCGAAGAGAAGTCTTTGGCGATTATTTACAGGAACTCACAGGCAAGAAGGACTCAACGATGCGCCTGTGTAATTATACCTATTTGCAGGGGATGCCTGTCGCGGACGCCGAGGTGATGCGATTGGATTTGCAGCGACAACTTATGGCGGCTGAGGTGGACAAAGCCAGCATGTATGCGAAATGCAATGAACTTAGAAATAGCAGTGGTCGTGGCCGTGACGATGCGCAACGAGACCGCTTCGAAGAGATGGAGCATCAGGCGGAAGCTGATTACCGAGCGATTGAAGAACGGGTTGCTTCGCTGACGGGTAAATTGCGAGATGTCAAACAATATATTGAGAGGAAAGAACAGGCTGCGGGGTATCAAGCTGACATGGAGGAATTGCAGCGATTTACAGAACGGTTTGGTGGATGGATCGGGCATTTAGAGCGGCAGCTTTCGCCGGATGGCCCACTCAATATGCCGGAGGTTGTGGGCGATACCGTGACGATTTATGAAGTGGAGGTGGTGGAATGAGCAAGGGGCAAAAGTTCTTCTTGACGATCGGACTGCTGTTCATGGCAGTGTCGGCATTGTTTCCGCCGAAATACCATATTGGTCAGCACTCTGTGCCGGCACGTAGATTTCTGTATTCGTGGCGTTTTGACAGTCCCCAAAGCATTCATCTTCAAAAATTGGTTGTAGAGTGGATGTTTCTTGGGGCGGCGACGGGTGCTTTGATGGTGATAAGTAAAGGCCGGCCGGATGAAGAGGCAAATGGGATTGTTGAAAAAACAGAATCATGAAGACATTGGTTTGGAGAAGAGAATGAAACAGACACGATGGTTGACAATTATTCTTTTAGCGGTGATTTGGGGTGTGGGCGGTTGCAATAGCAACCCCAGTGGTAAGTTTAATCTTTACAATCGACGAATTACCATTTTGACGGAGCCGGCGGGCGCGTCTGTTACACAGTTGCGGCCGTTTGACCAGCCTTCGATGAATCTGGGCAAAACGCCGCTGGAAGATCAAAGCGTTTCGGTGCTCTATGACCTTCAGGTGAAAAACATGTCTTTTGGTTATTATCAAAATACGATGCGTCATGTGGGTAACGTGGTTGTACGAATCGAGAAGGACGGTTACGAACCATACTTTGGAACGCTTCGTGTTGCCGAGGATGAGACGATCGTTCATGAAATTAAACTGATACAAAAGGGGCCATAATAACGGAGTGTTTTTCGACGAGCATGGATAAGCAGATCATTAATCGTCTCGTTTGGTGATTTCTCGGAGGAGGACGGTGGCGTAGCAGCCGCTGGGCAGTTCGAATTGCAGTTGGAGATAGTCGCCGTGTTCATCGGTGCCGGTGGTGATGTGGTGATTTTCGGGGCGGAATCTTAAGGGGCGTCTGCCGCCGACGGCGCCGTATTTTTTCAGGCGGGGCATATCGTCTTTGGTTAAATGGATTGATTCTGTCAGCGGGTTTTCGACGGCTCCGGCCGGGCCGGTCAGTTCTTTCATTTTTTTGCCGAATAACGGCCCGGTGGGGCTGATCTCGAAGGCATCACATCGGGGCTGTTCGATTTTGGCGTCTTCCACGCGGAAGCAGGCGCCGTTGGCGTGTTTGCAGGCCATGTCGCCTGTCAGCAGATTGTCGATATGCGGCATGCGTGCGGTGAGTGTTCGGTTGAAGATGTCCGACTGCCAGGCGGAGACAAAGAGACTCAGCAATCGCTTATCAAAACATCGGAAGGCCTTATTCAGATTGCCGTCGAATTTTATTAAGTTTTTCAGGGCCTTGCGGTGGTCCTGGAAGGCCGGATGCCAGGCGGCCCACGCGCCGTCATAGTCGCCTTCTTCGTAGAGTTTGCGGGCGGCGATGAATTCTTCCTGCGTGTCCAGTTCGGATTTGCCCAGCAGGGTGTCATAGAACGCTTGCAGATCATGCTTGACGACCGCCGCACCCAGCAGGTGTGAGTCGTAGCGGTAGCCGAAACGCTGGGGGCCGAAATAGTTGGGCACGCCTTTGGCGGCCAGGATGTCCATCACCTGCTCGGCGATTGGCAGAGCTTCTTGGGTCGGACGGTTCAGATTGCGCAGGCGAATTGTAAAGCGATTGCCCGCCAGATGGCCGACCTTGAGTTTGTTGGTGTGGTGTGTGACATCGAGAATCTTAATGTTGCTGAAGTCCAGATCGCGAACCTTTTGCGGATCGACGTGTTCAATTGAAATCCACTGACGGGTAACGGCCTTGGCGTCTTTTCGGCCGGCGTAGCCGATATCCATTTTTTTAACGTCCAGTTCGTCGGCGATTCGAGCCATCATGTCCGTGGTGGTCATGTTCTGTTTCTGGACGTACGCGTAAATGTGGGTGCCTTGGCCTGAAAATTCATATTTCGGCAGCTCCTCGACGACAAAATCCGGGCAGATGGTTTTGATGTCGCCCCCCAGACCGGGAAGGTCGGTTGTTAAGAACGGCAAATTCGGCTGCAGTATGGGCGTTTCTGTTTTGTTTAGATTATCTGTCATGTCGCGAATGCTCCGACTTCGCTGTTGGCATTATGAATAGAGCAATTCAACTTTTCCTGCTCTGTTTTTTTCTGTTGCGGCTTCGTCTGGCGACGTTGAAAATACTCGGCAATGAATAGCATTGCCTGCATTTTTCGCCTTGCCAGAGTCGTCCTCACGACGGAATAAATCAGAGCATTAAAAATTGAAGTACTCTAACGGGGGGTAAATGCGTTTTTGTAATGTTCAATCGCGGGGGCCCCCTGATCGCCGAGGACGACGGTCATAACGTCGAACCGCAAAGGCCTGTCTGAAATATGGAAGTCTTTCAGAAAGCACTTTGCGGTCCGCGTCATTTTTTGCTGTTTTTTTGAATTCACCGCCGATTTCGCCGCGGCAAAGTCTTCATTCCGTCGCGTCTTGACTTCGACAAAGACAATCGCCCCGTCTTTGTCGGCCATGACCAGGTCCAGTTCGCCGCCGCGAAAAGCGTAGTTGCGGGCAATCATCCTGCAACCGGTGCGTTTGAGAAACTTCTCCGAGCGGCGTTGGCCCCATCGGCCCAGTCGCTTGGGATCGCACAGCAGTCGCTTTCGCACCCACGGCAGCATGGCACAAGTCCTCTACTTGATGACGGTGTGCTTACTGTGACGATGTGCCAGACGGACGCCCTTACCGGTACGTTGACGCAGGTAGTACAGTTTCGCACGGCGTGTTTTACCGCTGCGAACCGGACGTACGTCAAGGATGTTCGGCGAGTTGATCGGGAACACACGTTCGACGCCCTCATCGCCGACCATGCGGCGGACGGTGAAGTTTTCGTTCATGCCGCGACCCTTGCGAGCGATCACCGTTCCGGTGAAGATCTGCGTTCGCGTCTTGTTGCCTTCTTTAATGCGGCAATGTACATCGACGGTGTCGCCGATTTCAAAGTACGGCACTTCCTTGCGAAGGCTTTTTGATTCAATGGATTCTAATATTTCGTTTTTCACGGATCTATCTCCTGTTTGACTTTTACTTGTCATTTTTTTCTTTTTGGGCCCTGCAATACTTTTCATAAAGATCAGGCCGCCATTGTTGCGTTCTTTGCAACTGTTGAGATTTTCGCCACGCTTCGATGTTTGCGTGATGGCCGCTGAGCAGGATCTCCGGTACGTTCATGCCGCGGAAGTCTTCCGGGCGTGTGTACTGGGGATATTCCAGTAATTCATCGCTGAACGAGTCGTGAACGGCCGAATCGGCGTCGCCGAGGGCTCCGGGCAGCAGTCGAACGACTGCGTCGATCAGGACCATCGCCGCCAGCTCGCCGCCGCTGAGGACGTAATCGCCGATGGAAATCTGTTCGGCGCCCAGTCCGGTGCGGATGCGTTCGTCAAAGCCTTCGTAGCGGCCGGCAATCATTGTCAGCCGCGGCTCTTGGCTTAATTCGACGGCTTTGTCGTGGGTCAGTGTCTGGCCCTGGGGCGTCAGCAGAATTACGCGTCCGGTTTCCGGCGACTGCTTTTGTACATGCTCGAAGCAGTTAAAGACGGGCCCGCACATCATGACCATACCAGCGCCGCCGCCATACGGCTTATCATCGACCTTGTTGTAGCTGTCGGTGGCGAAATCTCTAATATTTGAAAGAACAATCTCAACGATATTCTGCTCTTGCGCCCGTTTCAGGATCGAATAACTCAGCGGAGTGGTAAACATCTCCGGAAACAGCGTCAGAACATCGATTCTCATTGTACGTTATTTCTGCCTTATTCTTCTTTGGGCTCTTCAGCAGCAGCGGTCTGGGCTTCTTCAGCGGCCTTAGCGGCAGCCGCCTCTTCGGCAGCTTTCGCAGCAGCAGCTTCTTCAGCGGCTTTCTTTGCTTCTTCGGCAGCCTTAGCAGCGGCTTCAGCGGCCTTGGTAGCAGCGATACGCTCGGCTTCATTAAAGGGTTTGCCTTGTTTGCGGGCGATAGCCTTGGCATGAGCGCGTCGTTTCTGCTTGGCTTCATACTGCGGACAAACGATCTCGTACTTCTTGAAGATTTCCGCACAGGTGTCGGAAGCGACCGCGCCCTGGCCAATCCAGAATTCGATCCGTTCTTTATTGATGACGATCTGTTTGTCGTCGTTCTTTTCGAGGGGGTCGTAGTGGCCGAGCTTTTCGAGGATTCGACCATCTCGGGGCGTCTTGCTTTCAACCGCATTGATGCGGAAGAACGGGCGATGCCGACGACCCATTCTCGTCATTCTGATCTTTACTGCCATTGTAGTTTCCTTTCGTACTACTTCTATAATAAATTTTCGCAGGTACCCAATGTGCCTGCAAAACAAGTTGTTACTTCAAATCAAAAATTAAAGTGCAAAATGCAAAAATAATGAAGTCCGGCCCATAGGGCCGTCCGCAATTTTACATTTTACTTACTCTTTGCCTTTTTAATGGCGTATCCGTTGATAAAGATCGCCAGTATTGCCTGATCGACGTTTGCGTCATCGGCCAGGCGAGCGATTTGGTCGTCCGTGAGTGCTTCGGCGTTTTCCTTTTCCGCCGGTGTCATGATCGCGACGGCTCGCTGAAGCTGGTCGAACTCGTCGGCCGAAGGGCTTTGGAGCATGGCCAGCTCGCTTTTGCCGTCGATACTCTGAAACTGTTGCCGGATTTGTTTGCCGTAGGCATTATCCACAAAAGGTTCCAGAGATTTTAAGTACTCTTCAATTGTCAAAGGTTTACCGCCTCTTATTCTTTTTTCGCGGCGTCCGTTTACGCTTGCTGCGCTGTTTTTGTTTTTTCATGCCGCCGGCCATGGCGCTCATCATATCGCCTCCGCCGCCGGAGAACATATTTTTCAGGGCACCCATGCCGCCCGCACCGCCGCCGGCCATCATCTTCATCATTTCCCGGCTGCGTTTGAAGGTCTTGATCAGCCCGGCCACATCCTGTACGTCGCGTCCGCTGCCGCGTGCGATACGCCGCCGACGCGAGGCGTCAATAATATCCGGCTGGGTTCGTTCGGCCGCGGTCATCGAATGAACGATGCCTTCGATCTTATTGATCTCCCGGTCGTCAATATCCATATCTTTCAAAGCCCCCATGCCGGGCAGCAGTTTGAGCATACTGCTCATGCCGCCCATTTTACGGAGGGACTGCATTTGCTTGAGGAAATCGTCGAAGCCAAATGTGCCCTTGGCCATCTTGGTCTGCATTTTCTGGGCCTGCTCAGCGTCGAACTGCTCCTGGGCTTTTTCCACGAGGGTGACGACGTCGCCCATGCCGAGAATCCGGCTGGCCATGCGGTCCGGGTGAAATTCTTCGATGTTGTCGAGCTTTTCGCCGACACCGATGAACTTGATCGGCTTGCCGGTGACGGCTTTGACGCTCAGGGCGGCACCACCACGGGCGTCACCGTCGAGTTTGGTCAGGATCACGCCATCCAGTTCGAGGCGTTCGTTGAATTCCTTGGCGGAGTTGACCGCGTCCTGGCCGGTCATGGCATCGCAGACCAGATAAATCTGCTGCGGGGTGACGGCCTTGGCGACGGCGGCGATTTCGTCCATCATTTCCGCATCGACGTGTAAACGGCCGGCGGTATCGAGAACGACTACGTCGTAACCGTTTTTCTTGGCATACTTTACGCCGTTTCTGGCGACGCGGACGGCATCTTTGACGCCATCTTCTTTATAGACTTCGATACCGAGTTGCTCACCCAGCGTGCATAATTGGTCGATCGCAGCCGGTCTTTGCAGGTCGTCGGCAACCAGCAGCGGCTTTTTGCTGTTTTTTTCGGTGATATATTTGGCCAGTTTGGCGGCGGTGGTCGTTTTACCCGAACCCTGCAGGCCTGCCATCATGACAATGGTCGGTCCCGGCGAGACATAGTAAATCTTTGAATCCACCGGCCCCATGAGTTGGGTTAGCTGGTCGTTGACGATCTTGACCATGACCTGTCCCGGATGGAGGCTTTTAACCACTTCCGCACCGAGTGCGGCGTCTTTGACGTCTTTACAGAACTGCTTTGCTACATTGTAGTTAACGTCTGCTTCCAGCAGGGCTTTACGCACCTCACGCATAGCATCTGAAACGTTGGATTCCGTAATCTTCCCACGTCCCGAAAGCGACTTAAAGACCGAATTAAATTTGTCCGTTAACGCGTCAAACATCTCGTTTTGGATTCCTTTTTGACCCGATTGTTGCTAAAGCGCACACAATCTCTATAGAAAACGCAGAATTGTAGAGAATCAGAGCCGATTTTTCAAGTCAAAAATAAGAATTATGCCAATCGGGAGATATATTCCTGCAATCAGCAGGAGGGGTGCGGTTCTAAACGGCTGTTTTTTACCAGAACAAGATATAGATAGTCCGGCAAAAGTGGTCGTGCAGCGAAAATGATGTCTTTAACAAAGGTTGTTGTATCCCGGTAAAAAAAAAATCAAAAATTATCGGACAAAGCTCAAGTTCCGCCTGTTTTTTGCCTGACCTCTTATACACAACGGAAACCCCAATTTTCGTTTTAAGCGAGCCGCAGGGAAGCCCATCGCATTTTTCAACCAGAATATGGAGGATTTTATCTGTTTTTTGATTAAGTCACCTCTTTGTACTGACGAAGCAGGGTGTGATATTTAAAGGATTTAAGGCGATTTGCTGAAACTGAGCTTTGGAGGCACTTGAAATGGATTCAATTATGGAACGAAGACGAGAGAAGAGATTACGTTACAGTTGGCCCATCTGGTTCGCGGAGGATTTCGATGACATTCTCACGCAAGGTCAGATGGTCGATGTATCCAGCGGTGGTGCTGCGTTTACCTGTTACGCGGACAATTGTCCCGGTGACGGTGACCGCATTACGGCTCGATTCAGCGTCCCCCGGTACGAGGATGAGGAATCGTTTGATCTGACCAATATCATCCGCGAAGGTGAGATTTGCCGGATTGATGAATTGGGCCCGTATGTGCGGCGTGTGGCGGTACAGTTTTCTGAGCCGCTGTCGTTTACCCCGGCCAACACAGAAGAAAAGGAAGTCTTCTACGTCTAAATACCCTTGAGGGTCGTAGGTTTCGCGAGCCGGATTGTCACTTTCGATTGCAAAGAGACATCGCCGCGCAGAAACAGAAATCTACAATTGACAATACAATATTTTAATCTGTCTGTTTCTTTGATGAGAATAAATGCCCGTTTGCAGCGATTGCTGTGAGCGGGCTTTTTTATTTGTACGTTTGTGCTTTGGCTGTTAAAATGGCGGTCATGTTAGAAAAAGGACTTGTACAGATATATACCGGTGATGGAAAGGGTAAGACGACGGCGGCTTTCGGGCTGGCGCTTCGGGCGACGGGGCACGGAGCGAAAGTGCTGGTCTATCAATTCCTCAAACCTGCCGATCTCAAACTGGGCGAACGCGGTTTTATGAATGCTCACTGTGAAGGGGTGACCGTGCGCTGCCTGGATGAACCGTGGGATATGTTCAATTCGATGCACGATGAGGCCCAGCTTCAGCGTGTGCGGCAGTCGATTCACACGATCCTGCAGGAGCTGGAAGCCGCGGCGCACGAGAAATATTACGATGTGATCATTCTCGATGAGATTGTCTTCTGTCTGAATCAGGGATTGGCGTCGATGGAGGATGTGAAGGCGCTGATTGCCCATCGCGACCCGAAGGTCGAGCTGGTTCTGACCGGCCGGGGTGCCAGCGACGAACTGATCGAACTGGCGGACCTGGTGACGGAGATGCGGCTGGTCAAACACCCCTACGACAACGGCATTCATGCCCGCAAGGGAATCGAATACTGAAGAAATTGTAAATTGTAAATTGTTTTTTTGAGGGAGGTTCTTATGTATTGTTCCAAATGCGGTATGCAGAATTCCGAAGAAGCGACGCTTTGTGTCAATTGCGGGACTATTTTGGGGGCTCCGCCCCAACCGGCCGCGCAGCCGGGCGGTGTTGTTGGGGTTCAGACCTGCGGGCTGGCGATTGCTTCGCTGGTGATGGGGATTTTGTCGATTTTCTGCTCGATCATTTTGGCGATTCCTGCGGTCATCTGCGGGATTATCGCACTGGTCAAGATCAGCAAAAGCGGCGGCCAACTCAAAGGCAACGGCATGGCCATTGCGGGCATTGCCGTGCCGGTCGTTGTGACGGTTGTGATTACCCCGATGATGCTGTCAATCCTCATGCCGGCGCTGAGTATGGCGAAAGAGAAGGCTCAGGCGGTTGTGTGTATAACCAATATGCATGAGATTTCGACGGCCATGGTTGTGTATATGAACGACTATGACAATGAGTTTCCCACACCCGAAAAGTGGTGCGATTTGCTGATTGAGAATGCCGGTGTTATTCCGGAAAGTTTTCAATGTTCGAAAGAGCCGCGGGGAACCTTTAGTTATTCCATCAACAGGGCTGTTTATGAGGCGGATGGTAACCTGGATTCGCAAATGGTCGTTTTATTTGAGTCGAATCTCGGTCGCAATAGTGTTGGTGGTGTGGAGGATGTGGCTTTGCGACATAAAGAGCATGGACAATTTTGGTGTAATATTATCTTTGCCGATGGTGACAGCGCATTTGTGACTGAAGATCGTATTGGTAGTTTAAAATGGACGGTGGAGTAAGGCTGGGAGCAGAAGCCCGAAGCGGCAGCGCCGGGGCAGGATGACGTTGTGTTCAACAAAACACAATGTTAAATCTGTAACACATATGGTTGATGCAATCGTGTCGCTTCCGCTTGCACAGGGTTTTGGGGTGTCCTGTTGAAAATTTCCTTGTAAATTCTGTGGATCCTGTCTACAAATACTCTGGATGCCGGATCAAGTCCGGCATGACCACTTAGCAAAATCTGTGTCAATAAAGGCGGTTTATGAAAAAGGTATCAGTGATTATTTGTGCGGCGGGGGCGGGGTCGCGGTTTGGCGGTGCGAAGAAGAAGCCGTTTGTGGATGTGGCGGGACGGCCGGCGTTTTTACGCAGTCTTGACTTTTTTGCCAATCGTGAGGATGTGTGTCAGGTTCTTTTGGCGATTTCGCCGGATGATCAGGAACTGGTGGAGGTCAAATGGGGTGCGGCGCTGTCTTTTAACGGTGTCAAACTCTGTTTTGGCGGGGCCGAGCGGTTTGAAACCGTTGCCAACGCGCTTCAAAAGGTTAGCGATGAGGCCGATTTGGTCGCGGTGCATGACGCGGTGCGGTGCTGTTTGACGAATGAGTGGATCGATGCCTTGTTTGCCAAAGCCGGCGAGAGCGGCGCGGCGATGCTGGCGGCGCCGGTGGTAGCGACGCTGAAGAAGGTCGAAAACGGGATTATTGTTGATACGGTGGACCGCTCGGGGTTGTATGAAGCCCAGACGCCGCAGGTGTTTGATGCCAAGCTGCTCAAAGAAGCCTATTCCAAGCTGGAGTCGCTGGATAAAAGCAAAATCACTGACGATGCCCAACTGGCCGAGGCGATGGGCCATCCGGTTTCCATTGTCGAAACGGACCATTCCAATATTAAGATGACCCGGCCCAATGACCTTCCGATCGCCGAGGCGATCGTCAAATCCCGTCCCAAGCCCAAGGGTGACGGTCCGCTGGGACCGTTCCATGAAGAGGCCATGTGGTAGGGAATTGTTAATTTTTGGGCGTAAATCGCTTATTTTCAAGCAATTACCAGTATCTGTCCGATAGCATAATATGCTTGACAGCCAGTAGAAAACTGGTATTGTAGATAAGGAAATGATAACAATTCTTTCAGGATTTGAAAGGAGTAAGACGATGGTACGGAACCTTTTAATCGTTGCAATTATACTGGGCGGCCTGGCGTTGACCGGCTGTGAGAACCCCCAAAAGACCGATGCACATTTGATATCGGCGCCAGAGGCGATAGAAGCAGAGGCGGTCGATGTTTATCTGGCGGCCGGGTCGGGCGAGGCGGATTATGTTGAGAACTTAGCCGCACAGAGGGCGGCGTATCGGGCCGCACTGGGCGGATTGCGGGACTATTACCGCTCGGTCGGCAATGCGGCCAAAGGCCAGTGGGCAGATACCGAGTTGAAGACGTTTGACCAGATGGTTCATTACCGTTATATCCAGCCGGGCGAATGGGTGCCGGAGAATCTGACCGCGATGAACTCTATCGAAGACGCTGATGTCATGTATCGTGAGGCGATGAAGCTGTACCGCGAAGCCGGCGGGCTGTTTATTATTACCAGCAAACCGAAATTGCGTGAGTCGCTGAATAAGTTTAACGAAGTCATTCAGAAATTCCCCAGCAGTGACAAAATCGACGATTCGGCTTATCGTGCGGGGCGTATCTATGAATACCTGAAAAACTACGAGCTGGCGGCAGTTTATTATCAGCGGACGTTCCAGTGGAACGAGGTTACGCCGTATCCGGCTCGATATCGTGCGGCCCGTGTGATGGATTCAAAATTGCGGATGCGGAAAGAAGCTCTCGTTCTGTACCAACTGGCGGTTGAGAAGGAATCCCGTTATGTGGAAAACACCGAGCACGCCAATCTGCGGATTAAGGCACTGAGCACGCCGACGCCCGACGAGATCATACCGGAGGACGAAGAGCCGGTTGAGGATGAAGAAGTGATTCCGGTTGAAGAGCAGCAGCCGCAACAATAATTTTTTGTTGAATGCATTTGACAGGGCCTGTTTCTTTTACGGAAGCAGGCCCTTTTTTAATGGCAAAATGTAAAAATCAAATATCAAAAATGTGGAATCCGCCTTTGGCGGAGCTGATTGAATGAGTGCTTTTGAAGACAATTTGCTTGGCTGGATTCATTCGAAATCTTTATTTGACGGTTGCGAGAGGGTGTTGCTGGCGGTTTCCGGCGGAGCGGACTCTGTGGCGATGGCGCATGCACTCTACCATCTGCGGTCCGAAGGGCGGCTGGACTGTGAGTTTGTGATTGGGCATGTCAACCATTGTCTGCGGGGCGAGCAGTCCGATGCGGATGAGGCGTTTGTTAAGAAAAGGGGGCAATCGCTTGGTGTTGAGAGCGTTACTGTCATGGTTGATACGCATGCTTATGCAAAAGAACACAAGCTGTCAATTGAAACGGCCGCTCGCAGGCTTCGACTGACGGCTCTGGTGGACATGGCGGAAAAACACGACTGCCGTCACATCGCAACGGCCCATCACGCCGACGATCAGGCTGAGACAGTGATTCACCGGCTCCTGCGGGGTACGGGGTTTCGCGGCTTGTGCGGGATTAAGCCGGTTTCCGTTGTGTATGGCGGGGTTTTTGTCCGGCCGATGTTGACGGCCAGCCGCGGCGAAGTGATTCACTACTGTGAGCAAAATAATTTAACCTGGCGAGAGGATGCATCCAATGCGAGTCTGGCGTTTACCCGCAATCGTATTCGACACCAGTTGCTGCCGGCGTTACAATCTGAGTGTGATTTGACTGAGCCGCTGGCTGGATTGGCGCAGGCCGCTCAGAATCTTCAGTTGCGATTTGACGAGACATTGCCGGCAATCATGAAAGAATTGGTCATTGAGCAGGACGATTTTCACCGAATGACTTTTGACCGGGAGAAATTACAGAATTGCTCGGCCTGGATGTTCTACGAAATTTGTCGGCAGTCGCTGGTTACGCTGGGGGCGGGGTTACGCAAATTTTCACAATCGCATTATGACGCCATTTACGAGATGATCGACCAGCCGCGGGCGAAGGCGGATTTCCCCGACAGCATCGAGATTCGTGTTGAGGATGGACGGGTTGTTTTTACCAGGACGGATGCGGAAGCCGGCGGCTCTGATTTGGAGGCGGTGACTCTGAGAATTGGCGCAACGGCGATATTCGGTCGGTGGAAAATCAGTTCTCGTTTGCTGAATCGTGCTGATGTTGCTTTGGATGAATTCATGAAAACGAAAGATTCCAGTATTGAATGGTTCGACGCTGATAAAATTGCCGGTGACATTGTGATTCGCCCGCGTCAGGACGGTGACCGGTTCCGGCCGATTGGTGGTAAGGGTGCAAAAAAGGTTGGACGTTTTTTGATTGATGCGGGATTGGATGCGGAAACTAAAAAGAATGCTTTTGTTATGGCAGATGCTGAAAAAATCCTTTGGGTCGCACCGGTTCGCATGTCCGGGCAGACTGCGGTTACTTCCACGACTCAAACAATTCTTGAAGTGAAACTTAATAGACAGGAGGTTGTTTCATGAAGACGAATATCAAGAAATGGTTTAGTATGCTTTTATCTATTTGTATCGTTTTATGCGTCCAGTCAGCTTTTGGCACAGTTCGTCTTCCCCGGTTGATCAGCGACGGGATGGTGCTGCAGCGGGATGCGACGGTTCGGATCTGGGGCTGGGCGGATGCCGGGGAGATTGTTACGGTTAAAATTTGCGGTCAAAGCCACGCCGACCGTACCGATCAGGAGGGTTGCTGGGCTGTTTCGCTGAAGGCGATGGAGGCCGGCGGTCCCCATGAGATGACTATTGAGGGAGACAACCAGATTGTGCTAAAAGATATTCTCATCGGCGATGTGTGGGTCTGTTCAGGGCAGTCGAATATGGAGCTGCCGATGAATCGTGTCAGTGATCGTTACCCGGATATTGCTGCACATGCCAGCAACCCGTCGATTCGACAGTTCATGGTTCCCCGGCGTTATGATTTCAATGTGGTTCATGAGGATGTCACCGAGGGCCGTTGGCAGGCGGTGACGCCGGAGACCATTGGCAGCTTTACCGCGACGGGCTACTTCTTTGCCGCGTCTTTATATGAAAAATACGGTGTGCCGATTGGTTTGATTAACTCTGCTTTGGGTGGATCACCGGCCGAAGCCTGGCTCAGTGAAGATGCCTTGAAGGCGTTTCCGGAGCATTTGGAAACGGCGATTCAATTTAAAGATCCTGCGCATGTGGACAGTATTATTAAAGATGACCAGCAGCGAGAAAAGGAGTGGTATTCACGTCTCGACGAACTTGATAAGGGATTGGCAGGCGGCAAAATGCCCTGGCTTGATCTTGATTTCGATGCGTCCGCATGGGCGACGATGGAGGTGCCGGGTTATTGGGCCGACGGCGATTTAGGCCTGGTCAACGGGGTGGTCTGGTTCCGTAAGGAATTTGAGGTTTCGCCGGAACTGGCCGGAAAGGCTGCAAAGCTTCGGCTGGGGTGTATTGTCGATGCGGATACGGCGTACATCAACGGGACGAAGGTCGGGACGACTGGTTATCAGTATCCGCCGCGGCGGTATGAGGTGCCGGCAAATCTGCTCAAGGCCGGAAAGAATGTGATTGTGATTCGAGTGATTAATACGACCGGGCGGGGCGGTTTTGTTCTTGAAAAGCCGTATGAGATCAGGTTTGCCGAGAAGACCATTGACCTGAAGGGCCCGTGGAAATACAAACTGGGAGCAACGATGGAGCCTTTGGCAGGGCCGGTCTTTATTCGCTGGAAGCCGCTGGGACTGTATAACGCGATGATTGCGCCGCTGATTAACTATCGAATTAAAGGCGTTATCTGGTATCAGGGAGAATCTAACACAGGCCGTGCTAAAGAATATGAAACCTTGTTCCCGGCGGTGATTGCGAACTGGCGTGAAAAATGGAATCAGGGTGACTTTCCGTTTTTGTATGTTCAGCTGGCCAACTTTATGCAGGCTAAAGATCAGCCTTCCGAGAGCGGTTGGGCCGAATTGCGACAGGCGCAACTGAAAACACTGGCGGTGCCGAACACGGCGACGGCAGTGACGATCGATATTGGCGAATGGAACGATATTCACCCGCTGAACAAGCAGGAGGTGGGCCGACGGCTTGCGCTGGGGGCGCAAAAAGTCGCTTATGACGAAGATGTTGTTTATTCGGGGCCGATTTATGAATCGATGAAAATTGACGGCAATAGGGCTGTTTTGTCATTCAGCCATGTTGGGGGCGGACTTACTGTAAAAGGAGATTCACTGAAGTGTTTTTCCATTGCCGGGAGCGATAAGAAATTTGTCTGGGCCAAAGCGGTAATCAAGGGTGATCAGGTTGTCGTCTGGAGCGATTCAGTGAATGAGCCGGTAGCCGTGCGATATGCCTGGGCGGATAATCCCGAAGGGGCAAATTTATATAATGCCGAAGGTCTGCCTGCTTCGCCTTTCAGTGCAGAATAACTTGCAGCTGTTTTAGTGTATTTGAGGTTCTTTGAGCCATTGCAGGCCAAACTCGGCAAAGTCTGCCAGGTCAACGATATTGTCACCGCCGACCGGTGCCATGTCCGCCGTATTGTCATTGGTCAGCCATACATCGGACATATGCAATAGGTCTCCAATTTCGACTTGTCCGCTTTCGTCGAAATCTGCCCGCAGGACGTTGCCCAGCCAGACCGGCCCGACACCCCTGTCGGTCAATGCGAAGGGGACAATCGTGCCGTCAGGATTGTAATACATGTTTTCAATGGCGATCTGCCGTGAGCCGGAATAGGGTCCCGGTCCCGTTTGATTATTATAGCGATGGTAGAAAACATACCATTGGTCCATGGCTGCGTTATACAGGAATGAATGATGCCCGGGGGCTTTGTGCCGGTAATCGCTGACCAGCACGGGGCCTTGGTATGTCCATGGCCCCGTAGGGCTCGAAGAGGTCGAGTAATGCACCGAATAAGAATCGTTGTCGTATCTGCCGTGACTGTAGGACATATAATAGATTCCATTGCGGTAATGCATGAAAGCCCCTTCGGTGAACATGGTGGGGGTATCGACGATGATTTCGTGATGGAAGCTGATCATGTCGGGATTCAACTGAAAGACGCGCAGCTTCGATCCGGCGCTGCCGCCGGCGTAGAAATAAGAGATGTCGGTTTGCGGGTCGGTAAAGACCATCGCATCAATCGCTTCAAAGTCCGACTGCCCGTAATCGGCGAGCAACGGGCCATCGACACTTCGATTGATGAAAGGCCCGCCCGGTGAGTCACTGCTGGCGACGCCAATATATGAGGGTTTGAGACCTACAGAATAATACAAATAATATGTCCCGTCCTTTTGATGCATGCCGGGGGCCCAGGCCCATTTGCCATCAGGCATCCATGGCACGGTGTCGATATTCAGGATAGGGCCGTGTGTCTGCCAAGTGACCAGATCATTTGAGGAATAGGCATAGAAGTATTGTCGACCGCCGGAGGTGTTGTAAATCCAGACTTTGTTGTCAACAAGCAAAATGTCCGGATCGGCGCCGTCTATGATCGGGTTGTTAACCGGTGGTTCCGGAACTCCTGTCACTGCGGTGTTGAGCTGGGCGTTCGTAAACGTTTCACCCGAGGTGCCAAACGCTAAGGCGTCGATCCAGAGTCCGTCTTCGCGTGCCCCTAGTTCCCAGCGAAGAGTACCGGCACTGCTTACGGTAAACGAGCTGGGGCTCTCACCGAAAGGACTGTGATATGTGGAGAGGTTAATCCAATGGTATCTACCTGCCGCGTAGTCGTCAGCAATACCATTGACCGTGCACCACCCGATGTAGCCGGTGCCCCCGTCATGCGTCGGATCGGCATCGCCGAATGCCCGCGCGTAGAACATGCTGTCGTCGGCACTTCCTTCTGCGATATACAGCCGTGCATAAAGGTCGTACGTGCCTGCTTCGACAAAATCGATGGTGTAGCTCACGGTCCGAGCATCCGAGCCGGGCGTCGTGCTGCTGAGGCCGTCGGTTTCAGTCGTAATATATGCACTGCCCAAGGCGCCGGCGTCGCTTCGTGCCGGGTCGAAGTCGGCACCCAGCGTTGCGGAAACCGTCCCGGAAAAAGAAGAACCGTCTTCAGCCTCCCAGCCGATCAGAGCGGCCTGGCCAACGCCGGCTAACATTCCAACAATTACCAGCAAAACAATTACTCTTTTCATCTTTTTTATCTTCCAAAAAACTAAATATTAAGTGGGGTTGTATTTAACGGTTGACGATTCCATTTCCCAGGGATAAAGAAACTGATCCGGGGTCAGGGCGGTATCCGATATCCGCACTTCGTCGATGAATCCCCAGGCCCGGTCCGTGTGGTTACCATCATATAATCCGCGTCCGACCGACCATGCACCGGTGTGCCAGTTACTGCCGTTCTGGGTTCCTTTGGCCAGTGCAGTATCAGGGCTTCCACTGGTGGTCATGTCCGTTTGGGCCAACAGCCACAAGGGACCGTTGTTGGAGACATTCGCCAGGTACAGTGAGAGTGTCGAGCCGTCGCTGACGGCGGCTATATAGTACCATTTGCCGGTTAATCCCTGTGGATCAGAGCTGAAATTAAAGCCGTTAATTATATCGGGGGCCGATTCGGCAATATGGTCGTAGCCGGCCACATCGGTAAATTGAATTTTCACCCTTTCATCGTTGTCATCGTTTTTAATCTGAAGATACAGGGCTGCCAGCGCGCCGCTTTCGTTTGAGACGTTGATGGCGTCACGTCCGACGATGGTGCGATACGTTCCGGTGTTCTCGGCCTTAAAGAAGGCTTCGACCGTAAACTGCGCAGGGGTGATGGCTTCGATGTCGACGCCACTGGGATTGCTGCCTGCTCCATAACTTTGGGGGGTTGACCGGGTTGACATTGAGGGGGTTGAGCCGGAATTTTGAACGCTGAAGTTATTGGCGGCGCCGGTTCCGGGGATGGATGTAAACGCGACATTGCTTCGATATCGAAACCCGTCGCTGCCGGCTTCTGTCCCGGGGTCCAGGTGATTGCCGTTGCCGGAACTGTCGATGGCCCCAAAAGGCTTTGCGACGGCAGCGTTGTTGGGACCGGTTTCAAAACGCCAGTAAGCAACCGGTTCAGCGACAGCGAAGCTGACATAAATAATTCCGAAGACGAGGTTTATGATCTTTCTGTTCATGCAGATTCTCACTACCGAATGTAATCATTTCGAGTTTTATGAAATAACGACCCAATAACCCCCATATGGTTAAAAAGTGCAGATCTATCATAGCATAAACAGACTTTCTAAGTCAACTGAAAATGGGGAGTTATCGAAAGCCAGGACAAGAGATGTACATGGTCGTGATAGTCCGGTACAAAAAAGTTCACCTTCTGTGTATTTATTAGGATAAATTTCTTGACAATGTGAGGGTCTGTTTTTACATTGTCTGCTCCGATTTGTCCGAAAAAGAGCGGACACGGTATGTAGATAATCGAGAAAATAGACTATTAACGTTTTTGAGTTACAGGAGATTTCCGATGGCAACAAAAGTTGCAATTAATGGTTTTGGTCGTATCGGCCGTGCAGTCGCCCGTATTTTGATGGCGCGTGAAGATATGGAACTGGTCGCAATTAACGATTTGGCTCCGGCGAAGAGCCTGTCTCACCTGTTCAAATATGACACCGTTTTTGGCCCTTACAAGGGGACGGTTGAAAGTAAAGACGACGCGATTGTGATTGATGGCAAGACCGTGAAGGTCACCGCTGTTCGCAATCCTGCCGAATTGCCCTGGGGCGAGCTGGGAATCGACGTTGCGGTTGAATCGACCGGTATTTTCCGTGAGAAAACATCACCGAAGGGTGGTTACGAAGATCACATCAAGGCCGGTGCCAAGAAGGTTGTTCTGACCGTTCCTGCAAAGGACGACATTGACGCTACTGTTGTTCTGGGTGTTAACGATGACCAGATCACCGCTGCCACCAAGAGCGTTTCAAACGCAAGCTGCACCACCAACTGCCTGGCTCCGCTGAGCAAGGTGCTGCACGAAGCATTTGGTATCGAAAAAGGCCTGATGGTGACCGTTCACGGTTACACCAACGACCAGAACATCTGTGACCAGATTCACAGTGACATGCGTCGCGCTCGTGCCGGTGCCCAGAACATTATTCCGACGACGACCGGTGCTGCTGTTGCAGTCGGTAAGGTGCTGCCGGAGTTGAAGGGCAAACTGGACGGTTATGCACTGCGTGTTCCGGTGATTACCGGAAGCTGTGTTGACCTCGTTGCCGATCTGGGCAAAGAAGTTACTGTTGAAGAAGTGAACGCTGCCGTCAAAGCCGCTGCTGAAGGCCCGCTGAAGGGTGTTCTGGCTTACTGTGATGAGCCGATCGTCAGCAGTGACATCATTGGCAACACGAACTCGAGCATCTTCGATTCGCTGTGCACGATGGTTCAGGGCAAGACCGTTAAGGTCGTTAGCTGGTATGACAACGAGTGGGGGTACTCCAACCGTACCGTTGATATCATTGCAAAGCTTGCTGCTCTGTAAGAATAGATACACGAAGCCCATCACGGGCAGATGGACAAGTACAATACAAAAGCCCGCATCTGATGCGGGCTTTTGTTTGATATGGAATGAAACATTGAATCACGAATGAACACTAATAGACACGAATTTGTTTTATTTGTGTTCATTCGTGTCTATTCGTGGTTCAGAGAATGCGATCTCGTATTAGGATTTGCGGGCGAGACGCCCGTGTTCCCAGAAAGGCATGAAACATGGCAAAACAAACAGTTGCAGATATTGATGTGAAGGGCAAAAAGGTATTGATGCGATGCGATTTTAATGTGCCGCTGGATGCTAACCAGACTATTACCAATGACGGGCGTATTACCAAGGCACTGCCGACGATTAAACATGTGCTCAACGGCGGCGCGTCGCTGATTTTGATGAGCCACCTGGGCCGTCCGAAAGGCGAGGTTCAGCCGGAGTTTTCATTGGCACCGGTTGCCAAGCGACTGGCGGAATTGCTGCCCAAGAGCGAGGTTATTATGGCCCCGGATTGTGTCGGTGACGAGGTGGAGGCTAAGGCTGCCGCTTTGCAGCCCGGGCAGGTGATGCTGCTGGAAAATCTGCGTTTCCACAAGGCCGAAACGATCAAGGATAAGGCTGCCAAGGAAGATGCCCAGTTGCGCGAAGCGAAAGATGAATTCGCCAAGAAGATTGCGGATATGGCTGATGTCTATGTCTGCGATGCATTTGGGACCGCACACCGCGATAATGCGTCGATGTACACGGTGCCCTGCATGATGGAAGGCAAGCCCCGCGTCTCCGGTTTCCTGATCGAAAAGGAACTGAAGTTCCTCGGCGAGACCGTTGAAAACGCTGAAAAGCCGTTCGTGGCGATTCTCGGCGGTGCAAAGGTCTCTGATAAAATAGCAGTCATTGAAAACCTGATGACCAAGGTCGATACGATTTTGATCGGCGGTGCGATGGCTTATACCTTCTTTAAAGCGCAAGGCAAGCAGGTGGGTAACAGCCTCTGCGAAGATGACTTTGTCGAAAAAGCCAATCAGTTGATCGAGCAGGCCAAAGAAGTCGGTTGCGATATCGTGTTGCCGGTCGATACCATTGTGGCGACAGAATTCAAGGCTGACGCCGAAAACAAAATCGTTGAAGGTGACATCCCTGAAGGCTGGGAAGGTTTGGACATCGGGCCGAAAAGCCGCGAGTTATTCGTCTCAAAGCTGGACGGCGCCAAAACAATCGTCTGGAACGGCCCGATGGGTGTCTTCGAGATGGAAGCGTTCGCGGCCGGCACCAAGGCTGTTGCTCAGGCGGTGGCCGAAGCCACCAGCAAAGGCGCTCGCAGCGTCATCGGCGGCGGCGACAGCGCCAGCGCGATCGTGAATCTGGGTCTGGAAGAACAGGTCAGCCATATTTCCACCGGCGGTGGGGCCAGCCTGGAGTTTCTCGAAGGCAAGCAGTTCAAATGCCTGGCGATTCTCGACGAAAAGTAATGTAACTGCTTTTAAAACCATGAAGGACATGAAGCTCATGAAGTTTTTTATTATTCTTCAAGTTCTTCATGCTCTTCATGGTTATTTCCATAGTAGCGAAACAAGAAAAGATTATGAGCCAACAGCAATTACCTAAAACCGGAACACTTGAAATAGCACCGTCGATTCTGAGTGCGGATTTTGCGAATTTACAGTCGGAAATTGCCCAGGTGACTGCCGAAGGCATTCATATTGTGCATCTGGATGTCATGGATGGTCATTTTGTGCCGAATATTACGTTTGGCCCGCCTGCAGTTAAGTGGATACGCCAATGCACCGATGCGGTGCTGGATACGCATTTAATGATTTCCGATCCTGAAACGTATGCACCGGAATTTATTAAGGCCGGGGCTGATCATATCACGTTTCATATCGAAACCGTCGAACATCCCGAGGCGTTTGTTGATACCTTGCGTCAAGCGGGCGTAACGGTGGGCGTGACGCTGAATCCGAAAACGCCGGTGAAATCCATTGAAAAAATCGCTCCATTGTGTAATATGGTGCTGGTGATGACGGTTCAGCCCGGTTTTGGCGGCCAGTCATTTATGGATGATGCGGCTCAGAAGTGCCGTCGGATTCGCGAAATCGTCGGTCCCGATGTACGGATCGAAGTGGACGGCGGCATCGACGCAACGACGGTGGCAACGGCTCGGGATTACGGGGCCGATACCTTTGTCGCGGGCAATGCGATCTTCGGTCAGCCGGACCGAGCCGCGGCGATTACCGTAATTCGTGAAGCATTAGAACAATAGTCGGACAGACACACTAAAAACGAAAAGCTTTCAATGGCGAAAAAAGATAAACCAAACTGGAACGGGTTTTCGCTGAAACCCCGTAAAGAAATGCCGGAAGGGCTCTGGATGTCCTGTCCTTCCTGCAAGAATATGCTGTACAAAAAGACGGTCGATGAGAATCTGGGGATTTGCCCGGAATGCGATCAGCATTTTCGTGTTGACGGTGCCACACGTATCAAGCAGTTGATCGACGAAGGCTCATTCGAGGAATTGGGGCCGGACCTGGCCAGCAGCGACCCGCTGAAATTTACCTGGGGCGATAAGAATTACCGGGACCGTATCAAGGTCGATCCGGAAAAGCTGGCCGCCCATGAAGCGATGCTGGCGGGCAAAGCCTTTATTCGCGGTCGCGGCGTGATGCTGGCGGTGATGAACTTTAATTTTCTTGGCGGCTCGATGGGCATGGTGGTCGGGGAGAAATTCTGCCTGGCGATTGACCGGGCCATTGAAGAGTCGCTGCCGTTTATCGCGGTCAGTTGTTCCGGCGGTGCCCGCATGCATGAAGGCGTTGTTGCATTGCAACAGATGGCCAAGACCAGCGCCGCACTGGCGCGATATGATGAGACCAAGGGCTTTTATATTTCCGTCTTGACCGATCCGACCACCGGCGGCGTGGCGGCCAGTTTCTCCATGCTGGGTGATGTGATTATCGCCGAGCCCAAGGCGCTGATCGGCTTTACCGGCCCGCGTGTCATTCAGCAAACCATCAAAATTGAGCTGCCCGAAGGCTTTCAGACCGCCGAATTCCTGCTGGAGCATGGATTTGTCGATATGATCGTGCATCGCAAGAAGCTGCGAAGCGAAATCGGTCGCCTCATCGACTACTGTGGAAAGTAAGAGTCTTTTTATCACTGAATGGCTCTGTATTACGAAATTGCGGTGCTAAAGCAATAACGCCACCGCATGGCTTATGCCGCGGCGTTATTAAGGCCCAACCACGTCAAGATCAGCCCTTAAGTTTTTCAAAATCTTCTTTTTTTGCCGCGTAATGGGGGGTATAATCGACCAAACTGTATATTTAAGGTACGGCAATGACATATTTTCGCCAGACAATTGAAGAAATAGCCGGTTATACGCCGGGTTTTCAGCCGAAAACAGCTGAAGTGGTCAAGCTGAATACCAATGAGAATCCCTGGCCTGCATCGCCGAAGGTGACCGAGGCGATTGCGGGGATGACTGCGGAGAATCTGCGGAAATACCCCGAGGCGGCCGGTGACAGCTTCCGTTCCGCCGCGGCGAAGGTGCTGGGTGTCGAGGCTGACAATATTATCTGCACCAATGGGGGCGATGATCTTCTGACGATCTGCATCCGGGCCATTTGCGATGCGGACCGACCGGTGGCGTTTGCGGATCCGACCTATTCGCTGTACCCGGTCTTGGCGAATTTGCAGGGATGTGAGGTTGTTCAGGTTGAGCGCGATGAAAAAGGCGGCCTGGATCGACTGGCCGAGATCGACGCGCCGCTAACGATTGTCTGCAATCCGAACGCGCCGACGTGTGACTTGTTGGGGATTGATCTGCTGGCCAAGTTAGCGGAAAAGTTGTCCGGCGTACTGCTGATTGACGAGGCGTATGTCGATTTTGCTGATGATAATGCCCTGCGGCTGATAAAAGAATTTGATAACGTCATTATTCTGCGGTCGATGAGCAAGGGGTATTCGCTGGCGGGGATTCGGTTTGGTTTTGGCATTGCCGATGCCGGATTAATTGCGGGGCTGATGAAGGTTAAGGATTCTTACAATGTGGATGCGGTTGCGATTGCCGCCGCGACGGCTGCGATCAGCGATCAGCAATGGCTGAAAACGAATGTTGAAAAGATTAAATCGCAGCGATCACGACTGGTCGAAGAGCTAAACACAATCGGCCTGGCGGCCGGACACAGCCAGACGAACTTTGTTTTAGCCGCATGCGTTCAGAAGGATGCGAAAAAAGTTTATGATGAACTGGTTCAGCGAAATATCTTTGTTCGGTATTTTGCTTTGCCGGGATTGGAAGATAAATTACGAATTACCGTTGGGACGCCCCAGCAGAACGATAAACTGCTGTCGGCACTGAAAGAGATATTTGATAAGGAAGTCGGAAATGGCTGAGCGAAAGGCAAAACTGGAGCGTAAGACGAACGAAACGGATATCGTGGTGGAACTGAACCTTGACGGCGAGGGCCGCTATGAGATCAGTACCGGTGTGGGCTTTTTCGATCACATGCTGACGCATCTGAGCAAGCACAGCAAGATTGACATGGTGGTCAAGGCCGTCGGCGATCTGGAGATTGACGCGCATCACACGATTGAGGATGTTGGTATTTGCCTGGGCGAGGCGTTATGTCAGGCACTCGCGGATAAGAAGGGCATTGCCCGCTACGGCCACAGTATCGTGCCGATGGAAGATGCCAAGTCCGAAGTGACAGTGGATTTGTCGGGCCGGCCGTTTATCGTTTACCGTGTGGATTTTCCGACCGAAAAAATTGGCGAATTTGATGTGGAACTGGCCGAAGAGTTTCTGCGAAGTTTTTCGACGGTCGGCAAGTTTAACCTGCACGTGGAAGTGCCGTACGGAACCAACAGCCATCACATGGCCGAGGCGGTGTTTAAATCCTTGGGCCAGGCGCTCGGGGCGGCCGTCAAAATCGTCGGCACCGATATCCCCAGTACCAAGGGAGTGCTCTAAATCGTGGATGGGCTCGAATACGAATACCGGACGGGGATTGGCACTGATATCCACCAGTTGATCGCGGATAAGCCGCTGATGCTGGGCGGTGTCGAGGTGCCGTTTGAATTCGGTTTGTTGGCTCATAGCGACGGCGACGTTGTTCTGCATGCGGTGATTGACGCAGTTCTTGGGGCCGCAGGGCTCGGGGATATCGGCACGCTGTTTCCGGATACGGATCCCGAATGGAAAGACGCTGACAGTCGGGATCTGGTTTTGAGAGTGCGGGAAAAATACAAACGGCACGACTGGGAAGTTGTCAATCTGGATGTGATTATTCACGCGCAGCTGCCTAAGATGGGACCGTACAAAGGGCAAATCAAGCGGGCGATTGCGGGATTGCTGGATACGGATTTTGCGAATGTGAATATCAAGGCCAAAACAAATGAGGGACTGGACGCGGTCGGCGAAGGCAAGGCGATTGCCTCGACCGTCATGGTTTTGTTACGGCGAAGAGTTAAGCGACGATTATAATTCTTGACGCAGATTTACGCTGATTGGCACGGATTATTTTTGTAAATATTTAATCAGTGAAATCTGTGTAATCTGTGGAAAAAAAGAGAAAGCAATGAGTGAGATAAAATTTTATAATACGTTTTCGAAACAAGTTGAGGCCTTTGAGCCGATCGAGCCGGGTAAAGTGAAGCTTTACAGTTGCGGTCCGACGGTGTATTCGCATCCGCATATCGGCAACTTCCGCTCCTTTCTGATGGCGGATTTGCTCAAGCGGTTCCTGGAGTTTAAAGGCTTTGCAGTGTCACATATCATGAATATCACTGATGTCGGGCATCTGTTGGATGATGCTGACGAAGGCGCTGACAAGCTGGAAGAAGCGGCTCGCCGGGAGAAAAAAGACCCGCTCCAGATTGCCCAGACTTATATTGATTCATTTATGACCGCCGGAAAACTGCTGAACATGAAACCGGCCGACAGCTATCCGAGAGCGACCGAACACATTCAGGAAATGATTGATATGGTTCAGACGCTGATCGACAAGGGGCATGCCTATGTCGTCGGGCACAATGTGTATTATGATGTGACGACGTTTAAAGGCTATGGCAAGCTCAGCGGCAACACTTTAGATGATCTGAATGCCGGGGCACGGATTGAAGTTAATTCCGAAAAGCGTAATCCGCAGGATTTCGCGCTCTGGAAACATGATCCCAAACATATCCAGCAGTGGGACAGTCCGTGGGGACGCGGTTTTCCCGGTTGGCATATTGAATGCTCGGCGATGAGTACGAAATACCTGGGCGAGCAGTTTGATTTCCACACCGGCGGCGAAGACAATATCTTTCCGCATCATGAGTGCGAAATCGCTCAGTCTGAAGGTGCCTCTGACAAAAAATGGGTCAAATACTGGATGCACGGTCGCTTTTTGATGGTGGACGGCGAAAAGATGTCCAAGTCCAAGGGCAATTTGTATACGATTCAGGAACTGGTGGAAAAAGGGTTTAAGAAGAATGCGATTCGGTATGCACTGCTTTCATCGCATTACCGCCAGAACTATAACTTTACATTTGACGGACTGAAAGGCGCCGAGCAGGCGATTGACAAGATCGCCCAGTGTGTCTTTACGGTTAAAGAAAAGGCCAAGGCGAGCAGCGATACCGCGGTCCGGTCTGAGGTGACGGCATTTATTGACAAAGCACTGGCCGGATTCGAAGAGGCGTTGTGCGATGATCTGAATGTTTCCAAGGCTCTGGCGGCGGTATTTGAACTGGTAAAAGAAGCCAATAAGCTCAGTGAAATCAGTGCCGGTGAAGCGGGCGCGATTATCGCGGCGATTGAAAAGATCGACTCCGTGCTGGGTGTGCTGGATCTGGAGGCGGGCGGCGATGAAATACCGGCTGAGATCATGGAACTGGCTGAAAAGCGTAAGCAGGCGAAACTGTCGAAAGACTGGGCCGCTGCTGATGCGATTCGCGACCAGGTGACCGCGGCCGGTTATGTTATCGAAGATATGCCCAAACACGAATACCGCATCAAGAAAGCGGATTGACAAGCGAATAAGGACGTGGTGAATTAACCATGAAGAGCATGAAGTCCATGAAGATAATATTAATAAAACTTCATGTGCTTCATGCTCTTCATGGCAAAAGACCACATTACATGCTATGATAATATTAGGAATTGATCCGGGATTGCGGGTGTGTGGCTATGCGGTGGTTGACGCGAAGCTGCTGAACGTTACACTGCTGGAAGCGGGTGTGTTTCGCATTGCTCCCGACAATCCGCTGGCTGAACGGTTGAACCAGATTGCCGATGATATTCAATCGGTTCTAAAAAAGTATCGGCCGGAAAAAGTGGCTGTTGAGCAGTTGTATGCTCATTACAAGCATCCGCGAACGGCGATTTTGATGGGACATGCTCGCGGCGTGATCCTGCAAAAGGCCGCAGAAGCAGAAGCGGATGTGACTGAATACGCCGCGACGCGTATTAAAAAGTCGTTGACCGGAAACGGCCGGGCGACGAAGAATCAGATGCAGCGAGCGATCCAGTCGGTGTTGAGCCTGGCCGAACCGCCGGAGCCGGCGGATGTAGCCGATGCGATTGCCATCGCACTCTGCTGTACAAATGAAAATAAAATATAAAACCATGAAGAGAATGAAGAAAAAATATAAATAATCTTCATGAACTTCATGTTCTTCATGGTTAGAATGATTCTGTAAATCCTGTCTAAAAGTATAATGATAGCACAAATCGAAGGTAAACTTGTTTCGCTGGACGAGGATAAGGCGCTGGTGCAGGTCGGGCCGGTCTGCTATGAGGTGATGCTGCCCGGCTATGCCGTCAGCGGACTGTCCGGCAAAATCGGCGCCGAGATCGTCCTGTGTACGATGGAGTATTACGAAGGCACACCCGGCGGCGGTAATCTCATTCCGCGTATGGTTGGCTTTCTGAGTCAGGGAGAAAAAACCTTCTTTGCTCACTACACCAGCGTGAAGGGCATGGGGATTAAAAAAGGCTTAAAGTCTCTGACGATGCCGATTGCCCGGATTGCCGATGCGATTGAAGCCGGTGATGAAAAAATGCTGACGACACTGCCGTCGGTTGGTAAACGTATGGCTCAGTTGATCGTGGCCGAATTGAACGGTAAGCTCAGTGCCTTTGCTTTGGGGCAGGAACAAGCCTCCAAAGAAGCGGCTTCGTTCGGTTCTTTCCAGACCGAAGCGTTGGAAATCCTGATTGCCTGGGGTGAAAAGCGGGCCGAGGCGATGGACCTGATCGCGTTAACCTGTCAAAAACACCCGGAAATCCAAACTGCCGAAGAACTTGTCCCCCTGGCCTACCGTGTCAAACAAGGCGTCGAAGCATAGAAAATGCAAAGTGTAAAAATGAAAGTGTAAAAATGAAAGTGTAAAAATGAAAGTGTAAAATAGTGGACGGGCCAAAGGCTCGGACTTCAATCATTTTGATGTTTAATTTTTGATATTTGAATTTATCTTATGGCAATAGATCGAGTATTAAGTTCAGATTCACGCGGGGATCGCGAAGAGCAGTTTAACAGCGCGCTGCGGCCGCAAAGGCTCGTCGAGTGCATCGGACAGCAGAATGTCAAGGAAAAGCTGTCGATTGCGGTTCAGGCGGCGTGCCAGCGTGGCGAACCGTTGGATCATTTGCTGTTTTACGGCCCGCCGGGACTGGGCAAGACGACGTTAGCACATGTCATTGCCAACGAAATGGGCGCTAACATCCGCGTGACATCCGGCCCGGCTCTGACCAAGCAGGGCGATGTCATGGGCTTACTGTCGAACATCGGCACCGGCGATGTTTTATTCATTGATGAAATCCACCGGCTCAGCGCCCCGGTCGAGGAGTTTATCTATCCGGCGATGGAAGACTTTAAAGTTGATTTCACCGTCGATAGCGGCATGCACGCCAAAACCATCAATTTCCCGCTGAAGCGATTTACGCTGATTGGTGCGACCACCCGCGCGGGGTTGCTCAGTGCGCCGCTGCGCGGACGCTTTGGTATAATGCACCATCTTGAATTTTATAATGTTGATGAGTTGACCGAGATTCTTAAACGCTCGGCCGGCCTGCTCAAATTGAAAAGCGACGATGGTACCCTGGAGATGGTTGCCGGCCGCAGTCGCGGCACCCCACGTGTTGCCAACCGACTGCTTAAACGCGTTCGCGACTACGCGCAGGTCAAGGGTTCCGGCATGTTAACAACGGATGTTGTTGAAAATGCACTGAAGATGGAACAGATTGACCATCTGGGACTGGACGAACTGGACCGCAATTTCCTGCGGGCATTGATCAAAATATACGAGGGCGGCCCGGCGGGCATTGAAGCCCTGGCGGCGACACTCGGCGAAGAACGCGATACGCTGGAAGATGTGGTCGAACCGTACTTATTGCAGATCGGCTTTGTCCGGCGTACAAAGCGCGGTCGTGAAGTGACCGCCGCGGCGTGTAAACACCTTGGGGTTTATCCTGCTAAATCGAAGACCCAAAACAATTCGACCTTGTTTGAAGATTGAAAAATGACGAAATCTTCAGCTCGGCGTTGATTTTGGGCGATCGCAAGGTTATACTAATCCAAGTGCTGATTGGCGATAGAATTCTATCGCAGCGTTGACGGTTTAAAATTTTCTCGGGCGTAAAAGGGATGAGATGGTCTCAGAAGAGGAAAACAGAACTGCAACAGAAGAACGACGGTGGCCCGTTCCCGTTATTGCTCTGGTTCTGGGGGCAGTGTCGGTTGTCGCGGCACTGGCAATTTGTCTGCTGACATACTTTCGTACCATTGATTCGGCCGAAGAGCAGTTGCTGACATTTTATATGGAAACTGCTCAGGCCCTTGCGGTTGATGCAACGGCACATACCAATCTTTCCGATGAGATTCTGCTTGAGTTAATGTACAATAACTGGAATCAAGTCAATGTCAAACCTTCTGATCAATATCTCTGTATTGTGGATGCCGATTCCAAACTAATCTTGCATACGCTTTACCCGGATACCGTTGGTAATGATGCCGGCGGGAACCGAATTCTCGGAAACCGAAAATGTGAGCCGTGTGTGCTAAGTGAAATTGTGCTGTCACACGAGAATTATCTTGGCGGTTATTTGTCCAGTGCCGGACAGGAGCAGATTGCGGCATTTGTTTATGCGCCGGATCGCGGGTGGACGATTGGTGTCCATCGTTCCAGAAAAGCTCTTCGTGACCAGATACGCAAAGGGTTGAATCCTTTACTGGCGGCATTGATGATTGTATGCGGTCTTTTGATACCTGTCTCTCTGTTTCTGTTATACCGGACATTCCGGGTGGTTCAGTCCCGACAAAAACGGGCCGAAAATGAACGGAGAGAATTGCTGGCGATGCTGGATGCCAAGAACAAGGAATTGCAAAGTCTGGTGTACATTTCATCCCATGACTTGAAAACGCCGCTGGTCAATATTGCCGGCTTCAGCGGGATGCTGAAAGAACATTGTCAGGAGTTGAAAGAGATTCTGGCGGGGGTGAATTTAGACGATCAGGTCCGTGAAAAGCTGCATTTGCTTTTGGATGAGGATGTTTGCGAGGATTTGGCCTTCATCCGGTCCGGTGTGAAACAGGTTCAGACGCTTCTGGACGGTCTGTTGAGAGTTTCGCGGGTGGGAACCGCCGAAATCATGCCCCAGCGAATCAATATGAATCACGTGCTTGGCGAAATCGTTGATATGGTGCGTTTTCAATGTGAAGAAAAACAGGCGACGATTACGGTTGATCCGCTGCCGGAGTGTATTTGCGATCTGAACCAGGTTCACCAGACTTTCACCAATCTGCTGGACAATGCGTTGAAATATCTCGATCCGAAGCGACAGGGGAAGATTCATGTGTCCGGTTCGATCCAGGGTTCCAATATTGTGTATTGCGTGGAAGATAATGGAGTCGGGATCGAAGAGCGATACCAGCAAAAGGTTTTTGAAATCTATTACCGGCTGGATCCGACCGGCCAGGTTGAAGGAGAAGGATTGGGCCTTGTGATTATCCGACGCATTCTTGACCGCCACAGCGGGAAGATCTGGCTGGAATCTGAGCTTGGCAAGGGAAGCAAATTCTATGTGTCATTACCTTATAAGGAGAGTTCGTAATGCTTGAGACCGAATCGATCGTGCTCAAACTGCGTAAGGAGATCGTGTTGTTTATTGTCGAGGATGATCAGGGACACTATCTCTTGATCAAAAATTGCTTGCGTCGTGCGGGCATCGACAACGACATCGTTTGGTTTGAAGACGGGCAGGCGGTGCTGGACTATGCGTTCAAAGACAGTTTGCTCGACGGCGGTAAACGGTATATCATGTTGCTGGATATTCGTATGCCCAAGGTCGATGGTCTCAAGGTGCTCGAACAAATCAAGCAAAACGATGCCACCCGGGAGATCCCGGTGATCATGCTGACAACCAGCGAGGACCGGGACGTCGCTCACCAGTGTTATGAGTTGGGCTGTTTCGCTCATATTGTCAAGCCGCCCGGTGATGTACTGCTGCGGGCAATTCAACGGGTCAGTGAACGATACTGACAGATTTTGTATTCATATATAAAGACATCTTGAGGATATTGTTGTATGACGAAAGGAATGATCGGCATCGTAGGCGGAAGCGGCTTGGGCGATGCCTTGGCCAAACATATTCTAAATCCCTCTCATGAGGACATTGATACCCCGTTCGGCAAACCCAGTGCCCCGATTAGGGTTGGCGATTTTGGCGGCAATACCATTGCCTTTTTGCCGCGTCACGGTATCGGCCATTGTCATAATCCAAGTCGTGTTCCTTATGCGGCCAATATTTTCGCACTCAAAAAACTGGGCGTGACAACGCTGATTGCCAGCGGGGCGGTTGGTTCGCTGCAGGAGGAAATCCATCCGGGGCATTTGATTCTCGTGGATCAGTTTATCGACAAAACAGTCCGACGTCAGAATACGTTTTTTGATAAGCTGGGCGCTGTCCATACCGAGTTTGCCCAGCCGTGCTGCCGGCGTCTGCGTGAGCAGATTATGACGGCCGCCGAAAGCATTGAGGCCGTGACCCATGCTGGCGGTACGTATGTCTGCATGGAAGGACCGCAGTTTTCCACCCGGGCCGAATCGTTGATGCATCGGCAGTGGGGTGGCGACCTGATCGGTATGACCGCGATGCCCGAGGCCAAGCTGGCCCGCGAGGCCCAGATGTGCTATGCGCTGATCGCACTGGCCAGTGACTACGACTGCTGGCGGGACCACGATGCAGACAGGGACAAGCAAAGCCTGCTGGCTGAGATCATCGGCAACCTGAATCACGCGACAGAGAATGCGATTACGTTGATTGAAAAAGTTCTCGAAACGGGTGATGCGATTTGCGATGAAACCTGCGATTGCCGAAAAAGCCTCGAACTGGCCGTCTGGACCCAGTCCGACGCCGTCGACCCCGCAGTCAAAGCCGAACTGGGGCCATTGTTCACATAGGGATTAATTTATTCGCTTTGTTGTATTTGCTCCAGTTGCAGGAGGAATTTGCCGAGTTTGTTTTGGCCGTCCTCGTACTGGCTTTGGGCGTTTCGGATATGCTTGCCGAGGACATCCCAGTTGCCGGTAAAGGCCTCCAGGCCCGCGGACAGTTTTTGCAGGTTGACCCGGATCATGGCCGCTTCCTGTTCGATCTGCAGTCCGTGCAGCCCCATCACAATCGTCATCAGGTAGGCATACAGCAGATTCGGCGAAACGGGAATCACTTTTTTGCCCAGCGCATAATTCAGAATATCCGTCCGGTCGCTGTCATATTTGACAATCGTTTCATAGTACACGTTTTCTGCCGGGATGTACATCAACGCAAAGTCCAGTGTTCCTTCCGCGGGCAGAATGTAGCTTTCGGCAATCTTGTCGATATGCTTGGCGACGTCGTTTTGAAATGTCCGGCGCAGTTTGGCTTTTTCGTTATCATCGGCCGCGGCGTTCATCTTTTCGAATGTCGGCAGCGGAAACTTCGCATCCACCGACACCGCATAATCCGGCAGGCGAATCAGTGCATCCACGACTTTGCCGTTTGAAAATCCGTACTGAAGTGCAAAACTGTCGGCGGGCAAAATATTTTCCAGTACCGCCGCCAGTGAATGCTCGCCGATCTGACCGCGCAGTTTGGGTGCTTTGAGGATGTCCTGCAGGCTTCGCACGTCAGCGCCAAGATGCAGCAGCCGCTCGCTGTCACTTTTCAGCTTGCCGATCTGCTCTTTCAGCTCGCCGAATGTCTTCTGGCTGTGCGTCAGGAAGCCGGAGATATTTTCCTGGCCGGAGCGCAAATTTTTCTCCAGCGATTGGCCCATCTGCTCTTGGTTCTTTCGCAGACCGTCCACATTTTCCTGCATCGTCTTGATGACGGTGTTTTGCTGGGCTGCCTCCCGACGCGAGGCGGCCAGTGACGACAGAATTACTGCGGTCAATGCCAGCAGGCCGAGCATCAGTACCAGAATGATTGTGATCAGGATGTCCATGGTCGCATAATTCCTTTCTAAAACGAGGCTATTATAAGGCCCCGAATGTCAATTATCAATCAAACGTCGCGGTTGTTTGTCCGGATTAAAGCAAAAAAATAAAGATTTCCAGATAAAAGGCGACATTGCAGATTTTTTCGCTATTTTATAAAAAAATACTTAACATATGTGGATTTCAGACGTATGATTATACCAATGAAGTAAATGAGCCGGGAATGATGTTTTCCGGACACGGGAGAAAACTTGTTAGAGGGATCGTTGATAATATGGAATTTATCGACAATCTACATTAAAGTTCAAGGCTGCCTGCGATCCTCGCGGGTGGCCTTTTTTATTGCCTGAATGAAAGGAAGTGACCATGAAGAAGTTATCTGTACTGCTGTTTTTGTTTTTAGCCTTTGGATTTAATGTTTTTGCCGCCGAGGATGCAGCGCCCGCCGGAGACGGGACTGCGGCAGTTGACGTGGCACCGTCGGAAGAGTCTCTGACAAGCGTTCTGGACGGGGGGTCGGTAACCGAAGTCTATGAGAATCTCAAGGAATATCTTGCCAAAAATGGCGTGGACATTCTGCTGAATTTACTGGCGGCGGCGGCAATTTTTATCATTGGTCGCTTTGTGGCGAAATTGGTTTCCAATCTGGTCTATAATGCAATGAAGCGGGCCAAGGTTGACCCGACGCTCAATAAATTTGTCAAGAACCTGCTGTATACGGCCTTGCTGACGTTTGTGATCATCGCGGCTCTTGGAGCCATGAAAGTCAATACAGGCTCCTTTATTGCCGTGGTTGGTGCTGCGGGCTTAGCAGTCGGCCTGGCATTACAGGGCTCGCTGTCGAACTTCGCCGCCGGGGTGTTGATGATTATTTTCAAGCCGGTGAAAGTGGGCGATTTTGTCGAAGTCGGCGGGGCGACCGGGACAGTCAAGGAAGTTGCGATTTTCAATACCATTATTGCCGGTCCGGACAATGTTCGCATTATCGTGCCGAATTCGCATGTGACAGGGTCCAATGTCATCAACTATACGGTCAACGGCACGCGTCGTGTGGACCTGGTGATCGGTGTCTCCTATGAGGATGATATCAAGAAAGCCAAAGAAGTGTTGCTGAATGTGCTCAAATCCAACGAAAAAGTACTTGATGACCCGGCTCCCTTTGTCGGTGTCAAGGAACTGGCTGACAGCAGCGTCAATTTTGTCGTTCGTCCGTGGGTCAAGCCCGAACATTACTGGGATGTCTATTTCAGTGTAACCGAAGAAGCCAAGTATGCACTGGAAGCGAACGGCCTGACGATTCCGTTCCCGCAGCGAGATGTGCACCTCAAGCAGGAAGGCCCTGCGGCGTAAGTCAAAAGAAAATGATCGTTATACTCTCTTTGTATAATCAAGGGGATTCAAGAGAGTCAAAATGTTTAAAAGGTCCGGTTTTAACGCCGGACCTTTTGTTTTGCCTGGAGGAAATTACAGGGCCAGTGCGGAAATATCGCCGCCTTTAGCTTTGATTGCGTCCACATAGACCTCGAAACGTTCGGCCAGCGGTTTGAGGGCGTCGCCTAATGTTTTCAGTTCGCCGGTCAGTTTCTGGGCATCGGCGCCCATCTTTTCGGTCATGGGGATGGCTTTGAGTTTTTCGGTGATCGCATCAATATCGACCTGCTTTTCCATGATGGCGTTTTTGTACTTCGTGGCGATTGCCTGCAAGTCTTCCACCGACATCTTGGCCGCCTCGGCCTTCAGGTCGCTGACAGCCTTATCGAGGTCGATATCCATCGTCAGTGCTTCGTTCATAGCTGTGGTGGCTTTTTCTTTGAGGCTATCGGTCATGCTGGTAATTTCTTTTTCAGTGGGTGCTTTCGGTGCGGGCTCTTCTTTCTTGCTGCAGGCGGTAAGACTGATGGCAGTGATTAACAGAATGGCTAACATCCAACGTGTCTTCATAGTAATCTCCCTAATAACAGTAAAGTAACGTTTGAACTCCACAATAGCCCCATTGTACCCCTGGGCTGAACCAACATACAACAAAAAACGAAAAAAACTTTTGTCTCTATTGCAATCACCGTCTTCGTTGAATATAGTAAGATTTCAGGCATGGATGCTGTTGCAGCCGGATGGAAAAATGACCACGATACTCCGCAAACCCGATACACTCGAAAAGCTGAAGATTCTCAGTGCCGACGCCCAGTACGACCTGGCCTGTGCCTGCGGTTCGGAAAAGGATGAACACCGCAAACGAGGCGACGACGGCAAATGGATTTACCCGGTCACGCTTCCGAGCGGAGGAAGGGCGAGCATCTTCAAAATCCTGCTGTCCAATGTGTGCGCCAATGACTGCAAATACTGCCCGCTGCGGGATAATATGGACATTCGCCGCTGCACACTGGAAACGGAAGAAACAGTCCGGATATTTCTGGACTATTACCGCCGTAAAAAAGTCTTTGGCATCTTCATCTCCTCCGGCGTGATCGGCACGCCCGACAACACTGCAGAACGCATCAACGCCATCGCCCGCATCCTGCGATACCGGCATCAATTCAAGGGCTATGTGCATTTGAAAATCATTCCCGGCTCCAGCGCTGCCGCCATTGAAGAGGCACTCTCGCTGGCCTCGTCGGTGTCACTGAATATCGAAACACCGGGCGCGGATAATCTTGTGAAATTGTCGAACAAAAAAGACTATCTGCGGGACATCATAGAGCCGATGAAATTGATCTCTAATTTAACCGCACGGGGCAATCGGTTCCAAAAGGTGCATCAAACCACGCAGTTTATTGTCGGTGCGGCCGATGAGAACGACCACCAGATCGTTCGCTATATGGGCGGGCTGTACGACCGATTGCATTTAAACCGTATCTATTTCAGCGCTTATCAACGGGGCTTGGGCGATGCGAATTTACCGGCGGAAAACAGACGTCCCGAAAACCCCGCTGACGTACTGACTCGTGAACACCGGCTGTATCAGGTCGATTTTCTGATGCGGAAATATGGTTTCAAAGATAACGAGATTTTCTTTGATGATTCGGGACGATTGTCGCTCGATGAAGACCCCAAACAAATCTGGGCTGACCGGAATCCGCACTTGTTTCCATTGGATATCAACCGGGCGAGTAAATTCGAATTGCTCCGCGTGCCGGGATTGGGGCTGGTGACCGTCAACCGCATCTTAAAATCTCGCCGAAAGGGAGGACGAATCCGCCGCGTTACGGACATCGGAAAACCCGGCAAGTTGTTAAATAAGGCTAGTCAATACCTGAAATTTTAAGAAGGAGTAAAAATTGAAATGAAGAGACGATATACAATTGCAATTGGAATCATCGTTTTTTTGGTTTTGCTATATATTGTCACAGGTATTGAAGCTTATTATGACCGGGCTTTTATCTGCGAAAATACGGGCTCACGCAAAGGATATAGGGAGTGGTTTTGGGGACTGCAAACCGGACAATGGTATGAACAATCGACTCTTGAGGCATTCATGCAGGATAATTATCCAGATGTTCTGGAACATCGCTGGACACGTTATGAAGGCTGGGGAAATAACTTGATTGGCATGCGAATATCTGATGGGCATGGAAGGCCGGGCCCAATTATGCAATTTCCAGAAGGCATGCTTGAAGACTGGATGCAAAAGAGCCAACCGGAGGAGATACTTGCTTTATACGAGTTGTTGGCATCTGATGAGAGTGAAGAGATTAAAGAGCAGAGAGTGGCTGAAATTATTAATGAAATTCTGAAATTCTGAAAATCAGGGCTCGTGTAGCAAAATTCTGATTTTCCGAATGCTCTACGGGCCATTTGTTGGTAAACCGTCCTTTTTTGTTGCAAAATGGGTCAAAATCATTACCTTATAGCAATCTTAATTTATAAACCGCGTTTTAATCAGGGATTTGCGATGAAAGATTTGATGTCATTGGTATTTGCGGACAAAGAGCCCGTTATTGAGGTTTTGGACCATGGTTTTGTGCGTCTGGTGGACTGTATGCCCCGTCAGATTCACGATGCGGAGGAATCGGCCGACCACGCCATCGCCGAAGCGGCCCGATGCAGCTATAAACGCGGCACCAAGACAATCCGTGACGATAAGCAGCTGATTCGCTACCTGATGCGGCACCAGCACACCTCGCCGCTGGAGATGATCGAATTCAAGTTCCATTTCAAAATGCCGATTTTCATCGCGCGTCAGTTGATTCGTCACCGTACCGCCAGCGTCAACGAAATGAGCGGTCGGTATTCGGAAATTCCCGAAGAATTCTACATCCCCGATGCCGACAACGTGCGTCTTCAATCAGAGATCAACCGTCAGGGTTCCGAAGGCTCGATTGACTCCGAACAGTCGGCGGAATTCCGCGAAAAACTCTCCGAGCAATCTGCCGGATCGTTTGAGTTGTACAAGGAATTCCTAAGTAAGAATATCGCCCGGGAGCAGTCGCGCATGATCACACCGCTCAGCACCTATACCGAGTGGTATTGGAAGATCGACCTGCACAACTTGCTGCATTTTCTGGACTTGCGTTGTGATTCTCACGCCCAGTGGGAGGCCCAGCAATTTGCCGATGCGGTTTTGGAACTGATTAAACCCATCGTTCCCTGGACGATTGAAGCATGGGAAGATTACAGCTCCTATCGCGGCGGTCTTTTGCTGACGCGGTTTGAAGTCGAGGCCATCAAAAAAGCCATCGCTGACAATCAATTGACCGCCGGGGCAATTGACGCTGATAACAAGATCGAGAAAATCGAATGGAAGAAAAAAGCCGCCAAGCTCGGTTTCAATATTGAATAACAAACAACAACGCCACGGCGCAAGCCGTGGCGTTTCTCTGGTTCACAGCCCATTGAGCCGATCACGGTTACCTGCGTCTGGAATAAATCACATGCTTTGCGCCATCCGGCGGCTGCCGTTGCTCGTTTCTTAAATCAATTGACCATGAAATTAGTGTTTGAAGTTTTCTCTCACAACTTGTACAATTTTCGGCTCCGGGATTTCATCAATATGAAATCGTTGAACAATTGGAGTTCAAAACAGGAGTCATCGATATGTCTAATCTCAAAAAGCTCGGTTTTTGTCTATTATTGGCTGTTTCATTGGTTTATATCAGCGGCTGTGGCTCACAAAGCCTTCGCAGCA
The DNA here is from genome assembly GCA_963675155.1 of Anaerohalosphaeraceae bacterium. Classification (GTDB taxonomy): domain Bacteria; phylum Planctomycetota; class Phycisphaerae; order Sedimentisphaerales; family Anaerohalosphaeraceae; genus 4572-13. Next base: position 4,192,992 of record OY775912.1, on the reverse strand, counting down.
AACAGCCGCTGACCGACTGGCAGTTCTGTGAGGACACCAGCCCCATCGGCAGCGAGATCACACTGCCTGAAACTGCCGACTGGTTCGATGTGACTGTTCCGCACGTGTTTCGTCAGTCCGGCTTGACCGATGAATCCGCCGGGTGGTATCGTAAAGAGATTACCCTCGATGCGGCTGATGAAGGGCAACGGTTTTATCTGTTCCTGGAAGGGGCTGCTTCGGCTAAGGATATTTATGTTAACGGTAAGCCCATGGGAGCCCATCGCGGCGCCTTTACCGCGGCAGTCTTTGATCTGACCGATGCGATGACGTTTGACAAGCCCAACACACTGCTGGTCCGTGTCAGCCATCGCAAGCAGGAAGCCGACGACTGCCTGTCCAAGTCGTGCCTGTTCTATACCAACGGCGGGATGTATCGTCCTGCGTGGCTCATTAAGACGGCACCGGTGCATATCTACCCGGACATGGCCTCGACGGGTGTCTATCTGACCGGCAAAAACATTACGGCTGAAAAAGCAACACTTGAAGTTAAGACGTTTTTGAAAAACGCCCAATCAACACCGGCTAAAGTGATGTTACAGCATGTGGTCAAAGACCCGGCGGGCGATGTGTGCGGACGAATGACGGCAGAGGCGGAAATTGCCGCCGGGGCAGTCATGCCGGTGACAGTTGCGACTGACCTAAAAAGTCCAAAACTGTGGGACATTGGCCAGCCGAATTTATATACGGTTTCAACGGAGGTCATTGTCGATGGCAAAGCCGCTGACATATTGACCGAACGGACCGGTTTCCGCACAATCGCAATGAAGGATGGCAACTTTATGCTCAACGGCAAAAAACTGCTGTCTCACGGTGTCTGCAAACACCATCAGAGCGAGCATCATTGGAATGCCATGAGTGATGAAGAGTTGGCCGAAGAATGGGACTGGATGTTGGATCTGGGCGTCAATACCGTACGTCTGGCGCATTATCCGCACCGGCGGTTCGAGTACAACATTGCCGATGAAAACGGTATTGTCGTTTGGGCGGAAACAGGGCTGGCGGGTCAGCGATGGGAAAAGAGCAAAAAAATGCGTCAGAGTGAAAAAACACCGACGGCTGACGGTGAACGGATTACCCGCGAGATGGTCCGGCAGAACTGGAACCATCCCAGCATCATCTTCTGGTCCAGCGGCAACGAAACCAACCACGATGTTGCCAGTCGCTATGCCGATGTGATTCGCGAGGAAGATACAAGCCGATTGATAACGTATGCTTCTGCGGGCGAAATACCGACCGATGTCGATTTTGTCGCAGGCAACACGTACCAAGGCTGGTACTATGAACATTATACGGGTTTTGCGCAAGTGCCGAAAAATGCATTTGTTTCCGAAACCGGTTCGGGCAGTTGGATTACCCAGCACGTGCCGCAGGGCATTCAAAAATGGGTGGTAGATCACTTTGAGCCGCAGGAATATACCGAGTTGTTCGCCGAGTATCGTTTCCAAACCATCTTTCGCAATAACCCGGATGCGCACAAAATGTTTCTCTGGTGGAACATGCGGGAGTTTTACGATTGGAAATTCAAGAAAAACCGCAACACCAAGGGGATGGTGACGCTCGGCGGGATGCCGAAGGATTATTACTATCTCTACAAGTCATTTTTGCGGTCGAATGAGCCAGTGCTGCATTTATGCGGGCGGCATTTCTTCTTTCGCCAGTTCGCTCCGGATAACGGCATCAAGGTTTATTCCAATGCCAAAGAGGTCGAACTGCTGATCAACGGTGTGTCGCAGGGCAAAAAGAAAAAGGGTGAGTACATCCAGCCCAATCCCGAACATAAGGGGCCGGATCAAAAGATTGGCATTGACAATGTCTTCTTCTGGACGAGTCCGCTGAACAAAGGCCGCAACCTGATTGAGGCCCGTGACGACCGCGGCAAAACGACTACGATGGTTATTTATCAAGACAGCAAGATCGGAGCCCCTGTTTCAGCAGACAGTTTAGTGAAAGACTTGAAAAGCTCAAACGGAAACAATCTCGCCATCTTTATTGATCGGCCGGTTGAATCACAAGGGGCGTTCTACTATGAGGTCGACGGCTCATCGGATAACACGTTTGACATGCTGCCCGAACTTGTCGAGGGAGCCGCCTGGATTGCGACTAAGCGTGTGAGCGATGAGAACAACAAAACCGACTTGTCGTTTAAGCTAACCAAACCCGCGACGGTCTATGTGATGCACTCGACCGGGACGTTCCCAACGATGGTGCTGCGTGATACCGATGAAAAGATCGTCGAGCAGGCTGCGGCGTTGAAAGCTGATCTTAAAAAGGCCGCCTTTAACGACACAGGGTGCAAGGGAACCTGGCGAGGTCACGACTTATGGCTGGCCGATTATGGCCTTTGGTCTCGTGACTGCAAAGCGGGCGAAACGCTGACCATTCCCGGCCATGTTTTGGACTACGTCGTCCTCATTAAAGCCGACTGAAGTGTTGTCATTTTAAACACAAACCGGCCCGTTTACCTGAGCCAAACAGGTACGCGGGCCGTTCGTTTTTCTGCGATTCATTCAGTATTTCAGCCTTTTTCAAACAAATTGAGTGTCTCGACGTACAAAGAGATGGTAAAGTACATAAAAATTATCCGAATTTTCATGCCCGCTTGGACGTGGGGGATATGAGTGTTTCTATGGTTGATTTTGCTAAAACAATCGTGATTGGTTTTTGGTCCGTACTCAGCGAGATGTCGCCGTACCTGCTGTTTGGATTCTTAGTGGCGGGGCTGCTGAGTGTTTGCATCAATGCGTCGCTCGTTCAGCGGCATTTGGGCGGCGGGGGCTTCTGGCAGGTGTTTAAGGCCTCGCTTCTCGGCGTTCCGCTTCCGTTGTGTTCGTGCGGGGTGATTCCCGTTTCGATGTCACTGTATAAGCACGGTGCCAGCAAGGGGGCGACCATTTCCTTTTTGCTTTCGACGCCGCAGACCGGCGTGGATAGTATTCTGGTGACTTATAGTCTGATGGGGCCGATCTTTGCGATCTTCCGTCCACTGGCGGCATTTGTTACGGGGCTGCTCGGCGGAACCGTCGTCAACATGATTGAAAATCACCAGCCCACGACAGCCGAAGAAAAACCTTCTGAATGTACCGACTCATGCTGTTCCAACGAGAAAAAGCAGAACTGGCTGGTGCGTTCGCTCAAACACGGCTTTATCACACTGCCATCGGATATCGGCAGGGCGATGCTGGTTGGTTTAATCGTCGCGGCGTTAATTTCCGCGGCGGTGCCGGAAGACTTTTTTGCGGGTACGTCCGCCGTGGCCGGCGGGGGGATCGTCGCCATGCTGGTCATGATGGTCGTCGGCATTCCGGTTTACATCTGCTCAACGGCTTCGGTACCGATTGCGGTGGCGTTGATCGCCAAGGGGCTCAATCCCGGCGCGGCCTTGGTATTCCTGATGACCGGCCCGGCCACCAACGCCGCGACTCTGGTTACGCTTGCCGCGCAGCTGGGTAAACGGGCGGCGGTGATCTTTTTGCTGACCGTAGTCGTCAGTTCACTGGCAGGGGGAATAATTCTGGATGCGATTTTTGCCGGCGATGTCAGCCAGATTACTCACGCCCACGGTTTCATGCTGCCAGCATGGTTCAAGCACCTCTCTGCCGTTGGGCTGCTGGCGGTGCTGGGATGCGGAATATTCCGCAAAAAAGATCATTAGAAGTATCACCGAATAGAAGCCCTCTTTTCTTGACAAAACATCTTTTTTGTGGTAAAATGCAGTCCGGTTTATTGGTATTGACTGACACAAAGGGGAATATGATGAAAAAAGTGTTATGTGTGTTGGGGCTTATGGGCTTTATGTCGATTTCGCACGCCCAAATCCTTCAAATTGATTTTGGCGCGGTCTATAGTCATACAGCGTCGTCGGGAAGCGCAGCTTCGCCTTCTCAATGGCGTCGTGTCTCAGGCACCATGGTTTATGATACCGATGCATTGGCGAATAATGAAGAATACACTGAAGATAGCGAATACTGGAAATGGCAGTACCAAACGAATCAGGGTGTCGGTTTCAACATCACATTAAGCAATCCGCTGGCTCTTCAGGAGGTTACTTATGACAATGTTTCTGATTATCTCTATGGAGAGGTAACAAGCTGTACTGCTTTCGAAAGTGTTTACGGGTATTTACCAGGCAGCGGTGAGTTTGGATATGTTGATATGAAAAGGGACAGTTTCGGTCTGATCTATGAGGATCAGTCAAGTCATGCCGGAACCATTAACGGAATCCAGGTCAATTTTAATAACAATGTTGTCTGGACGGATTCTTCGCCTTTAGAAGCATATGCTCCGCAGATCGCATTTAACCCGGATTATTTCAATCCAACTCCAGTTTCAACTTATGGGGATTTCAGTATTTATACGGTGGAATATGATGGAGCGGGTGAGGTGATAAGTGGTGCCTGGCATTATTTTACAATTACCTCAGCCGAAGTCACAGCGATCCCGGAACCTGCCACAATTTTATCGCTTGGGGGCGGTTTCCTGATCATCCAGAGACGCCGGATTAGAAGGGCTCGCTTCAGGGATTGATAATTTCATTTGTCAAATCCACATGCTCCTGCTACAATAGCGGACGAAATGGAGTCTAAATCCATCAAGGAAGAGTCCTTATGAACGAACAGACAAATTGGCGTCCGTTGACACAGCAGGAAATTGATGCACTCACACGCACCGGCTGCACCGCGAGCAACTGGCAGCAGGTTCGCGTGACCGACCCATTCAAGCCCGACCGCATTCAAAACAGCCATTTTTCCGGTGAGGTTCAGATTGGCCTTCTCAGTGGCGTTGTCCAGCTTGAAGCGGGGCTGGAAATGAATTGCGGCATTTATCATTCCGCCATCAGCAACTGCACCATTGGCTATAACACCCTGATCTACAATGTGTCGGCTTTGGCGAACATGACCATTGCCGATCATGTGGTGCTTCAGAATGTCGGCTCGATCACTACCGAAGGGATAACCGCTTTTGGTAACGGCATCGGCGCCGCGGTGGTCAATGAAAACGGCGGCAGGGCGATTCCCATTTTCGAAGGGCTGACAGCCCAGGTGGCGTATCTACTGGCGATGTATCGTCATCAGCCGCAGCTTTTAAACAAACTGCAATCGCTGATTTTTGAACGGGTCAGCCAAAATGAGTCCGATCGTGGAAGGGTTGATGCAGAAACAAGAATTCAGCACTGCGGCATATTGAAAAATGTTAAGATTGGCGCCGGTGCAATTCTCGAAGGCGTCAGCAAACTCGAAAACGGCAGCATTGTCAGCGATCCGAAATCGCCCGCCTATATCGGCCCCGGCGTGGTCGCCAAGGATTTCATCGTCGCCGAAGGAGCACGTTTGTGTGATCACGTCGTGCTGAACCGCTGTTATGCGGGGCAGGGCGTTCGTCTGGAAAAAGGATTCTCAGCGACCGATTCGGTCTTTTTTGCCAACAGCCATTTCGAGCAGGGCGAAGCGTGTTCGGTGTTCGCAGGCCCGTTTACCGTCAGCCATCACAAAGCGACGTTGCTGATCGCCGGGATGTTCAGCTTTTACAATGCCGGCAGCGGCACCAACCAGTCCAATCACATGTACAAGCTCGGTCCCGTCCATCAGGGCATTCTCGAACGCGGCTGCAAGACCGGTTCAGATTCGTATCTGCTGTGGCCGGTGCGGCTGGGAGCGTTCAGCACCGTCATTGGCAAACACAGCAAAAAAGCGGATTTATCCGACCTCCCCTTTTCCTGTCTGCTTCAGCGTCACGGCAAGTCGGAGTTGTTTCCGGCTTTAAATCTGGCCAACGTGGGTTTGGTGCGGGACGAAAAGAAATGGCCCGCTCGCGACAACCGCAAGGCGCCCGCCGCGGCCGATCAGGTCAATTGTGCGGTTCTGACGCCTTATGCCGCCGGCGCGATCATAGCCGGGATAGAGCGGCTCGGTCAATTACAGCAGAAACACCCCGACAGCGACCATGCTTTGTATGCGGGGATTCAGATTTCGGCGATCCGTCGCGGCACGGAGCTGTACGAATTGGCGCTGGATAAATATTTTGGGGACGTCTTTGTGCAGCGTATTGCGACGTTGATGAATGCCGAGCAGGATCATTTTGCTAATGCGTCGCTTTCAGAGCGTTTTGCCTCGCTGGGGCAGCTGCTCGCTCGAAAAGTCGATCTGGGCGTGTGCGACTGGGCTGATATTGCGGGTTTATTAACGCCGAAAAGCGCGCTGAACGAACTGCTCGAAGATATTCAGGCCGCACGGTTGGGCGGTTTGGCAGATATTCAGATGCGGTTGGAGGCGATGCATTCAAATTACAGCGAATACGAATGGGCCTGGGTACTCAATCAGCTTGAGGGGCGACAAGGCCGGCTGCTGATGGAGTGGTCCAAAGACGACTTTTGCACGGTTCTTGAAAAAGGCTTGCGAGCCAATGAGCAATTGACGGCGATGCAAATCGAAGATGCCGGCAAGGAATTTGTTCCGGCTGCACGCATTGGCTACGGCATTGACGGAACATCCGAAGATCAGGCAAACGATTTTGAGGCTGTGTGCGGCACACTGGAAACCAACAAAACCGTCAAGATGCTGAAGATCATGCTGGAAGAAAAAACTGAGCAGTATCAACAGGTCTTGTCACAGCTTTGCCATAATCAGTGATATAGCTATTCCAAGTCGCAGGCTTCTTTGATGATACTGACTACGTCGGCTTTGGTTTTGACCGCCATAATGGCGAGCATGGTTTTTTTACGTTCGGGGTGGCGTTTGCAGTAGCCCACGGCGAACTTGCGGAAGTAGGGGTAGGCTTTCTTGGCCGGGTACTCGGTGCAGATCATCTCGAAATGTTCCAGCATGACGCGGCCAACTTCCTGAACCGTTGGCCCGGCGGGTTTTTCCTGGCCTGCCCACAGAGCCTGCAATTCAGAGAAAATCCACGGGTTGCCGATAGCGCCGCGGGCGACGATGACGCCGTCAATGCCGCTGGTTTGGAGCCGTTCCATGGCCGTCTCGGCGGTATAAATATCGCCGCTGCCGAAAATGGTCAGCTCGGGAAAGCGTTTTTTGACTTCGGCGATTACGTCCCAATTGGCTTTGCCGCGGTACTTCTGGTCAACGGTTCGTCCGTGAATCGCGAGCATATCCACACCGTCACGGGCGGCATTTTCACAGATCGTCCAAAACTTTGCCTTGGCTTCATCGCTGCCGTCAAATCCGATGCGAATTTTCATGAACACCGGACTGTCCACTTTTTCACGTGTTTTCAGAAATGCCTGCCGGATGACCTCCGGTTTTTGCATGAGATGCCCGCCGCGAAGCCGCCGGAGTACTTTGGGCGCCGGGCAGGCGAAATTCAGGTCGATCAGATCGTATCCAATTTCTAAAAACTTAGCTGCGGCTTGAGACATAATCTCCGGATCTTCGCCCAGAATCTGTGCACCCACCGGATGTTCGTCGTCATGCGGGTGGAACTTTTTGAGCTTGATTGCCTTGGGATGGACCGCGATTTTGTCCAGCATCACCCCCGTAAACGTCAGCGGACAGCCGTGCTGCTTGGCCAGCAGTCGCATCGGATGGTCCGTATACCCGGCCAGCGGGGCCTGGATAAACGGCATATTCAGTTGTATAGGGCCAAATTTGAGCATGTTTTCGGAAATTTGCGTCAACTTTCGATTTTTCAGCAGTTTATGGAAAAAAACGGCTACGTCAACCGTCATTTTTAATCAATAGCGATTTGCTTTGAAAAAGTTGTTTCTACGCGGCTATGTCATTTATTCGATGTATTTTAGGACAGGCTGTGCGGAAATTATTACCCTAAAGGGTAGAAATTACGGCTTGACGAATCCCCCGTAAAGTGCTATATTCTTGCCCTTAAGCACTGGGGTATAGTGTAACGGTAGCACGACTGACTCTGGATCAGTTAGTTGGGGTTCGAATCCCTGTACCCCAGTTATAACTTATTGTAAAATAAGAAGTTATAGCTGTTAATTTTTTAATTTTCCATTTAATTTTCCAGACCATTTTGTCTTAAGTTGCTTAGATATAACTACTTGATGGGTTTGAGAAGTAGATATCACACTTAAGTTATACATGTCTGAGAATGGTTAATTTTCCCCCTCATTCCAAAAGTCCCATTCACAAAATACCTCTTCAAAATCAGTAAGTAAATCATGGATATACCATTGCTTATTACGCTTGAAGGTATATTTGCAATAATCATAGAGGTACAACGATTGTTTAAGACTATCTATCGACTTGTCGTCTACTGGTTCAAAGATATAGCAATCATCCTCTTTAGGCTTTACAACGTAACAACCTATCCCCCCACCTTCATCTACAAATTCCCATACTTCAGTTTCGGGCAAACTACCCACCTCATTTGTTCTTTTTGCAATAGTATAGAAACCACATCTTCGGCAACTAATAAATTCTTCTCCGATTGAGTAAGAAAGATGGTGTTGTGTGTCATGATATCCACAGTGGGGACAATCAATTATTTCATACATTGTTTATTCCTTCATACAAATTACAGTTACTAAGTCCCACAATACATCAGGTACTTTCGCTTTTCAATGCGATCAGAAAAGATTTCTGGGGAAAATAAGAAAATTCATTCGCTTTTGAAGGACATAAAAAATCCGCCTGTGGGCAGAAGGAGTGCCAATATGATACCGATTTTCGATGGTTTGTCAAATGGGATGATCTTATTGACAGATAATCACATATCTTTCCGTTGCCCTATGATGAAACTCTATTCCAAGCTTTAGAATCCCCCAGGATTGGATTGAGACAATGGGGATGGGATGGTATAGGCGACACAGGAACTCCTTAACCGGAGCAATCTGAGGGGATTTAGGGGGTAGGGAGAGGGAGGATTGGGGATTTGGTGCTGAGGATGGGGAAAGGGATAGTTTCTGTTCTTATGTTGTCTATTTTGGAGTTGAGAAAAGAGACTTTTCAGGTTAAAATTCCATAAAATTTAATGGTTCTTTGTTTTAGGGGCTTTTGAAGGGTATGACACCAGAACAGGAAGCTAGGAAAAACATCGATGATAAGCTTAAGGAGGCTGGTTGGGTCATTCAGGACTACAGTCAACTCAATCCGTCTGCATCCATCGGTGTCGCTATCAGGGAATTTCCCTTTAAGAGAGGCTTTGCTGATTATCTGCTCATGGTCAACCGAAAAGCCGTTGGAGTCATCGAAGCCAAGCCCGTAGGGACGACATTGGGGGGTGTGGATTGGCAATCTGAGAAATATGTCAATAATCTGCCTGATATCCTCCAGTATGATTTCGATCCATTGCCCTATGTGTATGAAAGTACCGGGGTTGAAACTCTGTTCAGAAATCTTCGAGATCCTGATGCTCGCAGTCGTCCTGTCTTTTCGTTTTTACGACCTGAGACGATTACTGAAGAGGTTCAAGAGGATTCTACGCTCAGGGGGAGATTGAAACAGATCCCACCATTGATTACTGAGGGACTCAGGGAGTGTCAGATTGAAGCCATAAAGGGACTGGAGCATTCATTTAAGATGAACCGTCCCAAGGCTCTTGTCCAGATGGCGACAGGTGCCGGCAAGAGCTATACGGCTGTGACTGCTGCCTACCGGCTGATTAAACATGCCAAAGCCAAACGTATTCTTTTCCTAGTGGACAGAGGGAATCTGGGAAGACAGGCACTCAAGGAATTCCAGCAGTATCGTACGCCTGATGATGGTCGGCTTTTTACGGAACTCTATAATATCCAGCATCTACAGAGTAATGTGGTTGATCCAGTCTGCAAAGTCTGTATTACCACGATCCAGAGACTCTACTCGATGCTCAGGGGAGATGCCGAATTTGATGCATCGTTAGAAGAAGAATCAGGGTTTAAGGTGCTGACTTCGACTCGTCCCAAGGAGATTGAATATAATCCCAGCATTCCGATTGAATATTTTGATTTTGTTATTACCGATGAGTGTCATCGAAGCATTTATAATGTCTGGAAACAGGTATTGGAATATTTTGATTCCTACTTGATTGGATTAACAGCGACACCTTCAAAAGACACGTTAGGATTCTTTCATCAGAACATTGTTTCTGAATATACGCATGAACGGGCGGTGGCAGATCGGGTCAATGTCGGATTTGAAGTCTATAAAATTGAGACTGAAATTACACAAAAAGGGAGCAAGGTTGAATCAGGCTTTTATCTGGACAAACGAGACAAACTGACCAGAGAGAAAAAATGGGAGCAGTTGGATGAAGACCTTGAGTATGATGATAAGCAATTAGACAAATCCGTTGTATCAGTCAATCAGATCAGAACGGTCATTCAAACATTCAGGGATAAGCTGTTTACGGAGATATTTCCCGGCCGGACCGAGGTTCCCAAAACGCTTATTTTTGCCAAGGATGATTCTCATGCGGAGGACATCCTGCATATTCTTCGGGAAGAATTCGGCAAGGGGAATGATTTTGCAAAGAAAATAACCTATCGAACCACAGGGGAAAAGCCAGAAGATTTAATCTCTGCATTCAGAAATTCCTACAATCCAAGAATCGCCGTAACGGTGGATATGATCTCAACAGGGACGGATATTAAGCCCTTGGAATGTTTATTGTTTATGCGGTCAGTGAAGAGTCGGACCTATTTTGAACAGATGAAGGGACGAGGGACACGGACGATTGATTCGTCTGATTATCAGGCGGTCACTCCAGATAGTAAACATAAGACTCATTTTGTGATTGTGGATGCTGTAGGAGTCTGTGAACGAACGAAAACGGATTCTCGATCATTAGAACGTCAACCCACAGTCGCATTTGATAAATTGCTTATTGCAGTCGCTCTGGGCAATCGGGATGAAGATACGATTACCACGCTTGCAAGCAGACTATCACGGCTCAGTAATGAACTGACTAAGCAGGACGAAGAGAAAATCAAACAGGTCACTGGTGGAACTCCACTGCGGAAAATGGTTAATGGTCTGTTGGATGCAGTTGATCCTGACAAACAGGAGCAATACGCCAAGAGTGAACTTGCCTGCCCTGAACCAAACGAAACAGAACTAAATCAAGCTCAGGAAAAACTAGCTGATAAAGCCTGTGAAATCTTTACCAATCCTGACTTAAGAAATCTCCTCATAGAAATCAAACAACGAAATGAGCAGGTGTTGGATACGATTAGCCCTGATACGGTGCTGACTGCCGGATGGGATGAAGAAGCTAAGGATAAGGCGAAGGATATAGTCGAAAGTTTCAAACAGTTCATTGCAGACAATAAGGATGAAATTACGGCTTTGCAAATTTTTCACAATATCCCATATGGGAAACGGAAAGTCTCGCTGGAACAGATTGAAGAACTGGCAGAAGCTATCCAAAAACCTCCGTTTGGGCTTCAAACGGATCTCATCTGGCAAGCTTATAAGCAAATTGAACAGGATAAGGTCAAAGACCTTGGTCCCCATAAGCACCTGACGAATATGGTATCCCTGATTCGTCATACCATTGGGGAACGGGACATGTTAGAGCCATTTGAGGAAATTGAAAATGAGCGTTTTAATCAGTGGCTGAATGAACAAAAGAGACTGGGCAGAGAGTTCACTTCTGAACAGATTGACTGGCTGAATATGATTAAAGAGCATATTACCACCAGCCTTGCCATTGAAATGGAAGATTTTCAGCTTTCTCCATTCCAGGAAAAAGGCGGAGCAATGCATGTCTATAAGTTGTTTGGGCAGGATTTGGATACGATATTGAAAGAACTGAATGAGGTATTAGCAGCATAGCAGGAGGATTTTATATGATTACTCTAACTCAGATCGAAGAAGAGATTAGAAACGAGCTTGTTGATTTTGTAAAGATTGGTGATAATGATAATAGTTTCGTTAGATATAAGCCGTTGGCAGAGAAATTTGGGTTGCCATTTAATAACTCATACGAGCGTGATCAGCTATATCACATATTAGGGAATATCAGTGAATATGAGTACGAACATAAACGTCCTATGCTTTCTGTGATAGTGGTAAATGACGAATACAAGCCTGGTAAAGGATTTTTTACTTTAGCACGCAGGCTGGGTGTTCCCGGAGTTGTAGACGAAGACGGGTTCGCTTTAGATGAAAGAAAGAGACTATTTGACTACTGGAAGTTTCAAGAAGGTTCTGGAAATTAAAATAATATGAGTAATAATTTACCACATGGATGGACAACTGCAACTATAGAAGATGCTGTAGATATTTTAGACAGCAAAAGAGTTCCGATAAACGCTAAGGATCGAGCTAAGAGGGTTGATGGGAAGAGGGCGTCAGATTTATTCCCTTACTATGGTGCAACAGGACAGGTTGGTTGGATAGACGATTTTCTGTTTGATGAGAATCTTGTTTTAATTGGGGAAGATGGTGCGCCATTTTTTGATTTTACCAAATCTATAGCGTACATTATAAAAGGAAAAACATGGGTTAACAATCATGCTCATGTATTAAGAGCAATTGCAGAATTAACTTCTGATAAATATATTGCACACTATCTGAATCAATTTAATTTTCATGGTTATGTAAGTGGGACAACCAGACTGAAACTAAATCAAGCCCCAATGCGAAGAATTCCCTTGCCTATTGCGCCTCTCAACGAACAGAAACGGATTGTGGCGAAGATTGAGCAGTTGTTTTCGGATTTGGATGCGGGGGTAGAGACTCTGCAAGCTCTGAAAAAGCAGATCAAGCAATATCGCCAGTCGGTATTGAAATATGCCTTTGAGGGAAAACTAACCGCAGAATGGCGGAAAAAGAATAAGCCCGAACCTGCCAGCAAACTATTGGAAAAAATCGCCAAAGAAAAAGAGCAGAAATCCAAAGGCAAGAAACAAAAGAAATTGTCTCCATTAGACATGACGGACTTGCCCAATTTGCCAGAAGGATGGAAATGGACTCATCTTGGCAATATTATTGATGAACCTAAATATGGAACTTCGAAAAAATGCAGTTATGAAAGTCAAGGTATGGGTGTCCTTCGGATACCGAACATTGTCAATGGTATGGTTGATGACGGTGATTTAAAATTTGCAGAATTTGATGAGAAAGAAAAGCAAGTTTACAGTCTTACAAAAGGTGATCTGTTAACAATACGGTCTAATGGAAGCGTCTCATTAGTTGGTAGATGTGCCATGGTGTCTGATGTGGATGAAAAACATTTATTTGCAGGCTATCTAATTAGATTGAGACCCACAAGCACTGAAATAATAAGCAAATATATGCTCTATGCAATGAGATCCTCTTTCTTAAGGAATCAGATCGAGTCCAAAGCAAAATCGACTAGTGGAGTTAACAATATAAATTCAAATGAAATTAAAAGTCTTGTAGTTCCGTTATGTGATAGCAAGGAACAAGAGCAGACAGTCTTAGAGATTGAGCGTCATTTTTCCATAGCGGAAAAAGCAGAAGAAGTAGTAGAGACTGCCTTAAAACAGTCAAGCCGACTTCGCCAAAGCATCCTGAAACGAGCTTTTGAAGGTAAACTGGTATCTCAAGACCCAACTGATGAACCAGCAGAGAAACTTCTGGAAAGAATAAAAGAATCTGAGGTGATTAAAGCAGAAGGAAAAAAGAGGTAATAAATGAATGAAATATTGTTAAATTTTCTTCCAATTGTAGAGCAAGACTTTAATTTTACAGTCTATAGAAAAGAATGTGGTCATGGTGAAACAAAACCTAAAGATGGTGTGCAGAAATATACTCTTCCAATAGAAGACGATCCTGATGAAAGAAAAGAGTATTGGGTGTCTTTTGAAGAGCTGGGGGGGTATTCAAAATATACATGTACCAATGAATCTAATGTAGACACAGCAAAACTCTATTTATTGAGAGAAATAGACCAGGCAGTCAAATCAATACAAGGCGAAACAGAATTTAAGCTAGATGAGTTCTCAAAAGAGGTATATTATGAGCATCAGTCTTGTGGTGATTATAGTAAAATATTTGTTATTAAACCTTATTATCTTGGCTCTCTTAAGAAATATGGATTTGTGGTTTCTTATCGTGTTAAGTTCAAGGATTCAAAACGAGATGTTAAAGTTAAAGATTTTATCAAGCTTCAAAAAGACAGCCTATCTTTGGATAAATATGGGAGGAGCAATAAAGACTATTATTTAGATCATTTAAACTATATACGAAAATTTGTCTCGGAAACACTACCAGAACTAAATGCAAATTTAAACTCCCTACAAATATCTGCTACACTACAGCCTTTGAATACTTCTTGTATGCACAAGAAAACATATTTATTTGATGGAAATAAACAATCGTTTTCTCAATATAAGGGATTGTCTGAATACGGACCTTTGGAGGCTCCAGATGCCTCGTATGACATAACATTTGTCTTTAAAAAACACCAAATTGAACTAGCTCGTGATTTATATAGAGCTTTAATTGGGACATTATACAATACCACTTTTTCTGGGATGGAAAAAGTGTTTGGAATTACATTTTCTAAAGAAAATGTTAAACATCGAATTGTAGACAACTTAAATGCTGAGATTGATGATATCATGAGTCAAAGCAACCGTGATCATAGGATGATCATATATCTAACTGAAAATGAGGAATCGGAGGATTATATTTTACTCAAACACCATTGTTTGCAAAATAACATTCCTTGTCAAGTAGTAACAAGCGACCTTATTAAGAGTAAAAATTCCTTGAAATGGGCAGTTGGTAGTATTGCACTTCAGATTTTTGCAAAAATGGGTGGTAAGCCATGGATTGTCAAGCCAAGTAATGATAATTGTTTAATAATTGGGGTAGGACAGGCACACCAGAGAGATGATGATGGCAAAATTACCAAGTATTTTGCATACTCAGTTTTGACCGAATCGAGTGGGCTATTCAAGAATATTGATGTTTTGGCGAATTCAAATAGCTATGATGGCTATTTAAACAGTTTGGGCGAGGCTGTCCGTTCGATAATACAAAAATATAAACAGCAATACGCTAAATTTGTTATTCATGCACCCTTTAAATTGAAAATGTATGAAATCCGAAAGATCATCGAATCATTCGAAGAAGAGGACCTTGCAGACAAAGAGGTGTGTGTTTTAAAGATTAATACAAAAAATCCCTTTATGGGCTTTTTGGCTTCTAAAAATTGCAAAGTGCCGTATGAAAGCACGGTGGCGTATTTATCATCAAATGAGTGTCTTGTATGGTTTGAAGGACTTCAATTTGGATCAGAAATAGTTCGAAACCGTATTTCAGGACCCGCTCATATTCAGTTTTATTACGAATATCCAAGGTTTTCATATCAGAAAAAGCAATTATATTTACAGGATGCTTTAAACTTATCTGGAGCAAACTGGCGAGGATTTAATGCCAAGTCAATTCCAGTTTCAATACATTATTGTCGATTGGTGGCAAAGTTTATTAAGAATTTTGCAGAACATGACCTTTCAGTGCCAGCATTGAATACTCTGGACCCATGGTTTTTATAGGTGAATATTATGGCTGAATTTAAACAAGATGACATATTGTTATTCCTAGCTGCTGGCGCAAGTGCGGATGCAGGTATTCCTGTGTCTGCTGCTATGATCAGGGATATTGAGAATCGTGTAAACGACGCTACTAACAATCAATGGAATCGCTTTAGAGATTTATATTACTATTTCAAGGGTGCTTTATTGTACTCGGCTACAATAAAGGGAAGGACGGAATACTCCCCAAACATTGAAGACCTGATGAATGCAATCAGAGAATTAGAAAAGAAAGAAGAACATACAATCTATCCATTCATAGGGGCATGGAATATAAAACTTATGGAGTTGTCGGGTGACAACTTTAGTAATCTTCGAGAGTTTGATCAGGCAATCATGGGAGTATTAAAAGAATGGATTTGTCTGGGAGACTTTGACAATAATGCCGGGTATTATCGAGGGATTGTTGAATTATCAAAGGAAATAGGAACTTCACTAAGGATATTCACTCTTAATTATGACCGTTGCTTGGAAGAACTGTGCGCCAAAAATGGTGCAACCTGTGAACGAGGCTTTGACTCAGAGAAAATGTGGAGCAGTGAGAGATTTGATAACGAAAATCTTGATGATCCTAATATTTATCTTTATAAGCTTCATGGTTCAATTGATTGGTATAGAGATCCTAATGATATGCTAAAATGCCATGATTCTCCCGGCACTCGCGTTCCTGATCTTATTTTTGGTACTAACTACAAGTTGCAATATAACGATCCGTATCTGTTTTTAATGCATGAACTAAGACGTTGGCTGTTAAACACAAAACTTCTTGTAATAATTGGATATGGATTTCAAGATGAACATATCAATAAAATAATTTCAAATGCATTTGGCAGCAATAGAAACCTTAAGCTATATGTGATTGGATTGTACTCAGGAGATGATTATGAAGATTATGTAAAACGGCTTCTTGGAATTGACGACGGGAGCAGGCTGAAGGTTGAAAATAGAACTGCCAAAGATTTTATGGACAACCTAAATGTTGATTTAATTAAAGATCAATTTTTCACTGGTGATGATGAAACTCCATTTTAGTAAGGTATTACATGACAGATAATCCACAACAAATTGTACAGCGTCTTTGGAACTATTGCAATGTTCTTCGGGATGATGGGGTCAGCTATGGCGATTATGTCGAACAGTTGACCTATCTTCTATTTTTGAAGATGGCAGATGAACAGACAAAGCCTCCATTTAATGCTGAATCAATTATTCCTAAAAAATATGACTGGAACAGTCTTCTTAAAAAAGAAGGTGATGAGTTAGAGACCCACTACCGACATATTCTTGAGAACTTAGCCAAAGAGAAAGGCATGTTGGGTGATATATTCCGTAAGAGTCAGAATAAGATTCAAGACCCTGCCAAGCTGAAGCGTTTGATTGAGTTGATCAACGAAGAAACATGGATGGGGATGAATATTGATACCAAGGGGGAAATCTATGAAGGATTGCTCCAGAAAAATGCTCAGGATGTTAAGGGTGGAGCTGGGCAGTATTTTACGCCTCGATCTTTGATTGAAGGCATCGTGGAGGTGATGAAGCCAGAGCCAGGGATACGGATTTGTGATCCTGCGTGTGGAACGGGTGGTTTTTTTCTTGCCGCCTATAAATACATGTCCGATCCCAAGCGATTTAAGCTGGATAAGAAGCAGAAAAAAGCTCTGACTCAGAGGACTTTTAGGGGATGGGAGATTGTTGACAGTGCGGCGAGGCTGTGCGTAATGAATCTTTTTCTGCATGGGATTACGGCTGAAAAGGAAAGCCCGATTACTGTGACGGACAGTCTGATTGCTGATCCTGGGGAGCGGTTTGAGATGGTACTGACGAATCCTCCATTTGGGAAAAAGAGCAGCATTACCATTATGAATGGAGAAGGTAAGTCCAGCAAGGAGTCGCTTACCTATGAACGGGACGACTTCTGGGCGACCACTTCCAATAAGCAGTTGAATTTTCTGCAACACATTAAGACTCTATTGGACATCAATGGTCGAGCAGCCGTTGTGCTTCCTGACAATGTGTTGTTTGAGGGTGGTGCAGGTGAGACAATCCGTAAACGTCTGCTGAAGCAATATGATGTGCATACTCTGCTCAGGTTGCCTACAGGAGTATTCTATGCTCAGGGTGTCAAGGCGAATGTACTGTTCTTTGACCGTAAGCCAGCCAGTGAGAAACCGTGGACAGAAAAACTGTGGATTTATGATCTACGGACTAATATGCATTTTACCCTGAAAACTAATCCATTGAAATCCTCTGACATGGCAGACTTTATCAAATGCTTCAATGTCAAGAATCGACATAATCGAAAAGAAACAGAGCGATTCAAAGCATTTACCTATGACGAACTGATCCAACGGGATAAGGCAAGCCTCGATATTTTCTGGCTCAAAGATGAGAGTCTGGAAGATACGGAGAATTTACCAGAGCCAGATATAATAGCAGCAGAGATTGTAGAGAATTTAGGATCTGCATTGGCATTGTTTGGGAATATTGAGGAAGAGTTGGAAGTGGAAGAATAAGAAGGAGGATGTCGTGTCTGACAATGAATTAGATATATCGATATTTAACAACATTGAATCTATCAGAGAAGAATTGGCAAAACGGGTAGGAAAAGATCGAAAAGGGAAATATGTTCGTTTTGCTTTAGCCGCGTTAGGTGGCGTCCCTTGGGTCGGTGGTGTCATTAGTGGTATAGGTTCCTTAGGGGGAGAAAAGAAACAAGATCAGATAAACCTCCTTCAACAACAGTGGCTTGCTGAATATAAAGAGCAGTTGTATGAATTAGTAATGATGCTGGAGGATGTGTGCAAGAGATTTGACGAGTTAGGAGAGCAGGTAGAAGAGCGAATTCAGTCCGATGAGTATCTTTCTTTAGTTAAAAAAGCATTTCGACTTTGGGACAACGCTGAAACACATGAAAAAAGAGGTTATATCAAGAATCTGATTACAAACTCAGCAGCCACAGAGTTATGTCCTGACGATTTGATTCGCTTATTTATGGATTGGATTGATAAATACCATGAAGCACATTTTAAAGTTATACGAGAGATATATCAAAACCCTGGTGTCGGACGAGGCGAGATATGGGATAATATCGCCAATGAACGTCCAAGAGAAGATTCCGCAGAAGCTGACCTGTATAAATTGTTAATCAGGGATTTAAGTACGGGAGGGGTAATAAGGCAGCATAGACCAACAAATGCTTATGGGCAATATATCAAAAAGTCAAGCGGAGGACGAAAAAGTAGCTCTGGTGTAATGAAATCAGCCTTTGATAATTCAGAACCTTATGAATTGACCGAGTTAGGATCACAATTTGTTCATTATACAATGAATGAGGTTGTCAGAAGGCTTGAGTGAAAATTTAAATAATAGTGACTCAGTTGTATAATCCTGTAATTGTTTGGAAAGTAAAATGTCATGACAGAGAACAATATTCCTAAATATGAATTCTTATCAAATGAAAAATATAAAAATGCTCTGCTTCATATAAGGGATCAATGTATTCCTATTTTAGAAAATAATTTATTTCCTCATTATACTGACCATTCTATTCATCATTCTGACCGTCTTGTTTATTACATTGATAAATTGATTAGCCCCATGCTTTCTGGCAAAGAGTTGTCGGATCAGGAATTGATGATTCTGTATTTAGCATGTTATTTGCATGATATCGGAATGCAATATGAAAAGGCAGGTGAAACTACAATTATACAGGAATTATATGATTATCAAATATGGAAAGACATGCCCATTGAAAAGAAACATGGTGCCATAAGAGATCATCATAACAAAATCTCCGCAGAGTTGGTACTTCATCACATAAAAGAGCTAGGGATACATTTAGATAATGATGTTAAGCCCGAATATGTTGCATGTTTATGTGATGCTCATTGTCTCGATACGGATTCGGAAGATTATAATGCACTGATGGCTTGTTCTCCTCCTAATATTCGTTTGCGATTGCTCTCTGGTTTATTAAGAATGGCGGATATTCTTGATGAGTCTTCTAAAAGAGCAAATCTAAATAAAAGTAAAAGTTTGGACCTTGATGTGTATTCTCAGATGCATTGGTGGAGAAGTTATTATACAGAAGAGGTGCATTTTGATATTCCAAATAGAACCGTTGATTTATATTTCAATTTCCCGAAACAAAAAAACACTGAATACGAAAAGATCATTCCAGAACTCCAGGTTCCTGAAATACAATCTGAATTCTCGTTACACACAAAAGAGTTAAACAAGATTGGATTAGGTTGGAGTGTAGAATATAAAATACTCGAAAAGCCATATGATTTTGCAGAAGAGATGCCGGATCAAGTGTATTTGGAGATGTGTAATGTTTTACAAAAGAGAAAAGTGAAACAGCATCAAATAAGTCAAACGCTTATTTTAGACAGTATCAAACAGGCACAGCCTATAATCAAAAAGAAGTTGGATAATTTGCTCCAAAACAGTAGTACTCCAAGAGATTTATATTTGCGTGAATTGTGGGAAATTGCTAAAGAATTTGAAAAAGTTGAGAGCATTAGAAGTGCTTGGTCTGTATTTATATATGATTATGAAAAATATATGTCCCATTTGCCTGACAAAGATCAAATCGAGATGGGACTATGGGTTTCTGAAGTACTCACTGAAGATAAGTGTTACAAGAGAGCCTATGAAATAATCTCTAAAATAACTCCTTTAGCTGAAAATGTGGATGATCCAGGACTCCAGAAGGAAGTATATGTGAAACAAGTTCAAGTGTTAAAACATATATATACTCCTGACGAGTTTTATGATGCCTATAAACGTACATTGCCCTTTCTTGGCGAGAAAGATAGTGAACATTTACAAGCAAATGCTTCTGAGTATTTCTTCCTTATGGGGCATTTAGATCATCTTGAAAGAATATTTAATGGTGAGAAATATGATGCCAGAAATTTCAAATAATATACGAACGAAATTAATTGAATGCTATATAACTTCAATGCAAGGCGATGTTGAAAAGGCAGTCAATAGCATTGACATTGAAACTAAAGCTCCGAGTTTGAAGAAGCTTGATTTGATAGCATTGTTTATGCTCAAGGCAAAAATATACTATCTGGTGGGTGACTACGAGAAATCTCTTAATGTGTTTAATCATAATATTGAGCCAATATTAAAGCATATACCTGATGAAAAAGCAATTATTATAATGAGAAATCGGAATCATGTATCATTAGCCAATTTTGAAAAAGATGCTGTGATAAGTTCGTACAACACCTATGATCGTGCAAATGTGATGAGACATATTGATACTGATTACGCTCAACTTTTAGATGCAAAAGAGAAAGCCGAACAGAATAAACATTATGATTCATTACACCTGCTATGGTCTCTCTTAATCGAGTCCTTTGCCTCCTGTTCATGGTATGCATTCGAAGACATGTCCAAAGAAATGTTTAAAGAATGTCTATCTTTAGGATGGTTGTCGCAGGCGGCATATCATATGATTCATTCGAGGGGTCAAAGTCTTGTGGGAGACCTTGCTAGTAGGATTCTATTACTACCAAGTTGCGAGCAAATAGAGAAGGTCATCGAATGCATAGTATGTAATGCCAATATGGCTGGACATGCTATGGTGGGGTTGGATTTTCTTACGAAAGTGAGCGATTATATTCCTGATGGATATATTGGTGTAATATTCGGGTATTCATCTCAATTTGTTAACTATGGAGGAAATAATAATCTGAAAAACCAAGTAGCAATACGTGCTTGGAAATTGATACAGCAGATAGGGGTACGGCTGTCAAAAGCTCAGGCAACACAAGTCGTTAGAATGGCAATAGGGCATGAAATGTGGGGGATTCACCACGTACATAGGCAAGAGTTAATAAAAGCGGTTAACTGTGTAATTCAGCCGTTGCCAAAAGCAGAGTATGATAGTCTGATAACTGAAGCGATAAAAATAGCTACGGTTTTGAAATCTGATACTGATTATGTCGATGCAATTAACCTCCTATGCCACATTGCTTCAAATGCGAATAAAGTTCACAAAAAAAAGATTATTAACGGGTTGTACCCTAAAGATGCTGTAGAAATCAATATAACTCTAGCAAGAGCAACGAAACATTTTGACAAAAAAATTATCATAGAAGATAAATCTGCAATAATTAATAGAATAGCCAAAAGCATTAAGCTACAAGTTCAGAGACTTAAAAAAGGTGATAATCCTGAAAAAGTAAATGGAATGTTTTTCAGTATTAGTCAAGAAAATAAAAATACAGATGAAAAAGTTGTTGTATATTGTGTTTCTGATTCAGATATGAATTTCTTTGCTGAGAATATTGAGCAATTTGAAAACGTTAATATTGATAAGGTAATCAATGTTGCAATAGATATGCTTTCTGATAAAGATAACATCATTTCCAATAAAATCATTTTAGCGAAAATGCTTTCATCTATAGGAAACATGATTTCAGCAAACAAAAAAAAGAAGATTTATTTAATATTAGAAAGATTTGCTTTAGGCGATATTCCTCCGGGACGTTTTGCATTTGAAAATTCAGACAATCCCTTAAATCCAATTAAAATCAACGACAACAAACCTAATTCGCTTTCAGGCTATGCACTCTATGCTTTAGCGTGCTTAGAGAAAAGTGAGCCAGGTATCTACGGAGGAAAAATATATGATTTGATCGAAAAATCACTAGTTCATACTGATCCTGTAATTAGACAGTGGTCTTTTGCAGGGGTTAAGGAACTTCCTGATATAACAGATAAATTATTGATGGGCTTAATATGGGGGACCAATGATAGGGATATTAACACAGCACTTCTGTCATTTGATACCCTAACTAGACTGGAATCATTTGCACCAAATGACATTCATTGGAAGTATCTTTCTTTTTCAATCTTAAATTCAATAAACATTTACAATTCGAGTTTGAGACGGACAATTGGAATGTTTCTAAAAAAGTATAAAGATGCTATTCCCAGTGAATATAAAAAGGATTTCAACGGGACTATTAAGTCAATGAAAAACGATTTAGCGTATTCTGTGAGAAGTGTGTTCCTAAATAATAAAATAAATAGGTAATTAACTATGGCGACCCCCGAACTCTTTTTTGTAAAGCAATTTTACATGAATTAAATTCAAGAAGAAATATGAGTGAAAAACGAAATATCTGGAACAATCTCATTGAGCAGTGCCAGGAATGTAACTCTGTTGAATTTCAATCGAAAGCCCCTCGTGGCAGTGCAACTCCTATAACACGCTTTGAAAGCAAAATCCCAGATGAAGACTTTTTGAGTTATATCGGAGCTTTTGAGCTTATAGAAGTATATGCTTTAGATCTTACCCTAAATCTTATTATAAGAGACGCTTTTCGCTATATAATTAACCATCCCATTTCTATTGCAAAAGACTCTCTGATAAAAAAGCTGGATTCAAAGATTCTTAAAAAGATATCAGCTTTGGTTGATTGGGATATATTTATTAAGGAGTTAAATGATCAGGGCGTATCCTATAAAAAAAGAAAAGAAATAAACACTTCTGCTGAAATGGAAAAAGTTTCAGAGATTCAGTATGCCACTCAGTTTTATATTGAAAACTGTGAGATAGGGTGGAGGCAGAAGGCGGAAGCATTTTTATATTCACATCTTATGACAGATATAACGTTTTTCGACAACGAAGCATTGATATATATGCTTACTCGTCCTAATAAGCCCAAACTGCTTGAAAATGTTCTAAAAGCTTATTCTAACCCTCTTTCGTCCCAAGATTCATTAGGTATTGAGTTGATATGGCAACTTAAAGATCATGTTGTAGAACTGGAAGACAGACTGTCTAAGATAATTGAATATCAATCAAAACGTACAAAGAATTTGAAGAATTTACAATATGACAAGGGGGAGTTTATTGAATATCCGGATATATTCCGTTTTCTTAATGTGAACAATATTCAATATCTAATGACATTTATTGCTCAAATCCCAGAAAATACCAGAAATAGGTTATTACCTGAACAAATACCTGATTTTTCGAAACCGTTCTCTTTTCTGAGGTGTTCGGCGGCGATTCAATTTTGTAAACAAAAGATCGAAAGACTTCTTTGGGATATTCATTGTGTAATAGATGAATGTGGTTCTGAGTTTCCAGAATTTTTAATCAAAGATAAGGCTCCCACACCTTCATTGCTTTCTTTGTATGTGTTTGGGGCATATCGAATAGAAAGCGAACTCTTAAAAGAAAAGACATTACACAGGGCAGTTCGATATCTCAGGTATTTAAATATTCCAATATTACCTGAAGAAATGCCCTCAAGCACACCACCATTTAATGGTATTTCTGCAACGGCAATGTATATCCATGCCATGGGTTTTGCTGGTAACAAAGAAAAGAAGAGTTTTTTACTTCCTTACAAAGAATGGCTCTTAAACAATCAAAGTGCATATGGATGTTGGTATGATTGGGGCGATAATCCTTTATTCACGACGGTTATGGTGTTAGATGCAATGAGTGTCATCGATGGTGATGATAAGCTTTCATTTCCTTTAAAAGCAAAACACCTTATAGTACCTACTGATCCTAACCAACATAAGAAGCCTCTATTGATTATTGATTGTGTATCGAAAAGTATACAATATGGAGATTTACCGACATACAGACCAAAATTTAAAGGGGGCAAAAGCAAGGTATGGGACTTCATAACTGGGCTTTCACAATTTAAAGAAAAGAAAATGCCCCTGTCCCGTTTTTATTATCTTCCTGGATCTAAAGAAAGAAAAGACTGGAAAAACCAATATGATACACTTTGCCGTAATTTAGGGGGCTATGATGTGATGAAGCATTTTATTATTTCAAATGGTGATTCATATGAATTGACAAATAATGTGAAATTTGTAAATACCTCGATTCAGGCTAAAGCAGACAGCGAAGCATTGGATAATTATGAAAAACGAAAATATTTAACCAAGAGAAGAACAATAACCGACGATGAGGGGCAATTGTGACATATTAAATGAGCTGAATTAAAGATTATATTCGTCTACTAGCGACTTAAAAGCGATTTCCCTGCGGCTGTAAGGGGAGTCGCTTATTTTTTTTTGCAAACATAACCTCTGTTTTTACGGGGACTTACACTTTCCTTATGTCTTTTTTTTTAACATTTTCGAGCGGCTATTTCTTTGAATTAGTGGGAAACAAAGATTTCCCGAAAAAAATGTAAATGCCCCAAAGTGGGCAAGAAAAGAAAGGCTGTAAAATGAAATTAGAAGCTGTAGAACAGAATGTTGTAACAAAAAGTGGTATCCCCTTCGAAATTGAAATCAAGCACAATGCCAAATTGAAAGCAGCAAACATTTCTTACACAGATGAAGAAAAAGCTGCAATTGTTCTTCGGGCAAAAGAGATGGGCTACATTGAGGAGACTTTGATTGGATGGGAGGGAGAAGGAGTATTGGTTTGGGGGCATGGTCTGCATGAAATTGCCAAAGAACATAACTTAAAATTTGAAATCAAGTATAAATCCTTTGCAACCATGCAGGATGCTTTGGCAGAAATTGCAGAGAAGAAGTTGTTAATCCCTACTTTGACTCTTTTTTCCAAGATTGAAGCAGCCCGTCCGTTTGGGAACTATTGGCAGGAAAAGTATGACGACCGGAGCCATCCGGTTTGTGTCGAAGCTTTACAACGTTTTGGAGCATTATGTGAGTTGGGGATTGTGGCAGTTAAAGCAGGTACTTCCCGCACAACCGTCAATAAGGTCAATCGTATCTTGGAATCAAAGAAAGAATCGTTGATTGAACAATGCAGAAACGGTGAAATCTCCATCAGTGCTGCATATGAAATGATTAAAGTTCCTGAGTCAGATGAGACCAATACTGATAATTCTCAAGATGAAGGGAAGGAAGGGAGTGTTCTTGCTGCCGAACAAGCAAGGAAAGACAAGAGACGGATGAAAGAAGCTAGTATCTTGGCTCAGTACTCTGTCAAGGGATTCTCCAACGGAGAAAAATTGACTAAGACCGGCCGGAAGTTCTTCGTTGCCCGTTGGAATGATGAACATCCTGACAATTGTCTGTCTGAGAAAGAAGTGGAAAAAGCAGTCAGGGATTTCGGGAAAGAATAATTAAAGACGGTCTCAGGAAGGTAGTGGGAGCTAGGAAGTTCCTACTACCTTCAGAAAGGAAAAAGAAGTGAGAAAGAAATATGAACTCATCTATCCTGATGCCCCTTGGGACTACACAGGTGGAGGTCGTTATAGAAAATTGAAGATAAAGCCTAAATACCCAACCATGAAGTATAATGAACTCTCTCAATTACCCATCAAACAGATTGCTGCTCGTGATTGTGCATTAGCAATGTGGACAACAGGACCGAAGATGGAAGAGGCAATTAAGCTGATTGATATATGGGGATTCAATTTTATAACTGTTCTTTTTATATGGATTAAAACAAATAAATTGCAGGATACCCTGAATTATAAGCCGGCCTGTTGGACTATGCCAAATGCTGAATATTTATTATTGGGGAAAATCGGACATCCTCGACGAGTCCAGGAAGATATCAAACAAATTGTTTTTGCTCCAATTGGTAGGCATAGTGCCAAACCACCTGTTTTTAGGCAGAAACTCATAAATCTTTTTGGAGATGTTCCAAGGATTGAATTGTTTGCTCGTCAACAGGCAGATGGATGGGATGCAATTGGAAATGAAATTGATGGTAAAGATATTAGAGCCGCTCTTAACGAAATAATCACGAACAAGAATGCAGCATAAATAAATGGAGATATAAAGATGAGTAAAAACACAAATTCAAGAAAACGAAGCAGGAACCGAAGACAATCAAAAAAAGAATATAGCTATGACGAAATAGTTAAACATTACAAGACTCATGCAATAAAAGAATATGGGCATCTAGGCAAGAAAGACATAATTGGCAGAGCTATTGAGTCGTTCATTCTGACAAATATCAACCAAATTACCCCTATTCCTAAAATGCTTAAGAGATGCATGGCAGGTGAACAAATTAGTTTTAATATGCTTTTAGATTCTATTGGTGAGGACGGGATTGTTATTGGGGCAACAGCATTTAGAATTGCCGAACAATTAGAGATTGAATTAAATGATAACGGTTCAAAGGGAAATAGGCAAAATATTGTTGCATATGTCAATGGTGAGGAAAGACCTGATATCCCTTGTGAAGATGTAGATTTCTCAAGAATATATAATAAATATTTCAGAATTCATCCTGATTCTATCTTCCTTCAAAATGGATATCTTTATGAACGGATTCGAGACAATTCAGGGAAATATGACACGAACAATATAAAGATATCAGAGTCCTTACTGCAAATGCAGATAGTATGCAATGAAAATTTATTACTGTTATTTGCTCACCACCATATGAAAAAAATATATTTTAATATGTCGATTGAAGATATGCCTGAACGTTTAAGTTGTCTTAAAGACTTCTATGAAGATTTTGTCAACGAATACCGAGAAGATACAAATTCAGAGCAGTATAAATCAGCAGTGCTTGCTTGTACATCCATTGCAGCAACTTTAAATGAGATTGAAGAGTATATAGGAGGTGATCGTGAAATTTGAATTCAAAGGAAATGAGTTTCTCAAATTGACAATGCTAATATTTAAGATGGTATCTTCAAAAAAAGATATTATTGTTGTTGGTGCTACTCCTTCGTATTTTCAATTGATCCTTAAACAAAAAGGTACGACCTCGGTATTAGGATTTAGCCACTCGGAACTTGAACAAATGGGATATAAATGCCATGAAAAAGGAGCAATAACTACTTTGGCAGGATTGTTGAAAGGTTATCTTGAAGCCTGTGATGCAGATAAGATGTATTATATTACTTCAGACAAAGTTTATGGGGGAGTTATTGAAGATGTGGCGGGGGAGGGTGTGTATTACCCTCTCAGGAAAAAAGATTATGAAGCTCCGTATAAATATAAATTGCCTTTTGAAACTATCTTCTTCGATAGAAGAACCTTCTATGATGGTCTAAGCCGAATATTCAGGGCTAAAATCTCAGATCACTGCCAAATTAGACTGAAAGATAATAGATTATTCATTGAAGCCGAAAACAATGAATGTGAAGTACAGTATTCCATGAAAGCGGCTTATCCTTATCAATTTGAAAATAGCATTCTTTATCTTACCTTGGATGCAATCTTCTCATTAAAAAAAGCTTTGATAAGCTCGAAAGAAGAAAGAATAAGTTTATTCATGGAGGACTATAAAATATGGTTCCAGATTGGTAATCAGATAGTCGAGTATAATGACAATATTTATAAAAGATACAATGAAATCGAAATGCCGTTGAAATCTGGATTTTGTTATCAATTAGTAACCGATGTAAAAGAATGGAAATATATTACGAAGCCAACAAAACGGAAAGATCGGGTAGAGTATGGCAAGGTTGTAGTCAATTACCATAACGGTTGCTATGAATATACAGCCGGGATAGATAGGGATTTAATAAGAAATCCCATTGATTACATGTTCAATGCTCATTATTATACCAAAGAATTATTATCCACAGTTCCTACCGAATTCTCTTGCTCCACAAAATCATTGTACAGTATGTATCAAGTGGGAAGACCAAAAGAACAAATAGCCATGTATTTCGGCACTCACCCAGAAGAAATGAATATGGTTCTTATTGATTATAATATGGGTGGAAAGCATGAAACATCATTGTCTTGTCTTTTCAGAGCTGGAAATGGAAGAGGGAAGGTTAACACATGATGAATCTAAAAGCGAAAAACAGGAAAAGCGGAACACTCTGAAGCTGACAGATTCTAACAAAGTCAACCAGTCCTATATGATAGATTTAGCAGGTCATATTCTAACCATGCTCCCAATTTCTACCCCTGTTCGACCTAGTGGGAGCTGGGATCATATGAAAAAATATTAACAGGGATAATCCTCTCCCCAGGAATAATTCTACTTGTAAATAGACATGGAATGAGAAAAAAATATTACAGAAAATATTTGTCGTCGCTAGACGGCAAATCTACAATTTAATGGATATCCGGAATACCTGATGTTCCTGGATCACTGCTTCCTACCTACCTTACAACTGCCTCCCGGATTTACTATCCATTAAAATTGTAGCTGTCATTCAGATCAGTTATTTTCTCCCACTGGTCGAAAAAACTGACTCAGAGATGGTCCTATGGCGAATATTTTCCGCAGGAAAATGTGAGCAGACTTCCCCCACTGAAAAAAATATAGAGATGAGATTCACTGTGAAGTAACTATAACATACATACATTAACATGTATGTATCGAACGACCCTGCACTGTGTTTGGATCGTTCGTTTCATCCCTATTCATATATCTCGCTTCTTTTTTAAAACCCATACCTGAATACCTGATTAACCAGTATCTCTATAATACTATAGTCCTTTCAAGTCGTCTTCAGGGGACATGAAAAATTTCATTTTTTTAAAAAAGTGAAAATTCATTCGCTTTTATATATTTGAGATTGAGGATTTGTTTGGATTAGTAGCAGATTCATTTGAATTTCATTGAAAAGCGAATAGTTATTGGTATAATGTTGTTTAGTTGTTGAGCAGAAGAAACACTATTGCAGTTCAAATTAAAGTTCAATTCGACGTATTCTCGATGCACTCAACAGGGACCACTGCAAAGACATTTTGTAATCGTTTTATGACATTTCATATTTTATCCGCAGTGGTTCCTATTCGTGATTCAATTAGAGGAAACAGGTGTCAATAGTGTGAATAAATAAGTCGATGCAGATTATATCCTTTGACAGCTTGGGGGGCGATGCCCCCTGAGCATTTCTAAAGGATAGCTGAAGTAAGTTGAATAAAGCTGTCTCATGTCAAGGGATATAGGATGAATGAAGTTATGGTGTTTGGGTATTATTGTTGGTATGAGCAATATCTTGAGAAGAATTTCAAAAGCGATTTTAGCCAGTGTTCAGGTCCATTTAGACTTACAATCTTTAATGATGAAGAAATCATAGAAGACATTAAATCTGAGTTAAAAGCAGAGTTCTTATATGTTGCCACTAGGAACCGACAAGCCAAGAAAATACGAAAAAGAAATGATGGTGAAGATGACAAGCGGTGCAAAAGTTATGCTGTAATAAATCATCCTGCGAAATACTACCGGCAAATGCTCAAAAAATTATTGTGCAATATTGTCGATAAACGGATTAAAGATTATAAAAGGTATAAGCCTATGAGTGAGGTTCTTCTGGAGCAATTAAATAATAAAGAATATTTCGACGATAATAGTGTCTTTGAACTTAAAGACATCTTCAATTCATCTGGGTTGAGTATGGATGAACAGAGCGTCCTCAGCCACTATTTTATCAACGAATATAGCTTAGACAAGATTGCTAAAAAAACAGGTGTTGATTATGAAGTTATAAAAAAGCGATTTCAGAGAGCAAAAGAAAAAATTAAAAGAAAACTATTGATGCAAAAGCCATAATCACTTTCCCCAACCAGAGACCATCATTTTTTCCGCCATAATTAAAAAAAGGTGGAAAAAATGATAACTACCCACAAAACCCAACAAGACTTCATCAATGAAATCAGACAGGACAAGGACTCAGGATACTCAGGCAAGTATGTCATCACATTTTCAAAACCTGTTCCCCTGATCCATGACAAACATAATAAAAAGACCTATACCTCAATAACTGTCAAGCTGTTCATTTCAGGAAATATGCTCTGCTACACCTTCTACAGACGGACTGGATATTCCCTGTTTTCTCAGGTCTTTGCAGAAGAAATTCAATCCATTGAACAAGCTCCTCCTGTGGATTCTAAAGCCCAGAGACTTAAACATGCCCAATCATTGTTAAGGCGGATTGATCCTCGATGCTGGGATGATATTAGGAACAGGACCCCTGAACAGATATCCCAGGAATTCTGTGACTCAAATCTTGTTCCATTCAATTTTATTCGACGGTTTAAACCTTATATCAGGAATTACCTGAAACAGCAGATGCAGGATGCATTTGAAAATAAGAAAGCGTTTTCCTACGGTCAAAATGGAACGAAACGGGATTTAAAGGTCGATTGCAAACTCTGTGATGATGGGATTTTCAGGGCATGGTTCTCCAGTGAATATTCAGGATGTGCCAATGGCGACTACTACCTGGTTATCAGTCCTACCCAAGCAATTTATTATGAACGGGACTAACCAGAGACCAGCGTAATTTTTTAATAAGAAAAAAGGACATAAACATGGCGAATGATGACAAAAAATATGATTACTACATTCTGAAAATGGTGGGATGTGTTGAACCTGTTTTAATCGGTCCTATTGCAACAGAAAAAGAAGCCCAGGAAAGACTGACTGAGTATCAGGATGATCCTGCTGAATGTCAGAATTGTCATGCAATTATCAAAATTTCTCAAGGGGCGGAGGTAGATTTGTCATGAGCCAGCGAATAAGGACAATAGATTGGATTGAAGGACGAATTTTAGTAGTGCTGGGCAAAGTTAAACAGGGAAAAGAACCATCCCTGTTAGCCCTGTCAGCGATGTCTCTTAAATTCGAGATGAGGAGCCATGAAGAGCAGGATAACTTTGACCATGCCCTGTTTAATCTTGTCCGCGATGGAGAAGTTATTCAGTTTAAAGACGAACGAGGATTTGCCAGCTATAAATTGGCGGCATAAATAAAAGGACAAGTCATATGTTTGAAATTCTTGCGGAGATGGATATGAGTATTGCCCCACATATTGATAATGCTCAAGACATGATAACGATCTGGACAGGATGTCTTTGGGGCATAGGTGCCTGTGTTATATGGATTCTCTGTCTGATACCATTTTCAAAAGGCATCTTATTAGGTTCTCTGGCGAACACCGTCTATTTGGTCATAGGAATTTGTCTCGTCATATTCATAAATGATACAAGCTATGGTACAAAGATGATGTATCTGCTTGAGAGCAATCCCAAGGGAGGATACTTAGTCAATAATTCAGTCTGTGTTCCTGTGTTTTGGATTCAGGATTATAACTACACTCTGAATAGTGCGAACCATCCCCCAGACGTTTTTTACCTTTTTGATGAAGCTGCCATAGAAAGATTGAAAGATGGGACTGGATATAAAACTGATGAGAAGATTATGCGATTTTACACAGGCGAAAAAGGTTATGCCATGAACATTAGGAGCAGTGGGAAATATCTGTGTTCTCCACATATTTTTAATCCTACAAGTTGCATCATGATCCCAGGAATTTTAAGCATCCCTGCATTCTTGTTTTATATAGTTACAAAAAGTGCTGTCAATGGCTTCTAACCAGAGACCAGTATTTTTTGAGGGATAACGAAAAAGGGATAAATATGAATACGGCAAGAATATTTAAGGAAGAAATCACCAACCCTGCTATCTGGGACACGATCATCAGGGATTTAGAATTACCCAAGGACACAGATGAGATAACAGTCAAATGTGTTTCATACATGTCAGAAAGTAAAAGGAAAGAGAGTCACAAAGATGACCAAAACAACTGAATATCCTACTCGATTTGATCAACAAGGCAATCTGATGCGATTCAGAAAAGCATATGACAATGGCGGCAAAACTATAGATCGCTATACCGTCACATTTGAGATCTACAATGAAGAAACGGGGAAATGGGAGATATTCTCACAGGGAACCAACACAGATGCTCCCAAGGGAGATCCTTCTTATCAACATATCTATTGTTTGGGGATGTCTGGGCAACCTTTTCATCCTCAAGGGTTTGGGCAATCAGGGACTTGTGTTGAAGGTCAGCATTTGGGGAAAAGAGTCAAGTTTTCTAAATTACCTGATGAAGTAAAACGATGTGTCATTCAGTATTTAGAATCATAGTTGTATCGACCAGAGACATCCATTTTTCCCCGCAAATATAAAAAAGAATAAGGACACTTAAAAATGGATAATGAAATTCAAGCATACTCAAAAATAACTGTCGGCTTTGTGACGCAACAATACATGATGAACCGTGAAGGTAAATACATCTGCATCGAGCAGTTTTTTACGGCTTCTGATGAAGTGAGCAGGGAAAATCAGGACGGTGATCCTGTTGATATTGATACCAGCAAAGAAGAGTATCAGCCCTTTGATATGGAGCAACCCGAAACAATGTCATTTGAGGACTGGTATCAGGACAACAAGAACAATGACTCAATTCAACGCATCTATCGAGGCGTAATCGAAGATAATCCTGACTATCCTTTGACGTTTAAGGAGTGGGCGAAAAAGTTCTATGACGAATGCGTTGACATTTAATTCTGTGGAGAAAATATGAGAAAAGTCACTGTTGAACTCAAGGTAAAGATGCTCATCCATGCAGATGAGGACAAGGAAATTTCTGATGTAATCAACGAAATGGGCTATGAGTTTATTTACTCTGAACCGGGTGCGGAAATTGTTGATACTGAAATCGAAGATTATGAAATCGTTGATAGTCGCTGACCAGAGACCAGGGTTTTTCTGGGGCAATTAAAAAACGAAAATACTATGAAACTGTTAACTCAAGAAATTAAAAAGCAACTGCCCCCATTGGGAGCAACCTCAGAACAACTTGATCCTATTGCCTATGTCAAGTTTTTCAATCCCTGTGGAATAGGTACTTGGTGGGCGTGTGAATTTGATCCAGAGTCAGGGATATTCTTTGGAAAGGCAGATTTAGGATTTCCAGAACTTGGAACATTCAGTCTTAAAGAATTGGAAAGCTATCGGGGACCATTTGGATTGGGGATAGAACGAGATATCCATTTTACCCCAAGACCTGTTTCACAATGCAAATAATCATTTCAGGGAAAATAATGATGGACAAATATATCGAAGTTGTAGCTAAAGTCAGAATTCCAGCTCAAAAGATTCAGGATTTAATCATTTCCGCCATCGAAGGCGGCTCTAATTACTGGGCGCAGTTTGCCTATCCCCAAGACTACAAGAATAAATACGGTAGCTATGAGCAGATTCCCTTCAAAGGCGGAAATATTGAAGTCATGGATATCGAAACTGGGAAACTGCTGGGAATTCTTAATCAGGCTACTGTCCAGACAGGCTTGCAACTGATGGCTCATTGCGAGGATATCAAAGGTAAACATGTTCCCAATCGCCATTTCAAGAATTTAGCGATGGACAATGAGGATGCAGAAACAGCAGATGTATTTATGCAACTGGCAGTAATGGGAGAAATCGTCTTTGGATAAGAAGGGAATCAATAAACAGAAGCCTTTGATTGATCTTGACGAGTTTGATGATCAGGTTTCGATTTATCAGCTTATTCCTGCGGGAGAGGGGAAGGCTCTAAAACAATTAAAACTCATTGTTGAGAGTGTCCTGAATGGGGATGTTGAGAAGGATAATCCAAAGCCATTGAGTCTGCTTATATCTGGGAAAAACAGCACCAAGGTTTATGCAAAAGCCTTTCTGCGAGCGTTAGGGTTTGAGGATATTAGGGAGATTCCTGCTCCAGTAATCCAGTCGTATAATGACTTAATTGAGTTCTTTCATCTTTCAAGCCCTGATACAGGACATGTCATTTCACAGGCTCAGAATATCAGAGGGATGATTGTCAAGGATCTTTACAGTGTATTGACTGAAGGCATTTTGACTAGGTGGAATTACACAAAAATGAATAAGACGGTTTTTCCCGTTTTAGGAACCATTGTCGTTACATCATATAGTCAAAGCAGTGTCCCATTTGAGATCAGAAATTGCTTTACACATCAAATTGAGATCGATGATTACGATAAGACTCAAATGGAATTAGTCTGCTTACAGCGATTGCTCTACTCAAACATAGAGCGAGAAAACGATAAGGTTCTAAAACTGTTAACAACTTTAAGGTCAAGTTTCGATTCTACAATTCAACTGCTCAAAAACAGTGTCATGGTGATGCAAGCAGAAGGCAAAGGAAATGTGCTGACCGAGGAGCATGTAAAAAAAGCGTCATATTTCAAATAATTCAGGAGAAAGAAAAAATGATTATTCGGGCGATCACAACCAACAATGGCAAGACATTAGACAGGTATTCAGTATATTTCTGGAATGGAGATGTATTAACGATGAGTCACAATCCTGATTCTCCCCAAGGAGTATCAATGTGGGGACAAACATATGGGATTAATGACAGCCATTTTGAAGGGGCTGCTTATAGTGAAGATCATATAATCCCAGGGACGGATGAGAAGATGATTAACTGGTTTGAACTGCCCCCGATTGTACAGGCTCATGTCGAACAGCAAGTCAGGGAAGCAGGTGAATAGGGATTATTCCAGCTCTTTCAGAAGCTTAGAAAATGCCGTTTTTGGGTTAATTTCACAGGCTTTTGCCCAAGCGATAAACTCTGTGATATCGACTCTTCTATTGGCAGTCTCGCAGTTATAGACATAACTCTGGGGCTTGTTAAGTCTTTGTCCTATCTGTCTTTGTGTCATTCCTGCATCTTCTCTCAGTTGTCTCAGGAAGCCAGGAAGCAATCTATATTTAAGGTTCTGTTGTGCTTTCATATCTCCATTTTAGGTCCAGAAACGCTTGACACTGTTTCCGTGTCAGGATAAAATAAAAAAAAGAAGAGATATTTTGCTGAAAAGGAGATTGAAATGCGTATATGCAGTATTCTAATCCTATTACTTTTATCAACATTACATTCAGAAGAGATAAGCATTGACACCTTTGCAGATAATTATACCCGCCTTTCGAGAGCCGTAAGCAGGCTCGAAATGAAAGGTGATGCAAGATCGAAGACACTTGTTGAACAGGGTAGAGAGAGATTGTCTCATTATGAACAATTCCTTCAGGATGCTGATAAGGATACGATTGAAAAATTAATAAAGCTTAGTCTTAAAAATGAGTTGTTCTTGCGAGGATCAGAAGATCGCAAGCAAGATATTGCATATGCTGAAAAGCTGACTGATCAATTGATTGATAAACATCTTCGTGATGTTAAAGATATATTTCTTCCGTATAGTTTATCGACCGAGAAAATAAAGCGTCATATAGAAATTAATCGAGATAACATCAACACAGAAAATATTCTTCAAAATATTGATTATATTGAGTATTTCTTCCCATTTGGTGAAGTGATATTAAAAACTGATTCAAATGAGTGGGAAATTAAAAGCATAAATGTCACTTCGGATTTCACAAATCTTCTTAAATCGAAACTGCTGTCAGACTTTTCAGATCCTGGATTAATCGATAAAATCAAACAAAACACATCAATGCTAAACTTAACACAAATGTCTTTTACCATTGCTAATATTTCGTTTGATAAAACACAACATTCTCCTGAGGGGACCATTCATTATAATATAACTTTACATCCCGATAAAGACGGACCAAAGGCTTTGGAATATTATAATGGCTTAGCTTCACTGCTCGTGAAGATATATAAAATAGCTTCACAATGGAAATCCGAGTCGCAAATTACTTCAATGACCATGCCTCAAAGGAAGTTGTTTTATACTTGTTCAAGATGCAAAGGCACAGGGTACTCAAAAATAGAAAGAGTCACGCTTGTCGAATTACAGGAAATGAATGCTCAATATGCCAGTTCAAGGAGTTTACCTGCTGGCTCTGGTACGTATGAGATTGAGTTACCTTATGATGTGATTAAGCAAGAATCACAATACGTTTACATTATAGGATATAAATGTGCCACATGTAATAAAACAGGCGGAGAATCCAGACTTGTGATGGACCAAAGTAATGCAGAACTTAAAAGGTTAAGAGTATTTTCAAAAAATGAAATCAATTAGCCAAGTGTTCGTGCTGTGGCTGAATATAGATCGCTCGATCATGTTTAGCTTTTAATAGAAGTTGATAAAGAATTATCGGAGGATGGAAAGATGAAAAAAGTTAGTCTGTGTT
This sequence comes from Anaerohalosphaeraceae bacterium, assembly GCA_963675155.1. Lineage (GTDB taxonomy): Bacteria > Planctomycetota > Phycisphaerae > Sedimentisphaerales > Anaerohalosphaeraceae > 4572-13. The sequence continues at coordinate 4,156,633 of OY775912.1, read as the reverse complement.
TAATTGTTTCCTGTGTATTTAGCATCAATGTCTTTGCTGATACCTTTGGGACAGGAGAAAATCAGTTTGAAATTGACTTTGTAACAATTTCAGGGAGTACAAATCCTTCGAGTGGTTCAGGGATTGTCAGTAATGACTATCGCATGGGACAATTTGAGATTACTAATGCCCAGTGGACAAAGTTTACAAATACATACGGTATCCCTGACGGCAGTCCATCCAATGCCTATGATGAAAGCTCATCATTCACAGGAGAAAATGTCCCTGTCCAGAAAATTAGCTGGTATGAAGCCGCCCAGTTCGTGAATTGGCTCAATGTTAGCACTGGTCATCAGGCAGCTTATAAGTTTACAGGGACTCAAGGCACAGGTGACTACACATTTTCGCCATGGGACATAACAGACTCAGGTTATAATTCCAATAATCCCTATCGCAACTCAAATTCATTTTATTTTCTGCCAACAGAAGATGAGTGGATTAAAGCAGCTTATTGGAATGGAACAGAGATACAAGACTATGCCACAAAAGCAGGTGACACACTTCATCAGGGCGATGGTCTCAGTGGAACAGGATGGAATTACTGGGACTGGGATGCAGGATATGCAACTGATCCCTATGGTCCTTGGGATGTGGGAAGTGGTTCAGAAGAATTGAATGGAACCTATGACATGATGGGCAATGTCTATGAATGGCTGGAAAGTCCATATAATGCTGGAGAATACTTATCAGATGCCATGCGTGGCTCATTAGGCGGTTCATATTATGATCACGATGGAATTCTTTTGTCGTCATATAGGAATGATGATTTTCCTGATTATGAAAATGTCCTTTTAGGATTGCGAGTTGCATCAGTCCCTGAACCTGCAACATTAACTTTCATAGCTATAGGTGGATTATTATTGCGGCGAAAAAGAAAATAATCAAAGCTATTAATTCTGATTCAATAAGGCTGTATGGTATTGCTATACAGACTTTTTTTATTTACCGTAGAAAAAGAATTAGGCTATTCTGGAAATAACGGAGGGAGTTTCATGGTGCCACTCATCCACAGGCACCTCTTTTTTATATCTCCAAATACTTACTGCTACAATCATTGGGCTTGACATGCAGATAATGAGAAGTTGTCTGGATGGAAGCATGACCGAGACTCTGTTGAACGACATGAAGTGGAGCTTTCTCACAGGCAATAGAGGCGTGAGCGTGTCTGAGCCAGTGAGGACTGGGATTGACAGTTAATCCAGCCTTATGAGCAGCCTTCCTGACAATCCTCAGAACTGTCGTAGGATGCATTTGGGTTGTTCTACTTCTTCCCCGAAAAATATAAAACTCATTAAGACTAGTACCCCTATAATCCATCAACTCAGTCCATAAGGGATCAGGGATTAAGACCGTCCTTGTTTTCTTTCCCTTCCCATAGACAGTCATTTGACCCCCATCAGAGCGTTCCTGTAAGTCTTTCCATTTCAAAGAACAGAGTTCAGAGACCCTGATTCCACTGATAAACAGGGTTTTCAGGATCAATTTATTTCGAGAATGATTTTCTGAATCAATAATACTTTTGACCTGTTGATGAGTCAAAATTCTTTCTGCCAAGGTATCCTTAGGACTGGGAAGGATCAAAGGACGAGAGACATCAAAAGGCAAGCATCCCAGTTTATGAGCAAAGGCAAACAGGGATTTAACTGATGAGAGTATTCGTCGCTTAGACCCATCTACCAAATCTAATGAGTCAACATGGTCAGCGAAGTCTTGCAGGTCCTTCAGGATGATCTGTCTGAGTGACTTATGCGTGTATTGGAAAAAACGTTCAATGTCCTTTTTATAATATCTCTGGGTATGCTTACTTTTTCCATGGAGCCACAGTTTTATCAGTTCAGAATCATTGTCAGCTTGGACAGGGATGATGTTGACTGGCTGAGATTGTGGAGTGGCTAAGTCCTGAGTGGGCTGGTTTTCAGAATGCAGGATTATATGGTTAATCATGCGTTTTATTGGATAAGATTTAGACATGGTTCTGGCACCTTTCCGGCATCATAACTACATTATTTAATAAGCAATTAAGCATCAATTGACCTATTTATGTAAAGCATCTTTACAAAATCTACTCACCAAGTCGATTATTTCTGTTTGAAATGTCGATACAGTTCCCTAGTCACCAGTCCCTGATCGATGCCCTCGGTCCCATCAGGATAGAGCTTATCCAGGGCTTTCTGAACTTCTGTAAATGCAATCTCAACTCCCATCGAATTGAGAATATCAGTCAATTCTTGTGAGACAGGATCAGCTTGTTTTTTCTGTTTCAAAAAGGAACGACTTTCTTTTTTCTGGCGGGGAGAATAAAAAAGCAAATAAGAACCATCGGCACCGATTCCAGTCTCCCTCGATTCCAAGATTTGTTTCTGGAGAGGCGCATCATAGTAGGGTCGTTTGGAACGCTCATCATATTTAGGTTTAGGGAAAAAACCTCTGTCCACCAACTGGTAGTACCGACTTCTGGAGAGTTGGAGCATCTGACAGATTTCAGAAATGCTCACAATCGGTTTCAAGTTCGATAACTTTTTGTCAGCCATTGGATAACACTCCTATAAGAAGTAGACAATAATACGTAAAAAAATTTACAGTTCACAATTCTGAATATGAGTCTTTCCTTTGTCAGTTAAGACTCGATTTGAACCATCCTTGTGGATTAATTCCTGGCGGAGAAGATAAGGCTCAATGACAGCAGAAATAGTTCTTTCAGGCAATCCCATTTTAGAAGCTATTACATTCAATTTCATGGATTTATGTTTGGACAATTCTTTCAGATAGTTCCGTTCAATTGTATCCAGTCCAAGTGCATCGATTTGTAATAAATGAAATGCCTTCTTAACATCATCCATAGTGATAATAGAGCGGTTGTTTGAACAGGCAATGTTCCATGCCATTTGCAAGTTTCGCTGAATGGCGATTCTGGGTGTAGCTTTACTCCGTTTTCCTATTTCCTGTAATACCTCTTTAGATTCAATCTCCCAACCCAAAGCATAGGCTCTCTGTCCTAGAATATCTGCCAAGGTATCAGTGCTGTAGTAATCGGTTCGACAGATCAACCTTGCTCTGTTGCGAAGAGCATCCTGTAACTGGAATTCGTGTGTGCTGGCGAAAAGCAAAGTAAAATCAGATAATGGAATTGCCTGTTTTCTTGATGAACCTCGTTTGGCGGCGAATAAAATTCTCTCTGATATCGCAGTCAAAAGTATATGTTGATTTTTGGTATTCAGAGCCTGTGCTTCATCCACCAGAATCGTCGTGTCATTATCGGCAGTTAATAAAATGTGAGTCAGTTCAGAAGAGCTATTAAGCATTTCTCCATTCGTCTCGACAAATTTCATATTTGCTAATTCACAGTGAATAGCTTTTGCAATAGCCGTTTTCCCAGTCCCACTGGGACCGACTAATAGAACTGGACCAAAGCATGTTTTATCTTCCTTGATAGATCTATTTTGAAAATACGCATCGAGACTGGTTCTCAAGAGTTCAACAATATGAGGCTGTCCCTTGATATGATTCAAACTTGTGATTGTAGTCTGATTAACATCAGTTCCTATTTCTTTTGCCACTGTAATTTTCTCCATTTTTTTACTTTCCCCACAAAAATACCCTAGTCTCTGGTTAAAAACGGCTCCGGATTGCGCCGCAAATTGTGGCAATTTTCAAGGAAATTCTAAAAAATGAACGGCAAAAATGTTGTTGAGTGAGTGAAGTGAGTGGCAATTTTGCCCCATAGCTGGAAAATGCTATGGCAGCGAATACCTTGGAAGACATAGACATGGCATTATTGCCCTGAAAAACCAGTGTTACCTGAAAAACCTTTAAAAAAGATTTAAATTGGAACAACTGGAAAATAATAAATAATTTTTTGAATAAATATATTTTTTATTTCGGAAAATGATTCTGACTTGGACTAGGGATTCGATAGGGACTGTCTCATTGTGACAGTAAGGATCGATGGGGTTGTTCTGACTGATGAACATGTTGGGTGAAGAATAATAAAAGTTATTCTGTTTCCCTGAAAATCTTATTCGATGACCAGAGTGCAGCGTTTTTCTGGGGCAGGAATATGAATGAAATGGTGAAAATCTCTGCTAAAAACTTGGGGACACTTGCTCTCAAGGATCACTGCCCAAGATGCTTCTATATGAAGTTAAAAATGGGATTCAGGATTCCATATCAAATCTTTCCTGGGATCTTCAGCACAATTGACAGCTACTCTAAAAAAATAACTTGGTCTCATTTCGCCAAATATAACAAGGCTCCTGAATGGTTTGCTAAAATTGGTAAATGCAGGCGAGTTATTCCTGTCCCTCACCACAGCAAATTCTATTATGTCGACGAGCGATTAGGTATAAAGCTGACTGGGCTTCCTGATGAAATCATTGAGTTAGAAGATGGAACTTTTGTTATCATCGACTATAAGACAAGTAGATATACAAATACTCAGGATCAGTTGCTCCCAATCTATAAAGTTCAATTGAATGGATATGCCCATATTTTTCAGAAATTAGGGATGGGCAAAGTGAGCGGAATATACCTGCTTTATTATGAGCCACAGGGAGATGCTCCAGTTGATCAGGATGTGGATGGACTCATAAGGCAGGATGGATTTGTGATGCCATTTAAAGCTCATTTGAAGAAGCTGGAATTGAATCCTGATGGGGTAGTTAATGCTTTGATGAAACAGGTCAGGAAAATTTGGGATAAAGGGCAGTTGCCTCAAGTCAAAGAAGGATGCAAGGATTGTCAGTTGTTGGGAAAGATGATGAAACTGAGCCAATAAGGAATAGGACTGAGGGAAAATGTTTTCTTTTTTCAGGTAGATCCCACCCCTACTATTTAACTTATTTGGGACTCCAAAGATTGTACTGGGACTCCTGAAATCGACTTTTTCGACAGGGGAAATTTTGGCTGAAAAAATAATGAAAATTATTCTTATTGATTTTCATGATGGTGGTATAATGGAAGCCTGACATTTGTGACAAGTTTTCAGGAGGTGAATCATGTTTGACAGTGAAGGCGATAAGAAAATCCAGGAAGGTTTGAAAGCTCAGGCGAAATACACTACTTTTGAAATTCTTGATTTATTAGTCCAGTCAGATCATCCCCCAGTTTCAGAAGACAACCTTAAAAAACTCGCTGATCGGATTTATACTTGTCTCTACTCATTTCATTATTTCGATAGTTCTCCTCAAGCAGAGGAGTTCTTGAAAAGGCATCTGGATGATATGAGATATACTGAATGGGAACCAGAGTTGGTAGGGATGACAGGCGGGTAACTCCGGCAGGATAATAGGAAAAAACCACAAATTTCATTCCCAATAATATCTTTCTTGTACCCGTTCTTATATAGAATTCTCAAGTCCAAGGGATTTCGTTTGACATAATATCAGTGTCAAGATAAGGTCTTGTAGGTTTTTACTGCTTAAATCGGGATTTTCTTGACGAAAGGCGATGTTTATGGTAGTAAAAACAGTACTATTAGAGGGTAAAATTGAATAGTTTTGCCCCTCTTTGAAGCCATTTCTATTTGTGGGCTTTCGCAAAGAGGCTTGAGGGTTTTTGCGGAAAAGGTCTGTTCTCATTGAGGATTAGAATAAAAAGACGGTATAATAATGGAGTTTTAAAATAGGGAGATTAATGAGCTATGAAACATCTTGCAATGGTCTTTGTTCTTTGTCTTGCAATATTTTCTAGTTTTTGCTTTGCAAAAAGTAGTAGCCTAACAAGCGAACAAGAGGAACAACTCTCAACGTTGTCTGAGATACTTCTGGTTATTTATGATAATGATAGTTCATTGGTCCCTAACGAACCTAATGAGATCATGGCTTTAGAAAAATCATCAGAGTCACGAGACTTACTTGCTTGGGAAATTTTCAAATTAATACTTAATGTACTGGACCCCAATTCGATATCTCAGCCAACAGAAGAACCCATTACTCTAACTGCTAGCAGTCAAGTTATGTCTGTCGAGGATAGTGAGATAGAAGAATCTAACGAAACAACTTCTATTTACTCAACTTTGTCTATACCTGAATCGCTAGTAATGAATTCGATGCAGTCATTTAATCTTTCAGGTTCCCTTGGTTCATGTATTTTAGAAAGTGGGATCTATCATCTCACATCATTGCCTCTTGAAATTGAAGGGCATGTAGTCATTCCTGCTGGAACACAATTTATCGCTCCGTTTGATCCCAATCATGCGATTATTGAAGTCATGTCTGGGGGATATCTGGATATGGGAAGTGCCGTCTTTTATGATGCGAATGATTATCCAAATGTTCTGCCTCCAGTAGAAATCATACCTCAAGACCCAAATATTTATTATAATCATAATCAAATTGGCATCAAGATTAATCAAGGCGCCGACCCCAGAACCCGAATCGAAAATACTACGATTATGAATTGTGCTGTTGGTATAATGGTTGATGAGGAGTTAGATAATGCCATCCAGAATGTCATTACATACGGCTGTTATGATGGGATACACTTGTACGCTCCCGCAGGAATCCGAAATTGTGAATTTTGGCAAAATGGCACTGTTTGGATTGGTCCATTTGGATATGTTTCAGCAGGTATATATTTCTATCCAGATATTACACGATATCCTAATCCGGTCTTGGAAATCCAGCAAACAGTTACGTATGGAGCAGATGTCGGGCTATATTATGGAACGATGGTATCCGATGCAAATGTTGTCAGTCCAGAGCAAATGGTCGCTGATGTGACGCTTGTTAATAGTTGTTTCACGGCAAGTTATTTCTACGGGGTTTATCAATCTAGTGGAACGGTGACTACCGACATCATACATTGTGCTTTTGGAGGCAATCAAAACGACTCTAATCTATCAGGTTCTTGCTTCACTGGTTGCATTGGTTTGTCGGGACCACCCTTTTATAACCGCCAGGAAGACTGGGAAAGGTTGTATATCTCCCCAACTTCACCATTGATCGACGCTGGCTATGGGTATGCAAAGGACGGAACCGGAGTTTGCCATGATCAAGCGGATATTGGAGTGATGGATATTGGATGTCATTTTCCGCTTGGTACTGATGGCAGTTATGGAATTCAAAGCAGCCCTGCGGATTTTAATTACGATGGCATTGTAGACGCAGACGATTTAGCGATTATGAACGCTTGCATGGGAGCCACCGATGACCCCAATTTAGTTCGGATGGATTTTAATTATGATAGCTGGATCAACATGCCGGATTTTGCACAGCTTGCTTTCGATTATGGTTATTGTGGCGATCCTAATGTATGCAGTAATACCGACCCGAACTGTTTGCGATCAGATTTTGATGGTAATGACCAAGTAGACCTCGCTGATTTAGCACTTTTGACTGAGGAATGGCTAAATCCTGTATTCGATGAGTACCGTTTTTGCAGTCTATGTAATTTACATACAGGCATCGATCCCAATGACCCCAATCAACCCAGTGGTAGCCATATTATTGATCAACGGGACGAGGATGTTTTGATGGCAGATTGGATGCAGGGGTTTAATTTAACTTTTTCAGCTTCTTTTTATGATGAAAATAATACAGCCATAGAGCCAAATGGTTTATCGGGGATCGTAACGGTTTCTATTGATGAATATCCGGATTCTACGACAGGGTATTTCTGGCAGATGGATGGCACAGCCAGTATTGAAGCCTATCCTGACGACACTGAACCGCCTGTAATTAAGATACCGACGTACAAATTCAGCAACAGTAACCATGTGCTGACCATTGGGGGATATTTGTATGAAGGTGGCTGTTGGATGAAACAGATCCCAATACGGCTTGAGAATAGTCTTTACTTAGCGTCAATCCCGGATATGTATGAGCCAAATGAAATATATGAGGTGACGGGCTTTTTTGATGAGGGAACGGTGGAGGTTTCTACAGAACCGAATATTAGCACAACTTTTAATGATGGTTATGTTGGCTATACCACAACAATCGGTAATCCTGATGGAGCCGAGTTAATCATTAACTACGAAGACGATGAAACAAGTCAGACGAATACTTATAATCTTGCAAAATCGATTAATATGTCGAATGAAGATCCCAATTCATATCGGGCTTTAATTATCGCACCGTTTGATGACATTAATGAAGACTTTGAAATAACTTTGGATGCAATTCGAACAGCCCTTGCCGCCCAGGGGATTACTCATATGGAGCTGCTTGGAAAGAATGCCAATTGGGACAATATCAGCATTGCCTTGCGAGGAAGCAATTTGAACTACGTTTACTGGATTGGTCATACTAATAGCCAAATAGGTGAAAGCCGCAATCTCGGTACCCAAACAGTAACAAAAGATGGGATTCATCGCACTAATTTTAAATGCTGGAATAAGAAGAAATTCTGGCCGGACTCTGAAGGCAAAATATTTTCCTGTTTGCAGTCGGATAACTTGTCGAGTCCCCCAACACTCGACAAATTACCTGGTAGTTGGGAAACAGAGGGACACAGTATGTGGTCGTTAGGATTATGGGGAACGCAAACCATAAAAGAATTCTGGGCGATTGGGTGTGAAACCGGCTTGGAATGGGAAAATGCAAGCCACACGTATGATTATAATGATATGGCGTATGCGGTTGGAGCATATTATAAAGATAGTCAGGGCAATTATGTACATGTCTATATGGGCAACCGAACACCAGTTTGGTTCAGTGGTAGTTTACTGGGGGATGCACTCGTTTATCCCGATGCAATAGCTCATATCATACAAAGGCATACAAACCATGACTTGGAGGATGCTCTCGTAAATGGTCCGAGAAACAACCCTGAAAGAAAAGCCGTTTGGGGACTAGATGAGGATCGAGACGGCTTAACAGATAATGTGCTTCAATGGTATCCTAAAAACACAAAACTTGACTGGATCAATTTTTATTAAACAATGGCAAAGAGTCTAAAATCTCTGCTGTTAACATGAAAAAAGCCGTATGACTGAAAGGATGGTTTAATAAAATGAAAATTCTTAAACACAAACGCTTGATTTTTACGGTTATTGGTGTTGTTCTAGCTCTGTTTGCAATCAAAGCCTTCTTCTTTTTTACAGCAAAACCGAAAGTTACAGTTGACTATCTTGCTCAATACAACGAATATGCCAAGCCGGAAAATTTTGATCCAGACAAAAATGCTGCACCCTATTACCAAAAAGCATTTGATGCTTTCATTGGATTGCCGGATAATTTGAAACATCTTGATCCCTGGACAGATGTAAATGCACAGGACAAGGCAATGCTTGAAAAGTGGCTTGCGTCTAATGCACAAGCCTTCGATTATTTCAAAAAAGCCGTCAAAAAACCTTACTGTTGGGTGGAGAGAATTCCATCAGACTCTCCTCCTCAAATGGGGAATTTTACGCCTTTTGAAGTGAATTCATACAATGATTTTACAAAAGCACTCATTTGGAATATACGAATCCATGCAGACAATCAACAATTTCAGCTTGCTTTTGACAATCTTCTCGACTGTTATCGTGCTGGTGAGCATAAATGTCGCCCGAATTTACTTCTATTTGAGCAACTATTAGGACTCAAGCTTAAAAATACTGCAATTGAATACGCATATTTTTTGATAGATCGGTACAAAATTGATCCCATGATATTAAGGAACTTTCAGGAGGCTCTTTCGGCACAATTCAACTCAAATCATTTTGTGCCAAGTTTGCAAACGCAGAAATTTGAAGCTTATGATCTTTTGCAGAGGACTTTTGTTGACAATGGGAAAGGTACAGGACGGCTGGCATGGAGTGCTGGTTGGCCTAAGAACATGTGTGGCAATACTAATCAATTTGCAGAATTGAAGATGCGATTGCAATGCTGCCTCTTTGGTCCAACGAAAAAGGAAATTGAAGCTCAAATTGACCGGATACTAACCCAATCAGACCTAATTATGCAAAAAACACCGTGGCAAGTCCAAAATCAGGATGCGACATTTTTTGCTGAAATTGTTAAAATAGAAAACAGCCATATCTTTTTTGCAGTTAGTGCCTTTACAATTAATCCCAAAAGGCTTCTGAATGTTTATTACCAGACAAACACGCAGACAGAAGCTCTAATCACCGTTCTTGCGATCCTCCGCTATAAAAATGATACCGGCGGTCTGCCCCAATCGCTTAATGATCTTGTTGTTGCCGATTATTTGAAATCAGTTCCGAATGATCCCTATAGTGATAAAGCTCTGATTTATAAATTAACAGAGGACAATTTCAAGCTTTATAGTGTCGGAGAAGATTTCACTGATGACGGTGGTATTATTTCAAAAGAGAAAACAACCAATAAGACATTGAGTATTACCATTAAATCGCCTGATATTGTCTATTGGCCGGTAAAGATAATAGAGCCTGAACCTATAGAGTTTCCTATGGCGGGGAAATAACAAGATTTGATGATATAAGAAGGAGGTATTTGAGTGCAGATTAATCCCCCCCAAAAAAATTTATTGAGTGAGTAAAACGATTAATTGTTGGAATTGTGGCAAAGACATAGCTGTTGTTGCCATTATATCCCCTATCTCTGAATATATGATGGTGACAGAGGAAATGTAGCGGGGATTTACAAACTGGATTTAAAAGAGGGGGATTTTGTTCTTGGTCCTGATGACTTTAATTATTTGGGGGATTGGTTGAAATAATAGTCGTGTATGGCATTTACCGCTAGATCAGTATAATCCTCCCGGAAAAGAACGTAGTGTTCTTCAATCCCTTGGGCATGACCATGAAGTACTTTCACAATATCCAAAGGAACATTATTATTGATGGCGGCACTATACGAGCTTTTCCTGAATTGTTTGAAATCAACATTGATTTCGAGCTTGGTTACTTTTTTAACATCTTTAAGCAGCTTTATATATTGTTTTCTGCTGGCTCTTGAATCATAGGGGTTTCCATCTTTGGAAAGAAATATGTATTCGGTATGATTGGGATATTTTTCCATAAATTTCTTTAGGGCAGATTGTGTTTCTTCCCACATCCTCCCTACTCGGATGACGAGGGTTTTCCCTCTTCTCATGATTATTCGGTTGGTTTCCCATTCGATATCATCTTGTAGTAGCTGTGAAAAGTCTACGAGGGTGAAACCAAAATTCATCGCGAGTAAGACCATGGTATAAAAACGGTCAAATCGTTTCTCTTGATATTTATTAGAAGGCTTCGATTGACAGGTTTGGAGGATTGCTTGGAATTCCTTGGGAGTAAATAAGCGTTTGTCTCCGACATTTTTTGAAGGATACCCTTTTTGTCCTTTTTTCCTTTTGCTCCGCATCTTTTTAAGGTCTTTGATGATTCTGGCAATATGTTTTTCATCTGTTGTTCTATCTCGAAGGCTATTGATAACTGCTTTGACATTATCAATCCTGCGGTCTCGCCAGCTTATGGGCAATTTCCTCCCTAGGATGTCTTTTTTCTGCTTTTCTCCCAGCCAAGCAGGGCGGTAATCTGGGTTATTTCTAACCTTATCAAGTTCATTCTTGTATTTTTCAATCCGGTCGAAATCAATGTGGTTAATTGTTTTAATTGGGTTGATTATGCGGCAGAATTCTTCCCACTGAAGTTCGATTTGCCTTTGATAAGTGTAGTCTTCTGATTCTGTGTCATTTTTATAGTATTCCAGAGCCTGCTTTAATGTGAAATCCTTGATCATGACATCATCGCAGGAAAGCAATCCAAAGCGTTGAGTATGTTTAACAAATTTCTGCACCAGGATCGGATCATCTAATAAGTTATCAAGGAGGTCAAAAAGGGCATCTTCTTTGAGTGCGATTTCATTTACAGCGAAAGTATTGTATGAACCTAATAATCTGTCCTCAGCTTCAGATAGTTGTCGTGGCACCAAACGGATGTTTTCATTAGAGCCTAAATTAACGGTGGGAGTTTCTCGCTTTTGTTTGTCTACAAAACGTCTGAAGGACCTAAAAGCGTTGGCGATATTTTTTCCGACACGTTGTTTTTTTCTCTGTCCATACTTGTCGGTATACATATAATAGTAATAGCCGGATTTTGCCTCTTTGGATAAGCCGACAAGCTCGCCGTTGACGATATCTTGGACTGTATCGCCACGGTATGATTCGTATTTTGCTTTTGGACCTCGTTTAGCCATAGTTCAATCTCGATATTATGGAGATCAGAGCAGGGAACTAAGTATAAACGAGGACTTTAATTTTGTCAAGAATTTTCCAATCTGGGTTTTTAGGTCTAATAATAGGGCAATTCGCAAGAATTCGAATCCCTGTACCCCAGTTTTTTCAGCCTTGCTGAAAAAACAGAGCAGGAGAGCATTTGATAAGGTGAATAGGCGAAGAATAATCTTCGCTAGCGTCAATTTCTGAAGCCCAATGTCCAGTGTACTGACATTACGGCGCAAAAAAAGAGTCCTGAAGATTACCAGAACTCTCTTTCTGTTCTTTTTGGTTAGAGATTTGTCGTTAGCGTTTGCTTTACGCGCCACCCTGCTGGCGTGCGACAAAGCCCTGTGTATTGAGTCCGGTCGCCGAGGGAGTTCCTGCGATACGTGCCAGATAGGCATCGCCCAGTTTTCCGATATGTCCGCTGATATTGTCAAAATAATTTAAATGCGACTGTTCGTCGTCAATGATCGTTTCAAAAACTTTCATTGTGACGCTGTCGCCGTTTTCCCGGCAGACCTGCAGGAATCCATTATAGATCGCCACGGTGTCATCTTCGAGTTTCGTATCAAATGTGAAAACTTCCTGGACTTCCTGTCCCTTGATGACTTTGTCAGCCAGATCGGCCGTCGGTTCGCCGCCCAGTTCCTTGATGCGTTCGGCAAACGCCTCGGCATGCTGCATCTCATCAATCGCAATCAGCTTGATCTTCGCGGCCAGCTCACCGTAGTCCATATCATCCAGATTGTAGTGTTGATTCATATACTGGCCGATGGCCTGAAGTTCCATTGAACGTGCCTTGTTCAGCACTTCAATGACGGCTTGTTTGGCTTTTTCTCTGTCTGTGCCCATTGTATTTCTCCTGTATTGTGTCTCATATATAATTTCAAACAAAGTTATTGTGCAATAAATAAGCACATTTTCAAGTTAAATTTCTAATAAAACATATTTCAGGCGAGGTATGACTTGAAACGCGTCGATCTGTCGGTTCTTTTTTTGAAAAAGCGTTGTGAATTGGGATGAATTTCATTAAAATAGGTGCGATGTCCGGTATTTAAACGGGAGACTGTTGTGTGAAAAGTGCAGTGCTCAAAAAAAAGCTTTCGGATTTCCTTCCGCCTGTGTTCATCCTTATCTTCGGCATTGGTTTGTCCCTAACCTTTTTCTTTTCAATCCGTCACTTAGAGCAAAAGAATTTACGGGATGCGTTCGGTCGCATCGCAACGAATCGCACCTTGGCGTTGCAGCGGGAGATTCAGGACATCTTTGACATGCTGGACTCCGTTCGGTATTTTTTTGAAAGCTCACAGCTAGTCGAACGGCAAGAATTTACTAAATTCACCTCGTCTTTCTGGAATGATTCGAAGGGACTTCAGGCAATTACCTGGGCGCCGTGCGTAAAAGACAGTGAGAGAGAGAGATTTGAAGCATCGGTTAAGCCGAATGATTCTCTTGTTTTTTCTATCAAGGAAAGAAACGAAGAGGGGGAATTTGTGGCTGCTCAAAAAAGAGACGAGTATTTTCCGGTTTATTATGTTGAACCTTTTGCAATGAACAAGACTGCCTGGGGATACGATTTGGCGTCAGAAACGGCCCGACAGGAGGCGTTGGCCGATGCTCGAGATCATAATACCACGGCAATTACTGAAGGCCTCCAGCTTGTGCTGGGGTCTCAAGAAATAATTAGTTTTCTTATTTTTAAGCCGCTGTTTCAAAAAAATGCCTCCATTGAAACCGTGCAGGATCGGCAGCAGCACCTGGAGGGATTTGTGATTGGCGTTTTTCGGGTTCAGGATCTAGTGGAGTATGTCATGAGCCTGACCGATATTCGAAGTGTCTCAATTTATCTATGTGATCTTTCCGCGCCGCTGGAGCGACGATCACTAGCCTACTATACGCAGGGAGCCTGCGATTTAGGCAAACTGCCGGACGGGTTGGCCAACGGAATGTTGCCGTCGGGCCTTTACTCTAAAAAAACTTTTGAGACCGGCACACGTACCTGGTCGATTGTCTGCACGCCTGAGCCGGAGATGGTTGCGATGTACACGACGTGGAATTCATGGACCACCTTTTCAATTGGTTTGCTGCTGACAGGCTTTGTATTCTTTTATTACCAAACCATGCGTCGCAGAACCGAGGCGATTGAAAACCTTGTTCAGATTCGAACGGCCGAATTAAACCGGGAATTGGACCAGCGAAAACGTGCCGAAGCCGAACTGTCTCAGTTGACTAAGTCACTCAAAGTGAAAAATGCCGAATTGGAAAGCGTGGTCTATATTGCCTCTCATGATCTGCGTTCTCCACTGGTGAATATCAACGGATTCAGCCAGGAACTTCAGAACAGTTGCGATACCATCCCGATGCTGCTGAAAGGTGAGCCAATCAGTGAAAAGACCGTCGATTCGATTGAAAAACTGCTAAATACGGATATTCCCGAATCGTTGAATTTCATCCATGCCGGTGTTGAAAAGATGCAGATGTTGACAAACGGACTGCTTCAGATCTCACGGGTTGGAACCACGGCCTTTGATATCCAGGTGATTGATATGAATCGTTTGTTTGAAAATATTGTCGAAACCAATGCTTATCAGGCGAAAAAAAAAGGTGTGGTCATTACCCTCGACCCGGTTCCGTCCTGCCGGGCTGATATGGCCAAAACCAATCAGGTGTTCAGCAACCTGTTCAGCAATGCGCTGAAATACCTGGTTCCTGATCGACCCGGGAAAATACATATTACCGGTTGGCAGAAAGAGGGTCGCAGTGTCTACTGTGTTGAGGATAATGGTATCGGAATCCCTGAATCCGATCATAAGAAAATCTTTCAGATGTTCCAGCGGGCTGCCGCCGGGTATACGGTCGAAGGTGAGGGGCTGGGGCTGGCGATTGTTCTTCGTGTTCTGGATTGCCAAAATGGTGAAATCTGGCTCGAATCCGAAGTCGGCAAAGGCAGTAAATTTTTCGTGTCCTTGCCGACCGCATAAGCATTTCTTTCCTTTCAGAGATTTCTTTTTCAAAGCAAATCGGCTATACTACTGCGATGGTTAAAAAGACTTCCAAACAGACACTGGAGGCGATCCGCGAGACGATCCGTTCGTTCCCCGCTGCGCCCGGTCTGTATTTCATGAAAGACGCCGACGATAAGGTGCTGTATATCGGCAAAGCCAAAAATCTGCGCAGCCGTGCGGGCAGCTACTTCCAGCCGGGGGCCAATCTGGCCGAAAGCCGCGGGCCGAAAATTGTCGAGATGATCAACAAGACAGCCGTAGTTGAATACATCCAGACCGAAAGCGAAGTCGATGCCATTCTGCAGGAGGCCCGGCTCATTAAGGACGTCCATCCCCCGTACAATTCCGACCTCAAGGATGCCAAAAGTTTTCCGTATCTGGAGATCACCACCCGGCAGGAGTTTCCCGGCGTGTATATTACCCGCAACCCCCAAAGCAGCCGTAACCGCCTGTTCGGTCCGTTTACCAATGTCAAGGATCTGCGGGCAGTGCTGGTAGTCCTGCAGAAAATTTACCGCTTTCGCACCTGCAAACTGGAGATCAGCACCAAAGACGACAAACGCCGATTCTTCCGTCCATGTATTCTGAACAACATCGCCCAGTGTACGGCACCGTGCGCTGATAAGGTGTCTAAAGTCGATTACAGGGAGCAGATCAAGGATTTGGTCAAATTCCTGCAGTCCAAGCGTTCGACCGTGCTGAGGGGGTTGAAAAAGAAGATGGAAGCGGCGTCGGAGGCGAGAGATTTTGAAGCGGCCGCAATGTACCGCGACCGCATCCGTCTGATCGAAAATCTCGACAAACGCGGTACCGTGGACGGCAATGTCCAGCCGGAGGTGTTCGCCGCCGACCCGACCGAGGCTCTGGAGAAATTGCAGGCGGCGTTGGGCTCTGCCCAACCGGTGCGGATTATCGAGGGCTTTGATATCGCTCATCTGTCGGGCGGCGAAACCGTCGGTTCGATGGTCCAGTTCATTGATGGCCGACCATTTAAGGACGGCTACCGACGTTTCAAGATCAAAACCGTCAAGGGCATCGATGACTATGCCAGCTTAAAAGAGGTGGTGACGCGGCGGTATAAACGCGCGATGGCAGGCGAAGAGCTCTGGCCGGATCTGGTATTGATTGACGGCGGCGTTGGCCAGTTGCATGCCGCCGAAGAAGCATTCGCTGAAATGAAGGCCCCGATGCCGACATTGGCGTCGATTGCGAAAAAAGAAGAAATTATTTACATCCACGGCCATGAAAAACCGCTCAAACTATCCGCCCATTCCCCCGTCAGAAAACTCATCCAGTACGTCCGCGACGAAGCCCACCGCTTCGCCCAGCACTACCACCACATCCTAAGACGAAAAAAAACACTCGGTCAGTAAATCCGGTTAGAAAAATATCGAAATGCGGGTGTCATTCTCAAAATGCTTGACATTTACTTTCTTAGACACGATTGAAGCAACTTGGTTCCATTCTTTTGACAAATCCGCAGTTCCGTCCTGGCCCAATATCATCGGGGCGATGTAGATGACCAGCTCATCGGCGAGTTGCTGTTTGAGGAATTCGGTAATGAGTGTCGGACCCGTTTCCACGAGCAGTTGCTGGACGCCTGCGCGACCCAGTTCGGCCAGTGTTTCTTTTAGATCACAGTGATCATTTTTTTCTGCAACGGTAACCACGTCAACACCTGCGGACTGAAGTCTTTCGACCTGTTGGAACTCCGTCTGAGCGGTCTGGTGTGTCGTTACGATGGCGGTTGGGGCGTCGTGAACCGTAATCAAATGGCAGTCCCACGGCGTGCGAAGCTGGCTGTCCAGAATGACCCGCAGGGGAGGGCGGTCGATGGTTTGGCCCGGAATGCGAACCGTCAAACGGGGATTGTCGGCCATGACGGTATCGACCCCGGTCAAAATCGCCTGCGTTCGTTTCCGCAGCCGATGCACATCGGCCCGGCTTTTTTCATTGGATATCCAATTACCCTCTTTCGGCGGATTGGTCCACGCCAGCTTGCCGTCGATGCTTTGGGCCCACTTGACGATCACCCACGGCAGACCCGTGCGGGCGTGTTTGTAAAAGGGGGCGTTGAGTTGTTCGGCTTGCTCGCGGCAAAGACCGATTTCGACGTCGATGCCGGCTCGGCGGAGTTGTTCGATCCCGCCGCCAGCCTGCTCGGTCGGGTCTTCGGCGGCGATAAACACCTTGCCAATCCCTGCATTAATTACTGCTTCACTGCAGGGCGGCGTTTTTCCGGTATGACTGCACGGCTCCAGCGTCACATACATCGTCGCCCCGGCCGGATCGTTGCCGTTAGATTTGCAGTCGGCCAGCGCATTGACCTCCGCATGAGGTCCGCCGAACCGTTCGTGAAATCCCTGGCCAATAATAGCATTATCTCGAACGATCACGCATCCAACCATCGGGTTCGGCTCAACATCGCCCAATCCGCGTCCGGCCAGTTCCAACGCTAACTGCATGTATTCCGCATCTGTCTGCATAACGCTGATTATACGGAAATTTCCGGGCTTGAAAACCTTTTATTTTAGGGGTGGATTTGACGGTTCCCAATTGACCTGGGCCGCTCCCAGCAAGGTGCCCGTTGCATAGCCCAGATCCACCAGGGCGATCTGGTATTCGGCCAAGGCGTTGATTTCGGTGCTTTGGGCATTGGTGAAGTTGGTTTGGGCTTCCAGAACGTCCGTCGAGGTGCTCAGCCCGTTTTCAAATTGTCGGATTTCAGCCTGATACAGCCGGTTTTCCAGCAGGGTACTTTGCCTCGCCGCCAGGATCCGCTGCCAGTTGGATTCCAATTGATCCAGTGCGTTGAGTACCTCCACTTCGATCATTTTCTTCTGGTTTTCCTTCGAGGCCAGTGTCTGGATTCGCGTATAATACTCTGCCCGTAACCTGCTTTCCGCTGCTTGGTTGCCTAAGGGTATGAGCAGGCTCAAACCTACTCGGTGATCGGCAAAATCGTTGTCCATCAGCAAGTCCATCGAATCGCTTTGGGTCGCTCCCAGCCCGTTGATATTGTAGGTATAATCCACCGATACCAGCGGCAGTGCCTGATTCCGCAGGTAATGGATATTGCTGATGCTTTTGGCAATTTCCAGTTCCAGTTCCAGCATTTCCATCCGGTTTTCGATCGCTTCATTGACGAGCTTGTCCGGCTCAAACGTATAGTGAATCGGTTCCGGCTCACTGGTCGGCGTAACCACTGTGGGGCCGCGCATTTCAAGGCCGGGCTTGTTGATCGTCTGCTTCAGTTCGCGATGGCGGTCACGCAGGTTGTTTTCCGCGATGATAATCGACTCCAGGCTTTGGGCCAGTCCCGCTTCGGCCCGCTGGACTTCAATCTGTGCATGCTGGCCGGCATCGACAAAACGCTTGGAACGCTCCAGTTGAGCCTGCGCCAGTTTGTACTGCTCCTTTCGCACTTCAAATTGCTTGAATGCCGCATACAGCCGCCAATAGACCCGGTCCATTGCTGCAATGACGGAAATAACTTCCAGCTTTGTCCGTGAATCGGTGATACGTCTATTGTATTCCGCAATCCGAATCGAGTGAAGATTGGTTCGCTTGCCGGCATCGCGAAGCAGCGGCTGACTGATCGATACCGAAAAATCATCCTGGTAAGAGGGGTTGAAGGTGTAAGAGTCAGAGTTAGTTTTATCGCGATTGTCAGCCAGATTAAAGGTGATTTTTCCGCCGGTTTGCAAGGGGATTTCAACGCCGGTATTAAGCCTGGTATATTCTCCTTGAGAGCCTTGAATATACTGGTCTACAGCTCCGGGCTGATCGATTTTATTATAACTGAAATCCGAATAAAAAGATGCCTCAAACTTGGCCCGCTCAGCGTTGACGCTTTCCTGTGAAATCGTCGGGTTATACAACTGGACTTTTAAATCAAGATTGTTTTCCATGGCCAGTGCCCGGCACTGGTCCAGTCCTAATTCCAGTTTGTCCAGCGGCTCTTTCGGCAGCTCCAGTACCGAAGGTATTGTTGGCTGTTCAGGCGAACGATAGGGTTCCAAATCCAGTGTTTCAATAGTTTGCGTTTTTTCCGCCGGTATCTTTAACGTATAGAAATCCGTATCAGATGCCGGATGGTTACATCCCGGCAAAAGCACCGCCGCGATGATCAATACGATACACACTATGATTGCCTGTTTCATTTTTTACCCTGTCTCTTATACCTATCCTGCTAATGTATCTATTATGCCAGTTTTTAGAGCATGCCTGCGGAATTCATTGCACTAAAAACCTACTCATGTCTTAATGCGTCGATCGGATTCAGTCGGGCCGCTTTAATTGCCGGGAACATGCCGAAGACAATGCCGACCATTGCTGAAAATCCAAACGACAGCAAAATCGCCCAGCCGGGGATACTGGCGCCTTCCATCAGCGGGCTGACTTGGAAATCGCCATGGCGGCCAGGTGTCCGAAAACAACGCCGATCAATCCGCCGATCAAACATAGTACCACCGCCTCGACCAGGAACTGTGTCAAAATCGCTGACGGCTTGGCGCCGACCGCTTTGCGCAAGCCGATCTCCCGCGTTCGCTCCGAGACCGACACCAGCATAATGTTCATAATCCCGATGCCGCCGACCAGCAGCGAGATACTGACGATCGCGAATGCGACCAGCGAAATCATCCCCATCACTTCCATGACCTTCTTAACTTCATTCTCCATTAAGAACACGCCGAACGTGTCCGGTTCCCCGGGCCGGATATGACGCGTCCGTCGCAGGAAAAACTGAATCTCGGCTTTGGCTTCTTCCGCCAGGTCCGTGCTTTTACAGCTGGCCATGACACGGAACCACTGGTTATTGCTGATTTTTCGCATTGTCTGAAACGGGACATACGCTTCCAGGTTGCTGCGGTTATCGCCGAACATCATCGCCGGCTTTTCTTCCAGTAGGCCGATGACCAAAAAGGTGTGATGTCCGAAGGTGATCGTCTGACCGTAGCAGTCTTGGTCGAGATGCAGCTTGTCGCGAAGCTTTTGGGTAATGATGCAAACCTTGCGTCCCTGCATCTCATCCAGATGCGAGAAGGGCCGGCCCATGATAATCTCGCGGCTTTCAATCTTAAACCAGTCCGCTTCAACACCGTTCAGTCGGACCGCCTCAAGTGTTGTTTCCGCAAAGCGGGCCGGTAAATTCTGTCCGTCAGAAATGAACGACTTGAACTCCACCGACGGGCAATATTCGCGGATGTCGTCAAATTCTTCTTCTTTGAAACGAATCTGCCACCAGTCCACGTTTTTCTTCGGCCCCGAAGACGGACGCTCCGGCCAGAGAAAAATTTTCTTGGTGCCGAATGTTTCAAAGTTTTCCATGATTTTGTTATTCATCCCGCTCATGGCTGCGATAACCGCCGAAACCGAGGCTACGCCGATAATGATTCCCAGCGTTGTCAGGATGCTGCGTGTCTTGTTAACCCAAATCTGGTTCAGGGCCAGCATCGCGCTTTGTATGATCAGTCGAAACAGCTTCATCGGTATCATCAGGAGCATTTTCATTCTGATGCCTCCTGATCTGGTTCGGATTCATGCAGGCCCTGGACCGGGTCCTGTTCCGTCGGTAAATCGCTGTAAATTTCTCCGTCCCGCATCCGCACGATGCGTCGTGCGTGCGCCGCGATGTCCGCTTCATGCGTGACCATGATGATCGTCTGCCCTTCGGCGTAAAGTTTCTCAAACAGGTCCATAATACTGGCGCTGGTTTTACTGTCGAGGTTTCCCGTGGGCTCATCGGCCAGCAGGATACTTGGCTCGCTGACCAGTGCCCGGGCGACCGCCACACGCTGCTTTTCACCGCCGCTGAGTTGGTTGGGTTTGTGATGGATACGCCCGGCCAGTCCCACACGTTCTAAAGCCTGCTTGGCCAGCTTGCGGCGTTTCCAGAACGGCATGTCCGAGTAGATCAGCGGCAGCTCGACATTTTTCTGCGCCGACATGCGCGGCAGCAGCTCGAACGACTGAAACACAAAACCGATCTGCTGATTTCGGACCTGCGCCAGTCGCGCCGCGTTCATTTGTGTCGTCATAATCCCGTTCAGCTCATAATCGCCCGCATCGGCCAGGTCCAGGCAGCCCAGCAGGTTCATCAGGGTGCTTTTACCCGAACCGCTGTGGCCCATGACTGCGACGTATTCGTTTCGATAGACGTTTAAATTCACCCCGCGAAGTGCGTACACCTTTTCGGTGCCGACTTTATAAGTACGGGTTAAATCGCTGATTCGAATCACCGGGTTGTCGTTTTGTACGATCATGGCAGGTTTACATTCGTGTGCTTAAGCTTGTGTTTCGGTTTTTTTAGTCTTGGGCGTCTCATCCGTTTTTTCGTCGGATTCTTCTGTTTTATCGTCCTTCTTTTTCTCCTCGACGACGGTTGTGTCATGCTGCAGGCCGTCCAGAATTTTATAAGGTCCGACAATGACCATGTCACCTTTGTTCAATCCCGCTCGTATCAGCGTGTGCGTCAGGTCGCTGGGGCCAATGGTTACGGGGGTGACAACGGATTTACCGTCGATGAGGCGATACACTACCGGAATGTCGGTTTTCTTTTGATCCACGATTGGATTGCCGTCCGTGATATCCAGCGGCAGGCTGTCACATCGACGTGCCAGAACGGCCTGGCTGGGCACCTTGATCACGTCCTGGTAGTGGTTGGTCTCGATGTCAACGTCCGCAGTCATGCCGCAGCGAAGCTTGCTGACATCGCCCTGAATCAAAATCTCCGTTTTATAATATTTCGCACCCGTATTGGACATGCGATGAGTCAGTGCGATGTTTTGCACGACGCCGTCAAACTCCTCTTCCCAGTAGGCGGGGACGTGAATTTTGGCTGTCTGGCCGATTTTGACCTGTCCGACGTTGGATTCATCCAGTTCCGCCAGCAGCATCATCACGGACAAATCGGCCACCTGCATGATGATTGTGCCGGGATTGTTCATCGTGCCGGTCATGACCACCTCGCCGACCTCGGCATTGATTTGGGTGATCACGCCGTCGATGGGCGAATGAATCGTCGTATAGCTCAATGCTTCGCGAACTTCCTCTACACCCGCTTCGGCGGCTTTCAGATTATGCTGCATGACGATGAGGTTTTGCTCGGCGGCTTTGATCGAGTGCTGTGAGGCATTATATTGTGATTCAAGCTCACGCAGATTACACTGGACCTGATCGAAGCTGGATTGGCTGATGTCCTTGGTCTCAAGCAGCTTTTTTTGCCGCTGGAATTCAATTTTGTTTTGCTCCAGCGATGCCTTGGTGCCCTCAAGTGTTGCTTTCTGGGAAAGAATCTGTGATTTTTCAACTTCGATCCGTGCCATTTGCGCATCCCGGTTGGCCTCGGCACTGCGTAACTGACTTTCAAAGTCTTTCGAGTCTAACTGGAGAAGCAGCGACGGTTCCACCGGTGGGTTGGCATCCGGGTCGCCTGCCGTTACCACATCGCCTTCCTCGAACGGCAATTCAATGATTCTCGCGGCCACTTTGGCGCTGATGTCAACCTTGGTCTTGGGGCGAATCTCACCGGGTGCATTGACAATCTCAATAAACTCGCCGGGGGCCACTGTTTCAGTGCGGACGGTGGTGGTTTGATTGAGACCTTTCTTGGCAGAGGCGCCTCGCTTAACACCGGAGACAACGAGAAGTATGAAGACAAGGCTAATAATCGAGATGACGATCTTTTTTTTCTTCTTCACGGGACAATCCTTTTAAATAATTCCGATAAGAACGCTTTGACCCTATGTAATCGGGTCTTACAAAAGAAGACGAACAAGACTCCGTATTGTTACAGGAAAACGGCAATTTTACAAGGATTCTGCCAATAATACTGAAAAAAGGCCTGTTTTCAGCAATACAAACTCTGATGATGCTTTTAGGACTCAAAAAAACCGAAACCCGCCAGAATTAATCCAGATCTATTTTTGTGGAAAATCAAGAACAAATGCTCTATATCTAAGTATTGTAACATATGAATAATGTAATATATGAGGTTTTATGATGAATTATGAGATGGCACAACATGTGGCGGATGTGTTAAAGGCGGTTGCTCACCCTGTTCGGCTGCAAATCATTGAGCTGTTGGAAAATGGCGAACAGTGCGTCGGAGACATTGTGAAAAAACTCGACGTTCCTCAGGCCGTGGTCAGCCAGCAGCTTGGACTTATGAAGGACAAGCAGGTTCTGCAATCGCGGCGGCAGGGGACCAGCGTCTTTTACACCATCAAAAACGAAAATGTTATCAAACTGCTGCATTGTCTATGTCACCATTGCGACAATGATAGTACACAAAATAGTGAATAAATCGAAAGAAAGAGGTTGATTGAACGTTTCAAAGGTCATTATAATAAACTTCGAACTATTCCGGGAGCAAAACGATGAAGTCTTTCAAGGACCAGATTGTTCACTTTTCGGTCACTCATCACAAATCCGTTACAACGGTTATGGTCTTGTTTACTCTGATCTGCGGCGCGTTTATTCCGCAGATTGAGGTTGATACCGATCCGGAAAACATGTTGGGTATCGATGAGCCGGTGCGTGTTTTTCATAATGAAACAAAACAGCAGTTCGATCTTAGCGATATTGTCGTGCTGGGGATTATCAATGAACAGGACGACAATGGGGTGTTCAATCCCGCTACGCTGGGGCGTATCTATGAGTTGACGGAATTTGCCAAAACGCTCCGCTGGCCGGATGCCGAACACCCGGATAAAACTGCCGGCGTGATCGAAGTGGACATGATTGCTCCCTCGCTGGTGGATCATATCGGTCAGGGCGGTCCCGGCGTCATCACATTTGAATGGCTCATGCCCAAACCCCCTCAAACGCAGGACGAAGCGCTGGCCGTTCGCGACAAGGCCCTTTCAAACCCCATGCTCAAAGGCACGATGGTTTCCGAAGACGGCAAAGCCATTATGCTATTTTTGCCGTTGACCGACAAACATCTCAGCTATCGCGTCTATTCGGCGATGAACGAGAAGATTGCCGGTTTCGATGGGCCCGAGCAATATCACATCACCGGTCTGCCGGTAGCCGAAGACACGTTTGGCGTCGAGATGTTTATCCAGATGGCCGTTTCGGCGCCGCTGGCAATGCTGACGATCTTTATTCTTATGCTGTTGTTTTTCCGTAAGTTGGTTTTGGTTATCTCACCGATGGTGATTGCGATGGTCGCGGTCATTTCGACCATGGGCCTGTTGATCGCGTTCGGCTTTCCGGTCCACATCATGAGTTCGATGATTCCGATCTTCCTGATGCCGATTGCCGTTGTCGATTCGGTACATATTCTTTCAGAGTTCTTCGACGTCTATACCAAAGAAAAGGGCCGTAAAGCCGCAATCGAAGAAGTCATGCACACGCTGTTTACTCCCATGTTGTACACGTCGCTGACTTCCGCGGCCGGTTTTCTCTCGCTGGCGCTGACGCCCATTCCGCCGGTACAGGTCTTCGGTGTCTTTGTCGGAACAGGGATTATGATTGCCTGGGTGTTTACGGTGACCTTCGTTCCGGCCTATGTGATGTTCATCCCGGATAAAAAGCTGGAAAACTTCGGTATGGCGGTTCAGCACGAACAGAAACAATCAGCTCTGACACGGTTCCTGCACGGCCTTGGCACCTTGACATACAAACGTGCCCGATTGCTGTTGGTGGGGCTGCTGATATTGACCGCTGTGGCGGTCTGGGGTATCACCAAAATCCAGATCAATGACAACCCGGTTAAGTGGTTCTCCAAAAAACATCCAATTCGTCGGGCTGACATTGCTCTAAATGATCACTTCGGCGGTACCTACATGGCTTATTTGGTATTGGATGCCAAAACTGACGATACGCAATCTGTCAAACCGTCACCGCAGTTGCTCGGCGACCTGAATGTCAAATTGGATCAGATGCAGGCCAATTTCCCCAAGGCCTCTGTTGTTAAATCACAAGTCAGCGAATTTTATACCGATGACCGCCCGGCATTCATAAAGGCTGTTCGCGAGCGGATGAATGCCGTACCGAAGGACGACGACGAGTTGTTTTACGCGTGGGATGAGTTTTTGAATTATCTGGAGCAGGTTTCCGATGAGGGCAAAGACACAGGGATCTTCAAGAACCCACAGGTGCTGCACTATATGGCCGATCTTCAGGCCCATCTGGAGAAACTGGGCTTCGTTGGCAAAAGCAACTCTCTGGCTGACGTCGTTAAAAAGGTTCACCAGGAACTCATTGATGGTTCACCGGACAATTACATCATCCCGGCCAACGAATCCATTGTTTCCGAATGTCTGATTCAGTATCAGCAAAGTCATCGGCCGCATAGTTTGTGGCATCTGACAACGCCGGATTACAATCATGTCAACATTTGGATGCAGTTAACCAGCGGCGACAACAAAGATATGGAAAAGGTTGTCCAGGCCGTCGATGCTTATTTCGCCGAACATACCCCGCCGATTAAGCTGGAGTATCGGTGGGCAGGGCTGACGTATATCAACACCGTCTGGCAGAACAAGATGGTCTTTGGAATGCTCCAGTCGTTTCTCGGCAGCTTTCTGGTGGTGTTCATTATGATGGCACTGTTGTTCCGTTCGCCCCTGTGGGGGCTGTTGTGCATGGTCCCGCTGACCATTACGATTGCCGCCATTTACGGAATGATCGGCTTCATCGGCAAGGACTACGATATGCCCGTGGCGGTACTCAGTGCCCTGACGCTGGGAATGGCCGTCGATTTTGCGATCCATTTTCTCGAACGCAGCCGGACTGCTTACCAAACGGCCGGTTCATGGAAAGCCGCCGCGCCGGAAATGTTCGGCGAGCCCGCCCGGGCTATCACCCGCAATGTGCTGGTCATCGCGATAGGCTTTCTGCCGCTGCTGGCCGCTCCGCTGATGCCCTATAAAACCGTCGGCATCTTCCTGTGTGCGATTATGGCCGTCTCAGGCCTCATTACACTGCTGGCCTTGCCGGCGTTTCTGACCGTTGGCGAAAAATGGTTTTTCAAAAAATCGCAAAAAGTCGAGTCCGCAAGCTGTAACTGTGGTTTTTGCATGATTATTTCCATTTCCGTTGTTGTTTTGATCGCTTTGAATCTGCATCAATACTGGCATCTGGGCGTGACGAAACTGACATGGATTAGTGTCGCAGCAATTCCGGTATTGCTGCTGGTTTGCGGTATTTTGTCGCGTCGCAATGCCTGCAAAATAGCGTCAGAAGAATCGAAAGAAAAGAATTGATCCTTAAGATTAAAATATCAGAAAGCGAGGATTGCTATGAAACTGAAAGTATTCTTTTTGATTATCGTTGGATATATCGCCGCGTGTGCTTGGGCCGAAGAGCCCAAAGAACTCAGCGTCGATCAAATCATTCAAAAAGCGAATCATGTTGCTTATTATCAGGGCGCTGACGGCAAAAGCAAGGTCTCTATGACTATTACCGACAAGCAGAACCGTTCCCGAAATCGCGAGTTTAATATCCTTCGCATGAATACTGGACAGCCCGATACCGATCAAAACTACTTTGTGTATTTCCTTGAGCCCGCAGATGTACGGAAAATGGTGTTCATGGTTCAAAAACACAGTGCACTCGATAAGGATGACGACCGCTGGCTCTATCTGCCCAGTCTGGACCTGGTCAAGCGAATCGCCGCCAGCGACAAACGCACCAGTTTTGTCGGTTCAGACTTTTTGTACGAGGATGTCTCCGGCCGCAGTCTGGACGAGGACACTCACGAGCTTGTCGAGACAACCGACACAAGCTATGTGATTAAAAATGTGCCCAAGACGTCCGATTCCGTCGAATTTGCCTATTATACAGTCACCATTGACAAAACGACATTTATGCCGATGAAGATGGCCTATTACGATAAGGCCGACACGTTGTACCGCGTTATCGAATCGAAGAAAGTTGAATCGATCAAATCGAAGGAAGGCGATAAAGAAGTCGTCTATCCAACGGTGACCGAATCGGTGGTGAAGGACTTGCGAACCGGCAGCACCACGCAAATGATTTTTTCAGATGTGCAGTATAACATTGGCATTGATGAGAGTATCTTTACGGAACGTTATTTACGCAGACCCCCGCGGGAGGCCATGAGATGATGCGGGATTGCCGCTGCAAATGGATTTGGATGATAGTTTTGTCAGGGATGGTAACGGCTGTTTCGGTCACTGCGGGGGATGAGGAAACATCCGGAAAGCCCTCTGCCTGGGAGCAGTTCGCCCCGTTGGAGATTCACGGATTTTATGAACTTCGGGCCGGTTACCGCACACGCAAAGATCCGTACGAAAAGGACATGTCCGTGATGGAAACACGGTTGCAGTTGGATTTATCCACCTACAATGATTGGGCGGATTTCAAGTTCAAGGGTGATATCTACGGCGACATGATCACCGAACAGGGCGATTTTGATACACGCGAGGCGTGGGCATTCTCACGTCCGAGCGATTTTATGGATGTCAAAATCGGCCGACAGGTTCTCACCTGGGGCACCGGTGACCTGCTGTTTTTAAATGACCTGTTCCCCAAAGACTGGCAGTCATTTTTCATCGGCCGCGACACCGAGTACCTCAAAGCGCCTTCCGATGCCGCCAAGTTCAGCTTTTTTACGGATATCGCAAACGTGGACGTAGTCTATACCCCGCAGTTTGATTCGGATCGCTACATCACCGGTGAATACATTTCATACTGGAACCCAACACTGCAGCGTCAGGCCGGCCGCGACGCAATCATCCATTCAGATAAACCCGACCGCTGGTTCAGGGATGACGAGATCGCTGTTCGAGTTTATAAAAATATCGATAATTATGAACTGGCTCTTTACGGCTACCGAGGTTTTTGGAAAAGCCCCGGTGGACAAACACCCGCCGGCCAGGCCGCGTTTCCCGACTTGAGTGTCTATGGG
This sequence comes from Anaerohalosphaeraceae bacterium, assembly GCA_963675155.1. GTDB lineage: Bacteria > Planctomycetota > Phycisphaerae > Sedimentisphaerales > Anaerohalosphaeraceae > 4572-13. Next base: position 4,128,595 of record OY775912.1, on the reverse strand, counting down.
GCCAGTGTTCGCGGCCAGGTCGGACCCGGCATCGGTAACGCCGAAGTGGCGTATTATCAATCGGACGATGACGAAAACGGGACCGACCCCTTGGTCAACAATTCTCAAATGCGGTACTTACTTGGATATTCACAGGAAATCGGAAAGGATTTCACCGGCGGTCTGCAGTACTACGTCGAACAGATGCTGGACTACGGAGCCTATAAGGCCGCCCTCACCGTCCCCCAAGCTCAGGACCAATACAGACATGTGGTAACGATGCGGCTGACAAAGCTGCTGATGAATCAAAACCTCACACTCTCGCTCTTTAGCTATTATTCCCCCAGTGATGAGGATGCCTACCTGCGTCCGAATGTACACTATAAAGCTTCGGATAATCTGGCTCTGGAGGCCGGAGCCAATGTGTTCTTCGGTGACCAACCGCATACCTTCTTTGCTCAGTTTGAGAACAATACGAACATTTATACGGCCCTGCGGTATAGTTTCTAAAAGGGAGTTTGATTTTTATCCATCGCGGCAATATAATGCGACAATTCATACTTTGAGGACAAAGTACAAGGATTTTAGGCATAACGAAGGGACGATAGCAATGCGGGATCGAATGACAGGCGTTGTGATGGCATGGATGCTGGTAGTCATTGGCGTTTCGGCAGTTGCACAAAGTGAAGTGCCGGAGCCCAATCAGCTATCGACAATCAATGATTATCTGCGTGTCGCGGCGATGAATAATGACGGACTCAAAAGCCACTTTGAGCAGTGGCGCATTGCCATGACAAAAATTCCCCAATCGCAAGCCCTCGACGATCCCCGTTTTACCTACGGCTATTATATCGAAGAGGTCGAAACCCGCACCGGGCCGCAGAAACAGCGGTTCAGTCTCTCGCAAAAATTTCCATGGTTCGGTAAACTTCAGGCGCGGGGTGATGCCGCCGCCGCGGCCGCAAAGGCTGCCCATCACCGTTACGAAGCCGAAAAACTCAAGCTGTTCAAAAACGTCAAGCAGGCGTTTTATGAGTATGCCTATCTGTACGATGCAATCGGCGTTGCCCGGCAGAATCTGGAATTACTGAAACATTTCGAGCAAGTCGCTCAAAGCCGCTACCGAACCGCCGCAACGAGTCACCCGGACATTATCCGCGCACAGATTGAACTGGCGATGCTGGAGGACCATCTGACGGAATTGACGAATATGCAGCAGCCCGTCGTCTCGGGCCTCAATGCGATGTTAGGACGCCGGGCCGAGAAACCATTACCGTGGCCGCAATGTGAAAAAGAGGTATTGACTCAATTGGATGCGGATGCCGTGTTTCAGCTCATTGAGCAGCAGAACCCCGAACTGGCGGCATTTGAAGAAGACATCCAGTCGGCCCGACATCGTGTTGAACTGGCTCAGAAGCGATATTATCCGGATGTGAGTTTGGGACTGGACTGGATACAGACCGACGAAGCGAGAGGCTCCAATGTCTGGGGCAGCGGCCGGGATCCGGTGATTGCAATGATTTCAATCAACATTCCCCTCTGGACCGACAGCTATAAAGCTTCTGAAAGTCAGGCCAGGGCCGAAATACGCAAGACCACAAGCATGGAGGCCCAAAAACAGCTCGATCTGGCCGCACATGCGGTAAAGGTGTTGTATGATGTGCAGGAAACCTCACGCAAAGCGGATCTTTACCAAAAAACCCTCATCCCCAAGGCCCGCGAAATGCTCGAAGTCTCGGAGTCATCGTATCGCACCGGCGGCGTCGATTTTCTCAACCTGATTGATGCCCAGCGAAAACTGCTAACCTTTGAATTAACTTATCAGCGGATTCTAACTGACCACCAAAAGCGACTGGCTGAGCTGGAACAGTTGACAGGCGGCCCGGTACCGGGTGCTAAGAATCCATAAATTTCAATTCTTTATAAATAAGGGTATAAATGGAGTTTTAAATGCTTTTTAAAGGGTGGAATGGCGAACATATTCCTACTCACAGAGTAGGAATACTTAACAATAGAGGTTTTTAGTATGAATGACGATCAAAAAAAACATAAATCTTTATTTCATAAGGTGTTGATAGCTTTGGTGGCGGTTGTGTTCTTTGCGGCCGGCTATGTTTTCAACAGCTTAAGAACACCCGCTCTGACGATGTCGGGTGAAAGTTCGCAGGCCCCCGAAACCGTCTGGACCTGCTCGATGCATCCGCAAATCCGGGAAAACAAACCCGGCAAATGCCGCATATGCGCTATGGACTTAATTCCATTAGTCGCAGACGATGACGCGGCAGGGGCCTCGGGTGATCGCATGATTTCCTTTTCACCCGAAGCGGTGAAGTTAATGCAGGTGCAGACCAGCCTCGTCGAACGCAAACAGATTTCACATGACGTTCGCCTTGTCGGCAAGATTGCCCTGGACGAGACGCGAACCAAAACGATTACCGCTTGGTCGCCGGGGCGTATCGAGCGGTTGTTTGTGGACTTTACCGGCATTGAAGTTCGCGCCGGTGATCACATGGTCGAAATATACAGCCCCGAGTTGATTACCGCTCAAGCCGAATTTCTGCAGGCGATTGAATCGGCTAAAACCGCCGACAGCAGTACTGAACTGGTGGCTCGTTCAATTCGGCAAACGGTCGAAGCCGCACGCGAAAAACTCCAGTTACTCGGATTAACCGACCGGCAGATTACCGATATCGAGCAAGCCGCAAAACCGCTGGACCGGCTTACGATTTATGCACCCATCGGGGGCGTGGTGATTGACAAAATGGCCACCGAAGGCTTATACCTGAAAACCGGAACACCGATCTATACCATCGCCGATTTATCAAAGTTGTGGGTGCTGTTGGATGTGTACGAGTCGGACCTGCCGTGGATTCAGTACGGCCGAACCGTGGAGTTCACAACCCAGTCATTCCCGGGAGAAGTGTTCACCGGCCGCATCAGTTTTGTCAGTCCCGTTCTGGACGACAAAACTCGCAGCGTTAAAGTGCGGGCGGTCGTTGATAATGCCGACCGAAAGCTAAAGCCCAACATGCTCGCCCATGCCGTGGTCTCCGTTCCCGTGACCGAGCAGGGGCCTGGGATGGATCCGTCACTTGAAGGCAAATGGATTTGCCCCATGCACGGGGAGATCGTCAAAGATACCTCGAGCCAATGTGATATTTGCGGGATGGACTTAGTGCCTGCTCAACCGTCTGGTGGTGACAGCCAAATGCAGGAAACACTGCCGTTGCTGGTGCCTGCTTCAGCAGTACTGGTGACCGGTCAAAAGCTGGACAAAGGTGTGGTCTATGTCAGTCTCGAAGGAGCCGAAAAGCCGACATTCATCGGCCGGGAAGTCACACTCGGGCCGCGGGCGGGCGATTATTATGTCATACGCTCCGGCTTGATGGAAGGCGAGCGAGTTGTGACCAATGGCAATTTTAAAATCGATTCGGAAATGCAGATACAGGCCAAGCCCAGCATGATGTCGCCGGACGGAAGTCAATCTGCTATGGCTGGACATGGCTACGCCATGCAGCCGGCCCAAACACCCACCGGCGAGCAGACCCATTGTCCGGTGATGGAGTTTCCGATTGATAAGACGATTTTTACTGAATACCAAGGCAAAAAAGTCTATTTCTGCTGTCCGGGATGCATTGAAGAATTCGAGAAAGATCCCGAGAAATATCTGGACAAACTGCCGCAATTTAAAAACAAAGAAGAAATGCCAATGGAACATAATCATTAATTGAAAACTTAAAAGGAAAGGGAATGTAACATGAACAGGAAAATAATACTGATGAGCTTAAGCGTACTGCTTTTGTGTACAGTGGCCTTTGTGGCAGGCTGTAAAGAGAAAGCCGTCGCCGCGTGTCCGGCGGGTTGTACGAAGCCATGTTGTGCGAAAGAAGGCGAAGCGAAAGCCTGCCCGGCGGAAGGTACAAAACCGTGTTGTGCCAAAGAGGGTGAAGCAAAAGCATGTCCGGTAGACTGTGACAAGCCGTGCTGCGCGAAAGAGGGTGAGGCCAAAGCGTGTCCGGAAGGTTGTACAAAGCCGTGTTGTGCCAAAGAGGGCGAAGCAAAGGCCTGTCCGCCCGATTGCGACAAACCCTGCTGTGCGGAAAAGAAAGCAGAAGCGACAGAGCAGACACTTTGTCCGGTGATGAATAAGCCCATCAACAAAGAGCTGTTCATCGAATATGAAGGCCAGAAGGTCTACTTCTGCTGTCCGGGATGTGTGGACACGTTCAAGAAAGATCCGGCCAAATACGTCAAGGATCTGCCGCAGTTTCAGCAATAATACCGCGATCGACTTAAGATAATACCGAGCAGTCAATGAGCGACGAAGCGACCCGTCAGGACGTTAAAGATAAAGGGATGCTGGCCGGTGTGTTGTGGTTTTGTCTCAACAACCGGCTGGTGGTTCTGCTGGTCGTGATCGCGATGATTCTGGCCGGCATCGCTGTGGCGCCGTTTGACTGGGATGTCCAGTGGCTCAACCGTTCGCCGGTCCCGGTCGATGCGATCCCGGACATCGGCGAGAATCAGCAGATTGTCTTTACCGAATGGCCCGGCCGAAGCCCGCAGGATATACAGGACCAGGTGACCTATCCGCTGACGGTCAGCCTGCTGGGCATCCCCAAGGTCAAGACAATCCGCAGCAATTCGATGTTCGGCTTTTCGAGTATTTACATCATCTTCGAAGATGACGCCGACTTCGACTGGTCCCGTGCAAAAATTGTCGAGCGGCTCAATTCATTACCCGCGGGTACATTGCCGGAAGGCATTTCACCCATGCTCGGCCCCGACGCGACCGCACTGGGGCAGGTCTTCTGGTACACATTGGAAGGCTATGGCGCCGGGGGCAATCCCGCCGGCGGGTGGGATCTCGATGAACTGCGAAGCATTCAGGACTGGACGGTTCGTTACGCATTGCAGTCCGCCCGCGGAGTCGCCGAAGTCGCCTCGGTCGGCGGTTTCGTGCGCGAATATCAAATCGATGTCGATCCGGATGCGATGCTGGCCGCACAGATTGCCTTGACGGATGTGTTCAAAGCCGTCCGTGCCTCTAACCGCGACGTGGGCGCTCGCACAATCGAAATCAACCGGGCCGAATATGTCGTTCGCGGCATCGGCTTCATTAAATCCGTCGCCGACATCGAAAAAATTGTTGTGCGTGTCGCCGACAATGTTCCCATTCGCATCAAAGACATTGCCCACGTATCAGCCGGTCCGGCTCTGCGGCGGGGCGTTCTGGACAAGGAAGGCGCCGAAGCCGTTGGCGGAGTCGTCGTCGTACGATACGGCGAGAATCCGCTCAAGGTTATTAAGAACGTCAAGGCCAAAATTGAAGAAATCGCACCCGGTCTGCCGCGAAAAACACTGCCCGACGGAACCGTCAGCCAGGTCAAAATCGTTCCGTTTTATGATCGCACCGGCCTGATCTACGAAACACTCGGTACCTTAAACGATGCCATCTCACAGGAAATCCTGATCACGATCATCGTGATCATCGTTCTCTTACGCCATTTTCGCAGTTCAATGCTGATTTCCGGCTTGCTGCCGCTGGCGGTGCTGATGTGCTTTATCGCGATGCGGCTGTTCAAAGTCGATGCCAATATCGTAGCGTTGTCCGGCATTGCCATTGCCATCGGCACCATGGTGGACATGGGAATCGTCATCTGTGAAAACATCGTGCGGCATCTAAAAACGGCGCCACCGGAAAAATCCCGCCTTCACATCATTCACGAAGCATCCTGTGAAGTCGGCTCGGCGGTGCTGGTCGCGATGTCAACGACCATTATTAGCTTTTTGCCGGTGTTTACGATGATCGGAGCCGAGGGCAAACTGTTTCGTCCGCTGGCGTTCACCAAAACCTTTGCTTTGTTCGCTTCGGCCATTGTGGCGATTTTGGTCATTCCCGTATTCGCCTATTGGTTCTATCAAGGCAAGCAACACACGCCTAAAAAGACTAAAGGGAAAGGGTGGTCTGCAAAGCTGGTCGCCAACCTGGCCGATTTGATTACCGTGCTGTTCGTAGCGGTACTGCTGAGCAAGTACTGGCTGCCCTTGGGACCGAACAGGGGACTAATTCTGAACTTCCTGTTTGTAGCGGTGCTGTTGGCACTGGTTTTGTTTGCGGTGTCCATGTTGAATCGTTTTTATCCGCCGATGCTGAGTTGGTGTCTGTCGCATAAGGCGGCTTTTCTATCTATTCCGCTGGCACTGGTCATCGCGGGTGGGTTTGCATGGAAAAGTCTGGGCAAAGAGTTTATGCCGTCACTGGACGAAGGTTCGTTTTTGTATATGCCCACGACCATGCCGCATGCATCCATCGGTGAGGCGATTGATGTATTGCAGAAAATCGATTCCGCCATTAAATCCATTCCGGAGGTAGAAACCGTCGTCGGTAAAATCGGCCGCGTGGAAAGCCCGCTGGACCCGGCGCCGATTTCAATGGTCGAGACCGTGATCAATTATCGCTCCAAATTCAAGCGGGATGAAAACGGCCGGATTGTGACTGACGAAAACGGTAAAGCCATTCGCCAGTGGCGTGATCACATCGAAACCCCGCGTGATATCTGGGACGAGATCGTCAAAGCCGCCAAATTGCCAGGCACCACCGGTGCGCCGCTGCTGCAGCCGATTGAAACGCGTCTGATCATGCTCCAGACCGGAATGCGAGCCCCGATGGGCATTAAAGTCAAAGGCCCCGATTTGCTGACGATTGAAAAAGTTACGCGGCGGCTAGAGGAATTGATCAAGCAGGTACCGTCCATTGATCCCGCGACCGTGTACGGTGAACGGATCGTTGCCAAGCCGTATTTAGAATTGCAAATCGACCGCGAATCCATTGCACGTTACGGCCTGCGAATCGACGACGTTCAGAACGTGATCGAAATCGCCGTTGGCGGAAAGCCCATTACCATGACTGTCGAAGGACGGCAGCGTTACCCCGTGCGGATTCGTTACCTGCGTCAGTTGCGGGACGAAATCTATAAGCTCAACGAAATTCTCGTGCCGACGCCCACCGGCGCACAGGTGCCGCTGGGCCAGTTGGTCAATATCGAATACACCAGTGGCCCGCAGGTCATCAAGAGCGAAGACACCTTCCTCGTCGGCTACGTGTTATTCGACGCCGCCGAGGGCTTCGCCGAAGTGGATGTGGTTCAGGCCTGCGATACGTTTATCAAAGATAAACTCCAATCCGGCGAGTTAATATTACCGGCTGGTGTCAGCTATAGTTTTGCCGGAACCTACGAAAACCAGATTCGTGCCCAGAAAACCCTCAGCGTTGTTCTTCCCGGGGCACTGGGACTGATTTTCCTGATTCTGTATTTCCAGTTCAAAACGATTCCGCGAACGCTGCTGGTCTTCAGCGGCATTTTCGTGGCGTGGTCCGGCGGCTTTCTCATGCTCTGGCTCTACGGGCAGGATTGGTTCATGGGGGTTTCGCTGTTTGGCTTGGATTTACGCCAATTATTCAACGTCCACACCTATAATCTCAGCGTCGCGGTCTGGGTTGGCTTTTTGGCCCTGTTCGGCATCGCCACTGATGACGGCGTGCTCATGATGACCTATCTGACCGCCCAGTTCGACAAAGTCTGCCCGGATTCGGTGTCACAAATACGGGAATCGACCATTACTGCCGCCCACAAACGCGTCCGTCCGGCCCTGATGACCAGTGCCACCACGATCCTCGCGTTACTGCCGGTCCTGACCTCCACCGGAAGGGGAGCCGACATCATGGTTCCCATGGCCATCCCCTCATTCGGCGGAATGACCCTCGCCGTCATCGTCATTTTCCTCGTCCCGGTCCTCTTTTGCTGGATGCAGGAGCGAAAAATCAGTAAAGTGGGGCGATAATTTAACATTTCCACTTTACCCCGCCGAACGTGACATTTTTGTTGAAACTTAAAATTCTTTATTTTCCACAAAAATCACCAAAAACACAATATATTGCGGTTTAAAGATGGTCCTGTGTCGCTATATTGATAATTCTGTCAATTGCTGCAATCTTTAAGTCATTTATTTCAAGGGATTTATTCATTTTAAAATTCAAAAAAGCCGACTTTTAATTGTTGACAAAGTGGGAAGAAGTGGTACAATTTCCCACAAATAAGTAATCCAGTGGAATTGATATGATGTTGATGTTAACAGGCGAATACGAGCATTCGGTGGATGAAAAGAATCGGCTTTTCGTCTCCAATAAGCTCCGCAGCCAGATTGACGTCGCCCAGTACGGAAGCAATTTCTACCTGGCGATGGGGCCCAACGGTATTCTCTGTTTATATCCGGAAAAATATTTTCAGCAGATCGCCCTTGTCGGTGCGCCAGGGATGGGCGCCCCAGACGAATCGGTTGCTTTCGAGCGACTCAGTTTTGCCTTGGCCAGCAAGGTGGATTTGGATCGGCAGGGACGATTGTTGATTAATGAAAAGTTGAGACGACGCGCCAGGCTGGGAACGGAACTGACGCTGGTCGGTGTCAGGGACCATATTGAACTGTGGAATACCGAAGACTGGGAGAATTATCTGGAAGATAATCTCAACCAGTACCACAGCCAGACCGCACAGGCCCGTCAAACCCAGCTTCAAAAGCAAAGTCGAGACTTGGATCTGTAAATGAATCAGGAGGTTACGATGCAGCATCAAACTCAGCAGCCGGTTGCAGTACTCAGGCAGGCCGTTACCCGGCAGTGTCCCATGGATGGGGACGTTGTTTCGTCGGTTGCCGTACTGGCCGAAAAATTGCAGTACCTCAAATCACAGAGTCCGATGTTCGAGGCGGTGTGTTTTTCGCCCGACGTCGAGGCGATGATGGCGGCCGATGTTGCCGCGGTCATGAACTAAGGCTTCTTTGAAATTTGGATAAAACAATGACGACGGATCGCAACAGCGACATGGATGAAGCGTTGCCCGTCGAACACGTTCCGGTATTAACGGAACCATTGCTTGAATGGATTCAGCTTCCCAAGGATGGGAAGATGGTCGATGCCACGGCTGGACACGGAGGTCATAGCAGGCTTTTCGGCCAACAATTGGGCCCTGAGGGTAAACTCCTGGGGTTGGATGTAGATCAAAATAGTATCCAAAGGGCCCGCTTGGTGTTAACCGACCTGACATGTCAGGTGACGCTGGTTTGCGAGAACTTCGAAAAAATTGACGAAGTCCTCGATGCTCAGCAGCTTGGCAAGGTCGATTTTATATTGGCGGATTTGGGTTTTTGCTCGGCGCAGTTGAATGATGCCGACCGCGGCCTGAGTTTCCAAAAAGCCATGCCGTTGGACATGCGGCTCGACAGCCGACTGACAACAACGGCGGCCGATGTGGTCAACAAAACAAGTCAGACGGAACTGGCGGATTTGATTTATCAGTATGGCGAGGACCGGGCGTCACGGCGGATTGCCCGGTTCATCGTAGAGGCGCGAAAGCAAAAAAAGATTACCACGACGACCGAATTGGCATCACTGGTCTGTCGGGCGGTGAAGAAGTCACCCCGACCGCGACAAATTCACCCGGCCACACGGACGTTTCAGGCCTTGCGAATTGCGGTCAACCGCGAGTTGGATTGTCTTGAGCGATTTTTGGAAGTAACGCCGCAGTTATTGAATCCCGGCGGGTATATCGCCATTATCAGCTTTCACAGCCTCGAAGACCGGCGGGTTAAGAACAATTTTAAACAGAACAAAGCAGACGGGCTCTATGATATTCTGACGAAAAAACCGCTCGTCGCGAGCCGGGATGAAATTCGACAGAATCCGCGATCTCGAAGTGCTAAATTGCGAATTGCCAAACGCTTATGAACAGGACAAAAGGAGTTGTAGAAATGACAGCAGATGCCAAGGTGGGTTTATTGCTGGGGCTGATTTTTATCGTCATGATTGCGTTTTTAATCAACGGGTTGCCCAATTTCCTGCAAACGGCCAATGCCGAAGATGCGGTGGATGTGACCATCACAGTGCCGCCGGCACAGGACTTGGTGATTGATGACCGGGTCATCGAAATTGCCGAAGAACTGCAGCGGAATGACATTCCGCTCAGACAATCCACACCGCCGCAGGAAGTCGTTCTGCTGGACAGCGGTTCTGCATCAGTCGCCGGCCAACAGCAGCGTCCTCAACCGACAGTCGTGGCAACTCCCAACATCCCGGTCCAAACATCAACTCCGCAACCGCGAGTTTCGACTTCTAAAACTCATGTCGTGGCGTCCGGCGAAAACCTTGCGGTCATTGCACAAAAATATTACGGTAAAGAAGAAGGCAACCGACGCGTGGTCATTCAGAGTCTGTTTGAAGCGAACAAAAACGTGCTGAAATCGGCTGATTCTGTTCGTGTTGGCCAAAAACTTTCGATTCCTCCGCTGGAGGCACTCATGGCCGGGCCTTCTCAACCGGTTGCGCAGGTTCAACTCCAACGCACCGCCGTACCGCAGCAGAGCGGGCCTTCGTTTATGCAGCGTGTATCCAATCTGTTTGAACGCTCCGATAACGAAAGCAGTGTCAAGATTCATATCGTCCAGGACGGTGAAAGCCTCTGGGGGATTGCCCAGGAAACACTCGGTGACGGTAAACGTTACAAAGAAATCCTCAAACTGAACAAGGCTATCAAAGACGCCGACGATGTTGTAGCGGGTACGCGTCTGAAACTCCCCAATCCGTAAAGGCCCAATGTACTTATGTCGCGTTCGAGAGTGCTTGTTATTGTTTTTGCGTTCACCGCATTTCTGATTTTCACCATTCATTTACGTACCACATCGGCACAGATGTTCCATCGCTATCGCAGCGGCATGGTTGAACAGAAGGAGCTCAAACAGCAGCTTTGGTCCCAACAGCTTCGCTTTGAATGCCTGATCAATCCAGCCGGTCTGCCCCAGTCAACTGAACCCGAGGACGAATGATGAATCTGCAGCGTCGCCAATTTGTTTTGCTGTCAGGTTTTGTCATCCTGGCAGTGATTGTTTTCGGGCTGCTCATCTGGCGACTGGTCCATCTGCAATTTACACTCAAAGATGAATATACCCAGTCCAGCCGCAGGCAGCGCAGCGCGGTCATCGGCGCCCAGCCCCGCCGGGGTCTGATATTGGACGCTCGCGGCCGGGTGCTTGCGGCCAGCCTGAAAACCTACAACGTTTTCGCCGAACCCCGTTTTCTGCTCAAAGACGTGGAGAAGCTGAAAGTGACTGCCGCCGAATTGCAAACGGTATTAAACGAACCGGGCTATGAGTTATGTGCCCTCATCGACTCCAGTCGAAATCCCGGCTATGTCAAACTCAAACAGGACATCGGCTTTCAGGAAAAACAATTGCTCCAGGAATCCCCGCTGCCCGGAGTCGGCATCGAAACCGGATGGAAACGGTTTTATCCTGCGGGGCATCTCACGGCCCATGTTCTTGGCTTTGTCGGTGCCGAAAACAAAGGGCTGGCCGGAGTAGAGGTCAAATACAATCAAAGCTTAAGCGGCTCGCAGGGCAAAGAAGTGTTTGTTGTCGATAACCGTCGCCGCCCGATTGGCGCTCAGCTTGCATCATCCGTAGAGGTTCACGACGGGATGAATCTGGTGCTGACCATCGACTCGGTCATCCAGCGATTCGCCCACGAAGCCCTCCAAAAGCAGGTCGCCGCCTACGAGGCCGAGTCGGGCGTGGCGATGGTCATGAATCCCTGGACCGGGGCCGTTTTAGCCATGGTTTCGCTGCCCGATTTTGACCCCGCCGCCTTTTCGTCGACGCCGCAGGACCGTATGCGAAACAGAATCCTAACCGACCCGTACGAGCCCGGCAGTATCTTCAAGCCGATTGTCGTCGCCGTTGCACTGGAAGCCGGCTCAATCGGTTATGAAGAAAAGTTCGATTGTGAGGACGGCTATTACGCTAGGTACCGAATCGGCGAATTTGGAAACCACCAGTACGGCAGCCTCTCAACACGCGAAATCCTGATTCATTCCAGTAATATCGGTATGGCCAAGATTGGGTTGAAAATGGGACAAAAAAAACTGTACGATGGCCTGAAGATGATGGGCTTTGCGGAAAGAACCGGCATCGATCTGCCCGGCGAGGAACCGGGACTGCTGCATCCGCTTTCAAAATGGAGCGGCTGGTCCGTCACGCGTATCCCGTTTGGCCACGAAGTGTCCGTGACGCCGCTGCAAATCTGTCGTGCCTACAGCATCTTTGCTAACGGCGGCTATGTCGTTAAGCCGCACCTGGTCCGGGCCGTCATTGACAATCAGGGCAACATCATCGAAGACAGACAACCCGCAATTAAAACCGGCTATGTTCTCAAAACCGAAGTCGCCGAGTGGATGGTGCAAAAGGCGCTGTCCGACGTGGTCACCGAAGGCACCGGTGATCAGGCCGCACTGGATGACTGTCAGGTCTGGGGGAAAACCGGAACCGCCAACATCGCGTTGCCCACCGGCGGCTATGACACGCGTAATTATGTCGCGTCTTTCGTAGGCGGAGCTCCGGCTGAAAAACCTGCGATTGTGGTGCTCGTTTCTATCCGCAAGCCCAATCGTTCACTCGGTAAAGGCTACAGCGGTGGTCGAGTCGCCGCGCCCGTCGTCGGCGACATCCTCAAAAAAACCCTTCCCTACCTGGGAGTGACCGGACAGGAAGATCAAACTGAGACATCGGAAGCCGATTCCGAGTCCAATCAATTATAGTGTGAACCGTCGCCGGAGAAAATGTACAGAAGCGTAGAGCGGAAGCGATACGACGCGTTGACCTTGTGATACACGTATACTCACACACTCATTAATCAGTGGTCTCGGTTTCCGGTTTGCTGCCGATATATCCCGCCTCATTGCAAATGCGCAAAATCTCTCTGCCCAAAGGTGCCGCTTCACCGCTGCCGCTGAGGCCGCCTTCAACCAGCGTGACGATCACAATGGCCCGTCCGATCTCATCTTCAGCGAAACATTCAAACCACGCCACCTCCGGCCCCTGTGTCGAACCGGTCTTGCCGTAGACGGTCATGTCCCGATCAAGCAGTTCACTTCGTTTGGGCGTATAAAAAACACTATGAGCCGTCCCGCCGGTTTCGTAAACCACTGCGTGCATACCGTCCCGAACCACCGACAGTGTTTGTGACGAAATCGGAAGGCGTCGGCGATGGTTGTCATTATAAGGATCGGTGTCGTCATACACCAGACGGGGGGCTTTATAAACACCGTTACGTACAATCACCGAAAGGGCGTTGGCAACCTGCAAAACCGTCGCCCGCAAACTACCCTGACCAATGCCCCAAAACCGTTTTTCGGAGTTTTTAATCAGCGGCAAATCCCAACTGTCTGTAAACGGAGCCGTTTGAACCGTACTGGTTAGATTGCCCCACGCCTGTTTGATCTCGCGTTCGAAAGGCCCCGCCAGCGGAAGATTGTCCGGCATCGGCGTCGGCAGAATTTTCTGACCGTATCCAAACCGGAAAAACCACTCCTGCAAATCGCCGCGGTCAATCCGGTTCGCCACTTGGGAAAAGTAGATGTTACAACTGCCGCGGATGGCGTTCCGCCCGGTATTGGCCCATTTATTGTCATGCGGATTATGAAACTTCCATTGGGCAATACATCGCGGCCAACCTTTGGGTGGCAGTTGATACGTGCAGTTAATAACCTCATCCGGCCAGGTTTTCTTCGTTTCCAAACCCGCGACCAAAATCAGCGGTTTCGCCGTGGACCCTGGCGGAAAATTCTTTTCCAATCCCCGATGCAGCATCGGGGCGTTCGGATCCTTAAACACACGGTTATAATTGGACGCCAGTCGAATCGTCGCCAGGTCAAATGTCGGCGTCGAAGCCAGTGCCAGGATATCGTTGCTGGCTGCTTCCAGAACCACCGCCGCGCTGGGCTTGTGGGCACTGTTATTCATCGTCGGATTCGACAACAGATTTTCGATCTTTTCCTGTAATTCAATATCCAGCGTCAACCGCAAATCCGTGCCGTATTCCGGTTCTTTTCGATTCAGCACGTTGCCCTCAATATCTTTTTGAACCTCCCCGCGTCGCCCGCGAAGCACGGGTTCATAAATACGCTCCAAACCCGCCTTGCCGATCAGCTCACCCGGTCGATACTTGCGAAGATACTCGGCGTCTTCAAACGGCAGCATCTCTGCCTCACGGACCGGTCCGACCCAGCCGATCAATTGGCAGGCCGCGTGTCCGTAAGGATAGTCGCGTTTGGCCAGCGGCTTGATCTCCAGCCCCTCAATATCCAGCAGTGCCACCTGTGCCCGAAGCAAATCTTCGTCTGTTTCCAATTCGATCAGCGGATAGCTCTGATACATCTCTCTCAGGTCGACGGTGACAACTTTTTCCGGCTCAATTGCCTCGCAAATGGCATAATACTCATCCCATGATGCATCACGGTTTCGCCGACGCCAGTAAACACGCCTCGCCAGCTTCCAGACCTGGTCATTGATCTGGTCAATTTCATTCAGGATATCGCCTTGTGAGACATCCGCCAGCACATTCGACAAATCGATCGCTTTATTAAGCCGCTCCATCGGTTCGGCCCATTTCTCAGCCAGTTCAGCCTCCACCTGCTCACGCGTCCTTTCGCCGTAGGTGTTAAGGCGAATTCTACCTTCCCGCCATCGTGGGTCACGATAGCGGGTCAATTGATACTTGATTTGCAGATAAAATGCGGGCGTATCGTGGGAAAGTGGACGGTTATAGCGGTCCAGAATCTTGCCGCGAATGGTCGGATGCTGCTCGGGGGCCAGTATTTGCTGGTCGGCGATGGCCTGACGGGCTTGCTCAACACCACCGGTCTGCAAAATTACCAGCCGGCCGATGGTCACCAGCAGCCCGCTGATACACAATCCGATGAAAATTTTCAATCTTAAATGATACACAATATCAATTCGCTTTTTAAAATACGCTTACTTTGCGGCTATGTATCTTCAGATCACGGTAGAATATCGTGCGATATTTACCATCCTGAAGGGGGTGACCCACTAATAGTATGATCGATTGCCGGATGGTTTCTCGAGGCCGGACCAACCGGAGATAACATCCAGAAGCGACCAGGCCAGCGGGCAAACAACAGCCGAAAACATCGCTCGCAGAAAAAAGAGCGAATAAACCTCTGGCTGCGGCTGGTGCGTTTTCAGCAGGCCCAGCCAGTAGGCAACAATTTCTGAGATCAAATAGGCCGCAAACACAAACAATGCCTGGGCCAGAGCTTGTCGCAGGGTCAGCGACCGCGCGACGGAATTCAATGCCGTACCCAGCAGCCCGTAGCATACCATGTGTGGTCCCATCGTCCCGGCCGCAAGATCGGCGCCGATGCCGATCAGAAAGCTGAATGAAATCGCTTCCTGCGGCTTGCACACAATCGCATAATACACCAGTAGCGTAATCAGAATGCTCGGGCGAATATCCCGTCCGCCGATTGCAATCAAATCCAGCAGATTCCCTGCATCCAGCAGGGTGCCAATCAACAGCATAATTATAAAACTAAACCATCGCATAGTATATCAACGATTCCTTGTCATTCCCGCAAAGGCGGGAATCCAGATAGAAATAGTATCGGCAAAAAGCCGATTCCATAATTTTAAATTTTTGATTTTAATCTTTGATCGTTCAAATCAGCCTGCAAGCTGATTTGAATTAAAAGTCTTCCACAACAATCACGGCCACATCACGAAGACGCGACATGTCCTCAACCGGCTCCACCGCGATGTCCCACAGCAGGGGGTGTTTCTCGTCGGGTTTGACCTCCGTGACTTTTCCGATAACGACCGGCGCGTCCAGCAATCCCGGATGCACTCGGGCAAAGACCGCATCGCCAACCTCGACCCGTCGTTCACGCTTGATATTGGCGATTTTACAGCCGGTTTTGCCGTCGCCGACCATTAAACCGCCGATGCCGGTCGTCTGACCTTCGCGTATAATCTGAACCGGTATTTTTTGCTGTCCGTCCGTCAGCAGCAGCACCTTGGCCACCTGCTGGCCCGTTTGCTCAACAATCCCGATAATATTATTCTGACCGGCTGAAAGAACATATTGCCCCGGTTTGACGCCGGCGTCTTCGCCTTTATTGATGATAATTTCATGCGTAAAGCTGCTGACGGAACCGGTTACACGAGCCAGAACCAGTTCACTAAACGGTTGCGGAAGGCCGGAGCGAATTTGGGACAGCGTTTCGTAGTTCGCGTGCAGTTGCAGCATTTGGGCGTGCAGATTTTGATAGTCCTTCCAGAGTTTGTCGTGTTCGGCCCGGCTGATTTCACCAGTGCCCGAATTGTCCCCTGTTGCAGACAACTGAGCCTTTCGCCCCAGTTCCAGGACTGGCATGAACGTTTTATGAAAGACGAGATGGGCTTTGTCCGTCACCGATGACGGCAGCAGCAGAACCACAATCGCTGCAATCAGCCATGTGAGAAATAAACTGCCCGTTGATAATTGAAAATGTCTGCCCGCCATAACATGGAATTTCTATCTTAAGTTCAAACAAAAGTAGCGGTCTCTGTATACAAAAAAGAAACCACGGATTTCACGGATTAACACTGATTTGAAGACAATAAAAAATTTAGTGTTGATTCGTGTTAATTCGTGGTTCAGTTGTTAATCCCAGTCGGAATTATCCAGCGTGTCTTTCCACAGTTCGAGGTTTTCCAGGTAGACGCTGGTTCCGCGTGCCACACAGGTCAGCGGGTCTTCCGCATGGCCGACCGCCAGTCCCGTGGAGTTGGCCAAGACCTTGTCCATACCCCGCAGCAGTGATCCACCACCGCACAGCGTGACCCCGTTTTCAATCAGGTCCGCCGCCAGTTCTGGCTCGGCCCGTTCCAGCGTCCGCATCACGGTTTCGATAATCCCCGCAATCGGCTCCTTAAACGCTTCACGAATTTCTTCACTGGTAATCACAATCTTCCGCGGAAGGCCCGAAATCGTGTCACGTCCGGCGATTTCCATCGTCAATTCCTGCTTCAGCGGAGACGCCGAGCCAATCTGGATTTTCACCTGTTCAGCGCGGGATTCACCGATCAGCAGGTTATACGTGCGTTTGAGATGATTAATCAGGGCTTCGTCAAAGTTATCACCGCCGATGCGGATCGATTCACAGGTACTGATGTCAGCCAGGCTCATGATCGCCACTTCGGTCGTACCACCACCGATATCCACAATCATCGACGCCGTCGGCTCGGTAATCGGCAGACCCGCACCAATGCCCGCGGCCATCGGTTCATCCACTAAATAAACCTTCCGGGCGCCTGCACGCTCGGCGCTGTCAATGACCGCACGACGCTCGACCGCCGTAATCCCGCTGGGAACCGCAATCACCACACGCGGGCGGAACAAACCGCCGCGGCCGTGAACTTTGCGGATGAAATAGCTGAGCATGGCTTCGGTGATTTCAAAATCGCTGATGACTCCGTCTTTGAGAGGGCGGACTGCAGTAATCGAGCCCGGCGTCTTACCAAGCATTTCCTTGGCAACCAGACCCACGGCTTCACCGTTGTTCAAGACAATATTCGTTCCCTTGCGGACTGCAACAACAGAGGGTTCATTCAGGACGATGCCTTCGCTTTTGGCACAGACCAACGTGTTGCATGTACCCAAGTCAATGCCCATATCCTTGCTGAACCAGCCCAGAATTGTGTCCAGTATCACTGTGACTCCCTTCAAACTAGGACTGCCGGCGCCAGAACCCCAATCCTTAACGTTCTATTGTTCCCGCCCCTCGTAAATAACCGGCGTATTTTATTGATTTCGCGGGGTCTTAGGCGATTTTAAACAGTGTGCCGTAAAAATTCCAGCACATCAGGCCGACATAAACGGCGGTTCCTAATACCGCCAATGTCGCCAGGGCCAGAAGTGCGGTAAAAACGTCACTTGTTGGTTGTGTTGCTTTTTTTGCCATTTTTATCTCACCTTTACTTGCACTATAGCTGGGTGCTTGCGGTATCTCCGACCTGCGGACGCTGCTGAACCAGCTCCAACACTCCGGCACACTTATTTATATCGACATCTGTGACCACAACATCACACAAAAAACTGTCACCCCGTGTAATATGGAAGACGGTATCCTTGGTAACCCCGTCTGCCGAGCCAACCGAAAGCTGTACCATGGACTCTCCGACAGCGACAACCAGGCCCTTAACATCCGTTCCGGTCACAACCGCAGCCGGTGCGGCAATCTGGTTCAAGGGGGTCACCGGAATCACTTCACGCGGGCGTGCGGCAGTTGTAGCGCCCGATGCAACCTGAGCTTCCAACGCCTGCTTCTGTTCCAGCAAACGACGGCGTTCTGCCTCGAGGTCCTGTAACAGTGTGATTTTTTCATATAATTCGGCGGTTATCTGATTCAGCTCTTTCTGGTCCTTGATGCCTTGAGAACGGGCGTCATCCAACTGAGTCTGAGCCTGATCCAGCGAAGCCTGCAAATTCCGAACGCTCTGCTCGAAACCGGCCATCACACCTTTCCAACTGTCGGCCTGTCCCAGGTACTGCTCAGCCAGGCGTTCAGCTTGCTGTTTATCCTTGGCCAGTTTGTTGTTGTCGCTTTTCAGATTCTGAATTTCCTGCTGCAAACTGGTCTTCAATTCATTACTTTTCTTGAGTTGCTCGTCAAAATGACTGGCTTTCATGGCCAAATCCGACTCAGCCGCAGCGCGAAGATTTGCCTGATCTTCGTACTTTGCCTTGTAATTACTGGAGTTGCCGACGAAAACAATCATCATTCCGCACAGGAAAATAGAAAATAAAGACAATAAGACCACTAGTAATTTCGTTAACGTACTCAAAACTTAGTCCCTTTCACCACAAGAGGTTACGGATACACACCCATCAAAGCCTAACGATTGCTTTTTTTGACTGCTTTAAGGGCATTATAACGATATTTATGAATATTGTGGATTCTAAGCGAGGTTTCAGAACAGGTCAAGACTTTTTTCCAGACCTTAAGTACTTTAAATTAAAAAGATTTGCGGCCACACGGACTCGATTCAGGAAAAATATGTCCGGAAATAGGGCGTTTCAGCTTTTTTCCGATTCCGACGGTATAGTACACGCCGGTTGCCCGTTGGATTTTCAAGCGGCTAATTCGACAGCAGTAGAACCGCCTGGGCTCCCAGCAATTGGATAATGGTCGAGTCGCTGGCTAACACCTTCGGCAAATAAATCGCCAGATGCGGCGATGGGATACGTCCTAAAGCCCGAATCGCCATATTATTCGCCATGTCAACCCGGTTCAAATTTGGATTGGACTGAAAATACTCCAGCACCAGTCGTTCGCCGGCCAAGCTGCCCAGTCGTCCCAGCTCTTCAGCCGCCGCCAACCGGACCTCCAAAACATCGTCCGACAACATGGTTAAAATAGCGTTTTCTGCTTCCGAACTGCCCAACGCGCCCATTCCGCGGATACCGATCACTCGGTCGTCGGCATACTTACTGATGAGCAACGCCCACAGTTTCGTACGGTAAATCTGGTTGTCACCCAGCCGCGCAATCGATTCCACTGCCTGCATGCGAACCTTATCAGAAGACTCTTCTTGGTGCATGACCTTATACACCAACGGCACATCATCCCGATTCCCCAGTTTGCCCAGCAGCAGCAGGGCGTTGGCACGCACGGTTTGGTCCGAACTGGAAGCCGCGTCACGGATCCGCTGGATGTGCCCGGCTTGATTCAGCTTGGCCAATGAATACGCCGCGGCAATCTGGACATTCACATTAACGTCGTTCAACAATGCGTTGACATCATCGGCATACCCGATACACCGCATATCGCCAATCGCCAGGATCGCTGCAAATCGCACCGCCAGAACCGAATCCGTCAGCCGCTTGCGAATATAAGGTGCCATTTCCTTGCATTGAGTCGTCGCCGCCACTTCAATCGAATGGAGTCGGACATAGGCATTCGTGTCATCAATGCCGCGTTTCAATATCGCAATCGCTTTCGGTCGCAGGGAGGCCGGACGAACGGCTCCGCCGGGAGCTAAACTGAAGGGTTCTTCCGTGCACCCGACGAAAGTGACCAATAAAACGACCCCAAGAATGCTGACCAGACTCTTTTTCATTTTTTACCTTTCCTTTGTTTGGGCTTCTTCTTCCGCCAATCATAGAGTGCCAACGCAAAAAGCACGACAATGCCGGTTCCCAGGATACCGTCCAGCCAGCGTCCAAAGCGGCTGAAGATCGTCACCCGGCTGTCAATCGGCACCGTATCGGCAAACCAGCCTGTCACGGCCTTACGGTCCATCGTTGGTTTCGGCAGATTTCCCGCGGTAAACCCGTCTCGAATGGCGCCGGTCGGTTCGATGACACAACTGATGCCGGTATTGACGCTGCGGATAATGGAAATTCGGTTCTCGACACAGCGGAACACGCTGATTGCCGTTCGCTGGGCCAGTTCGACGGTCGGCGTGATCTGTCCGTCCTTATAAAACACATACCAGCCGTCGTTGCTGATATTGACGAGCCAATCGCACTGTTTGCTGCCGGTTTCATCTAAAACAATTTTTCGCGTCACCGTCGGGTCCGTATCCTCATAGCAGATCAACACGCCGAAATGGTACGTTTCCTCGCCGTCAGGCAGCGTAAAGGCCGAATAATTCGTGCCTTTCGTTAGATTGTAATCATAATCATACGGGCTCAGGAATAAAATCATCTTGTAAATCCACGGGACCGATTCCTTAAAGGGGATATATTCACCGAAAGGCACCAGGTGGATTTTGTCATATCGCTGCGGATCGACCGTCCCGTCAGGCCGATACAGATAGGCCGAGTTGTACTGTTCTGTGACGGCATATTTATTATCGAGAACCCCGATCGTTGCCGCCGAAGCCCCCACCAGCACTGTCGCGGCGTCAGCCTGACAATACGTCGCAATCATTTTGTCAAAGACAACCGGGTCCGAATCTTCCTTGCAGTACAGGCGGTATTGTTCGTTAATCGGTGCCAATACCATTGTTTCGGGCCACGCCACCAACTTTGCCCCTGCCGCGATACAGTGCTTGCTGTCAGCAATCAGATTCTCTAAAATCTCCCGCCCGTTTTCGATTTCTTCCTTCACATGCGATGGCACATTCGGCTGAACCGACCCAATCAAAGGACTTTCACGCTGAAACTCCGGCGTTTCTTTCAACTGCTTATGACCATATAAGACAGTCGCCGCCAGCAGGACAACGAAAACCACCAATTGCTCCCAAAAGTAAGCGGACGTAAATTGCTTGGTGAGCGGATCCGATTCCTGATGATAGATGAAATTTAAAATCACATTGGCAGCAAATCCATTTGCCACCATAATCAATACCGACAAGCCCAGTGCCCCGAAAATATCGCAAATCTGAATTAGCAGCAGGTTTGCATACTGACTGTGCGCCAGGTAGTACCAGTGAAACCCCGTATAAAGCAAACCTTGCCACGCCTCGGCCCCCACAAAAATTACCGGTGCCGTTAAAAACAGCGGCCACTGTTTGCGTCGCACAAATTGCACGCAAACCGCCAGCACCGGCCAGTAGAGTGCCTGCGACAGGCTGAACGTGATATACCCGGCTAACGTCACAATCTGCAGCCAGTACAAATTCCCTACCCAGTACGCCAACCCGACCGCGTACGCCAGCGGCAGCAAAATCTTCAGCGGAAGCTCTTTCCGGCAGACGAGGATAAACGGCACCCACGCAATCCACGCCAAAAACGACACGTCAAACGGCGCCTGAATCACCGTCAGCAGCACCGCCGAAGCGGAAAAACCCGCCAAAGGCAGCAGCAAATTCTGTGTCAGCGTTTTTTTGTCCACGTGGTAAAGTCCTTCAATGCGTTTTGTATCAGTTCACGGCCGTATGGCTTATCGTTATTCATACGAAACTGAAACTGACGGGCAAAAATATCCAGTAACTTATTCGATTCGATAATTTCAGTCGCTTCAAAGCCGATCTCCACAAACAGCCGTTTCAGCTCAAGATACTCTTCGGCGTTTAGCGCCCCATTCAATGATTTTTGGCTTTTGGCCAGTTCTTCCAGGCGTTTTTGGGTATTTTTTACATAATCTTCGGAAATATCAAATCCGCAGTAATCCCGCCCCAGTTGCAGCGCCGCAGCCGCGGTCGTGCCCGAACCGTTAAACGGATCCATCACCAGATCGCCCCGATGAGAGCTGGCCGCGACAATTCGTGTCAGCAGCAGTTCCGGCATCTGGCACGGGTGCCAGCCTTGACGCTCCTTGAATGTACCGCACACCCGGGCATACGTATTCCATACGTCATCCGGCATCTTTCCTGCACTATTGGCCCGCTTGTCGTTATAAATCAACTGCCGATCCGACGGCAGACGGACCGAGTGTTCGTTAAAGGTAAACTCGTTTTCATCTTTGACAAAATAAAAAATATGAGCGTGCGAGCGGGCAAACTTATTCTTCGTTTGCTGGCCGAACGTATAGTGCCAGATAATCCAGTTGCGACAATGCAGCCCCAACTCCTCCCCAATCAGCCGGACATGCGCTGCGTATTCGTCGCCGATGGCAATATAAAACGAACCCGTCGGCTTTAAAACATTCACGCACGCCGCCATCCAGTCCCGCGTCCAGTGCAGGTACTTATCCTTCTTAAGCTTGTCATGGTATTGGTCGTACTGATACCCGATATTAAACGGCGGGTCCGCAAACACCAAATCCGCAAAGGGCTCTTTCACACCGCCCAGCAGTTCAATACAGTCCCCGCAAATAATCTGATTCCGAAATTCTCGCATGTGCGTATCATACCGATGTTTATGGTAATTTCAAACAAGTTTTGATTTTCCTTGTAAATGGAGTAACTTTTGCGACTTTGTTGCCTACTTAATGGGTGAAGGCTGTAATTTGCTGGTTAAGAATTGAAAGGAGACGTGCCATGAAAAAACAAGCGATTCATTCAGATGCCATTGCAGTCATAGGAATATTGATTCTTGTCAGACAAGCGGTTCTGTCTGTGCCTTACACCATTGTCGATACCGGTCAAATCCGTTGCTATAACAATACGACCGAAATCGAATATCCCAAATCGGGCCGTCCCTTTTTCGGTCAGGATGCCCTCTACGATGGCAATCAGCCCGCCTACGAAAACAATGGCGACGGCACGATCACGGATTTAAATACCGGTCTCATGTGGATCAGCAATCCGCTCGGCAAGATGACGCAGGCCCGCGCCGCCGCCGGAGCGTCCCGTTGCAACGTGGGCGGCTATACCGACTGGCGGCTGCCGACAATCAAAGAGTTGTATTCGCTCATCCTGTTCAGCGGTACCGATCCGGACCCCAGGAACACCGACACCTCCGACCAGCGTCCGTTCATCGACACCCGCTATTTCAAATTCCAATACGGCAAGCCCGCCGACGGTGACCGCGTCATTGATTCCCAATTCGCCACCTCAACCATCTATCGCAGCACCACCATGGGCGGTAACAAAACCATGTTCGGCGTCAATTTCGCCGACGGTCGCATCAAAGGCTATCCATCCGAAACAACGCGTGGTCGGGATGCAAAAGGTTTTTACGTACTCTACGTCCGCGGCAATACCGAATACGGAAACAATCAATTCGTCGATAACCGCGACGGCACCGTCACAGACACCGCCACCGGCCTGACATGGCAAAAGGCCGACAGCGGCAAAGGACTCAACTGGGCCCAGGCCCTCAAATACGCCGAGAATCTCGAACAGGCCGGTCATTCCGACTGGCGTCTGCCCAATGCCAAGGAACTGCAAAGCATCGTCGATTACAATCGCTGTCCGGATGTCACCAACTCCGCCGCGATTGATCCGATCTTCGAAGTAACCCCCATCAAAAACGAAGGCGGGCAAAAAGATTATCCGTTTTATTGGACGGGCACAACCCATGTCGGTCAGGCCGCCGGATCGCAGGGCGTCTATGTCGCTTTCGGCAGGGCACTCGGATTCATGGGGCCTCCAAACTCCAATCGGAAAGAATTAATGGATGTTCACGGTGCCGGTGCCCAGCGCAGCGATCCGAAAAACGGTAACGCTTCGCAGTTTCCCGCCGGCCGCGGCCCGCAGGGCGACGTCATCCGCATCAACAATTTCGTCCGCTGTGTCCGCGGCGGTGTTGCCGAACCTCGCACCACCGGCCCGGCGGTTGAAATGAAACAATCCTCCCGCAGGCAGAGACCCGATCGACGAGGCAATGAGCAGGGCGCCCAAAGAAGCCGTATGAACCAACAGGGTCCCGGCGGTCAACAGGGCCAAAGGCCGACCGGAGGTGGATTCGTCAACCGACTCGACAAGGACGGTGACGGCAAGGTTTCTAAAAGCGAATTCGACGGCCCCCAACAGCATTTCCGCCGGTTCGACCGAAACAACGACGGCTACATCTCAAAAGACGAAGCCCCAACAGGCCCGCCCCCGGGACGACAATGAAAAGCCGAAAAGTCAATTAGCCCGACCAGTAGAAGAGCGGTCATTCCGACCGGAGCGGAGGAATCTATTTGTATTGCCATCGCATGAAAGCCTGCCCTGAGCGAGTCGAACGGCTCACCCTGAAGCCTAAAGCCTCAGGCCAAAGGGCTGAAAACAATAATAACCCCGGGTAAGCGTCAGCACAACCCGGGGTGAATGTGCCCAAAACACCCCGACCCTGAAAGGGTCGAATGAATATCTAAAATGAAGGACTCTCTGTGCCCTCAGGATTTTTTTGCAAAAAAAGCCTGTTTTTCTTGTTTTTTAGAAAAAATCCAAAAATTAACTTGATTTTAACGCCATTTTTGCCGTAATATGATGAATCTTTACTACTTTACGGAGGAAGCTAGTTCATACCGCCTTCGTTTGATTTTCAGCAATGGATGAAATGGGTGGTATCTGTATAGTTATCCGGCAGCGAGCCGCCGGAACGAAATAAAGGCAAAATGAAGATTTAGATAAACGAGAGTATTGAAGTACAATGGAAAACATTAGAAAAATCAGAAATATCGGAATCTCGGCACACATCGACTCAGGCAAGACGACGTTGAGCGAGAGAATTCTGTTTTATGCAGGTCGTATTCACCGCATGCAGGAAGTCCACGGCGACAAGGGCTCTTCCGGCGGCGGGGCGACCATGGACTTTATGGAACTGGAAAAGGAACGCGGCATCACCATTACCTCAGCCGCGACACAGGTGGAATGGGACGACAAGTACATCAACCTCATCGACACCCCCGGCCACGTGGACTTCACCGTTGAGGTGGAACGCTCTTTGCGTGTGCTCGACGGGGCGGTCATGATCCTCTGTGCCGTTGGCGGCGTTCAGAGCCAGTCGGTCACCGTGGACCAGCAGATGAAACGCTACCGCGTACCGCGAATCGCCTTCATCAACAAGATGGACCGCGTCGGTTCCGATCCGGAACGCGTTCAGCGTGATCTCCGCGAAAAGCTCGGCCTCAACATCGTACCGATCCAGCTCAACATGGGGGCCGGCGACGATTTCAAGGGGGTGATTGATCTGATCACGATGGAAGCAATGTCATTCGAAGGTGAAGGCGGCGAAAAAGTCGTTCGCAATCCGATCCCGGAAAACTATAAGGACATGGCTGAAGCCGCACGGCACGATATGCTCGAAGCACTCAGCATGTTCAATGATGAAATGATGGAACTGCTGCTCGAAGAAAAAGATATTCCCGAGCAGATGCTTCACGATACCGTCCGCGAGGCGACCATTAACCGCGACATCGTCCCAATGATGATGGGCTCTGCGTTCAAGAACAAAGGGGTACAGCCGCTGATGGATGCCGTCTGTGAATACCTGCCCAGCCCGCTGGATCGTCCGGCATTCGCACGCGACCACGACAACGAAGGCACCGAAGTGCCGCTGGAATGCGATCAGGACGCACCGCTGGTAGCGATGGCTTTCAAGATTGCCGACGAAACCTTCGGCCAGTTGACCTATACCCGCATCTACCAGGGCCAGATCGAAAAGGGCCGCCACTACCGTAACGCCCGCACCAATAAAATGACTCGTATCGGACGTATCGTTCGCATGCACGCCAACGACCGCTCAGACATCGAAGACGCCGGCCCTGGCGACATCGTCGCACTCGTCGGTGTGGATTGTGCCAGTGGTGACACCTTCTGTGGTGACGGCATCAACTACTCGCTCGAAAGTATTTTCGTCGCCGACCCGGTGATTAGCCTGTCGATTACGCCCGCTGACTCTGCCGCACAGGACAAAATGGGTAAGGCCCTCAGCCGTTTCATGAAAGAGGACCCGACCTTCCGCGTCTCCAGCGACCCCGAAACCGGCCAGACCATCATCGCCGGCATGGGCGAGCTGCACCTCGACGTCTATATCGAACGGATGAAGCGTGAGTTCAAAGCTGAAGTCACCGTCGGTGCTCCCAGCGTCAGCTATCGCGAAGCCCCGACAAAAGAATACGCATACAACTACAAACACAAAAAGCAGTCCGGTGGTTCAGGCCAGTACGGTCACGTTGTTGGCCGCATGATCCCGCTGGAAACCGATGCCGAGACAGTGTACGATTTCGAGGACAACATCGTCAGCGGTCGTATCCCCGGCGAATATATCCCCGCCGTCAACAAGGGGTTCCAGGAAGCCATGAAAAAGGGCCCGCTGGCCGGTTACGAAGTTGTCGGTGTCAAAATGTGCCTCGATGACGGCTCGTATCACGCCGTGGACTCCAGTGAAATGGCGTTCCGCATCTGTGCACGGAATGCGTTCAAAGAAGCGTTTACGAAAACCAGCCCCTGTCTGCTGGAACCCATCATGGCCGTCGAGCTTGAATTGCCCACAGAGTTTCAGGGCGCGATTGTCGGCGACCTGAATGCCCGTCGCGGTATCATCATGGGCACCGAAAACCGTGACACTTTCACCGTCGTCAACGCCGAAGTGCCGCTGGCCAATATGTTCGGGTACGCAACCGTCATTCGCGGCCTCAGCAAGGGCATGGCAACCTTTACCATGGAAATGTCACGCTACGCACGCGTCCCGGTCAAACTGGCCGAAGAAATCATTGCCAAACGACGCGAAGAAGAAGCCGCCAAAAAGTAAGCGACTTTTAAACGCAGAATAACAAACCCAAAAGCGGTTTCATTGAAAAATGAGACCGCTTTTTTATTGAGAACGCGCCCGTCTCGCCCGCAATTTACTTGATACAGCCCCCATAGGGGCGTAATATAATAGCCGGAGGTTTTAACCTCCGAAAAGAGTAATGTTATTTTTAAAGCCCCAACGGGGTGATACAATAAAACCATGAAATTCAACAATAACAACAACGGCCTCGTCTTCTCAACCGACCACGGCAGAATGTGCCCCGACTGCAATCAGCCTGTCGACCAATGCACCTGCGGCGCCGAAGATCAAATTCCCGAAACCGACGGCATCGTCCGCGTTTCCCGCCAGACCAAGGGCCGCAAGGGTAAGGGCGTTACCGTCATCACCGGCCTGCCCCTGACCGCCGCCGAACTCAAACGCCTCGCCCGCGAACTCAAAGCACGCTGCGGCTCCGGCGGAACTGTCAAAGACAACACCATCGAAATCCAGGGCGACCACCGCGACGCCCTCATCCCAATCCTCCAGTCCAAAGGCTACACCACCAAACAAGCCGGCGGATAACGTCGCATTCAAGATTTTTTTAAAATTCATGTAACGAATCCTTGCATATCTGCGTCATACTTGATAGATCGTATTATTGTCTAGTTAGAAGTAGGATTCAACATGCGTACAATTGAGGACAAGCTGTGAATTTGTATCAATACATTATTGGATACACATCGTTTACCTCAGCCGCGGTGCGCGCCGCCCAAGTCAATCACGTCGATAAGATGACCAATCGTCCGCAGGGCCTGATGGGTGTTTGGCTGGAGGAAGAATCCTGATCTAAGTCTTTAAATAGTCGCTGTTTAAAAGCCTTTCGGGATGTACTCCCCGGAAGGCTTTTTTTATTGCCCGCATCCCCCGAAAAAAAACGGTAAACGAATAATCATGACATTAGAAGGTTAAGGAAAAGGAAGATGGAGAACCCAAAAAACGAATCAAATGAAAAAGTGAGTAGCTGGACAAAAATCAAAAAACTTTTCCAGTGCATCTGGAACTCCGGCGGCAGCATAAGCGAGGGCCCCAACCATCCCCCGTCTGCGCAGGATATCCGGGACGAATATCTCAAAAAATGCCCCTGGAGGGAAGACGGACTCCAATAGACTCAATAGTATCATTCCGCGAAGGAAAGGAATCCCGAAGGGATGTAATATAGTAGCCGGGTGGCGTAAGCCCCCGGTCTGTGGAATGATAAGTTTTAAAAGAGCCCCGGAGGGGCGGTACGTCTTAGCTGAATGTGGCCCCGGCTAGTGGGTGATCGTTTTCTGATCCCGCAATACCTTACCGCTCAGCAGATCCGTGAACACGGCCTTAATCGTCAGATCTTTTTCGTGACCTGTGATGATGTCTTCAATCGAAAAAGACAGCCGGTAATAGCTGCCGAACACATTGCCGCCCCAGTACTGCTGCAGCTGCATCGGGGTCAGCGTCCAGTCGGCCAGCCTGGCTTGCGCCGGCTCGGCCTCAAGATCCCAAAGCTCGACCTCCAGCGTCCCGACAGCCTTGATGAAATCCTGCTGCGCATCGGTTGGCTCGACATACACCAGCAGAACCCCCTGGTCGGGTGTGTTTTCTTTGACGTAAATCCCGGTGCGTTTGCCCAGTTCGATCTTGGCCAGTGTATCCAGTTGCTCCAGCCGAACACCCTTATCCATTCCGGAAAGCGTGTCAACCTGCTGACGCAGGGTTTCGTTTTCCTGCTGGAGTGTATCCGCTCGCATGGCCTGAGCCGTTTTTTCCTCTTCCAACGTCTCGATTTGTTTCCACAGCGACTTCTGGTTCCCGCCCCCGCAGCCGCTCAATATCAAAACTGTCAAACAAATACATACGAAAATGCTGAACGTTCGTGCCATGATCAATTATCCATAAAAAGCATCGCCCGAAGGGGCGAATCCATAATTTTACATTTTGGATTTTAACTTTTAATCTTTATCGTCTTTCGCAACATGCGGGGCTTTTTTCAAAATCTGATCGGCCAGTCCGTAATCGACGGATTCCTGTGCTTCCAGCCACAGGTTGCGGTCACAGTCCTTCTCGATCTTCTTGGCGTCCTGGCCCGTATGCTCCGACAGAATATCATACAGCCGTTCACGCAGTCGCAGAATTTCCTTTGCCTCGATCTCCAGGTCGGTTGCCGGACCCTGCATCACACCCGAAATCAGCGGCTGATGCAGCAGCACCCGGCTGTTCGGCAGGATAAAGCGTTTACCCTTCGTCCCGCCGGCAAACAGCACCGATCCCATACTCGCCGCCTGCCCGACACAATATGTCGCCACATCGCAGCGCAGGAACTTCATCGTGTCATAGATCGCCAGCCCCGACGTAATCACACCGCCCGGCGAGTTGATGTAAAAATGAATATCCGCTTCATCGTTCTCATTGCTCAAAAACAGCATCTGCGCAATAATCAGGTTGGCAATGTCATCATCGACGCCGCCGCCGAGAAAAATGATGCGATCCTTCAGCAGTCGCGAATAAATATCATACGCCCGTTCACCCCGGCCGCTCTGTTCAATGACGATTGGTACTAACTGGCTCATAATAGTTCCTTTATTCTTTTTTTGACACTGATGTACGCTGATTGTCACTGATATTTTTTAGATTTTTCTCTGTGAATCTCTGTGGCAAAATAATCCGTGAAATCCGCGTAATCTGCGGTTTCATTTAGTCTTTCGTTTCTTCTTTTTTGTCTTTGTTGTCTTTTTCGTCTCTCTCCGGCTCTTCCAGAACCTCGTCGATCAAGCCGTACTCTTTAGCTTCCTCAGCAGTCATATATTTATCGCGTTCGGTTTCTTCGGCGATCTTTTCCGGTGTCAGTCCCGTGTGCTTGCTCAGCAGATCATTGATCGTCTGCTTGGCCTTGAGAATTTCCTCGGCCTGAATGCGAATATCTTCGGCCTGCCCGGTTACACCGCCCCAGGGCTGATGCAGCATCACTTTCGCATGCGGCAGGGCATACCGTTTCCCCTCGGCACCCGCCGCCAGCACAATCGCCGCACCCGACTGGGCACGCCCGATACAAAACGTCGAAACCGGCGACCCGATAAACCGCATCGTGTCATAAATCGCCATCGTGTCATCCACGCTGCCGCCCGGCGAGTTGATATACAGGCTGATCTCGATACCCCGTTTCAGGTTATCCAGGTACAGCAGCTTCATGATGACCTCGGTGGCCATCCGGTAGTTAATCTCGCCGATCATAAAGACGATCCGGTTTTCCAGCAGCATATCGTCCAGCGTCATTTCCCGCATCCGCTGATAACCCTGCTGATTACGCGGTTCAATGGCGTGATTCTTCTGTTCGGCCTGTCCAATCAATGGATAATGCATAATATATCCTTATTCCTGAGTTCTTGTGTTCCTGTATTCTTGCGTTCTTGACTGTTATCGGTCCTTGACCGCAGCAAGTTCCCTAAAGGTATTTCTCTATCGGCAATTACCGGCTGTCAGTTGACTAAAACAGTCCATTTTTATGCCATTCCTATGCCCATAAAGCTACTCCCTCTGAGCCCGTTTTTCAACAATATTCCGCATAAAAGCGCGGCGATATAAATTGCCCGATAAAACGCAATGCACCCACCCAAAGTCTGCAGCCGAACCCCTAAGGACTGAAGACTGGAGACTCAGGACTAAATGATTTTTTATCGAATCTCATATCCGTACTTTTCAATCGCTTCCTGTTCGATATTTTTCATAATCGTCGGGTAGTGCTTCACCGGCTCAACCGAGCTTTTCGTCCCGGCGATTCTTTTCAGCTTCCCGTTCTCAAAATACGCCGAGCTGATCGTATATTTGACCTTAATTCCCAACGCATCCAGCCCGTCAAATGTCGGCAGCGCCCGCGAGATCGGCTCTTCATCCGTAAATCCCGGAATAATCGACGGCGTTACGAATCCGTCATCGTACCCCGAATCCATATTCCGCCGCATCAGCTTACCCGTCGTGTACCATGTCCCGCGCACCGTCTCGGTAATCGCCCGCGTCTTCTCACGAGAGACAACTTCCAGCCGCTCAAACTCCTCCTTGATCAGCTTCGTCATCGCACGGTTATAATCGCTCGTGGCCACATGCCCGGCCTTGATCGCTTCCATCGCCAGCTCAACCCCCATCAAATTCGAATACAGGTCATCCCACGAAAACGCCGACGTATGCTCCGGCTCAATCAGGAAAAAGTGCGTGCCTTTCCACGTAATCATCTCATGCCACAATGTCGAGTTGTACCCGACCACCGGCGCAATGATCAACGCCGCCTCATGCGCAATCCGTTCCTTTTCTGTCTGCGACAGGGTGTTCCAGTTGTCCGGGTACTCCAGCCGAACCTTGTTCGTCGTCATCTCAAACGCCGGGCTGGTGGTAAACTGGCTCCCGCCTTTTTCAATCGTGGATTTCGCCCGGATATACGTCCACCGCGTCAGGTCTGCCGCACCGCGCGTATGGTCCATATCAATCGACCCGCCGCGAAGCGTATAGAAAATGCCGAATCCCTCACCGCCCCCAAACCCGTATGAATGCGTCCCCAGGTTGTTCGGATCGGCAAACTGCACATTCGGCGTCCATCCCCACCGGCTCCGCGGCCCGCCTCCCACACTGCACCCCATAAACCCAACCGAAAAACCAGCCAGTAAAACCATCAAAACAACGTTCGTCAACGTCCGTCCCTGAATTCGCATAAAACCTCCTGTGTTTGACAAGTAGTAATGTTATCGACCCTGTTTCTACTCCCAATACCCCCGTTTTTCAACAACATTTTTCCCTAAAACCGTCCCGGAGCAATTCTCAAACAGAAGCGTGAAGCGGCAGCGCCACGATTGCGTTAACCCTGTGATGAACATGTCCCATTAACCCCCTCAACTCCGTGAGGCAGTTTGCCCGACGGGATTCGATGTCCCGCAAGCACTCATTTCCCCCCTTTACCCTTGGTCGCCTCAACCTTAATCGTAAACTCGCCGCACTTTTTCCCATTCAGTGCTTCAACAGCCGCCTGCCCCTCAGTTTCCTGGCCCATGATAACAAAACCATACCCCTTGCATTTTCCCGTTTGGGGATCGGGAATGATATAGGCTCTTTCCACCGTCCCGAACATGGAAAATAACGCTTTCAAGCTCGCATCGTTTGCGTCAGGGCTCAAGTTTCCAACGTAGAGTTTTTTAGACATAAAAGTGTTTCCAAATAGAGTCTGTTAAATTCCTGTAAAAATATCGTTTCTTCTCTTTCCATCAGCATCGCTCGGTTCGTCATGCTCGATTGAGGCAGAACTAAAATATCATGTCCTCCCCCATAAGTGCCGGTCCGTGTCCGTCCGTGTAATCGTCCGTATTTGCGACCAATTCCGACCGTCGTCTTGTAATAATCATGATTCAATAATCATTTAGCCCCCCATTCTACCCAGCAATCGCCACAAATCAACCACATTCCAGTCCCTCAAGCCTCTGCGGAAAAACCTTTGTGCTATTCACTGCTCACTAGTAACTATTCACTGTCTGATCTGGACGCTTTGCGTCCAGATCGGACAAATGCTGCATGC
The DNA here is from genome assembly GCA_963675155.1 of Anaerohalosphaeraceae bacterium. Classification (GTDB taxonomy): domain Bacteria; phylum Planctomycetota; class Phycisphaerae; order Sedimentisphaerales; family Anaerohalosphaeraceae; genus 4572-13. The sequence continues at coordinate 4,096,091 of OY775912.1, read as the reverse complement.
ACTATCTTGCTATCTCAAAAAAAACAAAATATTTTTTACCCCAGTGATAACAAGCACTTAAAACAGGATAAAGTATTCCAGATAGCCAATTTCCGGACCAAATACGCACGATCGTCCTAAGTATGGGGGGACATGTTTTTTGAAAAGGAAAAAACGAAGGAGCCAAACAAAATGATCAGCCGGCAGTTATCAGTAATTTTATTAATCCTCGGTGAATCTCTGTGTTTTCTATGGCAAATAATCCGTGAAAATCTGTGTAATCTGCGGTTGCCTTTTACGCAAAACAAACCCATTTCAAAACCCGGCAAAATCGCCATAAGCGATTGTCTTCTAAGAACTAAGAACAACGAACTCCGAACTGGCGCAGCCAAAAACAAACCCAAACAAACCCATTTTCTACAACTGAAATTCGCCTTAATCTGTGATTATCTGTCGCAAAAGTCTTTTCAGAAGGCCCGTTTCATGCTAAATTCTTGAAACAGTTTAACAATGAGAATGTAAGCTAAAATTCATGGAGGTTGTTATGTTCAGATCATTGGTACTTTTCACACTGGCCGCGGCTTGTCTGCTGGCCCCGTCCGTTTACGCGAAAGAGGGCGTTTTGCTCGGCATGCCCGACCCCGCCGTCATCCAGGCCGAAGACGGCTCCTTCTACATCTTTGCCACTGGCAAGGGACTGCCCGTCTACCACTCGACCAATCTGGTGGACTGGGAAAAAATCGGCACCGTCTTCGACACACCCGTCCCCGCTTGGTCCAAAAAGACCATCCCCGAAACCCAGGGCATCTGGGCGCCGGATATCGTCAAGCTCAACGACACGTTCTTCGTCTATTACTGCGTCTCCTCCTTTGGCAGCCAGCGGTCGGTCATCGGCGTGGCGACCAACAGCACGCTGGACCACACCTCGCCGGACTACAAATGGGTCGATCAAGGTCTCGTCATGGAGTCCTTCCCCGGCACGTGTGATTTTAACGCCATCGACCCCGCCGCATTCCAGCAGGCCGACGGCAGGGCGTTTATGGTTTGGGGGTCCTTCTGGGGCGGCGTCAAATCCATCGAGCTGAATCCTGAAACCGGAAAACCCCTGGATAAGCAGCCCGATATTTCTTCCGTCGCCTCGCGCCCCAGTCATTCGGGCGCAGTCGAAGGCGCCTACATGGTTCACCACGAAGACTACTATTATCTGTTCGTCTCATTTGACAGTTGCTGTGACGGCGCCGAAAGCACTTATCGCGTCATGGTGGGCCGTTCGGAAAATCCGCTTGGTCCCTACATCGACTTTACCGGAAAACCCATGGTCAAAGACGGCGGCACACTCGTCCTCAGTAACAACGACAACTGGCGGGGCCCCGGCCACAATTCCGTTCTGACCACCGACAAGGGCAGTTGGATCGTTCACCACACCTACGACACCTTCCACCTGGAAAACCAGCGGATTCTGCAGATTCGACCGATCTACTGGGGTGCAGACGGATGGCCGGTCGTCGGCGAACCGCTCAGTAAAGCCAATCCGATGACGACTGAAAAAGCCAATGTGAAAGCTGATGACATGATCGGAAGCTGGCGGCTGTCTTACAACTACGGCGACGAGAAGATCATCGACCTGCTGCCCAAGGGCCGCATTGCATTTCAGCCCGAGGCCAAATGGAAACTCAAAGACAACAAGATCATGATTACCTGGCCCAATAAACCGCCGACCGACGGTTCAGCCCCGGATACCTGTACCATCGAACCGTCCGGCAACGCATTCGTCGGACGCGATCAGGCTGGCGTCATCATCCGCGGCAAAAAGCTGATTGTCCGGTAACAGTCAGTTTGTCATACCCGCGAAGGCGGGTATCCAGAGGTTGCGTGTTTGAACACGTAGCTGAGGTGTATGGCGAGGCTCTTTATAAAAAACAAGCGCATAAAAAAAGGCCGGCGGGTCAAACCCGTCGGCCTTTGATAACTTAAAGCGGAAAACGAACTACGCGTCTTTCTTCTTGGTGGTTTTCTTCTTCGTCGTTTTCTTTTTAGCAGCCGGCTTGCTGTCGTCAGCGTCATCCTTCTTAGCCGCGGCCTTTTTCGTGGTTTTCTTTTTGGTCGTCTTCTTCGCGGCCGGCTTATCGCTCACCGCATCGACTTCTTTGATCGTGGCTTTTTCCAGGATCTTTTCGATGCATTTTTCTTCGCGAATCTGCAGCGTAAACTGGGCCAGTGACCCGTCGCGTGCCAGTTCTTCCCGCATCTTTTCGGGCCGACGCCCACGCATCGCCGCGGCGTAAGCGATATGACCGTTGATCTCTTCTTCGGTCACTTCCACTTCGAACGTATCAGCCAGTTTGTCCATGATGAAGAATGTTTTCATCTGTTCGGCAGCCTGCTGGTCAGAGTTAGCCTTGAGTTGATCCATCTGTTCGTCAACCTGTTCTTTGCCCATGCCCTGCATCAGCATGTTCGAATACTGCCGCTGCAGAATCGAAATGGCCTGGCTGGCAACGATGTCGGCGGGCAGTTCAAAGTCAATCTTGTCACGCAGATATGCATGCACCTGCTGGCTCATGGCCGCACGTGCCTGCTGTTCGGCCTGCTGGCTCATCTGTTCGCGAATCTTATCCTTCAGATCGTCTTCGTCTTCGACGTTCAGGCGGCTGAACAGTTCTTCGTTCAATTCAGCCGGAACCATGGACTTGACTTCCTTGACCTCGATGGTGACGTCGACTTTCTTGCCGCGAAGTTCTTCGTTGTAGAAGGTGTCAGCGATTTCGACGGTGGTCTTCTTTTCGTCGCCGTGCTTGACGCCTTTCAGCAGTTTGTCCAGCCCTTCGACCGGGATGCCTGCAACAAAGCCCTTTTCGCGAACAGTGATTTCGATGTTTTCACGCTGATCGTGATCTTCGGAGCCTTCGGTAATCAGAACGACGTCGGCAATGACCTGATCGTCCATCTCGGCGCCGCCATCTTTCGGCGTCCAGACACCGGCGCGTTTGCACAGGGCGGTGACCTCTTCGTCGATCTTTGCGTCGTCGACTTCGACCTTGGGCTTTTCGATTTCGATGCCTTCCAGATCCGGCAGATCAAATTCCGGCCGAACTTCGACTTCGAATTCAATCTTCATGGGACCTTCTTCCGGCAGTTCGACGGATTCGTGATCGATATCCGGATCGCCCAGCGTATCGATTTCGTTCTCTTTCAGAGCCGCTTCGCTGGCTTCCACCAGCAGTTCCAGTTTGACCTGTTTGCTGATATCGGTGCCGAACCGCTTTTCCAGCAGGCGGATCGGGGCACGGCCTTTTCGGAAGCCGGGGACTTCGGCGTCTTTCTTGAGTTCCTGGTACTTTGAGTCCAGTTTTTCGTGGATGGCCTCGGCGGGAATCTCGATTTCGATTTTCTTCTTGCAGGGACCGGCATCCGTGACGGTCACGACATTTTTGATCGCGTCTTTTGTTTCTTCAGTTTTCTCTTCTTTGGCAGCCATCGCTGAACTCCTAAACGGGTGTTAAATTAAGTATTTCAGATGATTAACGTGGTTATTAACCATGAAGTACATGAAGATCATGAAGTATTTTTTTGTATTTCTTCATGTGCTTCATGCTCTTCATGGTAAAAGTCGCGTTTTAATCTTATTTTTTGGCAATAAAAAAGGCCTCGGAATCAAAAATCCGCGGCCGCAAGCATCCAAAAACCCGTGTCGAGCTTTCCAAACACTTATGCGACCAACGCCAGACTTTTTAGCCGATATCTCGCAAAAGCTATGTAATTATTCAATTCTTATAATCGGTACTGCAATATAATATTCGTTATGGATAATGGCAACTCCTGAAGGGGCGAAAACAAACCCTTTCAAATCCTTTCGCCAGTCCAGGAGCGAGTTTTATCCCTCCGAAAAGAGCGGGTGATGAGATTCGAACCCACGACATTCACGTTGGCAACGTGACGCTCTACCGCTGAGCTACACCCGCATTAAGAATTAAGTAATATACACATATTAAAGCGGATTTCAAGCCTTATTCAAGGAAAAATTGTAGAATTTTCTCGACTATAAAAGTCCATGCGTCTTGTCCTGAATAACCGATTTTCGGGCATATAGTATCTTTGGAATTTCAGATCAGGGTTGCGGATTGGGGGGATTGCTTAAAATGAGGACAAAATTAAGGGAGTTTTTAAATGGAGGCGATCAGCCATGAGTAAGGTATATGCTTGTTATGTTATCCCCGGTAATGTTGGGGTTGTTAATTTTTTCGTCTCTCGCTTTCGCTGCAGATTGTGAAGATTACGGGGAGGGGACGGGGCTGACGGGGATTTTGTTTCTTCTGGCGTCGCAGATCTCTTAATATTGGGATAACGAAACGTGGTTGATTCCGTTTCGTTATCCCCGATTTAATCAGTCATGCCTGTCGTTAATTCGACAGGTACACATCGTCAATATACAGCGTATTGTAGGCCGCGAATGCTCCGCCTTCCACACGGATTGAAATCAGTGCGCTGGCCGTACCGGCGGGAGTTGTATACGTGCCGCCTTTTTTCGTATAGGCGGTATTGGAGAGTCCTCCAAAGAGGCTAATCAATCCGGTACTGCCGATTTGGCCGCCGGTGCCATTGAGCCATTTGATTTCAGCCCATGCGACTCCACCGACCCCCATTGAGCCTTTGACCCAGACTTCAAAGGTGTAGCCGGTGCCGCCGGAAAGCCCGGTTGCTGTCTGGAGGATTTCGGACTTGACACCGGTGCCGCCTTGCCAGTCGGTGATACACTTTGCCGAATACAGGTCGGTGCGGGGCGATTCGTCCGTGCAAACCGCCGTCGAACCGTCACCGATCAGGCTGGGTGTCCAGCCGGTCAGATCGCCGGTTTCAAAGCCTCCGTTGGTAATTAATTCCGTTGGCGTGAACTCTTGGATGCTAATCGTTACCGGGTCGGCACTTTTCGAGAGACCGTCATTATCAATCGCAATGGCGGCGAGAACATATTCGCCTTCCGGAGCGCTTGCTGCGTCTGACCAGATGAAACTGTAAGGGCTTGTTGTATCTTCGCCCAGATAGTTGAGGCCTTCATAGAACTCAACTCGTTGGATGGTTCCATCGGCATCACTGGCATCGGCTTCAATCGTAATCGCCGTGTTGAGCGGGAAGATTCTGCCTTCTGAAGGGCTGGTTATACTGATCAACGGAGAAATGCCCGGAGCGCTGCCGGAACTTCCCTCTTTGAGCCAGCTATAGGCCAGTAAGTACAGATCATAGATATCGACGTCACCATCTCCGACATGGTCAGCGTCCTGACAGAAATTGTTGGACGCATCGCAATCGGTATCCATCCAGTATGTTGACAGACGGAGGAAATCAGACATGTCCACTCGGCCGCTGTTGTCGAAATCGCTGGCGACGATCGCGGGGCAATTGCCTACCTGGAAGACATGTTTGTTGCTAAAGGTAGATTGTTCACCGCTCGGCGTATTGTAGGTGTAATAGAAGTAGACGATATCATCCGGGCCCGCATTTGCTATCGGGAAGGGGACGTTTGCTTCTACATTATACCCCGGGAATGTGGCTTCCGGATTCGTTGAATAGTAAAGAAGCAATAGTGTGTTTCCGATTCCGGGAGCGGACGGGACAAATGTCAGGGTCGGGCTGTCGGCTATTCCGCTGGCTTCCCATGTGAAATCGCCATTGGCCGGCTGTCCCGTACAGAGCCCCCCGGCAAATACCGTGACGTTAGCCGTACCGGATAGAATTCCATTTTCCGCATCGACTGCGGTAACGGTGTACGGTCCGCCGACATCGACGGCGGCAAAGTTTCCGTTTTCGTCGATCACTCCACCGTCGGAAACGGACCACAGAAGGCCGGACGGCAGAGGGAATTCCAGACCGAACTGATCAAATCCTTTACCGGTAAACTGCTTAATCTTTCCTTCTTCGATGGTTGCTGTCGATGGGGATACGCTGATCTCGCTCAGTTGCGGCGTGCCCACATAAACCGTTACCGGTGAAGACGTACGCGAGAGATCGTTGCTGTCGGTCGCTTTGGCTCTGAAGGTATACGTTCCTTCCGAGACATTGTTGAGGGTATAACTGTACGGGCTTGTCAGGTCTTCTCCTAACAGGTTGAGCCCTTCCATGAACTCGACTTTCGTGATCGTTCCGTCAGAGTCCTCGGCGTCGGCTGCAATCGTGATAGTGTCCCCCGGATTGTAAAATGTTCCGCTGACGGGGTTGGTGATACTGACGGATGGAGGGGTGTTGCTGTTGCCGCCATCCGGAACCAACGGATCCCCGCCGCCGGTGAAATAGATATCATCAATTTCAATGTCAGAAATCGGTCCGTCGGTACCCAATATCTGGAAGAGCTGGGCGACTTCAAAAAGATCCACTTCGGCGGTGAAGTCGGACATCGGTATCTCGACCTCATGCCATGACCCGTCGCGGACGAATCCATACGGGTCGCTGCCGGCCTCGAAGGGAATCCATTTTTGTCCAACCCCGTCGGCGTTTCCACTTTTCATTCCCACCTGGAATGTGACCGAGGAACTGGTTTTCATTGCAAAATGAAGTTTACTTTCGGGATAGCTGAACGCACTGAGGTTGTGTTTTACATTCGGTGTAAAGGCCGCACCAAACCAGTTCAAACCGGGGGCTGATTGCAGACTGATGGATTCGCTGCCTTCAACCGGGTCCTGTGTGGCGTCGTTGAGGGTGTGTTCCCAGATGAAAAAGTTGCCGTCAACGCCCAACCCGAATTCGCCGGCATCCTTATTGGCGGTTGTTTCGGTGTAGACGCCGAAATTGCCGTTGGCTGGTGTGGGTCTTATGACACTGGGTTCCCAGTAGATATTATCAATGGCTATCGTTGTTGACGCAGACGCCGAATCGGCCGCAAGCATGAATATCTGGTGAATCGTGTTGAAGTCGGTATTTGCGAAGCGGTTCAGCGGAATGCTAACCGACTGCCACTGTCCGTCACGGGCAAATCCGAACTCGTCGGTTTCGTCGCCCAAAGGCAGCCAGAACTCGCCGGCCCGTGAGCTTTTAATGCCAACCTTCATCGCGTTGGTCAGGGTTGTCTGGATATCAAAATGGAGATAGCCGTCGGAGTAGTTTTTCATATTGCGGAAATTGGGAAGAAAAACGCCCAGTCCATACCAGCCGCCGGCGCTGGCATCGAATGTCCAGCACTCGGTGCCTTCTGACGGTGTTGCCGGCGTTGCAGATTCGGTCAACGTGTCCTCCCACAGGTATACGGCGGCTTCCGGTCCGTAAGGAAACTCCGGATCGGTATCATCTCCGTAAACGAGCGCATTGTCGACTGGTATTGTTTCGGTGAAGACACCAAAGATGCCGTTCTCCTGGGTGTCGGCGCCCATGTAAATTTCCGTAAATCCATTGTCTTCGAGGCGGATCCAGTCAACATACATCTTTCCCGGCAGCGGGGCGGTTATGCCGGCGGGATCATAGATCCCCGTATAACCGGTGGGCCAACTGCCGATTGCAATGTTCAGGATGGGGAAAAACGGCTGATGAAATTCGCGAAGATAATCAGCGGTGATATCAAATGTCCAAAACGGGGTGCCGTCCAGAGAAGCGGTTACTTCTGTCGGTGTCCATTCCAGTTTATAGAGGTGGTAATCGAGGTTCAGGTCGACGGTGGCGTCAATCCACGATGCATCATAATCATACGTGTCGGGATCGAACGTTCCGTCATCGACGGTATCGTAGTGTATTGCGGCGTTGATTTTCTTGTTTTGAACGCCTTCGTCGATGCCCGCTTTTGAGCCGATCTCGACGATGTCTATTTCGCCGCACTCGGGCCAGGTTACGCCGGGGAAATTATTGCCCAGCAGCCAGAAGGCCGGCCACAGGCCATTGCCGACGTCAGGGAATTTTATCCGGGCTTCAAGCGTTCCGTATTTGAAAGCAAATCGCCCCTGTGTCATCATCCGAGCGGATGTGAATGAATTATCGAAATAGTTTTCACGGCGTGCTTCAATGACCAGGCTTCCGTTTTCGATATACGAATTTTCCTGTCGGGCGGTGTTGTATTCGAGTTGACCGTTGCCGTACCCGTGTCCGCCCACATCGTACGTCCAGATCGTTTTGTCAATTTTGGATCCATCAAACTCATCCGACCAGATAATGTCGGAATAAACACTTCCGTATGCCAACAAGAAAATAACCACAATCGCCATTGCTGATTTCGTAAACTTTGTAGACATGATAAATCACCGTCTCCTTTCTAACACAGACAGATTAGATGGGGATGACATGTTACGCCCCATTTTTTTTCGGTTAACCCGCGGCCAAACGGTTTAAATAGCTCAAATTCCGCGTTGTGCAACAGCGATTAACCCCACCAGATACAATCATACGATTCTATTCCTTGATAACACTGCCTCCCCAATAAAAAAAGTTCTTTCGATTTCTGCGATAACACCTTTTTTAAAAGCACTGAAGATCATTAGCAACCGGTTTCTAGCATAATATACTGATTTATCCATGGCAAGTCAACTATTAATTATAAAAAATATCTTCATTTTGAGGGTTTGTCTTGGGTGTCTTTCTTTATGATTTACCGTAACCTCCGGTATAATGGGCAGTTATCGAGTGTTTGTCGGACTGTCGGGAAAGTGGCTCGATTCATTAAAGTATATTGGGTCTACGCTGATTCAGGTATAAACGGGGAAACTTTTTGAGATTAAGCCGGCGGTGTGGATTGCTGCGGTGTTGTCGGTTCTGTATTTTTGTGTCTGATCGAATGGTGGGGTGCGAGCGATTAGAATCGCAATTGCAGGCGGGTAAAGAAGGTTCGGCCCGGGGTCTCATAGGCGGTTATCGCGCCTGAACCGTGATTGGGTCCCTGTGTTTTGTTCAGCAGGTCCGAGACGCCGATCATGAACTCACCTCTCTGTTTGGTAAATTCTTTTGAGAGTGTCAGGTCCAAACGGTGATTTGCTTCGATGGGGAAGAGGGTTGTCTCTCCGACGACGTCGGTTGTATCGGTGTAGCGATAATTGGCGTTGAGGCACCACGCCTCCTGTAAAAATAAGCGTCCGGTGATACCGGCTTTGTGTTTCGCAGGCAGATAGGTGCGGACTTTTTGATGCGACTGGTCTTCCTGGAAATCGTTATAGCTGTGCCACAGTGATAATTTTCCGACCTTGTTCTGAAAACTTAATTCGGTTTCAATGCCCCATGAATCGGCGCCGTCAATATTGTCGGCGGAAAAAGTGACTGGGAGTCCGGGGTTGCTTTCAAAGCCAATGAGGTGCTCGAATCGCTGGTAATAGGCGTCGGTACGGAATAGAATGCCTTCGTCCAACTTGCAGGAATAGCCCATTTCCAGTGACCAGGTTTCTTCATTTTTCAAATTTGCAGTGCTGTCCACATTAAACAGATAGTCAGTCAGCCCAGGATGATACACCCGGCTGATTTGATTATTCCGCAAGTTCAAGAATGGTGTGCGAAAGGCCTTGGCGAAGCTGAATCGCAGATTGTTGTCGTTTGTTTCATCCAGTGCATAGATGGCGGTGATGCGGGTGGACCAGTCATGATGTGTTTCTGAGTACCAGTCGCTGCGGAACTGACCTTCGAGTTTCAGGTTGTCGGCGACGTCGATGCGGTCAATCAAAAAGATTCCCGCGGTGGTCTCATTAAACGGGCTGCCTTCAAAGACCAGGCTTTCCGGTGTCCGCTCATCGGTATCAATATGCGTGAATCGAACATTTCCCCCGATTGACAGGGCGTGGTTGTCCAGTTGTTTATTTAATTGGGCCTCGATGTCATTTTCCATCGTCAACCATTTAAACAGTGACGGCTGTTTGGAGTTATTGTAGTTTCCGCTCCATTGAATATAGCCGCTGGTTTCATCATCGTAGGTATGTTGGATTTTGGCGAAGCTGCGTGCGGTTTCATGCCAGGCACGACCGCCGGGATGATAGCCCAGCAATTCCCAATCCCCCATTTCCAGATGTGAATATCCGGCTCCGAATGATAGTTTGGTTTCATCTGAATAGTCATATGCGAATTCCGTGTCCAGCCGGAGATTTCGGGCATAATCCTGTGCTTTATAGCTGTCGAAACCGATTAGCGGTGCTATGGCCGGGACCGAAAGATTCATCTGTCCGGCTCCGGCGGCGTCGGAATCTTCGAATTCCTCATATCCCACCGACATCCGCCAGCTCCATCGGTCTTTCCGGTCAGACCATCGGATGTGATTGTAGGTGTCACCATATTCATTGACGGTTGACGACAGCAACCATCCGGGGTTGGCGCCGGGGGCTTTGGTGATGATATTGATGACGCCGGTGAAGGCGTTGGCGCCCCATGCGGCTCCGCCGGGACCGCGTACGATTTCGATGCGTTCGATATCTTCCATTAAAATGGGATATCGATAGAATTCCGAGCCTCCGAAAATCGGACTGTCTGCCATTCGCCCGTTGATCAGGGTTAACGTGCGGTCTGCGATAAACTCATGCAGTCCGCGGACGCCGACGGCATATCGGCCTCTGTCCAGCGGGATAATATCGACGCCGGGAGTGAATTGCAGAATTTCCGGAATGTTGGTCAGGCCGCTGTAGTGGATGTCTTCGTCGCTGATAATGCTGATCGGGACGGTGGCCTCGGTCATTTTCTGCTGCAGTCGGGAAGCGGAGACGATCACAGGGATCTCCATCAAATCTTCCAGCGACATATCGAACAGATTGTCCGGATTCGGCGAAGCGGCTGCAGAAAGACCGCCTGCCAGCGTGAGCAGGCTGAGCATCATCCATACAACATGATTGTTTTGTGCTTCTGTGTTTATCTTCACTGAATTAGTCCGCTAAAACGATTTCGGGACTATATCGTCAAAGGTTTGTTCCGGCGAAAGGCTGTTTTTTCTTTTACAGCATATTCATGTGACGATATTCTAAAAAGCATGGTTCGTGTGCGAGGGAAGGGTTTTTATCGGGCGAATCCAGTCCTTTTTTTTGAGAGCCTTTTTTGTTGGCCCGATAATCAGGAGCTTCCTGGGACGAGAAGTCTGTCCGTTATGCATTGGCGCTGGCGATGTTGGCGGATGTAACCTATCCCATCTTGGTAATCATGTACCCGGCATTGATCGTCAGCAGAATCAGATAGTCCAGATCGGGCAAGCTGTAGTGGGAGTGTTCTTTGGAGTTTTCAATGTAAACGATGCCGTGGTTGTCCTGGCCGACCATGATCGGAGCGATGATGACCGACCGGATGCCGCGGTTGGCAATCTGACGCGGGAGTTGATGAATCAACAGGTATTTATTTTTTGCCATGGCTTCATCGAGGCTGGCGGGAACGGCCAGTTCCTGTTTTTCGACATGCTCGGTGGTTAGTTTTCTGCCGCCCTGAATGTCCATCGGCCCGGAGACTTCCTTGCGCATGCCCATCCAGACATCCATGGCTTTAAACTGACGAAAGAGGATGTCCATAAACGCCTGGTATAGTTTGTCCAGGCTTTTTTGCTGGCAAATGGCATATAAGACATCGTGGTACGAATGCATGCGTTTGGCGGGGAATTTAAGCGGCGGGGCGTCGCCTGCGGCCAGATTCCGTTCCACCGTGTGCAGGTCCCGTCGGATCTGCTGGTGACCGATGAGTGTGTCTTCCATTTCGGTTTGCCGGTTTTGGTCCTCATCGTCTTCGAGACTGACACGAATGAGAAAGTCGGCAATGCGAACGACGTCATTATGCTTGAGTTCTGTTTTATGAATGGCCTGACTGTTGATGTAGGTTTTGTTGGAGGAGCCCAGGTCTTCGATGATCCATGAGCCGTCTTTGGTGGTGTAGAAAACGGCGTGCTGTCGGGAAACGGATTTGTCCGGTAAAAAGACCTGACTGCCCATTTGTCGTCCGACGTAGATCGGCCCGCGGTCAAATTTCAACTCGTTAACGCTGCTTTCGCCTAGACTTACAAATAATCGCATGGGCCATCCTTTCGCGAAATCCACCTTGCTTGCAAATCCCATTCTAACAAAAAGGTCTCCATTTGTCAAAAACCCGTTTTCGTGTTTTTTGAGAACTTTTACGGCATGGAGATTGGGGTTCATCTGGCGTTTTCACTGTTTCAGAGGTCGGGCGTCGGTGAGGTTACGGTGCTGTGCTGCAATTCCTTTGGCACAGGCCGATGAGGCGTTTTTGCTGCTGGGCGGTGAAGTGCTCACGCATGATTAACACATAGCTGATGAGCCGTTTTTCCAGTGCGTTATGGGCGGTGATGATGCGTTCAATTTGTTGGGTGATCTGGCCGTTTGGCTCCTGGTTGTTTTCGAGCAGTGACCGGAGTGCCTGGCGTTCTGTCAGCAGTTGGCTTTGCGACTGCTGCACATCCTGTTCGAAGGCGGGGTCTTTCTGTGCGGCAATCGCGAGTTGTTCGTCGGTTAATTGCAGTTTGCGTGTCAGGCCGCAACGCCCCTGACGTTGTTGTCGTCTGAATCCATTTCCGCGGCCGGCGTGTTTGTCTTGATTTTGCTGCATCCACCCCTGACCCTGCATGCATCCCTGGTCCTGAATGCAGCGTCCATCGCGGTGCATTGGTCCGCGCAGGGTTTGCAGGCAGAATCCGGTGAGCAGTTTTTTCTGTGCATCGGGCAAAGACGACCGCATGGTTTGAAGATGGGCACCGACGCCGCGTAAGAGTTCTTCGTGCGTGAGCGCGATCAATTCCGCCTGCTGTAAAATGCTTTGGTCTGTTGATTGGGAATCGTCCAGCAGTTGGCCCAGTTCCAGCTGTTGTTGTTTGAGGGCCCGGGTGTTTTTTTTCATCCACTGGCAGAAAGTTTCTTCGGTGCCAACAATCTCCTCGGAGACATTCTGCATCCAAACGGGGTTGTCCTGTTGGAAGCTTGCGATCGCGCGCGAGCGGGTCATCCAGTAGGCGATCAGCCAACCGGTCAGGACCATGACGATAAACATCGCTGCATTGAGTGATTTTCTCATTGCTGATCCTCCGCGTTAGCGTGCTCGGTTTCCAGGACAGACCATGTCAAATCGCTGGCAAATTGCAGGTCCAACGCTGCGAGATAGCCGGGAGTGGTATCGACCGTAAAGCCTTGCTGTTTGGCGATGTGTCTTTGGGCACTGTTTTTGCCGGCGAAATGTCCCAGTGAAACGCCAATCAGTACGGCTGCGGCGACGCGGCTAACGTACGCCCCGAGGCGGCGGTGAGACAAACGGATGGTTGAGTTTGCGTCTGCTTGCGTCTGTTGAGCGGCGTGTTTGATTTTTGCAATGATCTCATGTCCGGCGGCGTCCACCTGCCAGCCTGCGAGCATGGATTCGAGGTCGCGCACCGCCTCCATTTGCTGACGGCACGCCCGACAGGTGTTGACGTGTTCGGCAATCCAGGCGGCTCGGTCCGCTTTGCAGGTGCCTGCCAACCAGGCATTCCATTCTGTTTCGTTTACATGTTCCATCGCATCATCCTTACTGTATTTAGACGCAGCGGCCGGTTTGAACCGGCGGTTTATTCGATACTTTTTTTGAAATTTTCCAGTTTTACCCTTAAATTGCCGTAAGCCCGCACCAGCAGCGATTCGACGGCCGATTGGGTCCAGCCGGTGGCTTCGCTGATCTGGGCGTGGGTTAAGTCTTCGTAACGATGCAATATCAGGACGATTTTCTGCCGTTCAGGCAGTTCATTGACGGCTTTTTGGACGATTTGGGCGGTTTCTGCCGCTTGGAGTGTGTCCGGATCGGCTTGGGCGGCAAAATCGGCGTTGATCGCTTCCAATGAGACATTGGATTTTGTTCTTCGGTGGTGATCGGTGCAGAGATTGACGACAATTCGATACAGCCAGGTCTTGAATCCGGACAGACCTTTGTAGCTGTGGGCAGATTTGAAAATGCGGATAAAGGCCTCTTGAGCGATATCTTCGGCATCGGTCCAATTTTGCGTATTTCGAAAGGCCAGCGACAGGGCGATATCCTGATATCGTGCGGCAAGCTGTGCCAATGCGTTCGCATCGCCGGCGGCAACCTGCTGCAACAGTTTTTCATCGCTCAAAGGCGATTTTTGCATGTTCGGTGGTCCTTTATTTGGTAAATTTTAATGTACCGTAGCTGTTTTTAAGGTCTTGTCAAGAACTTCTCATTGACCGTGGTTATCCACTCTACGACGACCGATAAGAAATATTTGAAAAAAACTTAAAAAATGACGCAGGGTGTCAAATCGGGCTGCGTCTAAGAGGTATCGTTGATGGAAACACCCTTAAGGGTGGTGAAATCTCGCGAGCCTGATCGTCTCTTTCGATCGTGAAGCGACATAACCGCGCATAAACATTAATTGTAAATACTAATTAATTTTTTGGAGTCAACCATGAAGAAACGAATTGCATTAATCGCTGTTGTCTTATTTACAGTCGGCCTGTTCTCGTCATTTGCCGAAGCTAAGGGTTGCGGCGGCAAGGGCAATGGGACCTGTCAAAGAAAACAGGAACAAAAGCAGGAATGTAAGAAGGCCGGTTCCTGTGAAAAATCGGGCAGTTGCGAGAAAGACGGAAGCTGCAAAAAAGAGGGCAGTTGTGATGGTACCCAAAAGGGCCAGGGCAAAGGTCAAGCTCAGGCCAAAGGTAACGGTCAGGGATAAGATAACGGCAAGGGGTATCGCGGCAGCCGCGGATAATTATCCCGGACGGCAATTTTCTGATCCAGCATGCCGGCGGATTTACAAGATAACCACACTGCGGACCCATTGATATGTGGGGTTAGTAGAGTATGAGCACCGAAGTTTCTGTTTCGGTGCTCATTTTTTATGGATTCATATCTATTCCGAAGAGCGGGGGCTTTTTGTGAGCCGGGCAAAGGCGCAGCTTAGCAGCATGGTTGTGGCCGTTCCGATGACGATGAGCCAGCTCCAGGCCAACTCGATTTTGTCAAATTGCTTTAACAGCAGCAGGGTAATCATGGCGGCCGTGCTGATGATCATCGCGGCCACATTAGCCATGTTGGCTTTTGTTTTGGTGAGTGTACCCAATAAGAAGATGCCCAGTGTTGCGCCGCCGGTGACTGAGAAGATCTGGAATGCGAACCAGAGGATGTTTTCGATTGGTGAGCAGGCTAGTGCGATGATTGCGAGAATTAACCCGAATCCAATGATCCCAAAACGCGAGATGAGCAGGTAATGTTTTTCCGTTGCTTTGGGGCGAATGATGGTTCGGTAGATATCGGAGACAAACGAGGAGGCCAGTGAGCTGAGCGGTGAATCGATGCTGGCGAGAATGATCGCTGCCAGCAGCAGTCCTTTCAGACCCTGAGGCAGGGAGTTTCGGATGAAGTGGGAGAGGACTTCTTTGGCCTGCGCGGGGGCGGTGATGTCGGGATGCTGCTGGTAGAAGATGTAAAAACCTGTGCCGATGGCCAGGTACAAACACAGTACCGGCAGCGCGCCGGCGATGGTCATAAAAATGGTTTGCTGGCTTTTCTGGCGGGTTTCGACGGTCAGCAGCCGCTGGACCATTTCCTGATCGGTGCCGAAGACGGCCAGCCCGATGAAGAAGGCGTTGGCCGTGCCCGCCCAGAAGCTGGTGGGGCGGTTGAGTTCGAAGCTGAAATCAAAGACGCTTAGCCGTCCGGCGGCGGAGGCCGTTTGCAGGGCGTCGGCGAGCGGGCCTTGCACCTGGCTGAGCAGATAGATCAGCAGGACCGCGCCGGCGGCGAAAAAGACGATGGCCTGATAGGCGCCGGCCCAGACGACAGCTTTAATGCCGCCGAAGGCAATAAAGATAATGCTGACGAGCGTAAACAGGAGGATCGTGGGGAGCAGTTGCCAGCCGAAAATGATGGCGACTGCCATGCAGGCCGCGTAGAGTCGTACGCCGGAGGCGATCAGACGCGTGACAAAGAAAAAGGCTGAACCGGCGTATTGCGTTTGCGGACCAAAGCGGTGACGCAGGTATTCGTAGATGCTGGTGCAGTCGTATTTGTAGAAGATGGGTATGAACAGGAAGCAGACGACGATTCGCGCGGCCGCTGAGCCGATGAAGAACTGCAGGTATTGCCAGTTTTCGCTGTAGGCGGTTGCCGGGACGCCGACGATGGTCAGAGCGCTGACTTCGGTGGCGACGAATGACAGGCAGGCCACCAGCGGGGGGATTTTTCGGGAGCCGAGAAAGAAGTCGCCGGTGTCGGCTTCCTTGCGGCCGAAAAAGTACGAGATGATAAACAGCATTGCCACAGCGGCGGCAACGATGGACAGGTCAAGGTGGCTGATTGAGGCAGAGGCAATCATAGGGTGTCCTTTATGGCGTCACGCAGGAGGTCGTTGTGTTGTTTGAGTCGTTGTTGAGCGGTTTTGAAATCCACGTCGCGAAAATGCATGACAATAGCGGGTTTGACTTTTCCGTTTGCACGTTTGAGCAGGGCGGCGGCTTTCGGTTTGCTGAGCTCGGTCAATTCACGGACGATGCGAATGGAGCGATCCTTTAATTTTTCATTGCTGGCGTTGACATCGACCATGAGGTTGCCGTACACCTTACCGAGTTTAATCATCGTTGCGGTGGTGATGGTGTTGAGCACCAGCTTGGTGGCGGTGCCGGCTTTCATGCGGGTTGAGCCGGTGACGACTTCGGCGCCGACGTTGGGTTTGATGATGATGTCGGCGCCGATATGGTGGACGGCTTCGGGGGCACAGGTGATAAAGGCGGTGGCAGCGCCGATTTTTTTTGCGTATTTCAGTGCGCCGTGGACGTAAGGCGTCAGTCCGCAGGCGGCGATGCCGATGACGACGTCATTGGTGGTGAGCTTTTTCTTTTGGATGGCTTCCGCTCCCGCCTCGGGGCTGTCTTCGGCGCCTTCGATGGAACGGGTGAGGGCGCGTTTGCCGCCGGCGATGATGCCCTGGACCAATGAGGGCTTAACGCCGAAGGTCGGCGGGCATTCGGAGGCGTCGAGGACGCCGAGTCGACCGCTGGTGCCGGCGCCGACATAAAAGAGTCGTCCGCCTTGGCGAAGACGGTCCACGACCATCTCGACGGTTTTGGCGATGCGGGTCTTTTCTTTGGCGACCGCTGGGGCGACGAGGGCGTCTTCATCGTTGATAACGCTGACGATTTGCCGGGTTGTCAACTGGTCGATGTTTTGACTGCGTTTGTTTCGTTTTTCGGTTGTCAGTTGGGCTCTGTTATGTTTCATGGGACGGGGATAATCTTTCCTGTAATTGTGTTTGTATTGGCACCTGTCGCGGCGGGTACGTTGTTGGCAATGCCTTTGATGGTCGCCCACGCCAGGATGGCGAATGACACCGCTTCCTTGGCGTCCGGGTGAATGCCGAAATCGCCGGTGGTCAGGACGGCGGTGTTTTCAAGCTCCTGCTGTAAGAAGCGTACGAGCGTTCGATTGTGAGCGCCGCCGCCGCAGAGAATGATTTCATCCGGCAGGGTGGGCAGAAAGCGGCGATAGGCATTTGCGATCGTGGTTGCCGTCAGGGCCGTCGCGGTGGCGAGGATGTCGGCGGCGGATAGTTTTTTTGCGAGACATTTTTTATATAACCGTTGGCTGTAGGCCTGGCCGAATGCTTCTCGGCCGGTGGTTTTCGGGGGTCGGCGGCGGAAATAGGCATCTTTCAAGAGTTCGTTTAAAATTGACCGGCAGGGTGTTCCTTTGGCGGCGATGGCGCCGTTGCGGTCGTATTTCTTTTTTCCATCTGTGACGATTGCGGTCAATGCGTCGATGATCATGTTGCCGGGGCCGCTGTCGAAGGCGATGATATCCGACGGTGTGGAATTGACTCCCAACCATGTTACATTGGCGATGCCGCCGATATTCTGGACGGCACGACTGCGGCGTTTATGGGCGTAGAGGCGATAGTCGGCAAACGGCACGAGCGGGGCTCCCTGTCCGCCGCAGGCCATGTCGGCGGGTCGGAAGTCGGCGACGGTGGTTATGCCGGTTTGTTTGGCGATGACGGATGGTTCGCCGATTTGCAGCGTTGAGCCGATGCGTTTATTTCCGAATCGCACGCCCGAAGGGTTATGGTAGATGGTCTGGCCGTGTGAGCCGATCAGGTCGATGGATTGCAGCGCAATCTTTTTTGTTTTGCAGAATTTTGTCATGGCATCGGCGAACACTTGCCCCAGTGCGAAGTTGTAGTGGCAGATGGTGTCGACGCGGGAGGTTTTTGGGTCGCACAGTTCGAAGATGGCGTTGCGGATTGATTTTGTGTAGGGGATCGTTCCGTAGGCGAGCAGCTTTTGCGAAGATTTGTCGATGTCGATGACGGCGACGTCCACACCGTCGGCGCTGGTGCCGGACATGAGCCCGGCGACACGCAGCTGCGGTTGCTTGATGAGTTCTGCAATGGTTTTTACACGGGGCATAAACGATTCCTACATTTTTTTTGTGTATTGTATCATCCGGCGTGACGTTTTTGCCAGCAGGCGTTTGTTGTCGGCCAGACGGGAGCGTTTGTTGCGTTTGAGCCAGAGCGATTGAAATTGTGTTGCGATGCGATCCATTTGCGATGCCAAGCGGATAAGTTGTGTTTTGGTCACAGATTTCCCGTTTCGAATGGCTTTGGCGATTAACGCGCGTTCGGCGGCCAGACAATCCATCCGTGCGGCGAGCTTGAGTTCGTCCAATGCAATCCGTTCAAATTCATCGAGTCCGGTCGGTGTTCTCGGCCAGAGGTTTTTGCTTGAAAGCTGACGAATGACTTTGTTGAGCCCGGTTTCGGTCATGGCGTCAATTGCACTGAAGTCCGGTGTTGTGCGGTGTATCAGTGGTTCGGTCATCGCTTCGAACAGCAGCGATTTATTCGGTCGTGTTTCGCCGCAGGTCTGGTAAGTTGAGCCGAGTGTTGTCAGTGCTTTGGCCATCGACTTTGCCGATGGGCCAAATGTCTGTCGGCAGAAGTTTTCGGTGAATGCTTCATTGTTGACGGCGTTGGTGTTCCATGCGTGGGCCGCGGCGTGAGCGAATCCGTGCAGGCTGACGCCGAGAGCGTTTCGATGGCCCTGGTCGCCCCAATCGGTATTGAGCAGGCCTTCTGTGCCGTGGCGCAGTCCCTGTCGGGCGAAGGCTTTGACGTTTTGCATGGCGTTGGGCAGCCGCGTGCCGTGGGTGAGCCAACTGCTGGTGCCGGGGCAAACCATGAAGTCCAGTCTGGCTTTGGCGATCTCCGATGTTCGTTTGATATTGGGGCCGTTCTGTTCGTACTCCCAGTTCAGCAAAACGATGTCGCGGGGCAGTTGGTCGAGGCAGTCGGGATGTTTGAGCAGGATATCGGCCCATGCGTTCATGCGTTTGCCGTGTTTTTCACAGAGTGCGTGAATCTTCAGCAGGAAGTCGAGATAGACCTTTCCGGTGCCGTGTTTTTGGCAGCGTTTTTGACTGCGGCCGTTGCCCAGCTCCCATGTTTCGTCACAGCACACGTTGAAATCGTCCGCTTCAAACAGCGGGATAAATTCGTCGTAGAGTTCGCCGATGAGTTTGATAGAGCCGGGATCGGAAGGACACAGTGTGGTGCCGCCGGGCAAGCCGCGGAAGCCGGGCATCTCGCCAAGGTGCTGATAGGGCGGCAGCGACAGGATTTTTTCCATGTGTCCGAAACTGGCCAGCGAGCCGACCAGGCGGATGTGGTATTGTTGGCAATGCTGCTGTAATGCCAGGATTTCGTCCGGCGTGAACGGGCTGAAGCCTTTGCCGATGTCCGGATGCCGGGTGAAGGTGAAGACGTTTTCAATATAGAGCTGCAGTTCGTTGATCTTCCAGTGTGCGAGGCGTTCGACGAGTTGCTTGAGCGTTTGCAGTGTCGGCACTTTGCCGCGGGAGCAGTCGTGATAGACGCCCCGGCGTTTAAAGGCGGGGGCATCTTCGATGATGCAAGTCGGCAGCTTTCGTCCGCACAGCGCGATTAGCTCACGCAGTGTCTGGACGGCGTAGAATGCCCCGGCGCCAGTCGATGCGGCAAGGGTGATTCCGTCCGGGCGGATTTGGATGCGATAGCCTTCCGGGTTTTTGACTGCGAGGTCCCGGCAGATGCGTACGGCGGCCGGCCCGAATGCGTTGTATGTGATCGCTGCGGTTATGCTGAGTCGGCGTTTGAGGTCGGTTTGAAGCTGTCCCAAGGCCAGCGAATCGGCGGATCGATGGCTCGACAGGACCGCTTTGGCCGGCAGTGTGAAAAAACCACCCGTCAGGCGGTACTTGCTGACGCCAATCACAAGCTGGGCGAACACATTGTTATCCGGACTTCGCATGGCCGTAATATAGCATCTGTCCGGCCGATTTGCACCAAAAAAACGCCGGATACGGGAAGGTAGTGTTCCGGCGAGCTTCCCTTAAGTACTGGATTCCAAAAAAGATACAAAAAAACCAGTCCATTGTCTGGGCAGGTGTTGACAAAACGGTCGAAAAGCGGTATAAAGTGGCGTTCCGGCCGGGCCGCAGGGATGAAAATCGCGGCTTGCGGAAAACCCGGAGGAGTGTCCGAGCGGCTTATGGTGACGGTCTTGAAAACCGTTGTGGGTGAAACCACCGGGGGTTCGAATCCCTCCTCCTCCGCTTAATTTTTGGGCTGAAATCGCCGTTTTTCGAAAAACACCGGCGGTTTCAGCCCTTTTCTATGCGCCCGCAAAATACTCCGATCTCCGCCAATTTGCGACAGGAACCACCCCTTTCCGACCACAGACAGGGGGACACGCAGGGGGTAAAAATTGTCGGAGTGTTGAGGGGGCAAGGACGGATGGACACGGAATTCATAGGTTTGCGGCTTTTCCAGAGTGTCCTACCGGTGCTGTACAAGAACAAAGTGGAGCAGGAGTTGGTTGAGGCTGGATTGTTGGGAATTGAGGTAGAAAATTCTCAGCTTGCAATGAAAAGGGGAATCCTGTATAAAATAGCTACATTAATAGGCAAATTTCCGGAGATATGTTGGAGGTGCTATGGGGCACTGCTGCCGGAAACTCTGACGGACTGTGTGGAATTTGGTGGCACACAGAACACGGAGATGAGGGTGTGTTAGAAGGGTAATTAAGGAGATCACATGGATTACGGCAAGACAATACAAATTTTCCTTCCGGATGGTAATCCGAGAAGCATCAAAATTGCTGAGATCACCAGCCGGACTGTTCAGGCGATCCTTATTCCACGGTCTAAGCTGGACTTTGCATCTTCCAGAGATGAATTGAAAAACGTAGGACTTTATTATCTTGTCGGCTCAGATGATGAAGCGAAGCCTTTGGTTTATGTGGGAGAAGCTGAGGAATGCAAAAAACGTCTTAATGAACAGAATAAAGCGAAGGACTTTTGGACACATGCAATCGCTATTGTATCCAAAACTCAGTATTTCACCAAAGCTCATGTTAAATTTCTTGAATCATTCAGTTATGAGAAGGTAAAAACTGCTGGCCGCTATCTACTAGAAAATGGCTCCGTACCGACAAAGTCTTATATCCCGGAAGGTGTCAAAGCTGATTTAATGGATAACTTTGATACGATTAAGACATTAGTTTCGACTTTGGGATATCCCTTCTTTGATGAAATTGTCAAGCCGGAGAAGAAAAAACATATTCTTGTATGCAAAGGCAAAGACGCATCGGCTGAGGGAGAGTATACAGAGGATGGTATGGTTGTATTTAAGGGCTCAAAATGTAATAAGGATTTTACGCCCTCTTCTGGAGATACTGCGAGAAGATTGCAGAAAAAACTTATCGATGAAAACGTATTGTCCTTAGACAATGATTTATATGTATTTACCCAAGATTATATTTTCAGTTCTCCAAGTTCAGCTTCTGATATAATTCTTGCCAGAAGTTCTAACGGCTGGATAGAGTGGAAGTATAAAAATGGCAAAACACTGGATGAAGTTAAAAGGCAGGGATAGACAACAAATCACTTTAGGGAATATTAATGGATCATAGTACACATAATCGTATTGTTTCTTTTATCTGGTCAATTGCCGATGATTGCCTTCGGGATGTTTTTGTTCGGGGTAAATATCGCGATGTTATATTACCGATGTTTGTTTTACGGCGGTTAGACTGCCTGCTGGAGCCCAGCAAGGATAAGGTTCTGGCGGAAGTGCATTTCCAGAAAAAGGAAGCAAAGCTAAAAGATATGGACCCACAAGGATTGCGGGATGCGTCGGGGTATGTCTTTTATAACACATCGAATTTCACCTTAAAAAGCCTCTTGGGTAATCCTTCTCAGTTGGATGCTAACCTTAAAAACTATCTCAATGGTTTCAGTGATAACGTTAAGGAGATCGTCGAAAAATTTGATTTTAGAAATCAGGTTCGCAAGATGATTGAAGCCGATTGTCTGCATGATGTGATCGAAAAGTTTGTTTCCGAAGAGATCAATCTCAGCCCCAATGAAACGGACGGGCCGGACGGTCGAAAACTCCCCGGGTTGTCAAACCTGGGCATGGGCTATGTATTTGAAGAACTGATCCGGAAATTCAATGAAGACAACAATGAAGAGGCCGGTGAACACTTTACTCCTCGTGAGGTGATTAACCTTATGACCAATATTGTCTTTGGCCCGGTTAAGAATAAATTGCCTGATCCGGTGACGATTTATGACCCGGCCTGTGGCTCCGGGGGCATGCTTACTGAGTCACAGGGATTTATACTCGATCCGGATGGCGAGATTGCTGCGGATGTCGATGTTTATCTTTATGGCAAAGAATGTCAGCCGGAAACGTATGCCATCTGTAAATCTGATATGATGATCAAAAACGATGATCCGGCTAATATCCGGTTTGGTTCGACTCTGGCCACCGATGAATTTTCAGATACCCGTTTTGACTTTATGCTCTCTAATCCGCCTTATGGAAAGAGCTGGAAGACTGACCAGAAATATATCAAAGATGGAAAGGATGTTATCGATCCGCGTTTTCAGGTGAATCTGGCGGACTATGCGGGGCAAATTAATTGCGAAGATGCCACACCTCGCAGCAGCGATGGGCAGTTGTTGTTTCTGATGGAAATGGTCAATAAGATGAAAACGACCAGCGATAGCCCGTTGGGCAGCCGCATTGCCTCGGTCCATAACGGTTCCTCATTGTTTACAGGCGATGCGGGCAGTGGCGAGAGTAATATCCGCCGTCATATTATTGAAAATGACCTGCTGGAGGCGATTATCCAGTTACCCAATAATCTGTTTTATAATACCGGCATCACAACTTATATTTGGGTGCTGTCGAATCATAAAGCACCTAAACGCAGGGGCAAGGTGCAGTTAATTGATGCGTCACAGATTTTTCAGAAACTGCGAAAGAATCTGGGCAATAAGAATTGTGAATTTTCGCCGAAGCATATCAAGCAGATTGCCAGTATCTATCAGAAGATGACCGAAAGTGACATATCCAAGATTTTTGTCAATCGTGACTTTGGTTATTATAAGGTGGCGGTTGAAAGGCCGCTAAGACTGATGGCCCAGTTTACAACTGAAAAGATTGAGGGCTTACGTTTTATCCCGGCGGTAGCGGAGTTGTCGCAATGGCTGTATGAAAAGTATGGCGATGATGTTTATGGTGATGCTTTGGGCGAGCATAAAAAGGCGATCAAGGCCCATATCGAACATGAGCAGGTCACCGTCAGTCCCAAGAATCTCAAGATGCTGCTAAGCAAGAAGGCTTGGAGTGCTCAATTGGAGATTATGCTGGCTGCCGGGCGGTTAGCCGAGGCGATGGGGAACAAGAAAAGCCGTGATTTCAATCAATTCGATGCTGATTTTAATGCAACCGCTAAGGAGCTGAATATCAAGCTGGACGCTTCTCAGAAAAAGCAGATACTCAATGCGATTACCTGGCGGGACGAGACTGCGGCGGCGGTGATTAAGAAAATCCACACACTTAAAGGTAAAAAGTTGGGTTTGTTGTTGGAAAAGTATAATACGGAGCTTGAACACCTTGGCGATTTTGGTTATTGGCCCGGCCAGGCAGATGGCGAGTTTATTGAATATCAGCCCGACAGCGAACTGCGGGACAGCGAAAATGTGCCTTTGGATCAGACAATTCATGACTATTTTCTTGCCGAAGTCCGGCCGCATGTGGCCGATGCCTGGCTGGATATTGATAAGACCAAAATCGGCTATGAGATCAGCTTTAATAAATACTTCTATAAACACACGCCGTTGCGATCCTTGGAAGAAGTTACCGCTGAAATCCTGCAACTGGAAAAAGAAACCGAAGGATTGCTTAAGAAACTGGTCAGCTTTGGAAAGGGCAAAGTTTAATGAAGCTGGCCCGGTATGAAAAATATAAAGATTCAGGCGTAAAATGGCTGGGAGAAATACCGGAGCATTGGGAAGCAATTCGAAATATGGGTCTATTTGATGAACGCAAGGAAGTTAACAGGCCAGACATGGAGCTTTTGTCAGTTACCATTAATCGAGGGATTATTAAGCAATCTGAAATAACTATAAAAAAAGACAGCTCTAATGAAGATAAGTCCAAATATAAATTGGTTAGGAAGAATGATCTAGCCTATAACAAGATGCGTATGTGGCAGGGTGCGATTGGTGCATCGAAGTATGATGGTATTGTAAGTCCAGCCTATATTATCTTGAGGCCCCGTAATACGGTTTATTCTAAATACTTTCACTATCTTTACCGCACAGAGACTTTTATTAAGGAATCTAATCGGAATTCCTATGGTCTATGCGATGATATGAATAGCCTTCGATATGAAGACTTTAAGACGATCTATTCGCCGGTTCCGCCGCTAGAGGAAGTTGTCAACATCACAGCGTTTCTGGATGACAAGATTGGCCAGATCGATCAGGCGATTGCTAAAAAGCAGCGATTGATTGATCTGCTCAAAGAGCAAAAGGCCATCCTGATCAACAATGCCGTTACTCGTGGCCTCAATCCCGATGCCCCCACCAAAAACTCTGGTGTCGACTGGATTGGCGAGATACCACAGCAATGGGAAGTGAAGAAAATGAAGTTCTTTTCCGTAATTCAAAGTGGAATAACACTTGGTAAAAAATACTATCAAAGAAAATTAGTTGAATATCCTTATCTTAGAGTTGCAAATGTCCAAGATGGCTATTTTGATCTCAAAGTAATTGCGAACTTAAGGTTACCTCAAGCAGAAGCCCCCAAGTACTTTGTTCGCAAAGGTGATATTTTAGTTACTGAGGGTGGGGATATTGACAAGCTTGGTCGTGGCACAGTATGGAAAGGTGAAATTGAGCGATGTCTTCATCAAAATCATATATTTGCGATCAGGATCAATGAATCCTTAGCCTGTCCTGAATATGTTGCGTATGCTTTGGGGGTAGATTATGGAAAAAAATATTTTACCACAACGGCTAATAAGACAACTAATTTAGCCTCTACAAACCAAAAAAAGCTTGGCGATTTCCCTGTAATACTCCCAGCTAAACATGAACAGCAAGAAATTGTTAATGCTGTAAAAAGAATAAATGTAGACTATAGCGAAGTCATCGATCAACACCAGCATTCTATTGATAAGCTAAATGAATACAAACAGATATTAATCTCCGAAGCGGTGACGGGAAAAATTGATGTCAGAAAGGCGGCTGTCTGATGGCAAAATATGGTTGTGACGATTGTGAAAAATATCGAAAAAGAGGTGATAATTATTGCCGTATGTGCGGCTATGGATTTGGAACTTGCTATTGTAGACAGGCCCTTGTCAATAACGCACAAGAAAAATATTGCGGCTACTGTGGCAGCAAGAAGGCAGAATGTAAATGCTAACCTCTGATGTATTTACAGAAAATAATAGAGGTGGTCTATGAATAAATCAAAAGGTGAAAGTCTGAAATTAACTAGACTCATGATGGTTTTATCCGGCTTTAATATCCTTTTTCTTTTATGGGCGATTACAGGCGCGGAAGTCCTGAAGGAGTACAAATGGGTGTTTACTTGCAAAGGGGCAGAGAAGATAGTAACACCTTACTTGTCATTTCAGATTATTTGCTTTCTGATGATAATTATTCCTTGGGGGCTCTTAAGGAGACGTGAAAAAACAGCACGGAAAAACAAAGATATCCGAAAATTGACTATTATTAAAGCACAAGACCATCGGGAGCATTTATTGGTGTATCTCTTAGCTGTATTACTGCCTTTATGGGCATCAAATATGGCTGAAATACGAACTTTTATTT
This sequence comes from Anaerohalosphaeraceae bacterium, assembly GCA_963675155.1. Lineage (GTDB taxonomy): Bacteria > Planctomycetota > Phycisphaerae > Sedimentisphaerales > Anaerohalosphaeraceae > 4572-13. The sequence goes on along the minus strand of OY775912.1, from coordinate 4,070,033 downwards.
CTACTATTATCGCTTTACTCTTTATTGTTTTTGTTTTCTACAACTTAAGATTGCATTATATCAATATTATATATGCAATCCGTGGCTATAAAATCTATACGATTTTTCCGGCAGATAGCGACAATGCTTTTAGTGGAAAGACCAGTTTTGTGCTGATCACTCCAAGAGATTACATCGATAAAATTGAAGATTTGAAATGCTATAGAATAAGTGACACTGTTTATATGGAAAGTAAGGAGGATTCATGAGTCTTTTTAGCACTAAGGATATTGACGTAACGGAATTTGGAATAGCCAAGACCGGAAAAGAAAATGATTTTCTGTATTTTATTCCCACCGACAGCGACACTCAGAATTCACTCGTAGAAGTATTAGCAGCAACGGAAGCTGCATTTGAAAAGAATGTCGACGATGTAACCTCTTATGCCCCCTCTCAAAAATATGGCCCATCAGAATATCTCAAGATTTCAATCAATGATACTGTAGTGGTCAAACTAAAAGAAATATACGAGTCAGAAAATATTGTCTCAGACGCAAATCAAATCAATGATGTCGGAAGTCTTATTTACTATTTTGTTAAGTTCACAACAAAAGATAATAATAAGATTTTTGCGTTTAGAAAGGCTAGTTTTTTTAAAGGCTTACATAACAAAACGATACTTAAATGGACTAAGGATATTGCGAACGGAAATGATGGTTTGGGTTTATTGCAAGATAAAGTATTCAAACTGGATCATGATTTTGATTTTGTGATTATTGATAATACAATTTACATTTATCACCCAAGCTCTTTTGAGTATATTTCTCACGCAGAAAGCAAAATAAAAGAATTGGTACCCGAAAAGTCTAAAGAAATAGAAAGAGAGATTTCTTTTTTGGACATGTCTACTGTTGCAACATACGCTGGAACGCATATTCGTTCCGCAAGACTTATTGCTTCAATTGCAAGTAGAAGTGATCTTGACGAAATTAAAAAAGTCAATTTCGAAAGTTATTGCAAAACCGCAAATATTGAACTAGAGAAGAACAATGGGAAATTTAGGCCAAAAGAAAAATTTGAGGAAAGCTTCCTGAAGATTCTCGACAAAAGAATACTGGAAATTAATCTAACGGGTGAACCAGAGCTTTTTGAAGCACCTAACAGAAAAAAATACAAATAAGTCAACAGGATTAAGTGATGCCCAGTAAAACGAACGAAAAAGCATTTGAAGATCATATTGAGCAATATTTTTTGGAGCAGAACGGCTATAAAGCCGGTGATCCACATGATTTTGATCGGCATTTTTGTGTCGACAAGCAGTATTTCTGGCTGTTTCTGGAGGCGACGCAACAGGTGGAATTGGATAAGTTGCGGGATCGGCCGGACTGGCAGCGACTGATACTGGAGCGGCTGGATCGTAAGATCAAGAAGGACGGTTTACTTGCGGTCTTAAAGAAGGGGCTGGCGATTGATGATGCCCACTTACAGCTTTTGTATCGCAATGCTTACAGCGATCTGAACCCCGACGTTCTGGAGCTTTTTGAGGCCAATATCTTTTCGATTAGCAGGCAGGTGCGTTTTAGCGAGTCTGAATCGGCAGATTCGATTGATATGGTCCTGTTTATCAATGGCATTGCGGTCGTGACGTTTGAGCTGAAGAACCCCTGGACCGGACAGACGGTTTATCATGGGCGGCAGCAGTATATGAAGCGAGATCATACCGAGCCGATCTTTACTTTTGCTCGGTGCCTGGTGCATTTTACCCTCGATCCGGATATGATTGAGATGACCTGTCAGTTGGCGGGCAAGAGCACGATCTTCTTGCCCTTTAATAAAGGCTATAAGGATGGCAAGGGCAACCCGCCGAACCGAAATGGTTTTAAGACCAGCTATCTTTGGGAAGAGGTTTTAACCCGCCAGAGCCTGACCAATATTATTGAACACTTCGCCAAGCTTATCGAGACCAAAAATAAAAAGACCGGTAAAAAGAGCCGGAAACTATTTTTTCCCCGCTATCATCAACTTGATGTGGTACGCAAGCTCTTGAAAAAATGTCAGGGGAAAAGCGTCGGCGGGACTTATCTGATTCAGCATTCGGCCGGTTCCGGAAAGAGCAACTCAATCACTTGGCTAAGCTATCAACTGATCGAACTATATAACAAGGCAGGGACTAAAAATGTTTTCGATTCGGTGATTGTCGTCACTGACCGGCGATTGCTGGATAAACAGATTCGCGATAATATCAAGAGTTTTGCCGAGATTAAAAATGTTGTTGCCCATGCTGAAAGTTCTCAGCAGCTCAAGATGCATTTAGAAAATGGCAAGAAGCTGATCATTACCACCATTCAGAAATTCCCATACATTATTGAGGGTATCAATAGTCTGTCAGACCGTAAGTTTGCAGTGATTGTCGATGAGGCCCACAGCTCCCAGGGCGGCTCATCCGCTGATATGCTTAATATTATTCTGGGCGTAGAAGATACCGAAGACGAAATTTCGGAAGAAGGCGGCCAGGAATATAAAGCATGGAAAGCCAAGATGGAAAAGGCTATGAAAGGCCGAAAGATTGCCACGAATGCCAGCTATTTTGCCTTTACTGCTACGCCCAAGAATTCGACGCTGGAAAAGTTTGGTCGTCGTCGCCCTGATGGCAGTTTTGCACCATTTCATCTGTATTCCATGAAGCAGGCTATCGAAGAAGGCTTTATCCTGGATGTGCTGGCCAATTATACCACTTACAAAAGCTATTATCAGGTGCAAAAGAGTATTGAAGATAATCCTCTGTTTGAAACGATCAAGGCCCAGAAGAAACTGAGGGCCTATGTTGAGGCTCATCCGGAGACTATCGCGGTCAAGGCCAAGATCATGCTGGACCATTTCAACAAAAAGATTTACCAGACCCGCAAGCTCAAAGGCAAGGCAAAGGCCATGGTCGTTACCCGGAATATTGAGAATGCGATAAGGTATTTCATTGCTATCCGTAAACAGATGGCCGAAATGAATCTGCCTTTTAAGGCAATTATTGCTTTTTCTGGCAGTAAAACGGTTGATGGGATTGAATACACTGAGAATTCAATCAACGGCTTTCCCAGTAAAGACATCTCTGAGAAATTCGAAACAGATGAATATAAAATCCTTGTTGTTGCCAATAAGTTCCTGACCGGTTTCGATCAGCCATTGCTGCATACAATGTATATTGACAAGCGATTGCAGGGTGTTTTAGCTGTCCAGGCAATTTCTCGGTTGAACCGCTGCAATAAGAAGCTGGGCAAGAAAGATACCTTTGTGCTGGACTTCTATAATTCTGTCAGTGATATCAAATCGGCTTTCGATCCATATTATACCTCGACGACGTTAACCGAACCAACTGATGCCAATGTTCTCCATGATCTTCTGGAGGCAATGGATAATGTCGGCATTTATGAACAGTCTGAAATAGAAGAATTTAATGAAAAGTTCTTCAATCGAGCCGAGGCCGAAGAACTGCATCCTATTATCGATAAGGTTGCTGAAAGATTCGATGAACTGGATGATGAAGATCACAAGATCGATTTCAAGATCAAGGCCAAGCAATTTGTCAAAATCTACGGCCAGATCGCCTGCTTGATTAGCTTCGACAATGTCAAATGGGAAATGCTGCACTGGTTTTTGAAATTTCTTATCCCCAAGCTTAAAATCAAGGACCCCACCGGCGATACACTGAATGAATTGCTGGAAAGCGTGGACTTAAGTACGTATGGTTTGGAGCGAACTGAGGTTAATACGAAAATCACTCTGGATGAAGATGAAACCGAGATGGAGCCACAAAACCCCAATCCCCGTGGTTATCACGGAGGTCCTGAGGACGAAGACCCGCTTGATGCGATTATTACTGCTTTCAATGAAAGGCATTTTTCCGGCTGGGATGCTACACCGCAACAGCAGCGGGTTAAGCTGATAAGCATTGCTGAACAGATCCATGAAAGTCCCGATTATCACAAAAAAGTTCTGGGGAATCCTGATCAGCAAAACAGTAAACTGGCATTGGAAAAAATGATCCAGTTGGCAATCAACGCCGAAAGAAAAAGGGAGCTGGAGCTATATCGAAATTATGCCGGTGATGACGCGTTCAAACAGGCTTTCGATTCAAGTATTATGCGTATCCTGTCGATTCGAGCCAAAGATCAAAGATTATTTGACAATCAGCAATAAGAAGAACTAAGAAAAGGCATACTGTGTACTTGTCAAGAGATTGTAGGACTGGCGAAATAGGCGATTAATATCAAGAGGCGTACTGCTCATTTCTCTGTGGTGACCCTCAAAATCCGGTAACTTGTCAATAGCCGCTTGCGTTTCGCTCTCCTGAACATGGGTAATGAATGCTACATAACCGGCATTGTAGGGTATAGTTGCATTTCATCAGGGAATAAAATTCATTGAAAAATGTGCGAAAGGATAGAAATATGAAAAATGCGGGAAGTGACTTTGAGATCGAAGATGATAGTAAAATTCTTCAGATAAATTCGCCGCGTGAAGCGTTATCTGGACCATATATAGTTGTATTCAAAAATATGGAAGAGCGTTGGGCTATCGTAGCATTCGAATGGGAAGGTAATCCTCGCTTAGGAATAAGATGGTTCTGGGATGGTAGCGGCAATCCTGTTTCTTGTGGGCATGGGACATGGCTTGTAATCCCACCATCTCTTTCTAAAAATATTCTTTCAGGATTACCAATTGATCATGTGTTTAGTAGCAAGATAGATGCCTTTCTTTGCGGGAATATCACAGGCGAACAATTGAAGAATGACAGGGCTGACTTAATAAATCTGACATAAGAGTTCAAAAGTCGAGGTTAAGGGTTTTTGAGAATTTACAAAAAGGGTCGCCCGATATTATTAAATCCGATGGCCCTTTGGCAATCATTTCGGTGTGGCCAATCACGAGGCTTGACGGCTTCCACGCTCTGGCCGTTCCTCGAAATCCGGTAACTTATCAACCGCCGCTTGCGTTTCACTTTCCTGAACATGGGTATAGATGTTCATCGTCAGGTTGATATCGCTATGCCGCATGAGCTTTTGGGCGGTTTTGGGGTGTACCCCGCTGGCGGCCAGCAGGCTCCCGAAGGTATGGCGTAGGGCGTGAAAATCCAGCTTGCCCGCCTTGGTTTTCAATTTCAAAAAGTCGCTTTCGATCCGCCGTAGGTATTCTTTGGGATCATTTATAACCGCTTGAATCCATTCGTCACGTGCCGCTTCAATATCTCGTTTGAAGAACTTTGACAGGTTATTATTGGGGAGCCTGAATGCGCGAGCGTTGGGGACTCGAAGAATGAGATATTGCAATATTGCTTCCATTGTGGCAGGCTTAACCGGCTGAATGGCTTCTTTGCGGTTCTTGGTATATTTGGCTTCAACCTTGACGGTCATATCTGTTTTGCTGAAGCTTAAGCGTTTGAGGCTTCTCAATTCATTTGCCCGCAGGCCCGTTTCCATTGCAAGCCGATATACCAAGGCACGTTCTCGTCCTGTCATATCTCCGATTGATATTGCTTTTTCAGTATAGTTCAATAGAACTTGAATCTCATCTTGCGTTAAGGCTCGTCGGGGATTTTGCGTTTCAACGGGAATATCTGTAGTAAGGTACAGGAGCGGATTTGTAGTAGCTTGGCCATCTTTAAGCATCCACGATGCAAACTGCTTGCAGGCTTTGAGATGGTGCTGTTTGGTGCGTGGGCTGATAGCTTTGCCGGTGTCGATATAGCCTTGGCCTGTCCGCTGCAGCTTCCGCATGGCATTAATCGTATTCAATAACTTACTGGCATGTATCTGGTGCCAGTATTCGAACTTGGCCTCTGTAAAAGCCCGTTTGACTCTGGTATATTGCTGATCAGCCTGTTTAACTGTTCGACCTTGATGGATTAAAAAGGCCCGCCAGTCCCCCAAATGGCTTAATAGTGTTTTGGTGGCCGCGACCCGACAACCTTCTAAAAGCCCCCATTTGCTGAATTTAGTTTTGAAACGGTTGGGCAGTTTGTCAATCCACTGCTGCATTTCCGGCCCCGGTTGCTGGCCGGACACTTGACAGGATACCAGACTTTCGATTTTATCTGCCAAGGCCAGCGATTCCCTTCTTTCAGAGAAGGCCGCTAAGTTATGGCGTCGTCTATATTGATCATAGAAGTCGATATAATGATTTTTCGACTTCGTTTGTTTGCCTGTTTTTTTGTCAAATTTTGTTTCTTTGTAAACTCTCATTTTTGTCCTTTCTTTTAAGTTTTTCTATACGTACCAAGCGTGGTGGACACACATAGCTCTGCACGCCAAGGACAGCAAGTTGAAATTGTCAGAAAAATCGGTTTTTTGCGTTATTTTTCAGGTTTTTACAACGGTCTACAAAATCATCCAGGTTGGGCATCCCCCATTCGACCCACAGGTGTATATCTGAACGTCGCCATACCCTGGAATTGCCGAGTTTGTATGATGGCGGGATTTGTCCGCTGGCTGTGAGACGTTCCCATGTACGACGCGAAACCCCGCATATTTGGGCACAATCATCGGCGCGGAGTAATAATGGTTCTATATCATTATCGTTCGTCATACAGATAAACCTACAGGGTGAAATGTGAATAAGAAGTAATGAAGTAAAAAAAAAGACCGCCTGTGGCTAAGGAGGAAGGAAACCGTGCGGTTTCCAAGGGCAGCCACAGACGGCAGAAGGAGCTTTGAATATATATTACTAAAACCGGCTTCTGGTGTCAAATCTATTTTACCAGTTCAGTAGTGACCCGCTGGAAGCAATCAGCGTCCCACCGTGCGATTCCAGCTTTGAGCCTGCAGCAATCAATACATTATTGGAGGAACTATTCAGGTTGGCGGTTGCTTCCGGCCATAACTCGCTGACTTCAGTGCCCGTGCCGATTTTCTTTCGATAGCCGCTGTTAACAGACTGCGATGCTGTCAGATTGCCTGCGTATAATACAAACTTCTTTATGACCGATTCGTTTGTGTCAGCCATCTGCCAGATAAACTCACCGCTCTTGGAGAAAATCGTTAAGAGGTTGCACGGACAATTTGCCACCTCAGCCATGTCGTCTGCACCCCACGCAAATTCAGCGTCGAATAATTCGATCTGATCAATTTTAGAACGCCAGAGGACTTCCCCTTTAACGGCTGTGATCGAGCAGGGAAGATTATTTTTAACATCTTCGATACCTATGCCGCCGTCAATAGAACAATTATAATTCGCTGATACGACTTTGCCGACTGCGGTATTATCACGAATCCATAAATAGCCTTTCAGGCAAACAAGCAAATCATACAAGCAGACATAGGTTGCGTTATTCAGCAGGCTGGATACATAGACGTTGGCCTTTTCATTATTGACGACCAGCCGCCCACAGCCTGCATCGGTATCAGCCCCGGCAGATAATTTCAGGTGCATGCTGCATTCACCATCAACGACGACATCGTTGTTCTGACAATTGATTTCAAGGGGAGCTGCACTTGTGCCGATGTTCCCATTAAATCCGGCTGATACAAAAACGCCTGCCAGATTCGGCGTGCCGGTTCCTGTGGCGTCAACATTGACAGTGCAATCCTGATAGCGTTTTTCTTCATTGTCAAAAAAGGCCCGGTCGTTTAAATGCACTACGTCACCGTCGGCGGGTTTGGTGGTATTGGTGCCGTCGTCAATCAATTTCCAGTTGGAATCGACGTTCGGCGTGACGGTTTCGGTGCCGTCGAAGGCTTCGCCCCGGATGACCTCAAAGGTCACACCGCTCTGGCCAAGGCCGGTCGGTTCGACCTGTAAGTGGCCAGCGTCTGGTACGGTGATGATTTCAAAGCCGTCCCATGTTGCCTCATCACGCACTTCGATCTCCCACGCAAGCCCGCTTTCAGATGTGCCGGTGTCCTCAATCTCTAAGTGAGAAGCATCCGTAATGCTGGTAATCTCAAATTCGCCAAGAACCCCGATTGAAACACTCGTCAGCTTAACCGTCATACCGACTTCAATACCCATATTGGTAAAATTCACGCCGGATGCAGTAAACATGGTGCCTGATACGATACCGTTCGTGCCTGAATAAGTGGCCCCCAGCAGCGTACTGCCGTCCCAGAGTTTTAACCTCATGCCGGGCAGTACACCATTGTTAATCAAGTCAAGGCCGTAGGCGGTGAATTGCGTGCCTGATACAATCCCGTTAGTGCCGGATTCTAAGGCGTATGGTAGTGGGATTACAAGCAGATTGTCGGTTGTTTCCTCGGCGGCGATATGGGCACCGTCCAAAAAAGTTGTTCCGGCCAGCGAGAACTCATCTCCTGCCGTCAATCCGTGACCGGTTACAGGCAGTCCGCAGCGGTTGTCGCCTATCGACTGTAAACCGCCCACGTCCAAGTTGGAAGGTGCCACTCCCTCAAAGTCCCATTGTCCAATATGTCCATTTGCTCCACCATACCAGTATTTTTCTGCCATCGATTATGTCTCCTGTGTATTAATCTGCCAGTCGGGATGGCCAACCGGACATATTTCTTTTTTTACGTTTGCTTTTGCTTCTAAAAAACACTTACACCGCCTGCAGAATAGTTTCCCATTGGCCGGGTCTTTGTTGTCCGGCAAATCCGGCCATTGATCCAATTTATCCATTTGCAGGATAAATTTTGCATAGCCGCCATTGTCTCGAATCCATTGGTTGTATTGCTGGACTTTCAAATAGGTGTGGTGTGGACATTGCCTGCACGCATCGAGCCGCTGTTTAACAAAGGCCCGTTTGGCTTTTCGCTTTTCTTTTCTTGGGGCAGGGGCAATCGCATCCAGTCCCATTTCGATATAGCCGTTTGCAATATTGCCTGCTTTTTCCATCCAGCCTGATTGCTTGCATTCAGAACATATCTGTTCGTTGAATGGGATGTTGAGTTTTTCGCACCACGGAAATTCTTTGTATTCAGCACTGCCGCAGCATTTAGATTTTTTAGTTGTCTGATATTTGCATTTACCCATAGAATGTTCCCGTAATAATGCTGGACGCTTCGTCTGCTTCCGTATCCCAAAAAACATTAGATGCCGCCGTACATTCAATTGACAATACTTCCATTGTCACAAATCCGGGGTACTGACCGACAGAGAGAGGTAACGGCAAATAATATCCATAACTCGTTCCGTAATATGTGCTGTAGCATACCTCCCCAGCATAGACTCCGTCGTCATAGGCAACTTCATATTTGATTCGCATAGTTGTGCCGTGAGGTAAAGATTCGACATTGAGAAATAATCTGGCTGACAGTTGCCATCCATAGGTTGGATGTTGATAGAAGTCCATTGGCCCAAACGATTCAATATAAACCGGGAATTGATACAGCGTTTCTGACGCCGTTACGTTGGCCGAACCACCCCACGCCGGAACAAAACGAACCAGCGGGCAGGGTGAACCATATACTTCGCAGACATACGGCATGTCTTTTGTGTTAGCGATAGAATCGGCGTTAATTCCGGCTCGGTTTTCTTCTGGTTTCGCCGGATAATCTTTATATCCCCTGAACACGGTATAGCCGGTGGGAAGGCTGTAATAATAGTTATAATAATTACCTTCGCATTCACCGTCTCCAATGATGCTGATAGTCACCGTAATCCGGTAATTCTCATACGGTGCTTGGCGTTCAGCATAAGCGACTCCAACGCTCACTCGGATTGCTGTAAACGCACAACTGCGCATAAGGTCGCCGGGCACACAGTTGCAAACGTCGTCATAAGGTTCTTGCATGATTGCGTAATAATCTGCGACGCTGCCGGTAAATGGGATGTCAACCGAACCGCCGCAGATATAGGAACTATAGCCCTGATGCGGTTGTAACGGGACTGTATAACTGCCGTCGATGCTGCTGAAATCAAATTTCCGCATACCGTCCCATGAATGATTGCACCAGTTGACTGTACCGCCCGGTGCGGCATTATTGCCGTCCAGCCAGTACTGAATATCTGAGGCAAGCGTTAATCCGCTAAGATCGACAGTTACGGATTCGGGGATATTCCATTGATAGCAGGCCGGACATACTGAATTGGCATAGCCGTCACATTGGCCGGTCATATCACAGCATCCCAGACATAGTTTTCCGTTGCTGTTGACGACCAGCTTGCCTTCGGTTGTTTTTCCAAGTTTGATTGTGGGATTGCTCATCGTCTTATGCCGTTGGAGTACATACATCAACACCTTGCAGCGGATACAGGCACCGCCACTGGTCGTTTAATTTCATAACGGGGACAGGTAAACCTGCCGAAAGAGTATAATGGCCGTTGGTAGTATTGGTGGCCCCGCCGGTCAAGATGAATTCAACCGTGACCACCTCGCCGGTCAGATTTTTATCAAGGTAGGCTTTCCAATTTGTAAAAGTATTTTCTTCTTTGAGAAAGGCCCATCGCAGTAAACTTGCGCCGCCACCTGAACCGATACGGACAACGGCCCATTGAAGACCAGTGCCGGGCGGCTTGTATAAAATGCAAAATAAACCTTCTTCCCCGCTGATTAGCTTTGTATGATCATCCGGATTGGAAGTGGCGTAGGCATGTGATTCTTCGGATACGTCTATTCGGGTCATAACAATGCCGTCGGCCCATGCTCTGCCGATCTGGCCGGGGCCAATCGGTTCGGCGCAAATAACCAGCCGTCCGGTTGTCTGTGACGCTTCTTCGGGAATGCCGCCGGTAAAAACGGGCCGTTGGTGAAAATCCTGTAAAGAAGTTTCAGGCGTAACAACAACACCGTTAATTTGCATCACAAAAAAACGCTCGAACATTACAGCGGTATCATTACGAATCAGGACGGTTTCATCGCTGCCATAAGCAGCCCCTTGCGTGCGACCAATATCCAGTCGATCATATTCTTTAATGATGCGTTCGATCTTTCGCCATGTAGGAAGGGAGATTTTGACGTACTGCATTTATATCCTCAATGCTGATAAGTTGCCAAACGGATACATGCGTTCGATATAAACGCTCCGTGGCCGCTTGATTAAACGATTAGAATTGACTTCTTCGCCATACATGACCCATAAATAATCCCAGCCGAATTTTTCTTTGACGTAGATGTCGCCGACATAAAAACCGCTGCGGTTCGGGCTGGTCGCAAAATGAAACAAAATCTGCCATTTGGTCTGACTATCTTCGGTGATCATTGTTCCGGCGGCCCCTTTGAACAGTACCTCGCCTTCATCGAAGCCCCGGAACTTTCGGTTATTGACTGATCCGGTTAAGCCTGCCAGCGTTCTGCGATAGTCATCATCGACCTGGCTTTTGTTGAAAACATGCTGTTCGGTAAATGTATAAGCCGGGGTGATGATGTCCACGCCGTTAATGTTCTGACCGTCATAGCCGATGGCACCGCCCATGTTGGGTGAATCCGAGGGGTACACACCGACTGTTCCCAGCGATTGGGTAACATGCTGCTGACCGCCGGTGGTATCGAACGAGGTGATATTGTCAGTATTGTTAAAACCGATTAAGTACTGAACTGTAGCTCGCCAGATATTCTGGTCTGGATTTTCGGTATCAACATGCTCGGCCTCGATGGTAATATCCTTGCGGGGCAGGCCATTGAAGACACTGGCGACCAGATTGGAGTCCAGTAATTCCTGAAAAGCGGCCTGTTCGGTATCAGCGGCCTTGATGGTAAAATGCAGTTCGGCAGATTTGCCGGGAATATATCGAACATCAATGTCCTGTGTAATGGTACTCATACGGTAACGGCCTCATTCTCTTGGTTGCGTTGGTGGTTTAATAAGTCCTTGGTGTTCTTGGCGATTTGTTCGGTGGCCGTTGCGGTGCGTTCGTCGGCAGCAGTACCGGCAAATCCAAACCGGTTAAATCCACTGAATGACCCGGAAATGCTGTTTTTGATTTTGGCAATAGCCGGTTCCAGATTCGAGGTGGCATCTTCGGCTCGCTTCTTGACATCCGGTTGATCGGTTCCGGTGCCTTTAGCTTTCAATTCTGCCAATTCCTGTTTGGCTTCGGCAATTTGAGAATTTATTTCCTGCAAACGCCTGTGCCGTTCGGCACGCTGCTCTTGGGTGCCCCCGGTGCCTTCATCCAGTAATTGTTGACGCTGGGCTTTCAGTTCGGCCATGCGTTGTTTAATGTCTTGATACTTCTGGCGAACCGTGCGGGTGTCTTCATTTTCAGATTTCGGATTCCGCTGGGCCTTTGATTCGTCGATAGCATCCTGCCATTCTTTTTTAGCTTTGGCTAATTCATCGTTGGCCTTGTCGATTTTCTGCTGGTGCTTTTTTTCTCGCTCGGCGCGTTCCTGCTGGTCTGCATAGTCAGAGCCGATCCCTTCCAGCAGCGAATCGTGAAACTCTTTATTCTGGGTGCGTTTATTTTTGAGTTCTTCGGCCTGCCGGTCGGCTTTGTCCTGCTGATCTTTTTTGATCTGGTGCAGTTTATTAAGATGCTTGACCTCGCGGTCGGCCCGGTCTTTTTCTCGGCTGTCCTGGATTTCATCGAGCTTACGCTGGGTTTCCTCGTCGATCTTGCGTTTGACGTGTTCTTCGGCAATGGTCGGATTAAAGATGTTTTTTATGTCCGTCCATTCCTTCTTGGCCCAACCGGAAAGTTGCGTCCAAAACCGCCGAAAAAAGTTTGTGATACTATCCAGACCATTTTTGAAGTGATAGGCGATATTTTCGCCCATCGTCGCAAAGAATGTCACAATCCGATTTGTCGCTCGTTGGAAAAATCCGACGGTTTCGATGATGCCGGTGTCAAACGCCTGCCATAGTCCGGCAATCACGCTCATGGCGGCATAAACAGCTTCGTTCCAGATTTTCACAAAGAAAAGCTTGAATCCAATCCAGATAGATTGCAGTGCAAAAACTCCCTTGGCCCATTGCAGTTTCAGCGTCAGCCACAGGATGTTGGCCGCTCTGGATAAATCACCGGCGACCAGTGCAGCGGAGATTTCTTTCCATGCGGTCGAAACCTCGTTTTTCAGATTAACAAACTTCTGCGCGAGCCATTCGACGGCCTTGCCGCCAGTTTTGCTGGTCAATATAAAGATACCGCCTAATGCTAAAACAGCCGCTGTGATTAAACCTACCGGGGAAAGCAGGCCCGAAAGCAACGCACCGACAATTCTCAGTGTGCCCTTGATGGCCAATAGACCGGTCGATAAGCCATTGATGCTAAACAGGAAAAGCTTAATAATTTGGTTAATCCCAATCAGAGCCGCTCCGGTTGCAAGGATGCCTGCAGCGGTCATGGCTAATACCACCACAAGCCCCTGATGCTTTTCGATCCATTCTGTGATTTGGCCGACGATCTCTGTAATGTGGTCAGTGACCTTCATCAGCGACTTTGAAAGTGCGGTGGCGATCATAATCCCCGCACCTTCAACCGCCGAGGCAATCCGGCGGAACGCACCGCCTAAGCCGCTGTCCATCGTCTTAGCGGTACGTGCTGCGACACCTTGGGCGTTATCAACCGCTTCGACTAACTGCTCGATCTGGGCCTTGGTCAGTTTCATACCCGCACCGTAAGCCCGCCCACCAAAAATCTCCTGAAACAAGGCAATCCGCTCGCCGCTGGGTAAATCCTTACTGGCGGCGGCAATATCGGAAATAATGTCCGTAAACGAGCGTAGATTGCCGCTTGCATCCACCGTATCAAACTGGAACATTTCACGCAGTTTTTTGCGGATGGGGCCATTGGCTAAGTTACCCAGGATCTTCCGTAATGCCGTGCCGGCCATTGAACCGCGAATGCCGTAGTTGGCCATGGTGCCCAGTGCCTTGGCGGTTTCCTCGATGGACATGCCGAATTCATCCGCAATCGGCGCGGCATACTTCATAGATTCGGCAAGGTCGGTTAAGTTCTGGTTGGAGTTGTTCGCCGTGGCCGTTAATACATCCACCACCCGATCCAACTGGTCAACCTCCAAGCCGAATGATGCCATTGATTCCATAGCGTAACGTGCGGCTTCCGGCAGTTCGGTACGGGTGGCGCGTGCCAGCATGAGGATACTGCTGATCCCGGCATCAATCTGGCCGGGCTTCATACCGGCCTGTGCCAATTCAACCATTGCTCCGGCAACCTGTGAGGCGGTATAGGAGGTGGTGCGTCCCAACTTCCGGGCGGTGGTGGTCAACCGCTGGAATTCTTTCTCGGTTGCACCGGTCTTTGCTTTGACCTCTTTCATCGCATCGTCGAAGCCGACAAAGACTTTTGTGGACAGTACAAATGGCGCCGATGCTGCTGCTCCCAAAGCGACAAGCTGGGTGCCGACTGCCTGAACATGATTGCCGAACGCCTTGACCTGTGCTTCGGCCTGACGCAGACCACGAACAAGGCGTTTATTGTCGGCGAACAATTCAACAACCGCTTTACCGGCTCTGATAAGACTTAAAGACACGACGTGAATCCTTTAGAAGAAAAGAGAGAAGAAAGTGAGGCAATGGCAATTGTCGCCATTGCCTCATACACCACAGAACCGGTTTTAGGATGCGGCCGGTTCAACTTCATCCGGGCTTAAGTCACCGGGCCGTTTCAGGAAATTACGACCGGCCAGCAAGCCGCCTGCACCAAACAGAACCGTCATCAATCCCGGCGTGGTATCCGTGCCGTTTAAGACAATATCCTGAATGGTTTGGCTCTGACTGATATTCGTGTCGATGATTTCCAGTGCATCGGAATACTGCAATTCGTCATCTTCGGCTAATCGTTTCAAATCAAGCTGCGTGTCCCGATGTGTAATCAACACGTCCTGACGTACTTCCTTTGCTTTTTTCAGCGTTGTCAAGCCTGCCAGATTCGGATCGTCGGAGACGTATTCGGCGCTGCGTTGCGGGATGTCTGCCGGGGTAACATAATCGGCAATCGACCCGCAACCGAGCAAAACCAGAGATAATAAAACAATTCCAATCAACAGGAGATTACTTTTGGCTTTCATGGGGTTTTCCTTTCGGTACAAAGTATTGCTTCAAAAGATGAACATTCGATTTATCAATCACAATCCGCCCGTTTCGCTTGCGGTCGGTGAAGGGATTAAAATCATCCGGCGTGTACGGTTTTGATTTCTTCGGGTCACGGTTGGCATTGGCCAGCATCGACAGGATGACCGATGTGTGCTGCCAGTGATTCCGTGCCCGGCCTTCGGACATATCTAAGAGTTGACGGAGGGTGTAGGGTCGGGGATCAACGCCGATAAATCCTGCAAGGCCCCAGACATCGCGCCATCGATTGCCTTGTCGATGTCGATGCTGTCGATGGTTGTTTCCGCTGCCTTTGTCGCTGCCGTGATCAGATTCATCTGCTTTTGCACCGCCTTGGCCCGGTCGGGTCTCTGGCGGCTCTGGAAAAAATTTATCATTTCCTCATAGAAAGCAGTCTGGGCAGCGATGATCGTTTCACCGTCAAAGGCGGCGTAAACATCGGCTTCGGTAACATTCTGTGTTTCAAACTGCTTTTCCAAAAGTGCAAAAACAACCTGGCCCAGCAGAATTTCATCGGTTCCGATACGGGTCAGCAATGGCGGCTCGCCTTGCTCCGGTTGCAGTAAGTCAATACCGAGTTTGTCCCGAACGGCCATTGCTGTTCCCAGATTCAGTGCGATTGTCCATGTACGACCGGCGGCATCATTAAACGTTTTCATAATAAAATACTCCTGAAATATGCGGTTCTGTGATGTGATTAAAACAAATGACTAACTGCCGGACGCTTCAAACCAGCTTCCGAAGGTAGACAGCTTGGCTGTGACGTTGTACTTGATGGCTTCCTCCAAGTCTTCGTTACGGCTGAAATTGGTGATGGACCAGTTACCGACCGGCCCTTCGTTGCCGGTTTCGCTGTACAGGCCGGTCAGTGCTGCAAACGCAACTGTGCCGTTGGACAGATAGGCATTACGGATCGCCTGACATTGCGCATCGCCGGTCTTAAAGACCATCTCAAATTCCAGCGTTGCACGCCGAAGTGTCGGGCTGGTCGATTCCCAGCCCTGATTGGCGCGGGTGGTCGTGTTGGCCTCGTTGGCTTCCATTGACAGATTCACGTTGGTGACGTTGTCCATCTCTGTCATGGTGGCCGGGTCAAGGGTGGAAGGGTCGGACGCTGAGGCGGTCTGATATAATTTAGCATTCATACCGAGTGCAAAGTCTGCCATAAAAGATTCTCCTGAAAATAGTGAAGTGAGTCATTTGTTGTTTCTGCGCGGAAAGAAAACCGGTATTATGGTTTCGGTGATATGCGCGACACTTACTGCCCTTTAAGGGCATTATTTTTGAACGTTGTTAGCCCAAAGGCTGGAAAGATGCTTTTTACCTTTTCTGAATGCTGGCCCCATATAGGGTCGTGCTGAAACTTTTGACGATGTAATGTGTTTGTTTCGTTTGTTCCTGACGTTGCCGCCGTATTCCAGCACGTTTGGTGCTTTGCCTTTGAGGCCGTAAATCTTTTGGGGGCCGATGACAACCGACCGCTTGGCAAGATCGAAGCCGTAAAAGATAAAGTTCTTTAACAGCCCTCGGCGGCTTTTAGGGGGTTGACCGGGCTTGGAGGGTTGACCTTTCTTGCTAACTCGCTTAATGCTGTTTTTAGCGACGGCGCGGACATATTTTCCAAAACGGCCCAATGCGGCGTGTGTTCGTTTATCCAGCAGGCGCAGGACTTTGGTGTTATTAAAAAATGTGCGGGTATTTATTTTAATCATGAGTCTTTGAGGGAATGAAGGATGAAATCAATTAGATAGGTTCGGCTTGACGGGCAGCTTTAACTTTCAGTTTGTCTCTGGCTTCTGTGAAGCAGTCCGACTTATGGTAATGTTTGGCCTCACCGTCCTCGACAACGGCACTGATTTCGTTGGGGTTAGTAATTTCCTGATCACATCTGTCACAGATGACTTTAATCATAATTAAAATCCTTTCAAATGCATGGCTTGATAGTCCGGGTGTGTCACAACATCCCATTCGGGATTCATTTTTTTGAGAGATTCGACGGCCCAGAGGCATTCGCATTTTCCGTCGGCGTTATTCCATTTGATCTGTTTGGCAACCTCCGTCTTCATCAAAATGGCACCAAACTGAACATGGTCAATCAGCGGTTCATATCGAATCGCAACACCAGCCCGGTTGGGGTCATCATCCATGTATTCCTTGAGTTTGAGCATACAATGGGTCGGTAACAGGACATCGCTATCCAGGAAAAAGAGATATTCGGTATTGACGGCCTGGGCGAGTTTATGACGCATATAGGAGATATTTTTTCCTCGTCCACCCATAAGCTGGGGTGCAGATTGCAGTTCAATATCAGCTTTTCCGAACCATTTATGATCGATGGCCGCTTGCAGCATTTCGGGCGTGCCGTCCTTGCTGCCGTTGTCGATGATTAAAATCTTCGACTTGATATCCTGATGAAACAGGCGTTGCAGCACCGACATAATCGTGAAGGTGTTATTGTACGTGGGAATTGCAAATGTAACGTCCATGAATTAGTCCTTTCGGATAAAGATCAGTTCGTAATAGGGTGGAATACTGGATTGGCTATATACAGAGGGGGCAAGGTTATGCAAATGGCCGTGAACCGACACTGGAAATGAGCACCCCAGACTAATCATAATCGATGAGCTGCATCCGGCTTCAGAACCGGTAAAAGCACACTGGGTGTGATAATGGCTGCTGCATCCGCCTTCTTCGCCGACTTCGCCGCTGGCACCCCGAATAAACTTTTCCTGCAAATCCGGTGTGCCATTAGTACCGTCACAAATACTCCAGCCATCCGGTACATCACTGACCAGCCCCGACCACATCATAATCATACCGGATTTAATTTCGTTGTTGCGATACGGCATTACCATGTCCCTCCGTTTGCGGTGATGATGTCACCAGCAGTACCTTTGACCTGAATTTCGGACAAATCTACTTTTTTCAGGATGTGCCATTCGCCGGGAATCAGAGGAATGTCTTGTCCGGTATCCCCTAAGATATAGGCGACTCCTGCGTTTGTCGGCGGCGATGACAAAGTTACCGTTGCGACTGTTCGCTTGGCCGCTAATGGTTGATAGGAAGTTGTTAATTCGTATTTTCGGGCAATCATATTGTTCATTGAATCACCACCTTGTCATAGCGGGTTGATTGTTTTTGTTAAGTGCTTAAGCCTTTATAGCTGATGGTTATAACCGACAAATACACCTGCATTTGCTCCAGCGTCTCTATATCGTAAATGGGTGTATTTTCGGTTTTGTGCCATTTCAGTCCCGGCATATTGGCAAGCGATTTTCGGGTTAGATACTCGACAAGTTCGCCGGTCAGGGTAGCTAATTGGGTGACCTCGGTTTCGATATCAGGGCCGATCTTTTTCTGGATTCCAACATCGACCTTAATGGTGTAATAATCCTGACTGCGGTTGGCTTTTTCAATCTCGACGGAATTAGGAACAACAATGACTTTCAGGTTGGCTAATTCCTTGAGCGTATGCGTCGGGATGGTTTTTCGGATGGCGGTAAATTCCTGGCTAAACGTCTCGACCTCAGCATTATTTAATTCCGCTGTGACGGCTTCGGCTGTCTGGAATGTTATGAGCATAGTTCAACTCCAATTTTAACCAGCAGTGTTCCGGCAATGCCAACGCCAACCCAGAACAGCTTGCTTTTGAAAATTTGCATTTGTTCGAGTCTGTCCAGCCGGGTTAAAATGCCGACCTTGCCATTGCCCCGGATGGTGCTGTCGATCTTGTCCAGTTTGGAATTGACAAGCTCGTTTTGCTCTTTGCGTTCTTTGGCTTCATTGTCGAGCCGCCGATGCAGCACCCGAAATTCACCGTTGCAAAGGATCTGTTGTTTGTCGTCACAGGTCATTAGATTTCCCTCGTATGAATGCGAACCATCTTTCGAGTATGAGACGTGAAGCGCCAGCAGCCTTCGCCGGGCAGGTTCATCACTTCGTAGGTTTGACCGTCGGCAATAATGCAATCGCCAACGTCCGGCAAGAATCCCAATGAGTCAACACCAATCAAAAAATCCCAAACAAAGGACTGAACCTTAAAGCCATCGCCTTCGCCGATCTCAATGTCTGTTTTGCCAAACGTGGCTTTAACGGTTTGAGCGTTATCTGCTAAACCGTCCTGCCGATATTCAATCTCGCTTGAAGCGTGAGCAAGCAGCTTTGTTTCCAAAAAGGTCAATCCGTTTTTGAGTATATTTGTCATGTGATAGTCCGGTTATAAGTTGTAATGGGAAAGGCGAGAATCATCTCACCTTTCCCATTGGGAGACATAGAAGTTAAGCCAGCAACTTAAGCCGTACCACAGTGTCGTCCTCACTGGCAGATGCAACGGACTTGCCAAGGTATTTATTGTTGCCGCTATCCATATCAGTCGTGGCAACCTGCATGGAGTGATCCCAAAAGAGTGAACTGCCGGGAGCAATCATTTTTCCGATGCCGGCTTCTTTGGGAAAATCAAACACGCCTTCAATGGTCAGCGCGCCCAGGGTATTGGCCGCAATATCAAAATTGGCAACGCCAACCATATCTTGCATCAGAACAACGGTTCCGGCGGCTATGTCAACGGGAGGGGTATGGTCAATTGTTTTACCTGCATGGATATACCGTGCCATAAGGATTCCTTTCGTAAGTTAAGAGTCAAAGAGATGAAGTAGGGAAAAGAAGAGGAGGCAGGGATACCTGCCCCCTCTGAATTGAAATGGCTTACTCGCCTTTAAACTTCGCGGCTCCGCGATGATCCTGCTCACGGACGCCAAAGTCGATATAACCACGGAACTGAATGCCGAGCGTGTTGAAATCGGCATCGGTTTTTTCGACGGTGGGTCGATCCACGCCATTCAGGAAAGCCACTTCCAACGCAGGCAGACGATTCGGGTCAGCGAACAGATACCACGCCTTGCTGGAGGCTCCGTCAAACGATGCATTACCCAAATATGAACTGGAAACCACATCGAATTTACCCACATGCGGGTTGCTCTTAGGCTTTGCCTTATTGGCGGTGGTCGTTTCATTCAGGTCGACCGACTTCATCAACTGTTGGGCAATCACCTTCAGGGCAATCGGAACCAGCAGGATACGAGGACTTATTCCCAGTGGTCGGCCATTGGGCTTGGTCTGTTCTCCGAACAGAATTTCCGCTGCCGTCAGGGCATCGACGCTAAGAGCCGTCTCGGCCCCTTCAGAATAGTTCTTGTTACCAGCCGAGAAGAAGCTGTTCGGATTCGAGAGCAGCAAACCCCAGACTGCATCAGCAATCGCTTCGGCGGCTCCCATGCCGATCTGGCGCGGGATATCCGTGAACGCTCCCATGTCATCGTTAATGATCATCTGGCGGGTCAGGGCAAACATGATGCCGTGGGTGTCTGCCTTCTGGCCAAATTTCAGTTCATCGAGCTTGCCATGCTTCAGTTCGCCATCAGCACCAACCTGCTCGAATTTGAATGCCCCGGTCATCCGGTAACGGGTGTGTTCCTTAAAGTCATTGACCGAAGCAATTTTGCAGATTTGACGCCAGGCATCCTCAATGTAGTTATATCCTTCCAGCAGCATCTTGTTGGCGATATTGCTCAGAATCCCCGGAAGGCTGGTCGTGCTAAACGCCGCCTGCAGCCACCCGGACGCATCTCTGCGGAATCGCGGTAACTGGTTACCTACCACCTGTTCACAAAATTCCTGGATACCGATACCACGGAGCTTGTCGGCGGCTTCCAGTGTGGGGGAATCGTACATTGCTTCCAGTCGCGGCGTACTCAAGCCCGATGACATCAAGGCGACTGCCTCGAATATCTGAGGCGAATGCGTGGTCGTCGGGATATGGATTGCCGGGGCTGACGGACGCGACGCTCGTAATACTTCCAGTTCACATTGGGTTGTATTCCAGCCTTTTTCGATAGCTTTTGCTTCAATATCCGCATGCTCGCCTTTGCAGATGGAACGGATATCGGCGATGCGTTTGCTCTCGGCAGCAGCCTTGATACGCATATCGGCAACGGGATCTGCTACAGCAGCGGCTTCGATCTGAGAAGGGGTTGCTTTGGCTTCGATTGTTTCAATCGGTTTTTCCTGCGACTTGCAGGTTTGGCATGTGGTGCAATCGGCGCAATCGCACGCTTTGATGTCTTTTGTTTCATCGGTTTTTGTTTCCGGCATAGAGTGTGTGCCTCCAATAGAATGATGATTATTTGCAGTGATTTGAGCTTCTGTGGCCGTATCAGCCCCAGAGTCCACGAAACTGAGTTCTTTCAAAATGGATGACCGAACAATGTAACAGTCACCGGTAATCTCTTGGCCATTGACAATCTCAATTGCATCAGGCTGAAGGTATTCGTGCTTCAGGACAGCCGCTCCAATCGATACCTGCCAAGGGAAGCCACGTTTACCGCTGTTGGCGACATCTCGTGCCCAGCCGGTATCCCGGCTAATGACGCCTTCGGCCTTGAGTTGGCAATTGTCGATGATGACGCTGGAGGTATGACCAACGCCTTTAGTCGGGTCATGCTCAAGCCTGACGGGCAGTTGCTGGCGGGTGATCTGCAGGCCGGTTAAGTCGACGACCACCGGCAGATCAAAACCGGCCACCATCATTGGTCCACCCGTATAGGCCAGCATGGAAAACGTCGGCGACGACTTTTCGTCTTTAGCCGCCTGGATGTCAATCTGGCTGGTGAATGTGATTGTGTTGGGAAATTTAGACATAGCATGTCCTTAGAAAAGAAATGAATTGTTGATTTTTATGCTGCTTGCGGTGTTTTGGGCGTGTCAGCTATTTGTGTGATTCCATATTTTTTTCGAAGCTGCTGTTCGATGGCCTCTTCTTTGATGCGTTGCTCGAGTTTGACTTCCCAATCCTGTCCCTGCTTGCCCCATTCATCGGCAAGCGTGGTGGTTTTATTCTTGAGCCGAATTTCCTGGGCCTTGGCTTCTTTGCCCGGATCGACATGTTCATTGCCGTCAAAAAACCACTGATGTGGCACGATCTCACCGGCAGGGATGCGTTTGAGAATCGGCAGAACTAATCGGGCCTCGGCAAGCCATGCCATAAACAGCACATCCAATACGGTTCCGGCCATATCGAACTGCTCATTCTTAACGGTCTTGAAGTAACCTTGATGATCGAGCCGCCCCGAAGCGTAATTATAACCGGCAGAATTGCAGGCGGCGATGTTATATGGCATTCCAATACAACGGGCGATTTCGTTCAGGAGTTCACGTTTGAATTCGGCATAAGTGCTGCTGGGCTGTTCGGCTTTGATTTGTCCCAGTTCCCAGCCTTCGGGAAGCACGGTGGCCATACGTTTTTCCAGCGTGACAATATCCATCGCTGCCACATTCGCTGCTTCACCACTGGCCGGGGCATTTGTAAATAACACCGCTGCAAAGTCTGCGACCGTTTCGGCGGCACCTAAGACCGCTAATGTATAACGCCGTAATTGGGAAAACAGCGGAATCGCCGGGGTGATCTCCGGCACGCCCCGAAGTTGGCCGGGGCGGTCAGCGTTAAACCAATGAATAATGTTTTCCGCAGAATATGTATGGTAATCGGCAAGCGTACCGGAAAGCCCCAAAGACTCGCCGGGATGATCTTTTAAGACATAGTAATAAGCCGGATTGCCGTCTGCATCCAGTTTGACACCATCGGCAATATCCCGACGGGTCATGCTGACCATTGGCATGGGGGTCACACATTGGTCGGCTTCAAACAATTTTAAGTCCAGTTTGATATTATGAGCGATACGGCGGTTATTGGTCAATACGCCGAATGCTTCGCCGTCGGTCACTTTGGCCTTTCGCATGGTGCGAAGTTTTTTCGGCAGATTGATTGCTCGTGCCCATGCCATGAACTCACGTTCAACAAAACGGTTAATCTCCGGGTTGTCCGTCAATACCTGAAGCCGGGGGGTGGTGCCGACACAATCGTTGGCTAAAGTATCAATCATACCCTTGGCATAGGAATTGTTGGCAATCTCATAACGGCTTCGCATCCGAAGCGTATGACGCACATCGGCGCCGGTCGCAGCATTCGGGGAAAGTGCATCCGCTAACAACCAGTGACGCTGATTCTCTCTGGTTGTTTGTGCTGCATCATACCGGGCCTGAATGGATTTCGGCAGTTGCACCGCTTTCGGTGTACGAACTCCGCCCGCCGTGCGATCATTGCGCTTTCGCTTTTTGGCCATTAGACCGTGCCTCCCGGTTGAATCTTCAAAAGTCTAACTCCAAGACCGGGACCGGCAGCGGCATTGCGAGCCTGCGTGAATTTTTCCGCTTCGATCTGGTCTTTCAGCGAATGCTGCTGGACCGAACCGGCATCGCCTGTTACTTTTTTAGGCCCGGTGGCATTTTCGATAATGGCATTATTGATTTCAGACATGAAGCCTCTTACGGTTAAAATGGAATAGTCAATAATCAAGAAAAGAAAGCCCGACCCCAAAGTCGGGCATGTATAGGAGAAAAGTCAATGAATGATTATCGCATGGTTGTTACCTCTCTATGTTTGTGCTTGTCAAAATTTTATCTCTCTCGTCCTTTATTACTTACACGGAAAAGTGCCAATTTTCCCACAATGAAAAATTATCATTTTCTTAAAATCTTTTACTTTTTTGTATGTCAGATAATTTTAAAAGTTTCTTTCGATTGCTGTCCGGTTCAATACCCTGCAAAATGACTCCTTCAATCGATGCGGCAACTCCAGCACCCACCAGACAGTCCAGCCAATGGTTGTCCGGACGATTAACGTGAAGTTTCCATTCGTCCACTTCGCGACCCCGTGCAATTGTCTTGATGCGATATTCTGCCGTTAAGTGTTCGGCTAAGGCCCGGTGTCGTTTTTCATCCCGCCCGTACAATGAAAGGCAACCTGGGTCACCCATCGCCACCGCTAATCGGGCCTGCATGAAACTTTTCCAGTAGTTGGCATCAATCAGCACATGACGAACCGCACGTTTGCCGGTGGTATTGGGAATGCGCCAGTGGTGTCCCACTCGGTCACCTTTCTTGCGTCGATATTCAGAAAACGGAATTGAAGATGCGCCAACATACTTTCCGTGGCCGGGAAGCAATATGCGTGAATACTTACTCTGACGACAGAATTGATACACCACATCGGTTGATTGTCCCCAGTTGGCATCGATCAGGCACCGGTTGATTTGCATGTCCAGCCCATCCTCACGCCGGTAAGCACGCCCGAGCTTTTCAATGCACAACTGCTCCAATGCATGATAAATAGCCCCTTCCAGACCCGCGCCGGGTTTTTCCTGCTGAATAGTCCGTCGCATATCCCGCAGGGTGAAAAACGGGCGTTTCTGGTCGGGCCATGTTCCGTAGTCGAGAATATAGCCGGTGAAGTTTTCCTCCCATGCAGCGATAAGATAGAAAAGCGCCTTTTGCTGGACATCGATAAACATGGTCAGATAATTACATGCCAGTGGAACCGCACCCTTGGGATAGCCGTTGAGTTTTTCGCCAATTTCATCGACCGACAGCATCTCGTCACCTTCAGAATCGACAAGCGGTTCGTTCTGGTATTCGGCAAAAAATGCCGCTTCGTCCCGGAACTTGAGATTCATAGCATGCTGGATAGCCGACAATTCGTCGTCATTATGACGCTGAGGCCATGCCACCACCGCTCCATCATCCATTTCGGTTTTATGCTGGCGATAAAATTCAGTGGCCTGACTGCCGTTGCCATCGTTACGCAGTGAATCGGCACGGATTTCAGCGTATTCAGCCCAGAGTTTTTCATTACTTGGAAAGGCATAGATCATCTTGGTGCGTTCGCCTTTCCAATCCGGATGTTTTTCACGATCCAGAATTTTATCTGCCATATCCTCTGGCCGAATGACGGTGCAGGCCATTAGTCCCGAGATTTTCTTGCCCGGCCCGGCCATACCCAATACATCCCCGGCTAAGATCGCTTCTCTGCGTTGTGATTGAGAAGCCGACCAGGCTGATTCGGTCGTCTGCGGGTCATCGATCATCACCAGCGACGGACGCACCACCTTACCATCCGCACGGGCATGGTTCTGGCCGCGAATATCTGAGCCTTTCAAGCCTGAACATGAAATAACAACCCCGGATGCTTTGCTGTCTTTAATGGTTGGCAAAACCAGTTTATCAGCGGCCCATTCAATACGGGTTAATTCGCCGTTGTAAAGCTGGCCCTTTTGCCGATTGATGATTCCTTCCAAGGCACGAACCGGATGGATGACTTCGGGAAAATCCTCATAGAGCAGCGGATTGGTTTCAAACCAGACTTTGATATTTTCCAGCAAGTCTTTTGCCCGGTCACCGGAAGCGGCCACCAGACAAACAAATTCTGTATGGCCGGATAGAGCGGCCCATACGCAGGCCATTTGCATTAGACAGGTTTTACCGCTGCCTCGCGGCATCGCTAATGCAAACAATCCACCATGTAAAACCGCCTGTTCAATCTTGGCGACGACTTTTTCATGGTCGGCTGAGAATGGTAGATAGAACACATCGGGGAAATAGGTGCGGCAGAAATACTTGAAGCTTCTCAGAGCCTTGGCTTTACGTTTTGGATTGATCACCACAGGGATGTCGCCAATATTACGACCGGCCCGTGCTTTTTCAGCATTCCGCTGGCGTGCTGCTTCTTTGATGTCTTCGTAGTCTCTGGTTTGCTTGGCAGGTTTGAGATATTCGGTTGTCAGCCAGCCAGCATACTGAATCAGATTGATCGTTCGCCGGTCGCCAATAGCAAAGCCTGCTTTCATACGCTGACGGCGCAATACTGCCTCGGTCAAAACTTCGCCGCGACCGGCAGAATTCAGGATGCGGATTAGATCGGAGGGACGCAGTTTCTGGAGATTAATGTCTGCCATTGGACACCTCGCTGACTAAAAGGGCTGTGTATTCGATCAGATTGATTGATCCGTCCGGGGCTATAATTCCGGCAGGCTCGGCAATGTCCAGCACCTGTTGGGCAGTAATCTTCCGGCGGGTGGCTTGGGATAGTAAATCAGCTAAATTTTGGGCTGAGAGATGGGTGATTTTGGGGGGATTTTCAGACATTTCGGCCTCGGTGAAATTAATGTAAATTCTTTGAAAATAAGGACTTAATTGACTTGCTGGGGGCTGAACAGAATGGTAATGTTTACGTGTATTAAACGTAAACCATTTAAGAGAAAGGACTTAAGGATGACACGGCAAGATAAAAAACAAACGGCAAAACAGGCTTACAATGCCGCAAAAACCGACATTGCCAACCTGATGGGCTGGCTCGAATGCGAACTGGAAAAAGAACCGGCCGACCTGCATTGGGGCCATGCGGGCAGCCTGCAAAAGGTCAGGGCCGATCTGCTGGAAACGCTGGCTTTTATCAGCAACCATGATGCTGACAGTCTCGCCGAAGCCCTTGAAGAAGCCCGACTTTGCTAATCCTCAGAACAGAAAGGACACAACCATGAATTGCGAACGCTCCCTAAAACGAGATATCATCAAGAAAATCCAACTGCTCAGAACAGACCGCCCGTTGGTTTCGACGCGGGCTGGCGAAACGATGAGTATGGACGAGGTTATCGAATCCACAACAGGGTATCAGAGAAAGCCGCTGACCGAGCTTCAATGGCTTCTCCTGAACGAGCGAGCTGTCCGAGAGATCAATAAGCTCTTCCCGCCGGTGAACCCGAAGCATCCGGCGGCTTTTATTCGCAACGGCGAAACACACGCCATGATCTCCGGCGAAAGCCTGGTGACCGAGCACATCAACAACGAGAGATTCGAAACAACGCTCAACGATTATTATGAAAACTATATCCATCCCAAGCTCATCAAATGGGCCGAAAAGAACCATTGCTACTTTGAGTGGGAAAGCCCCGCAGGGATTTCGCTTGCTTGCTAACAATGATAACCCGACACCCAAAAGAAAGGAACTGAACCATGAAAGAGTATTATTTCAAGGTTAGAAAAAAAGGAACCCGAGGCAATACGACAACGATTTATGGAATTGCTGACCCGAAAGCCTATCAAAAACAAATGAAACAAACCGGTTATTCGGTGCTTGAATATGGCTCGCTGAAACCGAACTGGCGACAGATACAGCATCACGCTTCGTGCCTGCGAATGCGTAATAGGGTCACCGCCGCCGACAGAGCCGAGGCCGATAGAATTGACAAAAGTTCTATCAACATGATCTGCGATTGCACCACATGCCGAGCAGATTGCTCCTTTGCCGGAAAAACTAAAGATATTCGCATCCTAAAGAACTGCTGCCACCACGAAGAAGAGAAAGGGTAAACCATGAAGATTTACAAGATTGAATTAGCAGGCCCCATACCCGCCGGAAAATGTATCCCCGATGTATTCGCTACCATTCACCGGCCTTTAGGCGACGACTATATCAATGTCACCATCCGCTGGGCTGACGGCCACGAAAAGAACCATTCGGTTCAGGCTGATGACCCCGATGATCTCTGGTCGATGGCCGATTGCATGCAGGAAATCCTCGACGGCCACAAGGGCACCGGCTCAATGATTCACGATTACTACCGAATTCTGACAGACTTTTCGGACTAATTTCTCCCTGTTTACCTTCCCCCAGCCGCCAAAACAGGCGGCTTTTTTCGTTGGCATTGGTCATTATTTAATTCCTGAAAATAACTGTAAATTCTTTTGAAATAAGCACTTAATTAACTTGCTGGGGGCCAAGCAGAATGGTAATGTTTCAGTGCATTGAACGTAAACCATTTAATAAAAAGGATTTAAGAATGAAAAAAGCGAAATCATACAAGGCAATAAAAGCCGACCTCAAGAAGCTGGAAAGCAACATCGCCAGACGCCAAAAATGGTGCAACAAGGAAGCTGAAAAGCAAAACCTCGATATGGCCCGAATGTACGAAAAGGATGTCAAAGACTTAACCGACATCCTGAACGCCATCAACGACGGCGACTACGAATCAGCATGGAACATCATTTATTGGGTTGATACAGCCGTTCGAGAAGATGTTCCTACCCGGCTCTACAATTTCATCGCTAAAGAAAACGGATACAACTAACTATTAACCATATTTTGAAAGGAAAACAAAATGAGAAAGAACGCAAACATCGAAATCAACGGTTTCTACACCTGCAAAGTTACCAACAAGGAAGTCACGGTTCAAATCCTCGCCTCCAGCCCCAAGGGCGGCTGGGAAGCGGTCAATACTAAAACCGGCAAGAAGATTCATGTCAAAGGCCCCGAACGGCTGATCAAGAAAGTGGCCGCTCCGAAGGCAACGGGTAAGACTTCAAAAGCCGAAAAGCCAGCAAAAATGGTAGTGCCGGTCGCTCAAGCCCCAAAGAAAAAAGTGGCTAAAAAAGCAACTTCAAAAAAAGCGGAATCGAAGAAGCCCACCAAAAACTCCGGCAACAAGATGTCACTTTTAGATGCCGCCGCCGAAGTACTCAAAAAGCAGGCCCCTTTGAACTGTAAGCAACTCATCGAGCGTATGGCCGAAGCCGGACTCTGGAAATCCGAAAGCGGTAAGACTCCGGCCAACACGCTGAATGCCGCACTGTCAAAGGAAATTCGGGTCAAAGGGAATGATTCCCGCTTTGAGAAAGTAGATCGGGGCCAGTTTGGATTGAAAGCTAAAAAATAGCTTTCAATTATTTGATACAAAGAGGCGGCTAAGTGGTCGCCTTTTTGTCGTTTAGATTATTCGGCTGTTGAGATAAATTGTGAATTGCATCCAGTATTTGTTTCTGATTTATTAGAACTTGTCTTTGTGAAAGCCATTGTATGTGTCTAATTCTAAGACTCATTTGCGTAATATCTCTACTAAATTGTTGAAGACCAGAATAGTACAGACTTTGACGAATTCCACCAGCATGTTCGATATCAGGAGCGGGAAACTTTAATAAATAATTATAGAGCATATGAGGATCTAAACAGCAATCCACTAAAACCTGGGCAGTAATTGATGCACTTTGAATTGTTGATAAAATATTATATGCCGCAGCTTTTGCGGCGCCAGGATTAGATGAATCAAGCCCCACTGAGTTATATAAGTTTTCAAATATGGTCTGAGCGGTATGTTTAACAATATCAATCTCTTCCTTTGTGAATTGGTTTGCTATTTCTGAAGAAATAGTACTCTTCAGTATGTTTCCACCAGGCACACATCCTAAAAGGACTGAAGTGATGTCTTTAATAAAGTTTTTTTTAAGGTCGCTCATAAGACCCTCTCTTATATCCTTATTATCATTTCTACAAATATATTCACGATATTTTACGAAAACAAGTCTGAACACCTATAATCTTATCTTTCCAAAGTGAAATTAGTGATTATTACCTAATTAATTTTCACGATCTGATACATTCTTTTCAGCTTTTCTTCCAGTAAACTCCTCCCAACGGTTAACTATAACATCGCAATATAGCGGATCGAGTTCCATCAGATACGCTTTCCGATTGGCCTGCTCACAGGCAATCAGCGTGCTGCCGGAACCACCGAACAAATCCATGACAATATCCTTGGGCTGCGACGAATTGCGAATTGCCTTCAGGCACAAATCAACCGGCTTCATGGTCGGATGTTCCTTGGATACCTTCGGGCGGTCAAATTCCCATACCGTATCCTGCGTGCGGTCGTCGACGAAGTAGTGGGCCGCTGTGGGCTTCCAGCCGTAGATGATCGGCTCATGTCGCCAGTGGTAATCCTGCCGACCGAATGCGAATTGATCTTTGACCCAGATAATGATTTCGGCGGGCTTGAATCCCTGCCCGGCAAACGCTGAACGGAAAATCACGTCCAGTCCCAATCCCTCGGCGTGGCAGACGTAGATGGCAGCTCCGTCGGCCATATTTTCGAAGTACACCTTGAAAACCGAATCCAAGAATGATTTTAAGGCATCGCCGGTCAATTCATCATTCTGCACGGTCTTGCCATCCTGCCGTCGGTTTCTGGCTTTGAGGTCATCGGCATCCCCTTGATTCACTGATACCCCATAGGGCGGGTCGGTAAAAACCATATTAGCCTGCTGGCCGTCCATGAGTTTGGCGACCGCCTCTGGATCGGTTGCATCGCCGCATATCAGTCGGTGGTTACCAAGTATCCAAATGTCACCCGGTTGGGTAATGGCTTCCTCCGGCGTATCTGGTACTTCATCGGGATCTGTGTGGCCTTGCTGAATATCTCCGTCCAGCATCCTGATGATTTCCTTGTCGGCAAATCCCAGCAGGCTCAAATCGAATCCGGCCACATCCAGGTCGGAAATTTCAATCGGCAGCAGATCATAATCCCATTCGGATAATTCTGCGGTTTTATTGTCGGCGAGGCGATAGGCTTTAATCTGCTCAGGCGTAAGATCGTCGGCCACATGCACCGGCACTTCGGTTAGCCCCAGAAGCTGGGCCGCCTGCCAGCGGGTATGACCACAGATGATGATTCCGTTAGTATCCACGACAATTGGTTGACGAAATCCAAACTCGTGAAGTGACTTAGCGACGGTTTCGATGGCCTTGTCGTTGATACGAGGATTATTTTCGTAGGGTTTAACATCATGAATATTCCGTTTTTCAATGGTAAGCTGCATATAAAATTCTCCTGTGGAAAAAATACGTGAATGAAAACAAACTCTTTGAGAGAACGTGACTCCTTTTCGCGGCCTCATGTGTCCAGAATAGCAGGAAGTACCTATTTAATTTCTTTCCCTGCTCACACGCGTGCGTGCACACACACGTGTGTGTATATATATAATAAATAAATATATATTTTTATTATTATATATATAGACGACTGCTTGACTTACGACTCCGATTTCTTTCTCTCTTGCCGGGTGTAATAAATGTGAAGTAATTGGAATTAAGCGGCTTTTTAGCGAGTTTGTTTGCTTACCACCGTCTGTTCCGATTTCTTTCTCTATTTATCACACCCCCTGAAATGCGTAATAAATCAGCGACCGTTACTTACTTAACAGCCGATAGATGCGGGTGGGCCTGCCTTTACCGGCCAGTCCGGTCAGCAGGCTTTCGATGCGTTCCTGATCTTCCAAGGCATTGATAATGTCGTCTAAGTCCTTGGGCTTGACTTTCATGTATTTTGATAGAACGCTGCGGGTAATTGTTCTGTCCCGTTCTTTTCGGATGCGTTCGACGGCTTTCAGGCACAGCTTGTGGAACGGGCTATCGGCATAGTGTATGCCGATCTTATATAGCTGACGTTTGATCTGGTGCGATATAAACTTCATAGCCCATCGTGCGGCGGCCTCTGAGATTTGAGGGCACGTGTGCGATTCTGAGCAAGCGTATAGCAAAGCCAGCTTACGGGCGTTCTCACCGGCTCGCGTCCACGCCACCCGTGTGACCTCATCGGTGGCGTTTCGGTAATATTCATCCGTTTGCCGCTGGAAATCCAGCAAGATTTTCTCGGCCTTGCCTGAATACGGGACGGTGACCGGTTTGGGGTTTTCCCACGATAGATTCCCGGCATACTGCAGGGTTTTGGCATTCCAGAAAAGGGCTGCTTCTTTGATGGCCTCCGGGATCTTCTCTCGGTCGCCGGGCTGGTGGAATACCCCACGGTCGTCACCCATATCAATGATCATCATGCGGCTAAACAGGCCATTGGTCAGCATACGCTCATTGAACGCCCCATAGAAGTTCTCGGTGGTCGCTGTTCCAAACAAAACCAAATGTGGCTGTCGGATTACGCCAGCGGCGTCCTGTCCGGCCTTGGCGCGCATGGGGACGATGGAATCGGCTGACGTATAGAACGAAAGCAGTGAGGCCATCAATCGTTCAAAGCGACCATCCTTACCGGATTTAATACATTGAAGCATCGCATCAATCTCGTCGCTTTGGAACAACATGCAGAGATTTTGAAACATCTTATCTTCCAATCCCTCGCCGCTTGCAAAGTCCTTGCCTAAACAGGACGATGCGCCGACATGCTCGAATATATCGCCGTTGATCTTCCTGGCCCAATCCTTACCGCCGCCGGAACCGGCCACGCCCAGGATATAAATGTTCGTGCGAATACCCGCCGGGCTTTTGACCTTACGTCCGGTCAACCAGGACAAACATGCCATTGCACCACAAAAGGCCATGCCGGGGCGTTTGTAAGGCATGGTATCGACGCAGTGCTTCATGTATTCATGAATAAAGCCGGGCACTTCATAGAAGTACTCCTCCGGGATCAGGCCGGGGTCGTTTGTATCTCGATACGGTTTGGGATTGGCGGATTGGTTGGTAATGCCGGATATATCCACATCGTCATCGGTGGCGGGGATCATCGGCTGGCCATACCCTTGCCGGGATAGCTGACTGGCGGCTCGTTCAAAATCGCCTTGATATTCCAACAGGGCCAATACCGCAAAGGGTAAGTAGGACTTGCCGGGTTCAAAGGGAGCGGCATTCGATGAGAATACATACAACCGCTGGTCTGATATGCGAAGCGTTGCCGATAGGCTGCCTTTATCCTTGCCGGGCCGTCGCCAACGTTCGTTGACGGAATCTTCACCAAGGTAAGTCCAACCGTACAAACGCAGGACTTCACGGACATCGGCGCGGGCATTATAATCATCGCCGGGCCTGCCATCGTATTGAGTAGCAGTGGAGCGGGGCTTGTATTGCTCCGGCTCGGTTTCGATTTCGTCGAAGAATGATGCGGCCATGAGAAGGACCGACCTTTCTTCTTCGGTCAGGATTGGCAGATGCTCAAAGTCGCCCTGAACAAGCTCATACCCCGGCGTGGGACTGCAGAGAAACAGCCCGCCTTCACCTCTGGTCTCAATGAAGGTTTCCGGTTTGCCATCAACCATACGACGAGCCAGCTTGAGATTGCCGGAAACAGCCGACTCGTAACGATAAATAATATGCTTGCCACCGTTCTGGGTGGTTTCGATGACCAAGCGCTCCAACAGGCCGGGCATGTTATCTTCGACGAATTCAGCCCACGGTTGATAGAGAGCAGCCTGTCGGTCGAAGTCAATGATTTCCAGATTACCGGAAACGGCTCCGGTGATGATACAGAGTGCGTCCGGGTTATTGGCCAGCCATGCATTCAATTCTGTTTCGGTCGGCAGATGCTCTTTGTATTCTTTCCAGCTTCTGCCGATAGCTGGGCGTTTTTCGTCCTTTATGGCAGGTAAAACGCAAAGGCCAGCGTTGTTATAGTTTTGAGCGGATTGCCGCATAATAAAATACTCCAATTCAAAGATTATAAGTGACTGAAAATAAAAGAGATATGTTGAAAGTTTAACTGGTAGTTAAAAAAGTTTATATTTAGAATTGACACACGCTTCATGTTGTGGTATTATTGGGCTATTAGATGGTATATTGTGTTCTTTGAAATTAAAAGACATTCGGGCCGGAACAATTGTTAGGCTTCTTATGGCCGCCGAAAGGCAACTTTAACGGTATGCGAAACGCTGCCGCCCGTCCTGTTACAGTGACGGACTTCAACCGTGCATGTATATACATCAAGTGCTATTACAATTGCATTATTACGTATGATGTACATTGTTACTAACATAACACAGGTATGGCACATGCTCCAAATCAATGTTCATTAACATAAACATTGATTCAGTTCAGAAAGAGCCGGTATTCGTACTGGTCGAACCCCAAACATTCCATAAGAAGATAAGCGGTGAATTACGTTGATTCATTGCAAATAATTGTTAATCCTAAATTATAGGAGAATAAAAATGAAAACGAATTTCATTACCAGAGCCGGTCCGAAACAGCAAGAAGTTTTAACATGTCTTGACCAACTTATCAGAAAGATAAGAATTGCACAGGACAAATTAAAATCTAATGCTGATAGCGGGTCGGTGGATTTAAGTACACCGTTGATATTGGCTGAAGAACTCAAAGCAAAAATCACGACGGGCAACAGAAAAAAAGTTGACTGGGAAAAGATTTTCAAATGTGTAAATTGGCTGGTAGAAATTGTCGAAAAAACTCACTCTTTCTTTAACTGCTTACAAACCAGTGTATCGAGGCATTATGAAAACTGGACAGATTATAAAAATTATCAGAACTATGGATGGTATTTCACAGAACGACTTGGCAAATGAGTTAAAAATAAGTAGCGCATATTTGTCCCAAATTGAAAATGGTCGCAAAGAGCCCAGCCTTTCATTATTGAAAGATATTGCTAAGCGATTTCAAGTGCCTTTGCCTTTACTTATTATAGATTCATGTAATGAAGAAGAAACGGAAATATTCAGTAGCTTGCAAAAGATTTTACGGACTTTTTTGGCACAAAGGGCGTTGTGACAATTAACTGGATAAGGTTTCAAGGATGGTCAAGTATCTAAAACTTACGAGTGTTAAAATTTTGGCAAGGAAACTTAATAGCACCCCGCAGGAGCTAACACAGATTTGCGACGAAATTTCCGAACATGACGAACATTCCACACCAAAACATTACTACGAACATGACAAGCCCGATAAGAAGGGAAAAAACCGACATTATTCTACTCCGATAGGTCGGCTTAGGGATATTACTAATCGCTTAGCAAATTTACTTCAACAGATCAACTATCCAGATTATGTTAAAGGAGGTGTTAAGGGGCAAGATTATATTAAAAATGCTAAATGCCATCGAAGGAAACATTTTTTAATGAGAATCGACCTTAAGAGTTTTTATCCAAATATTTCGCATGTGCAAGTTTATAGGATGTTTTTAGAGCAACAAAAGTGCAGTAAGCCCGTTGCGACAATTTTGACAAGACTGACCACAATACATAAGTCCGTACCTCAAGGCTCTCCAACAAGCACTTTAGTTGCTACATTAACGACTATCCCTCTGACAAAAAGATTACATACTTTCGCACAGTCTTGCGGGGTTACTTTTACGCAGTACATTGACGATTTTTTATTTAGCGGTCCTGAAAGTTTTACGAGAAGGGACAAGCAGATAGTAAAAATTATCGAAGAAGAAGGCTTCTTCGTTAATCCCGACAAAATCGAAAAAATGTCAAAAGCTGATGAGCAAATTGCGACCGGCGTTCGGGTAAATAATGATCTTGATGCCCCTCAAGAGAAATACGCTGAAATCAAAAATGTTCTTGCACTTTTAACCCAAGACGTAGAGGCTGGCAAAGAACCAACTGAAAAAATCTTAATGAGTGTCAAGGGTAGTATTCAACATATAAAGCAGTTTAATAAAGGCGCGGCCAGACACTTTACGAACAAACTCCATAAGCTAACTAAGCAGTAATGTTTTTCATATTGACATGAGAGTGAGTTGCTTTTTTTCCACTTCAATCCTTTCTCTCGCTACAGCACAATAGTCGGGGCTTAACTCGATGCCGATAAAGTCTTTGTTTTCCTGAAACGCTGCTACACAGGTTGAACCCGAACCGGCGAACGGGTCCAGGATGATCGACTCCTCTCGGTGGGCAATTTTGACGATGTCCCGCATGACCTGAACGGGTTTTCCGGTCAGATGGAATTTCTCTTTTGCAACAACCGATTTACGGGATACACCGGGCAAACACGGGCCTTCGCTTTTGAGTCGTCCTTTTGAACCCCATACGACATATTCACATTGGCTTCGGAAGTAACCCTTCTTGGGACGTGCTGCTTCGGTTTTATCCCATGCATAGATGCCTTGCCATAGCCAGCCCGCTGACTGCACGGCATCGGTAGTCGTGGGCAGCTGCCGCCAATCCGTAAACACACACACGATCCCACCGGGTTTTGTCACCCGAAAGCACTCCGAAAGCCAGAAGATACACCAGTACCCAAACGACCGCTGATCTTTATTGTCGTGGTAAAAATCAAAATACTTCTTTTTCGTGCCGGTTAGTTGGTATTTTGTGGTGGTGCTTTGGTTTCGGGTCGACTGATGTGTGCCGCCGCTGGAATACGGTGGGTCTGTTATGACGGCATCGACCGAATCGTCCGGCAATTCCTGAAGAACACACAGACAGTCACCTTGGATGATTTTGTTTTTATAGTCTTCGATGGTTTTCATGTTGTCCTTTAATTGAGATGTTGATTTCGGCAGTACAATGCGATTAGCAACGCATCCGCCAAGGCATGTGTAATTTTCAGCTTCGGGAACAATCGCTGGGCTTTGGCCTTGGTGATATTCTTGTCGCCTCCGGTACGGCACTGCATATCGCTCTGCCATTTGTTCGGTGTAACAAAATCGAACGGGATATTCAAAGCTGTCAGGCAACCAATCAAAAAACCGAAGTTGCGACCGAAACTAAACATTGATTTGACACCTTGCTTGGGCATCGAGTGTACTTTTTCAATCAGACAGTGAATATCGCCGAACCCCGCCCATTCCAGCAGGGCCTCGGCAATATCGTGGTCGGTCATGCCCTTGAACTTGAAAGCGTCAACGTGTTGCCCCCCGGCGTCCAACAGGGCAGCACCACCGCTGACGCCGGGGTCTATTCCGATGTAATACATGAAGTCTCCCTTATCGTTTCGATGCAATGTCTGCGATGATCTTGGGCCATTCGTGTTCGAGCTTACGCCAGAGTATCACAACCGGAATATCCCGCTTTTCCGCTTCCTCGATTTCAGCGCGTACACCTTCGCTTTCAGCCGGATCGGTGCAGACCAGCAATACATCGCAAAGCTGAATGATGCTGAAACATTGCTGAAGGATGGCCCGGCTGGTGACATATTTCTTCTTAAATGCCTGCTGGAACAAATGCTCATGATCGTGCGGACAGTAAAAGGTAGACTCCGGCAGACAATCACGCAGGTATTCGGCGCGTGCAATCCCGGCTAAAATGTTTTCCTGCATTGTATCAGCGGTGGCTTTGTTTCCTTTCGGGCCTCGGATGGATGCGGCCAGATAAAACCGGCCTTTGGCGTTTTGGTTGTATTTGGCTTTATTACTGTTTTTGTGGCTCATAGTATTCCTCATTGAATGTGGTTTATTTATGCACCCCGTAATGCACGAAGCTCAAAGAAATCAGCATGTTCAGGAAACTGCTGTATAAACAGCCGGGCATAAAATGCGATGTGATTGTTGTTGATTTTGTAGCTCGGATCGTTGGTTTCAAATTCAATTTCCCAACGTATCCGATGTACGATAGCGTAAGCGGAAAACTTTTCTTTTCCATTATCAATGGCTTCAAACGCGAAGCGTCGAAAATAATAATAAACCTCTGGATTCTCGGCATGGAATTCGTCAAAAGCTTGTTGTAGTTCATTGATTTTAGTGTTTTTTCTCATTTGTTGTCCTTTCTTAAAATGGTATGTCATCTTCTGCCCATGAATAGTCCGGCATAAAAGCGTCCTCGCGTTCTTCGCTGCCATCCAGCAGCGGGGGCTTGGGACCGAGGTCATAGGCAATGATGCGGTTGTACTTTTGTCCGGAGATGCTGCGAACGATGATGGAGTTGGTATCTGCCAAGACACCTGCGTTCGCTAAATCCAATGCCTGCCAGATCGTGTCCGGCACCGGCTCATTGCTGCGAGCCAGCCACCATTGCTCTGCTTTGTCGCGGGCGTATCCGGTATGTTCAAAACAGACCCACTCGCTTTCGTAGTGGCCTAAGCCAAGCCGGTATTCAACACGGAGTGTGGGTTTGGTATTTTCATCAGCATTGCGTTTGATATGCTCGTGGAATGCAACTGCCGAAACATCGAACTGCTCATCGGTAATCTCGCCGGATAAAATACCTTCAGTGCTGGCAGTTGCTTCATGGTTCTGCCCGGCCTTCGGGAACTCAAAACTGCATTCCGGACAGATGGAATATCCGGCATGGATCAATGCCTGGCATTCAGGGCATTCTTTAGCGGGGCTATCGTTATCACCTTTGCCGCCTCTGCCGCTGCGTTCTTTGATCTGAATCGAATCGACCGGCCCGTGCCGTAAAATGTTGCCGCCAAAATCCAGTACTAAGCAGTTTTCCTTTGAAGGATGCAGCCGAAATCCACGTCCCACCATTTGATAATAAAGGCCGGGAGAGTTGGTCGGACGAAGCAGCACGACGCAATCAACATTAGGAGCATCAAAGCCGGTGGTTAGCACATTGACATTCACCAGATACTTGAGCGGCCCCTTGGTCGCCCCGAACAAGTCAGCCGCGACCGTCTGCCCCTTAAAGCGTTTAATGATTTCCGCACGTTCTCCACTGGATGTATCGCCGGTAACCATGCCAACCTCTTGTCCGGAGACCCGCTGGATTTTATCTTTGATATGCTGAGCGTGCCCGACACTTGAGGCAAATATCAGGATGCTGTTTCGGTGTTTAGTTTCGGCGATGATCTCATTACAGGCCGAATGGACAAGCGTTTCAGAATCCATCAAGTCGGCGATTTCCGAATTGATAAATTCACCACCCCGGATATGCAGGCCGGAAGTGTCGGCCTTATGCTTTCCGGCCTTGCTTTTCAGTGGGCATAGAAAACCCTGCATGATGAGTTCTTTAACGCCGATTTCATAGCATACGTCATTGAGGATATTATCCGGCCCGCACAGCATCCCACTGGTCATTCGGTACGGTGTAGCGGTCAAGCCAACTATTCGGATTTTCGGATTGATCGTTTTCGCATCTGCGAAAAACTGTTGATACATACCGTCGCCGGTCGGCGGGATCAAATGGCCTTCATCAACAAGAATTAAATCGAACGGATCAAACTCACAGGCTCGCTTATAAACTGACTGAATGGACGCGCCGATGATCGGCTGGGCGGTCTCTCGTTGTTTCAGACCGGCAGAATAAATACCGATGTGCTGGCCTCCAAGCATGTTTTTAATCTTCTCGGCATTCTGCTCGACTAACTCTTTAACATGCGTCAGCATCAAAACACGCCCCGACCATCGCGTCACAACATCATGGCAGATTTGGGCTAAAATATGACTTTTGCCTGCTCCGGTCGGACAGACAATACAGGGATTGTCCGTTCGTTTTTGCAGGAAGTCATACGTTGCCAAAACAGCGTCTTGTTGATAATAGCGCAGCGTGTCCATAGGTAAGTGCAATTTTCCGTGAAAAGTTAGTAGGTTACTGCTGTGTTAAGTGTTGCGGCGGCCAGCCAATAAATCACCATTCGCCAGTTACGGCTTGGGATATAGCAAGCGGCAGCGGCAATCGCCAGAACGATCATGAGTGTTGGAAATAACTTCTCAATCTTCAAGACCGAAATCCCCCGAAGCGGCTGCGTGAAATTCCACTGCCTACTTGAAGGAATCCGGCCCCGACCAGTGACAGCAACCATCCCACTAAAAAGGATAGTTCAAAGAATACGGCCCGGATGATACCCCAAACGACGGCAGAGTTGTTGATACCCCAATTTTCAACGGCCGCCATAATGCCGCCGTAGAGCATGACAAAAAATCCCAGCCATAGAGCAAATACCCAGCCTAAAGCAATAATACAAAACCCGATTAAAACCAGAATAACTTCTTTCATTATCTATCTTCCTGAATTAAGTTAATTTGCGTAAAAGCTGGGGACGACCGAAGCCGCCCCCAATGCCAGCAACAACTATCAACCAAGCAAGTCCTGGATTTTCTGACTGAACGTCCTAACGGCTTCTGTCGATTTACGGTCGATCTCCGTCAATTCATCCTGCACTTGCTGAACAACTTTAAGCTGCTTTTCAGCCTTGCCGGTCAGTTTGTCCATTTGCGTTGTGGTCGCTGCCTTCTTAGAGGGAGTTGCCGCATTCACAAACGATTTTCCACCAAACGCCAAAGCAAGCCCAACAATCAATCCAACGATAAATAGTTCCATAATGTGATACCTTTCTTTGAAAATGAGTGATTTAGGTTTAACCAATGGGCGAGGGGAATTCCCGGCCCATTGGTTCTTTAAATGAATGACTACCAGGGCCGCTGGTCACCGGGATCTGCGGTGGTGGTTAATCCCTGTTGTTTGACAGCCTCGTATTTCTTGACCTCGTTGGTGATTTCCTCTGTGGCCGAATCCTTTTTGCATTTGACCGTAATCATCAGAGGAATATTGTGCAATTGGACGCTGTCCTGCGGTGTCATTACGCCGACCGCACGGCAGATTGCTGAAAGCTGGGCGCGGGCAATCTGAACAGCTTTTTCACTTTGATTCTCAAGATTCAGACGTGCCCATACTTTTCGGTCTTTGTAGTCGCCTTCGAGAATGACAAACACAAGTTCAAGATATGAGCCGCGTTTGTTTTTTGTCGGCTTCATGTCCGATTCAACAATCGCCGCTTTATATATGCCAGCGGGAACGGGATCAAAACCAACATCGGGGTTGACTTCATTTGCATTAAAGCCGTTAATATTTGCCATATAAAAGCCTCCGGGAAAAAAGATAAGGATTGTTATTGAGTACATCATGATGTACCTCGGTTCTTTTTGATTTCTATTGCCAATGCATCCCAACTCAACGGGATTTCATAGGGCAGGTTATAGCGGTTCTTTGCTCGGCAAGAAGGCGAACCGATACAACGCAGAATACGCTCACCACCGTCTTTTCCTAAGCCGCTGACAAGAGTACGTGTCTTGTTGAAACCGGCATCTTCAGTCTTGGTAATCAACTTGCGGGTGGCAAACAGTACCGCATCGGCCCATTCGGTCAGATGGGCATTGGCCAGTTTGTGCAGCCGGGGTGCGTGCTGATCATAAGAAGGTACTTCCGGGTCTTCCTGTTTTTCTTTTCCAGCATGGGCCAATAAGATGATTCCCATATTCCGCTGGCAGTTTAAGGCATTCAGCCCTTCGGTGATATGCCGCCATGACGAAAGTGCATGTTTGTAGCCACGTGCATAACCACCGTCCACCTGCTCGATGTTATCCACACCATACTTTTCACAAAGTGAGTCCCAAATGAGATGCTCCAGCCAGTCGGCGGTGTCAACGACAGCGGTTTTGTAGTCATGCTCCTCGGTCAATAAAGCCCGGATATACTCTTCGATGTCCCTGACCGTTTTTGCGACCGGAAAAGCAGCACAGTCGATTTCTCGCAGACCGTCTTCAGTTGGCAGGAAAATGGGGGCAGGTGCATTTTTTGCCAGCGTACTTTTGCCAATACCTTCGATGCCATAGATAAAAAGTCGAGGTGGCAGATTGCTTTTTCCTGTTTCAATGGTTTCTAAAATAGACATTCCGAAATCCTTAATAAAAGTTTTTGTAAAAAGGCAGCGATGGGCGCGCACCGTGGGCGCACAATCTCTATGGTTATCAATCCGAATTAGATGTGGGACGGTATGATCTTAACCAATGCCCACCGCTGCTTGTTTTATTGTGAAGTTACAGAAGGACTATATGATCTGCAACTGCCTGACCTCTTCAAAGCCAGTCGGCCAAAAGCCATCAGCCAGGCATTTCTTGAAACGCTTTATTGCCGCAGTGATTTTATTACGAGCAACATGAAATGTTTCCTGTGTAATCGTCCAGACTCCACAACGGTATGGCTGTTGCTTTTCAACTGCAATGACATGCACAGGAACATAAACGCCCGTTACCGCCTGCAGCACTTCACGATAGAAAGTCGTTTGGATATCGTATTTATATTTCTTGGCGTCATATTCGAACCAGTCAATGTCATTGCATGTTTTCAAATCCACAATGCCGTACTTGGGATTAAACCAGTCGATACGGATTTGACATTTCAATCCTTCAAAAACGCCACGAACGACGGATTCCGCTTGTCCACTGCTTAATAATTGCATGGCATAGCTGTTACTTTCAACGCCTGCGGCCATATCTTCAATGCCAGCAACCTGCGTGCGAGTTAGCACGATACGCTTTTGTGCTTTTTTCCAATCAGCATATTTCTTTGTAGTCGCACCATACGGCTTGCCGGACGTTGGATTAATCGGGCTATCCCAAACATAACGACCGTCAAACTCTGCTCGGCCTTCCAGAATGCGAACATGCGTCGCTTCACCGATGATGAATTCAGCACGCCGGGCTTCATCAATCAATCCCAAGTGTTCCTTACGCCACAGATACGGGCATTTCATAAAATGCATAAGCTGATGGCTGGATAAATACGCCTTTGCTTGGCTGTGATAGAAGTCAGCCGCTTCGATCTTAAAATGTTGAGTGATCTCTTGCATTGATTATCCTTGATTTTTAGTTTGTCTCTTGTCCTTTATTACTTACACGGAAAAAGGGGTGTTTTCCCACAACGAAAAATTCTAATTTTCTACAAGATGAATAAATTTTTTTCGTATCCCTTGTATTTGGTTATAGACCGTATTTTCGTGTGTCCCTAATATCTCTGCTATCTGCTCTTGAGTCTTGCCTTCCTCCAGCAACTCTATAATTTCTTTTTGCCGAGACGTTAAAGTTGGCATGATTGCTTCAATATCCAGCTTGAGTTCTAAATCGTACTCGTGGTCACATGCCGATAGATGCTGCAATTGGCCGCCCATGCTTACAGTTAAGGGAGTATAATCCTCGTTCCTGTCGGCAGAATACTTGTATTGCTCTTCTAAGTCCAAAGCCGTCAAAGCATCATCGCTGTTCACTTTTGGAGGCAATCCCTGTAAATCGCGTGCAATATCTGAGGCTTTATTGTCTAAACATCGTTTCACATAGGTGACCAATGACGCCTCACCTTCCTCGAAATCTTCGATAATGGTTAGGGCCTTGACGATCAACTCCTGTCGTATATCTTCTTTGTCCGCTTCCTGTAATCTGAAGTTTTTCGCTAATTGGTTTGTGTGGTAGTTAATAGCTTGTGAAATTTTGATATTCATGGTCACTCCTCCTTAGTCTATGTAGTCACAATCAAAGTCATCAACGAGATCCGAACCATAGAAGTCGGGGCCACCGGGAATTTCATCAACATATATGACCTTGGAGTGATCGACTCTGCCGTTGCGTGCAGAAAACCGATCCAGGTCACCTACGATTCGTGCATACCGCGTAATAGACCGGCGAATACGATAAGCAATCCGCTCAGGATTGAGACGTTCGTCTTCGGGGAAATAACCGACTTGAAACTCAAGGAAATAAAAGGTTGCTCCATCAATATCGATTTTGACCGTGAGCGTTCTGATTTCCGGCTCACAACATAACTCTTCGATGTCCCGTGAATCATCCCGAATTTCATCGTTTAATGACTCTGTCAGCAAAACGACTTCTTCAAACCACTGCGCCCGTGTTAAATTGTTCTTGTCCATTATTTCATACTCCTGAAAAGGGTTTTATTCCGGCACGACCCTTTGCCGTGCCTCCACCCTTTCAGGAGGGTGTTGCGTTTTAAGATTCAAAGAAAATTGCAAGCTCTTTTTTTGTAAGGGGATATGGACAAATATTTTTTTTAAAGTGTTGCGTTTGCTGTTGCGTTTTAGAATATGCGCATAAAAAAACACGGAATCCGAAATAACGAATTCCGTGTGTGCTACTGGAACGGGGGATTATATGACTTTAATTGCTCGGATAACCTCTGACCAATGTCGGTGAATGGTGGAACGGTTTACATTTAACCGCTTGGCTAATTCACTTACAGAGATATTTCCTTTTTCCTGAAGAACCAAGCCATAGGCCAGATATCTTTTATGAATACCAACTTCCCTGCAAAGTTTGCTTGTGGGATTATACCTTTTTCCCCGCAGTTTTAATAGGTATTGTAACTGCTTTTCCTGATGACGTATCATTTCATTCAATACATCTGGTGTAATTGTATGGCCAAGCCTTTCCTGACAACTTTTGTCAGAAAAGGCTTGACCGACCCTTCCGTGAGTCGTAAAATCATCCATGGCCATTAGGTTCCTTTAGACTGAAATGGCGCAGCTCGCCCAAGGTTGCACCCTTGGGCGGGCAACTTAGTTTGTAGAATGGTTTAAATTATTTGACCGAAGTAAAAGAAGTGAATAACTTCAGGATGGTTTTTGACACAGTCTTTTCATCACGCTGGTTCTCCCTACATCGATAACATAAGCATAGTTCTTACAATTTATTAAGACAGATATATTAGTGGTTTATGATCTCAAACACAATGAAAAACCGTTAGTCTTTATATGAAAAATAAGGTTTTTTACCGATAGTAGTGAGATTGCAACGTGGCCGAAAAATATTTACTCTTTTTTTTAAAAATCTCGAAAAAATTATCAACTTTTGGCCGTTTGGGCGTGTCTATTAAATGTGGTATTCTGTTTGTGCTGAAATTGGGTATTCTGCAATATTATCCGCTGCTTAGGGAAGTACATTCAAGACTTCCAATTTCAAAATACGCCTTGACAATTTAGGGGAATTAGCTATACCATAAGTCAAAATTTAATATTGAAAGTCCACTGGACTGGAAGCGTTTCATACTAAATCGCCAGTTTAATGTCAAAGAACGCAAAAGTCGGTGCCCCAAGCCGGGGCATCGTCGATGCGTGTCTTTGACGGGTTCTGGCGAACCTTGTATGAGTACGAGCGGCGGTGCTCCTTTTCATTTCTTTTCGAGCATCCGCAATATATTGAAAAAACGAAATGCCCCCCCAAAAACAGCTTGACGGGGACATGATACAGATATAAAATCGGTCTTGAATTAACGAATCATCGAAATGGGAACTTTGGAGGTGTTATGAGAGCTTTTTCAGCGGTCGTTGTCTTTTGCGCTGTCGTATTATCAGCATTAGTCGGGAACATTTTTGCATCTGAATGCCCACCTTGTATAGATGCCCAATCAAATGCCTGTCGTCGCTGGGGTTCAGGACAGGCGAAATTTCAATGGGCCAGCAGTGAAGATGTCAGTTCTTCAATTACCTTAACATCCGGT
This sequence comes from Anaerohalosphaeraceae bacterium, assembly GCA_963675155.1. Lineage (GTDB taxonomy): Bacteria > Planctomycetota > Phycisphaerae > Sedimentisphaerales > Anaerohalosphaeraceae > 4572-13. The sequence goes on along the minus strand of OY775912.1, from coordinate 4,025,469 downwards.
CCCTGTGGCCAAGGTGGAGAATCCGGCACCGGTTATATCATGATGGATTGTGATGTTCATTCAGCAACCTGTGACTATGAGTCTCCCTGTGATGATGGAATGTCAAATATGGGAGCATTTGCAATTATTAAAGTTGGTGGCAATAAAAAAGCGTATCACCAAATATTTCCCGGCGGCATTTCTTTTGTCGGAGATAAATTAACTTCAAATGGAAAAGGCTATCGCGGCATTGCCGCCGGTTTAGCGGGTTGTGAATATCAACTTCCTTTAGCAAGTGCCGGCCATTCACGTATTAAAGTTGGTGCAGCGGTTGCGGGCTGTGACTCTGAATATGACGGTAGCAAATTCAATATTGAAGTTAAATTCTTTCAGGAAGTTGGTAATGCTGAGGTTGAAGATCGTTATACTTTATTGGCAACAGCTACAGGTTCTATTACCGTCAAGCGTAACGATAAGACAAGTTTTGATGCGGCAAATTTCGTTCCCGATCTCAGAGACGGCTCTTCCATGTCAAATATGAAAGAAATTGCTCGCACTTATGACGAAGAAGGTGGTGATAGCCAATGGAAGATTGATTATCGTGGGATGGATTATGAGTGTGAGCAAAAGGAAGGCTGGTGTGGCCCTTGGGGAGCTGCAACCACTGATCTTGTTCCAGATGACGAAACATTTTATCGTGTTAAATATCCCGGTTGGAAGGATTCTGCGAATGGTCAACCGCCATACGCAGAAGATAGTGGTTGGGACTATGATGATAGCAATAACAGACTCAGCTATGATATGGGTGATTTGGGGACCATCTACTATCACTGTGAAAACGCCTCTAACGGTTCAGTTAGAGCACATACCGTTGAACGATGCTCAGAACAACAGCAAGCAGGGAGTGGCACAGTTCAGTGGACATTTTTTTATGATTCTCTGGACCGAATTAAATATATCCATAATGCCAGTTATGATGATCCGAACAATCCGGCTGATCCCAACTCATTAGATGATGCTACTATTGCCTATGAGTACACCTATGTCGGCGATGGTAATGATCCGACAGTCGTCTATAAAACACGCCCTGATACACAATCAACATGGACCGATGAACGACAATGGACACTTGAATTCAATGACGATGGTGAGGCAACTAAATATATTGGCGGATGCAGCAGTTGTTCCGGTTCGGGTTCATTTGAGCATATTGAATATCATTCCGATTATCCAGATGAAGTACTCTGGCAAAAAAATGCCGCCGGAGAGATTATTTTACAAAATGATTATCAGATTATTGAATACGGAGACTATGAAGACGCAGGTTGGATGTATATTCCAGATGGCGATTTTGAATATCAGGATGTTGCTGCCGGAAATTGTGCGACATTTATAAATCAAAGTTTTGGGCCTTATGGCTGGAACAGTGCGAATACAACGATAACAGCCCAGATTTGCGACCCCAATTCAGGCTCCGGACAATATCTGATGTTGGACGATGAACAATCCCCAGATACGATTTATCAGGATTTGTATGCGGTTATGGCAAATACAATCTATGATCTGGATGTTTACATTCGTGCTCATGCTTTTGAGACAGGAAGTTATGCAACCATTACATTAAATGCTGTTCAGGGAGTTAATGTTGAACAATTGGGCATTATTGATGTCAATGACTTTGATTTAACAGATGGAAGCTGGGAGCCTTTTAATATCCAATGGAACAGCACGCCCCATTCTGATCCTGAAGATACTGAGAATTGTTTGATTGATCTTGATAACCCTTGGACTATTCAAATAGTGATCACTGGCGATAAAGTCGATATCGATGGCGTTAACTTGTCAACCAGTATCTGGGTTGGTGGACAGACGAAAGCATTGCTCAGTGAGCAGCAGCGTAGAGATCCGTCATCAGGTAATCTTGTAACCGTTCTGGAGCGTAATTATGACCAGGCTGGTCTAAAAATGATTGAGCGGCGTTATACTGCTTCAAATGTCTGTCGTGTGATTCGATACGATTATGAGGGCAAATCTCTAACTAATATCGTCCAAAAGACAGAATATGAAAACACCGGAACGTCAACATCCATGCCTACTGGCGATTCTTACATTACTACCTATGAAAGTGATGATCCTAATGAAATTTACATAACCTATTATCCCAATGGTAAACGAGCCGATTACCAAAGATATGAATATGGCAATCTGATTGAATCTTATGTGATTGATTGTGTAACAGATGCAAACTCAATGAGGGAAGAATATAATTACACTGACGTTGATAATGTTGATCCTTACTCTAGAACTTATCAACCCAATTGGCGACTGGAATCACACACAAATACACGTGGTGGAATTACAGAATATGATTATATTAAACAAAACGGTTCATGGGTATTAGAGACGCAAACCGACCCCAATACTGCTGCTGGAAAACAGGAAGTCACTTATACCTATGATGACGCACGAAGGGTGATTCAGGAAGTTCGCAAATTGGACAGTGAACGGAACCTCAAGACGAGCTATGAATATAATCCGACAACAGGTTATTTGGATTCGGTTACAGTTAATGGAGCAACAACCTATTATCGATATAATTCATTTGGTCAGGTAATTCGTGAAACTAATCCGGATGGTGTCATGACCGGCAAATCTTACGGGACCGGCGGCGAGTTGGTTAGTGATTTTGTAATTGAAGAAAACTCTGATCCGAATTTAGCTGATGCTTCTTTAACTTTGATCACCCAAACTCGATATACTTATACGGATGACGGGAAGATTGAGTTTCTCGGTCAATACAAATCAGATACCTCTTTTAGTTATCAATCCGATATGACGACGAATGCCAGCAATTGGATTGTGACAAAATATGAATACTATCCAAACGGCCAAAAGAAAAAGACAATTGAAGACTGTGGGGCCGGTAGGAAAAATCTAACGACAGAGTATTTCTATAATTATCTGGGGGAAATTGTAAAGGTATTGTATCCAACCGGCAAGTGGGTTAAGACTTACCGTGATGGCCGGGGACTGGTAACGTCTGAGGAAACGGGCTATGGAACTGACAATGTGGTTTTGGAATCTGCTTACGGATATGATGATAATGGCAATTTGTATTGGCAGAGCAATCCGGATGGCAGCTTCTTAGTTTATACTTATGATAATTATGACCGGTTAAAACGAACTTATACCGGCGGTCTCAATGGTCCATACAAAGAGAATTTCTATAATGAAGCGGGTGATGTCGTCCGTGCAATTTCCTGTGAAGCCGATGGAACCATTCAATCTGATCGTCGGATGGGATATGATGACCAGGGCAATCTTGTCTATGACCGGTTGTGTGCTGAGCCGGATACTCTTAGCAATAGTGACGATCTTATCACGTTTTATAAGTATAATCTTGCGGGCAATCTGTGTTATGAAATTAAAGCTGGATTGACAAACACTGATCCCAATCAATCCAGGATAGACCCTAATGATATTGTAGTTGAATATCGGTATAATAATCGGGGATTGAAAACTCAGACCGTTGATCCTGAAGGATATGTACATAGTGTCTTTTATACCAACGCAGGATTGCCCCAAATCATTGTTGACCCCAATGATCCGCAAGACCCTAATGCATTCATTACAGAGAATTTTTATGACGCTTACGGTCGTCTTGAAAAAACGATTGATCCAATGTTCCATTACACCAAGTATTGGTATAATAGCCTAAACCAGGTTACAAAACTGATTGTCTATGATTGCAACGATACTCTGGTGAGCGAGGATGACTTTGCCGTTCGTCAATACCGAACAGTGTATGACAACTTGGGTAATATAACACGTCGGACAATGATGGCTGACGCTGAATCTACATCAGACATTACTTTAGGAGTTGATTTTGTTGCTGATTACGTTTTTGAACCAAACGGACTGCCCAAAGAACAGAAGTCTTATGTTGGGACTGGTGCGACAGTTGCTATAACCAGCTTCAGTTATGACTCAATTGGCAGGCGTATTCAGAGAACCGATCCTGAAGGAAACAAGGAGAAGATTTACTATAACTCTGATAAATATCTAGGTTCCCAAGTTACCAAGGTGGAAAAATTTGAAACCGATTCGGACGGAAGCGACGATTATACGGTTCGGACATTTATGCTGTATGATGACGAAGGCCGATTATCAGCCCGGATTCTTGATAAAGATGGAGACAATTCCATTGACACTACTGATCCAAATACAAGTTATACTTATGATGGATTAGGACGTGTAAAAACCGAAGCTGCTCCTGATGATGTTGTCACGCATTATGAATTCGACGGTTTCGGTAATATCGAAATCAAAATCGAGGATTATGTTGACGGAACACCTGATATTGATCATGACCGTAAGACAGAATTTGCCTACAACCGACTCAATCAGCAATATCAGATGAAGGTTTACGATCCCAATGAAACAACCAGTCATATTGCCGTTCAGACAACAACATACGAATATAATAAGAATGGTAATGTTACAAAGATTACATATCCCGATGAAGGATATGTGACATATGAATACAATCTCCTAAACAAACTGGACATGGAAACCAAACGGGATGGTACCGTTATTTATTATGGGTATTATTGGTCCGGTGATTTGTGGTTTGAAAGTGACGACCCAGCAGGACCGGATGGAACACCGGACTTCTTGGCTGAGTTTAAATACAATGCTGCCAGCGATCTGACCTATGCTTATAAAACAATTGACGGCTCAGAAGTCTCTGAATCATCGTTTACTTACAATGGTTTTGGGCTGAAAACATCAGAAACAACTCAATATAATGATGAATTCAGCAAAGTCACAAACTGGAGTTATGACGGCAGCGGCCATCTACATACACAAACTCATGGCACAACAACTTTAACTTATACACATGACAAATTGGGAAGAATTAAGACCATTGACAAGGGCAATGATGAAATCGTTTCCTATGATTATATTGGTCGAAACACAGAATCTATCGATTATCCGGAAGCTGAAACAACGCAGTTGTTTGCTTATGATGAATTAGGACGGATTGAACAACGTAAGGGAATTGATAATAGTCTGGAAACCATTCTGGACTTCCAATATACATACGATAATGTGGGGAACCGGGATACTTGTAAATATAATCATCTCACAACACCGGTTTATGATGTTTACGAATACGACTCTCTCCGACGTTTGGAAGCGGTAACATATGCTGATCCGGATGGCATAGTTGCATTAGCAACCGATACTCTGACATTGGGTGACTTGGCGTTGTTTGCTTCGGCATGGATGAATGATGAGTCTGTAAATTTCACCGATTACGCTGATTTTAGGGAATATAAAAATGAAATGCTGTTGTCTCAACGTCTTGAACTAATGGAAAATGTCTTGAAAGAGGCTGGGTATCGAAATATTGATTCGTTCTTGAATTCGGTTAAAGGGATTAAGCAGATTGCCTATAATCCTAATGAGCCAATTTATACGTTTGCCATATTTGCAGAAGATGTGCCGAATAACTATACCACTGAATCAGTCACCAATGATGATGGGGATGTAATCGCTCAGATTATTTGGGATAATAAAGGCAGAATGGTGCTATTTGCTATGTATCCCGAAAGCGGTGATACTGTTGTTGTTAGTAAATCCTATGACAGTAAGGGCAGCCTGACCGCCGATACCATTACGACCTTTGATTCAGATGGTGATGTTACTTATACCGAAGACATGTTGGCCTCTGAGTCGGAAACAGTCACTGCCATTACCTTGTCAACATCCTCAATGATGGTAACAAGTTCGGTCGTCATGAGCAGCACTGCTGAATCCATGCAGCCCAAAACGGATGAATTCGGTTATGACCATCTTGGAAACCGAACAACGGTATCTTACAACAGTACTAGTATTGCTCCGCAGACACTGGAATATACCCATAATCCAGTCAACCAGTACTCAACCATTACAGAAAGTGTTTTAACGTCATCAACCACCAGATCGTTAGACCACGATGATAACGGCAATTTATCTGTAGACGAAAATGGTTATGGATATTCATATGATTATCGCAATCGACTTATTGAAGCTCAAGACCCGAACTCCAATACTATTGCCGAATATACTTTCGATGCATTAGGTCGCCGTATCAGTAAAACGGTTGGTTCTGAAACGATCTACTTTTTCTATGATCCGCAGGGGCGTGTTTTGGCTGAATATAAAGACGGTGACTTAGACAGAGAGTATGTTTGGGGTAACGGCATCAATGAGATATTAGCCATGTTTACTCCGTATCATGCGGGCGATCCTAATGATTGGGATGATTTTGTTGATTTCTGTGGGACGTGGTTATTATCATCCGGCGATACAGGATATGATGACAGCTTTGATTATGTCAATGATAACACAATCGATTTTGAAGATTTCGCACATTGGGCATCTGTCTGGGATATTCCATCAGGAAAAGAATCTGATTGGTATTATTTGACTGATGCTTTGGGGTCTGTTAGAGGTTTGATCGGCGGAAGATTTAACCGGGAATCAGACCGAGAATTCTATAACTATGACGTTTATGGGAATCCGTCTATTGAGGATGACGAAGAAAGTCTGTCTGGCAATACATATTTATTTGCAGGCAGCCGATATGATGACGAAGCAGGACTTTATCATAAATCTTTTCGCAATTACTGTCCTGCTACAGGACGTTGGCTACAATTTGATCCTATTGGAACATATGATTCGATGAATTTGTACGAATACGTGAAAAGCAATCCAACGACGCGTATTGATATATTAGGGCTAAGTAGTGGATATGATGGCAGTTTTACGGGTGATTGGGAGCTTGATCGAATGTTGTCTCAACCTTTTATGGAGTTGTGGCAAAAACTTTTTGGAGGTTCTTTCGATGAAGAGACAACAGAATGGACTCCAGATACTCCTCATAGATATCAAGGGACAACAGATGGTTTTCTAGATACTTTAATTGAAAAAATCAAACAAAAGTCACAAAAAGACGCTGGATATGGGCAAGAGTTTATTCTCGCAACCATTCCTCCTTGGGGAGTAATAAAAGCTGGTTTTGAACTTACTGCATCAAGAAAAAAATGCTGCCACTGTGAAGGTCCTAAGAAAAATCAAATAGGTGAAATGATTGAGGGTTCAGTCGAATTATTTGCAAAAATTGAAGCAGGTGCAACTGTGAAATTTGTAAAACATAGTCGAGGAGAACTCCAAGATATATTTGGAGGTAGATATAAACCTCAAGATGTCCTAAATAACAATCAATTTGTTGGAGGGATGAACAAAGGAATGACGAGTATGGGAGCGGGTTTCTCAACAACTCCCTTCTCTAAGCTTCCGACTTGTGAGACAAAGCTTGATGGAGAAGTTGGTTTGATGGGATATGCGAGGGCCGGATTATATGTATCTGGATTTGCTGAATTTCCCGTAGGGAAATGCACATTTTCTGGAGGTTGCTCTTGGGACTTTACTGATCCTAGATTTGGTGTTGAGTTTGATGGGACTGTTGGGGCAAATTTAGGCTTAAAAGTATATGGAGCAGGAAGCGGCACGATTGTTGTTGAATAAGATTTTAAATTCCTGACCTTCAAGTACGTAGTGTTATTAAAAAGAGTAAGAAATTAAAGACTAAATGGAGACGAATAATGAGTATAATTAAATCAACAACTTATCTGTTGTTACTCTTCATTCTATGTTTATCGGGTTGCAACGATTCTATCGAGGGGCAGAACACTCCCTCTGAATTATTAGGCAAATTTTACAATTCCCTAATTGATAATAATTCACAATTTCTTGTTGAATGTGCCCCCGAATTGCAAAAGAATTCAAAGGCGGCGGAATCAATATTAAAACTATTCCAAAATGGATATAAGTTTCAGGACAAACTCACACAGCGATTTGGCGCAAATGCTTGGGAGGAGTTTACTACAATACCAAGTGAAAGGCCAAATGATCGAGCCGAGTTCATGTTTAAGCTCCCGCCGAAAACGAGTTTTGAAAATTGGGCAAATACAATAGAAATAAGAATTGATGGTGATTTCGCTTTTTTCAATGACCCACTCAATGAAGACGTAGAATATAAACTTTACAAAAAAGGAGGCCGATGGTTTATGGATATGAAATATGCCGCTGGTAACCTTGATAGCTTCACTAAATTCAATGATCGATTTTCAAATTGCATTATAGAAAGCTTGGCATATATTGATCAGGCAGAAAACATCGGAGACATTCGATATTATATGGCTCAAAAAATAGGCTTTTAATTTAGAAATGTTACAAAAGACCATACATATAACTTTAATGATTGCTCTGTGCTTTATTATGGCTTGTAAGGATCAGAAGCCTAAACAGCATAAATATAATAGCCCAATTGATACGCCTTGTCTTACGGCAGGAAACGCACTTAATAGCGATGATGTAGTCACCTTACGTAAGCAGCTTGAAAAAGGCGTTAATCCCGATTTAAGATTTCTTAGTGGTGACTCATTATTGCATTGTGCCGCAGGAATGGGATCAATAGAATGCGTTAAGTTATTGATTGAATATGGTGCTGACATTAATGCTGAATATGCTGAAGGTACTGCTTTGCACACTATCACCCTTGTGTACCTTCCCAATCGTTCAGAGATCGCTCAAACACTTGTTAATGCTGGTATTGATGTTACCATTAAAGACCCGGACGGCTGTACTGCTCTTGATAACGCACGCGCAAATAATTGTGAAAAGACAGTGTCCATCATTGAAGAACGTATGAAACAGCTTGGAATCGAAATTGAAGAGTCTTTTGTAGAAATCTCTAAAAAACCGGATGAAGTAAGTATAAAGAAGGTCAAAGGGAAAGGCTTTAAATCTTGCTTCATAACTCAGGATGGGCGATTTGTCGGAAAAAATGTTTCTCTTTTGGATGTGCTCACTTCAATTCTGACCTCGACGGAATGGGTCTTTGAGACCGATAAACTGCCTGATGAGAAATACTGGATTGAAGTCAAACCTGTTTCGACATCTTATGAAGAAGGCCGACTGATATTGGAAACTGCACTTGAGAATGCACTTGGAATTAAGTTTATAAAGGAAAAACGTATCGTTAATTTGTATGCTTTATCGGTTGATCCTAAAAAGACGATTAAAATCAAGCTAACAGGAAACGAGGAAGAGCCAGATTATGAATACACCGAAAAAGGCATTCGCCTCACAAATTATGATATGGATGAGCTGTGTTCTTTCTTAGAGAAGAAACTTGAAATAGAAGTTGTCAATCATACCTCATTACAAGGTCAGTATGAATTATATCTCGATTTTGATCCATTAGTATTCCAAGAAAACCTTAACGATTATGGTCTTCTTTTACAGGAAATTAAAGCTGAGAGAGAGGGGATTGTTGTCAAGAAAGAACGAATATAATTTTTGCTCTTACGGAGCAATAACGAAGAGTATAAAATCAAAACATTTTTTCGAAGGAGAGGATGATGTTACAAAACACAAATTACAAATGTTATCTTATTGCAATAGTTGTTTCTATTTTAACAAATTTTGTTTACGGATATCGTGAAATTGTTGATCTCGGCAATTTAACTGCTTATCCGTACAGCACAGCCTATTCAATCAACAATGCCGGACAAATCGTTGGGTGGGTAGATTCCGAGGAATCTCTGGGATTACACACTATAGCATATTTTTACAATGGTTCTTCTCTGGTGTCTCTTGGCAAAACTTATGGTATGGCATATAGCATTAATAATCATGGGCAAGTTGTAGGTGAGGCTCGTGATCAATGGGGATATACTGAAGCCTGTTTATTTGATTCTACAAGTCCAAATAATGATAAATTTTTGGGTAAAGATGCAGCATATGAATCGAGTGCCGCTTATTCCATAAATAATAACGGAAAAATTGTGGGCGATTCATCTTATGAGGCTTGTCTTTTTGATTCTTCTGGGGCTGGAAATAATGTTAAGTTAGGAACTCTTGGTGGAAACGAGAGTGCTGCTTTGTGCATCAATGACAACGATCTCACTGTTGGATGGGCCGAGAATGGCAGCTATATTAAACATGCTTCAATTTTTGATATCACCGGCACCGGTAATAATATCGACCTTGGAACTCTTGGAGGAGATTCGAGCTTGGCTTTTGGCTGTAATTCTACCGGACAAATTATTGGATACGCAGAAGATGTTTCTGGTGATTCGGTCGCCTGCCTTTTTGATCCCACAGGTTCCGGAGGGAATTTCAGTCTTGGCGCCCTTGGTGGAAGTGAAAGTTGGGCTTTAGATATTAACAATAATGGCCAGATTGTTGGATGGGCGGACATTGATTCGGAAACTCGACATGCATGTCTGTTTGATATTACAGGAGCGGGTGAAAATATTGACTTGAATACTCTGATTGATCCCGCTTTAGGCTTGACATTAACATACGCATATTCAATTAACGATAATGGATGGATCGTCGGTGAGGGAATTACGCAAGACGGTGAAATACACGCTTGTTTGCTTGTCCCTGAACCGGCAACGTTGGTCCTGTTGAGTTTGGGCGGTTTGTTGATTCGTCGTAAGAAATGGTCAACCAACTAATTACTTAGGCTCCTTCTGCCGCCTGTGGTTCCCTGCATCACTCGCAAAGCCGCAGGCGGATTATTGATTCGTTTCTTAAATTACTAAGCTATATAGGAAAATTATGGATTTCCCTGAATTATCAGATGAAAAGGTTGCAAAAGTAATACAGGAATTTAAGGATTTAGTACTTCTCTCGGAAAATGGCTCATATAAATTAAAAGAGCAAGCATGGGAAAAATATTTTACTATCCTTGGTGCGTTTTTAATAAACTATTCTGAAAAATGGCTTAATGAATTCCTCGACCTGATAAATGAAGTATTGGGTTCCCAAAAGAGCTTCTCAAAAATTCCAATTAAGACAGTTAGATCAATAAAAGCGTATCAAATTCTGAATATCACAGCAGCAATGCACGTGATGAACCTAATTGAACCTGAAAGCTACGATAAGTTTACTTGGAGCCTGCTTAAAGCCATATCTCCAACTGACGCTGCAAATTGTAGAGGGTACATTTCTGTATATAATGCAAGCAAGAATGCACACAAGGATGTCGCCAGAGATATTACCAAGCAAGTCATCGACAAAGAATTTCAAGATTCTATTGTGAACAATGAGCGGGTAATTGTGAAAATCAGCGAGTTTGCATTGGGTTCGTCATTTATCGCCGTATCCGTATTAGGCTTAGAGAATGAGTATCTTGAAAAAGTAGGGTCACTCAGAGACGGAAAATCAGATAACGAGAAAACGCTATAAGTTTCTGTAAAACAGAAGCTAAAGCATGAAAACCCAAGAGTTCTTTGAAAACAGGATATAAGATCGGTATAATTCATCAATGCGAATACATAGAGCTTTAACACGATTTATTACATGGATGGCAGCGGTTTCTGACAAGCAGACCAAAGACATCCTGCAGCAGATGCAGCAATCGCTGGAATACTGCCAGGAGGAAAATCGCGTTCTGCGGGAACTGCTGGACAAGCGGTATGGCTGCAAACGGCTGCACCTGAGCAATTCCCAGCGGCGAAGGCTGGCCAGAAAGGGCCATGCCCTTGGCCGACACTTGCTCCAACGGACCAGCGTTCTTTTCAGCCCGGAAACTGTACTCGGTTGGTATCGCAGGCTTGTTGCCCAAAAATACAATGGCAGCTATAATCGCAAATTAGGGCGTCGGAGAACTTCACAGGAACTGGTTGATCTGGTCGTTCAAATTGCTCGAAGTAATCCAAGCTGGGGTTATGGCAGAATCAAAGGTGTGGTCGAACATCTTGGCTATTCAATTAGCCGGACCACCATCCGAAAAATTCTGGATGATCATGGCATCGTACCCGATCCGGAACAAAAGAAACGGATTAGCTGGAAAGTATTCTTGGCCAGCCACAAAGAGGTGATGGTGGCGACTGATTTTTGTAGCGTAGAGATTCTTACTAAAAAAGGCTTGGTTCGCTGTATGATCTTGTTTTTTATTGACCTTGCTTCCCGACGTGTTGAAATTGCTGGTATCAAGGCCAATCCTGATGGAGCATGGATGAAACAGATTGCCCGAAATGTTACTGACTGTGAAGATGGATTTCTCAAAGATACCAAGTATCTGGTTCGTGATCGTGATCCTTTATATACGAAAGCCTTTGATGTTTTTATTGAGTCATCCGGTACTGAGATTATCAAGACATCGGTCTGTGCCCCGGACATGAATGCGTATGCAGAACGGTTTGTGCAAACCCTCAAGCACGAGTGTTTGAATAAGATGATCTTTACCAGCCAGAAACAATTGGAATATGCGGTCTCGGAATTTATGACATATTATCACAAAGAGCGACCGCATCAGGGATTGGGCGGGGCGATTATTGATCCGTGGCCACAGGATGATGGTGGTGAGATTGTCGAATCTCAGCGGTTAGGCGGCCTGCTCAAGTCGTACCGCCGAGTCAAGAGTGCGGCTTAGGGCAGGGACGAGTTTTTGCACCCCGCTATAAGGCGATGTTGGGCGGCACAACGGCGGCTGTTTTGGTAAGTTTGGCAAACCGGCCCCATCCGCCGCAAGGGAAAGAACAAGGCCACACACGGCAAACGTGGGCCTGTATGGCCAAGGTGTGTTTTAAGGGCCGAAGCAGGTTGAAAACACGGTTTTTAAGAGGGTAAAAAACGTCGGCGCAGAGACAGGGGGACACGCAGGGGGTCGGCTTTTTTGTGTTTTCCGTAAGTCTATATTTTCCAAAAGGTTAAGGTATATTGGCTGACGGTCTTGAAAACCGTTGTGGGTGAAACCACCGGGGGTTCGAATCCCTCCTCCTCCGCTACAATTTTGGGCTGAAATCGCCGTTTTTCGAAAAACACCGGCGGTTTCAGCCCTTTTTAATGCGCCCGCAAAATACCCCGATCTCTAGTAGACATCATCGGGCCGAAGGCCGTCCAGTGTCATGTGCGGCCGCCAGTGATTGTACCAGAGTTGAAACTCATCACATAATTCGGCCAGGTGGTCGATACCTTTGATGATAGCAACACGCCGAAGCCATTCGTATTTGAGTGTTTTGTTGACCCGTTCGGTGACGGCGATGGAACCATGCTTGCCGACGGCGCCGAGCCGGTGTTTGATCTTGTATTTGTTCAGCAGTTCAGCAAATACCTCGCCGGTAAAGACGGAACCCTGATCCGAGATCAGATGCTTGGGCGGGCCGTACTTTTCAATCGCCGATTCCAAGGCATTGACTGTCCACCCGGCGTTCGGTCCTTCCAGCGGAGCGGTCGCCACGACTTTACGCGAAAAGTGGTCAATGGCTACGCAGATGTGAATTGGCCACAGTCCCCAGCGATAAACCATTGTCATGTCAATCGACCAGACATGGTTGGGATACCTGGCGGGGATTGTGCGAGGTTTATTTTTATCTGGTTTGACCTTGGCTTTAGGCCGATTGCGAGGTTCGGGGCGGTCCAGGATGTTGCGAACCGTAGAACCAGCGATGAAGATTTTCAGGAGAGCCAGTTGATTGGCGATCCGAATACGCCCCCAGTCGGCATTGGCCCTTGCGATCTCCCAGACGAGGGCTGCAATTTCGGTGGGTGTTTTATTGGCGGGCGAGACTTTCCTGCTCTTTTCTTCAATGCTGCGAAGCCAGCGGTAGTAAGTTGACCGGGCAATCCCCAGAGATTCACCAATCCGATGCCTGGCGATCTGAAAGGTTTCCACGTAATGCAGAATGTACAACTTCTCGCCAAACGTATACCGATTGTTGGTTGCTTTCTTTTTTACCCCTTTTTGCAGAATTGAAATCTGCATTTTCAACTGATCGACGGTATCCCGGAGGAAGAGAATCTCCTTGTCTTTCTCGTCGATTTTCATTTTAGACAGGCGTTTCAAGTTGCGTTTACGAATTCTGCCGGAGAATTGAGCCGCCAGAACGACGGACTTGACCGTCAGTCCAATTGCCATGTTGAGAATTTCGATGCGGTTTGCCGTCTGCAAGTTGCTTCTCCCTGTTGAACTGCGAAATCATATTCCAGTAGCCGTTCAGGGAGTGTACAGCTATTCCATCCAAAAAGCAAATATGCAGACGATTTCTTTGAGGTGTTTGAGTGAGCTATGGTCGGAAGACTTGGATGTCTAATTCCCCAATGACCTTATAATGTTTGTTATTCGCAGTACAGAGTGTTAGGTGGTTTTCAATCGCGGTTGAGGCCAGTAATGCATCCGCAAGGCACATGTGCACTTTAAGGCAGTATTCCTCCATATAGACAGAGGCCCTGTGCCCGATATTTTCGGTTAGCGGGAGGATTTCAAAGTCCAAATCCTTGAGGAAGCTTCGAATCATTTTAGCTTCCCTTTTATCTTTGGCTCCCTGAAGCAGTTCCATGTATGAAACCACAGAGATTTTTCTGTTCTCGGTTTTTTCCATGACAGAGGCTGCTTTCTCGTTCCCCCGCAGGTACCATATCAGAACATCCGTGTCAAAAAGCATTGAGCCGTCCTTTCCTTAACTTTCTAACGGAGGCATCGACATCAGACGAGTCTTTTCTTTTAGCCCACATGCCGAATGCTTCATGTTTTTTGAAGTCTCCGTGGACCCGGCTTGCTTTGGTGGGGATGATTTTGGCTTTCTCCTTGCCGCGATATGTCAATGTAACAGTCTCGTTCAAATCTAAAGCCTCTAAGATTTGTCCCATGTTCTGTCTTAAGTCTAAGAATGACGCTTTCATAAAAAACCTTTCAGATAAAGTGTCCACTTAAAGTATACACTTTATTCTTTGGGAATCAAGAAAAAAGGAGATCGGGACCCAAAAGTTATGACTGTAAGAGCGGAGGTGGGTTTTATCGCCCGTGATAGAGAACTGTTGGCGACGAAAGGCGGCTGTTTTGGCAAGATAGCCAACCCGGCCACACACGTTGCAAGGAGAAAGAACAAGCCCACACGGGGCAACGTGTGGCCTGTGTGGGCAAGCGGTGAAAGCAGCACAACTGCGGGGCGAAAAACCTTATTTTTAGTCCAAAAAACGCCCGTGGTGAAAACAGGTGGACACGCAGGGGGTTGGATCTTTACGAAATTTTATAAAAAAGAGTTAATGTTGGCTTGTTGGCGGCGTAGGGTGCAAATATTCATCGTGGCTTAAAGTATTGCTCTTTCAGAAGTTAAGACAGAAAACTTCGTCTGTAAATAGTAAGCTATCCTTTCCCACTATTACTCATTAGTAAAGACATCTTGCCTAAAGAGATGTCTTAGTCAAGTAAACTTTCTTAACAGGCGGTTATTTATGAAAAAACGAAGGTTTACCGTTTATCCGTTCACAATAGCGGCACAGTATAATGGTAATAACGTCAGTTTTTGCTCCGGTAAATCTTTGTAGGGGCCACTATAGAGCACCAGTCCTTTTGGGCAATTAGGGTATTTCATCAGCATCAAGTGGAGGCTTTTCAGGCTTCCGCCCGCACCGGATTTGACTTCGATGGGATAGATCATTCCCTGACGAACGGCTAAATAGTCCACTTCTGCATTGCTTCCGCGAGCGTCTCTTGACCAGTAAAACAGATCCGTATTATTTTTAGCCAGCATTTCCTGGGCGACAAATTGTTCCGCCAGAATGCCCCGGTACATCGCCAGCAGATTTTCCTGTTTTAACTCTAATTCGACCGGCACCTGACAAAGTCGCTGCAATAAACCAATATCCAGCATCGCCGCTTTGAATTTCTTCGGATTGGCTGTGGCTCCAAGGGGCAAGCCGGAAGGGTCGCATGATGGGATTTTATAAATGACCCGTGCTTTGGCCAGTAAATCAAATGCCTTGCGATTCATTTGGCCTGAATGTCCATCATTCAGACGGGTGTATTTTAACTGATCACCAATGTTTTTAGCAACGTTCAGAAAAACGGCGTCCAGACAAGCTGTATCCATCTGGGGTTTATATTTGGAGAAGTCATCACGATATGAGTCCAGAATTTCCGATTGCACACGAAATGTCTCAATCATGGAATTGGTATCACGATATGTTTTAACACATTCGGGCATGCCGCCGATGAAGAAGTAGCTTTTTAATTCATGTAGAATTAGTTGCTGTATTTTCTCGTCAAGATCAACCGGATGTTTAAGTGACTGTTCGGCCATTTGTTCTTTGCCGGTTGCGACAAGGTATTCGTAAAATGTCATGGGATGCATATAGAGATATTGCACTCGGCCGACCGGAATAGAGATGTCACCAAAGGCAAACTCCAGTAAGGAACCGGCTGCGATCACATGCAGTTGCGGCATCTGCTCATAAAAGTATCGCAGTGCCATAATGGCTCGAGGGCATGCCTGAATCTCATCGAAGAACAGAAGCGTCTTGCCGGGAATGATTCGTCCGACTTCCAGTTCCAGATAACTCAATATTGTTTTCGGGTCAAGATTGCCCTCGAAATAGGTGTGGATGTCGCGTCGTTTCTCCAGATCGATTTTAACGAAATGATCAAACTGATCTGCCAGATAATTTTCAACCAGCCAGGTTTTGCCTACTTGCCGGGCACCTCGGATAATTAAAGGCTTACGTCGAGGTGAATCTTTCCATTCCAGAACTTGTTTTTGGGCCAAACGTTTCATGAATAAAAGTACTCCATATTTATAAAAATGGATTTCTCACTAATAGTATCGGCCCATTTTAAACCCCTCTTGAATAGAAAGTCAAGTGTGTTCTGTGTGTTTTGGCATAGAAAGTCAAGTTTGTTTTGTGAGACAATGCCGAAAAAGGCTCGGCGCAGAAACAGGGGGACACGCAGGGGGTTGGCTTTTCTTGGAAATCTTTAAGTCTTTATGTATAAAACAGTTAAGTTGTGTTGGCTGGCGGTCTTGAAAACCGTTGTGGGTGAAACCACCGGGGGTTCGAATCCCTCCTCCTCCGCTACATTTTTGGGCTGAAATCGCCGTTTTTTTCAAAACACCGGCGGTTTCAGCCTTTTTTATGCGCCCACTTTTTCACCCTGTCTTCGCCAATCCACGCCAATAAGCACCCCTTTTAGTCCCCAGTGTAGTTGTCAAAGCGTTCGTAGGACAGTCGTAAAGTCGCTGAATTGCCAGCGACTGCTCATTGAAAACTGAATACGTGAGTGGAATTTGACAGGTGAAAGCTGCCAAAACGGTTGAGTTTTCACAAGGATTGGCGGGCGAATGGCTGATTTTACGAGGCACAGACGGACCGTCTCTGTGAAACCAATTGACTGTGCTGCATTTATGCGACGTTTTTCAGCCGGTAGCCGGTAGCCGGTTGTGCGTGTGCTGCCGAAATACTTCCGCTGGATATTGCGGGGAACGGTTTTAGCATTACATTCGGGCTTATCTGGCCTGTTGTCATAGTAGACATCATCGGGCCGAAGCCCGTCGAGTGTCATGTGCGGCCGCCAGCGGTTGTACCAGCGTTGGAATTCATTGCATAATTCGGTCAGATGATCGATGCCTTTGATGATAGCAACACGCCGAAGCCATTCGTATTTGAGTGTTTTGTTGACCCGTTCGGTGACGGCGATGGAACCGTGCTTGCCGACGGCACCGAGTCGATGCTTGATCTCATATTTGTTCAGCAGTTCAGCAAATACCTCGCCGGTAAAGACGGAACCCTGATCCGAGATCAGATGCTTGGGCGGGCCGTACTTTTCAATCGCCGATTCCAAGGCATTGACTGTCCACCCGGCGTTCGGTCCTTCCAGCGGAGCGGTCGCCACGACTTTACGCGAAAAGTGGTCAATGGCTACGCAGATGTGAATTGGCCACAGTCCCCAGCGATAAACCATTGTCATGTCAATCGACCAGACATGGTTGGGATACCTGGCGG
Source organism: Anaerohalosphaeraceae bacterium (assembly GCA_963675155.1). Lineage (GTDB taxonomy): Bacteria > Planctomycetota > Phycisphaerae > Sedimentisphaerales > Anaerohalosphaeraceae > 4572-13. Next base: position 4,007,646 of record OY775912.1, on the reverse strand, counting down.
GGATTGTGCGAGGTTTATTTTTATCTGGTTTGACCTTGGCTTTAGGCCGATTGCGAGGTTCGGGGCGGTCCAGGATGTTGCGAACCGTAGAACCAGCGATGAAGATTTTCAGGAGAGCCAGTTGATTGGCGATCCGAATACGCCCCCAGTCGGCATTGGCCCTTGCGATCTCCCAGACGAGGGCTGCAATTTCGGTGGGTGTTTTATTGGCGGGCGAGACTTTCCTGCTCTTTTCTTCGATACTTCGTAGCCAGCGATAGTAAGTTGATCGGGCAATCCCCAGAGATTCACCAATCCGATGCCTGGCGATCTGAAAGGTTTCCACGTAATGCAGAATGTACAATTTCTCACCAAGCGTATAGCGATTGTTGGTTGCTTTCTTTTTCAGCCCTTTTTGAAGAATATGGATCTGCATTTTCAACTGATCGACGGTCTCTCTTAGAAAGAGAATCTCCTTGTCTTTCTCATCGATGTTCATTTTAGACAGGCGTTTCAGACTTCGCCTGCGAATCCGACCGGAGAATTGAGCCGCCAGAATAAGGGATTTGACCATCAGTCCAATTGCCATATTGATCATCTCAATGCGGTTTACCGTCTGCAAGGTGTCTTCTCCCTGTTGAACTTCGAAGTATGTTCCAGTAGCCGTTCAGGGAGTGTACAATAACTACCATGAAAGAACAACAACTTCTATGTGAATTCGATGATCTGATTGAACCCCTAAAGCAATTGTGATAATAATGTTCTGGCAGGAACAATCAAGGGATTCATTGTTGGCTTAAAACAACCGGCGTCTACATAGTCCTCTTCAAGGACAACCTGGAAGGCAAACGGGACGTTCAGTTGTTGCTGGAAATACTTTAATGATGGCGCGATCTTTTTAGTTCCTTTTTTAACCTCTACGAGAAACCAAGGTGTTCCATTTTTGATCACAATGAAATCGACCTCCCTTTGATTCAAATCACGCAAATATCCCAATTGAAATGTTCCCAGGCCCATATCGTTCCATCCCTCAATTGCCTTGAGCAAATGGCAAGCTATGAATGTTTCGGCTTTTTGGCCGGGATCTTCAATGGACGACCAATCTCGTAAAAACCACTTTGGTTCCTTTCGCAGGGACCGTGAAACATTTTTGAACCATGGACGCACCAAAAAACCTAAATGTAAATTGCAAAGGGTATTAATCCATCGGCGTACAGTGTCAACAGAGACTTGGATCTCCGAAGCCAGCGTACTATAGATTAATTGGTCAGAGGAACGTGATAATAATAGATTCACAAGGATTTCCAACTGATCAAGTTGGTGGATTTGCGTTAAATCACGAACGTCTTCTCGAATTAACTGCTGCAGACGAAGATTGCGCCACCTCCGGCTGAAGCGAATGTCTCTTTTAACAAAGGGTTCCGGATAGCCGCCATGATTCCATAATGCAGAATAATCATTCTCGTTGACCGGTTTGGGGGGACGAATGACGAGGGCCGGGTCAGGGATATCCTGGCTCAAGATTTCGGCAACTGTAAATGGATGCATTCGATAGAGGAAATACCGTCCCATCAGACTGTCACCGCTTCGTCGATAGACATCCATCCGTGAACTGCCAGTGACCAAGATTCGGGTTTGGTCTGCGTAGGTATCGAAGAATCCCTTTAGGAACTGTTTCCATTTTGAAAATTTGTGCAGTTCATCAAACATCGTGACTGGAATTTGACTGCTCAGTCTATTGATATTAAGGTTCTCGGCAATGGCAGAGGGCCCTTTGATAATTTGTCCTCGATTATCGGTATTGTCCCAATTCAGATATGAGTCTGAAAGATTTCGGCAGGCAGTGGTTTTTCCGACTTGGCGCGGACCGGTAACGAAAGCCATCTGTCGTTGAGTGGATAGATGCTCAGATAGAATCGTATCATAAAGTCGTTTTTTTGTTTCCATGGTTTTATTATTATCGACAAGGTCGTAAAATAATCAAGATAATTTTACGATATATAAAAAAATAAATACGAAAAAGCGGGCGTGGTGAAAACAGGGGGACACGCAGGGGGTCGGCTTTTTTTAAAAACTCATAAGTCTTTATATATAAAATAGTTAAGATGTGCCGTATAACGGTCTTGAAAACCGTTGTGGGTGAAACCACCGGGGGCGGTCCAGGATATTCCGTACCGTAGAACCGGCGATGAAGATTTTCAGGAGGGCCAGTTGATTGGCGATCCGGACACGCCCCCAGTCGGTATTGGCCTTGGCGACCTCCCAGACGAGGGCGGCGACTTCGGCGGGTGTTTTATTAGCGGGCATAACTTTCCTGCTCTTTTCTTCAATGCTGCGAAGCCAGCGGTAGTAAGTTGACCGGGCGATGCCCAGATATTCACCAACGCGATGCCTGGCAATCTGAAAGGTTTCGACGTAATGCAGAATGTACAATTTCTCACCAAGCGTATAGCGATTGTTGGTTGCTTTCTTTTTCAGCCCTTTTTGAAGAATATGGATCTGCATTTTCAACTGATCGACGGTCTCTCTTAGAAAGAGAATCTCCTTGTCTTTCTCGTCGATGTTCATTTTAGACAGGCGTTTCAAGTTTCGTTTACGAACTCTGCCGGAAAATTGAGCGGCCAGAACGACGGATTTGACCATCAGCCCAATTGCCATGTTGAGAATCTCGATGCTGTTTGCCATCTGCACGTTGTTTCTCCCTGTTGAACTGCGAAATTCTGTTCCAGTAGCCGTTCAGGGAGTTTACAATGGTTTCGCCAAAAACGCAAATGTGCAGAGGCCGATTTCTTCGAGGAATCAGAGTATATTGTCAAGAAAATACCGCGGTGTTAGAATGGTGGTGCTGAGAAAATGGCCCATTTTGAGTAAATGTTTGTCGCCGCTGACAATATACTTGCACTTCGCCGCCATGGCACATGCCAGAAACTTATCGTCATCCGGATCTTCACAAACAGACTCATTGAATGAATAAGTAGGGGCCAGTTCAGCTTCTACCAGAAGTAGTTCCATCATACGAGGAATGTCAATGTCTTCCTGAAGTTTAGCTGCAAGGCTTTCAAGGACACGCTGGTATTCTTCTATGATTTCCTCGGTGATGACTATTTGGATTCGGTCATCTTGCCATGCTTTGAGAATCCGAGAGGGCGGCCCGCTGAAAAAGATGCCGGAAACAAAGACATTGGTGTCGATAACAACTTTCATTGCTTTCATTTTTTGCCTCGAACGTTAGCAATGGCCTTTGAGACATCATTGGGTTCCAGACCGGCTTTTTTGGCTTCCTTCCTTGCCTTGGCGATCAGGCCGCTGAACTCTTTCTTGGAGGGGGCCGAAATCGTTTTCAGGATGACGGCATCTTTTTCGCCCATCACAAGAAATTGACATCCACTCTCCAGGCCAAGTGCTTTTCGAACGACCTCGGGAATTACGACCTGTCCTTTAGAAGACATTTTTGTTGTTGCTACATTTGCAATCATTTTGTTACCTTTCAAATCAGTATTCTTACCAGTAAGATTATACAAAAAGGAGCGAGGTAAAACAAATAGAAAAGGAGATTATTATCTGGTGTGCCCCAAAACGGCGGATGTTTGGCGAGTTGCGTGGCTCGCAAGAGAAAGAAAAAGCCTACACGGGGCAACGTGTGGCCTGTGTGGGGAAACGGTGAAAGCGATTACGTTTTTCATCCAAAAACCTTGTTTTTAGCCCAAAAAGCGGGCGTGGTGAAAACAGGGGGACACGCAGGGGGTTGGCTTTTTCAGGATTTACGTAAGTCTTTGTAAATAAAACACTTAAGTGTACTTGACTCTCGGTCTTGAAAACCGTTGTGGGTGAAACCACCGGGGGTTCGAATCCCTCCTCCTCCGCTGAATGAAAGGCACTGGCAGCAGATGGCTGTCAGTGCCTTTTTTCTTTTCTGGTTAATACTTACGAGTCTCGTCTTTTCTTCTCCCGTTTTCCGTTTTGCTGACATTGGTCAGGGGTTGTTGTGAAAGTTGTCCTCAATTGCAGATGCCAGCATTTCGCTTTCCGAAAAATTTACGGCATCATTTGTCTTGATATTGCATCGCAGCGGTTTTAATGCCTTTGGCTTGTTTTCGTAACTTGCTTTGAGGAAAAGAGATATGTTAATTTCGGCCGGAATTCATTTAGAGGGTCTAACGAAATCCTAACAGAAACCTAAAAAAAAACGCAATTTGATGGCTGTATCTGATATTATCTATATGGCAATAGATGTAGTTTGGGGTTGTCGTGTAAACTTGTGCCGTCCAAGTCCGTGGGATGGGTGACTTTTTAGGGGACATTTTCGGAAATGTACAAACAGATTGCTCTGCTAATATTTTCAGCGTTTGCGGTTCTTTCCACAACTTTCGCTTCAACACAAATCTATCCTCTGGGTGACCTGGATCGTGACTATCAGGTCGGCGTTGAAGATCTGGTTATTTTTGCAGAACAATGGCTGGATGAATCCGGCTGTGTGCCTCCGAATTGTGCAGAGTTGGACGGATTGAGTCGTGTGGATCTGTATGATTTTTCTCTTGTAGCGGCAAGCTGGCTTGATAACTTCGGTCCGCCGCTGGTGATTAACGAGTTGATGGCGTCCAATAACAGTGCCAGCGGTATCAGTGATCCCCAGGGGGATTTTGATGACTGGATTGAAATCCACAACTACGGTGATCAGGCAGTCAACCTGAGCGGTATGTACCTCAGTGATGATCTTGACGATGCGGAAGAATGGCGCTTTCCGACTGACCGGCCTGCGGAGACGACCATTGATCCGAACGGTTTTATCATTGTCTGGGCCGATGGGGATGAAGGTCAGACCTCCGGTCTGCATGCGGGTTTTCAACTTGATTCAGACGGTGAAGAGATTGCATTATTCGATACCGACGGCGAGTTGTTGATCGACGGTTTTTCGTTTGATCGCCAGATTTCCAATGTGACGTACGGACGTTGGCCCGACGGTGACGACGATTTGCGTTTCTTTGCGGTTGCGACGCCTGCCGCACCGAATAACAGTGCCTATCTCGGTGTGATTGACGATACAAATTTCAGCCATAACCGGGGCTTTTATGAGGCACCTTTCAATTTGACAATTACCTGCACGACTCCGGATGCGGAGATTTACTACACCACCGACGGCAGTGCGCCGATTGAGAACGAATTGCCTTCCAGCACGGGTATCCACTATACCGGTTCATTGACAATCAACTCGAACACGTGTGTCAGAGCGGCGGCGATAAAGACAGGCTTCCGGCCCACCAACATTGACACCCATACCTATATCTTCAATGCCAGTGATGCGATCAAGTCACTGCCCGTTTATTCGGTAGTGGGTGATGAAGGGAAATCATTGTTCGAGCCGGATGGCGTGATGGCGATTGTGGGGGGCTATTATCAAAGCGATGGGTCGTGGCAGTCGAGTGGTTCAGGCAGTTACAACAACCCCATTCATCGGGGGATCGACTATGAACGGCCGGTTTCATTTGAGATCATCGACGCGCAAACGGGTCAGAGCTGTCAGGCCGATTGCGGCATCCGCGTGGCAGGCAGTAATTATCACCGTCCCCGCTATACCCGCGGCGACAACTGGGATTGGAACTACGATAAATTCAGTCTCAAGCTTTTCTTCCGAAGCGATTTATATGGTGATAAGGAATTGGATTATCCCGCTTTTCCGATGGCGGATACGGATAAATTCGAGTCTCTCATCCTTCGCGGCGGGCACAATGACGTGCGCAACCCATTCATCAAGGATGAAATGCTCAGGCGTCTGCATAAGGACATGGGAGGTGTTTCTGTTACGGGGACCGTGGCCAATTTCTACATTAACGGCGAGTTCAAATCCTTCTACAATCCCTGCGAGCGATTGGATGACGATTTTTTCAGGAATTATTACGACGTCGATACCGATTGGGATGTGATCACGCAGCGTGCCGCCCGTAACGGTGACTATGTCGCGTGGAATAGCACACTAAACTTCTGCCGATACACCGACCTGTCCAATACGACGAATTATACTCAAGCCGGTGAAATGATTGATATTGTGGACTTTATCGACTATCTCATTATCCAGTTGTATTCAGCGAACTGGGATTGGCCGGCAAACAACTGGACCGTTTCCCGCGAACGCACTCCGGAGGGTAAATTCCGTTTCCACACTTGGGATATGGAGGGGACCATGGAATCGGGGTGGATCAACGGTTTCGGCTTTGACGATTTTCCAAGCTGGGGCCCGGGCGGACTCAATGGTCTCGAGACACAACTGGCCTGGATTTACAGAGGCCTCAAGGCTAATTCTGAATTTAAAGTCCTTTTCGCCGATCGTATCCAAAAGCACTTTTTCTATGACGGGGCACTGGTTCCTGCGCATCTCGAACAGCGTTATACAGAGTTGCGGCAACAGATGGCCCAGGTCTTGCCGGATATGGACACCTCGATCCTGACCTATTGGATTCCCAATCGGCACCAGATTATGCTGGATAAGTTTACCGATGAAGCCCTTTTCCCAAGTCCGGGACCGGATTTTCAGGTTAATGGTGTTTCGCAGCACGGGGGTTCTATTGCCTCGACGGATACGATGACGATTGTCGAAACGGGTCCGTCCGGAACGGTCTATTATACGACGGACGGCACGGATCCGCGTGTTTCAGCAGATGATTCTCAGGCGGGCAGTGAATTGGTTCTGGTCACAGAGGCCGCATCAAAGAAGGTGTTGGTTCCGACTGAACCGCTCACCGGCGGCACCGGTTCCATTACGGTTGAATACTGGCAGGGTATTTCAGGGACATCGGTCTCGGATCTGACGAACAATGCAAATTATCCTGACAATCCAGACAGTACCGGCTCTTTAACCCGTTTTGAAATCCCCGTCGATTCAATGGAAAATTATGGAACCCGCATCCGAGGTTATCTGCATCCGCCAAGCAGCGGCGATTACACGTTCTGGATTTCCAGCGATGACAGTAGTCAATTGTGGTTAAGCAGTAATGATGAGCCGGGAAATGCCGGCCAAATTGCTTATGTCGACGGCTGGACAAATTCGCGTGAATGGAATAAGTTTGCCTCACAGAAGTCAGCGAGTATTTCATTAACGGCCGGACAGACTTACTATATCGAAGCGCTGCATAAGGAAGGCAATTACGGTGACAACCTGGCCGTCGCATGGGAAGGTCCCGGTTTTAGTCAGGAAGTGATTGAGGGTTCCCATCTCTCGCCCTTTGTTAGAGGGTGGACGGCAGTTAATTATGATGACACTTCGTGGACAAGCGGCGTGGGCGGTGTTGGTTACGAGAATGCCCCGTCAGATTCGGTCAACTATTCGAGTCTGATTGATACCGATATCCAAACTGCGATGTACACTGTGAATTCAACGTGTTACATCCGTATCCCGTTTACGGTAAGCCTCGGAGATTTAGATGTGCTTACAAGTTTAAGTCTGAACATTCGGTATGACGATGGTTTTGTCGCCTACATCAACGGCGTAGAAGTTGCGGCCGATTATGCGGATTCTAATCCAGCGTGGGATTCAGTTTCTTCGGGGCAGCGGGATGACAGTGTGTGTGTGAACGTCAGCAGTATTGACATCTCAAGTCATATTGGAAATTTGGCAGCGGGTAACAATGTACTCTCGATTCATGGCATGAATGGTTCTGCCGACAGTCCCGATTTTCTAATAACCGCTGAGTTGGTGGCAACCAAGAGCAATGCAGGCTCTGTTGCGCCGACGGCAATCGAATATGCCGGAGGCTTTAACCTTGGTCAGAGCGCTGTGATTCAATCACGCGTCCTCTTGCCGTCCGGGCTGTGGAGCGCGCTGCATGAAGCGAGCTATTCGGTCGGGCCGGTTGCCGAAAACCTTCGCATTACGGAAATTATGTATCATCCGGCCGATCCGAATACGGAGTTTATCGAACTTCAGAATATCGGAACGCAGACAATTAATCCGCGATTAGTCACGTTTACCAATGGCATCGATTTCACGTTTCCTTCGCTGACACTCGATCCGGGCGCGTATGCTTTAGTGGTTGAGAATCTGGGCGAGTTCCGAAAGCAATATGGGACCGGACTGAATGATTTCATTGCCGGTGAGTATACGGGTGGGCTTGACAATGCCGGCGAAAAGATCAAGCTGACGGATGCGGCCGGGCAGACGATTCACAAGTTTGACTATAAGGACGGTTGGTATGATATGACGGACGGTGACGGTTTTTCGCTGACGATCATCAACCCCCATGCTTCTGATCCGAATCTGTGGGACGATAAAGACGGTTGGCGGCCGAGTGCCGTTGTCGGCGGTTCGCCGGGCACGACCGATACGGGGATGCTGCCGGAACCGGGTTCGATTGTGATTAATGAGGTTCTGGCACATTCGCATGCGACAGCTCCGGACTGGATTGAACTGTACAATACAACGGAGAGTACGATCAACATCGGCGGCTGGTTCCTCAGCGACAGCAATGATGACGATCCAAATATCATGAAGTATGAAATTCCGCTTGGCATGAGTATCCCCGGCGGCGGCTATAAGGTGTTCTATGAGGACCTGACCTTTGGTGATCCATCAGCCGAAGGGGTCAACACGGCCTTTGGGCTCAGTGAAGGCGGCGACAGCGTGTATCTGCGAAGCGGTGCCGGCGGGGTGATCGGCGGTTATGAGGCCTCCGAGAGCTTTGGGGCGTCGGCGTCCAATATCGCATTTGGCCGACATATTAAAAGCGTCCTGGACGGCGGCGTGAACTTTGTGGCGATGAGCGCCAACACGCCGGGGTGGGCCAATGTCTATCCGAAGGTCGGGCCGGTTGTCATCAGTGAGATCATGTACAATCCCGACGCGGCGAATACGGGCGGTGAGTATATTGAGCTGTACAATATTACCGGTGCGGCGGTGCCGCTGGAAGATGTCGTTTCCACCGAGACGTCACAGGGTGTGTTCACGACCGAGACGGTGCCGTGGCACTTCAGCGACGGGATTGATTTTGTCTTCCCGAGCGGGACGACGATCCCGGCCAATGGCTATGTCATCATTGCGCAAGATCCGACGGCCTTTACCGCTTATCATGGAGCGATGCCGAACGGTGTGGATGTACTGGGGCCGTTTGAAAATGATACCAAGCTCAGTAACGGCGGCGAACAAATCCAGATCGTCCGGCCGGGCGACCAGGAATATGGCGGTGACCGCTATTGGATTCGCACCGAACGCGTGACCTATGATGATACGGCTCCGTGGCCGGTTGAAGCGGATGGCGCAGGCGATGCCCTGCACCAGAAAACACCGGATACCGCCGGCAGCAATTACGGCAATGATGTCATCAACTGGATGGCCGACACGCCCAGTCCGGGGCAGTAAGAATACGGGAACCGAATGAGCCGTAGGACGAGGGGGCTTATTTTGGGTTATTCTGACCTGAAATTGGGAGTAGTCGGGGGGGTATTTAGATTTGCTTTTTATTGTCTGAACTGATATACTACCCAAACAGTATGAAATATAGCATGAAGAAATATTCGACAAAACTTGTTTGCCTTGTCCTGATGGCGGCCCTGACGTGGTCCGGCTATGGAAACGTTCTGTGCTATGGTCAGGACGGCCATGTTGCGGTTGAGTCGGCGCTGCACAACCATTGTCATGACCATGATGAGCATGCTTCAGCACCCGCGCATGACGAAACACACGGTGACGAAATCCAGGCGTCTGACGGTTGCAGCCCCTGTGTGGATGTGCTGATCGGCCATGCCGGTGAGCCGATTCGGCTGAAAAATATGGTTTCACTGGGCAGTCTGTCCTATAACACAGCTTATTCCGTTGGTATACGGCTTTTAACCGCCGCGGCCAATATCAAGACATACGATTCATTTTCCTTTTTTACCCCCCTCAGAAGCATCGTTCTGCTGACCTGATCGCATCTTCGTCACAACAGTCTTTCTTATTTCAATATGCGGGATTTTTGCGTCCGCATATTCCCAATTGCACTGTTTATGAGGATTCGATATGACTCGTTTCACACTATTGCTTACGGCCATTGTCCTGTTGGCCGGATGCTCTGATAATATGATTAACAAGAATAGTCGATCTGCCGCGGATTCTTTGGCAGGCCATGCTTCTGCTGCCATACAAGTTGCCGAGATGCCGATGGTATCCGGTGTTTCTGAGCCGAACGATGTGCTGACGCTTCGAGATGCCCTGCGACTGACCTTGGCCTATAATCCCGAACTGAAGGCATTTTCTTACGAAGTCAATGCCGCCGCGGCCCGACAATCACAGGCAGGGCGATGGGCCAATCCTGAACTGGAGTTCGAAGTTGAAAATTTCGGCGGCACGGGCGATCTCAATGGGTTTGATTCATCCGAAACCACCATTCAGTTGAGCCAGTTGATTGCGATGGGCGATAAAATCAAAAAGAGACAGAGTGTTCGCTCTCATTATACGGCTTTAGCGTCGCTGGATTATCAGGCTAAACAGCTTGACGTGTGTACTGATCTGACAAAGGCGTTCGTTGAGTTATTATTCGTTCAGCAAAAGCAGGCTCTTTCCGGGGAGTTGGTCCAGATCTCCGAAAAGATTGCCAGTTCGATTGATAAGCGGGTACAGGCCGGAAAAGACAGCCCCATGGATTTGTCCAAGGCCACGATCGCCGCGGCAAAGGCACGCATCCAGCATCAGGATATCGCCCGGTATGAAAGCGTCTATCGGAACAAACTGGCGTCTTACTGGGCGGGCCGGGACCCGACATTTTTGGCGTTGTCAGGTCAGCTCGAGCAGATTACTGAAATCCCGGAATTATCTGATTTACAGGGCCTCTTGCAGAATAACCCGGATGTGGCTCGCTGGGCACGTGAAGTGCAGTTACGCAAGGCCCAAATGCGGACTGCTGATGCCAAAGGGATACCGGATCTGACCGTTAAGGGGGGCGTGAAATATCATAACGAATCGGATGATACGGCGTTTGTCTTCGGCCTGTCGATTCCATTGCCGATTGCCGATCAGAACCAGGGAGGCCGGCTGGAAGCCGGTTACAACCTGCAAAAGACACATCATCTCAAGCAGGCTTCCGAGTTGAGTGCGTTCAATGAATTGAACCGGCTTTATGCCAATGTTCAGAATGCCTATGCCAAAGCGACCATCCTGAAAAATGACGTGCTGGCAGTCTCGAAAGAATTGCTGGCTGCGTCTACGATCTCTTACGAGCAGGGCAAAATGGATTATCTGGGCCTGCTGGATTCGCAGCGAATCTATTTCGAATCGAGGAATGAATACATTGACGCCCTGGCGGAATATCACGTTAACAAAACAGAACTGGAGCGGCTGATCGGACAAAGCCTTGAAACTCTAACTTTACAATGAGGATAACAATGTTAAGAATACAAAAACGAACCCTTGTTTTACTGGTCATTTCGTTGTTTGCTTTGGCGGCAATTTCAGTGAGCCATAACGTGTTTGCCGCTGACGGCGAAAGTCATACTGAAGAGGCTCACACAGACTGCGACCATGACCATGAAGAGGAAAGCCATGCCGTCGAGGCAGCCTGTGACTGTCAAGATTGCGTCGATGACCATGATGATCATGCTGATCACACCGCTCACGATGAAGATGCCCATACAGATCATGAAGATCACCCTGAGCATGATGAAGAAGACGCTCATGCAGACTGTGACCATGAAGCAGAAAATCAAGACAGCCAAGACGACCATGTCGATCATGAAGGGCACGCCCATGGCGACGAACAAATCGTTGTTCTTGACAGTGAAAGCAAGGCTCTGATTGGGCTTCGGACGACTCCCGCACAAAGTGGTTCGCTGGACACTACGCTTCGTTTGACAGGGAAAGTTGGCCTCAACGCCAACAGGCTTGCCCATATCGTGCCTCTGACTTCAGGAATTGTCAGGCAGGCTGCAAAAAACATCGGAGATCATGCGGCCCAGGGTGAGATTCTGGCATGGATCGAAAGTGTTGAGTTGGGCCAGACCAAAGTTCGCTATCTTGATATCCAGGCGGAACTGGGGTGCTGTTCGACGCTTCTGACACGTGCGCAGCAAATTCATGACAATACGTTGAAGCTGATTGATACGCTGAAATCCAATCCAACGCTGGGTGATCTTCAGCAGATCGAAGGGCTTGAAATGGGAGCCAATCGCAGTGTTCTGATTACGGCTTATGCGGGATACGTTTCGGCCAAAACGGTTTATGAGCGTGAAAAATCATTATATGAACAGAAGATATCCAGCCGGCAGGAATATCTGGACGCCGAAAATAATCTTAAAAAGGCGGAGGCTGAATATATGGCAGCGGTGGATACGGTTCAATTTCAGGTCCGGCAAGATCTTCTGGAAGTCGCCAGCGATCAGCAGCGGCAGGAGATTGCCTTGAAAGGGGTCGAGCGGTCGTTGTATGTGATGGGGCAAACTGACGAAGACATTCAGGTGCTGAACCGGCTGGCTCAGAATCCGACGGGCTCAGAGACGTCCGCTCCGGTTTGTCCCGATCCCGATTGTGAAGACTGTAAAAGAAAGGCTGCTTTGGGGAAAAATACATCCGTTAGCCATGCTGATTTTCAGCGTCTCGGGTGGTATCCGCTTCGTGCCGCTTTTGAGGGCACGGTGATTGATAAACACATTACGATTGGCGAGCGGCTTAGCGAGGAGACCGTTGCGTTTACCGTGGCCGATTTAGAGACTGTCTGGGTTGATCTGGCTGTGTTTGCCAAAGACCTGCCCCTGATTGCCAAAGGACGGAAATGCACGATGACGGCCGATCATCAAATCGTTGAAGGTGAGATTAGTTTTGTCAGTCCGGTGCTGGACCCGACGACACGGACCGCAACGGCGCGTGTCGTTGTTGATAACGCAAGCGGACAGTTGCGTCCCGGACTGTTTGTGACCGCCGTACTCTATGGCAGTGCCGATGCCGAAGGATTGGTCATTCCCGCACAGGCTGTGCAGACGGTTGACGGCAATCCCTGTGTCTTTGTCGAAGAGGCGGAAGGCTATGCACTCCGACCGGTTACAGTCGGCCGGCGTAATGCTGAGCATGTGGAAATTCACGGCGGACTGCACGACGGCGAGAACGTGGTGACGCAAGGAGCCTTTGACCTGAAAGCTAAGATCGTTACCAGTACACTGGACAGTCACGCCGGACATGGGCACTAAGGAGAGATTTGATGCATACGAAATTGATTAATGTCTCGCTGAAGTACCGGATGCTGGTGATCCTGTCGATTGTGTTTGTCACGGTCTTCGGCATTTACCAGTATTCGCAATTGCCGGTGGATGCGTTTCCGGATGTGTCGCCGATCATGGTGCCGGTCTTTACCGAAGCCGACGGCATGGCGCCGGAAGAGGTCGAGCGGCTGATTACCTTTCCGGTCGAATCGGTTATGAACGGCCTGCCCGGAATCAAGCAAATTAAATCCACCTCCGCGTTTGGAATGTCGGTGGTGTATGTTTATTTTGAGGATGACGTCGATATGTATTTCGCCCGGCAGGTCGTCGCCGAGCGACTGTCGGAGGCGGTGTCGCAACTGCCGGACTTGCCCGAAAAGCCCAAGCTGGGGCCGATTTCGACAGGGCTCGGGCAGATTTTCATCTATTACCTGGAAATGGATGAGCATGCGGATACTGAGGGCAAGGACCCGATGTCCTATCTTCGCGATATCAATGACTGGGTCGTCAAATATCAGCTCCAGACCGTCCCGGGCGTGACGGATATTTTATCCATTGGCGGCCATGTGCTGCAGTACCAGGTCAATGCGAATCCCCATCTGCTTTTGCAGTACGGCTTGTCGCTGCACGATGTGGTCAATGCGATTAGCCAAAACAATGACAATGTCGGCGGCCAGTACATCGTTACCGGTCAGGAGGAAAACCTGGTTCGCGGAATCGGGCTTGTGGCCAACATGGACGATATTGAGAATATTACCATCAAAGCTGTCGCCGGAACGCCAATTCGCATCGCCGATGTCGCCGAGGTTGAATTCGGCAAGGCTGTTCGCCGCGGGGTGGTGTCCCGAAACGGCCGCCAAGAAGTCGTTTCCGGCATGGTGCTCCAGCTTTACGGACAGAACACTTCCAGCGTCATTGAAAAACTGTATGAGAAAATTCCGCAGGTCCAGAAATCCCTGCCCCAAGGCGTACAGATCGTTCCTTATTATGAACAGCAGGAGCTGGTGCAAAAGGCAACCTCGACGGTCAAGATAGCCCTGCTGGCAGGGGCGATCCTGGCGGCGATTGTATTATTTTTATTCCTGGGCAATCTGCGTACAGCCCTGATCGTCGTCTTCTCGCTGCCGTTCAGCGTTTTTGTCTCGATCATTCTGATGCGGGCGACGGGCATTTCCGCCAACCTGATGTCACTGGGCGGTATTGCCATTGCGATGGGCATGCTGGTGGACGGGGCCATTGTCATGGTGGAAAATATTTATCGCCACCTGAATACGCCCACGACTGACGACGTGCGGCATCGGACCGATATCATCATGGATGCGGCAATGGAAGTGGCGACGCCGATTATCTTTGCGCTGTTGATTGTCGTGGTGGTGTTTGTTCCCATTTTGACGCTGGAAGGCGTCGAGGGCAAGATGTTCATTCCGATGGCGTATACGCTTTGTTTTGCGTTGCTGGGGTCGCTGGTGTTTGCGATTGTCATTGTGCCGCCGCTGTCGAGCTATCTGCTGCATGCCGGAAAGCACAAAGACTTTTTCCTGTTTGTCTGGCTGGAGAAACTGCACAATCCCTTGTTGAAATGGTCGGTTGGTAATCCCAAAATTCTATTGATGGGGGTGCTGGCGATGGTGGTGATCAGCTTGCTGATTCTGCCGCATATCGGCACCGAGTTCATTCCCACGCTGGAGGAAGGTTCGATCCTGATCGGCGTGACGATGGCGCCGTCGATTTCGCTGGACAAAGCGGTTGCGACCGTGCAGACGCTGGAGTCGCAGATTGTCGCGTTTGCGCCGGTTCGGGAAGTGGTTTCCCGCATCGGCCGCCCGGAAGCGGGCAGCCATCCGCACCCGGTCAATTATGCGGAAATCCACATTGAACTGCACCCCTTGAAAGAATGGAAAGGCATTTCTTCAAAAGCCGAGCTTGTCGAGCTGTTGGAAGTGAAGCTGAAAAAATACCCGGGGATTCAACTGAACTTTACCCAGCCGATTCAAAACGCGTTTGATGAACTGCTGTCCGGCGTGAAGGCACAGATTGCCATCAAGCTGTTCGGCGAGGATTTACACATATTGGAGAAAAAGGCGACCGAAATCCGCAACACGATTGACAATATTGAGGGGCTGGCCGATGTGTCTATCGAGCAAAGCTTCGGTCAGCCGCAGGTGCAGATTATTGCTGACCGGCAGGCGTGTGCCCGCTACGGCATCAATGTCAGCGAAATCCTCGAACTCGTCGAAACGGCCATCGGCGGCAGGGTCGTCGATCATGTGTATCTGAACACGCGGCGATACGATATTCAGGTGCGATACCAACCCGATTACCGTGAGAATATCGACGTGATCAAATCCCTGCTGGTGCCCGCACCAAACGGCACGATGATTCCTTTGAGCCAGATTGCCCGGGTCGAGCAATCAACGGGGCCGATTCAGATCAACCGCGAAAATAACCAGCGGCGATGGATGGTGCAGGGCAATGTCCGCGACCGGGACTTAGGCGGGGTGATCGCTGACATCAAGCAGCGGATTGCCGAAAAGATTGAACTGCCCAGCGGTTATTACATCGAGTACGGCGGGCAATTTGAAAACCAGCAGCGGGCGATGAAGCGATTGTCGGTGATCGTGCCGATGGTTGTGCTTATTATTTTTCTGATGCTGTTTTTCGCGTTTGGTTCTGTCAAAAGCGCGTTGCTGGTGATGGTCAATATTCCGCTGGCCCTGATCGGCGGCGTGTTCGGATTGTTTATTATGCGACAGTACCTGTCGGTGCCTGCGGCGGTCGGTTTCATCGCACTGTTCGGCATTGCCATTCAGGACAGCATGGTGCTGGTCACTTGCATTAATCAGATTTATCGAAAGGGGGGCGACCTTCACGCCGCGGTCATTGACGGTTGTCACCAGCGATTCCGTCCCGTGCTGATTACCTCGATTACGACAGTGCTGGGACTGCTGCCGCTGTTGGTGTCACATGGCATCGGAGCTGAGGTCCAGCGGCCGCTGGCGACAGTGGTCATCTTCGGCTTAACGTCCTCGACGCTGCTGACACTGTTTGTCATACCGGCGTTCTATAAATGGTTTGCACTCAAACGTTCACACTAATAGTTGTTTGGAGATTACGATGATGAAAAAACATGTTGCAAAAATGATGTGCCTGGTTGTATCGGCGGTGGTCGTGGTTGTTGTGTCGGGCTGTTCGTGTCCGCAATACGCCGGTTCAGAGAAAACCGTCAGTTCGCTTGAAACCGCTTCCAGCAAAAATGTGGAAATTCTCTGGGCCGACAGCCATCAGCTCGAAGACAAGACCGTGATCCACGGGACACTCAAGCGAAAGACCCGCGGCAGCGCTGCGATGAAAGCCCACGTGGATGTGCAGGTTCTGACGGCTGAGGGCGAGGTGGTGCAGGAAATCCACAGCCCGAATATCAGCATTCCGCGAAATCTTCCCGGTAAAGGCATCAAATTCGAGCGGTTTGAGATTGAGCTGGACGATGCGGCCGTTGAAAATTCAACCATTCTCGTCTCAGCCCATCAGGGCAACCATGACATGTAGCAGGAAAACATCGCAATTAGAGACAGCTTGTCGGGAACTCGTTTTGATGGCTATGACGTTAATCAGGGACGTTTTTGACGGATTATGGACTTTTCCTGAAAATTATTTTGGCGTCGGTCTTCATTTCTGTCATAATGGCGGCTCCGGGGTTGGCAAAAGCTTCCGGTAGAGGGATGTGTTAAAGCGTAGATCAAGACTGATGGACCGGATAAATATGATCAAAGCATTGCCAAATCACAGGCTGTATACAAAGTGCCACTTGGGTGTGTTGCTGATGACTGTTCTTGTGTGCGTGTTTACGACTGCCGCACAGGCTCGGCGGTCAGAGTTTATGCTGCTCAGCGACCCCAATTCTCCGCCGGCGTTTGCCGCGAGTCGCGGGCGTTCATCCGTTCCGCATGGTTTCGCCAATGCCCGTCGGTGGCGTGGGGTCAACGTTGCTCCGTCGGTCGCCGAAGGCAAAGACGTCAGAGTCGCCGATACACTGGTGTTGAACCTGTTTGACGACGCGGCGTATTCGGCGGTTATCGACCGGCTGAAAACAAATGTCAATGGTACGGTCATGATACGCGGCCGGCTGAAAGAATATCCCCTTGGCGCTGTCCTGATATCCACGACCCACGGTCGAAGCATCATTTCCATTGATATCCCCGAAACCGGCGTCCATTACCGGATTCAGAGCGAGCCTGAAAACAAATCGCATTACCTGTTGGAGCTGGACCGTGCGTCACGGGATGAACTCCAAGGCGCTCCCTCTCTGGTGCCGGATGCAGTCCCTGATACGGTAGCCGATGAAATAGCCGATACGCCGGCCGCGGCGGGAGATATCGCTGTCAATAGCCCGCTGGACCCGGTCACGGTCGATGTGATGATCGTTTATACCCCCGCGGCGGCGAGTTGGGCTGACGGTCAGGGCGGCATCGAAAACATCGTTGCCCAGGCCATGCAGAAAGCCGAGCTGGCCCTCGACAACAGCCAGACTGTCCTGACGATGAGACTCGTCTATTCCGGCCAGGTTTCCTACACTGAGAGCGGCAGTATCAGTACAGACCTGACTCGTCTGAAAAGCACAACCGATGGCTATATGGATAACGTCCATACGCTGCGTGATTTATATGGAGCTGATTTGGTGACCTTGTTTACCGAGGAGTTCGAGTCCGGTGGAATTGGCTATGTGCTAAGTTCCACCTCCGGCAGCCCCGCCTATGGCTTTTCCGTGTGCCGTGTTCAGCAGTCCCACAGCAGCTATACGATGGTTCATGAAATGGGCCATAATATGGGATGCGGGCACCATGCCGAACAGAATTATCAGGAAGGACCGGAGATATTTTCGTACTCGGCTGGCTGGCGGTGGACCGGTACCGATGACGGGAAATACTGCTCGGTTATGACGTATGAGGAAGGCAAGTATTTCGCCGATGGCATTGACCATGATCGCGTGGGGTATTTTTCCAATCCCGATATTGATTATCAGGGGGCAGCGACCGGTGACGCCGCTGACGGCGACAATGCTCGCACCTTACGCGAAACCAAAGACGTCGTCGCCGCCTATCGTGCGACGGTTGTTGTCGCGCCGCCGACCGCCCTGATCGGTACTGCCCAGACGATGCTGGATACGCCGGTGGCCATTACGCTGTATGCTGATGATGACGGACTGCCCAATCCGCCGAGCGTCTTGAGTTATATCATTACGTCGCTGCCGGCCAATGGTGAATTGGTCGATCCCGGCGACAGCGTTATTGATGCGGTGCCGTACACGCTGGTTGCCGGCGGCGATCAGGTTATCTATACGCCTTCGTATGCGTGCTTTAGCGGCGACGACAGCTTCCTGTTCAAAGCCAATGACAGCGGCGTTCCGCCCGACGGCGGTGACTCCAATGAGGCACTCGTTACCGTTACCGTGGTGGCCGAGAGTGTCCTGTACGAAGCGACGATGGAGTCCGATCCGGGTTGGACGTTTGACAGCGGTTCGGACTGGGCCTGGGGCGTACCGCAGGGCAATGATGACGATCCGTCCTCCGGATACACCGGCGACAATGTGATTGGCTACAACCTGGACGGCGACTACGCCAGCAGTATATCCCCAACCCACTGGGCGACGACCCCGGCGATTGATTGCAGCAGTCATACCAATGTACTGCTCCGGTTCTACCGTTGGTTGGGGGTGGAAGATTCCTACTGGGACCATGCTTACCTGCAAGTGTCCAGTAACGGTTTGACGTGGACGACGATTTGGGAAAACCCCGGCAGTAATCTTGAGGAATCAAGCTGGTCGCTGCAGTCGTATGATATTTCCGCCGTCGCCGACAACGAGCCGACCGTCTATGTGCGATGGGGCATGGGCGAAACCGACGGTTCAGTGCAGTATGCCGGCTGGAATATCGACGATGTGCGAGTTACCGGACAAGGCAGTTTAACGTCGCTGGCTGGCGATTTTGAGCCGGATTGTGACGTGGACGCTGACGATCTGGCTGTGTTGATAGCCTACTGGCTGCAATCCTGCGGGGATTGCGAAGGCACCGACCTGTTCGAAGACGAAGACAATATCGTGAATCTGAAAGACTTTATGCGATTCGCACAAAACTGGCTGGCAACCTACTAATCACAGGCATTGCTAATCGCCGCCGAACTCGAAGGGCTTCCCGGCCACGGAGAAGGGACGGTGCTTGCCGATATTGTTGATCAATCCGATGGCGATCATATTAACCATCAGGCTTGATCCTCCATAACTGACCAGCGGCAGTGTCAACCCCGTCAGCGGCATCAATCCCAGTGCCATGCCGACGTTGACGATAACCTGCACCGCAAACATCGACGCGATCCCCACCGCCACCAGTCGCCCAAACGGATCGGTATTGAGCCAGGCCAGTTCGATGGCGCAGCCGATCACAATGACGTACAGCAGGAGCACAAACCCGCATCCGAAAAATCCAAACTGGTGCGCAATGGTGGCAAAAATCATATCATTATGCGCTTCCGGCAGATGGATATACGGGTTTTGGATATACGGCCCCTTGGCGAATCCATAGCCCCAAAAACCACCCGAGGCGATGGCCCGCTTGGATTGCAGAAGCTGGTAGCCGTCATCGCGGTGCCAGATTCGCAGTTTGTCCTGGTAGTCGTCGCCGGCCAATATCTTGCCCAGCCAGGGCGTGCTGCGGGCCTTTTCAAGAAAATCTTCATTTTGCAGCAGAACCGACGAGATGCGCATACGCTGATAGCCCTTCATGAAGTTCCACAGCACCGGCGAAACCGCCAGCCCCATACACAGGATAATCAGCAGATGTTTGACCTTCGCCCCTGCCACAAACAGCATCGAAAACAAAATAGGCATCATTAAAATAACCGTTCCCAAATCCGGCTCCAGCAGAATCAACGCCATCGCCAGCAGCGTCAGGGCAAACGGCCCGATCAGCCCCAGGAATTTGCGATAATTCGAGCGGAATCGCAGATACCACGCCAATGCGAGAATAAAGGCCACCTTGCAGAATTCCGACGGCTGAATCATAAACCCAAACCCGATCTTGATCCAGCGGTGAATCCCTTGCCGGTCATGAACAAAGGGAATATTGACAATTTTCTTATCAACCAGCAAAATCGCCAGCAAAACCAGGATAATGCCGTAAAGAAGGTAGCTGAACGGCCCCAGACGCTCATAGCTGAACAGATTGACGATCAGCATGCAAATCAGTCCCACGCCCGCAAACGCCAACTGTTTTTTGTAATTATTGGCGTATTTGCTCGTTCTTCGCGGTTCGTCGCTCGCTTCTTCTGCGGTATCATCAGTCTCAGGTCGCTCAGCCGCGGCCTGGGAGAAAGCATCGTCCGGAATCTCGTCGCTCGGATGGCCCACCGCATAGATATTCAGCACGCCGATGCCCACCAGCGCAAGGCTGGCACTCAGCAGCAGCATCCGCATCAGAAAAAAACGACCTCTGAATATAAATAGAACCATGTGTTTCAGTTACCAGTCAACAGTTTGTAGGGTGGGCCGTGCCCACCAAGGATTTATGTCGCAAATATATACGAATTATATAAGGGTACCGGTGGGCGAGGCCCACCTTACTTTAATCGGAGGAATCCATATAATCTGTGGACAAAATTTTCTGATTGGTGCTAATTTGTGGCAGACTTAGTCGGATAACTGTGCCGACGCCTCGGTAACGACCGTTTCAAGGGCTTTTTCCAGCGGTCCTTCCAGGTTCACCCCGGAAGCGAGGGTATGTCCGCCGCCGCCGTACTTCTGGGCGATTTTCCGCACGTCAATGTTCCCCTTGGACCGCAGCGAGCACCGAAATCCGCCGTCAGCCAGCTCCACCAGCAGTGCCGCGGCCTGCACCGTCTGAATCCGCTGGCATTCGTCGATCAGATTCTCCGTATCGGCTCCCGTCGCCCCGGTATCGTCAAAGTCGCTCCGCAGGATGTACTGCGTGGCAATCCGCCCGTCGGCGTGCAGCTCTAAATGCTCTAACATCCGTGTCATCAAGTAGATACGTGACGGCGAAAACGACTGATACAGCAGGCTGTAAATCGCGTTGGGCCGTGCCCCCGCGTCAATCAGCTCCGCAGCCGTGTTAAAAATCCGGCTGTCCGTATTGCCGAACTTAAACCAGCCCGTATCGCTCGACAGGGCGATGAAAATCGACTGGGCGATGTCGGCGGTAATCGGCCAGCCCGCGAATTTCAGCAGATCAAACACGATTTCGCCTGCCGCCGCGGCGGTCGTATCCACAAGCTGCACCGTCCCCAGTCCGTCGCCGGTGATATGATGGTCGATCACCAGCACTTTCTTGCCGCAAACAGCCAGCCAGTCCGCAAATCCCGGAAGCTGAACCCGGCTGTCCGTATCCAGCACAATCACCAGGTCCACATCGTCATAATAGCCCCCCATCAGCTGATCCTGGGTGATATCATTGCCTAAAATCGGCGTTTCTGACTCAAAAATAGATTTGTACCAGTTCGACAGCGGCGACATAAACAGCGGCCGGGCCTGCTTGCCCAGCCCCTTTAACGCCCCCAGCATCGCACGAATACACCCGCACGCGTCCCCGTCAGGCCGAATATGAGCCGTAATCAGCACATTGCTCGACGCATCAATCAAATCTACCGCTTCCTGATAAACATCGCTGCTTGTCATTGCGTTTCCTAAGTTAAAGTCCACAGATTACACCGATTTCACGGATTTTGTAGGGTGGGCCGTGCCCACCGAAAACGCCCAATGTTACCACAAAAGGCACGGAAAGCACGAAAAAACCGAGAGTTTTAGGGAGCAGCCCCTCAAGCCTCAAGCCTCAAGCCTCAAGTCTCACCCCTCAAGCCTCACCCCTCAAGCCTCACCCCTAAAGACTAAGGACGAACTAAAGCCCTTCATGATCTTCATAGTTGTCGCCCCGATCCCGTCAAAACCGGAGAATCTTGACCCCGCCGGGCAAAAATTAACGTGTTTTTAATACTGATATCCCGTTTTTTTTGCTCATTTTCAACGCAAAATGACCGGTTTCAGACCGCCCGTAAGTGGTTATAGTGTCGGAGCTTAACGACTCAACGTCCGGTATTGACACTGGGAAGGCGATTTTTATGGGAGACTTTTTTGCAAATTTGCTTTCAAAGCCGAATTTTTTCTTGCTTTTACCCCCCGTTTTTAGTATTATCAGCATTGTACAGAGGTGGCTGAATACCGAATACGGGGGTAACTATTTGGATTCACTGCTCTTACAAAGTTGGAAATGGGGATTACGGAGGTTTGAAATTGAGGTAAAAGACCTTGGGGTGTGGGACCTCAAAGGTGATGAAAAAAGAATAAGAAGAAGAGTCTTTATTAACTAAGAAGAAAAAGAGAAAGGATGGTGTCGTATGAAAAAGCTTTTAGTTGCACTGTTAGTCGCAGTATTGTGTGTGCCGGCTATGGCAGACGTAACTGTTGGTCTGGTAGACAACACCGATGGTACTTTTGGGATCACACTGAACACCGGTGGTGATGTTGTTCGTGGTCTGGCGTTGAAGGTTGATTCAGCTGCTGCATCTCTTGTGATTCACG
Source organism: Anaerohalosphaeraceae bacterium (assembly GCA_963675155.1). Lineage (GTDB taxonomy): Bacteria > Planctomycetota > Phycisphaerae > Sedimentisphaerales > Anaerohalosphaeraceae > 4572-13. The sequence goes on along the minus strand of OY775912.1, from coordinate 3,984,932 downwards.
ATGATGCAATTGAAGAAGCCGCGTTCAACACATGTATTGATTATGCTTATGACACAACCGGTTACGATGTCGGTATTGCCGGCCAGCACCCGTTTGCTCTGGATGGCGATCCTGGCGTTGCTGCTGATACGGCTTCGACATTTGTTGTCAGCATGGGTGTTCTGGATCAGACTGGTACTCAGGCGGGTTTCTCAAGCACGAGCGATGTTCTGATTGCAACCGTTGAAGTTGGCGCATGTTTCATTACCGTTACCGAAGACGCACTCCGCGGCGGTATCGTCGGCGATGCAGCTCTGACAGTCAACATGCCGGCGGCTGATTTTGAAGTAACCGATGGCCCGATGTCTTGTTGGGATTACCCTTGTTTTGCCAATGGTGACGCCAATGGTGACTGTGCAATTACTTTTGGTGACTTGAGTGCTGTTATCAATGCTTGGGCTCCGTTGCCTTATGCTGAATGTGCTGATTTCAACAAGGATCTTGCAATTACTTTTGGTGACTTGAGTGTTATCATCAACCACTGGGCTCCGTTGCCGGGTTGCGATGTATCTTGTGTACCTCAATAAATTTTGACACACGCTTCACAAAGAAGTTAACGTTAACGTATTGTTCGAACAAAAAGTGAAAAAAGTTTCTTTGAAAGGAGAACGATGATGAAGAAGTTGTTAGTTTTATCTCTGGTTTTGGGTATCGCCTCGTTGGCAACTGCGGGTCTGGATCTGACTACTGATGGTTCCAGTGTTGTAGAAATTTCTTTTACAGTTGTTGATGGTAACCTCGAAGGTTACGATCTTCAGTTAGATGCTGCTGGTACAGTAGAACTGGGTGCTGCTACTCTGAGTTCTAACGGTACATGGTTGGTTGCTCCTGTTATTCACTCTAGCGATGCTACATTCATCCGTATCACAGCGGGTGCTTTCCCGGGTATCGGTATGCCCGGTCTGACTGCTAATGACATTGTTCTGTCAGTTGCAGTAACCGGTGAAGGCGATGTAACAATGAGCAACGCATCTGTTACCACAATTGGTGGTTCTAACTTGCCAGCCGGCCTTCTGGATACAGTAACAATCGTTCCGGAACCTGCTACAATGGCTCTGCTGGGTTTGGGTGCTCTGGTTCTGCGTCGCAAGAAATAAGCGATTTGCTTAACCCAAAAAGAAGTACACAAATTAAAGGGACAAGTCTTAGGACTTGTTCCTTTTTTTATGCAAATTTGCCTTCCGGATTCCATTTTGATTTTTTGAAAACCTTCTGTACGCCATATAACAATCTTGCAATTTTCGAAGTTATTCGGTACTATAGCGTTATCAAATAAATGAAGGGATTGTTGAAAGGGTAGTCAGATGAGGAAGCTTTTTGTTGTACTGTTCGTGGCGGTCTTGTGTGTGCTGGCTCTGGCGGATGTAAACATCACTGCTTTTGGCAATAATGCAGATCTGGAAATTTACATGGATACAACCTCTGGCGATGTTTGCCTCAGTGTAGATGCTCACCTCGGCAGTGTGGTAGGCGATGACGTTACGACTGTCAATCAGACTGAATGTGTTACAGGACCACTGGAGGCTCTCTGCTGGAGGAACCATGTTTGTATTACCAATGGTGATGCCAATGGAGACTGTATAATTACTTTTGTTGACTTGGATATTCTGATGAGCGCCTGGCCTCCCAATCCGTATGAACCTTGCGCTGATTTCAATAAGGATCGTGCCATTACATTTGGCGACTTGAGCGTGATAATAGAGCATTGGCCGCCGAATCCGGGCTGTGATTTATATTGTGTTCCTGTTAGATAAAATTGGTGGCGAAGATTTTCCCTCTGGCGTTATTGACGTATTTTTCCAGAACTTGAGACCTTAGTTTTCTTGGGGGTTGGCGAGATGGTTCTGTGTCGAAGGAATTAGTGAATTGCATTGCTAAACATAAGAAGAATCTAATACGATACAATGAAAGCTCGAGGGTTTCCCCTTTTTTTGTTTACATTAACAGTCTAAACTTGATAAAATAATTGTTCAATTTAGAACTTAAATCCAGTTTGATCGGAGTTTCTTATGAGGATTTCTATCGTATTATGCCTGTTGACACTTTTAGTATTTATGGGTTGTCAGGAATCAAATGTACCAAATGCTATTCACTCCGACTCTGATGTTATAGCCGGAGTGTGGCAAGCGCAAGGCAGTCAGAAAGCTGTAGAAATTGATGAACAAGGAAAATTGGTATCATTTACAAATGTGGCAGGGCTTAAAATAAGTATTGCAGAAGGTGGAATTTCTCAGGTTGGACGGCATGGTGAAGGTATGCTTTATTTAATATTAGGGGAAACTCCCGTTGAGTTTGATCCATTAAGAAGAATCCTTAAAATCACAATTAATTTCGATGATTATAGAATGGAAGTTCCCGGAGGCAGTGTCTCTGGAAAACTAACAGAAGTACTCGAAGGGGGTGTGAGTGCGGATGGAAAAAGCTGGATGGTTACTAGTTCTACCAGTGGTTCTATTGATACTTTACCGATTGCGGATGATACTGAGACGGAACGATATCTTTTTCAAAAAGTTGATTAATAAGTAAAATAGGTTATTCCGGAAGTGTCACTGCCCTGATAATCCAATCTGAATTCCTTTGTTTTTGGCTTGTATATCCACCCGTAATCTCCGGAAGCTGAAGCTGGCATATCGACGGCGTCACCGATTAACTGAAAATCGCTTTGATTATTGAACGGATTTTCGGGTAATTCATTCAAATAAGGACCGTAAATATACGCACCGCTTTTTGTACTTTGAAGAATTGTATCTCCATTAATATCTGTGCAGTATAGTAACTGCGCTTTGAGTGTAAACGAACTACTGGAAAAGACGCCGCTTACATATCCGGGGGGAATGCTGCTATGGTCAAAGGCATATCGTTCGATTGCTGTGCGGAGGATTCGAAGATTATCTTTTGCGGTAGATTCTTTCGCTTGCTGTGTATGGCCCTGAACCTCTGGCAGAACAATCGCCGCTAAAATTCCCAAAATTGACACAACAATGATGAGTTCGATCAAGGTGAATCCAGACTCGAGGCTTGAGAGCCTGCGTTCCTGTATTCTTAATTGTCTTATCGGACGTTCCATTTCTTCCTTCGATTTCTAAACATTAAAAACCTTTTTTGGGCGAGAATTTATATTCATTTTTGACATTCTTTTATCGGCCAGGTTGTGAGAGGATTTAACCATTATTTCATGGAAATACATGGGTTGGGAAAAAAGGATAAAAAAAGAGCCGATTTTATAACCGGCTCTTTAATTGATAGAACTTGATTTGCTTATGGCATTGGTACACAGCCCGGGCTACATCCAGGTAGTGGCGGCCAGTGATTGATAATCACACTCAAATCACCAAAGGTAATTGCTCCATCTTTGTTGAAATCGGCACAAGCATCATAGGTAAGTGGTGGCCAAGAATTAATAACTACGCTTAAATCACCAAATGTGACAGCGCAGTCGCCATTTGCATCGCCATTAGAAAAACAACTATAGTACCAACATGACGGGTCATTGTTGGTCCACAGCTCGAAGGCTAGGTCTTTGGAGTATTGTTCGATCTCGTCGGGTCCGTCGACGCCTTGTGTTGTGCCGCAGTAGGGCAGGGCGTATTTGTAGAACTGCTCAAGCCAGTCAAGCTGTTCGATCTCGACAATCTTCGGGACCGCCGGGTCGTCAGCGTCCACCCACATCTGGACCGCTCCGGTGACGCTGTCGTCCTGGAAGTGCCAGACATCAACGCCGTCGGCGGTTCCGTCCGGAATATTGCCCTGAACATGCTCGCCGGGAACGACCGCGGGTGGTGTGGCGGCATACGGATCCATCCGGGTGTAGTCACGGTTGTGCCATCCCCATCGCGTGACATTGTAATACTGCGCGTCGTAGGTATAGTTCAGGAAGTCGCAGATTTGATCCGGATTCGTGCGCGGATCCTGGAAGAACGTATGGTCCGGCGGCAAATCCACCACCGCGACGATCTTCAGCCAGTAAACGGTGTTCGGGTCCTGCGGGAACGGGTTGGCCAAAATGGCCTCATATTCGTACAGCGTTTCGTAGCAGGGAGCGCCGCCGCCGCTGATCGCGACTTCGGTAAATTCGCCCGCCGTCAGCACGCCGTCCATATCCCGCATGACTTCCTCGAACTGCAGCAGTTCCAGCGGATGGCTCGGCGGCCCGGCAAAGTCGCTTTCAAACGCGATGATAAAGCTGTTGACCGGCTGGATCCATTCATTGCCGAGGTAGGAGCCCCACCATTTGACGCGGATAACCGGCGAGTGCTCATAGTCGGCAAAATCGTCGGCCATGTAGCAGCCAAGGTATCGTTCGATCATGGGGACCGGCCCGGGATCGCCGTAATACGGATACACTGTGCTGACTTCGTCGTGCCCGTAATAGGCTGTTTGGCGGACCATTGCCCCGTCCAGCGGCAATTGCCGGAACTTGAGCTTTTCATCCGACGGGACCGGATCGACTTGCAGCAGATAGTCCTCGGTTTCGCCGTCTTCGAAGCTGCCGTCGCCAATCCAGATTGCACCGGCGGGTGTGACCGGGACTTCGGTAATGCTGAATCGTACCCAGACATAACCGGCATTGGGGCCAATCGTGAAACCGGTGCCCGCGGCCATCAGGCCCGACAGCGGCCCGGAATACCCATTGGGAACGGGGAAATCAACCAGGACGTGTTCCGGTACGTTACTGCATCCTGCCCCGGAAACCGAACCGCCCCAGGAACCGCCCTGATCCCAGTCAACCAGGACGTTGACGTAGCCGGTCGTATTGGACGGCATGAAGTTGGTGACATCAATGTCGATATTGACGCCCCAGACAGCCGTTGTGCAAACTTGTCCCAGTGATGTCCCGGGATTGCCGGAGCAGGTGACGACCTGGTTGGCCGAATCGATGGTAAACGAATCCGGAAACAGCAGGCCCGCATCCCCGTCCTGGAAGCATTCGTCATCGTCATAGGTCGGGAAGCAACCGGGACACAGTCCGGCATTTCCATCCGGTTCAAAGTCGACCATCGGTCCAAACCAGGCACCAAAGTTCGTATGCTGAATCCACGTTGTCGATGCCCCGGTCGTACAGGTTGGGAAAATCCCCGTGACGCTGAATGTGCCGGGATACGCAATGCCTCCATCGGGCGCATCGCCGAAATCCATGTCAGGGTCAGGGTCGTCTCCCTCAGTATAGAGCTCAAACGCAAGGTCTTTGGAGAACGCGTCGATTTCGGGCGGTCCGTCCACACCGGTGGCCGGCGGAATAATCGCGCACAGCGGCCATTGATGTTTATAGTACTCTTCCTGCCAACTGTACTGGTTGACCACCAGATCCTCAGTCACAAATAATTCACCCGAGACACAGTCATCCTGGAAGTGCCAGACTTCCAGATCGACGCCCATCGGGGTGGTGACCGTTCCGGCCAGGAATTCACCCGGGATCACCGCCGGCGGCACGGACGCATACGGGTCTTTCTGTGTATAATCCCTGTTATGCCAGCCCCAGCGGGTCAACGGCGGATATTGGTCAAGTGCCGGGCATATGCCGAGAATCTGCTGCCATGTTAGCTTGCCTAACTCACACGGCGCGATGCCGCATGTCTGGATGGTCAGCATGACCGCAGGCTCGGCGTCGATCAGTGCGACGATCTTGAGCCAGTAAACCGTATTGGCCTGTTCCGGGAATGGGTTCGCGAGAACGGCTTGGTACTCATAGAGGTCTTCGCAACGCGGGGGGCCTGAAGCGAAGAGCGTCTCGGAAAATTCGCCCGCCGTCAGGACGCCATCTGCATCGCGTGTGACGATTTCAGTGGACAGGATCTCCCCGGGATGGCTTGCAACATAGTCAATGTCGCCGGGCTTCCCCACAGCAGGGACATCCGTCTCAAAAACAATCAGAAACCGCTGAACGGGCATCTCGACGATATTTTCCAGATAGGACCCCCACCATTTGATCTGAATGACCGGCGTGTTGACCAGGTCCGCGAAGTCATCGGCCATATAACAGCCCTGATAGCCGATGGGTATCGGATCTTGGCCGACGGGGACATCATAATTGTAGGCGGTGTAGGCGGTGCTGAGCTCGTCATGCCCAAAGTAATCATCATTTTCGCCGTTAAAGATCCCGTCGAGCGGCAGCTGCTGGAATTTCAGAACCGGATCGGGCGGCGTTGTGGCATCATAGGTCACGACAAGAGACGGGTGAACGGTTTGGTCTGAATATTCTTTTGAATCCAGCCATGCCCCCTCGGTCCCGGCGGCCTCTACAGGAAGTTTCATGACAACACTGTAGACTTTATTCCCTGCGTATTCCAGGCTTACATCTGTTGTCACATTCCATGTATTGTCACCGATGGCGAGAGTCGTTGTATCCGTTGGGGCTGCGTTGAACCCGGTGGGTGCATTGTCCCATGTTATGTTATATTCAGTCCACGTGTCATCTGACAGGAAGTGAGCGCCGGTTGTCACCGTTGCAGAGTAGAGTGTTCGGCAATTGAGGTGAAGGGTTGCCGAGGTGATCGTTTGGCCGGCAGGGATGGAGCTTAAGTCGAACATCAAGTAGGGTCGGCATATTCCATAGGGACTATCTCCGTCCCATTCTCCGACGATCATATAATTACTAGCGCCGAAGTTATTGCCTCCATCGCCATCATCGTCCAACCAAACATACGAATCATGTATTGGGTTTAGAGTGACAGTTGCGGCCATACTCTGTGCCGCTGCGCATAGCAACACTGCCAGCGCAATTGTTAAAGTCTTTGGTAATTTCTTCATGTTAGATTCCCTCCTATGGAAAAAGGTTGATTGTTGGGTGAAAGTTGAAACTGCAGATAGAATGGTGAATGTTCCCCCCTGTAACGTATATGTGATACGCCGTGTATCGTCTGCCTGAATGAGACAGCACGCTCGCATGGCTTTCTCCCGACTTAGTGAAAAGTCTGTATATTTGAAATGCCTCTACTTAAACCATTATACCGTGCTAAGAATCGCTGTAAATCCGTAAAAGTAACCAATATATCCGTATAAACCACGGTTTTATCGGTCTATATTTCCTGAAACCCGGCAATCAAACAGATACCCTATCCGTAACATCATAAGATTTGTGTTGATTTCTGTGTGATTAGCAGTGTTTTAGCTTTCAAAAGCATATTTTCAAGTACACTAAATTTTCCGGTCAATCCCATTAATCCCGTCTAAAAAATCCGTGATTTTCCAAGCATTCCGTGGTACTCTTTTCATTTCCAAGAGTCAGTTGAAGATTAAAAATTGTTGATTATGAGGATATCGCATGAAGGTTTTATTGGTTGGCAGCGGGGGACGTGAGCACGCGTTGGCGTGGAAATTGTCGCAGTCGAAACGGCTTAAAAAGCTCTATATCGCACCGGGCAATCCCGGCACGGCCCAGTATGGCGAGAATGTGGATATTCAGGACACTGATATTGAGGGTCTGGTCAAGTTTGCCAAAGGCGCGGATGTGAATTTTGCGATCATCGGGCCGGAAGATCCGCTGGCCGGCGGGGCGGTCGATGCATTTGAAGCCGCGGGTATCAAAGCCTTTGGTCCGAGCGGCAAAGCGGCGCAGCTCGAAGGTGACAAGGCCTTTGCCAAGCACATCATGCGGGCCAACAGTATTCCGACGGCCGAAAGCCGCACGTTTACGACGTTTGAGGATGCCAAGTCGTATATTGCCAGTCGGGATGAGGCGGTCGTTGTCAAGGCGGCGGGACTGGCCAAAGGCAAGGGCGTGTTTGTGTGCGATGAGCCGTCAGACGGAATTCTAGCTGCCGAGCAGATTATGGTGGACCGGATTTTCGGTGAAGCGGGCGATACGGTGATTGTTGAGGACAAGCTGCTGGGACAGGAAGCGTCGATTCTCGCGTTTGTCGATGGACGCAGCATTTATGTGATGGAAACCTCTCAGGACCATAAACCGATCGGCGAAGGCGATACCGGTCCGAACACCGGCGGAATGGGAGCGTATAGTCCGGCGCCGATCGTGACTGATAAACTGATGGATCAAATCGTGAAGGAAATTCTGATTCCGACGGTGGATGGGATGAATCGCAACGATACGCCGTACCGAGGCATTTTGTATGCGGGTGTCATGCTGACCCAGGGCGGCCCGCGGGTGCTGGAGTTTAATGTGCGGTTTGGCGATCCTGAAACACAACCGATTTTGATGCGGATGAAAACGGATCTGCTGGATGTGATGGAAGCGGTCTGTGACGGCCGGCTGGGCGATATTTCGATTGAATGGGATGCGCGGCCGGCGGTTTGTGTCGTCATGTCATCGGGCGGCTATCCCGGCAGCTATGAAAAAGGAAAAGTGATTAGCGGATTGGACGAAGCCGGCAAATTGAACGATGTGGTTGTCTTCCATGCCGGAACGGCGAAACAGGACGACAATGTGGTTACCAACGGCGGACGTGTGCTGGGGGTCACCGCTTTGGGCGAAACCATTGCCGAAGCGAAAGCGAAAGCTTATGAGGCGGTTGATAAAATCAGCTTTGAAGGGGCCTATTGCCGTCGCGACATTGCGGATAAAGCCTTGTAGCAGTTCAAATTTCTATGTCGGTAAGTTTTGAATTTAAATATATTGCGAATATGTCATGCCGGACTTGTTCCGGTATCCAGACTATTTTTGCACTGGATTCCGGCTCGGAGGCCGGAATGACAACATCAAAAATAAAAATGTAAAATAGTTGAATCGCCCTTTGGGCGAGGCTGTTTTACTGGAAATTACAGCGATGATTAGTGAAGATGAAAAAAAAAGCCTTCGTGGCCCCAGTGCCAAGCGGAGGTTTTTTCTCTTTCTGCGGCACAGCTTTGTCTGGGTGCTGGCGGGTATTATCCTGCTGTGGCTGTCGAGTTTTCTTTTTGTCCGATCTTTTGCTGAAGAAAAAATCGCCACGTTGTGCGGTGGAGCGGCCTATGTCCAGTCGGGACGTTTGAAGCTGTTTGGGGGGCTTCGGCTGAAAGGTGTCGTTGTCGCGAGAGATCCCGCCTCACTGGCCGATGAGCCGATTTTACAAGCTGACGAACTCGAAATTAAAGTAAACCCGTGGCAGTTGCTGCGGGGAAAAGTCCAAGTCCATTCAATTTATTTAAGCGATTTTTTTCTATCGGCTGACTATGACGATGACAGTGAGACGTGGAATTTTCAACCGCTTGCCTTTCAGCGATCTTCCGAGCCAACGGGGAACTTGCCATTGGTGACAATTCGTAACGGTGCTGTCCGGATACGCCGCATTTCGCCGGAACAGACCCAACTGATTACGACTTTTGGGCTGAGCGGCCAGGTCGCTTCGCATACGGACAAGGGCCAATACAGTTTTACACTTCAGGCCGACGGGCGTTTGGGATTTGCCGGCAGCCGGCTGCAAGGTGTGTTCAGGCTTCCTGACGACCGACAACCGGGGCTTTTAGCCATGGAGGGTCGCCTTGCCATGCCCCGGGCAAAAATCTTTGACAATGCCTGGAACCTGCAAGGTATTCAGTTTGAATGTGAATTTGAAAAGCAGCGGATTGCTCTTAAACGCTGCGGGTTCTCGCTGGGCGACGGAAGCGTTGACATTCACGGCGTGTTCGAAGAGGCTGATCAACAGCATTCTGTGAGTTTGGATATAAATCTTCAGCAGGTGACGCTTTCCGATCAGTATGAACCGGATGCGATTGTTTACAGTGAACCGTTGCTGGAACTGCTGGATGAGCGACTCAGCGGCTTTTTAAAGCGTTATCATCCGAAGGGAGTGGGCGATCTGACACTTTCGATCTCCGGACGACCGGATGGTCCGGCTGCGATGGATTTGAATGGAGCGGTTGTTTGCCGCGATATTTCTGTTGTTCCTGAAAAGTTTCCCTATCGAATCGACCATTTAACCGGGCGCGTGGAATTTGCTGAACATGATCTTTATTTGAAAGAGTTGATTGGCCATCATGATGATGTCGAATTGGCGATCAATGGGGCGATTCGTAATATGGATTCCAATCGCCAGATGGATATTCGATTTACAAGCCCGAACATGCTGTTTGATGAGGATCTTTATAATGCCTTGAATGATTCGGTCAAGAAAGTGTGGTTTTCTTTTTCACCGAGCGGCAAAACAGGCCTCGATTATCGTTATCAGCAATTTGAGGACGGCCGGCGTGATACGACGCTGAAGTTGGAGTTAAAGGGAGCGGCGCTGGTTTATGATCAGTTTCCGTATCCGCTGGAGAATTTGACCGGAAATATTCTCGTTGAACCGGAGCGTGTGAAATTTGTTGATCTTGTTTCACACTATGAGGATGAGCGTAAGGTGACGCTGAACGGAGGTGTGCTGGAACTTCGCAGTGAACAACCGAATTTTAAGATTCACGTCGACGCCGAACAGATTCCCGTCAACGATTTGCTGATTAACGCCATGCCGATTCAGCAGCGTGCACTTTTCGACCGCGTCCAGATTGATCCCCAATCTCTGGCCGATGTGGATGTGAATATTTCTCGCAATGAAAGCGGCAAGCGGTTGCTGGATTTTATGGCCAACGTGAAGATTCAGAGCCCGCATCTGGTTTATGACGGATTTGCACTGCCAATGAGCGACGTCCGCCTGTCGGCGGATATCACCCATGAGTTGGTTCAGTTGCACTCGTTTGAAGCGGTGACGGACGGTGGGAAAGTTGTTTTGAGTGGAAAACTGACACCGAAAGGGTTTGATGATACGCGTCCCGATCTTTGTCTTGATTTGGATTTAAAACAGTTTGCCTTGAATGAAGCATTCTGGCAGGCCGTTGGTTCTGATGCAGATGCCTTCCTGGGGGATTGGCGGCTGCAGGGCAAGGTGGATGTCAGCGGCCATCTGGCGATTAATCTGGAGGATGCTTCATGTTCCGGGAACGATCTGATGATTCAGTTTTTTGACAATCCAATACTGTGGAACGACCAGCACATGACTCATGCCGCAGGCCAACTGCATCTGGTCGATGACATGCTTTTCTTCAAGCAGTTTATGCTGCAGAATATTGCATTGGGTTCGATTCCGGTTGATTTCTTATCAGAGGCGACGCAAACCGTGTATGCGTCTCTTCAGCCGCATGGAGACCTGGACCTGACCTTCCATGATGGGTTTATGAAAATGGGCCCCGATGGGCTGCGTAATCTCGATGTCAGAGCAGGCGTGAATTTAGACAATGTCACCTTGGGAGAAGCAGACGTGGTTAAGCAGCTGTATGGTCAGGCGGACGGGCATTTAGAGGCTGACCTTAGAACGGGCCATTGCCGGGTGCTGGCAAAGTATGACATGGATCATTTCCAGTGGAAAGATTACCTGGTAACAGACCTGCAGGGCCAGTGTGTCTACGATCCGAATACGGCTCACTTTGAAACCCGGCAGTTTAGTGCTCATTTGTACGATGGCGAGATTAAGGGGGATTTTGAGGTCGATCTGGGCGATCCAGAAATGACGGGCTACCAGTTGACACTTTCTCTCTTTGAAGCGAATGTCCAGCAATTGCTGGGGGCAGAGTATGAACAGGCAATGAAAAATGTAATGGGCGGCCTGGCCTCGGGTGAGTTGAACCTGGAAGGTGATTTGAAACGGCTTTCTGAGGCGAGCGGTAGAGTCACCGCTCACGTTCAAAATATAAAACTGGGCAAGCAGTCTATCATGGGGCGGGTTTTGACGGCCATGCAGCTTCGAACACCCAAAGAGTTTATCTTTAATGAAATTAGCGTTGAGGCGATTGTTCAGGGCCCGGAGTTAGTAATTGAGTCTGTCCGACTTGTGGGCGACCCGATGGTCTTTCGGGGGTCGGGAAAGTTGAATCTTGCGGACAACCGGATTGCGATGGACATGGTTGCATTTGATCGGCTTATGGGACAGGAAGATACGATTATTGACAGGCTGGCGCGAGGGATCGGTAAAGCGTTATGGAAAGTCGAAATTCGGGGCGATATTAATCAGCCGAAGATTGAGACGGTCTATTTTTCTGTCTTGAAACAACCGTTAAATATTTTTCGCAAAAAGAAAGAATAGCAATCAGACCGCCGGCTGTCCGACGATTTCGATTTGATTTTTGCCGGAGCGTTTGGCTTCCAGCATCGCCTGGTCAGCTTTTTCAAACAATTCTTCGGCACTCGTGCCGTCAACGGGGAAACTGGCAAGACCGCCGCTGATGGTCAGCGTTCCCTGTCCCTGTGGCCCGAGGAACTCGAAGGGCGTTTCACTGATTTCTCTACGGAATCGTTGTGCCATAAACTGTGCCTGCCGGGGATGATTTTGACATTGCTGTCGTCGTTCGGCGATTTCCTGCGGTGTTTGTCCGTCGCTGGTGTCCCAGAAAACAACGGCAAATTCATCTCCCCCCAGTCGTGCGACGACATCGTGATCGCGGCAGCACCGCTTGATGAGCCGGGCGATCTGCATCAGTACCTGGTCGCCAACGGTATGTCCATAGGTATCATTGTAATGTTTAAAGTCATCGAGATCAAACAGCAGCAGCGTTACCTGGCAATCCTGTTGTGCGGCGTATTTGAGCAGTGATGGCAGAAACTGTCTCAGATAGCGGCGGTTTTTCAGTCCCGTCAGATCATCCTGAGTGACGAGCGTTTCCAGTTCTCGGATGTATTGGTCTTTTGCCAGATCCGTGAGTTTCTTGCCGGCCTCCGGTGTTGGCTCCGGCGGGGGGGATGCGGGCCGTTCTGTCTTCGCCGGGAAAAGCTGGTAATCATTGAACAGTCGCCGGGACGCTGATTGCTGCAGGGCCATCACTTCCGGCTCTTCATGCATATCAATCAACAGGTAAATTCGGGAGGCGGCAGCGAACTGCGACAAGGCTTCCAGAGCCTTGGCTTTCGGTTCCGGCAGTTCGGACCAGACAACACCGATCGATTTGTAAGTCTGCTGTTTGACTGCGGCAATGCCTTCAAAGATATTCGCGCAATAGTGTGTTTCCGCCTGTTGCCAAAAACCATTTGAGGGTGTGCCGATAAAAAGATTGTGGCAATCTGAACGCATCATTTATTCGGCTCCGAGAAGTGCGTCAATTTCATCGCTGCTGAGACGATAGTTTTTGGGGTCGATTTGGGGTTCAGCGGTCACATCACAGCCTTGGTTGGAATGGATCGGTTCCTGTTTCAATGTTATCTGGAATGCCTCGATAATGTTTGCCAGTTGGCCGGTGTTGCTGATCGTGACAATGGAGACACAGGAAGATATTGCATTGAGTTGTGAGGAGGCGGTTTGATTCGGGCCGGTCCATCCGATCAGACGCAGAGCAGGATACTTCTGCAAAACTGAAGTGAGAAAGGACTTATTCAACATTGCCGGGCGTGCAATCAGGAACACTGTTTGTTGAGGCGGAATATCATCCAGACGAATCTCAATATCGTAAACTGAATGGCACAGAACCAAATCTCCCCAGCGATGGGCCATGGCCCACGACTGAATGATGGAACAGAGCGAGTCTGCCGGCCGTGCCAGCAGCAGTATCGAGGCTCCAAAATGTGTTATTTTTTTATGCATCACCTGTATTCTCCAGTACTTATAGCATAAATAATAGTTCGCTAAAAGTCAACTGAAAAGGCCTTAAAGCACGATTTAAGCAACAAATGATGGATGGACATTTCTATTTGAATTTACGTTTTTGAGGCTTCCAGGTTCGTTGAGGGCATAAAAAAGCCCGACTGAAGAAATCAGCCGGGCTTTGAAAATGTCAATATCATCCATTCTAAACGGGCTGTTCGACGTGGACCCGCTGGTATTCCTGATAGGAACGGTAGTATTCGCGGAAATAACCGCCTTTGCGGGTTTTGACGCCCATCAGCACCGTGCCCAGCAGATTGGCGTGGGTTTCGCGGAGTTCGCGAAGAATTCGGATGCCTGCTCCACGGTGGGTGTTTTGAGCGTTGAAAACCACGATGGTGCCGTCGACCTGTGAGGCGAGTGTTTTGGAGTCACTGACCAGTGTGGCCGGGCCATCAATGACGACGTATTCGAACTGCGTCTTGCATTGTTCGAGCAGGTTTTTCATTCGTTCGGTGGTGAACAGTTCGGTTGGGTTGGCCGGCAATGGTCCACTGTCAATCACATATAGATTTTCAATGCCGCTGGGACGAACAATCTGACCGACATCGGCACATTGGCCCATCAGATAGTTGCTGAGTCCGTAATCGGAAAATTCAGCCGGCGCGCCGTCGGGCTGTGCATGCGGGAAGAGCCGCGTTGTGCTGGGCCGACGGAAGTTGGCGTCGATTAGCAGCACCGGCTTATCTTCTGCCAGAAGGGTGCTGGCCATGTTGATGGCAACCGTGGTTTTTCCGTCACCTGCTTCGCCGCTGGTGACCAGCAGTGTTTTATGGGCGACGCCGCCGGGGCCGGCCAGTTTCAGATTGGTTCGCAGTTGCCGGTAACATTCGCTCATGACCGAATACGGGGCTTGGCGGACCACATGATACAGGTCGATACCGTCCACATCTTCGTCGTCGTCGAAGTGGCAGATGGAGCCCATCAGAGGGGCCTTCAAATGCCGCATGACATCGCTGGGTGTTTTCAGCAGGTCGTTAAGCATTTCGATGGCGAATGCCAGTCCCAGTCCTGCCATGAGTCCCAGCATAAAACCGCCGGGCAGGAATAATTTAATATTTGGAAAACTTTTTTCTCGCGGTTTGGGAGCTTCGCCCATAAATTTGAGCGTACTCAGGTCCGGGTCCGAATAAACGGCGTCAAGCGTTTGGATCTGCTGGTTTAGGTCTTCCAGCATATTTTCTTTTTCTTCTTTTTGGCGGAGAAATCGGGCGTATTTTGTTCGAATTTCATCCACATCCTTGTATTCGCGTTTTGCGGTTATGAGCAACTGTTTATTCGTTTCCAATTGCTGGGATAATGTTGTCATGGCATCCTGACTTTGTTGATAATCAGATCGTCGGAAAATGTTAGCGATTTCATTTTGCCTATTCGCCAAGTCTTCTTCCATTTTTTGGAGTGCGGCGCGACTTTCCTGAACAATGCGGTGTTCTTCGCCAAACCGGTTCAATTGACGGCTGAGAATTGGCTCCATGGAGGCGAGATTACTACGCATTTGCTGGGCGATAGGGTCATTTTCGATTTGTTCTTTGACAATTTGATCATATTCTTCGGATTCGACTCGTTTTTTCAATATAGCCAAATTCGTTTCAAGGCCGCTACGCTGTGTTTCAAGGGAACTGGAGGTGTTTTCAAGATCGCCCAAACGTTCTTCCATGTAGTCCCGGAAGCCCTGTGTTTCACCCAGTCCCAAACGCGCAAAATCAGTGCCGGAACTGATATTTTCCAAGCTCATGATGGAGTTATCCAGTTCTCTTTGCACATTAGCGAGTTGTTTTCTACGCTCGGCTAATTGTTCGGTGACATCTCCCAGAGCCAATTCACGTTGTTCTGCTAGAAACAGGCGAACCATTTCATCCACGATTAGCTTTGCTTCCGATGCGCTGCCGCAGGTCATTGAGATGCGGATGAAGTTCTGGTCTATGGGGGCGTTGGCTCCCAGAGACTTGTCAAGGTCTTCCAATGTCTTTCGAATGGCTTTATCGACATCTCCAACGATCTGGCCGTTTGCATCAACTTCTGCAAATTGCTTAAACCAATTGGTTTCGCGTATTTTATCCCGATTGATTAGCCGCTCCAACATGCTTTGTTGTTTGATCAGTGACGCCATGGTAAAACGGTGCTGATAATAAATATCTTTTTGTGGTTGTGCCTCGCTGATCTTGGTAGGATCTTTAATCCCGGGTGACAGCACTTTGATGCCGGCTACGGCGGTGTATTTTGGAATAAACCGGTCGCACAAAAACCACGCAGCGCCGCCGATGATTGTTCCGACGACGGTGAAAATAATAATCATCCACACGTGTCGCCGCAGAATTCCCGCGATTTCTTTTGGAGTCATCGCCATCGCACCCGGTGCCTGTCCGGGCGGGCCGGCCATAGGCCGTTGGGGCGGTCGAGTTGCCGGCGTTGAATTATTAGGTCGTTGAATCGGATTATTCATTCTTAAACTCCTGTTACAATTAAAGATTGAAGATTTATCAATTTACAGCAGCAGCTTCAATTCGTCTATCGTTTGCTGCAACTGTTGTCTTTCTGTGTCTGGAATTTCATCAGAGGCATCCAGTGCCTTTTGATAGCTTTCGACGGCTTGGCGGTTATTGCCCAGACCCTGCCGGGCCATACCCAGATGCTTATACATATCCCACGGGACCGGCGTGCGGGATATGTCGAGGATTTGAATCGCCCGCAGCAGATTCCGTTGGGCATCTTCATAGTGTTTCAGCTTACACTGAACATAGGCATAGGTGTCCAGGAAGATGGTGTTTCCGGGATTGCCCTGATGTGCTTTGCGGGCATATTCAAGTGCGGTTTCTAACTGCTTATCATTATCGGCTAACAGATAAGCCAGATTGTTCAGCAGTGTCGGATTGTTGGGCTGTTTGGCCAGGATACTTTCAAACAACGTAATCGAACGATCAAGATAGCTTTGATCGGCAGTCTTGGTATAGGCCATAATCATCGCATTGCCCTTTTTCATCGCCAGGGAGAGCCACCCCGGATGATCGGGGCCCACGATTTCAATGCATTGTTCAATCTGTTCGACGGCTTCATTATAACGTGCGTTTTTCAGAGCCAGTCGATAAGCCAACAGGCGTGCCGGCAGCGATTTTGAATCCTGAGCTAACTGTTCCTGTTGCCAGGCGTTCAGGGCTTCCTCGCCGAGAGCGTCTAACATCTTTTCCATGACAATTCCCTGTAGACGATCATTGGCCCCGGCCTTTTCCAGTGCCTTATTAAAACTTTCGGCTGCTTTCGCGTCCTGGGACTGGTTCAGTTGAATCTGTCCCATAAAGGCGTAGGCGACCGATGCCAGGGGCGAGTCGATCCACTCGGTGGCAAACGAAAGAGCCGGATCGTATTGACGGTCCTGGTACAGGCTGTCAAGATAGGCGACGAAAATCCCAAGATCCAGATTGTTTTGCTGTATACTCAGATCCCAAGCCATTTTCAGGAGTTGCTGTGCTTTGGACAGTTGATCATTTTGGGAATAATAATTCCCGGCACGATAAAGCCAGAAAAAACTTTGTGGGTACTTCTCGAGAGTGGACCGGTAGAGTGCTTCCAGTTCGCGTGTTTTGTTATTTTTCTGATAGATCGCTTCCAGTGTCAGTCGAAGCTGCATGGGCGATTGAGGGTCTTCCAACCCCTGTTTCAGTTCGCCGATAGCGGCTTCCAAATTGGCTGTTTCATTGTACACGGTCGCCAGTTCAAGACGAACCATCGGATCCGGCTGAATACTCTTGCTGCGTTGCAAGTCTTCGATCGCTTTTTGTGGTTGGTTCATCAGGCGGTAAAGCCGACCGCGTAACCGCCATGCCCCGGCGTTTTCTGTGTCAGTTGTCAGGTAACGATTCGCCAGTGACAGTGCTTCCTGCAATTGACCTTCGCCCATTTGAATCCAGGCATCAATGATAAGGGTGAGCTTTTCGTCGGGATAGCGTTCTTTAAACCCGGCCAGCTTGGTTTGAGCTTCAGCAATAAAGGCGTTATCAAGATATTTTTGAAGCACCCATAATTCGGCGTCCTTACTTTTATCCAGTTCAGATAAAGTGTCCAGGTATTCTTTAGCCTGGTCACGGTTGCCCATGCCCTCGGCGCAAAGAATGAGTCCACGCAAAACAACCGTGTCTTCCGGGTTCGTTTCAAACAGTCCTGTCAGGACTTCCATTGCCTGATCGAATTGACTGTTTCGCAGATAGTACTTCCAAATTAAATCTTTGTTGCCTTCGAAGATCTTTGTCGGATCCTCTTGGCCCATCATACGCTGATGGTCAGCAAGGGCCTGTTGGGCATTTTCATTTGTCGGATCAATTTCAATGGCCTGCAGATAGGCTTGGCCTGCCAATTCGATGAGTCCGGTTTTTTTGGCGTCGTCCCATTCGGAACGGGCGATACGCATCGCCATGTTCCCCAGCATTAAGGCATTGGCTGCATTGGGCTGACTTTTCAGCAGTTGCTGACGAATCATCAGTGCCCGATCCGGTTCTCGGTCGGCGATGGTCTCAGCGTAAACACTTTGCAATTGCCAGTTTGTCGGATCCAGGAACATTGCGACCTGAATGGCCTGTAGAGCCTCGCCCTGTTGTTGAGGAGTCACCTTACTGCCTAACTTGTTGTTTCTGGAGTAGAGAGCCGACACCAGATTGCGGGCATAGACCGGATTGGCCGGGCTCATTGAGAGGGCCTGTTGGAAATTTTCAATGGCGGATTCATACTCGGTCTGCTGACTGAGAACCTGGCCTTTCAGATAGTAAAGGCGGCTGGATAGAGGCTGGATATTCAGACATTCATCCAGTTTTCGCAAGGCTGAAGCGTACTCCTCTTTCATTGAATCAATTTGAGCGGCAAACATATTGCCGTCGCAACTGTCAGCATTCAGTGCCCGAAGCTTAGGCAGCAGATTGGCGGCCGTATCAATGTCGTTCTGCTGGATGGCAATTTCATATCGTTCCAGCAGGACTTCCAGATCGTCGGCACTTGACGTTGGAATTTGATCCAGATGCTGCAACGCTGTTTCAAATTCGCCTTGAACGCGATAGAACTGAGCCAATGACAGATTTCGCTCTTTGGAATCATTGAGGGTCTCGAAAGCCTGAATCTGAAGTTCGCGGCGGCGTTCGGCTGTGATGTCTTTCGGGTTATCTTCCTGCAGTTGAAGGGCGAGAACTTTTAAGCTGATATTGTCGGGAATGACACGTAAGTATTTTTCCAGCAGGGTTGCCGCTTGCTGGATCTGGTCGTCTCGAATGTAATCGTAGCAGACGGCTGTTAAAGTTTGCGGGTCTAATTGGTTGGCATCTAAATCCAGCAGTTGAAGTGAACGCTGGTAGCGATCGGCACGCAAATCCGCCAACTCCTGTATCTGTTCGTCGGATGGTTGTTGATCGTCCTTTAGTTGTTGGATTGCAAGCTGAGCCTGTGCAATCCGGCCCGTCAGCAGGGCGATTTCAAGCTGGAGAGTTTCCGGTTTCGTTGCATCCATTGCCGCAATCATGGCTTGTGCCTCTTCGAACTGATTCGTTGCGATCAGTGCCTGTGTTTTTAACGAATTGCTTCGCTGGCTCGCTCCATAACGGCTCTGGTAACTCGTTACAATTGAGAGTACCGCCCCCCATGCGTTTTGGGCGCGACGTTGCGCGATAAGATCGGCGTAATCAAGCCAAAGTTGCGGTTTTTGAAGGACGATACCATTGCTGTTTGAAATGGCTTTGCCTAAAAATTCCGACTGCATCCCCGGTTCATTTCGTTGCTGCATCACAGAAGCCAGCGTGACGCATAGTACCGGGTCGATGTTGGAACGCCGGCCTTCTTTGTCCAGCGCTTTGGATTGCTCATAGGCTTTATACATCAGGCGGATGGCTTTGTCCGTTTCTCCTTCGGCCAGCGCCAGCATGCCCTGGAATTTCTGGACGACCGGGCTGTCCGGGGTGCGTATATAATCACTGATCTCTTTCACTCTCGGTCGTGCTTTTTCGCCCCATTTGGCAGCCGCGGTTTCATCGTTATCGCGATTTGCGGCGTAGGCTTTTTCGAGATACACATTGGATAAAAACTCATTGATTTTATAACGGTAAAACAGGTTTCGGTTTTGCAGGGGGCCGGGGTTATCTTGCGTGCCCGGCAATGTCAGCGCTTCTTCGGCCATTTCAATGGCGTCCGTGATCGCATCTGAATCATTAAATGCTGATCCCTTTCGATATAACAGTGTTGTTGCGCGAATGATGTATTCAATGTTTTCCGGATCGAGCTTGCGGGCTTGTCGGATGGCTTCGATGGCTCGATTGGTCTCTGCCTGAGGATCCATATTGCCCTGGCGTTCGCTGTAAGCACGAGAGATCAATACGTAAAAATCCTCATTCGGCTCGATCGTTTGAGCTTGCGTCTCTATGTCAGCTCGAATCTGATCGGTATGGTTGGGGTCAGCCGGGCTGGTCTGCATTTGAAACGTCAACAGGGTGGCGATTGCTTTCGCCTTGTTGTCGGCTTTTTCGGCTCCGATTTCAAGCCAGTTGAATGCTTCCTCTTGAGCCTTTTGGCCCGCGTTTCGAATGCCGGCGGACTCATCCATTTCACCTTGCAGCAAGGTCGCCTCAGCTCTTAATAAATACAGGCTGTCGTCGCCGGGAGACTGTTCGATAAGCGGGTCAAGGACCGCGATGCATTCATCCAGTAATTCCTGACGGTTGGGGACTTCGCCTCGCTGGGCAATCGACAACAGGGCCTTGGCGTGTGTGCTTAGCAATGACGCTTCCGGTTCGGTGTTCTGTGATTTTAGAATATCGAGAATCTCAGTGGTATTTTCGTTGATGGTTTTCCATAAGACAGCAGTTCCTGCCTCGGCGGCCTGGTAATAATAATCCAGCAAATGTTCACGGGCCTGAAGATTCTTTTGATCAATCGAGACGATTTTGTTCCAGCAACCCAATGCTTTTTTCCATTCGGCTTCATGCAGATCGTTATTAATCTGATGGAATTCGGCCAGCTCAAACAAGCGTTCGACTTTATACGCATCCGTTTTTCCGTAGGCATAGGACAGGCCGAGCTGAATTTCGGCTTCTTCGTAATTGCCTGCGTCTATTGCCTGTTTGGCTTTGGCCAGAGCGCGTTCGGGATTGCGTTTTATTTGACGGACAACCAGTAATCCCGCACCGCCGCCGATGATCAGCACCAGCAGGACAATCCCTATAATCGCTACTTTTTTATTCAGCTTTTTAGCCATAAACCATCTACCTCCACATCTCTCGCTTTAGGTTTGCATATTTTCAGGTTCTTGAAAGTCATCACCTCACGGCAGTGGCCACTGTCATGAGGTCTCTTGAAATACCGTTTTTATATATCAGCTTATTCTATTGTGCAGGTGCTCAAGCGGCCTCTCGGACAAGCGAGTGGTTCGGTTATTGAAACGCGGCCGTTTCCTGGGGATTATAGTCTTTGGCATTGATCGCTTCCCAGTCCGGCCAATGATTCTTTTCCAGTTCCGGCAAAACCGCCGACAGCAGTTTTGCAGAGGCCGTCAGCGTTTGTTCTTTGTCGGGATAGGTCATGCCGAATGAATCAATTCCGTAAAACTTCCACTCCACCTTGGCGAAATAGGAATATTTACTGAAAAAGTTTTGTCCCAGCGTTTTCCGTGTTTCAGTTCGGCTGCCGCAGTATTTGCCGTTTGCGTGAAACAAGTATTGGACGGAGAACTGAACGTTTCCCTGGCTTATGTCCTTGCCGACCTGTTCAAATACAACATACTGAAAGGGCACCTTTAAATTATCAAGCGTGGGGATCTCAAGCGAAGGCTGTTCAGCCTTGGCGCGGCTGTTTCCGCCACCGACATAGCATTCGTCCGGCACGTGCGGGACCATGTCCGGGTTGCCGGTATAATAGGTGATAAACAGCGAGCAGTAGCGCGTCGGGCTGGATGGTTCCGCTTCGCTGTCTTCCAGTATCCACTGGATATATTCATCGGTGCCCAGACTTTCCAAAACGTCTCGGTTTTGAATTATTGCTTTATCTTTAACGACATAAGGAGCTAATGCCGCTTCATTCAGATCATCCAGTGGGTGTTGCAGGGGAACCGGTTCCTTGGTTAAGAAAACCCCCAGTTTCTGAATGATAACCGTTTTCGTCGTTGCGGCAGTTAACAGAAGTACGACACAGACTAAAAATGACGCCTTGAGATAGTTTTGCTTGACCGAACTCACTCTACACCTCCTCGGTTTGGCTCGAAGGTTTTTTGCGGACAATAATATCTTCCTCGACCTGATCTTCGCCTTCTTCCACAAAGAGATTGGTCATCAGCCATGCCAGTCCGCCATAGAGGCAGAATGCCAGCGGCAGCATCAGCATCCCCAGCATATCATGGTAAATGCCCTGTGCGTATTTCGGATCCCAAAGGATATAGATGAATCCGGTGATCGTAACCCGGACGACGTTGCAGAGAATTGCGATCGGTATGGTGGTTGCCAGAAGTACCAGTCGCTGCCAAATGGGTCGTTCGTGCAGGTACGCCATGGCGACACCCAGTGCCAGAAATGCCATCAGCAGTCGCATGCCGCTGCATGCCTCTGCCACATCCAGAGCCGGTTCCAGCGGCTGTCCCTTGTAGACAACGTCAATGACAACGCCGTGGGCCTGTGCCTGCAGGTCGGGAACCAGATTCAGCAGCATCGTGGCAACCTGAGAGGCGAGCTTTCGCATGGGAATGGTAATCTGGCTGTACAAGCGTGCAGGCAGGGGAACGGCAAAGAATAAATAGCACACCGGCAGCCATGTATAACGAATCACTTTCCAGCCGCCGAGGAACAAAACCGTTGCCCCGAGCGTGGCAATCATGATCAGGGGCTTGCCGTATCCGAATTTGAATTGAACAATGTTCAGCGGATACAGAATCAAAAAGAAAAGTAATGCCGGCAATCCAACCAGCCAACTCGGCGAAGTCTTTTCAATCGCCAACAGATCGTCTTTTTTTTGATTCAGAAAATACAGGCTGAACAACGGAATCAAAAAGCCGTGTGACCAGCTTGAGTCCCGAACCCATCGTGTGACGATGCTGTTGATTTCCTCGCGAAAAATCCACCAGATCAATAGGCTGACAATCGCGGCCTTGATATAGACGTGGATTCCCAGATCGAGCCAACTCTTTTCGTTGGTCGGCTCGGTCGGAGACTGAATCGATTCACTTGGCTGAATTGCGTTCATGGTATTATAGCTTAAAAACTGAGGTGTCCCGGGAAAGCACTATTGCCAACGTCTTCCACGGCAAAGTTGCGGTCATAGATAAATCCGAATCCGTAGGTTGCCCGGAATGCGTTCCGCAACTGAGCCAGCCATCGGCTGGCACCGTTGGTTCCTACGTTAATCTGATCATTGGGTTTGATAAAAAAGTCCGGCTGGAGACCTTTGGCGATTTTCTCCAGGTCTACCAGGACGATTTCTTCCTGCATCAGTCCGGCTTTATTTTTGCCCAAACGGCGGACGACTTCCACTTTTTTGGGCCAGGCGATCTGGTTCAGGCCGCCGGCGGTGATAATCGCCTGCTTAAGGTTAATCGGCCGCCCGGTCAGGGCATAAGCATTGGGAGCATTGACGTTGCCGCCAATCCAGAATTCGCCCACCACATCACGCGGTACCGAGATACGGTCGCCGGGACGGATGACGATGTTATAACGCGGATCGCCGGCCAGCAGACGGTCTGCGGGGATGATGATGACCCGGGTGACGGTTTCTGTGATGCTCATATCATTCAATCCGAAATCACCGGGATCGTCTTCATTTTGCTGCTGGTCGGGCTGGAACTGTTCAGGCTTGAGCACTTCCGGCTTCAAGGCCGAGACCGCGTCGCCTTCGACCTCAACGGGGACCCATTTGTTATCAATGAATTTCCATTCGATGCGTTTTGACTGTGGCGTTGACGGCAGCAGGGCATCGGCTGTCTGCCGAACTGCCGGTTCATCAGGCGTGTCAATGCCGTCTGGGGCCGCCAGTGCTTCGAGTTCCTGAGGTGTCACCATTTCTGCTGAAGTAATCAGGATGCCGCTGCCGGCGCGTTGGGCACTGGGGGTGATAATTTCAAGCATTTCATTTTCAAGCTTTTTGGTATCCGGTTCGACTGTTTTGAGGTCAAACAGATCCTGCTGGCTTGAAGATGCCATATCTTTTTGTCGAACATCCCGGGAAACGTAGACATAGCTGACGTTGAAGTCGCCGATGCCGCCGGCCTGTGCGATCGCATCGGTCAGACGGAAGGTGTAACGCGGGAAACCAAACCGGCCCGACTGGGCGACACCTTGGCCGTAGATAGAGAAAAATCGCCGTTGCGAGCCCTGGAGGCTGACGGTGACCGAAGGGTCTTTGATGATATTGGGTGAAAGAATATCGGCGATTTCCTGCTCCAATTCTGATTCCGTCAATCCGTCGGCCCACACCAAACCAACATCCGGAATCGAAACACGACCGGTTTCAGTGACGGTGTAATCGTTCACATAGCTGACACCTTCATTATACAACTCGAAGATGCTGACGCGTATGATGTCACCCGATCCCAATGCATAATCCGTGGGTTTTTCGATGAGATCTTCCGGGCGGGGGTCTTCGGCCCCTTCATAGACAGGAGAGGGTTCATCGGCAACGCCGAGCGTATCAAGAATGACATTAACAACCGGGGTGGGTTCAAACCGTCCAATTTGTGTCGGGTCCAGAATGTCGTTGTTACAGCCGCAAATACACAATAGCAATAAAGCGGCAACCGTGAAAATACTTTTTTTCGTCATGTCTAAGAGATCCATTGAAAACAAAAGTCCTTATCGTCCTATAATCAAACCCAAAATATTCATACGCCGATACTGGAAATTCCCATTTGTATCGGTAAAAGAACGGTCCCACTTTACTACTACTTCGGCGATAAAGTACCTGAACCAATAAAATTATGTCGTTATCTTCAGGTAAAAGTGTTAAAAATGGATAAGTCAGGGCTAAAAAATGAAGACCATCCATCCTCCCATCGAAATTGGTACTTTATACTATACCGCCACAGAGGCATTAAAGTTCGTCAAAGCAGGCTGTTTTTGCGGTTTTTTACTCTGAAATAGCGGCCTGGTTCGTCTTCTGGACCGTTTTATACTCAAACATGATAATTCGTTTCTTTGAAGCAATGCCGTCGTTGATATCGAAGATGTCGATCGTGCGGGGGGCGAGTGTATTTAAGTCACTGTTATACCGCAAGTTATAGCTTCTTGCGAGCCATCGCTGCTCAATGGCATCTGAAACGTTCGTCTGTACTTCTTCGAAGGATAACCCATCCTTATATTGGGTGATCCCAACCGAATCTATCCGGTTTGTGGCGGTGTTTTTCAGTAGAATAACCTGAATGTCCTGTTTGGGCCAGGCAGCTTGCATGGGCTCGTACCACTGGCCTTCCAGTTTGATCATTTCGCCGGCAACCAATGATTCGGTCGACAGCAGTTCTGCGCCTGCGGCGAAGCTGTAAAACACGGCTGTTGCCAGCGGTTGACTGACAAACTCGGCCGGAAGGCCCGATAAGAACTCGGTCAGTTTTCCTGATTGTGAGAATTTGTCTTTTTTCAGGGTGAATGCATACCGGCTGTCCGGTTCATTGGCGATGATTTTCAGATATCCGGACGCAGGGTTAAAGCGATGCTCTTGCTCGGTCATATAGGGCGCCTGGCCCTGACGAAAATAACTGACAACGCAGTCGGCGGTAATGGAGGCGTCTGATTTGACGGCTGTGGTCGGGCGACTTGAAACATCGCCGCAACCGCTCAGTATGAATGATAGGATGAGTACCGGTGTGATCGATAAAATGCGAATTAAATGTTTCATACGTTGATTCCCCATTCTAAAATTATATGCCATAAGAAAACTCGGCCCTGTGGTGATTTACAGGGCCGAGTTAAAAGAATTACAAATTAGCAGTTGTCGCACTCAAGGTTCGCAAGCTTTTCAAGCAGCGAGAACTTTTTGGCATTGTCTTTCTTGGCCAATTCCATCAGTTCGGCTGCCACTTCCGGCTGTGCCTTGGTCAGTGATTTGTAACGGTTCTGACCGTAGGCGAACTCGGTAAAGTCCGTTGTCGGGGCTTTCGAATCCAACTGCAGCGGATTCTTGCCGGAACCTGCCAGACGCGGGTCGAAGCGATACAGCGGCCAGTGACCGCAGGTAACGGCCTTTTTCTGCTCTTCCAGACCCTTTGCCATGTTGATACCGTGAGCAATACAGTGGGTATACGACAGGATCAGCGACGGACCGTCATAGCTTTCCGCTTCAGCGAGAGCCTTCACGGCCTGATTCGGATTGGCACCGATTGCGATTTGAGCAACATAGATACCACCGTAGCTCATGGCGATCAGGCCCATATCCTTCTTCGGCATCTTCTTGCCGGCTGCGGCAAACTTCGCCACGGCTGCACGCGGGGTCGATTTCGACATCTGACCGCCGGTGTTGGAATAGACTTCCGTATCCAGTACCATGATGTTGACATTTTCGCCGCTGGCCAGAACGTGGTCCAGTCCACCGTAACCAATGTCATAGGCCCAGCCGTCACCACCGAGAATCCAGACGCTCTTCTTGACCAGATAGTCGGCAACGGTCATCAACTGAACACAGTCTTCGCAGTTTTGATTGCCTTCGCAGGCGGCTTTGACCTTTTCAACGCGTGATCGCTGATCTTCGATCCCCTGTTGGGTGGTCTGATCAGCGTTTTTGATCTCATCGGCCAGTGCCTTGTCAATGCAGCCGTTTTCGACCGCCTTGTCCAGCAATTCAGCGGCAAAGCCGGAGAACTTACTGACGGTCAGACGCATGCCCAACCCAAACTCAGCGTTATCTTCAAAGAGGCTGTTGGACCAGGTCGGGCCGCGGCCGTCAAATCGCGTGGTGTAAGGCGTCGTCGGCAGGTTACCACCATAAATGGACGAACACCCCGTTGCGTTGGCGATGTAAGCGCGGTCGCCGAACAACTGGGTCAGCAGTTTTACGCTGGCGGTTTCACCGCAACCGGCACAGGCGCCGCTGAACTCAAACAGCGGGGGAACCAATTGGCTGCCCTTGATACTGGCGGCTTTGAACTTGCTCGTATCGGTGTTCGGCAGTGACAGGAAGAAGTCGAAGTTTTCCACTTCTGCGTCCCGCAGCGGTTCCTGCGCTGCCATGTTGATGGCTTTGCGGTCCGGATTGGCTTTGTCTTTGCCCGGGCAGTTGGCGACACAAGCGCCGCAACCGGTGCAATCTTCCGGAGCAGTCTGGACGGTAAACTTCATGCCGGCAAAATCCTTGCCCTTGGCGTCCGCACTCTTGAAGGTTGACGGGGCGTCCGCCAGTTGGTCGGCCTCGTAGGCCTTGATGCGGATGGCCGCATGCGGACACACGAGTGAGCATTGGCCGCACTGGATACAAACATCCGGTTCCCAGGCGGGAATGTGGACGGCAATGTTGCGTTTTTCGTACTTGGTGGTGCCGGTGGGGAACTTGCCATCACACGGCATCTTGCTGACCGGCAGTTGGTCGCCGCGGCCGGCCATGATTTCAGCGGTTACTTCTTTCACGAAGTCCGGTGCATCGGCCGGTACCATATCATGCATTTTCAGTTTGCTGTCAGCGGCGGCCGGAACCGTGACTTCTGAAATCTTATCCAGGGCTGCATCAACGGCATTGTTATTCATCTCGACGATCTTATCGCCTTTCTTGCCGTAGGTCTTCTTGATCGCCGTCTTAATGGCATTGATCGCTGTGTCAGCGTTAATGACGCCGCTGATCTTGAAGAAGGCGGTCTGCATGATGACGTTAATGCGGGCGCCCAGTCCGAGTTCTTCGGCAATGGTGATCGCGTCGATGACATAGAATTTCAGTTTCTTGTCAATGATTTGCTTTTGTACTTCAATCGGCAGCGTGTCCCAAACTTCGCCGGCATCGTGGCTGCTGGTCAGCAGGAATGTGCCGCCCGGCTTGATGTGACACAGCATGTCGTATTTTTCGAGGAAGCTCGGGTTGTGACATGCGATGAAGTCCGCTTTGCTGACCAGGTAAGGCTTGCGAATCAGATCAGGACCGAACCGCAGGTGAGAAACGGTGATCGCACCGGCTTTCTTGGAGTCATATACGAAGTAGCCCTGTGCGTAGTTTTCGGTTTCAGAACCGATGATCTTAATGCTGTTCTTGTTGGCACCGACGGTACCGTCTGAGCCTAAGCCGTAGAACATGGCGCTAAAGCAGGTGGTCGGAACGTCGAACGATTCGTCGACTTCCAGGCTGGTGTTGCAGACGTCGTCGTTGATGCCGACAGTGAAGTGGTTCTTGGGATACTCCGCGTCGAGGTTGTCAAAGACAGCCTTCACCATGGCCGGTGAGAACTCTTTGGAGCCCAGACCATAACGGCCGCCGACGCACACCGGATAATCGTGGAAGTGCGTGGTCTTCTGAGCCATCGCTTCGCCAATCGCCGTGCGAATGTCCAGATACAGCGGTTCGCCGATGGAGCCCGGCTCTTTGGTCCGGTCGAGAACGGCAATCTTCTTGGCCGTCTTCGGAATCGCATTAATGAAGTGTTCAACGCTGAACGGACGGAACAGGCGAACCAGAACCGCACCGATCTTTTCACCCTGACTGTTCAGGTAACTGGCAGTCTCGTGAATGGTGTCGGCACCGGAACCCATCATGACGATGACTTTTTCAGCGTCCGGAGCACCGATGTAATCAAACAGATGGTATTGACGACCGACCTGTTTGGCGAATTTGTCCATGGTTTCCTGAACGATAGCGGGGGTGGCGTCATAGTACTTGTTGACGGTTTCACGGCCCTGGAAATAAACGTCCGGGTTCTGGGCGGTACCGCTGATCATCGGGTGGTCCGGGCTCAGGGCACGGGCTTTGTGGTCGGCAACCAGTTTGCTGTTGATGATTGCTTTCATGTCGTCGTAGGTCAGTTCTTCAACCTTCTGGATTTCGTGGCTGGTGCGGAAACCGTCGAAGAAGTGCAGGAACGGGATGCGAGAGGCCAGTGTGCTCTGCTGAGCGATCAGGGCCATGTCCATCACTTCCTGAACGTTTGAAGAGGCCAGCATGGCAAAACCGGTCTGGCGGCAGGCCATCACGTCAGAGTGATCGCCGAAGATGCTCAATGCCTGGCAGGCCAGCGAACGGGCTGAAACATGGAAAACCGTCGGGGTCAGTTCACCGGCAATCTTATACATGTTCGGGATCATCAGCAACAGACCTTGTGAGGCCGTAAAGGTGGTTGTCAATGCACCGGCGGCCAATGCACCATGAACGGCACCCGCGGCACCGCCTTCTGACTGCATTTCAGTGACCGAAGGTACGGTTCCCCAGATATTAGGCAGGTTCGAGGCGGTCTTCGCATCGGACATCTCACCCATGGGGGAACTCGGGGTGATCGGGTAGATGGCAATGACCTCATTGGTCGCGTGTGCTACGTGTGCGGCCGCGGTATTACCGTCGATTGTTACCATTTTTCGCTTCATAAAACTCTCCATTTTTGAAAATAACTCCATTACGGGGTCTTCTAGATTCCGGCCCCTGGTTCGCTACGACAAATAGATTATTCTTATACCATGTCCGGCTGTGACAGGCAACGGCTTTTTGTGGGATTTGGGGCAAAAAAACGCACCAATCAGGATGAAAATCGCACGCTTTATCGGGTTATAGACGGCATTTGTCACAAAACTGTCAAAAAACCGTTTAGATGGGGTTGTAAGGCGGCTTTAAAGGTCTTTAATTTGTCTTCTGAGATGCTCGACCCGGTGCTGGCAGGGTGGGTGTGTTGAGAAATACCGTCCCAGTAAGGGCTTGTGCTCGAATTGGCACAGTTTTTCGAACAGTAAAATCCCGGATTGGGGGTCGAAACCCGCCGCAGTGGTCAACCGCAAGGCAAAATCATCCGCATCATATTCGTTCTCCTGTGAATAGGCACTCTGCAGAAAATCAATTCCCAGCTTGTTTAACATACTGCCTGAGAATCGCCGGGCGGCCTTGTTGATCACCGAATTGGCAATCATCCGGCCCATCGCGTGGCCTTTGATGATATGGGCCATCTCGTGGGCACAAATGAAGGCAATGAGGTTTTTGTCCCGACCGCACAGGTCGATCATGGAGTCGCTGAGGAAAATAAATCCTCCCGGCAGGCAAAATGCCTGGGGGTTTTTACTGCTGATACAATCAAAGTGATATTTTCGTAAAATATTTCTTAGAAAAGGTTTAAGTTTATCTCCGGTGGCTCGGAGGAGATCCGTAGTTTCACTGTCCGGACATATGGTGCTCATGGAAGATCGGACCGCCTGGGCCATTTCCGTCCCGACACGGTACTCCGCCTCAATTGCCTCGGATTCGGAGCCGGTGGCTTCGGCCCAGACCCATTGCGCCTTGCGAATCTTCGGCCCCGCCAGCTTACCTAATTTGTAGAAAAATCCTGCCATAACAGCATCTTAACACGTTGTCGACGTTCTACAAACTCAATTCTTAGGGTTAAATGGCGGTCAAGTGAGTTTGACGGCGGTTCCGTAGACGAGCAGTTCGGCGGCTGAGCCGACGACGCTGGTGGTCATGTAGCGGACGTTGATAATCGCGTCGGCGCCCATGTCTTTGGCGCAAGCGATCATCCGATTGGCTGCGGCGGTGCGGGCCCGTCCCATCATCTCGGTGTATTCGGTCAGTTCGCCGCCGAGAATCAGCCGCATAATCGCCGATAAATCGTTGCCCAGCCAAATCGCAAAAACCGTGTGGCCCTGTGCCAGGCCGAGGACTTCGGTCACCTGCCGGTTGGGCACCGTGTCGGAATTCAGCAGCAGGATGCCGGAGTCGACCTGTTCTGCAGTGGGTAATTCAGTGGCCGGCTTGTTTTGGAACTGCTCAATCGCCAGCGATCCCAAAACGACCAGAATGCCGCCTAAAAGGGCGAAAATGGCAATTCTTAGCCACCAAGGCACAACCGGGTCGTCCGTGGTGACGACATGCCACGGCACGCCCGCAAAGATCGTCACAAATAACCCCAGCACAAACACCGTCGAACCGATCTGTCGGATCGTCTTCATCATGTTACTCCTATCCTGAGATTCCTGTGGGATTTAATGCTATTCAATGCCCGCGGTCTGTCGAATCTGCAGCAGGGTATCCCGGCTTAAGTACGGCATAAAGAAGTCTTGGTAGTCGCTGTCGGGAATGCTGTGTTGCTTGGCGAGAATTTCTTCGACGGCGTCCATTCGGCTTTTGAGTTTGCCGCACCCGAAATCTTCGCAGTAGGCACAGTTGTTGATCCCTCTTTGCTGAACACACGGGAAGATGGAGCAGTCGTCGTCCGGGGGCTGTTCAGCACTGGGGCATCCCTTGCAGGGTTTGATGTCCTCAAGCGGGATTTCCGCATCGTAGTACCGCTTAAACGCCGCGGCGATTTCGCGTTTATCCTCCTCACTTTTCAGGTGGGTCTCGAACGCACGGCACAAATCACAACGATATCCGCATTTTGCCACAATCGGTTCCATCGCATCAACTCCGTAATTCATTGATTACTGATTTTTGATTATTGCAATTGGCGTATTCGAACTTCAGTGTCTGTTTGATCGGCCATAAGTTTTATCAATTGGCTGGTATCGGTTTCACCGTAATGATAGGGGTAAAGAATTTTCGGTTTAAAGGCTTTTGCCGCATCGGCCACCATTTCCGGCGTCATGGTGTAGGGCAGATTCATCGGCAAAAAGGCGATGTCAATATCTTTCAGGGCTTTCATCTCGGGTGTATTCTCGGTATCGCCGGCGATATAAACGCGGGTGCCGTTAAAATCGAAGACATAACCATTGCCCCGGCCTTTCGGGTGGAAAGGCTCGCCGTTGGGTCGTGTGTGAACAAGGTTGTAAGCGGGGATGGCTTTCACCGTGACATTTTTGAGCAGGCTGATTGAATCGTCATTGGTCAATATGGCTCGACTGGAAACCGTTTCAGCGCAGGCTTTAGGGACGATAATTCCTGTTGTATCTTTGCGGATTTGCTCAACGGCTTTGGCGTCGAGGTGGTCGAAGTGATCGTGTGTAATGAGAATGACATCCGCTTTGGGCAGTGCCGCGTAGTCGGCCAGTTTGGTCCACGGGTCGATGTGAATGATCTTGCCGGCGTATTGCATCATGAGTGTTCCATGCCCGATGAAGGTGATGGACAACGGTCCGCCGGCGGTGTCAATGGTGTCTGTTTCAAACCCGCTGACGGTTTTCTTTTCACCGAGCGTTCGCTGGAAGAATTCAATCACCGGCTGGCCCGCCTTGTCGTCGGGGCCGAAGCCGTGGCCGGAACCTTCCATGACAATCAACCTGGCGTCCACCCCCGCGGCGTTCAGCCGATCGTAAAGCAGTTGGCTTTGCTGCAAAGGCACCAGTGGGTCCTGGTCGCCGTGCATGATCAAAAACGGAGGGGCGTCTTTCGTGACATGAGTTGCCGGACTGCACTGCCGGGCTAGTTCTTGTTTTTCCGAGATAGGACCGCCAAGAAATTTGATTTCCGGGTCTTGTCCGACTTTGAACTGTCGCTTGCCGATGGGCATGGTCATAAAGTCACTGGGCCCGAACCAGTCGCAGACCGCCTGCACATCGCTGGATACATTGAGATGGTTGCCAATGCTGCCTTCGAGTTCTTTGTTACCGTTGGTCGTGCCCAGCAGGGCCGCGAGATGGCCGCCTGCGGAGGCCCCCCAGACGCCGATGCGGTCCGGGTCGATGTCATACGTTTTGGCATTGGCTCTCAGATAGCGAATCGCCGCTTTGCAGTCATAAATCTGTGCGGGGAAGACCGCCACATCCGTCAGACGGTAATTGATACTGGCCACGGCAAAGCCGCGTCTGAGCAGCGGCAAAGCAGGGCAACGTTCCTTGCTGCCTTCACGCCAGCCGCCGCCGTGAATCCAGACCACCAGCGGCATGGGGCCTTCGGCTTTTTTCGGAACGTAAAGGTCCAGTTTCAGGTCAACGTTGTTAATCGAGGCGTAAACCAAATTTTTTTCCACGGTCTTCTCGGCCGCACGATTATGATGGACATTGCCCATGCGGAGTCTTCGTTGGAGTCGCTCAACCGGGTCGCGAGCGCCGCCGAAACAGGGGGCTGTCAGTCCCGATAAGATAGCCGCTAATATCAGCATTTGCAGAAATGTCTGTTTAAGAGGGATGTTTTGTTGCATTGGTTCAGGGCTCCTTTCGTGTCTGTTTTTAACAGAATCCTTGTTAAAAAAACGCATTTCAAAAACGATTATACCCGATAAATTGTTGCCTGAAAAGCGGGTTTTCAGTGTTGAAATTTTGGTTTTTATCAAAAATAGATTAAACTTTTCCCAATCCTTTCGACGACTTATTATAATAGTTAATGTGGGATTAAAAAAGTAAATAAATGGCTCTTAATAATTGGCCCAAAAGGCCAAACGCAGTCCGGAACCTGTGGGCGTTGACCTTAGAGCGCAGGCGCACAGGGCAGATCGTAATTTGACGCACATGCAGTGACCGGGCGTAGGCGAATACGAGAAGAGCCATCTAAGACAAAAGGCAGGGCGACACGTCCTGCCTTTGTTTTTGCGCCAAGGGCATCTCGTCTTTGCACGTCTTTTTTGCGATAAATTTCCGGGAAAAAGTGTAACAATTTCGCGCTATCTATGTCATAATGGAGGGCACACTTTTTTAGGAGATTGGCTATGAAAACAAAGGGAGCATTTATCGTTCTGTTCACGGTGTTGATCGGCGGCTGCGTGCCTTCGCTGCACGAGTTGTACACCCAAGAAACGTTGGTGTACGATGACGCATTTGTCGGAAAATTTCAGGAAAATGACAATATCTGGGAATTTGTCGGCAATGCCGAAAACAAGTTTTATGAATTGACCATCCATGAGGAAAAAGACGTCAAGAGTGAATTCAAAGCGCATCTGGTCAATGTGCAGGGGCAGCTGTTTTTTGACTTGTTTCCGAGCGGTGAGTTGGAGTCCGGCGAGTACACCAAGATGCATGTTGTTCCCGTGCATCTGTTCTGGAAGGTTGACAAAACGGATGCCGGATTTACGCTGGCCATTGTAGAGCCGGAAAAGGTCGCCGACCTGCTGGAAGAAAAGCCGACACGGGTCAAGCATGAGATTTGCGATGACGATCGGGTTGTGTTGACCGATTCGCCGCAGAACCTGCAGAAGTTTCTGTCGGAAGGGATGAAAACGGAAGGCTTTTTTGGCGACCCCGAAGAATTTAAACGATTCCCGGCAGAAAAAGACGTTTCCCTCGCACCGTGAGCCAATCACTCACGCGGCCCGATGGTGGACATGTCAATCGGTTCAAAGCCGAGTTTGAAAGCGGGTGAGTTGTCTTTGAGGCGAAAGTCTAACTTGCTGACATTGACGAACAGCGGGTCTGCATAGAGGCTGTGGCGATCTTTGCCGCGTTGCTGCCATTCTTTGAAAGACTGGCCGTTGAAGTTGACCTGCTCGAGGGACAGATTCGGATTATAATACAGATTCCAGTCCATCTCAAAGGTGCTTTGCGTTTGCCGGCCCTCCGGCTGGTTGGGGTTGTAATAAAATGTGTAGGCTCGATCGGTCCAGTTATTGTCCAACAGTTTGCCTTCCGTGAAATAGACGATGTTGTTTTCAAAAAAGCAACTTGTGTGCGGTTCAATTCGCCCGCGGGATAACTGCTGCAGTCGCCCGAAAGCGAAGATGTTATTTCGCACCGTGATTTCCTTGGCGTAGTGAATGTTGTAGCCGGCGAATTTGGTGTGATGGACAACATTGTTTTCGATCAGAATATGACTGGACCCTTCATCATTATAAATCCCCCAGCCCCCGTAATGGTTGGCGTCGATATCGTGGATTAAGTTATTACGGATGACGGTGCCGGGGGAAACGCCGAGCGTATAGATGGCTCCCATGTCCGACAGCAATCCCTGACCAATGTGATGGATGTGATTATATTCAATCAGGTTGTCACGGGCGACACTACGCTGGTAGCCCCAGTGCCAGCCGACGGATATCCCGGTGTACCAGCCGTGATGGATGTCGTTATGGCTGACGCGGTTGCCGTTGGTGTGCATCAGCAGAATTCCCACTGCGGAGGGATAGATGTCGCCGTAGGGGCCGATGCGATTGTCGGCGATAAGGGTGTTGCCGGTACGCAGCAGGGGCGGGCTGTTTTCGTTGCCGCCGTTGATGCGGATTGCACCGCCGCCCAGGTTGCGAAGTGTGCAGTGAGTGATGGTGTTCTCCCGGCAGCCGTTACCGATCTCAAAGGCAAACGTGCCCAGGTCACGGATGGTGCAGTGGTCGAAGGTAATATGGCGGGCGTCTTTCAGGGCGATCGCCGCCGGAACACTTGAAGAGCCCTGGCCGTCGTTGCTGTTGCCGGGCGGCAGGGACCAGTTCGTATAGGCCATCGCCAGATTTTCGAAACGAAGGTGCTCGACAAATTGCCGTTTGCCCGCATCGGCTTCGATGCGAATGAGGGCTTCGGCGACCGGGGCAATGACGTCGACGGTTTCCATGTTTTCGTCATCGAAAGGGATATAGGACAGCACGCCCGTTTGGCGGTTCAGATACCACTCGCCCGGTTGATCCAGTCCCTCATACACGTTATTAACGATATAGCGAGCGCCGCCGGAGGTAAAGTCATCGGTGAAAACCTTGCCTGCTTTGTGCTTGAATGTGACGATACGTTTTTCCGTGTCGACCGATTCAATCGGCAGATGGGAATCGGTCCAGAAATGATAGACGATTACTTCCACGTCGTCGATGTTCGTCCAGTTCGGATCGATGTCACCGGGGGCGTATTCAAATCGCTGACAATCCGTATGGTAATGCACCTCTTTCCCGCCGTCCGGAAAGCCCGCCACGCGGTGAAAGCCTTTGTTGGGAATGCGTGCCTGCCGGCGTCGCTGCCCGTTTACAAAAAGCTGGGTAAAGTACCATTGACCGTTTTTAACTTCCGGAATCTCGACGGTCCAGATCGCCGTGTCGCTTTTTTTCCATCCGGTGATACGTCGCCCGCCCGTCAGGAGTGCCCCGTCCCGGCCTTTGAGGGTTAACGGGGAGTTTGCTGTGCGGGTATCGGCAAAATCAAAAACAAGCGGCTCGGTCAGCCGGTGTTCGCCGTCCAGCAGGTCGATGACCACCGGGCAATCCGTAAGGCTGCGGGCCTGCTCGACAGCCTTTTGCACGGTCCTTAGCGGTTGTTGGATAGTCTTGCCCGTATGTGCATCATCGCCTTGCGGGGAGACATAGATTGTCGCGGCAGGGCCGGCGAAGGTTGAAACACTCCATGTGACAATGAATAAACAGGTTAAAATGGCTTTTGTCTTCATCGGACTGCTTTCTAAAGAGATTTTTAAGAATACCGGAATTTTACCCTCTGTAACGCGGCCTTTCAATCATCTTTTCGTTCATAGCTTGACGACCGGACTATTTTCGCCATAATGGCACGCCATGAATACACGAACGCAAAAACTAGTCGAATTAGATAAACAATATATCTGGCATCCGTTTACGCAGATGGCTGACTGGCTTGCCGACGAGCCGGTCGTGATCGAATCGGGCGATGGGTTCTACCTGATCGACACCGACGGCAATCGGTATATTGACGGCGTCAGCAGCCTGTGGTGCAATGTCCACGGCCACCGCGTCAAAAAGATTGACGACGCCATCCGGGCTCAACTGGACAAAATCGCTCACAGCACGCTGCTGGGACTGGGCCAGAGCACTTCGATTGAACTGGCCGAAAAGCTGGTGCAGATTACCCCGGACGGATTGGAAAAGGTCTTTTATTCTGACAGCGGGGCGACCGCGGTGGAAATCGCCATCAAGATTGCCTATCAGTATTGGCAGAATACGGGCAACACAGACAAAACCAAATTCATTTCTCTCAAAGACGCTTACCACGGCGACACCGTCGGCTCGGTTAGTGTTGGCGGAATGGATTTGTTTCACGGTATCTTCAAGTCGTTGATTTTTGAAACCTATTACGCGCCCAGTCCTGATCCGTATCATTTCGAGGGCACGGCCGCCCAATGCGCCCAAAACAGCCTGGAAGCGATAGAAGCGATTCTCAAACACCACGCTGGCAATATCGCCGGCATTGTTGTCGAGCCGCTGGTGCAGGGGGCCGCGGGGATTATCGTCCACCCAACGGGATTTTTAAAGGGCGTTGAAGCATTGGCGAGAAAATATGGTGTCTTGCTGATTGTCGACGAAGTGGCGATGGGATTCGGCCGTACGGGCAAAATGTTTGCCTGCGAGCACGAGGATGTCAAACCCGATCTGCTGTGTATGGCCAAGGGCATCAGTGCAGGCTACCTGCCGCTGGCGGCGACATTGACTACGCAGAAAATTTTCGATGCCTTCGCGGTTTCCGGCGACATCCACAAAACCTTCTACCATGGCCATACCTATACCGGCAACGCCCTCGGATGCGCCGCAGCACTAGCCTCACTGGAGTTGTTTGAAGAAAATAAAGTCCTCGAATCCATGCCGGAAAAGATCACGCTGATGGCCGAGTATTTCGAGCGATTCAAAGATTTGCCTTACGTCGGCAACGTCCGCCAGTGCGGCATGATCGGCGCGATTGAACTGGTGGCTGATAAAGCGACGAAAGAGCCGTTTGCTTTCGACAAGAAAATCGGTGCCAAGGTTTGCGCGGCGATGCGTCCCAAAGGTGCCATGATGCGGCCCCTCGGCAACGTCATCGTCCTGATGCCTGCAGTAGCCATGGACATTGCAACGCTGAAACAATTACTGGACATCATTGAAGAGACGCTGAAAAACGAGCTGTCGGAGATTCTGGCGGACGCAAAGGGCATATGATTCATTTATTTGTATTTGCGATTCTAAGATAGAACACAAAACAAACCATGACTTTTTATCCGGGGTTTTCTTGTTATGACGACGATGAAAGATATCTGTTACAGCTTATGTGTGCTTTTTGGCGCGTTTATTTTAGTGTTGGGTGGATGTGCTGTACGACCTTCCGTTGAATCAGTGGATGTTGCTGGAAACAGGTCAAAGGCTGACTGTGTTTATGAAGACCGGTTGTTTGATTCGGACTGGCGTTTTTTGCGCGGCGATATGCCGGGTGCCGAGAACCCGGCGTTTGATGATACATCGTGGCGTCGGCTTGATCTGCCGCATGACTGGAGTATTGAGGACTTGTTGCCAAAGGAAAATGACGTCCCTGAACTTGAAGCGGTTACCGGACAATGGCGTTTCCATCCGGGAGACAACGCCGGTTGGAAAGCGCGTGAAATGGACGACAGCACTTGGCAGCAGGTGACACTGCCGGATACATGGGAAAATCATTCCGATTACACGAATGAGAATGTTTATGGCTGGTTCCGCCGGGAGATCAAAATTCCCGATCAGTGCAAAGGAACGGGTTTTGATCTGCTGCTGGGCCGGATTGACGATGTGGATGAAGTCTGGCTGAATGGCGAACGCATCGGCGGAACCGGATCATTTCCGCCGAACGACAGTCCTGCCTGGAATGTCGAGCGGCGCTATCGCATCCCGGCGTCACTGGTGCGAGGTGACGGTATGGATATTCTGGCGGTTCGAGTTTTTGATGGTCAGGGTGAGGGTGGTATCTATCAGGCAGGAGTGAAATCCGTTCGTGTAGGACCGTTTGATCCTGCTGAAAGCCAAAACAAACACTTCACCGGCAACACCGTCGGCGGCATCGGCTGGTATCGTAAGCATTTCACGCTGGATGAAGCCAACAAGCAAGTGACTGTGCGTTTTGATGGTGTTTACATGAATGCCGAAGTTTGGCTCAACGGCCATCGACTTGGCGAACATCCTCACGGCTATACGGGCTTTGCATTTGACCTGACACCTCACTTGAATCCTCCCGGGCAGGAAAACGTGCTGGCGGTGCGCGTCCGCAACGAAGGCCGAAACAGCCGCTGGTATTCCGGCTCGGGTATCTATCGTCATGTGTGGCTGGCTGTCAATGAACCGATTCACGTGCCGACGTGGGGCGTGTTTGTGACCACGCCGGAAGTTTCTAAAGACACTGCTACGGTGAAAATTGTCGGCGAGGTTCACAATGCGACTGATTCGCCGGCGCAGGCACTGGTTCGGATTCAGGTATTAAATAATTCGGATCAAGTGATGGATACGGCCGAAGGCAAACTGCAATTGCCGGCCGGTGAAACGCGTTCGATCACACAGGGCCTCGAAGTCCGCTCGCCGAAGCTGTGGTCGCCGGATTCACCGAATCTGTATACCGCGAAAGTTGAAGTTGTTATTGCCGGTGAGATGTGCGATGTTGTTTCCACCCCGTTCGGCATTCGGAGCATCGAGATGGATGCCGTGAACGGTTTTCGAATCAACGGGCAGCCGCTTTTGCTCAAGGGAGGCTGCATCCATCACGATAATGGTCCGCTGGGGGCTGCGGCGATTGATCGTGCCGAATATCGCCGCGTGGAATTGCTGAAGGCCAATGGTTTCAACGCGGTTCGCAGCAGCCATAATCCGCCTTCGTCGGTATTCCTTGATGCCTGCGACCGCCTCGGCATGCTGGTGATTGACGAGGCGTTTGACCAATGGAACCAGTCAAAAGAAAACAACCAGCAGGACTATCATCGCTTTTTCGATGAGTGGGCCGAGCATGACATCGCCTCAATGGTGCGGCGTGACCGCAACCATCCGTCAGTCATCATGTGGTCCGTTGGAAATGAAATTCCCGAGCAATTCCGCGCCGAAGCGACACAGAAGCGTTTACGGGATGCCGTTTTGTCACACGATAACACACGCCCGATTACCCAGGCAATCTGTAACTACAGCAATGAGCAGACCGACCCGGGATTCAAATATCTGGATGTTGGCGGTTATAACTATTTGCCGGGAGATTATGAGCCCGACCATGCCCGACATCCGGATCGCGTCATGTACGGCAGCGAATCGTTTCCCAAAGACGCCTTGGAATATTGGTCGCTCGCAGAAAAACATCCCTATGTCATCGGCGATTTTGTCTGGACGGCGATGGACTACCTCGGCGAGTCGGGCCTTGCCCACAGCATCCTGAGTAATGAGAAAGACAGCTTCTTTATGTCGTGGCCGTGGTTTAACGCCTGGTGCGGCGATCTGGACTTGTGCGGATTTAAAAAGCCGCAATCGTTCTATCGCGATATCGTCTGGCGCCGAAGCCCGATTGAGATGTTTGTCCATACACCGATCCCGGAGGGCCTGACTGAAGTCCTGAGTTGGTGGGCATGGCCGGATGAATCACAAAGCTGGAACTGGACCGGACATGAAGGCACGCCACTGCAGGTGTCGGTCTATGCACGATGCGACACGGTCCGGCTTGAACTTAACGGCAAGGTGATTGGTGAAAAGGGAGTTTCTGAAGCGACAAAACTGACAGCGAAATTCGACGTGCCGTATGCTCCGGGGCAATTGATCGCCTATGGATTAAACGACGGCCAGGTCGTTGCCAGGAAAACGCTCAAGACCAGTGGTGCGCCGAAGAAATTAAGACTGGCCGCCGACAGGGCAACAATTAACGCCGATCGCAATGACCTTGCCTACGTGACGGTCGAAGTGGTGGATGCAGATGGACAGCGTGTACCCAATGCGGAAATCCCCGTGCACTTTTCTGTCACTGGAGTCGGCCAACTCGCCGCGCAGGCCAGCGGCGTTCCCAATGAACCGGCCAGTTTTCAGGTTCCGGTACGCAAAACATTCCAGGGCCGGTGCCTGGCAATCCTTCGTCCCGCAGGCGGCAATGGGGATATCATACTGCAAGCCGAAGCAGACGGCCTGAAACCGGCAACCCTAACAGTTCAGGTACGCTAATGGTGGATAATTAGAAGGTAGACGTTTTTTGTTGACGGTATTTTGATTTTCGTTAATATACCCTGACTATGCTGAATTTAAACTTACCGAAAAAGAATGGGTTGTTCATTACCGGAACCGATACCGGTGTCGGCAAGACGCTGATTACCGGCGGCATCGCTGCGGTGCTGCGACAGCAGGGCCTGAAAGTCGGCGTCTTTAAGCCGATTGCTTCGGGTTGCCGGGACGAGGGCATGCTGATCAGCGACGATACCGCATTTCTGGCCATGTGCGCCGATGCCGATTATTCGTTGAGCGTCATTACGCCGGTAACGTATAAACTGCCCGCCGCACCGGTTATTTGCGTACATGTCGAAAACCGCCCGATTAACTACGAAGAAATTATCACTTCTTATAATTACCTGTGTGAAAACACAGATATCGTACTCGTTGAAGGCATCGGCGGGGCAATGGTGCCGATTGACGCCGAGCATACGGTGATGGATCTGGCGGCTGAGTTTGATTTGCCGACCGTGATCGTCGCCCGTCCCAACCTGGGCACGATCAATCACAGCCTGCTGACAATTGAAGCGGTGCGAAACGCCGGCCTGCCGGTGGCGGGACTGGTTGTCAGCGGGTACAAAGCCCTCGACGCGGATATCGCCGAAGAAACCGCTCCCGATGTCATCTGTCAATTCGCCGATACCAACCTGCTGTCCATTGTCCCATTCGATGAAGAATCCAGCGTCGAAGAGTGCCGACTCGGCGAAGGCATCGTCGAAACCCTCTCCTTCTGCGACTGGCAGGCCCTCAGTGAGCTTTAATCCGGCATGGCGATAATGCAGTATTGGTTGCCGTCCAGCTCATAAAAACGAATCCGCAGCGGGTCGTTCTTGATGTTGCCGCCCAGTTCCCGTACTTTGCAGGGTAAAAACCAGTATGGCCCGCTTTCGTATGCGTCTCCGAGTTCCAATATCTCGATAAGCGGTTTATCGCCGGCTGCCTTTTTCGCCAGTTTCATTATCGCGAGCTTTTCAGGCGGCGGAACCATTAGTGGGAAATACAGCGATTTAGCCTTTTCGAAGTCAAACTCTGCAACGGCGGCAACAAATTCGTTTGCCAGTTTCTCACAAGCCTGCTGATGTGTGAAGCTGCCGACTTCCATACCGCATCCCGGGCGGACCATTACGTCAATTTCCTCGGTAACCTGTTCGGCATCCGCAGGAATATCAAACAATCCCTCCGGATCGGGCAGGTTGTACTCAATCAGGCTCATATTTTTAACCGCAATGGTTTGCCGCATCCATTTCATTAGATGGGTGGTTTCCGTCGAAGTAAAGCGAATCGGCAGTTTCGTTTGACTGTCGATGAGATACCGGCACTGTCGGTCACCTTCATCGACGCTGATAACGATAACCTGTTTCTGCAATTCATCGTCAAATTCTTCGGCGATGGTGACGGCGTCGCTTTTTTTAGCCTTTTTGAGGGATTCTTCAAAGAAGTTAGCGAAATCCGGATACCAGTGGGCGTTGCGTTCATCCCGCCGGTTGACACGATAGCGGTTTGTCGCTTCATTGTACGCAAACGAGCCGTTGGGTGAGTCAATCTTGCGAATCGGAAAGCTCGGCATATACAAACAAACGTGCGTCGGCTTGCGATGCGGCGGATCAAACAGCATCCAGCATTCAATGTTGCCTTGTTTGTATAGTTCCGCCTTAAAATGGACGCTGGTGACCGTTTTTATCGCTTCGATTGTCTGAGTGATGGCATAGGCCTCCGTGACTCCCTTATCGGAAAGCATCAGCCAGTATACGATCAAAATAACTCCTGCGGCAATGGCGGTTTTGGTGATCTTGCTGTGCATAATCAGTCTCCATCTATTGTGACCGGCCGAAGATGCTTCGGGTAACGCTTCAAGAGCCTTATCCAAAATTACCTTGTCCACCGCCGGATCAATCGTAAGCGTTGAATTTTCAAAGAGATTATGTATTGTCTCTGCGGGCTTCATTTTGCCACCTCGTCGTTTAACAGTTTCCGCAGTTTATCCATGCCGTACCGGTAACGGCTCTTGACGGTATTTTCAGGAATTTCCAGCGATTGGGCGATCAGCCGGATTTTCATTTGGGCATAATGCCGCAGGGCGATAATTTGTCGCTGCTCAATCGGCAACTGCTCCATGGCGGCGGCGATGGCCTGCATTTGCTCATTCAGCACAATCCTGCTGGCCGGTTCGGAGGCCGGCCCGGCTGTATCCGGTTGAGTATCCAAAGGACAATCGAGATTGCGACGGTTCCGCAGTTGATTACGGGCCCGATTGACCACACATATTGACAAATAGCTTTTCAGGCTGCCGGTCAGTTGAAAATCGCTGATTTTTTCGGCAAAACTGACAAACACATCCTGCACAATATCCTCAGCCGCGTGCGGTTCTCGTACAATCGAGACGGCCAGTTTAAACAGCAAATCCCGGTATTTTGCATAAATCCTGCAAAATGCCTCCCGGTTTCCGAGTTTACATTGATGTATCAGCCGCTTGTCGTCCATTCGCTTTCCAATGAGCCTTTTCGAAACGTTTCACACATAAAACAATCGAAGCAGGCAAAAGGGTCTAATGAAAATATCATTTTTTGGACTATTCGTTGATTCTAACCGGACGATGGAGTAAAATCATCCTTTTAATTAGACCCTTCAGGGTCGTAAATTCCGCGTGGAGACTCGAAACTTACGTTGGCAGAGCGATTTAGCCGCGTAGAAACCGGAATTTTCAATCGTAATGACTATATAGACATAGATTAGCGTCAAAGGAACATCCATGTCCCCAAAACAAGCGGATACGCGACGATATTTAGTACCGGTCAACACTGTTACAATGCAGCAGTCGTTTACGGACTGCCTGGTGATTGGCGCGGGCATTGCGGGCCTGCGGGCCGCACTTGAGGCGGCCCAAACCTGCAATGTGACCCTGGTCTGCAAGGGCACCTTTTCCGACAGCAACACCTGGAACGCGCAGGGCGGCATTGCCTCGGTGCTGGATGCGGCTGACAGTTTTGAATCGCATATCGAAGACACGATTAAA
Organism: Anaerohalosphaeraceae bacterium; assembly: GCA_963675155.1. Lineage (GTDB taxonomy): Bacteria > Planctomycetota > Phycisphaerae > Sedimentisphaerales > Anaerohalosphaeraceae > 4572-13. The sequence goes on along the minus strand of OY775912.1, from coordinate 3,941,494 downwards.
ACCGGCTGTGGTATCGGTGACAAAAACATTATCGAACGCGTCGTTAAGGAAGGTCCGGAACTGATCAATCAACTCCTTGAGTGGGGAACCGATTTCGACCTGACCGACGGGCATATCGATATTTCGCTGGAGGGCGGTCACAGCCACGCCCGCGTGGCACATGCCCACGGCGATTCCACCGGCCGGGGTATTGCCGAAACGCTGGTGCGAAAAGTGCGTGAGACATCGACGATTAATGTCATCGAAAACTATTTTACCGTCGATCTGCTGACCAATGAAAAAAACGAATGCGTCGGGGTGATTGGTTTTCGTCCCGGCGGACAATTGCAGATACTCTGGGCCGGGGCGACGATTCTTGCGACCGGCGGGGCGGGGCGTCTCTTTCGCGAAACGACCAATCCCGAATGCTCGACTGCTGACGGGTTAGGCATGGCCTGGCGGGCCGGGGCGGTATTGCGGGATATGGAGATGATGCAGTTTCACCCGACGACGCTGTATATCGCCGGGGCCTCGCGTGCATTGGTGACCGAAACCCTTCGCGGCGAAGGAGCCATCCTGCGGGACTGCAATCATGAGCCGTTCATGAAGGAATACGACCCAAAAGGTGAACTGGCACCGCGCGATGTGGTCAGCCGCGCGATTTTGGACCGCATGCTCAAAACCAATGCCACGCACGTCTATCTGGACATTCGCCATTTTGACAAGGACCATTTCCAGCGGCGTTTTCCGCTGATCAGCGAGCTGTGCGAAAGCTTCGATATCGACGTGTCCAAAGACTTGATTCCCGTCCGTCCCAGCGCCCATTACATGATCGGCGGCGTCAAGACTGACGGAAGTTCCGCGACGAATGTACCCCGGCTGTTTGCCTGCGGCGAAGTGGCCTCCACCGGCCTGCATGGGGCCAACCGTCTGGGCAGTAATTCACTGCTGGAAGGATTGGTCTTCGGCAAGATTGCCGGCCAGTGCGCTGCAACGCTCGTCAAAGATGCCGGCGGTGTCAAACACCAGCGGCTTGAATTTGAAGTGCCGCCGTCGGATCGCAGTCGTCTGGATGCCGACGATATCCGCAATTCTCTGCGGGCCCTGATGTGGCGAAACGTTGGCATCACACGACAGGAAACACCGCTGACCGAATCACTGGAGATTATCACGTTTTGGCAGCGGTACGTCATGGATAAGGTCTTCACGAATCCTTTCGGCTGGGAGTGCCAGAACATGCTCACGGTTGCCGGGCTGATGGCGCATGCCGCCCGCGAGCGAAAAGAATCCCGCGGCGTCCACTACCGACAGGACTACCCCGAACGAGACGACAAAACCTACGCTAAACACATCGAACTGAAGCGGGAATCACTGTAAAGTTTCGTGTTGAATGATTTCATGTCAGCTCGTCAGAAACTTTGCAATTCAATTTCTTCCGGCCCGATCAGGTACAGTGGGGTTGCTGATAATTCAACTTGAAGATGGCCGTTCTGCGATTGGATATCAATCGTTTTCCCAAACACATCATAGGCTTCGATAAGTGTCCCTTCAAAGCTGATGGTGACCGTCCGGGCAGTGGAGGACGTCCAGAGGGCGAATGCGGTTTTCCCGTCGGGGCATTTCCAGCCGGGATAGAATACAGTGCCGCTTTGCCAACGGCCGTCCAACGGTACCGCACTCGCCGGTCGTGCTTTGCTGAGAGTTCGCATCGCTCGCCAGGCCGGTTTGGGTTTCAGGTCTTTGTGGACGATGCCAAAGTGATCTTCATTGTAAAATGGATTTCCTTCACCGGCGCGCAGATTATACCAGAAGACCCGCTGAACGCCCGATTGCAGGGTGATCAGGTACGTGCGTGGGAGCATCGCGGCTTGTCGATCTTCAGAGACGCCGCGCATGTCCTGCATCAGGACAGAGACAATCACCGCGCCTTTCAAGTCGCTGTTCAGATCATAAAGGGCAGCCGCCGTCCCCGTAAAATCGCCATCGCGAGCCTGCAAAAGCGGAATAAACCGATCCTGCGGCCCAATTGCCGCATCGGTCAGAAATCGCTGAGCAGGAATCGACTCACCGGACAAATCAATCTCAGAGGCGAACGACTCGGGCGCCGTTAATTGTGCAATCTCTTTCGGGACCGCCGGGTTGGTCCACCACGCCTGCCAGCCGATGTGCAGACGCCGCCGGTACGATTCGTCGGCGCCGTCGCGTGTCCAGCTTCCATCCTCTTTTTGCTCGGCCATGTAGTACAGCGGCACGCCCCGCGTGAAAATAATAATCCCGCCTCTGCGCACATACGATTCGATGGTTTCAAAAAGATCAACGGCAAAGGCTTCTTCCGGCGGCCAGAGAAAGGCCTGATGAACCTCCGGATTCAATTCGCCAACCTGCTTATAATCCATTCTTACGATGCGTCCTTTGCCCGGCAGCATCGACTCAAGCTGTGTTTGTGAAAAGTTGTTCTGCACCGGATAGCCCGGGTCATCGAAAACGGCCAGTGTCCAGTTTGTGCGTTCCGGAGCGACGGTTTTCAACCCGCAGCGAATAACGTCAGTCAATAATGACGCCGGCACCTGGTGCGTGGGCCAGCCGATTTCCGTGATCCAGACCGGCTTGTTTGGGTCCCCGTATTGTGACATCAACGCCTTCAGCTTCTCCAGATCGCCCTTCAGTGAATGTGCTTCCGGCGTGTCAGGGTAGCGGTAGGGGTGAACTGCCATGGCATCAAAATAGTTCGCTCCGCCGGCTTGATAAATCCCTTCGATGTACTCATAAGGAATCCCGGACACCCCGCCCAGCAGCACCTGCAGGTCCGGATCAATCTTTTTTATTTCCTGGTAGGTGGCTTTTAACAGTGTCGTGTAATTGGCCGGATTCGGCGTCTCTTTCCAAAATCCGACCAGATCCTGCTCGTTCCAGACTTCCCAATAGCGAAGCCGATCTTGGTAACGCGTCACTGTCTTTCGAACATATTCCAGCCATAAATCCAGATGCTGATAGGCCGGGCTTGCCCACGGAACATCGTAATCCAGAATCGGTAAGATCGTAATGCCCGCTTTTTCAGCCAGGTCAACCGTTGCGTCAAACATCGAATAATCCCAGTCGCCGCCTTGACGTTTCTGAACGGAGGTCCAGTCAAAATCGGTGCGTGCCCAGCGGATTCCGGCTCGACGCATGAGCTTGAATTCTTCAGCCGCCAACGCGTGGTCACTGGAGCGTGACACATGGGCACAGATACCATACGGTGATGGTTCGGCGGTATCAGCGGGGGAGATCGCACCCATAAAGAAAAGGAAGGTGCTGATGAATGCTGTCATCGTTTTTGTCGTATAAGTTGACATTTCCGCAAGGCCTTTCCAATAAACGACTATTTCGCTGTTTAGTATAACGCCTAAAGAAACATTCGCAACGGTGAATTCTTATGGGAATTTGTCCTTGGCGTTTGGAATCTCACCGATATAATAAACCTTAAATTACATGAACGTGACGGCAGTTGTGAAACGATAAAGGAAAACAATGAAGATTGTTGTATTGGATGGGCATACGGCTAACCCGGGGGATCAGTCCTGGGATGTTTTAGAGGCTTTGGGTGAAGTCGTGGTGTATGACCGCACGCCGGATGAACAGATTATTGAGCGTTCGGCGGGCGCCGATGTCTTGGTGACTAACAAAACGCCGCTGATGAAGGAGTCACTTGCGCAGTTGCCCGATTTGAAATTCATTTCCGTCTTGGCCACAGGTGTCAACAATGTCGATCTGGAAGCGGCCGCATCGCAGGGGATCGCGGTGTCGAATGTGCCCGCCTACAGCACCGCGTCAGTGGCTCAATACACATTTGCCTTAATACTCGAGTTGTGCCATCGTGTTGCCCATCACAGCGAACAGGTCTATGCCGGACGCTGGACGGCGGGACCGTACTTTTGTTTCTGGGATACGCCGCAGATCGAATTGGCCGGTAAAACTCTCGGTATCGTCGGTTTCGGTCAGATCGGTTCACGTGTCGGGGCCATCGCCAGTGCGATGGGAATGAATGTCATCGCCAATACCCGCACGCCAAAACCCAAACCCGCTTATGAACCGTTTGAGTGGGTTGCGATGGAGGACCTATTCAGCCGCAGTGATGTCGTGTCGCTGCACTGCCCGTTGACCGACGACAACGCCGGTTTTGTGAACAAACAGTTGCTGGATTTGATGAAACCGGGGGCGTTTTTGATCAACACCGCCCGCGGGGCGATCGTCAACGAAATGGATCTGGCTGAGGCGTTGAATCAGGACAAAATCGCCGCCGCATTGGACGTCGTTTCCGTCGAGCCTGTCGCCTCCGACAATTTGCTGCTGAAAGCCAAAAACTGCCTTTTAACCCCGCACATTGCCTGGGCTACCCGCGCCGCCCGCACGCGGTTAATTCAGATAACAGCCGATAATATCAGTGCTTACATAGAGGGCACCCCGGTTAATGTCGTGAATTCTGCGAAGTAACTCCATGCCGGACTTATCAAGCGAGATTTTTTAGCTTTATTAGTCAACAAATTCTTTACAAACCGGGCCATTTCAATAAAATGACGGTTTTCGCACTATTATCCGTGCGGCGGGGGGTAAAAAGTTGGCGGATGTGCGGAGCATCGACGGCTGACACCCTGTGCTGATAATGGACCGGGCTGATATTATCGGCAAAAATACCGAATTTCATGAAATTGGGCAATTCCATGAACGCGTAATTGCTTCATGTTGTATAATATAAGTCAGTAGCAAGTATTCTTGAGGGGAAAACTTGATGCAGCGGTTGACAATTTTAATCTTGTTTATCTATTGTGCCATCACATCGTGGGCAGATATCAATGCGCCGCGTCTGCGACCCAGTCCCTATTTCGGAAGCATTACCGGCTTGAGTTATGCCGATATTGACGATCTCGGTACGCACAATTATGAGCGGTCTGCCGGCGAAAAGAATCCACTGGTGTACACCGCCAAAGCAGGCTATATCGATATCGGCCATCTTCGCGAATCGGCTGATCGTGCCCGCTATCTGTTTGAGGTTTGCCGACAAAATATCCTCGCAGGAAATACGCAGTTTTCATACGAAGTCATCGAGCCGGCCATTTACACCATGACGATTAAGTATCCCAAAAACTGGGACCAATTGTCGGAGTACCAGCAGCAGGCAATTGCACGCGAAATATCCATTGCCTTAGGGCAGAATCTGGCCCAGCAAACCACCATCTGGCATGAAATCGTCACGTGGTATGGATACGCCTCGACCGGGCTGTTGTCCGAGCAGCCGTCGTCGTTTTCGTGGGAGGACAGCTATTCCGATTTGCTGGGTACGAAATTGGGTGCGATGGCTCTGCAGGAAAATACCACGCCGTATAATGAGGCAATGACTGAGATCATTCATCGCGAATTGTCGAAGCTGGACCCGCAACCGGCAGAGACTGCCAAGGAGGCAACCAGGACAATTGACGGCAAGTGGTTCTCCGGACGCTATCCGTTTTTGTCGATGAAAAAACGAAACTTTGATGTGGGTTACGATGATCAAGCCATCAGCCCGTTCCGCGTACCGGGGATTTGTCCCGATGCCGAACCGGTCCTCTGTGAGGTGCCGAAGTTGGATACACTGGACCAATACGGCTTTAACGCGAGCCTGCAGATGATGCCAAAAGAAAGCGAGCGGCAGGACATTCTCAAAATTATCTCGCCGGATAAAGACACTGATACCTTGGAACCGAAGCAGCACTTCCCGGTCATCATCGCTCATATCCGGGAGCTGGCAATCAAAAAAACAGGCCCCGATGTGGACAAACCCATCCTGTAAGATCCATTCTGCGAAAAAAGGTATTCACTGTAAGGCCGGATGGACGCATTCCTTTTCAAAACAACGATTCCCGATGATACAATGACCACAGGCTGGATGCCGTAATCTTCGGAGCCTTGGCTCCTTGTTCCGGACATTGGATGGAGACTCTTTTTTCTTCACCCGGGAAGAGGTCGAAAAAGTTATCGCCGCAGTGTGCGTTATCGTTTTGTGTGTTCAGCCGGGTCCAGAAGGTGGGCCGGTTGGTTGTGATGACCGCTTCGAAAGAGTCGTTGCCGGTTTTCTGTACTTTAATTTTAAATGAGGGCTTTTGTACGTCAACGTGTTTGGGCCGGCAGAAAAAGTGGGTATTGTCGCTGAGTACTTTTTGACCGGCCATGACGGTGAGACGCAGTACCAGCTTATCGGGCCCGTAGTGCGTTAGAGAATCGGAAAAATCCAGTGTTTCCGCGCACCGGCTTTGAAAGGCAGTTGCATTCACGGTTTGCCGGTCCGAAGCGATCAACTTTCCGGCCGTCGTAAACAATTCCCACACAAGCTTCACGGACCGCGTCTGGTAAGAATCGTTGCACAGATACACGGCGGTTTTTCCGTTTTTTAATTGAAGTGTCGAAGCCAGAATCGGCGAGAAAAACCGTTTCGCCGCCCAGTGCAGGGCTTTGTATCGTCCGAAATAATCAATCGAAGACCAACTGGCAACCGGCCAGCAGTCATTTAGCTGCCAGTACAGCGTTCCCATGCAGCGGGGCATTTGCCGGCGAAAATGCTCCACGGCAAATTTGATGCACAACGCCTGAAGAATCTGGCTCAGCTGCAGGCTGCTTTCAAAATCTTTCGGCATCTGGAACCATTCAAGCATATAGGCCATGATTCGCGCATTGCCCCGATCACTTCGCTGGTGATGGTCCATGACGCGGCTGGCAATATTCCGGTCCTGTTTTTGGGTGTATGAATGGACCGTGGCAGGTTCCGGAAACGACTGGAAGCCGAACTCGCTGACAAAGCGATGGTTGGCGCTGTGATACCACTCGAAAGGCTGCATCCCATGCCAGACATCCCACAGGTGGGCGTCGCCGCTGTCCGGGCAGTTATAGATATTACGGTCGCCGACCGGCGTGTGGGGGCTCGATGGCCAGTAGGCTTGTTGCGGGTCATGTTTAGAAACGAGCTTAGGCAGTAAGGTGTCAAACAGACCGCTGTAATCGGACCAGCTCATGCCCTTATCGTACCACCGGTCGATCCCCATGCCCATTTCAAGCTCATTGTTGCCGCACCAGAGCGCAATCGAAGGATGATGACGCAGGCGTTTGATATTATCGACGGCTTCCAGTTCAACGGAATCCAGAAAAGCCTCATTGATTGGATAGGTGGAACAGGCGAACATGAAATCCTGCCAGACGCAGAGGCCGAGCTCATCGCAGAGATCATAGAAAATATCGCTTTCATAAATACCGCCGCCCCAAACCCGGATCATGTTCATGTTGGCATCCACCGCCGCTTCAAGCAGGTTGCGGTATTGCTCCGATGTCACTCGGTTGGCAAAACAATCGGCCGGAATCCAGTTCGCACCCTTGGCAAAGAACGGTTTTCCGTTGGCGAGAAATTCAAAAGAACGTCCCTGTTTGTCAGGTTTCTGACGAAGTTCAAGACGCCGCAGACCAATCCTTTTAGTGCATTGGTCGAGACTGTTTCCGCAAGCGTCCTTTAATGTGAAGCAAATATCGTACAAGGGCTGTTTGCCCATCCCGCTCGGCCACCATAGCTGCGGATTTTTAACGACAAGATCGGCAGCCGCTTTTCGCCGATGGACAGATGTTTCTGTGGAAGCAACCGCCTTGTTTCTGTATTTCACAATCACCTCGACAGTTGCCGCAGACGAAGAGACTTTGTCAACATCAACATCAATGTGCAATCGTACTTGTTGAGAAGAATGCGTCTGTTGGATCAGGCAGCTCTCGATCCGTCCAAGAGTGTATGCCAGGATCTGAATGTTTTTCCAGATGCCGCAGGTGATGAGCTTGGGGCCCCAGTCCCATCCGAAATTGCACGGCTCTTTACGGATATGGCCGCTGCCTTTAAATTCCATCATGCAAAGAAGATCCTGCTGCTTTTGTTGCTTTTGAATAAAAGGCAGGACCGGCTTAAATGTAATCTGTATGCGGTTGGTTCCGATGCGCAGGAATGATTGAATATCGAAAAAGTAATCTCTGAACATGTTGTCTGTGTGAGCGATGTTGCGGCCGTTGATTTTAATGGTCGCGAATGTATCCAGCCCCTCACAGTTCAGAATGATTTTCTTGTGGCCCAGCACCTCGGGCGAAACCTCGAAATCTCGCCTGTAAATCCATGTGCGGTCACTGATCCACTGAAGCCGGTTTTCATTGTCGCGATCGTAGGGGGCTTCAATCATCGCGGCATTCAGTAAATCGGTGTGAACGCAGCCGGGCACAGTCGCAGTCATTGCATAGTCGCCGCGAGTATCTTGAACTCGCCAGAGTCCTGAAAGATCGATTTTCAGCATAATCCTTCCTTCTTTATATTGATTGCATGAGAATGTGTTATCGCAGCTCCGCAAAATAGTTGCGATTGCCGTATAGACGATAAAATTATAATCTATCCTCCGGCGATCTACAACATAACTTATTGCTATTTACGCAGAAACGACAGGGGGTAGGTCATTCAAACGTTCAATGATCGTTTCGGCGGGATGATAACGGTGGGGAAGCATGTCGGTGTATTTGTAACTTCTTTTCTAGAAAGAACTAAAAGATATTGATGGTTCTCTTGGGAGTCTCTTTAATGATGCAATTTTTGACTTTTTTCGGAAAGAATTCCGAACATCTTTCCGTTTGAGACTTAGAATAGCTTTAATTACGTCCCGGAGAATGTCTTTCCGATTGGGCAATTATGTGTATAATGACGTAATGAGTGGGTCGGGCGGTCGCCGGATTGAAAAACATCCGGAGGAAAGTCCGAGCAGGGCAGGGCAACGGTGGTGGCTAACGGCCACCCGGGGCAACCCGCGGGAAAGTGCCACAGAGAACAGTCCGCCGATGGCCCTTCGGGGCACAGGTAAGGGTGAAACGGTGCGGTAAGAGCGCACCGCGTCGCTGGTGACAGCGGCGGCACGGTAAACCCCACCGCCTGCAAGACCAAGTATGCTGTGTGTTTGGCCCGGATATCCACAGCGGGTAGGTTGCTTGCTGATGGAGAAATCTGTCAGCAGAGCCGGCCGGCAACGGCTGGTCGAGTGTAATGACCGTCACTCCCTCGGGAGTACAGAACTCGGCTTACAGACCCACTCATTTTAATGAATAGCTATCTCATGCAAAGTGAGGTTTATTGAATATGGAAAAAAGTTTCAAAGCGTTGGTGGTACATGAAGTTGAAAGAGGCGTTTACGAACGTCGTATCGATGAAAAAACAGTGGATCAACTACCCGTCGGGGATTTACTCGTGCGGATTCATTATTCGTCGCTGAATTATAAAGATGCGTTATCAGCATCCGGAAATCGCGGTGTCACGCGCCGATACCCGCACACACCGGGCATCGATGCCGCCGGTGTCGTCGAAGAAAGCGCATCGCCCGAGTTCAAACCCGGCGATGAAGTCATTGTCAACGGGCCCGACATGGGAACCCGAACCCCCGGTGGCTTCGGCCAGTATGTTCGCGTTCCGACCGACTGGGTCGTCAAACTCCCCGAATCCTTTTCGCTCAGGACCGCGATGATCTACGGAGTTGGAGGTTTCACCGCGGCCTATTCCATGCTCAAACTCACTCCGCTGGTCAAGCCCGAAGACGGCCCCATTCTTGTCACCGGTGCCACCGGCGGCGTCGGCTGTATGTCCGTGGCGATGCTGAAAAAAGAAGGCTATACCGTTGTCGCGGTGACCGGCAAACCGGACGATCCGTTCCTGAAGGAGCTTGGAGTTGATGATATTATCCCCCGTGACGAATTCCAAAACAGCACATGGGCGATGGAGCCGGTGCGATGGGCCGGCGTGATGGATACCGTCGGCGGGGATATTCTCGCCGCTGCGATCAAGTCCACACTGCCCAACGGCGTCGTAACCTGCTGCGGCAACGTGGCATCGCCCGAGTTGAATTTAACCGTCTATCCGTTTATTTTGCGCGGAGTATCGCTGCTGGGAATCGACTGTGTCAGTTGCCCGCTCAAGACACGCAGGGAAATCTGGAAGAAACTGGCCGGCCCCTGGAAGCTCGAAAATCTGGAAAAACTCTCGACCGAGATTACACTGGACCAGCTCAGCGAGAAAATCGATCAAATGCTCGCCGGGCAAATCACCGGGCGTATCATTGTCAACTTACAATAAAGACGTGAAAAATACATCTCCATGCCATTTCTTCGCAGGCACCGATTGCCCTGTTGATGCGTAAATTGGCGGCTTTCATGCGCTAAATGGGGTGTTTTTTTATGTCTTTTCCGTTACAGTATGCCATCGAATCTTTTTTCTAATTGAAATTGCTTGAATTCAATGGGGTATCTGGACAGAAAGGAAAGGACGTTGGCATGAAGAAGGGTCTGTGTGTTGCGGTCATCATAATGTGTTTACTGGGGGGCTGTTCTATGTTTTCAAGTCAGTCGCACGACAGATCCCCTCACCCCTGCAAGCTCTGGTATTCACAGCCGGCCTCCGAATGGCTCGAAGCCTTGCCGGTTGGCAATGGACGGCTCGGGGCGATGGTCTTCGGTGAAACCGCCGACGAACGCATCCAGCTCAACGACGACACCGTCTGGGCCGGGCCGCCCGTACCGCAGGGAAAACCCAATTTTGCCGAAACGATGGCCCGCGCGCGAAACCTCTGGTTCGACGGCCAATACAGCAAAGCCCAGAAGGTACTCCAGTCCGTCATGGCCCCGCGTATCAGCCCCCGAAGTTATCAAACCCTCGGCGACCTCCATCTGGAACTGCTGAATCCCGCAGAAGTGTCCAATTACTATCGCGACTTGAATCTCGATACCGCTATCGCAACCACCCGGTTCACGATGGCCGGCGTCACCTATACACGTCAGGTGTACGCTTCCCCGGTCGATGATGTGATCGTTGTCTGTCTGACTGCCGATCAAAAGGGGCAGATTTCGTTACGGGCCCGACTCGACCGGCCCGCGGACTTTTCAACGGTGGTTACCGGCGATGACACGCTCGAAATGTTTGGCCAAGCCGCTCACGATGGAAAACACCTTGGCGTAAAGTGGCATTGTCAGCTCAAGGCCCGTACCGCCGGCGGCAGCGTACACACCGACCAGCAGGCGATGCTGGTCGAAAACGCTGACGCCGTGACGTTTTTCATCGCCGCCGCGACCGATTATAACAAAACCGATCCCTACACACCGCTCAAACATGACCGCCAAACAGCCTGCCGGCAAACCATCACCGCGGCCATGACGAAAAAGGACAAACAGGTGCAAGCCGATCATGTCACCGAACACCACCGGCTGTTCAGCCAGTGCAGCCTGGACCTCGGAGGCTGGGAAAAAGACACCGCCCCAACCGACAAGCGGCTGGAAGCGGTCAAGGCCGGCGGTACCGATCCCGCCTTAGTCGCCCTGTATTTCCAATACGGCCGCTATCTGCTAATGAGTTCGTCGCGTCCCGGCGGGATGCCTGCTAATCTGCAGGGACTGTGGGCCGATGGCTTAACATCACCCTGGAATGCCGATTACCACGTCAATATCAATATACAGATGAACTACTGGCCGGCTGAAGTGACCAATCTGTCCGAATGCCACGGCCCGTTTTTCGAATTTTTAGAAAACCTGATCCCCAGCGGACAACAAACCGCAAAGGAGATGTACCACTGCCGCGGGGCGGTGGCTCATCATACCACCGATGCGTGGCTGCACACGTCGCCGTTTGGAAACGCGCAGTACGGCATGTGGCCGCATGGCATCGGCTGGTGCAGCCAGCACTTCATGGAGCATTACCGATTCACCAATGACACAGCGTTCCTGAAAGAACACGCCTATCCCGTCCTGAAAGAAGCATCGCTGTTTTACCTCGACTATCTGGTGCCGCATCCGCAAACCGGCAAACTGGTGTCGGGTCTTGAAACCTCGCCGGAAAATACATATCTGTCCAAAGACGGACAGAAAGCCCATGTTTCCATGGGCTGTGCCATGAGTCAGCAGATTATTTGGGACGTGTTTACCAACGTACTCGAAGCGGCGACAATCTTGAACATTGACGATGATTTCGTCAAAGAAGTCCAAAAAGCGAAAGCCAATCTTGCTCCTTCGGCAATTGGTAATGATGGCCGCCTGATGGAATGGGCACTGCCGTTCGACGAGCCTGAACCGGGCCATCGGCATATCTCGCAATTGTTTGCATTACATCCGGGCCACCAGTACAATGTCTATGACAGCCCCGACATGGTCGCTGCGGCTCGCAAAACGATTGACTATCGCCTCGCCCACGGCGGCGGACACACCGGCTGGTCACGGGCATGGGTTATTAATTTCTGGGCACGCTTCCATGAAGCCCAAAAAGCTTACGAGAATGTGTTAGCACTGCTGCGTAAAAGCACGATCTCAAACCTGTTTGATATGCATCCGCCGTTTCAGATTGACGGCAACTTCGGCGCAACCGCCGGCATCGCCGAGATGCTCATTCAGTCTCACGTCGGCGACTCACAAAAAGGCTACCTCATCGAACTGCTGCCCGCCTGTCCCGCCGAGTGGTCAGCCGGCAGCGTGAAAGGCCTCCACGCCCGCGGCGGAACCGAAGTCGATATGCAGTGGCAGGACGGTAAACTAACTCAAGCCCGTATTGATAACGCCGATGGAATGGCGTGTGTTGTCCGATATCGTCAAATGCAATTCCCGGTTAAAAAAGGCTCGGTCCAGACAGTAACATTTTCAGGCTTGTCCGATGATTAGAAAACTTTTCTTGTTTGTGATTTTGCTTTAAGCCTTATATAATGACTGCTTTGAAATTCAAAGTATTTAGATATGAGGCCACAATGCAGCACGATAAAAGCAAACAGGCATTTAAACAATCGCAAACCGTTCTCCCTGGCGGCGTCAATTCACCCGTTCGCGCCTTCGGCGGCGTCGACATCGATCCGCTGTTCATCGCCTCGGCCAAAGGCTCCAACATCACCGATATCGACGGCAACACCTACATCGACTATGTCGGCTCCTGGGGTCCGATGATCCTCGGCCATTCCCACCCGGAGGTCCGTCAGGCTATCATGCGTGCCGTCGAGCAGGGCACCTCCTACGGCGCCCCCACGCAAGGCGAAACCGAACTGGCCCGAAAAATCATTGCCGCCTTCGATGCCATCGAGCAGGTCCGCATGGTCTCCAGCGGCACCGAAGCCGCCATGACCGCCGTCCGTCTCGCCCGCGGCTTCACCGGCCGCGACAAAGTCATCAAGATGGTCGGCTGCTACCACGGCCACAGCGACTGCATGCTCGTTGCCGCCGGTTCCGGCCTGGCCGAACACGGCACACCCTCCAGCGCCGGCGTCCCCGCAGCCATCGCCGAGCAAACCATCGTCGTCCCCTATAACGACACCGAAGCCGTCGCCCGCGCCTTCCAAAACTACCCCGATCAGATCGCCGGTATCATTGTCGAACCCGTCGCCGCTAACATGGGCGTGGTTCTGCCGATAGCCGGATACTTACAATCCCTGCGAACCCTGTGCGATGAGCACAAAGCGGTCTTGATCTTCGACGAAGTCATCACCGGTTTCCGCATCGCCCCCGGCGGCGCCGGACAGCGTTACGGCGTCAACGCCGACCTGACCTGTCTGGGCAAAATCATCGGCGGCGGCCTCCCTCTGGCCGCACTCGGCGGACGCAAAGACATCATGAACCATCTGGCCCCCACCGGCCCGGTCTATCAGGCAGGCACACTCAGCGGCAATCCCATCGCCACCGCCGCCGCCAACGCAACGCTGGATGCACTCGCCGCCCCCGGCGTTTACGACCAGCTCGAAGAAAAAGGCATTGATTTGCAGGTCGGCCTGACCGAAGCCGCACAAAAAGCCGCCGTTTCCATTCAAATCAACCGAGTCGGCTCCCTGCTCGGCATGTTTTTCACCGAAAAGCCCATCAAAAACTTCGACGACGTCCAGACCACCCATATCGCACAATTCAAGCAATTCTTCGCCGGAATGCTCGAAAAAGGCGTTTATCTGGCCCCCAGTGCCTATGAGGCCATGTTTATCTCGCTGTCCCATACCGAAAAAGATATTGAAAAAACAATCGAAGCCGCCTATCATACATTCCGGAAATTGTAGCCGAAGCATCCTGCTTCGGGACGGTCTCACTCGGCGGGTATGCAGGAATGTAGGGTGGGCCGTGCCCACCGAGCAATGTCTGAAGCGGCTGCAAAGACTGAAGAGTGTCATTCCGAGCGTAAGCGAGGAATCTATTTAAACAGCCCGGCCGCAGGCCGACGATATTTTGACATTTTAATATTTAATTTTTGATCTTTTTAAAAGGAGTTTAGCGTGGAACCGACCGCAAACAAACCGCAGGACATTGTCGATACAACCGATTCACTGGAGGCCGTAGGCGCCTGCCGCTCCATGAAGAACCTGTTGTTCTGGGTGATCTTCATCGGGCTGCTGGTTCCGCAGATGATCTTCTGGTTGGACCGCCTGAATCTCGTAGACAAATCAGCCTGTGTTTCCTGCAAAGCCAAACAGGCTGCTTGCGTGAAGTGTGCAGGATGTCCGAAAAAGTCCTGCGAGAAAGCACCGGTTCAGGAGCAGGCGAAAGAATCCGTTTCTGTTTCAGCACCCGTTTCTCTGTCGGCAGTCGTCGAGCCCGGTGAGCCGGCAGCGGCCGAAATTGACAAAGAACTCATGCTCGAAGACCCGGCGGATGATATCCCCGCCGACATGCCCATAGAAACCCAAGATCAGGCTCCTGCCGAGCCTAAAGAGCCGTTCAAAATTCCTTGTCGGCCCCTCAGTATTCTTGTCGCGGTCTGCAACTTCCTCGTTCTCATGGCCGCCATGCTGTACTGCCTGTCTCTGCTGATGTGTCTGAAAATCTCGCTCACCGGCCGCCTCGGCGGTATCAACCATGTGACCCGCTCGTTCTTTGTCTCACTGTTATTGGTGATGGTGCTGATTCCCTGGCAGAAAGTCCTGCCGGGCGTACTGGTCGGCACCGTTTGGACCCCGGGTGAATTACTCTGTGGCGGATGGGCCAAAGCAGGCGGTTCGACTTTCTGGAAAGTCCTGTTTTATCTGCGTTTCACAGGCCTGTGGATCGTCGCGATGTGGCTGTTGTTCTGGGCACAAATTCGCTCGGCCAAATGGGCACAAGCCACCCTGCGCCGCCTCGGCATTGCACGATAAATACTCAGAACCTGGGTGTCAGACAGAATCATCGCCCCGAAAAGGGCGATAGTCAGAGAACTTTTTCTAGACCGATGCATATGCGATTATGATAGATGCGGAGCAAAGTTGAACGGCTTTGTTGAAAACAGTTGCCCCGGAGGGACAAAATACAGTAGCCGGGGATTTTAATCCCCGGAAAATGAATACAGTTTCCTTTTTTAAATTCCGAAGGAACGGTATAAAAAGTTTTCGACAAGACGTGAATAAATCTGATTCTCGGCAACAGTCAGGCCGATGAAGCGTCTAAATACATATGGAAACCGAACACGAAAATCACGATATGCACCTCGAAACAACCGTCGCCGACGATGCAATCCCGCTGTGTCCGGCCTGTCTGCAGCCCTGCAATCCGCTGGACCACTATTGCCCCAACTGCGGCTCCAATGAAGCCATCAATCCGGTCGCGTCTTATATGCCCTTTGAAAGCATACGATTTGAAACAGGCGTGATTGGCAAACTGTGGCGAAAGACCTGGGCGCCGAAAACACCCGGCATTGATCGGGCCATTAACATAATATTGCTGATTGTATTCTATCCGCTCATTTTACTCATTGGCCTGCCGGTCCTAATCTATCAAAAGCTTAAAAAAAATCCAGAAGTGCAAACGAGAGAGTAAATTGCATTCATCGGCAGGGGCAGTTTTCGTCGAGATCGTCCGTCAATGACGGCAATAAAAAAAGCCGTCCGGAAATCATCTCCGGACGGCACTGTGTTCAGCATGAAGACGGCGTCTTATACTTATTCACTGGGTTGAGGTTCTGCGGGTTCGGGATCTTCCTCTGTCAGGTTGACCGTGCCGATATCAAAGCAGCTCTGCAGCCCGCTGGGAGACAGTTCATAGGTCCCGCCGTCAGGATCATCTTCCGCAAAAGCCTGAGTTCCTCCCAGCAGAACAAATCCCAGCATCACAAGCAGCAGGCATATCAGTGTCTTATTCATCGTATTCCCTTTCAGTCTAGTGTGGAGTTCAAGGATTTCTTAATGGGCTTCTTCATAGGTGTTAAATTGAGGGCTCAGTGAGATCGTACAGGGATATTCTTTCAGCCCGGGGAACAGCGTTTGTTCCCTGTCGGGGGTAATGTTAATCGTGCCCACATCTTCCACGGACGTCGTTTCAGAACCGCCGTCGTTCAGGGTCGCACCGATATTCGTGACAAAACCGCTGGTCCACTGCGACGTGTCACACATCGAGATCACCGTCCCGAAAATCTCCGCGTTACCGCGAATATCTACAATGCCGCCGACCACAGCCCCCGTAATGATATTTTCGTCGCTTTCCACTTCGCCGTTATTGGCGTCACCCAGGTTCACGTTAAAGTGAGGCGCCAGAATCGTTGCTTCCTGGATATCCGAGGTGTTGTTGAAGTTCGCCGAACCGGTAAAGTACAGTGCGTTATACCGCCAGTTCAGTTCGTCGGGTGTATTCGTGACGATCACGCCGTTAAATTCACAGTTTTCAAATCGAACGTTATTGTATTCGCTGCTGGTCTGTGTTGAGCAGTCGATATAAAGTACATCCTCAAAGGTGCAGTTTTTAAACAGGGCGTTTTGATTGGCGGGCAGAATCGCATTGGTAAACGTTGTGTCTTCATAAGTGTATCGGTCCAGGGTCACACTGCCGGACTTGGAAACATCATAGCCCCCCTCACCATGAGGGAAATATTCTCGGGTCGTCACGGGGACTTCCACTTCTTCGGTGGTGTAAGTATAGTTAGGCCATCTGCCGGTTCTGATGGTCCTGGTTTCAGTGGTCGTGACAGGCTCGATGGTGGTTAATGACATTTCATTGGTGTAGTAGCTTGTGTCATAAGTGTCAATGTCAAGGTAATCGTCAATCGTGCCCTTGTCTTCACCGTAATTGATACCTTCGTGAGTGCCCTGGATTTCGTCGCCGCTGCTGGTAATACGCGTCGAATAATCCACTGCTACTTGGTTCCCTTCGGCGTCATAGACGTAGTTGCCTTCCGAATCGACCAGGTAGCCGTTCAGCTCCGTGCCGTAGCTGTCACTGACTTCGCAGCCGCCCGCGTCATAGACTGTTTCCGAGAATTCAAACATGGCTTTGCCATTGCTGTCCAGCGTTTCAAGATCCCAACTCTTGCTGTCAATGGTGCTTTTGGAAATGGCGGTATTGATGGTTCCCAGCACCGTCGAGTCTTCGGTCATATTAAAAGGCGACACGCTCGCATTCGTCCAGGAACTGTAGATGTCGCCGTAGATCGTGGTGTCACCCGTCAGCCACATACGTCCGCGTCCGACGATACCATAGTTGAGGATCTCGTCGTCCTCTTTGCCGATTTCAAAGCTCAGTTTGACCGTTCGTTCGATGCCCGCATCCGCACCGGTGCAAACGGCGCTGATGGTATAACCGGATCGTTCAAAACGAACGGTAAACGTCGAGCCGGAACCGTCAAAAGCTGTCGCGCTGGTTTGAATCCAGTTTTCCCCGCTGCTGCACCCGGAAAGCTGGCTCTGCAGATTGCTGCACAGGTTACTCCAGATGGTGTCAGCCTCACTGGAGAAATCACCGTCTTTATACGCTTGGTAATCCAGCACCACGTCAATCGTGCCGCTGGATGAGGCCAGGTACTTGGCAAATTCAAGCCCGGACTGAGCTGCGTTCAGCGCACCGTTGGCCGAGCGATGATTCGTCGATGCCTGTACCGAAGTTGTCGACATCGTGAACAGCGATACCGACAGCGCCGAAAAGACTGTCACGAAGATCAGCACGATTACCAGTGCGATACCTTTTTGTCTGTTTTGTTGTTTCGTCCTGAACATGGTTTTAGCCTCCCAGCTAAAAATAGAGTACTTACATCTAAATAAAATATAAGAATCAAAGAAGGCCCGGCCAAATTAAAAAGAAGATTATTTTAAGAAGTCAGTCCGATAAACTTTTCTTAATAAGGAAGGAAAATAGATATATGAAGGAAGTTTAAAGGGATTGTTGGGAAATTGAAAAAAACACCGGCGAAAAAAGTCAACTCGCCGGTGTATGTTAAAACAAGATGGAAATTGTTAGTGGATTTCGGCATAGGCGCTGGGATCATAGTGAATCACGATCTCAGGGACAAAGCCCGCGGGGACATCGGTGATGCCCGAGCGGTTAAAGAACAGGTCATTATTGCCGCTTAGTGTCATAGGTTCGTTGGAGTAATTGACAATCGAACCGCCGATTTCACCGCCGGCGTTGCCGAAAAACTCGATACCGTTAGCCGCAATCGCACCGTTCAATGTCCCGAAGCTGCCGCCCATCGAAATGGCAAACCCGGGAGCCATTAAAAAGGTGCCGGTTTCATCGCGGACTTCGTCAAATTTGGGATCAGACAACACATACTCTTCGGTTTCTTCCCCGTTTTCGTCCAGCACCTTCGCATCCACGGCCAGGCTGCCGACGTTACCGGTGATATTGATCTGATTCGTTCCGGAATTATCCGTAACATCACCGTCACCGACAATAATGCCCGTGATATCGACATTACCGGTAAATGTGACCACGTTGGGTGTTTCGATAAAAACAATACCGTTGAGCTGCACATTACCGCTGAAATGGGGATTCGTCCCCGCTGCGATGCGGATGTTGTCATAAACGCCGTCGGCGGCCAGTGTGGTCTCAGTCGTGCTGGAATCAATCGTGATGCCGGTGACAAACTGTTCAAAGTGGCTGGTATTGGGATAGGGGAATTCCGTCGCTTCTACGCCGATGTCGACGTGATTGTCAATCGCATCCTCACCGGTTTCCCCGCCGATACCGGCTTTTCCGCCCTGGAGCGTCACCGTACCGTCAGGGTTTACAATACTCACATCGCCGGCGATCTGGGAATTACCGATGATCTCCAGCGCGTTATTATAGTCCATGCTTTCAATATACACATCCGATTCGACCGAAATATTCACACCGTCCAGTAGAATATTACCCTGCATACTCAAAGGGCCTTTGGTGGCAACACCGTAGTCGAAGACGGACGTTTCGTGAACGCCGTACGTAAAGCCGGCGCCAATGGTTCGCTCCAGCGAATCGGCAGCACCGGTGATAGTGATACTAAAACCATCTGTGTCGTCAGGGGTAATCCGCGCGTAAAAACCCATACCATCGGATTCGCTGAGCATGATGGGTGATTGACTGAACCCAACATGGACATGAGGTTCTAGGGAATCATGGAAATAGGCTGAGGTGGTGTCTGATGCGTCATTGACCAGAGTCACAAGCTGACTGGCCAGTGATGCAAAACGGTCATCTTCGGGCGTTAAGCCGTCGATGGTCACCTGTCCGGTGTAATAGCGAATCATTTCCAACCCGGATTCGGCGCAAGACCGTGCCTCATTGGCTTGGTGCACATTGTCAACCGTGACAACGTTGTTGGATGTCATGCTGAACATTGACACCGACAGTGCTGAAAAAATGGTCACAAAAATCAGCACGATTACAAGCGCAATTCCTTTTTGCTTTTTTTGAGTAATCATCGTTCGGTCCTCTACTAAACTGATAAACAAAATACTTATCATTAACCGTTTAAAGCCTACGATTCAAAAAACGGGCCGCCAAATATAAACCGGCTGGATGCAGATGATTGTCCGATAAAAGAGTGAGTGCCGAACGATGAATAAAATGGAAAGAGCATTAAATGATGCGGGTCCGTAAGGTTATGAAAAAGTAATATTTTTAACAAAATTCTAATACGTATAAAAGCGAGGTTGTGGTGGTATAATTCCTTTATTGTGACATAATGACATGCTTAGAGGGAATGAAGCATGTCCCCTGCAGCACTACAGGACCTCTTCGTAAGTGGCGGGTTCGTACTGCATTTCGATGTCAGGGATAAACCCCGCGGGCGTATCGAGAATTCCGGACCGATTAAAGGTGATGTCTCCGCCGGTCAGTTGCATTTCTTCGTCAGAGTAGTTGAGAATCGACCCGCCGATTTCACCGCCGGCACTGCCGAAAAAGACCACGCCGTTAGCGACAATACAGCCGTTCAGTGTATCAAAACTGCCCCCGAAAGAGAGGGCAAAGCCGGGAGCCAGGATACAGGTGCCCGTTTCCTCACGCAGACCGTCATACCGGGCCTCTTCGGGCAGTGCAGCGACACTTTCGCTGCTGACATTGCCCCGGAAAGACAGGACATTATCGCCGGAGTTATCGGCGTAATCGCCTTCGGCAACGATCACGCCGGTGATATCACAATTACCGCCGAAGTCCACGACGTTAGGGCTTTCGATATAGAGAACGCCGACAATTTGAACATGGCCGGTAAATTTGGGGTCCGTATTGGCCGCGATGCGGACGTTTTCCAGGACTTCGTTTTGTTTAAAGAAATTTTTGTCTGTTGAAGAATTAATCGTCACGCCATCGACATACTGTTCAAATATGGTAGGGTCGGGGACGGGGAATTCCGTGACAGGAACGCCGGTTTCCACATGATTTTCAACCGCCGTGACGCCGGTTTCGCCGCCAATCGAACTTTGTCCGCCGCTCATGGAAACGGATGCATAGGGATTGGCAATGCTGACATCGCCGGCGAGTTGGGCATTCTGGATATCCAGTGCTGCGGTGGTGTCAAGGCTTTCGATATAAACATTTGATTCGCCGGCGGCATTGACGCCGGCCAGTGAAAGACTTTTCAGAAGAATAGGGCCCTTGGTTGCAACGCCGTAGTCAAAGACCGATGCGTATTTTTGACCGTATGAGAAACCGACAGCAATCGTTCGTTTGATGGCTTCTGACGTGCCGGTTGCATGAATCGTAATACCGTCTGTACCGTCAGGCGTGATCTTGGCATAAAATCCCTGGCTGGAGACATCGCTTAAACGGATGAGGTTCTGGGATGAACCGATGGTCAGAAGCTGCGCACCGGCGTCATAGCTCACGTTGAAAATCCCGTTAAGATGGGTCTGCATGGAAGCGGCAAATGCGTCGAAACGTTCACTTTCATCTGTGGTGCCGGGCAGGGTGACCTTGCTTGCATAGTAACGGATCGTTTCCAGCCCCGATTCGGCGCAACTGCGGGCGGCCGAGCTTTGGTGGACATTTTCGACGGCGATGATATTATTGGCCGACATGCTGAACATACAGACGGACAAGCTTGAAAAGATCGTGATGAAAATCAGCACGATCACCAGTGCGATGCCGCTTTGCTTATTCCGGATTTGTCTGTTTTTACGCATATAACAGTCCTCTACGAATATCAGTAAAGGCTACTATAACATCTAAATTGCTAAATGTCAAGAAAATATTAAGATGTTATTAATGCGTCCGATAAGATCGGTCAGGCTTCAGTCCTCAGGTTTCAGGGTTTTGGACGCAGGGATTTGATGAGACCGTTGAGGCCTTTTGCTGTTTCGGATGCTTTTTGGAGCAGATCCTGCTTGTTTGATTGTTTCAGGTAATTCAAGCGGTGTGCCCGTGATCTTTGGTATTCAACTTCACAGGCAGAGCTATAGGCGATATCGATAAAACGCAGAAAATCGATTTGAGACTTTCTTGACGCGCCTTCAACAATATTTGAGGTTGTCGAAACTGCTGCACGCCGGAGTTGGCTTGTGAGGCCAAATATCTCTTCCTTTGGAACTTCCTTCGTTGCTCGATAGATCATTATCGTCAGTTCGTCGGCCAACTGAAATGCTTTCAGGTTATGATAATTCCGCATCGTTTTCTCCTTCCAATTAAATTTTGCTGTCTCCTTTTCTATCCCTGAGGACTGAAGACTGGCCACTGAGGTCTGACCATTATTTTTCCTCCGCGTGGTAGGAGCTTCGGGTGAAGGGTGAGCTTTGGACCCAGGTAAAGCCCAATTCGCGGGCTTGTGTTTCCCACCACTGGAATTTTTCGGGTGTGATATAGTCGACGACATCGAGCGATTCGGCGCTGGGTTTGAGGTACTGGCCCAGTGAGATCCGGTCGCAGCCGATCGCCCGTAGGTCTTTTAAGACGGCCATCAGTTCATCGTCGGTTTCGCCGAGGCCCAGCATCAGTGAGGATTTGGTCTGGGTGTCGGGCCATTTTTGTTTGGCTTTTTCCAGCAGGGCCAGGGAGCGTTCGTAGACGCCGCCGGGACGGGCGGTTTTGTAGAGAGACGGAACGGTTTCGACGTTGTGGCCGAAGACGAACGGCAGGGCTTCGGTAAGAATGTCGAGGGATTTGTCCTGAGAATCTCGAAAGTCCGGCACCAGCAGTTCGTATTCCATTTCGGGCATTGCGGCGCGGCAGCGCATGATGACGTCTCGAAAATGGCCCGCGCCGCCGTCGTCGAGGTCATCCCGGTCCACGCTGGTGATGACGAGGTATTTCAGTTTCATTTCGGCGGCCATCTGCGCGACGCGGTCCGGTTCGGTGTCGTCCGGGGGCAGGGGTTTGCCGTGACCGACCGAACAGAACTTGCAGTTGCGTGTGCAGATGTTGCCGAGGATCAAAACCGTCGCCGTGCCCCGGCTCCAGCATTCACCGCGGTTGGGGCAGTTAGCGTTGGTGCAGATCGTTTCCAGACCCAGTTTGTCCAGCGTGTGATGCGTTTGATGAAAGGTCTGGCCCGCACCGAGGCGGCGTTTCAGCCACGGCGGCAGGCGTCGTGGGTTATGGGTGTTGTTTTCTGACATATTTATTGTTTTCCGTGTTCTTCCGTGAATTCCGTGGTTAATTTTTCATGTTCATGTGCAAAGGTTAACAGCAGCAGTTCGCTGAGTTTGATTTTGAGTTTTGGCAGGTCGATTTGTTTTTGTGTTTCTTTCTGCACCGAGGTTATCTCGACGCCTTCCAAGCCGCAGGGCACGAAGTGATTAAAAATGCTCAAGTCATTGTTGATGTTGATGGCCATGCCGTGAAAGCTGACCCATTTTTTGAGTTGGACGCCGAGTGAGGCAATCTTTTTGTCGCCGACCCAGAGGCCGGGCTTGCCCTTGACGCGGGTTGCCTCGACCCCCAACCATTGCAGCAGTTCAATGCCGATCTGTTCGAGCGAGCGGACATAGGCTGTCACGTCCAGCTTCAGTGTTTTAAGCTTGATGATCGGGTAAAAGACCAGTTGGCCCCGGTTGTGGGCGGTGGTGCCGCCGCCGCGGCCGACGGTGACCAGTTCGATACCTTTTGAGGCGATATCCTCTTCGGAAGCCAGCAGCTTGTTTTCCGATTTGCGGGCGCCCTGGGTAATGACGGCGGGATGCTCGACGATGAGAACGGTATTGTCGATGTCGTCGGCGATACGCTGGGCGCAAAGGTTCATTTGCAAATCCAGCGCCTCGGCATAAGGCATCTGCCCGCAATCACGAATCACCAGCGGCAATGGTTTCTTCAGCTCTGTCATAAGCGGTTTAGGATACTATATTTGTCATGAATTGGCAAGATGGGGGTTGTTTTTCATTTTTAGCCACACAGATGACACCGATTGAAACAGAGGAATGTTTTTTGCGATAAAATCATAAGTCTTTGTAGAGTAAAGATCTATGGTTTTATGGCCGGAGAGAAAACCGCCATTTTGTGTTTGCAGAATATCAAACATATGATATAATACAGTAAATTTAAATATCATGTTGAATAGGAGCTTAAAAAAGAAGGAAAATTCCACCCTGTTATTCAAGAATCAGTTAAAATTGGAAGGAGTGCCCCAATGAACAGTCGGTTATCATTCAGGGATATTTTTCATTTAATAACTCTCTGCGAATCTCTGTGTCTTCTGTGGCAAAAGTTCTTTGAAAAACAATCCCATTTCCCAAAAATCAATGCAACACTTAACCCCCTTAAAACGCAAAACAAACCCATTTTCAAAGAGATCGAAATAACTATAAGTAATTTAATAATAAGGACTAAAGAATATATACGAAGGACTGGCGTAGCCAAAAACAAACCCAAACAAACCCATATTTCACCGAACAGTCAGACTATGGATGGGAAAAGGGAATTGACTGGAAATTGTGCCTCTGGTTTGGGTACAATGGGTGAAACAAAGGGGCTCTTTGGGCGTCTATCTTAGGCGACATGTAATTTTTGGAGTTTGATACGATGATTAAGACGATTTGGAAGCTGATTCGGACGGCGGTGATTGTGGTGGGGGTTTTGCTGACGTTTTTTGCGGTGTTGGAGGTGTTGCGGGCGTACCAGATTTTGCGTGAAATGCACCCGGTGGCCGGGTATGCGTTTTTGGCGGTTGTAGTGGGGCTGTTGGCCTGGCTGGTGGTGTATGTGTGGGGCAATATGGCGGTGTTTCCGAAACCGCTGAAAAGCCCTCCGATTGACGACGCGGCCGCGGCCACGGATCGCCAGCTTAAGAAATATGTCCAGTACCTCAAGCGTTTTCTCCGGCGGCTGATTGCCAATGAGAATCTGTCCGAGGATGATCATGCGCAGATTACGGCGGCATTAAATCAGCTTGAGGAGCAAAGCCCGGCGGACCGTGATGCGTGTGTGGCTTTGATTACGGCGATTGAGCTGAATCATATCAAGCCGGCGCTGAAGAAGCTGGACCTGCAGGCGGCCAAGCAGGTGAGGGATTCGATGCGGGATATTATGGTGGGGGTGACGCTGAGCCCGTATAAGTCGGCGGATCTGCTGATCGTGCTGTATCGCAATCTCGTGATGCTGGTGCGGATTGTGAAGGTGTACCGCGTGCGGCCGGCGGTGAGCGAGCAGCTTGGGATTTTCTCGGATATTATTAACGTGATCGCGACGGTCAACTATATCAACATGGGCAAGAACCTGATCGAGGGGCTGGGGTCGCGCGTGCCGGGGATCGGGCGGTTTGTCGATGACATCGCCCAGGGCATCGGGGCGGGATTTATGACGACGATTACCGGCCACGCCGCGATGGATCGGTGCCGGGCGTTTAAAGGCTGGGACGAGGCGGAGGCCAAGAAGCATCTGCTGAGTCATATCGGCGATTTTTATAACGATGTGAAGGATATGTTTTTTAAGGATGTCTGGACGGGCGTGCGCAGCCGGGCGGGGGTCACCGCGGCTGAAGCCGGCGAGAAGATTGCCGACGCGATTGACGAGACCGGTTCGGTGGTTGATACGTTCATCAAAACCCCGGCCCGCGCCGTCGGTACCGCCGGCGCGGCCGTCTACGACGGCACCAAAGTCGTCGTAGATACCACCGCCAAAGGCGTCGGATTCGCCGCCAAGACGATTAAGAAGACCGGGAACCTGATCAGCAAGCCGTTTAAGAAGAAATAGAAAGGATTCTATGAATAAAAAGATGGGTGTCTTTATTCTGATTCTGCTTTTATGCTTTGTCGGCTTGTTATCGTATCGGCTGCATCCGATTGGAAAACGGCTGGATATTTTGTCGGATTATCAGCAGTTATTGGCTGATCCGGACGCGATGGAGCGATTGGAATATGTTCCGGAGATTAAGCACTGGGAGTCTGTTTGGCCCAAGGATTCGATTTCGATCGGATATGCTTCTTTTATTTTTCCGTTCGGGGACATTCAACACATCCGCGAGACCTCCAAACGCGTGTGCATCGACAGCGATCTAGCCGAAGTGAGTTTTGTTCTTTACCAATTGAAGAATTTTTCCATTGGCTGGACACAAGCCACGGATCAATTGCAAGGCTTAACCCATGCGGGCGGTTCGGTGCAGGTGCAAAAAGAAAAATACCGGGAGCATGATGCTTCTTTATTTGAGATTAAAAGCGGCGTACCCAGTTATGAATTTTCTAAGACGGTTCACGACATAAAGCCAAAGCCCATGCTGTCGCTGCTCTTTACCGATTTTGACGATTTATATCTCTATGAAAAACTCCTGGAGATCAAAAATTCGGAACTCTGGAATAGGAACGGTTTTCTGTTCGAAACCGACACGTTGAAAGGCATGGTGAAGAGGCAGGATTGGATGGAGGCGGACCATGATTATTCGTCCTGCACTGTCATCTCTGTCTGGGACTCTGAAAATACACTCTATCAGTTGATTCAGATAATGAGTCGCGGCGATGCGATCACGGAGCAGGAGATTCAGCAGTTTGTTTCGTCTCTTTCTTACCGGATGCCTGCGATCGAATCGAATTGTGAGAATCTTCGGCCGATTATTCTTGAAGCCCTGCAGCAGAATGCGTATTATGTCCGGCCGTAGAAATGGAATAGGGCGTTTTTCCCGTGTGTCATTCCGAACGGATGTGAGGAATCTGTTTAAACAGAAAAATTCCATTTAAGAGAAGGATATTAGGGGTTGCAGGTTTTGAAAACCTACTACGTTTATCTCATGGCCAGCAATAGTGGAACGCTTTATGTCGGTGTGACATCCAGTTTAAAGCGGCGGGTATATGAGCATAAGACGGGGGCGATTGCGGGGTTTACCAGCAAGTATCATGTGAAAAAGCTGGTGCATGTGGAGACGTTCAAGACGGCTGAGGCGGCGATTCGACGAGAGAAGCAAATTAAGTCATGGCGGCGGGAAAAGAAGGTGAATCTTGTTGACACGGAGAACCCGGCGTGGGATGATCTGGCGGTTGGGTGGTATGCGAATGTTGAGAAAGAAGATTAGGCCAATAAGGCCTTATGGAACGTTAATAATAATTGTCATCCCGAGCGAAGCCGAGGGATCTATTTAAACAGCTCGCGCAGCGGTGCCTTATTTCAGTGGTAACTTGAATAAGGAGTCGCCTCCGGCGGCTGAAAAATAGATTCCTCCGCTCCACCATGCTGCGCTTCGCATTCGCATGGTTCCGGTCGGAATGACATACTGCGAAACAGGAATAATATATGGAACAAATGGAACGGGATTTGGGGCCGCAACCGCTTGAGGGGGTGTTGGCCGAGCATGGGTTGAGTCATCACGATGTGGTGGCGGCTTCGACGGAGCAGATTACGCATAAGATGGTCAACCGGGCGTGTAAGGGGCGGCGGCTGAGCCGGCGGGTGCAGCTGAAGATTCGCGATGCGGTTAACGCCGCGGTCGAGGGGACGTACAAGCTGGGGGATTTGTTTACATACTGAGGAGTTCCTTCACCCCGAAGGGGTGATTATAACAATAGCCGCGGGTGCGGGCCGCAAGGCCGAACCCGTGGTTTGAAGTTTTACAAAACGTTCCCAACCCCAATGGGGTTGAATGATGATTGCGGTGTGTTATTCGACCCTTTTAGGGTCGGCGGCGGCTCTGTCGCAATATCCCACGGGTTTCACCCGCGGCTATTGTGATTGAAGCCCTGCGGGCTTTAGTCGATTGTTTGTATGGTGGTTTGGGTTGCGGGGAAGATTTTGACGGGGCCGGCGTCGAGGCCGACGATGAGTCCGTCGGCGGGATCGATGCCGCGACAAAAGCCGCTGTAGGTGTGGTTGTTGGATTCGACGGTGATGTGGCGGCCGAGCAGGGCACTGAGCTGTTGCCAGCGGTTGACGACGGCGTTTGTGTCATCGTTTGCCAGCCATTTTTCCAGTGAGGCCAAAATCTCGGCGACCAATGCATTTCGATTGATTTCTTTTTCCGTTTCCATCCTCAGGCTGGTCGCAGGCAGATGCAGTTCGCAGCCGTCAAAGGCGTCTTTGGGCTGATTGCAGTTGACGCCGATGCCGACGACGTAGTGGTGCTGCGAGCCGGCCGTTTTCTTTTCGACGAGAATCCCGGCCAGTTTTTTTCCGTCGATGAGAATGTCGTTGGGCCATTTGATGCGGGCGGGTACATTGGCAAAAGCGTCCACGGCTTCGGCGACGGCAATCGCGGTTATCAGTGTCAGCCGGTTGGCATCCATGGATGGGTTCAGCAGCAGTACCGACATCAGGATGCTCTGGCCCGGCTCGCTGTACCAGACGTGTCCGCGTCGGCCCCGGCCCTTGCTTTGTGACTCGGCCAGTACGCACAGGCCGTTGTTGGCGGCGTTGGATGCATACTGCCAGGCGATGTCGTTGGTTGAGGCGGTGGATTTAAACAATACGACTTTGGCCCCGAGCGCAGTGTTTACCCGGGCGGCTTCAATCGTATCAACATCCAGCGGAATCGTCATCGGTTGCGGCCGTTAAATAATGGCGTCATAGTGACCGACGGTGTCGAAGCGGTCCAGCCCGATATCGACGGCGATGGCCGAGTGGGTGATCGCGCCGATGGAGATGCGATCCACGCCGCAGCTTGCCACGGTCAGCACATTGTTGAGGGTGATGCCGCCGCTGGCTTCGAGCAACGGCTTTTTACCGACTTTGTTTCGCAGTTCCACGGCGTGCTTGAGCTGCCACTGGCCCATGTTGTCGAGGAGGATGATATCGACGCCGGGGATGGTAATGACGCGGTCCAACTGGGCGTCGACGTGATCGACTTCGACGACGACAAACTTGACGCCTTTTTTCGCGTGTGCCTCCTGGATCATCTTAGCCAGCTTGGGTTTGAAGTTGCGTCCCAGTTCGGCGATGTGGTTATCTTTGAACATGACCGCGTCGCCGAGGTTCATGCGGTGGTTCCACCCGCCGCCGCAGCGAACGGCGTACTTTTCCAGTTCGCGCCAGCCGGGCATGGTTTTGCGGGTGTCGTATATTTTGGCCCTGGTGCCGCGGACGGCGCTGACGAATTTCCAGGTCATGGTGCTGATGCCGCAGAGCCGCTGCAGAAAGTTCAGCACGACGCGTTCGGCGCTGAGCATGGATCGCAAGGGGCCTTCGATGACGCCGATTTTGTCGGCGACGCTGGCGCGATGCCCGTCGGGGATCAGGATTTTCAGCTTGAGCCGCTTGTCATAGCGTTTGACGATTTCGGCGGCCAGTTCCATCCCGCTGACGACGATTTCCTCGCGGCTGACCAAATGGCCGCGTGCCCGCTCGTTTTCGCAGACAGTGATCTCGCTGGTCGGGTCGCCGGCGCCAAAGTCCTCCTGCACGGCGATATCAATCAGTTGCTGGACGCTGTTGATGTCCAGCTTCTTGATGTTCTTGCGTGCAATGCGTTCGTTTCGGTTTCGCGTTACAATTTCACTCATCGTCGTTTAGCCTTTCTGTTTGAACCACGAATGGACACGAATAGACACTAAATATTAAAAAAGCATGTATGCTTATTTGAGTTCATTCGTATTTTTATTCTCTAAAAAATAATTCTTTTCCATTCCAATTTAGGTCGCTTGAAGTTTAGAATGAGACCGACTTTTAAGCCGGTAATCTTTAAGTAATTCATCATCTGTCCCACTTCGAGGCTGGTAATTTGTTCTACGACCTTTGTATCAACTACTAACTTTTCATGTGTAATTAAATCCGGAATATATTCACCAACCTGGATTCCTTTGTACATAATTTTGTATCGTGATTGTTGCTGTACAGGAATCTTTTTGTATTTAAGTTCAACGACCAAGGCGTTTTCGTAAGGTTTTTCCAGCAGGCCGTGTCCGAGTTCATTTAAAACCTCCATGGCGCAGCCCACAACATCAAAAACCTCTTTTTTATATATTAATTTGTGGTCATTAGTGTCCATTCGTGGTTCGTCTTTTTCGTTTCGTCGATTTCTTTTTCGGCGGTGCCGGTTTGACTTTGCCGGGTTTGTCGTCAATATCCGGCATGTCTTTTAATTGTTGTATCTGATCCCGCATTTTGGCGGCCTTTTCAAATTCCAGGTTTTCGGCCGCGGTCAGCATCTCTTTTTCTAACTGCGCCAGCATTTCGGCCCGGTCATACTCCGTTTCGGAGAAATGCACCGCTTCCTGGGCGCGTTTACGGGCCTTCAGTTCATCGGAGAGGCCCTCTTTAATCTCCTTGCGGATCGTTTCTGGCGTAATGCCGTGTTTTTCGTTATACGCCAGTTGAATTGTACGCCTTCTCTCGGTTTCGTCAATGGCCTTTTTCATCGAGTCAGTGATTCTGTCGGCATAGAGCAGGACGGTGGCATCGACATTTCGGGCCGTTCGCCCGATGGTCTGGACCAGCGAGGTCTCGCTTCGGAGGAAGCCTTCCTTGTCGGCGTCGAGGATGGCGACCATCGACACTTCCGGTAAATCCAGTCCTTCCCGCAGCAGGTTAATGCCGACGAGGACGTCAAATTCGCCTTTTCGCAAGTCACGCAGGATGTCGATGCGTTCCAGCGTGACGATTTCGCTGTGCAGGTATTTACAGCGGATGCCCTTGGTGGACAGGAAGCTGGCGAGGTCTTCGGCCAGCCGCTTGGTCAGCGTGGTGACCAGTACCCGCTGGCCTTTGGCGATGCGTTTTTTGGCTTCTTCCATGAGGTGGTTGATCTGGTCAGAGGCCGGATAGACATAGATTTCCGGATCGACCAGTCCGGTCGGTCGGATGATCTGCTCGACGATTTCGCCTTCACAGAGTTCCAGTTCATACGGCGCCGGCGTGGCGGAGACGAAGATGACCTGTTTCCAGCGGTCCTTGAATTCGTCGTATTGCAGCGGGCGGTTGTCCATCGCGCTGGGCAGGCGGAAGCCGTGATCGACGAGCACCTGTTTGCGGCTGCGGTCGCCGGCGTACATCGCGCGGATCTGCGGAATGGTGACGTGGGATTCGTCGATGATCAGCACAAAGTCTTCGGGGAAATAATCGATCAGGGTAAAGGGCTTTGAGCCGGGCTTGAGGCCCGCCATGTGCCGGGCGTAGTTTTCGATGCCGCTGCAGTAGCCGACCTCCTGAATCATTTCCAGGTCGTACATGGTGCGGGCTTCCAGCCGCTGGGCCTCCAGCAGTTTGCCTTCGTGACGCAGTTGCAGCAGGCGGTCGTCCAGTTCGGCCTTGATCTCTGCGCACGCTGATTCGATGCGTTCTGCGGGCAGGATGTAGTGCTTGGCCGGATAGATGAAGATCTGCGATTCTTCAGCGAGCGTATCGCCGCTGACGGGGTGAATATAGCGGATGGCTTCGATCTCGTCGCCGAAGAATTCGAATCTGACGGCGAAGGATTCGTATGACGGCCACAACTCGACGACGTCGCCGCGAACGCGGAACTTGCCGCGGGAGAAATCAATGTCGTTACGCTCGTACTGCAGATCGGCGAACCGGCCCAGCAGGTCGTTGCGTTCGACGGTGTCGCCGATGCGAATCGGGATGACGCTGGCCTGGTAGTCTTCGGGGCTGCCGAGGCCGAAGATGCAGGAGACGCTGGCGACGATGATCGTATCGCTTCGACTCAGCAGGCTGGTGGTGGTACTTAATCGCAGCCGGTCCAGTTCGTCGTTGCGGGAGGCGTCCTTTTCGATATAGATGTCCCGCTGGGGGATGTACGCTTCCGGCTGGTAGTAATCGTAATAGCTGACAAAATATTCGACGGCGTTGTTGGGGAACAGCTCTTTGAATTCCTCGTAGAGTTGGGCCGCGAGTGTTTTGTTATGCGAGATCACCAACGCCGGCTTTTGCACTCGTTCAACGACGTTGGCCATGGTAAACGTCTTGCCGCTGCCGGTAACGCCCAGCAGCGTCTGGTAGGTCTTGTGCTCATTGATGCCCGCCACAAGCGCATCGATAGCCTTGGGCTGGTCACCCTGCGGCTGGAACGGACTGTGTATTTTAAATTCATTCATGGTTCAAGACAGGTCATTGTAGCAGAAATCGGGCGGAATTCAACTATTAGAGTGGAGGACGCAGGGGGTTCTGAAGAAATGAAAAATCAAAGAAATCTGCATTTGGCAGATGTTTTTGTGTTTATGTGCGGGCGAGACGCCTGCGTTCCCATCAGCGCGCAAAAAAGCCGGACATGTTTTCGTTGAAACCATGCCCGGATTATATGTTCATCCGTAACAGGCTTACATGCGGCTGGAGCTGGTGATACGAGCCATCCGCGCCGATTTTTTGCGTTTGCGGCGGTTCGTTTCCGAGGGTTTCTCGTAGTAGCTGTTGCGTTTGATGTCGCGAATCAGACCTTCTTTTTCGCACATCTTCTTAAAACGCTTGACCATCTGTTGGATACTCTCACCTGCTCTTGACTTAACCTTAATCATACAGTCTTAAACCTTCCTAAAAAACCTTATTTTAAAGCACTATAGCTGTTCTTGCCTGAAAACGAAAACAAATAGGATAGTCGATGGTGATAAAAATGCAAGCCAAAAATTCGATGAACTGCCAATTGATATCGTCGAAACCGGCCGATGACTTTAGGGTGGCGTTAAGTGTTTGTAATTAAACGGCTTATGTGGGGCCTGCGGGGGCCGGGGTGACACGGGCTATTCTGGACTCAAATTGTCTTTAAATAAGTGTGCGCAAAAAAAATGCCGCCGGCAACGCACCGGCGGCTTATGTCATGGTCGAAGACCATGTTAGCTTCGTCGCGAACTAAAGGGTGCGCCATAGGCACCGCTTCGTCGGTGTAGCAGCGTTTTGCGGCTTCATCGGGCGTTTTTTCTTTGCTTTGCAGCCCAAAAAGCCCCATATGTTCCAAAAGTTTCTCATTTAAATCCCCGGAAAACAACGATTTCCAATTGACCGTATTTTACCACGGTTCATTGTCGAAATCAAACAGTAAGAAGGCTACGCTCGGTTTTTCCTCCAACCGTCTGATAACAATCGCGTGGATTTTGTGCAAACCTCGAAATGAGCTTTGAATAGGTAAAAATCTTTCATAAAATCGGCAATTTTTCCTGACGAGATCTGTGGTCCATGAACCTGCTGCAGCCCGATTTGGAAATGATTGAAGCGTTGCAATGGCGGTGTCAGAAACCGGATAATTTGCCTGTTGAAATGACAGTTTTTGAGTGGTATAATGAATTTCAGCAGGTTTTATCGTAATTGACACAGAACTGTTCATTTCAAATGCAGGAAGGAAAATGCAATGTTTGAAACACTGGACAAACTGATGCTGGCCGGTCTGGGAGCGATGAGCATGACGAAGGAAAAGGCGGAAGAAATTTTCGATGAATACGTCGAAAAGGGCAAGGTTCAAAAAGAACAGCGCAGCGGCTTCGTCAAGGATGTGATGGATCAGGCCGAAAAAGCCAAAGCCGACCTTGAAAAAACCATCTCCGAACAGGTCGAAAAAGCCCTGACCAAGCAGCCGCTGGCGACCAAAGAAGACATCAAACGCATCGAGGACAAGCTCGACCAACTGCTGGCCCAATAGGTAAAAACTGATGCGAAATCTGTTTTCCGGCGTCAAACGGCGGTATACGCATCTCGTGCGCTTCCGCCATATCATGGGGGTGCTGATCAAGTACGGCTTTGAGGAAATCGCCGGCGTGTTTGCCCGGCGTCTGAAGGTCGGTCTTGGTTCTAAGGCCCTGCCGACGGCGCGGATGCGGAACCTGGCCCAAACGTCGCTGGCGGCCCGGGTTCGGCTGGCATTGCAGGATTTGGGTCCGACATTCGTCAAGCTGGGCCAGTTGCTCAGTACCCGCCCGGACCTTGTCAGTGCTGAGTACATCAAGGAGCTCGAACTGCTGCAGGATCGTGTGGCGCCGGAAAAAATCGAGAAAATTCGCGATCAAATCAAAAAGCACCTCGGCGCCTTCCCCGAAGACATTTTCGAATCCTTTGACCCGGTGCCGATCGCCGCGGCCAGTATCGCACAGGTCCATCGGGCACGTACTAAAGACGGACATGAGGTCGTTATCAAGGTTCGTCGGCCCGGCATCGTCAAGACGCTTCGCACCGAGATGGAAATCATGACCGATCTGGCGGCGATGGTCAAGCATCGCATCGCCGCCGATGATACCTTCGATCCGGTGCGGATGGTCAGCGAGTTTACGGAGGCGGTGACGCGTGAGGTGGATTATGCCAACGAACGCCGCAGCCAGTTGCGTTTTGCTGCCAATTTTGCCGACGACCCGACCGTTCACGTGCCGGCTGTCTATGAGCAGTACTGCAATGACGCCGTTCTGACAATGGAATACATTGACGGCATCAAGCCCAACCAGGTCGAACGTCTCGAGCAGGCGGGGCTGGACCCGAAACTGCTGGCCGCCCGCGGGGCCGACTTTGTGCTCAAGCAGGTCTTCGATTACGGCTTCTTCCATTGCGACCCGCACCCGGGCAATTTTCTTGTGATTGCCGACAATGTGCTGGTGCCGCTGGATTTCGGGCAGGTAGGGCGATTGACCCGACAGGACCGCGACTTACTTCGCTATTTCATCCTCTCGATTGTCAGCGGTGACGTGACCAAGCTGGTCCACGGCCTGGAACGGGCTCATGTGGTCGACGATGAAACCGATCTCGTCGAGTTGTGCCGCGACCTGGAGGAAATCCTCGAGACCTACGCCAATCTGCCGATGAAGGATATTCCGTTTGGCGAGGCGATCAACCGCACGTTTGAGGTGATCCGGCGACATCACATCCAGCCGCCGCGGGATTTTACGCTGATGCTCAAATGCCTGATGACGATTGAGACGTTCGCGACCGATCTGGACAAGGATTTTCAGATTATCGAACATCTCAAGCCCTACGCCCGCAAATTCAGTTTTGAAGAGATTCGTCCGGGCAACGTCTTTCAGCAGGTTCGCAAGGTATCCCGCGAGGCCGGCGAATTTGCCGCCCGCTTCCCCGAAGACGCCGCAGCGATTATCAGCAAGTTTCGCCGCGGCAAGTTCAAAATTCACGTCCACCACGAACATCTCGAAGAACTTGAACAGACGATGGATAACAGCTCCAACCGTATTACCTTTGCCGTCATTATCGCGGCGCTGCTGATTGGCTCCAGTATGCTCGTGTCCGAAACCGGCGACATCCTCGGCATCATCAGCCTGCAAACACTCGGCGTGGCCGGCTACCTGACGGCGATGGCGATGGGCCTGTGGCTGCTGGTGGGGATTATTCGCCGCCGCCGTTATTAACAAGTAAAAAATCAAAACATCCACCTGACGTATGAGCACCAGATGTAAAAAAATTGTCATGGCCGCCAAAGGCGCCGGATACTAAGTTGACAATATTATAATTGTAAGTGTTGTTTATTTATCACGAAGGGAGAGTTTGTTATGACAGCTCCGATTAAGGGAATGGGATGTATCAAGTGTATGTATTACGAAAAAGTCGATACCAATTACGGCGAGTGCCGACGCTATGCGCCTCACCCGAACGCGGCAACCTTTATCCCCAAGGTTGATGCCGTTGGTTCGATTAAGGTTGATGTTCACTGGCCGAAAGTTTTTGACACCAACTGGTGCGGCCAGTTCTCCGGACGCAAGCCTGAACAGATTGCGGCTAACACGCCGAAGCCGGCTGCAGTGCGGCCCCGACCCGTTGCGCCCCCGGAAGGCGGCAGCGAATTTAAGCTGGCCCCGGAAGAGGAACCCGTGCATCCGGCGCCTCCCATCGACGTCCAGTAAACCTTCGGTTCCGGCAAAAGAGATGAAATCGTTAATCCCCGCAACTCGTTTGCGGGGGTTTGCCCTCTAATCATCGCGGCGAGGTAACTGGCCGGATTAAACACTTCGACTGTTGACGGCATTCACAAAATGTGAACGCCGGATCACCAAAGGCATCGAACTCCTCAAACGGTGTTCGTCCGTTCAAATTGAGCGGAAGCTGACCAGTTTCCCCTGTACTTCATCCCACAGATTCAGCCGCAGCGACCGCAGGCTTTGGCGGATTGTCAAGACGTTGATTTCCTGCAGTTGCGGCGTTTCATTAAAGCACCACTGGAGGTGGTAGTTCGGGATCGCCGTGCGGACATGGTGAACGTGGTGGATGCCGATATTACCGGTAAACCAGTGCAGGGCGTTTGGCAGCTTATAGTAGGAACAGCCCTTCAGCGAAGCCTTCAGGATGTCCCACTGGTCATGTCGGAACCAGTGGACGCCCTCGAACTGGTGCTGAACATAAAACAGCCATACGCCGATTGCCGACGCGACAAACATGATCGGGATGGCGATGCGGCAGGTATCCCCAAACCCCAATTGCCAAATCGCGACCGTGAACATCACGACAACGGCGACATTGGTGATCCACACACTGGTCCGCTGGGGTCGGCCGACGCCTTTCGTCGGAAACCGGTTGGCCAGCAGGAACATGATCAGCGGCCCCGGCCCCAGCAGCACCAGCGGATGGCGGTACAGCCGGTACCGAAGACGCGTCCATAACGATGCGGAACGGTATTCGTCCACGGTCATCGTCCAGATGCTCCCGTAGCTGCGGTTGTCAAGGTCGGCCGCGGTGGCGTGGTGACGGGAATGGGCCCATTGCCAGTCCCGGTACGGCGTGCAGGTCAGGAACCCGCAAAAGTAGCCCAAAATCTTGTTGGCCGGACGCGAGGCGAAAAAGGAGTTATGACAGCAGTCGTGAAAGATAATAAAAATACGTACCAGAAGCAATCCCGCGATGATCGACAGAGGCAGCGTCAGCCAGTAGGAAAAACCGGACTCGACCAAGTAAATAATGACACCCAGCAGCAGGAAATACGGGATAAACGTGTTCAGAAGCTGGAAAATCGCCCGGGATAGACTGGGTTTGGCGAAGCGGGCGGTCGCATAATACCACTCCGGCTTCGGACGGGCCGCGTGATCGCTGTCGGCAGAATGAGTCTCAATCGGACAAATCGCACCATACCTCAATAAAGATCGGACGGGTCACACCTGTTACGATAAAACATAACCGGAAAACCCCCTTTTTGTCAAGAAAAGGATCGGTTTTTTAAGACGATAAACTCTCCCCTGTCAAGGCCGCCTGGAATGGGAACGCGGGCGTGGCGCCCGCAAGAATAGCCATGTGCGACCGAGACGGTCGCGCTGCCAATCAGATTGGGTTTGAATTGGGTTTGTTTTGTTAACATTTCCTTTGTATATCCCCTTTAAAAACTTGTTAAACTATTATTTGTAAAGCAGTTAAGAATTGTTAAGGAAATATGAAAATTGGGTTTGTTTGTTATTTTTTCAGGGGATTTACCGGTTGTTGATAAGGACCCAGGAATGCAGGAACTCAGGAACTCAAGAATATAAGTATGTAGGGATACAGGTTTTTTTATCGTTTTTTCTGTGTCGGTGGTGATGATATGCATGACTTTCTCCTTCTTTGTTTTAGTCTTGAGGCTAGAGGCCTGAGACTTGAGGGTTTGAATTGCTCCTTTTCAGCATGTTATTTCATTTTATGTATTATAGCAAAAGTTTTGTATGTGTCAAATATATTTTGTTTTTAGCCACGAATTAGCACTAATTTTCACGGATTTTTTTACCACGAAGGTCACGAAGATCACGAAGGAAATCGCTGCGAGCTTTGCTCGCTACTCCGCTCTGCATCAGCCGGAGTGCTCTAAACTGCGTTTATGCGCTCTCGGCTGATTCCGATCTGCCGGCTGCGCCGGGCGATTTTGTTAGTGAGTAGTTAATAGTGAGTAGTGAATAGGGGGTGGAGGGATAATTTTGAGTTTTGAGTTTTGAATTATGAATGTTGAATTGTAGAATTCTTCCAGATGGCTGTTTAACGTGGTTTTTACCACGGAATCCACGGAAAGACACGGAATCTTATAAAAAGCTTTTGTGTTTGGGGATTGTCGGGTATAATGGGGGCCGCAGACGGGATACACATCTTAAGGGTGATTTTGAAGACTTGAGGCTCGAGGGGTGAGGCTTGAGAATGATTGGTATGAAGGCCGCTTCGGCTTGGCTCAGGGCGGGTCGCTTTATTTTAAAAAGGAGAGAATTTCGGTGGTTGGGAGTTTTGTTAGAAGGAAAATCAATTCGATAGGTTTACCCGGATGGAGTTTGTCTGTGGTTGGGCTTCGCATGGAATCTACCTTAGATAATTTGGGCAGGGTTTGTTCAGAAAAGAAACTATGAAAGCCAGATACTCGGGGGCGAATGTGTTATACTCGCCCCCAAGACGTGCTCGTCGCTGTGACGGCACAAAAATTTATGGACGTAAATTTTAGGAGTATCTGGCCATGGAAACTATTTTAGCAATTGACCTGGGCAAACGCAAGAGTGTTGTTTGCAGGATGGATCGCAGCTCTTTGAAAACGCAATACAAGACGATTCGCACGCAGCCGGAGGTGTTTCACGATCTGTTTGCGGATTTGGACGTTAAAAACGCTGTTGTGCTGTTTGAGATCGGCAATCAGGCCGGGTGGGTGGCGGATATGCTGCGGGCGATGGGCCTGTCCTTCAAGGTCGCCAACACCAACGACCCGGCGTGGAAGTGGACCAACAATCCGGTCAAAAGCGATAAAAAGGACGCCTTGCGGCTGGCGATGATGTATCATCAGGGCTTCTTGCCGGAAGTCTATATCCCGGTCAAAGCGGTTCGTCAGAAACGCATGCTGATTACTTATCGCCAATCGCTGGTGGATCGTCTGACGCAGGTCAAAAACAGTATCCGGGCCATCTTATGTACGATGGCGATTGATCTGCCGGTTGGCAAAAGCGGCTGGACAAAAAAACGGCTCAAGGAACTGGCTGAGCAGGCCCGTCCGCTGGAGTCGATTGACGATGCCTGCGACTTCTGGCGGGGACAGCTTTATGTGGAACTGCAATTGTACACGGCGGTCAAACAGCAATTAGATAACGTCACAGCAAAACTGGACGCTGTCGGCCAAGAGCAATCGGCGGTGAACTTATTGCAGACGGTTCCCGGCGTCGGGCCTCGCACCGCCGAGGCGTTGGTGGCGGTGATTGACAATCCGCATCGGTTCAAAAATTGTCGGCAGGTGAGTAACTATGTCGGCTTTACGCCCCGGCGATATCAGTCCGGCGACATGGACCGAACCGGCCGGATCAGTAAACGCGGCAATCCGCTGTTGCGAATGCTGCTGGTGCAGGCCGGCTGGGCGTCGCTGCAATATGCCTGGGCCAGAACGATTTACAATCGCGTTTGCCGCGGCAGTACGAAACGACGGAAGATTGCGATTGTGGCCGTAGCCCGGCATATTCTGATGCGGTGCTGGGCGATGCTGCGGGATAACCAACCGTGGCGATGCAGCGTTGAAAGAACGATGTAAATAGAAATAGCGTTCATTTTTTATTGTTCACCCGCTGTTGGGTGAGGGTAAAAAACAAAAAATGAACATTGATGATTGAAGCTCTTTAAATGATCGAGATCGAAAAGAAGGTTGAGCCTGACTGACCCCTTGGGCGTGTGACAAGCCCGTAATTAAGAATAGGCCGACCTGCCGCAGAAGTTGAATAGGACCGCGAACAGCAATAAATCATCGCGGCACCCTGAATAGGAGTATGAGACGACCGATCATGACAGAGCATCGGAAAAGGTACGCAAAATGAAAAGATAAAAATTAGAAATATCAAAACTAACCGTTGACAAATCTGGCTTCATAGGAGGGGTCTGACTTTTTGGGAGTAGAATAGATGAGAAAAAAGAGCGCAAAGGTCGTTGGATTTATTGACAATCTTCACAGCTATATAGTCAACAACCCTCAGTTTAGAAAGAATGTGTCTGGTAAATCAGAGACAGCAGTTCAATCTGAAATCAGACCGCTCATTATCAATTATCTTGAAAGATATTTTGAGGGATATAAAGATCCTGTTGCAAAAGCCAATAAGTCTTTTTACTGGGAAGGGCAGGAAGGAGTTTACGGAAGAACAAAAGAAACCCTTTTTGCATCTCGTAATTATCCCGATTTTGTCATTCGGCATCCATATCTTTTTGCGATTGAATACAAAAAAGCTTCCAGTGGAAGCGTTGTCAAACAAGCGATCGGCCAATCTATGATGCATACACTTTCAGGTGAGTTTGATTTTGTGTATGTTCTTTTTCATGATGAGAGTCCGGAAAAGAAAATTAAAAAAAGCATAACGAGTCAAACCGAACAAAACATACTTCGGACAATGCAGCGAGATTTTAATATATTTATCAAAATGATTTGATAATTTCTTATCAAAGGCATTCTATTTATGAAAAGGGATAAGTTGATAGTGTCTGAGTCCTAAAATATATTCCTTGAATTTATTTAAAGACAGGATATTTAAAACATGACAGAAAATGACAAGAAAATAACAAAAAGCCAGAGTGCTTTTTTACCGGTATCCCTTGGAATGCTTTGTTTCTTTGGTACGATCTATGGAATATACCGGTTTTTCAGTTTCATATTCGATAACTTGAAGCAATTTAATCCGAATGTTACCGTTGCTTTGATAACGGTTTGCGGTACGGTCATCGTTTCTTTAATTTCTGTTTTGGTTGCTAAACACTATGAACATAAAGCCGAAATACGGCGTGAGCAACATTCAAAAAAAGTCGAAATATATGAAAATTTCATAGGTGTCTGGTTTGATGTCCTATTTGCTGAAAAACTTGACAAGAATCAGCTTTCCGAAAAAGAAATGTTTGCTAAACTGGCACCTATTATTCGACAGTTAATACCATGGGGCAGCGATGATGTTATTAAATCTTTTGTGAAATTCAGGGATTCCGCATCACAATCTGAAGACAATCCTTCAGCAGGATTATGTTTGTTTGATAATTTTGAAAAAGTTCTGTTAAATATAAGAAAAGACTTAGGGCACCCCAATAAAGGACTTAAACGCGGTGACATCACACGGATTTTTATAAATAACTATAATGAATATTCTCAGAAATGCAAAGAGCAAGACTTAAGCAACAAATAGCCGAAAGAAGTCAAAATAGGATATTTGACATATGACAGATACGTTTGATGAAAATCAGATAGGGCGTGAGTTCAGCCGAGCAAGAGACAAACAGAAACAACTATTGAAAAACCTCGATACCCTTGTAAATTCAATAGGAAGGGACCATGTTCGCTGGTTCATGGCTATTAGTACGGGTTCTTTAATCTGGTTGATTACAGCAGTTGATCGTTTTACTATTGAAAATCTTCTTTTCTGGAAGTGGTTTTATATTCTGATTGTATTATTGCAGATGTTTGCTTCGGCGATGTTCTTTTATGTAAGTAGTGTTCTATTCCAAATAAGCCACCGGCTTATGACGGTTGAAGTTCCGGAGGATTTGTCCGAATTGCCTGACAGCAACAGTGAAGAAGTTATGGCTGATATAACCAGGCGATTGCCGAAATCTTCATGGACAACTTCGGCAGAAATCGCATTTTTGTCAAGTTTCGTATTGCTTGCTGTCTATATTGTGGCTTTTATTATTCAATACAGATAATTAAAACAATTCTTGCTGACCTAGATTCGGAAAATAGCTGTTATCCTGTTTCAAATGATTATGGACTAATGACGATGGGGGAGTTCGAATGTGTTGGGGGCTTCTTATCGCGTACAGACCCCCTCAACGGGTTGAGGGGGTTAAGGGGAGTGTGGGCTTGTTTCAACAGGGCGTTTTGAATGATTATTGTTTAATGATTATTTTCTGCGGGGGGATTTAGTCTCGTCGGCATGACCCCCTCAACAGGTTGAGGGGGTTAAGGGTGCCTCTAATGAGTCATTTTTCCGTGAAATTCTGTGCATTCCGTGTGAAAAATATGATTATTGGTGAACTTCAATGTCGATTTTGTCGATAAAATGGGTGGTTTCGGGGAAATATTAAGCCGCTGTAAGGAAAATATGAATCAATACTGGACAATGCGGAAATCTCGATTAGGATGAATGGTATGAATGCCAACAAGATATTAGTCGTGGACGATCAGACGGATTTGCTGGAACTGCTGGATATGTCGCTGTCTCAGGAAGGCTACATCATTAAGACCGCCGCCAGCGGTGAAGAGGCGATGGCGCTGATCGCGACCGATAAGCCGGACCTGATTCTGCTGGATATCATTCTCGGCGACACCTCCGGCATCAAGATGACCACCCGGCTGAAAAACGATGTTGCCACGGCGCACATTCCGATCATCCTGCTGACGGCCAAAGATACCGAAACCGACATCATCGTCGGCCTCAGCGTCGGTGCCGATGACTACATCACCAAACCGTTCAGTACCAAGGTATTGCTGGCGCGGATCGATGCGGTCCTTCGCCGTGCCTACCCGGAACCGAATATGGTGCGTGAAACCCTGCAGGCAGGGGCCGTGCGGATTTTCCCCGCGGGCCAGCAGGTCTTCGTCGAAGGGGCGCCGATTGATGTGACGCCGGCCGAGTTCAATATTCTGTTGTCACTGGTCAAAGCCGGCGGCAGCGTCCTCAGCCGCGATGACCTTCAGGCGATTATCGGCTCCGAAGAACAGACCGACAACGAACGCGTCGTCGACGTGCACATTGCCTCGCTGCGCAAGAAGCTGGGCACCTCCCGCAAGATCATCAAAACCGTTCACGGCAAGGGCTACCGCGCGGTCGTCTAACGGCAGGGCTTATGGAACCGCTGTATATCCATCGCACTCTGTCGATTCCGGAAACGGATTTGGCGTTGACCTTTTCCCGCAGCAGCGGCCCCGGCGGCCAGAATGTTAACAAACTCAACACCCGCGTGACCGTCTCGCTCACTATCGCCGATTGCGACGTGCTCAGTGACGGACAAAAGCAGAAATTGCTGAAGGCATTGAAAGGGCGGATTGATAAAGCCGGCGTGCTGCATGTATCCTGCCAGGACTACCGCAGTCAGCATGCCAACCGCAATGCCGTGCTGGAAAGGCTGGCCGAAATGATCGCCAAAGCCCTCAAGCCGGTCAAAAAACGCCGACCAACC
Organism: Anaerohalosphaeraceae bacterium; assembly: GCA_963675155.1. Lineage (GTDB taxonomy): Bacteria > Planctomycetota > Phycisphaerae > Sedimentisphaerales > Anaerohalosphaeraceae > 4572-13. Next base: position 3,898,966 of record OY775912.1, on the reverse strand, counting down.
AAACCCACCAAAGCCTCCATCCAGCGCCGCCTGCAAAACAAGCAAAAACGCTCCCAACTAAAAAAACTCCGCAGCAAACCCATTGAATAAAAAAGCAAAAGCCATCGGAGCTTGCTTTTAATTCCAACGGCTTATTGTGATTGAATGAATTTGAGTTTTACCACTTGATTGTCAGGCCAGTAAACGGCCCGCTGTAAGCGGCGTCGATGCCGAATTCGTTACTGCCGCTGCCCCGATTGTAATCCAGGTCAAAATGACGATATCCAAATTTAAAATCCACTTTCTCAGAAAGCACATAGTTGAATCCCGCGATAACCTGCCAGGCCAGGTCACTGCTCGATCCAATTTCAAAACCGCCAACATCCCCTTCGAAATTGGCCGATAGTTTTTCCGTCAAGTCCACCTTTACCTGAACTCCTACCAGCAGATCAACCCAATCCTGTGAGTCTCCTACCGTACCAATCGGACCCGGCAGCGAAACCTTTTGCTTGAGATAGTTATATCGAAATCCGGCATAGGGGGAGAGAGTTAATTTTCGATTTGAAGATTCATCCATCGGCTTAGAGAAAATCTCATAGGAGACAGCGAAATCTGCGGCCCATTGACGAAGGTCAACTTCGGCGCGATTGCCGAAGGGGCCATTAAAATCGCTTCCGAGATCGATCATGAGGGTGTCAGATTTCAATCCCCATTTACCCTTCATCGCATCGAGTCGGACGGCGCCACCATAATTGAAATTATCAAAAATATCGCTAAAACTCAAATCAACATCGCCAGTTATACCATCTATTGTTGCGTTGCCATCAATGCCGAGAAACCAGAAATAGGGAGTTGCCTCAAATTGCCACGGTTCCTTTGTTTCAGCGGCCGTCAGGACACCTGCGGTCATCATAAGAATTAATCCGAAACAAGTCTTTGTTTTCATCTTTTGTTTTCTCCACTTAAAATATATGATCAATAAATTTACTGGTTTTACCTGAATTATTTCGGGAACAGAAACTGCAGTTGGAAGCGGGCGGACCATTCGGCTCCGTGTTCGGGGCTTTCGACGTGGTAGAATGCCTGCGTGGAGACATTCAGCGGCAGTTTACCGATGCGGATGATCTTGCCGAGGCCGCCGCCGAGAGGGATCGTCCACTGATCGCTGCTGTCGGCTTTCCAGTCGGCGGTTATGATCGGCGAACTGACAAGATACCAGCCGTCGTCCATATTGTAGTTGATGATCGGCTGGATGAGCATTTTGCTGACTTCCGAATCATCGCCGGAAAAGGACCAAAGCTGGTTCCACAGGCCGCCGACGACCCAGGGACCCTCCATTTTCAAGGCGACAAAGGTCGGGCCTGCTGAGTAGTTATCAGAGGCCAGCACGTCCTTGGTATGGGTGGGAAATTCAAAGATCGGCCCAAAGCCCCAAATAAAACCATCCGAATCGCGCGGCGAAAAGAAGCCGGAGACCTGGGTGTTGCCCAGTTCCCATTCCTGCCGGTTGTAACCGGCGACGGGCTGCTGGTTGACGATGGGGATGATGGTGCGGGTAATCAGGTTCCAGTCGTCGCTGAGATTGATCGGATAGACCGGCTGGACGTTCAACGCACTGGCGGTGTGGTTGCCGGGGCCGGTGTCAAAGTTGATGTTCCACTGGAAGGGCAGGCTGATCATATCGGCGATTGGATTTTGAGCGGCCTTGGCTAATTCAGCGGTTTCGTCTTCGCCTTCTTCAATAATCCCGTCACCGTCTTCATTTTCAGCGAATACAGGCACCGCTAAAAATACGGCCAGTAAAACGATAGGCCATTGTTTCATCTTGTGTTCTCCTATGATAAAAGTCTACTCCAATTTCTAATTATTTTTCTTCTAAGTCTTTGCGATTACAAAGTTTGGGAAGTCTTCAAAGACCCACCCATGTGTGAGAGTCTTATAGATGATCCCCAGCAGTTTCCGGGCAGTGGCAATAATCGCTTTGCCGCTGCCGCGGGTTCGTTTAATCCGCTCATAATACGTCCGCAGATACGGGCTGTACCGTTTGGCCACCAGTGTACACTGCACCAGCGTCGTCCGGGCCAGCGTTGAGCCATGTTTGGTAATCCGACCGTGCCGAATCGTCTCATTGGAGTCCTTGACCCGTGGAACAATGCCCAGATAGGCCGCCAGTTTGTCCTCGCTGGCAAAATCCTTGACATTACCAATTACACTCAGCAATACACTGGCCGATTTGTCGCCAATGCCCTTGATACTGCTGATATTCTTATGACCTTTGAGCTTTTTACCATGCTCGATAATATCATTGTCTAATCGCTTGATATTCTTAGTCAGCGACCGTATCTGATCAGCCAGCACTTCCAGCTCCACCTTGACAATCGTATCCCAGTCAAAGACCATGATGCTTTTGAGGCCCTTTTCCGTCGTCAGTGTTTCTTTTTTCCACTTCAAACCGTAGCTGTTGAGTACATTGTGAATCTTGTTGACCAGGGCCGTTCGCTGCTTGACCAGCTTATCCCGGGTCGTTGCCAATGAATGTAATTGTGCATTTTCTTTCTGTTTCATTCTCGCCTCGGGCAGCATGCCCTTACTCAAAAATAACGCCAACATCTTCGCATCGTGCTTGTCGGTCTTCTTGACCGACTTGCGGATGACCTTAAATTGATTGGGATCGACCGCAATGACCTTCCGGACCCGGCTGCGAATCTGATCGATAAACCAGGCCGTATTGCCCGTCGCTTCCACCGCCACCCGGTCAGCTCGCCGTAATGTCTTGCGAAACGCATCCATCCGGTCAATCGCATAAGTGCCGATCCGTTCTTTTCCCTGCTTCGTTCGGTAGCAAACCGTCAAACTGTTCGTGTGCAAATCTACGCCCAAATAACTCATGCCGCTGTCTCCAAATCAAAGGTTACCGTCTCTCTTGGAGTAGATTGCTGTGTCGGCGTCCACCATTCTCCTATGCAAGGTCGCAATGCCTTATTGTGGTCGGTTCGGTTACAGGTCTGAATATTCTCCTTTTCGAGGTCAATGCCCCACACAAACGATGCAGCCTGAAACCTATCTACTCCGGTTCATCAAAACCGAAGCTAAAACGCCAACAAATTTTGTCAACCAGATTTTTTTCGCTTTTTCCCCACACCTAATACAGGGGGAAAAAGAAAGAAAAATATCGGCCCAATCGCAGCTAACTTTTATCGTACCACCTCCTTTTAATTTATTCCTCAATTAAATCCATCGTTGACGGGTGAAACAGTTCTTCAATCGTCAGCTTCTTTTTGGCTAATCCCTGTTCGTAGGAATACTGGAACAGGGCCTGGAGTGCTTTTCGATTCGGTTCGATGCCGTAGGGCCAGAAGTTTTCACCCATTAGCTTGCGGGTTTCTTCCAGTTCCTGCGCGACCCACGGCAGTGAGATTGTGGCCCATCCCAGTTTTCTGAGGTGTGTATACATCATCTTTTTGGCTTGCGAATAGGCGTTGAAAACCGCTGCCGGGAATTGCGGATGGGCGTTGATGAAATCTTTGCGGATCGCGACGGCGTGCATGATTGGAAAGATTCCTGTTTTGGAATAATAGGCACGCTCGGTCTTGCGGTAATCGGCAAACAGCCGACCGACAATCGGATCGCCCTGCACATAGGCCTTTGGTTCAGCTGCGTGGAACAGTGCATCAACTTCGCCGTTGACCAGCAGGCCCGATTCATCCATGCCTGCCGGGCCGTTTGTGACCGTCAGGCCTGTGGGAACAATCTGTTCCTGTTTGGATATCTTGCCCGCTGCTTGTGCTGAAGAATCCTGTGTTGAAATAACCCATTCTACATCTTTGGGGCTGACGCCGTATTCGTGCTGCAAAATGCCGCGAATCCACGTCAGCGAGGTGGACGAAAAACCGGGTGTGGCGATCTTTTTGCCGCGCAGATCCTCCGGCGTTTTAATGCCGCGATCGGTGCGGATAAAGATGCTTTTATGGCGGAACGCTCGCAGCGGAAACACCGGAATCATCGTATAGTCACGAAATCTTTCATTCGCATAGGCTAACATAAACGGCGACAGGCCAACTTCTGTCACTTCGCGCGTTCGTGGGCCGTTGAAGATGTGGGTATTCATGTCGCCGACACCGGCTTCTTCAAACGTCACGTCAAAACCCTCAACCTGCACGCGCCCATCGACCAGGGCTTCAACGCGATCCAGTTTGTAACCGGCAATGGTGATTTGCTGTTTGCCGGGTTGATTATTGGTTATTGCCTGGACTTTAGCTGATTCCAAGGCGCCTACTGTTACTGCCGCACCGGCAACAGCGGACGCCTTGAGAAAGTTGCGCCTGGATTGTATATTTTTTATTTCATTTCTCATGGGTGATCCCCTTCGGCACTAAATAGCTTCTATATTAAGATAAAAAGACGGGTCTGCCTGACCCGCCTTTTGTGCTTTTGCTTAATGTGATCAAAGGTTCTCCGTTACATATCGCTCTCAGTGAAAGGTAATTCCTGTCTGCGAACTTCCTGCGGATCGAACGGCAATTTGTCCGGATCAACCGGCCATGTATAAATTTTCTTGGTTTCCGGACGCACATTTTCAATGCCCGTCAATGCCGGTCCCGGTGTCGCATCGGGACGGTTTGGATACTTCTGCATCCACATTTCGTGACGCTGACGCTGTCGGTTGAACATGCTCTTGATATGGAACTGCTCAATCATCTCGCCGGTCCTTTCACGCGGATCGGTGTAGAGGTCGTAGAACTCGTTCTTGGACAGACCCGGTGTGGCATTCTTCCAGTCGCGTTTGAAACGTCCTTTGACACCTGCGGCCAGATTCGGTCCCTGGTAAATCATGACATAGTCACGGCGGCTGTATCCGTCACCATTCAGAAACAGCGAAGTCTGGTCAACACCGTCAATGACGCGATCTGTGGGGATGTAATCCGTTGCTCCGCCAAGTCGCGCAAAGGTGGTGAACAAGTCGGATACATGGAGGATGTCGCCGACAATTTGTCCCGGTTCAATCACGCCGGGCCAACTGGCAATACAAGGCACCCGTACTCCGCCTTCGGTGAAGTCGCCTTTGCCGCCGGTATATAATGTTTCTACCATCCCGCGAGGACCATAGTGGATGAACGGACCGTTGTCGGCCATTACCATAATCAGGGTGTTTTCGGCAATGCCTTTTTCTTTCAGATGTGTCTGTAATTCACCGACGAATTTATCGAGCCTAACGAGCGCATCAGCGAGGGCATTTTTATTCGCGGTGATTTTCTTTGGATTTCGGGGGTCGGGAATAAAGCTAAGCAAGATTGGTTGATATGAGATGAAGAAGGGCTTCTTCGCTTCCACATTTTTATCGATAAAGGCCAGCGTTCGCTTTTGCGATTCCGTTTCGATATCCCAGTAATTGGTCACTTTCGGCGGCGGTCCCCATTCATAGGTCTTTCCGCCCTTGGTTCCTTCAAGGGTCCAGACACTGCCGCGCGGTTGCCATGAATTGTCAATGTCATATCGATCTTCGCCGTACATCTCTGGAAACATTCCGGTGATAACATTCGCTGCTTCCGCTTCACGGACCCACATGCTGGGAACCTGATTATAAGGCGTGAAAAACGCTTCGTCGTAGCCCTGATTGTGACAATAGCTGAACTCCGTATCGCCCAGATGCCATTTGCCGTAGAAAGCGGTCGCGTAACCGGCCTCGCTCAGCACTTCGGCAATAGTCACTTCATCAGCATCCATACCGGAATATTCCACCGGGAAAGATACCGTATGCATACCGCTGCGGACGGCATAACGACCCGTCTGAAAAGCCGCGCGGGTGGGTGTACAGGCTGGTTCGGTGTACATCCGCATGAAATTGATGCCCTCTTCAGCCATTGTATTCATCACGGGGGTTTTAAAACCACGCACACTTTGGATTTCGGGAATCCCCACCTCGCCAAGGGCCGTATCATCCCACATAATGTGGATGATATTTGGCGGCGTACCGTGTTTTTTCTTCAGTTCGGCAAGTTTCTTTTCAATCGCCTTGTCTTCTGCTGCCCATTTTTCACCGTGCTGGGCCTCCAGGATGTAATGTTCGGCATCGTGAACGATGTCTTTGGCTTGTGTGGTGCCGCAGCCGATAGTGGTGATCACCATCATCACTATTGACATGTAAAAAAGTTGCTGTTTCATTTTTTTCTCCTTTTCGCTAAACTCGTCATTGTATGCGTTTACGTTGCTCCTGTTTTAATGTTTTTTTATTTCCTACTTGATTAATGTGATATTATAGGTAGTCTATTTTGACAGGACATCAAAAATTCGCAAAAGTGTCGGTTTTGACATTTTTTTTGAGGGGAAAAATGGAACTGATTTGCGTGAAACGGCAGTTTACTGATTTCGATGCCTACTGCGAGGGGGCACGTGGTTGGGACATTGATTTTATGCAGCTTGAACGGGGGCGGTTTTTAGGGGATATTCTACAAATCATTACGCCGGACATACAACTGGCGCATACCGATATTAATCGAAAAATGAAGCAACAGGGCAGTTCACCGGCTGGGATGCGAACCTTTGCAATTCCTGCCCGGGGCGATGTGAATTTGGTCTGGAAGGGGATGCCTATTCCAGGCAATGCAGTAATGATCTTTCAGCCGGACTATGGGCTGGATGCTGTATCGTTTTCGGATTTTGACATGTTTACATTTTCGATGACAGTTTCCCGGTTGCATGAATTATGTGTTGCATTCGGATATCATACGCTGGAAGAAAAAGTTGAGAATGCGGATATTATTGTGTGTGACGGACCGTTGTTGAGTGTCCTGCGAAACAAACTGCACAACATCCGTTTCGTGGCGCCCACCATTGAACATCAACCGGCTAATGATGAACTGAATATTGAATTTAACCAGCAAATTCCCCGCCTGCTTTTGATGAATCTTGCATTTGGCCGTGTTTTCAATATCAGTCAACGTAGGCGCCTGCGAGACGAAGCGCGCAGGCATGCTGAAGCATTTATCCGGTGCAACGATTTCTCACAGGAGCCGTTGATGATTGAAACCCTGTGTAAAGCGGCGAACGTCAGCCAGCGAACACTGGAATATGCTTTTCTTGACGGTTACGGCCAGACACCCAAGCAATATCTTAAGGCGTATCGCCTGTTCAGGGTATTTAAAGAATTGCGTAAGGCTGATCCGCTGAAAACGTCGATTAACCAACTGGCAAACCGCTGGGGTTTCTGGCATATGGGACAGTTTGCGGCTGATTACCGGTCTATGTTTGGCGAATTACCGTCAGAAAGTTTGAACAGAACAAATTGCATGCATGGCGACGAGAGAAATTGACAGGCTGAATTTTTGTGATTTTCAGCCCCGAAAGCGACATTTGGGGTCAAATACAATAAAAATAGTCTCTTGTCGGAAAAAAGTATTTGCACTTTTGACGCGTTAATGCTTTAATAGTTGCACTGTGAAGATGGGGACAGTGTTTTTTCCCTCGGGCTGTCTCTTGGAAATCATCGAGGGAACCGGCAAGTTGGGCCTCAAGGTCCAGGGAGAAGTAGGTATGAGTCAAGGTACAGTAAAGTGGTTCAACGAAAAGAAGGGTTTTGGTTTCATCACTCCGGACGATGGCGGCGACGATCTGTTTGTTCATCACACCAATATCGCCGCGGAAGGCTTCCGTACTTTGCGCGATGGTCAGCGTGTTGAGTATGAAGCAGCACAGGGCAAGAAAGGTATGGAAGCAACTGAAGTAAGACCTTGCTAAGCGATTAGCAAATGCGACTGTTCTGTGAACTAAAAGGCTCGGCTTGTTTCGGGCCTTTTTAATGCGCGAAACCTTTGAGGAGAGCGGTTTTCGGCCTTGTGCATTTTCGGCTGAACAGGGGATTCGATATTGTCGTAAGAGGGGTGAAGTTTGATGAAGCCGGAACATGTCATGGCATCCGTCATGATACTGAGATGGCGACAAGAACCAGCTGTAATTCCGGGGAATATCGAACATGGTTTTGATCGCATGGGCAGAAAAAAACATGAAACTCTGTTGTCGGGGCAAGGTCCGGCTGTGGGCGGGGTGTGTTCTTGTTGCACTTTTTTTCGTGGCTGCAATGCTGGGCAAGTACTGGGTGATTCCGAAACTGGTTACTCAGCGATTGGGTCTCGAGATGGGCAAGGTTTGGGACGGCGAGGCGACGATTGAAAAAGTTGAGTTTCACTACTTTGCACCGACATTGCTTCGAGACATCACACTGCGTGACCGCCAGGGGCGCTGCTGGTTGAATGCCGATGCGTTAAGGGTGACTCTCAAGGGCACGCTTCGACTGGCCCCTGCGATTGAAGCCTTAGCGATTGATCATCTTCGACTGAATGCTTATCTGCAGGACGGTCAACTCGCGATTGGCATACCGTCGGCCGATCCGACAGGCGGGGCGGCCGACGGAACAGCAATAGATGTGGATCGCATCCTGATTTCCGAACTCACGATTGCCGTCGAAGATGAGCATGGTTCCGCCATCGGTTGTGAGAGTTTACAGTTCTTTGCCGAGCGTCTTGAGAAGGGTTTTGAGGTTTCGCTGACGCAGTTGCCGGATTCGGCTTTGGACCGGTTCTCCGTGGCCGGCAGCATCAATCCGACCACCATGGAAGTCGATCTTCTCTGCGAAATGGACCGGGCTTTTACAAAAACGGAAACCGCCGTGCTCGGATCAATTCTGGGAATACCGAAGGATTATCAGGCTGAAGGAAAGGTGGGGGCTCATTTAACCTTGTCGGGCCCCCTGAGCGATCCGGGGGGACTGACCGTGGTGGGGACTGTTCAATTGGATGATGGAGTTGTGCTGCTGGGAGAGCAGGTGCTGCTGGAAGAAGGCCGTCTGCTGGTTCAATTGGACGATCATGTTGTCGATGTCAACCTGGTCGGCGCCGCTTTCTGTGGGGGCCGTCTTGAAGGGGCCTTTAACATGGTGGACACTCAGGCCGTTGAGAAAATGGAGTTTGGAGGGTACATCTCCGGTCAGGAGATCGCAGTGGCGGAAGTGATGGCTCTGATGGGCGGTCAGCCAGAGGCTTCAAAGGGGGGCTGTACGTTTCGGTATCAATTTTCCGGGAAACAGAAGGATCTGTCGGATCTTCAAGGCCAGGGCGTGGTCGATCTTCTGGATACGCGGATCAAGGGCGTGTCAGTCATGCCGAAAATTATTCAGTTTCTGGGTCTCAAGGGGTCTGAAGAGATCGCCGCTTCAGATGGGGCGATGAGGTTCACCCATGCCGGATTGACGGTAACACTCCAGGAGGCGCGCGTGGCCAATCCGGTATTGGTGGTGCGGGCCGAACCGGGGGGGACGGTGGACTTGCAGACGGGCCAACTGGATTTATTTGTGATTGCGGTGCCCCTGTCGGAGATTGATGATTTTCTCCGCGGGCTGCCGATGACGGATATTGTGATCAATCTCAAAGATAAACTGGCGCGATTGCATATTCAGGGCCATTGGTCACAGCCGCCGGGAAAACTGATTACGAAAGAGCCGATGACGGACATCAAAGAGGGGACGGTTGGCTTGCTCAAGGATATTGTCGCTTCGCCGGGTAAAATCACCGAGGGCATTTTCAAGGCATTTCAAAAGCCTCCTGCGGCCAAGGATGAAGAGACGCAGTAGTGGTGGTTCTTGGGAACCCATTTCAAAACTCAATTTTGGCTTGTGGCGGTTTGCTTGGTGGTGTATAGTGGTTCGTGATGTGCCGGCCGTTTCATGTGTCGGCAACCGTTTAAGACTCCATTCGGAAAGGACGTGATCGGCCATGAAACGTGCCAAAATCATTGTGATGATTATCATCCTGCTGCTGGTCCTGATCGTGTTTATTCAAAACACCGAAGCGGTTGAAACGAAGGTCTTATTTATGACCATTACCATGCCTCGCGTGCTGATGCTGATGATCACCTTTGTGTTGGGTTTTATCGGAGGGCTCATGACGGCCGGTCTTGTTCTGATGAAAACACCCCACAAGAAAGACGATAAAAAACAACAGGGATAGGCATCATACGCGTTTATTGAATGAGAGGCGTGTCGAGGTGGATATCGACATTAAATAAGGAGGTTCGGCGATTATGATTGAGCTTGTGCTTGTTTTTCTGTTAATCCTTTTGCTGCCGGTGACACTGCCACTGGTGACGGTGCTGATTGAAAAGCGCAAGAGCTGGCCTTATAGCGACCGGTATGAGTTTGAGCCGTTTGAGCTGTCGAAGTTTCATCAGCGGTTTATGGCCGAACGCAAAACAGAGGCGCTGGAATACGGGTTTACCTGCCTGGAGCGTGGGTATGATAACAAGGGCAAGTCGTATCGCGTTGTGTATGACTTTTTGATTTCCCGCGACGGCTACACGCTGGCGTTGCTGGGGGCCGGCCAGGTGTTTCGTTTCGGCGTGCAGGGGGTGTGGTTTTTTTCGTACACCGCCGACGGGCACACGTTTGAGACCATTACCAGCCAGGCGGCGGACGAATACGATTCGTCGGGGATGTCTGAGCACAACCTGATACTGACCAACGACTTCAAGAAAGCCTTTCGCAGTCATATCAATAAGATGAACGGCCATGGTTGGCGGTTTGAATCGTTCACAGAATCGCCGCTCAATGATCTTCGGATGCTGTTAATTCGCCGGCTGGAGGTGATGGAAGCGAAGGGGCTGATCCGTTTTCTGGATGCTGACCGGGACCGGTGGAAATACACGCTGAAGGGGGGATTTCTATTCGCTTTTTGCGGTGTGTATCGCGGCATGCTGAAACTGCCGGCGAGTTTGTGGAAGGGCTTTGTGGATAAGTGAACCGGTTCTATTGTTGGGGAAAAAACGCGAATTGCATTTTTGGGGTAACTGTTGTATATAGGCAATTATGGCAGAGCGGATTATTGACATTCATACCCATGCGTTTCCGGATTCGGTGGCGGATCGTGCGATGGCGCATTTGTGCAGTCAGACCGACCAGGTGACGGCGTATTTGGACGGGCGGTTGTCGTCTTTACTGGAGTCGATGGATGCGAACGGTATTGAAAAGAGCGTGATTTGCAGTATCGCGACCAAGCCGGGGCAGTTTGAGCCCATTTTTGAGTGGTCCAGATCGATTGCGTCGGATCGGATTGTGCCGCTGGCGTCGATTCATCCGTTTGACCCGGACGCCCCGGAGCGGGTTCGCCAGGTTGCCGAGGCGGGCCTTGCGGGGATCAAGATGCATCCGTATTACCAGGATTTTGATGTGGATGACGAGCGGCTGGACCCATTATACGGTGCTTTGCAAGATGCGGGGCTGATACTGACGATGCATACGGGGTTTGACTTTGCGTTTGAGTGGATCGACCGGGCCGGGCCTAAGCGGATATCCAATGTTTTAGCAAAATTCCCCGAATTGATACTGATAACGACGCATTTGGGCAGTTGGCAGCAGTGGGATGAGGTTCAGGAACTGCTGATTGGTAAGCCGATTTACATGGAAACGTCGTTTTCGATGCAGTATCTGGAGGCGGACCGGCTGCGTGAGATGCTGTTGTCGCATCCGCCGGAATACCTGCTTTTTGGGACCGATTCGCCCTGGACGGACCAAAAAGAGCAGATTTCAGCGTTTAAAGGGCTGAATCTGCCCGATTCGCTGATGGAGAAGGTGTTTTATGAGAATGCGGACAATCTGCTCAAGAAAGTCAGCAATTAACACCACACCTGTAAAAATACGGTGGGTTTTCTCGGACTTAATCATTGATTCAATCCACTTGAGGAGGACGCCCCAAATCACTCGCGAAGGCATTGATAACACTGGAAATGCCTTTTATTGTTAAAAAATTCCATTTAATGTCATAAAAATTCACCTATTTCACAATAAAATGCCGAAAAAAAGACAAAATTGTTATGAATTTATTGAATTATTTAGTGTTGTCGTTATGATTCATAGAAACATTCGCTATCCGGACATTGAACGTCCGAATGCAAACGCCGGCATTTAAGGAGATATTTATGCTTGGAATCGAAGACAAGGGAGTCTTAACCGCCTATCTACTCTGCATCGCAAGCGCCATCCTCTGTGTCATCTACGGTTTGCTTAACTGGAACCGAGGTGATGAAGATATTCAACCGGATGATGTGAAATGGGCTGCGGAAGAGCAAAAAGTCGAAGAAGAACTGTAGAATTTAGATAATAACAGGAGTCTCTGTTTATAATTTCAGGGAGGATTTTTATGTTAGCTCAAGCTGTTGGTCCAGTTGAAATCACGGTTGTTTTAGCTTATCTTTTAGTTGTTGTCTACCTTGGTTTTCTCGGTTGGAAACGCACTAAAAGTGCGACGGATTATTTAATTGCCGGTCGTGGCGTTCATCCATTTGTGATGGCGATGAGTTATGGCGCCACGTTTATTTCCACCAGTGCGATCGTGGGTTTTGGCGGAGTGGCCGGGATGTTTGGGATGAGTTTGCTCTGGCTGACCTTCTTTAATATCTTTGTCGGCATCTTCATTGCTTTCGTTTGCCTGGGTGGGCCAACACGGCGTATGGGGCACCGTCTGGATGCTCATACGTTTCCGGAGTTGCTGGCCAACCGATTTGACAGTAAATTTATTCAGATATTTGCCGGCCTGGTGATCTTTTTGTTTATTCCGCTGTATGCGGCGGCGGTGCTGATCGGCGGCTGTGCGTTTATCGCTTCTCAATTCGGCATTACCTATGAAACTGCGTTGCTGGTCTTTAGCGTTATTATTGCCGCGTATGTGATTATGGGCGGCTTAAAAGGGGTCATGTACTCCGATGCCCTTCAGGGTTCGATTATGTTTGTGGGCATGCTGATTTTGCTGATTTGGACCTACAAGATGATGGGCGGCGTTACCGCGGCTCACACGTCGTTGACGGAAGCCGGAAAGGGTCCTAATCTCTTTGGCGGGATTGGATTTAAAGGCTGGACCTCGATGCCTGCATTCGGGTGGGGCATCGCCGAATCGGCAAAGGGACCGAATCCGGACGGCTATAATTTATGGTGGATCATTATTAGTACGATTACGCTGGGTGTGGGCATCGGTGTTTTGGCTCAACCCCAGCTTGCTGTACGTTTTATGACGGTTAAGAGCAAAAAGGAATTAAACCGTGCGGTATTGGTTGGCGGTGTTTTTATCCTGATCATGACCGGCGTAGCGTTTACGGTTGGGTCACTGAGTAATGTGTATTTCCTTCAAAAGGAAGTGGTTGAGGGTAAGTTGGTCAATGTGACGGGGGTTGGCGAAACGCCTGCGGATTGGTCATGGGTGGTTGCCAAAAAGGAACGCGGCATCAATGTTAAGCCGGATGGCTCACCGGCCAATCCGGCGGTTGGTCCGGATGAAAAGGCCGTTCCCTGCGTACTCCTGCATTTGGATACCTTAGGAGACGGGGATGCTGATACTTTCCTGATTTATAAGGGTTACGGCGGTGCGGCGGCGATTACGCCGGCGGCGGTGATTGAAGGATTGGAAGTGGGGGCCGACCCGACAGCTCTTGTGGGGCAGTCGATCAAGGTGCAGCCCAAGGCGACCGCTTATATGCGAGCGATTGTGAAATATGCCGTTAAAGACGCCGACGGAAATTCCCGGGTTATTTATGAGTGTCAAACCAGCAAGATTATCCCGGCCTTTATCGGCAGTGCGATGCCCAAGTGGTTTGGCTTGATTTTCCTGGTAACACTGTTGTCGGCGGCGATGAGTACCTTGTCCAGCCAGTTCCATGCCGTGGGGACCAGTATCGGGCGCGATGTGTATGAGCAGATTACCGGCAAGCATAATCAGAGCATTGGGATTACGCGAATCGGGATTATTCTGGGTATTATTGTGGCCGTTTTCTTCAGCTTCTATGTTCGCAGCGGCTATATTATTGCTCGTGCGACGGCCATATTCTTTGGTTTGTGTGCGTCCGCATTTTTACCGGCGTTTTTCGGGACGTTGTTCTGGAAGCGGATGACGAAAGCCGGTGCCATTTCATCGATGCTGGTCGGTTTCCTGGTGACAGCGTTATGGCTGCTGTTTATCAAGGACAAGGAAGCACGGGCGCTGGGGGTATGCTATGCCTTGTTTGAAAAACATTCCTTATTGCTGGACAAGCCGAATTGGCCGGTCGTCGACCCGGTTATTGTTGCGTTGCCGATTTCAATTGTTGTGGCGATCGTGGTCAGCTTGATAACCAAGCCGCCGTCGCAGGAACAGTTGGATAAATGTTTTGGAAAGTAATGAGTTGGTAGTTCATAGTTTGTAGTATAAAGATTCGGCCTGCAGCCGAGATTCTTGTTTGATAAAAAAACGATCAATGGTGAATCGTTGAAAAACAATAGTAACAGGTGGTTTTATTTAGGAGAAAGATCGATGAAATCAGGGATGAGTTTGGTATTGTTGGTTGTGATTGCCGGGGTGGCGTTTGCCGCCAACGGGGCGGAAGACTATGCCGGTCAACCCGCCAAACACTGGCACGAGGTGGACACGGATTTTATGAATACGTTTCATAATCCGATGGAAGGCGTGACAATGGGACTGGATATTCGCTTGCGTGAAGTGTATGCCCGTAACATTTTCGGGTTGAATGATTCGTTTGGCGATCCGACCGGTAATTACAATAATTACCACTGGCAGCGTTATCGCACGCGTTGGTCCACCAAGTGGGCGTTGAGCGAAGACGTGGACTTCAATACACGTTTGGTGTGGGAGTTCTGGGGCCACTGTTCTCCGGATGACTCGTTTAATCCATTCTTCAAAGAAGACTACGAATTTGACGAAGCAACCTGGGATCACATGAACGTTCAAATTCGTAATGCGTTTGATATGCCGCTGACGTTGACGGTCGGTCGTCAGGATATCATCCTCGGTACCGGCTGGCTGGTACTGGACGGTACGCCCGCAGACGGTTCTCGGACGATCTACTTCGATGCGGTTCGCGGTACCTATGAACTGGACGAAGACAGCAAGTTGGATTTGATTTACATCCAGCAGTACGACGACGAGTCAAAATGGCTTACGCCTTTTAATCACGGTTCGGTTTCCGAACGTCGTCACGTGACAAACTATTCAGATGAACGCGGCATTATTGCGTACTTGACAAACAAACTGAATGAGACGCATTCGAATGAGTTGTACTACATCTACAAAAATGAAGAGGCTTCGGACTTTGCCAAGTTCAATAACAAGACTGGCATTGATTCAGATATTCACACGATCGGCACCCGCTTCTTCGGCCAGTTGGATGACAACTGGAGCTATTCGGCGGAATTTGCCAAGCAGTGGGGCGACCGTGGCGGCAACACCATGAAGGGTCTGGGCTCGAACAACAAGCTGACCTATGCCTTTAACGATGACAGCAAAACGGAAGTATTTGTCATGTATGAATACCTGTCCGGTGATGATCCGTCAACCAGTGCGGATGAAAAATTTGAGACGCTGTGGGGCGACTGGCCGCAGTATGATCGCGGCGGTGACGCACAGGCGTACATCTGGACAGTGGAAGGTGCGTTGGGCGAAGTGGCCAATCTGCATCGTTTTGGTGTCGGTCATAAGTTTAAACCCTCTCAAGACTGGACCATGCTGAGTCAGTACAATTTGATGTGGGCCGACGAAAATTCATTTGCCAACGGCACTGGCGCAATTGGTTCTCCGACGTTCTCCGACAGCGGTAACTTCCGCGGTCATATGCTGACAGGACTCTTGACATATCAATGTTGCAAGAATTTCCGGACCCAGTTCCTCGTGGACTACTTCTTGCCGGGCGGCTACTATGACAACAGTACCAATGATCCGGCGCTGTTTAGCCGCATCAATATGGAATGGACGTTCTAAAAGCCTTCAGAGTGGTAAGTGTCGCGCGGTACTCTAAAGTGGCTTGTTGAGCTGCATCGCCGCGACATAATCCCATAGATATGGGTTAATGATTGAATCTAAGCATCTCGTGTGAGATGTTTTTGATCTCCGATGGCCCGGCCGTTATGCGGTCGGGCCTTTTTGATGCGCGCTGTTGGGGATGTCGGGGCGGGGTGTTTCTGTGGACAAGAACAAAAGGGCGGGTCGGGGTAAATTTTTGACATTTTCAGGCAGAATCCTTGACCTAAAGGCTCTCATAAGGTACGCTTAATGTCCTAAAAATCGGACATATTCACAACTTTAACCTGTTTAAGATAAGGGTGGTCATGGCCAAAAAAACAACTGTCAAAAAAGCATTTCTATCCGGTAATGAAGCACTCGCCCAGGGGGCGTGGGAAGCGGGACTTTCCGTGGCTTGTGCGTATCCGGGGACCCCGTCCACGGAGATTATGGAAGCACTGGCCCTGTACAAAGAGTTGGATGTGCAGTGGTCGGTGAACGAAAAGGTTGCCTATGAAGTGGCGTACGGAGCCGCGGTCGGCGGCGTGCGAAGCCTGTTTGCCTGCAAGCATGTGGGGCTGAATGTGGCGATGGACCCGCTGATGACCTCGTCATATGCGGGCGTCACCGCGGGCTTTGTGATTGTCGTTTGTGACGATCCGGACATGCATTCGTCGCAGAACGAACAGGATACCCGGTGGGTCGGTATCTACGCCAAGCTGCCGGTGCTGGAACCGTCGAGCCCGGCCGAAGCGAAGGCGTTTGTGGGCGAGGCGTTTAAGATCAGTGAGAAATTTGATACGCCGGTGATTATTCGCATGACTACGCGTATTTCGCACACGAAGGAAGACGTCAAGCTGGATAAACGCACGACGGTCAAGCCGGTGAAACTGGAGCCGAATATGCGCAAGTATGTGATGGTTCCCGGCAATGCCCGCGTGCGGCACGCGTTTATCGAAAAACGCATGGAAAAGCTGCAGAAGTTTTCCGAGCGGACCAAGCTGAACAAGATCGAACTGAACGACACGTCGGTGGGTTATATTACGTCCAGCGTTGTTTACAACTATCTCAAAGAAGTATACCCGGACGCATCGTACCTGAAGCTGGGGATGCTGTATCCGTTTTGTGATGCGAAGATTGCCGAGTTTGCCAAGTCGGTCAAGAAGCTGGTCATCGTTGAAGAACTGGACCCGTTTATTGAAACGCACATTAAGACGCTCGGCATTAAGAAGGCGAAGTTTAAAGATCCGTCGTTCAGGCTGGGAGAGCTGACGCCGGGGGTGATTGCCGATACGGTTTCCGGCAAGCCGAAGAAGGTCAAGAAGATTCCCGGCCGTGCACCGCGGTTGTGTGCGGGTTGTCCGCACTGGGCGACCTTCTCAGTATTGAAAAAGCTGGGGCTGTTTGTGGCCGGTGATATCGGCTGTTATACGCTGGGCTCGCTGCCGCCGACGTCGGCACTGCACACCTGTATCTGCATGGGTGCGGGCGTGACGTTTAACGAGGGACTTCGCCGGGCGCACCCGAACGGCAAGATCGTCGGTGTGGTGGGTGACTCGACGTTTGTGCATTCCGGCGTGACGGGGCTGATCAACGCCGCTTACAACCGGACCAAGGGCGTCATCTTCGTGCTGGACAATTCGACGACCGCGATGACCGGCGGCCAGCAGCATCCCGGGACGGGATGGACGATTCGCAATGAACCGACCAAGCGGCTGGATATCCCCACGTTGTGCAAAGCGTGCGGGGCGGACAATGTCGATGTCATTGACCCGATTGGCAAAGTCAAAGAACTGGAAGCGCTGGTCAAGCAGCGACTCGAAGAGGATGCACTCAGCGTGATTGTCGTTAAGCACCCGTGTGTTCTAATCAAGAAAAAGTAGAACCTGAAAAGGATTTAGCAATATGAAAAAGCAGAACGAATATAACGTAACATTTGGCGGTATTGGCGGACAGGGGATTATCAAGGCCTCTGAGATGGTTGGCTGGGCGGCGATGTATGATGGCTTTCACGTCAAGAAGTCTGAGGTGCACGGGATGAGCCAGCGGGGCGGGTCGGTCGAGTCACACGTTCGGTTTGGCAAGAAGATTTATTCGCCGCTGATTGCACCGGGCCAGGCAGACTTTCTCATGTGCTTCCATGCGGACGAACATTACCGGCTGGAGCGTTTTTTGAAAGAGGGCGGGACGGATCTGGTGTCGTTTCTGACGCCGCTCAGTGAGATGATTGAAAATCCGCGTCATATGAACACCGCGCTGGTCGGTGCGCTGGCGGCGCATCTGCCGATCAGCGACAGCAGTTGGCAGAAGGCTCTGAAGACCGTCTTTCCGGCGAAGATTCTGGCCGGCAACAAAGCGGTCTTTAAGAAAGCCAAGGCCATGGCAATAAAAAAAATCAAAAGTTAAAATCCAAAATGAAAAATTATGGATTCGGCCTTTGGCCGAGGCAGTGTTATTTTTTTGGGAGTAGGCTATGATTTGGAACGAGAAGATTGAGACCATGCCGCTGGAGGATTTGAAGAATATTCAGTCCGAACGTCTGGTTGCGTTGTGTGAGTATGTGTATGCGAACAACCCGATCTACAAGAAAAAGTTTGACGATCAGGGAATCACACCGTCGGATATCAAGTCGATTGACGACATTGTCAAGCTGCCGTTTACGACCAAGCTGGACATGCGGGATTCGTATCCCTACGGCCTGTTTTCATGCCCGCGTACCGATCTGGTGGAAATTCACGTTTCCAGCGGGACCACGGGCAACCCGACGCTGGTCGGCTACACGCGTGACGATATCAAGCTGTGGTCGGATGTGATTGCCCGCTGCCTGTGTTGTGCGGGGGCTCAGCCCGATGATCTTATCCAGATCGCCTACGGCTATGGGCTCTTCACCGGCGGGTTGGGACTGCACTACGGAGCCTTGGAGATGGGGTTGACGATTATTCCGACGTCATCGGGCCAGACGAAGCGACAGCTCAAACTGATGCAGGACTTTAAACCACGGATTCTGGCCTGTACCCCGAGTTATGCGTTATATATGGCTGAAGAAGCCAAGGAAATGGGGCTTGATCCGCGTGCGGCCAGTTGGAACATTGGTATTTTCGGGGCCGAGCCGTGGAGTGAGTCTATGCGGTCGGAAATCGAAGAAACCTGGAATATGCTGGCAACGGATATTTACGGGCTCAGCGAAATCATCGGTCCCGGCGTGTCGCAGGAGTGTACGTATAAAGAGGGGCTTCATGTGTTCTCGGATGTTTTTTACCCGGAGATTATTAACCCGGAAACCGGTCAGCCGGTGGCCGAGGGCCAAGACGGCGAACTGGTCTTTACGACGCTGACCAAACAGGGGATTCCGCTGATTCGCTATCGTACGCGGGATATCGTCAGCATGACCAACCAGCCCTGTAAATGCGGCCGTACCAGTCCGCGGACGAGCAAGATCAAGGGCCGCACCGATGATATGATCGTGGTGCGCGGGATCAATGTCTTCCCGTCGCAGATCGAGCATGTTCTGCTGGGCATCGAGGGTACTCAGCCGCATTACCAGTTGATTATCGACCGGGCCTCGCACAAGCTGGATAACGTGGAGATTATGGTGGAAGTCGATGAGAAGATTTTCTCCGATGAGATCAAGCAGATGAAGGCACTGGAAGCGAAGATCAAGAAAGAGATTGATGCGGTGCTGTCGATTGGCGTGAAGGTCAAACTGGTCGAGCCAAAGACGATTGAACGCAGCATGGGTAAAGCCAAACGCGTCGTCGATAAACGCGACCTGTAAAAAAATATAAACCACGGATTTCGCGGATTTGCACGGATTATAAAGTAAATCATAATATTTTCTGTGTCCTCTGCGTCTTCGGTGGTTGAAAAGATAATCTTTGAAATCGGCGCAATCTGCGGTTTCGTTTTTAAAGGAGTGTCCTATGAAGATCACACAGATCAGTGTATTTTTGGAGAATCGAAAAGGGCGTCTTTCTGATATCTGTTCGATGCTGGGCGATGCGGGGATTAATATTCGCGCGTTGACGATTGCCGAGGCTGAAAGCTTCGGCGTGCTTCGGATGGTGGTCGATAAGCCCAATGATGCGGTTGAGCTGTTTCGCAAGAACAATGTGACCGCCAATCAAACCGAGGTCGTTGCGGTGGAAGTGCCGGATACGCCCGGCGGACTGGCGCAGGTGCTGGGGGTCTTGCGCCAAAACGATGTCAATGTGGAGTACATGTACGGGTTTGTTGAAAAACAGAGTGATAATGCCCTGCTGGTGTTCCGCTTTGACAATCCGGAACGTGCGCATCAGGTGCTGCTGCAAAACGGGCTCAGCGTGGTCGATGAAAAAGGTATTCAGGGACTATAAAAGTTAAATATCAAAGTCCAAAATGTAAAATTATAGATTCGGCCATAGGCCGAGACTTATTTATTGCTTGAGGGATGTATGGATGTGAATTTTTGGAATAAGGATATTGAAACGCTGGAGCGGGATCAGTTGCAGCAGTTGCAGCTTGGGCGGCTTCAAGCGATGGTTGCACAAGCCCTGAAAACACCGTTCTATCAGAAACGTCTGTCGCGGGCGTGGATCAACACGCCGGCCGATATTCAGTCGCTGGACGATCTTCGAAAGATTCCCTTTACCGTCAAGGACGATTTGCGTCAGAGTTTCCCCAAGGGGTTGATGGCGGTGGACATGGAAGAGGTGGTGCGGATTCATTCCTCCAGCGGCACGACGGGGATTCCGACGGTGATTTATTACACCGCCGAGGACATGGAGAACTGGACGAATATTCTCGCCCGGTCCGTGGTGGCGACGGGCTGTACGTCCAAAGACGTCTTTCAAAACATGATGTCCTACGGGCTGTTTACCGGCGGGCTGGGGTTGCACTACGGGACCGAGCGTGTGGGCATGACGGTGATTCCCATCGGCGGCGGCAACACGCGTCGGCAGATTCAGGTGATGAAGGATTTTAAGACGACGGTGCTGCATGTCACGCCGAGTTATCTGCTGCATATTCATTCCAAACTGGCCGAGTACGACACGACGATTGACGATCTGTATTTGAAGAGGGCGTTTTTGGGCGCCGAACCCTATTCGGAAAACACACGCAAAAAGCTGGAGGACCTGTACCGGATTGATGCGTACAATTCTTACGGCCTGAGCGAAATGAACGGCCCCGGCGTGGCGTTTGAGTGTGTGTACAAGGAGGATATGCACGTTTGGGAAGATGCGTATATTCTGGAAATTATCGATCCTGTCACCGGTGAGGTGCTGCCCGACGGTGAGCAGGGCGAGGTCGTGTTGACGAACCTGATTCGTTCGGCACTGCCGCTGATGCGATACCGCACGCGGGATCTGGCGTATGTGCATGCCGAGCCGTGTAAGTGCGGACGAACCCACCGGCGGCTGTCGCGCATTCAGGGCCGGACCGATGATATGCTGATTGTTAACGGTGTGAATGTCTTCCCATCGCAGATCGAAGAAGTGATTATGGCGGTGCCGGAGGTCGGTACAAATTATCAGATCCATCTGACCAAGGCCGGGTCGCTGGACAAGCTGACGATCCAGGTGGAAATCTATTCGAAGATGTTCACCGGCGATTTGAGTCAACTGGAAGCGCTCAAGGGCAAGATCAAAGACAAACTGCGGGCGTCGATTACGATTAACGCACACATTGAGCTGCACGAGCCGGGAGCGTTGCCGGTCTTTGAGGGCAAAGCCAAACGCGTGGTCGATAACCGTGAAAAACTTTAGCGGATTGAGGAGTCAAACATGGCACACCAATTAACGATCTTTCTGGAAAATCGTCCCGGGCGGGTGCAGTCGATCTCGAAGGTGCTGGTTGATAACGGGATGAACGTGTGGGCCTTTAGTATTCAGGACCGCGGCGAATTCGGCCTGATTAAACTGGTCGTCGATAAACCGCAGCAGGCCCAGTTGGCGCTGGCCGATCAGGGTTTTGCCTGTGCCATGAAGGAGATTCTGGCGGTGGCGGCTCCGGACGAGCCGGGAAATCTGGCAAAACTAACGGCGGCACTGCTCGGGAAAAATGTCAATATCAAGGATGCCTACGGGTTTGTGGCGCCCACGGACCGCAAGGGAATCTGCTTTTTGGAGTTCGAAAACCCCGATAAGGTGGACCTGGAGGAGACAATTTCCGGTCAAGGATTCACCATTTTAACCGACGAAGAGCTCTATGACCTGTAATTTTTAAGGGCAGGCTTGCATCGCCCGGGCTTTTCAGTAAACTGTGATGCCGACGGTTATCGGCGAGCGACGTGCCGTCATCCCGGCCTTCGAGCCGGGATCCAGGGCGTCAACGGCTGGATGCCGGATCAAGTCCGGCATGACAAAATGCATTTTGATATTTGATTTTTAATTTACAATAGGAAAAATACAATGGATATTCTACCGGCCATCGATTTAATCGGCGGAAAATGTGTGCGTCTGGTTCAGGGCGAATACCACAAGAAAATCACGTATAAAGACAATCCCGTTGAGCAGGCTCAGGAGTTTTTTGACGCCGGGGCCGAATGGCTGCACGTCGTTGATCTGGACGGGGCCAAGCTTGGTAAAGCGATCAACGCTGACATTGTCGCCGAGATTGCCAAACAGGTGCCCATGAAGATCGAATTGGGCGGCGGTATCCGTAACGAAGAGGCGATTGTGACTATGCTCGAGGCGGGGGTGACCCGGCTGATTCTCGGAAGCAGTGCCATCAAGGAGTTCGACTGGTTTTGTGAGATGGCCAATAAATATCCGAAACGGCTGGTGCTGGGGCTCGATGCGCGCGGGGCGAACCTGGCAACCGAAGGCTGGCTGGAGCAGGGCTCTTTGAGTTTGCTGGACTTTGCAAAGAAAGCCGCGGATCTGCCGCTGGATGCGATTATCTATACCGATATCAGCAAAGACGGGATGCTCGCCGGGCCGAATATTGAACGGACGAAACAGCTTGTCGAGGCGGTGGATCTGCCGATTGTTGCTGCCGGCGGCGTAACGACCGTGGACGATATCAAAACCCTAAAGACCGCCGGCGTGGCCGGGGCGATTATTGGCCGGGCACTCTATGAAGGCAGCATTACCCTCACCGAGGCGCTGGAAGCCGAAAAGGAAAACTGAAGACGAGAAGGGGATCGGATGAACATTGATGGCCCAAGGGATGTGGAACAATTATTGATGGCACTCTATAATCATGA
This sequence comes from Anaerohalosphaeraceae bacterium, assembly GCA_963675155.1. GTDB lineage: Bacteria > Planctomycetota > Phycisphaerae > Sedimentisphaerales > Anaerohalosphaeraceae > 4572-13. The sequence goes on along the minus strand of OY775912.1, from coordinate 3,876,001 downwards.
AATCGCCATTTCACAGTTGTACGGTGCGTATGCCGACCAATTTTCTGAGTATGAGGACTTCTGGCGGGACTTATCCGAAGAAGAAATCAATCATGCCGCGTCGCTGGAGAGTCTTTCGAGAAAAGTCAAAGCGGGTGATGAGTGTGTCACGATGGGGACTTTTTCATTCGCCTCCATTGAAGCCTCAATTGAGCGCATGAGCAAACTCATTGCCCAGGTGGAAGATGCCGATGTGACACTTATTGATGCGCTCGCTCATGCCGTGCGGATTGAAGAGGGAATGATCGAGAATCGTTACTTTGAAGTGTTCGAGGGAGACAGCGAAGAAGCGATTGAAGTGCTCAATACCCTGGCCGACGACTCAAGGCGGCACGCGGCGGAAATCAGACAAGCATTTGAAGAATGCAGAGAAAAGGCTCAGAAGTGAAAGCGGCACGTCGCTGTCGCAGACATAAATAAAACGGTTTTCTGTGTGAAAACCGGATGACATGACGGGAGATTTCGCATTGTCTCTGGAGAACCAAGAGAAAATTGAGACCTACTTGACGCTGTTGATTGAGCATGAGAAAAAGATTTCCGAGTTATATCGTGCCTATGCGCAGGAATTTCCCGCGGTACGTGTTTTTTGGCAGCGGCTTTGTAATGAGGAAATGCAGCACGCCAAGTGCATTGAGACATTAGCGGAAAGTGGTGAATTAAGCGTTCGGGAGTGTTTTCCAGCCGAGGCGGTCCAGACCTCTATCCATTATGTGCAAAAGCTGATTGAAGAAGTGCCCCGGCACAGTCACACCTTGTTGAATGCCGTTTCGTTATCGTTGAATCTTGAAGTTGCGATGATTGAAAATCAGTTTTTTGAAGTTTTTAAGGGTGACTCTGATGAATTGGCGGAAGTATTCCGGACACTGACTGATCAGACGCGTGAACATCTTGGCCAGATTCGGGAAATGCTGGCGGAATGTAAAATAAAGCCGTGAACGGTGTCTTTTTTTATTACACGATTTTCTAACACAGCATGGCGATATCACTCAAACACTTAAACATTGATTACCGGCGCTCAAAACGGGCCAGGAATTTGCGGATTACGATTGCACCGGATGCGGCGGTCACCGTGACCGTTCCCGTCCGTATATCGTTAAAAGAGGCCGAAGGGTTTGTGCAGTCCAGGCAGGCGTGGATTCAAAAGCACCTTGACAGGATACGCCGGCGTCAGCAGGCGATGGACGCTCAGCCGGAATTGTCGGATGCTCAACTGGAGCAGGCACAGGCCGAGTTGTTCGAGCGGTTGGAGCGGTTTTCCCAACAGTACGATCTGCCGTATAATAAGGCGGCGTTTCGCTGCCAGAAAACCAAGTGGGGCAGTTGCTCCAGCCAAAACAATATCAGCCTCAACATCAATCTCGCTTTTCTTTCCGCCCATTTGCAGGACTATATCCTGCTGCACGAACTTTGCCACATTCGCCACAAAAACCACGGTAAATATTTTTGGGGATTGCTGGATCAACTCTGCGGCGGCAACGCAAAAAAATACGCCAAAGAGCTCCGAGGCCATGGGATGAGAATTCGGCCTTAACTCCCTCCTTCAGGGGATTCTGAGGAGGCCGATTTCACTTTTTTAAAGAAAAAACGTGAAAATTAGTATCTTTTAGGGTATAATATCTTTCCAATAGAGGATTGAGATAACGGAGGGTGTGATGAAAAGCGGGATTTTCCTACGTTTAACATTACTTATGTGTCTGAGTCGCAGTCTTTTTGCTGTGATCATTCCAATTTCAGATCAACCGGGTTATAATATTGTCTGCACCGGCCCGACGTTTACCTATCAGTATGATGTCCGTCAGCATGGCGTGGATACGAATCTGGCGATTTGGGGGGATGCCGGTTTTGTGGAAGAAGACAACTATCCCGATGCCGCGGCCAGTTTTTATACCGATTCCAGCAAAGGGGGCACGCCGGCGTATTTTCAATATTCGTTCGTGGCTGAGACCGGAACTGTTTTCGGGGATGTGAGTGTTTCTTCGCTGGCACGTATCTTCAGCAATGCCTGCAGTGTGACCGGCGAATATAAGATTGGCGATGGCAGCTGGGTTCAGTTTTTGTTACTGACATCTTCCGGCACAGCTCAACCGGTCGATGTTTTCGAGAATATTCATGACAGCCATTTCAGTGTTCGATATACCGTAAGCTGGATCAATACGCCCTATTCCGAACATGTTCAGCTTTTCCGATCATGGGGGCCGGAGCCGGGACAGCCGGGCAGTTTTGCGTTTACCTTTTCAGCGTCGCTGGTCAGTGATGCGGATTGTCATAAGGCTAACCTGATTGGCGATACGGTGTGGATTGACGTGGCTGATTTCGCAGTGATGGCGGCCGACTACGGACTGTCCGGAAGCGGGCTTGCCGGCGATCTTGACGGCAGCGGCAGTTGTGATTTAGCGGACCTGCAATGGCTGGCGGATTATTGGCTTTGCGACTGTTATGACTGAAACTGACTGTTTATGCACGACTGTTACATCTGCTGCAATAACCGAGGCAAAGCTTCCGGGGCGGATTGTCATTTCTTGATTTTAGCGGAAATTTGTTTTTAATTCCATTTTAATCAATTTTCTTGTAACATTTCTGCTTATCTTTGCTCTATATTAGTAACGGTATCAGGATGTCGTTACATTCAAATTCAAGATGACTTTTGAGATAAGGAGCGGTTTTTTGCAATCAAATCAGAAAATATCAAGGCGTTGTTTTTTGCAGAATACGGCAACGGGATTGGCGGGGGCAGCCTTGGCGGGCTCAATGATTGGCTGTCAGTCTAACCGGTCACCAAATCCTGAATGGGCCGGGCAAAATGAGTTATCCGCCTACTATTCTCTTTTTGGGGTCGATCAAGATGTCATCAGGCAGACGATTTCTGAAGGCCTGTCTTTCGGGGGTGATTACTGTGATGTCTTCTTCCAAAAGCGTGTTTCAAACCGGATTGGACTGGAGGACAATAAAGTCAACAGCCTCGGCAGTCACATCGACTTTGGCGTTGGGATTCGCGTGCTCAACGGCGACCGCACGGGATATTCTTTTACGGAAGAGATCACTCCCAAAGCCATGAAACTGGCGGCGCGTACGGCCGCGGGCATCGCCGATTCCGGTTCAAATCCCGGCCCGGTTCAGTTCAAACTGCGGCATTCAGCCGATTACTATCCCGTGCAAACGCCCTGGCAGGATATGGGCGTCGATCAAAAGATCCCCCATCTCGAACGACTCAATCAACAGGCGTATGCACTGGACAGCCGTATCGTGAAATGCCAGGTGGCATTATGGGATGACTGGACCTATGTACTCATTGCAGATTCCAGCGGCCGACTCGCCTGTGATTATCAGCCGATGGCCAGCATGCATCTCAGTTGTGTGGCAGAACAGGACGGCAAACGAGAGAGCAACTATGCGATATTTACCAGACGCCTCGGCGGCGAATTTTTCAACGCGCAGCAATTGAATCAACTTGCCCGGACGGCGGTTCGCCGAACCGTGGAACTGTTTGACGCGGTCAAACCGGACGGCGGCGAAATGCCGGTGGTGCTGGCTCCCGGCAGGAGCGGGATCTTATTGCACGAAGCGATCGGCCATGGGATGGAGGCGGACTTTAACCGTAAAAAAGAATCGACGTTCAGTGATAAAGTCGGGAAAAAGGTGGCGCAACCGTTTGTGTCGATTGTCGATGACGGGACGGTTCATCATGCCCGCGGTTCGATCAATATGGATGACGAAGGCTGCGCGTCTCAAAAAACATTTATGGTCCGGGACGGCGTGCTGGAAAGTTACCTGCACGACAGGATCAGTGCGGCTCATTACGGGGTGTCGCCAACCGGCAACGGACGCAGAGAATCCTTCCGGCATATGCCGCAGCCGCGGATGCGATGTACCTATATGGAAAACGGGCCGCACAAAAAAGAAGAAATTATTCAGAGTGTCAAAAAAGGTCTGTATGCGGAACATTTCAGCAACGGTGAAGTGGAAATCGGGTCGGGAGACTTTTCTTTTTATGTTAAATCCGGCCGGTTGATTGAGGATGGCAAGCTGACGCGGCCGGTCAAGGATATTAATATCATCGGCAACGGCCCTCAGGTGCTTCAGGATATTGTGATGGTGGCGGATGATTTCACCGTGGACTCGCTAAAAGGAGGAACCTGCGGAAAGGGCGGCCAGAGGGCTCCGGTTTCAATGGGACTTCCCACCGTCAAAGTATCAAAAATAACTGTTGGCAGCGTTTAATAGGGTGAGGATCTTCCGATGACACAGATGAATACAACTGATTTAGCGAAATGGACGATTGACCAGGCACAAAAAGCCGGTGCCGATCAGGCTTCTGTCCGGTTGGATAAAAGCACGCGCGCAGAAGTGGAGTACCGTAAAGGCGATATTGAGAAACTTCAGGAAACGACAAGCTGTTCGTTGAATCTGGATATTTACGTGGACCGGAGGTGTATGAGCAGTTCGACCAGTGATTTAAGCAAGGATTCTCTGAAACGGTTGATTACCGAGGCCGTTGCGAGTGCGAGGTATCTGCCGCAGGACCGGGATCGCGTGCTGCCGGATTCGAAGTATTTTCCGAAGGGCCATGTTGACGGCTTGATGATTCATGATCCGGCTTATGAAAAGATTGATATTGTGCAGCGAAAACGGTTCGCCGCGGAAACGGAAAAGATTGCCGCTTCACTGAGCGATCAGGTGATCTCTGCGACGTGTGGTTATAATGATTCGAGTTCAACCGTTGTTTATGCTAACAGTGACGGTTTTTTGGGGGCATATCCCAGCACGGATTTTGGGTTGTTTGCGGAGGTTTCCGTCGATGATCCCGGCCGGGGCAGGCCGAGGGGATGGGGGTCGGCACAGACTCGCTATGTGGATGATTTGCCGAGTCCCGAATCGGTTGCAAAACGGGCTGTCAGTCGCGGGTTGAGCCGAATTGGTCAGCAAAAGATTGAATCCTGCGTCTGTGATATGATTGTCGAAAACCAGGTTGTGGGCAGTCGCCTGCTGCGGCTCATACAACGGCCTGCCGGCGCACGTTCACTCCAGCAGAAACAATCCTTTCTGGCCGGCAAGATCGGCCGCCAGATCGCGTCTGAGAAACTAACGCTGATGGATGATCCATTGCTTGAAAAGGGGCAGGGCAGCCGGCCGTTTGATGGAGAGGGGTTGGCGTCCCGGCCACTTGGAATCATCGAGCGCGGTGTGCTTAAGAATTATTATGTTGATAATTATTACGGCAGAAAGCTTGGGATGGAACTGACGACGGGGGAGGCGTCCAATGTTGTTATTTTGCCGGGTGAAAAATCGCTTGAGCAAATGATTGCCGGATGCGAGCGGGCGATTCTTGTGACCGATTTTATTGGCGGTAATTCCAATTCAACCACCGGTGATTTTTCGTTTGGAATTATGGGTGAGTTGATTGAAAACGGTCAGCGCGTCCGGCCGGTCTGCGAAATGAATATCACGGGCAATGCGCTGGAGCTTTTGACGCGTTTGGACGACGTTGGCAGCGACGTCTTTGAGTACTCCCAGATGCGCACGCCCAGTTTGCTGTTTAAGGATATAGTCTTTAGCGGGGCGTAGATTTCCTTATCCATTTCTCAGGCAGGCGAGGGTGATGTTGATGTCCGGGTAACTGATCTCGCCATTTAGATGCTTGAAGATAAGCCCTTTTTGTTTGCTTCCGATTGTTTGCACGGTCTGCTGGATTTTCTTCGCTGTTTTTCCGTCTACCCATGGCGACGGGTCGGCAACGCCTTCGGTTTGAATGTAGTCGGCCAGGTATTGCGACGTGGTTGATTCGGCGCGGTTGATCGTTGCGGCGACTTCGCGGATGGGACGTTGTTTGGCGAACAGTTCGAATGCCTTGTCTTTGGCATTGACTTTTTCGATGGCGGGGCTGGCTTGACGGGGCGTTGATTCAACATCAATGTCCATGTCCAGGTGATGCTTTTCGCAGTATTTTTTGATGATGGTGAGGACGGCGCGGCCGTACTGTTGGCGTTTTTTGGCGCCGACGCCCTTGGCGGTCATCAGTGCTTTCGGAGTAGACGGTCGGATGCGGGCGATGTCTCGCAGGGTTGCGTCGCCGAAAACGACATACGGCGGGACGCCTTTTTCGCGGGCTTCCTGTTTGCGGAATGTTCGCAGTTCTTCGAACAGTCCGGCGTCTACGCCTTCCCATGATTCGGCGGCCGATTTGGATTTGGTGATTCGCGTGGCTTTCTTTTCAGCCGGTTTTAGCAGACGGGGCGTTGTGTTGCCTTTCAGGACCGCGGCTCCTTTTTCGGTGACGGCCAGTTGATTATACTCGCCGTATTTGTCCAGGTATCCCTGTCCGATGAGCTGTTCGATCCAGCTTTGGATAACGGTTTTTGGGAATTCCGCGAGCAGGGCATAAGTACTCAGTTCATCGTGCCGGTTTTCGAGGATGCGTTTGTCTTTAGAGCCGGCCAGGACCAGGGCGGTATAGCCGGCGCCGAATCGCTGCTCAAGACGAATGACGCAGGACAGAATTTTCTGCGAGATGATCAGGGCGTCGTCAATGCTGTCCACCTCGCCGAGACAAATATCGCAGGCGGCGCAATTGTCCTGTTCGAGCGATTGGCCGAAGTAGTTCAGGATGGCCTGATGGCGACAGGATGCACCGGTGCAGAAGCCGTACATGCCATTGAGTTTATCCATGGCGATTTTCTGTGCCTGTTCGGGCATATCCCGCATGAGGAATTTCCAGATGCCGTAGTCGCCGCCGGAGTAAAACAAAGCGCATTCGGCTTCCAGCCGGTCGCGGCCGGCGCGGCCGCTTTCCTGCTGATAATTTTCCAGTGACTTGGGCATGCCGGTATGGATGACATAGCGTACGTTTGATTTGTCGATGCCCATGCCGAAGGCAATCGTTGCGACGATGGTGTCGACTTCGTCATTGATAAAGCGGTCCTGATTGCGTTTTCGTTTTTCGGCGTCCATGCCGGCGTGATAGGGGGCGACTTTGTAGCCGCGGTCCTGCAGGACATTGCACAGGTCGTTGACGTCCTTGCGGCGGATGCAGTAAATGATGCCCGATTCATTTTTGTGGCGGTCCAGTACGGTGCAGACCTGGGTGATGATATTTTTTTTCGGCTGGATTTTGTAAGTGAGATTGGGCCGGTCGAATGAACCGACCAGCATTTTCGGGTCACGGAGGCAAAGCTGTCGGGCGATGTCTTCGCGGACCTGCGCGGTGGCGGTGGCGGTGTAGGCGGCGATGGTGACATCGGGGAACATTTCCCGCAGGCGGCCCAATTGGCGGTATTCGGGGCGGAAATCATGGCCCCACATGCTGACGCAGTGCGCCTCGTCGATGGCGAAATAGGCCAGTTTTGTTTTTTTCAGTAAATCCAGCATTCCCTCGGTCAACAAGCGTTCCGGCGACAAATACAGCAGCTTGATTTCACCCTGACGGAGATAGCTGAGAGTTTCTTTTTGCTGGTCCGGGGACATGGAACTGTCCAGCCGCACGGCGGAGACGCCGCACTCGATGAGGGCATCGACCTGGTCCTTCATGAGCGAAATGAGCGGAGAAACGACGACGGCCATGCCGTCGGCGCTCATGGCCGGGGCCTGATAGCACAGCGATTTTCCGCCACCGGTGGGCAAAACGACGATACAGTCGCGGCTGTGATGGAGCGCCGACATCGCTTCCTTTTGAAGCGGCAAAAAGTCGTTATATCCCCAGTATTTTGTCAGTGTCTGCTGAATCTGTTTCATCGATTATGTCCTGCCTTCCGGCTGTTGATTGTTGTTTTCAGTAGTATAGCCTTCCTGAGGCGATTATCAAGCTGAACGGCCCATATTCTAAGAAATGGGTTTGAATGGCTTTGTTTGACGAGGCTTGAGACTTGAGGCCTGAGTCTTGAGTTCTTAACTTACAATGACTTACGGCGATTCTCAGCCTTGAGAAAATGGGTTTGTTTTGCGTATCAAGCACCTGCGGATTATGTGGATTTTCGCGGATTTCACCCTGAAGAACCGGAAAAATTAACCACCGGCCTTCGCTCCCGAGCTTCGGCCCGGCAGGCCGAGGATGCTGAAGACACTGAGAGTTATGAGGGTAAGACATGATTTTTCTCCTTCTGTTTTACTCCTGTTTAAGTCTGTTATTTAATTTTATGTATTATATCAGGTGTTTTGTGTTTTGCAAACTCTTTTTGTTTTTTTGGTGCAGGGCGGCTTGACTACCGCCTTCTGAGTATTTTCGCAGTGATTTATTTCGTCGAAGTTATGGCGTTGATACAGGGCTATTCCTTCTGTTTTTTGCATCAAAGCCGGAAATGACCGTCTATCAATGAAGTGAATGTTGGCAAGCGAGACGCTTTTTTTATACAAAATGTCGGAAAAATACAACCTTGTTTCCTTTACAGGTTGTATAGTAATGGAGTAGCCTATACGAGATAATTTCGTTGAACTGAAATTAGGAGGCTGAAATGAGTGCGGATTTAGAGGTCAGGAAATTCGTGGCACCGGAGTTTATTTTTGGCGTCGGCGCCATTGAGCTGGTTGCTCAGTATGTCAAGAACCTGGGGGGCACCAAGGTTTTACTTGTTACCGACCCGGGACTCATCGAAGCGGGATGGGCGGGGAAGGTTCAGAGTATTCTGCATGAAAACAACATTGCTTTTACCATTTTCAGTGATGTGACTCCGAATCCGAAAGATTATGAAGTGGATGCGGGAGTGGAGGTTTATCGTCAGAGCAGATGTGATTTTATTGTGGCTGTCGGCGGGGGGAGTGTGATTGACTGTGCTAAAGGCATTGGGATTGTTCATGCGAATCAACAATCGATCCGCAGCTTTGAAGGCGTTGACGAGGTGCCGCAACCGGGTCCGGCGATTATCTGCATTCCCACCACCGCAGGCACTTCCGCGGATGTTTCTCAGTTTGCGATTATTAATAACACGCAAAACAAATACAAAATGGCGATCGTCAGCAAGCTGATTGTTCCGGATGTGGCCTTGATCGATCCGCAAACCACGCTGACGATGCCGGCAGGTTTGACCGCTAAAACCGGCATGGATGCACTGGTCCATGCGTTTGAATCGTATGTGTCCAATGCCAGTTCTGCGATCACCGATTTGCATGCACTTGAGGCGGTAAAGATCATTGCCTGCACACTGCCTCAGGCTGTTCACGATTTGCAGGATATCGAACATCGAACGAATATGATGCTGGCTTCGCTGATGGCAGGCCTGGCTTTTTCGAATGCCAGTTTGGGGCTGGTTCATGCGATGGCGCATAGTCTGGGCGGCTTGAAGGATTTGCCGCACGGCGAGTGTAATGCGATCTTACTGAAGCATGTGGTGGGTTTTAACTTTGATCATGCTGTGGACAAATACACCCGCATGGCGAAGGCTATGGGGGTTGAAATACAGGGTGCCAATGGTGATCAAGTGAAGCAGGCATTGTTGGATCATATCGATGTGTTTACGCAAACGGTTGGCATCACCGAGACCCTTGGCGTGTTGGGAATTCGTCAGGAGATTATACCCGCATTGGCTGAATATGCGATTAAAGATGCCTGTGTCGTGACCAATCCCAGATCGGTTGAATATGAGGATGTGATAAGATTGTATGGACAAGCCTGCTGACGACAATGCGAATCAAGCTGAGCTAAGAAAAAGGATTATTGGTCTGGGGGAGCGTTCTGCGCGTAAGAGTTATTATCCACAACTGCAGGAAAAAATTGCGTCCCTGGAGGAAAAGAGCGAACACCTTCAGGATCGCGCCAAGGTGATGACTGAACTGCTGAATAATCTTCAGGAGGCGCGCAAGCGGGCCGAAGATAACGAGCAGTTTTTACAAACGGTTTTTGACGGGATTAAAGACGGGCTCTGCGTGCTGGATGCGGAGATGACCGTTGTGCGTGTGAATGAATGGATGGAACAGATGTATTCGAATGAGCAACCGCTTGTTGGGAAAAAGTGTTATGAAGTCTATCATGGTCGTGATTCGGTTTGTACCTGGTGTCCGTGTGCGCGGACATTGAAAACGGGCGAAAAAGATATTGAAGTGGTTCCTTATGTAAGCGGTGGGATAAAGGACGGATGGATTGAGTTGAGTTCTTTTCCGATCAAAGATGCACAGGGGCATGTCACGGGTGTCATTGAACACGCCAAGGATATTACCGAACGAAAAAGACATGAAAAGGAAATTGAGAACCTGCTAAAAACCCTGGAACAGCGAAACGAGGAATTGCAGAGCTTTATTTATATTAGTTCTCATGACTTACGATCACCGTTAATGAATCTTGACGGTTTTGCCAGTGAGTTGGATATCAACTGCCGGCAACTGGCGGAGCTTCTTGAAGAGGATTGCAGTCGCGAAGATATTCAGGTGCAGCTTCGGCAATTGGCTCAAAAGGACATTCCTGAGGCGTTAAATTATATTCAGGCCAATGCGTCGAAGATGAGTGAACTGCTCAACGGATTGCTGAAGTTTTCCCGTGTCAGTACCATGGAACTGCATTCGGAGACAATTGATATGAATCAGGTTGTTGCCGGTATTGTAGAGACCATTTCTTATCAGATTCAGCAGCATGACATTGCGGTGTCCTGTTCGGAGTTGCCGCCGTGCAAAGCCGATCCGTTTATGCTTGACAGTGTTTTTGTCAACTTGATTGATAATGCGATTAAATACCGTCACCCGGACCGCACCCTGGTTCTGGATATATCCGGTTTCGAGGAAGGAGAAACTTGCTGCTATTGCATCAAGGACAACGGTATCGGGATTGAAAAGAAGCATCAGGACAAGATATTTTCCATTTTTTATCAACTTGAATCGCAAGGCCCCCGACAGGGCGTCGGGCTGGGGCTGGCGATGGTCAAATCATTTTTAAGTCGCCTCAACGGCGGCATTGAGATTCAATCCCAGGTCGGCGAGGGCAGCCGCTTTCTTGTGACATTGCCGAGGGCTTAAATGTTTTCGTTATTTCCTCTGTTCATACTGTAATTTCATTTTCAACGGGCACTTACGTGAATCTTGATAAGTCCCGGGCCGGCTTTGGCTCTTCTGGGTGGATTTTCTTTGACGGGAGGGGCTATCTTGAGTACACTACTCCGTTTAAGAAGCAGCTTCTCGGAACTTTACGACCCTTAAATGGGAGGATTTACATGAATATGGATAAAATTGTCTCAGAAGGTATCACTTTTGACGATGTTTTGCTGATCCCGGCTCGCAGTGATTTTGTGCCGAGTGAGGCGAACACGGCTACCCGTCTGACCCGGACTATCAGTATCAATATCCCGATTATCTCAGCAGCCATGGACACGGTAACCGAATCGGCACTGGCGATTGCGCTGGCTCAAGAGGGCGGTATCGGGATTATCCATAAAAACCTGTCGCTGGAAGCTCATAAACGCGAGGTGACCAAGGTCAAACGCTCTGAAAACGGGGTGATTCAGGACCCGGTGACGCTGAGTTCGGACCTGGCTGTTTCGGTGGCTCGTCAGTTGATGAGTGAGCAGAATGTCTCGGGGATTCCGATTGTGGACAGCGGCAAGCTGGTTGGTATTCTGACCCGGCGGGATTTGAAGTTTCTTGAGGACGATTCGGTTCAAATTAAGGACGTGATGACGGCGGATAATCTCGTGACGGGGCCGGCGGGTACGACGCTGGAGCAGGCACGTGAAATTCTGAAGAAGCATAAAGTCGAAAAACTGCTGCTGGTTAACGATAAAGGCGAATTGTCGGGTTTGATTACGATGCGTGATATTGACCGCGTCCAGCAGTTTCCGCTTGCGGTTCGCGACAGCCGGGGCCGTTTGCGGGTTGGGGCGGCGGTCGGCGCCAAGGACAAGGAACGCGTTGCAGCCCTAATTGAGGCGGAAGTGGATGTCGTGGTGGTTGATACCGCTCACGGACATTCGCAAAACGTGATCGACATGGTTAAATATATCAAATCCACGTATGATATTGACGTGATTGCGGGCAATATTGCCACCGCTGAAGCGGCCAAAGAGCTGATTTCGGCTGGTGCGGACGCGGTGAAGGTTGGGATTGGTCCCGGTGCCATCTGCACGACGCGGGTGATTTCGGGTGTTGGGGTTCCGCAGATCACGGCAGTGATGAATGCTGTCAGCGTGGCCGATGATGCAGGCGTTCCGGTGATTGCCGACGGCGGCATCCGTCATTCCGGTGATATGACCAAGGCACTGGCGGCGGGGGCCTCCAGCGTGATGCTGGGGTCACTGTTTGCGGGTCTGGCCGAAAGCCCGGGGCAGTTGGTGATTTACAAGGGCCGCCAGTTCAAGGAATACCGCGGGATGGGGTCGATCGGGGCGATGGTGCAGGGCTCGGCGGATCGGTATGGTCAGGACAAGTCGTCTGCCAGCGACAAACTGGTTCCTGAAGGTGTTGAAGGGCGTGTGCCGTATCGCGGGACGCTGAGCGGATATGTTTATCAGCTTGTGGGCGGTATTCGAGCCGGCATGGGCTATTGCGGTACGAAGACCATTGACGGGCTTCGTAAAAACGCGAAATTCGTCCGGACCAGTGCGGCGACGGTGAATGAGTCGCATCCGCACGATATTTTGATTACCAAGGAATCGCCGAACTATTCGGGTTACGAATCCTTAGATAAATAAATAAAATATAAAATATCAAATATTAAAATTGAGGACAGCCTTTTGGGCTGAGCTTTAAATCATGAGCAGAGAAGTTGTCGCGATTATTGATTTTGGGAGCCAGTACGGCCAATTGATTGCCCGTCGGGTACGCGAACACAAGGTGTATTCGCAGATTTATCAACCGGATGTCAAGATTGAAAAGCTGGCGCAACTGGGCGTGAAAGGTATTATTCTTTCGGGCGGCCCGGCCAGTGTGTATGCGGACAACGCGCCGACGTGCGATCCGCGTATTTTCGATCTGGGCGTGCCGGTACTGGGGATTTGTTACGGGATGCAGATCGGCTGTAAGATTCTCGGGGCGGATATTGCCTCGGCTGAAAGCCGCGAATACGGGCGGACGGCGCTGGATATTACCGATACGAGCGATTTGTTCAAGAATCTGCCGGATCATACGACGGTGTGGATGAGCCACGGTGATCAGGTCAATCAACTGACGGACGATTTTCAATCGCTGGCGGCGACGCCGACGTGTCCGTATGGGGCGGTTCGCCACAAAAACGGGAAATTCTTCGGCGTTCAGTTCCACCCGGAAGTGACGCATACGCCGCGGGGTGCGGATATTCTGAAGAACTTTCTGTATGATATTTGCGGGTGCGCCGGTGACTGGCAGATGAGTGATTTCGTTGAAGAAACGGTTGCCAAGGTCCAGGCACAAGTGGGCGATGCGACGGTGATCTGCGGGCTTTCCGGCGGAGTTGATTCGGCGGTGACGGCGGCGCTGCTGCACAAAGCGATCGGCGATCAACTGGTGTGTATTTTTGTGGATAACGGCCTGCTGCGTAAAAACGAGCGAGAAGGCGTCGAGTCGATGTTTGGCGACCATTTCAAAATAGACCTGCATACCGTGGATTGGGGCGGGCAGTTCCTCGAAAAACTGGCGGGTGTGACCGATCCGCAGAAAAAGCGAAAGATCATCGGGGCCGAATTTATCGAGGCCTTTAAGTCCGAAGCGGACAAGATTGAAAATGCTAAGTTCCTTGCGCAAGGTACGTTATATCCGGATGTGATTGAGTCTGGCAATAAGGACGGCAATCTGGCGGCGAATATCAAGCTGCATCATAACGTTGGCGGTTTGCCTGAGCAGCTTGGGTTTGAGCTGGTCGAACCGCTGCGGGATTTGTTTAAGGATGAGGTTCGCCTGGTGGGCGAATACCTGGGGTTGCCGGAGGATATGGTCTGGCGGCATCCATTCCCGGGACCGGGGCTGGCAGTGCGTGTGCTGAGCGATATTACTGAAGATAAGCTGTCGATTCTGCGGGAAGCGGATGATATTCTGATCGAAGAGATTAAAGCAGCGGGCCTGTACCGGCAAATCAGCCAGGCGCTGGCGGTCTTGCTGCCGGTGGGGACTGTTGGCGTGATGGGGGACGAACGCAGCTATGAGCATGTGATTGCTTTGCGTTGTGTGGAAACGACCGATTTTATGACGGCTGATTTTTCGCATGTGCCGCACGATGTGCTGGGGCGGATTGCCAGTCGCATTATTAACGAAGTACGCGGCGTCAACCGTGTTGTTTATGATGTGTCCAGCAAACCGCCGGCCACCATTGAATGGGAGTAAGAGAGGGATTTATGAGCGGTTATCGAAGGGGAGTTTTCGAGAAACAGTCCGTTTTAAGGGTTTTGTTGGCATGTCTTTTTTTGACCGGTCTGGTCGATCGTCTGGTTGCGAAAGAAGCAGTGCAGTTGTATGTTGAAAATGACAGCCGGTGGATCAAGCCGAACCATAAAACCGATCGCCATTACACGCACGGTACGAAGCTGGTTTACTTAACGCAGCCGGACTGGGAGTGTCTTGAGGATTTTTCGCAGTGGTGGAATTTTGCTGAGGAAGGTGAAACGGTTGATACGGCTGTGGGGTACTTCCTGGGGCAGCATATTTATACGCCGGATCATGTCAGTAAACCGTGGCTGCGCAGCCCGGAGGATCGTAAATTTGCCGGCTGGCTGTACGTCGGACTGTTTGCGCAACGCGCGACCGACGATGTGATGGATCACGTTGAATTGAATGTCGGTGTGATAGGTCCATCGTCCCAAGCCCAGCAGGTGCAGGAGGAAATTCACGATCTTATCAACTCGGATGATCCGATTGGCTGGGAAGATCAGATTGGTGATGAACCGGCGGCCGATTTTATCTTTATGCGTCAGCAACGCATTATGGACGGTTGTCTGGCACCGACTGAATCGACGGATGTGATTACCGAATATGGCTTTACGGCCGGTTCGGTGCATCGTCACCTACAGGCGGGGGTGACATTTCGTTACGGACAGAATTTGGGCAAGACCTTTATTCCGGGTCGTCTGGAACTGCCGGCGGGCGTGTCGTCATTGCGTGATGAACCGGTTGAATCGACTTATCTGTTTACGCGATTTGCGGGTCGGGCGATTGAACACAACCGCTTTTTGACCGGTTTGGACCCTGAGCCGTTTATGGGCGAGTTCCAAGTTGGTGCCGTTTATAAGCGCAACCGGCTGGAAGTGGGGTACTCCCAGACTTTTTATACACAGGAATTCGAGGAACAGTCGGGCGTGGACAGTATCGGGGCGTTGACTGTTTCCTGGGCATTTTGACGCCATTTTGGTGTCCATCGGGCGTTTTTTTTTTGCTTTTTCCAAGCATTTGCGATACGATGCGCCACATGTATATACATTGCTTTTTAGTGGGATTGATTTGATATGGACGATTTTATAGTTGAAACAGCACCGCGGATGAAGCGTTTGCCGCCTTATTTGTTTGGCCGGCTCAATGCGCTGAAACTGCAGAAACGCCAACAGGACATCGATATTATTGACCTGGGTATGGGCAATCCGATGGACGGAGCGCCTAAAGAGGTGATTGACAAGCTGTGTGAGGCCGCACAGGACCCGCGGAATCATCGTTACAGTGCCTCCAAAGGGATTTATAACCTCCGCAAGGAAATGGCTCTGAAATACGAACGCAAGTGGGGCGTCTCGCTGGACCCGGATTCTGAGGTGTTGGCTTGTATCGGTTCGAAAGAGGGTTTCAGTCATATGTGCCTGGCAATGCTGGGCCCCGGCGATACGGCGATTGTGCCCGATCCGGCGTTTCCCATTCATATTTACGGTGTGGTGCTGGCGGGCGGAAACGTGATTACGGTGCCGCTGGGCAATGACCAGAAGTTTCTGGATACGATTGCGTATGTCTGCGAGCATTTGTTCCCCAAGCCGAAGCTGCTGATCTTGAACTATCCGCATAATCCGACCGCAATGACGGTTGATCCGGGATTTTTTGAGACGGTGGTTGACCTGGCTAAACGGTTTAATATTGCCGTTATTCACGATTTTGCCTATGGTGAGACGACCTTTGGTGATTATCAGCCGCCGAGTTTCCTGTCGGCCAAGGGGGCTAAGGATGTCGGTGTGGAATTTACGACGATGAGCAAACCCTACGGTATGGCGGGTTTTCGCATCGGTTTTGTTGCGGGCAATAAGGAAATGGTTGAGGCGTTGGCCACGGTTAAAGGATACTATGATTACGGTATTTTTCAGCCGATTCAGATCGCCAGTATCATTGCCATGCGGCAGTGTGAGGACGAAATCGCTAAGCAGAACGCCAAATACGAGGCTCGCCGGGATGTGGTCTGCCAGGGGCTCAAACGGATCGGCTGGGAAGTGGACGTGCCGCGTGCGTCGATGTTTGTCTGGGCCCGGGTGCCGGAGGCGCATTCCAAGGGGCGCAACAGCATCGATTTTGCGATGGATCTGCTCGAGAATGCGTATGTAGCCATCGCACCGGGCGGGGCATTTGGTGAAAACGGCGAACATTATATGCGGATCGCTCTGGTCGAGAATGAACATCGGCTCCGTCAGGCGATTCGAAATATCGGTTGCTACGTTCAGGGTAAGCCCGTTGCAGGCCGACGGAAAGACTCTAAGTAGTTTGTTTTTAAAGATATAGACGCGTCCGATAAAATCGGCTTTATCAGTGGCGAAAAGATAGGGAATAATTAATTATTTTTTTTCTTGACTTTTCGGCACTGTTTTGGTTTAATACACTCATGATCAAGTACTCGGGGGAGTAGGGAAGAAAAGAACCATATCACGGAAGTGATCTATTGAGGAAAGCAAGGTTAGGTTTTGACCTTCTATTTAGTGTTTTGGGGGGAGGTCTTGGAAAGACTAACTGTGAGGAGAGGTTCGATACGTTCTTTTATAAGACGTATGCAGTGAGTGAAAAGAATCTTTTAGAGTAGCAGGAAGTTTGACAAGGCCGAAAGGCATTTCAAAACTTCATTATCAATACCTGGGGAGGTGTTGGAAAAGACTTTTACGGAGTAGGAAAAGATGAAATGGACTTGCGTTGCGCGGTTTGCAAAGCGGTCCGGAGGAGAGGTACCCGGTCAAACGGGAAGCTCTTTTGAGAAGTTTAAAGTCTTTCTGAAACGGTAAAAGTTGTTCAACGCCTTTGAGGTGAATTAATCATTTCAATGCGTAACTCCTTTTTTCATTTCACGATATCAGTCTGTTTGTGCGTATTAAAATCGCTTGTTATTGGTTTGATCAAACATATAAATATTAGGAGTGCATGATGATGAAGAAGAGAATATGGATGGGAGTGATGTTCCTGTTGGCGGTGCCGGCCTGTTTGTTGGCGGTAACTGCGCCGATAGGAGAGACATCACAATGTTGGGATTTTAATGACGAGCCGATTGCCGGCTTTTTGGTTCTACCCACACAAGATACACTTGATAATCCGTTCGGTAATCCATCAGGCTTAGTGAGTGATATTGCAGGAGATCTTGACTGGGGTAACGGTACCCTGTTTGGTTCAGAGTTCAAACTTATCCTCGATATTCCCAATCAGCCGATTGCCAACCCTTATAAAGAGCTCTCGATTGACATGATTTATCGCGGCGACATTGCGTTTATGTGGGTTGCGGATGCTGTCAGCGGGACAAACTTTACTGCCCTTGAAGAAACCCTGGACATCCAGGATCTTGGTAATGGGTGGAAGTCTTTTTATCAGGAATTTCGAATTGAGCCTAATCCGATGGAAGAGATTGTTGTGATCGGTCTAAAGGGTACACAGGAAGTGACCGGTCAACCGATTACCGCTGCTGTCGATCAAATCTGTATTGATACCATCTGTGTTCCTGAACCGGCGACGATGGTGTTGCTGGCATTGGGTGGTGTGAGTTTGCTGAGAAGAAAACGGAATTAACATTAGAAGGAAAAGGGACTTACGATGATGAAGAAGAGTTTGTTAATAGTCGGGATGTTACTGTTTGTCGTGTCTGGCGTCCATGCGTCACTGACGTTTTTGCCGGAAAGTGATTATGTCAGCGGTGTATCAACCTATGACACAGGTGCCGGCTATATTTATGTTGAGTATGCGGTTTACGACACCTCCATTCAGGATTTGGAAGGGTATGACGGGGACCAACAGTATGTGTATGCCTACCAGGTTCTCAACTTCAGCAGTGTGGACATCGCCGCGATTGCCATTCTTGGGTTTGACCCGATGGCAGTGACGAGCGACTCACTGGATGTTTCTGACGAACTGGACACGGAGGTTCTGACTGCCGGCATGGACGCGACGGCTCTGCTGGATACAGAAGATGTCGAAGCATTATATGTTTTTGACGGCGGTGCGGTTGTTGCCGGCGAAACGTCCTGGTTCCTGTTGATGTACAGTGATTACGACTGGGTCAAAGGCAGCTATGAAATCAATCCTTCCGATACCGATATCGCCGTTCCGGGTCAAGAGCCCGACGACGGAACTGAGACGGATAACACGGTGCCGGAACCGGCCACGCTGGCGCTGCTGCTCGGTGGCGGGCTGTTGTCACTCAAACGTAAGAAATAGAAACGTACTTGTTGGAAACTGTATTCTTCCGGGGGGAAGTGAATATGACGATGAGAATGAACAAAACGATCCTGACAAGTTTGATTTTTAGTCTAGTCATTGCTTTTTTCGCTGTGCCTGCATGGGCCGATGAGAGCGGTTATGCGTTGCTGATTCAGCAGAGCCCGCCGGGTGCCGGTTCGGTTAATCTGGGTGCCGGTGTTCACAAGATGGAAATCGGTGAGACGGTGACGCTGTCGGCGACTCCGAAGCCGGGATATCGTTTTGTGTATTGGCTGGGTGATGTTGCCGCGAGTGACGCATCTGCTACGACAATTCAGGCTGATTCGCCGAAGATGGTGGTTGCCGTATTTGCCCGCGAAGAATTTGATGAGGATGTCCCGGGCGCCGGCGCATCGGACGGGCTTAGCGGCGGTGGCGGCGGTGGTGGACAGCGCGGCTATATCAATCCCATCAGCAGCCCTGCGGCCGTGAGTGGTGCAAGCGGTTATTATGATCCGACGTACACGTACAATTTCTCGGGCTATCCAGACAATACAGAAAATGATAACGACTTCACGACTGATATTCCGGTTCCCGGCGACGGCAACAAACTGCCCGTACCGGAAGGTGAAGAAGTGCCGGAACCGGCAACGCTTTTACTGCTGGGCCTGGGTTCGACGGTCTTGCTGAGACGAAAGCGATAAGACAATTAAATAAATACCCTCCTCCCCTTTGGGCCGACAGCACTGATACTTATCCCCAATATAAGTGTCCAAGGAAATGATCGGAGATTGGCACCGGAGGAGGTGTTGAGGAATATGACCGGGCGTCGGGTGAGGCTCGGTCGTATTTTTTTGCGCTGTGTATAAGAGATAATAGAGCGTGGAGAAAAGTTGTCGCTCTGTTGTTCAAAGAGCGAAGGTGGATGGCACGCATTCTTCGCAACAGTGATCACGCCGTTACGGGTCCTTGCAGACTTTCTGTTACCAGCTACTTCCTAAAAACGGCGACGACATTTTCCACCTCGACGACAAACAGCCGATTGTCGCCTTCAAAGTCCACCGGAATGGCTCCCTTGGGATTGAACAGGACCTTGTCATACTGCTTGAGGGGGAACTCGCTGGACATCTCGACTTCGGCGGAAACCGAGACGATGCGTCCGGTGATGGTGGGGATTTCGATGTTATCCGGAAGCTGGATGCCGCCCTTGGTCTTCTTTTTATCTTCGTCTTTGCGGATAAGGACGCGCGGGCCGATGGGCTCGACGGTTTCAAACGGTTCCGGATTGATCTCGTTATTGTCGGTCATACTCTGCTTTAAGCTTGTTTATTCTTCTTTCCTGGCGGTCTTTTTGACTGTTTTCTTAACCGCTTTTTTTGCCGTTTTTTTCTTGGTTGTTTTTTTCTTTGTGGTTTTCTTTTTCGTCGTTTTCTTCTTGGTGGCCTTGGCAACGGAGGCAATGGCCTTGCCTTCTTCGATATCGGCCGGCGGCCACTTGCCTTCGGCCTGGAGTGCCTTCAGCTCATCCAGCTTTTTCATGCTGACGATGGTCCGGCAGCGTGGGAACCTGTTGCACCCCATAAACGGGCCGCGTTTGCTTTGGCGAATGACCAATTCCCCGTCTTTGCATTTGTAGCAGTGAACGCCAGTCGGTTCCGGCGGGGGCGGGGGCGGGAGCGGATTGCCGTCGGCATCCATTTTCAAAATGGTTTTGCAGTTCGGATAATCCGAGCATCCCAGGAACGGGCCGAATCGACCGGTTTTTTCGATCAGCGGCTTGGAGCAGTTTGGACACTTATGTTCGCTTTCCACCTGCTCGACCATTTTTCCTTCCCGATCACACGGGCAGGCGTATTTACAGGTCGGGTAGTCACCGCAACTCAAGAACCGGCCGTTTTTGCCAAAGCGATAGACCATCGGCTTTTGGCACTCCGGACAGGTATAGTCGCTTGGCTGCGTTTCGGCCTTGGCATGGGTCATGTTGGCGGCGTTTTCAAGGTTTTCCTTGAAGGGGCCGTAGAATTCATTCAGGACATCCACCCAGTTGAGGTGCTGCTCCTCAATTTTATCCAGCTGTTCTTCCATGTGCCGTGTGAACGCAATATCCATGACACGCGGGAAACATTCTTCGAGCTTGTCGGTGACGACCTCGCCCAGATCGGTCGCATGGAACTTGCGGTCGAGTTTTTCGACGTATTTGCGATCCTGAATCGTCGAGATAATCGACGCATAGGTACTCGGTCGGCCGATGCCTTCTTTTTCCAGTTCCTTGACGAGCGATGCTTCGGTATAGCGGGCCGGCGGTTTGGTGAAATGCTGATCGGCCTGAACCGATACGGCAGCCAGGTCATCACCGGTTGCCAGGGCGGGCAGTTGCGGGTCTTCGGATGAGGAGAACCAGATTTTCGTAAACCCGTCAAAGACCAGTACCCGGCCGCTGGTGCGGTATTGGCAGGCAAAACCGTCGGTTGTGCCTGCGATTTCGATGCGGGTGGTATCCCATTGAGCCGCGGCCATCTGACAGGCGATAAACCGCCGCCAGATCAGGTTATACAGCTTGAACTGCTCGTCATTCAGGAATGCCGCGATATCATCGGGGGCTAAGTCCGGATCGGTCGGGCGAATGGCCTCGTGTGCTTCCTGTGCGCCTTTTTTGGAGCTGAAGAAATTGGGTTTCTCGGGCACATAGTCGGGGCCGATCTGTGTTCCGATATAGTGACGTGCCGCGTTGAGCGCCTCGCCGGACAGATGGGTGCTGTCGGTACGCATGTAGGTGATCAATCCCAACGAGCCCATCGAGCCCAGGTCTATACCTTCGTATAATTGCTGAGCGACTCGCATGGTTCGCTTGGCGGCAAAGCCCATCCGATTGGCTGCGGCCTGCTGAAGGGTTGAGGTGATAAACGGTGCGGCGGGGCGAGACTGGATTCGACGCGTATTGATATCAGAAACGGCAAAGGTCGATTTCTGAATCGCCGAGAAAATTTCCTGTGCCTGTTTTTCGTTGTCAACGTGGAACTTCTCGCCATTGACGGTGTTCAGCTCGGCCTTGAAGGCCTGATGTTCGGCCAGCCACTCATTTTGCTGGGCGAGGGTGCGGCCCTTTTTCTCATCTTCGGCCGAGGCCAGGAATTCCTGCCAGGGCTCACTCAGGTTTGCCTGCAGATCCGTTGTAAAGACGGCGGGAATCTGCCAGTATTCCTGTGGGTCGAAGGCCCGGATTTCTCGCTCGCGTGCGACGATGATTTTGACGGCTACCGATTGTACCCGTCCGGCACTCAGGCCGCGGGCGACCTTTTTCCAGAGTACGGGGCTGATCTGATAGCCCACAATGCGGTCGAGGATGCGGCGTGCCTGCTGGGCCATCACACGGTCCATATCCAGCTTGCCGGGATCGGAAAAAGCACTCTGGATGGCGTTTTTGGTGATTGCGTTAAAAACCACGCGATAGGTGTTCTCATCGGTCAGGTTCAGGCACTCTTTGAGATGCCAGGCAATCGCTTCTCCCTCTCGGTCCAAGTCAGTCGCCAGATAGACGTTGTCGCAGTTTTTGGCAATCGCTTTGAGCGAATTGACCATTTTCTTGCGTCCCGGCGTGATATCATAGGTCGGCTCGAAATTGTTTTCAATATCGACATTGATGCCTTTCGCCGGAAGATCCCGGATATGGCCCATTGAGGCTTTCACTTCAAAGGCGCTGCCGAGGTACTTGTTAATCGTTTTTGCCTTGGCAGGCGATTCCACGATGACCAGAGATTTTCCCGTTGTTTTTGCCATGTTATAGATATACCGATATAAACAGAAATAAGTTCAGTTTAAAGCGAAATGCATCTTTTATGCCCGCTTTTCCTGGTAAGAATAGATGATAGATAACAAACCTACCTATATTATGTCAAGGAAAATTCTAATCCTGACTGCTTTGGCGGCCTTTCAGGAGCTTTTCCAGCAGGGGCTTGAATTGTTTGATGGCGTTGCCGCGGTGTGAAATCTGGTTTTTTTCGTGATTTTCAAGCTGGGCGGCCGTTTTATGCAGTTCGGGGATATAAAAGATCGGATCATATCCAAAACCATTTTCACCATCGGGGCCGTTATTAATGACGCCTTCCACTGCTCCGTCAGCCTCAAGGAGGATTTCATCGTTGCCCGCCAGGCACAGGCAGCACTTAAATCGTGCGGTTCGCTGCTCTTGCGGGACATTTTTCAACAGACGCAATGCTTTTTGGTAGTTTGCCACGTCAATGTCCTTGCGGTCGCCGCTTTTGCATTCATCGGCTGCGTACCGGGCACTGTAAACGCCGGGGTCGCCATTCAATGCGTCGATGACCAGTCCGGAATCGTCGGCAATGGTCCACAGTCCAGTTGCTTTGGCGTAACCGAGTGCTTTTTTGCGGGCGTTGGCAGCGAATGTGTCGCCGTCTTCTTCAACCTCGTCGATATCAGGGAACTGGCGCAGAGAAACCCATTCGATATCAGCGCCCGTTTCACCGAGCAATTCGCTCAGTTCGACCATCTTGCCGGGATTGGTTGTCGCGACGAGTATTTTCATTGAGTCCTTAGTCCTCAGTCTCTAGTCCTTAGGGATCACCCCATGAGGTATTTCAGCAACGCACGCTGGAAATGCAGCCGGTTTTCCGCCTGATCGAACACGACGGAGTTCTCCGATTCCATCACACCTTCGGAAATTTCATAGCCCCGATAGGCCGGCAGGCAGTGCATGACTTTGGCATTGTCCGGTGCATTGCTCATCAGCGATTCATCGACGGCAAAGCCCTGAAAGTCGGCAATGCGTTTTTCTTTTTCTGTTTCCTGTCCCATGCTGACCCAGGTGTCTGTATAAACGACCTGTGCATCGGTGACCGCTTCGGCGGGGTCATTTGTCTGTGCCGCACAGTCGTCCTGTATGCTGTTGGCGGTGTTGAGGGACTCATCGTCCAGTTCATAGCCTTTCGGCGATGCACAGACGAATGTCATGCCGAATTTAGCACAGGAGAACGCCAGCGACCGGGCGACATTATTGCCGTCGCCGATATAGGCGAGCTTGAGGCCTTTCAAGTCACCGCAGTGTTCCTGAATCGTCTGCAGGTCTGCCATTGCCTGACAGGGGTGCGACCAATCGCTCAACGCGTTGATGACCGGCACGCCGGCCCACTTGTCCAGTTCGACAATCGTCTCATGCGAATAGGTTCGGGCCATGATGCCGTCGATATACCGGCCGAACACTCGGGCCATGTCTTTGGCCGGTTCCCGCTCGCCGATGATGCCGATGTCTTCGGGTTTGAGATACAATGCGGTGCCGCCCAGATCGGTCATGGCGACCTGAAAGCTGATTCGTGTTCGCAGACTGGCCTTTTCAAACAGCATTGCCAGCACTTTGCCGGTCAGACAGGTGTCCCGCCGGCCACTTTTGTAGAGGGCCTTCAGTTGACAGCTCAGGTCCAGCAGTTCGTGCAGTTCTTCGGCTGTGCAGTCGGTGATTGACAGGAAGCTTTTCATGACGGCTCTCCTTCCCCGAGCACCTCGTCCAGAATCGCCATCGCCCGGTCAATTTCATCACAGGTCACTGTCATTGACGGCATAAACCGCAAGACGGTGTCTTGAGTACAATTGACCCGCAGGCCTTTTTCGAGACACTTGCTGACAATGCCTGCCCCTGAACTGGTTAACTGGATACCGATCATCAGTCCTTTGCCCCGGACATGGTCGATCACCGGGTGTTTTTCTTTCAGTGCCGCCAGTTTTTCCCGCGTGTATTGTCCCATCTTGTTGGCATTGTCCAGCAGGTTTTCTTCTTCAATTGCTTCTACGACTGCAATCGAAGCGACGCATGCGAGTGAATTGCCGCCAAAGGTGGACGCGTGTGTGCCCGGCACGAGCGATTTGGCCACGTCCGGCCGGGCCATCATTGCGCCAATCGCGACGCCGCCGCCAAGGGCTTTGGCCATGGTAATAATATCCGGTACGACTTCGTAGTGCTGGTAGCCGAACCATCGGCCGGTGCGTCCCATGCAGGTCTGCACTTCGTCGAGAATCATTAACGCGCCGTGCGCATCGCACAGGTCCCGGATCGTCTGCATGTATTCGGGTGTGGCTTGATGGACGCCGCCTTCGCCTTGAATCGGCTCGATCATCACTGCGGCGACTTCATCGTCAAATGCGTCCTGCAATGCGTCAATGTCATTAAAGGGGACATAGACAAAACCGGCCAGCAGAGGATGAAACCCTTCGTGGCACTTAGACTGTCCTGTTGCGGTCAGTGTTGCAAAGGTTCGGCCGTGAAAGCTTTTTTCCGCGGTAATGACTTTGTATTTTTCCCGGGGGGTGTGTCGTCGGGCCAGTTTCAGGGCCGCTTCGTTGGCTTCGGCACCGCTGTTGCAGAAGAAGCTTTTTCCGCCGAAGGCCCGCTCGCTGAGCAGCTTGGCGAGTTTGCCCTGTTCGATAGTATAGAACGTGTTGTCAATATGCAGCAGTTTGGCGGCCTGCTCCTGGATGGCCTTGACGACCTTGGGGTGGCAGTGGCCGATGCCGCTGACTGCCCAGCCGGGGAACATGTCCAGGATCTCGTTGCCGTCCAGGTCGAAGAGTTTGTTGTTTTCGCCCTTGGTGATCACTTTCGGCAGCCGCCCGTAGTTGGCGATCACATATTCATCAAACATTGCAAGTACGTCTTGTGTATTCATCTTAATTACCTATGATTTAAATTTTTAGATTATCAGTTTTAACTTATTTAACGATCTGCGTGCCGATGCCTTTGTCGGTGTAAATTTCCAGCAGCAGCGAATGCGGGATACGTCCGTCGATGATGTGTGCCTTGCCGACGCCGCCGTTCAGTGCGGTCATGCAGGACTCAACTTTCGGCATCATGCCCGAAGAGATTGTTCCATCGGCGACCATTTCTGCGATCCGGACTTCGTCAACGGTGGAAATCCAGCTTTCGGGATCATCGACATCCGTTCGGATGCCATGGGTGTCGCTCAGGACCACCAGCTTTTCCGCCTTGACCGCCGCGGCAACGTGGCCGGCAACGCTGTCGGCATTAACATTCAGCTTGCCGCCGCTCTTGGCGCGGGCGACCGGTGCAATCACCGGGATCACTCCACTGTGGCATAAGGTCGTCAGCAGATCGGCGTTGATATCGGAAACCTTGCCGACCAGCCCCAGGTCCAGTTTGCGTCCGTCTTCACCTTCCAGACGCAGCGGTTCGGCGAAGACTGCACAACTGCTCAGTGAGTGCAGGCCCATCGTCTTGATGCCCAGTTCCTTCAATGTTTCGCAAATCGGCTTGTTGACCTTGTTGACAAGCGTGTGTTCGGCGATGGTCAGGGTACGTTCGTCGGTGTAGCGTCGTCCGTGTACCCAGACCGGCTCCAGTCCCGCTTCGTTCATGGCCGCGGTGATGGCTTTTCCGCCGCCGTGAACCAGTATTGGTTTCATGCCGACAATCGACATGAAGACAACGTCGGTGAGCAGCTTTTTCTGCAGTTCGATGTCATCCAGAATGCTGCCGCCCAGTTTGACAACGACGATTTTGCCCTTGAAGCTGCGGATATATTCCATGGCTTCAATCAGCGCGCCGGCTTTTGCAATTGCTTGTTCCATTCAAATCTCCAGACATTGACAGTGAAAGGGGGGCACTCGAAGGCGTGTGATCAATTCAGGACGCCGGAAACGGCTCCGCTTTCATAATATATATATAATGCAAAAAAGCCAACGGTGGGAATCGAACCCACAACCGCCGGTTTACAAAACCGGTGCTCTACCGTTGAGCTACATTGGCCTAAGTCAAGGTGACGCTGTGATTTACATCATTCTTAGTCAGGTGCCCGTTTGTTTCGCTTTGCCGTGCGACCTGAAAACGTCGAATTTTACCGAGCAGAGAGGACAATTTCAAGTTTTTTTACCCAAAAACAGCAACTAATTACAGATTCTGGCTCTTAATGTTTGGTCCTATAAAATGCGTCCTATCTAGTCAAACAGCAGAAATGATGAAAACTGTCGATTCTGCGGCTAAAAACGCTTGCCAACTTTCAGATTTTGTGCTAAATTAACCCACTTGTTTCGGGGCTGTAGCTCAGTTGGGAGAGCGCTTGCATGGCATGCAAGAGGTCGTGAGTTCGAATCTCATCAGCTCCACATTAAAAATCCTCGTTTTTTAACTAAAAACGGAGATTTTTCTATTTATACCACCTCCATATTTACCCTTTTTCCTGTCTTTGGCGTCGAAATGTAGTCTAAGATTTTTTTGAAACTATCCTGAGAACAGTCCAAAACCAGTCTAATTTCATTTTCTGGGCGAAAATCCAAATTTTTCTCAACTTTTTTTAATAATGCTTCTTACTGGTTTATGAATAGGGATTTTAAGGCAAAAAAATTTTACTCTGAGATCTTACTTTCTGTCTAATTGCTGTGTAGATTTATAGAAGAGTAGTGAGGTAGGTTTTGGCGTCAAAATGGCGTCGAAACTGTTTTAAAATGACGGAGAAATCAATATTTCAAATTAGGATCTTGCAAAGTCCATAAGTGGTTCATAATCACCTCTGTCAGCTGCAACAAGTGATTCGATATACCGTTCTCGATCTGATCCGGATATTGCCAAGTTTGCCCTGCCCCATGTAAATGGAAGCTTATTAAAAAGATGTTCCAAAATAATGTCTGCAACTAATCTGGCGTGCCTGCCATTGCCGTTTGGAAATAAATGTATAAACACTAGCCGGTGGTGAAAGCGAGTTGCTATCTCATCTTCTGGAAAAGTTTCGTTTTCAATCCAATATTGGGCATCATCGAAGAGCTTTCTTAGCTCTATAGAAATCTTATAAAAAGGAACGCCAATATTTTTTTCGGTTTTTCTGAAGGTACCGGCCCATCGCCAAACATTTCCGAACATTTGCTGGTGCAACCTCTTCATGAATGCTTCATTGAAAATATCTTTGGGTTTTCGCTTTTCTACCCAAGCCAAAGCCTCATTGATGTTGTCCAGTTCCCATCTATCGAGTTCGGCTCTTGTCGTAATATGCGTTGGCAACAATCCCTCTATTTCATTGGGATCTAAGGGAGTTGCTCCTTTTGGATAATCAAATTCCATTATTTTTCATCCCACAATGATTTTGGCATCGTATCGACTATTTCATTAATCAGTTCCTGCAAGACCTTTTCCTTCTCTTCTTTGCTCAGTTCCTGTTTTTCTAAACGCATCATCTGATTACTTTTCGCCATACGTTTCTTGGCAATCAATTCAGCTTGTTCTTTAACCATTTTTTCCAAGCTATCACGAGGTACGAAAGAATAAACAAACACGCAATCTAAGGCATCAGCGACTTTTCGGAGAGTTTCAATTTTAACTCTTCCAAGTTTTTCGTCGTGTTCAATGCGTGAGACCCTTTGCTTGTTGATATTCAATCGATTAGCAAGCTGATTTCCTGTCATCCCTATAACATTACGGATCGCACGAATCCACCCCTTATTAGGGGCAGCAATGTTTTTTAGGGATTCAAACTGCTTGAGCGTATTGTCAAGTTGTTCTCTTGCGAGTTTTAGTTGTTTGGGCTTCATTTTTCCAGTTCCAGACTAATATTTACCACTTCTTTGGAATCTATGTATTTGTAGACTATATCGGCAAGTCCGTCCATGAATATATAGACTAAGTTGAAAGTTTTGTCTATATATCTATAGATTTATCAAAGAAATAGTATTTTTCATGTATTTAATTGACAGTATGTGCCAGCAATTCAATCTGGACCAAGCAGGGTTTGATTTAAAGGGCTTAAATTTCAGATGAGTAAATAGTGGGGATTATAATTTCTTTCTATTCTGGACCAATCTGGGAAGTTTTAGGGGGTTGTGAGGAGATTGTTCAATACTTCCACTGCTGCCAACTCATTTGGGGTAGATGCTTTTAAATAATATTCCTCAGTACAACGTATGGATGAGTGACCCATTAAATTTTTCAGAGTGGCAATAGGAATATTATTATTTGCAAGATTCTGAGCATAGGATTTTCTCAAACAATGCAGAGTGAGCTTTTCATCTGTGATAATCCCTGCATTTCTGCAATGACCTTTGAAATTCCTGAGCAGGTTATTGCACATATCCCTGTTCTGCCATTTGTCTGTTTTCTTCTCTGCTCTATATTCTGCCCACTTTTCTTGGACTGCTCTCCAGCGCTGATCAGTCAAGAAGACAAATGGATTCTGTGGTCTGGCTGTATTTTGTAATTTGACTAACATAGTACTGAGCCAGTCAGGCATAGGAATAGACCTGTTCTGATGGTCTTTGATGGAGAAGGGCGGTAGGGTTTTAGTCCCTGCTCTATTCCTGAGATTAATCTTATTCGATTCAAAATCAATATCTTTGCCATTCCAGAGCAGGTTAATGGCTTCCCCGATTCTACAGCCGGTGCCGTACATGGTCGCATATAAACATTGGAGTCTAAAATCTTGAGTGCGTTTCAGGAGTAAATTGAACTCATGCTGATCAAAGAAGTGCCATTCCTGACTGATTGGAGTGGACAATTGAATTCTTGAGAAGGGGTTCTTTTTCAAATATTCCCAATCAACAGCCATGGAAAATATTGCAGAACAGTGCTTGAGATAATATTTATATCCCCAACCAGATAAGTCCGTTTTGCCTGATTGTAGATGGCTCTGGGAAATGAGTTCCTTCGAAGTAATAAACTCAGTGGCTTTTTGCTTATTGATAGTGGCAATCTCGAGCAGGAGGTTGTGCATTTCCAAGTCTGCTTTGTTTTCGCTAGTGACCATATTACCTATGACTTATATGCTCCTAAAAATCGATGGGTGATCCAATCTTACAACGGCAAACAATTAGATCAAGAATTTGACCAATGGCCACTCATGCAGGGATGGATTGAGAAGTTGGATTAGTATCTTATCTGTTGTCCAGATGTAGTCCAAGCCCAGTCTGGAACTAACCTGAAACTATTTCAGTGCTATCCTGAAACCAGTATAGTTCTATTTTTAGACTACAAAATGCTGCTTTAACTTCCTTATTTTTAAGCATTTATAACAGGATTGCTTGCATGGCATGCAAGAGGTCGTGAGTTCGAATCTCATCAGCTCCACTTTCAAAATCTCCATTATTACTCAAATAATGGAGATTTTTCTATTTATACCACCTCCATATCTATCATAGCTTCGCCCTTTGGCATCGAAACAGTTTGAAAATAGGAATGCGATGAGTGGTTTCAATCTGGATTTCACTGAGCAAGTCTCGGGGTGGTTCCCTCTGTTCTCTCCCCGCGTCAAATCGCATTTAAATCTGAAATAATTAAGATTTCATAACATCAATGAAATCAGCTATTTATGGTTTCACTTAAAGATGTTTTACGATTACTGCTGATAAGACTTATATATTTATGGAATGGATATACAGACAATAAGCAATAAAAAATCGAGATCAGGATATGGATAAAAGAGAATTCGTAGAATTATTAACACAAAATTACTCCCGCATCAAGTCTTTCATTTTCTGCATGGTTCCCAATGAGGCCGATTCGGAAGATATCATGCAGGAAACAACGGCGTTAATGTGGGAGAAATTTGATCAATATAAGTTAGGAACGAATTTTATCGCCTGGGCCCTGACCATCGCTAAATATAAAATTCTGTCTTACCAAAGGGATAAAAACCGGAATCGTATTCAATTTGATGATCAGGTTACAGAAATGATTGAGACGGCGAGTAAAGCTAAACTCGCTAATGATAATATTGTTGAAAAGGTTACTGCTCTCAAAAAGTGCATTCAAAAACTCCCCAAAAAGGAGCGAACAATAATCCAGTTAAAGTATTCCAATGGACAGTCGAATAGAACGCTGGCTGATAATGAAGGGGTTTCTGTGCCAACGATCTATCGGTATTTATCAAAAATCTATTTGAATCTTCTTCATTGTATAAATCAAAGATTAAGTCCAGAAAAATTATAATGGATCCGAAAGACACGAAATTTAAAGAGATGAGGATTTTGATCTGTGAGTTGGTCGATGGTACGATCACTCCTGAGCGAAAGGCTGAGTTAAATCAAATTCTCGCCACAGATCCTGATGCCGTGAATCATTATGTTGACTTTTTGGATATTCAGGTGCTAATAAAATCAAATATGTCGAACATTGAAGACGATTTCTCGACTCCTTTATACTCCGATGAAATTCAGGAATTGGCAGAACTCTGGCGTCAGCTTGCTAAAGAGGAGAGATCGGCCCCTGAGGTTGATTTACCAAAAGAACAGCCGCCAAGAGAGTTGATCCAAAAAGTTATCTATCCGCCTCGAGAGAAGCGTAATGTGAGTAAATTCGGTATTATTTTCCTGGCGATGAATGCCGCAGCCATACTTTTCTTTTTCCTGTTCTTACGGTTTGCCCCTTCTACACAATCTGTTGAAGTTGCGACATTGACAGACAGTATTGATGCAAAATGGTCCGGCGATTCCACATCTTTAGATAAAGGTGTAAGAATGGTGACCGGCAATAAACCGCTGCAATTGCGAGAAGGATATGCTGAATTACGGTTTGACAATCAAACGCGGGTGACGCTTGAAGGGCCTGCCGAGTTTCAGCTTCTTGCCGATGACCAACTCAAACTTATTTACGGTCGCCTTTATGCGGTGGTGCCCGCTGAAGCCATCGGTTTTACGGTGAAAACGCCTTCGGCTCAAATTGTTGATTTAGGGACTGAATTTGGAGTGGATTGCAGTTTACACAGTGATACTTCGCTTCACGTCATGAAGGGCAAGACCGTTTTGATCGCCGGAAGTAAATCCAACAAGGTCAGCATTGAGGTTCAAAAAGGCGTTGCTAAAAAGGTATTAGCTGTGACCCAGACGGTTTCTGATATTCCCTGTAATGACCGTCTTTTTGCCCGGGAGATTAGTTCTGCCAGCCGTCTCGTCTGGCGAGGGGAAACAGAGGTTAGTCTGGCGGATATCGTTGGCGGCGGCAATGGATTTGGAACCGGCCAACTGAACTATGGAATCATGATTGAAACAGGAAAACTGTCAACCGAGCCGCTCTTTATTGGTAATTATAATATTCATTATGAGGTGCCCCGGAGTGTATTCCGTTCTGTTTCGGTGTGTGCTGCCGTGGACGGAATATTCGTTCCTGACAGTGGTTTCGGCAAGGTTGTGGTCAGTTCGCAGGGACATACATTTGATGCTTGTCCGGATACGACAGCAACCTGGTGTGTTCCAATTATTAACGGGGCGCAATATAAGCCTGATTCGGATGCTCCATTCCAGATTAATGGTCAAAGTTACGGAACGAGAGAAAAACCGGGCCTGTTTTTACACGCCAATATTGGGATCACCTATGATCTGAATGTCATTCGCAGTCAGATACCGGCAGACAAAATACTTGCTCGTTTTTCCTCTATCGCATCGTCACTGGATACGGCTGCTTTTGGTACACCGGGGCTGGTGGATATTTGGATTCTGGTTGACGGACAAGTCCGATTTTCAAAAACCGACATGGGACCGTCTGAGTTCCTTGATCTCGATATTCCTCTAAGTCAAGAGGACCGTTTCCTGTCGCTGGTCGTGACTGACGGGGTAAACGACAGATCTGTTGGTCAAGGATACAAGGATGGCTTTGACTGGATTTTATTTGGAACACCCGAGTTGGTGATCGAATCGTTCAGGTAATTTCTACATGTCCGCGGCTGTAGATAATTATCTGCTTGGTTATTATTCGAATGAATGATGATAATGTTTTAAGGGGATGCAGTGATGAAAATAAATGATCAAAGAAAGAGAGATAGTCTGATGTCCGTTCAAACAAATCAATTTAATCGCGAAGGTGAAAAAATGAATTCAACCCGGTTTTTTCGAACATGTATTATAAGCTGTTTTTTCTTGATGTGCTTGCTTTCGTTGGCAGCACAGGCTGATACCAATGTGGCAGTCGGTAAAGATGCGACCTCATCGGGGGTGGGTTGGGGCTTAGTACCGGCAAATGCAGTTGATGGAGACTTAGCAACCCGATGGTCTTCCGGAAAAGTAAGCGAATCGTGGATCAGAGTCGATCTTGGCGCTAAATATGATTTGTCACAAGTGATATTGACCTGGGAGGCAGCTTATGCCACAGGATACCAAATCGAATTGTCCAATGACGATGCAACATGGGTCTCTGTTTACAGTACCACGACCGGCGATGGGGAAGTCGATACAATCGATGTCAGCGGCCATACCTTTGGGGTTGCTCGTTATGTAAGAATGAAATCGACAGCCCATGCGACTCAATACGGCGCATCGCTCTATGAATTCGAAATTTATGGTGTTCAGGATCCAACCCCTGTTGTTATGGTTTCCCAGGAATTAAATATCGTGAAGCTGCCGGAAAATTCGCTTTCCATTGATGCGACGGTTGTCGATATCGATTCCACCAGCTTTACCTATGCCTGGAGTCAGGTGTCCGGTCCGGCCTCGGCTGATTTTGGCGGTACCGATACACAGGAAGACCCGACGATTACATTTGCTTCTGTTAAAGGGTGGTATGTTTTCCAGGTGATTGTTACCGATGAATCCAGCCATGTATCGGATCCTGCACAGGTTCAGGTTCGGCTTTGGGATCCTGCTGCTGATGAATTGATGCTTGGTCACTGGGCTTTTTCGGAAGGTACAGGCAGCATTGCCAATGACAGTGCCGACATTAACGATTACGGTGTTCTTGGCCATCATGAAGGCGAGAGTCTGCACCATGATCCGAACTGGGTCCTCGGCTGGATTCCCGGTGACGGCGCTAATAACTATGCACTTGACTTCTATGACCTGGGATATGTCGAAGCTGTCCCGGATCCAAATGCAACAGAAGATCCCAATTTGATGAGTCTTGATTTGGGCCTGACAGTGGCCGCATGGGTTAACGCGGATGATTGGGATGGAAACCACCGGATTATCCAGTATGGTGATACAACCGGAGATACTCAGAATATTTTCCGTTTATTATACGAGAGCGGCTCACTCAAGTTTGTACCTGACATCACGGATTCCGGTTATACCAGCCGTCAGGCAAGTGCGTCGATTTTCCCTGCAGGTGAATGGCACCATGTCGCAGGGACCTATGATGGTCAGATTGTTAATCTTTATGTCGATGGTGTACTGGTTGCCACTGAAGAGTATTCTACGTTGCTATCTTTGCAGCCGTATCTCAATCAAAGCCTCTTTATCGGCTGCAAGAACAATACTATTCCGGAACAGTATGCCGGTGACTACATGAAGGGCCGACTTGACGATATCCGCCTGTATAGTTACGCCCTGGATTCCGCTACTATCCGTTCGTTGGTCCAGATGGGCCAGAATGCCGCTCCGACAATCGTTGATATTAACGTGCCCGAAGTCGTCATGCTGACCGGTACGGCTGTCATTGATGTGGATGCGGTGGTGTTCGATGCGCATGGTGATGAACTCACCTATGTCTGGGAACAGCTTTCCCCGGCGGATCCTGTTGCTGAATTCTCTGCGATGGATATTGAAGACCCGCAGAT
Organism: Anaerohalosphaeraceae bacterium; assembly: GCA_963675155.1. Classification (GTDB taxonomy): domain Bacteria; phylum Planctomycetota; class Phycisphaerae; order Sedimentisphaerales; family Anaerohalosphaeraceae; genus 4572-13. The sequence continues at coordinate 3,842,027 of OY775912.1, read as the reverse complement.
TACCTTTACGACACCGGGTGTTTTCCAATTCAAACTGACCGTTAATGACGGTGAGTATGGTATGGAAGGCAATATCAATAAAGAATTTACCATTGTCGTGAACCAGGCAGATTGTGCACGTGTGAAAGCTGACGGTTTGTTGATGGCGGGTGACATTAATGAAGATTGCCGAGTCGATTTGAGTGATCTGGCAATGATGGCTGCGGATTGGCTCAAGTGTAATAATCCGTTGGATTCATCCTGTCTCAATCCTTATTTGTAAGCTGTAATTTAAAAGGCAGAAGGCGAGTGGCCGATCCCATACCGGTTGCTCGCCTTTTTTTCAAACCCAGGGGGCACGATGTCGGTTTCAATTCCATTAAAGATAAATGATGAGATTATGATGTATACACACAAATTGCTGTTAACGATGGTTGTTATATTTTTATTGGTCGGGGGGATCGTCTACTGTGGAAATGTTATAACTGTCGGTGATCCGGTACTTGGCCTTCCCAGCGACAACAACTGGCCTTCCAAAGAGGCTCCACTCTATGCAATTGACGGCAATACCAATACGAAATATCTGCATAAAAACGGGATTCCCTGCGGTATTATAATTAGCCCGCAAAAGGAGAGTGGGGCTTCTGTCAATACAACCGTTGTGGAACTTACATTAACGACCGCCAACGACGTGCCTGCGCGAGATCCGCACAGTTATGAACTGTATGGATCCGATGATTTGATTGTGTCAGAAACGGGCAACTGGACTCTTATTGCTTCGGGGGCGATTGTTGATTTTGAAAACGGCACCTGGCCACGGAAAACAAAAAATACAACCCCGATTCAATTCAACAACTCAGCGGAATATCTGCATTACAAGGTGATGTTTCCGACAAATGGCGGCGATGATTACGTTCAGGTTGCGGAGATTGAACTTCTGGACGATGTTTTCGATTGCGAGAGGGTTAAGAGAGATGGTCGACTCATGGCCAGCGATATAAATGAGGATTGCCTGGTTGATCTCAGTGATTTTGTTATTTTAGCGATGGATTGGCTCCGGTGTAATGATCCCGCTGATCCTGCATGTGAAAATCCCCTGGGGGCCCTTCCTTCCTGGGCGATAGGGCCTTTTGATCGTCCGCTAGATGCCCAGCCGGTCATTCAGCCCAATCCCAATTCCGTCTTTTACTGTCCGATGCGGCAGCGTTATATCAATTGGGAAATACTCCACACCTTCAATCCTGCAGCCGTGGTCAAAGATGGGAAAATACAAGTGATGTATCGTGCCGAAGACGATACCGGAGTGATGGCGGTCGGGGGGCACACGTCGCGTGGGGGGCTGGCCAGCAGCGAAAACGGGGTCGATTTTACATTCCGTTCAAGTCCGGTTTTGTTTCCGGCAGATGATGATCAGGTTGCCTTTGAGTGGTATGGCGGCTGTGAAGATCCGCGTTTAGCCGAACGTGAAGACGGGCTGTTTGTTGTGACCTACACCCAGTACACAGGTGCTGAGATGGATCGAAAGGTGCGGCTGGGAATCGCTTCTTCTCCGGATCTTATTAACTGGACGAAGCATGGTTCTGCATTTGCCGGAACCGCGTTCGAGAATATTCGTATGAAATCGGCTGCCATAGTTCATCAAATTGTCGATGGGCATTTGGTAGCGGTTAAGATTAACGGCAAGTACTGGATGTATTTCGGCGAAAACGCCGTGTACCTGGCATGGTCGGACGATCTTATCCACTGGACTCCTTTGGATGACGGAGCGGGTAATCTGCGGAGTATAATGGGTGTGCGTTCCGGTTACTTTGACAGCAGGCTCACGGAAGTGGGGCCTCAACCGGTCCTGACCCAAGACGGTATTGTTCTGATATATAACGGCAAAAACGGAAATCCGGCAGTTAGCGGGGATCCGGAACTACCGGATGGAGTCTATTCCTGCGGACAGGCTCTGTTTGACAAAGACGATCCATCTCAATTGATTACTCGTCTGGACAGGCCGTTTTTCAAACCGGAACTGGAGTGGGAGAAAAGTGGTCAATATGTGGCCGGCACGACCTTTTCCGAGGGGCTTGTGCTGTATAATGGCAATTGGTATCTCTATTACGGCTGTGCAGACAGCTTTGTGGGTGTTGCCATTGCTCCGTTAAGCTCATCCTCTGTGGCAGTTATGGAGAAAGATGATCTTCTCCGTGTTACGTCAAATCGATAAAAAGCTATTTTTAAAATTTAGTTGTGTAAAGATTTGAACATTTGCCTATAAACCTCTGGCCAGCATGAAAGGATCACTTTCATGCTGGTCGTCGAAATGTCGTTCAAGTTTTAAAATCTTCGATATTAGTATGATATCAAGGATATTTCTGTTTATACCCACTTCAGGTTTATATTTACTACTCCCTCTGGCGTCTAAATGGCCTCTTAGCTTTTTCTGGAACTATCCATAAGAACTTGCTAAGCTGAGTCACTATGATTCTGTTCATTTTGTTGGTCATATCTTAAATTTCAGGAGAAATATTCTATTTATTATTTTGCATTGCGATCAAGTGATATTCTGGTAATCTACAATGGCTATTGACTCGGTAATAAAGGGATAAATCGAATTTCTAACTGTTTATAAAGAGGAAATGCCAAGTGAAATCTACAAAAATAGTATTTTTTGTCGTATTAGTGTGTGCTGTACTTGGTTGTGAGTCAAAACTCAATCAATCTCAAAATCTTGTTCCGACGATCGAAGCAAAAATCGATGCGATTCTGGCGGATATGACGCTCGAAGAAAAAGTCGGACAGATGACGCAGAAAAGCGACGACGGTGATGTTAAAAGTGGAATCAGGAAGGGGGCTGTCGGTTCCTTTCTGAATATCAGAGATGTTCGACGTCGCAATGAATACCAAAAAATTGCGATTGAGGAAAGCCGGCTGGGGATTCCTTTAATTTTCGGTTTTGACGTCATTCACGGACACCGAACCATTTTTCCCGTTCCGCTGGCTGAGGCGTCAAGCTGGGATCTTGATCTGATGCAAAAAACAGCATCGATCGCGGCCAAAGAAGCTCGGGCTCTCGGGGTTGACTGGACTTTTTCGCCCATGGTGGACATTGCGCGTGATCCGCGTTGGGGGAGGATTGTTGAAGGTGCGGGCGAAGATCCCTATCTGGGATCGCTTATCTGTCGAGCCAAGGTTCGGGGTTATCAGGGCCGTGACTTGTCGGCTCCGGATACGATTGCGGCCTGCCTGAAACATTTTGCCGTTTACGGAGCCGCACAGGCGGGGCGCGACTATCATACGACTGAAGTTCCGATCAGGACTGTTCGAGATATCTATCTGCCGCCGTTTGAGGCCGGTGTTGATGAGGGTGCCGTTACATTGATGAGCGGGTTTAACGATCTGAATGGGGTTCCGGTAACCGGCAGTAAATTTCTTCTGACAGATGTCCTTCGCAACGAATGGGGATTTGAAGGATTTGTGGTAAGCGACTGGAAGTCTGTCGAGCAAATGATCAATCACGGATTTGTCGAAGATGAATCGCAGGCGGCGGTGCGAGCCTCCAGTGCCGGCGTTGATATGGAAATGGCCGGCAGCACGTATCTTGAGAATCTACCGTCGCTGATCCGAGCCGGTGCTTTTCCTGAGGAAATTCTTGATACCGCAGTTCGCAGAATCTTACGTGTGAAATTTCGACTGGGGCTGTTCGAGCGTCCGTATGTGGACCCGACACTGCAGGAGACAGTGATTCTTTCGCCCGAACATCGCGCGGCTGCACGGCAGGCCGGCGCCGAATCCATGGTTCTGCTGAAGAATGAAAATGAGATTCTGCCGGTCAGCAAGGCTGCCGAATCGATTGCATTGATCGGTCCGCTCGCGGATAATCGCCGGGGCTTAATCGGGACCTGGGCACTGGCGGCACAGGATCAGGACGCTGTTACCGTCTTGGAAGGGCTGAAAAACGCACTGGGTGATAAATGTCAGATCAATTACGCCAAAGGGTGCGACACAAACAGCGACTCTACCGACGGGTTTGCTGAGGCCGTTACGGCTGCTGGTAAATCGGACATTGTTATTTTGGCTGTGGGCGAAGATGCGGGGCTGAATGGCGAAGGGCACAGCCGGACGACCCTCAATCTGCCCGGTGTCCAGCGGCAACTCATCCAGGAAATCCAAAAAACGGGAAAGCCGGTTGTGATGGTTCTATTTGCCGGACGGCCCTTGACAATCGACTGGGAACTTGAGAATCTCCCTTCGATTCTCCTGGCGTGGCATCCCGGCGTTGAAGGCGGAAATGCGTTGGCGGATGTTTTGCTGGGTGACTATAACCCGGCTGGAAAAATCACGGTGACCTTCCCGCGAAATGTCGGGCAAATCCCACTCTATTACAATATGAAAAATACGGGCCGTCCGATGAAACCGGAGGATCCCTACACTACGCGATATCTCGACTGCCCGAATACGCCGTTGTTGCCGTTTGGATACGGGCTTAGTTATACGACATTTGCGTATAACAATTTGAAGATCGAAAACGAGGTGGTTACTATTCCCGGGATCGTCAACGTGTCCGCAGAGATTACTAATACCGGTGAGACGGCAGGCCATGAAGTCGTTCAGCTTTACATCCGTGATCTGGCCGGTTCGGTCACACGACCGGTCAAAGAATTAAAAGGCTTCAAGCGAATCTATCTAAAACCCGGTGAAACTCAAACCGTGAGATTCGATATTTCAACCTCAGACTTGAGATTTTACGATATTAATATGGACTTCAACGTCGAGCCGGGGGATTTTAATCTCTGGGTAGGTCCTGATTCTGCAAACGGTCTCGAAGGGGCTTTTACCCTGAAGCATTGACGTTATGCAATGATGCGTGTTTTCGATGGTGGACGTTTACAATGTAAAGACTCATTCAGCCCGTACTATACAAAAAAATATAGTTCCCGTGAACAATCTCGTCGCGTATGTTTTTTGAGATTGACCTTTAAGCCGGAAAGGTGATAATTCACCGGGATCATTCGGGGTTGAGAAGTTTACTTGTGTAAGGTTTAAAAACAGCGACGTTGTTGAATCGTAGAATAGAAGATACATTGAACTGAAGAAACGGAGACTGAAAATGAAGCGACAGTTTTTTTTATGGATGTTAATTGTTAATCTGTTTTTTGTGTTACAGCCGAATTTACAGGCGGCAGATAAACAACTTCAGTTGAATTCTTTGCGTTGTGAATATCGTGTTGATCCAATGGGAATCGATGTGATTGCTCCCCGTTTGAGTTGGACATTGAAGTCTGATTATCGCGGTCAAAAGCAAACGGCCTATCAGGTCTTAGTTGCTTCATCTCAGAAACAGCTTAACGCGAATCAGGGGAGTCTGTGGGATTCGGGCAAAGTCCAAAGCAATGAGACGATTGCCGTCAAATATGCCGGTTCGGCTTTGATGTCGAATATGGATTGTTTTTGGAAGGTCAAAGTCTGGGATAAAGATGACAATGCCAGTCAATGGAGTGAAACAGCCAAGTGGTCCATGGGCCTGTTAAACCCATCTGATTGGAAAGCGCAATGGATTGGGTATGATCCTCCCGAAACCGAGAATCGCATTCCGGGAGATGTTCAACGGGCTCATTGGGTTTGGGCTGATGCGAATGCGAATAATGGGACCGCGGTGGGGGATCGATATTTTCGACGCGTATTCGAGATTCCTTCAAATTGGCAGCTTGAAGAGGCCGTTTGCTATATCACGGTTGACGACGCATTTGAACTGTTCGTCAATGGGCAGACCGTTAAGAAAGCTCGTAACCACGGTATACTTCAGAAAGTCGAAATTAAAAGCAATCTTCAGGCAGGAACCAATGTATTTGCGGTTCGAGGGACCAATGAAGGCAGTTCTGATAACCCGGCCGGGTTGCTGGTTGCCGCAACCATTCAATCCAAAGCCGGTGAGATACTGGAGATTCTTTCGGATGGTGAGTGGAAAAGCAACGTTCAAGAGGTAACTGGCTGGAAAAGCGTTGGCTTTGATGATTCCGATTGGTCAAATGCGTTTCAATTTGGTGTTTATGGCTCTTCTCCTTTTGGAGGCCCCAAACTCCGTCATTTGCCGCCGGTACGTTATCTTCGTCATGATTACTCGGTTCAGTCCAAGCCGATCAAAAAAGCCAGCTTATATGCGACGGCTCTGGGGAACTACGAACTTTATGTCAACAACCAGCGTATTTCGCAGGACTATTTTTCGCCGGGATGGATGGACTACACCAAGCGGATTCATTACCGTACCTATGACATTACCAAGGTTCTGAAAAGCGGTAACAATGCGATCGGAGCTATGTTAGGTGATGGGTGGTATGCCGGTTATGTCGGATATGCCAGAGAACGCAATCATTATGGTCAGTATTTGCGTTTGCTGTGTCAAGTAAATGTCGAATACGAAGACGGTACGACTCAGGTTATCGCGTCCGGACCGAGCTGGAAAGCTTCGCTGGGACCGATTTTGTATGGGGATTTCCTGCAGGGTGAGTTCTATGATGCTCGTAAAGAAATGCCCGGCTGGAATGGGCCCGGATTTGATGATTCAAGCTGGCAGTCGGTCGCCGTCGGAAGCAATGAAGTCAGCCCAACGGTTCAGGCGGCGGTCTCCGAGCCGGTGGTCGTCTTTGAAGAAGTCACTCCCATTTCGGTTTCCGAACCGGTTTTCGGGACGTATGTGTTTAATATGGGCCAGAACTTTGCCGGGGTTGTACGCTTGAAAGTACAGGGACAGGCCGGTCAAATAATCCAGCTTCGCCACGCGGAACGGTTGAATCCGGACGGAACGATTTACACGACCAATCTGCGGAGTGCCGCGGCGACGGATACCTATATCTGCAAAGGCGATGGCGTGGAAATCTGGCAGCCATACTTCACCTTTCATGGTTTCCAATATGTCGAATTAACCGGTTTGGATTCAACACCGGGATTAGATGTCATTACCGGCCTTGCGATGAGCAGCGATACCCCGACGACCGGGACATTTGAATGCTCTGATGCGATGGTCAATAAAATCCAGCAGAATGCGGTTTGGACGCAGCGGATGAATTTCATCGATGTTCCGACCGATTGTCCTCAACGTGATGAACGTTTGGGTTGGACCGGTGACGCACAGGTATATATCAACACGGCAACCTATCATAACGATGTGCAGGCATTCTTTATAAAATGGATTACGGATCTGATGGATGCTCAGCGTGCGGATGGTCAGTTTCCGACCGTCGCTCCACTGAAAGTTTCCGGTGATGACGGCGGACCTGCCTGGGCCGATGCCGGCGTCATCTGTCCGTGGACCATTTACAAAATGTACGGTGATAAACAGATCATCCAGGAAAATTATGATGCCATGAAGCGGTTTATTGATTTCTGCAAGAATCGCTGTACGGCTGAATTATTGCCGCCCGCATCGTTCCATTGTTTTGGTGATTGGGTCAATATCAACGACAATACGCCGAATGAAGTCATTTATATGGCCTACTTCGGATACAGTACCAATTTGATGGCTCAAATGGCCGAGGACCTCGGAAAAACCGCTGATGCGGCCGCGTATCGTCAGTTGTTTGAACAGATCAAAGCATCATTCAATAAGGCTTACGTGGATGCGGATGGTAAAATCCATGGTGACAGTCAGTGTGCCTATGTCCTGGCGATTGCTTATGACCTGTTGGACGAAGAGACACAGAAGAAGGCCGCGAAACATCTGGTGCGACGCGTGAGAGAAAAGAACTGGCATCTTTCCACCGGTTTTGTTGGTACCAAGGATCTCATGCTGGCGCTGGCGAAAATTGGCCGCAATGATGTGGCTTACCGGTTGTTGCACAACGATACATTTCCGTCTTGGGGCTTTTCAATTAAAAACGGAGCGACCAGTATCTGGGAACGATGGGACGGTTGGACGCCGGAGAATGGCTTTCAGACGCCTACGATGAATTCGTTTGCCCATTATTCGTTTGGTGCCGTTTGTCAGTGGATATTCGAAAATATCGGCGGTATTCAAACCGACAGTCCCGGCTTTAAACATATTGTGCTCAAGCCTCAACCGGGTGGCAAGCTGACATGGGCTAAGACAAACTTTAACTCCATACGGGGCGTTATTCGAACGGATTGGAAGTTGGCCGGTTCTGTTTTAGATTGCCAAGTGACCCTTCCGCCGAATACGACGGCGACGTTTTATATGCCGGCTAAAAGTGCGGCGGTGGTGACCGAATCAGGCCAGCCTGCCGACCAGGCCGATGGGGTGACATTGGTGAACTATGAAGACGGCTATGCCATCTATACGATTCTGTCCGGCTCCTATCAATTCAAATCCCGAATTGGCTAAACCCGTTTGACCTGGAACAACGATGAATGGCCGAAAGGTTAACTGTTAAATTGGCTTGGGTTTAAGCTCAAGAAATAACAATTGTTCCAGAAATAACATGTGACCAGTAATATAACAGCCAGGCTCTACCTTCGTGGGGCTTGGCTGTTTTTTTATTTGTTCCGATTTTAATAACACCCGTGCGACCGGCGGACGGAAATCGCTTTGACGTCCAGATGGCCTCTTTACGAAATATGGGCTTATCGGCAGTAAAGTAAAATGAAAACGGTAAACCCCATATTTTGATTCATTCACAAAGCTTAATCGGAGAAAAAAATGGTGTCCTGTCAGAATGCGAGCCTTTTGAGGGCTAATTCTGTTGAAGGTTTTTCTGCGATATTGTGTCTCATAGGGCAGGATTTAGGGATTTTCTTGTTATTTCCCTACTTTTTCGCGTAAAAATCAAAAAAACGGACCAATTTAACAGTCTTTTTGTGTATAATACTGTTAGCGGACTGTTAATTTAAGACATATTTACACCTATTCGTAGGCTTGCGATGGAGGCGGTTTATGTATGGGTGTTGCCAATGGACGGGGTCTAAGCCTTGTGCGTTCGGGGGTAAAGTGTAGGTCATTTCATAGTCCGCTATCTGCGCCGGAAGAAAACGTTGTTTTTTAGCATTTTAGATAAGCAAAGGAAACGGAGTATGAAATCAGGTAACGCGGGTGCATTGGTTTATTGGAGTCTTTTAATTCTCTTCATTGGGTTCTCCGCTTTCGCGGCCTGCCCGCCCGGTGATCTTGACGGGGACTGTGCAACCGGTCTTACGGATTTAATTCTGTTTGCCGAGCAATGGCTCGATCCTGCCGGCTGCGTGGGGTATGAGGATAACTGCGCCGATCTGGTGGGCAATAACGGCGTGGATCAGGCGGACTTTGCCATCATTGCCGAACAATGGGGCGTTGATGCCGGCATTCCCGTTGTCATTAATGAAATCCACTATCACACAGATAACAATACCGAACCGGTTGAGTTTATTGAGTTGTATAACGCCGGCACTGAATCGGTCGATCTGAACGGCTGGTATTTTGAGGGCGCGATCGGTTATACCTTTGCTTCGACTCTGACCATGAACCCGGGTGATTATGTCGTCGTCTGTCAGGATCCCACCGCCTTCGCGACCAAGTTTGCAGTGACCGGCTATGGACCGTTTGAAGGCAAACTCAGCAACGACGGTGAAAAAATAGTCTTGCGTGACGCCGGCGGCAATAAGGTGGACGAGGTTGATTATGACAGCGATTTCCCCTGGCCGGTGGCGGCTAATGGTGAAGGTGCATCGATGGAATTGATCAATCCGGCGATGGATAATGATTTGGCAGGCAATTGGCGAAGTTCCGGTTTCAATGTCAACACCCGTCCCGAGCAGTCGTTTGGGGCTCCGACGCCGGGAGCGGTTAACAGTGTCTATGCAGACAATGCGCCTCCGCAGATTCGTCAGGTCAATCATGAGCCCGAACAGCCTGCCGCAGGTGAGTCGGTGTTGATTACTGCGAAAATTACCGATCCCAATAGCGTCAAGCGGGTTTATCTGAAATATCAGGTGGTTTCGCCGGGCAGCTATATTCCCGCCTATCTGCCGGTTGAGCATAACTCCCTGATGTCCAATCCGTATCAAAGTATGCCGCTGAATCCGGCGTTTGAAACAGGCTGGACTACCGTGCTGATGCGGGATACCGGGACCTATGGGGATGCCGTGGCCAATGACGGTATCTATACCGCTTCAATTACCGGGCAGTTGAATCGCACATTGATGCGGTACCGGATTCAGGCGTGGGACAATTCCACTGAATCGCTCGGGGTGCAGACTCCGTACGCCGACGATCCGTCCCTGAACTTTGCTTATTATGTCTATGACGGCGTGCCCGACTATGTGGTTGACGGCGACACCTCCGTCCATCCGGATGCGGTGGCCGGCAGCGATTATACTTATAGTGCTGAAACACTGACGTCAATTCCTGTTTACACCTTGATCACACGGGATGATGACTTATATGAATGCAATGGATACGATAGTGCGGACCAGATCGACCAAGGCACTACCAATCCGGTGGTCCAGGATGCCGGCAGGGCCTATAACTGGGAAGGGGCCTTTGTGTATGACGGCAAAGTCTATGACCATGTCGGCTACCGACTTCGCGGCGGAAACGGACGCTATAATAACGGTGCCGCGGGCAAACGCTCGATGAAGTTCCGGTTTAACCGAGGCAATTATTTCCAGGCACGGGATATTCACGGCGACAAGTTCCCGTCCAAATGGCAGCACTTGAATACCGGCAAAATGTTTGGTAACAAGATTGTCTGGGAGAATTACCGGCACTATCCGTATGCACTCAATGAAGTCATGGATATGATGCTGTTTGGAATCGCCGATGTTCCTGCTGCGAAGACCTGGTGGATGCATTTCCGGACAGTGACCGGTGTCGATGAGGCGCCGCCGTCATCCAACGGCCAGTATGCAGGTGATTTCAGAGGGCTTCATGTTGCGTTTGAAAATTATGATGGCGCCTTTCTGGAGCGACTGGGATTGCCCAAGGGAAACCTGTATAAGCTGTCGGATAAAATCTATGATGGTGCCCGGCAATTGCGTTATCAAGGTTCCGAAGCGGTAGATGACGCTTCCGACTATGACTATGTGAGCAGTAATCTGAATCATACAATGACTGCTGAGAATATTCGCAATTTTCTGGATTGCGATGAATGGTATCGTTATCATACCGTGACCGAAGCGATTCGCCATTATGATATTTTCTCCGGAGACTCCTGCATACACTGTATGAAAAATTCAGCATGGTATTTCTATCCGGATTATACCGCTGATAACAATTACTACGGCAAGCTCCAATTCCTGCCGTTTGATGTGGACGATACCTGGGGACCTTATTTTAACCAGGGATGTGACCATGCCAAAGCGGCTATCTATGATCAGCAATATCTCGGCGGGCTTGAACAATTTACCGTCGATCCCGAAAAATCGCCGCTTAGACAGGAATATCGCAATTATATCCGGGAGTATCGTGACCTGATGTGGCAGCCGGAGGTGATTGATCCGATGATTATGGAGTTGGCTTCTGTGATCGCAGACATCGTTCCTGCTGACCGGGATCGCTGGAAAACGGACCCTTTGCTCGGTTCACCGATTGACAACGGTACACTGGAAGAGGGTGTGACGCTCATGCAGCAGTTTGCCTGGACGGCAGGGGGCTTCCCTCCGGATAACCGGTACTATTGGGTCGGAACATCCAACAATCTGGATAATCTGGCAAATGCAGAAAATGATTCTTCGAATATCCCCTATACGCCGACGATCAGCTACATTGGCACAGCAGGCTACCCGGAGAACGATCTTCAGTTCCAGACCTCCGCGTTCAGCGATCCGCAGGGCAGCGGCACTTTTGCCGCGATGAAATGGCGCATTGCCGAGGTCGAGCCGTCCTCCGGGACATCAGGGGGTGGAACAATTACGCTGCTGGAGAAAAACCAGACGTGGAAATATTTCAAAGGTACGCAGGAGCCGCCGAGCGACTGGACACAACTCAGCTTTTCTGATAGCAGCTGGCTGTCGGGACAAACCAGTATCGGCTATGATGATGGTGACGACAACACGATTCTGTCGGATATGCAGGACAATTACACCACGCTCTATCTTCGGAAGACATTTACGGTTGCTGATGTCGCTGACATTGAAACCCTCAACCTGCACGTCTATATCGATGATGGCTGTATTGTCTATGTCAACGGTACCGAAGTGGCCCGGCTGTACTGCAGTGGCGGGACGAAAAACTATGACGATGTGACCGAAACGACGCATCACGAGGCGTCGGTGTACGACACCGTTTCGTTGACGGACTTTAACAGCTATCTGGTTGACGGTACTAATGTTGTCGCCGTCCACCTTCTGCAGGAATTGATTACCAGCAGTGACGCTTCGGTTGATGTCAGCATTACCGCTGATCTTGTCGAGAGCGAGGAGCCGGTTCCGGCGCCGACGATGTCGAAGAAGAAATATGAACTGCAGGCACTGTGGGAAAGCGATGAACTGATGACCTTCGCCAGCGATATCCGCATCCCTGCTGACGGTGTGAGTACCGGCAAGACCTACCGCGTTCGCTGTAAGATGAAAGACACCACAGGCCGTTGGAGCCACTGGTCGGCACCGATTGAATTCATAGCCGGCGAGTCGCTGGGTACGGACCTGCGGGATCATCTGCGGATCACCGAAGTGATGTACAACAACGGTGACGCCGAGTTTATTGAGTTGCAGAATACCGGCACGACTACGCTGGACCTGGACGCCGTTTCGTTCACCAGCGGTGTGGCGTTTGCCTTTGACGGGAGTGCGATTGAATCACTGGCTCCGGGAGCGTTTGTGCTGATTGTGAAAGATCAGGACGAATTTGAGGAGCAGTACGGCACGGGCTACAATAGTCTGATTGCCGGCGAATTTGCCTCCGGCAGCCTGTCCAACAGCGGGGAAACCATTAAAATGGAAGACCTCTGGGACGGTACGATCGTCGAGTTTGAATACAATGACGGTCGCGGCTGGCCGATTGCAGCCGACGGGGCGGGCCATTCGCTGGTTCCGCTGGCGGCGGCCATTGATCCGAGTCAGCCGCATAGTGCGTTGAACTTTGGCGGTAACTGGCGTCAAAGCACTACCATCGGCGGTTCGCCCGGTGCGGCTGATCCGACGCCGCCGGCCGGTCCGGTCATCAACGAGTTTATGGCTCACACTGACTTGAGCGATCCGACAAACTATCCGGATTACGACAGTAACGACTGGATTGAGCTGTTCAATACCTCCGGCTCTGCGGTGAGCCTGGGCGGTGACTGGTACCTCAGCGATGATATGGACGAACTGGACAAATGGGCATTGCCGAGCAGTTCGCTGGCTTCCGGTGCGATGGTAGTCTATGATGAAATTACCGGTTTCCACAGTCCGATCTCCTCCGGCTTTGGACTGGATAAGGCAGGCGAGCAAATCTTCCTGTCATATCTGCCGGGAACCGTAGGCGTCGACCGTGTGGTTGATTGCATCCAGTTCAAGGGACAGGCCAACAGTGTTTCGCTCGGACGCTACCCGGACGGTGGCGACTATTGGTTCAGTATGGATCCGGGTACACGAAACGCGGCCAACGATAATGCCGTTTCGCATGTGGTCATCAGCGAGTTCATGTATCATCCTGAAGACGATAAGGACGAGTATGTGGAGCTGTATAATCCGACCGGCTCAGCGGTTACTTTGACGACGACGCTGCCGCTGGGCGGTGATCGCGGCTGGGCGATGGACGGCGGTGTCGAATATGAATTTCCATCCGGAACACCGGCGTTGGCAGCTGGGGCGAAGATTCTCATTGTTGGGTTCGACCCAACCGATACCACGCTGCTGGATGCGTTTGAAGTCGCTTACGGAACCGGTAACCTGACTGCGGGTACCGATATCTTCGGGCCGTGGACGGGCGATCTGTCCAACGGCGGCGAACGGCTGACATTAGAAAAACCGCAGGATTCCGACGATCCGCTGGACCCGCTGACGGTGTCGTGGATCATCGTGGATGAATGTATTTATACTGATTCCTGGCCGTGGCCGACCGAAGCGGACGGCAATGGACTATCGCTGCATCGCAGTTCAACAGCAGCCGGCGCCTCGGGCAGCAACCCGGCCAACTGGCAATCGCAGGTGCCCAGCCCGGGTTCGTGAGCACTCTGGAATAAATAACAGACACATGCCCCGGCCGTCACATCGGAATCCCGATTGTTGACGGGCGGGGTATTTTATGCGCACTGGCCACATCGCGAGATATAAAATACTTTAGTTTTTCAATGCATCCGGTATAATGACCGTTTCTATGTGATATTGGAGTTTAATTTTGGAGGCAGGTTCAATGAATCGACGTGAATTTCTTAAAACGGCGGCGGTTGGTGTGACCGGATTGCATGCATTTTCTTATGGGATGGCCAACAGGCTGAAAAAGCAGCAGCGACCGAATATCATGGTGGTGATGGTGGACGACATGGGTTTTTCGGACCCAGGCTGCTACGGCGGCGAGATCGACACGCCGAACATCGATTCGCTTGCGGAAAACGGCCTGCGATTCACCCAGTTTCATAACTGTGCCCGTTGCTGTCCAACGCGGGCAGCGTTGCTGACCGGTCAGTATCCGCATGAAGTAAACCTGGTTCGCAATGGTCAGAGTTTGTCCCGAAGCGGAGTGACGATTCCTGAAGCACTCAAGCCCGCCGGCTACGACACCGCGATGGTTGGCAAGTGGCACCTGTCGTTTACCCCGACGCTGGGCGATCGGCACATGGACTGGCTGGACCACCAGATTCAGCACGAACCCTATGCTCCCATCGAGTCATATCCGGTCAACCGTGGTTTCGACAAGCACTATGGCGTGATCTGGGGCGTCATTGATTTCTTCGATCCGTTTACGCTCGTCGAAGGCACTAAAGCCGTCAAAGACGTACCCGACGATTACTACTTTACCGATGCGATTACCGACAAGGCCATCGAATACATCAAAGGCTTTGCCGACTCGGACAATCCGTTCTTCCTGTATTACGCGCACTGCGCACCGCACTGGCCGCTGCACGCCAAAGAAAAGGATATTGCCAAGTATCGCGGCAAATATGACGGTGGCTGGGAAGAGCTTCGCGCCGATCGGTATGAGAGACAGTTGGAATTAGGCCTGTTTGGTGAGAAAACAGCATCGCTGCCGAAGCTTGAAAAAGGGTGCCGCAAGTGGAATAAACTGGACGAGACGGAAAGGGCCTACCAGAGCCGCAAGATGGAGGTCCACGCGGCGATGATCGACTGCATTGACCAGAACCTCGGACGCGTGCTCGAAACACTCAAGGAAACCGGCCAGTTTGACAATACGCTGATTCTCTTCTTGTCAGACAACGGGGCCTCGCCTGAGTCCTATCCGGATCCGGGTTACGACCGGCCTTCCAGGACACGCGACGGCAGAAAAGTCCTGTATAATCAAAATGCACCCTTGGATACGATTGGCACCGAAACCAGTTGCTGCGGCATCGGTCAGGCGTGGGGCAATGCCGCCAATACGCCGTTCCGTTATTGGAAAAAGGAATCGTATGAAGGTGGCTGCAATACACCGTTGATCGTTCACTGGCCCGCAGGCCTGAAAACCAAGCCGGGCTCGATCACACGCGACACGGGCCATGTCATGGACATTGCGGCGACCTGCCTGGAGTTGTCCGGTGCGGCGTATCCGAAACAATTCAACGGCCATGACATCAACCCGCAGCGGGGTAAGTCACTGACGCCGATTTTTGCAGGCAAAGACCGCGACGGACACGATGTGCTGTTCTTCGAGCATGAGTGGGGCCGGGCGATTATCGCCGATGGTTGGAAGCTGGTCGAATACAGCGACCGCCGAAAGGGCTGGGAACTGTTCCATCTCGAAGCAGACCTGACCGAAACTGCCAACGTTGCCGAGCAGTATCCGGAAAAGGCCAACGCGTTAAAACAGCAGTGGGTGGCCTGGGCCAAAGAAATCGGGCTGGAGAAGTTTTACAAACAGCATAACCGGAAGCTGTAAGCGATGGTTGATTTCCTGTTGCCGATTGTCGATCATTCGCTTATAATCAGCGATTCGCGGTGTAGGGTAAAATTGGAAACAGGCAATAGAAAATCAGAAATAAATCATTTATGGCATTATTGAGTCTTCGTGATATTAGTATGAGCTTCGGTCAGGCACCGGTGCTGGAGGACGTGTCCCTGCAGATCGAAGCGGGCGAACGCATCTGCCTGATCGGCCGCAACGGCGAGGGCAAGACCACGCTGATGAACATAATCTACGGGCTGCTGGAGCCGCTGGGCGGTGAGATCGTCCGCCGTCCGGGGCTGAAAATTTCGATGCTGGACCAGAAGGTACCCGCCGGTATTTCCGGCAGCGTCTATGACGTCGTCGCCGATGGTCTGGGCACGCGGGCAACCCTGCTGAAAGAGTACCACGAGGTCAGCCGGCAGTTAGCCGACCATGGCAGCGATGAACTGCTGGCCCGCCTGGACCGCATCCAGCACGCCATTGAAGCCCAGGGGGCCTGGGCGATTCATCAACGGCTCGACACGGTGATTTCCCAATTGAAACTGGACGCCGATGCCGACGCGGCGCATCTGTCGGCCGGGCTCAAGCGGCGGGTGCTGCTGGGGCGGGCACTGGCGGCCGAACCGGATATTTTGATGCTGGATGAGCCGACCAACCATCTGGACGTCGACTCGATTGTCTGGCTGGAAGAGTTTTTGGAAAAGTCGGCAATGACGCTGCTGTTTGTGACACATGATAGGATGTTTTTGCAGAAGCTGTCCACGCGAATCGTCGATGTGGATCGGGGCCGGGTTAAGAGCTGGCAGTGCGGCTACGACGACTACCTCGTTCGCAAGCAGGCTATGCTGGAGGCCGAGGCTCGCGAGAATGAACAGTTCGACAAAAAGCTGGCCACCGAAGAGGTCTGGATTCGCAAGGGCATCCAGGCCCGCCGGACCCGTAACGAAGGGCGGGTGCGGGATCTGATGGCCATGCGTGATAAACGCCGCCAGCGGCGCAGCGTCGCCGGCAAGGTTCGCCTGGAAGCCCACCAGGCAGAGTTGTCCGGCGAGATGGTCGTCGAGATGCTGGGCGTGGATTTTGCCTATCCGGGCGCAACAGAGCGGCTGGTCAAGAATTTTACCACGACGATTATGCGGGGCGACAAGATCGGCGTCATCGGCCCCAACGGCAGCGGCAAGACGACGCTGCTCAAGGTATTGCTGGGCGAGTTGAAGGCCGACGACGGTCGGGTGCGGATGGGGACCAAGCTGCAGATTTCCTATTTCGACCAGCTTCATTCACAACTGGACGAAAGCAAATCCGTCTGGGAAAACGTCGCCGACGGCTACAGCACCATTCGCCTTAACGGTCGCGAGAAGAACGTTGTCGGCTATTTGCAGGACTTTTTGTTTACGCCTCAGCAGGCCCGCAACCGGGTGGCCAACCTCTCCGGCGGTGAACGAAACCGGCTTTTATTGGCCCGGCTGTTCGCCAAGCCGTCGAATGTGCTGGTGCTGGATGAGCCGACCAATGACCTCGACATGGAAACGCTGGAACTGCTGGAGGAACTGCTGATCAGTTATACCGGCACCGTCCTGCTGGTCAGCCACGACCGCGCGTTTCTCAATAACGTCGTCACCGGCACGTTTGCACTGGAAGGGGCGGGCGTGGTCAAGGAATACGTTGGCGGCTACGATGACTGGCTGCGACAGAAAGCCCGGCAGATTGCCGCTCGCGACACCGAATTGGTTCAAACCGAAAAGAAGCAAAAGCCCAAACCACAGGCCAAGAAAAAGCTCAGCTACAAGGAACAAAAGGAACTGGAATCGCTGCCTGCACAGATCGAGCAGTTGGAAACACAGATCGGCGAGCTGCATGAGCAGATGGCCAAGCCGGAATTTTACAAGCAGACTCCCGAAGCGATTGCCCAAACTGCCGAAAAACTCAAACAACTCGAAGAACAACTCACCACCGCCTACGCCCGCTGGGAGGAGTTGGAGGAAAAGCAAACGCTTTTGAATGAATAATGTCGATGGAAAAACAGAAGCCCGAGGCGGAAGCGCCGGGATGAGATGCCGTGTGATTGTCTGATGGCACTGGGTTGTTGTAATCGTGTCGCTGCCGTTGTTTATTGCATCTGTTTCCGCAACTCCTTGCGGGCTTTGACGCGCAGGGCGGCGTTGCTCCAGCGGCGTTTGGCGTCTTCGGTTTTCGGTTCCAGCGGCGGGACGGGAATCGGCTTGTGATCTGAATCAATCGCTACGAACGTTAGGTACGCCTTGGTCGCCATGACGCTTTCGTTCGTCAGCGGATCTTCACGCAGGACCTTCACGCCGACTTCCATCGACGTTTTGCTGACATAGTTGACGCTGGCCAGCAGCACGACGTGATCGCCGATATGCACCGGTTCGTGAAAGGCGATCGAGTCGATGCCCGCGGTGACGACCTCGGTGCCGCAGTGCCGCTGAGCCGCCATTGAGGCAACCATGTCGATCCAACTCATAATCACACCGCCGAACGCCGTCCCGAACGGGTTGGCGTCCTGAGGCATCACTAAATAACGCGTCTCAACCGCACTCTCCGCGGCCGTCTTCGCTTTTGGTTCCATAAAACAACTCTCCTGATAGATTCGTCAAAGATAGACCGTAGGGTGGCCATGCCCACCATGTATAGAGACAGTGTACCCAAAACCACTCCAAGAGCAATGCAAAACTTCTTTCAGCAAGAAGGCAAAGCCATTCATTTTGTTTTGCCTAATGGCTGCCCGCTGCCTGGCTAACAAATAGCGGTAATGAGGCCTGAATGGTTTCGTCGATGGATAAATCAATTTGATAACAGCCAAACTGCTTGAATTCAATGCCCTGGAAATTCAAAATGAGATTGGCGGTCGTCGAAGGAATCGCATCGGGGACGCGGACCATGATCTTGCCTTCCGGCTTGGGACCGATTGGATTGCCGTCCGCATCGATAATCGAGATCTTGACCGAATGCTCACCGTCGGCGCTTTTTTCAAATCGCACCCTCGCCGCGACCGTGCAGGCCGGTTGGCGAACGGGGACCTCTTTGGCTAAAATATGATCAAACGCGCCGAGAATATTCAACTTGCCCTGCTGGTCGGTCGCCGCGTCACATAATACAAAAACTTCAATATTCATGGATTGATCCTCTCGGGTTCAAAATTAGGTCATTGTCCGTTCTGCCCCAACAGTCTACCCAAAACCGCCCCAAGAGCAACGCAAAACTTTTCATAGACCATTATGAGGTCAATTGTGCGTGGTGTCCCAGGGATAGCCTGTTGGGACGATGCGGACGCCTTTAAGTCTTTGTTGAAAAGAAGTTATAGGGTCTTTTGAGGGTGGTCCGTGGCAAGGTAGGAAATGGAAATTAGTTAGATTCAGATGCGGTAGGTCGCCTATTGATGGCCTCAAATGATCTCTTTTTGGGCTTCGCTTGACATGCCGGGGCATCTTGTGTATAATCGTATCATTAGGAGAACGAGGTAGGTAATGAAAGGCGGTAAACCGCAGATTTTAAAGGCTGCTCACAACGGACATGCTTCCGGTGTGGGCGGCCTTTTTTTATGGGCCAAGCCAGCTTGATTGAAATCACCGCCAACCCACTTGCCCGGTAGGCCATCGGTGCGTTGGCATGTCAGTTGTCTATCGTATAGAGGCTGAAGTTGCCATGTGAGGTCGTGAAGATTTCTGTCAGTCCGTCGGTGTTAAATTCCGGATCGATGTCGTTCTTTCGGTAAACAATCCGCACGTTTTCATCCCGCAGGCTCTGTAAAAGGGCGGCACGGTCGCTCGATTCCTGCAATCCGTATAATTGCCGCACGATGGCCATCCGCTGGTTGACGGTGTCCAGGTCATAGCCGTTTAAATACGCGATGGCTTTGACCGTCATGGAATACCCTTTGCGGGTCGTATGCTCATCCGGATCGAGCCCGACAAACAGGGGACGCTGACAATAGACCGGCAGGTCGAGCGTTGAATCGACAAAGACGGCTTCCGGCGGCGTATGGCGGAGAATCCAGCCATACAGTTCGTTTTTTTCGGGATCGGACGATGCCAGAACGGTTCTGTTTTCCAGAAATTCCCTTTTCTCTACAGGCGTTGAAAAAGGCCCGCATGTCTGCATCACTGTAATGATGCGAACGAAGTTCGTTACGGAAGGGACGATGAAAAGAACAAAGAGAAAGCAGGCCCATTTGGCGTGACGGACGGTTTGGAAATAAAAGGCTCCTCCCCCCAGAATACCCAGCGTTACCCCCGCGATCTGCAGGAATTTGTATTCATTATTGCTTGGAAGATGAACGCAGATATACAGTCCCGCATTCGCGGCTAAAATGCACAGCAGCAGCCACAGGGCTTTGCGGTTCGATGCAGTGATGAGCGGCTTTCGGTAAACGACGGTGAACAACCCCAGCGGCACCAGTGCGACCAGTGTGTTCAGTGTGTTTGCGATCATTTGTTTGGGGCCGAACAGGGCGGTCCGGCCAAGGGTGCCGCCGACCGTATGGAAATAGGGAATCAGCAGCGCAATGCAGGCCAGAAAGGTCAGCCATGAAAGAATCAGCGGTTTGACGCCGATCAATTCGTTGATGGATTTGAATTGCAAGGCAAGGAGTTTGACCCCGATGAAAAAGAGCAGTGCCCCTGCAATCGAAGGAAAAAAAGGAGGATAAAAAAAGCCGCAGCCTAAGGCCGAGACCGCCAGCAGCCCATAGCCTCTCTTTTTGTGATCGATAAACACATCAATCAGCGAGAGAATGAACAGCGAATAAAAGAAGATGCCGAGGGGGACGCCGTTAGGAATTGTAAATTTTCCGCAGATGGGCACCGCACGATTTTCAATTCTATAATAACCCAGGTACAGGTTGAGATGGTTGATGAGCAAACGGCAGACCGGGGTCGTGGCAAAAAGTGCGACGACGCTCGAAAGAACGCCGATCTTTCGGTTCTTGAAAATGCGGGTTGAAATCAAATAAAGCAGGATCATAACCCCGGCGACAGCGAGAATGTTGATAAGGGCATAGGCGTGAAACGGGCTGGTCTTCAGCAGCAGCGCAATCCGGGCCCCCAGCCAGGGATATCCCCAGGGTGATTGCGACGGTACGCCTGCCAGAAGGGTTTCCGGCGGGGGAATGTGACCGTTCATGATCTGGTATGACAGACGAGCTCGAAATAAACCGTGGAATGCAAAGACACGCCAGCAGGGATTATACAGGTAAATAAGAACCACCATGTATGTTGCCCAGGTAACCGCCACCGTCAGGGGGACCGCTTTCGATGAAAAAAAGAAACGATGCACCAGAAAGCAAAAGCCGTAAATCGCCAGATATCCCGTGATGAGGACGAAATGAAACCGGTAAAACAACAATGAAATCGCGTTGTAATACGCCTCGGGTGACAATGTCGGGGGGGCACCGGTCAATTGGTTTAAACGCTCGAATCCGCCGCGGCTATAGAGTGAATCAACGACCGAGACGCCGAAAAGCTCAAACAACAGACAGCACGCAGCAATGAACACGCAAACCGAAAACGTCAGAATAACGAAACGTTGACGCATCAACGAACGAATTGTAACAGTCAGCTTGTTGATTGGCAGGTCTCTCCGCTTTCCTGTGTTAGTGTGCTGATGTGTTCCATTAATGCCTCCAGGGCGATGGATGCGTCTTTGGCGATTTGTGTGTCCGGGTAGTCAGAGATGATGTTGTTGTACTGTGTGATGGCCTCTTTCCACTTTCCCTTGGTTTCAGTCTTGACGGCTTTCTTTAACGCCTTCTCAGCGCGTTTTTCATTTTTATCAGGTTGATAGTCATCTTTGATGCGCTGCAATCCGCCTTTACAGACCGGCAGAAAGACCGGGTGCTCGGCATATCGCGTCCAAATTACTTTAGATTGAGCCCGTTCATCGCCGGTTCGATATCCTTGGCCAAGCTCAAAACAAACGCGTATTACCGTCCAGTTGGACCATGAGAAATTTCGTTTGAAAGAACGCCAAAAACCAATGGGTTCCCCATCGAGGTCATTGATGACCTTTAACCCGAGCAGTGCCTTGCCGGGAGAATAGCCTCCAAAACCGTCTTTGATCAAAGGAAAAAAGATGATGATACTGATTGCAAGAAAGAGAATCATTAAATAGTCGCGGTGGGAATTGATTGACATGTGGCCGGCCAGAATAAACATAACAGTATCCAAAGACCACAATATTAATAATATATCGATCACATAAGCCGCCCGTCGTCGGGTTGCAAAACTTCGATAACAATGACAACAGACCTTGTGCCCGTACAACATTCTCATCTCCTTCATCGGTACAGCATTTCGACAAAGGGGACATTCTTCAAAATCGGAATCGTGAGTCAATGGCTCCACTCTGTTATCTCCTTGAGTTCTCTCTTACGTGCGGGCATTATATCTGAAAAAGCGGTCTTTAAAAAGGATAAATTTCGGCTTAATTAAAGTGAGATTACGTTTTTGGATCGTTTATAGCATTTGTTTAAAGGTTGCAACGGGTCGTGTTTTCGGGTATTTTGGTGGAAAACGGCGATTGAAAGGCGGCTGATGCGAATTGTGCAACTAACACCGGGGTCCGGAGACAACTTTTACTGCGAAAATTGTCTGCGCGATCTGACGCTGGTGCGTGCGATGCAGCGGGCCGGTCATGAGATGACGCTGGTGCCGATGTATCTGCCGATTGCAATGGACCAGCAGGTGGAAAAAGCTGCCGCACCGCTGTTTATGGGTGGCCTGAACGTTTATTTGCAGCAAAAGTTTTCCCTGTTTCGCAAAACCCCGCGGTGGCTGGACAAATGCCTCGACAACCCGAAACTGCTGACACGCCTCGGCAAGTTGGCCGGCATGACGACCGCCAAGCAGCTCGGCCAAACCACCGTCTCCATGCTGCAGGGCACCCACGGCAAACAGCAAAAGGAAATCGCCCGTCTGACCGATTGGCTGGCCGGTCTCGACGACAAACCCGAGGTCATCATCGTCTCCAATATCCTGCTGGCCGGACTGGCACCCGCGATCAAGGAAAAGCTCGACGTACCGGTGGTGTGCCTCTTACAGGACGAAGAGGATTTTCTGGATATGCTTCCGCCGACGTATGCAAAGCAGGCTTGGCAGTTGGTCGCCCATCAATCGCAAAGCTTCGATTTGTTTATTTCCGTCAGCGAATTCTACAAACGCAAACTTGCCCGCCGGCTGGAGATCGATCCAAACCGTATGCTGGCGATGCCGATGGGCCTTGAACCGGGTGCGTTTACCCCGTCTCCGCCGCCGGAGGTGCCGACGGTCGGCTATCTGTCCAAGATGTGTTACGACCACGGGCTGGATATCCTGATCAACGCGGTGCATCTGCTCCGGCGGGATCAGCGGCTCAAAAATATCAAGCTGCGTATTACCGGCGGTAGTAGTTCAGCCGACGCGACCTTCCTTGACAACATGCGTTCGCGCATCAGCACCCTGCGGATCGACGACCACGTCGAGTTTGTCGAAGACTATCAACTCCAATCCCGCCGGCAATTCCTGGAAAGTCTGTCACTAATGGTGCTGCCGACGCGAAAGCCGCTGGCTTACGGCCTGTGTGCCCTCGAATCGCTGGCAGCGGGACGTCCCTTCGTCACGCCCGACCTCGGCGTCTTTACCGAGATTGCCAACAATACCGGTGCCGGCATCCTCTATGAACCCAACAACGCTGTCAAGCTGGCCGAAACGCTGCGTCCGTTGCTGGTGTCGCCGCCCTTGCTGGCCCAACTTGGCCAACAGGGCGCCGCCGCGGTCAGCAAAATGTATTCGATTGATGAAACCGTACGACAAATGAACTACCGATTCGGCCTGTTGGCTGATGATAAGGAGTAAGAGACGATGCTTGAACTCGTCGATCTGACCAAAACCTATCCCGGTGCCGCCGAACAGACGGTCGTGCTGGAAGACATCAACCTGACCATTGAACCGGGCGAGACAGTGGCCTTCGTCGGTCCTTCCGGCAGCGGCAAGACCACGCTGCTGAACCTGATCGGTGGCCTCGACAAACCCACTTCCGGCAAGGTCATGCTCAACCGTACGAACCTGGCCTCATTGCGCAGCGCCGAACTGGCCCGCCTGCGTAATCAGCAGATGGGATTCGTGTTCCAGTTTCATTATCTCCTTCCGCAATGCTCGGTATTGGAGAATGTGCTGCTGCCGACGCTGGCCAATCGTCAGTCGAGCATCGAACGGCCCGCGGCCATGAAACGCGCGGTTGCGATCCTGGAAAAGGTTGGCTTGGAAAAATACCATGATACACGGCCCGGCCAACTCAGCGGCGGACAGCGTCAGCGCGTCGCCGTCGCCCGGGCCCTGATCAACCAACCCACGGTTTTGCTGGCCGATGAACCGACTGGCTCGCTCGATGCCGACACGGCCAAACAGATTACTACGCTGCTGCTGAAACTGAACCGTACCGAGAATATTACGCTGATCGTGGCAACCCATTCACAGACGCTGGCTTCAAAGATGCAGCGAACAATGCGGGTCGATCACAAACAAATAACGCCGGTGCCCAAAGGCCGCTCTCGCAGCCAAACCGATTGCGGGACGGGACTTCTTTTTTTTGAAGATTCGGATGACGAGGACGAAACAGATGGTTAAACCATGAAGCACATGAAGATCAGGAAGTTTTTTTATATATATTCTTCATGTCCTTCATGCTCTTCATGGTAAACATTGCTATTGACGAAATGAATGAGAACAATGAGCTTTTGGAAAATACTAAAACGTGATTTGCTGTTTTACCGGCGCAGCGGCTTTGGCACACTGCTGCTGGCGGGGGTCTGCTGCGCGATCTTAACCGGGGCCATGCTGGTCGGCGACTCGGTCACCTACAGCCTGCGACGCCTGGGCGATATGCGTCTGGGCAAGGTTCAGCATGCCTGCACAACCGGTGAGCGATTCTTTAATGCGTCACTGCCGCGGCAGATAATAAAAGATTCCGGCTTCCATGTCGCCGGCGTACTCAACATGAAAGGCATCCTCGAATCCGCCGACGGCAGCGTCCGCATCAGCAATATTCATGTGTACGGTATCGACAAACAGTTCGGTGCGTTCTCGACCGCACCGCAGCCGCTGCTGAAAAACGGTATCGAACCCGACACTGCTTGGATTAACGAAGCCGTTAAAGCCCGCTTGGGCGACGTGACCGACCAACTGCTCCTGCGTCTGGAAGCCACCACACAGCTTTCAAAAGACCTGATCTTCTCGACCGAGGGGTCGGATACCTCCGCTTACCCCATTGAAATCACCGGTACGATTCCCGACGACGCGTTGGGCCGCTTCAGCCTGCAAACATTGCAGGAGCCGCCGCTGAACGTCTTTGTGCCGATTGACTGGCTGGCTGAAAAAGCCGGCGTCCCCGGCAAAGCTAATATGATGTTGTTAAATCTGGATATGTCAACGCCTGCGGAACTTCTGGGTTTTGTAAAGGCGATAAAGGAAACAGTTACGCTTGAAGATTATGCTCTGAATTTTCACAATATTAATACCCAGAACGTCTTCGAGGTTCGCACGCCGCAGGTCTTCATCGAGGACCGTCTTGCTGACGGCCTCATCCAATCGGGGCAGGGGGCTTATGGCATCTTTACTTACTTTGTTAATGAGCTGCGCAGCGGCGATCGGACAACGCCGTACTCAACCGTCGCCGGTCTGGATGCACAATCCGGCCTGACACTGGCCGACGATGAAATCGCCATCAACGAATGGCTGGCCAACGACTTAAAGATCGACGAAGGCGACACCGTTGAACTGACCTACTTTCAGGTCACCCCCACACGAAAACTCGTCGAGCAGACGCATGCCTTTACCGTCTCCCGCGTGGTGCCGATGATGGGGCCGTTTGCCGATGCAAGTTTAATGCCGGACTTCCCCGGTCTGTCCGAGGCCGAAGACTGCCGCAACTGGGACACGGGGCTGCCGATTGACCTGAATAAAATCCGCGACAAGGACGAAGCCTATTGGGATACCTTCCGCGGCACACCCAAGGCGTTCATTTCGCTGGCTGCCGCACAGAGTCTGTGGGGCAATCATTTCGGCAAGCTGACCGCAATCCGATGGCCCGCGACTGATAACACTGAGGTGTCCATTCGCGAGTCTGTCCGCCAAACACTCGACCCGATTACCGCCGGCTTTAGCTTTGAAGACGTCCGCAACGCCGCCGACCAAAGCGCTGCCGGCTCAACGGACTTCGCCGGCCTGTTCGCGGGACTCAGCATGTTCCTGATCTTCTCAGCGGCGATTCTGTTGGGGCTGGTATTCGTCTTCTACGTCGAATCCCGCAGTCCGCAAATCGGCATTCTGCAGGCCGTCGGCTGGTCCTGGCTGAAAATCTTCGCACTCTTCATCGCTCAGGGCGCAGTGCTGGCAGCCATCGGCTGCTGTCTCGGAGCAGTGGTGTCCGTACTCTACACCGCCGGGCTGATTCGTGTGCTGAATGCGACCTTCTGGGCCAAAGCGCTGGCGGATTTGCAATTGGTCTTCCATGCTTCTGCGGGTACTTTATTAAGCGGTGTGTTCACCAGCCTGCTGATCTGCGTCCTGGCGATTCAGATTGCCCTGTATCGCCGCATCCGCAAACCCGTTGTCCAGCTTCTCACCGGCACCTTCGAGCAGTATCGACCTGCCCGCCGCTATCGTTTCCATCTGTCCGGTTGGCTGGGCGTCATTTGCGTCGGCATTGGTCTGCTGCTGCCGGTACAGGCCGACCTGAAACAGTCCGAGGTAACGGTATTCTTCCTTTCGGGCGTGCTGCTGCTGGTCGGAGCGTTCCTGCTGGCCAAATACGGTCTGCAATGGCTGCGATCAAAAAGCCGTTCGTTCGCGCAGTCGC
This sequence comes from Anaerohalosphaeraceae bacterium, assembly GCA_963675155.1. Lineage (GTDB taxonomy): Bacteria > Planctomycetota > Phycisphaerae > Sedimentisphaerales > Anaerohalosphaeraceae > 4572-13. The sequence continues at coordinate 3,815,263 of OY775912.1, read as the reverse complement.
CGGCGCTGCTGGCGGTCAAAAACATTCCCCGCCGCGTTGGGCGCAGTTTGATCGTGCTGATCACGCTGGCCTGCGGCGTCTTTCTGGTCGTCGCTGTCGGCGCCAACCACAAAGATATCGGCGATGCCGCACAGAATCGAAACTCCGGAACAGGCGGATTTGCTTTGCTGGCTCAAACCACGGTGCCTATGACCGAAACCCCGTATCTGCAGACCACCGATGACATCCCGCCGGTACCGTCAAAAGCAGTCGTGCCGTTTCGACAATACGCTCGCGATGACGCAAGCTGTCTGAACCTGAACCGCGCCGCTGAACCCACATTGCTCGGTGTCGATCCCACATTGCTGGCTGATAAAAAGGCCTTCGCTTTTCGACAGATCCTCGAAGCCGAAAATGAAGGCGTCTCCCCGTGGCTGCTGCTGAATCAAGCGACCGATGACGGTACAATCCCCGCCATCGGCGATTATTCCACCGTTATGTGGGGTCTGCACAAGAAAATCGGAGACACACTCGCCTATCGCGACGAAAACGGCGAGACGGTTCGTCTGAAAATCGTCGGAATTTTGCAAGAATCCGTCCTTCAGGGGCGTTTAATCATTTCAGAGGATGATTTCGTGCGGCATTTCCCATCCGTCGACGGCAAAAGCGTCTTCCTGATCGCTGCCGACTGGGTGGATTTTCCCATGCAGGCAAAGGAAATGACGCGAAAATATCGTGACTACGGCATGGAAATGATCGGCGCCGCGGAAAAACTCGCTCAGTTCCACGAAGTCGAAAATACGTACATGGCGATCTTCTTAATTCTCGGCGGGTTGGGGCTGGTGCTCGGTTCGGCGGGGTTGGGGTTGGTTTTGGTGCTCAATGTACTGGACCGCAGCAGCGAGTTGGCGATGATGCAGGCTGTCGGTTTTCGCAAGACCGGCCTGACCAAAATGCTGTTTATCGAACACGGATTGCTGTTGGCGGCCGGACTGCTGTGTGGACTGGTCCCGGCGCTGCTGGCGATTCTGCCGGTCATCCGCACACAGGGTCAGGACTTCCCGACGGAAAGCATTGCCCTGATCATGCTGGCAATGCTCATCAGCGGGGCGGTCTGGATTCGCATTGCCATCAGCCGCGCAGTGAGTACCGATTACCTGGAAACATTGAGAAATGAGTAGGTGTTCCGAATAAATGATAACACGACATGATTGACAAACAGAAGCCGGAAGCGGCAGCGTCCGGATGGGACACCGTGTGGTCGTTGGATTCCACGGTGTTATCGCTATCGTGTCACTGATGTTCCACGCTTCTGTCCTTCATGCTCTTGATGGTGAAAAATCTTAAGAGGTTCAATGAAATCAAAATCGTTGATATTACCCGTGATCATCGCGGTTGTTCTGGGCTCATTTGTCGCTCAGTGGATTCACCGCTTTTATGCCTTTTCTGTAACGCCGCGACAGAGCGGTCAGGACGGTCGTCCGCAGACGACGTTCGACCCAACCGCCGATGCACCCCAGCCCGTGGAAGGCACGCTGCAAACCTATGGCGAGATTCTTCCCAACCCGGCACCCACGGATAGTTCAGATACTTGGCCGACGTTTCGCGGAGTTAATTTCGACGCGGTAGTGCAGTCAAAAACGCCGCTGGCCAAACAATGGCCCGATGACGGTCCGCCGCAGCTCTGGAGCGTTCAACTCGGCGAAGGCTACGCCGCACCGGCTGTCTTCGGCGGCTATGTGTACCTGGTCGACTATCACATGCAGGCCGAAGCCGATGCGATTCGCTGCTTCTCGCTGGCTGACGGCGCTGAAATCTGGCGGTATTCCTACCCGGTCAAAATCAAACGCAACCACGGCATGAGCCGCACCGTCCCCGCAGTCAATGAAAACTATGTCGTCACCATCGGCCCCAAATGCCACGTCACCTGCCTGGACCGCAAAACCGGCCAAAAGAAATGGATGATCGACCTCATCGCCGAATACGGTACGAAAGAGCCGCTCTGGTACGCCGGTCAATGTCCGCTGATCGTTGATAACAAAGCCATCATTGCACCCGCAGGCCCGGAGGTTCTGATGATGGCCGTCGATTGCGAAACCGGTGAGATTGCATGGCAAACGCCCAACGAAAACAAATGGGAGATGACGCATTGCTCGGTCCTGCCGATGCACTTTGCGGGCAAAGACTTCTACATCTATCCCGGCAGCCGGGGCGTAGCAGGCATTTCAGCCGAAGACGGCTCGATCCTGTGGCAAACCGATGCCTGGTACCTGCGGACGAATGTGCCTACGCCGGTCGATGCCCAAGACGGACGCATTTTTCTCTGTGCCGGCTATAACAAAGGCTCCATGATGCTCCAGTTGACACAGCAGGGCGATGCAATCGTCCCCGAGGTGCAGTTTGAGTTGGCCCCGAAGGTTTTCGGCTCCGACCAGCAGACCCCGATCTATTACGAAGGCCATATCTACGGCGTTCGCCCGGATAAACAGCTTGTCTGCATGGACCTTTCCGGCAACATCCTCTGGACCAGCGGCTCGCAGAACAAATATGGTCTCGGCCCGTATATCATTGCGAACGGCTTGATTTATGTTATCAATGATGGCGGTCTTCTATCTTTAATCGAGGCAAAACCCGACGCATTTCACCTGTTGGACCAGGCGCAGGTACTCGACGGACACGACTGCTGGGGCCCGCCGGCACTGGTCGCAGGACGCTTGCTGGTGCGGGATTTAACCACCATGGTCTGCCTGGATGTGTCGGCAAAATAAGCGATTTGTGTGAAACGGGCTTTTGAGTTATAATAATGAGCGGTTTATTGTTCGTAGGGTGGGCCATGCCCACCAGCGTAATAAGTTTTAAACCACGAAGATCACGAAGTACACGAAGAAAAATAGTATAAATAACTTCATGTTCTTCATGCTCTTCGTGGTAATTTAACAGGGTTGGCGTTTTTTCAGGCAGGATGCGATAATGAAAAACATGAAAACACAAACGGCAAAAATCGAACCGGGACTGCTGATAACCATTACATTGGTGGTTGCATTGATTGTCATGGTGGTGGGCAGTGTGCTGTTTGATGTGTCTCCGGATTCCTCTGGCCTGCCGTCGGAATACACCTACGATATGGACTCGTACACAAAAATCGACCCGGCATTGATTCAGTATCATCCGTTCGATGCCTCGATGCCGCTGGATGTGGATGCCGCGCGGGCGATTGCTGTCGGAGCTGATGAGAAGATCTATGTTGCCGCCGACGAAAAGATTCAGATTTATACGATGCCGAATCCGATTCCCCTGGAAATCGAGCTTGCCGTAGAGCCGACCTGTCTGACCGTTGAAGACGACGGGACGATGCTGGTCGGTGCTGAAAACAAGGTGATGATACTCAGCGACGCCGGTGTTGAGACAGGGCGTTTCAACGTGCCGGCTGACACCGCGCGCCTGACGTCGATTGCCGCCGATGACAAGAATATTTTTGTCGCCGACGCGATTAATAAACTTGTCTGGCGTTTTGACCGCACCGGAAAACTGCTCGGCAGGATCGGCGAAAAAGACCCCGATCGAAATATTCCCGGCATCGTTGTGCCCAGCCCGTACTTCGATATTGCTTTGGCTGCCGATGGTCTGCTGCGGGTCGTCAATCCCGGTCGCCACCTGGTTGCTGCTTATACCGTCGACGGCGATCGCGAGTGGATATGGGGCAAAACATCCGTCAGCGTCGAAGGGTTCAGCGGTTGCTGTAATCCGATTGCACTGGCAATACTGCACGACGGCAGTTTTGTCACCGCGGAAAAAGGACTGGTGCGTGTGAAAACCTATGATCCCGACGGCAACTTTACCGGCGTCGTCGCCGGCCCGGACGAACTGAACTGGACCGGTCCGATGCAGGTCTGCCAAACCCCGGCCGATTGTAACGTACAGACATTTGATGTCGCCGTGGGGCTGACCGGACGCATTTATGTGCTGGACTTGGCCAATAACCGAATTCATACATTTGTGAAAAATGAATAATAATACAAACACATCACGACGACAGTGGCTCCGGCGCAGTGTTCGCTGGACGCTGGCGGTAGCCATGGCCTCTCTTGCGGAGCACCTGCTGCGGCGTAAAGGCACAGCAGGCGAAACCCCTTGCGCCGATGCCGCCGGCCGGCTGGGTTGCTGCCGCTGCGGGCAACTGAAGCGTTGCGGCCTGCCGCGGGCACTATCTATGAAACGATTTTTAAAACAACAGAATGAACCCACAAAATCCTGACAATATGAATCGCCGAAAATTTCTGCGTGAAGGCCTGTTTACCGGTTCCCTGGCAATGCTGGGAGCGGTCGCCGCCGCCGTTTCGTCCAAAGGGCGTAAGAATGGTACCGTTTGGCAGATCGACCCGCACAAGTGCATCGGCTGCGGTCAATGCGCCACACTCTGCGTGCTGAACGAATCCGCCGTCAAATGCGTCCATGCCTATGCCATGTGCGGCTACTGCGATCTCTGCACCGGCTATTTCGTTCCCGAACCGAAGGCGCTCGACACCGCCGCCGAAAACCAGCTCTGCCCGACCGGCGCGATCATCCGAACATTCGTCGAGGACCCGTATTTCGAGTACACCATCGACGAGCCGCTGTGCATCGGCTGCGGCAAATGCGTTGTCGGCTGCCAGGCGTTCGGTAACGGCTCGCTGTTTCTGCAGATTCGCCACGACCGCTGCGTTAACTGCAACGAGTGTGCGATTGCCGTCGGCTGTCCGTCACAGGCCATCAAACGCGTCGGCGCCGATCAACCCTATTTGCTCAAGGACGGCCAATGAGACGAATATCGAATGCCTTACTATTCGTCCTTGTCTGGATCGCCTGCACCGCATCGGTGCTGGGCGTTGAACGGTTTCCGCCGCCGGAGTTCGAGACCGATTACGTCATGAAGCAAACCACCACGCCGCCGCCGCGTGCGGACTGGATAGCCGGCCTGGATGTCGTTGTCTTATTTGTCACGTTATCACTGGCATCATGGCTTGTGCTGAAAAAACGCAGTCGCCGCGGTGTCTTCTGGCTGATGCTGTTTAGCCTGCTGTACTTCGGCTTCTGGCGGCAGGGCTGTGTTTGCTCCATCGGAGCCATCGGTAACGTGTGCCTGTCGATTTTCAATCCCGATTACGCCGTCGGGGCAGTCGTACTGGCATTCTTCTTTTTGCCGCTGCTCTTTACGCTGTTTTTCGGACGCACCTTCTGTGCGGGCGTCTGTCCGCTGGGAGCGATTCAGGATGTTGTTTTGCTTAAGCCCGTCAAGGTGCCGCATTGGCTGGAATCGACATTGCGGCTGGGGGCATGGCTGTACCTGTTGCTGGCAATATTATATGCCGCCACCGCCGGGGCATTCATCATCTGCCGCTACGATCCGTTCATTGCATTCTTTCGTCTGCATGCCAACCCCGCGATGTGGTCTGTGAGCATAGCAATGCTCGTGATTGCCGTCTTTGTAGGCCGTCCGTACTGCCGGTTCCTGTGTCCCTACGGCGTTCTCCTGCGTCAGATCGGACGCGTGTCAAAATTCCGCGTGACCATCACGCCGGACGAGTGCATTCACTGCCGCCTGTGCGAGGATGCTTGTCCATTCGGAGCAATTGAAAAGCCCACCGTCGAATGGCCGCAGAAAGAATACGCCAAGGGTAAACGCCGCTTAGGTTTACTCATCGCCTGCGTACCGGTCTTCATCGCCGCTGGCGCACTCGTTGGCTATATGGTTCACACCCGTCTGGCAATGGCCCATCCGACCGTGGCACTAGCCCACCGCGTTCAGGGCGAACAGGCCGGTGTCTATAAAGACCGCATCGACGCCAGTAAGGCGTTTTATGCATCCGGCCAAACGGTGGCTTCCTTGCAGGAAGCTAACGATGCAAAGCAAAAACAATTCGCTGTCGGCAGCACGATTATCGGCGGCCTCATGGGCTTGATCGCGGCAGTGTCGCTCATCCAGTACAGTATCTTCTGGAAACGCACCGAGTACGAAGCCCACCGTGCCGGTTGTCTGGCCTGCGGCAGATGCTACAACTACTGCCCACGACACCGCCAGTGGAAAAAGGGTAGGGTGGGCTCTTAGCCCACCGGATGCTATAAAAACGCCATGGCGTGAGCCATGCGAATGCAATGTAGGGTGGGCCATGCCCACCAGTGTGACAGGTTAATAAACCACGAAGAGCGTGAAGTTTTTAAATTTATTTCTTCTTCATGCCCTTCATGTTCTTCATGGTGAGTTTTGAAATTACAAGGGAAACATGGAAAACGAAAAAACAACCAGCACCAGTTATCAATCGGCCATCGGCGTGGCCGTCGTCGCCGCAGTCTTCAGCGTCATTATTGCGATTTTGCTCGGCGTGACGGTTTATCACGTCAAGGTTGCCGACCCGGTTCGCTCGAAAAAACTGGAAGAGCTTAAAGAGCAGGCCAAGGCGAATCCGACCGATGCGGCTCTGGCTGAAACGATATTAAAGCTGGATACGCCGCTGCGCCGCGACCAGTTCGCCCGTCAGTATTTCCTCAAACGCGGAACTGTCTTGCTCGTTGTCACACTGGGACTGCTGGCCGCCGGTTTACTCTGGGCTTCCAGCCATAAGCCCATCAAGCCAACACCGACTCCGCAGGGCGACGTCAAAGCCCAACAGGTCAAGCACGCCGAACAAACCCGTACCGCGATGTCGGTCGGTATCGTGATGCTCTGTGCTGCCGGGTTATTCTATGCAATGCAGACGCCGACAATTCCCACCGAATCAACCGAAGGACAGACCGACCCTATTTCGTCGTATACCTCCATCGAAGACGCCCAAACGCAATGGTCCACTTTTCGCGGTCCCGGCGGACTCGGCATCTGTACCTTTGAAAATATTCCCGATACATGGGACGGCGAAAGCGGCCAAAACATTCTCTGGAAAACTGCCATTGATCTGCCCGGCCATAATTCACCCGTCGTCTGGAACAACCGCATCTTCCTGACCGGCGCCACCAAAGAGGCCCAGGCAATCTATTGCATTGATGCTGAAACAGGCAACATACTCTGGACCGGTGAGGTGACCGTCGTTCCAAGCCCCGAGCGTGAAGACATGGAAGTCATGGAAGACACCGGCTATGCGGCACCGACTGCCGTCACCGATGGCAAACGTGTTTGCGCCATTTTCGCGGGCGGCGATCTCGGCTGTTTCACTATCGACGGCGAAAAGCTCTGGGAAAAACATCTCGGCGTCCCCGACAGCATGTACGGCTATTCCGCCTCCCTGACATGGTACGAAAACCTCGTCATCGTCCAGTGGGACGTCGGCTACGAAGGCGAAGACAGCAAGCTAATCGCTTTCGACTGGCAAACGGGTGAGCAGGTTTGGCAAACTGCCCGGCCCGTGCCCAACTCGTGGTCGTCACCCACCGTCACACAAGTCGGCGACAGCTGCCAGATTCTCACCGCCGCCTCGCCGTACGTGATCGCCTACGACGCCAAAACCGGCACCGAAATCTACTCCGCCGAGTGCATCGAAGGTGATATTGCCTCATCGCCCATCATCGCCGACGGCAAAATCTTCGCCATCGAACCGTACAATAAACTCGTCGCCATCAATGCCACCAACGCGCAGGGTGACATTACCGAAACAAACATTGCATGGGCCGCAGAGGAGTCGATGCCGGATATTTGCAGTCCCGTCAGCGATGGCACTCACGTCTGGACCCTGACCACGCAGGGCGACCTGGGCTGTTTCAATGTCGCCGACGGCAGTCTTGTCTATACCCAATCGCTGGATGCCACGTTTCAGGCGTCGCCGACACTCGTCGGTCGAACGCTCTATCTGCTCAGCGAAAAGGGCACGATGGTCATCGCCCAAACCGGCCCCGAATACAAGGAACTCAAACGCAGCGAACTGGGTGAAAAAGCCTTCGCCTGTCCGGCGTTTCAGGATGGTCGCATTTACATTCGTTCGCATCAAAATCTGATCGCCATCGGAGCCGGGAAATGACCGAAGTTGACTCCCAGACCGTTGAGCAGATTGTTACTGACGTCGGACGCGATGTCTCCCACGCCTTGCCGCTGCTGCAGGCGGTTCAGGCCCGGTTCGGCTACCTGCCCGCTGAAGCCGTTGAACGCTTGAGCGAGTTAACTGACAGCACCGCCGCGAACCTCTGGTCCATCGCAACGTTCTACGACCAGTTCCGCCTCAAGCCTGCCGGTCAGCACTTCATCAAGGTCTGCATCGGTACCGCCTGTCACGTCAAAGGCGCCACCCAGATCTACGAAGCCTTCAAGCGGCACCTGAACATCACCGGCGACGATGATACCGACGCTGAGCGTTTGTTTACGGTTGAAAAGGTCGCCTGCCTCGGCTGCTGCATGCTTGCTCCCGCCGTGCAGATCGGCGATGTCATCTATGGTCACGTTACCAACGAAACCATCCCGCAGGTGCTTGGCGACTACCTCCAGCAGCAGCAACAAACCGCTGCCGCGGCCAAAACAAAAGGTGCTCCCAAAGCCCTCACCGGTCAGGTACGCATTTGCCTGGATTCCAGTTGTCGCGCCGTCGGCAGCGACAAAGTCTATGAGGCATTAAAAAAAGGCGTCGATGAACTGAACATCCCGGTCAAGGTCAAAAGCACCAGTTGCCACGGCATGAGCTTTTTGGCTCCATTGACCGAAGTGGTTACCGCCGACGGCACCATCTTCCGCTACGGCAACACCACGCCTGCGGATGCCGTTTCGATTCTTCGCCGGCATTTCCAGCCTGCAACCGCGGCCTCCCGTCTGAAATCGTCCATTGATTCACTACTCGATACACTGCTGGACGACCGCGTGGGCGAGGGTCCGATTCGCTATTCGCTCAGCATCCGCGACCATTCCATCGACTGTTATCAGGACAGCCAGGTACATATCGCCACTGAACACGCCGCGGAAGTCAATCCGCTGGATATCGACGAATATCAACATCACGGTGGCTTCGAGGCCCTGCGCGATTGCGTCTGCAGTCGCGACGGCGAATCCGTGCTGGCCGAACTGGAAAACTCCGGTCTTCGCGGCCGCGGCGGCGGAGGCTACCCAACTCATCTGAAATGGTTCGCCGTCCAGCACGCAGGCACCCCCAAAAAATACATCATTTGTAACGGTGACGAGGGCGACCCCGGCGCGTTCATGGACCGCATGCTCATGGAGTCCTACCCGTATCGCATTCTGGAAGGCATGGCCATCGCTGCATGGACGGTTGGAGCGACCGAAGGCTGCTTGTATATTCGTGCTGAGTATCCGCTGGCCTTGAAACGCATTAACGCCGCGATTGAAAACTGCAAAAAGCTCGGTTTTCTTGGCGATAACATCTGCGGCAGCGACTTCTCACTGGACTTGAAAGTCTATGTCGGAGCCGGCGCCTTCGTCTGCGGCGAGGAAACCGCCCTCATCAAAAGCATCGAAGGCAAACGCCCCGCGCCGCGTTTGCGTCCGCCGTATCCAACCCAGCGGGGCCTGCATGACTGCCCCACGCTGGTCAATAATGTCGAAACCTACACGCTGGTGCCGTGGGTGCTGCGAAACGGCGCCGAAGCCTTCAACCGTCACGGGACGTCCTCCAGCAAGGGTACCAAGGTGTTCGCGCTGGCCGGCAAGATTCGCCGCGGCGGTCTGGTCGAAGTGCCGATGGGTATGACCGTTCGCCAAATCGTCGATGACATTGGTGGCGGCATAGAAGACGACAAAGCCCTCAAAGCCGTCCAGATCGGCGGGCCCTCCGGCGGCTGCGTGCCCGCGTCCATGGCCGATACGACAATCGATTACGAATCCCTGCACACCGCCGGCGCGATCATGGGCTCCGGCGGCATGGTTGTCCTCGATGAAACCGACTGCATGGTCGATATCGCCCGCTACTTTCTCGAATTCACACAGGACCAATCCTGCGGCCGCTGTACCTTCTGCCGCGTCGGCACCCGCCGCATGCTCGATATCCTCGAGCGTCTCTGCGAGGGCAGCGGCAAAACCGGCGACATCGAAACGTTGCAGCAGTTGGGCCGACAAATCCAGACCGCCAGCATCTGCGGACTCGGCAAAACCGCTCCGAATCCGGTGCTTTCAACGATTGACCATTTCCGCGATGAGTACGAAGCCCATATTCAGGGAACCTGTCCCGCGGGCAAGTGTCGTGCGTTGATAAACTATTCCATTACTGACGACTGCATCGGCTGTACAATTTGTGCCCAGCAGTGTCCCGTCGATGCCATCGCCATGAAACCGTATGAAAAACATGTGATCGACCAGCAGGCCTGCATCCGCTGCGGCACCTGCAAAACCGTCTGCCCCGCAAAAGCCGTAGAGGTCAAGTAGTAAAAAATGTGACAATTTATTATTTTTGTGTGCCTGTTTGTCATTCCCGCGAAGGCGCCGAATCCAGAAAAACCCCGAAGGGGTGAGAATATAGTAGCCGGGTGGCGTACCTGTCCCGTCGAAGCTCATAGAGCGAAGAGGGAAGCCCCCGGAAAAAGGGATGTTTCGTTTTTAATCCCGAAGGGATGGTAATATAATAGCCGGAGGTTTAAACCTCCGGAAAGAGAGTTTTTTAATAAGAGAGCCCCGAAGGGGCGAAAGAATATGATAACACTAACAATCGACAATCAGAAAGTTCAGGCCCCCGAGGGCACGACAATCCTCGACGCCGCTAAACAATTGGACATCCACATCCCGACCCTGTGCTATGCCGATGGTTTCAAGCCGTCCACGAGCTGCATGGTCTGCGTTGTTCGCGTCGAAGGCTTCAGACACCTCCTGCCCGCCTGCGGAACACGTGTGACTGACAACATGGTCGTGACCACCGACAGCGACGAAATCAACACCGCCCGCAAGACCGCTATCGAACTGCTGCTCAGCGATCATGTCGGCGATTGCGTTGGCCCGTGCGAAAAGGGCTGCCCGGCCAATATGAATATTCCGCTGATGATTCGCCAGATCACCGCCGGCCAATTCGATCAGGCCATTGCCACCGTCAAAAAAGATATTCCGCTGCCCGCGATACTCGGGCGCATTTGTTCCGCACCGTGTGAGAAGGTCTGCCGGCGGGCACAAGCGGACGGGGCGGTGTCAATTTGCCTGCTCAAACGCTTTGTTGCAGACGTGGATTTGGCATCAAACCAACCCTTCCAGCCGCAGTGCCAACCGTCGACCGGTAAAAAGGTGGCCATCATCGGCGCCGGCCCATGCGGACTCTCCGCTGCCTATTACCTCGCCTGCGCTGGCATCGACTGCACGCTCTTCGACAAACGCGACACACCCGGCGGTTCACTACTGGACAACAATATCGACCGGAAAACCCTCCCCCTGGAAACAATCGAAAAAGAAATCGAACAAATAGTAAAGCTTGGTGTCGAATTTAAAGGCAATAAGTCATTGGGCACCGACGTTTCTCTGGATGAACTGAAAAAACAGTACGATGCAGTATTGCTGGCGATTGGCAATCTCGACAGTAATATAAACATCGGCATTGACACAAAAGATAATAAAATCCCCGTAACCCGTCCGGATTACGCCACAACACAGAACGGCGTTTTTGCTGCAGGGACGTGTATCGGCTCAAGAAATTTGCCGATTCGCGCAGTTGCTGATGGAAAAGAGGCCGCACTTTCGATACAATCGACCCTGTGCGAGTTGCCGGTTTCGACAAGTCCGGAGTATAATCATCGCATGGGGCGGTTGGAAGACGAAGAAATACGCAAGTTTATGCAAACCGCATCGCCTGAGAAGCGTACAGAAACACAGAATAGTGACGGTTTCGCAGAAGATCAGGCCCGCCGCCAAGCGGCTCGGTGCCTGCACTGTGATTGTCGCAAAGCCGAAAACTGCAAACTGCGGGATCTGGCCACCGAAACCGGCGCCCGCCAGAAAACCTTTGAAACGCAGAGAAAGTTGTTCGAACAAATGTTCGGGCCCGGCAATGTGATCTTTGAGCCGGGAAAATGCGTTAAGTGCGGCCTGTGTATTCAGACCGCCAAAAACGCTGGCGAAGAACTGGGCCTGTCATTTGAAGGACGAGGATTCGAAATGCGGGTGACCGCTTCGCTGAATAAGACGTTAATGGAAGCCCTGAAACACTCGGCCGATGAATGTGTGAAAATCTGTCCGACCGGGGCGATTTCTATAAAATAAATCAGAAATGATCATCAGGAGATCGAAATGGATTGTGCAAAAAAAATGGTATTGACGGTGTTTGTAGTAATGATGGCTTCTTTAACGGTGGCTGCCGACTGGCCTCATTGGCGGGGCCCCGACTATGACGGTGTCAGCAAAGAAACCGATTGGGACCCGACCGCCTTAAACAATCTGAAGATTGCGTGGGAAGCGGAAATCGGCACCGGCTTTTCTGCCGTCTCGGTCGCCGACGGCAGGGCCTACACCATTGGCAATATCAACAAAGATACCGATGTGGTGTATTGCTTTGATGCCGCCACCGGCAAACAGCAGTGGACCTATCAATATCCTGAACCGCTCACGCCGAACCTGTACGAGGGCGGATGCAACGCCAGCCCGACGATTCTGGACGGCAAGGTTTATACCCTCAGCAAAACCGGCAAAGCCTTCTGTCTGGATGCAAAGACCGGCGCCGAAATCTGGAAACGCAAACTCCCCTATGAAAAACCCGACTGGGGATTTTCCGGCTCGCCCGTGATTGTCGATGATCTTGTGATTTTCAATGTCGGTGACGCTGGGGTTGCCTTGAAAAAGGCCGATGGGACGGTAGCATGGAAAAGTGCCGATGAGAAGGCCGGATATGCTACCGCGATGCCGTTCCAGCGAAATAACAAAAAGTATGTTGCGATGTTCTGCAGCAAAGAGATTAAAATTATTGTTGCTGAAACCGGCCATGTCGCCATGAGTCACAAGTGGGATACGAATTATGGCGTTAATGCCGCTGATCCGATCATTTCCGGTGACGAGATGCTTATTACCTCCGGCTATGGAAAAGGAGCGACACTTTTGAAAATCACCGATGACGGCCTTGAAGAAGTCTGGAAAAACAAAAACATGCGAAGCCAGATGAGCGGCCCCGTTTTGGTCGATGGCTATCTTTACGGCATGGATGATAAGCAATTGGCTTGTGTCGAATGGGCCACCGGCGAGCAGAAATGGACCGAGAGAGCACCGAAGCAAGGCGCAGTTTGCGCCGCCGCCGGCAAAATCATCGTCTTGGGCGAAAAGGGTGACCTGTCGATTATCGAAGCGTCGCCGGAAGGATACAAAGTATTGTCCTCCGCTCAGGTGCTTTCGGACAAATGCTGGACCATGCCCATCATGGTCAACGGACACATTTATGCACGCAATGCAGTCAAACGCGGTATGGATAAACTGGTCTGTGTCGATGTGCGAAAGTCTGCGTCCGCGGATATGAAAAAGAAAGATTAATAAATGGCTGTAATTGTTTGCCAGTGTAAAAATGCCGCACTGATTCCGAACGACGTCTTGGATACAACATTGGATACCTTGTCCAGGACGTCGCAGGATGTCTATTGTGTCGATGATTTATGCGCGTTAGCCGCCGCAGGCGATGACAGGTTTACTCGCTGGGCCGAGGATAGCGAGCTTGTCGTTCTGGCCTGCTACCGACGCGCGGTCAAGGCCTTGTTTGCGCATGCAAAAGCATCCCTTCCTGATTCGGCAAAAGTCGTGAATCTGCGCGCCGGCCAATCACTCGAAGGCATGTTTGACAATCTCACTGGCGACCGAAACGCAAACAACGATCCGCAGATCATCACCGCGTCCGATCCGGATTGGCAGCCGTGGTTTCCGATCATCGACTACGACCGATGCAAAAACTGCAAACAATGCCTCAACTTCTGCCTCTTCGGAACCTATTCATTAAAATTAAAGGGGTCAGACACCTTTTTAGGCGGGTTCACACAAAAAAAGCCCCGAAGGGGCGAAAATACAGTAGCCGGGGGTGTACCCCCCCGGAATCAATTCGATGATAAGAACCCAAGTCCCGAAGGGACGACACAAGAAATAGTTCAGGTGACCCAGCCGCATAAATGCAAAACAGGTTGCCCGGCCTGTGCCCGGGTCTGTCCCTATGCGGCCATTATTTTCCCCAAATATGACAAAAGTCCCATCAACGGCGACGAAGTTGATGAAACACAATGGGTCAAAAGCCACGCCGAATCCGCCAAATCACTAAAAGAACGCCTCTCCGGCAATAATATCTACCAGATGCTCCGCAATCGAAACACCGAACCGGCGGGCCCCAAATCCGTCGCCGACCTCGAAAAACTCAAGGACCAGTTCGACATCCCCGACGAACTCTTCGATTCGCATAAGTAAAGCGATTGGCCAACTACTTCGCAAACGTATAGAGATTGCGGCGACCATTAAGGATTCCCTTTTCCGCACGTATTGTCATTCCCGCGCAGGCGGGAATCCAGAGGGCAAATCGCCGGCCTCCGCGATTGGGTGCACGTATTGTCATTCCCGCGCAGGCGGGAATCCAGAGCTTTCAATTCTTCACAAATCCCAAAACCCCGAATTTCCTGTTGTAAAACAAGACGATTTCTGTAACAATACCAGCGATTATTGGAGATTGAGATACCCAAATGATATTTACGTTGCATAGATACATATTTCGCGAATTGTTTCGCGTCTTCCTCTCGGCGACCGTTGCCCTGACGCTGATGGTCAGTATCGGCTTGCTGGTGCCGATTATTCAGGATTACGGCGTGAGCCCGGGGCAGATATTCCATCTTTTGGGCTATTTTATACCGGTTACCCTGACATTCGTCCTGCCGATCAGCGCATTATTTTCTTCTTCGCTGGTATACGGCCGCTTTGCCGCCGACCGCGAACTGGATGCCTGCCGGGCCAGCGGCGTCAGCATGTGGACCCTGATCTACCCGGGCCTGACATTGGCGATTCTGGTGGCTGTTGCCAATCTGGTGCTCAGCTTTTATGTCGCCCCGGCGTTTGTGCACCGCAGCGAAGCAAGCGTCAAAGCCAACGCCGAGCAGATTCTTTTCCGCAATATCCAGAAAAAAGGCTTCTACGGGCTTCCCGGCAGTAATTACCGGCTCTATGCTGATCAGGCTGTGCCCGAAAATAACATTCTCGAAGGCGTGGTGATCGTGGACGGTCGCGCCGGAGGTTCAGCACGTGTGATTACCGCCGAGCTGGCCAAAGTCCAGATCGAAACCCACAGTACCTATAATGAGGCAAAAGTCACCGCCCGGAACGTGTTTCGGTTTGATGACATCGCCCCCGTTTTTCTGGGCAATTTTTCCGTCTCGACCCAGTTTCCGCCGCTGCTCAGAGATGACGTCAAATTCCAGAAGATTGAACAGCTCAAACGCATTCAGGCCGATAAGATCAATTATTACCCCATTCGCAAAATGGCGATGGAAACACGCGACCAACTGGCCATGGAGATGCTCACCGAAGACATGAACCGGCAGTTGGCACAGAGCAATGACTATTATCAGCTGCAGGATGCCGCCGATGGGATGCGGGAGTATTATTTGCTTTACACCCCCGAGGCGGTTGTCGATAAACAGCGAGCCAACACCATTCAACTCACCGACCCGATTCGCCTGATGCAGATTGATGAAATCAGGGATACCCAAATTCAATACGATTGTAAAGACGGCTATATAACCATTGAAAACAGCGGCGAGGACCTGCGTTTCGAAATACATCTGGACAGCCCCACATGGCAGCGTGCGGGACTGGAACCGCGAATGGCCGTCCGTAAATATATACCCAATATTAAGCCGCCGGAGCATTTATACCTGCCGCTGAAAACCGAAAATATTCTGGCAACCATTGCTAATCTTCAAACGGAGAAATCCGTCCTGAAAGGCGACCCGAGTCGGCATCTTCAGAAATATCTGAATATCTGGCCCCGGGAGTTGGTCTTTGTCGATAGCGAAATTGCCGCTGAAATTCATTCCCGCCTCGTGCTGGGACTTGGTTGTGTGGCCTTGATTCTAACCGGTATCGCCTTGGGCATCCAGATGCGCGGTGGTCATGTCCTCAGTGCCTTTGGCGCCAGCGCCATCCCCGGCGGCGTGCTGATTACCTTTATCCTGTCTGGAAAATCGCTGACCGTCAATCCCGCCACCCCGATGTCAACCGGCGTGACGGTGATGTGGGTGGGGCTGGCGGTGCTGATCTGTTTAACCCTGCTGGTTTATCGAAAACTGCTGAAAACTTAAAAGGTTTTATCCAAAATAATGAAAATACTGGATCGATACATTGCGAAGAATTTCTTATGCGGCTATTTTATTGCATTAGCCGTGATGATCGGCATGTTTCTGACGATTGATTTGTTTTTGAACCTCGACGAATTTTCCGAATTTTTCGATAGGATCAATCCGGCGACGGGAACCGAATTTACCGTTGCCGAAGTGGCGTTGTTAGTTGTTCACTATTATGCGGTCCGATGCTGTCTGTGGTATAAGGAAATTGCCGGCATGGTCATTGTAATCGCCGCCGTCTTTTCACTGACACGCATGACGCGAAATAATGAGCTGATTGCCGTCATGGCCTCAGGCATGAGCCTCAAGCGTATTCTGGCGCCCATTCTGTTCCTGTCGCTGATTCTGTCGGGATTGATGGTGCTCGATCAGGAGTGGGTCATCCCCCGGTATTCGTATGAACTGACACAAAGCCGCGACGATCTGGCCAGAGAAGGTGTGTACGACCTGTGGTTTGCCGGTGATGACAAGGGCAGTCTGTTTTGCACCAAACGCTATGATGAAAGCACACAGATCTTAGATCATCCGATGATTATTTTGCGTGACAAAGTGGAGGATCGACAGGAAATTTACCGCGTGACTGGGAAAATTCAGGCGACCAGTGCTGTTTACAATGAAACACGCCGCGGCTGGGACCTGGAAAATGGCCGGCGGATTAATCTACCCGCCAGGGGACAGGAAATGATCCCCCCCAAGCCGGAGAAAATCGATTTTTACCCCAGCAATCTCACCGCTGACGACATTCCAATCCGCCGTCGTGAAGGCTTTAAAGCCTTGCTGAGTCTCCGCCAATTGACGGAGTTGGAGCAAAACGAAGGGACCCGCAAAACAGACCTGGCGGAACTGTCGTTGCAGAAAAACAGCCGAATTACCGATCCGATCATCAATCTGATCATGCTGATGGTGGCGTTGCCTGTGTTAGTCTGCCGCGATCCCAAAGCCATGAAAACAGCGATCCTGATCAGTTTTGTCACCACGGCCAGTTGCTTTATCGTGGTCTTTATCTGCAAACTCTTTGCCACTGAAGTCTTTTTCGGCCAGATACGGCCGGCCCTGTGGGCATGGACCCCGATCTTCATCTTCTTCCCGATTGCCCTCATCGAAATCGACTCCATGAAAACATAAGCCTTTCCTCTCTGGGGGAGGGGGAAAAACGCGATGGCGCACCTGTCACCTCGTAGCCCAAAGGGCGAAGTGAGAAGCCATGCGAATACCTCACCACAGAGCGTCATTTTATCAGAAGGATTTTACTTATCGGACTATCACTCGTCGATGCGAATCAAAATGGCCCTGATTTTTTTCCTTTAAAATCCGATAATAGCCGTTTTTTACCGTTTTTGGTGGGGCTATTCAAATTTTTTACAAATCAGTAATAAAAGTCTCTATATTTTCTAATTTATCTATTTTAACATTGCCGATAGAAAAATCATGGCTTTAAAACTGACTAAATTTACGGAGAATGGAACTATGGAGAGCGCAGTAATTAATCAGCGTCACGATGTTCGGTCTGACCTTTCCTGGCCGGTAAGTATCTGGTTGCCGGAAGCAAACCGATTTTTCAACGGAAAAAGCGTCAATGTGAGCAAGGGTGGGGCCTTTATCAGCATTCCGATGACCACACCGGTTCGCCCGGGCCATGAAATCGAAGTCAATTTCCCGCGCACCATGTCACTGGCCAAACAGAAAGGCCAGTATGCCCGCATCAAAAATGCAAAGATCCTGCGTGTTGAGCGTAAGCAGATGCTCCAGGCCGGCTCCATTGGCATCGCGGTTGAGTTTGTATAAGGGAAAATAGAAATCAGGCAATGAAACCTTTCATTGCTTACCGATGAGTTTAAAACCCGCCTTTCATGTCCAGAAGGGCGGGCTCTCCATACAATGCCGACAGACGCTGACGCTGTCGGCGTTATTATGCGCTGAAAGTGGGTGCTTATTTAGCGTTAATTTTAACGGGCCGACACAACCGGTCCTTATCCGCGGCCGAACGCCCGCATAATTTACAGACATACTGAGCATTCTCCACCAATTGTTTGTATTCAGGCCAGTTCGTCTGGTGGAAGTGCAGATTCGTTAAATAGCACAGGTGCTTATTATGGCCCGGATGAGGCATGGATGGTTTAGTCATAGTTCTTTCTCCAAACAGGGGGTTCGGTTACGAGTCGGATTGTGTCATCTCGCGGATAAACACATCAGCTTCGTTGATCGATTTTTCCATCTCGCGTACTAAAATCGCAATTTCATTTTCAACCACAGTCAGTTCATCCTGCAGGGATGCAATCGCTTTGGCATTCAGATTATGCTTTAAAAACAGCACCTGATCTTTAAATGCCGCCAGTACCGGCTCGATTTTCGATTCGGCCTGACGCATCGCCGCCATCAGGGTCGCGTATCGCTGTTGTGTTTGTTTGAGCTTCGTTTCGCTGCTTTTACGCAGGCTGGGACTGCTGTATTCGTCAAGTTCCTTTTCCCACTCGTTAAACAGTGCTTTTGCGACACGCTCAACATCATCAATCCGTTCACCAACTTCATCGGCCTTGCTTTCGCTTTTGTCATATTCACTTTTCAGCAGGGCATATTTCGCTTCCAGGTCACCCCCGTCAAAGTGTATCACCGACGTAAACTCCTCCAGTGCCGAGGCGAACTGTTCTTTCGCTTCATGCTGCGCATCCCGCGCATCGGTCACACGATCCACTAAAATATCGCGTTTATGCACGCCGAATTTTTCCATGGTTCCGTAATAAACTTTCTGGCAGCCGCCCAGTAAAAAACAACTGGTCAGAATTGTATGAACAGCAATGATTGTCATATGTCGTTGTCTCATTTTTCCCTCACGATTAATTGACAGCAATAGCGTATTATTTGTTCATGGCCTTGACAATTTTGTCCGCCCGTTTATCGGCCAGGTGGGTATTGACGACCAAAATCGCATGAATCACACCGGGAATCCAGCCCAGAAGCGTCAGGAAGATATTCAGAATGAACTGGACCGGCTTGCCGCAGAGCAGCACAGCCAGCGGTGGCAGGATGATGGCCAGAAAATAACGCATTACTGTTCCTTTCGGTTTAATCTTTGACGATTTATAAAATGCACAAATTGTCATCAAAATGACGTCTTCACATCCCAGGGGGACTCTTTGTCATCCCGAGCGAAGCCGAGGGATCTATTTAAACAGCTATCCCGATGAAATCGGGATCCCTTAATTTTGACTTTTAATTTTTGATATTTGACATAATTATAGGTCTGCCCAAATTCCCATGCAAGACAAATGTTCTTGAATTACGCCCGGAACGAAGTACAATATGGTTTTATAGACAGTCAAGTGAAACAGGAGAATCAAACGTGACAGAATCGTTGACGGAAAACAGGGTCCCGCTGACCCGCATCCAAAAGCTCATCGGTACCTATATGCTGCAATCCAAGCAGACCAAGCCCACCGGCTATGTGCGGATGCGTGCCGATTTGACCGATCTGGCGAAAATGCGAAGAGCCTATTGCCGAGAGGTCAAAACGCGCGTCACCACCAACGATTTCTTTATCCATGCGATGGCTCGCGCCATCAGTGATTATCCGCTGTTCGCAGCTACGATTGATGCCGCGATGGAAAACATGGTGATTTCCGAAAAAATCGGCGTCGGTTTTGCCGTTGCCGCACCGCAGGGGCTCGTCGTCCCCGTCGTGCAGGATATGGACGGAAAAACACTGGCGCAGACGGCCATGCAAAGCGATGATCTGCTCCAACGCGCCCGAGCCAATAAACTCACACCCGATGATTTTGATGGCGCCAACGTCGTTTTAAGCGGTCTTGGCATGTATGGTATCGAGACGTTTTACGCGATCAGTCCGCCGCTGTCGACAGCGATTGTATCCATCGGCAATTTCGAAGATGCCGTGGTTCAGCGCGAAGGTGAATTTGTGATTCGCAAGATGATGTATGTGGCGTTGGCGTTTGATCATCGCGTGATGGATGAACGTTACGCTGCCCGTTTCTTAAGCCGTGTGGTAACGCTCTTGGAAAACCCCACCGAACTGACGAAAGACAATTAAGGGTGTGATTAAAAAACACCGGGAATGCTTGAGCGGTATTTTTTGTGAAAAAAACATTGACAAAATCTGGAAAAGTCACAATAATAGTGAATTAGAAATGACAGATCGTTGCAAGATACGATCTTAAGACAAAGGTTGCTTCCATCATCCACGGAGCAGCCTTTTATTTTTGTCTACGCTTCAACCCCGTTTTTGTCTTCGATGGTTTCTTCGGATGTTACTTCTGTGGATGTTGTCTCGGTTGTCGTTTGATTGTTTGAATCGTCTGTATTGGATACTTCTGCTTCATCGGGACCGTCAGCGACAGTGTCTTGCGGAGGGGTTGATTCCGGCGATTGAAAATCTGTATGCACAGCATCGTTGGCATTCTGTGTAACGGATTCTTTTTTAGAGTCGCCGGCTTCAAGAAATTCCGAAACCCCCAGGTAATCTTCCGCGCCGTTACAGTTGGGTTCATATTCAAAAATAGTTTGCCCGTGGCTGGGCGCTTCCGCCAGCTTGACATTGCGGCGAATGTTAACCGGAATAATCGATGCGTCGGCCCACGGTTGTCCCGAACCGCGTGAACTGGAAAGGAAGTTGTCGATATCGGCTCGTACTTCGCCGGACAAACTCGTGCGGCTGTCGAACATGCACATCAAAATCGCTGAAACGCGAAGCTTCGGATTGATGCGGGTCTGGACCAGTGTAACCGTTTGCAGCAGTCGGCTGAATCCCTGAAGCGCCAGAAAATGCGGCTGAATCGGAATCAGCACCTCATCGACCGCTGACAGGGCGTTCAATGTCAGCAGACCCAGGGAAGGGGGACAGTCAATCAGCAGGAAATCAAAGTCGTCTTCCACCGGCTCCAGTGCCTGACGAAGAATAATCTCGCGGCCGACTTCCGCCACCAGTTCGCTTTCAGCGCCGACAAGGTCAATCCCCGCAGCCAGAAGCGAAAGATTCGGGCGGACGTGTCGAAGTGCGTCTGCAACGGGAACACGATCGGTGAGGACATTGTAAATGCCGGCCGATTCGTTGTCACTCTCGCTGCCAAGGTGAATCGTCAGGTGAGCCTGCGGGTCCAGGTCGATCACCATGACACGATGCCCCTTGTCCGCCAGTGCCGCCGCGACATTTGCAACCGTCGTGGTTTTTCCGACGCCTCCTTTTTGATTGAGAACAGCAATCTTTCTCACAGATCCATTTCCTTACGACTCAATACAATAATTCACGAATGCCAACCTTACTGTCATTCCGAACGCAGTGAGGAATCTATTTAAACAGCTATCGCCGAAGGCGATTCCTCAATTTTGCTTTTTGATATTTAATGTTTAATTTTTCAAACTGGCCGCTGGTCAGTTTGGATTATTCGGAGCAGCTTCTTTCAATGCTTTCAGCACCGCATCCAACACACCATTGACAAAACGGGGCGATTGCTCGGTGCTGTATTTTTTGGCCAGTTCGATGGCTTCGTTAATCACAACTTTGCAGGGAATATCCGGGCAATATTTCAACTGGTAAGTGGCCAGACGCAGGATTCCGCGGTCCACGTGTGATAGGCGGGACAATTTCCACCGAACCGCCGCGCCCGAAATCATGTCATCACACCCGCGCATATAGTCCCACGCGCCCCGTGCCCATTGATCCGCGAGTTGCAGAACCAAATCGTCATCGGTGTTTTCCCGAAAAAAAACGCCAAGCATGGACAGCATCGGGTCGCCCTGTACGTCTAACTGACACAGGGCCTGCATGGCGAGTTCTCTGGCTTTTGTTCTGCGATCCAAGGTCGTTCCTTCGGTTTTCGATCAATCCGGTTGGATAGGTTGGTTAAAGTTTCCCGAGCAAATCGGCCATTTCGATAGCCGCTGTCGCTGCATTGACTCCGGCGTTGCCGCTCTTGGTCCCGGCCCGTTCGATGGCCTGCTCAATTGTTTCACAGGTCAACACCCCGAAAATCGTCGGCACGCCCGTATCGTAATTCAACTGCCCGACGCCGCGGGAAATCTGCTGACACACATAGTCATAGTGGCTGGTCGAGCCGCGGATCACCGCACCCAGGCAGATAACTGCGGAGTATTTGCCGCTTTCCGCCAGCTTTTTCGCAGCCGTGGTAATTTCAATCGTGCCCGGCACCCAGACGACCGTGATGTTCTCATCGGCGGCACCATGACGCTGCAGACAGTCCAACGCACCCCCCAGCAGTTTGCTGGTGATGAACTCGTTAAAACGACTGACCACAATCGCAAATGTGTTTGAACCTGCGCTTAACTGACCTTTTATTTCCTGAACCATCTAACTTTGCTCCGAATATTTCATTTCATTTCAGATGCAATGACCTAAACATCGTCTTCACGGTTATCGGACGAGCCTGAAGAATCAGCCGGTTAATTCCGGTATCCGCGAGACTCAACCCTATAAACGCTGAAATTATAAAAGTTTAAGCTCCAAAAAACCAGAAAAATCTTCATTCAGGCAAAAAACACGCATGAAATCGGCCTCTGAGGCTAAGTTAGACCCGTTTTCTGACGATATGATGGAGGCAGATTGGATTGTGCGAAGGTGTATTTAAAAGAGACTATGGAGTAGTTATGTTTGATTCTTTGGACGACTTTGAATCTGATCACGAATGGGATCAGGCTGAAAATATGGCAATCGAGGCGTTTGAACTGTATGAACAGGGCCAGCTTCAGCAGGCCTTGGAACGGTTGAATTACGCCATTGAAACCGGAACCGAACATAGCGAGTGGTATTTCAACGCCGCTTTGGCACTCGACGGCATGGAAGAATACGATAAAGCGATTGATTTTTATCAACGCGCCCTCGAATGCAATGCTGACGATCTGGAAATTCTCAACTGTCTTGGCGTCGATTATACACGCACCGCCCAATACGATCTGGCCTTGAAAACATTCGAGCAAATCGAAGTGCTGGACCCCGAATTCGAGCCGGCTTATTGTAACCGCATCATTACCTACACCGAGATGGAACAACATGACAAGGCTGAGCAGATGTTTTACATGGCTCAGCAGATTAATCCCGATTGCGCCCTGTGTTTCTATAATATCGGAAATTCCCTGTTTTCCCGCGGCGAATACGAAAGGGCCATCTGGTGCTGGGACAAATGTGCCGAACTTGACGCCGGACACCCGCAAATCCATTTCCGTTTGGCACAGGCATGCTGGGTCAGTGGCCGCGGCGAGCGTGCGAAAAAAGAGTTTCTCCTCGAAGTTCGTAAAAACCCCGCGGATGTGGAAGTCATACTCGATTTTGGATTGTTTTTGCTCGAAAGTGGCGACCTGGATTCGGCGAAGGAAAAATTCAACCGGATTCTTGAATTCGATGAAAATTTTGCGATGGCGAAGTTTTATCTGGCGGAAGTGTATTTCCTGCAGGGCCATTTTTCACAGGCAGTCCGTTGGTATCATTGGGCCGCCCAGGCCGATCCGCAACTGGCAGGTCCGCGTTTTCGCTTGGCACAAATTTGTAAACAGGGCGGTGAATTTGATAAAGGAATCGAATTGCTGCGTCAGGAATTGAACTTAGGCGTCGATGACACCGACGTCCTGACCGCGATGGGATGGATGTTCCTCGAGATGGGAGTCGAAACAGAGGCGGGCAATTGCTTCCTGCGGGTACTCGAAGAAGCCGACGGCAGCGACAATGTCTTTTTCGGTTTAGGGGTATCGCTGGCGATGAGCGCCGAATATGAAGGCGCGATGCGGTGTCTGAGGCATGCGATTCACTTGAACCCAAAACGAGCCGATTCTTTAATCTGTGCCGGATGGCTCTGCTTCAAGATGAAAAAGTGGTCACGGGCGCTCTGGTATGTTATCAAATGCTCCCGTGTCAGTGCGAATCGCCAGCCCTATCGCCGGCAATGCCGAAAACTCAAAAAAAGCATCCTTTTTGCCATGTTCACCCGGAAATTAAGCCGGATTTTCAGGTAATAGCTCGCTGAGACCCTTGGGAATTGCGTTTTAAAGTCTCCAAAACAGTCTGTCTATGACCTGAATTGCCGGAGGTATGAGCCTCCGGATCATTCCAAAATACTCAATTAAGGCCCTTATTCACAGATTTTATGGTCTTGTTTTAATTTCTTGGGAGGGATTTTCTTGAAAATCATCGCGTTATACCTATAATACACAGCTCGAAAGCACTGAACTTTCAAGGTATGCTAACGTTTTAATTGGCCGAGTGGCGGAATGGCAGACGCTGGGGATTTAAAATCCCCTGCCCGTAAAGGGCGTGTGGGTTCGACTCCCACCTCGGCTACATCATCACAGATGCCTTTGGAATACCCGGTTTTCTAAACGGGTGTCGGGCCGCGGCTGGATGCCATGACAGTTCACCGCGGACATTGAATGCCTTATCAAAGAGGTATCGAATCGGATGACAGGGCAAAAGCAGGGGCCCGTCGGAAGATTGTGATCAACACGTGACCCTGCAATGGAGATATATGGATGACAGAGCAGATTACATTGCAAGACATTGAGCGACCGAATCTTTATCGCGAAACCTTTCCGTATTCGGAGTTCCCAAAGCTGTTCTTTGAAGATGACGCGCCTGCCATGGAAATTCCCGAGAAGGTCTGGATTACAGACACGACGTTTCGCGACGGCCAGCAATCCCGTCCGCCTTATACGCCCGAGCAGGTTTTACGCATCTACGATTTCTTCCACGAAATCAACGGCGGAACCGATTTGATTCGCCAGAGCGAATTTTTCCTGTATTCTGATCGCGACCGCAAGGCCGTTGAACTGTGCCGGGATCGCGGATACGATTTCCCGGAAATCACCGGCTGGATTCGCGCCGTCGCCGCAGACTTTAAATATGTCACGCAGATGGGTCTGAAAGAAACCGGTATTTTGACCAGTGCCAGTGACTACCATATTTTCCTGAAGCTCAAAAAGACCCGTGCCCAGGCAATGGAGGCGTATCTGAACATCGTCAAGACCGCCCTGGACAACGGCATTATCCCACGCTGCCATTTTGAGGACGTCACCCGTGCCGATTACGACGGGTTTGTCCTGCCGTTTGCCGCGGAACTGATGAAACTGTCGCAGCAATACAACAGTGTCGTGAAAATCCGTCTGTGTGACACGCTCGGCTTTGCCGTTCCGTATCCGCAGGCCAAACTGCCGCGGTCGCTGCCGAAATTGGTCGCGGGCCTTCGCAAAATCGGCGTCCCCGCCGAGTGGATCGAATGGCACGGCCACAACGATTTCCACAAGGTGGAAGCCTGCGCCGCCACGGCATGGCTCTACGGTTGTTGCGCAGCCAACTGCTCGATCTTCGGCGTTGGCGAGCGAACCGGCAACCCGCCGCTGGAAGCACTCGTTGTCGAACACGCCCAGCTTTGCGGCACCAACGACAAGATCAATTACGAGGCCATTACCGAAATGGCGAAGTTTGCCAATAAGGAATTGAATTTTGATTTGCCGACAAACTACCCGTTGGTCGGCAAAGACTTCAACGTCACCCGTGCGGGCATTCATGCCGACGGCCTGCTGAAAAACGAAGAGATTTACAATTGTTTCGACACCCAGAAACTGCTCAAACGTCCGGTCGGTGTAGCCATTACCGACAAGTCCGGCGCCGCGGGCATCAAACACTGGATCGAAGATCGTTACGACATTGAAATCCCCAAGCATGACCCGCATGTCATCGCCATCAAAGACAAGATTGATGACGAATACGCCGCCGACCGTATCGCGGCCATCTCCGATGACGAGATGATTGCCTGGTGCGAAGACGTGTTTGGTGAAAACCTTCCCGCCCTGAGGTAAGAATTTGGCAAAACCACTGATCGAAGCTGTTCTTTTTGACCTGGGCGAGACCTTGCTGACATTTGGCAAACTCGACACCGGCAGACTGTCCGCCGAGGCGGTCCGTCGGTCCTATGACTATTTGAAATCGCTATCACAGCCGGTCGGCTCGTTCTGGGCCTACCGGCTGCTTCATCTTTGGGGCATCCGCTACCACGTTCTCAAATCCTCGCTGACCGGCAATGACTTCGACTCGCTCGAACTGATCCAGCATTACGGCAAACGCAATGGCTTCAACCTCACGGAAGACCAGTGGGAGGAATTGAATTGGAAATGGTACGAGCCGCTGTATGAAATGGGCGTCGTCGAACCGGAGACGGCTGCGTCGCTGAATAAACTCCGCGAGATGGGCCTGAAAGTCGGCCTGCTGAGCAATACCTTTATTCACAAGTCCAGCCTGGAGCGGCACATGGCCCAGTCCGGATTTCTCGACTGCCTCACGCCGCGGCTCTATACGTATCAGTACCCGTGGCGAAAACCCGACAGCCGCATTTTCCATGCCGGAGCCGAAGCCATTGGCGTCCCCTGTGAAAACATTATCTATGTCGGTGACCGCATCGACAACGACGTCGAAGGCGCACTCAAAGTCGGCATGCTGCCGATCATGAAGACCGCCTACACCAACAAGGGCAAACAGGCGCCCGAAGGCACCAACGTCATTAACAAAATCAGCGAATTGCCCGATCTGATCGACCGCATCGCCGACATTAAAAAAAAACAGATAACAACGCAGACCCCTCAGACGGTTTGCAGTAAAAAATAATAACAATCTATAACTAAAAGGGGTCAGACACCTTTTTGGTAAAAGGATACCCATTCGATGAATGAGCAGGCTTATCAGAAGTGCATTAATTTGGAGTGCGGTGCGGAATTTGATTGTTCGCAGGTCTTTTTCAAATGCCCCCAGTGCGGCGATCTGCTGGACGTCAAGTACAACTGGGACAAAATCGAACTGCCCAAAAAGCTGAGCGACTTTGCCAACCGCTGGTCGGCGCGCAACAACCGGCTGGATTTCTCCGGCGTCTGGCGTTTCCGCGAATTGCTGAACTTCTGTGACGACCAGCATAAAGTCTCCGTCGGCGAAGGTCAGACCTACCTGCAGCAAAATTGCGGACTGGCAACCGAGTTGGGCATGGACCCGATCTCGCTGTTTTTGCAATACGAAGGCATGAACCCCTCCGGCTCGTTCAAGGACAACGGCATGACCGCCGCGTTCAGCCACGCGAAAATGGTCGGCGCGACCGCCAGTGCCTGCGCCTCCACCGGCAACACCTCGGCCTCCATGGCCCTGTATGCCCATAGCTGCGGCCTGAAAGCCACCGTCTTCATCGGCGAAGGCAAGATCGCCTTTGGCAAGCTCAGCCAGTCCATGGACTTCGGCGGACATACCATCCAGGTCGCCGGCGACTTCGACGACTGCATGAAACAGGTTCAGGACGTCTGCACCGAATTGAATATCTACCTGGTCAACTCGCTCAACCCGTTCCGCCTCGAAGGCCAGAAAACGATTATGCTGCGGATCATCGAAGGCTTGGGCTGGGAAGTGCCCGACTGGATCATCGTTCCCGGCGGCAACCTCGGCAACTCCAGTTCCTTCGGCAAGGCATTCGCTGAATTGAAAGAGATCGGCCTCATCGACCGCATCCCCCGGCTGGCCGTCATCAACGCCGCCGGCGCCAATACGCTCACCGAGCTGGTCAACGACAAGGGCCTCAAGTGGAACGGCGGGGCGGTTGATAACAAGATTGCCGATGACTATTTCGCCAACCTCGACGCGACGGGATACCGGCCGGATACGATTGCCTCGGCGATTGAAATTTCCCGCCCGGTGAATCTGAAAAAATGCCTGCGGGCGATTGAAGTCTGCAACGGCGTCGTGCTGGATGTGCCCGACGAAGAGATTCTCGATGCCAAGGCCCAGGTCGGCAAACACGGCCTCGGCTGCGAACCGGCGTCGGCCGCGACGATTGCCGGGCTTAAGCATTTGCTGGCAAACGGCACCGTGGGCAAAGATGAGCGCGTCGCCTGCGTCCTGACCGGTCACTTGCTCAAAGACCCGAATGCCACGGTCAACTACCACAGCAAAATGGCCCGCGCGTTCAGCAACCCGCCGGTACAGGTCGAAAACGACCTCCAAAAAATCATCGACCTGATTCGCTAAGTGTCTTAAGGCACAGGCTTGAGACTTGAGGCCTGAGGCTTGAGTTCTTATGCTACGGTGACTTCCCGCGATTGGCGGGATTTTGAAAATGGGTTTGTTTTTTTGCTGCGCAGTCCTTCGTCTATAGTCCTTAGTCCTTAGCAATAAATTGCTTACGGTGATTTTGCTGGGTTTTGAAATGGGTTTGTTTTGCGTATAAAGCCACCGCGGATTAACATGGATTTTTTTGTTTTTCTGGAAAAAGTTTGATATTAGGCTGGAAACGCTTTTTTTGGCGTTTTTATTGAGGCGAAGTTGCGCCAAAGTGTGCCAAAACTGCACCCAAATGGTACCAAACAATGCCAAAACGTTGCCAAAGTTGTCCAATACGACACCATTTTTTAACACGATACGGCATAAACCACGAAGGTCACGAAATACACGAAGAGAGAAAATATTATTAACTGATAACTGCTGACTGATCACTGGTTTGCTCCTCCTTCTTTTAATGCCCCTTTTCAACTTGTTCATTCCACGGTGAGCGGAATTTTCCTCCTTTTAAAGCTCTATTATTCAATTGTTTATTAATTATATAACATTTCTTTTGGTTTGTCCATAGATTTTTCTACTTTTGTAGTGTGTTTTTGTAAGCAATAGGACAGATGGGACATATCGGGCTCATGGGGAGTGTATTTCTGTGGTTACTGCTTCACATTGCGAAGTTAGAGGGTATAATACGAAGACATTCGAAGGTGCATCTCCGGCGTTTAGAAGGAATGAGGGAGTGTTTTATTTGCAATGGACGCGTCACCTGAATTTATCAAGAAATTCAGTGATAAGATTGTTCAAAATGGGACTGTTAGGGTTTGAGATTGTGCGATAGGACTTATAGACAAATAGGACTTATGTTTTAGGACGGATAGGACGTATGAGACTTATGTAGGGGCGAGGAGATAAGGAGACTGGATTATGGGATCAGAGGATAAGGGGCGTGGTTTTATACCGGCGCATGGGGGGTATCGGGATTTGTTGTCTTATCAGAAGGCGGAGATTGTCTATGATGCGACAGTTCGGTTTTGTGAGCGGTTTTTGAGCCGGCGTGACAGGACGTTTGACCAAATGGTGCAGGCGGCGCGTTCGGGAAAGCAAAATCTTATTGAAGGGTCGATGGCGTCGGGCACATCAAAGAAAATGGAAATCAAGCTGACGGGGGTTGCACGGGCCAGCCTGGAGGAACTGCTGGCTGATTATCAGGATTTCTTGCGTACTCGTGATTTAAAGCTATGGGGCAAAGACAGCAAAGCGGCACGAGCGGCGAGAAAGCTGGGAATTGGAAAACATCTGTCCTATGAGTCCTATCGGTCCTATGTTGAAACACGCTCGCCTGAGACGAGTGCTAATGTGATACTCTGTTTGATTCATCAGGCCAACTACCTGATTGATATGCAGCTTAAACAGCTTGAAGGCGAGTTTGTGGATCATGGCGGTCTGAGTGAACGCATGACGGCTGCCCGTCTTGAACAGAGACGACGGGGAAAAGGGAGGAATACAGAAAACATCTGACAAGCCAGAGATTGTCATCGGCGGTCCCCGAGCCGGGATATAGTGCGTTAACCCCTAGATGCCGGATCGAGTCCGGCATGACAAGTAGACAGGCGTTTGTCATGTTACGAGGCGTTGAATCGGGCGATTTGCATCGCCGCGCTTTTAAACTTTGGTTGTGTAGGCGAAGCTTTTCATCCGATAAAAGTTTTGAGCGGGGGGTAGGGAAAAAATTTAACAGGATTTTTGGTATATCTATATGTTGTGTGTTGACTATTTTTTCCAGCTTATCAGGGGCTGATAACAATCTGGGGGTTTTAGGTTAATCTTGAGGGCGTTTTTTAGCCCTATAATCCGCGATCTTCGCCTTTTTTGCTGTAACTTTCTTGATGGCAATGAGTTAAGAAAACTTAAGGAAAATTTCAAAAAAAGTGAAGAAATCAAAACGTCCCGGTCGATACCAGTAGTGTTAAGGGCATTAACCGCCCAAACGGCCTGAAGAGACAGTACTACATATTGTGGGTCTTGACAGGAAACAACAAAGTTTGAGAAAACCTCACAATGGATGCGAGGGAATATCAACAAGAGGTGATCGGGGCCTTTAAGGTTTCGATTACTGGCTGTTCAGGTTCGGCAGGATGCTGAAGACTGACCGCCATGCAGTCAGCGAGGATTCTATTATGCAGACAACAAACAACACAAAACGACTGGAAGCAATGACGTGCGATGAACTGCTGGCCCGTAGGGATCAACTGTTCGTCGAAGAGGGCGCCGATTCGGATTTTCTGGCTGAATCGCTGCTGGATAATATGAACGCCAGTCCGTTGGGCAAGCTGCTGAAGATGATCGGTACGCTGCCGGAAGTGCGGTATGAAAAAGTGGACCGCGCCCGCCGGCTGATTGATCAGCCGGACAGTCAAGAGCTGGACGCTCAGATGGATATGGCGTTGGATCGTGTACTGGAAGAACTGATTTTAGACTGTTAATGCCCTTTGGGGGTGTCGGTCTCGGCAGGAAAGCTGAAGTTTAGGATTGCCAAACGACTTTGCCGCGTAGAAACGGGAATTTTCAATCGTCATCACTGCGATTGTCGCACCGCGATCCGACCGGTGTTTGAATCCCGCTTAACCACGAGATGAGCGGGTTTCAAGACGGTTTGACAAGAATTTGCAGGAATGAAGGGATGGATCGTTTCACTGCGGTCTGTCCCTTTGTTCGGCAACAGGTATCACCGCACAGCGATGCATTTCTTACGTGGGGTTGTCAGGAGAAGTCTTGACGATTACATGTCAGGACGCCATCGCGGCAACCTTCCTTCACCGAAGAGGGGAACGTTGCTTCATCCCACAGTTGTCGTTTCATGTCGCAGGGTGTTAACCGTGCTGCGGGTCAATCATGGTCGTAATCGGTATCCAGTTCAACGGGCTGGTAACCAGGCTGTTTGGACCTTTCCAGTTCCTCGTTGAATGCGGTGATGATTGCTTCCTGGATTTTCTTCCTGCAGTTGGCGTTAATCGGGTGAGCAATGTCGGCGTGAAGTTTCATCCGTCCCTGCACATCGGGTTTGACCCGGTTCTCGACAAGCTTACCTCCGCAGTTACTGCAGAACTTCGCCCGCAGGTGGTTCTTCCCGCCGCACTTGCTGCAATGATCGCTCATCTTGCGGGAGGGCATTGCGACGAACAAGCCTCCGGTGCCCTCAATGATCTTAATGTCACGAATGACAAATTCATTGTCCATGGTCATTGAGCAGAAAGCCTTGAGACGATCGTCCTGATTGGCTACCATTTTGACTCTAACTTCGCTGATCTCCATTTTGCCGGCCTCATGTAAAAGTTACCATCTATTGTTGTTGATGAACCTGCTTTCGCAGTCAAAATCCTTTTTTAGCATACTCTGCAGTTGCAGCAGCTTTTTATCGAGATCTGACCCGAGTACATACATGGCCGAGCCGCTTCCGCTGAGACACATCTTCTCACCGCAAAGCTCCTGGCATCTTTCCTTCAGCGTTTTCAGCTCTTTGTTTAGTCTAAAACAGCCTGACTCAAGCATATTGGCGCATAAATTGGCTATAGAATCAACCTTCTTTTTTGCAAGAAGTGGATTTATTTTTTCGGAAAGGGTATTGTAGAGTTCTGGAGAATGGAGATAGCTTTCGTAAACACTTTTAGTGGATACACTTATACTGGGAATAAGTAAAAGTGCTGAAAAGTCAAAATTCGCGTGAATGGGTTGAATTTTTTCGCCTCTTCCGGTGCAGTACGCCAGTGGGGGGCCGAGAAAGAAGTTGATGTCGCTGCCTAATTCGGCGCAGATTTCGTGCAGGACAGAGTCGGGTTGGTTGAGGTTTGCGAAGCGGTTGAGACCGATGACGGCGGCGGCGGCGTCACTGCTGGCGCTGCCGAGACCGGTGCCGGCGGGGATATTCTTGGTGAGCGTGACTTTGATGGGTATTTTATGTCCGGCTCGCTGGAAAAGCAGATCGCAGGCACGATAGACGAGGTTTTCGGGGCCGTCGGGTGCCCAGTGGGGGCCGGTGCAGATCAGTTCGATACCGTCGGCCTGACCCGGTTCGAATAAGAGTTCGTCGCACCAGTTGATTTTGGCCATCAGGGTTTCGATACCGTGGAAGCCGTCGGGGCGTTTTCCGGTAATCAGCAGCGACAGGTTGATCTTGGCCGGCGCGCGGACGATCAGGCCGTTTTCAGTTGTTTCAAACTGCTGCTTTGATGTGTTTTTCATAAAACGCTAACTTTCAGTATTGCTTGACGGAAAGGGCAGCTCTAAAAAATCATTTTGGTGGGCAAGCGAATCTTTTTGGTTTCGGACGGCGTCAGGCAAAAGCCACTTTAGCTTCAACTAAAGCTGATTTACCTTCCTTGCCGAAAACCAAAAATCTTCTACTTTCCACTCAAAAGCAATTTTTAGAGCTACCCTTTTTGTTTGTTTCACTATATCATCGGACCCTGTCGGGAATCAAATAAAATTTCCATTTTGCACATAAAGGAACATGACTTTATGACGGACACTGCTCCAGAAACGGTTGCCGCCTGGCACCTGCATCGACGGTTGTATAACTGGGTGATTCATTTTGCAGACACGCCGCATGGGGAACGGGCGTTGTTTTTGCTGAGTTTTGCCGAATCGAGCTTTTTTCCGGTTCCGCCGGATGTCTTGCTGGCGCCGCTGACGCTGGGGGCACCGAAGAAGTGGTTCCGGTTTGCGCTGTCGTGCTCGATTGCTTCGGTTTTGGGCGGCGTTTTAGGGTATCTGATCGGGATGTTCCTGTGGGGGCAAATTGGCGGGTGGGTGTTTGCCCACATGGGTGCGATCGGCTTTACTCAGGCCAATTTTGACCAGTTCCAACTCGCTTACCAGAAATACGGTTTCTGGATTGTGTTTACGTGCGGGTTTACGCCGCTGCCGTATAAGGTGTGTACGATTACGGCGGGGGTGGCGGGGATCCTGTTTCCGGGATTTCTGATTGCTTCGGCGATCAGCCGGTCGGCGCGGTTTTTCCTTGTGGCAGGGCTGTTTGGCTGGAAAGGCGAGGCGATCCGGCCGTTTATTGAAAAATATTTCAACTGGTTGTCGCTGGCGTTCGTAGTATTGCTGGTTGGCGGCTTTGCGGTGCTGAAGCTCTTGCATCATTGATTTTCTTTTTAGCCACGAATTAACACTAATTTTCACTAATTTTAGGTTATGAAATGCCTGAAGTTGAACTTATTCATAAAGAATTAGTTTATAAAGTTGTAGGATGTGCTATGAGAGTTCATCGGGAGTTGGGATATGGATTTCTTGAGAAGGTTTATGAAAATGCTTTGATGACTGCATTGCGAAAAGAGGGTCTTGAAGCCACGCAACAGTCACCGGTTTCTGTATATTTTGATGGGGAAATGGTTGGTGAATATTTTGCCGATATTTTGATTGAGGGCAAGCTCATTATTGAGTTGAAAACGGCGGAAAAAGTTTCAAGTGCGCATCATGCTCAATTGTTGAATTATTTGAAGGCTACAGGGATTCAATTAGGATTATTGATTAATTTTGGTCCCCGGAAGTTAGAATATGAACGATTTGTTAAATAATTGGTGTTTATTCGTGGCTGAAAAATGGATGATAAGCAAAAACAAATCTTGTTGAAGGTTGCGAAGGATGCGGTTTTGGCGGCGGTTTCTGGGAAGCCGGTGTTTGAGCCGTCGAGTGATGATCCGGGGTTGCTGGTTGAGCAGGGGTGTTTTGTGACGTTGAAGAATCATGATGAGCTTCGCGGATGTATCGGGCAATTTGAGGGGGACCGGCCGTTGATTGAGATGGTTTGCCAGATGGCGGTTTCTTCGTCGATGCACGATCCGCGGTTCGGGGGCAACCGAATTACGCCGGAGGAACTGGAGCAGCTTGATATTGAGATTTCGGTTTTGTCGCCGATGGTGAAAACGGACGATCCGCTGAGTCTGCGGCTGGGGGTGGATGGGATTTATATCACGGATGGTCGGACGAGCGGGTGTTTTCTGCCGCAGGTGGCGACGGAAACGGGCTGGAGTGTGGACGAATTTTTGAGTTACTGCTGTGCGCATAAAGCGGGACTGGCGCCGGATGCGTGGAAAGACGCCGGCGTTGAGGTGTATTTGTTTACGGCGGATGTGTTCGGCGCGGAGTGGAGAGAAATCAAGTAAATAGTTTTTAGTTCGTAGTTCGTGGTTTTGGAATCGCCGTTGGCGATGATTATTTAAATAGATTCCTCACGTTCGTTCGGAATGACAACTGGAGGATTTGGAATGATACGTGGGTTTTATGATAAATAGGGTAACGGCTTTCAAAAAATCATATTTACATCTTATTGCGTTGTTGATCTGTTTGCCTTTATTCTGGGGGTGTCAGGAAGAGAGGCAGGTTGCATCTAAATCGTATCCGATTATGAACAGTCCGCAGACTTTTGCGGATTATGTGCGGAACGAGCCGGCGGTTCGCGATGTGGCGATCTGGGACAATCCATACGGCGGGGGGCTTGTGATCGATACCAAGCATTACCGCATTTATACCACTTTGATGGAACCGCTGATGCTGCGGCAGGTGCCGGCTTATGTGGAGTCTGCTTTTAACGCTTACCAGAGTCAACTGCCGTCTCCGATTTCTTCGGATCAGGTCTTTGATTTGTACCTGTTTGCGACGCGGGCCCAGTGGGAGCAGTTTACCCGGTCGTTTATGGGGGCGGACGCGACGCTTTATATGCAGATTCAAAAGGGAGCCTACACGGCCAAGGGTGTTTGTGTGGCGTATAATATTGGTCGCAAGCAGACGTTTTCGGTGATCGGGCACGAAGGGTGGCATCAGTTCAACCATCACCTGTTTGCTTATCGTTTGCCGAGCTGGCTGGATGAGGGGATTGCGACGCTGTTTGAGACGTGCCGATATTCGAAGGGGCGTTTTGTGTTTGAGCCGGAGAAGAACCTGATGCGGCTGGGATCACTGAAGCTGTCGATGCAGCAGGGGAAGATGATTGGGCTGAAGCAATTGATTGCCCTGAATCCGGGCCAGGTGGTCAACCATAACGGCAATGATGACGCGGTGATTGCTTTTTACGCACAGAATTACGCGTTGGTGCGTTTTCTTCGGGAGTATAATTACGGGATTCGCTTGCGGCGGTATCAAGCGATGATGCTGGGCGGGGCGGTTGGGAATTGGCCGCTGAAGGACGACTTTACCGCGATGGCCGCTGACCGCACGCGACAACTGACGGTCGGGTGGAATATGATGGTGGGGCCGACGCTGTTTGCTTACTATATTGATCCGGATCTTGAAAAGCTGGAGGCAGAATACCGCCGGTTTTGCCAGAAGATTACGTATCGGATCAGGTTAAAATAGTGTTTAGTTTATAGTTTATGGTTCGTAGTTCGTAGTTTTTAGTTGTGGAGCCGCCTTTGGCGGGCTGTTTAAATAGATTCCTCCCCTTCGGTCGGAATGACAATGAAGGGCTTTTCAGAAATAGTTTCGATCTTATCAGAAGAAAGGTGTGTTTTATGGATTTGAGGAAAAGTATTTATTTGCTGTTGGTGTTTTGTTTAAGCCTATTAGGTTTTTCGGGGCATTATTTTCCGGATATTGAAGACTATCAAACGCTGGTCTGTGATTTACATACGCATACGGTTTTTTCGGATGGACTGGTCTGGCCGACGGTTCGCATTGATGAGGCGGCCCGTGAGCATCTGGACGGGATTGCGATCAGTGACCATATTGAGTACCAACCGCATAAAGACGACCTTCCGACGAATCACAATCGTCCTTATGAGATTGCGGCTGAACGGGCGATAGAGAAGAGTATTTTGCTGATTAAGGCGGCGGAAATCACGCGTGAGACTCCGCCGGGACATTACAATGCTTTGTTTCTGGACGATATCAATTTGCTGGTTGAACCGGAGTTTTTAGCGGCGATTGAAAAAGCCAATGAACAAAATGCGTTTGTGTTCTGGAATCACCACACCTGGAAAGGGCTTGAGCGGGGGAAATGGACCGATGTGCAAACGACGATGTACGAAAAGAAATGGCTGCACGGCATGGAGGTCGCCAACGGGGGTACGTACTATCCGCTGGCGCATCAGTGGTGCCTGGAGAAAAACCTGACGATGGTGGGGAACTCCGATATTCACGATCCGTCTCTGAATTATCAGTACAGCCCGTGGGAACACCGGACGGTGACGCTGGTTTTTGCCAAAGAGCGGACGGTTGCGTCTGTTCAGGAGGCCTTGCGAGCGGGGCGTACGGTGGTCTGGTACAAGAACCAGTTGATCGGGCGGCGGGCGTACCTGGAGCCGCTTTTCAATGCGTTTGTGGCCGTTTCAAAGCCGCATGACATTGAAAACGGCGAGGTTTCTTTTGAGTTGACGAATGATGCGTTGATTGACCTGAAGCTGGAACGGATTGGCCAATCGGGTCCGGAGACAATTTTTATTGCGGCCCGTTCGTCGACGACTGTCAAGGCTAAGCCGGCGGAGGGCGGGGATGCGGTGAGCTTGTCGTATCGGGTGACAAATCTTCTGGTCGAGCCGGAAAAGGGGCTTGAGGTGGCGTTGAAAGTAGCAAAATAAAATATCAAAATGAAAATAGTAAAATTGAGGAATCGGCCGTTGGCCGAAACGATTTTATGCTGGACCCCGGATCAAGTCCGGGGTGACAACTTTTTTGGAATAACAGATGTTCGTTCGGAACGACGGACTTTTGAGGTTGAAGTGAGAGCCGGCCGGGTGCCGGCGGTACGATGATGGAAGAGATTCGAAAATCACAATTTATTTTGGCTTCGGCTTCGCCGCGGCGGCGGGAATTGCTGCAGCGGGCGGGGTATTGCTTTGAGGTGGTGCCGTCGGAGGTGGATGAGTCCGCTTTTGAGACGGATGGCGTGACGAGTGAAGCACTTGCGAAGGTTTTAGCATTGGCAAAAGCGAAGGATGTGGCGGTTAAATTTCCGAATGCGATTGTGATCGGCTCGGATACCGTGGTGGATCTTGAGGGGGAGATTATCGGCAAGGCTGATGATGCGTCGCATGCGGAGGAAATTACGCGGAAGCTATTCAGCCGGCCGCACAAGGTGATTACGGGATTGGCGATTGTGTGTGTTGAGAAGGGCGTTGAGATTGTTGCGGCGGACACGACGATTGTGTGTCCGCGACAGTTGACCGAGGCGCAGATTGCCGGGCATATTGACAGCGGCAACTGGGAAGGCAAAGCGGGGGCGTACGGGATTCAGGAAACGGGGGATGAATTTGTCGAGCGGATCGAGGGATCGTTTACGAATGTGATGGGTTTGCCGATGGAGCTGACGGGGCGGCTGCTGGGGGATTTGGGGATTTGTCCGCTAAAAAAAGAACCACGAATGGACACGAATGGACACTAATTTTTTTTGCCACAGCGGCTGTCGAATTTTAAAAAATATTACCACGGAAGTCACGGAATGACACAGAAATCATTTTGATAGGATAAACAAGCCGACCTTTTACTGTAAGGCCGGCTTGTTTTCTATCTCCAGTGTCTGATTAGATGCCGCCGTCCACGATCCAGCGTTTTGTGTGTTTGTCTCTTTTTAAGGCGAGGTTGTGTTTTTTGATGTCGCCGTCTTTTAGTTTTATTTCATAGGGGACGAACCAGCCGGGGTAACTGCTGACTGGAAGGGTTCGCCGATGGAGATGATTTCGATCCCGCCGATTGTACGTTTCCAGCCTTCACTGACTCCGGATTCGTTATTGAATTTCAGATATTCCTGCCAATCCTCCTGGGCACAGGCTGTGAAAAAGGCCTGGGCCGCCTCTTTGGGTGTCATGTTGGCATATTTTTCATTGTCCGGCAGGATTTTCGGTTTGACTGAATAAATCGCATCTTTGGGAATCGGGAGCGTGAAGTGGGACTCTGCGATTTCCAAGTTGTATTGAATCTCCGTAATTTCAAACACCAGGACATCTTCCTGATCTGTGTGAACCAGAAGCTTCATACCTATCAGAATCTTTGTTTGGGGATCGAAGTAGTAATAGAATGTTCGTTCTGCATCATGGATAAACTTGTTTCGCAGGTAATCGCCTTTGGATACATTGGCCTGGCTGTAACGCTGCAGGACAAGGACTTCATGCCCGTCAATATTTTCATGGTAGACAGAAATTGCATGTTTAGGATCATTTTGAGCCATTTGAAGTTCATTTTCAAGCAGCTCATGAACTGTCATGATTTGGAGCAGCCAGTCACAATTATAAACACCATAGCAGGACGTTTCCATTTGAACGACATAATTATGGTTGATGATCATTGTTGCTGTCTGGCCGTCCACGGTCAGTTGACGGCGGGGTTTGTCGAATCGCATTCGCACACGTCCATCTTCGGATTGTTTTACCCAAAGTTCGACGGGAACAAAATCATGATCCAGTTTAATATGAGAGAAATTGTCGGCAGGGAGGGTACGCAATTTTGCTTTGATATGAATTGAATACGTGTTTTTTACTGCCTTAATCGCAGAGGTTAACAGATCATTCGCCATAACGTTTGGGACACTGTTGTCGAAGACGGTCAGCGATAAAAATGCGGCGATGAGGATGACGGCCGCGGCGGTGAATTTGAGTGGGTTTTTCATAAGAATTCTCCTGAGTACAATGTTTCGACTTTGTTTTCTGCCGGTTTGTACAGGGGAATCTTCGATCCGGTTCATGACGTCGCTGACAAAGGAGTCCCGGGTGCCGACGGCGTCGGCTAACTGCTGAAGCTTTTGCTCGATGTTTTTATCCGGTTTCATATTTCTGACTCCTGTAAACGATTTCTCAGGCGTTTGTGTGCCCGTGAGAGCTGCTTGGTTACGGTTCCGACGCTTCGACCGACGGCGACCGCTAAATCCCGGACTGTGTACGGGCCGAAATAGCGGAGCATGATGACCTGCTGCTCGGATTCGGGCAGTTTGTCGATTGTCTCCAGCAGATGTTGTTTTTTCTCGTCGAGCTGACCGTTCCGCTCGCAGGCGGCCATTTGATCGAGACAGTCTGAATATTTGAGCGACTGCTGTTTTTTGAGACTATCGATGGCACATCGGCGGGTGATTTTTATCAGCCACGGGCCAAAGACCTTCGGGTTTCGTAAATTCGGCAACTGCTGCCAGGCTTTGACGCATGCTTCCTGTGCGATGTCGTCGGCGCTGTGCGGATTTTTGACAATGCTCATTGCCACCGCACGGACAGACCGCTCGTATCGCCGCAGGAGGAGGGCAAACGCCTCCTTGTGTCCGGCTAAGATTTCCTGTACTAATTCAGCATCCGATTGTGTCACCCAAGGCCTTTCAATGACAAAGTAAATATCAACGATCGAAAAGCAATCCGCCTTCGTGTAAAACTACGGCGGGACAAGAATTAAGGATTTGCCCTTGCGGGCGAGACAATTTACTTTTCAATTCACTATTATAGACACCGAAGGGGTGTGAAATGCGACCAAAAAATAAAAAAAAGCCCGGATTGCGAGGGCAAACCGGGTTTTGAACGTTTTTCTGTTGGTTGAGACTATGGGGCTGTTTGCTCGGCCTGAGGTTCGATTTTGATGAGGTCTTTGTAGTCCATTTCGATGCTGCTGAGATCACCGAAGATGACGGTGTATTTTTCGGTGTCGTCATTTTTCCATCGCATCAGGACGGCATCGGCATCTTCCGGTGTGACCTGGTCGCCGAAATAGGCGGGGTCTTTCTTTTGCTGGACCAACTGCATGTAGAACATGGCTAACGACTGGATCGGCTGCATGAATTCCTGCATGAACTCCTGCATCTTGGCCTTATCGTCGCCGGCGGACTCCATCTTTTCGCGGAATTCTTTTGCCGCTTCGGTTTCTGCGTCTTCCAGTTTTTTCATCGATTTCATGATAGACATCAGGTCCAGTTTTTCCGGATACTGACCGAAAAACTCCAGATATGTTTGAATCCCATTGATTGCGGCTTCGGCATTCATTTCGGGCATCTTTACACTGCCAAATTCTTTGTAATCATCTGGAATGACATATTCGAAATCAGCGGCGCTGATGGGAACATCCCACAGGAATTCATTGATGACGCAATGGGTTTCCATTGATTCGCCCATTTTCATGTCGATTTCATATTTGACGGGCATCCACGTATCAACATCGACCCACAGGGTGGCGGTGCAGTCTTCGCTGACGCCGCCGGAAATCGCGGGATCGGTTGTCTGGAACCCCTGAACTTTGACTCCGTTTATTTCTGTTTGCTCCAATTCAATGTACTCGCAGTCCATCATTTCTTTGATCATTTGCCGCGGGTCGTTGTTTTGCTTTTTGGTCTGCTCCAGTAACTCTTCGGAGAACTCAATGGTTTGATACATCTTCTGCTTGGGCATGATTGAGATCATCACTTTATCTTCGGGCAGTAAATAGGCCATCTGCGTGACGTGTTCTTTTTGTCCATCGGGTTTCTGGACGGACATGTGATTTTCCATTTTCATGCCGTATTCTGTGGACATTGTCACGGTCATGTCCATTTCCATGTTTCTTTGCGTTTCGGGTTGGCCCGTGAGTTCCCCCATGCCGGTCATGGTCATGGACATTTTGTACATGAAGGCCTGTGCATTCAGGACTTTGTCGTAAACGGCGGCCAGTGCGATGCTTTGCCCGCTAGTGGGGAACAAAAAGACGGTTGAGATCCCCACGATGATGATTGCGGCTGCGGCTATTTTTGTCAGTGGTTTCATTTTCAATATCCTTTCCAGTAACGGGATGTTGTTGGGTTCGTTTTCAATCTTCTCCAGCGTTTGTTGGATCAGATCTTCCGAGGGGCCCGCAGGAATTACACTGTTTGCCAGTGCTTTTTCTGCCTGCTGTAACATGTTGTTGTCTTTACTCATGTGCCACCTCACGGGCATTGTTGACGGTACTGTTTTTTAGGATATCCTGAAGTTTTTCGCGTGCACGACTAATTAACACACCGACATAATTTTCTTTGACATTCATTTCTTCTGCGATTTGACGGTAACTGAATTCGTTTAAACTCTGAAGGCAAAATGCGGTTGCTTCCAGCGGCGGCAATTTTGACAGTGCCATTCGCAACTGCCGGGACAATTCCGACGACTGGGCACTGTCAGCCGGCGACAATTCGTCGCTTTCGATGTTGTGGACGTCAATCGACGTTGCGTTGACTCGCAGCGTTCTTTTTCTGTGCCGGAGCAGATCTATCGCCCGCTGCGTGGCGACCGTACACAAAAAAGGCTTCATGTCCCGGATTTTCTGTTTTCTGGCTGTCTTGACTGCTCTTAGAAAGACTTCCTGAAAGCAGTCGCCCGCATCGGCGTCATTGCCAACGAGCCGGTAGGCAATGCTCCAGACAAGTGATCCGTATTCTTCAATTGTTTCGGCCCAGTTTACCAACCTCTAGCCTTTTATTTCTTTAACTCTTGTACCGTCACTACTGAAGACGACAGTCTGGCTGTTTTTCTTACAAGAAAAAAACAACAATCTTTCGGACAATCTCGTATGTTTCTTTATTGAAGCCCAATTAAGTGGCGATTACAATGAAAAAGACGTCTTATCTGGGAGAAAATGGATGTTTGAGATGAAAGACACTCTGACGGAGCGGGAGGTCCGGTCGGGTTTGCGATACCTGACGCTGGACGGTGTGATGTCTCAGTCGATGGCGACGCTGACGGCGGGGGCGTTTTTGACGGCGTTTGCGATTCAACTGGGGGCCAGCAATTTTGTCATCGGTCTTTTAGCGGCGATTGGCCCGCTGAGCCAGTTGCTACAGCTTCCGGGGATTTTGCTGGTCGAAAAGGTCCGAAACCGCCGGGCGATTACGGTTTTTGCGGCTCTCATCAGCCGTTTATGTTTTTTAATGGTTGCCTTATTGCCGTTTTTGGTTGGTCCCCAGGTTGCCGTTGCGGCTTTGGTGGTGCTGTTGATTGTCAATTCGGCTCTCGGGGCTATTGGCGGGTGCAGTTGGAATTCCTGGATGCGTGATTTTGTGCCGGAATCGATTATGGGGTCTTATTTCTCCAAACGGATGCGATGGGCGACGGCGGCAGGGATTGCTTTGAGCATTTTAGGGGCGGGGTATCTGGATCTCTGGAAAGGGCGGTTTCCGGATCATCTGACGGAGGGTTACTGTCTCTTATTTGTCTTTGGGTTTGTGTTTGGAGCGATGGGTGTATTTTGTTTGAATAAGGTGCCTGAAACGAATATGGCGGCTGGCGAACATGAAAAGATCATGACTATCCTGAGTCGTCCGTTTCGTGATGAGAATTTTCGCAAGCTGATTGCGTTTATGTGTTCGTGGAATTTTGCGGCTAACCTTGCGGGCCCGTTTTTTATGGTGTACATGCTCAAGCGGCTGGGGCTGAGCATGTCGATGATTATTGGTTTGTCGATTTTAAGCCAGGTAATGAATTTCCTGTTTTTGCGTCTCTGGGGCAGCTATACGGATCGTTTCAGCAACAAATCGGTGCTGCAGATCTGCGGGCCGATGATGCTGGTGGCGATTTTCGGGTGGACGTTTACGACGATGCCGGAAACCTATTTTTTGACGCTTCCTCTGCTGATTTTGATTCATATCCTGATGGGAATTGCGTCGGCCGGTGTGTCGCTGGCCAACGGGAATATCGCGTTAAAACTGGCTCCGAAGGGGCAGGCGACGGCCTACCTGGCAGCCAATACGGTTGCCAATTCGGTTGCGGCAGGCATCGCCCCGATTCTCGGGGGTAAATTTGCGGATTTCTTTTCAGCGCGGGAGTTGACCTGGACCTTGACGTATAAAAGCCCCGATGAGGTGTTTGATCTGCCGACACTCAGTTTACAGGGGTGGGATTTCTTTTTCTTCCTGGCGGCCATTATCGGCTTGTATTCCATGCATCGGCTGGCGATGATCCGGGAAGAAGGGCAGGTCGATGAGAAGATCGTGATGCGGGAATTACTGGGGCAGGTGCGTTCACAGGTGCGAACGCTGACGTCGATTGAAGGAATTCGTCAAATGGTCAGTTTTCCCTTTGCAATGTTGATCAATTTCAAAGATTATATTGTGCAGAATGGTAATGGAGTCTCGGACAAAGAGAGCGGTCAAAATCAGGAGAGTTGAACATTGAAACAATGGATTGCGGTCATGTTGCTTTTGGTGGTGTTGGTGTGTGTGGGTTGTGTGAGCCGGCAGGACACCGATGTGGTTCGGCAGGTTGATTTCCCCGAGCTTGAACGGGGTGTGCTGAATGTGCTGACGTTTAATATTCGCTACGGTACGGCCGACGATGGGCCGGATCAGTGGGAAAACCGCAAGGAACTGGTGGTCGATGTGCTGGCGGGATTTCGGTCGGATGTGATTGGGCTGCAGGAGGCTTTGGGGTTTCAGGTCGAGTATATTCACCGGGCGTTGCCGCAGTACGGTATTGTCTGGGTTGGTCGTGATGACGGTCAGCGTGCCGGCGAAGCGTGTCCGGTTCTCTATCGCAATGACCGGTTTTCGCTGGTTGACAGCGGGACGTTCTGGTTTTCCAATTCGCCCTGGAAGGTCGCTTCAACACACTGGGGCAATACGATTCCCCGGATTTGTACATGGGTACAGTTAAAGGAAATTGAGACGGGGGAGGCGTTTTATGTTTATAATCTTCATCTGGACCATCAATCGCAGACGTCCCGGGTGAAAAGTACCGAACTGCTGGCTAAAGAGATCGCTCATCGTCCGACCGACGACCCGTTCGTCGTGATGGGAGACTTTAATATCGGCATGGACAATCCGGCGATGCTCTATTTGCAGGAGATCGGTTACGAGAGTCCGTGCCCGCGGCTGGTCGATTCCTGGCAGATGCTCAATCGGATGCGTGAGCCGGTGGGCACCTTTCACGGGTTCACGGGCAAGCCCAAAACGACGAAAATCGATCATATTCTTGTGATCGATAACACCGAGATCATCGAAGTCGGCATTGACCAGCGTGCCTTTGACGGGCGTTATCCATCCGATCATTTCCCTGTCTATGCCCAGATCGTTTTGAGCCGCTGAAGCACTGTGTCAAGGGTGTCTTATTTGTTTCAAAAATACGACCAAAAATGAACAGAATCGTTCTTAAGGCCGTATTATCAAGGGGGATAGGCGAAATTTTTTGTATTTTTATCAAAATTATTTCCTGTTCTTGCTGGAAGGGGGAATGTTTTGTGATAGTATAACCCCAAATCGCCGATATAATTGGTGTAAACGTGGTTTTTAATTTTCACTCAGGTGTATCTGTGGGACGTAAATCCTTTCAAATACTGGTAGTTATCTGGATTCTGGTCGTTCTTCCCTCCGGAAGGGTTTTTGCGCAGGCTGAATCAGCACCTACGGAACAGGACGAAAAGGCTCGCCAACTTCGCATTTATCAGGACGCATTGCTTGCGGGCAGTACGGAGACGATTCGTGTTGATGCCGCGGTGGGACTTCTTTTGCGTGATGACCAGGCGGCGCGTGATTCGCTGACGGCGGCATTGAACTCGGCTGATAATCCCGGTGCCCAGCAGGCTGTCTGTAAGGCGCTGATCAAAAGCCGGGGATTGGGCCAGACGATTAGTTCGCGGATGATTTATCTGGACCCGCTGATGAAGATACTTGGATCAGATAACGCCGATCAAGCGGTTTTGGCGGCAGAGGCTTTACTATTATATAGC
The DNA here is from genome assembly GCA_963675155.1 of Anaerohalosphaeraceae bacterium. Taxonomy (GTDB): domain Bacteria; phylum Planctomycetota; class Phycisphaerae; order Sedimentisphaerales; family Anaerohalosphaeraceae; genus 4572-13. Next base: position 3,770,391 of record OY775912.1, on the reverse strand, counting down.
TATGATGATATCGAAGGGCCATTAGCGGCACTTTTACAGAATGCTGAATCGACGCAGCAGGCTCGTTTGAATGCTGTTTCGGCCTTACAAATCCGCTCGGAGCCGCAGTCATTGGCACGGCTGGTGAGTCTTTTGGACGATTCGGATGCTGAGATTTCCAAAGTGGCCGAAAATGCGCTTCAGCAGGCTTTTGGCATTCCGGTGGGAGCCAGCCGCAAGGTTTGGGATGAGATTCTTAAAAAGCTTGAGCAGAAAAGCCCGGATGACATTCGTCGTGAACTGCTGCTGTTGAAGGAAACAAGACTTAGGCAGGTTCAGGCCGAGCGTGACCGATGGCAAAAGCTGTATTTAGGGGCGTTGGATAAGCAATATGAATCCGCTGACGAGGCGGCTCGCGGAAAAATGACGTTGGAGATGCTCAGTGCCGATTTATCGCCGGTTCGCCTGTGGGCACTGGAGAAAGTGGCACAGTATCCGGTTGCCGATCAAACCGGCCTCCGGGAGAAACTGCTGGCTTTGCTTGGCGATGAATCCCGAGCCGTTCGGTTGCAGACGGCGAAGGTTTTGAATACGATGAGTGCCCTTAATCCGGCAGAACAGCTCTTAAAACAGCTTAAGCAGGAAGAGGACTTCGAGGTCAGGCTTGCGATGTTTGAAGCACTGGGTGAGGCGTGTTTCTTTGCGTTTTCGCCTGGATCTTCGATTGAGTTGTCGGCGGATATAAAGTCAGAAACCATGACCATTGCTTCGCAGTACCTGGCATCTGAGCAGGCTGAGGCGGCGAAAAAGGGTGCCGAAGTAATTCGTAAGATACTGGAACTGAATAACTTATCAAAGGAGTCGATTCAGTTTTATCTGCAATTGCTTTCAGAACGCTATGTTCAGTCTCTTGACCAGAATGGAACCCTGAGGAACGATTTATTGTCGGTGATGTCGCATCTTTGCGGACAGGGAACTCCCCGTTCACAGGCGTGCCGATTGTACGAGGGCTTCTTCGTTGATGCAATTTCGGTTGCCGATCAGCCGGCATTGCGTCTTTCAGCGATCCGGGGCATGGTCTCTGTCGATCCGGTCAAAGCGATTGAGTTGGCACGTGATAATAAATTGATGGAAGATGACAGCCTGGCTGTTCGGCAGGTGGTGATTGATCTGGCGGGGCAGATTGGGACGGCTGACGATCTGGTCTGGCTGCTGGTTGCCCTGAATGAAAACGGTTATGCCGAAGAAGCCTGGCAGGCGATAAAACAGATATGCCAGCGTCAAAAATCGGGTTTTCTGCTCGAATGGGCGGAGACGCTGAATCAGAATGGCGGACGCAGCGAGTACGTTCGTGAGATTCTTGAGCTCGCTGAACAGAAGGCTATTGGGGAAAATGATTCGGCTAACACCCTTTCTTCTCGACGCAGTTTGATCGGTTGGTATCGCCAGCGAAAAGCCTGGGATACAGGGGTTGTTTATCTCGAAAAAGTAGGCTTTACGCTCTCAGACCGGACATTTGAGGCGATGATGACGGATGCTTTTGTTATCTATCTCTATGCGGGTGATTCCGATAAGGTCTTTGCGATCCTCGAAAAAGAGCTTCAAGAAGGGGATTTCCAGGTGGATTCCCCGTTTTTGACCTCATTGAGAGTGTTTTTGGAGGATGGAGACATTACCGACCTGTCGAAGCGTGAGGTGTTTGAGAAGTTATTAGTGATTGAAGTGGCAAAGCGTCCGAACTGGCAAAAGTTCAAGTCTGATCTGTCAAATTTGTATCATATCCTGCAATCCTCTGAGAGTTCTGCTCAAGCGGACTCCGCCGCCTCTGTCTTGCCGAATCAAGAGGCGGGCAGTGTGAATCACTAAAAAAAGCACTTTTTTTTGCTTTTTTTCTTTTTTTTGGATTTTTCTATTTGCACTTACCGCAACCGGTTATATACTTTTCCTTTTGCTGTAGCCGGAAACGCAGAGAGTCTCTATGTACATTTCCGGTCAGGCAGGTTTTCGCTGCATTTGAATGCCTGGGAAATTTTGTTTTCAGGGTTGAAAAGGCGGTTTTCTTAAAAGACCTGCTGCTGTAGCTCAGTGGTAGAGCGCGTCCTTGGTAAGGACGAGGTCATGGGTTCAAATCCCATCAGCAGCTCAGTAACGAACCATAGCCGGCAACATTGGCAGACAGGTGAGCTCAATCATCGTGATATCACATGTTATGCGGCAAGGGTGTCTGTTGATCAGGTGTCTGGCGGATGAGTATATAAGACGTAAAGTAAATGAATATTTATTGAAAATTAACGCAGGAACAATTGATAACGAGAATATCAGGAGGTTATTGACAAATGGCTAAGGCTGTATTTGAAAGAACCAAACCCCACGTAAACATTGGAACGATTGGTCATATTGACCATGGTAAAACGACTCTGACCGCAGCTATCACCATGCGTATGGCTGTCAAGCAGGGGACCACGGCTAAGGCATTTGCTGATATCGATAATGCCCCGGAAGAAAAAGAACGTGGTATTACCATTAACACCGCGCACGTCGAGTACGAAACCGACAGTCGTCACTATGCCCACGTTGACTGTCCCGGTCACGCGGACTATGTGAAGAACATGATTACCGGTGCCGCTCAGATGGACGGTGCGATTCTGGTTGTGGCTGCCAGTGACGGCCCGATGCCCCAGACTCGCGAACATATCCTGCTGGCTCGCCAGGTAAACGTTCCGCGTATCGTCGTTTACATGAACAAGGTTGACCAGGTGGACGATCCCGAACTGATCGATTTGGTTGAAATGGAACTGCGTGAACTGCTGGACAAGTACGAATTCCCGGGCGACGAAATTCCGATCGTCAAGGGCTCTGCTCTGGCGGCGATGAATTGCGAAGGCAAGGATGACGATGCTTGTGCGTCGATCGACGAACTGATGGCTGCCGTTGACGATTACATTCCGATTCCGGAACGTGCTGTTGACCAAAACTTCCTGATGCCGATTGAAGACGTGTTCAGCATCAAGGGTCGTGGTACGGTTGGTACCGGTCGTATTGAGCGTGGTGTGATTCATGTTGGCGACGAAGTTGAAATCGTGGGTCTGTCTGAACAAGTCGCCAAGACGACTGTTACCGGTGTTGAAATGTTCAACAAGACGCTGGAAGACGGTCAGGCCGGCGATAATGTTGGCCTGCTGCTTCGCGGTGTTGATAAGGAAGCCCTGGAACGCGGTCAGGTTCTGGCTAAGCCGGGCACCATCACTCCTCATACCAAGTTTGTTGCTGAGGTTTACGTTCTGACGAAGGAAGAGGGTGGTCGTCATACACCGTTCTTCCCGGGTTACCGCCCTCAGTTCTTCTTCCGCACAACGGACGTTACGGGTGCAATCGTTGAGATCAAGAGCCGTGAAGGCGCTGCGGTCGAGATGTGTATGCCGGGCGACAACATCGAAATGACCGGCGAGATTATCTCCAAGATCGCGATGGAAGACGGTCTTCGTTTCGCGATTCGCGAAGGCGGCCGCACGGTGGGTGCGGGTGTTGTTACGAAGATTCTTGAGTAGAAACTAAAACAAGATCAATGGGGCGCTGTGCGGGTTTGCACGGCGTCCATTTCAGCCCTTTCTGCAGGCGTTTCTGCGGAAAGGTCGCTGTGTTTTATCAGAGAGGTCTGTCACAATGGCAAAAGCACAAAAACGGGAATACGTCTGGCTTGAGTGTAAGGAATGCGGCGATCGCAATTATCGCACCGAAGTCAATGTACAGGGCGGCACTCCGAAGTTTGAGCTGAATAAGTACTGCAAGCGGGAACGCAAGCGTACCGCTCATAAGATTCGTCGCAAATAAACGCACAGGTCAGTAGCTCAATTGGCAGAGCATCGGTCTCCAAAACCGAAGGTTGCGGGTTCGACTCCCTCCTGACCTGCTTACAGCAGTTTGGAGTCCTGATTGAAACGACGTAAATAATTGATGGATGGCAATTTCTATGAATTTAAAAATTTATAAACGAGGACAAGGGAAGAATTCACGTTTAGGCACAGCATTGATTCTCTTTGCAGTGGTTGCGGCCGGTTGCTGGAAGCTTTATACGAAGCTGCAGGGGACAGAGCCCTGGGTCCAGACATTTGTTCCGGTTCTCGTTTGTGCGATTTTTGCCGCGATTGTTTACTGGCTGTCTAATAAGCCGACAATCGCTGATTTTCTCATCGCCGCCGAAGGCGAGATCAAAAAAGTCAGTTGGTCCAGTCGAAAAGAGATAGCCAATTCCACGCTGATCGTCATTTTTGTAGTCGTGATCATGGCGTCGGGTCTTGGATTTGTCGATTTGGCGTTCCGACTGTTCTTTGATCAAGTTGTAAACTTATACTGATATTGAACCGCATTAACCGTCCGAAGGGGTAGACACCTATGCAATGGTACGTGTTACGAGTTGCCTCCAATAAAGAAGAACAAGTTCGTGAAGCGCTGTCCCGCAAGATGAATATCGAGGGGGTTAGCAGCGTGGGGCGGATTGTCGTGCCGACTGAGCAGATTAAGCGGATTCGTGCCGGCAAGCAGCGTGTCTTTAAACGCAAACTCTACCCGGGTTATGTGTTTATGGAGCTGGAGCCGAAAGAAGACGGCCGGGTTCCGGACGATGCGTGGTTTATCATCAAGGAAACGATGGGTGTCGGTGACTTTATCGGCACCGAAGGCGTTCCGACTCCGATGCGTGACACGGATGTGGCGCGGATGATGAAGGAAATTGAGCGTCCGGAAGAAACGCCGAACATCAAAGTTGAGTTCGAGAAGGGCGATATCGTCAAGATTCGCGAAGGTGCGTTTGAGAACTTTGAGGGCGCTGTCGATGAAATTGATTCCGAGCGTGGTATGGTCCGTGTGATTGTGTCGATTTTCGGCCGCAGTACACCGCTGGATATTGAATACTGGCAGATTGAAAAAGTTTAAAATAGTTTTAAGTTTGTAGTTCGTAGTTCATCGTTTTGGACTGTTGACTTGAAATAGAAAAAATCAAAAAATAAAGCGGGTATTACAATGGCAAAAGAAGTTACAGGTATGATTAAGTTACAGGCTCCGGGCGGTCAAGCGACGCCTGCGCCTCCGATTGGTCCGGCTCTGGGTCAGCACGGTGTCAACATTGGTCAGTTTGTTCAGCAGTTTAACGAGCGCACCAAAGACCTTAACGGCTTGACGGTGCCGATTGTGATTACGGTGTATGCTGACCGTTCATTCGACTTTGAAGTCAAGAGTCCCCCGGCGGCGGTTCTGCTTAAGCAGGAAGCCGGTCTGGCCAAGGGCAGCGGCGTTCCGAACAAGGAAAAGGTCGGCAAGGTGACCAAGGCCCAGATCCGCAAGATCTCGGAGACAAAAATGGCGGACTTGAACGCGTATGATCTCGATCAGGCTGATTTGATTATCGAAGGCACCGCTCGCAGCATGGGTATCGAGGTTGAGGGCTAAGAAGCCCGGATTCAAAGTCAAAAATTAAAAAGTAAAATTGACGATTCGGCCTTTGGCCGAGGCTTTTTTACTCTTTATTGATACATGTTATGTTTGTTGCTGACCACGGCTTAATAGTGGGAGCGAAAGTAAGAGAGAAACAACTATTTCGCGAGGTACATTATGAGAAAAAGAAGTAAACGTTATGCAGCGGATGCTCAGAAGGCGGTTGTTGAAACGCTGTCGTTGGGTGATGCTGTTAAAAAAGTCAAGTCTTTCGCTTCGACGAAGTTTGACCAGTCTGTTGAGTGCGTCATGCACCTGGGGATTGACCCCAAGCAGGCCGATCAGATGGTTCGCGGCGCAATCAGTCTGCCGAACGGTATCGGAAAAGCCCGGAAAGTGATCGCTTTCTGCGAAGATTCCGAGGCGGATGCGGCCAAGGCTGCGGGTGCTATCGAGGCCGGCTGCGATGAGTTGGTTGCCAAGGTGGCCGACGGTTGGCTGGATTTTGATGTGGCGATTGCCTCCCCGAAGGTGATGGGTAAAGCGGGCAAATTGGGCCGCGTGCTGGGACCGCAGGGCAAAATGCCTTCGCCCAAGAACGGTACGGTGACGCCGGATGTGGTTCAGGCGGTCAAGGACTTTGCGGCTGGTAAAGTTGAGTTCCGCAATGATGCGGGCGGCAATATCCACGCCGTTGTCGGAAAGCTGAGCTTCGACGATACTAAACTCGAAGAGAATATTCACGCCTTCATCGAACATATTAACAAGATGAAGCCGTCTGCCGTCAAGGGCACGTATGTGAAGAAGGTTTGCATTAGTGCGACGATGAGCCCGGGTGTGATTGTGGATGCAGTGACTGCGTAACGATAAAGAACTGGCAAACAAAAGCCGCAAATGGCTTTACAAAATAATTGAGGTGAGACTATGAGTTATGTTGTAAAAGGATTCATTCAGGATCAATACACACGACGTTTTACCGGCACGAGCGAATTTGTCGTGATCGACACGACCGGTATCAGCGGTGTTGACAACAATGTGATGCGCGGCGAGCTGAAAGCCAAGGATATTCACCTGGCGGTTGTCAAGAACACATTGATGCGGACGGCGTTGAAGAATCTGGATATGCCGACGGCGGGCGATTTGTTTGCGTCCGGCCCCTGCACGGTTGCCTACGGCGGTGACAGTGTTGTGGACGTGGCGAAGGAAATTGTCGGTCAGGCCAAGAAACACAAGCAAATCGCGTTGAAGGGTGCTTATGTTGACGGCACCGTGGTTGACGGCGAAGGGGTTACGGCCCTGTCGAAGCTGCCCAGCCGCATCGAACTGCAGGGTCAGGTCGTTCAGTTGGCACAAAGCCCGGGAGCGAATCTGGCGGGTGCGATTGTTGGTCCGGCCGGTCGTATTGCCGGCTGCATCAAGAGCCTTATCGAGAAGCTCGAAGAAGCAGCTTAAATTAGTGAACAGTTACTAGTGAATCGTATTTAGTTTATTGAGAATATTGTTGTTTGCAGAGTTGTCCTTGAATGGTTAAACGGACGGCGTAGTCCGGCTACTGTGTGACGCGAGAGAAAATAGGAGTCATTTACAATGTCAGAAGAAACAAAAGAATTCAGTGCGGAAATTAAAGACTTGGGTGACAAGATCGTTGCTTTGACCCTGATGCAGGCGAAAGAGCTGGGCGATTACCTCAAAGACGTTCACGGTATTGAGCCGGCTGCCGGTGGTGCTGTGATGATGGCTGGTCCGGCTGCCGGTGGCGGCGAAGCTGAGGCTGAAGAGAAAACCAGCTTTGATGTGATCCTCAAGGAAATCGGCGACAAGAAGATCCAGGTGATCAAGGAAGTTCGTGCGATTACCGGTCTGGGCCTGAAAGAAGCCAAGGAACTTGTTGATAATGCTCCGAAGCCGGTTAAAGAAGGCGTCAGCAAGGAAGAGGCTGAAGAAGCCCGCAGTCAGCTTGAAGCGGCCGGTGCTGTTGCTGCTGTTGAGTAATTTCCAGCATCGTGTGTTTTTGTTTGAGATTTTCTCAAACTGCTCTTTTGTGAATGCTGTTTGGTAAGTGATCGAAATACTAAAAAGGGCGCCGGAGATGTTCTCCGGCGCGTCTTTTCGTCCACTCAGCATCAAACGAAAAAATACTATTGTGTCGTAATGGAGACAGGTCGAAATGAAATCACGTAACATCCGGAATTTCGGAAAGATCGATGATGCGATCGAAGTGCCGGACCTGATCGAAGTGCAGCTTAAAAGTTACAGCCGGTTTCTCCAGGAAGCCAGTGCGCCGACGGACCGTCAAGACGTTGGGTTGGAGGCATTGTTCCGGGAAATTTTTCCGATTATCAGCTATGATAAAACGATGGAACTGGAGTACCTGGGCTATGAGTTGGAAAAGCCCCGCTACACACTCGAACAGTGTCGAGAACTTCGTCTGACCTACGGTCATCCTTTGAAGGTACGCTGCCGGCTGAATCGGCAGGAAGCCGATGATATTGCCGAACAGGCGATTTATCTGGGCGAAGTACCGGTGATGATCGGTGGTGGCGAATTCATCATCAATGGAGCTGAGCGTGTGATCGTGAATCAACTGCATCGCAGTCCCGGCGTGGATTTTGTGATTGACAGTAAAGACGGTGACCGGATTCTCCACGGTGCGCGGATTATCCCCGAACGGGGAAGCTGGATTGAAATCTCCGTGACCAAAAAGGACGTGCTGGTGATTCGGATTGACCAGTCCAGCAAGATTCCTGCGACGACATTTTTACGGGCGATGGATGAGTCTTTCGGCAAGACCGAGGATATCATCCAGTTGTTCTATGAGACCAAATCGGTGAAGGTCAAGAAGCTGGATCCGTCGATGTGGGCGGTCGGACCGATTGTGGACACCGAAAGCGGCGAGATCCTCGTTGACGCCGGAGCCCAGTTGGGCGACGCGGTTGCGGCGATTCAGGCCAGCGAACTGGACTCGGTTGACGTGATCGCCAACGTGGCCGATCCGCTGATTCTGAATACCCTGGCCGAAGATCCCTGCGAAAGCCATGAAGAGGCGTTGAAGAAGATTTATGCTCGTCTTCGTCCGGGCAACCCGGCTCAGATTGATAAGGCCAAACTATTATTTGAAGAAAAATTCTACGATACCAACCGGTATCGTTTAGGGAATGTGGGACGTTTTCGTCTGAACCGTAAATTCGGTACCAGTGTCGATCTGGAAGAAATGGCGCTGCGGTCCGAAGATTTCCTGCATACCATGAAATATATCCTGATGCTGCGGAATAACCAGGGTGAAGTGGATGACATCGATCACCTGGGTAACCGTCGTTTACGCCGGATTGACGAACTGGCCTCTGCGGAAGTTCGCAAGGGGCTGCTGAAGCTTCGCCGGACGGTGCAGGAACGCATGAGTATGAAGAGTCCCGAAGATGTGACGCGTATCGCCGACCTGGTGAACAGCAAGAGCGTCTCTTCGAGTATTGACTTCTTCTTCGGTCGCGGCGAATTGAGCCAGGTCGTGGATCAGACCAACGCATTAAGCCAGTTGACGCATGAGCGTCGATTGAGTGCTTTGGGTCCGGGCGGCTTGAACCGTAAGCGTGCGGGCTTTGAAGTGCGTGACGTGCATATCAGTCACTACGGTCGCGTGTGTCCGATTGAGACGCCGGAAGGTACGAACATCGGGCTGATTTGCTCACTGGGTATCTTCTCGAAGGTCGATGAATACGGCTTTTTGATTACGCCGTACCGCAAGGCTGTAGATAAGAAAGTCACCGAAGAGATCGTCTATATGCGAGCCGATGAAGAGATCAAAGAGATCTTTGCACCGCCGAGCATGGTGGACGTTGCAAAGGGCCGTTTGCATGAAGGTATGGTACTGGCGCGTCGCGGCGGTGACCTCACCCAGGTTGACAGCGAAGAAGTTACTTATGTCGACGTTTCTCCGCGTCAGACGGTCGGTATCTCGGCGGCGTTGATTCCGTTTTTAGAGCATGACGACGCCAACCGTGCGTTGATGGGCTCGAACATGCAGCGTCAGGCTGTACCGCTGTTGTGGACCGAAACTCCGCTGGTTGGAACCGGCATGGAAAAAGAGGTGGCGGAAAACTCCAGCATGGTGGTCAAGGCCAAAAAGACCGGTACGATCACGGCTGTTGATGCTTTGAAGATTGTGATTGACAACACGGATGAATATCCGTTGCAGAAATTCGTGGGGCTCAATGAGCGGACGTGCCTGAATCAAAAGCCGATCGTGGAACTGGGTGAAAAGGTCAAAGCCGGCCAGGTTATCGCCGACGGCGGCGGAACCAGCAATGGTGTTCTGGCCCTGGGCCGCAATATCCTGACGGCATTTGTACCGTTCGACGGTTACAACTTTGAGGATGCGATGATCATCAGTGAGCGTCTGGTTAAGGATGACGCCTTTACCAGTATTCACATTGATGAGTTCAGTGTCGAAGTTCGCGAAACGAAACTGGGACGCGAAGAATTTACGCGTGACATTCCCAATGTCAGCGAAAAGGCTCTGCGTAACCTTGATGAATACGGTGTTGTGCGTGAGGGAACCCGTGTCGCCCCCGGCGATATTCTGGTGGGTAAGGTTTCTCCCAAGAGCAAGACCGAACTGACGCCGGAAGAAAAACTGCTGCATGCGATTTTCGGCCGGGCCGGTGAAGATGTTAAAAATGATTCGCTGGAAATTCCCAGCGGTTATGAAGGTGTGGTTATCAAAACCCGCCACTTCAAACGTCGTGCGGCTGAAACCGATGAGCAGCGCAAGGCGTTGAAAGAGCAAATGCGTCAGATCGAGGCTGATCTCGTTGCCAAGGAATGTGACGTTTTCCGCCGCATGATGGCGGGCATTCATGACACGCTTGAGATTGACGTAGTGGACCCGTCCACACGCCAGAAGGTGGGTATCAGCGAAGACGACGATGTGATTTACGAGCAGATCGAAAACTTCGAGATCGACTGGGTTAAACCGGCCAATCTTCGCGAGACGGCTCAGAAGGTTTATGACCAATACTGGCCGAAGATCATCGAACTGCAGGAAGAAAAGAAGCGTCAGGCCGACCGCATGAAACACGGCGACGAACTGCCCAGCGGCGTGCTTGAGATGGTTAAGATTTATGTCGCGATTAAGCGAACCCTGTCGATTGGTGACAAGATGGCCGGTCGTCACGGTAACAAGGGTGTTATCGCCAAGATTATGCCGGTTGAAGATATGCCGTTCCTTGAGGACGGAACACCGGTGGACATCTGCCTGAATCCGCTGGGTGTACCGTCCCGTATGAACGTGGGACAGATTCTGGAAACCCATCTGGGCTGGGCGGCGAAAGTGCTTGGTTTTGATGCGGTCACGCCGGTCTTTGCCGGGGCGACGGAAGAGGATATTTACGCGGTGACCGAAGAGGCCAACGCTCATGTCCGCAAACGCATTGAAGACTGCCAAGCCAATCGGGAAGTGCCGCCTCCCAATGAGATCTATGCCCAGATCCCACCGACCTTGAAAACGCAGATTTATGATGGTCGTACGGGTGAAGCGTTCGATCAGCGTGCGACGGTCGGCTATATGTATATGCTGAAACTTCACCATTTGGTGGATGAAAAGATTCACGCTCGTTCAACCGGTCCTTACAGTCTGATTACTCAGCAGCCGCTGGGTGGTAAAGCGCGGACCGGCGGTCAGCGATTTGGTGAAATGGAAGTGTGGGCACTGGAAGCTTATGGTGCCGCTTACACGCTTCAGGAACTGCTGACAGTCAAGAGTGATGATATTGAAGGCCGTACCAAGATCTATGAATCGATGGTCAAGGGGACGAATACCCTTGAGGCCGGCACGCCGATCTCGTTTGATGTGCTGTGTAACGAGATTCGCGGATTGGGTCTGAACATTCAGCTTGAAAAGAAGCGGATTGGAACGACGCCGATCTAACGATGGTCGGATGTGTGAAGCAGGAGCGTACTAAAGGCCCGCTGAAATGACGGGAAAAAGAAACATTAATCGGAGTTGGTCCTGACATGGTAGAATCAATTTACGATCGTATTAATGACTACGGTTCGGTAAAGATTATGCTGGCAAGCCCGAATGATATTCGGAGCTGGTCGTTTGGTGAAGTGCGCAAGCCTGAAACGATCAATTACCGCACCTATCGTCCGGAAAAAGACGGTCTGTTCTGTGAACGTATTTTTGGCCCGGAACGTGACTGGGAATGTTCCTGCGGTAAATATAAAGGTACGAAATTCAAAGGGATTATTTGTGACCGCTGCGGGGTGAAAGTGACGCACAGTCGCGTTCGCCGTAAACGCATGGGGCACATTAACCTGGCGGCCCCGGTGGTTCACCTGTGGTATTTCAAGGCACTACCGAGTCGACTGAGTACCTTGCTGGGAATGAAGACCTCTGATGTTGAAAAGGTCGTCTATTTCCAGGATTATGTCGTGACCGATCCCGGGCAAAGCCCGCTGAAAGAAAAGCAGCTTTTGAGCGAAGATGAGTACCGTGACGCTCTGAATAAGTACGGTAATTGTTTCCGTGCTTCGATGGGTGCCGAGTCGATCAAAGAACTGCTTCAGCGACTGGATTTGGAAACGCTCGGCGTTGAACTGCGTCAGGCGATCAATGAGACCAACAGCAAGCAAAAAATCAAAGACCTGACCAAGCGTTTGAAAATCGTCAACGCGGTCAAGGCCAGTGATAATAAAGCCGAGTGGATGATCATGGAAGTGGCCCCGGTGATTCCGCCGGATCTGCGTCCGCTGGTGATGCTGGAAAGCGGCAATTTTGCTACCAGTGACCTGAACGATCTGTATCGCCGGATTATCAACCGGAACAACCGTTTGAAAAAACTGATCGACCTGAACGCGCCGGAAGTCATTATCCGCAACGAAAAGCGGATGCTCCAGCAGGCGGTCGATTCACTGCTGGACAACAGCCGCTGCCGGCGCCCGGTATTGGGCAGCAACAACCGTCCGCTGAAGTCGCTGACGGATATGATTAAAGGCAAGCAGGGACGTTTCCGTGAAAACCTGCTGGGCAAGCGTGTGGACTATTCGGCCCGTTCGGTCATCGTTGTGGGTCCGACACTGAAACTGTATCAGTGCGGTCTGCCCAAGAAGATTGCCCTGGAACTGTTCCAGCCGTTTATCATTCGCAAACTGAAAGACCGCGGTCTGGCGGATACGATTAAAAGCGCCAAACGCATGTTGGAACGCCGCGAAGAGCATGTTTGGGATATTCTGGAAGAAGTGATTCATCAGCATCCTGTTATGCTGAACCGTGCTCCGACGCTGCACCGAATGGGTATTCAGGCGTTTGAGCCTGTTCTGATCGAAGGTAACGCAATTCTGCTGCACCCGCTGGTCTGCCAGGGCTTTAACGCTGACTTTGACGGTGACCAGATGGCGGTTCACCTGCCGCTGAGTATCGAAGCGCAGGTCGAAGCCCATACGCTGGTGTTGTCAACGAATAATATTTTCTCGCCTGCGAGCGGCCAGCCGATGCTGGGGCCGTCCCAGGATATGGTTCTTGGTAACTACTATATTACGCATATGGCGGCTGACCAAAAGGGCGAAGGCATGCTCTTTAGGGATACCACCGAGGCGATTACCGCCCTGGATATGCGGGTTGTTCATGCTCATTCGATTGTCAAGGTTCGCCTGCCGGAAGGTAAAAACGTTGTTGGCGAGCGAGGCGTGGAAAAAGGCGGTGTGATTGAAACCACCGCCGGTCGATGCCTGTTCAACGATATTCTGCATCCGGACATGCCGTTCTATAATATGGTGATGGATAAAAAGCGGTTGGGCAACGTGATTCAGGATTGCTTTGATATCGTCGGCAGCCGTGCAACGATTGACCTGATGGACAATATTAAGGAACTTGGTTTTAAACAGGCGACGCTGGCGGGCATTAGCTTTGGTGTAACGGATCTTCGAATTCCGGATGAAAAGCCGGAGATTATTGCTGCCGCCCAAAAGCGTGTTGATAAGATCATGAAGAATTACCATAACGGTATTCTGACTGAAGGTGAACGTTACAACCAGATCATTGACGCCTGGACACACGCCCGTGTTGGCGTGACCAACGCGATGATGAACGCGATGAAAAATGATGTCCGTGACGGCAAACCTTACCTGAACCCGATTTGGGTGATGCGGCACTCCGGTGCTCGTGGTAGTATCGACCAGATTCAGCAGCTTGCCGGTATGCGTGCGTTGATGGCCAAACCGAGTGGTGAGATTATTGAAACACCGATTAAGTCAAACTTCCGTGAAGGCCTGAATGTACTGGAATACTTCAGTTCGACACACGGTGCCCGTAAGGGACTGGCTGATACGGCTCTGAAGACGGCTGACTCTGGTTACCTGACACGTAAGCTTGCCGACGTTGCTCAAAACGTGATGGTGAGCCAGCACGACTGCAGCACGCTGCAGGGGATTACCAAGTCAACGGTCTATAAGGGTGAGACGGTTGACGTTCCGCTGAAACAGTTGATCATCGGGCGTACCGCTCGTGACAATATTCGCAACCCGATGACCGATGAAATGATTGTCCGTGAAAACGAAGTCATCACACCGGAAGCGGCTGTGAAGGTCGAACAACTGGGTCTGGATGCGATTCGCGTCCGCAGTCCGCTGACCTGCGAAAGCGAAGTAGGCATCTGTGCGAAATGTTACGGCTGGGATCTGAGTGCGAGCCAGCTTGTCGAGCAGGGTCTTGCGGTGGGGATTATCGGGGCACAGTCGATTGGAGAGCCCGGTACGCAGTTAACAATGAGAACGTTCCACACCGGTGGTATTGCATCGGTTTCGCTGATTGAAACCGACCAGAAAGCACCGCGTGACGGATTTATCAAATATATTGACCTGAACCCGGTTGAGGTGGATCTGGACGGTCAGAAAACCACCATTGCCCTTCGCCGAAACGGTGAAATGGCGATTGTGGATGATAAGGACCGCGAGCTTGAGCGTTTCAAGGTGCCCTATGGCGGTATTTTGGTTACGAAAGACGGCGAAAAGATCAAACAGGGCAAACCGATGTATGCCTGGGATCCGCACCGTATTCCGATTCTTGCGGAAGTGCCCGGTGTGGTTCGCCTGGTCGATGTGATCGACGGCGAAACGATGCGTGTCGAAGAAGAACGCAAGGGTCAGCCCGGTCGTCCGGTTGTGATTGAGCATAAAGGCGACAAGCACCCGCAGGTCATTGTTGAAGATGCAGACGGTAAGATTTTGGATGTTCACTATCTGCCGGCGAAGGCCCGTATTGAAGTGGACGAAGGCGAATCCGTTACCGCGGGTAAACTGCTGGCTCGTCTGCCGCGTGGCTCAGGTGGTACGCAGGATATTACCGGTGGTCTGCCTCGTGTGACGGAAATCTTTGAGGCCCGTAAACCGAAAGATCCGGCGGCAATGGCTGAGATTTCCGGTACGGTTGAACTGAAAAGTGATAAACGCCGCGGGAAGATGACCATTATTGTCCGAAATGAGTCCGGGATGGAAAAAGAACATCACGTTCCGCGTGACCGTCACCTGAACTTCCACACCGGCGATACGGTGGAAGCGGGCGATGCCCTGACTGATGGGCCGCTGGTGCCGCACGATATTCTGCGGATTAAGGGTGAAGAAGCCCTTCAACGCTATCTGCTGCGTGAAATCCAGAATGTGTATCGTGCTCAGAGCGTAACGATTAATGATAAGCACGTCGAGATTATCCTGTCTCAGATGATGGACAAAGTTGAGATCGAAAATGTCGGCGACAGCGGCTTCCTGCCTGCTGAAGTGGTGGATAAGTTTGAATTCCGCCGCGGCAATATCGAATTGTCCAAGGGCTTGAAAATTGCTGATAAGGGCGATACCGATCTGGTCGAAGGCCAGGTTTATACCAAGGAAGAGATTGAAGCGGCCAACGAAAAAGTGGAAGTTCTGGGCGGCGAACCCGCTAAGGGCAAGAAACCACGTCCGGCCAGTGCCAATACGCTGCTGCTGGGTATTACCAAGGCTTCGCTGCGGTCTGACAGCTTCCTGTCGGCGGCAAGTTTCCAAGAAACAACAAAAGTGTTGACAGAGGCCTCGCTTGGCGGTAAAATCGACGAATTACGCGGATTGAAGGAAAATATTATCCTCGGTCACCTGATTCCGGCGGGAACGGCGTTTAAGCCGTATCTGAATATGAGTGTCAAGCATTTGGTCGAGGCACCGATTCCGAAGCAGCTTGAGGAATTGCGTGAGGTCAAGGAAGCTGAAGCGGCTGCGGAAAAGGCTGTCAAGGCGGCTTTGGGATTGGATTCGTAGGAATAACGGCCCTATGGGCTTATTTTGATAGAGAAAAAACAAAACTAGTTTGGAGATAAAATGCCAACGATTAATCAGTTAGTTAGACATGGCAGAAAGAAAAAAGGTAACAAGCGTATCTCGGATATTACGGGTTGTCCGCAAAAGCGTGGTGTGTGTCTGATCGTTAGAACACAGACCCCGAAGAAGCCGAACTCGGCATTGCGGAAGATCACGCGTGTGCGTTTAACCAACGGCAAGGAAGTGACTGCTTATATTCCGGGTATTGACCATAACCTTCAGGAACACAGTACGGTTATGATTCGCGGCGGTCGTGTACGTGACCTTCCCGGTGTGCGTTACCACGTTGTTCGCGGGACGCTGGATACGGCCGGTACGGCCAATCGTAAGCAGGGTCGCAGTAAGTACGGTACAAAGAAATCGTAACAGACATCAAAACCTAACAGGGTACTAAAGCATGGCAAAGAAATTTACAGCGTCAAGTCAGCAGTTAAAGCCGGATGCGGTGTATAACAGTAAGCTGGTAGCAAAATTCGTCAATTGTTTGATGTGGGACGGCAAGAAAAGCATTGCTTACAAGGTGTTTTATGACGCCATGAAGCAGATCGAGAAGAAGATCAAAGACGTTCCGCCGCTGGAAGTGTTTGAGACGTCGATTGAAAACGTCAAGCCGCTTCTGGAAGTTCGCAGCAAACGTGTCGGTGGTGCCAGTTACCAGGTGCCGATGCAGGTTCGCCCCAAACGTCAGCAGGCCCTGGCGTTCCGCTGGATTCTGGCGGCCTCACGCGGTAAAAAGGGCAAGCCGATGGCGATCCGCCTTTCGACTGAACTGCTGGATGCTTACCGTAAAGAAGGCACTGCGATGACCACTCGTGAGAATGTCCATCGTATGGCAGAGGCGAACAAGGCGTTTGCCCACTTCGCGTGGTAATTGATTCGATTTTTAAGAAGCCACGGATTTTCTGTAGAAAATCCGTGGCTTCTTTTTTGTTCTAATAGTCGCTAAGTAGATATAGTGGAAGAAATAGGTAAATTTATGGCCGCTGATTTGTCAAAAGTTCGGAATATTGGGATCATGGCCCACATCGATGCGGGTAAGACCACCGTGACGGAGCGGATTCTGTACTTTAGCGGGATTACGTATAAGATCGGTGAGGTTCATGACGGCACTGCGGTTATGGATTTCATGGAAGAAGAGCAGCAGCGCGGCATCACCATCACCTCTGCGGCGACCAAATGTCCCTGGGCCGGTTTTGATATCAACCTGATTGATACGCCGGGACACGTTGATTTTACGGCTGAGGTTGAGCGATCCTTGCGTGTATTGGACGGGGCGGTTGCAGTGTTTGATGCTTCTGAGGGTGTTCAGGCACAAAGTGAAACGGTGTGGCGGCAGGGTCAAAAATACGATCTGCCGTGTTTGTGCTTTATTAATAAGATGGATAAGATCGGCGCTGATTTTGAAATGGCTGTCGATAGCATTCGCGACAAGTTGCTGGCCCATCCGGTGCCGGTTCAGATTCCGATTGGGGCCGAATCAAATTTTCTCGGTTTGATCGATTTGCTGACGCTGAAGGCGTTTTATTTTAAGCAGGAGAAAACCGGAGCCAGTTTCTATGAAGAGGATATTCCGGAAGAGCTGAAAGAGGCTGCCGAGACCGCACGACATGCGATGATCGAAGCGGCAGCGGAATTTGATGAATCGCTGATGGAAGCGTATATCAATGATGATCCGATTAAGAATGAAAAAATTATTGCCGGACTTCGGAAAGGGACCCTTGAGGGGAAATTGAATCCCGTTCTGCTCGGTTCGGCATTGAAGAATATCGGCGTTCGCAAGCTTATTGACGCAGTTCCAATGTATTTGCCGTCACCGACGGAGCGTCCGCATGCGTTGGGACATAAGCAGGGGGATACGGATAAGCCGGTTGACGTGGTTTGTGATCCGAACAAGCCGTTTGTCGCTTTAGCCTTTAAAATCACCAGTGATAAACACGGTGATTTGTACTTTCTCCGGGTGTATCAGGGCACGCTCAAGAGCGGCAGCCGGGTTTTAAACAGCAACCGTGACCGAAAAGAGAATATTACGCGTATTTATCAGATGCACGCCAACAGCCGGCAGAATTTGGACGAGGCCCATGCCGGTGATATTGTGGCGGTGGTAGGACTCAAAGAGACACTGACCGGCGATACGCTTTGTGATACCAAAAACAACATTGTTCTGGAGAGCATTACATTTCCGGAAACGGTTATCAGTATGTCGATTGAGCCGCGGTCGGCGGCGGATCGGGTTAAACTGGGCGAGGCTCTGGGGTTGTTACGGCGGGAAGACCCGACGTTTGGCTGTAATTTCGATGAAGAAACCGGTCAGACGATTATCAGCGGCATGGGTGAACTGCATTTAGAAGTGCTGGAGCATAAGCTGGTGCGTGATTTAGGCGTGGACGTTCGGGTTGGAAAACCGCGCGTGGCGTATCGTGAAGCGATCAGCAAAAAAGCAAGGCAAGAGAACAAATTCGTCCGTCAGACCGGTGGTCGGGGGCAATTTGGTCATGTCGTGATTGAAATTGAGCCGTTATTTGATGATGACGGGCACTATCTTCGCGAAAACGTTTTTGAAAACAAGACGGTTGGCGGGGTGATTCCCAAAGAGTACATCCCGTCGGTTGAAAGCGGTGTCAAAGAGGGTTTAGCCAGCGGGGCGTTGTCGGGCTATCCCGTTGTGGGGGCGAAGGTTACGTTAATTGACGGATCGTTTCACGCGGTGGATTCCTCGGAAATCGCTTTTGAGCAGGCCGCGGTGATGGCTGTTCAGGATATTCTTTCCAAGGCCGGTCCGGTGCTTTTGGAACCGGTGATGCGGGTGCAGATTGTGGTTCCCGAACCTAATTATGGAGCGGTTCAGGGGCAACTGGTTGCCAAACGGGGTGAGATTGGCGATGCCCGGATGCACGGCAATATGCGTGTGCTGGATGCGAAGGTTCCGTTGGCGGAAATGTTCGGCTATTCCAGCCAGATCCGTAGTGCAACCGGTGGTCGGGGCAGCTTTTCGATGGAACCGCTGAATTACGAGAAAGTTCCTGAACAAATTTCAGAAAAAATATTATTAGGCTATTGACAATAGTGTAGAATTTTGTTAATTAGAGAGCTTTTCAGCCGGAGCGAGCGTGTAAAGGATTTACACGCGTGAACGAGTTGGGCTGATCATTTCGCTGAAAATGGTACATGGATGGCAAAGTAGGCCAAAAAATGGCTTTTTGACCTAAGTGACCGAAAACGAGAGCCGGTAAACAAGGCTCCTGACGCCCAAAGCAGCGGGCCGCGACTTTAAGGAAGACGAATAGATGTCTTTCCTGCCTGATTGAATGAGAAAAACGTTAATTTTTCTAAATTTCAACGCTTTTTCTGCATTAATAACTTGTGTTTTACACGGTGAGCTGGTATTTTTCTCAGCTTTCCATATTATTTGGCGACACTGTAGGTAGCAAATTAAGGGTAAACCATGGTAGATACCGAAAAAATTAGAATCCGAATGGAAGCTTATGACCACCGTGCACTGGACAGCTCGGCGAAGGAAATTGTTGAGCAGGCCCGTCGCACTAACGCCCGTGTGAGCGGCCCGATTCCGCTGCCGACGCGTATTGAACGTTACACCGTTCTTCGCAGTCCTCACGTCAATAAGAAGTCTCGTGAGCAGTTTGAAATGCGCACTCATAAGCGTTTGATTGATATTTACGATGCGAATGCCCGCACGGTCGAAGCCTTAAACAGGCTGGTTGTTCCTGCGGGCGTTTTTGTGAAGATTAAGGCCTAATCTTACACCATCGTCCTATAAGTATGTTGGTTAACAGCGTTGAAAAACGCGAAATGATAGAATAAACGAAAGTATTTGCAACACGCACTAAGGAAATAAACAATGGCCATGTTGCTTGGAAAAAAAGTTGGAATGACTCGGATTTATGATGGATCCGGCAAAATGATTCCCGTGACGGTTGTCGAAGCCGGTCCCTGTGTTGTGACACAGTTGAAAACGGCCGAGACCGACGGCTATGATGCCGTCCAGATGGGTTTTGACGATGTCAAGGCTTCTCGGATTAAAAAGCCTGCTGAAGGTCACGCCAAGAAGGCGAATACGACCTCGAAGCGTTTTGTTCGGGAGTATCGCCTGGCTGACGGTGAGCAGGTCGACTGCAATGCCGGTGACGAGTTAGGTGTTTCGGTTTTTGCGGACACCACGGTCGTCGATGTTTGCGGGACCAGCAAGGGTAAAGGCTATGCGGGTGTTATGAAGCGTCACGGCTTTGGCGGTTTTCCGGCATCTCACGGTTGTGAACGTAAGCACCGTGCTCCGGGGTCCATTTCGTCGCACGCATCGGATGCCGGTCACGGCGGTAACGTGAAAAAGGGTAAACGCATGGCCGGCCGTATGGGCGGGGCCCGCGTGACCAGCAAGCACCATAAGCTGGTTTCCATTGATGAAGAAAAGAACCTGTTAGTCATTAAGGGTGCGATCCCCGGACCGTCCGGCGGCTATGTTGAGATTCGCAGTTCACACACACGCCCCCAGAACTAACGCAGGAACTATTATAACAAGATTTGGATAACGAATTATGATTGACGTAAAAGTCTATAATCGAGACGGCAAGGAAGTAGAAAGCCTGCAGGTGGACGAGGGCCTCTTTGGCAGCGAAGTTCGTCCGGCCCTGTTGAAGCAGGCGATTGTCATGTATCACGCCAACAAGCGTGTCGGTACGGCGGCGACAAAAAGCCGCGGCATGGTCGATGGCTCGACCCGTAAGATTTACAAGCAAAAGGGCACCGGTAACGCCCGTATGGGTGGAATTCGAACCTGCGTTCGTACCGGCGGTGGTGTGGCATTTGCGAAGGTCAATCGTGACTTTGGCAAACGCATGCCGAAGAAGCAGCGTCGTTTGGCGTGTGATTCCGCTTTGCTTGTCAAACTGCAGGCGGGTAATCTGATTGTGGTTGACGAGCTGAAGTTTGACGCTCCGAAGACCGGCGAGTTTTCTCGCGTACTGGGCAACCTGAATATTGATCGAAGCTGCCTGGTGACCCTTTCTGAACAAGACATCAATCTCTACAAATCTGCCCGAAACATTCCGAAGGTCGATGTGACCGTTACAAACGATCTGAACGCCGGCGACATCTGCAACAAGCAGAAAGTTCTCTTTACGAAAGATGCCTTTGTCGCGTTGCTCGATAAGAAGAAAACTAATTAGAAATACAGGATAGAATCGTGGACAATTATAACATTATTATCAGGCCGCTGGTTACCGAACAGGGAATTCATTTTGCCAACACGAAGAATGCCTATTCGTTCGAGGTTAACAAGAAGGCCAATAAGGTTCAGATCCGCAGTGCGGTTCAGAGCCTGTATAACGTCAAAGTTGTAGATGTCAGAACGGCGAATGTCAAGGGTAAACCCCGTCGTCGCGGTCGTCACATCGGCTATTCCAAGAGCTGGAAAAAGGCTGTTGTCGTGCTGCACCCGGATTATCATATTGACCTGTTCTAAGAAGCGAACACGTAAAGAAAAGGTAAGATAAGAATTATGGCTATACGAGTTTACAAACCGACAAGCAATGGACGTCGAAACGCATCGGTGATCGACTACAAGGCGGTTCTGACCACCGACAAGCCTGAGAAAACGTTGTGTAAACGCATTAAAAAGACCGGTGGTCGTAATAACCACGGTAAGGTTACCTGTCGTTTTCGCGGCGGCGGGGCGCGTCGGATTTATCGCTTAATCGATTTTAAGCGGAATAAAAACGACATGACCGCCACGGTTAAAAGTATTGAGTATGATCCCAACCGGAACTGTTTTATCTCACTGCTGCAATACGAAGACGGTGAGAAACGCTACATCCTGTCACCGGATGGTATCAAGGTGGGGATGCAGGTTGAAAGCGGCGCGAGTGTTGAGCCGAAAGTCGGCAACAGCATGCCGCTGGCATCGATTCCGGTTGGTGTTGAGATTCACAATATTGAAATGATTGCCGGACAGGGCGGCAAGTTGGTACGCAGTGCCGGCGGTGTTGCCCGTCTGATGGCTAAAGAAGGCGATTGGGCGACCATTATTCTGCCCAGCGGCGAAATGCGGATGATTCGCAAAGAGTGCCGTGCTACGATCGGTCAGCTCAGTAACTCTGATTTCCAGAATGTTAAGATCGGTAAAGCGGGGCGTAAACGTCACATGGGTCGCAAGCCGCATGTTCGTGGT
Organism: Anaerohalosphaeraceae bacterium; assembly: GCA_963675155.1. Classification (GTDB taxonomy): domain Bacteria; phylum Planctomycetota; class Phycisphaerae; order Sedimentisphaerales; family Anaerohalosphaeraceae; genus 4572-13. The sequence goes on along the minus strand of OY775912.1, from coordinate 3,748,460 downwards.
AAAGCGATGAACCCGGTGGCTCACCCGATGGGTGGCGGTGAAGGCCGCAGTAATGGTGGACGTCATCCCTGTTCGCCGACCGGTCTTCCGGCCAAGGGTGGAAAAACCCGCGACCGTAAGAAGGTTTCCAATAAGCGAATTATTCGTCGTCGTAAATCGAACCGTGGTGTTCAGCTGGTTGTTTAAGACGTCGCTCTAAAGTTTAGAAAATAAATGAGTCCAGAATAAGAAGAGGATTTTGAATGGGACGTTCGACAAAAAAAGGCCCTTATGTAGATGAAAAAGTTTATATGAAGGTTCAAAAGCAAATTGAATCCGGCAGTAAAACTCCGATTCGCACGTGGGCACGAGCCTGTACGATCATCCCGGAGTTCGTCGGTTTTACCTTTGAAGTTCATAACGGCAGGATGTTTCATAAGGTCATGGTGTCCGAGGATATGGTGGGACACAAATTGGGTGAATTTTCACTAACTCGTACGTTTAAAGGCCACTCCGGCGGCAAGTAGGCCGGATCATTAAAGCCCTAAGGCGATTGTAAGGTTAAAAAGATATGCTGAGTGGAAAAAAATTAAAAGACGTTTGTAAAGATCAGAAAGTTTCTGATTCACAGTTGGCTGAGCATCTGGCACGTGGTGGTATGAGCCAGGACGACGCAAAGACCGCGATCAAGAACTGGAAGAACGGAAAATATACTCCGAAGCCGGGGCGTGAAGATGTTGAGCGTTTGGCCTCCGGTTTGGGCGTTGAAGTGGGCGCGATTTCCGCTTGGGCTGCCAGTTATCGGTATGCTCCGATGTCCGCTCGCAAGGTTCGTTTGGTGACGGATCTGATTGCGGGCCGTGACGTTCAGGACGCACTGGATGTCCTGACTTTCACGAATAAGCGGGCGGCGGTTCATGTTAAGAAGGTCTTGCAGAGCGCCATCGCCAACGCTGACGAACAGGAAGCGGACGTTGATAATCTGTTCGTATTCGAAGCTCGCGCCGACCAGGCCGGTCGTCGTATCGGGACAAAAAGCTGGCATCCCAAAGATCGCGGACGTGCACATCCGATTCGCAAAGAAGCCAGCCATATTCATGTAACCGTATCCCAAGGATAATTTTATAAAGCAGGAATATTATGGGTCAAAAGACATCTCCAATTGGTTTTAGAACGGGTATCACCCTCAACTGGCAAAGTACGTGGTTTGCCCCGAAGGCGAATTACGGCGAGTTCTTGATTGAGGACTGGAAGATCAGGGATTATGTGGACAAAAAGTTCAACCAGCAGCCTCCGTATGCAGCGGTTTCGAAGACCGAGATTGCCCGCACGCGTAACGAGGTGAAGGTGACGCTGCATACCGCTCGCCCGGGCATGGTGATTGGCCCTCGCGGTGCAGAAGTTGATAAGCTGCGTGAAGAGCTTGAGCATCTGATCGACCGCAAGATCAGCGTGAATGTCATCGAAATCAAAGAGCCGGCTCTGGATGCCAAGCTGGTTGCTGAAAATATTGCAGGGCAATTGAAAAAGCGTGCGGCGTATCGCCGTATTATGAAGATGTCCTGCGAAAGTGCGATGAACGCCGGTGCCTTGGGTGTGAAGGTGATGTGCGGCGGTCGTCTTTCGGGTGCTGAAATTGCCCGCAGTGAAGTTCAAAAGCTCGGCAGCATTCCGCTGCAGACGCTGGATGCCAATGTGGACTACGGTTCCGCAACAGCCCGGACAACTTACGGTGCTATTGGCATCAAGGTGTGGATCTATAAAGGTAAGTTCGGCGAAGAAATTACGCCGATTATTCAGAATAAGCCTCGTCGTGGCGGTCGTCCCGGCGGCGGTCGCCCTGGTGGTGGTCGTCCCGGTGGTGGTGGTCGATCAGGCGGCGGACGTTCGGGTGGTGGACGCAGTGGTTCATCCCGACCGGCTCCGGTAGAGACGAAAACTGACGCAGCACCTGCGGCTCCCGCAGCAGCGCCTGCTGAGCAGGCACCGACAGAAACGAATCAGGATAACAGCTAACAGTTTAAAGGATTACAGCCATGGCATTAATGCCAAAAAGAGTTAAATATCGTAAACACATGCGTGGCAAGATGAAGGGCAACGCCAGTCGTCGTAACTATGTGGCGTTTGGCGAGTTTGGCCTTCAGGCACTGGAACCGCATTGGATTACCGGTCGTCAGATTGAAGCGGGCCGTATTGCGGCAACGCACTTTTTGAAACGTGAAGGTAAGATTCATATTCGGATCTTCCCGGACCACTCTTATTCTCAGAAACCGTTGGAAACACGAATGGGTAAGGGTAAGGCCGAGGTTGAAGGCTGGGTGGCTGTTGTCAAACCGGGAATGGTGTTGTATGAAATCGGCGGCGTCGAAGAGGATGTGGCGAAAGAAGCCCTGCTTCGTGTGGCTCATAAGATGCCGGTAAAATGCAGGTTTGTCGCACGCAGACATACGCTTGGATAAGGATACGAGAACACAATGAAAGCTTCTGAAATCAGAGAAATGCGATCCGATGAACGGCAGGAAAAGCTGGAAAAGCTTCAACGCCAGCTTTTTGACCTTCGCGGTCAAGCCGTTACTGAGAATCTGGAAAACCGACATGCGATTCGTAATGTACGTCGCGATATCGCACGGGTTAAAACCATTATGAATCAAGATCAAAAGTAAGGGCCAGCAAGGCATGGAAACAAAAGAAGTCAAGACAACGACAAAAGCGACGGTTGTTAGTCGCAGCGGCGACAAGAGTATTACTTGTCAAATTGATTATAAAGTCAAGCATCCGCGTTACGGGAAATATATCCGTCGCCGCACGAAATTGGGCGTTCACGATCCGAAGAACCTGGCGTCTCTTGGCGATCTTGTAGAAATCGCGGAATGCCGGCCGATCAGCAAGACCAAGAACTGGCGTCTGGTGAAAGTATTGAAAAAAGCAGTGACAGAATAAAGGGCGGACCATTGATTCAGCAAGAAAGCATGTTAGAAATCGCTGATAACAGCGGCGTTAAAACAGCACAGTGCATTAAGGTGCTGGGCAGAGGCAGTTCACGCAAAGGTAAAAAAGTGCGTCCGACAGCATCCGTGGGCGATATTGTTTCTGTTGCGATCAAGAAACACCTTCCGAACTGCCCGTTGGATAAGAAAAAAGTATATCGTTGCGTGATCATTCGCACGAAGTATCCGATTCGTCGGCCCGACGGCAGTTATGTACGTTTTGACAGCAATGCCGCGGTGATGATCGGCGAGGATCAGAATCCGGTCGGGACCCGTATTTTTGGTGCGGTTGCCCGCGAGTTGCGTGAAAAGAATTTTATGAAGATCGTCTCTCTGGCCAGTGAAGTGGTTTAGAGTCCGTCATACGGAAAAGAGGATATCCATGGCAGCAAGACATGTTAAAAAAGGTGATACGGTAGAAATTATTGCGGGCGTGAATAAAGGCGCTAAGGGCAAGGTTATGCGTGTGATTCCGGGCAAGGACCGGGTTCTGGTTGAGGGTGTTAACCTAGCGCATAAGCATGTTCGTCCTTCGCAGCAGAATCCGCAGGGCGGACGTATTCGAATTGAACGTCCGATCCATATCAGCAATGTTCAACCGGTCAGTACAAAATCCAATAAAGGCGTCCGAGTTCGTTTTACAACGGACGCCAAAGGCACCAAGAAACGCATGGCGGTTGACGGTTCGGAAATTGGTGTGGTAACGAAGGCAAAGAAATAACCGTAAATTGAGGTTAAAAGGATAATCGATGGCTCGCTTAAAAGACGTATATAAAAGCAAAGTCGCTCCGGCACTTCAGGAGCAGTTCCAGTACGGCAGTTCGATGGCCGTGCCGAAACTGCAAAAGATTGTAGTTTCGATGGGTGTCGGCAAGGCTGTTCAGGATAAGAAGTTCCTGGATAACGCTTTCAAGGATCTGACGGTGATAACCGGTCAGAAGCCCCTGATTTGCAAGGCCAAACGCAGTGTTTCGAACTTTAAGGTTCGGGAAGGCGACAAGACCGGCTTGAAGGTCACGCTTCGCAAAGAACGCATGTTTGAGTTTCTGGATCGTCTGATCAACCTGGCGATTCCCCGTGTGAAGGACTTTCGCGGTTTGAATCCGAAAGGCTTTGACGGTCGCGGTAACTATTCGATGGGCCTGGATGAGCAGAGCGCTTTTCCGGAAATCGATCCGGCCAGAATTGAAACCCAGCAGGGAATGAATATAACGTTTGTAACATCGGCAGGCAGCGACGACGAAGCACGCGAGATGCTGAAGTTATTCGGGATGCCTTTCAGGGCGTAAGCATTAACAAACGAGGTATTGGAGTCTATTTATGTCGACAACGGCACTTGAAAATAAAGCAAAAGCAAAGCCGAAATTCAGAAGTCGCGGTTATACTCGCTGCGAGATTTGCGGACGGGCTCGTGCGGTCTATCGCAAGTTTAAAGTCTGTCGTATTTGTTTCCGGACGATGGCCAATGAAGGCAAAATTCCCGGCGTCAAGAAGGCAAGCTGGTAATTAAGGAAACAGTAAACGAACCCAAGAATATGGAGTTAGTTGCATGAGTTTAAGTGATCCCATTGCGGATATGCTGACAAGAATACGGAATGCTTCACGCATCGGTCGCGAAGACGTGAAAATCCCGGCCTCGAAGATTTGTCTGGGTATTGCCGCCGTATTGAAAGAGGAAGGTTACATCACCGACTTTGATCGGATTGATGATAATAAGCAAGGTATTCTTCGTGTCTTTCTGAAGTATACACCGGACGGAAGTCCCGTGATTACAACGATTGATCGAGCCAGCAAGCCTGGCTGTCGCGTCTATAAGGGCACTGCTGATTTGCCCCGCGTGATGGGTGGCTTGGGAATTTCGGTCATATCAACCAGTAAAGGCGTAATGAGTGATAGAAAATGTCGCGCTGAGAATGTCGGCGGTGAACTGATTTGCATGGTGAGCTAATATGAGTCGTATAGGAAAAAAACCAATTGCAATTCCAAGTGGTGTCAAGGTCGAACAAACGGGTCGCAGCTTTAAAGTGACCGGCCCGAAGGGCACACTTGAGATGGAATGTCATCCGGATATCGAGGTCAAAGTTGAAAGCGATTCGATTGTTGTGGACAATGCTGATTTCGGTGACCGCGCCAGACGGGCACTGCATGGGACGATGCGGGCACTGCTTAACAACATGATCGTTGGCGTGACTGATGGCTTTGAACGGAAGATGCAGATTTTCGGAACCGGTTACAACCTGAAAGAGCAGGGCGGTAAGCTTGTTCTGAACGTTGGGTTCTGTCATCCGATTGAACTGCCGATCCCGAAGAGTGTCAAGATTGACATCAAGACCCCGGCGACTCGCGGTAACGATGTGCCGGCGTTGTTCTCTCTGTCGGGTCCGGACAAGCAGGAACTGGGCCAGTTTGCGGCGGTTGTTCGCAAGGTTCGTCCGCCGGAGCCGTATCAGGGCAAGGGGATTCGCTACGCAGATGAGCATGTGGCTCGTAAAGTGGGCAAGGCCTTTGGTGCAGGCGGTTAATAGCAGCGTAAGCTTTTGTTATCGCGGTGTTGAAGCCGCTTAACAGTGAACAATAAAAGGAAATCGGTAAAGATGCAGAACGAACGAATTAAAAAAGCACGAACACGACGCAACTGGCGGTCACGCCGGAAGATTTTCGGTACGCCGGAACGCCCGCGGTTGGTTGTTTTCCGTTCAGGCCGGCATATTTATGCCCAGATCATCGATGATATGGCCGGGGTGACGCTGGCGTCAGCCAGCAGCCGGGCCAAGGGCTTGCGTGACAGCATTAAATATGGCGGTAACCAGGATGCGGCGAAGATCGTCGGTACGACTGTTGCCAAGCAGGCGATGGGCGTCGGGATTAAAGCGATTTGTTTTGACCGCAACGGCTATCGGTTTCACGGCCGGGTTAAAGCTCTTGCAGATGCCGCTCGTGAAGCCGGATTGGCACTGTAAACGAAAATCAAAACGTCAAATTGGAGATAGAAGTTGGCTGAAGAAATAAGAACAGACATTCAAACGGAACAACCGCTGGAAGATACAGTGGTCAAGGTCTTCCGTAACGCCAAAGTCGTTAAAGGTGGTCGTCGGTTCAGCTTTGCTGCTCTGGTTGTGGTTGGTGACCGTAACGGGACTGTCGGCTATGGTTATGGCAAGGCCAATGAAGTTCCGCCGTCGGTTGAAAAGGCTGTCAAAGATGCCAAGAAGAATCTGAATAAGGTTCCGATTATTGACGGCACGATTCCCCATCCCATCGTCGGCAAGTGTCGAGCGACACAAGTGACGATGCTGCCGGCCAGTCCGGGTACCGGTGTAATTGCCGGCTCGACGGTTCGTGCGGTACTGGAGTATGCCGGTGTGCGTAACGTCCTGACAAAGATTAACGGCAGCCGCTCGGCCAAGAATGTCGTCAAAGCGGTGATGGACGGATTAACAAGACTGCGTGACAAGGAAACCATCGAATCTCTGCGAGGCGTAGAGATCGACGTTGAAAAAAGGTGGTAAGAACGATATGTTGAGCAATGAAATAACAGCAATCGTCGGAGCTGATCCGAAACGAAAACGCGTTGGTCGCGGCAAAGGCAGCGGTCAGGGCAAGACCGCTGGCCGTGGACACAAAGGCTACGGAAGCCGTGCGGGTGCATCGACGCACCTTGCGAACGAAGGCGGCCAGATGCCGCTGTTTCGCCGGTTACCCAAACGCGGCTTTAATAACGCACAATTTGCGACCCATTATGAAATCGTGAATGTTTCACAGTTGGAACGCGTTTTCAACGACGGCACGACCGTGGGTGTTGACGAACTGATCAGTGCCGGGCTGGTGGATTCCCGCCAGAGCAAAATCAAGATTCTCGGCGACGGTGAATTAACGAAAAAACTGGATGTAACCGCTCACAAGTTCAGCAAGAGCGCTGAACAAAAGATTTCCGGATGCGGCGGTTCTGCGAAAGTAGTTGCCTGAGCCTAACAGGGAAGGATAAACAATGCTTGGCACATTTGTGAATATTTTTAAGGTACCGGATTTAAGAAACAAGATCCTGTTTACACTGGCACTGCTGTGTATTTACCGGATTGGATTCTTTATTCCCGTTCCTGGCTTTGATTCAGCGAAGATTGAACAAGCTTCGGAAGACCGCGGAGACGATACGCCGATGGGGCGTGCGGCCGACTATATGCAGATGTTTACCGGTGGAACGCTGAGTAAGTCCAGTCTGTTCGGTCTTGGGATTATGCCGTATATCTCGGCGTCCATTATTCTGATGCTGTTGGGCGAGGTTTTGCCGCAATTGCGAAAGCTCAAGCAGGAAGGCGCTGCCGGTCATAAGAAGATACAGGAGTACACGCGCTATCTAACGGTGCCTTTATGTATTGTCCAGGCACTGATGTATATGAAAATGTTTGTCGGTCAGGAATATATTTTTGCCGGCATGCAAGTTCAGGCGACTCTGATGGGTATCGTGGGGATGACGGCGGGGACACTGTTTTTGATGTGGCTGGGTGAGCAGATTGATGAATACGGTATGGGCAATGGTATCAGCTTGATTATCATGGCTGGTATTTTGTCGCGGATGCCGTGGGCGATTCGTGAAGTCGTTAAATATATGGATTTCCGGATTGGTTCCGATGCTCAATATGGTCCGGGAACGCTGATTTTCCTTCTGGCGGCCTTTGTTTTTGTGGTTGCCGGAGCGATTTTAATTACGCAGGGCCAGCGTCGGATTCCGATTCAGCAGGCCAAGCAGATGCGCGGCCACAAGATGTACGGCGGGCAGCGACATTATCTGCCGCTGCGGGTTAACCACGGTGGTGTGATGCCGATTATTTTTGCATCGAGCTTGATGATGTTTCCGCCGATTATTTTTGAGCAATTGACACGGATTCCGGCTTTGGCCAACTCCAATGTCTTAAAACAGGTTTATGAAGCATTCGGGCCGACAGCGTTTACTTATAATGTTGTTTTCGTCGTGATGATTTTCCTGTTTGCTTATTTCTGGACGACGGTTCAGTTCCAGCCGAAAGATATGGCCAAGAATCTGCGTGACCGCGGCAGCTTTATTCCGGGTTTACGCCCGGGCCATCGTACGGCTGAGTATCTGGAAACTGTGATGATTCGCATTACTTTCTTTGGTGCGGCGTTCCTGGCATTTATCGCGGTGGTTCCGAGCCTGGTAACTCAGTTGATTGGTGTCCCCTATATGGTGGCGTCGTTCCTGGGTGGAACGGGTCTTTTAATTGTTGTCAGCGTCTCGCTGGATTTGGTTCAGCGGATTGAGGCGAACTTAATTATGCGTAACTACGAAGGATTTAGCGACTCCAAAATTAAAGGGGCCTTCCGATGAAATTGATACTTCTTGGACCTCCCGGTGCGGGCAAAGGCACTCAGTGCAAACGAATTATTGAAAAATACGACATGGTTCACATGTCCAGTGGTGATATTCTGCGTGCCGAACGCAAAGCCAACAGCGAATTGGGGCAAAAAGCTCAGGGCTATATGGACAGCGGAGCTTTGGTTCCTGATGACCTGATCATTGATATGATGATCGGTGCGATCAAGAAGGCTCCCGAGTCCGGTTATGTGTTGGACGGTTTTCCGCGTACGGTTGCCCAGGGCGACGGACTTGATACCGCTTTGACTGCCGCGGGCGAGAAAATTGATGCGATCGTGAATTTGCAGGTGCCGAATGAGGCGATAATTTCCCGCATGACAGGTCGCCGGAGTTGTCCGGCTTGCGGCGCGGTTTATCACATTGAAAACCTGAAGCCGAAGGTTGACGGTCAGTGCGATAAGGGATGCGGCGACTTGGTTCAGCGTCCGGATGATACGCCGGATGTGGTCGCCAACCGTTTGAAAATCTATGACGAACAAACCGCCGCGGTTGTCGGTTATTATCAGGAAAAAGGCAATACGATTCTTGATATTGACGCCAACCAGGAAATCGACAAAGTCACGGCGGACGTTCTTGAAAAGTTAGATGCCCTGAAGGGTTAGGTGAGTTTAAGATGCCGATAACGCTTCGGAGCAGGCGAGAAATAGATATGCTTCGTAATGCCGGTATGCTGGTTGCGAAGGTTCTTTCAAAATTAAAAGAGTGTGCAAAACCGGGTGTTACGACGGCCGAGTTGGATCAGATAGCCTTGGATATGGCTCATGAGGCCGGTGCCATTGCCTTGTTCAAAGGTGTGCCGTGCCCGTATATGGATCGTCCGTTTCCGGGTGCTATTTGTGCTTCGGTCAATGAGCAGCTTGTTCACGGGATTCCGTCGAAGAAGGTCGTTCTGAAAGAGGGCGACATTCTCAGTGTCGATTATGGTGTCAAGTTGAACGGCTATTGCGGCGATGCGGCGTTTACCACGGGTATTGGCGAGATTATACCCGAACGGCAGAGGTTGCTGGACGTGACGCACGGTTTGCTTAAGATTGCCGTTGAGAATATGGCACCCGGTGTTAAATGGAGTACCGTCGCCGGCATGATGGAAGCATCGGCGAAAGAGGCGAAGTTTTCCGTGGTCAAAGATTATGTCGGCCACGGCATCGGCACCGAGATGCATGAAGACCCGAAAGTGCCGAATTTTGTCAGCCGCGACCTGCTTCGTCATGACATTGTTCTCAAAGAAGGCATGGTTCTGGCGGTTGAGCCGATGGTCAATATGGGGACTGCTTCGGTGAAGACGCTGTCCGACGGTTGGACCGTGATTACAAAAGATAAAAAATGCTCGGCGCATTTTGAGTATACGATTGCGGTGGTTGAAGGTGGATGTGAAGTCCTGACACCGTGGGATCAGATCGAACAACGTTAAAAGAATAGAAACGAATGGCAAAAAAAGACGCAATCAGACTCGAGGCGAAGGTTATTGAAGCGCTGCCCAATGCGATGTTCCGTGTGGAACTTGAAAACGGGCATCAGATTCTGGCTCACGTGTCGGGAAAGATGAGAATGCACTTTATCCGCATTCTGCCCGGTGATACGGTTACGGTTGAAATGAGTCCGTATGACCTGACCCGTGGTCGTATTGTGTTACGAAATTAAAAAGCACTTTGTAAAGCGAAGGTGTGTTATGAAAGTAAGAAGCTCAGTAAAACGAATTTGTGAGAATTGTAAAGTCATCCGGCGCAAGGGCGTTCTGCGTGTGATTTGTTCAGCGAATCCGCGTCATAAGCAGCGTCAGGGTTAAGGGTGAATTAGAGTAGAACTTTTACAGGTACAGGAGTTATTATGCCGCGTATAGTTGGTGTTGATGTTCCGAATAATAAACAAGCCTGGATTGCGTTGACGTATATCCACGGAATCGGTCGCTATCGGGCGCAGTTGATTTTGGACGAAGCCGGTATCGACGGAGCGTTGAAGGCCGGGAAAATGACGGAAGAGGAAGTGACGAAGATCGCGCAGATCATTCAACGGGACTATCCCGTGGAAGGTCAGTTGCGACGTCAGGTTTCGCAGGATATCGTGCGTCTGAAAGATATCGCCTGTTATCGCGGGATTCGCCATCGTCGCGGGATGCCGGTTCGCGGGCAGATGACCCAGAGTAATGCCCGAACACGCAAGGGCAAGAAAAAGACGGTTGCCGGCAAAAAGGGCGTTAAGGAAATGCGTTAATCGATCGCCAAGCGATTACGAAGTCGATAAAATCTTAGGAACGAAAAGAAAATGGCAAAAAGTACCAAACGTAAAGTCAGAAGAAATGTCGTCCGTGGCATCGTCCACATTAAGGCGACCTTCAATAATACGCTGGTGACGATCTCCGATCCGGACGGCGGTGTTGTCTGTCAGGATTCCGGCGGGTCCGTCGGCTTTAAGGGCTCTCGTAAGAGCACTCCGTTTGCGGCGCAAAAAGCGGCCGAGAAGTGTGCGAAGGCCGCGATGCGATATGGTCTGCGTGAAGTTGAAATTCGCGTGAAAGGGCCGGGGTCGGGTCGCGAATCCGCCATCTCTGCGATTCAGCAGGCTGGTTTGCGGATTTCCTCTATTGAGGATGTCACGCCCATTCCGCACAACGGTTGTCGTCCGAAAAAACGCCGGCGTGTATAATACCCTTTAGGGTAGTAAATTCCCGCGAGGAAGATCGAAACTGACGGCCGCAAAATGACAGTGCCGCGTATCAACGGGAATTTTGATTGTGATCATTACACATTAGCAAACGAGTTTAAAGATTTAAGATAAAAGGAACGGTTAAACGATGTCACGATACATTGGTCCATCATGCAGACTTTGTCGCCGGGAAGGCATGAAGCTGATGCTGAAAGGTTCTCGCTGCGAAACTGCAAAATGTTCGGTTGAAAAACGTGAGCGCAGTATGGCTCCGGGTATGCACGGCTGGCGTCGAGGCCGACGCAGTGACTACGGCGTACGTCTGCGGGAAAAGCAGAAAGTTAAACGCTATTACGGGCTGATGGAAAAGCAGTTTATGATTTATTTCCGTCAGGCTGAACGCCGAACCGGTAACACCGGTGAGATCCTGCTGGAACTGCTGGAACGTCGCCTGGATAACGTGATTTACAAGCTGAACTTTGCTCCTTCTCGCAAGGCTGCCCGTCAGCTCGTTACACACGGACATATTTATCTGAACGGTCGCCGCGTCGATATCCCGGATATTACGATGAAAATTGGTGATACGATTACGCTGAAGAATTCCGATAAGAGCCGCAAGATTGTCAAGGAACAGATCGAAAGCAATCCGAATTTCGCTGTTCAGGGCTGGCTTCAGTTGGATGCAGCGAAACCGACGGCAACGATCGTTGGTTTGCCCACACGCGATGATGTACAACTGGCGGTTGAAGAACAGCTCGTTGTTGAATTCTGTTCAAAATAATAAGATTTGTATGATTAACCCGGGCCGATACCAGAGAGTGGCTTGATCCTTATGGCCTTTAAGGGCGCCGCTGAGAACATCGACTCGACTGATTAGGAGGCCGATTTATGAGAGTAACCTGGCGAGGACTTGAATTACCCACGCGAGTGGAAAGAGATGAGCATATTTCAACCGACACTTACGGTCGATTTTCTATCGAGCCGTTTGAACGCGGTTTTGGGACGACGATCGGCAACAGCCTGCGTCGTATCCTGCTTTCTTCTCTGGAAGGTAGTGCGGTTGAATCAATTAAAGTTTCCGGCGTGGATCATGAGTTCATGTCTGTTGAGGGCGTGATGGAAGATGTCACCGCTATTGTCATGAACGCCAAAAAGCTGATCGTCCGGATGCAGGGCGATGAGACCAAGGTGGTTAAAGTGACGGCTGATAAGGCCGGTCCGGTGACTGCCGGGATGATTGAGTGTGATGCGTCGATTGAGATTATCAACAAGGACTTGGTGCTGGCGACGCTGACCGAAGATATTTCGTTTGAAATCGAAATGGAAGTCGGCAACGGTCGCGGCTATTCTCCTGCGTCAGATCGAATTGCGGACGAAGATCGTTACGAACAGGAATTGGGTCGCATTGAAATTGATGCGATTTACTCACCCGTTGTCCGTGTTCGTTATAAAACCGAAGATACGCGTGTGGGGCAGCGAACCAACTATGATAAGCTGAACCTCGAAATCTGGACTGACGGAACGGTTGTACCGGAGATGGCACTGGTTGAAGCGGCTAAGATTCTCCGTAAATATATTAACCCGTTTGTTCAGTATGCACAGCTTGGCGAAGAAACGGTTGAGGAAGAAGTTCAGGCCGAAGAAACCGCTCAGGAAGGTGTGGACGAAGAATTGGCTGCCAAACTGGCGATGCCGATTGAGTCGCTGGAATTGACGGTTCGTTCGGGTAACTGCCTGGAGTCGAACGTTATTCAGACCGTCGGTGAACTGGCCCGGATGACAGAGGCTGATCTGCTGAAAATTCGCAGTTTTGGAAAGACCAGCTTGCGTGAAGTTCGCCGGAAACTGGCCGACCTTGGCTTGTCGCTGGGGATGACCGATATTGGTTAACGATAGTAAATAATTGCCAAAGAAAGTAAAAGGGTAGATAGATATGCGTCATCGAGTAGCAGGACGTCATTTAAGCAGGACAGGCGAACACCGCCTTGCGTTACGGCGTAATATGGTATCGTCGCTGTTCGAACATGAGACGATTTCAACGACACAGGAAAAGGCCAAAGAAGTTCGCGGCTTTGCCGAAAAGCTGATTACGCTGGCAAAGAAGGGCGACTTAGCTGCCCGCCGTCGTGCGATTGCCTTGCTGAACAACCGTGCGATTTTTGCCGACGAAGACGGCAAGATGGTGAAGAAGGGTACCGTTATCGGTAAGCTCTTCAGCGAGATTGCACCGCGTTACCTGGACCGTCCCGGCGGGTACACCCGCATCATCAAGCTGCCCAAACGCCGTTTGGGTGACGGCGGCCAGTTAGTGCTGCTGCAGTTGGTCGATGCCGGACAGGAGAGCAAACCGGCCGCGGATAAAAGCAAGTAGGGGTACGCTGAAATCGAAGGGATGTGTCGATGAATCAACAGGATTGCATCTTTTGCAAAGTTGTTGCCGGACAGATTCCTTCCGTGAAGATCTTTGAAAATGAGCATGTGTTGGCGTTTTTGGATATTGGGCCGGTCAGCGATGGACATACATTGGTGATCCCCAAGAGTCATTGTTCGCGGCTGGATCAGATTGATTCGAAAGCGATGCTGGAGATTGCCAAAGTACTTCCGGTTTTGGGCGGCACGATTCAAAAGGCGATGGATTCGGATGGCTATAATGTACTGTGCAACAATGGCAGTGCCGCCGGGCAGGTTGTTGAGCACGTGCATTTTCATATTATTCCGAGAAATGCCGGCGATGGTGTTTTCAATCATTGGCCGTCTTATCAGTATCCGGACGGCAAGGCGACTGAAATCGCCGAAAAAATCAAACAAAATCTAACTCTTTGATAATACAGGACTTGACCCTGTGTCAAGGCTGTGTTATAACAACTAAATACTCGTCGCGGGGTAGAGCAGTCTGGTAGCTCGTCGGGCTCATAACCCGGAGGTCGTTGGTTCGAATCCAGCCCCCGCCATTGTGTAAGTCACGCAGGGACAAGCATTTAGCTTGTCCCTTTTTTTATGGATATTTACGACTGTAGCAAAAATGTAGCAAAAAATAAAGACATCATTGCTATATAATCAGTCTGTAAGATATTCAAGGGCAAGCTATGGTAAACTTTTTCTTGGAAAGGAAAAAATATCATGGCAAGTATTTACAAGCGTGGCAAAATCTGGTGGATTCATTATCTCGTGAATGGACAACCTGTTCAACAGTCTCTTCGAACAAAGTCTGAGAAAGTTGCACATGATCGAAAGAAGAAAATCGAAGCTCTTGATTTGATTGGTCAACTCGAAGAAACCTCAAGCACCCCGTTTAAGACCTTCTTGCAATCTTTTTGTGAATATATCAAAGGTGTTCGACCTTCAAAAAGTGCTAAGAATGACATTTCCTATTTGCGTAACATCTTTGGTCCTTGTTGTCCAGCGTTAGAATTAGGCAGTCGAGTCCCTAAGAAATACCGGAAACAAAAAACTGATAGTCCTAAAATTCATGATAAGGTAGGTAAGCAGTTTGTTGTTGTAAAGAAACTGGAGCAAATTACGCCTGAAATTATCAATAATCATATTCGAAGCAGATTGCTGATGGATAAAATCTCTCCCAAGACAGCTAATAGGATTCGAGATGTATTCAACAGTCTGTTTGTTTATGCGATTGAGCACTATGGTTACCGTTGTCCGGACAAGCGATATAAGCACCCTGTAGAGGGCGTGAAGCGTCAAAAAGAGAATGCCCCTGAGATTACATGGCTTAATAAAGATCAAATTACAGAGCAAATGGGAGTTCTTAGCGGAGATTTTCAAATCAAGGCAATGGTTGCTGTGTATATTTATGCAGGTTTGAGGCGAGAGGAAGCTGTGTGGCTTACATGCAAAGATGTTGATTTAGATGCTAAAATGATAAAGATTAGGGCCAAAACGATAGGGCGGGAGTATTGGCAACCTAAAACCAAGCGTAATCGAGTTGTTCCAATCAGTACTGCTTTATATGAGATTCTATCTCAGTATTCTGTTTCTGATAATGCTTTGTGGTATTTTCCTTCCCCAAAAGGTTGTCGGTGGGATGTTGACAATTTTTCACAGACACTTAGAGGTATTAACAAGGAATCAGGATTGTCTTGGTCTTGCCTTGATTTTCGTCATACGTTTGGAAGCCATCTTGCTCAAAATAATATCAGCTTATATAAGATTTCACAGCTTATGGGAAATTCTCCAGAGATTTGCCGTAAACATTATGCCGCATTAATTCCAGAGCAGATGCAGGATGTTGTTGAATTTGGTAGGGCTGATTCCTCTCTGGACCAGGTGGATTCTAAAAACGATTGCATGGAAGAGATGATGCAACAAATGCAGGAAATTAGAGATATACTGAAAGAGCAGAAGGGCGATGCCAAGAAGCCTAATCTTCGGTTTGGTTAATGAAATGAGTGTTCATTCTGCCAGACATGACGAAGTATCAAATGTTCTGTGTTCAACGTATTTAATAACCATTTGCCCTTCATCTCGTACAATGATCATAAGCTGATGTAACATCGACACTTGTGATTAATGCATCTGGCCATCCCATTTCTGATTTACAACCAAAACTACATCTAAATAAGTATTATCGTGAAAATTATTTTTTCAGCAACCGAAGAGCATTAAACGTTACAAGCAACGTTGCACCGGTATCGGCTGCGATAGCCATCCATAGAGAAGCCAAACCAAACAAGGTTAATGTAATGAACAAGAGTTTCAGTCCCAGTGAAAAAGTGATATTCTGCTTAATGATTTTCAGGGTATTGCGAGATTTATAAATCAGCCAGGGTATCTTTTCAATTTCGTCTGACATCAGGGCAATATCGGCTGTTTCAAGGGCGGCGTCTGTTCCCATTGCTCCCATTGCAATGCCACAGGTAGAGGTGGCCAGTGCCGGAGCATCATTGATGCCATCACCCACCATAGCAACTTGTCCGTATTCATTGAGCAGGGATGTTATCGCATTGACCTTATCTTCCGGCAATAATTCTGCTTTATAATCATCAATCCCAATTTTGTCAGCGATGGCTTTTGCTGTACCGGAATTATCACCTGTCAGCATGACGGTTTGTTCAATGCCTGCATTTTTGATCGCTGAAATGGCGTTTCGTGCTTGCGGTCTCACCCTGTCGGCTATGCTGATAATACCACATACATGATCATCATTGCCAATGGCCACGACGGTATGCCCAGCATCCTCAAATTCCAGCACTTTTGTATGGACATCCGGTGTATCTTCACCGCGTTCATGCATCAACCGATGGCTGCCAATCCAAAATAACTGCCCATCGACTCGACCTTCTGCACCCTTACCTTTAATGGCCTGAAAGTCTTCGGCTGCTTTAACGGCAATATTGTGCAATTCAGCTTTTTGCAGGATGGCTTTGGCCAGAGGGTGTTCACTGTTTGCTTCCAATGCTGCCGCTGTCGCCAGAAGTTGTTCGGTTGTATGGTTGCTCAGCGGGATGACTTCCTGGACTTCCGGACGGCCAAAAGTGAGTGTGCCTGTTTTATCCAGAGCGATGGCCTTTAAGTGTCCGACAATCTCAATGAATACACCACCCTTGATAAGAACACCATTCCTGGCTGAAGCAGTCAGAGCCGAAACAATGCTAACCGGTGTGGCTATGACCAGTGCACAGGGACAGGCGATCACCAGAATAACCAGACCCCGGTAAATCCAATCGCTCCAATCGGCTGAAAAAAGAAGTGGCGGAACAACGGCAATCGCCGTTGCCAGGATCATCATGGCCGGTGTATAGTAATAGGCGAATTTATCGACCCATTGCTGAGAAGGTGCCCGCCGTGACTGTGCCTCTTCTACCATATGAATGATTCGAGCCAGTGTTGTATCCGATGCGGACTTCGTTGCTTCTATTTCAATCGCACCGTCCTGGTTGATTGTACCGGCATAAACATCATCATCAACAATCTTCCTGACCGGCATGGATTCACCGGTAATCGGAGCCTGATTAACCGTCGTGCTCCCGCTTTTGACTTTACCATCCAGAGGGATTTTCTCTCCGGGACGAACGATGACCGTGGCACCTACGGCAATATCTTCTACCGGAACTTCTCGAACTTGACCGGATTGCAAATCCCAGAGTCTGGCGGTTTTAGGGGCCGTTTCCAGTAAACTGCCAATGGCTCGACGGGATCGCTCAACACTCCAGTGCTCCAGCAGCAGCGACAAAGCAAACAGGAAGGACACCATTGCTCCTTCAAACCATTCGCCAAGAATCATTGCCCCGATGATAGCGATAACCATCAGGAGATTCATATCAGGCCGGAGCTTTTTGGCGGCAAATACGGCTTTAGGGACGACAAACCATGCCCCAGTGATAATTGCACAAATGTAGAACACGATGGTAACTGACGGTGTTATGTGTTTTTCGCCCAAGCCGCCGAGCAAAACATCAAGGAAGTCATGATGGGCATACCAGTGTACCAAAAAACCGGTCATTAGAAGTGCAGCATTTAGTCCGGTCATAATCATTCTGCCATGGTTCTGCCAAAAGGTCTCGGTGTTTGGGTCGTCTCTCTGCTGCCAGAGAACAGCTTTCATACCCGTAGCATCCACGGAAGTGACAATCTGTTGTCCTGAGATTGTCTCCGGATCGAATGTGACAATCATTTTGGCATTGAGAACGTCAAAGTCAAGATCAACAATACCTGCCTGGGTTCCAAGCTCTTTCTTGAGAATAGAAATTTCTTCCGAGCAATCCAAGCCCTTTACTTTATAGATGCTTTTTTCTACCATTATTTAATTGGAACCTCCTGTGCATGAGCATAAGTCGTTTAAGCCCATTTGTTTTTCCCGGTCGCATTAAAATCTTAAAGACTCTATGGGCGTTCTACCTGCTTTAGAGGGAATTTGAATTTCGTTTTTTTAATGATTGTGTCCATCATGCTCACTATGTTCCTGGTGTGTTTCATCAGAGTGAGCTTCTGTATTATCTTTTTTGCTGCATCCAACACAGAATAAAGCTCCCATCATAAAAATCGCAATAATCATTCTCAGTTTCTTCATGCTTACTTTCCCTTCTTAATGGATTTTCATTTTATCTATTTATAGCATCTTTGGTCATTTCGCACAATACTCATCCCTAAGCTTGTTTTGGTCATCGATAGTGAGTTTTCCCTTGCGAAAGAACTACTCCTGCCAGTCAAAGTTTTCCGGTGATTGGCCCGGCCTCTGTTCCCAAACTGTTCCATTTTTTTTAAATTTAACCGCATTTCGACAGATTGCAACAATCTTTGCGTCATGGATTACATCTCCGGTTTTCACGATTTCATGGTTAATCAACGCTAGTTGCTTATTTTGACCATAAATAATCCCGGTTACCGTTCTACGAGACGGCTCCGGTTCCGGAGACAGCAGTCCTTTTTTCAATCTAGCCTCCTGATACGGCAGCCGGTTATTAAGCGTGTAATCTCTTTGTTTTTCCAGTAGCTGAATATCCCGCTCCAGCTTCGTCTGAATGGATTTCTTTTTCTGTACAATCCTTTTTTCAGTCGAAGCGATCTCTTCCTGAGAAAGCAATCCGTTACGGGGATAAAATCCGTGTGTTTGGTAATACTGATTTTTCTTTATCTCTTCTGCTTTTGCCAGCTTGACTCGTTCGGTCTCTTCAACTTGTTTAATTTCCTTTTCCGCTCGAAGTTTCAGTTCCTTGTGTTGTTTTGCGTAGTACTTCTCTATCCGCTCTCTGGACTTCAAGAAATGTGTTTCAATGTCTTGAAGTTGCTCTGCAATATTCACAGTCGGTTCCTGTTCATGCTTTTCGACTGGATTTGCATACAGCATACAAGGTAAGATTGCGATGCTGGCAATCCATGTTATGATTATACGGCTTTTCATGGCTACCTCCCATTAATAATGAGATATTCATTCTATCATTTACGAAGTACCTTCCATGAAGACGCTGTTTTCCGAATGTTTACCAGTGTGGACAGTGACAGAGATATTTGAGCCCTCTGAAATTTCTGCAGGTAATTGAACCCTGAATCGTTTCCAGTCCATCCTGCCAATTCTTTTACGAGGGACATAAAGTTCTTTTGAAATCGTTTCATATTGTAAGGAACCATCTGGAGATACGATTTGGACATCTACATGGGCTTTTAGAGTACCACCAACTGAAGACGATTGTTTCAGAACACCATAAGCCCAGGTTTGACCGTCTTTTTGATAGATATCTGTCCAGAGAATTCGAATCTTTTCACTGCCTTGATTGGTAACCGCTACCTGATTGGTGTCCACAAGATTGACTCGGTTTGCAGCACATCCCGGTATGGATATCATAAGCACACTCAGGACCAGCACAGATGACATTGTTAAAGTTTTTTCTCTCATTTTATATCCTTTCAAATAGGCATTATTCTTAATTAATTACTGTGACCGTGATTTCCACCAGCTAACTATCGAAAAAATTGTTATAGCAATAAAAAACAATTCAATTCCGATGAGTCTGGTATCAATATGAGCATGTCCAGTAGATTGTTTTTCACTGCGTAAGGAAACATATGTGATGCCCAGCATCAAAATCGAAATCCCACACATAATAAAGGCATTTTTACCCTTTTCACGAGGACGAGGATGCCTTGCTTTATGTGGCATTGTGCGTTTCAGTTTTTTTCTTTTTCCTTTTGTCATAATCGCACACAAGAACAGTTCTTGCAGGATTATACAATCACTGCAATTTCTTTTTTAAATAGCATTTTTGCCACGTTCCCCGCTGCTAATGCGGACGGCCTCTTCAAGAGGCAGCACATATATTTTCCCGTCGCCTTTTAGGCCGGTGTGGGCGGATTCTCTGATGACTGCAATAACCTGTTCGAGGAGTTCTGAATGACAGAAAATCTCCAGTCGGATGTGCGGCTTGAAATCCAGTGATATCTCCGACTTTTGATCTCCCGCAGGGCGGTTTCTATCACGTCCAAAACCAAGGATTTCTGAACTGCTGACACCTGTCAGTCCTTCGATTTTGTGCAATGCTAAAATTACTTCATCGAACATATTTTTCTTAATAAATGCTATTACCATATTCATATTCAAATTCCTTTCGCGTGTCGTTAAACAACGGGTTTTTCTCGATTAAAAATGACATAAAGCACCGGCAGTACGATAAGCTCCAGCAACAAGGCACTAATCATTCCCCCAAAAACAACCGCCACCAGAGGCTTTTGTATTTCAGAGCCTGCACCCGTGGCATACAGCATCGGGAACAATCCAACAAGCGTCGTGATGGTTGTCAGTATGACTGCCCTGACACGGAGCCGGGAGCCTTCCATTACCGATTGATAGACTGAATAGCCTTTTGCCCGCAACTGATCAAAGAAACTTACCAGAACTAATCCATCTTCGACCGCAACGCCAAACAAAGCGATGAAACCAATCGATGCAGCGACACTCAGATTAATATCAAAGAAATAAAGCGTCCAAATCCCTCCGATCAGTGCAAATGGTAAGTTGGCTAGAATCAAGGCAGCGCTTTTGAAAGAGTTCAGAGAGCTGAACAGCATTAAGAATATCAGAAGAATAGACACTGGAACTACGATTCTTAGACGAGCCATCGCTCTTTGTTGGTTTTCAAACTGCCCACCCCATGCAAATCGATACCCTTCGGGTAAATCATTTTCAATGGACGCCAGCTTTTGTTTTGCTTCGGCAACAAAGCTGCCCAAATCTCTACCTCGGACATTACATTCAACGATGAGACGGCGAGTGGAGTCTTCGCGACTGATTTGTGCCGGGACTTCCACCTCCTCAATCGTAACCAGTTCTCCTAACGGCACATTATATCCAGCCGGTGAATGAACCAGGATCTTTTCAATCGCAGGGATGTCATTTCGTTTTTCTAAAGGAAATCGAACCTGCACATCAAACCGCTTCTGCCCCTCGTAAACAGTTGTCGCAACGCCTCCTCCCACAGCTGTTTCGATCATAAGATTGATATCTTCAATATTGATCTTATGACGTGCCAAAGCCTGTCGGTCCATATGGACCTCAATCTGAGAGAATCCTGAGACCTGCTCTATTTTGACATCAGCGGCACCGTCAATCCCTCCGAGAATGGGAGCTACGATTTCTGCTGTTGTTCGTAACACATTCATATCGTCACCAAAAATCTTAACTGCAACATCCGACTTAATGCCGCTGATCAATTCGTTTACCCGCAGGGCAATGGGCTGTGAAAATGCCGGTTTAATCCCAGGGAATGCCGAAATCTCACGATCGATTGCCTGAACGAGCTCTTCTCTGGAACGCCCATATGTTTGTTCATAGCCAGGTTTGAGCATGACAAAAATGTCATTCTGCTCCGGACCCATTGGGTCTTCAGCGATTTCAGCTCTGCCCGTCTTGGTCACGACCGTTTCGATTTCAGGAAACTGAGCCAGCAGACGCTTTTCAATTTCAGCAGCCTGTAAGACGGAGCCTTTGATGCTGGCCGTAGGCAATCGAACGACATTGATTGCTAACGCACCTTCATTTAACTGTGGCAAAAATTCCGTTCCAATCTTGGGAAGTAATGAAATTGTCAAACCTGTAATAAGCAATATAATAATCAGTGTTAACCATTTCATTTTAATGGCTCTTTTCAGGATCGACGCATGGAGATTATGCAGGTGCCGGATGAGAAAATGTTCGTGTGTCTTTCCAGGTTTCCGTTTAATCAGGAGGGAGCCAAGAACAGGAATTACCGTTAAGGTCACCAGTAACGATCCAACGAGTGCGAAACAAACAGTCAATGCCATTGGCTTGAACATCTTGCCTTCCAAAGACTCCAGTGTAAACAGTGGAACAAACACGACAATGATAATCAAAACAGCGAATATGACGGGTTTGGCAACTTCTCGCAATGATTCCAAGGCAATAAATACTCTGGATTCATTGGAGTCAGCCTTCTCCTGCATATGACGAGCAATGTTTTCGACAACTACAATTGCTCCATCAACAAGGATTCCTATCGCAATAACAAGCCCGCCAAGGCTCATTAAATTGCCTGTTACGCCACTGAGACCCATGAGTATAAAAGCAGCGGCTGCCGTCATCGGCAATGTTATCGCAACGGTGAGGGCTGCACGTATATCCCACAAAAATATGAACAGAATTAAAACGATGAATATGATCCCTTGGCCAAGCGAACTGGAAACCGTTTGGATGCAAGCCTGAATCAGACTGGTGCGATCATAAAACGGTAAAATTTTCACACCTGCCGGAAGCGTTTTTTGTATTTGAGGGATTTCTGCTCGTACACGGTCAACGACATATTTGGAGTTGCTGTCTTTAAGCATAATAACCATCCCCAATACCGTCTCGCCCTTGCCATCCTGCGTTGCAGCCCCATTTCTCGTCTGATGGCCAATTTGTATCTCTGCAACATTTTTCAGATAAACAGGGGTTCCGGTTTCCGACTTGAGGACAATATTTTCAATATCAGGAATACTGTGTGCCAGCCCCTTGGAAATGACATTAATTTGCTCCCAGTCCTTTTCGACAAAACTGCCGCCCGCATTTGAATTGTTCGCTTCTAAGGCATCCAGAATTTCATCTAAAGTAACATCATATTTTATCAAAAGATCCGGATCAGGGATAACATGGTACTGCTTCACAAATCCACCAAAACTGTTTATTTCAGTCACACCTTCTAATCGTCGGAGTTGAGGACTGATGATCCAGTTCTGGATAGTCCGCAAATCCATCAAGCTTTCTTTGGCTTTAACTAATGGTTTCTCGCACTGAGAACATTGTCCATCGCGTTCGCTCCAAACCTGTTTGTGATCAGAACAATAGTATCCACTTTTTATCACATACTGATATATTTCTCCAAGCCCCGTTGAAATTGGACCCAATTCGGGCTCGATTCCCTGTGGCAGTTCATCCTTTACCTGAGACAGGCGTTCGAAGACCACTTGCCTGGCAAAATAGACATCCACATTATCTTCAAATATGATAATGACCTGAGATAATCCAGTCTTGGATAATGACCTTACCTGAACAACATCCGGCAAGCCCCCCATATCAACCTCAATGGGATAGGTGATGAGCCGCTCAACCTCCTCAGGGGTAAGTCCCGGAGCCTGGGTTAAGATCATTACCTGTTGATTGGTCACATCGGGAAATGCATCAATCGGTAATTTTTGCCAGGCACGAATTCCGGCTGCCAATAGAATGATACTTGCAAGGACGACAAGCAATCTCTGTTTAAGTATGAAATGTAAAAAATTATCCAGCATTGTCAGTTTTCCTTTCTCTAATCGGCACAGCCAGCACCCATTTTTTCGCGAAGAACATCACTTTTCAGCATAAACGCTCCTCCGGTGACAATTTTTGCCCCCTGCGGCACACCACTTAAAAGTTCAACAAAATCTCCGTACCTTTCGCCAATGGCAACATCCTGTCGAACCCATAAATCTTCTTTCCAGTGCTGGAACACAAAGTTTTCACCCTCATCCGCCATCACAGCAGTTTGGGGAACGGCCAGCATCTGACCATCCAATGGAATGGCAACCTCTACGTCGGCAAACATTCCCGGCCTTAACTTACTGTCAGGATTCTTTACCTGAATTCTTATTTTTACTGTACGGGTATGTTCATCCATCAGATTGCCGACAAAATCCACTTCACCATCAAACCCGACCGACTTAAAAGCCTTCACTTTTACAAGTGCTGCAAGAGATTTGTCTTTTGCGGTTTGTTCATGCAGAATCTCTAAATCTTTTTCGTAAACATCGCACCAGACCCAGAGATTGGAAAGATCGGCAACGGTATAGATACTTTCGGTCGTATCCACAATTTGTCCCACGGATATATTCTGTGTGATCAGTGTACCGGACTGTGGGGCACGAAGAACCAGATCGGCAAACGAACCATTTCCCTTTTCATCTTTGATATTCTCAATTTGTTCTGTATCGAGCCCGAACAACCTCAGTTTTTTGTCCACGGCTGTGTAAGCAGCCTGTGCGGCCTTCAACTCATTCTGTGCAGCCAGATAATCGACCTGACTGGAAATCTTCTTTTCATAAAGTTCCTTTTCTCGGTTGAAGGTGGATTCAGCCAATTCCAGCGCCGACTGCCTTTCAAGGAAATTCGCTTTTACCTGTCCCAGATCATCGGAGTGGATCACCGCCAGAATATCTCCCAGTTGAACCTTGTCTCCGATGTATTTTTCCACTCGTTCAACCCGTCCGCCACCGATGGGCACGACTTCAACAGCTTTGGTCATGTCCAACTGAACCTGACCTGTAAAACGTAATCTTTTTGTGCGGTCAATATTTTCGGCCTCACCTGTCTCAATCAGTGCCTGTGCTAAAGACGGATCGAGTTTGACAACGCCAACTTCAAATCGACAATTATCACATTCAATAATACCCACATCATGTTCACATGTGATTTTTTCCAGATCGTCTAAACTATCCGCTTCTGTTGCATGTCCGTGGCCCGCATGATCATCAGTGTCTTCCTCATGGTCTGAACACTCATCAGCACAATTCTCTTGTTCTTCCTGACAGTCAGTTATACATGCGTCCGTTGCATCAGCAGAAAAAACGTGTGGGATTGACTTTCTTCCCAATAAAAATCCGGCAACTAAAAAAAACACCGCCACAATCAGCAATGTCATATTGTTCTTAATCCAAAAGATTCTTTTATTGTTCATCATACTATCCTTTCTGGTTTTATGGTTGAATGGTTTCCTTGAGACTTTGCCCAATCAATCCTTCCATATCTGTTTTCGCTTTATGGTATGCAACCAGTGTGTCCAGATATTCGGTTTGAGACACGAAATAGGTTCTCTGTGCGTCGAGGACATTCAGGTAGTCAACCTTACCTTGTGAATATGCCTCCTGCGATGCCTGAAAAACCTCTTGAGCACCGGGTAAAACAGAAGCTTTCAATTCTTTTATTTTTTCGAAAGAGATAGAAAGTTCTGTATAAATCTGATCGAAGTGATTTTTCACTGCAATCCGAGCGACACGTTGCTCCTCATAGGATTTGGATAGATTGGCAGCCGCTTCCATCCTGCCGCCTTGATTTCGGTCAGATAGTGGTAACGGGATTGAAACCCCGAAAACAAAAGCATTGTCATCTGTCTCGCTGAATCTTCTAATCCCGCCTCCTACGCTTATATTAGATACCGATTTAGATTTTGCCAGATCCGCCGCAGCCTTATTCCTGGCAATTTCAGTTTCCCATCTTGCCAGTTTAGGATTACTCATAAGCTTCAGCCTTAAAATATCCAATTCAGGAATGTCCAAAACCTTATCCAATTGTCCATGAGCTTTCGTAAATGTCGGCTGTTCATCGTCCCAGAGAGAAGCCAGTTTCTTTTTGGATCTTTCAAGTTCTTTGGTTGCCTGCTTGTACTCAATTTGAATGTTTGATAATGCAACTGAAGCCTTGGTCTTCTCAAGAGGAGAGTCTTTGCCCGCCTCCACTCGTTGTGTAACGCTACTGAGGGCCCGTTCTGACACATTGACCAACTCTGCGAGAAGCATCGTTCTTTCTTGTACCGCAAGAAGGTCAATAAATCCTTTGCCTACTTCAGTCAAAACTTCGACCCGTTTTGATTCATAGTCCCACTCAGAGAGTTCCTTATCCAACGAAGCAACTTTTCTTCTTTTCTCCGCTTTGTTGCCAAGCTCGATCAACTGGCTGATGGCAATCGTCGTTTCCGCCGAATCAAAACCGCTCATAGGACCCGTACCGCCAACATTCTCGACTTCGATCCCCAATTCCGGATTGGGTCGTAGGCCCGCTTGCAATGCTCGTGCATCGGCAGCACGTGTTTCCAGAGAATAAGCCTTCAACACAGGATTCTTCATCAGGGTCAAAGCCAATGCTTGTCGAAGCGTTAACAAACCATTTGGATCGGCAATTTCATAGTCATCCGAGACATCTGTCGAGGTTTCTTTATAGGATGCGGATGTATGCAGCGCCGGTTTTGAAGATGATTTTTCTGGCCGTGACGACCTGGCGTTAGGTTCCATACAGCCGGATACAAACATCGATAGAATTACAGATAGTAAAAATAATAATTTAGACATAAAGGTCTCCCAAAATAGCGATTTTGACTTACACCTAACATGCAGAGGCTCAGGCCATAGACGCAATGTCTCTGCAAACTTAGATCATAAGAGAAGGCACGATGCTATTTTGGGATCATGCTATGAGGATAATGGTACGAAGTGAGGCGAGGCAAGGATTGCCCGATGCATGTAACGCAGATTCCAACTGATAATCTGAAAAATCATAGTTTTGAGCTATGGGAAATCCAACTTGAGGGATAGTAGCAATTAAATAAGGGGTAAGGGTAGTTTTCTCTGAGAGGTTGATAGCTTCGGCAGAAATAAGTGTATCCTCACAAGGACCGCAAGAGTCCTCGTTCGAAGAGGAAACCACTTTTCTTTGGATTTTTGATTCTTCAGAGGAAATGCTTGTATTGAGACTTTCGCAACAGGCACTACTAATCAACTCTATAGAGGCATGGCCATCTTCAGCTTCACAGAAGACGACTCCCTGTACGTTGCTGACCACCAACAAAACGCATATCAGGGCAACGGAGCAACGATTAAAGATTTTTCTATATGTCGATTTCATCATAAACTTACACTCACAGTGATTTTTAACCTAAAAACCCATTATTCCTACGGTTTTCATAGAGTACTATCGTCTAAAATACGCTCTAGGTCAACTAAAGTTCGTATTTTTTCCAAATTTCACGCTGTTTTGTTGCATTTTAATAACTGCTGAAAACTGCAATATCTACGCGAGATGGCACTTTAACGGACCAAGCAACCTCAATGATCATAAACTCTCTGATTTACCAGAAAAACTCGTCAGGAGCTTATTATGGCATCCATCTGGGTAATCCTTCCAGTAGACCAGAAATTCGCAACAACACGATTGTACAAAATGTTAATAAGGGCATTTGATTTGTCGACAGTAATACGCCAGATATTGTTCATTGACACTGTGTACTATAGCTAGTACCCATATCGATTTTTGATTTACAAAGTAATCATGGAACGAATCTTTCTGATAGATCGTTAATTATTATGAAAACTACAAAATAACAATCTATAATATTCTTATGAAAGGACGAAACCATGAAGACGAAAACACTAACACTAACACTAACACTAACATTATTGGGTACTTTTTTGATTTTGGTTGGCTCTTCAGAGTTGAATGCTGCACCTGTTACTGGAGTGGTAGGTTATGCTCAAACTCCTGTTGGATCTGTAGGAACAGTAGCCCCCAACATTCCTTTTGTGTCGGCAGGCGGAAAGCAGAGTTCTCTATATAAAATAAGAGAACCTGTTACTATCTTAGTATTTACAGCACATGACGATAAAGCAGAACGAGGTGTTTTACCTGAGTTAGCTATCCTGTCTAAGCGGCTTCGGAACTTCCCGATAACCGTCGTGCAAGTGTCCCAACATGAGGGGAAAGCTGGTCATGAAAAACCAGGCCATCTAAATAAAACCAGGACTGTTTTGCTTATTGATGAGCAAAAAATCTCATGGAAAGCATATGGTCAGCCCAAAGTCAACTCGGTCTATCTGATCGACAAAAATGGAAAAATCCTCGCAGTTGAATCTTTGGGACGCTTGGATGAAGTTGCTAAGAAAGCCAGGAGATTAGGCGAAGATATACAGGCAGAATATGAAGAAATGTATTATGGGGGTTAAATAAACTACCGTTTTCAAAAGAGATTGATAAAGCTGGGAAATGCGTATTAATTTCTCAGCTTTATCAAAGTGCTAATCAATTACATCGAAGGTGTGGTTTAATACCATATCAATAATTTCAACTTTTAATCGACAGCAGGAATTTTCATCTCCACATCTTTACATGAAAGTGTCACATTTTACGGAACGAATAAAACAATCCTCCCGTTTAAGCTTATGAAAGTGACAAGGTGTTCTTGTCATACAAAATGTGAATATGAAATCAAATACAGGAGAACAATTATGAAAACGAAACGATTAATCTCATTGATGCTGCTCGTTTTACTTTTTCTTGGAGCAGCGGTTTCACCTTCCTATGCTCATGTGAAACGACGTTATGGTCCATCACGCAAGCCTCCTATGCGTAATATTGCTCATACGCATGACAATGCGGAGCAGAAAAAAGAGCAAAAGGATAAAGTTGCTCCAAAGAAAGAGAAAAAGCAAGAAACCAAAAAGGCCAAGAAAGAATCCCTATGCCCTCAGATTCAAAAGAACCGCACAGGTCATCGATTTGGGATGCCTGGCCGCAAGTAAGAAGATAGGGCTGTTTCCTTATTCCCCGAGAAAGCAGCCCTATATTTCAAACAGAAATTACAATGTACACTAAGTATAATAATAGTATTTCATATGACACTGGGACACAATCTCCTGGCTTACCAATCAAGCAAATCTTTCTTATTGCATTGTTATTATTGATTGGACTATCGCACTGGATCACACCCATTTCGCATGGACATTTACACATCCTTCATGTGTTCTTGAGAAAATCATTTGTTATCCCGATTATCCTTGCGGCCATTTGGTATGAAGTTAAAGGAGCAATGGGAGTTGTTAGCTTAGTCTCTCTTGTATATATGCCCCATATATTCCTGCAATGGACGGGGAATTTCACAGAAAATGTTAACCAGATTGGGGAACTTGCTTCCTTGTGGATTATTGCGTTACTTTCGGGCATTTTTGTTCGAATAGAAAAAAAAGCTCTTCGGGAAGTGGTGGATACGCATAAGGGATCATTAGTGGCTTTGGTGGCCGCTTTGGATGCCAGGGAGCATGAAACACAGTTGCATTCTTTTAGGGTACAGGCTTATTCGTTGAAAATTGCAGATCAATTTGAATTAGATGACCAACAACGTAACATTTTGGTCCATGCCTCATTATTACACGACATCGGAAAAATCGGAATACCTGATAATATCTTACTGAAACCCGGGCCACTTAACTACCAAGAGTGGGACATCATGAAGCAGCATCCGGCTATCGGCTATCATCTAATCCAATCTATTCCATTTTTAAAGCATGCCGCTGAAACGGTTTATTATCACCACGAAAAATACAATGGTTCAGGATATCCTTGTGGTCTCAAGGGAGATGAAATTCCTTTTACAGCACGCATTTTTGCAGTTGCAGATGTTTTTGATGCCTTAACCTCAGATAGACCGTATCATAAAAAAATTAGCCATGAAGATGCAGTCAAGGTTATCCAAGAGAATAATGGCACACATTTTGATCCTGATATTGTTGAAGCATTTATGAATATTTCATACAATGAATGGAATCAGATTGATCAAGAACTAAGCAGGATAAATCAATCATCCTCAGAAGGTTTTACTGAAATAGTAAAACTGGAAGATGCAGTTTTTGTATAATTGTTATTATACTTCTTCGCTTTGAATAGCATCTAAGGATGGAGCAATCATATATGAGGGTCAGTCGAGCAATATAGGTGTCCCACGTAATCGGATTGGCAAAAGACTCGACTCGAAGTGATTGAGCGTCCACATTCCCGTAGAAATCCCAGATCATCATGAACAGTCATAGGCTTTTCCAAGTGTGCAAAGTGCATATTCTGTATTTCGACAGAAAATATTTTCATAAACTGGGAACGTTATTTCCAAATGAGTCGTTTAGAAGCACAGAAAGGCATATTAATGCCAATAACAGAAAAACATAACTTTTATTGAAAGGATGGAAAAATGAACAAGACAAAAATAACTACAATTACTCTTCTTTTACTGGTTGCTTTGGTAATTGCCGGGTGTTCCGGACCAACAGCCAGACAATCGAATGATCACGGCGTAGAGTCTCATGACACAATGAGTCAACATGATTGCGATGAAGAAGTGGCTCAAGCAAATTGGTATGAAACAGGCTATATTGATCCTGACTGGCCGTTCTAAGTGCTAAATAAATCGACAATGGTAGATGCAGGATAAATTTTGTGTGCATCTAAAGAAAGAGAGTGAAGTACGATGAAAACACTATATGTTTTTGGTTTTATAGCAATAGCAATTGTTTTGACCGGGTGTGCAACAAATCCTCCGTCGGGTATTGTTGGATGGAGTGAAAAGTTTGATACCCGCTCCCATGCCCCGGATATTGCGATTGTTACAGGTAATGATCGGACCACTCTTCATGCAGAACGTGACCCAATTTTAATTCTGGCATTTATCATGGTTCCGCAGGATGATACCGCTTTTATTCAACCCAGATTGATCGAATTGGCAAAAGAGTTTGATGTATTACCTGTCACTGTTGCCCAGGTATCGTTGCCACCACTTAACCAAGAAACTAAACACAGGTACTTTGAGCCGGTTGAGTCATCAGTTTCTGTCTTATATGATGAAAACTATATTGCTTGGAATGCATACAACCGGCCCGCTTCACAAACGGTTTATCTCATAGATAGTCAGGGAAAGATATGGGATATTGCCACACTAGATAATTTAACGTCTTTATTAGAAACGGCCGAGCACCTCGCCGGAGCTGCCGATTATAGCGGCTAATATCATTTTTATTTCGAGGATTACGATGAATAATATTGCCATTTTATCAAAAGGTTCGGGTTTTTCTGACTTGATTGGAAATCAGGTATCTAGCAGTCGATATTTATTGATCTTCAATGGTCAAACATTCCGGTATGATGTTTTGAAAAATCCGTTAGCTGTAAATGAACAGATGGGAGGGAAGGTAGACTTTATCTTGTCATTAATTAAACAGCAAGTATCGAGCGTCTTCGTGCAAACGTGCCCAGTCGATCTCAAGAAAATGTTAGAGGGTATTGGTATTAGAGTCATAAATTCTTTTTCGGGATCTATTGAGGATGTTATAGGGCAACTGAAGAAACTATCCCTTGAAGAAACTCATATCATCCCGACTGAAGATATTATTTCAGAAGATGCAGTAAAGTATAATAAAACACCTGCTCAAGATTGAGAGATTTTTGATATCTTCAAAGTTTATACACGAAAGACTTATGACATGATAAAATGCGAAGGACACAGCATATACAGAGTCGAAAACGATCAATATAATCCACAGCTTTGTCCGAAATGTGACTGTATGATGCATGAACGTGATAGATATCAAACGGATCAAATAATTTATGTTTGGTATCGTTGTGTGGATGTTTTCTGTGAGGGTTGTTGCTTGGAGCAATATCACGCTATTGATTAAAGACGGCATAGCCCGTCACCATCTTAAGGCAATCCAGATTTTTTCACAAAATCATATTTTTTTCAAATTCAGGGAACCATTCGATTGCTCTGCCCGTTTATAAGTGTAAATCGAGTAAAAACTATCAAAAAACCATTAACAACAGGAGAACGAAAATGAACAAAACAAAATCAATCATAGCGAGTTTGTCAATACTTGCAGTCGCTGCCGCTTTTTTACTGGTTTCGCCAACATTAACTCAAGCCCAAGATATGCATGATCACAGTATGCATGAGGCAAGCAATAAGCCAGTCACGCTGGAAACGGTTCATATTCACCAATTACCCATGCTTTCAGAGAACCTGAAAAAAGCAATCCAGGCAATCCAGTCTGGTGATGATAAAACGGCACTGTCAGAATTACTGAAAGCCCAGAAATCGGTTGAAACCGTCAAAAAAGTACTTGGCAAGCATATAAAGCCCAAGTTTATCAATACAAAATGCCCCATGATGGGTTCCCCCATAAATCCTGCTAAAGTTCCGGACAATTTAATTCGTGAGTATAAGGGCGAAAAAGTCGCTTTTTGCTGCGGAGGCTGCCCGGCAATGTGGGACAAGCTGTCTGATAAAGAAAAGGAAACCAAGCTGTCAACAGTCAAGGTGAAAACAGAAGCCCAATCCCATAACCATCGTCAATGATAACCCTCCTCCTCCTTCGGGCTGAGACTTCGGGATTATTTCAAGTTTCAGCCTTTTTTTTTTGCTTTGCGAAGGAAAATCAGTAATATGGTATATCATACACACATTTTCACATTTGAAAGGGATGCTCAATGAACAATGCACGATTGATAATGATGAGCATAGGGATTTTGATCGGTGTGGGATTGGCAGGCTGCGGGTCCTCTCAAGATTATTCAGGCCCACATCACGAACAGCCAAGTCGTTTTCAACATCAAGATGACACCCTTAACGCAATAACCAAAAGTCAGGATGCTAGTCCACCAGAAGCCACATTACCTGATTTGAATAAAGACTCGACGCTGGCCGATTATTTAGCTTATGCAGCCCTTAACAACCCTGGACTTGAATCGTCCTTTAATCGCTGGAAAGCGTCTGTTGAGAGAGTTGTTCAGTCGGAGTCGCTGCCTGATCCGCGATTTACTTATCAGTATTATATTGAAGAGGTTGAAACACGAGTCGGACCGCAGAGGCAAAGTGTTGGGATTGCACAGACATTTCCTTGGTTTGGCAAGCTTGAACTGCAAGGGGAGGTTGCCCAGGAAGCTGCCAATGCTCAGCGTCAGCGATATGAGTCCGAAAAACTGAAGCTGTTTCATGAAGTTAAAGATGCCTATGCGGAATACTACTATCTCACTCAAGCCGTTCGGATTTTTCAGGACAATGTTGCATTAGTCAAGCACCTGGAGGAAGTTGCCCGCATTCGTTTCAAAGCGTCAGCTACTTCACACCCTGATGTCATCAAAGCTCAGGTCGAATTGGGCAAACTGGAAGACCATCTTAAAAGTCTTGAAGAATTCAAATCTCCTCTTCAGGCTCGGCTAAATGCTTCCTTAAACAGACCAACTGAAACAGAGATTCCATGGCCGCAGCAGTTGCCTCCTGAGACGCTGGCGATTTCCGACAAAATGGTTTTGGAGCAGCTTGTTGAGTCAAATCCGGATTTAAAAGCAATTAATTATGAAATTCTTAAGAATAAACGGAATATTGAATTAGCTAGAAAAGAGTATTACCCGGACATCACGCTCGGATTAAATTATATTGACACAGATAACTCATCCATGTCTCCTTCGCCGAGAGACAATGGCAAAGACCCGTTAGTTGCAATGGTCTCTATAAACCTGCCCCTTTGGCAAGGAAAGTATGATGCCGGAGTCCGTCAGGCAAGAGCAGAATATCTTGCCGCCAGACGCTCAAAAGAAGACAAAGTGAATGACCTGACCTCAGCACTGAAAATGGTTCTTTACAAATTTCACGATTCCGAGAGAAAAATCAATCTTTATCAGGATGCCCTTATTCCGAAAGCTCAACAATCACTGAAAGTAACGGAATCAGACTATCAGGCTGGAAAGGCTAGTTTCTTGGATCTAATTGATTCTCAACGAATCCTGCTGGAATTTGAGTTGTCTTTTCAAAGAGCATTGGCAAATCATACGCAGAATCTGGCAAAAATTGAAATGTTAGCTGGAAAAAAAATCACTTCACAAGAAAACTAGAAAAAGATTTCTTATGTGGGAGAATAACTATGAAAAAAACAGCTCTAATAATCTCGCTGGTTGTCCTGTCTTCTGTATGTTTTTCTGCCGATGAGCATGACCATTCAATGACCGATCCCATTCAGTCTGAGCACGAGATATCGAATAAAGTCTGCCCTGTCATGGTTGGCAATGAAGTCGACCCGAAGCTTTATACCACATATCAAGGCAAACGAGTTTATTTTTGCTGCCCAAGTTGCAAAGAAGCATTTGATAAAAGCCCGGATCAATATCTTGATCGATTGCCACAGTTTAAAGATTCTACAAATACAGAACATGATGAGCATGAGCACGCAAAACCATCGTCGTTTCCATTCTATAAACTTGTCAAGCCAATGGGGATTGTTTCACTTGCATTGATTGTCTTGACAGTAAGTGTCGCACTCTTGCGTCGCAAAAAACCGAAACTACTGCTGAAATGGCATAAACGACTGGGGATTATTACTCTTATCTCTGCTCTCATTCATGCACTACTTGTATTGTTGACCCATTAAACAAAAGGATATACTCATGGAAAAGACCACCAATAAATCGAAAAAAATGTCCTCAAAGCCTTGGATAAAATTAGCGTCCAAAGGCGGCGTATTTATAGCTGTGTTTGTCGCATTTTTTATAGGTTATTTACTCAGGCCAGCCCCTTCTATGCGAACAGAACACGACCAAGCCACTGAACAACCCGCTCAGAAAAAACAGCAGTTGTGGACCTGTTCGATGCACCCGCAGATTAAACTACCCAAAAAAGGACTTTGCCCAATATGCAATATGGACTTGATTCCCTTAGAGGAAGATGACAGCGAGATGGTTTCTATGCGACAACTGACTGTCAGCGAAAGTGCCCGGCAGTTAATGGACATTGAAACCGTTCCTGTTGAAAGAAAATTTGTGACCGCCACTGTCAGAATGGTTGGCAAGATTGATTATGATGAGACAAAGCTGGCTTCAATTACAGCATGGGTACCAGGAAGACTGGACCGGCTGTTTGTCGATTATACGGGTGTTCCGGTCAGTAAAGGTGACCACATGGTGTATCTGTATAGCCCGGATTTATTAAGTGCCCAAGAAGAGTTAATTCAGGCTTTAAAAAGTGTACAAGGTGTTCAGAATTCTGATTCGGCTCTAATGCGTGATATTACTCAATCCACAGTAGAAGCATCACGTGATAAACTGAGATTACTGGGATTGACTGACGAGCAAGTCGAAACAATTGAGAAAACAGGAAAGGCTGAAGACCATGTAACCATTTACTCCCCAACCGGTGGCATTGTCATCCATAAAAATGCCCTTGAAGGCCAGTATGTTAAAACGGGTACGAAGATATATACAATCGCTGATTTGTCTCAGGTATGGGTCTATTTGGATGCCTACGAATCTGACCTGGAATGGCTTCGATACGGCCAGCAGGTTGAATTTACCACTGTTGCTTATCCGGGAGAGGTTTTCAAGGGTACGGTCGCTTTTATTGATCCCGTTCTTGACGATAAAACCAGGACGATCAAAGTACGTTTGAATGTTCCTAATCCGGATGGCAAACTCAAGCCTAAGATGTTTGTCAAGGCAACGGTCCAGTCTCAGGTTGCTGGCAGCGGTCGTGTTATGGATGCCAATCTTGCTGGCAAATGGATCTGCCCGATGCACCCCGATGTCATCAAAGATCAATCGGGAAAATGTGATATTTGCGAAATGCCCCTCGTTCAGACGGAATCTCTTGGTTATGTAAGCGATGATCCCTCGCAAGCAGAAAAGCCTCTGGTTATTCCGGTTTCAGCAGCTTTGGTGACGGGAACACGAGCGATTGTCTATATCGAAGTTCCTGATAGTGAAAAGCCGACTTTTGAAGGTAGAGAAGTTGTGCTAGGGCCTCGTGCCGGAGACTATTATCTGGTCCGAAGCGGTCTTAATGAAGGCGACCAGGTTGTTGTGAAAGGCAGCTTTAAGATTGACAGCAGCCTTCAGATTATGGCCAAACCCAGCATGATGACTCCTGAAGGTGCTGGCGGTGGCGGAGGACATGACCATGGCGGAAGCCAAATGAAAAAAGATTCCGCTCAGCAATCCGGAGTGGAATTACCCAAACTGTTCAAAACACAACTTCATATGGTACTGTCTGCTGTCGATGCTGTCGGCAGTGCAATGGAAACTGAAGATGTCGCCAAGATCAAACAGACATTTCTCCAACTTGGCCATACCCTTAAAGATGTTGACATGTCACTGGTGACCGGCCATACACATATGCTTTGGATGGAATATGAAATGAGGCTGAGTAATGATGCATCGGAAGGAATGCTGACTAATAATCTTAAAGATGCCAAAAAGGTTTACGATAGCCTTGTTCAGAATTCCAACGCTCTAAGAAATAAGTTCGGGTTGATGCACATGGGGCATGCAACAAAAGAGATGAAGCAAATCAGTCCTGAATTTCGTAACCAACTTGGTAATGTCCTGAAGTCTTATTATGAAGTCCAGCGTTCTTTGGCTGGTGATGATGTTCAAGGCACCGCTAAGGCATTTAAGGCAACTTTAGAATCGCTTAAAACGGTTGACATGAAATTACTGTCTGGCCAAGACCATGATGCCTGGATGAAGACTGCTTCGCAGTTAAATAAAATTCTTACGGATGCTGTGTCAAAAGATGAGATACAGGCGCTACGTGAAGATTTCCATTTACTCTCTCAAAATCTCACACAAGCAATCAAGAAATTTGGGGTTTCAGGGACCAATACCGTTTATATCTTGAAGTGCCCCATGGCGTTTGAAAATGCCGGAGCAAACTGGCTCCAGGATAACAAAGATGTCAGCAACCCGTATTTTGGCGAAATGATGCTTCGATGCGGAAGCGTTGAAGACATGATTCCAGTGACGACATCCTCGGATTCGGAGGAACAATAATATGGATACTCAACAACATTATGAACAGACGGCTGAGCAAAAGTCTTTTATGGGCAAAATCCTCTGGTTCTGTCTGACCAATAAACTGGTTGTCTTTTTGGCACTTTCATTTTTTATCGGCTGGGGAATTATCGTTGCCCCTTTCGATTGGGATATCCCTGCAATATCTCGAAACCCGGTTCCAGTCGATGCCATTCCCGATATTGGTGAAAACCAGCAAATCGTTTTTACCGAGTGGATGGGACGGTCGCCACAGGATGTTGAAGATCAGATTTCTTATCCGTTGACTGTTTCTCTATTAGGCGTACCGGGTGTTAAAACCATTCGCAGTTATTCAGCATTTGGTTTTTCCACTATTTATATTATCTTCAAGGAAAATATCGATTTTTACTGGTCACGTTCGCGTGTACTGGAGAAACTAAACAGTCTCCCGGCAGGTACGCTGCCTGAAGGTGTTCAGCCTGCTTTGGGACCAGATGCAACGGCACTAGGACAGATTTTCTGGTATACTCTGGAAGGTCGTGACCCACAGGGCAATCCTGTTGGCGGTTGGGATTTGGAAGAACTTCGAACCATTCAGGACTGGTATGTACGATATGGATTATTGTCTGCCGATGGGGTCAGTGAAGTCGCTTCGGTCGGCGGTTTTGTCAGAGAGTATCAAATTGATGTTGACCCCGATGCCATGCGAGCCTATGGAGTCAGCTTTGCTGATGTCTACAAGGCTGTCAAAGGCTCCAATATTGATGTGGGTGCCAAAACCATTGAACTGAACCGAGTGGAGTATTTTCTCCGTGGAATTGGTTTTATCAAACATCTTGCTGATATTGAAGACAGTGTTATAAAAGTCGTTGATAACGTACCGGTATTGGTCAAAAATGTTGCAACGGTGTCATTAGGACCTGCACTACGCCGTGGTGCACTGGACAAAGAAGGCTCAGAAGCTGTGGGCGGTGTGGTTGTTGCTCGCTATGGTGATAATCCTTTGGCTGTCATCAAGAATGTAAAAAAGAAGATCGAAGAGATTACTCCCGGCTTACCTTCTAAAGTCCATTTTGATTATCCCAATGTTAGTAAACAGGAAATTGAGCAATATGCTTCAGATCACGGATTTAAGGGATATATTGGTTCAGAAATCAATCAAGACGCCTGGCTGAACCATCTCCGTGAAGTTCCGCCTGACCAGAATCCAGGTTGGGCGACGATCAGTCAGGTGTCTATTGAGCCTTTTTATGATCGAGCTGGCTTAATCTATGAAACCCTTGGAACCCTAAACAGTGCATTAAGTGAAGAAATTCTCATTACCGTGATTGTTGTAATTTTAATGGTAATGCATCTTCGAAGCAGCATTTTAATCAGTGGATTGTTACCGATAGCAGTTTTAATGTGTTTTATCGCTATGAAGGTGTTTGGGGTCGATGCCAACATTGTAGCACTCTCAGGAATCGCTATTGCCATCGGCACGATGGTGGACATGGGCATTGTCATCTGTGAGAATATATTACGTCATCTTGATGAAGCACCGGCCGGAAAAAATCGCCTACAAGTGGTTCACGCCGCTGCCAGTGAGGTAGGAAGCGCCGTTTTAACAGCAGTTTCGACAACGATTGTCAGCTTTCTGCCTGTCTTTACGATGATTGGAGCAGAAGGAAAGCTCTTTAAACCTTTAGCATTCACAAAAACCTTTGCTTTGATTGCCTCAGTTATCGTTGCCCTGATGATTATTCCGCCAGCGGCCCATTTACTGTTCTGCAGGGGTAAAGCTGGAGCCGGAAAGCGAGTCCGACTTGTCATGCGTTCTTTGTTGATCTTTATTGGGATCATTGTTGGATTTAAGCTCGCGTGGTGGGCGGGGCTTGCCTTGGTTCTGTTCGGAACGTATCAGCTGGCAGAGCATAAGATACCTGACCAATATCGTCGATTTGCACCTATAGCTGCCAATATTCTGGCAGTGATCTTTGTCGGTATACTTTTAACCGGACACTGGGAACCCATGGGGCCAGAGTTGGGATTTTTACGAAATTTCATCTTTGTTGGCGGAGTAGTTGCCGTATTGCTTCTATTCTTTAGGGTATTCCAGCATTTTTATCCATGGATTCTAAGATGGTGCTTAGATCATAAACTCATCTTTTTATCCTTCCCGCTTTTACTTTTAATTATGGGAGGTTCAATCTGGCTTGGATTTGACAAAGTCTTTGCTCCGATACCCAAAGCAGCTTCCAAGATTGGTATCAGTGAAGAAAAAGTAAAGTCTACAACTTTTTGGGTGAACGGAACATCGGCATTTCCCGGACTTGGCAAAGAATTTATGCCTGCTTTGGATGAAGGGTCTTACCTTTACATGCCAACAACAATGGTTCATGCATCCATTGGTGAAGCCATGGATGTCCTGTCCAAACAAGATGTCGCCTTAAAAAATATCCCTGAAATTGACTCTGTCGTTGGCAAAATCGGGCGTGCCGAAACGCCTTTGGACCCTGCCCCTATTTCAATGATTGAAACGGTGATAAATTACAAGCCGGAGTATATTACGGATAAGGATGGGCACCGAATTAAGTTTCGTTATGATGAAAAAACAGGGCAGTTTCCGCGTGATGAGTTTGACAAGCTTGTTCCTGATCACAATGGCAGACCCTATCGTCAATGGAGGGATACCATTAAGACCCCAGATGACATCTGGAAAGAGATTGTCAATGCAACAAAAATTCAGGGGACAACCTCTGCTCCTAAATTACAACCAATCGCCGCTCGTATCGTGATGCTTCAAAGCGGAATGCGGGCACCAATGGGCGTTAAAATCAAGGGACCATCCCTTGAGATCATTGAAAAGGTTGGCTTGGAAGTAGAGCAGTTCTTGAAAGAAGTCCCCAGCGTTGAAGCAGCAGCAGTGGTTGCAGACCGAATTGTTGGAAAACCTTACTTAGAAATTGTACCGAATCGGAAAGAATTAGCTCGATATGGTATTCCAATGCGAGCATTTCAAGATGTCGTTGAAATTGCCCTTGGCGGTAGGAAAGTAACAACAACGGTTGAAGGGAGAGAGCGTTTTCCCGTGCGTGTGCGTTATCAGAGAGAATTGCGTGATCAGATTGAGACAATTGAAAAAGTATTGGTTCCTGGAGCCAATAACACACAAATCCCCCTTATTGAAGTTGCGGAGATACGATATGTACGAGGCCCGCAGGTCATCAAAAGTGAAGATACTTTCTTAGTCGGATATGTACTGTTTGATATGAAATCCGGTAACGCGGAAGTTGATGTCGTTGAGCAATGCCAGGCTTATTTGAAGGAGAAGATCGACAACGGTCAGTTTGTACTGCCTCCGGGTGTAAATTATACCTTTGCGGGTAATTATGAAAACCAGATCCGATCACAAAAAACATTAGCAGTGGTCCTTCCGGTTGCGTTATTTGTGATCTTTCTGATTTTATATTTCCAGTTCAAATCAATTATTACAACATCTTTGATTTTCAGTGGAATTCTTGTTGCCTGGTCAGGTGGTTTTCTGATGCTATGGCTTTATGGTCAACCATGGTTCCTAGATTTTGAACTGTTTGGTGTGGACATGCAGAATCTGTTCCAGATTCATCCAATCAATCTGAGCGTTGCAGTTTGGGTTGGTTTTCTGGCGTTATTTGGGATCGCCTCTGATGATGGTGTTGTGATGGGAACCTATCTTGAACAGTCATTCAGAGATAGTAAGCACACGACTGTAAAAGAAATCCGTGAAGCAACGGTAGTGGCAGGAAAACGTCGAGTTAGAGCTTGTCTGATGACAACTGCAACAACAATTCTCGCGTTGCTGCCGATTCTAACCTCTACAGGCCGAGGTTCTGACGTCATGGTTCCTATGGCGATTCCCTCTTTTGGTGGGATGACGATTGAAATATTGACAATGTTGGTAGTGCCTGTACTTTACTGCATGATTCAGGAGTTTCGGCTCAAAATAAATACTCCATCAACTAAGGAGGAGTAGTTTCGTATGGATCCTAAAAACTTATTTTTGTTAGAAACTCCTGAAGTAGTTCAGGTAATAGGTGTCAGTAATAATGAATATTTTCAGAAAAAATTTCGTTCATGTGAAAGGGCTTTTCCTTAAGACAACCTTGCGGGTTCGACTGGTTGCTATGTTGGTATTCATTGTAATACTGATTCCGACTATTGGGATGTTTATTGACTATAATCGTGCATATAAAGAAGGGTTCAATGCGACTGTTGCTTCCCTTGAAGAGCAGGCACGCTCTCTATTGATTGCTTATAGAAAGATTGACAATAATGAAAGTTTTAAGCAATATGTCACAGAGTATTGCCACCAAATGAATGAATTTATCTCTCCAGGACATTTAATTATTGTCTTAGATACTAACGGGGAAACCCTAGTCCAGGCACGTCATTTATCGGAAGATATCAATAAGGAATTGTTTTCTGCTGATCCGCAGGAGAATCTGCTCAAATTAAATCAAAAGAATCTTGCATATATAGTATTAGATCAAGAAACGGTTGGAATAACAATTATTGTTGCTCAAAATCTTAGCCATATGGAGATGGTTTTGAGAAATCAGTTGATCAACAGAAGCGTCACAATAATGATTGCAGTCTTGACCTTAGTGTCCATTGTGTACTTAACTCTTCAAAGTTGGATCATTAAGCCCATTAC
This sequence comes from Anaerohalosphaeraceae bacterium, assembly GCA_963675155.1. Lineage (GTDB taxonomy): Bacteria > Planctomycetota > Phycisphaerae > Sedimentisphaerales > Anaerohalosphaeraceae > 4572-13. Next base: position 3,707,484 of record OY775912.1, on the reverse strand, counting down.
TAATTTAGTTTATACGGCCAGACAATGGTCAGGACGCAATTTTGAGATGCGATCTATCTCGACTGGGCCGAAAGACATTCGGATGCTCTCTGAAGAGTTTAATGCGATGGCAAACGAACTTGAAAAGTATGACTTTGAGCATAATAGTGAAATGGAGCAAGCAAGAAAGATACAAAACAATCTCTTGCCCAGAAAGACTCCTGAAATTGCGGGCTTGACAATTACTGCAAAATATCTTCCTGCTAAAGAAGTGGCGGGAGATTTATACGATATTATTCCAATTTCTGAAAATCAAACTGCGATTGTTATTCTTGATGTATGTGGGCATGGTATAAGTGCTGCTTTGTTAACAGGCGTTGTTAAAATGTCACTTCACAGACGGCTGTCAGAACAACATGATCTTTCGAAGGCGATGTATTTAATAAATCAAGATTTGCTGAAATGTGTTCCTGAGGGATTATTTGTTACTGCATGTGTCGGAGTGTGGAATTCAAGCGACATGTCATGGACTTATTGTGCTGCTGGGCATACTGGTGGTTATTTAGTATCTGAAAAAAGAGTTATTTCATTGCAGTCAACAGCTTCTCTGCTAGGTGTGTTTGAAGAGAAGGAGTGGCCTATAACCCGAGTACAATTGCGACCGAAAGATCGGCTTTTTCTATTTACAGATGGTATCATTGAAGCTTCGGAATATAGAACACAGGAAGTCTTTGACCTCGGTGATTTATTGGCAACAATGGTTGAAATTCAGATGCAATCGCAGATCAATTCTATTGTATCTATTGTTCAAGATTTTCATGGGGAACATCAAATAGACGACGCAACAATAATAGGCATTGGAGTTCTATAATAGATAGTACCACATTGCTCATTTCACAAATAGACGCAGTAGCCGACAGGTTTCGTCTTTGTCTGTTATCGGAATCAGTTGACCGGCCGTTAATTGTAGACTTATCAGCTTGACAAAATCGCGATATCAATATATCTTAAAAAGAAGTGAAACTGATGGAACGAAATATTGGATTTAGACGTTTAGATTATTAGAAAAGGTTTATTGCCTTGAAAAAGTCAGGTCAAAGCTTTGAAGAAGTTGCTCTGCCGCATCTGGATTCGGTTTTTCGGGCAGCTTATGCTCTGTGCGGAAAAGCTAATGACGCTGAAGATTTGGTTCAAATGACTTTTCTCAAAGCAATGGAGAAATTCGGCTCTTTCAAATCTGGAACGAACTGCAAGGCTTGGTTGCTCACTATCCTGAGAAATTCCTGGATTGACGAACTCCGGCATAAAAAATACAGCAAACACTCTGTTCCACTTGATGAAAATCTACTTGACGAGCAACCTCAGGCTGAAGAAACCGCGTGGACCAATGCTGAGGATTTACTGGATAACTTTTCAGATGAACAGATTATTAGGGCATTGGGACAACTGCCTGATGATCAACGACTGACGTTGTTTTTGATGGATGTAGAGCAATATAGTCAGGAGGATGTGGCTCAGATAACTGGCGTTGCAGTAGGAACCGTCAAAAGTCGGACGAGTCGGGCCAGAAGTATTTTGAAACAACAATTAGAAAAATATTCGAAAGATATGGGATATTCGAGAGGTGAAAAATGAGTCACCTGACAGAAGAACAATTTGAATCAGTTTTGCAGGGGCATATGGCTCCTACAGACCACTTACAGGAATGCGAATCCTGCTCTAATAAATTAGCAGAAAAGAAAGCTATCGCAAATCGTTTGCGTTCCTCATTTTCAGATGTTAAAGCAAGCGACGAACTTGCTGAACAACTAAAAAAGAGATTAACTATTCGAGTTCAGCCTGCGGTTTCCCATCAAAAATCTAATCGAACAAAGACGTTTCCTCTTTGGAAGTACTGGGCTGCAACTGCTGCTGCACTCGTTGCGATACCTTTTATCGTAATGCTTTCATCTCCCTCACAGGCAATGGCAGCGAAGGCTGAATTAGTAAAAATTCACAACCACAATCTTGATCCAGATCATACGTTTTTCAGTGGATCAGACCCTCAGGAGCTAGCAAACCATTTCAAACGTAATTTAGGTTTTAATCCTCTCATGCCTCAAACTGGACAGGGTTTAGCCCTGCGAGGTTGTTGTGTAAGACATTTTAGAGGCAAAGAAACCGGTAGCTATGTTGTGGACACACCTAATGGGGCCATGAGCATTATTGTAGTAGCTGAAACGTTGGATGATTTGGGAATGGATGAGAAATTTCAACGCAATAATTATACGTTTGGGAAAACAACCTTTGCCGACAATAACATGGTAAGTGCCAGAATCGGGCACTATACTTATTGTGCCGTGGGTGAAATATCCTGCGAATATCTGACAAACCTTCTTGTTCAACTTCTGGCTGATATTGAAGAGTAGTACTTTGTAAGTGTCACATTCTCTTTCGTGCCTCGATAATTATTTTGAGGATTTCATTTAATTCCTGCTGTATGTCTTTTTCCGATGTCTTTTCTAAAAGATTCGAAATAGACTCATCGAGGTGAATTCTCAAAAGATCATATCCAATCTTATCTAAGGAATGTTTGATCGCTGCTATCCGGGCTAAAATTTCCAGAGAGCCTTGGCGACGTTTGATCATATTCTGAATATCGCGAACTTGTTCCTCAATCTCTTTAAGCTCAACCAATTCCACTATTAATCCTAGTCATTGAGATTTCATCAATCCTTACAAGTTGAACATTTCCGGATTTCAATTACTTTGTGAACTAATCCAAAGTCTTCAGGAATCAAATTGTGATATTCTTCAACAGTCAATGGATTTGAAGAAACGATTACCATTTTCGCGGCATAGATTCCAGTACCAACTGACCAAATATGTAAATCTAAAATTCGATTGTCATCAACTTTTTCGATGACTTCCCTAATTCTCGCTCTATATTCCTCTGGAGCCTGCATATCAAGCAGGACATGTGCAGAAGCACCAAGCAGTCCCCAGGACCAGCGTATTACCAATATTGCACCGACGATCCCCATACAGGGGTCCAGCCAGTTTAGTCCAAAATACTTCCCTGCCAGCAAAGCGAAAATTGCCAGTAATGAGGTCAGAGCATCAGCCAAGACATGAATATAAGCGGACCAGAGATTATGATCTTTATGGTGGTGGTGCTCAGAATGATCATGAGAATGTTCATCGTGCCCATGGGAATGTCCATGCCCCCCGAGAATAAGCAGGCAAACCCCATTAACTATAAAACCAAGAATGGCCACCAATATTGCCTGATTGAAACCAATTTCGACAGGTTTAATAAATCGTTCAACACTCTCCCAAGCCATTACCAATGCAAAAATTGCAAGTATTACCGCACTTGCAAACCCTGCCAGCGAATTCACTTTACCGGTTCCAAAGTTAAATCGTTTATCGCGAGCATGGCGACGGGTATAGTAATATGCAAAAGCAGATATCGTAAGTGCTGATGCATGGCTTGCCATATGAAAACCATCTGCTAAAAGCGCCATTGAGCCAAAAGCAATCCCCGCGACAATCTCTATGATCATGGTAAGGAGTGTGATACCAATAACGATCAATGTTCGGTGTTCGCCAGCTTTCTTAACATCCTGACCAAAAACATGGTCATGATCCCACTTGTCAGTACATTTTGTATGCATAATTATATTTTTTATGCCTTTCAATGACAGACGATCATATTCATGACTCGCAAAAAATCTATAAATCTGACCAATAGAATACCATAGATATTCCAGTATTTACAGCTTTCTGTTCTTTTTTTATTGCTCAGGTGCTACACTTGATTTAGGTAATTCAAAACTTGTTGTTTTTCTTGATCTGTCATCTGTTTACCATGTTTGTCTATATAATGTCCCCAGGTTTTTGCTGAGGACCCTTGCGAAGGCATTACAGAAACTTATACAACCGCACTACAACTATAAACAGCAATAGTCCGTGAAATTGCAATGTCGAGATTTCATAAAACCATGAAAAACAATAATTTATGTGCCTCTCGGAAAAAGCAAACGTTTTTAATATACGTTTTCATTTATTCAACAGTTAGCTCTATTCTCCTAGCCAACTTAAGTTTGGATTAGTAGATCCATGAATCTTATACCGCTTTCGTATGTTATAAAGCTCCTTGCAGTATTGAAGAACATGTTCATATATTTCACGAGTAAAAAACTGGTCAAACACACCATTTTTATGTGTCTCAATAAACCAGCTTGCAGGGAATGCTTGCAAAAAAAGATAGTTTGTAAATGCAGGGATATATGCATCTTCGGATTTCAGTTTAGGTAGTGCAAACCAGATGATTCTCTGGCTGTTTTGGTCACTTTGCTTGAAGTCAAAGAACACCAGAGAATCTTTATTGTGCCATTCAGTCAACAATCTGTTTTTGTTATCGGGATTTACTGCAATAGTTGGGCATTTTGTTTTTAATGAAACCCCGTTAGCAAGCAAGTGGTTAAGCTGTTCGATGTCCGTTTTACGCCTGGTTCCATCTATCACCCAAGCGATCTTTTTATAGAAATTGTTTCTAGCTTTGCGTTCTTCATCATCCATTGGCGAACGTTGTATTTCAATGGTCCAGCCGTGTGGAGTTGTTACATCGGCTATGTGTGTTTCGCCTGTAATCTCATCTTTATGAATAAATTCCTGCCATTTTGCGTCAAAGCAGTTTTTCCATTCACGATGCCATACGGTTTCATTTTCCCACCAAATATCACAATTCTGTTTACTTTTATGTGCCCAATGATCGACTTTTGTTTTACAAATTCTGGCAATCATTTCTGACCCACATGCTGGGCATGTGCCTCTACCACCTTTAGTGGCTTCAACTCGCTGTTCATTTATGATTGCGTATTTCATTAGCTATAACAAGTGATTATATGGTTATTGTTATTAATGTCCTACATTATAACGGCCAAATTACAAAGTTCTCTTCATGCCAATCGACTTCAATATACGTTGATATTTTATTCAACACGCTCTCGGTCGTCAAGCCATTTTAGAACTTCATTCCATTTATAACGTATTGCTCCATTTCGACCTTGGCCAAAAACAATAGGCTTGATCTCTGCTTCACGCAACCAGCGACGAACGGATGAACGGTCCGCGTCAAGTTGTGAGGCTAAGGTCTTCAAGCTCACTGTTAGCCTGTTTTGCTTTGATAGTTCTATTTTTTCAGATTGTGTGTTATTCTTTACCATATTGAAAATAAATCAAAGTTAATGTTTATCTATTGATATAATGGTAGCAGAAAATGACCCACCCATCCTCCATGATGAGCGGGTCATAATGACTTACCTATCATCCATCATAAGTAAGCCAGGACCGTAACGATGACGGTTTTTAACTTCTGATATGGGGAGGGACGTTGTAGAATTCATTTTTCTTTTTACGTTGAATAGAATGGCTTATATTAGTTCTATTCACCGGACTTAGCCTTTTTTGATTAGAGATAGGCCTTTGTGTCGATATAGCACTTCTCTCAGCCAGTTTTGAACTCTGACGACCACTCTTAATGCTATTCTTAGTTTGATTGTGACCTTCAACTTCAATTGATGGTAACACTTTATTTCGCTCATCACCTTCCGAAAGATTGCCACTATCTCCGCATATAGGGCATTCAGATGATACATGGAGAGCCGCACTTGTGATTTGATAATTTTGTCGGTTGTAATGAAGGAATTCTTTTCCTATTACACTTTCTCCGAAAACCAATCTTAATGCTTGTGAAATGGCGATATGACTCAGGACTCCATTGAGGTGCAATACCGATGGTGTTGGAGTCTCATTAGTTCCCCGTACATATCCCACTTGAGCGTGTGATTTTTTTCCTTCATCAGACATATTGTCTATCGCTGCTTGTGCTGGATCAATCAATCCTGAGCACAATAAGCAACCTGTCTTTTCAGGGATGAATACTTGTACTTGCCCAATTGAACTGTAAGTGTCATCTTCTGGAATTATTTCTGTTCCAACATCAATTAATGGGATCATATATCTTGCAGCAATATTATTTACGTTTTTTCTTGCACCATCATTGTCCACTGCGTTAATAATCAAGTTCGCCTGAGAAGCGAGCTTTGTCATATACATGTTGCTGATAACATGACGATAACATCTGACATTTAGATTAGGATCTTTCCTGATTGCATAATCCTCGGCAATATCAGATTTTGGTCTTCCAACGTCATCAGGAAAAGCATATGGAATACGAGGCAGATTTGAATCTTCCAACACGTCAGGGTCACAGGCCTTGATCCAGCCGTTACGTTTTCCAATGCCAAGTGCAGCAAGACTTTCAAAAATAAGTGAACCATTGCCTCCAAGTCCACAGACAAAAACTTTCATGTCTTCAAGAAGCTCCTGGTTCCAGTTAGGGATAATTTCATGCCTTGCATAAATACCTTTTTTACTACCTGATATTACCTGTTCTTTTGGTATGACAGTAATTGGGCTACCGTGTATCTCGATTCTGTTTATTTCTTCAAAAGCCCTTCGCCTTCTATTCCAAATGCAGGCATCGTAGTGTTGAATGCCTTCACCAAACACAATCATTCCCATTGTCGCCGGTTCCGGAAACTTTTGTGTGATATCTGTAGCGTTTCTTTTTCCATAATCCGTATCGATTCCGCTAAAACATGGTTTGGTACTGAATGGATGTGTATGTATGTCGATGACCGTAAGCCCAAGTTCATACGCAATCCACCTGACATTTGCTTGAAATGCTTTTTTGGGTTGAATCGAGGCTCCCGATTGATTGCTTATTTCGTTTTCGTCTGGAATGATCAATTTATTACAGATGAAAACATCTGTGTTTGGGCTTTTTGACATTGAACATAACGCATATGCCATTGTTTCATCATTTCCGGCAGATTTAAGAAAATCTTTTAATTGTTCAAATTGCAACTGGCTGAATCTAACAATATTGTCTTTCATTTTATCACCTCTTTTCTGTTGTCTTGATTATCTTTTTGGATTTGTCATATGTGCTCTTACCATTTCAAGGAATGCGATAAAGTCATCTTTTTCAGGTTCCCAGGATAGGCTCTGATAGCACCACCATGCCTTAGAGCGATCATGCGGTCGTTTTTCATAATAATCCGCAGGTTTTTTTCCTTTGTATCGTAAACCATTTGGAATATACAGTTCTGAATCACCAACTCCCGGAGGACTTATCGGGTAGTCAGACGGGATAGTTATTTCCATTTGAATTTGTTTTTTGTTCCATCCAGGAGGCATTTGGAAATCGTAAATATAAAGTGTTCCGTAATCATCTGAAAATGTCACATCGTACGCACACATTAGTTTTGCAACATCTAATAAAAAACGGTGTTCATTCATGGCCTATCCCCTTACACCTAAAGCATCTTCCATAAATTGAGCAGAAGGATCGATGTCAACTGATCCGTGTTTTGGGACCAACTGGTTTTCTCCATTTTGTTTTTTCATTATTAGGGCACGGTGGCTTGGTATGCTTAAGATACGCCTGACTTCTACCGCATTTGCTTTTCCGTCTGCATCAGTGGGAATATCAACGACTTTTCCATTCACAATCGTTTTCATTTCAAATTTCCTTTCAATAAATTAAGTTAGTAAGATAGTTTGGGATTTTAATCCGTTTTATTCTTCCTTTTCTTTTCTGAATACTCTGATGATAATACAGATAGTTGCTAGACAAATACCGAGCACAGCCAAACGCATATGTTTGTCAGGTATTGAAACCTTACATCTCTCCATGAGTTCTTCATATGTAAACGCAACATCCATACCTGAGAGCAGCCAGAAGAATCCGATAAGAGACAGAGGTATGAGAATAATCCACCATCTGAACTTGTAAGACTTTTCCGGTTGGGTGACAGGTATTGGTGGATATTGCTGCATCCCTTGATTTCTTACTTGATAATTATTGTTATTCATTTTCCAAGTCCTTTGATTATTAATTTTTCATTACTGAACTTGAATATACCAGATGATGTGCTGCGGAAGGTTATGTGCGGCTTACCAGAGGATTATATATGAATTTTCAAGCAAGAATTTCCTGTTTGACAAAAGGCCCTAAATGGATGTATATATATTGAGTGCTTAGTCATCTACCAAATAGTGAAACAGCTTTGCAGTGATGGGGTGTCACCTGAAAGAGTCGAAGCACTGCTTTCATGGCATAAAAATATCTGGGTGAGTGTTGACGGAAAAGTTGACTCATAGGAGTTTTGTCAAAAAGCCTCAGAAGCGGGCAAGTTTGACGAAATCCGATACTTTGTTGAGGATGACCAACTAATCCACTCTGATGGCAAGACGTATGCTTTCCACAACCAGTGGGGAAAACGTACAAAGGAGGCAATTTCTCTTTTGCTTGAGAATTTCCCCGACCACGGTGTCGAGTGTGTTGAAAGTGATTAAATTTTCATGGAGAAGATATCATGTTGGATAGAAGAATGCTCTTTAAATCAATCTTCATAGCCCTATTTGGATGGACATTAACTTTAAGCGGTTCTATCTATGCTGCAAATGATAATTGGATTGAACATGCAGGGATTATATGGCATTTAGAATCGAACCTTACTCTTTCTCCTTCACAGAAAGGGGCAAAGCCCTACACGTTTGGCCAACTTGCTAATGGAGGATTTTGGATTGTAGGAGAGGTAGAGATTACAAAAATTGAACCTGCCTATACATTTTTCATGCGTGTCTCAAATACTTCTCTTACAAAAGATATTGCCCGTCCTCATGATGTTGATGCATTTGCTCTTAATAGTTTGCAACGGGCTAGAACCATATCTAAGGACAATCCGCTGATACTGACCCCCGGTACTTCTCTAATTTGCTTCCGAAAACTATACCCAAATGAAGAGGCAAATGTTGATTTTCGATCGGTCATTTTGACCTGTATCGATGTGCCTATTCCTCATGGACTAGCTTTTAGTCAAAGTCAATATGATTTGCTTCGTCGGTGTTCAGATAAAAAAGATTGTGCAGAATGGAATTCATGGAGAAATAATAATCCTAATGAAGATATATTTTTGCAAGGCGTGGATCTCAGTCATTTTTATCTGGAGAATGTAGACTTACATAATTCAGTACTAAGTAATTCATATTTACGAGGGACTAATCTAAAAGGTGCAAATCTTAGTGGTGCATCATTAGATGGAGCAAATCTTGAAGGTGCGCTTTTAAAGGGTACTGATCTGACAGACGCAACTTTAAAAGACTCGAATTTTTTTGGAGTCGATTTAGGAGCACATCCCAATCCCACTCTAAATATGGATTATATAAAATCCGAAGCTAAATACTGTGACATGAAAGCGTATTACCTTTTGATTGACTGTGCAAAATCTAGAAATATAGCTGCATGGAATGACTGGAGGAAAAGACATCCAAATGAAAAGATTTGGCTTAAAAGTGCGAAATTAAGTGGTTTAAAGCTGAAAGGAGCAAATCTCTCTGATGCAGATTTTTCCTATGCGATGCTCGATAAAAGCGTACTTGTAGATTGCAATATGAATGGCTGTAAATTTATTAACGCTAATTTATGTGGAGCGGAATTAACAAATACAAAACTTAACTCAACAGATTTTCGATATGCTGCCGTTGATGGATTTACTTCTTTTAAAACTTGCTCTATGGAACATTATCCTGATTTCAGGGGGGTTACAATTGACTCAATCCGGATCAATTCTGCTCAAAAGGAGTACCTTATCTATTGTGCTCGTAAAAAGAACTGGGAATCAGCATATCCAGAAATGAAATTCTTCAAACGAAAGTTAACACAAATTTTCTGGTGGATTAGTGACTATGGAAGTTCCACTTTACATATAATCAAGGTATTCTTTTATGTCACTGTCAGTTTTACGTTAATATATTTTATATCAAGTATTTTTGGAGAAAAATATTGCATTATAGAAAACCTACTAGATACAGGTGAAGTAGTTTTCAAAGGAGTAGGATGGATTAGTCTTTTATCCAAAGCTTTCTATTTTTCTATCGTGACCATGACTACTTTAGGTTTTGGGGATATGCATGCCAAATCAAGGAATATACTTGCCCATATTGTTGTGATTGTTCATGTTGCTTGTGGGTATGTTCTCCTGGGTGCCCTAATAACTCGTTTGGGAATGCTTTTTGCTTCGGGTGGTCCTTGGTAGTGGATTCATTAGAATCTAAATCCAAACAATCCTCCCGCTTCGTCTGCATCGGTAAGTTTTAATACCACATAATCATTATAGCTAAATTCTTGGCTAAAATCTTTTTCAGGTATGTTGTCAGAATTGAATGTGCAGATATACTGAAAATTATTTTCATTTGCTTCTTTGTTTCCAAGCTCTAATGCTTGAGCAATTTGCCTTTCGTCTACATCAGCAAAAATAATACTATCATGTATTAAGAAGCCTGGGGAAGATCCTCTTTGAGACAGCAATTGCATTCTCATGATATCATAGCAATATATTTTCATATTCTTTATGCCATGACTACCTTCCCTTTTAATATTAACTCCAAACTTATATCCTGTTGCAGTAACATCTATTGATAAAATTCCTGGAGTTTTGTATAAAGCTTGGGAGTTTTGATTAAATAGATTGATTGACCTTTCTTTTATTTCTCTTCTTTCGTCAAGACTGATCCTTGCTTTTTGTTGAATTAATTCAAGGTCTACTTTTAGGGCACTTTTGCCTTCTTCAAATTTTTTCAGATTATTGATTTTCCTCTTAATATCTTCAAGTTCTGAAAGCATTTGAACATGTCTTTGCTGAAGAGCAGAGTATTCATCTAACGCTTTATGCTTTTTTAAAATATTTAACAATTCGGTTCTTTTTTCAGACAATTTCTGGATTTCTGAATGCCGTTTGTTGACCCTTGCCTTTATTTCAGCCAGTTCAGAAGTAAGAAATTCTTTTCTATTTTTTACAATTGTACTGTGAAATGATTTCACGTCAGACAATTGTTTTTTTATTAGGGCAGGAATAGCTACGCCGGCTTCTTTGTATATTTTGTCAATATAATCTGAGTCGGCTTCTTTTTCTTCTTCTAAACTATTTTCATAATTTTCGAGTAAGCTCTTGTCACTTATATTATTGTTTACATGAGTGTGGATTGTTTTAGTGATTCGGTTTGCATCTGATTCTATTTGATCGTACTGAGGGTGAACCTTGAAATTAGAAAGCTGTCTTTCTTGGTTATTGACATCATGTTCTAGTCTAATTTTCTCAGATTCTAATTCACCGATACTACCATGCATGTCTTTTAGGATTCCAGATTCCGCCTCGGTTTTTAACTGAGACAGCACTTTTTTTCTGTCTTTTAAAATTTGCCATTTACTTGCATAGGTCCAATCTAAACCAAGCAAGTAAGAATTGCTAAGCTGGATATCCCACTCTTGTTGTTGCTTGTATTGCGAAAAAGGTGAGAGGAAGCCCCCGTTTTCGTTAAGTCTGGCAAAATATGCAAAACAACTTCTGAAAGTTGGGGAATATTTGTAGTCTGGATAGCTTGTTTGCATGCCAAACATTAAATCTCCAAGGATCGATTTCCAGTGATCATTAGATATTATTTGTTTTCCATTATCGTCTAGCTCAGGTTGGATTTTCCATTCAGAACAATCGCCGTTTACTGTAATCCATTTTTTGTTTTCTGTACTTCTTGTGACTGAATATTCTTTTTCTTTAAGTTTTAATTTTAACGTAAACTCCCAGCCCTTAAGGTCTTCTTTTTTTAGAGTGCTCGTAATATTTCCACCTGTCAGAAAATGTACGATTTCGATCAAAGAAGTTTTACCTAGCCCATTCCTTGAGTCTTTTCGAGTAGATTCTTTTGTTCTTTCAGCAAGAATAATATTAAGCCCTTGCTTAAATATTACATTTTTAAAAGTATCTTTATTTGCTGATAATGATATTAACATGTATTTGACCTCCTCAAAAATCCGTCAGAAAACTCTACTGCATCAATCATAAACAAAAAATCTAAAGTCAGTGTAAAAATGCTGTATGTTTTAACACCTTTGATACATTTAGATTGCTCCCATAGTGTTGATACAGTCTTAGGCTTTTCAAGCTTTTTTAAAATTTCTGCTCCAACGCCTATTAGGGAGTTTTCAATTGATATATATTTTGTAGGAGTTATCATTTTTCAAATACATCACAAGTTTCAAAAAAGTAACATAAAATAGCAAGTCCAGCAGCCATTTCCTTGAAATCAGTAGAATTACCACTGGCAAAATTGAGTAAGGTATCAAATAATGCATCGCCACTGAAATCGGTTTTTTGTTTAGTATATTCTTGGACAAAACCTTTTTTGAGTCTTTCTCCAAATTCAGGATCTAAGTTAGCATCGATATAGTCTCTTATAAGACTTGTTCTAGCTAGACCTATCTTAATCAATGTTTCAGTTTTTGGAGAAATTTCATTTTTTCTAATTTTATCTTTTAAATGAATCACAGACATATCTGTTTCAATAAGTTCACTGGACTCAATAAATTTCCTTATTACTTCTAATTCTGCGAATGTAAGCTCATTAGTACTTTTTGAATATTGACTAATAACCCACTCTTCATGTTGATATTTCATTTCAGTTAGTTTATCAACCGTATAAACATCAGGTTGATCATCAATCATCTTATGGTGTGTACCACATAATAAGATCAAGTTGTCCGGGCTATTTCTTTCTTTATCTGATTGATTCGGATCATATCTTGACGAATCTTCTTTGTCTCCTTTGATATGTGCAAGTTCCCCAGTGTTAGTGTAGTTCGTAGAATCTCCTTTTGATGCAATAATTTGGTCACAGCCTGGAAAAGAGCACCTGTTTCCGCATCTAGCAAATACAATTCGTTTGTCTTTCTCTTTTATTGGCATGTCATATTCTATTTATTAATAATTGATATTTAAATCTTACCAAAACACGACGTAATATGGACAGAAATATGGATGCCGCGCTTGTATATTATCGGTAATACTTCTTCTGGTTCATTATTTATCTTTATTTTAACGCTCCTAACCCCTAACATCCATAGAAATCAAGCCGTATTTGTCTTTTTTTGAGATTGTTAAGTCACCTGTGGTTAAATTAGGTAATTTTCATTCATCCTCTTCCGCATCACTCCTGTTCATCCGCATGATTCCACATACGAAAATCAAGATGAACGCCACTGCTCCGAAGTCATATATAGTTATCTCTTTATCACAAAACGGAAGGCATCGTGCTAAGTGAAACGACTCTCCGATTTTTACAAACTGGATTAATACGATTGCGATTGCTAACGTGATTGCGAGTTGTAATGGTTTCATTAGAATTTGATCTCCTTTAAATATGTGTCAATAACTTCGAACTTTACTTTTTCAATGTATGGTGTTAATGCAAGTTCTGACAGAATTTCTTTTTCAAGCTTTTTAGTTTTTGATTTAAGTGCTGTTACGATTGTAAGAGAGTTCACTATGTCAGGATTTGTAAAACATTTTTTAATGTGAGGAATCAGGTTCTCAGTAGCTGTGATTGATACTTCGTATAGATCGTATTTTCCGTTTTCGTTTAATGCTGCTGCATCTACTGGATGTTTTGTATTGGGCACTTGCCATTCGATCCAGGCCTTTTGTCCTTTTTGGTTATGAAGGATTCTGATCCAGTGTGAGAAATGCCGATGTACTAATTCCCCTCTACCTTTTTGTTTTGGTGGCTCCCTGTCAAGGTACTCGTATCCTGTATCTGTGATTTCAATTAGAAGTACGTTTTTTCGACCAATTCTGACTTCTTCGAATTTTGCCAGTTCATGTTTTTCAATTTCTTCCCTGACTGCTTTTTGAACGGAGAAACTGACTTTTTTCATTTTATCAAAAAGTCTTGCTACCGGCGTGTATGGATTATCATAAGCTAAGGCAAGCAGTTTCTTTGAGTTTTCACTTAACCCTTTTTGCTGTCTGTCTTGGTTTCCTTTAACTCGTTTCATGTGCATGATGTATTGGTTGACTAAGTTTATGACAGGCTCGATATCATGAATGCTTTTAGTTTGTATGTATGGCCATTTAGGATAGTTGAGGTTCTTGAGTTTTCTTCCCGGTGCGATGTAGTCGATTTGTGCAAGAAACGCCTGACTCCAATTTTCCGCTTGCCTAAAAACACATTGTCCTTTTGGCAGATTTGAAATTAGCCGTTCTGATCCTTTTATGAACAAGCTTTTAGATATTTTAAAAACCGAATCAGGGTCTATTGAGCAAAACGCAAGTGTGTAAAATGACGAAGAGTAGAGATAGTTCACCAAATGTGTGGGCGTGCTGATGCCAACGGTTATTTGTAAGCCATATTCTCTGCCCATTCTGGCAACTTTACTTAGAGTGGATAATTGATCCTCGAATGACTCTTCATTATCTTCACTTACAAGCAAATCTGCTTCGTCAATTACAAACATGACGCGTGTCCTGTCACATTTATCATGGTTATAGACTGCTTTCGTTAAGACCTGTTCGAGAAGTATGTCTACAATCAAATTACGAAGACTTGGAGAAAGATTAGATATATCAATGACCGCTGATTGACCTCGGTCTATTATGTCGTTTAAATCTATTCCTCTGGAGCAGTCGAATATATTATTGGAATCATAAATCAGTCCCTCAAGTTTTTGTATAAGTGTTTTTAGGTAATCTGGTTTTGATGTAACTGATTCCGCAAGCCCTTTTATTGATGTTGCTTCGAGAACATTCTTAATGCTTGGCCATACAAGATTAGGTTTTTGAAAGACCGCATTAAAAATTTTCAAGAGTAATAAAATTATACCAGCAAGACATGTCCGGGAAACTATCAGCCCCAATCTTGCGGCAATGCAGGTCGTGAGTGCCCCAATCCATATATGCGGCGGAACACTGGCCGGACCATTTAATCCAACTCGCAGATTTTTATCCCAGGAAAATAAATGCCAGTCTTTACCAAACTGTTGAGGCAGATCCTTGTAGTCTCCCTTAAGATCAAAGATAATTATGGAGGTCTTATTTGAACTCATCATTGTTCCTCTCGTTAACTTTTTCGCATATTTTTCTGATAGCCGTTGATTTACCAAATCCTGCACTGCCTGTAATGAGGATGTTTCTTGGTCTTTCTTCAAGGTCAAGTCCAAGCCTGAACTGTTCACCTTCAATAAGACTGCCAATTTCAATATCCGGTTCTTTACCTCGATACAATTCTTCTTGTTTCGGTGGTCTTGCAAGAAAAAGCCCCTTATCTTTGATTCTTTCTGCTGCTTCCCTTGCCTGAAAAAAAAGCATTTCGGCGAACCTATCATCACGGAGACGACCAAACTCCAACATCATCCGAATATTAACCCAGTAAGGATCACGTGCTTCTAAATTGTAATTGTTGATTAAATTTGCAAGTTGCCTTAGAACGGACATTAGATTATCTCCTCTGTGAAAAAGAGTTTTCGGAAGAACGATATCAACTTATGTTTTTTGTGGCATTTGATGCAACGCCACTTGTTATCACTTCCGAGCTTACGATGTTTCGGACAACAAAGCGTTCCACATACGCATAACTTCGCCCTTGAGATTGTGACTATCCCATGAGTAGGGGTGTCTTTCTTATTTGTTGGGTAGCGGCATTGATCGCATGTTCCAATTAATATCGGAGGATTCATCGTGAACATCATGTCAATATTAAAGACTGTCCCACAGCTAAGAACGAAGTCCTCATTGATCGTTTGGGTTATTGGTAGTTGGCCGGGAACCATTATGAATGTTTCATGTGTGCCCAATTCAAGCACCAATTCACCTCTTTGGTCTGTGATGCGTGTTAGATTTGCATTTTCATTCATATTTTGTGGAGGTGTTTGGTTAGTCATAACTTAACTCCAGATAGTTAATTACCATATTGAAAATAATTAGAAGAGATTTGGGTCATCAGAAGATACGGAGAAAAACTCAGATGCTTGCCATTGGTTATCAGTCTTTTTGTAGCGAACCTTAATTGACTTTCCGATAGTATTTTTAGGACTAATACTCTGATCGGGAATAATATCAAGACCGCATACTGAGAAAAACTTCGCTGTTACATTGCCGGGCATGATTGTTCCTGGTAATTGGAGCAGTGTTTCCATTCCAGCGAGATCACCTTCCGTATGTTCAAGTGTAACGCTTATATTCTTGCCATCTTTTTTGATTGATTTAACAATAGCTGTATATTTCGATGTTGATTTAATCGGCCAGTCTTGAATTTTGATTTTCCACTCACGAGGCATTTTCTTTTCCTTTCTAATTAGTTGTTGTCACTATTTTTTGTAAACGGAACTCTTTGAATCCAAAGAAACGAACGTTTAGCAAAGCGTACTGAGTAGGTAGGAACTTTTGTCGTTTCGATGAATCCAGGTAGGCTCTTGCGTAGTGTGCATATCTTTACAGCAAGATTAGAATGCTCCCTGAGATAATCATTTGAGCAGATAACTGACAAATCTGCTGGGCTGAAATATATTCCTGGCTCTAACGCAAGGCATTCCAATATGTCATAGCAAATTTTTCCGATTGGCCATTCGTTTTTGTACTCAACCCAGTTACCTTCTTTCTTATACGCGAGAACTCCATCAGGAACAGAAATATAGAGGTCGTAGTCTTGTGGATTGAACTGCTTAACTTCCTGATCAGTCATTCTCTTAATGGTGACTTCTGAATCTGGACAACCATCATAGAAACAAACGTCATATTTAGATTCTGTACGTTGAAGCATAATAGATTCCTTTCCAAGAACTAATTGAGAACAATTCCATTAATTCGATCATCTAACAAGACTTCCAATAAATCAGAAGACAGAAGTTTCATAGTTGAAGATGGATTATCCCCAGACCATCGAGTATTTGCCTCGATTGTAATCGAGTTGTCTTCTTCGTCAGGAATAACTCTGGTCAGTTTTGTCTTGCCAGTGATTCTGAAAGCGTAAAGCTTGTTTGCAAGATCGCATACAGATAGTTTAGCCCGAATTGAAATCCTGATAAGTTGCTCTTCAAAAGAAAGCACCGCTGGGTATGCGGTATCTTGACCACATAATAAACCAGTCGAAACATGCCGTGCCGAGTCAACACTGACAGGCTCAAAGTAAGGTTTGCAGGACTTGATAATCTGTGTAAATAGTCGGTTTGTTTTCAGATTGTTTTCGGGTTTTGGTTCCATGATTTTGTTTTCCTTTCAATGGTTTCTTTTTGTCTTTTAACTTTCTGTTGTGTTTGTTAAAATATGGACTTAGCATAGAGGGTTTCTTTTTTGTGCATATATATGAAAGTGGCTATCTCTTTGTATTGCAGTAGCTTATGGAGAAATCAAGAGGTTTGAGAGTTGTCTTTTCTGATTTCTTGAGAACTTCACTAATATGTATCGATGAGATTTGAATTATTTGACAATAAAATGATTATTTTAAAAAAATTATGCTTATGCCAGCATGATGATAAAGGATGTTTTAATTGAAGACGTATACAGACATTGAACTTTTGGGCAAAGCTCAGTCTGATTCCAAAGAAGCTCTTTCAGAACTTTGCTCTCGGTATTATGCATATATTAAGACGTGCTGCCGAAAAGTAATCGGAGATAATGCACTTGCCGAAGACATGACTCAAGAGGCTTTCTCTTTGATGATAGCTGGATTGGATCATTTTGACACAAAGCGAGAAGACGCAAATTTCAAAGCATATCTACGAAGGTGTGCTATCAACATTTGTCGAAAATACATACAGCATTATTCTAAGGAACAGCAGTATATTAATACCGCTATTGAAAAAGGGAATATTAGGCCACACCATGAAGAGAAACCTGATGTTGCAGTACTCGTAAAAGAACGTAACGGATTAATTATGAACGAGATTGAACGCTTGCCTGTTATAATGAAAAAATGTATTGTAGCATATTATTATCAGGAATTTAGTGTTGAAGATATTGCTATAAGCTTAAAGCTAGACACACAGCATGTTTACCACCAGTTGCGAAGAGGCCGAATATTACTTACTGAAAGACTTGGGGATTTTGGGCCAAGACCGAAAAGGGATTAAGAAGCAATCTGAAAATATAGGAATTTAAAATGTCAAAACATAATGATAACGAAATGTTGAATGATAAGTTAATACGTAAAGCCTTATCGGAAATCGGGAACCGTCTGCATCTTGCTCCAGAATTTATCCTTGCAGATGTTCAGGGAGAACTGTCCGCTGATGGACACGCAAAAGTTCAGAAGCATATAAAAGACTGTCAGGAATGTTTAACTTTATATCAGATGATAAAAGATTATATTGAGGCTGAAAAAGAAACTGATTTGGAAGAAGCTAAAGACGGCAAAGTAAATATTCCATTACCTGAATCTTTGATGAAAAAATTTGAATTGCGAAATTTAATCAATAAGGACAAAGAAAAAATTGTAGCACAAACTGCCAAATTATTCTTGGCAGAAGAGTCGTGGTTTATAATTAAACCTGCCTTGAAAGCAATAAAGAATAGTCATAAAAACAATGTGCAATTGGATTATAGAGGAGATAATGAAGAGTTGTCCGTAGCCGCCTTCTCTTCTGGCTTGAGAGATAAAGATAAACAAGAATTAGGGCTTATAGCCAATGTTTATTTATTTATTTCAATACTATGTGAACTGATTGTTGAAAAACGTTCTACTTTTGAAGAAGCCAAATCATCCTTGGCTATCGATATTCAAAATGCCAGTACACAAGTAGATCAGATTTGTTTAGACGATGATAAAATTTCAAGCATCAGAGATATTATAATTGAACAATTAGAGGTCTAACTGTTGTGGTAAGAATATATGATAGACTTCGATAAAATTATAAGCCTGATTCCTAAAAAACCAAGGCGTTGGATGTCAGGCAAATTAGATGCCTTATGCGATTACGAAGAGCGAGCCGAGGATTACGCAGCTGAGGTAGAAATAAGCAAATCTGAGTTAGACAGTGTTTTTTATGACCATATCAACGAGTATGACCTAGATGATACCGAATACCCCTCATTTTCAAAAAATATCCTGCAAGGCATTCCTTGGGATATTACATGGTCCATACAAGAAGCATCTGAAGACAAATCTATAATAACTGCAAATTTTTACTTCCCTGGAATCCTTCGGAAGAACTTGTGGATCATAGCAGGCATCTTGGGGTTTTTAAATATCGTCTATTTTCCCAGAGCTACAGATAATTTCCTTGAATCTTCATTTAGAGATCGTGGATTCCTGTATAGTGCAGAAACTCTAGTGATGCTTGCAAGCTTTTTTCTTACAGGCCTCACTGGACATTTACTTTCAAGATATCGCATAATTGCACATGAGACTCTACAGAGATTTTCAGATAAACACCTTGATGGAAAAGAAGTTATCAAACTAGATCATTCGCAATATCCGTGTCGTCTATTTAATTATATTTATCTTTTCTTTTTAGTGTTTTTAGTTGTTACTTTAATACCTGTATTTAATGTCACAGGTGTATTTTCTTATATTCCATTTTTTCTAAAAATCTTAGGACTCTTATTTATCATCGGAATATTTCTGACCATAAGATCGCTATTCGGTTCAATATATTATGCAAAAATAGCTGTTATTTCGACCAATATCTTCCTTTCTTTAGGCAATGTCCTACCGCTCCTTGTCATGCCGATACTTCTTAAGATTTTTCTGCAAATGCCAGTTAATGCAAACAATGAAGTATTGGAGAGATATGGTGTTGAAATAGAAGAAGTATACCGAAATATCGATCTATATCCTAAATCCATAGAACCTCTAGCAAATATCTGGTCAGTTTCCAGGACTCTCGCTGTAATGATCTTGATTTTCTACATCATATTTTATGCTCTTCGAGGCATGGTTATGTATTTTGGTGGGCAATCGATTTCCAGAGTATTTATTGGCAACACACTTCACAATAAAAACATCAAATATCTTTTTGAGAAGAAAGACAAGAGAAGCAACACATCTCGAACAATCAATTTAAGATTACCTTCCTATCTCAAAGCTCTGGTCTGGATAATGTTTGTATGTCTCTCTGCAACCCTATGGTATTGCGTATACATCAATATTTCGATTATCCTTGCTTTTTGCTTCCCTGACAACCCTGTTCTTCATTTTGGTTATGGCAAAGAGATATATTTAGGGAGTTCTAAGCTGATCAATATTCTCACAATAGGAAGGAACTCAAATTCTTATTTTAATTTTCTCGTCGTAGCTCCTTTGCTGTTGTTTTTCCTAAAGTTCATTTTTGATAACTTTTATTATGCTTTGAAGTCCTCTTTTAGATATATCTTCCTATCACGAGCCGATGTTCAAATTCAGAACATTGCTGACAATGCAGCAAGTTTTATGAAAGTCAAAAATGTCAAGTGCGTGATTGACAAAAAGAGGAAATCGATGACACCTTTGGCCAGAAAAACAGATTGGGGTAAAAACATAATAATCCTTTCGTCTGAATGCAAATCTATATTAATAGATGGCAAAGTTTATGCGAAAGCTATCATTGCACATGAAATCGCACATCTCAAAAGAGATTGTGTAGTAATCCGCAAATATACGTTGCTGTCCAGATTGGGATTAGTCGGTACAGGATTCTTAAGTGTTTTGCATGATTCTATTTCTCTGGAAGATAACGCAGACGATGAAGCAAAGAAATATCTCAGGCACTTGAGCATAGATCCGGATACACTGAGAGATTCGGTGTATTTTATTTCGTATGAAGAACAAGCTGGTAATGACAATATTATCAAGCCAAAACATGTAGACTCTATAAATGAATCAAAGTTAGCAAAAAAATACTATTATGAAATAGAGGCATATGATTATATCCATAGAGATGCAAGGTGTAGATAGATCATAGTTTTAACAAGCTGTCTGTTTGTCGCTTAAATTCTTGAATTATCTCACTAATGTAATTAGTGAATTGCAGCTCATGTTTCAAAAACGCTTTAACGACTGAACCTGCTCGCCAATTCTTTGCATACTTAGTTACAACCCTTTTTTGAACTTCAATGATTTCGGGATCAGTTTCACGTGCCCATTTATAGGTTTGATAGAAAACTCTTGATTTGGTTATAGCTTTAAGGTCACGAGATAAGACTGCTCTTTCAAAATCCTTGATTTTCTTTTTTATATTCAAAGCGTTTTGGAATTCTGCTTTGTGTTCATTACGAAGTTCTTTTCTATAATCTGCTAGTAACACTCCATTATATAGAACTAACATTGCATGGTATATGCCGTTTAGGTCTTTTTTGGATTTCACAGTATCATTTTTTACGATATAATTTTTGGCTCTTTTCAAAAGTGAAATGTATTCAGAGCATAATTTAATGCTCATTTTCTTTGTGTGTTTCATAAGATGCTCAAACTTTTCTGGTATATCTTTTGTTGAAGCACTAGCAGAATTATGAGAATATTCTTCTCCGATAGAATATGGGAATCGTGGACTATATTTTTTCCATTCTTTTTTCTTTGCTTTAAGTTGACTTATCATCAAATTGATGTTTTCTATTGCATGTTTTTGTTGTTCAGTGACAGACTGTTTAAATAATGCCATACTCTTTTACAAGAGGTGATTATATATAAAACTTGCTGATGCTAAGTTGGGAGGAGCTTTCAAAATATGTCAGATGATAAGAGAAAGGGCTGTGAAATTAAATTTTCACATATTTTTGAAAAAGATCACTGGCTTTTATCGTATCAATCTTTCGGAGATACTTCTTTTCATCTTCCTTATATTTGCACTCGACCAACCCTGCGTACATTAATGGCTTTATGACATGCTGCCTTATGAAATTGATTGCTGAGAAGTATTTGTGCATCTGCTCATATTGTTCAAATTGCTCGATAAAGCATGGCAGAACGAGTTTCTTGTAGACTTCATCGTATTTAGATTCCTCTTTCGCAAGCCGGTTAAGCTGATATATCGAAAACGCCATAGTTTCCTGTATTCCATCGATCTTTGATGTTCTTCCAAATGAGTCCTGGCTGAATTTCCTGAAATATGCCAGAAATACTGCATGATACAACTTGCCGGCGTTTTCAGGGTCAATCAGTTTTTGAGCTTTCCTAGTTACGACAAACCTATTTTTCTGCCTTCTTATTAGACCTGCACATTGACATATCTTTCTTGCTAACCAGATATCTGAAACGTCTTGCTCGTTTAGAACTTTATTAACTGCGAGCGTCATTTTAAGCAATTCTTCTTCGATCATAAAATCGTTCAGTATCGCTTTTACAGTGTTTCGGTTCAGGTTTCCTTTAGCTGTTGCTGTTGGAGTATCTTTAAGTTCTAAGAGGCCGTTTAGAAGAGCAACAGCGTTATGGTATAAAGCTGTGTTCTTAACATCTTCATAAGACAAGTCCTGGTTGAGTTTCAACGGACATTCTGGTGTGCCCCAGTCTGTATAGATCAGTTCCGAAACTTGTTTCGGGCTAAGCCCGCCCATCTCAGGATCAGGCGTGTTATTTTGTTTCTCCATCATACTATCAGCAAAACCCTGGATATCTTCCAAGGTCTCAAACGGCTTCTCTTCAAGTTCTGAGGCTATCTGTCTGACAGCAGGATTGTCTGATAGTTTATTGAATACTTTACTGAGATCGTCAATGGCATCATAATCTTTGACTTGATTCATCCGGCCATCTACAGCCGCTCGAAGATCCTTGCACTGCTGCTTTGTGAGAACAATTACACCATCTGTAGCTGTGTATATTAACTCTAATACAGATTGTTCTATCAAATCATTACAGAATTCAAGAATAGCTGACTGTTCTTGTTTTGTCAGCCTTAAAATTCGCATGTCATTAGATTTGAAACTCACCATGCCATTTTCTCCTTAGCAATTATGGAGTATTATACCTAATAATTTATTGAAATAAAAAGAAATATTGATTTCTTCTAAAATTATGACTCAAGGATATTGAAAAAACAGGAAAGCTTAAATAGAAAATCGCCTATTTCCCCCTTAATGACCTTTATGATTAACGGAGTTGGAAGCAGTCTCTCAGGCAGCAGGCAAATCACTTCTGCTGAATATCAAAGGTGGAAAAAGCATTTGCCGGATGAATTATCAGAAGAAGACTTTAGGATTACGACAGAATCTTTTGTACTTTTCTTTATTCCCTTGATTCCTTTCAAGACTTTTGTTTATTGTGACCTTGAAACAAAATGGTATCAGGATGATGAATATGCCCCGATATATTATCCTGCCGGGGAAGATAATGTTTATTGGCCGCATGTTAAAGGCGGCTGGAGTTTTTATCTTGCTCCTGTTTTAACAGTTTTATGGCTTTTGTTTTTCTTTGTATTTCCCGCAATCGCCGGTGTTATGGGGGATATAAGAACAAATTATGGTGTTAATTCTGATGACATTCTGATCACTGATTCCCATTTAGACAGTAATGATCATAACGTTGAAACTCTTGTTAAATCTGAATCTGGGGGTGATCCTGAACCTTCATCTGTTTCGTCTGAACAATCTAGTTATGATAATAAACGCACCTATTCTGCGAGCGAGATTTATGAAAACTCAAAAGATAGCTTATTTATTGTCGAGACCGAATGCGATCTTAAAATAAGTTATCCAGATTTCAAGGTAGAATACTCATACGATTCAGCCTTGAGCAAACTCTATATAGAGCTTGTCGCTCAGAATTCAAATTCTGTCATTAGCGATAGTGTTGTTTATGCTGGCAGTGGTTTTTTGCTTGATAACCGATTGTACACAAATAATCACGTTATTAATTGTGGTACTTTAGAACTTGAAGACACCTTGAAATGGGCATATTTGAATTTGATTGATTACTATAACCAAGGCTATGTACTAGACAGAAGTTATTTAGTCGGGATCGATTTTAATTATGACTCGCTAAATGACAAGATCTTTGATTATGTGTATTCAAGAGATGAATATTATTATCTTGAACGAGATCAGATCGAGTCATATCTTATCGCAGTTATCGCCGAGTATCTATCAGAACATATTAAAGTGACCGGCACAGGAAGGAAGATATATGCTTATCATGAATCCGATAATTTCAAATCTGCAAGAAAGCTCTATATTAACGATGTTGGCGGCACTTTCCCAGAAAAAGATTACGCCAGCTTGACTCTTGAGACCGATATGGACTTTTTGGATTTTAACGATGATTATAAGGTAACTATTGGCGAGGAGATTTATGTCTTAGGTTTCCCTGAAATCACCGTAGATTCTCCAGATTCTGATAGTCTTGTCAATTATGAAGTTAAGAAGGAATTGCCAATTATCACCAAAGGCATAATCAGCAGCTTAAAAGAATCCAATACTGGAGTTGATTATTATGTTTTAGATGCTGCTGCCTTTTATGGTTCAAGTGGTGGCCCGGTAATCAATAAATATGGTGATGTTATTGGGATTCTAACCGCTAGAGTAGAGAGTTTAACTTTCATGCTGCCTCTTTCTGAGATTTCTTAGAAGTATGACATGTATTTATAGGCCTTATAAGGTTAAGAAAGTTATCAAAATAAACAACGCTGGAACTAATGCTCCGAGTGTGAAAAATATTAATAATGTAAGCATGGATTTCTTTAGGATGGAAAAATCTGAATTCTTCCATAGCTCCCAACAAAAAAAGATTCCTGCAAAGAAAAAAATAAATCCTACATAGTTATAGCCCCTTCCAAATAATGCTCCGCACAGTCTTCCATATATATTCCCAAATAATATGCCAATAACATACATGTACCAAGGCATTCCAGGGTTTTGTTTTTTGTGATTCATTTTCTATGGCCTTGCTCCTGCTCCTTCTTGAATATCTTTATAGTGCTGTTTTAATATTTCTTCTGCCGCTTGGATTGCGTTTGGCTGCATAAACCCATAAGTGACTTGTGTTTTTATTAACGGGAGACCTTTTTTATAAAAACTTCGTAGCTCAGAAAGTCCTTTTTGAACTGCATACTGTTCCGGTTTGAATCGATGTCGTGGCTCTACGCCAAGACATATATGTATTGGTTCCCAGTAATCTGTCGGTGATCGTCCGGCTTGGAGTGATTCTTCGATCATCTGATTAAGACGTTGTTCTTTAATTTTGCTGTCTTCTGAATCTGATATTATTTCAAGCATTGATCTTGTTTCAAGATGATCAATGATATATTCAGATGACATCTGATAAATCCCTTGCTTGAATAGCCACGGCTTGTATGGATCGTTGTTGTGAACATCATCTTGCGGTATATCAAGAAGGCTGTTTTGCCATCTTTCAAGCCATTTCAAAGTATATTCATCTTTTGATTCTGCAAGCTGTTCTATTCTTTCAATTACCTCATCAGAATCAATTCCTACCATTAGGGCATAGAGATTATTTGAAATATATAAATTCTGCGCTTCTTTTCGTTCTGAACTGATAATTTTCTTTTCCTTTTATTTGACACCTTTTTCTCAGGCTCTCTCTTTCTGGGTTGAAAAGAGAGCCTTTCACGTTAGATGATTGGTTTTCGAGGTATAAAAAAATGGAACAAATAAGTCAAGCAGTACAGATGCCAACAGCAGTACAGGTACAACAACAGGCACAGCAAAAACAGAAGCCGTTAGATAAATTCTCTAACAGTGGAGTTGCGACAGCTATTTGGCCTAACCAGATAATGGTTAACAACCAGTCAAAGATAATATTTAAAGCAACATTGCAAAAGCGGTTTAAGGATAAAGATGGCAATTGGAAAAACAGTAATTCGTACAGCAAGAACGAAATCAAACATGCTATCTACTGCTTGGAAAAAGCCTATGACAAGATTATCGAGTTAGAGAATGGTCTTAAGAACAGTGCTGCTCCTGCTGGTGTTGTTAACACAGCAGATAATGTAAGCGTAGCTGGAAATGGAGTAACTGCTGCTGGATATGCTTAACTGCATTATCTTAGTTTTTCTTTCTTTTTTACTTTCAATAAAAAATACATGAAAACGAGGTTATTATGAAAAATGGAATTAGAAATTGATAAAATTAAAGTTGTTGGGAATCCACGTGTAGATTTCTCTGGACTTGATGAACTGGTTGCATCTGTCAAAGAGCAAGGTGTACTTGTTCCTTTGATTGTTAACAAGAAAAATGAACTCATTGCAGGCGAAAGAAGGCTTCGTGCTTCTAAGAAAGCTGGGTTATCTAAAGTTCCTGTTCGGGTTGTTGAGTTGCATAAGGAGGCTGTTGCTGAGGCAAAACTTATTGAGAATATCCAGCGTAAAGGTTTGAATGCTGTTGAGGAAGGGATTGCATTCAAGAAATATCTTTCCAAGACTAAACATACAGAAGAACATCTTGCAAAGAAGTTGGGTAAACCTATTAATTATGTGAAAAGAAGGCTTCTTGTTGCTGGTCTTTCTGAAAAGATTAAGAATGCCGTGATTCAAAACAAGATTCAGGTCGGTCATGCTTTGCTTTTAGCTAAGATGAATGATACAGAAGCAAACAAATTTCTTAAAGATATTGTTGCAGAAAAGCACAGTGTTGAACGTGCAAAATCCGCTTTACAGTATTCAAAGTTCTCTATGGAGCTTTCTGAGGCATGTTTTGAGACTAAAGTCTGTAAAAATTGCCAGTACAACGGATCTGTCCAATCAGGTCTTTTTGACACAGGAAGAACTTTGAAAGGCAAATGCCTTAACCAAAAATGCTTCTTGGGAAAAGTCAGAGAATTTGTAAATGCACAGCGTAAAGAAAACAAAGACCTCTTATGGGAAGGCGAGTACTACGAATCACCTAAAGGTTTCATTGAGGGTGCTGATAGTTGGCGAGCGAAACAGGACTTGACACCAGCATATATTAAAAAAGTACGTACGGATAGGAAACCTGAATCTTATTTGGTCAGCATTGACGACCGTGGAAAAGTAAGGGAATTCTTTAAGCCTGTTTCCACGAAAAAAGTAGCACCACAAGAAGGTATCAATGTCACCAGGGAACAGAGATTGAAATCAAAAGTCAGGGATTATAAATACGAGGAAATGAAAAAGATTGGAAGCAGTTTTGCAAAGTACGGCATGAAGCAAGTTAAGGTGTTATGTTTGTATCAACTTTTGAAAAATTATCAGTCAAGTATTGATAAGTCATTTAATGATATCTTCGGGTATTCGTTTTCGTTTTCGTATTCGGATAAATTCTTGAAGACATTTTATGGTGAAGATGAGAAGAAGCTTGATTTGATGTATGTTGAGGTGTGCAAGGTTGCAATGTATGACCTTGATTATGACGAAGTTGAGAAGAGTTCAAAAGCATTTGGATTGGACTGGAAAAAGCATTTCTTGATGAATACAGATTTCCTTGACTTGCATACAAAAGACCAACTTGTAGACCTTGGAAAAGAATTGGGTGTTGCTGTTGAGCCATCACTAAAATTGAAAGGAATGAAGGCTTGCTTCATGGAAAAAAACAACTTAGAAAAGGTCAAAGGGAAAGTTCCGAAGGTGCTTTCCTAATTTTTCTTTTTTTATTTGTTTCTTATAATAGTTTTCAGGCTCTCATTTTCAGAATTGAAAAGAGAGCCTTTCACGTTAGATGATTGGCTGCTGAGGTAAAGCAAAGTGAAAAACGAATTAGTTGTGCCAGAAATTAAGGGTGTTACAATCCCTTCAAAAAAGCTGAATACCATTCAGTAAAAACAATACAGAGAGTACGGATTAAAAATTCTGGACCGAATAGAGAGACAGATAGGCAGCATACAGGACAAGGAAATGGAGGATTTCAAAAAAGAAAATAGAGAAAAGATAGTAGAAAGAATTTTGAAGCAGAGTCCAACCATTCCCATAATGGTTGCAGAGCTTGATAATAAACGATTAGAGTTGCACAGATTGCAGGACCAAAGAAGCAAAGAAGCTGATGATATTGAGAAGCAAATCAAAGATTTGCAAAACAAGAAGAATAAAGTAATTGCAGACTATAACGAGAAGATCAGTTCTGATTTTAGTTCATTTACAAATCTGAGAGAAAAATTGATTCTCTCTGAAATCGAAGGCGTTGATGACTCAGCGTTATCTTATATAGATCTGAATTACAGAGACTATGATTATGGTGAGGACTTGAGTACAGTTTCGAGTACAAATGATAGGATCGAAGCAATAGATGTGTTAGACAGTGAGTATATTGAGATTGAATTATCAGAAGACTATCTTAACAAAGAAAAGGAAACAGCAAGAATAAAACAAGCAGTAGACGAGATGAAAGAAGCTTTAGAAGAAGTCATGCTTTTTGACGAGAGTAAATTAAAGCCACTTTTTGAAGAAATCTTGAATGTAAAACAAAAAGTCAAAGCGAAATACAATGCTGTTTTTTTGAGTTAGCCAGCAAGATCGATGAAGCTCTTGGATAAATCTAAGAGCAATTCTTTCTATTTAGTTTTTCCAGATGTTCGTAAAAATAGAATTCACAGAATCTCTTTTGTCAATAACATTAGGCTTATCGAAATCATCAATCTTATCATAGACCATGTCGATCAGTTCTGGAGATGTATAAGATGCAATATCTGTCATGTCAAGCGATAGAACTTTTTTGTCAAGGATCAGCTTAGGGAATCTTGCTATAAGTTCTTTTCGTTGCTGTTCATCCATTATTATGATTGCATCGGTTGATTTAACTTGCTCTTTTGTTACATGGGTTGAGTTATATAATCCCGCTGTTTGAGTCAGGAATCTACTTTTAATAGTCTTTTCAATGACTGCTTCCTGGTCTGATTTCTGCTTTGAGATAAATAATACTCTCATGCGAAAGCGGTACGTTGCTTGGGATTATAAATTTTACTTCTCAGGCTCTCATTTTCTGAATTGAAAAGAGAGCCTTCTACGTTTGATGATTGGCTTTTGAGGTGTAACAATGGCAACTAAGAAACCAAGAGAGTATTTTGCTCGCTATATGAAACCTGTGAATTATATGCTCTATCCACACATAATTGAGAAAGCAATTCTTCAAGCAATTGGCGAAAGAAATCTTGATAAAGAAATCAAAAAGATATGGAAACGGGTATTAAATAAATAACATTGTAATTGAAAGTACTTATATTATTTGTCACAACTATTCGTTGTGATGTAGATTTTCCTTTGAGGAAAATCAGGAATTTTCACAGTTCTATTCTGCCTATTAAATCTTTTGGTCAAAAGAAGAATCTACAATTTGACCAAAAACTATAAATGGCATAACAGCGACATTTGCAAAAATCCACT
This sequence comes from Anaerohalosphaeraceae bacterium, assembly GCA_963675155.1. Lineage (GTDB taxonomy): Bacteria > Planctomycetota > Phycisphaerae > Sedimentisphaerales > Anaerohalosphaeraceae > 4572-13. The sequence continues at coordinate 3,678,371 of OY775912.1, read as the reverse complement.
AAAGGCTCTCCCCGTCTTTTCGAAGTATATGTCGAAAGACGGAGGTAAATATAAAATGAATTTATTAGAACAATGTGAAAATGTGGTAGTCCCTGAATCTGCTATGATTAAGCGGATTAAGAAGAACAGGTATGGTACGATTGAAGGACTTGATGAAAGTGAGCTTGTGGGTGCTGATGAACTAGAAAGACTGGTGTTCATAAGGGAGTTTGCTCCAATACTTTCCTTGCCAATCAAGAAGAAGAAAACAAAGGGCATTATCCCAGCCGTCGATGAAGATGGCGGTCTTGACTGGGGTGCGTTTGGTACGGTTGATTTCGATAAGTATGCCCCAAAACTGAATAAGATGGGGTACAAGATTAGTAAGTTGAATGAAGAACTTGAAATGGTGCTTATCATGCTTGGAATTGTTTGTGACAGGATTTCTGGTCATACAAAAAATAAAGTGTTTAGGTACTTGCGAATGGGGGGGCTTGACGTTGAGGATATTGCTGATTGGGATATGTGGTCAGCAGGAAGGCTTTATCTTAGAGCGTTAAGATTACAGGAACAAGTCAAGGAATTGAAAATTAAACAGCGTGAACGAAAACTAAAGCAATCAGAACGTTTTTGGGTATCCATTTAGTTGGGTACTTGGAATAGTATCTAGGCCTTCGGCATATTGATATCGGGCCTACGCTCTGCTCCGGCCCAGTCCCGGCCCTTCGGGCCGGGCATATAGAGCCGGTGATTTGCAAATATAAACAGGTATATTTATTATAATGTGTTGAATATGAGAGTTTTGAGTAAATAGGATTAGTAAGTGTTGTGTTTTTAATGGGTTATGTAAGTAGATGATGTCAGACTGTGAGAATATAATACTAAATGCGAGCCTGAAGCCGAGGCTGACAGTTTATCTAACTTAACATCTTCTTGGTTTCCTGGACTTCTTCGCAAGCTCTTATATACCATTTATTATAATCTATACCTGCGTGCACTCCTTCACGGTCCTCTGTATTTGGATCAGCGAATTCTTTTGAGAGTTTTGCTAAATCAGCTTTGGCCTTTTCTTTATATATTTCCAATAGTTCAGTTTTGTTTTTCCCCATAAGCTAAATATGTAGTTTCTTGATCTTTATAAGTTTTACCCAAGATTTTTAAGTTTTGTACCTTAGTTTGACAATATTTGTACCGAAAGTTTTTTATATGTGTTTACTGTTACCACTGATATAGTACAACAAAATAACTCGGAGGTAGAAAATGGTTGCCTACAAAACATCCAATATGCCAACAGGATATGTACCATACTTTTACGAGGCTGGACAGTACCTATGGCAACCTATGCCCCAGAGTTATGCACAGAAGAATTTGTATTCTCAGTCTTCAAGCGGCTATGATTTTTCGAGTGATGTATCTGGCGGCATGTCTGCTTATAGACCTCAGACAGTTGATCAGATCATTAGAAAAGGATATTTAGCTGTACCTGAGAGTGAGCCGGAAACTGCAATCATAACGGACAAACATCAAACTTCCTGGCAAGGATTAGATGACGTTATTCATCAAATACGAGGAAGATATTCAATTTATGCAGATAACATGCGTCAAATTGAACATGGTAAATGTTATGCTATTAGTGCTATGTTCGATATGGAGGCATATAGAGGAAACATTCCAAGCGACAGCAAGGAGCAATATAGAACTAATAAACAGCTTCATGAATTGTACCAGCAGGAACGTGATGAAAGAGTCAGGTTATGGCAAGATGTTTCCAAGTTAAGATCAGCTTTGCCAGAAAATGCACAGCGTTATTTGTCAGCTTCCAGAAAGCTTTCAATGTTAAATGATGAGGATGGTGATGGCCTATTTTAAAAGACTATGTAAAAGACCTATGTAGGAAATTGGAACCAGTATTAGGAAAGAGAACGGTAAATAAATATTGGATGGTGTATAAATTTGGCGACAGAGAAGAAAAGGAAGATGTTGAGCAGCGACTTGAAATACTTGAAGCAAAACACTTGAAAAAAGATTATCAGCCAGACAGATCACCGTTCCCTCCACCGGATCAAAAATTTGCCAATGCAGGAGAAATTCGATTAGGCAATGTAACGTATGGAGAGAGAAGGCTGCACTCTTTTTTATTAAAGAAGAGCAGATTAAAAGAGCACCTTTTGATAGCTGGCAGAAGCGGTTCCGGTAAGACAAATCTGGCATTTATCTTAATGGAAGGTTTGATGAATCAAGGAATCAAGATATTGGCTCTGGACTGGAAAAGGGGGTATCGTAACCTTATGATGCTTCAAAAAGATTTAAGAGTTTACACCATAGGAAGAAATGTCGCACCGTTTAGATTTAATCCACTGATCCCACCACCTGGCTGTGAACCAAAAGCATGGATTAAATTAATTGTCGATGTAATTGCCTCCGCCTATTTTGGCGGTGAAGGAGTTATTAGTCTTTTAGTTAATGGTATTGATAATTTATTTAGAAAGGCTGGAGTTTTTGATGGTAATATTAGCCATTGGCCTACTATCCAGGAATTGCTAATCTGGCTTCGAGATACCAAGCTGAAAGGCAGAGCCGCTCAGTGGAAAGCTTCGGCTGAAAGAATACTTCAAGCTATCTGTTATGGAGAGTTCGGCTTAGTTGTAAATACGCAAGATAACAGTCATATTGTCGAGCTGTTGGATCATAATGTTGTGTTGGAGATGGACAGTCTTTCGAGTAATTCAGACAGGAGCATGTTCTCAGAAGCATTGACTTTGTACCTGTATCGATATCGATTAGCACAAGGGGAACAGAAAAAGACAACGAATATGATTGTACTGGAAGAAGCACATAATTTGCTTCTTAAGAAATCCTCAGATTCAAAAGAAACTGAATTAGAGAATTCAATCAGAATGATCAGAGAATATGGCTTAGGATATGTCTTCATAGATCAGATGCCGCATAAGTTGAGTACTGTTGCTTTTGCGAATACTTACGCAACGATTGCACTGAGCCAGAAATTGCGTGGTGATGTGCAGGCTATTTCCGGGGCAATGAACTTAAAAGATGAGCAAAAAGAGGCCCTTAACACACTGCCCATTGGTACTGCTGTTATACGTCTTTCAGATAACTTTACTGAACCATTTTTAGTAAAAGTCCCTCTCTCGTCGGTAAAAGAAGGAATAATCTCTGATGACCAAGTTAGACAGCAATGGGAAAGTTGTCACAGTAATTCCATGTCTAATAATTATGTAAATGGAAATCCAACAGAGATTACAGAAGTTCCATCCAAAGATAATAAAAAAGAAAATAATACAAATCAAACTAAAATAACGAGTTACTCCCACCCACCATCCCCCAAGGAACAATCATTAGAAAATAATGGTTCTCCAGTTAATATTCCACCCAGGCTTGATTTAACAGTTGAAGTAAAACAGTTCCTAAAGGACATAATTGCCCGCCCTTTATCAACCACTGTTTCACGTTATAAACGTCTTCACTTGGGCCAACGTAAGGGGAACGCTGTACGGCAGTATCTAGTTAATAATGATATCATTGAACGTGTAGCTATCCCCATCCGTACCAGCCAGGTTGTATTATATCAACTAACTGATACAGGTAGAATTGTCTGTGCAGACTTAGGATTTGCTCCCGGCCCCGCCCCGCAGGAAAGCCTGGAACATCGATACTGGGTTAATAAAGCTTCGGAGTATTATGATAGCCAAGGCTATGAAATATCCTTAGAATATGCTATCAAGGGCATTGGCGAGATGGATTTATTAGCTGAAAAGCCCGGACAGAAAATCGTTGTGGAAGTCGAGACAGGAAAGTCAAATATTAAGAATAATCTGGAGAATGCAATTAAGGCTGGATTTGATAAAGTCGTATTTATTGCTACTAATCCTTCGGCAAGTGCTGCTTGTGACAGGATTATCAAGGATATTAAAGCAGAGAATTCCGTCGAGTTATTGACTTGGTTAGATTTATCATAAGCCAATCAGGATATCTTGCCTGGTTTAATTGGATACTGTGACTTTGTATTAAGTATTTCATTTAATTTTCTTTCTGTTCGTGCCATAGACTTAAGTAGCTTGCAATTCTTATGTTGAATCTTTCCGGCAATTTTAATACATTTATGAAGCTTAATATAATGGCAAGCTGTAATATAACTTTTGGCAAGATCAAGTAAATCGTCAATACGTTCTTGCCTGTCATTTGCAGTCAAATCATATTTTTCCATTCGCTTACCAATATTTTTGAGTTCTTTGCAATGTATCAAGCAGAGATTTCGATTCTTTGTTGTATTATTGTAAAGTCCATGCAATCGTCGTCGTTGTTCATTATATATACCATTAGACGGGAGAAGTTTTCTCAATCTTTCCAAGGCATCATCTGCTGATTCAGATGTTTGGGCTACTGTCTTTGTTCTTTGATGTAAGTTTTGGATACATTCCTTAGTTTGCTTACATAAGTAATGCTCACGCTGATGACGACCTTTATGGTGCGTTATAGGACAATGATGACAGAAGTATTCAATTTTATTCCTGTATCTATAAATCAACAAAGAAACACTGCCGATGACAATTGCTATAATTGACCATATAAGTATCATCTAGGCTAAAACATGACTGACAGATTTTTAAATATTTCTAAATATTCTTTTTAGAAGTATTGTATGCCGATAATCTTTTTACAATGATTTTATACCATTCAGGCTGATTAGCGTTGTTCTCTATTGTTTCTAGGTCATCGATATTAATGTTTTCATTAGCAATTGATTCTATCAGCCTTTTCATGAATATGTCAAACCAGATAGGGCTTTTCAGATCACGTTCGTTTATCTCTATTGGTTTGCTATTTACCTTTTCTTGATACCTGGGAGTATAATTGCTGGGACTACCCAAGCTATATTCTGCTTGTTTGGGATGAATATTGTAAGTTTGCCGTGTATTTTGTTGACCATCCGTATTCGACGAAGCAGATCCCCTTGGTGTTCTTATTGTGTTAGCATATTGAGTTTGTACAAGCTGATCAATATTTCCATTAGTCCGAGAGATTATTCGGGAACTATGAGGATTAACAGGGGGAAGAGCATAGCCATTCGTATTACATGCATTAGAAATATCATATTGTTGCCTGCCATGCGGCGATTTTATCGCAACCATTTTAATTACTTCCAAGTAATGAAAGAAATCATAAACAGATTAATAAATGTTTGCATTTTTTGGAAAATAACGAATAGAAAAATTTATATGATATATCTTACTAGTGTAAGCAGGTGACATATTAATAATGTTGATTTTACATGAAATATGCAATCCATTTCTAAAAACGAGATTTGAACTAAAAGTAAAACGCTCCCAGCGGGATTCGAACTTTTAGTTCAAATCTCGCAAAACATTTATATATAAGCTCTTTCTTACAGATATGCATGGCTATAATATTATCTGAATCAGACATGCTGGTTATTAAAGAAGGGACTAGGATGTTACCTTTGGCCAGAACTCGAATGGAACAATTAAATAATAATGAATATTATAGTAATCCCTCTATGAATAAGTTTGGTAGATTACTGACTTATTATTTATGTAACATGTCCTATGGCGACTTATACAATAATGAGCCTATCGACTTAATGAAAAACAGTTATCACAAAATATTAGCAAGAATTAAAATTATTGATAATTATATTAAGAAGCCATTAGAAGAGTACACCAAAGATGACCTGAATATTTTTATGGCAGATTTTATTGAAGGTCGCATTAAAAAAGCGAGCAAGCAAAATCTTATATTGAAGAGCACAAGTTTGAAATTCTATATTCGAGAGTTCAAAAGGCTTTGGAAAATATTCAGACAATATCAGATACAAAACGCTAAAGACTTCAAGCCAATTGATTACGAATGGGGTTTGCTGATTAGATCTCCGAAGATAGACCGAAAAAAAACCTATGAGAAATTCCCAGATCTGGAAGTGGCAGATGTGATTGATCTAGCCAACAATATGCATAAAGAGGAATATAGGGCCAGAGTTCTTTTATCAGTAAATTTGATGGGTAGAAAGTGTGAAATGCAAAACTTGAAAAAAATGATGATACATGAGAAGGGAGATGAGAGTATCTGGGTTAAACTGCCTAATATTAAAAAGCATAGCAGTGAGAAAACAGAAGTCGAATTGTGGACATTTGTAAAGCGAGAGTTGTTGCCATACCTGAAACATAATAATTTCAAGAATGATGAATGTGTATTTCCAAGCAATGACTCTGCTTTTGGAAAGAATCTAAGGCAAGTATCAGAGAGATTATTTAAGCACAGAATCAATCCTAAAACCTTAAGGAAAATTGGTGTATGTATTGCAGAAAAACTGGGGTATGGCAGGGCCGATGTTGAAAGAATCGGCGGTTGGGCTGCAAACTCAGATGTTTTGAATCACTATTTTCAGAGAAGACCTGTTGCTGTTATTAAAGAGGCGAATAATGCGGTAGAAAAAAGCTTGCATACTGAAATATATACTGAACTAGAGAGATTGAAGCAGGAACGAAAAGAACAGCAAACAATTGAAAAAAAGAAAGATGAAGAACTCCATGAATTAAAGAAGAAAATGGAAAAACTTGAGAAAGTAAGTGAATTTATGAATGATTTTATGCAGCAGAATCCTTCATTTAATGACCTGCTTGTCAAAGAGACTAAAGAGAACTTTTTTTCTAAGCATAAAGAATTGATGGATTGATTTTTAATATATAACCACAAAATAATCTACATATAATCTTAAATTCTCAAATGTATGATATCATGTAGATTTGATAGATTCTTGTAATTAACATACTTTAAGGATACCAGCTATGGCTATGCTTCGGCCATTAAAAAGCATATTAAGACAAAATAAAAAGAAGAAACCGAATGCTTTCAGCTTCTCGCCTAAGATTTCTGGTCTTGGCAGTCAAGCTCCTTCTTACGGAGGATATTCTAAGCAATCTTCTTATAATCATGACTTTTATAATAATGTCACACCTAAAACTTATGACCTGCCTCTTGACACACCTGCCGTCAGACAAACTCAATATGATCAATACGATAGCCAGATAGCACATCATTTCATAGAAATGCAGGAAACGGCTGAACCAGTTCATGAGATTCAGAGGAATATTAAGAAAGATATTTTAGCAAGCCATAAAGATCATATCGCTTTTATCAATGACCTCAAAAATGAGAATATTGAGGTTAGCGAAAGATTACTTGACGTTTCTGATATATGGAAAGAGCACACTTCTGACCATTCCACGACCCTTGATTCACCTGCCGTTACAGACAGAGTTATTAATCTTGACACATTATTGAATGAGTCTGAATCTTTGCCTGATCCAGCAGACGTGCTTGATTCATTTGCTCAGTTAAAAAAAGCTCTTCCGGATGATCATCCTGATGTTGTTAATCTGCGTTCACAGGTAAACTTCATTATGGACAATCTTGAACTGTTCCCTCAACCGGAAGATTTTGGAATTGTAAGAGATTTCGAACTTGACATGACCAATCCTTACTTAGATGATGATCTTGACGAAAATTCTGATCCTTTCCATGAACAGAATTTAATGAATACACAGCAACTTGAAGTTAATGAAGAGATATTAGAGCATAATCTTATGTCTAATGAATCACTTTTTGAAAGCGAAGATACTCAATACACTTTGAATGATATGTTGTCCTGTGAAACAGAATCATTCGATGGGATTGAGCAGGTAGTACAACAGGATAATTCAATGATGTCCTCTCCTGAGCATTCCTTTCAAGAACCTGCAATGGAAGGTGAAGCTATGGTTCCATTTGACAATATGGAATATGGACCAGATCAAAATAATGTTCAGGCTATGAATGAGATTGACCAAGCGATTGATTCTATTGGTAATCAGCCACAAGAAAGTAATACTGATCCTGTACCTCAACAAATTCAGCCTGATCCATTGATACAACAGCAGATGTACGAAGAAGATTTACTGAATCAGCATTTGAACAATCCATATCAAATGCCAGGGATGTCAAATCCTTTTGGCCCTGCACCTGGATTATAAGGATTATTTCATTTCAAGGCTATTCCTTTGTATCCTTTTGCTTTCAATTTTTTAATAACGTCTTCTTTTTTTCCTTTATATTCAGCTTTATTTTCAGCACTAAAAGATTCGGTTACAGGCCATATGTTTTTGTAACTCTTCTCATAGGCCTCTTTCAAGGCTTTACCTGTCTCTTCATCTCGTAAATAGAATTTTATCTTTCCTTTTCCTGTAAGAACATCTTCAAGTTCCACAGACATAAATGCAGTAATCATATTGCTATATTGGGATATAGGTTTTATATATTTTGCGGATAGTATGATCTGATAAGTTAACCAATAGATTTTTATATCATTGATCCTAGAGGCTATTTGCAATGCTCAGGGAAATAATAAAGAAGCTGATCTACAAAGAATGGACTTCTCAAAGTAATGCGTACAGGGGGATACATTTGTTATTGTGGCGGCAATTATGGTGTTGATATTTCAACAAGGTGTGATTAACGAGGTATGCGAAAATGGATGGAATTAAGGTAATAATTCAAAGTCAAGAAGAATATAACCAAGAAAGGTTAAGGAATTTTGAGACACAGAAGATGTTTTTTAAGTTCTTGGGGAAATTTATAATTAGGGCTATCTTAGCAGGAATTATTGCATTAATGTTCGGCACAGTGTTGAAATCATATCAAATAGGATTTTATTTATTTGCGATTTTTATAATTTTATATTTGGTCGATTTATTATCAAGAAACCGTAAGATTATTTCTTATCTTAGAGCAGTGTTCGGTGGTACATATATGCTAATCGCAGTTCTTTTTATCTTGGCGTTGTTTTACTTTATAATTAAAGGCGCTGACATCAAAGAAGCATTGTTCGGGTCATTTATAGCAATAGGACTCTTTGGATACATGGGGTACCATAATCTGAATAAATATACCAATTTGTTTAGAAAAAAACATGAGTATAAAAAACATCATAAATAAAAATATATTTGATCTAAAATCAAAATGATTTGAAGTGCCTTGGCTTTATTGAAATCATCTGCATTGGCATACCCATGACATGTAGTATGCCTTGATAAATCAAGCTGTCCAGTTGCAAGATCGAAATTTTCAAAAACTGTTTTCGTTAAATAATTATAAAATTCAGATGGGAATCCGGTTGAAGATACCGTGTTAAATTTTGCTTCTCCTTTTTGCTTAATATAATCCTTAAGTTCTCTAAAGGCTGGTTTCCTGCCATTAGCATTAAAATAATCCGTTCCCATGATCCCTTCGATTAATGGATACAGTGTGCTTAAACAATTAATGAAACCATTTTTATTATTTTGCAGAAAAGCATTTATCCCTGCCTCAAGCATCCCTTTTTTATCATCAAATAATGGCTTCCTCCACCAATACCGAGTAAATGATTCGATTTTTTCTTTCGTAAACTTTGATATTAAATCGTCAATTTGAAAATCATGTTTTTTATCTTCATGGTAGTACTGCATAATACTGTCAAAATCTTTTCCAATAAGTCTGATGAATGGGAACCAGCCATCAGCGATGAGATTGTTGAAATGGACCTCGTCTTCAACAAAAGAATACAAATCATAATAGAATAAACGCTTATAGCAATATCCCAATTCTTCTTTTACTTGCTCCAAATCTAGTTTCTTCGTAAAATCATAAAACAGCCCAAACTTCCAATCCATCCTGAAAAGAAATATTACTTTATCATCAGTTTCGAGATTGATTTCATATACTGCGTCTTTAAATTCCAATTTACTGATATCAAAGATATGTTCTCTCGTTACGATAGCTCCCTTTTTTAAATCCCCTTTTGCACCGATCAGCATCGCCATTGGAAACTTGGGATATATTTTGGCAGTGTTGTCCTTCTTTATAATAATCAGTGTGTCATTTGCAGAATTTGTTAAATCTAACAGAGACATTAAATGGTTTGCAGTTATCGGGAATTTTGCTTGGAGCGATGTAATAAAACCTTTAACTGACATCATGCCTGTTGATCCACTGGCCATTGTTTCAGCAACAATGCCGTCAACTTTCACCTCTTTTTTTATTATAGGTTTATAAAATTCATCAGCATCTTTTAATGTCATAATATCACTCCTCAAATTAAAATAACTCACTTCTCTATAAACTTTTCCTTTGACTATCTCCACAAGAGACGTGTCTATAAAATCGTATCAAAATTAATGTAACGAAGCAAGCACGAAAACAATAAAATGTTCTCCTATAGGCTTGCATCTGTATGCACTTGCGATGCTTCGTAACATTTATAAACCTCTCTTTATTACTACTCATCAATTATAACTCAAACCGCATTTTAATGCCTACGACTGTCCCTCTGGACACAACTTTGCTTGGGGAAATAACTGCACATGAAAGAGCAACTGAGAAGTTTGCCATCATGAAGCGATTCCCCGTCGAGAAAACCGGATTGGCAACGAGCCAGCCAAAGAATTTCTTAGAATTATTTATGTCAAATTAAAACGTTAAATTTTATGCCTATTTAGGGCTGAAAGGAGTTTCTATGTATATCTAAAAACATCTAACTCAAATCAATTTGTTGTAAGGCACATCTGTAAGGAATTAGCAGATGTGCCTTTTTTCGTTAAAGGTAATTCTGACTAAAAAAGAAAGGTGGAATTTATGCAGCAAACAATATCTGCAAAAGTTAATCCGAAGTTGTTAACAAAAGCTGATCGGCTTTTTACTGGCAGCATTGATGGAAGGATCATTGAGATTTTGCAAAATGCAAGAAGAGCCGGAGCAACAGAAGTACGAATTAGTAATAAAGATGGAATCGTTCAGGTTGAAGATAATGGTTCTGGAATCGATGACTTTCAGAAGTTGCTTGATTTGGGATCAAGCGGCTGGGATGAGAAAATGGAAGCTGGCGAAGATCCGGCAGGCGTTGGTTTGTTTTGTCTTGCTCCGAGAGAAGTTGTCATCACTTCCAAAAACCATACTGTCATTATCGAAGATGAGGGTTGGACAGGAAAAGATGTAATTATTGAGAGAGCCGACCAAGCTGTTTCAGGAACTAAGTTGAGGTTTGCAGACAAGGCTTGGGATTTCGACAAGGTTCAGAAGCATGCTGCTTTCTGTGGCATTAAAGTTGTAGTTGATGGAAAGATTTGCCGAACTGTTCCGTTTTGTTCTAAGGATTCGGCCAGTTACGATAATCCAGGATGCAGAATTGAAGCTGTTGACGATATTTCAAATTATCATAGCCAATGGGCGAAAGATCTTCGTTACAGCAAAGTATTAGTGAATTTTCATGGACAGGTTGTTCCGTTTGAATACTGGCCTGGTGCTCCAGGAATGAGTCACCTTAGAAGTATAAAGATTTTGGTAGATATCTCTGATCAGACTGATATTCGTTTGATGCTTCCTGCACGTACCAAATTAGTTGAAAACGAGGCCCTTAAATCTCTTAAGAGTGCTATTGAACGGGAATATTACAAATATTACCAACGTCAAAAAGAGCACTCACTGTATTACTCAGAATATCTAAGAGCAAAGGAATTAGGGATTGATTTGTCCGAAGCAAAACCTCAATTCAGACCAGGGCTTCTATTTGATGAACAGGATATGCCTGTAGAAGTAACTTTACCGAAAGACTACAAGTTAGAACAGTGTTATATCTGTCCTGAATTAAAAGATGAATATGACCAGGCAAATGTTCATTTACTTGCAGCACTCGGCAAATTGGATGAAGAAAAGTTCATCCCTGTAACCATTGCTGAAGGTTATCTTGGTTATAGCTGGACAAAACTCCCAGAAGTGACAGAAGTTGAAGTGGAGGCTGGTAAAGAACTTGCCCGCACATCAATTCAAAATGGCGATCTTGTATGCTATGAGTCGTTATCAATCACTATCAAAACATCGAATGACAAGGAATTCAAGTCAGATGTTATGATGGCAATGATAAATGAGCCGCCAAGTGAAAACTTCCAATGGCATACAGAAGTTGTCGGTGTTACGCCAGAAGCTAGGACAGGATTATGTGATGAAAACATCTGGTTTCATTTAGGCGGGTATGACTACGAAGGAGATAGTTATGATACGCAGTTGTATTACATCAGTAAAGATATCGGAAGTTTCTGGAACGATCTCATTGGTCCTTATGAATCTATGAGACAGAACTTGATTAGCGAATTGTATCACGTTCGTGATAAATGGCAAAAAATCGTCATTAATGAAGACAGGTCTGTGTTAATTGTGTTCAAAGATGGTAAGCGTGAAACCGTCAAAGTACCAGATTGATTACGAAAGGATTAATATGGAAAGACCACAATGTAGATGGTGCAAAAAACCACTTCGTAAATACACATTCGCTGTATCAGTTCCAACCGAAACACCTCCGGCTAAATATCAAGGCAGACCAGTCTTGCAGATCACGCACAAATACAAATTTCTCAGTAATGACGATTATTTGTTTCATATCTGGCTTGGTGACTGGGGTGGATATGGTGATGGATATTTCTGTGGACGACGCTGTGGCTATCATTGGGCTGTAGCAAATCAAGTAAAGTGAAAAAATAGAATTGTAAGTATTGTCAGGCACATCTGTCTTTGGTGGCAGATGTGCCTTTTGTTTTGGTAAATCTGACTAATTAAAAGAAAGGTGAAATTATGGAATTATTACCAAAAGAAATTAGAGAGAAACTTCCTGAGCTTTATGCACAGGATGGTAAAGGTGGTGAAGCTGTTGTTTATTTGAAGCTATTTACCCCTACCGCAAATTGGACGTGGTGGATTACGGAGGGATCGCCAATTAAGGACGATGATGGAAACGAAGTAGATTTCCATTTCTTTGGGTTAGTGCAAGGACATGAAATGGAACTTGGATATGCAAGCCTTAAAGAACTTGAAAGCGTGATAGGACCGCTGGAATTGGGAGTTGAACGTGATTTGTACTGGCAACCTAAAACATTGAAAGAAATTGCTCCTGAGCTTTTCTCTGATAAGAAAGGAGTTATCAGTAATGAAACAGCTTAATATTACCATTACTGCTAATAATAAATCTGACCTGCTTTCAAAGTTAGACAAGATCAAACGAAAAATTGAACGAGGTTATTTTGCAGGTTTTGGCAGCAGTAATGTTACAGGAAGACATGAATTTCATATTACAGAGGAAAAAGAAGGAGCAGCTGAGAATATCTGGATGGCACTTGTTTGCTATGAAAATGATGTGTCATTTAGTCGGGCTTGCTCGACCGAGCATCTGGCTGAAATGGCTATTGTTGAATATCTACAAAAAGAAGAAGGTTTTGAAGGTGCAGATTTCAACGAAGCCTGTTTTTGGATTGGCGAAAACGATTTGAAATTAGACTTAATGGTTTTCGAGATGGAGCCAGATGAGTTCGAGATTACTTCATTGGAAGAAGAGTTGTTAAGAGTATTCAGAGTATTGACCTCGTACACATCTGATTTACTTTATCGGCTGGATAATCAAGTTGATCTCAGCGACATTGATGAAATCCAACAAGCAAAAGAAGTCATTGCAAAATACGACAGCAGTTCAGCAAAACGATCCTAACAAATCTCTCTATTAACTCAATCGAAAGGAAAAGATATGCAAAGACAGAGAATTTACGTTCGTTGTCCGACAGGATAACACAATGTCAAAATCAAAAACCGAAATAACAAAAAAATGAGTATTAACAAATTATCTAAAGGAAAAAATCATGAAAGTATTATTCATCAACAACTTAGGCGGCGGATTTGCAGACTTTATCAACATCGAAAATAACACATCAATCATGGATCTATTTGAGCAAAAGATGCCAAATGAAGCAGCATCTGATTACTTGATCCGTGTTAACCGCCAACCTGTTCCTCAAGACTATGTACTTAAAGAAAATGATCGCATCACGATTACACCTGTGAAAATCGATGGTGCGTTCTAACTATTTCTGTAATTAAGTCGCAATGGGCTTCTGTTTCATAGTGAACAGAAGCCCATTTTTATTGAGAGGAACAAAAAATGAATAAGAACAAGAATATGACAAATTCCTGGAATGTGCCTATTAAAAGTACAGGCGATGCCAGGGAAACAGTCAACCAAATCGTCAAATTGGTTGAAAAGAATTACTATTTGTTTGGTGGCTGGTCAAACGCCTTTGAACAAGTGCTTGATCTCACTTTATACGCACTTCAACGAGATGAAACAAAATACTTGAAGACAGTTAAGAAAATGGACAAGCGAGCGGTTATTGTCGCTTCTGAAATTGTCAGTTTGCTAATGCAAGCACTCAGTTTTGACTATTGCATCTGGGATTATCTTGGCGAAGTCTATATGCAAATTGCTTCACTTAGTAAATCAAAGGCACTGGGGCAGTACTTTACGCCGTTTCATATCTGTGAAATGATGGCCAAAATGCAGCTTGGCGACATCAAGAGCATTATCAAGAAAGCCCAGGAAGGAAACCGGCGTATTTCAGTCATGGAACCTTGTGCTGGTTCAGGTGCGATGTTGCTCGCTTGTAAAAAAGTGATTATTGAAGAAGTTGGACTTTCGGGCCTCGATCATTTCGAGTTTTTCGGACAAGACATTGATCATGTATGCGTCAAGATGTGCAAGATTCAAATGCTTCTGACTGACTATAGGTACATGACTCATATGTTGACAGGTCTTGCCTTTGAACTTCAAGCAAATATCAATTCGACAAAACAGAAAGCAGTATCTTAGATTAGGAGAAATTATGAACAGTTTGAAAGATCGTGTTAAGTTGAGCAACATGATCCTGTCTATGCTTTCAGAATTAAGAAACAATAAACATGACAAGGATCACAAAAGTGTTGACAACTTACTCCTTAAATGGAACGAGATATCAAAAGATCTACATTTGCACAAAGCCTCAACTGGCAAGAGATGGTATGTGGCAGCAGATAATGTAAAGATCCGCATGAGGCGAAATGTTAGTGATTTAGCCATGCATTTTAATCGTTTCAAGGATGAACTTAACCAGGAAGAATCTAAACTTCCGGTTGTCTCAGACTTATTAGCTGAAATGCAACAGATTGAAGATGAGTATGGCGAGATAAATCTCAATCTTAGAGCCAAGACAATTTCTATCATCACAGACCCGATCACTATGGAAGACATATCTTTAGGGTCATTTGAGATTGTGTTTCAGATTAAAAAACTGAATCGGCTTTGTTTTGACAGTCCTTACAAGATTGTTGCTTTAGACCCGTATCCAGCAGGATCAGACAGTGATGTGACACACCCTCATGTCTCATCTGAGAAGCTTTGTGAAGGTGATGGATGTGTCCCAATCAGAAAAGCACTTGAACAGGGGCGATTATGCGATTTCTTTACAATCGTTTCACAAATCCTCACCACATACAACCCCGACAGTCCTTATGTGGCAATTAGTGATTGGCATGGTGTCAACTGTCATGACTGCGGATATTCAACTCCAAGTGATGAGACTTACTACTGTGAAGAATGCTGTAATGACTTTTGCGCTCAGTGTAGCAGCTATTGTCAAGTATGTGATACAACAACATGTTACGGTTGTGCTTATGAATGTCCTACTTGTAAAAGACCTGTATGCAGGAATTGTGTTGGTGTTTGCGATGACTGTGAAGAATCATTTTGTGATGATTGTCTTAATGATGAAAACTTGTGTATCTCTTGCGAAGATAGAAGAAAGGAAGACGAATATGAAGATGAAGAGACGGACGAACAGACAGGAACAACCAGTATTGAAATTCAGCCCGTATGCTTGGGCTAAACTGGTGTTTATGCGTGACATGACAGAAAACGAAGTAGGCTGCTTCGGCATTACATCCAAAGATGACCTTTTGCTTATTGAAGATATTGTAGTTGTCAAGCAGAAAGTCAGTCCTGTGACTGTATCTTTTGAAGACGAATCAGTTGCAGACCTTTTTGAAGACCAGGTTATTTTAGGCAGACAACCTGAACAGTTTGCTCGTCACTGGATACACACACATCCAGGGTCAAGCCCTGAACCAAGCGGAACAGATGAAGCAACCTTTCACCGGGTCTTTGGAAGTTGTGACTGGTCTATCATGTTTATTCTGGCACAGAACGGAAACAGTTATGCCAGGCTACGATTTACGTCAGGCCCAGGCGGATATATTGAAATTTCGGTATGTGTTGATTACAGCATTGAGTTTGATAAGTCAGACTTTACATCATGGAAGGCTGAATATAAGGATAATGTCACAGAGGACAAAATGCTTATAGAGATGCCTCACGGCAAAGATGAGACTACTGCTTTTGGTTATGATGGAACTGAAGAATCTTACGAAGACATGATCGAACAACTTGATGAAATGGACCCCTATGAACGTCAAGCATTTTTAGATGAATTAGCAGTACGTAACGAATTTTGGGATGAAAGCGAGGTGTTATATGAATGAGAGATATTCAAGACAGACTGATATTGTGCCGCGTGATAGGATCATTGAATGCAAAGCGACAGTGATCGGTGTTGGTGCTATTGGAAGGCAAGTAGCTTTACAACTTACTTCGATTGGAATTCCCTGGCTACAGTTAATTGATTTCGATGATATTGAAATCAGTAATGTAGCAAGTCAGGGATATTTACAAGAAGAGATCGGAAGACCGAAAGTTGACGCTACAGCCGAACAATGCCGGAAGATTAACCATGATTTAGAAGTTCATGTGTCTTATGACCGTTTCAAGCGAAGCATGGATATTGGAAACGTTGTTTTTGTATGTGTTGACAAGATTGAGATTCGACGACTTATCTGGAATGCAGTTAAGGACAAAGTGCAGTTCTTCTGTGATGGACGAATGAGTGCGGAAGTCCTTCGAGTGCTTACAGCGTATGATAAAGCCAGCAGGGATTATTATCCCACAACTTTGTTTAGTGCAAATGAAGCTTATGCAGGACCATGCACAGCCAAGACAACGATCTATTGTGCAAATATCGCAGCAGGGTTTATGCTTGCTCAGTTCACCAAGTATCTACGATTGTTGCCAGTTGATTCAGATATCCAGATTAACCTTCTGGCTTCGGAAATCAATGTGGGTGGATGTTAATATTAATCAGAGCTTAGTGATAGCACAATTAGGGGCTATCACTAAGCCTTCAAATTATGAGGTGAAAGTTATGTACCATAAACAACTTGATAAAAGGATCAAAGAAACAATGATCGATTTCCTGAAAAATCATTATAGGTACAACACTATGAATAGTTGGAACAGATCGACAAGTTATGCAAATAATATCAAGCTACATAATGTCGATAAGCCTGTTGATGTTGAACATGACATTTGGTGGGAAATGCTTGGGATAACTGACTGGCAAAGGAAATTAAGCGATCTGTTGGAAGAATTTGGCAGGAAATATAACTGGCAGTGGCAAGCTGGTATCAACGGTAGAAGTGGTGGTTATATTGTTCTTTACAGAGGTGGCATTAAACCCAGTGGCTATGAAAGTTACTGTACTCATTGCGGACAACAAAATTATCAGACTATACCAGAAGATCAAATCGGTGTCTGTGGTAGATGTAGTGCCAAGGCAAGAATCAATTACAAACAAACACATATGCGAGTATTTTCATGTCCTGGTAAAGATGTTGATATGCATGAGGATTTCGAGGATTGGAATCTAAGTGAAATTCGGGAACGAGTTGAGTTACTCCAGGATTTTGACAAACTCTGCGATAGCATTGTAGATGAATATATTCACATCTGTCAAAACTATCGGATTGCAGAAGAAGAAATCCTTGTTCCTCAAACAATCAGAGTCTTAGAATCTGTTAATTAGGAGAATTCAAAATGTTATATTTGAAGCTATTTCACGGCAGGACTGATCCTGCACAAAACATGGATGATTGGGGTTTTGACGGGCCTGTTTTCGGGCCATATGACTTCATTCATACTACTTACGCATGTCATGTCAAGATGGGACGCGATAACGGCGATCTGGACGAGCTACGCATCGTGGGAGACATGATCTTCTATGATGGCAAGTATTATGGTGACTGGTCAGTGTATGAGAAACCAGAAAAATCCTTGATTGAGGCCTTTGATTCAAATAAGGCTGAACCACCTGAGACAAAAAAACAGGATATTGAGATTACTGTCTATATCCTGGGTGGAGTTTGCCAGGATGTGAAAACAAATATGCCTGATGGTACTTGGGATTATACAGTTGTGGATTACGACAACAAACCTGATCAGGCTGAACCCTTTGATAAGGAACTTGATAATGAGCAAGATTGAATGTACATGCAATGTAGATCAAAGGGAAGGTGTTTTAAAAGGGATTCATTCTGTACATTGTGCGATCAGTCGAGATCGCCATCGTCGGAGTTATCGTGAACTAATCGGTAACAAATGCAGGGGAAACAAACATCCTCCGGTTGAGTTACCTGATAAATGTCCTGTCTGTGATGCAAAGGCCACTGTTAAAAAAGATGGACAGTTTGCAAAACGAATGTATGAATGTGGTGGAAGCTATAGTATGAAACCACAAATACAAAATCATACGGATTATTTTTGGGGATCATGTAAAGCCAGATGAGATAGGTCTTGGAAGATGCCATAACATTTATATAATGTGGGTACTCAAAATGACTTGATGGTCATTGTTCCGTTTACCAACGAATTCTCAGTATCCTGTTACTGACATGCTCTGGGTGTAACAAACACTCTCAAGCCGCCTATACAGTAACAGGATTGGCCATCCCAGATAGCTTTAGAAAACTGCGATTTTGCTTATATTATAGCGGTTCTTATGCTAAAAAAGAACCGCTATCTTTCTTGGAAACCGGCACTGAAGCATCTGTAAGTGCTTAAATATAAGCATGTTACGAAAGACTTTGCCGCATGAGCATTCTCGTTCCTTGAAGTCCCAGTTAAAATATAGTATAATGGGTAAGAACAAACTATTAAGTAACCTTATAGAAAGGGTATAACTGCCTGAGAAAACAGGCTTTTAGACAATTTAGTAAGTAACACTAACTTTGTAATGTTTCTACCAAAACCGCCAGTTTTGTAATCCAGGGACGTGACATAAGTAAGTGCTCGTATGCCTACTATTGGCAATACGGGTACTGCTTGCGTGTCCTGGATGGGTTCTGGCGGACCTTGGTAGAATACGATGTAGCAGTACCCTTATTTTTTGTACTTAGCTAATCGGAGGATACGAGTGATGCAAGACCACAGATCAATATCCAATCTACACATCTTAAGCCAAAGCATTATCGATGCTTTTCGGCTATCTCTCTATCTTCACCCTCAAGTAGTAAAAAAAGCGAAACATTTATAAAGTTCTGGATTTCTTATGCTCTAAAACAAGCAAATTATCGCTTGGTTTACGACTATACAGAAATATCCCAAAACAAATTGAAAGGTGATAGAAAATGTCAAACATTATTATTCCAACACTGGAACAAACTATAGAAATTGAGAATCAACAACCTGTTGAAAGTACAGGTATTTATGACGCACATGGAAGACCAATTCTAAAAGATGGTACTGATTACCATGTACTAGGTTCTGCTAAAACAGGAATTGAAAGAGAGCATGTCGCACCGCTTCCTGAAACTGCAATCACAGAAGATAATTATCAACCGTCAGCATTAGAAAAAGTAGTAGCAGTCGGTAAAACTCTTGCACCTTTAGGTGTCGCCGCTGCTGTACTAATGGCTCCAACCAGCTTGATAGGTACAGCTGATGGAGCAGTAATCGATTCAACAACATTAGTTGATGAAAACTATACACACTCAGACCTTGTAGGTTTAGAACAGTTTGCTTTATATGGTGGCATTGTAGGAGCAGACAGTTTTGATAACGGGCAAACACTTGGAATGCTTTTCGGAGACGGAACTGTTGCTTTCGTAGAACAAGGAAACTGGCATAACTGGAACAATTACGATTTAGTTTTAGGAACTACTGGAACAGGAATTACATCATATAAAAATGATGGGTTCGCAATAACTAATGATACAGGAGGGATTTCTATTTTTGATAGGCAAGGCAATTATCAAAGTGGAATAGGTATTGGTAGCGGAGCAGATGATATAACATACAATCCTGTAACTGATGAATTTATTGTAATGGGAAGAGGAACGCCTATGTCTACTGTTGATTCAGAAGGAAACTTGACTCGATATGTAGGAATTGCTGGAGAAGCAGGCATTGAATACATCAACCTTTCAACAGATGGACAAGGAAATGAACTGATGGATTTGATTCAAGGTGGGCCATTTTTCCATTCAATCAATCCCGACGGAACAGTAAATAACGACTATATTAGTTCAAATCTTGGAGCAGCAGAAGGCTGGACATACACTAAAGATTTTGGTGTAGGTGCATATGAGCAAGGATTCATGATTTTTGATGATATGAGATTTATTGACCATATTGACCATACAGTTCCAGAACCAGCTACAATGGCGCTTCTTGGACTTGGAGGTCTTGCTCTTCTTGGAAGTAAGCGGTACAAACAAAGAGATTCAGGCGTTTATGTTCCTGAAAATATGAAAGAATAAAAAACTCTTTGTTTAAGTTTTTATTTATGAGATTGGTTTTGCAAAGAAAGATTTATATAGGATCAATCTTTATTCTTTAATACATTTAATCTAGACAATTAAATCCATGGCTTGGCTTTATAGAGAAAACTTTATATAGAGCCAAGCCAGTTTTTTCTTTAATGAAGAAAAGTTCTAAAGCGAAGCCTAAGAAAAAACAAATGAATGTTTCATTGAAAGAAATATTCAATAATTCTTTATTGTATGCTGGTGTATATTTTCTGTTTTTGATTCTCATGCATTATGTGAATCCTTATAGTTATTTGAGTCGTCATTCATTTTCTCTAATACTATTTCTTTCAATCACTTCTATCATACCTTTTTTCTTTTTCGAATTATACTTCCAATACAACAAAAAAGGCTATTCGGCAATGTTGGCAGTATTACCTTTGTTAGCACTGCTTGATATGGTTTTCGGTTCTTTGCTCGGACATCCATATTTTTGGAAAAGTATTCTTCTTAGCAAAATTCTAACACTCGATTTATTTGTCCAGAGTATTTTAGCATTGATACCTATTAAGATGTTGATGGCATATAGAACAACAAAAGACAAACCATATTATCATTTATTCCTAATCGATGTTTTCCAGGTTATTGTATTTGTCGATTTATATTCTAAATTATATTCAGGTGTAAGTTTTCTTATTGATATCCCAGAAATCCTTAAAGACAGTAATGTGCATTTATACCTTATTCTTATTGCAGGATATATTGCTTATTCTGTTACAGGTTTTGTGATCTTGTACTATTTCAATAAGAAAAATTTAAGAAAAGCATTATTTGCTTTCACTATATTATTCAGCTTGGCATTTCTTTATTTATCTGGAACAACTATTTACACATCATTATACATTCAACCTGTCTCTCTAGGGCATTTTATTGACAGAACAATTAAATACTTGTTTTTTTCAATATTATCATTCTCTGGATACTTATATCTTCGAAGAAATATCAAAAAATGAGAAAAAAGTATTTTCATGGAAAATCTCAAGCAGCTATGGAGTTCATGCTAACTTATGGCTGGGCGATAGTAGTTGTTCTGGTACTAATAACAGGCTTGGCGTACTTTGGAGTTTTAGATGTAGACAGATGGTTTCCACCAAATCAATGCGTGCTTCCTGTTGGGATGTCATGTATAGATTATACTATTCAATACAAAAAAGCAGCCGGTTTCGATCCTGCAACAAATACTGTTGAGTTGTATGTAAAAAATAATCGAGGAAATAAGATTGAAATTACTAATGCCAAAGTCATGGGAAGTGGGATAAAGGGTGCGACTGACCCTGTTACATATAACAATGAAGGAGTCACCATCGAAATAAAAAATATTCAAATTGACGGCAAAGCAATATCTTTGGGAGATAAATTTGAATTAGATTTCATGATAGAATATACAAACCAAGAAACAGGACTTACTCATAAAGAACAAGGGTTTCTTAAAGGCATTGTAACGCAAGAAACAAGTTAACATCGTGTACGTAGCTCGCATAACATTTATATACTATAAAACTCATTTCAGTTCTGCATGAAAAAAAGAAGTGATGACAACTATTATAGAAATAGCTATATCAAGATTTTTCTTATTGCAGTTATAATCGTCTTTTCATTCTTGTTCGTTCTTCACTCTAAGCCTCAATTGACAGGATATATTGTATTAGATGAAAGCTATCCAGCAGTTAAGCACGCATCAGTTGATTATGATTCAAAGACAGGCCTTGTCTACCAAGGTGTCTCTGACACTGAGTATATCTATAAAGAAAAATCAAAGTTAGGCTTACAAGGAAAACAAAAAGGATCAGTTAATATTATCGATTACAACAATGACGGAAAACCTGACTTGTTTACAACAGGCTTTTACACTGATCTCAATGAAAACAAAATTGCTTCAACAAATCTATATGATGATTTCAAAAATGATGTTGGAAGTTTTACAAATGTAAAGAATTCTGATTCCTGCTGGGCTGATTTTGATAATAACCTATTTCCTGAACCTGCAATCATCGGCGAAGATGACAGCGAGAACTCATATTTTGAGATTTACAAAAATGAGGCTGGCGTAATCAGCAGCGATTACTCTTTTGAAGGTTTTCGATATGGAAGTATTGCTTGCAACGATCTTAACGGCGATGGATGGGTAGATATTATAGTTTGTGGTGAACAAAACAAGGAGCCTGAGACTGCGGTTTACCTAAATAACGATGGCGAATTAGTTTATGAAAAAGATTTGAAGGGGTTATATTTTTGCGACATTGGGATAAAAGATCTTATAGGAAGTGATGAACCAGACATAATTATTTCAGGAAAGAAAAAAGATGAATCGTTAGAAACGGTTCTTTTTGATAACTTAAACGAAGTAAAAATAATAAATAAAGACATAGATAACCCTTCCGTAGCTTCTATTGATTATGACTACGATGGAGCTTATGATTTATATATTACAGGATGGAGCAAAGGAGTAGGATCAGAAAGCAAACTATTTTCCAATAATGAAGGTAATTTCGAGGAAGTCTCAGCAGACATTACTAGTGTTTATTTTGCCGCCTCAATTTTCTACAACAAAAACAACAAGGTCTATTTATTTCAGACAGGCGAAGAAAAGATTGGCTTAAATCCTGCAACACTAAAAGCTCAGTCAGTAACAGATTTTACATCTGGCACAAATGAACATCCACAAGAACCAATAAACCTGAACCATTCAGAAGAAGGGGGTTATCTGAAATTGCTGTGGGAAGCAGCAGGTGAAGATTCTAAGTCTTTCAGAGTCATGCTTGAGATTGAAGGTATAAACTATTATCCTTCAACTACTAATTCTTTCATTCTTATAGAAAATCAAGAATCATGTTTCAATTACCAGGTCAAGTCACTAGATGCTTCTTATTCAGAATCAGAATGGAGCGAGAAATATTACATTAACTGTGAAGTTGAAACCAATGAAACAGGACTTAACGAGACAATTCCAAAGATAAACGAAACTGTGCCAGAAGAAGTTGTAGCCCAAGAAAACATTACCACGTTGCCTGTGAATATCACAGAAGAGATAATAACTCATTGGACGCATGATCGTGTTTTTGATGATATCATATACCACGCTGCTTATGATGTTTCTGGAGATCAAGTTCTTGTAACAGAAACAATTTCTAATACAGGAGATAAAACTTATAGCACGGTGTTATTGTGGCATGTTGAAAATCAAGCTGTTTCATTTTACGGGCCATACACGAAAACCGGCAATAGAATCGAATATGACCTTTCGGTAATGAAGCCAGATGATAAACGAATCATATCATTTAGATTAAAAGACATTGTGCCTGATCGAGTGCTGCCGACCCAGATTGAATACAAGGTTGATCAAAAAGAAGAAGCAGTAGTCACAGAAATTAACATATCTGATAATATCCGAATCGAGGATAACAAGACCTTAATCAATTTCACGGTCGATGTGAACGAATCAACGCTTATTGATAAAGAAGTGACAGTCAGGCAGACAATACCTAAATGCTTGCTTGAGATCATCACAGAAACAGCTATTAAATCAGGAAGAATTAAAGCAACTAAAGAGTTTAAGGTTGAACGTGAAGATCCTGTGATTGTCTGGGAGTTTGACAGCATCTTAGATGCCGAAGTCTTGCAATTAGAAATTGACGCGGTTGCAGAAGAAAACTGTACTGACAATTTCAAGACGGAGATTATTGCAAAGAAAGCTCTTGGAAGTAAAGACGAAGTTAATTACGCTCATGCTTTATTTCAGTTTGCATTATCAGTATTGCTGATAATCCTTGCATATATCATCATAGAACGGGTAAAGCATCGTGTTGGACCACTAAGTTACACAAAGAAATTCATTCTTGCAATCGTTCTCGTAATCCTGATTTTCTTAAGCTTTGCTGACGCATTAGGTTTACTGCCGGCAACACTTGATTTCAGCAAGAAAATATTCTCATGGGTTTCCATGATCGCATTACTTCTTTCAATAAATCTTGCCGATGTGTTCATGGGACATGTTGACAATAAGAAGGCAAGGCACACGTTCAATATTCTTTTAGTAACAAGTTTCATATTTCTTTCAATTAAAAATATTATTCATGTTGCTTTTGAAATCTATGGCTCAGAAAGATGGCTTGAAGACTTGATGCTTTTTATTATCCAACACTCTAAATTTCTTGAAACGAATTTGTTTTTTGCCGGGATCATTCTTTTAGCAATATGCATCATTATTGCCTGGACACAGTTCACTCTTAAAAAACATTCATTCGCAGAACTCTTAGGAAAAGAAGAACTTGTTTTCGTTGGAGCAAAAACACAGAAGCTTATTTTCGTAAGCTTGTTATTGATTGGCTTTTTCACAGCGATATTTAATTTCCTTTTCGACTGGTTCAGTATCGGAATCGATTCACCATTATTACTACTGGTGCTTTATGCGACATACAAAAGCCTGAGAGTAGAAAACGCAGCAGAAAAACCGGAAGGTTTTATCAAGGCGTATCTTCGAATGTTTACTCACAGGAAAAATAAATATATTGCTTTTGCTTCATTTGCAACAATTATACTTATCGTAGAAGTTTATACCTATCTAAGCTATTATTTTGCAGGGATCAAAAACATTTATCTTAATTCTTTTGAAATGGACTTGCCGACATTATTTTCAATCATTTTCTCTTCTACTCCTTTGCCTGTGATAATCATGTATGCAGTGCAATTATTAGGATTTGCTTTCACTGCGTATTTGGCATTTGCTTTCTGGAAACATTTTTTCTTGAAGCGTGAAAAAGATATTGGAGAAATCGATCAGTTCCATGAAAAGCCATATCATCCTATATCTTTTTTCTTTGTAATCATTAGCTTTGTATCGTTTTTGTTAAAACCATTATTTTCAGTAGAAGCATTATTGAAGACCCAAGTGTCAGGAGTTTTTATTAGGATATTAAGTTCCGACCCATTACACAATTACAATTTCCATCTTATCGTCTTGTCAATAACAGCAGTATTTTCTTTGCTGGTTGTGTTATCTCGAAAAAAGAAATTAGAGATCATTCCTTACGGCATGACATTATTTGCGACCATTTCAATAACAGCCTTATTTGTTATCAGTAATGTATCGATGTATCTTTCGCATATAGCAGGACTCGGATATATTGAAAATATCAGTATTATTCAAGGTGTGAATATGATCTTTCTTGGAGTAGCAGGTATTGTATACGTTATGATAATGCTGATGTCAATTAGAGCTTTGATTGGTGAATATGTCGTGTTGTTCTGGGAAGATTTCGGACATAGAACTGAATTTAGACGTCTGATGAGATTCTTTGCTTTCCATAAGGCTCATATGTCAGAAGGGGAGATACGAAAAATTAAGGCAAGGGCAGAAGAACTTCAAAAGCAAGAATTGGAAGATTACTTGATTATCGTTAAGATTCATAAAGAGACGAACTATAACATAAGACATATCATGTCTGTTCTGAATGATTTAGAAATTGAAGAGCATGAGAAAAATATTATCTTCTCAATCAATCATACAACCCAAGACCCAAAGCATATCCTGGGACTGCACAACTCAATCAAGAAGGAATATCATGGAAATGATTTAGGTGTTGAACATATCATAGAACATTGCAGATCAAAGGGTTGGAGTCAGGATGATATCGCAGCTGCAATTCTTCATATCAAGCCTAAAAGAAAAGATAAGTTAATCTTTAAGGAGATTAGAAAGGATTTGGTTAAGTAGATACGCCTAAATATAAAAAATACTCTTCCCCGTTAAGAGAGGAAGAGCATTTCTAAGAATAAAACATTTTATTCTTATTCACGATGATGAAGAGGTAATCCGCCAAAGATTGCCACTAAATGCAGTTAATATCAAATAACCCCCAAGCTCTTTTCTTTTCATCTTTCCATCCTCTTTTAAGTCTAAAAATTTATCTTTGTTTATTCTCAATCAAAATTTTCAAGCCAATAACTGGAAAAGACGATTAGATCCGAAAGGTCAATATTTTCATCATTCGGGCTTGTTAGATTTATAACAGCATCCCAATTGCGATCTTCCGGACTTGTTGACCATGCTTGAGATAGGATTTGGAAATCTTTGAGGTTGACAGTGCAATCGCCAGTAAAGTCGCCAAAGTGTAAACCATTGAATTCATATGCTCCAATATCAACCAATTCAAGGCTATCACAGTTCCCATCATGAATTCTTAAATGACCGTAGATATCTGTTTCGCCAATATCTACTAATGAATTAATGCCAGCGTCAATACAAGGTGATGCCGGGCTGATTCTATAATCACCCGTAAGATCATTAACAAATAAAGGAGTTTCTTCGATATTACCTTGTTGCCAATGGAGGTTGTCATTACTTCCTACATATATCCCAATGTCTGAGGGGATATTTGAAGAGGCAATGCTCATTAAAGATGGATATCCATATTCACTGTCTGATCCTTCAATGCAAATCTCATATTCATCCCGTGTTGAATTATTGGATATGATAGAGTTTTTAGCAGAGATTACACTCGAATAACAATAAATTCCACCTGCGGTTGAATCAGATGTATTATTAGATACCGTACAGTTAATAATGTCAATAATGCTATAGCCACTGTATATTCCACTTCCACCAAAAAGGTAGATTGGTTCTTCGTTTGGTAGGCTACATACATTTTCTACAATCAGACTATTTTTGACCAGGATAGTTGAATCTATAGCCATAACTCCAGCCCCGTAAACTCCTCGGTAACGAACCGTTGCCGTATTGTTTCGAATGGTGCATCGATCAATGATCAAACTGCTCAACTTGGCATATATACCGGCACCTCCTGCGGAACTGTCTCCTCTTTCTGAAACTGAGTTCTCTTCGATAATACATCTTTCAAGTATAGGGGAGCTATTTCGACAATACAGTCCACCGCCAAAAGGATTGGCCTCCGGGGCTGTATTGTTACTCAGGTGACAATTTCTTATTGTAGGGCTTGAATTTCCAATACAATAAATACCGCCTCTGCCAGCATTAATGATGCTGAAACCGTCAATCACTGTTTGGTTCGTTTCTGAATTTGCGAAAATAAAACCGGAAGAATCTGCATGTGTTTCACATTGAATTGTGCAATCTTGGTATCCACCCATACTATGAATTGTTATTTCTTTCCCGTAGGTATTAATCATGTAATTGCCTTGCCCTGTATAGATACCGTCTAAAACCCTGATAATATCGCCATCATTTGCATTATTGACAGCATCTTGAATTGTTGGATAGTCTAAGGGTACATAAATATCACCTTCAACCTGGATGAGCAGGCGAACATTAATGATATAGGGGCTGTTGTCAGCATTTTCATCATGTATTTCAAAAGAGCAGTCATAAACACCCTGATTAAATCTACCCATTGTCACACTTAATTCAATGTCAGTTGATTCACCTATGGCATTGCTCCCTGAATCAGTGCTAAGCGATAGCCAGTCACAAGTGGGATTTTGAATTTGCCAATTTAGTGTTCCACCGCCTGCATTAGTAATTGTAAGGATTTGTGAAGACGGTGTATCATCAGGAGTGTCTGTGATAAAAGCCAATGATGACTGTGATACTTCTATTGATGGGCCTGTCACATTTAATGCTATGTTAACTGTCTTAGGAGAATTTTCTACATCATCTGAGTATACAATTATTTCACATTGATATGTGCCTTTTGGTAATGCTACCGAATTGACAGATAGAGTCACATTACTTTTGATTACTGAGGCAGTTCCAGAAGATGGTGTGACTGTCAGCCAATCACAGCTGGGATCTGAAATTTTCCACGCTATCTCTCCTGGGCCTCCGTTCCATATTAAAAGAGATTGTGATTGTGGATCGGGATCACTTTCCAGACAATCAAAGATGAACTCATTTTGTGATAGAAATAAAACAGGAATGTTAGGAGCATCCATTTCATAAGCTCCAATGTCAGGAAGAGCAACTGTGTCATTATTACCGTCGATTTTACGTGCATTTCCTCGGATATCATTAGTTGGAAGTAAAGCATCGATAATTCCGGTGTCAATACACGGAGAATCATAATGCAATGTGAAGTTGTCATGATCAGCATCTAAAAACAAAGGATCTTCTGATATATTGCCTTCAAGATAGGTGATTGTTGAATCAGGGCCATCATAATTAGAAATACCACCAAGAATATTACAGTGAGTCAATGTTAAATGACTTCTTGATTGATTAACCAGAGCATTTGAGCTTTCATATATGAGACAATTAATCAGCGACACATTGCTATCGACATAATTAAACATCGTATGTCCGTCATCAGCAGAATTATTTAAAAAAGTGCAATTAATCAATGTTGGATTTGACAGCAGGTTGAAAACTGCTCCTCCGTCACCTACTGCACTATTTCGATAGAAGAGGCAATTTATTGCACGATATTCAGAATTACTCGCAAATAACGCACCTCCTGATTCTCCTCCACTATGGGTACAGGTATTATCTCTAAAGATACAGTTGGTAATTAGTGGCGAAGCGTAGTCAATGTGAATTGCTCCTCCTCTTTCCTGGTATCCATTGATTATTGTTAGGCCTTCAATAACGGTGCCGTTTTCATCATTTCCATGACTTAGAAAGGCTCTGTGAAATTCTTCTAAAGTTCCCTGGCAATCTATAATACAATTTTTCGCTCCGTTTTCGCTTCTGACCGTGATTGCTTTTCTGGAGAGATCAACATCTCGGTTGCCTGGACCAGCGTAAGTTCCATCTAACAATACAATATCATCTCCGTTAATTGCAATATCAACGGCAGCTTGTATGGTTGGATAATCTCCATTTCCATTGGGGTCAATATAATATGTGTTTGCAGATAGGGTAATGTTCTCCGCAAAACTCGTTATGACCTTTGTCTCTGATAGCGGAGAAGCTACTGTAGAGTTGGGATCAACAAGTAAGGAATCGCCATATACTGAGGTAACAGATAGCAGTAAAGAAATGAATAGAAGGTGTCTTGTGAACATCGGCTCTTCTCCTTATAAATGAATTAAACACAATATTATTTATTGTCATATTTAGCTGCGAATACATAACGATTAGCCGAAGTGATTTCGTATAGATAAAATATGAATTTTCATTAATATTTTGTCAATATTAGTCTAATTCTATACTCTGGAAGGCCAAGAGTTTGCATTTCTTCGTAATTTCACTTTTTTTCAAAAAATACATATTTTCTGTATACTAAAAATGCCTTTTCAATCGTTTCTTGAAATCGACAGGTGTATTTTTGTCGATTTAATTGTGAAATTGTGGATAATATACGTGACGCATTGATGAGGGTTACGGAGATAATAATGAAAACAGGACAATTTATTACCAATAACAAGAAGCGTCTTGGATTTACGCTTATCGAGCTACTGGTTGTAATCGCAATCATTGCCTTATTGATTTCGATCGTACTGCCAACGCTTAAAAAGGTGACTTCATATGCTCGCCAAACCGTATGCGTGTCAAATTTGCGCCAACTTGGTATGATGATTTCCATATATTCAGAAGAAAATAATCAAGCGGTCCTTCCCTCTGCCCGAAACAGTGCTCCTGAACTCCGATATCCTGATAATCAGGATCTTGCCCTTGGAGGACCACCTTGGTATGAGATTTTACGTGAAACGCAAGGCCTAGAATATAGTAAAGGTAATGCTTCTATCCTCCATTGCCCGTTAGATCGCCGAGATAAAGGATACTGCTCATATAGTTCTAATCGATACATTATGGGATTTACTACGCCGAGGACTACAGCTGAGGCAAAGTTTCCAGTACGTAAAATGACATCCATCAAAGGCAGTCCAGGTAGCTTGATATTGCTTGGTGAACGAGGCTGTGTCGAAGAAGGTGATGTCGGAAAAGTTGACGGTCAGTGGTCAATGTCAGGCATCAGTGTCTCGGAATTTCTTGGTTCTGAAGGGAGTACAGGTTCTTCTAGCATGCTTGGATTTTATTCAGGCAGACACTCCATACATCGTTTTAATAGTGGCGATGGCGGAAGCCGGCAATATGCTACAGACTTAAAATTGCCGTTTCTTTTATTGGATGGTCATGCCGAGGTTTACAAAGGCGAAATGGATTGCATGTCTAATGAAATAAATACCAACGACAACTGGGAATATGACAATATATATGTATTACAATCACCAGGTGGATATTGGCCAAAATTAAAATCGAAAAACGGCAATGGTGCTATAAATTAAGAATAATTAAATCAGGCAGAAGAAAAGCTTTAGCGGTATTTATATAGAGTGATACTGGATGTTCGAAGATAAGCAACTCATAAATAGACTGAAAAAAGGCGACAAGAACGCTTTGTGTCGAATCTATCAGAAATATGGTGATTCGCTGCTGACAATGGCTGTTGGGATCGTCTACGACCGAGGTCTTGCTGAGGATGTTTTGCATGATGTATTCTTGGCGTTTGTCCGGGATATTGATAATTTCATATTAACTGGAAAGCTTAAACGGTATCTTGCCAAATGTGTTGTCAACCGAGCCATAGATTTATTGCGATCTAAGAAAAATCAGACAATTAGCTTGGACAGAATTGATCCTGTTAAATCTTGTACACCTATGCCGGAGCAGACCGCAGGACAAGATGAAGAATTAAGGAAACTTGACGAAGCCTTAAATCAACTGCCGATTGAACAACGCCAGGTTATTATGATGCATATTCACGGTCAAATGGGATATCGCCAAATTGCTCTTTGTCAAGGCGTCTCAATAAACACTATCCAGGGCAGATATCGTTATGGTATCAAAAAACTGAAAACATTATTAGTTGGTTAAGAAATTGAGGTCGAAAATGAATATTAAAAAACTGATACTTAGCCAAAAAATCAAAACTGAGCAGGAAACACAAGATAAAATATTATCCGGGGCTTTTAATGAACTTGATAATATTGCAAGGCTTAATCAGCCTTCGAAATCGCTTAAGATTTATCAAGTAATCTTGCACAATAGAGTTGCTCAGCTTGCAGCAGTTATCACCATCATAGCTTCGATATTTACTGTAGCAAATTATCTGGGCACTCCGGTCAAAGTATGCTCTGTAGCGATTGCACAGGTTTCTGAGAACATGGACAATGTTCATACTTTCACATATCGCTACTATAAACGAATATTGAATGGTACAGAAGATCGTTCAGATAAGTCTGAAACCGTTTATTACATATCTCCCGACCACGGTGTTCGCTTGGGAACATATGTAAACGGCAAGACTGAAAAACAAACTTTTTTGCTTCCTGCCGATAAAGTTAAGATTACGATTATGCCGGAAGAGAAGCAATATAAACGTGATGAGCTAACAGAAGAGACCTACGGGCAAGTGCAGCGTGAGAAAGACCCTCGTGAGTTAATCAGGCAATTCTTGTCTTCTGAATATACAGATCTTGGTTGTGCAGTTATAGGTGGTATTGAATCACATGGAATAGAGGTGTCAAATCCTGGCTTTATGCAGGACTCAATGAAGAATGTAATCGGCCGGTTATGGATCAATGTCAAGACCCATCTACCTGTAAGAATGGAACTGGAAGGAATTGATATTGCCAGTTCCAAAAGGATTAAAATTGTAACAGATGAATTTCGCTGGAAAGTAGAATTGCAAGAAGATGAGTTTAGCCCGTTTATCCCGGAAGATTATGTACTTGAAAACAAGGAAAATATAGAAGAATAGTTTCAGGCACTTTAACAAAGTATATTCTAAAAAAGGCTTCCGGTTAAATCTGACTGGAAGCCTTTTTGAATTATACTTATTTTCTTTTACGAATCAACAAGCCGCCTAATCCCATTAAGGCCAAGGTGACAGGTTCGGGAATAGTTTGGCCAACAGCAGATACAGTATAATCAAAATATGAACCTGAACTATCGGTCTCAATTGTTGTATAACAATAAAATTTAGGTGAAGGATCAAATTCTTTTGTGAGATATGACATCACAATAGCTGTTTCAGAAATTTGAATTCCTGCTTCTTCACCATACAATGGAAACCAGTATTCATAAGAAGTCCAAAGCCCCATTGTAATATCTAAACTTAAACTCGAAGGACTATAACGATCACTTAAATTTACATACTCATAGTTTTGGGGATTCGTCCAGTTTTCTTTACCTTCTATTGTAGTCAATGGCAGAGAATCAAAGCTCATATATAAAACAAAATCCCAGATAACAGATGTGTCATTATTAGTTACAGCATACTCGTATAGATAATCTCCTGATGCTGTTTCTGAGATTATTTCAGTTACAATGATTTTTGAATCATATTCCCATTCCAAAGCCCCAAAAGCCAGAGATATGCAAACAGTAAATAATAAACACAGAATTAATCTTTTCATCGGAATTTCCCTTTCAATATTCTTACATTACAAATTTCTCACTCTCTTACATAACGAGTGAGAGGGTACATTTCGTATATGGAAAAAGTGGATTTTGTAAAAAATATTAAATAGAAAAGGAGTGAGATAAAAAAGTAGATAGAGAAACCGCCTGCGGTAAGGAGAACTGTCAACCACAGACGGTAAAAGGCACAACCTGATAGGAGATTTAAAAAAGAAAAAGGCTCCCGACATCGCCGGAAGCCTTCGGGTGTTGTATTATTTTTTACAGCGTATCAGCAAGCCGCCTAAGCCAACTAAAAGCATAGTTGCTGGTTCAGGTATAATAGTAAACTCGATATTGCTGATAGCTGAATAGTATTCTGATTGATCAACAAGCTGGATGCTGAAAGCTAAGTCATCCGTCCATGTCCCAGTTAACAATTTAGTCGATGTGTTATAGTCATAAGTCTTGCAGATGATTTCAATGTGTTTATCCCAGTAAGATGGAGGATAATCACCACTGAGAGGGCGTTGGTGACTGGAAATACTATTAATACTTCCACCGCTTAAAACTGCTGTAGCATCTTCATAGAGATGCAGAGCACTGGTCTCACCACCATAATAGCTTAGTGAACTAGTACCACTAAGGTCAAGGGTGTATATCCCTCCCACATTTAATTGCAAGGGAGCAGTGTTTTGAACTTCAGTATAGCTGGAGCCTTTTGCATCAATATGATTGGCTCCTGCTCCAGTAACTAGTAGGGACTCGCTATTATCGAGTTCAAATACTCCGTACTCATAGGAACTTGATATCGTATGGTCAAAAGCCCCCATCGATATCGATACACAAGCAACAACTAATAAACATGGAATTAATCTTTTCATCGGTATTTCTCCTTTCTGCATGTTAGTATTATACATTTTTTATCCTTTTATGTCAAGTGGTTACTGTCTAGCAGATTCAATATCCTGTAATACTTCTGACAGGAAAACTTTTGCGTCGTAAAGATTTTCTGCATTTTTATGGCCTTCCGCTATTGAAGAATCAAGGTGTCCGATAATATCCTGGATTCCTGACACGAGAGGGACTAGCTCTTGACTAGGCATTGTGGCATAATCCGGCTCTGATTCTACTAAATCCTTCTCTGTTGCCAAATCCATTGACAGACTAGATGTTGTAAGCGTTGTCGCAGACATCGACATTGGAGCCATCATTGTCATGCTTTCGCTACTACTGGACATTGCCGCCATCATATTGTCGAATCGATTCATTTGGCTTTGTTTCCAACAAGCAATCCATAACCAGTCATCTAGGAATATATCGAAGTCAGCAAGATCAACTTCATATTCTGTATCGGTATCAACTGTTGCATCGAAATTGCAAATTATCTTCCCTTCGTACCAACCCTCAAAGCGAATCGGATCGATATAGTTCAGGCTATTGGGATCAGTTAAATCATCATAGTCAGGATGATTAGGATCATTGACCGCTGGGTCATTAGGATCATGAGACAGCCAAGCTTGTGCAAAAGTATTGTACTCATGCAAATTCACGATACCATCAGAATTCCAATCTATTGAATTATAGATGTCATCATTATTGTTGCCGTTGCATGAATAAACTTCATCGGCTCCAATATCAATCCGCTCATAAGAAATACGGTCCTCACCATCAATATCATAATCCCCAAAGACATAAAGATGGTCGTCAGGATTTCCAGCGTTTTTGCAAGGTGAATCCCACGACAAATGGTACGGGTTATTGGGGTCAGGAATATTGTTAGGATCGACTGTGTAAGCAAACATTGGGTCATCATCGATATTATACCGACCCTGAATATCATTACAGTCTTGGATACAACAGTAGTAAGCAGTGTCATCTGGATTCAGGCCAGAAACTTGACCTTGGCCTTCATTGTTATGCCAGAGAATGCAGCTTTGTAAATTCAAATAGTCTGGGGAATTCATATAGTTTGGATCACTGTCTTGATAGATGATACCAACACTTTGGTTGCTAATTATTGTGTTATTATACAAGGTTGGTGTTTCTTCTGGCAGTATAATACTGATCCCAGGATACCCTTGAGTC
This sequence comes from Anaerohalosphaeraceae bacterium, assembly GCA_963675155.1. Classification (GTDB taxonomy): domain Bacteria; phylum Planctomycetota; class Phycisphaerae; order Sedimentisphaerales; family Anaerohalosphaeraceae; genus 4572-13. The sequence goes on along the minus strand of OY775912.1, from coordinate 3,643,399 downwards.
TCGTCGAATCCATTTTGGTAAACTACAGTATTCTTTATTGCTGGTGTAGAATGTAATGTATAAATACCGAAACGCTTGTTTCTGTTTATCTGCGAGTTTTCAATATTTATTGTATAATCAACACCGGAATGGTATATACCGTACCAACCATTATTAATTATTTGTGTCCATTTTATAGACACGTTACCATTTGATGTATAAATTCCATATTGGGCATTATCATAAATATTGCAATTTCCAATCTGGTAACTATCTCCACTGCTATAAATAGCAGCGTATGTTGAACCATTTATTTGAAATCCATCGAGAACTGTGTTATTGCCCATTGTAACGACAACCTGATTAGGGATTGAATCGTTATCGCCTGTAAGAATCGTTAAGTAGTTATCAGGATTACGATCTGTGAAGTCACATCCGCCTGATTTGAAACCACCGTAAACGCCCATGCTGTCAAGCAATTCAAAGGTGGTTGTAGGATCATAACCTGGGAAATATGTCCCTTGTGCAACATAAATATCGAAACTCTGCGTGCAGGTTGTATTTCTTGCCCGTCTTAAGGCACTTTGCAGGTCAGTATAAGCATTATCCCAGCTTATTCCATTGTTGTTGCCGGTTGCTGTTTCATCGACATAAATAATTGTTCCAGAATCCCAGCAGCACACATCCGGCTCGAAAATTTCCTTTGAGGTAGTTCCCAAACTCGATGTCATAACTGCAATATTATGTAGCCACAATCCGGGTTCAGCTTTTTCATTGACTGTCACTTCCAGATCAACCGAACCACCGGAATTTGGAGCAATGTCAGGCAAAAGCCATTGATAATAATGACCGTCATCGAAATAGTTCGCATCAGTGACCAAAGGGATGATGCTTGTAATATAATCATAATCTATCCCATCCGGCAAATAATCAATTAATGTTACACCTGTTGCCGTTTGGTTCGTATCATTGTACCAACTAATAGTATATTTGAAAGTATCTCCTGGCGACACACAGCTATTGGCATCGTGCGTTTTGTTCAGAGTAAGGCGAGGCTCGATATAATCGTCTCCTACGACCAACCCTGCAAGCCCAGAAAGATTGCTATTGTCCGTATTCGTATACTCATCCACCATATTCCAATTGTTGGGGTCAGAATTGCTGACATCCCACCACTGAACCGATCCATTGTCAGCATAGCTGGTAATAAATACTCTACCTGCAATATCAGTGTTAGTGGCAATGCCGGTCACAGACGTTCCAATACTACCGGCAGATAGTGTGTTAGGGTCAAAATCTCGCTTAACTATATTCTGATGTCCGTAATAGGCTCCTCCGTAAATAGCATCATCAGTAGCGTTGTAGTCAATGCTGACAATTTCATCGTCCATGTTAATTTTTTCAATAAACGAAAAATCATCGCTCATGTCATAGGAATAGATTTCCTTATATGTTGGAACACCACGATAGCGATATTCTGAGACATACAGTATATCACCGTTGATAGCCACATCACAGGCGTTTTGGATACGGCCAAGCTGAATGGTTTCGTCCAGTGTCAGGGTTTGTGTTGCGGGATTCCACAAAAATACATACAGATCATTAGTGTTTCGCTGAGTTCCTAAAAGCCGAGAGTTTGCGGCATCATAAACAATACCTGTGATATCTCCTGTGCCTGGAAAATTAAGTGTCTTGATAAGTGTCAATTCCTTCGCGTCCAGAATCTGAAAATTATTCGTATTCTCTGAGGACATAAAAAGAATGTCATAGTCGTTATCGATGGCAAGATCGATTCCACCATAGCCGTGATGTGCCATACTGGCTTCATTGATAGGAATAAGCTCTCCGTTATAGACATCAAATGAAAAGACTCGACTACCGTGACTGACCACATATAATGATTCTGCAAAAGAGCCGCCAGTACATAAAACAATAAATAACATAGCCAAACTTAGGCAAGACAGATGCTTTGCCTGCATGATAACCTCCTTAAATAAACTTCTGGTTTTAGAATTAAAAGACAACACCGAATCATGCTTGAAACTCTTGAGTCTTCTCATACACTCTCCTTTTAATTTAATACACCGATTTACTTTCCTACCTTCTGAACAAAAGCCTTTATAATGAGGCACCAGAAGTGTATACGCATTAAACATTTACAGTTTTAAACTGCCAAATACATTTTTCTCCCATTAGTCCTATTCATTTTCATAAATTGCCGAGCCGACATCTGACAGACCACCTCGGTTGCCAAATGTCAACTCGACACCGCAAAATAAATCACGGCAGAAGGAGCTTTAGCTTGTTTATAGCATTAAAATTCCATCTCGCACTCTCCATGAACGATTGAGAAAGTGATTTTAGTATAAACAAAATAAATATTTTTTAGAGGTGCTCTATTTAGGAAGAAATGATTCAAAAAAAGGAGCACCATCTTCATGCTCCACCAAGGCCAGGCAAGGCCCATCACGAAACACTCCAACAGTGCCCCGTATCGAGGCACTGACTTCGTGCGTTTTCGTGATCAAAATTTGCCTGTTTTGGTAGAAACGCTTTAAAGTTCAGCGAACTTTCATATTCAATTGTCTTAACGCAGATTATCCCTGTATTTTCATAAACGTCAAATTATTTTAATGAGTGTGTCCATTAAACCGATAATTTCTTCCTTGGACAGTCCAACCCTGTCCCCTAAAAGCTTTAAATAATACCTTCATTTTCAGTATAATACCTTAATTCACAACATATATCAATCAAAAATACTACTAATAATTACCATTAGGGCCGAATATTGCGTTTTTTATACGGACCGTCCCTATAATATAGGGAGCGTTTCTTGGGGAGAAATATTGATAGGAAATCCGGAAAAATCTCGAAATATGTGAAAAATACCGTATTTACACGGTGTTTTGAGTGCTGTTTCATTATTATTTTCTTCACAATTTCAAAATTTGCCTTCCATTCCGTACAGTTTTGGGTGGAATGCTTCTGGGACTGGAATGAAGTTTCTTAGGTTCAGATAAGCTTTTACGACTGCTTGGAATCTGTAGGCTTCTCGCCATAATTCCTTTTCCATTTTGTCAAGATCTTGGCTTATGATCCGCTTTTCATAGAGTTCCTGGATATGTCTTAAGAACCAGTGTTTTCTCCACTTTTCACCCATATCTGTCCTGACAATTGTTGGTCGAAATTCAATTTCAATTTCACCTTTATTGACTGTGATCTTTTTTCCTTGATGCATAATTTCTTTGTTCACTAGATACATGATATGATAATCCACATCAAGACGGTATTCATAATATCCTTGCGTTTTTCCAAACGGACTTTTCTTAAGCCGCCACCATACCCACATCTCTTTGCCACCTTTATGAAGAGCTTTTTGATGATGCCTTTCAAGATATAGTTTTTCAATATCCATATGTGTACTTCCTGGGTGAGCACCTGTTCCTGCTTCTCCATACCATCCTTCATCTGCTAAGTATTCATGCATCATGATATAGAGGTTCTTTAAATGGAAGACATCGCTGTATTTAACTTTAAATGGTGTAACTGCTCTTAGATCTCTTTCTTTATGATTTATCGCAAGTGACATTAGGCTTAAAATGGTATTGCGATTATATAAATGTTTCTGAATATGTTTTTATGGTCTAAAAAAGGAAAAGTTTTATAAGATTCGTTTCATTTCTTTACTCTATAGTAGTTAATGTTAACTCAAGGTAAACAATGAAAAAGAGCCTAATTGAGTTTGCCAAAATCTATTATGATTTGGCAAACGACAATAACAAATCATTAGAATTTCGAATAGTTTCATCACAGCAAGATTGGGATCGACTTCTTGCTATTGCCCCTGATTCAAGACTTACTAAGAAGGCTCTACCGCTGCATAAGCCATCTGATGGTTTGAGGCCTGACGATAAGAACAAGCCTGTCTCTGAGCAAAAGCTTTCATCGACTTCATTTTTAGCAATAGATAAAAAATCTGGCAGTACGGTTATTGGTTCGACTATTTTTCTTTTTCCCCCCGAACTTAAAAAGCAATATGACCTTTTGAAAATCGACGGAGACCTTTTGATTCCTTTAACGTATCACGATATCAATCCTGAGTATCGTGATTTAGTTTTTATGGGTTTCACTGCAAGCGAAAAACAGCATCGTTCAAGATATTCGGTATCATATGTTCGAGCTTACACACTTTGGATGAATACTATGCGAGAATATTATAGCCTTGATTGTGATGTTCTTTCAAATACCCAAGGTGCTCTTTCGGCAAGTAAATGCAAGCCTCTTGAATTCCCCTATGAAATCACTAAATTACCTATTGATATTTCCGATAAGATAGGCAAAGAACATCCGTCTGCTAAAGGTAGTAATAAGTTTTGCGAATTAATTGGAATGAATAAAGAAAAAGATTTGGTCGCAAGAGTAAACTTAGGACCAATATATACCGGAGAAATTGCCGATTTAAAACTAAAATACTAAAAAATTGGTTTTTATCCTACAGTCTGGCAATTGGCATCACAATCATAGTCAGATGAATCGCAATCATTAAAACATACATCATTGTCGCAATCACAATCGTCATCGCAATTTACAACTTCATATCTTTTCACTGAAACATAGCGAGAAAGATTATAGTCAGTTGTATCTTTTTGCTCTTCTCTGAGATTATAGTCGGTTCTTATATTTATTTGCAATCTTTCCATTACTGCATTTGGTAAAGTTGTGTCTGTTTTTTTCTTAAATATTGAGATACCTTCTAATAAGTCTTCAATATCTTTATCCTTAGTTTTTTCTGGCCTTAGTATTGCTACCATTTTTTATCTCCTGTGCTTATAACACATTATTTTAATAATATTTAACCATCACAATCATTTTCGAAATCACAATCGCAACCTCGGTCAGACTCGCAATTATCCATATCACAGTCGCAAGTGTCACAATTAATTAGTTCATATGATTTGACTAAAACATAGCGAGATAGATTGTAATCAGTTGTTTCTTGCTGTTCCTCTCTGAAATGATAATCGGTTCTTAAGCTCACATGCAATCTTTCCTGAATAGCATCAGGCATGGCTATGTCTGATGTTCTCCTGAACATTGTTAGATCGTCTAATAAATCTTCGATTACTTTCCCTTTGTCCTTTTCTGGCTTTAGTATTGCTACCATTTTTATTTAACTGCACATTGATATACTGGAGTAAAGTTTGCCTGTTTTCTTGAGATCTTGTTCAGAAATAAATTTAGGTTATATCTGTCCAAGCTATACTTTACCATGAACTCATTAATGTTTTCTCTGAATAGACGTTCTTCTTTTTTGATTAATTGTAATAAAGTAAACTCTTCATCTGTCATACGTGCGAACTTGCCATTAATTGAGCAAGTATAGCCGCGACTCTCTTTACGGTATTTAATGTCTTCAAGTGGTTCACTGAATTTCTGATTAATGAGGTCAATTAGTTTGATCTTGAAATTTAATTTTTCGGTTAGTGATTCCCCCATGTAGGGATTTTTAGACTTAATGTTTCCTGTCATGATTAATGGAAGAGATCGACAACCTCCTTTGCATGACTCCACTTCAGCACATTTTAAGCATTCTACAGGGACTCTTGATTCAGGATTATTTGTTTTAATTTTAAGCTTGTTTTGAGATTCTATGACTTCCTCAAACGAATCATTAAGGATATTTCCAGTATTGTATTGGATATGACCACATGGATGTAAGTCTCCATTTGCTTTCATGACCCAAGTGTTGCCTAAATTACACCTTCTGGTTGAAAGAAATTGTTGGTACTTATATGGATCATCAAACATACAAGGAAGATATGGTTCAAGAGAATCAACAAAAAGGCCGTGCTTGTCTTTAAGTTCTAATAAAGAGTCAAGCACCTTGACAATCTGTGTTTTATTTAGCATGACTTGATCTAATTTGTTTATTGGAGGCAACACTGCTGTTGCTGAGAAAGATTTGCATCCTAATGTTTCTTTAGCAAACAAGCCGGTTTTGATAATGTCATTCATATTTCTTTTTGTTACAACCATGTTCACTGAAACCCCGATGCCTCTCTTTTTTAGCTTCTTGATATTTTCGATTATTTTGTCATATGATCCAAGTGTTCCTGTTACTTTGTCATGCTCTTCCTTTTTATAGCTGCATAAAGAGATCAGCAGGCCTTTAACTGAATACTTTTCAAGCATATCAATATCTGAGTCTGTAAGTAAGGTAAGATTAGTATTGATACTTACAGAGATATTGTTGGTTTTTGCGAACTTTAGCACTTCCAAGATTAAATCTTTTCTTGAAAACGGTTCTCCACCTGTGATCAGAATGCTGAATAGATTAAACTCTTTGATTTTCCTGAGCAATTTCCTGAAATCGTTTACAGTTACTTCTGGTGTTTGCTTGATTTTGTTATCTCTGCAATGGTTATAACAGTAATCGCAACTCTGATTACAGTAATCTGTGATTTCTATTGTAACATGATGTGGATATCTCATTTTTTTTGTTTCTTTAATATTTCGCATAAATTGTGTATTTCGTTAGCCAGCATCAAATTCGAATATGCTGTCATTTCGCTTGCTGACAATTTCATCAGATCATCTTTTGTGTATTTTTCTTTCATTTTTCTCACCTTCTTTTCCTTCTATACATTCTTTTACAAAACACCTTTGTCGTGATGTTATTGTTTCTTACTGCGACTTCCTTTAAATAGACTTTTATTTTGATGTCTTTATTTCCGTCGTTCAATGTAACTCTTGTTTGATCGATTATTTTCATTTTGCTTCCTCTTTTTATTCACTATGAAGTGATGAATAATCTCCTCGCATTTATATAATTTGCCATTAAAGTTTATAAATTTTATATAATTTTAAGGACTCTATATAAATTCAGAATAACTAAGGAAGAAGCTCTGGTAGTTAGAAATTAACCAAAGAATTTAAATATGTGGCTACGTATTGTGAAATCGGAGAAAAAGACGTGATTATGCTGTTTCAGAAGTGTTAAAAATAATAAGCTTGAAAAATAAGGTGAAATCCTGTAGATAATAACATGTATTTGGGCAATCGAAATGTCATAGTAGATTGAAGGGTAAATTATGTATATATCAAGGGTAGTTATTAGAAATTTTAGAAATTTCAAAGATTTAGATGTTTCTCTTGATGAGCAGGTGACCTGTATAATCGGTGAAAACAATGTAGGAAAAACAAATTTAATGCATGCAATCCGTTTGGCAATTGATGCAAATTTGTCATCCTCACACAGATGTTTATCAGAACAAGACTTTCATGCTGGAATCAATATTGCAGAGCCGAACCAAGTGGTAGTCTCTTTGGCATTTACGGATTTTAAAGATAATGTCAATGCGAGTGCCTTAGTAGGATGTTATCAAACCGAGGAAGATGTCGCGTATATCCACTATCGTTTCAGACCCAAGGAAATGATTATTGAAAAATATGAAGAAGGAGAACAGGTTCGGCTAACTATTGATGACTATCACTGGTCTATTACTGGAGGTGGCGATGTTGATCCAGTTGATGTTGAATGGAATGAACCTCTTGGGCGCTCAATTCGATTTGCCGATTTACAGGCATTTCAAGTGATTTATTTAAAAGCGCTTAGAGATGTCCAACAAGAGCTACGCAATAGCCGTTTCTCACCATTAAGCCGGATTATTGATTCAAGTGATTTCAGTGATGAAGAAAAAAATGATCTTGTTGAAATTCTACGCAATGCAAATACTGAAATTGCCCAGAGTGATGCCTTTTCAGAAACGGGAGATGCTTTGTCCGACGCCTTTGATGAAACGATAGGTCAAACTTACAGCATGGAAGTAAGTTTAGGGATGTCAGACCCTTCATTTGCATCTATCGCCCGTTCGATTTCAGTGCTATTGTCAAATGATGTGATGAAGGACTTTGATATCTATAGGAATGGCTTGGGTCTAAATAACATACTATATATAAGCATGTTAATAGAGTACTTTGAACGTAGAATCTCACAAGCTAAAACAGCAGGGCAGTTATTGTTGTTTGAAGAGCCTGAGGCTCATATTCATCCACAACTTCAAAGGATTCTGTATCAAACATTAGAGAATAAAGAATTTCAAACGATACTATCGACACATAGTACTCACATATGTTCAAAGGCAGACATAGAGTCTTATGTTGTCTTAACCGATTGCGGTGAGACGCATTCCTTAAGTATTTCTGAGATCGAGCACCTTTCTTCTGGAAGGAAGGAAGATTTGACAAGATACTTGGATGCGACAAAATCAGCATTATTATTTGCCAAGAAAGTTCTGCTTGTTGAAGGGCCGGCTGAACAATTTTTGATTCCTCCTTTAGTTAAAGAAGTGATGGATATCGATTTGGATGGTCATGGCATTTCTGTTGTTCCTATTTATGGAAAACATTTTGAGACATATCTCGCACTTTTCGGAGCAGATAGCCTGCCCAAAAAATGTGCAGTTGTAACCGATGGTGATTTGAATCCAAGTGATGGTGGAGAAATCTTTGATGATGATTTCCAAGAATGCCAGCCGAATACTAACGATTATTCAGAGTATGAAAATGATTATGTTAAAATCTTTTCATGTACGACGACATTTGAAAAAGCTGTTACTATTCCAGGTACGCTTTCTGTTTTCAAAGAGGCACTAGACGAATTCGGAGCAAATCGAGTTGTATCAAAAATTGACGAAGCTATTGAGTCGATACAGGAGGATGCAGAAGATCAAGCTGAAAAAATGGAAATTGCTCGCGAAAAAGTATTAAATTCCGCGAAACGTTTCGGTAAGGCTCGTTTTGCACAGGTTTCATCAAAATATTTGGAATATGCAACAGATGTTCCCACATACATAAAAGACGCGATTGAATGGCTAATTGAATAATGAAGCTTACGGTAGAACAAAAAGATGCAATCGACCATCCAGGCGATACCTCTTTAGTTGCTTGTCCTGGCAGTGGAAAAACTCGAACTTTGATTGCCAAAACAGCAAAGTGCCTTGAGGAAGTAATGGGTACTTCAAGGAAGATCGCATGTATCACATATACAAATTCTGCTGCTAATGAGGTACATCATCGACTGAGCCGAATAGGCATAAAAGATATTGACGATTATTGTAATATTTCAACGATTCATGCTTTTTGCTTAAATAATATCCTCAAGTATTTTCATTGGATGATTGATCATTATTCCGATGGTTTTACCGTTTTACCCCCAGATTCAGATTATTACAGGGAAATTACGAATAATCTGATCAACAAGTATAATGTGGACAAAAGGTATGCACCAGGTCAGTTTGAGTTGTTAAATCGTGAAATAGATGGGACGCCAATTGTTGGATGGCCTCTTACACCTGATATGGCATTAGAATTCTGGAGTATTCTTGAACAGGAAGGTTACATAGATTTTCCCAATATTATTTACTGGTCATACAAATTAATATGCGAGAATAGATTTATTAGCAATGCTTTAGCAAGTAAATATGCTTGGATATTAATTGATGAATTTCAGGATACAACATCGCTTCAAGTTGAAATCTTTTCAGCAATTTTCGATCATGGTCACACAAAATATTTTGTTGTTGGTGATCCATACCAATCCATATATCGATTTGCTGGTGCAAAACCAGAACTTTTTGATGATTTTGGAAATAGAATACAGTCAACACAAAAATACCTGACAGGAAATTGGCGATCTAGCCAAAAAATTATCAATGATGCAGAAACTTTATCTTCACGAGCCAATCCAATGATAGCTGCTGGTAAGTATAAAGATTATGCATATGAGCCTGAATGGTGGCCCTGTAATTCAGTATTTGAAGGGATTACTGATTATTTTCTACCAGCTTTAGCAGAGCATTCAATAAACTATGGTGATGCTGCAATATTAGCCCCTTGGTGGATTAAACTTTTGCACTTGGGAAGAAAATTGAGAGACTACGGAGTACCAATAATTGGGCCGGGATCTCGACCATATAAACGCAGTCACTTAATTGCTCCCCTTGTAGAGGAAATTGGAGCATACCTACGAGATCAAGGAAATTATCGCATTTATAGTATTGAAAGAGAAGTGTTTTTGTTATTAAATAATCTTGGAGAACCGAAGGCATTCGGAATATACTCATATTCTGGGAGGAAGGTAATCTATGAGTTAATCAATTCGGCATTGCGTATTTATAATGAATGTAGTGGTTCAGGCAAGGTGTGGTTAGAGACAATGAGCCTTGTTGTTTCAGATGTTCTATTAGAGCATGAACTTTTGCCAAGACAATCATGCAAAGCTGAATTGCTGGAATCATCGCAACGAATAATTGAAGACATGATTAAGCACGATGTTGATGTTGATAACTTATCTGTTGAGGATATTGGCTTGTATGCCAGAAATACAGATAGTATTCATTTAATGACAATGCATAAGTCTAAGGGATTAGAATTTGAGGCAGTCGCACTAATTGATTTACACACAGGGAGATTGCCGCACTTTAATGCAGAAACACAAGAAGATATTGAAGACTCTAGGAGACTTTTCTATGTGGCTATAACACGAGCTAAAAAAGTTTTGATGTATTTTACGGACCAAGAAGATTCCAGATATCGCCCGACTCGCTTTTTAGGTGACTGGGGATTAGGCTACGAGATGTGATTTAATATATTAGGTCTCTAGCCAGAAATTGAATGAAAGGTGCAGTGATGTGTAAAGATAGATTGACAGTTGGTGAACTCATGACTTTTTTGCAGACATGTGATCCCGAAATGAAAGTTACTTTTGGTGCTTCGAAATACAGAAAGCGTCCTTTGGTATTTTATCGATTTAAGATGAGGGGGCCAAAGCTGCTACAAATCGAATTGAGTGAACTCGATAAAGCTTCTGAGCCAACTTCCGAATGCGAAGAACGGATAACTGTGTCAGAGATACTTAATACATTAGTTCATTATCCAGATGATACTTTGATACATTTTGGTAGTAGTATCGATGCTGTGCCTTTAGAATTTAGCAATCTCGAAAAAATTGTTGCGATCAATTTGATTCAAACACAAGAACCCAAATGGGTAGTGGGTGATGATTAACCAGCTACAAACACATAATTTATTGTGTTGTATTTTAAGCTAAGACTTTCTTTTGCACTCATGACGTAGCATTTGAACATATGGCCTTAAACGCTCATTTCTGTCAGCATATCCGCCATCTGGTTGTTCAAAAGAATAGTCCCAAAATTCACCGTTCCATTTGAGATCAACATTGATAGCCTTATTGTTCCGGCTAATATAAACAGCTTCGCAATCAACACGAGGGTCGTTAGCCGTATCGACACTTGAAATAACCGCTTTTAAGCTCTTTTGTTCTCCAATATAAATGAAGTCTCCTGCTGAAATTTTGGGTATATCTGGCATATGCTAATCCTTTCAGTATAATAAGTTACTCATCGTATGTATTATATCAAGGAAAGAATATTATACAATATGCAATGATGTGAGCGGACCAAAGGGCGAATGACCAGGTACGCTAAAGCGGAAATGTCAAGGTAATGTCATGAAAAATACGATTAAGCTAACTAAGCTAATGAGAAAAGTCCTTACTGAACTTGTTGAGAACAAGACACAAGGGTTCAAGGGCAATACAGTAAATGCCCTAATAGACCGAGGGTTGGTTTTTGATAATGGCGAATTGACTCAGGAAGGTCGTGAGATTGCTATTACGCTTCTGTCGCTTGGAAGACAATGTGAACAGTTGGACTTGCCACTGTACAAAGCCGCAGGTCCATATGACTCTAGTCCAGAATATTTTCTCTGTAAATATTTGATGGATCATGGTTTTGATGGGGGCGCATATTGTGAAGGAGGGGCTTTTTTGATATTAATCAGAGCGTCTGCACTTTCAATATTGACAGAATTAAACACCTTTGGTTCTAAGGAGGATGCCTGTTCCAGATTTACCGAGGCTCAATTTACAATCCTTAAAGACAAATCTGATAAGATTCTTGATGTGATATCGAATGTGGCAGCTAGTCAGATTGGACAAAATTTTCAAGAAATTTACAAATATGATATTGTCAGAGAAGCGTACCCTGGTCTTGAGGCAAAATTCATTTTATCCATATTTGAGGCTATTGGGCCAGAATGCCTTAGCAATATCTCTAAGCTTTTATTTGAAGATCCTTATGCTTACAGGAAAGGGTGGCCTGATCTGACTATGGTTAGAGATGGGAAAATATGTTTTATTGAAGTTAAGACATCTGATCGTTTACATTTGTCCCAAATCAAGACAATTCCTCGATTGATGGAGACTGTTCCAGCTGAGTTCATGGTAGTACAACTAAAAAATGCTCCCAAAACACAGATAAATTTTCCATATTTCTAAGAATTCACCCCAATTTCACACAAAGTTCGTTTTTTTTACTTGACATATCTAAGCGTGGGCTTATAATTTAGCTTAATTAATGGCTTATAGTAAGGATGTGTTATGGATGCTAAACAAATACAGCAGTTGCGAAAGAAGCTTGGTCTGAGTCAGGACAAGCTAGGGCAGTTGCTCGATGTTCATACAATGACTGTAAGTAAATGGGAAAGAGGCCTGCTGGCCCCTACACCATACCAGGTTGCAATGATGGAAGAGTTTGAAAAGGCGACGTTAAAACCAGAAGTAAAAAGTAAACTTAAGCACGTGCTGATCGCAGCCGGTGTGGTTGCGGCGGTCTATTTATTGTTAAAATCGGCAAAGGAATGAGGATGTATTTTAGTGGTAATCAAGATTCAGGCTCAAGGCTTGTAGGAGCAATCACAAAATTCGGTGAATTAGGACCAAAGCATCATGGATTGATAATCGGAGAGGGGGCATATGATGGAAATACATATGTTGCTGAAAGCATGGGGCATGGTTACCAGTATGTTACTATTGATGAATTCGTCAGTAGATATAAACTAAATGGCAAGATTAAGCGTTACCAAAATGATTGCGGTTTGAGTGGTTTTGAGGTCGCCAAAAGAGCCGTTGATGAAATCAATAATGGTGGCAACGGGAAATATAATCTAGTTTCTAATAACTGTGAATCTTTTGTAAATCGTGCACTGCATGGGCATTCAGTTAGTTGGCAAGTTGTCCGGACGCTTATTTTGGCAGTTGGGGTTGGAGTAGGGGTGTTCATGTATAAAAAGGGGGGTAAGGCCGCTTAAAATATTGACTAATTGTCAATCTTAGGTATTGTAGCAATGTAGCAAAATGTAGGAAAAATCGTGTCGAACATGCTGAACATACTCAACATGCCGACTTTTAATGAACTGTGTTAAGTTCCTGTGTGACATTGATTTAAGGCTAAGTTGTTGATTTTCAAGATGTTAGGGAATTGCCTTAGATCGCACTCATAACCCGGAGGTCGTTGGTTCGAATCCAGCCCCCGCCAATTGCTTATAAATAAAGGACTTGCGTTAATTTCGCGAGTCCTTTTTTTATGCCAGCTAGCGAGGCCCGAGTTTATTGAGAGCACTGTCCCCTATTAATTTGTTGATATAGTGAAGATTTTATGGTATACTATAGTTCGTGTTTAGGAAAACTGGCTTCGGTAAGGGGCAGTGTTTTCCTAAATAGTTGATTATGTCCTCAATTTTTTGATTCCACCGGCGGCGAACAGAAAATAATTAATCGCCGGATTGGATAAAAAATATGAATAATGAAAAATGCGGTGGTGGCGTCTTTACGCGACTACTGCCCGAAATTGGCCGTGCTGTGTCTGAAGCAGGCTATACCACTCCATCGCCCATCCAGGAAAAATCTATTCCATCCTTGCTCGAAGGACGTGATATGATTGGCTGCGCTCAAACCGGTACTGGAAAAACGGCTGCTTTTATGTTGCCGATTCTACAGTTTTTGGTGAAAGGTAAGAGACGGGTTGTCTCTAAGAAACCGCGTGTACTTATTTTGGCACCGACGCGTGAACTGGCTGCGCAGATTGGTGATAGCGTGAAAAAGTATGGGACGCATACGCCTATTACTTATGCGGTTGTTTTTGGTGGGGTGGGACAGACTCCACAGGTTAAGACAATGAATCGCGGTGTACATGTTTTGGTTGCGACTCCAGGCCGTTTGATTGATCTTGTCAATCAAGGACATATTGATCTGTCGGGTGTTGAGATTTTCGTGCTCGACGAAGCAGACCGTATGCTGGATATGGGGTTTATACACGATATTAAGAAGGTGATTGCAAAGCTTCCTAAGAAGAGGCAGTCGCTTTTTTATTCAGCGACGATGGAACCGCCTGTTGTGGAGCTGTCTCGTTCACTGATTCAAAATCCAGTGCATGTGACAATTAAACCTGAGCAACCCGCGGTGGAACGGATCATTCAAAAGGTGATGTTTGTTGATAAAAAGAACAAGAATAAGCTCATTCTAGACGTGTTCAGCAATAAGAAGCTGGACCGGGTGATTGTGTTTACGCAGATGAAGCATGTTGCGAATAGGGTGTGCCAAACGCTTGAAAAACAAGGTGTCAGGGCGGCTGCTATTCATGGGAATAAGAGCCAGACTGCCCGAACCAGAGCGCTTGCCGATTTTAAGTCGGGCAAGGTGAAAGCACTTGTTGCTACGGATATTGCGGCACGTGGGATCGATGTGGATCGTATTTCACATGTGATCAATTATGATATGCCGGTTGAGCCGGAGACGTATGTTCACCGGATTGGACGAACCGCTCGTGCGGGTGCGGATGGAGATGCAATTTCGTTTTGCAGTGCCGCTGAACGCAGTTATCTCAATGAAATTCAAAAGCTGATTCGTCTTGATATTCCGGTTGATCTGGAGCATGCATTCCATTGTGAGCAGTCGATGAACGCTAAGGGAGCTGATGCTAAGGCGCCTCCGAAACAGCAACGGTCGCCGTCACGCCGCAGGAAAACAGCCGCTGCTTCTGAAGGACGTACGGGTCAATCGAGTGGAAAGAAACGCCCGCCGCGTCGTCGCAAACGGCAGCGTAGATCGAGAAATGGCGATTCCAGCGGTTCCGCATAGTTGTTGGATGTCCCTTGTGACGTGTGGCAGGATTAACCGGGTTCCTTTTTGTTATTAGCGAGATTTCTTGATCATATTAATATAGAGGTTTTCTACTTTGGTTCTTTCCCAAGGGGTTTTGCGGAGAAATTTTGAGACTGGATTTCACGGATGGATCATTATTGAAGCATTTGATTTTAATCCGTATTCCAAGTGCTTCTCAGCCGTAATTGTCAACCAGACGGTTAAGGATCATTTCAAGTGTAACGCCGTGCATTGGATTATTTTCTTGTAGATCACTCATTAAAGGAAGGGGATCTGCTAGTCCGTATTGCCCCGCGAACCTTCCAGGACGAACTGGACCAGGGGACTGCGGCGTTGAAGGCAGCTCAGACGCAGGCGGCTCAAGCCAAATGGGAGGCCAATCGCGTCCATGAGGTCTATAACCGGAATACAGGGGCGATTGCTGCTCATAAGCGGAAGGTTGGGAACTCATGTCTGTTCACGACGACAATTGTTTAGATTTGTCAAGGCTTTGCGAGTATCTGGCTTTTAGGTTTCTGCTTGACAATTAGAAACTCATAGCATACAATACCACTTCATTATGACTGATATTTGATGATTCAACTCTTTCGGGGATTATGTGAGCGAAGGCGGGTGTTAATATATAATAATAAGCGAAGCGAGTAGCGATGAAAGTCTTTCCGAGCGTTTGTTTGTTGATTTTTATAATGTTAACTTTTTCCGTATCTGCAGCCATTAATGTCACGGGAGTTACCGACAAGACTGTTTATGCTGACCGTGTGGCTTTTACCGTTAACTCTGAAGCAGGATGGGATTGTACGGCAACGCTAAATAGAAATCTGGTCTCGACGAGTGTTGTGACGGATGTTGCGATGGTTGTTGATTTCCCAGACTACTATGAATTGAATGTGCACCGGATTAACCAGACCACCAGCGACGAAGAAAGCCTGACGATACAATTTATCATTCGTGACTCATCACGCGGTAGTTCTGAAACAGGTCTGCCGACGTTTACCCCGTATCCTCCGACCGATTCAGCAGCAGCCGAATTCGTCGGTGCCGGGCTTAACATCGTAACACCTGCAAACTATCCGATAGGGCTTGACATCCCGGTTATTGCCAGGGTAAACGACGGTAGTGGAAAGCGTGTAGGCGTTATTGGCGATGTGACGGCTGTGGGTTTTGAAGGTTATCCGATAAAACTTCTGCGTGGTGTAGGGCATACGTTTCTGCCGGCTGAGACGGCGGCGAGAACTGTTGACTATAACGCCGGGATCCATTTGCTTTCAACACCTAAAACAATTAATATTGAGGCGTCAACGACATGGGTTACAGCTTCGGGGACCATTAGCAGCAATACCGATTGGGGAACGAATGCGAGAGTTCATGTTAACGGACAGTTTACGGTAGCAGCCGGAGCAACGTTGACCATTGGAGAAGGCAGCGTTATCATGGTAGACCCCAACCTTGAGATCGCAGTGAACGGTATGATTGATGTGAATGGAACCAATGCTAACCCCGTCGTCTTTACCCCAGTCGATAGAGCTGTGCCGTGGGGCGGCTTCCTTTTCGAGGCCGCAACATCCATAGGCGACTTCGAGGGCACCATCATGACTGCCGCATGTGCCGATAACAACTGGTTCGGCAACAACCCCGGCCATGGCAGCGTACATCGTAGTGAACAGTGTTTGCTCTATCTATCCAACGGTGCTAACGTGTCGCTGACTGATTGTTACATGATTGATCATTACGGGCAAACAGGACATGGCGAAAATTCGTATTTGACAATGACCCGATGCCTGGTACAACAGTTTATCACTATTGGTGAATACAACGGCGGAAGCGTTACGTTAAACGACTCGGCCCTTATAGAATTCCCCGCATACAATGCACCATTTGCAGACGCCGATAATGATGGTCTCTATCTGACCACTGGCGATCATTACCTGACGGATACGCTTATCGGCTGGGCACTTGATGATGCGGTTGATGCAGGCTCCGGCAATGCAGGAACGGTAACCATTGACAACTGCTGGTTCGAATCGGCCTATCATGAAGCGATGGCATGGAGTGGTCACGAAACCAGGACTGTAACTGTCTCCGACACCGTGGCGATCAATTCCGGACAGGGAATCGAGAGCGGATGGGAACAGGCTTTTGTCACTGCTACACGGTGCTTGAGCACGGCCAATATGGTTGGAGCACGATTGGGAGATAACTATGAGAATTGGGCGCCTGAAGGAATTTTGGACGTGCAAGATTCGCTGCTGCTTTATAATTATCGAGATGTTTGGGGGCGTGCCTGGTCCGATGATTGGGGTGAACGCATAGGACAGATGACGATTCTGAATAACTATTGGAGCGTACCGCACCCTCACTTTCCAACGAATACATTGTGGGACCCTATCGGGACACCGTCTCAAGCTGATGAGCTTATTCCATTCCTGCCGACGCCGGCAACAACCGTGGGAATTGGATTGGCAGTCAAAGACAACACGCTTGATATAAGTGAGGCTACGGGCGAAGTGCCCGTGCGACTTAGCACATTTACGACGAAGATCGTTTCGATCGGTTATGCCATAAACGCTGACGGAAGCCTTTATGACAGCGGAACGCTGCAATTTGCTCCGGGTGAAACCCTTAAAAACATTGCGTTTGTAATACCTCCGCTTGCCGGACTAACGGAGCTTGAGATAACGATAAGCAGCCCGATTAATGCGGATATTACCGGGTACTCGACAATTATTTATTCCGTTCCGCCGGTACCCTATGAGATTTCCAGAGATATTATTCTTGTCGGCGATGACTGGCGTTTTCGTAAGGGAACCAGCGAGCCGCCGTCGAACTGGAACGATCTTGGATTCACCCCTGACGAGTCATGGCTTACGGGTCCAACGCCGTTTGGTTATGAGAACAACTCTGGATACGAGTCCTGCATTGCAACCGATTTGACCGATATGTATGGAAGCTATTATAGCATTTATATGCGTAAGACGTTTATCGTCGATGATCCGGCACGACTGACGAACCTTGCATTGGGCATTTCTTATGATGACGGCTACATCGCATACATAAACGGCGTTCAGGTGCACAGCCAGAATCCGCCCAATCCCGTTGCATATAATGGCCAGCCATCAACAGACCATGAGGGCAGTTGTGGGAGTAATCCCCCGGAGTTCGATATCAGCGGTTTTATATCGGAGTTGATGCCGGGTGAAAATGTCCTTGCGATACAGGTGCATAATAAAGGGATTACAAGCTCCGACTTTCTTATTGTGCCCGAACTGTCGATTATAGCGATCCCAATCCCCGGTGATATCGAGCCGGATGGGGATATTGATTTTCAGGATTTTTCTGCATTGGCTTCCAGTTGGATGTTAACATCAAGTGATGCCGGCTATAATGAGCATTTAGATATTGACGATTCGCCAGGTGACGGCACTATTGATACGCTGGACTTGCGCGTTTTAGCAGAGAACTGGTTGGCAGGTTTTGAGAAGCTTAGATTTGAAGAAAAAGTAAGCTATAAATAAAAGGGCTCTGGACTGGAAATCAATCACACCGATTTAATTGTCTAAAAGAGGGCGTACAAGTGACGTCCAACGTCCATAGCCCTTTTCATTCATATGCAAACCATCAGGAGAAAATATTGCTTTTATTGGACTTCCGGAAGCATCCAGCATCACTTTTGAGACATCGACAAAATACATGTTCTTTTGTTTTTCACAATAATTTTTGATATAACCATTTGCCTTTTGCATTTGCGGCCAGATTTTCCAGCGGTCAATGCTTGGCTTGATTGAAATATAGATCAACCTTGTTTCAGGCAACGCCTGTCGTATTTTTATTGCGAAAGCTTTGAAATTGACAAAAATCATTTCCGGCGACTTCCCATCTGCCGTGTCGTTGTCGCCGGCGTAAAATACGATCGTTTTAGGGTGATAGGGGATGATGATGCTCTCCGCATAATACCACGAGTCGTTAATCTGCGATCCTCCAAAGCCTCGATTGATATTTTCAATGTCAGAGAACCATTTTTGGGTGTCCCAGCCCACAATACTCGAGCTGCCGATAAAAAGCGTTGCGTTTTGCGGAGGCGGGTTTTTGCGATCCTGTTCCTTGAATTTCTCCATTGTTTCTTCCCACCGAGTCGGATGCACAAAGTTCCTTAGCGACTCATCTTGTAGGGCTTCCTCCCTGTTACTCAGATTTGAGTGATTCGTACATCCTGCCAAGAAGCTTGTTAGAAACAAGCATATCCCAATTACGGTAATGGCTTGTGTTTCCTCTGAATTGACCATATGACCTCCTGATTTTTGTTTTTATCACATGAACAAGTACTTGCACATGATTATATTGATATTAATTTTCACTTCAAGGATAAAAAAATTTAATTTACTTCTTCTGCGTGAATGCATGTAAGTCTTTTTATTAAAAGGGAATGTGTAAGACGTCTTGGTTTTCTATGGTTTTTGTCCTGTAATATTTATAGGCCTTGTCTGTTTTTTAGGTTGACAGGATATCCGTAAAATGCAATAATCTGTTTGTGCAAGTAGTTGCACAATGATATTTCACTTTTAGTTGGAGACGGGATTTTGGCTGAGGGAATGTCGAGTTTAAAGGATGTGGCTCATGCGGCAAATGTGTCGGTTCCTACCGCATCGAGAATTCTCCGCAGAAAGAACATTACGCGGTTTTCAGCCGAAACTCGCGAACGGGTCTTGGAGGCGGCATCTCGGCTTCGTTACCGCCCCAATATGCTCGTAAAGGGCATTCAGACAGGGCTTACACACACCGTTGGAGTGATGGTGCCTCCCTTTGATTCATATTGGTCGGCGATTCTTTATGGTATTCATGACATGCTGATCGCGGCTGACTACGTACCGATTATTCTTTGGGTCAGACACCGAGATGACTTTGGCGGCAATCAGCCATTTGATGGTATGGATCAGGTTCACCGTCTTCTTGACCGTCGTGTCGACGGGGCCATCCTTTGGCCCCCGGAAGTGCCGGATTATCACGATTATCATCAGGAACTCGCCTCCCGTAACGTGCCCATTGTGACGATAGACCACGAATTACCGACGCAATACGGATCGGATTCCGTTACCACGGATGAAGCGCGAGGCGCTCAACTGGTTGCTCAGCACCTGATTGAACTTGGGCATCGCCATGTGGCCCATCTTGGTGACGTTGGGCTTGATACTTACAGTTGGTCGCAACGCAGGCATACATACTTCGAGCAGGAGATTGCCAAGGTGCCGGGTACTTCGTGTACGACCTGCGAAAGGATCAAGGGAGCCGATGCTATTGAAGTTGCAAAAAAAATATTAACGGCAGAGCCAAGACCGACAGCAATATATGCCGCCAGCGACCTTCTTGCACGTTACATTTATTTGGCCGCGGCGGAGCTGAACCTGCGAATTCCACAGGACGTGTCTGTTGTGGGATTTGCTGACCTTGATTTCTCATCCTTGATGGTACCACCGCTAACGACCGTTCGTCAAAAAGGATATGACATTGGCTGCACGGCAGCTCGACTTTTATTATCCCGTATCCAGGGGAAATTTATTGAAAGTGAAAGCCGGTCCATGAAGCTGGACTGCGAACTGGTTGTGCGAAACTCCACTGCACCAGCACCTCGGAATTCATAAATATTAATTAGTTAGAAATGTTCTGGCAGCCATGTCGAAAGATTGGCTTTGGTTTGAGCAAAATGGCTGGTAAATAAAGATAAGAGGATGTGGTAGGAAAAGGAGAATAATGATGAACTGCAAGAGTTTGTTGTGCGCGTTACTGGTTTTGGTTCTTATCTGTGGAACTGCTTCGGCGGCGGATAAAGTTATCGAATGGAAGTTTGAGGGCAACCTTAACGATACCAGCGGCAATGGTCTTGATGCCATCGCATTCGGCACCCCCGCATATGACACCGGTGCCAGCGGTCAGGCCTTTGTTTCTGACGGCACAAACAGCGCTTATAAAACAGGCGTCGACACGAACGTATTGCCGGTTGACAGTAATGATCTCTGGAGCGTCAATGTCTGGTTATATCCGACGGCCATTCCACAGGACTGGGGAATTGTCTGGTCTCTGGGGCAAAAGCCGAGTAGTGTCAATCACTCATCACGCGCTCTTTATTCTTCCGGAAGCTCCTCCGGGGGATTGATAACATTTGTGAATCCACAACCCACCGGCAGTATTTATATCGCTTCCATGATACCCTGGGATATTAACCAGTGGCAAATGATTACAACAACCTATGACGGTTCGATTGTCCGTATTTACAAAAATGGTGTTTTAATCGCCATGAGAAATCAGGCCTTTCAGGATGCGCCCGGTGAAGTTCGTATTCCCACCAATCCCTGGAATGGATATGATTTCTTTGTTGGCCGCTTTGATGAGTTTACTGTTTGGCGGGGGGTTCTGTCACAGGCAGACATTCTGGATTTAGTCATTCCGGGCACGATTCCGGCGGTGGAACTCAATCAACAGGTGGTCTATTATCAAATGGGTGATATTACCTCTTCGGCCATGCCGGACCATTCCGGTCAATCGAATGACGGAGATTTGTATGGTTACTCTTCGCCTGTATCAAACTGGGTTGCCGATGGATTTCGCGATGATTCGGTTATCTTTGATGGCGGACAGTCAATTCTGCCGCCTGTGACGATCAGTCAACCGGTCAACTATACTGTTAGCCTCTGGTTCAAGTCAGGCCTTCAGTCTTATACCAGCGCCTTTTATAGCGAAAAGCAGGTTAGTGATCCTGGTTACGGTCGGGGAACCCAACTCATTATTCGGGCTAACAATGACGAACTTCAGGCGTTTAGCAAGGAAAGAGATTATAATACTTTGTTTTCGATTGCAGGGGATGCATCTGCGTATCTGGACGGTGAGACCTGGAATCATCTGGCGCTTGTCGCCGATGGAGAAACTGCCCAGGCGAGCTTGTATGTTAACGGCCAACTCCTGGCATCTGGTGCATACGAACGAAGTTCACATAAAACAACAACGTTAGACGCAGCAGTCGGCTATAGTTGGGCGGATGATGGTTTTATCGGGGAATGGGGTTCTACCTACCTAGATGAAGTTAAGATCTGGAACGGAGCGTTGAGTCCGTCGCAAATTCAGGCAATTGCTGCCCGCAGCAACTTCGGAAACGATTTGAAAGTGGACGCGGAAGATCTTGCATTTATGTCCGGCGATTGGCTGCTAAACGATCAAATCTCTCCCGGTTCAATCCTGGTTGCTGATGATATGGAAGGGACACTGGATAGCTGGAGTGTTCACAGCAGTTCTTATAGCGGGACAGGAACCATCAGCCAGACTGCAAACGTATATGCCGGAAGCGGCGCGCTTCAGTGGGACTATGACTTGCCCGCAACGACCGATCCAAATAATTATACGAGTATTGTTTTTGACTTTGGTGAGACAAAAGATCTGTCCGGCTATGATGAACTGAGTTTGTGGCTCTACCGACATGCCGGGAATACGCAGGAAGATTTACTTTTTTTGAAATTTATTGACGCCGGGATGCAGGTGAAAGCTGAAGATTGGATCATCGGAGATGATTGTGTGACAGAGCCTGTCGACGAGTGGGCCGAATGGAGTATTGATCCGAATTCGCTTCTGGGGCCGGGCGGTATTGGAACGGTCAGCGAAGGGGCTTTGGCCGATATCCGGTATCTCCTGATCGGAGCCGGCAGTTGGGACCGGACCGATGCCCGAACCGGTACGATTGACATTGATGACGTACAATTCATATTAAATCCAGTGTGCTCGGGAAGGCCGGCAGCGGATACCAATTTCGATTGCAAAGTTGATATCGACGATCTACTGATGATTGTTGAAGAATGGCTGTACGGTACGGAATAGACAGATTGAAAAATGAGGTCCGCCCACTGGCCGGCCTCATCCTTTAACAATATTTTGGAAAAGGATAGAAACGATGCGAAAGAGAAATGCCTTCACACTTATTGAACTGCTAGTTGTGATTGCGATTATCGCACTGCTGATGTCGATTGTTGTTCCATCGTTGTTTAAAGCCAAAGAAGCGGCACGGATGGTTGTGTGCAGCAACAATGAAAGGACTCTCGTCATGGCATCCAATCTCTGGTCAGAAGAGCATGACAACTATGCCATCACCGGAAAATGGTGGAAAGACGTCAAAGAAGAATTCGATGATGGAAGCAATGAAGACAACTCAGATTGTTCAATTGTGCCTTATCTGGCTTCTTCCCGTAAAAAGGAAGATGATTCCATGACCTGTCCCAGTGCCAAAAATGTTACATTTTTGGCGGAGAACCCAGACTATATAACCGAGGGGCAAGAGCATAATTTTACCTATGCCTCCAATGGTTATATGACCTACAATATTCATAATCTCAGTCCCGGAACGATTAGCGGGCCGGATTTTTATTCCATGGGCAGCGGTCGTGAATATGGGCCGGATGATATCTACTGGAACGTTCGCGGCTCGACTAAAATCAGCACTATAAAAAGTCCATACAAGATATCTTACTTCATTGATCACGAATATTACTTCATTGGCCATTGGTTTTTTGACCCAACCCAACCGCTTAGCTCCTTTGCCGAAGATTTACGGTTTCAGACACGCTGGCACAAAAAGAAATCGAGCGGCAATGAAGATGAATACGGGATCGGAATGATTGGCTGGGTGGATGGGCATGTTTCCAAAGAGCCGCAGGATTTTTCGGAAACTTATACCGCTGGCGGCCAGACGAAAAAACGCTGGACAACCTATTACTACCGTGAGCCGAAATAAGTAAGCCCCGCTCTGTTTTGTGGGATGAGGAAAGGTTGCAGTATTATTTATTTTTCAAAGACGATTGCTCCTAAGTGCATTGGCAATTTTATGAGAACCAGACTAATCATATGTGTTTTAGTTTTCTGTATGAGTGCTATTACAATGGTCAAAGCAGTGGACATCCAATTTGATATAAATGACGTTTCACACCCGTTCGCAGGGTTCGGTGCGCAAGTGTGGCCGGGCGATATGCGTGTAGAATCGCTTTTTGAAGGTCTTAACATGCATTACATGCGACTGTGTCCCGGCGGATGCAGCAATCCGCCGACCGATGCCACACAGATGCAAATGAATACATATATCGACTCTGAGTATAACGGCACTACTCGGGGTAACAGTATCGTCGCATCGTTACAAATGGCAGAGCGTCTTGATGTCCAGGTGATCCTCAATATGTTCGGCGGCCCTGCTGTCTGGCTGGATGCTAATAATCGTCTTAAAGCAGAAAACTTTGACGATTTTGTAAGGCTTTGGGCATCTCAGGTTGATTTTTTCAAGAGCCGCGGGCTGCGAGTTCACTATATTGAGCTTGCCAATGAGCCTGAGGGCAACTGGAATATTTACATTCCGGGTACTGACTATAACGCGGTTGTTAAGCTCCTTCGCCAGGAACTCGACAATCGAGGATTCACCGATGTTGGTATTATCGGGCCGGGACTCGCTTATCTTTACCATGGTCCGGCCTGGATCGATGCACTTGATAACGATGGCAGGGCGGCCCTGGCGGGTTGGTCGACACATGCCTGGGACGAGGGATGGGGGCATACGGATGCATCGCCGAGCTTTCTGGGTCAGCGGTGGCAGGATTACTTCGGCGCAGCGGTTGACAGTGCCGACCCTACGCATAGCAAGCCGGTTATCGTGACTGAATATGCTACGGGTGTGCGAACGTATAATGGTGTGACATATGGAGATGATTTTACAGAGACAAGCCAGTTTGCGCAGCGTTGCTATGAAAACTCATTGACGTTGGTCAACAACGGGGCGAATGTCCTGTGTTACTGGGAGGCGGCTAATCAGAGTTGGCAGACAAGTCCGCCTTTGTATGGATTCCTGCGCACGGATTCGAGTCTGCGAACGGTGTATTTAACACTCTCGACACTTGCTCCGCATATACCGGATGGTGCGATGGTGATTCGCAAGACCTGGGATGACCCGCTTATCAGTGCCGCCGGATTCATCGGTGACAATCAGTTGGTGCTGGCTTTTGCCAACAGTACGGCTGATACAGTAAACCGTACTGTGGGGCTTGCAGGAATAACAAGTTTTGCTCTTGCAGAAGCCCAGGCCTTCGAATCCGGAACTGTCGTGGACATATTTTCCCAGGTAAGCTTCGATTATGATTCGGGCAGTCTGAATATTGTTTTGGTGCCAGAGAGTACACTTACGGTTGTAGCGGTTGTCAATGAGTGTACCGCTAAGAGAATGGGCGATCTCAATGGAGATTGCCGGACAACCCTTGGTGATTTCAGTGTTATGGGGGACAATTGGCTCAGAAATGACCGGAGCTTCACAGGAGTAAGTGCTGATGATTTTGAGTTGTATACGAGTTCACTGGATCTGCGATCAAATTGGAGCGACACCACGCCGAATGTAACTGTTTCAATTGATACAACAACCGTGCGCAGCGGAAATCAGTCGATGAAGTATGCGTTCAACAACGGAGCCAGTCCCGGCTGGTCTAAGGCCGGCTATTTTCTGCCGGGTGTTGTGTGGAACGCCAGCGGTGTCGACTGGAGTGATTACAGTACGCTGTCGGTCTGGTACAACGTAGAAAGCAACGGCGGTGATGATCTGAAAATCAAGGTTGTGGATTGCTGGGGCGTGGGGTTGTACACGGAAGATTTTGGCCGTGTTCCCGCCGGTCTCGGCTGGCAGGAAGCAACGATCCGTCTGGCGGAAAATCTGACGCCGCAGCAACTTCAGCATGTTGGAAGAGTCGATATTATGATGCTTGCAGGTAATCGTTCTTCGGGAGAGATCTATTTTGATGATATTTCGGTGCATCATAACAGCAGCATTTGTGTTGGTTCCACTCCCGGTGACGTCACATCGGATTGTATGGTTAATTTTGATGACATTCTGGTTCTTAGTGAGAATTGGTTAATGTGCACATTAGTTGAATAAACAGGATATTTGGGGACTTGATTTTGAAAATATTTTACTAACTTTTTGTAGGAGGTGTTGAGATGAAAAGGTATTTGATGTTAGTGTTAATGGTTGTTGGAGTAACAAATGCGGCGGTAGTGATGCTGGATGACTTCGAGAGTTATGCTGACGATGCTGCTTTGCAGGCGGCATGGGTGCCGAATGAAAGCTCAGATATTTCGGATGAGAAGCTGATAAACGACTCCAGCGTTCCGGTACTGAATGGCAACAACTGTATGCTTGTCTATAGTGAGGCTCAGGGAGTTGGGTGGATCCAGACAAAGTTAGCTCTGCCCGGCGCCGTGCACAATGATCACGGTGTCAACCTGACTTATCCGGGTTACACGGCGATTACCATGACATTTGCCATTCCACCCAATGGCAGTACTCCACCGTATGCAGATCTTGGTGGTTCCGGTGGGAATGTCCTTATCAGCATGTTTGATTGTTGGGGCCAGAACGTCTTTAGTGCCAATTACTCCCCGACTTCTGGCAATAATGTAACACCAAGCGGTACCGGATGGTCTACCGGCATCGTATGGGCACCTGATTTTGCCACCTATACAAAAGCCGGAATGAACCTCGAGAATGTGGAACATATTACTGTTGGCTACAGCAATGGCTGGTGGGGCGAAGGTGCGCTGTTTGTTGATGACATCGGCTTTGTTGTTCCTGAGCCGGCAACACTGACGCTGCTTGCTCTTGGCGGTGTTTTGCTGCGAAGAAAAAAATAATGTAAGATAGAATCGGCAGAAATAAGGTGCCGAAAGCTTGTTTTCGGTACCTTATCTTCTATCACATCCAACGTGCAAACGATTCGGCATGGTGGAATCCGGCGATGCACCAGTAAACGGTTGTCACTTCCGGGGGAGCGGTGTTTTTGCAGCCATAGCGGTTTTACGGGCAGATGGGAGGAAGTTGTATTTCTTTTGT
Source organism: Anaerohalosphaeraceae bacterium (assembly GCA_963675155.1). Lineage (GTDB taxonomy): Bacteria > Planctomycetota > Phycisphaerae > Sedimentisphaerales > Anaerohalosphaeraceae > 4572-13. The sequence continues at coordinate 3,616,511 of OY775912.1, read as the reverse complement.
TTGACACTTCCTCGTTTACATAAAAGGTATATGATTTCAAGGGATTGCTACAATGGGATATCTGGGAGGACCTGATTACGGTATCATCGCGGCATATTTTTTACTTTTGGTGGGAATGGGTATTTATCTCAGCAAACGGGCTTCGGCAAGCCTTGATGACTATTTTCTTGCAGGACGACAAATGCCGTGGTGGGCATTAGGGGTTTCCGGTATGGGCTGGTCCCTGGATATTACCGGGACCATGCTGATTGTATCACTGATGTATCTACTTGGGCCCCGCAGCATGTTTATTGAATTTCGCGGCGGCGTGCCGCTGGGGTTGGTTTTTACGATGATCTGGACAGGTAAATGGCATCGACGCTCCGGTTGTATGACCGGGGCCGAGTGGCTGGCGTTCAGGTTCGGAAATGGTCCGGGCGCTAATTTCGCAAGAATTACAAAGGTCATTGCAACGATTGTTTTCACCGTTGGGATGCTCGTTTACATGATAAAAGGGGTTGGGTTGTTTTTCTCAATGTTCATTCCTCTGACACCCGTACAGTGCTCCCTGATTATGGTCGGCGTGGCCACGCTTTATACGATTTCTTCCGGGTTTTATGGTGTCGTATTCAGCGATGTGATTCAGTGTTTATTGATACTTTTTGGAATCGTATTTATAACGGCACTGGCTTTAGTGAAAATGGGGAGCGAGGCGGATTTAGGCACTCTCACTCAATCCGTTGCCGGATGCACGGATTGGCTGTCTTCTTTTCCTCAGCAAATCACAACGATGCCTAAGGGATACGAAGTTTATGAGTCCCTTTTCATGTTTACTGTTTTCTTATTACTTCGCAATATAATCATGGGTTTTGGTACAGGCGACGACCCCCATTACTTTGCAGCGCGGAATGAACGGGACTGTGGCAAATTAGCCTGTTTATGGATGTCGCTGAGTACATTCCGCTGGCCGATGATGATAAGCTATGCGATACTGGGATTGTATATTGTCAAGGGGATGTTTCCTGAGCAGGCTGCTCTTCATGAGGCGGCAATACTCATTAAACAGCAACTTGGTTCTGTCAGCCAAACAAATTGGGCCGATACCTTGGCGAATATAGTGAATAATCCATCCGCATACCCAGAGGGCTTTTTAACCAATCTTAAAGATTTGTTAGGAGCGGATTGGAACTCCAAACTTCATTTGTTAAGTTTCAATGGAACAATCAATGCTGAAAGGATACTGCCGGCCGTTCTCCTTGTTAGTGTCCCGGCCGGATTCAGAGGATTGATTCTAGTGTCACTGCTTGCCGCCTCTATGTCCACCTTTGATACAACCATTAACAAAGCGGCGTCATTTTTTACCCGGGATATCTACCAGCGATACATTCGTCCCAAGGCGGTTAATAGCGAGTTGATGGGGGTGACATATTTATTTACAATCGCTTTGGTCGCAAGTGCTTTTGGCATGGCCTATACGGTAAAAAGCATTAACGATATTTGGGGCTGGATCACCATGGGACTGCTTTCCGGACTGGCCGTACCATCGTTGCTGAAAATGTATTGGTGGCGTTTTAACGGCGGCGGCTTTGCCATTGGCACTGTCGCCGGTACTGTTAGTGCGGTTGTCCAGAGGGTCTTCTGGCCCGAGCTGCCGGAACAATGGCAGTTTGTCATACTGACACTTTTTACGCTTGTCTGTACCGTATTGGGAACCTATCTGACAAAACCAACAGACCACGACATCTTGGTTAATTTCTATAAAACCACCCGGCCGTTTGGTTTTTGGAAACCGTTACAGTACGTATTATCTGAAGATGCGAAAGCAAAGATGAAGAAAGAGCACCGAAACGACTTGCTGGCGATTCCTTTTGTGATGACCTGGCTGGTCACCATGTTCTTGATGCCCATGCAGTTAATTATACGGCAATATGGTGCTTTTTTGGTTACACTGAGTCTTTTTATTATGAGTGTCATTTTTATGTACATCTTTTGGTTCAGGAACCTTCCCGCCAAGGACACAAATATGCAGAAAATGACGTGCGGCACTAAATAACCCGTTAAGAAAAGTTGACTTATGAAAATCGTGTTTAAATTACAATTTACCATTATATTAATTTTTGTGATGCTGCTGTCGATCACGAGGCTGTGCCACGGTTACTCCATTGCTTTGCTGAAGGATGACGCGAATGGCAAGACTCAAATGATTGCTGAGAAAATGATGCCGGTTTTAACCGGGAATGCTTTTACGGCGGATTATATTTCTTATGAGATGATTTGCTGTAAAGGCAGTTTGGATAAATATGACTGCTTAGTCCTGACAGACAGTACCCGGTTTCCGGTCGCCGGTCGCATTAATTTATTGGATTACCTGAGAAAAGGTAGAGATGTCGTCTTGATGGGTGGGATGCCTTTTAAAGAAGATCTGTGGCGATCCGGCGAAACATGGAGTGACAAAAAGTCCGACAGCGAAACAGAATCTCTCGAAGATGAAAAAAATGTTAAACCATTGGATTTACCGGTTTTTGACAACCGTAGTGTTTACGCTTTTCAAAATGAACCCTGCATTGTGACATATCAAAAACAGGATATTTTGAAGACACCGATAACTCTCTCCGGAAGCTTCACCGGCGTCTCCGCAATTGGTTTCGAGTATCCGGAAGTTTCACGATACATTCCCTTGTTAAGCGTTCAGGATGAATATTCCCGTAATGTCGGTTTTGCGGCGGTCTGTTGGTTAACTATGACGGTGAGTTTAAAAACAGCCAATGGCTGTTTTTTGGAATTGATATTGAGAGCTTTTATTGCAGCAGAGAATTTCTGGATATCATGGTTGATCTTCTGGGAAAAATGAAACAAAGAACTCTCGCTTCCTCATTTGCGGAAGAAGACCGTGTTTATGAGGCTAAATGTCTCGCTGTTGCTTCACCTGCTCCAACCGGATTTATTAAACTTAGCAAAGACCGAAAACATTTTCTCTTGCCGAATGGCAAAAAGTTTTTCGCACTGGGCTGCAACTATGTCGGTCCGTTTGAAAGAAAATGTGAGTATGGCGAAGATTATTTTAATGTGAACCGGCTGGAAGAGGATTTTAGAAAAGCACAGGAGGCCGGGATTAATGCGTTCCGATTCTGGAACTTTCGTATTGAAAATAATTCCGACAGGCTTAAGACGATTGTTGAACTGGCGCGAAAATATCAAATATATCTTATCATCACACCCAGATCGCATCCATTACCGACCGATCAGGGGCTGATCGATATCTTCCAAAGAAATGCGAAGCTTCTGAACGATGAGACAATCGTGCTGGGGTATGACCTGATGAATGAGCCGTATGTTACGACTGTCGGTTCGATCAGCATGAACGGCAATCCATCCGACATCTTAAAACATAGTGTTTATAGCCGGTATTCGTCTGATTATTTTGATAAAGAGTGGGTTGACACTATTGCACGCCATCGCGGCTGGCCGGAACTGGGTGACTGGATACAGGGGCAGGACGCATTGAATCTGTATGCGGCTTATGCCATGGCCAAGCAATATATCGAAAAATATAATCCTCCTCAGGACTATTCCTGTCTTTATGGCCTTGACGGAAAATTGCCGATAGAGGCCGGTTATGAAGAATTTATGTCCGCTCTGGACGATACATTCAGGGACTGGATACTTTTTCATAAAAAGGCAATCAATCAATTCGACAGCAATCATTTTATCACTGTCGGCTATAATACATCGTTAGCCGGATTACCTTCAAACAGCCTGCTCGATTTTGTTTCGCATCATATTTACCAGATGCCATATTCTTATAAGGATATGCAAAAAAGTGTCACGACGTTTGATCGCTTGCGGGCGTTTTGGCCGGAGAAACCCATTACCATCGGTGAATTTGGTTTTTCAACCGGGTTGAAATTGTCAGAAGATACCTATCTTGATCCGTATACGGCAAGCGTTGCTGAAATGATTGTCTTTTTATATGCCTTTTCAAATGACTATTCGGGAGCGTATCTCTGGATGCTGTCTGAGTGGCCCATTGCAAATATAAAGTATAATGCGCCTTGGATATCACCTGACAGGTACACCTATGAATCCCGCTTTGGTCTGTATCAATACGATGGCACGCCCGCGGGAAAACCAAAGCCGATAGCACATGCGACCCGTTTTTTTAGAAAGTACATTGATACACATGAATCGGGAGACGGAACATTAACGATGACTCAGGCTGAGACACCCATTAAGACAGGTTATGTTTTCGAAGATAAAGATGCTTTATTCGTAGGGAATGCGACATATACCTCCAAGCGATTGAAATTTCAAAGTCAATTTCCTGTGAACGTAATGTTGTGCTGGGATACCCAAGAGTTGAAAGCCATGGCTTCGGCTGATATTGAAGTGACGGTCAATCTTCACGAGTTTGGTTTTTCTAATGGCTCGGATATCAGGATAGAAGGGCGATACGATAAGCTCATAAAAACCGGCAGCACCGTTAAACTGAAATTGCTTGAAGGGCAAACAGTGACTTTCTTTCAGTAAAGGATCTTTATGAAATTAAAGCGATATAAAAAAAATCCGATATTAGCACCCAATCCGGCGAACGAGTGGGAAAGCTTGGTGACGACGAATCCTGCCGCGTGGTATGATTCGGAAAGCAGCGAAGTTAAGCTTCTATATCGAGCTGCTGGGGATGACGCCTGCCATCGTGTTCAGCTTGGATTGGCAGTTAGCAAAAACGGTTATGATTTTAAACGCCAGGGCAATACGCCGGTCTTCTCGCCGGTACCGGCTGCTTATTTGGGGTGTATTGAAGATCCCCGGATTGTGAAAATAGATAGTCTTTTTCATGTAACCTTTGCGTTTAGGCCATTTGCCCCGGGGAAATATTGGCTCAAGCCTGATGAACGTGACTATGACCCTCCAGTATTGAGTGCTGAATTCCCACGGATGTTACGCGAAAATCTGTCGGGTACGGGACTTTTGCTTTCTCCGGATTTGAAGCAGTTTACGTATGCCGGAAATCTCACAAATCCCGGCTATGATGACAGAGATGTGATTATTTTTCCTGAAAAGATCAACGGTAAATACGTTACGTTGCACCGGCCCATGGAATGGACAGGCGAAGAATATGGGACGGATTATCCGGCAATGTGGATGGCTTTCAGCGACGATCTTTTGGAGTGGAAAAACCTGAAACTGCTGGCCAAGGGGAAATATGCTTGGGAACGCAAAATCGGTGGCTCAAGTCCGCCGCTGAAAACAGATCGCGGGTGGCTGGTTCTTTATCATGGTGTCGGCGATGACAAACTTTATCGCGTCGGCGCGATGTTGCTTGATTTAAATGATCCGTCGAAAATCCTGCATCGTTCGAAAGACTGGCTGCTTGAACCGGAAGAATCATATGAAACGCAGGGGTTTTATGATGGCGTGGTGTTCCCATGTGGGAATGTCGTGATTGAGAACACCTTATTTGTGTATTATGGAGGCGCTGACAAATATGTTTGCCTGGCGACCTGTCAGCTCGATGAGTTACTTGACTATTTGTGTTTATGTCCAAAATAGGAGGTTCATATTATGACAATGAAAATCGCAGACACTGTAAATGATTTAGTGAAAAGAAAAACGAAAATTCAGACTCCGATGCCATGGGAAGACAGACCTGCTGGGTGTTCGAATGTCATTTGGCGATGCCGGTATAATCCGGTCATTCAGAGAGACCTGCTGCCGACTTCAAATAGCATCTTTAACAGTGCCGTTGTCAGATTTGGCGATGGATTTGCAGGCGTGTTTCGATGTGATGATAAACGAAGATATATGCAGATACATGCGGGTTTCAGCAAGGATGGAATAAATTGGAATATCCAGCCGGAAAGAATAAAATTCAAGTGTGATGATCAGGATATAAACTGCTGGGAATATGGATATGACCCTCGTGTCTGCTGGATAGAAGACCGTTATTATGTGACATGGTGCAATGGATATCATGGCCCGACCATCGGGATCGCATACACCAATGATTTTGAAGATTTCCATCTGATTGACAACGCGTTTTTGCCCTTTAATCGGAATGGGGTATTGTTTCCGAGGAAAATTAACGGTGAATATGCAATGCTGTCACGTCCAAGCGACAATGCCCATACCCCCTTTGGCGATATTTTTTACAGCCAAAGCCCAAACATGATCCACTGGGGAAAGCATCGACATGTAATGAGTACAACAGAAGGGTGGCAGGCGACAAAAATTGGGGCCGGTCCTATTCCGATTGAAACAAAAGAAGGATGGCTGCTGTTTTATCATGGTGTGCTGACAAGTTGTAACGGTTTTGTTTATAGCATGGGAGCTGCTCTGCTTGATCTGGAAAAGCCCTGGAAGGTGATTCGTCGAAATGCGTCTTATCTCTTGTCGCCCCAGAAAGAGTACGAATGCGTCGGTGATGTTCCCAATGTGGTATTTCCATGTGCAGCGTTGTATGACGAACATACCGGCAAAATCGCGATTTATTATGGTGCCGCCGATACAGTTACCTGTCTTGCATTTTGCAAGCTTGGCGAAGTGTTGGATTTTCTCAAGGCGGATAGTTGTAGTATCTGATGTTATGAAATTTATTAGATATATCCAGGGAAGGGCTCTGTCATGAACAATATCTTCAATCGTCGCACATTTCTCAAGTCGGTTAGTTTGGGGACAGGGGCGATGACTCTCAGAATTGGTGACCTGGATTCCAATTCAATCTCAGGTGAACATCCAGACGCTCTCTGCAATGTGACTCGAAAACAAACACCACTTTTTAAGAAAATATACGGTGCGCTGATAGGCTCTGCAATTGGTGATGCAATGGGGGGACCGGTCGAGTTCTGGGATTACCGAAAGATCAAGAAAGTCTATGGGAAGGTGGATTCCCTGATGCCGTATGATTTTGAGCCGGGCGTACACGGGCCTTGGGCCAAAAAAGCGGGCTCCTACACGGATGATACACGGATGTCAAAAATATTCTGCACGGCAATCCTGAACAAAAAAGGAGTTCCCACGGACAAGGATCTTGCAAAGACCATCATTGATTACTATCACTCAGCGGAAGAAGGATTACCGAAGCAATTCATAGAAGAATACTATCTCAAAGCAATCTACAGAGACCAGAAGTGTGTCTTTGGAGGACAGCCCACCAATGGCGCGATCATGGGGATTGCACCGTTTGGCGTAATTAACGCCTGTGACCCTCAAAAGGCTCTGGCGGACGTTTTTAGCACATTATTTACAACGGAAGGATATGCACGATATGCGACGGCCATTGCTGCGGCGATGATTGCTTCTGCGATGAAGCCTGACGCAACCGTTGACAGTATTGTTAATGATGGCTTAGACGCTGTGAAATTCCATAAAAGCCAGGTTGAAGGCCATCGTTGGCAAACGAATCAGTTATATGATGGGGTGGGCTTAAAGAATGAAAAACTGATAAAGCAAAGCGTTGCGCTGGCAAAAAAACATGGGGATCCATACAGCATGAGAGAAGAATTACTTAAAAGCATCCTGCAGCAGTTTGGAGCTGATGCCAGTGAGACGCTGGCGATTGCTATTGCCATGTTCTATGCAGCCCAAGGCGACTATGTTGAAACGGTCAAGGGTGCGGTCAACTGCGGCAGGGACAACGATAGTTCCGCCAGTGTCGCCGGTGCGATTGCGGGGGCATTTTGCGGCTTAGACAAGATACCACCGGCTTGGATTAAATTAGTGGAGGCGGTTAACCCGACCCCCACATTCCGGCAAATAGCGAAATCCATGGAAGACATTATCATCACCCGATACGGACAACAGCGAGAGTGCTTAAACCAACTGCAATTGTTGTTGTAGATGAGTATTTAGCAGCTTCGACAATGACAAGGGGTACACAGATGAATCATTGACATGTATTTGAATATTGGGAGAAGAATAGCCATCCGTGTGTGACTGACCGCAGGGCGATGGTCGATGAGTTGATTATCTGGTTAAAGAAACAAACTTTCATGTCACCTTATTAGTATTGAGACACAATGCCCGCAATCCCATGGGCTTTAAATTTTATTTAGTATCCCGTCGCAATCTTACGGGGGTAAACGGTAGATGAAGTTATCCGTCGAAGGCGGGTGGGTGAAGCCCGAGCCGGCTATGACGCGAGTGCTGGTACAAAAAAATGTGAAGTGTGAAGAAATGACCGGTGGAAGAGGGTGTATGGGCTCTTGAAAGTCCTGTAGTGTGTAACTTGATAATATTTAGGTGTTTAAATCGTTACCCGTATAAATTAATTTGAAGATTTTGACACTTATAAATGGGTCAAGAAGAGTTCGACAATTAAGATATTAAGTTTTTTATGAAAACACCTTGACACTGTAGCTTGAAATACTATAATAGAGTTACGCAAATATTTTAGTGAGCTAAAAACGGCGTTTTTGAGATGGTCGAGTTTAAGTTTTTCTTGTTTTTAAGAACCATGTTTTTTTGTTGAGACGTGAGAAGAGATGAGAAAACTAACATGCATCCTTGTTTTTCACCCCTGAGAAGTCTCCATTTTCCGTCTTTTTTCTATGTAGTGTTTAGCATGTATTGTCAGGGTAAATCGAACTCTGGCTGTATATGCGTTGTGTGAGGCATTATCTGAATCGTTTTTTGATTTTTAAACATTTTTGGTGCGTGGCCAAAAACGAGAAAATCATGACTTTTGGACGGAGGTGTAAGATGATTAGAAGACTAGTTATTGTCGCGTTTTTGCTGTGTATTGTCGGCTATGCGTCAGCAACCGTAGTGTTACAGGACAGTTCGTTGCTGGGGCTCTCAGATGTGGGTGGAACGTCAGCAAGTACTCTTGATCTGGTTACCGACATCGCGGGAGATCCCGGAGTGCAGTATGACATCACATGGGCCAATCAAGCGGACTATACCGATATTGCGATTGGTAAATACAGTCCTACTGAAGTTGGATTTGGTGAAACTTGGGAAATAACAATTAAAAACCTGGATGCTGTCTATCCCACCTTTGCAAGACTTTATATGCAGGTTGATGGTTGGGGCTATAATCAAGGTGCTGGCGTGTGGATTGCTGCGGGCGGGACAGAAACGATTAGCATTCTTAATCCTGCAACTTCAGTTGTTAACGCCCTAGGGATTAAGATTGGCACTGATGTATGGACAGGAAGGCCTGACGGTTCCTCTGCTTCCATACAGGTAATCCCTGAACCAGCGACGCTTGTTTTGTTGGGTCTTGGCGGTTTGGTAGTGCGTCGGAGACGAAACTAAAGTGTCAGGGGAATATTATCATTTTTGTGGAGTTTTAGATTTCCCTTGGACACAAACGTTGGTGCTTTTTCTGTGATCTTGAAAGTTGTCCTTCGTTTTGTATTTTGATGGGATTATAGGGGCTGTTGCATAATCCCGCCGGACAATTGACATCGGTTCTTAATTTTCGTTGTTCGATCTATCGTCAACGAAAGAACCGTGTGGCAGTTTAAGGTTAATTATGCAACAGACTCTATGTCCAGGCTTGAAATCAAATGAACTTATATCGATATAATATGGTTATAAGCGGCGGGGTTACTGCTCTGTGCATTCTTGCAGGAATCGTTCGTCGGGAGAGAGCCGAGCGTGTTTCTAAAACGGTTTGTATTAGCTGGAGTTTTTGTTTGAAGGGAGGTTGCCATGCAATTAGATAAAAAGCGTGTTCTGGGACTGACAGGCTTACTTTTGAATCTTGTAATAATAAGCGGTTTTGCTTTTGGGGACACGATCCGGTTTGAGGCCGAGGAAGGTTTGCTTTCGGGACCAATCGTGTCGGTTAGTACGGCCGTGGAAGGTTATTCCGGGGAAGGGTATGTGACTGGTTTTCAGAAAATCGATCCGAACACGCCCGAAACGGTAACAGTTGTCGTATATGCTGACTCTGCAGGTGACTATCCCCTGTCAATTGGTTATCGCTCGCCATACAGTGACAAGGATAACAGGATATGGGTCAATGACAGCAATGATTTGGTCACGTTTATTAAGTCGGAAGAATTTACAGAATTATCTGTTGGTAATATCTCTCTGGATGCCGGGACGAATACGGTGATGTTTTATGTTGATACCGGCAGCGGATGCGAAGGGTGGATGGAGCTGGATTATTTTGAAATCGATGGTTTAACTCCACAGGCAATCAATCCTGTCCCTATACATCAATCCACGGTCGATCCAAGCACTCAGCAGTTATGCTGGACTAATCCAGATCCCGGTTTTGGGGATACCCTCACCTGCGATGTGTATTTGGGGACCGATCCGCCCAATGAACTGCTGGCTGATTATGGCTTAACAAAAATCGCTTCCGGTATGTGGGGGAACTGTATCGATATTCCTTATGAACTGGACGCATTTCAAACCTATTACTGGATTGTTGACTGCTGGGACTACAATAACGGTTCACCCATATTGCTCCGAGGTGCCACATGGCAATTTGCCACGGGGATGGCTGCAACAAAACTTGAAGCCGAAGATGGCTGGCTCTCACTCGTATATGCCAGTGACTATACAGAGGGTTTTTCGGGAACCGGCTATGTTACAGGTTTCAATCAAGTTGATCCATCCAATGAAACAGTAACGGTTTCAGTCTATGCTTCCAAGGCGGGTGATTATCCGCTTTCTATTGGCTTCCGTTCAGATTACGGTTTAAAGAAACAGCGTCTCTATATAAACGATATGCCGCAGGCCAGTGCTGATTTCTTTCTGACGGATTCTTCCTGGGAGGTCTTGGAGTACGGCGATATTGCATTAAATAAAGGGGTCAACACAATCAAGATTTCAACATGGTATGGATATTTCTACCTGGACTACTTTTTGATTCAGGGGCTTCAGCCGGCAGCAAAGAATCCGAAGCCCGATCACCTCAGTACGGCCGGAACAAATCTGGCACAGTTATGCTGGACGAATCCATATCCCGGCGAGGGGGATACGATTACCTGTGATGTTTATTTTGGGGAAGACCCCAATGAACTTTTACCCAATTATGGTCTAACTCAGGTTGCTGCAGGAATATCCGGAGCTTGTATCAATGTTCCTGTAACGCTTGTTCAGCCTCGCGATTATTACTGGTCCGTGAACTGCTGGGACTCTGAGGGAGGAACACCGGTTCTGCGGAAGGGAGGGCTTTGGAATTTCAAGACAGGCAATACTCCGCCGGATCCGAATGCGGGGCCGGATCAATCTGTCTGGCTGGGGATGAACGGGACACCCGGTGAGGTAACGGTGACGATTGACGCATTCGTAACAGATGATGGTTTGCCGTCAGGCACATTGACCTATGAGTGGGCCTTTACGACCGATTTGAATACGATCATCGGTACGGGTGAGGATCTTACCGGCACGCTTACCCAAACGGGAGATTATGAGGTTCGTTTAACGGTCAGCGATGGCGAATTTGAGGAATTTGATGAGGTGACCATTTACGTACGCGATGAAGCTTGCGAGGCAGCCCAGGCAAATCCATTGTATTGGGCTTACGATGGCGATCTTGACGGGAATTGCACGGTGGATCTAAATGATTTCCAACTACTGGCGATGGACTGGCTGAAATGTGTCGATCCGGGAGGTTGCCTGTAAAGGCGACACTTGAGTTGAAAAAAGCTATTTTATCAGGACGTCTGGTGACCCTGTGAAATAACGATATGAAAGGAGATAGATTATGCTAACCAGAGATATTAAATGCATGCTTTTATGGGCAGCATTGGCGATAGTGTTGTTGAGCCAGACCTCTTCGGCGATCACGGTTTTATATGAAGCAGAGGATGCGGTTGCCGATGAAAACGGACCGTATTTTTCCACGACCATCTCTAATTACTCCGGTACGGGCAGTATGGTTTTCGGTAGCGCGACTGCAGACGGAACGGGGCTTAATTTTTCGGTTACTGCACGAGATGCGGGTAATTACTTTCTAACGATCCGATTTTCCAGTCCATATGGGGATAAACCCAATGAGCTATGGGTTAACGGTGTCAAGATAGCGACCATCAGTTTTGACCAAACGCCCTATGTGTGGGAAGACTATGCATTCGGTAATATCTCTTTGAATGAAGGTGATAATGTCGTCCGTATTCAAGAGAATTGGGGTTATATGTATGTCGATTATATTACTCTGGGCGGATTCCCTGCGACGGCGACCGATCCGATCCCTGCCAATCATGATACGGTCAGTGTGAATCTACCACAACTGTGCTGGACGAATGTGGATCCGAATTTTCCCGGAGATATCATTACCAGTGACGTTTACTTCGGCACCACCGTTCCGGACAGAAATCAATCGGACTATGGTTTAACGCAGATCGCAGACGGAATCGAAGAGACCTGTGTCGATATTCCTCCATCCATGCTGGATCTGGATCCGTTTGAAACCTATTATTGGGTCGTGGACTGTTGGGACCCGAATGACGGCAATCCCTATGTGATGCGAGGTTATAGCTGGGATTTTGATACCAATAACTCAGCTCCCGAGGTGGATGCGGGGCCGGACCAATATGTCGGGCTTGGCAACGATGGCGATCCTGAGAGTGCAACGGTTACGCTGGATGGTTCGGGTACGACAGATGACGGGCTTCCTTCCGGTACTTTAAATTACGTATGGCAACAGTTAAGCGGGCCAGCCGGAGTTGTGATATATCCGTATGATACATCCATTACGGCCGTTAATCTCTCTGCGACAGGAGCCTATGAATTTAGTTTAACAGCAGGTGATTCTTTACTTGAAGATACCGATACGGTCGTGATTACCGTATATGAGTCTCAATGTGAAGTTTATAAAGCTCAGGGCGGCACGCTGGACCTCGGTGATATAACGGAGAACTGCGTCGTTGACATAGAAGACTTGGTTGCTTTTACATGGTTTTGGCTTGAGTGTAACAGTGTCGGCCCCTGTGTTGAATGATACTTAAATTGTGTGTAAGTAAGCAGGTTGGTTTGTTCTGTAATATGTGTAAATGAATGTTAATCATGGAGGCCAATGTTATGAAAGTGAAAAAGGCATTTACCCTGATCGAATTGCTTGTTGTTATTGCGATTATTGCCTTGCTTCTTTCTATTATTCTACCGTCTTTGAAGATTGCCAAACAGCAGGCTCAAGCGATTGTTTGTTTGGCGAATTTGCGAGGTCTGGCCATGGCATGGTATCCATATGCCGATGAGAATGACGGGAGATTGATGCCGGGGAATGTTCCAAACAATAATCCCAGTCGAGACTATTGGGTCGCTGCGCCTCAGGACGAAGCGGGTAATTTCACCGGGAGTTCGTCTCCCGATCTGCTGAAAGACGAGATTCGAGGCATCGAAAGAGGCTTGCTTTATCCTTATATTCAGGATCCAGAGCTATACCATTGTCCCGGTGACAGAGGAATAAAGGAGCATGGAGGCGGCTATCGCAGTTTTTCAATTACGGGACTGATGAATGGCGAGCAGTGGGACAAGGACGAACTTGTGAAGAAATATTCTCAAATCAGCATGCCTTCCAATAAAATCATGTTTCTTGAAAACACCGACGATCGAGGTTGGAATATCGGTTCATGGATCATGGATTATGAATTGCCTGAATGGAAAGACCCGTTAGCGATCTGGCATAACAAGAGAGGTACTCTTGGATTTGCTGACGGACATGGTGAAAAGCACGATTGGGTTGACGAAACGACCATCCAAATGGCAGCCGAACAAAGGTATATCTATGCGCCGCCTGATAGTGAGGATTTGACCTACATGCAGAGAGCTTATATTCCGGGCAAATTCAAATTCTGATTGATGATTATGCATGATCGTAATCCCAACGAAGGGTTATGCCAGACAAAGGACAGGAGAAGGGGTGGATTTTAAAAAAGCAAAGATAGTGTCATTTTGGATGGCAGCTCTATTTGTGCATTTTATTTTAATGCCGCAAAATGTCTTTGCTGGTCATGCCGACGGTGGTATACTCCTGAACCGTCTTATGCTAAGCGGGGGCGCTGCTGGTGGGGTGGTTCGTCCGCCAAAGACGCTGAATGATCCTCAGGCCACTGGTGAGGCAAAATCACTCCTGTCCTTTCTAATCGATCAGTATGGGCAGAAAGTCCTTTCCGGCCAACAAAAATTAATTGAAATAGACTATATCTATTCGGTGACTGGGAAAGAGCCGGCTGTTGGCGCTTTTGATTTAATCAACTACTCTCCCTCGCGGATTGAATTTGGTGCAGATCCTACGGGACAATCTGAAAGTTGGATTGATTGGGCTGAGTTTGGCGGGGGAATTGTCAGTCTGAGCTGGCATTGGAATGCCCCCACGGACCTGATTAATGAACCGGACAAAGAATGGTGGCGCGGATTTTATACATATGCGACCACATTTGACATCGAAGCGGTGCTTGCTGATCCCGGAGGCGAGAGATATCAACTTTTAATCCACGATCTGGATGCGATAGCGGTTGAACTGGGTAAGTTTCAGGATGCGGGCCTTCCTGTTCTGTGGCGACCGCTTCACGAGGCTTCCGGCGGATGGTTCTGGTGGGGTGCCAAGGGACCGGGGCCTTTCATTGAATTATGGCAGCTAATGTATGACCGCTATGTGAATGTGCATGGGTTGCACAACCTGATCTGGGTCTATACCGTTGGAGATTCGGCTTGGTACCCGGGAGATGCTTATGTGGACATTGTTTCGAGGGATATCTACCCTAGTGACCCGGACACCAGTATGGTTTGGGAATGGCAGGACACACAGAGCCGTCATGAGGGAGTCAAACTGGTGGCGTTGTCGGAATCGGGGATTGTTCCCGACCCGGATAAAATCAGGGAAGATGATGTCTGGTGGAGTTGGTTTTCAGTGTGGTCGGGGGATTTTATTCGTAATGTGGACCCCATCTATCTGTCTTTTGTGTATCATGACGAAGATATTATCACACTGGATGAACTGATTGACTGGAAGAATTATCCCGTTGATAACAGTCCGCCGACTTGTTCGATTACCTGGCCTTTGAACAACATCAAGATACCTGAAAACTCAGCGTTGACGATTTATGCTGATGCCGAAGGAGACGGTGGCACCATCACCAAGGTTGAATTTTTTGAAGGTGTTAACAAGCTGGGTGAAGATACCTCAAGCCCTTATAGCTTTACCTGGACGACTATCCCCGAGGGCAACTATGTTCTGTCCGCGAAGGCAACAGACAGCTATGGTCTGTCAAGTGATTCGAGTGACGTTTCTCTGGTTGCTGCCGGCAGCTTCATTTTGGAACCGGTACGTTATGAGGCCGAAAACGCTGTCAGCGATGGCCCCAGCTTTCACATCTATCCCTTTGGGTACTCTGGGACCGGCTCAATGCTTTTTGACGGTGGTTCCGGAACAGGTCTTGATTTTACGGTGATCTCCAGTCATGCAGGAAGTTATCCGTTAACCATTCGATACCTGATCTCAAGCGGTAACGGAGACAAACCCAACCGGGTCATTGTTAACGGTGTCCTGCTGGGATCGCCAACGTTTACGAATACCGATGGTGACTGGGCCAACTTTGAGTTTGGAAACATCTCCCTTAATGCCGGCTCCAATACCGTGCGAATCGAACACTTCTGGGGTTGGATGTACGTCGATTATATCCAGCTTATGCTGCCGGATTCGAATGCGTGCCCGGAAGGTGATCTGGATATGGATTGCGATGTTGATCTCGACGATCTGATCATCATGGGCGCCGGCTGGACTAATCCTTATATTCTCGACGATATGGCGAAGTTATCTGTCGATTGGCTCCGATAAAGATAGCATCTGCTTGACCCTGTCTTTTTACTCAATATGTTCATAGAGAATTCTTTTGGCATTGCGGCCTTTTTCGCCTCACATTCTGGTTTGCCGGTATGTCTCAAAATCTCCCCCAATGCATAGGTCTGTAACTGCCTTTAAATAAAGGACCTGTGGAGCTTTCTTGGTAGGATGTCTCCGCTTTTATCTTGGAGGTCAGATTTGATGTAACTCAATTTAAAATATTTACTTACGACTTTTTTCAGGTGTGAATTCATATCCCAATAGCAATCATCGTGATAGCGGCTCCTCGACAAAAAGTTTATCGTTTTTTGAGGTCGTGACCTTTTCCGGCGTTATACAGCCTGAAATGCGGTGTGGTGGGTAAATTCCCAGGGAAATGTGTCGATTTTAAATTTTTCCGTAGAGAAGAAGGGGATTTTGGAAGTATTAATATAGTCGTACGATGGCTATGTCGAAAGGTCATAAGGGGATTTGGATGGATTCCAATAACAAAAAGACAAAAGTATTTTTAACGTTGCTGATGGCGAATCAGCGACGAATCAATTCCTATATTCTCTCTGTTGTGCCGAATTTCAGTGATGCGGATGATATTATGCAGGAAACAATCTCTGTGATGTGGAGGAAGTTTGGTGGGTTTGAGGTCGGAACGGACTTTGCCAGCTGGGGTTTAAAAGTTGCTCATTACTGTATTCTGGATTATCGCAAGAAGAAAGGGAAAGACCGTCTTGTTTTCAGTGAGAATATCTTTCGTCAAATTAACGAGGTGGCAAAAGAGAAACAAGATGAAACCGATGATCGTATCAAACACCTTCGTCGTTGTATTGAGAAACTCCAATCCGCCGATCAGCGGCTTTTGAAAGCGCGTTATGAACTGAACAATAATGCCAAGAATCTGGCGGTTCAATTAGACCGCTCCATTCAGTATGTTTACAAGCATTTGGCGAGGATCCATCATACGCTTAATCTGTGTATAAGGCGTGCATTCCATGAGGAGGAGACTTTGTAATGGATGACCGGCAACGTATGAGAATTTCGGAACTGATGCTGTATTGTTATGACGGGTCTGCCAGTCCTGAGGACATTGCTGAACTGGAAGCCTTATTGGATCGAAATCGGAAGGCGTTGGAATATTGTGTGGAAATTTCAAAGGTATTGAGTTATTTCCATTGTCTCGCACAGGTCCCCTTGTCGCAACCGGATTCTGTTGAGGGGCTGGATACGGAATTTATGAGTGAGTTAGAACAGCAGCAGCAAATGGATTTATTGTGTGATTTTGCCGAATACGAGAAGCATGCGGATGCACTCGATATTGCCGACCCCGAAAAACCTGTGGTGTTGCCGCCGATCAAGAAACTCCACTTTGAACAGCCTGCTCGAAGGATGAACAAATTTTCATTAGCCACTGCGATTGTAAGTGTGGCGGCTCTCTTGCTGATGGTCGTTTACCTTCGCTACGCTCCTCCGGCCCCCTATGAAGTGGCAACGGTTTTCGACTCCATCGATGCTGAATGGTCTTCCGATCTGTCAATCAGCCGGGGCACTCGAATTACATCCAATTCTGAACCGATCCGTTTGACCCGGGGAATCGTTAAATTTCAAACTGACGATCAGGTCGACGTCGTCGTAGAGGCACCGTCTGAATTTTATTTCTCGTCGTATGCGGAAGTCTCGATGAATTATGGAAAACTGTTTGCACATGTTTCTGAGCAAGGGTACGGTTTTTCTGTGGTCACACCGAATTCGAAGATTGTTGATCTGGGGACGGAATTTGGCGTTCTCAGCCATATCAATGGAAATACGGAAGTGCATTTATATAAAGGCAAAGCGAATGTGTTTGCCGGCGAAAAACATGAACGAAAGACAACACAGCTTTTGTCTGCCGGATCTGCGGTTAAGGTTGACTCCCACAATTCGAACATACAGAATATCGAGTTGGATGAACAGGCTTTGGTTCGGAATATTGATTCTAAAGAAAAATTTATCTGGAAAGGCCAGGATGCTGTTCGTCTGACCGATCTTCTCTTGGGGGGGGACGGATTTGGAACTGCCACTCAGCAGACGATTGAATATGACCCGGCGACCGGTGCCGCGGTTCAAATTGGAGCTCCGGGGTATCGAAGCGGCTCCGGGAAGATTTCTGGCATTTCAGGAAGTCCTTATCTTGACGCGATCTTTGTTCCCGGCCGCGGAGATGCAATTGTCAGTTCCGAGGGACACCGCTTTCTGGAATGTCCAGTAACGAGTGGACTGTATTACTCGAATGTCATTTGCCAAAAAAACTGTAAATTTTTTGATCCGGTTCAGCAGATTTTTGAGGAGTCCAAACAACAATTTGAGGATCCGGGATTTCTTTATCTGCATAGTAATATGGGCCTGACGGTTGATTTAAATGCGGTGCGGCGTATTGTTCCCGGTTTGCGGATATCCTCGTTTTCAGCCTACGCCGGAATTATCGATATGTGGAACAATGAACCGGACTACTCGCAGGTTGATGTATG
This sequence comes from Anaerohalosphaeraceae bacterium, assembly GCA_963675155.1. Taxonomy (GTDB): domain Bacteria; phylum Planctomycetota; class Phycisphaerae; order Sedimentisphaerales; family Anaerohalosphaeraceae; genus 4572-13. Next base: position 3,598,289 of record OY775912.1, on the reverse strand, counting down.
GGTTCTGGTTGATGGTCAGGTGAAGTCTTCCCGGAAAGCAATTAAGGCTGATCAGGGATATGATATTCATGTGGACATCTTCGATGTGGACCGCTTTTTAAGCTTGGTTGTGACCGATGGTGGCCAGATTAACGCGGAAGGTTTTCCTGCCAATCATTTTGACACTTGTGGCTTTGCAGAGCCTGTGTTTGAAGTGGTTTCGCCGTAAGGATCAAGAGTTGCTTAAAAAGTAAAAGGCCTAATATGATAGTCTAAAAGAGGCTCTGTCGCGTAACAGAGTTGAAATATTTGTTTTGATAAGGTGAAATGAATGAAGAACAGAAAAGGATTTACACTGATTGAACTGCTGGTTGTGATTGCGATTATTGCGTTGCTGCTGTCGATTATTCTACCCAGTCTCAAAGCCGCCAAGGAACTGGCTTCCGGCGCCGTCTGTGTTTCCAATCAACGGCAATTATGTGTGGCCTGGATAACGTATGCCGATGAGAACAATTCTTACATGGTCGGAGGGTCCAATTATCATCAGTGGAAGTCGACCAATTACCGCTGGGTGGAATACCCCATGGAGGACGACGGGTCGTGGTCGGCTGATCCGGGAGGGTTTACCCTCGAAACTCGGAAAAACGGGATTCGTGCCGGCAGACTGTTTCCTTATATACAGGATGTCGACTTGTATCATTGCCCGGGTGACAGGGGTATTACAGAAGCCGAACCGGACGCGACGTTTCGGAGTTATTCCATTACCGGTCTGATGAATGGGGAGGATTATGCAAGTAAAGTCGGTGATAAGTTCGTCTATCGAACGGCGATGACTTCGCCAAACGGTACATCCAAAGAACTGCGTCTTGTTACTAAAACAACTGAAATCAGGGCTCCCGGCAATAAACATGTGTTTGTCGAGGAAGACGCTCAGGACCAACACGTCAATTCCGGCAGTTTCGTGCTGTTGGAAGGGACGAACTACGATTGGTGGGATTCCCCGGCGGACTACCATAACGGCAGCAGCACGACCGCTTTTGCGGATGGTCACGCCGAACGTCGTCGCTGGGCGGACCCGGATACGATTGCACGGATCAACGGGGGCAATGACCCGCATCCGGAGGACAATGAGGATTTACGATGGATGGTTTCCGGGTATATCCCAAGGCCTTAATGTTGTCGGGGAAAAATTGATTTCGAATGCTATTTGATTGAAATTGAAAAGCCCTCGGCTTTGATCTGCCATCGAAGCAAAAAGAATGAACGAAAGAAAGACAGAAAAAACACAGCATGGAAAATAACAGGAAATGATTGTTTGACACGGAACCAGGAGGTCTCGGTAAATACCCGGGCGAAAAAGAAGAGTCATTTGAGAAAGGGTCTTATGATGAGAAATGGAATAGTGCTTTACAGTTTCATATTGTTTTTGGCGTTAGGGTTTTGGGCCCAAGCGAATCTGCTGGAAAACGGTGATTTCAACCTCCCGGGAGACGGATCTCCGGCGACAGGCTGGGTGAACTGGTCTTGGGGCAATGGATGGGCCAACACGGAAATAGCCGGTTGGGGTTCTCCGGGCGGCACCTATCATATTGCAGTCGGTGCTTCCGGTGGCGGCGGCGGCGGATATTACCAGATCGTCCCGGTTACGCCAGGAACGGAATATACACTGACGGCTGACAGTGGTGCCGATGCGTGGTGGCTCCCGACGGGAACCATGGCAATGATCTGGCTGCGTGATGATACTCAGGATTTGTTGGATCCAAACAATATTGTCGCCGAAGACATCAGGAACACCGTTGATCCGGAGGTGTATGGTGGATTATTTGACATTCCGCATCCCTGGGAGAGCTATTCACTGAGCGGTACGGCGCCTGAGGGTGCATTCTTCGTCAAAGTAGAACTTGCCGCCAATAATGCAACCGGCAGCGTAGGCTTCGACAACGCTTCTTTGGCTATGACCAACAATCCCAATCCACCGCATACCCCGGATCCGGAAGATGAAGAAGATGGCATTGCTGTCAATACAGCACTATCTTGGCATGTTTCCGATCCCAATGGTGTTGTTAATCCGAATTTGGTATCCCATAAACTTTATATGAGTGACGGTGGAACCGACCCGAATGTTTTCTATGTCGATACCGTTGAAGGATGGGATGCGGGTACTTTGCGAGCGTCCTATCCACCTGCACCTACCGTTCTGGATTTGGATTTAGATGGACGTTACTTTTGGCGTGTCGATATGGTCATGGATGATGCAACGGAGATCACAGGGCCCACATGGGTGTTTTATACGCCACTGTCGATCCCGATCATTACAGCAGATCCGGATTATCAGCTTGTTGATGCCGATGCGACGGCAAACTTTTCTGTCGCTGTTTCTTCGGTTTCTCTGGAAAGCTATCAGTGGTATAAGGCTGGCGATCCAAACGTCGCCTTGTCTGATGGCGGAGATATTTCCGGTGCCACCACGGATACGCTGACGATCGCACATGCAGAAACGGCTGATGAAGGTGCATACTATTGCGTGGTTAACAATGAGGCGGGTGTTCCGATTCCTTCTGCACAGGCATTGCTGATTATCAAACGCAAGCTTGCTCACTGGGATTTCGAATCGGCCAATGCAGACAGCATCGTCCCGGGCAGCCCGATTTCAACGATTGTGGGAGACCCTGTGTTTGTCACAGGCATCTCCGGTGACGGTATGGAATTCGATGCGGACACGGGCGCCGAGGACATGCTTTATACCGATCCGGCTGCTGCCGATTACTTTGATTCAAGTAACTTTAATTTAACAGTGGCTTGCTGGATCAAATCCACAAGCACGGTTGACTGGGCGCCGATGGTTGCTCGTAATGGCGAAGAGAACGGCTGGCAGTTGCGTCAAGGTGCCGCCGGTCTCGAAGGCGATGATCGCCCCGTATTCAGTACGCGAGGGTTGGCGGTTGCCGATAACGACGGTGTTCCTGCCGACAGAACCGCCTTTGACGGCCAGTGGCATTATGTCGTGGGAACCTATGACGGTGCTTTCAAGAAGCTGTATATCGACGGTGTTCTCAGTTTGGTTTACACGCTTTTAGATGGCGGTGCAGGTGTCGAAATCAGCTACGGCGGCCAGGCGGCGACCGGAATGATCAGTGCCTCTTCATCCAATATTTCGGTGGCGATTGCCGGACGTTATGGAGATGATCCAGTCGGAATCGATGAGCAATTTACAGCAGGTGTGTACGATGAAGTCGAGATCTATAACTACGCTTTGGATTCGGCAACTATCGCGCAAAAATATGCGACGATGGCCAATACAGCCGTTTGTCCTGCTCCGCAAGAGTATGACCAGAACGGTGACTGTAAGGTCAACCTGGATGATTTTGCCTTGATCGCTTCCGTGTGGCTGGCGGATAGCAGTGTTCAACCCTGATATGAATGACGTATCTGTCGAAAGGTCTTCCTGCCTCTCCGGCAGGAAGAATCCTTTTCGAAAAGTGAACGTGTAAGAGATTGTATAATGTGATGTGTGTGTTGTCATGAAATATGTTTGTATGTGTTAGATAGTAACGAAGGTATATTACTTTTTTGAGAGGATGGAAAGATGAAAAAGGTCTTAATTTTATTTGCGGCATTCGCAATGACCGGCATGGCGAGCGCAAACCTGTTGTCGAACGGAACTTTCGATGCGGTGACTGATATTCTTGATGAATTTGGTGACCCAACAGGGGGTGTAACAGCGGATGACTGGGAAGCATGGTCATGGGGTAATGGATGGGCCAACACGGAAATTGCCGCCTGGGGATCGCCCGGCGGTACTTATCATACCGCTGTCGGTGCATCCGGTGGCGGCGGCGGTGGGCACTTCCAGATCGTTGCAGCAACGGAAGGAATGACATATGAGCTTACGGTTGACAGCGGAGCTGAAGCATGGTGGCTTCCGACAGGTACAATGATCATGTTCTTCCTTGATGATGCGGATACCGAACTGGGACAGGCCAGCCGCAACACCGTTGATCCGGCGGTCTATGGTGAAAATTATGACATCGCGCATCCCTGGGAAACTTATTCTCTGACCGGGACTGCGCCTGTTGGCACAACCAAGATCAAAATTGAATTAACGGCCAACAATGCGACTGGAAGCGTCGGATTTGACAATGCTGTTCTGGAAGTCGTTCCCGAACCGGCCACGCTGGCACTGCTGGGGCTTGGCGGATTATTGCTTAGACGTCGCAAAGCGTAATGTTTCGCATGAGCGAGATTAAATCAGCTGATTAAATAGTAGAACACAACAGATGAGCCCCCGGTATATATGACCGGGGGCTTGATTTTGACCGTGGTTGTGTATATGATAAATGGACGATCGTTTTTTATCACAGTCGACTGAATGAATAAGGTAGCTGCAAGCAAAGGACAGGAATGATGCAATTACGCGATCTCACAAAACCGACAATCTTGCTTGTCGTGATATTGACCGCCTTAACTCAGGCTGATCTTCTGACCAATGGTGATTTCAATACCCCTGCTTCCACGGACCCGCCGACGGATTGGACGTCATGGGCCTGGGGGAACGGTTGGGCCAACCATGAAAACAGCGCAGGCGTCACCTATGACGGCACTTATTATCTGGTAGCCGGTGCCAGCGGTGAGGGGGGCGGGGGATTTCATCAGACCGTTTCGGCAACCTCAGGAAAAGACTACATCTTGACCGTCCTAAGCGGTGCCGATGCGTGGTGGCTCCCGACGGGCATCATGTCCATGACCTTTCTCGATGATTCGGATGTGGAAGTCGGTGCCGCGACGGCTTACACCGTGAATCCAGCGGTGTATGGGGGGGGGTACGACATTCCGCACCCATGGGCAATCTATACACTCTCCGGGACTGCTCCTGCGGGAACCAGTCAGGTTAAAGTTGAATTCTCATGCAATCCCGGCACCGGAAGCGTCTGGTTCGAAAATGCAACGCTAACCGTTGGCCATGACCCCGATTATAATAACAATTTCTATGTCGATTATGCGGACTATTCGCATCTGGCTAATTTCTGGCAGCAGACGGCTCCGCAATATGACTTAACAGACGATGATATTATTAATATTGATGATCTCGTTGTTTTTGCTCAGAATTGGCTGACATGGCAGGTTCCCCCCGGTGCGGAAACAATTGCTATTGATACTTCGGTCACATATCAGGAGATCGAAGGATTTGGAGCTTCTTTGACGGACTCCTCTGCCTGGCTAATCTATGAGTTCCTGAATGCTTCCGAACGCCAAGCCGTTTTGACCGATCTATTCGATCCGGATGAGGGCATCGGGCTCAGCTATCTGCGTCAACCGATGGGGGCGTCCGATTTTCGCCTGGCTGAGTACAGTTATGACGATCTTCCCGGAGGTGTAACGACGGATTACAATCTGAATTATTTTTCCATTGCCTATGATGAAAACTACATCGTCCCGACACTGCAGGACATATTAGCGATCAACCCCAATGTTCGAATCATGGGCAGCCCGTGGAGTCCGCCGGTGTGGATGAAAGACAGCGGCCAAATCGGCTCGGGAAGCTTAAAAAGCAACGTGTACCCGACCTATGCAAATTATTTCGTGAAATACATTCAGGCCTATGCGGCCCATGGCATTACGGTTGATGCGATCACGCTCCAAAATGAGCCGTACTATGAACCGGGTACGTATGGCGGCTGCCACATGGAACCGGCCGACCAGATCAAGCTGGTTAAGGAAATGGGTCCGGCTTTCGAGAGTAACAGTATTTCAACCAAAATCCTCATATGGGACCATAACTGGGACCGACCGGATTTTCCGCTTGATGTGCTCGCCGACGCAACGGCAAGATCGTATATTGACGGTGTCGCCTGGCACCACTATGGCGGCAGCGTGTCCGCACAGACAACTGTGTACAATGCGTATCCAGGCAAGGATGTATATTTTACCGAAGGATCGGACGGGACATGGAACGACGGCGGATTTGATGCGGATCTGATCCGTAACGGAACCTTTATGGTTGACACGCTGCGAAATTGGGCCAAAACAATTGTCAAGTGGAACCTCGCTTTGGATCAAAACAACGGGCCCAAAATCCCAGGCGGTTGTGATACCTGTTATGGAGTGATCACGATCAACCAGTCGAATCGTCAGGTCTCGCCGCGGCCGCATTACTATGCCCTCGGGCACGCCAGTAAATTTCTGCGTCCGGGCGCTGTTCGAATCGCCTCCGGAAACGGAAACGTGCAGACAGTGGCATTTAAAAATACCGACGGTTCAGTCGTACTGTATGCCGTAAATCCTCATTCTTCGGACGATACCCTGAAACTGGAATGGAACAGTCAATGGACTATTCGCAGCATCCCGGCACGTTCGATCATGACATTCAGATGGGATAATGTGTCAAATGCGAAGGTGGATGTCTATCTGACAACCGGAGACCAGACATCGCTGCTCGAACAGTTGGATTCTATTTATTTCCACAATTAAAATCATGATATCAATAAGGTTTCATTCAAAAAGATAAACAGACAGGGATGCAATATGCCTAAATCTTTAATAATAAGGATATTTATTATGAGAAAAAGCATTGTAATATTAGCGTTAGGTCTTTTCGTCATCGGATGTTCTGCAAAGAGTCAACATCCATTGTTGCGGCGATCATTTTCAACCGAAGGTAAAAAGGTTTTGGTTTATACGACGGCGAGCGACACGGATTTCAGGATCACACTGACCGGCAATCAGTCATTCAAGCCCGCCAAGCAGCCGCTTGAAACGGATGTTTCTGTTTTTGTGAATCCAAACAAGACATTTCAGACTTTTTTGGGAATTGGGGGAGCCGTTACGGATGCATCGGCGGAGGTCTTTGCCAAACTGCCGAAAAGTGAACAAGAGGAATTTTTAAAAGCATATTACAACAAAAAAGAGGGAATCGGTTATACGTTGCTGAGAACTCCCATCCACAGTTGTGATTTCAGCAGTGAAAGCTTCACATACGTTTCAGATGAGGACAAAGAGCTAAGAACATTTAATATCGATCATGACAGACAGTACCGAATCCCTTTAATCAAGAGGGCGATGCATGCGACGGGTGATAAAATGACAATATATGCAAGCCCCTGGAGTCCGCCGGCATTTATGAAAGACAATAAGAATATGCTGCGGGGTGGAAAACTGCTGCCTGAATATAATCAATCCTGGGCATTGTATTATACGAAATTCATCAAAGCTTATGAGAAAGAAGGAATGCCGATTTGGGGCATTACAGTTCAAAACGAACCCATGGCAACGCAACGATGGGAATCGTGTATCTATACGGCTGTTGAAGAAAGGGATTTTTTAAAAAATCACCTTGGCCCGGTCATGCAGCGAGAAGGGCTTGGAGATAAAAAAATTGTCGTGTGGGATCACAACCGGGATCTGATTACCAATCGGGCTAATACCATTTTTGAAGACCCTGATGCGTCGAAATATGCCTGGGGAATTGGTTTTCACTGGTATGAAGTCTGGGCCGGCGGAGAGTACATGTACGAAAACTTAGCTCGCATTAATGAGTCTTATCCTGACAAGCATTTGCTATTTACAGAAGGGTGTGTTGAGAGCTTTGACGCTGAGAAATACCAGTACTGGCCCAATGCAGAACGATATGGACAATCGATGATTCATGATTTTAACACGGGAACCGTTGGCTGGACGGACTGGAATATCCTGCTGGATGAAACCGGCGGTCCAAACCATGTTGGCAACTTCTGTTTTGCACCGATTCACGCGGATACGAAAAAAGGAGAATTAATTTACACGCCGTCCTATTATTATATCGGACACTTTTCTAAGTTCATTCGTCCGAACGCAAAAAGAGTCAGTACGGTCAGCAGCCGCAGTCATTTGCTAAGCACGTCGTTTATCAATGAAGATGGAAAAATCGCAACGGTTGTGATGAATCAGAGTGATCTCAAAATAACCTATAAATTATATATTGGGCTTGAGGCGGTTGAAGAAACAATTCCGCCTCACTCCATTCAAACGCTTATTTATTGATAAATCAGAAAGTCACTCTGATGACTTGTAAAACAGCTCGGCGTGTTTTTGGAATTCTATGAGAGGCCAGTGTGGGGGTGATGAGTTTTTGAAGGTTCTAAAGGGGGGGCACTTTGGGGCTTGTCAGTGGTCTGTCTCGGCGTGCCGGTCATTTCATATTCTTCAGAGCGGAACAACCTGGGGAATACATTCTCTACTATTCAACCAATCTATTTCTTGAGCTTGAGCTACCATATTGCCGTGAAGGGATACAAACGTGTTTTTAAATAAGCATAAGCACCGGACATCGTGGCTATACCAACTTGAGCATCCTCTTTTTCCTGTCTGGTGACGACCGACATTATATGAAATATGGGACATGCCGTATTTTTTAGTACGAAACGAATACAATTATTATTTCTAGATATAATGTCGCAATAAAACTGCTGTATGTCGCAAAAGAGGGTATCTTTTTGTCTCCGTTTAGCTTACACTGTCACAATTAGCACAAGACGTGAACTATTAATCAGGTGCCATTAACAGCGTTTATAGATTAGTTACATGCGTAAGCTTTCAGGGAATTTAATATAATTTACTTCATCTCGTCCGCTAGCTGAAAACTGGAACATTTTAGGGGAAACAAATGGAACCTAGCACAAATTCTACTTCGGAAATTACCTCATCCAGTATCACAAGTTCGGCCGGCGAAGACTCCGGAAAACTGTCCATCATTGAGAAAGTCGGCTTTGGCCTGGGTGATACAGCATCTAATATTTTATACCAAGCGTGGAGTTTTTTCCTCATGGTCTTTTATACGGATGTTTTTGGCATTCCCGCCAAGGTGGCCAGTTTCATGTTTCTCATTACGCGTTTCTGGGATATGGTCAACGATCCGATTATGGGGATGATTGCCGACCGGACGAACACCCGCTGGGGTAAGTTCAGGCCTTATCTGCTATGGATGGCGGTTCCCTACGGCATTCTTGCCTGTGCGATGTTCATTACGCCGGACTGGGGACAGAATATGAAAATATTCTATGCGTATGTCACCTATATTCTTGCAACCATGGCTTATACTGCGATTAATATTCCTTACTCTTCTCTGATGGCAGTCATGACCCCTGATCCACAGGAGCGAACAACGCTTTCGCAATATCGCTTTTTCTTTGCATTTGTGGGGATGTTTTTGGTGACGACATTGACGCTGCCGCTGGCGAAGTTCTTCGGGGCCAATCCCGGACACGCAGGATACAATCCTGAATTAGGTTATAGTCAGGCATTGGGCTACCAAGTCACAATGGGAGTTTTCGGTGGAATCGCGATTGTTCTGCTGTTTATTACATTTATCACAACCCGCGAGCGGATTCAACCGCCGGCCGGTCAAAAGAGTGCGTTTCTTCAGGACTTGAAAAATGTTTCCAAAAACAGGCCATGGCTCATTCTGTTTCTGGCTTCAATATTCTGGCTGATTCACAATATGATTCGAAACGGCATGGCAGCATATTATTTCGATAATGTCAATGGCGAGGGCAGCCGGGTATTATTAACGATGACGTTGGGGGCACTTAAACTGGATTTTGACCAAACGACGGTCTTTTTGACCATTGGGACGTTTGGTATGATGGCCGGTGTTTTTCTCAGCACACCCCTGAAGAAGCTGTTCGGCAAGAAGGTAGTATTAGTCTTACTGTCTGTGGCCAGTATTTTTCTCAGCGGGGTCTTTTATTGGCTTCCGGCACAGAATTTTATGGTTCTCGGGATTATCAACTTTATCTGGGCGATCGTTGCCGGTGCCATTCCGGTCTTTTTCTTTGCGATGTTTACTGATGTCGCGGATTTCCACCAATGGAAATTTAAACAGCGGGCAACCGGGCTGATCATTGCAGGGATCATGTTTGCGATTAAAATGGGTGTTGCTGTTGGAGGATTTTTGGGGTTGTACCTGCTTGGCCAGTTTGGGTATGATAAAGAACTGCCGATTACGCCGGAAGTGATCGGCGGCATCAAGCTTCTGTTTAGTGTCATCCCGGCCGGATTTATGGTGCTTTGCAGCGCATTCCTCCTGTTTTACCCCGTTAACGAAAAACTGCTGGAGCAGATTGAGGCCGATCTGAAAGACAGGAATCAATCGGAATAATACGATAACCCTTAAGACATGCAAACGTTAAGATAGGATGTGTTGAAGATGGCTGAAAACAATATGGGATATTTTACACTGCCGGGGGAGGCGGGGTACGAAGAGTTAACGCTCAATTTGGCAAAAAAGTGGGGTGCCGATGCGATTCGCGACAGTGACGGGACGGTTTTGTCGGATAAAATAACCGAGACCGGATTTGATATCTATTCGACGCTCTGTCCGGTTCGGATTGATAACGAATGGGCCAAAGCCAACATGGACAAGCTTCAGCAAAATTACTTGATGAGCGATCCGGTCACAGCCCAAAGTGATACCGTTATCATTGATCCCTTGAGTGGATATTTCAGGGAGCAGTTTGCCATCAATACCAATGACGACCCTGAAAAATGGTGGCAGGTCTTTGACCGTACCACAGCGGAAGAAGTGCCGGCTAAGCACTGGAGTTTTGATGCTGAGAAGGGTGTTGTTGCTATAAAAAATGCGAAACAATGGCACAAATACACCGTCAATTTTCTGGCCTACCGGATATGGGAAGCCATTTCCATGTACAATCATATCACCAACGACTGGGGCGATCGAGAGCATTTGATGCCGATCGATCCGATTTATCCCGATACGCAGGCGTTTATATTGAAGTACCTGGACAAATGGCTCGAGGAGCATCCCCGAACAAAAATTGTGCGTTTCACCTCCATGTTCTACAACTTTGCCTGGTTCTGGGGTGACAGTGCCGACCTGCGTTTTCGGTATGTGGACTGGGGATCCTATGAAATGACGGTCAGTCCCTATGCCTTGAGTCAATTTGCTGAACTTAAAGGATACGAGCTGACCAGTGAAGATTTCGTTAACAACGGCGCTTACTGCTCAACGCATAATGTGCCGTCCCAACGACTGCGGGACTGGATGGATTTTATAAATGAATTTGTTGTTGGGTTCAGCCGCCAGTGCATCGATAAGATCCATGCGACGGATAAAAAGGCCTACATGTTTTATGATGACCATATTGTCGGCACTGAACCGTATGGTGATCGCTATAAGGATATTGGATTTGATGGGCTGATCAAATGTGTCTTCAATGCATTCGAAGCACGACTGTGTGCCGGGGTTAAAGGTGTCGATACCAAAGAACTGCGGCTGCATCCATACCTGTTTCCGACGGGGCTGAGAGGGGAGCCGACTTTCATGGAAGGCGGCAACCCAGCATTAGATGCCAAGCGTTTCTGGGGAAACATCCGCCGGGGCTTATTACGCGATGCGGTGGATCGAATCGGATTGGGGGGATATCTGCACCTAGTCGAAGAATTCCCGGACTTTGTCGAGGCCATTGAGGAAATTACGAATGAATTCAGAACGCTTCGACAATTTCATGAAAACGACAAGCCGTATACGGCTCCGCTGAAGGTTGCGGTTCTGACCGCATGGGGTAAGTTGCGATCATGGTCCTATGTCGGACACTTCATTCACGGGATGGAGTTGTATGAAGTGACCGAGTCGCTGGCAGGGTTGCCGGTGGACGTTGAATATATCAGTTTTGATGACATTCTCGAAAGCGGTGTTCCGGGCGATGTTGATGTTATCCTGAATGCCGGTCGACTTGACAGTGCCTGGTGTGGCGGCGAATACTGGAAAAATGAAAAAGTCATCGAAGCGTTGTCGTTATGGATTGCGGATGGCGGCGGATTTATCGGTGTGGGTGAGCCGTCCGCATGCCTTCACGGCAGCCAGTACTTCCGGCTCTCTGATGTTTTAGGGGTCGATCGCCAAATTGCGCAAAACTATGGCAATCCGAAGCGACAGTATACTAAAGCTGAATCGAAACATTTTATTCTTGAAGATGCTGAAGCTGAAATTGATTTCGGCGATGATATTAATAATATTTGCATTATTGACAAAAGCACGCAGGTGCTCGCTGATAAAGACGATTCGCCGACGATTGCGACACATCAGTTTCATAAAGGCCAGGCGGTCTATCTGTCCGGCTTTAAATTTTCTGCCGAAAACAGTCGTCTTTTATACCGTTCGCTCTTTTGGGCGGCGGGCAAAAGGGACGAATTCGGCCCCTGGACCAGCAGCAATGTCTATACAGATTGCGCCTGGTTCCCGAACAGTCGAAAATTAGTTGTGATCAACAGCAGCGATTTCGAACAGAAAACAAAAGTACAAGATTCAGAAGGTGATACAATCTCTATCAGCATCAAGCCGCATGGTATTGAAATCATTGACAAATAGTGAGAATGATTTGTCTGTTTGCTGAGCCGAAAGGAAACAAAAATGAAAGACAAATTAAAATATATTGCTTATGCGTTTTTGCTCTGCATGATTCTGACCTTATCAGCATGCCGCACCCTGAAAATTCAACAAGACGAGACGTTACCGTCTATTGATGAAGTTGCATCGGGTTTTTCTTCCCCCCCGGCTGAATACGGCATGACTTTCTATTGGGGTTGGGATGGTAATGTGACTGAAGAAGTGATTGCCCGGGATATGGATGCATTTAAGGCAAACAATGTTCGCGTTGTGACGCTTGAGCCCGGCTATGGGATGAACAGCCTGTATCTATCCGAGGGCTGGTTTGAAAGCGTTAAGCTGGCAGTTGAGCTGGCGAAAGAACGTGATATGCGCGTCTGGCTTGTGGACGAAGGGAAGTATCCCAGCGGATTTGCGGGCGGTAAGTTCAGTGCTGAGCGTCCTGACCTGAGAATGCAGGCGTTGGTTGTTGCTGATCGTGTCAAGCTCGACCCGGGTGAGAGTGTCTTACGTGAACTGTCGCCCGAAACAGTTGGTGCAGTGGCGGTCAATGCCAACGACGATCGAAGTCAGGTGCTCTCAATCGAATCCGGCAAGCTTCAGTGGACTGCTCCCGAAGGTGAAACCTGCCGCGTATTTCTAATCGAACATCAATTCCGAAGTGCACAAACACGGGCGGTCAACAATCCAACTCGTAAAAAAGATACCAGTCATTCACTCTGTGACTATCTGGATGCGGAAGCCACAAAGCAGTTTATCGAATTTACCCATGAACAATATAAAAAGTATGTTGGGGATGAATTCGGCCGAACGATCCTGGGATTCAGAGGTGACGAACCGGATTACAGTATTCGCGGAATTCCATATACCCCTCAGATTTTCGATGAATTCCAACAGCGTAAGGGCTATGATGTTCGTCCCTTTGTGGCATCATTCTTTACTCCTTCTTTAACCCAAGAGCAGCAACGTGTTAAAGCGGACTACTGGGATGTCTGGTCCGATCTGTTCAGCGAGAATTTCTTTGCCGTACAGGCACAGTGGTGTGAAGACAACAACCTGCAATATCTTGTCCATCTGAATAAAGAAGATAATATGGTTAAACTCGTTGACTCCGAAGGAGACTTTTTTAAAGACATGCGACATGTTCAGATGCCGGGTGTGGATGCGATTTGGGATCAGATTTGGCCGGGCAAGGTGTCGAACTATCCTAAATACGCTTCATCTGCGGCGCATGTTTTTGGCAAATCTCGTGCCTTTACCGAGAGTTTTGCTGCTTATGATCCCAAACCGAATGTTCAACAGGCCAAATGGATTCTGGATTACCAATTTGTTCGCGGGATCAACATGGTTGAGGTGATGTTCGTGCCCGCTTCATCAGAAGGTAAAACCGGCATGTCCGGATGGTTGTTAAGCGATGAGTTCCCGGATGTTGCTGAGTATATCAACCGTACGTCGTATATACTCTCGCAGGGGCGTCCAGCGGCACAGATCGCGATGTATCATCCGACCTCCAGCATGTGGCTGGGAGACGACGGATCGAATGAGAGTGTGTTGACGCTTACTAAAAGTCTCTTGGGATATCAGCGAGATTTTGATTTTGTGGACGAGCAGGCCCTGACTTCCGTCCTTATGCTGAAGGACGGAGCACTGGAAAATCTCAGCGGACAACGCTATAGGGCGGTTATCGTTCCATCTGTTACAGCAATCTCAAAAACCGCGTTGGAAAACCTGCGAGAGTTTGCCAAAGCTGGCGGGGTGGTTGTATTTGTTGGATGCACGCCGACACTCATCCCGGATAAAACTTTCCTCGATGCTGCCCAGGGGCCGGTTGACCTTAGCTGGGCTCTGCTGGAACCGTCTGGAGAATTGACGGATCGTGTGATGAATGCTTTGCCTCAACCGGATGTTTTGCTGAACGAGATGTGTCCCGACATCAAATATACGCATCGCAAGCTGCGTGATGCGGAACTATACTTTTTCTTTAACGAGAGTCCTACTGAAAAACATACACGTACGGCAGTGCTGGCAGGGGGAGGGCAGGTCCAAATCTGGGATGGTATGACCGGAGATATCAAAGCAATCGAAGAAGCTAAGTCAAAAAGCTTATTTGCCACAGTGCCCCTGAAACTGGAACCTTATGAGACGAAATTCATCGTTATCGGATCAATGCCGTCTGGTATGTAAAACGGATTGCTGAATTTAAAAAAGGAAGTTGCAGCTATGAAATCATTTAAATACGTCTGTGGTGCTTTAGTAATCTTGCTGGTCGCCCAGGTATATGCTCAAGGTTACAATGTAAAGCAATACGGAGCAGTGGGGGACGGCAAGACGCTTGACACGGATGCTATCAACAAGACCATCGACGCGGCTGCCCAAACCGGTGGCGGCACGGTTCATTTTCCGGCCGGTACTTATTTGAGCTATTCGATCCACCTTAAAAGCAATATTGCATTGTATCTTGATCAAGGTTCCACTCTCGTTGCAGCGGAGCCGGATGGCAAAACCGGTTATGATTTGGCCGAACCGAACCCGACGGATATGTACCAGGATTACGGTCACAGTCATTGGCATGACAGTCTTATCTGGGGTGAAAAACTCGAGAATGTTTCCATCCTTGGTCCGGGTCTGATTCACGGCAAAGGTCTGGATCGCTGGGATTCCCCCAGACCCGGGAGGGGTAATAAAATACTCGCACTTAAACTGTGCCGCAATGTCACCATCCGGGACGTGTCATTTCTGATGGGTGGTCATTTCTGTATCCTGGCAACCGGTGTGGATAATATGACGGTTGATAACATCAAAATAGATACGAATCGGGATGGCATTAATATTGATTGCTGCCGGAATGTTCGGGTTTCCAACTGTACTGTCAACTCTCCATTTGATGATGCTATTGTTCTGAAAAGTTCCTATGGTCTGGGGTTTGCGAGGGCGACCGAGAATGTGACCATTACCAACTGCCAGGTTAGCGGCTATGATCCGGGCACACTGCTGGATGGCACATATCAAATGAAAGAGGCCAATGCTCCCGATAAAGACGGTGTGACGGGGCGTATCAAGTTTGGTACCGAATCCAACGGCGGCTTTAAAAACATTGCCATTTCAAACTGTGTGTTCCATCACTGCCGCGGGCTGGCACTGGAGACGGTTGACGGCGGATTGCTCGAAGATGTCACTGTTACTAACATCACCATGCGAGATGTGACCACGGCACCTCTTTTCCTTCGTATCGGAAGCCGGATGCGCGGCCCTGAAGGCGTGCCGGTGGGCAAACTCCGTCGTATCAATATCAGCAACCTTATGGTGTATGACGCCGATCCGCAATACGGTTCGGTCATCAGTGGTATTCCCGGTCATGCCATCGAAGATGTTCGGCTTAGTAACATTCGAATCTACTATCGTGGCGGTGGTACCAAAGAGCAGGCTGCACTTCAGCCTCCTGAAAACGAAAAAGGGTATCCGGAACCGTCGATGTTCGGGCCGTTGCCTGCTTATGGTTTCTATCTCAGACATGTTGACGGTATCAAAATGAACAATATTGAGGTCAGCTATATGACCCAAGACCTGCGACCGGCCTTTGTGCTCAATGATGTAAAAAATGTGGATTTCTATAACGTCCAAGCTCAACATGAACCGCAGGTGCCGACGTTTGTACTCAGAGACGTCGAAAGCTTTAGTGCCTATCGATGTCAAATTCCGGATGTGCAGATTGAACAGGTTAAAGAAAAAGAACTATAATCACTACAGTAGCGAGGAGTGAGTCCATGAGACGCATAACCTTTGCGTTGTCTATTTTGACAACACTTTTATTACCATCTATTCTCGGTTGTACTCAAATGCAATCAAAATCCAATAACCACTATGTGGTTGCCGATTTTGGCGCTGTTGGTGATGGTACAACACTGAACACGAAAGCTATTCAGTCTGCCATTGAAAAATGCCATGCTGACGGAGGTGGTACTCTGGTGATTCCAGAAGGGACGTTTTTGACCGGATCGCTCTTTTTTAAACAGGGTGTCGATTTATATCTGGCCGAAGGCGGAGCTCTCAAAGGGACAGTGAACCCCGACGACTATCCACAGGTCGATACACGGTGGGAAGGGGAGGAAATGATCTGGACTGCTGCCTTACTGAATTTCGTTGAAATGACCGATGTAGATCTGACAGGTGAGGGGCTCATTGATGGTTCCGGAGATCAGTGGATGCAGCGATACCCAAGGACCAGCAGTGAATTGCTGACCGGTCGACCGCGTCTGATCGCGATACAGAACTGCAAAGATGTTGTCGTTTGTAACTTGTCATTAAAAAATCAGGCGTGTTGGGGGCTGTTTGTTCTTTATTCGGAAAACGTCAAGGTGCAGAACCTAACCATTCGTGCCGAGCACAATATTATCAGCTCAGATGGGATCGATATCGATTCGAGCCGCAATGTTCATATCACGGATTGTGATATCGATGTTAACGACGATTGTATTGCCATTAAATCCGGCAAGGATGAGGACGGCTTGCGTGTGAATCGCCCGGCCGAGGACGTCCTGATTGAAAAATGCCATTTTCGTTATGGTCATGGTGGTGTGTCGATGGGCAGCGAGATGTCCGGCGGCATTCGCAATGTCGAGATCCGCAATTGTATCATGGATGCCGACAACTGGGCGCCAATTCGCTTTAAGTCACAGCCAAGCCGAGGCGGAGTGGTCGAGAACATTACCTACCGGGATATTGTGTTGAATAACACACGCAAAGCATTTGAGTTCAATATGGCCTGGCGTATGCGACCGCCGATAAAGCCGCCGTCAGACCCGCTGCCCGTTGTTCGCAATGTTAACATCATTAATGTCTCCGGTGCCGCGGGTGTGGTGGGTGACATGTACGGCCTCGATGACAGTCCCATTCGAAACGTGACTTTCAAGAACTGCACGATTAAAGCCGAGCGTGGTTTTACGATTAAAAACGTAGAAGGATTGGACCTTTCCGGGTTGAAGATTGAAGTGCAGGAAGGTGAACCAATTATTCGCAGAAATAAGGAATAGCGATGAAAATGATGAAAAAGCTTCGATTGAGTATGAGTTGTATTTTAGGGATGACTTTGTCGGTTCTATGCTCATCCTGTGCCAGTGTGCCTGACAAAGCCGATGTTTTGTCAGATATGAGATTAGCGAATGACTACTTCATGAAAGAATGGCCAGATCCCGGCAAGGAAATCGTTACTGATAGAGCTCGGCCCAGTAATATCTGGACGCGAGGAACTTACTACGAAGGCTTGATGGCTTTATATGAGATTGATAAACAGGAACGCTATTATGATTATGCCGTGCAGTGGGGACGGGCCCATGATTGGACTCTGCGAAACGGTAATCAAACCCGCAACGCCGATGACCAGTGTTGTGGTCAAGCCTACATTGACTTGTATAATATCGAACCTGAATATGAGCGTATTGCCAATGTCAAGGCGAATATTGATTACATCGTGAGCAATCCGCAGAATGATGACTGGTGGTGGATTGATGCGATCCAGATGGCGATGCCTGTCTATGCCAAGCTGGGCGTTCTCTATGGTGACGATCGTTATTACGAGAAGATGTATCAAATGTATATGTACACCAAGAATTCGCACGGAACCCATGGGCTCTACAATCCCGAAGACCATTTATGGTGGCGTGATAAAGATTTTGATCCGCCTTACAAAGAGCCCAATGGCGAGGATTGCTACTGGTCGCGTGGGAACGGTTGGGTTTTTGCGGCATTGGTGCGTGTGCTTGACGTAATACCATCGGATGCTCCGCACCGTGATGAATATGTCAAAACCTTTAAGGAAATGGCTGCGGCTTTGGTAAAGGTACAGCGATCTGACGGTTTCTGGAATGTCAGCCTTCATGATCCCGCAAATTATGGCGGAAAAGAAACCTCCGGAACAGCCTTTTTTACATATGGATTAGCCTGGGGGGTTAGAAATGAGTTGCTGGAAAAAGATACCTGTCTGCCGGCGGCGATAAAAGGTTGGAACGCCATGGTCAACGACAGCCTGCATGAGAATGGTTTTCTCGGCTATGTGCAGGGGACGGGTAAAGACCCGTCTGCAGGCCAGCCCGTGACATATGATAAGGTGCCTAATCACGACGATTATGGCGTTGGAGCGTTTTTGCTGGCAGGAAGCGAAATATACAAACTGTCCGTGGGTGTCGCGGATGCCAAGCCTGTGCCAGTAACCGCTGATGCGGGATCGGAAAACAATAATCCGACATTGTTCATTGCCGGAGATTCCACGGCGAGCAATGGATCGGAGAATGGGTGGGGCAGTCATTTTCAGAAATTCTTTGATCCGGAACAATTAACCGTCGTTAACCGGGCACGCGGCGGTCGCAGCAGCCGCACATTTATTACCGAAGGCCTGTGGGATGCTATCTCTGAAGATCTTAAACCCAATGACACGGTGATTATTCAATTTGGTCACAATGATGCCGGGAAGATCAACGATGATAGCCGTGCGCGTGGTTCGATTCCGTCGCTGGGTGATGAAACCGAGGAGATCGACAATCAGGTTACAGGCAAGCATGAAGTGGTGCATACCTACGGCTGGTACATGCGAAAAATGATTGCTGAAACGAAGGCTAAAGGCGCAACGCCGATCGTACTGAGTATGACGGCGCGGGATGTCTGGAAGCATGACAAAGTCGAGCGGGAAAACACGTTTTGCGGACTGGCCCGGGAAGTTGCAGCACAAACCGGAGTCACTTTTATTGACCTGCGTGAAATGATTGCGGATCAGTACGAAATGCTCGGGCTGATTCGTGTTCGCCAGTTATTTCCCAAGGATCACACTCACACCGGCCCGGATGGTGCGTTCATTAATGCGGCAATGGTCGTATCGGGTCTCAAGGCGATTGACAGCCCTCTGGTCGATAGGGTGTCAGAGCTGGGGCAAAGTGTCACGCCGTACGAACCCCCTGTAATGGTGGAGCAGGTTAAACAGTGGATGACTTCGGTCTGGATGCCGTCGGTACAACCCAAATCGGACCCTACGTTACCAACCCTGTATGCGATTGGCGATTCTACGGTGCGCAACGGCAGTCGCGGGGACGGGTCCAACGGCGAATGGGGATGGGGAGCCCCGATTGCAGATTTTTTTGATCGGACTCGCCTGAATGTGGAAAATCATGCGATGGGAGGGACCAGCAGCCGAAGTTTCCGTACCTCAGGTCTGTGGCAGCCGGTGCTGGAGAAACTCAAACCCGGAGATTTTGTGATCATGCAGTTCGGCCATAATGATAACGGCCCGATTAACGACAAACGACGCGCCCGGGGTACGATAAAAGGGTATGGCGATGAAACCGAGGAAATCGACAATCTGCTTACCGGTAAACACGAAATCGTACACACCTACGGCTGGTACATTCGCCAATACATCCGGGACATAAAGGCGAAAGGTGCGACGGCGATTGCCTGTTCACCAATCCCCCGAAATCGATGGACAGAGGGCAAAGTAAACCGCTCTGTAAACAGTTATGCACAATGGGCCGCTCAGGCGGCTCAGGCCGAAGATGCACCGTTTGTCGATCTAAACAAATTGATCAGTGATACCTATGACAGCGTCGGACAGGAAAAGGTGACGGCCCTGTACTTTGATAAAGATGAAACAACGCACACCAATGCGTTGGGGGCGCAAGTAAATGCAACCTTTCTGGCAAAAGGTATTGATACTCTGGATGGCTGTCGTTTGGCTGATTATTTAATTAGAATGGATTCTCATTGACGCAGAGAGAACGGTTTGAGTTTAGCCGCTGTTGATATAAGTTATTTTAAGCCAGTTGTTTATGACTGGCTTTTTTGATGCGCATGTATGATTTTTGTGCCGGGGCGATCATGATATGTCGGTGTGCAGCGATGGGAATTGTGCTAAGAATTCTCAAGATAAACTAAAAACAGGGGGTGACTTTTTGCGGGTTTTATGCCATAATTTAGGCTTGTTTCGGACCGATTGATCCGAAATATATGTCATTTGTAATCCGTGAAATTCCGGGAGGATGTTTATGATGTTTCACAGTATGGCCTTTTTAAGTCTTGTTCTTGCGATGACATGCAGTCTTGCTGAAGGTTCTATGTCAGAAGAAGCATTCACCGATAATGGGAGTGCCGCAAAACTGCTGACGGAATCAGTCAATGGCGTCACTTCTTATACCTTGACCACAACAGCTCCGCTGCGTGACAATCTACCCGCTGATAAAAGCCGGACTTTTTTTGAAGAGCCGGGGTTTCCGTCTATCCGCACCGGCTGTGAGATGTTTGATGCATTATATGCTTTAACGCTCGATGATGCTCGTTTGAATGCGGTTGGTCAAATTCGGGATGGCAGCTTCGACGTTCGTCCGGAGATGAATCGTCCCTATTTTCAAACCGGTGAAAAATGGACCTATGTGTGGACGCGGGATATTTCCTATTCGGTTGATTTGGGACTGGCGTCTCTGGATCCGGTGCGTTGCATGAATTCACTGCTGTTTAAAACCACGCATTTGAAGCCAGGGGGGGATGGTGTCTATGCTCGGCAAATTGTGCAGGATACCGGTTCCGGCGGCAGTTATCCTGTTTCCACGGACCGTGTGGTCTGGGCCATCGGGGCGTGGGAATTGCTGAAATATCTTGACGGCGACCTGCGGACACAGTTTCGGGACGACGCCTGGCAGATTATGCACGACACAATCGAGCATGATCGACATGTTATATTTGACGCCGAAGACGGCTTGTATCGGGGCGAGCAATCCTTTCTGGATTGGCGTGAGCAAACCTATCCCGGTTGGACGCGTGAGAACGTTTTGGCTGTGGCCAGATCGAAAACGCTTTCGACAAATATCGGCCATTACGAATTATTGAAAACCGCCGCGGAATTGGCTGGGTACAAAGGACTTGCGGATCTTCAAAAGCGGTATGCAAACTGGGCTGCTGATCTCAAGACGGCGATTAACCGTGAGTTTTATATTGACTCCAGGGGCTTGTACAGTTCACTGATTTTAGATGAACCGGTGAAGGTCCGATTGAATCGTTTTGACCTGCTGGGTGAGTCCCTGGCAATTTTATGCGGGATTGCCGATTCCGCCAAAAGCGAAAAGATCATCGCTAACTATCCGCAGTCAAAATACGGGCCTCCGGTTGTCTGGCCTCAGGAAAAAACGGTGCCGATCTATCACAATCATGCGATTTGGCCCTTTGTGACGGCCTACTGGCTCAAAGCCGCCAAGCAAGCCGGCAATGCCGCGGCGGTGGACCATGCGGTTTATTCAATGGTGAGAGGCACGGCGATGAACCTTTCCAATATGGAAAATTTTGATTTTGTGACGGGCAACGCCTTCGCAAAGGTGAACGGCATCGAAGGGCCGGTGATTAATTCCCGCCGGCAGCTTTGGTCGGTGGCCGGATATTTGTCGATGGTTCAGGATATTGTTTTTGGGTTGGAAACGGACTGGCAGGGCATTCGTTTTTTACCTTGCGTGACGCCGAAGATGCATCGGGACTATTTTAACGGCAGTGAGACACTCGAGTTGAAGGATTTCCTATACCGCGGCAAAACCATTCGAGTGACGGTTCATTTGCCGTCTTTGAATAGCGGATCCGAGGGGATATACAAAGTTGACCGTGTTTCCTTAAACGGCAAGCCGATTCAAGATGACCTTGTAAAAGCCGGAGATTTGAAGCAATACAATCATTGGGAAATCTGGCTTGAAAAAGCGGATGGTAATAAATCGGGTACCATTCAATTGGTTGATGATTTGAGCGGGAGGAAAATTTTCGGTCCTAAGCAACCTCGCTGGAAAGAGATGGGACAGGGCAGCATTACGGTCGAAGATGGCAGGTTGAAATTGCATTACGACGCGAACGACGAAACCGATGTTCGTTTTAACATATATCGCGATGGACAATTGTGTGCTAAAGGGATTACCGAAACCAAATGGACCGATCCTGATTCGAAAGATTATCGCGATACGACTCATTTTTATATGGTTGAAGCGGTTTATCCGGATTCCGGTAATGGTTCGCATTTGACACCGGCGAGCTTTTATTCTCCGGCGGACAATAGAATTGAAATCGGGGCTGCCGAGATGGAAAACAAGGGAGGTAACCTTGCCGATGATCATCATTTTGAGAACTGGGGCCAGACGGAAGACGAAATACAGGTTGCTTCTTTAAGTGTCAAAAAAAGTGGGCGGTATCAGGTTAGCGTTCAATACTCAAATGGTGCCGGTCCGATTAATACCGGCGTGACTTGTGCGGTCAAACGGATTGAAATTCTTCGGGATCGCAGCGATGAGCCTGTTGCCGCATCCTATGTCATAATGCCGCATACTGCGGACTGGACACGATACCTCAACTCATCCTCGTTTGAGGCTGATCTGGAAAGTGGTAAAAAATATGCTATCCAGGTTAGCGAAGACGCGTATGCACGGAATATGAGTTATTTTGACCATTATGAGTGCTACAAGCATGCAGGCAATGGGCAGACGCCGTATAATTATGTCAATATCTCTAAAATTCAATTGATTCTGCTTGAACAATTGAATAGATAGAATTGAGTTAATACCCGAAAAACGGGCGATAGCTTTCACGGATATCCAAAATGGAAGGGAGAAAAAAATGAAAACGTTTTGTTATCTTATTGTTGTCCTGATGCTGGTTTCAGCGGCTTGGTGTAATGTTCTCTTCGAAGAAAGTTTTTCCGATACGAATGCCTACAGTGATATTCCGCAGGCACAAGTACTCAGCGGTAGTCTGGATGCTAAGTTTCATCAGGAAACGGGTCACCGCCTTCAAATCAAAGATTATCAGGGCGGTGTTGCTTACTCTCTTGACAGACTCTGGATAGACGGCAGTCAGAATCGGACGCTGTATGTAAGTTTTTGTTTTCGCGTTCTGTCGGAAAACGCCAAAGACAAGTTTTCCGGCTTGGTCCTGTATGATAACGGCAATGAGGTGTTTGGGCTTGGTAATGACTACACTTCCGAGAATCTCAGTTTCTGGGCAACCGGCGGCAAAGGCATTCCGATCGGTGATATACCGACGGTTCTTGATGGGGGCGTTCACCAGATTGTCATGCGGATTGATATTGATCAGGACGGGCCGGAAACCATCAAGATAGGTCTCGATCCGTTTTGCCGCCGCAGTGAAGATCGCCAACCCGATCATATCTGGACCCATTACAAAGGCCAGTTGCAGTTCAATGAGATGCGGCTTCGGTCGGGCAATGATGACTGTGTTTGCGAGTTTGATGAAATCCGAATCGGCACGGACTGGCAGTCGGTAGCTGTTGCTGATGACCAACCGGGTGCCTATATCAGCAGCGTAACCGGGACGATGGCCCCTGCGGAAAAGGCGGAAATGATTGACGAGCAGATCGCGCGTTTCTGGCCAGCAGGAACCGATGATTCGAAAACGCCTGTTTCGCTTGTGCTGGAAAAGCCCAAACGCTCTGTTGGGGCAGTTTCGTCCGCATGGCAGCTTAAGCCTCGATTTGGAACATTTGGAAATCTGCGATATGCTTATCTTGATATCCCTGCGGAGGTTGACTTGTACGGAACCGGCGAGGTAACTGGCTCGCTTTTACGCAATGGGTATAAAATTACCCTGTGCAATAAGGACAATTACGGTTATGGTAAGCCCGACCAGTTGTATCAATCGCATCCGTGGGTTTTGGGAGTTCGTCCGGACGGCTCGGCATTTGGGGTGATTTTCGATTCCACCTGGGTATCAGAGCTGGATCTGCGTGCGGGGATTTTGTTTACGACATCAGCTGATGCGCTGGATTTTCCGGTGATAATCATTGAAGGCAGCACGCCGCAGGAGGTCATGACCAAGCTGGCGTCTTTGACCGGAACGATGCCGATGCCGCCGCGATGGGCCCTGGGCTATCAGCAGTGCAGGTACTCCTACAATCCCGATGCTCGTGTTCGTGAGGTTGTTGACACATTCCGCGTGAAACGAATTCCCTGTGATGTGCTGTGGTTTGATATCGATTACATGGACGGTTTTCGCATCTTCACATTTGACCCGAATCAGTTCCCTGATCCTATGGGTACCAATGATTATCTGCACACGCTGGGCTTTAAAAGCGTCTGGATGATTGACCCGGGTGTCAAGCAGGACCCGGGCTATTTTGTCTATGACAGCGGAACTCAAAAGGATGTCTGGGTGAAGGATGTCCAGGGCAATTCCTATATCGGGCCGGTCTGGCCCGGTGATTGCGTCTTTCCGGACTTCACATCCCCCAAAGTGCGAAAGTGGTGGGGCGGTCTTTACAAGAAGTTCATGGCGATGGGGATCGACGGCGTTTGGAATGATATGAACGAACCGGCGATTTTCAATAATACGCCAAATATGACAATGCCGTTTGATAATCAGCACCGCGGCGGCGGCAAACTGAAAGCCGGTCCGCATGCCCAGTATCATAACGTCTTTGGTTTGCTCATGGTGAAGGCCTCGCGTGAGGGTATCCAAAAGGCCAATCCCGACAAACGTCCATTTGTCCTGTCGCGTTCGAATTTCCTCGGCGGTCACCGTTACGCGGCCACCTGGACCGGTGATAACAAGGCCACGTGGCAGCACATGAAGTGGTCGGTTCCGATGTCGCTGAATCTGAGCCTTTCGGGCCAGCCCTTTAACGGGCCGGACATTGGCGGATTTATCGATAATGCCACACCCGAACTCTGGGCTCACTGGATTTCAGTGGGGGCCTTTTTCCCCTTCAGCCGTGCCCATTCAGCCAAAGGCACTGACAATCAGGAACCCTGGTCGTTTGGCTCCGAAACCGAAGCCGCTGCACGTATTGCGTTGCAGCGACGTTATCGACTGATGCCATACCTGTACACCACATTCCGCAAAGCTCACCAAAACGGTTTGGCGGTGATGCGGCCGCTGCTTTTTGCCGATCCGGCTGATATCTCACTTCGTATGGAAGACCAGGCGTTTTTGATCGGTGCCGATGTGATGGTAATTCCTCAGTGGGCTCAATCTGTTCAGATGCCAAAGGGGCTCTGGCAAAGCATTTCGCTGGTAGGCGAAGATGCGCAGTCCGATCCGTATCAATGTGATCTTAAAGTACGCGGCGGGGCGATTGTGCCCGTTGGACCGGTGGTACAGGCCACCGAAGAGATCAGCGATCAATCGCCGTTGACGCTGGTGGTCGTGTTAGACGATCAGGGCCAGGCTCAGGGGACGCTGTATGAAGACGCCGGCGACGGGTACGATTATTTGAAAGATAAATATCGTTTCTCACAGTTCAAGGCTCAAAAACAGGCTGGCGATGTGATGGTTCGCTGTGAGTCTCAGGACGGCAAGCTGGCCGTTGAAAAACGTTTGGTAACAGTGGCACTCGTTGATGCCGAGGGTGTACGTTACGGTTTTGGCGATGTTGTCAGTGGGGTGAAGGTTAAATTGAATACCCCGGCCGAAAATATAGCAGAAACGGCTCTGCTGCGATAAATGATATAAGCTGGGAGGTTTTTAAAGCATGAAATTCAGGTATGCATGCTCGAAAAGTATTATTTTTTGCGTTCTTATAGCAGGTTTGTTTTTTCGGGCAGCGTGCTTTTCTGAAACGGTTAAAACGCCGGGCGATTGCCTTTCTTATTCGACTCAGGGTAATGAGGTGACATTTCATTGTACTGATAATGCGAAGGTACGTTTAACGTGTTGCAGCGCTTCAGTCGTTAAAGTCTGGTATGCCCCGGACGGACAATTCCATCGGTCCAATGAGTCGTTTGCCGTTATTCATGAAGATTTGGAAAGTATCGACACGATTAAGGTTAATGAGTCCTCGTCTGCTTACAATCTCATGACCGGCTCACTGGTCATACGAGTTAATCGCCATCCCTTCGGCCTGCAGGTTTTCGACCAACGAAAAAAGCTTCTGTTTTCAAGCTATCAGGACCAGGGTTTCCAGAGTGAAGGCAAGGTCGTGCGTGCCGTTAACGTACTAAGGAAGAATGAGCATTTCTTCGGCTTGGGTGAAAAGGCCGGGCTGCTGGACAGACGAGGCCGGACGTATAAAATGTGGAACAGCGACAAACCTTGCTATGGGATTGACGAAGACCCATTGTATAAAAGCATCCCGTTTTTCATGAGTTCCTATCACTATGGGATCTTTTACGACAATACATACAAAACGGAATATGATTTCGGCAAGACCGCGAGCGGCTATTATTCTTTTTCAGCTCCGGACGGTGAAATGGTTTTCTATTTTATTTACGGGCTCGATTACAAACACATCATCCGTCAATACATCCAGCTTACCGGCCAACCGATTATGCCGCCGAAATGGGCGTTTGGCTTTTCACAGTGTCGAGGTCTTTTGACCAATGAGAAACTCACCCGCGAGATTGCCGCCGGTTATCGCCAACGACAAATCCCCTGTGACATTGTCTATCAGGACATTGGCTGGGTTGATGGCCTGCAGAACTTTCAGTGGAAAGCGGAAAGCTACGATGATCCACGGCAAATGCTTACCGACCTGTCCCGAGACGGTTTCAAGGTGATAGTCTCACAGGATCCGGTTATCTCGCAAGCCACCACCGCCCAATGGCAGGAGGCAAACACGCTGGGATACTTTGTAACCGATGTTCGTACGGACAAGGCCTACGATATGCCCTGGCCGTGGGGCGGTAACTGCGGAGTTGTGGATTTTACCAATCCCGCAGTCGCTGACTGGTGGGGAGCCTATCAGCAAAAGCCCCTGGAAGACGGCGTGCGGGGATTCTGGACCGATATGGGCGAGCCCGCGTGGAGCAATGAAGAAAGCACTGACCGACTGTTCATGCGGCATCATGCCGGCATGCACGATGAGATTCATAATGTCTACGGTCTGACTTGGGATAAAGTCGTGACCGAGCAGTTTGAAAAGTACAATCCTAATCAGCGAATTTTCCAGCTCACCCGGGCCGGTTACGCCGGGATGCAGCGATACGCCTTTGGCTGGTCCGGCGATGCCGGGAACGGTGCCGATGTGCTGGCGGGCTGGCAGCAACTGGAAAACCAGATTCCGCTGGGCTTATCGGCCGGCATGGGGCTGATTCCATTCTGGTCCTGTGATATTTCCGGTTATTGCGGCAATATCAAGGATTATTCCGCTTTTTCGGAGTTGTACGTGCGATGGCTTCAGTTTGGTATCTTCAATCCGATCAGCCGGGCGCATCATCATGCGAATAATGCCGTCGAGCCCTGGCTTTTTGGTTCGGAGGCCGAACGAATTAACAAGGCGGCTATCGAATTAAAATATCGTCTGTTCCCTTATATCTATACCTATGCCCGACAGGCCTATGATACCGGTGTGCCGTTAATGCGGGCGATGCTTCTGGAGTACCCGGATGATCGGCAGGCGTATAAGGCGCAGCATCAATTCATGTTTGGGCGGGAGTTGCTGGTTGCGCCCGTTACCGAGGAAGGAGCCAAAACCAAACGGCTTTATTTGCCGCCGGGACAATGGATTGATTTTAAAGATGGCCGGACGGTGTACAAGGGCAAGCGATGGATCAACTACCCGGTGACACTTGAAGACATCCCGATCTTCGTCAAGTCCGGTGCGATTGTGCCGATGATGCCGGTGATGCAGTATATTCATGAGAAAGAAAATTATCCCGTTATCCTGAAAATCTTTCCACCCGAAATCGGCCAGCAAGCTTCTTTTGAATTATATGAAGACGACGGCGAAACCAACGATTACAAGAAGGATATTTTCAGTCGGAGTGTATTCACTTGTTCGCATGATCAGAAGGGCAGCACGGTCAATATCGCAAAACGGCTTGACCAAGGTTATTGTTCCCCGGAAAACCGGCATCTCATTTTTGAAATCGCAGTGGATTCAAAGCCGCAGTCGGTTTTACTGGATGGTGAGACAATACCGGTACAGGCTGAAAAGAAAAAAACTGTCGATTCTGATCAAGGTAATGCCTGGAGGTGGGATGGAAACCGGCAAATATGCATTATTACCATACCTGACAACGCAGCATCCAAAGAGATTCGAGTGAATTTTTAGCGTTTGGCGAAATGTTACGATGAGAGTCCGGGTTTTTGCGAGATTCGTATATCTTGTTTCTATATAAGGAGTTAGTCTGTGTTGGGGGGTTTTTCGTTGACTTTTTCTCGTCAATCAGTAGGATGCAGACTTTATGAACATTTCAATGAAATCGTTCTTGTGCGTAAGGTGACTTCCATGCCTGAAACGATTCGGTAATTCAAGAATATAGAGGAATAAAATGTCGAAATTCAGCATTATCTGGACGAAAATTGACGAAGCCCCTGCGTTGGCGACCTATGCATTACTGCCGGTTGTCAAGGCCTATGCGAAAGCCTGCGATATTAAGGTTGAAACCAAAGATATTTCATTAGCCGGAAGAATCATTGCGAACTTCCCGGATAACCTCACCGACGAGCAAAAGCTTGAAGACGCACTCAGCCAACTGGGTGAGTTGGTTAAAAAGCCCGAGGCCAACATCATCAAGTTGCCCAATATCAGTGCTTCGATTCCTCAGTTGCAGGCTGCGATAAAAGAACTCCAGGGGAAAGGCTACGATATCCCGGACTATCCGGAAGAGCCGAAAACGGATGCTGAAAAACAATTGCAGGGGCGATTTGCCAAAGTACTCGGCTCGGCTGTCAATCCCGTTTTACGTGAAGGAAACTCTGATCGCAGGGCGGCTGAATCCGTTAAGAAATTTGCCCAAAAGCATCCGCACAAGATGATGAAGCCCTGGCCGGTGAAAGGTTCCAAAGCTCGCGTGGCCTATATGACCGGCAAAGACTTTTACGGTACTGAGCAATCGGTAACAATGGAAAAAGCGGCTCTGACGAAAATCGAATTCGTCGATACCGCGGGCAACACGACTGTGCTGAAGGATGACCTTGCACTGCAGGCAGGCGAAGTTGCTGATACTGCTGTGATGAATGTTGCAGCATTGAGACAGTTCTATGCTGAACAAATCGACGCGGCCAAAAAAGATAATACACTGTTGTCGCTGCACATGAAAGCGACGATGATGAAGATTTCCGACCCGATCATCTTCGGTCACTGTGTTTCGGTCTATTACAAAGACGCACTTGAAAAGCACGCCGATGTACTCAAAGAAATCGGTGCCAATGTCAATAACGGTTTAGCTGACGTTTTAGACAAACTCGACAAGCTGGATGCCGACAAAAAGGCGGAGATCGAAGCCGATATCGCTGCTGTTTATAACAATCATCCCGCTTTGGCGATGGTTGATTCGAGAAAGGGCATTACGAACCTGCATGTCCCGAATAATATCATCGTCGATGCCTCCATGCCCAACGTTGTTCGTGACGGCGGCAAGATGTGGAATGCCAACGACGAGCTTCAGGACACCGTTGCGATGATCCCGGACCGTTCGTATGCGACTATGTACCAGCAGATTATCGAAGACTGTCAACAGCATGGCCAGTTCGACCCGTCGACCATGGGCAGCGTGTCTAATGTCGGTCTGATGGCCCAAAAGGCCGAAGAATACGGCTCGCACGATAAAACATTTCAGGCCCCCGGCGACGGGGAAATTCGTCTGGTGAATCAGGACGGCAATACCCTCATGTCTCAGCCGGTTCAAACCGGTGACATTTTCCGCATGTGCCAGGTCAAAGATATCCCGATTCAAAACTGGGTTGAGTTGACGGTCACCCGTGCAAAAGCTGCCGGTGTTCCCGCGGTCTTCTGGCTGGATGAAAACCGGGCTCACGATGCCGAGATTATCAAGAAAGTCAAAGCGTACCTGCCGCAGCACGACACCGCCGGACTGGAAATTCATATTATGAAGCCCGTTGATGCGATGAAGTTCTCACTGGAAAGAATTCGCAAGGGCCAGAATACCATTTCCGTCACCGGCAATGTGCTGCGTGACTATCTGACCGACTTGTTCCCGATTCTGGAACTGGGGACCAGTGCCCGAATGCTGTCAATTGTGCCGCTGATCAATGGCGGCGGCCTCTTTGAAACCGGTGCCGGTGGTTCGGCTCCCAAACATGTCCAGCAGTTCCTCAAGGAAGGGCATCTGCGTTGGGATTCGCTGGGTGAGTACTGTGCATTGGTTCCGTCGTTTGAGTTGATTGCACAAAAGACCGGCAATAAAAAGGCAGCGATTCTGGCCGCGGCGCTCAGCACAGCAATCGGACAATACCTTGAAAACGGTAAGTCTCCGTCCCGCAAGGTTAACGAAATCGATAATCGCGGCAGCAGCTTTTGCCTGGCAATGTACTGGGCACAGGCACTGGTGGCGCAATCAGAAGATAAATTGCTTCAGGAGCTGTTTGCGAGTATCGCAAATTCACTCCAGGAAAACGAAAGCAAAATTAACGAAGAAATGCTCGCCGCACAAGGCAGTCCCGTCGATATCGGTGGATACTATCTGCCTGATACACAACGGACGAATCAGCAGATGCGTCCGTCCAAAACCTTCAATGAAATTATCGACGTGCTCTGAGCCGGTTTAAATCCAGCGGCGTATCCATGAATGGACGCCGCTGTCGCTTTTGACCATCACCACCGGCTTCGGTGTTCGGCAGGCGATTTTTTCCGGCAGCGACATTCGGCCCATTTGCGCCAGCAGAGGTTTTTCCGTTGTGCCCAGCACCACCAAATCGTACTCCCTGGCTTCTTTTAAAATGGCCTTGACGACTGATTTCGCCTTGACGGTTTTGGTTTTTAAATGCTCTCGTGGAATGTCAAATTTCTTTGCATTGTTTTCCAAAAACTGCTCGAAATTAACCGAACCTCTGCCGGTGTCCACGCTTAACGCAGTGACGGTTCCTTCGTCGTGGCGTGTCAGGATCGAAGCAATCTCCAGTGCCAATGCTCCGTTGGGCCCGCCGGCAATCGGCACGAGGGTGTTTTTAAATACTTTGTTACCACCGCAGTCTTTCAGAACCACGACATTACACGGTGCCTGTTCGATAATCGGATCGATTTTTGATCCGAGGTTGAAGATTGTGTGATGTTGAACGCCGTGCCAGCCGAGTACGAGCATCTTGGTTCGCTTCTCACGAATGGCTGTGACAATGCCGCGAGCAACGTTTCGACAGTAACGAATTGTAGTGCTGATCGGAAAATGCAGTGACAGCGAAAGCATGACCTCGAAAAGACCTTCTTTTCCGGTATGGGTGTATTTTTCTGCATCGTGCAGCGAAACCTGATCCGGTACCTGCACCATGTGGATCAGTTCCAGGTGTGCATCTTTAGCCCCGCATAGACGGTACGTGCCTTGAATCAACTGGCTGGCATTATCAGGATTCGCGACGGCGACCATGATCGGGTATTTCCCATCGAGCGGTGCTTTATAATGCTTTTGCTCTTCAATAATGAGGATTTCATCTTCCGTGGTGGTCGCCCGCGATCGTGCATAGAACCAATAGATTCCCACACCTGCCAGTATCCAGATCGGGGCTACAATCCAGGCGATCAGGCTCATGTGGACCAACCAGATGGCCAGAATGATCTGGCAGAGGATTGCTATAATCGGAAACAGCGGAAACAGCGGCATCAGGAAACCGTATGTCAGTTCGTCAGCCATCGACCGGCGAATCTTGATCACGCAGAGATTAACCATGAAAAACAGGAATAAGAACATGATACTTGCGCTGGAGGCAACATCTTTTGTCGGAAGCATCGTGGTGACAACCAGAATGATACCACTTGTTGCGATCAAGGCGCCGTAGGGCGTGTTCTTGCTTTTGTGGATCAGGGCAAAAAACTTCGGTAGCATGCTGTCGCGTCCCAGTGCGTAGGAGGCACGGGTGGCCGAGTAGATCGTTGCATTCAGTGCCGACGTTGATGAAAAGATAACCGCCAGCGTCAGAATGAAGTTGCCAAACGGCATCAGTCGGGCTACGGCCTCACCAAAACCTTTTTCATGGAAACTTCCAATCCACTTCCATGCAGGGCCTTCAACGCCTTGTGTGCCGCTCTTGACGGAGACGACCGTGGCAAAGGCCACAAGAATATAAATGGTTGTCACAATGCAAACCGAATAGATCATTGCTTTCGGCAGATTCCGGCGGGGATCGATGGCTTCATCGCCTGCTTGGGCAATCACCTCATAGCCCTCGAAGGCCACATAGGTAAAGCCCATCGTGACGAGTAATTTTGACCAGCCTTCGGGCATAAACGGTGTGAAGTTGGCAAGGCGTGAGGGGTCTTTGATCGCGGCGATAATCCCGACGACGCCAATCGTGACCACAAACAGCGTTTGTCCCATAGTGATGATCGCGCCGATTTTACCGGTTTCAGACGCACCGCGGAAATTGATGTAGATAAATGTGATGGCTGTGATGACGGCGACGACTTTGACAATGTTCATTTCGATGGACGCCGGGTTGGTATCGCCGAACATCTGGTAGAAGCCGTCCAGCCAGCCAAGTGCATTGACAAAACGAACGGTATAGATGGCAAATGTCAGGGCGTACATGCTGCCGGCAACGGAGGAAGCAAACCACTCCATCCAACCGGCCAAAAAGCTGGTCCCTCTGCCAAAGCCGATACGGGCAAAATTGTAGGCGCCGCCTGCACGGGGAATGGCCGAGCTTAACTCGGCAAAGCTCATCGCAGTCATCATTGCCAAAAGACCATTCAGGGCAAATGTCAGGACCACGCCGCCGGGGCCTGCTTCGCCGATAGAGATACCCATGCCCAAAAAGACGCCGGCACCAATCATCATGCCCAAGCCCATCATGGTGACATGGAACAATGATAGTTCGCGTGAAAGCTCCGGTGCCGGGCTGGACGAAGAGCCGGGACTATTTGCCATTATTCTTATCCTTAAGAGTTTCCCGCGCGGTACGATAGCCGTCCGCAGCCATCCGCTCAATCGAAAACCGTGACAGCAATGTGATCACAATGACGATCAATAAAGCCCCGGCAGTCAAAATAATCCCGATTACAATATCCGTATCCATAAACTGGATTTATACCAGAAATACTAGCACGATGCAATAACAAGGTCTATAACAGTTTTAAAAACAGGAAGTTTCGGAAAATGAACGCAAAAACCCTGTTTTGAAGGCTTTTTTAAGGCCTTATCTGCGACATTACCAGAATGAGATATATTTGGCTTTTCTATGTTAATCATTTTTGCTATGCACCATCTCCTAAATTCCGGGGGTGGGCGATGCGGCTTGCCAGTTGGAATAATCCCGGCCGTAGACGCCGAGGTTTATCCGGCGAAGGGAATCTCCATCACCATCGGCACTGGTCGGCCAGGGCACCTCATCGTCGTAATCAATGCTTTCAATCGGTATCCAGTAGCGTTCCTGTCCGTATTCCTGATCGCCCGGGATGCGGATTTCGATTTCTTCGCCGCCGTTATCCAGCTTGCCATCGTAAGGACCGTATACGTCACAGGGAGCCGATGCGTACATCGCCGGATTCTTGGCGACGAGAATCCTTTCACCGGGAGCCATTGTGACCCCGGTCGGGAATTCATAGCCGGTTCCTTCCAGTCGCCATGGGATATCTTCCGTGATAGTGACACCCGGGGCGGTTTCGGTTGTTACTTCAGTCGTCAGAGTGACGGTCGAATCGGAACGGTTATACAGTTCAACAAACTCATAATCGGTCCCGGAAACCGGGTTGTAGTGAATTTCCGTGATGACAATATCAGCGATCAAAGGCAAGCTGTTGTCAAATTCCTGTGTGGGGTTTGCCATGCGGGCAAAGTCGTATCCGCCGGACAGTTCCGCCTTCTCATAGCGACCGAAGGTGATACCTGTCTCAGAGGCATCAAACTTTTGCTGGGTCTGGTAGTAGCCCGTGATCTGACCGGCTTGTCCGGAGTACAGATAGACTGTCTCGCCTGCTTCACTGAGACCGAACCCCTGTCCCGCCGGCAGCGTTGGATCGCCAAACGAGGTGTTCTCCACGAAGACGAGATAGTCGCCGGATTCGAGTATCGTATTTTCCGGGATTTCGTATTTGCGAATCGCATTGGGGTCGCTGTCATCGTCGCTGAGGAACCAGCCGCCAATATTGATATCCTGATCGGTCGTATTGTACAACTCAATCCAGTCCGGTGCTGCTGCATGGGAATGTGCCAGCAATTCATTGATCACAATGCTGTCAGCATTAAGGGCGGCATCGACGGTGCCGGGCGTGCCGCCTTTGGCAAGGCTGGATCGCCAGCCGTATTTTTTGTCCCAGTCGTTGGGGTCGGGACTGGTCGGGTTGACCATTGTCAGTGAAAAGCCCAAACCGTCCGTCAGTTCATACCAGTTGTCTTCGTATTCAAAGGACTGGACGGTCGTGCCGAGGGCGTCTTTGAACTTAACGCGATCACCGTCGTTATCCAGCTTTCCGGAGTACCGGCCCACAACATTCAGTCCGGTCCCGTAGTGGGCTTCGAAAGCCGTCGGATCTTCAACGAGCAGGGCGTATTGGCCGGGGGCCAGAGACGTATCGCCGAAGGTGAATTCCACGCCCTTGGTAAACTCAACAAGGCTGAGGTTGATCGTTTCGGTGCCGATGTTCTGCATCTCGATAAACTCGGTGTTCGGATCAGCCGGGTGATACATCAGCTCGGAAATGCGTAGAGATTCGGCAATGGGACCGATCGCATAGACGCCTTTCTTTTCGGCGCTCCAGTTGCCGCTGTCCAGGATGCGGGCCCGGACACATGTACTCTTGTTCAACGTTAACGGTGTGCTGTAAATCTCTGCGTTTGCTGAAGGTTGACCGGTTGATGTCATGACGCCCGCCAGTTTTGTCGTCAGCAGTACATCTGAACTGTCTGTCCCGGAGTTCAGCAATTGAATCGCCAATATATTTGTTCCATTTTGAAGCAGTCCCACAGAGTTCGTCAAATCAAAAACCACCGGTGTTATCGCGATACTGTCTTGCCGGCCGACACCGGATTTGGAATTCCAACCAAGTGGAATCGACATATCAACATTGTCACGAAGGACTTCCACACCATTGAGAAAAGCGACAAATCCGTCATCATAGCGGAGAGTCAATTGCAATAGATTTAAATCTTCACTGTTGTATTCAAAGGGGATCCGAACATAACAGCTTGTGTTGATATTGTACATCGCCGGACCGATATCGATACCGTCTGCCCGGAAGATTTCATAATCACCGCCGGTACTCTGTTCATAAAAGACCGCGTTGTTTCCGGAAGTCCACCCGGAATGATCGAAATCGGGGGTTGCCCATGTTTGATTTCCGGGCAGCAGGTACTGTCCGGTGATAACGGTTGGCCCGCTGATTCCGGGACCGGCCCAAGCAACGGTAAGGTTGTCTCCGCCGTCTTGTTCTTTTTGAATGGCTTCGATGTAATAGGCCTGCCCGGCCGTCAAATAAACCGGGGCCGATTGTTGCTGGCTATGCTTGTTCCATACATGGGGGTCGGTCCAGTCCGGCACAATGGCAATCACCGAAGCATTTTCGGGAGAGTTGTCTGTGCTAAGCAGCAGTTGGCTGCTGTCATCAGAGGCAATCCAGAATGTGTAGTCACCGGTGGCCGGCGGATACAAGACGCCGCGTACACGGGTTCCGTAATTGTCGGCATAATTTATCGTTGGCATGTCGAAATCTGACCAGAGTTCCCGGCTGTCGGGATTATTCGGATAGTTTGCGGAATTCGTTAAAGCAGAAACCGCAGTGCCGCTGAGGCCGGTCCATGTTTCAGCGAACACACCTCCATTGACAGGTGTTGCCGTTTGTTCTGAACCGGGAACCAGGACATATTTCAGTGCGTCTTCTGAAACAAGCGTAATTTCACTTTGTTCGCCATCCGATAGTCCCTGACGCGGATCAGTCCCGTCCAGCGTGTAATAGATGACACCGCCGGAGCCGGCAGGTAAGCTCATCGAAAGACTCTCGCCCAGGTCCACATAACCGCTGTTGGGGCTGAAAATCGGGGGTTTGGCGGCATAATCAAGTGCCACCTGCTCATCCATCCAGTTCAGTCGGGCCGCCATCCAGTCACTGAAGCAGTTGATTTCACCGGCGAAACTCCATCCAGAGGGGATGCCGGAAACAACGGAGGGAACAAAGGTTCTGATTTGTCCTTCATCCAAAAATATTGTGAGTTCATCGACTCGGTTTTCCAGACGGTCGGTCGCCAGAACGTTTTCGCGAAGCGCGTAATATCGGTCAGCATACGCCAGCTTATAGTTAATGTCCTTGTTGAGTTCATTGTACCACAGGCCGACAGGGGAGTCCAGACGCGTGATCCAGGGATCATCCGCCATGGCCAAAGCAGCGTCGTATCCCTCTTCCATAAATTTCATGCCGCTGAAAGCCCAGTTATAATCCCAGGCCGGACCGGAAAGCAGTTTGCCGCCGCGGTCTTTATACATAAAGTGGCTGAAATTCAAGGCGTCACAATTCAGGCTGAACTGCAGCAGGATATGGTGATCGATCCAGGAATCCACATCGATATAGCTTGCATAGCCGGTGACCGGATCATAATTGCCGCTAAAGAGTACGCTTTCAAATGAATCCATATACGCTTTGATCCAGGCTTCCTGCGGAGCGGTGGACGATGCCCCGTCCGGGTCCACAATCGTCAACGTGCCATTTGTGATGTCGGGATTAAATGTTACCTCATCCGCATCCAGATAGTCTAATTTATCTCTTTTGATGATGTATCCGCCGCTGATTTTAGGCTCCAGGTTATGCGACGCATCCAGCCGGGTGATATCAATCCGATTGCGGTCCCGCTTAATTTTTTCTCTGAACAGATAGACGCCCCGATAATCAGACGGGCTGACCGCACCCCCGTCCAGGTTCAGATACAGTTCGACATAACGATCCCGGATCGCATAATGCCCCATATCAGAGAAGATCTCATCGGCCAGAAAATCGCGCATGAGTGAAAAGTCCGTATGCATGCCGTTAAGAATCCAGTCCGATTCTTCCGGCATATCCAGAAAGGAAACCGCTTTGTCTTCACGGTATTCGTCCTGTGTCTCAAACGCATACTGCGGCCGGCGTGTGCCTAAGCCGTAGGAGCTTTGCCCGCGAAGTCGCATTTGTCCCCATCCGCTGAAGTGGCTCGAATCGGTGATCGCGGCTCGGCCGGTGCTGTCAATGTCAACAACGACGGCATGACAAGGCGTATAGGGCTTGTTGAGCCGATCTTCGATAATCGGCAGCCCGAAGGTGTCAACCACCACAACGGGCATGTTGGAATCAAAGCTTACAAGCTCGGGTGTAATAAAAAGGTATGACTGAATCATGGCCTCTGAAGCATGCAGCCCCGGTTTGAAGGCCTTGGCGCAAACACTGACAGAGCCGCTGATCTGAACAGGCGATGAATAGCGTATGCCGTTCGTAAGGCTCGGAGCCGTTCCATCGGTCGTATAACAGATAAAGGCGTCCGGTGTATCGCAGGTCAGCGTCAAATCAAAACCGTCCACATAACAGCCGCCTTTGACATTGAACCGTGGCTTTTCAGAAAAACCGTTAAACGAGCTGGTATTGACCGTTCCGGGCGTGGGAGTCGAGAAGTACCGCGGCTCATTATAATAAGCGCCGTAAGAGATATCTTCTTCCTGCTCCGGATAGCCGAATTCATCGCCGCCCAGTTCAAAATGATTGTATTCATGGATGACTGTCACGCCGTCAGCCGCAATCAGTCCCAGATATTCGCCGTTATTGGACAGTTGAAAATTCGTGTGAAGAAAGCCTGCCGGGTCAACATACGGATAATTGCCGGGATTTTCGGTCGATGTCTTGCCGGAAGCAAAAACCAGCAGATAATCACCCGGCTGCAGCGTCAAATTACCGCTGCTGACAGGAAACTGCCACAGGGTTTTATTCGTTGAACTATCAGTCAGATACCATCCACTGATATCGATGGGGATTTGTGAGTTATTATAAAGTTCAATCCAGTCGGAGGATTCATTGTTGCCGTCCAGTATTTCGCCGTCTTCCAGAGGCGATTTACTTTCGTTGTCGGCCAGAAATTCATTGATCAGAATCGCTGGAGTCCGACTGTCCCAGTTGGATGAAAGATGCGACAGGTCGTTGAGATTGACCAATTCGTCGGCATTGAAATCAGCAGTGGTATAAAGGGTGGTGCCGGTTCTTGCAAGCGACCAGACCTCTTTGACGGTTAGCATGCGATCATAGATACGCGCGTCATCGATCAGCCCCGAGAAATAGTCCGGCGAGCCGGAATAAGCCCCCAGTCGGATCTCGGCCGTTCCCTGGGTGTTGATACTCTGAGAGATAATGCCGTCGCCGATCATTTCAAGCTGTCCATCGATGTAAAGAATAACGTTGTCAGTGGTGGACCCATCTGAGACAACGGTGATATGGTGCCAGAAATCATCGTTTAAGACAGTTGTTCCCAAGGTAAAGCCGCCGCCGATGTCAACTCTAAGAACACCGGTTTCATCCAGTCGGATGGCCCACCCGTTGGTGGCGGTGCTTAAATCCCCCCATGTCATAATTTCACAGGGGCTTTGGTCAGTTTTGATCCAGGCAGTGCAGGTACGCGGGCTTGAGCCGGTGATACCGGAGTAGGAAGGTGTGTGGATATAATCATTGATACCGTCAAACTGAAGGGCACCGCCGAGAATACCGCCGGCCGGATTCCAGCTCGCTCCGACAACGGTTCCGTCATGGCCGGAGCCCGAGGAATCTGCCGCGTTTATGCCGCTGCTTTCATTCAGTTTCCAGCGAGCCGTCAGCCCTGTTTCAGGTTCGTCAGATGAGCCGAGCCACTGGTTGGCTGCGACGACCAGATCATCAATGTCCACTTGACAGTCACCACTCAGGTCACCAATCAGAAAACAAGCCGGTGCAAACCCTGAAATCAAAAAAATGATCCCAAGAAACAGTAATATCGTGCGTGTCCGGCAGTGATTGTTTTGTGACTGATCCGATGTTATCCGACTAATGCGTTTCATTACATCCTCCAATTCATTGATAGTGGACAATAAAACTCAGAATACCCAAGTTTTTGAGAGCTCTTTTGATGGCTTTTAAATTCTCTTAAACGCTAAATTCTACCCCCTGAAGACAGATCAATATAAATAGTTCATTCGTAGAGTATAGACCTGCCAGACTTAAATGTCAAGAGGAAAGTTATTCTAATT
The DNA here is from genome assembly GCA_963675155.1 of Anaerohalosphaeraceae bacterium. Lineage (GTDB taxonomy): Bacteria > Planctomycetota > Phycisphaerae > Sedimentisphaerales > Anaerohalosphaeraceae > 4572-13. The sequence goes on along the minus strand of OY775912.1, from coordinate 3,558,859 downwards.
GTATAATATGTTATAATTTGTATATACAACTTTGGGCAAGATTTTATTATAGCTGTCTTTTGGTTTGATTTGTAAAATACGCCCGGTTGAATTGGGTTAATGAAAAAGAGAAAGTTCGTTTTTAGCCAATAAACGCCTTATAAAAATCCTGAGGGCTGGGACCGAGAGTGTTGGTCAGTGTGCCAATGGTTTCAATAGTTGCTTCCATTGTGTCGCCGGGTTTGAGGTATTCGCTGCCGCCGGCGGCCACTCCCTGAGGCGTGCCGGTAATGATGACATCGCCCGGTTCGAGCGTCATCAGGTGGCTCATGAATGAGACGATCTTGTTCACATCAAAGATCATCTGTGAGGTATGAGCCTGCTGTCGTGTTTGACCGTTGACCTTCATCTCAAGATTCAGATTTTGCGGGTCGGGGATTTCATCGGCGGTGACTAATGCCGGACCAAGCGGCAAAAATCCATTGGCCCACTTGCCCATCAACCAGTCGAAGTACTGATCCCGCGGTCGGTCGGTACGGCTCTTAGCAAACGTCGTACTGCGGGCCGAGATGTCATTGGCAATGGAATAGCCGGCGATGTGCCCCGGTGCTTGCTCGGGCTCGATAGCTGTTGCGGCATTCCCGATAAAGACAGCCAGTTCAATTTCATAGTCGACTTGCTCGCTATAGAGCGGCCACGGGACTTCGTTGCCGTCTCCGGTGACGGCAGTCGAAGGCATCAAAAACGGCCACGGATTCGTTGTAACAGCCTGGTTGTCGAATGTCGGATCCTGCCAAGCCGTTTCCTGAAGATGTTTGATATAATTGCCGGCTAATGCGAGAACCTTGCCGGGACGGGGAATCGGGGCTTTGAGAACAGTTTCGTCTGGACTGATACGTTCGATATCGCTGTCAAGCAGCCTGTAGAGCACATCAAAGGCACGTTGATCTTTGATCAGGATTTCCTTGACGCTGTGCAGCTTGTTGGCGCCTTCGGTGTTGGATGGAATATCGATAATCCCCTCATCGGTGATGATACCGCATGAGGTGGTGTGTTTATACATATAAGTTGCTAATTTCATAAAACTGACACCTTTCCCCCTCTACTAAAAAGCTGCTTCTTATTCCTATACTGATTCTATCGGCATTTGACGGGTCGATTATAACATAAAAACCTTGCATTTTAAGCAAAAAAGCCTCTAATAGAGGCGTGTCACAGTGGTGCATGACAGACATAATTTTGGAGTCAAAGGGATTGTAACGATGATAAAACAGATATTTTCAAAATTCGGGCGGAAAAAGAACCCTTCAAATCAGCCAAACAGCTCGGTTTCACTTGAGGATTTTTCGGATTCCGGGGAGGGTACGAATTCCTCGGTTGTGCCGCTGAGATCGGGCCCGGGGGCGATTGTTACCAAGAAAAAAGACAGCGCTGAAGTCTTTCAGGAGGCGGTTGATAAGCTGGTCGGTAAATTGGAAGGAATCAATGACAATCTTGCATCGCAAATTCAGCAAAATGAGCGGCTGGTCGAGCGGATGGATGCGCTGCCGGGAATGCTGTCGCCGCTGCCGAAAGCCGTTGAGGAGCAGCGAGCCGCATTCGCTGAGGTTGCCGATCAACTTCGCCAAAAGGTGGCTCGTGATGAAAAAGTGGCCGAGGAACTATCCGGTATCCATGAAAAAGTGGCTGCTTCAGCTCAAGTTGATGAGAAGATGTGCGAAACGTTCGGGCAGTTTTCCACCACGCTCAGTAAACTGGATGAGGATACAGTCAGCCAGACCGAGTGGATTCAGCAGATGAGCCGGACGTTTTCAGCCAGCGAACGCTATATCAAATACACGCTGGTACGCCAGCAGACTCGATTTTACTGGATTTTCGGTATTTCACTAGCCGTCAGTCTTTTGGCAATCATTGGTCTTGTCGTAGGGATTTTCCTGCTGGGGCGTACCTGAGATTGTAAGAATCCTGCTATCTTTCCATGAAAGTCCGGCAATATAGTGCAAAAATATTGACGGCGGCTTTGCCCTGTGATAGGATTCGGCTTTGTGATGAAAAACGCATTTTCACTCTCATTGGAAAAGAATTCTAAGGATGGAAAAAACGCCTCTTTTTGAGCGGCACGTTGATCTTGGGGCCAAAATCGTTGATTTTGCCGGATGGCAGATGCCGATCCAATACCCCAACGGTATTGTCGCTGAACATTTAACCACACGTAAACACGCCGGATTATTTGATGTTTCGCACATGGGTCGCTTTCGCCTGACCGGTGACGGTGCCCCTGCATTTCTGCGGCATGTTCTAACCAATGACTGCCAGCGATTGGACGTCGGGCAGGCACAATACACCATTCTGGCCAATGAAGAAGGCGGGGCGATTGATGATGCATTTTTATACCGTCCTACGGCTGATAAATTCCTGCTGGTGGTCAACGCTTCGAATAAGGATAAAGACTGGGCCCATTTGCAGGCTCAGTTGGCTGATTTTGAGGGCGTGACGCTGGAGGATGTCAGTTCTGCGGTGGCAATGGTGGCTTTGCAAGGGCCTGTGGGCGAGTCGATTTTGCAGTCGCTTGTGACTGCAGGCACAATGCCACCGCCGCAGCGAAACTCTTTGGGCCAAATCAAGATTGGTGATGTTGATATCTGTGCGGCACGGACTGGTTATACCGGTGAGTCGGTCTGCTTTGAGCTGTTCATGGACGCAGGCGATGCGGTCGGTGTTTGGGACAAGCTGATTGACGCTGGCGCTGTCGCGATTGGATTGGGGGCACGTGATACGCTCCGGCTGGAAGCAGGACTGCCGCTGTATGGACACGAACTGGGCGTTGGCAAAGACGGCTGTGAGATTGGGATTTATGCGATTCCGCAGGCACCGTTTGCGGTCAGTTTTGATGATCCCAATCGCGGCTTTATTGGACGGACTGTACTGGAAGCACAGGCGCAGGCACGCGTTTTTTACAAAGTCAATGATTTTTCGGATGTCCTGGCGCTGCCGAAGGTACTCCGGCAGATTCGCCTGACGGACAAAGGCATTGCGCGTGACGGGGCGGCAGTTTACTATGTCGACAGGCTCGTTGGCTGGGTGTCAAGCGGGACGATGGTGCCGTATTGGAACCATCAGCCCAATGGCGAAACCGTTCGGTTAACCGATGAGCACGCGCATCGCGCAATCGGTTTATGCCTGGTGGACCCCGATGTGCCGATGGGTGCGATCCTCGAAGTCGAGGTTCGTGGCCGGCGTCTCAAAGGTCAGGTCGTCCCGAAGAATCTGGAGAACCGTAAAGGAAATACGGCGTATGCCGTACTATGAAAATTTTAATAGATCCTTCGACAACGCTTACAATGACGGGCCTCGGGGGAGAACAATTTTGAGTAAACAGGAGAGTTAAGAATGTTGATTGATCCGGATGCAAAATATTTGGATTCCCATGAATGGGCCAAAAAGGACGAGGGCAAAGTGTACACCGTTGGTCTCAGCGGCTATGCGGTTGAGCAACTGGGCGATATCGTGTACATGGAACTTCCCGAAGTGGGGGCTGAGTTTACTAAGGGTGACAGCTTTGGCGTCGTCGAGTCGGTTAAGAGTGCTGCCGATATGTACGCACCGCTGTCGGGTAAAGTCGTGGCGGTTCACGAAGAGATCCCGGATGCGCCGGACGAACTCAAGGAAGATGCTTATGACGAAGGTTGGCTGATCAAAATCGAAGCGTCTGACGAGAGCGAACTTGAGCAGTTAATGGACGAAGCGGCCTACCGGACATTCCTGGAATCCGAAGCGTAATTGATTTTCTTTTTTAACCCCTAAAGTCTATAGACTAAAGACTAAGGACTAACCAGAATGCCATTTATATCGAATACGGATGAGCAGCGAGCGGCCATGCTGGCTGAAATCGGCCTTAAGCCCGAAGATTTGTTTGCCGATGTTCCCGAAGATTTGCGGTGTGCGGGTCTGAATCTCCCTGAAGGAATGGGTGAACAGGAGGTTCGCAACCGGCTGGCGGGAATCGCGGATAAAAATTATATTCACCTGACCAATTTTATCGGCGGCGGCTTTTATGATCATTTCATTCCGTCGGTCGTCTATGCCATGCTATCACGCAGCGAGTTTTATACCGCTTATACGCCATACCAGCCGGAAACGTCACAGGGCACACTGCAGGCGATCTACGAGTTTCAGTCAATGATCTGCCGCCTGACGGATATGGAAGCGTCCAATGCGTCGATGTATGACGGCGGCACCGCTTTGTATGAGGCTATGATGATGGCCTTGCGAGCCACGCGGCGAAACAAGGTGATTATCGATGACTCGGTCAACCCGATTTACCGCGTGATGATTCAATCGTACACGCGGAACCTGAAGATCGATCTGGTTGAGACGAAAAACGACGAAGGTTTGGCTAATCGCGATGCCATCTTAAAGGCACTCGATGAGGGTACCGGCGCGGTGCTGTTGCAGAATCCGAACTTCTTCGGCTGTATTGACGACTTTACCGATATCGCCGAAGCGGCCCACGCCAAAGGCGCACTGCTGATCGTCTCCTGTTATCCGATGTCGCTGGGTATTTTGAAAACGCCCGGCGAAATGGGAGCTGATATCGTCACCGGGGAAGGCCAGTCGCTGGGACTGCCGATGTCGTTCGGCGGTCCGTACCTGGGCTTTATGGCGACCCGCAAAAAGTATGTGCGAAATCTGCCGGGACGGATCGTCGGCGAAACGACCGATGTCAACGGCGATCGCGGTTATGTTCTGACACTGCAGACACGGGAGCAGCATATCCGCCGGGATAAGGCGACGTCCAATATTTGTTCTAACGAGGCATTGTGTGCTTTGGCGGCAACGGTCTATCTGTCATTGCTGGGCAAGCAGGGATTAAAAGAAACCGCTCAACTTTGTGCGGATAAAGCCAGTTATGCGTATCAGCGATTGACGGCGATTCCGGGCGTCAAGCCGCACTTCCATTCCAAATGGGTCTTTAACGAAATGGTATTTGACCTGCCGTGTGATGCGACCGATGTGATCGGCAAGCTGATTGAAAAAGGCTACGCCGCGGGTTTCCCGCTGAGTCGCTATTACAAGGGCATGGATAACTCCATCCTGATTGCCGTAACGGAAAAACGAACCAAACAGCAAATCGGCATGCTCGCCGAAGAATTGGAAGCGATTCTTTAGCCACAGATTAACACAGATTTACACAAATAAAAATGTTTTGCCACAGAGGGCACCGAGAAAAAAGAAGGAAAGTAATATGCAGTATTTAGAGATTACTATAAAAGTTGTATTAGCTGTTATCGGATGGATTATTGCACTAATATTAGCTGTTATCGGATGGATTATTGCACACTTTTTTAGTAGTAAAAGAGATTTTAATAATAAAAAAAGAGAAATCAGAATTAACTATTTAACAGAGGCCTATAGGAAATTAGAGCGTGGCGCTATGCCAACTTCAAGAAAATTTGATCCTGCAGATGTTGAAAGTGCGATTGCGGATATACAACTTTTGGGGAATCCGAAACAGGTTAATATGGCATATAAGTTTGCAGAAAAAGTAAGTCATGGAGATGGTACAGGATTACAGGAGTTGTTGGAAGATTTACGAAGAGAGTTACGAAAAGAATTGAAAGTTTCCAATACAGATGTTCCTAAAATATCTCCCTTCAGAATTTCAGAAAAAAATAATCAGTGAAAATCTGTGTTAATCTGTGGCTAAAAAACAAAATAGGAAATAAACAATGAAACTGGTGTTTGAAAAATCGGTTGCGGGGCGTCGGGGCCTTCGGGTTGCGGCCAGTGATGTGCCGACGAGTATTAATCTGGATGCGTCTTTGCTGCGGGACTCGGATGCGGAACTGCCCGAGTTGAGCGAGCTGGACGTGGTGCGGCATTTTACCGCGTTGTCGGAAAAGAACTTTGGCGTCGATACCAATTTCTACCCGCTGGGTTCCTGCACGATGAAGTATAATCCCAAGGTTTGCGAACGCATCGCGTCGTACCCGGGTTTTGCGCATCTGCATCCGCTGCTGCCGCAGCTCAGAAGCGGAGGTATGCTCACACAGGGGGCCTTGGAAGTCGTGTACGAGATGGACAGCCTGCTGCAGGAAATCTGCGGCATGGACGCCTTCACCATGCAGCCAATGGCCGGCGCACACGGTGAGTTGTGCGGCACGATGATGATGGCCGCCTATCACCGCGATAAGGGTAACGAAAAGACGACAATTCTGGTACCCGACAGCGCCCACGGAACGAACCCCGCCAGCGCTGCGATCGCCGGCTATTCGGTCAAGACCGTTCCCAGTGACGAAAACGGCCTGATGAGTATCGAGGCTCTCAAAGAAATGCTCAATGACGAGGTCGCAGGCATCATGCTGACCTGTCCGAACACACTCGGTCTGTTCAATCCGCATGTCAAGGAAATCTGCGACCTGGTCCATACCGTGGACGGTTTGGCCTATTATGACGGGGCCAATCTGAACGCGATCGTCGGCAAGGTCCGTCCCGGCGATCTGGGATTTGATATCGTCCATGTGAATCTGCACAAAACCTTCGCCACACCTCACGGCGGCGGCGGGCCCGGTTCCGGCCCGGTAGGTGTTGTGGAGAAACTAACCGATTACCTGCCGATTTCCACGGTTATCAAACGCGCCGACGGCACGCTGGCACTGGACTATGACAAACCCAAATCAATCGGCTATATTGCTCCGTTTTACGGCAACTTCGGCATCATCCTGCGGGCGTATGTGTATATCCTGATGGCGGGCAAAGAAGGGCTCGAACGTGTGGCCGAAAACGCGGTGCTGAACGCCAACTATATCAAAGAAAAGCTCAAACCGTATTACGACATCGAACACGGCCAGACCTGCAAGCACGAGTGTGTTTTCAGTGCAACGCGTCAGGCCAAAAACGGCGTCCACGCACTGGATATCGCCAAGGGGCTGATCGACGCGGGTTACCATCCGCCGACGATGTATTTCCCGATGATCGTCAAAGAAGCCCTGATGATCGAGCCGACCGAATGCGAAAGCAAGGAAACGATGGATGCGTTCATCGAGGCCATGATCGAAATCGCGAAAAAATGTGAAACCGAGCCGGACACGCTGAAAGCCGCGCCGGTTACCACACCGGTCGGGCGTCTCGACGAAACAAAGGCCGCCCGGGAACTGAACATCGCCAGCTTATCTTAAAACAGGTATCTAAAAAAACATTTGCTGATATCGTCCGGATGCCGGGCCAGATAATTAAACAGACTGGTCGTCCCGGCTTTCATGGCTCCCAGGATAATACAAAAATGCAGCACGGTGCTATTCCTTTGTTTTCTGTTTTTTAGGTGCCGGCGGCTTCTGGGAGCCGAGCAGGATGGCAAATTTGCGCGTCTCCGGATGGCTTTGCAGGGCGATTTTGACCGTCATCGTTAATGGTACCGACAGCAGCATGCCCATCGGCCCCAGAATCCAGCCCCAGAAGATCAATGACAGAAAGACCACCAGTGTCGAAAGCCCCAGACGCTGGCCCATCAAACGCGGCTCGATGATATTGCCGATCAGGATGTTAACGGTTAGATAGCCCAGTGCGGCCAGTCCCGCCGGACCTAAACCAAGCTGGACAAAGGCTAAGGCACAGGCCGGGATCGCGGCAATGATCGAACCGATACTGGGAACAAAGTTCAGCAGAAACGCAATCAGTCCCCAGACGATCGGATATTTGACACCAAGAACGGTTAGCCAGATTGTGATGAGAACACCGGTAACGAGGCTGATAGCGGTTTTCATGGCAATGTATTTTTTGACGTCATCGGAAACGGTGGCCAGGTTCTCAAAGGTTTCAGGTGAGTTTTGCATTGCAACTTTGATTTTTCCCGGCAAAATGGATGCTTCCAGCAGGATAAAGACCATTGTCAGGTAAATCAAAAAGCCGTCGGTTAAAATACTGCCAAGCTGAGCTAAAAGATTACGTGTTACGTCGATGACCGTATTGGCATCAAACTTGAGCAAAGACGGCGGTGGTGTCTCAGCAGTTTGAGCCGACTCGGCCAGAACCGGTTCAACGGCCGCAGTAACCACTTCTTCTACCGGTTTGATTACGGTTTCCTCAGTATTACTGTCAGATTCAGCATTGGCTTTCTTTTCATCGTCGTCCAGCCGTAATTTTTCACGCTGCTTGTCCAGCCAGGTGTTCCATTGTTGTTCAAGGGATTTTATTTCCTGATCCATATCTTTGGCATATTTCGGCAGATCCTTGGTGAAATCGGTAATGGAGGTAGTCAGAACCGTTCCAATCAGGATCCCTCCCAGTAAAATGACCAGTGAGACAAGCACAATCGCGACGCCGGTGGAAAACCCCTTGCCTTTGAGCCAGTACATAGCGGGCGTGCTAATGATGGCCAGGAAAATCGCCATTAAAAATGGGACAATGATGTCCACGGCGGCTTTCATCCCCGCAACCACGATGACAAAGGCCGCTGCAGTGACTAAAAACCGTGTCGGAGCAGACAGGCCCATCGACGGGACCGGGCTATGTCCTGAATCTTTATGTTCGCTCACGAGATTTCCCTTCAAATCTTCGGTTATTGCCTCTGGGAGAGGTTACACAAGAAACTGCGATACCTTCGCGGCTATGTCATTTATGCAAAATACTTTAGACGTATTCTCGCAAAATTTATTGCCCTCAAGGGTATTGCACATCGAATGCCCATAGGATAACCACTGGCCGGACGGCGGTCAAGCAGGATTTGTGATAAATAAAGTACCCACAAGGGCTTAAACGGGAATTTCTTGACGAAAGGGTTTGATTGCCTATAATACGGGTTTTATGGATTTGATGAAATGACTCGATCATCCAAGCTAAAAGGATAAACGAAAGCCATGACGACGAAGACGAAAAAGACGACGAAAACAACCAAGCGAACCACAACCAAGAAGGTAACACCCGATTGCCTGAAATGTGACGGCAAATGCTGTCGCTATTTTGCCTTGCCCATCGAAACGCCCGAGGACTGGGACGATTATGATGATATCCGCTGGTATCTGTGCCATGAGAACACAACGGTCTTTGTCGAAGACGGCGATTGGTATCTGAATGTCAAAAATAAATGCCGGCACTTATCCGAGACCGACTATCGTTGTCAAAACTACGAAGTGCGTCCGAAAATTTGCCGCAAGTATGATACCGAGGCATGTGATCTGACCGGTGACGGGTACGATTACGAACTGCATTTCCAGGACGATAAGTCCATGGAAGAATATATGCGGATCAAGTTTGGCCCGAAGGTGTTCGATAAGCTGGAAAAGAAAAAGAAAGTGAAGAAGAAATAGAACCACGAATGGACACGAATAAACACTAATTCTTCTGACAGGATCAACAGGTTTTTTGTGTTTCTCGGGTGAGTTTTGTGGCAAAATATAATCTGTGAAATCGGCGTAATCAGCGGTTTCATTTTTTGAGGTTTGAATGAAGATAAAATCGGTCAAGGGAACACGCGATTTTTATCCGCCGGAAATGGCGGTCCGTAATTTTATTGTCGATGGCTGGAAAGCCGCATCGATCCGCAACGGGTTTGTCGAATACGACGGACCGATCTTTGAGTACCTGAAAATGTATCAGGTCAAAAGCGGCGATGAGATTGTCGAGCAATTGTTCAATTTCGAAGATCGCGGCGGCCGGCATCTGGCGATTCGCCCGGAGATTACGCCGACCCTGGCTCGTATGGTCAATCAGCAGATCAATACGCTGCCGAGACCGATTAAATGGTTTTCGGTACCGCGGCTGTGCCGGGCTGAGCGTCCGCAAAAAGGGCGTCTGCGTGAGTTTTTTCAGTGGAATGTCGATATCATCGGCGTTGAAGACGTTCTGGCCGATGTGGAAGTCGTCTATTGCTCACTGGATTATCTGCGGTCGCTGGGGCTAACGAGCAAAGATGTTGTGGTAAAAATTTCCAGTCGGCGACTGCTGGCGGCATTGCTGAAAAACATCGGCATTCCCGAAAACAAGCTGGAAACGCTGTATCCGATTCTTGATAAAAAATCCAAGATTCCGCAGGAGGCATTCGTTGAAATGCTTCAGAAGGAAATCGACTCAACCGGGGCCATCGAGACGATTTTGAAATTGATGGATCTGCATTCAGTCGATGACGTTGCAGGAGTTGTCAATCTAAATGACGAGGCAACCGAGGCATTGGACGAACTTAAACAGGTCTTTACGCATCTGGACCGCATGGGCGTGGCGGACTGGTGCCGCTTCGATATGAGCATCGTTCGCGGGCTGGCATACTATACCGGCATGGTGTTTGAGATTCATGACGCCGTCGGTGAATTACGCGCTATCTGCGGCGGTGGTCGCTATGACAACCTGCTCAGCGATTTCGGCGGGCCGAAAGTCACCGCGACCGGCATGGGCATGGGCGACTGTGTGCTGGAAATCCTGCTGCGTGAAAAGGGCCTGCTGACCGATGACCTGCCCGTTCAGAAACTCGATTACTTCATCGCATGCGCGGGCGCCGAAATGTTTGATGAGGCGGTTGCCCTGATTGCGAAGATTCGACAAGCTGGGTTCTCGTGCAATTTCAGCTACAAAACCGGCTCGCTCGGCAAGCAGATGAAACAGGCCAACGCCGCCAATGCTGCCAAATGTGTGATTGTTGGCGGTGAATTGAAAGAGTCCAATCAGCTCGTGGTCAAGGACATGGCCTCCGGCGATCAGGAACTTGTGGACGCGGCAGCATTTTTGAAATAAACTAAAAGCGTGGAACGGCAGTGACACGATAGCGTTGGTCCTGTGCTGATCGTCGATCACACGGTATCCTATCCCGGCGCTGCCGCTTCGGGCTTTTGCCGAGCATATTACACGAAGGAGGTTATATGCAATCCGAACAGGCCAATCTGTACGAGCAGGCCTTTGCCTGCTGGCTCACCGAGCATGCCGTCCCGTTTATCAGTATCGACCAAAGCAAGCGGTTTGCTCCATCGGATGAGGGTGTCAAGAATTTCGATTTTCTGCTGTTTCCGGACTCGCATCTGCCGGTGTTGGTCGAGTTGAAAGGCCGAACCTTTCACGGGACATCATTAGAAGGGCTGACGGGGCTGGACGGCTGGGTGCCGTTTGAGGATGTCGAGGCGTTGAGTCACTGGCAGAACTGTTTTCGGCAAGAAAAGGGCGATTGCAGGGCGGTTTTCGTGTTTGTATTCGTCTTCGAGCAGATTGACGTTGAAACCGATGGTCAGGCGGTGTATGATTTTGCCGGCCGGCGATTCTTGATGCTGACGGCTCCGCTGGATCGGTACCGGGCGTGCATGAAGCCCCGCAGCGAAAAATGGCAGACCGTCTCGGTCGCCGCCGAAGATTTCCGGCAAATAGCGATACCGGTGGAAGATATAATAGAACCACGAATGGACGCGAAAAGACACGAATAAAAAATGCCACAGAGGTCGCAGAGGATTCAGAGAAAAATTATCTCGGTGAACTCTGTGTCCTCTGTGGCAAAAAATAATGTTAAGGTTGTTGAATGAATAAACAAATTTCAGAATATGCGGAAAAGGTGTTAGCCGGTCAGCTTCTGGACAGGGACGAGATTGTTACGTTGTCTTCTGTTTCCGGTGAGCACTTTGACGACTTGCTGTACTGGGCTAATGAGATTCGCAAGGCCAACTTCGGCAACACGGTCAAGATGTGTTCGATTGTTCCCGGACGTCTCGGCGGATGCAGTCAGGACTGCGCGTTTTGTGCCCAATCGGTCCATTACGATACCGCCGTGGATAAAACACCGAAAACACTGACCGATGACGAGATTATGGCCGCGGCGGCGCAAGCCGCCGAAGAGGGTGTGCCGAACTTCGGTATTGTCACAAGCGGTCGCAAGGTCAGCAAAGCCGATCTGGATCGCTTTATCGATCTGACCAAACGCATCAAAGAAAAATATGGCCTCGGTGTCTGTATGGGCCTGGGAATTCTCAGCGACGAAGACATGCAGCGATTGGCTGACGCGGGGGTCGTACGGTTTAATCACAATCTGGAAACCTCCGAACGGCATTTTGCAGACATCGTCAGCACACATAAATACGCAGACCGCGTCAAAACCATCGAAGCGGGATTGAAGGCCGGGATGGGTGTCTGTGCCGGTGGTATTTTCGGCATCGGCGAGACCGAAGATGACCGCATTGACATGGCCCTCGAACTGCGTCGGCTTGGCGTGGACATGGTGCCGATGAATTTTCTGCACCCCATCGAAGGCACGCCGCTGGGCAATGCGGAAAAGCTTCCCCCGCGAGAGATTTTGCGGATCGTGGCCCTGTATCGCTTCATCCTGCCCAAAACGCATTTGAAAGTCGCTGGCGGCAGAGTCCTCAACCTGCGCGACACGCAAAGCTGGATCTTCCAGGCCGGCTGCACCGCAATTTTGTCTGGCAACTACCTGACCACCGCCGGCCGCAGTGTCGAAGACGACCTCCAAATGCTGGCAGATCTCGGTTTGAAAGCAATATGATCTTTTTTGTAGGAGTGGAGTATGGAGTTTTATCTGACATATCAAGGGCCACTTAAATCAAATGCTCGACCGCAAGAAAAACATCGAATAAGAGAATATTTCAGGCCTCAATTAGATAAACTGTGGCAAATTCTTCCATTAAAAGATTTTAGAGATTTAATTAGCTTATCACCCGAAGCGGGCAAAACTAATTTAGTAAAAAAAATAGAAGGGAAACCTTTCGCGGCTTTAGTCTCAAGTATTATTCATATGATGTGTAGTGTCGATATAACACTTCTTTGGCCTGATGAACCGGGGAACATAATTAAAAATAGTGGCGATATTGATAATAGATTAAAAACATTGTTTGATGCCTTGTCTTTTCCGAGTTCAGAGCAAATAAAGACGCTTGCTAATCTTTCAGAAAGCGAGCTATTTCATTGCCTGTTAGAAGACGATAAACTGATCTCATCTGTTACTGTAAAAACGGGAATGTTCTTAAAATGTGATGATACTGAAACTGCTAATTCTGAAGTTACTTTAAATGAAGCAAGGGATATTTCAGATAAATCTAAAAACGTTTTAGCGGTAATAAAGGTTAAAACATCACCGATACGTTCTACATGGGACAATATCGGTTTGGGTTGACTATTTTTAGGTTTTAGAGTCAAAAAAATAGAAAGAAAAAGGAAGCAATGAGAATTATAGCAGGTTCAAAACGTGGGATGCGGTTGCTGCCGCCGAAGGGACAGGATACCCGGCCGATTACGGATCGGGTTAAGGAAGCGTTGTTCAGTATTCTGTACAGCAAGGGCAAACTGGCCGACTGCATCGTGGCCGACCTGTTCAGCGGCACCGGCTCGATGGGACTGGAGGCCCTCAGCCGCGGAGCGACGTTCTGCACGTTCATCGACGGCAGCCGCAAAGTCATCGAAATTCTCGATCGCAATATCGAAAAGGCCGGCTTCCTCGCCGAGTCCAAGAGCGTCTGTGCCAACATCCTTAAGGTCGGGGCGGCCATGACGCCCGAGTACGGCGGCTATGACCTCGTCTTCGTCGATCCGCCGTACAAGATGAGTACCAACTGCGCAGCCGGCTCACAGGTCGCCAAAATGATGGAGTTGATCGCTACCCAGGTCAATAAGGGCGGCATGGTGACGCTGCGAACGCATTTGCGGTCACATATTGAAGACGCCTACGGCGAATTGCAGCAGGTAGATCTGCGTGAGTGGGGCAACATGAAAATAGCCTTCTTCCAAAAACCGCAAGATAAAGATACATCTGAATCAAAGGTTGTTGAGCAGCCAGAGGATATTCTATGATTCGTGATGTAACGCTAGCTGACGCGGCAGCGATTTGTGAGATTTATAACCATTATGTGACCGATACGATTGTCACATTTGAAGAGACACCGGTTTCGGTTGACCAGATGCAGAATCGCATTACCTCGGCTACCGCGTCTTATCCGTGGCTTGTGTTTGCGCAGGATGATCGGGTGATGGGTTATGCTTATGTCGGCGAATTTCGAAACCGATCCGCCTATCGTCATACCGTGGAGTGTACGATTTACCTGCATGCCGATGCAGTCGGCAAGGGCATCGGAAAGGTATTATTTTCTGCGCTTCTGGACCGTGTGCGGCAAACCTCAATCCATACCGTTGTTGGCTGTATTTCGCTGCCGAATGATCCCAGTGTCCGCCTGCATGAACAATTTGGATTTGAACAGGTCGCGCACTTCAAAGAAACCGGCTATAAATTTGATCAATGGATTGATGTCGGTTATTGGCAGCTATTGCTTGTTTAGCTGGTTTGATCGTTCTCTGATGTATCGCAGGACAATATCATAGGCGGGATTCACCATGCCGCCGTGATCAAAGCCCTGAATTTCATAGATAACCGTATCCGTATGGCCGACTTTTTTCATCATCCGCCACAGATAGGCGTTTTCTTCGTATCGCCCAAGCATTTCCAAGTCGCGGTCGCCGGTCATCAACACCAGTGGCGGTGCATCGGCGCGGACATGATATAGCGGGGCGAATTCGTCAATGATCGGTTGTGTGCCCGCAATGCCGCGTTCTTTGCGAACGGTAAAATGCGTGATGGTATGTCCGCTGACCGGCAGCAACGCCGCGATGTTATTGGCGTCCACATCATACTTCGCCAGCCATTGTTTATCCAGACCGACCATGCTGGTCAGGTACCCGCCCGCCGAGTGTCCGGAGACGAAAATCAACTCGGGATCACCGCCGTATTGGGCGATATTTTTAAACGTCCAGGCAACCGCCGCCGCGACGTCATCAATATACGCCGGACAGCTTACCTTCGGAGACAGGCGGTAATTGACGGTGACCACGGCGATATGCTGATTCTTGAACTGCTCGGGAATATACCGCTCACCCCCGGTAATCCCGCCGCCATGAAACCAGACAACCGTAGCGAATCCTTTTTGATCCGTGGGGTAATACACATCCAGCCGACAGCGTTCGTTGATATACGCATCCTTTTCGGCAACGGATTTGTCACGGTAAAGGATGTCTTTCTGTGTGGTATAGGACTCCGACGATGTGGACTCTTGTTGGGCAGATGTATTTGCGCAACCAAACAATATTACCGATAACAGTGAAATAAGCAGAATGTTTCGTTTCATTGTGTTGACTCCGCAAAATTGTGGGGGTAAGACTGTTTAGGATTCTTTTTTCTCGGCCGCGGCTTTGTATTTTTCAAGGCTTTCCAGCAGTTGTTTCTGAATCTCCGGCTCGTCGGCCAGCAGATCGTAAGCCTTTTGCTCGGCCTTGAGTGCCTCAGCGAAGCGGCCGCTTTCAAACAACGCCATCGCATACAAATCCAAGGCGGCCGGATCTTTTTCCTCGGTTAGCTTGACCGATTTTTCAGCCGCCGTTAAAGCGATCTCCAAATCCCGGTTTTCTTTCGGGATACGTGTCAGCATATTCCATGTCACGGCATTCAGACCGTCAGCGGGCGCCTTTTCCATAAACTGCTGTACAATCGGCCGGGTTGTTTCCTGCGGCTCGCCGGCCTGCACCTTGGTGAAGTAATCCGTAAACCATTCCATGAGTTGTTTCTGCAAAGCGGCTTCTTCGGCCTTTTTCTTCTGAAACGCCACCGGGTCATAGGAACCGGCCAGCACCAACTCTAAAATCTCATCCATTTCGCCGCTCGGGTGACCGTTCCAGACGATCTTACCTTTTCCGTCAACGATAAAGGCCGCGGGAATCCCCTGCACACCGTATGCGGTCATGTAATTCTTTGAAGCGAGCTGTTTGGAGTCGACAGCAACCGTGTAGTTCATCTTGTCGCCCATTGATTCGACAAATGGCTTTACGATATCGACGGCCTCTTTTGTGATGACGCCCCCTGTTTGTACGGCCATATCTGTTGAAACGCCGATCACAGTGAGTTTTTTATCTTTATACTTTGCCTGCAGTTCGGTCAGATGCGGGATGCTTGCTTTGCACGGCGGACACCACGTTGCCCAGAACTCCACAACATACGCCTGTCCCGGCTTAAAACTCTCAACCGGGTCGCCTTTAACCCATTCCAGACCGCTCAAAGCTGCCGCTGGCTTGGCTGACGATTCAGCAGCGGCTAAAACACAACTTGAGATGATAAGGAAACATGAAAAGATCATGGAAATAAGCTTGTTGGTTGTCATAATGGCCCTTTACGAAAAATATTTTGTGTTGGAAGGCAGTTCTTTTATTCCTTGCCCCAATGGATATTTCATCTGGCTTAATAATACTGTTTGCAAGCTCAAATAACAAGGTATTTCTACTGACTCCTGAAATGAGATATTCCGGACCTTTGGAAAAGTCTTTGACAGAAGGGGCATTTAATGAAAGAATGATGCCGTTATCATTTAGGATCGGATTGTATGTCGAATCAGGATGCTGCTTTAAAGATTGTTCGCAGGCTCAGGGAAGCGGGGCACGAGGCTCTGTTTGCCGGGGGGTGTGTGCGCGATCGTCTCTTGAGCAGGGTGGCCAAGGATTATGATGTTGTTACCAATGCGGTGCCCAAGCAGGTTGTGGCCTGTTTCAGGCGGACACTGGAAATCGGTGCCCAGTTTGGCGTTGTCGTTGTTCTGATTGGCTCCGAACAGGTTGAAGTCGCCACCTTCCGCACCGAGGGCGGCTATCAGGACGGCCGCCATCCGTCCCATGTCGAATTTGCCTCCATGAAGGAGGACGCGTCCCGGCGGGATTTTACCGTCAACGGTATGTTTTACGATCCTATCGAAGACAAGGTGCTCGATTTTGTAAACGGCCGACAGGATTTGGAAAAACGGATTTTGCGGACGATTGGCACCCCTGACGAGCGTTTCAGCGAGGATTATCTGAGGATGCTGCGGGCGGTGCGTTTTGCCGTCAAGCTGGATTTCGAGATCGAACCGGCTACGTGGCAATCCATTCAGACCCACGCGGGCAAGATCACCGGCATCAGCGCCGAACGCATTCTTATGGAAATCGAGCAGATTCTCGCGCATCCCAATCGCACGTGTGGGGTGACACTATTGATGCAATCGGGCTTGGCGAAAGCGATATTTTCCTGTTTTGAGGGCGAATTGGCCGATTTTGGTGTTGCGGTGCTGGACCAACTGCCTGATGCGGTCGATTTTCCGCTGGCGATGGCAGCGATGTGGGCCGGATTCGAGACAAAAACCGCGATTAATCAATGCAAAAAGCTCAAACTCAGCAATTCGCAACTCAAACATGTAAAATTTCTTCTGGATAATCAAGGCGTACTTCTGGATGCAGAACTGCCGCTGTCAAAGCTCAAACTGCTGATGCACGAGCCATATTTTTGGGACTTGCTGACATTCCAGCAGGCGATTCAACAGGCCAAAGGCGAAAGCGCTCAGGTCTTGGAGACAGTCCGCAAGCGATCCGATGAAATTGAAGACAAAGACATCCACCCCGAACCGCTGCTCAACGGCCACGAACTCATGGAACTCGGCGCCACCCCCGGCCCGATGGTAGGGCAGTTGGCACAGGAACTCTACATCGTCCAACTCGAAGAAAAGCTCCAAACCAAAGAAAAAGCCACTGAATGGGTCATGAATTGGCTTCAAAAACATTCTGAAATGAACGATTGACGGTTTCTCCGTCTAAAATGACTCGTTCTTCGTCCTGAAATCCATCTAATTTTGACCATCCTTATGAATTCTCTTGCATTTAGTGTACTATTTCGCATACAATGCTTTTTCTTGTTTTTAGTTTAGTTTATTGTTATTTATTACGAGATATTTCGATCGTTGATCAGGAGTCATGGACATGCAGAGTGAAAAACCGGAAATCATGACAGTACAAGAAGTTGCGGAGTTTTTGCGGGTCTCCGAACGCACGGTGTACGACTGGGCCACCAGCGGGACGATTCCCTGTGGCAAGCTCGGTACGACTTGGCGATTCAAGCGACAAGAGGTCGAGAAATGGGTCGATGAGCAGCTTTCCGGTTCATCTAAAAAAAGCGTCACTTTTTCTCCTCTGGCAATTAAGGATATTCTTGCAGTTGAAAACGTCATGCTCCTGGATTCGGATTCCAAAGATGCGGCGTTGCTGGAGATGCTGGAAAAACTGTCGGATAATGGAGTCATTTCACAGAAAGAGGCGATTGTCGAGGGCATTTTTCAGCGTGAAAAGCTGATGAGTACCGGAATTGGGTTAAAGATCGGTATTCCACATGTTCGCATGAATGGCATTGATGATCTGATGATGGCTGTCGGATTGGCTCGGGGTGAGTTGGCCGATTACGAATCGCTGGATGGCGAACCGGTGCGGCTGATTTTTATGATACTGGCCGGTGCAGACCAGCACACCCAGCATATCAAGACCATGGCGGCGATCAGCGGGCGGGTTCGCAACCCGGTTCTGCGTGAGATGCTGATGCAGGCCGATGACGCCAGCAAGATTTATGAACTTCTGACACATGGGGGCAAGGCAAACTAATGGCTTCTAACAGTTTAGCAATGATTGATATTCATTTCGGGATTCTGGTGCTGCTGGGTATTGGCGTACTCGGCGGGGCGTTGGGAGCATGGTTCTTTCAGAAGATTCGCATCCCGCAGGTCGTCGGCTATATCGCATTCGGTATCCTGATCGGCAAAAGCGGTCTCAAACTCCTCGACGGCGGCGACATCGAAAACCTTCGCTCCTTCACATGGTTCGCCCTCGGCATCATTGGCTTCCTGGTCGGCGGCGAATTGCAGTTTGAGACATTCAAAAAATACGGCAAACAATTTACCCAGATCCTCCTGTGGGAAGGCATTTTGGCATTTGTTCTGGTGGGTGCGACGACCTTCGGCTTGATCTATTGGGTTACGGGCAATTTTGCTGCTTCGCTGGCCGCCGGCGTGGTGCTGGGGGCGATTGCTTCTGCGACCGACCCGGCTTCGACTGTTGAAGTGCTCTGGGAATATCGCGCCAAGGGCGTTTTGACAACAACCATCATTGCAATTGTCGCGTTGGACGATGCATTGGCAATGACCTTATACGGCATCGGCACCAGTTGTGCCGAGATGCTGCTGGGGCAGGGCGGTTCGATTATTCATGAGTTGACGAAGATCAGTATCGAACTGGTCGGGTCGGTGGTCTTTGGCCTTATCGGCGGCGGTATCATGGTGCTTTTTCTAAGATACGTTCACCACCAAAAAGAACGCATGCTCGCGATTACGGTCGGAATGCTCTTATGTATGATCGGCTTGGCCAGTGCGCTGCATCTGGATGTAATCCTGGTGACGATGGCCATGGGGCTTTTACTGGTCAACCGTGTGCCGCATCGCAGCGAGGAATTGTTTAAGCTGATCCGCAGCTTTTCCGGCCCGATTTACGTGATGTTTTTTGTCATGGTGGGTGCGCGTCTGGGCTTTGCCAATATGCCGGGGTGGCTATGGGGTATTGTGGCGTTGTATGTTGTTTTTCGCAGTGCCGGCAAGTGGGTCGGCTGTTATGTCGGTGCCAAACTGTCCGGTGCTGCCGACGTGGTTCAAAAATATGCCGGCACGGGTATCTTCGCACAGGGCGGTGTCGCAATCGGTTTGTCAATTATGGCCAGCCAGCATTTGGGGGATATCATGATCACCGACACGATGTCACTGGGGGAGGTGATCGTCTCCGGTGTTACGGCCACGACCCTGATCGTCCAGATCATTGGTCCGGCCATGGTCAAATACAGTGTTCGTTGGGCCGGTGAAAATGACCGCAACATTACCGAGGTCGATGTCATCGAACGGCTCACGGTCGGGCAGGCGACATTGAAAGAAGTTAAGCCACTGAAGCTGACCGATCAGCTTTCACAAGCCCTCAAGCGATTTGTTGGCGGCGAGAACCTGGCATATCCCGTGGTAGATGCACAGGGCAAACTGGCGGGGATGCTGACATTGGGGCATTTGCGTGAGATTCTGCTGGAAACCGACTGCTGGGAGTGGATGGTGGTCGCCGATGTGCTGGTTCATGGTAAGGAATCTGTTTGCGAAACCATTCCGTTGCGGGAAGGACTAGATCGCATGATCGACTTGGGGGCCGAGCAACTTCCGGTTGTTGCTCAAGCCGATGACAAGGCCGTCGGTGTTCTGGACACACGCCACGCCCGAAAAATCATCCAGCAGGAAATGATCCGTCTGCAAACGCAAATATAGTATGATTGCGAATGAATTTTAGTGATTATTTTTTCTTTTTGGGGCGGTTTTCTTTGGCCCAGGCTTTGTATTGAGCATTGCCCGACACCATATGTTCAAACGCTTTCAGCTCGGTTTCCATTCCCTTGTCGCCTTGCGATGCCATCCAGTCTTCCAACGTCTTTTTTAACTCAGCTTTGACTTTTGTATACTTTTCGTCATCGGCCAGATTGTTCATCTCATACGGGTCTTTGACCACGTCATACAATTCTACCGCCGGGCGGAAATGATGCCGCAGGACCATCGCCTTGGCATGGGCATCGCCTGCATCTGCAGCCTGCTGCCATGACTTGAACCAGTCCGTAGTATTACTCGTATTAGAAAACTTTGCCTGTGGGTCAAGATTTAAAATCAGCTGATACTGTTCGCTGCGCACCGAGCGAATCGGGTAGTGGTCTGGTCCCTCATAAATACCGCGTGTCGTTTGAATTCCGAATACATGTGTTTTATGCTGATTCGTCTTGCCCAATAGCACCGGCACGATGCTCTTGCCGTCCAGTACCGCATCCGGAACGCCGCCGACGGCTTCGACAAACGTCGGACAGACATCGACGTATTCTACCATCGCATCGGTCTGGCTTCCCGCCGCGACCTTGCCCGGCCAGCGCACCAGCATCATCGACTGCAACCCTGAATCATAACAGGTCCATTTTGCAAACGGAAAACTATTGCCCTGTTCGGAAACGACCATCACCAACGTATTCTCTTCCAGCCCGTGTTCTTGAAGCATTGCTAAAATCTGTCCGACCTCTTGATCAAAAAAAGTGATTTCCGCCAGATAGTTAACATATTTTTCTCGGGTCAGCGGCGTATCCACCATATAAGGTCGCAGTTTAAGCGTCTTGGCATCGTACCGGCTGCGGTATTCCTCGCCCTTGTTCCAGGGCGTGTGCGGCTCATTGGAACAGGCAAACAGCGCAAACGGTTTACCGTTCTGCGTGCTTTCGCTCATCAAGCCGTCGATCGCCTTCATGTCGATAACCGTTTCTAATTTTCCCTTATGATAGCTGTATTCAAAAGGAAACACTGATTTTGGCGCAATGTGCGTTTTGCCCGACAGGGCCACGCGATATCCCAGCGGCTTCAGATAATGCACGATACTCTTGACGTCATCTTTCGCAAACGTGTGATTGGGATAGGCCCCGCTTTTGACCGGGTAAAGTCCCGTGTAAAGATTATGACGTGTCGGCGAACACATGGGCGCTGTTTGAAAACATCGGGTAAACCGCATGCCTTCGCCGGCCAGTTTGTCAATATGCGGCGTATACGCCTGCCCGCCGTAACAACCTATGTCCCGATGTGTGCAGTCGTCGGCAATAATAAACACCAGATTCGGACGTTTTGAGTCCGCTGCCATCACTGTCACCGCCCCAAGCAAAATCACTCCCAAAACCAGTCGTCGTTTCAAGAACATCGTGTCGATCCTTTCTTTGTTCGCAGCAATTTTAGCAAGCGATTATTTTATTGAACCTTCTTGAAATTTCTGTGACTCGTCAGGCCCGGGGTTGGCATAGTCCGGGTCTTTGGCGCGAATCGTAATATCGCCGTTGTCAAGAATTTTAACCTCCAGCGGCACAATTGTTGTCCCCTGTGGGTTGATCGTCTGGGCTGTTTCACTCAGGTCCTTGGTGCCAATCCCCTTGCGGTCCAGCGGCGGGACATTCGCATTAAAGAACGCCGTACACCACCAGCGGCCTTGTTTGTCCTGAAACGGCGTGCCGTGACCGAGAAACCGTCCGGCAAAACGACGCGGCCCATACGGACCGGTGATCTTGTCAGATGTGCAGTAATAAAGATTGTAGGACCCTTTCCGCCCTGTATCAGTGGACCAGGCCGTTCCGAAGTGAACATATTTGGTTCCGATCTTACGCAGGGTCGCGCCTTCATGTCCAATTCGGCTGATGGGTTTGCCATTGGGCCCCGGGCGACTGCCCGCCGGATCGATGCGGACCGGCTCTGCCGTAAAGCGGCTGAAATCCTGACTCAGCGGTACCACCAGGGTGTTCTGATAAAGCAGGTACCAAGTGCCGTCATCATCCTTAAACAAGGACGGGTCGTGCCGATGCCCGATATCCGTTCCCATCGGATGTGTCCACGGCCCTTTGATCTCCTTGCCTGCCGATAATGCCAGGTTCGAACTCCGCACCGGTGAAGGACTGGTATGCACCAGAGCCCAGCGGTCGCCGAGCCAATGCACTTCCGGTGCCCACAAACGCCACTGTGTTTTATCGACCGATTTAAACTTTTCAGGTTTTGCTGTGGACCAGATACCGTCTTTTAACGTGAAAGGCACGCCCAGCGATTCCCACTCAATCATATTTGTGCTGCGCCAAACCTGTACCTGCCAGCCAACCAGACTTGTTTTTCCCAATCCGATATTATACTCGGTTTCTTGGGTTTTCAGTTGCTCGGGGCTTTGCGTTGTACCTGTCAGGTAGTAATAACCGTCCGGTGCCAGGATAATATAAGGATCTCGAATCCAGCCGTCTTTGATGTGCAGTGCGCGGTCATGGCTTTTCAGCCCCGCCTCAATTGCCGTACGGTCCATGACGGCAAAGACCGGTGTCGTCATAATCAAAAGTGCCAAAAAAGACCCAATAAAATTTAATGAAAGACCTGATCGATTGCCCATCCGGTTATATCCTTTCTGAATGTTTAGCAATTTTAGCAACGGCTTCATTGCTGCAAGTTGGCAGTGAAGCAATTCATCACAGTCAAGAACGTACCGACCATCGCATTTATTTCAATTATTGTGCATAAAAGCACCAAATGCCGCAAGTATAATATAATAAAGCGAATTTCAGGCTGCCGTCATCCAAACTTAACTCGATGACCGTTGGTTGAGTTCTTCGTTGAAAATGATTGACCGAATCACCAATACTCGGTATTATCTCCGTTGCGACAATTCGCTCGAAAGTGATGATACAAGCGATCCAAATTAAAAAAGTGAATGACCGATAAGGACAAATATCATGAAACAATCCATCGTACTGACGGCAATTTATATCTTACTGGCTCTGATCTCTCCGCTGAATGCTGCTGCTGATGTGCGGCTTGTGACCGATCGCAGCCTCGAGTTGACCGGCTTTCAGGACCACGGACCTTACAATCCGTATACCGATTTCCGCAATGATTTTGCGATGGTGTACGGAGCCGACAACCCGGATCTTCCCAAATACATCAAGTCGTGGGCCGATAAAGGCTATGTGCCGCAACTGATGACCGGCATCGCCTGGGGTCGCTACGCCGATTTCAGAGACATCGAGGGTAATGATATCATGTCTCTGATTCAAATCGAAGCCAACGGTGCGGAAAAAGGTCACGGCTACCGCACCCCCTATATTGTTCCGTCCATCGAGTTTGCCGATTACATGTCCGAAAAACTAAAGCTGATGATCGACGCCGGGGTGGTTGCGATTCATCTCGAAGAGCCGGAGTTTTGGGCCTATACCGGCTTTTCCGAGGCGTTCAAACGCGAATGGGAACTGTTTTACCATGAGCCGTATGTTCGCGCCGATTCATCACCTGATGCGCAATACAAGGCCAGCCGATTGAAATACTATCTCTACAGTCGAACACTTCGCCGTGTGGCCGAAGCTTGCAAAGAATACGCACAACGAAAATACAACCGACAAGTCCGCTTCTATGTGCCGACGCACAGCCTCATTAACTATACACAATGGGGGATTGTTTCGCCGCAGTCGTCATTGATCGACTCGGATGTCATTGACGGATGCATCGCACAAATCTGGACGGGCACCTCACGAACCGAGAATGTGTACCAGGGCAAACGGGCCGAGCGGACCTTTGAAACCGCTTTCCTCGAGTACGGCGTGATGCAGGAACTGGTTCGCAATACCAATCGCCGCATGTGGTTTCTCCATGACCCGATTGAAGATAATCCGCGATATGACTGGACGGATTATCAGTATAATTACAAGGCGACGCTCATTGCTTCGCTGCTGCATCCGCACGTATGGCACTATGAAATCTGTCCGTGGCCCCCGCGCGTTTTCCAAAAGAATTATCCGAGCAATTCAGACAACGGCAAACCCATCCCGCCGGACTATGCGACCATTCTCTGTACGGTCTTTAACCAGCTTCGCGATATGAACCAGTCCGAGATCGAATGGATCAATGCGACTCACGGCATCGGCGTGCTGATTGCCGATTCCGGGATGTTCCAACGTGCGGAGCCCGCATTTCGACTGGCGGCAAAAAATAATAAAGATGACTCGACAAAATCTGATGCATCTGAAGTACATGATTTCTCCGGCTTTTACGGCTTAACCCTTCCACTCGTCAAGCACGGCGTCCCCGTCCAGCCCGTTCAGCTTGACAACACCACCCGGTTCGCCAATTATCTGGATGGATACAAGGTACTCGTGGTCAGCTATGAGTTCATTAAGCCGCAAACCCCGGCAATTAATCAGGCACTGGCCGAGTGGACCGCCAAAGGCGGCGTTCTGATTTATGTGGGTGCCGATACCGATCCGTTCAACACCGTCTCGCACTGGTGGAATACGGGCAAAAGTGACTATGACGCACCGTCTCAGCATTTAATGGAATTGCTGAGCCTGAGCCGGACTGCCCAAAGCGGACAATACACATTCGGCAAAGGCCACGTTTTGATCGACAGAAAACATCCCGCCTATTACACCCGCTCTGAAAAGGCCGCCGATGAATACCGTTCGCTGGTGAAAAAAGCCGGCGAAATGGTTGGGCTCAAGTACACCGAGAGTAATTTCCTGCAGCTCAACCGCGGTCCCTATATCCTTGCCGCCTGCCTGCAGGATTCAGTCAGCGAACAGCCGCTTGAACTGGAAGGGCTTTTTGTGGATATTTTCAATGCAAAGCTGCCCGTCCTGAAAAAAGTGACCGTCAAACCCGGCCAACGCGTCTGGCTGATGGATTTAAATAAACTCGAGACCGGTAAAGCCCAGCCAATTGCGTCTGCGGCCCGATTTGAAACATGGAAAGACACCGAAAACGGTGTGACGTTCGAACTGACCGCTCCCAAGGGAGTGAATATTGTTTCCCGGATTCGTTTACCGAAAGAGCCGACTCACATGACAATCGACGGTCAGGAATTTGCCGATTACACTTGGGACAAGCAGAGCAGCACACTCTTTTTCAAATCCCCAACCATCGAGGACCTCCAAAGTGTGCAGATACGTTGGTAGCATTCCGATGGTCAGATCGGGTTTTGCAAGTAATGAGTGTCCGGCGAATGGCCCATAGAGTGAGGCAGTGCGCATAAAAAAAGAACCAAACTGGTTCAATGTGCTGTATGAAGGTGCGGGGGTCGAAGAACAGAGACAAAATACTTCTGTTCACTTATTCGGTGGCCCCCGCGTCAATTTGAATAAATCCGGTGGTGACGACTGCTTACTCTTATTTACGTTTTTCAGTGCTGGTCCGTTCATTTGTTCATACCCGTTAACTATAATTGCGTCATCAAATAATTGGTTTCTATCGTTGGCATAAAAAAAGAAGTCTCATTTGGTTTCCCGGCGGTGCTCTTCCGGCCTCTTTAATGCGATAATATTTAAAAATATGTGTTGCAAATATCACTGGTCAAACCCCCATAGGTTTATTGTCTTCACTAACATTAAGACTAAGTATAACCGA
Organism: Anaerohalosphaeraceae bacterium; assembly: GCA_963675155.1. Taxonomy (GTDB): domain Bacteria; phylum Planctomycetota; class Phycisphaerae; order Sedimentisphaerales; family Anaerohalosphaeraceae; genus 4572-13. The sequence continues at coordinate 3,533,111 of OY775912.1, read as the reverse complement.
ACGAGGGCGTAATGTCAATGAAATATTAAGTGGATGTTAACGTGGATTTCTGTTTTTTGTTGAAAATCTTTAACTTGTTTGTTTTTTAGTGAAAATAAACGATATTATCAGGCGTTTAGTATTAATTTTTTATTTTCGGGGGTACCTTTTTTTCTTCCTTTTCCAAATCTTTTATGAAAATATGGGTGTTTTCCGTTGGGTCAACGGCAAGAATTCATATAATGGGGCCTTCAACTAGTGAGTGTTAAGACAGTGAAGGACGATTTGCAGCGACGACAGATCACAATCAAAGGCCGCGTGCAGGGGGTTGGGTGCCGCCCGTTCATCTATCGACTGGCGCGAGGCTCTCAATTGACCGGCTGGGTGCTTAACGATACCGCCGGGGTGACAATTCAGGTGCAGGGAGCCGCCGACAGGCTGGATGTGTTCACTCAGTCTCTGCGGGATTCATCACAGGATGGATATCCGGCATTAATGACAATTGCCGACTGCCGCATCGAAACGGTCGAAACGATTCCTGGTGAATCAGTGTTTCAAATTAATCAAAGCGATGCTGCCGGTGATCCCGTTTCGCAGGTCATGCCCGACTGTGCGACCTGTCAAGCGTGCCTGTCGGAGATGCAGGACAGTGCTGATTTCCGTTATCGTTATCCATTCATCAACTGTACCCATTGCGGCCCCCGATATTCCATCATCCAGACGATTCCCTATGACCGTCCCAACACCACGATGTCAGCTTTTGGGATGTGTGATAAATGCAGAGCCCAATACGAAGATATTGCCGACAGACGGTTTCATGCTCAGCCGGCGGCTTGTCCGGACTGCGGACCGAAAATATGGCTGACTGATAAAAGCGGTGCGACAATCGAAACTGATTCCGATGCAGTGATTGCTAAATGTGCGGAGATCTTGCGAAAGGGCGGTATTGCTGCTATCAAGGGTCTGGGCGGATTTCATCTGGCGGTCGATGCACTGAATGAACAGGCTGTGTGTGAATTGAGAAAACGCAAACGCCGCGACGCAAAGCCGTTTGCCCTGATGGCTGCATCAATCGCCGGTATAAAAAAATATGGACTCATTGATGCTGCCAGCGAGCAGTTGCTGAAAAGTCCCGAAGCACCGATTGTTCTGCTGGATAAAAAAGACTCCAATGCAATCGCTCCGTCAGTCGCCGATGGAACCGATCGATTCGGATTCATGCTGCCTTATACCCCGCTGCATCACTTGCTGTTTGCCGAAGCGGGTATTGATGTGCTGGTTATGACCAGCGCCAATCTGTCCGATGAGCCGCTGATCTGCAGAAACGATCAGGCTGTGGACGAACTGGGCGACATTGCTGATGTGTTTTTGATGCACGACCGTGACATATTCCGGCAGGTTGATGATTCGGTTCTACAGGTCGTCAACCTGCAGCCGGCAATGCTGCGGCGGTCTCGCGGCTATGTGCCCACGCCAATTCATCGAAGCCAATCGACTAAAGTGGACATCTTTGCCGCCGGCGCCGATTTGAAAAATACTTTCTGTTTTGTTCGCGGTAATCAATATTTGATGAGCGAACACATTGGTGATCTGGCCGACGGGCGGGTTTATCGCCATTACACACGGTCCGTCGAGCATCTGCGGAAACTGTTCGAGGTTGACCCGAAAGTGGTCGTTTGCGACTTACATCCCGGCTACCTGTCAACCCATTTTGCCGAACAGTTTGACGGGGTCGGATTGTTACGTGTTCAGCATCACTGGGCGCATATCGCCTCGGTGCTGGCTGACTTTGACCAAACCGGTCCCGTTATCGGCTTGGTTGCCGACGGCACCGGTTACGGCAGCGATGGGGCGATCTGGGGCTGTGAATGTTTAATTGTCTCACTGACCGCCTTCGACCGATTCGGTCAGTTGGCCTATTACCCCTTGGCCGGCGGTGATAAGGCCTCCAAAGAAGCTGTCCGCCCGCTGGTGGGATTGCTGGGAGCCGATGGGGTTTCGGATAATGCTGATCTCGTGGCAGCCATTGAATCGGATGCTGATAAGATTCAATTGATCCTGACGCAAATCGAAAAGGGCCTCAATACCACGCCCACCTCCAGTCTCGGGCGACTGTTCGATGCCGCCGCCGCTCTGCTGGGCTTGGGTACCCGCAACCGGTTTGAAGCGGAACTGCCAATTGCCCTGGAAGCGGTGATTAAAAAAGGCGTCGATGACGCTTATCCGGTTGAACTGACCGATTCCCGCGGCGTATGGAAGATAGGATACAAGAGCCTTTTACAGGGGATGATTGCTGATATTCGCATTGGCGTCGATAAAGGTGTGATTGCCGCACGATTCCATAATAGCGTCTGTGACAGCCTGCTGGCACTGGCGCAAAAAGCCCGCGATGTGCATGGCTTGTCGGATGCTGCACTCTCCGGCGGCGTGTTTTGCAACCGCTATCTGGCAAATCGACTGATTGATCGTTTGCAGACAGACGGATTTCGTGTATTATGGAAAAAGTCAGTCCCGGTCAACGACGGCGGTCTCAGTCTCGGACAGGCCGCAATTGCCTCTGAGATGATCGAACAAGGTTTAGTGAAAGTATAATTATGTGCTTAGCGGTACCTGCGAGAATTATTGAAATTGACGGTGACAAAGCGGTAGCCGATGCCATGGGCAACCGCTGGAACATCCGCATAACGCTTACGCCGGATATTGTACTCGGCGATGTCGTACTCATCCACGCCGGCTATGCAATCGCCAAGGTCGATGAAGAAGAGGCCCGCAAGACCTGGGAACTTTTCGAGGAGATTGCTGAGTTTGAGGCCGAACGCCAAAAGGCCGAACAGGAGGGCGACTGATGCTGCAGCGAATCGAAGCCGCACGCAAAACGATTGAAGCCGTTTGCCAAACGGTCGACAAGCCCATTCAGGTCATGGAAGTCTGCGGCACGCATACCGTCTCGATTTTTCGCCACGGTATTCGTTCGCTGCTGCCGGAGAAGTTGAAATTGCTAAGCGGCCCCGGCTGTCCGGTCTGCGTGACCGATCAGGGCTACATCGACGTGGTGATGGACTTAGCCCATCGTGACGATACCATCATCGCCACCTACGGCGATATGATTCGCGTGCCCGGAAAGGGCGGTTCACTCGAAAGCCTGCACCGCGACAATATCAAAATCGTCCTCAGCACCGACGACGGCCTGGCACTGGCGAAAAAACATCCCGACAAAACAGTCGTGTTTGTGGCCGTCGGGTTCGAAACGACCACGCCGCCCAGCGCGGTAGCTGTTGCCGATGCGGCTCGTGAAGGAATTGACAACTTCTGCATTCTCTGCGGCCATAAGCTCGTCGTCCCGGCGATGCTGGCTTTGCTCGGTTCGAAAAACGATAAGATTGACGCCTTCCTGTGCCCGGGCCATGTCAGCGTGATCCTCGGCTCCCGCGCCTACCAGCCCGTCGTCGATCAGTTCAAGCGACCCTGCGTGGTGGCCGGCTTTGAGGCCGTACAGATTCTCGAAGGGCTGGCAAAAATTTGCGAGCAGATTGCCGAAGGCAAAGCGGCAGTGGATTCCGTGTACGGAGCCGCCGTGACACCGGGCGGAAATCAGATTGCCTGGAAGATTATTACTGACATGTTCGAACCGTGTGACGGTGCATGGCGTGGGCTGGGCGTGATTCCCGGCGCGACACTCAAACTCAAAGACGAATACAAACAATTCGATGCCCTGCATCGTTTCGGCATCGAAGAAGTCCCGACCGAAGAACCCGCGGGCTGTCAGTGCGGCAAAGTTCTCTGCGGCCTGCTCGACCCGCCGCAATGCGGCCTGTTCGGGAAAAAATGCACACCCGACACACCCGTCGGCCCCTGCATGGTCAGCACCGAAGGCGCCTGCGCGGCATGGTACAAATATGGAAAGTAACGGCATGGATGAACAGAAAAAAATTATGATGGCTCACGGCGGCGGCGGCCGGCTGATGGGCGAGCTCATCGCCAAAACCATCGTCCCCAAATTCGGCGACGGTGACTCGGTGCAGCTCACCGATTCAGCGATCGTGGATGTGCCCGCCGGCAAGTTGTGTTTCACGACCGACAGTTTCGTCGTCAAGCCGCTGTTTTTCAACGGCGGCGACATTGGCAAACTGGCGATCTGCGGTACGGTCAATGACTTGGCGGTTGCCGGAGCTAAACCGCTGGCACTGAGCCTGTCGCTGATTCTCGAAGAGGGATTGGAATTGGACGTATTGGAAACAATCCTCAACAGCATCGGCGAAACCGCTAAAAGCGCCGGCGTTAAAATCGTCACCGGCGATACCAAGGTTGTCGAAAAGGGCTCCGCTGACGGCGTCTTCATCAACACCTCCGGCATTGGCCTGCGTGCCGACAACGCCGAACCGTCCTTTAGCCGCATTATGCCGGGCGATGTGATTTTAATTAATGGCACTCTCGGCGATCACGGCATGACGATTATGTCCCAGCGTGAGGGCCTGAAATTTCAAACCCCGCTCAAAAGCGACTGCGCCTGCCTGCACGAACTGACCCAAATGCTGTACGACGAAATCGGCGCCGAGGTGAAGTTCATGCGGGATCCGACCCGTGGCGGATTGGCCGCGACACTCAACGAAGTCGCTCAGTCGGTAAATGTCAATGTCGAATTAATCGAAACCGACTTGCCAATTGATAAAACCGTCCAGACCGCCGCCGACATGCTGGGCTTTGACCTGCTCAACATTGCCAACGAAGGCAAAGTTTTGGCGGTTGTTTCGGCTGATGCCGCTGATAAAGCTCTCCAACTTTGGCAAAGGCATCCGCTGGGAGCCAAAGCTTCAAAGATCGGCACCGTCAGTGAAGCCAAAGACGGACCATTGGTGGAACTGGTAACGAAAATCGGCGGCCGCCGGATTGTCCAAACGCCGTACGGTCGCGAACTGCCGAGAATATGTTAAAACACCCTTTAGGGTGATAAATATCGCGCGGCCGGCTCGAAAGATTTTGACCTGAAGATATAGCCGCGTAGTGATAAAAAAGGAATTGACAAATAATGCACGAAACAGCCGTAGCCGAAAGTATTTTACAGACGATCCTGCAGCAGGCCGAACAGGTCAGAGCCAGACCGGTCGGTGCGATTATTTCCTGCGGCCAGTTCAACGCACTCAATGACGAGTGCATGCAGTTTGCGTTTGAAGCCGCCGCCGCCGGCACCGCCTGCGAAGGCATGACCTTGACGATCAAGCATGTTCCGCTGCAGGCAAAATGCAAACTGTGCCAAACGGTATTTGAATTTGATATCTACGCCCCGGCTTGCAAACAGTGCCAAAGCGGCGAATTCGATTTCGAGTCCGACGCGCCGCTCCTGCTGGAAACCATTGAATTTGAGGATGAAGAATGAAAGTATCACTGAATCAAAAGATTTTAAGCCGCAACGAGGAATGTGCCCAAAAGAACAAAGCCTTTTTCGCCGAACATGACGTATTGTGTTTGAATGTCATCTCGTCGCCCGGTTCCGGCAAGACCACGACGATTTCACGCACGATCAGGGATTTGATCGGCAAGATCAAAATCGGCGTCATCGAAGGCGACATCAAAACCGATACCGATGCCCAGAAGATTCGCGCCGCCGGTGCCGAAGCCGTGCAGATCGAAACACAGGGCGCCTGCCATCTGTCCGCCGAACAGGTCCATCGTGCACTGAATACGCTCAAAGCCGAAACCATGGATGTTGTCATCATCGAAAACGTCGGCAACCTCGTCTGTCCCTCCGCGTTCGATCTGGGCGAATCCGCACGCGTCATCCTGCTCAGCGTCCCCGAAGGCGACGACAAACCCGTCAAATACCCCGGCACCTTCGCCGAGGCCGATGTAGTCCTCATCAACAAAATCGACCTGTTCGATTATATCGACTTCAACCTCGAACGCGTCCTCGCCGACATCCGTGTCGTCAACCCGGATGCAAAAATCTTCCAGGTCTCTGCCACCACCGGCGAAGGCATGGACCAATGGTACGATTGGCTGCTGGACAAAGCCCAAAAATGACCTATTCCGCCAGCCTCTCGACAATCATGCGATTGCGATAAATGCCCGGCGTATGCCCAACGCTGTCAAATCCTCGCCCGACCGAGGAGTCGCCCAATGTGATATGAATAAACGCCGTCGGTGGATTCTCGTTGACTAAATTAAATGCGATGGCATTGACGGGGACGCCCCATCCGGCGGTGGGGGAGTAGTGTCGGCTTGCCTGTTTAGCCCAGTCATCAAGGGTGATCTTAAACACAGCCGTATTGCCCTCATAAAGTGTGATGGTTAATGGATTGTCTTCTAATAATTTGCACTCGACAAGATCCCTGAACGGCCCTTTTTCAGCGTTGCTTGCCTGCACGACATAGAAATCTTCTTTAAAGCCCTTATATGCGAACTTAGCCGGGCGGCCGAACGGGTAATCATAGGGCATGATCTCAAAGCGTTCATTGCCAAAAGGAGAAAACGAAACGTATAATTGTTCCTTCCCCCGAAAAGTCATTTGCGTAAACGAGTTTAAGTGTGAATAAATGGGCTCATTAATGGAGGTGTAGCTTGTGATATGGACCGAGTCTGTATAATCGAACGCTTCGACTTCAAGAATCGATTGATCGTCATCCGAGTATCGCAGGGCGATACAGTTATCATCTTTACAATAGCCGGTTAATTCACGCCGGGGTCCAATCCGGTCAGCACGTCTGGCAAACAGCGTCCAGCAGCGATCCGGTGACCGGCTGATAAATCGCAGCATCGGAAAAACATCCAGCTGCGTATCTCCGGATGTAAAGTGCAAAGCAGTTTCTTTCGCATTCAAGACGGCATGATCCGACAGTCGGACCGGTTCTCGCGGGATATTCCACTGCGTAAACTCTTTCTGCGGTAGCGGTTCATTAATCGGCCGCGTCACAGGCAGCCAACTCCGCTGCGACCACGGCAAAAATGCTCCAACCGCCACACTGAATAAGATGCTGACGAGTAATAGCCATCGTCCTCCGCGGCTCTGTTGTGTGGGTAAACAGAAAACGCGCCAGCTCAAAACCAGCAAAAATACAACCCACACACATGCCGGAACCAGAAAAAACGCTCGCATACTGACCGGATACAGCAGTTTGCTGATAACAACTGCCGCAATCGTAGCCGCTGTCAGCATGGATAGGGTAATCTTCAACAGATGCGTGCCTTTCCCAATCACCCCCAAAAGGCCCGCTGTCAATAAGAGGATGACGACCGGCGGAATGACACTGTTGGTCCAAAAGCGGGGTAAATAATAAGGAAATCCTTTGGGACACACAAACCACCATGCTCCAAAGGCCAGTAGATAGCCCAGGAAAACACCTTCGACAAGCACATACAATAAAACAGTGCCGAAACTGATGCGGGTTTTGCGGTCTTCGGGGAGATTGTCTGTTGTATCCATAAAGCCAGCTCGATCCTGATTTTTCCTCAGTATTATACCGTTTAGCTGATTATATTGATCTGAAATGTGATGTAAACGGAAATTTCCCAATCGCTCACAAAATGATCTATTTGCTTTTTGGCCTCGTTTGCGGTATAGTTCCATTACTTTGCAATGATTGAAAAACAGTATAAAGGGAAAACAATGGATTCATTTGCGTATAAAAACGGACAATTATTCGCCGAAGGCGTCGATGTCGAAACAATCGCTAACGAGGTTGGCACCCCGGTCTATATCTACAGCAAGGCAACCTTCCTGAACCACCTCAAAAAGATCCAGACCGCCTATGCCGACATCGACACCACCGTCTGCTATTCAATCAAGGCCTGCGGCAATATCAACATCCTCAAACACCTGGCGGGCGCAGGCAGCGGCTTCGACATTGTCAGCGGCGGTGAACTCTACCGCGCACAGCAAGCCGGCGCCGACATGAGCAAAATCGTCTTTGCCGGAGTCGGCAAAACGGACGCCGAAATCCTCGACGCCCTCAAAGCAGGCATCGGCTATTTCAACATCGAATCCGAAGCCGAGCTCGAAAACCTCATCAAGCTCTGCAACGAACACGGCTATAAAACCAAAGCCGCCTTGCGCGTCAACCCGGACATCAAGTACGACTCGCACAAACACATCACCACCGGCGTCAAGGAAACCAAGTTCGGTGTCGATATCGAACATACAATGAAAATCTACGAAAAATACGCCGCTAACGGCGTCGTCGAAATGTCGGCGATTCACGTCCACCTCGGTTCCGGCGGCAAAACAATCGACCCCTACGTCAACTATGTCAAAAAGGTCCTGCCGCTCGTTGAAGACCTCCGCGCCAAAGGACACACCATCGATACCCTCGACCTTGGCGGCGGCTACGGCGCAGACTACGAAACAGACTCCGTCCCCTCAGCCGCAGACTACGCCGCAGGCATCGTCCCGCTGCTCAAAGCCGCGAATCTAAAACTGATCCTCGAACCGGGCAAAAGCATTAGTGCCAACGCCGCGATCATGCTCACCCGCACACTCTTCAAAAAATCCGGCGGCGAAAAAACATTCGTCATCGTCGATGCCGGCATGAACGACCTGATTCGCCCGTGCCTGTATGAAGCGTTCCACTTCATCTGGCCCGCCAAGGTCGCCGATAACTTCGTACCCGAAAAACGCGTCAAGGACCTTCAAATGGATGGCACCGAAACCATCGACCTCGTCGGCCCCATCTGCGAAGGCACTGATTATTTTGCCAAAAACCGGGCCATGCCCCCCCTCGAGCGGGGCGATCTCGTCGCCGTATTCAGCGCAGGCGCCTACGGCTACACCATGGCCAGCAACTACAATGCCAAACCCCTCTGCGCCGAAGTCCTCGTCGACGGCGAAAAATTCGAAATAATCCGAAAACGCCAAACTTACGAAGACCTCGTAGCCCTCGAAAAATAATATTATCTTTAGGAGCTTATAATGGAAAAATGCTTTGTTATTCAACCTTTTGATAATGGTGAGTTCGACAAACGCTTTGATGAAGTAATTGATCCTGCAATTTCTGAGCTTGACCTTGAAGCCTATAGAGTGGACAGAGATCCCAAAACAAAAATATTGTATCAAGATATTCAAGATGGGATTAAGAATTCGTTGTTAAGCCTAGCTGATATTTCAACTGATAATCCTAATGTGTGGTTCGAACTAGGATATGCACTTGCAAGAGGAAAGGAAGTTGTAATGATTTGCGTAGAAACTCGAGATAAGTTTCCTTTTGATATTCAGCACAGGCATATTATTCGCTATAAAACAGGCTCGCCTAGTGATTTTAACGAGTTGAAAAATCAAATAATAGAAAGAATTAAAGCATCTATTGCTCGGATTGATAGGAGTAGAACAATTGAGGATATTTCTATAGCCAAGGTAACAGAAGAATTTAGCCCTCATGAAATTACAACTTTAGCAATAATAATAGCAGAAAGCCTAGATCCTGAGGGGCCATCTGGCTATCAGATTGCTAATGAGATGGAAAAAGCTGGCTTTAATAAAGTCGCAACAATTCTTAGCTTGAAATCGTTAAAAATAAAAGGTTTTATACGAGAGCAAGACGAAGTTGATTTTAACGGAAATAACTATATCGTATATCAATTAAGTGAAAAAGGAGAAGCTTGGGCTTTACAGAACCAGAATAAATTAAATCTTAAAACAGAGCAAAGTCGTGAACAGCCTCCGATAGACAATGATATACCTTTTTGATTGCATTTCAGAAGAAATGCTGTCCATAATAATAAACGGGTCAGTCCACCGGGTCAAAATTGTCCTTGCTCACATAGCACAGCGGGCATACCCAATCTTCCGGCAAATCCTCAAATGCCGTCCCCGGCTCGATCCCGTTTTCCGGATCACCCACCGCCGGATCATAAATATACCCGCAATTAATACAAATATACTTCTGCATATTCACTCGTCCTTAATCTCTAAGCCAATTATCTTACCATGAAGGCCATGATAAGTAGAACTTCATGCTCTTCATGTACTTCATGGTTAAAAAAACTAAACCGCAAAATATTTTGCCTGCGGATGATGGGCCACAATCGCCGAGGTCGTCTGTTCCGGCACCATCTCCATATTTTCCGTTAAGCTGACGTCAATCTCTTCCGGTCGCAATAGCTGAAACACATGCTCATGCGCCCCCAGATCCGGACACGCCGGATACCCGAACCCGTACCGGCTGCCCTGGTACTGCTGCGTCACAAATCCCGTCACATCATCCGGTCGCTGCGACGCGATCCCCATCTCAACCCGCATCACCTCGTGCCAGTACTCCGCCAGCGCGTCAGTGACCTCCACGCCGAACCCGTGCAGCATCAGATAATCATGATACGCGTCCTTTTCAAACAGCTCTTTGGCAACCTGCCCGATTTTATCGCCAATCGTCACCACGAAAAAGCCCGCCACATCGCCGCCGTTGGCTGCCGGCTTAAAGAAGTCCGCAATGCAGAATCCCGGTGCAAACGGCTGTCGCGGGAACGGAAATTCGTAGGTCTTGCCTTCGTCTTGGACAAACACGCTGTCACCGTCTCCGTAGCATTTAAAGTAGCCGTACGTCACCTTCGGCTGGATCAATCCCTCGGCGATCCCGCGTTCCTTCAGCGTTTCATACATCGGAATCACTGTCTCATTCGTCAGCGTCTTGTATTCATCGGCCGTCATCTTACCCCGCCGATACCCCCATCGCCCGCGGAACAGTGCCTGTTCGTTCAGATACGGATAAATCTTCGCCGGATCAATATCCGTCACGATCTTGCGCCCGAAGAAGGGCACCTCCGGCACCGGGTTCGTCGTATCAATTTCAATATTTTTTCCAATGGACTTGCGTTCCGCCGAAGACCCCTTCGCCTCAAAAACCGTTGCTTCCAGCTTGCCGTCTTCAAAATCTCGCACGGCTTTGAGACCCGCGAACGCATCCGCACAGTACACTACCGCCTTGTCATGGCCCGGCACACAGCTTTCGGCCACAAACTTCGGTGTCAGCGCCGCACCGCCCAGCAGAATCGGCGTCTTCAACCCTGCCTCCTTATACTGCGGCATACTTTCCTGCATCACAATCGCCGACTTCACCAAGAGTCCCGACAGCCCGATGATGTCCACATCGTATTCCTTCGCCTTCGCAATAATCGTCTCCGCCGGCATTTTGATACCGATGTTATAAACCTGGTAGCCGTTATTGGTCAGGATGATGTCCACCAGGTTCTTGCCGATGTCATGCACATCGCCCTGAACCGTCGCCAGCAGCACTTTGAGCTTATCCGACGCATCGGCCTTGTCCATATACGGTTCCAGGAACGCCACGCTTTTCTTCATCACTTCCGCCGACTGCAGCACAAACGGCAGCAGAATCTCTCCCTTGCCGAACAGCTCACCCACATACCGCATCGCCGGCACCAGCAGCGTATTAATAATATCCAACGGCTTATACCGTCCCAGCAGAATCGTGAGCACATCGTCCAGCCCGTCCTTGTTGCCTTTCAGTACCATCTGCCCGAGCGTCTTTTCTGCCGCTTCGTCCTGCGACCCTTGTTCGTCGTCGTCTTCCTCGCCCTTTTCCTCAAAATGATCGATAAACGACATGAGCGCATTTTTGTCAGCGTTCTTTTGCCGGTTATAGATCAAATCAAAGCAAAACTCCCGGTCCTCTTCATTGATCTGTGCCAACGGAATGATTTTTGCCGTGTCCACAATCGCCGCATCCAGTCCGGCTGCAACCGCCTCATGCAAAAACACCGAGTTCAGGATTTTACGAGCCGCCGGCCGAAGTCCGAACGAAATATTGCTCAGCCCCAAAATCGTCATTACTCCGGGCATTGCTTTTTTGATCTCAGGGATAGCGTTCAGCGTCTGTATTCCTGCGTCTTGCAGGCTCTCATCGCCGGACCCGATCGTAAATGTCAGCGGATCAAACAGAATATCCATCGGACGCAACCCATGTTCGCCCACGGCCAGGTCGTAAATCTGCTGGGCGGTATCCACCTTTTCGGCCGTCGTCATCGCCATGCCGTCCTTATTGATCGTCAGCGCCACCACCGCCGTCCCGTACTTCTTCGCCAGCGTACATACCTTGTGCAGGTTTGCGCCGCCGTCTTCCAGGTTAATCGAATTAATAATGCATCGACCCGGATAAATCTTCAAGATCTCCGCGATACAGTCCGCCTGCGTCGAATCCACCATCAACGGCAGCTTCACCGACGAAATCAGCATCCCGAAAAACGTTTTTAAATCCTCCTTCTCATTCCGCCCCGCATACGCCGTGCAGATATCCAGCACATGCGCTCCCTTGGCCTCCTGATCCAACGCCACCTGCAGACACCCGTCAAAATCATCGGCCAGCAGCATCTCTCGAAACTTCTTCGACCCGTTCGTATTGCATCGCTCCCCGATCAGCAGCGGGGCGATCGGCTGAACCAGTTCCACAGCTTGGTATAAACTCGATACGGATGGCTTCATGATACCACCTCCCGTTTAGCCGGTGTCATCCCGCCAACCGTCTCAACCAGTGCTCGAATATGTTCCGGCGTTGTCCCGCAGCACCCCCCGACAATACTGACGCCTTCCTTTTCAATAAAATGTTTCATGTGTGCCGCGTATTCAGCCGGCTTGAGCGGATACGTCGTCTGTCCGTCAATAATCTCCGGCAGTCCCTGGTTTGGAATGCACGAGATCCGTGCAGGCCAATTATGGCTGAGATACCGAATATGCGATGCCATATCCGCCGGCCCCGTCGCACAGTTCATTCCCAGCGAAAATAGCCCAAACGGCTCCACCGTCGCCACCACCGCCGCGATATCCGTCCCCACCAGCATCGTTCCCTGCCGCTCAATCGTTACCGATAGCAAAATCGGCAAACTTTTCCCCAGCTTTTCCAGCACTTCGATACACGTAATAATCGCCGTTTTCACCTGCAGCAAATCCTGGCACGTCTCGACAATCAACGCGTCCACACCTGCATTCACCAGCGTCTCAATCTGTTCGCTCAGCGAAGCGACCAACGCATCCACCGTAATATGCCCCAGGCTCGGCAGCTTTGTCCCCGGCCCGACCGAGCCGGCGACATATACGTTCTTGCGGCTTCCAATCGCCGTCCGTGCATTATCCACCGCCGCGGCGTTAATCGCTTCGACTTTGGACTCCAGCCCGTATTCAGCCAGCACCACCGATGTTGCTCCGAATGTATTCGTTTCAATCACCATCGCACCTGCATCGACAAACGACGTATGCAGTTCGACAATGGACTCCGGCGACGATAGGTTTAAGTATTCGTTACAGCCTTTATTGCCGTCCCAGACATTTTCAGGGATGTCCATTGTCTGCAGGTTCGTCCCGCAGGCCCCGTCAAAAATCAATAGTTCATGATCACAAAATCCCACGTATGAAGTCCTTATATTAATTGTGTTACAGCAAACCAAATATCGTCATTCCGAACGAAGTGAGGAATCTATTTAAACAGCTATCCCGACGTAGTCGGGAATCCTCAATTTTGGTCTTTAATATTTAATTTTTTATATGTCACTAACTGCCAGCTTACCCAACGCCGCCAGTGCAATCTTCACATTTCCAAACGGCGCACTCACTGCAAATCCCGCCACTGCGCCCCGCAGTGTCTCGATCATTTCCTGGGCAATTTCAATTCCGATCTTGCGTCCGTCTTCCCGCGTCGTTGCCTTCGACATCCGGTCCAGCAATGTCTGTGGTACAACCACGCCGGGCACCTCATTGGCCATGAACTCGGCATTCTTAAAGCTTGTAAACGGCCAGATGCCTGCAATGAACGGCAGCCCGCAATCGGCCACCGACTCGGCAAATTCAAAGAACATATTCGTATCAAATACCGGCTGCGTGATTGCGTACTCAGCTCCCGCCAGGGCTTTGAGTTTGAACCGCTCGATTTCACGATGCAGTTCCGAAGCCACCGGGTTCGCCCCAACTCCAATCGTCAGCGATAATTGCTGCGGCAGCTCATTCCTTGCAAGGTCCAGTCCCCGGTTCAGCCCGTCAACCACTTTCGTCAGCGCCACCGAATCCAAATCAAACACCCCCGTCGCATCCGGATACTCGCCCAGCTTCGGCGGATCGCCCGTAATCAACAACACATTCCGCAAACCCATCGCGTGAATCCCCAGCAGATCCGATTGAAGCCCGATCAGATTCTTGTCCCGACAGCAGATATGCAGAATCGTCTCGATTTCCGCTGCCTGCTCGATTTTTAACGCCGTTACCAGCGGCGACAACCTCGCACTCGCCCGCGGCCCATCCGGAATATTAATCGCATCGATTCCGTATTCCTTGCAGAGCTTGGCGCTTTCGATCACCTTATTCGCATCCACACCCCGCGGCGGCGTCAACTCAATACAGGCCACCGGTTCACCGGCCGCGATCTTGGCCCCGAAGCCGCTTTTTTCGTTCAAAGCCACCGGTTCCAGTCCCTTCGGTGCCTCGTCGCTGACCGAAATCTGCACCGACGCCGGTTGAAATGTCATTGCCTTCGCCAGCGTGCGGACGGATTTAATAATTTCCTTAATATGCCCCGGCGTCGTCCCGCAGCAGCCGCCGATTACCGATGCACCGTTTTCAAAAAACCGCTTCGCATACTCGGCCATATATTCCGGTGTACACATATACAGCGTCCGTCCTTCGACTCGCCGCGGCAGCCCCGCATTCGGCTGAATCGAAATCGGCTTATCGGTCACCGGCCGAATCCGTTTCAGCCCCTCCAGCATATCCGACGGTCCCAGTGAGCAATTCAGGCCCACCGCGACAACCGCGTCATGCGAGGCAATCTCGGCAATTGCTTTTTCAATTGGCGTGCCGAAAAATGTTTCAAACTGTTCGCTGCACGTCATCTGCGCCACAATCGGCAATCCCGTCGCCGCTGCCGCCTCAATCGCAATCCGCAGTTCAGCCACATTGGTAAACGTCTCCAGCAGCAGAAAATCCACCCCTGCGTTAGCCAGTGCCTTCGTCTGCACGCCGAACGCATCCGCCAGCGATCCGGCCAATTCATTGTCGGGGTTGGGGTTGTTCGTCCCCGTCGGCCCAACCGATCCAGCCACCATCGCCGCATCGCCTGCGGCTGCTTTGGCAATTTCAGCCGCCGCCGTGTTAATTGCTTCCACTTTATCGGCCAGTCCGAAGTGAGCCAGCTTGAACACATTAGCCCCGAAGCTGTTCGTTTCAATGAAATCACAGCCCGTCGCGACATATTCAGCGTGGACCTTCTTGATCAAATCACCCCGCGTCAAACACAGCTCATCAAAACACGTGTTGATAAACGCACCTTGGTTGTACAGCATCGTGCCCATCGCACCGTCGCCGATCACAATTCCACGCTCTAAACGATCTAAAAAAACATCTTTCGCCATCTGTTATTCATTCCTTTGGGTTAGTGACTACCGGTTGAGAGAATCGGTGCATTTTAACGAAAAATCAAAAAAAAGCGAAAATTATCCTGTAAATGGCCCATTTTTTTATTTTGAGGGCCAGAGGTTATGTTTTTTATGTTTTTGATGTTAAGAAAAGACGATTATTGGATTGTAAATTATAGAGGTTAATATGGCACTAAAAGATGACCAAATTGTTGAAATAATACTTAAGAACCGGGTGAAACTGATCGCGTTTATGAGGTCTATTGTACGCGATTTCCATGTTGCTGAGGACTTATATCAGAAAACATGTGTTCTGGCGTTAAAAAGTCCTGAGAAGTTCTCCGATCCTTCACATCTATTAAAGTGGATATGGGTCGTTTGCCGTAATGAGTCATTGAAATATCTGCGTGAACAAAAAAAACATCAGGTGATTTTTGATGATCGTATATTAGATTCAATTCAGTCTGAATCAGAGAAGACATCATTTTTAGATAATCCTGAAATATTTTCAATTCTCCAGAAGTGTTTATCGCAACTTTCAGAGCCGGTCAAAAAATTATTAGAGAAGCGTTATAAATATAATCTCACCGGTCTTAAATTAGCAAAATCATTAAATCGAAATGCTAATTCTATCTATGTTGCAATTAGCCGGGCACATCGGTCATTGCATCGTTGTATCAAAAAACAAATAAAAATTATCGGCGAATAAAACGAGCTATCCAATGAACCATCAAAATTCTTCAACCGATTTTTCTGACAGTCAATTTGAAATACTGCTTCATCAGTATTTTGAAGGGGGAATCAGTGAGAAAAATGCCGATATCTTAAAAGATTTTCTTTATGACCCACGCTATGTTAAGCGTTTTGTTCAGTTCAGCAAACAGGAACAAATTGTTTACGAGATCATTTCCTCAGATTTATATCAATATGACAATAGCAATCCGCTGGCAGAGTCAGATCTCCTGCAAGAGTTTGCCATATATGAAAATATAGCACCTGCAATATCAAGAGAACAACTCGGTCTTGGAAATGAAAAGTTGCCGATTCAAAGAGTTGAATATCCGAAGCATAATCGTCAAATCAAAAAAGGTACAATTGTTTCTCTTATTGCCTCTGTTGCGGCAATTCTTTTATTCTTCTTGTTTATTCGTTTTGCGCCGACGAGATCAAGCTATGAAGTTGCGACACTGGCCGATAGCATTGATGCCAAATGGGATATTAACAGTTCAATGCAAAAAGGAAAAAGGCTTGTTGCAGGACGCACCAGTTATCTGCTGAAAGAAGGGTGGGCTGAACTGCTCTTCGATAACGAGGCGAAACTGACACTGGAAGCACCGGTCGAATTTCAAATTCATGCGGAAGGTCAAATTAAACTGTCGTATGGACGGCTTTATGCAACCGTTCCTCAGGGAGCGATTGGCTTTACCGTCAACACGCCTTCGGCGCGAATTATCGATTTGGGGACTGAATTCGGTGTTGAGGCTGATTTTCAGGGTAATACATCTCTCCATGTGATGAAAGGCAAGACGGTTTTAGTGGCTGGCAATACGTCTGATAAAACAAGTATGGAAGTCAGCAAAGGAATCGCTAAAAAAGTCTC
Source organism: Anaerohalosphaeraceae bacterium (assembly GCA_963675155.1). GTDB lineage: Bacteria > Planctomycetota > Phycisphaerae > Sedimentisphaerales > Anaerohalosphaeraceae > 4572-13. The sequence goes on along the minus strand of OY775912.1, from coordinate 3,516,196 downwards.
TGCACATAATCAAACAATTTCTGATATTTCCTACAATGGTCAAAACTTTGTAAGAGAAATTGACTCGGCCAGTCAACTCATCTGGCGTGGACGAACAAAGATCGATTTGGCCGATATCCTGGGCGGAGGGAATGGTTTTGGGACTGGGCGTGAAGGTGTTGGAATTGACCCGGCATCGGGAGAATTAGTGACAGAACTTTCGATGATGGCCAAAGTACAGGAAGATTATCAGTACTTCGAAGTGGCGGAAAACCCTTATATTGACGGTGTTTTTGTCCCGTTAGGAAACGACACGCCACACGTTGTAACATCTAAGGGAGATATTTTCAAAGAGTGTCCGAAAACAGATGGGCGTTGTTTTATTGAAATTACGAACAAGGCAATTACCGGGTTCCAGGGAGATTCAGATTCTATTCGGCCGGCACGGCTCAATGGAGTTGAATACGGATCAAAGACGCATCCGGCAATTATGATGCATGCCAATTCAGGCATTACATTCGATCTGAAAGCCATTCGAGCGATCATACCCGACTCACGAATAAGTCAATTTACATCATCCTGGGGGTTATCTGAAACGTTGATCAATACATCACTCCAGGACGAAGCATCCGTTGATATGTGGGTTTTGGTTGATGGTCAACCGCGAGAGAGAATACAGGTTGATTTTTCAAATAAAAGTTTTGGTTTTGTGACCGTCAACATAAATGACAACGATCGTTTTCTGACTCTTATTTCATGTTCGGACTGGAATGCCGGGGATTGGGCGCTCTATGGAGATCCTGTTCTGGAGTTGGAATTAAACGATTAGTTTGGTGTTTTTGCTTCATCAATCAAATGTGAGGATAGGGTCGTCAAATTCATACGATTCCATGAATGCATTTTAAAACAATAATTGATAAAAGTCGTTTAGTTTTAAGGAGAATCATGATGAAAAAGAAAGTCTTTTATGTATTGTTAGCACTTGTGGTGCTATGTTCCTGTCAGGGTTTTGGTGATCCCATCGGTTTCAATATTGCCGGAAACGATGCAGCAGACCGCTTGGAGGGCGAAACCGCAGATGGTTGCAGTCTGTGGACCGATGTTTACGGTTCAGACGAAAATGCAATTGCAGACGGCACAGGGCTGGTCTTGAATGGGACCGGCGGGCTGGTGACTGCTGACTGGAGTTCTTCGAATCTCTGGCAGCATGGGCCCAACGGTACAAGCTACGAGCAGATCTTTCACAAGTGGCTGGATGATGGCGACCCGATTGTTGTGACGTTCAACGGGTTGAACGACTGGGCTGCCGCCAGCGGCTATGGAGGTGCCTACACGATCCGTATTTATCAAAACACGGATTGGAGTAACAACAATTTCCCGGCGATTGACATCACGGATGGTACGAATCTTCTTGAAACGGTACAGGCAGCAAATTTTGATCATAGTGACGGAACCAGGGCGTATTGTGATACCGGTCTACTGACGGCCGATTCAGTTGTTCTGGAACTGGGCCCGCGTGATCTGAACAATAATGCACGTAGCCCGTTCTCGGCTGCTAAGATTACTCTCATTGACAAGTTTCGTCCTGTCGATCCTGACCCGGAAGTTGGCCTTGAAGTGCCGCCAAGTCAAATTCTCAGCTGGGAGCAACTGTCCCTGGCGAATGGTTTGGGAGTGACTTACGATGTTTATTTTGGAACCGATGCGAATGAATTAAGTCCGAGCTATTATTATGGCTTACCGCCGGTGAAAACAACAACGGATAATCCGGCTGACTTTTTCTACGACCCCGCTCTTGATAATAGCGAAACGTACTATTGGAGAGTCGTTGCGATTGATCCCAATGGTGGTGTTCCGACCCCTCATGCCGGACCGGAATGGTGGTTCACGACACAGCCGGCTTCGCCCGTCATTCAAACAGATCCTGTCAGTCAGACAGTAGCACTGGGGGCAACCGAGGCCGTTCTTTCGGTCGCCGGCATCAACATTGAAACCTATCAATGGTACAAGGATGGCGCTCCGCTGGCGGATGATCTGACGGATACGCTTTATGTCGGTCAAGATACTGCGACGCTGACCATTTATGATGTTCAGGTGGCGGATGAAGGTGACTATTATTGTGTCGGGGATAACAGTCTCATTCAGCCGGATACTTCGGATGTCGCACAATTAATAACCAAACGTCTGATCGGATGGTGGAAACTGGATGGCGATTTGACCGACTCGATTGATACGTTGTATCCCGACGCAGTCGTTCATGACGGTGTTTCTCCTGATCCAAACTATGCGATCGGCATAGACAGCAGTGCAATAGAATTCGAAGGCAATACGGAAGATGTGGTTACCTTCCCGGACAGCGCTGACTTTTTCAACTGTTTCGTACGCGGCTTCACGGTTAGCGCTTGGGTCAATATGCCCTTCAAGAATGGTTCATGGGAAACCATGGTGACGAATGAAGGACAAGGAGACTCTCTGAGCGGGTATATGCTGAACACGACCGGGACTGGTACGGCAGTTTATACGCTGCGTCAATCCTTTGGCGATCTGTATGGCAACACCGACCTTGATACCAGCAGTTGGCGTCTGTTTGTCGGCACCTATGATGCTGTGACTGGAGAGGGCAAAGTGTATATTGACGGCGTCCTGATGAATCAGGCAACGAGTACCGGCGTCGTAACACCTAGCCCGGGAGATCTTCTCTTCGGTGGTCGACATATTGATCCAACCGTTTACACAGGTCTTCTTGACGATGTTCGCATTTATAGTTATGCGGCCGATGTAGTTGAGATTGCAAGTCTATACACCAGCTTTAATCCAGGAGTCGATATCTGCGTTGTCAATCCTGATTTTGATGTCGCCGGTCCGGATGGTGTCGGCGATGAGTATCGAGATTGCAAAGTTGACCTTTATGACTTTGCAGTATTTACGCAAGAGTGGCTTGAATGCAATGTTGTACCCACCTGTTTGCCGTAAGGTATTCAGTCAGCGATTTGAGAGAATGAAGTGATTTCATAGAAGACAGAACGGGGAAGTCCGGGTGGTTCACCGGACTTCTCAAAACGGTCTGATATGCGAAGTGTGTGAGAAGTGTGTCCCGGAGTAGGATGACACATGAAGAAGGTAGATGAAAAGTATTTTATTGTGGAGGATTGGAAAGATGAAAAGAGTATTGTTTGTAGCGGCATTAGGTCTTGTTTTTGCGGTAACTGCGCAAGCTGATCTCATAGGTAGCGTTGATTTTGGAACCGGCAAAGACGGTACTGCCCTGACATGGCAAACGTATGGTGGAGAACACCGCGACCATGCCGGAGTATGGTCGGAGTTTACGGCGATTGATTCTACGTCTGCTGAAATGCGTGGGGTATACGGCAAAGACACGGCCATGAGTGCCGCTTTGACACTCGTTGCCGGAGATGTAATCAGCTTCGATTGGTACCTGTCGAACAACGGCAACAGTATTCCTGACTTTAACGGCGGAAACTACGTTGGCGATGCAACGTTCCTTTTTAAACCGGATACGAATGGGGATAGCGGCGCGCCCTTCGGGACACAGAGATTTTTAGCGAATTACACCCATAAAGATTATGATAATGGTGCCGGCGTGCATGACAATGTGGCAGATTTAAATACCGGGCTTCATGTTGAGTATATACTCGGCGAGACGAATTATACGCTGAATATAATCGGCATCGCAGATCCTTATGTGTCAACCACCGCTGCCATTGATTATGCGGATGGCCAATCTGTTGCAGATCTTCAAAGTTTCCGCCTGGCTCTTTGGGACAGCGAACAGACGGTGACAGTCGAAAACTTTGCCGTCACTCCGGAACCGGCGACAATGGTTCTGTTGGGATTGGGCGGATTGGCAATCGCTCGTAAGCGTAAGTAAGCAATCACTGTTTGTGATTTGCAAATAAGCGATACAAAGGGTGGGGCGTGAGCAACGTGTGCGTCCCACCCTGTGTGCTGTTTTAGAGCGGGCGAAACCGACGGGGTGTTGAAATCCAATACAAACGAAGTTGTAATGAAGAATTCTATGTTAGCTTGGAGACGGTAGTCTGAAACTGACGGTTGGGTTCTTTTTGTAAAAAATTCAAATGATGACCTGAAAATGTGATCAGCAAAGATAAATTGACTGTTTTTGATATTGAAAGGTGCAAGGTGATGGTGATAAACAGGTTGTGGGTTCTTGGATTCGTAACACTCTCTTTTATTGTCGGCAATGTAGCAGCGATAGATTGGCAGGATCAAAGTGTTTTACATATCAATACGGTTGATCCACATGCAACGATGGCTGTCTATGAAAATGAAATCGATGCGATCGCGATGGACAGCACTCAGTCTGAGCGGATGCAGTTGCTCAACGGTGACTGGAAATTTAAGTGGGTTGCCGGTCCGTCAGATAAGCCGGAGAACTTTTATGCGAGTGATTTCGATGACAGTCAGTGGGCAACGATCAAGGTGCCTTCTAATTGGCAGGTCGAAGGTTACGGAGTGCCAATTTACTCGAATACGGACTATCCCTTTAATAACAGTAATCCGCCATCAATCATGGATCCGGTTCCGAGTGACTATACCAAGAGCACGCTCCCCAATCCGATTGGCAGCTATCGACGTGAATTTCAAATCCCCCAAGACTGGAATGGAAAACAGATATTTATAAAATTTGAGGGCGTTCAAAGTGCGTTTTATGTCTGGATCAACGGTCACGAGGTCGGATATTCGCAAGGCAGTATGACGGCGGCAGAATTTGATATCACTCAATATGTAACGACTGGAACAAATACCGTGGCGGCCCAGGCGTATCGCTGGAGTGACGGCAGTTACCTGGAAGATCAGGATTTCTGGCGATTAAGCGGCATTTACCGTGACGTGATCCTGTATGCCCAGCCACAGCAGGCGATACGTGATTTCTTTGTGCTTGGGAAGTTGGATGCGACTTATACCAATGGAACGTTGGATGTAAAAGTCCGGGTGAATAATGTTTCGTCCGGGGCTGAAACAATACAAATCAATGCTCAACTGCTTGATGCCTCTGGTCAAATGGTTCAAGCCGGGTCGGCAGCGACATCCATTTCATCCGGCGATGATAAAACACTTCACCTGATATTGAATGCCGGACAAGTCAAAACGTGGTCAGCAGAAGTTCCTTATTTGTATACACTGGTGTTGGCCAATTCAGCCGGAGAATCAACATCTTGCAAGGTCGGCTTCCGTAAGGTTGAAATCATTCATGAAGAGGTGTTCGTCAATGGCAAGCCGGTTGAGTTTTTGGGTGTCAATCGTCACGAGACGGACCCGGACCGCGGACGGGTGATGACTGAAGAGATGATGGTCAAAGATATTCTTATCATGAAACGCAATAATGTCAATATTGTTCGTACAAGCCACTATCCCAATACACCGCGATGGTATGAACTGTGTGATTATTACGGGCTCTATGTAATGGATGAGGCAAATGTCGAATCGCACGGAATGGGCTATGGCGACAATTCGCCGAGTAATCTTCCATCGTGGCGGCAGGCTCATGTTGACCGGGGGGTTCGCATGGTTCAACGCGACAAAAATTATCCCTGTATTGTTTTCTGGTCGCTGGGCAACGAAGCCGGTCCCGGCGAGAACTTCAGGTATCAGCGTGAGGCAATGCTCCAAATCGATTCATCCCGACCGATTCATTATGAAGGCAATAGCGAGTGGGGCGATATGTACAGCAGGATGTATCCTCGTATTTGGGAGATGCAGGATTTTCCTGTCGATGATCTGACCAAACCGTTCTTTGTGTGTGAATATGCTCACTCAATGGGGAATGCTTTAGGCGGGTTGAAAGAATATGTTGATGTGTTTCGCAAGGAAAGAAAAATTATCGGCGGATGCATTTGGGACTTTGTCGATCAGGGGATTCGTTCCAAATATGGCAATGATGGACAAACCGCGATTGTCTCTCCGTTTGGAGGCAGTGTCGATCCCGGCAATGACGCCTTCTTTGCATATGGCGGCAGCTTTGGTGACAGGCCTAACAGTGGAAATTTCTGTGTAAATGGGGTCATCACGGGTGACCGGCGTGAGACGGCTAAATTGCATGAAATGAAGTATCTGTACCAATCAATCCTGGTTGACGTCATGGATGCCGAAGCAGGTAAGATCAAGGTACGCAATGAATATGATTTTATCGACATTGACCAGTTTACCTGTGATTGGCAGTTGACAGCGAATGGCCTGCCGGTTCAGTCGGGCCAGTTAGCGGTTGGTTCAGTTCCGCCGGGAACATCAAAACAACTGACGGTGCCGTTTGCAGCAGTGAACCCCGAGCCCGGTGTTGAATATTTCGTAAATCTCAGTTGGAAGCTGGCCGGCGATACGCTCTATGCACAAGCCGGTTTTGAGCAGGCGTATGATCAATTTCAGCTTCCCGTCACTCAGCCCAGGGCGGTCATTGCAAAATCAACAGCGCCGACCGTCGAACAGGTTTCCGGCGGTGTAAAAGTAACAGCGGGGCCGACCGAAGTGCTTTTCAGCCAAACTACCGGCAGTATTGCAAACCTGAAAATGAATGGAAAGCAGATTGTCAGTGATGCTTCAAATGGACCCTTAAGTACCGTGTATCGTGCCCGAGGCGATAACGACAGAGAGTCCGGTTGGGATCTTCTTAAGACGTTTGTTCAGGAAGTCGTCAATTTCGATGTGGAGATGATTGGGCAGGTCTGTGTGATTACAACGACCAGTAAATATACATCCAATCTGGGCCCTGAATACTACCTGTTGACACGCTGGTGTGTCGATGGGAATGGATTGATTGTTTGCGATAACAGTTTTGATATGACGAAGGGGCCGAGTTTGCTGCCGCGAGTTGGATTTGATATGAAAGTCGCTTCCGATCTGACACAGGTTCAATACTTTGGCTGTGGTCCTTTTGAGAATTATATCGACCGTAAATCAGCCGCAAGGGTCGGTCTCTACCAGACAACGGTTTCGGATATGTATGAATTTTATCAGAAACCCCAGTTTTGCGGCAATCGGTCGGATGTGCGATGGGCGGCCCTGAGTGATAATTCCGGCAAAGGTGTTCTTTTGGTAGCCCATGACCGGATGAATTTTTCCGCACTGTCGTTTACGCAGCAGGAGTTGGGGGCTCGGAAATACCCCAGTGATTTGGTGCAGGACGGAAATATTGTTGTCAGCCTGGATGCGGCGATAGCCGGAGTCGGCGGCACCTGGGGCCAGGATTCGACGTTTGAGCAATACAAGTTAAAACGGGGCCATTACAGTTTCCGCTACCGCATCCAGCCATATGACGGTTCAATTGATGATTCGGTTTACAAGCAGTTTTATATGGCCCCGCCTCTTGAAATTGAAGTGGAAGGTGATAAAAAATTTAAGGTGCGTTGCCATGATCCATCTGCTTCCTTAACCTATTCCTTAAATGACCGCTCGTCATTTAAAACGTATTATAAAGACACTTATTTACCTCTCAGTGAATCTATTTATACACGTTCAGCGAAAGAGGGATGGATTTCTTCTTTCGCACTGCTTCATTGTGATTCCACGGCAGATCGTTCCAATTGGAGCGTCACGGTTAGCAGTGAACAGGCGAATGCTGGAGAAGCAGGGGACAATGCAATTGACGGCAACCCTCTGACCATCTGGCATACCCGATGGCAAAGCGATATACCACCACATCCGCATTTTATACAAATTGACATGCATGAGACGATCGAAATCGAAGGTTTTACCTATTTGCCGCGTCAGGATGGACTGGAAAATGGGAACATTAAAAACTATGAATTCTATGTTAGCGTCAATGGCAGCCAGTGGGATCAGGTTGCGTCCGGTGAATTTGCCCGGGGGAGTGAATTAAAAAAAGTCGTTTTTAATGCCGCTGATGCGCGATACTTTAAGCTTGTCTCGTTATCTGAGATCAACGGAAGGGATTTTACCAGTGCCGCAGAAATTAATGCGATCCAGTCATCTTCATCCAGAATTGTAAACAATCCTGTCAGCGAGACGGTTTCTCTCGGAGCGAATCAAGCACGCATCTCGATCTCCGGTTTCAATGTCGAAAACTATCAGTGGTATAAAGATGGTGTCGTGCTTGTCGATGATCCAACAGACTCACGTTATGTCGGAGAAAATGACTACGCATTAACAGTTTATGATATTCAATTCGATGATGAAGGATTCTATCATTGTAAATGTGGTGATGCTTTGAATCCCTTAACCAATGTTTCGACCGAAGCCCAGTTGGTCACAAAACGATTGGTTGGCTGGTGGAAACTGGATGGTGATTTAACCGACTCCGTCGATGAGGAAGTGGCCGGAGCCCCCGTTCATAATGGCGTCTGCAGCGATCCTCATTATGTGGCTTCCGCCAAAAATGGTGGCGGATTGGAGTTTTTAGGGACCTCAGGCGGTCTTGTTACGATCACTGACAGTGCGGATTTTTTTAATTTTTACCCGCAAGGTTATACGGTTAGCGCCTGGATCAATATGACGCAAACAACGGGAGCATGGACCGGATATGTGTCGAAGGAGAGTATACAGGCCTCCGGCCGCAGCGGCTATATTCTGACCAATACAGAAACCGGACAGGCGGTCCACACGTTACGTGAATCTTTCAATGATTTGTTTTCAGGTGTTAACGTGGTGGATGGAAATTGGCATTTGGTTGTGGGTTCATATGATGGCGTCACGAAAGAGGGAAAAGTGTATGTAGATGGCGTTCTGAGAAGTCAGACGACCCATGGTGGAACCGTGACGACCGGTCCGGCAAACCTGGTTTTTGGAGCTCAAAGTTCGAATGCGGACGCGCCGTATGTCGGTTTGTTGGATGATGTTCGGATCTGGAGTTATCCAGTGGATTCGGTTGCGGTTGCATCACTTTACGTGGATTTTAACCCGGGCAGTGAGATTTGTGCCGGCTACCCTAAATTCGATGTGGCGGGACCGGGGGGCATTGGCGATGAGTATCGGGATTGCATCGTTGATATATATGACTTTGTAATATTTGCCGAAGGGTGGCTTCAGTGAATGATTGTCTCTCTATGACGTTGAAGTTTTTGTGCAAGTGTGGTTTGACTGCAGCATTGCCCCCCCATATGTCTGCCTAAAAAATTGTTATTGATGTTCCGTCAGGGGGCTTGACATTGAACCGTGAACGTAACAAGGCGTATAGTGAAAAGAGAATTTTAGGACCAGGCGAGGAAGCATATTATGAGGAAAATTAAAGGTTTTACGCTGATTGAATTGCTGGTCGTTATAGCTATCATTGCGTTGCTTTTGGCGGTTGTTGTTCCGTCATTACGAGTGGCCAAAGAGAAGGCAAAAAGTCTTTCGTGCCGTGCAAACGTGCGGTCACTGGGGCTTGCTTTGCGGGTCTACAGTGAAGAGACAAATGGAAAACTTTTCAGTTACTATGACGGCTTGTATTTAAACCAGCTGGCCGATCAGCTTGGAGAAGTGGATAAGGTTCGTTATTGCCCTTCAATCAAACTGAATGAAACGGTTGTTACATCAGGGAATGCGGCATGGGGGGCATCCAGAGAAACGTGGGTTTGGGCGTCCGGAGTTGACGATCCGGAGCATGGGTCGTATGGATTGAACGGATGGCTTTACGACTATCTTGACGACTATGATAACAGTTGGGTGGAATCTGAGGCAAATCTCCAGAGAAAATCGTTTCCAAGCACTCTTCAAGCAACCAATAGTGCCTCAGTGCCGGTGTTTGCTGATGCCGTCTGGGTCGATGCGTGGCCACAGGACACGGACACAGTCACAAGTAGTTTTAATCTGCATCGCGACCGCACCGACGATACCGGCAACGATTACCCGGCGGCCAATCATATTCGTCGGTTGCTGGTAGACCGCCATGAGGGGAGCGTGAACATTTCATTTTTGGATGGTCACGTTGAATCGGTTAATCTGGAGAAACTGTGGTCTCTAAAGTGGCATCGGGAATTCAACAGATATCATGACGATAAGCTCCGGACGGACAATACGCCGATTTATAAGAAATAAGACTCACGGGATTATTCTAATCGTGGTTCGTTGGTTTGCATTCAGAGGTGTCGTAAATCCAAGACATCCTCGGGTATCTGCTGTTTTATCTTCGACCATTTCGGTATTAACGTTGATATGATAAATTTTCCCTGGCGATAGATTATAGACTGTTTGGAGTACATCCATGGATTGATTACTTTGAATTCTCCATTCAATCATGCCGTTGTTATCGTGTATTATATGGATATCCAGCGGGGCGGGGGCATTTCTTTCGAAACTTAAAGACGGTGTCGTGCTTTTACCCTGGAAATAGTCCAAACGGCGGTCGATATTGTTGATACCGAATGGCTTTTGCTCACGCATCGAAAAATGATTTGTTGTTACAGTGTACTGATTTGTATCTAAACGAATCGTGTAGTCCTTATTCCGTAAGTGGTATTTGACGATAGTGCCATTCAGCTCTTCAGGCAGATGCGGTTCAAGATAGAGCCGGTTGTATTGCGGCTGAATACCAAAAATATTTCGATACAAACCCACAACGGCCATTCCATTGCCAGCGAGAATATCGTCACCTAGGCCATCCTGAGAATGTCGCCCATAACGCTGAAACGCTAAGCCGTCTAGTTTGTATTGATTGACGACATTGTTAATGTATTTCATGGCAATGTCAGGATTGTAGGGGGCATATGCCCGCGTGCCCAATTCGGCCCAGGACAGGAAAATGTCACCGTTCTCATAATTGGGAAAAGGAAAATTCGAGCCGGCGCCTTCTTCCGGCTTGAAGGGATACACGCACAATGGCCAGGAAAATAAATTCTCCTTGAGCATCGCCGTTTCCAGCCCGGAAAGCAATGCTGACCGTCTGGCATTGTCGTCGCAGAGCCCGTATCCAATCGCACTGAAATTGACTGGAATCACTAGGTTGTCGCCATGTATCGAATCGTCTTTGTCACGCCAATACACATACCATTTCTTCTCCGGATTCCAGAATCCGCCTTCCTTTATGTTTTTATTAAAACGGTCTTTAAGCTTTGCTGCGGCATTCAAATAGCGTTTTGCGTTTATAGGGTCACCCAGTATCTCTTCGATTTCTGCCCAGAGCATCATCGCGCCATACATCTCGGCATTCACCAGTGCATTTTCATGGGCAGCCCAGATAATATCGATCCAGTCGCTGCCGCGTCCATCTGCATGCGATTGATTGATCATTTCCAACAATCCATCGCCATCGCTGTCGCGTTTCAGTAGATACTCTAAGGCCGCTTCGCAGGTTTGCTTCTGACCCCGCACCCAATCCATATCTCCGGTATTATGAAATTGTTCAGCAACCACCATCACATAATCGGGTTGACTATCCAGCAGATAGCCCCATTGCGCCTCATAGAAACCTTGTTCGGTATAAGTTCCCGCCATCGCATCAACGCCATTATCCTTAAATCTCGCTAGAACTCGACCGTCTTCCAGCACGGCATGATCCCTGAAATGGTCGTACGTCTCACTGACGTTGTGGGTGTAATTTTCATCTTGAATAGCCATTGCCATCTGCGCAAACCACTGTTCATGCAAACAGATATAACCGGTACGCCAGCCGTTGGCCCCGCAAAGCTTACTATCGATAACGCCATAACGGACGATTGTGTTTAAAATTTCACGTACTGCGTCTTCGTCAATACCATTAAAACGGCCCAGGTCAAACCGGGTATCCAGTTGTGAGGCTGACAAGCGGTAGGTCATCGACGATGTCCCTTGATGAAGGGCAAATGGTTTCCAAATTGCGTCGTCTCTTAAACAGCGGCTGAGATTAACTCTTGTTTCCATCGGATCATCGCTAAGTGCCTGGGCGAAAACTAATGTGCCTTTGGGACTGCGCGTGAAACTAGATGCCATGTGCTGACCGTTGAGTTTTATAGGGTCAACCTCAAAGCAGATGTCGTTTGTATTGTTCCAGAACAACGCTTTCGAAGCATGATTGCCGAAAGTATAATAATCTTCCGACAGCATTTTACTCCAGGCGACGGCACCATTGTCTAAGATTGCCCCTGTCCATGTATCCATGCCGGCAAACTCCCAATGACTATTCGCTGCGGCATCCACCGTCATATCTGAGGGGATCTTTCGGTGAATAGACCAGTCGATCGCATTATCCGTCGCCGTAAAAGTCCAGCTTTCCTGTATCCTGAAAGAATCAGGGCCATAGCTTATATTTTCGAGGGTGACTGAAGTGCCATCAATTTCAACAGAGGTTGTTTTCGATTCGTGCTTCGACAAGTGCCAATACCCGTTGACTTTAACCGCTGATGAGATCCCGTTGTCTCGATCAATGATCTGATTGTTGTTGACAAAAAAACGGTCGATAAAACAGCCGTCACTGTAATTAATGCGTAAGGCTAATTTTTTATCCCCGCTTTGGATGCCCACGGCGCGATGGTCTGTATGATGCTGGATATTAGCCTCTGCTCCCGCAATCGTGCCACCGGCTAAGACCACAATAACTATTACGAAATGATAAAAATCTCTTTTCAACATCACTTATCTTTCTTTTGGCGGAGTCAACTCCCTAGTTCAACTGAGTTGAGTTCTGTTTATTTATCCGGTTCATTTTTTCCGTATATAAAATACTTCATTCGGTATCAAATAGCCAAGTGATTTTCAGGGCCAATGATTCACCGGCCCATGATCTGTTCAGCCTGCTCGTCTGTCAGGCCCCGTATATCACTTTCCTTTACATAGGCCGGCGAATCAGGTCGTTGGTGTCTAATTTAACCCCCGTTGCCAGGCGATGTACGGGTTGGCAAAATAAACGTGGATCCCGAATGCCGCGGCTACCGATTTGTGGCTGGAAAACTCTTTTCCATTACCGTTTGATAGAAACAAAGGAGAGTCTTTGAGACCTTTGGTTCGAGTCCTGTTCCTTACCCCGAATCCAACCGCCGGTATCCCGCAGGGGGGGGGCTCGGATGGTTCGAACTGAGACTTTTGAGAATCGAAGTAGAATCGACGCTAACCCTTTACAGACAGGGACTTAACAAAAAAACGCCGCCGGGATTAGCCGGAGGCGTTTGTTGTTAATCACTGGGTCGCCAGTTTAGCGACCCGATTTTAAAGTTCCCTGTGCCGGACGGTTTCGAACCTGATCTCTGTCTTTGGTTTTGAGATTTTTGAAAAACGGCTGTTAACCACTCCGTAAATTCTTTGTTTACAGAAACTTAGTCGAGGATAGAAAGCCCTTGTTATGAAGCGAAGGATTGTGTGATTTTTTAGTCGGCATCTCCGTCTGTTAACCGCTTTTTAGATGATTTCTCTGTTGCTGTTAACCAATATACTCTAAAATGAATTCTTGATTTCATTTTCAACCGAATGGTTAACAGACAGAGACATTAAAGGCACCCCGCTGGGGACTGCTTTTAAGCATTCATAAATCGCATTTCTGTTTCAATATCGCTACCGACTGATATCGGAATTATAGAACAGCTAATATCAGAGGTTAACTTTCATTTTCGCCCAAAATTGCGATAATAACACTTGAATTCGGGTTCGGGTGAGTTTTGAAAAGCCGCCTGCGTCAGCTTTTTTTATCCAAAATCGCGTATTATTCCAATACCAATACTTTCACTTTTTAAATAGCTTAATCTCCGCCTGTTCCGGTTCGAAACGTCAAGGAAATATGTGTAAACTATTGTATAAAAAATACTTATCGGATTTTTGGCAGGGAGGTTTAAGTTTTGTTTTTTTATCGTCTTGAAGCGACACTTTTTAATTGAAAATTAAAAGTAATACCAAAAAAACAGTTTTGGTATTGCAATATTTCCTTTTATGGTATATCATTCTGTAGAGTTAAATCTATTTGGTGGTACCAATAGGCGAAATCGAGAAGTAAAATCGGAGTTTAAGATGGAAGCTAAGAATAGGCATGAAAGCGTGTATGAAGGCATTACGACGATGCTGTGTAATGGAGAATTGTCAAAAAACGAGAAATTGCCTTCCGAACGACAATTAGTTGAACGATTTAGGGTTAGCAGGCCTGTTATTAGCAGGGTCATCACACGGCTGGTTGCTGAAGGTGTTTTGTATAAAAAAGAAGGGCGACGAGGGACTTTTATCAATGCCGATAATGATCACCAGGTCGAAAGGCCAGGTTCGTCTGGAACTCTATTGCAGCAGGTTATTAAGCATGTTGTTGCTTCCGGTGATGGGCCTTCTCCTGTTAAACACGGTGTAATGGAAGGTGTTTATTCAGTTGCTTCCAAGCGAAAAATTCAAACTGTTCTGGAATATGTTTCCGGAAAGGATGAATGGTCAGAAAAGGTGCTTGGGGGGGATACCAGAACCGTGGCTGGATTAATCATCTGGGGGCACAGTTTTAACCTTGGCCCGGATGAGATCAAGGAATTAAATGATTCAAAGATTCCCTATGTCATTGTGGATTCTATGCCAGATAGTGGTAACTTTAGTTTTGTGGGGTCAGATAATACTCATGGTGCCGAGATGATGGTGAAGCATCTTGCTTCTTTAGGGCATAAAAGAATCTGTTATGTAACAGAAAACGATCTCCATGGCAGTATGAAACAGCGGCTTTGTGGGTTCATGCAAGCGATGGTATCTAACAATCTTGAATTAACCGGGGATTCAATTCTAAAAATTGATGAATCAGACGAAAAGTCCTTTTTTGTTTCGATTGCCAAATTGGTTAAAAAAGCCGATGGCCCAACCGCGATTTTTGCCAGTCATGACAGATTGATTCTGAGAGTATTTGACTTTCTTAACGATCTTGGACTTCGATGTCCTGATGATATTTCAGTGGCCGGCTATGACAATATTGACATCAGTCCTTATATGCAAGTCCCTTTAACAACAATAAAGCAGGATTTCTTTGCTATGGGTAAACACGCCGCGGAATTAATTTTAGATGAGGCAAATATACGGTATAAAAATCAGAAAATACAGATATTGCTTGAGCCGGAATTAGTTGTGCGTAAATCAACCGGGAAGATTGCTTCGGGCAAGTAATTGGACGACAACCTTGAAAAGTTCGTAAGTCAGTAGGGGGAATTGTCAGCTTCAGTTTCAGTTGAATTTTAGGTATGGAGATGAGACAAGATGAAGAAGTGGAAAGCGGTAAAAAGTAAAAAAGGTTTTACACTGATTGAGCTTCTTGTTGTAATTGCAATCATAGCGCTGTTGATGAGTATTGTACTGCCGGCACTCTCAAAGGTCAAAGAAAGTGCGAAACGCGTTATTTGCGGAACGCATATCCGGTCGGTTGCAACAGGGCTTTATGCCTATGCCAATTCGCATGATGATTTGCTGCCGGAACCGTATACAGCTGTTGTGGGGGGGATTAAGACCGTATTGCCATGGCGCAGTGTGGTTGCATTTGATGGGAACCATGACGATCCAACTCCGGAACAGCTTGGTGTCTTGTATCGAAGCGGCTATATCGACGATGCCGAAGTGTTTTATTGTCCTTCTCAGCCGCGTAACAGCGACTATCCATTTCCGTATTACTATGATTTTTATACAGGAAACGGCGGTGTAGAGTGGGGGACACAGCTCTTTGAATCATATCCCGGGCACTGGCCGACGCGAACTTCTTATAATTATTGGATCGTTGGTGCCGATAATGTGCGACCGACCAAAGACGTAGAGACGAAGGTTCGGGTGGCAAAGCTTTCGAATGAGCCGATTCTTTTTGACAATTGCCAGGAATGGGAAGTGCTGCCGCATAAGAAAAATTCCACGACAGAGACGCCCCGCGGTATCAGTGTCGCATTTTCAGATGGCCATGTCAGTTTCAGCAAGAGCGAATACTTGTTTTCTGACGAAGTATGGCCTAAGGATTTTTCGAAACCCATGAACGGTCCGGGTGACAGACCCGAACATTTCGAAAAGATTCTCAGGGAATTAAAGCGTTTACAATAGCACGACTTGAATGCCGTCTGTATCAGAGCGAAATTAATGTTATCCTGAATCTGAATACAGAGTGATGCAATGTGATGATTGTGCGATCGTTACAATCTTGTCAATTATAGCGAAAAGCCGGCTGAGGTGTACGAAGCCGAAACGTGATAACTTTTTACGAAAGGAGAGGTGTGATGGAAAGATTAGTATGTTTGATGATGGTGTTATTTGTTGGAGTTACCAATGCAGGAATTATTTACCAAGAAGATTTTTCCGGTGATGGTTCAGGAATTATGAATGGTACAACCCCAGAGATCGATAATTACGGCAGCGGCGGTCATAGCTGGACCAGTAATGCCGGTTTTTATACGGATGGTGACGTTGGCGGTGCCGATGGCAGTGCTCTTTTGCCGTTTGTGCCGCAGGCGGGAACGGTTTATGAATTGTCCGCTGACTTGTCTCCTGTCGTTGGTTCAACGGAGTGGTTTGGAGTCGGTTTTACGACTAATGCGATTATTTCTCCTGCCGGCAGCAACAGCAATGACCGCTTTTCTAATTCGGGCGGCTATGCCTGGTGTTGGCACCGCGACAGCACGTCCTCTAACCAAATCGTAGTTACGCCTGGCCCTAATGTCGGCAGTTACCAACTGGTTGGGGGGCAAATTACCGATATTCCCACGCCGCACACATTTACAATTGTCCTGGACACGACCGGTACAACATGGACAACACAACTATTGCTTGATGGAAACGCAATAAGCAATGTTTTGAATTTGCCATCCTCTGCCGCTTCGAACATCAAGTATGTTGGCATTACAGCGAATCTGGCAGGGGTTGAAGGTAATGCGACAGTTGATAATTTTGAACTTTCAGAGGTGCCGGAACCGGCGACTCTGATTTTGCTGGGGCTGGGAAGTCTTCTGACGATTCGTTCTCGCAGATAATCAATCGTAGTAAGATTAATTTTCAGGCCGTCCCAAAGCCTGTTGAATTCATGTGTTATTTGCATAGAAATCTGGATTTGTACAGGCTTTGGGACAGGCTCGGCGATTTAGCGAAATCGCGATTGTTTTCGGTGTTTGTACTTTTTATATGGATAGTTGATTAGGTGTTTAGTGTGTTTTAAATGATGGCAGTGTGGAATCCGCACAATAGAATTAATGCGATGGTATTGTTTTAGGGAAGATTTATCATGACAAAAATTAGCTTTTTCCTGGTGGTTTTGCATGTTTTTAGCTGTGGTTTCGTGTCAGCTGCTGATAATTTCTGGTCCGGCGATGGTGACCGCAGCAGTTGGAATGATGAGGCAAACTGGAGTCTTGGGTTGCCGTACTATTCAGGTGATACGACGCCTGATTTCCAACCGCCAGCGAATGAGAGCCGGGCTTTTCTTGGCCGCAGCTTCCCGAACAGCACCACCGTTTATGTTAATGGTGAGACATATGGCGGCGCTGTATGGCTAGCCTATCTGGCAACATCGGGAACATCCCATGAACTGATCCTGGAAGATGATGCGTACTTTTATATTCGCCGAATGTATATTGACAGCAACGGGACACTGACGGTCAACGGCGGAGATTTCTATCTTGAGAATCTCAACTTTATGAATACCTGTACCGTGAATATGAATGGCGGTGTGATCGATTGCCGGGGTGATTTCTGGCGAATTGGCGGCACTGTGTATCTAAACAATGGAACATTTCGGATTCATAATGGTGATTCTTTTTCCTATTATTCCGCGACCCTGGATGATTACAATTCCGCGTTTACGGGCACGATTGATTTTTGCGGCGGGGAGTTGGTGATGGACGGTGATTGCCGCACAGCTTTACAATGGCATATGACCCATGGGGATATGATTGCCTATGGCGGCAGCGGGACGGTGGTACTTGAATACAATTCCGTCTCTGACACAACGACGGCAAGAGCCTATGCCGAACATGTCGGCTTAGTTGGCCCGGTCTATTCGGCGGTTGCGGAGTTTGAGTCTCCGGGGACACTGACGCTGGATTGGCAGGCCGGCCCGGATGCTCCGGCGGGGAGCGGTTATCGCCTGTACTTTGGGACGGATGCCGGGAGTCTTTCGCAGATTGCTTCATTTGGGAATGATGAGACTCAGTATACGATAAGCGGTCTGGCTTTGAATCAAAGCTATTATTGGCGAGTGGATTCGATACGCGCCGACAATAGCAATATTATTACCGGCAAGGTGTGGAGTTTCTTAACGGAGCTGGATCCTCCGGAGGCCCGGACGCAAATATTATGGCCCCAAAAGAATATGACGCTAAAGGTAGACAGTGAAAAACAGTTCCATTTGAACTGGAAGGCCGGACCGGCGGCCAATGAGTATGCCGGCGGCAACGTTGTCGGTTACAATGTTTATCTGTCGACCGATCCGGCGTCTCTTGTACAGATTGCTGCTGACTATGCAAACACGAACTGGCAGGTGGATAATGTGACGCTGGGCGAGACTTATTACTGGCGTGTGGACGAAGTGCTTGATAATGGGCTAGATGTCCTGACGGGTGAGGTATGCGCTGTTACAGTTGACAGTTCATACGTGGATTTAAGTCCGATTAGTTTTGAAGGCGTAACCAAAGTTCCTGAGTATACATGGATTGGTTGCGGGGATGGCATTAGCTGGGACGATGCTTACAACTGGCATTCTGAGGTGGCGGGTTCGCCATTGCCCGTTTATGCTACATCTGATGGAACGGGTGATTTTACAGTATTCCCTTGTGATTACCATGTGGATATCCAGATTGACTCTGATGCGAATGCCGAAAAAATGTTTGCTGGTACGGCAGACGCCCGGGGGTTGTACAGATGGACTGTAAATTCCGGTGGATATATGACGTTGTTCCTGTATTATTCAGATGCCAATCGAGTTTTAAATATTAAGCCGGATGGGACTGTGAATACGTTGGTTCTATATCTCACAGATGGAGTGGTTAATGTTGAAGGTTATCTTGGCGTGTCATCTCAATATTGGTACTTGAAAGATAATTCCCAGCTTAAAATCTTTAATGGTGGCCAGGTTGGCCTGGGAGCATTGCCTGCCAGCGCACTTGGCTCTGACGTGCTTCATTCAGGATGTATCGATATCTATGACGGTGAATTGCGAATATACGGAGATCAACTTAGTACGGTTGAAAGCTGGATCAGCAGCGGCTATATAATACCTTATGGCGGTGCTATTAATAGCAGCCTGTTCTCTTTCTATGATGTCGATACGAACCGTACGTATGTGCGTGCTGTTCAAGATGCGACAAGGGCTTATTCGCCGATACCAACTGCCAAGACGGTGGGTTTTGGAATTAATGATGAATTAAGCTGGCTTGTTGCTAAGGAGTCAACGGAAGATACTTTACTTGTCGGGGTAAAGCTTCAGGCTGATCTGAATCGGGACAGATGCGTCAATACGAATGATTTGGAAATTCTTAGCGAATACTGGCTTGAAGATTCTGCAGAGGCTTCTGAACAGTCTGATATTGTTGCCGACCACAAAATAAACCTGTGCGATCTGGCCGTAATCGCTTCACAGTGGGGACAATGTATGACACTGAATGAAGTTGCATCATTTCCAAATGTTATTCCAGATGAGCGTTTTAGCACTGCGGCAACTCTTGATTATGATACCAGCTATTTGTGGCAGGTTAATTCCAATAACGGAAGCGAGGTTGCAGATGGTCATGTCTGGTCGTTTACGACAGCCGCAGATCCGATGCTGGCTTATAATGAATTTCCCGGTAATGGTGAGAACTATATGGACAGCATGTCATTGCAACTTTCATGGGATGTGGATAGTCTTATCGACAGTTGTCATGTATATTTTGGTCAGGTGTACGATGTGGTGCTGGATGCCGAGACATCCGATGCAGCATACAAGACAAATACGGTAACCGGTACATGGCAGACTCCGACGTTGACGCAGGGACAGCGATATTACTGGCGAGTGGATACCGTTGAAGGTGCCACCGTACGGAAGGGTAAGGTGTGGAGCTTTACATTTTTTGCCAGGCCGGATTATGTACCTGCTTCTGATGAGCCGTGGTTGGTTATAAATGAGCAGGAGCCGCCAACACAAATGTTGCAGGAAATCCCGATTGATACGGTCTGGGCCGGGCATCCTGTCTTTTTCAGCCTGGTCACCGAACCTCCTTATCAGTATGCTGCCTATTATAATGGTGATCGCAGAATGGTTGTTGCCCAAAGAAATCTGAGTGACAGCACTTTTGAGACATTTGTTCTGCCTCCGGAAGGCACAACGCTCGGGTGGGACAGCCACAACTATATCCGTATGGCTGTTGACAGTGCAGGTTATATTCATCTTTCCGGTAACATGCATGCCAGTCCACTGGTCTATTTCAGGAGTCAGGTTCCGTATGATATTACTACGATGGTTAGAATTCCAAGTATGGTTGGTACTCTTGAGAATGTTGTAACATATCCTGAGTTTATGTATGCCAATGGCCAACTGGTGTTCTCCTATCGTTATGGAGTCAGTGGTTCGGGTAACGACTATTATAATATTTATGATGTCTCTACTCAAACATGGTCAAGATTGTCCGAAGAACCTTTCATTGATGGCGAAGGGTTGATGAATGCCTATACCGATGGCACACCTAAGCCCGGTCCGGACGGCTGGTACTATACGACATGGGTATGGCGGGATACAGGTGATGCGGCTACAAACCACGATCCATCGGTTATTAAAAGCCCGGATATGCAGAACTGGTATTCTTTGTTTGGAAACCTGTTGGACTCGCCGGTAACGATTGATACACCGAATATAATTATTGACCCTGTACCGGTCAATGGCGGTTTGCTGAATGGTCGTTGCAAAATGGGCTTTACCAGTCGTGATTTGCCCGTGGTCGTTTATCAGAAGTATGACGAAGACGGCTATACCAATTTGTATGCCTGGCATCTTAATTCGGATGGCACATCCGGGTTTATTACCAAACTGACAAACTGGAAATATCGATGGGATCTTTCCGGTGGCGGTTCACTGGTTAGTGAGTTGAGAATTGGGGCGATTAGCAAACGCCCTGATGGACGAATGGAAATGAGTTTCGAGCACGCTAAGTATGGAACCGGAACCTGGCTTTTGGATTACAAGAGCGAAACCAGTAATGAAATCTACATTAAGGGTATCGTGTTAAAACCAGACTTGGCTCCCGGAGCAGCAAGTACCTTGCTTAGTGATTTTCCGGGTATGCTTCTTAAATATCAGGATGATTTTGGTGACAGTGGAGATTCGAATGTGGTTTACCGTTTGAAATGGGAAACTCTTGATGCTAATAAGGATCAGCCCAGACCGGAACCGTGGCCCGATCCGAGTCAATTGTTCCTTTATGAAGTTGGTCTGCCGGACTAAAACTTAAACAACTGATATTAACTTAAAACGTGTAGGAGATAGACTATGATCAAGAAATATATCTTTTTGTTATTAGTTATTGCCAGTGGCAGTTATATTTTTGCGGCGAATAATATTTTTACTGCGGGAGGAGATGGAGTAAGCTGGGGCGATGGTTTAAATTGGTCTACGAGTGCTCCTCCGTTGAGTACGGAAGATGCTTATGTCGGTTATAATGGAGAAAGCGCCAACTTTAATGTGATTTTGGACGGGACTGCGGTTGCTTATCAGTTTAAAGTGGGCATTCCTGAAACCGCTGGGGGGGCATATGCCCTTAATGTGGAGACGGGGGCGGATTTCCAGTTGGCAAGGTTGTTTGACGGTCCCAGAGGAACGCTGAATATTAACGGCGGCACATTCAATCTCAACGGCGGCCATAGTGATGCACTAATGGTGTCAGGCGGTAAGATTAACGTCAACAGCGGGTTGCTGTCACTTGCTAACTCTGCCTGGAGAATTGTTAGCAATGGAAACGTTAATCTGAATGGCGGAATATTTAGAATCCATAACGGGACGCAGTTTTCAAATTATTCCGGCGGCAGCAATTCCAATCCGAATTCTCAATTTACCGGTATCATTGATCTATCTGGCGGTCAGTGGGTGATGGATGGTGATGTTCGCAATGCAATTCAGTGGCATGTCAACAATGGTAATATCATTCCCTCTGGAAATTCGCCGTATACAGATGTGCTTACGGAATACAGAAGCGGAGAGAATACAACGACGATATGGTCGGCAAATCGCTGGACGGGAAATGGGGATGGCTATAACTGGCATGATCCGAATAACTGGAGTCTTGGTACGCTCCCTGCTTACAGTAATGCGCCGGTTGAGGATTTTACTTTTATAGGGATGAAAGCATCTGGTGATTTGAATATAACGATTACTAAAAATCTTGAAAATGACGGTATTCGCGCTGCGACCGGCAGGGTCTGGCTCGGACGGTCCGAAGATCCGGTTGGAACGTACACCTTAAACATTCCTGCGGGCGGAGAATATTATCTTGTCAGGATGTATGTGGGCGTCCGAGGTATCCTGAATGTGACTGGCGGTGAACTGGATACATGGGAAGGACGGTTTCGAGGATGTGATATTACGATTGATAATGGAGGAGTATTGACCGTTCGCAGTGATTGGTGGGGCTTTATGGATTCACCTACTGAGGAATGTATTACAACGATTAACGATGGTGTGCTCCGCATTAAAAACGGAAAGACCTTTTCACATTGCAATGAAGACATTACTATTCATAACCCGGATTTCACCGGCACATGGGATTTGTGCGGTGGAAAAGTAGTGATGGATGGTGATTGCCGTACGGCCTTGCAGTGGCATATTGATAACGGCAATATTATTGCTTACGGTGGGGCGGACCCGGATATGCAAGTGGAAGTGGTGTATAATTCAGCGACGAATACCACAACACTATATTCGAACGCTGTTGCCGCTAAATATACCTGGCCGACTGACGGGATGACATTGGTGGTGGATGATCGCCAGACAATTCAGCTAAATTGGCAGCCGGGCAGAGATGTTGAAAACCTGGGCGGTTACAACATTTACATTGCTGATCCGAATATTTCTGATCCCAATCTGATCGCATTGACACTGGTCAGTGATCCGGTGGTTCCCTATGCAGGAACCAGTTGGCAGATCTCGAGTGCAGCGCTGGGCAAGACGTATTCCTGGCGTGTGGACACTGTCACCGACAATGGCAGTAATGTCATCCCCGGTGAGGTATGGTCGGTGGCAATTGACGATGAATTGCTGAATGTTTACGTTAGAACCCGTGATGGTGTAACGAAACCGCTTGATTATCAGTGGATTGCATGTGGCGACGGGACAAGTTGGAATGATGCCCTGAACTGGCATTCGGAGGCCCCGAATCCTTTGATCCCGGAATATACAGGCCATTTGGGTGATTTTCTCGAATCGCGTATGAATAAATCCATTATGACGATTTCGGACCCCTCTTTCGGCGGACAGATGTGGCTTGGCGACAGTTCCCTTACCCAGACGGTAAACGTTGAAGACGGAGGATACTGGCAGTTATATCGTTTGTTCAATTTAGCAGGGGGGACGGTTAATATTGCAAACAATGGTTCTGTGAAATTAGGGATTATCGAGGGCAAAGGAAGCACTGTAAATGTGGAAGGGGCATTGCATGTCGTGACACAGTATTGGAGTTTTAAGACCTTGGGAGAGGGTGGCGGTTTGAAGGTTTATGACGGTCAGGTTCACTTTGAAAATGCTCCTGCGTCGAATCCGTTTGGGACTGATGAGACCGGTAATATTGACATCTATAACGGAACGGTCATTATTGACAGCAATGATGTAGCGATGGTTGAAGGATGGATTGCTGACGAACATATTACCGCGTACAGCAATCAGTCCCATAGTGTCATCGATCTCTATTATGATGCTGAAAACGAGCAAATTTATTTACGGGCACGAGATGATTATCGGAAAGCATATCGATCTGTGCCGGGTGATGGTGAAGTCGACGTCCATGTGGCTGATTCACTCAGTTGGATGGTTGGTGACGGGATAACGAGAGACATCCTTTATGTGACCACCGGCCTACAGGCGGATTTGAATGATGATGCTGTCGTAGATATTGCAGATCTGCATAGAATGGCTCAGTCTTTTCTGGACGAGTCCTGGGAGTTGGATATCAGTAATCCGGCGGATATAACCGATGACCATGAGGTGAACCTGCGTGATCTGGCGGTGTTGTCAAGTGAATGGCAGGAAGTCTTTACGATGGATGAAGTGGCTTCTTTTGTGCATGATCCCAATGCCGGATTTGATCCAAATGTTCCGTTTAGTTATTCACCGGCCCTAAATTATGAGACGACTTATTACTGGCGTGTCGACAGTATCGGTGACAGTAATGAGGTGATAGTCGGTGACATCTGGTCATTTACGACAGAGCTGGACCCGTTGATGGCGGAGAATGTGTATCCTGTTGATGGTGACCGGAATGTTCTCAACGGAACGATTGAGCTGAATTGGCAGACGGATGCAGCCGTTGACACCTGCAATGTCTATTTTGCTGACAGTTATGGTGAAGCGACTTCTGCAGGTGCCTACCAGGCAACAACCACAACGGGAACCTGGACCTGTCCGATGCTGACAACGGGTCAGCGGTACTACTGGCGCATTGAGACAGTGGTTGGATCGACAGTCTATACGGGTAAGGTGTGGTCTTTTTCCGTTACTGCAGACCCTGTGGGGTTGTATGTTGACAGTGGTGTAATAAAACATAATGGTGCTGAATTTAAGGGCTATGGTGTCAATTACATCACAGCTTTTGAACGGACTTTGATCAATAATAATGATACCAGCTATGAACAGGGGTTCAGTACTCTGGCAGAGAAGAATATTCCGTTTGTTCGAATCTTTGGTTCCGGCTTTTATGTTAACAGATGGAATTTGTATTTCAATGACAAGGAACAGTATTTTCGGCAGCTCGATGATGTCATGTCAGCGGCAGAGGAAAACGGTGTTGGGGTCATTTTTTCCATGTTTTGGGCATGGTATACCTTGCCGGATGTTGTGGGGGAAACGATGACGGATTGGGCCGATCCGGCAAGCCAGACATGTGAGTTTATGGAAAATTATATTCGTGAAATTTATGTCCGATATAAAAATTGCCCGGCATTCTGGGGTTGGGAATTGGGCAATGAGTATAACTATTCTGCAGAGGCCGAACATCTTGCGCCGACGGGGTATACGGAGTTCGGGCATCCGGGAGTCCGAACAGAGGATGACAGGAATACGCTTGTGAAAACTCGGCAGATTGCTGCGAATTTCAATAATGCGGTACGGAAGGTTGATAAAACCCGATTCATTTCAACTGGATTTGGCATTCGGCTGGATGTCGCGACGGGAGAATACGGTACTTTGCCCGAGCGGTACGATGATCACAGTATGGTTGATGTCGTGAGTATCCATTACTATGGAACCAATGGAGCGACCAAACAAAGCCTGATCAATGCGAAGGCGGCGGCGACAGGTTGGAATATGCCTCTCTTTGTTGGTGAGTTTGGTGTTAGTGAAAACGATTCACTTGGATTTCCAACAGTGGAGGCCGCATTTGAAGATATGCTGGATGACTTGATTACATCCGGTGTTACTTTTGCCAGCACTTGGGTTTATGATTATGATATTCAGGATGGCAAATGGAACATCACTGGTTCCAATGACAGGAGCTACATGCTTGATTTGTTATCTGCCGCCAATTCAACATTGAATCCATAAATTTTAAGATCGTGAGTGTTAGAAAGGCGATTTGTGGTAATAAGTCAATCGCCTTTCTGTTTATTGATTTTTTTTAATAGGGGTGCTGATAACAAAGGATGATAAATAATTATTAACGCATTGTTCGAGGTATTCAACATAATATGCGATGGATTTATCTTTTTTGAATGGAGTTGTGAAATGGTTGAACGAGTGTGTCTAGTGTTGATGGTGACAGTTTTTTCACTGAGTGGAACTGCGGCTGAACCACAGCATAAAAGTGCTTTGGGTGCTGTGTCAGATAAGATTATTTTTACGGATGTTGACAAAGACGGTGATCCGGATGTGCTTGAAAGGTGGTGGCATGGCAAACGCTGTCGGTGGATCGATGAAAACGATGATATGTCGAAAACCGACAGACTGGGCGATATCGTATCCGATTGTCTGCAGGCGGACATGGATGGTGACGGCAGCTATGACGGCCCGAAAGATATGTGTGTTAAATGGGCCGACAATGACCATGACGGCAAGGCCGATTTCCAGATCATCGTGATCAATCCCAAAACCGGCGAAGAAACGAAGTTTGGCGGGATTGCCCATTACATGGTGTTTGAAGACACCGATCACGATGGCGTGATGGGCTATTTTGACTGGGCTCGAATGGATTTTCCCTGCTGGAAAAATACCGGCCGGTGTAATTTTTCACCGGATTATAACGGGGATTCAATTTTTCTGAAAGCTCACATGGCGCCGTTTGCACTCAGCGATGCACGTCTCAACTGGGAAAATCCGTTTGCCTTTTACGATACCGATGATGACGGCTGTACGGAAATGTCGGTTCGGTATGTGGACAGCCCGGGCTGCGATGCAAAAGCCGATGCGGTCTTTGTGGCATATGATATTGACAATGACGCCCAGCGTGACAACGAAATGGATTATGATTTTTCATTGCATTTTGCAAAAAATGCCGGACTTGAATACCGTCATTATGCCAATCCTTGTCCGGACTTAAAGGCTGCTGACTGGGTATTGCCGTATTTTCAGCATGCCGAATGGCGTGTGATTGACGAATTGATTTATGTGCCGCATAGCAAGTGTTATGAGGAAGCATTTAAGCCCGATTGGGATCGATGCTATTTCGTTTTTGACGAAGATGATGATGATCACCGCTGGGAACGGGTGGAGCTGTATTACCCCAATGATCCGTATGCTTTACGAATAAAAAATTCCTATGAGGCCAAACGCGACGGTGAAAACACACCGATGAACATTCATCCTCAAAGTGATTCATTGGGTGATCGTGGCGAATTCGATACCGACAACAGCGGCAAGGGGAAATTGTATTTCAGTTCGTGGGACGGCCGGCTTCATCTTTACGGGGCCGAATGGGGAGCCTGGACGATTGATTCTAAGGCACAATACAACGGCGCTACGGCGATGCCGCAGGTTTGTTCCAATGAGATCGCCAAAGCCCTCGAAGCGGTTGTTTTGTATGAAGATACGGATAAAAACGGTTATTTCGACCTCATTAAATTTGATGATAACGGAGACAAAGAGCCGGAACTGGTGATCAACCTGCTCGATTATGGCACGGATGTGTGTGAGCTGATTGATCCGGCCGAAGTCAAATGGCAGGGCCTGCATGAACAATTCAAAATCCATTCAAAACAATCCTGGCAGCAGGCTTATACCCTTTATCGAGCGTTCTGGAAAACAGGACTTTCGATAAAGGAAATCGACGATCTGGCATTCGCCTCGTCAACCTGGGAACAATATTTCCACGGGGCTAAACTCAAAGAAGCGATCTTCAGAAAACTGGCAGAGATGCTGAAAGATGATGATAAGCAGCTGAAAACACTCTACACCTATTATTTCAGCGGCGATTTTGACAAGATGGCAGAGTGGATGCAAACGGTTAAGTTTTAGAGAGAAAAAAGATTCGATAAACAAATTGAAAA
This sequence comes from Anaerohalosphaeraceae bacterium, assembly GCA_963675155.1. Lineage (GTDB taxonomy): Bacteria > Planctomycetota > Phycisphaerae > Sedimentisphaerales > Anaerohalosphaeraceae > 4572-13. The sequence continues at coordinate 3,488,707 of OY775912.1, read as the reverse complement.
GTTATACAGGTATGTCAATAGATTCTATAAGAATCAATGATTGTGCTGCGAATAATTTTACAACTGAGATTGGAGTGTTATTTTGCCGGTAGAGAAGTTATTACTGGATGGGACCTGGAAACTTGAGTGTTTAAGTTCGCAGGGGCCTCTTTTACGAGGGGATGTGTTTGATATTGCGGTCCCCGGTGATGTGCATCAGACACTTTTAGATGAGTCTGTGATTCCGGACCCGTTCTGGGCGGAAAACTATAAAGACTGCGATTGGGTCTCACGCTGTGACTGGCTGATCTATCGCGATTTTACCGTGGACGCGTCTTTAAAAGGTAAAAGGCTTGAATTGGTTTTTGACGGTATTGATACTTATGCGAGTGTCCGTCTCAACGGCCGTCTTTTGGGCTGTACAGACAATATGTTCCTGCAATACTCGTTTGATGTGACCGATCAGGTATATTTTGACGGTTCCAACCGGCTCGAAGTTGAAATCTATTCAACCCGCTCGACGATTGAAAAGCGTGACACCACGGGCTACTTTGCCTGCTTCAACGTTGAACGCATCTTTTCCCGCCGGGTCCAGTGCCAGTTTGGCTGGGACTGGGCGCCAAACCTGCTGTCGGTGGGGATTTGGCAGTCTGTCCGCCTGCAGGCGGTCACAGCCGGGACGATTGAAAATGTTTATGCCCGCGGCGATGCTCAGGGGCATGCCTGCTTTGATATCAAAACGGATGAATTTACCAGCGATGCGGCGAGAACCGGTTCATCCAATCTGTTTCTGGAGTTGGAGGTATCCGACGGCGGGCAGACATTTCACAAAAAGATTCCGGTGACGGGGCAGAAAAACTTCATTGATTTACAAGTGCCCAATCCAAAGCTGTGGTGGCCCAAAGGGTATGGAACCCCAGCCTTATACAGCTATGTGATTGTCTTAAAAGAGGGTAATCACGTTCTTGATCAATATAAAGGTCGGTTTGGATTTCGAACGGTTGAATTGATTCAGGAACCACTGGATAGCGATAAACGCAGTTTCCGTTTCGAGATTAACGGCAAGCCGATTTTCTGTATGGGAGCCAATTGGGTGCCGGCTCATTGTTTTACCGGCTGCATCGAAGATGAGACGTATCGGCATTTATTGACACTGGCGAAGGATGCCAATCTGAATACCTTGCGTGTATGGGGTGGAGGGATGTATGAAAATGACATCTTCTATGATCTCTGTGACGAAATGGGAATTCTCGTCTGGCAGGATTTCATGTTTGCCTGCGGCGATATCCCGGATGATGATCCCGGATTTGTTGACGAAGTGATTAAGGAATTCAAGTACCAGGTCAAACGCCTTCGTAATCACCCCAGCATCTTCCACTGGTGCGGCGGCAATGAAAAAACCGGGGCGTTCGGAAAGCTGATCAAACGCGGCGATCTGATAACCAAGGTTATTGCTCCGGGAATTGTTCGAGATTATATCCCCAACGCGACCTATACTCCCTCCAGTCCATTTGGTTATACGGACATTGCCAATGATAGTCGAAGCGGTGATACACATGGAGGTACGTATGAAGAAGCTTTTGCTGATGATATGACCAAGTTCCGAAAGTATATTGATCAGAAACAAGCCGTCTTTATGTCCGAATTCGGTCTTCACGGTCCGCCGGTGATTCGCAGTCTCAAGAAGTTTATCCCCAGTGATCATCTGTGGCCCTTAAATGGTATTTGGGAAAGTCACGTTCAGGATAATCCGTACAATTCGATTCCGGAAACCTTTGTGCAGATTCAGCAGGCGTGTGCGGAACAGTTGTTTTTTAAGCCCGCCAGTATCAGTGATTTCGTAAAAACGGCCGGAACATTTTATGCCGAATACCTGTATGCGGAGTTCCAGCACCATCGCCGCAGGCTGCCCGAAAACAGCGGGGCGATGATCTGGATGCTGAATGACTGCTGGCCGGCGGCGAACTGGTCGGTGGTGGATTTTTATGGCCGGCCCAAGCAGGCCTATTATGCTCTCAAACGGGCGTGCCGGCCTGTGATGCTGTCATTTCGGCAAAAAGGCGACAGGATCGAGGTTTATCTGACCAATAACAGCCTGTCTGAAGTGAAAGGTGATGTCTGTCTTTATCTTCAAAATATGGAGGGCACCGTCGATCGATTACTGGCCCAGTCAAAAATGTCAATGCCGTCACATGACAGCCGGGTTGTGCTTGAGATTAGCAGAAGCAATTTCCCGAAAGATATTCAAAACAATTATCTGGTAGCTGTTCTTGAAAGTCCATCCGAAACATTGCAGGAAATCTATTTCCATGACTTGTGGAAAGAGATTGCATGGCCGAATCCGGAGATATCTATACAGATCCTCAGTGAGGGCTGGGAAAAAAGCTGCTACCGGGCGGCTTGTCGGTTGAAAACCACCCGATTTGCACGATGTATCAACGTGACCACATCCGAAGATATCCATGTGTTAATGAGTGATAACTACTTTGATCTCTCCGCTGGTCAGTCGAAAGATATCATATTAATTTCACAGGAAAAGTTCAATACGGACCGATTGACCCTCGATCACTGGCTGACAGATTGGGAAAATCAGCAGTCGGATCAACAGAAACAAGACCTCGAAACAGTGTATAGGGGTTAATCATCATGCTGATAAGAATTATTCTAAGTATAACTTTTTTATTTCTTTTGAATGGGTGTTATTCTAAAAACATGGAGGACGGCTCTCAAGAAATATCACAGGATCGTACGTGGTCAGTAGGCGGTACGAATTATGCCTTCTATAAAATCAAGGATGAGTATCTTGAACGAAACGAGCCGAATGCATGGTGGAAACCGGGTGTTTTGAAGCATTTGGTGGGGGCATACCACATGCAGTCTGAAGGTTTTATTCGGCAAACACTGTCGGAGATGTATCAGAGCGGCCAGCGGAAAATTGCGATTGTCCTTTGGCATACCAATATCGAGAAAGATAAAGCAGCGAGCGGTTCGAAATGGGCTGATTCTGTCCCGGCTGGATATGAACATACCTATGGACACACGATCGACAGTGCCGGTGGGGCTTTATGTCCTCAGCATCAGGAGAATCTCAAAGCATTATTGAAGCTGATTCAGAACGCCGGATTTGAGAGCGTCACAATTCGTTTTGCCGCCCAGGGCGTCAACAATCCGATGGAATGGAAAACCTGGCAGGAGGTATATTATCAGGAAAACTTAAGCTTTATCCTTTCAACCAAACGAATCGCAGATGAAACGCTAGGTAAGCACTTGCCGATTTTTTACGATCTGGGACTTGAACTGGGAGGCTTGGAAGGTTTTTGTACCGAATACACCACGCGATTATGGCGGGACTATACGCGACAATTTTCGACGGACGACACCATTGGTTTCTCATTTGCCGTAGAACCTGGTCGCATTAGCCGAATGCTAAAAATATACAAAGATTTCGGTTGTTATCCCGTGGCTTACCCTCTGGATATTTATTATGATGCAGACAGGGTTCTGAGCTATGCGGCAGATGAATTTAAACAGCCCGGACTTGAAAATCCTCCAATTATCATACAGGAAACATTTTATAATGATAATCAGACTTTTCGGGAGTTGAAAGCGGCTTCAAGAGAGCATGATCTGAATATCTTATACATTATGCAGTGGCAGGTTGAACGCGTGCGGATGCACTGGCATGATGATAATGGCAACAAATATCTAAGGCATTTTTCACTGAGCCGTCCTGTGGCCTATGATAATTATTTGAAATGATCGAATGAACGACAAATGCAATTGACTCTATTGTGAGGTATAAAGTTGACAAAAAGTGATTCTGTAACGTTCCCGGATACATCAGGAAAACTGTCGGTATTCCAGAAATTTGCCTGGGGTATGGGGGCGTTTTCAAATACCTTAATGGTCAATACCATTGTCATAATGGCTTTTCCGATTTACAATCTTGCCTTGGGGGTGGATCCGAAATATCTGGGCTGGGCTCTGTCTCTGCCTCGGCTTTGGGATGCGATCAGTGATCCGCTTATGGGAAATATCTCGGATAACACTCGCGGGAAATTTGGTCGAAGAAGACCGTATATTTTGATTGGGGCATTGCTTGCAGGTATATTTTTTGGCCTTATGTGGTCGCCGCCGCCCGGTTTTAGCGAATTTAATTTGTTTCTCTATTTTCTGGCGATATCGGTTTTGTTTTTTACATCGTACACTATTTTTGCAGTCCCGTGGAATGCGATGGGCTTTGAGCTGACCATGAATTATGATGAACGCACCAATGTTATGGCCTATCGTACCTTCCTGGAGGCATTGGGCGGGACTTTACTGGTTCCTTGGATATACAAACTGTGTTTCCTTGATATCTTTGGCGGCGATGAAGTTGTTGGAGCCAGATGGGTCGGAGCAGCCTATGGCATCATGATTATCCTGACAGGGATTATTCCTGCGATATTTTGCAAGGAAAAGCTTCAAGTTCAGTCCCAGCCTAAAATCAATCTCTTTGAGGCGTTCGTCTATACCTTTAAAAATAAGATCTTTCTGTTACTGTGCTTGACTGTTTTCCTCGTCATCGCCAGCATTTTCCTGGTAATGCCGTTTGGCGGATATGTCAATATCTATTATGTTTATGGCGGCGATAAAGAGGGGGGCGCCACAATTTCCGCCATCGCCGGAACCTTTTATGGTCTTGCAGGGATGATGTGGACACCGCTGATCGCGTGGCTCGGTACGCGTTTTGACAAGAAGAAAGTGTTGATGCTGGGGCAAAGTGTTTTTGTCGCCATTTCATTACTGTCTTGGTTCCTTTATAACCCGAAGTATCCGTATTTGCAATTAGTCTATGCGTTGTTTGCCTGTCAGGGACTGACCGGCGTGTGGATACTGACCTCATCAATGTTGGCGGACGTTTGCGATGTGGATGAACTCAACTCCGGTCTGAGGCGTGAGGGGATGTACGGAGCCGTTTATTCATGGGTCTTTAAGCTGGGGATTTCGGGTGTCATGATACTCAGTGGCTATATGATTAACTGGTCCGGTTTCGATGAAACAGTGACCGTTCAACCGCCGGACACCATATTCAAGATGCGACTGTTATACGCCTTGGTTCCTGCTGTGGGGATGGCACTGGCCATACTCTCGGCATTTTGCTATCCAATCACACGCAGGAAAGCGGAAGAAATTAGAACGCAAATTAACGTAAAAAAGGCTGCAAAACAAATGGGGTGATAATAAGCAATAACGCCGTTTGGTTCTGCTAATGAGATAAAATTATATATTTAGAAATGGAAGTGAAATATGGCATCTATTATGGATATTCCATTTGCACCTAAAAGAAAGAAAGCGAGGCTGTAAGGTGGAGCCGAAAAACTATAAGATGTTTCTGGCAATTAATACTCACTGGGACCGGGAGTATCGCTGGTCGTTTGTTGAGACTCAGATTCGACTGGTTGAAGCCGTTGATCTCCTGATTGATACGATGGAAAAAGATAAGCGGTTTAAATATTTTCACACGGATTCGCAAGTTTCGTTTTTGGATGATTACCTGGAAGTTCGTCCGGAAAACCACGACCGCGTTGCCAAACTGGTTCGTGAAGGCCGGCTCCTGACGGGGCCGTGGTACACATTGCCAGCCGAGTTTCTGGTTAGCGGTGAGGCCTTGGTTCGCAATCTTCTGCTGGGCCATCGCATGTCAAACGATTTGGGCGGCGTGATGAAGGCTGGCTACAATATCTTTTCATGGGGACAGGTTTCGCAACTGCCTCAGATCTACCGTCAGTTTGGGATGGATGCGATTATGTTCTACCGCGGCATCGATCAATCCAATCTGGACAAGCTGGAATTCAAGTGGTGTTCGCCGGATGGCTCCGAAGCTCTCGGTGTAACATTCAGCTCCTATCATCGCCTGAACTTCTGGGTCTATGTCTATAAGCCGTATATTAACGGCAGCGGCCTGGATCGACAGTCCATTATCGATCATCAGGGGCACCTGTTTAACCTGTGTGATACCTATGGCGACGATATCAATCATTGGGTCGTCAATCAGCCGCGGCTCAATGATTTCGAAAAGGCCCGTAAAGGGCTTGACACGCTGATGGAAACAGTCGTGGACCGTTCCTCAACGGATAATTTACTGTTTCTTCAGGGATTTGACCAGGAAAACCCGGACCCGATTGTTCCGGACTTAGTGGACCAATTGAACGAAAAGATTGACTTTGGCAATATTGAGATTGGAACCATCGGCGAGTATCTGGATGCGGTCCGGGACGGCCTCAAGAATCGTGACCTCATGGAGACGTTGACGGTATTTGAAGGCGAGATGCTGAACGTCGAGCAAAGCGGCGATCCCTTTGCACCGCTTTACAACGGCGTCTTTTCAGCTCGAATGCCGCTCAAGCAGATGAATACCGATTGTGAGAATCGTCTGGAGAACTGGGCCGAACCGGTCGCTGTATGGGCGTCGCTTTCCGGCCGGGCCTATCCGTTCAATTCATTGATGATGGCGTGGAAGGAAATTTTAAGAAATCAGCAGCACGACGGGATCGGCGGATGTCATGTGGACCGGGTGACGACAACAATGATCGAACGGTACCGCAATGCCCGGGATATTGCCGAGGTGATTACCCGCGACTCCCTGATGCATCTGGTAGCTGACATCGATTACAGCGATCTGGACGACAAGCAAATCGGCCTGACCGTTTTCAATCCCTCGGCGCAGCAGCGCAGCGAAGTCGTCGAAGCGGTGGTGGATATCCCGCATGAATGGGGATTGCGATTTATACCGGGCACCTCCTGTAAAATGCCAATAACCGTTCAGCTGGAGAACAGTGAAGGCAAGCAGATTCCAGTTCAATTGCTCGGTCTTGAAGATGATACTGTATTTGGGTATCTCAAGTACGGCTCACATATTCACATGAAAGTGACGCGATGCCGGATTGTCTTCGAAGCCGATGTTATTCCGGCAATGGGATATGCCGGTTTCAAACTCACGGCTGTCCAGCGAGTGGACCGGCCGATCGAATGGATATCGCCGGAGATGAACGTTCTGGAAAACGAGCACCTTCACGCGGAAATCAACAGTGACGGAACCATCAGCCTGTTGGATAAAAAGACGACGACCCGTTACGAACGGCTCCATTATTTCGATGATGATGGTGAAATGGGCGGCCCGCTGATCCACCAGGTTCCGAACGGAAACTGCATCTATAGTACGCTGGGCCAACCGGCAGAAATCGGTATGATAGAGAATGGTCCCCTGATTACACGCTATCGTATCGAGCGGACATGGATGCTGCCGGAATCTCTGGATGCGCAAATGAAGATTCATGTTCCGCACGGCTCCGAATGGGTTGATCACGGTGCGGTAAAACGGTCAAATAAGAAAAAGGCAATCAAAATCGTTACGCAGGTAACGCTTCGAAAAGACAGTCTGCTGCTCGAATTCGAGACAACGGTTGAGAATACCGTTAAGGACCATCGCCTGAGAATCTGCTTCGACTCAGATATCGCAGATGCAACGCACTGCAATGTCGATGCTCCGTATGATATTGTTTCTCGCGAGATTGCGATTCCCGACTCCAGCGGTTGGTACGAAGCGGCGGCTCGAACATTACCGGCCCACTCGTTCGTCGATGTGTCCAATGGCAAGCGTGGACTGACCGTTGTTCAGACCGGTCTGCCGGAATATGAAGTGGTGGACGACCCCCACCGAACGATTGCGCTGACGCTGTTGCGATGTTTTGGCACCGCTGGCAATAATTCCGAAACGTTTGTGCCACAGGATCTGGCACAATGTCAGGGCAGACATGTCTTCAAGTATGCGGTGCTGGCTCATGAAGGTGATTATCGACAGGGTACCTCACATGTATATGCCGAGCGATTCAACGCGCCGCTGCGAGTGGTGCAAAGCTGCCGTCACAAAGGCGCACAACCGCAGCGTAAGTCATTCCTGTCCGTGGATAATCCCGACTTTGTCGTGACTGCACTCAAGCGGGCCGAATATTCGGATGATTTCATCTTACGCGGTTTTAACGCGGTTGATAAAGGGATTAAACTGAAAATAACCTTGGATGAAGCTGTTCGCAGTGTGACGCGAATTACTCTGGAAGAAAAGGACGTTTCAAAATTAGCGGTTAAGGACAACGCTGTGACGGTGCCTGTTCAAAAAGGACAAATCGTTTCGTTGCGTTTATCCGTTTGATGAGGATGAAAATGAAGTACGCTGTAATGACAGGATGACTCTTTATGATGACTCAGTGGGGCAATCAGATCATTCGACTTTTTGGCCCCTCATTGGCCGGCTGATGAGAGAGTGTAGGCAATTTTGATTTATCGGTGTTGGGTGAGCTTGGACGTTTACTTTTTTGCTGATGCAGTCTTCATGAGAGACGCTGCCGATCACGCTTTTCTGACAAACTCAGACTTGAGCATCATCGCCCCGAAGCCGTCAATTTTGCAGTCGATATTATGGTCGCCTTCGACTAAGCGAATATTTTTGACCTTGGTGCCGGCCTTGATCCTGGAATTTGAGCCTTTGACAGGCAGATCCTTGATCAGCGTAACCGTATCGCCATGGTTCAAAATAGTACCGCTGGCGTCCTTGAAAACAGGTCCCTGGTCAGCCGCTTCGGCGTGTGTGTCCACATTCCACTCATGGGCACATTCCGGGCAGATAAACGAATTCCGGTCTTCATACGTATATTCACAGCTGCATAAAGGGCAATGGGGCGTTTCACTCATCATAAAATCCTGATAAAACCATAATAATACCGATTTCAGTTAATTCAAGCCGAACCTCCGATGTTGTCATTCCCGCGAAGGCGGGAATCCACGCTTTTCTGGCTGATTAACCAAGTGACACATCGGCTCTGTTTAACTAAAATTTATTATAATACAACAAAAAAAGCGTTGTAAGTAGTATTCTTACAACGCTTTAAGAGAACTCCCCGAGTAGGACTCGAACCTACAACCTAGCGGTTAACAGCCGCTCGCTCTACCAATTGAGCTATCGGGGAAACAGTGTTGAATCTGTCCACTGATAGAAAGCCCATATTTTGCAAAATTCGGTGCTTTTGTCAAGCCCCCGCAGTAAAAAATGTGTAAATATCTGCGAAAAAAAACCCTAATGCTGGACAAACACGCCGCAATTCACTACAATCACCCCCAAGAGGGCGGGGAAGGAGACTTTTCTTTAACTTCTAATGAGATGTACCTTAAAAACGGTGCCGGAATTGACGATATAGAGAGCAGTATGGGAAAAAGCAGCATAGAAATAGACGGTTACACAATTATCAAAAAGCTCGGTACCGGTGCGCGGACGACGATTTACCTGGTACGGGAAGACTCAACCAATAAACAGGTGGCACTCAAGCAGGCGATCCTCGAAAGCCCCGAAGATACGCGGATTTTCGAGCAGATGGAAGCCGAATATCGCGTTGCAAGGCAGGTTGACCATCCGTATCTGAGGAAGTGTTTTGAGATCATTCGTGTTCGTAAACTATTGCGAACAACGGAGTTACTGCTTGCGATGGAGTACTTTGACGGCCAGAGCCTTGAGGACCAGCAGCGTCTGAGCCTTGGCGATGTCCTGCTTGTCTTCCGAATGGTCGCCATGGCATTGAACGCCATGCACGAAAAAGGCTTTGTCCATTGCGATATCAAGCCCAACAACATCCTGTTTAGCCCGAAAGGGGCCATCAAGGTCATCGATCTGGGCCAAAGCTGTCGCCTCGGCGAGATCAAGAAGCGTATTCAGGGAACGCCTGACTATATCGCTCCAGAACAGGTCCGCCGCGAGCACCTGAGCCACCGCACCGACATGTTCAATCTCGGCGCGACGATGTACTGGGCGCTGACCGGCAAAAACGTCCCGACGCTGATCCCGCAAAAGAACGAATACGGCATGGTCCTCCAGGACAACAAGGTCCTCAAAACGCCGCATGAAATATATCCCAAAATACCGAAGCCGTTATCCGATATCGTGATGGAATGCGTCAAAGATAAACCCTCCGAACGTCCGGCCAATATGGCTGAAATTATCAGCCGGCTCGATGCGATGATTCGGGAAATTTTCGTGTCCAGATCACCCAATAACAATGCCCCAGCAGGCCATACAACTATGTCGTGAAGGTGCAGAACTCAATCGAGCCTGTCGGTTTCGCATTGGCAATGTCATCAACCTGCCTGAAACCGGTACCGTGATTGTGGCGGGGGATCTGCATGGTCACTGGCGCAATTTCGAACGCGTCCAGAAAGTTGCGGACCTGGCCAACAATCCCGACAACCATGTCGTCCTGCAGGAAATCATCCACGGCGGTCCCGAAGACGATTACGGCGGCTGCCTGTCATTCAGGCTGCTCTTTGAGGCGATTCGCTACAAAATCAATTTCCCTCAGCAGGTCCACATCCTGCTGGGAAATCATGATACCGCTGCGATCAGCAACTGCCAGGTCCTCAAGGGCGGCAAGGAAATGAACCGCGCGATGCAGCAGGCCATGAAACGCCATTTCGACGAGCATTATGAGGACGTGTGGGATGCAATGGTCGAATACCTCATGAGCCAGCCGCTGGCGATACGCACCGCCAACCGCGTCTGGATGTCTCATTCACTGCCGGCTGATCGCTTCGTCGATGGATTTGATCTGTCCATTTTTAACCGACCCTACACGCTCGACGATCTCGAACGCCCCAATCCCGTTTACGTTTTGACCTGGGGCCGTCGCCATTCCCCCGAATCGCTGACCCGGATGGCTGAAATGTTCGAAGTCGATACATTTGTACTGGGCCATCAGCCGCAGGAAATGGGCTGGTCGCTGGTGGGCCCCAATACAATTATCGTCGCTTCCGAACATAGTTTCGGCTGCGTCCTGAAATTCGACTTGGGCCAGCCCTGCACCGCCGCCTCGCTGGCCGGTCAAATTATCCCCCTCAACTCCATCGAATAACGTTAAATGAGAATCTAAAAGTCACGAAACTGCTTCCATGTCTGGAGTTTTCATTGCAAAGAAAAAGGCTCCGGGCTGAATATCCCGGAGCCTTTCGTTTGGAATTATTTAATTGTTGGACTCAAGGTAAATGATCACTGCTCATGGGGTCCGATATCCGGATTACCGGTGAACAGCGGATTGCCCCAGAAGTCTTCGCCGCCGGGATATTTAGCCAGACCGGCGCCAATACATGGCGAATTGCTCCAGAGCTTATACCCCACAATCGAATCAAAGCCGTAACCGTACGACAGCGACACCACATTCGGATTCGATGTGATATTGTTGTTGCCGGACGGATGACCATCCTGCCAGATAATAAAATCGCCGATCCTGTACCAAACTTTCTTATGGGTTCCATAGAAACAGTTGTTATCCCACCAGTGAGTCGAGTCATCATTTACAAGATATCGTGCTGTCCCGTGAGAATAAATGATGTTGTTATTCCAGACATAAAGGGAATCATCTCCGTAAGTATGGCCCGTACTGACAAGATGAACATCTTTACCGGAAGGGATATAGATAAAGTTGTTATAGATGCTGGCATTGGTCACTTCTTTCCAGCAATAGAAGATAGATTCATCCGAACTGCCGTCATTAATACTGATATTATAACGAATTGTCGGATTCTGATTACCATAGACATTGTCAGGATTCTGAGGTTCGTTGCAGATCAGCATAAAACCACCGGGGTTGTCATGGCTGTAGTTGTACTGGTAAGTGGTTCCGGTACATTCATAGTCACAGTCATAGGCATTGCCGTCATCTCCCTCTTCATTAACCGTATTATAAACCTCATTGTACTGGAACAAAGTATTGTGTGCGGCAAACGGCCACATCCCAACGCCCTTGGCCGTATTGACTTCATTATACTCAACCAGAGCCGATTCTGTTCCTGTAACAAGAACGGCAGAAGAGCGAAGATCTTCAAAGTAGTTGCCGCGTACCACGACATTCGTTGCCTGCTGTTCTGACAAAAGCTTACTGCCGCCACCGATAAACACACCATACGGATCAGCATCTTCGATATAACAATCCTCAATCAAAATATCGTTTAAGTACGATTCATATTGACCCCCATCCGGATCCCATCTGCCCGTCGAAATAGCACCGGTACCCCAGCCGTCAAGGCTGCTGACGCCGCGAACATCGTGAATATAGAGATCTTTCAGATAAATGTGATTCATCTGCCCATAGTTAACCGACGATACAGAGACACCGGTTCGCGGAGTTGCATCGGTTGGGCCATCATTGGTCAACTGAAGGTTGTTGATCTCCCAGTATTCAATGCTTTGAATTTTCAGGGTATCGTTCCCATACGGATAGCCGTTAATGCGAGGCTTATTATTTTTATTGGAAATATCACCATAAGCATCAATGACAATCGGATTGGCAGCCGTTCCGGACCCTTGGGCCGGCCCCCAAGCATCGCCGATTTCCATGCAGCCGTTCCATGTACAGCCGGCCTTGAAATAGATATGATCCCCCGGCTGGAATGTCGCCGAGTTAAATTTGCTCAGACTCTGCCAAGCCTGCGACGGCGAGGTGCCGGTATTGCTGTCATTGCCGTTGATACTGTCAAGATAATACTCGCCATACGACTTAACAGTTGTGATGTTGGCATTCGCATCATACGCGTAGCCTAAAGAACCGTTTCCGCCGTAAGCGATGATATTGCCGTTGTTAACGTGCCAGGCAATCGCGGTCGTGCAGTCATTCTGAAACTTCATCTGGCCGCCCCACAGATCAATCGTTCCGGTGAAGTTCGGGTTGGCAGCGGTAATGTCAGATGACGTGGACGAAAATTTTGTCCCGTTGCTGAACGTCAGAAGACCGTCCTGGTAAACCGTCACGTAACCGCCGATTTTCCAGATAGAACTGCGATTTTTAAAGGTTCCTCCATTGACAGTGACGAGCCCGTCAAGCTGTTTCATGCCGTAGGTATTCAGGTAGCCGCCGTTGATATTGAGTACGCCTTGCGAACCGATCTGCGTAAAGACATTGTAGAATTCGCCGCTGCTTTCGACATTCATCGTGTAGGTGCCGATCGGATCGGAGTCGCGGCCAAGATACAGATATCCGCACGTTCCTTTAGTACCGCCGCTGGTCGTAATATCAACCGAATAGTCATCGGTTGAATTGATGCCGATGTACGTCAACTCTGAGCGGTCGTTATTGTAAACCGGTAAATGACCGGCACTCCAGTTATCACTGTCATCCCAACTGATGCCGTCGCCATCGCCGGTCCAGAAGTTTTCCGTGGCCGTTGATGTGATGATCGTTTCATCTTCAGTGGCGTCGTAATAGTAGTCCAGCGTTCCGGTGTCACCGTGTGCGATGATATTGCCGTTATTGATGTGCCAGGCAATCGCCGTGGTGCAGTCACCGTCCATGATCATTTCGCCGCCCCAGATGTCAATCGTGCCGGTGAAGTAAGAATTCGGAACCGTGATATCGCCGGAGGACTCTGAGAATCGACTGCCATTTTGAATTCTAAAGGTACTGCCTGGATTCACTGCCATATAGCCGCCGATGCGCCAGACATAGCTGCGGTTTTTGTAGAGGGCGTTGTTAACATTGACGACGCCGTCCAGTTGTTTGGTGCCGAATGTGGTGTAATTGCCGCCTTCGACATTCAGAATACCTTGTGGACCCAGATAGGAATAGACATTACAGAAAAAGCCTGTGCTTGTAATATTGAGGGTATAGGTTCCTGTCGGGTCCGAGTCCTGTCCCAGATAGAAATTGCCGGGCGAACGATCGTAACTGGCATACACGGAGAAATTAACCGTGTAGTCGGTCGTGGCGTTCATCCCGATATACGCTTTCTCTGAGCCGTTCGTATTGTAAACAGGATAGTGACCCTCACTCCAGTTCGCGGCACTGTGCCAGCTGACTCCGTCGCCGTTGCCGGTCCAGTAGTTGTCGACTGTTCCGAAAACAGTATGGCAGCTAAGTGCCAAAAATAAAAACAGACATTTCTTTAGCATACTGAAACTCCTTTCAAAAAATGAAATAGATTTTTCAGTGCCTCGTATTCGGCACTGACATGAATCAGAGCACTCCGTTTAGTAAATGTGTTTTCTGCTGAATCACATGATTTTTGAGCCGAGAGATTGCTTCAAATCTCGAATGAGAGGAATTTAAACTTTTAAAAGAGTGCAGAGATTATAGGTGATTACGTTTCAGGAAAAAGGTCGTATCGCGAAATTATTTCTCCATTTCGCGCAAACATCGGCTTGTCATGCGTCGGGAAAACAGAGACGTGATTGTGTTTTCAATAAAAAAAGCCCCGGTTTTGGGCCGGGGCTTTTGAGTATTTAAATGAATTTTCTTTTTTGGGTTTACGGGGCAATCACTTTCAATCCTGTCGCGGATACGGTTGTAATGGGTGAGCGGGCGGTGCTGACGATGCCGCCGTTGATGCCGATGGTCTTGCCCAGATTTTGTTGAAGCTGTGCATCGACCGCGGGTGAATCGGCGATGATATAGCAGATGATCTTGCCGTCTTCATCGGCCAGGATATAGCGTTTGGCTCCGGTCTTTCCGGTATACACTGACGATTCCTTGAGTGTGCCGGTGTACAGGAACAGGGCTTCTGCGGGCATCTGGTCAAGCTGGTCCTGGTGGGCCCTGGCGATGTTCTGGCGTGCCTTTGCGAGCTGTGCGTCCTGCTTTTGCAGGGTGGCGGTAACGCTCTTGGCCAACTCGTAGCGTTTAATGCGTTCCAGCAGCATTTGCGCGTAGGTTGCTGCCTTGCCGGCGTCTTTGTCTTCGGTGATCGTTGTCAGCATTTTCGAGGTTCCGCTGTAATCCTGAATGGCCAGCGGTTTTTTCAATTCCTCGTCAATCGCGGCGGCGGCGGTATGGCACTGCTTGGTGTATTCAAGTTCCTTGACGCTTACTTTCGGTTTTACCGGTTCAACCGGCTCAACGGCGGTTTCAGTTTGTGGCTGCTGGATTTCCACCTGCACCGGCTGTGTCGGCGGGGTGGTCGTTGTCTCAGCGGGCTGCTGGGCGCCATTGACGTTTGTAAATGTCGGCCGCGGCTGCTGGCCGGAAGGCTGGGTTGCCGCATCGACGGGCGTGACTTCGATGGGTTTGATTTCAGGCCGCGGCGGAACAATGATCGGCTTGTCCTGCGAATAGGCGCCGGCATACTGCAAAAACTCCGTGCTGACCCACAGGTAGGCACCGGCGGGGGGTTTGATCTTGTAGTATTCACCCGTTTCCGGCTGGTCGGGTCGAAGTTCCACGACATCATCATCGTCGATGTTGTCGGCATCCTGGTTCATTTTCGTCTGAAAGCCCATCGACCGGCTTGCGTCGATGCCATCGGCGCCTGCCCACACGCGGACGTTTTCGCCGGTGACAATTCCCATGTTGGGATTGTCCGGGTCGATTTTGACATAGGCTTTGTAGATCCACGAATAGCTGCCTCGCGGCGGCACAATTTTGGCCCAGCCAAACTCTTCGCCGACGACGGTGACCTTGTCGGGCTTGTGCAGCTTGGCGGTGGGGTAATCAGCGGTGCTTTTGCCGGAGCGGACATACACGTTGGTGCCGGTGACCTCGGCAATGAACGGGTACTGTGCATCGGCGGGCTTGCCGGCGACTTCCTGCGCTGCGGTGGCGGGATTGTCCGGGGCGGCAAATGCGGTCATTGCGAAAAGGCTTGAAAACAACGCAACCGTTAATATACATGTCTTTGTCAAACGCATAATTCTGTCTCCCTGTCGAATTGACACTTTCAATATTGGGCTAAAAAACCTGTTTTTCTCAACGAATCAAGTTAACACCGCCTGGCTGTGTTGTCAAATCTTTTCCACAGCGCCGATTTGATAATCATCGACCAGTTTGGTCCTTAAACTCCAAAAAAGGAACCCCGGATTTGGCGTATTTTCACGGATTTTTTGGACCTGCCGGTGAAAATGGGTTTGAATGGGTTTGTTTTCTGAGGCTCGAGGCTTGAGACTTGAGGCTTGAGTTCTTTTTCCGCAAAGACTTACGGCAATTCTCAGGTTTGAGAAAATGGGTTTGTTTTGCGTATTAAGGGGGGTGTTCAAGTATATAAGGATACAGGTATACAAGTATATAATGTGACGGCGGCTGTTTAAATAGATTCCTCGGCTGAGGCTCGGAATGACGGTCTGCACGGTTTTCTCCTTCTGTTTTTGCTCCTATTCAGCATGTTATTTAATTTTAGTTATTATATCAGATGTTTTGTGGATTGCAAACATATTTTTGTTTTTGCCGCGTCTTTTTTGGACTTCGAATGGACACTCATTGACACAAATTTTTTGCCACAGATCACCGATTACTGGTGAGTGGTAAGGTTGGGGGTGGTGTTGATGGTCTCGTGTCACTTCCGTTCCACGCTTTTGCTGCTGCCCTGGCATGGCGATTTTGGGTTTCTTTTCGGATTGTGAAGTCGGTATTTCTGAACAGACACCGACGGTGTGTTATTAGCTTTTTTCGAGACGGTGGATTTCCTGCCGGCAGAGTTGTTTTTGTCCGGTGTCGCTGAGTCGGGGTTCGGCCATGTGGAGCTGTTCTAAGGCTTGGCGGTGGCGGTGGAGGTAGCGTCCGTAGACGAGGCCGAGCATGAGGTGGACCTGTTCGACGAACTGGTAGTCTTTATAATGGGTGAGGAACTGTTCATAGGCCTGAGCGGCGGCGTTCCAGTCGCTTTCGGCCATGAGTTGATTGGCCAAGTCGAGTTGGAGCTGTTGGGGCATCACCTGTGTCTTATCAATTTCCATCAATTCGACATAGAGCCGAGCGGCGTCGCTTGCGGATCGGTTGGACATGGCCCGGCTGATCTGTGCGCGCAGGGACGCGATCTTTTCCTGCTCCGGCGAGACGGTCTGCGCATCGCTGACGGTGCTGGAGACGGATTTGAAATGGCCTCCCTTTTGCGGATTGTAGCCGTCTGCGGTGGTGTCGCGGAACTGGCGGCGTCGATTCCACTGGCGAATCATCGACCAGAGATCGTTGAAGTCGGGCTGAATAAACCGCATGGCCAGCAGGATCAAAATCATCGCAATACCGGATAGGTAGCCGGCAATATGGGCATTGTAAGCGACCGGGGCATGGCTGAATTTCGGCTCGATCATGTTATCATAGACGATCAGCTTGAAGGCGATGAAATAGAGTGCCCGCAGTTCCATGGTGCCGATGAAAAACAGCCAGTAAATAATGGTGATCATGGTATTCGGGAACAGGACCAGATAAGCACCGGTTACGGCGGCGACGGCGCCGCTGGCACCGAGGACGGGGTTACTTGAAAAGAGGGCGTGGCCCAATCCCGAAAAGACGGCGCCGGCGAGGTAAAAGCACAGATAGCCGATGTTGCCGAGCTTGTCGTTGACGTTGTTGCCGAAGAGGTACAAAAAGTACATGTTGCCGAAGATGTGCATGATGCCACCATGCAGGAACGCATAGGTGACAAACTGCCAGATAAAGGGGTAATCCGGTGTGAGCATGAAGGGCTGGGCCCATGGGCGAACATCCAGAATACGCTGGCCGGTGCGCGGGTCGATTGCGCCGCCCATGCTGAGCATAAACACAATGATATTGATTGCGATCAGGCAATAGTTCGCATAGGGTGTTTTACGAGGATAGATACTGGTGCGAATCGGTAATAGCATATTATAGAGGTTCTTAGTTCTTAGTTTTTAGTTCTTAGTTTTTAGTTCAAGGATTCGGCCGGTTGCCGAGCTACTATAACAGCGGGTATTGTACCGGTAAAGGTGGTTTTGGACAAGCGCAAAAAAGAACGGGGTAAACACCCGCCCCCCGGCGGATCTTCACCCCGTCATGCGTCCGTGCAAGGAAAAGACAGGAGAGGTTTGTCTTTGAAAAGTCTCGATAATGGCTTTGTCTTGTTCGCCTCTCACTTTAAGTTTGAGATATAAACGGTTCAAAGGCAAATCTCAGGGGGGAAAATTGACTCTTTTTTTTTTCTCATCATGTCCCTGTCAACCCCCATTACCGGCATTCGCTTTGGCGGAGGAATGGGAACGGTTATCGGTCCTTTTTGTTTCTGTTTGAGGGTATTGTGTAGAATTTGAATAAATATTTCCCCTTATTCTGATCGTGAGCCGCGTTGCCTTACATGAAGTAAAATCCACGCTAACAACGCTGTTATTGGGGGAGTGGTCAATGTTGGTAGGATTAATTATGGTTCTTAAGTTCGGTATATTTCCCCAGTTCGTTTCATTCTGAAATTCAACAGGAAATTATCCATAGTAATCATAGTAGTTAAGTAGGATATATGTTTTTCCGAGATATGGAATAGTAGAGTGAGATTGTTATGCAATTCTGTCGTTTTGAGGGTTTGGGAATTCAAGAAGCGTGTGGAGGGAGATGGATTCGGAAATGTGGGGGTCGTGTGATGTTGTTTCATCGACTCTTGAACTATTTAACTAATGATAGTTTCTGTTAAGGGGATTTAAAATGTCAAAAAGAATGACGATCGGTAAACAATTGTGGTTTGGTTTTTCTGTGGTTCTGGTCATGCTGGTCATCATGGGAGGGTCTTCATTTCTGGGGATTTCGAGGATTGATAAGCAATCCAATGATATGGTTGTAAAAAATGAGTTGATCCAGACGCTGGCTCAACGTGAGATTGATCATTTGAATTGGGCCAATAAAGTCTCGCAATTATTTATTGATGATTCGGTTACAAAACTCACTGTTCAAACCGACGATCACCAGTGTGCTTTTGGTCAATGGCTTTACGGTTCCGATCGAGAAGTTGCTGAGCATGAAGTGCCCCAGTTGACGCCGATCTTGAAGGATATTGAAGGGTGTCATTCAGAACTGCATGCCTCTGCGATTGAGATCAAACAATCCTATGAGTCCGATGCTGTCGAAGAAGCCGAGACGGTCTATCTTCAGAAGACCTGTCCCAGTCTGAAGCAGGTTCAGAACTTGTTGGGGCAGGCATCGGGGCATGTTGAAGATGCCGTCAAGACCGTCAACTCAGAAGCACTCCAGACATCAGAGATGACCCAGTTTGCGGTTGGTTCGATGGCGATCGGTGCGGTTGCGGTCGGACTTTTCTGTGCGTATTTTCTGACTCGCAGAATTGTTAAGGTCTTGGGTCAGATTATTCAGAATCTGCAGAGGGGCGCTGAGCAGGTTGCATCGGCTTCCGGGCAGATTTCTTCGGCGTCCCAGTCTTTAGCGGAAGGCGCGACGGAACAGGCGGCGGGGCTTGAAGAGACTTCTTCGAGCCTGGAAGAGATGAGCGCGATGACCAAGCAGAATGCGGATAACGCCCAGCAGGCCAATGTCCTGTCGTCCGAGTCGCAGCAATCGGCCCAGACGGGTGCGGAAGCCATGCAGAAGATGAGCCGGGCGATTGATGACATCCAAACGAGTTCTGATGAAACCGCCAAGATTATCAAGGTCATTGATGAGATCGCTTTTCAGACGAATCTGCTGGCGCTGAACGCGGCGGTTGAGGCGGCCCGTGCGGGAGAGGCGGGCAAGGGATTTGCCGTGGTTGCCGAAGAAGTCCGCAACCTGGCGATGCGCAGTGCGGATGCTGCCAAGAATACGGCCGATATGATTGAAGAATCCGTTAAAAATGCCCGCAACGGAGTCGAGATTTCAAGTGAAGTCCGCAGTGTGCTGGAAGAGATTGTCGGCAGTATTTCCAAAACGAGTGACTTGGTGGGAGAGATATCGGCTGCCAGTAACGAACAGGCTCAGGGGATTGACCAAGTCAACACGGCTGTCAGCCAGATGGATAAAGTAACCCAACAGAATGCGGCCAATGCGGAGGAAAGTGCGAGTGCTGCGAGTGAACTTAATGGTCAGGCCCAAAGCTTGCAGGATATCGTACAGGAACTGACCAGCCTGGTGCAGGGCGGCAGTCGAACTGGTACTTCATCGAGGCCGCATTCCTCGAAACAACGCTCAGAGACCGGCCATCAGCTATTCCATCAGATTGCAGAAAGCAAGCCGCAGACTTTACCGTCTCCGGTCTCTGCGAGTGCGGCTGAGGAAATACCGTTTGATGATTTTTGATCATCACAATCAATCAAGAGAATTTTACAAGGCACAGAAGATGGTTTCTGTGCCTTTTTTATTTGGATTGAGTCCAAAAAAGAACGGGGCAAACACCCGCCCCCAGCGGATCTTCACCCCGTCATGCGTCCGTGCAAGGAAAAGACAGGAGAGGAGATTGTCTTTGAAAAAGTCTCGATTATGGCTTTGTCTCATTCGCCTCTCACTTATAGTATACGTAATAATCAATCCGATGCCAAATTGAGGGGCACTTTTTTTATGGCATTCTCTTCATCTAAAAAGTCGTTGGCGGTCGCTATTTAAAGACTTTACCGGACTTTTGGCGATTTTTGATTTTAAGGTTAAAGCTGTGGGCGAAATTTGTCGTTTTATAGAATATGTGCAGCGATGATTTACGCTGTTTTGGATGTTATTTTCCACTGTTATAGAAACGGATGAACATGAATAGCCAAAAAGAGATTATGGACTGGATGCGATCCCGGGTCAAGGACGGGGATTTTAATGATGCTGCTTCCCTGGCGAAGGAATTCTTAGAGCAACACCATATTCACGATGTAATGGATCCGACCTTCCAGCGGGTTATGGACGCCGGGTTCGAGCTTGCGGGTGAAATCGCCCAGGCTCGTCCGAAATCATAGAGGCCATTCCAAAAGCAGTTTTGAAATCGCTTCCGGCATTTTAGCACTGTTTTATTCAGATTCACTCTTATTGCTTTCTTCGCGGATTCCTCCCGCGGGCGAATGCCTTACGCCGCTTTTTCTCTTCCTAATGTGAGCGATTGTCCCTATAATGCGACCCTGATGTCACAACCACACTTGAATACTACGCTTGGGAGTACAAAATGAACCGTGTTGAGATTCGCAGACGTGTTAAAGCCGTGCGAGAGACCTGCCGGACGGGAGGGGTTGATGCCCTGATTGTCATGGGCGTTGAAAATGTGCGATATGTTACCGGTTTTCGGGGCCATGACAGTTGGGCGCTGGTGTTGGGGCGCTCGGTGGTGCTGATTACTGACAGCCGCTACACCGAACAGGCTCAGGCCGAATGCGTTGGCTGCCGGATTGTGCAGCGAAAGGGCGGGCTGGCGAAGGAAGCGGAAGCGATCCTTTCCAAAACAAAAGGTGTTTCCGTACTTGGCGTTGAGGATTCCTGTTCTGTTGCGCTGCTCAAGGGGATTCGCAAGGCGCTGTCGGTTAAGGTCAAGCCGGTTTCGTCGCCGGTTGAAAAAGTTCGGATTATCAAAACTGACGATGAAGTTAAGCTGATTGGCAAGACGTCGGAAATCGCTTTCGACGCGATGGAGTGGGCGTTGGGGCAGCTTAAGGTTGGCATGACTGAGCTGGAACTGGCGGCGCTGTATGAGTATCGACTGAGTGCCTACGGGGCTAAGATCGGTTTTGAGACGATTGCCTGTTTCGGGGCGAACGGCTCACGCAATCACCACCAGCCGGGCAAACGCAAGCTCAATAAGAACGATACGATATTGCTGGATTTTGGCGCCAATTATGAAGGCTATATCAGCGACACGACTCGCTGTTATGCGTTTGGCAAGATTGCGCCGTATTACCGGAAGGTTTATGAAACGGTTGCGCGGGCACAGAAGGCGGCGATTGAAGCGGTGCGTGCGGGCGTGAAAGTCTGTGATGTGGATGCGGCGGCTCGCGGTGTAATTGAAGCATCGGGGCTGCCTGTTTATGGGCACGGAACCGGGCACGGGCTGGGGATGCAGGTGCATGAATTGCCGTACCTGGCAAAGACGGATCGGAAAGGGCGATTGGCGGCGGGGCAAGTGGTGACGATTGAGCCGGGTATTTACCTACCGGGGAAACTGGGTGTGCGGCTGGAAGATGATGTGCAGGTGACGGAGACGGGGTGTCGGATTATCAGCCGGGACAAGCGGTTTGATATCAAGACGGATGTTGTGCCGCTGCTGAAGTAAAATTAAAAAATCAAAATGCAAAATTGAGGATTCGCCTTTTGGGCGAGGCTTATTTCACCTTACTTTTGTTTCTGTTTTTGGGTATACAATGAAGCAATGGGGACTATTCTATTGGCTGTTGGGTGCGTCGGTTTGTTTGCTGACCTCGTGCCGTGAAACGACTTTTGTGCATCCTGTTCATGCATACGACGGTTATCAACTGGTGTGGTCGGATGAGTTTGAGATTGACGGGCCTGTGAATCCGGCCAACTGGACGTATGAGCAGGGCTTTGTTCGTAACGAAGAGCTTCAGTGGTATCAGCGGGAGAATGCTTTCTGCGAAAACGGCTGGCTGGTGATCGAAGGTCGACGCGAAGGCAAGTCCAACCCCGGATATATTTCCGGCAGTCGAAACTGGCGGCGTAAGCGGGAATTTGCCGAATACACTTCCGCCTGCGTGCTGACGCGCGGTTTGCAGGAGTGGACGTACGGGCGGTTTGAGATACGAGCGAAGATTGACGCCCGGCCCGGTTTGTGGCCGGCGATCTGGACGCTGGGTTCGGCCCGCGGCTGGCCGGGGTGCGGGGAGATTGATATCATGGAATATTACGACGACAGTATCCTGGCAAACGCGTGCTGGTCGGATGGTGGGGGCTGGCAGGCTCAGTGGGATGCGATCAAAAAGCCGCTGGCTGAGTTTAACGATCCGGACTGGGGCTCGAACGTTCATGTCTGGCGGATGGACTGGGACGAGACGCACATTCAACTGTCTGTGGACGATCTTCTGCTGAATACGATTGAGATCGATAAAACGATCCATCCGGAGTTGGGAATCAGTCCTTTTCGTGAGCCGCACTATATCCTGCTGAACCTGGCGATTGGGGGCAATCGCGGCGGCGATCCGTCGGGAACGACGTTTCCGTCGCGTTATGAGATCGACTATGTTCGCGTTTACCAAAAAGTCAAGTAAGAGGTCTGGAATTGCAGGAATTTAATTTTTACTTTTCTCTCAAAAACTCACACCGATATTGCCGACTTCTAGTACAATGAGGCTTTAAATTCGAAATTCTATTCTTTGCGGGGTTTTTATGAGGTTAAAATTGTTTGTGGTTACGGCTGTTCTGGCAGGTTTGTTCATGCTAAGCGGGTGCAATTGTGCAGGGTGCTGCAGCGATGCTGAGACCTGTTCTGTTTCACAAGAGGCTGGGGCGGCTCGTTAAGCGGCGACGGAAAACAGCCTTTCTCTTTCCATCGAATTCAAACCGGCCGCACGCAGTGTTGTGTGCGGCCGGTTGTTGATTCTTTGCCTTTCTCTATTCGAGCAATTAAATTTTTAGTGTATGGCTTATCCCTATTGCGGCTTCGTCTGACGGCGTTGAAAATACTCGCCAATGAACGGCATTGGCTGCGTTTTTCGCCTTGTCGGATTGCCGGCATAACAGGCTAAGCCCATACATAAAAAGTTTAAGTACTCTAGTTGAGATCTTTGTCTTTGTAGTATTTGGTTCCGGTGACGGTGGCCTGGAGGGCCAGTCCGGCTTCGGTCATGGCATAGACTTTGACGCCTCCGACGTATCCTTCGCCTGACATTTCGCCGCCTTTGTCACCGGCTTTGGCGGCGGCGTCTGCATGTCCGCCGAATTCCCAACCGCTGTTGATGAAGGAATTCATGACGTCCTTGGTTTCAAAGAGCAGGACCTGGCGATAGTCTTTGGCACCGAGGCCGATGCCTAAGCCGCCCATGCCCATTTTCATATAGGTCTTGTGGCCGGTGGCATTGTCGACGACGACACCGAACCCGCCGCCTGCGCTGGCGAAGATGATGTTGATGTTGGCGTTGCTGAAGCAGGCATAGCCGGCGGCGTTTTTGACCTCGGCTTCGGCGGTGTCTTTTTCCTGGTACAGCCGTTGGAGGTTCTCGGCGGCCATGGTGTCGATGGCGTTAATCTTTTCGGCGTTGGTCAGTTTGCGGCCGGGACTGCAGCCGGCGGCGGCAAAGATGACAGCGACGAGTGTTAGTAGAAATGCGGTTTGTTTCATGATTTTTCTCCCTAAATAATTGTCATTCCTTCATTAAGTACTTAACAATCCTACTTATAAATATCCGGTATGGTTCGAAAAAGCAATGGTTTTTCACTGCAAATGGACGCTAATTTTTGGCCACGGAATGGGCGGAAATACACGGAATACCCCAAGGAGATCTCAATATTTTAACCACCGAGGACGCTGAGGACACTGATTTAACCACGGAGGGCACGAAGGTTTCTTAGCCACCTATGAAGAACTCATAGTCAAGTTATTAATTCCCTGTTTCACATGAATTTTCTTTGAGGGCATCCATGCGATTTCTGGGATATCAGGCTTGAGGCCTGAGGCCTGAGGCCTGAGGCTTGAGGCTTGAGGCTTGAGGCCTGAGACTTGAGGCCTGAGACTTGAGGGGGTGGGGAGCTTACAACTTCGTTTAACTGCTGCGGCTGAAATGCTCGAAATACATTTCTGTGCTTCCGACCACTTTCAAGCAGGCCGGCTACGCCGTGTGATTTCTGCGTGGTGTTGTTATGAATCACTTTTTACGCTTTTCTGCACCAGTCGGGGGTGCGGAGAATTTTCGGATTTTCACTTTTATTTATCGGGATTTGGCTTATAATTTTGATGGCATTGGCAGGGTGTGCGACGCAGGGAACGGCGAAGGCGGGAATGAGGGAGATTTCCATTCCGGACGGCATCGGCAGAGGTGTTTGGCGATTGATATTGTGATAAGGAGGCTCTTGGATTATGGATCAGAACGAACTTTTAGATATTATACTGCGAGCCCGAGATGAAAAGTGTAGGGATTTATTTCTGTCGGGCCAAAAAATCGTAGAGTTGCCGACAGAGATTGGCCAGCTGGTTTCTCTGCAGACCTTCACCCTTGCCGGCAATGAACTATTATCGTTGCCGGGTGAGCTTGGTCAGTTGGTGTCTCTATGGAAACTTAATCTTCGCGGTAATGAACTGACATCGTTGCCGGGTGAGCTTGCTCATCTATCATCTCTGGGGGAACTTGATCTCAGTTATAATCGGTTGACGTCATTACCAGTTGAATTGGGTAAGTTGACATCCCTGAGGGAACTTGATCTTAGTTATAATCGGTTGACGTCACTACCAGTTGAGTTGGGCAAGTTGACATCCCTGCGACGATTATACATTCGCGGCAATAGACTGAAATCATTGCCGGAGGAACTGGGGCAGCTTAAAAAGCTTGAAGAGCTGAGCTTGTCCGGAAATGCTATTGAAAATATTCCACATCAAATCATCCAACAGGGTACGCAAGCGATAATAGGTCATTTGCGGCAACTACTTGAAGATAAGAAAAGGAATCAGCAGCGATATCGCTATGAAGGTAAATTGATGCTGCTGGGGGACGGGGAAGAGGGTAAAACCTGTGTGTCACGCGCGCTGCGAGGTCTTGAATTTGAAGAACAGCCCACCACGCGCGGTGTGGATGTTGTACCATGGCCTTTTACGCATCCGGACGAACCGGATGATAAAGAAAAAGACATTACGCTGAATATCTGGGACTTTGAGGGGCAGGAGGTACATCATCAGACGCATCAGTTTTTCCTGACGACGGGCTCGCTTTATGTTCTGGTTTTCAAGTGCCGGGAACTTTTCAACATGGAACGCGCCGAATACTGGCTGGATACGATTAAGGCGAGGGCACCGAAAAGTAAGGTCCTTTTGGTGATTACCGGATGTGAAGAACGGCAGCCGTCAATCCCGGAGGATATTCTATTGGCCGGCTATCCGGAACTCTGGGTGAGTCATGATCCCAAAGACTGGTGTTTTCCGGTGGGCTGTTCGATGGATCCTCAATCTGAGGCAAGCGGTATTCCGCCACTTCGACGACAGATTCAACGACTGGCTGCGGATATGAAAGTGATGGGGCAGCCGTGGCCGGACAGTTATGCAAAGGCTGAGGAGGCTATTATTCAATTACGCGATGGTAAAGAGGAGCGGAAAGAAGAGGGCCAACCGCATATTGCCCGAAAAGTTTTGTATGATATTTTTCAAGATGCGGGGATCGCGGAGGACCGTTTTGATTCTATGGCGGCGTTTATGGATTCGTTGGGTGTGATCACACACTTTCCGGATTGCGAGAAGCTAAAGAATTTTATTGTTTTGAAGCCGCAATGGCTGGGCAAGGCCATCAGTGAGGTTCTGGAAGACAAAGAGCTTCAGAATCATCGCGGGTATATTACCTTTGGGCAGATTCAGAGGATTTGGGAAGCCGATTATCCGGGTATGTTCCTGGACTTTTATGAGTGCATGAAGGAGTTTGAGTTGTGTTATGATCTGGATCATAGTAAAGCCTGCCTAGTTCCGCTGCGATTCCAGCGGATACCGCCGGCGATTCCGTGGACATTGAATCCGGGGGGCGACATTCTCGAACGACGGGTTTTTTATAAGCTGAACATCCGGCCGCCGATGGGCTTGATGAGTCGTTTTATTGTGAAGAATCACCGTCTTATTGCCAAAACCGATGCGTGTCCGAACGGTGTTTACTGGTACAACGGTGTGTTTTTACGGCAGGGTGAAGGTTTCAACGCCAGTGAGGCACTCTGCGAATTTGACTCTCAGGAGCGAATGCTGTCGATTACTGTTCGTGCTGCCTTTCCGCAGACGATGCAGGAGCAACTTCACAGTGTCGCCAAAGCGGTCTTTGCTTTTTATCAGGGGATTGAGACTGAACGATTTTATGGATGTATCAAATTTGACAAAAACGATCAGGAGCAGGTGTGCAGGAATAAACATCCTGAAGACTCGATTCTTTCTCACCAGATAGAGAAGATGCCGATTTTATGTACGACACGGGATGAAGAAGGAAAAAGTCAGCGTCATAAGGTTGACCCGGTCAAGCTGGTTTACGGCTTTACGAGTTTTGGTGCCGCCGCCACGAGAGATGATGTGGAAGAGATTGTTGACAAAGCCGTGGGGAAATTGGAAAAAGGACACGAACATTTGCAGGAGCAGATTCTGCTAGGTTTTGACCAAATGCGAGATGACATGGATGAAAATGTCTTTTCCATTAAGGATAGTCAACAAGAGTTGTCTGCTGATATTGAGCAAAAAGTTCGGCTCTATCTTAACTATTACCTGGCTCAATTTGACACAATGCTGGATGATCGTGATTATACGTCGGCGCCGGGTTTGGTGAGCATTCTGCCGTTGCATCCGCCCAAAGATTTCAGGTGGCAAGAATGGTTTACGCTGCGGGATTGGTTTACGAAAGAGTACGTGCTGACGCCTTATTGTGAGTGTCCGGGGCACGTTCATCGATGTACGGATGCGAGTGTTATTTTTCGGAAAAATCAACCGTGGTGGAGCACTGCGGCGCCACTGTTGTCGCTGGGGTTTAAGATGTTCGCGGTTGGTATTACATTTGCGACTGCGGGTGCTCCATTGGCGATTGGCGCGGCGGCCGGGACGACGGTTGCGGTTGGAGTGGAAGTTTATAAGGACATTAAACCCGCAGCCGATTTTATGAAGGAATTGGTCGGGCACATATCGAAGCTGGCGACAGCGAGTGCGGATAAGGCGAAGGGTGCTGCTTCGGAGGACTATGATGAGATCGCTGAGGGATTAAAGCGGGCATTTTACGGCGGAGAGGCCCATACCGCACGCGCACAACTTCAGCAGCTTTTACGTGACATTGCTCCAGAGAATTATGAAAGCAAATTATGGGGTGATATGCGTCGGGTTCGTATGCCGGATAACAGTTATCGCTGGATGTGTGCTGAGCATGCCAATCAAATGTAACGATTGATATTCGTTGTTGTTTTTTTGAAAGGAGTGTTTTACGGGATGAATATCACGGTGAAATGTGCGATTGGGTTGGTGGTGGCTGCTGTTGTTTGGCTTGGTTTTCGGTCTTATCATGATAGGAGAACGCCGGAGCCGGCGAAACCTTCCGGGCCCCTTGTTTCAACCGAGGGGCATCCGATGACGCAAGCTGAGATGGCTGCGCAGGGGCACGCGGAGCACCCCGGCAATCTGCGTGTGACGGTTCGGAATACGGGTGAGCAGGAAATTCGGAACGTTTATATGAGCGCCGGCGACAAGCAGTCGTCGCCGTGTACGCTGGCGCCTTTGGGTGAGACCGATACCATCTTTTATATCTATCCGTTCTGTAAGCCTTTGTGGCTGTATTATGAGGATGCGGCGGGGGGCGTGCATAAACGGCCGTTCCGAGATGTGTATCGTCTGATGCCTGAGACGATTAAGGGGAATTTCGACCTGCTGCTGGAGGTGGACGGGGCGGTCAGCGATGTGGTTGTTACGGTTGAAGCGGATCTGCAGAAGGAGGTGGAAGAAGGATTTGTCCTGATCAAGGGCACGGAGTGATTGGCCCGTTAACCGGCAACCGTGATCAATTAATCGTTGATTTTAGTGTAAAACCGCGGGTAGGTATTGATTTTTCTGCCATATCTAACCTTCAACTAACATATCTATGCTTGACTTTATGTTTGGAATAGTTTATAGTAGCATCAATTGATCTTATGTGCAGTGTTTTTGGGCCCGTATAAGGGGTATGGGCGGCGACATTGCATTTTGAAGGTTAAACTTACAGGAGAGAGGGAATTAAGATGAAAACCACACTTTACACCTTATTGAAAGTCATGTCTTTTGTTGTTCTACTCAGTGTTAGTCAATCCGGATTTTCGGCATTGACGACTGTTCCTGATGGACTGACGCCCGGTGCTCAGTATCGCCTTGTGTTTGTTACCGCCGGAACGCATAACGGTGCGTCCACCGCGATTGCGGATTATGACGCGTTTGTGACGTCTCAAGCGAACAGTTCTGCTTCGCTTGCGGCTCTTGGGACTACGTGGCGTGTTCTGGGCAGCACGTCTGCCGTTGATGCTATTACTCATACCAATACGGACCCGGTTTCAGCCGGCGTTCCGATCTATAACCTGGGCGGGCAGTTGGTTGCCAGCGGCAATGCCGACCTGTGGGACGGCAGTCTGACGAACGCCATCAATGTCACTCAAAACGGAGGTGCTCTTGCCGGAGCGGTATTTACCGGAACCGGTGTTAATGGTTTGGGGTTATTTGATCGAGAGCTTGGTTCGAATATTTCCACAGTTCAATATGGCAACAGCGGTTTGACAAACTCAGGGTGGACGACGATTGATTGGTTGGGCAGTGGGGCGGGCTTATACTTTTACGGCATCTCCGATGTGATGCAGGTTGTGCCGGAGCCGGCGACTCTTGCTTTATTGGCCTTTGGCGGGCTTGCTCTTCGTAAGCGGAAGGTCGGGTGAAAGTTGTCAGTTAACAGTGAGCAGTAAACAGTTATCGGTTAATGGTTGGTTGTATAGTGGCGGTTTTGGAAATATCGTAGTAGGCGTTTGGGTATAGCTGTTTAATTCTCTGTGCGGGGGTTTGGCCGGTGCAGTGGCAGGGGGCGATGTGCCGGATGTTGAATTGTTTCAAGTCTGTTAATGTTTTTTCAATTCTTTCTTCGCTTGCGCTGCGCAGGTGAGTTCCCCCGATAACTGCGATGATATCCTTTTGCCCGGAGGTTGCTGCGGCGTGCTGGAGCGTGTTGATGAGGCCGGCGTGGGCGCAGCCGAGAATGACGACGAGGCCTTTGGCGGTTCTAATCATGAGGGCCTGATCGTCGTTGATGGGGTCGGGGTTTTGTGCGTCTTTGTCGAGGAAGAAGGGTCCGCCGGTGTCTTCATAGTCGGTGCATCGCGGGACGGGGCCGGTGACGGTGAGGCCTGCGGCGATTTGTGACGGCTGGGTGGTGTAGACGACATTGGCTTTGGCGGCGGCTTCGGCGAGTTTTTGGCAGGCTTCGGGGCCCATCGCGATATTTTTGGGCGGCTTGCCCGGGCGGCAGCTATAGCGGATTCTCGGGGCGTCGGGATGCATATAGACGGCTGCGCCGGGGGCGGCGTCTAAGACGGCTTTCAATCCGCCGGAGTGGTCATAGTGGCCGTGGCTGATGACGATGGCGTCGGTTTGCGACAGGTCGATGCCGAGCGTTTTGGCATTAGCCAAGAGGCGGTCGGACTGGCCGGTGTCGAAGAGGATCTTTTTGCCTGCGACTTCGATCCAAAAGGCCAGACCGTGTTCGGTTTGCAGGCCTTCGGGCAATTCGTTGTTCATCAGGGCGGTGATTTTCAGTGTTTGCATTGCGGGGTCCCGGGTGGTTTGATAATCGTCGATTGCCTTGTGCAGTACCGATGCGGCCATGTTGGAGCAGTGCATCTTTTGGGGAGGTAGTCCGCCGAGTGCTTTGGCGACTTGCTGGTCTGTCAGTTGCATGGCCTGCTGGATGGTTTTGCCTTTGGCCAGAACGGTCATCATGCTGCAGGAGGCGACGGCGGCGGGGCAACCGAAGACCTGGCATTTGACGTCGGTGAGCGTGTCGTCGTCGACCTTGATCCAGACTTTGATGACGTCGCCGCACCGGGCATCGCCGATGCGTCCGATTCCGTCGGCATCGGCGATGGTGCCCGTGTTTTGCGGGTCCATGAAATGCTCAAGAACCGTGTCTGTATATCTTGTTTGCATTATTGGTTTTCTTTCGCCCCTTCGGGGCTCCATTCTTTTTTTGATTCTATTCCCGGAGGTTTACACCTCCGGCTACTATATTACCACCCCTTCGGGGTTAGGTCTTCACAGAGCATTTCATATTAACTTACTGCCCCTTTGGGGTTGGATTTTCTGCAGCGTATTTCACACTGCGCTTTGCAATCGTGGCGATTCTCAGTTCGCTCTTTGAGCTACGAGGCGACAAGTCCGCTTGACGCTTTTGTTAATGATCGCAGGCGTTTTGACCGGTTTGCAGTGCGTCGTTCATGTAAGCAATCGCCAGGTTTTCAGGCGAATCGGGTGCCGCGCCAACGACGACGCCGACTTGGTTTTGATTGAACAACTGTTGTGCGCGTTGGCCCATGCCGCCGGCGATGACCATGTTTCCGCCGTTGTCGGCGACCCATTTGGGCAGGACGCCCGGTTCGTGCGGCGGGGGCGTGAGCATTTCAACATTTGTGACGGTTTTATTTTCTTCATCGACGGTGACGAAGGCGAATTGTTCGCAGTGGCCAAAGTGCATGCAGAGCTGGCCGTCTGCGGTGGGGATGGCGATTTTCATCGTGCTTCCTTTCGGTTTTGTTTGTGTTTGTATTTTGGGCATCAGGTTGCTGATGATGCGGTCCATGTGTTGGTGGGTGTGGGCGGAGACGGAGCATTCGGCGATGGTCTGGCCGGCGTCGGCGCCATCGGCGATTTCCGGGTCGATGGGCAGTTGACCGAGCAGATCCAGCCCGGTTGCTTCGGCGAGTTTTTGTCCGCCGGCGTGACTACCGAAGATTTTTATTTCTTTGTCGCATTGCGGACAGTAAAGACTAGACATGTTTTCGACGATGCCCCAAACGGGGAGCATGACCTGTTGGCAGAATGTGACGCAGCGGTGGACGTCTTCGACGGCGACCTGCTGGGGTGTGGTGACGAGGACCGCGCCGGCGTTGACACCCGTCAGTTGTGCAATGCTGAGCGGTTCGTCGCCTGTGCCGGGCGGGGCGTCAATGACGAGGTAGTCCAACTCGCCCCAAGCAGTATCGGCGAGCATTTTCTGGATGACGGCGTATTTCATGGGACCGCGCCAGATGGTTGCCTGCGTGTCGTCGCCGATGAGAAAGGCGACGGACATGACCTTGAGGTTGTCGTTTATTTTCAGCGGCAGGATTTCATCTTCGGTGCCGAAGCATTTCTGGCCGACCTGGCCAACCATTCGGGGGATGCTGGGGCCGTGCAGATCGACGTCCAGCAGGCCGACCTGGAATCCTTTGCGGGCCAGTTCGGCGGCGATGTTGACGGCAACGGTGCTTTTTCCGACGCCGCCTTTGCCGGAGAGGACGAGTATTTTTTTGCCGATGGCATCCATGTTCCGCTTGAGTTTTTCCATGTTGGCCTGCGGATGGCCGTTTGTTTGGGGTTGTTCTGTGTTAGACATAAAGGTTCCTGTAATCTATTGTTCAATTTATACGTTTTAAAATTGCCGTGTAAATATTTTTGATTGTTTGCGTGATCTCGCTATCAGGTTGATATTCCAGTACCGTTTGAGTGTTTTGCTGGGCATCGACGAAGACACGGTCGTAGGGCAGTTCGCCGAGCAGTTCGGCGTTTGCGTCCCGGGTGGCCTGACGAATTTGGTCGGCGGCTTCGGGGTTGATGTCGGCTTTGTTGATGATGACGCCGGCGGGGACGTTGAAGTGGGCGGTTAATTCGAGAATGCGTTTGAGATCATGCAGGCCGGAGACGGTCGGTTCGGTGACGATGACTGCGGCGGCGGCTCCGCCCACGGAGGCAATTACGGGACAGCCCGTTCCGGGTGAACCGTCCAATACGATGACGGCTTTGTCGGTATTGTTTTTGCTCGCCGCGTTTTTACGGACGAGGGTGACGAGTTTGCCGGAGTTTTCCATGCCGGGTTCGAGAACCGCATGGCTCATATGGCCGTGGCGTGTTGCGGAGAAATACCATTGCCCGTCTGTTGTGGGTTGAGTGGTAATGGCATTGACGGGGCAGGCGAGGACGCATGTCCCGCAGCCTTCGCATTCGTCGGCGTTGATGGTGACGGTGTTGTCGGTGCGTTCGATGGCGTTCCATCGGCACAGGTCGATGCATTGGCCGCAGTGGGTGCAGGCTTGCGGGTCGATTGACATGACGCGTCCACCGACGAAATCCTGCGATTCGATGATTTGCGGTTCGAGCAGCAGGTGCATGTCGGCGGCGTCTACATCGCAGTCGGCGACGGTTGACTGAGCGAGTTGTGCAAAGCAGGCGGCCAGTGAGGTCTTGCCGGTACCGCCTTTGCCGGAAAGGACGGCGATCTCGATTGACGATTGTCGATTGACGATTGACGATTGATGTTCAGAGACTTCGTCCCTTGTCGGTTTCACATCGTCAATGGATATGTTTGGCTGACATTGTTTGGGCTTGCTTTCCTGGATTGTCAGTGCGAGCTGCTCAAAGATGTTTCGCAGCGGTTTAACGTAATCGATGGCCAGCAGACCCTTGGAGTAGAGCTCGGCGATGAAGCGGCTGTCCGGAATTTCGGCGAGAATGGGCAGGTTCAGGCGGCGGCACCATTGACGCAGTTGCTCCAGATCGCCGATGCCGGTTCGATTGATGATGATGTCCGGCTGAATGCCCATCGAATGACACATTTGGACGGACAGTTTTAAGTCGTGTTGGCCAAAGCGGGTTGGGTCGCCGACGAGAATGACTCGGTCGGCGGCTTTGACGGTTTCGACGACAGCGCAGCTTGTTCCGGGGGGCGAGTCGAGGATGGTCAGGTTGCCGTCGGTTTTTTGCTGGATCTTTTTGATCAGCGGGACGGTCATGCCGCCGGCGCCGGCGGCGAGCGTGGCCCAGTGCAGGTCGATGTCGTCGATTGTGTCCTGATACGTCGTGCCAATGGTGCGTTGGCCGACGCGCAGGGCGTCATGCGGGCAGACGACCTGGCAGGCACCGCACCAGCGGCACAATTCCGGAAAGGCCATGGCGTTATTTTTGCCGACGATGAGGGCATTGAAGTAGCATGCCTGCGCGCATTGGCCGCAATACGTGCATTTTTCCGGGTTGACGCTTTCGATGCAGGGCAGTGTTTGTATTTGGGCTTGCGGGTCGGTCGGTTTTAAAAACAAATGCGCATTGGGGGCTTCCACATCGCAGTCGATGTACGTGACCGGCTGTGTTTTGGCTAAGGCACTGGCCAGGCAGGTTGCGACGAATGTTTTTCCGACGCCGCCTTTACCGCTGGTTATTGCTATTTTCATTCTGTTGTCTCAATGCGGTGATTTCCTGTTGAAGCATGGAAATCTGTGATTCCATCTCGGCGATTCGGTCGTCATTGGGGACTCTTGCGGGCAAGGGGGCTCCGAAGCCTCGTCCGAGTCCGAGTCCCCGGCCCAAGCCCCGGCCCAAGCCCCGCCCACGACCTCGCCCCAAACCTCGTCCAAAGCCTGCGCCGAGAGGGCGCGCGGTATTGATAGTTTCATCCGTTTTACAATTTCCCATTCCGCGACCGGTCATGGGACCTTGTCCGTTGGGTCCTGTTCCATTGAATCCAGGCATTATGCTCTCCTTTTGATTAAAGGTTGTGCGTTTGAGAACGCGTTGCTTTTTTTGAGTATCATTTGTCCGATATCACAGCCTAAGTCGGTTGCGATGACGGGACACTTTGCTTTGAGTATGAAGTAGACATTTTTGTCGACCGCACTGAGTGTTTCGTAGTTGCCCTGGCCTTTGGCGATGACGAGGTCGGCTTGCTCGAAACACTTTTGGAATGGGTCGGAGCAATCGTCGAGGATGGTGCCGGGGGCGTCGGAGCCGTTGTCGATGACGCGGTAGGTTTGGGTAATCCCTGCCTGTTCGGCGTCTTCCATGGTTGCGTCATTGATGATTGGCGCACCTTTGACGGCGACGATGACTTTTTCGGCAGGTAATAACCCAAGCAGGAGGCGGTCCAGAACGATTTCGCCGGCGTTGTCAGCCAGATACAGGATTGTTTGTGCGTGTTGAATATCGGCTCTGAGCGCTTCGACGATTTCATGGGCGAAGGGAGCTTTCAATGAAGCTTCAATGGTTTTTTGAATGTCGGTATCTGAGATCGTGGTTTTGACGCCGAGGTCGATGATGTTGCCGGCGATGGCCAGCCGGACGGCAGTTTCGAGCGGGTTGTCGGATTGATCCACTACCGATTGCAACTTTTCGAGCAGTTTTAAGGCGAACTCGTTGTGTTGACGTTTATACGGTGCATAGGGATCTTCGATACCCGTAAGTTGGCGAATACGCTGATGGATTTTCTGTGCAATGGCCGGGGGGCTTTGTGAGAGATCCATTGTGTGAGCCAGCTTGAGGATATCCCGCACGATTTGCTCGTGGATGGACGTGTCGTCGGTGATCAGGCGGGCGGTATCGAGCCCCTGACGTAAAAAACAGGGCATGCAGTCTAAATAAATTTCCATTGGTTTTTGTTGCTTTCTTATTTTTATTTCAGACTCTGGATTCCCGCCTTCGCGGGAATGACAAACTATAGACGATTATTATGCCCAATGGCCTTCGACGTTGGCTGTTGTCAGTTGGGTTAATTTTCCGTCGGTGTAATCGGCGACGGCCTGCTGGATGGTCATGGATGCATCGACCTGATAGATATCGACGCTGCCGGTTTGCAGGGCGGCGACGGCTTTGGGGCCGACATTGGCGGCCAGCAGGACTTCGGCGCCGGTATTGAGAATGCTTTGGGCGGCCTGAATGCCGGCGCCCTGGGCGGCCTGCAGGTTCTGTTGATTGGGCGCGAAGGTCCACTGGTTCGAGTCGGTGTCAAAGATCGCAAAGGCCCCCGCACGTCCAAAACGGGTGTCGACGGTTGCATTTGTGTTATCTGATTGAGCGCATACGGCAATTTTCATGATTTTATTCTCCTGTTGTTTCGTTATTTTGAGCGTTACGGCGGCGGCAGCGACGACCTTGTCCGCGACGGCGACCGCGCGGGCAGACGTCGGGGACTTCATCGCAGACGGGACCGCCTTCGATGCGGATGGCGTAGCCGAGGACGATGGCATCGGCGATTTTTTTGCGGGCCGCGGCGTAGATACGCGTGATGGTGGGGCGGGAAACGCCCATTTGCTCAGCGGCCTGCGTTTGATCCATGCCGTCATGGTCCAGCAGGCGGATGGTTTCGTACTCGTCCAGTGCCAGCGTGACCCACTGCAGTTGGCGCGTGGGAATGCCGGCGGGTTTGTACACCACGGAATGCGGCTGGCCGCTAACGCATCTGTTTTTGATTGGTCTTGGCATATTGATCCTACTATTTATTATGAACATATGTTCATAATAATGTATCGTATTTTTAATAAAGTGTCAATAGTGGAAATTTTTTAAATCGTTATATTATAAAGTTTTGTATGTCGATTATTCATAGGAGAATAGTAGGGATAAAGTGTTAGTATTTTCGTTTTTAGTGCTGGACGGAGTGGACATCGTGGACGCAGTGGACAGGTTGAATAATTTTAGAGTGTGGAATTGTTTGGTCTGCAAGAAGGTGCGGCATGTCCTCTTAATTAAGGGGTAAACGGTTTTTGACATGGGGTTGGGTTTGTCGTATAATGCGGATTGTTCGCTGGGGGTGGCCCTTTGGGCCTGAGAAAAACCCTTCGAACCTGATCAGGGACTTCGGCGCAGGCGTCGGAGCAACCCTGCGTAGGGAAGCGTGTTCGGGCATTTTGGTTTTGTTTGATGATCGCTTCTTTGATGGAAGCGATTTTTTTATGCGCTAAACGATTGAGTTTTTGGTTCGTAGTTCGGAGTTTTTAGTTAAGGAATCGCCTTTGGCGATGGTTTTTTAATTTGCGGGCGAGACGCTCGCGTTTCCATATAAAGGACAGGATGACTATGGCAACACAACTGGAATTAGCCCGGGATGGGCAGATAACTGATGTAATGAAGAGCGTGGCGCAGCGTGAAGGCGTTGACGTTACTCTTATTCGTGACGAACTGGCGGCGGGTCGTTTGGTGATCCCGGCGAACGTGCGGCACCTGGCCACGAACCTGGTGCCGGGGGCGGTGGGACGCGCGGTGTCGGTGAAGATCAACGCAAACATTGGCTGCAGCAGTGTGCGGTCGTCGCTGGACGGTGAGATTGACAAGATGCAGGTTGCGATTGAAGCCGGGGCGGATGCGATGATGGATTTGAGTACCGGCGGTGATCTGGATGCGATACGCGAAAAGCTGATCAGCCAGTGCCCGGTGATGTTCGGGACGGTGCCGGTGTATCAGGTAATTGTCGGGCGAGACGTTGAGGATATCGACTACGATACGATTTTGAAAATCGCCGAAAAGCAGGCCCAACAGGGGGTTGACTTCTTTACGATTCACGCGGGACTGCTGCGTGAACATCTGGATTTGCTGAGCAGCCGGGTATGCGGGATTGTCAGCCGGGGCGGTGCACTCATGGCCAAGTGGATGATGCATCACAACAAGCAGAATCCGATGTATGTTTTGTTTGACGAGTTGTGCGATATTATGCGGCAGTATGATGTGTGTTTTTCGCTGGGTGACGGGTTGCGGCCGGGCTGTGGTGCGGACGCGACTGACGAGGCGCAGATTGCCGAGCTTCGTACACTGGGCGAGCTGACGCAGCGGGCACAGGAAAAGGGCTGCCAAGTGATGGTGGAAGGGCCCGGGCATGTGCCGTTTAACCAGATTCAGGAGAATATGGAGATGCAGCAGGAAATCTGCAACGGGGCTCCGTTTTACGTGCTGGGGCCGCTGGTGACGGATATCGCACCGGGGTATGATCATATTACCAGTGCCATCGGCGGGACGGCGGCGGCGTTTTACGGGGCGTCATTCCTGTGTTATGTGACGCCGCGCGAGCATCTGGGGCTGCCGAACGCCGACGATGTGCGTCAAGGCGTGGTGACGAGCAAGATTGCGGCGCATGCGGCCGATGTCGCACGGGGATTCGGCAAAGCTGCGGAGCGTGATCTTCGCATTAGTACAGCACGGGCGAATCTGGATTGGCAGACGCATCTGGATGAGGCGATTGATCCGAAGACCGCGCGGGCGATGTACGAAGAGGCCTGCAAGCAGAGCACGATGCCCGGTCAGGGCGGGGAGGATTACTGCACGATGTGCGGGCGTGAATGGTGCAGCGTGCGGATTAATAAAGAACTGCGGAATTCAGTTAGCAGTTAGCAGTCATCAGTTAACAGTGAGCAGTTATCAGTTGGTGGGCAGCGTATGGGGCAGTCAAGATTAAGACCTGCGGTTGTTCTGGTTGCGGATCGGACATTGAGTGCCGGCTATAAGGCGCTTTTTGAGGGGATCTTTGCGACGATGCAGACGACGAAGGTGCCGGAGGTTGTGATGCGCCGGTTTGTGAGTCCGCCGGCGAAAACCGATTGCGCCGGGCGGGCGATGACAGCGCCGCTGGGATTGCGGCGGGTGGAAGCGTCGCTGGTCAGGCAGTTGGGGTTGTCGGCCGATGACGTTGTCTGCACCACGCCGGAAAAGCTTTCCTCCTTGCTGGGTCCGTGGGTGAAGGTGGTGGCGTTCAGCTCCAGCGATCCGCTGGGCAACGGCATGAGCAATACCACGACGACAAAGTTCTGGTCGGGGACGCTTTACACACAATATTTTACACGCCAATTGCTGGAGCAGCTTTTGGAGGCTAAAAGGAAGTACGATTTCAAAGTCGTCGGCGGCGGCGCGGGGGCGTGGCAGTGGACACTGTATGAGGACGAAACGGCCAAAGCTTGCCTGGACTGCATCTATGAAGGCTATTTTGAGGATCAAGGGCCGGCGTTGTTTGAGGCGATCTTAAACGGGCGGTCGTTTGATCGGCATGTCGTTGCGACGAAGACCGCGGCGGCTGGGATTTGCCCGATGCGCGATGCGTCAATGCTGGGGATTATCGAGATTTCGCGCGGGTGCGGGCGCGGATGCCGGTTTTGTTCGATGTCCCGCAAGAAAATGGAGCATTTGCCGGTTGACTTGATTTTAGCGGATTTGGAAACGAATGTAGCCGGCGGCGTGCGGTCGGTGGTCAGCGGCAGTGAAGACTTTTTCCGGTACGGAGCGGACGGCTTGCGGCCGAACTTTGATAAACTGCATGAGTTGCTGACGGCGATGCGGACGGTTAAGGGCTTGTCATTTCTGCAGGTCGACCACGCCAACGTGACCAGCATTGCGCAGTTAAACGACGGGCAATTGCAGGAGATTCGGCGGTTGCTGGATTGGCAGTCGCACAGCAAGTATTTGTGGGTGAATATGGGTGTGGAAAGTGCCAATGGTCAGTTAGTTGCCGCCAACTGCTCTGGAAAGACCAGTCCATACCGGCCGGATGAGTGGCAGCAGTTGGTCTATGAGACTGCCGAGCGGATGACAAGAAACGGTTTCTTCGGGGTTTACAGCCTGGTGCTGGGACTGCCGGGAGAGACGCCGGATGATGTGGCTGAGACGATGAAGCTGGTACGATACCTGGCCAGGCAGAATGCCGTGGTGTTTCCGGTCTTTTATGAGCCTTATGAGGCTGAGGATGTTCGTTTGGGTAACCGGTTTACGCTGGAGACGATGCGGGCCGATCACCTGGAGCTGTACCGGGCGTGTTATGAGATTAACTTCCGCAATGTGCCGCGATTGTTCTGGGATAACCAGCGGTGTGCGGGGGTGCCGTGGGCCAAGCGGGCGATACTGCGGGTACTGGGTAAAGGTGAAATATTTCAATGGCGGCGGGCGTTTAACAGGGTGCAGCGTCAGATTTGTGACCATCAATACACGGGTAAGAGTATAAAAAATGTCGGATGAGATGAAAACCAGCTTGAGTCGGGATGACTACTGCTTCGGGGTGCCGACCGAACGCGCCGAACGGCTGCGTTTGCGCGAAGCGGCGAGAGATTATATTGCCGCGGAAGGATTGGTTGCACCGGTGTCGCTGGATGATTTGCATAAGCATGCCCGGGCGGTTTTACAGGCGGCGGAATTGGGCGACGACTGCTTGAGATTTTCAATCGTAGTGTTGAATAATGAATTGTGGCGTGGGGGGCTGATTCGGATTCCATTTGAGAAGCGTTTGCTGCTGCTGCCGCAGTGTTTAAAGCACAGCGAATCGTGTCCGGCAGAGATCGACCACCTGGGTTTGATCTGTAAGCATTGCGGGCGGTGTGTGATTGACCGTATTTCGCGACGGGCCGAAGAGTTGGGGTACGCGGTGTTGATTGCGGAAGGGTCGCCGGTGGTGATGGCGATGATCGAGTCCGGCCAGGTGCAGGCAACGCTGGGGGTGAGTTGTCTGTCGGTTTTGGAACGGGTGTTTCCGTATATGGAAGCGGCGGCGGTGCCGGGGATGGCGATACCGCTGCTCAAAGACGGTTGCATCGATACGGTGTTTGATGAGGACTGGCTGACGGATGTTCTGGAGGTATATGAAGACGGTGCGGGCGGTCTGGATGTGACGCAGTTGAAGCATGCGGTGCAGGACTGGTTTGACGCCGAGACGCTGAAGGCCTGTTGCGGCGATGGGCAGGGACAGGCGGCGGCGCTGGCACTGGAGTGGATGTCGGATGCGGGTAAACGCTATCGTCCGCTGTTGGCGGCGGGCGTGTATGCGTCGTTGACGGGCACGGCGGCCGGCGACTTGCCGGCGGTACTCAAGCAGGCGGCAGTGGCGGTTGAATGTTTTCACAAGGCGTCACTGGTGCATGATGATATTGAAGACGGCGATACGAGTCGATACGATAAACCGACGCTGCATGCGCGGTACGGCGTGCCGGTGGCGTTGAATGCGGGTGATTACCTGGTGGGACTGGGGTATCGGCTGTTGTCGGAGCTTGATTGCTGCGATGCGAAGAAGGTTGAAATCCTGAAGGTGGCATCCGAAGGGCATCGCTTGTTGTGCGTGGGGCAGGGTGAAGAGTTGGCGTGTATTGCAGAGAAGCAAACGCCATGCGTGGAGAAGGTGTTATCGATTTTTGCACACAAGACGGCACCGGCGTTTGGGGTGGCGCTGAAAATCGCGGCCATTCTTGCGGATGCTGATGAAACGCTGCTGGAAGCGATGGACCATTACAGCGAAGCGATTGGGGTGGCGTACCAGATTCGTGACGACCTGCAGGACCACCGCGCCGGACTGGAACATCAGGAGCTTTCGATCATCGATTCGCTGGCTTTGGAGATGAAGACGGAAGACGCATTGCAAAAGGCTCAAGGCTTGCTGAACGATTATCGCAAGGCGGCGGTTGCGTCACTGGATGCGATTGACCAGTCTGATTGCAAGGCGTTTTTGCGGAAGGTGATTACGAAAATTTTTGACCACGCGGAACGGATGGGATGCTGCGATGAATATTCGCCAGAGTCTGATTGACGGGGCGGGGCGCTCGAAGCGGCTGCTGGGGCCGAGAGTTGACGATGTTGTGCGCATTGTCAATGCACGTCAGAATGCCGACGGGGGATTTGTCGGCAAGGGGGAAAACAGCGATCTGTACTATACGGGCTTTGCGCTGCTGAGCCTGATTGCACTGGGGGCGGAGGTGGACAAAGACAAGGCGGCTTGTTACCTGGCGTCTTTTGACGACGGTCAGGGATTGGATTTGGCGCATTTAGCGGCGTTGATTCGTGAGCGTCTTTTGGTGATGGCTGCACCGTTTGATGATGATCTCAAGGATGCTTTTGTTCAACAGCTCGAAACGTTTCGTTGCGGCGACGGCAGCTTTCATCATCTACAGTCCGAGGCAACCGGTTCGGCATACGGGTGTTTCCTGGCGATTGGGGCGTATCAGGATTTGGGGATTGACTTGCCGCAGGACTATGCTGATGCGATGCTGGCGTGTGTCAGTCGTCTCAAAGGACCCGGCGGCGGGTATTTTAACGAGATGGATATCCCGGCGGTGTCGGTTCCGGCGACGGCGGCGGCGATGATGGTGCAGCGGATTCTGGCCGGCAGTGTTCAAGACGCGGCGGCGGTTCGGTGGCTTTTGAAATGTATGGACGGCGGTGGATTTCGGGTGATGCCGATGGCGCCGGTGGCGGATTTGCTTTCGACGGCGGTGGCTTTGCACAGTTTGGTGTTGGCGGGTGTGGATATTGAGCCGATTCGTCAGAAATGCCTGTGCTATGTGGATTTGCTATGGAACGGGGAAAAAGGCTTTTGTGCGAATCAGTACGATCCGATCAGCGACACCGAATATATGTTTTATGGATTGCTGGCATTGGGGCATTTGTGCGGGGAGACGCATGGTTGATCGCGAGCGATTGCAGGAAACCATTGCGAACACCCGAGCGGCGTTATTAAAGGCACGCACGGCGGACGGCTACTGGGCGGGGCGATTGAGCAGCAGTCCACTGGCGACAGCGGTGGCGGTATTCGCCCTCCACAGGGTCGACGCAAAAGATTTTCATGTCCATATTCGCGATGGTCTGCGATGGCTGGCCGAGCATCAACAGTCCGACGGCAGTTGGGGAGATGCGGAGACGCTGGATCCGGGTAATCTGAGTACG
The DNA here is from genome assembly GCA_963675155.1 of Anaerohalosphaeraceae bacterium. Taxonomy (GTDB): domain Bacteria; phylum Planctomycetota; class Phycisphaerae; order Sedimentisphaerales; family Anaerohalosphaeraceae; genus 4572-13. The sequence continues at coordinate 3,446,737 of OY775912.1, read as the reverse complement.
ACGCTGCTGTGTTATGCGGCGTTTTCAGCGGTGGATGCGAATTCATACGATGAGGTCATTGCAACGACGCGACAGTGGATCGAGCGGAAAACCGGGGGACTTTCGGCCGAGGCGATTTCCACTTGTCTTTATGATATCTACGGCAAAGACCGTACGTTTGCGGTGCCGATTCTGACGATGTGTACGCTGGCGGGAGTCTTAGGAGATGACGGCTGGCGTTTTGTCAAGCCGCTGCCGTTTGAGCTGGCGGTGCTGCCGCGATGGCTGTTTCGATGGCTGCATTTGACGGTGGTCAGTTATGCGTTGCCGGCGTTGATTGCGATTGGACAGGTGGGGTTTCATTTCAAATCGCCTGTGAATCCATTCACATGGATAATTCGAAAACTGACTCGAAAGAAAACGTTGAAGTTGTTGGAAAAGTTGCAGCCGTCGAATGGAGGGTTTCTGGAGGCGACGCCGCTGACGTCATTTGTGACGATGTCGCTGGCGTCGATGGGCTTGAAGGAGTTTCCGGTTGTTGTTAAAGCGGTCGAGTTTCTCACACAGTCGGTGCGAGAGGACGGCAGTTGGCCGATTGATACTGACTTGGCGACGTGGGTGACGAGTTTATCGATTGAGGCGCTGGATGACGAGGCTTTGTCAAGCGACGATAAAGCTGCAATCTCGGATTGGTATCTGGCTCAGCAGTACCGTGACGAACATGTTTATACGGCGGCCAAGCTGGGGGGCTGGGGGTGGACGCATTGGCCGGGGGCGGTGCCGGATGCGGATGATACGGCCGGGGCACTGGCGGCACTGTCGCGGCTGGGGGCCTGTGACGAGCCAAGGCTGGAGGGTGTGTCGAAGGGTATTCAATGGCTGCTGGATTTGCAGAATAACGACGGCGGGATTCCGACGTTTTGTCGGGGGTGGGGCAAGCTGGAGTTTGACCGCAGTTGTCCCGACATTACCGCGCATGCGATTGATGCCTGGCGGCGGTGGAAAAATCGATTTGATCCGCGATTTCAACAGCAGATGGAAGCGGCGATTGACCGGGCGTTGAATTATTTGCGAGACGTTCAACGCAGTGATGGGGCGTTTTTGCCGCTGTGGTTTGGCCATCCGGCTTCGAAGGACAAGACCAACCCGGTTTATGGAACGGCGAAGGTGCTGGGGGTGTTGGCTGGGCTAGAAAATCGTTCGTCGTATCAGGATATCATTCAACGTGCAGGCGGTTTTCTGCAAGAGGCGCAAAATATTGATGGTGGCTGGGGGGCGGAAAAAGGGCAAACGTCTACGATTGAAGAAACGGCACTGGCGGTGGATGCGTTGCTGGCGGCAGAGCAAACCTGCCGCGATGAAGCGATTGGGCGTGGGATTGCATTTCTGATCGAAAAAACTGAAAGCGGCACTCGCTTTGAAGCGTCGCCGATCGGGCTTTATTTTGCGAAATTATGGTATGCCGAGCGGTTGTACCCGGTGATTTTTACGCTGAAAGCCCTGCGGAAGGCCGATGACGTTTTTTTCGGTTGACAGGGTGCGAAGTGACGCACTAAAATGCCTCAAGTTGATTTGAACTCATTTTTTGAAGAAAGGACTGGCATTATGGCTATTACGAAGGATAGCTTCGGCGCGACTAAAGACGGAGTCGCTGTCGATCTTTATACAATGACCAACGACACCGGCATGACAGCAAAGATCACTACCTACGGCGGGATCATCGTGTCGCTGACGGCGCCGGATGCCGGCGGCAATTTTGCCGATGTGGTATTGGGGTTTGATACGATTGGCGAGTACGAGGAAAAGAGCCCGTATTTCGGCTGCATTACCGGCCGCTATGCCAACCGGATCGCCAAGGGCACGTTTGTGCTGGACGGCGTGACCTATGACAAGCTGGCGATTAATAACGGGCCGAATGCGTTGCACGGCGGCTTGAAAGGATTTGACAAGGTTGTCTGGGAAGCGGCGGTTGCGGGCGACAGTTTAGTGCTGCACACCATCAGCGCCGATGGTGAAGAAGGCTATCCCGGCAAGCTGGATGTGACGGTGACATACACATTGGGCGATGACGCATTGCGGATTGATTACGCAGCGACGACAGATAAGCCGACGCTGTGCAACCTGACGAACCACAGCTATTTCAACCTGGCCGGTCATGACGCGGGCGCGGATGCACAGGCGTCGCATGAGATGATGATTAACGGCGATGCCTTTACGCCGATTGCCGATGAAGGAGCGATTCCGACCGGCGAGATTCGGCCTGTGATGGGCACGCCGATGGACTTTACCAGTCCGAAGGCTATTGGCACGCAGATTAATGACGACGACGAGCAGCTAAAGTACGGTGCGGGCTACGACCATAACTGGGTGCTGAACAAGGATAAGGCGGGCGAGTTGTCTCTGGCGGCTCGTACGACCGATCCGAGCAGCGGACGCGTGATGGAAACATGGACGACCGAGCCGGGTGTGCAGTTTTATTCGGCCAACTACCTGGACGGCTTTACCGGTAAGGGCGGGGCGGTCTATCCGTATCGCGGCGGGTTCTGCCTGGAAACACAACACTATCCCGATTCGCCGAATCAGCCGGAGTTCCCGTCAACGGTTCTTCGCCCCGGCGAAAAATACCAATCAACAACGATTTATAAGTTCATGGTAGAATGAGAAAATGAATTTTCTGGTAATTTAGGGCGTTAATTGCTATAATACAGGGAATAAAAGAGACTTTTGAAAGGTGTGATTATGCCGGAGATATGCAGATTTTTTGGTATCGTGATTGCGATCTTTTATAATGAGCATAATCCACCCCATTTTCACGCAAGGTATGGCGGCGACAAGAGGCCAGCATCAGTATTGAGGATTTGCGTGTAATGGAAGGAACGCTTCCGCCCCGGGCGTTGGGATTAGTCATGGAGTGGGCTGCGCAGCATAAAACGGAACTGATGCATAGTTGGCAGCAGGCTGAAAACAGTCAGCAGCCGGATAAAATTGAGCCGCTGAGATGAGGTGAAGCATGCATTACGACTTAAAAGAAATCAAAATCCTAGACGGCCATAAGCTGTTTGTGCGATTTGCCGATGACAAGCAGGGCATTGTCGATTTTTCGACAATCATTCAAAAGGGTGGCGTCTTTTCTGCTTTGCAGCAGCGTGAACACTTTGAACAGGCCTACATCGATCCCGACTGGAGCGTCCTCTGCTGGCCCGGAGACATCGACATTGCTCCCGAAACACTCTATGAATCGGTCAAACAAGTTCAAGCCAGTTAAATGATCTCGTTTTTTGGAACAGGATTATTTGATAGTATTTTGATAACTTCTTCAACTGTGTACGGGGGATTTTTTGAATGGATGAAGAAGTGGCAATTGGGGCAAACAGGGCATAGAACCCTGATCGGGTTGATTGTGCTGTGAAATGGGATTTAAGTGATGAACTTCAATAACTGCTGCACCTTGTCATAAAATATTAAGCTGTCCATTGAAGAACCTCCTGTTTTACAGTCTAAAGTACTTTGCCATTTTTGGGGGTTTGTTTAGGAGTTCGGTGAGGTGGTAGATGAGCAGTTGCTCGATTTGGTGGAGTTGATCGGCGGGCGTTTTGGGGAGTTTGCCGGGGTTATGCAGGATATGAATGATCTGCGGGGCGATTTTTCTTTTTTCGACGAAAGCGGTTTCGCAGCCTTCGCAGAGCAGGCCATTGGCGTGGCTGGTAAACCAAGCGGCTTTCCAGTTCGGCGAAAATTCGAGTGAGCAATTGGCGCACACATCGAGTGCGGGTGCGACGCCGATTTCTTCCAATAGCCGCAATTGATACAGAATCAGCCATGCCAGCTTTTCTGCTTGGTCTTCTGCGGCTTGCAGCGTTTCGAGAAATTTCATGAACTTATCGAACAGGATGGGGTGCGGATCATGGTCCTCGAGGAAGCTTGTCGTTAGTTCGGCTGCGAACAGGGCGGCATTGAGCGAATACAAGTTCGTGTTCAGGCGGCGAAAGCGGGGCTGCTGGTTGAATTCGGTCAGGTTGGCGAGTTTGCCGCCGGTATCTTTGATGATGAACATCACCGGCCCGCAGGAAAAGACTTCGATCGGTCCGTCAAAAGACGACTTGGCCCGGCGGGAACCCTTGGCCATGGCGGCAACTTTGCCGTGGTCGCGCGTCAGGAGGGTGACCACCTGGGAAGTTTCGGAGTAGCTGACGGTTCGCAGGCAAATGGCAACGTCTTTGGTCTGCATGGCTATTGCTGGTCCGGGACGGGGTTCTTTTTAATCCGCAGTTTTTTGACGACGCGCGGGCCGGCGGCAGTGATCGAAATGGTCAGGTTGCTGTGCTCGAAGTTTTCGCCGACTTTCGGGATGTAGCCCAGATACGAAAAGACGAATCCGCCGATGGTGTCGTAGTCTTCGTTTTCGGGCAGTTCGATTTCCAGTTCCTCGTTAACTTCATCAATATACATGCGGGCGTCCAATTCAAACGTCATCTCGTCGATTTGTTTAAAGGATTCCGACGGTGTTTTTTCGTATTCGTCGGTGATTTCGCCAACCACTTCTTCGAGGATATCTTCGATGGTGACAATGCCCGCGGTGCCGCCGTATTCGTCGAGCACGACGGCGATATGCAGCTTTTGGTTCTGGAACTCATGCAGCAGGTCACGCAGCGGCTTGCTTTCCGGGACGAAATAGGGCGGACGCATTTTATCGGCCAGCTTAAACTGTTTGGGGTCTTTGCCGATTTCCGACAGCAGATCCTTGGCGTAGATCAGGCCGGTGATGCGATCGATGTTGTCTTCATAGACCGGGATGCGTGAATGACCTTTGTTGCAAATTGTCTCAAGAATCGTCTCGAGGCTGTCTTGGGCGTTAATGGCTACCAGATCCGTCCGGGGCGTCATGATTTCTTCGGCGACGGTTTCATCCAGTTCGAGGACGTTTTCGATCATCTCGAGTTCTTCTTCGTCCACGACGCCTTCGATTTTTCCCTGTTCGACGATGTTGAGGATTTCCTCCTGCCGTTCCTCCATTTCCTGTTCCGGGTTGCTTTCCTGAATCCCCGCCAGACGCTGTACGAGGGTGTCATGCACTTTGAAGACGGCCAGAAGCGGCTTTGTGATGATTAAAAACAGTCTTAAAAAACGATAGGTTCGCGGCAGGACAAATTCGCCGGTGTGCTTGGCCCACGCGTGCGGGATGATAAGCGTAAACAATTCAACGATGCAGATGGACAGAAACAGTGCAAGTACAAAATGCTTTTCAGCCATCAGGAAAGCAAGAATGAAGATCATGCTGGTGTTGGCAATGACGCGGATGGTGCCGCAGGTAATGGTTAACAGTTCGACGTTTTCGATGAAATTGTCGATGAGGTGCTCGCGATTGGCGCGGCGGAACGCCTCCTGCAGTTTGATGCGTGAAAACGATCGCAGCGAGAGGCTGTTGAGGCCGAAGAACAAAGAAATCGGCGTCAGAACCACGAGTAATATAATTGACCATCCTACACTCACTTCATTGTCTCCTTATTGCTGTTTGGGATCGGTGTGAAAAATAATCCCGAACCCATTTTTCTGTAAAATTTCATCTTCTTTTTGATGCATGGCCTGTGACTGTGCTTCGTCGGCATCGTCAAAACCCAGATGATGCAGCATGCCGTGCGTCATGTAAAGGGCCAGTTCCGCTTCGGCGGAGTGGCCGCGTTGTTGGCTTTGCCGTTGTGCCATCTCGGCGTTGACGACGTATTGGAATGTATGTTTATCTTCAAAATCATCGGTTAAATCGAAGCTGATAACATCGGTAGTCGTATCTTTTTGCAGGAACTTACGATGGACATCGATGATGCCTTCGTCATTAACCATGCTGATGTGGATATCGGCTTTCGTGATTTCAAATTCGGCGCAGATCCCGCGAATCAACGTTTCGATGCGTCGCCAGTCCACCTCGAGGTCGTCGGTGTCGCAGTCAAACTGTATACAGATGTTGTCAGAGTTGTTCATTAGCGATTGCTGCTTTCATCCTGAATCGGTTGGGTTGGGCGAGGTTTTTCGACCTGTGGATTTTCGCTGCCATAGCTGTTCCCATTGCCGTTACTATTGCTATTGCTGCTGTTGGTTTTGGGCTTGTCATCGGATTTCGGATAAGCGATGCGTCCGTGGTGATGTGCGGCCAGCGATTTGGACAGGCTGATTTCGATCCGGCTCAATTCACGAAGTGTCAGATCACATTCGTCAAACTGGCCGTCCTGCAGACGCTTCATGGCGATGGAATGCACCATGTTTTCGACTTTGGCCGGCGTGTGGTCCGTCAGCGAACGCGCGGCGCTTTCCACGGCATCGGCGATCATGATGATCGCGGCCTCCTTGGATTTGGGCTTGGGGCCGGGATAGCGAAATTCCGATTCGGAGACCGTTTGTTTATCGTCGACTTTTTTGCGGGCTTCGTGATAGAAATATTCCATCAGCGTGGTGCCGTGATGGGTTTCAATAAATTGACGCAACACGGAGGGCAGGCCGTATTCTTTCGCGATTTCGACGCCGTCCTTGACATGGCCGACAATGACCAGTTGGCTCATGGCCGGGGACAGTTGCTCATGGCGACTGGCCGAACCCAGTTGGTTTTCCACGAAGTAGGGCGGTTTATTGATCTTGCCGATGTCATGGTAATAGGCTCCGACGCGGCACAGCAGGCCGTTGGCGCCGATGGCTTCGGCGGCTGATTCGGCGATGGAGCCGATCAGCAGGCTGTGGCTGAAGGTTCCCGGTGCGTCCATGGCCAGCTTTTTCAGCAGCGGCTGGTTGGCATCGCTGTAATCCAACAGGGTCATGCTGGTGGCGATGCCGAAGGCTTGTTCGATGATCGGCAAAAAGGCTTGAATGAAGATGCCGACCAAAAAGGCCGAAAATGCTGCAACTCCCGCATTCATGCAGTATTCTTTCCACGGCAATCCCTGAATAACGCCCAATGCAGCGGATGTGATGAAGATTACGATGGTTGCAAAAATGGACACTTCGATCAGCTTACTTCGCGTGCGGATTTCGCCGAGACTGTAGCAGTAGGCCACCACACCTGCCATCATGATCAGCATCAGTTCCATCGTGGCGATATCACTGATTGCAAAACAGGCCAGCATGACATAGAACACCGTCATGCCGATGGCGAAACGCTGGTCATAGGCAATGGTCAGTGCGATGGCGCAGGCCGAGGCGGTGCCGACCGCCAGATAGCTCCAGTCGGGAAAGATCGAAAAAACACGCGTGATAGCCAGCAAAATAAAGAACAGGCTTGCCAGTGCGATCATGCGGGTGATTTTGTGAATGATACGATTCTGGTAGTGATGGATGTAGAGGGCCGCACCGCCGCTGATCAGGCTGACAATGGCAAAGAGGGCGACCATCTGCGGCCATGGCTTGAATTCGTTCATGCCGTTAAGATAAAAGTCGTCGCTTGTCGTGTCCAGTCCGAGTATCAGCATGACGCCGGCAATGAAAACCAGCAGGATCAGGATCGCTGCGGGATAGGCACTGTTAACCGCGGCGGCCATTCTGCCGAACCGCTCGGTGGCGATGCTGTTTCGCACCTGCTGGCGGCGGGCACTGACTTTTTTCTTTTTCTTGATGATGGCCATGACGGTTAACTCGTTTCCTTCTGTTTTTTGTCATCATACGCCTGGACAATCTGATGGACGAGGCTGTGGCGAACGATATCGAGTTTATCCAGTTCGACCAGCCCGATGTTTTTGATGTGCCGCAGGGTGTTAATGGCTTCGACGAGTCCGCTTCGCTGGCCCGGTTCCAGATCGGTCTGAGTGATGTCGCCGGTGATAATCATCTTGGAGCCGCGCCCCAGACGGGTTAAAAACATCAGCATCTGTGAACGGGAGGTATTCTGGGCTTCGTCGCAGATCACCACGGCTTCGTTCAGCGTGCGTCCCCGCATGAAGGCCAGCGGGATGACCTCGATGATGTCCATCTCGATGAATTTCTGCATCTGGCCGAATTCCATCATGTCTTCAAGGCTGTCAAACAGCGGTCGCAAGTACGGATTGACCTTCGCCGCCAAATCGCCGGGCAGAAATCCCAGTCGCTCGCCCGCTTCGACGGCGGGGCGGGCCAGAACGATTTTGCGAATCTGTTTTTTCTTGAGCATCGATACCGCCACCGCGACAGCCAGGTAGGTTTTGCCGGTGCCGGCCGGTCCGGTGCAGAAGGTCAGGTCGTTTTTCCGCATTGTTTTGATGTAGTTAAGCTGGCCCTTGGTGAACGGCTCGATGGCTTTTTTCTGCGAATAGACTTCAATCGTGTCAGCCCGGGCGGGCTTAACGGAATTGATAGCTTGAGAGATCAGTTCCTGGACGTCGGTTTTGTTGAGGCGGCTGCGGTCGGCCAGGCGTTTCTGCATGCGTTCGACCAGTTCAGCCGTATTGCGAACATCGGCCGGTTCACCGGAAACCAACACACTGTCATCGCGGGCGATGATTTTTACCCCGAGTGTATCGCATAGTAAACGCAGATGAGCGTCAGAGGGCCCGAACAGTTCCGGCCGCTGCGTATCAGATTCCAGTTGTATTTTAATCTCCAAATTGGTTCCTTCAACTTATATCGTAAAATAGAAGAACGCAAACGCCGCAGGCGCTGTAGCCAGCGGCGAATCGATCACGTCAAGTATTCCGCCAAAGCCCGGAATGCTTTTTGACGAATCTTTTGTTGCCGCGTCACGCTTAATCATGGATTCGACCAGATCGCCGGCCTGTCCCAATATGCCGAAAATCGCTCCGAAGAGCACTGCCGGCAAAAAAGATATTATACCAGAAACCTGTGAAAAGCCAATAGCAACTAAGACCGCGAACAGGACGGCTCCGCCCAGACCTTCCCAGGTTTTACCGGGGCTGATTTTAGGGGCCATTTTGTGCTTGCCGAATAGCCGGCCGAGTGTGTAAGCCCCTATGTCCGAAGACTTTATGGTAAAAATGAACATCAGCAAGACCCACGGCCCCCACAGGGTGCGGATACCGAGGATAAACATGCATAACAAGCCCAGATAAATAATTGAAAAAATGCCGGCTGATACATTGCGAATGGTGCCTTCGGTACCGAATTTGATCGCCTGTATGAAAAACAGACCTAAAAACGAAAAGGCCGGTATCAAAAGCAGTGACAGGACTGCAATCTGGTAGTTATCAATTAGTTGAAGCCAGAAAAATGCGGTGGCCAGCAGAACTGACGCGGGAATCGTGACTGATTTAAACACGCAAGCTCCCGTCTGAGCCAGCAGTTTGCTGAGTTCACATTGTGCGGGAACGGCAATCAGTGCGATTAGAATGGCGAAAATGGTTGCCTGTGTTCGCTTGTTCGGGGCTTCTTTGCTGAGGGAGCCATCGAGATGCGCATCCAGTAAAATCAGCCCCAAAAAGATTACAATCATGATACTGCCAAATAGCAGGCGGTGTTTCAGCATGGCTTACCTCATCCTTGAGTGGGGGTTTTGGCCTTGACGTCGCCGAAGCGTCGCTGGCGGCTTGCAAAGTCCTGAATCGCTTTGTCCATATGCTCGGGTTTCAGGTCCGGCCAGTAAAAGTCCGTTACGTAAAATTCCGCGTATGAAATCTGCCACAGCAGGTAATTGCTGATGCGCATTTCGCCGGAGGTGCGGACGACCATGTCCGGGTCGGCCCAGCCGGCGGTGTAGAGATGGTTGCTGAACATCTGTTCGTCAATGTCGTTGGGGTTTAGCTGGCCGTCTTTGGCTTTTTGCGCCAGGGCTCGTGCAGCATCAACGATTTCCGTCCGGGAGGCGTAGTTCAATGCCAGACCCAGAACCATGCCGGTGTTTGTGCTGGTCAGTTCGATGGTTTCGTCCAGTGTGTCCAGTACCTTCGCTGGCAGTGGGTCGCGGCGGCCAACGTGTTTGAGTTGGATATTATTGTCCATCAGCAGCGGCCGCATGTTTTCCAGATAGAGGGCGTACAGGTGCATCAGGAAATCGACTTCCTCTTTCGGACGTACCCAGTTCTGCATACTGAATGAATACAGCGTCAGGTACTCCATGCCGGAAGCGACGCAGTACAGCGCCATCGACTCGACGACTTCGCCGCCTTTTTCGTGACCCTTGAAGCGGGGCAGTCCCTGTTCAGTGGCCCATCGACCGTTTCCATCCATAATCACGGCGATATGACGCGGGACGGTCTCCGCAGGGATGCCAAGCTTTTCAGCATAGGCTTTTCGTTTTTCCTCAAATGAACGCGTGTCCATAGCTTTCCTTATTATGTAGCCGGTTATTAAACCATGAAGAGCATGAAGTACATGAAGAAAACTTAAATATAAACTTCATGATCTTCATGCCCTTCATGGTAAATGCTCATGTCTTAGTCTCTAAAAATTGCCTGGCTGCGTTTGGGGCCGACGCCGACGATGCTGATCGGCACGCCGATAATTTTTTCCAGTGCAGCGACGTAGTCCTTCGTATTTTTCGGCAGGTCGTCGTAGTTTTCAATTTTCGTCAGATCTTCCGTCCAGCCGGGCAGTGTTTCATAGATGCATTCGGCGGCTTCGACATCGGCGGCGTCACCCGGGAAGAAGGTTGTTTCTTGGCCGTTGATCTTGTAGGCTTTGCAGACTTTCAGATCGTCCATCCCCGCCAGGGTGTCCAGGTGCATCATCGCGATTTCGGTGATGCCGCCTAAGCGTGCGGTGTATTTGACGGCGACGGCGTCGAACCAGCCGCAGCGACGGGGCCGTCCGGTGGTCGTGCCGTATTCGTTGCCCTTGTCGCGGATGAGTTGACCGATTTCGTTGTCCTGTTCGCTCGGGAACGGGCCTGCGCCGACACGTGTGGTATAGGCTTTGACGACGCCGATGGTGCGCTGAACGTATTTCGTGGGCACGCCGCAGCCGGCACCCAGACCGAGGGCGCTGGCATTGGAACTGGTCACGAACGGGAAGGTGCCGTGGTCCAGATCCAGCAGGGCGCCTTGGGCGCCTTCGAACAGGATGTCTTTGCCCGCGTCGATGGATTCGTGCAGGAATTGTGTCGTGTTGCGGATGTACGGCGAGAGAATTTTGCTGTGCTCGCAGCACTTGTCATAAATCGCGTTCATGTCAATCGGGTCGGCGCCATACAACGCGCCGAACAGTTTGTTTTTATATGCGACGATGGTTGCAAGCTTTTCTTTGAGTGTGTCCAGGTTCCGCAGGTCGGCGACTCGCAGGGCATAACTGCGACCGATCTTGTCGGCATAGCAGGGGCCGATGCCACGCGCGGTGGTGCCGATCTTGTTTTTACCCAGCGATGCTTCACGGAGCTGGTCTTCCAGCTTGTGGTAGTCCAGCACGATGTGTGCGTTTTCGCTGATGAACAGCCGTCCGTCGAGGCTGATGTTCTTTTCTTTCAGTCCGTTGATTTCTTCGATCAGCGTACCCGGATCGACAACAACGCCGTTGGCGATGACGCAGGCGGTTTTTTCGCGAACGGCACCGGAGGGCATCAGGTGCAGGGCAAACTTGGTATCGCCGATGATGACGGTGTGGCCGGCATTGGCGCCGCCGCCGTAACGAACGACGATGTCGGCGTTTTCAGCCAGAATGTCAACGACTTTTCCCTTACCTTCATCTCCCCACTGCAATCCTACAACACATGTATTCATGAATACTCTCTCGTTTCTTAAATAAAAATAGCTTGGCTGAAAGCCAAATCCTAAACTATGAACTAAAAACTAATCACTTAGAACTTTTAAGCTGCCCACAGGGCAGTTTGAACCGTTAGCTGATTTTGGCGACAACATGGTCCAGCACCGCCGGCAGATTGTCATACGTTCGATCGCTTATTTTGACCTCTTTGCTCTGACCGTTGTCGGAATAGGTGACAATAAAATAGCCTTTGCTGTCAAAGTGCGTTTTATTAATGGCTTCAATTGCATCGTAAGCAATGGATTCTTTGCCTGTGTGCAAGCCGTTGTCGTCGGCGATAACTTTTTTGCCTTTAATGACGAAAAAATAAGCTCCTATAAGCAGGCCGGCACCGATTAAAAACGGCGGCGACTTTTTGTTAAAGCTCAGTGTGCTGTCTGGCGTTCCTTCGACGGTGGTATGTTTTTTGATGAACGCTTCATTTTTATAGCCGTCATACGCGAACCACAGTCCCACGCCGATCAAGACGGCCGCAATAATGACCAGGTTTTTCTTCTTGTAACCACTCAAGGGTGCTTCAATTGCCATTTGTCAAAACTCCTTAACTGAAATCATGCTTATCTTCGTTGTGCGATGGCGCTGTTCAGCGGCGTCACAAAATGCGGCAGAATCTTATCGAACATCATGTTTTCGGCGATTTGGCACTGTTCCTTGTAGGCGGCGATCGTATCAAAATCCGGTCCCGGCTGCGGATAGCGGCGGACTGTAAAGTACAGACTGATCGGATCATCGGTTTTGAATTTCTCGCTGCGGACGTCAAACCCGGTGCTGCGGGACTCGACGGCGATTCTCGCCTGCAGGCGGCGGTCCTGTGAAAGGGCGACAATGACCGATGGACAGCAGTTAACCGATTTCGTTTCCGGCGTGTCCAGCAGATAGCCGAAGCTGGACTGGGCCAGCAAGGCCTCGGCGATGACTTCGTCATGATTGCCCTGGTAGTCGAAATCCATTGCAAACGTCACGTCCATCGAATCAATATCCAGCGGACTGACGCCGAGCATATACGGAATCAGTTGCAGGACCTGATGATGCAGTTCGTAGGCCTGGGCGATTTCGTCCGGGTCGGCGCAGCCGGCAACAATCCGGTCCACTTCCAGGCCGACCCAGCGGGTGCGCTGGTCCTGCTCCTGCTGCTGGAGTACATACTCGCCGGAATCCCGGCGGGTAAAATCGCTCATCTTCGGAAACTGCTTTTGCAGGCGTTCAAAAAACGTTAGAATCGTATCCCGTCCGGAAGGCAGTTCCAGTTGGGTATTCACACTCATATCGATAAACAGGTCGTCACAAAACGACCCAAAGCTATTTGACATTTTACGTCTCTCCGGTACATCTTTAATATCTGTCTCAAAAACCCCGATATTCTCACCGAAAAGTCGGGTGATTACAAGTAAGAAACTGTGAAAAGGCCCGGAAAGAAGGCGAAAAAAAAGATAATATTGAAGACGGTTTTTAATGTGTGGCGGGTTATTTCTTTAAATCCGGGTCAGGAAGTTTGATTTCCGTTATCAGAGCCCCGATTGTGCAGAAAATGGTCATTGCAAAGGACCGCCAGATCAGGGGGACCCACAACTGGATTTCTTCGAGATTCCATGTCTGTTCCATCCTGAATGCGGCCACGGAATAAGCGATTCCGATCACCAGACCTATGAGAGTTGCCGTGATGACGCGTTTTGCGCGTGACAAACCGCCGGCAAAGGCGGTTGTGACACAACCGGCCAGAAGAGGAGTCAGTAACACGACCCAAAACAGCGGTTTAATAAACCACTTATTGTCACTGGTTGGAGCGATTCCGGTGTGATTGTAATAAAGGGTGTGAGCGACAGCCAATATGCTTGTGCCTGTAATCACAAGGAGAGGCGTGTGCCAGAGTCGCGATTTCAGCGTTTTTCGGATTTCGCTGATGCGCCCCATACGGCGGCGAACGGTCAGCGGCCAGTTGTAGAAAATCGAGAAAATCCAGTGTTCAAACAACGCGCCCCGCTCGCCGAACACCGGGACAATATGGACCGCATCGGTCGCCCAGTGGGCCGCCATGAAACGTGCCATCGCCGGGTAGCGATACGTCATCTGAATCGGGAATGCCAGGTAACCGACGTATTTGAAATAGCTTAAAAACAGGGCGATGTTGTAGTCTTTGAAATTCCTGTCACGGATGGCCATGATGGTTGTATAAAGCCCTCGGCAAAACGATCCTGGCGAAAGAGGAACAACCTGAAATAACAGTAAAATACCTCCAACTGCCAGACGTCTTTCTGTTTCATCCATGTCCGGATGTTTCCAGTAGAAAATGCCTGCAACTGCCAGCGAGACAATTTGCGTCACGGGTAATGTCATCAAGTGGACCACAAGGCTAACGAGGTACTTTTGAATGTACGGCTCGTCGGATTGGGCAATAATGGTTTCGGCATCTTCGTCGCTGAGAATGTGTTTGTTTTTACCCTGCTGAACCATATCACACAGCCACTGCTGTCGCAGTTGCGCATTGAAGTAAAGCTTAAACGGCCGGACAAACAGAAAATGCAGTTTGTCTTTTAAGATGGCCGGATCGGTCAAAAAGCGGTGCAGGCCCGCGGGCAAAATCGAAAGCGGTACATGCAGACAGTAACCGGCGACGGAATCTTTCAGGCGAAGGGCTTGGGCTTCGTCGATTCTGCCGGCTCGATGCCACTTGATCAATTTTTCCATCATCCGGCCCTTGAGGGCACGCTTGAAATAGTCAAAGCTGGTCAGGATTGAAGCGTAGTGTTTTCGCCAATCGGGCTTGGCCCAGATTTTACGCGTAACTCGGCCCAAAATCGGAATCAGACCCAGCAGGAAAAACAGGAAGGTCTTGAATTTTGAGTTTCTCAAGCGTTGTTCGGTATTGTCATTGACCAAATTACGTGTTTTCCAGCCTGTAACGGCGCTGTCAAACAACTGATTCCAAAGTGTACCGTCGTGCAAGAGTCGAACGTGGTTATGCGTGATATCCGGAATGGAATTGCGATAGACGGTTTCGCAGTCTTTCAACTCTTGGAGCATGTTGGCTGCATCGGGGAGTTTTTTGGCAATACCGGGATTGTCGCGGAGGTATTTTTCCAGCGTGTCCAAATTGCCGCGGTCAAATTGCACGAGGGTGCCGCGTTTGAGGCCCTGCCAGATCAATTTGAAATCGCCCGGGCTCATCGGCAGGCACACCAGCAGGGCCAGTCCCGCCCTGAAATCCACGCCGATCAAACCCGCTTGCGGGTCATCATTTGTCTCAATTCGTTTCAGGCAGTTTGGCTGGCTTTTACACGTGGTCCATTCGTATTGCCGGGCGAATTCGTGGGCGCCCAGTTCATGCAGCAGTTTGACGAATTCGGTCATGAAGACGTATTTGCTGCGATATTCGGTTGATCCCAAAGTCGTTTCATCGACCGGTTTTCCCTTGCGCCAGCGTTTGAGCTGGTCCAGGTGGTCGTCGACTTCCAGCCGCCATGTGCGTCCCTCGACCCAGTTGCTGATTTCGCCGCAGCTTCCAAGTGTGCTATCGACAAAGGTTGCGTGGATATCATTGATGCAGTGCGGATCGTTGAAGCGAATCTGAGCGGCGGCCCGGATAAATTTTTGCCACAGGGCACCGGCGCGGGCAGCGGTCGGATTGACCTGTAACTGGAAGGGAGCCTGAAAGCCGACGGCGTACAGGAAATTACGGAAAAACAGCGATCCGGCCGACGGCGGAATCAGGATTTTGACCGCGTAGGTCTGTCCAACGCGAAGGTTCATCCATTCGTCGTTGGATTGGCCGTCCAGTGTAATGGTGTTAAGCGTGACTTTATAGACTTGTCCGGCAAAACCGCCGCCGACAAATTTATCGATGGAAAACCGGACCACCGCATTCGGTCCCGGCTCAATCGGGGTCATATCATATTCCAGTTCGGTGCCCGCATCATAATGGCCGATACGCATCGGACGGTGCAGATTCGCCTGCTCAAAGGCGTGCTGGAGTGTTTTACAGGTTTCTATCGAGTATTCAGTTGCCATTATTGATCCGTTATAAAAAACAAGACGGCCTGAACCGCCCGATAAAATCATGTTTCACTGTTTGAAATAAAGCCCGGCTTCTCACTGAGAACCTTTTACTTATCGGCTTATAAGTCCTAATGCTTAAATTGTTTATGCACAATATTGCGGCAGAAGCCGGCAGCAAATCAAAAAGACAATCGACGCATAGACGCCCGCCATCAGGTCGTCGGCGAGAATCCCCAGCCCGTTGGGCAGTTTTTCCAGCTTTTTGCAGGGCCAGGGCTTGAAAATATCGAATAGCCGAAACAGCACAAAGGCCAACGCTGCCGCGATCCAGATATTGTCCGGTTCCAGCAGGGTAATGAGCAGCAGGGGGATCGCCTGTCCTGACACCTCGTCGGCCACGACCATCCCGGGGTCTTTTTTGCCCGTTGCGGCCACAACGGCCGGGGCGTATTGAATGCAGGCCCAGGCGCCGGCAATTACCAGAAAAGCCATCAAAATCGGCCCCGAAGGCGGATACGGACAGTAATACTTAACCAACAGATATAAGGCTACCGGAGCCAGCGAGCCCCACGTTCCCGGTGCAACGGGCAGCTTTCCCAGTCCAAAACACGTTGTCAGCAGTTCTGCTTTTTTCATGTCGTTATTATACCGGCAATCCTACTCAGGGGAAGATAAATCCAGTAATGTCCGATTATTGGTAAATAACTGAAAAATCGCAAATAATTATCAATATGTTATGTTTGGGGTGCATCTTTATATTTATGAAGGGGTGGAGTGTTATCAGTACGGGGAGAGTTCAGTAATAATTATAGAAAGGACTTGAGATGATACAAAAAGCCCCTGGCACTCAATCACACATTCTGGTCATTGAAGATGATCTTTGTTACCAGCGACTTATCGAACGATGTCTACGACGGTGTGGTGTTGTTGAAATTGATTTTTCGGCGGACGGTAAATCCGGCATGGAGAAGGTCCTGACCGGTGACTATGATCTGGCGTTTGTCGATATTCAGTTGCCGCAGTTGGACGGATTTATGATTGCGACACTGCTTCGTGAGCAGGATTGGCAAATCCCGCTGGTTGCGATGACAGCATTGAAAATTGAGGGGCTCGAGCACAAGGCTTTGGCTGTTGGATTTGACGAGTTTCAAATCAAGCCGCTTTCTGAAAACACTATCTTGCGAGTGCTTAAGAAACATCTTCCGTTCGCGACAGAAGCGATCACGGAAGGTAAGCATCAACAAGTCACGTATTAAGATCACAAAAAGAATATTTCGACGAGAGATTCAGATTGGTTGCTAAATTTTTTCCAGCAATTGCAGACAGTAGCGGTCTGTGGTGCCGGCGATGTAGTCGCAGACGATTCTTTCAAGTCCCTCCAATTCGATCATATCTTGAAAATAGCGGGGCATTTTTTCGGGGTGCTGTTTGAATTCATTAAATAATGCGGTTAGCCACTGCTTTGTTTTTTGCGTGGTTTCTTCCAGGTTTCGGTGCAGGTACATATTCTGCATCAAAAAATCTTCAAGTTGCCGGAGGCCCTTGTCGGCAGCAGGACTCACACCAATCAGCGGCGTGGGGTATTCGAGTACCTCTGCCAGCGTCTGAATATTGGCTTCAGTTAGTTTCGCTTTGCTGGTCTGGATGGCATCGCTGACCAGAATATCCATAATCGCCTTTGACAGCCGGGTACGCCGAATGACGTAATCGCTGATATCATTGAGACAGACATGGTCACAGGCCTGGCGGTACAGGTCCAGTTCTTTGAGCTGATCTTCATGTATCAGTCTGGACCGCAGGCCGTCTTCGAGGTCATGGCTGTTGTAGGCGATGCGGTCGGCGATATCGGCGATCTGGCCTTCCAGCGTCGGATTCTTCGGCCAATCACCATCCTGCTGCGGGTGGTCATAGGGGCTGGAGTGTTTCATCAGGCCCAATCGCGTTTCAAACATCAGGTTCAGCCCCTGGAAATTCGGGTAGGGGTGTTCGAGAAAATCCACGATCCGCAGGGACTGTCGGTTGTGTTCAAAGCCGCCGTGATCTTTCATGAGTGTATTCAATACCGCTTCGCCGTTGTGTCCGAAGGGAGCATGGCCGAGATCGTGTGCCAGGCAAATCGCCTCGGTCAGAGTTTCATTGAGATCCAGCGTCCGGGCGATGGTGCGTCCGATCTGGGAAACCTCGATGCTATGTGTCAGGCGGGTGCGGTACTGGTCGTTCAGGCCGGTGGTGAAAACCTGTGTCTTGCCTTCCAGCCGGCGGAACGCCGCACTGTGAATCACCCGGTCACGGTCGCGTTCAAACGGGCTGCGGTAGGCATGCTTCGGTTCGGTGTATTGCCGGCCTTGGCTAGCCTGTTCGGTGGCGGCGTAGGGGGCAAGTGAAGGGGTCATGGTGATACGGCCGGGAGGTTTTCGGATTGACTGGTTTCGGCCAATATATCGTACAAATCAACCAGCCCCTGACTGATGACGTCGGTGTCGCTGCAGACGTGCATGTAGTTGGTGTCGCCGTTCCAGCGGGGCACCACATGGATGTGCATGTGTCCGGGAAGGCCTGCTCCGGCGCAGCGGCCGAAATTCATGCCGACATTGAAGCCGTGCGGGCCAATTGCCGCGGTGAGTACTTTTTGGCAGTCGCGGATCAGTTGCATCAGGCACAGCATTTCACTCTCGCTCGCGTCGTTGAAGTCGGCGATATGTCGATTGGGGGCAATCAGCAGGTGGCCATTGTTGTAGGGGAACTTATTGAAGACCACAATGGCCTGCTCCGTCCGCCAGAGGACGAGGTTGTCTTTGTCTTTTTCAGGCGTGGCGAGGTAATCACACAGAAAGCAATCACTCGAGTCGGAGACTCCCTGGATATATTTCACACGCCACGGAGCCCAGAGGTTTTTGCGTTCCAACGGTCAGCCCTCACTACTTAACGGGATTTTCAATCTTTCGGATGGAAATCTTCTGGTCCAGCGTCAATACCGGCAGCGAACTGCCCAGCGGCAGCATAAACGAGGCATTGACCTTCAGTGTGTAATGCTGCTCGTCGCTTTCGATCAGACCGTTTTCCATATTAAATATCTGTGTGCCTTCGCCGTCGAGCGACTGGAACTGGTAATTGCGTAAAAATCCCATCAGCCCGCGCATCTGAAAGGAGCCGTCGTATGGCCGCGGAAAACCTTCGACCGTCGTGTCGCTGAGTTCGTACCGGCTTTTGATCAGGGCTTTACGGGGCTGATTTTCTTCGTTGATAAACGAATCCAGTGTATAGGTGTTGATGCGGGCCGGCGGATTGGGAATCGGTGCCGGCCAGGGGATCAACTGCTTGGCGGTCCATGTGTCATTCGGGTCCAGGCCCGCCAGCGGTTCTTCAATCGTCGAGATCGAATCCCACAGATACCACTGCATGGCAATGAAGTCACTGATCATGTCCGGGTTTTTAATCCGCCCGGAGGATTTTTTGGATTGATCAAATGCATGCTCGCCGACTTTTCGAATGATTCGGTCCAGGTCGGTGTACTCGGCGATTTCGCCGGTGGGCGAAAGCTGAAACGTGAACGTTTCGCCGGCTAGTTTTTCCATCGCGTCCGGGGCCGAACGTTTGCCGCTCATCGAGGCTCGATTAACCTTGGCCGACTGACACGTCGCCTGGATAGTGGTCAGCCCGAAAGGGTCCACTTCAACCGGCAGGTAGGAAATGACCACCTCCAGTGTTTCAGACATTTTTTGAGGCCGACTCTTTTTGGTTGAATCGCCCCCGGTCAGATCAATCTGGACCGTACGAGACGATGTGAGCCGATATGTGACCGGCACATCTTTCTCAAAGCTGACCAGCAGCCAGTTTTGCTCGATGGATTCCTGACAACCGGTCAAACACAGACACACGGCTATCACGGATAAAATAATACAGCGGGCTTTCACGCAACATCCCTTTCTGCGGTATGGATTCCGTATTTTTGCCTTAGTCCAGTTTTTCCAGCAGAACGCGATTGGTAAACTGCATGGTCAGCGTATCGGGGCCTTTGGCCGGATCGCCTTTTTCGGGCATTTCCTGGGCCAGATAGGTGCTGACGAGTGTTTCTTCCATGTTCAGCACGACGCCGCTGTCCAGGTTGATTTTCATCGACCCGTTGTAGTCGTCTTCGTTGTCGAACATCTTGGCAAAAATACCCATGCCGCTGCCCATCGAATTGCTCCCGGCGGCTGCATCGGAATCTTCCGTCGCAACCATTTCAACCGTGGCAACGTTCGCTCCGCCTTCTGTGCCGATATCGGTGAGCGTATAGGTTTTGTTGTAGTTCTTGGGTGCCAGCAGTCCCGGGGGAGACGCCACGACCTGGTTCCAGGTGTCGTCGACGCCCAAACCGGCCGTGTTTTCCTGCGGCATGGCAATGACCTGATGGCGGTCGATAATGTTTTTATCATCCAGAATGCTGGTGGCGATTTTCTTTTCGTAACCGGTTTTGACGGCTGCTTTTGCGGCAGCGGCATCAAGGACTTTAACCTGTCCGGCCGGGGAAATCTCGATGGTGTAGCTTTGTCCCAGCAGCTTGCTCATCGGGCTGTTGGCGTCTTTCTCTGAGGTGCTGTCGTATGCGAACTTCGGTTCATTTTTGTTGATCATCTCCACTTTCAATGCTTTGATGGTGATCGTTGCGGCCGCATTGCCCGCTTCGTCCACGCTGTCGATGGTTTGGGTGAATGTCATATCGATGACCGTTTTGGTTTGTTCTTCGCGAAGCTTACCCATGTTCGGCTGCTCGAAGCGGAAATCCTTGACCACTTCTGAGACGGCTTTATACGTGGAAGTTTGCTCAGGAGCAAATTTCAGATTCAGGTCCGCCGTGGGATTACATCCCGTCATGACAGCGGCTAAACCAAGACTCAAACTTGCCAAAAACAGACTTATTTTACGTGACATAGCACTCTCCTTTAATCCGTTAAAAAGTTGCTTAACCATAATTTAGTTTAACTGATTCAATAAAAAGGGATTATAGCCCCCGAGAATGGGTTTTACAACAGGAAATTGAGGCTTAAACAAAAATTTTTGGACGAAAATGCACGTGTATTAGGGTGTTCAATCCGAAATTGACGGGTTTGGTCACGCCGCTCTTGCCGTAAAATCTGATTTTGGGGTTTGTAGAGAACTCAGAAAAGGCTATAATCAAACACTTAAATTGTTAAAAGATTGTGTCAATCAAGTTGATAAGCGAAGTTTTTGGAGACAATTATGAGAAGTGATACCGTCAAAAAGGGGTTTCAACGGGCGCCGCATCGCGGTCTGCTGCATGCTTGCGGCATTAAAGCGGAAGATATGCATAAGCCATTTATTGCGGTTTGCAACAGCTATTCGGGTGTGGTGGCCGGGCACTGCCACTTGCAGGAAGTGGGCAAAGTCATCCGTGAGGCGATTTACGCGGCCGGCGGGGTACCGTTTGAATTTAATACGATTGCGTTGTGTGACGGCGTAGCGATGGGCCACGGCGGGATGAAATATTCGCTGCCGTCGCGCGAACTGATCGCCGACAGTGTCGAGACGATGATCAACGGTCATTGTTTTGATGCGATGATCTGCATTCCCAACTGTGACAAGATCGTCCCCGGTATGCTGATGGCGTCGATGCGGCTGAATCTGCCGACGCTGTTTGTTTCCGGCGGACCGATGGCCGCGGGCAAGGGCAAAGACGGCAAGGCGACCGACCTGATTACCATTTTTGAAGGCGTTGCAAAACATAATGCCGGCAAGATGGCCGAAGAGGAACTGGACGATCTTGAATGCTCCGGCTGTCCCACGCCGGGAAGCTGTTCGGGGATGTTTACCGCCAACAGCATGAACTGCCTGTGCGAGGCCATCGGCATGGCGCTGCCGGGCAACGGAACCATTCTTGCGGTTGATCCGCGTCGTCAGGATTTGTATAAACAGGCCGCGACACGCATTGTCGCGATGGCCGAAGCCGACGGTCCCAAGCCGCTGGAGATTGTGACGCATGATGCCGTGGATAACGCCTTTGCGCTCGATATGGCGATGGGTGGCTCGACGAATACCGTTCTGCACACGCTGGCGATTGCCAACGAGGCGGGGCTTGACTATGATCTCGCACAAATCAACGCGATTAGTGCCAAGTGTCCCAATATCTGCAAAGTTTCACCGTCCAGCGACTGGCACATGGAAGACGTGGACAAGGCCGGCGGCATCAGTGCGATTCTCGGCGAAATCAGCAAAATTGACGGCCTGCTGAAACTGGACTGCATGACCGTTTCCGGCGTGACGCTGGGCGAACGGATCAAGGGATGCGAAACAAAAAATCCCGATTGTATCCATCCGATCGATAAACCCTATTCCAAGACCGGCGGCCTGTCAATCCTGCACGGCAACCTCGCTCCGCAGGGCTGTGTCGTCAAGACTGCGGGCGTTCAGCCGTCGATGCTGACACACACCGGCCCGGCTGTGATTTTCGAAAGTCAGGAAGAAGCCTGCGACGGGATTCTGGGCGGCAAGGTCAAGGAAGGCGATGTCGTGGTCATTCGCTACGAAGGTCCCAAGGGCGGCCCCGGCATGCAGGAAATGCTCTCGCCGACCAGTTACATCATGGGCGCCGGGTTGGGCGAATCGGTGGCGTTGATCACCGACGGGCGTTTCTCCGGCGGCACACGCGGCGCGTGTATTGGCCACGTCAGCCCCGAAGCTGCGGTCGGCGGTCCGATCGGCCTGATCAACGAGGGTGATATTATCGAAGTCGATATCCCGAACAATACGATCAACGTCAAGGTGGACGACGCGGAACTGGCCAAGCGTAAGGAAAGCTGGCAGCCGCATCCGCCGCGGATTACCACCGGCTACCTGGCAAAATACGCCACCATGGCCACCAGCGCCGACACCGGTGCCATCCTCAAGTGGGATTAAGCAAAAGCGGAGCGACGGAAGTCGCCCGATGCGTCTAAGACGGAATGAACAGAATTAAAAGCCACAGAGAACACTGAGGTATTCGAGAATATAATTTCTCTAAGTCCTCTGAGTTCTCTGTGGCATAAGTTTTTATATAAATCATTAGTGTGAATGAGTGTCCATTCGTGGTTTGAAAAAGCGGAATAGATTATATGACAATAAAATGGTATGCATGCGGGTTGAACTTTGAGTGTATTGGCTGCGGCAATTGCTGTGCGGGGCCGGACGAGGGGTATATCTGGATTTCCAAAACCGAGATCGAGTTTCTCGCCGAGCATCTGGGCGAGTCTGTCGATGCGGTTTGCCGGAAATATCTCAAGAAATACGGCCGACGAAGCAGTATTGTCGAGGAACCGAAAAGCAAAGACTGCATCTTTTTAACGCCCGAGCAGGGGGGCTGTCGCGGTTGTGCGGTGTATTCCGTCAGGCCCAATCAATGCCGCACATGGCCGTTCTGGGACGGCAATCTATCCGATCAGGACGCGTGGAACTGGGCCGCGGTGCGCTGCCCGGGCATCAACAAAGGCCGGTTCTACTCCTTCGAAGAAATCGAACAAATCCGAACACAAAACCAGTGGTGGAGCAGCGATTAAAACCATGAAGTGCATGAAGATCATGAAGTTATAATTTATATTTTCTTCATGTCCTTCATGATCTTCATGGTAAATCCTACAGTTTCATAATGCAGACAGACTCTCACATTATCAAAGACGTTGCCGATATTTACGCCTGGCTCGATGAGCAGTTGGCGGCTCTGGACCGCAGTTGTCGGGCGTGCGGGGATTGCTGCGATTTTGAGGCGTTCGGCCACCGGCTGTATGTCACCACGCCCGAGCTGATGTTTTTTATGCACTCGATTAGCCAGGATTTAATTAAAAGGGGGCAGGAGCCTTTTATTTTAGATATGCCCGATGGTATCTGTCCTTATCGCGTTGAAGGGCGGTGCAGCGTCTATCCATACCGTTTTTCGGGTTGCCGGATTTTTACCTGCGGCGGCTCAGACACCGAACAGGAAAATCTGCTCTGCGAACAGGCCATCCATAAATTCAAAGCCCTGTGCGTGCGGTATGGTGTGCCGTATCACTACCTCTACCTCAAACCCGGCCTGAAAATGCTGAGAGAGAATGGAATTGAATAAATTTAGTGAGCAGTCATTCCGAGCGAATGTGAGGAATCTATTTAAACAGCATCGCCAAAGGCGATACCATAACTAAGAACTCGTAACTTAAAACTAAGAACTATTAAAGCTGCCGCAGTTCGATGTACTTGGCACTTCCCTGCAGACTGTTGTTATTACTGATAAAGTGCCGGTACAGTCGCTCGCGTTTCTTATCGGCTTTGGCCTCGATATACCGGTCTCCCTGTCCGATGGCGGCCCCCCATTTAACCTGCGTGCCGTCGAGAACTTTCAGGTAAATATGCGGCCGGTCCGGAGAACTGCTTTTACGTGCGGCAAAGTTCGACACGTCGATGCTTTCAATTTCATCCAGCAGGGGTTTTTGAATCTGTTCCTCCTTTAGATAATACTGATCGCATCGGTTCAGATAGTCCAGCAATTGCACCGCCGCCGCGGCGTCTTCCACCTGCCAGGGCAGGCCTGGAGCGGGGATCGTTTTTTCAGAGGCGATACCGGTAATTTCAATGACCGGCAGTGTATCAATCGGGATATAATCCAGAACGACCATATGTGCATCAAGATAATATTTATTTCTGCCGACTTCGACAAGCCCCACCGGTTTTCGGTAGTCCGCCTTGATCTCAATGTAATCGGGCTTGACTTGCGCCCTGACATTGCTGATCCAAGAGAGGGTTTCCAGTTTTTCAGCGATTTGGTGCGCCGATTGTTTATTGAGCGGAAACGGGCCGTCCCCAATAACCTTGTAAATGCTGTCTTTCCATTCCTGGTTGACCCAATCCGGGTAATAATGCCCCAGCGGGCCGGTTGCATTCTCCGGCGGGACCGACGCGTTGACATAACGGTCCATATAAATCAACCCGATTGCACCGCCGCCGGCGATAATCGCCAGCACCATAATCGTTGCGGTGACCTTCAATCCCGTCGAAATCGACGGCGCCGACTTTTTAGACCCGCGGCCCGTTTTCTTCTTCTTTGAGAAGAAACTGAACAGCCCGCCTTTTTTGGTTGGTTTTCTCTTAGCCATAAGAATTCAGATTAAAAATCAAACATCAAAAAGCAAAATTGAGGAAGTCATCCCGACTCAGTCGGGATTCAATTATTTTAATATTTACATTTTGATTTTTACATTAATTGTAGTCGTTCCATGCCGCTTCGACGATCTGTTTGCACAATTGCGGCGTTTCGATGCCGGCTTTTCGAGCGGCCATCGGCAGCAGCGAATGACTCGTAAAGCCCGGCAGCGTATTGATCTCCAGTACATACGGAATGCCGAGGTCCGTCAAGATGAAATCCACGCGGCTCAGATGCTTACAGCCAAGCTCGGTAAAACACGTCACCGCATCCTGCTGGATTTCCTTGACGAGTTCGGCATCGTCTATCGTGTCAAACAGGTATTCGGTGGCGTCGTCAACATATTTCGAATGGAAGTCATAAAACGCCGCCTTGCTGCGGATTTCGATAATCGGCAGGGGTTGTCCGTTCAGAATGCCGACGGTGATCTCCCGGCCTTCAATAAATTCTTCCACCATGCAGTTGCCGAATGTCTCAAAGCACGCAACGGCCTTGGCCGCGGCATCGTTGGCGTCGTCAACAATCTCCACGCCGACGCTGCTGCCCTGATTGACGGGTTTGATGACGAACTTTTTAGCCAGCTTTGTCAGCATCTCGGCCAGTTGTTCTTGGGTGTCGTCAGCGTGAACGATCAGGTGCTTGGCAATGGGCAGCTTGGCATGGAAACAGGCCTGCTTGCTCATCAGCTTGTCAAACGATCGCCGGGACGATTCTGAGCCGGATCCGGTAAAACACAGGCCCTTTTCTTCCAAAATTCGCTGAAGCTGGCCGTCTTCGCCGAACTGGCCGTGCAGAATCGGGAAGAATACGTCGATACTGTCATCATCGAGCATTGACATATCCTCGAGGGTGATATCGAAGAACACCGCGTTCAGCCCGGCCGCCATCAATGCGTCATGGACGGTTTTGCCGCTTTGCAGGCTCACATCCCGCTCAGAACCGACGCCGCCGGCAAGAACCGCAATTTTTAAGTTTTTAGTTCCTTGTTCGTCGTTCATAGTTTATGATTCGTTCCGTCCGGCAAAACCGATCCCTTTTTTGAGACCGCAGGTCATCTTGGACTGTTCTACAAAACACTCTCTTAACTTCATAACACAAGTATCTTTAATATAGTTTCTACGTTTACAGATCGTCAGCAAAGTGACACATTCATAAATGGAACCTTGGGCAATGTCAAGGAACCGGCGAAAATCTTTTTTGCTTCTGGCACTGCCTTCAGCGATATTTAAGCTGATTGAGACCGCCGCACGACGAAATTGCGAGGTGATCCCGTACATTTCCTCTTTTGGAAAGCTGTTCGTGTATTCATAGACCGTGTCGATAATATCGACAGCTTTTTGGTAAACCTGTAATTTTTCAAATCCAAAGCCTGTATCCTGTTTCATTGTTTGCTCCTTCAAATAACCACGAACCACGAACTACGAACCATGAACTTTACTGCCAGATCTCTATTTCGATTTCCAATTTCACGTCAAAGGCGTCCTTGACCTTGGTCCGAATCAACTCGATCAATTGCTGAACGTCTTTGCTGGTACAGCCTTTTTCCGTGGTAATGAAATTGGCGTGCTTTTCGCTGACGACAGCACCGCCCAACTGCGTGCCTTTTAAGCCCGCGCGGTCGATCAGGGCCCCGGCGCTCATGCCGCGGGGATTCTTAAAAATACACCCGGCGTTCTTACTGTTCAGCGGCTGGGAATTTTTCTTGTAAATCCACACCTCTTTGATGGTTTTAAGCATCGTATCCGAATCGGACTCGCTCAATTCCATTTTGGCTTCCAGGATAATCGGTGAGGTGATATTGACCCACCGGTAGTCGAAGACCAGCTCGGGTTTATCCTTGTCGAAGATATTGCCCTGTGTATCCATGACGGTGACGCTTTGGATGCACGAGCCGATGTCGCCGAAGCTTCCGCCGGCGTTCATCCGCACCGCACCGCCCAGCGAACCGGGGATGCCGGTTAACGCTTCCAGGCCGCTGAGACCTTTGCGGACCGAATCCAGCACCAGCTTGTTCAGGTTCACACCCGCGCCTGCGGTCAGAATATTCTCGTCAAATGAAAACCGGCAAAACGTCTCGGCGTCCAGCTTCAGAACGGCCCCGCGCACCCCGTCATCACTGATCAACAGGTTGGACCCGAATCCCAGTACATGCACCGGGATGTTATTTTCGTGACAACGCTGCATCACGGTTTTAAGTTCGTCTTTAGTTTGGGGGCGGATCAGGTAGTCGGCGTTGCCGCCCAGTCCGTACCAGGTAAAACTGCTCAACGGGCAGTTTTCGTTAACAATGCTCTCTAAGCCACTGAATATACTCATCTGCGACCTTCCAAATGGTTCCGGCGCCCATGGTGACTACCAGGTCGCCGTCGGTTACATGTTCTTTTAAATAGGCTAAAATGCCTGCGAAATCCTGAATGAACAGAGCCCGGCAATCGTGACGGCTGATGCGTTCGACCAGCGTTTCGGCATTGACGGTGCTTTTGCTCTCGGCGGTGTCCCGGACGAAATAAATCTCAGGTACCACCGTAATATCGGCCAGCTTAAAGCTTTCCGCAAAATCATCAAGTAAAAAACGGGTTCGGCTGTACTGATGAGGTTGAAAAATGCACCAAAGCCGCTTCGGGGCGTATTTTTCACGGATTGCACCCAGTGACGCCCGGATTTCCGTGGGATGGTGAGCGTAATCATCCAGAATTGTAATCCCGCCCACCGCCGCCTTAAACATCAGTCGCCGGTCGATGCCCGTAAATCCGCCCAGCAGTTCCAACACCGTGTGTACGTCCAGCCCGGTCGAAATGGCCGCCGCGGTGACCGCCAGGGCATTGCCGACATTGTGCCGGCCCGGCATCGCAATATGGGTTCGGCCCAGCAGGGCCTCGTTTTGATAAACGTCAAAGGCGTAACAACCGTCAACCAGCTCGATGTTTTGGGCGTTAAATGTGCAGTGCTTGTCAAAACCGAAGGTGACAATCTCCTTTTGACCTTCATACCGACGCAGCACACGAGCGACGTTTTTGTCGTCACCGTTGGCGATCAGCACGCCGTCTGTTCGCGTTTGGCCCGCGAATTCGGCAAATGCGTCAATGATATCATCGACGTCCTTATAATAATCAAGGTGGTCCTGTTCGATATTGAGAATCACCGCGATCTGCGGGTGCAGGTTCAGAAAACTGCGGTCGTACTCACAGGCTTCGGCGATAAAATGCGGTCCCGAACCAACCCCGCTGGAACCGTTCAATTGTGGAATGTCCGCCCCGACGATGTAATTGGGGCCGGTGCCGGCCTTTTCGAGTACATAGGTCAGCCAGGCACTGGTCGTGCTTTTGCCGTGAGTGCCGCAAAAGGCGACGCCCGCATAGCTGTCCAGTAGTTGGCCCAGCATTTCGGCATATTTGTGGATGGGCAGGCCCAGTTCCGAGGCCCGCGCCAGTTCGGGATTGCCCGCAGTCACCGCGGCGCTGATCACGACCTCATCGACGTCGCTGGCGATATTGCCGGGCGCATGGCCTATCGCAATGGCGGCCCCCAGCGAGCGGAGATGCTCGACGACTGGGCTGTCACACATATCCGAGCCGGTCACAACCGCACCGTTTTTCATCAGGATCTTCGCCAATCCGCTGGTCCCGATCCCGCCAATACCAATAAAGTGAAATTTCTTCCCTGAAAAACCTGTCATTTGCCAATCCCTTTATGTCAATATTTATAAAGAATTTATAATCGAGCTATGGTGAGTGTTCAAGTGGATTTTCTTTGATTTTACCTTAAAAATAAGGAAATGGCCAATATCGATTAGAAATCAGAGACTGACAGCCGGCGGGCGGTTCTTTTTGCGTGATAGAGGATGATGGCAGTCTGGGCTTCGGTGAAACCTAATTTGCGATTTCCTCCGCTGCCGAAGCCATATTGTGTGCTGCCCATAATATTGGTTGGCGTGTTAATCGCCGCACCCGGTACCGCAACATGTCCGAGGCCAAAGGCGTGGCCCATTTCATGGGCTGACGGATTTTGCACCTTATTGTTAAGGCGCTGCCAATCAATCAGTATATAGGGTCGGTTCGAATTACGCCTGCCATGCGAGGTGATGTCGTTGTATCCGGTTTTCTCGTGATAACTATCGTAGATGTAAAAGTTAATTGCCTTGGGATCACGGATTTTCGAAAGCTTGCATTCATTGAAGTATTGATTAAACAGGTTGCTGCCGAATGGCTGCTGATTGTTCGTCATCTGTTCCAGGGGTGAATGATAGGCTTGAATGTCTTCAAAAAAAGAGGCGGACTTAAACTGAAATTGGATAACCGGCCGCTTTTTCAGTGTCCGAAACGTTCGGTTAAGAATTAGTATTTCACGTTTAAGCTGTTGAAGCGTACATTGCGTGTGAGCGTTGGGATTATTTGTCAGGACACAGAAATGAACATCAAAGACCGGAAGGGATACATCGTTCGATGGTTCATCTTGAACGGATGTACAATAGTGCATCCAGGCGGTTGTTTCGTGGCAGGGGTGTTTTTGATGATAAGGTTCAATAACGTCCAGCGCACGATTGTATCGTTGGTCATTGATTAAAAGCTGCCCAATCGCAAAGACGATATTTTCATCTCCCGGGAATGCCTTGAGTCCCTGCGATAAGTGATCGATCCATTCCGTTGAGTTGATCGGTATCTTACTTTTTCCATACAAAGGGGACAGGTTTCTTGCGTCCTGAGCGAATATCTTAATGAATTGATGTTTCATATCGACTGAGATTGAGTTGTCTTGTAATATCGAGCAGCAAGCGTGTAGTCTTTTGACCGGTTGCATCTCGAGGATTTCTTTCGTCGAAGGATACCGGCTGTCTGCTGACGTTGGAGAGATGCAAAAAACGCAGAGGCAGACAAGATGGCTGAATAGGATGATCTGTTTCATGAACTCCTTTTTGCCTTTTACTGATTGCTGTAAATATGCCTGCCGAATGATTAATTTGCGAACTCTGCTGATAGACTTATATAAAAGCTGAGCATCTTATTCAAGGGGAATTTCTTTGTACGTTGTTCTGTAGTGAAGTCTATCCGGGCTTCAGCGGTGCACAGGTAATATCTTGACGGGACTTGTTTTATAATTGGTTCGAACATTTCGAATGTCTTTTCCTTAAAAGTAGTTCATAAAAGCGCGAAATATTTCTGTAACTTTTAGCGTTTATTACTACACTTACTTGGTCAATATAGTGGGAAAGCGTGCAGTTTCTCGCATTAATAGAGATGAAATAACAATATAAGGAGAGGTTCAAATGGAACGGAAAACAGCGTTTTGGATGATTTTGGCGTGTATAATGCTTTGCAGTGGGTCCCTGTTGGCGGCCGATGCCGCGGTTTGGCCGACATTTCGGGGTCCCAATAACACCGGGGCAGTTGACAATGCCAACCCGCCGGTGACCTGGAGCGAAACCGAAAATATCAAGTGGAAGGTCGAAGTGCCCGGAGAGGGGTTATCGTCGCCGGTCATCTGGGGCGATAAGATATTCTTTTTGACCGCAATCAAGTCCAAGGAAGTTCAGGCTGCCGAAACGGAACCCGCCGAAGAACAGGGCGGTCGACGTCGAAGAAACAAAAAACCGACCGCTGAATATAAATTTGATGTGGTCTGCATGGATCGCAATGACGGAAAGCTGCTCTGGCAGACGACTGTGAAAGAAGCACTGCCGCACGAAGGACACCACGGCGATGCCAGTTTCGCCTCGTACTCGCCCGTGACCGACGGCAAACTCATCTGGGCAAACTTTGGCTCACAGGGCCTGCATTGTGTAGATGTCGACGGCAATCTCAAGTGGAGTCAGGATTTAGTCCAGCAGCGCATTCGCGCCGGCTTTGGCGAAGGCAGTTCGGCGGCGGTTGTCGGAGATGCCGTCGTTGTGGTGGCCGATCATGAGGACCAGTCTTATATCTATGCGTTTAACAAAATCAGCGGCGAGCCCCTTTGGAAAAAAGAGCGTGACGAGGGAACCGGATGGGCCACACCCATCGGGATTGAAGTGAATGGCAAGATGCAGATCATTACAAACGGCACCAATTTCGTTCGTGCCTATGACCCCAAAACCGGTGACGTTATCTGGAAATGTACCGGCCAGACCGCCAATGCGATTCCCACGCCAGTGTATGGTTTCGGTAAGGTCTTCTGCACGAGCGGTTTCCGCGGTGCGGCGTTGTATGCCATGGACCCGACAAAAACCGGCGATCTCAGCGACACCGACGCCGTGATCTGGAAAGTCACCGAAGCGTGTCCGTACGTTCCTTCACCGGCACTGGTGAAAGATAAGATTTACGTCTGTGCCGGCAATAATGCCGAGGTGTCCTGCTATCAGGCCGAAGATGGCAAGGCCAATTTCGTCAAGCAGAAAATCGACGACGTCAAGGGCGTCTATGCCTCCTTCGTCGGAGCGGGCGACAAGGTTTACCTGGCCGGACGTAATGGAGTGACGGCTGTTTTGAAGGTTTCCGACAAACTCGAAGTCCTGGCAACCAACAAGCTCGACGATAAAATCGACGCCACCCCGGCCGTCATCGGCAACGAACTCTACATCAAGGGAGCAAAGTATCTCTATTGCATCGCTGAAAAATAATACATATCATCAAGTTTAGATATAGAGACTCATGCTATGGGAATTGGCATGGGTCTTTTTTTGATCGTTTTACTTCGAATTGGCCGATATAATCCAAGTAACAATTTTGAGTAAATTCAATTACGGTTGTTTTGGGTTTCTCTGTTTTAAAGAAGGGATATTTGGGCTTTATTTGGAGACTTCGGTATGTTTGTTATTTATGGATGGTATAAGTGGGGCAGAAAATTCGTCGGGTACAAGAAGGACCTGTGCCATCGATGTAAAATCAAAACAATCTGGCATCGGATGCGTTTTTTTCCGGTTGTTCATATCTTTTGGGTGCCTTTGATTCCTTTAGGTATGTATAAAGAATGGATCTGTGACCAGTGTCGTCAGAGTCCCAAGACTTCATTTTCAATGGTGGGTGTCATAGCTTTGGGAGTTGCAGGAGCCGTGTTTAGCTTTATTTCCCTATTCGCATTATCGGCTGGCTTTAAGGGTGATCGTGAGTCATTACAAATTGGTGCAATAATGTTTTGTATCAGTTTAGTATTTTGGGGCGGAATGATATTGGCAGTTAGGCATTCAAATAAACAAAAACTGCTGCGTCAAGCGGCTTTTGAAAAGGAAGATAGCATGCTCAATGAACCCTGCTTGTACTGTAATGGTGAAATTCAACGGCAGTACAAACCAGTATGCATTGACTGCGGCGCCCGTGTTTACGAAACGATTGATGAATTTGCTGATATTAAAACAGACTTTACAAACATTGCTGGCTAAAACAAATTCATCGTATAGAGCTTGTGGTAGTAATCCTTTTTGTCGAGCAACTCGTTGTGCGTGCCGTGCTCGACGACTTTTCCGGCGTTCATGACATACAGGTAGTCGGCGTTTTTGACCGTGCTCAGCCGATGGGCGATAATCACCGTCGTTCGATTGCGGCTCAGCAGCTCCAGCGACTGCTGAATCAGCGTTTCCGACTCGGTGTCCAGCGAACTGGTTGCTTCGTCGAAAATAAACACCGGCGGGTTTTTCAAAAACACCCGCGCGATGGAAATCCGCTGTTTCTGCCCGCCAGAAAGCTTTACGCCCCGTTCGCCCACATACGTATCGAATCCATCCGGCAGCGACAGGATAAAATCATAAATGTTGGCCTTTTGGGCTGCATCGATGAGTTGTTCTTCCGTTGCTCCCGGGTCACCGTACATGATATTGTCGCGTATCGTCGAATCGAACAAAAAAACATTCTGCTGGACGATGCCGATGTTCTCACGCAGAAACTTTTGCTGCAGATCCATGATGTCATGTCCGTCGATGCGGATCACCCCGTCCTGCGGTTCGTAGAAGCGGGGAATCAGCGAAACAATCGTCGATTTGCCCGCGCCGGATTCGCCAACAATTGCAATTGTTTTATGTGCGCCAATCGTCAGGCTTACATCCTCCAGCACATGCTCATGCGATTGCGTGTATTTAAAGCCGACGTTTTCAAATGTAATCTCGCCTTCAACCGGCCCGAAGGTATGGGCGTCTTTTTTGTCCACGATGTCCGGCTCAATATCCATCACCTCGGTAAACCGCTCAAAGCAGGCCGTTCCCTGCTGAAACTGCTCGGCAAAGTTGACCAGTCGGCGGATTGGATTCAAAATGAAATAAATATACAGTACAAACGCCAGCAGGTCACCGGCACTGACAGCCTTGCCCATGTGCATCAGGATCACACCGCCGGCGATGACGACCAAAAAGTAGCTTTCGATCATCAAGCTCATCACCGAAAAGAATACCGCCATAATGCCGTACATCTTTTCCTTCGCCGAACGAAAACTGACGTTGACCGTGCTGAATTTGTCGATTTCTTCGTCCTCGTTGGCAAACGATTTGACTTCGCGGATGCCCTGGACGGAGTTTTCGACGCTGCTGTTGATGTCGGCGATTTTTTTGCGGACATTGCGAAAGCCGCGCCGCATACTGCCGCCGTAAAAAACGCCCCAGCACACCAGCATCGGCAGCGGGATAATCGCAATCGCCGCCAGCGGGGCGTTGAACTTGAACATCGCGATAAATGCTCCGACAATCAGTGACAGCGAAATCAGCAAATCTTCCGGTGCGTGGTGAGCCACCTCGGCAATCTGGTTCAGGTCGTTGGAAATCCTACTCATCAGGTGCCCGGTCTTGACATTGTCAAAATAATTGAAGCTCAGCTTCTGCAGGTGTCCGAAAAACTCAGCCCGCATGTCAAATTCCATCCGCACCCCGAGAATGTGCCCCCATTTCACGCGAATGTAGGCCATCGCCGTTGTCAGCAAAATCAACGCCGCCATCATCCCCAGGCTGCGGACAATGCCGTTCAGGTCATCATTCGGGATATAGTCGTCCAGCAGTCGTCGGGTCACCGCCGGGATAAACACCGTCAGCACCGCCCCGATCACCGCCGCGGCCATCGTCAGAATAAACAGCCCCCGATGAGGCTTATAATATTTAACAAATCGTTTCAGCATTTTCGTTCCGTCATAGAAACTCGTAAAAATTCAATAAAATAATCAATAGTCACTAATCAATTGAAAAGGCATCCTACACCAAACCCACTCAATAGTAAAGCCCCGGACTGCAAAGTCCCTTTTTCCTTGCGACTTTTGACGTATTCGCTAAAATCACATTAATATTTTGAAAATAGAAACGGTCAACAATCACCGTTTATAGCCAAAGGAAACTTGCCGCATGAAAAAGGAATCGTTGCCGGAGCTGACAATTCGTTCGATTTTACTGGGCATTATCCTGTCGATGGTCCTGGCTTCGGCCGCGGCGTATCTTGGACTGTTTGCAGGCATGACCGTCTCTGCTTCAATTCCGGCCGCAGTCATCTCGATGGGCATTCTGAAACTATTGCGAAAAAGCAATGTGCTGGAAAACAATATCGTCCAGACCGCCGCTTCCGCCGGCGAATCAGTGGCCGCGGGAGTCATCTTCACCTTTCCCGCACTGGTCCTCATGGGTTTTTGGGAGGAGTTTAATTACCTGTGGGTCACGCTCATTGCCGGCTTTGGCGGCCTGTTGGGCGTCTTATTCACCATTCCGTTGCGGCGGAGTCTCATTATCGAAGAAAAATTGCAGTTTCCCGAAGGTGTCGCGACCGCCGAAGTGCTGGAAACCGGCGAAAAGGGCGGCCAAGGCGTCAAAACGATTGCCAAAGCCGCCGTTGCGGGAGCGGTTTTCAAGCTCGGTTCCGGCAAACTCTTTGGGCTGGTGCCGGAGGTGCTGGAAGGAGCCCGCTCGGTCGGTTCGTCGGTTCTCTATTTCGGTTCCAATCTCAGCCCCGCACTGATTTCCGTCGGCTATATCGTCGGCCTCAACATCGCGATATTGCTGTTCCTCGGCGGGGCGGCCAACTGGTTCGTCGCCATTCCCATCATTTCAAGTCTTGAGGGCGGCTGTCCAGCAGATATGTCCGCGGCCGATTGGGCTTATACCCTCTGGAGCACCAAAACACGTTATATCGGGGTCGGCTCCATGCTCATCGGTGGATTATGGACGATTTTCCATATGCGCAAATCGCTCGTAAGCGGTGTCTTGAGCGGCCTGAAAGCGTACAGCCACGCGGGTGATGTCACCGCAGCGCAAGTTGACCGCACCGAAAAAGATATGCCCATGAAATGGATTGTCATACTCATTGTCGTATCCATCGTGCCGCTGTTTCTGGTCTACCAGGTCTTTGTCCAGCAGACGTCTGTCTCACTGGTCATGGCCGCAGTTATGTTGGTGGTAGGCTTTATCTTTTCCGCGGTTGCCGGCTACATGGCCGGTCTGGTCGGTTCGTCCAACAATCCCGTTTCCGGCGTCACCATCTCGACGGTCCTGATTGCGTCACTGTTGTTAGTGCTGCTGATGGGCAGCGACGCCGCTAATGGTCCGGCTGCGGCAATCATCGTCGGCAGCGTCGTTTGCTGCGCAGCCGCCATCGCAGGCGATAACATGCAGGACCTCAAAGCCGGCCACATTCTTGGCGCCACCCCTTGGAAACAGCAGGTCATGCAGATGGTCGGGACGATTTCAGCGGCGCTGGTGATGGCCCCGGTGCTGACGCTTCTGCTGAAAGCCTACGGCTTTGGAACCGGAGAAGGGGCGCTGGCCGCACCGCAGGCCAGCTTAATGGCGGCGGTTGCTGAAGGCGTCTTTGAGAAAAATCTGCCCTGGGTCTATATCAGCATCGGCGTTGCTGTTGCCGTTGCGATTATTGCCGCCGACCTGTGGCTCCAGAAGCAAAAGATTCCCTTCCGGATGCCCGTTCTGGCCGTGGCCATCGGTATTTACCTGCCGTTTGAACTGTCGGTGCCGATCTTCATCGGCGGCCTCCTGCATTATATCATCGGCAAGACCTTCAAAAAACAAAACGCATCCGCAGACCAGATCGAACAGGCTAACCGCACCGGCTTGCTGTTTGCCTCCGGCCTCATTACCGGCGAAGCCATCATGGGCATCCTAATGGCCATCCCCGTTGTCGTCCTGCTCGAAGGGTTCGATTGGCCCGTCGAATCGCTGCCGTTGACCCATTTCAGCGAAACAATAACCGCCAAACTCGCCGGTTCATTGCTGCTGCTAATCGTCATCATCTGGATGTACCGTGCGATTATTAGTAGTCCAAAAGATAAATCGTAAACCATTGTGTAGTATAGAGTAATAAAATATTTAAAAGTTTTTCTTGCGTCTTGAGATATGCATAGGTATTCTATGCATATTGATATTAGGCATAGGAGTTACCCAATGGCAATACCCAAAGATTTAGTCGCGGCCTCGGCCACACCGCTGATATTGAGCATTCTGTCACGGGGCGAAAGCTACGGCTATGCGATCATTAAAGAAGTGCATACGCTGTCCGATGGACACATGCAATGGACCGACGGCATGCTGTATCCGGTGCTGCATCGCCTCGAAAAGCAAAAGCTTATCGCGTCCGAAACCCGTAAGGCCGAAAACGGCCGCATGCGGAAATATTATCACATTAAAGACGACGGGGCCCAAGCATTGAAAGAACATAAACAGCAGTGGACCGCCGTTTATCAAACCCTCAAACAAGTCTGGGAGGCAAATCCATGTTTCAGTTAGACAATGCAATCGAAAATTGGAAAAGTGGTTTACTCAGCAATCAAAACTTAACCGACAGCAATGTCGACGAACTCCAGGGCCACCTGCGTGATGAGATTGACAACTTAATGCTGGCCGGTCTCAATGAAGAAGAAGCCTTCATGGTTTCCAGCCATCGCATGGGTGACCAGCAGGCAGTTGGCGCAGAATTCGCAAAAGTCAACCCTTCGCTGGCATGGCGTCGCCGGGCCTTTTGGATGTTTTTGGGTATCCAGGTATCCATGTTAGTGTCCGGGATTGCGAGCCTTTGCGAGACGGCCAGTTCTGCCTTGTTGACATGGTTCAATGTTGATGCTGCCATTTCCGGCGTCGTGTCAGCCTTGATTCATATCGGTGTTTTTGTTGTGATTCTTGTAGGCGTGATTTCCGGTCTGAACCTGTTTGCAAGGACCATGAGAAGAAAGCTCTCTGTGTCGATGACGTTGATTCTGTGTATGCTTTCAATTATTTTATTGAAGGCTGGATCGTATGCTTTACGTGTCATACAAGTTCATTATGTTGCGTCGGAAACTTTTGGGAAAATGGCAATGGCCAGTGCCTACGTC
Organism: Anaerohalosphaeraceae bacterium; assembly: GCA_963675155.1. Classification (GTDB taxonomy): domain Bacteria; phylum Planctomycetota; class Phycisphaerae; order Sedimentisphaerales; family Anaerohalosphaeraceae; genus 4572-13. The sequence continues at coordinate 3,409,704 of OY775912.1, read as the reverse complement.
AATTTTGCATGGGCTATTCTCTGGCCGATGATCGTTATAACAATGTTGTTTGTACTCTGGCCGTCACGCCCGCTTCGCGTGCGATAAATATAATTTGTCAACATCTGTGTTAATCGGTGGCTAACATGTCCTGAACCATCTCCGCCACGACCTCGCACGCCCGCCGTTCGGTCAGCGGACGTACCAGTTCGATCAAGGCCTGGCTGGTCTGGTTGAGCTTGGACGGATTGCGCAGCAGAACGTTGGCGATTTCGATAATCGGCTCAATCGAATCAAAGTAAGGCATAAATTCCGGCACCTGTTCTTTGCTGGCTAAGATATTGATCAGTGACAAAAACCGAATGCGAATCAGCCAGCGTCCGACCAGGTGCCACATCCATTTATTACTCTGGTACATGACGATCATCGGGCAGCCTGCCGCCGCGACCTGCAGCGTCGCGCTGCCGCTGGCGACCAGTGCAAGATCGGATCGTTTCGTCAGGTCAATAACCGTGTTGGTTTCGTATTTCACTTCCACGCCGTTGTCCGCATAATCGGCGGCGATGGTTTTCAGCAGTTCCAGCTTCTCGCCGTCCGGTGCGCAGGCGGTAAAGACCGCGCCGGGGTGTCTTTTCTTGAGCGCCGCCGCCGTATCCAGCATCGCCGGCCACAGCGAATCGATTTCAGCATTCCGTGAGCCGGGTAGCAGGGCGATGCGCGGGGCCTTCGGGTCATAATGTGAGTGCGAGCGATAGTTCTGTTCCAGGTCGACAGTCATTTCATCGAACAGCGGATTGGAAACAAATTCAGCGTCCACGCCACGGTCACGGAACCAGTCCTTCTCGAACGGCAGGATGCACGCCAGTTTATCGCAGCAGCGTTTGAGTTTATGGATTCGCCACGGTGCCCACGCCCATAACTGCGGCGCGACGTAAAACAGAACGGGAATGCCGTGCTTCTTTGCGGCCTTGGCAATATGAAAATTAAACGCCGGCGAATCACACACGATCACCAGGTCGACGGGATTCTGCGCAAAATAAGCGTTGGCCTGTTTAATCAGCTTTCGATAGTAGCCAAGCTGCCCCAGCACATTATAAATCATCGCCGCCCGCTTGACCGTATTGTCCAGCAGCTCACAGCCCAGCCTGCTCATCCGCTCACCGCCAAAGCCGGCCCATTCAATGGCTGGCTGATGTGATGGCGGTAAGTCCGCGGGGGCATTCGCTTTAGTATTGAGTGTCTCAATTAAATTGGCGCAGTGCATCTCGGCACTGTGCTCTAACGCACTGATAAAAATCCGTTTTGTTCGATGATTCGTCATGGTTTGCGATTATACCGTAGTTGTCCTATAGCGAAAATGGTTTATCTGTAAAAAAATACTTTTATCAGCATCGCCGACTTCTATTTGCCGTTTTTTGTGGTGTTATTAGTCTTCTAAAAGCTTAATCTGCACCTTGCGAAATTCGACGGGGTGGCTTTCGGCCTGCAGGGCGATATAGCCTTCGCTCAGCAGCAATTGCCCGTCATGGATCAGTTTTTTGGCATCGCCATCATTCGGATCAAGCTGCGGTTGTTCATAGGTCATGACGGTCTGGTCGTTGACGATGTGTTGGATGGATTCGCTGCCGCGAACCTCGATTTCCAGGGTGACCCACTGATCACCGTGATAGGTTTCAGACGTCGATGAAATGCAATGTTCGGTTCGCAGTTTTCCGTCGATAACGACATTCGTGCCGGGGGTACACAGGTTACCGGTGGAGCGTTCGTGCTGGCCGTCGCCGCCCAGCGTCTGCACTTCGATCGAAACCGGGAAGTTCTGGTTTTGGCCCATGCTTTCGGGGCTTTGGCTGTGGATCATGACGCCGCTGTTGCGAAATGCCCATCCCGGCCCGTCGGCGGCCTGCTCGCCGACAAAGCGATACTCCACACGCAGGACGTAATGCGAAAACGGCTGCTTGTAAAACAGATTGCCGAATTCACCGTTAAATTTTTCGTATTCATCATAGCACACTTTCAGGATGCCGTCTTCGACGCGATAGGTGTTTTGGGTGTTGACCCCGGCCGGCGAGCCCGTCATCTTGATCGTCCAGTCGTTCAGGTCTTTCCCGTTGAACAAGTCGATCCATTCGGCGTTGCCCCGTTGGGCCGATGCGGCGCATCCGCTTAAGAAAACAATCGCAACCATCATAAAAAATCCACAGAGTTTTTTCCAGTGTTCCATTGTCAGCCTTTCCTCATTTATTGGGATTACAGGGTTTTTGCTTTTTTAGGTAAATTTGAATCACGGTGATATCGGCCGGGGTGATGCCGCCCAGACGGCTGGCCTGACCGAGCGTGGCCGGTTCAAAGACCGTTAGCTTTTCCTTCGCTTCGCATCGCAAATGCGGAATACTGTGGTAATCCAGCCCAACGGGCAACTTAATATTTTCCAGTTTGCGGAATGCGGCGATCTGCTTTTCCTGCCGGGCCGTGTAACCTTCATATTTGGCCTCAATCGCTACCGCCTCCAACACTTCCCTTCGGAGTTTCAGGTCAGCAATTGCCGGCTCCGTTGCTAAATCATCCACGAATGAAATCTGCGGCTGTTTCGCCAGTTGCCACAGCCGTTTGTCGCCTTTACTGGTGCTTTTGAGCGCCTGTTCAAGCCGTTCCATGTCCGCCAGCTTCTGCTGGAAGCGATTCCAGCGGTCTTCATCAATCAGCCCGGCTGCGCGGGCAATGGGTGTCAGCCGCCGGTCGGCATTATCGCTGCGAAGCGTCAGGCGGTACTCCGCCCGCGATGTAAACATCCGGTACGGCTCGTCGATCTCCCGCGTCAGCAGATCGTCAACCAGTACGCCCGTATACGCCTGATCCCGTCTCAGAATCACCGGCTCCTTGCCGTCCAGCGTCAGCGCCGCGTTGACCCCGGCGATCAAACCCTGTGCGCCTGCCTCCTCATAGCCGCTGGTTCCATTGATCTGGCCCGCCAAAAACAGCCCCGGTACTTTTTTCGTTTCCAGGCTCATTTTTAACTGCTGAGCCGGGCAGTAGTCATACTCAATCGCGTAGGCATAGTGAACGATTTTCGCATTTTCAGTCCCCGGCAGCAACCGGATCATCTCATCCTGCACATCTTTCGGATACGAGGTGCTGATGCCGTTGCAGTAAATCGTTGTCCCCGCCGCATCTTCCGGTTCCAGAAACACCTGGTGCCGTTTTTTATCTGCGAACCGCATGATTTTCGTTTCGATACTCGGGCAATACCGCGGCCCGGTCGATTCGATCTGGCCGGTATACATCGGAGCCCGATCGAGATTATTCCGCAGCAGCTCGTGAATCGCCTCGGTCGTCCACGTTATCCAACAGGGCACTGCGGGGCGGTCAATCGTCTCATTCAAAAACGAAAACGGCACGGGTACATCGTCGCCGGGCTGCATTTCCGTTTTATCAAAGTCAATGGTGGACCCGTCCAGCCGCGCCGGCGTGCCGGTTTTCAGTCGGCCGACTGTCAGCCCCAGCGACCGCAGGCAGTCGGACAGTTCATTGCTGGCCGGTTCGTCAAGACGGCCGCCTTGCCATTGCTTCTCGCCCATGTGCATAATGCCGCGCAGAAACGTGCCCGTCGTCAGCACCACACGCGGTGCGGCAAATTCCCGTCCGTCCGTACAGCGAATACCGCGGACATGACCCGAAAAACTCTCCCCTTTATTGGAAGGGCCAGTACCCCGAAGGGGGGAGGGGGTTTGTTCGTCAGTCAGCACCTCCGCCGCCATGCCTTCTTCAATCGTCAGGTTCGCTGCGGCTTCGAGCCGGGCACGGACATAGTCTTTGTATTCGTACTTATCAGCCTGTGCCCGCGGACTGCGAACGGCCGGCCCTTTGGATTGGTTCAGCATGCGAAACTGGATGCCGGTGGCGTCAATCGCCTCGCCCATCAGCCCGCCCATCGCGTCGATCTCGCGGACAATCTGCCCTTTGGCCAGTCCCCCGATAGCCGGATTGCAGCTCATCTTGGCAATCGTCTCCCGGCTGATCGTCAGCAGCAGCGTCCGCGCACCCGCCTTCGCCGCCGCCCACGCTGCCTCAGCTCCCGCGTGTCCGCCGCCAACCACAATCACATCATAGGTCAGATTATCAGCCATTATTTTGTTTTGTCATTCCCATTCTCGGTCTGCCGTCCCCGCACGACCTGTCATTCCCGCGAAGGCGGGAATCCAGAGTCACAAATTCCTTAAATAACAAGTCGCACATTCTAATCCAAGGTTGTGAAAAATGCAACACAATGTACAGAGTGGACTTAACGACTCAAGAATGCGGAGATAGGCGATGAAGCTGCAGAGCCCGGTAATATCGTGGTTTGATCTTGACTATCCTGAATTTATTCATAGAATGTCGAGCTTGGACCGCATGTCGGTTTCGAAGCGGTCTAAGCGATTCAACTGTAGTGTGTCGGATGTCGAAGTCGGCATGTCGGCAAAACAGCGAATAAAATAAAAACACGAGATATACGGAGTTTATCAAGTGAGTTACAGTATCGATGATTTAGCAAAGAAGTTGGTTCTGCCGGATTGTGTGCAGGATATATTAACCAATTGCCGTTCCCTGAAAGTGCCCGAAACACGCGAAGAGATTTTTGCAATGGCGATGGGCAACCAGCCGAATGACACCTACGACGTGGCCTATGATGTGGACGGGAAATCTGTTTTGGAAGCAACGGTCACGAAGGTACGCAATGGGTTGGCGATTAATTATGTCGATCCGTACATGCGCCGCCGCGATCCGGACTGTATGCTGGTTGCTGATGACCGCCAAACCGACAAGACGCGGTTTACCGATCGCTTCGACTTTCCGTTTGAAGATGTCCGTACCGACACATTTCAATGGCTCAAGCAGCAGGATCTAATCGTGACGTTCTTTTCACTGGGCGGTCTGGACCCCAAAGCGGGTAAGGGGGCGATGCTGATCGCTCCCGCCAACGCCGGATTTTTTGTTGGCGGGCTGGCGGACCTTCAAGGCATGGTTCCCCCCGACGAGATTTGCGATTGTTTTACGATTTACAGTGTGATCTACCTGGCACCGCCGTTTCGACACACTCATTTTGACGGCCGGCAGATCGTCGTGCATAACCGATTGAAGCCGGTCCATGAGGTGTTCTCTTATAACCTGTATCCGGGCCCGAGTGCCAAGAAGGGTGTTTATGGTGTGCTGCTGACGATTGGTGAATCTGAGGACTGGCCGACGCTGCACGCTTCGACGGTTGAGGTGGAAACGCCGTATGACAATATCGTGACGATCATGCACGAAGGCGCCAGCGGTGGCGGCAAGAGCGAGATGCTCGAACAGCCGCACCGTCAGGCCGACGGGCGTCTGCTGCTGGGACGCAATACGATTAACGGCGATGAGCGTACGCTTGCGATGGGCCAAAACTGTAAACTCTATCCGGTGACCGATGACATGGCGATGTGCAAGCAGATTTCTGATAATACCGGCGGCGGTCACCTGGTGGCTCAGGACGCCGAACAGGCGTGGTTTGTGCGGGTCAATCATATCACAAAGTACGGCACCGAGCCCAATCTGGAATCGCTGACCGTGCATCCCTCCCAACCGCTGCTGTTTATGAATATCGACGCGGTCCCCGGCTCGACGGCTCTGATCTGGGACCATACAGAAGACGCGCCGGGCAAACGCTGTCCGAATCCGCGTGTGATTCTGCCGCGGCGGTCGGTGCCCAATGTCGTCAACGGCTCGGTGGAAGTCATCGTTCGCAGTTTCGGCATTCGCACGCCTCCCTGTACCGCCGAAAAGCCGACCTACGGCATTTTGGGCTATCTGCATATCCTGCCCGCCAGCCTGGCATGGCTGTGGCGATTGGTCGCGCCGCGCGGACATGACAATCCCAGCGTCACCGGCGATGCCGAGGCGATGACCAGCGAAGGGGTCGGCTCTTACTGGCCGTTTGCAACCGGCCGGGTGGTCGATCACGCCAATCTGCTGCTGCGTCAGATGCTCAACTCACGCAAGGTGCGATATACGCTGACGCCGAATCAGCATGTCGGCGCATGGGAAACGGGTTTTATGCCGCAGTGGATCAGTCGGGAATACCTGGCCCGTCGTGGCGTTGCGCCGTTTCGTGAGCATCAATTGACGCCGGCGAGATGTCCGCTGTTGGGCTATGCGTTTAACATGATGCAGGTCGAAGGATCGCTGATTCCTCAGTGGCTGCTGCAGGTGAATCTGCAGTCCGAAGTCGGCGCCGAAGGCTATGACGCCGGGGCAGCCATCCTGCGGGAATTCTTCGAGCGGGAACTGAAGAAGTTCATCCATGCGGATCTGGATCCGCTGGGCAAAAAGATTATCGACTGCTGTCTGGATAACGGCTCGGTGGAAGATTATGAAAAACTGCTGACGACATAACTTACGGCAGAGTATTGCCTGAATCGAAAACACATTGCAGGCCTCTAAAGAATTGCGTCTTTAGAGGCCTGTATATGATCTATCACAGTTGACGTGATACATAAACGTCAGAGTTGTTTGCCTATTTTTTTCTTTTTACCAGAAAACTTCCTACTGCTAACAAGCACAACGTAGCCGGCTCGGGAGTGACGGTCAATTCTGCAGTGTTACTGTAAGCCGGCATCTCTGAGAGGTTTGTGACTGTGCAGTAATACTGACCTGCGTCTAAAGTTGTTACACCATCAAGAGTTAGTGTTGCAGTACAAGATCCGGGACCATAGTCGGAACTTGTTATTAACTGATCATCGTGATACCATGCAACGTTTGCAGCAGTCCCTGTTTCAAAACTCGCTGAAAACTGGGCGGTTTGCCCGGCATCGACGGAAATGTCAGTCGGATCGCTGGTAATCATTGGCATTGTATATAAAGTTGTGAATGTCCAAACGTCACCGCCGGCACTCCAATAGTATTGAGTATCATATTCTAATGATACTCCCAGATCGTACGAATAAAGATATATGTCTAAATCGGAATCGTAAGAACCAGAAATTCCCGAGGCAAGTAATGTTAAATTAGTTGACGAATTTCCAAAATAAACATCTCCATCACTGGCAGAGTAACTGGCCCAGCCCAAAGTTTTATCTATTGGGACTGCCAGCGCACCGTCTGCTGGGTCAGGGGCAAAACCGGCTGATACGAGACGTGAAATGAATAACACGACAAACACACACATACTTACACTTGCGAATCTTTTCATCTTTCCTCTCCTTTTATTGTTTTGAAATGAATCCTCTCTCCGGCAATTTATTAAAATTGCAGATATGACGAGTTAATTATAGAGTTGATACAAGGGTTGTCAACTGTGGTAACTACGGAGAAGTTTAAATTAGGGGTATTCCCCCAATATAATATGCGTAACCTGATCTTTCAAAATAGGTATAAAAACAGGTTGTTTGCTTTTTCCGGTTTGGGTGCCGGGATATGCCCGGCATGACACAATGAAGATATTGGGCCGGTCGGCTTACATTTTATAGATCATAGTCATCTTCATCGATTCGCCGTCGGTGTTGGCGACGACGTCGGCGCGGCACATTTCCTTGTTGATAAACGGATGGATTTTCATCCCCTGATTGACAGAGGGAATCGATATCTGGATATCGGGGGTTATTTCGTTGAGCCGTGTTTTGATGCCGCCGAGGACCAGGTTAACGACTTCACCAAGGGCGTCGCACATATCCGAGCCTTCGATGGGCTCATCCGGTTCCATCATGAGCATGGCACGGGCGATCTTTTCAACGCCCTGCATCGGGGCGAGAATGGAAAACGAGCCCTGGATCTGGCCGGTGAAGGTGATCGTGCCGATCAGGGACGTCGCCTCCGACTGTTCGGGGTCCGATTGGCCGTTGGTGTTTTCAATCGGCAGAAAAATCATGGTTTCAAACGCTTCTTTGGCACTTTCCCAGATGGAATTGCTGACTAACTCTGTTTCAAGCTGCATCGTAGCTCCCGATTGACGTTGAACGTTTTCCATTTTATAAGGTCCTATATAAAATCATAGTTTGATTCCGCCTATATCTCGGCAATTCTACCCATCGTCTTTTGTGAAAGTTGCTTAAAAAAACAAAATTCACCACCAAAAAAAGGGGAATATACGGTTTTTTATGATTTCAGGAGGTTTTTTAATGTTTTAATGATTTAATTCAATGTAAACAAAGTCCGTATTTAGGGGGTTGGCGGGTTTAAGAATGGAGGAGTTTCCCCTTAATAGCCGAAATATAAAGAAAGGCTGGCTGAACAGAGCAATCGTGAAAATGCTTGCAATTTGCTAACGGATGACTATACTATCCGCCTAAATCCCGTCGAAGGGCAGTTCGCACTGCCGGTCGGGGATTGTTTGTGCCGGGCTGTGAATCGAGGCATGTTGGGCATCTGTGAGTATGGATGCAATCGAGTGGAAACGCGATTGGGCGTGGACAAAAAAGGATTTTTTGACAATTTTGGAAACCTGGACTTATGGACTTAAAAAAAGTTAAAGAACTCATAGATTTAATGAAAGATAACGACCTCATCGAGGTGGAAGTGGCCGACGGTGATTCAAAGATCCACCTGAAGGGCCCCGGCTCAGCGGCCCCGGTTATGCAGCAGGTTCCCATGCACGCCGCACCCGCGCCGGCTCCGGCGGCAGGTGCTCCCGCACCCGCTGCACCTGCCGATGACGGTTTGGAAAAGATTGAGTCGCCGATTGTCGGCACATTTTACCAGGCCTCCAGCCCTGATGCCGAACCCTATATCAAAGTCGGCGACAAAGTCACCCCCGAAACCGTCGTCTGCATTATCGAGGCGATGAAGGTCATGAACGAGATCAAGGCCGAAACCACAGGCACCATCGTCGAGGTCTGCTGCAAAGACGGACAGGCCATCGAATTCGGTCAGACTCTGTTCAAAGTTCAGTAAGATGAGCCGTCCGGTTTAGTACGGTCATTAAATAACGCGTTCCGTTCATGCTGGAACGCATTTTTAATATGATATAGAGACTTGAATTTCAGGATGATATATGTTTTCAAGAATTTTAATTGCCAACCGCGGCGAAATCGCATTGCGAATCATTCGTGCTTGTCAGGAGATGGGCGTCGAAGCGGTCGCGGTTTATTCCGAAGCGGATAGAGAAGCGTCCTACCTCGACATTGCCGATGAGGCCATTTGCATTGGCCCCGCCGCACCGGCCAAAAGCTATTTAAATATTCCTTCGATTATCAGTGCCGCTGAAATTGCTGATGTGGACGCGATTCATCCCGGCTATGGTTTTCTTGCCGAGAATGCTCACTTTGCCGAAATCTGCAACGAGTGCGGCATGACATTCATCGGACCCGATCCCGAATCCATGCGTCAACTGGGCGATAAAGTTGCCGCCCGTGAAATGGCCAAGAAGGCCCGCGTACCGGTGGTTCCCGGCTCGGAAGGTGAGATTGCCGATGAAAAAGAAGCCGCCAAAATCGCCAATAAAATCGGCTACCCGGTCATGATTAAGGCCGCAGCCGGCGGCGGCGGTCGCGGCATGCGTGTCGCCCACAATGATATCAGCCTGCATACCGCGTTTGGCGCGGCCCGAGCTGAAGCCGAAGCGGCATTCGGTGACGGAAAGATGTACATCGAAAAATTCATTGTTGAGCCGCGACACGTTGAAGTGCAGATCATGGCCGACAAAAGCGGCAACGCGATTCATTTTTATGAACGTGACTGCACCGTGCAGCGGCGCCACCAAAAGCTCATTGAGGAATCACCGTGTCCGGTGCTGGACGAAAAGACCCGCGAAGAACTGTGCAAGTCCGCACTGCGGCTGATTAAAGAAGCCAAATATCACAGCGCCGCAACGGTTGAGTTTTTGCTGGATAAAGACAAGAATTTCTACTTCATCGAAGTCAACACACGCATTCAGGTTGAGCATCCGGTTTCGGAGTTGGTGACGGGGCAGGACTTGATTAAATGGCAGATCAAGGTGGCTTCCGGCGAGACACTCGATATCCGCCAGCGGGATATCAAGCACACCGGCGTGGCGATGGAATGCCGCATCAATGCCGAAGACCCCGCTCGCGGGTATGCGCCGAATCCCGGTCCTGTCGATAAGTTTATCGTACCCGGTGGTCCCGGCGTGAGAGTGGATACCCACCTGTACCAGGGGGCGAAAGTCTCGCCGCATTATGACTCGATGATTGCCAAGCTGATCGTTCATCAGCCCACACGCGAACAGGCCATTGCTACGATGCAGCGTGCTTTGAGGGAGTTCAGGATCGGCCCGATCAAAACCACCATCCCCGGCCATCAGGCGATTTTATCACATAACCTCTTCGTTAAAAGCCAGATCGATACCAGCTTCATCGAACGCCACATGGGATAGTACGGTCGGGAAAATGGTGATGGAGTATTTAAAGTTCCGATACGGCCGTCGAACGGCACCAACGTAATGGATAGAATTAAACAAGATGCTCGATCATCACAAAAAAACGATTGAAAATTTGATTGATCATTTAAAGGAAGACCCGCGTTTTCCCGCGATGATCATTGCCGGCTCGGTCGCCAAAGGCCGGGCCAAAGAAAATTCTGATGTGGATTTTATGTTAGTCGCCACCGATGAGGAGTTTCGCGAAAGGCAAAGCAGCGCGAGGCTCCATTTCACCGCCGATGACCTCTGTGAGTCGCCGACTTATTCCGATGGCAAGGTGATTAACCTGCAATTCTTGCGAGATGTTGCCCGGCGGGGCAGTGAGCCTGCCCGTGCAGCCTTTCTCGACGCTTTCATTGGGTACTCCAGAAATCCGGAAGTCGAAACACTGCTTCAGCAGATTCCCGTCTATCAGGTGGCCGAGCAGCAGGAAAAAATGATCAGTTTTTACAGCCAGGTGATCGTTCATCAATGGTATGTTGGCGAAGCGGAAAAACGACAGGATGCTTACCTCATCCGGCGCAGCGCCGCGGATCTTGTTTTGTTTGCGGGGCGGCTCATCCTGGCTCACAACCAAATGCTGTATCCCTATCACAAGTGGTTTATCCATCAATTACAAAATGCCCCCGACAAACCGGATAACTTCCTGGACTTGGCGGATCGCCTGCTGAAACAACCCTCTAAACAGAACGCCGATTTGTTGACAGAGTGTGTCTTAGCGTTTAAAGACTGGCCCAAGCCGCCTCATGGAAATGACGGCGTTTGTGCCCGATTTTTCGAAGACAGTGAATGGAATTGGAAAAACGGCACCACGCCGATTTATGACCGTTAAATCAAGCCGATGAAAATCATCATCCCCAACCGGCAGGGATATTGAAACAGAATCAAATCAAAGTCAAGATTACGACTTCGCCGTGCCAACCGATGCGTTTTCCTTATCGTGCTCGATGCAGCGTCTGTCAGTGTGAAGAATATGATTCACCAGCCAATCGATTAAATACGAAAAAATGTCTTCAATCGTGACGCTTTGGTGTTTTATAAATGACTGGCAAAGTTCCAGTACCTTAATCCTGAATTGCCGATGCTCTTGCTTATGTGCTTCCAGATGAGGGCAGTTAATCTCCTGCATATAGGACTCTTCGGTCTTAAAATGAAAACCGGCGTAATCGGTCATTTTTGACAGCACGTCAGAGATAACCTCCTCATTCGTACTTGTTTTTTCATATACAGCCAAACGGTTAATGATCTCGAATAATTGCCTGTGCTGGGCGTCAATCAGCGGGTGACCGATGTTATAACTTTTATTCCATTCAAATTGCTGCATTTGTTACTTTTCGTATTTTCAGGTATTTCGGCTTATATTTACTTACACCACGTTCCTTATTATCGAACAAATCCGAGGTCTTGTACAATAAACTATCTTTTACAAGGTTGTCAAACCGGTTATATTATGTTCATAACAATTCATAAAATAAAGAGATAGCTTCATTCTTCCTGTATTTGTAGGCCATGCGAATGAATTGTTTATCGGACTGTTTTTTTGAATGGTAGATTGGTTATTGAGGCACACAGGTCTTTACGATAGAGCTTTGATTCTTACTTTCCGGTGAATTCTCGAACGACTTTGAGCGTGTCCCCGGTATCTTCCATCTCAAAGATGTGCGGCTGGGGGTTGTTGTCTCGGGGCGAGTGCAGCACCATCATGAGTTTTCCGTCAAAGGTGGTAAACAGCATGCCGTGCCCGCCGTCTTTGCGGTACACCGGTTCGTCCTGCTGACGCCAGGGGCCGGTTAGTTTGCCCGAGTCGGAAATCGCGATGCCGACGGTATAGCCGGCATGACTGTCGCTTGTCCAAATCATCAACAGCTTGCCGGATTTGCTTTTGTAGAGGTATGGCCCGTCTGTGACATAGCAGCCGTGGTTCGGGGATTTACGGGCCCATGGCCCGTCGCTGCCGTGAAACAGCCGCATCGGTTCCCCAACTGTCGCGGACAGATCTTCTTTGAGCTGGATGTATTCGACGGTGCCGTCCTTGATCTGCACCCATTCATGACAGAACACCATATACGGCGTGCCGTCTTCGACCCAGAGCGTCCCGTCCAGTGTCATCATATCCGTCGGCAGGGTGGAACGATTGGCAAAAGCCTTGAACGGACCTTCGGGTTTGTCGGCCACCAGTATTTGTGAGCCGCGATACACACGCGGCAGCCAGTTTCGCCACTGTTCGGGGAATTCGTGACGCGTATTAAACGTCAGGAACAGATAGTACTTCCCTTGATATTGGTGCATCTCCGGCGCCCAGATGCCGACGACGCGAATATCGCCCCAGATATCTTCCGGCGTGCGGAAAATCGTTTTCGGGCCTTGCCACATTTTCAGATCCTTGCTGGTGTACATCCGCACACTGTTTCGCCCCGGGCCAATCATATAATAGGTCTGGGTTGCCGGGTCGGGCAGAATACACACATCGCGCATATGAATATCAGACAGGTGTACAATCTCATCCGAATCGCCTCGGAATCGGCGTTGAAGTTCGGCTTGCTGTGTTGTATCCGGAGTTTCTGTGTTAGCGTAACAACCGGTCCACAGGGATAGGTAGATAATCAGTGAAAATGCGTGTTTCATACGACAGCCTCCGCTAATTTTGAAAAAGTCACAAGTCAGTGTTGCATTGTATATCTGAAAATAGCGAAGGTCAACGCATTTTCAAGTGTCGGGGTTAGCGTTGCTTTACACCGTCCAGGTTGCTGACAAAAAATTGTAGAACCCGGCTGCGGTGGATGTGCAGATCATTACGGCGTACATATAGACCGCATGCTGTTTCAGATAAACCGCTTCCAGCAGGAATCCGACGACTGCTTTATACACAAATGCTGACAAGAATGTACCGATGATCGGGCCCCAGACCAAGGCGGAATACCGAACCATTGGGTGAATTTCCAGATCGATACCTCCTTTTGTCATAAAAAAAATGGTACTGATCGTGTCAAATAGCAGTGCCAGCAAAACCGTGATTTTCCAAAATGTGTATTTCTCAAAAAAATGCCTGGTATAGATAATTGCATGTTCCATAATTTCCCCTCTTTCGTCAATTTTCCATTCTCCAACTGCGCGCACACTCTCCGTGAGAAGAGATTCCGTATTCTCATTTTCGATATGACAGATAATTAATCCAACTTTTGCTCCGTCTGTCACCTATATGACGTTTTGACCGGGTAATTTGTTTCAGTATTTTCCAAAAAATACCAAACGCTCATCAAAATTCCCGTTTCTCACGCAAAGTGGCGGGACTTTTTACGCCAAGGCGACCCAGTGATAAAATTGGACCCTTAAACGCGATTATATCGTTATTTATCATGCTGACGGAAGTACGTTTTTTCATTGACTTGTGCTCAGTTTTGACTAAACTACGTGGTCTTATACCCTTATAGGGTGGTAAATTCCCGCATGGAAACTCGAAACTGACGATTGTCAAATGACTTAGCCGCGACGAAACGGGAATTAAAATGATGATCACTAAAAATCAGGCAAGTAATCAGGAAATATAGCTCATGGAGGCAAAATCAGTGGGATACAATTGTGTAGTATTAGTGAAGCAAGTGCCCGATACGAAACGGATTACGGGTCAGGCGATGAATGATGACGGGACGGTTAACCGTGCGGCGCTTCCGGCGATTTTTAACCCGGAAGACCTCAACGCGTTGGAACTGGCCCTGGAAATTAAAGATCAGTTCGGCGGTGTTGTGACAGTTGTCACAATGGGGCTGCCCAATGCGACGACCGTACTGCGAGAGGGTTTGTACCGGGGGGCTGATCAGGCAATTCTGGTCACGGACCGGCGGTGTGCGGCTTCGGATACGCTGGCAACCAGCTATATCCTGAGTTGTGCGGTTAAAAAGCTCAATCCGGATATCGTTCTGTGCGGTCGTCAGGCCATCGACGGTGACACCGCCCAAGTCGGGCCGCAGATCGCCGAAAAAATGGACCTGCCTCAGATCACCTATGTCGAAGACCTGATCAATCTGGATGAAAAGTCCATTACGGTTAAACGCAATCTGGGCAACGGCTGGCAGGAAGTCAAAAGCAATTTGCCCGCTTTGCTGACGGTGTTGGATACGGCCAATGAGCCGCGCGTCGGACGGGCCAGGCAGATGATGAAATGCAAAGCAGCCAAGTGCCGCATGGAAGTCGAAGCCATTGCCAAAGAGGATGACTGCATTGATGTGGACGCCACGTGTGAAGCACTTGACGAGAAGGGGCTGCTGATCAAGCAGTGGGATCTGGACTTCCTCGAATCGGACTTGCAATGGTGCGGACGCGATGGTTCGCCGACCAAGGTACACCGCATTCAAAGCGTCGTACTGGCGGCGATGGATACCAAGGACATTGAAGCCACGCCGGCGGGTATTAACGGGATGATCCACGAGTTGATCCAGGATCACACGATCGGGTAATTACGAAATTTTTAACGCTTAATTTTGAAATACAGTCAGATCAGAATATAAGGACAGAAATATGATCGAAGTGAATAAACAGGGGCAAGTGTGGGTGTTTGCCGAACAACATAAGGGCAAGCTGGAAGATACGTCGCTGGAATTGCTGAGTAAGGGCCGTGAACTGGCCGATACATTAAAGGTTCCGTTGGCGGCGGTCTTGCTGGGGGATAATGTCAGTGACCTCTGTCAGCAGTTGGGACATTACGGGGCCGACATGGTGTACCTGGCCGAGAATCCGTTGCTGGAGCACTATCAGACAAGCAGTTATGCAAAAGTCATCGACGATTTGATCCAAAAACACGCTCCTCAGATTGTGTTATACGGGGCCACTCCCGCAGGACGCGATTTGGCGCCGCGTATTGCCAGTGCGGTCAAGGCGGGCCTGACGGCTGACTGTACGGACCTGCAAATCGGTAACCACGAAGTCAAGAAAACCAATACGACGTATGAAAATCTGCTGCTGCAGATTCGTCCGGCCTTTGGCGGTAATATTATTGCGACCATTATCAACTATGATCGCTGGCCGCAGATGGCGACCGTTCGCGAAGGCGTGATGCCGATGCCTGAGCCGGATGCGACGCGCAAGGCCAAGGTGATTACCGAAGACGTTCACCTGTCGCAAACTGATTTGGCAATCGAGATTATCGCTGAACACATGGAAGCCAAAAAGGTTGACTTGAAGGCTTCTCGCGTGATCGTTGCCGGGGGTGCGGGAGTCGGCAGTGCGGACAATTTCAAAAAGATCTGGGATCTGGCCCATTGTCTCGGCGGGTCACCGGGGGCAACCCGTGCGGCCGTCGATTTGGGATTCATTAACCATGACCATCAAATCGGTCAAACCGGTACGACCGTTCGTCCGAGCCTGTATATTGCCTGCGGCATCAGCGGGGCGATCCAGCACCAGGCGGGCATGGTGGGCAGCCAGAAGATCATTGCGATCAACAACGATCCCAAAGCGCCGATTTTTGGCGTCGCGCACTACAAGATCGTGGGCGATTTGAACGAAGTGGTGCCGATGATGATCAAAGCAATCAAAGAAAAAGTCTAGTTGCGAGAGTGTCATTCCCGCGAAGACGCCGAATCCTGTGATCTGGCAAGACAAAAAGAATAAATAGCATAAACGACCAAAAAGTTTAGGGATAAAACGATGGGTAATTTTTATAAGGATAATGACGATATTCGCTTTCTGTTTGAGCACATGGACCTGGCCAAGGTCTCACAATTGCAGGAAGAAGGCTTTAAATATGCCGGGCAGTTTGATACCGCGCCGCAGGACGAAGCCGATGCGAAACAGAACTACGAGATGGTGCTGGATTCAATCGGTCAGTTAAGTGCTGACTTTATCGCCCCGCGCAGCGAAGCTGTGGACCGCGAGGGCAACACGCTGAATGCCGATGGAACGGTTAGCTATGCGGCGGGCATTGCTGACGCACTGGGCGCACTGGCCAAGGCCGATGTGATGGGCTTTACGCTGCCGCACCGGTTTGGGGGGCTGAACTTCCCGAATACCGTTTACTCAATGGCGATTGAAATTGTCTCGCGAGCCGATGCGTCGCTGATGAACATCTTCGGCCTCCAGGGCATTGCTGAAACGATCAATTTTTTCGCAGACGAAGACATCAAGCAGCACTACCTGCACGATTTTGCGTCCGGCAAGGTGACCGGGGCGATGGTGCTGACCGAGCCCGATGCCGGTTCGGATCTGCAGGCCTGTGACCTCAAGGCCTTTCAGGGCGAGGACGGCAACTGGTTCCTGCACGGCGTGAAACGCTTTATTACCAACGGTTGCGGCGAAGTGCTGCTGGTATTGGCACGCTCGGAAGAACGCAGCGGCGGCTTGGGACTAAGCCTGTTCGTCTGTGACCGCGGCCCGACGGTAACCGTTCGTCGTTTGGAAGACAAGCTGGGGATTCACGGTTCACCGACGTGCGAGCTGTTCTTTGATAATACGCCGTGCCAGTTGATCGGTGAGCGTCAGCGGGGTCTGGTGACCTATGTGATGAGCCTGATGAACGGTGCCCGAATTGGTATCGCCGGCCAGTCGATGGGGATTGCCGAGGCGACCTACCGCGTGGCGCGAGATTATGCCGCCAGCCGCCAGCAGTTTGGCAAGCCGATCGAGCAACTGCCCGCGGTGCGTGAGATGGTCATTGAAATGAAGACTATGATCGAGGCCGGCCGAGCGCTCTTGTATGAAACAAGCTGGATTGTCGACCATGAAATCGGTCTCAGCCGGATTATCAGTAATTCCGAGGACGCCGATGCGGTCAAAGCCGCCAAGAAGGAACTGAAGTTTATCAAACGTCTGGCGGGAATGCTGACGCCGATGAGCAAATACTACTGCTCGGAAATGTGTAATACCGTTTCGTACGATGCGATTCAGGTTCTCGGCGGCTCCGGTTATATGCGGGACTATGCGTGTGAACGCCACGCCCGTGATGCACGGATTACCACGATTTATGAAGGCACCAGCCAGTTACAGGTGGTTGCGTGTGTTCGCGGTGTCTGCGGCGGAACCGGCGAAAAGTACTTTGCTCAGCTCGCGGCGAAAGAATACGGTGATCAGGTCAAGGACTTGACCGCACTGTTGGCAGAAGGCACCGAGACACTGCAGGAATGTGCCAGGTTTGCCAAAGAGCAGGGCATCGAGTACATGGACCTGTACGGCCGCCAGATTGTCGATATTGCCATTGCCTTGATTACCGGCTACTACTTCTGCAATCAGGCGTCCAGCACGGTTGAGATGGACGTGCCCGTCGCTGACAACGGCGATGCTGAAGCACCGAAGACCGTCTCCATGGCCAAACGCAAAGAAATTATGGCTCGCCGGTACATCACTCGCAACGCGGCGTTAATCAAAACGCTGGCCGCAGAAATCCTATCCGGCGACCGCACCACCTTCAAGGAATACGAAGCCCTCATCGGCCCGGTCCCTGAAATGGCGTAATTTCGCCCTTTACCATCCTAATTACGAGATATATGAGCCTCCACAGCACTGTCTGTGGGGGCTTTTTTCATGTCCGTGAGCGACTATTTTTTTAAAAATATTGCGCATATTGAGGAGCGTTTTACGCAATATGATATTGGTTTTGTGAGTAATAACCTCTATTATGAATGTTAAGGTATCTTAGAGAGTTTATCATTATTAACTGTGAGGCTGACATTATGGGAATGAAGAAAGCGTACAGGGCGTTTACACTAATTGAACTATTGGTGGTTATCGCGATCATCGCATTGTTGCTTTCGATTGTTATTCCTTCTGTATCGAAGGCGAAAGACTATGCCAAACGTACCATTTGCATGAGCAATATGCGTCAAACGGGTATTGGTGTGATGATGTACACCGAAGACAATGACGGTCATGTGATTTACAATCATAATACCAGTATCCCGTGGGCCAATAATGGAAAGGATTCGGTTGCCGATGCGAGCGACCCGGCTACGATGCCACTTCCTTACCACAGCTATATCTGCTATAATCCGACCAACACACTTTCCAATGGAAAGTACCGGGCATATCATCTGGGCGTTCTTTATGATCAGGGCTATGTTGAAATTCCGGAGATATTTTACTGTCCCTCTCAACCGCGGACGACTGCTTCCTATGCAATTCCCTATTACTACGATTTTTACATTGGTGCCGGAAATCCTTCGGACTATCATTCCTCGTCTCCGTCGGGAAACTATGACTGGGGTGAGAAGATTCCGGTCGATACGAGGCCCAGTGCACTGGTTCGTTCATCCTTTAATTACTGGGTGTATGGACAGAAGCAGCTGAATAGAATTGCCGGTTATAAACCGATTATTGTTGATAATATTCAGGAATGGGAAGTCGTTCCTCACCGCAAGAGCCGTGGTGCGGATTCGAATCCTCAAGGACTTTCATCATTTTATGCCGACGGTCATGTAACGTTCTGTAATGATGACGAATTATTTGAAGATCAGTATTGGCCAAAGGATTACAGCACAGTGGGCAATGGTCCCGGTAATAATCGCGGCACGTTTGAGCAGATTCTGAAGTTGTTAAACGGTCAATAAGCTTTTGTCCTGACATTATTTCAAATATTGAAAGCCGCTTGCTTGACATGTGAAAGCAGACGGCTTTTTCCTTGCCTTCGCCGCGTGTCCGGTTACAATTCTCGTCATGAAAGATCATCGACATATCATCCTGCGCATTAACGCGGCTCGAATTTATGGGCGTGGTTTGCTGTCAGGGATTGGGCGTTATGCGGCATTGCATCCCGATTGGCAGTTCTTTTGTCAGACGCCGTCGTATATCAAAAAGATCAGCCGCAAGGACGAACTGCAGCGCATCCGGGCGTGGCATCCGCACGGGGCGATTGTTTGGGATTCTGAAGGGTTGCAGGACTTGCTTGAACTGCGGATCCCGGTGATATGCAGTCGGAGCCTGACACATTCCAGCAAACTGAAAGAACAGATCGCGGCGATACCCTATATTGAAACGGACTGTCAGGGGATCGGCCGTCTTGCGGCCGATTATTTCCTGCAACGCGGTTTTCACCATTTTGCTTTTTGCGGATTTCACGGACAGTCATGGTCGGTCAATCGTCAACAGGCGTTTGTTGAACGCATTGAACAGGCCGGATTCGAAGTCGATCGTTTTGAGCGATTGACGGTTGACGGGTTGCAGGCATGGCAGGAGGAAATCCAGCAGATTGCCCAATGGATTAAAAAGCTGCCCAAGCCGCTGGCGTTAATGGCGTGTAATGACGATCGCGCCTTCGATGTGCTGGAGGCCTGTAAGCAGGCAGGCTGCTATGTTCCCGAAGAGGTCGCCGTGCTGGGTGTGGATAACGAAGAGCAGGCCTGCAAAGTCAGCAATCCCTCTCTATCAAGTATTTTGCTGAATACCGTGAACGCCGGGCTTGACGCCGCGGCGATGCTGGATCGGATGATTGACGGGAAGACTATTGAGGATGATCGGAAATGGATTAAAGTTCGTCCGTTGTATGTGGTAACGCGTCAGTCAACCGATACGATGGCCATTGAGGATCCGGTCGTGGCGGAGGCGGTCAATTACCTGCAGTCGAATATCTTTCAGAAAATTCAGGTCGATGACGTTGTCGGCAAATTGGTTATCTCACGTCGGAGCCTGGAGCTGAGATTTCGTAAAGCCCTGGGGCGGACGATTCACGAAGAACTTCGCCGACTGACCGTCAACCGGATGAGCGAAATGCTGCTGAAATCGACGATGTCGGTGACGGAAGTGGCACATACCTTCGGCTATGCGGATGCACACAACCTGTCGCGATTTTTCAAAAAGGAAACCGGCCTCAGTCCAGTGGAATATCGAAAAAAATACGGCACACAGCAGAGCCTGCAGATCTAAAACACAGACAAAAACACCTCAAAACATCGTTGTAAATCAAAACATCCCTGCTACAATAACATGAACTCAGATTAAAAAAAGACAGAAACTTTTCTGGAATATACAAGCTATGTTACAAGCGGTGATATTTGATTTTGACGGGGTGGTGGCGGATTCGGAATTGCTGCACTACCAGGCCTTGAATACGATTTTTAAGCGGTTTGGCGTGGATATTCCCAAGGCGGTTCACTGGGATAAATACCTTGGCTATAGCGATCTGGAGAATATTGAGGCGGTCAATCGCGATTATAGTATGGGGCTTGATGCGGCGGCGATTGCCGAACAGATTGCCGAAAAGAAGGTGGTCTTCGATGAACTGGCTGTTGCCGAATCCATGATCATTGACGGCGTGGCCGAATTTATTGCGATGTTGACCAGTCACAAGATTCGCATTGCGATTTGCTCCGGAGCCCTGCGAAGTGATATCGACCTGATGCTCAGCGGAGTGGATTTTAAGGAGGCCTTCGAGGTCATCGTCACTGCCGATGACGTCAAGCACGGAAAACCCGATCCGGAAGGGTATCTGCTGGCACTGGCAAAGCTCAATGCGGGCCGAGTGGATGCAATCGGCCCCAATGACTGTATCGTGATTGAAGATTCCCACTGGGGATTGGAAGCGGCAGCGGCGGCGGGCATGAATCCGATTGCCGTGACCAATACCTATGCCAAAGATGAACTCGACGGAAAAGCCAAAAAAATCGTGGATCGGCTCGATGCACTGACAATGGCGGACTTGAGGCAAATTATCGACTGAGTCCGATATTAAAAAAGTCTTGTTAGGCTAAGTGTCTAATGTGGACAAAAATGCCTTTTTTCAGTGTTATAAAGCCCATTTTATGCCCCTCACCTTGACTTTTTGACAACTCTTTCTATACTTTAATGTCTTTTTGTTTTATTATCCGACGGTAGGGGTCTGTATTTAGTTGGTCATAAAACAAAATTCGCGTCAGTTGGAAACATTTTTACTGTCGGATTCGTCTATATTTTGAGAGAAAGAATAAGTCTGCGGGCGTGTGTCCGAAGCACGCGTTTGCGGGATATGAAGTGCAAAGCGTCAGTATAAGAAGAGATTAAGAAGATTAAGGGATTCTGCAACGGATGCAGAGACATTGGAGCTGGCTTGGCTGGGAAATGGGATTACGGCGTTATCAACCAGATTCAGCAGGCAAATGACATTGTAGAGGTCATTTGTGAGCATCTGAAGCTGGAAAAAAAAGGTAAGGAAATGGTGGGCTTGTGCCCATTCCACACCGACCATAAGCCCAGTATGTATGTCAATCCTGCGAAACAAATCTTCAAATGTTTTGCCTGTGGTGTCGGTGGTGACGTCTTAAAGTTCGTCCAGATGAAAGAGAACCTGACGTTTCCGCAGGCGGTTGAACGGCTGGCCCAGCGTGCGGGTATTGCACTGGAGCCTGTACGCCGTCGGCAGGATGATGCCGTTGACAACAGTCTGGATACGGCGACACTGGCGAAAATCAATAGCTGGGCAACGAATCACTGGACGGCGAACCTGTGGGATGATCAAAAGGGTGCCGCGGCCAGAGACTATATCCGGCAGCGGCAGATTACCGAAGAATCCGCCCGTAAATGGCAGTTGGGTTTGGCGATTGATTCATGGGACGATTTGGTCGGCAAGGCCTCGGCCAAAAGAGACGCCGCAAAGTCCCTGATAGCCGCAGGTCTGGCGGTCGAGAAAGAACGCGGCGGTTGTTATGACAAGTTTCGTAACCGGCTGATGTTTCCGATACTTGATGTAACCGGACGCGTGATTGCCTTTGGCGGAAGAACGCTCGGTGACGACCCGGCCAAATATATGAACTCGCCGGCGACGGCATTGTTCGATAAAAGTAACTCGCTGTACGGTCTGGCTCAGGCGCGGGCCGCCATTGGCGACAGCGGAACCGTCGTCGTCGCCGAAGGCTATACGGACGTGATGATGGCCCACCAGTTTGGCATTGAAAATGTTGTCGCGGCGTTGGGCACCAGCATGACCAACGGCCACGCACGTATATTACGACGATACGCAAAGCGTATTGTCTTGCTCTTTGACAGTGATGTAGCCGGAAAAGCGGCCGCTAACCGGGCACTGGAAGTGTGCCTGAGCGAAAAGGTGGCTGTGCAGATTGCCTTTTTGCCGGACGGCAAAGATCCGTGCGATTTTCTGCTTGAATCCGGCGCGGATGCATTCCGGGATGCGATTGAGTCGGCCCAGGACGTTCTGGAGTTCAAGTGGAACGTCCTGGAACAGCAGTTGAGTACCGGCGAGAATCTTTCGGACCGTACCGAGGCGATCCGTCAGTTTTTACAGATAACCGCTGCGGCGTTTGAGAGTCGCCGGATGGATTCGGTCAGTCGGACGGTGATTATCAGCCGGCTGAGTGAACTGCTGAAGATTCCGTCGAGTCGGATTGAAGAAGAAATATCGAAAATTCAGCGGCAGCGAGCACGCAGCCGTCAGGATGAACCGGCGCAAACGGCGCCGTCCGAACAGGCAGTGCCAGGCGAGGCGCCCATGCTGCTCCGGCAGGCCCGAAGGGAAGTGCTGGAAGTATTGCTGGCCGAACCGTCGCTGTATGCTCAGGCGGCAGAGACAATGCAGGTGGCCGATTTCCAACCGGAACCGGGTCTTGGCGAAATTGCCGAAGTGTTGCTGGGCGTGCTGGCTCAGGGGATGACCCCGGAACCAGCCCTGTTGTTTGGCCGGATTGAATCGCCCCAAACCGCGGCGTTGCTCAGTGAACTGCAGGCCGTTGGCCTGCAAAAGGGCGATCCGGTAAAACGTCTCAGCAATGCGGCCGACGTCATTGAGCAGCATCGGCATAAAGAAGAAACGGAAAAAATGAAAGATATTCCGCAGGAAGATGACAGTGACTATTTGCGAAAGAAGCTTCGGATTGTTGCCCAAAAGGGCGGCAATCAGCGGGCTGGCGGAATGATTTACTAAAACAGTGACATTATTCATATTTTTATAAAGCGTGTGTAAAAGGAAATGCTAACCGAGGACATACATGGCCAAGAAAAGCAGTAAAACAAAAGAAGAAAAAAAGCTCGAAGACGAAGCGAGTGCTTTGCTGAAAGAGGCAGAGGCAAAAGAGAAAGAACAATCTCCGCAAGTCGATGATGAACAGGACACCGAGACAGATGTTGATTCGATAGATGACAAGGCGATTGCCGAACCGGATGAAGCCTTTATGGCCGCTCAGGCCGAAGTGATCGAGAAAGCCATCAAGGCGATCATCAAGACCGGTAAGGAAAAAGGGCATCTGACGTACGAAGAGATTAATGATACGCTGCCGGATCAATTAATCAGCCCCGCGCGTCTGGACAGTCTGCTCATGACGCTGGACGAATTGGGGGTTCAGCTTCTCGATGAAGCGATCGTGACGAAAGATGAAGACGAGGACTTTGAGGAAGAAACCGACAAGGTCGGCCGTGGTGACGATGACGACGTCGATGACGATATCGCGCTTGAAGAGGAACTCGAGCGCGAAGTCCGGAAAATCGACGATCCGGTCCGCATGTACTTGACGCAGATGGGCGAGATTCCGCTGTTGACGCGTGAGGAGGAAATCAGTCTGGCTCGTAAGATCGAGTTGACGCGTCTGGCATTCCGTCGCAAAGTGCTCGAAAGCGACCACTGTGCCCGCACCGCGATTGAGATTCTGCAGCAGGTCGATGACGGGACGCTGCCGTTTGACCGCACCATGAAAATGAGCAGCGGCGAATCCTACGAACGGGCCGTGGTTAAAAACCGTCTGTCTTTTAACATGGATACGGTCAATAAACTGCTGGATCGTAATATTGATCTGTTTCTGGATTCTGGAGAAAGCGACGATGCGGACTTGGTCAAGCGGAATGTCAAACAAATGCACCGCAACCGCCGGAAAATCGCGACGCTGCTGGAGGAGTTGAGCCTTCGGACCAGCCGGATTCAGCCGATGATGAAAAAGCTTCAGGGCATCCAGAAGAAGATGCACCAGCTTGGCGCCGCCATTGAGGCCGGACCGACGGAAGACTACGAACCGGAAGATATCGATGCAATGAAGCAGGAACTTCGGGGCATTCAGGAATTGATTATGGAAACGCCCCGGCAGTTGGACAAGCGGCTCCGGGCGATTGAGGCTGTCTATGCTCAGTATGAAGACGCCAAGCGGAAACTGTCCGGCGGGAACCTGCGTCTGGTGGTGTCGATTGCCAAAAAATACCGCAACCGGGGTCTGAGCTTTCTGGACATCATCCAGGAAGGCAATACCGGCCTGATGCGTGCGGTGGACAAATATGAGTATCGCCGGGGGTATAAGTTCAGTACCTATGCCACGTGGTGGATTCGCCAGGCGATTACGCGAGCGATTGCCGACCATGCACGAACGATTCGTATTCCCGTTCACATGATCGAAACAATGAGCAAACTGCGGACGATCAGCAAGAACCTGCTGCAAAAGCTCGGACGCGAGGCGACCATCGAAGAAATTGCCGAAGCAGCCAAGATGACGATTTCCGAAACGCGGCGTGTGCTCAAGATCAGCAAGCATCCGTTCAGCCTCGACCGGCCGATCGGCGAAAGTGAAGACAGCTATTTCGGCGACTTCATCGAGGACGAATCCGCCGAGTCACCCGTTCAGTCCGCCACGCAGGAAATGCTCAAAGACCGAATTGACGACGTGCTCAAGACGCTGACCTATCGTGAACGCGAAATTATCAAGCTGCGTTACGGTATCGGCGACGGCTACACCTATACGCTGGAAGAAGTCGGCCGAATTTTCAAGGTGACCCGTGAACGTGTTCGCCAGGTGGAAGCCAAGGCGATTCGCAAACTGCAGCACCCGGTCCGAGCCCGAAAGCTGGAAGGCTTCATGGATGGCAAAAACGTTTAATGAGACAAGTTTTTAATCAGTTAGGATGATACAAACTCCGGATAAAATCGTAAAGATGGATGCCGGAGTTTTTTAGTTTTCACGGAAGTGTAGATAAATGGCGTATAATCAGCGAAATGACGGCCACTGCCGGATTGCTTTGTTGTCCGGCGTATGGATATTCAGTTTTTTATTTTTCGGTTTGGCAACCTGTTGGGCAGCGGAAGATGCGGTTGTTGGGCAGCCGGCCGAAACGGCAATCCAGCCGCTGGAGTCCATTGTCTCCCTGATTGAAAAAGGCCGGTGGGACCGCGCCCAAGAGCAGATCAACCAACAGCCGGCCGATGCCAATGAACTGCTGTCGCCGGTCAGAGATCTGCTTACCCGGCATCACGCCTTAGAGCAGAAACGCCGCCAGAAACAGCAGCAAATCTATCAGGAACAATCCGAGAAACTGCAGAAATTCTATGCATGGCATGCGGTCAACGATCCGAACGCGACCGATCAAAAAGTTTTCGCCCAGGTTTATAACGTTTGGAAGGATGCGACCGAGGACGAGCAGGCCGATTTGCTCAAACAGCCCGCGCTTCAGACGCTGCTGAAGGAGACGTATCAGCAGGGCATGCAATGGTACCGGGAAGGTAAATACGCAAAATCCAGCCGCGAGAGTGTCCAATGGCTGATGACGTTTGATCCGCAGAAAGCCGAATACAAAACACTGTCCGAACAATTGCAGCAAATCAGCGATATGGATGTGTTGTTGCGAAAAGATGCTTGTGACGAAGAAAACCGGCGGTATACAACCGTGACCCCCGAGACGATTGCCAGGGTGTTTCAGATTCTTCAGGCATATTATGTCGAACCGATCGATTTTTATGCGGTCGCCGAAGAGATGGTCCGGCGGTGTTCCGTTTTGAGCGATGTGATGAAGACCGAATCCAAAAACCGTTTGTGCAACGCTGACCCGAACGATTGCATCGCATGGACAAACAGTCTTGAGCAGTTAGCATCGGACTTGAAGAAAATGAAGGCTGACGAATTTGATATTCGTGATTTTTTCGGCGTGCAGGATGTCATGCTGATGATGAATGAGCAGACGGTGAATTTGCCGCAAGGCGTGGTGCTGGCGATGCTGGCCGAATCGGCGATGGCGGAGTTGGATTCGTATACCCAGGTGGTTTGGCCGTCCGGTGTTCGTGATTTCGATAAAATAATGACCGGACAGTTTGGCGGCGTCGGGTTTCGTATTTCCAAAGATAAAGACGCGATCAAAGTTTTGTCGCTGATCCCCGACACCCCCGCGGCCCGTTCGGGACTGAAAGCCGATGCACGTATTCTGGCCATTGATGGAGAACCGACCGACTCAATGAGCGTGCTGTGTGCAGTTCGCAGGATTTCCGGGCTCATCGGCACGTCCGTGACGCTGACCGTTCAATATCCCGATTCGGAAAAACAGGAACTGCTGACGATTGTTCGCGATAAGATTGTGGTGCCGACGGTCGAAGGTTCCCGGCAGGCCGATAACGGAAAGACGGACGATACGACCGCGACCGGTCCGGCCAATGATGAGGAACGCTGGGATTATTTTCTTTGCGAAGACGAGAAAATCGGCTATCTGCGATTGAGCAATTTCACCGATGGAACGGTTTCGCAGATTAAGACCGCGTTGGAGAAGCTGGAGGCGGCAGGATTAGCGGGGTTGATCCTGGACCTTCGCGGCAATGGCGGGGGACTGCTGACGGCGGCGACGGAAATTTCCGATTTGTTTGTGGATGAAGGCGTGCTGCTGAAAAGCAAAGGCCGCGGCGGCAAAGACGCGCAGTGGGCCGCGCACAAAGATGATGTCAAGCGAACGTATCCGATGGTAATCTTAATTGACGGCGGCAGCGCCAGCGCGTCGGAGATTGTCGCCGGTGTGCTGGGACACCAAGGCTACCATCGTGCGGTGTTGGTGGGCGATCGCAGCTACGGCAAGGGCAGCGTTCAGGAAGTGGTCGAACTGGGGGCCGATCAGGGCAAGCTGAAATTCACCGCGGCTCATTATTATTTGCCGAACGGCCAACCCGTTGGTAGTCGCGATGCCGTCAAACGGCAGGGCCGCGACGATTGGGGCATTGCGCCGGATGTTGAGGTGGAGTTGTTTGATTTTGAAGTGCGTCAGATCCAGAACGTTTCCAGTCAGCGACGCAATACGGCTGAGCCCAAAGAGGGCCAGGATAAACAGCTTCCAATCAATGAGCGAATGCTCGCCGCCGATCCGCA
Source organism: Anaerohalosphaeraceae bacterium (assembly GCA_963675155.1). GTDB lineage: Bacteria > Planctomycetota > Phycisphaerae > Sedimentisphaerales > Anaerohalosphaeraceae > 4572-13. The sequence continues at coordinate 3,382,347 of OY775912.1, read as the reverse complement.
GCTTTCCACAGCACTGCTGGTGCTAAAGGCCCGCATGGCCGTCGGGCAATAATGCCAACGTGGGCGTCCCGCCCGCAAGAATCATTAAAATTAATGAATGGTCTTTTACCCGACATGTCGGGCATTGTAGATCATACAACCTAATTCATATGAGATGCTGTTCAGTCCACAATAAAAAACAAAGACTAAAGCAGATATGCCAAGTACTTTCAATGCCTGTCGATTTTGTCTTGTTCTCAGGATGTAATAAGGAAAAGCTGCCGCAAGCAGTAGGAACAGAAAAAGACTTAATCGAAACGAGATAGGGTAGTCTCTTTCACGCGCATCCAGAAAGCACCATCGTATAATTACAATGACGCCGGCGATTGCGGTGGCGAATTCAATAAAAGGGCAAACGCTCTCTTGCGGCCAGACACCTTCCACAAGACCGCCAAACAATCCAATAGCAAATAGTTGTATCAGACAATTTCGTTTTGGGATATGTAGGTCAGGCGGCGCTAGTTTGTTTTCAAAGATTTTTAAATTATCTTCCAGTGTTGGAACTTCCATCGAGACTCCTATTCATCTTTAAACGACAAGATCATCTTTGGTCACATGATATATGTTCATATCATAGTAGCAAAAGACAGAGATGAAAAGCTTTTTCCGGCTCTAAGGTTTTGTCATTCATTACGGTTTAGTGGGCAACCTATGGTATAGTGATGTGGCAGCCGGTTTTGTAATCTACAGGATTTCGAGGCCGATGGCGGTGACGTCGTCGATTTCGCCGGGGCCGAAGGTGTGGTTCTCGGCCATGTCGTTATAAGCCGCCAGCATCTCTTCGATGGGCAGATGGCAGATTTCCTGAAACGCTTCGGTGAAGATGAAGCCTTCATTGTCGGGATCTTCGCCGACGAGGGGTTCGCCGCCGTCGGAATAGATGAACAGCTTGTCGCCGGGATGGAGTTGGAGGGTCTGCTGTTCGAATTCGGCTTCGGGGAAGACGCCGAGCAGTCCGCCGCGTGTTTGCAGTTGGACGATGCGGTCGTGGCGAATCAGGATCATATACGGATGTCCGGCCCGGGCGTATTTGAGCGTCAGGGTTTGCGTGTCCAGCAGGCCGTAGGAGGTGGTCGCGAAAAGACAGCCCGCCAATTCCTGCTCGCACATGCGAAGGTTCAGCGTCTTAATAACTTCCCACGGCTGGAAGACATAGTAGTCGTTACCGATGGTTTGACGCATGACGGTGGCCTGCTTGAGGAACATGGTCAGCAGGGCCGCGGGCATGGAGTGGCCCACCGCGTCGGCCAGGTAAAAGCCGATGTGTTTTTCATCGACGCGGGTAATATCGTACAGGTCGCCGGACACCCAGTCGGCAGGACGGAAGACGGTGGCCCAATGGATTTTGTCGCAGTTGGGCAGTTGGGTCGGCAGGAAGTTGCGCTGTACGCGGCCGGCCATTTCCAACTGCTCGGCCCAGTCTGAGCTGACGTCCGATTCCGGTGTGCAGTGGGGGTGCTGCTCGTGGGCCAGATGGTCGTGCAGGCGTTTCTGGGTTCTGACCGTGCTGTCGATGCGCGCCCACAGGGCATTGAATTCGACCGAATCGGTTTGCGAGGCCAGCGGCATCGTATCAAGATTGATCTCCGGCGGACAATGGTAGAATATCAGGGCGACGTTTTCGCGGTCGATGCGTTCAAAGAGCCCCTGGTATTGTTCGGCCTGCGATGCGTCGATGGCTGAACCGTCCACCACGGCGGTGCCGATAATCTTGCGGGTTTCGATGCAATTTTCAAGCTCATCAAGGCTGACGGTGTCCCAACTGTAGCCGCGAGTCTGGAACAGGGCCGTCAGGTCAGCGGAAACAGACCGGTTGCCCACAAACAGCACGTTCACCGGTGCGGTTGTATTCTGACAACAGGATGTGGCCTGAGTTTCCGTAAGCATCGTTTTTTCCATAAAAATAGTCTCTAACAGCCATATTTCGGACTTTTTGGGCCGCTACTTAATGCCACAGGGGTGTTTTTAGCAACGAATTGCACGGATTTCTCCAAGAATATAATGAACCGAGGTCCAGATACTCCGGAATAAGGTGTGGGGGGCGGGATTTGTCAGCTTGTTATCTTGCGGCGTTTTCCGCGGCCAGCCGGGCCGTGGACCAGGCGATTTGGAGGTTGTATCCGCCGCAGGGGCCGTCGGTGTCGATGATTTCGCCGGCGAAGTAGAGATTGGCGAGAATCGTCGATTGCATGGTTTTAGGGTCGATTTCCGAAGTCTTGACGCCGCCGCGGGTGATGATGGCCTGCTCAATGGGTCGCAGATGCAGGGCGGTCAGGGGGAGGTTTTTCAATTGCGCGGAGATCTTTTTGCGATGTTCTTTTTTGAGTTGGTGGGCCTGTTGTGACGGCTGGGCACCGGCCTGGCGGCAGAGACTTTGCGCCAGTGAGTGGGGGACGAAGGCGGTCAGCAGCCGGGCGATTTCCTTTTTTGGGGACGCTGCGATCATGTCCATGATTTGCTGTTGCAGGGTTTCGGCGTCGAGTTGAGGCGTCAGGTCGATGGCAATGTCCACCGGCTGTTGGTGGAGCTGGGGCAGAATCTGCCGGCTGAAGTTCCATGAGGCCGGCCCGGCGATGCCGTCATTGGTAAACAGCAGCGGCCCCTGCAGCTTGACTTTTTTTCGACCGGTACCCGCCGACAGCATAACATTGGGCAGCGATACGCCCGCCAGCGGCTCCAGCCATGTTTCCTGGCAAACCAGCGGGGCCAGGCAGGAGGCCGGCTTTGTGATGGTGTGTCCCAGTGCCGCGGCGATGTGATAACCGCTGCCGTTGCTGCCGGTTTTGGGATAGGATGCTCCGCCGGCGGCGAGGATGAGTTTGTGGGCGGTCAGCGAGAAATTTTTTGACGATGTCGAAACGGTGAAGGTGTTGTCGCCGGGGTTGTGGGTGACGGATTTTACCGGTTTATCGTAATAGAAGGAGACGTTGGGGTGTTGCTTGATCGCGTCGAGCAAAGCGCCCAATACATCGACGGCGCGGTCGGATTTCGGGAAGACGCAATTGTCGGCTTCCGTGACGGTTTCGACGCCGAGGCGGTTGAAGAATTCGCAAGTCTCGCCCGGCGAAAAGCTGTGGATCGCGTGACGCAGGAAACGCGCGTACGGCTCGCAGTCGCGCAGGAATTGCCGGGCGTCGCAGTCATGGGTGATGTTGCAGCGGCCGCCGCCGGTGATCAGCAACTTACGCCCTGGGTTGGTGTTGGACTCGATGACCGCGATAGAAGCTTGCGTATTTTCAGCCGCCGTCACCGCCGCCATCAGCCCCGCCGCGCCGGCGCCGATGATGCAAATGTCGGTTTGTATCGTTTTATCTGGTTTGGGCAATTTAGTCATAGGCAGATTATAGCGAGTTTGCACAGAAACAGATATATGTGACTTTGAAAAATGGGTTTGTTTGGGTTTGTTTGCCGAGGCTTGAGACTTGAGGCCTGAGGCTTGAGTTCTTTTCTCGTAAACACTTACGGCGATTTCACCGGTTTTGAAAATGGGTTTGTTTTGCGTATTAAGGGGGGTGGGTGTTGCATTCATTTTGTCTACTAAGAATATAAGAATACAGGAATACAAGGACAGAAGAATGAGGAGTCGCTTTTGGCGACGGCTGTTTACTGATAACTGCTGGCTGATCACTGGGTTTTTCTCCTTGTTTAGTCTTTTGTTTTATTTTTCAAAAAACATCACACTCCGTACTTAGGACGATCGTGCGTGTTTGGTACGAAAATCGGCATTTAATAATATTTTATCCTGTTTTAAGTGTTTGTTATTACGGGGGTAAAAAATATTTTGGAATTTTTGAGATAGCAAGATAGTGCATGCAGAATATGTCCGATCCGGATGCTTTGCATCCGGATCGGACAGTGAGTAGTGAGTAGTGAGTAGTGAGTAGTGAGTAGGGGTGGGGTGATTCAAGGCTGAAGGCTGGAATGTGAAAGGTGGACGGGGATTGGTGAATGACGATGGACGATGGACGATGGATGAGGTGAGTGGACAGACACGGACCGACACAGACTATCACGGACTGACAGGGGGCGGTTGGTTTTTGTTGAGGGAATTTGATTTCTGGAACTTTTTATTCCCTCGGCTAATTACAGCAGGAGACTGTAATGTGGTGATAATTTGAAGCTTTAATTATGAATTTTTTTGAGATGCGATTTTTCTACTTTCACTTATGATCATATCAAATATAATGTATAAGATATCTTGAATTAGGGTCGGTGAAACCAGGTAAGGTATTGAAAAGCACAATGCATTACTACAAGGGCGAGCTATGAGTGAATGGAGTGATTTTTTACGACAAATCGAAGATGCTGAAAGAAAACTTGGCAATCCTCAGGAAATTTGGTTCAGAGGACAATCTAATGAGTCTTGGGGTTTAACTCCAAGTTTGCTTCGCTATTCCGATTGGCAGTTAAAGGAGAAAGATCTTTTTAGGGAGTTTCAAAAAACAGCTTCTGTTCTCTTTGATAAAAGGAATAGTGACTGGGAAATTCTTTTTGATATGCAACACTATTGGATTCCAACGCGACTTTTGGATTGGACAACGGTTCTTGGTGTTGCTGTGGCTTTTGTGATTTTTGACGACTTAACCGACACAGACAGTGCAGTGTATCTTCTTGATCCAATTTCATTAAATAAGATTATTGGTAGAGATATTATTGATATACCAGAAGACCGTAATTTTAATTACACCGAAATCTATTGGGACAACCGTCCCTTTCGAGCTGATAAGCCAATAGCAATAAGGCCGAGTTTTCAATCAAAAAGAATACAAGCTCAAAAGGGTGTTTTTACAGTTCATGGGCAAATTGCTGAGGGGTTAGAAATTACTGCCAGTCAGTGCATTGAAAAAGTTATTTTGAAAAAAGGAGCAAAACAAGAAGCGATACAATTTCTAAAATGGGCAAATTTAGATGAGTATACGATTTATCCTGATATTATTGGGATGGCTCGTCATATTAAACGTAAAATACTTGAGTAATATGGAGTATTTAAATGGATTTAACAAAAAAAGATCGTTTATTTTTAATCAACCAATATCGTATTTTGGCGTTGCTAGAGCCTAAAGAGGCTTCTCACTACGAGGAGCTAATACAAATATTAGACAATGGTTACAAAATCTTTTATTCTGAGGTAGATCAATGGATTAGTGAGGATATGCCTGAAGATGAGGGACGAGTTGTTTTAGATATACTGAGTCTTTACCGTGCCATTGAGGATTATAAACGTAAATCAAAAGATAAAGATGTTGACGAAAAACTTTATGGCTATTTTCGTGGTTTTGATGGAAATAATGAAACAGAATATATGTCTTTCGCAAGATTCCTAATCATTGAGCAAGGTAAATTTTCAGAGCAACAGCAATATCTCAATAAAAACGATTCGTGTAATAGCCACCTCCCTTCGGTTGAAAAGTATAGGTCAATGATTGAAAAATGGCAAAGTTTTGACAGAAACTATGAGTTAACCAAAGAACAGATTTTAGAGATTCTAGATGCTACCTGACAGTGCTGACGGTTAGTCAAATTTCCGGGAGAAAGTGAGCAGGGGAAATATATAATCGAAAATAAACAATAAAAAAAGGCCGGAACAATGTTCCGGCCTTTTGCTTTCATTATCCGATTTTTCGGAGTCAGTATTTTGGTAGCGTTTTTCGGGCGTGATGCTCGCCATTGTTATTTACCATGCGTATGCCTGGGGTGCCTGTCCTCCGGGGCCGGGGAAGAGGGTGTCAAGCTGTTTGAGCGTTTCCTTCGAAAGCACAATGTCCGGTACCGGCTGGTTTTCCTTTAATTGCTCGAGCGTTCGCGGTCCGATGATCGGTGCGGTGACGACGGGATTGTGGAGCAGCCATGCCAGCGCGATGTTGGCGGGGGACTGGCCGAGGTCGGCGCAGAGGTTTTCAAACCGTTTGATTTTTTCGTGATGTTTGTCTAACTCGGCCTGCAGCGCATCGGAGGCACGGCGTCCGGTGTTTGTTTTGGCCAGGATGCCGCCGAGCAGGCCGCCCGCCAGCGGGCTGTAAATGATCAGGCCCATGCCGAATTGACGGCAGGCGGGGATGACTTCCAACTCGAGCATCCGGTTGTTGAGGTTGTAGAGGCTTTGCTCACTGGCCAGCCCCTGCTTGTTGAGGTGCCTGGCGGTCATGCAGCACTCGGCAATATTCCAGCCGGCGTAGTTACTGGAACCGACGTAGACGACCTTTCCCTGCTTCTGGAGGATGTCCATCGCTTCCCACATTTCCCCGTGGCCGCAGTTCGGGTCGATGTGGTGCATCTGGTACAGCTCGATATGGTCGGTTTGAAGGCGTGTGAGTGTGCCTTCGCAGTGTTTGAGGATTTTATATTTTGAGAGGCCGTCGTTGGCGCTGTTTTCTTCGTAGCGTTCATAGAAGGGGGCGCAGTGGCCGAACACCTTGGCCGCGAGAATGACCGCGTCGCGTCGTCCGCCGCCCTGGGCGAGCCATCGCCCGATGATTTTTTCGGTGCCGCCGCGACCTTCAGCCCCGCCGTAAGCGTCGGCGGTGTCGAAAAAGTTAATGCCCATCTCCAGCGCTTCGTCCATCATGCGGAAACAGTCCTCTTCGCGGGTCTGCCAGCCGAAGTTCATAGTCCCCAGGCAGAGGCGAGAAACCTTCATCCCGGTTTTCCCTAAAAAGGCGTATTGCATTTTTCACTCCTTTAAATGAGTTGTTGAACCTTTAATTTTCCTTGTGGCCGATTATAGCAGAAATGGCGGGTAACGGATACTGCAATTTTACAATGGGGACGGGGGATTGACCACGAAGGATTGAACCCCGAATGGACACTGATTGACACGAAATTTAGCTGCAGAGTTCACAAAGGACCACAGAGGTTTCTTAATAAGTTTAAAAGGCCAAGCTTCTCCACAATTCATTAAAGAACTTTGAACAGTGGCAATTAATGAGCTTCGTATATATAGTCGTATTGCTGTAAAGAGAATCGATTTGACTGCTAACGATATCTTCATCATAGATTGATATACCAAGGATTGTTGCATAACAATTCAGTTTGGGCCAGACACTGCTTTTCTGTGGAGCTATAAGTTGCATATTTAGTTTATGGAATGCAAATCCCAGAAAAACCAGTCTATCTGCCGTGGTCATATGTTCTTTAATTGAAGAAATATCGCTCGAATCAGGATCTGTACCTTCAGTGAATGTTTTTATTTGCTCTATGAGTTTTAGCAGTTGTTCCGAATAAGGACTGTCTCCGAAAGACATAGAATTAGTATTACTAGTCCATGGTAATGCTCCAACACTTCCATATGGATGATAAATATTGATTTTCCTTATTAATTGTGCAGACTCTGATTCTGAAAGCTTGTAATAGTTTTGTAAAGCATGGTACAAAAAGTGTTCAATACATCGATCGTAATTAAAAATAATCAAAACGATAGACTCCAGTCTTTCTTCGAGATTGTTTGTGGCACAGTTTTCCGTAAGTAACTGAAAGAAAGGAATATACCAAGTATTTGTTAATGCGTTGAAATCTATTGTGGAATCTACACGTGTTTTTTTAAAATAAAGGGAACTGTTTTGTTCGGCAGATAATATGGCACGGATTATTGCCAATTTTCCACAAATAGCGATGTTTTTGTTATCTCTGTGTGTGTCAATAAAATTATCAATCGAAATCGCTTGTGGCATTGCATCTCTGATATGCCTAGCTGCCTTTAAAAGGGGATCTGTATTACTAGTGAGCTTGTCTAGAGCCTCTCTAATTAGACTATCACCACTGATTTGTTTTACGTAGTCATATCTAATATCTAAAAGATTTGAAATTTCATTTTTAAGTTCATTGCCCGTTGGCAAACCTACTTCTTTACTTGCACCCGCACCAATTATGTAGACTGTTTTGCTATCCATGTTTTTTACGAACTAATTTGATATTCTCTGATCATTTTAATTTGTCTTCTTTCGGCGGTTTCCCGGCTTTATGTCGGGGTATACGCCGAAAAAACTACGCCGAGTTTTCGTCGACGTGATTAAATTCTTTGGACGGTGTGGTGTCTTGGTGTTTTATCGTTGTCCGGAAGCCTAACCCCCGCAACGGGTTGCGGGGGCTAAACGTTTTTCATCATCCGATTTTCCGAAGCCAGTTTTTGGCTTTTTTGTGATACTCTTTTTGTTTTTGAGATCACCAATTCTTTGAAGCTCAACCCCCGCAACGGGTTGCGGGGGCTAAACGGGTTTTTCTTTTGCGGGCGAGACGCCCGCGTTCCCATTATGAGCAACCCATGGAGTTGCCGCAGTTGAAGCAGCGGTAGCAGGTTCCGTTTCTGACGCAGATGCTGCCGCAGACGTCACAGGCGGGGGCGTCGTCCTGGAAGTGGTTGAACTGTTCGTTGAACTGTCCCATGGCCGCGGTCTTGGTGCCGTCCGGATTCGTGATCGCGTTGGTGACGGCCTGGACGACGCGGTCGGCGGCCTGATCGGCGAAGCGATCGGACATCCGCGGGGCGGCTGCCTTGGCGGGCACGTCCTTGATCGGCTGTGCGGTCTTATCGGCGGGCTTTTTCCCAATGGCCTTGGCCTGGTCGATCTTCTTGGCCAGGTCCTGTGTCTTTTTAACCAGTTCCTTGGCGGTCGTATTGGACTTATTGTCCGCCGGTGCCGGGGTTCGGTTGGGTGTGTTTTTTTCCGCGTATCCCGGGATAAACTGGCAGCCCATCCAGCAGAAGATATAGTCGATCAGGCTCTTGGCGAACGGGATGTTCTTGTTGCTGGTCATGCCCGCCGGCTCAAAGCGTGCGTGGCGGAACTTTTCGACCAGCGTGATCAGCGGTACACCGTACTGCAGGGCCATCGAGACGCAGGTGCCGACGACGTCCATAAGCCCCCCAACGGTGCTGCCCTCCTTGGCCATGGTGATAAAGAGTTCACCAGGCTGACCGTCCTCGTACAGCCCCACCGTGAGATATCCTTCGTGACCGGCGACGGAGAATTTATGCGTGATGCTCTGGCGTGTCTCGGAGAGACGACGACGGAACGGACGCGCTGCAGGTGCTTCGTCAACGGTCTTTTTCTTTTTGCTGTCTTTCTTGTCTGTATCGGTATTAACCGGCTGGAGCCGTTTGGAGCCGTCGCGGTAGATCGCCACGGCCTTGAGTCCCATTTTCCAACCTTCCATATAGGCGGTTGCGATTTCTTCGGCGGTGCTTTCCTTGGGCATGTTGATGGTCTTGCTGATCGCACCGGACAGGAAGGGTTGTACGGCGGCCATCATCTTCAGATGGGCGGCGTAATGGATGTGCCGACTGCCGTTTTTGGCCTTGAAGGCACAGTCGAAGATCGGCAGATGCTCCTGTCGCAGCAGCTTGGCTGTTTCGATCGTGTCGTCTGCGTCGATCGTTTCGCAGATGCTCTTGATTTCGTCGGGGTTGTATCCGAGGCGTTCCAGTGCCATGGGGACGGTCTGGTTGACGAGTTTGAGCATGCCGCCGCCGGCGAGCAGTTTGTATTTGACCAGGGCGATGTCGGGCTCGACACCGGTGGTGTCGCAGTCCATCATGAAGCCGATGGTGCCGGTGGGGGCCAGGACGGTTGCCTGTGCGTTACGGTAGCCGTATTGTGTGCCGGCGTCGAAGGCCTGATCCCATGCGTCCTTGGCGTTACTGAGCAGGTCCGCGGGGCAATACATCTCGGGGATATTGCGGACGTGTTCGCGGTGCATGCCGATGACGTTGAGCATTTCGTCCTTGTTGGCGTCGAAGTCGTCGAATGCGCCTTTGATGGCGGCGACTTCCGCACTGACCGAATAGGCGGTGCCGGTCATGATGGCGGTGATGGCCGCGGCCCAGGCACGTGCCTGATCGGAATCGTAGGGCATCGCCAGGCTCATCATCAGGCAGCCAAGGTTGGCATAACCCAGACCCAGCGGACGGAAACGGTGGCTGTTTTCGGTGATGCGTGCTTCCGGATAGCTGCCGTTGTCGACGAGGATTTCCTGGGCGATAATGTACAGGCGGATGGCCCGTTTGAAGTTTTCGATATCGAATGACCCGTCCTCGTTGCGGAACTTCATGAGGTTCAGCGATGCGAGGTTGCAGGCGGAGTTGTTGACGAACATGTACTCGCTGCAGGGGTTGGAAGCATTGATCGGCCCGGAGTTGGGGCAGGTGTGCCATTTGTTAATCGTTGTGTGGTATTGCAGGCCGGGGTCGCCGCAGACACGGGTGCCTTCTGCGATCTCGTCCATCAGTTCACGGGCGGACAGTTGATCGACGTCTTCGCCGGTGGTGACGGATTTCGTGGTCCACTTGGCGTCTTTCTCGACGGCGTCCATGAAGTCATCGGTGACGCGGACCGACAGGTTGGCGTTCTGGAACATGACGCTGTTATAGGCATCATCGGCGGTGTAGCCTTCTTCCATCAACGCCCAGGCTTTCTTTTCTTCTTCCGTCTTGCAGTTAATGAATTCCTTGATGTCCGGGTGACGGACCATCAGCGACTGCATCTTGGCGGCGCGACGTGTTTTTCCGCCGGACTTGATGACGGCTGCGATCTGGTCGAACACCCGCATGAAACTCAGCGGGCCGGAAGGATTGCCGCCGCCGGAGAGTTTTTCGCGGCTGCTGCGAAGGGTCGACATGTCGGTGCCGGTACCGGAGCCGTGCTTAAAGAGCATCGCTTCGCTGCGGGCCAGACGCATGATGTCGTCCATGGTGTCATCGACGGACTGAATGAAGCAAGCCGATGCCTGGGGGTATTCGTAGCTGCTCTGGCAGGGGGCCGCTTTACCTTCTTCCTGGTTCCAGTAGAAGTTGTGCTCGCTGCCCTTGACGCCGTAGACGTCGTGCAGGCCGACGTTGAACCAGACGGGTGAGTTGAACGCACCGTACTGGTTGACGCAGAGCCATGTCAGTTCGTTGTAGTAGTTTTCGGTGTCTTCTTTGGTTTCGAAGTAGCCGTCTTTGAAGCCGCGGTCGGCGATGGCCCGGCAGACGCGATGAACGAGCTGCTTGACAGAGCGCTCACGCTGGCCGGAGGTGATGTCGCCGTAAAAGTACTTACTGACGACAACTTTTGTCGCCAATTGACTCCAGTTTGCAGGAACTTCGACGTCATTTTGCTCGAAAATGGCTTTTCCGGTTTCATCCGCAATTTTCGCCTGGCGTTCTTCCCATTCGAGTTCATCGAAGGGGTGAGTGCCGGGGGTTGCAAAGTGCGGCTTGATTTTTAGCCCCTTTTGGTCCATTTTTCCGCACGACTCCCACGGTTTAAACTCTGGATTAATGTTGTTTTCGCCCTCATTGCGAATCCGTTCGTCAGCCATATTTACCTCCCTGTATAAATACAAGATGTAGAATAATAAAACATTGAAATAACAATATGTAGCCAATAAGCTATTACGCTACTATACCGTCCCGGGGTCGTGATACAAGGGTAAAAAAACAAAAAAATTGTTTGATTTTCGTTAGTGCTTGAAAACACGAGATTAACGATGAAAAAAATTTTTTATGCGGACGTAAATGCGATTTTAAGGCTCTATTGGCACAAGTTTTACACTGTGGGGCAAGTGATAAAAAGACGAAATGGCCTACACGAATGTAGATGAACGTGTGTGGGGCGCATTTTCGGTTTCGTTTGAAGAAGCGGAGTGTTTAGATTTGATTGAGCCACTCATCGATAAAGAACATGAGATCGTCCATATCGACGATGCAGTCGCAGGTCAGATCGCCTTCACAGCCGGTTGAATTCTCCCAATTATTTGCAAACGCGGTGAAATCATTCAAGTCCACATCGCCGTCCGGCTCAACATCACTGATCAGGGCGTATTGCTGATACATATCCTGAATTTCGCCGGCATTGACTGCTCGACCGTAGATGCGAACTTCATCAATGAGTCCGCTAAACCATCGTGGATTGCTTGCGGCAAAATAGGTTCCTATCAAAACATTTTCAGCAAAACCGGTGTTGATAGGTTCAGTTACGCTAGCACTGATGATTTCAAGCTGGCCGTCCACATAGAGTTTCGCTTCTTCGATTGCGGGGCTATTGTCATTTTCCAGGACCACCGCGATGTGGTGCCAGATGCCATCATTAATAAGAGTTGAGCCAATAATGTTCCCGCCCTGAACTTCGGCACGCAGTTGGCCGCCTTCGTTGACACGAATGATCCAGCGTCCGCCATTATATTCCTGTCCCCAGGTCAGAATCTCTCCGGATGTGGTCGATGTCTTTATCCACGCGGTGCAGGTGCGGCTGTTGCCTCCGGTGATGCCTTTAAAGCCGGGGACTTCGACGTAGTCGTCGATGCCGTCGAAGGCCAGTCCGGTGCATTGTTTGCCGAGAGTCCAACTGCTGATATCCATGTTTGTCAAGGTGCCGTCATGGGCGTTGCCGGAGGCGTCGTCGGCGGTGGTGTCGCCGCCGTCATTGAACTGCCAGTGGGCGACGGGCTCACGCGTCCAGGGCTCATAAAAGATGATCTGAGCTTCGACCCACTGGCGGGAAACATTGCCCCAATCCGGTGTCGAGTTGATGTATTCGTCGGCCTGGTAATCGATGGCAGATGTCTGGCCGGCAACGATGTCACCGGTAATATCAATTTCCCATGGAGTGACCTTGTCGCCCGGTGCCCATCCGGCCCGACTGTATTTCCAGGTGCCGCTTTGCGGTCGACAGGGATTCAGGTAACAGTCATCTTTCCACAGCATATTATAGTAAGAAGCGTTATTGACGGTCACCGTTCGGCCGCGAGCGATAAATTCCGCCCCGGCATCAGTATTCGGGCCTTGACCGTGACCGGTCACCATAAATCGCAATTTGGCTTTGGCGGTTCCGGCCGGGATATTGATTTGCCTGTCCGCAAAAAAGCCCGTCATCTGCGGATCATCCCCTGCTCCATAAGTGGGCGTTCCGGACCAGAGCTTTTGCACCCCGACCACCCGGTACTCAGGCTGTCCTTCGTAAAAATCGAAATCGGTCGTAATCCAATAGCCCGCGTCGGCGGGGTCATAGATCCAGCTGTCCAGCCACATATCCATTTTGTGATTGCCGCGTAACAGATTCTGGTAATCGGTTACATCAAAATACCATTTTCCCGCCTTGGAATAAGGCGTCATGAAGCGGGCAATTTCATAGCGATTCTGTTGTGCCTCGTCCCAGATATAAATTCCCATCATCCGGTCCCAGCCATCCCAGCCGCCGGAAGGTTCCTCCACTGTCAGGGTCATGACCACCCGTTCATAGGTCGTATTATCATCCGACGGGAAGCTGAAGATCTGGCTTACATCACGATAGTGGCCGTTCATCAGTCTACGGTCATAAGTGCGTACTGAGACGGGCGGTTCGGCAGGCGACGTCGGTTCTTCGTATTGCACATTCACATTATCGATATAAAGCGTTGTCATCAGTCCACCCGTGCGTGCCCCGAACGCCGCCCGGCAGTCATAGGGTGTCAGGCCGGCCAAAAAGTACTTGTCGTAAATTGTCTGACTGCCAACATTAACGGTGATTTCCGCGCCGCCGGCGACAAAATTGACGATGACGCGGACACGGTTGAAGGTTCCCGTGCGATAATCGAATGGGCTCCATTTGTTCGCCCGTTCGACGCCGTCCCAATGCAGGGATATTTCGTGTGACCCTTTTTTCTGATAATTATCATCGTCCGGGCAGTAAATATCAAATCCAACCGCAAATGCTCCGGCTAAAGACGGCTCCTCTTCGATGATGGGACCGGCTCCGGTTGTGCCGTGTTGGGCAGTGTTCAATAATGCAAATCCCAAGCCGTCTGCGCCGGGAACAAGATTAAGATCCCACTCTGCCGTAATCCGATTGTAAAGTCCCGAATCCGTCTGGTCGAAGGCGATGACGTTTCGTTGGCCGCCGGTATTGACCATCAGCAGAGTATTATTCACGAGTGCAGGGCCCGGGGCATTTTGATATTGACTCAACGTGTAGGGCGTTTGTCCCGGTGCTGAATCAAAGTTTTGAATCGTTGCCGCGTTTGCGATACTGCAAACAGCAATGATAGCCCACAGAAAACAGTTTTTTGAGTAAAAACGGATCATGAAGAGTCTCGAATAAAACATTAATATTGAATTCCCATTGAAGAATTATAGCGAGCGAAGCCACTCATCGATAAAGAACATGAGATCGTCCATATCGACGATGCAGTCGCAGGTTAGATCGCCGTCACAGCCGGTTGAATTCTCCCAATTATTTGCAAACGCGGCGAAATCATTCAAGTCCACATCGCCGTCCGGCTCAACATCACTGATCAGGGCGTATTGCTGATACATATCCTGAATTTCGCCGGCATTGACTGCTCGACCGTAGATGCGAACTTCATCAATGAGTCCGTTAAACCAGCGAGGATTATTTGCGGCAAAATAGGTTCCTATCAGGACATTTTCAGCAAAACCGGTGTTGATAGGTTCAGTTACGCTAGCACTGATGATTTCAAGCTGGCCGTCCACATAGAGTTTCGCTTCTTCGATTGCGGGGCTATTGTCATTTTCCAGGACTACCGCGATGTGGTGCCAGGTGCCATCATTAATAAGAGTTGAGCCAATAATGTTCCCGCCCTGAACTTCGGCACGCAGTTGGCCGCCTTCGTTGACACGAATGATCCAGCGTCCGCCATTATATTCCTGTCCCCAGGTCAGAATCTCTCCGGATGTGGTCGATGTCTTTATCCACGCGGTGCAGGTGCGGCTGTTTTGGCCGGTGATGCCTTTGAAGCCCGGGATTTCGACGTAGTCGTCGACGCCGTCGAAGGCCAGTCCGGTGCATTGTTTGCCGAGAGTCCAACTGCTGATGTCCATATTGGTTAAGGTGCCGTCATAGCCGTTGTCGGAGGCGTCGTCGGCGGTTGTGTCACCGGGATCGTTGAACTGCCAATATCCGACCGGCGAAGGATTAATTTCAACGATAATCGAGGATACTCGGTCATTCCAGCCTTCGTCAACCAGGCATGTATCATTAGCGGTCTTGACGAGTGTTTCGCCGGTGAAATTGTCGCCGTCATAAAATGTTACTTGATAACCTGGATTAATTTGTATTGAGGAAGCATCATTGTCGATTCCTCCGGCTAAAACAATATCCGAAGTCGTATGGGCTCCAATACCCAAGTCGGCTGTCCAACCGCCATAAGGGCAGTGCTGATAAAGGGTGACGACCGGATCGATGGACGGGTCGATGCTCAGTGCATTATTGATGGCGGTCGCATAATCGGCGACCGCATAGGTTCCCTGGTGCGGCAGCATGTCATCGAGCAGCCACATGAAGCCACCGGCGATGGTATATGAGTTGTTCCATGACGTCATCTGGCTTTGAACCTGGCTGGGGGGATTTCCGGTGGGGTAGCACCACATGCCGGGGCTGACCTTCAGGCCGCCGAAATAGTTGTTCCATGTACCGGGATTGTTGCCTCCTCCGCCGGCATAACATTGAAGGTCAACCCGGTCGATGATGCCCGGTCGCTGGTTATCGACGGTGCTGTAAACGGAACTCCAGAAACTTGAATAGGTGTAGGGGCAAAGGGAAATTTTATAGCCCAGATCATTGAGCATGTGGGATAACGTGACCGTCGAATCAACGTCATAATTACTTTCGTCGTCATAGCTGACGGCGTCGATGGCGGGAACGGCATTTCTCAGGGCCAGAAAATTCTGATACAGTGTACTGCCCGGGCCGGTTCCTTCGGCGTCAATGAAACTTTCAATTCTTTCAAAGTCCGGGACGCCCCAAGAGCCGATTGCGATTTCAATGCGTTTGACGGAAGTGTTTCCGGTTTTAAATGCAGCCACTTCGCCTGGCCATTCGGCTCTTCCCACATAGACGCCATCATCGACGAGCTTCTTGTCATTGAGTACTAAATCACCGTCTTCATGAACGTGGATGGTCCACAGGACGATGGTGGTGAAACCGGATGCGCGTATCATGTCCCGATGTGTGGCGGCGTAGCTGTATAAAGGGCCGCCACCGTATAGTATTGATTGTTTTGCCTGTGTCGGTGCAGCCAATAGGGCTAGCATCACAATGATTAGGGTAACATTTGCATAAAACCGGTTGTTGTTTCGTTTCATCAGTCCACTCGTTTTAAAGTTTTTATAGCGAACGAAGCCACTCATCGATAAAGAACATGAGGTCGTCCATATCGACGATGCAGTCGCAGGTCAGATCGCCTTCACAGCCGGTTGAATTCTCCCAATTATTTGCAAACGCGGCGAAATCATTCAAGTCCACATCGCCGTCCGGCTCGCTATCACTCATCAAAGCGTGTTCAGTATACATTTGATAAATCTTTTCGTCACTGACGGCACGATCATAAATCCGCACCTCGTCGATCAGTCCGTTAAACCATCGTGGATTGTTTGCGGCAAAATAGGTTCCAATCAAAACATTTTCATCAAAACCTGTATTGACCGGTTCTGTGGTGGTTGAACTGATGATTTCAAGCTGGCCGTCCACATAGAGTTTCGCTTCTTCGATTGCGGGGCTATTGTCATTTTCCAGAACCATTGCGATGTGGTGCCAGATGCCATCATTAATAAGAGTTGAGCCAATAATGTTCCCGCCCTGAACTTCGGCACGCAGTTGGCCGCCTTCGTTGACACGAATGATCCAGCGTCCGCCATTATATTCCTGTCCCCAGGTCAGAATCTCTCCGGATGTGGTCGATGTCTTTATCCACGCGGTGCAGGTGCGGCTGTTTTGGCCGGTGATGCCTTTGAAGCCCGGGATTTCGACGTAGTCGTCGACGCCGTCGAAGGCCAGTCCGGTGCATTGTTTGCCGAGAGTCCAACTGCTGATGTCCATATTGGTTAAGGTGCCGTCATGGGCGTTGCCGGAGGCGTCGTCGGCGGTGGTGTCGCCGCCGTCATTGAACTGCCAGTGGGCAGCAGGTGATAACTCGCCTTCGATGATCATGGACGAAATCCGGTCGTTCCAGGTGTTGCCGACATAGGTTTCATTTGCGGTTTTGACCAGCGTGTCCCCGGTGAAGTTATCGCCATCGTAAAATGTGACGGTGTAGCCGGGGGCAATTTTAAACGATGTCATATCGTTGCTGAGCCCGCCGGCGGCGATAATATCAGCCGTGGTATAGGCTCCGACGCCGTATTGGGCGACCCAGCCGATACTGGCTTCATTGTAATCAATATGCTGGTACATGGTCAGGACGGCGGGGACGTTGATATGAAAAGCGGTGAAGCTTTCAATACCGCCGGTACTGGTGTGTATGACCGTATAATAACCCGCTTGGTACGGCTGAATATCGCTTAATGTAATCTCTTTTCCGGTTGCGGCCAATCCCCCATGTCCTTCCCAACGCCAGGTGCCGCTGTCCGGGCCTTCGGCTTTTAATGAAACGGTATCACCTGCGTCAATGATGACATGATTCGTTTGCCACCAGTTGCCGGCATTCACAGAAACATACGGCATCAGTGATCTGGGGGGAGTGATATTATCAATCCCCCATTGTTGGGATAGGTCGCCGAGATCGGTCGCAGCGATGACGACATTGATGTTATTGCCTGTGAGACCATTCAGAGGTTCAAGAGATTTTCCGGCAGTTCTGTTTTGAAGATTAAAATAACCATTTTCCAAATCAACTAAGGCCCACTGCTGAGAGTGCCCGCTTAGGTTTGTCGTATAGATGACCGTATTGGTATCGTCAGCGGTCTGATTGTTATACGTCTGCAGGGATTTGTCGGCATTGACACTTCGGATATTGAAATATCCATTGCGAAGGTTCTTGAGTGTCCATCTTTCCGACGTATAGGTGGAATACTTATCATAAATGATGACGTCTGTATTGTCGCTTATGCCGGAATTATAGGGGCGAAGGCATCGTCCGGCTGTTCGATTGGTAACCTGAACATACGAGTCGTCCGGAGTCTGGCCGCCGGGCGTCATAGCCATTTTGCAGTAAGCGCGAGCGACAGAGGCATTGTCAATCAATCGATTTGAAATCACACCGATGGCTTCTCCGTTTTCGTAATACATTGTACCATTCCAATGAAAAGCGTATAGACCATTCTCTTTCCAATTATTATACAGATGTTCCAGATAACCGGTGGCAACGTCCAGCCAGTATGGATTACCGTCGACCTCGTAAAGTTCCACATAAGCATTCGTCATGTCGTGACCGCCCCATTTGCCGGTTTGGCCCAGTGCATGGGTGGTGCCGTTGATGAATTGGCTTTCCATGGCAGAGGCCATGTCCTGAGCTTCGTTCAGATATGTTGCGTCGCCGGTGATCAGGTAGAGCTGTGTTGCGGCCTGAGTCATGACGGCAGTCTGATACCCCAGGGGCCCTTGACTGTATTCATGAAAAATCCAACTGTTTTCATACCGCAGGCCATTGTCAGTATCCATGATCCAGTCATAGAGTCGCAAGCCGTCCGTTTTGTAGGATTCGAGGCCGGTGATCTGGTAGAGGAGCAGATTTGACAGAATCGTCGGTGCCGTTGAACAAACCGATGCCCCATCCGTATGACTCTCCTTCCAGCGAATACCACCGTCGGGGTTGTCGGTAGGGCCGTTCTCTCCGCTCATGCAAAAAACGACGGTATCTTGCGCCCACTGAAGGTATTTATCACTGCCGCTTAATTCATAAAGCTCTATCAGTGCCAATGCAACCCAGGCATTATCATCATAGAATCGATAGGTACTCGAGCAGCCGTCATACAATGCATAGTATGCGCCAAGGTTATTCAGGGTACACCAGTATTGAGCATGTAATTCATCGGCGAGTTCTCTGCTTCGTTGCAGATAGGTGGGATCAATTTGTGAAGCGGCATTCAGGGCACCGAACATTACACCTAAGGGCCAAGCGGTTGCCGGTGACGTATTGGATAGCGATTCAATATACAGACCATCGTACCGGCTGAAATCTTCTTCGATTTGAGACAGTGTTTCACTGCCCCATTGCTCAAACATATGACTGGTGATTACATCAGCGCGGCCAATTGTGGTGACAAAACCACTTACACATATCATAATCATCCAAAAATGCCGGATTTGACTCATAAATAATCCTTTGCCTTTCATCTGAACTGTACTGTCAGTGCTACGCAATACAGGAATACCTGTTCGGTTCTATTAGCATCGACAATCTAACCCCCGTTATTCATTGAGATGACTGTAAAAACGTCTCATCTTGTCTTATATTATTAATATATCATAACTTACGCGTCTCTCGGGTAAGAATATTGTATCATTTTTAGCATTAATGTCGCAATTCGGCTCATTCATATCTGAAACAAAGAGAACGTTTCGTTGTTTTCACTTGACAAGGCGGCTCATCGTGTATGTAATTATAATACAGCTTGTTTTAGCGTCTTTAAGGCCTTTAATGTCTCGATTTAACCTGAACTCAAGCGGAAGGAGATAAATCATGAGCGATTCAGTTGAAACCATCGGTGAACGTTTCAAAATTTATGGGCATGTCGAAACCAATTTACCGGCACCGGACGACACATCGGGGTACTATCAAAGCGAGAGTTTCAAGCCGGTAGCCTGTAAGGCGGTTTGTATCTGGGATTATCAATATGGAGACCGTCCGCTTCAAGAGAACTGGGTTTCAAGCGAGGCCGGGCATCTTGAAGTGGAGTCTGTCAAGCACAGCGAGGCCAGAGACAGAACATCGGCGATTGCCGAGACCCGGTATCGTTTCAAGCCGGTGGGGGCGAGTATTTCACTGGACTTCGAAGGGTCTGTCAGTATGCACATACAGGAAAACTATGTTCAGTTTGAGCTGCAAAAAAGTGATGGGCAGGTGGTTGTGTGTAAACGATGGCCCCACGATGATCCTCAAGGAAGTGAGGCGATTCATGAGCAGGATGTTGTTTATGCCGATCTTGTTGCGGGGCAGGAATATTGCATAATGTTGATGGCCCGGGTATCGTTTGGTGACCAAACTGACGGCCGGGCATATCTGAAGGTGACTTTTTCGGATGATCGATCCGTGTCGGTTCCCCATACTCCCTGATTACTTAGAATGGAAAGTTTAATGCAGACGAGTGGATTGCTGATTCAAAAGAAAGTACGGGTTGTGTTGGGGGTGGTTCTTGTTGGCCTGATGGGCGGTTGCGCGAGCCGTCCGGCGGTGTTAGTGACGGGGTACTGGCCGCCGACCAATGAGATGCTGGTGCCGTTTTCCAATGATGAGGCATTAAATCCGGACGGTTGGCAGGGGAAAAACTGGCAGGGGCTTGGATATGATGTGTATGCGTATTTTCCAACGTTTCCGGATGGGACCGATGCCAATCCCTGCGGCGAGGGGGATTTTCAGGTGGATTATCAGGACACACTGAAAGATTTCCAGCGTCTCAGCGGCAAGCTTAAACCGGTTGCGATCCTCTGTTATGGTTTAGGGGAAGGCCCCTGGGAAATTGAACACCAGGCGGTTTATCGTCCGCGATGGCGGGATGATTATCGATCGCCCAAACAACCGGAATACCCTGGGACAGGAGACGGTCAAGGTGGGCAGGTGATTGGCTTAAGTTTGCCGGTTGAGTCGATTCAAGCCGCGGTTTCCGATTCGTTGCCGGAATTAAATGCATGGATTGATTGGCAAGGCAATCCGGGTGATTTTTTGTGTAACTATATGGCCCTGTTAGCCGCCGATTATCAGGTTCATCATTCCCATTGCCGCATGGCGGGTTTTATCCATGTCGGGCCGGGGGTGGATGTTGAAACGGCGCAAAAAGCTCAAGAGATTACGTTGAAAACGATTCTTAAGGAATTGAACCACCGTTCAGCGGCTCAGTTAGACACCTCCCTTTAGCCCCCGCACGGCCTGATCACCCATTCCACACTTCTGTCCGTGTAAGTCCGGACAATTCAACACTCACATGAAAAAGAAGAATCACTGTTAACTGCGAACTGCGAACTGCGAACTGCGAACTGCGAACTGCGAACTGCGAACTGCGAACTGCGAACTGCGAACTGCGAACTGCGAACTGCGAACTGCGAACTGCGAACTCTTAACTGTTAACTGCTAGCCGCCGCGTTTGAGGATATCGTCGCCGTATTTTTTGCGGATGTCGTCGAAGGCGCTGTCGAGTTTCTTTTGTTTTTGGTCTTCCGGCTCAGCGAACAGCATTGTCTGCCCCGACCCTTCCGCCGACAGGCCGGAAACACCAAATCCCAGAAGCCGCAGGGCCCCGGGACTTGTTGTGTGCCATTTCAGAAATAATTGTTTTGCCAACTGCCAGAGCGTGTGCGTGGTGTGGGTCGGCTGGTCCAGGCTGGCGCTGCGGGTGAGCGTTTTGAAATCGCCGTAGCGGATTTTCAGGGTGACGGTGCGTCCCTGCAGACGGTCGGCACGGAGTCGCTGGGCGACTTCCTCGACCTGCATGAGCAGGACCGACAACAGGGCGTCTTTGTCGCTGATATCGGTTGCGAAGGTTTGTTCAGCGGAGATGCTTTTGGCCTGCGTGTCCGGCTCGACGGGGCGGTCGTCGATGCCGCGGGCCAGGTTGAGGATAGGGTCGGTCTGGTTGCCGAGGAGGCCGGTTAACACCCGCCGGGGCGTGTTTCGCAGTTGGGCGACCGTGCTGATGCCGGCGTTTTGCAGCGAACGGGCGGTGACCTTGCCGATGCCCCAGATCCGGCGGATGTCCAGCGGGTCCAGAACCGATTGGGCGTTTTCGGCGGTGATAATCACGAATCCGTCCGGTTTGTCCAGGTCGGAGGCCAGCTTGGCCAGGAACTTGTTTTCCGCGATGCCGACGGAGGCAACGAGCTGGCATTCGTTGCCGATGTCGGCTTTGATGCTGCGGCCGATGGCTTCGGCGCTGCCGAACAGGCGGAGGCAGCCGGTGACGTCCATAAACGCTTCGTCCAGCGACAGTGGTTCGACCTCCGGCGTGTAGCGGTGGAAGATCTCGCGGATGTGCCGGGAAACTTCGACATAGCGCGACATGCGAACGGGCAGAAAGATGCCGCCCGGACACAGCCGATGGGCGCGGGCCGCGGGCATCGCGCTGTGGACGCCGAAGGTGCGGGCCTCGTAGGACGCGGCGCTGACGACGCCCCGGCCGTCAGGCGAACCGGCGACGATAACCGGCTTGCCTTTGAGTTCGGGATTATCCCGCTGCTCAACCGAAGCGTAAAACGCGTCCATATCCACATGAATGATCTGTCGTCTCTGCATACTATTAGTATAGCATAGTTGTATGGCTTTGTCATGCCGCTCTTGTCCGGCATCCAGACGTTTACTCCTTACTCCAGATGCGGGTGTTGAGGTTGAGGTCTTCGACGATGCCGACGGCTAATTGTATATCTTCAAAATATTCCTGTATCGGTTCAAAATCGATTGCCGTCACAGTGTAGTGAGGCTCGAAAAAGAGTTTGTTGACAGGGATTGCGATATTAACTTGCGAGTTGACAAACGAAACAGAGATGTTGAATTCTGTTTTTTCTTTAAAACGGTATAAACGTTCCATCATGTTAGGGGATAAAATATATCGAGCTTCAATTTGATCTGTGGCGAAAACCATAAATGTCTCATTGAATACCGGATCGTCAAGTTGGACAAATTGGATTGACGGGTCGATCTTAGCCTGCATCTTTTTGAGAGCTTTTTCAAACTTATTTGATTTAGGTAAAACAAAAGTATTACCCTTAAAATGCTTATGGAAATCCGCTGAGATGAAAAGACCGTTGAAATCCTTTCCTTTGTAAGCGGATGTTAACAAAACGTCGAAATCCGAAGGTCTGAATGTTAGATGGACTTCAGATAATTCAATTGTTGTTTTTTCAATTGTTCCTTTGACTAAATCGTCTCCTGAATAGTCTTCAAATTCCGGAGGAAAGAGGCCCGAACTTGCCAGTTTTTGACGACTGATAGATCGTTCCGGATAATAATACAGTTGGGGGCTGATAAAATGGATTAGTTTTTTTATGATGGTGTGCTTGAAACTGTTTCGATATTTTTTACTTAGATTATGAAATATGATGGTTGGGACTGCCGCGTAGACTGACAGTATTATAATGAGGCCTCGACCGGATCTGGCAATATAGGGCAGTAAGAAATATAGTAATAGAAAACCCGCCAGACCCGCAATTGGAGTGTATATACGATTTTTTCGTTGCAATGTCCGACGGTCTTCTTCGAAGTTTGATAAAAGCGGTAATAACACTTTCTGGTAATATTCCGTTAGATCTTCCAGCGTCTTCATCGTCTATTCCTTACTCCAGATGCGCGTGTTCAGGTTCAGGTCGTCGACGATGCTGACGGGGAGGGCCAGGTCGCGGGCGTAGTTGAGGATGGGCGCAAAATCGGTGATGCTGGCCATGTATTTGGGCTCGAAGAGGTTTTGGGTGATCGGCAGGGCGACATAGACGTTGGACCCGGTAAAGGACAGATAAATTTTCGTACCGGTCTTGTTTTTAAAGTCGACAATCCGCCGCATGAGACTGGTGGACAGGATGTAGCGGGCCTCGATTGGGTCAGAGCCGTACACGACGAATTCGCGTTCGAACTCGGGGTCTTCCAGCTTGATCAGGTCCGCGCGGGCCACGTTCCACGATTGAAGCATTTTGCCGAAACCGCCGAAGAGTTTTTCCGCCGTATCCGGCAGAACGAGGGTTTGGCTTTTGAAGTCTTTGTTGAAATCGGCCACGAAAAACAGCCCCTTGAAAATCGTGTGCCACTGGGTTTGGGTGCGGCCTTTGCTGTCACGTGTGGTGGTTTGGTATTCGGCGTGAATCTCCGAGAAAGCGACCTGCGTTTGGCCGATGCTGCCCTGGACGAGATCCTCGCCGCGGTAGCGATCAATGTGGTGGGTAAACAGCGACGACGTCTTGAAGGTGGACCGGTCGATGCAGTTCTGCGGATAATAGGTTAGCCCCGGCTCCAGGAATGTAACGATTTTGCGGATGATCTGCCGTTTGAAGTCGGCTTTATACCCTTTGCCGATGGCCGTACAGATGAATCCGCCGACAACGGCGGCGCCGATCAGCAGAAAAATGCCGATAACGGCGCCCCCGCCCTGGGCGGCGACAACGGCAAAGACAATCAAAGCCAAAATCGCGACCACGCCGACCGTGATCAGGCTGTTAGTCATAACCTGTTTGCGTTTAGCTTCCAACTGCTGCAGATCGTCCAGCAGTTCTGTGCTGTAAAATTCCTTCAGTTCTTCCAGTGTTTTCATATCTACTCCTTCGTCCAGATGCGGGTGTTCAGGTTAAGTTCTTCGACGATGCCGATGAATAACCGTAAATCCTGAAAATAGCGAAACGTTTCGATATAATCAACGATGCTTTTGAGGTATTTCGGCTCAAAGAGATTGCGCCGGCAGGGGACGGCGATATAGAGCATCGAGTCTTTGAATGACAGGCAGATCGAGCTGCCTGTTTTTTTCTCGAAGTCCAGGATTTTGTTCATGATAATCGGGGTCAGGACGTAGCGGGCCTGAATTTGATCGGAGCCGTAGACGACGAATTTCTTTTCAAATTCCGCGTTGTCCATCTTCATCAGTTCGCCGCGGACGATGTTGTGCGATTGCAGCATTTTTCCAAAGCGGCCGAAGAACTTTTCCGCCTTGTCCGGCATGACGAGGACCTGCCCGTGAAACGTCTTGTTGAAATCGGCGACAAAGAACAGCCCTTTAAAGACTTTTTTCTTGTAATTGAAGATGCCGGACGAACCATCTTTATCTTTAAACATTTCAGAAAGTAACGACTCTTCGTTTTCATTGTTGTAATAGGCACGTACTTCTGAGAATTTGATGGCTGTTTTGTCAATGGTGCCGGTGACGAGGTCTTCGCCGTCGAATTCGTTGACGTATCGCTGGAAGATGTCGGCCCGGCGGAAGGTGTGAAGGTCGATGGTCCCTTCGGGTGAATATTGCAGATTCGGATCGATAAAGCGGACCAGCGGTTTGATTATCATCTGCTTGAAGTCACTGCGGTAGTGGCGGGAGAAAAAGCGGATCGCCGCAAACCAGACGCTGCCGCACAAAATCCAGAAATACAGTGTGATTTCCAAATCCTCGGTCATTTCTGTCCAACAGAAAAGAGAAAACAGCCCTGCCATAACAAGGATGACAATCGTCACCACGGCGGATTTGACCAGAATCCTTTTTTGAACACCATCCAGTTCCAGCAACTCGGCCAGAAGTTCTTCACTGTAAAACTCCTTAAATTGTTCATAATCTTTCATGTTGAACCACAAATGAACACGAATTGACACTCATAAAATAACGGCCGCAGAGAACACAGAGGTCACTGAGATATATATGAGAATATAAAAATCTTCGTGCTCTTCGTGTCCTTCGTGGTGAAATCATTACAGTAGTTTTCCGACTTCGGGGTTTTGTCTTTCGGTTGCTTCGATTTGGAAGAGTTCTTTCAGTTGGAAGTTAAACATCCCGGCGATGATGTTGGTGGGGAACATCTGAACCGAATTGTTGTAGTCGGTCACCGCGGCGTTGTAGGCGCGACGGGCCGCGGAAATCTGCTCTTCCAGTTCGTTCAGCGTTCGCTGCAGGTGCATGAAGTTGTCGGAGGCCTTCAGGTCGGGATAATTCTCGACAGTCGCCCGGACGACACCGAGCAGTTGCATGAAGGAATTTTCCAGGCCGACTTTCTGGTTTTCGTTGAGTTGGCCGGACTGGGCTTTGGCGCGGGCTTCGGTGACGGCTTCAAACAGCCCGCGTTCGTGATCGGCGTAGCCTTTGACGGTGGAGACGAGATTGGGAATCAGGTCCCAGCGTTTTTTGAGCATCGCATCCATCGTGGAGAAGATGTTATGCACCTGGTTGCGTTTACCCACCAGCGAATTATACATGGCGATCGGGATGATGAAAATGACGCCCAATACCACTGCAATGACAATCAAACCCTGCATTGTGAACTCCTATGATAAAAGTCTACTCCAATTTCTAATTATTTTTCTTCTAAGTCTTTGCGATTACAAAGTTTGGGAAGTCTTCAAAGACCCACCCATGTGTGAGAGTCTTATAGATGATCCCCAGCAGTTTCCGGGCAGTGGCAATAATCGCTTTGCCGCTGCCGCGGGTTCGTTTAATCCGCTCATAATACGTCCGCAGATACGGGCTGTACCGTTTGGCCACCAGTGTACACTGCACCAGCGTCGTCCGGGCCAGCGTTGAGCCATGTTTGGTAATCCGACCGTGCCGAATCGTCTCATTGGAGTCCTTGACCCGTGGAACAATGCCCAGATAGGCCGCCAGTTTGTCCTCGCTGGCAAAATCCTTGACATTACCAATTACACTCAGCAATACACTGGCCGATTTGTCGCCAATGCCCTTGATACTGCTGATATTCTTATGACCTTTGAGCTTTTTACCATGCTCGATAATATCATTGTCTAATCGCTTGATATTCTTAGTCAGCGACCGTATCTGATCAGCCAGCACTTCCAGCTCCACCTTGACAATCGTATCCCAGTCAAAGACCATGATGCTTTTGAGGCCCTTTTCCGTCGTCAGTGTTTCTTTTTTCCACTTCAAACCGTAGCTGTTGAGTACATTGTGAATCTTGTTGACCAGGGCCGTTCGCTGCTTGACCAGCTTATCCCGGGTCGTTGCCAATGAATGTAATTGTGCATTTTCTTTCTGTTTCATTCTCGCCTCGGGCAGCATGCCCTTACTCAAAAATAACGCTAACATTTTCGCATCGTGCTTATCGGTCTTCTTGACCGACTGGCGGATGACCTTAAATTGATTGGGATCGACCGCAATGACCTTCCGGACCCGGCTGCGAATCTGATCGATAAACCAGGCCGTATTGCCCGTCGCTTCCACCGCCACCCGGTCAGCTCGCCGTAATGTCTTGCGAAACGCATCCATCCGGTCAATCGCATACGTCGCGATCCGTTCTTTTCCCTGCTTCGTTCGGTAGCAAACCGTCAAACTGTTCGTGTGCAAATCTACGCCCAAATAACTCATGCCGCTGTCTCCAAATCAAAGGTTACCGTCTCTCTTGGAGTAGATTGCTGTGTCGGCGTCCACCATTCTCCTATGCAAGGTCGCAATGCCTTATTGTGGTCGGTTCGGTTACAGGTCTGAATATTCTCCTTTTCGAGGTCAATGCCCCACACAAACGATGCAGCCTGAAACCTATCTACTCCGGTTCATCAAAACCGAAGCTAAAACGCCAACAAATTTTGTCAACCAGATTTTTTTCGCTTTTTCCCCACACCCAATACAGGGGGAAAAAGAAAGAAAAATATCGGCCCAATCGCAGCTAACTTTTATCGTACCACCTCCTTTTTTACTTTTGGTGCTCTGGATTCCCGCCTGCGCGGCAATGACAATAAGCGATTTTAATGGATTCGGTGCCTGCATGCAATGACAGTCAGCACTTCTGTCTTGACTTCGGCTCCATGGGCGGCAATGTCATACCATCCTGCGTGACTTGTCGCCCTGGACTTGATCCGGAGTCCAGGGCATTGCCGTCTGGATGCCGGATCAAGTCCGGCATGACAATCGCAAACCGTGTACATCGTTTGAACCCTGTCCGCTAAAGCATACCCCATCCGCGGCGATTCGTCAATATCATAGACGCCAAAACCGGCAAAGTGTTGCGGACTTTATCCGGATTTTCATTGACGGAATTCTTATCGAAAGGTACGCTATAGCCTGTGATGAACGATTTTTAAGGAGCCACTTATGGACACAACGCCGCAATTGGATTTTGCTGAGTTTCAAAACGCCTTGACGCCGCAGCGGATACGCGTTTTTATGATCATCTCGCTGGCTTTGTTGACGGGATGCACGCTGTTTTTGGGGATCATTTTATTTCTCTATTCAAAGACTGAATCTGCTGAGATGGTTTCGGAGAATTCCGTCTTGCCGCTGATGTCTTTGGTGCATGGATGCATGGCATTGGTGGGATATATTCCGGCTTATTGGATCGGTCGATATTTCGCGAGTCCGAAGGGCTTGATGACGCTGGCAAAGAATTCTGCCGGGGCGGTGACTGGAGAGAATATGACGATGGAGTCACGGTGTATTGGAGCGATGTTTACGGGATTTATGATCCGGGCGGCGATACTGGAAGGCATGGCACTGTTCGGGCTGATCGTTTGTCTGCTGGGTGTACTGGACGGGCAGATTCATTTACAGCCGGTGTATTGGGGGAATCTGTTTTCGTATATCCTCTTTGCGGCGGTGACGGTGTGGACCTTCCCGACAAAGTCGCGGCTGGAAACCATTTTTAAAGAGCGATTTATGCAGGGTGAGTTTGGGGGATAGCTTACACCACGAAGTTGACAAAGGACACGAAGAGTTTTTTGACGCAGATTAACGCAGATTGACTAGATTTTATGTATGATTAATTTTAAAGGTAGGTGCTGTGATTTATTATGATTCGGGTGAAGAAGTGACCAAAGGAGATCACATCTTATGGTCATTTAAAGAAGGGATTGTTGAGTTTGTGATAGAGCCGGATACGCCTGATGCAGAGAATTATAATGCTCCTGAGGGCGGGGCGATGCTTTTGATAAATTGGGAGGGAGGGCAGTCAAGTTGTGTTTTAGAGGAGCCCGAGGCGGGTAAAAAATTGTCTGTCGATGTGGCGTTTGTACGACGATGTGAATCATTAGGATAGAGAGATGGATGAACAGCAGCTTGAAAGTGAACAGCGGACGCCGGGGTGGATTCTTCAATGCAAGACATGCGGGTGGTCTCGGCGGTACCGTAGATACGGGGTTTGGATTGGGGCGCCCACCAAGGGGCAGTGCAAGATGAGTTATTGCAAACGATGCCGGCGGCTGCGCTGTCACGCGGTTAGAAAACGGCGATGAAAAAAGCCCGTTCTCGAAAAGAGAAGCGGGCTTTTTTGTTGGTTTTGTCAGAGCCGTTTTGGTTATGCGTGTTCGGCTTCGCGTTCTTTTTTGTACTGTTCCATGACCTGCATCTGGACATTGGGTGCGGTCGGTTCGTAGTGGCTCAGTTCCATGGAGTAGCTGCCCTGTCCGCCGGTGACGGATTTGAGCTGGCTGTTGTAGTTGGACACTTCGCTGAGCGGGACCTGTGCCTTGATGACCATCATATTGCCGGGGAGCATGTCCTGACCACTGACGCGTCCGCGACGTGAAGCGAGGTCGCCGGTGATGTCGCCCATGTTTTCGGCGGGGATGGTGATCTCGATGTTGACGATCGGCTCGAGCAGCACGGGTTTTGCTTTTTCCAGTGCATCGAGGAACGCGCCTTTGCCGGCGGCACGGAACGCGACTTCCTTGGAGTCGACGGCGTGATACTTTCCGTCATAGACTGAGACGATGACATCCTGCATGGGGAAGCCTGCCACGAAACCACTTTCCATGACATCGTTGATGCCCTTGAGGATTGCCGGTTCGAACTGGCCGGGAATTGATCCGCCGAAGATGTCCCATTTGTATTCCAGTGAGGGATCGGAATCGCGCGGGGCCGGTTCGACGCGGAGATAGACTTCGCCGAACTGACCGGCACCACCGGACTGCTTTTTGTGGCGATAGTGACCGTCGGCCTTGCCGGAGATGGTTTCGCGATACGGGATTTTGGGGGGCTTGGTGTTGACGTGTACTTTGTAGTGGTTTTCCATTTTGGACAGCATGACCCGCAGGTGCAGATCGCCGAGACCGCTGATCACCATTTCTTTTGTTTGCAGGTTGTGGGTGACGGTAAAGCAGGGGTCTTCGTCGGTGAGTTTATGGAGCGCGGCGCTGATTTTGTTTTCTTCGCCGCGAGCAGTCGGTTCCAGTGCCAGTCCGAACATGGGTTTCGGAATGGCGGGGCCGACGAATTTACCGGCCATTTTGCCGTCATGGACCATGTCGCCGAGTTTGAGTTCGTCGATTTTGGCCAGCGTGATAATGTCGCCGCAGACGCCTTTATCAATTTCGGTGGAATCGGCGCCCTGGAGTTTGAGCGGGTGACCGATGCGGATGCCTTTTTTGGCGTCGTTGATGTGCAGTGATGTGCCGGTGTCGATTGAGCCGCTGAAGATACGAATCGAAGCGTATTTCATATTCGAACGCGGGTCATAGCCAACGCGGAAAACGGTTCCGGCCAGCGGACCATTGGGATCGGCGGTGATTTGCGTTTCGGTGTCGCCGTCTTTGAGGATGGGCGGTTTCTCCTGTGCGGGCGAGGGCGTTTCCTTGACGATCAATTCCAGCAGTTCGGCGATCCCGATTTCCTTGCGTGCATCGGTAAAGAGAATCGGGATGACGGTGCCGGCGTCGAGGGCTTTTACAAAGATACTGGCTACCTGCGCGGGGGTGACTTCTTCTTCGGCGAGATATTTTTCCATCATCGCGTCATCGGCTTCGACGACACATTCCAGAAGATTTTTATGCGCATCGGCGACACTTCTGACGAGGGAGTCGCCTTCGGTGTTTGCGACGCAGTCGATGACGGCTGATTTGTCGGAGGTGGGCAGATTGGCACAGCGGCACTGGCTGCCGAAGGTTTCACGAATCTGTTCGACCAGTTCGGTCAGGTCGACATTGTCGGCGTCCATCTTGTTAATGACGATGACGCGTGCTTTTCCGGCGTTGGTTGCGGCCTGGAAAAGCTTGCGGGTGTTCATTTCGATGCCGGACGCGGCGCCGATGACGATGACCGCGGTTTCGGCGGCGGGGATAGACGACAGGGCGGGTCCGACGAAATCGGGATAACCGGGGGTGTCAATAATATTAACGAGCTTTCCGCCGTGGGTGATATGAGCCAATGCCGAATGAATCGAATTGCCTCGTTCCTTTTCTTCATCATCATAGTCGCTGACGGTGTTTTTCTCATCGATACTGCCTAAACGGTTGGTGACGCCAGTGGTATGCAGCATGGCCTCAAGGAGTGAGGTTTTGCCAGAACTGCCGTGTCCGAGCAGTACGATATTGCGAATGTCGTTAAGATTTGCCACGTTGAACAACCTCCAAATTATAAGTGTTCTATTTCGCCTTATCTTACCTGATAAAGAGCACGAGTTTACTCGAATTGTTAGTGGTTCGCAAGGGGAAAAACGGGTGGAAAAATGAAGAAAAATCGAGCATTTATAGGTAAAATTCAGAAAAGTGCAAGCGAAATACGGTGGAATCATTGTTTTTGTTACAATTTTCACAAAATTCCCCCATAGAGTGCGAGTTCCTGCCCTCAATCCGTCAATTGCGCAGCATTGCGGGCGGGAGGCCCGCGCTGTCAAATGGGTTTGAATGGGTTTGTTTTCTGAGGCTCGAGGCTTGAGACTTGAGGCTTGAGTTCTTTTTCCGCAAAGACTTACGGCGATTCTATTCGGTTTTGAAATGGGTTTGTTTTGCGTTTTAAGGGGGGTGGGTGCTGCATTCATTTTTTGCGGATTGGGTGTTTGCCACCGGCCGTCGCTCTGCGAGCTATGGCCCGGCAAGCAGGGACACAGAGATTGGCAGAGTTTTACTTTATCCACACGACGGATGTCCGGCATGAACCATGGGAGCGGATAATCGGTTAGTGTGGGATCGTGTTTACGGCGGTGTCGGTCGAGGTAGCGGTTGAGCTGGCTTTTCAATCGCGAGCGGAGGTAGTGTTTGAATGGGTCAAAGGGGCGGAAGTATGCGGTTGAAACGCGGTCGTGGGTTGGTGTGGTGATTTGTTGGAACTGCGCAGGGGTTGGGGGGCCGTCGGTGGTGTGCTGACGGAACATGTGGTTGAGTTGGTTTTTTGAATAGCGAAAGGTCATTTTTCAGCCACAGATTTTCACAGATTTACACGGATTTTATTCACCACGAAGGACACGAAGAGCACGAAGATTATTGCTACAGAGGGCTCGGAGGACCACCGCGTGGGAAATCGCCGCAGCCTTCGGCTGCTATGCTGCTTAGAACCGGCCGGGATGCTC
Source organism: Anaerohalosphaeraceae bacterium (assembly GCA_963675155.1). Lineage (GTDB taxonomy): Bacteria > Planctomycetota > Phycisphaerae > Sedimentisphaerales > Anaerohalosphaeraceae > 4572-13. The sequence goes on along the minus strand of OY775912.1, from coordinate 3,350,506 downwards.
TAAACTTCGTTTATGCGCTCCCGTCCGGTTCCAAGCAGTCCGGCTACGCCGGGCGATTTCAGCGCCGACTTTTTTATGGCAGCTGATCTGCTCAGGGCCGGCGGGGATGCTCTAAACTTTGTTTATGCGCTCCCGTCCGATTCCAAGCAGTCCGGCTACGCCGGGCGATTTCAGCGCCGACTTTTTTATGGCAGCTGATCTGCTCAGGGCCGGCGGGGATGCTCTAAACTTCGTTTATGCGCTCCCGTCCGGTTCCAAGCAGTCCGGCTACGCCGGGCGATTTCAGCGCCGACTTTTTTATGGCAGCTGATCTGCTCAGGGCCGGCGGGGATGCTCTAAACTTCGTTTATGCGCTCCCGTCCGGTTCCAAGCAGTCCGGCTTCCTCCTTCGCCAAGGCTTCGGAGGACAGGTGCCGGGCGATTTCTATTGCTGTTGTTTTCATTATGCTCCTTTCTGGGGTTGTTCGAGATAGTGTTCGATTTGTTGTGTTTCGGCGTTGTTGTAGTCAATTCCATCGTAGAGGAGGGATTGGTATTTGGTGCGGATGAACTGGAGGCGCTGGAGTTCGAGCATTGTGCGGTAGAGGCTGTGTTCGATGCGGCGTTCATAGACGAGGAGGCGTTCGAGGACGCGGGTGTTGGAGAAATCTTCGACGGCGATGCGGCCGAGTGTGTTTGGGTCGGGTTGGTCGGGGGTGAGGGTGTCGTAGGCATCGGTCTGGGTGCGTGTGGCGCGTTTGAGGCGCCATGAGAGGTCGACGATGCGGTCGGCGAGCATGGTTTCCATGGGGCCTTGGGGGGTGAGCGATTTTTGCATCCGGTCGCGGAAGGCGGCGTACTCGGCGGGATCTTCATCGGCGATGACGGGGGCGGCGGCGGTGAGGCCGTGCTTGATGGCGTTTTGGGCCACGACGGCTTTGCCGGTATCGCTTTTGGGACCGGTGGATTTTATGGCGTTTTTTCGGTTTGCGACGAGTTGTTTTTCGCTGATCATTTTTTGCTCCCTCTTTTTTTTTCACAGATTACACAGATTTCATGGATTCTTTATTTTGTTTTTTTAGTTTTCAAAAAACATCATCCTCCATATTTAGGACGATCGTGCGTGTTTGGTCCGAAAATGGGCATTTAATAATAATTTATCCTGTTTTAAGTTCTTGCTATTGCAGGGGTAAAAAATATTATGCTTTTTTTGAGATAGCAAGATAGTGCATGCGGAATTTGTCCGATCTCGATGCTTCGCATCCGGATCGGACCGTGAATAGGTGGGGTGGTTTAACCATGAAGTGCATGAAGAGCATGAAGGTTTTTTAGCCACCTATGAAGAACTCATAGTCAAGTTATTAATTCCCTGTTTCACATGAATTTTACACGAATCATTTTTTCACAGATTTTCACAGATTTTCACAGATTTACACGGATTTTATTCACCACGAAGGACAGGAAGAGCACGAAGATTTTTGCTACAGAGGGCTCGGAGGACTACCGCGTGGGAAATCGCCGCAGCCTTCGGCTGCTATGCTGCTTAGAACCGGCGGGGATGCTCTAAACTTCGTTTATGCGCTCCCGTCCGGTTCCAAGCAGTCCGGCTACGCCGGGCGATTTCAGCGCCGACTTTTTTATGGCAGCTGATCTGCTCAGGGCCGGCGGGGATGCTCTAAACTTCGTTTATGCGCTCCCGTCCGGTTCCAAGCAGTCCGGCTTCCTCCTTCGCCAAGGCTTTGGAGGACAGGTCGCCGGGCGATTTCTGGGATATCAGGCTTGAGGCCTGAGACTTGAGGGGTTGGGGAGCTTACAACTTCGTTTCTGTCTCGGTATTCGATTCCAAGCAGTCCGACTGCGTCGGCGATTTTTTTTCAGTTATCAGTAATCAGTTATCAGTAAGCAGTTAACAGTTAACAGTTATCGGGTTGATTTCAGTGCGAGCGTTTGTGGGGTTTGCGCGGACTTACACGGGGGCTGTGTGGATGATTTGCGTCTTGCGGTTCGAAGGGGGCTATTGGTTCGGTTACTGGGGCGAGGTGGTGTTGTACATTTCGACGGCGATTTTGAGACTTCCGTCTGGCCGGCGTTTCCAGATTGTGAGGTATTTTCCGTCTGAGGTTTGCGGATCGGGGTTGGGCGGCAGGGTGATTGTCTGGGTGAAGGTTCCAATCTCATAGACGTATTGGCCGGCGTCTTGAACGTCTTGTGTTGTGGATGTGAGTGACTGGAAGGTTATGGGTGATGCGATGATCGCTTGGGTTTGGAGCTTGAGGTTATGTTTGCCCCGGATCATGGGGTGGCCGTGGGGCATGGAGACGATATTCTCGTCATAATATTCGAGCATCGTGTCTATATCGCCGGCGAGGAAGGCCTGTTCGGCCCGATTGCCCAGCCTTTCGACTTCTGCTTTCAGATTTTCCTGCGTGTGTTGATTTGAATGGGTGCATCCGGTTATCTGCAGCAGGAGTAGTGCAAGCATGGCGAAGGTTGTCCATTTTTTCATTTTCGGCTCCCTTTCATTATGTGCGGTCAGAAAACGGGTTGCTTATGCGTTTGGGTGTTGGGTCAGGGGTGTCGTTTTTGCTTTATCGATATTAACTGACTTATTCGTTTGATGCAACAATCAATTGCGTCCTTGTCGTCATCGTGAATCCGGAAGGTGCATAAAAAAAGCCGATAAGCGGCTGGAATTGCAGTTTATCGGCTTTGACTCGAATGAAGGTGTTGGGACTCGAACCCAAAACCTACGCCTTAAAAGGGCGTTGCTCTGGTGACGTAAAGGTCGATGAAGAAAGCACTTGTGAAACATCCGGAAAATCTTCTGACCTCAGCTTGGACAAACAGTCGGATTTGGCCCAAATTATTGAAGGCTGGGAATCACTTCCAGATGACATTAAAAGTCAAATTGTTGACCTTGCTAAAAATTCGAGGTAATATAGTGGACATGAAGACAAAACAAATGAAAATTCCGGGCAATTGGAACGGCTTGTTGTCAAAGCTTTATAATCTGAGGCCGATCCGAAGCGAATCCGCATACGAAAAAGCGATTGCCATTCTCTTAAAGCTTGGAAAATTACCTGAAATGAACAAGACTCAATCCGATTATGTTGAGGTGCTTTCTTGTTTGGTTTCAAAGTATGAAGACAAGCGTTATCCCATCGACACTTCCGATGTAACCGTCATTGACATTCTTAAATCGTTTATGCAGGATCATAAAATGACCGGTACAGACATGGGCGAATTGCTCGGAACCAACAAGACTGCTGTCTCGCGAATCCTCAATGGAAAGCGAAAACTTACAGTTGAGCAGATCAAGCGGCTTTCTGAGCGTTTCAAGGTTTCAACAGATTTATTCATTAGATAGAGATCATGATTTTGGAATGGAGGCATTATGGGCAGATCGTTTTTAGATGTGATTGGTGTAATTTTGCTTGGAGTACTCGTTTTTTTTCTTTTGGGTGTTTTTTGCATCTTTATTATGAATAGTACGCAATTGGGGTCAACAGAGGCAATCTACATAATCTTACCAGTAACATTATTGACAATAATTGCGTATGTGTTAACTTCGCTTAGAATTGTTTTTATGATCCCGGAACGAGCAGAGGCGTTGGATTATATCGCTGAGAATATGGAACGCCTGTTGAAAATACAATATGCAATTGCTCTGGAAAACACAAACTCAGAGGAAACAAGGGCATTGCTTAAAGAAATTGGAGAAATTGAAAAAGATTAAATTATAATTTTGACCGAGTGCGGGCCGTACACCCGCCAATGGCTTGCTTCATGGCACTTGCTTGTCCTCGTGTTGTGAAGCTGGCCGCTCGGTCGTTTTGAGGGCAAGATTATGGTTATTTATGACTCAGATTTTGAAAAGGCTGATAAGTGTCAAGTTTTCGATGAAGTTACCGATCTGGTAGAGTTACTAAACCAGACTTTATCTTTCTTCTGCAATACTGATATACAAAAAACATTTGAAAATTCTCCATTGACTCCTGTTCTTGATGAATTTGAAGAGGTTGTTGAAAAAATCTTTTTGAAATTTAATGGCAGTGTAATTTTTGAAAGATTTGAAATTCATGGCTATAAAGCAATTGAAGAAATGGATTATACATTTTTTGAATATGAGGTTTCAGGGTTCCGCCGCCTTGTGGTAGAACTGAGACCGCGATTGTCATTTATTCAGGGGGTAATTCAAAACTATCTTCAATCTCAAAATTGTGAATCTGATGGTTTTTCGGATTTGTATTCGTTGAACTATTACCTGAGCCAAATCTTATCTAAGATTAGCGGAACAACTCCGTTTTTTACCCTCAAAGACCTTGATTTTGATGCAAAGCACTATAAGCCACTTGTGAAAATTGAAGAACAGAAACTCCAAATGGACAATGACTCGGTTTCTGAGCCAGAGATTGTTGAATATGATCCGAACTGGTTTAGGGATAGTAATGCAAAAGAGTACCTTGAAAGACTCTTCAATCGTCAAGCAATAGGTGTCGAATATGATTATAATACATCGAAAACTCTAAAAGAACAGTTGCCAAAAAAACAAGGTGGTCAAGAGTTTTTAAATGCAATAGACTTTGGAGACCGAAAAGACAAGCCCAGAAAAGTGAAAATAAAAGAAGGTTTTTTGGCAAAACCTAAAAAATAATTACGCCAAATATTACGCCAATTGGCGTAGAAACAATACAGTAAACATAGGCATATCCAAGGCCCTTTTTGTAGGGCCTTTTTCAATTCTATACTCTTAACAATACGCCACAGAATACGCCGAAACAGGCGTTTGTGGCGTTTTTTGTTTCTTGCAAGAACCCCCCAAAAAAGATTCAATCGGTGCATAACAATTATACTTTTTGAAAGGTTTTGTGATGTTCGATGAAAATGCTTTATATCCGACGAAAACAGTTGCTCTGACCATCCTAAAGCGTCCTGTTACGGCCATCAATCAGGCCATTTATCACGGCAGAATTCAACACCCCGTCACACGTTGCGGACCAGGGTATCTTTGGTGTGTTACCGAGATACGGCAACTTGCTTGCGTGCTCGGTGAACTTAAGAACTTCGATAATTACTTCCATGATAATCGCGAATCCAACACCGATGACGGAGCGATCACGCTTGGCTAATCAAACGGCACAACTCGAACCGCTGCTTGTCCGAGCCAAAGATGCCGCGGCTCTGTGTGGCGTGAGTCCGCGTAAATGGGCCGATCTGCGGAGTTCCGGCAAGGTGCCACCATCGTTCAAGCTGGGCGGCTGTGTGGTCTGGAAGACGGCTCATATTCGTTTATGGATTGAATGGGATATGCCGACATTGGATCGTTTCGAGCAGTTGTTGGCGGCAGGGGGGCAAAGATGAAGCAAGATTTTATTGAGGACAACTTGATAATTCTATCGAAGCAGACCATCGATGCATTTCTGGCCGATGACCACCCCGATGACCTAATCGCCCTCTATGTATTTTATTATTACACAGCAAAGTGGCAGCGAACAAACCAAATCAAGGCAACTCGTTCTTATGTCATTAAGGCACTCAACTGGGGCAAGGATCGGTTTACTCGCACCAACAATAAGTTGGTAGAGCTTGGGTTAATTGAACCCTTCACCAGAAGAGACGCAACGGGTAAGGTAAGCGGACATTATGTCAGAATAAAATATTTATGGAAGCAGGAAAGCCTTGCTAATGTTAGCGAAAAGCCAGAAGCCCTAAAACCTGACAATGGAGTAAATGACAAAAAATCCACTGTCCCTAAAAACCACCCGGTGGATTCATCCACCGGTGGGAAACAGCCCACAAATGCTTTAAGTGTTAGTAGTTTAAATGCTTGTAGTGCTAATAACAACAACAGTGTTGATGTTGGATTTATAAATTCAATCCCACAAAAAATTAAAAATCGTTTTTCCGGAGAAGCAAGCCTTATTGGTTATGCCGCCAATTGCGGATGCGATCTGGATCGGATGGAAGCTTTGCTGGAATACGCTGAAAACCAGAAGGCTAATAATCCAGTAGGGTTAGCGATCAAGTTGGCCGCGGATAAATTTGAATTACCCCCATCCAAACGAACAACCCGTCCATGCCAGGTATGCGGTAAAGAGGTAAGACGTACAGCGATTGAGGGCAGGTGGGTTTGTTCTTATCAGTGTTATGAATTAACCGGTTGAAGACAAATGTGTCCAATATCGGGGAAAGAATTGGACTTTATTTTGTAAGTTAATGACTCGAAAAAGGTTATGAAAAAAAGCAACGTACATTTGTTCCGTTGCTCAATATGAAAGGTTGAATTGATGGACCCTGGAATTTTAACGAATCTCAAAAATTTTGAATCGCGGAATCCAATTTCAGTGCCAGAGGGCACAAAAACGATGACGGTTGCCGCAACGTGCAAGAACGGCCAGGATGCTCTGGGGGAGCTATGCCATAATATTTTCCAATCAAGCGAAGCAATCGAGTTCGACCAGAGCTTGACAGACGACGGCAAAAAAATGCGTCGGCGTGAGATGCTTGATAAGGAATTTTTGCCGAAATTTCAAGAAATTATCGGAGAGCATCTTTTTGCTGGCCTTGACGGCACGAAAAAGGCTCACGCAAAGTTAACGGATACCCTTTCGTGCCTGAATATTGACAAGGCTGACACCGTTTCATTTTTGCAGCGGAGAGAAATTCGCGAAGCATTTTTGAATATGGGTGACTATGACCGCAGACGTTTATTTCAGGAAATGGTCAATGCCGGTGATCCCGGCGTTCTTGCAATTCAGGCTATCGAGGAGTTTGGATCCGTGAATCTGTACGGCGAACTTGTTGAACCGGATGTTATCGCAGCCGCCAAAGACAGATTGCTCGTGACGCGGAATCCAGAGCTTGCCGAGAGTTATCTTGAAGCACGACAAGCATGTGAGTCCCTGACGACAGACCTTGAGCGTATTTCTGCGTCTGTTGAAGAATACGTAGGCAAGCTCGATGTTTCAGTCGAATTGCCGCCGGCACTTGATGTCAAAGGCGAAAACCTTGCTCAGTTGATTGAGCAGCATAAAAATCAGGATGGTTAAAAATAAACTCTCACTTTCTTCAAAACTTGGAGAAAATAGGCCGTCCACTCGTTGTGGGCGGCTAAATAAAAAAATCAGGTGCGTTGCCTGTTTTTAGATAAAAATGTTTCTCAGGGCGGGAAGCCCGGCAACAGGCGTTGCCAAATATGCGGGATGCGAAAGGTGGTATTGTATGAGTTTGAGAGCAGTAGTTTCAGAAGATGAATTTGGTGGATTGAATGAGGCATTCCAGGCGGAATACAAAAAGCAGGAAAACGGGACGTACATTCTCGATGTTTCTCCGGTTGATGATTTCGCCTTGGAAAATGTTCGTGGCCTCAAATCGGCTCTTAATGCCGAACGAGAAAATCGTGAAAAATTGGAGAGCAGTATGAAAGCGTTCGAGGGAATCGATGCCCAAAATGCTCGTGCTTCAATTCAGAAGATCGATGAACTCAACAATCTAAATGAACGCCATTCGTTTGAAAAGGCTAAACTTCAGGACAAAGTTAATTCTTTGTCCAGGCAACTCGAAGGTGATCGAATCGACTCGGTTGCAACAAAAGCAATAGCCGCTCAAAACGGAAATATTTCGCTGCTCTTGCCACATTTACGATCCCAAACACGGATGATAGAAGATGACGGCGGGAAGCAGGTCATCCAAGTTGTTGACTTGGACGGAAACGTCAGGATGACGGGCGAATCTGGAAAAACAACACGCATGACAATTGACGAGCTTGTCGCAGAAATGAAAGAATCTGATGATTTCTCATGTGCTTTTGCAGGTACGGACGCATCGGGGACCGGTGCCGGACGTGGTGGCAATGGTGGTCAAGTCGTTAAGAATCCATGGAAAAAAGAAACATTTAGTGTAAGTGAACAATATCGAATTAGCAAAGAAAGTCCAACATTGGCTGCACAGCTTGAGGCTCAAGCCAAAAGCTAACTGGCTGATTGTGGATAGAAAGCGAGTTAAAAATGACAACAACAAGAATTAGCGATTTGATCGTTCCGGAAAATTATTCTCGTTTTGAACGAGATGTAGTGCAGCGGAGTATTGAAACAAACCTTCTGTATCAATCCGGGATTGTTGTGCCTGACCAACGGCTTGATGAACTGGCAAAGTCGCCCGGAAAAACATTCAACATGCCGTTCTTCAACGATCTCGGAGACGATGAGTCGAACGTCGGTTCGGATAATCCTGATAGTTCATCGACCCCTAAAAAGATTGGGACTGACAAAGATGTTTCGGTTAAACACGTGCGTAACCAGAGTTGGTCAAGTGCTGACATTAACCTGACTATGATTGGTGTTGATCCGATGGATGTGATTCTTAATCTGGTTTCAGGTTACTGGAATCGCCAAATGCAGCGGATTCTTATCGCCTCTTTGAGTGGTGTTCTGGCAGACAACATTGCTAATGACGCTGGCGACATGGTCTATAACATCTGCACAGAGGTGTCAGGAGATGCCATCTTAGATTCCAACTGTATCAGTGGCGACGCGGTTGTCATGTCAAAGCAGACGATGGGCGACCAGAGCATGAGTTTAGTTGCTATTGCAATGCACTCCACTGTGTTCAGCAGGCTTCAAAAACAGAACTTGATTTCTACCGTTCGTAACTCAGAAGGTAAGATCATGTTCCACAAGTACCTTGAACTGATCGTTATCGTTGACGACCGTTGTCCTGCTGTTACAAACGAAACAACAGGTAAGATCGAATATACGACATATCTGTTTGGTCAAGGTGCTGTTGGCATTGGTAATGGTCAGGCCAAGGTTCCGATTGAAGTGAAGCGTGATCCGGATGCCGGTGACGGCGAAGGCATTGAGACGCTTTACAGCCGCAAGCACTTCATTCTGCACCCACGCGGCGTAGCGTTCCAGAATTCAAGTGTTGCCGGTATCAGCCCGACAAATGCCGAGCTTGAAGAAGCGGCTAACTGGGACCGTGTTTACAATCGCAAGAATATCCGAATTGCGGTCTTGAAAACGAATGGATAATGATAGCTGATAGGCGGCTCAGATTAAAAAAGATGCGGGGCAGGGCCAGCAATGATCCTGCCGCCGCCTGTTAGTGTTCCTATTTTTTAGAGTCCCTAAAAAGGGACGTGATTTCGGAAAGTCAAACTGGAAAAGAGTGTAAGCTCTTCTTTTAAAAGAGGTTGCGTGTTTTTTTGTATTTGACTTTTCCGAGTCCTTAAAAAGAGGCATTTGGAGGCCAGAAATTGACCGATTTGGAGTCTGTAACATGTTTTCACTAAAAGATTTACAGGAATCAAATGCATGAATTTCTGGCCTCCGTAAAAAAGAGGTGGTCACAAAAAGTCACACGTTGAAAGTTTGGACATGGATAAAAACAAAGCAAAAAGCGAATTCACACTAAAGCAGCAGATTTTTATTGATTGCTTCGATGGTGATATTAAGGCAGCGGCTAAAAAAGCAAATCTATCTTATGATTATTGCCGCCGACTTGTAACAAAAAGTCACATTGCTGCGGCATTGAAAAACCGCGAAAAGACAGAGGTTCGCCCTGCCAATATAGCCAGTCGTCAGGATCGTCAAGCGTTTTGGACAGAAGTGATGTTGAATTAAAAAGAGGACATGAAAAATCGCTTGAAGGCCTCAGAGCTTTTGGGCCGTAGCGAGGCAGATTTCACAGACAACCATAATCATAAATTACCGGAAGGTTGTGGTGTTTTGGTGACTCCTTCACAGATTGGTAAGGATGAATGGTCGAAAATGGCACAAGAGCAACAAAAGCAGCGTGAACCGGTAAACAGAGGGTAAAGTAAAAGCTGGTTGTGTCGTAAAGTCTTTAATGTAAATAAGATAACGAGTTTGAGCAACGGACTCGGTGTGCGTTGCCCTAAGAAATGGAGGTAAAAATGGCAAGACAAATCTGGCTCAATCAAATTAGCCCAGAAAAAAGCATGGAAAATGCACGAAAAATTGTTGATCAGGTGCGTACGGCAATTGGATTGCCAAAACTTGAAACAAAACCACAACTTAGCAGTTTCACTGACAGATGCATCCAAGCAATGTCAAAGAATGAAGAAAAAGAGTAAACCATGCAATTACAAGTAACCACAGTCAATAACATATTTAATCGAGCCGACAAGGATTTTATGACGCTCGATGAGCCTGAGTGGAATTTCATCAAGGGACGGCTCCAAAAACTACCGGACGAAAGCTACTATCTGTACGTCAATGGAGAGCGTCGCCAGATCACGCACAGGGTCAAAGATAATGACCAGATAACAATTATTCCAGCGGTTGCCGGCGGTGATGATACAAAGCAAATACTCGGTATTGTGGCTATGGTTGCGTTGGCTTATTTTGGTCAAGGCTGGGTGATGGGAACGACTTGGGGGGCCGTTGACGGATCGATGACATTCATGGGCATGATGTCAATGGCCGGCATAATGGTTGGCGGCGGTATGCTAATCAACTCCATGATGCCGTCACCGACTACTGACAAGTCTGGATTGGCAGATTATACACAATCGTATGGCTGGAACCCACAGAATACGCAGCAACAGGGCTTGTCGATCCCACGCTTTTATGGGAAGAATAAAATATATGGAAACGTAATCGCAGTCCATACAGAGACGCAGCCGGGTGACGAAACAAAAGAGATTCTGAAAGCTCTTATTTGCCTTGGAATGGGTCCGGTCGAGGGTGTTGTTGGCGGTAAGGTTTATATCAATGACCAGCTTTACACGGCCTTTGATGGCGTAAATGTTGAAGAAAGACGCGGGCTTATTACGCAGGATGCCGTGTCGTTTTTTGACGAGACAAAACCGGAATACCGCGTTGGAATTCTTGTCGAAAATGGTAATCCGCAAACATATCTAACGCCGGACGCAGATTATGACGAGCTTGAAATTGTTATCGCATTTGACCGCGGCTTGTATTACGCCAACGACGGAGGCGGCATATCGAATCATTCGGTTGGTCTAAAAATAGAAGTCCGCGAAAGCGGCGGCTCCTGGAGCACTCTTGCGGCAACGACGGTTACTGGTAATTCGACAACTGGACTTTATAAGACTTTCCGGACAGACCAGACATATACCGGTGGCAGTGCGGTTACGATCAATCGCGGAACAAAATATGAAGTCCGTGTAACCAAGACAACATCCGACCAAGCATCCTCAAGATATGGCGACAGGGTTAAATTGTCCGCTATACGTGAAGTTTTGAAAGATGGGTTTATTTATCCACGCAAAGCATTGTTAGGGATTGAAGCACTTGCAACCGATCAGCTTTCCGGTGGGCTTACTCTTAGTTGCGTGCAAGAGGGATTGATTGTCAATGTTTACGATGGGAGTTCATGGAATCTTGAATACAGCAACAATCCGGCATGGGTTATCTGGGATATTTTGACGCAGCCGGTCATTTTGGGCGACGGCGACGTAACGCCATACTCAATTGTCCGGTATGAAAATCTTGATCCGTCGAGACTTGACCTTGTTAAATTCTATGAACTTGCCCAGTTTTGCGACACTCTTGTTTCGGATGGCGAAGGTGGCACTGAAAAACGCATCACGTTCAACGGTGGCTTTGAAGAAGACACCAATGTTTGGGAGGCTGTTTTAAAGGTCTGTGCGGTCGCTCGCTGCATCCCTGTCTTTGAGGGCATGCAGATAACACTTGCAATTGATAAGCCTGGCACGGCCGTACAGTGCTTCTCTGACGGCAATATCGTTGAAGGCACATTCAAAGAGACATTTTTGCCAGCCGAAGACCGCGTCAGTGAGGTTGAAGTCTCATACGTTGACGCAATAAAGGGCTTTGAAAAGACTGTTTTTTCGATTTACGATCCTGATTCGACGGCCTTTTATAATAAATCAACGCTCAATCTATACGGAATCACCAAAGAATCTGAGGCGTGGCGTGCCGGCATGTTCCGGTTGCTCCAAAACCGCTACTTATATTCGACCGTTGAATTCGATGCGGACATTGACGCGATTGCATGCACAATTGGAGATGCGATCTTTGTCCAAAGCAGTATACCGGACTGGGGCGAAGGTGGGCGAATTATATCAGCAACAAACGATACTGTTACTTTGGATAAAGAGGTTAGTCTTGGGAGCGGAACAAAGAAGATTCTCGTTAGAACCTACGATCCTGTATATGAGCAAGAGCAGATTGATGAAAGAACTGTTCTCAGTATTGACGGCTATACGGCGACAATAGACGGAACGTGGACAGTAATACCATCACTGCACGATGTTTATGCAATCGGACTCACAACCGAAGTCTCAAAGAAATACAGAGTCATAAATATTAGCAAATCGACCGATCAGAAAATGACGATTTCTGCAATTGAATATAACGAGGCGGTTTATGGCGGTGATGATTCCGATCCTGTAATCCCGCTTGAAAATTACAGTGAACCCGGGTCGATGGGAACGAATATCATAAAACCGCCGTCTGTTGACAGTATCAGGAATATCTATCCGATTGATACGATTTTCAATGAATCGACATTGACCGCTGACATACCGCTGTTTAATGGGTTTGGCTGGACCGATGATTCGCCGTCTGCCGGTAGCGTCACGACCACCGCTTTTGTGATCTACTATAAGGGCATAACCTATAACGTGGCTCAATTCAGTTCGTCTTATCAGTTTTTCTACTGGACGCACGATTATAGCTCAGGAGCGGCATTAAGATCAACAAACAGCCTTGCTACGGTCTTATCAGACGGTGGTTGGGTTGTTGGTATGAATATCAGCGGCACGTTTTACCCGCGATATGGAAGCCCTGTTATTCACGGCGGTCTGATTCAAGCCGACACAATCGGAGCAAATCATTTGCAGGCTGACTCTGTTGATGCAACAAAAATAAATGTTTCGAATCTTGCGGCTATCAGTGCGAATTTGGGAACCGTAACAGCCGGAAGCGTCAACGCTTCGTTGGTAAATACGGGTACATTGCTTGCAGATGTAATACAGTCTCCAACCTTGACCGATCTTTACACAAATCTGCCAGGTAGTATGACAAAAGAGTACGACGGATCGAGTTATCTTTCAGGTGGGAGTCAGTCATCATGGTACACGTCTGATAAAGTTACATTGAATCTCGAAAACGCAATTCAGGAAGTTATTGTTGTTGGAAAGGTTTACGCAACGTGTTCCGGCAGTCTTTATTTCTATGTAAAATCAGGGTCTACAATTGTGTGGCAATCCGAAATATGGGGCGTTGGATCAGCCAACGATGATGAGATAAAAAGTGCAAAAATAAATCCGGTGGCCGTTGGAATTTCAATAAACGCCGATTTCAAGGTTGGCGTTGCAATATTAAAGCCTTCGACTGGCTATCTTGGGTTTGATTCACTGGACGTTTATTTCACAGACATGGTTGATAAAGCATTGGAGAAAGCATAATGAAAATCACACTTGTATTGACAGACGAAGAAAAGGAAGTTTGTGAGGCGGTTGGTATTGATTTTGAGCTTTGGCTGAATCGACAGGCGGCCAAAAAATACCTGTCGGTTGAGCAAACCGCAAAAGCAAAACTGTCTGAAACGGTTACTTATGAAGAAATTAAAACATTAAATCAGTCTAAAATAGAAAGGTAGGGAAAATGGGAACGAATTTAGATGAATTTTGTAAAGAGATCAATGATTTCACAGAGTCGATACCCGAAAAGGTAACAGAGTTGCAGAAAAAGATTGTTTTGGAGGCCCTGAAAAGGATTGTCGAAAAGACCCCGGTTGACACAGGTCGGGCCAGGGGGAATTGGCAGGTAGCAATTGATACGCCGATCAGTGATGTACTTGAAAGAACCGACAAGCAAGGGGCTGAAACAATTCAAAAAGGAGCGTCTGCGATAACTGATTTGCCGCCGTTCCGCGTTGTCTGGATTTCCAATAATCTTGACTACATTGAATTCTTGGAAGATGGCAGTAGCAAGCAGACACAGGATCATGACGGGAGTCCTCAAGGAATGGTTGCATTGACAATGTTGGAATTGCGGGAAATATTTAAATGATCCGAAAAGGGCTGCGGTCGCAACTTCGGGTAAATATAGGGCTAAAGTTGTAAATCGTAAATCTTAAAAGATGAAATAAAAAAGACTTATACGAGAATAGCAACGGCCTATTGATCCGTTGCCCGAAAATTGAGGATAAAATGCAAACATGTTTCTGTGAAAATTGCGGTCAATATATCAGGCCCGATCAAGTCGAAATTTGCTGGCTTGAGTCTGGCAAGCCCGGGAGCGTCTGTACGGACTGTAAGCGGATTATCTATCAAAGCCGCATAAATGCCTCTGCTCAAAGCCTGAAAACCTTTGCAAAAGGGCTACAATTGCCGCTGTTTGTTGCGAACTCCACTTGATGGGCCCCACGGCAGGGCTAAAGGCCAGATCGTCGATTCTGGGGCAATCTGAGGATTTTTTAAAATTAATCTTGCAATCAACTGTGAAAAGCGGAAAATACTGTTGTGAACACATTATCAGAAAATTCCGTTTTTCTTAAAATTATGTCGGGTCCGGTCTATCCGCAAGGACGGCCAACCTCTACTTTTGGTAGTGTGTTCACAGGGCCCGGCACTTTTTTATGAAATGGAGACCAAATCATGTCAAACGAAACAGCAGTAAAAGAACGTGTCAACTATTACGAACTCAATCAAGATGCTCAATGTAAAGCATTCGATTACATTGACAATGAAGTGTTGTCGTATATTCCCCCAGAGGAATTAATGCGTCTAACAGATGAATTGCGGGAGCGGTATTTGACCTGCGATGAGCGAAAACAAAATGGAATTTCTGAAATTAATGAATCACTCCTATCGCTTAGTACCAATTTTACATGCGGGCTTTCAAAATTCCTCAAGGGTGCAGTTCGACTTGATAGTCAAAAAGAAAATGGACTCAAGGAGGCAGTCTAACTTCAAGGATGATATTCCACGGACGGAGGGGCTGTTTCGGCAGCCCCATCCCATTATTTTTATGAGGGCAAGAAAATGAGTTTATTCAAAGCAAAATACAACGATAAGGACGGCAAGACCAAAACCGCTAAGAAGTGGTACATTGATTTCAGAGATCATAAAGGCCGTCGTCATAAGATCGCAGGTTATACCAGCAAGAAAATGACGGAAAACCTCGAAGGTCAGATTGAGGCATTGGTTGCTTGCCGGGCTACACGTACTGAAATGTCTTTGGATTTGCACCAGTGGGTAGATAGGTTGCCGGAAAGCATGTTGAGAAAGTTTGTCTCATGGGGCCTTGTAGAAGGCCAAAAGGTACATAGTGGCAAGCCTTTATCCGTCCAGCTTGAGGATTGGAAACAGTCTCTTGTCGACGATGGATCAACAGAGCGGCATATCAATCAGTTGTTCAATCGGGTGAAAAGTATTTTTAACCAGACAGGCTTTCTATTTTGGACAGATATTTCTCACAGCAAGCTAAAGAATGAAATCAACAAAATCAAGCGAACTGTCCGGGCGAAAGATGATAATGGGAACTTTTATGATAAGGTTGTCGGGCCGGCCAGTGACTCCACAAAGAACAGCTATTTGAAAGCCTGTAAGCAATTCACCAATTGGATGATTGAGGACGGCAGGGCAATTACGGACCCGCTGAAAGCGAAATCTGATAAGCGGAAAAGATCGGGCAAGAAGATTAAAGCCGAAAAACGTGCCGCCCTGGAACTCGAAGAACTGAGAGCCTTATTTGATTACACAAAGAACGCAGCCCGCTCTTACGGGCTTGATGGATACCAGCGGTACCTTGTGTATCTGTTTGCTTCTGAAACAGGCTATAGGGCCGGAGAAATCCGTTCCCTGCGGGTGTGTGACTTTGACTTTGCGAATAATATAGCCCGGCTTTCCGGTGATTTCACCAAAAATGATAATGATGCCGAAATCCCCTTGAAGCCGGATACGATGGAGATCATTAAGCAGTCATTTTCTGGCAAGATGCCTACGGCTCCGGCCTTCAAATTGTGCTCAAAAAGCAATATGGCCCGGATGTTCAGAAAAGACCTGAAGGCCGCTAAAATCGAAATAGACCCAGACCGCGGAGAGGTTGTTTTCCACAGCTTGCGTCATACCACAGCCAGTTTATTGGCGGCCAGCGATATTCACCCCAAAGAAGCTCAGGAACTCATGCGGCATTCAGATATAAATCTCACGATGTCCAGATATACCCACACGCTACGCGGGCAACTGGCAAAGGCAGTCAGCCAACTACCTGATTTGAACCAAAAACCAAAGAAGGAACAGCAAAAAGCGACTGGTACAGATCATCACGTCTCAGATGATGCAGTTGGGAAAAAAATCCTTTACCCATATTTGGACAAAAACCTCTCAGAGCATAGCAGTTTATTGCAAAACACCGCAAAACATGCCTTAGAAGATGGGGTACAAAAAAAGCCGATAACGGGCCAAAAACCCAGTTTATCGGCTTTGACTCGAATGAAGGTGTTGGGACTCGAACCCAAAACCTACGCCTTAAAAGGGCGTTGCTCTACCAATTGAGCTACACCTCCGACCAAAGAAATGACATACCATAGTCATTCTCGCGTGGATTTCAAGTAAAAACATGCGAAATCACAGAAAAAGTGTCGATTTGGCATGCGGCTGGCGTTGATTTTGCGATGCGGCTCTTTTCATTGCGGGCCTGTGATTGTATTTTGGAGCGGCATACGATACAATGCAGTCGGTTTCATATTCTCTCTTTAAAATGGATAAACGATGGCAAGACCTTTTACATTGTTGATTAAGCCGGCTGGACCGGACTGTAATATTGCTTGTGAATACTGCTTTTATGCGTGTAAGTCGGCGTTTTTCGGCGGTGCGGCTCACCGGATGAGCGATGCGGCGGCCGAGCAGTTGGTCAAGAGCTATCTGAGCCTTCGGTTTGAGCAGTCGGCCTTTGCCTGGCAGGGGGGCGAGCCGACGCTGATGGGGCTGGCCTTTTTTCGGCGGATTGTCGAGCTGGGGGCTCGGTACCGTGAGCCAGGGCAGGTGGTGACGCATGCCCTGCAAACGAACGGGATTCTGATCGATGCGGAATGGGCGAAATTTTTGGCCGAGAATGAGTTTCTGGTCGGTATCAGCCTGGACGGGCCGAAGGCGTATCACGATCATTATCGCGTTGATCGGGCAGGTGAGGGGACATTTGATCGGGTGGTGGCGGGGATTGAGAACTGCCGGGAGCATGGGGCGGAGTTTAACATCCTGGTGCTGCTGAATCATATCAATGTGCAGCATCCGGATGCGTTGTTTGACTTTTATACCGAGCTTGGGATTGAGTATCTGCAGTTTGTGCCGTGCGTTGAGCCGTCTGCTGACGATCCGCATACGGCGGCGCCGTTTAGTATTACGCCGGAGGAATACGGGCGGTTTCTGGTTCGGATTTTTGATCGCTGGCTGGCGTATGGGGTGCGTAAGCTGAGTGTGCGGCTGTTTGACAGTATGCTCAATTTTCTGCTGGGCGGGCCGCATACCGAATGCACTTTTGGGCGGCGATGCAATGACTATATTGTGATCGAGCATACCGGCGACGCATTTTGTTGTGATTTTTATGTCACCGGCGAGACGAAGCTGGGCAATATACTGGAGACGCCGATTGAGGAGTTGGCGGGTGGTCAGGTCAAGCGTGATTTTAATCGCAAGAAGACTGAGATTGATCATAAGTGTCTGGTGTGCCGGTACCTGGATATCTGCCGGGGCGGGTGTCCGAAGGACCGGGCGATGCTGACGGGGACGCATCAGGTTCCGAGTTATTTCTGCGCGGGATATAAGATCTTCTTTGATCATGCGCTGCCTCGGCTGCGGGCGATTGCGCAGAATATTCAGGCCGGTCGGGAACCGGTTTGAAAGTTTAAAAATTAAAATCCAAAAATCAAAATTGCGGAATCGCCGTTGGCGATGGCTGTTTAAATAGATTCCTCACGTTCGTTCGGAATGACAATTGGAGACTTGATTATGAGGGAAGATAAGAAGGTGTTGATGATTTCGCGGATTATTTTTTTAGAACCACGAATGGACACTAATTTACACTAATTTTTTACCATGAAGAGCATGAAGAACATGAAGGAATATAAAAAGGTATTGGCGATTTTGAGGATATTTTTGTTTTGTGCGGGGTTTGGGTGGTTTATTTCCGTGTTTGGGATTTTTATGCCGTGGTCGTTTGTTGCGGGGCAACTGGAAGGTTTGGGGGCTGAGAATCTACCGAGTGATCCGATGCTGAACTACTGGCTTCGTATGACGGCGGGGGCGTTTACGTTTATTGGTGTGTTCTTTTTCATGCTGGGTATTTGGCCGGAGAAATATCGCGTGGTTATTCCACTTGCGGCTGGCTTTTTGTTTTTTGAGGGCTTAGTATTACTGGCGGCGTGTTTGATGCTGCGTTTGTCATTGTTGCCGTCGCTGTTTGACTCCTTGTTTTGCTTGCTGATGGCGGTTGGGATATTTCTGTCGCATCGAGCCGTAAAACAACTGAAAAATTAAAAAACAAAATGTAAAAATACGGAATCGCCTGTTGGCGATGGCTGTTTAAATAGATTCCTCACGTTCGTTCGGAATGACGGTTGGATGTGGAATAAGGGTTTAGGAGAGTCAGGGATGGATTTAGCGGAATTGCGGAAGTGTAAGAAGATTGCGGTTTTGTCGCCGGTGGCGTGGCGGACGCCGCCGCGACAGTATGGGGCGTGGGAGACGGTAGCGAGCAATATTGCTGAGGGGTTGGTTGCGCGGGGCTGGGATGTGACGCTGTTTGCAACGGCTGATTCGATTACGAAGGCGAAGCTGCATGCGGTGATTGAGCGGGGGTATGAGGAGGACGCGTCGCAGGAGGCGAAGGTGGTGGAGTGCCTGCAGATATCCGAGATGATGGAGCATGCGGGGCAGTTCGATTTGATTCACAATAATTACGATTTTCTGCCGCTGACGTATACGCGGCTGATTGATACGCCGATGCTGACGACGATTCACGGGTTTTCGTCGGACAATATCCGGCGGGTATATCACAAGTATAAGCATGATTCGTATTTTACGTCGATCAGCGATTCGGACCGGGATGCGGAACTGCCGTATATGGGGACGGTGTATAACGGGATCGATTTGTCGAATTTGACGGTGGGCGAGGCGGCGGGGGATAAGCTGGTGTTCCTGGGGCGGATTCACCCGGACAAGGGGACGCATTTGGCGTGTGAGACGGCTAAGAAGGCGGGGATGGAATTGCTGATCGCGGGGATTATTCAGGATGAGGGGTATTATCATGAGAAGGTTGCCCCGCTCATTGACGGCGAGCAGATTAAGTATGTCGGGCCGGTGGGGCCGGTTGAGCGGGATGCGTTGTTTAAGGAGGCTTACGCTTTGCTGCATTTGAATGAGCTTGCCGAGCGGTTTGGGCTGGTGATGGCCGAGGCGATGGGGGCGGGGGTGCCGGTGATTGCGTATGACCGGGGATCGTGCCGGGAGGTGGTGGCCGATGGGAAGACGGGATTTTTGGTGACGACTGTTGATGAGGCGGCTGCGGCGGTGAAAAAGGTTGATGCCATCGATCGAGCTGGGTGCCGGCGGCATGTGGAGGAAAAATTTTCGATCCCGACGATGGTTGCAGCGTATGAAAAGGTTTACGCCGATATTTTTCAGTTGGAAGAAGAGAAGATGAATGTGAGATATTAGCGGTTAGCCTCCGTAACTTCGTTGCGGGGGTTTGTTACAATATCAATTGAGGCGGCAATATCATGATTGCTTACATGCTAACATGGACGACATACGGCACATGGTTACAGGGTGATGAGCGAGGATATTGTAAAGATACGAAAGTTCTCAGTGAAAATCCTGCTTTGAACAATTCCAATTACAATCGCTTAAAACAAAAAGCCGTTTATTTGTCGGATCACCAGAGGAATCTTGTAAAAACAGCGATTTATGAAGAGGCAAAACGTATCGGTCAGCGTATATATGCCTTGACGGTGCAAGAAAACCATGTTCATCTCGTGCTCAAAAAGACCAAAGAAAAGATTGAATCGGCGGTTCATCGTTATAAACGGGCTGCGACGTTTGTTTTGCGGAAGGAGGGGGTGAAGGGAATAATCTGGACAAAGGGGTACGATAAGCGGTATTGTTTTAATGTGGATGATTTAAAATCACGGATTGACTATGTATTGAGACATGATGTGGAGCGTAACCAGACCCCCGCAACAGGTTGCGGGGGCTAACCATGTGCCACGGGAATGCGGTCAATGGTGGTGTTTTTTGTGGATGATTTGAGTATGCGGATTGACTATGTATTGAGACATGATGTGGAGCGTAACCAGACCCCCGCAACAGGTTGCGGGGGCTAACCATGTGCCACGGGAATGCGGTCAATGGTGGTGTTTTTTGTGGATGATTTGAGTATGCGGATTGACTATGTATTGAGACATGATGCGAAGCGTATCCAGACCCCCGCAACAGGTTGCGGGGGCTAACCATGTGCCACGGGAATGCGGTCAATGGTGGTGTTTTTTGTGGATGATTTGAGTATGCGGATTGACTATGTATTGAGACATGATGCGAAGCGTAACCAGACCCCCGCAACAGGTTGCGGGGGCTAACCATGTGCCACGGGAATGCGGTCAATGGTGGTGTTTTTTGTGGATGATTTGAGTATGCGGATTGACTATGTATTGAGACATGATGTGGAGCGTAACCAGACCCCCGCAACAGGTTGCGGGGGCTAACCATGTGCCACGGGAATGCGGTCAATGGTGGTGTTTTTTGTGGATGATTTGAGTATGCGGATTGACTATGTATTGAGACATGATGCGAAGCGTAACCAGACCCCCGCAACAGGTTGCGGGGGCTAAACGGGAGATAAAACCATGCGAAAAGAATTTGTGACGCGCTATGAGGGCAATCCGATTTTGACGAAGGCGGATGTGCCTTATAAGGTGGAAACCGTGCATAACGCGGGGGTTGTGAAGTTTAACGGGCAGTATATCATGCTGTTTCGGTCGCATCTGGATACGGGGCGGTCGATTATCGGTAAGGCGGTCAGTGATGACGGGTTTAACTTTACGGTTGATCCGGAACCGTTTATGGTGCCGGCGACAGAGGGCGATTTTGCGGTGTATGAGGCGTTTGGCGTGGAGGACCCGCGGATTAATCCGCTGGACGACGGGGCGTATTACATTACGTACAGTGCGTATTCGCAGCACGGGGTGCGGATCGGGCTGGCGAAGACGACGGATTTTGTGAACATTGAGCGGGTGGCGTTCATTACGCAGGCGGACTATCGCAATACGGTGATTTTCCCGGAGAAGATTGACGGGCGGTATGTGAAGCTTGACCGGCCGCACTCGGATATCAGCCCGTGGTCGATCTGGTGCGAGTATTCGCCGGATCTGGTGCATTGGGGCGATTCGAAGGTGATTATGAAGCCGGTGACGTATCACTGGGACGAGATGAAGATCGGGCCGGGTGCGCCGCCGATTAAGCATGAAAAGGGCTGGCTGAATATTTATCACGGGGTGTATCCGACGATGGACGGCAGTGTGTATCGGCTCGGCGTGTGCCTGCATAAGCTGGACGACCCGGCGACGATTCTGGGTGTGTCGGACCGGTGGATTCTGACGCCGGAGGACCCGTGGGAACTGGTCGGGTATGTGCATAACGTGGTGTTTACGTGTGCGGCGGTGCCGGAGGACGACGGGACGCTGAAGCTGTACTGGGGGGCGGCTGATACGGTGATGTGCGCCGGGACGGCGGTGATTGATGAGTTGGTGGAGTTGTGTTTGACGGATAGTCGGCCGGCGATGTAGTTTTTTAGCCACAGATTAACACAGATATTCACAGATAAATGAAGCTGCGGATTTTACGCGGATTTAAAACTTTTTCCACAGAGGACACAGAGTAAGAAGAGATTTAGGATAAGGAAGACATGACAGATCAGTCGATTCAAGAGTATCGTCGGTTGCGGGGGGAGGTGGATTTGACTTCTGCGCGGGTTTCGGAGATTCATGCTGAGCGGATGCATTGCGGGAAGGGGTGCTGCGGGTGCTGTGATAATCTGTCTGTGTGGCCGGTGGAGTTTTACTCGATTCTGGACGAGATTCGGGCGTTTGAGTGGGAGGTGCCGGCGTTTAACGAGCAGGCGGCGTGTGGATTTTTGAAGGAGGGGCTCTGTTCGATTTACCCGTTTCGCCCGATGATCTGTCGGACGCACGGGCTGCCGCTGGTGTATTGGCATGACGAGACCGATCCGCCGGGGTGGGGTGTGATGTTTTGTGAGAAGAATTTCGCCGAGTCGGACGACATTGAGTTTACGCCGGAGAATGTGATTAATATGGACGAGGTGAACGAGAAGCTGGCGCGGGCGAATGCTGCGTTTATCGAGGAGCGGGCGGATTTGGGGTTGGCGATTGACAGCCGGATTGAATTACGGCAACTATTGGAGGAACTGTGATTTTTAACCACCGAGGACGCTGAAGACACTGATAAAAAATCTTTTGCCACAGATTAACACAGATTTTCACGGATTATTCTTTTAATTACTCATCAAAGATGTCTTTCAGGGTATCAATATCAATTTGGGTGAAGTCGTTGTAGGTGGCTATTGCGTCGTGGGCGTGGTGTTTTTCTTCGGGTTCGGTGATGATGGCGATGTAGGGCATGTTGGCGTTGCGGGCGGCGGCGAAGCCGGAGGCGGAGTCTTCGAATAGTACGCAGTCCTGGGGGGTGAGGCCCATCGCGGCGGTGGCTTTCAGCAGCATTTCCGGGTTGGGTTTTCCGATGCTGACCCTATCGCGGTTGACGATGGCGGTGAAGTATTGGCGGATGTCCAGTGCGTCCATCACGAAATCGACGTTGGTTTCGGGTGAGTTGGAGGCGGCACCGCAGGGGATGCCGGCTTGCTGACAGCTTTTCAGCAGGGCGATCAGGCCGGGTACTTCGGCCATGACGGGGCGAAACAAATCCTGGTAGAGGGTTTCCTTTTCCACCTCGATTTTTCGGACGAGGGCTTCGCTGGCGGCGTCGCCGAAGAGGTTGGCGACGATTTTGCTATTGCAGCGGGCGTGTATTTTTTCGAGGTAGAGGGCGTCGTTCATCTCGATGTCATAGCGACGGCAGAGCTGGAACCACGCTTTACGATGATAGGGCGTATTGGAGACCATTGTGCCGTCTACGTCGAAGACGACTCCGAATTTTTTGTTTTGTTGGGTCATATCAAGTTTTCATTTTTTAGCAAAGATTATGTCGCCCCTTCGGGGCTTGTTTATAATTCGTCTTATCCCGGAGGTTAAAACCTCCGGCTATTATATTGGGTCCCTCCGGGACTTGTTCATGGCAGAATTCGCATTCCGGAGGCTTACGGGCATGTTGCCCAATCGTCCGGATTCATTGTAATAGTTTTTTACAGTTGGTTGTTCTTTGACATTTTCATATTCGCTCACATCACCGTCTCCAGCGATCTGGGACGGCTCAACAGTCCGATGACGTTGAGAGATTGGCTTTTTAAGCGTTCAAACAGCCATTGGCAAGCTTTTGTGGCTGGTTTTTGCCCGGTCGCACACAGAAGTTTGCGTAGATTCTGTATCGCTGCGATCATTTGGTTTTGCATGGTCGCTTTTTCGATACCCCGCAGTCGGCATCGCTTGAAGCCGTGGTTATTGGCCGCGTCGGCAAAGGAGCCTTCGGCTTTATACTTGCGACGTGCCATCAATCGCTTGCGTTCATGTTGACTCCAACACCCATCGGCCCAGTCAATGTACTCGGTGTTAATATTTCTTCGAATCTGGCGTCCAAATTGTTGACTGCTGACACATTTTCCAAAATGCGGACATGATTGACACGTTTGCCGATCCGCGCGATAAATAATCGAATTTTCTCGTGGTTTTTCCTGATGGCGAGGCAATCTCTGACCTGCCGGGCAGAGATAACAGTCCTGCTCGGCATCATAGATAAACCTGTCATGGTTAAAATCCGGATGACAGCGGCTGTTGTGCTGTTGATGGCTGATACACGGCGTGATGCCCTGTTCATGAAGCGACTTATAGTTTTCACCGGTGCCGTAGGCTTTGTCAGCAACAACGGTTTTGACCTCCTTGCCGGTGGTTTGCTGGTGCTGTTCAATCACATCCGTCAAGACTTTATCATCCGTGACATTGGCCGGGGTCGTGACGGTGGCGGTAACAATGCCTTCTTTGTCATCCACCGCTCGATGATCTTTAAAGCCCAGCGTTGTCCGGCCGTACTTTTTGCCTAAGCGTGCATCCGAATCCGTGGCAGAAACTCGTTTTTCGAGTGTCTCATCCGGTTCGCTGGCTTGCTCTAGCTGATCATACAATTGCCGGCCGACCAACCGAACCTGGCACCGCAGGCTGTCTTTAGAGGCATTGCCGTCAATCATGCTGGCATCGACATGAATCATCTCGCCGTCCACCAGCCCGGCCTGAACACAGTGGGTCAGAATCGTCTCGAAAAAGGTGCTGAATACCTCGCCGCCCCAGCGACGGCGAGCCTTGGACAGCACACTGTGATCCGGCGTCGGGTCATCAATATCGTAGCCGCAGAACCACAGCCAGTCCAGACGCATCGGCAACTGAGCCATCAGCCGGCGTTCGGATTTGACGTTTTCATAAAACAGCAAAAACATCAGTTTCAACAGGACCACCGGATCGACCGAGGCGTGACCACAGCAACCGTATAAATCAGTAACTTGTGAGCGAATAAAGGTAAAATCGACGACTTGTTGAATACGACGCAGCGGATGGTCCGGCGGAATCCGCCGTTCCAGCGAAAGACCGTGATAAAACAGCTTGGGTTCGAGTTGTTGAGATTTACCCATCATAATAATTAGCCTCCATGCGTATCATGTATGGAGACAGAATAACATATAACGCATCAGTTAAAAACTAAAATGTCCGAGGTTGGGCAACATGCCCTTACGCCTCCGGCTATTATATGGCGTCCTTTTTGGACTGTTTATTTATACCATCTTATCCCGGCGGTTAACACCTTTGGCTATTATATTTGGTCCCTCCGGGACTTTACCAGAGCGAGACGCACTTCCAGTTCAATTGTTTTCGGCGACTCTGGATTCCCGCCTACGCGGGAATGACAATAAAGGCCTTGTACGATACCGTTTTTTGAAAGGATGTCAAGTCAGGATTTTATAAACGGGGCAGCTCGATGTTGGAGGTGAAGGTTTCGCGGTGGATCTGGCCGACGTAGAAGCGGCCGTCATTGGTGATGAAATTGACAATTTTGTCCAGTTGCTCGTCCAGATGCGGGCCTTCGTTGGAGATGACGGAGAGGCCGACGATGGCAAGTTGTTTGCTGTCGTGTGCGGCGATTTCGGCGACCGAGGCGTTGAAGCGGTTGCGCAGGCGTTCGACGAGGCTCTTGATGATGCTGCGTTTGGCCTTGAGCGAGCTGACGCCGTGCAGGTGAATATGGATGGTCAGCAGTCCGACAATCATGATTTATCGGGGCCGTTTGCCAGTTGAATGAGCATTTGTTCAGCGACGCGCTGTCGGCCGGGTTCATTGAGGTGGCCGCCGTCGGTGGTGTAGTCGTCGATCAGGAAGGGGACCATGATACCGTTTTTGGTCTTAAAATGGAGATTGCCGTTTGGGGTTGTGGATTCATAGGCGGTGATGTCGATGATCGTTTCGGCGGGGTATGCCTGTTTGATCAGGGCGGCGAATTCCATGCGTTTTTTGTTATGATCGACGGTGGTGGTCTTGCCGAGCAGGGATTTGATGATTTCTTTGACTTTGCGTTTGGCGTCCTGCGGGGCGGTTGTCAGCGGCACGGTGCAGTGCATGAATGTTGTTTCGGGGAAGGCGGCCTGCAGTTCGGCGATCATTTTCTGATAGGCATCGAAGACCTCGGCGGTATCGGTGGTTGCGTAAAAGTCCACATAGCAGAATTTCAAAAATGCGATGTCGGGCGGCGTTTCAAGCTGCTGCATTTGTGATTGGAAGGACGTGATTTTTACGAGGGGCTGGGTGTTGCTTCCCAGTTGGGCATGGCAAAAAGCGGCGGCTGTCTGAGTGTCGGTGATGTTCAAGGTGATGTTGGGATTTTCGCTGAGAATGTCTTTGACGCCGTCGAGGATGTTGAAGCCGACGGACATGTGTCCGAAGAAAATTGTTTTTTTCGAGAGCGCGTCCCATTTTTCCTGCGGGACGTCTTTGAGCGTCAGTTCCGTGTACGAGTCGATCATTTTAGTTTGTACCTTTATTGTGTTTACGCCGATCAGGCCTGCGGCGGCGATGATTGCGACCATTGCTGCCAGGGCTGTGATGATGATTTTCTTTTTTTTCATTCGGTTACTGCCTTTTTATTGGATTTCCGGGATTGGCTCAATGAGCAGGGGTTTAATCTGCAAATATCGCGTTGTCCGGCGTTTCTGGTCGATATCGTCATAGACCCACTGCACCTGTTCGGGGGTTAATACGACTGCGTCGGCGACCTGTTCGGGTGTAAAGCCGTTGTTTTTTCCGTAGAGGCACAGGTCCATCTTGTCATACGGCAGCGAGAAGTAGAATTCCTCCTGCGACTGCGGCATGGAATAGGTGTCGGTGGTCGGCGGTCGGCTGCAGATTTCTTCGGGCAGGCCGAGGTGTCGGGCCATCGCATAGACCTGAGTTTTGTAGAGGTGGGCGATGGGTTTGACGTCGGCCAGTCCGTCGCCGCCTTTGACGAAGAAACCCTGATCATATTCCTGTCGGTTGGGTGTGCCGGTGACGGCGTAGTTGAGCCGGTCGGCGTGGTAGTATTCCATCATTTTTCGTGTTCGCTGCTTAAAATTGGTAGCGGCGACGATGCCGAGATAGGACTGGGGCGAGAGGCGTTTTTTGAGCTGCTGCCCATCAGGTGAGAGGGCGACGACGGAGAACAACTTCATACGCTGACCTTCGGTTGCGGACGGCAGGACGATTTTTGATTTCCAGCCCGCGGCAGAGTCATATTCGGGGATAATCCGGCGGATTGCCTCGTCGCGGCGTCGGTAGCAACCGACTGCCTCGAGAATGGGCGTGATGTTTTCTGCGACGCTGTCGATGCCGAGGTGATCGGACACCGTGGTGCTGAGCGTGATGGTTTCGTCGGCGGAGTCGGTTTCGGGCATGTGAATGCCGAAGACGCGTTCTTTGCCGACGGCTAACACGGAGAGGGCGGCGACGGTGCTGCTGTCGATTCCGCCGGAGAGGGCGACGGTCAGGCCGCGGCGTTTCAAATCATTTTTCAACGCCTGCTGCAAGGATTTTTTGATGGCATCGGCTGCCGCATCCAGATCAATTTTCAAAACGTCCGGTGTAAATTCTGTCTTTGTCGTCACGATGTTACCTTCTCCCTTTTTGCCAATTCTTTTTTGTCAATTTTTCCGTGATGATTTCTGGGTAAATCCGATACGATTTCAATATACTTGGGAACCATGAAGTTTTCCATCATTTTTGTGCAATGGGCGGCAATTTTTTGCTGTGTCAGGCCGGATTCTTCTTGAATGGCCACAAACGCCTTGATGACCTGTCCTAAGAGGTCGTCCGGGACAGCGATCACGGCTGTTTCGACAATCCCTTCGATTTCCAGCAGGGTGTTTTCCACTTCTCGCGGGCTGACACGTTCGCCGCGGGTTTTGATCATGTCATCTTTGCGGCCGAGGAAGTACAGAAAGCCTTCGGCATCCTGTTTGAAATAATCGCCGGAATAGAGGCGGCGAGAGCCGGTTTCGGGGTCGGTGCGGAAGGTTTTCGCCGTCAATTCGGGGTCGTCCCAGTAGCCCTGCATGACATTGGGGCCTTCGATGACCAATTCGCCGACCTGGCCCGGCGCGACGGGGCGGCCGTCAAGATCGAGGATTGCTGTCGTACAATTGGGCATGGCTTTGCCGACAGACTTGGGGCGGATGTCGATTTGGTCCGGGGGCAGGTAGCAGACGCGTTTGCATTCGGTGAGACCGAACATGGAATAGATGCGAATGTTCGGGAACAGTTCCCGGATCCGTTTGATGTGATTGACGGGAAAGGCGGCGCCGGTATTGGTGAGGTATCGCAGGGATGAAAAATCGTAGTTTTTTAAGTTCTGCATCTTCAGCAGCATGGCCGCCATGGTTGGAACGATTGGCAGACCGGTGACGCGGCGGCGGGCGATCTGCTGGAGGGCACGGTGCAGATAGATAAAAGAATTTTCCAGTACGACGGTGCCGCCGAAGAAGACGCTCATGAGTACCTGGTAGAGGCCGTAATCAAATGAGAGTGGCAGGACATTCAGAATAATGTCGTCCGGTGTATTTTCGAGGTATTGAATGATGCTGGCGGCGGCGGCAATCATATTGGCATGCGAGCACATGACGCCTTTGGGGGATCCGGTTGAGCCGGAGGTGTAAATGAGCGCGGCCAGATCGTGCCGGTCGGCGTCATGAGAACAAGGTATTTCGGGGCTCTGTGGATTTTCGTAAATGGACTGCCATGGAATGCAGGACTCTTTGATTGGTTGATTCTGACAGCGATCCTGCTGAAGGCAGATGATTTTGACCGGGTGTTTGAATTGATGTGTTGCCTGTGCGGGGATACAGTTTTTGGCCGATCGAGAGATGAGTATTTTTGCGCCGGAATTATTCAATATGAAGGCGAGTTTTGGTGCTTTCAGGGTGCTGTTTAAGATAATAAAAACGCCGGCGGCTTTGAGGATGCCGTAAATCGAGATGACGCTTTCAATTGAGTTGTCTGCAAAGACAGCTACCCGGTCTCCGGGTTGAATACCCATTTTTCGCAGTTGTTCGGCCAGCAGTGACGATTTTTGATTGAGTTGGTGATAGGTGCAGGTTTGGCCATTACAAATGACGGCCGCCTTTTGCGGGAATTTTTCCGCACTGAGCATTAATGTATCCTGGAGCAATGTCGGAAATTGTCTCATTTTTCTCCCTTCCGAATGTGCTTTCGAACAGCTTTTATTATAGTCGTATCAGCGGGGAGGTCAAGCTTCTCTTTTTTTCAATTCTCTTTTGTCCACTTTTCCGTTGGGGGTTTTCGGCAGCGTCGGCATGAATTCGATATATTTTGGAACCATGTAATTTTCCATGTTTTCCGTGCAGTTTTTCAGGATCATTTCTTCGGTGAGCGAATGACCGTCTGCGGGGGCGATAAAGGCTTTGACGGCCTGGCCGAACATGTCGTCCGGGACGCCAATGACGGCGGCTTCGGCGACGCCTTCGATGTCCAGCAGGATGTTTTGGACCTCCAGGGGGCTGACGCGTTCGCCGCGGCTTTTAATCATGTCGTTTTTTCGGCTGATAAAAAACAGCAGACCCTCTTTGCTGCGTTTGAACAGGTCGCCGGTGTAGAGACGGACCGATCCATCCGGTGCATTGCGGAAGACTTCAGCGGTGTGCTCGGGGTCTCTGTAGTAACCGTTCATCACATTGTCGCCAGTGATGACCAGTTCACCGATTTGGTCGGGGGCGACTTTATTGCCGTTTTCATCGACGACGAATGCGGTGCAGTTGGGGATTTCGCGTCCGACGGATGACGGATGTTGATCGATCAACTCCGGCGACAGAAAACTGACGCGGACGCATTCGGTCAGACCGTACATGGGATATATTTTTGCGTCGGGTGCGAGTTTTCTGAGAAGGGCGGTATGATGCAGCGGCAGTGCATCGCCGGCGTTGGTGATATATTTTAAGGAAGAAAAGTCGTAGTCCTGCAGATTTTTCAGTTTAAACATCATCGCCAGCACCGTCGGGACGACCGGCATCGCGGTAACGTTGTGTTGGGCGATTTTTTTGAGCGTGTCATGCAAATACACAAAGCCTTTTTCCAGTAGCACGGTGCCGCCGAACATGGCCGCCATGAGTACCTGGTACAATCCGTATCCGAAAGCCAGCGACAAGACATTCAGGATGACGTCGCTGCTGTCGTTTTCAAGATATTGGATAATGCTTTGGGCTACCGCGATCATTTTATCGTGCGGCTGCATGACGCCTTTCGGCTCACCGGTAGAACCGGAGGTATAGATGAGCGCCGCCAGGTCCGTGGGATTTGCCCGCGGCAGGGAATCGGCGTTGCAGCCGGGTGTTTCCGTGATTATGTCATTCCAATTGTAAGACGGGGCGGCTTTTGATAAGGCCGTGGAGACTTTTCCATGAGGGCTGGCCCAAATGACTGATGGCTTTTGGTCCAGTATCTTTAGAGCCTGCAAGACGACGCGGCCTTTGGCGTTATGGGTGATCAGTACCTTTGCCTGGCTGTTGTTGAGGATGTGGCGTAATTTCGCGGGCTTGACGGCGCCGTTGATGACGATGAAGACGGCGGCTGCTTTCGAGGCGGCGTAGAGAGAAATGACGGTTTCGGCGGAGTTGTCCAGCAGGATCGCGACTTTGTCCTGAGGGCCGATGCCCCGTTCGATTAACCGATGTGCCAGCGAGGTCGAGCGTGCGTCAATTTCACCGAATGTGTATGACTGATCGCCGCAAACCAGGAATGGCTTTTGGGCATACTGCTGTGCGGTGATCGTTAAGTAGTCATGTATCAGTGTTGGCCGGGGCATCATTTATTCGCTCCTTTTCCAGTGCAGCGTGTCAGGGACGTCCTTCTGTGATCGTTTGTCGATGAACAGGTCGATTTTGTCAATCGGTTTGTATTGGGGCTGCCGGGCGATCAATTTGTCATAGAGGATCTGGGTTGAAACGATGCCGCACAGGGCCATGGCATCGACTTCGCCGGCATTGTCCGACTGTTTGATTTTGCCGGTCAATCGGCCGATTTTCTGTGCGTTAAAGATCCCGGCTTTTTCGATCATTTCATCGCTGAGTATATGATTGATGTAGTCGGTGCTGTTATTCAGCAGTGTCTGGGAAATCGGCGCCCGGTAAGGGTGTTTGTTGCGCTGTACGACCGAGGCCGGGAGGATGTCCCGGAAGATTTTTTTCAGCAGGAATTTCTCGTTCAGTCCCAGTACTTTCCATTTTGCGGGCACCCGGCTCATGAACTCAATCAGCCGGTGATCCAGGAAGGGGACGCGGATTTCGAGGGAGTTTGCCATGGCCATGCGATCGCCCTGAGAGGACAGGAGATAATTGCTCATGAAGAGGTTCGTTTCCAGGTACTGTGATTTGGAGAACGGGTGCCAGGTATCAAAATCCTGCGGCAAAGATTTCAGCAATTGTTCTTCCATTGCTGAGGTGTCTTGCCGGTTGCAAAAATCAGGCGAGAGAAATGTTTTGATCTTGGCGGTATTGAACCAGCGGATGCGGTGCGAATAAAACGGGTCTGTGGTATTTTCCAAATCCCTTGCAAAGAAAGCTCTCAGCGTTGCGCCTAATCTTGGATTGTTGAAGATATAAGGGTACAGCTTTTCCAGCAGGGCCGCGCGTTTTTGTGAGCCCGGTTGGCGTGCCCAAAAATGCCGAATCTTGGCTTCCCTGAAAATGTTGTATCCGCCGAAGACTTCGTCGGCGCCTTCGCCGGTCAGGACGACTTTGAGCCCCGACTCGGTCACTTTTTTCGACAGCAAAAACAACGGTGCCGGAGCGGTGCGGAGAATCGGTTTTTCGGCATGATACACGACCTCCGGAAACGATTGGGCAATCCGTTCATTGGTTGCCTTGATTTCGGTGTGCCGGACGCTCAGATGTGACACCATTGCCTGCTGGCTGTCGCCTTCATCAAACGCGTCTTCTTCAAATCGAATACCGAAGGTTTGCAGGTCGTTGTTGAAGTTGTTGGCGACTTTGGCGGTGATGCCGGACGAATCCAGCCCGCCGCTGAGATATGCGCCGACCGGGACGTCCGCTCGCAGCCGGATGCGAATCGCATCGGTTAAAATTTCATCGCATTGCTCGGTGATCTTTTCCAGCGATTCATTTGTATGATTGCGGTTTTCCGGGAAACGGAGCTGCCAATATTGTTTTATCTGGACATCACCGTTTTTGATGCGCATGTAGTGTCCGGGGGGCAGTTCGTGTATGTCTTCAAATGCCGTTTGCCGGCCGAGTGTTGTCCAGAATGTAAAGACTTGTTGCAGTGCCGTCGCATCCAGTTCGCGTCGGATGCCCGGCAGCGTCAGCAGGGCTTTTATTTCCGAGGCGAAGTACAGTTGGCTATTCAGGATCGTGTAATGCAGAGGGCGGATACCCACCCGGTCGCGCGCCAGGAAAAGCTCTTGGTCGCGGCAGTTCCAGATCGCCAGAGCGAATTGACCGTTCATCCTATCCAGGCATTGCGGTCCGTATTCTTCATACAAATGCAGGATGACTTCGGTATCTGAGGTTGTGTAGAAGGTGTGGCCGCATGAGAGGAGTTGTTGACGCAGTTCGGGATAGTTAAACAACTCGCCGTTAAAAATGATCCAGAGGGACTTGTCGGCGTTGTGAATGGGCTGGGTGCCGCTGCTCAGGTCGATAATGCTCAGGCGGACATGGGCCAGGCCTGCCCGGTCATCCAGATACAGTCCCGCTTCGTCTGGTCCCCGGTGACGGATTGCTGCGAGCATCTGTAATAAGAGATCCGCCTGCGGCGGGGGGGATGATGGCGATAGAGAACATGTGCCGCCTATTCCGCACATGGAGCCTTCTTTTTAAGGAATTGGATGATATTATTAATGGAGTCGAGATTTTCGGGGATCAGTTCATCGTCCTGAACTTTGATGCCCTGTGTTTGTTCCAGATAACTGATCAGTTCCAGAATGCCAGTGGAGTCGATGATCCCTGACTGCATGAAGGAGGTCTCATTGGCCAATCCCTGATCTTCGCCAAACAGAAAATTATCAACGATAAATTGCCGTATTCCCGAGGCAAGTGCTTCCATAATAATACCTCAATTATTCCCTCTGTTTATATTAAAACAAAAAATTCACACGTCATTTTAGTAAAATGCCTAAGGCCTGTCAATAAAGGTATGTAGTTTCTGATAAAAAAAGTCGATATAAAGGCAGTTTTATTGACAAATGCGTTCAGATCACGTTATAATTTATCCAGAGACGGTTTTGAACGAATTGAATTTGGAGTTTGGGGGATCTTTTGGGATATTGCCGATGCGCACAAGACAAAGATTTATTGTTTATTCTGCTATGACCGTGGTCCTGTTGCTGAGTTCCGGCTGGGTGTACCGGCAAACAGCGTCATATTTTCACGCTCTGAGTGAGATTAAGGTTTACCCGGCCATTCCGTTCGACGAGTTTCCGATGCATTTTGGCGACTGGCAGGGCTATCCGCTGACTATTTCAGAGACGGTTCTGAAGGTGGCTTCCAATGATGATTACTTGAGCCGGGTTTACGTGGACCCGAAGCGGCGTCTTCAGGGGAGCGTTTATGTGGCTTATACCGCCGAACCCCGGCGGATGCTGGGGCATCGTCCCCGCGTCTGCTATACCGGTGGGGGGTGGACGCATGACGGCACACGAGAGGATACGATTCTGACTGTCGGTCAAAAGGAAATTCCGGTTTTAATCCATCAGTTTCACCGCCCCGGTTTGGATTATCAGCAGGTGACCGTTGTCAATTATTATGTCCTTAACGGGACGGTGACATCTGATCACACAAGTTTTTCGGGTCTTCGATTTCGACGGCCGAAGGTGACCAACGGGCGTGCCGAGTATGTTGCACAGGTCCAGATCAGTTCCAGCTCAGAGACGGCGGCTATCATACTGGCTCAGGAATTGTCTGACGAATTCTTCCACTATTTACCCGAAGCCCCGTAGCGGCTGCTTGGCACATTGGCCGAAATGAAAAACAGACGGCCCGGACATCTTTGTCGCAGGCCGTCTATTGAAAGGTCTGTTTGTTTTTCGAGTCACTTGGTTATTTGACCGAGATGCTGATCTCGTCAATGTACACATCGTCGTAGTTACTTGAGGCGTCGCATATAAACCGAATCTTGGCTCCTTTGTGGAAGGTGTAGTCGGTGTTTTTCAGCGTGACGCTTTCAGCGTAGAATTTGTCGTTCTGGAAGTCAATGTCCAGCGCCCATTTCTTTACTGTAATCCAGTCTGAGCCATCATAGTATTGCAGCATGAAGTCTTCTTTTGAATTGTCCATTGAAACGGGCATGTACCAGAATTCAATCTTCATTTCTGATTTGCCTGAGATGTCAATGCCATTGGTCAGATAGAATGAGGAGTCTACGCCGCTGTTGTCCTGGATATTGGCTGCATAGGAGCCCTGATGAGCGTATCTGCCCACATAGAGCTTGCAGTCTTTGCCGCCGTCGGTAAACCGGCCCATTCCGCCTTCAAAATCTTCATAGAGCACCTGAGCCCAATCGAGAACGACTGCTTTGACGGTGACCTGTACGGTGGTTGTATCGGTGCCGCCGTTGCCGTCATTAGCAACGATGGTGACCTGATAGGTGTCTGCCTGCTGATTGGTGGGCGTGAATGTGAATGTGCCATTTGTAAACGTTGCCCCTTGAGGCAGATTTTGAGCCGACAGGCTGACGCTGTCACCATCGGCATCGCTGCAGGAAGCGGTGAACGTGAGTGTTTCAAATGCGTTGATCGTCTTGGGCGCAATTTGAGCAAGGACAGGCGCCCGGTTCGTATTGTTCACGGTCAGGGTGATTGTTTCGCTGTCTGACAAAATACCGTCTGACGCTGCGATTGTTATTTTATAGCTTCCGCTTTGATCGTATCCGGGTGTCCAACTGAAGATGCCGGCTTTAAACGTCGCACCGCTTGGCAGGCTATTGGCGGAGAGAACCACCGAGTCGCCGTCAGGATCTGTTGCGGATGCGGTGAAGCTTAGGGATTTTCCTTCCGAAACAGTTTTGCTGCCGATGCTGTTCAGGACGGGTGCCCGATTTTGATCCAGGACCGCAATTGTTACCAGTTGAGTGTCCGATTCGGTCCCGTCGCTGACTGCCACGGTTAGCTGGTACGTTCCGGCCTGATCATAGGCGGGCGTCCAGATGAATGTTCCGTTGGCAAACGCGGCACCGTCCGGAAGGGCCGTTGCGCTATAGGTGAGGCTGTCACCGTCTGCGTCTGCGGCTTGGGCGGTAAAGCTGAGTGTTTTACCTTCGGTGATGGTTTGGTCGTCAATGAATTGCAGGACCGGTGCATTGTTTACCGCACCTGCCGAGAACGTCACTGTTTTTGGCGCACTCAGTTCGGTTCTCGATTCAATTGTAATCTGCAGGCTAATCGCATCAATGGCAACGCCGTCACAATCCAAGCCAAAACCGAAAGATCGGCCGGTGCCGGCATAATCGAACAGCGACAGCATCGAAGAACTGCAGGTGACGGTCGATGAGTCGGCCAGTGTGATAACAGGAGCCGATTGAAAGATATTGCGTGTCCAGGATTGGGGATCATCCACCTGATTCAGGTCAATGGTAATGCTTTGTGGTGTTGAAGAAAGTTCATCGGAGCTAACTTCCTTTAACAGGGCACCGTGCGTTCCGAAATAGTTTCCGGACTGTGCATCGGCGAGTTCTTCGATATCCGCATCCGGATTATCAAGAAGCTGAACGTACAGGCCGGCATTGCTGCGTGTGCTGCGAACATTGTTCAGCACAAGAACAGCCTGTGTGATAATGCTGTCGGATGGAATCGACAACTCATCATTTGGGATGCCCCAGGTGCAGGCATTTTCGTCGTTGATTATCTGTGCATTGACAACGGATCCCGTTGCGATGACAGCGCAGATTCCAAACACATAGACACAGTGAGTCCACTTCATTGTTTTGTTACTCCGTGTTAAACTATTCATTATTCACTCTATGGTGTTTTCTCTTGCTGCATAAACCTTACGATTTGTATTTAAAATCTCCCCCAAATCGCGGTCTTACTATCACGTCATTGAATCATTAGAGTTTGCCCTGTTGATCCAGAAATTCTCGATACCAGTCACTCAGTTGGACGTCCCGGGCCGACAGGGTCACTGTCTGTTGATCGGTGCCATCCTCTGATGTGAACTGTATTTGGCATTCGCCGGACTGGTTGTACCAGGGTCTCCAGGCAAACTGCTGCGTGGCTACATCAAAGACAGCGCCTGCAGGCAGGTTCTCGGCGGTATAGACATAGGGAATTCCGTTTTGGTCTTCGCCGTAAATTGTGAATGCCAGTTCTTTATTTTCTTTGACCCTCTGCGTTAGCATCAGGGTCTTGATTTCATTTGCAGAAAGCGTGCGTGCATAGATCTGTACATCGTCTATGATACCTTCGAATCCCAGTTCTTCATTTCGATAGGATTCGGTTCCCATATTGGCGATGTCAGCGGTTGACGCCAGCTCATTCAATCCGGAATAAGTCCCGGATGCGGCGATGTTGCCGTCCACATAAACGCAATAGTTTGTGCTGTCCCATGTCAGTGCGACATGATACAGCTCGCCCGCTGAGAGCGTGGCGATATTTGTTGCCAGGGTGGATTTGTCCCCCAAGCCGAGTGCCAGTTGACCTGAAATGGTATAGAGCCAGATCATATTTGTGTCATACAGGGTATGTCCGAACAGGAATTGAGGTCCAGACTTCGAAGCAGGCTCTACGAGCATTGCCAGTGTTCCGGCGTTGACGGGTGCGGCGATTTTCACCTCAACCGCCTGCGAGGTGCCGTTAAAGCACAGGTGTTCTTCAGACGCCCAGGTCTGTCCCCATTCAGGGGCGTTGACCAGTATGCCGTCCAGATTACATCCCGAATTGTCGGTGACCCGTTCATCATCGATCTCGTCAAACAGATAGTGTGAGGTCAGATCGTTGTTGCGTCCCTTTTGGTAGAGTTCCAGAACCTCGGTTTCAGTCAAGGTTTGGTTATACAATATGACATCGTCGATTTGACCGTCGAAATGTCCCAGTGTTTCACTTTCACGACCGATTTCGAGAGGCCGATCATTGCTGACGACAGGACTGATAGAGGCATCGGTTGTGCGGTCTACGCCATCGACATAGATGATGGCGTGCGATCCTTCGACGACGGCGGTGATATGATGCCAATTGGTGTCGAGATCAACATTGTTTGCTCTGGCGAGGTCGGCTCCGGAGCCTAAAACAAACAGGCTGTTTGTCGAAGGATTATATTCCATTTGATAACCGCTGGGACTGTCCCAGGGACTCTTTTTGGATATAATGCGGATATATCGGTTGAGATCCGGATTCTGAACTTTGACCCAGGCCGAAAGTGTCATGGCACTTCCGAGATTCAGCTGGTCGTTGTTGCCGCAATCAATGTAACTGTCGGTGCCGTTAAAGATAACGCTGCCCATATCGGCGGACCGTTCAACGGTTGCATTCAGGGTTGCATGCAGTTCATTTCCGGAGATATCACGTGCAAAGCCGGGAATCGATTCATTAAAATTCCACTTTGCAACGGGAACGGGCGAACTGATGGGTTTCTCGGTTTTTTCGCCGCCGTCTGGGTCTGTTCCGCCATTGTCGGGATCGGGTATCAGCGAAAAGTTTGCCGTTACACTTTTATTTGCGTCCATCGTAACTGAAACGGTTTCGGTCGTACCGGATGCATCGCCGGACCAACCATCGAATGTGTAGCCGTCATCGGCTGCTGCCGTTAACGTGACGACCTGTCCTGCGTTGTAAACGGTTGCTTCAGGATCAACCTGGACAGTTCCGTTGAGTGATGCGACGGAGAGGGCGTACGTTATTTTTGTCGAGCCGGAGTCAGGCCAGATGGCTCCGTAATCGGCGCGGTAGGCATCCCACATATTCATGGTGAAATCACCGACGCCATTGGTTCCACCCTGCCAACCCGAAAAGGCCGCATCGGTGGTGATGACATTCATATAACGGTCACTGTAGTCGAAAAAGGCGGGATTGTTCCACAGTGGTTTCAAGCCCATAATATGGGCGGCCATGGCGGTGCCGGGGAATGTGCAGCCGGCGACTTCGCGATAGATGGCGTCCCACCAGTTGGTACACTTCTTAGGCGCATGTGAGTGTGTTTGCGACCACTCGGGAAGCCCGATGTCAGAGTTTTCATAGGGTATTGCCTGGTCCCTGGAATCGGGTGCCCACCAGCTAGCGTGGGTGATCTCAACTTCCAATGGAGCAACGTAGAATACCTGAGCGTCTTCACCGAAATCTTTGTAATTAGGAGGTCTGTTTCCGGGTCCGTAGGGGTCGGTATAGAGGTACTGTCCGCTGATGGCTCCGATTGCTTTCATATTGTTGTCGTGCAACACCGCTCCGGCAAAGAGGATTGGCAATTTGCGACCACTGGCGTGACCGCCGTCTCCGTGCCAACCTTCACCGTCCGTTTGGATGATCCCAAACAGATCAATACCGTATTGAAGATAACGAATCAAGAGTGTTTCTTTATCTTCATTCGAAAAGTTCAAGTTCAGTACAAGGGCTGCTTTGGTTGAAGCTTTTGCTAAGTCACGGCCATAGGGACTGCTGTTGTAGTTGTAGTGGGGTCTGATCTTCTGCCCGTGTGGAACGGGTGCATGATCAATTCTGGGTCTTTCGTAATCCCGCTCTAATCCTGAGATGCTTGGAGTCCCCGGGACGACCGAGAGTTTCTTTAATACCGAATAATCAATTGACGATTTGGTATAACGAATGCTTTTATCATTGCCGCAGTAGGCGGGGCGAAACGCATCAGCAGAAGCCGCCTTGGGCAGGACGGTTAATATCGCCGCATCCGAGAGCTGTGTAAGATTGGTTGGCGTGTACAGTCCGATGCTTGAAACCAGCGAACTGTGCGCGGGAAGATACAGCGCATTGGAAGAACTGATATTTAATCCAACATTTACTTCTTCACTGTACCAGGGAGCGTTTGCATCATAACCCTGTACCCAGTTATTTGTTGGATTGACCTGTGACCCGTTGGTCAAACGTCCGTTGACGGTTTGACAGGGAGGATTGATTGCAATAATATTGACCGGGCCAACAACCCAGTAATCACCGTTTACAAAGGTTCCGTACTGATAGGTGCCGCCGGCGCCATCGGCTGAAATGTTTTTATCAAACGTCCAGCGGATGCCCCATTGCTCAATCCAGTTCGGTCCGACTTCTGCGAACGTACTATTGATGAGTAGAGCAAGTGCTAAATACAAGACAAAATGGTAATTCTTTTGTTGCTTCACGACTTTGTTGAAACTCATTTATTCAACTCCAATATATATTTAAAAAAGCCTTTAGAACCTGTGTTTTGAGACATTTAATTCGTCGTATTTTAGCTTTGAAAACTTTAGACATAGTTTCTCGTTTCGTCTTAGAAAGCATAAATTACAAAGCACCTGAAAGGCGGAAAAAAACGACAATAAATTATTAAATTCCCACAGCAGTTTTCTAAACGGCCTCCATCTAAAATCGTGATTGGACCGACCCCCTATGTCAACCGAACACTGCTGCTGTGATAACGCCAATTTGGCATCCAAGTGGATGCGCAGACGTCTACACACAAACAGTTATCGGATGTTTTCTCAGAAAGGTTATTTCGGCGTGTTCAAAGATGTCGGATTATGAAAAAAATAATAGCAATACTGCAATATCAAATACTTCAACACAATGGAAATTATATACTCTAAGGTGTATTCGCCGGAATACTAACAATAGTGAACCTTAATCCCTCCAAGTCCCATAATATACAAAAGGGAAGAAGGTTTTCAAGGGAAATATAAGATTTTTTGAGCCACGTTTCATTTGAAAAAGCTTTCTGGTCAGAGTTTTAGAGAATCTTACTCTGTTTACTTTTAAACGAGAGATTAATGTGCCGATACGGATACTGATAATGGCGTTTTTATTGTCGCACATTCCACTATTTCAGGCAGGTTCTATCGAAAAGTTTTTTTGAATTATTTTTTTAAAAGTCAGCTTTTGTGTGATTTTTTTTTGTTGTTTTTTGAGTGAAGAAGGAAAAGCAATTCTTACTCACTCCGTTTTTCCAGTTCTGATCGCTGATTGTCGCAAACGTTAAAACGCAAAACGGCTTCAATTGACGGTTCATAACCATGCGGCGATATCGAACTCTTTACGATCATCGTAATATTATCGACTCTGCAATGCTTTGCTGGAACATACTCAGATATTCCTACTGGAAATCCCTTATTTTGTCGTCCTTTCGGGGTTTTATAAGAGGGGCCAGTCCTATTTCACGGGAGAGGATTGGAAACGATACTTTCTGGCTTTTTAGACCAGGGCGGAGATGTATTCTGCAGTGTAATCATCAAGCACAGCCCCTTAAGGTCTTATAACACAGGGGATAAAAGAGAAATTTTAGCTAAAATAAAAAAACGGATATATTTCATTGAACCAGAATCAATTTAAGACGTTCAAGAATTAGAATACTGTGGAAAATTTTAGAGAATATTGCTCTGTTTACTGTTAAACGAGAGGCCAATATGCCGATAAAGCCATTAATAATGTCGTTTTTATTGTTGCACATTTGACTATTTCAGGCAGGCTCTGTCGAGAAGAATTTAGTAAATTAAATTTCGAACGGAGTCGATTCTTGTATGATTTTTTGGCAGCGTGTTGCGATTTTTTCTGCGACCGACGGGCACGGAGTGCGCCATTTCATTCCAATATCGCAATAAATTTCAACCCTGTGGGATTGCTTATACTGTTGTTTTGACCGTTATGAAGGAGATTTCGTGTTGTGTCTCAAAGCCGGGTATCTCCGTCTTTTGAGGCGACCGCGAACAAAACACTATCAAGGAGTTTGGGAACTATGACTAAACCATTTGAAACCCCAATCTATGTGACACGTCCGTTTATGCCCGACCGGCAGGCGTTCTGTGAAGGATTACAGGAGATTTGGGATAATGAGTGGCTGACGAATGACGGTCCGGTGCTGCGTCGTTATACGGGAAAGCTTTCCGCATATTTTGAAACCGACAACGTGTGCTTGTTTAATAATGGCACCCTGGCCTTGCAGATAGCCCTGCAGGGCATGGATATCAGTGGGGAAGTAATTACGACGCCGTTTACCTTTGTCGCCACCACGCATGCACTTTACTGGAATAAAATCCGCCCGGTATTTGTCGACATTGAACCCGATTATTATACGCTGGATCCGGAAAAAGTGGAGGCGGCGATTACGCCCTGGACAACAGCCATTCTGGCGGTGCATGTGTATGGTCATCCCTGCCAACTGGATGCCTTGGCCGATATCGCCCGACGACATCAATTGAAATTGATCTATGACGCGGCCCATGCCTTCGGCGTGACGGTCAACGGTCGTTCGATCGGCCACTATGGCGACTTAAGCATGTTCAGCTTTCACGCGACGAAGCTTTACCATTCGATTGAAGGAGGGATGCTGACATTTCCTGACGCTGGATTGAAAAAGACATTCGATTATCTGAAAAATTTTGGGTTTGAAAACGAAACGGAAGTGGTTATGCCCGGAACCAATGCTAAAATGAATGAGTTCCAGGCATTGATGGGTGAGATGGTTCTCAACCATCTACCGGATATTATTGCCTCTTACAAACGTATTTATGAATGCTATCTTGAAAGACTCAGCGTGATTGAAGGTCTTCGACTGCCGCGACCATTACCCAAAGATGTGTCGTATAACTATGCTTATATGCCGATTGAGGTGGACGAAACTCAATTTGGTCTTAGTCGGGATAAACTTTATGAAGCATTAAAAAAGTATAATGTCTTTGCACGTCGATATTTCTATCCGCTGCTGAATGATTTTGCCTGCTATCGATCTGTCTCCGTGACCGATCCGCTAACCGTGGCCAGAGACGTTGCCGGACGTATTCTGGTGCTGCCGCTTTATCCCAATTTAACCGACAGCGATGTCAATCAAATTGGCGATATTATCGAAGCGATCGGAAAAAAGAGATGATTTTAAGGAGGACATGGGCTTGAAACGGCTTCTAATTTTAGGTGGAACACATTTTCAATTACCGGTTATCGAATATGCCAGATCAGCGGGATATTATGTGATCACCTGCGACTATTTACCTGAAAATCCCGGGCATCGGCTTGCGAATGAATATCATAATATCAGTACATTAGATATTGAGGGGGTTTTATCTCTTTCGAAGCGGTGTCGTATTGACGGTATTCTGGCTTACGCGTCTGATCCGGCTGCTTTTACCGCTTCGTATGTCGCCACCGCCATGGGCCTTGCATCAAATCCTCCTGAATCAGTCCGTATTCTGAGCAATAAGGATTTATATCGACAGTTTGCCAGATCCAGTGGATTCTGCTGTCCATGGGCATACAGTTTTACTTCTGTTGATGAAATGCTTGATGCCATTGATACGATTGCGCTTCCGGTGATGGTTAAGCCGGTGGATTCCTCCGGCAGCCGGGGGGTTTCCAAGGTGACGACGGTTGGGGAATTGACAGCGGCCTTTGAATATGCGATGCCGTTTTCCCGCTGTAAACGTGTCATTGTCGAACAATACATTGAAAGACAGGGGCCACAAATCGGAGGCGAGGCCTTTGTCTTGGATGGTAAGTTGAGCTTTATGTGTCTTGGCGACCAGCTTGCCGGCGAAGAAGGTAATCAGTTTGTGCCGACGGGCATGTTGTTTCCCAGTGCTGCCAGCAAAGGTCTGAGTCAAAGAATAAAAAAACAGCTTGGACATCTTGTGAAACAATTGGGATTGTCCTATGACGCCTTGAATCTCGAAATTATGTGCCAGTCAGACGATCAGCCGATTTTGATGGAGGTGGGGCCGCGAGCCGGAGGGAATTTGCTGCCGGAACTGGTTTATCATTACAGTGGTTTTAATCTCGCTCAATATTCGGTCGAAACGGCTCTGGGGCATTCAATGCTTTGTTGTCAGGACTGTTGTGAACCGCTTTCCGAAAAGAAATGTGCTTATCATGCAATCCATTCTTTGGAACAGGGCACTTTTAAAGCGGTACACATTGATGAGACTCTAAAAGGGAATATAATTCAATACCGTTTATTCAAGAACCCGGGGGATTTGGTGGACGTTTATATGGGGTCGCATTGTACGGTGGGGA
This sequence comes from Anaerohalosphaeraceae bacterium, assembly GCA_963675155.1. GTDB lineage: Bacteria > Planctomycetota > Phycisphaerae > Sedimentisphaerales > Anaerohalosphaeraceae > 4572-13. Next base: position 3,307,656 of record OY775912.1, on the reverse strand, counting down.
TTGTTCTTCTGGAGTTTGAAACATATCAGGAAATGCAGCAAACCATGGCCACTATTACAACGCTCATCCGCGTGGAACTCGGATGAGGTACGGGCCTAATAAATACGGTTTTTGTTTGTCACAAGCACGGCGGTTGAGTTTTTTCTAATAAAAGGAAGCATCCGTTTGGACATGTCATCGCAGAAAACACTAAAAGCACAAGCGGTACGAGGGGCCGCGTGGGGGTTTATTGAAGCGATCGGTCTGCGCGGCGTGCAATTTGTTATTAATATCATATTAGCACGGTTGCTGGCGCCGGAGCAATTCGGGCTTATTGGAATGTTGATGATTTTTATTGCGTTGTCCTGGACGCTCATGGACAGTGGTTTTGGGGCGGCGCTGATCCAAAAGCAAAGCATCACCGAAGAAGACAAGAACTCTATTTTTTATTTTAATATTTTTGTTGGAATTGTGATTACCGTTTTACTGTGTCTGATTGCGCCTTGGGTTGCGGCCTTTTTCAAACAACCGGTTCTGACCTCTCTATTGAGGGTGTTATCCTTGGTGATTGTGATCAACTCACTGGGGATGGTTCAAGGCAACCTGTTGATTAAAGAGATCGATTTTAAGACACAGACAAAAATATCGCTCGCAGCCAGCCTTTGTTCGGGGATTATTGGTGTTACATTCGCCTATTACGGCTTCGGTGTCTGGAGTCTGGCGATTCAGCAATTGTCGAATGCCGTATTCCGAGTTGTACTTTTATGGATCTTGAACAGTTGGCGTCCGGCGCTCATTTTCAGTATGAGTTCATTGCGTGAAATGTTCAGTTATGGTTCTAAACTGCTTGTTTCGGGTTTATTGAATGTGGTCTTCGAACATATTTATGTTATTATTATTGGAAGGATCTTCTCGCCTTTAACATTGGGGCTTTATACTCGGGCCAAAAGTTTAAAAACCATGCCGTCATGGACGCTGTGCGCCATGGTTGGGCGTGTGACGTTTCCGGTGTTTTCAAAGATTCAGGATGATCGTGAGCGTGTAAAACGTGCGATGAGGAAGTCTTTAACTACCATGGTGCTAATAAATTTTCCTGTTATGATCGGTTTAGCGGTTGTTGCTTATCCGTTTGTTTTTGTTGTGCTGACGAGTAAATGGAAAGCTTGTGTTCCTTATTTAGAGGTTCTGTGTTTGGGCGGCTTAATGCTTCCATTAATTTTTATTAATTTGAACGTTCTCCGTGCCTTGGGGCGATCTGATTTAGTTTTGAAAATAGAGGCATTGTCCAAGATTCTTATCATTATCAATATCGTTCTGACATGGCGATGGGGCGTCATGGCGATGATTTGGGGGCAGGTTGCCGTCTCCATTCTCAGTTACGGTTTGAATGTTTATTATAATAAGATCATTATAGGCTATTCGATGAAGGAGCAAATAAAGGATATTTACCCTTATTTGATCAATGCTTTGCTGATGGGGTTGGCTGTTTGCGGAGTCATTTATTTGCCAATTAATAATCTGCCGGTTTTGTTTATCATACAGCTTGTTGTCGGGGCTGCTGTCTATACACTTTTGTGTCGGATTTGGAAACTGCCGGCTTATCAGGAAGCTGAAGAGATTGTTCTGAGTCGGTTGCCTTTAAGAAGAATTCGAAAGGAGAGTTGAGCGATGACCGAGCCTCTTGTGAGTGTCAGGATGATTACTTATAATCATGCGCCTTATATTCGCCACATGATAGAGTCTGTTCTGTCTCAGAAGACGGATTTCCCCTTTGAGGTGATTATTGGCGAAGACTGTTCAACGGATGGAACCCGTGAGATTGTATTTGAGTATGCCGAAAAATACCCGGATATGATCCGGCCGATAACATCTGATCAGAATGTGGGCATGCATGAAAACGGTCGCCGGGCATTCAAGGCTTGTCGCGGCAAGTATGTAGCTTATTGTGATGGCGACGACTATTGGCTGCGGAATGATAAATTGCAAAAGCAAGCGGACTATCTGGAGGGCAATCCCAACTGCGGTTTAGTGTGTTCTGACTACGACGTGTACCATGTTGACACCGATTTGAGAATAAAAAACTATGTGAAACATCGGGGTTGGCAGGTTCCGGACAGTCGTCGCGTTGAGGATTATATTACTGCTTACAATGCCGACCGTATAGGTTCTGCGATTTTAACATGTACCGTGATGCTCCGCAGAGAGTTGGTGGAGCGGGTGAGGGCTGAAGATCCTTATCTCTTTAAAGAGGGCTCTTTCCTCATGGGCGATACACAGCTTTGGATGGAGATCAACGCCCTTAGTGAAATTGGGTTTATCCCGGAGTCGCTGGCTACCTATAATATCCTTGCCGAATCAGTCAGCCAAAGTAAGGATGTTACGAAAAACCTGCGTTTCCAAATTAGTAAAACGGATCTTTTTCTTTATCTTGGTAAGAAACATAATGTCTCCGGGAGTCTTCTGGAACCGATGGACAATTATCGCCTGAAATGTATGCTGAAGCTGGCATTTCAGGAAATGAATGCGACGATGGCCGAAGAAGTAAGGGAGGCAAAAGGTCTGAAAGGGCTAAAAGAACGATTGATGTATCTTGGTGCCAAAAATGTCGCCGCTCATTCAGTCTTAAATCTCATTTCGCGTGCCAGACAGGGTTCAGAGAAAAATGAGCAATGGATGTAATGTTAAGGTTTAATTTTTATGCCGCAAATTTCCGTCATCATTCCGTTATATAACAAAGCTGAATATGTAAGCCGGGCGTTGGATTCGATCTTATCTCAGAGTTTTGACGACTTTGAATTGATTGTTGTCGATGACGGTTCAACCGATGGTAGCCCGGATGTTGTTCGGGGCTATCAAGACCGGCGGCTGCGATTGATCCAGCAGGAAAATGCCGGTCCCGGCGCCGCGCGTAACCGCGGCGTCAAGGAGGCACAAGGGACCTATGTCGCGTTTTTGGATGCGGATGATGAGTGGATGCCGGATTATTTGAAGCGTTCCTATGAGACGTTACAGCAACATCCGGAATGTGATGTCTGTGTGTCGTCGCGAACGATCAAAGCTGAAGGCAAGGTTATTCATAGCGTTGAATGCATTTCGGGGCTCATCGGCCGAGATTATTCCGGGGCCTGGCAGCTCACGTCGTCGATTTCAGACCGAGAGCTAGAGCACATTATACGAGCATTTCAGCCCGGCAGTGTTTTTATGAGCCGTCAATTGTATCTCGATCTAGGGGGTTATTCCGAGGTCAATCATTTTGGCGAGGATTGGCACCTTTGGATACGGTTATTTCTCAGCTATCGTATTTATTTTCTGGCTGAAAATCTGGCAATCGTAAATTCGGATGTGAAGGGGATTTGTTCGCAGGGATTGTTGAAAAATCCCGTGCAGGCCTATTACATAGAAGCAGATATCATCAGGCAGGAGTGTCCGCCCGACAAGAGAGGTCTTTTGGAACGATTTTATGCGATCCATGCATTGCGAGAGGCTCATCTGAGAGCGGCAGCAGGCAACTTTTCCGTGGCAAAATTTTTGGTGAAACATTTCCCTGAAATGAAAAAAGCTAATTATAAACGATACTTACTGTTAAGGAGCAAACTGCTGTTTCCTCAGTTGTATCGATTCTTCCGTAGAGTCCGTCCGGAAGCGGTGGGCAGTGGGAACAACAATTAGGCAGTCTATAATTTGGTAGATGAGCGTTCCAATCTGGTATTTGTGTCGCATGCAATCGGCTGGCAGTCGGAGGTCTGGATGTGGCGGCAACTGAAGGGGTTTAAAGAACTCAAACCTCATGTGTTAACCTGGGAACACCTGAACCGGGAGCGGTTTCCGCTTGGCGGAATTCCGGTTGAGATTCTTCACTTTGTCCCGGAGCCACAAAATCAAAAGGGAACGGCAAAATGGCTTAATCGCCTTCAATGTTTGCCGCAACGGAATTTTCTGGGCAGTGTCGGTGATGAGAGAAAAGCGATCAGAACCTATCTGAAATCAATTCAGCCAACGGTTATCCTGGCGCAATTTGGATTCATGGGATTGCGTATATTGCCGGTTGCCAAAGAAATGGGAGTTCCTGTCGTCGTTCATTTTCACGGTTTGGATATCTCTTCGTCTCTTAATAATCGCTGGTATCGCTGGAGTCTTCTGAATAAACTTCGGGACTTTTCAGCGATTGTCGTTGTCGGAACTCATCAAAAGGAGTGGTTACTTTCTCAAGGCATACTTCAACAGCAGGTTCATCTGATTCCATGTGGTGTTCCGACGGATGAATTTATGCCGAAAGACAAATGCCGCAGCGATCTTATACGTTTTTTAGCTGTTTCGCGTCTGGTCGAGAAAAAGGGATTAGAATATACGATACAGGCTTTTTCAAAAGTACTTCAACAACATGCAACTGCTCAATTGCATATTTTGGGTGATGGGCCGCTGCAGGAGAAGCTTGAACAATTGGCGGAGAGGTTGGCGATAAAGTCGAATGTTTTTTTTCACGGCAGTGTTGGGGGGGATGTCGTCAACGATCAGATGCGGAAAGCCGATATTTTTGTGCAGCATTCCATTGTAGCTTCATCCGGTGATGCGGAAGGTTTTGGCGTCTCGGTCGCAGAGGCTTCTTCGATGGAGCTTCCGGTGGTCTGTTCAAACGCCTCTGGAATTGTCGATCAGGTTATTGATGGGGAAACGGGTTTTTTGGTTCCCCAGAAAGATGTGGAGGCGATGGCTCAGCGAATGCTGCAATTGTGCGACGACGCCGATCTTCGCGAGGCTATGGGCAAAACCGGTCGTCGACGCATGGTTCAACATTATGACACAAAAAAACAAATAGCAAAGCTGGAAGAGGTATTGCTTTCAGTGTCCAATAAATAATATCGAATATAGCAGCGTTGCATTTATGAAGAAAGTCTTATTTTTAGCATATTATTTTCCGCCGATGGGCGGCGGAGGTGTTCAGCGGATTGCGAAGTTTTGCAAATATCTGCCGCAATTTGGATATGAGCCCGCTGTGCTCGCGGCGGCGACTGTTCCGGATGAAGAGGCGGAGGACCGCACACTCATGCAGGAAGTTCAAAATGTGCGTCGATACGCCATCGACTTGCCGAATCGGAATTCCTGTCGCACGCGATTGTCTCATACCGCGGCGGGACGTTTTCTGAATTTACATCAGGGATGCTTGATTGATGCGGCACAGCAGGCCGGTGAAATCGCTGTTGAGCAGGAAAAGCCCGACCTGATATGCGCCTCGGTCAGTCCTTTTTATATGGCCGAAACTGCTCGACGGCTTTCGGCAAAATATCACATTCCCTGGATCGTGGATATGCGTGATCCATGGGCCTTGGACCCGATCAATTATTATGCCACAAAATTACATTATCTGAATGATCTACATGCAATGGAACGAGCGTGTGAACGGTCTGACGCTGTTATCATGAATACGCCGAACTCACTGGCGGCGGCGCGGCAGCATTTTTACGCACTCGATCCGGATAAGTTTACGTGTATTACCAACGGCTGGGATGCGGACGATTTTAAATCGTCGCCTTCATCAAACGATTTCGACGGTTCCGAACGCCCGCTTGTTATCGTCCACACCGGTGTTTTTCACATGCGTTCGGTTTTGAGGTTAAATCGTCCTGCGGGAAAAAGCGTTAAAGACTGGCCCCGTCGATTTAAAAACAGGGTGAAATATTCGATTGGAAATTCAAACTTTTTGACACGCACACCGCATCATTTATTCGAGGCGATTTCCTGTTTATTAAAAGAGGGTAAAATTGCCAAGAATGATATCCGGATTATATTTGTGGGTGCTTATACGCCGGACGATCAAGCGTTGGCGAAAACGCACGGCGTCGATGAGATGGTTGACTATCGCGGCTATCTGGACCACGAGCATTCCGTTGAGGTGCTGTCGCAGGCGGACGTGCTGTTTTTGCCATTGCATCAACCGCAAAACGGTCAGTTTCCATTGATTGTTCCGGGCAAGACCTACGAATATCTGGCGGCGAAAAAACCGATTTTGGCTACGGTGCCGAAAGGGGATGTACAGGACTTTTTAGAGAAGGCGGCCTTGGGGTATGTCTGTGAGCCAGATAATGCCGACCAAATTGCTTCAACACTGTTGGAATTGCTGCAGCGGCATAAAAGTCCCCGCCGATTAGATGTGCGTCCCAATCATGCGTTCATCGCCCAGTTTGAACGGAAGCAATTGACACAACAGCTTGCACAACTTTTTGATAAAGTGATCATGTCAAGCCACTCTATATAAAGGAAAACAGTCATGTTTTATATCCCGGGTACAAATCGAGTTTGCAGTTGGATTATCCGTCTGATGATGAATTTTGACCATATGGGCAAGAATGTGATTTTTCATCCTTCTTGTGACATTCGTCACGCCGCTGCGCCGTATATATCTTTTGGCGATAACATTTCAATTGGGAAAGACTGCTGGATCAATGTTCCATTTGAAGCGTCTCGTCCGGTTAAGGGCCAACCGGTGATCAAATTCCATGATGGTTGTGTGTTTGGGCGGCGATGTACCGTTTCCGGTATAAACCGTATTGAAATTGGCCGCAAGGCTCTTTTTGGACCGGGCGTGTTTATTACGGATCACTCTCACGAGTTTGAAAATCCGATGCAGCCGATTATGGATCAGGGTGTGACTGAGGGGGGGACGATTATTATTGAAGAGGGGTGTTGGTTTGGGAGCGGCAGTGCTGTGGTGACCCATCGTGGTCGGGAAATACGGATTGGGAAAAACACGATTGTCGGAGCCAATGCGGTGGTGACCAAAAGCTGTCCTGCCAATAGTGTTCTGGTCGGAATTCCGGGCCGCAATGTGGGCGCAATGTATGGGCGGACGATAAAAAAATAGTGGATCGGTTGAGAGAGACCGATGAAAACAGATACTACTTCAGAGATGATTTAAAATGCAAGAAGGCGGAAATATTGTTGGCAAGGCAGCCTTTGTCGGCCAGACCACGGTTCATCCGGTAGGATTGCTGGCGATTGTGGTGTTGGGACTCTCTGTGGTGCTGCTGCCCAGACGGTGGTCTGTTTTGCCGTTTCTGGTGATGGCCTGTTTTGTCTCCTCCGCACAGCGCATTGTGATCGCAGGAATGGACTTTGACTTCATGCGAATCATGGTTCTTTGTGGAGTTCTGCGGCTGATTCTTCGCAAAGAGTATCTGCATTTTACCTGGAGGAGATTGGATACCGCTGTCGTTCTATGGACACTGAGTTCTGTTATATTTTTTGTTCTTCGAGTCGGTACGGTCGGAGCGATTGTTAACCGTCTTGGCTTTGCGTTTAATTCGTTTGGCATGTATTTCGTGCTGCGTTGCTTGATTCGGGATTGGCGTGATCTGGATCGCATTGCTGTCGGGATGGTATGGATCAGTATTCCGGTCGTTTTATTCTTTTTATTTGAAGACCGAACGGGCCGCAATCTCTTTTCGGTATTTGGGGGTGTGCCGTCCATTACCGGTATTCGACAAGGGCGTCTTCGTTGTCAGGGCGCTTTTGCGCATCCGATTCTGGCCGGTTGTTTTTGGGCTTCTTTGATGCCGCTTTTTGGGGTGCTGTGGTGGAAGGGCGGCAAAAACAAAGCATTGGCAGTGACGGGGTTGAGTACATCTATGGTGATCATTCTCTGTTGTGCCTCCAGTACGCCTGTCATGGGGGTTGCTGCTATTATGTTTGGGGCCGGACTATTTTTTGTTCGGTATTATGTGAAATATCTGTTTTGGTTAAGCGTCGCTGGATTGACAATGCTCCATTTTATGATGAAAGCGCCGGTTTGGCACTTGATTTCCCGTATTAGTGCTGTCGGCGGTTCAACGGGCTATCATCGTTTCTTGCTGATTGATCGAGCCATCAATAACTTTGGTGATTGGGGGTTTTGGGGCTGCGGCGGGGAAGTGGTGGCTTATAAATGGAGAATTCATGCCGGGGATGTAACGAATCAGTATCTCCTGGAAGGTATTAATGGCGGCTTTCTGACACTAGTGTTTTTTGTTGTGATTCTGGTGTGCGCATTTCGCTGTGCCGGACGGCTCTGGCGAAGCCAGCGGACGTCACGTATTCGATTGATGCATGCCTGGGCGTTAGGTATTTGTCTCTTCGTTCATTGTGTGAATTTTATTGGTGTCTCATATTTCGGACAGATCTGGATTCTGTGGTTTTTGCTGTTAGCGGCTTTCGCAAGTCTTACGCCGACACAGACCGTTGGCAGGATACAACGTCCTCGACGTTACCGAAAAGTGGTTACGGCTCGAAAGTGAATCAATGAATATTTTGATTTTAGCAGAACATGTAACAACCGACCCGGACCGGGCTGTTTTTTATAATGCAGACGACAAGCACCATTATATCAAACGCGGGATAAAAAAATATATTCAATGCAAGGGGCGGGGTGTTTATTTTTTCAATCTGCTTTTGACGGTGATTGCATTAAGGTGTTCATGGAGAAAATACCAATTAGACTTTATTGTTTCCGATAATCCGAGAATTGCCCTGTTTGTGGGGTTTGTAAATCGTCTGACATGTTGCAGAATTGAGCATGTGGTCTGGAACTTTAACGTACTTAGCGAATATACAGGGTTGAAACGCTTGTTTTCTCGTTTTGCATTAAAACACGTACGAAACATTGTTGTCTATTCGAATCATGAAGCCGCGCTTTACGGTCGTGTGTTCAACATTCCCACTGAACGGATCACAGTCAAGCTGTATTCCGGCCCTTATTTGGATGATCCGCGTTATCAGAATCTGCAAGATCGCCCGGAAGATATGATTGTCTCGGCGGGGTTTTCAGGACGGGATTATCCCTTTTTGGCTCGGGTTGCCGCTGAACTTCCCGATATCCCTTTCCGGGTGCTGGCCTATCCGGCGGCTCTGGCAGGTGTCGATCTTCCGGCCAATGTTGAAGTCGTTTCCGGTATCTCAGAGATCGAATACTGCCGGCATATTGCCAATGCCCGTCTGTTCTTTTTGCCGATTAAGAACAAAACCACTGCCAATGGTCATATCGGCATCGTACAGGCGATGTGTTTTAAGACGCCGCTGCTGACCAATATGACTGACGGGACGAGTGATTATCTGAGGCCTGATCAAAATGCGGTTGTCTTCCCGGACGGTGATGTGCCGGCCGCCGTTCAATGTATTAAAGACTATTGGTCGAACCGTGAAAAAGCGAACCAGATTGCACTCCAAGCGTACGAATTTGCGACTAAGCATTTCAATGTGCAACAGGACGTTGATGCCTTGGAACAGATCATTCAAGTGAATACCGCTAAGAGTAAAACATGTTAGACGTTTCCATCCTCATTGTAAACTGGAATACCTGTCAGATTACGCTGGACTGCATTCGATCGGTTTATGCGCAGACAAAAGCGATATCATTTGAAGTGATTGTTGTTGACAATGCTTCTGCCGATGATTCGGTTGAAAAAATTGAAGCGGAATTTCCACAGGTTACGCTGATTAAAAATACCGAGAACCGGGGTTTCGCCGCGGCCAATAACCAGGCGATGGAAGTTGCACAAGGACGCTATTGGCTGCTGCTCAACAGCGATACGGTTGTCTTGGATTGTGCCATCCAGAAGACCATTGCGTTTGCTGACGAACATCCGACTGCAGCGGTAATCGGGTGCCGTGTGTTAAATGCTGACAGAACGCTTCAACCCACCTGTTTTATGTGTCCGGGACCGTTGAATTTGATTTTGGCAGCGACCGGACTGGCCCGGTGTATGCCGCGAAACCGATTTTTGGACGTGAGCGAATGGGCGATTGGAATCGTGATGACAGTCGCCCCGTACAGGTCGTCACGGGGTGTTTTATGCTGGTGAAAAAAGAGGCCGCCGAACAGGTGGGGGTGATGGACGAACGTTTTTTTATGTATGCTGAAGAGACAGATTGGTGTTATCGGTTTACAAAAGCCGGTTGGCAGTGCCTGTTTACGCCGGATGCGGAGATTATACATCTGGGCGGGGCCAGCAGTAAAAAAGTCCGTCCGGAGATGATCATCCAGTTGCGAAAAAGCATTCTTTTGTTTATTAAGAAACACCGAAGTCGATGTGTTTACGGACTGTCTAAATGCTTGATCGCGGGTTGGTTTTCATTGCGAATTCCCTATTGGAAGGGGGTGTCACTGTGTTGTCGAGAAAAGGCTGATGAAGCGAATGTCACCGCGAAAGCTTATTGGCAGGGTGTAAAAGAAATTTTGGCACAATAAATCAATGGACTTAAACTATATCATTATTACGCCTGTTTATAATGAACAGGATTATATCCTCCGAACCATCGAAGCGGTGGTTGCGCAGACCGTCCTGCCGCGGTTGTGGGTGATCGTCGATGATGATTCCACGGATGGTACGGCTGATATTATCAAGTCGTATGCAGGGCAATACCCGTGGATTCAATATTGTCGCCGCCACAAAGACCCGTCTCAGACGTATTACGCCAGTAACGTCTATGCGATTCAGGTGGGCTTTTCTCAGGTCGAAGAGGCGGACTATGACTACCTGGCGATTCTGGACGGAGATATTTCTCTGCCGAAAAATTATTATGAGCAAATCATCAGTCGCATGGAATCGGATCGCGCACTTGGGATCGCTTCCGGGGTGTATATGGACAATGTCAATGGGAAGTTGCGGAAGGTGTTGAATGACCGCCGTTCCAATCCCAAAGCCCTGATGGTGTTTCGGCGCCAGTGCTATGAGACGATTGGCGGATTTGTGTCGATGAAGTACGGCGGCGAAGATACCATCGCCTGTTTCACCGCCCGGATGAAAGGCTACAAAACCTGGTCGTTTCCGGATGTTGTGGCAATTCATAATAAACCGGCCGGCATGGGCCATTCAAGCAATATTTTAAGAATCCGCTTCAGGCAGGGTATCGGCGAATATTTTTTGGCCATGCACTTTCTTTTTTTTATGTTAAAATCGTTGCGACGCTGTGTCAAAGAGTTTCCCTTTTTGATCGGCGGTCTGACCCGGATGGCGGGGTATCTCTATGCTCCTTTTATGGGCCAGAAGCGGCAAATTCCAGATGATCTTGTCCGTTATATCCGGCAAGAGCAACTGCAGCGTATTTGTCACGGTAACAAAATCAAAAAAACTGTTCAAGACGAGGCAAACGATGGAAAATGATAAAGTAAAGGCCGCAGTCATCGGGCTGGGCAAGATGGGGATGTCGCATTATTCGATCATTAACACCCACCCGGACGTTGAGGTCGTGGGAGCCTGCGATTCTTCCGGGTTCATGACCGGTGGAATGAGCAAAATTTCCGGGGCGACCTTTTTCAATGATTATAAGAAAATGCTGGATACATGTGAGTTGGATTGCATCATGATTGCGACGCCCACCTCATCACATAAAAAGATTGTCAGTGACTGTCTGGACCGCGGGCTTGGCGTGTTTGTTGAAAAACCGTTTTGCCTGAAAGTGGAAGACGGTCAGGCGATGGTTAAAGCCGCCAAAGACAAAAAAGTCGTCAATCAGGTGGGCTTTCATAACAAGTTCATCGGGACATTCAGCAAGGTCCGGGAGTTTCTGGATGCAGGCTTAATCGGCGACATTTATCATATTTTAGGTGAAGCCTACGGCCCGGTTGTGCTAAAGCCGAAGGGAATGACATGGCGCACGAAAAAATCCGAAGGCGGCGGTTGCCTGCATGATTATGCCTCGCATGTCATTGATTTGATGAATTATTATCTCGGGATGCCGACGGGTGTCGGCGGGACTATCCTGCAGAAAATATATTCGCGAGAAGTGGAAGATGCGGTGTATGCGACGCTTTATTACAAGAAGGGATTGACCGGAAGGCTGTCGGTGAACTGGAGCGAAGAAACCTATCGCAAAATGTCAACGATGATTACGCTGTCCGGTAAGAAGGGCAAAATTATTGTTGATCGTCAGGAGTGCAAGATATATCTGAAAGAGGAAAGCCCCGCGTTCAATCTGGTAAAAGGGTGGAACGTGTTGTATACAACGGAACTGACCAAGCCCGTTTGGTTTTATCTGAGGGGTGAGGAGTATTCCGCTCAGATTGACTATTTCATTCAGAGCGTACAGGCCGGTCGAACCTCCGGTGCCATTAACTCATTTGAAAGTGCGCTGCAAACGGATAAGGTCGTTGACATGTTAATTCAGGATGCTAAATAACCCAGGGAGAAACCATGGATAGAATATTATTTGGAGATAATCAGTTTTTCGGTGTCAATCATATGTCCGAGGAAAAGGCTCGGTCGCAGTCTCTGCGATTTCGTGATACACAGTCCATTATGAAAGTTCTGGACATTGCTTATGATGCGGGCATCAAGACCTTTATGTGTACGACGCACGACCAGATTGCCGAAATTTGTGAAGTCGTTCGGCAAAATCCACAACGCTACAGCGGTTTTGAGTTTTTTCCCGGCATGCCTTATGCCCATAAATATGCCAACGCCGTGACCGAAGAGGGAGTCTTTGGCGCCCTGAAGAAATTCACCGCCGGCAGTATGATCGGGACGCTGACCAAAGGCGGAAAAGCCTTTGCCACGCAAGACGCCGTTTCATTTATGAAGTTGCTCGTTGATGCGGAAATGAAGATGTTTGAGGGGCTGTCCACTAAAGTGATATTTTTGCAAAACGTGCTGGTTGATCTGTTGCTGGGACTGGACATGGGTAAAGTGTTTGCCGACTTTTCCGATTATATCAAAGAGCGATATGGCGCCGAACCGGGATTTTTCACGATGAACCTGCCGTACCTGCTGGATGTGCTGGACGAGCAGAAGATTGAGAATCCGATTATCTGCAGCTCCATTAACAAGATTGGATTTCGCATGTGCGGCGGCAGGGAACTGTATGAGAAAGTGATAGCGGAACGAAAGTTTCGCCCGATTGCAATGTCCATTCTGGCCTCCGGCGCAATTCCCGTCGAGGAAGCGGTGCAATACGTCTGCAGTTTAAAGAACGTCGAATCGATTGTCTTTGGAGCGTCTTCGAAGAATCATATCGTTCAAACGAAAGAAATGATTGAGAAGTATTCCTAATAAGCAAATGGCAAAACAAAAAAAAATCAAAGTATGCGTTGGGGCTTCTGCCGGTGGGCATATGAACCAACTGCTTCTGTTGCTTGAGCAATCGGACCAGTGGCCGCTGCAGCCGGATTTTTATGTAACGACCATGCCGCAATTGTCGGAGATGCTCAGCAAACGCGGACGGGCCTATGTGATCGGGGAATGCAATCGGCACCATCCTGTGGAAACATTGAAAGTGATTCTGCGAGCGTTTCGGATTGTGTTCAAAGAACGGCCGGGGCTCATTATTACGACCGGGTCGATGCCTATCGCGATGCTTTGCCTGGTTAGTAAACTGTTTGGCGCCAAAGTGGTCTGGGTTGACAGTGTTGCCAATACCGAGCGGTTTTCCATGAGCGGGCGTTTGATGATCCGTTTTGCGGATTTGTTTCTGACACAATGGCCCGAACTGGCCGAAGCCAATCCCAAAGCAGAGTATGCCGGAGAAATCATATGATATTTTTAACCCTGGGCACCTATCCACTGCCGTTTGATCGTCTGGTTCAAACCGTTGACGAGATTGTGTCGCAGCAATTGATTGACGAAGAAGTCTTTGCCCAGATTGGCTTTAGCAATTATATTCCAAAGCATATGGAATATGAAAAACTGTTGGAAAAACAACGCTTTGATGACGTTTTAGCTTCGGCGACGGCCTTAATCGGTCATGCCGGCATGGGCAGTATCAGTATGGCGTTAAACCATAAAAAACCGTTGTTGGTGATGCCGCGGCTTGAAAAATTTGGTGAGCATGTGAATGATCATCAGCTGCATACGGCTCGCAAGTTTGCTCAGCTCGGACACATCCTGGCGGCCTATGATCGAGCCGAACTGGCCGAGAAAATCAACCAACTGAAGATGTTTGTTCCACAGCCGCGGATTCCCAATCGCCGGGGGGTTGCCGACCGAATCCAGCAGTTTCTTGAAGAGATTGCATGAAAGAAGAGCCTTTGCCAGTTTTTTTGAATGATTGACCGGTTCAGGCAGACAGGGTACAATAGGTACAGAAGCGTGACAGTCAAGCCGAAATTGGCTTGAATACGATAATAAACAGTGTAATTGAAGGTTTTTTATGAATGTATTAATCACCGGCGGTGCGGGATTCATTGGGTCGCATCTGGCGGAAAAATGTCTCCGGGCGGGGCATCGCGTTACCATTGTCGATGACTTGAGTACCGGTTCGTTGGACAATTTGGCGGCGATTCGGGACTGTCCGGAACTGGAGTTCGTTCAGGATACCGTTCGCAACGAAAACACGATGTATCTGCTGATCGAAAAGTGCGACGTGGTCTTTCATCTGGCCGCGGCAGTGGGGGTTCAGTTGATTGTGGATCGGCCCGTTCATACCATTGAAACCAATATCCACGGTACCGAGATTGTGCTGTCGATTGCTAATAAGTTTCGCAAAAAAGTCCTGCTGGCTTCGACCAGTGAAGTCTATGGCAAAAGCGAATCGATTCCGTTTCATGAAGATGACGACACGGTCCTTGGCAGTACGCGGTTCAGCCGATGGTCTTATGCGTGCAGCAAGGCGATTGACGAGTTTCTCGGTCTTGCCTATCACCAGCAGTACGACCTGCCGGTGATCATTGTGCGTTTATTTAACACTGTCGGGCCGAGACAGACCGGGCAGTACGGCATGGTTATCCCTCGCTTTGTGCAGCGGGCGCTGCGGAATGACCCGATTCAGATTTACGGCGACGGCCGGCAAACACGCTGTTTTTCCTGTGTGCATGACATAACCGAGGGCCTGATGCGTTTGATGCAGTGCCCTGAGGCGCCCGGCACCGTGTTTAACGTCGGCTCCAATGAAGAAATCAGCATTGATGCCTTGGCCGATATGATTATCCACATGACCGACAGCAGAAGCGGCAAAGAATATTTATCGTATGAACAGGCCTATGGCAAGCCGTTTGATGATATGCGAAAACGTGTGCCCAGTCTGGAGCGGATTCAGCAGACCGTGGGGTACGCCGCTGAATATACGCTCGAGCAGACATTGGAACTGGTGATTCGGGATATTCAATCGCGGCTGGATTAAAGGATTTCGACAGGTATATGCCTCAAACACATACAATTGATCGGTTGAAGGCCGTTATTCTCGTAGGAGGCCGCGACTTTGGACGCTGTCCGCTGGCATCGCGTTTGAA
This sequence comes from Anaerohalosphaeraceae bacterium, assembly GCA_963675155.1. Lineage (GTDB taxonomy): Bacteria > Planctomycetota > Phycisphaerae > Sedimentisphaerales > Anaerohalosphaeraceae > 4572-13. Next base: position 3,292,487 of record OY775912.1, on the reverse strand, counting down.
TCGCGCCGTGTGGCCGGTTCTGGGCAAGCCCGCCTTGCAGGGATTGCTGGATGAACTCGCCGCTCAAGGTCTCAGGCGATTTGTGATCAGTTGTGAGAGTCAATCGAAACTGATTCAACAATCGATCCATTGGGATGAGACGACGCTGGATGTGGTGTTTCACGAAGAGGTACTGCCAAGAGGGCCCGCCGGATGTATTCGAGATGCGATGAGTCCCGGTGACAAACTGCTGTTGGTGTTGCCGGCTAATATTGTCAATCCGTTGGATGTCCGTCAGATGCTTGATCTGCATGACAGCCGACAAGCCGATATGACAGTTTATCTCAACCCTCACTCCGTTCAGCAGGAAGCCTTGTATGCGGAAGACTCGCAGATTTATATGTGTTCGCAGGCGGTCTTAAACCGCATTCCTGAAACGGGTTTTTTCGATTTGAAAGAAGGGCTGATACCCGCGCTGGTGAAAAACGGGCAAACGATTGCTTCGGCTTGTCTGCCGATCGAATCAGGCCATTATCGAAACTGGTTCGAATATACCGCACGCGTCAAGGCCAGGTGCTGTGATCTACTGAGCAAGGGCCGAATCGTCGACGGTTTTTCATCGTTGCCCGAACACCCCAACGTCCAGGTCGGCTCGAACGTTACCATTTCTGAAAAGGCACGCTTTTTCGGTCCTGTTGTCATCGGCAACAATACCGTTATTGCCGCCGATACAATGGTGTTTGGTCCTTCTGTTATTGGTGAAGATGTGACCATCGGTCCCGGGTGTATCATCGAAGAAAGTGTGATTTGGGACAAGGTGGTGATTGGTGATCAATCCCGGATTCGGTACAGTCTTGTTGATGCGTTCAGAACGGTGCCGGTTCAAACCGATATTTCTGACAGCCTGGTTTCCTGCAGAAAGTCATTTTTCCAAAGAAGAGCCAACACGCTGCAAGGCAAAAACATTCGAAAGTCGATTCGCGGTCGCGTTGATAAAAATCAGGATGTTTCCGACGTTGTTTTTGCCGGCGATTTATTCAAACCAAAGAATAACTGGTTTATCGGACCGATTGCACTATTCTTGGCTCTGGCGGCGTTAATATTTTCATATTGGAATCCAACGGTTAAAGGACTTCTTCATATCTGGCTGGAAAGTGATGAATACTCCAGCGGCCTGCTTGTTCCGCTGGTGGCAGGATATGTGCTGTGGGCAAGACGACAGATGTTTTCCCGAATCGCCGTGCAACCGGCCATGACGGGATTAGCAATGTTACTGACAGTTCAGGCGGTTCGGTTGACGGGGCTCTATTTTGGTATGAAATCCGGTGAAAATATCGCTTTCGTGCTGTCAATTGGAGCGGTGTTTCTGTCACTTTTAGGATGGCGATTTTTCAAGAAATTTACACCGATTTTCCTCTTTCTCTTTTTAATGCTGCCTTTGCCTGCCCGGGTAGAAAGTAATCTGACCTTGCCGTTACAGGGCTGGGCGACGGTTTCTTCTGTTTTTTGCCTGGAAACATTAGGTTTTTCAGTGATCCGCGAGGGAAATATTATCGATATCGCCGGCACAAAAGTGGCGGTTGCCGAGGCTTGTAACGGGCTTCGGATGTTGACGGCATTTGTGGTGGTAAGCGGTCTTGTGACGCTTGTCACAAAAAGAAAGCTGTATGAGAAAGTACTGATCTTGTTATCAAGTATCCCCATTGCACTCCTGTGCAATACCATCCGTTTAACCGTGACGGCAATCGCTTTCACTAAACTGGATACGGAAAAGTGGGAAAAGATATTCCACGATTTTGGCGGTTTTGCGATGATGCCGCTGGCGGTCTTGCTGATTGTTTTTGAGCTCTGGTTGTTATCCCGTATCGTGATTGAGCCGAAAAAAGTGAATAAACAAAAACAGATTATCTATCGTAGAGAAACGAAAGAATAGTTAGGATAGAGAAGGATTTATATATGGAGGAATTCGAGAAAAATAAGGATCTTCCGGTGCTCTCTGAAGTTGTTCAGTTCGACGGACCGCCGCAGGAAGCGGAAATATCACCGATGGAGTTGGTGATCCCCATATTAAGGCGGTGGTATATCGTTCTGCTGGTCTTTTTGGTGGTCTCCGGGCTGGGATTGACGGTGACGTATTTTGTGATGGGTAAGAAGTTTGACACCATCGGTTCTGTTCGGGTCTCCTCTGGAGATGCGCCGATTATGTTTGACACTGAAAGCCGGCTGCCTCCGTATGACATGTTCAAAAACACACAAGCGGCTTTAATTGGCGGTGATGATGCGCTCAATCGGGCTGCGGATGAACTAAAAGGCAATAACTGCATTTTCTTTAGTCCGTCAGAGGATATTCGTTTGACGTTGCGGAAAATGGTGCTGAACGAGACGATTAAGATTGAGCCTGTTAACGGCAACGAGTTTATTAATATCCAGATGACGACGGATTATCCGGGGCAGGCTGAGGATGTGATTGACGCGATTATTCGTGGTTACATCAGTATCGTTGTGTCAGAGGAAACCAGGGGGGATGACGTCCGGCTGACGACACTGGAAAAACGCAAAAGAATTCTGGAAGATCAGATCGAGCAGGAGCATTTGAAAGTTCGTCAGCGTGCCGAAGAGTATGGCACGAATGAATTGACGGGTCGCCAGGAAATGATGCTGGATACAGTGGCGACGATCCAGCGGGAATTAGTTGCTATTAGTATCCGACGCATTATGCTGGAAACGCAGGTCGACATGAAGAAGCAACTGCTCAATAAGGATTTGACACCGGAGGATATTGACACCCAGACCAAGGAAGTTGTAGAGCGTGACCCCATTGTTGCCTCGCTGCGTCAGGATGTGAGTGAGTACCAGGAAAGAGTGCGGGAAGCCCGGACCATGATGAAAGAGAACAATCCGGAACTGCAGCGAATCACCGAGATCATGACGGACCTGGAACGTCAGCTTGAAAAACGGCGGAAAGAGATTTCCGATGAAGTTCAGGCCCAGGTGGAAAAAGAAATCGTCCGGGGCCGCGAAGGAGAGTTGGGCCAGTTTGAAGCGGAATTGACCCAGACTATCGATTATGAGGCACGATTGCGGGATAAGTTAGAGAAGTACGATTCGGAAACGATTGGATTAGGCCGTAAGCAGTTTGAGATCGATGATTATCAGGAACAACTGGATCAGACCAAGGGCATTTATAATGATGTCTGCCGCAGGATTGAAGAGCTGAACATTGAACGTTCACGTCAACCCCGTATCTCAGTGGGCTCATACGCGTGGAGTCTTGAAGCAAAGGGTAAGCGTCGAAAAATGGCGATGGCTTCTGTGGCGGGTGGATTGGGATTAGGCGTTTTTGTGGCCTTTGTGTTGGGTATGCTGGATAAAAGGCTGCGAGAGCCCAACGAAATGGCAAAACGCATCGGCGTACGCATCATCGGCACCACGACCTGTCCGCAGGATGTAGATAAGAAATTGCTGCCTCAGCAGCTTATGGATGATTATCAGACAATTCGTGCCAATATCGGCTTGATGGATGATGCGGAAAACACAAGATTTATCGTGGTTACCAGTCCCGGCATGGCTGACGGAAAAACGACCTTTTCCGTGAATCTGGCGACGAGTTTTGCCCAGTCCGGGTTTAAAACGCTTTTGATTGATGCGGACCTTCGCAAGCCGGATGTGGCCAATGCATTAAAACTGCCGGCCGGCCAGCGGGGTTTTCAGGATTATCTGTTTGGTGCCGAGATTGAAAAAGCGGTGTATAAATTGGACTCGATGGATTTTTATGTACTGGCGTCTGATCACCGCAACACATCCGATGCGCTGACGATTCTGTCGCATCCTGAAATGAAAAAACGCATCGAGAAGTTACGAGATTCATTTGACAAAATTATTATCGACACGCCGCCTGTCTTAGCTTTTTCTGATGCGTTGGTTCTTGCGCAAATGTCAGATGGTGTTTTGTTGACCAGCTTTGTGGGGCATACGTCTAAGGTGGAGATGCAAGAGGCGACTCATCGGCTTCATGAGATTAATGCACGGATTTTAGGAACGGTGGTCAATAACGTGAAAGTTTCGCACAGTTACCGTCGCTATGGTTACGGCTATGGGTACGATTACGGCAAAGCCTCAAGGAAAAAACAAAAAGAACGAAGAAAACATGCCGCTACGACCTTGTTAATCTCTGAGGAGATGGATCAATCGGACGATCAACAGGAAAGGCAAGTTTAAACGAATCCCATGAGAATACTGTTTTTTCAGGATGAAAACGAACTCTTAAAAAGACTCTGTCTGTCGCGTCCCTTCGGATCCGACTTTCTCAGTGCCTTGGCTCAAAAAGCATCGCTTGAGAGTGAATCTGCAAATTTGCTGATCGGGAAGCAATGGGTTGAGGACAATCCTCAACTGAATGGATTGGATACGTTTACATACGAAAAAGCTTCGTGGACATTGCCGGATTCGGTCATTCGTTCAAAGTCCGATGAAATATGCTTATTAAATGGTTCCGCTGTATTTTCTGTTGACGAACAGCAGTTAAAGCATACCCTTGGATCATTTTCATGGGATGTTGTCACGATTCGTGTTAGTCCTGATTTGCAGGCTTCGAAAGAAATTTTGAAGCTGACTTCCGATGCCAATGTTGTCGGATTTCGACGTTTTTATGCTCCGTCAATCGAACCGGCACACGCACCCTCACAATGGCCCGATATTGTCATCTTCAAACGCCCGATTTGGGACAAGGTTTGCGAAGACGGGCGTTTTCCATTGGATTTTGATCAGTTGCGAAATCGGATTGGGCCCCGTTCCTATCAAGTTACGCATTTGCGGGCGGGCGGGCAGCGCAGGCCTCTGGATAAGGAATCGGCATTTTTGGATTGCCTGCAGGAGTATTGGCCGGAAGCTCCGGAATCGGGAGATGGTGTGAATCAAGGCACCGGGATGATTTTGATTGGTGACAATGTGACGGTTGAACCGAATGTGACCCTGGTTGGCCCGATTGTTCTTTCCAGTAATGTGCATGTCAAATCAGGTGCTGTGGTTCGCCGCTCGATTCTGGCTGAAAACACGGTCGTCCAAAGTGATCAGGTTGTGAATAACCGGATTTTGTTTGAGGAGACAGATGCCGGGCAATCCAATGGCTCTGTCAGCTTTGTGACAATGGAAGATTGCCGCAGCAGTTTTAAGAAAGAATACAAAAACTGGTCGATGTTCTCTTATGCCCGGCTGGGTAAACGTATTTTTGATCTCATTGCTTCGTCGCTGGTGCTGATTTTATTAATTCCCATCTTCGCTGTGGTTGCGATTGTCGTTAAGCTCTCCTCGCCGGGGCCGCTGTTTTATCGAGCCCGCCGGCAGGGATTGCACGGCAAGGATTTTAATTGTCTGAAATTTCGTTCCATGATGGTCGCCGCGGACTCCATGCAGGAGCGTTTAAGGGCGGTCAACCAGGTTGATGGGCCCCAGTTCAAAATGGAAAATGACCCGCGAATTACAGGAGTGGGTAAATTTCTGCGGGACACGTATATCGATGAGTTGCCGCAGTTTATCAATGTGCTGATCGGGCAAATGAGCATTGTTGGGCCGCGTCCCTCTCCTGAGAATGAAAATGAGTCCTCGCCGGCATGGCGGGATGCCCGCCTGTCAGTCCGTCCCGGGATTACCGGTCTGTGGCAGGTGCTAAGGACGCGTCAAGAAGGGGCGGATTTCCAGGAGTGGGTCTATTATGACACCCGGTATGTACGAAACCTGTCATTCCGAACCGATCTTTGGATCTGCTGGAAAACTGCCCAAAAGCTCATTCATTCATTTCTGGGGCAGTTTGGATAGCCGTTGGGGCGTGTTCAAAATAGCCTGGAAATGTTTCAATTCTGCTATTTTCAGAAATCAACCTCTTTTTTTCTTGTCTATGGCATCGTTTACTGTTAGTCTCCTTGTCAATGACGCTCTTTTAAAAGATATAGATTGAATTTCAGGTTCAGTTGAAGTCCACCGACTTTGATTGAATAGCCAAACGGGAACACGGTGAAAATCCGTGACGGTCGCGCCGCTGTGTGTGTCCTCTGTGTCGTTCAACGGCACAAATCTCGCCGGCATCGTCCCACTGTCCAGTATTGGACGGGAAGGGGCCGGCAAGTAGGGTACGAGTCAGAAAACCTGCCTGTGATTCAACATGTGTTAGCTTGTTCTCGCGATTGGAACAACGGCGCAGTTGGCTCGCTTTGGAGGGACCGAAAGGTTCGATGGCACCCAAAATCCGCGTCAACGACACTTTGAGAATCCATCAAAGGCCGCTGTTTTCATATGAGAACAGCGGCCTTTTTTTTGTGAACGTTTTTTGAGTCTGCGCGAAACAGATTCTGAAAGGAGATGGATGAAAAGATAAACATTGCAGTACCGGCTTGACTTACTGCGCGGCGATGTCATGTTCAATGTATTTTAGGGCTGGCTGTGCGAAATTTATCACCCTCAAGGGTGCCTCATTACGAAAGTAATGTGTTATTTCCAACTCCATTCCGGCGTAGGAGTGGAACCCAAACGGGAAGGATTGTCGCGGCTGTCAACGATCTGCCGACAGCCGCGGCATTCAGCCCGATCAAACAAAGTGCAATGAAATGTAAGATAGAAGCCGATGGGCTTCGGAGGAAAATAAAAGATGAAAAGCAATATAGTATATGTAATGGTGTTGTTGTTGCTCGTAGGAACCGGTTTAGCCGGCATGACATTTGACGATATTGATGTCTGGGTGGGCCAGGGGCAGAACGAAGCGGCCTTGGTTATTGACTGGAATGACGGTCCGGCTGAACTGGTCAAAGTCTGGGGTTTTCGCTGGGATGGAACCGCTACGGGAGCCGATATGCTCATGGCGGTTTGCCAGGCGGACGCTTCCCTTTACACCATGGGAGTGTATCAGACCGGGCTTGGGATTGCCTTTGGCGGAATCGGCTATGACACCGACACAGATGGTTTTGATATTACTAAAGATCTTGCCGTGAGTGATTTTGATGCGTATGGTTACATGGAAGTCGCCCAAGATACGGAATTTGACGGCTGGACCGCTGCCGATGCGGATGACAACTGGGCAGGTGGTTGGTGGTCAGATGGCTTCTGGGGTTATTCATATATCGATCCCGGATTAAGTGGATGGACCGGATCATGGGTTGGATCTTCTTCGAGAACGCTGTCTGACGGAAGCTGGGATGGCTGGAGTTGGGGATCGGCTGACGCTGAATGGTATGGCGGCGACCCCAGCCTTGCAGTCACTGTTCCGGAACCGTTGACGCTGGCTTTGCTGGGTACTGGAATCTTATTGGCTCGAAGGAGACAATAGGTCGCTGACATGACAGTGGGGCGAAGCGTGTTCTTCGCCCCATAATTATGTTTTAAGTTGAGATAAACATGAGAGACTGCAAGGCAGAAATAATGATACGATCAGCCGTTTTCCTACTGGCTGTGGCCAATGTGTGGGCAATCTCAGACTTTGCAACCGAAGTCGTGGATGTTCAGGGTGCTTTTTCGGCCGAAGCGATTTATAATGATTCCAATGCCATACTCGGAAAGCCTGCAACACAGTGTAAAAACAAGCCAGGCGTCGGCCCATTTGAATTGCCACCGTCCTTTCGGGTCAAACTTGTTGAGGCAGCCTATTATACATCATTGGATGATCAGCCGGTGATTACGACGATTGAGGACGCGAGCTATATCACCGTGAAATTTGACCACAAGGTCATGGACTATCCTCTGAACCCTTACGGGCAGGATTTTATCGTTTTCGGAAATGCTTTTTTCCAGCATTCCGAGTCGGTTGAAATATCAGATGACACTAATTTGAATCAGCTCACACTCACAAATCCGGCCACCTTTCTATTTGGCGAAGTTTACGTTTCCGTCAGCCAAGACGGTCTAAATTGGTATACGTTTGACAGCGGTCCCTGGGCGGATGATCTGTATCCGACGCAGGCGTATCGCTGGGATCGCGACAGTGCCCAGTGGACCGATGAAGAGATGGATTTTACCAAACCGGTCGATCCGAATCTTGGATTGTCTGCATTTAACGGTTTATCGGCGGCTGATGCGATTGATTTATATGATGGTTCCGCAGGTGGGACGTCTTTTGATCTAAAGGAGCTTGCCGGTTATGACGAACTTATTGTAGATCCCAACTCAGGCTGTCGCTGGATTCAGTATGTGCGTTTGGGCGGCGGCCTGTATCCCCTCGGTGGCGAAGTCGATGCTGTTTCGGATGTTGCGGTCTGCGGCGATCCGACGCATCCGTATCCCGCAGGCGATATCACAAAAGATTGCCGCGTGGATTTGGAAGATTTTGCCGTGTTATCGGCCAGTTGGCTGGAATGTACCTATAAATGTGACGAGTAAGCCTGAATATGCAAAAAAGAGCATTTACATTGATTGAGTTGTTAGTCGTGATTGCGATTATTGCGATGTTGACGGCGATTGTACTTCCTTCGCTGCAGCACGCCAAAGAGCAGGGCAAAAGCGTTTATTGCAAAAACAATCTGCGGCAAATGAGCCTGGCAGCGGCTTCTTATGTGCAGGACTTTAACGACCGTTTTCCGATAGCCCACTACTCAATGCAGATGGCATCGGTTGCTTGGCTGAATAATAATGACTCCGGTGTTTGTGTTGTCGAGCCGCCCGACGAAGAAGAGCCTCAATCAGCAGTGTATAGCTATAACTGGGACTATATCACGACGGTCCGGCAGGGCCGGACGGAGACGTCGGCCGGATTACTCTGGCAGGGCGAAACCGTCGATGAAGTGCATAAATGCCCGTCCTACAAAGAGTCCGATGGCGGCGTGGAACCTTTTTCCGGCTATAACTATAACACCAGTTATATCGGTCACGGCGAAAATGAACGATATGATACGCAGAATTTTTCCGGCAGTGTCATCCCGCATCCCAATCGCTCCGGCGAATATATTGTCATGTCTGCCAAGGCTTCGAATGTCCGCTCGCCGGGAGACTGTGTTCTGTTTGGAGAAGGCCAATACTCAGGCGGAGCTAATAAATTCATGCGTTCGCCCGTGGTTTGGGAAGGTGATACCGACTGGACGGTGCGTCTGGGCGGAACACAGGGATTCCGGCACCGTCAGAAAACCAATGTTGCCTGGGCCGACGGTCATGTGACTGACTTAAGCGAGTGCTTTACCGAGACGCACCCCAAGTTCAAAAATCAACTGGAGACTTATAACGCAGCCAACAAAGTCAAAATCGGTTTTTTGGGCCCGGATAACCTGCGATACAATCTTAAATAAGGCTTGAAATCATTTTTGCAGACCTTTATAATCACCGTTTATGGAGATTCAAGGGCTTTATCGGTGGTTGTCTTCTCATTGTTTGCCGCTTGCAGAAGGGCTTTCACATCTGTTCTGGCCCGGTTGCTGCCGGGTCTGTCAACAATCCATTTGCCCCGAAGATGACCAGTTGTGTGCGGTTTGCTGGCAGAATCTATCCAAAGCCATCGCGGCCGACTACTGTCGACGTTGCGGCAGGGAGGTCAGTGCTTTTGGAATTGTCAATGGCCGATGCGGATTTTGCCAGGACAAAAAGTTTCATTACGACGGTATCGTGCGGGCCGGGGCATATGAATCAACCCTGCGTTCGCTGATTCTGGCATTTAAGTTCAGTGAAAAAACGGAACTCAAAGGCCGTTTGGGCGGGATGCTCAAACACGCCGTGATCGCGGGCCGATTCAGTGAAGACATTGACATCATGACTCCCGTGCCGCTGCACTGGCGGCGTCGTCTATGGCGGGGGTTTAACCAATCGTATCTGCTGGCCCAATCACTCCAGCTCGCCGACATCAGTATTTCAACCGACCTGGTGCGAATTCGTAATACCGCTCAGCAATGGGATTTAACCGGCCCACAGCGTCGCCGGAATGTTAAGGGAGCCTTCGCAGTCCGCAAAGGGCATTCCTTTTCCGGTAAAACTGTCTTGCTGGTCGATGATATTACCACCAGCAGCGCAACGTTGAATGAGTGTGCCAAAACGCTCAAAGCTGTCGGCGCCGAAAAAGTCTATACGGCTGTGCTGGCGACCGCTTTTCACGATGAATGAATCGCGGTCAACAAGGCACCACGAACTTATAGCCCACTTCACGAATCGTATAGATGAACTGAGGGTTCTGCGGGTCGGCTTCAAGTTTGTTTCGCAGGGTTGTCACGCATCGATCCACACTCCGCGAGGTCACGAAATTAGCATACCCCCATACCGCATTCAGCAATGTATCCCGCGTCAACGCCCGTGATGGGTGCGATACAAAATATTCCAGCATCTTATATTCCTTGGGCGATAACTTAACGGGCTGTCCTTTGTGTGAAAGCTCACAGGCTTGCGTATTGAGTGTGAAATCGCCGAACAGATGAATCGCATTGTCTTCCGTCTCGTGTTTTTTTCGGCGTAAAAAAGCATTCGCCCGCGCCAGCAGTTCTTTAATGCTGAACGGTTTGGTCACATAATCATCGGCCCCTAAATTCAGCCCCAGTATGATATCGGATTCTTCGCCTTTAGCCGTCAGCATGATGATCGGCATCTCGAGCTTTTCTTTCCGCAGCAGCCGGCAGATTTCATACCCGTTAACTTTCGGCAGCATGATATCCAGTACAATCAAATCGGGCTTAGCTTCCAGTGCCGTCTCCAACCCCACCTCACCGTCTGCGGCGGTTAAAACCGTATAACCGGCGTAGGCGAAGTTATCCTTCAATCCCCGCAACATCGCCGCGTCATCTTCAATGATTAAAATTGTTTCCATTTTTATAGCTTTGGCAATTTAACTGTAAATGTACTCCCTTGTTCAAGTTGACTGTCGACTTCAATCTTGCCCTTATGGGCATCGACAATAAACTTGACGATACTTAACCCCAGACCGCAACCTTCGACGCTGCGGCTCAGGCGACTGTCAACCTGGTAAAAGCGGTTGAAAATGCGTTTTTGTACCCGCTTGGAAAGCCCGATGCCGTTATCTTTGACGGCAAAACAGACGTTCCCATTTTGCTGATAGACGGTCAGTGCAATCTGCTTGTCATTCATCGTATATTTATAAGCGTTTTCCAGCAGGTTGACCAGTACGGTAATCAACCCGTCTTTGTCAGCCCGGATCATCGGCAATGACTTCTGAATATCGAGATCAAAACGAACGTGGTCTTTTTCAAATTTGGCCTGCATGGCTTCGGCGGCCTGCTTGGCGACCTCGACCGGGCTGACGGAGACCATTTCGAAGACCTGTTTGTTGCGTTCCATCCGCGAAAACGTCAGAAAACTGTCGATCAAATGACTGAGCCGCTTGTTCTCGCTGGCGATCAGCCCCAGATATTCCGGCACCGTTTTCTCGTCCTCGTATCGGCTCTCCAGCAGCGTATCCACCAGCAGTCGCATCGACGACAGCGGTGTCTTCAACTCATGCGTCACTGTCGCAATAAAATCATTTTTCAGCCGGTTCATCTTAATCTGCTGAGTCACCGTCCGGATTGAAACGACGCCTGCCGAAAGAACCAGCAGGGCGACCAAAACACCCGTCCACAAATAGATCGAGGTCTGGCGTTTCGCGGCGTTTTCAAAAACATTGGCATTCGCATCGGTTTCATAAAATTCAACGGTCCAGTCTAAAAAAGGAGCAATCGGAAAAGTGAGAAAAGGAGAATGGCCGACGTTGACTGTCTCTGTCATAACATTGTTGTCGGAATTCAAAATGCGGCAGCAGATTTCATCTGAAAAATTCAGTTCTGCGCTAAGCTCACGAACAATCTGTTCGATGTCAACCACGCGAACGGCCCTGAGACTGCCGGCATACAAATTAACCGAATACAGGTTGCTTTCCGGAATCTTTTCCAGAAGGGGCCCGGTTTGCTGTCGGGTAATAAAATCTGGATGTTCCGAAATAAACTCAAGTGATTTCCGTTCCAGTTCAATACGCTCTTGAAGGGTGTCAATGCGACGCTTAAGATTTAATGGATCTAAAATCGGTTGCGGGATAAAATCTGAATATGTTTCCGAAAACGACCGGACCTTATCGAAAGCCAAAATACGCTGGTCGGATGAAACAAGTTCTTTGGTTTCAATCACGTTAAGTATATTCTCAAGACGACCATTCAGTCGTTTAGATTGCTCGCCCTTAGTAATGCCTTGTATTTGCAGCAGATCAAGTATTTTCAGATTGGCCGCTGTATAAAGGTACCAATCAATTTCGCGGTCCAAAGGTTCGCGTTGAATATTCTCACAACACATGATTGCCAGCTCAGTATTGCCCAGTTTTTGCCATAACCTTGCTTGTCCCAGCTCACAAAGTTTAAATAGGACAGGATTCTTACCGATTTTACCTGTTGCCATATAGTCTGAGAAATCTTCTTTTACAATTCGTTCATATTCAGCAATGGCGGCTTCAATCGAATGTTCGATAAATTCCAGACGGTAAGCTTCTTCCAGTTCCGGCGGTGTATCAAATGCCTCGTAATTATCCCAGAGAGTCGGGTAGAGAATTGTTTGGGTTGTATGGTCATAAATAAAGAGTCCTTCGCTTTCAAAATCGCTTTCAGCATTTGCCAATTCTCTGAATGCGTCATAAGGACTGCTTTGAAAGAGGGCATTTCGTGCGTTCTGGTTTTCCGAATTGATCCATTCCAGAAGGGAGCCGAAAACCCGGTTGACTTCACCGCGGTAAACACTGCTCAATTTACTGCGCACCGCCAGCCGTTCGTTTTTGACCGCCTGGTTCATGAACCACAATAAACAGACGGTGGGCAATATCACTGCTGCTGCCAGCAGCAAGATTACCCACCGTAACTGATTGGACATACTGTCTGTTTTCATTTAGCGTTCAAGTGTGTACTGAAAACTGGTTAAAAGGCTTCCGTTAGCCGGGACAACCTCTTCCACACGCAGTTCAATGCGTCCGTCGGTGATCCCTTGCTTCATTCCGTCAGATAGAGTCGATACCACTTCCGCGCCTTCCGGCAGCAGATACGTTTCAATTCGTAAGGTCGGCACTCCGGTTGAAGGAGAATGATTCATATAGTACCGATACGTATTCTCTTTGCCCGCAACAGGCTTGATAAGTCCGGATATCGTTCCTTCGGAAATATACACCCGTGTTTGGCCCGGCATAATCGGCGGATCGAAGGTGACAACGTAGCTATAGTGATGGTTTTGGTGTGTGCTCGTAAACTCAATCGGATTTCCCTGCTCATCCGTTATTGCGGTAAGCTGTACAAAATCGGAATTAATAAAGCGTTGTTCCGTGATCGGTTCAATTCCTTTATTGACAACCTGTTGTGGATTTTTGAATCGAATCGTTCCGTCCGGCTGGATATCACTGTACATTTCCTGTGTAAAGAGGGGTTCAAGCGTGAGGTCATCTGACGGTTCTTCGTCCGGTATTGTCAGCATCGTGATCGCGGCCTGTGCGTTGCCCTTCACCAGTTCTTCAGGGTCATTGAGTGCCTGTTCCAATACTGGGAGGGCTTCTTGGTTACCCAGCAGTCCCAGTGCATAAGCGCCGCAGCGACGGGCAAATCCGTCCTTATCTTTCAAGGTCATGTTGACCAGCGTATCGTAAGCCGCTTTGACCTTATACTCGCCCACCGCCAGTGCTGCCATGCCCCGCGTTGCGTTCTCCGGGTGCTCGCACAGTTCCAGCAGTTTCTGCTCTGCGGCGGAGATATCCGAAAAGCCGCCTTTCCAAAGGGTATAAATGGTCGCCCGGCGAATCGCCGCTGTTTCTGAGTCCAGGTAAGGAGTCAATGCTGTGACAACAGGGCCTTCGCGAAGGTCTGCAAGGGATTCCATTGCTTTTTTGATCCTCGGGTCCGTTTCAGCACACGTTGAAATCGTCAAAACAGTTTTTTCAACAATATTGGCAACCTCTTGCGGCGAAGCATCCCGAAGCGATATCAACGAAACGCTTTCAACATGCGTTTCACCTTCCGGCACTTGTTTACTCCACCAATACACATTGAAGTCAAGCAGGTTTTCACTGCCGGATGGCGGTGTGGCAGCGTCGCTGATTTTGACTGTTTTGGGGAGTACCAGGAAAAACGTTTCAAGTACGGCATCCCCGTAATGATTCTTCATCCACAATGTGTAGGGTTTGTCAGAAGACTTACTGAGTTTTTGCCTGGAGTTTGAACTCCAGCCGTAGTACAAAAACTGTCCCGGCGCCAAGGGGGTTTCCGGAGTCCAATAGACAGTGTAATGATTGGTTTCTTTATTATCTAAATGGAATTCAACATTCAATTCCTGACCGGCGGCATCATAAAATGTATAATCCGATCCGGTCATGCTGGTAAGTTTTACTTTTTGGTTAATGGTTTGACCGGTCCAGTTGTAGTATGAATTCAAACCGCCGGAATAGTGATAGCCTTCCGCATCGACATAATAAACATGCCCATTTGCCTGAAGGTTTTGCGGGTAAGCTTCCGTGGCTGTTTTCCCAAATTGTTCTGCGATAAACCGAATGGGTTGCGTCCCGATTTGATCAAAGACCGAATCTTTGGGTTGTTGGGGGGCAATCTTCTCTAATTGACTTTGCGCCTTTTTAACCGCAGAGACTTGTGTTGGATAGTTTTGAATCACTTGCCGGAAATACTTCGCGGCTTCTTCCGTCTCACCTTTTTTCAGATGGCACAGTCCCAGTTGATAGGTTGCCCGTGCCGCGACGCGCTCCACGTCTGCCGCCTGTTCGATGACCTCCGAATACAACTCGATGGCTTTGTCCAGGTTGCCTTCGGTTTGTTCCTGGTACAACGCCTCCTGCAGCATCACAGCAGGGCTTTTCTGGGTCGCGGCTCCCGCAAGGGCTCCGAGCCCCAGTAACGCCGCTAACAAAATGTGTCCCATTGCTTTCATAACGTGCTCCTTTCGATTCCATAGGTTAACAAATTATCGTTTCCACTGAAAGCCGAAAATAAAGAGCTTGTGTGACCATTATGTTACCATTTGGTCCTTTTTTTGAGAAAATATGCCCGCGCACAAAAAAAGCCCGCCGGAAATACCGACGGGCTCGAAGAAACCAGGAAAACAGCCAATATTGACTTATACCTCGATCTCGTCAATCACGATCTGCAGGTATTTCTGCCGATGACCCATCTTACGACTGCTGTTTTTGCGGCGACGAAAATGCATCGGGTACAGCTTGGGGCCCTTGACAACAGCGTCGTCAGAGCTGACCTTGAAGCTGGCGACAACCTTCGCACCGTCCAGGTAGGGCGTGCCGACCTGGACTGATTCGCCGTCACTGACAAACATCACTTTATCCAGCTCGATGCCGGTTGCATCTTCCGGGACATCGGTCAATTCAATGTTGATCACATCACCCTTGGTGACCTTGTATTGTTTACCACCTTGTTCGATTACCGCGTACATATCTAACTCCTATGTGCTGCAAAAGATTAAAATCATTTCATCAATTCATACGGAATGGAGCATTTTAGGGATTTACGCCTATTTTGTAAAGAAAAATCCAAAAAACCAGCGAATATTTCGTAAGCACTTTATATAAATGGGCTTACGTGTTCAGTGTCGCGGCCGCAGTGGTATTTTCATATCGTAAATCTCTTTCATTTGGGAAAGCCGTTTTCCTGTTGCAGAAATCGACCTCTAAAGCTATGATGGTGCGGTACTTAAAACGCATACAGGAGAACATGCATGGATGTTGCGATAATTGATGATGAAATGATGCCCGCTGAAAAGGTTACCAAACCCTATCTGGACCGCGGAACTTTTTTTGGAGACGGCGTTTATGAGGTGATCCGCAGCTATGATGGCCAGCTTTTCGCTCTGGATGAGCATTTGGCCCGGTTTGAGCGGTCATTACGTGAGGTGCAGATCGACGGTGTGGAGTTGGAGCAAATTCGACAAAAAGCCCAGTCCGCCTTCGAAAAGAGCGGCTATGCCAACGCCAAAATCTATTTTCACATTACCCGCGGTTCCGAAGATCGCAACCATCTGCCCAGCGAAGGCCTGTGCCCCAATTTTCTGCTGACCTTGAGCGAACTGCACGATGATGATGCCGCCAAGCAAAAAGGCATTGCCGTCAGCACCGAGCCGGATTGGCGGTGGAAACGCTGCGATATCAAGTCATTGAATTTGCTGGCCAATATCCTCGCCCGCATTGAGGCCAACAAAAAGGGTGCCAGTGAAGCAATTCTCGTTGGCGACGATGGGGCGATCACCGAAGGTGCCGGTTCAGCCTTTTTTGCGATTGACGCCGGGGCAAATGCCGTGATTACGCGACCGTTGGGTCATGAGATTCTGCCGTCTATTACACGGGCCAAAGTCGAAAAGGTCGCCCGGAATGCAGGGCTTGCGTTTGTCGAAAAAACGCTGACTCCTGCGCAGGCCGCCGAATGTGACGAACTGTTTATTGCCGTGACCACCAAAGACGTCGTGCCGATCACACGCTTTGACGGCCAGACCATCGGCACCGGCCGGAGCGGTCCGCTGACCAACAAACTTATCGAAGCGTTCAAGCAGTTTGTGAAAGATTGCAAATAGAACGCCTCTGGCAAGACGTCATTTTTCAATGGAGTATTTGACAGGGCACCGATGGCCGATTAGAATAGGGCCACACTAACTTTACATGAAAAAGCAAACGCCTATAGCGAAAGGATAACATATGGCTGGTAACGTAATTGAATTGACGGATGCAACGTTTGAATCGACGGTAAACGGAGATGGTCCTGTTCTGGTGGATTTCTGGGCGCCGTGGTGCGGACCCTGCAAAATGCTGACGCCGGTCGTCGAGGAAATCGCCGAAGAATACAGCGGGAAAGCTACCATTTGCAAAATGAATACCGACGACCATCGCGAAGCGGCTGTCGAGTATGCTATCAGCGCGATTCCGACTGTGATTTTGTTTCATGGCGGTCAAATGGCAAAAAAGTGGGTCGGCTTAACGACCAAGCAGGAAATGACTGCGGCTATCGACGAATTATTATAAATGATGCCGGCGGCGATGCGGGAGAAAATTTCATTTTACCCTGATATTTCCTTGCATTAGCCTGCGGGTTTTGTTAACATAATGGAAAGCTCCTTCTGCCGTCTGTAGGATCAGAGAAGACCACATCTTCTCACTTGACTCTGCAGGCGGTCTTTTTTTGCCCTCATATTTCGACTGATGATCCTTGGGGGAATTCCCCACGGACGATCTAACCAATGATGCCGCAATGAGATAGAAGTCTCTTCCAAAGCCGGATGCCGATGGTCTGACGATCGTCCCATTTTTGTCAGCATATTTTCTTGTGACCGAACAAGTTCTCGATATAATGAGTAAGATAGAGTGTCTACCTGTTCTGTTGCTAAAATTCGGGAGGAAACAAAATGATGCAAGCAGATCTGCCGAAAAAACCGTGGGTGTTGATCGTCGAAGATGACCCGGGACACCAGCGGCTTCTTGAGCTCTATCTCAAACGGGCCAACTGTCGGTGCGATTGCTGTTTCGACGGTAAGGCAGGATTGGCCAAGGCAAACGAGGGTTCTTATGATATCATCTTCGTCGACATCAACATTCCCGAATTGGACGGATTTATGGTCGCCACACTGCTCCGCGAACACGACAAGGACGTGGCCCTGGTGGCGATTACTGCATTGGAGCTTGAGGGCATCAAACGCAAAGCACTTGCAGTGGGATATAATGATTTTATGCAAAAACCGCTGGAGCAGGATGCCATCGAGGCTGTCCTGGAGCGACATTTCTTTTCAAAGCAGCCCCAGCATTAACACCTCGGGCATTGACGATAAATTTCATTGAACAGTTGCAAAAATGACGATAATGCTCTATACCCAACCCAGTTTTCAAATAAGTACTGAATTTACAAGGTAATAGAGCTGTCTATGTTCAAAGGTTTTCGACAAATCGCATTTTTGACGGTCATCAGCCGCATTTTCGGGATGGTGCGGGATATGACGTTTGCATATTTCTTCGGTCGCGGCGGTCTTATGGACATCTGGACTATCGCGTTCAAAGTCCCCAATCTGGCTCGACGTATTTTCGGCGAAGGCGCCGCTGCGTCCTCACTCATTCCCGTTTACAGTGAAGAGTTGAAACGAGATCCTGAAACCGCTGCTGTCCTTGGACGCACCGTGGTGACCGTGGTCTTTACGATTCTGGCCGGCGTTGTACTCATCGGAGAAGTGATTCTGTGGTGGTATTGCCGATACCGCGTTGAATTGGAATCGACCCGTTTAATGCTGACACTAACGGCGGTCATGCTGCCCTACATGGCCCTGATCTGTACAGTGGCGATTTTGGCCGGACTGCTGAATTCACACCGACATTTTGCGGCACCCGCTGCGGCGCCGATCGTTCTGAACCTGTTCATTATTGCCTCGCTGTATCTTACCGGCCGATTGATTGGCCTGCCCCCGGAAAAGATGGTCTTTGGCGTGGCCGTCGGGGTGCTGGTGGCGGGAGTGGCCCAGATTCTGCTGCAGGCGGTCGTGCTTTCCCGCTGTGGGGTGGCTTTGCGTCCCGCGTGGCAGGTTCACTCCGATGGCTTTAAGAAAATTATGCTCCTGATGGGACCGATGATCATCGGCCTGACCGTGACTCAACTCAATACCCTGGCCGATGACGTGATTGCCAAGTGTTTGTCCGGCTCAATTGAAAAGGGGGACAGTTTTACATGGATGGGCCGCACAATTGCCTATCCCGTCTGGGATGGGGCGGTTTCAAGTTTGTTCTATTCACAGCGTTTGTACCAGTTTCCTTTGGGAGTGCTGGGAATCTCACTGGCGACAGCCATTTTCCCGGTGCTGAGTGCCGCCGCCGCTGACAACGACGAGGCACTGCTGAGTCGAACGATCAGGCAGGCTGTAGGAGCGGCAATTTTTGTCGCTGTGCCCGCAACGGTGGGACTTATGCTGGTTTCGCGTCCGCTGATCGCGGTTCTGTTTCAGCGGGGAGAATTTGCCGCCGAAGATACCACCCAGGTTCAGGGGGTTCTGATCTTTTATGCGATAGGCCTGACCGGCTATTTTCTCCAGCAGGTCGTTACCCGGGCGTTTTACTCGATTAAGGACTCCAAATGGCCCGCACGAACCGCCATGATCGCTGTGGCGGTCAATGTGGTTCTGAACTTAACCCTCATTTGGTCGATGGGAACCGGTGGTTTGGCGCTGGCGACCGCGGCCTGTTCGTATCTGCAGGTCATGATTTTATTGGTTCTGCTAGCGAGAAAGTACCATTTTAGCCTCGGATCGTCGGCGATGCTGATGATGGGAAAAACCCTCCTGGCGACAGTGGTTATGGGTTTAGCCGGACTTGGAACGCTGAAACTGCTCAGCCGGCTGCCGCTTGTGCCGGTATATGATATGATTCGCATCGGAGCGTTGGTGTTGGTTTGCGGCGGGATTTACACCTTTATGGCTCGTCTGACCGCCAATCCGATGCTGGAACTGGTGTTCCGGTCGAGAAAAAAGGGTTAAACCGCCTCCGAAGCTTAATCGTGATCCCCAAAACGGCCGATGATAAGTGAAAGAAAGAATTTTCCACGGGAATTGACGCAGGATGTCCGGCGGGCTATAATGGCGGTATAAATGTAAATACCCGCATTATTTAGAGAAACCGGAGGTGTCCTATGAAAGTGCTGGATTATCTGGATTCCCAGGGTGTTCGCTATGAGACCAGTCAGCATCGTCCGACGTTTACCGCCCAGCAGATGGCTGCCGAAGAGCATGTCCCGGGAATGGAAGTGGCAAAACCCGTCGTGGTTCGAGTGGATGGAAAACCTTACTTGTGCGTGCTGCCGGCGTGCTGTAAGATTGACATGCAGGCCTTGAAGAACAGTCTTCATGCCGACGATGTTGCGTTGGCCAATGAAGATGAGCTTGCCGCATTATTTGAGGATTGTCTGTTAGGGGCCGAGCCGCCGTTTGGACATTTGTACGGCCTGGAAACGCTGGTGGACAAAACGCTTGAAAAGGAGCCGCGGATGGTTTTTCAGGCCGGCACACATGAGTTGGCTGTGCATATGGACATGAATGACTATAACAAGCTGGAGCACCCACGGGTGATGAATTTCAGTTATCATATGCACTGACGGCTCAGGTTGAAAAGAATCAAATGGAACTAAAGAATTGTTTGGAGAACCGATGGTCAGACACTGGGGATGTTTTCGTACATTTTTGATGGTCAGCATGTGTTTGCTTATGGATAGTTTCGCTCTAGGTGCCCTTAAAACCGAGCCGTTATTTTCACAAAATACCGCCGAGTTGTTCGTTCGTCAGGCCCAACTGATTCATGAACAGGAATATCCTGATTCTCAGCGTATTGAGCAGGCAATGGTCTTTCTGGATGCGGCGTTGTCGCTGGATGAGATGTCAACGGAGGTGCCCGAGCAGGTATTGAGAGTCGCGCCGTCGGCGGTCTATTCCGATAAGGATTATTCTCAGGGGATCAACTGGGCATTGCAGCGAAAGGTTGACGCCCGGGCGGATTTGGTATTGTTGAACAGAGCGGTGCAATACCTGTTGGGTCGGCAAAACTCCCGTCTGGACCGTGAAGTCCTTCTGGAGCAGTTACTGAAAAAGTATGCATCGCAAAATAGCGGCTTCAGCTCTGACCTGGCAACGCAACTGGGGCTCTTAGCGGTTGAAAAGGCGGATATGGAAACAGCAACCAGCCGCTTGTCGTACGCCTACAATGTCAATCCGTACAATCAACTGGCCTTCGCAAAATTACAGGAATTGCTGCCGTCCCAGGGATTATCGGTGACGCCCTCAATGTATGTGGTGGGGCTTCGGACCTCGCTGGACCTCAATCCATACAACCTGAGCAGTGCTGTGGAGTACGCTGACGCACTCAATCGTCTGCAAGCGTATGAAGTGGCGATGGGAGCTTATGACTATGCTGCGAAACTCTATGAATTTCTGTATCCGGACGAACCGCTGGATGAGGCGATCCTGCTGCCGTGGATTTTGTGCGCGTATCATGCTCCGCGTCAGGAGATGGCGTGTCTGGATGTGATTGAACGGTATCGCGGCCGTCGCCACTTTGATCTGACCGCCGAAGCCGTCGCTGGCAAAACATGGATGAAACTCAGACGCCCCGACAAGGCAAATGAGATTTTGACTCAGGCCGGCAAGAGGGGCGAAAAGTTGCTGATGGAAAAAGGTTTGCAGCGGCCGGTCTATCCCGAGCAGTTGGCATGGTTTTACAGTTTTGTACTCAAAGACCCCGACAAGGCACTGGCGTGGGCCAATCGAGCCTTTAAAGAGGCTCCTGAACGTCAGGGCGTCCGGGAAATCTTTGCCTATGCACTGGCGAAAAGCGGTCAGGTCGAACTGGCCAAAGAGTATGCCGCTGATTCACAGCAGACAAGCCAGGTTGCGGTGATAACACTGGCGTTGGTTGAGATCTCCGCCGGCAATGATACCGAGGCAATCAGCCTGTTAAAATCGGCCGTCGGGATGGCTTCCGAATCGTTTGTCGCCGCAGAAGCCTTGCAGCTTTTGGCCGAAAAAGGGTCGGATTATGTTGCACCTGCCTATGCGGCAACAGCATTGCAGGACTTGAACACCGCCTATGAACAACAGGTGGTGCCGCGATTCTTAACGCCTCAGCAACGATTCTCGCCAAAACTGGTCTTTGGCGGCAGTGAGTTTTTCTATGGCAATCAATTGCAGCCCAAACTGTCAATTGAAAATATGTCCGCATCCCCGCTGATAATCGGACCCGGCGGGGCACTTCAGGGACGCGTTCAGGTGGATGTTGCACTGACAGGGGACTTGAATGTTGAAATCCCTAATGTCCTGTCAACGGCTTTTCGTCCGTCTCGCCCGGTGATGCCGGGGGAACATGTCTCCGTTCCGCTGGCGGTCGAAACCGGAAAGCTGGAACGGATTTTACTGACCTACCCCCAGGCAAACGTTGAACTGGCCTTTACCGTTTATCTGGATCCGGTTGCCGACGCCGCAGGAAAGGTGCAAAATGGCTTGTCTGAGCTGCAGCCCGTTGTGGACCGAATCCAGCGGTCCGGTGTGAACCTTACGCGGGACTTTCTGATGCAGCGTCTTGATTCACTGTCCAAGGGACGTCCGGGCCAGCAGTTTCGTGCGGTGCGGCTGTTCTCAGGCCTGCTGGCCGAACAGAAGGCGTTTGAAATGAGCGGGGCGACATTCCGCCACGTTCAGGTGGACCAGACCCTCCTGACTGACAGCGTCCGCAGGGGCTTAAAAGATGATAACTGGAAAGTCCGGATTGAAGCAATGGATTCACTTTTAATGTTGTCAGTGCCGCTGGATACCAACCTGATTGCCGATATTTCACAGAATCTAAGTCATGATAAATGGCCGGTTCGCCTGATGGCCATGTATCTGCTGGCCCGTGCCCAACCCGGCTCATTTAGCAAGGTATTGGACTGGACCGCACAATATGACGGTCACTGGCTCAACCGCCGGATGGCCTTGGCGTTGGGGGCAAAAGAGCCACAAAACGCCCAGCAGGAGCCAGAAAATCAGGGGAATTTGTAATATTTGAGAAAAATACAGATTCATGCGGAAAAAAACACGAACTTTTTGTGTTTTTTTGATAAAAAAGTATTGTGTTCATTTGGGATTTTTTGTAGACTTCCGAGCCTGTTTAGGAAACTAAACGTTGAAACGACTTTTTGAAAGGGATTGATAATGCCGGCAGTAGTAAGTGATACATGCACAGGTTGTGGTGCTTGCATAGATGCATGCCCCAGTGAAGCGATTGAAATGCAGGACGGCAAAGCTGTCGTAGTTGCAGACAAATGTGTTGATTGCGGCGTTTGCGTGGACGAGTGTCCCGTCGAAGCCATCAGCATGGAGTAGGGCTCAATATAGAGTCATTTAAAACAGTAGTAAATGGTCCCATCGTCTAGTCGGGCCTAGGACACCGGGTTTTCAACCCGGCAACAGGGGTTCGAATCCCCTTGGGACTATATGTGGGACGTCGATCTAGGCTCGACGTCCTTTTTTTATGCGCTTTGCGTGGGGGTGATTTGAAATGTTTTCGCCAGTTGCTCATATAACGCTGTGGCATCCGGCAATCCGCCCCAAAAGCCCTGAACGTTATTTCTAAACAGGAAGAGTGACAGGGTGGCCAGATGTTCGTATGAATTGGCTGCGTAAGATTCGGAGTTCTGCGTGTCCCACTTTTCCCGCAGAAGGGCCTCGAGCGATTCGGAGTTGTCCAGAGAGCATTGACCCAATGCAAAGACCCCGTTTGCCGTAATCTTCCACACGGCGTATTGCTGAACCAGTTTACGCTGACCTTCGACCTTGATTTTATCGGCTTTGTCAATATGCAGGACCGCCAGTTGCTCCAGCCGCGTTGTCCATTTAAACGTACTCCATTTAAGCTTTTCAAGTGCGTCAATCTGATCCTTCAGCGTTTTAGCCCGCTCGTAGTGCATCGACTTCGCCGCGGTTTGCATTTGCTGTTTCCGCTCTTCCAGGGCGGTATCGATATCACCGCCAGCAACGGCTAACGCTTCCTCGATAAACGCACGATATGTTTCCATGGCCAACTTCCCCACACAGGGACCCGGGCACGTCTGCATTTGCAGATATGGACAACTCGGCTCATTACCCGTCCCAACCAGCGACGGATTGCGGCACAGACCAAAGACCGTATTAAGGGTTTCGCAAAACAGAGCCGCCGCTTTGCGATTCGGGAATAGGCCGAAAACGTTTCGTGTTTCGCTGGTTTTCGGATTGGACGAAACCGTGAAGTAGGGAAGTTTCGTGTTTGTATCAAGAACGGAAAATACCGGACTCGGCAGTTGAATCCAGTCTGCGGCCTGCTTGCCAAAAACCGCATGCGCCAGCCGGATGTACGTTATTTGCGACTGAAAGTTGTTATAACAGCAGGTATAATAAATGCGGGCGGTCAGTTCGGAAATATCTGTCTTGCGGCTCGGTGTGTCGCTCTCTTCTTCGCTGCCGAGCAGTTTGGCCTGTGCGGTCCTGCGGAGGCTGGCTGCCTGTAAAAGCTGAATGGGGCGGCCGTCGGCATTTGTAAAAAGTAAAACACCCTTACAGACCGGCAGGCCCATAAGGGTGTCTTTAGTCCATTCGCTGGATTCAATGCACAAAGAGTTTTCAAAAAGCTCTTCGTCCATTGGCTTCATCAGACCTTCATACCGGTAATGACTGTGTCGAAAACCGTTTTACCGTCAACGACGCCCTGAACCGACGCCGAAAACTGCCGACTGCGGACCTTGTCGATGTGCCCCATCAGGTACAGACGCGAGCCGGGAACGACGGTACCGCGAAACTTTGTGTTACCAATCCCCGAAAAGCCGATAAAGCCTTCCAGGCCGTAAATCTTTTTCATAAAGAAGCTGCACAATTGGGCGGCTGCTTCTACCATAATCACACCCGGCATGATCGGACGGTCCGGGATGTGTCCACGCACCCAGAACTCATTGTCGGTTACGTCCTTGTATCCCAGGCACTTCATCTCGTCCAAACTGTGCCAGACGATGGCATCCAGTTGCTGCATTTCAAACGATTGCGGGTTGACCTCCAGGATTTGCTTTTGGTCAAACGCAACATGATCTAGATCGATTTTTGATAAATCAATAATAAATTCTGCGGGCATTGAATCCTCATGCTAAAAGTAATGGTATTCTCTTCTTTTCTTGACGGGTTGACTCTAATAGAAACAGAACCGGCCCCTCAACCGAGCGGGCCGGATTTGTATGAGTCAGATTGAGAATCGATACAAACGATTAATCTTCTGAGCGAAGTTCCAGCACTTTATTACGAACCGTCTGGGCCGCCTGCTTGATCGTCTGCATTTGTTTGCGGACACGTGTGCCCGCGGCCTTATTCCCGCCTTCCGCTTTATTGATGTCTGTTTCAATTTCAGCGACCAGTTGTTTCAATTCTTCGTATTCCTGCATCTAACATGCCTCCTAAAGACAAACAAATTAATAGAGTTTTTTTTACAGCCGAAATGGTTACACAGACCGGCTTACATTTTCATAGAATAATCAAAATCAACCAACTAATTTTTTGGTCAATTCTGCAATCCGCTGTCCGCGACGGGTGCATTGATTCTGCACGCGTTCGTCAGGTTTACCAATTGAAACAGGGCCGTAGTGATCACCCTGAGGGTCGCCCTGAATCACCATCCCATGAATCAACAGCATATTGTTGATTTCACAGATCGTCGTTTCATTACCGCCGCCGGTATTGGCCGAGCTGCTGAAAGCAGCGCCGACTTTGCCGTCCAACTTGCCGTGTTTGCTGACCGATTCATCGAATAACTTGGCGATCGGAGCCGAGGCCCGGCCGTAATACGTGGGAGAGCCGACAACAATCGCATCCACATCCAACAATTCGTCAACTTTGACATCTTCGACGCTTTTGCACTTTGTCGGCAGGCCGGCACTATCCATCGCTTCGGCAATGGTCGTTGCCATCGCTTTGGTATTGCCGCTTCTGGAATAGTAGATTACCAGTCCTTTGGCCATTGGTTTTCCCTTTCATCATGGTTCTTGCTTCAATGGTTCTATATTCTTACTGAAATGAGCGGGGGTTTCAATAGTAAAAACCGCCTTTTTTAACTTTTTATTGATTTTTGTGCCAGAAAAGCGGATGTCATTGATATCATCCTGAGTCTTGTAGGCTTTGATCCGTGTCGGCAAGTAAGTCTTTCCGTCGATCCAGAAATCTATTTTTTTGTACTCATCACTGTATTTCGATCCTTTTTTAACAGTTAAAAGCAATTGAATCGCTGTTTTTGGCTCATTATCGTCGCTTTCGACCAGTGATACCTCAAAGTCTTTTTTGAGATTTTCAACCCCGGTAAAACCGATCAGCGGAAATTGTTGGCTAATCAGCTCGAAAACGCCAACCGGTTGATCCTCGGGGGCCTGCTGATAAAGATCAATTTGCTCCAGTTTGTAGTCCACTTTGGTAAACCAGACACCGTCAAAATAATAGTCTTCAATTCGTTCTTCCGGCTCAAAATCGTCCTGTTGGAGCGTTTCAAAGCGAATCCGAAGGTGTGACTGCTTGCTTTTTTGATAATAAAGCTTTCCGGCACGCAGTGTTTGAGAGTCAATCAGGTCCGGATCCTGGATGAATAAATACGCAATTTCAGTCTCACAGGTTTCCAGCGACTCGGTGGCTTTTTTGATGTTGTCAAAGATCGCCGACAGTTCATCCGTCGCCGCCGCAGCAGACACAGAGTTACAATCTGCAGCTTCTCCGGCTTTCTTGCAGCATTCGGCCCCTAAGGTACTGCCGCTCAAAGCAATCATTCCAATCGTAATCAATAGCTTTCTCATCGTATATTCCTTTATAAGTCCTGTTCGATGGTTCTGATAATATCAAAAATTTCACTCAAATGCTCGATTGAATAATCGGCATACATTTCAAATTCATCAGCCTTTGGATGTGTTTTCAGCAAAACGGCAATGGCTCCGGCATCGTTAGCCGCCAGAAGATCATGCTGGAAATCACCCACCACAAGCGTCCGTTCCGCCGCTGCTCCGAACATATCGCAAAGCTTATGTACGCCAAAGCCGTCCGGTTTCGCCGGTCCGCTGTCACGGTCCAGTATCGCATCGAATTCAAGGTTGTGTGTCTTTGCAACCAAGAGGGCGTTGTTCATCGTGTTACGCGTTAGCAGTCCAATGGGCAGTCCCCGTAAACGCAGCTTATCGAGTACCGCGGCCGCTCCGTCATTTAGACGACTGTTCTCGGCGGCATATTGCTCATGGTTAAAAAGAATCCGATGCGCTTGTTGCTGGGCGTCAGGACTCATTTCGGAGATGGCACCCAGGATGTCCTTGGAATCATCAGAAATGCCCATTTCCGCACGAATTTGGCCAAAATCCAGCAGCGGTTCGGTGAGCGTGCCGTCTAAATCGAATATCACCGCTTCGATGTTCATGTGTCCAGATCGGCTCCTTTTCGCAGCAGTTCAACCAGGTACTGCGAAGCTTTGTTGAGTTGGCGGTCTTTGCGAATCACGATTCCCGTAGGGCGGTAAAAACGCTCATTTGTAAAAGACACCGCCTTCAGGGTTCCACTGGACAATTCGGCTCCTGCGCTGGACACCGGCAGGATACTGATGCCGGAATTGATTTCAATCGCCCGCTTGATGGTTTCGATGTTATCGAATTCCATCGCGACATGCACTGACACCCCAAACCGCTTCAAAATCCCGTCGATATGCTGACGCGTCGGGACATTTTCCGCAAACGCGATAAACCGTTCACCCTGCAGGTGATGGATATCGATTTCGTCCGACAGGCTGAACGGATGGTCCGGCGAGCAAACCATCGCCAAACCTTCGTTCTCAAAGTCATACACAACAAGATTGCGTTCACGTTTGGGCAACGCCACAACGCCGATATCAACGCTGCCTTTCAGCAGACGGGCATAAATTTCCTTCGCGTCCAGATATTCAATGCTCAGATTTACATCCGGGTAGATTGACATGAACTTCTTGACGTAGCTTTGCAAGGTATGCATGCCGATACTGAAGATGGAGGCCAGGTTGATCTTGCAGCTTGTTTTCGAAAGGGCCGCCAGTTCCGTATGCAGTTGGTGATACCGTTCAAGGATTTCCTTGCAGGCTCGGTAAAAAGTCTGGCCCGCTTCGGTCAGTTCCAGCGGCCGTTTTTTACGGTTAATCAACTGGACCTTGTGGGTCGTTTCCAATTGGGCCAGTTGCTGGGACACCGCCGACTGGCTGATACCGTGAAGGTCGGCCGTCCGGGAGAAATTTTTCAATTCCACCAAATCGCAGAAAATTTTTGCACTGTCAAGGTTCATAATCTATCTATATTAAAATTTCTGATAATAACTATCGCAATTTATTATTGGTATTATACGAAATTCGACTTTATTATAAGCAATGTTGATAAGATGTAAAACATTTCTTTTGGAGATAAATGGCACATGTTAGAAATACACAATCAAGGAGACCCACACCCAGTGACCATTATATGAGACACCGTGCTGGAATTTAAACGCCTGAAGAACCGTTTTCATTGCCGGCTTAAACACCAAAAACGCTTTTTTTGTTAGGAGGTCAAGTTATGTTGAATTGGACCAAGAACAACGATGCGCTGGGGACCGTTAACCGCGGCGTTCCCTGCGAATCAGGTTTATGTACGCTCTGTCTGTCAAGCTGTAAAGGCAAATGTGAGACCTGGATGTCCTCACTGGTTGGCAGAAAACTATTGTATCCCCGCGAATTTGGAAGTTGCACATCCGGTTCATCCAATGTTACCAGTGTCGGCGTTGGCTATCACGCACTGCGGATTCAGGGATATGCCTATGGTTCCAAGGGGCTCGATGCGGGTCTGACCAAAGACCCGGATGACTGTGTTTTCCCGAATGTCAATATCGAAACCTCATTCGGTAATTCCATGATCACCAAGTGTCGCGTGCCGATGATGACCGGTGCGTTGGGCTCGACGTTTATTGCCGCCAAATACTGGGATTCGTTTGCGGTCGGCTCTGCCCTCTGTGGGATTCCGATTGTGGTCGGTGAAAATGTCGTTGGTGTGGATCGCGAAAGTACGTTCAAAGATGGCAAGATTACTGCGTCGCCCGAAATGGAACGACGTGTCGACACATTCCTTCGCTACTATGACGGCTACGGTGCGATCATCGTCCAGATGAATGTCGAAGACACCCGCAATGGCGTGGCCGAATATCTCGCTGAGAAGTATGGCGACAAGATCATTATTGAATTAAAATGGGGCCAGGGCGCCAAGGACATCGGTGGTGAAATTCAGGTCAAAGACATCGAATATGCCAAGTTTCTCAAAGATCGGGGTTATGTTGTCGATCCCAATCCGTATGATACCGTTGCGCAGGAAGCCTATGCCGACGGCAGCCTGAAATCGTTTGCCCGCCACAGTCGCTTGGGCGGTACCGATATTGATACCGTTGCCGGTGTTCGTGATGCGTTCATGGGTGAAGTAAATCGCCTGCGGAAACTCGGTTTCAAACGCATTACGCTCAAGACCGGTGCTTATGGTATGGAGGCACTGGCGATGTCGATTCGCTTTGCCGCCGATGCCAAGCTGGATCTGCTGACAATCGACGGTTCCGGCGGCGGGACCGGCATGAGTCCGTGGAACATGATGGAACATTGGGGCGTGCCGTCTCTGTCGCTGCACGCCAAGACCTACGAATACTGTAAGATGCTGGAAGCCAAGGGCATCAAAGTGCCGGCGATTTCACTGGCCGGCGGGTTTGCCCGCGAAGATCACATCTTCAAAGCGATGGCACTCTGTGCACCGTATACCAAGCTGGTTTGCATGGGCCGTGCCCCGATGATTCCGGGTTACCTCGGCAGTAACATCGAAGGCGTCTTCCATCCGGATCGTCGTGAAAAACTCAACGGCAACTGGGACGAATTGCCCGCCGCGGTCACCGCGATCGGCAAAAAGCCGGAAGAAATCTTTGCCGGCTGGGAAATTGTTAAGAACAAGGTTGGTGCCGATGAGATGAAGAACATCCCGTTCGGAGCCATTGCGATGGTTGGTTATGCCGACAAACTCGCCTGCGGCCTGCAGCAGTTTATGGCCGGGGCTCGCAAGTTTAACCTGTCGGAAATCACCCGGGACGACCTGATGGCCGGCAACCGCGAAACAGCCGCCGAAACCGGTATCCAGTACATGACCGATTCACTCGACGAAAGTGCCAAGGCGATCATCAACGCCTAAACAGTGATAATGCACCATCCAAGGCTCTTCTCCTCGTGAGAAGGGCCTTTTTTATTGTATTTCTCAACAGAATCCGTACAATGCGTCCTATCATGGAAAAACAGGCCGATCTCAACAAAATACTGAAACAGCATCTGGAAATGGAGTCCTTTTTTGCCGGTGACTTTACCGTCAAGGGCAAAGTCACTCCCGTGGAAGATGCTGTAGACGCTCCCCCGATTCAGCAAGAGGATAACGATATGGCGAAATCATTGGATAGCATCGCAAAAACAGTCAAAGGCTGCAAAAAATGTGAAATCGGCTGCACACGCACCCACGCCGTCCCCGGTCAGGGCAACCCGAAGGCTCGCCTGATGTTCGTCGGCGAAGCTCCCGGCGCTGACGAGGACCTCAAAGGTTTGGCATTTGTCGGCAGGGCGGGCAAACTGCTCACCGAGATTATTAATGCGATGGGCCTCAGCCGCGAGGAAGTCTTTATTGGCAACATTCTCAAATGCCGTCCGCCGGGAAACCGCGATCCCAAGCCCGATGAGATTGCAAATTGCTGGCCGTATTTAAAAGCTCAGCTTGAGCAGATTCAGCCGGAAATCATTGTTGCGCTCGGTGCCCATGCCGCACGAACCCTGCTGGACACCAAACAGGCCATCGGCAAACTTCGCGGCACCTTCCACGAATACCGCTATTCCGACGACGTTCCCCCGGCCAAACTCATGCCAACCTACCACCCGGCCTACCTCCTGCGCAACTACTCCGTTGATAACCGTAAACGCGTCTGGGATGATATGCAAAAAGTCCTCAAAGAACTCGGCCTCCCCATCCCCAAAAAGAAGAGATAAGTTTATGTGGAAGATTCCCAAAAAAAAGAAGCGTTCGGGAATCGATGAATATGGCCGTAATAATCTTCATGAGGCGGTTTTAGAGAATCTATCCAAAAAAGTAAGACGCTTTATCAACAAGGGAGTTGACATTAACGCGTCTGATGATAATGGTTTTACGGCATTGCATTTCGCCGTTCAGGAGAATAATAGAGAAATAGTAAAAATCCTGTTAGAGGCCGGAGCAAGTGTTGATGTCAAAGATTCTTATGGCAATACCCCGTTGATGCGAGCTTTGAATAGTTGTTATGCTGCGATGGCCAGTAATGCCCCTGATCCGGGAGCAATCATAAGAATGCTGTTGCAGGCCGGCGCTGATCCTGATTCAGTAAACAATTATGGTGTTAGAATTATCGACGGTGCCAAAGATTGCGATAGAGACTTAATGCAATTCTTTGATTGTGATTAAAACAGCTTGTCAACGAGGTACCGGGCACTGTAGATTACATCAATCGCCACCGCTGCGGTTAGCACGGTCCATTTAATCGGTTTCCATCGTAGGCCCGAATGGGCAAAAAACAGCATCAACCATAAACTTACCGCCGTCAGAGCATACATCATCGCCGTCCACTGCAGCACCATTCCACCGACGAGTCGTTTATATGCCAGCCCGCCAAAGAAAGCCGCAAGTATTGACGCAATAATCGCACAGGTCAATATCCACTTGCTGTCCGCTTTGCCCGCCCAGAAAATCGACTGAAATCCAAGTCCCGACAAAATTGATAAAAACAAAATCGGAATTGCTGCCCACACAATCGGTGCCACTCCCAGCACCGGCTCAAAAAAACACAAGACCAACGCCGCCGCGACCGGTATCAGCACCGTAATCCGCTGAATCTTAATCAGTACAAACAACCCCATCACTGCCAGCACGATTGCCGCATGATAAATCCCAAACGTCAGATGCTCACCTTTTTGAAACAGCGGAAAGATCAAATCCAGAAAATGATCACCCGTCAGCGACGCACTGATCGGCATCAAAAAATGCGGTCCGGCCCATTTCTGCGCCGCACACCAGAACATCCCGACAATCGCCGCAAACGGCAGCAGGGTAAACAGCGTTCGCATGCAAAATCGAAACGCATCCGGCTGCTTGTTCTTGTGCCAGAAAACCGACGGCAGAAACAGCCACGGGATAAGGACATAGCTCAATCCCGCCACCGGTTGCTGAAAGCCCGCATAGCTCAACGCGAACGGAGAAAATCCGTAAACCGCGCCTGCCAAAACCGACGGCGTCCAGTTATTCACCCAGCGTTTGCTCAGAAAATACGCGCCCCACGCTGCGACAACCGGATTGACGACAAACAGCAGCTGATACCCCCCGATAGTTTTGAAGTAGGGCCAGTATAGATACCCCGAGAAAACCAGATACAACCCCAACGCGGATAAAAACAATTCCGGCCTGCCCCCCAACAACCGTTTCGGTGCGGTCCCTTCCATCCGTGACTCCTTTGTAAGTATCGTATGGACCCAAAGTTCGAAACAAACGACAATCCATTACTCGCCATTTCGAACGGTACGTTGTCATTCCCGCGAAAGCGGGAATCCAGCGTTTCATTTCAGCACAACTTTTCCTGTTCCACCGGTAATCGTCCCGATTGTATAAACCTTTTCGCCATACGATGTCAGCTTCTCAGCCGCCGCATCCGCCAAGTCCGGAGCAATCACCAGCACGTATCCAATGCCCATGTTAAACACGCGATACATTTCCTCATCCTCGACCGGCCCGCTCTTCTGCAGGTAGTCAAAGATTTTTGGAACCGGCCAGGCATTGGTTTCCAGGACGGCATCGCAGTCTTTCGGCAGAACTCGCGGAATATTGCCCACCAGTCCGCCGCCGGTGATATGTGCCATCGCATGAACCGCATTTTCGTCTTTGTAGCTGTCAAGCAGCTCAACAACCGGCTTGACATAAATCCGTGTCGGCTCCAGCAGGGCCTCACCCAGCAGTTGCCCGTCCAGCTCGTCGATCGCATCGGTCACGTTCAGCTTGTTTGTCTTAAAGCAGATGTTCCGCACCAGCGAAAACCCGTTGCTGTGAATGCCCGACGAACCGAGTCCAAGGATCACATCGCCTTCTTTCACGCCGCTGCCGGTAATAATCCGGTTGCGTTCGACTACGCCTACCGCAAAGCCGGCCATGTCATATTCATCCTTGCCGTACAGGTCCGGCATCTCCGCCGTCTCACCGCCGATCAAGGCACAATCCGCCATCCGGCAGCCCGCCGCGATGCTTTCAACCATCTGGGCAATCTGCGCCGGTTCCAGCTTATTGACTGCGAGGTAATCCAAAAAGAACAGCGGCTCGGCCCCTTGAACGATCATATCGTTCACGCTCATCGCCACCAGGTCAATTCCGACCGTATCATAGCGGCCCATCTGTTGGGCGATGATGATCTTCGTGCCGACCCCGTCCGTACAGGCCACCAGCACCGGATTCTTGTAGTTGCGTTTAAACAGCTTGTCGCTATCCAGCCGAAACAGCCCCGCGAAACCGTTCTCCAGCCCGATTACACGCGGTCCGTGCGTGGATGCCACCGAGCGGCTGATGCGTTCGACCATCTGGTCATTGGCGTCGATGCTAACGCCGGAGTCTTCATAGCTGAGATATTCTTTTTTACTCATTAATACCAATTCCACTTAAAAACGATTTATTTGTTTGCTGCGTGGCTATGTAGTTTTTCAGATTACTGTCAAACTTCGTGCGACATTTATCACACTTAAGTGTGTGTTACATCTCGTGATTGTCAAACAGTTGCATCTGGTGGCGTTCCATTGAGAACTTGTTAACCACTTTACTAACAGGTATTTTGTAATTGCCGCTCCAGCAGGCGGTGCAGTAGTGGTCCTTCGGCAGCGATGCACACCCCAGCAGGCCCTCCAGGGAAATATAACCGATGCTTTCAACCTGCAGGAACTTGCGGATTTCTTCCAGCGATTCCAGTTGATTCGCCAGCAGTTCTTCATGCGTTGGAAAGTCCACGCCGTAGAAGCAGGGGTGCTTAATCGGCGGACAGGCGATTCGCATATGAATTTCTTTTGCCCCGGCCTCACGCAGGGACTTAATCTTACCCTTGGTCGTTGTGCCGCGAACGACCGAATCGTCGACCACGATAATCCGCTTATCTTTGACCGCTTCTTTAACAACCGTTAGTTTCAGTTTGACCGCCAGATCCCGCATCTCCTGCGACGGTGATAGGAACGTTCGCCCGATATAGTGGCTGCGGACAAATCCCATATCGAACGGGATCCCGCTTTCGCGGGCATAACCCACTGCCGCACACGTTCCCGAGTCCGGTACCGGGACAACGATATCGGCGTCAACCGGATGCTCTTTCGCCAGTTGATGACCGCTGCGAACGCGGAAATTGTGCACGCTTTCACCGAAGATTACACTGCTTTGCTTGGAAAAATACACATGCTCAAAAATACAGTGCCCCGGCGTCGTTGTTCCCGGTTCCACAAAGTACCGGCTGCTGATGCCCGTTTTGTCAATCGTGATAATCTCGCCCGGTTCCACATCCCGGATATATTCGGCATTGATCGCGTCCAGGGCGCAGGTTTCGCTGGCCACACAGTAATAGCCGGTGTCAGTCCGTCCCAGGCAAAGCGGGCGTATCCCGAATGGATCGCGAGCTGCTTCAAGTCGGTCCGGAAACAGAAAGACCAGCGAATAAGCGCCTTGAAGGTGATTTAATACATGCCCTAGCGGATCCGGTTTAATGACGTGCGACGGCTTGGCCATCAGGTGCGCGATGATTTCCGTATCATTGGACGTCTTGAAAATATGCCCGTAGGCCTCGTATTCATCCCGCAGCAGGGACGCGTTAATCAGGTTGCCGTTATGGGCAATCGCGACCTGCCCCTGCGAAAATTCGCTCAAAAAAGGCTGCGCGTTCGTCGGATTGCTCGAACCCGTTGTCGAATAACGCACATGACCGATGGCCATCGGGTTATTCAGACGCTCCAGAA
This sequence comes from Anaerohalosphaeraceae bacterium, assembly GCA_963675155.1. Taxonomy (GTDB): domain Bacteria; phylum Planctomycetota; class Phycisphaerae; order Sedimentisphaerales; family Anaerohalosphaeraceae; genus 4572-13. The sequence goes on along the minus strand of OY775912.1, from coordinate 3,257,995 downwards.
TACCCCGGCCCGCGCGAAAAACCCGGCTCACCTGGCCCATTCCCGTAAAACAATGAATCAATTCCCCGTCACTGGAGGCAATGCCCGCCGATTCCTGACCGCGGTGCTGAAGGCTGTGCAGGGCAAAATAAGTCCGTTGTACAGCCTCCGGATCGCCATAAATACCGAATATGCCGCACTCTTCTTTTTTATCTGTCATCGAATCCTCGTAAATGTTGCTCTGTTAAGGTCTTGCTTACGATTGAAAAGGCCCGTTTTATGTGGCACAGCTGAGATATAACCATCCCATCAGCTTAAGCCGCGGGTGTCAATGGGTCTTGAGCACGTAGTCTATCCAAACCCCCGTTTCAAGTCAATCTTTTTGTTAACGAACTGTTGTCAACGGCAAAGCAACCCGTTTTTCTGCTGTTCTGACAGAAACCACTTGGAATTGCTTCTCCGGAAACTGCTTGATCTTGAATCGGTATTATGATACAATAAACGCCGTTTTGGTTAAGAAAACTTGTAATAATCCGGGGATTCATTTTTGGGGACAGGTGATATTAAGGCATCTCTTGTGCTTCCATTTGAGACATATCATGACACATAAGCGATTACTTTTGTCGATTGTTCTGTTGGGGATACTTTTCATTTCATTGCCGACCACCGCCCAGACTGTTGCTTACTGGCGTTTTGAAGAGGGGCCTTTGGGCGAGGTGCTGCTGCACCCGGTTTCCGATGGTGCCTATTATGAATCCGTTCAGGACAGCAGCGGCAATGGCAACGAATTGTCCGTCTGGGATGAGGGATGGGCGGGTTACAGCTATGTTGACAATTTGGGGTTTACCACTGTCAACGGCGCTGCCAATCTTTTCAGTGCGCGTAACAACGGGCCGAGTCCGACGATGTGTACCTCCTCGAGCGATGCGATCAACCTGATCAGTCCGGCCGCTTTTACGGTCGAAGCGATGTTCAAGCTGGAAAACGGCGGTTATCGCACGATTGTGGGGCGTGACAGTTCCGGTACGGTATCGGGGGATGCCGAGTTGGCGGCTCTTTACTTTCAGGCGCTGCCGGAGAATGCGGTTGCGATCAAGTTTTGTGATGTCTCCGGGTATTGGCATCAGGCGGTTTCGAGCAGCAATGCGATTCAGACATTCGACGGCGGAAGCAATCCGTCCGGCAGCGGTACGCCGTGGTACGGCATGGCGGGGGTGAGTGACGGAACGACGCTGTCATTGTACCTGCGGAATATTACGGCGGGGGGCGGATGGCAGCTTGCGGCCCAGACGAACATGACTGCCAGCGGCAGTGGCAATACCGCGTTGACGGCCGGCGCCGGCGACGGCAATGATTGGGATGCGGGGAACTGGTCCGTCGGTCGAGGTCTGCATCACGGTGAGCATGTCGACCGGGCGCCGGGTTTTATTGACGAGGTTCGTATCAGCGATGCGGCGTTGGGTGTGTCGGGATTGCTGTATTGTCAACTGCCGGGCGGGGTCGACTGGATGGGATTTCTGGATGACGATTTGTCGTTGTCGGAGTTGTCGATTCCGGGGACGCATGATTCCGGTGCGCTGTATGAGCCGCTTGGCGGCACGGCGAAATGTCAGAACCTGACGATTGCCGAGCAGTTGAACGCGGGGATTCGGTTTTTGGATATTCGCTGTAGGCATATTGATAATGCTTTTACGATTCATCACGGACAGGTTTATCAGAATATGAATTTTGATGACGTGTTGAATGCGGTGATCGGTTTTCTGAACGCCCATCCGAGTGAGTGTGTGCTGATGAGTGTGAAAGAGGAGTACGATCCTTCCGGCAATACGCGAAGCTTTGAGGCGACCTTTGACAGTTATGTGCAGAAGAACCCGGGGAAATGGTATTTGGGTGGTGCGGTTCCTTCGCTGAGTGAGGTGAAAGGAAAGATCGTTTTGCTGCGGCGATTTGGTGTGGCGAGTACGCCGAAAGGGATTGCGGCCACCAACTGGGCGGACAATACCAGTTTCTGGATCAATAATGCGATGTCGCAACTGCATGTGCAGGACTATTATAATGTTTCGGATACAACCGCCAAGTGGAACGCTGTGTCAGCGTTTTTGAATGAGGCTCCGGGCGGGAATTTGAATGTGCTGTATGTTAATTTTACAAGCGGGTATAAAACCGTTCTATTTTTCCCGAGTATCACGACCGTCTCGAATGCGATTAATCCTCAGATCGTCTCATTTTTCTCATCATCTCCGAAAGGGCGGTTTGGGGTGATTCCGATGGATTTTGCCGATGCGCAAAAGGCAACGCTGATTGCTGCCACAAATTTCACCGTTCCGACGGCGTTTGAGACGGCCGATATCAACGACGATCTTCAGGTGAATCTAGCGGATTTGAAAGCTTTCTGCCAAGAGTGGTTATCGGTTCCCTCTGACAAGAAGACAGACCTTTATGCTGATGACTTTGTGGACATGAAGGATTTCCGCGTTCTGGCGAAGCACTGGAATGAATAAAAACACCAGCAGTGGGACTTGAACTTACTGACAAATTTTTGATTCAAAAAAAGATTTCGTTAATAGCGTCTGGTTCTATTGCGATTGTTATTGTTGTTATTGTTGTCCATATTATTTGGATTTTGCATAGTTCGCAACGCAGCTTTGGCTTCATTGTATTTTTGTTTTAGCTGATCCAGGTTTGCTTCCAACCTGGAATTGGTATATGGATTACTTTCGCGAAACGGATTCCGACCCTTCGGTGCTATTTGTTCAAGCTCCGGATATTTTTTTTGGACCCGAATCAGCCATTCCAGTTCACCGATTTCTTTTTTCATACGTCGAACGGTTTGAGTCAGTGAATTCTTATCGTTTTGATTATAGGATCTTGACCGATAGCTGGAGCTGTTCGATACCTTGGCGATGATTGTTTCACGTTTGCTGACCATATTTTCGAACGCCCGAATTGACTGCTCAAAATCATTATTTTCCTTTATCGTCTTGCATTCAACTTTCATGCATTCCAGTATATCCAGCCTGGTTTCGCAAAGATGGTCGGCCATGTTACATTTCAGGGCGTCATTGGCGGTCAGGGTTAACAGTTTGTCATAGTCCGACCAGATTTTGATCACCTTATCGCCCGGCTGCACGTTTGCTTTTTCCACAACGATGTTTTTGTTGTTTCTTTTTACCTCCACGGCGATGATGTCTGTGTCGGCCATTGCCTTTGCCAGCGTGCCGGAACGGTTGTTATTCGTTGCAAGGGCGGCCAAATAGCTGCTCCACGCAGAACTGGCTTTTTCGTACAGGGCTTCTTCATTGGACGAAAGCCTTGCGAGCGAACCTTGCGAATTCAGGGCAATAAGTGATGCTGCGCCCATGACGGTGCCTCCACGCATCATGATTTTATCACAGGCTATCGCAATCGCGGCGCCTCCGGAATATGCGCCACCGCATTCGCCGCCTGAGACATAGGCCACGACCTGGCAGGTGTTCAGGGCCACGATCTGATCGCACATCTCCTGGACATAGGGCACAACTCCGCCGGGGCAGTCAATTTCAATGATGATGAACTTTGGCCCCCTGTTTGCTTCCTGGACCAGCGCTTCGGTAAAACCCTCTACTGACATTTGATATTCAATGACATCTTTGATGCTGATGACAGACACATAATCATTACGGCCATTGTAGTCGGGGATGACCTTGAAATCCTGAAGATTGACTTCGATGGTTCCCTTTTCCGGTGTCACGACCTCGCTGAGATAATTGTCGGGATCAAACCTGGCGTAGCCGGTGAATTTCTCACCACTTTGTGGATTTATGAATGTATCTGCCAATGAAACGGCCGACAATATACACACCAAAACGGTTATGAACTTATTAAGCATCCTCTGTTCTCCTTTAAGCATCCGCAATGAAACTTCCTGTCTATCTGCTCCTTGTGTTATGAATTCTCCAGAAAAGGTAATATTACTATCTATAATATTGCGATAAATTCAAGTTAAAAATATTATTGGTGCGATGGGAGATTGAGCCTGCTGCAAGTTCCAATAACACCCAAAAACAGCAAGCGAAGGTTTACCGAAAATTTGATTGGGAAATGTTTAATTTTAACTCAGAATTGAAATACCGGAGGTGGGACTTGAACCCACACCTTGTTGCCAAGACGGGATTTTGAATCCCGCATCAAGAAATCATAACCAGAAGGAAACACAACAACTTACAGACGCACCCAAAAACGACTTTGCCGCCTGCTTAGCCATTTCTTTGCAGAAACACCCCGAATTGAAGCGAATCATTGACCTTTGGCCAAGTCTGCCGGAGGAACTCAAACAGCAAATCAAACACATGGTGGAACCGTTCTGCCATGAGAACCAAAACCCAGAGAAGGGATAGCCTAATGAAAGAATCTAAAATGACAAAAAGAATTGTAGGCGCTGAAATCATAACGCGATTGCAGGAATGGTTTCGCGGAATGCCATACCAGGCAAAACTTGCGGTTGTGCTGCTACATCACCTCACGGAATGCAAGAGCGAGACGTTGCAGGATATGGCACTGGAGCTTATCCCTGAACTGGAAGATTCAGTACTGCGAGGCCTTGGGCTACAGATAGAGCCTGAAATGACCGCATTCACGTGTGGGCTGATGCACAAGATTACAGATTGCGGGGTGAAAGTCTAATGAAACGAAAAAAACAGCTCACATTGTTATTTCTTGAAGGCGACATCGTTTCTACCGACGCGCTCGTATCTGGCAAGACAGCCGCGGCGCTATTCGGAATCGGCGATAGCATGTTTTGTAATAACGTCTGTAAAATCATTGCCGAGCATGGCCTACAGCGTATCATGGTGGGCCGGTGGTACAAGTACCGCCTTCAGTCAATCAATGACGTTATCCGTGTTTGTGGTGAAACCGGCAAGCCGTTGTTTGTGAACAACAAGGATCAAAAAGTGAAGTTTGAGGGACTTAGGAAGAATGAACAGGCAGGCTAAGCATTAAAAAACTTTCCGGGGGGCCCCACGGCCTCCCGGAATCCGAACCACGCCCCCGCCCCGATGCTTCGCCGAGTACCTATGTACCCAAATCCAGCGGCTATCATTTTTTCATAGAGAGGCTATGTTGTATCCACAATTACTTATAACAGGTCAATGAGCTGTTATCGGTATGTTCGTGTCCAGAATTAAAACAAAGACCATTTGAACCGTACCCAGGCCGAGAAAAATGCCTGTGTGAAAGAGATGCTAATAAACCCAGTATACTCGGATTACACACATCAGATGATTGCCGAGCATGTTGGCGTGTCGATCAGTACGGTCGAACGAATCGCAAGGCTCATTAAAGAATCTGGACAGAAAGACACCGATAACCCGGCATTGGCGGGTTATAAGACACCGGAAGTCCAGAAAAAAGAAGAAAAGCCGCAATCTAAGCCTGAAATCAAGGAACCGAAACCAGTAAACCGACTGAACGGTCTATTGTTGTGTCTGTGGAGTCCATGAGACGATTAAAAGACCTTGGGGTACATGGAGCAGGAGCAGGCTGTGATCGTCGTCAAACAGCCCCTGAATCAGCGTTTTTAAGAGAGATGTTTTTTTTGTGGCTTGACTGCCGAATCAGAATAGGTATTTCTGTGTTGACTGTGACGAGAAGCCGTTTTTCCAGAGTTTATCGGGGTAGTCGTCTTTGGCATGAAGATCGGTGTTGTCGTTGAGGACTTTATTTTGCTGCAGGCTTTTACCGAAGCGTTCGAGCAGAAGCCTTTGAACCCTTCCGGGAAGTTTCTTGAATTGCATCATGATCATTGCCATATTGACGAAATCATAAGCCCTGCTTGGCACGTTCCAGCCCTTGAGAAGCAATGATTCCTCAATGATCTCGATAAACTCGTGTGCCTGACCGCCGTAAACTTCCCATCGCAGCTTGGTCATTTCATATCTGTCATCCTGATTGCCCAAAACAGTCTCCTTTCTATTACGAGTGACGCGAATGTAGCAACTCCATCTAAGCACTGATGATACGAAAAGCAAGAGAAAACTTGAGTTCTGCGGTGTGACAGTCATTGACTTAGGTGGTAGATGAAAGGGTTTCTGTTGATGTGGTGCGGCACGGCGGCCAATGTCCGATAACCCGGCACTTCGATTCAGGACACAATTGCACCCGTAACAGCTCATTGACCTGTTATGAGCAATTTCGGACACTTAATATTCCATATCTAAGACAGACTAAAAAAGGCATGGGAAGGTACCTGATATTGCCCCGATGTTTCTCTATGTGAAGAAACACTTCATGCGTTCCTTATTATGCGAACGCGGTTTTTGACTTCAAAAGTGCCCGGATGGCTCGAAGCATAAAAACGGCCGGGTATCGGATAATGTGCGTAGATTATAAGTGCCAATTTGGTATAATGTCCTGATATGGATCTGAATAGAATATTTTTACGATGGATTGATAACCGCTGAACGGATAGGCATGGGCCTGTTGGCAGCGGTTTTTTTGTGGACTTATTGAAAGAGCGAGGCAATGGAAAAAAGGAGAATCTTTGCGGGGGCGGTCTGTGCATTTCTGGTTTTGATTGGTAGCGTGAGGGCGGACTTCTTTCTTTACAGCAATCAGCAATTCTCAGTCACATCGGATCATAATCAAGGCGATTTACATGATACAAGCTACGTTTCCATCTTATCCGGCGGCAGAGTCGGCAACCTAAACTCTTGGGGGTATAGCTCTGTGGACGTGTCTGGTGGTTTCTTCGGCAACCTTTACGCCTGGGACTCCAGTAGCGTGAATATGTCCAGCGGTGGGGTATGGTACTCAGTGCTTAATGTTAGCGACTATGGCACTGCAAATATTTCTGGCGGGTCTATTGGCTCTGGCAACTTTTACGGCAACAGCATCGTAAATATATCAGATGGGTATATTGATTATGCCCTACGTGGTTACGGTTCCAGCATTCTTAATATTACTGGCGGATATGTTGATACCCCAACCCCGAACGATTATAGCACACTGAATATGTCCGGTGGGTCAGCATACTGGTTCTCTGCCGAGGGGCACAGTACAACTAATTTTTCTGGCGGTTCTATTGATGAACTCTACGCGGTAGATTCCCCAACTGTAAATATTTCCGGTGGTTCCATTCAAGACCTTCACGCTCATGACACAAGTACCAGTTATATCATCGGCCAGAATTTCCAGTACGGCAGCGGCTTGGTGCTTGACGGCAATCGGCTACTGGGCACCGGCATATTAAGCGGTGAATGGATGAACGGGACGCCGTGGAGCATCAATATTCTTGAGAATGAGTCAACAGCAATAATCCAGATCATCCCTGAACCTTATACGCTTTTGCTTTTTGGCTTAGGCGGTTTACTGATTAGAAAACGATAACATTTTAGAGTAGGGAATGTCATGAGAAGCAGAAATATAACGATTTTGATGACGATGGTGCTTTTGTTCTTAAACCTGAGTTTTGCTTATGCTACGGAGGTTTTGATTCAGAAAGGCTATTGGGACTTCTCGGAAAGCACGGTGTTTACTGAATCAGTTAATTATACACGAAACGATAGCAGCTCTGTTCTCTTCTCATTGTTTGATTCAACCTTGGGACAGTTGTTAAGTGTCGAGTATTCACGTGTTTCTGGTGTGGCAAATTGTCGAGTTTATGCTCGTAATCTTTCTGACCAGGAGGGACATCTTAGTACCAGTCATAATGTTGTTGGATATTATTCCAGAACTCCATCCTCTGGTGAGAGTATAAATTTTAGCGCGTATGGCAGTGGTGGATCACCTGTTCTTGCTCCATTTCAGGACTGGACTTTAGTTTCTAGAGGAGGAATCGACAATGAAGGATCTTATACACAGTACTACACAGATCAAGAGCTTAATCAATTTCTTGGATCGGGAACATTTGATCTCTCACCAAGAATTGACATTGGTTTTGATATTTCTAACATTACACCTGGGATTGAGAATATATTTGAAGCCAACTATGCTTTCGAATACGTGATTCGTTACATCTATGAGCCAATTCCCGAACCGGCAACGCTGATACTACTGGCTTTTGGGGCGGTGATTTTGAAAAGAAAACCTCAATAGATATTCTTAGGTCTTGACTAAAATCAGCAATTGGACGATAAGTAAATAGGTCGAATTCGCAAGCGATGAAAATTGAAAAGCCGTATTCCGGAAGTGGCCCGCGAAGCCCGACCGCCGGGAGCGGCTTTTTTTATGGCGGTACGATGGACAAGAAACTATCCCTTGATGCGATAGATGAGAAACAGCGACGCGATGCTGCTCATTTCTTTGAAAAACATCCGGATAAGCTGACAGAAGCTAAGCAATGGTATAAAGACAACGGTTTTGAGTCTTTGAATGAAGCCTTGGAATTTGCATCTAAATTAGGATATTGGCAAGGAATTCTATATGTTGCATACGATAGGCACAGATTGGATTGTTTAATTGAATTTGCTGAAGCGGTGAAAGCTGGTTGGATACCAACCGCTGACACCGCCGAAACCATTATTGTTCGTGACGCACTTGAGGAAGGAAGGAAGTCCTTATCTAAGAAGGTGTCATTGCCCAAAATTAAACTCAAAGAAAGCGACTCCGCAATTCTTCAAGAATTTTCAAAGTCAACGACATCACTGTATCCTAACGACATTGCAGCATATACTGGGATAAAAGAAAGTACAATTAAAGGCAGGCTCAATAATAAGCTTATTCCTTTAGGTTTTATAGAAAAGTCCGATGGACGAGAAGGTTTTTGTATCACTGAATCAGGCCTTGAGTACGCAGAGAAATATCTGAATATTTGATAAAGTATCTTTATCCACCCTTATCCGTCGTACGATAATTAGTAACATGCCGAAGAACGGTTTATGTTACTGATAAACACACGACAATTAGCACGAAAACTGAAATTACCTATCGGCTGGCTACAACAAGAAGCCGAATCTGGCCGCATCCCATCTCTAAAAGTAATGGATGGATACTATTTTGATCCGGAAGAAGTCGAGCGAATATTGCTTGATCGGGCAAAACATCCAGCAAAGGGGGTTTCTGATGAGTAGCCCTGCCGTCGAAGTCATCCGGATTGAGCCTCTCGCAGTCGGTCCGAAGCAGGCCGCCGAATTGCTGGGGCTGTCAGAGTCAACATTTCACGCACATTGCACGGCTGGCCTGATTGGCCCGCAGGGTGCGAAGATCGGTAAACGCCGGTTGTTTTCCGTCGAAGAATTACGAAATTGGATTGCCGACGGCATGGAGCCGCGACGAAAATGGTTACAACGAAAGGAGTCAAGCCGATGAAGCGCAAAAAAGAAGCCGCCCGGCCAGGGACGGCGACAACAAACAGAACAGAAGTATCATATCCGAAGTTGGCTGGACGGTCAAGTCGTTTGCCGAAATTTCCCGATGCAATAAAGCGTCGATGGATTGTCCGGCGGGATGCTGGAGGTCAGGAGTACATCGTCCTGAACGGTAAAACCTCACTTGCCAAAGGCGGCCTCGATCACGTTTACATGCTGGCCGGAGTTCGCGTGGGTGTTTGGCTGACATCGAAGCGGATAGCGTCGAAGGTGCAGAAACTTCAAAAGCAGGTTGACGGTTTGAGAGTTGAGCAATTTGGCGACGCCGAAGCCGTCGTCAGCGTCGACATTGACCAGATTGACGATCTGTGCCAAACGGTCAAAGCACGAACACGGCGTACAGTCAGCGATAAAGAACGCCAGAGGCTTCAAAGAATCAGCCCGATAGCCAGGAGACAGAAAAGCCTCACTAAATCGACGGTTCGGGCGTCTGGAATCTCCAAAGCCGGCAAGGGGGTACATTGATGGGTCTTGACAGTCAAATGCTTAAAAACATCATTGCACGGGCAAATCCGCAGCAGGCAATAAAACGCTATAAAACCCGAGGTGAAAGTGGAAACGAAGGGGTTTTTCGCATATGTCATGTCTTGCGTCTGCATGGAATTGTGTGGGAAGATGCAAATCCGTACTTATTGGCTTGGTTCAACAGATGGGAAAAAGTACTTGCGGATGAAACTGGTTCGCAATGGGACTTTGCAGATATCGAAGTTATGGCAGAAGAAATTTGGGATGAGATTGATCATCCAGGTGAAAGTAGGTTTCAATTAGCTGTGTCAAGAGCTAAAAAAAGACTTGAAGCAGGCGAGGCAATCCCAAATCTTGAGGATTATGGTGGAGAGCCTGAGCGGATGCTTGCGTTAACGTGTTACGAATTGAGCCTTCTCGAAAACCCATTTTATGTTGGCGAGCGAGAAGCAGCAGAAATCATGTGGTTAGACAGAGAAGGAGGTCGGCGTAAAGGCAGGACAACATTGAAGGTTTTCCAAAAAAGGCGGATCATATCTCTTTTCAAAAAAGGTAATCAATTCAATTCAACACGGTTTAAGTACACAGGATATCCACCTGAAAGCGTACCAGATAGCCAGATGAAGTCAGAGAATACAGAAGAAGTCAGATGAACACAGATTACTTCTGAGGAATTCAAATGATTCTTTACGGATGATAAAATCTTCTGGTTCATCTGAATTCCTCTGGGACATCTGCATCTTCTGCATTCTTCTGGTACAAAAAAAGTGAAAATAAATATTTTGTCAGTTGACATAAGCTGGGCAATGAGGTATATTATAATTATGGCGATTTCAAAAGAACAATATGATAAGAAGAAGTTTACGAAGTGGGAAAAGCAATTGAAGGATGCTATAGAGCAATCTGGCATGTCCTTAACTGAAGTTGCTGAATCCTCGGGTGTAGATTATTCTCAGTTATGGCGTTTTCTGCAAAGTGAAGAGAAAATTACACTTCGGAGAACGATTACACTTCGGACGGCTGAGAAATTAGCGGCGGTTGTTGGTCTGGAACTCAAGCCGAAGAAAGAGGGGCGTAGATGAGAATCTTCAGAGCTCAGTACAGAGATAGAGGCGGTAAGACCCGTAAAAGTGGCAAATGGTATCTTGATTTTGTCGATCACATTGGTGTCCGTCACCGGATGCCTGGGCTTGAGAATAAACGCCGGACTGAAGATTTAGGACGCAACATTGAAGATCTGGTGTCCTGCAAGGTGTCCGGCCAGCAGCCGGACGTTGTTCTTCAAAAGTGGATTGAGGGCTTGCCGAGCCGGTTATTGAAAAAGCTCATCGAATGGGATTTAGTCGGCGCTCATCGTGCCGCGGCGGTTCAGGGCCTGAAACTGCATCTTGAGGATTTCAAGCAACATTTGACTTCAAAAGGGTTGACGAAAGACCACATTGACAAATCATACAGCCGGACCAAGAAAGTCTTTGAGGGGTGCGGGTTTAAGTCATGGTCTGATATTTCCGGCAGCAAGTTACAGCGGTACATCCGAAGCCTGACCGATGATATGTCGGCAAAGACCGCAAATTATTATCTCCGTGAGGTCAAGAGCTTTTGCCGCTGGATGGTACAGGATCGGCGAGCGTCTGAAAGCCCGATTGCGTATTTGAAGCCGATGGAGGCAGTGCAGACCTATACACGGGCGGCTTTATCACCTGACGAGATAGGACGGCTATTGAGCCACACAGAGGCTTCTGGGCGTGCGTATTGTATGACAGGGCGTCAACGGGCTACGCTTTATCGTATTGCTTTAGAGACTGGCCTGCGGGCCGGTGAACTGCGATCTCTGAAGGTATCCAGCTTTGATCTGCATAACCGGATGGTTTCTCTGTCCGGCCAGCATACCAAGAATAAGAAGGCGGCGACATTGCCGCTACGGATTGAAACCGTCAAGCTGCTCAAGGTTCAGTTCGCGGGTAAGTTGCCGGACGCGAAAGCGTTTCGCCTGCCAGCCAGGGGCCGCATGTCGAACATGCTGAAAGATGATCTTGCCGCGGCTCGTAAGAAGTGGCTTGATGAAGTCCTGACTGATCCGGTTGCATTGGCCGATCGTGAGAAAAGTGATTTCCTGAGCGACGACAAGGACGGCGGAAAGATTGATTTTCATAGTTTGCGCACTTCATTCGCGACGCTGTTGGCTGAAGCCGGAGTCAATCCAAAGACCGCCATGCAGCTGATGCGGCATTCGGATATCAACCTGACCATGAAAACATACAGCCGGAGTTATCGGGAAAGCGAAGTTTCAGCAATTGATAATCTGCCGTCATTTGATTGCCCCGACACACAGGCTGAAAAGCGTACCGGCACTGATGATATGTCAGCGGTGCCGGCGGCGGCAGCTGACAGGACACACGACAGCAAAGAGGGAGAGAATCGCTTAGCCATCTGCTTAGCCACGCCAGACACTTTTAACCAGAGTCAACCAGATTTAACCAGAGATGAAGCAGGGCGACGGTCTTTTTGTGAAAGTGCAGTAGAAGGGCTCAAAACTGTATTTTCAGGGGGAAATTTAAGATTACCGGAGGTGGGACTTGAACCCACACCTTGTTGCCAAGACGGGATTTTGAATCCCGCGCGTCTGCCAATTCCGCCACTCCGGCTTCGATAAGGGGGCTAATATAGTCTTTATCAGCACTTAGGTCAAATCTTTTTTTCGTCAGCGTCGAGAAAAACGATATCTTCGGGGATTGCGACGACGTCTCGGCGATCGGAGCCGAGTAAATCGCGGATTTTGGCACTGTGACGGCCTGCGACGGTCTTGAGCTCGTCGGAACTGAGGGATGTGACGGCCTTGGCGATGTCGTTGATCATGACGACGGTTCCGGCGGCGAATGCGCCTTCGACGGCCGTGACGCCGCTGGGGAGCAGGCTTTTGTGGCGTGCGAGGGCGGCGGCGGCTCCATTGTCGATGCGGATGGTTCCGGCGGGGCGGCTGTGCAGAATCCAGCGGGTGCGGTTGCTGAGCTTTTCTTCGCGGGGCAGAAACAGGGTGCCGACGGTTTCGCCTTCGATGATGCGCCGGATGACGTTCGCTTCTTTGCCGCCGGCCAGGACGAGCTTGCAACTTGCAGTGGCGGTGATTTTGGCGGCGGTGAGTTTTGTTTTCATGCCGCCGGTGCCGTGATCGCTGCCGGAGGCACCTGCGGCGTTGGCGATTTCGTCGGTGATTTCCGTGACAACTTCGACGGGTTTGGCGTCGGGATGTTTGCGGGGGTCCTTGTCATAGAGTGCGTCGATGTCGGTGAGCATGATTAGCAGGTCGGCATCGATCTTGCTGGCGACCAGTGCGCTGAGCTTGTCGTTGTCGCCGAAGGCGGTGCCGATTTCGGCGGTGGAGACGCAGTCGTTTTCGTTGATGATGGGGATGACGCCCAAGTCCAGCAGGCGGTCAATGGCATTACGCAGATTCAGATAGGTCTTTCGTTCGTCGAGGACCTCGGCGGTCAGGAGTACCTGCGAGACGGTCAGGTCCACTGCGTCGAATGCCTGGTGGTATTCGTGCATGAGCAGGGGCTGTCCGATGGCGGCACAGGCCTGGCGGAGCTTCATGTCGGTGACGGGGCCGGTGAGTTTAAGCTGTTTGGCCCCCATGCCGATGGCTCCACTGGAGACGAGCAGGACCTGGCGGCCCGTATTGGTCAGCCAGGCGATTTGCTGCGCGAGGGTACGGATGTAATCGTGGTTGACGCCGTCGGCGGTGCTGAGGGTGCTGGTGCCGACCTTGATGACGACCCGTTTGGCATTCTCGAAGTTTCGCATGATCAGCCGATCCAGTCCTTGTCCAGTTTTTTATGCGTGAAGGATTTTTTGCCTGCGCCGTAGTCGGCGACGATCTGGCCGGTGCCGATCATTTTCCATTTATAGATGAGCAGGCCTTCGAGACCGACGGGGCCGCGGGCGTGAATTTTGTTGGTGCTGATGCCGACTTCGGCGCCGAGGCCGTAGCGGAAGCCGTCTGAAAAGCGTGTGCTGCAGTTCCAGAAGACGTCTCCGGCATCGACAAGGTCCATGAATTTCATGGCGGTTTCTTTATTGGCGGTGACGATGGCGTCGGTATGGCCTGAGCCGTAGGTGTTGATGTGGTCGATGGCGGCATCAAGGCTGTCGACGATGCGAATCGAGAGGGTATAGTCGAGGTACTCGGTTTTCCAGTCCTGCCCGGTTGCGGGTTTTGCGTCGATGATGGCGCATGTTTTTTCATCGCCGCGGATGTCGACATTGTATTTGTCCAGTGCCTGTTTGACTTTGGGCAGGAATTCGGCGGCCACGGCTTCGTGAACCAACAGGGTTTCGGCGGCGTTGCAGACAGCGACATACTGGCACTTTGAATCGACTGCGATGCTCGCGGCCATGTCCATGTCGGCGTCGGCGTCGACGTACACGTGGCAGATGCCGTCGGCGTGGCCGAGGACGGGGATGTTGCTGTTGTCCATGATGTACCTGACGAATTCGTTGCTGCCGCGGGGGATGATCAGATCGATGTACTCGTCGAGCTTGAGCATCTCGGCGACATCGGCGCGGGTTTCCAGCAGTCCCAGCCAGCCTTCGGGAATGCCGACGGAGGCGGTTGCCTTAGCGATGGTTTCGGCGAGGATGCGGTTGGTTTGCGCAGCTTCGGAGCCGCCTTTGAGCAGAACGGCGTTTCCGCTTTTGAGGCACAGGGTCGAAATCTGCACGAGTGCGTCGGGACGCGATTCGAAGATGACGCCGATGACGCCGATGGGGCAGGTGACCTTATACAGTTCCAGACCGGCGTCCAGTTCGGTTGTTGACAGGGTTTCGCCGACGGGGTCTTCGATGCCGATGAGGCTTTCGATGCCGTCACAGACGCCGTCAATCTTGGTCTGGTCGAATTTCAGGCGTTTGAGCAGAGGGGCGGCGAGGTTATCTTTTTCGGCCTGCGCCAGGTCCGCCTCATTGGCGGCAATGATCGCGGCGGCATTTTCCTGCAGGGCTGCGCGAACGGCCTGCAGGGCCTGATTTTTCAATTCAGTTTTCGCTGCGGCCAATCGGGTACTTGCCCCGCGTGCCACAGCGGCAATATTGGTGATAGCCATTGTCATTTACTCCAGAGCTTTCTTAACATCATACAATGGGGCAACTATAGCTGAAATGGCTTAAAAAAGCAAATATTAAGCGTTTTTGTGGGGGTGCAAAGCCAAATTTCACTTTCCGGAGGTTAAGAGGGGGCTGTAATCGGACGATTTATCAGCAAATTTCGACTTTTTTACGATTAATCGGAGACGATCATGGATATGAGGAAGACAGGACTGGGCATATTATTTGTTGTTTTGATGTTTGCGGCAGCCGCTTCGGCGCAGCTTTCGATGTGTGTTGAGTATATTACGGTGGATAATATCGGACGGATGTCGGCGAGCAACTACACGCCTCAAAATGACTATGATTTCCGATTTGTCAACGGAAGCAGTGATGTTTCGGACGGCAGTGATTTTGCGGCGGTTCGCAATGCGTTCGATACGTGGGTGGATTTGCCGAGTTCTGATCTGAGCGTTAACGAGGTGAGGAGCCGGGCTGATTTTACGCCGGGGAGTCGAAACGGTTATAATGATATCTCTTGGATTGATTCGGGGTACGGGTATGCCGATCCGTGGACTGATTTGCTGGAGTTTTCTGATTATGCACTGGCGGTTGTGGTGACGTGGTATTCAAGCTATTCCGGGGCGGTCCGAGAGCGCGATATGTACTTTAACGATGTGGATTACAGCTGGCGGACCGATAGCGACGGCACACAGTCTGGCGGATTTTACGTCGAAGATATTGCGCTGCATGAGATCGGACATATTTACGGACTCAAAGATGTTTACAATCCCGGCCAGCCCGGCTGGCAGGAGTGGATGGGCAGCGGTAACGAGTCGCTGACGATGTACGGCTATTCGAGCTGGTGGAATGTGGATACAACGCTTTCTGATATCGATATTCTGGCGATGGCCGAACTGTTTCCCGATGCGATGGCGATTCCTGAGCCGAAGGCGGCGATTATGTTCATGATGGCCGGTGGGATTCTGTTCTTTGTGCGGAAACCCTGATTTGGTTGGATATTAACGCAATTTTTTGCAATAAGCCCTTGTCAGTGGCGGTTTTGGATTGTATAATCACGCCTCATTCGTACATTTGTGCGGGCGTAGCTTAATGGTAAAGCCCCAGCCTTCCAAGCTGGTCATGTCGGTTCGATTCCGATCGCCCGCTGTTTGCCGCTCGGTGACAGCACCTGTCAAGAAGTGCCTAACTTGCCCTATATGCAAGGTTTACGGCCACTTTTGCGGATGTTTCTGGTCTTTTACACTCCACTGAAATTGCCAGCAAATGACTCCAAATGACACCGCAGGTACAGATTCACTGCGGGGTTTACTGCGAGCGCAAAGGGAAATATTGTGTAGGATTTTATCGTAATATTTCAGCATAAAAGAGCGAAACCGTCCTGGCAGGGCGGTGTCAAACGTATTTAATAACCATTTGCCCTTCATATCGTATAATAATCATAAGCTGATGTAACTTGGTTAGTTGTAATTGGCGAATTTAATGGTCCGCTTTTCAATTACAACCAATCCTACATCTATTTGAGTATTATCGAAAAGAACGTTACCCATTTTTGAATGTGAGGGCAGCGCAATGACAACTCAAAAACGTAAAACTCGTTCAGACAAATTTCCGTTGACGCGACATTCAACCGGGCAATATTGCAAAAAAGTTCACGGCAAAATGTACTACTTTGGATCAGTCAAGCAGGAAGCACTTCAGCGATATATTGACCAAGCAGCTTATTTGCATGGAAACAATCATAATTCTCATAGGCCAGTTGATGATTCAATGACACTGAAGCATCTGTGTGACATGTTCCTGAAATATCAATTTACCAAAGTGAAAGCCAATGCAATCACGGCTCAGCATTATAATGATCAAATTAGCAGTCTGAATAAACTTTTGGCTTTTCTGGGACAAAGGCGGAGAATCAAAGATATATCAACACTTGATTTACAAAATTATAAGCGGAAACTCCAGAAGCAATACAATAGTTCAGGGCACCGATTGAATCTGCATATCAGCAACTTGAAGACGCTATTTCACTGGGCCAAGAAAAATGATATATTGAAACAAATACCCAATATTGATGCTATCAGCAGGAGCAAAATTATCAACAAGCAACGCAGGATATTCACCCATGAAGAAATCAATAAGTTGCTTGCAGTTGCTGATATTCAGATGAAAGCGATGATTTGGCTCGGATTGAATTGCGGCTTTGGGTGTACCGATTGCTCAGAGCTTCAGTGGAAACATTTAGATCTTGATAATGGTCGTGTTGTATTTCCCAGAGGGAAGACTGGTATTCAAAGAGATTTACCCTTATGGCCAGAAACAATCGAGGTACTTAGAGCGATATCCAAAAAAGGCAAGCTGGTATTCTATACCGCCAAAGGAAATCCATTTGTTCGGAGTGTCTTGAAAATTGATGCTAATGGCAATGAAAAATATTCTCCGGTAAATTCGATTGCAACAAAGTTTGCCAGAATAATAAAAAGAGCGGGCCTTGATGTTCCAAAAGGAACCGGCTTTTATACCCTGCGGCGAACAGCAGCTACGATGGCAGCCCGATCCGGTGATCCTTTTGCAGTCCAACGATTACTTGGTCACGCTAATTTGATGATGGCAACACGCTATGTTCAGGATGTATCCAAGCAAACGGATGATGTTGTTGGGGAAAGTCGGGCCTATTTCATATGAATGATCCAATCAACTGGACGACATCTCGATTAATCATAAGATAACCCAAACAACTCCGTATCCCAACAATATCCCAGCTATTACCAAGAGTATTTGAATCCATGTATATCTTGTTGTGAAGATATGCCTACGCAAAAGGCCTATATTACATCTACTCGACTAACCATTTTGCACTTTACGCCGTAAAGTAATTACAAGCCTTATTCCTTATAATTGGCTCAATTTATGATTATTTCCGATGGTACAAGGTGCTAAATTTTATTTTTATCAAAAAAACCATTTTTTGCGTTAAAATTTAAGTGTATCTGTCCTAATAAGATAACGTAATAGAATTTTAAGGTTGCCAAGAATGAATCAAGACAAGAATGTGCGTGAATTTGTAAGTTTGCTTACTTCCCACCAGAGTAAGATTAATTCTTACGTTTTAACCCTGGTGCCGAATTATGCGGACGCTGATGATATTATGCAGGAAACCACTAAAGTGATGTGGGCTAAATTTGCAGATTTTGAAATCGGCACTAATTTTCTTTCATGGGGAGTGAGCATTGCTCATTACCGAGTACTGGAGTATCGCAGAAAGCAAAAGAGGTTGAAACAGGTTCGGCTCTCGGATGAGGTCTTTGAGAAGTTAAATGTGGCTGCTAAAAAGAAGCAGGATAATACAACTGAATATATATCATTTTTGAAAAAGTGTTTTAAGCTTCTCAATGATGATGATAAGCGAGTCATTCTATTGCGTTACCACGATGATCTTAAGACCAAGGAGGTTGCCGGACGGGTGGGGAAAAGCGTACAGAGTATTTATCGAAATCTTTCACGTATTCAAGAATCACTTCTTCGTTGTATAAGAAAAAATTCTTTTGAGGCAAAGGGACGCCGTGCTTAATTCCAAAATAAAATATGAATTAAGATTGCTTGTGAACTTATCCCTCGAAGGGGTCGCCTCAGATCATGATTACCGGCGTCTCAATGAAATATTGACGTTAAGCCAAGATTGTTTTAATTATTATCTCAAGCTAATTGAAATTCATCAGGTTCTTAGAAGCTCCGATTGGCGAATTGAATCGAGTAATCTAAATTCTTTTCAGAGGGTATTTGAGGAACTTGCTTTGTACGAAAAAACGGCCCCTGCGATTGACATTCCTAAAGAGAAACCGCAGCCAGAGTTGCCTGAGAAAATTGTTCTTGAAAAAAGCTCTCGTACATTAAGTAAATCAAATATTTTTTCGCTTATTGTCAGTGTCGCTGCGATGCTTTTTGTCGTACTTTTTTTGAGGTATGCTCCTGATAAGAATGTGTCCAGTGTTGAGGTGGCAACACTGGTTGACCAGATCAATGCCCAATGGACCTATCCTGCTGAAACGAATTTGGAAGTTGGAGATCGTTTATGGACGGGACAAGGGATTTGGAGACTTGATAAAGGAATCGTTAAGATTCAGTATGATGACGGTGTCGATGTTCTGGTCGAAGGCCCGACCGTCTTTGAAATCGACCGGTCCGGGATCTATCTTGAGCATGGTCGTCTATTTAGTCGTGTTCCGGAAACCGGTTTAGGATTTACCGTTACAACACAGAATGCACAATTCATTGATCACGGCACTGAATTTGGTGTACAAGTTGATACAAACGGTTCCTCAGAACTTCATGTGATCCGAGGCAGAGTCCAGTTGTTTGCCGGCGTGAAGGGAAAGCCCAAGGTTGCCCAGATGGTGACGGAAAACGAGGCCGTGCGGTACAGCGCCAACAGCTCACAGCTTAAAGACATACCGATCCAAAACGAAACCTTTGTCCGTTCTATTTGCTCCGGCACCCAAACCGTTTGGCGGGGTCAGGAATATCTGGATCTGGCCGATATCGTAGGCGGCGGTGATGGATATGGATCGGGAACACTGAATACCGGAGTTAATCCAATGACGGGCGAATATGAACAAGATACGGTTCATGGCGATCAGGTGGGTAATGGGCGAATCATCAATGCTCCGGATTTGGCTTATGTTGACTCGCTGTTTATTCCGGATCAGTATCCAGAGGGGCTTGCAATCAGTTCAACCGGAATCCTCTATCATGATTTTAATGACACAAACGGTAAATTGTGGGGAAATGTTTCAAACGGCGACCTGATCTATCTCAGTCATCAGGATGAGGATGAATCGACCGAAGAAAGCGAACTTATACAGCACGCATTGCTTCGAGGGCAATCGTATGGCACGAATGATCGGTCGGGATTGATGATGCACGCAAATATGGGAATTACGTATGATCTGGATGCGATTCGACAGTCTCACCCGGTTGCTGAAATCAAACGATTCATATCACAAGCCGGTGTTCCCGACCAGGCATGGAAGGGCAAGGTTAATGTCTATATCATCATTGATGGTCAGCGTCGTTTTCATGCGGAGAATCTTACGTATGAAGACGAGATCCTTCAGATTGGAATCCCCATTAAAAATCATGAGCGTTTTCTAACGCTGGCCGTGACGGATTGTGATCAAGATAATCAATTGGATTGGTTCCAGTTTGGCAAACCGTTACTGGTATTGCGTTGATCAATAAAAATGTTTTATGGATTAAGCATAGAGAGGTTGATAGTCATGAACAGGAAAGTCAAGTCCGGATTTACTTTGATTGAATTGCTCGTCGTGATAGCCATCATTGCGTTGTTATTATCGATTGTGACGCCGGCTTTGAGGAAAGCCAAAGAGGCTGCACGCGGCGTGGTGTGTCGAAGCAATTTAAGACAAATGGGCGTGGCTCTGTCTTCCTATTATCTCGAAAATGATAATAAAGCACTTATTTCGGAGGGAGGCGAGGAGTTTTGGTTTTTGCAGATGGCTTCTTACATGGGGGATGGAACATTCACACAGGGAGTGGATGCCGATCCGGAAAAGCAGCTTCGTGCGACGATGAAGTTATTAAAATGCCCGGCTGCCGTCAAGCCGCCTGTGAATGACGGAGGCGCCTGGGGAACGGCCGACAACTTATATCGTTACCATATGACCAATGTCGAAGGCAGTTATGCGATTAATCGCTGGATTGGCGGCTGGATTGCAACGGATTTTGATTCCGAAACGGAAACGGGGCGGGATAATCTGAAAAAATCCTATCGTAATTCAGCCTGTCAGAAGGGTAGCGTACCGGCCATTGCAGACGCTATTTGGGTTGATGTGATGCCGCTGGATACCGATCCGACGCTGGATGAATGGACAGGCGATGAAGATCTGGCGACCGGCCAGACAGCGACAGGGCTGGGAAGACTGACGACAAACCGACATCGCATGAATACAAGCATGCTGTATTGTGACGGGCATGTGGATAAGGTTGAACTGGAAAAACTGTGGGCGCAGCGATGGCATAAGGAATTCAAGGCTAATTACGATGTTACGATCAGGCCTCTACAGTAATAAGATGCAGGACAACTGAAAAGTGTTTTGCTCTTTATAAAAATAACGTGTGTTTGTGTTGTGAGGTGTGTGTGGTGATTTGCAGCATCATTGCAGTGTGTGCTCTTTGATAATGTCATTTGAATTGCAATGTTAAGGTAAAACATAAGCCGGCATGAGTTTTGGTCGACCGCTGCCGGCTTATGTGGCGAAATCGAGCGCACATTGTACGCCCTTTTTGCATTTTGCAGTGTACCGGAATGTGACCATGATTGCAAGGTTAAATGACTGTGACATCGGCTCGAAGGGTGAGGGAAAAACGTGTAGAATTCCGTTTAAATTATGTATTGTCAATGTTTTATGGAGGTATGGAAAGATGAAAAGATGTATTTGTTTAATGTTGGTTGTTCTAACGGCTTCAGTTGCTTGCGCCAATCTGATTACAAATGGAGATTTTGATAGCGGCGGTGACAATTGGGGTTATGGGAGTGCATGGGGGAATTACTTTTACACGGATGGTACGGATACTGTTACATCGATGGGCGGCTGGGGTGACGGTTGGGGTAATACCTGGTCTAATACGAGCCTTTGGCAGGATACCGGGGCTGTATTCCAGGCTGATACAGTCTATACAATGGAAGTTGTCTGGCGAGAAGCTCCAGGTGAAGCTTCGATTGAAAGCGTGATGCTTCTGATCCAGGATACCTCGTCTTCGACAGAATGGGTGGATGTGGCATCGGATTGGTATTCGACAAGCCAGGGTACTGCCTGGAACACGTCAACTCTGACATTTGACACCGCTGACAATTCATCTGTTGTCGGCGAAAGCATTGGTGTTAGTTTCCGACTGACATCTGCAGACGGCACATGGATTCATGTGGACAGCGTTACGCTGGTTCCCGAACCGACAACATTGTTTCTGCTTGGTGCAGGTTCAGTTCTTTCAGTCTTTTGCAGACGTAAATAAAAAGCAATGAATTCCGGCGTGCTGATTTACAGTACGCCGGAATTATCTGAACCAAACAAGAAAGTAATGGGTGTTTTTGTAGACAGCATAGCATATCAGTCAATTGTAAATAAAGGATATTAATTAGATGTTAGGAGAGTCCGCTATGAAAAAAATTGTTATACCTATGATGTTAGTGTTGCTGTCTTCGTTTATGGTGGCGGCGACCGAAGTAGTCCAAAATCCGGAATTTGATGACGGCGATCTCAATTGGAGCGCTGAAAGTCAATGGGGCGGCCCTAGCTTTTATACGGATGGTACGGACACGATTGTAGCCATTGGCGGCTGGGGTAACGATGTAGATTGGTGGAATGCGAGTGTTTGGCAAAATACCGGAGCCACATTCGAATCTGATACTGTTTACACCATGAATGTTGCCTGGAGAGATTCTGAGGATAAAATGGACACTATTGGGCTTGCGATTCAGGATGTAACATCGGACTGGACAGATGTGGCTTCAGCCATTATTTCGATTCCGCCCGCCCAAGGTTCCGAGTGGGTTGTCTCAACGTTGATACTTGATACCACAAGTAATCCATCTGTTGTTGGCAATACCATTGGTGTCAGTGTTCGGCTAACATCTGGAACAGGCGCCTGGTTCCATATTGATAGCATTTCACTACTTAAGCAATCGAATACGATTCAATATGGTGCTCCGGACAATGGGGCTACTCTTATTCCGGTTGAACTGAATTCAGCTGAAAACGACTTGGTTTTCACCGTCATTGATCCGAATATCGTTGATGTCGAGGTTTACTTATCGCCGAACGATCCCAATGCACCTGATTTGATCAAAACGATCAATTCAGTAGGAACGAGCCAGCAAACGGTTACCCTTGAGACCGAATTGAGTACGGATCTGTCGTATGAAACGCTCTACTACTGGCAGGTCATTGGCTATGAGCCGAATGATTTACCCGGAGCGACGGATGTCATTCCGGTTCCTGGTTCGGTATGGACCTTTACAACGGCACCGGAAACACCTCTGATAACCAGTGGCGCCAGTCCAGCGTATACTGCCGTAGAAGCGGGTGAGCCGAATATCGTTCTGACTGCTAACGGAATCAACGGCGTCTTCAAGTGGTATAAAGACGGTGTCGCGATAGACGACGCTGAAGGTGTTTACGCGGGAACCGAGACGGGTACCCTGACGATCTACGATATACAACTGGCCGATGAAGGGGACTATATAATGAAAGTTACGAATTCCCCCTTCGTTGCTGAAAGCACGCCAGGCCGTGTCATGATTCACCGCCAGACGAGCTACTATGACTTTGACTCCATTACTACGCTTCCTGACGGCAACGACGTCTTCACAGATTCTATTGACGGTTACCATGCCGTCCTGATGCAGGATTCCGCCTCCGCCGGATTGCCGACAGCAAGTGATGCGAATCAGTTAGATCTGCCGGTAGCCTTCCCGGGTACAAATGGTAATGGCCTGCTGCTTGATAATAGCGATCACGCGACCGATCCCAACGGCCAGTATCTGGAGATTTATCCCGGCGTTGTGGACTACGAGGATACTACCATCAGCCTCTGGGCTCATCCGAAGAGTGTTGCCGTATGGGCTCGTCTCTTTGATTTTGGTACCGGTCAGGATAATACCATGTGGCTAACGCCGGATACCGGCGACAGTTATGATCCGCGTTTTTCTATCGGCATTAATGGTGGCGGTCAGGAGCAGATGAACCCCGATCTTGATTCGTGGAACTGGCTGACGCCCGGCTCGTGGCACTATGTCGTGATTACCCTTAACGGCGACGAAGGACGCTTCTATGTTAACGGTGAGTATCGTGGATTTGCCACCGTAACTGGCAATCCGATTGATCTCAATGCAACTCTGAACTGGATTGGTAAAAGCCAGTTTGATGATCCGGAATTTGACGGCTTGATTGATGAACTGAAGATCTACAACTATGCTCTGAGTGGTGTTGAGATTGGTCAGGAATATCTTACCTATGCAGATCCGACGGGGCATGTCTGCGATCTGGAAACCAACGATTTTGGTAACGTTGATATAGATTTCAGTTGCAAGGTTGATCTGGGTGATATTGCAATTTTAGCCTCAAGATGGCTGGAAGACTATTGGATTACACTGCCTTAAGTTTGAGTATTAGTCCGGTATTACGCTTCATGAATAAAACAGTTTTCGGGTATCCGTAAGGGTGCCCGAAAACTTCACATTGAAAATTGCCGGAATAGATGATAAGATATAGTGCTTATTTGCCCTGTGTTGCTGTATTAAGAATTGAAATCTAAGGATCTGTCAGCCAATAAAAATTGATCATGTATGTATTGGGGGGATAAATAAAAAATGAAAAGGCAATTATGTTTAATATTAATTTCGGTTTTGATGTCAGTTACATGTGCTGATCTGGTACAAAATGGCGGCTTTGACAGCGGCAGTGATGGCTGGAGCTATTCAAGTGCATGGGGGGAATATTTTTACACGGATGCCGGCGATACGATTGCATCCGTTGGCGGCTGGGGAGGCGGTTGGGGTAATACTTCGAGTAATACAAGCATTTGGCAGGATACCGGGGCTGTATTCGAAGCTGACACCGTTTATACGATGTCTGTTGCTTGGAGACAACCTTCGGACGAGAGCGTTGAAAGTGTTATGCTGGCGATTCAGGATATTACGTCAGGCTGGACAGATGTCGCTTTAGATTGGTATTCAACCAGCCTGAATAACGAGTGGGGTGTGTCCACCTTAACATTTGATACCACAAGCAATCCATCTGTGGTTGGGAATAGTATTGGTGTAATTGTTCGTCTGACATCTTCGTCGGGGGCATGGTTACATGTCAACAGCGTTTCATTGCTTACAGAGCCGATTCTTCAATCATACATAAAATGCCGTCCGGGAGACGGTGGAGACCTGGCTTCAACGGATTCCGCTGATTTGACGGTGACGGTTGATGTCTCTCAGACAGCTCAGACGATAAGCGGCTTTGGAGCGTCCGACTGCTGGTCCGCCCAGTACGTTGGCCAATGGCCAAGCGCCAAACGTAATGCAATTGCGGATCTGCTCTTTGAGACAGATATCGATAATGACAACAATCCTACAGGGATTGGGCTTTCCATTTGGCGCATGAATCTCGGGGGTGGCAGTGTTCGCCAAAACAATATTTATGATCACTGGCGGCAATCAGATTTTTTCTATAATGGGTCTTATACGGGCTATGACTGGAATCGGTGTGCGGGCCAGCGGAACTTTTTGCAAATGGCCAAGGCCAGAGGAGTCGAACATTTCATCGCATTCAGCAACAGTCCTCCAATAACGATGACCAAAAACGGATATGCGTTTTGTGATCCAAGCGTCGGTAGTACGAATCTTGCCTCGGACAAAAGGGATGAATATGCGGCTTATCTTGCAGATGTATTAGAACACTTTAGAGACCAAGAAGGTGTTAGCTTCAAATCTGTCTCTCCAATCAATGAACCGGAATGGGACTGGAATGAGGATTCAGGCAATCCCGGCCATGCTTGGCAGGAAGGGTGCAGGTATAGTAACGCGGAAATAACGGGATTCATTAATACTCTCTCCACGGAGCTACAAAGTCGTAACATTGATACTGAGATCGAAATATGTGAATCGGGAGATATTACGTATCAATACCAAAACGGCACCTTTGAAGGTGAGCATATTGACCAGTTTTTCAATATTTCTTCTACAAATTTTATTGGCGATAAACTGGATGGGAGTATCTGTGGACACAGTTACTGGAGTGACGTCCCCGCAGATGGTTTGATCAGCAAACGTCAGGCACTTCGGGCGGAATTGGATAACTATGGTTTGGGTTATGATATGACGGAGTATTGTATTCTTGGCGATTATGGATCCGGCCGCGACCTTGGAATTGATCCGGCCTTACATATCGCCAGGACCATCCACTTTGATATGACTTTAGCGGAAGCTCAAAGCTGGCAATGGTGGCTTGGGATCTCACCATATAACTATAAGGACGGCTTGGTTTATTGTGATAAAAGCGACAGCAACGGAAGTTATTACGAATCCAAGATGCTGTGGGCAATGGGTAATTTCAGCCGATTCGTCCGGCCCGGTATGACACGCATCGAAGTCCAGCGTTCCGATAGCGCGTCACCGGCATCGACGGTAGAGGATCTTATGGTTTCAAGTTATTACAGCGCAGAAGCCAACGTAGTTGTAACCGTCTGTGTCAATCGGGCGTATGGTTCCCGTTCGCTGCAGATGGATTATCAAAATCTACCGGCAGACAGAGATATTAATTATATCATCCCGTATGTCACCTCTGCTTCTGATGATCTCACTGCTTATCATAAACTGTCAATGGATGATACAATCGAGATTCCTCCACGGTCCGTAGTGACGCTGGTGGGGCTGAATGTAATACCCGGTGATCTTGAACCAGACGGGGATGTCGATATGGACGACTTGATGATCATGGCGGGGCAATGGTTGAGTGAGGGAGTAAACCTGTGGGGAGATATCGCCCCAATACCCGATGGAGATCAGAAAGTAGATTTCTTAGACTTTCAATTGTTTTCCGAACACTGGAAACAGTGAATATAAGAAGCCTATAAATTTTGTTATCAATGCTTTTGCTAAGAAGTCCCGGCGAAAGCAAAGAAATTTAACACCTGTACATTGGGTAAACAATTTCAATTATAGCCCAAAGAGAATGTTATTTTGCGATAAGCGATCTTGGAGAGAACTTACAACCGTTTTACAACTACTAAACCCAATAGCTCATAAATTTACATGAATGTGGTTTTGTAACATCTTTAACATCAAGAGATTACAAGCGGTCCGAAAAAGTGTAACATTTTTAATAGCTGTTGTACCGCGCAAAAAAATACCCCGCCAAAGCAGCGGGGCGTGAAGGGGAAGCCTTTAAACCTTATCATGCCAGTGCAAACTGACCGCGACCGACCTTTTCAAAGCGGGAGTCGTGGCCTTTGGTTTTGATCTCTTTGCTGATTGCGGCGTGCAATGTATTCTGCGGTGTCTTGCCGGCGTTGGTGGTTTGCCAGTAATTCTTTGCTGTCATGGCCTCAATCAACTGTCGGCAATTCATGGGCTCTGTAGCCTCGGCGAGTACTTTGGCCGCCGCATCGAGGGCCGAGAGGCGTGTGTTTGGCGCAGGTTGCGGCGTGTGCGTTGATTTTTGTTTGGTGGCAGGTTGGCTCGGAGTTGCTTCTTCTGTCGCGACAGGGGCCGACGTGTTGGCTTTTTTGGCAACGCCCCGCAGGCGTTGGGCAGTTTTAATGTGTATGGTTTTGCCGGTGGACAGGTTCTTCGCATTCCAACCGCCGTTGGGATTGGTGCTGAGGATTTCGACGACAACGAGTTTATGGTTCACTTTGCAGGTGTATTGAGTGCCAATATGTACCTCTGAGGTTTTCATGGTTGGTCCTTTCAATCAATGGTTTAATTGTATCCGTTTTCTTTGGCGAGGAAGTTGTAAAGCCGAACAGGAACATCATCTCGGACAGCGGTATCGATCCATTCAATGATTCCCCATGCCATTTCATAGTTGTCGTCGGCGATGAAGTTGAGGATGTCGGTCAAATCCTTGACATCTTTCTCGTACATCCGGGCCATATCGAAGTTTTGTTTCTCTGCTTCTTCATTGCACCATTTTTGGCGTCTGGCGATATTGCTTTCTAATTTCTTAAGATCCGCATTCATGGCTTTATATGTATTTGTTTTGGTCATAGCTAATTTCCTTTCGTGGTTAGTCTGCAAAGTTTTGTAAAACGCGGTAGTAGTCGTGAATCATAGAGTTGGTGCCTTTGTGGCTGTCGAGTATTTCCTGCAGGCATTCGGCCATGGACCAAAGGTCGCCGGCGTCATCAGCCTGAACCGAGTGGTTCTTTTCGTGGCCGTCGGCCCAGCGGAGGGTCACGTTGACATAGTCGTCGCCGAGCGGTCGGTGGATGGTTGCGAAAACGTCGGGAATACATTGTCCGGGTTTGATCTGTCCGGCGAGTTCGAGCTTGTAAATCTTCATGTTTGTTCCTTTCGGGGCTTGAGGGTTAGCAAAGTCGTGCTTCTTCAAGGGCATCAGCGAGGCTGTTGGCGTCGTGGCCGGAAATAAAGGCCAGCGTTTCCAGCAGGTCGGCCCTGACCTTTTGCAGGCTGCCGGTGTGGCCCCAATTCAGGTCCGCCGGTTCTTTTTCCAGTTCGCATTCGAGCCAGCCCATCAGGTTGGCGATATCGGTTTTTGCGGCGTCGTAAGCCTGTTTTGCAGTTTGTTTTGCCATGGCTGTTCCTTTCGTAAGTTGTTTTGATTTAATGCTTTACAGGTGACACATTCGCTCATTGGGGCGGAGACATCAAGTCAATTAAGTCATTATTTAAAAAGAAGTTACATTAAATTGAAAGATGTGGACAAGACAGTGTCACAATGTGGAACGGCAGGGCGAGTTATGCCCCGATGTTGGCTGTTTTGGGGGATTCAGCAGCAAAGGATGGCAGGGCGTTGACGGCACCGGCGACATCCAGCAGGGTCGGGTCGGTGTAGATATTCATGGTCAAGTGCAGCGAGGAATGCCGCATGGCGGCCTGAGCGACGCGGGGCGGAACGCCGGCCTTGGACAGATGGGTGCCGAAGGTATGCCGCAGGGCGTGGATATCGAGTGAGCGACCGCGATCATCATATTTCGGGATGCCAGCAGCGGCGATATCCCGGTCGAAGATACCAACCAGTCCTCGGGGGATGGTGAACAGTTTCGTTTTTGCTGATGATACGTTTCGATTCGAACGGCGCCGTTTCTCCGTGATAAAGTCCTGCAATTCGGCCACCAGATCCTTCCGCAATGGGATCTGGGACCCGCGGCCGGACTTTTCATCCGATGCTTTGAGCTCCAGGTGCGGATACCTTTCATCCAGCCAGAGCTGGCCGAGGGTAATGCTGGCCAGTTCGCCTTTGCGAAGTCCGGTCAGTGCCAGCACCTTGTAGACCAATGATCGTTCTCTGCCTTGCCATAATAAGTTCTCAATTAAAACCGGCTCGACTTCCAGGACTTTCTTGGCGCGTGCAACCGCCGCATCCAGATTGTCGGGCGTAAGGTGTTCCTTATACCAAGACCGGCGACCGACACGTTTCTCTTTTGGGATCCGGATGGTCTGACGCCCATACTCGGCCAGCGGCCGCAGGTGGGCGGCCTTAAACAATCGCTGCATTTCCATCTCGGTCAGTGCCCGGCGCTGTTTTCGCGTGTCGGCGTGCTCATCAGCCTTGCACAATCGGGCTAATGGATTGGCCGCCATGCGGTCGGTCTCAACACACCAGTTGCAAAAGGCGATGATGGCCGCACGATAGGTATTGCGTGTCCGTGCCCCCATGCCAGATACCTCAGCCCGGTTCATCCATTTCTCCATGGCGTCGCGGGAGATATCACGCAGACGTTTGAAGCCGCAATCCTTGAGCAGTATTCTCAATTGACGCTGGACATTGGACCGATGCCCCTCGGATACTTTTCGGCCACGAATCGTCTTGGCCTTCAGGTGCTGCATATAGGTAGCGACATGCGATTCCAGCGGTAATGAACTATGGTCGGCTGTGCGGCATTCCTGGGCGTTCAGGATGCCGGCTTTGATATGCTCGACCCGTTTGAGTTTTTCGGCGAGGACATGACGGGCGGCTTGTTTATCCCGACAGCCGGTGGATTCGACGACCATCCGGCCGTCCGCATCGCGGTACTGTGCCCAGAAGGTGGGAGCGTACCGGATGACTTTCAGTTGACCCTTGCGGCCCGTCGTCGTTTGCTCGGTGTGTTTCTTGCCGTGTGCATCGACCCATTGCGCCAGCGTTTCGCCGTTGCGGTCAATGATCTCCGCATTCTTTGGCATCGGCATGGTGTAGCTGCGTCTGTAAACAGTTGCCATATCATCAATCTCCTAAATAGGTGTCGTTTCGGTGTGACATGAAGCCTCGTTTTCGAGGACACATCAAGTTAATTCTGGGGGAATTTGCGGGATTATTTGAAAACTTTCGGATTGATCCGATAGATCGTCGTAGGACGGCCACCGGTGGGGCGTTTTTCCGGTTTTACCCAGCCATAGTCGGCTAGTTGCAGCAGGGTGGTTTTGAGCTGTTCTTTATCATTTAAGCCGGACCAGTGATGTCCATATACATCACGCAACGTAAATTCATCCAGAAGTTGTCCCTGCTGGATCTTGGCAGCCAATAAATGATCCGGCTGACTGGCAGCGGTTTGCGATGAGGCATAAATTCGCCTGGCATGGCTGCTTAAATAGTTTTCCCAGCGGATTGCACGTTCCAGAACATCTTTTCCGATGGGGCCGGTCCTGAGTTCGGCCAAATGAATCAACAGTGCCAGTGATGGGATCAGGCTGCGGTACTTGGTCAGATGTGATTCCATTGCCCCATCTTCCTGCCCCTGACGCAATCGGTTCTCTCGGTCATACATCCATTGGTCAAACCGATCTTGCGCTTCATCGGTAAAATGTAAAAAGGGAACATCAATCTGACCATGCTCTTCAATAATCGCATCGGCGGTTCCAGCTGTAAGTGTATTGATGTACTTGAAAACTTCAAACGCTACTTCCTCGGCATTGTGATCAGGTATCCGATCAACATTGACCCATTCGCTGGGATCGTCCGGCCAGACCGCCAATTGAAAACGCTGCATCAGTCCATCATCACCCACGCCGCCATCGACAGCCTGACGCAAATATTCCTGCAAGGGGCCCGGTTGAATCGTGCCCATGACCGACAGGCAGACCCCTTCAATCTTGAGATGGCCGCGACCTACCCGGTCAACTTCATGGCGACCATTGCCATCCCAGCCTTCCAGAAAAAACGCTCGCGACGATTCCTGCCCGACCGATTCGAGGAATTTCAGAAGACCCATTAACTCGTCTCGCACGACAATGATCCCATTGGGATTATCGGCAAGGACCAGGCCGAGTGCTTGAACGGTGCTGTCATTGATGACATAACGTTTCTGAAGCGGCGGTTCGATTGCATTGACCGTGGCCAACTCAAAGCTGAGTTGGCTGAAATCCTCACCGGCCCGTATGGCGGATTTAATCTTTGTTTCCAGAACTTGCTTTCGGAGTTTAGCGATTTCTTTTTCCTGTTCGTAGTGTTTAAGTTGCTGCGAATAGTTTGATGAAGCGATATCAATCAGCCGATCCAGCGGCTTAAGCGTTGCTTTTAAGGGGGGTGTTTTCATGATACTGGGTCGCCCAATCAGCGCACCCCATAGGTTTGGGACGACTGACCAGTTATCGAATCGCTTGGGACGCATCCTGATCTTGCGACCTGCAACGCCAGCCAGGACAATCATGGCCGTGACAGCCGGGAAATCCGGCGGACATTGCATCCGTTCGGCAATATCCATAATCCAGTCGCGTAAGGTCGATGGCAATAAATCGGCATCGAAGGGAACAACAGCCGGCAAGACGGTATCCAGTGGCTGGGGATCAGGCCATGACATCTGAATACTGATGTCAGTTGTCCATGCAGGGGCGTCCTCCGCAAGCTGAAGGAGTTGTTTGCCGGTGCCGCCGGAACTAAGCCAGTCGGAAACATCTTTGCCGGGACCATCTAATACCAGGTATCGAAGTTCTTTCGCCTTGCCATTTAATCGCTGGCATACATCACCAGCGTGTTGGTATCCGGGATCATCTTTGTCCGGGATGACGACGACTTTCCGACCGTGCAGAGCCGAATCATTGCTGAGATGTTTCCAGTTACCGGCACCACCGCTGTTGGTGGTAGCGACCAGACCCTGTTTGGTCAGATTATCGACATCCTTTTCACCTTCGACCACAAAAATCCAGGCACTCGGATCAGCAGTAAGAATCTGTGGTAGTCGATATAGCACGCGGGGAACATCTTTAACTCGATAAGTCCATTGACCATGAGTTCCTGGCCGCCGCTGTTTGAATTTCTTGTTAGCGGAACGAACAACCTGATACAAAAGGCGGCCCTGTTCGTCATGATAATCATAGAATGCTTCAGCGGTCTTGCTGGCTTTTGCCTTTGGTTCTGTGAACAGATCACGCTTCGACAGGTCAATCGCTGACAAGATGTCTG
Organism: Anaerohalosphaeraceae bacterium; assembly: GCA_963675155.1. Classification (GTDB taxonomy): domain Bacteria; phylum Planctomycetota; class Phycisphaerae; order Sedimentisphaerales; family Anaerohalosphaeraceae; genus 4572-13. The sequence continues at coordinate 3,225,975 of OY775912.1, read as the reverse complement.
ATGTTTCGCAGCCGGCATGACATTTCAGCAGGATACGCCCGTCTTCCCCGGTTCCGATTGACAATGACGGATGCTTGTCTTCGTGAGCAGGGCACCGGGCCAGCCATTGGCCGGACCCGGTTTGTTTAACATTGGTGAGGCGATTCAGAATTGCATTTTCTTTCATTATTCGTAGTCTCTCCTGTTTGCTTGTGAATTATTCCAATGACGAACGACTTTATTTCAACTCCAGTTCTTAATCGATGGAGGAAGGGCGGCTGATTGATCTTTGGACAGGGGAACTTCACGTGTCCAGTCCCTGACAGCAGCCAACCATTCTTCTAATCGTTCCCGGCTATCACCTTGATCGATCCAATCGATAACTTGCATAACAGCTCTGCCAAAACCACGGCCGAAAGCTGAGGATGTGTCGTCCCAATTGTCAGTGTGGAAGATTTCACCGAAATCATAGATTTCAAGATCACACAAATCATAGATTAAATCGATTGCCTTATGCTTTGGCATGACGCAGGCGCAACGGGCACCAAGTAGAAAGCCTTTTCTGAAAGCGCGTTCGACACTATTGGGATTTTCGGGTGACCAACGGACAATCCTTTTTTCGGGGTGTTTCATGAGCGAATTGTTCCTTTCTTGCAATGCGGACAGCCGGAGGCCATCCATTGTTCAATATCTGTTTTAAGCCAGCGCAGAAGGGACCCCAGTTTGACCGGCTGAGGGATACGCTGAGAGTCAACCATGCGGCGGACATGACGGATTGAGCAGTTTAGAATCCCAGCGATATCGTCGATAGTATACAATGCAGCAGTAACAACAGGTGCTGCCTCCTGCCCGGTCATTGCAGACCGGTCTTCGAGAAGGGTTGCAGTCATAATGTTCCTTATGAAATACAAGTTGTTGTGATGGCAATGAAGGATTGCCGATTCATTGCGGTTTGTGAAGATAAGTGTTCCGTTTTGGCATAAAGTCGCAAAACGGAACACTTTATTTAGCTCCAGAAGATATCTGGACACTATAGGGTGAACGAAATCTTCAATTTAATTGAAGAAAGATGTGTTTACGCGTGAATGACTCGGATGTTTGCGGCCTTCTCAATCGCCATCGTGATCAGATCCGGAGGGCAGTTATAGAGCCCGTTGTCGGCCTGTTCGATGAGATTGTCGGCCCATCTCTTCACTTCCTCAGCCCAGGGTTTAATGAGTGTTTCATGAAAATAATCCCATCTGTTGCAGAATACATCTGCAAGTTCCGGGTGATGCATGGCCTGGTCGATATCTGACAATGCATGGACCTGGCCTCGCCAGTATGCCATTCGCTTGGCATATTGAATTAACTTGATGACATTGTCGTGATCAAGGTCCAGTGATCCGTGGCCATCTTTATAAAAGGCAGCCAATTCCAGATGCCTGAGCTTTTTATTATTGATCGATCTGCGGATGATATTTTGCATCCGGAGTGCCTCGTTGAGCCCAAGATGCTCATAGATATCGCCATAGGCATTGGTTGGATCAACTACCAGTGAAACCGCTTCTGAGGCTGCTTCCAGGAATCCACGACGAAACTGCTGCTCAATCTGAAGGCTGATGGCCTGCTTTTCCGGATCATTGGGATAGACGTTCATCATGTCGTTTCTTTTCAGGTCAGAAAGAAAGTTGTTGTCCGATTGTGCGTGATGGGTAGTATTCGATTGCATAAAGATCCTTTTTTTAAATTGTTTGTTATACTTTAAGTGAGTAAGATACATTCAGACCCTCAGCGCAGAAGGTGGTCCTCGATTGCAGACAATCATCCCATTCCTTTCTGTTTGCGCAGACATATCCCGAACGGATAGCGCAAACGAAAAAAGTTTTCCGTTATTATTCAGTTATTTAATTTTTCAAGAGAAAATGAAAACTTTTCTCTTGCGGAAAGGAAGGAATGACGATATAAGGTGTGTATCAGTTAAGCACCTGTTTTTCATCATTCTCTCCCAGCCTTATACTTTATATGCAGAGGTCGTATGTTGGGCGCAGAAAAAATATTATTTTTGTAATTTTCTTTAGCTCAAATTCTTCTTGGCGGTGTCTAACTAAGTGTTCCGTCCTATGCCCCACATAGCAGGTCGTTATTGAATAAGCTGATGTAGCCCTTCGGCGCAGAGACTGACTCTGAGTGTGAACAGTCATCCCATTCCTTTCTGTTTGCGCGGACATATCCCAAACGGATAACGCAAACGAAAAAAGTTTCCGTGTTTATTCAGTTTATTGTTTTACTAGAGAAAATGAAAACTTTTCTCTTGCGAACCGGAAGGAATGATGATATAAGGTGTGTATCAGTTAAGCACCTGTTTTTCATCACTCTCCCCAGCCTTATACTTTATATGCAGAAGTCCTATGTTGGGCGCAAAATAAATATTATTTTTTCAGTTTTCTTTTTTGGGGTTTCAGTCCAAATTGTATGCGGATATGTTTTGCCCGACGTTTGACCCAGGATTTAGATTTGTCCAAGTTGTTGGCAATCTCCTTTTGAGTATGGCCGGCGATTAAAAGTTCGAAGGCAGATCGTTGGTCCTCTGACAAGGTTTGTAAGGTTTCGGTGGTCCTGAGCCTCAATGAACTGGCATCTGCCCAGATTTCTTCAGCAAAGAAGGCCATATCCAGACCCAAATTGAAGTGAGGCGGCTTTCGGGAGTATTTTCGTTCACCATTTTGTTGCCGGTAATACTCATGTTTCATGTCAGTGGCAACAAAGAACCAGTCAGCCTCATACACCGACCCCGGTTGATCGGCATATAAGCGCACCTCGGGGGAACTGGTCAAACGTGTGCGATCAAAGTATTTGATGTTCCGATCCAAAGCACGGTTGAAGAATGTCTGCAGACTGGCCGCCGATGTATGGCGTGGATTATATCGGTTCCGGGCTTTGACATAAGACAAAAACAGATGCTGAATGAAATCTTCCTCGTCATCTGTCCGCGGGTCACTATGGCTGAACCGTTTTTTGAAACGAAAGCGAACCTCATCAACAATGCGCTGATCCAAGCTGATAAAGGGAAGCCAGAAATCCCGCTTCTTCTTTTTCCGTCGGCGTCGGCGTTTTTTCTTCAGGGCTGCGTAATGTTTCCCCTGTTCGATACATTCATCACACAGATGATTCTCTGAAGCTGAAGGGCTTGCATCTCTGCACAGCAAGCACGTCCGTGTTCTCATGGTGTCAAATCTTCCTTTCACTGCGCAGACAATCCCCACCGTCCAACAAACGCTGTCCATTAATTCAGCCACCCCAAGTGCGCATACCGCCCCCGAGACTGACGAAAGGGATATTTGTTTCTGCTACCTAAACTCCTGATGATCAAACCTATTGGCAACTGCGGTTTCCGGCGATCCAATCCTTTGTTTGTATCACAAATGCCAGTACGGCGGCGATTATACAGACCGAACAAAAGCCTGACAAATGGTTTTTGCTCTGATTTTTGAAATGAGCTTGTGGATTATTTTGTAACTTTCTGAATACCAAAAACTTAGCGTTATTAGAAAAAATGATGTCTTGAGATGACCATGAACTTGAGCCGATATTGAAAAACGTTAAGGTCACAAAAGTAATTGTTATAACTTATTTAATATAAAGGGATTATAGTGGCAATAGGGCTTTTGCTACTTTTGATACTGATTTTCGGGGGTTGTATTTTAAAAATAGCGTTTTAGCCATTGTTTGGGATGACTTTTGTGACCTTTTGCGCCTTTTGATACTTCGATCTATAGGGAGAAGTGAAAAAATGAGCAATGGCAAGAGTGCAGGGAAGTGACTGTCTATGACAATAGTTGTCTATATATGACATGTTTAAATAAGATTCTTATATATAATAGTCTTAGAAGGGGTAAAAGCGTGTTTTTTTAATATACCCCCTAAAACAAGGCGCAAAAGTATCAAAAGTCCCCCTATAAATAATAGACAGATAAAGTCTTGTTGTCAGGGAGTGACAGGGGGTGACAATAGCTGTCAATGCCTGCCAAGAAGCGACGGGTCCTCCCTGGGAAATGAACGGATGAGGGCAGCGGATGGAATCGCGTTACCAGAGAGAGTTTCTTTCCAGTCACGTATTTTTTGGGACGAGAACTCGTAGCATGGCATTTAGATGGTCATGTCAGTTCGATTTCGCTCGCTCGCTTTTCGATTCCCCCTGACAGCATCTGTTAAGAAGCATCTAACTCATTTTTCGCTAAATGGTTACGGTTGTTTTCTCTGGTGTTTCTTGTTTTTATACTCCACTAAAATTGCCAGTTAATGTTCCCAAATGACAGGAGATGTACAAATTCACTGGGTAACCAAGATCGGACAAAGGTACAAAACAAAAAAGGGAAGATTATTTGCACTATCTTTTTCAGTGTAAGGTTAGATGGGTGAAAGCACAGTCGGAGGCGGGAAATGAGTTTTAGGTTCATTCTTTTGTCGAAAAGAACGAAGTAATCACAGTCATGTGCACATTTAGAAATAAACCATAAAACCGACTAAGAGATGTGTAATATCTTTATGTATATTTAAGTGGTCAGTCCGGGCCGAGCAATAGCTACGATTCTTTGGATCCGGATAGAAATATGCAAATTTTCAAAAAAAAATGTAAGGATTTTCCGAGTAATGTGGTTCTTAGATGAAGCAACGTATTAACTGTTATGGAATTGAAATGACTGAATCAAACGAGTATAGATACGAATCCTTCTTGAAGCTTTATCGGGCTAATGAAAAGCATATTTTTCGTTTTATTCTTGCTCTATTGCCCAATTATTCTGCCGCTGAAGATGTTATGCAAGACACCATGTTAGTGATGTGGAAAAAGTTCGATCAGTATGAAGCGGGTACCAATTTTGCTGCTTGGGGGATGCAAATCGGGCGTTTTGCTGTTATGCAGTTTCAGCGAAAAGTTCAGTCCGGTATTGTGTGTTTTGACAGTAATGCACTTGAGAAGATTATAGAGCATGAAGAGGTTCTTCGGGAAAAAGAAGATGCCTATTCTGAAGCTTTGGAAGAATGTGTCAAACATCTGAAGGAAAAAAGCAAAAGAATTATCTCTCTGCGTTATGTTGATAATATGAAAATTGTTGATATCGCCTTGAAAATTGAAAAAACACTGAATTCGACTTATCAAGCTATGTCCAGGATTCATCAGTCTCTATTGAAATGTGTTATGCAGAGATTAAGACAGGAGGAGACGTTGTGATGGATGATCAGATTAGAATGTCAATTCACCAGCTTGTACAAAAGTCTCTAGAAGGTGAGATTACCTCATCCGAAAGCAAATTATTATCCGAGTATGTTTTGAATTCGGAATACGCTCGATATTATCTTCATTGCTTGCGTTTGAGTTATGAGTTACGCGATAAAGCATATTTTTATGAATTGTCTGAGAAGATTTCTGAGGACAACTTTGGATTAGAGTTATTAGCACATCATGAAAAAGTTGCCCCAGCGATTTATTTAGACAAGCAAGAGCCTGAACGTGAGGTCATTCAAAAGGTGATATATAAGAAACAGCCGCGGAAGATCTCAAAGTTTACGATTTTTTCAGGTGTCTTCAGTGCCGCTGCAATATTATTTGTTGTCTTATTTATAAGGTTTACTCCAGAAAGATATGGCGTTGAAGTGGCAACATTGGTTGATCAGATGAATGCTAAATGGACTCAAACAGGCAATCCGCTGCAAAACGGTGATCGGCTATTGGCTAATGATGCGCCATTAAATCTGCAACAAGGGATTGTTAAAATCCAGTATGACGAAGGGGTAGATGTCTGTATCGAAGGACCGGCTCTTTTTGAAATTAATAAAATGGGCATTTATCTCGAATACGGGCGTTTATACAGTCATGTTTCTAAAACAGGGCTTGGCTTTACCGTTAAAACATCAACGTCGCAGTTTATTGATTTGGGGACCGAGTTTGGTCTTCAGGCCGGTGTGGATGGTTCTTCGGAATTGCATGTGATCAAGGGTAAAGTCCAGATGTTTGTCGGTCCCAAGAAAAAGGAAAAAACCAGCCTTATCGTCACTAAGGATAAAGCCGTACGCTATAATGCAAAGAATTTTGAAGTTCATGAAATTCCCATTGCGAAACAGAGCTTTGTTCGGTCTATTGATTCGGAGACAGAGGTCATCTGGCGCGGTCAAATGCAAATTGATTTAGCTGATATTGTTGCCGGCCGTGACGGTTTCCAGAAAATTGATTCGTTAGTTAACCTGGATCCAGTGAATGGGGAGTTTGTAGAGTTAGCGGTAGATGTATATCGAAAAACGAATCAAGCTTATAATGTTGTTGCCAATTCTACATTTATTGACGGTGTTTTTGTTCCAGATGGTGAGTTGGGGCCGGTTCAAATAACATCTCTTGGACTTACCTTTGACTGTCCTGACACTTCAGGAATATATACCCATTATATTTCCGCTTATAAGGGATTTATTGAAAAACAGCATGCAACGATCCCTCCGGTGATTATTAATGGTCAAGAGATTACAAATGAGCCTATTGTTATGCTGCATAGTAATGTTGGCATTACCTTTGACCTGCAGGCGATTCGAAAATCAGTACCGCAGTTGAATATCAAGAGTCTTAAAGCGACAGGAATACCAACGACAAAGTCCAAATATCCTGAATTAAACTTTTGGATTCTGGTTGATGGTCAAATCAAATATGAGAGAGAAGTCGCGATGGATAGTGATAGAGGTCCTATTTCTTTTAATGTTGAATTAAGTCCTCAGGAGCGATTTTTGACACTGATTGTTACTGATGCGTTTCGAGCGATAGATGGTGAAGTAAAAGATGGAACCACTGCATACGCCAATGACTTCTTTTACTTGATCAAGCCTGAATTATGCGTTACGGATGGTATGGAATGATAGTCAAAGCAATTATAATGTGGATGTAAAAAAGTAAAGATCGTTTAAGCGAGAATGATGGGGGATGTTGTTGCTGATCCGGCAGGAAAGGCGCATTAGTAAGCAGAAAGGAAAGTAGCTGTGAAGAAAAAAGCTTTTACGTTAATTGAGCTATTGGTTGTGATTGCGATTATCGCCTTGCTTTTAAGTATTGTGATGCCGGGTTTGAATATGGCCAAGAAGAAAGCGGCTTCGGTTGTATGCTCGAGCAATACCCGTCAAATGTCTATTGCATGGTATATGTATCAGGAAGAGAACGACGGGAATATTATGGGTTCTACCATGGAAAATGTTGGCACAAAGAGCAACTGCAAAGAAGGGTGGATCGGGCAGCCGCATACTGAAACAGATAATATGAGTTCTTCTTTGAGTTTGACGCAGATGTCACCGGCGGTAACGGATGAGGATGAAATCAGGGGGATGGAAAAAGGCAAACTGTATCCATACATGGAAAATCCGGATGTTTACCATTGTCCCGCGGATAAGTTGAGGAAGGGACCGGACGACACACGATTGTATGTCAGTTATGCGATTCCAAAGTGTCTGAATGGATTTACGGATTCATCCAGTTCATATTACGAAACTCAGATCAGAAAATTCAGCCGGATTACCTCTCCCGGGACTCGCTTTAACTTTGTTGAAAGCGGTGAGCGAAGCCGGGGCAACTGGACGGTTGGTGCCTATTTTATTATGGCAACACCTGAATATGGTGATGGCGGTTATGGATTGTGGTCACCGCTGGCAATCAGTCATGGCAACAGTGCGGTGTTTGGATTTACGGACGGCCACGCGGAAGTTCGCAAGTGGCACGACAAGGTAGTTTTTGATCATTATTGGGCGACGGAAGGTCAGGCTCCCGGCAGTGTCTATGGTACCAGGATGCTTGATCCCGGTGAAAGTGAGGACTTTGACTGGCTGGCGAAAGGATGGGCGTTTCGATATAAGAAGTGAATGGCATTGAAAAATGTTTGTTAACGTAAAAGATATCGTGTTGTGCGTGAAACAGATTGTTCTTGAGTTGACGGAGCATGGATGAGGAAAAATAAAGTAAGTCGTTAGTACGTAGCATGTAAACATTAATTTTGTGGAGGATTGGAAGATGAAAAGAGTGTCGTTTGTTTTAATGTGTTTGTGTCTAGTGTCTATGGCACGGGCAGGGATTGTTGCGTTCGAGGCAGAAGACTCAAGCGTTTATTATCAAGCCGGAACAGTGTGGGCGGATCTGGCCGATGCAGCCGCATCGGGCGGAGTTTACATGACCACAACACTTGATAATCCGGAAATAACGGGTGATTATATTCGTCGTTATTCGTTTGCGGTGACGGCTGGTACCTATGACCTGTATGTAAGGTTACGTGTTGGCTCTGGAGGCTATAACGATGACAGCATCTATCTATCAGACTCCTCGTTTGATCAATGGAGTGCTGCTCTGACTACGTACAACGGGATAGCCGGCATGAGCGATGTGGACGGCGGCTCGGTTCAAGGCAGTTTTGGGTGGGTCCTGATGGATACCGACTATGTCATGGCGGCCGACGGAACCGGATATCTTAAGGTACACCCACGTGAAGACGGGCTGGATATTGATGCCTTTGCCTATGTTACGCAGGGGGATGCGGTCAGCAATGCCATACTGGATGCTGCTGTAATCCCGGAACCGGCCACACTGGTTCTGTTGGGCCTTGGCGGCCTGCTTGTCGGTCGGAAACGATAAATGCAGACGGGCCACTGTAACAATTCAGAAACAGAGATTGTTTTGTTGATTTGAAATACGAAGAGAACAAAGAAAACGGGCCGCCATCTTTAATACGGTGGCGGCCCGTTTCATCGGACACGAAAAGTATTTGCGAGGAAGTGGATGATAGAGGGAACGCAAGTAGATTCTTGCAATCATAAAATAGATGGAGTGGGAGAAAGATAAGCGATCGTTTGAGCAAAAATGTTGTTGTTGGTGAGCTTTATAGAAACTATATTTTTAGGAGATGTGGATATGAGAAAAATAACATATTTACTATTTGTGGTGTTCCTGGGTGCAACGCTGCAGGCAGCAGAGTTGGAAACGCTGAAAGTAGATTTTGGTACAACTGGTTCCGACGTGGAGAGCGGATATGAGGCTTATCAAGCTACTAATGAACAAGAAGCGACGTTTACGACCCAATCGTACAGCGTTTTTGGGACGACCGTCAGTGTTACGCCGACATGGGAACCTGACGCTGTTGCTGCTGTGAGACAGATGTTCGATCGCTCTCCTAATACAGACGGGAAGTATATCCCTACTACTACGATGGAGTATCTGACAGTGGACTGGATCGGTTCTGACACTCGTTCGGTGGGTGATCCTCTGACGCTGACGATCAGTGGCCTGCCGGAAGGTGAATATACCTGGGTGTCTTATCATCATGATGCAGGGACCGATGCTGGTATTGGTACATTCGATGTGACGGTGAATGATGCGACCGGTTTGGTGACAACACTCGATAATCCGGGCACAGATAATCATACCACACAGTTTGCCGACATTGCGACATTTGAAACGACGGTTACCAGTAATGGCGTTGATGATATCACTCTCGTCTTTGATAACCAGAATCCGGATGGCACCACCTCATGGAATGAATCATGGTTTTGTATGAACGGCTTTGATCTGACCATGAACTTTATTCGTGGTGGAGCTACGGATCCCGTTCCTTCAGGCTTAGAAGTCGATTCTCAGACAACGACCGCTGTATCATGGACGGCCCCTGTGGATCCGAATATTGTATCTATTACCGGATACGATGTCGTCTTCGGGACCGACCCCAACATGCTCTTAAACCCGGTGTACAGTGTCGCCACGGAATCCCTGCCTCTGGATGGACCTGGCAATGGAAACCCTGCGCCGCTGACCTTTGCTACGACTTATTACTGGCGCGTCGATACCCATGTTGAATGGGACAGTATTGAAGTTACAGGTGTTATCAATGACACCGCGACTGGCTTTGACTGGAACTTTACGACCCTTCCGGATGATCTTATTCCGATTGTAGCCGGCAATGATGTCTTGACGTCTATCGATCTACCGCCCGCCAACCTGACCGGAACCGTGGATGATTTCGGGGAAGACGATATCGCAAGCATTGCCTGGGGTGTCATCGGGACTGATGCACCGAATACCGCCATGCAGATGACATCCAGAAACGGTGAAAATGCTCTGGCAAATCTGGCAGAAGTTGCGGGAGATCCAAACCTTCTCATGGACTGGATCGGTACCGATACGCGAGAGGCGGGTAATCCCATGGTTTTGACGCTGAAGGGATTGCCGAACGGTACATATACCTGGAAATCTTACCATCATGACCCGGATGTGACGGTTACGGGCATGTTTGATGTAACCGTTATTGATGCATCTGGTTCAACCGTGACTTCGGATATCGAGATTGGTGACAGCAACAGCTTGCCGATTGGAACATTTCCTGCCTCTGGATCACCTTCTCCTGTGTCGATTACCGCCAATGGTACCGATGACGTCATCCTGATTTTCGATCTTCATCCCTATGCGGGGCTAGGATATAATGATGCATGGTTCGTGATGAACGGTTTTGAACTGACAGACGGTGTCAGCGTTGATCCATTGTTTGTCGATTTTGGTCTTGTTGGTGTGGCTCCAATGCCCGGCTATGAGGCATACGAAGCGGCGCATGAAGATACAACATCATTTACCGAGCAAATTTACAGTGCCTTTGGTACGACGGTTTCGGTTCTGCCGACATGGGGCGGATATGCAACCGTGACCGATACGACGAATGATCCTTCTTCTTCGTCCCAAACGGCGACTTTGATCACTGATTGGCCGGCTTCCTATACCGTCCAGTTGTCTGCAACGGATAACGCAAGTCAGACAGGATCAAATACGATGGTCGTCACCGTCGCAGCAAATAATTGTGCCGCAGCTCAACTGAGTTCGTCCTGGACGGGATTTAACAGCTATGACTACAATGAGGACTGTGCCGTAGATATTGACGATCTCGCTCTGTTTGCTTCAGAGTGGTTAGATAATCGAAAGCTTCCGGGGCAGGAGTAAGGCTCCTCCTTAAATAGGTTTTTATCTAAATTATTATTTAGGAGATATAACAATGAAAAACATGTTGTTTATTTTAATATGTATGTGTCTGGCGTCCATAGCGCAGGCAGCGATTGTCGCATTTGATGCCGAAGACGATTCCGTCTATTATCAGGCCGGAGCAAACTGGACGACGGTTGAAAATGAAAACGCATTGGGCGGTGAATGCATCACTCCAACAACCAACCTCCCGCCGCAAACGGACGAAAATACACGTTTTTATTCATTCCAATTGCCGGCTGGAACCTATCACATGTTCATTCGTGTAAACATTGCCCAAGGTGGCGGTAATGACGACAGCTTTTACCTCTCCAATGATTCACTCAGCGAAGATGCGCCTATGACAGATTACAACAGCATGGACGGAACAGATATTGATGGCAATTCTATAGAGGGAGACAATTTCGGTTGGTTACGAGCTCGTGCATCATGGTCGACTACTATCCGCACCTATGTGATGGATGCCGACGGGACCGCATACTTCAAGATCGGACCGCGGGAAGACGGCCTTTATATCGATGCGCTGGCCTTTGTCCCGGAAGCAGATACAGATACGGTTACCGGTGCAGAACTGGATGAGGCCGTCATAAGCAGATACTACATTCAAGGTGCAGCTACTGATCCCATTCCCTCAGGTGAGACGCCGGTTGATTCTCAGACAATGACGGCTGTTTCATGGACGGCCCCGGTGGATCCGAACCTTGCTTCTGTTACCGGATATGATGTTGTCTTCGGGACCGAACCCAATATGCTTTTGAATCCAGTGTACAGTGTAACCGTTGAATCTTTGCCTCTGGACGGAGTCAATGGACCTGCGCCGCTGACCTTTGATGAAACTTATTACTGGCGTGTTGATTCCCATGTGGTGTGGGACAGCAATGAGATTACAGGTTCTTTCAATCAGACAGTGGAAGGATTTGACTGGTTTTTTTCAACCCTTCCAGATGATTTAACGCCTGTTGTTGATTTAGGCGATAATATCGTAACATCTGTGACGTTTGATCCGGTTGCCGCTCTCGCCGGAACCATTACTGAAGATTATGCTATCACGGCCATTGAATGGGAGGTAAGTACTACGGCAACTCCGGATGCAATGCAGATGATCACCCGATCAAATGACTTGTCAGCGGTTACAGATGATCCAAACCTTCTGATGGACTGGATCGGTAATGATACCCGTCAGCCGGGAAATCCGATGTATTTGACTTTGAAGGGATTGCCGGCAGGTACTTACGACTGGGTATCTTATCACCATGATGCAGAAAATCAGACGGGTACATTCGATGTGACACTTTATGATGCATCCGGTACGGCGGAGACCACAGATATTGCTTATAGAAATGGAAACAGCCTGCCTGTGACGACTTTACCATTGACAATTACCTCTAATGGGGTTGATGATGTCGTCCTGTCTTTTGATTTGCAGGAAGGAACCTTCTTCGTGATGAATGGCTTTGAACTGGAAGGTGTAACTGATGTGAGCGGAACCTTAGATATTGATTTCAGCAGTACTGCCAGCGTGACGGACGCCAATGCTATCAATATGATGAACGGCTTTGAGGTTTATAAAGCATGGCATGAGACTCCTGACACCTTTACCGAACAGGGTTACAGCGCCTTTGGTACGACGGTTTCCATTCTGCCGGAGTGGGGCGGTAAAGAAGCGATGGTTACAGATACCACAAATGATCCTTCTTCTGCGAGCCAATCGGCAACTTTTAGTACTGATTGGCCGGGTTCCTATATTGTTCAGCTGACTGCTTGGGATGATGCAGAACCTGCACAGACAGGATCAGATACTGTGGCTATCACCGCAGCTTCTAATCCGTGTGCTGCGGCACAAGAAGCTGCGTCCTGGACGGGATTTAGTGACTATGATTCTAATGAAGATTGTCAGGTAAATCTCGACGATTTTGCTAATGTTGCTTCTGAGTGGCTGGATGATAGAAATATGACCGCTCAGGAGTAGTCTGTTGTACCATAATTGACCTTTGTTTCACAAGGAGCGAGGGAGTTTTTTTACTCCCTCGCTCATACACATAAGACCGTTCTTCGGGGGATAATCTATATTGGTCCAGTTTATTTTCTATGGAATGAATGTGAGAATCTCCCTATGATCCAGGAAGATTTTAATTTTGAGAGCCGAAAGTAATTTGGATAAGGAATAATGCGAAAAATAACAATAGCCGTCGTTTTATTATGCATTACATCGAGCGTCATTGAGGCATCAGAATGGACCGGTACCTGGAGCTGCTCGATTTATTCAGACAGTCAACTGGATGCTGATATAGAAAATGCTACAATGCGTCAGGTTGTTCGAGTCTCGATTCCCGGCAATAAAATTCGATTGACATTTTCAAATTTATACGGATCCTCTTCACTGGTCATGCAGAAAGTGCATCTGGCTGAATCAACCGGCGGGCATTCAATTAATACAGGTACTGATATAGCTGTAACCTTTAGCGGAAGCGAGTCTGTCACCATCCCTGCAGGCGGTGCAGTGACATCCGATGCTCTTGATTATAATTTACCGGCGTTAACCAATATGGCTATTACAATCTACTTTGGCAGCGTCCCTTTGACGATATCGGGACATGTCGGCTCACGAACGACATCCTATTACCAAAGTGGCGATGCCGTGACTGCTTCCAGCCTGACATCACCCTCTTCTTCAGTACGCTGGTATGTCATTGCCGGGATTGATGTTTATGAAGAGGACGATGCCCGGGTAGTGGTTGCTTTCGGTGATTCTATTACGGATGGTTATGGCACCACGACCGATGCCCAAAACCGCTGGACCGATCATCTGGCGACCCTTTTACAGGGAGATACAGAAACAAGTGACGTTGGCGTGTTAAACCAGGGAATTGGCGGTACACTTGTCGCTGGTTCCGGTCTCAACAGACTACATCGCGATGTCTTAGATCAGACTGACGTTAGTTATTTGGTTATTCTTTACGGTGTTAATGATATCTTATTTGCAAATAGTGCATCGTTACAGATTATATCTGCTTATCAATCAATCATTACAGATGCACATAGCAATAACATCCTTGTTTACGGCGGAACAATCATGCCTTTTGGCGGCTCCAGTTATTATACAGCTGCTCGTGAAACAGTCCGGCAGGAAGTCAATGCCTGGATTAGAAGTACAAGCAGTGCTGCAGGCGGATTTGATGCTGTCATTGATTTTGATGCTGCATTGAGAGATCCGAGTGATGATACAAAACTTATCAGTTCCTGTACAGTTGACGGATTACATCCAAATCCTGCAGGGTACGAGATAATGGCAGAAGCCATTAATCTCAACCTGTTTTCATTGACACCTGATGAAACGCCCCCCGCGATCCCCACCGGTTTAACGACAATCGCACAGAACTACAAGCAGATTGACCTGGATTGGAACGATAACAGCGAATCAGATTTATCACATTATAATGTCTGGCGTTCCACAAATCCCGGGGATCCTTATTCACAAATCGCAACAGTCACAGAAAGTTTCTACAGCGATACGGATTTGTCGACCTTAACAATATACTACTACGTCGTATCTTCGGTGGACTGGAGAGGCAACGAATCGACTCGTTCAGATGAATTCCAGGGGACAACGCTTGATCTTCCTGATGATACTGATCCTCCGGCACCGAATCCGGCAGCCTGGACTACGCCTCCATACACGGTCAGCAGTTCAGTCATTAGTATGACGGCGGCGACAGGTAGCGACCTCTACGGCCCGGTCGAATACTATTTCGAAGAGATATCGGACAATCCCGGCGGGACTGACTCCGGCTGGCAAGCCAGTAGCAGTTATACCGACAGTGAATTGTCACCAGGCACACAGTACACTTATCGCGTGCGAATGCGCGATGATCTGGATAACATCGGCGGTTACTCGAGTTACCAATCTGCCACCACGGATACGGTGACGATCGGTGTGTACCAGGAAAGCGGGGGTGTGCTGTCAATGGAGGCGGAAAACGGAACAGTCGGCAATCGCTGGATTGTCAGTACTGATGCGGGTGCTTCCAATGGTGAGTATATAGAGATTGATCCTGCGTACGATAATCCGACTGGTGCCCCTGCATGTACAACCGCCGAATGTATTGTGACATATGACTTCAATATCTCGACAATTGGTAATTATAAGTTCTGGTTCCGATTGTATTCATATTCCGGCGATGATGATTCCTTTTTCTGGCGTATTGACAGCGGAAGTTGGATTACTGAAAACTTTCGATCGGGTATCGGCTCATGGTTCTCTACGGATCATACACAGCTTGACAGTCTTAGCGCCGGCAGCCATACTCTGGAAATCGCTTATCGCGAAAACGGCACCCGTCTGGATAAATTCGTGATTCAGCTTGATAGTGTGACGGGACCCAGCGGTGACGATCCTTCTGAAAGCTTTCTGGTAACCGCTTTGACCAACTGCCAACAGGTCCAGAGTTCGGGATATCGGCTATATGCGGATCTAAATGGCGATTGTGAAATTGAAATAACGGATTTATCGCTGCTGGCCAACCAGTGGCTTTCAACCAGTCCCGCGGTAGTGGCACCGAATTATTCTGCAGATCTGGCAGCAGATAATGAGATTAATTTGACCGACTTTTCGGTGATGGCTGACCAGTGGTCAATTTGTAACAATCCTGAGATATCAGGTTGTATCATAAATTGGTAAAAAGTGGTGATTATAATGGGGGGCAAAGAAATGATTGCAAAACAGATTTCAAATAGACTTGTTTATGCGAGTAAAATGAAAATATTCTTTGCGGTCATTGTCTGCATGATAGCTTCTCTTTTACAGGCTGGATCTTTACAGATCGACTTTGGTACATCCAGTTCATCTGTAGAGTCCGATTATCATCCGTATACAGCCAGTAATGAGCAGCCTGTTACTTTTACGACTCGATCGTACAGTGCTTTTGGGACGATGGTCAGTGTTACCCCGTCATGGGCGTCAGGGGCCGAAGATGCGGCGATGCAAATCTTAAACCGCACTAATCTTAACGGTTATACCGACGGTACAGAGGAACTGATGAGTGACTGGATTGGAACTGACACCCGTTCGGTTGGCGATCCCATGACGCTGATGATCAGTGGATTACCGGCGGGGACTTATTCCTGGGTGTCTTACCATCATGATGTCGATGCTTCGAATACACATTTCTTCGATGTGACGGTTACGGATGCGACCGGTCCATCGATAACGACAGATGTGCAGATTACGAATACGATAGGGGATTTAATCACGACGATTGAAGGTGTCGGTAAGTTTGAAACGACGATTGTTTCCGATGGAAGTGATATTACCCTGGTCTTTAATCAGCAACCGTGGACATTCGAATATAATGATGCTTGGTTTATTATGAACGGGTTTGGGATCAGTGACAGTATACCGGAAGCCGCTTGGCGGTCGAATGCACCGTTGAGGCGTCCCATCTCTGAACAGCAACCGATGTGGCTGGTTCATATCGATACATGGAACTATGCTGATCCCCAGAAGATTATCGACTTGATTCCGGAAGACATTCGCCCCTTTGTGGTGATGAATATCTCGCTGTCGATTAGTCATGATGAGGAGACGAGCCGGTTCAAAGTCGCCGAATATGGGTACGAAATCGCCAAGTCGTGGCTCAGGGCCTGCGCCGAGAACCAAATGTGGGCCATGGTCCAACCATCCAGCGGCGGATACAGCCAATTCTCAGACTTTGATTTATCTGTGTATGAAGAGTTTTATAGGGACTATCCCAACATGATCGGTTTTAATTACTGCGAGCAGTTCTGGGGATATGATAGTACAACCGATCCTCTCTCGGCAGCATGGACGGATCGAATCGCTCACTTCGCCAATTTATTGGAACTGAGCGATCGATATGGTGGGTATCTGGTTGTTAGTTGGTGTGGGAACCAGTGGTCTCCCAGCATCAATCCGATTGCCATGCTGAAACGAATTGATGCCTTTAGACAAGCTTGTCGGGATCATACGGATAACTACATCCTATGTGAGAAATACACCCAACAATCCTATCAATCCGATATGGAGAGTCTCTGCCTGGGGGCCTGGCTTTCGGGCTATAGCGGACAATACGGCATCCGTTACGATGATACCGGCTGGACAGATGCAAATGGCGACCATGACAACTTTACGATGGCCACTTATGGGGCGCCGTTTCTTGAGCACGTCATGTTGACCGGCCAAACCGTGATCGATGCGCCTGAGTTGATCTGGACGCAGTGTTTTCACGAAATCAGTGCGGCCTCGACATCCAATGACTATACGATGCGGCGATGGGGGACCTTCCCGCAATTCGATAATGTCAGTGTCGATCTTTTCCGCAAGATCTTGGACGGGACGGTACGCATCCCCAGTCGCCAGGAAGTCATCGATCGTACGAAGGTTGTCATTATTAACGATGTTAATTCCGGTAGTAATGACGACATATACAGTTCGCCCGAGACACTGTTCGAAGGGCTTTATCGCATGGATGGGGACGAAAATTACGGGGAAAACAAGAACTTTTTTAAGAAAACCGGACGTTACCCGACTGTTCCCACTGTTTATCAATTGGATGATGCCCTTGCCAATACCTTTCAGGTTCAGGTGGATAAATCGGTTTATTCCAACCGATGGCCAACCATTTCCTCTAAAGTAGCTGAGTTCGACAGCTTATTCTCTGAGGAATATACAGGCGATATTTACGCCGGCCGTTACGAGAATGGCTGGGTGACTTATAATCCCTTTAAAACCGGCCAGATTGCCAGTGGGAGCATTCCCTTCAAATACAATACCTGCGACCACATGGAACTGGTCTACTCGCAATATACTGCCGGGGTTATCAAGGAGTATTCCGATTCTCTGACTATCTACCTTAGCAACTATGATAATGTTCTCGACACCGGGCTGAAGACCGATGTGATAAAGATTTACGGAAGTACTTCAGAACCGACATATTCTTACATCGACAGGGCCAGCCATCAGGCCAGTCTTGTTTCGAGCAGTTGGGCAGGCGGGGTATTTACTTTGACAGTCCAGCATAACGGCCCGCTCGATATTACCGTGAACTGCGCGGGAACAGCGACCGGCCGGTTGACATCCTACACAACAGCCGCAGTTTCAACTCCTGCGGAACCATTAGTTTATACCGGTCCTGTCCAGTATGAAGCCGAATGCTTTGATTATAAGAGTATCTTCGGTATTGTGAAAGGTGGATATTCCGAGCCTGTCCGCAACTATACGGGCCAGGGATATATGCAGTTCGGGACCAGTTTGGCCGCTGTTGCCAGGGATACCGTTACAGTTCTTAAAAGCGGTACTTATCGGCTGGAAACCAGATATTCGGTTACCGGGGAAGATATCACTACCGTCGACCTGTATGTAAACGGGACTAAATTTGTCACACCGACATTTTTCCAAACCGCTGCGTTGAGTGACTGGTCTATCAACAAACAAAACATAACGCTGGATGCGGGTGAAAATACCATTGAATTTATGGCCAATGCCGCAGGGGCAAGTTCACTCTATTTTGACAGTATTGTGATCGTTCCCGCGGCTTACGGAAACGGCATTCGAATTCAGGAAAACGAGACCGGCTTTGTAGGTGTGGAAGGTATGATTGACAATACCTACTCTGGCTATACGGGTGACGGTTATGCCAATACAAATGATTCAATCGGCGTTGGCATTGACTATGAATTGTATTTTGGGCCAGCAGCCACCAAATCCTTTACATTCAGATATGCCTGCCCTGATGACAGGATCGCTGATTTGATTGTCAATGGCGAAATCATCGCATCTGAAATCCAGTTCTCGTCAACCGGGTCATGGTCCACCTGGGACTTTGTGACGGTGTATGCCAGCGCTGAGGCAAGTGCTGAATTGTCAGGCGTTAGACTCCAGGCAACTTCTGCTACAGGTTTGCCTAATGTCGATTTTATGGAAATGACCGGCGGTGGGGTTGAAACGACGCCACCAGCCGCGCCAACGGGCCTGACTGTCACGGCAATAACGACTACGCGGATCGACCTGGACTGGGATGACAATGCCGAGTCGGATATGGCAGGTTACAATGTCTTTCGTAGTACGATAGCCGATGGTCCTTACATACTGATCGCATCTGGTATTGCAGCCAGTGATTATATTGACAATATGCTTACCGAAGACACGACATACTACTACGTCGTAACGGCGGTTGATACCAGCAGCAATGCGTCGGGTAATTCCAATGAAGCCTCGACTACTACATATACGGGCAGTGGGCAGTATCAGGAAAGCAACGGTGTTGTGTCGATGGAAGCGGAGAACGGCATCGTAGGCAGTCGCTGGATGACCGAATCGGACGCAGGTGCTTCCAATGATGCGTATATTGAGATTAATCCTGTATACGATAATCCCAGTGGTGCACCGGCATGTATAACCGCCGAATGTATCACAGCGTATGACTTTAATATCTCCACCAGTGGTAACTATAGATTCTGGTTCCGGATGTTCTCAGGTAATGCTGCTGATGATTCTTTCTTCTGGCGTATTGACAGCGGCAGTTGGATTCAGGAGAACAATCGATCCGGTATCGGGTCATGGTTCTCTACGGATCATACACAGCTTGACAATCTCAGCACGGGCGGCCACGTTCTGGAAATCGCTTATCGCGAAAACGGTACCCGTCTGGATAAATTTGTTATTCAGCTTGACATCTTGACATCACCGACTGGTGACGGTCCTGTTCAAAGCAGTCAAATCTTTGAGGCGAGTAACTGTCAGCATGTGCAGAGTCAGGGCTACCGATTGGATGCGGATCTTAATGGCGATTGTCATATTGGAATGGGGGATTTAATCCTGCTGACTGATCAGTGGCTGTCAACCAGTCTCGTAGCCATAGCTCCCAATTATTCTCCGGATCTGGTGGTTGACAATGAGATTAACCTGGCCGACTTTGCGGCGATGGCTGATCAATGGTTAACCTGTAACGATCCTGAGGTCGCAGGCTGTATCAGGAATTGGTAGAAGATGAGAGTATGCAGGTTTCAGAAAACAGGAGAAAAAGTGCGAGAGTCTATCTTGGTTTATGTTTTATTGGCTGTGATCTTACAGGCAACAACGCTAGGTGAGTGCCAGGAAAGCGGCGGAGTCCTGGCAATGGAAGCGGAGAACGGCACAATAGGCAGTCGTTGGCTTATCAGCGCAGATACGGAAGCTTCCGATGATGCATATGTAGAGATTGATCCAGTATATAACCACACCGGGAGCAGTGCACCAGAATGTACGACACCGGAGTGTTTAGTGTCGTATGACTTTGCAATCACGACAAGTGGGAACTATAGCTTCTGGTTCAGGATGCACTCGGCTAACGGCAGTGATGATTCCTTTTTCTGGCGTGTTGATGATAGCAGTTGGAATTTGGAAAACAATCGATACGGAATCGGTTCATGGTTTTCGACCAATAATATGCAGGTTGACGACCTTGGCGCAGGCAGCCATGTTCTGGAAATTGGCTATCGTGAAAACGGCACGCGACTGGATAAGTTTGTTATTCAGCTTGACAGTTTGGCGGACCCGAGCGGTGAGGGCCCAACTGAAAGTAGTATAGGCTCCAATGATCCTTGTTATAATTTACTCCCACAGGTTGATGGTCCCAAAGCGATACTGGCGATTGTTGGCAAGCCTTTATTATTGGATGTGACGGCCAGCGATGACGGCAAGCCTTATGTAGAAGGGTGCGATCCGGAAGATCCTGATACAGGAACATCATATCCGTTCGAATTTCAATGGGCTCAGCAAAGTGGTCCCGGGGCGGTTGTTTTCAATCCGGCATCTGCTGACCAACAGGCGGTCACGATCACGTTTCCGCTGCAAGGCATGTACGCATTGTCGCTGGATGTCTCGGATGCTCCGGCTGGTGTAGCAGATCGCAAAACAACCCGATATACCATTACGGTTGAAGTTATTGAAGCTCTGGATGGGGATATTGATTTTAATCGATCTGTTAATTTGGATGACCTGATGTACCTGGTCGATCAATGGCTATTATCGTGTAATGGAGCTATTTACTGTGCCGATTTAGACGACAGCGGTTTTGTAACACTCGATGATTTCACGCAAATTGCATCCAACTGGATGACAGTTGAAGCTGATGTTATTATAAACGAATTCGTCGCTTCCAATCGATTATCTCATCCGGATGGAGACGGCAATTACTCGGACTGGATTGAACTCTATAATCTGTCAGTCAATTCAATTTCTTTGGATGGTTGGTATCTGACGGATGATAAAAATAATTTACAGAAATGGCCTTTCCCGTTAAACGCAGTGATTTCAGGAGAAGCTTATCTCGTTGTATTCGCGTCCGGTCAGTCAACGAACAATTACATTGATGCAGGTGGAAATCTCCATACGAACTTTGCTCTTGACAAAGACGGAGAGTATCTTGCGATTGTTTCTCCGGAAGGCTCGGTGGTACATGAATATGATCCCGCCTATCCCCCGCAAGAAACCGATTTTTCATATGGCTTGTGGTACGATCTGGTTCGTTATTTTGAAACGACAACACCAGGACAGGCAAACAGCGATGCTTTTCCCGGCTTTACCGACAAGCCTAATTACAGTGTCGACAGGGGTTTTTACGATCAACCGTTTACGCTGGAGATAACCTCAGATGCCCCGGGAGCATTTATTCGTTATACCCTCGACGGCTCAGAACCCACCGAGCAGCACGGTACAATCTATGATCCGAACACACCACTGCAAATCAGTACAACCACCGTGGTGCGATCGGTGGCGATCAAATCCCCATATCGCCCGGGCAACACAAAAACAGCAACCTATATATTTATTGACGATGTTGCACAGCAACCAACCGACCCGGCAGGCTGGCCGGATAATTGGGGTTCTGAGCCTGCGCAATATTCAGGTCCTGCAATTCCGGAAATCTTCGCAGACTATGAAATGGATCCGCGTGTGGTCAACAATACGCTGCCAGGCTATTCTGTCCAGGAAGCCTTGATGGATATCCCATCTATTTCTATCGCGATGGAACCCGATGAATTTATCGGTCCTGAAGATGGCCATGGCCTCTGGGCAAATCCACTTATAACGACCGAATACAAGTGTTCAATCGAATACATTCCGATTGACGGCTCGGATGATTTCCAGGAGGACTGTAAAGTTGAAAATCACGGCTTCTCCAGCCGATACCCACAGCGTATGCAGAAGCATAATCTGCGGCTTACCTTTACCAGTGAATACGGTGCGTCTAAACTCAAACATCTGCTTTTTCCGGATTCGCCCGTGGAGACTTTTAATCAATTGATCCTGCGTGCCTTTTCTACTGATTCATGGGCGTTGGTCTCTTGGGGTGATACTCGCTATCGGCCGAATGATTCTCAATATATACGTGATGTCTGGATGAAGAAAAGTCTTCGCGATATGGGACAGCCATCCAGTTACGGCAACTATGTGCACCTCTATGTTAATGGTCTTTATTTTGGCATGTTCGACGTGACTGAATCAGTCGATGAGTCCTTCTTTGCTGAACATTTTGGAGGCGACAGTGAGGATTGGACGGTGGGTAAAGACTTTTCCGGCGTTCCTGTGTACTGGAATACTCTTCTGATCACCGATGTATCCTCTCTCGCCGGTTATGAGCAGAGCCTGAATTACATAGATGTTGAAAATTTTGCCGACTATATGCTTCTCCACTTTTACGCTGATTGTGAGGATTGGCCTCATCACAACGGTATTGTGGCCAACAATACCGTCAGCGGTGACGGCAAAATGCGGTTCTTTGTCTGGGATCAGGCAATTTCTCTGGACTCTCATGGCAAAGCTTTGGAGAAAATCGATAACTCCAACGGCGTTGGTGCCATCTTCCAGAAAATGCGTACCAGTGAGGAGTTTCGTTTACTTTTTGCTGACCGTGTTTACAAGCACTGTTTCAACGATGGAGCTCTCAGTGTTTCCGGTTCACAAAACCGATATCTTGAGGTGGCGAATATGATCGACAAAGCAATTGTTGCTGAGTCTGCCCGTTGGGGTGATACTCAGATGAGTACCTCATACGGCAGTACAATTGTCCAGCCAAATCCTCTTGATGATATCAATCATAATTTGTATCCTCCTGTTCCGAATGAACCGAAGTACTATTTTACACGTGAAGGTTCCTGGGTTGTCGAACGTGATAATATCATTAACAATTATATCCCGGCGATACATGATACAAATAATTGGTATGCGATCGTAAATCTTTTCCGTGACAATAATCTGTACCCTGCGATTGACCCGCCGTCGCTCATGATAGAAGGTGTTTATCAATATGGCGGCCATGTCGGAACCGACGATGTTTTGACAATGGTCAACCCGAACGGTAATGGCACAATCTATTATACCCTTGACGGATCTGATCCGCGTCTGCCCGGCGGAGCGGTGAATACCGTGTCGGCGACCTCTTACAGTGGGGATATTACCTTATTCCGCTCAACAATCGTTAAGGCACGAATCAAGTCCGATGAAACATGGAGTGCGTTGGCAGAAGCGACCTATGCAGCAGGCTCTGTTGCCGAGAACCTTCGCATTACCGAGATTATGTACCATCCCGCTGATCCGAATACCGAGTTCATTGAAGTGCAAAATATCAGTACCACTGAAACAGTTAACCTGAATCTTGTTGAACTTAACAAGGGTGTTGATATTATCTTTGGGGATATGACTCTTGCCCCTAATGAATATGCTTTAATTGTGCAGGACCAAACGGCATTCGAAGCAAAATACGGTATAGCTCTGAACATTGTCGGTCAATACACAGGTCGTCTAGACAACGATGGCGACCGGATAAAGTTCAAAGATGCCATTGGAACCGAGATTCTGGACTTCAACTATAAAGATAGCTGGTATGAACTCACAGATGGATATGGCTTTACGCTTACGATGATCAATCCGGCCAGCACAGATCCAAATGTTTGGGACAGTAAAGCCGGCTGGCGATCCAGTCTCTACGAAGGCGGCACGCCGGGACAGGCGCCAATACTGGCACTGGCCGCCGATAGCATTGTGATCAATGAATTATTAGCTCATTCTCATGACACGAATCCGGACTGGATTGAGCTGCGTAATACCACCGGTCAAGATATTAACATCAGCGGCTGGTTCCTGTCAGACGACGACAGTGATCCCAATGAAATACGAAAATATGAAATACCTGCCAATACTATCATTAATGCAGGTGGGTATAAGGTGTTTTACGAAGATGAGTCCTTTGGCGATCCGGCATTACCTGTAGGGAAAGGATTTGGTCTCAGTGAAGGCGGAGAAACGCTGTACGTGCATTCCGGCCAAGACGGAGATGTGACCGGATACTACCAGGCTCAGCAGAAATTCGATGCTTCTGATACTGATATCTCGTTTGGCCGTTATGAAAAACCGACACTGTCCGGCGGCTATGACTTTACACGAATGGTGTCAAAAACAAATACGTTTCCTTTCACTAACAGCGGACCCAAAATTGCTGATATTGTGATTACGGAGATTTATTATTCACCTGCCAACGGTGATACAGCGTATGAGTTTATGGAGTTGTATAACCGTTCCGGTTCGCTGGTGACGTTAATGAGTTTGGCAAACACCGAAGTGACTCAGGGCAATATTATCACCGAGAATATTGGCTGGCATATAGAGGGCATCAGCTTTGACTTTCCGACCGATCCGCCGATTACGATGGCGGCGAATGAAAGAATCATCATCGCCCGCGATCCGGACAATTACAGCTCGTTGACGACTGTTCAGGTATTGGGCCCATGCGGTAAGCTGGATAATGGCGGTGAAGAGCTGGAGTTGCAGATCCCCGGTGACCAAGAGTACGGCAAGGACCGTTATTGGATCCCAATCGAAAAGATCAAGTACGACAATGATGCTCCCTGGCCAAGTGCCGACGAGAATGGCAAATCGCTCCAGCGTTTGGATGCGGATACCTACGGCCGCGACTATTCCAACTGGAAAGCGGAGACGCTGAGTCCGGGAAGCTAAAAACATAACAAGTCTGCTGCGTATGAGTTTTTAAATAAAGGAAAATATCATGAAACAAACGAAGAGACGGAACTCTTTTTGGTTAACAACTTTACTATCATTTTGTTTAGCCATAGTACCGGGATTCGGCCGGCAATCTGACAACAGTGATGGTACATTCCAAGGCCCGCAATTTGCCGAGCAAATTCAGCTAGTGGCCTTTGACCAATTCGAATACAGCGGGAAAGATCACGCCGCTGAAGGTGATCTTAAACGGGGCTACTACCGAAATCCGATTCTTGCCGGTTTTTATCCGGATCCGAGTCTTTGTCGCGTTGGTAAGGATTATTACCTGATCAATTCAACGTTCGAATATTTCCCCGGCCTTCCGATCTTTCACAGTACGGATTTGGTTAACTGGAAACAAATAGGACATGTGATCCATCGTCCGCAGCAATTGGATTACAGGGGGCGACGAATGAGCGGCGGCCTCTTTGCACCTGCCATTACCTATCACGACGGTCTATTCTATGTGATCTGTACAATGGTCGATGGCCCGGGTAATTTCGTCGTTTCTGCAGAGAATCCTAAAGGTCCATGGTCGGATCCGATTCCGCTGGGTTTTGCCGGAATTGATCCTTCTATCTTTTTTGATGATGACGGGCGTGCCTGGATTGTTAATAATGACGCTCCTGAAGGTCCGCCTCAATATGACGGTCATCGAGCTATCTGGATTCAGGAATTCGATCATAAGGCCGGGAGGATGGCCGGTTCGCGTAAGATATTGGTCAATGGAGGTGTCGATATTTCCAAGAAACCGGTTTGGATTGAGGGGCCACATCTTTATAAACGCAATGGCTGGTATTACCTCTGTTGCGCAGAGGGAGGGACTGGTCCGGGCCATTCGCAAGTAATTCTACGCAGTAAGAATGTTGATGGGCCTTATACGCCGTGGGATAAAAATCCGATTTTGACCCAGCGTGATCTGAGTGGAGATGTGCCCGGGGCGGTAACCTGCACGGGACATGCAGATCTGGAGATTGGTCCGGACGGTAATTGGTGGGCGGTTTTCCTTGCGGTTCGCCCTTACGAAGGCGGTTTTTCCCCCATGGGTCGTGAAACGTTTCTGCTGCCGGTGACATGGACGGCCGATGACTGGCCGGTTATTCTTCCTCCGGGACAGCGTGTTTCTTTAGTTGAAAAAGCACCTGGGAATGCTGTGGTTCGATCCTCCAAATCGGCACTGTTCAACGGCAGTTTCACCTGGCGTGACGATTTCAAGGATAAGGACCTTTCACTGGAGTGGATCATGCTGCGTGAGCCCAACAAAGAGTGGTGGAAAGTTGATTCAATGGGCGGTAAGCTCGAACTAACTGCTCAATCTGAAAAGCTCTACGGCCGCGGCAATCCAAGCTATCTGGGACGTCGTGTTTGCCATACTAACTATACCGCTACACTGGCGGTGGAGATGCCGAAAAATGAAGGCGTTTCTGCTGGGTTGGCGCTGTTTATGACCGAAAGATATCACTATTTTCTGGCTGTACGTTGCGATGACAGCAAGGGCTGTGTCTATTTGGAACGCGTTGAAGAAGGCCATGTAAGCCGGGTTTCTGCTACAGAATTGCCATCGGTTCAGGAAATCGATCTGCGAGTTAAAACTCAAATGGGTTCCTGTTCATTCCAATATAAGCTCAAAGATGGTGATTGGCAGACTCTGATTGACAATGCCGACGCCAAGCTGATTTCTTCCAGTGTTCCCGGCGGCATGTTCTTGGGGGCTACAGTGGGGCCGCATGTTCGCATCGACGACGAATCGCTGAACCTGAGTACAAGTGTAAAAAAAGAATTCAAGTTAAAGGGGAATCCTATCTTCCGAGATGCTTTCACCGCTGATCCGGCCCCGTTGGTCGTTGGAGATACTATGTATGTTTACGTTGGTCATGACGAGGCCCACGGTGATCAAATGTTTAACATCACGGAGTGCCGATGCTACTCGACTAAGGATATGAAGACGTGGACTTACCGGGGGATTCTCACTGATCAGGCGAAGAATAGCTACACGATCCACCCCGATATTGTGGAATTCAACGATCAATACTATTTGTTCTGTCACAATGCCACGCAGACTGTTGAGGGGATTATTCAATCGAATTACTATAGCAGATAAAAAACTGTAAAATAAATATCAGGCGATGTAAGTCATAAAGTGTCATTAATAAAGTATCTAGAAAAGATGTTTCTGTAAAGTTAGAATGAAAGAGTAGGAAATGAAATATTTAGAATCACTTAAGCGGCACATTTTTTTTGCGAGCTGTTTTTTTCTGGTAGTGACATCCACTTCGTGTTCGCGATCAGTCAAAACACCCGTCAGGCAGCGAATTTGTATGAATACAGATTGGCGATTTCAGAAGGGTGAACCAGAGGGTGACTCGACGGACTTAATTTATGATGTACGTCCTGAAGTAAACGATAAGAATGATGTTGTGCTTGCGGATGCCATGCCAACGGAAGCGGTGAAGCTCGAGACAAAGCAGATGGTACTGAAGCCTTGGATTCTTCCGACCGGAAATGCCTTCGTCAAAGATTCCGCTAAACGGCATGTTCGTCCCCATGGTGACCCTGGCAGCGATTTCCCGTTTGTCCGGAGTGACTTCGATGACAGTTCGTGGGAATTGTTGAATCTTCCTCACGACTGGGCAATCAAGGGGCCTTTCTACAAAGGGTGGAATTCGCCCGTCGGCGGCGGCATGGGACGCCTGCCCAGTCCAGGGGTGGGCTGGTATCGTAAAAAAATCACGATCCCGGCGTCCGATACAAAAAAGTCATTTTTCCTTGATGTCGATGGGGCGATGTCCTATGCGATGGTCTGGATTAACGGAAATCTGGCGGGCGGGTGGCCCTACGGATATGCCTCCTGGCGTGTTGACCTTACACCGTATGTCGTGCCGGGTGGTGAGAATCAACTGGCGATTCGCCTAGACAATCCCCCCAATTCGTCCCGCTGGTATCCCGGCGGCGGAATCTATCGTAACGTCTGGCTAACCCAAACTAATCCCGTCCATGTAGGACACTGGGGCAGTTATCTCACGACGCCGAATGTTTCCAAGTCCTCTGCTACGATTGAACTGGAAGTTGAAATTGATAACGACTCCGGTTCCGCGGCTGAGGTTGTCGTCTCAACGGATATCTACGAGTTGAATGCCGGCGGACAGAAGATTGGCGATCCCATTGTCACGATCAAATCGTCGAGCATCGGCATTGGAGCAAATTCAAGTGCTACGGTTAAAGGCTCTGCTGTTATTGATCGACCGCGATTGTGGGGCCCGCCGCCCACACAGAAGCCCAATCTTTATATTGCTGTCACATCGGTATTTCGGCAGGATGTGGTTGTCGACCAATACGAAACGCATTTCGGCATTCGTTCGGTGCGATTTGATCCCAATTCGGGCATCTATGTTAACGGCGAACATGTGACGATTAAAGGTGCCAATCAGCATCACGATCTCGGCCCGCTGGGTGCAGCTTTCAACGTCTGTGCAACTCAACGTCAGCTCGAGATGCTTCAGGAGGCTGGCTGTAATTCGATTCGCATGGCCCATAATCCACCTGCCCCTGAGTTACTTGAACTGACGGACCAAATGGGATTTCTTGTTGTCGATGAGATTTTTGATGTATGGGAACGGAAGAAGACACCACTTGATTTCCATCTTATTTTCCCGGACTGGCATGAACAGGATCTTCGAGCGTTTATTCGCCGCGACCGCAATCATGCCTCGGTGATTATGTGGAGCTTTGGTAATGAAGTTGGCGAACAATATACTGGCGATCAAGGTGCTGCAGTTGCAAAACGTTTGCACGATATTACAAAGGATGAAGATCCAACCCGTCCAACAACCGCCGCGATGAATTATGCCAAGCCTGACATGCCGTTACCTAAGGCCATGGATGTTATCAGCCTGAATTACCAAGGCGAAGGCATTCGCAACGCTCCGGCCTACGCCCATCTCAAGGGGATCAACACTCCGCCGCTATATCCGAAATTTCATGAGAAATTGCCTGAGAAAGTCGTCCTGAGCAGTGAGAACGCCGCTGCCTTGAGCAGTCGGGGAACCTACCTGTTTCCTGTTGCCGATGGTATCAGTGCTCCGGCCGAAGATGGAGCCGGCGGAGATCCGGAAAAACAATATGTCAGTGCATACGAACTTTATACAGCTCCCTTTGGTTCCTCAGCAGACAAGGTGTTTGCCTCTCTGGACAAACATCCGTATGTCGCGGGGGGATTTGTTTGGAGCGGATGGGATTATCTTGGCGAGCCGACTCCTTACTATTTGTCCCGGAGTTCCTATTTCGGAATTATCGACTTGGCCGGATTTAAGAAGGATCGATTCTATCTATATCAATCCTGCTGGCGGCCGGATTTTCCAATGGCGCACATCCTGCCGCACTGGACGTGGCCGGATCGCATCGGACAAGTGACACCGGTCCACGTTTTCACCTCGGGTGACGAGGCGGAACTGTTTCTTAACGGAAAGTCATTGGGGCGCAAAACCAAAGGTGAATATGGATACCGCCTGCGATGGGATAATGTAATCTATGAGCCTGGAGAATTGAAAGTCGTGGCTTATAAAAACGGGAAAATATGGGCCGAGGATATTGTAATGACCGCTGGCGATCCGGTCCAAATCGAGCTTTCTTCGGATTGCGATTATATTCAGGCGGACGGTAAGGACTTGGCATTCATAACGGTGCGCATTACTGATAAAAATGGTATCACCGTTCCCCAGGCAGATAACCTGATCAAGTTTGAGATTGATGGTCCCGGTGAGATTGTTGCGACTGATAACGGGGATCCCACAAATCTGACTTCATTTCCCTCGCACGAGCGTGAAGCCTTCAACGGACTTTGTCTTTCGATTGTCCGTGCAATACCGGACCGATCGGGAACGATCAAGCTAAAAACGAAATCTGATTCACTCGAAGGTGCGAATTTATTATTACAGGCTGTCGCAAAATCTAAACAACATAGAGATTAATTCAATTACAAATTAAAGATGACAGAGGACAAGCACGTACAATAAGGAGAATTTTGTGCAAAATGAGATACAGAAGCTGCCGGTTCGTGAAAAAATCGGTTATGGGTTGGGTGATACGGCGTCGAATCTGTTTTTTCAGACGACGATTTATTTTTTGATGTATTTTTACACGGATGTTTTCGGCATCACGGCAAGAACCGCGGGAACGATGTTCCTGGTTACCCGTTTCTGGGATGCGGTCAATGACCCGATGATGGGCGCTTTGGCCGACCGGACCAAAACACGCTGGGGCAAATTCCGTCCGTTTTTGCTGTGGTTTGCGATTCCGTTCGGCGTGATCGGCATTGCGATGTTTACGACGCCGGAGATGTCGGATCCCGGCAAGGTGGTTTATGCCTATGTGACCTATACGCTGATGATGATGGTGTATACGGCGATTAATGTGCCGTATTGTGCGCTGATGGGGGTTATTTCTCCGAGTCCCCAAGAGCGAACGGTTGTTTCTTCGTTCCGGTTTGTATTGGTCTTTGTCGCCGCGTTTATTGTTCAGTACGCGCTGACCGGGATGGTGATCAAGTTCGGCGGAGATAAAAGTTCGCCCCATGGCTGGCAGATCGCCATGACTATTCTTTTCGGCGCCGCGGTCATTCTTTTTCTGATTACGTTCCTGACGACCAAAGAACGTGTCCAACCCATCAGGGAAGAACGACATTCGTTTAAACAGGACTATGCGGATTTGTTCCGGAACGGGCCGTGGCTGTTGATTGGCCTGGCGACGATCTTTCAGCTCGCGTATGTGGTGATGCGCGGCGGTGTGATCGTTTATTATTTCGATTACTTCATCCAGGATCAGCCGTTTGCACTCTTCGGCATGACACAGTTGACACTCTTCGGGAAAGTGTTCGATCTGACCCGTGTCAGTTCCACCGGGCTTGGGGCGGTGTATATGCTGAGCGGAACGATGTGTACTATTATCGGTGCGATTATGACCAAATGGTTCTGCAAGTTTCTCGATAAACCCAAGGTCTATTCGATATTGTTTATTTTGGCGGGGGTGACAACGGGATTGGTGTATTACGTTCGCCCGGACAATCTGAACGCGTTGTTTGGTTTGCAGCTTGCCACGTCGTTTTGTATGGGTCCGGTGTCGGTTCTTCAATGGGCGATCTATACGGACACTGCGGATTATTCGGAATGGAAGACGGGCCGGCGTGCGACGGCTTTGATTATGGCGGCGTCTTTGTTTATGCTTAAGCTGGGCGTTGCGTTCGGCGGGGCCGCGCTGGGATGGATTTTGTCCGGGTATGGGTATGCGGCGGATACGGAACTGGACGCGTTTGCGATTAAAGGCATTTGCCTGAGTATGAGTTGGTATGCGGCGATTCCTGCCCTAATTGCCGGGGCTCTCATGCTGTTTTACCCGCTCAGTAATAAACGGATGCTGTCGATTGAAGCTGATCTGAACGAACGTCGTAAACAACATGATACTGAAAATGAAAGCATGGAAGGATAAATAGAACAATGCAATATGAAACTGAAAGTAAGTCCAAAACCGCATTTGATGAAATAATAGAAACCATTTCAGAAAACGTAGGTGAAATGTCAAAAAAACCGCGTCACTTAATAAAAACTATTTACACGGCTGACCCGCGTGCCCATGTTTACAATGGAAAGATCTATATTTTTCCATCGCACGATATCGATTCCGGCATTCCTGAGGATGATACCGGGGCTCACTTCAATATGCGCGATTACCACGTGTATTCCATGGACGATCCGGAAGGGGACGTGGTCGATCATGGCGTCGCTCTCGATGTCGACAATGTGCCGTGGGCGAGCCGTCAAATGTGGTCGAACGATGTGGCTTACAAGGACGGAACATATTTCATGTATTTTCCAGCCAAGGACAAAGATGATATTTTCCGTATCGGCGTCGCGGTGAGCGATAAACCCGAAGGGCCGTACAAAGCCATGCCGGACCCCATGAAGGGGAGCTTCAGTATCGATCCATCGACGTTTCAGGATGAGGACGGGACTTGCTACGTGTATTTTGGCGGGATTTGGGGCGGCCAACTGCAGCGGTATAAAACAGGCAAATATGAAGAAAACGACGACTTACGAGAACCGGGAGAACCCGCCATCTGTGCGAAGGTCGCCCGGTTATCTGACGATATGCTCGAATTCGGAGAGTCGCCGCGGGATGTCGTGATACTCGATAAGTACGGAAAGCCGCTCAAGACCGAAGACGAGAATCGTCGATTTTTCGAAGCGGCATGGATGCACACATACAACGGGAAATATTATTTCTCGTATTCAACCGGGAATACGCATCTTCTTTGTTATGCCGTGGGCGATAATCCCTACGGACCCTTTACTTATCAAGGGGTTGTTATGACACCTGTCGTTGGATGGACCACCCATCATTCGATTGTTGAGTATAAAGACAAATGGTACCTGTTCCATCACGACAGTAAAGTATCGGGCGGCAAAACGTGGCTGCGCAGCATGAAAGTGGTGGATTTACATTATCATGACGATGGGTCTATTGAAACCATTGACGGAAACACTGACGAGTAAAGATCAAATGGATAGAGATGAAATGATTCAAATCATCAGGAGATACAATTAACAGTGGAATCGAAATGAAAGGATTGCTATGCGAATTAATACAAAAACTGTCGTTGTTTTATTAAACCTGCTTATTGGCTGTGGAACGGTGTGTTTTGCCGTGAGCGAGAACGAATATGTCAGCCATCAGAAGGTCCAGGGCGGTTTTTGCATTGCTGAAAAGGGTGATTTTGCGTGTTTATACGTAGACTTGCAAGATTTCGCCGGGGTGCAACGTGCGGTCGGTGATTTACAGGCGGATATTGAACGTGTAACAGGACATACGGCGGGGATTGTTCATGACAAAAAAGACCTTAACGGATCTGTAGTGCTTGTTGGGACCGTCGGGAAAAGTGAGATTGTCGATCAGCTTATTAAGGACGGCAAGATTGACGTGACTGAGATTGAGGGCAAGTGGGAGTCGTCTCTTATTCAGGTTGTATCGGAACCGATTCCAGGGGTGTCTAGCGGTCTAGTCATCGTTGGCAGCGACAAACGAGGTACGATTTATGGTATTTATGATCTTTCCGAGCAGATGGGTGTTTCACCCTGGTACTGGTGGGCTGATGTGCCGGTACGCAGGCAGGAGAACCTTTATGTGAAACCCGGTTGTCATATTACCGGTGAGCCTGCGGTGAAATATCGCGGGATTTTTATTAACGATGAGGAGCCTTGTTTTGGGCCGTGGGCACGGGAGAAGTTTGGTGGAATCAACTCCACGATGTATGTTCATATGTTCGAATTGATTTTACGTTTACGGGGCAACTACCTCTGGCCCGCGATGTGGGGCAAGTCAATTTATGAAGATGATCCGGACAGTGCGGCTCTGGCCGATGAATACGGTATCGTGTTGGGGACCTCGCACCATGAACCCATGACGCGTGCCCAAAAAGATTGGACGCGAGCTCGTAATAATTACGGTAATGGCGAATGGAATTATGCAACCAATGAAGAAGGACTGAAGAAATTTTGGCGGGAAGGCATGGAGAGGAACAAAGACCATGAGGTGCTCGTGACTCTCGGCATGCGTGGTGATGGCGATGAGCCCATGGTTAAAGGGGGGGATATGGAAGACAACATTAAGTTGTTGGAAAAAATCATTGTCGATCAACGAGCTATTATTAAAGAAATTAAGGGTGATACAGCCTCCGAGGTTCCATTGATGTGGGCTCTCTATAAAGAAGTGAAGGATTACTACGATCACGGCATGAAGGTGCCCGATGATATTACGCTGCTGTGGTGCGACGACAACTGGGGTAATATTCGGCGACTGCCTACACCGCAAGAGCGAAAACGCTCCGGTGGGGCGGGCATCTATTACCATTTTGATTATGTTGGATCGCCGCGTTGTTATAAGTGGATTAATACCAATCCGCTTCCCAAAATCTGGGAGCAGATGAACATGGCTTATGAATATGGCGCCGACCGGATTTGGGTTGTCAACGTTGGCGATCTTAAGCCCATGGAAATTCCGATTGACTTCTTCCTGACATTAGCGTGGGATCCCAGTGCCTTACCAAAAGAAAAGATTGGCGAGTACACCCGTCAATGGGCCCAGCAGCAGTTTGGGCCAGAGTATGCCGAAGATATTGCGGGTATCGTTTCGAAATATGCCCAATACAACGGTTGGCGCAAGCCCGAACTGCTGACGCCGGACACGTTCAGCCAGGTCAACTTCCGGGAAGCAGAGCGAGTCCTTGCGGCATGGCAGGAAATCACCGCAAAAGCAGAAAAGATTAATGCCCAGCTTCCGTCTGAATATCGTGATGCGTTTTTCCAATTGGTACTCCA
This sequence comes from Anaerohalosphaeraceae bacterium, assembly GCA_963675155.1. Lineage (GTDB taxonomy): Bacteria > Planctomycetota > Phycisphaerae > Sedimentisphaerales > Anaerohalosphaeraceae > 4572-13. The sequence continues at coordinate 3,191,558 of OY775912.1, read as the reverse complement.
CCCAACGAAGGCTTCGGCTGCGGTTGCCGAGATTTATATCGCGACCGGGCGAAATCGGCTGTATGCCGCCCAGGGCCGCGCCAGCGCGAACAAATATGCGCAGCGCGTCCGCGAACTTTTCAAGCTGGACAAGGAACTTACCAAGACTTACCACGCCATAGCCGACGGTAAGTGGAACTATATGATGGCTCAAACAAAAATGGGGTACACCAGTTGGAGAGATCCGAAAAGCGATGTTATGCCGAACGTAATCGATCCAACCCCACAGCCCTCAGCCTTATTAGGTGTGGCGATCGAAGGGTCTGAAAGTGCCTGGCCGGTCGAATCGAAACATGCGATATTGCCGGCGTTTGATTCGCTCAACCAGCAGACCCGCTGGATCGATGTGTTTAAACGCGGCAGTAAGAACTTTTCTTTCTCCGTTTCCGCCGACAAGCCCTGGGTTCAATTGAGCGAAACCGGCGGTTCTGTCGATCAGGATCAACGAATCTGGGTTAGTGTTGATTGGGATAAGATGCCTGTCGGCGAGAAAAATGCTGTTGTGACAATCTCATGTTCCGGCGGCAAAAGCGTTCAGGTTCATTTGAACGCGATTCGTTCGGGGCAGTACACGCGTCAAAACGTCGATGCCTTCGGCGGTTTGACCGGACCGACGGCGATTAACGCTGAGAGTGCCAGGGGAAATGTCGCGGTTGGTGGCATGCGATGGGAAAAAATCCCGGGCTATGGTCGTCACTCATCGGGGATGGCAGTTTTTCCGGTTACCGCAGAAAGCGTGATGCCGCCAAAGGATTCGCCGAGGATGGAATATCCCGTATTTGTTGCCGCAGGTGATATTCAGATTGATCTTATTACGGGTATTTCGTTGGATGTTCAACCTGGGCGAGGTTTACGTATTGCTGTTTCGGTCGATGACGGGGCGCCGCAGATTTTGGATGCATTTGAAGGGCAGTACTATGATGATCCCTCTAAGCGGGGGGATATTTCATCTCCTGCGATTCGCAACTGGGACACGTGGGTTAGGGATAACGCAAGGACAATAAAATCAACTCATCATATTACCAAATCGGGAGTACATACGCTGAAAGTTTGGATGGTGGACCCGGGCGTGGTACTTGAAACAATTGTTGTTCATGAGGGTCAACTACCGGAGAGCTATTTTGGTCCACCGGCAAGCTGTGGTAAGCGAGGCAACCCGCAGGCTGTGGCGACTAAATCTGTCGAAGGCGCTTTTGCGACGAAACAGTACCGCAATCTGTTTGTTGAGGCGGGGTATAGCGCCGAAGCAGTCGAGAAAAAAGTATCGGCTGTGTTTGAGCAGTTATTTCATGGTGATCCTGAAGACGAGGCGGTTTATTTTTCTGCCGGGATGAATAAGAACGGCCCGCTTGCGTATATCTGCGATATTCACAACAACGACGTTCGCTCGGAAGGGATGTCTTACGGGATGATGGCTGCTGTTCAGCTTGACAAAAAAGAGATATTTGATAGCCTGTGGAACTGGGCTAAAACGTATATGTATCATGGCTCTCCTGATCATCCAGCCTATGGTTATTTTTCGTGGTCGATGAAGATTGATGGAAAAGCGATAGATGAGATGCCTGCTCCTGATGGCGAAGAATATTTTGTGACGGCATTGTATTTTGCAGCTCACCGCTGGGGTAATGGTACGGGCATTTATGGCTATACGTCTCAGGCCAACCAGTTGCTATCTGATATGAAAAACCGTAAGCTGATTAGCGGGGAAACGGTTACGGGCCATCGTACGGCGGGCAGTCTTTTTGATATTAAGCAGAAGATGGTACGTTTTACGCCAGATACCGAGCATTTAAATCATACGGATCCATCATATCATTTGCCTGCTTTTTATGAGTTATGGGCGTTATGGGGTCCCGAGACGGATCGAATATTTTGGGCGGCAGTTGCGAAAACCAGTCGGAAGTATCTTATACAAACGACTCATCCTGCGAGCGGGCTTTCTCCTGACTATGGAGAGTTTGATGGTTCACCTTGGGGCGCACCATGGCGACCGGAATCGATTGAGTTTCAAACCGACGCCTGGCGGACAGCGATGAACTGGTCGTTTGACTGGGCATGGTGGGGGAAAGATTTGCGTCAGTGTGAACTGAGTGATCGTTTACAAAGCTTTTTCGAATCTCAAGGAATGAACGATTATGTAAACTGTTATACCATTGACGGGGTGCCTGCCAGCAACAACCGTTCGACAGGATTAGTGGCGATGAATGCAGTTGCCTCATTGGCAGCAACACATCCCCGGAGTAAGGCTTTTACCAAGGCATTCTGGGAAGCGCCTGTACCAACAGGGCAATATCGGTATTACGACGGTATGCTGTATATGCTTGGAATGCTTCATTGCAGTGGCAATTTTCGTATCTGGACGCCAGATACAATTGACCAATACCAATAAGGAACAATAATTAAGGAAAGAAAGAAATACGATGAATGCTTTACAATGGCAATTGCTCCGGGATGTGATAGAGGGGAAGACGACGGAGACGGTGCCGACGGGATTTATTATTGACAGTCCGTGGCTGCCGGGGTGGAACGGGATCAGCACGCTGGACTATTACAGCAGCGATCAGCTTTGGTTTGAGGCGAATAAGAAGGCGATTGAGACGTTTGGCGACACGATGTTTTTGCCGGGGTTTTGGGCCGAGTACGGGATGTGCACCGAGCCGAGTGCGTTCGGGGCCAAGTGCCAGTGGGAAGAGGCGAACCTGCCGCATGCGGAGGTGATTTCGTCGGATATTAATGTGTTGTGCGGGATGGACAAGCCGCATGTTCGCAAGGACGGTTTGCTGCCGTTTATCATTAACCGGCTGCGGCAAACGCAGCCGCAGATTGAGGGGATGGGCCATGAGATTAAGTTTGCGGTGGCGCGGGGGCCGCTGAATATCGCTTCGTTTTTGCTGGGGACGACGGAGCTGATGATGGCGATGATGACCGAGCAGGAGAAGTGTCATAAGCTGGTTTCGCTGATTACGGATTTTCTGATTGACTGGATTGGGTATCAGATGGAGCAGTTTGAGTCGATTGAGGGGATCTTGCTGCTGGATGATATCATCGGCTTTGTGGGCGATGATCAGTGCCGGGAATATGTTGTGCCGTATTTCAAGAAGATTTACGGGGCGTTTGACGCGAAGGTGAATTTCCTGCATAACGATGCGGCGGGTCTGGTGAGTTCGCCGTATTTGTCTGAGATGGGGGTGAATTTGTTTAATTACAGTTTTGAGCACAGTATTGCGCAGATGAAGGCGTTGACGCAGAATAAGGTTGCTTTGCTGGGCAATATCCCGCCACGGGATGTGCTGAAAGAGGGGACGGCGGAGGATGTGCGAGCGGCGGTGCGGCAGTCGGTTGAGGGCTTGAGTGATACCAGCCGGATTGTGCTGTCTTGCGGCGGGGGGATGCCGCAGGCGGTGACGACGGAAAATATCGAAGCCTTCATCGCCGAAGCGAAGAGATTATCGTAAACCTTTCGATAGCCATAAATACGATGGCTTTCAAAATAACTGACCGCCGCGGCCTGAGTTATGGACCGGCGTCGAATCAGTTGATCGCTGGGGACACGCGTCAGGCTGTCATAATAGCCGCTGCGGCTGACCTTGAGGGATCGGCAGAGAACGGCAACCGGAAATCGCTTGCGATGGGTGTTGATCCAGGCGTACTTCACAGCGACTCCTTGGCAAAGTACGCCGCCGCTTTTTTTAAGATGTCATTCTCCATCTTCAGTCGAGCTAGTTCTTTGCGTAACTGACGGACTTCGTCGATCTTGGGCTGAAGTTCTTTTCCCGACGGAAGCTCTCCGGTTTGCTGGAATTTCCGGATCCAATTACGGACCGACCAACCCGTCGTTCCCAGTTGTTTGCCCGCCTGATCGCAGGAATAACCCTGCTCGGTGACCAGTTTGGACGCCTGTAACTTGAATTCCTGACTGTATTTTCGGTACTTTGCCATGCTAGACACTCCTGTTTAATGACGGCAGTATAACCTCTCATCAAGTGTCCGTCATCTGTTTAGATAATATGTAGGTCACCCCATCAATGGTATAATATGCGAAACGCAAATAACGCAAATTTAACCCGTGTTTGAAAGGATGACCTATGAAAGCCAGATTATCAAAAAAACAACGATTTTTCAACCAAATCAATCTTACTAAAGATGACGATCTCTACGTTGGCATTGACGTTCACAAGGCCACATATCACATTGCTCTATACCTTAACGGAGGCCACGCTATCGACTTTGTTACTCCGGCCGACAACGTCAAGGTCTGTGATGATCTCAAAAAACTTCAGCCAGCAATAAAGAATATCGCCTACGAAGCAGGTCCCACTGGCTACTCATTGGCACGTCAACTTCAGCAAGCATCCTTGCCCGTCCAAGTCATTGCTCCATCCAAAACGCCACAAACTTCAGCTAGAGACAGCAAAACAGACCGACTCGATGGTCGAAAACTTGCAGAATACGCAGCCAAGGGATTACTTCGTCCAATTGCCATACCCACTCGCACCCAGGAAGCGGACCGTCAACTTCCTCGCCTCAGGCTCCAGTTTGTAAAGAAGATCAAACAGACAAAGCTTCAAATCAGGTCGTTCCTCCTTCAGCATGGAATCGACGAACCCCAGGGCCTCAAACACTGGTCGCGATTGGCTATTGAAAAGCTGAACAAATTGCAATTGCCTGGTCCACTTACATACACCCTTGACATACTCATCATGGAATATAAATTCCTCAAGGAAAAGATCAAAGACATTGAGCAAAAGCTCGAAGAAACGTTTAATAAAACAACTCATGCTAAAAAAATCCAAATCCTGCAGACCCATCCGGGCGTAGGAACAGTCACTTCCATGATGTTCACTGCCGAAATATTCAATCCAAAGCGGTTCAATAACAAAGAAGAACTTGCCAAGTACGTTGGTCTGGCACCAACCATTGTTCAAAGCGGTCAATCCTTTAGAGATGGCCCTATCTCAAAAAGCGGAAGACCGCAATTACGATCGACTTTGATACAAGCAGCATGGATGTGGATAGCCAAAGATTTACAGGCAAAACAGGTTTATCTTAGAATCGCAAGAAATACTGGCCAGAAAAACAAGGCCATCACTGCGATGGCCAGAAGACTTGCTATCCACCTCTGGAAAATGTCATGTAACAACGAAGAATACAGAAAAGTGGCGTAATTTATGAGAGGCAATAGAAAAACTGAAGATAAATAAAACTGGCTTTAAATAAGGCTCAAATCCGCATGTATGACTGCGAGAGGTGCTTATGCCTTTGGGCATGATGTTTTAGATGGCAGCATACAGGCGATAAACGCGAATGATTATACTGTGCCGAAAAGAGCACGAATAGCAGACTGAGCCCAAAAAGCCAAGAACGCCAAAGGTGCGATTATGATCACATAAACATAAAAGTTATTAACCATTGACAGAAAACCTCATAGCAGCACCTCACTTTTAAGAGATAGTATTAAATATAGAAAACTCCCTGTCAATTAGAAGAGCTTTTGACGCTATTGTTAAAGTTGTACAGAATGATTCTTATATTATAAAAATGAGTTTTTAACTGGTATGAGTGTTGGGCTCATGTGATAAAACTCATACCAGTGCTTTAGGGATGAAATCTGATCTTTAAATTTTACTGCGAGTAGCAGCACAACTGCTCATAACCATTTTATTAAAAAAGACTTAAATTTGGTCTGTCTCAGCCTTCCAAGCTGGTCATGTCGGTTCGATTCCGATCGCCCGCTTTTTGCTTGCGCCTGACAGCACCTGTCAGGAAGTGTCTAACTTGCCCTGTGTTCAAGGGTTACGGCTGATTTATTGGATATTTCTGGTCTTATACACTCTACTGAAATTGCCCACAAATGACCCGAAATGACAGGGCATGTACAAATTCACTGCGAGATTTACTGCGAGCGCATCAATTTAATGTTTTTGGAATGTTGTTGAGCATTAAAAAATGCCCCACTATAAAATAGTGAGGTATGGAGGGGGGACTTTATTGGGCTAATTTGAATTGCCCGCGGCCGGCTTTTTCGAATCTTGAATCATAGCCTTTGGTTTTGATCTCTCTACTAATGGCGGCGTTAAGGGTGTTTTGAGGTGTTTTAGCTGTCTTCTTCGATTGCCAGTACTTATTCTCGGTTATCATTTCGATGATTTGTCGGCAATTCATGGGTTTATCGGCTTTTGTCAGCACCTTCGCGGCGGCATCGAGGAGAGTGGAGTGTTTGTTGGGCGCTGTTTGCGGCGTGTGCGTTGATTTGGCCTTGGTGGCCGGTTTGCTCGGGGATGACTTCTGTGTCGCAACACGCGGCGACGTGTTGGCTCCTTTGGCAACGCCTCGCAGGCGTTGAGCTGTCTTAATATGGGTGATCTTGCCGGAGGATAGATTCCTGGCATCCCAGCCGCCATTGGGATGGGGGTCGAGGATCTCGACGACAACGAGTTTGTGATTCACTTTGCAGGTGTATTGAGTGCCAATGTGTACATCTGATGGTTTCATTATTTATCCTTTCCTGTTGGTGTTTTAGTTATATCCGTTTTCTTTGGCGAGGAAGTTATAAAGACGCACCGGGATTTGATCGCGAACAAGCGTGTCCATCGCTTCTGCCAGATCAAAGGCGGTTTCAAAGTCCTCCAATTCGATTGCGTTAAAAACGTCGGTCAAATCTTTGACATCCTTTTCATATTGAACGGCCAGTTCCATGTCGCCTTGACCAGCGGCTTTGTCGCATTTGCCTTGCCAGTTGGCGACAGCTATGATGAAGCGTTTTTTGTCGAGGCTGAAGTTTTTATATGTATTTGTTTTGGTCATGGTTGGTTTCCTTTCGGAGGTTAGTTTGCAAAATCCTGTAATACGCGGAAGTAGTCGTGAATCATTGAGCCTGTGCCTTTATGCCCATCAAGGATTTCCTGCAGGCATTCGGCCATGGACCAAAGGTCGTCGGGATCGTCGGCCTGAACCGAGTGGTTCTTTTCGTGGCCGTCGACCCAGCGGATGGTGACGTTGACATAGTCATCTCCAATGGGCCGGTGGATCGTTGCGAAAACATCTGGAATCAATTGTCCGGGTTTGATCTGGCCGGCGAGTTCGAGCTTGTAAATCTTCACGGTCGTTCCTTTCGATTCTGATGGTTAGCAAATTCGGGCTTCTTCGAGAGCATCGGCGAGGCTGTCAGCGTTGTGGCCAGAAATAAAGGCTAATGCTTCCAGCAGGTCGGCTCTGACCTTTTGCAGGCTGCCGACGTGGCCCCAATTCAGGTCCGCCGGTTGCTTTTCAAGTTCGCATTCGAGCCAGCCCATCAGGTTGGCGATGTCGGTCATCGCTGTGTCGTAAGCCTTTTTTGCGGTTTCTTTTGCCATGATTATTCCTTTTGTAAGTTGTTTTTATTTAATGCGTTACGGGTGTTACATTCGCTCTTCTGAGCGGACACATCAAGTTAATTAAGTCGTTATTTGCAAAGAATTTGCATTAAATTGGGGGAGGTGAAGAAGATGTCGGCACAGTGGCTGATAATGAGGGGAGTTATGCCCAGATGTTTGCTGTTTTGGAGGCTTTTGAGCCAAAGGATGGCAGGGTGTTGACGGCACCGGCGACATCCAGCAGGGTCGGATCGGTGTAGATGTTCATGGTCAGGTGCAGCGAGGAATGACGCATGGCGGCCTGCGCGACGCGGGGCGGGACGCCGGCTTTACTCAGGTGAGTGCCGAAGGTGTGCCGCAGGGCATGGATATCGAGTGAGCGACCTCGCTCATCATGCTTGTCGATTCCAGCGGCGGCCAGATCCCGGTCGAAGATGCCAACCAATCCCCGCGGGATGGTGAAGAGTTTCATTTTGGCGGGCAATGCAGTGCGATTAAACCGCAGGCGTTTTTCGGTTAAGAAGTCTTGAAGTTCGGATGCTAAATCTGCTCGCAAGGGAATCTGCGAACCGCGTCCGCTCTTTTCATCGCTCGCCTTGAGTTCAAGATAGGGATGTTTCTCGTCCAGCCAGAGCTGAGCGATGGTAATGCTGGCTAATTCACTTTTACGAAGTCCGGTCAGGGCCAGAACCTTGTAAATCAATGCGCGTTCTTTACCTTGCCATAATAAATCTTCGATTAAATCTGGTTCGACTTTCAAAAGTTCCTTTGCACGCATAACGGCTGCGTCGAGATTGTCGGGCGTGAGTTCTTCTCGCTTCCATGTCCGGTGGCCCTTGCGTTTCTCCTTTGGAAGGCGGATGGTTTGTCGTCCGGATTCAGCCAAGGGGCGAAGGTAAGTGGCTTTGAGAAGGCGGGCCATCTCGTCTTCAGTTAATGCGCGACGTTTCTTGCGGGTGTCCGAATGTTCATCGGCCTTGCACAATTTAGCTAATGGATTGGCGGCCATGCGGTCGGTTTCCACGCACCAGTTGCAGAAGGCGATGATTGCTGCACGGTAGGTATTGCGTGTGCGTGCGCCCATGCCATTGGCTTCAGAACGGTTCATCCATTTCTCCATGGCATCGCGGGTGATATCCTGCAGGCGTTTGAAGGAGCAGTCCTTGAGCAAAATTCTCAATTGACGCCGAACATTATCGCGATGGCCGGTGGACACCTTGCGTCCTCGAATCGTTTTGGCACGCAGGTGCTGCATGTAGGTTTCAACATGTGATTCAAGGGGCAACGAGCTATGATCTGCAGTGCGGCATTCCTGGGCGTTCAGGATGCCAGCCTTGATATGTTCGACCCGCTTGAGTTTTTCCGCAAGGACGTGCCGGGCGGCTTGCTTATCCCGACAACCGGTGGACTCAACGACCATCCGGCCATCGGCATCACGGTACTGTGCCCAGAAGGTCGGGGCGTACCGGATGACTTTCAGTTGGCCCTTGCGGCCGGTAGTCGTTTGCTCGGTGTGCTTTTTGCCGTGGGCATCGATCCATTGAGCGATGGTTTTGCCGTTGCGTTCAATGACCTCCGAATTCTTCGGCATTGGCATGGTGTAGCTACGTCTGTAAACAGTTGCCATAAATTCTCTCTCCATATACAAGTTGTCTTTTCAGTGTGACATGAAGCCTTAAGCGGGGGGCTTCATCAAGTTAATTCTGTGGGGATTTTGTGGAATTATTTGAAAAGTTTCGGATTAATCCGATAGATCGTCGTCGGACGGCCACCCGTGGCGCGTTTTTCGGGTTTCACCCAGCCATATTCGGCTAGCTGTTGCAGATCCTGTTCAATCTGGATTCTATCATCTAAACCTGTCCAATGACGACTATATACATCCCGCACAGTGAAATCGTCAGTCAGGTGACCCTGTTGAATCTTGGTTGCCAAAAGGTCCTCAGACCGGTTGCCGGCCGTTTGTGCAGAAGCATAAATGCGTCGGGCATGGCTGATAAGGTAATCGCCCCATTGGATGGCACGTTCAATCGAATCATACATGACCGGCCCCGTATGAAACTCGGCCAAATGTATGAGCAATGCTAATGAGGGAATTAAACTGCGAAACTTTGTCAGATGCGATTCCATCGCACTATCTTCCAATCCATGACGCAGTCTGTTCTCACGAGTAACCATCCAATCATTAAACAGACATTGCGCTGAATCTGAAAAACGAAGGTAGGGGATGGCCCGATTCTCAAGAACATTATGTCTTGCACCGATCGTTTCAGGTGTTAGTTTGTTCAGGTAAGTATACACATCATAAGCTAAATTAGCTGCGTCCTGATTGGGTTTTCGGTCGATATTTTTCCAGTCGATTGGATCATCCGGCCAGACGCCCATTTGAAAACGTTGAATTAAGCCGTCATCACCAGTGCCGCCTTCTACGGCATCCCGGAGGTACTGCTGCAAGGGACCGGGTTGAATGGTGCCGATCAGGGAGATACAGACGCCTTCAATGCGGACATTGCCGCGGCCAATCCGGTCGATTTCATGAGCTCCGTTGCCGTCCCAGCCTTCCAGAAAAAATGCCCGCGATGATTCCTGCCCAACCGATTCAAGGAATTTTAATAATCCGATTAGCTCGTCACGGACCGCAATTACACCATAGGGATTTTCCGACAGGATTTGACCCAGTGCCTGGACGGTACAGTCATTGACAGCGTATCGTCGGCGAAGAGGCATTTTTAGTTGATCGATCTGTGCCATTTCACGGTTCAGTTCTTCATAATCCTGACCTCTTCGCATCGCTGTTTTGATCTTGTTTTCCAAGACATTCTTTCGAAGCTGACCAATTCTGACTTTCTTTTCAAATTCCACCATCTGCTGAGAGTATTTTTCAAATTCGGTGCTATTGAGCATATCCAGAGGAGTAAGTGTTGATTTTAGCGGGGGTGTTTTCATCATGCTGGGCCGCCCGATCAGTGCTCCCCAAAGGTTCGGAACGACCGTCCAGTCATCGAATCGTTTGGGCCGAATACTCATTTGACGGCCCACGACGCCGCCCAGTGCGATCATGGATGTGACCGCTGGGAAATCGGGAGGACACTGCATTCGTTCGGCAATATCGCTGATCCAGTCGCGTAATGTTGCCGGCAGCAATTTGTAGTCAAACGGCAACACAGAGGGCAGCCCATGATCAAGCGGTTGTGGATCAGGCCATGCATGTTGGACGCTGATTTCAGGCGTCCAATGCGGAGCATTTTCAGCAAGTTCAATCAGTTTTTCACGTGTTCCGCCGGCGTCGAGCCAGTCGGTTACATCTTTGCCCTCACCGTCCAGTACCAGGTAGCGGAGTTCTCTGGTTTTCCCGTTTAGGCTGTTTCCCACTTTGTCGCTATGTTGATACCCGGTTTCATCTTTGTCCGGAACAATCACGACTTTTCTGTTATGCAGGGCAGAATCATCGCTCAAGTATTTCCATGCATTTCCGCCACCGCTATTAGTGGTGGCAACCAGTGCCTGTTTAACCAGATTGTCAACGTCTTTTTCGCCTTCGACGATAAAAATCCAGCTGTCCGGATCGGCTTTAAGAATCTCAGGTAGTCGGTACAAGACCTTTGGTAAATCCTTTACCCGATCGATCCAGCGACCTCTGGCATTTTTTCGGCGTTGCTTGAATATTTTGTCTGTGAACCTTACCACCTGATATAAAAGATTTCCACCGGCGTCCTGATAATCATAGGTGGCCTCAATGGTCTCGCTGGATTTTGATTTAGGACGCGTGAATAAATCCCGCTCGGTCAGATTGATTGCGGAGAGAATATCCTTAATATCACAGCCGGCATGACATTTTAACAGGACTCGCCCATCGTCTCCGGTTCCGATTGAAAGGGATGGTTTCTTATCCTGATGAGCCGGGCACCGGGACTGCCATTGGCCGGTCCCGGCTTGCTTAACATTGTCAAGTCGGTCGAGAATTTTCTGTTGTTGTGAATTCAATGTATTAAACTCCTTTCTTTGCGTGTGAATTAATCCAATGCAGAGCCAAGTCGTTCCAATGCCAGTTGCCAATAATCGGGGGCATGAACGCAGATTCCTTTCTGGCCAACGGATTCTCGTATGCCCACCTGAAAACGATGTCCATCCATCCTTTGAGTGTTTGTCGATTTCCACCATCGTGGAGGTAATCCAGTACATAGCGGATTCCATAACTGAAACCTCGTTGAAAGGCGGCATAGGTATCCTTTGGATTTCTTCTGCCAGGATCGTAACCGACTTTATTGGTGAATGGACTAAAGGAATCAATTCTTAAATCCATCGCATCCTTAGGTTTCATCTGGTACGCACAACGGGAGCCAATGAGAAAACCTTGTCGGTAGGCGCGTTCAACATGATCGGTATTGGTTAAATACGAACGTTTTGTAGCTTGAGTTTTGTCTTTCATGAGCGATGAGCTCCTTTCTTACAATGCGGACAGCCGGTGGCGATCCAGTGTTCAATATCTGTTTTGACCCAGCGCAGCAGGGCGCCGAGTTTAATCGGTTGAGGGATTCGTTGTGTGTCAACAAGTCGATAAACATGTCGGGTAGAACAATCCAACAGGGTGGCGACATCTTGGATCGAAATCAATGCAGCAGTAACGACAGGTGCTGCGTCCTGTCCGGTCATTATGGACTGGTCATTGTTGTCGGGAAATTTCATCGTAATCCTCGATAGAAGTGAAGTTGTTGTGATGACATCGAAATGTCATTGGATTGGTTTCGTAGGAAGTAAGTGTTCCGTTTTTCGTTTTGTTTCCGAAACGGAACACTTATTGAAGAATGATATTTCATGTGCCCCATAGAATGAGAATAGGTTCAGTCTTTACAGGCCAGAATTTTTTTACACATGACGTCAATGAGATGGGTATGCTGAGGATGTTCCTTTTTCAGCCACCAGGCAGGTGCGTAAATATGCCGCTCGTGCTGTACATAGGAAACACCATCATAGGCTAGGCACAGTAACGCCTGGCTTTCATCGCCCATCGCTCCGCAGGGTAGATAAACAGTGCCGTCGTCACCAATAAATGATGTCCGAAGCCATTGGCTCAAAACTTCTGATCCTTCACCTTCAATAATAATTTCGTGCATTGTAGAGATTCCGTTCAAAAAATGTTTTTCAATGTGGTTGATTATCCCAGTGGGTGGAGGGTTGCGTGTTACTTGTTTCTGACATTGTATTTCTCCTAAAAAAGGGTTATTGTGTCTGTTTTTCAGTGCTGTTAAACAATGGAAAGGGGGGCGAACAGCCCGGAAGAAGACAATTGGTAAAGCGGTATCATTGCCCCTCTATAAGGTTGGGGATATAAACGGGATGTTTTCTTAAAGTATCCTGTTTACAGGTACTTAGAACTATTTATGTAAATTCATGAGCTTGGTTTTGACAGGTGTTTATGGTCTGTTTATACTGCCTCTTTTTATTTTTCAGCAATGATTTAAGGATATTCGATATGAAGGATTCGGAACTATTCGAATTGGTCAATTTCCACCCGGACGACGCCGGATGGATACTGCAGATGTGCCGTCGGCAATTGGATGGACAATATGGTCATAAACCCACACTTGGCTGGTGTCAATGGGCCGGGGAATTCCTGCTGGTTCCCTTGGAAGACAGTGATGGTGTGGACGTACTGTTGCGGTTGTTGGCGCTGGCTGAGACGCTTTATCCCGGCGGGATGGAACGGACGCGGTTGGAAGAATCGCTCGAATACCTTTTTGAGATGCTGCCGTCTCCCCTAGGTCGATATCCAGTCGTTGCATTAAGTTCGGCATTGCAGCAGCGACTGATCCGTGAGGATCAGATTGACCTTTGGGCTCCGGGGGTGGCCTCTGGCCAGGGGTGGCGCACGTATTACCGATTGACGTTAACCGGCAAGTCTAAGGTCGATCTTTCTGAAATGCCGCCAACGGATGCAGTATACCCAGTACCGGCCCCTACAAAACGACAGCCGATATCCTGGCGACCGCCCGTTCAACCAAAACCGAATGTCAGTCCGCCGGAGAAAACAGACACAACCTTACCGGCGGACTTTGTCTGGCAAAAACCATATGTGGATCAACAGGTCAGTTATTTTTTCAAGCGTCATGCAAAACTCTATTCGGCCATGGCGATGGATGTCCTAAATGCCAAGGAAGAAATGAACAAATTCTCTTCGGAGTTTGGCCCTGCGAAAATCAGCCGCTGGATCAATGCGAAACATCATGTGCAATCCAACCATCCGAATCCGTGCAAACCTCAGAACATTAACAGTTCGGCAACCTATGTGGCCTGTGTGAAATCATTCAAACAGAATCCAGATAACCATCCGATTGCTAAACTGCTGTATAAAGCAGAATCACAAGAGGTTGAAGATATTCTTCAGGAACTGCTGGGCGGTGAGGATTCGCCGGCATGACAAAACAGCAGCTAAAGAGGGTGACCTGGGCGATGTTTGTCGGTTCGATTTACCGAAAACTGCTCGATACATTGTTCTGTTCATCGGCGTGGGTTAAACCGTGTGTGCGTAAGGTTGTTACGCAAGAGGGGGCCCTCGCCGAGATTGATGTCAGCAGCTATCCGCCGGGAGGACGCTGGCAAACCAAGATGCTTTATTGCCAGCAATGTCAACGGTGGGCGCCGCGTTATGGCTATGTGCAGTATGAGCCAGAAGACAATCATCTCGAGACACGACTGTGCCTGGATTGTGTTATTCAAGCTGACGTGGATGTCTTTGCGAAGCATCTGCAAGGGGTCTCGCAATCAGATAAGACATTGGCGTGGCAGCTGAAGCGTCTGTCATGGCAGGGCGGGGCGGTTCGCGACCTGATTGTAAAAGCCGAACATGAGTATTCGGATACTTGGGATGTCTATGACCCCGACTCGGGTGAATTGGAATCGGACTATCAATGGATCAAGGCCGATTATTGGGATGCTTTTAAACGGCATGAAGAATGGGTTGGCAAGGATACACATTTAAGCGAACAACGTTATAATCTACTCGGGGAAATAGAGGCAGCGAAAGAAGCGTGTAAGTTTTCGCGTCGCAGTTTGGGATGTCAGTCAGTCCTATTGGATGAGAATGAGGACAGGCTTCGGTATGAAATCAAATATTATCTGAAAAAGAACCGGGTTCTGCCATCCACCCGGCGCGGTCACAAAATCAATCCCTTTAAGGTGAAGGTGGACTATTTAGAATCGGCGGTGTCGTATAGCAATGATGAATTTGGCTTTTGGGACTTGGACTAAAATCGAGGTTTCAAAAAACACAATTGTAATTGCCGCAATAGAAAGAGGTTAGAAGAAGTTTTTGACTTTTGTACCTTTTGATACTGGTTTTGGGGGTATCCTTTTTAAAAACATCGTTTTCGTGTGTGGCAATCACCTGAAAATATGACTTTTTCACCTTTTGCGCCTTTTGATACTGCCATTTCGTAGCAAAAGTATTGTTTTTTGCGGGGGGCGGTTCATGCAAAAATGAACAGCGGTGACTGCTTATGACATATTATGTCTATAAATGACAAAGTAAATAAAGATTCTTATAGAGATACCTCTCAAAAGGTACAAAAGCGTGTTTTATAAAAATGCCCCCCTTTTGTAAGTAACAAAAGTATCAAAAGTCCCCTAAAATAATAGTAGACAGCTAAAGTCTTGTTGGCTCGGAGTGACAGGGAGTGACAATGGTTGTCAATGCCTGCCAGTAGGCGACGGGTCCTCCCTGGGAAATGAACGCATGAGGGCGACGGAAGGAGTCGCAGTGTCAGAGAGAGTTTCTTTCCAGTCACGCGTTTTTAGTTGTCCTATGATTTGAAAGTTGACAGTACCTATTAATTATAGAATATTCAACGAATTTTTTTAAAGATCGATACTGGATCTAAATTATAGAAAAATCATAGTCACTTCTAGTGTTTAGTTGACTTTATAGTTACATTTTCCACTTTGCTGTACTAATTTGACTCGTATAGCTTCAATTTGGGCTTTCCTTTGCCGAGATATGAATATCGAAATATGAATTAATTCCTTTTTTTAAAAGATAGACCTTCCACTTTTTGCTCATAAATATATTTAATATTGAAGAGTGTATATTAGGAAGATCATATTGAATGACGGATAAAATCGATAAAAACAAGTACTTTTTTGAGTTGTATAATGCTCATCAACTGAAATTGCATGCTTTTCTGCTAATGATGGTCCATAATGAGGTGGATGCAGATGATCTGCTGCAGGAAACTTCGGCTATTTTGTGGGAGAAATTTGAGCAGTTTGAGCCGGGGACAAATTTTAAAGCATGGGCCTTTGCGATTGCTAAAAATCGTGCCTGTCTGTTTTTACGGAAAAAACAGCAATCTCATCTCTTGCTATCGGACGAGATGTGTCTTGAAATAGTCTCCGTAGCAGAACAAGTCCTGGATCAGCAATCTGATCGCATAAGAGCTTTAAAAGAATGTGTTCAACGATTGTCCATTAAGGATCGCGAATTATTGAAAATGCGGTATAGAGATAATAAGGTTCCACGAAAATTATCTAAAATTACAGGTCGATCTTTAAGTGGGCTCTATAAATCGCTAACCCGGATTCACTCATTACTTCGATCCTGTATTGGCCGGACATTACATCGATGGGAGGTGTCCTGATGGATTCTCACCAGATCGATGAAAAGATTCTCCGTTTAATTAATAATGAGATCAGCGAGCAGGATTTCTGCGAGTTGAGAGAATGGTTGAGAAATGATCCTGAGGCACTGATATATTATTGCACTTTTGTGAGTGATTATATTGCTTTACGCAAACAGACTGAATCTGAATTTGATATACGAGACGACATTTTGTCTGATCCTGAGGTGTGGGCGGCACTGTCGCTGGAAGAAAAAACAGCAGAGACGGTTTCGGTTGCCCGAGAAACGATTCCGCATGAACGGGACAGTTACAGGCCCGTTATTATCTGTCGCGAACCTCGCAAAATTAACAAGTTTTCTTTGTATTCCTCGATTTTTTCAGCAGCAGCTATGTTGTTGGTGATTTCTTATGTGCTGCTTAATCCGCGAACCAGCGGAGATGTGGCAACTTTAGTTGATTCGATTAATGTCAAATGGTCAGACAGTAGTAATATTATCGATAAAGGTAGCCGTGTCTTTACGGACCAAGGTCAATATTCATTTGCCCAGGGTATTCTCAAGATGGACTTTGATGAGGGGGTTCGTGTTCTGATCGAAGGTCCTGCGGAATATGAAGTGACAGGACGGTCGGAAATCCGACTGCATTCAGGACGTTTATACGCTCAGGTAACAGATGCTGCCGAAAGTTTTACCGTTGCGACTAAACAATCCAAGATTATCGACATGGGGACTGAATTTGGTGTTCAAGCTGAAGTAAGCGGAAACACCGAAGTGCATGTGTATAAAGGCAAGGTTTCTCTGTTGTCAAAGGGTGACAGTAGTGTGGACATGACACAAGGGCAGGCGAAAAGAGTCACTGAAGATGATGGCAGGATTGTTGATATTACCCTTCAAAATAATAAGTTCGTACGTGATATTAACTCAAAATCACGATATATCTGGAGGGGGCAAAATGCTGTTTTGTTAACAGATTTGCTGGCTGGCGGGATCTTTGATTCCAGTCCCGATGGCATTGAGATTAATCCGGTAACGGGAAAACACGTCATCCACGGAAGCTATGTTTCCGGGATTTTGCGACGAAGCGGGGCAGAATATCATTTGAGTGAGTCTCCTTTTATTGATGGAACTTTTGTTCCACAAGGCCAGCATGTTCAAACGATCAGCAGTACGAATCTAACCTGGCAATCTCCCCAAACCAGCGGCTCCTTATACTATAATCTGAGTGACCAGAAAACAATTTATGATGTCACTTCAGAGCAGTATTATCCGCTTTCTTTGAAGCTGGATTCTCAGGAGACATCATCGCTTTTATTTCATCCCAATATGGGCATAACATTGGATCTTGACAGAATACGCGAGAAAATTCCAACTCTTCAGATACAGCGTTTCCGAGTCGATTGTGGCGTTTCTTTTTCCACTCGAAATGCTTTAAGCAAGATATATCCGGACAGCCGCCATATTCCCGATGACGAAAATCCCAGCGTTGACTTTGTGGTCTTGCTGGACGGAAAAGTATGTAAAGAACTTATTGGCATCAATCTTGAAACCGGGATTTATACGGTCGATGTAGAGATATCCCCGACGATCCGGTTTCTGACGCTTGTTTCCACGGATGGTAACCAGTCAACTAAATATGACTGGTTTATCCTAAGTGATCCGGTTCTGGAAATCACAGCTAAGAATTAACCGAAAAAGCTTTTAAATGTCTTGAATTGAAGTTTGTGTTCAAGTGAATGAAAAAGTGAGCCAGTGGTAAACTTTGGCGAGTCACACTGGCCCACGGAGTGCAGCGGGGTGTTTTTGCGCCCACGCCTTACTTTTTTTATTATAGAGGCCGGCGTGATGGCTGCCAAGGATAAAACTAAATGTATTGAAATCGGTAATGTGTGAAGTTTGTGTGGGCGGAATGTATATGGAGAGTGAGTGCTACGGGTAAATAATAAGAGTGTGATGTGGAAGAAATGTAAATTCTAATTTTTTTGGAGGTATGGAAGATGAAAAGTTCAATTGTGATGGTAATGATGATGGTATTTTCAGCAATGTCGTTTGGATTAATTATAACCAATCCAAATTTTGATGATGACATTCTCAATGACGGTGGGTGGGGCGGTTGTCCATCCGGATGGAGCGGTTCAGCAGCTCTCCAGAATTTAAGCACTGCTAATGGGCTGAGCCCTGAAGCCCAAAGCGGAGAGAATGTTGCCATTCTGAATGAGGGAGACTGGATCACCAGCAGCACAATAACAGATGATTTGGATAACGAAATTCTACTCGAATCCAATAAGTCTTATGAGATTACAGTATGGATTGGTCGTCGCGGCGACGATTGCGGCACCTATGCCGGGATCGTAAAGGCATGGTTATCCTGTCCAACTATTGAAGCCAGCGCCGGGACTTTACCAAAGATCGACTCGGTTAGCTATGATATGGAAGGAAACGTTGATCAAGGTGCATGGAGCTTTGTTACCTTTATGCTGATGACAGGAGACGCTACTGCTTACGAAGGTGAAACGTTATTCGTTGGTTTCGATAACATAGGTGATCGCGCTGGGGATAGTAATTGGCTTGCCCAAGTGATTCTTGATTCCGCCAGTGTCAATGAGATTCCAGAGCCGGCTACGCTCCTTCTGCTGAGTGCAGGCGGTTTGCTTCTTCGCAGAAAAAATAAGTGACAAATATTACGGGAGCAAGGGAGTCTGATCTCTCTTGCTCTTACTCATTGTGACAATCTGAAGGGCGAAACATCCTTAGCCCCATTAAACTGATCTATGATATATTAAGGAGAAAGTCATGAAAACATTAATAGTTTGTTTGCTTGGATTGTCATCCCTGTCGATGGCATTGACATTAACGAATGCCGGTTTTGAAACACCCGCACTGGGTGACGGCGGTTGGACTGCGGAAGGAAGTGTCGATGACTGGATTGCGGGCGGTTCCGCCAGTGTTCAGGACATGACCACTTCTTCGCTGGATCCGGCGGCTCAGGAAGGTGAAAATACAAGCGGCCTGAATGGCAAGAAAAGTGACTCCGATAATGGCGGGTATATTTTTCAGACGATCAAATATGACGATGGATCAGTCGTTCTTGTCGAAGCAGACAAGACTTATAAAATCCAGGTCTGGATTGGTCGTCGAAGTGATACTCCCGGTTCTGTGGCTGGAATTCTGGAAGTTAGTTTGCAGGAATCTGCTTCGCTGACTCTTCTGGATACGGCAACCTATGACTTAACTGCTCAGTCGCAGGGAACCTGGGTTCAGCAGACGTTCTATCTGACAACGGGCAGCAGTCCGGTTGGTCAGGGCACATCTGAACTTCAGGTCAGGTTCCAAAATCCTGCCAATCGTGCTGACTATGCCAACTGGTATTATCAACAGGTTGTATTAGATGAAGTTGTGGTTACTGATCCTTATATCGCGGAGAATGTGTCGCCGACAGATGGTGCAACTCTGGTTCCTGTCACTACAAGCCTCAACTGGTCGGCGCCGGAAGGATTCGTGCCTACAGGATATAACGTCCGGATCGGAAAAGACCCGAACATGACAACGATTCTGGAAACGGGTACGACCGAAACGACGACGGATTCAGATCCGACTGGGGATTTGGATTATAGCAGATTGTATTACTGGCGTGTCGATGCGATTGACCCCAATGATGGCAGTCCTGTTGTACGCATTGGTGATATCTGGTCATTCACAACGATTCCGGATGCACCTGCAATAACCGGCCAGCCGGTCAGTCAAACCGCTTCGGTTGATTCAAATGTTGAATTCTCTGTTACAGCTCTGAATGCAACCAACTATGCATGGTATAAGTCTGCAGATGCAGTTATCAGTGACGACACTCCGGTTGGAACAGATTCTTCAACGCTGAGTCTTTCACTTGTTCAGGTTTCTGATGAGGCTTACTATTATTGTATTGCCACCGGCCCGAACGGCTCTGCGACATCTGATATGGCGACATTGGGAATTGAGCGGCAGATAGCACATTGGGCGCTTGACGGTCTGGTGGGTGGCCAATATGCTGACAGCAGCGGTGAAGGGCATCCTGCCGATCCTAATGGTGTGCCGGTATTCGTGTCTGGTGCAATTAATAACGGCGTTACAATTGATACTGCGAATGGATGGGCGTCCGTTGGGATCTGGGATCCTTCAGAATTTACAGGACAACTGACAATTTCAATGTGGGTAAAGACAACGGGAGATTTCGGTGATTGGCGAGGACTGATCGCCAAACGGAACGCCTGGAGTTCTGATGATATGATGTGGCGGTTAGAGCAGGACAACGGCTCCGGGAATGTCGTATTTGGTAGCACCTCCGGCTCGATTGCTTCTGATACGGCTTTACCGGCAAATGAATGGGAACATGTAGCTGTGACGTTCGATGGCACAACGGCCATGATTTATCGTGATGGTGTTCTTGATGTCAGCGGCTCAGTGTCTTTTGACAATGGAAGTGATGCAAATCTGATGATTGGTGTAGGTGAAAAAAACGATGATGGCGTTATTAGCTCCATATTTGATGGCGATCTGGATGATATTCAGATTTATAACTACGCTTTAAGCTATACCGACATTGCGGATATTTACATTGCCGCTCCGATCACAGATAGTTATGTCTGCACAGAGTCTTACGCTTCCGTATATGATACAGACGGTGACTGCGTTATCAGCCTTGATGATTTTGCTGATTTTGCTGCGAAGTGGCTGGATTGTGGACGCTATCCACAGACAGAGTGTAATTAGTTCCAAGCGTATAAAACAAGACAGGGACGGGGTAGACTTCCGTCCCTGTTCTTTGTTGAATTATCTGTTAACTAATAATCGGATAGTCGTACTATTCTGATTGGGGGGATCACATGTTTGATTGTCGCACAGTACAGACAGACGGTTTCATGAAACAGGTCTTTATAATTAAATTATTATTGTATATGCTTACAGGCTCTTTTGCCATGGCAGTTTTGCCTGCTCCCTGGCAAAATCAGGATATTGGCAGTGTTGCTGTCGCCGGATCAGCTGACTATTCGGATAGTGTATTTACTGTCAACGGTTCTGGAGCGGATGTATGGGGAAATTCTGACGAATTTCATTATGTCTGTCAATCTTATACTGGCGATGTTCAAATCATTGCTCAAATAATATCTCAAACAAATACGGACGAGTGGGCCAAGGCAGGGCTGATGATTCGTGAAACTCTTGGCAGTAATTCTAAACATGCGATGATTATTGTAACGCCGGAGAACGGCACTTCTTTTCAGTATCGTACGGAAACAGACGGAGTATCTTATGCTGGCAGTTCAAATGCTGTGATGGTGCCATGCTGGCTTAAACTGATTCGTTCGGGAAATGAATTTAAAGCTTACAGTTCAATAGATAGCATTGTCTGGATACTCAATGGTTCGACTACAATTTCCATGAATTCAACCGTTTATGTGGGACTTTGTGTTACTTCGCATAATGATAGTTTCGTCTCTACAGCAGAGTATCAAGATGTTTCCATCACAACAGATTCTACCTGTCCGACTCCTGATCCTGCTGCCTGGCAGCAAGTTCCACAGGCAACGGGACCGGACACTGTTGAAATGATTGCAGAAACCGGCGATGATGCCAGTACGCCTATCGAATACTATTTTGAGGAAATTACCGGTAACACGGGCGGCAGTGACAGCGGCTGGCAGTTTAGCCCGATTTATACAGACTATGGTCTGGAGCCGATGCAAACGTATACCTATGTTGTCCGAATGCGGGATGCTTTTGGTAATATGACATCCGATGCGGTCTCTGCTTCTGTTTTGACTGGGCCTACGCCCGATGTGGATGACAGTGAGATCGTGGATTTTGTTGATTTTGCAAGTTTCTCAGCTAATTGGATGGATGTTGATTGCGATCTGAATGCGTGGTGCAATGGTTCGGATTTTGATCTGAGCGGTGATGTGGGTACGCCGGATTTATTGGAATTATGCTTGGCGTGGCTGGGCAAAGTGGAGCTTGGTAATTTCTACAATTGGGCGCAAACACCGCCGATGGGTTGGAACAGTTATGACTGTTACGGCTGTGCGGTTTATGAATATCAGGCACGTGAGAATGCTGAATACATGGCAACCTATTTGAAGCAATATGGTTGGGAATATATTGTTTTGGATTCGAGTTGGTACACGCCGGAGTTCGGGATTGCTCTCGTACCCAATCAGGATGAAAATTTCCAGCCGCATTCCAGCCTTGATGAATACGGACGTCTGCTTCCTGATCCGGATCGCTTCCCCTCTTCGGCAGGGGGTGAAGGTTTTAAACCGTTTGCCGACTATCTGCATAGTTTGGGATTGAAATTCGGAATTCATCTAATGCGAGGCATTCCGCGTGAAGTGGTTGCTTTGGACCTGCCCGTGAAAGGAACAAGCTACACTGCATCGGACATTGCCAATACATCAAGTACATGCCCATGGTATAATCTGACCTATGGGTTGAACATGAATCATCCGGCCGCACAAGCCTACCTGGATTCCATGTTTGAGCTTTATGCCTCATGGGGAGTCGACCTTGTTAAAGTTGACGATTTGAGCGCTTCGAGCCAGTCTCCGTATTATCATACCTCTGAAATAGAAGGTTATCGCAAAGCGATTGATGCATGTGGACGACCGATGATCCTAAGCACTTCTCCCGGCCCAACGCCGATTACGCAGGCTCAGCATATCTCAGCCAATGCGAATATGTGGCGGCTTCTGAACGACTTGTGGGATAATTGGAATTCTCTGGATTTGTCTTTTGATAAAGCTGTCCAATGGCAGGATTACATCGGGGATGGTCACTGGCCGGATCTGGATATGCTGCCAATGGGAGT
The DNA here is from genome assembly GCA_963675155.1 of Anaerohalosphaeraceae bacterium. GTDB lineage: Bacteria > Planctomycetota > Phycisphaerae > Sedimentisphaerales > Anaerohalosphaeraceae > 4572-13. Next base: position 3,168,721 of record OY775912.1, on the reverse strand, counting down.
GTTGTCGAAGTACGGCCCGGTTGGAGACGAACGATATTCCAATCTGACGCATGATGAAATCTACACCATGATGACATTATGGTGTATTGCTCGCTCGCCGTTGATGTTTGGCGGTAATCTGCCGGAGAATGATGCGTTTACTACGGCTGCCATAACAAATGCGGAGGTTATTGCTGTCAATCAGAATAGTGAAAATAATCGTATGATCCAAGGCTCAGAATACCCGATCTGGGCTGCTGACGTGTCGGATAGCAACGATATCTATCTTGCTGTATTTAATCGCACTTCTTCCGGCCCGACAGCGGTGTCCGTGGTGCTCAATAGAATAGGCGTGAAACGCTGTGCCATACGGGATTTGTGGACACATACCGAATTGGGCGAGTATCAGGACTTATTTACGCCCAATGTGAATGCTCATGGGGCCAATCTTTATCGCCTGACCGTCCTTGAAACGACTCCGGTACCGGAGATCGAGTATGTTGTGACACTGTTGAATGCTGGTTTTGACAGCCAATCTTTGAGTGAGGGTGGATGGTCTGGAGCGGGCGATGTAACCAGTTGGAATGATGATTCCGGCGGCTGGTCGCATACACAGAACTTAACCACAGACGATATTGACCCACCATCGCAAAGTTCTTCCAACGTTGGCATACTGAGTCAGGGGGCCTGGATTGGTCAGAATCTTAAATATGACGACGGTATGACGTCTGTACCAATAGAAGTTGGCAAAACCTATGAGATCACTGTCTGGATCGGACGACGAAACAACACTGAAGGAACGGCCGCTGGGATTCTGAAGGTCTATCTGGAGGATACTGGTTCGAATACCCGTATCGATGAGGATACGTTCGATTTGATCAGCCTCAGTCAGGGCAGTTGGACCCAGCAAACATTTATATTGTCAACGGGTAGTAGTCCAACGGGTCTGGGGAATCAACTTCGTCTTGGATTTATAAACGAAGGTGACCGGGGTGCAGAGTACTGGTACGGCCAGGTTGTTCTGGATGATGTGACGTTTAATGAACTCTAAAGATATGATTATTTGATAGCAGCGTAAATTGAATTTATGTAAGCAATATATCAACGCATAAATAGTAGCATTACATGGAAAGTGGTATGAGCGAAATCCCATAGATGTGAGAGGTGTAGCATGGTAAAAATTAATGAAAGAAAAGGATTTACTCTTATTGAACTGCTGGTTGTCATTGCCATCATCGGTATGTTGATGGCAGTGATTATTCCGTCACTAAGAAAAGCCAAGACACAGGCGAGAATGCTTATCTGTCGAAATAACATCAAATCGATGCAAATGGGCTTAATTCTTTATTTAGAGGACAACAATCAAAGAATGTTTTCTTATGGCGATTGGCTTTGGATTAAGCAGATTGAAGATCAATTGGGTGATTTAGACGATATTCGTTATTGCCCGGAAATCGTTATGAAGGCAGATGATGCATTAGTCTCAGCTCAAGATGCCGCCTCCGATGCATGGGGATCTTCCAAAGAACCGTGGGTTTGGAAAGGTCAGAATTCATCGGGCACCGATATCTATGAAGCGGGCGGTTTAGGTTTTAACGGATGGCTCTATGGTAATATGAACGAATTTGTTCCATCCGATATGCAGGATGCCCCTTATACGAAAATGATAGATGTGCGTAATCCAGGCAAGACACCGGTATTTGCAGATTCGAATTGGGTTGATTCGTGGCCTCAGAATACCAACACGTTGCACCCGGAGCTTATTTCTGATCCGCAAACTTATTATGACCAGGGGGATCGAGCAAACGGAACTTCAGTGACGGCGATGGGGCGATTTCTGGTGAATCGACATTTTAATTTAAGGATCAATATTGCATTTATGGACAATCATGTGGAAATGATTGACATGGAAGATCTCTGGACTCTGGCGTGGCATCGGAATGCAAGACCTAATTTTGAAATGGAATTGCCCAGAGCATCAAATTAATCCTGAATATCCGATCCTTATGTGGCAGCTTCGTCGACCTTAGGTAACTGAAATTCATCTACGATTATGTAATATCAAACTAATAAGGAAATTATGTTTATAGAACCAATGAAATCCAAAATAGTTTTATTGATTAGTGTTATTTTGTTGTTGGTAAACGTGTTAAACGCTCAGACTGTACAGGGGCCGGATGGTTCGATTGAAGTGAGTCTACAGCTTGAGGCTGGGAAACTTTTTTATAGTGTCACATATCAAAAAACACCATTTATCGAACCGTCTCCCTTAGGTTTGGAAACGAGTATCGGGAGTTTCGCCGAGAGCCTCGAGATTGTTGATACTCAATCCAGAAGGATTGATGAGGCTTATTCTTTACCTCATGGCAAAGTCAGTGACGTTCATTATCAGGCAAATGAGCTAATCGTGCGTTTGGTGAATGATAAGAACGATACGTTAGAAGTTATTTTTCGTGTAAGCGATCGTGATGTGGCGTATGCCTACCGAATTTCATCTCACAACCAGTGTCGTATCATCATCAACCGGGAATGTAGCGGATTTAACTTTCCGCAGGCAGCTACCGCTTTTGTAACGCCGCAGGTACCATGGGGAACTGGCTGGAAAGCAACAAAGCCCAGTTATGAGGAAGCCTACATGATGGATGTTCCTGTCGGGACTAAATCGAGAACGGGTCTTGGATTTACGTTTCCCGCTCTTTTCAGAATTGGAAATGAAGGATGGGCGATTGTTTCCGAAACAGGGGTTACAAGTCAATATGTTGGGGCTCGCTTGAGCGATCCGACATCTGAAGGACTCTATACGATTGCTTTTCCGGAGAGGGATGAAAATGCCGGTTGCGGAGATGCTGTGGTTCATGCGGCGCTGCCGCTGCAGACTCCCTGGCGTACGATCACAATCGGCAAAACGCTCGCGCCGATTGTTGAATCAACGGTGGCGACTGATGTGGTCAAGCCGCTTTATGAGCCGACTGTCGATTATAAACCCGGTTGTGCAACCTGGAGTTGGCTACTATGGCAGGATCAAAGTATGAATGAGAAGGATCAACGAATCTTCATCGACCTGGCTTCAGAACTTGGTTATGAGTATATTCTCATTGATGCGCTGTGGGATAAAAATATCGGTCGTGAGAAAATGGCAGAACTGGTTGCTTATGCCAATTCGAAAAATGTCGATGTATTTCTCTGGTATAATTCAAATGGATATTGGAATGATGCTCCTCAAGGTCCTCGCAACTGTATGGATACCGCTCCTGTGCGTCATCGAGAAATGGCATGGCTTCAGTCGATTGGAGTCAAAGGTCTCAAAGTCGATTTTTTCGGTGGTGATAAACAGGTGACGATGAAGCTTTATGAGGATATCCTGACTGATGCGAACCATTATGGGCTTATGTTGAATTTTCATGGAACAACTTTGCCGCGGGGATGGGAGCGTCTATATCCTAACCACATGACCAGTGAAGCAGTTACAGCATCGGAAAACCTTGTTTTTTCACAGGCGTTTGCTGACAAAGAAGCCTTTAACAGCACCGTATTTCCGTTCGTACGTAATACGGTTGCGCCAATGGACTATGGGCCGGTACTTCTGAACAAGACTTTCTCTCGTGACCAGCAAAGAGGTTCTCAAAGGCGAACAACGGTTGTGTTCCAACTTGCAACAGCCATACTATATCAGTCACCAATCCAGTATTTTGGAATTACGCCTAACAATCTTTCAGAACAGCCGAGTTTTGTTATGGATTTTTTGAAGACAGTTCCGACGGTTTGGGATGAAACTCGCTTTATTGATGGATATCCGGGGGAATATGTAGTACTTGCGCGTCGTTCAGATCAGCATTGGTATATTGCTGCAACACATGCGGGAAAGGAAGCCCGAGACATGACAATTTTGCTTCCATGGTTAAAAGGGAAATCGTTGGAGTTACTATACGATAATGATGACCGTTCAGTTGGCAAACGAACGATTTTCGTGAAAAATGATGGGACTGTCATGATTCCCGTGCTTCCTGGTGGTGGTGCCGTATTGGTTTTTTGATGGGTATTAGTTGCCCAGAATTATTGCATTTTGACATAGACGTTTTTGTATTCGGGATAGATACATAACATAAAATTGTGCAGTCACCAGGAAATGTTTATGACCATAGGAAGCTCGGTAGCGAAGTGGAGAACGGCTATTATAAAGGTTCGAGGGGATTTAAGAGCCCTAAATCAGGCTGTTCCTGAGTATTTTTAATACTCATTTCTCATGAAATATTTTTCTTCGAAAACATGATTTGGTTAGTGTAGAAATATGATTTTATCAGTTGATTTTTCTAAGTTATAGGGCTGAAAACGCAGATGTAATTAACATGATAATTAATGTTTTTACTAAAGTAATTAACATGTTAAAAGTTAGTTGTTTTTTTTACGTTGTCACTTTAAGAGATCTAGATGTCAATTAAAACGTTAATAACAGTTTAAATGTCAATATTATTAACATTAATTAACATGAAAAATGTATATTTTTATCTTGCAACGATCATTGAAAAGAAGTAGAATGCTGGTATGTCGATTGTTGAAGTTGCAAAAGCTGCTGGTGTTTCACATACGACCGTTTCTCGGTTTCTCAATAAAAGTGCGAAGGTCAATACTCAGACCGCCAAGAGAATCCAGGAAGCGATCAACAGGATCGGCTATGTTCCCAAGCCGCCTCATTTGAGACGCGGTCCGGTGAATAATTTAAGTCGAGATTTTAAAACAAAAAATTTAGCCTTTCTGACAGTTTCTGAAACCATCCAGATATTAAGGACCTCTCCTTTTTTGATCGATCTGGTTCATGGTATCGAACAGGCCACATCAGATAACGGGTTGAGTCTCTTCCAGGGTGTATTAAGTCCGGACAGGCCGTTACCGCGATTTATCTCACAGGGGCAGGTTGACGGTTTGATTATTTATCCGGGACTGGAAAACATGCCGGATGAGTACATCGAAGCGTTGAAACGCTATCCGATTGTTTTTGTATTGTCCGGTAAAGATAAATATTTTCTGGGCGATCGAGTTATGTGCAACCACGAACGTATCGGGAAGATTGCGGCTGAATACCTTATTTCCAAGCAACATAAAAGTGTTGTTTATTTGGATCTCAAAGGCAGTTCAAATTATCATCCCAAGTTATTCAGTGGACGCTGGAGCCGATTTGAAGAGCTCTGTCGGGATGAGGGTGTTAAAGCTCAGCGAATCGAAATTCCACTGACATCTGAAGAAACACTTATGGATGGTGCGAAAGTTAAAAAGATTTTAAAGAATGCGATTACCGAATCGATCCTTAACATTCCGCAGGAATTCCGTCCAACTGGCGCATTTACCGTATTTGACAGTCTAACTGCAGTTCTGTATCCAGTGCTGCAGTCTTGTGGTATCACTATCGGAAAATCGTTTGATGTGATTTCCTGTAATAATGAGGTTTCTCTGCTGGCTGGGCTGCACCCGCGGCCCGCAACGATTGATTTGCAGCCTGAGACCATCGGCCGAAGAGCCTTCGAGCGGATGCGTTATAAAGTGCGTCACCCCAAAGATGAGGCGAGGGTGACGCTTGAAGTCGTGCCAATGCTGGTTCCCGGCGACACTGAGGAGAAATGATGAGAAGAACAGTATGCATGATATTGGTATTGCTGGCAGGACAAATGTTATGGGCCGATTATATTATCGTAGGCGCTGACAGCGATACTTATACACGATTTGATGATGAATTTGTACAGCAATGGCAGCTTGTCGGCGACGATGGCGTCCAGATTTCGATCAGTCCTGACACAGGCGATGTTTATATTGGTTTTATCGGAGATGTGGTTAAGCGGTATGATTTTGAGACCGGTTTCTACATTGCTCCGAGTTCAGGTTCGCCGTATGTTGCCAAGCATGATCTCGAGTGGGGATATGATTTCAACGGTGACGGCATTCAAGATGTCTGGACAGTTAAGAACGACTCAGCACTGGGATATATCCAGGTTTACAGTGGCGCTGATCTATCAGAAAATCTTGCCAGCTTTGGTGTTGCCCATACCGATAGTGAAACCCTTGACGGCACAGGAGGGCGTGGGTGCTGTTTCGGACCGGACTTAAATGATGACGGCATCAACGATTTTTACACGGCGATCGGCTGGAATAACGAGTTTTGCCGGATTAATGTTTGGGATCCGGTCGCTTTGACCACGGCCGGCAGCGATGCGGAAATTCTGGCTGCGCAAATCGCCAGTTATCCAGCTGGCAGTCTCCGTGAACCGATGGATATTATTATGGGGCCTGACTTCAATGGCGACGGCCAATCGGATTTATGGATTTCCAATCAATATGGAAACAATTTAGCGATATATGATTATTCCGATGGTTCCCAACTGGGCACGAGCACTCTTGGCGGTATCTTATCCAGTTACAGGCAACCCAGATCACTTGATATCGCCAACGGTCCCAATGGAACTGTTTTGGTGACGACTCGTTTTGCGACGTCGCTGGATCCTGACTATGTTAGCGGAGTCGAGACGAAAAAAGGGAACCTGCTGCAGTACGATCCTCTGACGGATACGACTATATTGCTTTATGGATCTTTCGATATCGGCCGTATTGATTCAGTCGTGTATGTTGATCTAGCAGATCAATGTCCCGAACCTCCTCAAGCTGATCTGACCGATGACTGTAGGGTGGATATGGATGATTTGTTGTTTATGCTTAGCCAGTGGCTGATGGATACCGATCCGACATTATAAGTTTTGATATTTTAAAAGTCTGAACATACTTTGATATCTGTTGAAAAGCTTTAAATCAGAGTATAAAAAATCTTTTGGAGGATGTGTTGTATGAAAAAAAAATAATATTTTTCAGTGCAAGCGTTTTTTGATGTTCTTTGGCTGAATGATTAGAACACACAGGATATTTTATAAGTCAAAGGAAAAACGGAAGAGGTGTTAATTAATTATTATGAAAGGGGACAGTTATGAGAATGAAGTTAATGTGTACACTCGGTGTGTTGTGCCTGTCGTCATTATTATGTGCGGACTATGTCATTGTTGGAGGAGATGCGGATTCGTACACTCGATTCACCGATGACTTTAGGCAGGTCTGGCAGACGACAGGAGAAGGCGGGACCCAGATTACGGCGAGTCCCGTGAATGGTGATATTTACGTAGGATACACCGGCGACGTGATCAAACGGTTCAATCGTTCAACCGGCGTCTATGTTTCACCGAATTCGGGTGCTCCGTACCAGGCAAAGCATGGTCTGGCATGGGGATACGATTTTAATGGCGACGGTGTTCGGGACATCTGGACAGTTAAAAACGACACCACGCTGGGGTATATCCAGGTTACTAGCGGGTCTAACATTACTCAGAATCTGGCGAGCTTTGGTGTTGCTCACACCGACAGCCAAACCTTAGATGGTACAGGCGGGCGCGGTTGTTGTTTCGGTCCGGATTTGAACGGCGATGGTGTCGACGATTTCTATGCGGTCATCGGCTGGAACAACGAGTATTGCCGGATTCATGTTTGGGATCCGGTGGCTTTGACAACGGCGACGACCGATGCAGAGATTCTGGCGGCGCGAATTGCCAACTATGATGCGTCAGATCTTCGCGAACCGATGGCGATGATTCTGGGGCCGGACGTGAATGCCGACGGCTTTATGGACTTGTGGGTTGCCAGCCAGTATGGCAACGCTATTAAGGCTTATAACTACGCTGACGGCACCCAGCTCGGCACGGTTGACGGTGCGGGTCTTGGTGGCGTCTTAGGTAGTTTTCGACAGCCCAGACCGCTTGATGTAGAAAATGGCCCTAACGGAACCGTCTTGGTTACGACCCGTTTTGCGACTTCGCTGGATCCTGACTATGTTGCCGGGTCTGAGACGAAAAAAGGAAATTTGCTGCAATACGATCCGATAACCGATTCGCTTACACTGCTTTATGGATCGTTTGATATCGGACGGTTTGACGCGGTCGTATACTTTGCGGATGGCGTGAGTACTCCTGTACCGTCTAACGGAGCCCGAGTTCCAACCACGCAGGATACCATCAGTTGGGTCAATCCTGATCCTAATTTGGCGGGTAGTGATATCTATTGTGATGTTTACTTTGCTGAAAGTTATCCGGATTACAAGACGTCTCTTGATCCGAACACAAACGGCGTCGATCCGAACGACTGCTATACGCTCAATGCGAATTTCCTGGACTATGCGACATTAGTTGTGGACGACCAACCGAATGTCACATCGCTTGATTTAACGACGACTGCTTCGTCGTATCCATTGACCTATGGACAGTCTTATTTCTGGCGTGTCGATACGCGTGACCCGTCAGATCCGACGACCAGTACGGTGATTGGTGAAGTCTATAAATTCACCGCGGATAATACGTCGCCTGAAGTCAATGCCGGCGATGATGTTATCACATGGCTAACGGATGGTACGGTGGATGTTACGATGGCACCGACCGTTAGCGATGACGGCAAACCCAATCCTCCCGCAGCCTATACGGTTCTCTGGGAAGAATCTCCGGAGAGTGCGGATATGGTCATTAACAGTCCGACGGTTGAAGATACAACAGTAACGATTACGGCACCAGGGACCTATACCCTGAAACTGACGGCTGATGACGGGCAGTTGGCCAACTTCGACTTTGTTATCATTAACGTTTACGCTGATGCCTGTGCGGCTGCTCAGGCTCAGAGTGGTTATGTGTATTTTGACGGCGATCTTGACGGCGACTGCGATGTTGACCTGGCAGACTTCCAGATGATGGCGGTTGATTGGCTGGATTCCAACGCGTTAGTGGCTCCGTAATCGTGAGCATTTGATGTGAATGCCGGCTTTAATTGTTGAAACGGCAAAGGGAGTTTAGTGATCGCTTCCGGAGCGGTACTGGAGAGAACCGCTCCGGAAGATAATTATTATGTTTTGTGGAGGATTGGAACGATGAAAAAGTGGAAAGTATTATTAATGGCTTTAGGGATTTTATTTATGTTACAGACCGCTCACGCCGACTTCGACTTTGACGGTACCGTCGGCGACGGCACATCGTGGGAGGACGCGGGCAACTGGCTCGATAGCGGGAGTGCGGCTTTGGCCATCCCCGACGGCAGTGATTACGTGACCATTTCCGGTGACTCTGGCGGTGAGACCATCAACATGGACGCCGATACCTGGCAGTACCTGGTTGACAATAGCCTGCTGACCAGCGGAAGCACCGGTGAGTACCGCACTCAGTCCATCCGGGTGGCTCGGGACAGCGAATCGACCCTCAACGTGGATATCGGCGACGGCAACATCTGGCGCACCACCAATGCGACCCTTCAGTACATCGGCTCGAGCAGCGGCTCGAACGGTACGATGAACATTTACAGTGGGGATATCCGCATTGAGACTGGCAGCCTCCGGATCGCAGAGAAGAGCGGCTCTACCGGCCTGCTCAACATTTCCGGCAACGCGAACACTCGTCTGATCGTCCATCGCGAGTCCGGCGGCGTTAGCATGCAGGTCGGCACCGGTGGTAACGGCACGTTCCAGATCGACAGCGGCAAGTTTCGCACCCGGGCCGGTGTAACTGTTGGCTCAACAGGAACATTCAGCGTGATTGGCAGCAATGTCACGGAAGTCTCCATCGGCGATGAAAGCTCGATCGACGGCAACTGGACTCAGAACGCCGGCGGCGTCCTGAAGTTTGGCATTGACACAGCAGGTGTCACGCCCATCGTGATCGCCGACAAAGACGGATCCGGCACCTTCGCGACCTTCGACCTTGATTCTCTGTTGGACCTCGACTTCCTCGACGCTACTCTGCCCGGTACGTGGACCCTTATGGAGGTCGAAAACGGTTTGATCACCGACAACGGCCTGTCGCTGGCCACCGGTGTAGACGCCGGCTGGTCGTTTAACGTCGACAACAGCGGGGCCAATGGCCTGCTGACTGCGACTTACGTTCCGGAACCTGCCACCATGGCATTACTTGGTTTTGGCGTTCTCGCGTTGCTGCGTAAAAAGAAATAAGCTTTAATAACTCCTAAGTCTGGCTGGTTGTCCTCAGCCAGCCGGACTCTATCGTTCAAGTGGACAATTTTGTCAAGGTGGAAAAAGATTATGAGAAAAAAGGGATTTACGTTAATTGAATTGCTTGTGGTGATCGCAATTATTGCGTTGTTAATGGCGATTATTTTGCCGTCGATGAAGAAGGTGAAAGAACAGGCAAGATTATTAGTGTGTAAGACGAATCTAAGAAGCATTCATACTGCCTTGGTGATGTATGCAGAGGACCATGATGGCAGAGTCACTGATCCACGAGGTGATACGACATCTGCTGCGCCTAACCATGGGGATCCGGATGTCCTGTGGGAAGGCAATTACTATACAAGATGGTGTCGCAAATGGTATCTGCGATTCTACGATTACCTTGAAACCCCGGAAGTCTATATCTGTCCTTCCTGGAGAAAGAAAATAGAACCGACATACATAGAGTATGCGGTAGGCGATGAAATTTACTATGTTACCTATACAGCGAATGAATTTGTATTTAGTGCGAGGGAATGGGAAGGCCCCACTGGCAGTGACGCCGACCGAAAATATCATAATTGGAGATATGAAGAATTGGTACGTAAAGCGATTGGTAATAATCCCATGGGAATATTATTTGGTGATGGCATTTATCAGGTAAATGGTTGGGGTGATTGGTATCCATGGCAATTGGGGAATAATGACGAATTTCTGGAAGATGGAGAGCTGGCAGGACGTGCCAGTTATCGTCACGGATCGGGCAATAAAGCCAAAGCTAATTTTCTTCTGGCAGATGGTCAAATCGGTGCTTTGGATATCGGACAGATTAAGGATGAATCCTGGCCAGAGAGAGAGGGTAGCCCTTTCGATGAGTTTAAGCCGACAAGCCTGAAATAAACACCAATTTAACTTCTTGCTGGCGTTGAATGGGAACTGCCGTGTTTAATGTGCAAAAAAGTTTCAAGGGACAGCCTGATGAGTATGAATAATTTTGGAACCTTCAAAAAAATAGCGATGTTATCGGTATTACTGGTAACAATACTTCTGGAATACCCAGTTTTTGCATTTGTTCATCCGGGCGGGTTGTTTAAGCAGTCCGACCTGGAAAGAATGAGATATATGGTTCAGGCCGGTGTTGAACCCTATGCGACTTCATTTAATGAGCTGAGTTCGGACTCAAAAGCAAGTTATAATTACGTTGTACGGGGCGACTCAAGCTGGACAGAAGTGAATCGTGGTGGGACACATGGTTCAGAATACGAGTCGGATGTTCTCGCCGCCTATATGAACGCACTCATGTGGGCAATAACAGAGGACTCACGTCATGCCGAAAAATGCATTGAGATTTTCAATACATGGAAAAATTTAACAGATGTTGAAGGCGGCGGCACCGAATCCCTCAATTCCGGCTTGTTTGTCTGGAAGATGGTCGAAGCGGCTGAAATCATCAAAAGCACCTACAGCGGCTGGTCCGCATCGGATATCCAGGCATTCAGCGATATGCTGGTCTATCCGGGGTATTCCAATGCGGCTGTTCCCGCTTACATTACTGATGATAATGGATCATTCTACTGGCGGATGTATATCGGTGATCCCGGCCGACATGGTAACCAGGATATGATTGCCTGGAGAGGCATGATAACGATGGGGGTCTTTCTCGATAACGAGATCATGTATGATCGCGCATTAAACTACTTTAAAGGCTTGTCACACAGAGCTGATGACATTCCTTATCAGTCCGGTCCGCCGAATAATTCAGCATCGCCAATCACAACCACCGATTATTATGATGCGTATCGTCTTTACTCTTGGGATACTTCGATACCGGATTACGGCTATAATGGTGTTCTGGAATATTATTTCTGGGAAAACGGGCAGTGCCAGGAGTCATCCCGTGATCAGGCACACACTTTTTTCGGATTGAGCATCGCTGCTGGTATCGCAGAAGTCGCGTGGAATCAGGGTGACGGTGTTTATAACTCCTTGGACAATAGACTGTTAAAAGGTTTCGAATATACAGCCAGGTATAATACATCATATCTCCAGTCTTATCCTGACCAGTCGACACCTTGGGAACCGACAGCCGCCTCCGGCGAATTTATCCAGAGATTCGACAGGACGGGCAGATGGTATTCCAAAAAAATCAATCCCTACACAGAGGGCAATTTCACTCAACTTACACGGGGCGATTTCCCGGAAAAAAGACCCTGTTTCGAACAGGGCGTTGCTCACTTTCAGGTCAGAATGGGCGAGGATGCAACTTGGACTGAGCGTGCACGTGATTACGCAATTGCTCAATCAGGTTATGAGACAACTGGTTGGAATCAGGATCATCCGGGTTGGGGAGCGTTGTGTTTTCGCAGACCGACTTGGTGTGCCGGCGATCCTGTCAGCGGATTTTCCAGCGGCACACCGATATTCCAGATGCCAGTGATACCGGCAGTTATCGAAGCCGAAAATTACGATTATTTCCCGGTTGACGGACAAACGAGAACGTATGCCGATACAACCAGCGGTAATTCAGGCGCCCAATACCGCGCAAATCAGAGTGTCGATATCGAAGTCTGCTCTGAAAGCGGATACAACGTTACCGATATGGCTGATGGTGAATGGCTAAGTTATACACTGCATGTTCCAATAACCGACACTTACACAATTGGTGTCCGATATGCGGCAAACGGGAGTAATGGCAGGATACAATTTGCTTTCGATGGAAGTGATGTAACAAGCGAAGTCACTCTGCCGGATACAGGCGGTTTTTCGAACTGGGTTACTTATACGATAAGCAGTAACGTTGCTCTTACCAAAGGTGTTCAGAATATGCGTGTTACCATCTCTGGAGCCTCCAATGTATATAAGCTAAATCGCATCATAATCAACGACGGTCCGTTGTGTGAGGAGTATTTACTTTCAGATTTGAATAAAGACTGTTATGTAAACCTGAAAGATTTTTCGATTTTGGCCTCGGAATGGTTTATCAATTAATTACGTTTATTAGTGCCGGATAGCAGATGAGGTCTTCAACAAACCGCAACAAAGAATGAAAAAGCTCACAAGGGGGACAGATATGCAAAAACGGCAACTTAGATTTGAATATGTTTTTTTTTATTTGTTATTTATCTGTATCATTGTTGTAACAGGTTCCGCGCAGGCTACTTTTACGCATCCTGGGGTATTTCACACGCAAGCGGATTTAAATCGAATCAGAGATAAAGTTGCGGCCAATGAACAGCCTTGGCTGGATGGTTATACGGCATTAGCGGCAGACTCTCATTCCTCCTACAATTACTCGATGCAGGGTCCTTATTCATATATTAGTCGGCTTCCTCACGCTTATCTGAGCCAGTGGGAAAATGATTGCGGTGCGGTCTATCAAAATGCCATTATGTGGTATATTACCGGCGATCAGCGCCATGCCAATAAAGCCATTGAGATTCTTGACGGCTGGTCCGACACCTGTACCGCCATTTATGGCGCGGATGCGAGATTAACGGCCGGACTGCAAGGCCACAAATTTATTACAGCTGCGGAAATCATCCGTTATGCCGACGGTGGCAGTGCGGGCTGGTCACAAGCTGGCATCGATAGTTGCAGCAATTTTGTTGAAAATGTTCTGTTGCCGCTGAATCGCATGTCTGGCGGTGGCAACTGGGGGATCATCGGGGCAATCTCTGCAATGTCGGCCGGAATCTTTCTGGATGACGAAGATGTCTTTAATGAAGCTGTCAATGTATTGAAATACGGTGCACCAACAGAGTGTGATGCTGGTATTGTTAATTATATCGACGTTCTCGGCTGGACGACTGAAGCGGATCGGGATATTGGACACTGGGCATTGGGGTTGAATAATCTGGGCGCCGGAGCGCATATTGCGTGGTGTCAGGGGGTGGATCTATGGTCATATCTTGATTTCCGGATATTGAGGGCTCATGAATACTTAGCTGAATATAATCTTGGCAACTCGGTGGCATATACGCCGGTCGACCAGTGTGACGGTATGCGTAATGGCAGCCTGACCACAGATGGTCTTGGACGTTGGGATATTTACTTTTGGGAGCAGGCTTATCATCCTTATCAGAATATGCTGGGTGTCGCGGCGCCTTTTACGGAACAAGCCGTTGCGGAAACACGCTCTGAAGCAGGGGGGGCTGATGGATACGATCGAGATCATATTGGCTTTGGCACGCTTGTGTTCGCATTGGAGCCCCGTGACGCGAATTTATCTGTCGTGCCAACCGGTTTGCAGGCAGTTGCCACCAATGGCCAGGTTTCATTGAGTTGGAACGTTGCAGATGGTGCGAATAGTTATAACGTCAAGCGTTCCAGATTCAGAGAAGGCCCGTATTCTACATTGGCTGCTAACGTGACAGTGACGAATTACATTGACAGTACACCAATCAATGGTACGCGCTATTATTATTGCGTTTCTGCAGTCAATAACACGGGCGAAACAGTGAATTCGGCGCTGGCCTCGACGTATCCTTCCGGTGGCGTGCCTGCGGCACCGGCCGATGTGACTGCTTCGGTTATTACGCAAACACGAATTGATATTACATGGGCTTCCAGCTTGGGAGCAACCAGTTATAACGTTAAACGTGCCGTCGCAATCGGTGGTCCTTATACCACGATTGTCTCCGGATTGAATGGTCCATTTCTAAGCTATGCTGATGAGGGGCTGTCGCCGGACAGGACCTATTACTATGTGGTAACAGCTAATAACCACATTGGTGAAAGTGCCGACTCTTTGCCGTCGAGTGACACAACGCTTTCACTGCTACCGGAAGGCTGGTCGTTTGCGGATGCGGGATATCAAACCACTCCCGGCAATGCGACTTATTCCGATGGAGTGTTTACGGTGCAAGGTGCCGGTCTTGATTACGGCGGATCTAATGTGGATTCATTTGGTTTTGCTTATTGGAACGTGACTGGTGATGGAGAGATTGTGGCTCGTTTTGCTGGGCGACAAAATTACAGTCAAATTGGAAAAATCGGATTAGCGATGCGAGAGTCCCTCGACGGCGGCTCCAAGCATATATTTGCGATGATCGACGGAAGTGACAATGCCTATTGCATCTATCGTTCTTCGACCGGTGCCGGTGGAACCGCTTCAGGAACAACGACGGTTTCTGATAGTACGCTCCCGCAGTGGTTGAAAGTGACACGCAGTGGAAACACCTTCATCGCATCCGTTTCGTCCAACGGAACGACGTGGGCACCGTTAAACTCCGTTTCGTTGTCAATGAATAACACGCTTTTGGTTGGTTTAGTGGTATGTTCACGTAATAACGGGTGTCTTGATACCGCAACGTTTGATTACGTAACCGTAACGGGATGGGACGGTCCACCGATTTATTGTGGAGATTATGGAACTGTCTATCTGGAGTCGGACCTGAACCAAGATTGCTATGTAAATATTAAAGATTTTGCAATCCTCGCTTCGGAGTGGCTATCCGGCTCTAACTGAGCAAAACCTTGGAGAATCGAATGAATAGACAGAGTGGTCTGCAACGACTTTTTTGCATTTATTTGCTGCTTAGTTCGGTCGTATTATTTCAAGTGGGATCGGTTCAGGCTGCTTTTAATCATCCGGGTTTGCTACATAGTCGAAACCAACTTGATTTGATCAAAAATAAAATTGCCGTCTCTCAAGAGCCTTGGATGAGCGGGTACACCTCTTTGTGTACGCATTCGCAGGCCGATTATAATTATTCAGTCAATGGGGGATATGCAACAGTCGGCAGAGGCAATGACCCGGGAGACAACGTCAATAAAGGTGAATTTGATGCCGATTGTAATGCGGCTCATTATAATGCCCTTATGTGGTTTATCACCGAAGATCAGAGGCATGCCGACAAAGCTATACAAATCCTGAACGCCTATAGCGAGACACTGGTCGAAATCATCGGCACCGATAAAATACTCATGGCGTCATTGAATGGAGCAAAATTGCTTTATGCCGCGGAAATCTTGAGATATACAGACGCGGGGTGGCAGGCCGATGATGTCATCCGGTTTGAAAGTATGATGTTAAATATATTTTATCCGATCATACAGGATTTTGCGACGTTTGCGAATGGTAACTGGGGCACGGGTTGTGTGAAAACGATGATGGCCATTGGAGTGTTCTGTAACAACCAGACCATTTTTGATCGAGCGGTGAATTGGTTTTATAACGGTACGGGTAATGGCTCGCTGTCGAATTATATCATTAATAAAGACGGCCAGTGCCAGGAAAGCGGTAGAGACCAGCAGCATGCTCAGTTGGGGATTGCTCATTTGGCTGAAGCTGCTGAAATCGGATGGAACCAGGGATTGGATTTGTATGACGCCCTGAATAATCGGATACTCAAGGGTTTTGAATATACCGCGAAATATAATCTTGGTTTTAATGTGCCGTTTACAGTTCATCTGGATACGACAGGCAAGTATTACCATACGGAAATATCGCCGGAAGGAAGAGGTTTGTTTCGCCCTGTGTACGAAATGGTTTTTCATCATTATCGAAACCGGAAAAATATCGCGTGTCCTTATATATATCAGGTTTTAAATCAAATCCCGCCGGAAGGTGCGGGGCCTTATGCGGATTGTTGTGGATTTGGAACGGTCCTTTTTTCATTGCCGCCGGGTGATCGATTTTGTGGAGACGAAGAAACTACGTATTTAGAATCTGATCTCAACAAAGACTGTTATGTCAGCCTTGGAGATTTCGCGATTTTAGCTTCTGAATGGCTATTAGGTGATGTCCAATAAATGAGAGTTCCTTCAGGGGATACCGATTATTGATTTCAATTTCCAATTTGGTGTGGTCGAGATCAGGAATCCTTCATTACACTTTTCCATGTTTTGTTTAACATTTGCGACTGCCTTAGCTCCATGCCTATTTAATGATTATAAACGCACGTGCTAAAACACATCTGTATTATTTAATTCACATTAATTATTTATAAAGTGGTCGATTTGTTGAACAATTTCGGTTATCTTTATGCTATCGTATGACTTTTGTTAATTTGATAAATTGATTAAGTCCTTCATATATGATGTTCAAAGTATATTATCGCTGGATATCTGGATAATATTGAAATAAAGACCGTTTTGCTGTCAGTTTAAACTTACTTTTAAAATTAACAAAATTTAACGTTAAATATGTTGACATTTAGTAATTAAAGGAATATAATAATGAGCATGTCAATCGTTGAAATTGCAAAACTTGCCGGTGTGTCGCATACGACCGTTTCTCGCGTTGTCAACAATGAGGGGAATGTGAGCCCGGAAACGGCCATGAAAATCCGGGCTATTATGAAGCAAATGGGTTATGTACCCAAGCCGCCTTCGTTACGAAGAGGCCCCCGTCGCGTAAAAGATGTCGGGTTTAAGACCGGGAACGTTGCATTTTTGACATCAAGTAACAGTTTGCGTGTTTTGTCGTCGTCGCCGGTCATGCTTGATGTTGTTCGCGGCGTTGAAGAGGCGTTGGCTGGTCATGGCATGAGCATGATACAAGGGGCGATCAGTTCGGGGCGGAATTTACCTCCGATTGTGACTCGAGGCGAGGTTGACGGGGTGATTATTTGGCCGAATCTTGATGGTGTTTTTGCCGAGACAGTCGAGATTCTTCGTAATTTTAATGTTGTATATGTAATGACAGCGGTGGAAGAGCGTTTGCCCGGCGACCGGGTTAAAAATAACAACCGACAAATAGGGCGAATTGCAGCAAAGTACCTGTTAGATAAAGGACATAAAAAAATTGGGTATATTACACCAACCGCTTTGGACTTACAACGAAATATGTGTGAGCGATGGCTGTCCTTTTCTCATCTAATTGAGGACTCTGGTGCGGAAACCTCTCAAGTTGTTATTGAACAATCTCCAACAGACCTCCTTGAGGTCAATCGTGACAGAGATAAATTAATTGAAAAAGCAATTGCAGAGTTATTTCAGGCCGCTCAATCGCCCACGGGAATTTTTGTTACCTGTGATTCCTTAACCGCTAAATTATATCCCATCTTGAAATCATTAGGTGTTCAAATTGGTAAGGATGTTGAGTTGATATCTTGCGATAATCAAGTTTCATTATTAGCGGGGCTTGAGCCGAAGCCGGTTTCGATTGATATTCAGGCGGAACTTATTGGGAAGAAGGCTGTGGAACAGTTACGTTGGCGAATTATGCACCCAGACGATGACAGCCAGAGAACAATAGAGATACAGCCGAAGTTGCCGATATGAGAGAATTAATAGAATATAAAAAAGACCAAAGGACAGCAAAGGTTTAGCGATGAATAATATAGAAATGTTTTTTTCCTGGCTCGATCTTGACAGGAAAGGTTTAGGATCTGTTAAGAAGTATGTTGACGACGAGAATTATCAAGATGCTGCTACGGAGTTGCTGGCTTATTTCAGGAGTCGAGAATGCGTTGATTATTATGATGGATGGAAAAAACCTGTGGTCGGTTCAAAGTATGATACGGCCAAGGCCGACAATATTTGCAATAATTATCTAGTCGGGTTGGATATGGGAGATGATATTGATTGGCGTGCTGATCCACATGGAGATCCAGAATGGGCCTATTGCCTGAATCGACATGAGTTTCTGACCGAATTGGGACGGGCTTATTGGAATACTGGTGACGAGAAATACACGAAAGCATTCAAGAGGATTTTGGCCGATTGGATACAAAAAAATCCCATGCCGAACTTGGAATGGATGCTGAATGTTCCCAGTGAAACCAGTCGGATGCATTTTATGAAGGTTGGAACGTGGAGGCCGCTGACACTGGGAATTCGTATTTATACTTCTTTTGTTCCATGTTTTTACCATTTTCTGGATTCTCCAGAGTTTACCCCGGATTTTTTGATAACCATGCTTACTTCGATGGTCGAACATGCCCGTCATACACGCGCTTATTATACACGGCATAAAAGCTATTTTAATGTTTCGCCGAACTGGGGACTGATGGAGTCCAATGGTCTGGCTCATATGGGCATTCTTTTCCCCGAATTCAAAGAGGCAGCCGATTGGTGCCATGAAGCGATGTCTCGGTTCGAAGAACAGATCCGGATGCAGGTTCTTCCGGACGGTATGCAGGTTGAACGTGCGGCCGGTTATCATCTTGTCTGTACGTTCTGTTTTCTGCAGATTTTAGACCTTGCCCTGCGGAATAATATTCGAATCAGTGATACGTATATGCGAAACACGGAAAAGATGATTGATTTTGTCATTGGCATCATGAAGCCCCACGGGTATTACCCCATGCTAAAAGATGGAGACGAAAGTGATGTTTTCGGCGAGCGAGCATCGTATGGTTTATGGGAAGATATTAACAATCTGAATATGCTGGAAGATGCTAACGATTTACGCTGGGTATTCAAAGCCGGGGCAAGAATCTTTAATCGGCCGGACATGCTCTACATTGCGACTAATGGCAAAGAGGGCAAAAAGCCGGAGATCGGATCAGTTGCGGCTCCAGATGCCGGTTTTTACACGATGCGGACTGGTTGGGATGGTGACGATCTATATCTTGTTTATACATGCGGGGAACTTGGCGTAAAGGATCAAAATTGTGTTCATGGGCATGCGGATGCCTTGAGTATTGATGTCTCTGGTTTTGGTGAAACACTGCTGATTGACCCGGGGCGATTTATTTATGAAGGTCCTGACAGAATATGGTTCAAAGGAACATCGGCTCACAATACGATTACAGTGGACGGTAAAGATTCTTCGGAGCTTGCTGACGAATGGATGTTTAAAACAAAAGCAAACAGCACGATTCAGTGTTGGTCCAGCACCGAAATATATGATTATGTGGATGGAATTCATGATGGCTATCAACGTCTTCATGACCCGGTTACGCATCGCAGGAGGATTTGTTTTATCAAGCCCCATTTCTGGCTCATTCTGGATGAATTAACGGGCAAAACGAATCATACTTATGATCAGTATTTTCATTTTGGACCCCAGTGTAAAGTACAGGAAGCTGAAGATCTTACATTTACTGCAACTTATAAGAATGGTGCAGGCATTGCTGTTAAGCCGTTGATTACGGAACAACTGAAACTGAATCGTTTTCATGGCAGTACCAATCCAATCCAAGGGTGGGTGTCTTATGATTATGCCGTCAAAGTGCCTGCCGAAGCAATCAGTTACTCGAAACAGGTCAAAGCCGGGGCTTCGTTTGCAACGCTTTTACTTCCATTTAAAAATGAAGCTGTTGATTGCTCTGCGGAGGTGACCGGCGAGTCGGCTTTTAAAATTAGATATGGAGATGAAACATATCTCATCATTTTTTCAGATGGTTCTGAAACGAAATTCGGTGATTTTGAATTCGATGGACAGATGTTGTATGCCAAATATAACGCACAGAATGTTTTAACAGAGTGCTACGGGGTCAGGGCTTCCCGAATTGTTTATCAGGGCAAAGTCTTACTGGATAATATGGTCCGTCAAAAAATCGATAGTGAAAATTGTATAAGTACATAACTGTATGAATAACAGATGCGACAAAGGTTGAAAAATGTATAACACAAATTGTGATCCGAAGAAGCGGGACGTCGTTGTTAATGATATCCTGTCAAAAATGACGCTCGAACAAAAAGTCGGGCAATGTTTTACCATTCACTGGGGTGGCTCTATTATTACTCCTTATTTGTTGGAGGCTATTGAAAGACTTCATATCGGTGGTTTAAGAGTGACTCCATTTGGTCAGAACTCACGAAGAGGAAAGCATTATCATCAAAGTCTGAGTTATGATTATGATTATCCGAAAGGCTATAAGAAGGTAAAGCAGAATCTTTTTATTCCGGGCGCAGCTTTCTTTGTGTCCCCAGAGCAATACGCTGAACAATTAAATCGTCTCCAGCAAGTCGCCTGTGACAGGCCCAATGGCGTGCCGTTACATGTTTCGATTGATCAAGAAGGCGATATCAGTCGTGATTTTAGTTTTGCCGGCATAAACCTATTTCCGTCAGCCATGGGATTGACGTCCAGCGGTGATCCGCAAGTTGCTTATGAGGCTTGTAAGGCTGTGGGTCTTCAGCTCAGCGCGATGGGGATAACCAATATTCACTCACCTGTGCTGGATGTTAATATCAATCCGATGAATCCAGAGATCAATATTCGTGCCTACGGGGATGATCCTGAGATTATTGCGGAATATGCGACGGCCTCCATCAAAGGGTACATGGATGGCGGATTAGTGCCCACAGCCAAACACTTCCCCGGCCGCGGTGATTCGGATATTGATGCGCATTATGCGGTTCCCTGTGTTGGCGGAGACTGGGAACGATTGGATAAAGTGGAATTGCTGCCTTACCGGGCTTTGATTAAAAATAACCTGCCCAGCGTAATGTTGGCACATACGACCGTTCCGACGGTGGATCCGAGCATGGAGATATCTACTGTATCGGAGAAGATTGTCAAAGGATTACTGCGTGAGAAATTAGGATTTGAAGGGGTCATCACTACCGACAGCATCACCATGGGGGCTCTGATGGAAAAATACGGTGTGGGTAAGTCCTGCGCCTTGGCATTTAAGGCCGGTTGTGACCTGATTCTTAATAAGACAGAGGACGAATTCAGAGACCAAGGCTATTGTGAGTTGAAGCGATTTGTTGAAGATGGAGAAGTTTCCGAAGAACAACTGAATGCATCAGTTAAACGAATTCTTAGGATGAAATATAACCTGGGCATGTTTGAGCGTCAAGGACAAGTGGATGCCGATAATGCCGGGAAACCTATGCGGGACAAAGAGATTATTCGTGTTGCCCGAAAGGCGGCTGAAAGTTGTGCCACTGTTTTACGTGACGAAGAAGCATTGCTGCCATTGGATGAAAAACAGACCGTTATGGTTATTGAGCAGCAGGTGCTGGATGGCTATTCAGGTTTTGATCTTCAGTGTAATAATAAGTCGTTTAACGTTGCAATGTTCGAGCAGTCCAAAAACATTCTTGCACTGGATACGAAATTCAAAGCTTCGGCAGAAGATGAAGAATTTATTATGGAACATGTCGACGATGCAGATATTATTGTGGCGACGAACTATTATTGGAGATTGTGTCCTGCCAATAATACGGATTTGATCAAAAAGCTGATTGCAAAAGGTAAAAAAGTTATTGTTGTAACCAATTGTCCCTATGAATTAGGTGCTGTGCCTCAAGCTAAAACCGTCATTTGCAATTACTCTGTGACACCTGAGAGCCTTCGTGTTGCCGCAGAGATCATCTATGGGAAAACAGAGGCCCAGGGTAAGTGGATGCTGAAACATTATGAAAAACCAGTGACATCAAAAGACTCTGCGGTACAACTTAAAGGCGGCATTACGGAAACCGGGGATAATGAAATCGAACAGGTCGTGTTTTAATTAATGGATTATGCAAGATCGGAAAGATTTCAAAATACAGATTTTATTTAGAGTCATAATTTAAGGTTGGTTATGAAGCCTAAAGATATAGTTACAGAGTCAGATGTTCCTTCGCAGGCAGTGCTTCGGTCGCCTGATGAAAGACTGTCTCTGAGCTTTTTCCAAAGAAAAAACGACATGGGACTGTCTTGCTTGTACTATCAGGTCTCTTATAAAAATCAACCGGTTATTCTGGAGTCGCGACTTGAGATTCAACTGGACAATCATTTATCTGAAATGGCACTTGGACAAAAAACTGAGCGAAGAGAACACTGGTGTGAGAATCTTTGCGTTAGGGAGATTGTTCAAAGGAGTCATACTTGTGATTGGAGGCCGGTTTACGGAGAACGTTCTTTAGTTCGGGATTGTTATAATGAAATGACGATCTTTATGGCTAAGACGGAAATTCCGGAGAGTGAAATGCACCTTGTTATTCGGGCGTACGATGCGGGTATTGCATTTCGCTATTATTTCCCGGAAGATCCTCGGGCGGTTTATTATCACATCACTGCTGAAAATAGCGAGTTTATGCTGCCGGCTGGGACTAAAGCCTATCATACAGCGTGGGCTCAGGGGCCTTATACCTGTTTACCGCTTTCCGACTGGCCGGACGAAAGCGAGCGGCCATTGACATTAGTGTTGGACAATGGGCTTTATGTGTGTCTGGCTGAAGCGGAAATGGTGGACTATGCCAGAACAAACTTCAAGCTCAGCGAAGACAAGCCGGATACGATTGTTACATCCATTTATAGTCCGGTTGACCGCATTACCCCGTTCGGGACGCCGTGGCGTGTGATCATGGTTGCCGAGCAGCCGGGACAACTGATCGAAAATAATGATATCATCCGGAATTTGAATCCTCCCTGTGAGATTGCTGATACCAGTTGGATTAAACCGGGTAAAGTTATTCGGGATATGACGGTTTCGACGAGCGGAGCCAAAGCCTGTATTGATTTTGCGGTTTCACATAACCTTCAGTATGTTGGGATTGATTGGGGCTGGTACGGTGTGGAGCGGGTCTTTGCCTCTGATGCGAGCAAAGTTAATGTAGACCCGCGTATCAATCCAAGTCGCGATTTTGATATTCATGAAGTGATTGCCTATGGCGACAAACACGGTATTGGTGTGATAGTCTATGTCAACCAACGGGCGCTTTTAAAGCAGCTCGATGAGATATTGCCGCTGTATCAAAGCTGGGGGATTAAGGGGATTAAATTCGGTTTTGTGCAGGTGGGTTCTCACAGGTGGACCGTCTGGATGCATGAGGCGGTTAAAAAGGCGGCCAATTATAATCTTCTTGTGGATATTCACGACGAATACAGACCGACGGGATTTAGCCGGACGTATCCGAACCTGATGACGCAGGAGGGCATTCACGGCAATGAAGAAATGCCCGATGCGACACATAATGTGACGCTGCCGTTTACGCGGTTTATTGCAGGGGCGGCTGACTACACGATTTCCTATTATAAGCAGCCGGGGCTGGGTGATTTTCACGGCAAAATGATTCAAACGACGTCCGCTCATCAGTTGGCACTGGCGGTGATTTATTACAGTCCGCTGCAGTTTATGTTCTGGTATGACCGGCCGGGCGATTATGAAGGTGAACCGGAAATCGAATTTTTTGAACAGGTTCCGACTATTTGGGATGAGACTCGGGTTTTGCATGGCCGGATTGGTGAATATATAACAATAGCACGGCGTAGCGGAGAACACTGGTTTGTGGGAACAATTACCGGCAATGAATCCCGTGATATAGAAATTCCGCTGGACTTCCTGGAAGCGAACAGGAAATATATTGCCCGAATTTATGCTGACAATCCGTCGGTCGATACACGTACACACGTTGGAATAGAAGAAAAAATCATTGACGCTGCGGATACATTGAATGCAAAACTGCTTTCATCCGGAGGGCAGGCAATCTGGCTTAGACCCGTGTGAAAACGATGTTTAACAGGGACTCATAAAAGGAATTTCATGCTCAAGCCCGGACTTGTTTCAGTTACGTTTCGCCAATTCGAGCCGCACCGTATTATTGAATTGGCAAAGACGGCGAATCTGACCGGTATTGAATGGGGCGCAGATGTCCATGTTCCGCCGGGACAGATCGATAATGCCTGTCGTGTGCGTGATTGGATGGAAACGGCTGATTTGGAAACTGTTGCATACGGATCATATTACTTGGTAGGTTCCGGCCGACAGGACAGTGCGCGGTTTGAGACAATATTAGAAACGGCACAGGCACTTGGAACCGGAATGGTTCGTGTGTGGGCCGGAGACCGAAACTCTGAAGATGCAGATGCTTCTTATCGACAGTCTGTCATTGATGACACTTGTCGTATTGCCGACCTGGCGGCTGCGAAAGGTATTCAGATCGCTTATGAGTACCATGATGAAACGCTGACGAATACCGCCGATTCATGTAGGGCATTATTGGAAGCGGTTAATCGGCCAAATATTTTAACGTATTGGCAGCCGATGCGAGGCATGGATACAGCGAGGAATTGTACAGATATCGAGTTACTGCGGCCGTGGATTGCAGGAGTGCATGTATTCTACTGGGATTCATTTCACACGACACGCTACCTGTTAAAAGATGCCAAAGATGTTTGGGAAGACTATTTTTCACGATTGGATACGTGCGAGAGGGTGCTTTACGGGATGCTTGAATTTGTCAAAGATGATAAGACTGAGAGTTTTGGCGAGGATGCCCGGACATTACTGGAATTGCTTGGGGCTCGATAAAAATGATAGTAAAAATGAGCGATTAATACGAGGGGTTTTATGTCGATTTATGATTATGTAGTCATTGGTTTTTATCTAGCCTTTATGTTTTTGCTGGGTCCGATTTATAAAAACTTCAGCAAGACATCAAGTGACTTCTTTCGTGGTGGCGGCGGAATGCTTTGGTGGGTTGTCGGCAGTTCGGCATTTATGACCACGTTTACGGCTTGGGCATTTACCGGCGGTGCGGCCAAAGCCTATGAGACCGGGACGTTTTTCCTTGTATTGTTTGCCTGTAATTTGGTTGCTTTGGCCTTTTGCTACTTTTTTGTGGTGGCTAAGTACCGTCAGATGCGAATTATTACAGTGATGGAAGGCGTTCGTAAACGATTTGGTAAAACCAGTGAGCAGATTCTGACCTGGCTGTTGATCCTCACACGTATTCTGTATGGCGGTGCAGCCCTGTACACGGTGGCGGTCTTTATGGTCAGTGTGTTTAATGTGCCAATGCCCGTACTGATTATTATTCTCGGTGCGACCATAACATTGATGACGGTGTTTGGCGGTTCATGGTCAGCAACCGCGGGGGATTTTGTCCAGATGATCGTGGTGGCCGTCATTACGCTGACCATGGGCATTATGACGTTAGTCAAAGTTGGCGGTATTCGGGGATTCATAGAAAATATTCCACCCCATCACCTCGATTGGACACAGTTTGACCGACCATGGGTGATCATCATTTTCGTGATTACATTGAGCATCAACCAATTGATTCAAATGAACAGTCTGATCGAGGGTGCGGCACGGTATATCTTCGTGAAAGATGCACACGATGCAAAGAAAGCAATATTAGTGCAGACGGCTGGTATTATTGCTTTATCTCTTATATGGCTGGTTCCGCCCATGATGGCTGCGGTCTGGCATCCGGACCTGGCAGCAGAGTATCCAAGTCTGAACAATCCGAATGAAGCTGCCTATGTAGCTATGGCAAGTGATCTGTTGCCGGCGGGGCTATTCGGGCTGCTTGTATGCGGAATTTTTGCTGCTACAGTAACCAGCCTCAACAGCCAGTTAAATATTGTCGGCGGCAGTTTTGTGCGAAATATATATATTCAGGTTATCCGGCCAGATGCTTCAGAAAAACAACAAATTGCTGTCGGGAGAATCTTTATGTTGATCTACGGTGTATCGTGGATATTACTGGGATTGTGCTTTCAACAGGTCAAAGGATTGGAATTATTTGATTTGACGCTTCTTATGGCCGCGTCGATTGGTCTTCCCATGGCCGCGCCGTTATTTTTGGGGATTTTCTTTAAAAAGACGCCTCCTTGGACCGGATGGAGTACGATGCTGGCGGGATTTGTTCCGGCCGCGATACTGGGATTGTTGTTTCAGGTGGACGGAGTGGCGCAATGGTTGTGGCAAAATCCGGACATGAACAGCGATGCACTGGTTGGCGTGATATGTCGGTGCGGTGATCTGAATCCGCGTGAAATCGGTGATCTTAAGATTACTATTACGACGGGTGTGGTTTCGGTTATCAGTGTTGGCTGGTTTTTTATGACGATGCTGTTTTATCGGAAGGACGAAAAGCCTTATGTGGATCAGGTGGACGATTTTTTCAAAGATATGCGAACACCGATTCAGGTGGACGAGCATGAACTGGGCGTCTACGAAAATGAAGCCAGGCAGTCTAATGTGCTGGGTAATTTGAGTCTTGTGTACGGGGGCTTCATCACATTGTTGGTTCTGATTCCTGAAAATAATCTACAAGGACGGCTGATTATCTTTTGTTGTGGCGGCGTTATTGTGGCGATTGGAATGATTCTAAAATATTTTTCAAAACGATCACGAAAAAAGGCATCGATGCAATCATGAGTAAAGAAATGATACATAATCCGATTATTAAAGGTTTTAATCCCGACCCGTCCATCCTGAGGGTGGGTGACGATTATTATATTGCGACCAGCACATTCGAGTGGCGCCCGGCCATCCAAATCCACCATTCCCGTGATTTGGTGCACTGGGAACTGATTGGACATGTTTTGACGACCACCGAACAACTGGATATGATCGGCGTTCCGAACTCGTCCGGTATCTGGGCGCCGAGCCTGAGTTATTGTGATGGACTATTTTATATGGTCTACACGGTAGTCCGTACACGATTTGGTCCTTTTAAGGATCTGAAGAACTATGTGGTGACTGCGGAAAGTATCAGCGGGCCGTGGTTGGATCCTGTATTCTTAAACGCTTCCGGTTTTGATCCGTCGCTCTTTCATGACGATGACGGCCGCAAATGGGTGGCCAATGTCCAATGGGATTACCGTAAAGACAAGGCCCGCTTTGGCGGCATTCTTCTTCAGGAATATGACGCCGTGGAGAAAAAAATGATCGGTCCACAGAAGATGATTCTTCAGAAAGAGATTCTAATTGAAGGACCCAATCTTTATAAACGCAACGGGATGTACTATCTGATGCTGGCACAGGGAGGGACCGGTTGGCCGCATTCGATTGCGATGGCCCGTTCTGAACATATTGAAGGTCCATACGAATTGGATCCGCAGGAGGTGGTGCTGACGTCAAAACATGATCCTTCTCTGGAGTTGCAAAAGGCCGGGCATGGTGAACTGGTGCAGACCCCGGATGGTCAGTGGTATCTGACGCATTTGTGCAGCCGGCCGATTGGCGAGAATCGGCGCTGCATTCTCGGCAGGGAAACTGCGATACAGAAATGCTTTTGGAATGACGCCGGATGGTTGCGTTTGGAGTCGGATGAGATTGAACCGCAGGTGACAGTGCCTGCTCCTGTTACTATGGAGAATTTTGAATATAATGAAAAGTTGGTGGTTGATCATTTTGATGCTGACACTTTAAATCTTCACTGGGCTTCATTAAGAAGGCCGGTTGATGAAACATGGCTGTCATTGAGCGAGCGAAAAGGCTGGGCTCGAATCCATGGGTGTGAATCGATCCACTCGCTGTTTGAGCAAAGCCTGATTGCTCAGCGGCTTCAGTCTTTCAAGGCTGTGGTGGAGACCCGAATGCAGTTCAGGCCGACTCATTATAACCACTCCGCGGGATTGATCTGCTGGTATGATACAGAGAACCATTATTATTTACGTGTTTCACACGATCCGGAACAGGGCGTTGTATTGGGGATTGTTCTGACCGACGACGGCTGCTACGATGAATTAACGGACGGTCAGATTCCGATTAATGACCTTAAAGATATTTACTTGAAAGCTGAGATTGATACTGAAACGCTTTGCTTTTATTACTCACAGGACGGCGCATCCTGGTATCCGGTCGGTCCGACTCTGGATATGACAAAGCTGTCGGATGATTACGCTGACCGGTTAAGATTTACCGGTACGATGGTTGGTTTATGCGCGCAGGATTTGCAGGGCGACGGTACGTTCGCCGACTTTGACTATTTTAGCCTGGCATAGATTGTGTAGGATTTACAATCAGGTTTGACATTTATAAATTCAATCAAGGGAAATAAGGAGTTAAACGATGAAAAAGACATTAGTTCTATTATATCTGGTGATGATTTTGATTGAGTGTGTTTCAGCGGAGAATGTTTTTAACAAAACTCCTTATGATTCTGAAATAACCACATCGATTAAAGAAGGTACGGTGCTGCAGTTATCCTGCGATATTACCTCAAAACCTGCCAAGGCCGGCCAGATGGTTAAGTATCCGGTTACCATAAAAAATCTTAGTGACGAGTTGCAAACGGTCAAGCTTGCATTTAAACTGGATGGTTGGGCGATTATGCCGATTTCCGTGACGCCGGCGATGTTAGAACTTGCTCCCAAGGAAAGCAAGCGATGTACTGTCAAAATGACGGTTGTTGACAAACTGCCGAAAGGCGGGCAGGAACGTCGAATACTGATTGCCACACCGAATGATCCGTATAAAACCGACGAGATTGAACTGGTGACGGTACGACTTCTGCCGCATCCAAACATGCTGGTTGATCCGGATATGATTGTGCGAATGAAGGAGAAAATTAAAAATTTTGATTGGGCTAAGAAGAACTTTGAAGTATTAAAACAAAAAGCGGATCGATGGGATAGTCCCAAGGCCAAGAAAATATCCATTACCCGTGAAGGCATTACCTGGGCAGGTTTATTTCCGAACTACAGCACCGAACACGCCTGGGAGGTTGCTATTATATGGCAGTTGACCGGCGAAGAAGTATATCGGGATAAGCTGCTTGCTTTTATCAAAGCGATTGCGGATCCGAAAACAGGGTATGTAACCACGCGATGGGCGACTGATTCGGATGCGTTTGTTCATGAAGGTGAGTTCTTTTGTTTTTTCGCCGCCCTGTATGATGTTTTTTATGACGATCCGGCATTA
This sequence comes from Anaerohalosphaeraceae bacterium, assembly GCA_963675155.1. GTDB lineage: Bacteria > Planctomycetota > Phycisphaerae > Sedimentisphaerales > Anaerohalosphaeraceae > 4572-13. The sequence continues at coordinate 3,139,249 of OY775912.1, read as the reverse complement.
AGCGAGTTGGATCATGAGAACATTCAAAAAGCCATGCGGTTGTATTTAAAAACGTGTAAGCCGTGGCATCTTAAAGGTGATATTGGCAATTGGGTCGGCTCTGCGAATGTTGGAGCGATTTGCTGTGCGGCGATGCTGCAGGATATCTCCGAAATTGAATACTTTCTCAATTGTCCCAGGGGATTCAAAGAGCAGCTGTCACTGGGCTTGATGGGCGACGGCTGGTGGTTTGAGGGGGCGTCCAATTACAGCTATCTGACCGCCCGTATTTATTCATATGCTGCCAAGTGCGTCGAAGCATTTGGCAGCAATATGTTTGATATGTATCTGCCGGTTCGGTATATGGGAGACAGCGGCCGCCGTTGGAAAAACGGTTGGATGAGCATGAATTTTGATATATGGGGTCCACCTGGTAAATCCTATCGTTGTCTGAAGGATTTATACGATGGTGCGACGATCTTGATGGATGAAAACGGCTATGTTGCGGCCAATAATGATTCCGATCCGAAAAAGCCAGGCGATGTTTTTGAATTGGGATATTATCATTACAGAGACCCGGCGTTTTTATGGAGTATTGACCGGGATGACCGGATGAGTTGGCAATCGCTGGTGTACGGAATCGGTGAAGTCAAGCCGTCAGGTGATCCTCGCTCTATGTCCGGTCATGTGGATAATGTGGGGATTGCAGCGCTACGCTCTCAAAAAGAAGGTCAAAAACCCGATGAGCAGATTCAGGCATTCTTGAAGTGGGGGACTCATGGTGGCTGGCACGGTCATTTTGACCGTATCAGCTTAATGCAGCTTCGCCGTTATGGAAAAAACCTGTTGTTGCCGCTTCACAAGTCCAGCTGGTTTGGATATGCCGATAAGTCGTACAAAGCCTGGATTCAGCCGTCGATCAGTCACAACATGGTTATCGTTGATCAATATCAACAGGAACCGGTCGAGTCGGAGTTGCTGATGTTTTATAGCGGTGATTCGATCCAGGCCGCCGCGGTTGAAACCAACGCCCGCTGGGCTCAGAAATTGCCTTGGGATATTAACGATCCCGGCGACCTCGACGCAACGAACATGAAAAAAATGGTCGATTACGGCGACGCTGAACCGGTTTTGCAACGGCGGTTAATGGTCGTTACGGATGACTATATCCTGATGTTTGACTACCTGGCCGGTCAAAAAGAGCATACCTTTGACTGGCTGATTCACCCTGTAGGATTTGTCAAAACCGAAGCGTCTGAAATTGAAGAAACGAAGCACACAGAAAGAATGTCCGACGATCTGCAAAGCAGTTACAATTACATAACTGACTGTCAATGGTTCCAGACGCGTGGTAAGGTGCTGAATCAATTCAAGGACGGAAACGTTTATTTGAATATTTTCACGGATCTTCAGGATGATACGGAAATGGCGATTGGAGCATGTCCCCGAAAAAATCCGGCACCCGATGCATTATCGAGGAAAACACTGATGTTCCGAACGCAGGGTAGAGAATTCCGGTTTGCGTCACTGCTAGAGCCATATCTGGATAAGCCGCTGGTTAAGGAATTTTCGGTCAACGAACAAGGTATCGCTGTCGTTCATATGACAGATGGCAGAGTCCAAAGAATTGAGGCAGAGGGTTTTGAAACCGCAGACAGGAAGCCCAAAGTCATTTTCAAGGAATATCGCGGAGATAAGCTTCTTCGCCAAGAAGAGACAATTGTCGATTAGATCAGGAGAGCAGGCTCATGAATATGCTCAATGTCAAAAAAAGGGCAGGCCGGATTTTCCGATTTGCTTTTCTGATTTGCCTTGTCGGTTTGTTGCAGGGATGCCGTTGCTTTTGTACCTCCAAACCGCAATCATCCTATGATTTCTCGATTGTCGATAAAAAAGTGCAGAGCTGGGTTGGCAAGTGCTATTATCCTGGTGCCGGATTGGTGGTTACCAAAGATAATCAGGTGATTCATCAGGTATGTTTTGGCGATTATACACCCGAAACAGAAGTCTATATCGCTTCTGCAGGCAAATGGCTGGCGGCAGCGACGATTGCCGCGATAGTAGAAGAAGGCAAACTTTCATGGGATGACCCGGTTTCCAAGTGGTTGCCCGAGTTTACGGATGTTAAGGGTTCTGCGACATTGATTCAGTTGTTATCTCATACATCCGGCTATCCGGATTACCACAAACCTCCGCACGAGCGTGACACTTATCAAACGCTTGGGAAGTCTGTTCAGGAAATCCTACCGCTGGAAGCTGCTTTTCAGCCGGGCGAGCGTTTTCAATATGGCGGATTGGCGATGCAGGTTGCCGGGCGGATGGCCGAATTAGCCGGCGGGATGGATTGGGAATCACTGTTTCAAAGCAAGATTGCCCGGCCTTTGAATATGAAAAATACACACTTTACACCGGTTAATTTAGAACCGGGGCATGCTCCTATGCTGGGCGGGGGTGCCCGGACTACATTGGAGGATTATGCGAATTTTATTTCGATGATCAGTAATGACGGTATGTTTCAAGGGCGTCGGATCCTCTCAGAGAAATCGATTGCCTATATGGAGGCTGATCATGTCGGCTCTGCCCGGGTTGAACGGGGTGAATTTGTTGAACGAGTTCGCGGCAAAACACATCGTGGAATATATGGGCTGGGCGAATGGCGAGAAGAACTGAATGAACAGGGACAGGCAGTCCTCATCAGCAGTCCGAGTTGGGCCGGAGCCTATCCGTGGATCGATAAGACCAACAACGTGTATGGATTTTTCCTGACACATATCGACGTGTCTGCAGCCAACGGATTTTCCGGTTTTTATGCCAGTCCGATACTGGCCACCATGGTCCGACAATCATTGGAAGCTAAATCGTCTGACTGTAAAATCTCTGTTCAAAAAGGTTTCGTCAATGTCGACGATGCTGACTTGTATTATGAAATGGCAGGCGAAGGCACTCCGATTATTCTGATTCACGGTCACTCGCTCGACCGTCGTATGTGGGATGATCAATTCTACGAGTTGGCCAAAACATACCGGGTGATTCGATATGATCTGCGAGGTTATGGTCTGTCTGATGTTCCTCGGCCGGGACAACATTTTATGCATGTTGAAGATCTAAAGTGTCTGATGGATGCATTGAAGATTGAAAAAGCACATCTGGTTGGGCTGTCCCTCGGCGGTTTTATTGTTGTCGATTCTCTGGCACTATACCCGGAGCGAATGCTCTCTGGCACTGCTGCCAGCGGTACACTGTTTAATGTTCCAGGTCCTGATCGGCCGATGACAGAGGCTGAAAAAGAAAAACGGTATAAAGAAATAGCCGAACTACGAAAAAAGGGAATAGACACATTTAAAGCTGAATGGATAGGAGGACTTCTGCGTTCTGCGGGACGACATGCCGATGCAATTTATCCCTCATTATCGACAATGATTAATGACTGGACTGCTTGGCAACCGCTGAATATTGAACCGCGTCTTTTATTGGGAGCGTCTGTTCTTGAGAAGCTAAAGGCGCGTCCGATTACTATTCCGATGCTGGTGATTGTCGGCGAAAACGAGTCCAAAGGTGGATTTGACGCCGCTGAACAATTTATGACTTTAGTGCCCCAGGCGAAGAAAATAGTTCTGAAAGGCGCTGGACATATGTGTAATATGGAGGTTCCCGAAGAGTTCAACCGGTATCTTCTGACGTTTTTAGCTAAAGTTGATAATGTGGAATTAAAACGAAAAAGTGATTATGAGTGAAGACAACAAAGTTGATGCCGTTGTTAATGCGGAAACTGAAGGTCAACCTTTTATCCACTTCTGGAGCCGGTGTGTCGGTGCCGGCAGAGCTAATGAAGGATTGCGCGCCTCTTGGCTGGAACAATTAAAACTCAGCCATGAAATGTGCGGATTTGAATACGTACGCTTTCACGGGCTTTTCCACGATGATATGTGCGTATATAAGGAACGCGACGAGCAGATAATTTACAACTGGCAGTACATTGACGACCTGTTTGGTCGGATACTGGATATTGGCGTGCGTCCCTTTGTGGAACTGGGCTTTTGTCCCGAAGAGCTGGCCTCCGGCGATGCTCGACAATTCTGGTGGAAGGCACATGTCTCCCCGCCGAAGGATTACGGCAAGTGGGGCGATCTTGTTTCAGCGTTTGTAAAGCATTGCATCAAGCGATATGGACGCCAAGAAGTCTGCCAATGGTATTTTGAAATCTGGAACGAACCGAATTTACGGGGCTTTTGGGATGGAACTCGCAGTCAGTATTTTGAACTTTACAAAGTTTCGGCTTTGACAATAAAGGCGATCGATGAGCAGTTGAGAGTTGGCGGTCCGTCAACCAGCAATTTCGTTGGCGATGAGCGTTTTGACGATGAGAGGGAAGATAAAACGAAGCATCTGACAAATACAGTCGAAGAACTTGATACACTGCAATGGAAAGGCGTCTGGATCGAAGCATTTCTGGAGTACTGCAAGAATGAAAAGCTTCCTGTTGATTTTATCACGACTCATCCTTACCCAACGGATTTTGCATTGAACCCGGGCACAGACAGAAATTGGGGTCGCACGCGTCAGGTCAATTCAACCCGAATCGATATTCAGTGGCTGAATGACATGTTAGCTAAAAGTGCCTTTCCGGACGCAGAGATTCATTTGACTGAGTGGAGTTCCAGCCCGTCCTCACGTGATTTCAGTCATGATTTTCTGCCTGCGGCTGCGTTTATTGTCAAAATCAATCTGGACTGTATCGGGATGACTGACTCTTTGTCTTATTGGACGTTTACTGATGTCTTTGAGGAAGTCGCCGGCGGGGATACGATTTTTCACGGTGGATTTGGGATGATTAATTATCAGGGCATAGTCAAACCGTCATTCCATGCCTATCGCATGCTGCATATGTTGGGAGATGAGATCCTTCACAAGGAAGAGGGGATGGTTATTACACGTGATTTAAAGACACAAAAAATCATCGCATTACTCTATCATTATCCAGATGAGATGAAGAGTGCCGTGCCATTTGGGTCCGTCGAAGTTGCTCAACAGGCACTGGCTACTGGAACTCCGAAGATATTTTCGCTGGTTTTGGAGAATCTCAGTTCAAATGCTGAATTTTCCGTAGAAACATTGGATAAAGAAAATGGTTTTGCGTATTTAAAATGGCAGGCAATGGGATCGCCGGAACCGCCTACTCCTGAGCAGACGGAGGCATTAAAACAGTTTTCCATGACGACCTCCATAAATAGCATGAAAGCCGACAGTGAAGGTGTTTTGAGCTATGAACAGTTACTTGATCCATGGACTGTTGTTCTGATTCAAGAGAAATGAAGAAGCTGAATTGAGGCTTATGATAAAACAAAAAAAGAATATATTAAATAAATGAGAAAGATGGATTTATGGTTACACCGGAACAATTACTGATTGACATGAAACCCTCCAAAGAGTTTTTGGTTGCTATTGATTCGGATGGTTGCGCGTTTGACGCAATGGGTATCAAGCAGCGTGAATGTTTCTGTCCGATGATGATCGCGTATTTTGACTTGCAGCCGGTTGCCGAGGCCGCCAGAGAATGCAAGATGTTCGCTGATTTGTTCAGCAAAACACGCGGAGCCAACCGGCATAAGACGATTGCACGGATTTTAACGGAATTGCTGCCGTCTCATCCTATGGTGAAAGCACGGAATTTCAAGGTGCCGGAATTTCATTACTATTGCCAATGGGTGAATAATCCGGAGAGTCTGCTTTCAGACGCCGGACTAAAACAAGCGATTGAAGCGTCAACCGACTCTCAGGAGCGGGAGCAACTGCAACGCGCTTTAAAATGGAGTCGGCGTGTCAATGAGATGGTAACGGAAATCGTTAAAGATGTTCCTCCTTTTGCATTTGTTCGCGAGAGTTTGAAAAAGATGTCATCTGCCGCAGATATTATCGTCTGTTCGGCGACACCGATTGAAGCATTGCAGCGAGAATGGGCTGAGCACGGTTTGGCACAATACGTTAAAGTCATTGCGGGTCAGGAAATGGGCAGCAAGGCGCAGCATCTTGCGATTGTCAGTAAAGATAAGTATGATACGAATAACATTATCATGCTGGGCGATGCGCTGGGGGATCTTGTTGCGGCAAAGCAGAACAACGTGCTTTTCTATCCGATTATTCCGGGAAAAGAGGATGCAAGCTGGAAGACATTTCATGATGAGGCATTTGATAAATTCATGGCGAGTGGTTATGCAGGTGCTTATGAGAATGATGCGATCGCAGAATTTGAACAATGTTTGCCGGAAAATCCATCATGGCTGTAAAATTTGAAAGAAGGAAAAAATGAAACGCATAAATATCTTATTGATCTTAGGACTGATTAGTTTCAGCGGATGTACGATGAATCAATATAAAGCATTTCATCCCGGCAAGATTTGGAAAGACAATAATGGTGTGCATATTAATGCTCATGGCGGGGGTATTTGCTATTTCGATGGTACATATTATTGGTTTGGAGAACACAAAATCAAAGGAAAGGCCGGCAATGTAGCTCACGTCGGTGTCCATTGCTACAGTTCCAAAGATCTGTACAATTGGTCTGATGAAGGGATTGCACTTTCGGTGGTCAAAGACGATCCGGGTCATCCCTTAACCGCCGGATGTATTCTGGAGCGTCCCAAGGTGATTTATAATGCGAAAACTAAAAAATATGTGATGTGGTTTCACCATGAATTGAAAGGTAAAGGCTACTCTGCGGCCTTAAGCGGTATCGCCGTCAGTGACAACCCGGCCGGTCCATACCAATATATCCATAGCATCCGTCCCAACAAGGGCATTTGGCCAATAAATGTCAAGGAGTGCCATAAGCAGCCAGTTACTCAGGAGGTTATGGACACCTATTATTTTGGTGCCTCCCTGCCGCAGCATCCGGATATGTTGAACACTTTGGGCAAAGGTTTCATTACCGGCCAAATGGCCCGGGATATGACCTTGTTTGTGGATGATGATGGAACAGCTTATCATATTTACGCTTCCGAATACAACAGTACCCTGCATATCGCGGAATTAACGGACGATTACACCGCGTATACCGGGAAATTTTCCCGTGCTTTTGTCGCTCGATGGATGGAAGCGCCAACGGTATTCAAATATAAGAGCAAATATTACTTTATCGGTTCCGGCTGCACCGGTTGGAAGCCGAATCGAGCCCGATATGCCATTGCCGATTCGATCTGGGGCCCCTGGATGGAACTGGGGAATCCCTGTGAGGGCCTCAATGCGGATTTGACTTTCAAAGCACAAAGTACGTTTGTTCTGCCTGTACAGGGTAAAGACGGTGCATTCATTTTTTTGGCCGACCGTTGGAATCCGGAAAACGCTATTGACGGTCGTTATGTCTGGCTGCCGATTGAATTTACAAAGAACTCAGACGGACATGAACGCATCAAAATCAACTGGAAAGATCACTGGGACCTAAGTTTTTTTAATAAATAGGGCAATCGATAATAAACGCGAAGGATAATCTTATGAGATATTCAATTATTATTTTGTTGTCAGTTATTATTGTATTTTCGCCTCTGGGTGTTGCTGCGCATCCAAAGATTTTGACAAATTTTTCGGATCGGGATGCTGTTTACAAGAAAATTCAAACTTGCCCATGGGCTAAAGAGGCTTACAGAGAACTCAAAGACCGCGTTGCTCCGTATATTCAACATTGTAGCGACGATCCCGAGTGGCTGACCAGTCGGCTGATGATGAACTGGGATACGCATTATATCACGGATGTCTGCGAGAAGAGTCGCTGGGCAGGTGGCAAAGGGCGTGCATCGGTTCCGACACCCCGTTTTGCCGGTGCCAGGGATTGGGTATCCAAATACAAATCGCCTCCGACGATTGCAGATTTTAAGCCGTATAATGACAATGATGGCAAGGTCTGGTTGGTTAACGGTGAAACAAATACCGGCGAATGGACTGCCCCGGGCATTACCGGACGGATTATGGAATCCATGAATGATCGTATCGTCAGTCTGGCTGCGGATGCGGCGTTTATCTATTGGCTGGAGGGCGACGAAGCCTATGCGAAATTGGCTGATGGGGTTCTGTGGACCTATATGCATGGATTTTCCTATAAAACTGCCCCGGAATTCCCACCCAGTGACGAGGGGATGGCGAGAATTATCGGCATGACGTCTTTTGAAGTGATCCATGAAGATATCGTTACACCCCTGAGTTTGTGCTATGATTTTTTGCATGATTATCTACAGAAAGAAGGGCGCGATGTTGTACTTGTACAGAATCAGCTTAAGCGGATGATTGATCGGGTGATTGAGGGCGGTTTTGCGGATGGCAACTGGAATTTGAATCAGGCGAGAATTATTGCCTTTGGCGGTCTGGCTTTGGAGGGTAATGCCGCCTATGCTGATGAAAAGGGATGCTCTTATTATGTGGATATTGTTCTAAATGCCCGTCTGAAAACACAATTGGGGCTGACGTATGTTATCAAGGAAGGATACGATATTGAAACGGCTCTTTGGCCCGAGGCGCCGGGATATGGATTTGGTACGACGGGAGATATGGTGCGTATGGCTGCTTTAACAGCATCTGATCCAGCGGGTCAAGAAGTATTGCAGAACCCGCTGTTGGGACGCGCTGTTATCTCGCAATTGGACATGATTTACCCGAACGGCTATTCCTGTGGTCTGGGCGATACCAATAACACACGCATTAATACACTTGCCCTCGAATTACTGATTGCCTCAGCTCGCAAACAGTCCGATTCAGAAAACGAGGCAAAGCTAACCGCCGCATTACAGCGGGAGATTGACGCCGGTTTTTATGATCGAAGCGAACAATCGAATCTGTTGGCATTGACACAGTATGTTGGAATATTAAAGCCGGCAGCCGATTCGACGGTTATGGGGACACAAACATGCTGGGCTGAACCGTTGAATATTATGATACAGAAAAATGTTGTTGAAAGTGAAGATTATTCGCTGGCTGCTGCGATGTTTGGCACCGATGGCGGCCATGTCCACTCTAATGGTTTAGCCATGGAATTGTACGGGGCCGGCGTAATTCTGGGAGCAGATCCGGGACGGGGCAGCAGTTACTGGCAGCCGGATCATGGACAATATTATTCAAAACTGCCAGCTCACAACACAGTTATTATAAACGGATCAACTGATTATCCGGCTTACGGCGAAGGTCGCATTAAAATGCGTCCAGTATATATGGAACCTTCTCCGGGGAGTGATCCGCTAAGCCCCAACATCAGCTTTATTCAGGGACAAGTACAATACAATAAACCGATTGCTAAACAACAGCGGACACTTGCATTGATCCGGATCAGTGATACAAGCGGCTTTTATCTGGATATTTTTCGATCCCGAGCCAAAGGTAAAGATAATTTTCATGATTATCTGTATCATAACATTGGTCAATCAATAGTACTTGTCGATGCAGAACAAAAACCGTTGTCCATGAAATCATCGGACTTGCTGAACTCTGAACATGGTTGTTTGAAGGGCTATGATTATTTCAAAAATGAAAAGTCAGCCGAAATGACACAGGATTTACATGCTATTTTTTCTGCTGAAATGCCGGATGGAACAAAAAGGAATATGGATCTATGGATGCTTGGTCAAAAAAGTCGTCATGTATTCACAGTTGAGGCACCCGGCAATCGCGCTGCTCGAGGAACGCCCACGCGTGGATTTGTGGAGATTCCGATGCCGACGCTTCTTGTCCGTCAGCACTCAGACGCATGGAAAAATCCCTTTGTAACGATTTATGAACCATATATGCTTCAAGAAGGGAAGACCATCCAAACTGTACGATTACCCGAAGCTCAATCCGGTGATTCCGATCTTGTAACTTGTGTGGTCGAGGGATATCAACAATCCTATACGGCTTATCTGATGGTGGATGATATAAATACCCAAGCTCATCAAGTTGAGCAGTATCGTTTCCAGGGTGGCTTTGGTGTCGTTATGCTCAAGGGACAGGAAGTTTCGGAACTCTACCTTGCGGATGGCCAGAGTATTGGCGATGAGGATGTGTATATTTCCTCTGTGAATAAAACAAAAGTTAATGCCTCAGTACTTCGACAAGCTGACCGTTGGCGTTATTCTTCATCGGCACCAATCAAAATTCAAGTAAAGTTTCCGATACCCTCCAATGCTGTTTCCGTGGAAGAATTGACCGTTCTTTGTGAAAGCGGTCAAGACCAAGTGCCCTTGAAAGAAATTCAGCTTCGAATTGAAGAAACAGACACGGAAGAAGTCATTATAGCGAGTTGCCTGTTGTCTGAGGGATATGACCGTTACCTTTCAATCCGTCCGATAAGCGATAAAAAATAGGAGAATAAAGATGGCCGAAAATAACGAATGCTCTTTGAAACCCCTTGCCTTTGATCAGGTCAACATGACTGGGGATATCAGACATCGGCAGTCATTGGCGACTCAATACATGATAAGTTTGAAAAATGAGAACTTGCTGCAGAATTATTACTGGGAAGCAGGCATTGTCCACCGTCCCATTCTACGCGAAACAGATAAAAATTCCGATGATCGCGGCGATGATCTGCATTGGGGGTGGGAAAGTCCTATGTGTCAATTACGGGGGCATTTCCTGGGGCATTGGCTATCCGCGGCTTACCGGATGTCTTTAATCAACGATGAAGCACAGCTTAAGGCCAAAGCCGATTGGATTGTCAAAGAACTGGCTCGGTGTCAAAAACGAAACGGCGGTCAGTGGTGCGGTTCTATTCCCGAAAAATATCTGGACTGGACGGCAAAAGGGCAACCGACCTGGGCGCCCCAGTATGTTCTGCACAAAACGATCATGGGATTAATTGACGCCTATCGTTTCGGTCAAAATGAGCAGGCATTGGATATCGTGGTTCGTCAGGCAGACTGGTTTTTGGATTGGACATCGCAATTTTCTCAGGATCAGTTGGACGATTTGTTTGACATTGAGACAGGGGGGCTGCTCGAGGCGTGGGCTGATCTCTATGCGATTACCGGTCAGCAAAAGCATCTCGACCTCATGCTTCGATACGAACGCAGGCGTTTGTTTGATAGGCTTTTATCAGACAGCGATGCATTAACCAACCGACATGCCAATACGACAATTCCCGAAGTCCACGGCGCAGCACGGGCATATGAGGTAACCGGTGATCAGCGATGGCTTTTGATAGCCGAAGCTTATTGGAAATACGCTGTTACGGAGCGTGGTTATTTCTGTACCGGAGGCCAAACAAGCGGAGAAATATGGACCGCTCCTTTTTCTCAAGCCGCCCGGCTCAGCACTAAAAATCAGGAGCATTGTTCCGTTTATAATATGATTCGTCTGGCCGATTACCTTTATCGATCCAGCGGTGACATAAACTATCTTGATTATATCGAACGGAATATGTTTAACGGTCTAATGGCACAACAGCATCCTGAAACAGGAATGGTTGCCTATTTCCTGCCTCTTCAGGCTGGTAGTAAGAAAATATGGGGTACTCCGACCTATGATTTCTGGTGCTGCCACGGCTCTGTTATTCAAGCTCAAAGTGTCTATAATCAAATGACTTATTACAAGGACCATAGCGGTTATGTTGTGGCGCAATACCTTCCCAGTGAATTCAGTGATTCATATGATGGCGCGCGTGTTCAAATCAAACAACGTTTACTCGATACTGATAATTCAATTGTGTATGTTCACACTCCGGACACTCCGGAGCATCGTCCGAGTGATTGGAAAATTGAAATATTCATTCAGTTGAATGAGCCGAAAGAATTTTCATTAAAATTACGAGTACCTTGGTGGCTGGCGGGTAAGGCGCAGATATTTATCAATGATCAGTTTCAGACTGAGATTGACAAGCCATCGTCCTATGTTGAATTAAAGCGAGCATGGAAAAATGATACCATCCGTCTGATTCTGCCCAAAAAACTTGATACGTTTGCTTTACCAGATGAGCCTGAAACCGTTGCATTTATGGATGGCCCAGTTGTTTTAGCAGGTCTCTGCGATCAGCAGCGTACGCTTTATGGTGATACCCAACGACCGGAAACAATTCTTAAACCGAATGATGAACGCCAATGGAGAGAATGGCTCCCGGGGTGGAGAACCGTAAAACAACCCGTCAACATGAAATTTATGCCGCTTAAGGATATCACAGATCAAACTTATACGACTTACTTTCCAATATGTCAGGATGATAATAAACCAGAAGCTAAAATCGATGGTTAAACACAAAACCGAATAAACATTTGAATTGCTCGAACTATATAAGTAGCTTTTTCATAGATTTATAGATTAATCGAATAAAGGACATTGGATGCCGCGGACCAAATTCAAAGCGAAGTGGATATGGAAAAAACAGCCGGATTATCAGCGATATCACCAGATTATTATTGCTAAAAAAGAATTTGATCTAAATGAGTTCAAATCCGGAACGATTTATATTACAGCGGATTGCTATTACCGACTCTATATCAATAACCAATGGGTCAATGACGGACCTTGCAGGAGTTGGCCGGAGCATTATCAGTATGACGCCGTCGATGTCAGCCAGTATTTGAAAACCGGTAAAAATGCGATACAGGTCATCGCTCGCTATTTTGGCGTGGGAACGATGCATCAGATCCCCCAGCATCCCGGCCTTCTAGTGCAGCTTGAAGCCGAATTGGAAAATGGTCAAGTCAAGACTGTTATCTCGGACGAAAGTTGGCAGGTTGCCGATGCCGCCGGATGGGTGACAAATACGAGCCGGTCTCTTTTTATGCCTGAGCCGATTGAGTGGTACAATGCATGTCAGGAAAAAGTGAGTCGATTTGATAAAGCTTCAGTTCTTTTTTCCGCTCACAAGGGGCCTTGGAAAGATTTGAATCCACGGGATGTTGAATTGTTGACACGAAAACCGGTTGCATTGAAATCCTTTGTCGATGCCAAAGTCGTTAAAACCGACGCTGTGAATAACTGTGTGCCTGCGATCGTTCTGGCGCATCCAGGATTAATTGAAAATAACCGTCATATTAATACGCCGATCGGATTGGCGACACTCGTAACCGTAAAAGAGCAATGTGTCCTAAAGATTATCTCAGGGAGTGTCAGAAAGGATTTCTTCAGAATTGCGGTAGATGGAAAAACAAACGCGTCCGGCAGATATACCTTGTCTGCTGGAGAGCATTTAATCGTAGGTTTCGCACGGAATCATTTCTGCCATGACAAGGAGATGTTTATCCGCTTTATCAACCCGCCGATAATGAAACTCGATAATCCACTGGATAGAAAATATGAAAATCCGTGGTGTCTGATCCGTTTTGATAAGTACCGCTTTGCCGGCAATGACCTGTATTGGAACAGCTTTTTTGAAAAACATCCTAAATACCAACAGCTTCAGGATGAGTATCGGGCTGTAACGGATCAACTCCTAAGAGAGGTGAAAAATAAACGACAATTTATCAAGGTTCTGGGACAACGGACGGTCAATATCCCTGCCAAGGATATGTTTGTTGAAAACAGTAGTTGGGAGTTTCAAAATAGCAAAATTATCGGCAAGGCAAGCCGGTTTGTTGACAATCCCGAAACCCTGATCAGTGACGATGATAGTTATACTCTAATCAAACCTTGTGCAAAGGGAGATATCGAACTCTGTTATGACTTGGGCGAACAGAATTGCGGATATTACCAGTTTGAACTGATTGCCGATGAAGGAATCATTGTTGATGTCAATGAAGTGGAATATATCGACGAGAAGGGTGTGATTCAACATACGATTGGCAGTCAAAACGGTCTGCGGTATATCACGAAAAAGGGAGTCAATCGATTTTTGTCTCTCAAAAGAAGATCAGGAAGATTTATATTTCTGACTTTTCGAAATGTGAAAAAAACGGTTAAAGTTCGCAATTTTCAGTTGATCGAATCCACTTATCCCGTCAATACCATGGGCCGCTTCCATTGCAGTGATGAAAATCTCAATAAGATGTGGGAGATATCGGCGCGAACGCTGAAATTGTGCATGGAGGACGTTTTTACTGATTGTCCGCTTTACGAGCAAACTCACTGGGTCGGTGATGCGCCTTTTGTCGAACTTTACACATTTGGAGTATACGGCGGCGCAGATATTACAAAAAGATGTATCAAGCTGGCTGCACTGTCGCTTGAGCGGTTTCCAATAGTCGGGTGTCAATTGCCTTCTGCCTGGCAGACGCTGCTGCCTGCGTGGAGTTTCTTTTGGGGGATATCCGTATGGCAATATTATTGGTACAGTGGCGACAAGGCATTCCTGAGGCGAATGTGGAAATATGTGATCAAGAATCTAGAGGGAGCGGCAGGCTATATCGACAAGCAGGGGCTGATGAGCGATAAGTTCTGGAACTTGTTGGATTGGAGTGGCATCGATTTTGAGCAGGATGTTGTATTGCACAACAGTATGCTGTTTATTGCGGCAATTGATGCGGCGTTAAAATGTGCCAATGAGATCAAGAATACAAGATATACTCAATGGCTCGATGAGTTAAGAGAAACGCTTGTCAGGGCGGTCAATAAACTCTGGGATGATAAAAGAAAAGTTTACCCAGACAGCATCCGCAATGACAGCAGGGTTAGTTCTTCTGCCTGTCAGCATACCAGTGCTTTGGCTATTATATATGATATTATAGAAAAACGGAATGAAGGATATGCGATTGGTAATACGATCAATCCACCGAAAGAGATGGTCAAGGTGGGAACACCTTATGGCGCGTCAATACTCTATCAAGCTTGGGAAAAGGTTGGATTATCTGAAAAAGTAATTCAGTCTATGTATGATCACTATTTGCCGATGTTGGCAGAGGACGCTACGACAACATGGGAACATTTTCCATCGAAATCAAGGACAGGCACATCCTATTTCTTGACCCGTAGCCATTGTCATGCATGGGCGACGTCACCTGTTTATTTTTTAAATCGGATCGTGCTGGGCGTCCGGCAAACACAAGCGGCTGGGAAAAGCTTTGAGATTAGTCCATATTTATCAGGTCTCGATTTTGCATCTGGAACGGTTGCGACGAAAAATGGGCCTGTTTATGTCCGCTGGGAGATTCAGGGCGATGTGTTGAATGTTGAAATTGCTGCACCGAATGGAGTCAAAGCCAAGTTTGTTAGAAATAAGACACACGGTGGAATGAAAGCTATAGTAAATGGCAAAAGAGCATAATTCATAATGTTTATCAAAGATCTAATAGTTTTAGTTTTTGAAAAATATATACATTTAGATTTTCAAATTTTACTGCGAGCAGCGATAGATCGGTTCATAAATTCTTATATTTAAAAGGTTTAGGATTTTTCTGTCTTAGCCTTCCAAGCTGGTCATGTCGGTTCGATTCCGATCGCCCGCTTTTTGACTCCCCATGACAGCACCTGTCAAGAAGTGTCTAAACCGGCCTGTGTTCAAGGTTTACGGTCGATTTTAAAGATATATCTGGTCTTGTACACTCCACTAAAATTGACAGTAAATGCCTCCAAATGACACCAGTGGTACAGATTAACTGCGAGATTTACTGCGAGCGCAGATTGAAATATGCTTTTCATATTTCAGTGTAATAATCCTCACCGCCATAATTGGGACATCGATTTGAAATTCCCTGCCGTTAGCTTCATCGAATATTAGTCCATTTTGAGCTTAGAGGTTTTTAAATTACTCTATTTCTTTTCTCAATTTGAAGTCGCAATGCGGAAAAAGTTAATTTTCGACTCTAATCGTGTCATTATCTTACGATAATACTAATGTAAAGGCTTTGTTTACGAGAGATCTGTTTTAGAAAGGATAGGATGAACCCAAAAGAAAGCATAGATGGTCCTGAATACCAAGAGTTTTTAGAGGTATTGCAGTCCAATAAAGATCGGATTTTCGGTTATATCCTTGCTTCTGTCCTCGATTATTCCGCTGCTGAAGACATTATGCAAGACACGGTTATTCGGTTATGGACGAAGTTTTCGGATTATACTTCGGGGACTAATTTCGCGAAATGGGGCATTACATTTGCACGATATGTTATTCTGGATTACCAGAGAAAAAGTCGGACAAGGATCGTTCGATTTGACAGTCAAATTCTGGAAGATCTTTCCGAGCCATTTGAAAGCGACGAAAGTTCTGATGACCGAGTCGATGCATTACGCGAATGCTTGAAGAAACTGCCGGAAAAGTATCGCCATATAATAAAAATGCGCTATTCAGATGACATGACGATTAAAGACATCGCCATAAAGATTGGCAGGCCGATTCACGGTATGTACAAGGCAATGACAAAGGTTCAGTACTCCTTACAAGAGTGTATAGAAGGGCTTCTAAATAAAAGAGATGTACTATGAATACGACTGAACAAAAAATGCGAATTCTTGAATTGACCATTAAGGCTCTGGACGGTGGTCTTTTGCCAGAAGAGTTCCAGGAACTTAAAAGATATCTCTCGTCTTCAAAGTCGCTTGCGGAATATTATTCAATTTGTATCAAGACGCATTTGGGAATGCGTAAAGTGGGATCTTCTTATCGTGAAAAGCAGGTGTTAGAGAACTCGGGATTAGACGAGGAGTTCTGGCAAACGATGCTGCTTCATGAAAAAACGTCACCTGGCATTGATATTTCCAAAGAAGAACCGGAGAGGGAGTTGCTGCAAAAAGTCATCCATAAAAAGATACCTCGCAAGATTAATAAATTCAGCCTTGTTTCAGGTATTATGAGTGTTGCGGCGATCCTATTGCTCGTTATTTGGGTTAAGATGCCTTCAAAGAACGCCTCTGCCTTGGGCAGAATTGAGGAAAGTTATGAGGTTGTTTGGGGCGATTCATACAATCCTGCAGGCAGTGATAACTTGCTGGATGACCAGGAACGATTTCTGAAAAAGGGATTGGTGAAGGTACGCATGAATGATGGCACCGCGGTACTTCTTGAAGGGCCTATTCAATTCAAACTGGAACAGGATGATTTGTTGTATTTGCTGCAGGGGAAAATGACCGCTCGTGTTCCTACGGGCGCGATGGGCTTTACTGTGCGCACACCGTCGGCATCTATTGTGGATTATGGAACTGAATTTGGTGTCTTCGTAGACCAGCGCGCCAATACCGAAGCCTTTGTCTCAGAAGGTCAAGTGGAGATGCGGTTGGGTTCGAATACACGCGTTTTTGAAAAGTGTCTTCGGTTATTGGCCAACCAAGGCGGACGTGTGTCCGGTCAGAAGTTGATAGAGATTCCATTTTCCTCCGATCAATTTACATATGAGATTCCTTCTTCTTTTGAACTTACGGCTAAATCGTTAGATCCGATTCTGTACTTCCATGGGACAAATACCAATCCGGATTGCGCCCGTGACCTTATCGAATCGGGAAGTCTGAGTGTTCAGATAAGTTCAGATGTAACAATGACCGATGGTCCCGTTTTAGCAGACGGGACAACGATGCATGCTTTTCGCCTTGAAGGATCAAAAGAAGATATTCTTATGGAGAACATCCAATCCCTGTTACAGCACCCACAGGGGTATAACAGTATCGGTTTTTGGATTCGATTCGATTCGATCCACGAACAGGTCGTTTTTGCTGACAATGTCAACACGGGCGACAATCGTATATTGATGATGAATTCACAAGGTCGCTTGGAGCACTATGTTCTCAATGCTGGCACAAAAGGAAGAAAGGTGGTTGGCCAGGAAACGCTTTTGCCCAATATCTGGTATTTTGTCATGATAACGCGTTCCAAAGATCAGCAAAACCATAAAAGCCTGTATGTCAACGGAAAAAAAGTCGGATCAGATATTATTGAAAATATGAATGATTATATTCGCCCCTATCAGTCCCTGCAGTTTGGCGGCGATATTGCTCAGTTAAATGGGATGGAGGGGGCGATTTCAGAAATTCTGCTGTTCCCCAGATCATTAAGCGATCAGGAAGTGGAATTGCTCTATCAATCCAGGGCGGGATCCCAAGAAAAATGATGCGGCCCGAGCGGCTGTGCTGTCATGATGAATACACGTGTCTTATTCAGCGGGGAAGTTGGAGGGTTCCAAGGAACTCGAATAATTAAAATGAATTATTTGATTTGAAAGGATGAGTGCGATGAAGAAGGTACTGTTGTTGACAATTATAGGCTTAGTTGTTGCAAGTGTACAGGCGGATCTGCTGAACCACTGGACTATGAATGAAGGCAGTGGATATACGACGGCTGATTCCGGTACAGGCGGTAATGATGGAGTATTTCAGGAAGGCGCCAGTGCTGCTGTGAATCCGGGTGAAGGTCCGACCTGGGTAATCGATTCTTTACGGGGGACGGCTCTGAGTTTCGATGGAACAACCGATTATATCCTGACCGATTCTGATGGCGTTCTGGGGGATACTCCCCGTACGGTGGCATGCTGGTTTTATTTGGCGGCCGATCAGCATCGGCATACCCTGGTTGAATGGGGTGACGGTAGTTCTGCCGGTCAGTATTTCAGATTGGTTATCGAAGACAACCGCTTTCGTCTTGAAGTTGCTAATGGAAACTCCTTGGCGCTGAATGCGGATGATCTGTCTAACAACCAATGGTATCATATGGCTTTGGTTTTAGATGATTTTAACGGTGACGGTAACGTTGCGACCTTTGATGCGAAGTGGTATTTGAACGGCGTTGAGGTTCCTCGTGCTGCTTTCGCAGGTCGGGCGATCGATACAGCCCAAAACGGGGATGACTGGGTGCGTCTGGGCGGTGGAGCAGATTTTGACGGGTCTGGTGTTCCACGCGAACCGTTGAATGGGATGCTGGATGATGTTCGAATTTACAATACGGCACTGACGGATGCCCAGATTTTAGCATTAAACAACATTCGGGCCTGGAATCCTTCGCCGGCAATGGATGCCGTTCAGCAGGGAACAGTCAATGGCAGCCATGTAGATGTTGCGATGAGTTGGAATACGGCAGTCGATCCGGATAATGAGTCGGTGCCGAATCCGAATATTACAAAACATTATGTCTATATTCATGAGGGCGATCCGAATTTTGCCGATGTGACTCCGGTTGAGGTTTCGGCCGGTTCACCAACAGAGGCGACAGCGTCAACTACTCAGTTGCTGGTGTTTGACGGCTTGTACTATTGGCGTATTGATGAAAGCATTAGCGATTCCGCTCCGAGTGATGCGAATACCATCACTGGGCCGGTCTGGTCATTTGAAACTCTGCCTTCGAGGCCAATAGTCGATACACCGCCGGCCCATGCCGCGGTTTTCAACGGGCAGCCGGCTTCCTTTACGGTGGCCGTGACAAGTATTTCTTCGGAGAGCTATCAGTGGTATAAGAGTGACGACAATAGCAACACTACTTTGGATGGAGATGTACCGGTCGGTACCGATTCAGATACATATTCAATCACCGCGTCATCTGCCGGAGATGAAGCATACTACTACTGTGTGATCACCAATGACGGGGGCACGACAACCACTGAACCGGCTTATCTGACGATCAAGAGGATGGTATTAGATTGGGCTTTGGAATATGACTTCGGTGATTCATCGGGAGAAGGCAATCATGCCGTGATCTATTCGGTGAGTGATCCAAACAATCCGACATTCTCAACCGATGTGCCGGGAGCCGTTGGAACCTATTCAGCTTCCTTTGACGGGCAGATACAGCAGATTCAGGTTCCGGTCGACCCCAACCAGGGATTCCATTCCGGTTATACGCTGACCCTTTGGCTTAAATCAGCGGTATGGTCTCAGCCGCAATACACCGGATTGTTTAATACGAATAATATGACCACAGAAGGATTTCAGCTTGATTTCAGTAATAGTGCTAACCAATACCGATATCATACGCTGACCGTTGACGGGATTTTTGGCCCGGCATCGACCGAGTGGGTTCATCTGGCGATTGTATGTGACGGAACGGATACAACGCTTTATTATAATCTTGAAGGGGATAATGCTGTTTTGCTGGAAGGGACCTCAGATATTGATTTTAATCAGTTCCAGGTTGGTTGTAATCGAAATTCAAGTGCGTTTTTTAGTGGCTTGATTGATGATGTGAAGATTTGGAACTATCCAAGAGCCTTTGCCGAATTAGCATCTTCAGTTGATGATCCTTCCGATTATTTTGAAGTGACCGGCAAGGGCGTTTGTGAAAGTCACCCCGAGATGGATCTGGATGGCGATTGTAAAGTGTCAATTTCTGATCTAAGCACGTTGGCAGCGCAATGGCTTATGTGTGGTTTACAGCCTGTCGAAGCTTGTTCTCTTTAAAAACAAACCTGGTAGAGCCGATCCGGACGATGAAACGACGATAGAACGAAGAATAGTATTTGTAGTGAAATGTAATTTTTATTGGAGGTATGGAAAGATGAAAAGAGTACTTTTATTTGTAATGATGGTAGCGGCAGTGACAGTGTCCTCGCAAGCGGGGCTACTAAACGAATGGACGATGGATGAGGGCAGTGGGTTTACCACAGCCGATTCCGGTACCGGCGGCAACACAGGCGTATTCCAGGAAGGTACCAGCGCTGCGGTTAATCCGGGCGAAGGTCCGACCTGGACAACCGATGTTGAGCGTGGAACTGTTCTGGCCTTTGATGGTACCGATTATATCCTGACCGATTCAGACGGTGTTCTGGGTGATAATCCCCGTACGGTGGCATGTTGGTTTAATTTGGCGGCTGATCAGTATCGGCATACTTTGGTCGAATGGGGCGACGGTGCTTCTGCCGGTCAATATTTCCGCCTGGTCATTGAAGACAATCGGCTTCGTATGGAAGTAAACGGTGGAAATTCCCTGGCACTGGATGTGGATGAGCTGTCTAACAACCAATGGTATCATGTGGCTTTGGTTTTGGACGATTTTAGTGGTGACGGCAAGGTTGCGACCTTTGATGCGAAGTGGTATCTGAACGGTGCTGAGGTTCCTCGGGCGGCTTTCGCAGGTCGGGCGCTCGAAACGGCTCAAAACGGGGATGACTGGGTGCGTCTGGGCGGTGGAGCCGATTTTGACGGTTCCGGCACGCCGCGAGAGGCGCTTAACGGGATGATGGATGATGTGCAGATTTATGACTATGCCCTGAACGATGCCGAGGTTGCAGCCTTGGTGCCTGAACCGGCAACTCTGTTATTATTGGGGCTGGGCGGTTTCATGATGGGCAAACGTCGTCGCAGCTAATTTATGTATGGTAAGCTATATGGATTTTATGGCCCCGTTCCGTATTTCGGGGACGGGGTTTACCCTTTTTTCATGAAAAAGTTCCAAATTGATTCTAAGTGAGTCCAGGGGGTTTGAATGAACCGATTAAATCGCGGTGTGAATAATGTCCAATTCCAGCTTGACATGTCTGGATACAAATTGTTTGGCTTGGGAGTTCTGTTCGGCATAGGGATGTTTCTTTTTTCCGGGATGCTCTTTGCCGCCTATCCGGTTAATGAATGGCTGTTGGACGAGGGGGTCGATACTATAGTATACGATAGTGGTTCGGCAGGCAATGACGGGATTCTGATGGAAGGAACCGCTAGTTCCGTTCACGGGCCCGAATGGGTAACTGATTCGCAGCGAGGAACCGTTCTGAGTTTTGATGGAACCACGGATTACATTCTGACCGATTCCGATGGCGTTCTGGGCGATTCTCCCCGGACAGTGACATGTTGGTTTTATCTGTCAGCCGATCAGAACAGACATACTTTGGTTGAATGGGGTGACGGTACGTTTGACGGGCAATATTTCCGTCTGCTGATTGAAGACAATCGCCTTCGTCTGGAAGTTGCCGGTGGAAATTCCTTAGCGCTGGATGCAGACGCTCTTTCTTTGAATACATGGTATCATGTGGCTTTGGTTTTAGATGATTTTAACGGTGACGGCAATGTTGCGACCTTTGATGCGAAGTTTTATTTGAACGGCGTTGAGGTTCCTCGTGCAGCCTTCGCAGGCCGGGCACTCGATACGGCCCAAAATGGGGATGACTGGGTGCGTCTGGGAGGTGGAGCTGATTTCGACGGTTCCGGTGTCCCGCGTGAACCGTTAAATGGTATGCTGGATAATGTTCGGATTTATGATACAGCCTTATCGGGTGCTGAGATTCTTGAAGACGTGGGAGAGGGAGTTGAGCCGCCTTTGCTGGCCGATGAGTGGTTGCTGGATGAAGGAACCGGGGCGACCGTTTATGATACCGGTGACGGTGCCAATGAGGGAACTTTAATGGAAGGCACAACCAGTGCCGTGAACGGTCCGGAATGGGTGACCGATTCGGAGCGCGGGACGGTGCTGGCGTTTGACGGAGATGACTGGATTCTAACGGATTCACAGGGTGTTCTTGGTTCTAATGCGCGAACCGTCACTGCCTGGTTCAATTTATCTGCCGATCAATATCGCCATACACTGATCGAATGGGGCAATCCGAGCAGCTCCGGACAGTATTTCCGCTTTGTTATTGAGAATAATCAATTGCGTGTTGAAGTGTCCGGTGGAAATGCCCTGGCACTGGATTCGGAATATCTGTCCGAAAATCAGTGGTATCACGTTGCGGTGGTCGTGGATGATTTTAATGACGATGGTCAGACTCGAACGCCGGAAACGAAGTTTTATTTGAATGGTGTGGAAGTACCGCAAACGGGTGGTGCGGATCAACTCTACAATACGGCCTTTGTCGATAATGATTGGGTTCGACTCGGAGGTGGAGACGGTTACAGCGGCTCCGATACACCGCGTGAGGCCCTCAATGGAATGCTGGATGATGTGCGGATTTACCAGACGGCGTTAACGCAAGCTCAAATTAACGAAGATATGAATCAGCTAACGGCCTGGATGCCGACTCCTGCAATAGGTGCCAACGTTCCGGTTTCAACAGAATCGCTTTCCTGGATGCCGGGCAGTTATGTCGACTCACATCAGATTTATTTCGGAACAAATGAAGAAGATGTCAATCTGGCCACACCCGCCGATCCGAGGGGAGTCTATCTGGATGCCGCTCAGATTATCAGTCCGCAGCCGGATGATCCAACGGGGCGATATTCTATTCTTCTCGAAGATGAGGGTATTTCTCTTGCCCCGGAAACGACCTATTACTGGCGGGTGGATGAGATCAACCCTGCTTATTCTGAAAGTCCTTGGGAAGGCAGTGTATGGTCCTTTATCACCAATCCATTTGATGCATCTGTTCAAAACCTGATGAGATCAGGCAGCCTGCCTGATCTTGTATTGAGCTGGGATCCTCCGGTTGATCTTAAATCACCATTATATGATGTGGTTATTGCTGAAGATGCAGATTTTCAGCAAATTGTCTCTCAGGTAACCGGGCTTGGCGATACATCGTGGGCCGTCGATACAAATGCAATGTTGTTTGAAACCGAATACTATTGTCGCGTGGACGCTTACGATTCAACCGATCCGTCCATCTGCGGTCCAAGTGAAATCCAGCCGCTGTATTTTGAGGCAGAAGGAGCTGTTGTGATCGAGGACTTTGATGCTTATATCGAAGACGGTGAACTACTGGCAGTTTGGCAGGATGGCACCACGAATTCCACCGGATCAACTATTTCCCTGAATTATGAGGCCGACGGACAATCTATGAAGCTGGTATATAACAATCAATCTTCACCCTATCTATCGGTTGTAGAACGAAGCTTTTCCTCTTCGCAAGACTGGCAGGCTTGGGGGACCGAAGTACTCCAGCTTTCCTTTCGGGCTGATCTCAACAACACCGCAGCTTCGATGTATGTCGAATTGGAAGATGCTGATTTGCAGACCGCAAAGATTTATTATGACAGTCCGGATGACCTGATTCCGGCAGAGTGGGCCGAGTGGACACTTTGGAGAATTAACATGGATGACGTTTTAGAGATGGGCGTTGATATGAGCCGGATTACTTCTCTGAAAATCGGTATTGAAAATTCACCCTCAATGCCCGGCAGTGGCTTGGTTTCGATCGATCGGATTTATCTGGATGTGGCACGATGCCTTCCTGAGTTTACCGATCCGGCGGATGTTAATCAGGATTGTTCTCTGGGGCTGAATGACTTGCAGTTGATTGCAGAAAACTGGTTGGCTTCCGGTTATTCGGTCCAGGCTGCTTTTATCGAGCCGATTGATTATATCCTATGTTACCCAATGGATGAAACAAGCGGCTCTATCGTACATGACCAATCAAGTAATCTGTGTCACGCCATTGTACAGGCGGCTGATCCGAATGTTATATGGGATTCAGATGGTTATAGTGCTGGCTGTATTAATTTTGACGGAAATGCGAGTGTCGTGTTGCCGGATGGGGTGTTTGATGGAATCGACACTGCATTTACGATTACTTTTTGGGTTGACTTTGATGACGATGATGATCTTTCAAAACATTGCGTTGATTTTTCGTCGGGACTTCAGGGGGCGACTGAATGGGATAATGTCGAGTATTCCTATACAGGTCCTATCACTGGATGGCATCATTTATGTGTGACCAAAGACGCTGCTGCAGGGATTGCACGAATCTACTGGGACGGTGTGATGATGATTGAAAACCTGCTTGCAGATATACCAATTAACGGATCAGCTATTGGTAACTCCTATCTTGGTACCGCGGTGAACGGGGAGTATGGTTTTATGACAGGCAGGATGGATGAATTCCGCATTTATGGAAGGGCTTTAACACATGAAGAAGTCGTCTATCTGTCTCAGGGACCATCCGGCAGTATGACACAGCCGCTGGTGCCGGTTGTCTGCCCATTTGATCCGGTGCAGGATAACCGCATCAACCTGATAGATTTGAAGGAACTTGCCGCGTCCTGGCTGGATGATGAAATGTACTAACAAGATAGAATAAAACGATAGCGAATGAAATCATTTATGGAGAATATTAATGAGTATCAATCTAAGGATATTTCTGAAAAAGTTGGCATATATCTTGGGGGTGGCTGGATTGACTTCCATTCTGAATGCGCAGACATTGTTTGCGAATGATCAGATTCAGATCCAAAAGGGCAAACGTCCCAACATCATTTTGATTATGGCTGATGATATGGGTTTTTCTGATATCGGTTGCTATGGAGGCGAGATTGATACACCGAGTTTGGATAATTTAGCTGCTAACGGCATTCGTTTTACCCAGTTTTATAATACAGCACGATGCTGTCCGACGCGGGCTTCTCTTATGACGGGTTTACATCCCCACCAGACGGGAATTGGGTATATGACCAATCCGCCCTATAGCAGTGCCTATGATAACGGTACGGAATATCCCAATTATCGGGGCTTTTTAAACCGAAACTGTGTGACAATAGCAGAAGTTGTCAAGGAAGCCGGTTATGCAACGATGATGACGGGGAAATGGCATCTGGGATACAATGATCAAGACAGATGGCCCTTACAGCGGGGCTTTGAAAAATATTATGGTGTGATACCGGGGGCATCCAATTTTTTCTATCCAACGCATCCGCGTGGAATTACTTATGGCAACGAACCAATTACTATGCCGGAGAGCACAACGGATCGGCGTTTTTATGTAACCGATGCTTATACCGATTATGCAATAAAGTTTATCCAGGAGGAAAAAGCCGATCAGGGCCGCCCGTTTTTTCTGTATCTGGCCTATACGGCTCCACACTGGCCTTTGCATGCTCATCAGGAAGAAGTGGCCAAATACCGCGGCAAATATATGATGGGCTGGGACCAACTCCGCCAGCAACGATATGAAAGACAGATAAAAATGGGGTTGATTGATTCAGGGTGGCCATTAAGCCCGCGAGCTGCGACGGCATGGGATTCCCTTACGGCAGCAAAGCAAGATGAGATGGATTATCGAATGGCAAATTATGCAGCGATGATTGATCGGATGGACCAGAATATTGGCAAGCTGGTTGATTCTCTTAAAGCTGCCGGTGAATTTGACAATACGCTGATCATGTTTCTTTCTGATAACGGCGGCTGCGCTGAAGGAGGAGAATTTGGCGGGGATACGAGTCCTTATGATATTGACACGTGGGAACACACCTACGGTGCAGGACCTTCCTACGGCACGGTCTGGGCCAATGCCTCGAATACCCCGTTTCGGAAGTTCAAGCATTATACACACGAAGGTGGAATGTCGACGCCTTTTATTGCTCACTGGCCTGCTGGGATCAAACATAAAGGACGTTTCTACCGTGAAGCAGCGACATTAATAGATGTGATGCCGACAGTGGTTGATTTGACGGGAGCAAGATACCCAACAGAATACCATGGAGGAAATTCGATTACACCGACCACGGGAGTTTCACTAAAGTCAGCCTTTGTGAACAAATCCCTCAATCGCTCCGGCCCTCTGTGTTTCGAGCATGAAAATAATGCTGCCATCATAGATGGGGACTGGAAGTTGGTTGGTACAGGCGTTTCCCCCGATCCAACGAATCCAAGCAAGTGGGAATTGTATAATATCAAAGACGACCGTACGGAGTTAAATGATCTTAAAGATACCTATCCTCAAAAGGTAAATGAACTTGCAGCAAAGTGGGAAGAATGGGCCGAAGAAGCGATGGTCTATCCCAAACCATAAAAAAAGCAATCGATATGCTGTGCCGATTGTGGATAACGGCTCTTATGCCGTGTTATGGTTTTAGGGCCAGAATAGCCCTGTAATGGTAATCGCTGATCCCGAAAATATGGGGCAACTCAAGGGTTGTTGCCATCGAGACTCATTGCGAGTGTAGAACAAAATATGTTTTTGATATTTTCCGTATCATTAAGAAAACACCCCGCCATAATAGCGGGGTATGGGAGTTGGGGCTTTTTATGGTTTATCGTGCCAGGGCAAATTGTCCGCGTCCGACTTTTGCGAATCGAGAGTCGGCACCTTTGATCTTGATTTCCTTGCTGATGGCGGCATGGAGAGTATTTTGGGGAGTCTTGCCGGCGTGGAGTGGTTGCCAGTAATCTTTTTGGATCATGATCTCGATTATCTGGCGGCAGTTCATGGCTTCGTCTGTTTCACTGAGGACGATTGCAGCGGCATCGAGGGCAGAGAAGCGTTTGTGGGCGACAGGTTGCGGCGTGTGCGTTGATTTTACCTTGGTCGCCGGTTTGCTCGGGGATGACCTCGATGTCGCAACACGCGGCGACGTGTTGGCTCCCTTGGCAAAGCCCCGCAGGCGTTGGGCTGTCTTAATATGGGTGATCTTGCCGGTGGATAGATTTCTGGCATCCCAGCCGCCATTGGGATGGGTGCTGAGGATTTCGACGACAACGAGTTTGTGATTCACTTTGCAGGTGTATTGAGTACCAATGTGTACATCTGAGGTTTTCATGGTTAATCCTTTCCTATTGGTGTTTAATTGTATCCATTTTCTTTTGCGATGAAGTTGTAGAGGCGAGGGGGGATGTCATCTCGAACGGCGGTATCAAGCCATTCAATGATTCCCCATGCCGGTTCATAGTTGTCATCGGCGATATAGTTCAGGATGTCGGTCAGATTCTTGACATCCTTTTCGTACATGCGGGCCATGTCGAGGTCATTTTCTTTCATGGCTTGCTCGCACCATTTTTGACGCCTGGCGATATTGTTTTCAATTTTCTTCAGATCGGTCTTGATAGCGTTGTATGTCATGGTTGGGTTCCTTTCGTGGTTAGTCTGCAAAATCCTGTAGGATGCGGTAGTAATCGTGAATCATTGAGCCGGTGCCCTTGTGGCCGTCGAGAATCTCCTGCAGGCATTCGGCCATCGACCAAAGGTCGTCGGGATCGTCGGCCTGGACCGAATGGTTCTTTTCGTGGCCGTCGGCCCAGCGGATGGTGACGTTGATGTAGTTGTCGCCCAGCGGCCGATGGATGGTCGCGAATACATCGGGGATTACTTTTCCGGCGGGAATGGGGCCGGCTAATTCGATCTTATAAATTTTCATCGTTTTTTCCTTTCATAAGTTATTGATCTTTAATGCTTTACAGGTGGTACGTTCGCTCTTTTGGGCGGACACATCAAGTTGATTAAGTCATTATTTGCAAAGTATTTGCATTAAATTTGAGGAGGCGAAGAAGATGTCGGAACAGTGGTCGACTGTGAGGGGAGTTATGCCCCGATGTTGGCTGTTTTTGGAGCTTTCGAGCCAAAGGACGGCAGGGCGTTGACGGCACCGGCGACATCCAGCAGGGTCGGGTCGGTGTAGATGTTCATGGTCAGGTGCAGCGAGGAATGACGCATGGCGGCCTGCGCGACGCGGGGCGGGACGCCGGCTTTACTCAGGTGAGTGCCGAAGGTATGCCGCAGGGCATGGATATCGAGTGAGCGACCTCGCTCATCATGCTTGTCGATTCCAGCGGCGGCCAGATCCCGGTCGAAGATGCCAACCAATCCCCGCGGGATGGTGAAGAGTTTCATTTTGGCGGGCAATGCAGTGCGATTAAACCGCAGGCGTTTTTCGGTTAAGAAGTCTTGAAGTTCGGATGCTAAATCTGCTCGCAAGGGAATCTGCGAACCGCGTCCGCTCTTTTCATCGCTCGCCTTGAGTTCAAGATAGGGATGTTTCTCGTCCAGCCAGAGCTGAGCGATGGTAATGCTGGCTAATTCACTTTTACGAAGTCCGGTCAGGGCCAGAACCTTGTAAATCAATGCGCGTTCTTTACCTTGCCATAATAAATCTTCGATTAAATCTGGTTCGACTTTCAAAAGTTCCTTTGCACGCATAACGGCTGCGTCGAGATTGTCGGGTGCGAGTTCTTCTCGCTTCCATGTCCGGTGACCTTTACGCTGATGCTTGGGCAGGCGGATGGTCCGGCGTCCGTATTCCGCCAGGGGGCGAAGGTAAGTGGCTTTTAAGAGTCGAGCCATCTCGTCTTCCGTTAACGCACGACGTTTCTTGCGGGTGTCCGAATGTTCATCGGCCTTGCATAAGCGAGCTAAAGGATTTACAGCCATGCGGTCGGTTTCCACACACCAGTTGCAAAAGGCGATGATGGCAGCGCGGTAGGTGTTGCGGGTACGTGCGCCCATGCCGTTTTGCTCGGATCGATTCATCCATTTCTCCATGCTATCACGGGTGATGTCTCGAAGACGTTTAAGGGCACAATCCTTGAGCAGTATTCTCAGTTGACGTTGAACATTGGACCGATGGCTTTCGGAGATTTTCCTGCCGTGAATAGTCTTGGCCTTCAGGTGCTGCATATACGTTTCAACGTGTGATTCAAGAGGCAGCGAGCTATGATCCGCCGTGCGGCATTCCTGGGCGTTCAGGATACCGGCCTTGATATGCTCGACCCGTTTGAGTTTTTCAGCGAGCACATGGCGGGCCGCCTGCTTGTCGCGACAGCCGGTGGACTCAACGACCATCCGGCCATCCGCATCGCGGTACTGTGCCCAGAAGGTGGGAGCGTACCGGATGATTTTCAATTGCCCTTTACGTCCGACGGTAGTCTGCTCGGTGTGCTTTTTGCCGCGGGCGTCGATCCACTGAGCGATGGTTTTGCTGCTGCGTTCGATGATCTCCGCATTCTTCGGCATCGGCATGGTGTAGCTGCGCCTGTAAACTGTTGCCATAAATTCTCTCTCCATATACAAGTTGTCTTTTCGGTGTGACATGAAGCCTTAAGCGGGGGGCTTCATCAAGTTAATTCTGTGACATTTTTTAGTTTTTTTGGTTGCGGGCGTATTGCTCCCAGGCAATCTTTTCGGCCTGCTCGACGGTCAAATGCCCATCGACAATGCAAATGGCCACCCGTTCTTCCCACAGGAACTGCTGATCCGGGGTCAAGGTCGGTTGAACGGGCTGTTTTTTATGTTTTTTGTGCTTAAATTCGTACATTTAATGTCTCCGTTTGATGTGAGTATTTATTACAGATCAAGCCCGATGCCGGTATAAAACCGACCGCCGCCGGGGGTATGGTTGCGGTGTTTTTTGATGCCTGACACTGCCGCCAGCAGATCGCGTCCGAACGTCTGCTTGGTGGTGACGATATTGCGTCCTTCCGACTGGCACCACGCCTGCCAGGCATTATAGAGATCATCCAGATAGACACGGTGCTCTCTGCCGACCAAACATCTTTGTTTGACAAACGCCGATACTGGACTGCACAGATCCTCCAGTTCTGAGATGGCATCTTGTGAAGCAGCCGGTTGAATAAATCGTCCCTGCTCTCGCAAGCGAACCCATCCCTGCAACGCCCATAGCAAGATGCCGGGTAGTTCCTTTTCCAGACGTCCCAGTAAGCTAAGGTCTTCCCGGCCAAACCAGCTTTGATTGATCTCCAAAATCATGAACCGTCCAGCCAAGGCATTGCTCGCATCGGTCAAACGCGGCAGTTCATTGGTCAGCATCATAAAACGGCTGATCAATTTCATGGTCACCGACTCTTTATGCTTGCGGTCAATAGTCAGCGTATCCTCACCGCTGATACACAAGAGTCGTTCGACCACGGTGCCAATATCCTGACCGGTAAAACGAGCATCACTGACAATCGCTAAACTTTTACCGATCAAAGGTTGAAGCCCAAAGGTTCCGGCCAAAGAGCCGGTGGTTGGACCTGCGACATTGCCACTACCGATCAACTTGGTCAGAATCCGTCCGATTGTACCCTTGCCGCATCGACGGGGCCCAACCAGTAGTAGCATCTTATGCTGTGAGGTATCCGTTGTCAGGCAATAGCCAAACCATTCCTGCAGCAGCGCAATCGACTCCGGATCGTCCGGCCACAGCGTATCCAAAAACGACAGCCATTCGATTGGTTCCGGTGCATCCGGATCATAATCAAAATCCAAAGCATTCGTTGTAAACAGGCTCGGGGTGGCCCGATACGTTTTGCCGGTGGGGATATGCAAGTTCAAACTGCGGCAGGGCAGCAATTCCTGAGGATTGGGTAAATCCCCAGCTTCCGTCAGCCAAGTTGGGACCGTTGTCGTCATGGGCAGATGGGTATAGGTTCGAATTGATTCCAAAGCTGCATTTACCGTGCCCGGATTGGATTCAAAATCGACCAGATCAAAGGTGCCGCTGCGGGAGTTATAGTGATACCGAAGTGCTTCATGAAGCCACGGCTGCAGTTTATTTTTGATCGTCTGGTCCTCGACTTCCATATACCGATTCTGATCCCATGTCATCATCATCCCGGCATAACTGACCAGCGTGTGGCCGTCCGGATGTGTATAAAAATCACGTACAAACGCCTCAGCCGTTGGCAGTGTTCGCTTGGGCGAGAGGACAATCCGTTCAGAATCAGGATCACGATCACCCAATTTGACACATGTTCCAGAATTTTCGTCTGAAACATCAGTGCTCAATATCTCCGGTTCCGGGTCCAGTTGTTCCCAGGTCGGAGCGGACTCAACAAACTCTAAGAATTGCTCGCGGGTCCCGCCGGCGTTGAGCCAATCGGACACATCTTTCCCGTCGCCCGGTAATTCCAGGTACCGCAGATCGCTGACCTTGTCCCGAAGTCGCCGGCAGACATCGCGAGCGTGTTTGATACCGGGATCGTCCTTGTCCGGGATGACCACAACCTTGCGATTATGCAGCGCTGAATCATCGGAAAGTATCTTCCATTGACCCGCGCCATTGCTGTTGGTCGTGGCGACCAGATCGTATTTAGCCAGATTGTCGGCATCTTTTTCACCTTCGACCACAAAAATCCAAGCATCAGCATCGGCTGCGATGATTCCGGGCAATCGATATAACACCCGCGACAGGCCCTTGACTTTGTAAACCCAGCGTCCGTTCTCGCCCCGATGTCGCTGGCTGAATGTTTTGTCAGTATACCGAACCACCTGGTAGAGCAGATTGCCCTGCTCATCCTGATAATCATAGGTGGCCTCAACCTTGCGGCGTCCCTTGGGTTTTGCTTTTGGAGTGGCAAATAAATCGCGCTCTTTCAGATCAATTGCCGAAAGGATGTCTTCGATGTTACAGCCGGCATGACAGTGCATCAGCACTTTACCGTCCTCGGCCTGCGTGATCGACAAGGAGGGCGTGTGATCCTCATGAGCCGGACAGCACGCATCCCACTTGTTGTTACCAGTGACCTTGACTTTTTCTAAACGACTGAGTATTTCTTGTATTTTTGATTCCATGAAGTTGGGAAATCCGTAAATCAGAGGGGTTTAATGTGATGTTTACGAGTCGCACTCTTACCTGCAAAAGCCTTATCGCTTGCGGCAAGGTGGGCAACCGTCGGCGATCCACTGGTCAAAATCGGCCTTCACCCAGCGAAGCAGGGCGCCAAGCTTGATTGGTTGTGGGATTCGCTGCGTGTCGACCAAGCGTCGAACATGCCGAGTTGAGCAACTCAGTGTGGCTGCGACATCGTCAATTGAAATGAGTGCAGCAGGGGTGACAGGTACTGTGGCCTGTCCGGCCGCTATGGGCCGGTCATTGGTGTGTGATAATTCCATAAGACTCTCCTGTGAAAGAAGTTTCATCATGGTAATGCCCATGCATTACCTTTCACAGGGAGTCAGGAGGGGACGTCCCCAGTCAAAAAAAGGGATGGATACTGCGCAGAATGCAACGTGTCCGGATATCCCCATTTTTGGGGTGGGGATGAAAAGACAGAGAGGGGGTGGGGATATAATAAGAAGATTAGGAATTCAGGAAAAATAGTACAGATACACGTGAACGCAGCTTGCTATTAAATACCTTCCAGCAGCATGTCGACGGTCTGACGGACCTGTTCATCGGTCATTTCGCCGCGGTCGTAGGCATCTAAAAGTGATTCGGCATGTTCGCGTGTGCCATCACCTCCCGATGTGGCCAGTTTACGGATGCTCTTGAGTGTTTGTTTGCGTTCTTGTTGCATATCGAGGACATCGGCAGGTATGGAGGAATCATCGGCCTCATAAGGTTTTTGTGCACTTCGGGGTGTTGCCGGAATGTCCGGGGTGTTAGTGTGGTCGGCTTGCTGACTCCGCCGGCGGGTTGGATCATCTTTTTTGCGAGGAAGCTCAAGGATTCCGGCCAATGCTTTCCATGCCGATGATTCGCCGACCATGCGTGGTGATTTAACGCCCAAGGCACGAGCGATGGCGTTGCGGCCGAATAATTTACGAGCATTTTGACGAATCCGGTTCTTTTGCGAAGGGGTTGCGTTGGGATTCTCTAGAACCGAGGTAAATTGCTGAATGATTGACGCCCGTTGGGCACGATACTCGCGAATGGCTTCATTCAACTCGCCAGAGGT
The DNA here is from genome assembly GCA_963675155.1 of Anaerohalosphaeraceae bacterium. Classification (GTDB taxonomy): domain Bacteria; phylum Planctomycetota; class Phycisphaerae; order Sedimentisphaerales; family Anaerohalosphaeraceae; genus 4572-13. The sequence goes on along the minus strand of OY775912.1, from coordinate 3,106,227 downwards.
CCATGATCGCTTGTCAACGGCATTGGATTTCGAAGGTGAAGTGCTCTTTTGCTTCGGTTTTGAGATTGGGGCTGAAGGTTGAAAAACCTGCCCCAGTTTCTCAATAGAGGTGCTAATGGCTTCGGCAATCGGAGTCGTATCAATCTGCATGCTGTTCTGCACGCTATCTGTGAATTTTAAGTCGGTAGCAGGGTGATGACCGTTGATTTCAGTTTGAAAATGTGATAACCCACGAAGCGTACACAAAAATTCCTGAGAGATGTCCCACAGCACGAAGTCATCTTTTATTTTGGGCGGATTTTCCTGCGTGACTGCTTGTCGCAACGCGTCTGCCAGTTGGGTGTATTCACGATCCACACGGGTTGCTGATAGGTGTTTGCCCTTGACTTCCAGTTCAACTGTCAGCTTCTTAATCCCGTTGCGAACTTGGTTCCAAGTGGCGGATGTCAGCAAGTCCCGCGCATGGCTGGACTCATATGTCTGCAGGGTTTGTTCAACTTTGGATGCCAGCTCAAGCATTGATAAACGCCTCCCAGATGCTTGAGTCGATTTCATCGTTGAGGTCTTCTGCACAACCGGCGACGATTTCGGCCTGTTCGGCCATCACGTCACGGCGTTGATTGCAGTCATCATCGTCCGGTGGATAATGAGAAGAATAATCGCATGTGTGCTTAAAATCCCAGACTGCCTGACGAAAAGCCTGCATTTCGAATTCCAGTCGGATTGCCTGCTCTTCATACCCCTTCAGTTCCATCCAAATGATAAGTTCTTTGGCTTGCTGCCGAATTTCTTCAACATAATTGACATAATCAACGTCATTTCCTTCTCGCCAGAAGTCCTCATGACGCACACCGGCCGTCCACCGATTGAGGGTGTCCATGAATGCCAATAACGGGTATTTGGACGCATAATCCGACATAAGTATTCCAGTATAATTAACGATTCGGGCTTGGGAGGGAGATGAGTATTCAGAGCTCGGTGCAACCCACAATAACGGAGGCTAATTTACTATCATCCAGACCGCCTGTCAAGAGTAGCAGGGCAAACATGCGATATTTATGTTTTGAGTCACCCGTATACCTGAAAAAGGCCCTAAAGTGGACTTGGTTACTCTTGAAGCGAGGCGTTTTTAAGGCTTTACTTCGTATATTTGTTGCACTTATTTGCCGTGAGTACCGCACAGTACCGCGGTACTTGACGTTGCATCCTGTTGTGTGCTGCATATCTGTATTACTCTGAATGTCATATTAAAAAGCTAATTTGTAAAAAGTTGTGCTGCAATCAAAATACCGCGGTACTGTGCGGTACTCTGCGGTACTTTTTCCGTATTTGAGTCTACGAAAATGTAGGCATATTGTCAGCAAGTGACAGGAGGTGACTATGCCTGCCAGTAAGCGACGGGTCCTCCCTGGGGAATGAACGCATGAGGGCGACGGATGGAGTCGCAGTGTCAGAGAGAGTTTCTTTTCAGTCACGTGTTTTTTGTGAGAGCCTATGGCCTGGAAATTCCTTCAGCAATACTATCCTATTTGTCATGCAAATCCATTAGGGCTGAAAAGATTTGTTTATTGTTGCCCAGTTTCGGGGTATATTCCAAGCAGGTTCGAACCATCCGGCTGCAGCGGCCGTGAGCATGGCAGCACCTGAGCAGGCAGGCTCATCACAAGCAGTGGTTATGAATTCTGTGTTCGTCAAATCTACTTTGATTTGCAGCCATAAATCACTTTTGGCTCCGCCGCCGGTTGCGACGATTCTTTGGGGCTTTTTTTCTTTAGATAATTTATGGATAAGTTCAACCAAACTTCTTGCTGTGGATTCCATGATTGCTCTGACAAAATGTCCGTGACCATGGCTGTCCTTTATGTGCTTAAAATCGGAAAGGCTTTTATATGTGTCCTCCCGAGAATGTGCCATTAATCCTTCACAGCCGGGTTTGACTTTCTCCGCCATCTGAACCAGTTGCTCAATGCTTAAGTCAGGGGCGTATGTTTCCTGATACCATTGCAGACCGGCGGCTCCGTTAGCATCGAACGTAAGCTGGTAAAAATGGCCGTTTTCTAACCCCGGGCCGATACAGATGTTTTTTTGTGGATCATATTTTTTGGTGAAATTTACACATGCCAGCACTGTGCCGGTCGATTCGCTTATATCAGCGATTGTTCCTACGCCAGCGCCAATGGCAGCAACATGATGGTCCAGACTCCCTATAACAAAAGGTACATCAGGATTTAAACCTAAAAATTGTTGCTTTGTTTTATTTATACCATTTAGGATTGTTCCGGGGCACAATGGGTTCGAGAACATCGTTGTATCAAGGCCGAGGATATCAAACGCCTTATTCCACCATTTGAGCCTTTGCACATCAAGTAAACCCAGCAGCGATGCCGTTCCTGAATCTCCGCTATATTGGCCGGTTAGCGAGAATGTTAGGTAATCAGAAATTGTCATGGCCCGTTTTGCTTTTTTCCAGATGTCGGGTCGTTCTTTTTTGAACCAGAGCAGCTTATTAATACAAAGCTGGTTATTACAGTCTATTCCCAAGCCGGTGGTTCGCAGGAAATCTTTCTGTTGCCAGAGTTTTTTTACTTCCGAAAAAACATCATCTGCTCGTTGGTCCGGCCAAAGTATCAGCGGTGTCAGCGGGGTATCATGTTCATCAAGCAGAAGAAAACTGCTGGCCTGAGACGAGTAGCCGATGGCTTTTATATCAGAGAACTCCGCTTTTGCCTGTTTGCATGCATCACGTAATCCCTTTTGAAGCAGGTTCCAGAACCGCTCTGTCGGCAACTCACATAAGGAGCCATCTCCGGTGTCTTTTTCAACGGCGATCCTGCCAAGGCCGCAAAGCTTACTCTTTTTATCAAATAGACCCAGTTTAAAATAGCTGGTACCGAGGTCAATGCCTAAGACATATTCCATTATTTCAGTTCATCCAGAATTTTGATTGTTTTCTCAATAAAAATTTCACCGGCTTGATGACTAAACAAGGCGTTGGATGCTTCGTAACCGCCTTTGTCAGCCGCTTCTTGAGTTACAATATAACCCTGCATTTCACCGTTAGCAAGAGAGATCACAAACGTATCCTTTACTTTCTGTTTGACCGCCAAGGCGTATTCTGTGAATATCTCTCCCTGCCAACCGATAAAGGTCCAATTTCCGACTTTGAAGACCTGGATTTCGGCGGGCAGACAACTTTGATATGCTTTTGCCAAGGAACCGTCTTTTGAAGCTTTTGCCAGTGTGAGGATTTCTTCGGCACCGAACCAATCGCATTCAGCAGTCCGGATCTCCTGCTGTGGGGCGTTTGAATTTCTTAGCTGTTCTAACTTTTCAACGGCATTCTTAAGTTTTTGCTGAGCTGTTTCGATCGTCGGAAAGTTCTTTTGAGGTAACTCATCGATGAGCTTAGATTTTACAGATAATTCAATGTTTTCTATAAACCTAATGTTAGAGATAGCTTTTTCAACAGCTTGGCCTAAAATTTGCCCAAGCCTGTTTGCTTCCTTGAAGGTATTTTCTTTTGTAACATATCGCGGACTTTGGTTGCCGGATGGTCCGGTGTGATGAAGTATCGGACAGTCTTGCCCCAAGGCGTTTTCCTGTAAGTATATTCGTGAGAGTCCCGGGAAATCACCGCTGATAAGCGTTGAATCTTCATGGAGAACGGTCGGATGGATTGAACAAATGAGCATACAGGCGATATTGTTGTGTGTCAGGGCGTTTTTAACAAGCAAGGCAGGAACCTGATGGTCAGCAGTACCATCAGGATTACGCCGATTCGTTCCAATCCCGGTATCATCGGCTATACCTAACCCGAGGATCGCATCCTGTGCATCATTAAAGGCGTCTACGGCAGCCCGGATGATTGAATCTATCATGAAATTAACATATTTTTCGTCTGCTTTAGGAATGACCGGATCAGATTGATTACTGATATAGTTAGCCGTAATTGGTCCGGAATGAGTATGTGTGGCGGTGATCATAATGTTTTCCGGCTTAATGCCTGTGTGCCTTGAAATTGCCTTTCGAGCCTGCCTGGCGACTTCCTTACTGATAAAAATGATATCATTGGCAACGAATAAGAGCTGCTCGTTCCCATCTGAAAGGTACAGTGCCGAACTCCAGAGTCGGTCATGGACTCCGGTGCTGTATCGTTTAACATGAGGATAGCCGAATAAAAACTGTGAATCATTCGGTGTAATCTCAATCTGTGCTGCGCCTGCCTTTAGTGTCATTTTATATAATCTCCCTGTCGCTTTTTTATTTATTGCATAGCTTTCTATCAATTTTTTCAATATTAGACCATATTTCCCTTGAAATGCAAGCACGAAATGTTAGAATATGTTATAAATCGTTAAATTAAACATTTGCAAGGTGAGATATGAAAAATACAGTAAAGGTTAGGGCTGGAAAGCGGCATTCTGAGATACGGCAGCTGCTTCAGGACAATCAGCAGGTGTCGGTGCCTCGCCTGGCTGAAAAATTCGGCGTCACTCCGATGACAATCCATCGTGATCTTGACAAGCTTCAGGATTCAGGGCTCATCAAAAAGACCTGGGGCGGGGCAGTTCCGGCTGAAAAAATGGAGTTTGAATTCGATTTTACCTTGCGACGTCAAACACGCAGGAAAGAGAAACAGGCGATTGCAAAAAAGGCGTTTGAGTTCATATCGCCCGGTCAGCGGATTATACTCGATACGGGCACGACTACCCTTGAATTGGCGTACTTATTGAAAGACTTTAAGAATCTTACTGTGATAACGCCGTCTCTTGCGGTGGCTTCGGTTTTACAATTTTCATCCGGTATTGAGACCGTTCTTCTGGGGGGAATCATTCGGCAAGGGAGTCCTGATTTGACCGGTCTTATCACGGAAAATAATTTGGAACTATTCACGGTCGATATTGCCTTTCAAGGGGCTGACGGGATTGGTGCTGATGGCACTCTTTATACCGAGGATATGCGGATCGTAAAAGTTGACCAGAAGATCCGAAAACGAGCAGCGAGGAACTATATTCTTGCCGACAGTTCCAAGGTTGGCAAAACCGCTTTGGCAACCAATGGGAATGTCAATGAAGTTGATGCTCTTATTACGGATGATAAAATCGCGGATATAGTGAAAAGCGATTTTGAGAACAGTGGCGCGACAGTGATCGCGGTGAATGGATAAATTTATTCGGAGTAATAATACAATGACACAAAGCATGGCTAATACAGCCGAATCACCGGCTTGGGCACATTTAGATTTGAATCAGGTTCCGGACATGAAAGTGCCTGCTCCGGGGCCAAAATCCAATGAAATGCACACACGATGCACAAAATACTTTAAAGGCTTATCGGGACAGGTAAAGCTCTTTCCCGTCGTATTTGATTATGGGAAGGGGTGTGAACTAGTCGATGTTGACGGCAATCGCTATATCGACTTTTCATCTGGGATTTATGTAACAACGTTAGGGCATTGTCACCCCAAAGTGACCGAGGCTGTCCAGAATACGGCTGGGCAATTAATGAATTGCCATGATTTTACAACTGAGATTAAAACGCGTCTTGTAGAAAAGTTGGCGGAAATTCTGCCAGGTGATCTCAATGGGTTCCAATTTTATGATTCCGGAACCACCGCGGTTGAAGCGGGCCAGCGAGTATTGCGTGCAGCTTCCGGTAATTATGAGATGATCTCCTGTTTTTATGATTACCATGGTAAGACTTATGGCGGGGTCTCGTTGGGGCACATTCGTGCAGAGGCATACGGGCCGGTCAGGGCTCCGGGGATGCATATGGTACCAAGGCCGGACGCTTATCGTCCGATGTGGACCAAAGCGGACGGCTCAATTGATACGGACAAATACATCGAATTCTATGATGAATATATTTCAAAAGGAACCGTTAACAAGGTTGCCGGTTTTGTTTTGGAGCCGATCCAAGGCTGGGGTGGTTCGATTATGCCGCCGGATGATTTTTTCCCGAAGCTGCGCCGGTATTGCGATGAAAAAGGCCTTTTGCTGATGATTGATGAAGTTTTGACCAGTACCGCACGAACGGGTAAATGGCTGTGCATGGAACACTGGGATGTCGTGCCGGATATCGTCACAATGGGTAAAGGCTTTGGCAATGGTTTCCCGGTGACTTGCGTAGCGGTCCGTGAACCATACAAGGAAAGTTTTGAATCGATCTCGGCTTCTAGCAGCTATGGGGGCAATCCGATGGCTTGTGCCGCGGCTTTGGCCAGTATCGAAGCTATCGAGGAGGAAAATCTTCTGGAACGTTCAACGCATCTGGGCAATATTGCACTGGAACGCATGAACAAAATGAAAGAAGAGCATCCGATCGTGGGCGATGTCAGAGCCAAAGGGTGTTTAATGGGGATTGAGCTGGTTAAAGATAAGGATACAAAAGAGCCGTTTAATAAGGCGGGACAATTGGTTTATCAAAAGGCATTCCAAAAGGGACTGGCTTGGATTCCTGCCGGTCATATCTTACGCATGTCTCCACCGGTAGTGATGGAAGATGAAGTGTTGATGAAAGGGCTTGATATCATTGATGAGGCCATCGGTGAAACGGAAAAGGAGTTGCTGTAAGATGCGAACAGTCAAATTTGGAATCATTGGCTGTGGTTTGATGGGCCGCGAGTTTGCCAGTGCGGCTGCTCGCTGGTGCCATCTGGCGGAATTAGGTGTACGTCCTGAAATTGTAGCGGTCTGTAACCGGACGCCGGAAAAAATGGGCTGGTTTACAGACAACATTCCATCCGTTAAACAGGCGACGACTGATTATCGACAGTTACTGGCTAATGATGATGTACAGGCTGTTTATGTTGCAGTCCCTCATAATCTGCATGCGGAAATGTACTGTGCAGCGATTCAGTCCGGAAAACATCTGATGGGAGAGAAACCCTTCGGCATGGATAAGGAAGATAACAGCGCAATCATGGAATGTATTCAGCGGCACCCCGATGTCTTTGTACGTTGTGCCAGTGAATTCCCGTTTTTTCCCGGTGTCCAGAAGATTGGTAAAATGATCGAGGAAAAAGCTTTTGGGACCCTCCTTGAAGTCAATTGCGGATTTTTGCATTCTTCCGATATGGATTTCAACAAGCCTATTAACTGGAAACGGATGCTGAAATTCAATGGAGAATACGGTTGCATGGGAGATTTGGGGATGCATACCTGTCATATGCCGTTCCGTGCGGGATGGGTGCCTAAAAATGTACGTGCCATTCTTTCCAATATTGTTACTGAAAGGCCGAATGGTGAAGGAGAAATGGCGGCTTGTGAAACCTGGGACAATGCGACTTTATTCTGTGAAGCTATTGAGGCTGACTCTGGTCAAGTATTCCCGATGACCATTAAAACACAACGGATTGCTCCCGGACAAAAGAATACCTGGTATTTGGAAGTGTTAGGGACAAGGGCCTCTGCACGGTGGTCCAGTAAGCAGATCAATACGCTGGAAATCATGGAATATCGTGGTGGTGAACAGTTTTGGCAGGTGATAGATATGGGTCATGAAATGGCTTATCAATCCATTACCGGCGGTATATTTGAAGCCGGATTTTCGGATTCGATTCTTCAAATGTGGGCATCATTTCTGTATGAACTTCACAATGGAAAGCCAAAGAGCAGGTTTGCCGGTTGTGTAACGCCAAAGGAAGCAGAGCTGAGCCATGATCTTTTCACCGCGGCGCTTGAATCGCAGAGAAATGCAAGCATCGCTGTGGTCTGAAGGGGATGAGATGTCTGACACCAGTGATGATGTAAACAAGATGGATTTTATTGTTCCCAAGATGATGCAGGCTCTGATTGCCAGGGGGACGGGGTTTGAGAATTTGCAAATTGCGAATGTCCCGATTCCTGAAATCAATTCCAATCAGCTTTTGGCTCGCGTAGATGCCGCAGGTGTTTGTACGAGTATCTTGAAGCTGATTGAGCAAGGACCGGATCATACATTTATTCGCGGCTGGGATATGGAAAAGAATCCTGTCGTTCTTGGCGATGAAGGAGCGATTACGCTGGTTCAGGTTGGAGACAATCTCAAGCATCAATATCGTCCGGGGCAGCGTTTTGCGATTCAGCCGGCCGTTGATACGGAACCGATTAATCATCGGCAGCGTTACCGTGATGTTGAAAATATGCATAAATGTGCGGTTGGTTACACCCTTGGCGGGCATTTAGCTCAATACATTGTGGTAACCGAAGAAGTCCTGAAAGCTCAGTGTATGCTACCGTTGCCGGATGAACAAATGCCATATTTTGCGGTTTCAATGGCAGAACCGATTAGCTGTATTGTCTCTGCTCAAGAAAGGAATTACCACATCCACAAAGCGGGTCCGCATGCTCCGAGAGAATCCAGACTGGGGCTCTTGTCAGGCGGAGTGAGCGTTGTGGTTGGTGCGGGTGCAATGGGCAGGATTCATGCTGAACTGGCATTAAGATTCAATCCTAAGGTTTTGATTGTGTCAGATCTACAGCCGGAACGGCTTGACATTGTTAAAAGAAACATTGCTCAAAAAGCGAAGAATAAAGGCGTTAAGTTGACGTGCGTTTTGCCTGACCAATTGGAGGCTGCTGTTAAGACAGAATCTAATGGTGGCGGTGCGGATGATATTATTTTGGCAGTCGGCATTCATTCCGTTCAGCAGAATACAATTGACTTGTTGGCTGCCGGCGGGGTTGCGAATTTGTTTGGCGGGCTTCCAAAGGGCAAACATATTTTACAAATGGATGCTTTGAAAGTTCATTATCAGGAAATTAAATTTGTCGGCTCCAGTGGGGGGGAACCGTCGGATATGGCCACCACGTTAAATGCGATACACAATCGGGATATTGACCCTGGGAATTATGTGGCTGCAGTAGGTTCGCTGGATAACGCGATTGATGTTCTGAAAATGATCAAAGAAACCAAGATTGACGGAAAAGCGATTTTATATCCACATGTCAAGCCAACACCACTGCAATTTGTTCATTATTGGGATAAGGCAAAAGAAATAGAATTTATGCACAAGAATAAAATCTGAAAATGAATAATTCGAAACAATTAAATCATGTGTTTATTGGTTTTGGTTTTGGTCCGATCCAAGCCGGATTTTTTATACATGAGGCTGTAAAAAGCGGCGTTTTTTCACGGGTTGTCGTTGCAGAGGTTGACGACCAATTGGTGACAGCGGTAAGGGCAAACAAAGGTTGCTATTGTATCAATATTGCCCGTAAAAACGGCATCGAATCACTTAGGATTGAGGGTGTTGAAATCTTTAATTCGACGGTTGATGAGGACAACAAGACTTTACGGAAGGCATTGGCCTCTGCTACGGAAATTGTTACCTCATTACCTTCAGTTGCTTTTTATACGGCCGGCGGTAATAACAGTATTGCATCTCTGATCGCCGATGGTTTTACAAATAGTAAGGACGTACTGTCAACTTTTGTTTATGCTGCGGAAAATAATAATTACGCAGCCGAAATATTAGAGAAAGCGGTGGATGAAGCTTTGGATACACCCCCACGGCATTTTGTCCAATACATTAATACGGTTATTGGCAAAATGAGTCAGATTGTATCTGAGCCGGAGAAAATAAATCGTTTGAAGCTGAAGCCGATTGCTCCCGGATTAGATCGGGCATTTCTTGTTGAGGAATTTGATCGAATCCTGATTAATCGCAATAAAATCCTTGGCTTCAAAGTTGGAGGTTAGATATGTTAATTGAAAAGGATCAATTACTTCCTTTTGAAGAAGCAAAGTTATTCGGTCATAATGCGATTCACGCCTTAATGGCTTATCTTGCAGCGTTCAAAGGGTATTCCAAGATGAGTCGACTTCGAGATGATTCACAGATTATGCAGATTGCCAGAGATGCCTTTATAAATGAGTCAGGCGCTGCTCTTCGAAAAAAATATTCATCCATAGATGATGAACTTTTTACTGAAGATGGGTTTCGTCACTATGCTGAAGATTTATTGGAACGTATGACCAATCCTTATTTAGAGGATACAGTTGAACGTGCCGGTCGGGATCCGATTCGTAAGCTGGGAGTGAATGATCGAATATTCGGGGCAATGGCACTGTGTTTGGACCAAGGCATTAAACCCCAAAATATCGCCTTGGGAGCAATGGCAGGGATTGTTTATTTATTTGGAAAATCAGAGATCTGTAAGATACCTGAAAGATTGATATGTCATGAGTGGCAACTCATGAGTGATACGGAGATCAAGGCGACATTAGAGTGGCTTTGGGGCAGTGACAATGATATTCAGTTGTTTCAAAAACTGCTTGAGTGCGTTCAGCAAGCCAGAAATAAACTGGTTGATTTGATACCTTAACGAACCAGCTTCTTTAATGAAAGGTTTGTATATTCAAAATCAGTCACAGCATATTGGGGAAAAGTGAATTAAGCGATAAAAGCATTCTTGAGTTTTATAGCGATTCCTGGATTGTGCTGCCTGCTTGTTCACCTGATGGGAATGTCATATTTTTGTCATAGGTGTGTCCGTCCAGGTTAATGGTCAATGTTGCCGTCGTATGCTTACGATCAGGATCAGATAGAGAGAGATAGGAGTATTTCTTGTCTTTATTTTGGGTAAGCATTATGGCACAGGGGCAACTAACTGTTATCGCGTTTGCCTGCCCCCAACTTAAAGTGGTGGGTTCATAAAAGATTGCCATGATGGCAGTTTCAAATCGCACGGCTTGGGTTTTCTCAGTATTCGAGAGGATTTCGGACTTCTCTGGTGTCGTTTCTGATTTTGGGTAAACCAAATACGAATATTCTGCACTTTTCGGACTAACCCCGTGATTGATCCGAAGATTAAAAACATTTTTTTGAATTGCCTTGTCACTTTCTGATTTGAGAATCCGCTTCCAGTTGCCGGTTTGCCGGCCGCAATCGAGTGTGATACTTTGCGGTTTGGGAAAGCTGTAAACGAGCCCGTCGTGTGTGATTGATTTGACCGTGTTAAAGCGGTATGTGCCGGTTTCAATTTTTCTGATCTCCTTAGCATCCTGCACTACGACTGCTGCATTGAGCAGGCACTGATCAACCGTGGTGTCTACCGGCTCGGGATTCCCGGAAGTGATATTGGTGCCAAGACACATAACTAGATCGCCTGATGCGAACCAGGCTTTCCGGGCCGTCAGACCATCTCGTTTGTAATCCATGGCGACGCACCCTGAAGAGCCGTTACTGACTCCCCCGGCAAAGGGCTGCATATTGGCCGGGTTTTTCCAGCCGGGGACGGGAATCGGTTTGCTACTTTGCAGAAGTGTTGTTCCGGGGATTTGTCGCCAGTTCCAAACCGGAAAGATTTCATCATATTTCTTGCCGCTTCGATAAAAAAAACAGGCTCCGTCGCTTAGATAGGTTCCCAGCATATTTTCGGAGTTTCCACCCGATTCTGTTCCGAGCAAATGGGCGGAATTCATTTTGACGGATGTCATGAAATCCGGGGTGCGATGGACCATATAATCGGAACGCCAGTACACTTTGTTGCCTGTCAGTGGCTTGGCGTCTTTTCGTAAAGCAACCTGATCTATCAGGGCCTGATATTGTGCACTGAATTCCGGGTCCGCTGCTTTCATATAGGCCATGTGGTCGCTGATGATTTTTGATTTTCTATTCGATGATGTGAGTTGAATTTGTCCCCCGATTTTTGTTGAGTTGGGGCGAATTTGACGCCCTTGCCCACTGATATCGTAGAAGTTTTTCCAAATCACCCATCGCTGGCCATTCAGGATGTAGTTCCGCATGATGGCAACTTTTTCTGGGGTTTCAAATTGTGTCCCCGAGATGAGCCATAACCACTTGGTCATGTCTTCGACATAATGAAGGCCGTAATTGCCCCATTGGAGCTGATTGCCGTGCTGATGGTAACTCCAGTCCGGCTGAAGCCCTTCGTGTGTTGTGATTTTCAGTTCTTTCAATACGGCATCCATTGCGTTTGTGGCTGTTTCAAAGTCGTTCAGTAGCAGTGAGCGAACGAAGACATTGGTGCTGAGCCAGATTCGATTTTGTCCGGTCGATTTAATTGTGGATGCTGACATGATCTCGTTGATTAAAAAGTCACGTTCAGCAGGACTGGCTTCATCCCCCAGCATTAAGACTAATTGTCCGGCCACCATGGGAATGTAAATCTCATGGGGCCACCAGTTATCTGACCGGAAGTTTCGCTCTTTCCAGAATTGAATGGCTCGATGGGTTCCATCAAGATATTGACCGGGTTGTTTAGAATCCTGCGGCAGGCGACATCCGACCTGGCACAACGGGAGCAGATTGAAAAAGTGCTTATAGCCCGGCCATCCTGAGGCTCTTCGGCTGCCGTAATCAATCCAATCCCAGCTTCCGTCGTCATTTTGTTCATCGAGAATCATCTTGGCTGCGGCAAGGGTTTGCTCGTCCGGCATTTCTGTGCCGTTTTGATCGGGTTTATATCCAAGTGCGATGTGACGCAGGCGGCCTTTCATGAGTTCGAAATCTTCTTTAACGTCGTTTTTAGCAGACGGCGTGGCATCAGCGAAAAGATTGAACGGCAATGTCAAAAAGCTAAACAGTACAAGATGAATCAAAGATCTCATTACAACTCCCGGTTTGTCATTATATTATTTGATTGTAAATAAATTATATATGGGGCACTGCTAAGAGGCCAATATTGTTTTGCTAATATAGATAAAAACACGCGCCAGCCATTAGCTGTCAAGACGGGTGTATTCCAGCCCCGAAACATATTTACATGATTCCTGTAAAACCTCGCCATAATTTCCGTATGCGACCGACAAATGGTGAATAAAGGGGCCCTCAATGAGCTTTCTTTCCCATTTAGGCCAGTCATCAACTTCTATCCACGCATAATTGTTGAGCGTTTTGGGGCCTTCAATTGTTTTGGCCTGCCCAATCGCCAATTTATAGGCGCCTCTTTCTCCGTCAAATCGCGTAAATGTCATAGGACCGTCTTTCATCCTAAAGTGTACCATTCCCGAAAGCGAACTCGGTAAGATCCAATGTGACCCGATTCGCAGTGTATCATCCGGATGACACATTGACAGGGGAGCTCCGGCATGCCAGAGAAGGGCGGAATGGTCATTGTCAGGGTGACGAATTGTAAATTCAGCCATGAATGTTGGCTGGGTATTCAACATTGCACGTCTTAATAATATATCGCTGATAACCCCATGAATATCCGATTCCAACCCAATCGGGTATTGTTCGTTAACGAAAGTATCTGCCAGTGTCGTATAGGCTCCCATTTCGTTAATGATGGACATGAAACTTTGAAAGGCGATTCCTTCAAGATGCAGTTCTTTGGCGACTTGAAGTGTTTGGTCGCGTACTGCCAAGACATTCATTAATGGCTGATCGTCCTTAAATCCTTCAATTGGATAGCTTTTTTTAAGCCGGCTTAATTCATCCCGGTAAACTTTCTGTTTGCTTTGGGCTTTTGCTTTTGCTGCTTTGATAAAGTCAACCATGTCGACGGGAATAATTTCGACATTGAATTGCTGTAAAAGCTCACTTTCATTGATGATCGTTGTCCAGAAGAAGTCAATGCGTTGACCAATCTGTCCGATTCGCATGCCTTTACGAAAAGCATTGGCGACATTGGCGGCTCGAATAAAAGTATCGGCCCCTGTGTTGAATTGCCGGTCGTTGATGTGGCAGTTTTCAATATAGGTAAAAGGTACGTTTAATTTATTGAGGACTTTGCTTGATGCAAATAAACCGCAGAGTGTATCCCTTAGTCGTGTGCCGTCTGGTAAGGGGGCCTCATCTCTGGGCCCCCACAATAGTGTCGGAACCTGGAGTTTTTGGGCGATTAAACCAACTGCACTTTCTGTGCCGAAGTTGCAGTGCGGCAAAAACAGGCAGTCGATATTTTGAGAGTTGAAATGCCGGGCGACTTTAGAGACATCATCTTGGCTTTTTACCAAGCCGTCTTCAGTGATGTCATCAATGTCAATATACCGAATGTTTAAATCGGTCAATTTTTTCTGGATGAGCTTTTTATGCTTGATCGCATCTTCATTACTGAAAACGAATTTGCCAATGGGGCATAAGCCTAATAACGGCGTATTCATGTTTTTGCGGTCCTTTTGGATTGGTGTTTAGTATTCAATACAGAGAGATTCGTGATATTTTCGACCGGTCAAATGCTCCCATTCATTATACCACGGGGCTCCGCAGTAGTGTTCTTGGAAAACATGTTTCACAATGCCTAGCCCGTAGATATTTCGTCTGAGGGATGCTGAAGTTCGTCGCCATTTATCAACCAGATTTATTTTTTGTTCAGGCCATCCTGCTATTTTAGAAATCTCGTTGTGAAGTCTTAAAAGTTCCAGCTTAGATTTCCAGTGTTCCAGTCGCCAGTTATAATTGTCTTTCGGCATATCCTTTTGGATTAACACAAAATCTTTTTGAGCCTTTTCGATTTTTGGCAGTTCAAAGTCTTCGTATTCAAGCACCCAATGTGCCCAGTTACGCGAAGCGGTGGGGAGACAGTTGAAATAGTAGTTTGCGTACTCTTGAAGGCTTTCTCGGGCCGTTGTGGCTTTTCCGCTTGAGAGTGAAGCCAGAACGACATTGTTGAGATCATGATAAGCTCCTTCAGCGTATGCCATGTACCCGTTATAATTATACAGTTTAAGCATTTTCAGAGTATTTGACAGTCTTCGACAAGCACTTACCGGTCCCCAGAGGCCATAAATGTCCTGAATGCCGTCTTCTTGCCGGGTATTACCGTAGCCAATATGTACAAACGCTCTTTTTTTACACCCACTCAGCGTTTCGACTTCTTCCGGTATATACTTATTATATCGTATATGCAGGGCGATGCTGCTGATATCCAGATCGTGCCGTCTATTTATCCATTCCCTCAGAAGTTTGTGTTCTTTGTCGCTCCACCACCAACCGACAAGATCGAATTCGATTTCAGGGAAAAATGTTTGGGCAATCTTATAGATATCGATAGAGAGCTTGATGAATGCTACGATCCATGGATTGCAGTTAGAGCAGCCGCATCCGCCGTAGTCATAAGGGCCGAATTTGATCGAATCCAGTCTGACATCGTGCTGGTATAAATCTCGGAAAATATTGGAATAATTCTGGAGAATAATGTCATGCCCGGCTTCAGTTGAAGGGCAGACGAGTTGTCCCATAATTCGGGGATGGTTTGCGTTGACCGCATTTTCAGGTTTGAGTTGGTTAGCGAAAACATGGTTCGGGGTAGTGGACAGTCCGGTCTTGAGTCCCAATTTATTTGACGTTTTTAGTGAAAATATTTTTTTGTTCCAAAGCAGTGAGCTATATTCACAATTTTGCTTTTCGCTCCAAGGACTGATCAGACCGGCTGTATCAAACCATTCAGAATAGGCGGTGAATCCCCAGTGTTTGGAATCGTTTAAAAACTCTACGATTTCGAACTCGCTCGCAACTTCGTAGCTGTTTCCAAAATGGCCTGGCGCATACAGTTCTCTGTTTGCAATCTCAAGGCTGCCCGGTATTTCCGTAATTGATCTCATGGTTAATTCTTCCTGTTGTAAATTCTATTAAACTGATTTAATGACATAATAACGTTATTTTGATTAAGAAGTCAAGAGAAAAATATTGAAAATATTTTTATTAAATAATACGTAAGTCCTTTTTTTAATTTGATTTATAGTATTTTTGGTGTCTTGTGTTTCTTCTTGACTCGCCGCGGCTGTCTTGGTATATTTGTATTAAATCAGTTTAAGTGATTTTAAACATTGTTTTATGTCTTAATTATGGGATTTCAGATGGCTGTAACACTCAAAAAGATAGCGGAAGAGACGGGGTTGTCGGTCGCAACTGTTTCTCTGGCGATACGGGGCAAGTCGGCAGGGAAATTTTCCCTTTCGCCGGAGACAATAAAGACCGTCCAGGAAGCTGCGGGCAAGCTGGGGTACCGAACGAACAGGCTTGCTGCCAGCTTAACAAGCAGTTCGACGAAGATGGTTGGGGTATTAATCGCGGCGTTGCATGGGGATTATTATGAGAAAATCCTTGCCGGCATCGAACAGGAAATCGCACCGGAATACACACCTCTACTGGGAGTTCACAATTACGACTCTGAGCGTGAAAGAAGTCTGCTGGATGGTTTTATGTGCAATAGAGTCGATGGTTTGATTGCCGCTTTTTCAGGTAGCTCTGAAAATATTGAACTGTATCGAACGATTCGCGAGGTTTACAAAATACCGGTCGTTCTGGTTGACAGACCGATTCCCGGCCTGGACTTACCGGTGATTCGATGCGACCATTTTGGTCAGGCTTTTCAGGCAACTCAGACATTGTTGGATTTGGGGCACCGACGAATTCATCTGGTCAGTGCCGTTGGTTTTTTAAATCCCGAATATCATCAGGACGGTTACTTTCAGGCGATGAAGGCGGCCGGATGCAGGGAACATGTTAAGATCATAACAAGCCCTTATACCAAAGGTTGGGGGAAGGACGGTTTACGTAAATTTGCCAAGGAAGTGACTGACTCCTGGCAAGTTTTAGAAGACAGGGCAACTGCTTTTGTTGTTCAGAATGATTGGTTAGCTTACGAGATACTCGCTGAATGTCACGAGCGAGGGATTCGAGTTCCGGGAGACCTTTCAGTAATGGGGTTGGATGATTGTTTGCCCAGTTCGATGGTTGGGGTTGAATTAAGCAGCGTTGCACAGGTGCCGGATGAAATTGGTTTTGAGGCCGCCAGGCATTTGCTGAACTCAATAAACGGTCATGACGACGAAAATTCCGATGTTATTCTGCCAGTGGAAGTCAAAACACGCAAAACAACGGCCAGAATTTAACAAGGCCGTGTTTATCCAAAAGGTTTTTTGAAATGAAACATGAAAATCAAAATCTTCCAATCACGAAACCGACGTTGAAATTATTTACGCCGTATCGCCAGACGATCCTTGGTTTCTTTGTTGTCTCTTTACTGGTTGCCATGACAATTTTAATTGTTCAACTACTTTTAGCTGCGTAGAAAGGTCTCTGAATGCCGTTGCTTGATTATATTGTAATTATTGGATACTTTGTTGGTATTACGGTCATTGGACTTTATACATCAAAGAAAGTTTCAAACCAGGGGGATTTTTATGTTGGCGGTAGAAGATTTGGCAAGATTTTGGTGACGATGCAATCCTTTGGAGTCGGAACAAGCAATACCCATCCGGTGCTAATCGCCGGGGCGGTTTACACCTATGGCATGACAGGGATCTGGTACAGTTGGCTGTACATGCTTTTTATGCCGTTTGGGTGGATTCTGCAGCCAATCACACGGCGTTTGCGTATATATACAAGTGCGGATTATTTTGATCTGCGATACAGCAAAGGGTTGGGGCCGTTTTATAGCGTCAGTTCACTTCTGAATGTCAGTGTTATGGTCGGAACTGTCCTTCTGGGCATGGGGCAGATTGTTGAAGGGGTTACGGATGGCGCGTTGACCAAAGCGTTTACGATTCCCCTGGCGGCATTGGTAATTATTCTTTATGGTACCGCGGGGGGGATGTTGGCCGCGGCGGTAACGGATGTTGTTCAGGGAGTGATGATTTTGCTTCTTTCGGTTATGCTTTTGCCTCCATTATTCAATGAGGTTGGCGGCATGAGCGGCTTGCATGAGGTGCTTGCCTGTGAAAAGTTCTCGCTGGCCATGCCTCAGGGGGGCTCTGCAGCAACGGATATCGGTCTATTTGCAATCTTTATGCTGTGCATTAACGGCTTAATGGGCAACTTGGTTGAACCGATGAAACAGACCGAGCAGGCGGCTAAAGATGAGTGGACGTTACGGCTGGGCGGTCAGATTGGTGCATTTATGAAGCGTTTTTGCACCGTTGCCTGGGCATTGGTTGGCCTCTGTGCTTTAGCGATTTGGCCGAACCTGGAAGATCCGGAAATGTCTTTTGGCCTAGCCACACGCACGTATTTACCGGTCGGGTTTTCCGGTCTGATGATCGCCTGTATGATGGCTGCGGCTATGAGTACCTGTGACGCGGCGATGGTTTGCGGGGCCGCAATCTTTTCCCGCAATCTCTATGCGAAATATATCTGCAAGCAAGCAACTGATAAACATTACTTGTTTGTAGCCAGAATTGTTGGCGTCATCTGTGTGCTTTGCGGTTTATTGGTTGCGTTCTGGTTTGGCTCGGTTCGCCAGGCGGTTGAGTTTTGGTGGAAAGTGACGGCCTTTGTTGGACCAACACTATTATTGGGACTGTTTTTCCGCCGTGGCAATAGCTGGGGAGCATGGGCGTGTATTATCACATCAGCGATTGTATGGGCTGTAACGCTTAAGTTTTTGGTGCCGCTCGATGAGAAGTGGTCCACGGTCTGGTATCAATCCATGTTGTATTTACCCGCCGGTATTTTAGCTTATTTCATTGTCAGTTATTTGACGAAACCGGAAGACGAACGAAAACTTGCACGTTTCTACGCAAGGTTAAATACACCTGTGGGGCAGGAACAACAATTAATGGACTTCGGTTTTGAAGATGATTCTCGGGAGATTGCTGGCAGTCCATTATAATAATATGTGAGGTAGATCGTTGATTATCATGAGAATATAAGGATTTGTTCGATGAATAAAAACACAATCAAAAGCCATGCATTTACATTGATTGAGCTGCTTGTTGTGATTGCCATTATTGGCCTCTTGATGGCTATTATTACGCCCGCTCTGAAAAAAGCCAAAGAACAAGCTCGGCTGGTTATCTGCTCAAGTAATAACCGTCAGATTGCGATGGCGACACAGGTCTATGCAGAAGGTAATGACGACCTGATTCCGTCGAATACCGCGTGGAACTATGATATTGCACGAGCTGAAAGCGGAGGGTATTGGACAGGTATAGGGCTTCTGTACCGTGACGGACTGATTGAAGCTTACGATGTTTTTTATTGTCCATCGGATAAAAGACGAAAGCCTGATACGGACTATCCCGATGATAACTTAAAGACAATTTTTCCTTCATCTACTGAGAAACCGCAATGGCGAATTGTTTCTTCCACTCAGTATCGTATTGGGATGCTCTGTTGGCCTGATGAAAAAATTAAGACCGCCAAATTAAGAGGTTCGACCGGGATTGTCGGAGATGCCGCCAGTTGGGCTTCGAAGGAAGAGGAGAGATTGTTTGTCAGTCACAAGGATCGGTGTGTTTACAGCTATATTGACGGGCATGTCGAAGAGATCAAGCTGTGGCCGTCAGAAAACGGGCCGACGGCCGAGTGGTGGAAACACTGGATTGATCAGACGGAATTCCAGGATCACTGGCCGATACCCAATGGTGTTATTCCAGAGTGTCCATATTAATCTTTGAAGAAAGATGTATTCGTTTTGAAAAAACGGTTGTAGTAAAAAAACAAGATTGGGTGAGACAGGATTTGAGCCGCTTGGCTTACTTGATTGATGGATCCAATGGTTGGATTAAATAATGACCAGATGTCGGCTCAAGAGGAGAGTGGAAAAATGTTTATTAGAAAAGGCTTAGTTTTGATGGCAGTTGTTGCGTTAAGTTGCGGTAGTGCATTGGGTACGGTTAGTTACTTTGATGGTGGTGGTGACGGTGTCAACTGGACTGATGCAGATAACTGGACGGCTGGGATTCCCAGCAGCAGTGGTGGTATTGAGGCTCAGCTTAAGGCTGGTTCCGGCTTTGATGTGGTTGCCAATGGCACTGGTCTTACGGCGTCAAAACTTTATGTTGGCAATGGCACCACTACCTATTCTTTGACTGTTCAGAGCGATCTTTATGTTTCTGATGTGCTCTATTCCGGGGCGTACGGTTTGCTCACGGTTGACAGCGGGACGCTCAGCGGCGGCAGAACCTCTTGGGCCGATACCGCTGTTACGATCAACGATGGTGGTACCGTACTACTGAGGCTTTCACAGTGGGCCATTACCGGCAGTACGATTGTGACGCTGAATGAGGGTGGAACATTTAAAATTCAGAATGGAACAGCATTCGGTGGTTGGTATGCTCCTAGTGCGACAGCGTCCAATGCCGATTTTACCGGGATTATTGATTTCTGTGGTGGTGAATGGATACTGGATGGTGACGATACGGCTGCGGTTACTTGGCATTTGAATAATGGCAACTTCCGCGTTAATGGCGAAGCTGCAACCAGTGAAAACCTGGTAATTACCTATGATGCGGACACTGACCTGACGACTGTTGCGGCAATTCCCGAACCGGCAACGCTGATTCTGCTGGGCCTTGGCAGTTGTGTATTGGCTTCACGTCGTCGTCGCTAAGAAATTTTGTGTAGATATATTATTGATAGCAGTAAAACGAACCGTTGCTTCCTAAGGGCGGTTCCTGAAAATAGGTTTCATGTGTCATTTACCGAGACGGTAAGTGTTAAGTGAATTCCGCGCGGATGAAATCGGTCATTTTGAGGATGTAATATGTCCAAGAGAGTGCTAATTCTGAGTTTTCTTTGTGCGATGACCATGAGGTGGGACATTGCTTTTGCAGCCGATGCCCGGTTTGAAGTGGATTCAATCAATGAACTGTTCACTAATGGCTGGCAAGAGGTGGGGGCAGTTACAAACAAAATGTCGATTACTTCCTATAAAGTCTATGATGGGTCACGTTCATTACTTTTGCCGGGTGCTTATAAGGACCAGAAGATAAGCAAAACTTTTTTCGATCAGACCCATCCTAACACCGCGTTTACGGTTTACTGGTTCTGCGGAGCGCCGGGATACTCAGCACAAGACAGTTATATCAGTCTTATCTCCGGCAGCGGGCCTTATATCGTCTTACGCTGCATGAACACTGATGGAACATTTGTCATTAATTTAAGCGGTTCCAGTTATGTCGAGTATGGCAAGATGAACCCCGGATGGAACAAAATTAACGTTGTTTATACCGATGGGACCGCCGCGATTTATCTGAATGACAGCCTTAAGTTGACGGACAACCAGGCTGCCGGTTTGAGTGTGGTTAATTTCGGAAGGGCCTGGAGTGCGGGCAGTGACCGTAATGTCTGTTTTGACGGGATTGATGTGGCGGGCTATCAATGCTGGAACAACCCTCCCATAACAGAAGCCGATCTGAACGGTGACTGCCTGATTGATTTGAACGACCAAGTGGTGATGGCACAACGGTGGCTTGATCAGAATGGAACTTATAATCCGGTCAATAGCGGACTTTATTATGAGGATTTTGAGTATGGCAATTGGTCCATGATGCAAAACAACGGTTGGTGGTATGATGAGCAGATTGGGATATGGCCGTTTTTGTCCAGTGAGACCTCCTGCAGCAAGCAGAAATCGGTTGCATTTACTGATGGCATGAAGTCGCTGGTACGAAAGACATTTTTCGTGGAAAATCGAGATGGTGTTGACGTGTCGATCCGACAGTATAAGGGAGAAAGCTCACAGGGACAGGTTGCTGTGGGAGTCTACGATGTCGACGGCAACTTTGTCCTGTTTTATAACGGCTATGATGACCGTGTTGGCGAGGATAGGTTACAGGCCTTATACAATGTTAGCGGAGACCATAATCGCATTTCGTACGACATCTACCCGCCAACGGGCTGGAATAAAGTCTCTTTTGTGTTTAACTCAGATGGATCGACGGAATTATGCTTTAACGATCAGCTTGTTGAAACAACGAATGTTCTGAACGGTTTTTGTTCAATTGCCTTAATTAAAGCGTGGTCTACTTTCGGTGAGACGGCCTGGGACGGCTTGAGTGTCAGTGAATTGCCTGTCGCAGGTAATTCCAGTGATACTGTTTTTTATACCGGTGATCTTAACAATGACGGTATCGTGAATCTGGTTGATATGGCGACGCTGTCGGCTAATTGGTTGGAAACCCTTGAAAGCAAGAATATTTATTCAAAGCCGTTCAGAAAGCTGAATGCCGTTGTCGTAGACGGCCAGACCAAATTGACGTTCTATAAGTCGAATTACAGTCTCTGGGAGGGGCGCCAATTCGATCCGTCAATGATCCAAGTCTTCCGCAAGCAAATAACAGATCTTGTTTGGCGGCGTGACTTTGAGGAATTTGCTGACGGCATGCAGTGCCAGGAGACCGAGTTGATTTACGAGGGGCCCATTACGGACCTTCGCGGGATTCAGTATTCTTATACCGACAGTGCTATTCAGTTGGGCTCGACTTATGCTTACTGGGTTTCAGTCCCCAATGCACGACCGGCCGGCCCGGCAATTATCACATATCGCAATCCGAATGTCTGGTGGTCCCAGGAAAAGATTTACACAGAGATCAATCAGTTGCAGGCCGATTGGCCAAGTCTTGTGACACAGGAAGTTATCGGCAAAACCGTTCAGGGCAAGGATATCATCGGGGTGTCGATTGGTAATGCGTCCACGAACATTATGATGGTGGGCGCCATTCATGCCGGAGAGTCCGGTCCGGAAATTATCCTTTCCGTAATCCGTCAATTACTTCAGGAGCATCCGGAAGTATTTGATACGGTATCGATTTCTGCGATTCCGGTGGTTAATTTCGACCAACGGCAACGAAGTGCTCAGGGAGTTCCCTATTATTTGCGGACCAATGCCAACAATGTCGATCTGAATCGGAATTTTCCAGCCGATTGGGAAATTGTCGATACCAGTTACGGTTACTGTACTGACGATGAGTTTGCGCTGACCTATCGCGGGCCTTATCCGGCCAGTGAGCCGGAAGTGCAGGCGGTAATGGCGTTTATCCAGCAAGCCAATCCAAGCGTTGTCTTGAGTTACCATCATCTTGCCAGTGTCACCGGTCGACAGTTTTTAGCCGCAAGTGCTGCAAGTGGTGATACAAGCTATGGACAACAAGCTCAAGAGTTCTTCGAAATTTATGGAAGGGGATATTTATATCTGGAAGACGGTGCGGGCATCTCAGGGGCTGTTACCTATTCAACGTCGTCTGGTTCGCTTCCGTGTTGGTGCTATAAGGTTCTGGGGATTCCAGCTTTTGATGTTGAATGGCCAGATGCCCCCGCGGCAAGTTTTGCTGGACGGACGGATATCGTTTTGTTGCGGGAGAATCAAAAACGACATGCCTCTGGAATATTAAACCTATTAGTTTTTTTAAACTAAAGTTTTTGTGCTGAAAGAATCGGTGAAAATTTCAACCTTTTTTTGTGAGAGAAAGTAATGTTTAGAAAAAGTTTATATTTACTCATGGTCGTCGCTTTGAGCTTTAGTGCTTCTGTTTTAGGTGCAGTAAGTTACTTTGACGGTGGCGGCGACGGGACAAGCTGGACGGATGCAGACAACTGGACCAGCGGTGTTCCCTCCAGTTCCGGTGGTATCGAAGCTCAAATTAAAGACGGTGCCGGGTATGATGTTGTTGCCGGCGGCGAGTCTCTCAGTGCGTCCAAACTGTACCTGGGTGATTCCGGGCCAGCTTCTTCTTTGACTGTTTACGATGACCTTTATGTTGCATCCACGTTTCTGTCAAGCAATGCCGGGAGGTTTCTTCTAGAGGATGGAATCGTCAGTGTTTACCAGGCATCCTTTAAAGGAACAGCGGCTTATATTAATGGCGGTCTGTTTGTGAACCGAACGGCGAACTGGGCGATTTGGGACGATGCTAATGCCTCGGTTGTTAAAATTAACGATGGTGCTTTCCAGATTTTAAACGGCGGCACCTATTTTGTGGATGGCTGGGGCGGTACGTCAGCCACAACGAATAGTTACTTTACCGGCACGATTAACCTTGCCGGCGGTCTGTTCATTATGGATGGTGACATGACCCCGGCGATTCAGAACCATATTGCCAACTTCAAGTCGTATAACCATGGGGCAACGGTCGGCAATCTGGAAATCGATTATGATAGTGCAGTAGATAAAACCATTGTGCGGGCGATTCCTGATACAGCTGCTCTTAATTATTTTAGCGGCAATGGCGATGGCGTCAGCTGGTTTGATCCCAATAACTGGTCGGCCGGGGCGACTCCGTATTACGAAAACCCCAGCACGCAGGACACCTACATTGGTAAGTCTTCGTATGACGATCCGAATGTGACGGTTGAAGGCGGCAAAGCATGGGTTAGCAAGCTCTATCTGGGTCGTGCCGAAGATTATGCATCTTCGACCCTGACGGTCAATGATGATCTCTATGCCGTCCAGACATTTGTGGGGCCCAAGGGAACGCTCAATATAAATGCCGGGGTTTTTGATACCTACTTTGGCTATTTCCGCTGCAATGAGATTAATATTAACGCTGGGGTTTTGAAGGTTCGATCTTCATATTGGTACATCGGCGATAATGACGGTGTGCCGGCGGTTGTGAATCTCAATGGCGGTACTTTTTACATTGCAAACAGCGGCAGTTTTTCAAGCGTGGGCGGAACATACACGGAATATAATCCCTCGTTTACGGGCACCTTGGATTTCCGTGGTGGTGAACTGCTGATGAAGGGCGATGTTCGAGATGCACTGTCGTGGCATGTCAATCACGGCAATATTCTTGCCTTTGGCCAGGATGCGACGGATCAATTGGATATGAACTATGATGAAACGACAGGTTTGACGCGTGTCAGGGCGATTGAAAATACCGTTGTGGTTAATACCTGGCCGACCAATGGGATCTCTTTAACGCTGGATGGCCGGAAAACATTTCAGTTGAACTGGCAGCCCGGTTCGGAGGCCCCGGTACCGGCTGGTTACAATATTTATGTGTCGGATCCGAACTCGGTAACACCGTCAGCCCTGAACCTGGTCAGTGATCCCGGCACGCCTTATAAAGGAACCACCTGGCAGATCGAAGACAGTTACCTTGGCTGCAAATATTACTGGCGTGTGGACGAGATCGTTTCAGGTACCGGTGAGATTATCCCCGGCAAAGTCTATATGGTTGTTATCAATCCAAGCCTGCTGAATGTGGCCGTACGAAACTCTCAAACCCTGGATTACCAATGGATCCGGTGTGGTGACGGCAGCAGTTGGAGTGACCCGCTGAACTGGCACTCTGAGGTCGAAGGTCTGCCAATCCCGACGTATGATGGCCACGAAGGTGATTTCCTGGAATCATGGATTGACAGAACATGTATCGAAGTTCCCTATTATTCTTATGGCGGAAATTTCTGGCTGGGTTATGACGATCGCCAACAGGGCGTGCATGTCGGCCGGTATGGATTCTGGCAGCTTTACCGACTGTATATTGCCGGGACCGGCAAGGTTACCATTGATGCCGGCGGCCGGGGCAAGTGGGGGATATTGGAGTCGGCGGGGGGAGAGTTTGATCTTGAAGGGATACTTTCCATCGGGACAAACTACTGGAAATTCCGAAAGGATTCACTGGGACGAGGCGGTATCAAGGTGCTGGGTGACGGTATCCTGTATTTTTCGAACATGCCGTCTCCGAATGCCCCGTTCCTTGAAGGCGAAACATGCAACATTGATATCTACGGCGGTACCGTCAAATTTGCCCAGGACCAGCGTACGACCGTTCAGGACTGGATTGATGAGTATCATATTACTGCTTACGGTAATGATGGGACCGATCCGAATGTTCCCAGTGTGGTTGATATGTATTACGATTCAGAGCTCAACCAGACGATTCTGACGGCTCGGGAAGATCGACGCAATGCCTATGATCCGATTCCCGAAGACGGCCAAACACATGTTGCGGTCGATGCCGGGTTGAGTTGGCTTGTAGGCGATACGGTGGTGGCTGATACCCTGTATATGGCCAAAGGTCTTCAGGCGGATTTGAATGACGATCAAGCGGTTGATATGGACGACTTGTTGACGCTGATGTTGAATTATCTGGATGAATCCTGGCTGGCAGTCAAAGCCGTGGATATGACGGATGATCAGGAAATAAACCTGCGTGATTTTGCAATACTGGCTTCCGAATGGCAGGATACCGTGTCATTGGAGCCGATTGCGACGTTTGACTACAGTTTAGATCCCGGATTTGACCCCAATATTCCGACCTCTTATGCCGCAGCGTTTGATGATGGAACGGGCTATTTCTGGCGTGTGGATTCAACGGATGTGAATGATGTTGAGGTTACTGGCGATGTGTGGTCATTCACGACGGATGATCTGAACGACCCGATGCTGGCTTACAATGAGTATCCTGTTAACGGGGATAATTATGTTGTCAACGGTACAGTAGAATTGGTCTGGGAAACGGACGCGGCGATTGACAGCTGCAATGTCTATTTTGCCGACAGTTACAGTCAGGCTGCGGCTGCCGGTTCTTACCAGACGGCGACCTCGGCAGGCACCTGGACCTGTCCGGCCCTGACAACCGGCAAACGCTACTACTGGCGAATTGATACGGTTGAGGGGGCTACCGTCCGTACGGGCAAGGTCTGGTCCTTCAAGGTCACCGATACACCGCTGGGGCTGTATATCGATAACGGCGACATCAAGCACGACGGTGCTGAGTTTAAGGGCTATGGTGTCAACTATATCACGGCCTTCTCCCGGAAAGTAAAGGATTCGCAAAACACCAGTTATGAAGACGGTTTTAAAGTGCTTGCGAATAAGAACATCCCATTTGTCCGCGTCTTTGGCGGTGGTTTCTGGGTTAACGATTGGGACTTGTATTTTGCGGATAAGGATCAGTATTTTGAGATGTTCGATGCGGTCATGGCCAATGCTGAGGAAAACAATGTCGGCGTGATCATGAGCGTCTTCTGGTTGTGGTATACGTTGCCTGATTTGGTGAGTGAACACATTACCGACCTGGATGATACCAGCAGCGAAAGCTATAAATTCATGGAGCAATATGTTCGGGAAATCTATACCCGCTACAAGAACTGTCCGGCCTTCTGGGGCTGGGAAATGGGCAACGAGTATAATCTTTCCGCCGAATATGAGGCAATCGCATCTGATTCGCATGGGACGGAAGGGCATCCGACGACGCGCGATCCGATATTAGATAAGATCGACCTTGCACTGATGCGTGCTATATCAGACAACTTTGTGACCGCGGTTCGAAAAGTCGATAAGAATCGCTTTATCTCAAGCGGGCACGCCATCCGGAAGAGTAACATTGGCGGTGTTACCCAGTATGGCGCAGAACCAGAAAGATGGGAAGACCATGAGATGTTTGATGTCGTTTCAATTCACTATTATGGTTGGGGCAACGATAAACTGTTGGCTGCTGTAAATTCTGCGGACAGTTGGAATATGCCGCTGTTCGTTGGCGAATTTGGTGTTCATGAAAATACCGATCTCGATTGGGTGCATAATGGCGGCTATTCAAGTGTTCAGGAGGCCTATACTGATGAGGTGAATGATATGATCAATGATGGAATTACCTTTGCATGTACATGGGTATTTGATTATTCGAGTCAGGAAGGTGTTTGGAACATTACCATCGATAATGACAGAAGCTACATGCTGGAGGTCTTATCAGCAGCCAACACGGCTCTGAATCCTTAAACAGATAAGCAATGATGGGGCTATCGGGATTTCCCGGTAGCCCTTTTTAATTCAAGATTTATGCAGAATGTAATCATATGTTGGAAGGAAATTTAAATGGAGTTTACTTTTTGGCCACCAGGCATTATATGATTTGATCGTTTTTTAGCACCACATCGATTATGTAAACTCTCCTTCGATGTTTTAAATAACATCAGCTCTTAAATCACCACAGACGCAGATCCTTTTTTTGAAAAAAACTCTGGATAGATAGAGTCTGCAGTTGCCCATTCAAAAATTTTAATCTTTTTTAAGGAGAAAGGAAATGGCAAGGAAATGTATTGTTTTAATGTGGGTTGTAATGAGCTGTTGCCCTGTTTTGGCAGCAAGCTATTTTACAGGCGGCGGTGATGCGGTAAGCTGGTCCGACGCATCCAACTGGACAGATGCAGCGGTTCCGACAAGTGGCACGACCGCTTTTATTGGCCGCAATGCCTCGCAGGTCTTTGATGTGGCTGCTTATAGTGCCGCCACGTGTACTGCATACAGGCTTTATGTGGGGACGGAGGATGATCCGGTCGCGGCCTCGTTAACAGCGTTCAGCGATGTTGATGTCTATCAGACGTATTCCGGTCCGCTGGGCGAATTAACGATCGAGGGTGGGGTATTCAGTACAGACAAAGGCTACTTCAAAGGAACCGTTGTTACGATTAATGGCGGTACCTTGCAGATCAACAGTTCGTCATGGACACTCAATGGTTACAATGGTGTCGATTCAATCTTATACTTGCAGAACGGCGATCTGGAGATCCTAAACGGCACCCAGTTTTCAGATTACTCCAGTGGCAGCCTCTCAAATCCGAACACCGAGTTTACCGGGGTGATCGATATTTATACGGGGACCATGACGATGCAGGGCGACTGCACAGCAGCGATTGCCTGGCATATCAGCAATGGCAACATCATCGGTCACAATGGAGTGGGCACACTGAGTTACTATTACGATTCAAATACAAATACCACGGTCGTAACGTCTTCGATTGGCAGCGCTGCAAATACCTATTTCCAAGGCGATGGCGATGCTATTAGTTGGACCGATGCTTCCAACTGGTCATCAGCTGGGGTTCCCGGTTACGATAAAAATGCTTTTATTGGTCGCTATGCTTCACAGATGGTTGATGTCATAGCCGATGGCTCTACGATTTCTACGCCCCGCAAACTGTATGTAGGTACGGAAGATGATCCGGTTACAGCTTCTTTGACGGTTTATAATGATTTTTATCTGTACCAAATGTATTCCGGTCCGCTGGGCGCTTTTACACTCGAAGATGGTTTGTTCAGTACGGACAAAGGCTACTTCAAAGGAACTGTTGTTATTATCAGCGGCGGTACGTTACGGATCAACACCTCATCATGGACGCTCAATGGCTATAATGGGGTTGATACGGTTCTGTATTTGTATGATGGCGTTCTGGATATCCATAATGGCACCCAGTTTTCTGATTATTCCAGCGGAAGTCTCTCCAATCCGAATACCGAGTTCACTGGTCTGATCGATATTTACGCCGGCGTGATGAAGCTGCAGGGCGATTGCACCGCGGCTATTGCATGGCATATCAACAATGGTAATATTATTGCCCACGGTGGAAATGGTACGGTGACCTATGCGTATAATGCCGGCACAAACAGAACGACTGTTAAGGCCTATGATGACTGTTTCTACTTTGACAGTGTCAACGGCAATGACAGCAATACCGGCACCTCGCCGTCGCAGGCGTGGCAGAGTTTGAGCAAGTTTAATTCGGCCACGTTCCAGCCGGGGGATCATATCTATTTCAAGGCCGGCTGTACATGGAACGGCTGCATGGAAATCGGCGATGCATGGGGGCCGGCCCAAGGGTCCGGAACGGCTGCCAATCCGATTGTCATTGATGCTTATGGTGATATTTCCAATAAAAATAATAAGCCTCGCATTAACGGCTATCCGTATGGGAACGATACCCTGAAAATTCAAAGCATTGAATACTGGGAGATCAACAACCTTCAGTTGACCAATGATGGCCCAACCGATGCAACTCCGCGAACCGGTGTCTCTGTATCGTCGGTTAACTATGGGCAGATGAATCACATTTATCTGAAAGATCTCTATATTCACGATGTTCGCGGCGTCAGCAGCCTTGACGGCTGGGGTACCGGTGCTATTTCGACGGGCAGATGGGATCCGGATGGGGGTCAATATGAATCGTACTTAAACGATATTTTGATTGAGGATTGTTATATCGAAGATGCTGATCCGTATGGTGTGTTTATCGGTGGCGGCAGTAAGCTTTTGTCAGAACAGCAGGCAACGAATGTCGTGGTACGCGGCAACTACTTTGAAGATCTTCGCTCTTCTGCCGTTCTTGTTACAGGAACAGAATCGGCTCTGGTTGAGTATAATGAAGTCAATACGGCCAAGGGCGTTGGGATGTGGCCCTTTGCTGCACACAATACCCTGTTCCAGTACAATGAGGTTTATAATACGGTTAATGAAGAGGGAGATGACGGCAATGCCTATGACTGTGACTATGAATGTACCGGAACCACTTACCAGTACAACTACAGTCATGACAACCCCGGCGGTTTTATGCTGATCTGCAACGAACCTCAGAATCCTGACAATGTCTATGGTAATCAGAATCCGACAATTCGTTATAATATCAGTATTAATGACGGCAGTTCGGATGAATCTATCTTCTATTGCTGGAAAGAAGTGACCAATGCCAGCATCTATAACAACTTTATCTATATCCCTTCCGGTAAAGATGTTCATCTTGTCAGTACGGGCCATACTTACGGAGATGATTCCCTTTATATCTGGAATAACAACATCATTTATTCTCACGGGACAGCACGATATCTTGTAAATGATGACTCGACTCACTGGTGGGATAACAACTGTTTCTATGGAACCCATAAGAAAGTTTGGTACAGGATCGGCGATTTTATTATCTGGCAGGATGGTCATCCGTCCGGCAACAACAATATCACATCGAATCCGAATGTGGTGTCGCTGTCGTACGGTTACGGCTTTGATTCGATTGTGGGGTATAAGCTCTGGAGCAATTCGCCGTGTATTGGCGCCGGTCTGCCAAAATACCCCGGCGGCGAAGACTTCTGGGGCAATCCGCTGTTCACCGGCAATCCGGACATCGGGCCGCATGAGCAGTGATCACTACAATCTCAAAACAATTAACGAGTATAAACTAAGTATCTTGATAATGCATAAAATGTGATATAAATCAGATACAATTGCTTAACAAGGAACTGCATGGATCAATAACGATCCATGCAGTTTAGAAATATAAATGAATAAAATATTGAAATTAAGGGAAAGTTTACTATGGTGTCATTGTTTTCAGAGCTGAACTTAAACATTTTCCGAAGGTTCTGCCTGTTTTTGTCTGTTGTTGCGGTTTCAGGAGGGAATTGGGTTATGGCTGGGCTACCGCATAAAAGTGCTTTGGGCGATATGTCAGAAAAGATCATTTTTACGGATGTCGACAAAGACGGTGATCCTGATGTGCTTGAGAAGTGGTGGAACGGTAAGCGTTGCCGCTGGATTGATGAAAACGATGACATGTCAAAAACCGACAGGCTGGGTGACATTGTGGCCGATTGCCTGCAGGTGGATATGGATGGCGACGGCACCTATGACGGCCCAACGGACATGTGTGTTAAATGGGCCGACAATAACCGTGACGGCAAGGCTGATTTTCAGGTGATTGTGATTAATCCCAAAACCGGCGAAGAAACGAAGTTCGGCGGGATTGCCCATTACATGGTGTTTGAAGACACCGATCACGATGGCGTGATGGGCTATTTTGACTGGGCTCGAATGGATTTTCCCTGCTGGAAAAATACCGGCCGGTGTAATTTTTCACCGGATTATAACGGGGATTCAATTTTTCTGAAAGCTCACATGGCGCCGTTTGCACTGAGCGATGCACGTCTCAACTGGGAAAATCCCTTCGCCTTTTATGATACCGATGATGACGGCTGTACGGAAATGTCGGTTCGATATGTCGACAGCCCGGGCTGCGATGCCAAGGCGGATGCTGTTTTCGTGTCGTATGACATTGATAACGATACTCAGCGTGACAACGAAATGGATTACGATTTTTCTCTGCATTTTGCGAAAAATGCCGGACTTGAATACCGTCATTATGCCAATCCTTGTCCGGACTTAAAGGCTGCTGACTGGGTATTGCCGTATTTTCAGCATACCGAATGGCGTGTGATTGACGAATTGATTTATGTGCCGCATGACAAGTGCTATGAGGAGGCGTTTAAGCCGGATTGGGACAGGTGCTATTTTGTATTTGACGAAGACGATGATGATCACCGCTGGGAACGGGTGGAGTTGTATTATCCCAATGATCCGTATGCTTTACGAATAAAAAATTCCTATGAGGCCAAACGCGACGGTGAAAACACACCGATGAATATCCATCCTCAGAGTGACTCACTGGGAGATCGGGGTGAGTTTGATACCGACAACAGCGGCAAGGGGAAATTGTATTTCAGTCCGTGGGACGGCCGGCTTCATCTTTACGGGGCCGAATGGGGAGCCTGGACAATTGATTCAAAGGCACAATACAACGGCGCTACGGCAATGCCGCAGGTTTGTTCCAATGAGATCGCCAAAACTCTGGAAGCGGTTATTTTGTATGAAGATACGGATAAAAACGGTTATTTCGACCGTGTGAAGTTTGATGATAACGGAGACAAAGAGCCGGAACTGGTGATCAACCTGCTTGATTACGGCACGGATGTGTGTGAACTGATTGATCCGGCCGAAGTGAAGTGGCAGGGGCTGCATGAGCAATTTAAAATCCATTCGAAAAAATCCTGGCGGCAGGCTTACACCCTTTACCGAGCATTCTGGAGAACGGGGCTTTCCGACAAGGAAATCGACGATCTGGCGTTTGCCTCGTCAACATGGGAACAGTATTTCCACGGAGCCAAGCTGAAAGAAGCAATTTTCAGAAAACTGGCTAAATCGCTGAAAGATGACAGCGAAAACTTAAAATTACTCCACGCTTATTATTTTAGCGGAAACTATGAAAAAATGGCACAATGGGTGCAAACGCTTAAGTTTTAAAAGAATAAAGCAGTTAGATAAACAAATTACATATTGATTCAAGTATGTATACCAACAGATCACATGAAAATCAATAATTCATATTGCAGATGAGTTTGCAATTGAGACAGGAGAGTTTTGTTTTGTCTGCCGAAAAAATAATACAACTGAATGGGACATGGAAGCTTGAGTTTCTGAGTTCTCAGGAATCTCTTTTACCTGGTGATATATTTGACATCAGAAATCTTTTCCAACAACCTGCGTCAATTCTTTTGGTGCTGGGGATGCTTTTAACGGCGGTCTGGTCTATGGTTTGTCGGCAGGATATGATCTTCTCTAAAAGGTTCCTTTCGTGAAAAGATATTTTATTCTGTTCTGTTGTATCATAGTCGATGTTTGTCTGGGAGGTTTCTATGCATGGAGTGTTTTTGTGCCTCCGCTAATGTTACAACACGGATATTCCGCTTCGCAGACTCAAAGTATCTTTGGCTTGTGTATCGTGACCAGTACCATGACAATGATCTATGCCGGCAAAATACTTCATCGACTCGGTTTTAGGCAAATGATCCTATTGACGGGGGGATTGCTGATCGCAGCATATTTGCTCGCATCCCACTTCTGTGATGACTATGTGATTTTATTACTTGCGATGGGATTACTCTTTGGCCTATCGATTGGTTTTGGTTATATCACCGTTTTGAGTCTGGCAGCCAGACTGTTTCCATATAAAAGCGGAATGGCATGTGGGGCTGTCGTAGCAGGATATGGTTGTGGAGCGATTCTGCTTGCCAATTTGGCGGAAAGAATGTTGGATACGGACTACTCTGTTCCACAGATATTTACTTGGATTGGTCTGGTCTACGGGACAACTATCATCCTGTGCGGGATGTTCATCCAATATTCCGATAATCAGGATATTGTAAAAAAACCAGAAAAATTATCGCGACCATTGTTTCAGGATAAAAAATACTGGGCTATGACGATGGGGATGTTTGCAATATCGTTCCCGGGGTTGATGGTTATTGGAAACCTAAAACCAATTGGTCTATCCTATGATCATTCAGGATTTGTATTAAAAACCTCGATGTTGCTGATGGCATTGGGTAATTCAACGGGTCGGCTTATATGGGGTGGTCTCTATGACAAATTGGAAAGTCGTACCATCTTCATCATGTTTATCTTTCTAATTATCGCGATGCTTATCTTCCTGTTTTTGTCTTCTAATAAATATCTGTTTTGCATGAGTACATTTGCTGTGGTCTTTGGATTCAGTAGTTGCGCGGTTGTATACCCGGCTAACGTTGTACGGGTTTATGGGGCAACACTATTTTCTGATGTGTACCCATGGATTATTGTCTTCCATGGCCTGGCAGGTTTCATTGCCGGTCTGGTGGGGGGGGCATGTTATGATACGTTTTTAAATTATCATCTGGCAATTGCTGTATCTGTAATTATTGCTGCTTTCGGGATGATTGTGCAGTTCCTGCTTTCCAGAAACCATGCTAAAATCATCAACGCAAGCTGAGATTATATATTGCTACGAATCCGAGCTTATCCAATTACTAGTAGGTTTATCGAAGGTTTAAGAAGTCAATATAATCGGGAACAGGAATAAATTGAGAAAATATTTTCTATTAAAATAATTAAAAGACAGGAAAACCACTGGTTTGACCAGTGGACTTGTTAAGGTTTCACCATTGGATTACGTGATATTTGTGTACAATACTTCTCCTTGGCTTGGTGGTTTAGGATTAAGCTAAGGAGATGGTACGATAAATTAGTTCTTTGTCAATCGAGCGATATTTTTCATTTTCCCGCCCCGTTTTGGGTGAGGGCAAAAAAACGAAAAATATCCTACCCGAATATGACGTGGGTGTTTAGCTTCAGTGATAACTGGAGCAGAATAGGCCATAGGCTGTATTGTTTGCGTGAGGCACTGCGACCTCGATAAGGAGAATAATCAGACCTATGACCGAACCGCCATCATAAGGCATTGCGACCTTGCATAGGAGTTTGGTGGACACCGACACAGAAACGTCTGCTCCAGGTAAACGGAAACGTAGTTTATTTTGGAGATGGAAGTATGAGTTACTTGGGCGTTGATTTACACACGAATAGTTTTACGGTTTGCAGGCGGACCAAGCAGGACAAGGAAAGCATTCGGACGTTTCAGATTGCTCGCATCGCCGAGTTCCGCAAGACATTGCGTAAGCGTGATTTGCTGGCGGTTGAGGCGACGGGCAATACGGCCTGGTTTGTTTCACAGGTCAGCGATCGGATTCGAAAAGTGACGGTTGTAAACCCTTTTCAGTTTGAAGTCATACGCAGGTCAGTCAAGAAGACGGACAAGAATGACGCCAAAACATTGGCATTTTACCTGAGCAAGGGCATGCTGCCCGAGGCACGAATGAAGACGAAAGAAAACGCACAATTGCATTCGTTGGCGACAACACGGGACAAGCTGGTCAAACAGCGTACCGCGTTAATCAACAAGATTCATAACGTCTTGAACAGTTACGGCATCAAGTTCAAGAAGGAATCGCTCGGCAGCGAAAAGGGCCTAAAGTCGATCTGGGCCTATGAGTGGGATGTGATTGTCAGGATTGAACTTGAGGTGCTTGTTGAGCAGATCCGCAGCCTTAACAAGAGCATTAAGACGCTTGACAAGGAAATGAGCGACCATGGCAAGCATCTGAAAGGCCATGATAGCCTGACGAGCATCAAGGGCATTGCGGACCGATCGGCGACGGTGCTTTTGACAGTGATCGGTAATGTCAATGACTTTGCCGATGAGAATAAGCTGGCTGCTTACTTTGGGATTGTGCCCCGGGTGTCAGACTCCAATGAAACGGTTCGACATGGCAGAATTACCAAGCATGGCTCAAAGCTGGGCCGAACCACGCTGGTGCAGTGTACGCTGGTGGCTAAACGGTACAGCCCTTACTTACGGCAGTATTATGAACGGATCAAAAGCCATCGCGGCAGCGGCAAAGCCATTATCGCAACCGCACGGAAGTTTTTAGGGATCATCTACAATACCCTGAAAAATGGATGGGTCTTCGAAGACTTCCCAAACTTTGTATTAGCAAGTACTTGCGTGAAAAAACAGTGAAATTTGGAGTAGACTTTTAACATAGGAGAAGTTAAATGAATGTATTTAAGAGTTTAGCACATTTGCGTTGGGATTGTAAGTATCACGTTGTATTTATCCCCAAAGGGCGTAAAAAAGAGTTATATGGCAAGATTCGTGAATATCTCAAGCAGGTCTTTCATGAATTGGCCCGTCAACGCGGCAGTGAGATTGTTGAGGGGCATATGGCTGGCGATCATGTGCATATGTGTAATGCGATTCCGCCGAAATACGCGGTTTCTGAGGTGGTCGGGTATCTCAAGGGTAAGAGTGCCATTGCGATCGCTCGGCAATTTGGTGGTCGTCAACGGAATTTTAGCGGTGAGCGATTTTGGGCTCGTGGTTATGCGGTTTCGACGGTGGGCTTCGAGTTGGATAAGATTCGCGAGTATTATATCCGGCGTCAAGAGCATGAGGAACACGAGGAAGACCAAGGTCGCTTTTAACAGATAATGTGAACTAAATGGCCGTCTTTGAGACGGCTCCTAACCGTCAAGCCACCCCTTCATGGGGTGCGTTATGACTGCAAGCATCCCAAGGAATAGCATAGTTGCCTTCAGAAATCCTGGAGAATTTTTCGCATGGACAAATAATCAACCCCGGAGCAATCTTGAGATTTGGATATGTTTTCCGAAAGGCTGTTATGCCCCTGACATCTTTTGTTGTGGGATTGCTGGTCAACTTTACTTCAATAGGATAGAACGCACCATTTTGTTCTAATATCAAATCAACTTCAGAGGCTCCGTGACTTCTCCAGTGATAGACCCCCAAAGGCGGCAAGGTGTCAGATAATTTTCTAATTTCACTGACAACTGCGGTTTCAAAGAGCGATCCTGTCATCGGATGCCCGCCCAAGGCATTATGCGAAGAGATCATATTTAGCGTACAAGCTAATCCTGTGTCGGAAATATACCCTTTTGGTTTGTTGCTGATGCGTTTTATGGTATTGCCGGAATAAGCGGGTATTTCAAACCATTGAAAGGTTGCTTGAAGAATATTGAGCCATCTTTTTGCCGTTTGGGGGGTGATGTCGATATCTCTACCCAATTGTGAATAATTGACTTCTTGGGCAGTCAATGCAGAGACAAGTTGTGTGAATTTTCCAAGATCTTGCAGGGCCGTTAAATCCGATATGATGCGGACGTCACGCTCGAGATACGTTTGCATATAGCTGCGGTAGTAAGGCTGGATGAGTTCTAAGTCGATCGAATCTGCTTTAGGCAACCATCCTCTCCAAATTTGTTCGTATACGGTTCGATTGGTATTCAGCCGTGATGGAGGATTGCTAATTAGATCGTTGGGGTCTGTGAGCCATCGTTGCAGCCAATGCTGTTCAGGAATTTGTTCAGCGATTTCGGAAAGGCAAAAGCCTGCTAAATGAATAAATACGGCGCGCCCGGCAAGGCTTTCTGCCAGATTTTTCATCACAGCCCATTGTTGGGATCCGGTTAATATATACTGGAACGGTTTTTGGTTAACTTTGTCGACTCGTCGTTTAATGGCGGCTGTCAGAGTTGGCGCATACTGAATTTCATCAAGAATAAGGGGGGCAGGGTGGTTGTCAAGAAAGACGTCTGGATCTGCTTTGGCACCTCCGACATCCGTAACCGGATCAAAAACAACCGTTTCAATATCAGGAAAAATGTGCTGGAGCAGAGTGCTTTTGCCGACCTGCCTGGCTCCCGAAACTACAACGACAGGGAAGTTATTAGTTAGTTTTTTTAGCTGTTTAGTAATAATCCGATATTTATACATAAGTTGAAATATAGTGATTTTATCATTGGAAATCAAGTGAATATTTAAACGAATTTCAGGGAGGGGCAATAAAAGTCTTTCAAATTTTACTGCGAGTGGTATCGGATGTCCTTGTAACTGCTTGCTTTAAAAAGACTTAGGCTTCTCTTGTGTCAGCCTTCCAAGCTGGTCATGTCGGTTCGATTCCGATCGGAACGATTCCAATTACCATTACAGGTAATACTCCGAACTCCAAAAAGTAGATAGAACATATCTAGGTCTAGTTCTTTGTTTAAAAAAAGTACATATTTAATGTTTTTCGGGGGGATTTATCTGTTGGAATGCTATTAAGCTCAGGGGAAAATTTATTGTCGGCCAAAATGCTGAATTAAAATCGAGATACATGAAATCTGATCCGCTTTTGGGGGAGCTTGGTTCATCTGGTCATTAAAAGACGAAACAGTTCTTAAATGAAGAATTTATAGAAATGATATTCTGCAGATGTTTTTATAAGGAGAGTTGACTTTGAAAAATAGACAAAGTGTTCGATTGGTTGCCGTATTAGCACTATTAATGATGGTTTTATCTGGGCGAATTTCCGCCGAGACTGTTATTGGGGTGAATTTTTGTGATGAATGGGAGACGCCTCATCTTGCAGGGGAGACGGCCGATGGATTCAGTAACTGGACTGATTCGATCCCAATTGGGGGTTCAGGGCCTGAAAGCGGCAACGATTTGATGCTTCTCGGCAGCAATAATCTCGTGACCTGTAATTGGAACTCGTTGAACACTTGGTCCGCCGGTTCGGAAAGCACCAGTGACCAACAGCTTTACCGGGTTTATCTGGATGACAGCGGCAATGGAGCTACTGTTATCATTGAGGGACTTCGCCAATGGCTTCTCAGCGAAGGACTTGGGTCTTACAGTGTTCGTATTTACCATAGTACGGACACCGGTGATTCGGGCTTTGCCGCTGTCGATATTCTGTCCGGCGATGATCTGATTCTTCAAACTGTTCAGGAAACCAATCATTGGGGGACCGATGGAGGTTCTCGTGCCTATGTGGATTCGGGTCCACTCGCCGCTGATACGATTACCCTTGCCCCTCGCTCAAGTTCGGGTGTCCGTGCGACGATTGCCGGATTTAAGGTTGTCGGCATGAATGAGACGATTCCGGTTGCAATTTCTCCTTATGATACGGAAAAGTACGTCGATCTTGAATGCGATTTACGATGGGACTGTGTTGCGGAAGATCTTAATCCGAATGTCGAATACGATGTCTATCTGAATACGAGCCCTGATTTTTCCGGGGTCACTGCCGTTCGTGTTACTGAGCCGGTGTATGTCCCCGGCACCACTCTGGCCCAAGATGCTCTGTATTACTGGCAGGTGGTTGTTATTCAGGGCGCAGAAACGTATCCCGGACCGACATGGTCATTTCAAACCGGCGGCAATGACTGGGAAAACCCAACGCTTTTTAGGCGTAATAAAATGCCAAGGCACGCCACGCTGATGCCGTGCCCGGATCGAAATGCCGCATTGCAGGGTACTAAAGAGGCCTCCGTGTACTATCAATCGTTGAACGGCCAATGGAAATTTCACTGGGTTAGCAGTCCGGAGGACCGCCCGATGGATTTTTATCTGTCAGACTATAATGATACGAGTTGGGGACAGATTCCCGTGCCGAGTAACTGGGAAATGTGCGGTTACGGCACGCCGATTTACACGAATATCACCTATCCCCATGCCAATGATCCGCCAAGGATCATGAGTACACCTCCTTCGGACTATACGGCTTATCTGGAGCGCAATCCGGTAGGGTCCTATCGCAGGGAGTTTGTCATCCCGGCCGAATGGGCTGGACGGCGCGTTGTGATTCATTTTGACGGTGTCATGAGTGCGTTTTATTTGTGGGTGAACGGACAAAAGGTTGGCTACAGTCAGGACAGCATGACACCGGCGGAATTTGATATTACCGATTATCTTGTTGGCGGAACCAATGTTCTTGCCGCTGAAGTGTATCGCTGGTGTGACGGCAGTTACCTGGAAGATCAGGATATGTGGCGAATGAGCGGGATTTATCGGGATGTTTATCTCTTTTCAACGGCTGATGTGCATCTTCGCGATTTTTGGGTGACGTGTGATCTGGACGCGCAATATGAAGATGCGGATTTATCGGTGATCGCACAACTGAGAAATGATGGAGACGCCGTTGCCGAGGTGCATACCGTTGATCTGACTCTGCTGGATCCCAGCGGCGGGGTGGTCGGAACCGATCCGCTGCTGACCCACCCGGTCAGCTTGATCCAGGCCGGTCAGGAGCTTGAAATTACGATGCAGAGTGCGATTGCGAATCCCTTAAAGTGGACCGCAGAGACGCCGAATCTGTACGAAGTTTTACTAACGCTGAAAGACCAAGCGGGGTCCGTGATCGAGGTCCAGCACTGTAAATTTGGTTTTCGCGAAATAGAACTCATTGATGGCCAGGTCAACGTGAACGGCAAAGCGGTCTATTTCAAAGGGGTCAATCGTCATGAGCATGACCCGGATACCGGAAAGTACGTTTCCTACGAAAGCATGGTTCAGGATATTCTGTTGATGAAGCAGTATAATATCAATACAGTTCGAACCTGTCATTATCCGGATTCGCCGCAATGGTATGATTTATGTGATCAGTATGGAATTTATGTCATTGACGAGGCTAATATTGAGTGCCATGC
Source organism: Anaerohalosphaeraceae bacterium (assembly GCA_963675155.1). GTDB lineage: Bacteria > Planctomycetota > Phycisphaerae > Sedimentisphaerales > Anaerohalosphaeraceae > 4572-13. Next base: position 3,066,204 of record OY775912.1, on the reverse strand, counting down.
GAACACGAGTCTTTCGGGAAATCCGGATTGGAAGCAGGCGTTTCTGGACCGTACCATGAACATGGTTGAGCGGGACAAAAATCATCCCTGTGTGATCTTCTGGTCGCTGGGCAATGAAGCCGGAAACGGTGATAACTTTGCGGCAACCAGCACATGGATTCGGAATCGCGATACGACGCGGATTGTTCATTACGAAGGGGCACGCGGAGGTGAAAATACGGACATTTACTGTCCCATGTACACCGGTCTCGGCGAGTTGAATAGCTATGGCCAATCCAATCCGAGCAAACCGCTCATTATGTGCGAATATGCACATGCGATGGGCAACAGTGTCGGAAACCTCAAGGAGTATTGGGAGACGATTGAGACCTATCCGGCGCTTCAGGGCGGTTCTATTTGGGATTGGGTGGATCAGGGACTGCGACAAATTAGTGATTCGGTCTATATCGTTGCTGATCACAGCAGCGGTTCAAATAACATGACGGTATATGGGGAATTCACCGCCGGTTTTACCTCTCAGGCTTTGGAAGGCTATGGCGTTGTCGAAAACAATCCGTCACTGGATATCACCGGGACGGCTCTGACGATCGAGGCGTGGATTAAACCTCAGCCGACGTCAACGCATGGGCCCATCGTCACCAAGGGTGACCGACAGTATGCGCTGAAAATTGCAGATGGAGGAGCCGGCTTGGAATTCTTTATTTTTGATGATGGCTGGATTACTTGTACCGCATCTCTGCCTGCCGGGTGGAATGGGAACTGGCATCACGTGGCCGGCACGTATGACGGCTCCGATCTTCGGGTTTATATCGATGGCGTTCTGGAAAATACGACGAGTCATTCGGGCCAAATCCAAACGAACGGCTACCCGGTCAATATTGGTCGCAATTCCGAAGTAACCAGCAGGCGATTCAACGGGGCAATTGATAAGGTGCGTATCTACAGCACGGTGTTGAGTGCTTCTGAATTAAATGAAACGGGTGCATCGCCGTCTTCTCAGGCTGTTTTATGGCTTGAGTTTGATCCGGCTGATCTGTCGGAATCCCAGGGAGGCCAGGAATATTGGGCCTATGGAGGGGATTTCGGTGATGTGCCTAATGATAATAATTTCTGCTGCAACGGATTGGTCCAGCCCGATCGAAAGCCCAATCCGCATCTGTATGAAGTGAAGAAGGTCTATCAGTACATCAAGACCGCTGAGGTTGATTCCGCGGCAGGGGAGTTTTCTGTCCTGAATAAATATGCGTTTACGACGCTTGATTTTGTTACGGCAGAATGGGAGTTGACAGAGAATGGTAAGGTGATTCAGTCGGGTGCGATTCCGACACTGTCATTGGCGGCCGGTCAGCAAACAACCGTTGATCTTGGGTATACCGAACCGGTCACAAAACCGGCGGGGGCGGAATATTTTGTCACCGTCCGTTTCAAACTGGCTGAGGATACGTCCTGGGCCCGAGCGGGGCATCTCGTTGCGTGGGACCAGTTTAAGATTCCATGGAACGTCTCAGATGAACCGTCTCCCAATCTCGCGACAATGGACACACTGACCCTGAACGAGACGGTTGCAACGTATGATATTATTGGGACCGATTTTTCCGTGGTAATTGGCAAAAGTAGCGGAGCGATTGAGTCTTATATTTCAGAAGGCCGCGAGTTGATCGCCTCGGCGATTACCCCCAATTTCTGGCGTGTGCCGACTGATAATGATGTCAGTGCAGGCATGGCCACCCGTCAGGGTGTTTGGAGAACGGCCGGGGCCGGTCGGTCGGTCAGTTTAATTGCAGCCTCTCAACCTCACGCTGCCAATGTCTTGGTTGATGTGAATTTTTCCATCCCGGCCGGTTCGACAACACTTGGTATCAGCTATGCCGTTTACGGGAACGGATTGGTTGAAATTGATTACGATCTCTCTGTGGATGCTGAACAGCCCAATCTACCTCGTATTGGTATGCAAATGGCACTGCCCGGCCAATACAATCAGGTTCAGTGGTTAGGTGCCGGCCCGCATGAAACCTATTGGGACCGACAAGCGAGTGGAATGGTCGCGTTGTATCGTTCCACCACTGAGGACTGGATTCATGAGTACGTTCGTCCGCAGGAAAATGCGAACCGTACGAATGTCAGATGGGTCTCGTTCACCAATGAGACCGGGTTGGGATTACTGTTTAAGACGGCGGAGTCGTTCTCTGCCAGTGCCTGGCCGTACACGATGTCTGACCTTGACTCCGCTGCTCATATCAATGAACTTCAGCGAGACGATGCGGTTACGGTGAACATCGATTATCGCCAGATGGGGCTGGGGGGAGCCAGTTGTGGACCCGGTACGCTGGATGCGTATCTTTTGAAGCCGCAGTCTTACCATTATCAATTTACACTCAGACCGATTGCACTGTCGGCGCATAATCCGACGCCTTCAACGGGCCAGATGGGAGTATGGCCGGATACAACGCTTAGCTGGTTGACAACTGCCGACTGGTTAGGGAAATATGAAGTCTATTTGGGAACCGACCCGAATAACTTACAAATGGCTGGTCTGCTCGATAATCAGCAAACATCATTTAATCCCAATGGTCAAGCCGAATTGACTTGGGCCAAACATTATTACTGGCGGCTTGACGAAGTTGTTTACAATGTAACTCAAGCGGGTATTTTATGGGACTTTTTCAGTCATCTGCCGGGCGATATGGACTCTGACGGTGATGTGGAAGTTGACGACCTAGCTGCTTTTTCGCAGGAGTGGCTGTCCAGTGATTTACAGACACCGGCGAATGTGAACCGGATTGATCGGGTTGATATGGAAGATCTTGCGCTGGTTTCAGAACATTGGTTTATTAATAAACCAAACTGACTGATAGGTGGTTTGTAAATGCAAAAAACAGAGATTGAAGATAGTTCAAGTGGGCTTACGGTCCTTAAAAATGTTTTTTTAAACCGTAGCGATGTATTATTACGAATCATCTAAATCTTTTTGGCGAAAAATGGTTGATATAAAAAAGATCAATTTTGGCCGGTTGGAATAATTGAAAGAAACCCGGCGTTTTTTTTATTTTTCAGGGGGAATTTGTCTTCGTTACGTTATTAAGTAGCAGAATTATCACGATGATTTAGTCGGGAAGCGTGATTGTATTGATGATTGGCACTATTGGTAGTTAGCGGGACTTTCTGGAATGAGTGAAAAAACAAAAAAAGAAGACTTTATGAGTCTTTTTCTGTCGAGTCAAAGACGAATCTTTGCATTCATTTTGATGTTTGTTCCGAACCGATCTGATGCTGAAGATCTGTTGCAGGATACCGCTTCATGGATGTGGGAAAACTTTGACAAATATACTCCGGGGACACACTTCGGAGCGTGGGGTGTTCAGGTTGCTCGATTTAAGATTCTGAATCTAAACCGAATGACTCATAATAGCCGCTTAAGGTTCAGGGATGATGTGATTGATTTAATTGATGCGAAAGCCGAAACCGTTCTGGATGATTCAGACCATCGGATTGTTGCGTTGAGAAAGTGCCTCACACGCATGAATGAGCGGGACCGATGGCTTATCTATTTACGGTATGAAAAGGGACTGACAACCCAAAAACTGGCTCAGTTAGTGGAACGTCCGGTACGTGGATTATATAAGAAGATGTCGCGAGTTCATAAAATGCTGTTTCAATGTGTTCGGCGAACATTGGCTTTGGAGGGGGACTATTGAACTTGCCCGATAAACAGTCTGAACTTGAAGAATTGATTCTCAAAGAGATGGATGGGGTGTGCAGCGAATCGGAATTTGCGAAGCTGAGTGACCGTCTTTGCAACGATCCGGAAGCGATGGATTATTATCTTGAATTTGTATCATTCTGTGCGGGGATGCTCCGTCCCGGCGAAATCAGTGTGACGGACGATCGGTTTCACGATGCGGAAGATGTCAGGGTGACCGAATTGTGGCTGGCGCTTGCGGAGGATGAGCGGACCGCAGAGACGATAGACATTGAAGATCCGGCACGGGCGATTCCTGTTTCTGTGTGTCGCGAACAAACTGTTGTCTCTCGCCAAAAAGTCTCTTTGTTTCCACTCTATACGGCCCTTTCTTTAATCGCTGCGTTACTTGTGATGATTGCATATGTTGTGACCCATCCCCGAAAAGCGCCGCCCAATGCGGTCGCTACCCTGACCGGCAGCAGCGGGGCTGTTTGGCTACAGGCAAATCACTTGTCCGGTGACAAGCGGTTGTATACGGATTCGACAATGACTCTTGTGGAGGGGTTTGCGGAGATCACGTTTGACAATCAGGCCAAAATTATCCTGCAATCACCTGCAGAAATCGGAATCGAAGACTTTAATCAAATTTTCCTGCGGAGTGGAAAGTTATCCGCTGTGATTCCCAAGACGGCGTGGGGGTTTGTCGTGCGTTCCACCGGAGCCTCGGTGGTCGATTACGGGACCGAGTTTGGCGTAACCGCAGACCTGTACGGGAAAACAGAAGTCCATGTCTTTGTTGGAAAAGTCGAACTGCGAAGCGGGTCCGACCCCGTTCGTTTTGGGGCTCGTAAAAGCCTGACGCAGGGGCAGGCCGGGTGTGTTGATGAAACGGGTGAACTGACCGCCGGGCCCATGAAAGCTTACCCCTCATCTTTTGTTCGCCGTCTTCCCCAGAAGATGACATTTGGTCGGCCTGGCAAGCGACTGGACTTGGCGGATATTGTCGGTGGCGGTAATGGATTCGGTACCGGTCAAGAGTGTGTGGGTATTGATCCGGCGACCGGAAAGCTGGCAACTAAACTTATCACGGATGACCGAATGCAGGAACTTTATCGGTATTGTCTTGTTCCGGAGATGCCCTGTATTGATGGCGTGTTTGTTCCACTGGGAGGAGAATCTCCTCAGGTTATTACATCACAAGGACACGTTTTTGAGGGATTTCCCGAGACGGATGGACGCTATTGGATTGAAATTACAAATCTTCCGGTTACAAGCATGATGCCTACAACAGGGGATAATCATCAAGGATTTCAGTTTGCTCGCCTTGGCAGGATTCAATACGGAACACCATTGCATCCGGCGGTTATATTGCATGCCAATGCGGGCATTACATTTGACCTTGATGCGATTCGTTCGATGAATCCCAGAACACAAATCCAGCGTTTTACATCATTGTGCGGCTTGTCGGACACACTGGCTGATACACCGATCTGGAACGGGGCCATGGCGACCCTGTGGGTTTTGGTGGATGGGCAAGAGCGGGAAATGATACAGATTTCGTCGAGTGCTAAACAACAGGCCTACATTAATATTGACATCACTGAAAACGATCGATTCCTGACACTTGTGGCAACCGACGGTCAAAATAAAAATGGTGGCGATTGGACACTCTTCGGCGATCCGGCATTAGAATTGGAGTCGGTGAATTAATAGTCGATGGGAGATCTTATTTGTTAGGAAAAGAGGTGAATTGGTGATGGAATTGTTACAGTTCCTGTTTTTTCTACAAGCAAAGAGGGTCTATTTTTTGTTTTCAGAACCATTCGATTTAGGATCTTTTAGTGTTAAACGGCGTGTATTTGTCTGTCAGTTGTGACGATAAAACACGGCATCAGCGTCCAGAGGATTCATGTTGTTTAAATGTTGGTAAATAAATATTTACTGGTTTTTGTTAAAGGAGAAATGTGATGTGTAGACGAAAAAGTATTCTAATTGTTGCTGTGTTGGCAACGCTGATGATTGTCTCGGGACAGGTTTCTGCTGATTCGGTCATCGGGGTGAATTTTTGTGACAGATGGGAAACGCCGCACCTGGCGGGCGAAACCGCCGATGGTTTTAGTAACTGGACGGATTCTGTTCCTGTTTCTGATGATGAAACATCAGGGCCAACCGGTACCGGTCTGGTGCTGCTCGGCAGCGGCGACCTTGTAACCTGCGATTGGAGTTCCAATAACACGTGGGCTGCTGGCGATGAAGGGACAAGCGAACAGCAGCTTTACCGTGTCTACCTGGATGACGGCGGTGCCGGCGCGATCGTCACCATTGAAGGGCTAAGCGATTGGATGGCGAGCGAAGGGTTGGGTTCTTATTCGATCCGTATCTATCATAGCACCGACAATGGGACTGTTTTTGGGCCTGTTGAGATTAAATCCGGCGAAACGATCCTGGAAACTATTCAGGAAACGAATCTCTGGACAACCGATGGTGGGATCCGGGCGTATGTTGACTCCGGTCTTCAGACGGCCGATACGATTACCTTGGATCCACTACCAGAAGGAGGCACGCGTGGGACGATTGCTGGTTTTAAGATTACCGGGGTAAACAAGTTTGTCCCCTTGAATCCTGACCCGAAAAATGGCGTGGAAGTTCCGATTACTCAGGTTCTCAGTTGGGAACAGTCCTCGGCGGCAAATGGCTTGGGAGTGACCTATGATGTGTATTTCGGCACCGAGCCCAATGCGTTAGAGGATGGCTACTATGGTGCGACTCCGGTGAAAACGACAACGACTGATCCGGCTGACTTTTTCTATATTCCGACTCTGACGACCAGTGAGACCTACTATTGGAGAGTCGATGCGATTGATCCTAACGATGGCAATCCGGTCGTTTATACAGGGGCGGAATGGCAATTTGTGACACAGCCGCCGTCGGCCAGAATTGAGACACATCCCATAAGCCAAACGGTTGCGGCCGGAACAGCCGAGGTTCAATTTACTGTCGCAGGGATCAATATTACAACGTACCAATGGTATAAAGACGGAGCTCCGTTGGCTGATGACCTGACGGATACACTCTATGTCGGGGAAGACAGTGCGACTCTGACGGTTTATGATGTCCAGATTGATGATGAAGGCTTCTATTATTGCGAAGCTGATAACAGCTTACTGCAGCCGGATACATCTGCGGCGGCCCAACTGCTGACCGAACGTCTGGTCGGCTGGTGGAAGCTGGATGGTAATCTAACCGATTCGGTTGACGAGGAGATCGCCGGTGCGGTCGCTCATGACGGTGTCTGTGATGATCCCAACTATGTTGCTGTCGGCAAAGATGGCAGTGCATTGGAGTTCTTTGGCAATATTGAAGGTCTCGTTAAGATTGTCGATAGTAACGACTTCTTTAATTTCTATCCGCGCGGCTATACGGTCAGTGCCTGGATTAATTTGCCAGAAAAAACCACTGGCGACTGGGCTGCTTACGTTGCTAAGCAGGGAGATAATCCGCAACGCGGATTTATTCTTACAATGGATGGGAATGGTCAAGCTGTTCACACTCTACGCCAGTCATTTAATGATTTATTCGCAAATACAGAAGTTGATGATGATAACTGGTACTTGGTTATAGGTACATATGATGCCGTTTCGCAAGAAGGTAAAGTGTATATTGATGGTGTACTCGCAAATGAGACTACCAACACCGGTATTCCACAGGCCAGTCCGGCGCCTCTGATTTTCGGTGCTGAACGGGCGAACGGAGACTCTGCTTACACAGGCCTTCTGGATGATGTTCGTATTTGGAGTTATGTGGTTGATCCTGTTGCGATTGCATCGATGTATGTTGATTTTAACCCCGGTGCCGAAGTGTGTGTGGTAAATCCTGAATTCGATGTAGCCGGCCCCGATGGAGTTGGCGATGAGTTCAGAGATTGCCAAGTGGATCTTTATGACTTTGCAGTGTTTGCGCAAACATGGCTTGAGTGCAATGTTGTGCCGACCTGCCTTCCGTAAAGTATGATTGATGGCTCATATTTGCTTGACATTGTGAGCCGAGTTTTAAAAAGACAGAGCTGGGAAGTTCGGGCCTTCCCTGACTTCCCAGCTCTTATCGTTGTGAAATAAAGAGTTGTATGCGTGTGTTTAAGACTGTTTCTGTAGTAAGTTGGGAGGCGGTTAAAAAGGGTGTTTATTTTTTGGAGAAGGTAAGATGAAAACGATTTATGCAGTAGTATTTGTGGCGACCTTGTTGGTCGTAACGTCGTCCTTGGGTGTTGCCGGGACTATTATCGGTGTAAATTTCTGTGATAGATGGGAAACGCCGCACCTGGCGGGCGAAACCGCTGATGGGTTCAGTAACTGGACGGATTCTGTTCCTGTTTCTGATGATGAAACATCAGGGCCAACCGGTACCGGTTTGGTGTTGCTTGGCAGCAGCGATCTCGTAACCTGCGATTGGAATTCCAGCACCACGTGGGCAGCCGGTCCGGAAGGCACAAGCGAAGAGCAGCTTTACCGTGTCTACCTGGATGACAGTGGGATCGGAGCCAGTGTCACTATCACAGGGATTGGCGATTGGTTGACCAGCGAAGGGTTTGATTCTTACAGGATCCGCATCTACCATAGCACAAACGACGGTAGCGGCTTTATGCCGGTTGATATTAAATCCGGCGAAACGCTTCTGGGGAGTCCTCAGGAAACAAACCACTGGACAACCAGTGAGGGAATTCGGGCGTTTGTTGACTCCGGCATCCTGTCGGCTGACACGATTACTCTGAATCCACAGCTGCCGGCGGATGGTAATCGTGCGACGATAGCAGGTTTCCAAATTACCGCAGTTCCCGAGCCGGCGACATTGATGTTACTGGGTTTGGGTGGATTGGTTCTACGTCGTAAACGCAGCTAATTAAATTTTACGACTTAAAACAAAAATAGGCTGGGCCGTGCGAAGTTTGCATGGCCCAGCTTATCTTGCTTTTCTTCTGAGACGGTGACCTTAAAGAGATTTGAACTCTTTTCAGCATGAAATATATTTTATTGGGGCAGGCAATGATTATTAATAAACAATGGGGATTGGGAATAATCGTTATTATCTTTGTCGGATGCTTGGCTTTTGGGGGATTATCAGACCCGCCGCTGGACAATCCGAGTTTTGAAGACAACTCATTGCTGCCGGGGGCTGCGACATTTACATTTGACGACTGGCACGACATGGATGGCAAGGTTGAATATACGACCGGGCCGGGCGGAAACGGCTTGCCGCTGACTCCTTATGGAAATATTTTGGCGGGACTTTATGGTAATGCCCCCAGTTCCAATCGTTCTTACATTTATCAGCAGGTGGGCACCTGGTCAGAGGATATGGGTTGCGGAGTGACCTTTCTTTTTGGCAAGCGTTCCGGGTTGGAAACCTTTCCGATACGTATTGCGCTATGGGTCGGCGGTAATGCCGCCAGTGCCGGTGACGGAACATCGTTGACATCTCTTGGCGCGACGATGGTTGACAGCGTTACCCTGACGCCGGATTTTGGTGGTCAGGATGTTGCGACGCTCGAAAACTACGTGTTCTTGAGTACGGGAGAGGGCTATTCTGAATCTGATGCATTCTGGCTTGAATTTAAAAGTTTGGGTTCGATTGACAGTTGGTTATTTATTGACAATGTTCAAATTCGTGCGGCGGTGCTTGCGCACAGTCCGCTTCCCACCGGCGGCACCGAGGGGGTTGAACCCTCTGTGCAGTTGATCTGGCAGGAGCCGTCGGTTCCCGGAGCGACCTTTGATCTGTATTTCGGATCGAATCCGGATGTAACCGCCAATCCGAAAACAACCGATGTGCATCCCCCGTTTCCTGCGGGAACACTGGACTATATGACGCCGTATAACTGGCGAATTGATACAATCGTCGGAGCGGAGGTTTTTGAAGGTGATCTCTGGTCGTTTACCACCGGCGGCAAGACCTCTGTGCCCTGTCCGGCTGATGGGCAGACGAATGTTTCATTATCCGATAAAGATCTCACCTGGTCGGGTGATCCGTGGGCGACTTCATATAAAGTCTATGCCGGAACACTGTTTCCGCTTTCGTATCTGGGCGAAGTAACATCGGCCCTGTATCCGGGGTACCCGACCCCGAATGAAGAGACGACATACTTTTGGCGTGTTGATGAATATCTCAACGGTCAGCTTGCTGTGGCCGGCGATGTTTGGCAGTTTACAACGCGCCAGCGGATGGTTGCGTGTCCGGAAGGGGACATCAGCGGCGATTGCGAAGTGGGACTCTCGGATATCCTGTTGATGGCTCAACAGTGGATGGATCCGTTCGGCTGCGAAAACTATCCGAATAACTGTGCCGATTTGATCGGTCAGGATGGGGTCGATCTGGAGGATTTGGCGGTCATTGCGGGCGACTGGCTTCGACAGGGTGAATCGGCGGTTCTCATTAATGAGATTCATTACAACCCGGATCTTAAAACCGAATTGATCGAATTTGTTGAATTATATAATACCGGTCCTTACAGTGTGGACATTTCGGGCTGGCATTTCTGCGACGGTGTGGAGTATACATTCCCGCCGAATACGATCTTTCTGGCCGACAGCTATCTCGTAATTGCTGAGGACCCAAGCCTGGCATATGTCCCAGTGACGATCCCTGATAAATACGGGACGGATCCGGGTGTCGTGATGGGGCCTTTTGTCGGTTCACTCAATAACGAAGGTGAAAGAATAGAACTGTGCGATGTACAGGGCAATACAATTGATAGCGTGGACTATCAGTTAGGCTTCCCCTGGCCGACAGTCGGCGACGCGGTGCCGGATGTGGTTCCAGGCGGAACCGGTCGTTCGATTCAGTTGGTTCATCCAACGTTTGACAATGACCTGGCCGGCAGTTGGCGAAGTGCCTATCCCACTCCCGGCGATCTGAATGCCACTGTTTTGGCGGAGAATATCCCGCCCCGGATTCGCCAGGTCAAACACTCGCCCGAGCAGCCTAAAAGCGATGAGGTCATAACGATAACCGCGAAAGTGACGGATCCCGATGGCGTTGCCTCGGTGGTGCTTCAATATCAGGTGATTGATCCGGGCAATTATATTCCGGTTACCTTGCCGAACCTGAGCACCAGTACGCCGACGCTGCCAAATTCGGACTATGAAAATGCAGCGAACTGGACGACAGTGGCGATGCTTGATACCGGGCTGAATGGTGATGTTGATCCGAACGATGCTGTTTATACCGCCCAACTTCCGGCTACATTACAAATACACAGGCGTCTGATCCGTTACCGCATCACCGTTGCTGATAAAACAGGACTGACGGTGCGCGTTCCCTATGCGGACGATCCGCAGCCGAACTTTGCCTACTATGTGTATGACGGCGTGCCTGCCTGGAGCGGGGCGGTTAATCCGAATGGGACCGCGCCTCTCAATGACGTTCAGTATTTCAACGAAGCGGTTATGCGATCGCTTCCGGCCTATCATCTGATTGCCCGGGAGACGGATGTGTTGACGTGTCAATACAACGGTTCCTGGGACGATACGGAGTATCATTTCGGCGGGACGTTGATTTATGACGGGAAAGTCTATGACAACATCCACTATCGAATCCGAGGGCAGGCGTCGACGTTTATGTGGGGCAAGAATAAATGGAAATTTGATTTTAATCGCGGCCATTACTTCCAGGCCCGTGACGATTATGGCAAAAAATACAGCGAAAAGTGGGATAAAATGAATGTTGGAATGGGGGGATGCCCTTGGTGGCAATATCCGCATCCGGGTTCATGGAATCAAGGAGCGGGGGGGTTGTTCCTGAATGAAACACTGGGCTATCGGTTGTATAATATGGCGGGCGTACCGGCGAGTCATACCAATTACTTCCAGTTTCGTATTGTCGATGATGTGATTGAGACTTCAACGGACCAATATTGGGGTGATTACTGGGGGCTCTATTTGACAATCGAAAATTCGGATGGCGCCTTTCTGGATGAACACGGTCTTCCGGACGGCAATCTTTACCGGATGGATGGCGGCTATAGTAAGAAAAATCAAGGCGCCACAGAGACTGTGAGTTCATCCGATGTAACTTCGTTTATCAGCAACAGTACCGGATATAACAAAATCAGTCCTTACCAGCCGCTCAGTTGGTGGCAGAGCAACACCGATTTGCCGACTTATTACAGTTCCAATGCCGTGGGAATTGCCATCAACGACTCCGATCGTCGGGTTGAGGCCAACTGCATTTACTACCATCATCCTGTGACCGGAAAATGGATGATGCTGCCCTGGGATCTGGACCTGACGTTTGAATGGGGCGAGCATTATACCGACTGGGAACACTGGAAATATGTTCTCAGCTATGCGGATGCTAATATTGCGTACAAAAACCGTTGTCGTGAACTGTTGGATCTTTTGTTTAATCCGGAACAGATTGGTTACGTTATTGATGAAATGGCGGCCCTGATAAGTGATACTGACAGCACTCAATCATTCATTGAAGCCGAACGCGCGATGTGGGATTATCACCCTCGTATCAGCCAAAAAGGCCAGTGGTATGAACATAATGAATTTTTGGCGACCAAAGACTGGCCCGGAATGATGACTTATTATAAGACCGTTCTGTCGTCGACGGGATACAATAACGGCTACACCTATGGTGTAAAAGCCCTGACGTCTGTGGCGGCTGATACGTCGGTTCCCTATACGCCTTCGATTTCGTATACGGGGTCGGCCGGGTATCCGACAAATGATCTGAAGTTTCAGACTTCCAGCTTTAGTGATCCGCAAGGTAGCGGCACCTTTGCCGGAATGAAATGGCGTATTGCTGAAGTTCGTCCTTTTGTTAAAGAGCCGTTGCCGGACCTGTCGTCCGACAGTTCCGACCCGACGCCGGTGACGCTGCTGGCCAGTGAGGCCGACTGGAAATATTTCAAGGGACAATCTGAGCCGTCTTCCCCGATCGAAGATTGGCGGCTTGAGGGCTTCAATGACAATGATTGGGATGTCGGACAGACCAGTATTGGGTATGGGGACGGCGATGACAATACGATTTTATCTGACATGAAAAATTCCTATTATTCTGTGTACTTGCGAAATACATTTACGGTATCTGATGTGAGTCGCTTGCAGGATTTAACCCTTCATGTGTATGTTGATGATGGGTGTATTATCTGGATCAATGGCGTCGAAGTCGCGCGCCCGCATTGCCCTGCCGGTGACATTCCTTACAATCAGGCGGCGGCGGATAATCACGATGCAAATCCGAATCTTCCATACGAAGAAGTGATTTTGTCGGGGCCCTATGACTATCTTGTCAATGGGATCAATGTGATCGCGGTTCAGGCGATCCAGAGCAGCGAGACGAGTTCGGATTTCTCGATTGATGTCAGCCTGACAGGTGTTCTGGCTCCGCCGGCAGAACCGGGGGCAATAATTGAAGACTCATACGCATACCGGGTTGAAAAAGGAAAATATGAAATCGATTCCGTATGGGAAAGCGACGAGATGGCCGCATTCAACAGCATTGTGACCATTCCGGGCAGTGTGGTCAAGCCGGAGCGAACCTATCGTGTTCGCTGCCGAATGAAAGATGATACGGGGCGATGGAGTCATTGGTCGGCGCCGGTTGAATTTGTCTCCGGTCAGCCGCTGGGCCGCGGGATCTTAAGTTCGTTACGCATCACAGAGGTGATGTATAATCCCGCACCGGACGCGTCGTCGATGTACGATCAAGATGAATATGAATTCATTGAGTTAACGAATATCGGCACCGAAACCATTGCCCTTGATACCGTCAGCTTTACCGCGGGAATTACGTTTGATTTTGCGACAGCTCCGGTTACGCTGCAGTCTCTGGATCCCGGGCAATATATTCTTGTTGTGAAAAATCAGGCGGCTTTTGAGTATCGCTATGGGACTGGGCTTTCAGGTCGAATTGCCGGTGCCTATCTCGGTAAACTTTCAAATTCCGGTGAAACCATTCAGCTTGACGAATTCTGGAATGGAACGATCGTTCAGTTTAAATACAGTGATGGATATGGCTGGCCCCTGGCGGCCGATGGCGGCGGGCATTCACTGGTTGTCAGCGATATTGCTATTGAAGACGAGCCGCTGGGGACGCTGGATTACGGCGGAAATTGGTGCCCCAGTGCCTACCGGAATGGTTCTCCGGCGACCGATGAACCGCCTGCGCCGAAGGATGTGCGGCTGAATGAGATTATCGCTCATACCGATTACAGTGACCCATTGCATCCGGAATACGATTCCAATGATTATATTGAGCTGTTCAATACGTCAGCGTCATCTGTCACATTGGGTGGTCAGTGGTATTTGTCCGATGATCTGGATCAGTTGAAGAAATGGCCGTTGCCCGCATTGGCATTAATCGCAGGCGGGCGTGTGGGATACGATGAAGTGACAGGTTTTCATGATCCCATTACGCAGGGATTCGGTCTGGATAAAGCCGGCGAACAGGTGATTCTGTCGTACCTGCCCGGGACGAGCGACGATCGCATCGTCGATTGCATTGCTTTTAAGGGGCAGGAAAACGGAGTCTCCCTCGGACGTTACACCGATGGCGGAGAGTACTGGTTCACAATGCCGCCTTCGCGTGATGCGGCCAATGGGATGCCGGTTCACCATATTGTGATTTCAGAGGTGATGTATCACCCGCTGGATGGGACTGAAAATGAAGAATATATTGAAATTCTAAATCCAACGGATGATACTATTGACTTCTTTAATGCGGACGGAGTGTGGCGGCTGGACAATGCTGTGACGTTTGATTTTCCATCGGGTTTCTCTTTGGCTTCCGGCACGCGACTGGTCGTGGTTCCATTCGATCCGACCGACACCGAGCAGTTGAATGCTTTTGAGGCCGCATACAGTACAGAATCATTGACGCCGGGAGTTGATGTGTTTGGCCCCTGCATCGGCTCGCTTTCAAACGGAGGCGAACGGCTTGCTCTCGAACGCCCGCAAGGGCCGGATGTTACAGGTGATCCGGTTTCATGGGTCCGAGTCGATGAGGTCTATTATGGAGACTATTCACCCTGGCCCGGCCAGCCTGACGGTTTAGGCATGTCGCTGGAACGGATTTCTGCGGATCCGGATGCGAGCGGAAATGATCCGGATAACTGGCAAGCAGCAGTGCCGACGCCGGGAAACTGAACAAAGCGTTCTTGATCACGATTCAATATCTTTATTGGTGCGTATCAGGTTAGTTATTATAATCTGATGGTGCATTCTCTCAAATTATTTCGAAAATACAGAGTAGCAGGATAGTAACTTAAATTAATACCGGAAAGGGTATAAAAGATGGTAGTGAAAAAAGGGATTTTGACTCTCGTGGCAGTTGTTGGGTTGTTGTTGGTTGCAGATGTTCAGGCCGTTAACGACTGGGAAAATGAGGCGGTTGTAGCAATCAATAAAGAGCCGGGACGGGCCAGTGGTCTTTCATTTAGTTCGGTTAAGTCGGCGATGAAAGCCGTTCAATATGACAATCCCCGAGAACTGGTTAAGAAACGATATGCATCGGATTTTTATCAATCCCTTAACGGCCCGTGGCAATTTAACTGGGTAAAACAGCCCGGCGAGCGATCGATGGATTTTTATAAATCCGACTTTGATGCTGGTAGCTGGAAGACGATTACAGTTCCTTCCAATTGGGAGATCGAAGGATATGGGACACCAATTTATGTCAATATCAGCTATCCGCATGCCAAACTGCCGCCACGGATTATGGTCGATGCGTCGAAAGAATATACCGCTACCCGTGAGCCGAATCCGGTAGGCTCTTATCGGCGAACCTTTACGGTCTCAAAAAAGTGGCATGAGAAAGAGGTCTTTGTGCATTTTGCGGGGGTGTCGTCAGCGTTTTATCTGTGGGTCAATGGCGAAAAAGTGGGTTACAGCCAGGGCAGTCGTGTGCCGGCAGAGTTCAATATTACAAAATATCTGAAAGCTGGTGAAAATGTAATGGCCGTGGAGGTGTATCGCTGGTCTGACGGAAGTTACCTGGAGGATCAGGACTTTTGGCGGTTGAGCGGGATATATCGAGATGTCTTTTTGTATGCAACCCCGAAAGTGCAGTTACGGGATTATTTCGTCGCATCCGATCTGGACGCCGATTACCAGGATGCGGCGGTGATGATAACGGCGAAGGTGCGTAATCTGTCGGCCCGCGCTGCGCAGCGTAAAGTCGTTGCGCATTTGATTGATCCCTCCGGTAAAAAGATGTCGTCGCCGTTATGTGCATCAGCGGTTGTGGATATTGCGGCCGGTGAGGAATCGGTGATCAAGATAGAAGCAGTGGTTGCCAATCCTGAAAAATGGACATCTGAAACGCCCGCTCTTTACACCGTCGTACTGGAAACACAGGATGCCCAGGGCAAGACCCTAGAGGCGAAGGCGACACGCTATGGGTTTCGCGAAATTGAGATCAAGGACAGCCGGCTTTGTATCAATGGTGTTTCGGTTTTGTTGAAGGGAGCCAATCGGCACGAGCATGATCCGGATCGGGGCCATGCACTCGAGCCGGGATCAATGATGCGGGATCTGGATTTGATGAAGCAGTATAATGTGAATACTGTCCGCACCTGTCATTATCCGGATCAGCCGATCTGGTACGACCTGTGCGACCTGTATGGTGTTTATATTATTGATGAGGCCAATATCGAAGGGCACGCGATGGGCTACGGTTCCGATTCGCTGGGCCATCGTCCCAGTTGGCAATTGGCGCATACCGAGCGTGTGGAGCGGATGGTCGAGCGTGATAAGAACCATCCGTGTGTGATTATCTGGTCGCTGGGCAACGAGTCCGGCGATGGGGAGGCGTTTGTGGCTTGCCGAAAACGGATTGATGCCATTGACCCGACCCGGTTGGTTCACTATGAACGCATGAATTCGGTTGCGGATATGGATAGTTCGATGTATTCGTCGCTTGGCGATTTGATTCGTGCCGGACAGTCCGATTCTTCCAAACCGTTCATTATGTGCGAGTATGCTCATGCGATGGGTAATGCCATCGGCAATCTTCAGGAGTATTGGGATGCAATTGAGATGTATCCGCGTTTGATCGGCGGCTGTATCTGGGATTGGGTGGACCAGGGGCTTCGAAAATATACGGGGTATCAGAATGCGGACGGGTCGCCGGAGTGGTTTTACGCTTACGGCGGCGATTATGGCGACCGGCCCAATGATAACAATTTTTGCTGTAATGGCGTGATCGGTCCGGATCGAAAAGTGACCGCCAAACTGCATGAAGTCAAAAAAGTGTATCAATATGTGAAGTTTACACTGGACGATGTGAGCCGCGAGACAGTCGGGGTAAAGATCAGTAATCATTATTTCTTCACAAATTTAAATCGCTTTATAGGCCAGTGGCAATTACTGGAAGATGGCCTTGTGATAGCGAAGGGACAGTTTAAGCCACTCAATCTACAGCCTGGCCAATCGGAGACGGTGACTCTGGCGGTTAAGCAGCCTACGCTGAAAGCGGGAGCTGAGTATTTTTTAAATATTGCACTTGAAGACACAGAAAAGACCTTTTATTCGGACAAGGGCCATGTTGCGGCCAGTGAGCAGCTTAAGCTGGCCTATGATGTGCCGGCCAAGGTGTTGATTTCGACAGAGTCGATGGCGGGATTAACCGTGAACGAAGAAACGGGTGCCGTTGTTGTCAAAGGGCGTGATTTCAAGGCGGTCTTTAATCGTGACAGCGGGACACTGTCTTCGTTGGTCTATAATGGCAGCGAGGTGCTGCATAGGGGGCATGGACCACAGTTGAATGTGTACCGAGCGTTTGTGGACAATGATAAATGGTTCAGTCGGGACTTTGAGCGTGCCGGTCTGGATAAACTGATTTATACGGTTCGGGATATACAGATTCGTCCGGCCGGTAAACAGGCCGTGCAGATTCAGATCGTGACCGATTGCAAGACCCAAAAGTGGTCTGATTGCGGTTTTATGCATATGGCGATGTTTACGGTTTTCGGTAACGGCTGGATTGATGTGCAGAATGATGTGCAGCCGTATGGCGATATGCCGTTACTGCCGAAGGTGGGCGTTCAGATGTTTGTTGACGCCGGCTATGAGACGTTTACCTGGCTGGGCCGGGGACCCCATGAAAATCATATCGATCGCAACCGTAGTGCCGATGTTGGTTTGTACAGCGGAAGCGTTGCTGAACAGTACGAAGAATATGTACGCCCGCAGGACAACGGCAACAAGAGCGATGTTCGCTGGGCGGCTTTGACGAATGCGGCTGGCAGTGGCCTCATGGTACTGACGGATGGAACCTATTCGGTCAGTGCTCATCATAATACCGCTTCTGACTATGCATCGGCGCAGCATATCCATCGTCTTAAACCGCGTGATGAGATCGTTTTCTGTGTGGATGCGAAACAGATGGGCTTAGGCGGCGCCAGTTGCGGCCCGCCTCCGCTGGAAAAATACCGTCTGAAATCGGGAGCGGTTCAGATGAACTATACGATGCGTCCGGTGACAGTGGACAAAGCCGAACAGATGGCAGAGCAGGGACGGATGACAATCTCTGTCCCTACAACTCCGGCTGTAAAAGATGCTAAAGTGAAAACCGCGAAAGGGCATACGCGACAGGTGACGCTGGATGTTCCCAACGGCCTAAAGGCATTATACTGGTTTGACAGGATAGACAACAAAGATGAGGCAAAGGTTTACGCCGGCCCGTTTGAATTCGATCGGGCCGGAACGATTTATATGATGAGCCGATCCGATGCGGGGTTGGAGAGCCTGCCGGTCAGCCGTTTGTTTGATCAGTTTTATGATTTGATCGAAGTAGACAAGACGACCTGGCGGGTGGTTTCGGCCGATAGCGTAGAACCCGGTGAAGGCCAACCAGGTTATGCGATTGATGGAGACGCCGGGACATTCTGGCACACCAACTGGAAGACCAGCAAAGAGCCCATGCCGCATGAAATTCAGGTAGATTTCGGCACGCGTTATAATCTGGTTGGTTTTAAATACCTCGGGCGTCAGGGTATGGCCAATGGTCGGATCAATCAGTATAAGGTCTTTGTCAGTCTTGACGGAATCCAGTGGAATAGCGTGAAAGAAGGTCGTTTTGAAAACAACTCACAATGGCAGGAACAGCGTTTTGAACTGCCGCAGAAGGCACGCTATCTGAAACTAACCGCACTCAATGAGCATGCCGGGGAATATTACACATCGGTTGCAGAATTGGATGTTTTGGTGATCAAGTAAGCTATTCTATACAATCCCGAAGGGTGTCAAAAGTCATCCGAACTTTAAGTACTGTGGCATAGGTACTTTTAAGAGTTGTAATTTGCATATTTCGGTTGATTTTTTTGGCTTGGAGTGGCTATAACCTGATGGCTTAGAGCGAATTATGGATATTATTGGCATTTCAGGAATATCAAGCTGATGGCGATACTCCTTACGATTTTAGTAGTCAGGTTTCACCGCCGGCCAGCATTATCGTAAATATCTAATAGTCCAATTTTTAATTTTAATGCGAGTGGCGGCAGGGAAATCTGTAACGATTTTTTCCTGCCCCAGCCTTCCAAGCTGGTCATGTCGGTTCGATTCCGATCGCCCGCTTTTTGCTTGCGCCTGACAGCACCTGTCAGGATGTGGCTAACTCTTCCTGTGTTCAAGACTTAGGACCACTGTTTTAGATGTTTCTGGTCTGCAACTGTCCACTAAAATTGCCCACAAATGACTCCAAATGACAGGGCAGGTACAAATTCACTGCGAGCGTATCAATGTTAATGTTTTTGGAATGTTGTTAAGCATTAAAAAATGCCCTGATAAAAAATGCAGGGCATAAAGAGGGGATGTTGTGTTTTATTGGGCGAGCCTGAATTGTCCGCGGCCGGCTTTCTCAAAGCGTGAATGGTAGCCTTTGTTTTTTATGTCCCTACTGATGGCGGCGTTGAGGGTATTTTGAGGTGTCTTGGCCGAACTCTTCGGTTGCCAGTATGCTTTCTGGGACATGATCTCGATGATCCGGCGGCAGTTCATGGGGTTGTTGGCCCCGGCCAGCACTTTTGAGGCGGCCGCGCCGCAGGCTCACCAGGACTTTTTGCAGTCACTGGGGCTGTCCAAGACCGAAATCCGCAAGATTCGTCAAGAGTCCAGACAGCCGGATTGACTTTGAGATATATTAGGTATAAGATGGGAATAACTTAAAGGAATCCAAGATGCTGCTTCATTATATTGTCCTTATTGCAAAATCTATTATTTTATTTTTCACTAAAATAATAACTGTCCCAAGAGTTATTATTTCATTTTCGGCACTATCACTCTCAATTAATTTATTTTGTGTGCTATATCTGGTTTTTGAGTTTGAATTGGATTGTTTTAAAGATGGTTTTTTTAGGTCACTTGTCCTTTGGGGCCCCTTGTACACGTTTCTTTTCATTTTCACAATTTTCTTTTTACTCAGACAATGGGAACCAAAACACAAATGGGCCAAACCTCTCGTTTTTACTTTAACAGTAATCTCATTACTCGTTGCGATATTTTGGTCTTTTGTGCTATATCTTGTCGCACATCTGCCAACTTAAATTGCATTCATCAATAGAATAACTAAAGAGGGAGCAGGGGAATTGATTTTATAGTGTAAATTGTAGATTTTGGGTGATTGTGGTTGCCCATCCCGGCGTTTCGGCCTTTGCTTTACCAGCTACGGAGCGACAGGTCCGCTTCGGGCGGTTGATTTTCGATTTCCTATTTTCGATTGATGGGGTGGGGCGTTTGGGTGATCTGACGCCGAACCCTCGCAACTGAGTTGCGAGGGTTAATTATATATTTCCTGTCTTGACATTTTTGTTGGGTTTTCGTAGAGTATTATCTACGTTACTATTCGGGAAATGCGTATTTTGAGTGTTTTCCGGTTTTTAGAGATTTATTCGAGGTACTGGACGAATTCATGGCAAAAGCTAAACTTCCTGACGGGAATATACTTGAGATTACAGACGGGGCGACGGTGGCGGACCTGGCGGGGCAGATCGGGCCGGGGCTGCTGCGGGTTTCCATCGCGGCAAAAATCAACGACCAACTCGTAGACCTTTCGACGCCAATCACCGGCGATGTCGATGTGGTCATCATCACCACTAAAGACGAGCTGGGGCTGGAGATTGTCCGTCACAGTTGTGCGCATATCATGGCCGAGGCGATCTGTTCGATCTGGCCGGCGGCGAAGCTGGTTTACGGGCCGACGGTGACTGACGGGTTCTATTATGACATTGATCTGGACGAGCCGATTCGGCCGGAAGATTTCGGCGCCATTGAGAAAAAGATGAAGGAAATCATTAAAGGCGATACACCGTTTGAGCGGATCGAGATGACCCGCGGCGAGGCCGAAGCGAAGATGGCGGGCGATGTGTATAAGCTGGACAATATTGCCAATGCCAAGGGCGATGTACTGAGCTTTTATCGTCACGGCAGTGATGGGTTTGAGGATCTGTGCCGGGGGCCGCATGTGCCGCGGACGAAACTGATTGACGCCAAGGGCTTTAAGGTCATGAGCGTTGCGGGTGCGTACTGGCACGGGGATGCGTCGCAGAAGATGCTGCAGCGTGTGTACGGCACGGCCTGGCGGGATAAGAAAGAATTGGCTGATTACTTGTTCCGGCTGGAAGAAGCGAAAAAGCGTGACCACCGCCTGCTGGGCAAGCAAATGGACCTGTTCAGCTTCCATGAAGAAGGCCCGGGCTTTGCATTTCTGCATCCGAAGGGCATGAAGGTCTGGAACGCGGTGATTGATTACTGGCGTGATGTGCATCGCCGGTACGGTTACGAAGAGATCAAAACGCCGATTATGCTGAATGAATCCCTGTGGCACAAGAGCGGTCACTGGGACAACTATAAAGAGAATATGTATTTTACCACCGTCGACGAGGTGACCTATGCGGTCAAACCGATGAACTGCCCCGGTGGATTGCTGGTGTATAAGAGCAACAAGCATTCGTACCGCGAGTTTCCGATGCGGGTTGCGGAGTTGGGGCTGGTCCATCGCTATGAGGCCAGCGGACAGATGCACGGGCTGGTTCGGGTGCGACAGTTTACCCAGGACGATGCGCATATCTTCTGTATGCCGGACCAGATCGAAGCTGAGATTGTCGGCGTGATAGACCTGCTGCAGGAAATGTATAAGACGTTCGGGTTCGAAGATTACCATGTTGAGCTTTCAACCAAGCCGGACAAGCATATCGGCTCTGATGAGATTTGGGAGACGGCGACCAATGCGCTCAGAGGCGCGTTGGAGCATAAGGGTATGGACTACCAGATCAACGAAGGCGACGGGGCGTTTTACGGACCGAAAATCGATTTCCATATCAGCGACTGCCTGAACCGGTCGTGGCAGTTGGGGACGATTCAGCTGGATTTCTCGATGCCGCAACGGTTTGAGTTGACTTATGTGGATCAGGACAATACCGAAAAGACGCCGGTGATGATCCATCGGGCGATTTTGGGGTCGCTGGAACGGTTTATGGGCATTCTGATCGAGCATTTTGGCGGGAATATGCCGCTGTGGCTGGCGCCTGAGCAGGTGCGTGTGCTGCCGATCAGCGAAAAAACCAATGATTACGCCTATGATGTGCTGGCTAAGCTAAAAAAGTGCGGCCTGTATGCGGTGGTGGATACGTCGGATGATAAGGTTGGGGCCAAGATTGCCCGGGCGCATGCGGATAAGGTGCCGTATATGCTGGTCGTTGGGCCGAAAGAAGCCCAGGAAACGGCCGTCAATGTGCGGATTCGCCAGAGCCAGGAGACTCAAACCCTATCGCTGGAAGAATTTATCTCAACCGCCGTGAGCAAAAATGACGATAAGTCTCTGGACCTATCCTTGTAAGTTTCGAAATTAAAGTGTAAAAATCAAAATTAAGGATTCGATCTTCGGCCGAGGTTTATTACAATAGACTGCACATGTCTGTTTAAGGCGATGTTGTAGTTGGAAAATGATCGTTTTTTGAAAGGTAAAGAGCCATTAGTAAAGATAATTTACGAATTAACGACCGGATTCATCGAAGTCCGGTCCGGTTGATTGATGAAAACAACAACCAAGCGGGTATCGTCGATACCCATCGTGCGCTGGAGATGGCACAGGAAGCGGGATTGGATCTTGTCGAGGTCTCACCGACATCGACGCCGCCTGTCTGCCGGATTATGGACTACGGAAAGCACCTTTACGAGCAGAAGCGTAAAGCCAAGCTGAGTCAGAAAAAGCAGCACACTGTTGTCCTTAAAGAAGTCCGGATACGTCCCAAGATTGACGATCACGATAAGGAAATCAAGATGGCGCGGGCCGCTAAATTTCTCGAAAAGGGCAATAAGGTTCAGTTTACGATGCTTTTCCGCGGACGCGAGATGATGCATCTGGACCACGGCTTTGAAATGATGCGGGAGATTGCCGAGCAGTTGACCGAAAAGGGAAAACTCGAACGGGCGCCGCAGAAGCTGGGTCGACGCATTACGATGGTCTTGGGATCGCTGAAAACCTAAGTTTCAGTCTAATATCCCATAAAATCATCAAAAAAGACCAAAAACCCAGTTGACAAAGATCTCTTTCGAGAGTATTCTATCAAGTCTTTCCATTGGTCCGTACGGCCATGAGAGTGTATAACTTTATTTATAGGAATAAGTTAGATGCCTAAGCAGAAAACCCACAAGGGTCTGAAAAAGCGTGTAAAAGTGACCGCGACCGGTAAGATTAAACGCAGCAAGTGTAACGGCAGTCACCTGATGAGTGGGACGACCGGCCGAATGGGTCGCAAGATTGGAACCTCGACAACGGTCGAAGGTGTTCGCGCTAAGAAGATCCGCATATTGTTGAATAAGTAATAAGTTCGTTGTTTTTAGTTCAAAGTTATGGATTCGGCCTGCGGCCGAGACTTTTCGAACTGACAATTAAATATTCAGGTTGCTTCCCGGCCACATCAGCTGCCGCAGCGACCTTCGAAATGTAACACGACAAAGAAAGGAAAGCTGGTATGCCAAGAGTACGTAAAGGCGCCGCCCGCCATCAGGCGAAGAAACGTGTCCTTAAGGACGTTAAAGGTTATCGCGGCGCCGCCCGCACCCAAATCCGCCTTGCCAAAGAAGCCCGCACCCGCGCCGCGGTTAATGCACGTGTCGGCCGTAAGCTGAAAAAACGTGACTATCGCGGTCTCTGGATTATCCGCCTGAGTGCAGCTTGCGCCCAGCGTGATATGCGTTACAGCCAGTTTATCAATGGTCTCAAGAAAGCCGGTATTGAGCTGAACCGTAAGGTACTCAGCGAAATTGCGATTGCTGACCCGGCCGGGTTTGACACGATTGTTGAAAAGGCTAAAGCCGCGATTGCCTAACGCGATTGAGCGTGTTTGAATTCCAATCCCTGTTTGTATCGAAACAGAGTGAACGACTATGCTTGAGCAATTTACACAGATTGGTGACGAGGCCCGGACCGCGTTAAAGAACATCACGGACGCTGACTCATTGGAGGCGTTCCGGATTGAATACCTCGGCCGCAAGGGCAAGGTCACCGGTATGCTCGCCCTGATTGGCAAACTGCCGAAAGAGCAGAAAAAAGACGGCGGGCAACTTGCCAACACGATCAAGCAGGAAATCACTGCGGCTTTTGAAGAACTCAAAGCATCTGTCGGTTCGGCTGGGGCGAAGGTCAAGCCGATGGTTGATGTGACCCTGCCCGGCGTTCCGGTAGGACAGGGCAAGTCGCATATCATCACCCAGACCGTCACGGAACTGCTGGAAATCTTCGGGCGAATGGGATTTGATATTGCCTATGGTCCGGAAGTTGAAGATGAGTGGCATAACTTTATCGCATTGAATATTCCGCCGGAACACCCCGCGCGGGATCCGATTGACAATTTCTACATTGACGAATCGACACTGCTTCGCAGCCAGACATCGACGATTCAGATTCGCGTGATGGAACATCAAAAGCCCCCGATTCGCGTGGTTGCACCGGGGCGTGTGTATCGGCCGGATACGGTGGACGCGACGCATATGTTCATGTTCCATCAGTTAGAGGCGCTGGTCGTTGACGAGGGCATTACGATGGTGGACCTGAAAAGCAGTGTCAACCAGTTCATCCATACGTTCTTTGGAGCCGATACAAAATGGCGGTTCCGACCGAGTTTCTTCCCGTTCACCGAGCCGAGCTGTGAGGTGGATATTCTGTGGGTCGATAAATCCGGCAGTGAAAACTGGATGGAGATCGGTGGCTGCGGCATGGTCGACCCGAATGTATTTGATGCTGTCGGCATTGACGGCGAAAAGTACACCGGTTGGGCGTTCGGCTTCGGCATTGAGCGGCTGGCGATGAAAAAGTACGGTATCACCGACATCCGCAACCTCTTCGAAAACGACATCCGTTTCCTCAAGCAGTTCTAAGACCCCTTTTTTGCAGGTCTGAGATTCGTGTTTTTTCCTTGACAAATACCTGTATTGTGGATATAATTCACTGAGATGGGGTGTTTTATCGGAAGTGTACACCTTTAAAATTCGAAGGAAACTCAGTAAGGAGAAGGGTTATGAAAACCTCTTGTATTATTGTTTTTGCGTTATTTTTCTGCATTTGTACATCGTTTATCTCAGCCAAAACAGTTTATGTGTGGGAATATGCTGTTGGCGGACTCGAAGACGGCAGCAGTTGGGAGAATGCGTATCTGACAATCCAGGCAGGCATCAACGGAGCCGATTCGTCTGATACGGTTCTTGTCGGTGGTGGCGAGTATTATGAAAACCTCGATCTGGACGGCAAGGCGATAACGCTGACCAGTACGGATCCAAACGATTGGGGGATTGTCAGCACGACGTTGATCGACGGTAGCGGTTCCGGGTCAGTTATCACCTGTGACAGTTCGGAAACAGTCGATACAAAGATTATCGGTTTCCGCATTCAAAATGGTGGCGGCAACAGCAGCAACAATGCCGGCGGAATTTATTGTCACAACAGTTCGCCTGTGATTCAACAGTGCGTCATCATGGAGAACACGATTACCGGTAGTTTCGGAGCCGGGATTTTTTGTTATTCGGGTGCCCCTACGATTGACGGTTGCACATTTTTGGGCAATATCGGTTCGAATGCTCATGGCGGCGGCATTGGCTGTTATGAGAGCAATGCAACGATCAGAAACTGTGTTTTCAGTGGCAATGATGCCGACCGCGGCGGGGGGATAGGATGTTACCAATGCAGCCCAGATGTGTCAAATTGCAGCTTTAGCGGCAATACGTCGAGCTATGGCGGTGCGTTCTATTGTTATAAAAATGCTCCGACCATCACAAACAGCATTTTGTGGGGAAATTCAGCGACAAATGGAGATGAAGTTTCTGCTTCCGCCAGTTCGCTAAGTATCAGTTACAGTGTTGTTGAGGGCGGTTGGACCGGGGCAGGGACAAATATTTTTACCGACGCCCCAATGTTCATCGATGCCGATGGTGACAATGATATTGCCGGTGATCGGGATGACAATCTGTATCTGGATGGGTACTCGTATTGTATCAATACCGGCGATGCAAGCGGAAGCTATGACGGGCAGGTTGACTCAAGCGGCTTCAATCGAGTGCTGTATGATCAGGTGGATATCGGCGCGTATGAAATATTCCCGATCGGCGGTGATCTCGATGCCGATGAGCAGGTTGAGTTAGCTGATATCATGATGTTTGCAGAAAGTGATATGTGGTTGACTGAAGTGTTCCTCGAAGACTTTGCACAACTGGCGGGGCAATGGCTGTACGGCGTTGATTAGACCCGGCATTCATTCAATCAAAAACATATAATAAGGCCGGATGTGGTTTACGCATCCGGCTTTTTCTATGCATTTCCGTGTTTTATCCCAAAATAGCCTCAATATGCTAACTGTCCATTTTTTCAGGACTTGAATTGACTCAGGCTGGGTTTTCCGGTACAATCCGACCTTGAATTTTATTGCTTATGGAAGGATTAGTATGGCTCGAAAAGGGATTATTTTAGCCGGGGGCAGCGGAACGCGGCTTTATCCGGCGACACAGGCAGTGACCAAGCAGCTTTTGCCGGTCTATGACAAGCCGATGGTGTATTATCCGCTGAGCGTCTTGATGCTGGCGGGGATTCGGGAGATTTTAATCATCTCGACGCCGCAGGATTTGCCGCTTTACCGAAATCTGCTGGGCGACGGGTCTCAGTGGGGGATTTCATTTGAATATGCCGAACAGCCGCGGCCGGAAGGTCTGGCCCAGGCATTTGTTATCGGTAAAGATTTTTTGAATGGATCGCCGGCGTGCCTGATTCTCGGCGATAATATTTTCTACGGGCATGGTCTGATGAGTGCGCTGGCCCAGGCGATGGCCGACGAAGAAGCGGCAACCATTTTTGGTTATTATGTCAGCGATCCGCAGCGATATGGAGTCATTGAGTTTGATGGATCCGGCAAGGTGCTTGGCATCGAAGAAAAGCCGGAGGCTCCGAAGTCGAACTATGCCGCGGTGGGGCTGTATTTTTATGATTCCAATATTACGGATATCGCTGCTCAGATTAAACCATCCCCGCGTGGTGAGTTGGAAATCACGGATGTGAATAAAGCGTATTTACAGCAGGAGAATCTGAAGGTCCAGTTACTCAGCCGCGGGATAGCCTGGCTGGATACGGGCACACACGACTCCATGCTGCAGGCGAGTAATTTTGTTCAAACCGTTCAGCAGCGACAGGGTCTGATGATCTCCTGTCCGGAAGAGATTGCTTATCGTCTGAAATGGATTGACGCAGAGCAGGTTTTAAAGATGGCCGAACCGCTCAAGAAGAATCATTACGGTGACTATCTGATTCGTCTGGTGAAAGGTCGGCGTAAATGAATATCATTCCGACGGAAATTGAGGATGTAAAAATTATTGAGCCGGATGTCTTTGGGGATGCGCGTGGATTTTTCATGGAATCCTGGAGCCGGCAGCGTTATGCAGAAGCCGGGATTGATGTGCCTTTCGTGCAGGATAATGTTTCCTCTTCCAGCAAAGGCGTGTTACGCGGTTTACACTATCAGCACCCGCAGGGCCAGGGCAAACTGGTGCAGGTCCTCAGAGGTGAGGTTCTGGATGTGGCGGTGGATATTCGGGTGGGCAGCCCAACATTTGGTCAATCTGTTTCGGTCGTTTTGTCCGAAGAGAATCATCGCCAGTTTTATGTGCCGGTGGGGTTTGCTCATGGCTTTTGTGTGTTGAGCGAGATGGCCTTGTTTTCATACAAGTGTACGGAATTTTACAATCCGCGGACCGAAGGCACAGTGCTTTGGAACGATCCGGATTTAAGGATTGATTGGCCGGTGGATTCGCCGAGCCTTTCTGAGAAAGATCTGAAGGGCTCCTTTTTGAAGGATATCCCGAAAGAACGCTTACCTTTGTATGGAGGAACGATTTAAATGGTTTTTGATACGATTACGCTTTTCGGCGGTCGTGGGATGCTGGGGCAGGATATCCGGCGGCTGGCCAAAGAACGGGGGCTGACGGTGACGTCGTATGATCTTCCGGAATTCGACATGACCGATGATTGGCAATTGAAGAAAGTGGTTTCTAAAAGTGAAG
Organism: Anaerohalosphaeraceae bacterium; assembly: GCA_963675155.1. Taxonomy (GTDB): domain Bacteria; phylum Planctomycetota; class Phycisphaerae; order Sedimentisphaerales; family Anaerohalosphaeraceae; genus 4572-13. The sequence continues at coordinate 3,037,983 of OY775912.1, read as the reverse complement.
TGATTGTCAATTGTGCGGCCTATACCGATGTTGAAAAAGCCGAGAGTGATCCGGAGATGGCGGATTTGGTGAACGGTTTTTCGGTAGGACGGCTCGGTGAATTTGCGGCCGACTTTGATGTGCCCGTGCTGCACATCAGTACGGATTTTGTGTTCGATGGCGATCAGGATGAGCCATACACAGAGGACGATGAGGTGAACCCGATCAGTGTCTACGGGACTTCAAAGCGACTGGGGGAGAAACTGCTGATGGAGTCGGGGTGTGAATGTTGTATTCTCCGGATTCAATGGACTTACGGCAAAAGCGGTCTCAACTTTATTACGAAGATGCTCAAAGCCGCGAAAACGCGGGATTCGCTCCAGGTGGTCGATGACCAGATCGGTTCTCCGACGCATACGGTCGAGGTTGCCAAGGCGATTTTGGAGTGTCTGGAAATGGACCCGTTTCCGGAGGGGCTGTATCATTTTGCCGCGGCCGGCTACGTGAGCCGGTATGAGATGACACGGTTTCTGTTTGAAAAGCTGGGGATTGTGACCCCCGTTAATCCCTGCAAGACATCTGATTTCAAAACAGCGGCGCGGCGTCCGCTCAACAGCCGGTTTAATTGCGAAAAAATTGAAACACTGCTGGGGCGGAATATTCTCTCCTGGCAGGAAATGCTCACCCACTATTTGGAAACATTATGAAACGAATACTGGTTACAGGCGGTGCGGGATTCATTGGCGCTAATTTTGTTCGGATGGTGCTGGATGAGCACCCGGATGTATTTGTCGTAAATCTGGATGTGCTGACATATGCGGGCAATCTGGAAAATCTGAAAGGCTATACGGACAATCCAAACCACGTCTTTGTCAAGGGGGATATCTGTGACGCGGATCTGGTGAACGGATTGATTGATCAGCACGAGATTGAGGCGATTGTCAACTTTGCCGCAGAAAGCCACGTGGACCGGTCACTGGTTGAGCCGGGCGTGTTTATTCAGACGAATGTGCAGGGCACGCTGAACCTGCTGAAAATTGCGTTGGAAAAAAAACTGGATCGATTCCTGCAGGTATCGACGGATGAAGTTTACGGTTCGCTGGGTGAGGACGGTTTTTTTGTCGAATCGACACCGCTGAGTCCGAATTCTCCGTACTCGGCCAGTAAGGCGTCGGCGGATATGCTGGTTTGCGCCTTCGGGCATAGCTGGGGCCTGCCGTATAATATCACCCGGTGCTCGAATAACTACGGCCAGTATCAGTTCCCGGAAAAAATGATTCCGCTGATGATTAACAACGCCTTAAACGATAAAGAACTGCCCATCTATGGTGACGGATTGTATGTGCGTGACTGGCTGTATGTGTATGACCACTGCACCGCGATCTGGAAGGTGCTGACCGAAGCGGCTCCGCAGACGATTTACAACGTTGGCGGCAACAACGAAAAGGCTAATCTGGAGGTGGTTCGCCTGATTCTGGACCGTCTCGGTAAGCCGGAATCACTGATCACACATGTAAAAGACCGTCCCGGCCATGATCGCCGATATGCGATTGATTCATCGAAGATGATGAACGAATTGGGCTGGAAGCCGACAGTGACATTCGAAGAGGGGATTGCAAAGACGATTGACTGGTACTTGGCCAATACCGAATGGCTCAATCATATCGTTTCCGGCCAGTATCAGCAATATTATGAGGATATGTACACGGATCGGTAGCCAGTACGCATCGCTGAAATAGCACTTGACCGGATTAGGCGAATCGGTTAGGCTTTGGCCCTTTTATAACGCACGGGAAAGTAAGGAATTTATGTCAAAAACAACCGATATTTCTGCATTTAAGCGGGTTTGGACTTATGTATGGCCTCAATGGCCGCGTGTTATTCTGGTCGTCCTTTGGTCTGTGATTATCGCAGTTATGTTTTCCCTTAGCTTTGCGACGATTATTCCGCTCCTGAAGGTCATGATGGGCGAAGAAGGTTTGCACGGTTTTGTGGACCGAAAGGTGTGTAACTGGCGATATGGGATGGATTTTAATGTTCCGGATCGTACCGATTTACTGTCGGATGAAAATGATCAGGTTCAGTATTCATTACTGCTGAATCGTGTTAAAGAGGACAGTTGGGCTGCCAAAGCGGGCTTCCAGGTGCGGGACCGAATCGTGGGTGTAGGGGCTTCGATGCCGACGTCTGATCGGCCTGTTTCAATGGTTAAGTTGCTGGAAGAACTTGCAACGGTTGAGTCACAAGGCCCCATTGCCATTCAGTATCTGCGGGCCAATGAATTGCAGCAAACCTTCGATGTTGATAAACTCGAATTGCCGGCCCCCGATAAATCCCGCTATGTTGACTATGCGCAGTGGCCCGTTAGTTTTCTTCCTCGCGGCGAAAGCCAGCAAAACAAAATGAATGGGGTGATTATTATTATCATCGCCATGGGCTTCGTGACAACCATGCGATGTACGGCGCGTTTTTACCAGACCTACCTTGCGGAAAAAGTTGTTTTGATTGCAGTGACGGGTATTCGCGAGGATATTTTCTCACATGCCATGCATATGCCGGTCGGCTTTTTTTCCAGCCAGGGGACATCGGATACCACCAGTCGTATCCTGGGGGATGTCGGACAATGCGGAAGAGGTATCAAGACATTACTGACCAAGACGCTTCGGGAGCCGCTCAAAGCTATCGGGACATTGACGGTTGCGATGATTCTCAGTTGGAAATTAACGTTGATTTTTCTGACGGCTGCGCCTGTGACCATTGCGGCGTTCGGGATTCTTGGGCGAAAGATCCGGAAAGAGACAAAGAAGTCGCTGATTTCCAATGCCCAGATGCTGAACCGCATTCAGGGCGCCATGAATGCCCTGCGTGTTGTGAAGGTCTATAATCGTCAGGGTTATGAGGTTCAGCGATATCACGAAACGAATTATACATTACTGAGACGATTGCTGAAGGTGTGTAAGATTGAAGCGATTACCAATCCGATCATGGAAGTGCTTGGAATGATTGCCGGTTCTGCGGCACTGATTGTAGGGGCTGCCTGGGTGACGAATCCCGAAATCAATATGAGTGCCAGTTCCTTTTTTGGTTTACTGGTCTTACTGGGGACCACTGCCGAGTCGATTCGTAAAGTCAGTGATGTATGGAATCAAATTCAGTCCGCCAATGCGGCCGCTGAGCGTGTGTTTGCCGTGATTGACGAGCCGGCGGAAAAGGAAGAACCGAATGCGTTTGAACTGGAGCCGCTGCACGACCGAATTGAGTTTAAAGAGATTGTCTTTACGTATCCGGGGGCGACGGGGCCGGCTTTAAACGAATTGAATCTGTCTGTCAAAGCCGGGCAGACGGTGGCCGTCGTCGGGCCGAACGGTTCGGGCAAATCCACGCTGGTGAATCTAATCCCGCGGTTTTATGATCCGGACAGCGGTCAGATTTTGATTGACGGCCAGGATATTCACAAAGCGACGCTGAAAAGCCTGCGTGAGCAGATCAGTATGGTAACGCAGAGCGTGATCACATTTAACGATACAATCGCTAACAATATTGCTTATGGTAACCCGGATGCGACGATGGATGAAATCATTGAGGCCGCTAAACAGGCCTATGCGCATGAATTCATCGAGCCGCTGCCGGACGGCTATGAGACGGTGATCGGCGAAAATAGCGCCGGTTTCAGCGGTGGCCAGCTGCAGCGGATGGTGATTGCCCGGGCGATTCTCAAGAACCCGCCGATTATGATTTTCGATGAGGCAATGAGCCAGATTGATGCTGACAGCGAGATGAAAATTCATAACGCGTTATCGGTGCTGATGGAAGGGCGAACGTGTTTTCTAATTGCCCACCGGTTCAGCACGGTCATTTCCGCTGATTCGATTGCGGTGGTTGACCGCGGTCGGATTGTCGCACAGGGCAAACATGAAGAATTGATTAAAACCAGTGATATTTATAAGCGGCTGTACGAAACCCAGTTGATGGGGCCGGCCTGAGCAAATTAAAAGTTAAAATCCAAAATGTAAAATTGTGGATTCGGCCTCTGGCCGATGCTGTTTGAACGGAATCAATGGACAAGCCTGTGGTGACAATCTGTGTGGTGAATTACAAGACGCTCGATCTGACGCGGCTGTGTCTTCGCAGTATTCGTAAATATACGAAATATCCGTATAAGGTTTTGGTGATCGATAACCATTCCCGCGATGAATCGACCGAGTATTTGAAGAGTCTGGAGTGGATTGAATTTGTCGAGCGGACCGATGAGGCCAATGATTCCAGCGGGGGGTATGCCCATGCCGCGGCGTTGGATATGGGCCTTGCGATGTGCGATACCGAGTTTTTTATGGCAATGCACTCCGATACGCTGGTGCATAAAGCGGGTTGGTTGACTGAGTTGATGAGCCATTTTGAGGAGAATGAGAAAATGGCCTGTGTCGGCGGGGGCAAATGCGAGCCGCAACCGCTGTGGCGTGAGATGCTCAAAAAGGCGACGGATTTTAAGACGTTCAAACGCAAATTGCTTCGCACGCCGGACCCGGTTGGAATTTATCGTTATTATAACCGGACGGTGTGCAGTATTTATCGTACGGAAGTTTTAAAAAATGAGAACCTGTCGTTTTTAATGGATCGTGAGAAAGGATTAACGGTTGGCAAAAAACTGTACTTTGAACTGGTGGACCGCGGCTATAAAACGGTTGAGTTGCCGGATCGGGTGACGGAAAAGTTTTTGTGGCACCTGTCCCATGCGACGCAGGTCATTAACGAAGGCGAGTTTAACCTTCGAAAGCGGACTCGTAAGAAAATCCACCGCCTGCTGAATCACATTATGTCTTCGCCGCAAGTCGTTGAAATTGCAAGTGATACCTCGCTGGACCAATAAATGGATAAGCGGATTACCAACATTGTGTTTACGAAGAATCGGCCGATGCAGTTGCGTGGGTATCTGGAGGGACTGCGACGATTTTTACCCGCAGAGCTGATCCAAACACACATTCTCTATAAGCCGGAATTGTTTGATGAGCAGTATGAGCAGCTATTCGAGATATTTTCGGATTGTATGGTTGTGCGGGAAACGGACTTCCATGCCGATTTACTGGCGATGATAGACAACGCTGACACGGAGTATCTGCTGTTCGGTATTGATGATGTGGTCTATTTTGACGGCGTCGATTTTGAAGCGATCGAGCAGGCGTTTAATGTGCTGGGCGATCAACTGTTCGGGTTTTCACTGCGACTGGATACGCGGCAGATGCCCGAAGACATCGAGGCGGGTAATACGATCGAGCATTCATTTGCTGGCGACACGGTGATGACTGTGGACTGGACGCAAGGACAGACCAAGAGCAGTCGCTATCCGTTTGAGCTTTGCGCAACCATCATGCGGACGGCCGATGTCAAGCGCATCGTTGTCGGAACCATGGTCGGTGGAAAAACTATGCACAGGCTGTTTTCGCCCGGTGCGCCGATGACGCAGATGGTTGAGAAGGTTTATCCCAAACGAAAGCTGCTGAAAAAACTCGGTTATTTCTTCAACCCGAATACCTTCGAGTCCTGGTGCTGTCGGTATGTCGGCCGTCACAAGGATGATTTTGGCAAGTTGCTGGCATTTCAGAAAATCTGTGCCAGTGCCATCCAGGTTAACGTCGTTAATACCTCTACCAATACCGAGGGCGAAAATGATCCGGCTCTAACCGTTGAAAAGCTGAGCGAACGTTACAAAAACGGTGATCGAATCGATATTGACGCGATTATGCAAAATAAACCGTTACAAACACATGCGGGAGCAGATTATTTTAAGCTGAAATGTGGAAGTTGACCTCCTTCGCAAAATTTATCTATCCAATGAAAAGCAGGTTTTGAAATGTCGAAAACGTTGAACCGCTGGAAAAAACAACTGATTCGTTCGAAAATACTCTCGGGACTTAGCAAATATCCCGGCTATTTTCGCGACTGGTATCGGTATCGGCATATGCAAGGCGCCGAGCCGATACACCTGCGTGATACCTACCCCTGTTTGTTTGAAAAAACGGCTTCGACGGGCGTCGACAGTCATTACTTCTATCAGCACATATGGGCATTTGAAAAGATTATTGAGAAAAAAACACCCCTGCATGTCGATGTCGGGTCGAATGTTGATTTTGTGGGGATGGTTAGCGCCTATACGAAGGTGAGGTTTGTTGATATTCGGCCGATGCAAGTCAATGGTTTGCTTAACCTGGAAAGCAAGTATGGGTCCATTTTGGAATTACCATACGATGATAACAGCCTGGAGTCAATATCATGTCTGCATGTTGCCGAGCATATCGGGCTGGGACGTTATGGCGATCCTTTGGATCCACTGGGAACTCAAAAGGCAGTCTCTGAATTGGCTCGCTGTCTTGCGCCAGGAGGGAGTTTGTATTTTTCCCTGCCGGTGGGTAGGCCCAGACTTTGTTTCAATGCCCACCGAATCCATTCCACTCAGACGATACTGGAGTATTTTAAGGATTTGGAGCTTATTGAATTTTCCGGCTCCGATGATCATCACCAGTTTTTTCGTGACATTAATATTGAGAAATTCGATCAATCTCGATATGCCTGCGGAATGTTTTTGTTTACCAAGGGGAAACCTTCATGAAAAGCATGTCGCATCAGTTTTTTTGGGTTAACACAAATAAGGTTGAATTGTAGGTATATATATTTAAAAGGAAATTCATGCCCGTTCTTAATGAGACATATAAAATGAGGCCTCGGCATACCTGGTACTCAAAGATACTCCGGAAATTGTTTAAGTTTAGGCGGAATAAATTGCTGCCTTCTCGCATTATTCCTGACAGTGAGATTGTGGAAAGCGTCAATCGCGAAAAACAATTGATCATTCAGGTTGTTAACGGTGGTTTGGGGGATCATCTGGTCTATTCGGCCTTGCCGGAATTGCTTTGGAAGCAAAAAGGGGTCAAGACGTTAATTTCAACAAAGTCGATTTATCGAAATGATGAGATTTGGCAGTATGTCTGGGAGAAAAATCCCTATGTGACATTCACCGATGATTTCGGCTGGTGTATTCGTAAACCAGTGGGAAATCATAGTGATTTTAAGACAGAAAATGACTACCTAAACAGCCTTTTTGGCTTGCAGGGAGATGATTGTCCTAAATTATATTATGATACAATCGCCCTTTCTGAACTTCGGGGTTGTACGGTAGTCGATGCTTCTTTTGGCCCGTCGGGAAAAGCAAATGGCTATTATGAAGGTGAATTTCATGATAAGTATATTGCTTATTTAAAAGAGCTTGTTTCGGAATTTGTTTTGTTAACCTATTCCAATTTTCCGAAATTAAATCCTTTGCAAAAACGCATTGTCGATGAATTTTCGCCGAGGTTGTATGAGGTTGATTCGCTGCTGACATTAAGCAGCGTTCTTGTCTCCGCAAAACAACGTTATCTAATGTACTCCGGGAGCGCTTCTTTGTCAGCGGCTTTAGGTGTTTCCAGTGTCATTCTCTGTAATCGGAGAGCCTGTGAATTCTTTCTGTATTCAAAAAATGAATATATTCAATTAACTGCAAGTAAATATGAGGTGTCTAATGAGTAATGTATTGCTGCCGATCATCAAACCCGGAAAGAGACCGTTTCCTTTCAAGTACTTCAGATCAGATTACTATCTTGCGAGGGAAATTAATGCTCTGGCAAAAAATAAAATCTCTGACATATTTGATGCTTTAAATCAGATTGAGGGCCATTTGAATCCCAAAGAGATTGTGACGCTTTTTTATTTTGCTCATCAGTTGAATTCAGAGAAACCCATTGTAGAGATTGGTTCTTTTAAAGGCAAGTCAGCGGTTTGCATGACAAAGGCGTTGCAAATGACCAATCGCACCAATAAAATATTTGCGATTGATCCTCATATTAATACACGAGAAGCTGAGGTGGTTCCTGACTATGACCAGGACAGCAGTTACGATGAATTCCTTCAAAATCTGCAGCAACACCAGGCGGTGGACCATGTGACGCCCATCAAGAAGACAGCCGAGCAGGCATCGGAGAGTTGGGACGGCCCGATATCACTGTTATTCATTGATGGCTCGCATCGCTACGAAGATGTTTTGCTCGATCTTAATCTGTGGGAAAAGTGGCTGGAATTAAATGGGGTTCTGATCATGCACGATACGGGTAAAGACCGGCTCCCGGGAGTCAATCAGGCGGTGCAGGAATATGTCATTAACAGCAGCAGATTTAAGCGGCTTATTGAGTTGTCAAATATGACGGTGTTCAGAAAGCAAAAACATGCTGAATAACAGCGGCAATCTTTATTCACTACGACGATTGTTGAGTTGTTAAAAAAACTTCTAAGGCAATTGTATGAAACCATTGATCAGTGTAATCGTACCTGCATTCAACAGAGAAGTTGTGATTTCTAATTGCATCAAAAGCGTTCTCTGTCAGACTTATGATCACTTGGAACTCATCGTTGTTGATGACGGTTCAGACGACAAAACGGCTGATGTGATTGCCGGGATTGATGATTCCCGTATTCGGTATTTTTATCAGGAGAACGGCGGGGCGTCAAGTGCCAGGAATTCAGGGCTGAGAGAGTGTCGCGGAGAGATGCTGGCGTTTTTGGACAGTGACGATGAATGGCCGCATGACTTTCTTGAAAGAATGTCCGGTGAATTATTGTCAAATTCTCATTGTAATGCGGCGTATTGTTGCTTCAAGGATATATTTTTAGACGGTACTGTCAGCGATGGATTTGGTTCGGATCGTTATCTGGAAGGGAATCTTGTCAGGCAGTATTATCAAAAGATTCCTTGTGTGCATCCTTCTGCTTCTTTATTTCTACGGTCGCTATGGGAAGGCCACTGGTGGGATGAACGCTTAAAGACATTTAATGATGTCGACGTCTTCTTAAGGCTTTCGCCAAAAGCGGAGTACGTATTTGTAAAAGATATCTATACATTACGTCATCATACAAAAGACAGTTTGATCTATCAGCCTTCTCGGAATTTAAGTTTTAATCCGATTCGTGTTTTCGAGCGGTTCTATTTTGATTTAGGTGGGAAAGATCTTGTGCCGGCACGTGTTGCTTACAAAAAAATCAGTCGATTTTATCGAGGACAGGCCAGGGAGTATTCAAAAGTCAAGTGTCGAAAGGCGGCGCTGTCTATAATTAAAAGGGCGATACGCTACTTTCCTTTTGATCTTCATTATTATAGAGAACTCTTAAGCTATCTCATGATGTCTCGACATGAAGATCCTGAGTCGAATTGGCAGATGCCTCAACCATTGCCCCGGGATATTAGTGTTGTTTCTCGGGTTCTATCAGGAAGCGGACGCAAAGAGTGAATTTCAATAAAATCAAAAAAAAACTGAATGTGCCGTGGCAGTATTTTTCGGGATCGTCGCCGCATGTGGCTTATGTTTCGGGTTTTCATGGATACGATAACCTGGGAGATGAGGCGGTTTACGATGCCCTGCGGGGCTACTTTCCAAAGGGGTGTTTTGTCGATTATCCGAAAGGGTCGATTGGCCGTTTGGGAAACTGTTTATCCGGGATGCACTGTGCATTGCTGGCCGGGGGGACGATGATCAGCGGGAAAATGTCCACAGCCGTTCATACGCAGCGCTGTTTTAACTCATGTCCGCATCGCTTTGTGTTTGGGACCGGTGTTAGCCTGCCTGATTTCTGGCGACATCGTATGGGCGCAGAGAAATGGGACAGGGCGGTGGAAATATGGCGGGATCTATTAAACCAATGTGACTACCTGGGCGTTCGCGGTCCGGATTCGGCACGAGTGCTTGTCGAATGGGGCGTGAAGCCCCCAGAGGTGATCGGCGACCCGGCATTGTTCTTTTCCAGACCGTCGCCGCCGAAGCAACCCACCGGCAATTTTGTCTCGATTGGATTAAATATTGCCGAAACAAGTGGATATATGTATGGCGATTATGAAAGCTATCTGTCTGAATATATAAAGCTTGCTGCCCAAATCCGGCAGGCAGGCTGGAAAATCGAGTGGTTTGTACTGTGGCCGAAGGATTTGCCGGCGACAAGGACGGTTGCCCAAGCCAGCGGTACATCCGAGATAATCCACACGATCTATCGGGATTCCAACGCGTTTATTGACAAAGCTGAGAATCTGTCGCTTTTTGTCGGCACGCGGTTGCACGCGGCGGCGTTGGCGACCTGTGCCTATGTGCCGACTGTTTCGCTGGAATACCAGCCCAAGTGCTCCGATTATATGAAATCCATCGATCAGGGCCAATCCGTTATTCGCATGGATTCTTTCAGTGCGGAATCGGCGTTTGGGCTGCTCCAGGAGACACTGGCCCGTCGGCAGAGCATTGCCGAGCAGTTGCACAGGACGATTAACATGATGCGTAACAGGCAGCAGCAGCGTGCCGCCGAGATCGCCCGGGAGATTGGGATTGCTTGAAAAAAACAAATCTTTGTGTTTGAGGATTTGCCCTCTACGCACTATAATCAGCAACCCGAATTGATGTTCTCTATGTTGTTACAGGTGAAATTAGCGATGCAGACAAAAGTTGTTCCAAAGGCCAGAAAAAGTATTCATGAGACAATTCTGAAGTGGTTTGAAACTCAGGATCGCGGCTCATTGCTGGATGCGCCTGCCGGCTTTGGCCATTTGAGTATGAAACTGGCCGAAATGGGCTATGATGTGACCGCCGGGGAGATCGAGCCGGAAATCTTTGCAGTCGAGGACATGAACTGCATCTATACGGATCTGAACAACCGGATTGAGGCGGCTGATAATACGTATGACTATGTCTGCTGTGTGGACGGACTTGAGCACATGACCAATCCGTACCGGGCGGTCGAGGAGTTTGCCCGCGTACTCAAACCCGGCGGCCATGCGGTATTTTCAATCCCGAATTATTCGAACATCGAACGCCGGCTGAAATTTTTATTTTTTGGTTATTTTACCAAGCCATTGTCGCTGGAGCGGTATCGGGCGGAAGGCTCGAACTTGTTCCAGTTCCATAATTCGCCGCTGACGATTACCACCCTTGAATTTATGTTTCGGGTCAACCAGTTGGAGATTCTGGAGATCAAGGAAAACCAGCCGAAGAAAAAGCAATATTGGCTGATTGGCTTAGTGGCGATGTTTTGGCTGATTTCCGCTTTTCGCGGCGAGAAAAGCAAGAAAAAACACCGCCCGGATTTGACGCTCAATAAGCGGGTAATTCTGGGCGGCAACAACCTGATTTTTGTCTTACGCAAAGAGACGGTATAAAGGGATATTCATGAGCAGGGCTAAACGCATATTTTTGGTTGCTGATTTCAAGGACGAGTTTGTCCGCAGCATGCATTTGCAGTCACGGATGATGCTCAAGGGACTTGTCGCACTGGGGCACGATGTTCAGCGGTTCAGCTACCGCAATATACAGACCCAGTTCAATCCGTTTTCGGGCAGGCATTTCCGTCGGTTTATGCCGAAGTTTGCCAAACGCCATGCCAATGAACTGATGGCGTGTCAATTGAAGGCGTACTATCCTGATATCGTGTTTGTTTTTACCATGAAGTACCTCGATGAGGAAACGATGGAAACGATCCGCCGCGCCGCGCCGCAAGCTGTGATTGTCGGGCGTGACGAGGACCCGTTCCCCGAACGCAACCACGCACGTCTGGCGATTGCCAAAGCGTGTGATTGCGTGTTGAATACCAGTGCCGGCCGTTTTCTACAGACGTATAAAGACGCCGGAGTCAAGCGGTGTGCGTTTCTGCCGAATCTGTGCGATCCCGATATTCAGCACCATTACAACGTGGACCCGAAGTGGAAGGCCGATATTATTTTCACCGGAAAACACAAGCATGCTCGGCTGGGCGATGTGAATGATCAGCGGTATGAGCTCGTTGAGAAGCTGCATTCGATGCCGAATATGCGTGTGTATGGTGCCTTTGACGCACCGCGTGTCGAGGGACTGGACTACTTCTTTGCGCTGAGCGGAGCAACCATCACGCTGTCGATGAATATCATCAATGATGTGGAGTTATATCATTCTGATCGGCTGATTAATTCGCTGGCTTGCGGAGCGTTTGTATTGGCCAAGCGGATTCCCAAAACACAGCTTTTATACGAAGATCCAAAGCATCTGCGGTACTTTGAATCGAATGAGGAGTTTTTTGGGATGGTGGACTATTACCACCAGCATGGCGATGAGCGACAGGCAATTGCGCGAGCAGGGATGGAGTTTGTTCATGAACACTATAACCCCCGTGTGATGGCGCAACACGCACTGGACCTGATTGAAAAGGGCAGTTGCGATGCTCCATGGAATACGGTTTTGTCGTGAAAGGATGATATGCCGTACATCAGTGTCTGCATTCCGACCTATAACCGCAAGGCGTTTCTGACAGAGGCCCTGGGCAGTCTGCGGAAGCAGACATTCGACGACTTTGAGACGATTGTCTTTGATGATGGTTCCACGGACGGCACCGCCCAGATGATAAAGCAAGCCGACTTTGACGTCCAGTACCATTGGCAGGAAAATCGCGGCGAGTACGCCGTCGTCAATGATCTCATCAAGCTGGCCCAAAGCGACTATATCGCCTTTCTGCATTCCGATGATCTACTGGTGCCCGATGCGCTGCAGCGGATGGCTGAGGCCGCCCGCTTGCAGAAGGAACCTCACGTCATTTACAGTAACTACCTGAAGATCGACAAAGACGGCAACCCCTGTGGCGCCAGCAAGCGAAAACTTTACAGCGGTCGGATTACGACACATTTATTCAATGATGTTATCGTGCATCCGGTGGGTACGCTGTTTCCCAAACAGGCCCTGCTGGACGTCGGCGGAATGGACGAAAGTCTGCGGGTCTGTGCCGATTACAAGATGGAACTGCTGATCTCATTGAAATATCCCTTTATTGCATTGGATGAGCCAACCTTTATGCGGCGGCGGCATGACAGCAATATTTCACAGGTCTGTTTTGAAAACCGCCTGGCTGAGTATGAGGTACTTACCGATTTCTATGAAAATCTGGGAGGCAAAGAGGTCATTGATGCCGGCGCTGCCGCGAAGCGATTGGCGAAAGAAGCTTATCGGGCAGGGCGGTCAGCGTTGGATGAAGGAAAGAGAAAGCAGGCTGGTCGGTTACTGGCCGAGTCCTGGAAAATGCATCACTGTCCCAAAACCCTGTGGCACCGGCTAAGAGCCATGATCGGGTAAATCAATCCGTGACCGCTGATGTAAACGGTTGTGAAATGATGACATCATCCTGTTTTTGTAGAACGCCAACATCGGTGAAAAGCGATGCTGTTTCATCGAATCTAAATCAATCAATTTCGGCTCGCCCTCACAAATCATGATGTTGCCCGGTTTCATGTCGCCATGTGTCATTTGAGCCTGGCTTAACTGTTCGAGCAACTGCTCCGATTGGGCGATGGCATCATCCTTTCTGGATTGTGTTAATTTCTGTGAGTCGATGACATCGCATAGTTCGGCTCCGTCAAGGAATTCATTGACAATATAGGATTGCCAGATCAAACCGTGTTGACGCTGTTCGATGAACGCGATCGGTCGGGCGCAGGAAATGCCCAGTGCTCTGAGCCTGTGGCCGAACAGCCAGCAGCGGCGGGCTCGGCTGCGTTTCAGCGTATGGCGAAACGAGTGCAGCAGTCCTTTGTGATTATAGCGTTTGATGACGATGTCAAAGTTGCCAAGCCGGATTTTACTCACAAAGCAGGTATTGCCGCGTTTGAGAATCTCGCCGTTTTCCATGAGGTTGTCGATATTAAACAAAAATGCGTTCGGGTCCTGTTTTTCGAAAACATCGCGAGCAAAGACGCCGGTTCGATTGTCCTGCTTGTGTCGGGTGTATCGTTTGGATGTTCGCAGGGTTTTCCGCAGCATACGGTTCATGTATTGCATGCGGGTTCGGGCCGTTAATGTTTCGATGCGATCGACGTCCGCATCCGTCAATTTCCATTTGCGAGTTTGGAAATAGCTTTTCAGCAGATTTTCCTTCTCGGCCCAGACCGCATCGGGCAGACTTGCAAACAGGACCGCCAGTTGTTGAAAGCTGTCGGTTTTACCGGCTGGGCCTTGGGCAAACGTCATCTCTGCCGGGTCCAATGCGAAAACCGAGGTTCCGTCCCACAGGAAATTCCCCAGATGCAGATCCTGCTGGAGGATGCCCGCGGCGTGCATGTCGGCGATATACACAAATGCCGCTTTCAAGGCTCGCTTGGCGCCTTTTAATTCTTTCGACGATTCCACCAGCGTAAACAGGTCTGGGGCATTTTCGATTTTTTCCAATACCAGCACGTGTTGACCGTCCCCGTTTCTACCGAAAGCGAGGATTTTGGCGGTTTTCAGGCCCCGAGCCGACAACTGATCAAAACCTTGGAATTCACGCTTAAAATGGCGTTTACCGTGTATGGCCGAGAGAAATAGCTTGATAACGGCCGGCTGCTCGTTGCAAAGCCCCTCATAGACCGTGCGCCGGTTCGGCACGGAACGCAGAAGCCTGCCGCAGCGCAGAATCGTGGCCTTGCTGTAGAAGGCTTCGTTGCGAATTGTCATTTCAAGCGGTTTTTCCATCCGTGTCTCAACCGAAAAAAAGGTTGCCATTTTTCGCCCATAGTTTACCATATAGCCCGAAAATAGAAACAAGAAATTCAAATGGAATGACTGAAAGCAGATCGCCTTATATGGACTGATCACGATTGAAAATGCTCGTTTCTACGCGGCTATGTCGCTGGGCAATCGTAAGTTATGAGTTTTCTCGCGGGAATTTACTACCCTGAAGGGTATTTATGGGTCTTTTGGAATATATCATTATCGTCGTCATTGCGATGCAGGTGTTGTTTACGGTTCAGGTCGTCAATAACTACCGCTTTGCCGTCAAAAAATACAAACGCAAACGAGGATACCGTCCGCCGTGCGTGCTGATCGTGCCCTGCAAAGGGCTGGATGAGACGTTTGACGCCAATATCGAATCGTTTTTTCGGCAGGATTACGAGAATTATCATCTCTATTTTGTGGTCGCCGACCGCGATGATGCCGCGTATGAGCGGCTGTTGCGGCTGAAAGCCAGGCATACACAGATTTCCGAGGCCGCCAAAGTGAAGATCCTGGTGGCAGGACCTTCGACCGCCTGCAGCCAGAAACTGCACAATCTCATTTTTGCCTATAACCAGATTCCCGAAGAGACGGTGGCGTTGGTGTTTGCCGATTCGGATGCTTGCGCGGGGCCGGGGTGGCTGTCAAATATCGTCTATCCGCTGCGGCAGGATAAAATTGGCGCCGCCAGCGGCTACCGCTGTTTTGTGCCGGGCAGCAATAATCTTGCATCAATCACATTGGCCGCGATCAATGCGAAAATCTGTGAGATGCTCGGAAACACGCGCTTCAACCTGGCATGGGGCGGGTCGATGGCGATTCTGACAGACCGATTTCGCGAGCTGGGACTGGACAAAACATGGACCAAAGTGCTCAGCGATGATCTGTCACTCAGCTCGGCGGTGCGCAAACGCGGACTGAAAATGGCGTTCGTGCCCGCCTGCATGATTGCCTCCTATGAAACCACGACGTGGGCGAAATTCTTCGAATTTGCCCGCCGACAGTTTGTCATCACGCGTATCTATGCGCCGGGAATGTGGCTGTTTGGTTTGTTCAGTGCCGTCTTTTCCGTGGCAGGGTTGTGGGGCGGCATGGCAGTCGCGATATGGGCAGCCAAGAGCGGGTATGACCATCGGAATCTATGTTATGCCTTGCCCGCCGTTTTCTTTGGCTGTCAGTTTGTCCGGTCGATTCTTCGTCAGCAATTGATTGCCAAATTGTTGAGACAGGACAAGGAACGCTTGAAACCGGTTCGTATTGCGGATATTGCATTCTTTTGGTTCTTCAGCTGGATTCTGCTGGGAGTTATCATTCTCTCGGCATTCGGACGAACGATTACCTGGCGGAATATCAAATACAAACTAAATTCGCCGACCGATATCCAAATCATCAAAAGCTGAACGAACCGTTTCACACAAAAGCGCGGAGCGGTAGCGACACGATAGTGATAACACTGTTAATTTCATTAATCATCGAATGCCCCATCCCTGCTATTCTGCCGTCTGGCAAAATAGGAATCGGGTTCTTACCCTCTGGGGTGATATTTTTTGTGAATCGCGCGGAGGCGGTCGTTATCGACGTGGGTGTAGATTTGGGTGGTCTTGATGTCGGCGTGTCCCAGCATTTCCTGCAGGGCCCGCAGGTCGGCGCCGCCTGAAAGCAGATGGGTGGCAAAACAGTGCCGCAGCGTGTGGACAGTCAGGTTTTTCGGCATGCCCGCTCGAACGGCGTATTTTTTGACAATCCGCCACAGATCGATCCGGTCAATGCCGCGGCCGGTACGTGTCAAAAAGATCGTGTTGGGGCTGTGCGGCTTGACCAGTTCCGGACGCAGATCATTCAGGTAAGCCGTCAGCGTTTGCCCCGCGACGCTGCCTAAGGGAACAATTCGTTCTTTGCGGCCCTTGCCGAAACAACGCACATAGCCAATGCTGATATTGACGTCTTTGATGCCCAGTCCTGCAACCTCTGACGCCCGGGCGCCGGTGGCATACAGCAAATACAGCATCGCCTTGTCACGCAGATAGTATGGGTCGTCCGGGCAGGGGGCGCCGAGCAATTGCATGACCTGGTCCTTATTGCACACCCCGGGCAGGCGTTTCCACAGTTTCGGGCTTTCGAGTACATCCGTGAAATCTTCGGTGATCTCGCCGGTCAATATCCCGAATCGAAGCAGCATCTTGATCGCTACCAGGTTCCGGCTGACGCTGTTTTCGGCCATGCCGGATTTCGACAACGCTTGAATAAAGCCATACACCGTGACAGGGCGGATATCGGCCAGCCGGTCGGCGCCTTCATCCCGGCAATGCGTGCCGAATTTCAGCAGATCCCGCCCGTAAGCCAGCACCGTATTGACCGACAACCCCGCCTCAACCGTCAAATAGTCCAGAAACTGCCCCATCACGCGACCCAGCGGCATCGCCTGCATCTTTGAACGGACTGTCTCAACCTGTTTTGTTTGCATAAATCGTATCCTGTTCCCTTTTATCGGCTAACGGCCCCAATTCTGTCCAAAAGTGAACCGGCCAACAGATAAGGCGTGTTGGCCAACGATCGTACCACCGGCGTGTCGCTAACCCGTTTGAGGCTTTTTGGGGGTCCAGGAGGGGCTTGAATTGAAATCTAATCAAATCCTAACGTGCCCCTAACACGCTGTTTAGACAATGAAGTTGTTTCCATAACGAATCATTAAAGAATAAGGAATCGACACATGTCGAAAGCGAAAATACTGATTGTCGAAAACGAAAAAGATGTGGTGGAGCTGATCCGTTACAATTTGAACAAGGGCGGCTATGAGACGGATACCGCGTTGACCGGATTACAGGCACTGGATAAGGCGATTGATTATCAGCCGGATTTGATTTTGCTCGATCTCATGCTGCCGGAAATTAATGGGCTTGAGGTGTGTGATAATCTGAAATATAATACGCTGACAGAGGCTATTCCGGTGGTGATGCTGACTGCTAAAGGCACAGAGGCGGATATTCGTAAAGGCTTCGAAATGGGGGCCAGTGACTATGTTACAAAACCGTTCAGTCCCCGTGATTTGCTGGCTCGTATAAATGCCATTCTGACCTCATAGGGGGTCTCCGGTACTTTTTAAGCATTCTTCTGTTCCTTCGCAGGCAAAGGCCGAATGTCGCGACGGGTATGTGTAAAGCATCCAGGAACTGCCAAGCCGCGATATCGGCCCAAACACACTTTATCGGGTATTTTGTGCAGACGCTGATTCCGAAGCGTCCCGCTTCCGCTGCATTATTTCAAAGAGCGAAGGCTCTGCCAAGCTCATCAGAATTACAATCCTGTCGATTGACGATCTCCTCAGTCATTATTTAGGCACATAGATGAAAGTGCAGGGCTAAAGGTTTTAAAATCTCGGTTTAGGGCTTGAGACGGGGGTGTTTTGTGGCTATAATCGGCGATCATCATTAGAAAGGTAGATTGATTATGAAAAATATCTCGATTTTAGCGGTTTTAGCGGTGATTCTGTTGGGATTGTGCGGTTGCGGCCAGCCGGAGCAGGTTGTTTCCTCGGACCCGGTCTGTATTCCAAATGTCAACGCCGATCAGGTGATGGAAGCGGCTCAGACCGTGCTGACCAGGATGCAGTTTCCGATTGAAAAGTACGATTTTCAGGCGAATTACATCCGGACGCGTCCGTTGAGCGGTGCGCAATTCTTCCAGCTTTTCCGCGGGGATAACGCGTCGTCTTATACCGCTGCCGAGTCGAATCTGTACAGTTTACGCCGAACGGTGGAAATGGAAATGACCCCGTTTGCTGATCGTGTGTGTATGACATGTCGCGTATTTGTCCAGCAGCTTTCGCTGCCGGAAAAACCGCTGGTGGGGACGACACGGATGGCCGGTGCCTATACCCACAGCAGCCAAAGTTGGCAGAGTTTACAAATTGAAGGTGACCAATTAGAAAACATGGAATGGCTCGATCGCGGTCTGGATCGGGCTTTGGAACAAAAAATTGTCAAGAATATCAAAGAAACACTCGAAAAGGGACAAAAGTAATGAAAGTACTCGTTTGCGGGGGAGCAGGATATATCGGCAGCAATATGACCGCACTGTTGGCGCGGGAGGGCCATGAGCCGGTCGTGTTTGATAATTTGAGCAAGGGCCATCGCGCCGCCGTTCCTGAGGCGGAGTTTGTGCTGGGCGATTTTGGCGATCTGGATTTTACGGTTGAGACGCTCAAAAAATATGATATCGAAGCGGTCATGCACTTTGCGGCCTTTATCGAAGTTGGTGAATCCGTGGCCCAGCCCCTGCGGTACTATGAAAACAATTTCAGCAAGACGCGGACGCTGCTGGAAGCGATGGGCAAAGCGGGCGTGGAGAAGTTTGTCTTCAGCAGTACCGCCGCTGTGTACGGCATGCCGGAGACATTTCCGATTACCGAAGACCTTGTCAAGGCCCCGATCAATCCCTACGGCGAGAGCAAATGGGCCGTCGAGCGGATGCTGCATTTTCTCAGTCAGGCCGGACAGGTTCGCTATGCGGCGCTGCGGTACTTCAACGCCTGTGGTGCCGGTTCAAATGGCACTCGCGGCGAGGATCACCGCCCCGAATCGCACCTGATTCCGCTGATTATTCAGGCCGCCATGGGCAAACGCGATAACATTAAGATTTTCGGCAGCGATTATCCCACCGTAGACGGAACGTGTGTGCGGGACTACATCCACATTGAGGATTTATGCAAGGCTCATCTGCTGGCGTTGAAAAAGCTGGATGCTGAGAGCGAGCAGTATTACAATCTTGGCAATGGAAAGGGCTATTCGGTCCGCCAGGTCATCGATACCGTTCGCAACGTGTCCGGCAAGGACTTCAACGTCGTTGAGACCGACCGCCGGGCGGGCGATCCGCCGGTGTTGACCGCCGATGCCGCCAAGGCTCGCACCCAGCTCGGCTGGACGACCGATTTCCCCGAGTTGGAAGCGATTGTCGAAAGCGCGTGGAAATTCCATACTGATAACCCCAACGGATACGAAGCGTAGGATACGGTATAATGAATAAGATACAATCTGCGGCAATTGATTTTCTGAAATCATACCAAATGGATCATTTGGATGTCGATTTTGAAGGCAATCTGGACGGTTTTCTGGACGAGATGAACAAAGGGCTGGCCGGACAGCAAAGCAGCCTGGAGATGATCCCGACATTTATCGAAGCGGTGAACAATATTCCCGTCAATCGCCGTGTGATTGTCGCCGATGCAGGGGGAACCAATTTCCGTGTCGCGACGGTTTATTTCGATGAAAATAAGCAGCCGGTGATTGAAAAAATGAAAAAGTTTTCGATGCCCGCCACAGATCGTGAACTCAGCGCCAACGAATTTTTCGCCGCGATGGCCGACTATTTCCGTCATGTCATCGACGAGGCCGGCCAAATCGGTTTTTGTTTTTCGTATCCCATGGAAATTACGCCACAAAAAGACGGACGGGTGATTCGCTTTGCCAAGGAAATTAAAGCGCCTGAAGTCGTCGGCCAGCTTGTCAGTGAAAATCTGAACAAAGCATTTGAATCGCTGAATATTGGCGGGTCGAAACACATTGTTTTGCTCAATGATACCGTGGCGACATTACTGGCGGGAGTGGGTTACCGCAATCGTGACTTCAGCAGCTATATCGGTTTTATTCTCGGGACCGGCACCAACTGCTGTTATGTGGAAAAAACAGAGAATATTACCTGTCACAACGATCTGCCGACCGGACAAAGCCAGATCATCAATACCGAGTCCGGCGGAATGAGCAACGCGCATCTGGGCAAAATTGACAGGGACTTTGATGCGTCCACGAACAATCCCGGCGTGCATACCTTTGAAAAGATGATTTCGGGCGCTTACCTGGGTCCGGTGTTCTCATTGACGGTGCGTCAGGCCGCGGCCGACGGATTACTTGCATCTGAAACCGCCGCTGCTGTCGAACTACTGCCGGATCTGTCAACGAAGGACATGAATGATTTCATGTTCTATCCGGCCGGTGACAATCCGCTTGCCAATGCATGCAAGGCAGCCGAAAAAGACCGGGGATTCCTGTACGTTCTGGCTGATCATATGGCCCAGCGGGCGGCCAAGCTGAGTGCGATCAACCTTTCTGCCATGGCGATCAAAAGTGAATGCGGAACCGATCCGGCCCGGCCGATTTGTATTGTCGCTGACGGTACAACGTTCTATCAGATGAAAACCCTCAAACAGCGGGTTGAATTTTACCTCAAGCAGCACCTGGAAGACCAGCGGGGGATTTACACCGATATCATCGGTCTGGACAATGCCCCCGTCATCGGGGCCGCCATCGCCGGCCTGACGAATTAATTCAGGCAGTAGGAATTGGGCAGTAGGGGGGGATTCAGGAAGGGGAATTAATGGGTAAAATTGAAACATTTCGGGATTTGATCGTCTGGCAAAAATCAATGTTACTGGTAACAAATTTGTATGCAGTGACGAAACGATTCCCGAAAGATGAGGTGTATGGCCTGACAAGTCAATTACGCCGATGTGCTGTTTCGGTTCCGAGTAATATCGCCGAAGGATTTGGGCGTAATTCCACAGTCGATTACATCCGTTTTTTGCGTATTGCCAGCGGTTCCATTTATGAGCTTCAAACTCAAATAGAGATTGCTGAAAATCTGGAATACATTGATTCACAGGATTTTGATCGAATTAATGTTGATGTAACGGAAATAGCAAAAATGCTATCCGGAATGATCAACAAGCTATCACGACGTTAGTTATTTTGCATCTTTCGCCTACTGCCTTCTCACTACAGCCTACTTCCTATTGTTTTGCCATGCTTTTGAGGAATTGGTCGTTGTCGGGGAATCTTTGCAGGAGTTTGCCCATTGCTTCGGTGGCTTCGCGGGTGCGGTAGCTGCTGAGGACTTTCCGCAGGGTTGCCAGTCCTTTCGTCTGCTCATCGGTATATAGTTTGGCTTCTTTGCGCGTGCCGCTGGCGGGGATGTCAATGGCCGGGAAGATTCGGGCCTCTGCCAGAGAGCGATCCAGTACCACTTCGCTGTTGCCGGTGCCTTTGAATTCCTCGAAGATCAACTGATCCATGCGTGAGCCGGTATCAACCAGGCAGGTGGCGATAATCGTCAGCGAGCCGCCGTTTTCGATGTTGCGCGCGAGTCCGAACAGTCGGCGGGGGATTTCCAGCACGCCGGCTTCCAGGCCGCCGCTCATGGTGTGGCCGCGTTGGCGGTTGCGTCCGCCGCGGCCCTGGCTGTTGAAGGCCCGCGCCAGACGCGTGAGGCTGTCGATGACCAGCACGACGTCTTTGCCGCATTCCAGTTCGGTCTGCACATGGGCCAGCATGAGTTTGGCCAGTTCGACATGTTCGGCGGTTTTGTGGTCAATGGTACTGGCGACGACTTCGGCGGCGCCGACGGCGCGTCGAAACTGGGTGACTTCTTCGGGACGTTCGTCGATTAACAAGACAATCGTGCGTGTTTGCGGGTCGCAGTGTTCGATGGCCGCAACGATCTGCTCCAGCAGGACGGTTTTGCCTGCTTTGGGCGGCGAGACGATGAGCTGCCGGGTGCCTTTGCCGATGGGGGCGATTAAATCAATCATCCGCAT
The DNA here is from genome assembly GCA_963675155.1 of Anaerohalosphaeraceae bacterium. Taxonomy (GTDB): domain Bacteria; phylum Planctomycetota; class Phycisphaerae; order Sedimentisphaerales; family Anaerohalosphaeraceae; genus 4572-13. Next base: position 3,015,870 of record OY775912.1, on the reverse strand, counting down.
GCTGCCTTCATCGCAGGAACCCAGGTCGAAACGCTGGTGCGGGTCGACGGCGATTAGTTCCTGAAACGACTTTCGTTTGGCAAACTCTTCCGGGGCAAGCCCGCCGATGGTGTCAATCGAAACCAGCGTTGGTTTGCCGCCGGTGCGTTCGACCTGGCCGGTGACGCGAGCGCCTTCGGCCAGCGGCAATTTTCGCGACAGCTTGCCCGCGACCATGATTTCCACGCGGCCGGGGCGATACGACTGCTGGGCACAGCGAACCGCAAATTGATGTTTATTGATCCGTTTAAGGAGTCCGGTAATGGATTCTGACACAATACACCTGTTCATTGAATATTGATTCATGATTATTGTTAATTGTGGTTTGGAAACAGGGGATATTATAGCAGAAAAATTGAAATTGTAGATTGTAAATTGTCGATTGCTTAAAAAATGGGTTTGAATGGGTTTGTTTTCTGAGGCTCGAGGCTTGAGACTTGAGGCTTGAGTTCTTTTTCCGCAAAGACTTACGGCAATTCTCAGGTTTGAGAAAATGGGTTTGTTTTGCGTATTAAGGGGGGTGGGTGTTACATTCAATTTATGCAAAAAGGAATCCAGAAATGCACAAAAGAATTTACCATGAAGAACATGACGAACACGAAGGGATTTTATGAAGAATGCAGGAATACAAGAACACAGGAACACAAGAATGTGGAATCGCCTGCGGCGATGGCTGTTTAAATAGATTCCTCCGCTTCGGTCGGAATGACAGGAATGCATGGTTTGCTCCTTGTTTAGTATTTAGCCCATTGTCTTTCGTTTTCCTTTACAAAAAACAGGTCCTCCCGTATTTAGGACGATCGTGCGTGTTTGGTCCGAAAAATGGTGTTTCATACTATTTTGTCTTGTTTTAAGTGCTTGTTATCACTGGGGTAAAAAATATTTTGGAATTTTCGAGATAGCAAGATAGTGCATGCGGAATTTGTCCGATCTGGACAAAAATAGTCCTCAGTCTATCGTCTTTAGTCCTTAGGGTTTAACCACGAATAAGCTATGTAACCGGAGGCTCCGGTTACATAGCTTATTTGTGGTTGGGAGGGGGGGCGTAACAGTTATCAGTTACCAGTAATCAGTTGAACTGGAGAGACGTTGACTGTGCAGGGGGCGTTTGGAATTGATTAGTGATTATTGCCTATTGATTATTGATTTACACGGACGGGCACGGACTTTTTGGACTTATACGGACGGGGTGGGAGGGCGTGGGATTGATTATTGGGGTGGGGATTCATTTTTCTGTCCACGTGCTTACGCACGAGGCTACAACGTTCTGTCCGTTGCGCGGACGGGGGATTTGGAATTGGTTAATGATTATTGCCTATTGATTATTGATTTACACGGACGGGCACGGACTTTTTGGACTTACACGGACGGGGTGGGCGTGGGATTGATTATTGGGGTGGGGGTGGGGACATTGTGGACTGGGTGGATGTATTGGACCTATAGGACGGATGAGGGTGGAGGGGGCGGTGACCTTGTTGCGGGGATTTCGGACGAACACTGACTGACACGGACAGACACTGACGGGTGCGAGACGGATAGGGCTTATGGGGGGAGACCCCCGCAACGGGTTGCGGGGACTAAGCGCGGGGATGGGGTCAGCACTGTGAAAATCGTGGAGCGAACCGGCTCAACGGAGTTGAGAGGGTTAAAGGGGGGGATGGGGAATATCGTTGACTCAAACGGCCCTTTGGTGTATGTTAAGCCCTTTGAAAATCAGCTAATTTGCTAAAAAAGGGACATATATGCTTAAACGTACACATAATTGCGGGGAATTGAGACTGGAAAACGACACCCAGGACGTGGTTCTGTCGGGCTGGGTGAATTCGTATCGCGACCACGGAAACCTGGTCTTTATTGACCTGCGTGACCGCTACGGGCTGGTGCAGTTGGTTTTTGACCCGGAAGCGGCTCCCGAGGCCCACAAAATCGCCCGTGACCTGCGGTGCGAATGGGTGATCGCGGCTCAGGGCGTTGTTCGTCCCCGCGGCGAAGGGCTGGAGAACCCGAAGCTGGCGACCGGTCAGATCGAAATCGTGGTCAAGGATCTGGAGGTTCAGAATACCGCCAAGACTCCGCCGTTTGAGATTGACAACGCGGCGGCGGTCAACGAGGAACTTCGCCTGCAGTATCGCTATATCGACCTGCGTCGGGGCGAGATGCTCAACAAGCTGTCGGTGCGTCACCGGGTGACGAAGATTGTCCGCGATTATTACGACGAAAACAACTTCTGGGAAATTGAGACGCCGATGCTGGGCAAGAGCACGCCGGAAGGCGCGCGCGATTTCCTGGTGCCGAGCCGGCTGTGTGCGGGCGAGTTTTACGCATTGCCCCAGTCGCCGCAGTTGTTTAAGCAGATTTTGATGGTGGCCAATACTGACCGGTATTTCCAGATTGTGCGATGCTTCCGTGATGAAGACCCGCGTGCGGATCGTCAGGCGGAATTTACGCAGATTGACGTGGAGATGAGCTTTGTCGATGAAGATGATGTGATGGCGATGAACGAAGGGTTGATCGCCCGCATCTTCAAGGAGATCAAGGGCGTGGATGTTCAACTGCCGATTCCGCGTATGAGCTATGCCCAGGCGATTGACGAGTACGGCATCGACCGGCCCGACCTGCGGTTTGATATGAAGCTGAAAGACATTTCCGATATCGCCAAGGACAGCACGTTTAAGGTCTTTACGGCGACCGTCGAAAAGGGCGGCATTGTTAAGGGGCTGTGTGCTCCGGGCGGTGCGAAATACTCACGCAGTGATATCGAAAAAACGCTGACCGGTTTCGTCGGCGATTACGGGGCCAAGGGGCTGGCGTGGATGAAGGTCGAAAAAGACGCCGACGGTAACGCGATGCCCAAGAGCAGCATTACGAAATTTTTCAACGAGGAACAGCTCAAAGAGATCGCCGCCCGGTTTGACGCCAAAGAGGGCGATTTGCTGTTGTTTGTTGCCGATAAGTCCGATACGGTGCATAAGGCACTGGCACCGCTTCGCGTGCGGCTGGGTCGGGAGCTGGAATTGTTTGAGCCCGGCGATTTGAAATTTGTCTGGGTGGTGGATTTCCCGCTGTTTGACTGGAACGAGGATGATAAGCGGTTTGATTCGCTGCACCATCCGTTTACCTGCCCGGTTGAAGAGGATATGGGCAAGCTGGAAACCGATCCGGGTAATATCCGTTCGCAGGCCTATGACCTGGTCGTCAACGGCTCGGAAGTCGGCGGCGGATCGGTTCGTATTCACCAGCCGGCGGTCCAGGCGAAGGTCTTTGACCTGCTGAATATTTCGAAGGAACAGGCCGCGGATCGGTTTGGGTTCTTCCTGAAAGCGTTGGAATACGGCGCTCCGCCGCACGGCGGTATCGCGTTCGGACTGGACCGGTTGGTGATGCTGCTGACCGGGACGGAAAATATTCGCGACGTGATCGCGTTCCCCAAAACACAGCGGGGACAGTGTTTGATGACCGAAGCGCCGTCGGATGTCGATCCGTCACAGCTGGATGAGTTGAACCTGCGGGTTCAAACCCATCTGCATCAGCTCGACAATGACAAGTAGCGGATGATCTAAGAGGCGAAGCAGTCATTCGTATCTGTCCGTCTGGATTCCCGTTTTCACGGGAATGACAAAAGAGGGAATGGTTATTATTGAGTGTTTTAGCCGCAGGACGCGGCTGGCTTAAGCCAAGGAGTGTGCATGTTCGGCATTGGCCGAAAAGTGAAGAATGCGTTGGTGGCCATTCGGCGCAAGCCATTGTCGCTGGCGGAAAAGTGCCGTCTGCAATTTGGCGGGGCGGTTCTGTTTAGTCTCGTTCTTGCGCTGCTGATTCCCTATTTCTGGATGAATAAGCTGACCGACAAAACCGCACTGGACTCCGGCCGGTCGGTCGGGCGGGCGGTGTATGAATCCCATTTCCGAGTGGGCGAGCTTGAAACCAAAGGGGCCGCACGACTGAGCGAAGGCGGCGGTGTGCTGGACGAGGCGGACCGTGTCGTTGCCTGGATTCCGCTGGAGGAAGACACCGAGATTGCCTATGACTTTCTGACCAAGGCCCAGAAGAAGAAAATCGCAACGCTGCGCAGCGAAAGCGATGTCAGTGACCTGGCCTGGATGGAGCGTCAGCCCGGGGGCGTTATGCATCATTATGTTCGCCTTGTCAAGGCGGATGAAAACTGTCTGCAATGCCACAGCGAACAGGGGTCGGCCACCGCCTACAAGAGAAATCAGGAGGTGGGTGTGATCGTTGTGAAGACCCCGGCGATTGGGTTTGCCTGGACGCTGTTTATGAATCGTTTGTGGATTGTGGTGGCGGGGCTGTTGGCGGCGATCGGGGCGATGGTGGCGTTTTATACGATCTTTCAGCGTGTGATCCTGCGGCCGATTCGACAGCTTCGGGCACTGGTCAACAATATTGCCGAAGGTAATTATGACAATCGCAGTGCCATCCAGACCGGTGACGAATACGAACGACTGTCGGACGCGTTTAATCACATGCTGGACAACCTGCTGGAGTCTCAGCACAAGCTGGAGCGGGCCAATGAGCAGTTGGATGCGAAGATTTCGCAATTGTCCGAAAAGAACATCGAGCTGTACAAAGCCTCCAAGCTGAAAAGCGAATTTCTGGCCAACATGTCGCATGAATTTCGGACGCCGCTGAATGCGATTTTAGGGTTTGCCGAGCTGCTGCGTGAAAAGCCCGCTGCGGATGTCGAAAAGTCCAAACGCTGGGCGGAGAACATTATCGCCAGCGGCCGGTCACTGCTGAATATGATTAACGACCTGCTGGATCTGGCCAAAGCTGAAGCAGGCAAGATGGAAGTGCGAATCGACACGACCAGCATTCCACAGTTGCTGGAAGGGCTGAGCGCTTTCTTTTCGCCGCTGACTGAGCAGAAAACGATTAAGGTGCGTCTGGATGTGGCCGAAGACTTGCCGCTGATCCAGACCGATGCTCAAAAGGTCCAGCAGATTCTGTATAATCTGTTCAGTAACGCCATCAAGTTCACACCGGAACGCGGGCGGATTGTGATTGCCGCGGCGATGCTGGACGATACGTCGGTCAGAATTTCGGTGACCGATACCGGACCGGGAATCTCGGAGGATCATCAGCACCGGATTTTCGAGAAATTCCGCCAACTGGACGGATCGATTACCCGCCAGGGCGAAGGGACGGGGCTGGGATTGGCGATCTGCAAAGAATTGGCCGATTTACTGGCGGCTTCCATTTCGCTGGAAAGCACACTCGGTAAGGGCGCAACCTTCATGCTCGATCTGCCGATCAACATCAAACGCGGCGAAAATGGCGAATCCACCGAAACGCCTTCATCCGAGCCGACACCATAAGTGACCGGCTTGGGATACTATAAAAGCGTCGCGACGTGAGCCGCCCGATTCCCTGCTTGCTGCTATCACTATTGTGTCACTGACGTTCCACGCTTCTGTTTAATAGTCCGGTACTTTCAGTTCGGGGAAACATTCGTAATAATGCCGGACGTACAATCCGATGGTTCGCATGGCAAATATCGTTACGAAAACCGCCAGCAGGCGAGCCGTGATCATGATCGCCCGAGGCGGGTTGTCGCGGGATTCGCCGGCAAAGTAGCCGACGGTCAGAAAAATCAGCAGGAATGAAACAAGGGTCACCGCTGACGTGGTCAGATAGGGCCGATACGTTTTGATGATGATCATGACAATCCGGTCGTATCGAAACAGCATCCACGGTGCGATGCCGCAGGCCAACATGGACAAAATCATGGGGACCATCAGCATCGCGGCGATTACGATGGCCCCGTCAAGCCATGCGAATGAAATGCCGATGACGGTAAGCAGATTCAGGATGATCGCCGCCGGCACCGCGGCAATGGCAAACGCGGCCACAAAGAAATAGATCGATTTAACCGCGGCCCATGCGAAGGCAAAACCATCGCCGACATCGATTTCCGGCAGAAAATCACAGTCGATGGCGGTAATGTTGATGATCTCGATAAAATACCACAGCAGATACCCCGCAGTGATGACAGTGATCACCCAGCCAATCTGGCCCTGTATTCGTAAGCCGGGCACATCAAAAGAGTAATCCTTATCGCCAATCACAAAATGAAAACACGTCAGGGCGATGCACAGGACAATCCCGGTGATACTTTCAGGTTGCGTAAAGATCTTCCAGCTATCCTTGAAAACCGCCTGGTAGAATCCCGGCAACGGCCCTTCGGGCTCAACGTCCGGCAACTCGACCGGTGGTTCATTGTCGTTGTGCGGGATGATAAACCTGGTATTGCAATGCAGGCATCTGGCCCGGCGTCCGGCGCAGTCATCCTTGAAGCCGCAAACACGACCGCACTTTGGACACTCGCAGCTGATTGACATGCTCGGCTCCTTCCTGCGCGACTAATCGTTTTTCATCGCATCCTGGAAACTGTTCAGATCATTGGCCCATTTCTTTGCCTCGAGCAGGTCAATCTCATCCTTTCTCACCAGTTGGGCCAAATGACGCTCCAGCGTAATCATGCGTTCATCCGGCTGATCCTTTGTTTTAACCTGCATCTGTGAGTAGATCTGTTCGACTTTCCCTTTTCGAATCAGGTTGGCAATCGCGTAGTTACTGTTGAGAATTTCCATGGCGACAACACGTCCGGTGCCGCTTTTACGAGGGAGCAGTTTCTGGCAGATAATATATTGCAATCCCAGCGACAACTGGTTGCGGACTTCATCCTGTTTTTGAGAGGGAAAAAAGTCCAGAATACGCGTCAGCGTGCCCACAACGTCACGCGTATGCAGTGTTGAGAAGACCAGGTGGCCGGTTTCGGCGGCCGTGAGCGTCATGGAGACAGTTTCGGCGTCACGCATTTCGCCGACGAAGATAATATCCGGATCTTCCCGCATCATGGAGCGAAGGCCGTGCGAAAAGGTGTCGACATCCCGGCCGATCTCTCGCTGTGAAATCATAGAATTTCGTTGCGGAAAGAGATATTCAATCGGGTCTTCGAGTGTGAAGATGCGAGAGGATCGATTTTGGTTGATCCGGTCAAGCAGGGAGGCAATGGTGGTACTTTTGCCGGCACCGGTGATGCCGGTAAACAGGATTAATCCATGCTTTTTCCTGACGATGTCCTGCCAGGCGGTGTTGGGAAAGCCGACATTTTCCGGGGAGGGGATATCCACTCCCAAGGCACGAATGGCACAGGCCAGTCCGTCATTATCCCGAAACGCGTTAATCCGAAATTGCAGCGTGCCGTATTTATACGAACAGTCCACCGCCAGATCCCGCTTGAGAAACGCGATATTTTTCTCACCGAGCAGCGGATAGACGAGTTGTTCGGCGATCGGGGGCGTTACGATACTGCCTTTGAGACGGACCAGTTCCCCGTCAATCCGGTAAGCCGGGGGGGTGCCGATCTTGATATGTAAATCAGAGACACGCATCGCTCCCATTTTCTCAAAATAGGCCAGCATATCCGTAATACTCAGCATGGTGCCTTCTCCGGCCGGGTATACTTTGGATTCGGGTGAATAGGTTTGTTCCATCGGTTCACTTTCAAAAAAGATCAGATAAGTCCGGATAATAACTAGAATCTTGATTCATTTTAACCGCTTTTTTTTCTTTTAAAAGTCTGATTTTGACGCTTTTTTTGGTAATTTTACAAATTAATATTTAACAAAAGTTGAAAAATGGCTTAGCATTAGAGGGTTACAATGAGAACAAAATTGAGCAAAATCATTATTATTCTTGCATTTTAATGTGAAAGAGGCTATATTAATAGGTGAGAAAATTTGTTTATTGAAGTATTCTATACTGACCTGTTGGAGGACGGGAAAGATGAGAACAGTGTAGATGTCTATTTAATTAGGAGAAATTGGTGATGATGAAGAAGAGTTGGGTATTTGTTCTGGCTTTGCATTTTCTATGTTCCCTTTCCCATGCAAATTTTGTGTTGAAATTTACCACCAATGATCCAACGACGCTTACTGTTGGTCAAACCGCTACGGTTGAGGTGTGGGGTTGGGTGGATGACGCTGCTGCGACCGGAACCAATGGTTTGCTTGATTGGCAAATTGATGTTGTAACCGATACAACAGGTATTGTCGAGGTGACTCATGTTAGTTCGCCGCTGCAACCCGCCCCGGTCGATCTGCCGTCGAGTGGTTCGTGGGGAGTCAATGCTAACAGCACAGGCAACTTTAGTGCAAATGCATTTATTGTTGAGGTTCAGGGCTCTCCGCTTGACTCATATGGAGGGATTGGAACCGGCGACGGCGATATTGACAATGCGGACAATTATGATAAGTTGATTACGTTTGATATCAAGGCAATTGGCCTGGGAACCGTTGAGTATTCATTTTTAACGATTTTGGGTGAATTGGTTGATCTTACGCCATTCAGTAGTCGAGGCAGTTCGCCTACGGCGGAGTTTTATGCTGAAGGTTCGGATAATGTGTTCACTGTTGTCCCCGAACCGTCGAGTATGCTGCTTTTGTCGGGCTTAGGTGTGATCGGATATTTGCGTCGCAAAAAAGGGTAATTGTGAGCTTGGTCGAACACTAAAGTCCGGCCGCTCATAAAGTGCAGTTGATATTGGTATGGATGTTAATATCAACCGAGTTAGAGGTAGGTTGAGGATGAGGGTGTGTCCATGAGAAGTCGAAAGACGATGTACATGGGGGGGATAAGAGTGTGCAATCTTTGCGCATTTGTACTGTTTATCATGTCGTTTGTCATGTCCACTTCATTTGCTGATCTTGGCCCCGAGAATGTCTTAATTCTTGTCAATAGTGACAGCGCGACCAGCCGGTATATTGCCAGAATGTATCGGGAGTATTACCCTGCGATCGAGGATATCCAGGTACTTGAACTCAACGGCTTGCCGGATAGCAGCGGACCGAACAGCACGACGGCCCATGAAATCCTCACACGACAACAGTATAATACATGCATCGCCGAACCGGTTCGCCGGCATTTAACCGAAAACAACCTGGTTCAGCAGATAATGGTTATTATTACGACGGCCGGAATGCCGTATCGCATCGAGGATACACAGTACACCGATGTTGTGTATCCTGCCGGCTCAAATTATAATCGTGTGCTGCAGAATTGCTCATCGATTGATGCTGCCTCTGTGGAGTCTGAGTTGACCTGTTTATGGTACGCCGATGAGTTTGGCCTTTCGAATAGAATGGTTAACCCATACCAGGGATATCGTAACAGCAGTATCACGCTATTTGAGCGATCATTGCCGGGGACTAAGACCATGCAGTGGAGTTCTGCGATCTCAACAATAGGGGCACCGCCCAAAATGGAAGGCTTTTTAAATATTTACGCCTATCCGCTTCCGTACGGAACAGTTGATCGCGTATTTGATGCAGGAGATTGCTATTTGACGTGCCGTCTGGATGGTCCGAAGGCGCAAGGGCAAAGTGCAGTTTTTGCTGTCCGCCAGATGCTTGAACGTTCAAAACGGGCTTCTTCATCGGATTACGGCGTCAATCCATTAAATGCTGTCGTTGTCATCGATGATTGTGCAGATCAGTTTTTAGATAGTAATCGAATTTACAACCTTGACAATTCGATGAATTATTATACGTATGAGCCGCAAATACAACAGCCTCCTGATGCTACCACTGTGTTATCTATGGATGATTATACATCCGCATACGAGATTTTATCGAGTGAGACGCAAATTGTCTCCGGGATAAATATTGGATGGATGGATATTGCGGGCCATATGAAGGTTCTGTTAGACCGCCGAAGTGAACAGCGGTCTTGTCAAGAGTGTTTAGAACCTCAGGAAGTTGCGGTGTTCTATTGTTGCTATGGGAAAAACGGCGACGAGGGATCCGGCGATCAATACTTATTACAGCCTGCAGGTGATTGTGACTATCTTTTGAGATGTTCCAATGGAGCTGTTTTTACTTCATTTGAGAGTTTTAATGCGCTGACAATGTTTTCTGATGAAACCACCGTTCCTGTGGCGCAGGGAAAAATTATAGATTTCATCACAATTGGCGGTTCCGGAGCGATTGGGCATGCTTTTGAGCCTCTGTCGTCTGCTGCGATTGACAACGTTTATTTAACCTATAACCTTTTGGCTGACAGCAATGGAGATCAAGTTGCAGATATGACCTTCATCGAGGCAGCGTTTACAGCGATTCCGTTCCTGAGCTGGGCTGAAGTGGTGATTGGCGACCCGCTCATGCGAATATCGTATAATTCCCAGGGCAATGACTCTGCGGCATGGAGTCGGGTGGATGGGGACATTAACCATGACGGATATATTGATGTTTTTGACTATCGGGTGATTCGAAAGGCCAATATGCTACAGTCTCCATATAATCAAGAACCGTATGCGGATGAAAACTATGATGATCGGTGCGATATTAATTATGATGGATTTATTGACGTCTTTGATATAAGGGGTTTTAGGTCCATACTGTATTCTAAATAAATTTTTTTTAAAATGATCCCTTAGTCGTTCTTTTAAAACGAGTTAGATTTATTTTGGATACCGTGGTGAATACGGGATTTCAAGAGTTTTAGACAATTTTTATATTTTTTCTTTGACACAAGGCCCGATAACTGGTATTTTTGGGCATAATCGAGGAGAATTCTGCCATGAGGGCGGGATAACTTTGAGGAAATCGGAGGATAGAAAGATGAAAAGAAGGTTAGGGTTTGTTTGCATAACAATTCTGCTGTGTTGTTCGCTGTCCGCATTTTCTGCTTTGAAGTCAATTCAAAATGTCACTTTTACAGCCCCGGTGAGTGTGTATTATTTTATGGGTGATTTCAGTCTGACGCTTCCGAGTATAAGCGCTAACGTACAGACCTGGGGATCCCCTTATGATTATGCTTTCCGAAATCTCACGTTGAGTTTCTCGCCGTGTGCGCTCGATGATGACAGGACCACCGCCGGGGGGCAGGTCATCGGTGATTTTGTCGGCGGGGCGACATTGACACTTACCGGTGAATTGACAGAACTGGGCAGTACAACGGTCATTGACAGTGGTACGTTATTAGTTGCTGATATGGTTGTTTCTTCTTCCGGCGTATGGACCCTTTCTGAAACCGGTAACAGTACCAACCAAATTACGAGTGGAGAAGGCATCGATTTTGTTCCATCTTCAGGACTTTTGAAAGATGGCATAGACGTCGGCGGGGGGGACAGTCTCGTGATTGGTGATATGGCTCTCAAACTGCAGTTTAATCAGCAGACGATTCCAAATTTTGAAAATCAAACGCTTGTATCGGCATCTGCGCCGGTTATTCAGATAGCGGCAGTAGAAGTTCCGGAACCGATGACGCTTTTGCTGCTTTCAACGGGAGCATTGGCAGTATTCAAGAGGAAAAAATAACGGTCGAGGAGAGGCTGAAATCCGTTTAACAAATGTTTAGTGCATTTTAATTTTGTACCTTTGGAGAGAGGATGGAATGATGAAAAAGCAAGTTATTAGAGTGGGGATAGTGTGCATCTTGTGTTTGGCATCGTTTGCTTCGGCATTAACGATCGAGTCAATTCAAATTGCACAAGCAAATGCCGTTACAGCCGTCTATGATGCGGGTGCGGGGGAACTTTCATGGGATGGCGGTATCACCGGATACGTTATTACGGATTTGGGGGCATATGCCATTTTCAATGATGTTACAGTTACTGCAACATTTGATACAGTAACGGATTTAACTGCCTCCAACGGCGGTGTTGCGAAGGCAACATTTGGCCAATGCACCGATTTCACCATTACAATGCGTGATAGCGGGTTGATTGGTTTTGAATTGCAAGGTGCATTGCAGGGTGTCTATACCGAGCAGGAAGGCTCTATTGACAGCGATGCACTGGATGGTCGTTCCGTCATGGCTTTGACCGCGACTCCCGTTATTAACATCCCATTCCTACAGGCTTGGTTTAGCCAATTTCATCCCAGCATAATTACCGATACAATCGTCTGGGGCGATGGGGACAACTTGGTGGCAGTTGGTTCCAGCACGATCTTTAGTGACTCTTGGAGTCTTCCGGACTACAGTACTGATTATCAATCAGACAATGTGACAATCACGGTTTATGCTGATGAAACAGCAATTCCGGAACCGGCGACAATGATTCTGTTGGGGCTGGGTTCATTACTCACCATGAGGAAACGCAGAGCATAATTTAACTTCCTCCTCTTTCAAGTACATATAGATTTTACAGAGTTGCGGCTTTGATGGTCGCAACTCTTTTTTATGCGCCGAGTTCCTTCAGGACGTTTTCCGAAAACGATTTCAGGTCGGTTTCGATTCGCATATCCGCCAATGCGTCCAGGTGTGTGGGGCCGAGATTAATAATGCACAGGTCCGCGCCGGTTTGACGTGCGGTGCTGGCCAATGAAGCGGCAGGGTTGACGCCCAGCGAACTGCCCATTGCGATAAAGAAGTCGGCCGTCTGCGCCAGTAGCTGGGAATCATACAATGCGTCCATCGGGATCGCATCGCCGAAGAACACAATCCCCGGTCGAATTAAGCCTCCGCAGGCATCGCACTCGGGAATCTCTTTTTCGCGAATCTGTTCATCGACAAATGCTCGGTTGAAATCCTTTTCGCAGCGTGTGCAGTGAAATCGCGTGACATCGCCGTGAAACTCGATCACATTTCGGCTGCCGGCCTTGAGGTGCAGGCCGTCGATATTTTGCGTGATCACCGCTTTAATCAACCCCTCGGATTCTAACCGACTGAGCATTTGATGCGTCGGGTTAGGTTCTTTGTCAGCCAGTGTGTGGATATGCTCGATGGCGATGTTGTAGTATTCAGCCGGACTATCGTGAAAAAAGTCGATCTCAAAGGTGCGTTGCGAGATTTTCGAATACAGGCCGCTGGGGCCGCGAAAATCCGGTATCCCAGAATCGGTCGAAACGCCCGCACCGGTCAGGACGACGGCGGATCGGGCGTTTCGAAGCCGTTCGATAAATGATTGAACATCTTGTAGTAGATTATCAGCCATTATTTTTTCACAAGTCTTGCGACAAATCCTCCCGCCGGGGCCAAGTCAATGGAGATGTGCTCGCCTTTTTTGACGGTATAGACAACTTTCTTGGTGTCTTCCGCATAGCGATCCGCATTGATGCCGTCTTTAAACAGCGTGATCTCATAAGTAACGCCGGGGTCCAAAAATGACAGGTCGATTTTGCAGGAGCGTTTGTCTTCATTGGTCATGCCGCCCAGATACCAGTCCTGTCCGCTCTTTCGAGCCATATAGAGATACTGTGTAACCTTGGCATCCAGCACCCTTGTTTCGTCCCAGACCGCGGGTACGGGGCCCAGAAACTCCATGCACTCCGGTTCACGCAGATACTGCGAGGGGTTATCACAGAGCATCTGAAGCGGACTTTCGTACAGGACATACATGCTCATTTCGTGACAGCGGGTGCCGATCGAGCCGGGACGTGAATTCATCGGATTGTAACGTCCGGGTTGGAAGTTTCGCATGGCCCCGGGGGTGAAATCCATGGGGCCCGCAACCATCCGGATAAACGGCAGCGTCAGCCGGTGTGTGGGGGTGATATGCGTACTCCATTTAGCCTGCTCGTTGCCGTGGACGCCTTCTCGCGTCATGACATTGGGATACCGACGACGCAGGCCTGCCGGCTTATAAGATCCGTGGAAATCCACCAGCATCTTGCGTTTGGCACATTCGGCGGCTACTTTTTCATAGTATTGGACCATTTTCTGATCGTCCCGCTGCATAAAATCGACTTTCAGGCCTGCAATGCCCCATTTTTCAAACTGATCCATGGCTGCATCAAACTGCTCGTCCAGCGTCTTCCAGGTTGTCCAGAGGATCAAATCAACGTTTTTGGCCTTGCCGTAGGCCAGCAATTCTTCCATGTCTATATCGTCAACCGTTTTCAGTAAGTTGCCCAGCGGGTACCAGCCTTCATCGAGGATGATGTATTCGATCCCATATTTTGAAGCGAAGTCGATGTAAAACTTGTAATTGTCGGTATTTACGCCGGAACGAAAATCCACACCATAGGAATTAAATGCGTTCCACCAGTCCCAGGCGACCTTGCCGGGGCGAATCCACGAGGTGTCTTCGATTTGACAGGGCGAGGCTAGCTTGTACACCATTTGAGACTCGATCAAGTCGCCGTCTGCGGCGGCAATGATCATCGTCCGCCACGGGAAATTTCGTTTGCCGGCTGTTTTGGCGATAAAATCCTCTGTTTCAGTGACGACGCGATCCCGGTCACTGCGGCCTTCTTCTTTCTTTGGGTAGTTCGGGAAAACGGCTTTCAGCGAGCTGTTTCCCTGTGCCTGAAGATAAAAGCCCGGATAATCGATCAGATCCGACTCCGTCAGTGCGATTTTCGGCCCGTCGGGCACCTCAACCAAAGCGGGAATCGAGCAGAATTTGTCCTTTTCCAACTCTGACAGGCGGCTATAGAGGTACATGCGCTCCTGATGCGTGTAAAAGCTGTCTTCCTGTGGGAAATAAATGCTGTAATCGTCGGCGAAATTGTACTCGATTTGCTCGCCGGTTACCTCGACGGAGCCCTCCATATCGGTCTGGAAACGATAGGCAATGCCGTCGTCATAGGCCCGAAAGATCAGGCTGACCGGCTGTTCGAATTCAATCGTCAGTTGGTTGTAATGATTCTCGATCTGCTTACTTTTCTCACGAACGGCCGGATAGAGCATTTCTGTGTTCGAAGCGGTTTTGGCCTGCGTGACCACAGGATTGTCTCCGGGAAGGGCAGTCTGGTTGATCGTGACCGACAGGCGGCTGGGTGACAGGATGGTTTTGCCTTTGTAAGCGACCGAATAGGACAGGCTTTCGTCTGCCGCGATCTGGATTTGAATCGTGCCGTCCGGTGAGCGAAGATCGTAATTCTTAGCGAAAGTTAGAGTGCTGACAGTGGCGACAGCCAGCAGTGAGATGAGAAAATGTTGGTATTGTCGGTATGTGTTCATTGTGTCCTCGTGTCCTTTCCAGATCTTAAATAATATGTCTTGAATATCCACCCTGAAATCGGGTGATAAGTCTATCTTTTGCCGTTGATTTTGTAAAGAATTAAATGAAAGGTTGACAGGGCGAGGCCTTGGGATTAGTATATCTGGGCAGTGGTTTATCGAATAGAATATGGAAAATCGCTGTTAGGAAACGCATTTTGAAAATCATGGTTGTCATCCCCGCCCGTTACGGATCGAGCCGATTCGCAGGGAAGGTTCTCGCCAGAGAAACGGGCAAATATCTTGTCCAGCATACGTATGAGCGGGCTTTATGTGCGCAAACCGTCGAGCAGGCATTGATTGCGACCGACGATGAGCGGGTCATGGCGGCCTGCTCTGAATTCGGGGCGCCGTGCGTGATGACCTCTGTGGATCATCAGAGCGGCACCGATCGCATCGCGGAAGCGGTGGCCGATATGGATGTTGACATTATTGTCAATCTGCAGGCCGATGAGCCGGAAATCGACCCGGGCTATATTGACCGCGTCGCGGCATTGCTGGTTCATGATCCAACGGCCCAGATGGCGACGCTGCTGGCCCCGTTTGAAACGGCTGACGATGTGGCTAATCCGAATATTGTTAAATGTATTACGGATAATGCGGGCAAGGCAATTTACTTTTCACGATCGGTTATTCCCTATGATCGCAATGCGGCCGGTGTCGGCCCTGCGGGCCATTATAAACGGCACCTTGGGATTTACGCGTACCGAAAAGATTTTTTGATGAACTATACCACGCTGTCGCCGAGCTTTTTGGAAACCTGTGAAAAGCTGGAACAGCTTCGCGTGATTGAAAACGGTTATACGATTTTGACCGCGATGGTCGAAGCGGCCTGGGATGGTGTGGATACCGAAGAACAGTACCAGGCGTTTGTTGAGCGAATCAAATCAGGTCAATAATGGAAATTGAAATTTAAGCCACGGAAAGAAAAATGGCGGACAGCAAAGATTTATTAGCGAAAATCAGCGGCAGTTCATCGGACAACGAATACTTTTTGCCTTTGCCGAAAGGCTATGTCAAGGGCAAAACCAAATACGTGATCGTGATGGGAACGGTCATGAGCGGTTTGGGCAAGGGGATTTTTTCGTCCTGCCTGGCCAAGCTTCTGCAGGACAAGGGCCTGAAGGTGGCGCCGATTAAGCTGGAAGGCTATCTGAATATTGATTCGGGAACGTTGAACCCGTTCCGTCACGGCGAGGTGTTTGTGCTGGATGACGGGATGGAAACGGATATGGATCTGGGGACGTATGAGCGGATGCTGGATCAGAATCTGAGCAAATACAATTTTGCGACCAGTGGGCAGATTTACAGTTCTGTTTTGCACAAGGAACGTCACGGCGATTATCTCGGCCGGGATGTGCAGATGATTCCGCATGTCACCGGTGAAGTCAAAATGCGGCTGCGTGAGCTGGCGGTCCAGACGCAGGCCGACGTCGTTTTCGTTGAGATCGGCGGTACGGTCGGTGACCTGGAGAACGCGTTTTATATCGAGGCGATTCGCGAATTGGCCTACGAGGAAGGGCCCAATAGCTGCTGTCACGTGGCGCTGACGTATATCCTGGAACCCAAAACGCTGGGTGAGCAGAAATCCAAGGCTGCCCAGTTGGGTGTTAAGCAGTTGCTGCAGTTGGGTATTCAGCCGGATATTATTGCGTGCCGCTGTGAGAACCCGGTCAGCGAAACCGCCCGACAGAAAATGAGTGTCTTCGGCAATGTGCCGTTTGAGCGTGTGTTCAGCATGCATGACTCGGCGAGCATTTATTCGATTCCGGCGATGCTGCGGGAGTGCGGCCTGGACTTTGAAGTGCCGCGGATGTTGAAAATTGAAGATCGGATTAAGCTGCGCCATGAGCGGAAAGAATGGAGCCGCTGGTGTGACTTTACGGATAAAATCGGCAAGGATAAACATGAAGTTCGCATCGGCATTACCGGCAAATATACCTCCGTGCGTGACAGTTATGCGTCGATCTTAAATGCCCTGGAACATGCGGGCATTCATTTGAATACCAAAGTGCATGTGGATTGGATTGATACCACCGATGTAACGGATGACAATGCTGCCGAGCATTTAAAAGATGTGGATGGGATTATCGTGCCCGGCGGATTCGGGACTCGCGGTTGGGAAGGTAAGATTTCCTGTGTGCGGTATGCCCGCGAGAATAATGTGCCATACCTGGGGTTGTGTTTGGGCTTCCAGGCGGCGGTGATCGAATTTGCACGCAATGTTTGTGGTATTGAAAAAGCTGACTCTACGGAAATCATTCAGGATTGTCCCGACCCGGTCATCAGCATTCTGCCCGAGCAGAAAAAGATCGAGGGGCTGGGCGGCAATATGCGACTGGGCGGTCGGGATGTTGAAGTGAAGAAGGATACGCTTGCCTGGAAACTGTTCGATAAATCCGAAAGTGTTCGCTTGCGGTTTCGACATCGCTACGAGGTGGACCCGGATTATATCGCCAAGCTGGAGGAAAACGGTTTGGTCTTTTCCGGCAAGGCGCCGAATCAGCCGATTATGCAGATTCTGGAGTTGGGCGATCATCCGTTCTTTATGGGGACACAATCGCATCCGGAACTGACGAGTCGGCCTTTGCGACCGTCGCCGATGTTTGCGGCACTGGTCGCGACGGCGCGCCAATGCAAGTACCCGGATGAGAAGATGGACAAACCGCTGGATGCGGCCAAAAAGGCGCGGATTTAACAGCCACTACAAAAGGCTCGGGGGTTACTGGCCTTTGAGTTGTTCGAGTTCGGCTTTGAGAGCTTCGTTTTCCTTTTGAAGCAGGGTGTTTCTCTTTTCGGTTTCAAGGACAATCCGCATGACTTTGATATTGGCGTCTCCGGCTTGTTGGCTGGCTTTATCTTTGGCGGCCTGCAATTGTTCGAGGTCATTTTTCAGCTTGGCGATTTCGGCGTCTTTGGCTTCGATCTGCTTTTTGAGCTGCAGGTTTTCCCGGCCGACGAGTCGGGCACGCTGAATCTGGCCGGATTGAGATTCCTGGCAACCTGTCAACAGCAGGACGGCCATGACACCGGCCAGTGATACTAAAACGAGATGTCGCATACGTAAACTCTCCTGTTATTGTCTTGTGTAAACTATACCATATAATAATTAAAACGGGTCAAAAATCAACCGGTTTTCTTTGTTTCGCCATATGCCCTTAAAAATGGGCTCATTATTATTGAAAAAACGGGGTCTTTGCCGACATATCAGTATGAAATCGAAGCAATCATCTATTGAACTGGATCGCATTATTGAGGTCGTCGTGCTGGGTCTGATGGCGACGGGGACGGTGTTTGTGTTTTCGGCGGGTGCGACGATCGGCGGGCAGTATGATTTGAGCCAGTTTTACACGTTTACGACGCTGAAGCAGATGATCTTTTTTCCGCTGGCGGTGGGTGTGATGTATGCGGTTTCGTGTGTGGATTATCGGCGGTTTAGCCTGACGGATCGGCCGGTGGGGTATTCGTGGTCGCCGTATCTTTTCCTGCTGACGGTGGGACTGCTGGTTTATGTGCTGTTTTGGGGGGTTGAGAAGAACTATTCCCGCCGGTGGATCGAGCTTGTTCTGGGGCCGGTGTCGATCAGCTTTCAGCCGTCGGAACTGGCCAAGTGGGTGATGATTCTCGTGCTTGCGGCGGTGCTGGCGAAATACGCCGAGACAATGGACCGGTTCTGGGGGCGGTTTGTTCCGATCTGCGCGGTTGCGGCGGTGGTGGTGGGACTGATTGTGATTGAAGATTTCGGGACGGCTGCGTTTATCGCGATGATAACGTTTTTGATGCTGCTGATCGGCGGGGCGAAGATCTGGCATTTGTTGCTGCCGGTGCCGTTGGCGCTGGGGGCGTTTGCGGCGGCGGTGATGACCAGTGAGTATCGCATGGAGCGGCTCAAGGGCTTTTTCAGCGAAATCCCGTACCAGGCGAATCAATCGCTGATTGCGATCAGTACCGGCGGGCCGTTCGGCAAGGGACTGGGACGCGGGGTGATTAAATACGGGCATCTGCCGGAGGATACGACGGATTTTATCTTTGCGATTATTGCCGAGGAGATGGGGTTTGCGGCGTGCATCTTTGTGATTCTGCTGTTTGTGCTGTTTGCATGGGTGGGGATTCGGATTGCGATGCGGTGTCAGGACCCGTTTGGGCGGATGGTGGCGGCGGGAATTGTGATGGCGATTACCCTGCAGGCGGCGATTAATATCGGGGTGGTGACGGTGGTATTGCCGACGAAAGGGATTCCGCTGCCGTTTATTAGTGCGGGGGGGACCAGTATGCTCTTGACGGCGGCGGCGGTGGGTGTATTATTAAATATCGCCCGCAGCGAGCAGCGGACGCAGACTTTACATGAACGAACACGAACCAAAGGAATTGACGATGAGTAACAAGCCGGGCCATTATTTCTTTGCCGGCGGCGGCACAGGCGGACACATTTATCCGGCTCTGGCGGTCGCTGATGAGATCCAAACGCAGCAGCCGGACAGTTCGGTTTTGTTTTTCAGCAGTCATCGGGAGATCGACGCACGCATTTTCTCGGCGACGGAGTATGAATACCTGCCGCTGCCGGCGGTCGGACTGTCGCTGCATCCTCGCAAGCTGGTTCAGTTTTATGCGCAGTTTTTCAAGAGTTACCATTTTGTCAAGCAGATCATGTCGCCTTACAAAAACGATGCGGTCGTTATCGGGACCGGAGGATTCGTCGCGGCACCGGTGGTTATGGCCGCACGCTCATTGAAAATCCCGGTGTACCTGATTAATGTCGATATTATCCCGGGCAAGGCGAACCGTTTCCTGGGGCGATTTGCGAAAAAGGTCTTTTTGCAGTTTAAAGAAACAATACCTTATTTCAAGGCGGACCGTGTGGATGTCTGCGGCTGCCCGTTACGCAAGGCGTTTCAACATCCGGACGGACGGAAGGCCATTTCTGATTTGAAGCTGGACGCCGACAAGAAAATCATTCTCGTGACCGGGGCTTCCAGCGGTTCGATGAATATTAACCATGCGATGGTTTCGCTGTTGGACGATTTGGATGAGTTTGCCGGTCAGTGGCAGATTGTTCACCTGACCGGTCAACTGCATATTGATGATGTTCAGCAGGCCGTTGGCAAGGCGAAGATGAGCTACCATGCGGTCGATTATTATGATGATATGCCGAGTTTGCTGGCGGCGGCTGATATTGTGATTGGTCGCAGCGGGGCAGTCAGTGTGGCTGAATACGCCGCGGCGGGAAAGCCGGCGGTCTGCATTCCGTATCCGTATCACAAGGACCGGCACCAGTATAAGAACGCTCAAACGCTGGTTGATGCCGGTGCGGGCGTGATTGTCGAAGACAATGTCGAGTCGCCTCGCATCACGGCGGCGGCACTTCTGGAGACATTACGCGACCTCATGAGCGATGACACGAAACGCGACGCCATGGCGGCTGCCGCCCGTCAGGCGGGTGTGTTGGATGCCGCCGCACATATTGCGAATTCACTGTCTTAGAATCCACTTTCAATCGAACATATCTGTCGGCCCGCAGTAGTATCTTCAGAAAGATGTGATACTGAAGGGGAAATGCTATGAAAATTGCGGTGTTCAATACTAAGCCTTATGTCGAGCGTTTTTTTTCGCAGGGAAACCGTGCCGGCGGGCATGAGTTGGTGTTTTACGAAGAGCGTTTGTGTGATGAGACAGCTCGTCTGGCCGAGGGCTCGCAGGCGGTTTGTATTTTTGTCAATGACATTGCGGACGGGCCGGTGTTGACGCGGCTCAGTGAGCTGGGCGTTGGGCTGGTGGCCCTGCGGTGTGCGGGGTTTAATAATGTTGATCTGGAGGCCGCCGAAAAGCTGGGGATGTGTGTGGTTCGGGTGCCGGCGTATTCGCCGTATGCGGTGGCCGAGCACACGGTGGGGCTGATCCTGGCGTTGAACCGTCGGATTCACCTGGCTCATTCCCGTATTCGTGAGGCTAATTTTTCGTTGGAAGGGCTGATGGGCTTCGATCTTCACGGAACACCGGCCGGCGTGATCGGAACCGGCAAGATCGGCGAAATTGTCCTGACGATACTGAAGGGCTTTGGCTGTGAGTTATATGCATTCGACCCGAATCCGAACCCGGCTTGTGAGCAGATGGGGGTGAAGTATGTTTCGCTGGAGGAAATCTATCGGCGGTGTTATATCATTTCGCTGCATTGCCCGCTGATACCGCAGACACATCACCTGATTGACGCGGCGGCGATCGAGCAGATGCAGGACTGTGTGATGCTGATTAATACCAGCCGGGGTGCGTTGATTGATACCAAGGCGGTGATCAATGGGCTGAAGAGCGGACGGATTGGTTATTTGGGGCTGGATGTGTATGAGGAAGAGAGCGATTTGTTTTTCGAGGATCTGTCCAACCAGATTATCCAGGACGATGTGTTTGCCCGGCTGCTGATGTTTCCCAATGTGATTGTGACCGGGCACCAGGCGTTCTTTACGCATAATGCCGTCCGTGCGATTGCCGAGACGACGCTGGCGAATATTACCGCGTATGAAAATAATCAGCCGCAGAATATCGTGACCTGCAGCCGGCACAAGAAGGCTTAACGCGGCTCGGCAGGGTGGTGGTAGTTGGATCAAGGTCGCTATTTGTTGGTGGTTTTGTCTCTAAAATTTGTTTAAAAAACTAACAAGTGCATTATCTTTAGTTAAATAGCATTGTATAAAAAATCAACGACCTTTAAGCCAATTATCTGCCAGTATTGTAAGCGTTTCATAGTTATCCGGAATGTCTTGCCAGTTCTTTGATAACTCTGATAGGTCATGCTGTTCAACACCATAAGGCCCAGCTTGGTCACCTAAAATATCCCGTTGGTAGTACAGCATTGGAGTCCCATTGACACCGTTGGGCATGTGCCAGATATCATTATATCCATTTTCGGTTTCGCTATTGAAATCCCATCCCACGTCAGTGAAGTTACTCTCTGCCTGCATTTGTATAGTCAACTTTCCAATTGCACCGAAATTGCTGTCGCCCTCACTGCCAATGCCTGAAGTTGTAACATCCCAAAAGCAATTCGTAACTGCATAATATCCGTAACAATCACCAACCAAACCGCCGGTAGAACTCCCTGTTACAGCACCGCTTGAATAACAATTTTTGATTATGTTTATAGGCATTGGGTCGGTGAGACATACAGGGGCAAGACACATAGAATTACGTCCAACTAAACCACCAATATCAGAGTCACCGTTAACAGTTGCACTGGAATAAGAGTTTAAAACACTCCCTCCGCTGTAATTTTCCCCTATTAGGCCACCTGCAACGCAAAGAAACCAACCACCACTTACGGAACCAGTGGAATAACATTGTTTGATTACCCCTTCATAATTTCTACCAACTAAACCGCCAAGGCTAAAAGCGGAGACATTTACTGGATGCTCAACACCAATAACGGCACTTGAAGAATAGCTGTTTAAAATTATTCCACAATAATTATCTGCAACAAGGCCTCCTACCCACTCTGCACCAGTAATTGTACCTATTGAGTAGCTGTTAATGACAGTCCCGTTACTATCATTTTCCCCCACCAATCCCCCAACTACCACCAGTCCAGTTACAGAACATGTGGAATAACAATCATTAATAATACCGTCATTGTCAGCTACTAACCCGCCAAGGACAGAGAGGTTCTCTTCGCTGCTTGATTTTTGTACTGAACCGGTTGAGTAGCAATTAGATATAGTCCCAAAATTCTCTATTGCGAGAGATGCCCCACCGACTTGGCTTATAATGACAGAGGTGTTTTCCAGCCCGAGATTTTTGATGGTTGCCCCAGGACGAACATTTCTAAACAGTGCACAATAACCCATTCCACTAATAGTAAGATTCTGTATCGCTTTATTATTCCCATCGAAATGACCATAAAAGTTTCCTATTAGATATACGGGATACACGCCTGCGACGGAAAGGTCAATATTGTTCACTAATTTAGTGTACAATCCACTGGCCCAATAATCAGAATTAGAAATAAAAGCCTGGAAATCTAAAAAATCCTCAATCAGGTATGGATAGTTCGATGAACCATCTGTGTTCGGTTCTGTGGAAAGGCCCATGTCACCGTTAAAAGCTGATACGGTTTGCGCAAATACAATTGTTAACAAAAGAACACTAACCCTTTTCACCGCTCTCTCCTTTTAATTAGACAACTTAATTAGACAACTTAATTAGACAGTCTATATATTATAAAGAAAATTAGAGGTTTGTCAATAAATACTTACTTGACGGAGTTGGAATAAATCAAATCTGCGATTTTCAGGAGCGCCTCTGCGTCGATTTCATCGTATGTGTTGAGTTTGTCGCTGTCGGCGTCGAGGGCAGCGGTGACGGAGCCATTGGCATTTCTGACGGGCACAACCAGTTCCGATTTGCTGCGGCTGTCACAGGCGATATGGCCGGGGAACTGGCTGACGTCGCCGACGATGATCGTTTCGTTTTTGTTTGCGCAAGCCCAGCAGACGCCGGTGTTCTTTTGGAGATTCTGACAGGCGATTGTGCCCTGATACGGACCGACGAGCAATTGCCCGTCAACCAAACGATAGAAACCGATCCAGAAAAAGTGTCCCATCTTATGATACAACAGCGATGCGATGGTTGCCATTCGACTGACGGGATCATCGGTGGCCTTCAGCAAATCCTGCAGCTGGGCGGTGAGTCTTTCGTATCGTTTTTGTTTTTGCTGTGCGTTCATGCAGGCGGTCCGTTAAATTACTGCAATTGCTTTCTGTATGCGTTCAATGGCTAAAAGAAGGTTCTCGCGTGAGCAGGCGAAGTTCATGCGAACAAAGCCGTGCTGATCGAAATCGGCGCCGTCTATTAGGGCCACGCCGGACTTTTTGAAAAACGCGGCGGGGCTTTTCAGGTTCAGCTTTCGTGTGTCAATCCACGCAAGATAGGTCGCTTCGACGGGATGCATGGAAAGACCGTCGATGGCGTTGATCGCCTCATGCAGAATGCGATGATTCTCGCGCAGGTATTCCAAGACCTCGTTGAGCCAGGGCAGACCGTGTGTAAAGGCTGCCTGGCAGGCGGTATAGCCCAGCGTATTGTTCCACGGGACGATGCCTAAGGCGGTATCCCGATAGCGCCCGCGAAGCTGGGGGTTTTGAATGACGGCAAATCCGCAATTGAGCCCGGGCAGGTTGAATGTCTTGGCCGGCGACATCAACGTGATCATGTGGTCGGCGATGTCGGCGTCTAATGTGGCGGTTGGAATGTGCCGGGCGTTTGTATCCAGCACGAGGTCGCAGTGGATTTCATCGGAGCACAGCAGGATGTTTTGGTCGAGACACAAACGGGCAAGCTCAAGCAGTTCTTCTTTTTTCCAGACCCGTCCAACCGGATTGTGGGGGCTGCACAAGAGAAGAATTTTGGTCTTGTCAGTTAGAACCGATTTTAGTTTTTCAAAATCAATGGTGTAATCGCCGTTTGTCTCTGCCAGCGGGCATTTCAGGAGTTGCCGATGTGACAATTGCGGCGCTTCCATGAATGGCGGATAGATGGGGGTAAAGGTCAGCACCTGCTCATTCTCTTCGGCAAAGGCCCGGCAGATGACATTCAAAGCGGTGACCAAGCCGGGCGTCCAGACAATCCAGTCCGGGTCGATGGTCCAGTTATGTTGGGTCTTAAGCCAGTGGCAGACGGCTTGTGAAGCGGCTTGCGGTGCGAGGGTATAGCCGAAGACGCCGTGGTCAATACGCTGGTGCAGAGCCTCTAGTACAGGCTCTGCGCAACGGTAATCCATATCTGCGACCCACATCGGGACAACATCTGCTGCGGCATATTTGCCCCATTTCAGGCTGTCCGATTGGGAGCGATCCACGACCCAGTCGTTATTGTGTCTATCTGAGGCCATTATTTCGCAGGCGTATAGCGTTTCTTCGGATGTTGGCCGGAGTTGGTGCGATTGTTTTCCTGGCGGGCTGCAGGTTCCGACGGCATCGAATCATCATATTTACCGAAGATCATCCGGCCTGCGGAGGTTTGCAGGGCACTGGTGACGGCAAAGGTGATGACCTGACCGATTTTGTTGTTGGCGCCTTCGACAACGACCATGGTTCCGTCTTCGAGATAGCCGACGCCCTGATGCGATTCTTCGCCCAGACGCAGGATTTTGACCCGCATGGCTTCGCCCGGCAGCGTGACGGTCTTGAGGGCATTGGCCAGATCGTTAATGTTGATCACGTCTACGCCGCGAAGAGAGGCGACCTTATTCAGATTGAAATCGTTGGTGACCAGCCGGCCGTTACAGTCCTTGGAAAAGGCCACCAGTTTCTGATCCACTTCGGTTTTTTCCTCAACGCCCGGCGGGGGGGTGTCGTCGACTTTGACTTCAACAAACGAACTGTGCTGAAGGCGATTGAGCATGTCCAGACCTCGGCGGCCGCGGTTCCGTTTGATTTTGTCGGCTGAGTCGGCGATCAGCTGCAGCTCGTTCAGGACAAAACGCGGTATAATCAGCGGGGCGTCAAAGAGTTTGGTTTCCGCGATGTCAGCGATACGACCGTCAATAATCACGGATGTGTCCAGCACCAGCGGCCGAAGGCCCTTGGTCTGACGAGTGAATTCAACATACGGGATCAGGAACCGGAAATCGTCTTTGGTTCGTACCACGATGCTGATGCAAATGTAACAGACACAGATGTCCAAAAACCAGATGGCCATCTTCAGTGTCTCAGGCGACAAATTGAAATACAATTCATTGACCATCTTGAGAATCAGGTTGAGTGCCCAACTGATGACAAGCCCCGCCAGCAGGCCGAAAAAGATGCCCGCAAGACTCGAAAGCGATTTTTTGGGAGTTAGCCACTCGACAATAATGGCGACAATGGAAAGCCCCAGACCGACATAAAAAATGAAATAGTCCTCTTGAATTTTTTCCGTGTCCTGAAGTCCCACGAGCAACACTGCAATCGCAGTCACAAGAAACACAAACCGAATGCAATACAATAGTATCATTGATAAACCCTTCCACTAAATATAATAAAACAACTTCTATAAACATCTGTATTGAATATAAATGGAGTTCCTATTTTAAGTAATTCTCATGTAAATACAATGATTACTTTGATTTATCAGCGTTCCGATAAAAATTAAATGTTATTATTGCCGGACAATGGGATACACATGCAAATCCCCCCGTTAAAACTGGAGATTGCCGGTCCCGATCTAAAGAGTGTATCGGCTTAATTCAGGCCTCTGATTATCTTTATTATAGGCGTTTTTTCGATTTTTTCGGTCGATTCGTAATTTTCTGATTAACCGATTAAGGAGAATTACCGAGTGAATTGAAGTTACGTAGTCAAAATATGGAAAATTGACGAAAGGTCGGTATCAATGAAGAAAGCTGAAACAGGTGAGCGAATTCTTTCCTTTCTGGATGGAGATCCGAACTATTTCAATGCGATCGAAACGTTTGTGCAGAGTTTGCCTGAGCGGGTTGAGGATATTCAGGCGGCTTTTGACGGGCAGGCGCTCAATGATTTGGCCGTCAAGCTGTCATCTTCAGCCCAGCAAACGGCTGAGTCAGCCGGCGATTGTCTTCCGGACGACAATGACCCGGCCTGTGAAGTTGATAAGATTTTTAAGGAAATGGATTCCATGATTCAACTTTGCCTGGTCAGTCAGTTCAAACAAGACTGCCCTCAACCGGACGGCGATCTTTAAGCGAATCTCACGCTAAGGGCGAGTTGTCAACTGTCGAAAGTCTGCCCCCGTCGGGTCCTGGAACACGCGAAGACCGAATTCCGGCACCACCGCCAGGATATGGTCAAAAATGTCTGCCTGAATCGCCTCATACTGTGCCCACACCTGATCATTGCTGAAGACATAAATTTCAATGGGAAGTCCCTGCGGCGTCGGTTCCAGCTGACGCACCAGAAACGTCATATTCTGATGAATTTTGGGGTGATGTTTCAGGTAGGCGATCACATACGCTCGGAGCGTGCCGATATTGGTTAGTCGCCGGCCGTTGACAAGCTGAGAATCATCCACGTTGGCGGCCTTATTGTGTTCGTCAACTTCGCGTTTCTTCTCATCGATGTATTCAGTGATATATTGAATTTGTCGGAATTTGCCGAGCATGGCCTCGTCGCAAAAGCGGATGCTGCTCATGTCGATGTTCAGGTGGCGTTTGATGCGTCGTCCGCCGGATTCACTCATGCCTCGCCAATTCTTAAAGGAATCGGAGATCAGCGAATAGGCGGGGATCGTCGAAATGGTTTTGTCCCAGTTTTGCACTTTGACCGTCGTTAGCGTGATGTCGATCACGTCACCGTCTGCACCGTATTTGGGCATGGAAATCCAGTCGCCGATATGAACCATGTCATTGGCCGAAAGCTGGATGCCGGCGACAAACCCGAGGATGGCGTCTTTGAAAATCAGCAGCAATACCGCGGTCATCGCTCCGAACCCGGCGATGATCTTTGACGGGTCTTTTCCTGTTATCATGCCTAAAGCAATGATGCCGGCGATGATATACAGGATGATTTTCAGGATCTGTACAAATCCGACAATCGGCGTTTTTTTGAAAAATTCGAACGTGCGGCAAACATCCACCACGCTGTTGAGGAATGCATCCAATGCCAGCAGGACGGCGGCGATCATATATATGACGGCTGCCAGCTGCATGTTGTCTGCGGCATTATCCCACATGAAAAAGACCCATGGAGCTGTCAGATAAATCAGAATTGCCGGGGCCAGGTGCGCGAGACGGTGAAAGACGCGTCGATGCAGCAGCGCATCATCCCAGGTTGTCCGGCTGCGCTCAACCAAACGGCCCAGCAGGTGGAGGATATATTTTTGGGTGACGTAATATAATCCCCATCCAATGAGCAGAACGATTGCGAGTAATATAAATTGCGATATTTTGATGGCGATAGCTTCCATTGTTTTCTCCGGGACTCATGTTTCTAATTCAGGGCAACATCGTAACAGATAATCACGAGAAATCAAATGATATGAAAAGAAAGGGCAATCTTTAGTGGGTTTGAACTTCTTTTAAAACCATATCGGCGATCTTTGGGACCAGTGGGGCGAGCGTATCGGTTAATTCCATGCCGGGTTCGATGCTTTTGGGGACGATGCCAAAACAGACGACCTCTCGCGGCGCACAGCCGAGGATATAGGTCATGGCCAGTGTTTGCGGAATATCCAGATCATGCAGAGACAGGGGGCTTTGCTGTTCGGTCAACCAATCTTCGGGGGTCAGTCTGAGGATTGTTCCGGGCGGGGCATCCATATCGGCTGCATCGACAATAATCACACGATCGCGGTCGGAGAGAATATCGATCAGATCTGCGCCTGCGGTGCCGCCATCGACCAGTTCAACATCCTCCGGCAAAGGGCATTTCTGCAAGTACTCAATGACGCGTACACCCACTCCCTCATCTTTGAGAAGAATGTTGCCGATTCCCAAAATAAGCGTTCTAATCTGGTGTTTTTTCATACAGAAACTATTTTACTACAATCCCAACCGAACCTCAAGAAATTTGTGGATTTTGTTTCTGATTTGTTTAGAAAAGGTCTTGACGCTGGCCTAAAAACCAGTATATTACCTCTTTTGCCGCGGATGTGGCGGAATTGGCAGACGCGCAGGCTTCAGGTGCCTGTGGGCTTAGGCTCGTGGAGGTTCGACTCCTCTCATCCGCATTTCTTCTTTTTTCCCCTGTGATTGTCATATTGTTGCATGCTAGTACTGTGTCCTTGAAATAATGACGGGTTCAACTTGCAGCAAACGGCATCTGCCTCCAATGCCTGCATCGCCAATGCTTTGACATTGGCTGTTTCGGCCTTGAACGCATCTGTCCGTTCGGTGCGGCGTTGAACCGACATTCTTCGGCGGACAAAGTACTAGGTGCTTGACCTTACTTCTCAGGAAACGACATCGGTAACTCATTGCCCCCCAGGCCCTTGTTGGGTTCCGGCCCCATTTGCAGTTCCAGGGTGCGGCCGCTGATGACCTCTTCGTGGGTTATCCAAAGCCTTTTGAGCGGTTTGCCGTTGAGCTTGACCGATTGGATATACCGGTTTGTCTCGGAATTGTCATGGGCCATGATCGTAAAGGTGTCCTGCTTTGCATAACGCCGGTCCAATTGGAATGTAATCCGCTGGAATAACGGACTTGTGATGATATACACGCCGTCTCCCGGACAGACCGGGTGCAGGCCGGCGGCGGCGAGGACGTACCAAGCGGACATCTGGCCGACGTCTTCATTGCCGCACAAGCCTTCCACACTTGTCCCGTAGGCCTGTTCACAGATGATCCGGCTCCATTTTTGCGTCAGCCACGGCATGCCGGCGTATGTAAACATAAACGGTACCTGATGCACCGGTTCGTTCGGATGGTTATAGTAATCATTCCATGTGAATTTTTCCGGCGCCTTCTGGAAAAATGTGCTCAATTCCTGAACAAAATACTCTTTTCCCAATAGGTCAATCAACCCGGCAACATCATGCGGCACGAACCAGCCCTGTTGATAAGGATTACTTTCAACGCAGCCCTGTCCATGGACGGTCTTGCCTTGCCAGGGGCCCCAATTGCCGTCGGCTTTTCGCGGGCGGAACCACTGGGCTTGCGGATCATAGATATTCTTATACGCCTTGCTG
The DNA here is from genome assembly GCA_963675155.1 of Anaerohalosphaeraceae bacterium. GTDB lineage: Bacteria > Planctomycetota > Phycisphaerae > Sedimentisphaerales > Anaerohalosphaeraceae > 4572-13. The sequence goes on along the minus strand of OY775912.1, from coordinate 2,986,242 downwards.
CGCTGATAATACATTTCAGCCTCTTTCTTTTTATCTAACAGTTCAGCAAATCGTCCGACACACCAATCCGAATACGCGTATTCCAATGTCCGTGAGATATCGTCCGGCTGGTAGCCCAATGGCTGATTGCCGAATTTTTCCACCGAATTGACGCTATACCGGTACGCTTTTTCCACATCATAATCCCGTATCCCTTTGGCGTAGGCATCCAGAATCACCGGTACGGCCGGATTGCCGATCATACAGCCGGAATACGCATTCAATATTTCCCATCGCGGATAATATTCTTTGCCGCTGAGTTCGGCCAACTGAATCAGTGAATTGACCTGATCGTTGACCATCTCCGGATTCATGATTGTCTGCAGAGGAAACTGGCTGCGGAATACGTCCCAGCCGCTGAAAATCGTGCGATACTGGAACGCGTCCGAGGTATGAATCTGCCCGTCGGCGCCCCGGTACCGACCGTCCACGTCTGACACACACCGCGGGTCAATCATGGTATGGTACATGGCCGTGTAAAAGATGGTCTTTTGATCTTCGGATCCGCCTTCTATGCGGATACGCGAAACGGCACGGTTCCACTGCTGCGATGCCTGGCGAGCAATCCGGTCAAAATCCCAGTCACTGATCTCATACTCCAGATTTTTCCGGGCCCCCTCGATACTGACGAATGAAATCCCGCTTTTGACCAGCACCTGCTGACCGTCGCTCGTGGGAAATTCGACAAAAAATCCAAGATGGTCACCCTGCATGTCTTCGCATTGGCGAATGATTTTCGCTTTTGAAACCAACTCTCGATATCGATCACTGGTGACCTCTTCGCGTTTGCGGTTCCAGTCACCCGGGATATCCGCTTTCCAGACACCATAATTTTTCAGCGGCACACTGAATTGACAGTAAAAATAGACCGTGTAATCGGCTTTTCCGTCGCCATTTCCCCATCCGCCGCCTTCCGGCGGACACTTCATCCAGCCTTCAATAGTGTGCGAATCGACCACTTTAACATATTGCTGCGTGGCAGTGCCGCCGACACGCCGGGCCAGGTCGATCTGGATGCGCGCGGTATCGGCCTTTGGATAGGTGAACCGTAAAATGCCGGCATGGGGTGTGGCGGTCATCTCGGCGCCAATCCCGTCGTCAGCTAACTGTACCGCATAATATCCGGCTTTGGCGATTTCGGTCTCATGGCTGAATCGACTGCGGTAGCCTTCATCCGGTGACTCGAGTCGGCCGCAGGCGGTTTTCAACTCTCCGGTTGTCGGCATCACCAGCAAGTTGCCTAAATCGCCATACCATCCGATACCGCTCATGTGCGTGAAGCTGAATCCTTCAATCGTCTTGTGATGATGCGAATAGCCGGGCCCGTTATCGCCGCCGGTAATGGTATCCGGACTCAACTGCACCAGCCCGAAAGGGGTTGCAGCGCCGGGAAAGGTTTTGCCCAGGCCATGCAGAACACCGGCGGCTTCTGTTGATGTCGAAGCCCCAATCATCGGATTAATATACTCGACTGGTTCTTTGGCGGACAATAAACTAAATCCCCCTGACAGCAACAGGATGCAGAGAGTCATGCAAATGTATGAACATTGATTCATCTTTTTCGGATTGTTCACTGATATTTTCAACAAAACCTCCTGGCTACAATTTAATATGATTACAAATTAAGGGCAAATCCACCGTCATCATAGAAGTATATGGCCGGTGGCGTGTCTGTCAAGTAAATCGTCATGGTTGGGCGAGTTTGTTGAGCTGTGTGGTAATTGTGCAGCGAACCCCCTCAACGGAGTTGAGGAGGTTAAATGGGGCATATTTTGCGATGTGTTGGTGGGCACGGCCCACCCGATTAATAGATGTCGGTTTCGAGTTGGTGGGGGAGGTCTTCGAGGGGGCAGTTTTTACAGATTGGTTTCTTTTTGCAGTGTTCTTTGCCGGCGCCGACGATGAGGGCGTGGAATTCGTTGAACAGTTTGGGGTCGTGGTCGAGGCTTGCGTGGAACATTTCCTGTATGTCGTTGTAGCCGCAACCGGGTTCGAGGAAACCGTGGCGGCCGAAGATGCGGGCGGTGTAGGCATCGACGACGAAGAGGGGTTTCTCGAAGGCGTACAGACAGATGGAGTCGGCGGTTTCGGGGCCGATGCCTTTGAGGCTCAGCAGTTGCTCGCGGAGGGTCGAGGTCGGCAGGTCGGCGAGGGCGTCGAGATGGCCGTCATGCTTGTCGTAGAGCCAGTCGAGGAAGATTTTCAGGCGGATGGATTTCTGGTTAAAATAGCCGGCGGGGCGGATCAGCGGGGCGATCTGGTCGGCGGTCATTGCGTGCATGGCCTGCGGCGTGAGGCCGTTATTGGCTTTCAGGTTGGCAATGGCTTTCTCAACGTTCTTCCAGTTGGTGTTCTGGGTGAGGATGGCGCCGACGATGATCTCAAAACGGGTGTCGCCGGGCCACCAGTGCTGGGGGCCGTAGTGGTCGTGCAGGCGTTGATAGATGTCGTTGAGTGTTTGTCGGCTCACCGCTGATATATCCTTTGTCTTTTTCAGTATTCTTTTTTTTCTTTTACTTTTGGACTATTTGATTATACTTTCTACATCTTCGAAAGTAAACCTTTTGCGAGTAATAGTTTGCGGGATCGATCTCGACATCATGTTTCGCGGCAGCTTGTACCGAGCGTACCGAATTCGTATGCGGAGCGGACGAGCCGGCCGGTGTATGCGCTGGTTTACCTGCTGGGCTTTCTGGCCCTTTATGAAGTGGGGTTGTTTATGATGCAGCCGGGGGTGTTGACGCAGTCGTTGGCACAGCCCGAAGGGCAGGTTGTGGCTTTTTACTGGGTGCGGTCGGCGTTGCAGTTTCTCGGGTTTTCGGCCCGGATGACGTGGTTTGCGGCGCCGCTGGTGGTGATTGTTATTTTGGTGGCGCTGCAGTTTACCTCCAAGAGCCCGTGGCGTGTGAAGGGGATGGATTTCGTTTTGATGACGGGTGAGTGTGTGCTGCTGGCGATTCCGCTGATTGTGCTGAGTTTGCTGCTGAACCGGACGCCTGTGGAACCGAATGCGGCGGTGACGGCCTTGAGCAGTGCGGTCGGCAATCGGCTGGTGGAAGATATTGTGACCGGTATCGGGGCGGGGATCTATGAGGAGCTGATTTTCCGTCTGATTCTGATCTGTCTTCTGATGCTGTTATTTCAGGATTTATTCGGCCTTCAAAAGAAGACGGCCGCGGTGTTATCGGTCGTTTTTTCGGCAGTGGCGTTCAGTTTGCACCATCATTTGTTTTTCATTGACGGCCATCTTCAGCACGGCGATACGTTTACAATCGGGAAATTCCTGTTTCGGGCACTGGCGGGGGTGTATTTTGCGATTCTGTATGCTGTGCGGGGATTTGGGGTGACGGCGGGGACCCATGCATTTTACAATATCCTGGCGGCCCTATTGCGGACAGCGGTTTTTATGGTGCAGGCTGAATAATTTTCAATTTTTTTTCACCGCTGTTAGTGCTTTCCTGCGTATAACTTGCAAGATAATCGTCCGATAAGGGCCCTGAGACCCTGCTATCAGTACTGGCAAGGGGGTTGATTTCGAGGGGGCCTTTTTAGTATAATGCGTTCTGACGAGTATTAAAGACAGCGATGACTCCTTTTTGCGAGATGATTGATGGATTCACCGAAAAGCCATTTAGCAGTCAGTGAACTGAATTTTTCGCTCTTCCAGCGTCCTCTGCACCCGGAATTGTTTTCCGTTTATGCACGCCGCCATATTAAGACCGAACAATACGAAACGACCATCTGGGCAACCGGTGGGGCTCATGTTGTGAGCCTTTATACGGGTGATGTGTGCCTGACGGAGTTGATCAGTGCGCCGGGGCAGCCGTTGCCGAAACGCGGATTGATCGAGCGTTTTCAGTTTCGCGGCCAGCGCAGCCATAAATGTACGCTGAGCCGGGGACTGAGCTATATGACCGATTTTCAGGTCGAGAAGATGAGTCCGAACCTGTATCGTCAAAGCCACCATGACCTGGAGCGGTTTGCGAAGAATCGCGGGATTTTCATGACGTTTTCTGATTTGGCGGTGGGCGGTCTGGAGCCGTTTAGCTATATCGATTTTGAAGCCCGCCGGGATGAACTGCATATTCATACGTTCCATGCTTATCCGGAACAGGTGACGATTATCAAGACGCAATCATTATTCGATTTGCATCAGTAATGATGATTTTAGTTTAGCTATCGTGAGGGGATAAATTATAGCGGAGTAGTAAAGTTTTTACTACTCCGTTTTCTTTTGTTGGGGTTTCTTCAATTCCTTTTCCTTTTCGGCACGTTCTTCGAGGATATCCATTTTGCTGCGGATTTCGACGGCCATGCGGCTGTTGGGGAAGCACTGCACAATTTCCTTGCCTGTTTGCGAAGCCTTTTTCCAGTCCAACTCGGTGACGGCGACTGAAAATTCTACGCCGAGATTGTGAAGCTTGGTTTTGAAGACCGTACTGGCCGATTCCTGCAAGGCCAGGGCCTCGTTCGGAGTCAAGTACAGATCGAGTTCTTTGAGTATTTCAAGTCCGCGGTCGGTTTCTTTATTTCGCACGGCCTGATCCCAGTCGGCCAGCAGTTCGCGTTTGTGGCGGTCCTTGCGGGCCTGCAGTTGAGCGGGCATTGTTTTGGCTTTGTCCGAGTAGGGGAAATTCTGAATCAAATTTTCAATTTGCGCCGCTGCCTGAATCCAGAGCTTTTGTTCAAACAGGTCGGTGATATGGGCAATGATCTGATTGACGCGTCCTTCTTCGGTAGCACTGTGATATTTTTCGGTCTTCAACTTTAGACGCTCGGCCAGATTCTGATATTTCGGGTGCTTGGCCATGGCTTCGATCATTGCCGCGGCCTCATTAAAATCATGCTGGTGAAGTTTGGTTAGCGTGGCTTCGCCGAGTTCCATTTGTTCGGAATCGCGGTAGACAATTTCTTTGGCTGTATCGCTCAGGCGGGCTGCTTGTGCGACGCCGAGGAGGAGGTTGTTGCAGCGTGACTGCATTTCCACCAAATTGTCGAGTTTTTCGCTATTAATTTTCATGCTTTCAACGACTTCATAGAGCAGTAAAAGACCGGCGAAGACGGCATAAAATCCGCATGCCCAATAGAGTACAAAAGCGGTTTTAAGGAGCCCCTGACGCAGATTTGAATCGTCTTCGGGAGAGGTCGTCAGCACTGCAATGAGCAGAAAGAGAGACGCTAAGATGACCAAAAAGGCAAAGATTGAATGCCAACTGAAACGCCAGAAATGTGGGTGCTTGCGGTTTTTGAAATACATGGCCGGGCTCTCCTTATATCGGTTTAAAACATCGTTGCAAGCTTTCTACTATCCATAATATCCAATATAGACCGGAGTGTCAATGAAATAATTGGCGTCTGGTCAGGCGGGATGATGTTTCCGACCTGAGGTGGTATCAGGAAATGGGAACTAGTACTGTGTCCTTGAAATAATGACGGGTTCAACTTGCAGCAAACGGCATCTGCCTCCAATGCCTGCATCGCCAATGCTTTGACATTGGCTGTTTCGGCCTTGAATGCATCTGTCCGTTCGGTGCGGCGTTGAACCGACATTCTTCGGCGGACAAAGTACTAGGAAAAGACTGCTGTTTTCGCTATTGAAGCCACTCGTCGGTCATAATGATGATATCATTGACATCAATGTACCAGCTTTTGTCAAAATCGGCTGATTCGCATATCGTAATCAGGTTTGGATCCGTTTGTGGGAAGTCGTTGGGATCGCCGGGGAAGTTCGGGTCGTTGATGGGGGGATCCGGACAGAATGTGAGCCATGCCTGAGAAAGCATCGAGAAATCTTCAATATTCACGTCACAGTCTAAATTAAGGTCTGCTTGAGAAATGCCGCCCTTGCAGATACGAAGTCCGTCAACCGCATAATAGGAGTTAACGACGTTATCGCCGGTATCCATGACTTCACAGCGGATGTAATAAGGCCCCACCTGATTGGGTTCGACGGTGTATGAGAAGGGAATCCACCCACCTGTTTCGGGCGACAAAAGTAAAGTTGATTCGTGGTTGCCGACTATTTCAATATCGCAATAGGATGGGGGGATGACAAATGAGGGGGCAATGCCGGGGAAATCGTTGGGTTCGCCAATTAACTCCAGCGAGATTTGACCGTAGTCATTGAAATTCAAGTAGTCTGCAGTCCCGAAGAAATAAGCTCCAAGTATTGTGTCGCCCTGTGACAATTCGATTTTTTGTGAAATCTGTGAGCCCTTGACGTTTGCATCTGTCACATCGGGTATCATTCTGGATGTGCTTTCAAAACCGCCCGTGGATAAGACAATAAATGTATCTCCTTCGTAAGGGGCTGTTATTTCCCATCTTCCTTCAGGGGAAAAGCTTGAATGAATGCCGGCATAACAATCCAATTGAAACGTACTCTCAGGGTGCGGAATTCGTTTCCAGATAATTGACGGGGTAAATTTATAAGATGTCAGCGCAGAGCAACCGCATTCAAATTGGCCGTTATCAAGCCTCAGTGAACTGTCTCGAAACGAGTTCGGATCGAATGCGTTTGGATCAATTGTCCACTCACATTGCCCTATTGCGGTTCCACACACAAAAAGATGTACAACCACCAACCCCATGATGAAATAACGAAAGTACATTTTTGAAATAATTCCGGTACACTCATAGTTATCGTTATAAGTTATATGATTCCGTTTTAAAATATAATATGTACTTAGGAATATGTATCTACTCATTATAACGTATTTGTCGAAAAAATGTTGCACCTGATTTATAAAAAAAGTATTTTCTTCCTATTTATGTTTCTAATTTGCTTTTTAATCAGGGGTGTTTTAAAAAACAAACGCGATTGTAAGTGTTTTTTTAGAATAGAGTTAGGCTTTTCTGTGACAGATTTCGTTTTGTTGTGTTTAATTTTTGAAACATTCAGGCAATTTTGTTTGATAGGCGATAGATTTTGTCAGATTCAAAAGCTTGTTTTTTACGTTAAAATCCCGTAAATTCGTTCATGAATTTTTAGTTGTTTTTGAAACTCCTTTGGCATTTTAGTTGCTGAATTTGTGTTTTTAGGTGGAATTCATGTTTTGAGGATGCGGTGATGAATCATAAGCAGCCATTTGAAGAGGTCTTAGAAGGTCTGATCGAAGAGATATCGGGGTCTTTGGATGCGGTAGTGCTTGAATCCAGGCGAACTCCGAAGAAATTCTGTGTAGAGAAGTTAAAAGTTAAAGATTTAACGGGGCTGCGTGAGGGTTCATTGGATGATTTAAGACTTTGTATCAAATATCTATTGTTCGATCTGGACGCTACTCATCGTGAAAATGTTTATCTCAAAAAGCTTCTGGAGAATAAAGAGCCATAAATTAATATCCCGCGGTCACGAGTTATTATCTCTTCCTGTTTCAGCATGAATTCCGGTTTTGAGTTGTCATCACCTGCTTGTTTGTTTTATATTGAGTAGGACTCCTCTGTTTTTATCTGCATAAATCTCTTTTTTCCTACGAAATAGTGCCATTTCTGTAAAAGTTGGGGCCTCCTTTTGTCGATAGAAAGAGTGCTTAATTGGTTCTGTGCAATAAGTTTGTCCGGGGGCCGAACAAAGCGGTTCCGATAACCATAGGATTAGTATAATAGTACCGATCAGAGGAATTTTGTATAATACGGTGTTTGGGGCATAACGGCATTTGACAGTCTTTTGCTTCGTGATAGAATGGACGCATAAGACACTAACATTACCGAGAAATAAGAGGATAATTATGTTTGAACGCTTTACAGATAGGGCTCGCAAGGTGATGGCCCTGGCGAATCAGGAAGCCCAGCGATTTAATCACGAATATATCGGTACCGAGCATATTCTTTTGGGACTGGTCAAGGAAGGCAGCGGAGTCGGTGCCAATGTTCTGAAGAATCTGGATGTTGATATCAAAAAGCTTCGGCTGGAAATTGAAAAGCTTGTCAAAAGCGGTCCGGATATGGTGACCATGGGCAAGCTGCCGCAGACGCCGCGTGCCAAAAAAGTCATTGAGTATGCGATTGAAGAAGCGCGTTCGCTGAATCACAACTATGTCGGCACCGAGCATATTTTGCTGGGGCTGCTTCGGGAAACCGAAGGGATTGCCGCGCAGGTGTTGATGAATCTTGGCTTGAAGCTGGAAGATGTTCGCCAGGAAGTGCTGAACCTGCTGGGGGCCGGTGTTGAAGACAATGCGTATCAGTCGATGGGGATGAAGATGAATCCGCAGTCGGCTCCCGCCTCCAAGGCCAAGAGCAAAACGCCGGCACTGGACAGCTTTGGGCGTGACTTGACGGAGTTGGCTACGAAGAATGAGCTGGACCCGGTGATCGGCCGGGCGGATGAAATTGAGCGGCTGATTCAGATTCTGTGTCGTCGAACCAAAAATAACCCCGTTTTGTTGGGTGAAGCGGGCGTGGGCAAGACGGCGATTGTCGAAGGGCTGGCCCAGGCGATCACCACGCATGAAGTGCCTGAGATTTTGAAAGACAAACGCCTGGTTGTTTTGGACCTGGCGATGATGGTGGCGGGGACGAAATACCGCGGCCAGTTTGAAGAACGTATCAAAGCGGTTATTAACGAAGTTCGACGGGCCGGCAATGTGCTGCTGTTTGTCGATGAACTTCATACGCTGGTTGGCGCCGGCGGTGCGGAAGGCGCGATTGATGCGTCGAACGTCTTGAAACCAGCGCTTGCTCGCGGCGAGGTTCAATGTATCGGTGCGACGACATTCGATGAATACCGCAAGTACATCGAAAAGGACGCGGCTTTAGAGCGTCGTTTCCAGACCATTGTTGTTGATCCTCCTAATAAGGAAGAGGCGGTTGAGATTCTCAAGGGTCTGCGTGACCGTTATGAAGATCACCACCGCGTCCACTTTACCAATGAGGCGGTTTACCAGGCGGTTGAGCTTTCGACGCGTTACATTTCCGGGCGTTGTCTGCCGGATAAGGCGATTGATGTGATCGACGAAGCGGGGGCTCGGGTGCGGCTGAAAAATATGACGCCGCCGCCGGATCTGGCTGAGTTTGAAGCCAAAATCGAAAAACTGCAGGCTGAAAAAGACGAAGCGGTTCGCGGTGCCGATTACGAACGTGCGGCCGCGTTACGCGATGATATTCAGCGGATTCTGGACGAAAAGGCCGAGGTCCAGAAGCAATGGCAGGAAAAGAACAATGAGGTCATCGGTGAAGTGGACGCTGAAATCATTGCTGAAGTCGTCAGCAAGATGACGGGTGTGCCGCTGACGCGACTGGCCAAGGAAGACGCCGAAAAGCTGCTGGAGCTGGAAGCGGAACTGCATAAGACGGTTGTGTCGCAGGATGAGGCGATTACGGCGATTTCCAAAGCGGTTCGCCGCAGCCGCAGCGGTCTGAAAGACCCCAACCGCCCGATGGGCAGCTTTATCTTTATCGGTCCCAGCGGTGTGGGCAAAACGCTGCTGGCCCGTGCGATTGCCGAATTTATGTTTGGCGATGCCGATGCGCTGATCCAGATTGACATGAGCGAATACATGGAGAAACACAACGTCAGCCGTCTGGTTGGCGCGCCTCCCGGATATGTCGGATACGAAGAAGGCGGCCAGTTGACCGAACGCATTCGCCGCCGCCCGTACGCGGTGCTGCTGCTGGATGAAATCGAAAAGGCGCATTCGGATGTGTACAACATGCTGCTGCAGATCATGGAAGAAGGTCGCCTGACCGATTCGTTCGGTCGCTACGTGGACTTCAAGAACGTGATTTTGATTATGACCAGTAATATCGGCGCTGACCTGATTAAGAATCAGTCCGGTTTTGGTTTCGGCAAACGCACCGAAGAATCCAACTATGAAAAGATGAAGGAAATGCTGGATAAGGAAATGGAACGTCATTTCCGTCCTGAGTTCCTGAACCGTCTTGATTCGCAGATTGTCTTCCGTCCGCTGACGCGTGACGATTTGACGACGATTGTCGAATACGAATTGAACAAGGTCTTTAAGCGGCTGGTTGAACACGGTCTGCATCTGGACCTCGATGACGCGGCGAAGGAATTCCTGATCGACAAGGGGTATAATCCCGAGTTCGGTGCCCGTCCGCTGCGTCGTGCGATTGAACGCTACATCGAAGATCCGCTGTCGGAAGATATGCTTCGCGGCAAGTTTAAGGGCAAGAGCGTGATCAAGATTTCCGTGCAGGATGAAGAGCATCTGCGATTCGAAGGCATGGAAGCGCCGGAGGCATTGGATGAAGGCAGCGTGGTTGTCCACACTGCAGAAAAAGCCGAGTCGGCGCAGTAGCCTCAACGATGAATTGAATCCTTTTTATTACGATTATAATTTATAACTAAAATTCAACAGGAGACAAGAATGAAAAAGAACGTATTGATTGTAGCAGGCCTGGTTCTTTTTGTGATGACCGGTTTTGTGACGGCTGCCGAAGAGGAAGGCGCCGCTGAAGGGGCCCGGGTGCGAACGCGTACGGTGCCAGCAGCCCGCGAGAAGAAACCGCCGACGCCCACTGCGGCGGATGCCCGCCGGGAAAGACTGACCTCCCGCGGCGGCCGCGGACAGTCTCCGACCGCTCGCGACCAGATGTATCGCGAGATGCTGGCCAAACAGGGCGAAAAGCACCGTGAAGCATTGAAGGAACTGGAAGATATCAAGAAGATCGCCGAAGAAGAAGGCGCGACCAAAACCGCCGAAGCGATTCAGGCCTTGATCGACAAGAAGGATGCTGATTATAAGCAAAATATCGAGAAGGCTGAAAAGGCACGGGCCGAACGGGCCGAACGCGTTGAGCAGCGACTGAAAGACCGCCAAGCCAGAGAAGCGTCCAAAACCGAAGTGAAGAAAGATGTCGATGTTGATCCCCACGCTGGGCATGACCATGATTAATTGACGCATTGTTTAACGAACGACCAACGGGTGCTCAGAGCGTGGATGCTTTGAGTGCCCGTTTTTTTTTTTTTTGCTTGAGAAAGTCGACGAATTCGGTATAATTAAGGGGTATTGAGAAGTCAGGCTTTTCGAAGGAAATGCAGAAGTGCTTTTTTTACAGGAGGATAGCGATGGCGTCATCCAAACGTGTTATCAACGGTTTTTGTGTCTGTTTAGTGTTTCTTTTCTGTTTTTCACTAACAGTCTCTGCGGCGTCCGGTGATCCGAATATCTGTATTGATCCAAACTCATTTTCATTTTCTGCCTTGGAGGGAGGCAGTGATCCCGATACGCAACTGATGACCATTACTAATGGTGCCGAGGGCACATTGAACTGGTCGATTGATACTACGAGTCAGCCAGATTGGCTCAACATTACACCGACCAGCGGCAGTCTGGATCCAAATGAGAGTGAGGATGTAACGTTGTCGGTGGATGCTAATGATCTGTCCGCCGGAGACTATCACTATTCCTTCAACGTAATCGATCCATCGGCGGACAATAATCCCCAGACGGTCAACATCAGTTTGCAAATAAGAGGTACGCTTTATGTGCCGACGGATTATCCCACGATTCAAAGTGCACTGGATGCGGCAGATGAGGGGGATACGATTGTAGTCCTGCCGGGGGCGTATGTTGCGAATATCAGCTTCAATGGAAAAGATGTTATCCTGACATCAACCGATCCGGAAGATCCTGCGATTGTTGCCTCAACGATTATTGACGGGGGTGATAACGGTAGCGTTGTAACATTTTCCGGCAGTGAGACAGCAGCTTGCGAACTACGCGGATTCACCATTACAAATGGTAATGATGACAGCGATTATGACAGTGGAGGAGGCATCGCGGGATATCGTACCCAGGCGACGATTGCATATTGCTCGATTATTGATAATAGAGCTTATCTTTTGGGGGCAGGGTTAGCTCGTTTTGACGGTTTGATAGAGCACACGGTGATTGCAAATAATCTTGTGAGGGGTGACTATACAGAATTTGGTTACGACTATGGTTTAGCTGGCGGTTTATTTGACTGCGATGGTCCAATTAGTCACTGTGTAATTACGGGTAACGAGGCCGGGGTAGGCGGCTTGTGTTATTGCGATGGTGCAATCAGCAACTGTATTATTTGGGGTAACACTGGCCAATTATACTCCTGTTCGATTCCAACGTATAGCTGTATTCAGGATTGGACTGGCGGCGGTGCCGGCAACATAACCAGCGATCCGCTGTTTGCCGATCCGGACAACGGGGATTATCACCTGAAAAGTGAATATGGTCGATGGAATGCAGAGACCAAACAGTGGGGCTATGACACTGTGACAAGCCCCTGTATCGATGCGGGCATGCCGGATCCCAATGATTGGTATGCCGAACTGTGGCCGCATGGAGGCAGGATCAATATGGGCGCTTACGGCGGCACACCGATAGCGAGTATGTCGCCCAGTCCGGTTGGCAACATGGCCGACCTGGATCATGATGATGTGGTGAGCATTTTGGATGCCGATCTGTTCAGTGAAGATTGGTTACTGGTTGAATATTTGCTGGATACGGACCTGAATCGCGACGGGCGGGTGGATATTGCGGACTTTGCCTTGTTTGCGGATCAGTGGCTATGGGAAGAATACCCAATCCTGAAGATTTCTTCAAATGCATTTGATATTGTCGCGCTGGAAAACGGGCCGAATCAAGAGTGCGAGTTAACAATCTCGAATATTGGTGGCAGAACCTTGAACTGGGCCTTAGATTTAACCGGAAAACCGGACTGGCTCAACATTGCACCGACCAGCGGCAGTCTGGACTGGCATGAAAGTGCTATTGTAACTCTTACTGTGAATATTTCCGGCCTTAACATGGACATCGGAACCTATGCCTATACCTTTATGGTTTCTGATCCGCAAGCAGATAACAGCCCGCAGTCAGTGGCAATACAGTTGTCTGTTTGCGATGATTATATCGTAGTGCCGGATGACAGTTCTACGATTCAGACAGCGATAGATTTTGTTGTCGAAAACGGAACAGTTGTTGTTTCCCCTGGAATATACTATGAGAATCTTGTATTGCCCGGAATAGATTTTGTTCTAACTTCGACGGATCCGGAAGATTCCAGTGTTGTTGATTCTACGATTATCGATGGCAATCAAAATGGTTCCGTTGTCACATTTTCCGGCACTGAAACGTCAGCCTGTCAGTTACGAGGTCTTACGATTACAAATGGAGAATTAGTGGGAATGGATGGGAATCAAACACATGCAACTATTTCTGGTTGTATTATGACAGGCAATGTTCGTAGTGGATTGATTAGATGTGACGGTCTGATTACGCATTGTATAATCACTGAAAATGGTCGTTCAGGATTGGATGTTTGTAACGGTAGAGTTTTCAATTGTACGATTTCCGATAATGATAGTTCTGGATTGAAATATTGTAACGCCAGAATTTTCAATTGTACGATTTCCGGTAATGATAGTTCAGGATTGTATATATGTGACGGCATAATATCCAATTGCACAATCAGCGGTAATAGGGCCGACAATCATGGCGGCGGATTCTTTCGTTGCGATGGTATTATAACCAACTGCATTATATGGGGCAATAGTGGGGCAGGGCAGCTATATTACAGTTCTAGGCCGACTTATAGTTGCATTCAGAGTTGGACCGGCGGGGGAACGGGCAATATCAGCAGCGATCCGTTGTTTGCTGATACCTCTTCGGGTGATCCGGCGGATTGGGATTTGCATTTGTTGGGTGGGTCGCCGTGTATTGATGCGGGGACGAATTCGCCGACGGGCGGTTTGCCCGCGACGGATAAGGACGGCAACCCGCGCATCATCGACGGCGATGCCAACGGCAGCGCCATTGTGGACATGGGGGCCTACGAATTTCAAAATGAATAATGAGGCAATGGCGTGTTCGTTCTTGACCAGACAGTGAGGTTCTTGTAATATAGGGCTTTGGTGATGAAACCCTATTTTTACGGAGAACCGATGGCTGGTAAAGGATTTACGCATCTTCACTTACATACACAATACTCCCTTTTGGACGGGGCTATTCCCGCGGGGCGGCTGTTTAGCCGCTGCGCCGAATTGGGGATGGATTCGGTGGCGATTACCGACCACGGGAACATGTTCGGCGTGGTCGATTATTATTCCAAGGCCCGTGACGCCGGCGTTAAGCCGATTATCGGGATCGAGGCGTATATCGCCCCGGCGAGCCGGCATGAAAAAGGCGGTGGCGGCGGTGTTAAGGATAACGCCTATCACCTTATCCTGCTTGCCGAGACGAGCCAGGGGTATAAAAACCTGCTCAAGCTGACCAGTATCGGCTATACGGAGGGATTTTACTACCGGCCGCGAATCGACAAGGAGATTTTGGCCGAGCATTCCGAGGGACTCATCTGTCTGAGCGCGTGTATCGCGGGGGAAGTGCCGGTGGCACTGCGGCGGGGGGATTTTGAGGGGGCCGAACAAGCGGTCAACTCCTATCTGGAGATTTTCGATAAGGACCATTATTACCTCGAGGTGCAGGACCACGGCGACGAGGATCATGCCCAGGTGCGGGCGCGGATTGTCGAGCTGGCACGCAAGATGGATGTGCAGTTGGTGGCGACCAATGACGCGCATTTTCTGAACAAAGAAGACTACGAAGCACACGATGCGCTGTGCTGTATCAATACCGGCAAGAAGGTCAACGAACCGGAGCGGATGAAGTATCCGCCGAGTGTGTATCTGAAGAGTCCGGAGGAAATGCGGGAGCTGTTTGCAGATGTGCCCCAGGCATGCGACAATACGCTGAAGATCGCCGAGCGATGCAACGTGGAAATCGAACTGGGGGCGCAGCACGCGCCGGTGTATCATCCCGAAGACGGCAGTACGCCGGAGGATTTCCTGGAACGGCTGGTGTATGAAGGGGCGAAAAAGAAATACGGCAAGGTCACCGAAGAGGTTGATCAGCGTATCAAGCGTGAGCTGAGCGTGATTTCCGGCAAGGGGTTTGCCAGCTACTTTTTGATTGTCTGGGATTTTTGTAACTACGCGATTGAAAATGAGATTCCGATCGGTGCCAGGGGAAGTGCGGTCGGGACGGTGGTTGGCTACTGTCTGGGCGTGTGCGATGTGGACCCGATCAAGTACGATCTGCTGTTCGAACGTTTCATGGACCCGGAACGTAACGAGATGCCGGATATTGATATTGACATCTGCCAGGCGTCGCGGCCGGCGGCCCTGGACCACGTGCGTCAGAAATACGGGCATATTGCCCAGATCATTACGTTCGGAACGATGAAGGCCCGCGCGGTGATTCGCGATGTGTGCCGGGTGATGGACGTGCCGCTGGGCGATGCGGACAAACTGGCCAAGCTGGTGCCGAATGAGCTGAAGATGACGCTGGACAAGGCGTTGGAGGCTGAGCCGGATTTGAAGGACTGGTACAACAGCGATCCGATTATCCAAAAGGTGATTGACATCGGGCGAAAGCTCGAAGGATTGGCTCGCCATGCCTCGGTGCATGCGTGCGGTGTGGTGATCGCCGATGAGCCGCTGACGAATTTCCTGCCGGTCTATAAGCAGGCCGGCTCGGACGATCTGATTACGCAGTTTGAAGGCCCGACGGTTGAAAAAGTGGGTCTGCTGAAGATGGACTTCCTGGGTCTGAAGACCCTGAGTGTGTTGCGGCGTGCGATCGACCTTGTCAAAGATCTGCATGGACAAAAGATTGATCTGGAAGCGATTGATATTACCGACCAGAAGGTGTTTAAGGAAATCTTCTGCAGCGGGCGAACCAAGGGCGTATTCCAGTTTGAGTCCGGCGGGATGCAGGATTTGCTGATGAAGCTCAAGCCCGACCGGATTGAGGACATGATCGCGGCTAACGCGCTGTACCGGCCCGGTCCGATGGCGCTGATCCCTGATTTTATCGAGCGTAAACACGGTGCGTCGTGGGAAGTGCCGCACCCGATCATGCGGGAGGTGCTGGAAGAGACGTTCGGCATCATGATCTACCAGGAACAGGTGATGCGGATTTGTAACCGGCTGGGTGATATCCCGCTGCGTGAAGCGTATGGTCTGATTAAGGCGATTGGTAAGAAAAAAGAAAAGGTCATCAACGCCGGGCAGAAACAATTTGTGGAGGGCAGCGTCCAGAAGGGCCTGACCGAAAAGCAGGCCGACGATATTTATGAATTGATCAAAAAGTTTGCCGGGTACGGTTTTAATAAATCGCATGCGACGCGGTATTCGTTTGTGGCCTACCAGACGGCGTGGCTGAAGTGCTATTATCCCATCGAGTTTATGGCGGCGTTGCTGACGTACGAAATGGGCAATACCGACAAGGTGGTCGATTATATCGGCGAATGCCGGGAGATGGGCATCGGTGTGCTGCCGCCGGATATCAATGAGAGTTTTGTTGATTTTACGGTGGTGTATAACGAAGGGCACGATCAAAAGGAAAATGCCGGCGTGATTCGTTTCGGGCTGGCGGCGGTTAAGGGCGTCGGCGGAAAAGCCGTCGAGCAGATCATTGTCGCTCGCGAGCAGGCGGGGCGGTTTAAGAGCCTGTTCCATTTCTGCGAGAATGTGGATCTGCGGGCGGTCAACAAGCAGGTGCTGGAGGCGTTGATTAAAGCCGGGGCATTCGACAATTTGGGCGGCAGTCGCTCGCAAATGATGGCGGGACTGGAAAAGGCGATGCAGACCGGTGCGTCTATGCAGGCCGATAAAGCCAGCGGACAGATGAACTTCTTCGGCGGCGGCGGGTTCGCCGGCGCCGAAGATCTCGACGCCCAGGCGTTGCCGGATGTGGCGCCGTGGCCGGAACCGCAGATGCTGCAATACGAAAAAGAGGTGCTGGGCTTTTATGTGACGAGCAATCCGCTCAGTAAGCACGCGGACATGATCGATATTTATTCGTCGGCCAATTTGGGGCAGTTGAACTCGAAATGGCAGGGGCGTGAGGTGACGATCGGCGGGATGATTACGAAGATTCGCAACATCGTGACCAAAAACGGCCGCAACGCGGGGGCGAAGATGGCGGTTTTTGAGCTGGAAGATTTGCAGGGCAAATGCGAGGTGGTGGTCTTCCCGAAGAAGCTGGAGATGTTTGCGGAGATGGTTGAAGTGGACAAGGTGCTGTTCGTGGAGGGCAAGGTTGATTGCCAGCGGGAAACGCCGAACATCCTGTGCGATAAGCTGATTGACATGGAGGATATGCCCGATCAGATGGCGGCCAAGCTGGGCATTAATCTGCTGGGGCTGGATGTGACTGAGCAAAAGGTCGAGCGGATCAAGAACCTGTGCGAGGCCCATCGCGGCAAAAGCCCGGTGTACGTCAGCGTCCAGACCACCGGCGGATACCGGATTGTCGCGGCTGCAGATCGGTCACTGAGTGTGCGGGTGGATGTGGATTTTTGTAAGAAGATGGAAAAGGTCGTCGGACGCGGAAATGTGAAACCGATGCGGAATTAGTTTTTAGTTCGTAGTTCTTGGTTTTGAGTTTAGGCGGCGGCTTTCGCCGCGGCGGTGTTATGGGTTGGCAGTGGAATGGCAAACAGGATGTAACATGGTTGCTGGTGTTTTTGTCCATTGTTCCGGTTGCGGGAATGGCAATGGCTATTATTTTTCCGTTTGCTCATAAACATCCTGTTTTATTTTGGGCTTTGGTTGTTGTATTGCTTATTGCCGGTTTTGTGGTTGTCTGTAAGCGGGCAATGAAAAAGTGATTTGAAATTTTGAATTCTTCTGTTTAAATAGATCCCTCGGCTTCGCTCGGGATGACGGGGGATAATTTTTTGTATAGAAAGTGTGAATGATACGCAAAGCGATTGATATTTTGACGGTTCGATGGCCGGAGGTGCTGCTGGTTGTTGTCTTGCAGGTGGCATTGATGATGTTTTCCGATGAGCTTGTGATGATGACCGAGGTGGCGGAAAAAACGAAGTCACAGATGCCGTTCTGGTCGAGCTTTCTGCTGGGACTGGGGACGATGGTGATGGTGACCGTCTGGCAGATGCTGTATCTGGGATTATTAAAAACTTCGGCCACCGGCGGCGAGCAGCCTTGCCAGCCGCTGGAACTGCTCGTTCGCGGCAGGCCCTATTTCTGGAAAATCCTTTTCTTTCAATTGATGTTTGGCTTTTTGGTGCTGATCGTCAGTGGGATTGTCGTCGGGCTTTTGGCTCAGTTGATCTGGAAGACGGAGGATGTGACGAAGGTGCCGGATTGGGTGACACAGACCTGTGCGATGCTGGCATTGGTGGGATTCATCAAGCCGATGCTGTTTATCCCGGCGCGGGTGGTGGTATATGACCACACCGTGATGCAGGCGGTCGCGGCGATGGGCCAATACCGCATGGGTGAAATCCCCTTCGTCATTCGATGGATCATCGGCGGTTTTTTGGGGATTATTGCGTTCCTGCTGTTAAGTCTGCTTGCAGAAGAAAAGTCCGTGGTGTATTATATCTTTTCGGCGGTGTATCATATTCTGTTCAGTGGCCTGATGCTGTTTTTGACGCTGCTGGCTGTTTTGTGGATGCAGGGGTATAAGGCGGCCGAACAGGCACAATCAGAGCGGGAGTCAGAATGAACGAAAAGCTGCAAGGGAAATTTCTGGTGCTGGACGGCCCGGATGGCTGCGGCAAGAGCACGCAGGTGCGGATGCTGAGCGAATGGATTGCCGAGCAGGGCGTGGATGTTGTGAGCTATCGCGACCCGGGCACAACGATGGTTGGCGAGAAGATTCGCGAGATTCTGCTGGACCCGGCGAATGAGGGCATGGGCGATAATGTGGAAGTGCTGCTCTATATGGCCTCGCGGGCTCAGTTGTGGAAAGAACACATTGGCCCGGACCTGGAACACGGCAAATGCGTATTAATGGATCGGTGGCTGACAAGTACGTGTGCCTACCAGGGATGTGCGGGCGGCTTTGGCGTCGAAAAGGTGCTTAAGATCGCCACCGATGCGTTAGAGCGGGTGTGGCCGGATGTGACGATTGTGCTGGATGTGGATTTGCAGACGGCGGCTTCTCGCATGCAGCGGGATCTGGACCGCATGGAACAAAAGGGCGATGCCTATCACGCCAAAGTGCGTGAGGGCTTTTTGAAGCTGGCCGATTTATCAGCGGATGTGAAAGTCGTGGATGCGACGCAGTCGGTCGAGCAGGTACACAGCGAAATTTTAAAATTGATCATGTAATGTTAGCGTGAAAAATTACCACCGAATGCACTGAAATACACAGAATTTTATTTGTATTTTTTTTCTGTGTCATTCCGTGCATTCAGTGGTATGAATTTATCTTTTGGAATACAGAATGGCGTTACAAGGAATATTTTGTCAGGATAAAGCGATTGGGTCTTTGCAGCGAGCATACGCGGTCGGGCGGATGGCGCATGCGTATTTGTTTGACGGCGACGACGGCGTGGGTAAGTTTACGACCGCGCGGGCGTGGGCGAAGATGCTGCTGTGCGAGAACAAGCAAACCGTCAGCAGCGAACCGGCATTTGTCGACAGTTGCGGGACGTGCCATTCCTGCCAGACGTTTGAAAGCGGGGGGCATCCCGACTTTCGGCCGATTTACAAGGAGCTGGTGCAGTACACCCAGAAGGGCAAGAACAAAAAGACGCCCGTGGATATGCCGATTGATGTGATTCGCGAATTTCTCATCGACAAGGTGTCCAACCGCCCGACGATGGGCAAGTTTGTCGTGTACGTGGTCGATGAGGCGGAAAAGGTCAATGCCTCCAGCCAGAACGCGCTGCTGAAGGTGCTGGAAGAGCCGCCGGGCTATTGCGTGATTATCCTGTTGTGCAGCCGGATTGACAAGATGCTGCCGACGACACTGTCACGCTGCCAGTTGGTGCGGTTCGGGGCGGTGGCCGAGGAGCGGATTGTCGAGCGGTTGACGGCCGAAGGCGTGGACAGGTCTGAGGCGATGTATTGGGCTCGTTATTCGCAGGGCAGCCTGGGGCGAAGCCTCGTGTGGTCGCAATTGGAAACCAAAGAGGGCGGCGTTTATGCCATCAAACGTGATCTGATCGAAAAACTGTGCCTGCTGGAACTGGCCGATGCGATTGATATGGCCGAGTGGATGGGCAAATCCGCCAGGGCCATTGCCGCGGCGTGGGGCAAGGCCGCTGAAAACGTCAGCACAACTGATATCACCCGCCGCTCGCAAAAGGGAGTGGTTCAGATGGTCACATGTGCGTTTTATGATGTGATGAAGGCCCATGTCGGCCAAACGAGCCAATGGGTCAATGACGATCAGCAACAGTGCATTCAAAAGCTGGCCGCCGGTTGTGATGTCGAGCAGGCCTCACGCCATATCGAATTGTGCTACCGAATCGGCCGCTGGATCGACGCCAGCGTCAACGAAAAACTCGTCTTCGAACAACTCTTGTTAAATCTTTCCAATTCGGATATACTAAGCGTTTTCTAAGAGGGTCGTGGTTTAAAGCGGCGTCCTAATCAGTATGTATCTTCTTATGTTACAGGAGTTTATAATAGATGTCTCAAGGTGAGAATTCAAAACATAAAGTGCCGAAAAATGCCAAGCAGATGCTCGTTCGCTATGGTCGGATGGGCGGAATGGGCTGGTTTGAGCACCACGAGGCCCATATTCCCAAGACCAACACCCATGTGGTGATCAAGACCGAACGCGGGCTGGAACTGGGAGAAGTGGTCGGTGTGCATAATTATCGGGGCGGACAGTATAAAAACACGCCCGAGCAGGTTGAGAATTATTTCTGTAATCGCACGAAGGATTTTCCGCTGGGTGAAGGTGGTCAGTTTATGCGATTTGCTACGCATGAAGACCTCCGCGAGCAGGAACATCTGGAGAAATCGGCGATTGGGGAGGCCAAATGCTGTCAGAAGTATGCTGACGAGATGGGCCTGAAGATGAAGATTATCGAGGCTGAGCATTTGTTCGGCGGTGAGCGAATCATCTTTTATTTCACCAGTGAAGGCCGGGTTGATTTTCGTGATCTGGTCAAGCAGTTGGCGAGAGAATACCAGACCCGCATCGAATTGCGGCAGATCGGTTCGCGCGATGAGGCACGGCTGGTCAGTGATTTCGAGACCTGCGGCCAGCAATGCTGCTGCAGCCGATATTTGAAAATTCTGGAGCCGGTGAACATGCGGATGGCCAAGCTGCAAAAGGCCACGCTGGACCCGTCCAAGATCAGCGGTCACTGCGGCCGACTCAAATGCTGTCTGCGGTATGAAGACCAGACGTACATGGATCTGAAGGATAACCTGCCCAAGCGAAACAGTATGGTGCAAACGCCGAAGGGAATTGGCAAAGTGGTTGATATGCACATCCTGACGCAGTTGGTGGTTGTGCAGGATGAGTTGGGTGACCGGAAGGCCTGGCCGGCGGATGAACTGTGCAAGCCCGGCGAAAAGCCCAAGAAAAAACCGCAGTCAGAATCCGACCGTGCTGAGGATATGCTGGACGAAGCGATGGGCATACCGAGAAAAGGTGCTGTCGAGTCGGCGGTGACCGAAGAGATTGAGGAAATGGCTCAGTCCGAGCAGGAAAGTGTTTCCGGTTCCGAGAAAAAAAGTCGCAGACGCCGCAGACCGCGCAAGCCCAGGCAGGGTGGCGAAGGTGGCCAGCAGAAAAAGCAGGCTCAGCAGGGCGGTGAAGGCGGTCAGAAAAAGCAGGCACAAGGTCAAGGCGAGGGCAAAGATGGCCAGGGGCAGCAGCAAGGCAATAAAAATCGCCGTGGCGGACGAAACCGGCGACGACGGAATAAAAATGCCGGCGGTGACAATACGCCGAATAATCAAAATTCAAAGAATAATGGCAACAGAAACAATGAAAATCAAAACAATCGTCCCCAGCAGGACAAGCCCAACAGCCCATCGAACGGCAATCAACCCAAGCCGGGCGGAGAATAAATAATGACACGAAAATTACTGGTGACATCGGCATTGCCCTATGCCAACGGTCCGATTCATATCGGGCATTTAGTGGAATATTTACAGACGGATATCTGGGTGCGTTTTCAGAAAGCCATGGGCCATGAATGCCGTTATTTCTGCGCCGATGACACGCACGGCACGCCGGTGATGATTCGCGCCAAGAGCGAAGGGATATCGCCGGAAGAGTTGATCAACGGGGTTCACACCGAGCATTTTGCCGATTTCAGCGGCTTCAATATTCAGTTCGATAACTACTACTCAACGCATTCGGATGAGAATCGCCAGTTTAGCGAGACGATTTATGACCGGGCTAATGAACGCGGCTCGATTGTCCAGAAAGAAATCGAGCAGGCCTATGACGAGCAGGAACAAATGTGGCTGCCCGACCGGTATATCAAAGGCACCTGTCCGCGATGCAAGGCGCCCGACCAGTACGGTGACTCATGCGATGCGTGTGCGGCTCATTATCAGACGACAGAGCTGATCGATCCGGTCAGCACGGTCAGCGGCCAGCCGCCGGTGTTGCGGAAAAGCACGCATTACTTCTTCCGGCTCAGTGACTATCAGCAGGAGTTGAAGACGCTGTTTGCCAAGGGGTATGTGCAGGAATCGGTTCAGAACAAACTGGACGAGTGGTTCGAAACAGGTCTGAAGGATTGGGATATCTCGCGGGACGGGCCGTATTTTGGTTTCAAGATTCCCGGCGAGGACGATAAGTATTTTTATGTCTGGCTCGATGCGCCGATTGGCTACATGGCTTCGGCGAAAAACTATTGTGACAAGAACGGGCTGGACTTTGAGCAGATGTGGAACGGCGGCGACTATGAGATTTGCCATTTCATCGGCAAGGACATCATGTATTTTCATGCGTTGTTCTGGCCGGCGCTGCTGCTGAGTGCTAACCTGCGAACGCCGGATAAGCTGTTTGTGCATGGTTTCCTGACGGTCAACGGTCAGAAAATGTCCAAGAGCAAGGGCACGTTTATTAAGGCGTCGACGTATTTGAAGCATCTGGACCCGCAGCACCTGCGGTATTACTATGCGTCCAAGCTGAATGCGGATGTCAGCGATATCGACCTGAGTTTTGAGGACTTTGTCAATCGCGTCAATTCCGATCTGGTGGGCAAGCTGGCAAATCTGGCCAGTCGCTCCGGGCCGATGCTGACAAAAAAGCTGGACGGCAAGCTGGGGACACTGGACGACAAGGGCCGGGCGTTGATCGATGAACTGGTTGCGGCCAAGAGCGAGATTGTGGACGCCTACGAAAACCTGAACTACGCCGCGGCAATTCGCAAAATTGCGTCTTTGGCTGATGCGTCCAACAAATATGTTGAAGAGCAGCAGCCGTGGTCAACGATCAAGACCGATGCCGAAGGCACACGCACGTCGCTGACGGCGATTTTAAATGCGGTCAAGGTGCTGGCGATTTATTTGAAGCCGGTGCTGCCGGACTTTGCTGAAAAGATTGAACAGTTTTTGGCGGTGGATGCATTGGCGTTTGCGGATGTGGAAACCGTTTTGGAAAATCATCAAATTAACGCGTTCGTTCGACTGATCGAACGGATTGAGAAAGAAAAGGTAGAAGCGATGGTCGAAGAAAGTAAACAGGAAGTCCCTCAACAGGCTGAAACGCCTGCAGAACCCGAAAATCAACTGGATGAACCGCTGGCGGAAGAATGCACGATTGACGATTTTATGAAAGTCGATTTGCGCGTGGCCAAAATTGCCAGTGCTTCCAGCGTCGAAGGCGCCAACAAGTTGCTGCAGTTGACACTGGATATCGGCGGCATTGAGAAAAATGTCTTTGCGGGTATTTCCAAGGCCTATAAGCCCGAAGATCTCGTCGGTCGGCTGGTGGTGTGTGTGGCGAACCTGAAACCGCGTCAGATGAAGTTTGGCTTGTCGGAAGGCATGGTGTGTGCATCCGGTCCGGGTGGGTCGGAAGTCTTTTTGCTCAGCCCCGACAGCGGTGCAAAGTCAGGACAGAGAGTTCACTAGTTTTGTCCCGGCATCCAGAAAACGAATGACATGAAAAAGACGATTGAAGAGATTGCTGCTGAGGATGGGCGGTATACGCCGCGGGGATTGAAGTTTGTCTTTGAAGGACTGGCGACGACCATTGACAAAATTCGCGCTGACGAACAGGGTTCTGAACCCCGGCATATTTCCGGCGAGGAACTGTCCTGGGGACTGGCGGAGGTGGCCAAAAAACGCTGGGGGCGTCTGTCGGCGATGGTGCTGGGCCAGTGGGGCGTTCGCACGACACGCGACTTCGGTGAGATCGTGTACCTGATGATCGACTACGGTTGGATGAGCTCGCAGGAAAGCGACACCATCGAAGATTTCGACAACGTCTTCGACTTCACCGAGGTCTTCGAAAATCAATACGTTATCGAAATCCGTTGACTTCTGCTAATCGGTATATTGTCATTCCGAACGAATGTGAGGGATCTGTTTAAACAGGCGAATTCTATTACCCCCGTAAGGGGGAATGACACCAATAGCCATGGGTGAAGTGAAACGAAAACCGTGGACCACAGACAACCATTTCCCAACGACCCTGTATGGGTTGAATGATCGGCAGTTTTTGTTCAACCCTTTAATATCGCCTTATGTCATGTTCATGACAATAGTTTTGTAATACTCCTTTGCAGCTTCTATCTGGGCGATTTCGATGTGTTCGTTGGGCTTGTGGCACATGCTGCCGTCGCCGGGGCCGAAGATGACGACCGGGGCGCCGAGTTTTGCAAAGTAGGGGCCATCAGTGGTAAACCCGGCGGACTTGGTTTCGGTGATGCCGGTTGCTTCGCACATTGTTTTAACAAATGAATCATTTTCATCGGTTTCCATTGCATCGACCGCGCGGATAATAGAAATCGTCGCTTTGAAATCCGTGTCCGCTTGCTGAAGTTCATCACAGATTGCCTCAAGGCTTTCAATGACGTTGCTGTGGCTCTGTCCGGGCAGTGTGCGGATATCCAGTTCCACCGCGCAGCTTTCCGGGACGATATTGGTTGCACTGCCGCCGGAAATACGGTTAATACTCATCGAGCATCCGCCCAGCAGCGGGTGGGGCGTATGCGGGATTTTATAATCTTTGAGCCGGTTCAAAAACACGTTCATCTTCTCAATGGCGTTAATCCCCAGCTGCGGCATGGAACCGTGGGCCGTTTTGCCCGCGGTTTCGACGTTCAGCCACAGGATGCCGCGATGTGCCCGTAAAATCTCCAGCCCCGTCGGTTCGGCAATAATGACACCCACCGGATTAGCGATTTGGGTCGTTTCGATAAACCGTTTCACGCCGCAACTGTCGGTTTCCTCGCCCGCGGTAGCGGCAAATACAACGCGCCCGTTTAGCGACGTGTCGGACTGTGCGATTTCGACCAGCGCTGCCGCCGCCGCACAAATCCCGGCCTGCATATCCACCGAGCCGCGGCCATAAATATGACCATCTTTTTCCACCGGTTCGAACGGGTCCGTATCCCAGTTTTCCGCCGAAGCGGGCACCACGTCCAGATGCACGCCGAAAATCAGTGTCGGTGCGTCCGGACTGTCGCTGCCGATGCTTGCGGTAACACTGGCACGTTTTTCGTCCCAGCAGTCAATTTCGGCCGGAATACCGTGCCGTTGAAAGTATTCAGCCAGTATGTTAGCGGCGTTGAGTTCCCCGTTTTCCTCGGTCGGAGCACTGGCGATCAGTTTTTTCAATAAATCGTTCATAAGCGACAACATGAATCCTTTATCTGCCAGCGAGGGCGGTTATTTTGTATTTCTGTGGACAACAGAGCCGATTTTACCGCCTTTGTCGTGCCATCACGAGCGAAAATAGATGAAATGTGAAAAAATTTTGTTGCAGAACGCCGTTTAACCGCCATAATGATGTTTTGCTAAGTAGTGGCGCCGAATGTTAACAAGTTAAAAAGGAAATCGAATGGGACCGATTCTACATGGTTTGATTAAACTGCAGCGTGTGGAAAATCGCCTCCGTGCGGTCAATACAAAACTGACCCGCTGTCGTCGGAGCGTTATCTTTCAGGAGAACCAGTTGCGTACGCTGCAAAGTGGGCTGGAGGCAAAAGAAGAGGAGATCAAACTGACCCGAATCCAGGTCGATCGCCTTGAACTGGAGCTCAAGAGCCGCGATGAGCATATCGAAAAACTCCGCAATCATTTAAATCTCGCACGTACCAATAAGGAATATTCCGCGCTGTTGACCGAGTTGAACACGGCCAAGGCCGATGACTCCAAATTGGAAACGCAGGTGCTGGAATTGATGAAAAATATTGAGACGGATACCGCCGATTGCGAAGAGGTCAAAAAACAAATCCAGGACCAGAAGACCAAACTCGAAGAAGCCCGCAAGGAATCGGACGGCAAGGCGGTGGACCTGGAAAAGGAAATCGCCGAGATTCAGACCGAATGGGACCAGGCCGCTAAAGGGATTCCTGCTGATGCATTGAATGTGTTTAAGCGGGTTGCTGATACCTATGATGGGGAAGCAATGGGGGTGGTCGAGGGCGATGGCTCTTACAATTGCGGCGGCTGCTTTATGGGGATCCCTGCGGAAATCGTCAACGTACTCAGCGGTAATGATGAGATTGTTCGTTGCTCGAGTTGTACGCGAATCCTGTATTTGCCGGAAAAAGAATAAATTTCAAAATGTGAGCCGATGACTTTTTCGTTGTCGGCTTTTTTTCTATCAAGGATGACTGTGAGTAAAGAAATTATTATTCATACCGACGGCGGAAGTCGCGGCAACCCCGGTCCGGCGGCGGCGGGATTCGTACTGGATGACCCCGCGGGCAATCAACTGCTGGCCAAAGGCGTCTACCTGGGGCGGATGACCAACAATGCCGCTGAATACACCGCGATTAAACTGGCTTTGGAAGCGGCGATTGAACAGGGGGCCACATCGATCAAGCTGTTCAGTGACAGTGAACTGCTGGTGCGTCAGTTGAACGGCCAGTACAAAGTCAAAAGTGCCAATTTGAAGCCGTACTATGAAGCATGTATGGATTTGCTGATTTCATTTACGTCGTGGCAGGTCACACATGTTTATCGTGAACAAAATTCCGATGCCGACCGGCTGGCGAATGAGGCAATGGATATCAAGGGTGACGTGGAATACGGGCCGACGGTGACCGCCGCAGCAGAAGGTGATAAACTGCGGTTGGGTGTGTTGCTCAGCGGCGGTGGGCGGACCATGACCAATATTCAGGAATACATCGACGCCGGCAAGCTCAATGCAGAAATCGTGTTGGTGATCAGCTCCCGTTCGACCGTCAAGGGTATCGACCGCGCCAAGGCGATCGGCCTGGAACCAACGGTGATTCGCAAGAAAGATTTTTCCGATATTGAAGCGTTCAGTACGCAGATTGCCACTGAACTGGACAACGCCAAGGTCGATCTGGTTGTGCAGGCCGGCTGGCTGTGCCTGTGGCATATTCCCGCCAGTTATGAAAATCGGGTCATGAATATTCACCCGGCGCTGTTGCCCAGTTTTGGCGGCCGCGGCATGTGGGGCCATCATGTGCATGAGGCGGTGCTGGCAGCCGGCTGTAAAGTGTCCGGCTGTACCGTGCATTTTTGTACGAACGAATACGACGCCGGACCGATTATTGTTCAGCGAACGTGTGAGGTCAAAGACGACGACGATGCCGATACACTGGCCGGCCGGGTCTTTGAGCAGGAATGCAAGGCGTTTCCCGAAGCGATTGCACTGTTTGCACACGGCAAACTGACCGTTGAAGGCGGCCTTGTCAAACGCAGTTGATGTGGGTTGCTTTGTCATGCCGGACTTGATCCGGCATCCAGTCAATTGTCGCACTGGATTTCGGCTTGGAGGCCGGAATGATACATTAAGGGGTTGGAATTGAAGGTTGTTTAGGAGCAAGCGAGAAGGATGTTTGGACGGAGCATTCAGAAAAAAACGTTGGTGTTGCGACCGCCGGATTATACCGAGCATCGCGATGAAAAGGTGCTGCTCGTCTGGCGGGACGTGCCGCACTGGATGGTCGTCGACGAGGAGATGAAGGCGTTTCTGTATGCCTTTCAGCAGCCCGCCAGTCTCTCTGAACTTTTCTGTAATCATTCGCATTTCAAACGTCATCGATGGCGATTAAACCGTCTTGTCCGCGACCTGTTCGACAAGGACATTTTGCACGATCCCGCTAACGCGCGTGATTTGGTCACACGGGACGTTTCAACCGAGCCGCTGCCGATTGAAAACATCGCCTGGAACCTGACGCATCAATGCAACCTGCGGTGTCGGTATTGTTACTATCTGGAAAGTCTTGACAATGTCCCCGGTGACGAACTTTCAGCGAGCGAGGTGATCGAGTTCCTGAAGATGCTCAAACCGTATGTGTCCAAACGTGTGACGCTGACCGTCCTGGGCGGCGAACCGCTGATGGATGCGGAAAAACTGATGGCGGTTTGCGAGTATGCTCGCAGTCAGAAAATGAATCCGTTGATTTCCACCAACGGAACATTGATTGACGCCGCTTTTGCCAAAGAGGCTAAGCGTATCGGCCTGGAAGTGCAGATTTCGCTGGACGGCCCGACGCCCGAGATGAACGATCCGTTGCGCGGGACCGGAACATTCGAAAAGGTCCGCGCGGGCGTCAAAATACTCACAGCCCACGGCGTTCATACGATCTTGAGCATGGTCTGCACCCGTCAAAATTTCGCGTCGCTGAAAGACTTTCTCGATCTGGCAATCGAGTGGGGCGTGTCCGAGGCCCGGTTTATTCCGCTCAAGCTCATGGGCGGCGCGAAAGCGGATGGCATGGAAATGGTACCGCATTTTGAGATGATCACCGCGGCCTGTCAATTGCTCAAAGAAAACAGTGCCTATCGAAACCTGCTCGGACGGGATGCCTTCTCGATTCTGGCCAATACGTGTCGGTATTCGACCCGGCGTCCCTCCTGCGGAACCGGATCGCAGACATTGCTGCTGGATGCCGACGGGACGCTGTATCCCTGCCTGAATCTGAATCAAACCTGCTACGCGTTCGGCAATATCCGTGATAAAGGCTTTGATTTCGAAAAAAACTGGAAAAATCACGAATCGCTGGGTAACATTCGCATCTGCGCCAGCGTCCATAATATAGAGAGGGCCTGTTTCGACTGCCCCGTCAAGCATTGGTGTCTGGGCGGGTGCCGGGGCGAAACCGTGGTTAATACGGGGGATTTAAAGGCCCAAAGCATCCATTGTGCCGACTTGCGAAAGACGATATTGGAAATTTTCTGGATTCTCTCGGAAAATCCGGGTATCATAAATACATAATATCACATGGGCTAAAAAAAGGAGCACGTTATGCAGGTACATGCTCAAAGCACGACCACACTGGCCGAGTCACGCATTCCCTATATCCATCTGGGCTATGTGTCCGCCTGTCCCGGCGGCGGCATGGAAAGGGCGATGAATTTTGAATTCTTTGTCCCGGGGACGATTCTGTTTCTGATCGGCTATCTGATCGCACTCAAACTCAATTACGGCAGGATCATTGGCGGCGTCGCGTCACTGCTCAAAAAGTTCGGCCTGCTGAAAATTCTCGCCGGACTGATGTCAATGCTGTTGATTTTCGCCGTGATTGTGATATACTGCTTCTCATCGGTATCTAAATAAGAGGGGCTAGCAAAACTTTTTGTCGTTTCTGCTCTTTTTGTTATTCTCCGCCCCTGTTTGTCATTCCCGCGAAGGCGGGAATCCAGAGGTGGCGAGTAAGTTTTAGAGTCGTCTTTTAAGAACACAGCAACACAGGAAAACAAGAAGGAACAGCCCATGGAAATCCTCGGCCAAAGCACCAAAACAACCACACCCCCAATCTATACACACTTAGGCTATTTGGCGGCAAGTGGCCGTGATGTTTCCGGGATTCCATTAATTCCGGGGGTGATATTGTTAGTTGTTGGAGCATTTCAACTTCGTTTCAGAAAAGAACGACACCGAAAAGTAAGCATTGCCACGATTATTGGGGGATTCCTGTTTCTTTCGATGGCGTTTGCGCTCTATCTTGACAAACCTCGTATTCCTACGAGCATAATAAGCGGTACAAACCTTAAAGGCCTCGGAACAGCGTTCATTGTGTATGCAAGTGAACATGAAAATCAGTTACCTGATGCCGGGCAATGGTGTGATATTTTAATTTCTTGGGCGGATCTTTCACCAGAATCATTTCGGACATCCTATCTTGACATAAATGAAGGTGAGTGTCTGTATGCGATGAATGAAAATGTTTCGAGTATGGAATTCACAAAAATCCCTAAAGATGTGGTTTTATTGTTCGAGACAGATTTAGGCATTGAAGAACAACGGACTGGCAATGTTGCAATAAGGCCATTCGCAGAAGAAATAGAGTTTTATGAAGACAATAAAATATTTGTAAACCGTTGGAATCAGATTGGTGGGCCGGGAGATCTTAAATCGGATTACCATCCCAGATTGGGGGCGTGTGTGTTATTTGGTGACGGTCATACCCAGTTTGTAAAGATAGAAGATATCGACTCACTCAAATGGACGGTCGAAGAAAGCCAAACACAGGTTGAGGCAACAGAGACACAATAAAACCGCAGATGACGCTGACCTGACTGATTCTAATAAATCAAAATCCGTGTAATCAGCGCAATCTGCGGTTTCTCTTATTTCCTTATTCGCGGCCGTCCCAAAGATACAGAATCCGCGGGGCGGCGATCTTTTCCAGCAGTTCGCTTTCGATGTTAAATTGCTGGCGAGCCTTCGCTTCGGCGCCAAGCATATTCCAGACCGAAAAGACCTCTTCGTACTCGACCACCTGCGAGCCGGAGATATTCGCCATCTGCTGAACGCGGGCAACCGCGTCGTCCAGATAGCCGATCTCATCAATCAGCTTGTTGCCTTTCGCTTCCGGAGCCGAGAAAATACTGCCGTCGGCCAGTTCGCGAATCTGCTGCTCATTCAGCACGTCTTTGCGTCCCTCGACGATCAACTGGACAAACCGGTCATACGCCGGGGCGATGATCTTGTCGTTCAGATATGCCTTCTGCTCGTCGGTCGCCTCGTTATACATCGACGGCCAGTCCTTGCGCGGCCCGCTCTTGATCGTAACAGGATCGATGCCGAGTTTTTCCTCCAGCAGTTCCTTCAGCACCATGAAATTCATAATCACGCCGATCGAGCCGGTAATGACGGTCGGCTCGGCCATAATCTCATCACAGGCGACGGCTGAATAATATCCGCCCGAAGCGGCAATGCCCTGCATAAAGCACAGCACCGGCTTATTGGAATTTTCTTTAAATTTGCTGATGGCATAGTGAATCTGGTCGCTGGACGAAACCATCCCGCCGGGGCTGTTAATGCGAACGATCAATCCGCGAACCGACGAATCATTGGCGCAGCGTTTCATCTGCTTGCGGACCCAGGTGCTCATTTCATCGTCAATCAGTCCGGTGATATTGATCACGGCGATCTTTTTGTTCTTGGCGCCTTCGACGAGGACCTTTTCGCGAAGATTATCCACAACCGCAGACGAGGACGAACCCGTTTGAATCATCGAGCCCATCGCGACCATCCCGATAATGCCGATAAACATCACCGCGTTGGCCAGCAGCGACAGGGTGATCACGATGCCCCAGAAAATCTTCCAGCCGGAGCCCTTTTTCTTCTGCTTTTGCGACGGGTCATAGACCGGCATCGCAAAGTCAGGGATATTGTGCCCCGCGGGCTGCTGTTGCGGCGGAATCGCGGTATACTGCGGCTGCGCAGTTGGAATTTCCGGCTCCTGCGGACGCTGAGGTTCCTGTGGCGGGTGCGTTGGCTGTGAATCCTGAGGCTGGCCCGGCTCCTCGGGCTGTTGGGGTTGGTCCGGACCCTGTGGGTTATCAAAATCCATAATGGCATCCTTTCTGGTAAAATAATGGCATATTATGAGGTAATATTATAGGCACAGATGCTTCGTCTGTCAACCAAAGCTTGACAAATGCGTCGTTGTGTCCATAATAAGGCGTTTTATCCGGCAAAGCCCGGCAAACGCTCTATTGTTAGACGATTTAGGTTTATGGCTGTTACAAAAAAAGACAAGAAAAAGAAAAAACACCAGCGGAATGCCTTCATGGACTATCTGGGCTATGTCCTGATGCGCGTGGCGCTGTTTATCCTGTTTCTGTTCCCGGTCAATGCGTGCCTGCGATTTGGGCGGTTCCTGGGCCGGCTCATGTGGAAGCATTACCACCGCGGCCGCATCCGCGCCACCGATAACTTGCGGGCCAGTTACCCGGACGCTGATGCCGCCTGGATTGAGGCCACGGGCCGCCGCAGCTTCGAACAGCTCGTGATGCTGTCGATTGACGTGATGTTTACGCCCCGGCTGGTCGATAAACACAACTGGAGCGACTACATCACCCCGATCAATATCGAGCGGGCCAAGTGGATGTCTAAAGAAAATAAGGGCCTGCTGATGTTGACCGGCCACTACGGCAACTTCGAGATCCTGGGCTACCTGATGGGGCAGTTTTTCTTCAATGTCTACAGCATTGCCCGCCCGCTGGACAATCCCTATATCAACACATACCTCTACGGCATCCGCGAGGCCAAGGGACAGAAGATCGTCGATAAAAAAGGTGCGACCGAGCAGATGGTCCAACTCGTCGAAGACGGCGCGACCGTGTGCTTTATCAGCGATCAGGACGCCGGTAGAAAGGGCGTCTTCGTGGATTTCTTCGGACGCAAGGCCAGTTCGTATAAGAGCATCGGCCTGCTGGCGATTCAGTATAACCTCCCCATCGCGGTTGGCGTGTGCCGGCGTGTTGGCAATGCGTTCAAATTCGAAGCCGAGGTCGGCCGCATTATCGAACCGGCCGATTGGGCTGACAAAGACGACCCGCTCAAGTGGGTCACCGCCGAATACAACAAAGAACTCGAAAACCTCATTCGCAAAGACCCCACCCAGTACTGGTGGCTCCACCGCCGCTGGAAAACCCGCCCCAAAGAAGAACGAAACGCCGCCAAAAAATAAACAATAGCGGAGCAGAGCCTGTCCTGAGCGAAGCCGAATGGGTAAGTCGCCCGATGCGAAACCCGGTGATGAGTTCCGGTGTATGTGACGACCACAGAAGCCCGAAGCGGAAGCGCCGGGATGCGAAACCATGTGCCTTGCGAATGACAATGTGGCTAACGTAACCCACAGGGTCCGCAATCGTGTCACTCCCGTTCCACGCTGCTGTCAGCCGCATAACCCCAAAGAGGTTGTAACAACAATAGCCGCGGGTAAGGCCGCCAGGCCGCAACCCGTGGAAATCATCCGGCCTATCAAATTCAATCCTTAAGGGATTGAATAATAACGATAATGCAAACAAACATAAGACCCATTTGGATCGAGATGTGAAAATAGCTATCCAGTTCCACGCTGTTATGTTATTCGAGCCCTCAAATTGTCATTTCCGCGAAGGCGGGAATCCAGAATTTACAGTAACGGCAGGGCTTCTCCTTTTTTCAATCCTTCGGCAGCTTAAACTCGTCTGATTTTATATCCAGTTTATATCATCGACGCCGAAAAGTCAAAACTGTGCCGAAAAAACCCCGGAAAAGTCAAATATGGATATTCGCGGTAATATCAAAGCCTAAGGCCTTAATCGCGTCAGGATTTCCGTGAAGCGTTCGCTGCTGTTGCCGGGGCCGTCCCAGGGGCCTGCTGCCGGCCCGCCGTTCCACAGTTCCAGTTCGAATAATTCATCATGGTTGCTGAAATTGACATGACCGTCCCCGAACAGGGCGTTAACGCCGTAAGGTTGGCTGTTTTTGGTATGAGCTACCGAATTCCAGTGCTGAATGTTATCGAATACGACCGGTTTATTCGACAGACGATTCAAAGACGATTGATTGTGCAGCCAGTAGTGATAGGACACACGAATTTTATCGTCAGGTGACCCGTTAAGTTTCGTTGGTAAATAAGTGCTCCATTCATAACTGCCGTCAACGGTGTAATAATTAAATGTAAAGGGGAGATTGTCCCCGCGCGGCGGTTGACTGCCGCAGTAAAAACTTTCCGCACTGTCGGTGATGTTTGCGTTCCAAAGATAAGCCAACTGCAGCGGTTTCAACGTCCCGTCAGCGTTGACCTCGTCCTGATGATAGGCTACATACGAAACCCACGGCTCCATAAATTGATTGTCATACGTTTCGCGGTCCGGCCCCCAGCGGTCATACTGCGGCGGCAGTTTCTCGCCATGTTCCTGCTGGTAGGCATGCAGCCCGAGTCCGACCGAATGCAGAGACGCGCTGCAAAGCAGCCGCCTGGCTGTTTGTTTGACAGACGCCAGTGCCGGCATAACCATACTCGTCAACATCGCGATAATCGCGATCACAACCAGCAGTTCGATCAGCGTAAAGCCGACTCGGTGTTTGCGAGCGTAATCGATTTTAAACGGTTTTATGCTCATGAAAGTCCTTTTCTGGCAAAAAAAATAAGACAATACCAGCCAGTTGCGCATTTATACTGAAAACAGCGGGATTTGTTCAGTAAATTAAACTCAATAAAAAATGGCTAGAGGACAGTGGGAAATGAATGTTTCAGATAATTGATTGAGAGTGTAAAAAAAAGGCTCGCGAGGTTGATTTCGCGAGCCGTGTGTGATTGATGCTTTGCTTTTTATTGCCGTGGCAATGTGTATGGGTATTCCATGACTTTTTTGTCAATCGGGTCTTCCGCATTGCAGCGAAGCGTAAAACCGTTGTTCGTGATTTCATAGATGAAGGGCTTGCCAGTGAAATAATCAACAGAAGAAGTTTCAGGCAACGCCTCCGGCAGCTTTCCCGTTTGCTGATAGATCGCATAGATATCCAGCGACGTCAGCAGGGCGTTGTAGTTGGTATGCCAGCGGGCCGTGTAATTATAGCATTTCGCCAGTGCCGGAACAAAAATCGAAGGCAGGAATGCGTCATCATTACCATTTTTAGCGTCTTCGGTAACGGTCTGAATTTCTTCTTCAAGTCCGGCAAACGCCTCCATATACGGTTTGTCCAGCAATGCAAATACACGGTCATAATAGGCTTCGATATATCGCGTTGTATTTTCGGCAAAATCCGGATTCTTAAAAATCTTGCGGGCACGCTCAAGATCGTCATCGGAAATATCAATTTGGTATTGCTTGAACTTTTCAGCCGTCATCGTCGGGATTTCAAGAATCGCCACATTCCGTTCGCCGATCAGCGTCTCACGAATGGACAGCGGGCGATAGGGCTCTAGCAGCAGTTCTCGTTTCAGTTCCACCAGTGAGGTTTCGTCGAGCGTCTGCGTGGCCAGAAGATGATACAGGGCCTCGTCCGATTTTTGGACCATGACGTAGGCCACCAGGTAGCTGATAAGTGTTTCATTCGAGCGGTGATGCGCCATCCGACGCACCGCGAGGTTATTATCGATCGCGCCCGCAAGATCACCCTGTGCGGCCTGAATCGCACCGTCTGCCAGCAGCAGGTAAGCGAATGACCGCATTTTCGACAGACCCGGCATTTGCAATCCAAAGCCCTGTGACAGGTCCAGTCCCCAGTCACAGTATTTTAGATGGGAGGCGATTTTCAGCTCCGGGATCAGGTAAGTTTGTTTCTGTTTTTCGATGAAGTCGATCAGTTCCTGAGAAGCCGGCTTGCCGCTCGTTGGCAGATCGGAAATTTCATCGCCAATGGCCCCTTGCGGCGGCGTATAATACTCCATGTGTTTGTAATAAAGCACCGCCGCGTTATCCGGCGGATAAGCATAAAGCGGAGAGACTGCCGTAATGCCCAGCAGGGCGATGGTAAGATATAATATCTTGTACATGTGTATGTCCTTTCGGTTAGAGTTCCTTCATAATTTCCTGTAAGGTCAACGGTTCGGTTTGCGCATTCCGAATAACACAGACTTGATTCAAATAGTGCTCCAGTGCCTCTTGCCCGCCGTCTTGAAATGTCATATTCAGTTCAATTCGTGTAATCCCGGCTTCGATGGCAGTTTGATGGCTCGGCAGTGGTTTGATGGCTGGTGGTTGCCAGTTCCACAAGCTGAAGATGATCAGCAGTATCGCGGCTGCCGACAGAACCGAATAGGCCAGCGGGTCAGCCGGTTTTCCTGCGCCGAGTTGCGATCTGAGCCGCCGGTTCATTCGTTCGACAGCCTTTTCGTCAGGATTCAGCGAGGCAAGCTGTTTGAGTTTGTCTTCGATACTCTGTTGATTTTCGTTATTCATTGACGGCCTCCTTACAGCAAGACGCGTTGGGTATATTTAAAAGTTGACGGATACGTTGGATCGCCTTCACGCACAGCCCCCGCACTTGTTGCGTTGTTTTATGCGTGTGGTCGGCGATTTGCGCGTACTCCATTTGTTCGATATATCGCAGCACAAAGCATTCCCGGCTCAACCCCGTAAGCTGCTCCGCAGCGCTTAGAATCTGTTGCAGATCTTCGCGTTGCGTCAGTCGCAGGTCCGCTTTTCCCAACCGGCAGTCTGCCAGCATTTCCGGCAGGGGGCTGACAGAAGATCGTTGCCGGCGCCAGTCAAAGGCCAGGTTCATCGCAACGCGACAGGCATAGGCTTCGAGATTTTGGATGGTGTCAATGGTTTCCATCTTCCAGAGCCGGGTAAATAACTCCTGCATCAGGTCTTCGGCCGCATCAGCATCCAGCGTCAGGCGATACAGCATCGCGTGTAGTTTAACGCCCGAGCGATCAAAAAGTTGTAAAAGAATGTGGCGATTTCGGTTCAAATTCACTCCTGTTTCTATTGTTTCACCTAGTAAGACGAGGAAAGCCCCCATGCGCAACCCGTAAAAAGGAAAAATTACGAAAAAAAGAGAGTTTAATAAAAGAAGGCCCGCGATTTTGATGTCGCGAGCCTTGAGTATCCGTGTCATTCCCGCAAGAGCGGAAATCCAGTGTAAATAGCATGCCCGAAGGGCATTCCTCAATTTTGCATTTTACACTTTAATCTTTGACTTTTAATTGATTTCGTCTTCAATCCAGCCGAGCAGTTCTGTCAGGTCAGCCTTGGTCACATCGCCCATATGTGCGATGCGGAAGGTTTCGTTTTTCAGCTTGCCGTAGCCGTTACCGAAA
Source organism: Anaerohalosphaeraceae bacterium (assembly GCA_963675155.1). Classification (GTDB taxonomy): domain Bacteria; phylum Planctomycetota; class Phycisphaerae; order Sedimentisphaerales; family Anaerohalosphaeraceae; genus 4572-13. The sequence goes on along the minus strand of OY775912.1, from coordinate 2,949,327 downwards.
ACGATGTTGTGCTTTTCCTGCAGACCCTTGTTAACCGCACCGATATCGATGCCGCGGGTGTTCTTAAAGCACGTCAGCGTGTTGGACTCATACCCGGCCTGCGGGAACACTTCGAAGCCCTGGTCGGCGCCCCACGCCCGAACAAACTCGCCCAGTTCCTTATGCCGTGCCCAGACGTTTTCCATGCCTTCTTCCAGCAGCATGTTGCACTTGTAATGCAATGCCATGATATGCGGCACCGACGGTGTCGTCGGGGTCTGGTCCTTCGCTTCGGTCTTCGCAAATTCCTGGAAGTCGAAGTAATAGCCGCGTTCGGGCACGTCTTTGCTTTTTTCAACGGCACGATTGCTCACGGCGGCAACCGCGAATCCCGGCGGAATCGCAAACGCCTTCTGAACCGAGGCAAACGCCACATCCCAGCCCAATTCGTCAAAATGCAGCGGAAGTCCGACCACGCCGCTGACCACGTCAACGAACACCAGCACGTCCGGATACTTTTCCTTCATCATCTTGCTGATTTCATACACCGGGTTGGTCAGGCCCGTACTGGTTTCGTTATACACCAGCGTCACGATCGGGTACTTGCCGGTGGCCAGCTTTTCGTCGATCATCTCGGCGGTAAAGGCCTGTCCCCAGTCGATCTTGAACTCCTCGACGTTGCGGCCGCAGGCCTTGGCGACCGTGGCAAACTTGTCACTGAACGCACCGCACATGCAGCACAGAACCGTCTCGTCCTTCTGGACGCAGTTGCGGATGCTGGCTTCCCAGATGCCGGAGGCCGATGACGTACTCAGGAATATATGTTGATCGGTAAAAAGAACCTTTTTAAGCATTGAAGCGACTTCACCGTGCAGCTGGGTGTATTCTTTCAAACGATGTCCCAGCGTCGGACGCGCCATCTGCTCGAGAATTTCCGGCAACACGTGTACCGGACCCGGGATAAACAATTTCGGCGGGTTTTTCCAGTCTGTCATTTCTAACACTCCTGTTGAATAAGGTTACCAATAGTATTTTAACTTCGTCGGTTTTTGTAATCGTCAAATGCAGCACGCTGTCATTCCGAGCGAAGCCGAGGAATCTATTTAAACAGCGATCGGCTATAGGCCGGTTCCATAATTTTGGACTTTAGATTTTTACTTTTAAATTTTAAAACTGACTAACGCTCAGTTTTAATGGCTTGCCGCCACGGACTCGCAGGCATTCTGCGGAGCGATCGCCGGCAGATCCATTTTACGAATCGTCAGTCCCGAGAAAATCTTCGGGTAAAAGAACGTCGATTTCTGCGGCATCTTTTCGCCGGCTTTGGCCACATCCTGCACCTGTTCGATCCGGGTCGAATTCATAAAGAATACGCCTTCGCTTTCGCCGCTGTCAACCTTGTCAATCGACTTCTCAATCGCATCACCCAGATCCTTGATATAAACGAGGTGGCTCTGGCTGGCCAGCTTGGCGTCGCAGATACCCAGGTGTTTTTCCAGAATCAGCTTATGCAGCACATTCACATCCAGCGTCAGCGCCGCGTTTGACATCTCCGGACACAGCGTCTTCATTGCTTGTGTATCGACCAGTTCAATCGCGTAAAAAGCGTTGGTCCGGGCATACAGGCCAAACATATTCTTGCCCGCATCGCCGAGCGTCTTCATCGTCTCGAACATCGCGGTTTTAGCCTGCTGTTTTTCAACATGATCTTTGTAGGTATATTCAGTGACTTTAAATTCGTCTTTCAGTTCGTTCAGGACCGACGCCACTTCAAATTTATCCATGTTGATCAGCAGTCGGTGAGTCGGCTGAATAACCAGCCCTTCGTTTCGCATGTTCACAAACGTCATCATCTGAAATGCGGCTTCATCGGCCCCGGTCTCGGCCCAGTAGTTCAGGGCCGTTTCATAGCGGTGATGACCGTCAGCGATAACGGTTTGCTTATCGCACATCATGCCGACAAACGCTTCGATCAGCGCGGGATTGTCAATCACAAACAGCCGGTGGCGTGCCTGTTCCTCGTCGGTCATATCGATAACCGGTGCTTGGGTCAGGGCTTCGGCGATGATGTTGCGATCGACGTTGGTCGGATCGTCATACAGCATGAAAATCTGACCCAGTTGACAGGCCGTTGCACGCGTCAGGTTCAGCCGGTCGGCCTTGGGGCCTTCCAGTGTCTTTTCGTGCGGCTGGACGCCTTCACCGAACGCCGTCAGCCCGCCGAGAGCAATAATACCCGTCCGCTCGTACTTTTTACCGGCGATCTCGAAGTCCTGCACGTACGCATAAATCGCGTCATTGGCGTCATGGATGAGAGCGCCGTCGGCAATCGCCTTTGACAGGTACTCAGCCGCCCGGGTGTAAACATTGCTGCTGTCGTCATCGCCGTCGGATTTTTTGCCCTTGATAGCACGGACAACGTTGTAATCGTTGCGTTCGTATAGTTCATCCTGAAACGTCTCATCGATAACATCGTATGGCGGGGCGATACAATCACCCGGATTGCCGACAACGTCCCGGTTAAAACGATAAGCTCTAAGTGCTTTAATTTTCATCTCTTAAATAATTCCAACCAAATTCTGATAAAGTTTATTGTTCGCAGATTCACAACAAAGCGGCATTTTGGTACAAGCGACGCTGTAATATACCACAAAAAAATGCTCTTTCAAATGAAATTTAAGCAAGATTTTGCATTAAATCAAGGATATAACAGCACATTGTCGAAAACAGTCATAATGATGCTTCTGTGGACTGGTTTCCAGTCGTGTCATACCGCACCTGATCCGGGGCATGGGTTCAGTGTCATCCCGGCGGATATGATTTTGCTTTTAATAATCCCGGAGGGATAATAAAATAATAGCCGGGGGTTTAAACACCCGGTAGAATGAATAAATATAAATGAGCCCCGGAGGGGCGACATAACTTTGACAAATAACAATTGATAGTACGGAGCAATAACCACGTGGCACAACAAGACTATTCATCGCACCAGAAAAAGATCATCTCAAACTATTACAAAAACCTCGACGCCATCCTGCTGACTCGTTTGCAGGAAATCGTCACCGAAATCTACCTTGCCGATTCTGCTAAAAAGAAAAAACAACTCTGGGCTCGTGTTGAACAAGCCCTGACCAAACTGAAAATCCCCGCTCCCATCAAGGCCAGGATCCTCGAAAAACAAAACGTCGAACTTCTCGCTAAACATGTTCAAGAGTGGCTGCGAGGTTAAAAATGAATTTTAATAATCGATAAATGTGCCCCAATCCCGGGTCAGGATCATCAGGTCGCCCTCATCGATCCGATCGCTGCAGTCATAATCGCAGTTATAATTCCAATTGTCGGATGAAGGATCGGATCCCCACGCCGCGGCCAGGGTAGCGAACTCACCTAGTGTCAGGCTCAGGTAGAAGCCGCACGTGGAGGAGGCCGTGTGCAACGTGCTGTCAACATCGGTGAAGCTGTCGTCATCGGCACAGGACGCATCACCAAAAACTCCCTCGATGCGTGCGTCGAAACCGGCTGCCGCATTGCCGTATCGGATCGCGGCAGCGTCAGAAGCCCCCAGCGAGGTAATTTCCATTGTCAGGACTGTGCAGAGGCAGTCCATGTCATACACAGACACCAATTTAGCCATATCGTAATTCTTGCCCGGGCCGAGATTTTGTGACGCGGCATTCATGATATCGATAACTTCCAGAAGGGTATAAACGCCGCCGCTGCCGCCTTCGTTTGAAAAGACAACTGCAATCTCCTCGTGGTTGAAAGTGCTGCTGTCGGTGAACTCAATAACGATTTTGACATCTTCATCGAAGACCTGTAAATAGGGATCAGAATAGATCGTTTCCTGGGGGATTGAAAACGTGAATGTTTCAGCCAGATGCTCCATGCACTGTCTGTCACCAAAATAATGCCCGCAAACCTTTTGATAGGCGTGGTACATCATAGCATTGACGGCCCAAAAACTGTCATCTTCGGGGCAGGAAACATCACCGAAAACGCCTTCGATTCTCGCATCCTGACCGGCGGTTGCATTGCCGTATAAAAGGACGGCAGTATGTTCTGCGGTATATCGGGAACGCAGTCGTAAGGAGTAGGTACCGTCTGTGTTTTGTTTAACGCCGGCCATATCATAGTTGTCGTCACCGGTGATACTCTGTGCCTGGGCATTGATGGCATTGACAACCTGATTAAGCGTATACTCACCACTGGCACCGCCTTCGTTGGTGAATTCAGCCGCAATTTCATCTTCCAAAGATACGCCCGAAGAAAACTGAATCTTGATGAGGACGTCATGGTCGAAGACGGTTAAGTACGCTTCTGAATTGGGATCCGCAACAGAGGTCAGGAACAGGACCTCTGCCTTATCAGACGTCGTGAGGAGTTCACTGGATGTAATGGCGTCGGCGTTGAAAGTGCATAACAGGGAAATAACAGTGACAAATAAACTTGGAATGTGACGGTACTGTTTCATGGCATAGCTCCTTTCCTTATGTACTTATTGATGGCTCCAGGCCCCTGCATCGTACGGATAGGGTAATATTAAAGCAAAAATGAAGATTTTGTCACGAAAAAAATAATTTTGCTGCGTGAAGCTGGTAATTTACGGGCTGTGATGAATATGGTATACTGGGTGGTATCATGTCCTTTTTTGTAAAAGCGATGGTTGTTGAAAAAGATGGACGATGCGACTTAAAAAGGGAGGGACGTGCGCTGTAGAAAACATCCGCCCCAAAGGGGCAAAATACAATAGCCCGGGGTGTAAACCCCGGGTAAAGGAAGTCATCTTTCCTATCAAGTCCCGAAGGGACGATATAAAGAGAGCTTTCTACAGGGCAGGAGTGACGCTTTAGATATGATTATTGATCTGTATCCTCAGCGGTTAAAATATATAATAGACCGATTTGATAATCCGTGGTTAAGAAATGAATATCCAGGTTGACAATTTAGCGGTTCGTTACGACGGCGGGTTTCTGTTTGACGGTTTGAGCTTTGACGCCCAGCCCGGCCAAAAGGTCTGTCTGCAGGGCCGCTCCGGTTCGGGTAAGAGCACATTGCTGAAGGCTCTCATGGGCTTCGTCGCACCCGACAGCGGGCGCATTGCGATTGACAGCGAAGAACTCACAGGCAAAACCGTCTGGTCACTCCGGCAAAAGATCGCCTATGTCTCTCAGGAATCCGACTTGGGCGACGGCAATGTCTTAGAGCGTATTCGTCGCCCATTGGCTTATCATGCCAATGCGCATTTGCACTGGGATCTGCAGAAAGTCCATGACTACTGCGACACATTGTATCTCGACAAAAAACTCCTCATCCGTGATGTCAGCGACCTCAGCGGCGGCGAGAAACAGCGGATTGCCTTCATTATCGCATTGCTCCTCCAGCGCCCGATTCTGCTTCTGGATGAGCCCATCTCCGCACAGGATAAGGAATCCAAGGCGGCGTTTAAGGAGTTATTACAGGCCGATTCCTCGAAAACAGTGCTGTTTGTCTCACACGATGACGCATTACTGGAAATCGCCGACAAAACAGTTGACTTGAAGCAGGGAGGCCGCCATGAATGATGCACCGATGCAGCTCTGGGGCTTGGTCATCGGATACGGCCTGCTGATTATCCCGTTCGCCATTTTGCTCTGGGCCAAAGTCCCCGTGCTGGGCCGGTTTGCGATTGCCGTGTTGCGCATGACGCTGCAGTTGCTCTTCGTCGGCCTGTATCTGCAGATCGTCTTCAAGCTGAATAAGCCATGGCTCAGCGGCCTGTGGGTGCTGGTGATGATTATCGTGGCCGACTTTTCTATCCTTCGCAACTCCGGCCTGAGATTCCGCAAGCTGGCGGTTCCGCTGTTCATTTCATTGCTGATCGGCACCGCCGTACCGCTGCTGTATTTTGTAGGGGCCATCCTGTGGCGTCCGAATGTGCTGGAGGCTCGGTTTGTCATTCCCATCGGCGGCATGATACTCGGCAACTGCCTGCGGTCCGATGTGATCGGCCTGCGGAAATTCTTCCAGTCCATCCGCTCCGGCGAAAAAGCCTTCCAGCAGCAACTGGCCGACGGGGCGACACTCGCCGAAGCGACCAAACCGTACCTGACTGCGGCTCTGCACGAAGCAACCGCTCCGATGATCGCGACGATGGCCACCATCGGGCTTGTCTCCCTTCCCGGCATGATGACGGGTGTGATTCTCGGCGGCCAAGACCCCCGCGTGGCAGTTATGTATCAAATCGCGATTATGATCACCATCTTTACTGGTGCCAGTCTGACGATTGTACTGGCAATTCTGCTCTGCCGAAAAGCCGCCTTCAACAACTACGGCATCCTCAACCGCGACATCTTCAAGAGCCGGTAATGAATGTAGCCGAAGCGTCCCGCTTCGGAAGCGGTCACACGCTTTCTGTACCAATGATGTTGATCTCCGTACCATTGTCATCTTCGCTTTTATTGTCATTCCCGCGCAGGCGGGAATCCCGAGTTAGCTATTGTGTACTTGTCATCCCGAGAGCAGCGGAGGGAGGGTGAGTTATCCCGAAGGGATAATACAATAATAGCCGGGGGTTTTAACCCCCGGAGAGTATGATTTTTCTTTAAAGAGCCTCGGAGGGGCGATATAAAGGTTTTCCTCTTTCGTCATTATTCACTGACAATCGTTACCTCAGCCGATCTCAACCCGTCCGACACAGCCGTCACCCGTATCGTTCCCGTCTTACCTTCCACCGAACGCACAATCACCAGGCACAGGCCGTTGTAGGCCTTACGTTCTTTTGAAAGAAAGGACGTCAGGTCAATCGCATTCCCGTTGCCGGTGGCGATGATCTCGCCGGGGCCGTCAAGGGAAAACGTGATGTTTGGATTCGACTGCGGCACCACAACACCGTTTTCGTCGGTGACTTTCAGCGTAATATACGACAGATCGTCACCGTCAGCGTAAATTGTACTGCGGTCGGGCAAAAGTTCCAGACGCTGGGCTTGGCCTGTGGTGGATACGATCTCCTGTGCCCACGCTTTGCCGTCTTTGTAAGCGACGACTTTCAGTGTGCCCGGTTCATAGACCACATCATCCCAGCGTAGGCGATAGTAATTCATATTGGGATTGTCGGATTGGATGGTCGGGGCAGGATCATTAAACACCTGGAACTCAAAGAAGCTGGCCCAGACATTATCTTTCAGCCCCGTCGTTTCGACGCGCACATAGCGCCCCTGTTCGTCGAATGTCCAGAAGGTGTGATTGTCATCACCTTCAAAATTCGACTGACCGACAGTCTTCCAGTTTTCATTATCTTTTGAAACCTGCAGGCGGCACTGGTAATGGTCGGCCGTTTTTTCCCAGTAGATCACGCAGCTTTTGATCGGCTGGATGTCGCCCAGGTCCACCTGCCACCATTGATTGGGAGTGCCGTCGGCCGCACACCAGCGGGTGTCCGATTCACCGTCATTGCCTCTCCAGCGTTCGTTGCTCAGGTGGGCACGCCAGGTTCCCGCCGGGCTGGTTTGGTGCGAACTGCAAACCGTTTCTTTGCCCTCCGCCAGGTTACCCTGGATATCCTGTTTTTCGAGCGATTGCTTGCGTTTTCTTCCCAGGGATTTGCCGTTCAAAAATAGTTCCGCTTCATCGCCGGAGGTATAAACATGCACCGGTGTAACCTCACCGATGCGATCAGGCCAGTTCCAGTGCGGCAGGATATGCGCCATCGGCATATCAGGTCGCCAGCGGGCCTGGTAAATATAGAAGCGGTCTTTCTTAAAACCGCACAAATCAACAATGCCGAAATACGAACTGCGGGACGGACACTTGCCCTCCATTTCCGCCAGCATGGATTCAAAGCGTTTCTTCTCCGCTTCGGAGTGGTAGTTCAGGGCGATCGTTTTGTCACTGTTGTACGGCGTCGGTTCGCCGAGGTAGTCAAAGCCCGTCCAGACGTATTCGCCTGCGCAGGCGGGATTCTCATCCTGTCCCTTGAATTCTCGGTCCGGCGACATCGCCCAGCCCGGCGCGTACAGATCGTACGAGCTGACCTGGTAGTTGAAAAAGCCTTCGTCTTTTTTATCGCTGACGGGGAAGAAGTATTCACCGCGTGAGCTGATACACGACGACGACTCGCTGCTGTAGAAGGGCTGTTCGGGATGTTGCTGAATAAACTCCTTATACATGTGCGGCTTATAATTAAAACCGTACACATCAACGGTATCGGCAAACCCATTCGAAGCCGACTGCGGGTAATTGCAGCCGGCGGTAACCGGACGCGTCGGATCTTCGCGATGGAAAATCTCGGTCAGTTGACGAGACAGGGCGTGTCCGCTGATGCTGCCCTGTTCCCGGATCTCGTTGCCGCTGGACCACAGGATGACGCTGGGATGATTGCGGTCGCGGTGGACCATGGCGACGATATCTTTTTCATGCCAGTCTTTAAACAGTGCGGCGTAGTCATTGTGCGTTTTGCCTTTTGCCCAGCAGTCGAACGCTTCGTCGATGACAACAAACCCCATCGTGTCGCAGAGTTCCAGCAATTCCGGCGTCGGCGGATTGTGCGAAGTGCGAATCGAATTGCAGCCCATCTCTTTCAAAATTTCAAGCTGGCGTTCAAGACCCCGTCGGTAAACCGCCGCTCCCAGCGGACCTAAGTCGTGATGCAGGCAGACGCCTTTTAGGTAGACGTGTTTGCCGTTCAGCAGAAAGCCCTTTTTAGCGTCAAAGACCGCGGTGCGAATCCCGAACGTTGTTTCGTAAATATCCTGTGTTTTGCCATCCATTTTAATCGTGGTGCGAACCACGTAAAGCGTTGGATTTTCAATATCCCAGAGCATCGGATTCGCGATAGAGACAGTTTGTGTCAGCGGCTCAATGGTTCCTGCCGCGATGGTCAAGACCTGCGGCTCGGATGCTGCGATGATCGTTCCGGGTGTGTCGGCCAAAGCGATTTCCTGCTCAACCGTAACCGCGGCATCCGCATCCGATTGATTTTGAATCTCTGTCTGAATCTGCACCGTCGCCGCTTCGGATGTAATCACCGGAGTTGTAACATACGTGCCCCAGTGCGCGACGTGAACAGGATTGGTTTTTACCAGCCGCGTGTGGCGATAGATACCACCGCCGGGATACCAGCGGGACGAATTATCCGGGTTGTTCAATCGAACGGCCAGCACATTGTCCTGGCCGAATTTGATATGCTCAGTCAGCTCCAGCCGGAACGAGGCATAGCCGTAAGGCCACTGGCCGATGTACTGGCCGTTGAGCCAGACTTTCGCGTGCGACATCGCGCCGTCAAAGTCGATAAAAATCTGTTTACCGTTGTCGGATGCGGGAAGGGTAAAATGCTTGCGATACCAGCCGAGTCCCGAGTAGGGCAGCTTGCCGGTATTGTTCGGCAGATCCATATCGAAACCGCCTTCAATCGCCCAGTCGTGCGGCAGATCAAGCGGTTGCCATGTGGAGTCATCCAGCGTCGGATTTTCAAGCTGCATCGCCGAATCCTCAGTGCCGTAATCATAGAGCGTAAAAAGCCAGTCTTTGTCAAATGACATGTTAGATACCTCGTCGTGGGGATGATGTTGATCGCGTGAAAACGTGCAGCCGGTAACAAAGATCGCCGCTGCCAATACCAGTTGAACATTCCGAAAATGGTCCAAAAATCGTTTTCTCATGATTATTCGTTTCCTGTAAGTCCTTAATTTTCCGTGTGACTGTTTCAACACACGGATTCTACGGGATATTGGAAAAATATCAAGGGTAGTTCTGATAATTGCTTTTGGGCGCCAAAATGAATTTTTAGAGGTTCCCTCAATCATCGTTTGGGCGATTTTGATGCCGGCAGGTTTTGGCCACGTATTTAGACTGCTTTTCGATTGAACAGTTTGAGATTTGTGTGTGTCGTAACTGCTTATTGGTTTATGCATATAGGCCGGGGTATAGACGAGAGGCTTCAAATATGAACTTCAGGAAATGGTGATGGGCGCAGAAAAAAAGAGCATGCAGATGCTCTTTTGAATGTGCGAGAGTAAAAGTCAGACGAAATAGGCGGTTTTACTTGTTTCCTGCCGTATGAGCGGGTTGTTCATTGCCTTGTTTTTCGTTCTGGATAGCAATGTAAATTTCTTTGCGATGGACCGCAATATTGCGCGGGGCGTTAATGCCCAGGCGAACCTTGTCACCGCGGACATCCACAATGGTGATCTCCACGTCATCGCCAATCATAATTGACTCATCCTTTTGTCTGCTCAGGACCAACATATTGCACTCCTTGTTTTTTTGCTGGTCGGTTCCTTTTGGCCAGTACTCAATTCCCTGTACCGTCAGGCAACCTATCATTTCCGATTACTTATACGTTTTTCAAACCGCTTTCGGACGAAAAAAAATGTCTTTTCCAGTCCTAAACCCTTTGTCTGGGCACTACTATTTTCGTCCATTTGAGGTATTGAAAGTGACGATTATTTTAAAAATGATAGAAAAAAAGTGCACTCCATTATCTGTTTACGTGTAACTTGCTTATAAATAAGAGGTTACAGGATACTGTCGAATCGGCATCTCATATTTTGAAAGAACGATGTCTCGCTTATCGGACTATTTTGGGTCGATTGACGGCTGTGCCGTCCGGACGGCAATCCAGTAGCCGGTCATGGCGCCAATGACGGAAAATGAGGCGATCTGGACCGGGATGACGGCGAAAATGGCGTTTGAGAAGAATGACGGGTTCCATGTTTTGACCATGTAGGCCAATGTGTCTGAGCCGATGAACCGGGTGAAAATGGCGATATACAGGGCGATGGCCCCGATAATGACGGGGATGTAATGGACCTGCAGAAATCGTTTGACGACAAAGGCGGCTAATCCGACGGAAACGAGGATGGCCAAGGCGATCTGTCCGTTGCCGGGACGGCCGATGACGTGTTTGAGGTTTTCGTCAAGGGCCGGGACGTTCTGGGCGAAGATGCCGATGGCAAATTTTACGATGACGGCCGTGACCACTGCGCCGATCAGGGCGTTGATCCACAGGGCGGATTTGTTTTCGGTTTTGGGTTGGCTTTCGCCGGTGACGATGGTTTTGGTGCCGATGAGCTTTGAGGTCAGTATCGCGCCGGCGTATCCGGCCGCGCACACGCCCAGCCATACCAAGGCTTCCCAGCGGAAGAAGCTGTACATTGCTGTTCGGGCGCTGAGTTCGGAGTTGGTAATCAACAGTTCTTTGATGGAGCCGCTGTTCAGGGCCCAAATGGCTACGCCGGCGGGGGCAGCGTAAGGGCCGAGAATATTGCCGATGGGGTAACACAGCAGTGTGGCGACGGCGCCCGCGACCAAACCCAATGCGATGACAATCGCCGCATCAATGACGGAGATTTCGCCGGTGAACAGGCTGATGGCGCCGAGCGGGTCGGCGGGCTTGACGAAGTGGTGGCCGACAGCGCCGACGATTAAGGCGCCGGTGCCCAGAGCGATCAGAATGCGAATCCGCATGAGCCACGGGACGTTGAAGAGGCCCAGGCCGAAGTAGAGCAATGCTACCGCGGCGATGATGCGTAAAGCGATTGGATAGAGTGAATCCATTTATTTATCCTTTATAAGTCCTTTGTGTAGAGCATATAAGATAACATACCGGCGCCCCCGCGGCAAGCAATTTTGTGTTTTCTCTTTTGACGGAGGAATTGTCACGGCAATGTTTCTCGACAGATCGTCACAGATCAACGCAGATTTCATTTTAATGAAATGGGTTTGAATGGGTTTGTTTTCTGAGGCTCGAGGCTTGAGACTTGAGGCTTGAGTTCTTTTTCCGCAAAGACTTACGGCAATTCTCAGGTTTGAGAAAATGGGTTTGTTTTGCGTATTAAGGGGGGGGGGTGTTACATTCAATTTATGCAAAAAGGAATCCAGAAATGCACAAAAGAATTTACCATGAAGAACATGAAGAACACGAAGGGATTTTATGAAGAATGCAGGAATACAAGAACACAGGAACACAAGAATGTGGAATCGCCTGCGGCGATGGCTGTTTAAATAGATTCCTCCGCTTCGGTCGGAATGACAGGAATGCATGGTTTGCTCCTTGTTTAGTATTTAGTCCATTGTCTTTCGTTTTCCTTTTCAAAAAACATGTTCCCCCATCTATAGGACGATCGTGCGTGTTTGGTCCGAAAAATGGTGTTTCATACTATTTTGTCTTGTTTTAAGTGCTTGTTATCACTGGGGTAAAAAATATTTTGGAATTTTCGAGATAGCAAGATAGTGCATGCAGAATATGTCCGATCTCGACGCTTCGCATCCAGATCGGACAGTGAATAGTGAACAGTGAACAGTGAACAGTGAACAGTGAACAGTGAACAGTGAACAGTTCATAGTTCATAGTGAGTAGTGAATAGAGGGGGGATTTTTGTTGTGTTTTTGGAGCAGACCCCCTCAAGCGGGTTGAGGGGGCTAAACGGGTCGTGCCATTGTTTGCTTGCACGGGATTGATAGTATCGTGTTGCTGGCTCTGTACGCTGTTGTGGGGGTTACAGGGGTTGGAGGATGTATTTGATGATGTCGCGGCGGCTGATGATGCCGGTTAGTATTCCGTTTTCGGTAATGGGGACGCGTCGGAAGTTGTTGTTGACGAGGCATTCGCAGACGGCGATGAGGTCATCGTTTATATCGAAGCTGGTGATGTCGGTGGACATGTAGTTTTCGACTTCGGCAAAGTCATCTTCCAGCTCAACCAGCAGGCCCATGACATCTTTTTCGGTGACCATTCCGACGAGGCTGCCGTCATCATCAATGACGGGCAGGCCGGTGATGTTATTGCGGACGAGTATTTCGATGGCGTGGATGATGGGGGTGTCTTTTTTGACGGCCACCACGTCTGTGGTCATGATGTTTTTGATTTCGTGCATTTGTTTTGTCCTATTGGATACCGTGTTTTTGTCGTCAGCAAACCCCCGCAACGGGTTGCGGGGGCTAAGCGGTTTATTTTTTCTTTTTATGTCGGAGGTGGAGGATGTATTCGATGATGTCTTTTCGGCTGACGATGCCGACGAGTTTGTTCTCTTCGGTGATGGGGACGCGTCGGATGTGGTTCTGCATGAAGCATTCGGCGATGTCAACGAGGCTGTCGGACTGGTCGAAGGCGATGACCTCATGGGTCATGAAATCGGCGACGGTTCCGGGTTTGTCCTGGTTGTCATAGAGCAGCCGGAGGACGTCTTTTTCGGTGATGATTCCGGCGATCGTCATGTCATCGTTGATGACGGGCAGGCCAGTGATGTTGTTGTCGACGAGTGTCTGGATGGCTTCGTGGATGGGCATGTCTCCCTTGACGGCTATCACATCGGTTTTCATGATGTTTTTGGCTTCAAACATATTGTTGTTCTCCTGTCAAACAATGTGTTTATCATGAAATCAGCGGGTGCGTGTGTCGGTGGCGGTTGTTTCGTTTATTCTATCGGCAAAGGTTGACATGGCACAAGCGGAAAACTGTGGAATTTGTGCAAATCTTCGTTTATTCGGCAGAGATTGGGGGGGGGATCGTGTCGCTGCCGCTCGGCGCTTCTGTTTTGTCTCTGCGGTGTTGAATGGGGGTGTTGGGGCGGAACCCCCTCAACGGGGTTGAGGGGGTTAAACAGGTTTATTCGGTTATGATGGTTAGTTTTTTGGCTTTCAGGAGGTCCTGGTGGGAGATGAAGAAGCCGTCGATTTTTTGATCGCCGCAGGTGATTTGGCGGAGTTTTCTGCCTTTGCCCAGTTTGGTGATGGCGCAGGTTGTGTCGTTGGTTAGCTTCAGCTCGACTTTGTCGAAGATGGGTGCGGTGACGATGTAGTCGGGATCGGCGGGCGAGAAGGGGTAGATGCCGATGGCGTTGAAGACGTACCATGCGGACATTTCGCCTGCGTCGTCCATGCCGCAGAGGGCCAGTCCGTCTTTGCCCATGCCATAGAAGTCGGTCAGGAGTCGGTCGATGATCTGCTGGGATTTTTCGGGTTTTCCGACGAAGTAGTACAGGTAGGGGCTGCTGTGGTCGGGCTGGTTGCCGTGGCAGTACTGGCCGAGAAATGACGAGACGTTGCGGGCGATGTATTTTGGATTCCACGGGATGGAGAAGAGCTTGTCTACCTGTTTTTCAAAATCGGCGGGGGTTTTGTAGAGGGCGATCAGGCCGGGCATGTCGTGCGGGACGAAGAAGGTTGACTGCCAGGCGTTGGCTTCTCGGTACATGTATTCGTAGTACGGGTACTCGGCGTTGAAGGGCTCGACCCACTGGCCGTTTTCGAGGCGGCCTCGCATGAGACCGGTTTCGGAGTCGAATAGGTTTTTGTAATTGCCGGTGCGTTTGGTGAGCATGGTGTAATTGGTTTCGTCGTTTAATGCTTTGGCCAGCAGGGCGACGGCGTAATCGTCGTAAGCGTATTCGAGCGTTTTGGTGACGCCGGCCTTGGCTTTGGTTTCGACATGCGGACTTTCTACCTCGGGCGTTGCGATGTACCCTTTTTCGATGTATTCGGTGATGTGGGGGCGGCCGCGACCGAGGGTGGCATTTCTTAAGAGCAGGTCGTAGGCGGCTTTGACGTCGAAGTCCTGCAAGCCCCGCAGGTATGAGCCGGCGATGAATGCGGCGGCGTGGTCACCGTGGAAAAAGGTCGGCATGAAGCCTCGTTTTTGGCCTTTGTCGATGAGGGATTTGATGACGTCGGTGGTGACGTCCGGTGAGAGCATGCCGAGGAGGACCAGCTTGTTGCGATAGGTATCCCATAACGAGGGGGTTGTGTAATAGCGGAAGTCTTTTTTGACGACTTGCCGGTCGTCGTCGGTAAATTCGCCGTTGAGGTCGCTGCGGAGGGCGGGCCAGAGGAACGAGCGGTATAAGGAGGAATAGAAGAGTTCCTTTTGGCGGTCGGTGCCTCCGGTGACCTGGATTTTTGAGAGCAGGGTTTCCCATGTTTGCGAGGCTTCGGTTTTGACTTGGTCGAAGGTTTTGCCGGAGAGTTCGCGGAGATTTTCTTTGGCGTTTTCGATGCTGACGAAGGACAGGCCGATTTTGATCTCCAAGGGACCGTCGGCGTTTTCAAAATGGACGAGCGGGACACTGTAGCGGCCCTGGCCGAGGGTTTGGATGCCGCGAATTTTATGGTTTGCGACGGCATAGAAATAGACGGTTTCGTTGGCTCTCTGGTAGCCCTTAAACGCGATGTCGCTGTCTTTGTCGATGTCCCATTTATGGATACGCTCATTGGAGCGGGCGAGGTTGACGACGAGTTTTTTGTCCTGTGATTCGTTGTAGGTATAGCGGTGATAGCCGCAACGGAGGGTCGAGGTTAATTCGGCGTTGATGTTATATCGATCTAAAAGGACCCGGTAGTATCCCGGTTGGGCGGATTCGTTTTTGTGGCTGAACGTCGAGCCGAAGTCACGGGGGGAGACGTCACCGGAGACGGGCAGGACGGGAATATGGCAGAGGTTCCAGTGTCCTTTGTTGGTGTGGGTGAAGGCGAGGATGGTAGTGTCTTCGTATTCGTAGCCGGCGCCGCTGCCGAATTCGGTGATGGGGCTGAGCTGGACCATGGCGTTGGGCAGGGATGCGCCGGGGAAGGTCAGTCCGGCCCAGACACGCCAGCCTTCGGGGGGCTCATAGCCGATGTCTTTGCTGTCGGTCAGGGGGGCGGTGCCGAGAAAGGGGTTGACGTAGTCTGTCAGCGGTGTTTGTGCCTGCAGCGAGACTGTGATGGTGAGGAACAAAATGACTTGCACTGTTTGTTTGAGCATGTGTTGCTTTCTAAAATGTGTTGTTTTGTCCTTGTTGAAAAACTCTGAATTGATTTTTGCCATCTCTATTCGACGATCCATTCATGGACGCCGGAGGAGTAGCCTTCTTTGAACGTCACTTCGAGGCGGAGGGCGTCGGTTTTGACGGGCAGGAAGCTGACGCGGTCGAAGTCGTCTTTGGTGACTTTGTAGTCGCTGAAGTTTTCGACGGGCTTCCATTGGCCGTTTTCACGGTAGAGCACACGCCATGAGGCGGGGACGCGGCATTCGCCTTTGCCGGTGTCGTCGAACCAGTAGACGGTGACGTTGGCGACGTCTGCGGGTTGTTTGAAGTCGTATTGAATCCACTCGGTCGTGCCCTTGTGGGGCCACCAATGCAGAAAGCCTTTTTCGTGGTCGCCGGAGGATTGCGGGACGGCTTGATCGTTGACGGATTCGGGGCGTGTGTTGCCGACGTTGCTCAGAAACGAGGTGGTGACGTTGCTTTGCGAGGCAATCGTCGGGCTGGGCAGCGGATTGGCCTGTTTTTCGCTATAGGGAATCCAGACGGCCATGGGGCCTTTTTCGCGGTGGGCCCATGCGTAGTATGGGATTGCGTGGAAGGTTTTTGGCTGCTGTTGGGTTTTGCCGTCGGGGCTTCGCTGCAGTTCGGCGGCGGTGCCTTCGATGACGGTGATGCCGCCGAGCAGATCGTCGTTATGGGCGGCGGTCAGTTTTGCGTCTTTTTTGAGCATGAGGTTCAGGACACGTCCGTCTTCGACATCGAGGTGTTCGAGGCAGTAGGTGAGCGGACCTCGCTGGATGGCGGCTTTGCCGCGGTCGTCGGCGACTTTTTCGTCACAGGTGACGCGTTTGATTTCCATGGGTAGGATGATTGCAACGGTGTCGCCTTTTTGCCATGTGCGTGTGATGTCGGCGTAGCCTTTGTCTATCTTGATGTCGACGGGTTTTCCGTTGACGAGCAATAGCAGCGGGGTTTTGGGAACGCTGCCGAAGTCATACAGATCCGACGAATCAAAGGTGCCTCGAGCCCAATCGGGGATGCGAACCTTCAGGGCAAACGGTGTGGACTTTCGGGGGGCAACTTCGATTTTTACGGCACCATCCCAGGGGTATTCGGTGGTCTGGGTGAAGGTGACAGGTGAACCGGCGACGTCGAATGTTGCGGTGCTGTTGACGAAGAGGTTGACGTAGGCGGTGTCACCGGTGACGGCGTAGGCATAGCCGGGAACGGAGGCCAGGAAGCGGCAGATGTTGCTCGGGCAGCAGGCACAACCGAACCAGGGGCTGCGTTCGTGCCCGTTGGCCGATTCGAGGGGGTTGGGGTAGAAGAACTTCATGCCGTCGAGTGAGACGCCGCTGATGACGCCGTTGTAGAGGGAGCGTTCCATGACGTCGATGTATTTGGCGTCGCCGTGCAGGAGGAACATGCGGTGATTCCAATAGACATTGGCAATGGCGGCGCAGGTTTCACAGTAGGCGCTGCGGTTTGGCAGTTCGTAGTTGTCGCCGTAGGCTTCGCCGGAATGTCGAGCGCCGATGCCGCCGGTGACGTAGAGTTTTTTGTTGGCGACATTGTCCCAGAGGGCGTCGATGGCTTTGAGGTAATCGGCATCGCCGGTGAGTGCGGCGATATCGGCCATGCTGCTGTACATGTAGGTGGCGCGGACGGCGTGGCCGACCGCTTCGGTCTGATCAACGACGGGCTTATGCGACTGGCTGTATTCGGCGCGGAAGCCTTTGTATCTGCCTCGCTGGTCGAGGAACCATTTGGCCTGGTCGAGGTATTTTTTCTCGCCGGTAACGCGGTAGAGTTTGACGAGTCCGAGTTCGATTTCCTGATGGCCGGGGATGCCTTCGTTTTTGCGGGGGCCGAAAACATCGCAGACGAGGTCGGCACTTTTGACGGCGACATCGAGGAAGGAGTGCTTTTCGGTGGCGAGGTAATGGGCGGCGGCGGCTTCGTACATGTGGCCGAGGTTGTAGAGTTCGTGGGCGTCACGCAGGTTGTCCCACGGGGCGGCGTTGTAGCAGCAGGCAATGTTTTTTCTGTGGTCCTTGGCACGGGCGGTCCATGCGGTGTAGAGGTAGCCGTTATCTTCCTGTGCGGCGGCGATATAGCCAATGACTTCGTCCAGATAGGCGTCCAGTTTGGCATCCGGCTTGACCATGAGGGCATAGGATGCACCCTCGACGACTTTGTAGATGTCTGAGTCGTTAAAGCCGAAGTCGCCGTCCCATTTCTTGTCGGACAGGCCGGCGGCGATTTTGAAGTTTTCGAGGCGGTTGGTGTCTTCGCACATCTTGAAGGCGAAGGGGATTGTTTCGGTGCGATTGGTTTCGATGCGGGGCAGCCAGAAGGCATCGGTAAACTTGACTTGTGTAAAGGGGATCGGCTGGTACGGGTAATCGGCGGCAGGCGTCGTTTGCGCGAATACAGCGGGCGTCAAAATAATAAAAAGGCAGATGAATAACAAGTTTTGTTGCGTTTTCATTTTTGTCTCCATACTCGATACGGTTTCTTGTCGATTTTTCATCCCCGGTGAACCGGTTGGGATTATAGCAGGAAAGGGGAATGAATCAAGGGGCATTTCCGCAGCGAAAACGGGTAATTTAGAAGGGATTTGGGTTTTTCCATCTTGTGCTTTTAGTCCTTTTCTCTACAATGGGGTTTATATATTTGTATACCACCTGATACTCGGGGGATTAAACGATTATGAATCGTTTGTTATTTCATCAAAAACTGATTTTGTCGATGTTTTTTGTGCTGCTTTCGGGCGGGGTGTTTGCGGCTGCGCCCGTGACGGGTGATGCGTCGCCTGAGGCTCGAGCTCTGCTGAATTATCTTCATGCCATGAGCGGCAAGAAGACACTTTCGGGTCAGATGAGTGTGCCGTGGGGAATTGATGAAATGAAAACGGTCCAGGCGATGACCGGTAAGCTGCCCGCGATTCGAGGGCTGGATTATATTCATGAGCGTGATAACAAGCGAGAGAACCAGTTGGCCATCGAATGGCACAGGGCCGGGGGGATCGTGACGATGATGTGGCACTGGGGGGCGCCGACGAAAGGCGAGGGGTATCGGGAGAGTAAAAAACGGATTGATATTGATCGCTGCTTTGAGAAGGGGACGGCTGAGCATGCGGCAATGTGGGCGGATTTAGAGCGGATTGCGGGGCATTTGACTGAGCTTCGAGACGCGGGGGTGCCGGTTTTGTGGCGTCCGATGCATGAGTTTGACGGCGGGTGGTTCTGGTATGGTAAAGGCAGCGATGAGCAGTTTATTCGGCTGTGGCGGACGATGTTTGATTATTTTGTACATGAGCGGAAGCTGAATAACCTGATCTGGGTTTTGTGTCACAGCAGTCGCCCCAAACGGGGGTGGAATCCGGGCAAGGCGTATTATGACCTGGCGGGGGCTGATACTTACAGCCGGGGTGTTCAGTCGGGGCTGTATAACAGTGTTAAATCGATCCATGGCAGTGCCGCTCCGATTCCCTGTCATGAATGCGGACATATTCCGGATCCGGATGAAAGTTTTCAGCAGGGCATTACGTGGTCCTGGTGGATGCTGTGGCATAACGATTATCTCACTGGCTATGATCGGAACGAACTGATCCGGATTTATCGTCACGAGCGGGTCATTACACGCGATGAGTTGCCGGATTTTACGAATTATCTCAGCAAGGCGTCACCGGGGGCTAACAAGAAGGTCGAATAGCGGGTTTTGGGGGGCGTGGGGCATCATTCGACCAGAATTGGCGGTATTTCATTCCTCAACGGCCTTTTTTAAGGGTTTTTGGCGGTTTCGGCCGATAACTATAACGAGAAATTAGAGTGTCTCTATGGATAAGAGGGCTTTATGTCGCCCCTGCCGGGGCTTTGTTATGGAGAAGCCCGTTTTCCGGGGGCTAAAGCCGCCCGGCTATTGTATTACACCCCTTCGGGGTATTTTTTCTGAAGAGCCAATTGATAAGAGTATTAGGTATTCAATTATATGGATGAAACGTTTAGTCAGGTGCAGGACAGTCTTCAGCGACTGCTGCCGATTATGCTGCTGGGGCCGGGGATTTTGTTTGTGGTTGCCGGTTTGATGATGTGGCTGGGCGGTTTGCGGTGGATGCGCGCGATTGCGGCCTTTGCCGCGGCGATGGCGGGACTGGCCGGTGCGTGGTTTTTTGCCGGGCCGCAGATTATTCCGCTGGTGTTGTGCCCGGTGATCCTTGCGGCGGTGGGGCTGCTTTTGAACCGGCTGGTGGTCGTGCTATTAGGCGCGGGGCTTGTTGCGGGTGCGATCATGATTGGCCCGGCGATTGGTGAGATCCGTTGGCAGGAGTCGCCGGAACAGCGCACGGCTGCAGTCAATGACAAGCCGCTGGATTTGCTGGAGAGTATCGAGGAGATTGAGGCGTTTATTAACCGTGCGAAAGAGACAGCCCGAGAGGTGATTAGTAATATTCCGGCGTCTCGCAAATCGGCGGCGTTGATTGCGGCGATGGCGTTTGCGGGGTTCGGACTTTTCAGTTGGCGGCTGGTGTGTGCGTTGACCTGTTCGACGATCGGGACCGCTGAGATATTTATGGGTATGACGGTGCTGCTGTTGTTTAAAGGTGCGGCGGCATTGCAGCAGCTTGCCGACAACGGGTTTCTGCTGGCGGTTGTTGCGGTGGGTATGATTGGGCTGGGGACGGCGTTGCAGATGTGGCTGTGCCCGGCGAAAGGCAAGAAAAAAGATCTGGCAAAAGAACTCTTGAAAGAGGAAAAGCGAAAATGACGATTTACTCCTTATTGGCAACGGTGTCGGCGGAAGAGTCGAAGTCGTCGCTGCCGGCACTGAACGTTGACGATCTGATCAATTATTTCTGGACGAATGTGACCAGTATGAACTGGTTGTTTGCCTTGCTGCTGGTGTCGGTGGGGGTGGTGTATATGCTGTACGGCTGGCGGATTTTCCGTATCCTGGTGGTGATCAGCTTCGGATTTTTGGGGATGTTTCTGGGGATCTTCCTGGGGCGTATGAACGGTTCGAATAACGCCATCATCTGGGGCGGGATTGTGGGGATGATTTTGTTTGCGTTTTTGTCGGTGCCGCTGATGAAATGGTGCGTGTCGATTTTGGGGGCGATTGCCGGCGGCGTGATCACGTCGGGCATCTGGATTGCGTGTGATTTGTCACAGACGTATCTGCCTGCGGGATTTATCGTGGGCTTTGTTGCCGGCGGGCTGATTTCGTTTATCCTGCTGAAGGCGTCGGTGATGATGTTTACGAGCCTGGGCGGCAGTATCGTGATGATGTCGGGTGTAATCTCGCTGCTGTACGCATATGAAACGAAAATTCAGGACCCGCCGACGACGCATATGTATGACCTGGTGTATCTGCACTCGTGGTTTTTGCCGGCGGCGCTGATTTTGCCGACGGTGATCGGGATGATCTTCCAGAATAAGTTCATCAAGCAGTCACCGAAGTTTGAAGTGAAGGAATAAAATCCTTAGAGTCATAAATGTCGCGTGTGATTTGTTTCCTGTGTCGCCGCGAGGGACTACTATACTTAAAATGACTACTGGAATCTTTGTTTACTTTGCATATGGATAGACAATCTATTTCTCAAGATGAACCCTGTTGTATTGAAATTAAATATATCTGTACTGGTAAACCTTTGGATGCGGATATGGAGAGTGAACTGGAATTCACAGCTGAAAATCAGCAAGGTCGAATGACAGGAGGCAGCTTTAAAGAACCTTATCGGGTTGTCAATTTTTGTTTCGGCAAACTAGCCAATGCTGAAAAATTCGAAAAATATGTACACAAAAACTTTTCGGACGCTCAAACATATATCACTTTTGACATCGATGATTTCTAAGGCTTTTGTTTGTCACACGGTATCGCATCCGGGCGCTGGCGCTTCCGGCTTTTGTTTGGAGTGTGAATGCGTCCTCATTGTGTCAATGCTACTAAAATTAAAAAGGCCCGGAGGGTGAAATCTCCGGGCCTTTTATTGTTTCCTCTTCTTTAACGCCAGTGTTGTCAATCTTTATGCGTTTGCGCCTGTTGCCAGTTCCGGGTCGGGTGTTGTGGTTTCAGCAGCGACAGAAGCAGCCTTCACCGGTTTCAGCATGAGTGCAATGACGGCTGCTGCGATACAGGCGACGCCCGCTACGATAAACGGGGTGTTCCACGCGGCGACGCCGGCACCGGATGTTTTGGCGGCGTCCTTGAAGTAGCCTGCGACCTGCGGGCCGGCGATCCCGGCAACCCCATAGGCCAAAAAGACCCAGCCGTAGTTGGGACCGAGGTTTTTCGAGCCGAAGAAGTCCGCGGTTGCGGTCGGGAACAGGGCGAAGTTGCCGCCGAAGTTAAAGCCGATGATGCAGGCTCCGACGATCAGGCCCATCTTGGTGCCGCCCATTTTCAGGAAGGCCAGCATGATGATGCCCTGGAACAGGCACATCAAAAACAGTGAGCACTTGCGGCCGATTTTGTCGGAGACGGTTCCCCAGACGATTCGGCCCAGGCCGTTAAGAATGGCATACCAAGCCATTGCGGTACCGGCGATCACGCCGGCGGCGGCTGTGTCGGTTGTGGCACCGGATGCCTGCAGCGCGTCAACGCCGAACAAACGGATGCAGTAGATGACCATGAGTCCGGCCAGTGCAGACCCGGTAAACATGGCAACCAGCATATAATACTGCGGCGTTTTGAGCATTTGTCCGCTCGTCATATCCAGTGTGCCTGCTGCGCCTGTGTCGGTCGTCGCGGGCGGCTGCCAACCGGCGGGCTTGTAGCCTTTCGGGGGGTCTACCATGAAGATTGAACCGATCAGAACGGTCACCAGGAAGACGATACCATAGATCACAAACACACTCTGGACACCGGGCAGGCCGAAGATTTCGGTGGTGTTTAACAGGCCGCCAAACCAACTGCCGGCGAGTTTGACCCACAAGGTCGCACCGAATCCAAATCCCGCAACGCCGAGTCCGGCGATCATTCCCTTTTTGTCCGGGAACCATTTGATGCCGACGGCGATCGGCACGACATAGGCGATTCCAATGCCGGCACCGCCGATGAGGCCGATGCAAACGAACTGGGCGATGAATGTTTTGCCGAGGAAACCGCCGAGGATGTAGCCGGCTCCCAATACAATACCACCGAGGGCGGCGGCCATACGCGGTTTTTGTTTAGCCCAGGGGCCCACTAAAACCATGACCAGTGCAAAACTTGCTAACCCTGCAGAGAAGACCCATGCGGCCTGTTTGGCGTCGAATCCGTAGATGCCGCCTTCATTGATGGGGATGGTGATTTTTTTTGTAAACACACTCCAGGCATAAATTGCGCCCAGACATAATTGGACCAAGATGCCGCCGACGACGACGAGCCAGCGATTCATGACTTTTTGCTCAGACATTTTGACTTCCCTTTCAAGAAAAAAAGAAGGCCGGGCACGCCTTCGAAATGATGGTGTGCCCGGCTGAAATTGTGCTTCCTATCGAACTACTCGCCGCGACTGGCGATGAGTTTTTCAACAACGCTGGGATCTGCCAGTGTTGAAATGTCGCCGAGGTTGCCGGTATCCTTTTCGGCAATCTTGCGGAGAATACGACGCATGATCTTGCCCGAGCGTGTCTTCGGCAATGCCGGTGCAAACTGGATGGCTTCCGGTGCTGCGATGGGGCCAATCTCCTTGCGGACGTGCATGATCAGTTCCTTTTTCAACGCGTCGGTTTCTTCGACGCCTTCGACCAGTGTGACGTAGGCGTAGAGGCCTTGTCCCTTGATCTCATGCGGAACCGGTGTGACTGCTGCTTCTGCCACCTTTTCATGGCTGACCAGTGCGCTTTCGACTTCGGCGGTGCCGATACGGTGACCGGAGACGTTTACGACGTCGTCGATGCGGCCCATGAGCCACAGGTCGCCGTCCTCATCTTTGCGGCAGCCATCGCCGGCGAAGTAGATGTTGTCATACATGGTGAAGTAGGTGTCAATAAAGCGGTCGTGGTCGCCCCACATCGTCCGCATCATGCCCGGCCAGGGCTTGCTGATGCAAAGTTTGCCGCCTTCATTGACGTCGCATTCGCTGCGGTCGTCACGCAGGATCACCGGATCGACGCCAAAGAACGGACGAGACGCACTGCCCGGCTTGAGGGTCATGGCACCCGGCATCGGGGTAATCATGAAGCCGCCGGTCTCCGTCTGCCACCATGTGTCTACGATCGGGCATTTTTTGCGGCCGACTTTTTCGTGGTACCACATCCAGGCTTCCGGATTGATCGGTTCGCCTACTGAACCGAGAATACGCAGGCTGTCGAGTTTATACTTCATGACCCATTCCTCGCCCAGACGCATCAACGCGCGAATGGCGGTCGGAGCGGTGTAGAAGACGGTGACTTTGAATTTGTCACAAATCTGCCAGAAACGGCCGGCATCCGGGAACGTCGGGACGCCTTCGAACATCAGGCTGGTTGCACCGTTGGCCAGCGGGCCGTACACGATGTAACTGTGGCCGGTGACCCATCCGATGTCGGCGGTGCACCAGTACATATCGTCTTCGTGAATGTTGAAGATGATCTTGTGTGTCAGTGATGTATGCAGCAGGTAACCGCCGGTGGTGTGTACGACGCCCTTGGGTTTTCCGGTCGAGCCGGAGGTGTAGAGGATGAACAGCGGATCTTCGGCGTTCATCGGCTCGGCGGGGCAGTCCGCATCGACTTTGGCCATTTCGTCGTGATACCAGAAGTCGCGACCGTCCTTCATATTGCAGGGGTCGTCGGTGACTTTGGTGACAATACAGCTTTCGATGGTAGGACATTTTTCGAGTGCTTCGTCAGAGATTTTCTTCAGCGGAATATGCTTGCCCGCACGCAGAGAAACGTTGGAGGTGATCAGCATCTTGCAGTCAGAGTCGTTGACACGGCCCTGAATGGCGTCAGCGCTGAAACCGCCAAAGATGATCGAGTGGATCGCACCGATACGTGTACACGACAGCATGACGATGGCCAGTTCCGGTACCATTGGCATGTAGATTGCGACGCGGTCGCCTTTTTTAATGCCTTTGGCTTTCATGACATTGGCAAACTTACAGACTTCAGCGTGCAGTTCTTCGTAGGTGAATTCCTGAACGGCGTCTTCGGCTTCACCTTGCCAGACGATTGCTTTCTTCTTAGCGGTGGGGGTGCCGAGGTGACGGTCCAAACAGTTGTACGAGACGTTCATCTCGCCGTCTGCAAACCATGTGTGTTCAATTTTACGTCCCTTCGTGTCCCACGTATATTCCAGGCTCTTGGTCGGTTCTTTGAACCAATCCAGAGTCTTGGCCTGTTCGAGCCAGAACCCATCCGGATCGTTAATGGACTGTTCCCACATTTGCTGGTACTGGTCCATGCTGTTGACCCAGGCGTTTGATTGAATGTTGGCAGGAGGGGGGAATTTCCGTTGTTCTGATGACAGAGATTCCATACCTTTTTTTTCTTCCGACATGACACCGCTTCCTTTCCTAAAATTACTTTTCCAGTTTATAAGGACAGTGACCTCTTCTCCACGGAGAGGCTTTAATTAACCATAAATTAAGTGTTTCCGATTTAATTTCAATAAAAAAAACATGGTTTTGTGAAATGTTCAATCAAATTTCCGCCCGGCATGCGCACTTTTTTCACAATAAATTCTCGCTCCATATATGTCCGGTTTCTTTGTCGTCTGGTTTAGTGAAATCTGTAGCTTAAAAGGGAGAAATGGCTTCTTTAAGTCGTATTTCTCGTGTTTCATTGATTGCGAAATCGCAACAATGTCTGAATTCTTGTTGTAGATGGAGAATTCTTGACTTGCGGGGGCAAAAATGGTAGTCTTTTCCGACACCCTTACAAGGGTGATAAATATTGCGCATCATACGAGTGTAACTTGATTTTTGATATAGCCGCGAAGTAATTTTTGCGGGCGGATGGTTTGGCACAGATACAGGAGGTAATATTGCGAGTACTTTCGGGAATTCAGCCCTCGGGCAAGCTGCATATCGGTAATTTTTTTGGCGCGATGCGTCAACATCTTCAATTGCAGGCGGAAAATGACGGCTTTTACTTTATCGCCGACTATCATGCATTGACGACCAGTCCGGATCCGGCGCTGATACGGGAAAACACATTTGGGGTGGCGATGGACTATCTGGCGTTGGGGCTGGACCCGGAAAAGACGGTTTTCTGGCGTCAGTCGGATGTTCCCGAAGTGACGGAGCTGGCGTGGATTCTGTCGTGTGTGACGCCGATGGGGCTCCTGCAGCGATGCACCAGTTTTAAGGACAAGGTCGATCAGGGGCTTTCGCCGGTGCATGGATTGTTTGCGTATCCGGTTTTGCAGGCGGCTGATATCCTGATGTTTGACAGCAACCTTGTTCCAGTGGGGCAGGATCAGAAACAGCATATTGAAGTGACGCGTGATATTGCGATTAAATTCAACAATACTTACGGTGAGACGTTTGTTCTGCCCGAAGAGCATATTATGAAGTCGGTCGCGGTGGTGCCGGGCATTGATGGTCGCAAGATGAGCAAGAGCTATGACAACACGATCGAGATTTTTGAGCCGGAAAACAAGGTCAAAAAGAAGGTCATGCGGATTAAGACTGATTCGACGCCGGTTGAAGACCCGAAGGACCCTGAAACATGCAATGCGTTTGCTTTGCTGAAGCTGGTAGCGGCGGCCGATGAATTGGCTGAGTGGGAACAAAAATACCGCGAAGGGGGTGTGGGGTATGGCACTGTGAAGAAACGTGTGGTAGAATTGCTGCATGCGTATTTCCGTCCGTATCGTCAAAAACGTGAGGATTTGGAAAATAACCGGGACTATGTTGAACAGGTCCTATGTCAAGGAGCGCAAAAGGCGAGAGCCGTTGCTAAGGTGACCATGAAGCGGGTGCGTGACGCAATTGGTTTAGGAGACATTCGAAATGCATGAAGATGAAAAACTGGTCACGATTGAAGAATTTGAAGGGGAATTTGACGCGGAGCTGGCCAAATTAACGTTGGAGAATGCCGGGATTGAAGCGGTTGTCTTTGGCGAAGATTTGGTGACCAATTTGCCGCACATCAATGCGATTCGCGTTGAACTGCAGGTTTTTGAAAAGGATGTGGAAAAGGCCAGGCAGATTCTTGCGGAAAAGGCTGAGCAGGGTGATGATGACAAAGACATTGAAAGCGACTCATGAGTGACTATCGAGTGAATTTAGACATCTTTGCGGGACCGCTGGATTTGCTGCTGTACCTGGTTCGCAAGGAAGAGGTTGATATCTATGATATCCCGATTGCCAAGGTCACTAAGCAGTATGTCGAGTATGTCGAATTGCTGAAGATGTTTGACCTGGACCTGGCGGGTGATTTTCTGGTGATGGCGGCAACGCTGATGGAGATTAAGTCGGTGATGCTGCTGCCGCGGCCGGAACTGGAGGAAGCGGCCGAGGGTGAGGCTGAAGATCCGCGTGCGGAACTGGTTCGTCAATTGCTGGAATACAAGCGTTTTAAAGACGCGGCGAATCTTCTGGAAGATGCCGCGGCGGAGCGAAAGCAGCGGTTTACACGTTCTAATATCATTCTGGAGCATATCAAGCCGACGGAAGAGCCGGAGCTGGATCTGGACCAGGTGAGCATCTGGACGCTGTTGGAAGCGTTTGATACGATTATGCGGTCAGTGGGCAATCTGGGCGATAGCTATAAACATATTACCGACGATACGCCGATCGATCTTTACCAGATTGAACTGCTGGATCGACTGCAGCGGGAAGGACCGATGTCGCTGCAGAAGACGTTTGAGGGCAAGAACAATAAGCTGTCGATGATCGGGCTGTTTTTGGGGATGCTGGAGTTGATTCGCAATAAACTGATCTGGGCCGAACAGCCGGATGCGGATGGGCCGATTTATTTGAAGCCGCTGGTAAGCGAGCCTGCTGAAGAGGCTGTACATAACGCGATTTATGAAAGCCCGGAAGCGATGGAACGCATGGAAGGCCATATTGAGGACGCTGACAGCGAGGCGTCGTTGGAAGCTTCTAATGAGCAGGCGGATTCATCTGACGATTCAGAAATGATCGAGGACTTTGAATCGGATGATGAAATGGACATTGCTGAAGAACTGTCTACCGAGGATTTTCCGACTGAGCAAAGTTCTGCGCCGGTTCGTATTGTCGAACTTCCGGCAGAAAAAAAAACTGCGCCGGTTATTGAACGGATAGAATCCGAGAACGAGTCATCATAATAAAGTGTGGAGGATTTACACGGATGAATCATAAACTGTCGATACGAGGGATTGTTTTTATGATCAGTGCTGTGTTGAGTTTGTTTACTGCGATTTTGCCTGCATCGGAGAGTGTGAGTCTCTGGGACGGGCAGGTGCCGGGTGCATCGGGAACTGAAGCGACGGATGTGTCGGTCATAACACCGCACATTCCGGCACCGGAGAAGGCGACGGGGGCGGCAATCGTGGTTTGTCCCGGCGGCGGATATGGTCACCTGGCGATGGGCCATGAAGGCGAGCAGATCGGGCAATGGCTGAAAAGCATTGGTGTGGCGGCGTTTGTGCTGCGCTACCGGCTGCCTTCAGATGGGTATCGGCATCCGATTCCGCTGATGGATGCCCAACGGGCGATTCGGATGGTACGTTTCAATGCAAAGCAATGGAATATAGAGCCCGGTAGGATTGGCATCATGGGCTTTTCGGCGGGTGGACATTTGGCTTCGTCGGCGGGGACGCATTTCAGCGAGCCGGTTGTATTAGATGGTTATGAGGCTGACAAGATTGACGGAGTCGATTGCCGGCCGGACTTTATGGTTTTGATTTACCCGGTGATTTCGATGGATCAAGCGATGACTCACATGGGTTCGCGGAATAATCTGCTGGGCGAGAACGCGGATGCGGAGTTGGTTGAATTGATGTCGAATGAAAAACAGGTGACTGCGAAGACGCCGCCGACCTTTTTGGTACACGCCAGTGATGACGGGGCGGTGGTGCCTGAAAATAGCATTCGGTTTTATCAGGCGCTGCTGAAAGCGGATGTGCCGGCGGAGATGCATATGTACCTTAAAGGGGGGCACGGTTTTGGGATGCGCCCGAGTTCGGGACGTGCGGCTGAGTGGCCGGTGCTTTGTGAGGGGTGGATGCGGCAGATGACATTTTTGTCGGCTGACTGATGGCTAGTCCTGTGTCCTTGAAATAATGACGGGTTCAACTTGCAGCAAACGGCATCTGCCTCCAATGCCTGCATCGCCAATGCTTTGACATTGGCTGTTTCGGCCTTGAACGCATCTGTCCGTTCGGTGCGGCGTTGAACCGACATTCTTCGGCGGACAAAGTACTAGTCATCAGTCAGGAACAGGCTTTTTGAGTTCTATACCGGTCTTTTGTCCGAAATAAGGGATTTGTAGAGTATTGTTTTGACAAATGACAAATGATCCGGTATGATTCCGGGCTCGATTTTATACGGGGTGTAGCTCAGCTTGGCTAGAGCGCCTGGTTTGGGACCAGGAGGTCGTAGGTTCGAATCCTGTCACCCCGATTTTTCTCTTCTATCGTTTATTCCCGCATTTTAAAGGCCTCGCGGGATGTTGCATATCTTTAAACTACCAATCTTTTTAATCAGGGAAATTTTTTCAACAAAATGCAACAGTTTAATATTGATTAAAAAGTTTAATTTTGTTATGATACAAACATCAGTCGGACGAGGTCTGTGTTTCTGGGGATTTCTGCGGCTTGTGGGTGTGAAAATGATTTTGAAATAATCAGGCATTTATTTGAGTTTTTTGGCGTATGTTGAATCCAATTGAATCCAGTTCAGAGATTACTGCCAGCGGCGAGGTCTGCTTTGCGAACGGGGCCGATTTGTCCTTATTAAAGCGCAATATGGACAGCGGCTTTGCCTATAAAGTTAATGATGTTGCTGGTGATCCGATTGTACTTTTGCGACAAGCGGGTTTGAATTATGCCCGTTTACGTTTGTTCCATCGTCCGTCTCTGCGGGGCGCCCAGGTCAATGACCTGGTGTACACGCTGTCTTTGGCCCGGCAATTGGTGAAGGCCGGTTTTAAGCTGCTGCTGGATTTTCATTATTCGGATACCTGGGCCGATCCGGGCAAACAAACGATACCGCGTCAGTGGGAGAGTCTGTCTTTTGATAAGCTGGCGGAGGCGGTTTACCATTATACGCGGGATGTTGTGGAGGCCTTTGTGAAGGCCGGGGCCGGGCCGGATATGGTTCAGATCGGCAATGAGATTACGCCGGGGATGCTGTGGGATCACGGGCGGGTTGCCGAGGCACATGAGGCAAATACATTGCACTGGACTCGCGAGGCGTCGTCAAATAATCACCAGGCCTGGGAGCGTTTAGGGAAACTGCTCAAGGCCGGGATCAGGGGCGTGCATGATGCGGCCGAAAAGCCAACGAAGATTATGATTCATATTGATCGGGGCGGTGATCTGGAGACCAGCCGGTGGTTTTTTGATAAAGTGCTGAACCAAGGCGTGGATTTTGACGTGATCGGTCAGTCGTATTATCCGTTCTGGCACGGGATGCCGGATGATTTGAGGGTGACACTGGACAGTCTGTCGGTTTGTTACGGAAAAGATTTGTATGTGGTTGAGACGGCTTATCCATGGAAATATCATGATATATACAAAGATTCACTCAGCGGTGATCATGCGGCGTGGCACCGGTTAACGAGTGAGTATCCGCTGTCGCCGGAGGGGCAGTTGAATTTTACGCGGGATGTGATTGAGCTTGTCAAGGGCACTGTCGGCGGCCGGGGCAAGGGGGTCTTCTACTGGGCTCCGGAATGGAGTACGCCGCCGCGAGCCGATTTTGTCGATGAAGGTGACGCCGAGCCCTGCTGGGCGCGTGCGTTGTTTGACGATGAGGGCAATGCACTGCCTGCGCTCTATGCGTTTAACGGCAAGGGGCGGGCGAGTCGCCGGGTAGTAGAGGTGGATACGAATGCACGTAACGGAGTAGAACAGGCAAGGAAATAGAATATGATGGATCAGTTTGTGTTGAATGTTATCCACCGGCCGGAATT
This sequence comes from Anaerohalosphaeraceae bacterium, assembly GCA_963675155.1. Classification (GTDB taxonomy): domain Bacteria; phylum Planctomycetota; class Phycisphaerae; order Sedimentisphaerales; family Anaerohalosphaeraceae; genus 4572-13. Next base: position 2,918,594 of record OY775912.1, on the reverse strand, counting down.
GGTGCCGGAGTATATTGATACGGATGCACAGGAAGGATTGACCGAGGAGGTCAGCAAGTCGGCTGTGGTCGATGAATCGCTGGATATTTTTCGCCTGCAGCAGGAGATCGCCCATCGCAACCATTTGAAAACCACGATTCAGATGACGTATGCCAGTCTTTATAATGATACCTGTATCGACATGGCTCGGCACGATCATGAAACATACGGCGATGAGATCGGGCATACATTCCTGGGCGTGAACTGCAAGGAATTTCGCGAAAAATACAAGTCCAAGGAATTGGCGATGTGGCTGTTCCCGATGGATTTGAAGAAGCGGATTGTTGACGATTCGTTTGCGCGGTTTAAGGATGTTTTTGGTTTTTATCCCACTTCGACCGGTTCATATTTTATGGATGCTGAGCTGATTAACTATATCAAGAGCAACTATCCCGGCGTGAAGGCGGCGATTGCAACGTGTTTCGAAGAGGGCCCGAAGGTGTTCCGTCATGCGAACTATTCGTGGTACACGCTGATGGACGGGTCGCCGTGGACGGCGTGGATACCGTCGAAAAAGAATACGCATGCGATTGCCGAAGATGCCGACGACGATATCGGGATTGTGGCGATGCCGCATTTGTCACGTGATCTGTTGGCGATTATGGATAATTCCGGCGACATGTTCGGGACGCATCCGCAGAATATTATTCGCGGGTTGATTTACGAAGGCGACCGGCTGCCGTACATGTATAACCTGGTCGATCAGTACCAGGTGATGAAGAAGTACAACAAGGGCTACAGCTATAATCTTGTCTATGTGGGACCGGGATGGATGGGCAAGAGCGGCCGCTGGGAATGTGCGTACCCGGTGCTGAAGAAAAGTTATGAGGATTTTCTGGCTTATTACGGCAAGCTGAAACAAGAGGATAAGGTCACGGATATGACGATGACCGAGTTTGCGGATTGGTACCGCAAGACGCAGCCTCGGAGCGGGCCGCACTGCGGGCTCTGGAAGGATATTGTTTTCGGGACGAAGAATCAGGCGTTCTGGTATGCGGATTCGAAGTTTCGGGTTCAGATTGATTTGAAACAGGGCGGTGCGATTACGGATTTGCGGCCGTATGTGTCGAAGCTGGAGCGGCCGTGCGGGGCGGGCACAAAAGCCAACCAGGATGCGTCGTACCCGTTTATTGTGCAGTCGCGGTATCGGGCGGGGGCGTTTACGCATTACGCCGGCGAGGGGGCGATTAAGAGCTGTAAGGTGCGGTATAAGGGTGAAGAGATTGATTTGAGTTCCTGTCGGAGTACGGGCGTGTACCGCGAGGCGGAAGGATGTCGCATTTTGGGTGTGCGCCCGGTTGAGGTTGAATTTGCGGGACTCACCGTCAAGCTGGAAACGACTTACACGTTTAAAGAGAATACCGGCGAGATTTTGATTGGGCGAAAGGTCGTTGAAGCCAGCGATCCGGATGCCAAGGTAGAAGTGGATGAATTTTTGACATCCTGCTGGGGAACGACGGAGTATCCGGAGGATATGACGGGGTGTCTGCTTTCGGTGATTGGCGAAGATGGTTCGTTTGATGAGTTGAGCTATGAATACCGTTGCCGGGAGTTTTCGATGGAGAATGCGGTGACTGCGAAGGCGGTGATTCCGCAGGTGCAGACGGCGGTGAGCTTGGTGTCGGAAGCTGACGGCTGCCGGGGGTATTATGAAGAGGGATATTCGTTTGCCCCCAATCTGAAAATCGGACTTTCAAAAACAATTGGACTTGGTGAGGAGTTAGTGACATGTCTCAAGGTCGAACGGGCCCAATAAATTATCGCTGCCCGGAATGTTTACTGCGGGAGGTGGATTATGACCTGCTGTATGACAAAGAGCAGGATGAATATTACTGCCGCCGCTGCAACTGGGAGGGCGATGAGCATGAGATTTTGCAGTTGTACGCGGTTTATAAACGGAAATACAAGGCTATGCTGAGACGTTATACGGTCGAGGAAATTCTCGAAAAGGATGAAAATTGACGTTTTTTTGAAGAAATCGCATGTTTTTAGTTTTTTAATGGACAACGTTCGGCGATAATGACGGTCATGAATTCGAATAAATCAAATAAAAAGAAGAAACGCCCCACCATCTACGATTTGGCGGAGTTGGCGGGCGTTTCCCCGGGGACCGTCAGTCGGGTGCTGAATAATCGCGATAATGTACGTGCGCAGACGCGGTCCAAAATCCTTCAACTGGCCCAGGAGATCGGGCTGAAACCTCAGGTCACTGCGCGTACAAAGGAAATTGCTGTCATCACAGCACCGCATTATACCGATCGGTTCCACGGTTATTCGAACGTGTTGACGTCGCATGTGGCCTTTGCGCTGTCGGAGCAGAACATCGGGATGCTGCTGCCTCGGAATCCCCTGCAACAGCTCAATGAGTATTTCATTGACGGTGTGATTGCGATTACGTATGAGCCGGATATTTATGAGATGCTGTGCAAACTGGAAAAGAAGATGCCGGTGGTATACCTGGATAACTTCGCCGCGACCCAAGAGCAGTATGTGGTTTGCTCGGATCATTATGACAGCGGTTATCAGGCGGCGAAATATTTTATTCAGCACGGCAAAAAAAATATGGCGTATATCGGCGGGGATGTGCTGCCGTTCCGCGAGCGTCTGCGCGGGTATACGGATGCAATGAACGAAGCGGGCGTTGCGGTCAATGACAAGCTGAATATCCTGATGTCGCAGGGTGATTCGCTTTACCTGGCGGTGAATCGTGTGGTGAAGAATAAGGCCGACGCGGTGTTTGTGCCGGGATGCAGTATGCAGGTGATTGAGGCGCTGCATGTGCTGACGAATGTGATGGGCTTGACGGTGCCGAAAGATATTTCGCTGATCGGCGGAGAGAACGTCGGTGTTTCGATGTTCCAGCATCCGCCATTGACGTGCCTGGATGAACCGCTCGAACAGATGGCTCGCAAAGCGGTGGATATGGTGATTAACCTTGCCGACAGCCAGCCGATTAAGGAGAAGAAGTGCATCTTTCCTGTCAATCTGATTGAGCGAGAGTCTGTCGCTTAATAGATTTACACTGCATCCTTAACGCTGATGGCGGGAAGGATTACCTAACGACAGGAAATGAGTTTCGTCCGAAAAATAATCCTGTTGTTAGGAGTCTCCATGGTAGAAAAAGAAATCATTTCTTCAGGTGATCGTGTGCCGTTGAAGGAAAAGCTGGCGTTAGGGGTGGGTTCGTTTTCGTCTTTCTTTGGTTTTGTCGCCATCAGTTCTCTGGCCTACCCGGTGTATAATATGATGCTGGGCTTGAGTCCTGCGCTGGTGGGGATGGCGTTGTTTGTTCCGCGTATCTGGGATGCGTTTACGGATCCGGTGATGGGGATGATATCGGATAATTATCACTCGCGATGGGGGCGTCGCAGGCCCTTTATCGTTGCCGGGGCGATTCTGATGGGGCTGATCTTTGGTCTGATCTGGCTGGTCCCGCCGGAGTGGTCCCAGACGGCCAAGACGATTTATTTCATCGGGATGCAGATTCTCTTTTTCACGTTCTTTACAGTCTTTTACGTTCCCTATACGGCGTTGACGTATGAAATGACGCCTGATTATAATGAACGTACGCGTGTGATGGCATACAATGCGTTTTTTCATAAATCCGGGGAATTTATTTATCAATGGATGATTCCGCTGGCGGCGTTATTTAGTGTGGCATTTTTTGCTTCGACCCTGCCGGACGATCAGGATGTTAACTTAAGCGGTGTTCGGACGGTTGGGTGGCTGGTCGGGATAGTTGTTTTAGCGGGGTTTGGGGTTTTGCCGGGGCTGTTTGTGCGGGAGCGTTATCAGCAAATTACGGCCCGACAGGAAAAGGTCAAGCTTCTGCGAACGTGCAAAGAGGCGTTCAGCAGTTTTCCATTTTTGGTGCTGGTGAGCATTATTATTCTCAATACACTGTCGGGGATTCTGGCTTCGGGGATTGATCATTATGTGCTGATTTATTACATGGGTGACGGTAACATTGCGTTGGGATCGGTTTGGAAGGGGCTGCTGTCGTCTGGGTATGCGGTGGTTGGTTTTGCCTCGATTCCGGTGATTAATTTCCTGGCGATGCGGTTCGGCAAGAAGGGGTCGCTTTATTTTGTGTATACGCTGATGGTGATCGGCGGTGTGATGAAGTGGTTTATTTTTCAGCCGGGGCACCAGATTTACACGATTGGACCGATTTCGATTGATCCGATTATTTTGATCGATCCGCTTCTGTGCGGGCCGATGTGGGTGGCGGTGAAGATTATGCTGGCTTCGATGATGGCGGATATCTGTGATGAAGATGAGCTGCGGCACGGCAAGCGACGGGAAGCTTTGTTCGGGGCGGTCTTTTCGTGGGTTGAAAAGATGGCGGTGTCGCTGGCGTTTTTGGGGACGGGGTTGGCGCTGACGTGTTCGGGGTTTAACGAGAGTCTCGGCGGCGGACAGGCTGAGCGGACTTATACGGTAATGCGGCTGTTTTTAGCGGGTGCGCCTGCGGTGACGGCGTTATTTGCGTTGGTTGCCCTGTTCTTTTATCCGATTACCGCCAACCATGCGGCGGAAACGCGAAAACAGCTAGAAGAAAGACGCGGCGCGATTAGCTGATATCAATGACAATCATTCAAAGGATGACTATGAGTCAATTGAAGATAAGCACGAATTGTATCATTTTTCTCGGTGTTCTTTGCGTTTTTTGTTTTGGGGAAGGTGAGGCGTTTGAGCCTGTCAGTCAACAGCAATTAGATGCGTTTTACGCCGCACCGGAACGGCATGTGACGGTACGCATTTATCCCCAAGAGAAACTGCATTCGGTAGCGGAAGGATTTTTGGGGATTAACCTGAGCTACTTTAATACCACCGACGACATTTGGAAAACGTACAAGCTGCAGGATAAGCTCAAGGCGGCGGGGGTGGGGTCGCTGCGGTATCCGGGTGGAGAAGAGACATCGTTTTTTCACTGGCAACATCCCGGCGTCAATGGTTACGAGGATATCTGGGATGATAAAGCGGGACATGGGACTGCGCCCGGACGGGGTCGTTTTCAGACGACGTGGGTTCAGCCGGGGCAATGGCCGAGTAATGAAGCGTTTATGAATTTTGACGAGTTCATGGAAAACTGCATCGCTTTGGGAGTTGAGCCGATTGTCGGGATTAATCTTTCTTCCGGGCGGAAACACAATCGGCGCACCGACGGGATTGCCGAGGCGTTGGAGTGGATGCGTTATTGCAAAAAGAAAAATTATAAGGTTACGTACTGGTTTCTGGATAATGAGCCGTGGCACGGTGAGGGGCATTATACATTCAAAGGTCATGAATACACTGAGGAAGTGCTGGCTTACGGGACGGCGATCAAGAAAGAGTTTCCGGATGTGAAGCTGATTGCCAATCCGACGTCTTCGGGCAGTTATAACTGGTGGGAGGGGCTTGAGACGTTTGTTCGGCAAACCGGTGAGGTGATTGATTTTATTGATGTTCACTGGTACTGGGCGTGGGGGCAGGGCAGCTTTGATCTGTGGAAAGAGCAAATCCCTCTTCGGACCGGTGACAAATGGAAACGGAAAGAATGGGACCGTCCTTATGTGGATGATATTCGTATGATTAAGGAGACGATTGTAAAGGGCGGGCATCCCGAGATTGGTTTGGTTGTGCTGGAGTGGAACGTTGCGCCCAGTGACGGTACGCAGACCTTTAGCCAGTCGCTGATGGCGGTTGTGCAGGCGGAGCTGCTGATGGAGTATTTGCAGGCGGATGTGCGTTTGACCTGCCTGTGGCCGCTGCTGTGGCGGACGTCGCGGGATGTGTGGTCGGAGCAGGATTTCTTTGCCAGTATTATTACACAGGACGCGCCATATGCGCCGACGCTGAGTCTTGATATGTTTCGGCTGATTTCCGCGGTGCAGGGCGGTACGGTGATACGGTCGGAGAGCAGTTCCGATGATTGCCGGGCAATAGGGGCAGTGGACGTCGCGGGGAAACCGCTTTTGTTGTTGATTAATAAAAGTCCGCTGCGACGGAGAGTTTATATTGAATCTGACGGTGCGGAATGGGCCGCGACAGCGGGGGAGATGATTGCGTTAAAACAGCAGGTGGTCAGAAACGTCAAAGTGACCAAACAGGGGCAGAAAATGTTTCTGTATGCAGAGCCTTATTCATTTATTGCATTGCGGCGGAATGATCACAAAAACGATTGATTATGCATTAAATCTATCAGTCAGCTTAAATATTATGCAACGACACAAAAAGTAGAAATATATCTACATTGAAAAGAAATAGTTAGCGGTCCTCATTATTTGGCCTTTAAAGGCTTATTTCCATCTTCAGAGATACGAAAATAAAACAACTGAAAGAAATAAAACAGTTTCATAAAAAAATAAAGAATTTACTTGACGCTGTGTTTGTTCATGTGCTACTATGAATCATACGGAGAGGTAGGGATTGCACCGGCATATAAGCGGTGTGTTCTTTGAAAAATCGAACGAAACTTTTATTGTTTTGGAGGATGGAAAGATGAAACAGAGTGTTGTGATGTTACTGGCTGTCATGCTGGTCGCGGGATCTCAGGCGAATGTGATTTCGAACGGGAGTTTTGAGACCGGTGACGCTACGGACTGGTGGACATATCCGGTAGAACCCGCGAGTCAAACCTTGACGGTCGTTGACACGCTTGCGTCGGATGGCATCTACAGTATGGAATCGTATTCAGCGACAGCAACGTGGTCGGCGCAATTCGGTCAGTATTTTGAATTTACCCCAAGTGCGGCGGGAGACGAGTTCACCCTGACTTTTGATTACTATGCCGTGACAGATGGCTGGGGGTCGCTGGGCGTTAACCTGGATTATTACACTGACGCGAAGCATTGGCTCGGTTGGACATCGGTGTTCTTTCAGTCGTCTGCACCCGTTGAGGGCGAGTGGACTACCGTTGATATTTCTTATGAACTTCCGGAAGGCACTTATGCTCTTGATTTGAAAATTGAAGTGGCTGACTGGGCGACTGTCAACTTTGATAACTTCAACGCAACTGTTCCCGAACCGGCGACTTTGGCCCTGATGGCTCTGGGAAGCACGCTGTTGATGAGACGCAGTAGAAAATAAGCATACGCTGAAATTCAGCCTTAGTGATTTTTGCTGCTGGCATTAAGAGTAAAGGCTCTTTCTGATGAGGAAGGTATGCTGGTGTTTGTGGTTTGGCATAACAGTGAATTGCTGGCAATAACTTAAAAGTCGGAGGTAATGAGTATGAAAAAAGTATATTTATTGATGGTGCTGGTTTTTGTGATGGCGGTATCGGCACAAGCAGAGAATTGGATCAGTAATGGTGACTTTGAAACGGGAGAATTGGGGGTGTGGTGGACAGAGCAAACGGGTTCAGCATCCGTAGCCGTTGATGGTACGATGGCGGCTGGCGGGGACTACAGTCTTCAGACGATCTCGACAGGAGCCAACTGGAATGATGAAGCACGATTCGGTCAGTACTTCGAGTTTGAAGCGAGTGTCGAGGGAGATGAGATAACTCTATATTTTGACTACTATGCTACGAGTGCCGGTCTCATCGGCATTAACCTCGATTATTACACTGACGCAAAGCATTGGCTTGGTTGGGATGAGATCACGCCCGTTGTGGGCCAGTGGACCACCGCTGAAATTACTTACACACTACCGGTTGGGTCGTATGCCCTTGATTTGAAAGTTATTGCGACGGGTCCGACTACTATCAACTTTGATAACTTCACGACAGACCCGACCCCTCCATCTCCGATCATTCTTGTCAGCCCGACAAACGGGGCAGAGGTGGGCACGGACGCGTGTTTGACATGGACCTATGATCCAACTGCGATTGTGAACACGATCGATCTCTATGTCGGGACAGAAGATGATCCGAATCTGACGCTGGATCCTCTTGGCCATGGGTATCAAAAATTATTCAGTGAGCCGAATGAGACGATGTCCTACTGCCCGACGCTGACTGCTAACAAAACCTATTACTGGAAAGTCGTGGGGTATGAGCCGAATGAGCTTGGAGGTCCCGATCTTCCAGTTGACAGTGCTGTGTGGAGTTTCATGGTCACTGAAGCTCCTGAAATTGACTCCATGACACCTTATGCACAATCGGTGCCCGGTGACGGTTCTGTTAATGCGACCATTACAGCTGTCGGTAATAATCTTGGCAGTTCCACAATTGTTTGGAGTAAGGATGGCGTCACACTGACGGATATTGTCAAGTATGGCGGCCTGGATACAGCAGAACTGACGGTCAACGAGGTGACATTCCCGGATGACGAAGGCATTTACACATGTTATGCTTCTAATGCGCAAGGGGATGCTACGGCAAATGCCGTGGTTGTTACCGAGCGGTTAATCAGTTGGTGGAAGCTGGACGGTGATTTGGATGATTCGATTCTTGAGATTGAGCCTGATGCAGATTTCGTATTTGATGGTGTCGTTGATCCGAACACGGAATTTACAACGGACAACAGCGGCATTGACGGCGGTAATTCCGTGGTGCTTGACATAGACGACCCCGACTGCCCGGTGCTGAAAATCGGCGGCACGGAAGAATTCTTTAACTTCTACCAGGACTCGATTACCATCAGTGCATGGCTTCGTACCTCCAATTATGCCTGGCAGGGTGTCTTTTCCAAGGCACCGGGTGAAAGTTCAGGCCCTGTTATTGCCTTGGATGACGCGGGCAACGTTCTTGTTCAGGCCGATGGAGCGGACAATCGTCTTTCTGCTGACTGGTCGGTTGCCGATGGCGAGTGGCACATGGTAACGATGACGTACGATGGCTCGGAACAAAGAATTTATGTCGATGGCGAGCTTGGTACCGTAACGGACGGAACGTACTTTGTCTCCGATATCTCTGCATCCGGGAATTTAGCTCCGGTGATCGTCGGTGCCTGGAACGAGGGAGCAGAGGATGCTGATTTCACGGGCAACATTGCCCACGTCAAGGTTTACAGCAAAGCGTTGACCACTACCGAAATCGGCGAAGAGTACGTCGAAACGAATCCCGACGTCGATTATGTATGCGATTGGGAAGCAGAGTGGCTGCAGTTTGATGTTACAGGTCCGGAAGGCCAGCCCAACTGCAAGGTGGATCTGACTGATTTTGCCGCGCTTGCCGATACATGGCTGGATTGCAACCGTATCCCTGAATCGGCTTGTGCAATGCCGTAGTAGCGGTTGAGTCGTCTAAAAGAGATGAAATCAACGGGGGGATTCATGGATATTCATGGATCCCCTGTTGGTAACGCAGATTGTGAGAGGCTTTATGCAGAAAATTCGCAAGAAAGGTTTCACGCTGATCGAATTGCTGGTGGTGATCGCCATTATCGCTTTGCTGCTGTCGGTGGTTATGCCGGGACTTAGGAAAGCCAAGGAGAAAGCCCGGCAGGTCATCTGTCTGTCCAACCTGAGGCAGTGGGGCGTTTTGTTTACGTTGTACAGCCAGGATTACAACGGCAGTATGCCGATTGGCTGGAACGGCGGAACGATGTGGATGACGGATTTGATGGCTTACTATGACGGGGCTGATGATCTTCGCATGTGTCCATCGGTTAAGAAATTCCTGTCTGATATTCCGGACTGGAATAATTCGGCTTTGGAGATTGACCTAACCCTGGCGGCCTGGGGTGTGTATGGTGATACGGGCTTTTTGGACGGGGATATTCCCTATTGGGGCGAGACCGGTCAGTTTGGAAGTTATGGCGTCAATGCCTGGACATTGAATCCGTTAGAAAAGGGTGTGCCGGACACTTATGACACGAATCCTGCCTGGATACCGCTTTATTTTCGTAAGATGGAAGTTTCCAATGCGGCCTATATCCCGTTGATGAGCGGAGGGATGTGGGATGGGACGAACCCGATGGATACCGATGCGCCTCCACTGCATAGAGGGGTTCAGCGATCGGGCTCCGATATGAGTGTGTTTGCCCTGGATCGGCACAACGGTGGACCCAATATGCTGTTTTTGGATACTTCAAGCAGAAAAGTTGACATTAAAGAGATGTGGACGTTAAAATGGCATAAAGAGTTTGACCGGTCCGGTTGGAACGGAGACTGGCCTGAATGGCTGGAAGGGTTTAAGGATTATTGACGAACCAGGTCAAGGCTTTTATTGAAACCAGCTTTGCGCGATCAGAAACGGTTTAGTTGAGTATGCGGCTTTGGAAATGAGGTGTGGTGAGAATTTTTCGAATATTATATAAACGCATCGGGGGGACTTGATGGTTAGACATGTCTTATTGGCATTATTCTGCTTCATTTGTGTTGTTTCATCTGTTGACGCCGATGTGCTTTATACCGAGGAGTTTACCGGTGATGAGGGCACTATCAGCTTGGCCGGCTGGACCGGGGTTTATAATTCCGGCAACGGTGGAATCTATGGTGATTTTGCATGGGTTTATCATAATGGTGATTGTGAAAATCTGATTTACACATCTGAATACTCGGTGGACACATCCTCTTATACTGAGATTGTTTTTACGCATCAATTACGCAAGTATGACAGCTATGACCAAACGCCCGAGTCCAGTCTTGTTGTGCAGGTCGGAGGCAGTTGGTATGTTGCAAAAGACGTTTCGGTTTCAAGCAGTGATACGTTTGAGACGGTGACAGTCACTTATGATCCAGCGGCGGATCAATGGGATGAACTCAATATTTCGACTGCGGAGCGGGGTTCGACAGCGGCAGTCGATTTGTCCGGGGCGATTACCGGGTTCGGACTTTATTCAAACAGTCAGAACGAAGGAGGCAGTTGTACCGCCGAATATGATGCTTTTACGATTACCGCCACGCCTGTTTCCGTTGAGCCTCCTTCGACCGATATTGATGACAGCGGGGTTGTGGATTTAGCGGATTATAGCGTTTTTTCTTCAGCTTGGCAGACCACACAGGGACAAGCCAATTTTAAGGGTACTTGTGATTTTAATCCGGATAATACCATCAATATTGATGATTGGTATGTGTTTGCTCAGGACTGGCTTCTGGGGGCGAAATATCCCTATACGCAGAAGGAATCGGTGCGGGAGAAGGTTTCGTTTAATGTCGGCTGGAAATTTTACAGAGGAGCTGTTTCCGGCGATGCGTCCAGCGTGGTTTCCTACGATGACTCATCCTGGGATGCGGTGAATATCCCGCATAATCCGCCGATGAATTTGTCCGAGCCGGATCCGCTGCGGCCGGGGTGGCCGGACTACAGTTATGAAGGTGTCAGTTGGTATCGCAAGCACTTTACTGTTGGGAGTGACAAACAGGGTAAAAAGCTGTTTATCGAATTTGAAGCGGCCAATACCGTCAGTGATGTCTGGGTAAACGGGACGCATTTGACCACGCATTACGGCGGCTATCTGCCGTTTACGGTGGATGTGACGGATGTTGTCAGTTACGGTGGGACGGACAATGTGATTGCGGTGAAAGTGGACAACACCGACAATACCGATGTGCCCATTGGGAACGAAGGCTGGTTTAACTGGGGCGGCATCTATCGGGATGTCTGGCTGCATGTGACCGATCCGCTTCATGTGACAGACGCGGTTTACGCCGATATGATTGCCGGCGGCGGCATTTTTGTGACGTATCCGTCTGTGACGACTGACGAATCTCAGGTTCAGGTTAAGACGCATATTCTGAACGAAGATGCCGCGGCTGTGGACTGTACGGTCAAAACATTTGTTGTTGATGCGGCAGGTGATGTCGTGGCTGAGGCGTCCAGTACTCAGAGTCTTTCGGGCGGTGCGGACACTACGTTCACACAGACAGCGACGGTCATGAATCCTTCGCTCTGGCATCCCAACAGCCCCTATCTGTATACGCTTTATACGGAAGTGTATGACGGCCAAACGCTGTCGGATATCTATCAAACACCGATTGGTATTCGGAGTATCAGCTTCAGCAAGGCTGAAGGATTTAAGATAAACGGACAGGCGTTTAAGTTCCGCGGGACCAACCGGCTTCAGGATTATCCGTATATCGGGTATGCGGCCGGTAATCTGGCCCAGCGGCGTGATGCGGAGAAATTGAAGGCCGCGGGTTTTGATTTTATCCGCATGTCCCATTATCCGCAGGATCCGGCGTTTATGGATGCCTGTGACGAACTGGGGATTTTGGTGCTGGACGCGATACCGGGTTTTCAGTATGTCGGGGGGACCACGTTTCAAAATCATTCATACCAGGATATGCGTGATATGATCCGGCGCGACAGAAATCACCCCTGTGTGATCGGTTGGGAGCTTTCGCTGAATGAAACGAATTTTGATTCAACGTATGCTCAAACGGCTGTTTCATACGGGCACGCTGAATATCCGGGCAATCAGTGTTATGTGGCGGGCTGGAAGTATGATACGACCTATGATATTTATATTGCCACGCCAAGTGCGGGGGCTTATACCTATTCCGGGAATCGACCTTTGATTGTCAGTGAATACGGCCATTGGGAATTTGGCGGCGATGCCGGCGGCAGCGATGTGCATCGAGACGCCGATGTTTCGACCAAGTATGACGGCGGCGAAGCGGCGATGATTGCCCAGGTCCAAAATCATCGGGAAGGACACAATATCAATCTCGGACAGTCCAATATGTGCGGAGACGGACTATGGGTTGGGATTGATTACGGCCCGTATCCGTCGGGTGTATTGGATCCGTTCCGGCTGCCGAAATTCTCGTATTATTTCTGGCAGAGCCAGCGAGATGCGGATATTGCGGCGGCGGGACTTGAGTCCGGGCCGATGGTCTTTGTGGCGAACTGCTGGACGAGTTCTTCGCCATCAGATGTGACGGTTTACAGTAACTGCGAGCAGATTCGGCTTTATGTCAATGACACGTTGCAGGCCACTCGTTCGCCGGATTCGGACAGTATATCGGGTAACTTACTGCATCCGCCGTTTACCTTCAGCGGTGTCAGCTATCAGACCGGCCGGATCAAGGCCGAGGGATTGATTGACGGACAGGTTGCGGCTGTGTATACGGTCGATACGCCCGGGTCGGGGCAATCGCTGGCCGTTGCTTTTGATGTCAGCGACGATGTTCCGGCCAATGGCTCCGAGACGATTTTTGTTTATGCCTCGATTCTTGACGCTGAAGGCACGGTACTGCCGGATGATTCCAGGGCGGTCACGTTCAATGTGACAGGTGAAGGTTTTTTGCAAAGCCCGGTAACGGTTGATGCGGAGGCAGGGATCGCAGCGGCGATTATCCGTGTGACCGATCAACCGGGGCTGATCATGGTGACGGCGACGGCTTCGGGGTTGAGTTCCAGCAATACATCAATGACGACTGAATGACTTTCAGGTGTGAGCAAGATGTCTTATACAAGATCCGCTGGTATGCCGGTGATATTCTGAAAAGCGAGACGCATGTTTGAGCGGTAGTGAAAGCCCGGCGAATGGCGATCTTGTCAATGGGAAGATTGTTTCAAGCAGCAGATTAAGTTTTGCATAGCAATAAAAAACGGCTCCGGCGAAGACTTCACCGGAGCCGTTTAAAAAACACGTTTAAAATCTGATTACCAGAAGTAGATATAGAACGCGATGACGATACCGAGAATAATCACGGTATGGACCACATCCCACATATTCCAGCTCTTGCGTGTTGCAAGCTTTTCTTCTTCCGTTGCAGCAAAATACGTGTAACGCTGCTGCTCTTTTGACGGTGCAGGTGTCATCAGGCTGACAACGACCGTGATTGCAATGCAAAGCAGGAATAAGAAAATACAGTAATGCAGCCAGTTGATTGCGGCAATCTTATAAAGGAAGCCATGCTGTTCGATGAACATCTGGTTCAATGCGCTGTGTGCATTAGCAACCAGTCCGCTCGCAGCGTCTGTTTTGCCGGGCACTGACAGCGAGGCCGCAGCCTGTGTCAACGTGTCCTGTACTGCAGCACCGGTATCACCCAGCTTTTCACTGATGCCGGTGATCAAACCGTTGACCGAAGCAATGACATCTTCCTCGCCGCCGGCAATCATCTTGCCTAACTGGATTTTCAGCTTGGCTGCTTGAATTACCAGGCCGACTTTGGCTCCGTACATGACATTCAGGACCAATCGGAACATCCCCAATGCGAAACCAAGGGTCAGTCCCCAGTAACCACCTGCGGCGGTGGTCCGTTTCCAGAACACACCCATGAAGAATGCCGCCGCAATCGCCGGCGCCAGCAGACCCTGTACAGCCTGAAGGTATTCATACAGCACATTGCTGAACGCCTTCATCACCGGGATCCAGAGGATGCCCAGAACCACGATAACGGCGGTGGCGATACGACCGACGACCACGAGTTGTTGTTCGGTGGCCTGCGGTTTCATCTTGGTGTAGAAATCACCGACGAACAGAGCCGCGGAGGAGTTAAACAAGGATGCCAGCGAACTCATCAATGCTGCCAGAAGGCCACAGACAACGATACCTTTAAAACCAATTGGAAGGATCTGGGCGACGAGCGTAGCAAATGCAGAGTCCGAACTGTCCACTGCCATGGTTCCTTGTTTGAACAGCGTAAACGCGATCATACCCGGAATCAGGAAGATAAAGACCGGCAGCAGTTTGAAGTAACCGGCCAGAATCGCACCCCGGCGAGCCTGTGTCTGATTCTTACCGCTCAAGACACGCTGGACAACATATTGGTCCGTACACCAGTACCAGAAACCAATAATCATGGATCCAAAAATAACGCCGGTCCATGGGAATTCCGGGTCATCGTGGGCGCGAATCAGGTGGATGTTGTCACCGCAGGCTTCAACTACATTGCCCCAACCGCCGGCGGCTTTCAGTCCCAAGAACAACAGGACGATGGAGCCAATCAGCAATACCGGTGTTTGCAAGACCGAGGTGTACATGATCGCTTTCATGCCGCCGAGAATGGTGTAGATGCCGGTAATAACCACAAGTCCGATGGCACTGATCCAGAAGAAGTCGACTTCAACCCCCATGATCATCAGGGACTTAATCCCGAAGACGGTACCAAAGACGACGCCGCCGGAGTAAACCGTCACAGCCACCTTCGTCAGAATGTAACTGACCAACGAAATGATGGACAGAACCGAACGTGACTTGGCGGAAAAACGACGTTCCAGAAATTCCGGCATGGTGAAGATTTTGATGCGATCGTAAAATGGTACAAAGACCCAGCCAAGTACCAGAATCAGCCATGCATGCATTTCCCAGTGAGCCATGGCCATGCCGCTGACAAAGCCGGCGCCCGCCAAACCGACGAGATGCTCAGAACCGATATTGGAGGAGAAAATTGAAGAACCGATCTCCAGCCACCCGGCATTTCGACCCGCCAGGAAATAGTCCTGCGTGGTCTCTTCTTTCTGTCGCATAACCCAGACAATAATGCCGATCATGGCCAGGAAGAAGACCGCCAGGATGGCCGTGTCAAGTCCGTGCCATGAGCTTGCGGCAAGTGTAAGTGTTCCCAATCCAGTCATAATTATTATTCCTTAAAAAACGTTTTTGGGTACTACGTGCTATTTGGTAGTGAACTTATGAACAGTTTTCGTCTTATAGACCTGTCCCGGACGCAGCGTTGTGGTCGGGAAACCGGGCTGATTCGGCGAGTCCGGATAATGCTGTGTTTCCAGGCAGAAAGCATATCGGTGTTTGTAGACCTTCCCTTCTTTACCGGCGAATGTGCCGTCGAGGAAATTGCCGCAATAGAACTGAATCGCCGGTTCATTGGTGTAAATATCCATGACACGACCGGTCGTCGGTTCATAGACTTCGGCTGCCAACGACATTTCGCTCCCCTTTTTCTTCAGTACCCAGTTGTGGTCATACCCGCCGCCGTACTTCAGTTGGGTGAAGTCATCATCGACGCGAGCCCCAATGGGTGTCAGCTTGGTGAAGTCCATCGGTGTGCCTTTCACCGGCAGCAGTTCTCCCGTCGGAATCAGTCCCTTATCGACGGGTGTGAAATAGTCGGCATTGATCATCAACTGATGGTCGTAATTGTTTCGAGTGCCCTGACCGGCCAGGTTGTAGTAGTTATGGTTGGTCAGATTGCAGACCGTCAGCTTGTCAGTGGTTGCCATGTATTCGATGGTCAGTTCATTTTTGTCAGTCAGCATGTAGGTGACGTTCACATCCAGGTTGCCCGGATAGCCTTCTTCCATGTCTTTGCTGAGGTAATGCAGTTTCAGGCCGACACCTTTGGAGTTTTTAAAAGGTGTTGCGTCCCAGACCACCTTGTCAAAACCTTTCAGACCACCGTGCAAATGGTTTTCATCGTTATTCTTCGCCAGCGTATACTCTTTACCGCCGAGTGTGAATTTACCTTTGCCGATGCGGTTGCCGTAACGGCCGATGAGGCTGCCAAAATAGGGGCTTTTTTCTTCATAATCTTTAATGTTGTCAAAACCAAGAAGAATGTCGCCTAATTTACCGTCACGATCCGGGACCCATAGTTCAACCATGGTGCCGCCGTAATTCGTGATTTTCGCAACCAGACCATTGGCATTGGTCAAGGTGTAAAGATCGGCTTTTTTGCCGTCTTTGGTTGTTCCAAAATCAGCTTTGGAAAAACCCTTTGCCGCCTTTGCTTCACCATTGCTTGATGCAGAA
Source organism: Anaerohalosphaeraceae bacterium (assembly GCA_963675155.1). Taxonomy (GTDB): domain Bacteria; phylum Planctomycetota; class Phycisphaerae; order Sedimentisphaerales; family Anaerohalosphaeraceae; genus 4572-13. The sequence goes on along the minus strand of OY775912.1, from coordinate 2,902,023 downwards.
TTGCATCCGGTCAGAACAATAAAGGTGCATAACAAGATGATGCTGACACTGTACAGTAAATTCTTTTTCATGTTTTTGCCTCCTGCGTGTGAATTAACATTAATTTTTGCGCGTTTAATTTCCGTTTTAACAAGCAAATTGACTCATATTCGGCTTAGGTCAGTGCCTTGCCGAGCATGTAATACACTTCATTGGTGCGAATATCACTCTTGAAGCCGGGGATGGTGGTATTCTCATCAATCTGGAGATACTCAATCCCGGCCATTTCCGTAAAATCTTCCATATGTTCAGCTGTCAGCGCCATGCTGAAGCCGGTGTGGTGAGCACCGCCGGCAAGAATCCATGCTGCGACGCCGACCTTAATATCCGGTTTCGGTACCCAGCATACGCGGGCGACCGGCAGTTTTGGCAGGTCCGCATCCGGAGCAACCACATCGCACGTATGTACAATCATACGGAAACGATTGCCCATGTCAACAAGAGAAGCATTTAAACCATCGCCGGTTGCGGTATTAAACACCACGCGGACAGGGTCATCTTTGCCGCCGATGCCCAGCGGATGCACTTCCAGCGAAGGCTTGCCGTCTGAAATGGACGGGCAAACTTCCAACATATGAGCCCCCAGTACTTTCGGGTTGGCCGGATCCAGATGATACGTATAGTCTTCCATAAACGAGGTGCCGCCTTCCAGTCCCGTTGCCATGACTTTCATTGTGCGGACCAGTGCCGCGGTTTTCCAGTCGCCTTCGGCACCAAAACCGTATCCCTCGGCCATTAGCCGCTGAACGGCCAGGCCCGGCAACTGAAGCATGCCGTGGAGGTCTTCAAATGTTGTGGTAAAGGCTTTGAAACCGCCTTGTTCAAGGAACGCACGCATCCCGGCTTCGATACGGGCCGATTCACGGATGGGCTCCATGTGGTCATCGCTGACATTAAATTTATACTGATCCTTATATTCGCTAATGAGCTGACCAATTTGTGTGTCAGTGACACCCTTGATCACCTCCACCAGGTCGCCAACACCGTAACCGCTGACCGACATACCGAATTGCTTCTGGGCTTCGACCTTGTCGCCTTCGGTCACGGCCACTTCACGCATATTGTCGCCAAAGCGGCAAACTTTCAGATTCTGCATTTCATTCCAGCCCGCGGCCGCACGCATCCAGGCCCCCAGACGCTGGCGGACATCATCTTCTTGCCAGTGCCCCACGACCACTTTGCGGTTTTTGCGAAGACGGCTGCAAATAAACCCGAATTCCCGGCCGCCGTGAGCGGATTGGTTCAGATTCATGAAGTCCATATCGATGTCAGCCCACGGAATGTCGCGGTTGAACTGCGTATGCAGGTGGACGAACGGTTTTTGGAGCAGTGACAGACCTGCGATCCACATCTTAGCCGGACTGAACGTATGCATCCATGTGATCAAACCGATACAATTGGGAGTCGTATTCGCCGCAACGCAGAGGTTGGTGATCTCGTCTGGGGATTTTAGAACGGGTTTAAAGACTACTTTGCAGGGGATTTCGGCGGCGTCATTCAGGGCATCCGCAATCTGCTTAGAATCGGCGTCAACCTGCTTAAGGGTTTCCGGGCCGTATAAATGCTGACTGCCGGTAACAAACCATACTTCAAATTCTTTCAACGTTTTCATTAGAGTACTCCTATGTTATTTTTGTCCGCTAGGTTATGTTTGTCCGTAATAGGCATTTTTACCATGTTTTCGTAGATAGTGCTTATCCAGCAGCGTCTGAGAGATGGCGGGCAGTTCCGGCTTCAAAATAGCCGTCTTCAAAGCCATCTCCGCGACCTGTTCCAGTACCACGGCGGCCTCGACCGACTTGGCAGGCGTGGGCCCCCAGGTAAACGGTCCGTGATTGGCCACCAGCACCGCCGGCATCTGATTGGCGTCGATGGAGGCAAACGTGTCAACAATCACCTTGCCGGTATTCAGTTCGTAGTCCGATTCAATTTGACCGTCCGTCATCAGTGGTGTGACCGGGATGGCCCCGTAATAATAATCCGCATGAGTGGTTCCCAGGCAGGGGATGGCCCGACACGCCTGTGCCCAGATCGTTGCATGCAGCGAATGCGTATGGCAAACGCCGCCGATAGTGGGAAACTGACGATACAACTCAAGATGCGTCGGTGTATCAGAAGAAGGGCGAAGCTCGCCTTCGACGACATTGCCGTCAAGATCCAGCAGAACAATATCATCGGGGGTCAGCGTATCATACGAAACCCCGCTTGGCTTGATGGCAACCAAACCCTTGTCGCGATCAATCCCGCTGACGTTGCCCCAACTGTAAATGATGAGTTCCCGACGCTTCAGTTCGAGGTTGGCTTCGCAGACATCAATCTTTAAATTTTCCAGCATGAGCCTTACTCCTGACAGGATTCTTTAATGTCCAGCAGATCTTTCATCACATTGGCCATGTCAACCGCAGAGCCGGCGACACCAAAACCATCGTGAAGCTGTTTGTAGAGTTTGTAAAGCTTGGCATAAACGGCCTGATTCTCGGGAATAGGCTTATAGACGACATTTTTCACACCGGTCATCGCCGCTTGCGCTGAGGCAAAGTCATCGTAGCCGCCGTTGGCACTGCCGGCGACAACCGCCGCGGCAATCGCCGAACCGAGAGCACAGGTTTGAGCCGAACGCGAGACTTTCATCTCGCGACCGAGGATGTCAGCGTAAATCTGCATGACCATCGGGCTTTTCTCTGCAATACCGCCGCAGTTGACCACTTCCTTGATGGATACGCCGTATTCTTCAATGCGGTTGATAATGGTCAGGGCGCCAAAGGCGGTTGATTCAATTAATGCACGGTAGATTTCTGCCGGCTTGGTGTGCAGTGTTTGTCCGATCAACAGCCCTGTCAGTCGCTGGTCAACCAGGATCGTACGGTTGCCGTTGTTCCAATCCAGAGCGATCAGGCCGGATTGGCCGGGGTTTAACTGGTTGGCTTTTTCCGTCAATGCGACATGGTCGCCGGCTTCTTTTCCGCCGGGCTGAATATAATTGACAAACCAGTTAAAGATATCACCAACCGCCGATTGGCCTGCTTCCAGTCCCAGATAGCCCGGCAGAACCGATCCGTCCACGATACCGCAAATACCAACCACATCAGCCAGTTCGCGGTCCGTCGGCCACACAACCATATCGCAGGTGCTGGTGCCGATGATCTTAACCAGAGTGCCCTCGCCGATACCGGAGCCGACACCGCCCAAGTGGGCATCGAAGGCACCCATGGCCACTTGAATGCCTTCCGGCAGTCCAACCTTTTGAGCCCAGTCTGCGGTCAATCCGCCTGCGGAGGTATCAATCGCATAGGTTTCATCGCCCAGTGTTTCGCGAAGTTTTCCCAGTTTCGGGTCCAGCTTGGCCAAGAAGTCTTTTTCCGGATAGCCGCCCCAGGCACTGTTAAACATAGCCTTATGGCCGGCCGCACATCGACAGCGTTTAATTTTAGAAGGGTGATCGGTACCGGTCAGAATGCCGGTAATCCAGTCCGCATGTTCAACCCACGTATAAGCCGCATCGAAGACTGCCGCATCGGTCCGCAGGCAGTGCAGCAGTTTGCTGAAGAACCATTCTGATGAATAGGTTCCGCCGCATTTGGCCAGGTACTCGGGATGTTCTTTTTCCGCCAGTTCAGTGATCTCGGCGGCTTCCGCATAGCCGGTATGGTCTTTCCAGAGCCAGACATAGGCGTTCAGGTTGTCTTTGAATTCCGGCTTCAGGGCAAGGGGAACACCGTCCGCATCAACAGGAATGGGAGTTGAGCCGGTGGTGTCAACCCCGATGCCAATAACCTCAGAGGGGCTGAATGATGCATCTGCTTTTTGGGCTTGCTTCATGGCCTCAATAATTGTCTGTTCAAGGCCTTTAAGATAATCTGCCGGATTTTGGCGGGCGACGTTGTGGTCGGAAGGATTGAGTAAAATGCCGGCTTGGCCGGATTCGTACTCGTAAACCGCGGTTCCCAGTTCGCTTCCGTCTGCAGTATTAACAATCAGACACCGTACAGAGTTCGTTCCATAGTCTAAACCGACCGTATAAGGCATGATTTTCTCCTAATTTCTCGATTGCACACTTATTAGTACTGAAAACGCAATTAACAAGCGTTTATTATCCGCTTCCAATCCGTAATTGCAAGCAGCAGGGGCGTAAATTTTTCATATTCTACCCCGAAAATGATGTACTTTAAGACCATTTTGCGTTAAAAAATAACCATATTGCGTTTACGTGAAGATTTAACATGAAAAAAATAATGATCATTGTCGATACGTCACGTGCTTCCGGCAGAAAGTTTTTGGCGGGGGCCGAGCGTTATATTTCCGGAATGGCGGATTGGGAAGTACACATCCAGCCGCCGGATTATCTGCATCGACGCAGTTCGGGGCGGGATTTTGGGCTGCCGATTGAAAAAATGGATGGATTGCTGATTCGTGATGCAGTCAGCACCGTTCCCATGATGACCATGGATATTCCGAAGGTGATTAATGATACACAAAGGGAACTGATTCCGGGTTCTTCGACCATTGTGACCGATTCATATGCAATTGGGAAAATGGCGGCAGAGTATTTTCTCGATTTAGGATTTTATAATTTTGCCTATTGTGGTTTCCGAGGATTGCAGTGGTCCGAAAAACGAGCAAACGGTTTTGCATCAGTATTAAAAGAAAACAGCGTTTCAAAGTTGTTTGAATACAAAGATGATTTTTCCGGAACGCAACAGAGTTCAACGGAACGCTGGAAAATCTCTGAATGGCTGAAACAATTGCCGCGGCCGTTATGCGTCTTTGCCTGTAATGACGACCGTGCGCTCTATATTCTAGAGGCCTGTAAAATCGCCGGTTTCAGCGTGCCCGAAGAAGTTGCGGTCCTTGGCGTGGATAATGACGAACTTGTCTGCAATCTTTCGTCGCCTTCGATGTCCAGCATCGAATTGGATTTTGAACGGGCGGGATTCTGGGCCGCACAGCATTTGAATCAACTGATTCTCAAGCTAACCGATAATCAGACAATCCAGGTTGTACCGGTTGAAATTATTGAGCGTCGTTCAACCGATGTGTTAGCCATCAGCGATGAGTTTGTCGTGGCGGCATTGATTTTTATCCGGAGCAATTTTCACAGGCCCATTCAGGCGATCGATGTGGTCAATGCGGCGGGATTGTCACGCAGGGAATTGGAAAAACGGTTTAAAAAGTATTTAAACAAGACCATTAAAGGTGAGATAGAGCGGCTCCGGATAGAGTTAATTAAAAAGAAGCTTCTCAACAACAGTCAATCCATTTATCAAATAGCCGGCGAATTGGAGTTTACTGATCCGGAACATTTTTCGCGCTATTTCAAGAACGCCACAGGCCAAACCCCTTCTCAGTTCCGTCGGAAATTTTGATATTTACTCCTCATTTTTACCGATATGATAATGAATCAGCCAACTTATGCAAAGAGGGTGTGCCTCTTAAATAGTGTGTATTGAGAATAGGGAACATACTGATATTTTGATAAAAACATCCTTAATTTCAAAATTTCACCTAAATAATCTGATAAATTCGCCATATAGAAGAGTTGGGTGGCTAGTAGAGTATTTGTATAGGTGGAAATATGGAAAATAAACCGAAAAGCAACCTATTCTTCAGTTTGTATGACAGGGTACATCTGCGTCTTTATTCATTCCTGCTTCTATTAGTCCACAATCAAAGCGACGCCGAGGACATCCTGCAGGAAACAGCCTCGACCTTGTGGGAGAAGTTTGATGAGTTTGAAGAGGGGACAAACTTCGGAGCCTGGGCTGTTTCCATCGCCCATTATAAGGCGCTGGAGTTTATGAAAAAGAATAAACGCAGTCGAATGATCTTTAAGGAGGAGTATTACGATCTGATTTCAACCCAGGCTCAGCAGTCCAGTGAAAACCTGACGGATCGTATTCAGGTTATGCAGCAATGCTTAGCCAAACTGTCTGACAAAGACAAAAAGCTTCTTGCCATGAGGTATAAAAAAAACATCCCCTTGAAACGTATTTCAAAGATGACCGGGCGATCCTCCAGTGGTATTTGCCAGAGTTTCTCACGTATTATTGCGTTGCTTCGCTCATGTGTCTCAAGACGCTTAGCTGTGAGGGAGGTGTAAATGAGTTCAGAGAAATCCAAAAAACCGTTTGAAGTATTATTGGTTCGATTGCTCGAAAACGACATTACCGATAAAGAGATTGAATGTCTGAATAAGTGGATTGAAGAAGATCCGAAATCCATTGCAAAATACTGCGATTTCCTGCAGGACTATGCCATTATCCAGAAGTTGGTGACCAGTCAGATTGATCGGGCCGACAGTGATCTGGAAGACACCGGATTTGATAAGGCCATGTGGGCGGCGCTTTCTGAATTTGAGAAAAACGCGCCTGAAATAGAAGTCGAACGTCCGGTCAAGATGCCCAAGGTTGCCGTTGTTCGGGAACCTGTCAGGTATTATCAACCGCCGGCCAAGTTCAGTAAGTTTCGACTTTATACGCTGGTTGCTTCTGTGGCGGCGGTCTTTCTGATGATATTCTATCTACGTATGACCCCGCCCAACGCCAGTATCGAAGTGGCGACCATTACCGATATGATTGATGTCAAATGGGCTGACTCGACGATTTCACTGGAGACCGGCGACAGGCTATTGACGCATTACGAGCCGCTCAGTTTATCCCGGGGATTCGTTGAAATTCAGACGGACCGTGGTGTGACGTTGACGATTGAAGGGCCGGCTGAATTTGAAATCATGAAAGAAGCGGACCTGTACCTCAATTACGGGCGGCTCTATGCCAAAGTTTCCCAGCAGGGGCTTGGATTTACGGTCAGCACCGCCAATTCCAAGGTGATCGATTTAGGCACTGAATTCGGCGTTAAAGCGGATTTGGATGAAACCGAGCTGCATGTGATGCGCGGCAAAACAGTCCTGATTTCCGGTGCTCCGGATCGTTCGAAAAAACAGTATGAGATCAGCAAAGGGCAGGCGAAAACGGTCGACAGCAACGGGGCCGCTCACGATATTGCTTTGGGCAATGAGGACTTTGTACGTACGATTGACTCTGCGACACGCTTTATCTGGAAGGGACAGAAGCAAATGAATCTCGCCGATATCATTGGCGGAGGTGATGGCTTTGCTACCGGAAAGATCGATATGGGGATTGAATACAATGGGCAAATACAATTACTGGATACCTATACGTCGCAGGAGGGCCCGTCCGACTATATTCCGGTGGCATCAAATGTATTTATCGATGGCGTTTTTGTTCCCAACGGCTTATCGCAGATTGATTCCAGTGGAACGATTTACCAGGGATTTGAATCAACCAACAGCAAATACTGGCTGGGGATTTTAAACGGCGCATGGCATCGGATCGAATTGACCGTTGATGTGCCGCGACACCAACTGCGTCTAAATGGTCAGATGTGCGGTACGCCCGACAATCCGGCCATTTACATGAGTGCCAACCAGGGCGTTACGTTTGATCTGCAGGCGATGCGTGACTATACAAAGATGCAGATTGCCGAATTTACGTCTCTTTGCGGGGTGTCAGAAACGTATCGAGAGTACTGGAATATTATGAAGAGGTATAAGTATTTCCGTGAGACTCCAAACGCGTCTTTTTATGTGCTGGTCGACGGGCAGCCGCGGTTTGTTCGCAAGGAAATGACGCCGGATGATGCGGCAGCGAAAATTTCTATTGCCCTTCGTCCGGAGGATCGATTCCTGACCCTCGTGACCACACAGGGCAGTGATAATACTAATGATGGTGACTGGACGCTGTTTGCAGCACCATCATTAGTATTACATGAATAATTGTTTGTGTTGACTAAGACGACAAAAAATATGTTATGAAAATCTTTTAATTATCAGGAGGCTTAATGATGAAGAAATTAGTGGTACTAATGATGCTAATTGGTGTTTTGGGGGCTTGCGTGCAGGCGGCTGTTCCGGCAATATTAGTTGATGATTTTTCAGACACTGATCTGTCTGAGTACACGATGAATTATGTGCTCGTCCAGAACACGAATAACACGACGTCATATGCATCTCCTTCGGGGACCCTTCAGGTGTCCAAACCGGCCGATACCGATGCCGAGCAGACTCTTCTCCTGCGGGATGACTACAGCCTGTCAGTCGGCGAGACCCTTCGTGTTGACGCATTGGTTGCCTCAGTCAGTGGTTTGAATTGTGATTTCGGTATTGCTGTCGCCACGATGGCGGACCTCCCCGATTCAACCGGAACCGGTGATCGTCAGGGGTATATCAATATGTACATCAAAGCGGGTTCCAGCGGCTGGGGATGCATTGGTTTTGACACGGTAAACCATCAGATTGCTAATACGGGTTATGTGACCAACCAGGATTTGTCGGTGATTACCGGGCTGTTCATCACCCGAACGGGAGCCGACGCCTTTGACGTGGGATATTCCACGGCCAGCGGCGATACCGTGTTTCGCTCGCTCACCGTTGCAACAGGTACCGGCATCGGTGCTGCAGTTGGATTCTATTCCGACTTAAGAGGCGAAATCACTTACGGTGATCTGGATAATCTGCGAATTGAAAATCCGAGTTTTGTTGCTCATGACCCGACCCCGGACGACGCGGCTCCAATTGCAGGAGTCGCGCAGGGCGACGGGACTGCCGATGTGATATTGAGTTGGCAGGCCGGTCTTGATCCCAACGGTTTTATGGTGGTTAATCCCGACATCAAAAAGCACTATGTGTTTATGTCAACATCGCAAAGTGTGACTCTGCCCGATCCTAATCTGTACTACATCGGCGAAGTTGCCCATGTTGATTATGGTACAGCCCTTGTTGATACGTTCCCGACGGTAACCGATCTGGCTGAAGGCTCGGATTATCTGTGGAAGGTACTCGAAGGTATTGATGATGGTCAGGGGGGCGTTTATGGTCCCAACGATCCCAATAACTATGATGGCCCGGTATGGTCTTTCACAACAGCCAACAGTCTGCCGGCGATTGACGAAGGCGGTCAACCGGTCAGCACAATGATAATTGAGGACACATCGACGTATGACGCATTTACCATCGCTGTAACCAGCGCCAGCACGCCGCTCTACCAGTGGTTCTATTCTGCAGATGATCAGATCGGCGGCGACACAGAGATTGGTACAGATGAGCCGAATCTGCCGATTACGAATGCGTCTGTCAGTGACGAAGGCTATTACTACTGCAGGGTTGCCAATGATGCGACTGTTTCTGGCGGCGGAAGCGAAGTTGATATTTATTCTGATGTTGTGACTCTCGCTGTCGGACGCATTGTGGGTGAATACCTGTTTGATGAAGACACGCTTGCCGATACGAGCGGTAATGGCAATAACGGTCAGGGCAAATCTGTCTCCGGTCTGGCCGAACCGAACGCACTGCTGGCGTCTGATGTAACATTGGGCTATGAAACCGGTGTCAACGGGACAGGTAAAGCCGTGGTATTGGGAACTGACGAATATGTTGATTTTGGTACAGCGGCGTACCCGAAAGCCGGTTCTCTAACCGGCGGTGTCGGTGCCGGTCTGGATGCCGGAACCATCACCTGCTGGGTCAAACCGGCGCAAACGGGGTTGGTGCTGGGCACCTATAACGAGGGGCTGACCAGCGGTTTTGCGTTCAGCTTGACGCCGAATGGCGATGCAACTGATACCCGCATTCAGGTTCGCGGTGAAGCGGCTGATGTTGGAACGCTGCAGGGACGACTGACAGCCAAGCCCGGATCGGACATCTTTGACACCGAATGGCATCTGATTGCGGCAACATGGACAGCCGGCGGAACCATAGCGGTTTACGTTGACGGTGAAGAGGTTATTGCCGGCGATGCCGGAGCACCGGCCCTGTATGCTGCCTGGCAGCGTGCGGTTTTGTTGGGTGCCAGCCGTCAGTTTGCCAGTCGCGATCTATTGGGCGACCTCTATGGCGGTTCGGTCGATGACCTGAAAATCTACAACTATGCCCGCAGTGCCAATGAAATTGCCAACGAGTATTATGTTCAGACCGGTGAGATGGCTTGCCTGGATCATGATTTTGACGGCAGTCTTTATGACGTTGTCAGTGAAGGAACCTCGTACTGTAAGGTTGATCTGGCCGACTTTGCGGAATTTGCCGCAAAATGGCTGACCAGCGGTTTAGGGACCGGCGAGTAATTGATGGAATGTTAACCGACCGGGCGCTTTCGTTCTCGGGCGTCCGGCGGTTTATGAAGTGTGTGTTGTGTAATGTGTAAGTAAGTTAAAGTACTTTAATTTTTTAATCTTGTTTTTGGAGGATGTGAACGATGAAAAAGTTAGTTGTAGTATTGTTGGTATGTGTGATGGGCGTAGCCGCGCAGGCTGTACTCGTCGATGATTTTTCGGACACGGATTTGTCTGAATACACTCTGTCGAGAGTTAACGATGGAAACACCGAAGGTAACGTCTCTTTCGCAAGTGCAGCAGGCGATCTGCGATTGTCTTACAGTGGATCGAATTCGCATGAGCAGGTATTGTTCCTGCGTGACGATTATACGCTGGGTGTTGGGGAAATGCTGCTTGCAAACGTTGACCAGGGGGCTGCGACATGGGATAGAGATCTCGGTATTGCCGTTGGTTTTACTGAGACTCCTACGGCTTTGGCTGATGGTGAGTCCGGTGACGTACGGACGAGTTATGTCGAGGTTTGCTTGAGAAGCAGCGGCCAGGTGTCTTCATATGCTCGTGACGGCTCGACCAATGAGAATTCCGGTGTAAAGGACGTAACGGGTGTTACAGCGCTGTTTATTGAAAGATTGGCTGCTGCGACGTTTCAGGTTGGTTACTTTGTTGGTGGCACAAAGTATACCGATCTTACGATTTTGTGGCAGGGTTCCACTCCGTTGCCGGCATATGAGATCACAACCGATACGCCCGGTGCTGCAGTTGGAATTTATGCGGATGCTCGTGCAGCCATTACCGAGTCACCTTCGGGAATTCTTGATTTACAGATCGTTCCGGAACCGGCTACGATGCTTCTGCTGGGGATGGGCTCTCTGTTGGGTCTGCGGAAACGCAAATAACGGATACCGTATCCGTTTTCAAAAATGTAATCGTAGTTGCGGGGCCGGGATGTCCGGTCCCGCGGCTATCTGTTGGAAATGATTGGAGTATGAAAAAGTGACTGACGGAAACAGGAAAGCCGAAAAGGGATTTACGCTCATTGAACTGCTGGTCGTCATTGCCATCATTGCATTATTGTTGTCGATTTTGCTGCCAGGCCTCAAAAAAGCCAAAGAGCAGGCCCGCAAAGTTGTCTGTCTATCCAACCTGAATCAGCTTGCCAAGGCCATTGAGATGTACGAGATGGATTGTAATAACAAGCGGTTTGTTGCACGAAATGATAACGATGATACCAGTAAGTACTGGATGGGAAAATTGGCTCCGTATGCCGGTAATGAAGCATACGGCGATCAGCTCAGGGAAGGCGAAAAGATCGATTTGCTGCTGTGTCCGTCAGCACCCTATAATAAATTTGAGCTGAATCCTGATTTGGTCGTCTCTTCCGGACAGCTTGGAACAGCGACAGTCCCGTGGGAATGGAGTTGGGGGACGTTAACCGGATTATCCACCATTGGAAGCTATACGATCAACGGTGGAGTCGCCTACGATTGGGCGTATGAAGATCCAACCAGTAATCTTTACGACGCTGAGAAAGCATCGAAGGCCTATGAAAATTGGATGCGTACACCGGGCAGTGTTCCGGTTTTTGCCTGTGGACGCTGGGTCATTGGCTGGCCCGCCGGCGATGATCCGGTCCCGTCTTCACTGGCCGGCGAGCAGATGTTCACTAACGGTAATGATATGGAACGCTTCTGTATTGACCGCCACAATAAAAAAGTCAATATGATTTACAGGGATTTGTCGGTTGAAAGCGTTCGGCTCGAGGATTTATGGCAAAAACGCTGGCATAAGAATTACGAGGCTCCGACCGAGGAGATTCGTTTACCGACGAACTAAGCAGTGATTTAACCCGGGGGGACAACCGTGATAAATGTGTTATCATTTGTGTCGCTATTTTGGCACGGCCGCCTCTCGTCTGTGCGCATCCGACGGCATCATTTCGAGCTTCCGGCAGCCGCAGGCAGCCGCCCAAAGCTTTTTATATGTCTCGACAGCTTTATTATCGCGGTCCCTTCTACTCAGTCACGATGGGCCGATTGGCAGCAAATCGCTTGGAGAATACCTGCAATCTTGCAGGTGAAGGTTGAGCGATATGTACCGGTTTTTAAACGACGGAACTCTCTCTGTCATGGCACAGGAGGCATCGACGCTTCGTGTGTTTGATTGGCAGCTAAATTAGATAATTTGAATTAAGATAAGGAATTGATTGTGAAACGTTTGGTGATGATTCAACTTCTTTATGTGCTGGGATGTCTGTGGACAATGTCAGTGCCCGCGGGCGCGTTTCCCTCGGTAACCAAAATTGCAGATACGACGGTGGACAGTCAGGGTTTGACCATTGACAGTTATGGATGGGCGATCAACGGACTGCCGTATCAGCAGGAGGCCGTTTTAACCTGTAACGGCTGGCAGTACATGACTTTCTACAGCGGCCAAAACAGCGATGGTTATGTGTGTGTGGCACGACGGAAATTAGGATCAAACGGGTTTGGGATCGGCACTGCCGGTGATGTTGTTCAGAGCATGTTTTCATTATCATGGCAGGTGAGCCAGTGGTCGGTGATTGTGTTGACGGATTATTATTTTACAACGAATGATGCGCACAACATGATCAGCATGGGCATTTGTCCGAACGATGGAACCATTCATCTGTCATTTGATCACCATGGTGATAACCTCAATTACCGCGTCTCGCAGACCGGCGTTGCAACCCATCCTTCTACGGTGACATGGGATGCTTCACTGTTTGGTGCGGTACAGGATTATTTGATCCCCGGCAGCACTATCACGGGCGTGACATATCCGCGGTTCTGGCAGACACCGAGCGGCGATTTGCAGCTTAGCTATCGCGGCGGCACGTCCGGTGACGGTGATTGGTGGATTGCCGACTATACCGCCGGGACAGGCTGGTCCGATGTTCACCAGGTGATCGATAGTGAGGGGACTTATGATGATGGTACCTCCAGCGGTTCTGATCGCAACCCTTACCTGAATGGGCCTATTGGATATGGTCCTGACGGCAAACTTCATGCGACTTGGACCTGGCGGGAAGGGTCCGGTACCGCCAACCACGATATTATGTATGCATACAGTGAAGACGGGGGCGATACCTGGCTCAATAATAGCGGTGTTAAAATTGCCGATTCTTCGACCGGGCAACTTATCACGCTGGATTCGACGGGCGTAACAGTGGTGACGTTGAGTTCCTATTACGGCATGATGAATCAGCAGGGCCAGTTCGTCGATTCACAGGGGCGGGTTCATGTCCTGATGTATCACTGCAGTCCGGAAAGTTATGCGTCCGGCTCCTATGCCTATAGTCGATTTGGCTCGATTGGCGCCCGCCGCTATTATCATTACTGTCGCAATTCGCAAACCGGCGTCTGGACGCGCAGTGAATTAGAGTTTAACACCGGCCAGACCAGCAGTTGGGTGGGGACCCGGCCGAAGATATACGTTCGATCAAATGGCGATGCGTATGCCGTCTATCAATCGTGGCAGGACGGGGATGTGAACCTGACCGACACGGATATCTATATTCGCTATGGCGATCTGGTCATTCAGGCGGCCACGGCAGCCAACAATTGGAATGATTGGCAAATTATTCATGTTGAGCCCGGACCGTTTGTCAACGAAGTGCTGGCTGATCCGTATCATTTCGAGGATGGGATGCTGTCGATTATGATGCAGGATTCGCCGTTGACGACCTATGCGTCGACACCGATACGGTTACTGGATTTTCAATTAAATGATTAAGCTGACATCAGATAATCGGGAACAAAAGTTATGAGTATCAAAAAACTATCTATGTTCATATTGATAGGTGTCATCGTCGGGTGTGTTCAGGCCGTTGTCATTGATGATTTCGAAGACGGTAATATGGACGAATACACGCAGACGATTGTTCTGGATCTCGGGGACGATCCCGGGCAAATAGTTTTTGAAGCATCAGGCGGAGCCGTGTGGGCAGTCATTGAGACCTATGACGGTATCGAGCAGGGGCTGTGCCTTCGGGACGATTACAGTTTGGATGTGGGGGAAACCCTGATGATCGACACGAGCGGCTTCGTGGATGGCAGTCAGGATATTGGGCTTGCTGTTGCCGCGACGACCGCACAGACAGCCGGCCTCCGACAGGATTATATCAGCCTGTATATGCGATCCTCGACCAGCGTTTATTCACGCGGTTTCAACGGAACGTCGGATTTTCCACTTGCCGGCGGCAGCACAGGCGGTCTTGTAGTGGATGCCTTGTTCATTGAGAGAATCGATACTAATACATTTCAGACCGGATGGATTAGTGGTTCGACTGTTGTGGTCATCGCCGAACGAACTGTGAGTAATACTGACATCGGGACCGCGATTGGCTTCTATTCGGACATGCGTGATGTCGGCAGTATCGGCGGATTAGACAATTTGGCAATTATTGCCGAAGCCACGCCGCCGTCGATTGTCAGCCATCCCGACGATGTGACGGTTAATGAAATGCAAACGGCGATCTTCGAAACCGTCTTCACCAGCGAATCCACACCTTCGGCTGCATGGTACAGGGTTGCTTCACCGGACGATGTGTGGATGGACCCGGCCGAATCCGGGATTGATGTACAGTTAACCTACGATGCAGTCAGTGAGCAATACACCTCCACGCTGACAATGGCCGGTGTGACTACTTCTGATGGCGGGCAGTACTACGGTCAGATTACGAACGACACCGGCGCCCCGCATAACAGCGATGCCGCCGGTTTAACCGTATACGGACTCGTTGCCCATTGGACATTCAATCAGGATCGGTATTCCAACAGTGACTACCTGGAGGAAGTGTCCGGATATGATGCCGATGTCACCGGCACGCCGACATTCGTGACTGGCGCTGATGGAACGGTTGGCGGGGCAGTGCAAATCACCGAAACGGATGGCTGGGCGATGGCCCCGGTCTTTGATCCCGTGCAGCAATCCGGTCAGATGACGGTGAGTTTCTGGGCCAACTGGAGCCAGGCACAGGGGATGGAAGCCGACTTGCAGGCAGACTCTTCTGCCGGCGAACAGTTAATCATGGCGAACGGATTGAAAGCCGACACTCAATGGCAGCATGTCTGTACGGTGTATGACGGCACAACCGGTAAGCTGTACGTGGACGGCGTCCTGCGTGACGAAGGAACCTGGCCATTGCCCACGGATACGGAAGCTGCGATAAATATTGGTATCAGCGGTGACCAGACGAACGTCTTTAACGGGGCAATGGATGATCTGCGATTATATAATTATGCGATGACCGAATTCGAAGTCGCCGATCTTCGCTATGCATTCAGCGGACAGCGTTCCTGCATTCTGGAATATGGGGTGGTTTATGATTTGTCGGGGGCTAGTGGTCAACCCGATTGTGTGATTGACCTATACGACCTGACAGCGTTTGCGACTCAATGGCTCAGCCAATATGACATGGATGATTTTTTGGAAGTGTCCGGTTATTGGCAGTCCAGCGGACTCTATCCGGATGAAAATTAGAACAGAGGGACTGATGAGAGGGTGATGGTATTTCATGAAAGTCGCTATATCAATGTTAGCATTTTTGCTGTTGGCTGTTGGCAGTCAGGCGGCGACACTCGTAGATGATTTTGAAACGTACGATGTGGGAGCGGTTCCATCACCGTGGGTGATCACGGATGGTGCCCCGGCAGTCGGGCAGGAAAGTGGCGGTAACCAATATACCGAAAGCTATGGCAGCTATCGTGGTCTCGCAGGCGTTACGATTTCCGATAGCGATACGGAGACAACGGTGTTTTATCGCATTTTCAAGCCGGCCGGTACCAGCCCCGATTGCTCGATTGGCTTGAGCAACTTAGCGGCTCCTCAGGGGGACTGGAATGACTTTGAAGCCTATGTGGTCGTGGTTAGCGGCAATTTGCTTGCCCGCAACGGCAGCGGCAACCAGACCATTGTTTCCCTGATGGCCGAGGCGACATGGTATAACATCTGGCTGGTCATTAATAATAACGCAAATACCTATGATGTGTATGTGACAACCGGCTCTGCCGATGCAGCATCGGGTGACCGGGTTGCCAATGACTTTGTCTTCCGCAAGAGCACCGCTGATGATCTTGTAGCGTTTAAAGTCTACGGCCGGTCAGACGGCCCGGTCCGGGTGGATGATATATACATTTCAGGCGGCCTTGATCTGACGATTCCCGTATCGAGTACTCCGGCGCCGGTCATTGTAACGGACCCATCTGATGCAGCCGCGAATGAAACACAACAAGTTGTATTGGAAACCGTCTTTACCAGTGAATCCACACCGTCGGTTGAGTGGTACAAAGTTGCATCGCCTGATGATATTCTGTTAGATACGTTGGATGCAGACATTGATGTGCAGTTGACATACGATTCGCAGTTCGATCAATACACGTCTGTGTTAACCATGTCAAATCTGCAGGCCGCAGATGCCGGCCGGTATTACTGCAAGGTCACCAACGAATCCGGCCTGACACGAATCAGCAAAATCGCTGATTTGCTGATTTACGGTCTTGTCGCACACTGGAGTTTAGACCAGAACGATTATGACGGAAGCGATTACCTGGATCAGGTCGATAATCATCATGCCGCGGTCACCGGCACGCCGACATTTGTGGTCGGGGCTGACGGAACGGCAAACGGAGCGGTTCAAATTACCGAAACCTCCGGATGGGCGATGGCCCCGGTCTTTGATCCGGTGCAGCAATCCGGTCAGATGACCATCAGTTTCTGGGCCAACTGGAGCCAAACGCTGGTAACCGAAGCCGACTTGCAGGCAGACTCTTCCGCCGGTGAGCAGTTAATCATGGCTAACGGATTGAAAGCCGACGGTCAATGGCAGCATGTTTGCACGGTGTATGACGGGACAACCGGAAAGCTGTATGTCGACGGCGTTCTACGTGATCAGGGCTCATGGCAATTGCCCGGCGAAACACAGGCCGCAATTAACATTGGCATCAGCCGCGATGAGACCAAGGTTTTTAACGGAGCCATGGACGATGTCCGGCTTTACAATTACGCCATGACCGAATTCGAGGTGGCTGATCTTCGCTATGCGCTCAGCGGTGACCGTTCCTGCATTCTGGAATATGCCGCGGCCTATGATTTGTCGGGGGCCAAGAGTCAGCCCGATTGCGTAATTGACCTGTACGACCTTGTCGCGTTTGCGACTCAATGGCTCAGTCAGTATGACATGGATAATTTTTCAGAACTTGCAAACGACTGGCAATCCACGGGCCTGTATCCCATTTTACCATAATAATCGTTTAAAATGCGATTTTATGGCATTGGGTACCTAAACAGTGGGGAATAAAATGACGTATAGATATATAAGGGGTGAAAAGACCAAAGGATCGGTTTTTGCACGAATATTCACGGTTAAAGTGAATGGAGTGGTGTAATGTTGTCAATTTTAGGGCCGATGAAATGAAAATGGCATAAAATTGTCTTAATTTCACTAATTGAAGCAACTTACTTGTGGGTGTTTTAACTGCAAGTTTCAATAATATGGGGATATTTATAATGAGCAAAGTGATTGACCGCGATTTAAACCTTCGATACCTCCCTGTATTCAGGATTAGAAATATCACCTTTCTTGTGTCATTGTTTTCCATTATTGCGACGGCAAACGCTCTGGACATTGTTGACGAGATTCAAACCTATGCCAGTTTAACAAATACCACTGTCAATATGAGCGCCGTTTCAGAACTGCACATTACAAACGCGTCAAGTCCGTTATCCGGTTGCACAATCAATCTTGATTCGTTAGACTCTTTTCTTTTTCTGGAAAACATTAAGCCGTCCGTAGCCGCGTCCACCTATCTGGGGCAGGTGAAAGTCAGCGGAGCAAACGCTGTTCTGAACACCAATGTGCGGGTTGTGGAATATGCCGCGGGAGCCGTTATCATTCCCCAATCATCAAATTTTCAGCCCTTGCAAGTATTTACCGAAGAAAATTTTCAGGGCAGTTTCCAATATCTGAGCCAATACACCGAATACAATACGAGTGCTTTAGGAGCGATGGCCTCAACGATCAGTTCCTTCATTTTGAAGAGGGGTTACACGGCAACATTCGCACAGAATTCGGATGGCTCCGGATTCAGTAAAAACTATGTAGCACAGGACTGCGATCTGGAAATCGGGGTACTGCCGACCAAGCTGAATGACCAGATCAATTTTGTCCGTATATTCCCGTGGCGATGGATAAGCAAGAAGGGTATTGGAGGAAACATCGGGGGCAACTTGGATATCAAGTGGTGGTATAATTGGAATCTCGACCAGAACTCGACGTTGGACAAAGAATATGTTCCCATACGTCAGGAACGTTGGTGGCCCGGATTGGGGCAGAACTGGCAGACACGCGGAGCCTCTCATCTGCTGGGTTACAATGAGCCCGACAGTACAGATCAGTCTAATATTGCCGTTGGCGATGCCATTTGGTCATGGCCGGATTTGCTGGGCACGGGGTTGCGTGTCGGTTCACCTGCGCCAACTGATGGCGGGCTTAGCGGCTGGCTGTACCCATTCATGCAGCAGGCCGATGCAGCCGATTTGCGGGTGGACTTTGTGGCTGTACATTATTACCAGTGTTACTGGAATAATGATGATCCGGCCGGTGTGGCAAACCAAATGTATAACTACCTCAAAGGAGTCCACGACCAAACCGGCCGACCCATCTGGATTACCGAGTGGAACAATGGTGCCAACTGGACAGGATGTGGTGATCCCACTTATGCACAGCAGGCAGCCGCGATTGGTGCGATGATTGATATGCTTGATAGCACGCCGTGGGTTGAACGGTATGCGCTCTACAATTGGGTTGAGGATGTTCGACGCCTCCAGTGGGATGATGGTTCGCTGACCGATGCGGGCATTGTTTATCGAGACCAGGTGTCTCCGGTTGGATACCAGCAGGAAGTTCCCGGTTCCGGGAAGAGTGCGAATGCGACCTATTATTTCGATGAAAATTTTCGGGACAGCTCGGGTAACGGTAATAACCCGCTGATCTATGGGGCTCCCAAACGGCCGGCCGGCTGCCATGCGAATTCATTTTCTCTGGATGGCACAGACGACTATCTGGTGCTGCCGACCAATATGAGTGAAGGCACTGACTTTACCTTTGCTGCATGGGTTTATTGGGATGGCGGCAGCCAATGGCAGCGAATCTTCGATTTTGGTGCTGATACGACGAATTACATGTTCATAACGCCCAGTGCTTACAGCCAGCAACTGCGATTTGCCATTACCACGTCCGGCTACGGAGGCGAACAGCGACTCGAATCCGGCGCGTTTCCTGTGAACACATGGACCCATGTGGCGGTGACGTTAAGCGGCAACACTGGCCGGATGTATGTTAATGGTACAGAGGTTGACTCCGGCAGCATTACGCTGAATCCATCCAGTCTCGGAGCGGTGAAGAATTACCTCGGAAAAAGCCAGTTTTCAGCCGACCCGTTGTTTGCCGGAATGCTGGATGATGTCCTGATTGCCGATTATGCGTTAAGTGCTGCTGAGATTGCGAGATTGCATAAACCGCCGTCATTTACCACCGATCCGATTAGTAACGATGCCGGCATTGAGCTTGTTGATTACCAGGGGCAATCACTGGCTGGCTATGCTGATTATATCGATGGCGTCGAAACACTGACTTTCAGCAAAGACGCCGGTCCCAACTGGCTGGCTGTTGCTTCGGATGGAACCCTGTCCGGAAGGCCGGGCGACCGAAATGTGGGTGCCAATATCTTTACCGTTCGTGTGACCGATGATGGCGGTCTGACTGACACGGCGCAGATGACGATTCAGGTGGCCAATACCTATTCCGGTATTCGGGGCTTGGAAGATCTCGCCGGGCTGGCGGCCCAATGGCTGATGACCGGTTGTATGGACACCCCGGCCTGCGACGGCGCCGATTTGAGTAGCGATCAGGACGTCGATATGGACGATTTTGAGAGGCTGTCGGCGAACTGGCTGGCGGACGAAACGCTTCAGTTGCATCTGAAACTGGATGAAACCAGCGGCACAATCGCCAAAGACAGCTCCGTTTACACCCGCTTGGGCAACTTGGTCAATGGCCCGGTCTGGACATCGGGCTACGTGGGCGGTGCTCTAAGTTTTGACGGTGTGGATGATTATGTTGAGGTAACAAACTACAAGGGCATCCCCGGCGGACAAAGCCGCACCTGCATGGCGTGGGTTAAGACGTCCTCGATTTCAGGTGAGATCCTGACATGGGGCGAAGAATACAACGGCGGGCGATGGGTCATTCGTGTCAATGAAGGTGGCCAGTTGCGTGCGGAAGTCCAAGGGGGCAATATCATCGGCACAACGCTCATCAGTGATGATACCTGGCACCACATTACCGTTGCAGTGGTGGACGACGGCAGTTCGGATATCGCGGAGGTCCAGTTGTATGTTGACGGTCAGCTTGAAACGATCAGTGCTTTTGCGGATGAGCCGATTGATACCGGTTCGGTCGAAGATGTTAACATCGGCGTGTATTTTGCGGCTGGCAACCCCCGATGGTTTAACGGTCTGATTGATGACGTACGAATTTATGATGAAGCCTTAACCGAACAGGAGATTCAGGCCATTGGAGGTCAGTAGCGGGAGTGATTGGGTGATTGGAAAACACACTGTGCTGTGTTATTAATAAGAGAGTATGACGACTTCTTTGTAATCTGTGAAGGCACATCTTTTCTGAGTTACTGGTGCGATTGCTCCTGTCATGATTTATTCATTTTTCATGTGACTTGAGATGGGCTTGACGGTATAATTTTGACGTTGGGTTAGCAAGTGTTTTTTGTATTCCGAATGTGGCCCTCTTGAATCATGATTGCACGAAGAGTCATCGTATTATGCCACAGTAGTAAAAAATGTCTATGGATAATGAAGCATAAGGGAGTTGCTGATTATGTCAAAATCAATTCTTAAGTTATTTTTTCTGATTTTAATTTCTTCTGTTTCACTTGCCGCTGCACTGGAGGATGGCTTTCAAACTCCGCCTCGTGATGCCGGCGTTCGTTGTTGGTGGTGGTGGCTCAACGGCAATGTGACCAAAGAAGCGATTACCAGAGATCTTGAAGCCATGCATGAGAAGGGGTTCAGTGGTGCGATGATCTTCGATGCAGGCGGTGCCGATCAGCGCGGCAATGCGCAGGTGCCCGCCGGGCCGACCTTTGCGAGTCCCGATTGGGTTGAGCTGTATATGCACGCGCTGAATGAAGCCAAACGTCTTGATCTGGAGTTGGGCTTATCCATCCAAAGCGGCTGGAACCTGGGCGGCCCAAATGTGACGCCGGAGTTTGCTGCCAAGCAATTGACGTGGTCCGAAGTGCAAATCGAAGGCCCGCTTGCTTACGGCAAAAAACTCCCCGCCCCGCGAAGCCGAAATGATTACTATCGTGACATCTGTGTATTGGCATACCCTGCAAAAGACAAAAAAAACTCCGCAGAGTTTGACCTGAAGGCTAGTTCCAATCAGGATGGTTATCCCGCTGAGAAAGCAGCAGATGCCGATAACAACACATTCTGGGTCAGCGTTGGGACTGACTCCGGTCAGGGGCCGACGGCCCAAAAAACCGAATGGCTCCAGTTTTCATTTTCGAAACCGGTAACCCTCAGTGGGTTGGAAATACTCGGACGAAAAGGATACGGACCCAGGAATTGCCGGATATCCTGTGGTGATAGTCGCAGTGAGACACGGTTGTATAAACTTAACGATGGCCCCAATACAGTACGGTTTGAACCAATGAAAGGCCGGGTTTTCCGGGTTTTCTTTGAGGATGCATATGATCCCCAGTTCCCCGAGTCGCCGCGTAATGTGCAGGTTTCGAATGTTGTTTGGCTCGATGAGCAGGGGCAAAAAATAGGTCAGGATAGTTCGGCGGAACCCATTCGGGATTTACGGCTTAAGGCCGCCTTTCAGGAGATTGGCATGTCTGCCCCGGATACCCGTTTTTTGCTGGAAGGGCTTTCTTCGAGTCCCGGCGAAGAAGACACTCTGCTGGCCGATATTCAGAATATCACCGATAAGATGGCTGAGGACGGAACACTGACATGGAAGGTGCCGGAAGGCAAATGGACGATTCTTCGATTTGGATACACGATCACAGACTCACATGTCTCTACCTACAGTGCTGACTGGAAAGGACATGTGATTGATTATCTAAGCAAAGACGCGTTCGACCGTTATTGGACAGAAGTGGTCGATCCCTTGCTCAAAAAAGCCGGCCCTTTAGCCGGGACTGTCTTGAAGCAGTTGGAAACCGACAGTTGGGAATGCGGCGGAATGAACTGGAGTCCGGATTTTGCGCAGGATTTCCAAAACTATTGCGGGTATGACCCGATTCCGTATTTACCCGTGATTGCCGGTAAAATCGTACAGAATCGTCAGGCGAGCAATGCCTTTCTGGCCGATTTACGAAAGACATTGGCCGAATGCGTGTCACAGAATCATTACAAAGTCTTCGCTGATTACGCGGCAAAGTACAATTTGGGTATCCAGCCCGAATCCGCCGGTCCGCATGCCGGGCCGATGGACGGTATTAAAAACTACAGTCACAGTGATATCATGATGAGCGAATTCTGGGTGCCGTCACCGCACCGACCGACGCCGCCGGAACGTTTCTTTGTCAAGCAGGCCTCCTCGGCGGCGCATATCTTCGGCAAGCGGTATGTGGGAGCAGAATCGTTCACCTCGATCGGCCCGCATTGGAATGATGTTTTGTGGAAGTCGCAAAAGCCGAGTATGGATCATGAATTCTGTTCCGGCTTGAACATGGTATTCTTCCATACGTTTACATGTTCCCCGAAAGAGATGGGGCTGCCCGGACAGGAATATTTTGCCGGAACGCACATCAATCCGCAGGTTACTTGGTGGGATTATTCTGACGCCTTTATCGATTATATCAATCGAGTTCAGTATCTCACCCAGCAGGGGAAATTCGTGGCCGATGTGTTATACTATTACGGTGACCACGTCCCGAATATCGCTCGACTGAAAGAAGCAGATCCGTCAGGAGCGATGCCCGGTTATGATTACGATATTACGAATGAAGACGTCGTATTAGAGTTGAAAGTTGTCGATGGCAAAATAGTGGTTCCCGGCGGGATTCATTATCGTGTCCTGGTATTGCCGGATCACAAGGTCCTATCGTTGGCTGTTCTGGAAAAAGTGAGTACGTTGCTGAATGAGGGTGCGACGGTATTGGGATCGCCTCCTGAGCGATTGGTCAGCCTTGTTGGCGGCTACTCCGCTCAACAGCGATTTCAGCAGCTCACCGATCAGCTTTGGGGAGAGATTTCCACTGAGAGCGGTAAAAAAACGGTCGGCAAGGGCCGCCTGATTTGGGGTGAAACAGCCCGCCAGGTTTTACAGGATGACGGGATTGATGTGGATTTCGAAGTCGTCGCAGGCAAAAGTGAGCATTATGATTATATTCACTACACGATTGGCGAAGGGACGGATGTGTATTTTGTCAGTAATCAGACGCAGCAACCGCAGGCGGCTGACTGTGCGTTTCGAGTCAGCGGAAAGCAGCCGGAGTTGTGGGATCCGGTGACGGGCCAAATTCGACCGGCCATGGCTTTTTCGCAGTCGAAAGATCGCACAGCAGTGCCGTTACAATTTGACGCCTCCGGTTCATGGTTTGTGGTATTTCGAAAATCGATATCAACAACACAACAGGGCACGGCCCAGTCAAATGTCCCGACCTTAAAATTGGTTCAAAAGATACAGGGGCCCTGGCGAGTGGCGTTTGATTCAGAGTGGGGCGGTCCGGATTCGATCGAATTTGAGGAATTAATTGATTGGACGCAGCATCAGTTGCCGGGGATTAAGTATTATTCGGGTGCGGCGGTCTATAATAACGTCTTCACATGTCCTGACATCGAAGATGGAAAACGTTATTGGATCGTCTTAAATGAAGTCAAAGATGTTGGCATTGCCGCAGTGAAAGTCAATGGTAAGGATGTGGGGATGACCTGGACAAAGCCGTTCCGTATGGATGTGACAGAGGCGTTAAGACCCGATGAAAACAAACTGGCCGTTACAGTAGTCAATTCCTGGTGCAATCGCCTGATTGGAGATAGTGGCAAGCAGGAGGACCAGCGATTTACAAAGACCAATATTACTGTGACGAACAAATGGAAGCTGCAGGAGTCCGGTTTAATGGGGCCGGTGATGCTTTTACGGTCGGAATAATATCGTAAAACAAAAACTGTTGGCTCTTGAAAATTTATCATTGTTGATTGTTTCATGCGGAGGTGGAAACAATGGAAGCCAAAATAAACCAATCTCATTTGGAGTTGATACAGGGTGACATTACCGACCAGGCAGTCGATGCGATTGTCAATGCCGCCAATTCTCAACTCATTCTGGGCGGCGGTGTTGCCGGGGCGATTCGTCAAAAGGGCGGCCCGGCCATTCAGTCCGAATGTAACGCCAGGGCGCCCATTGATGTCGGCCAGGCGGTCATGACGACCGCCGGCGATTTGAACGCCAAACACGTCATTCATGTTGTCGGCCCTCGCATGGGAGAAGGCGACGAGGACCACAAACTCCGGATGGCCACTCGCAATACCTTAAAGCTGGCGGACAAAAACAGTTTGTCGTCACTGGCTTTTTGCGCTATCAGTACAGGCATCTTCGGCTATCCCAAAGACCGCTGCGCGAAAATCATGCTGAATGAAACACTCCAATATCTGAAAGGCTCGACAGGTCTGAAAAAAGTACTTTTCTGCCTCTATGACAAATCCACGTATGAACTTTTTGCCCGTGAATTAGAGCGATTGCTTTAGCGACAGACCCCGAATTGATTTGTCGAAAACATCCGCCCCAAAGGGGAAAAATACAATAGCTCGGGGTGTAAACCCCGGGTAAATGAAGTCTTTTTTCTTTTCAAGTCCCGAAGGGACGATATAAAGAAAGCTTTTTGACAAAGCAAGCCCGTATAGATTTTTTGTGGCAAAATGGAGCCGGTTGTGGTACTAATTGTCCGCTATGAAGACCCAAACACTCAAAATCATTGCACTAAACGATGAAAAAGCCATTGAAAATGCCGCAAAAATGCTCAGAGATGGCCGGTTAGTGGCGTTTCCAACGGAAACCGTCTATGGCATCGGATGCAGGGCCGAACCTAAGGCAATCGAGCGATTGGACCACCTGAAAGGCCGGCATCCCGAAAAACGCTACACGCTCCATGTCGGCGATTTTCAGCAATTACTGCAGTATGCGCCAAAACTTTCCGCAAGAGCAAAAAAACTGGTTTATAATGTGTTGCCCGGGCCGCTGACCCTCGTTTTTGAGGTCGATGACGAGTTTCTGGCAAAACAAACTAAAAAACTCGGTCCTGATGTGGCGAATCTGCTCTATCGGGACCATACAATTGGCATTCGGTATCCGGATAATCCGGTTGCCTGTGCCATTCTTTCCGCTGCCGATTGTCCGGTTGTCGCGCCAAGTGCAAACCCTGCCGGCCAGAAGCCCGCTGCCAATGCACAGCAGGTCAGGGACTATTTTGACGGTCAGATAGCTACGATTATCGATGCCCCCCGATTTCCATGTCAGTACAAAAACAGCAGTACCGTTGTAAAAATCGACAAAATGGGGGTTGAGATTCTTCGTCAGGGAGCCGTTTCCGAAGAACGTATAAACCAGTTAGCAACCGTGTGCGTCCTGTTTGTATGTACAGGCAATACCTGCCGAAGTCCGATGGCCGAGGGTATTGGACGCAAACATTTTGCCAACATTTTGGGCTGTTCGGTTGACGAACTTGACAAATTCGGGTATATAGTAACCTCTGCGGGAGTTGCCGCGATGCCGGGTATACAGGCGAGTGCTGAAGCTGTCAAAGTGTGCAGTGATCAGGGTATTTCGCTGGCGACGCATCAAAGTGCTCTGTTGACGGCTCAGGATGTTGCCGACAGCGATTATATTTTTGTCATGAGTCGCGGGCATTTGAACAGTATTCTGAGCTATTTTCCGCAGGCGGAAAACAAATGTTTTCTATTGGACGAAAACGGTGACATTGCTGATCCAATCGGCCAAAGTGTCGAAGTCTATCAGAGGTGTTTTAAGCAAATTGAACAGGCGATAAGCCGGAGAGTAAGCGAGATTTTATGAAAATAGCAGTAGCCAACGACCATCGAGGACACAACGCGATAGAGCAGATCAAAGCGATTATTTCGCAGCTTGAAATGGAATGTGTGGATTTTGCCAGCCCCAGCGACCAGCCGGTCGACTATCCCGATACCGCGTATCTGGCCTGTACCGCGATTGCTGATCAAAAGGCCGACCGCGCCATTTTGGTATGTGGTACCGGTATTGGCATGAGCATCGCTGCCAATAAGATCAAGGGCATTCGTGCCGCGCTGTGTTTTGATGAACTGGCGGCCAAGCTGTCTCGCGAGCATAATGATGCGAACGTACTGTGTCTGTCCGGCGATCTCGTCGGCCCGACCATGATGCGTAAAATCGTCGAAACCTGGCTGACAACCGATTTCGTCGCCGGCCGCCACCAGCGCCGTGTGCGAAAGATTCAGGCCATCGAAGAGGGCAACGATCCTCGCGAAATCACCACCGCACAATAGCACTTCTCAAATAAGATAAAACAAAGGCCGGTATGATAACCTCATCCCGGCCTTTTCTGTTTCCAATCATCTTTCAGTATATGTTATAGGACTCTAAAGGGCGTAATATGCTTGACTCGGCAGTGGTCTTTTGATAAAATTAAACAGTACAATGTTACATTGTTTTGTTCAATTCTATCAATGGAAATGCTCCTGGGGGGCTGTGTATATATCTTTATAGTCGACTAACAATGGGATTTTTCAGTTTTTATCATCTTAGGAATCAAAAATGAAACGATCTACGCCGTTCATCGTTATGCTGGCTGTCTGTTTAACTGGTGCCTTCATGCAGCCCTACAGTCGGGCACAGATCCCGGCGTTTCCCGGTGCCGAGGGGTTTGGCGCGTATGCCAATGGCGGTCGCGGCGGCGATGTCTATACGGTGACCAACCTGAACAGCAGTGGCGAGGGGTCGCTCAGATATGGTGTCGAAAATGCGCCGGCTGCCGGACGTACCATTGTATTTGCGGTGAGCGGTTATATTCCTATCAACTACAACAGCGATACGGGAAACCAGACTGTTCGCATTGTTCAGGATAACGTGACAATTGCCGGACAAACCGCGCCTGGCGATGGCATTGGATTAAAGGACGGTAGAATTCTTGTCACCGGCAGCAATGCGGTACTGCGCCACCTGCGAATCCGGCACGGTAAATCCGGCGGAGCCGGGGATTGCCTCAACCTCGAGAGCAGTGCCGATAACAGTATCATCGATCACATTTCTCTGATGTTCAGCACGGATGAGAACATTTCCTTCTTCAACAGTGCGCTCGATGATTTTACGATGCAGTATTCCACCAGTTCGTGGGGAATGGAACGCCATAATGCCGGCGGGCTGTGGGATTTACAGGATGGCTCATGTCACCACTCGCTGTGGGCCCACCACCGCACGCGCAATCCCAAGGCGCGGCCGTACGGATTGCTGGAATGGATCAACAACGTCACCTACCACTGGCGAAGCGAAGGCTTCATCATGGGAGACTCCGAATCGAATGTTAACTGGTATGCCAATGTCATGGGCTGCTATTACCTCTCGATTCCTGATTATGAATTTGGCTTGAAGAATATCGCTCTCTCCAAGGCACGAATCGCCTCCAACGGCCTGCCCAACTTCCATCTCTATCTCAATGACTGCCTGCATGATGCTGATGGAGACGGCCTGCTCAATGGGACTGATAAAGGCTATGGCATTGTGGATGGTCTGCCCTACGATCCTGCCGAAGGCGCTGCGACCGGTACGGTTCGCTATGATCAGGCCTCCGCGGCTTTTACCGGCGCTCCGGTAGCCGTTTCCGTGGACGATCCCCTGACGGCTTATAAAAAGGTGCTCTCTTCAGCGGGGGCTCTGCGACTGGATGCGAGTGCAGCCTCGTTGCGTGATGAACTTGATGCCTTGTTGATCGACAGCGTGGAAAACCAATATAGTATAATCCTTCAGAAGGACGGAAAAATTGACGGTGAAGATCCTGACATACCCAACAATGGCGAACAGTATCTGGCAGATGAGTACGGAATTTCCAATAATGGTTTCGGCACATTGAACACGGCTGCGGCTCCGACGGATTCGGACGGCGACGGCATGCCCGACGACTGGGAACTGCCCCTCGGCTCGAGTCCTGACACGCAGGACCACAACACTGTCTTCGCCAATAACGGCTCGATCATTACGGCATCGACGTTCTTTCCTGCCGCGACGCCGGCCGGTTATACCTATCTGGAAGAATACCTGCATTTTTGTGCTGTTCCACACGGCAAGCTGGAAAAGAACACATCTGCTCAACCTACGTTGCTTACCGTGGACCTGAGCCGGTACACCCGCGGTTTCACCGATAGCCCGGAATTTACGATCAGCAATGTCTACGGCGGCACTGTTCAGCAGTTTGCCGCCAACGGAACCACGCCTTTATCTACGGGACCGGTGATTGTATTTACGCCGACACAGGATTTGTACGGCCGGGCCGGCTTTGACTTCAATGTGGCCGATGCCGACAGCAGCAGTTGGACCCAGCCGTTCGCCATTCTTGTGACAACTGATCATGTCGATGACGGGCCGCCGGCGGCTCCGCAAAAACTGTCAGCCGTACAAGGTGACAGTATTGTATGGCTGAACTGGTATGGCAACACTGAACCCGATGTCGCCGGCTATAACGTCAAGCGTGCAGATGCTGCAGATGGACCTTATACGGAGATTGCTTCGGGCCTGACAGTGCCGACATATACGGATAATGACGTTACAAATGATACAGCTTACTACTATGTAGTCACCGCGACGGATATCGACAACAACGTGTCTTCGGAT
The DNA here is from genome assembly GCA_963675155.1 of Anaerohalosphaeraceae bacterium. Taxonomy (GTDB): domain Bacteria; phylum Planctomycetota; class Phycisphaerae; order Sedimentisphaerales; family Anaerohalosphaeraceae; genus 4572-13. The sequence goes on along the minus strand of OY775912.1, from coordinate 2,872,928 downwards.
TCCAACGAAGCAGCCGCAACGCCCACAACTGGCTCTGACGTCATTGCACCCAGTGTACCGACAGGTTTAACAGTCGAATCAGGCGTAGGCCAGATTGCCCTGGGCTGGGATGATAACACCGAAGCGGACCTGCATGGCTACAACGTCAAGCGTTCGACAACATCCGGCGGTCCCTATAATACAATTGCATCAGGGGTTGCGACCAGTGATTACACCGATAACAGCGTAACAAATGAGTTCACCTATTATTACATCGTCACCGCGGTGGATACTTCTGCGAACGAGTCGGACATTTCCAACCAGGCAATGGGAACCCCGGAACCACAGACTTACGCCGTCAATTGTGGCGGCAGCGATGAAGATCGGTTTGAAGCCGACAATTATTATACCAACGGAGGCACCTATACGAATGCCAGCACAATCGACATGACCGGCTTAGTCAATCCGGCACCGGAGGCCGTGTATCAGTGCGAGCGGCACGGCGACTTCAGCTATACGTTCCCCGGATTGAATTCGGGTGTCAATTATATCGTGCGTTTACATTTTGCGGAAATCTATCACTCCGCCGTGGGCAGTCGTATCTTCGATGTCGCGATTAATGGGACGGACGTGTTGACCGACTACGATATTTTCGCTATCACCGGCGCTCGCTACAAAACGCACATCGAAGAATTTACAACGCAATGCAACGCCACTGGACAGATTACCGTCGAGTTTACCACGATTGTCGATAACTCCTTAATATGCGGCATTGAAGTCGTATACAACGGCATTCCGGATCCGACAGGTGGTCAGGCCGAAGACGCTGTTTACGGCAACGGTGCGATCTTTGAAACGACGAATTCCGGCTTTAATGGCACCGGCTATGTCAACTTCCCCTCCAGCGGCGGCTATCTCGAATTCGGCGGCATCAACGGCGGTATCGGAGGTGACGTGTCGATGGACATCCGCTATGCACTCGGAGCGGCTGGCACCCGAACTGGAAATCTCATTGTTAACGGAGCCTCTCAGAGCATTACGTTTGATTCGACGTCCGCCTGGAACAGTTGGGCGACAAAGTCAGTAACCATAGCACTGAACAGCGGAACCAACAATACAATCCGTTTTGAATCGAATGGTGAAGACCTTGCCAACATTGACCAGATCACGGCTCTCGGTAATCCGCCGACCACCTGTCAGCACGTGCAGGATCTGGGCTATCGGCTGACAGCGGATCTCAATGGCGATTGCCAAATTGAAATGGCGGACCTGATCCTGCTGAGCGATCAGTGGCTGTCAGCCAGTCCCGCGGGCATTGCACCCAATTATTCACCGGATCTGGTCGCCGATAATGAGATCAACCTTGACGACTTTGCGGCGATGGCCGCTCAGTGGTTAATCTGCAACGAGCCGGAGACCGAAGGCTGCATCATTGATTGGTAAAAGTCAGAGATGCAACCTCATTCGGGATAATGATTGAGGTGCATGCTGATTGTCTGGCTGGATTAATTGACGGAGACTTCTTTTTCCGTTTTTGTTTTTTCGAGCTGCGCCTTGACGGAGAGGCGTTCGGGTAGTTTCGGTTTTTCGGCGACGAGTTTATGGGCCTTGGCGCAGTTGGCACCGATGTTTCGGAGTTTCTGGTAACGGGCGTCCATCAGCTTGTCGATATTGGTGCGTTTGAGCTGGTTGAGTGTCTTGGTGATATACTGCTCGACGTTGTAAATGGTATCGTGGATATTGCGATGCGCGCCGCCGAGCGGTTCTTTAATGATCGAATCGACCAGGTTCAGTTTCAACAGTTCTTTACCGGTCAGCCGCAATGCTTCTGCGGCAATCGGGGCCTGTGTACCGTCGTGGAAGAGAATGGCCGCACAGCCTTCCGGCGAAATCACCGAAAAGTAGGAATGCTCCAGAATTGCCAGCCGGTCACCGACGCCGATGCCCAATGCACCGCCGGAGCCGCCTTCACCGATCACGACGCAGACAATCGGCACACGCAGTCGTGACATTTCCATCAGGTTGACGGCAATGGCCTGGGCCTGTCCGCGTTCTTCGGCACCGATGCCCGGGTATGCCCCCGGCGTGTCGATGAGTGTGACAATCGGCAGGCCGTATTTTTCGGCCAGCTTCATTTTTGCCAGTGCCTTGCGATAGCCTTCCGGATTGGGGCAGCCAAAGTTACAGGCGACTTTTTCTTTGACGTCTTTGCCCTTGTTTTGGCCGACGATCATGACCTTTTGGTGTCCGATCTGGCCGAGCGCGGTGATAATCGCCGGGTCGTCACCGAAGCAGCGGTCACCATGAAGTTCGCGGACATCTTTGAACATCCGATTCAGATAGTCACCCATCAGAGGTCGCTGGGGATGGCGGGAAACCTGAACGGTCTGCCAGGGATTGAGTCCTGAGTAGATATTTTTCAGCAGTTCAGTTTGGCGCACCTGAAGCTGGCGAATCTGCAGGGCGTTCTTTCCCTGGATTGAGCCGGCTTCGTCCTGGGCGCGAAGCAATTCTATCTGCTGGTCGATTTCAGCGACTTCCTGTTCGAATGGAAGATACTGATTTACCGCGTTTTTCATTTCTAAACCTGCCATGTCCGTATTCTGTTCCCCATATAAAAAAATCCAACCCGCCTTATGGCGAAGTTAGAATTCCGTTTTTGTTGCCGCCTCCGGCAGCGAATATTCTCAGAGCGGCCAACATAATAGCATTTTTAGTCTCGAAATAAAAGAAAAAAATTGACATAAGTCCTCTGACAGGGTACTTTTCTAACAATTATCAAACTATCGTGCATTATTGTAAGTTCCTATATATGAAAAACTTAAAGAAAATCAGCGTGATCGGCATGGGCCTTTTGGGGGCCAGTGTGACTCTTTCGATAAAAAGGGAGCTGGCAGGTACAAAAATCGTCGGTTACAGCCATCGTTCCAGTACGCGTGAGAAGGCGGCCGACTATGGTGTTGCCGATGAAATTGTCGATACACTGGCGGCGGCGGTTGCAGATATGGATGTCGTGATCCTTGCGACCCCAATCCAGACGTTTGAGGGTTACTTTAAAGAGATGGCCGGGTCGCTCAAAGCCGGGTGTGTTGTGACGGATGTCGGCTCGACGAAGTCGCTGCCGCATGAGTGGGCGGCGGAATATCTGCCGAAGGGTGTTCACTATGTTGGTTCGCATCCGATTGCCGGGTCTGAGAAGCGCGGGGTGGAGTTTGCGCGTGACGATCTGCTGAGTGGGGCGAACTGCATTTTGACAAAGGTTCGCGGGACGCACGGGCCGTCGGTGGAACTGCTGGAGTGGTTCTGGACCAAGCTGGGCTGCTGTGTGGAGGTGATGAGCCCGACGCGGCATGATAAGATTTTCGGGATGGTCAGTCATTTGCCGCATATTACGGCTTCGTCGCTGGTGAATGCGTCCAGTGCGGCGGATTTGAAGTTCTGCGGCAAGGGATTTATCGATACCACGCGCGTTTCGTCGGGGCCGGCGAATGTGTGGACGGATATTCTGATGACCAACCCCGAGACGTGTGTGGCGGGGATTGACAGGCTGATTGCGCAGTTGAAGGATTTTCGCGATGCGGTCAAGGCCGGTGACGAGGCCAAGGTCAATAAACTGCTGACGGCGGCGGGCGAGAAACGCGCGAAAATGATCCAGCACAAGATTGAACAGAAAGAGCTTTTTTAGTTTTTGGACCCACGAATTGGCACGAATTTTTACTAAAAGTCTTCGCCACAGATTTCCACCGATTATCACAGACTTCATTTTTATTAAATGGGTTTGTTTGGGTTTGTTTGCCGAGGCTTGAGACTTGAGGCCTGAGGCTTGAGTTCTTTTCTCGTAAACACTTACGGCGATTTCACCGGTTTTGAAAATGGGTTTGTTTTGCGTATTCAGGGGGGTGGGTGTTGCATTGGTTTTGGGGAATTTAACCAGGGAATGCACGGAAATACACGGAATGATTCTATTTAACCACCGAGGACGCTGACGACTCCGCGCATATATTGGAATGAATGATAAGGGTTGATCGATCACCGAATTGGCTCCTTCTATTTATTTTCGTCTATAGTCCTCAGTCTTTAGGCGGGGAGGACTTTTTCCTTCTGATTTAAGCTCCCTTATTCAATTTTTAGTATTATAGCAGGCCGGGGATTTGATTGCGGCTGTTTTTTTCAGGAATGTAAGAATATCTGTATGCAGGTATACAAGTATATAAGTTTTTGACAGGGCTTTATTTACCACGAAGGACGCGAAGGTCACGAAGGTTTTTTCGCCACAGATTACCACCGATTTTTACTGATTATTGCCACAGAGGAGCATCGGTCTTCGCTAAAGCTACGACCCGACAGGCAGGGGGAGGAAATCGCCGCGAGCTTTGCTCGCTTGGCTGCTCTCCGTCAGCTGGGGTGCTCGAGGCGAGCGTCTGTGCTCCCATCTGACTGCGATCAGTTCGGCTGCGCCGAAGCAATTTCTGTGGAACGTTTGTATGGAAAGCAAATGTACTGCTCAAGTTGAACCCGTCATTATTTCAAGGACACAGGACTAGTCTATAGTCGACAGTCTATAGTCTTTAAGGGGGGGACGGACACGGACTTTCACTGACAGGCACGGACGGGGGGGGGAGTGAAATGAATCATGATAATTGTCTTCAGGTTTCGGTCTTCAGGTTTCAGGGGGCGGGTTATGGTTGGTCGTTGTGTCGAAACCCCTCCTTACGAGAAGGAGGGGCTAAACGGTTTGTGTGGGGGCGGTGGGAAAACAGCAGGCATGACCCCCTCAACGGGTTGAGGGGGTTAAGGGGGATATTTCATGTTTCGGGGGTCTGGTTTTTCAAAATGTTGGAATTTGGTGGATTGGGTGTTGAGGCGGGGGGGGATTTGGGGTAATATGCCTCGATAAGCTTGAAACACGGCTTTTTAACCATGAAGTGCATGAAGAACATGAAGTTTTGGCTTCGGTCAACAGTCGAAAAGTCTGGATTCCCGCTTTCGCGGGAATGACAACGCCTGTGGATGGTATTCCTTTGCCGGGATACGATTTCTTTTCGTTAATGACAGGTTTTCGATGTTTTAAAAGCGGTTTTTGATGTTTTTTTTGTGGATTTCGTGGTCCTCTCTGATGGTTAAGGGATTACGGTACAATTCAATTTTATTGACAATATAAGGGACTTATTGTGAAACAGTGGCGATTTGAAATCTCATCGAAGCAGGGTTTTCTGGATGTGCATGGTAAAGATATTCTCGAGGATATCCGCCAGTTGAATATCGAGTCGGTTGAAGATGTGATCAGTGAGCGGGTTTTTCTGATCGAAGCGGACTTCGACGAGGCCTTTGCGGGGCGTGTGGCGGCGGAACTCTTGAGCGATCCGGTTTGCCAGGATTCGTATCTGGGTAAAAGCAGTGTGCCGGCGGGTCCGATGCCTGCGACGCTGATTGAGGTGCATCTGAAAAGCGGCGTGACCGACCCGGTGGCGGAATCGGTTCGCAGTGCGCTGGGGGATATGGGAGCGGGGACAGTTAATTCGGTTCGCACGGCCCGCAAGTATGTCCTGCTGGGCAATGTCAGTGATGACGAGCGGGAGACGATTGCCCGACGCATTCTGGCCAATGACTGCATCGAAGATGTGATCTACGGCACCGACGCCGAGCCGCCGAGTCCGCATACCGAGCCGTACGCGATGACGCTGACGGAGATCCCGATTCGGGAGTTGAGCGATGAGCAACTTATGGCCCTTTCTAAAGATATGGATATGTTCCTGAATCTGAAAGAGATGCAGACGATTCAGAACGAATACCGCAAGCAGGACCGTGAGCCGACGGATGTGGAGCTGGAAACACTGGCGCAGACGTGGAGCGAGCACTGTGTGCATAAGACGCTCAAGAGCAGCGTTGATATGGAGCATGACGGTAAGAAGGTTTATTTTGATAACCTGATTAAAGAGACGGTTTTCAAAGCGACCAAGGATTTGAACAAGGACTGGTGCATTTCGGTGTTTGAGGATAACGCCGGGGTGATTGAGTTTGATGACGAGCACGCGGTGTGTTTTAAGGTCGAAACGCATAACCATCCGTCCGCACTGGACCCTTACGGTGGAGCGGCGACCGGTATCGGCGGGGTGATTCGTGACCCGATGGGGACCGGGATGGGTGCCAAGCCGGTGGCGAATACGGATATTTTCTGTTTTGCCCGGCCGGATATGAAGCTGGAAGATGTGCCGAAGGGTGTGCTGCATCCGCGTCGGATTATGAAGGGCGTTGTGGCGGGTGTGCGTGACTACGGCAACCGGATGGGGATTCCGACGGTGAACGGGGCGTTGTATTTTGACGACCGTTACCTGGCGAACCCGCTGGTGTTCTGCGGCAATGTCGGGCTGATTCCGCGGGAGAAATGTTTCAAGAATGCTCAAGCGGGCAATCTTGTTGTGGTTGTCGGCGGTCGGACCGGGCGTGACGGGATTCACGGCGCGACGTTCTCCAGCGGTGAGATGACGCATGAGCATGAGGATATTTTCTCGCATGCGGTGCAGATCGGTAACGCAATTACGGAAAAGAAAACGCTGGATACGCTGCTGCAGGCTCGCGATGCGGAACTGTACGAGTCGATTACCGACTGCGGTGCGGGCGGTCTGAGCAGTGCCGTTGGTGAGATGGGCGAAAAGCTCGGCGTTGAAGTGGATCTGGAAAAGGTGCCGCTGAAATACGCGGGGCTGAGCTATACGGAAATCTGGATCAGCGAAGCGCAGGAGCGCATGGTGATTGCGGTCAAGCCGGAAAATCTGGATGCGATCATGGCGATGTTCAACGCGGAAGACGTCGAGGCGACGGTGATCGGGACGTTTACCGGCGATAAGAAACTGACTTTGCGTTACAACGGTACGCAGGTTGGGCAGCTGGATATGGACTTTTTGCATGAGGGCATTTGCAAGTATGACCGCAAGGCCACATGGAATACGAAGAAGCTGTCGGAACCGGTGCTTGCGGCGAAAGAGAATTATAACGACGATCTGCTGAAGATTCTCGGTTCGTATAATGTGGCGAGTAAGGAATGGGTGATTCGCCAGTATGACCACGAGGTGCAGGGGGCGAGTGTGATTAAGCCGCTGATGGGTAAGGATAATGACGGCCCGATGGACGCGGCGGTGATTCGGCCCAAATTTGAGCATGACAAGGGCGTGGCGATGAGCTGCGGCATGAATCCGTGCTACGGCGATATTGACCCGTACTGGATGGCACTGGCGGGGATTGACGAGGCGATTCGTAACCTGGTTTGTGTCGGTGCCGATCCGGAGCGGGTTGCGATTCTGGATAATTATTGCTGGGGCGACTGCACGAATCCTGAGACGCTGGGTTCGCTGGTGCGTGCGTCGCAGGCGTGTTATGACGGGGCGATGGGCTTCGGGACGCCGTTTATTTCGGGTAAGGACTCGCTGAATAACGAGTTTGTTTGCGATGACGGCACGCGGATTGCGATTCCGGCGACGCTGCTGATCAGTGCGATCGGGCTGGTGGACGACGTGAACACGTGTGTGACGATGGATGCCAAGCAGGCCGGCAATCTGATTTTTGCGGTCGGCCAGACGAAGAACGAACTGGGCGGCTCGCATTATTATAAGGTCAACGGCGAGCTGGGCGCGAATGTGCCGCAGACGGATATTAAGCTGGCGGCGGAAACGGCGAAACGCATTCACCAGGCGATTGGCGCCGGGTTGGTGCGGTCGTGCCATGACTGCTCTGAGGGCGGATTGGCGACAGCACTGGCGGAAATGGCTTTTGCGGGCGGCTGCGGGATCGAGGCGGATCTGCGTGGTTTGCCGACAGCGGACGATTGTGTTAAGGCGGAAGCGATGCTGTTTAGTGAGTCCAACTCACGCTATTTGGTTGAGGTTGAGCCGCACAACTTTGATGGGTTTGCCAAGCTGATGCTGAATGTTCCGTTCGGGCAGGTGGCTGAAGTCATCGACGAGAAAAAGCTGGTGATTAGCGATCAAAACCAGAAAACGGTGATTGATGCGGAACTGGATGTGCTGAAGGCGGCGTGGCAGAAACCGCTGGATTGGTAAAAATTTAACCATGAAGTACATGAAGAGCATGAAGATTTTTTTTATATATTAAATCTGTGACATCTGTATTCATCAGTGTCAAAATAAAGGATTGTTTTAATGGATAACGTAAAAGCGATTGTATTACGAGCGGCGGGGATTAACTGCGACATGGAAACCGAACACGCGCTGGAGCTGGCGGGGGCGCAGGCTGACCGTGTGCATATTAACCGTGTGATTGACAATCCGGCGATGCTGGATGGTTACCAGATACTGGTTTTTCCGGGCGGATTCAGCTATGGTGACGACGTGGCGGCGGGGAAGATTCTTGCCAACCAGGTGGTTCATCACCTGAGCGATATACTGCACAAGTTTATCGAAGACGGCAAGCTGGTACTGGGGATCTGTAACGGTTTCCAGGTGATGATTAAGACGGGGATCGTTCCCGGTTTGACGGGTGCGGGCAAGCTGAGCCTGACCGAGCAGAAGGTGACGCTGACGGATAATGACTGCGGCCAGTTTCAGGATCGCTGGGTTTATCTGCAGCCGGGTACGGATCGCTGCGTGTTTATCAATCCGGACCAGCGGATTTATCTGCCGATGGCGCATGGTGAGGGCAAGATTGTGACCGACAGTGTCGCGACGCTGGATCAGTTGAAGAACCACGGGTTTGTGGCGTTTCGCTATGTGGATGCGGACGGTAATTATGGTGAGTTTCCGGTTAATCCGAACGGCTCGCAGGATCATATCGCAGCGCTGACCGATTCGACGGGGCGGGCGATGGGGATGATGCCGCACCCGGAACGGTTTGTTCGCTGGACGCAGCATCCGCACTGGACGCGGCTGAAAGAACGCGAAGGCGTCGCCGACGGCATGACGATCTTCACCAACGCGATTAACTACATCAAAGAAAACTTCTAAAAGGTTTTAACGCAGATTACGCAGATTGCACTGATTTTTATTAAGAAGAAGTAATCAGTGAAAATCAATTAATCTGCGTTTGAAAAAATGCGACCCAGAAAGGACTTTGGATAATGATATATGTGAATGAGAATTTTGCTAAGTTGAAGGCGGGGTATTTGTTTCCGGAGATCGGCCGGCGGGTGTCGGCGTTTGCCGCGGCGAATCCCGATGCGCCGATAATTAAGCTGGGGATCGGTGATGTGACTGAGCCGCTGGCGCCGGCGGTTGTGGATGCGATGCACAAGGCGGTTGATGAAATGGCTACGCATGAAGGTCTTCACGGATACGGCCCGGAGCAGGGATACGCTTTTTTGCGGGATGCGATTGTTGCGAATGATTATAAAGCCCGCGGTGTTGATATTGCGGCCGATGAAATATTTGTCAGCGACGGGGCCAAATGCGATACCGGCAATATGCAGGAAATTTTCGGAATAGACAATGTGGTTGCCGTGACCGATCCGGTGTACCCGGTGTATGTGGATACGAATGTGATGGCCGGGCGAACCGGTGACGGCGACGGGCAAGGGCGATACGGGAATATTGTGTATATGCCGTGTAACGCGGAGAATAATTTTGTGCCGGAGCTGCCGACGCAGCCGGTGGACATGATTTACCTGTGCTATCCGAATAATCCGACGGGTGCTGTGGCGACGAAAGAACAACTCAAGAAATGGGTTGACTACGCGATTGAAAATAAGGCGATCATTCTTTATGACGCGGCGTACGAATCGTTTATTCGTGATGACAGTTTGCCGCACTCGATCTTCGAGATTGAAGGTGCCCGCAAGGTTGCGATTGAATTTCGCAGCTTTTCCAAGACGGCCGGCTTTACCGGTGTTCGCTGCGGTTTTACGGTTGTGCCGAAAGATGTCGTGGCTTATACACAAGCCGGCGATGCGGTGGCTTTGAACCCGATCTGGAATCGTCGGCACTGTACGAAGTTTAATGGTGTCAGCTATATCACGCAGAAAGGTGCGGAGGCGGTTTACAGTGCGGAAGGCAAAGAACAGATTCAACAAACGATTAATCTGTATATGTCTAATGCGGATATGATGCGGGCGGCGCTGACTGAGCAAGGTTTCTCGGTTTACGGTGGTGAGCATGCTCCGTATGTCTGGCTGCATACGCCGGAAGGTGTGGATTCGTGGGGCTTCTTTGACCTGCTGCTGAGGAAGGCCCATGTTGTCGGGACTCCCGGTGCGGGATTCGGAGCCGCGGGCGAAGGCTACTTCCGTCTGAGCGCTTTCAACAATCCTGACAATGTTAAAGAGGCGATGGATCGGATAGCCAAACTATAAAATTCGAAGTCCGAAACGCGAAATCCGAAACAAATTCAAAATATCAATGACCGAAATTCAAAACACGGAGCGAGAAGGTTTGTTTTGAAGATTTGAATTTTGATCATTCGGATTTGTTTTGGATTTCGATATTAGGATTTCGAATTTATGACAACACAAACGGCCTATATCGGATTGGGCAGCAACGTAGGCAATCTCAAGGACAACATTGAGACGGCGTTGGCCATTTTGACCGACCACGCTGATGTATCATCGGTCCACACAAGTTCTCTTTATGCCACGTCTCCGCTGGGGGTTGTCGATCAAGCGGCTTTTCTCAATGGTGTTGCGAAGATACAAACATCATTGACGGCACGGGAGCTATTTTCGTTTTTACAGCACACCGAACAGCAAATGGGACGCGAGAAATGTGAGCATTGGGGGCCGCGAGTTATTGATCTTGATTTGCTGCTCTATGATGATCAGGTGATTGAAGAGGCCGATCTGATTGTGCCGCATCCGCAGATGCATCTGCGAAGTTTCGTGTTGAAGGGGCTGTGTGAATTGTCGGGGGAGCTTATTCATCCGCGACTGGGACGCAGCGTGACGCAGCTTTATGAGCGGCTGAACGGTTGCGATTTTTTTGCTGAACCCGAGCGTCCTCAGTTGATTTCCGTTGCGGGCAATATGGGTGTTGGGAAAACCACGCTGGCGGCGGGTTTGGCCGAGCGGCTGGAGGCGAAATTCATCACCGAGAAATACGACGAGAATCCCTACCTAGCGGATGTGTATGCGGGGCGGGATGATTTGGCACTGGATTCGGAGCTTTTTTTCCTGTCCAGCAGTGCCTCACAGCTTCGCAAGGATCGGCTGAAAGCCGGCCGACGTTATGTGAACGATTATGTGTTTGAAAAAGCCCATATTTATGCCTCCAGCTGGCTTAAAAGCGGCGATCTGGCTCAATACGAAAAGCATTATGAAAGCATTTGCGAAGGCGTTGCCGATCCGGTGCTGGTGATTTACCTGGTTGACAGTGTCGAGACATGCATGGAACGGATTCATCAGCGGAACCGGCCGTATGAGCAGCAGATTGAAATGTCTTTTCTTGAACATCTTGCGGCCGGTTACGAAAGGCTTTATACTGATTATCGAGTTTGTCCGGTCCTGCGGCTGACGCCCGAAGAATGCTGGGGCGATGAACAGGTTGACCGGATTGCAGAAGAAGCGGCGGCTTATATAGGAAATTAACGATCAAAGATTAACAAGTAAACTTGAGAAATCGCTTATCCAGGCGAAGTTGTTTATTCCGGATTCCCGCTTTCGCGGGAATGACACAATGAATCACCTTCGGCGATAGCTGTTTAAATAGATTCCTCGGCTTCGCTCGGAATGACAATAAAAGGGAAGCAATCGTATTATGAATATTGTTCATACTATTCAAGAAGTGCGGCAGTGTGTTTCGCAGGCTAAAAAAGCCGGTCAGCGGATCGGTTTTGTGCCGACGATGGGGGCTTTGCATGCGGGGCACGGGTCGCTGGTCGAACGGGCGGTGGATGAGTGTGATTTTGTGGTTGTGAGCATTTTTGTCAATCCCACCCAGTTCGGGCCTTCGGAAGATCTTGATAAATACCCCCGGACGCTGGATGCGGACGCGGCGTATTGCGAGAAGCTTGGCGCTGATTTGATTTTCGCACCGTCTGCAGAAGAAATGTACCCGCAACAGCAGCTTGGTTGGGTTGATGTTGAGACGCTGACCGATGTGCTTTGCGGCGAGAGCCGCCCCGGGCATTTTCGGGGTGTGACGACGGTGTGTGCGAAGCTGTTCAATATTGTGGGGCCGGACGTGGCTTATTTCGGGCAAAAAGACGCCCAGCAGGCGATGGTGATCCAGCGGATGGCGGCTGATTTGAATATGCCGTTGGAGGTCTGTGTGTGTCCGATTGTTCGCGAACCGGATGGGCTGGCGATGAGCAGCCGGAATCGATATTTGTCTGACGATGAGCGAAAACGAGCCTTGAGTCTTTCGCAGGCACTGAACCGGTGCAAGGAGCAGATTGCCGCCGGCCAACGGGATGTGTCAGTGCTGATTGCGGAAATGACAGCGATTCTTGAGCGAAATCAGGCTAAAATTGACTACGTGAGCATTGTGGACGCTGATACATTGGCCTCAATCGAATGCATTGAGCGACAAACTCTTGTCTTGATTGCGGCATATATCGGCCAGACTCGGCTGATTGATAATTTATTGATTGAACACTTATGAGTCAACTAAAAATGGACATTTCAGCCTGTGAACGTCCTGATATATATGAAAAACTTGACATTCTAACTCTGTCGAAGTATGATAGTGTGCAGTTATAGAAGGATTAATTTATGATTTGAAGCAGTGAAGGAGGTATCGAATGGGGAATCAAATACAAAAAGCAGACTTCACAAATTCTTCGTGGGGTCTAAGTCTCACCGGACTATTTGTTCTATTTTCGTTTTGTTCTTTTGCCGCCTTTTCCCATGCAGGGCCATGCACGTATTCTTTGCCCGGGGATCTCAATAACGACTGTAAAGTGGATATCTCCGACATTTCGATTTTCGCTTCAAACTGGCTGGTAGATTGTAATCAGCCCCCGCTGGACCCTGCCTGTGTGGACAATTTCGTTGAGGCTCAAAAAGCACAATTCCACGCAATCGAAGTTGGCTTAGAGCTTTTTAAGGCAGAGTTTGGTGCTTATCCGGAATCAAACGATAACTCCGTTGATACTCCGAGCAGTCCTGAGAATCCGAATGATAATACACCTTACTGTGGTGCCAATAAACTGGCTGAAGCGATGGTTGGGCTGGACTTGCTAGGATTTCATCCGCTATCCGATTTTCGGGCCGATGGCTTAAATGACGTACTTTTAAATGATGGTGCATATGGCACTGTGCAGATTTATAGTGCCGATTTGGACACTTACAACTGGGAAACGGCCGAGGAGAATATTCAGGCACGCAAGGGGCCGTTTGTTGATCTTGAAATGGCCAATGCGTATGAAATGTGGCATGTCTTTGCATATTATCCACCCGACCCCTTTGAATTCTCCAGCCTGGTTCTATGTGATGTTTTTGAAAAGCAGCGAGATTCCGGGAAGAAAACAGGGATGCCGATTTTATATTTCCGGGCTCGTACACAATATATTGAGCAGGATTACACCAACGGTGTCGAAGATGATATCTATTACTATCCGGATAATGAAGCATTGGTTGAATTGGGTTCAGCTGAGTCTGGGGTCGTACATCCATTAGCGGATGGCGTGGAGGATTGGCAGGACTTTGAGAATATGATCCTGAATCCGTATATTACGGTGATTAAACGGCCCTGGCATGCAGATACATTTATTCTCATTTCAGCCGGGTATGACGGTCTGTATGGGACTTCGGATGATGTCTTTAATTTCGGGGATTGATTCTTATGTGGTCTCACTCTCTGGATAGAAGATCCAAGGAGTCTTTTTTTTTGACAAAAACACCTTTTTTACCATTCATACCCAATTTTCACTGCGGTCTTGTGTTCACTGATCAACTTGCTATAATAACGCCTTTGAAACTATCTCTAAGGAATTGTAAAACCATGTTTGTAAAAGCTTTAAAAGGAAAAATTCATCGCGGTCGTGTGACCCAGACGAAGATTGACTATCCCGGCAGTATCGGGATTGACGAAGAGATGTTGAAAGCGGCGGGTATCCTGCCGTATGAGGAAGTTCTGGTGGCCAACGTCACGAATGGCGAGCGTCTGGAGACCTATGCGATCCCCGCCCCGGCCGGCAGCAAGGACATTATTGTGCTCGGTGCGGCGGCGCGGCATTTCAGCGAGAGCGACATCGTGATTATTATGAACTTCGGTTATTTCACGCCGGAAGAAATGAAAGACTTGAAACCGAAAGTTCTCGTCTGCGACGAAAAGAATGATTTTACGATGCTTAAAAAGAAAGCATAGATGCACCCGAAGCTTTTCGAAATCCCTTTCCTGCATTTGACTGTCCAAAGCTACGGCACCATGATGGTCATCGGTTTTTTGCTGGCTGTGGCTGTGATGCGAAGGCTGATGAAACGGGCCGGACAGAATCCTGAGTTTATTACCAACATTGCCATGTACGCCCTCATCAGCGGGATCATCGGCGCCCGTGTGTTTTATGTTATTCATTATCACGACTTGTACGCCGGGAGATTTCTGCAGGTGTTTGCCGTCTGGCAGGGGGGACTTGAGCTTCTTGGGGGCGTGCTGACCGGTATCGGCTTTCTGTGGTTTTACCTGTGGAAGCAAAAACTGCCCAAACGCTTGTATCTTGATGTGCTGGCGATTGGGTTGATGATCGGTCTGGGGTTTGGACGGGTTGGGTGTCTCTTGAACGGGTGCTGTTTTGGTAAATGCACCCATGTGCCGTGGGCGGTTCAGTTTCCCTACGACTCCCCGGCTTTTCACAGTCAGATCCGGCCGGATACCGATCGCAATCGAACCGAGGCGGAGATTGAATTGCCTGCAGATTATTTTGACGAGCAGGGGCTTCTTAAGCCCAAAGAGGCATTGACTGACGAACAACTCAAAGCGGTGAGCGATGGGCCGTACTGTACTTTGCCGGTGCATCCGACGCAAATCTATTCGACGCTGAATGCGTTTGTGCTGGCGGGGATCCTGCTGATTGCCTGGTTTAAAATCGGTCGGCGAAAACCCGGTGTGGTGCTGGCGTTGATGCTGATGCTTTACGGGCCGACGCGATTCTACCTGGAGACGCTGCGCGACGACAATCCCTTTGAGTTGGCCTGGTGGGCCGTTTACAAAGGGGGCACGGTTTCGCAGAATATCGGGATCTATCTGTTTATCGCCGGAGCGGTTTTGCTTGCTATATTCGCCACCCGAAAACCGGCCGAAGAAAGCAAAGTGCCCAAAAATAAGAAAAAAAAAGTCTGCTCCCCTTATCATTAGAGAGTTAGAAAGTTCTATTAAAAAGCAGGAGATCGCTATGAATTTGCATGGTAAAGTGGCCATTATCACCGGTGCCTCACGCGGTATCGGGCGCGTCATTGCCGAACACTTGGCTGGTTTGGGGACGTTTACAGTCGTAAACTATTCCAGCAGTCTGAAGAAAGCGACTGAGGTCGTGGAAAGCATCCTTAACAACGGCGGGCGAGCGATTGCGGTTCAGGCAGATGTTAGCAATGTGCATGATATAGAACGGTTATTTTCGGAAACAATTGAAACGTTCGGCAAAGTCGATATCTTGATCAACAATGCAGGAATCATGGTCAACAAACTCATCTCAGAAATTACTGAAGAAGATTTTGACAAGCATTTCTCGGTCAATGTAAAAGGGACCTATTTTGCGTGCCAACAGGCCATGAAATATATGCAAGACAATGGAAGAATCGTTAATTTTTCAACCTCTGTTCTAGGAAGCATGTTTCCCGCTTACAGCATTTATGCCGCCACCAAAGGCGCCGTTGAACAGTTGACACGTCAGTTGGCGAAAGAATTTGGAGCGAAGCGTATTACCATCAACGCTATTGCTCCGGGACCTGTTAAAACGGAATTATTCATAAAGGGGAAAACAGAGCAGCAGATTGATGCTCTAAGCAGGATGAATTCGTTTAACAGACTTGGTGAGCCCGCAGATATCGCCGATGTTATAGAGTTTTTGGTCAGCGAAAAAGCTCATTGGGTCACAGGGCAAACTCTTCGTGTGAATGGAGGATTTAATTAAAATTCTTAGGAATAATTAAAGGGTTCAGAGATGCGTTGTCGAAAAGCTTTTTGGTGTCACCCCTGCGGGGTTCAATCAGAAGAGTAGCTCCTTTTTCCGGGGGCTTACGTCAGTGCGGCTATTCTATACAATCCCTTTGGGATTATCTTTTATAGAGTAGGACAGACACTTTTATCAATATATCTGGCTTTGTAAGAGGAGCCGGGATCTTCTCATCTTGAGGAATTCTCTTTTGTCTTGTTCAAACTTACATTCTCATGTTGCGGCATTGCAGTTGCTTGGCATTGGCCGCATCCTTGTCAATGCGCCGCTGAAGAATCACAGTTACTGGAAGATCGGCGGTGTGGCGGATATTGTGGCTGAGCCGGCGACTGCCGAGCAACTTTCCGGTTTGCTGCGGTATGTGGCTGAACACGGAATATCGCATATTGTCGTTGGTGATGCTTCTAATATTTTATTTTCGGATGAGGGATTTCGCGGTGTCGTGATTAAGACGGGTCGGGCGATGAGCAATTGCCGGATTGAGGGGACTGTCATTACTGCACAGGCGGGGATCGCGGTGCCGCGATTGGCGCGAAAAGCCGGGATGGCAGGGTTGACGGGGCTCGAACACACGATTGGTATCCCCGGACGATTGGGCGGGCTGGTTGCCATGAACGGGGGCAGTCTGCAGCAGGGGATTGGTGAGGTGGTTCGGACGGTTGTCTGCGTTGATGAATTCGGCGAAAAGATCGAGCTTGCGAAAGAAGCCTGCGATTTTTCATATCGTCACAGTCTCTTCCTGGAAAAGTCGTGGTTCATTACCGATGTGGTGTTGGAGCTGAAAATAGGCGACAAAGCAGATGTATTGCGGCAGATGCGTCAAATCCTGCGCGAGCGGCGTCAGAAGTTTCCGCGGAGGCTGCCCAATTGCGGATCGGTCTTCAAAAATCATCCGATGCTGTATGAAAAATATGGTCCACCCGGCAAGGTTATCGAAGATGCAGGGTTGAAGGGGGTTTCGGTTGGTGATGCCCAGGTGAGTTGTCAACATGCGAATTTTATTGTCAATACCGGCAATGCGAGAGCGGCCGATGTGCTGGAATTGATCCGGATCATCCGCGAAAAAGTCCATCAAAAAACAAATATTTGGCCGGAATGTGAGGTTCGCTATGTGAGCCCCTCGGGACAAATCGGGCCGGCTCATTTAGAGCAAAACAGTCATGAATAAACTTATTGACGCGAAAAAGATAATTCCGGCACTGTCATCATTTCCGGTGTATATCAACCAGTAATTGGTCGGTAACAATCATTCACTGCACAGCCAGTCTGTGGATAATATCTGCAGGTCATCGATATTGATGTTTTCATCGCCCGGTTCGCTCAGATCGCACTCTCGATCCCAACCGCCGCTACCCGGCGTACTCATCCATGCCATTCCGAAACGGGCAAAATCCAGCAGATTAACATCGTCGTCTTCGTTAATATCCGCTCGACAGTTGTTTACGTTGATCGTCTGGGGTCCGAAAACATTGTTTGTCTCGTCCGATTCACTCACATCACTATCCGTGTCAATCTGTGCATACATCTGGTACGCGTCTGCTGAAGCATAGCTGTTGTAGGACAGCGTAATAACAGCGCTCTGTCCCGCTGCCAGTGACGAAACTCTCTCGTATTCGTCACCGGCAGTGAGTGTATCGGGAGGACTGGTTCTGTCAGCATACCAGTCAACATAGAAACTGTCGTCGACGTCGTCGGTCCCCTGGTTGGTGATCGTAATATCTATTTCAACGTTCTGCCCGGGAGCGGGTTTATAGGGATACGTTTTAATGGCTTCGATGATTAAGTCCGCATACACGTATTCGTACGCTCCCATATCGCAAGTGGCGACTTCATCCCCGTCACCATCCAGCGGTCGGGTCCGCCCGTCCAGGTCATCGGTAATCTGGTAATTATTTGAACCGGTATCAATACAGGGTGAAACACCTTGCAGATGATAGTTACTTGTCCCAACGAAGTCGGGATTGTCATTGATGTTGTGGCTGCCTCCGACGCCTGTAAAGCCGCCCTGAATGTCGCAGTACCGCACCTCCTGACCTGTATTATCCTGCAGGTCCAGCTGATCGGGACTGTTGTCCCAAAAGATACAGTTCCACAGTCGCGGGGCATCAGCGTTATCAGCATGATAGGCACCACCGCTGCCCAAAATCGCATCCGTATCGTTGTCAGCGAAGGTGCAGTTTTTAACCCGAGGATAAACATCATGATATGAAATTGCACCGCCCCGGCTCTGGGCGTAATTATCATAAAACAGGCAGTTATTAATACGGGTTACCTGCCCGGTGGTGGAGTTGCCACCAAACCCTGCGATCGCACCGCCGCCGAGCGAAGCAGGTGCCGTGGCCTGGTTGTTGTAGAATATACATCGTTCAATGAGCGGTGAAGAATAGATATGATAAATCGCACCACCCGTTGTATCAGTGTTGTTGTAGAATGTACAGTCGCTGACTTCCACATCCGACCGGTCATCATAAAGGGCGGTGCCAGTGTTATTACGAATCACGCAGTTTCGTATTTTGGCAGTGACCCAAAAAGTGGTACAGTCATAGGGTGAAGCGTCCACATAAACAGCACTGCCGGAACTGGCATTTCCGTCTTCAATGACGAATCCGTCAAGTTTGCATTTATTCGTCAGCTCAAAGCACCGTACGGTGTCATTACCGTTTACAATTGTGAGAAAGTCTGCCGGATCGCGATCCGACATATCCGGATTGCTCATATAATTTGGGAAACCGCCGTAGATGTTCACGACCTTCCCGACGGTGATGGTGCTGGCCAGCGCATAGGTACCGCTTTTAACATAAATACTGTCATTCGGCGACATGCACGTCATCCAGAATGAGCTTGCCGAGTTTACCGCCGACTGGATACTTCGATAGGCCGTTGTCCAGCTTGTGCCGTCGCCGCCAAGTGGTGCATCTGAATCCACATACCATGTGGCAGCTGTGGCCGTCGAAATTGACAAGATAGCCAGAAACAGGACTGTACGAAAGATAGTGTGAATAGGAATGGTTTTCATCGTTTTCTCCTTACAAAAAAGTGATCCGGATTTTATTTTTCTGCTTATATCGTCTAAAGGAAATAAGCATCTGCATAAAACGCCGTGGGCAAAATTTCAATGAGGACATCATTCATATTTCCCACTGACAGAGCTAAAAATACGATCAACTTCTTATAACACCGTCAATTCTATCGACAGAACCATTGCATGTCAAGAATCTGCTGCTGAACGGGTTATTCTATTGTATTTTCATCCATATATTGACCTTTCAAAAGCGAATTATAACAGATTTTTTCGCATTTTGAATGGACCAGGTTGCGGGGAGAAGGTCAGCTAGTCTTCCTGTTTTGAGTGGGGCGGAGCCTTTGATCTATCCTTAAAAACGCTGATGGCAAATCAAAAAAATAAGATATTGACACGAAAAGCGGGGTTTGCTATAGTACCCGTCTCTCAAGCGTCTGTAGCTCAATTGGATAGAGCATCGGTCTTCGGAACCGAGGGTTGAGGGTTCGAGTCCTTCCAGGCGCGTTGCTTTAAATCCCCATTTTCAAGCTCGAATCGGCGATATTCGCCCACAAGCGGGCTTTTTCTTTGCGATATGCCAAGCGTGTTTTACCTGTAGCTTTCCCTCTAAAGTTCGCTGAAATCCGCCAATATTCGCCGAAGGATGCAGAAAAAGGTAAAGCAACAGGTAAAGCAGGTAGGGGCGATGTTGGGTTGTACTGCGTAAATAGGGATTTGATAAGCAGTGCAAAAATTCAAGACCGATGGTCGTGATGACAAATCATTAAATGCCCGCCGACTGTGTATAAAGGCTTTAATAGCTGTTGGCCAAGCTGGGGCGGGCAATAGTATATTAAAAATGTTTGCACTTTTTTAGATTTTCTTAACTCATTAATAGTGCTGATCTTATGAATTTCGGTTTTTTCGATTTCGATCGCTATTGGGGTTTTGGGTTGTAGCAAAGTTGTATTCGCACATCTAAGGTTGATGAGCAATTCATATTTTGTTGGGTACAATGAAATCACATAAGTTAACAGACATACGATTCGCAAAGTTATTCACTACGCCGAAGACTGTCAGATGGTTTTAAAACAGCCCGAGAGAACACAACATTGTATTCTCCCAAGCTGTCATCGGTTTGAGCGCTGCAATTGATCCGGCCAGCATCACCCACCTCACTGGAATCAATTTGCAGACGCATCGGTGGCTTTATCTGATTGCTGTTTTCGGATCAGATACTATCAATTTAAGATTTGACCTCAATGAGGATTGAATTAGATTCGAAATAATAGACGACCGAAATTGCCCGATGCTAATCCTATCACAGCTAAATCTTTATTTTGGGCTGTTTATCGATTGAGGTCACTGTTTTTTTGTGTCAGTTTCATCAACTAATTGGTCGCTGCGACCTGAATGATTTGACTCTGCTGGTCTTGCTCTTGCTGAAATTGATATCCATTATTCGCTGCAAGCGTGTACCATTGATGAGCCGCGATGCTGTCTTTTGGCACACCACGTCCCCGCTCATACATCATCGCCAGTTTGTACTGTGCAACGGGCAATCCGCTTTCAGCAGCCAATGCGAAATAATGAGCGGCCTGTTTATCACTTTGTGTCACGCCGCGACCTCTCAAATACATCAATCCCAAGTTGCTTTGTGAAACAGTATGCCCTTGCTCGGCGGCGCGACGCAGCCATTCGGCGGCTTGTTTCTCGTCCTGCCGGACGCCTTCGCCCTTGAGGTACATCATGCCGAGGCGAGCCTGTGACAATCCAAATCCCTGCACGGCTGCACGACGGAACCACTCAAACGCCTCTTCATAATTACATTCCACGCTGATACCCTTATAGTACATCCAGCCGAGTGTATACTGCGACTGCGGCACTTCGTTTTCAGCGGCGGCACGCAGCCATTTCAGTGCTTTTTGATAATCCTTCTTGACACCCTGACCATCATAGTACATCAGTGCTAAATTGTTCTGTGACTCGGCATAGCCCTGTTCGGCAGCCTGCTGATACCATTCGGCAGCATTATAATAGTTCTGTTCGACGCCCCGGCCTTCGAAATACATGACCCCCAGCGTATGCTGAGCCACGGCATAGCCCTGAACAGCCGCGAGCCGGCAATACCGCACCGCCTGTTCGTCATTCTTCTCAACACCTTTACCGTCTAAATACATCAGCCCCAACAAAGCCTGTGCCTGCGGGTGTCCTTGTTTCGCGAGAGGCTCGATATATGCAAATGCTTTGGCGGCATCCTGTTTGACACCTCGGCCTTCCAGATACATGGCCCCCAAATTGTTTTGAGCCGGCTTGAATCCCTGATCGGCCGCTTTGGTGTACCACTGAGCCGCCTTGACGGGTGCATACATAACGCCGTGTCCTTTGTCGTACATGAGTCCCAGACTGTTCTGGGCGGCGGCATACCCCTGATTGGCAGAGAGTTTGAACCACTTAGCGGCCTGACGGTAATCCTGTTCGAACTCGGTACCTTCGTAATACATCGTTCCCAAAGCAAACTGCGACTCGGGATTGCCGTTCAGCGCTGCGCGTCGCAGAAGTTTTGTGGCCTTGTCACTATCCTGCGACATTGCATCGCCCCGCAGATTCATCATGCCCAGATTGTTGCGAGCGGGATCATAGCCCTGTTCCGCAGCCAAAGTGAACCATTTAGCCGCTTCTTCAGAATCCCGTTCTACGCCGTCTCCCTTATAGTACAACCGCCCCAGATTGTTCTGAGCCAGCGAAAAACCCTGCTCGGCGGACAGTTGATACCACTGTGCGGCCTGTACCCGATCCGATGCAACACCGAAGCCTTCTTCATACATCAATCCCATATAGAACTGGGCACGACTGTCGCCTGCGTTGGCCAGCGGCTGCCATTGCATTCGGGCAGCAGCATAGTCCTCTTGGTCAAAGGCTGTGAATCCTTTTTGGAATGAGGTTGTACACCCAGCCAGCAAGACCGATAATACCGCCGAAACCAGCAGTAAATTCACCTTCATACAATTTTTAAACTTCGTTCGTTTGTCTCTAATAAACATCGTTGTATCTCCTGATTTTAGGTTCATATCAGGGCTATCGGAGTGTTTATTTGAGGGGTTAAGTTAGAATTTCAAAAAATCGACTCTATCAAAAAAAGGGGAATGCGAGCGGTGATTTGAGGCACTGAAATGTAAACCGAGGATGATTACGAAACGACTGATTTTGGTTATTGAGACCGTTCTTTTGATTCTGACAGCATCAATTCAAATGTATCGGCATACTCATTAAATGTGGGCTCCGGACTGAGCGATGAAGGATACACGCAGGTCAGCGACACAAAATCGCCCTTGACCAGAAACACAATCCCTTCATGAACGGTTTCAATGCCGCCGGAACGTGTTGTATGTTTGAACTGGGCTGCATTAAAGCCTTTGAATTTCGCATATTTTTTTAGAACCGTATTATTCTGAGCAAACATGGCTCGACCGACCAGATAGTCTTCAAGAAGCTTTGCTTGTGACTGGCGCGGCGCGTCTTTTGAGTCTTTGCAATATTTAAAGGACACGTTGTACTGAGTCCCGTTATCTGCAAAGGATTGATAATGGACGCCAAGTATTTTTGACGTGCCCTGACTGACCGTTTGCTTGGGAGGCGAGGGAAACCAGACGCTGAATCCATCCGCCATTGACATATATCGACCGGCCTTTGTCACTTTTTGAGGAGCGGTCACGGCATTGGGGAACTCTTCAGCAAACTCTTTTGCCGCTTGTTCAGCCTTGTCAATCTGCTCTGTGGTCATTCGCGCCTCCAGCCGAGCTTTTTCAGCGGTGACATCTTTGCCGTTCATTCCGGCCAGAATGGTCCACTTGGCCGCTTCAACCAAGTCTTTTTTCGTCCCGATACCCTGCTCATGCATCGAGGCCAACATCAACTGCACGCCGGCATTGCCCTGCTCGGCGGCCTTGGTATACCATTTAATCGCCAGATGATCATCTTTTACAACTGTCTGCCCTTCGACGTACATCATTCCCAGCGTCAACTGGGCGCCGGCATGACCTTGGTTGGCAGCCTTGGTGTACCACTTGACCGCCTCCTTGAAGTCCTTGTCAATTCCCTGCCCTTCGGCATACATGAACCCTAACAAGTATTGAGCACCCGCCGAGCCCTCCTGGGCATCAGCTAACAAGCCCGTGATTTGCGGGTCTTCATCCGAAACTTCAGCCACCGCTGGTAAGCTCAGGACCACAATCGAGAGAAGTATAAAAACAACTTTGATTATTTGTTTAGAATTCATCATAAGATTAAGCCGGATATTTTAGCGTGCCTTTGCAACCCGTTCAACCTGCTCCAGATATTCCTGGATATTGTTGCGGGGTTTAACCTGTTGAGCCCGACGCAACAACGGCAGCGCCTCGGTGTATTTACCGCTCTGAACCAATAACTGAGCGTGGCGAATTTTGGCATCCGCTTCATATTTTTCGATTCCCGCGGCACGTTCAAAATAAAAGATCGCTTTTTCGGTGTCGCCGTTGCGTCCGTTGTGCTGGCCCAGCAAAATAAGGGCCTCACCATCCAACGGGTCCAATGCAACGATGTTTTGCAGGACCTGAACTTCTTCATTCTGGCCGGAGCCATCGGCAACCGCCAGCCGAGCCCGCAATTTCAGTACGTCCTTTTGGGCTTCGGTTTCAAGCTGTCCGTCAAACCGTTTTTCGATATGATCGATGACGCGGCGGGTATCTTTGAAGGCACCGCGTGCAATCAGGACTTTGGCCGAGCGAATGGCACGCTGCGGGTCATACTCAGGGTCCTTGTCCATCGCATGAATATAAGCATCAGCCGCCATGGTGTACAGTTCCTGATTGATATAAATATCGCCCAGCATATTCTGGCTGTCAGCTGTCGATTTGCCGAGGTGATCGACCAGTTCGAAGATTTCGGCGGCCTTGAGCGGTTGGTCGCTTCCGATGTAGGCATTCGCCTGCAGCATCCACATATCGGCCCTGTCCGGATTGTCCTTGATCAGTTGGCCGCAAAGAGCAACCGCTTCGGGGAAACGCTCCTGTTTAAAGAAGCTTCGCGCCAACCCCATTTTCCAGTCGAGTGTTTTTGGGTCCAGCAAGATCGCCATGCGGTAAGCCGATTCGGCGGCCAGATAATCCTCGCCGGAGGAATAGGCAAAACCGAGCAGGCCGTATGTGATTGCATCACTGCCTCCCAATTCAACCACGCGTGTCAATGCGGGAAGTGCTTTTTCGAAATCGCCCTGACGAACATAAATCAAACCCAGATTCCGCCAGGCCCGGCGAAACTTGGGATATTTTTCAACAGCGATTTGATAGGCATCGGACGCCAGATCGAGTTTCTCCTGCTGAAAATAGATATTGGCCACTGTAAAATCAAAGACGGCGCTGGACGCTTCGTTACGATGTTTGTTCAGCATGACCACCGCCTCATCAACCTTGTCAGCCGAAATCAATTCCAGCACTTTCAGCATACGATCACGTTCATCTTCCGTGACACGCGGCTCGATTTCGGTTTCCGCAATATAGCTGTCGGCAAACTGTTTCTGAAACGCCGGACTTTTCCAAATCTTCAGGGTCGCTTCATTCAAGTGAGTTTGGGGCTCGACAGAAGCTATCTCGGCATTAACCTGACCGATTACGATAACGGCAATCATCACAACCAGATAAGTCAAGCGGTGAAATACCGTGTGTGTTTTGTTCCTTAATTCTTCATTTGACATCTTCAGATCTTTCATATTTCACTATCCTCTGGCAGGAAATGTAATCGGGACACTCATGCGTGTTTTCACGGGGTTTCCGCCCCGTTTGCCCGGTTCAAATTTCCATTTTTTTACCGCATTCATCGCCGATTGTTCAAAAGCCGGATTAGAGGACTTCTGAACTTTGGCGTTTTGCACTTTGCCCTGTTCATCAACAATAAAAATAACATAGACTTTGCCCCCACCATTTTTTCGGGCCTCATTGACTTCTTTTGTCATATTCGGGCTCGGTTGGTAAATCGGACGCGGCTTCTGATCCAGATCAGCAATCGAAAATAACGCATCGACACTCTTTTCGCTGGAGACAACGTTATTGAGATTGACCGCGAAATCACCGGCCATCCACCCGTCACTGAAACCCGGATTCAGTGCCAACGTCAGCTGGTCCAGACTCAGCGGCGGCGCTTCGTCCGCCAGCTCTGGCGGCGTCTCTTCGGGTTCCGGTTCTTCCTGAGGCTCCTGCTCAACCGGCGGAGGCGGCGGTTCTACTTCCGCGGTATCAAACTCCTGCACCAGCAGGTCATTCGTCGGCGGCTTGGCCAGTGTCTGCATCAACGGCAGCACCAGAAAAAACGCCAGCGTGATGGCCACTGCGCCAACAGCCGCAACCAAACTACGAACCAAACTTTTGATGATTCGGATAAACAGATTTTGTTGCTGCCTCTGCCTCATTTTATTAATTGGTAACCTTGTGAGTGGATACGCTAACTTTGACGGCTCCGGCCAATTTTGCTTCACCAATGACCCGGACCAACATACTGGACTTGGCGGCTTTGTCGGCCTGAATGATAACGGGAATCTCTTCCTTTTGCAGCATGCGCTTAATCAGCGGCTGGACGCCACTGACACCAATTTCGCGACCGCCGTAAACGACTTCGCCCTTTTCGGTCAATGCCAGCAGAATGCTGGTTTTTTCCAGTTGAACCGCCGAAGCAGCCACCGGCTTATCGACCTCAATCCCCGTTTCTTCCACAAATGTCGTGGTCACGATGAAAAAGATCAGCAGGATAAACACGCAGTCCATCAGGGGGGACATATCGATCCCCGTTTCTCCGCCATCATCCGCCGACATTTGGTGAAAACGTCCCATTCGATTCCTTAACTTATATTTTCAAAAAGATTCCATTGCTTTTAATTACCGCTTTTGCGATTGCCGACGCTGACTTTCACGGCACCGGCCAATCGAGCTTCGTCAACCGCCCGAACAAGTAAGCCGGCGGGCGTTGCCTCATCGGCCTGAATAATCACCGGCACATCGTCTGTCACCATCATCTGCTTGACTAACGGCTGGATGCCGCCGAAACCAATATCCTGCTTTTCATACATCACCTGCCCTTTTTCGGTCAGGGCAAGTTGAACACTGGTGCTTTCGGTTTGCACCATCGCCGCGGCCTGCGGCTTATCGACTTCGATGCCTCGTTCTTCAACAAATGTCGTGGTCACGATGAAGAAGATCAGCAGGATAAACACGCAGTCCATTAACGGAGACATATCAATCCCCGTTTCACCGTCGTCATCCGATGCCATTTGTCGAAAACGTCCCATTAAAGATACCTCAATCGCTTGTCTTAAATATTCGATTTTTTCTTTTTCAATTTCTTATACACATCCTGTGTGCAGGCCGTTTCAAGACGGGCTAAAAATGCCTTGTACCGCTCCTGCTTGCGAACCAGCAAATATTGAAAAAACAATCCCGGCAGTGCAATCACCAGTCCCGTTTCTGTGGTCACCAGCGCTTCCGAGATACCGCCGGCCACCATGCCCATGGTCTTGTCACCGCCGGAACCGGACGCCAGGGCTGAAAATGTTGTCAACATACCGGTCACCGTCCCCAGCAAACCCAGCAGCGGTGCGGCACTGACGCAAATTTTCATCACACGCAAATCACGCTCAAACGGAGCTATTTCCGTCGCACGCAGTTCCTCAAAAAAGATCGACGTATCTTTAATCGTTTTAGCGCCGGTTACAAAGTCCAGTAACTTACCGACCGGGCCTCTGCGCTGATCAGGATGATCAATCCAATAACGCCAGGTCTTTTCACGGATTGAAAAGCCTTTCCCGGAAAGCCTTAAAAACACATTCAGCCCCAATCCAAACATCACCAGCGCGATGCCTGCAATCGCGATCATCGCCCAGCCGCCGGACAGCCAGATTTTCAATGCCTGCCCCCAGAGTTCACCAAACCGGCCGCTCATGAGTTGTGACCGAAACGTTTCGAGTTGTCCAAGAATCGTATCCATCAGGCTTTTTAGTCTCCGCTGCCGTACCGCTTGACACATCCAACAAGCCGGTCATCGTGATCAAGTACTGGCACACGGCAAAGATTATGTTCACGGAATCGCCGCTGAACTTCATCATGATGGCTGTCCACACGAACATATAACGGCGTCGGATCGGCCAATGACTCAACCGGTGAATGTTCCGGACGCGTCAGCAAATGATGCACAAGGACATGGCCAACGTATTTATTATCATCATCAATCACGTAAATGGAATCAACATCTGTCCCCAAACCAGATGATCGAATCTTGCCGATCGCATCGGCCACTGTCGCCGCTTTGACAACACTGACAACTTGCGAATCCATGCGAGCCCCTGCCGAATCCGGCGAATAGTTTGGCAAGGATGACGGTTGATTTTCAACTTTCGACTGAGTACCTATACTGCGCATCAGCTCCTGCACTTGACTGACGGACAACTTGTCCACCGCGTCACCGGGTTCGTCCCGGCGATAGGGGGTCTTGCCGATCTGGTTGATCAGTGCAACCGCAGACTTTTCCATTTCATTGCCAATACTGCGGGCTTTGCGTGACAGCAGCGTGTGAAACAACAGCGACGGAATGGCCACAATCAGACCGTATTTCGTGGTAATCAACGCTTCGGAGATACCGCCGGAAAGACTCTTGACATCACCGGAACCAAAAACGGTAATCAACTGGAACGTTGAAATAATACCCGTCACTGTCCCCAACAATCCTAACAACGGCGCAGAGGCCGCACCAAAAGCAACAAACGGCAGAAAACTTTTCAGCTTCAACTGTGTTGCCATCATCTTTTCGTACATAACTTCTTCAATCAATTCACGCGGTTCCGTTAGATGCTCGACACCGGCGGCCAGCATTTTTCCGACGGGACCTCTTAACTTTTTCGCTTTTTGCAAGGCACTTTCTGTGTTATGAGCCGCAACATCTTTCAGCAATGCAGAGATGCTCTTCGGGGACGGCGTAACAATAGTAAACAAATGCAGGAATTTGAGAACAATCACCAATAAGACAAGCCCCGCCAGTCCGGCAATCACATACATCACCATGCCGCCCTTATAAAATTCATCGACAGCGGTTTGTTTGGTCTGTTCGATTTTATGCGCACTGCCCAGCGTGGGGTCCAGCGGAAATTCACCCTTGAAATCATCAAAAAATTCGTTTGCAACAACCACATCTTCCGGTACTCCAAACGGAATCGCTGTCGGCTCGAGTGACCCCAGACGCTGCTCGGCGGTGCCGATATTTTTGCCGTCATCCGACTGAAACAAGGCCGCCGGCCCTATCAGGACAAATGTGCCGTGATGAATCGAACCGCTCGAATCCGACGCGGTCCCGTCGAAAACCGTCCCGCCCAGAGAATCCTCAAGTCGTTCCAGGGCTACCGCCAAGAGTTGAGCCTGAGCGGCATAGACTTCTTCTTCGGAAAGATTGCTGTTTTCGGCGGCCAGCTTTGCCGTTTCGAGTTGATCACGATAACGCTGAATTTCGGCGATATGCAGCCGTGATTCAAAATTGCGAATATATTCCCCCAGCAGATTGGATAGATACGTCGATTCTTCTTTACGTGACTTAATTTCAGATCGCAAATTACTTAAATCCAGCGTACGACTGTCCAGCAGACGGGAGGTCTGTTGATAGTCGCGGCGTACCTTAACGAGCTCGGCTTCAAGATCGTTCAGCTTCTGACCAAGCGGCACCTTTTCAGCCACAATCTGTTCCCGCAACCGGGCCAACTCTTCAAGACTGTCAGCTAACTGCTGCTGGACCGACTGTGACGCCTGCGTGAAATCAGTTTTCGCAGCCGGCGTTTGATCCTCCACGCCGAAGGCTACAGAACCGGCAACAAGAGCAACAATAATGAATTCCTTTATTTTAATCATAGCGGAGGTATCCGATTCTTTTAGTTTCGATAGATTATTGAATTTCAACAGGCACTTGTACAAACGACGCCACCTTTTCATTTTTGAGAATGGCAATCACGTCGGAGATTTGCGAAGCCGCCAAATTGTCCTCTTTCCAGACCCATCCCTGATCGGTCGCGGTTCCGATCCCGGCAACGCTACCATTGGCACTGGCATAAAAACCCTGGCCGAGCCCCAGATACAATGCCGTCACCTCTACGGAACTGCCGTCGTTAAAGGTGCGTATTTCGCTGAAAACGGAAATGTCCCGGTTGAATTTATCCACTTCATTCAAAATGCCCACCACATTCTGAAATCGTTCGGAAACGGACAATTTGGTTTCCTTGTCTTCCTGGGGCAACCGTTGACTGAGCGGCTTGACCCGATCCCGAATCGGGTCCGGCAACCGCTTAAGCAGGTTTTGCGTTTTGCTTTCAAGTGTTGCAACGGTATCGACCAGCGATGCGGAAGACGCTTTAAGTTTTTCGTTTTGCTGCATCATTTCTTCACGCTTTTTATCCGCCTCGGCAATACTATCTTCAGCTTTCTGGATTTTTTCCTGCAGTGACTCGATCTCATGCCGGACCAGCTCGATCCGGGCATTCAGCATTTCACGCGACAGTGCCAGATCTTTCTTTTCCTGTGAAATCAACTGCTGTGTTTGAACCCACTTCGCCAATGCTTCCCGCGTATCATCGATTGCAACAGGCTCATTGTCGGCCGCATATCCAATCGCCGGTTGTAAACAACTGCCGCACACCCAAACCCACACGCACACCCATGCGAGCCAATGACCGCCGGCATCTCGTTTGTTAGATTTCCATTTCATGATCATAGAATCCTTAATATATGCGATTAATCTGTCTTATCGTCACGTCCATCAGTCACATACTGCAAAAATTACCGCTCCACTGTGAGAAATTTATTAGCAAGCTGTTTTGTTCTTATTAGCGATCGGCCCAATTGACTAAAAAGTCGCACTCAGGCTGATGGAAAAATCCCGTCCCTTGGTATATGAGGTCTTTGTTACATCATCACCAATATAATCCGACCGGTAAACAGACTTGATTTCGGGATCCAGGAGATTTTTCGCCTGAAATTTCAATGTCCAGATTTCCCCCAACTTCTGTGACAGGCTGAAATTCAGCGATCCGTACTCGGTTTCATACACACTCGGAATGAATTTTCCACTCGATTGACCGGCTCCGGCAACCAATGTATCGCCTCGAACTGTGTAAAAAAGGCCCAACTGAGTACCCGTATACGCCAAATCATAGGTCAGGAAAAAGTTATAAAGATGTTCGGGAGCATTGGTCATGTCGCGTTTTGACATAGGAGCGTTCACATAACCCAGAAGTTCCGCCTCACTATCGGGCAATGTCACTTCGGAATTAATAAAGGTCGCATTGGCACCCACTAACAACCCGTCCAGGCTCTCAAAGAAATAACCTAACTTCTGACGCATTTCGATTTCATAACCGCTCAGTTCCCCCTTCGGATAATTCACCGGATAGGTGTACGGAAAATCAGCAAAGCCTTTTACATATTCGATTGGGTTTTCAATGCTTTTGCGGAAATATGAAATTGACATCAAACTGCCCTCGGAAGGCGTATAATCAAAACGTAAATCATAATTTTTCAACGCACTCATTTGCAAGCCGGGATTTCCGATAAACACATCTCCGCCAAGATACTCCATCTGCATAATCGGAGACAGTTCTTTAAATGTCTGTCGGGCAACTGTCTCACTATAAGAACCTCGCAGCGTAATCTGCTCCATCGGCGTAAATACAAAGCCAATAGAAGGCAGGACATCGTTCTGTTTGAATGAAACATCCGTATCGGCCGGATCAAAAGCGATCTGTGTTGTTCCGCCCGGTTCTACCCACGTCGCCGTTACATTGCCGAATTCATCCGTATCCGGATCATTCACGATCGAAAGTTCCGTATTTTCAAAACGAGCGCCGCCGATGACATTAAAATAGGAATTAATGGGTAAATCCGCCATATAATACAAGGCTGAAATCTCCTGCCGGCCTTCATAATCAACATCATAGGGAGAGGCGAATATCGCATGACCTTCAGACGGAAAGACACGGCTCCAAGGATTTCCCCAGTCATCATAATAAACGTCATCGTCACCATCGGAGTTACTGAAAGACTCCTGTTCATAGGTTCGTTTTACCTTATCATGAAACAGCCCAAATTTCAGATACCCTTCATCGCCGCTCCACTGTTCAAAAGGTAGTTTTAAATTCACTGAATACTGGTCACTGTCTTCATTAATATCTTTCCAGACTCTTTGGAAGTTACCCAGGTTCACATTCGTCCCTGCCAACTCACCATGAACTGCCGGTTCTGTTGACGGTGGAATCCATGGAAGAAATCCTGGATTATATGATTCGGCCATCCAGAAGGAGCCAAACTGCCGTTTGTCAGGCTGATATAATCCCGCTGAACTGGTCGAAAGAGTCCAGTCCAATTCCGGACTGAGCAGCGTAAATAATTTGTCGATTCCCAGATCAAGATCGGAAAGAGTATGCCGCCCATGCAGTTGAAGTGTTTGTGTCGTGCGTTCAGTATACTCCAATGTTTCATTTCGCAGATACGGCGATGCAAACCGTCCGTCCTGACTGTTGCCCGAAGCTGTCGGATCATCGACATCATAGTCAGGGAAATAATAGGCTTTTCCACGCGTGTTTTCGGCAAGCGTTGTTTTATCCTCGGCCGAACGTGTATACATATATAATAGATCCAGCGAATGTTCTTCGTATTCGATACCGACCATCCCCAGTCCACCCCACTGAACCTCTTGGCTGGACTGTGTGACATCAAACAGCGATGTTGTAAAATCTCCGATCGTCTCACCGGTCCCCGGGTCCTGATCCGGGTCTCCACTGTACTGAGGTGTCATTGGATTCCCCACCCCTTGAACCCAATACTTATCATCAATCCCATTATCATAATACGAACTATCCCTCTTATAGAAAAAGCTCCCAAAGGCACCGACCGTAAAATCGTCGAACTCAAACCGATCCCCCAATGACAGTGACCACTTGTAGTCAGTGGGCGCATCCGTCGTCGAAATACCCGCCGCTCCAAAAATCGAGGCTTCCACATCATCCTGCGGAAGCGGGATCTGGCGGTCTCCCCAGTCGTTAAGGCCTCCGTCATTATAACTCAAAAAATCACTGCCGGCACTTCTGACATTGGTATTAAAGCTGTACTCTCCACCCATCTTTAAAACACGCTCCTGCGGAATTCCTTTCAGGACGACATTGACCGCTCCGCCGGAAGCATCTCCCTGCTGATCGGGCGTAAACGTCTTGCTGACCTGGATACTTTCAATAACCGTAGAGGGAAACTGGTCCAGTTGGACCGCTCGTTTGTCGGCATCCGCCGTTGGCAAACGAACACCATTCATTTGCGAATTCACATATCGATCGGGAAGCCCACGAATAACCGCAAATTTCCCATCCTGAACGGTCGCTCCGGAGACCAATTTTAAGGCACTGGCGGCATCACTGGCGCCGGCCTGACTCATTAAATCAGCACTGATCGAATCCATCAACGCCGGGCTTTCCATGCGGAGGTCTAGCAAAGCCGCTTCAGTCCCGGTTCCGATCTGGACATCCTGAACCACAAATTCGTCCATCTCTTCAAAGTCACCGGACAGTGACGCATTGACCTCAGCCATCTGTCCCGGCGAAACCACAACATCCGCCTTGACCTGTCGGGCATAACCGTCCTTGGAAATTACAACCGTATAGGTCCCCGGCTCGACCTCGCTGAAAACATAATTGCCCTCATCTGTTGAAACGACTTTCTGTCCCGTTTCTGCAATCGTCACTTCCGCCGCGGCCAGCGGCGCGTCAAAATCACTATCATAGACCATTCCCCGAATGCTGCCGGCCTGCTCAGCAAAGACGACGGCCGACGGCAAGAGAGCCAGCAAACTCCACAGCAATAGACCGTTTTTTAACGAAACCGATGTTAAACAGTTATAAATTCGGTCAATCGACACCCTGCATTCTCTCTCTACCATGGACGACCCAATCCTTTTTGAATCTGATGAATCTGTGCCCAAAGTTGTGTATCAAGTTCGACTGCGTTCAATGCCATCGAACAGCAGGTTGCCGTCAAATCTTCAGCACGTGGTCGAGAGTTAGGATTTTCGACTCCTTCTTTAATCGCTTTTTTATAAATCACTAATGCCGTCTGAGTCTCGCCGATTTTTTGACACGCTTCAGCAAGTTCCCGCAGTACTCCGGCCCGATAGATGTCTACAATCTTATCTCCTTGGTCATCAAAAAGACGGAGCATCGCCTCGGCATCCGACTGTGCTTTTTCAACATCACCCACACGAAAACGCATGGGGATCAGCCGTGCCGTCAGGGTAATACGTTTTTCCGGGGACCATTGATAATCGTCAATGAAGACCTGTGCCTCGTTAACCAACCGCAAAGCCTCAGGCGATTCGGAATGGTCCAACGCTGACTCGGACATTTTCAGAAGCAATTCAATACGAGTAAAAACGGGAAGTTTCTCCCACGACGTTTTCACTTTATTTTCGATCAATAATCGGCACTGAGGGTTGTCATAAAATTGGATATAAAGTTCAACATAAGAGAACAATGCCTTTTTCATCGCATCAAAGCCGCCTGTGGCAATTAAATCATCCAGAACTTGAGCTTGCTTTTCGAACAGATCGCTCGTGAGTCCATTGCCGCCCTCGAGATGATTGAACTCCGGATTGACCGTCTTTTTTGAGTCTGCTCCGGATAGTCCATGCTGTTTTTGCCAGGATGAAACACGCTCCATTTTCAAATTGATACGTTCTCTTCGCCAATCGATTTCATCCGCAGCAAGGTTTTCTTCGATTTTCTCAAGTTCCTTCTGCACCTCAGCCATACAGCTCTGCACAGTGCCCGAATCTCCCTTTTTCAGACAATGAAAAGCGATCTCAGAAAAACAGTCACCTCGTCGCCAATTCTGGATCTGGCCGGCATATCGAATTGCCCGCACCGGCTGATCCATCTCTAAACAGGTCCGGACAACCAGCTCCTGAGTCTTCGAACGATCTTTGACATGCGGATCAAGTGGGATCAGAGAAGCCGTCTCAAAAGCAATATCCAGCAATTTATCCCGGAATTCAGAGAGCGGCTGGTCCAAAACAGAGCAAGTCGTCTTCTTGCCGTTTTCATCTGACGTGTTCTTGCAGCCGCCTGCCAACAGTATTGCAGAACCAATCAGGAGAAGACAACCGTATTTTAATCGTGAAGCTTTAAAATACGCCCCAACCATTTTCTTAATATTTTCACAGATCATTTAGATGGCTCACTTAAACACTTTTCAATCAACAATGATAAATCGCTTATGTCAGCACTGCTAACCAGGAATTCTTTATTGAATCCTCTCATGGCTTTCTTTATTCAAAGAACATTAGATGCAGACTGTAATCGACAATAATTAGCAAGCGATTAGGGATTGACTTCTTTACCGTTAAGATATTGTTAGTGGAAAATAAATAAGAAATGATCAACGACAACAAAAGACGGGTGGCAGAAAATGGTATCTCTGCCACCCGTTTGAGTTTGCATCTTAATTTATCTAAAACAGCTTATGACCCCTGCAGCCATCCTTCGCTGAGGATCATGTAGTCATTCAGATCGACCTGACCGTCGACATTCATATCACCGTTTGAAGCATTCATCGATGTATCGGTCATGTCGTATGCATCCACAACAGACCAACTGGCCAGCCAGTTGATTTTGCCGAAACCGCCGGCCGTAATACCGTCAGCCGAACAGGGATTGATATAGATCACCGGGATCATCGTTTTCCCGCCTCTTGTCACCGGTGCACCGCGAAGCACTTCCTGAATCGGCGAGCTGGTTGATTCAGCGTTATTATTGCCTGAATCAAACACCCCGACATTAACCGCTTCGGTATAGGCCGAAGCATGCGGATTGTTGTAGAACAGGCTGTTCGTGATTTGTGCCAGCTTGCCGGAAGTTTGCGTTTGATACAATGCAGCCGGATCGGCACCGCACAGGTTGACGGTCGAGTACGCCGTATAATCGGTTGCCCATGTATCGGCCCATGACAGGGTACCGTTGTATCCGTAGCCGTTGGCACCATCGCCGTCGTCCCCATCAAACTTGACAAGCTGTTCGCCCAGTTCCATCCAAACACAATTGTCATACTGGACACGGGCATTATCACGCCAAGCGGTACCATGGTCACCGGCAACCGGCTGTCCGACAACCGTAAAGTTGCTGATACGGGCCGTTGTAACCGGCTGTGCGTCAGAATCTTCGGCACCATCGGTTTCAAAACAGTTATCACCGACACCGCTGCCCTGGCTGGCATCAATGCTGTAGCCCTGAACGATCAGTCCGTACTGAGCACTGCCGCGCCACCCTTCGTCAACATCAAAGCTGTCATCTCCAATATTCCAGATATTGATGTATTTGAGTTCAACCGTTCCACCCCAGATTTCGATACCGTCGTCAACATTGTTCATGATTTCAACATGGTTAATACTTGTGCCGCGTCCAATACCACCCAAGGACAGACCATTCAGTTCATTGGCCAGACCAACAACCTTACCGCCGTAACGGATTGACAGATAGCTGATCGAACCGCTGTCATCGTCATCATCATCGCCACCGTACAGCACCTTCGAATCACCGGCATAAGCGGCAACCAAACCTTCCATTGTCTTCTCGTTCAGGCCAAGCGGGCATTTGTCATTTGTCCGGGTCGTTCCCTCATTATTAATGACCACCGGACTGCCGCCGTAGTGTGAGGCAGAAATCAGAGCATTGCCCATCAGGGTCAGGTTGCCCCATTCATTACAGCCTTCACGCCATACACCGGTCTTGGGATCACCCATTGTGACAATGGAGTCCACCGTTCCACCGGTACCGCCAGTGGTAACGACGCTGCCGGTCCAGGTAGCCACATCTTCAGCCGAAGTCATAATGACCGGCTCTTCTGCAGTCCCATTAACATAAATTTTGGCACCGCGGCAAACAGCCAAACTGCCCTGATCATCTACAAAGCTGGCAACAACCACGCCGGCATCAATGGTTAACGTTGCTCCCGGCAAAACATATATCAGTGTCTTCAAGTGATACGGTGCTCCGGCCTGGGTCCAATGAACGCTGCCGGATATATTACTGCTTACATTCGTTCCTGCATTGGCGGTCCCAAGAAGGGTCATGCCAACCAGTGCCACTAAAAACATTACTTTCTTCATCATAAATCCTTTCCATTAAATAAGTTTTCATCACTCACATTTTCAATTTCGATAACACACAATGACGACACACACCTCAATTTATATTCATTAACGCTCCAATTTATAACCGTGATTTTGAAACTTCCGGATAACCATATCCTTCTGATTCCTTTTGATCATCATCGCCCACACTCACATATTAAACGCCTCTCTGTTAGAGACAAATTAAGGCATCATTAGAAATCCAATAGTCTCCCGTTCTGCCTATCTTACCGCTTTTTCAGAATCTTACTGTTAATCCACAAAACATTCATCTTCAGCCCATTCATTCACATCAGCCAAAAAGTCTGATACGGTTTCATCCAGACTACCCCAGTACGACGTATTAATTTCCGGACGCAGCCGCAGCGCATCCTGTAGGGAATCAGCTAAATACATGCACTGTGAGGGCCTTTCCCCCTGACAGGACAACTCCACTTCCCACCAGGTTCCACCAAGTTTCTCGAAAAGATCGTTAGCGAACACAACAATCCGCCCGTTGCAAAGCAGATGCGACGGCGTTGCCTGCAGGCCCATAATCTGTGACGCATCCACTTTAACTCCACGGTCTCGAAGGAGTTGAACCATCCGTTCAAACGACATCAAATAGCGTTGTGTTTTCATACACACCTCAAGATTGTTTACCAATTCTTCGAAAGACTATGCTATCGGAAATTGTTAGGGGTATATTGAGGTGTAGTGATATTTATATTTGAACCAAATTTTCTTGGCCAACAGCAAGCAACCATCGCTAATGAAAATCTAACAACACATTCGTATATGGGGACAGTGATTGGTAAATTAATGCCTGATAAAACCCAAAAACGGTGGTTTATATAGGGTGCCATTGTCATTTACGGTTCAATCAAACAACATATTCCCGACTCTTTGAAATAACCACATCAGTTTGCTTTGAAACATCCTGCACATACCGTGTTGCCATCAGCAAATTAGCATGCCCAAGAAGCCGCTGGACCGCAAAAGGATCTCCAGACCGGGCTGCCATTGTTGCCGCGGTTCGACGGAGTGTATAAAAACCAGTTCCCTTGGGAACATTAAGTCCTGCCTTCTTGATCAGTCGTGAAAACTTTGTCGAGATGGTATTCAACGTTGAGTATTTCTCTTTCCCATTGGTGTCTGTTTTTAGTGTATCCCGCACAAATGGATTTCCTCTGGTCGTATAGAACACCAGCTTCCCTTTCTTTGGAACAACTTTTAACGCATCAATTGTTTCAGACCATAAAGGTAAATCTCTTGGGATACCTGTTTTTCCTCTGGGAAAGATAACACGGCCATTGTCTAAGTCCAGATGTTTCCATTGAAGTTCAGAGCAATCCGTGCACCCAAACCCACAATTCAATCCCAGCCAGATCATCGCTTTCATCTGAGTGTCAGCAACTGCGAGCAATTCATTGATCTCATCATGAGTAAATATTGTACGTTGCTTGTTGACGATCTTGCTTCTACTGACAGCATCGATATTTGGGATTCTTTGCAAGATGTCATTTCTTTGGGCCCAGTGAAACAATGTTTTCAAGTTGCTGATGTGCAGGTTTAATCGATGGCTTGACTTGTCGTATTGCTTCTGAAGCTTCCGTTTGTAGTTCTGTAAATCGAGCGTTGAAATATCTTTGATTCTGCGGCCTTGCCCCAGAAATACAATCAATTTATTCAGGCTTCCAATTTGATCATTGTAATGTCTGGCTGTAATTGCATTTGCCTGCACCTTTGAAAACTGGTATTTCGAGAACATCTCACATAGCTGCTTCAGTGTCATTGAATCATTAACTGGCTTTTGAGAATTATGATTGCTTCCATGCAAATACGCTGCTTGGTCAATATATCGTTGAAGTGCTTCCTTTTTGTCTGAACCAAAATAGTACATCTTTCCTTTGATCTTTTTACAGTATTGCCCAGTTGGATGTTGCGTCAGTGGAAATTTATCTGAACGAGTCTTTCTTTTTGAGGATTTCATGGCTCTGCCCTCACAATCAAAAAATGGTTGACATTTTTTTCGATAATACTCAAATAGATGTAGGATTAGTTGTAAATCAGAAGTGGACTACCAGATGCATGAATCACAACTAACCAAGATACATCAGCTTATGATTATTATACGAAAAAGAGGGCTTAGGGTTATTAAAGCCGTTTGACATAAAATGATTATAAGATGCTAACTCCGTGTTTAGGCGGTTTTCGCTTGTTGCGTTTGCACAGGAACATCCAAATCCGGCAACGCATTAATTGCCTCGGTTTCCTGTCCTCGGAAGACATGGGTGTATCGTGAGAGGGTCAGGTTAATGTCCGAGTGCCGCATGAGTTTTTGGGCAGTTTTGGGATGTACGCCGGAAGCGGCCAGCATGGATCCGAATGTATGGCGAAGGCTGTGGAAGCCAACATGGCCGCGTTCTTTTTCGATTTTGATTTTAGCCTCGTCGATATCTTTGCGAATCATTCGAGCACAGTTTGTTATATAGGGCATTTTGAATGCCTTCTCATCCCGATTCTTGTCATGGAAGAACACCTTGAGCTTTTCAATGGTTGAGCGTTTAAGGGGGATTTCTGCATCTTGCCTGTTTTTAGTAAATTCGCCTGATAGCTTGACAAGCCCTTTATTCATGCTGAAGTCCCTGATCAGCAAGGCATCGATCTCGGAAGCCCGCAGCCCTGTTTCGGCGGCGATTCTGTAAACTATGGCACGTTCACGTCCGGTCAGGCTGTAGGACATGCCGGCGGTTTCAGTGTAGGCTAAAAGCTGTCGAAGTTCATCAGGCTCAAGGGCTGCTCGTTTCTTGCTTTGTCCGGGATCAATTTTTGCCGTCTGGATCGGGTTTTGAGAGAACCGTCCATCCACAACCATCCAGTTGCAGAATTGCTTGCAGGCTTTGAGATAATGAACTTTCGTCAGTTGGCAGGTATCGCCGACCACCTTGTCATACAATCCTTTTTTCTTTTTGTTTTTATGGCGTGTTTTGACTGTTCGTTTGAGCTTGGCTATTTCCAGAAGTAATTTACTGGCGGAGATATCCATCCAGTAGTTGAAACCACAGGCCGCGAATATCTTTTTAACCCGTTCTCGTAGCTGACTGGCATGTCTTTCAGTTTTGCCACAGGCCAGAATCGATTGATACCATTCGTCTAAATGTATTTGCAGGGTTTTCTGGCTCTCCGAACGCTGCTTGTCAATGAGGCCCCATTTAACCAGTTTGTTCATTAGTTCTGTCGGAAGCGTTTCAATCCACTTTTGCAGTTCCGTGGGAACGCCTTGTCCGGAAATGCGATAGCTAATCAGGAGTTCAACCTTCTGTCCTAAAAGTTCGGTGGGGCGTTTGGCCGTGAATCCCACCAGCTTGTGCCGTCGTTCAATATGGTCGTAGAAGTCCAGATACCACTTTTGGCTTCTGTGAATTTTTCCGTCCCGATCTCGATAATTAACTTTGCAGATCCTCATGGTTTCAATTCCTTTCTTAATCCGGCGGCGGTGCCCGGCCTGCCCTGTGCCGTGCGATGTATGCAATTCGCGGTGCCACGCTCAAAACAAGATGTCGTCGGTGCAGTTTGGCGTGGCACACATTAACTCTGTGGGGTGTGTTAGCAACTTAATAGTGCCCAAATGAGTGGTAATTTTTGCTTATTTTTTGACCCATTGGTCACGTGGGGGACATCCGGCGCCCACCCAGCGGATAATTTCTTCCCGACGCCAAAATGTTCGCCGACCCAGACGAATGGGAAGGGGGCCTAATTTGCCACTGGAGTGTATGGAATAAAAGAGGGTGCGCCCGATATTTAAGAGTGTGGCAGCCTCTTTGGCATCAATGAGTAGGGCAGATGATTGTTCTGTATTGTTGTCAGGCATATGGGGGCACTTTCTGGGAATGAAGGTTCGTCGAGAAATAAAAATCCGCCTGTGGCGTAGAAGGAGGAAAGGAAATCGGTGAGATTCCCTTGGGTTAGCACCACAGGCGGCAGAAGGAGCTTTGAAGGCATACTACATTAATGTGTTCTGTATGTCAAGAAAGGATTTACCACCCCAGCAACGACCCGCTGGAGGCAATCAGGGTTCCGCCATGCGATTCCAGTTTCGACCCTGCTGCAATCAACACATTGTTCGAGGAGCTATTGAGATTGGCCGTGGCATCCGGCCATAGCTCGCTGATCTCTGTACCAGTGCCGATTTTCTTTTTATAGCCGCTGTTGGTGGACTGAGATGCAATGAGATTGCCGGCATAGAGAACAAACTGCTTGATGACCGATTCTCCCGTATCTGCCATCTGCCAGAGGAACTGACCGCTCTTGGAATAAATGGTCAGAAGG
Source organism: Anaerohalosphaeraceae bacterium (assembly GCA_963675155.1). GTDB lineage: Bacteria > Planctomycetota > Phycisphaerae > Sedimentisphaerales > Anaerohalosphaeraceae > 4572-13. Next base: position 2,832,364 of record OY775912.1, on the reverse strand, counting down.
TTACAGGCATAATTAGCCACCTCGACCATGTTATTGTCGCCCCAGGAAAATTCGGCATCAAACAATGCGATTGCTTTAATCTTCGAACGCCAGATAATCTCACCCTTAACGGCAGTTATCAAGCAGGGGATCTGGTCTCTGATAGTCTCAATTCCGATTCCGCCATCGATATAGGAGCTATAGTTTGCTGATACCACTTGAGTGACTGCACAATTGTTCTGAATCCATAAAAACCCTTTCAGGCAAACCAGCAGATCATAGAGACAGACATTTGTTTCATCATTGAGCAGGCTGGAAACGTAGACATTGGCTTTCTCATTATTGACCACGAGCCTTCCGCAGCCTGCGTCGGTATCGGCTCCAGCTGACAGCTTCAGGTGCAGGGTAGATTCACCATCGACGACAATATCTTCGTTTTGGCAGTTGATTTCTACCGGTTCTGTGCTGCTGCCGATATTCCCGTTGAATCCGGCTGACACAAACAGTCCGGCAAAGTTGGGCGTTTCGGTGCCGGCCGCATCGACATTGAGGGTGCAGCTTTGATACTTGCCGGTTGACTGGATATAAAAGGCACGGTCATTAAAGTGAATTACATCGCCATCAGTGGGTTTGGCGGCATTGCTGCCATCGGATACCAGTTTCCAGTTGGAATTGACGTTTGGTGTGACGGTTTCGGTGCCGTCGAAGACTTCGCCCCGGATGATCTCAAACGTCACCCCGCTTTGAGCAAGGCCGGTCGATTCAAGCTGCAAGTGGCCAGCGTCCGGCACCGCGATGATCTCGAAGCCGGGCCATGTTGCCTCGTCACGGGCTTCGATTTCCCAATAGAGGCCGCTTTCGGATGTGTCGGTATCTTCGATTTCCAAGTGCGAAGCATCCGTAATATGGGTAATCGCAAACTCTCCCAGCAGGCCGGTTGACTGGCTTGTCAACTTGACGGTCATTCCAATTTCAACACCCACAGCGTTAAAATCTATGCCGGATGCAGTAAAGGTGGTGCCTGACACAATACCGTTCGTGCCTGAATAGGTGGCACCCAGCAGCGTACCGCCGTCCCAGAGTTTTATCCTCATGCCGGGCTGAACGCCATTGTTAATCAAATCGAGACCGGAGGCAGTAAATTGCGTACCTGATACAATCCCGTTGTCGCCGGACTCCAGGGCGTATGGCCGCGGGAGAACAAGCAGATCGTCTGTTGTCTCCTCAGCGGCCACATGGGTACCGTCCAAGAAAGTCGTTCCGGCCAATAAGAACTCATCACCCGCCGTCAGCCCGTGGGCGGTGGCAGGCAGCCCGCAGCGGTTATTACCTGCCGACTCTAAGCTGCCTACGTCCAGATTAAAAGGAGCGATGCCTTCAAAATCCCATTGTCCAAGATGTCCATTGGCACCGCCATACCAATATTTTTCAGCCATTGATTATGTCTCCTGATGATCAATTTGCCAGTCGGGGTGACCGACCGGGCATGTTTCTTTTTTTACGTTTGCTTTTGCCTCTAAAAAGCACTTACACCGTCTGCAGAATAGTTTTCCGTTAGCCGGATCTTTGTTGTCCGGCAAATCCAGCCATTGATCCAATCTGTCCATTTGCAGGATGAATTTTGCATAGCCGCCGTGCCCGCGAATCCATTGGTTGTATTGCTGGATTTTCAAATAGGTGCGATGTTGACATTGACGGCACGCATCGAGCCGCTGTTGAACAAAGGCTCGCTTGGCCTTCCGTTTTTCTTTCTTTGGGGCGGGGGCAATCGCATCCAGTCCCATTTCGATGTATCCGTTTGCAATATTGCCTGCCTTATCTATCCAGCCTGACTGCTGGCATTCTGAACACATCTGTTTGGTCAGCGGGGCATTCAGTTTTTCGCACCACGGAAATTCTTTGTATTCGGTACTGCCGCAGCATTTTGATTTTCTGGTTGTCTGGTGTTTGCATTTACTCATAAAAGGTTCCTGTGATAATATGCGGGGCCTCATCGGATTCGGTGTCCCAAAAAACATTGGATGCTGCCGTACACTCAATTGACAATATCTCCATGGTTACAAATCCGGGATACTGACCGACATTCAGAGGCAGTGGAATGAAATATCCATAATTTGTTCCATAAGATGTGCTGAAACACACCTCGCCATTGTACACTCCGTTATCATGCGAAGCTTGATATTGAATACGCAGGGTTGTGCCATGAGGCAAAGAATCAACATTGAGGAATAATCGGGCGTGAACTTGCCATCCATAGGTCGGATGTTGATAGAACTCCATCGGCCCAAACGATTCAATATAAACCGGGAATTGATACAGGGTGTCTGATTCCGTTAAACTCACAGTCCCGCCCCAGCCAGGAATAAAATCAACACAATTGCAGTATCCACAGGGGTGCACTGCACATTCGTACGGCGTGTCATAACTGTTGGCGATAGAGTCAGCGTTTATTCCGGCCCGGTCTTCTTCCGGTGTCGCCGGATAATCGTTATATCCCCTGAACACTGTATAGCCGGTGGGAAGGCTGTAATAATAGTTATAATAATCACCTTCGCAGTCACCGTCGCCGACGATACTGATTGTGACGGTGAGCCTGTAATTTCCATTCGGCGGTTCGACATAACTGACTCCGACGGCAACTCGGATTGTCGTTAATGCACAACGTTGCATTAGATTGCCGCCGGTGGCACTGCAAATGTCATCCGGGTCTTGCCGGATGGCGTAATAATCGCCGACGGTGCCGGAAAACGGGATGTCAACCGAGCCGCCGCAGATATAGGAACTGTAGCCTTGATGCGGCTGCAATGGGACGGTATAGCTGCCGTCAATGCTGCTGAAATCAAATTTCCGCATACCATCCCATGAGTGATTGCACCAGTTGACTGTGCCGCTGGGCGAAGCATTATTGCCGCTCAGCCAGTACTGAATATCTGATGCAAGCGTTAGGCCGCTCAGATCGACGGTCACGGATTCGGGGATATTCCATTGAAAGCAGGCCGGACAAACGGAATTAGCAAAGCCGTCACAGGGGCCGGTCATATCGCAGCAGCCCAGACAAAGTTTGCCATCACGGTTGACGATGAGCTTGCCGTCGTTGGTTTTTCCAAGTTTAATTGTGGGATTAGTCATATCATTATGCCGTTGGAGTACAAATGTCCACACCTTGCAGCGGATACAGGCACCGCCACTGGTCGTTTAATTTCATGACGGGAACCGGCAGGCCAGCGGAAAGGGTATAATGGCCGTTGGCGGTACTGGTCGCACCGCCGGTTAAAGTGAACGTTACCGTTACAAGGTCACCTGTTAGATTTTTATCCAGATAAGCGGTCCAGCTTGTGAACGTATCTTCTTCGTTTAGAAATGCCCACCGAAGTGCATTACTACCACTGCTGCCAATACGAACGACCGCCCATTTAGTGCCGGTTCCCGATTCCTTATACAGGACGTTGCAGATTCCTTGGGCGGCACTGATCAATTGAGTGGTATCATCGGGATTGACGGTGGCATATAAATGGGATTCATCCTGCACATTAATGCGGACGGTTACAATTCCATCGGCCCATGCTCGACCGATGGCTCCGGAACGAAGTGGCTCTGCACAGATTAAGAATCGACCCGCCTGGTGCGATTCGGCCGGCAACTGGCCGGTAAAGACCGTCCGTGCGGTAAATGCCGGCAGGGCGGTGGCCGGATCAAACAGAATCCCTGCAATCCCCAGGATTCCAAACCGCCCGACATCAACACCGCTGATATTTTTAACCAGGACCCCATCTGCGAGACCGTCTGCAGGGCGGCCCTGCATGGACAACCCTTGTTGCCGGTCCTTGTCGATCAGACGGTTCATGTCGTTATAGGTGCGGGCACCAAATCGGAATTTTTCACCGGAGGTGACTTGTTTTGCCATTAGATTCCAAGCCGATCAAAGTTTTGGTAAGGGTAAACCTGTTCGATATGCACGGAAACCGGGCATTTAACTAATGTTTGAGCGTTGCTGTCCTCCTGGTCTTCATACTGGACCCATAGATATTCCCAGCCCGCCTTGGTAATGCCGCTCATATCGCCAATGACGATGTCGGACATATTGGGGCTGGCCGCAAACCGAAACGACAGTTCCCAATCATCCGAGCCGCGTTTGGTCCCGCTGGCACCGAGGAAGAGGACTTCGCCGGGAGCAAATTTACGAAACTTTTTACTGTTGACCGTGCCGGTCAGTTCAAACAGGGTTACCTTATAACTGTCATCCACAAAGGCGTTGTTTTTGTAGTGGACTTCACTGAAACTGTAGACCGGGACCGTAATATCAACGCCCTGGACCGAGTTATTGGTGACGCCAATGGCTCCCATGAAGTTGGCAGCCGTCGTTCCCGAGCGTCCATAGCGACGAACTGTCCGCAGACTCTGGGTGATATGCTGGCTGCCGCCGCCGGTGTCGAACTGATAGACGGCATCGCCGGCTGATTGGGTGCTTTGATAGCCATACCGGGCGTGGCCCAGCCAAAGCTGATCGGTAATGGGTTCGATCCCATAAGTCAGACGCGGCAATTTATCAAAGACGGCCGGTGTATCAGCGGCTAGTTGCGTCAGTGCCTGGTCATAATCGTCGGTGCCCTGAATAATAAAATTCAGTTGCGCCGACGGATTGAGTCCACGAACAACATCGCGGGATTGGAATTTTTCTGTTACGGTAACACTCATTAGCTAAAGGTTGCTCCATTATTGCGGGTCTCATCTAAGAGGCGTTTCGTATTGCGGGCGGTTTCTTCGGCGGCCTTGGCGGTCCGGTCGGCGGCATTGCCGCTGCCCAGTCCCCAGGCAGCGGTGGCGTTGAAGGTTCCGGTGACACTCATCTTATGAGCTGCCTCGGTCAGCATATTGCCGACATCCATCCAGGCCGAGTTGGCTTTTTCAATGGGCTCGGGGTTTTGCAGTTCTTTTTCGGTGCGTTTTTCCTTCGCCCGGCTGATGGAGTCTTTCCATGCCTTTCGGGCCTCATTAAGTTCTTTGGTATTCTCGGACATTCGCGAGTCATATTCGGCATCGAGTTGCTGATACTTTTCTGCGTGCTGGCGACCAATCTCTTCGAGGACCTGATCATGTTTGGCCGCTTCCTGCTGACGCTGGCCCTGACGCTGGACCTCACGTTCGGCCAGCTTCCGCTGTTTCTCATCTTCGATTTTGCCAATGGCCTGTTGACGCTGGTCCTCGACCATTTTATTGTTAGTTTCGAGGTCAAAGGACTCATCAAACAGCGACTTAATCCAGTTCCACGCCTTTTGGGCCCCGGCCTTGACGTTTTCCCAAGTCTTGGCAAAAAACGACACAAAGCCTTGCCATGTCCGGCTAAAGAAGGCGGTCGTTTCAATCCAGCCGACTTCTAAACCATGCCAGACGGTTTGGGCGGCGGCCATCGTGCCGTAAAAGGCGTCATAACCGATGCGAATGAAGAAGTTGCGGAAGTTCAGCCACGCCTTTTCCAGCAGATTGACGCCTCGCGTCCATTCCATCTTCAAGGTCAGCCAGAGGATCTTGGCAGCCAGTGCCATATCGCCGGCCGCCATGGCATCGGCAATGCCTTGGTACGCTGAAACCGCATCGTCTTTAAGGATGCTGAATTTCTGCCCCAGCCAATCAACGGCTTTGCCGGCTATGTCGGTGCTATAAATAAGGTATGCTCCCAAAGCTGTAATAGCCGTGATTACCAGCCCAATCGGCGAAACCAAAAACGCAATCGCGGTCCCGAGCATCTTAAATACCGTACCCACGCTGGTGATGATCAGGCTCAGTTTACCGAATGCCAGCCCCAGCCCGCTGATCGCTGTACCCAACATGACCAGTGCTGCACCTGCAACCAGCACGGCGAAGATCACCTTGGCAATCGTCACAATGACGGCTTTATTCTGCTGAATCCAATCATTGATCTTGACCGCAATATTCGTGATACAACTGGTCATTGCCTCCAGCGTCGGAGCTAAGGCTGCCCCAATATGGAAGGTGGTCATTTTAATGACCTTCCAGAGTTTATCGAGAGCATCGGTAAAATCCTCGGCGGCTTTGGCATCTTCACTGCTCATCGTTAGTCCCAATCGGCGTGCCTCTTCCTGCAGGGCACTGATGCCTTCGGCTCCCTGGTCGAACATCGGAATTAAATTCGTGCCGGTGCGTCCGAACAGGCTCATCGCAATCGCAGCCTTTTTAGTCGGATCTTTGATTTTGCCGATGCGTTCGGCCAGCAGCTTAAACTGCTCTTCCGGCGACAAGCCTTCCAGATCCTTATAAGTCAGACCCAGATCTTCCAGGGCATCAACCGCGGTGCTGAGTCCGCGGCCAGCGTCATAGATGCTCCGCTGCATTTTGCGGAAGCCATTTTCCAATGTCGAAAACTCGGTCCCCGTCTGGGAAGCAACGAACTTCAGTTCCGAGAGTGTCTCGACCGACAAGCCTGTTCGTTTGGCCATCTTGGCGACTTCATCGCCCATTTTGCTGAACGCTTTGGCTGATCCGATCAACGGTGTTAAGAGTCCGGCCCCGATGGCCATCATTTTCAGGCCCAGGGTACGGATGCCGCTGCCGAAGGCGCGGAGCTTGCGTTCGGCAGAACGCAAACCCCGCACCAGCTTGCTGTCATCAGCAAACAACTCGACAAACGCCCGCCCGGCTCGGATGGAAGAACTGCCCGCCATCGTTACGCAGCCGCTCCGATCTTCAGGTCACCGATGACCTTATCCTTACGCCGGTTATCAGCAGAGGTGCCCAATCCCAGTGCACCGCCGAGTAAACCAATCCCGACGGGCACCAGGGAGGCGGGATTGAGCGTTCCCTCAGTCGCACCAATGGCCACCACGCCGATGGTTTCCATGAGTTCGGCTTTGAAGGCGTCCTGACGATCCAAATCTTCCAACCCGGTCTCCACCCGCTGATTAAACACATTGACTTCTTCATTGAAGGCGGCGGTCATCGAATCCAGCTCGATGCGTTTGACGGCAAAATCTTTCTCGCCGACGAGGGCCTGTCGCTGGAACTCGCTGCGGGAAACTTTCTCGGTTGAACCGTCGGAAGAAGCGGCTAGTCCCAGGGTTTGCGACTGACAACCGGTCAGGCTGAACACAATCCCCATGGTGAGGATGAAGACCAACACCGAAGCGACGGTGTAGCGGTTGTGATCAATCCAATTAAATACTGAGTGTACCGTGTCATTTTTCATGCTTTGTCTCCTGTAAAAAAAGTTTTGAGGTGTGAAATATTTTCTTTTGTTACAACGATCACATCCGGCCGGGATGTTTTAGAAAGGGTTGGATTGAAATCGGATGGCTTAAAGGGCCGTGTCTTTTTGGGATCGCGATTGGCATTGGCCATCAGCGCCATCAGATTCGAGGTATGCTGCCATCGATCACGGCTGTGGCCGTCGGCCATCCAGAGAAGTTGACGAAGCGTTAGCTCTCTGGGATCGATGCCGAGCTTTCCGGCGAGTTGGAAGACAGTGCACCATCGATCATTTTGTCCAGATCCATCGCGTCGATCTTGTTTTCGATGGCGACCGTCGTCTTGTCGATCAGTAGCATCTGCGCCGCGACCGCCTTGGCCCGGTCGGTTCGGCCGCGACTGCGGAAAAAATCCACGAGTTCCTCATAAAAGGCTTTCTGAGCGGCCAGCAGGGTGGTTCCGTCAAATGACATCCGCACATCGGCTTCGGAGAGGTTGTGTTTTTCGAACTGGGATTCCAGCAAAGCGCACAAGACCTCACCCAACAGCATCTCATCGGTTCCCAACTGCGTCAGCAGCGGGGGATCACCGTCTTCCGGTCGCAATAAATCAATGCCCAGTTTACTTTTGACGCCCATCGCCGTGCCGAGATTGAGGGCAATCGTCCAGGTCCGGCCGGCGGCATCATTAAATGTTTTCATCAAACTATCCTTTCGTTAAATGGATTTATGCCGCTTCAAACCACTGTCCAAACGCAGCCAGCTTGGCGGTGACACTGACGGTGACGGCTTCTTCCAGTGCTTCATTGCGTGAGAAGTTGGTGATCGACCAGTTTCCGACCGGTCCTTCGGCTCCGGATTCGTCATGAGCACCGGTCAAGACCGCCAGTGCAATGGTGCCGGCTGTCAGGAAGGCGCTCTTGATGGCTTCAAATCCTGTATCGCCGGGCTTCCAGACCATCTCAAATTCACAACTGCATTCCCGCAGTGTCGGGGCTGTTGCCCGCCATCCGCTATTGGCACGCGTGGTAACATCCGCTTCACCAGCTTCCAACGAGAGTGTCACATCTTTGACGTTGCCCATCTCACTTAACGTGGCCGGGTCCAGCGTGGATGCATCGGCGGCGGTTGCACCTTGGTAAATCTTGGCATTCATACCAAGTAAAAAATCTGTCATTGATAAAATCTCCTTTCAGTCGAATTTTAGTCCTGAGTCTTTAGGCATGAGACTTGAGGATGGTTGAATCGCCGGTGGCGATGGGTGTTTTACTTTACTGAGTTTTTCCACAAGGATGGAAGGTTGGATTGTTCTTTTTCGAAGGCCGGTCCCATGAACGGTCGGGATCGGATTTTAATACGCTTCCTGTTGTTATTGGCTTTAAGTGTCGTTCGGCCACCGTATTCCAGAAGGCTGGGGGCATTACCCCGGTTGTTATCCGTTAGCTGGGTTGGTCCAATGACAACGCTGTCTTTTTGGCGGTCATAGCCCAAAAAGATAAACCGCTTGAGCAGTCCCGTATGGCTGGACGGCGGCCTGCCCGGAGGTGAAGGCTTCTTTCGCTTGCGGATGCTTTGTTTGGCCGTGCGGCGAACGAAGGCACCAAAACGCGACAGTACGCGTCGAGTCGATTTATCGACAGACCGAATGACTTTTGGGCTGTCAAAGAACAGATGTGTGACTTTTATCATCTTAGGCAGACTCTAGTGGAATGGCTTTTATGGACTTGAGTTTGTCTCTAGCCTCCACAAAACAGGCGGACTTATGGTAATGCTTGGCCTCACCGTCTTCGACAACGGCACTGATTTCCTTAGGGTCGGTAATTTCCTGATTACATCTGTCACAGATGACTTTAATCATAATTAAAATCCTTTCAGGTGCATGGCCTGGAAGTTTGGATGTGTAACGACATTCCAGTCCGGATTCATATTTTTGAGAGATTCGACGGCCCAAAGGCATTCGCATTTTCCATCGGCATTATTCCATTTGATCTGTTTGGCAACCTCCGTCTTCATCAAAATGGCACCAAACTGAACATGATCAATCAGCGGTTCATATCGGATCGCAACACCTGCCCGGGTGAGGTCTTCATCCATGTGTTCCTTGAGTTTGAGCATACAGTGGGTTGGTAGCAGGACGTCGCTGTCCAGAAAAAAGAGATATTCGGTTTCGACGGCCTGGGCGAGTTTATGACGCATGTATGAAATATTTTTTCCGCGTCCACCCATAAGCTGGGGAGCTGTTTGAATCTCAATGGCAGCATCACCAAACCATTTGTTTTGAATGGCCGCTTCGAGCATTTCGAGTGTGCCGTCCTTGCTGCCGTTGTCGATGATTAAAATCTTCGATTTGATATCCTGATGAAACAGGCGCTGCAGCACTGACATAATTGTGAAGGTGCTATTGTACGTGGGAATTGCAAATGTAATATCCATGAATTAGTCCTTTCGGATAAAGATCAGTTCATAATAGGGTGGAATACTGGACGCGTTATATACATTGGGGGCAAGGGTGTGCAAATGGCCGTGAACTGATACTGGAAATGAGCACCCCAGGCTAATCATAATCGACGAGCTGCATCCGGCTTCAGAGCCGGTAAAGGCACATTGGGTATGATAGTGATTGCTGCAACCGCCTTCTTCGCCGACTTCGCCGCTGGCACCCCGAATAAATTTTTCCTGCAAATCCGGTGTGCCATTAGTACCATCGCAAATACTCCAGCCGTCCGGCACCTCGCTGAGCAGACCGGACCACATGATGATCATGCCTGCTGCCAGTTCCTCTTTACTTCGATACGGCATTACCACGTCCCTCCGTTTAAAGTGATGATGTCACCAAGTGAGCCTTTGACCTGGATTGTCGCCAAATCCACATGATGCAGGGTGTGCCATTCGCCGGGAACCAGCGGGATGTCCTGGCCTGTGTCGCCTAAAATATAGGCGACTTCTGCGTTTGTCGGAGGCGATGACAAAGTAACCGTCGCGACCGTTCGCTTGGCTGCCAACGGTTGATAAGAAGTTGTTAATTCGTATTTTCGGGCAATCATATTGTTCATTGAATGACCTTGTATTGAAGGGTTAGAATGGAGGTGAACAGCCGTTTTTCAGATAAGTGTTCCGTCGCATAGACTGGTTCGTTGGCAATCGAGACAAAAACAGCAGTCGGCAAGCCGGAAAGTTTGTGTCTATTTAAAAAGGTGACCATCTCAGAAACCACCCCACTGAGCCGGGTTACTTCGGTATCGGTGTCTTTTCCAATCTTCTGTTGGATACCAATATCAACAGCAATATTAAAGCTGCTGGAATCGCGGGTGATGTTATTGATCTCGACTGATTTGGGCACAACGGTCGCCGTCAAATCTTTCAGGTTCGCAAGCTCAAATTCCGGCAGCACACGGCGGGCGATCACTATGGGTTCACTAAACGTCTGTGCAGATAACTCAGTAACCACCGCATCGGCAATCTCGAGTGCTAATTTCATAGCCACCCCACGATCTTCGAGGTCAAAATGGCACCGCCAATGCCCAGTAAAAACCAAATGATCTTACTGCGGGTTAGCTTGTCCTGCTCGAGCCGATCCAGTCGAAGCTGGATGCCGGGTTTGCCGTTGCCGCGGATCGATTCGTCCAATGTGTCGAGTTTTTTATGAAGCTCAACGAATTCGCTTTTGCAGACATCTTCGTATTGTTGATTGTTACAGGTCATCGCCAATATCCTTGGTATGAATTCGATAGGTCTTTCGGTTTGGGCCAGTCCATCGCCAGCAGTTTTGAGTGGGAAGTTTCATGACCTCAAATTGCCGGCCGAGAATAATGATCAGATCACCAACAGCCGGTTCAAATCCGAGCGTCTCGGCATCGATCAAAAAATCCCAGATAAAGCTGCCCACGGAAATGCCGGTTTCATCGCTGACCTGGTAATCGGTCTTGCCAAAAACGGCGTTGATGGTTTGGTTGTCATCATTCCGCCGGTACTCCACGGGACTGGAGCAGAAACCCAGCAGCCTCTGCTCCAGCCAATCCAGTCCCTGATTGAGCATTATTGATCCAATTTGACATGAACCACGGTGTCATCGATGCCTGCCGTGGCGACGGCTTTCCCAATGTATACACCAACAACTTCATTACCGGTTGCGATACCCTCCGCCAGATTCCAGTAAACTTTGGTGCCCGCACCAAGTTGAGTTCCTGCTCCGCTTTCTTTGGGGAACTCAAATACGCCTTCGATGGCCAACGTTCCCAGCGTATTCGCTGGAATATCAAGTTTTGCAATGCACATCAGTTCTCCCAACATCATTACGGTTCCTGCCGCAATAAACTCGGGTGGTGTAAAATCCACTGTTTTGCCTGTTCTGATATACCGTACCATAAGGATTCCTTTCATAAGGTTAAAGAAATGAAGTAGAGAAGATCAGGGGCAGGTGATTCTGCCCCTGATGAAAAAGTGACAGAGCAAACGGCTTATTCGCCCTTAAACTTCGCGGCTCCGCGATGGTCCTGCTCCCGCACACCGAAATCGATGTACCCGCGGAACTGAATGCCGAGCGTGTTGAAGTCGGCATCGGTTTTTTCGACGGTGGGGCGGTCGATGCCGTTCAGGAAGGCCACCTCCATTGCCGGCAGGCGATTCGGGTCGGCAAACAGATACCAGGCTTTATTGCTGGCATTCGGGAAGGTCGCATTGCTCAGATAGGAACTGGAGACCACATCAAATTTACCCGCATGCGGGTTGCTCTTGGGTTTGCCTTTGTTGGCGGTTGTGGTCTCATTCAGATCGGTTGACTTCATCAGCTGCTGAGCAATGACCTTCAGGGCAATCGGTACCAGCAGGATGCGTGGACCAATCCCCAGCGGCCGACCATTGGGTTTGGTCTGTTCGCCGAACAGAATTTCGGCGGCCGTCAGCGCATCGACACTCAGTGCGGTGTCGGCACCTTCCAAGTAGTTTTTGTTGTCGGCCGAGAAGAAGCTATTGGGGTTCGACAGCAGCAGCCCCCAGACCGCATCAGCGATGGCTTCGGCAGCCCCCATGCCGATCTGACGCGGGATGTCAGTGAAAGCCCCCATGTCATCGTTGATGATCATCTGACGGGTCAGGGCAAACATAATCCCGTGAGTGTCGGCTTTTTGGCCGAATAACTGCTCACCGATCTTGCCGTGCTTGATTTCGCCGTCAGGTCCGACTTTTTCGAAGGTGAAGTTGCCGGTCATGCGGTAGCGAGAATGTTCCTTGAAATCGTTGACGGTTGCGACCTTACAGATCTGACGCCAGGCATCTTCGATGTAATTGTAGCCTTCCAACAGCATCTTGTTGGCGATATTGCTCAAAATACCGGGCAGCGAAGTTGTACTGAAGGCTGCCTGCAGCCACCCGGATGCATCCCGCCGAAACCGCGGAAGCTGAGAACCCACCACCTGTTCGCAGAATTCCTGGATACCGATACCCCGAAGCTTATCCGCTGCTTCCAGCGTTTGGATATCATACATCGCTTCCAGCCGCGGTGTGGTCAAACCCGCTGACATCAGAGCGACCGCTTCAAAGATCTGCGGGCAGTGGCTGGCCTGCGGGACATGGATCGCAGGGGCCGTCGGGCGGGATGCACGCAGCACTTCCAGTTCGCACTGGGTGGTGTTCCAACCTTCTTCGATGGCCTTGGCCTCAATGTCGGTGTGCTTGCCTTTGCAGATACCGCGGATATCAGCAATCCGCTTGCATTCGGCGGCCACCTGAAGCCGCATCTCCGCTACCGGGTCGCCAATCGGAGTCTGGGGACCAGTCTCGGTAGCTTTGGCTTCGATGGTTTTTTTTGCTGTGGCCGGCGTTTCCGGCGACGGATGATCGTTGCTGTCTGCCACATCGGCACCCTCAGACGCTTGATGGTTGTCGGTTTCTTTGTTTTTTGTTTCTGGCATAGTCACTTTTTCTCCTAAATGAGGTTTATGGGTTGCTTTAATCTGTGCGTTGGTATTGCCGTCCGCGCCGCTGTCGACAAAGCTGATCTCTTTGAGTAGAGAGACGCGAACGATGTAACATTCGCCGACAAACTGCTGGCCATTGACAAACGCGGTTTGATCGGGCGAGAGGTATTCATACTGGAATACCTGAGCGCCAATACTGGTCTGCCACGGGAAGCCGCGTTTACCGCTGTTGGCGACGTCGCGTGCCCAACTGGTGTCGCGGCTGATCATGCCGGCGGCGGTGATTTGTGCTTCACTGATCGAAATACTCGTCGTATGGCCGACGCCTTTGTTGGGGTCATGATTTTGCCGCACGGGAATGCTCTGGCGGTCAATGGACAGACCCTTCAGGTCTACGACGACCGGCAAATCGAATCCATCAACCCGCATCAGGCCGCCGGTATAGGCCAGCATCTTGAAAGTGGGCACGGATGTTTCATCTTGGGCCGCTTCGATATCGAGTGTGCCGGTTAGCTGTAGAAAGTCGGGAAGGTTACTGGTCTTTGTCGTCATGGTCTAAATCCTCTAAGTTGGGGGTTGATGGTGCAGAGGCTTCAGTTAAGCCGAGTTTGGCACACAATTGTTTTTCTTTGGCACGCTGATGCAGTTCGGTTTCCCAATCTTTACCCTGACGGGCAAACTCAGCTGCCAGTGTGGTGGTATTCGATTCCAGGCGAATCTTCTGGGCGTTCGCTTCCTTGGCCGGATCAACGTGTTCAGTCCCGTCAAAAAACCACTGATGTGGCACAAAATCAGCTGATAGCTGGCCGCTGATGCCTAACACAAGCCGTGCTTCAGCCAGCCACGCCTGAAAGATCCGATCCAGCACCACGGTTGCCAGGCTGTGCTGTTCGACGCGGATGCTTTTGTAATACGTCTGGTGATCCAGTCGGCCGGATGCATAGTTATAGCCGGACGAATTACACGCGGCGATGTTGAATGGCAGATTTAAACAGCGGGCGATCTCGTTAAGAATCTCGCGTTTGAATTCCGCGTAACCTGTGCACGGCTGCTCGGCCTTGATCTGTCCCAGTTTCCAGCCATCCGGCAGAACCGTTGCCATGCGTTTTTCCAGTTCGATCACATCCATCGGATCCACCGCAGCCGCTTCACCGTTGGCCGGGGCATCGGTAAACAGGACCGCCGCAAAATCGGCGGCTGTTTCTGCCGCGGCGACGACAGCGAGCGTAAACCGCCTCAGCTGAGCAAACAGTGGCAGGGCGGGCGTGATTTCGGGAATTCCGCGGTGCTGACCAGGACGATCGGCGTTGAACCAGTGGATCACTGTCTCAGCCGAAAGCCGGTCATGCTTGCTAAGAGCGCTCAACACATCGCCGGGATGGTTTCGCAGGATGTGATAAAAAGCAGGATTGCCAAACCGATCAAACTGAATGCCGTCTATCAGGTTACTTTTAAACAGTTCTTTGAACGGGGCGGTTACACGGTCCGCTTCGATCAGCTTGACATCCAGCTTAATTGGCCCCGGCAGGTTGGGATTGGCCACCAATAGGGCAAATACTTCACCGTCGGTTGCCTTGGCCATCCGCATGGTCCGCAGCTTGCGGGCCAGATCAACCATTAATGCCCACTGCAGGAATGCGGTTTCGACGGTGCGATTCAGATGACTGCTGTCGGTGAGCAATTGAAGCCGCGGGCCGGTACCGACACAATCGTTGGCCAGTGTCTGGATAATCCCCTTGGCATAGGAGTTATTAGCGGTTTCATACCGGCTGCGTATCCGCAGCGTACTGCGAACGTCCGGACTATTAGCAGAATCAGCCGAAAGGCTGTCAGCCATCGCCCAGTGACGGGCGTTCTCACGGGTCGTTTGAGCGGCATCATATTTCGCCCGAATCGACAGCGGGATCGCTTTGGCTTTACGACGGAACGGCCACCGCATTACACAGTCCCTCCCGGCGACAGTTTGGCCAGCTTGATGCCCAGACCCTTGGAGGCCATGGCCTTCTTGGATTCGATATGTTTATCAGCCGCAATCTGATCGGGTAGTGAATGCTGCTGAACCGAGCCTGCATCACCGCTCGCAGATTTAGGGCCAGCGGCGTTGTCTTTAATTATGTCAATCATGGAATTTTCGATGGTGGTATCAGTCATAAAAAGTGTTGTCCTCTATAATTGGTTTTTTCCACCTGGAGGGGTTTTGTTAAGGTATGAAATTTTATTTTTTATATTTTTTTTGCTGAAGCTCAGAAAGCTTGATCCGTTGAGTGGGGCGGCGGGACTGATCCGGTTCGGTGCCGAATAACTTCACTCCTTGAATGGATGCAGCGACACCTGCGCCAACCAAACAGTCCAGCCAGTGGTTGTCCGGGCGGTTGGCGTGCAGTTTCCATTCATCGACTTCCCGACCGCGTGCCAATGTTTTGATGCGGTATTCGGCCGTCAGGTGTTCGGCCAGGCAGCGGTGTCGTTTCTCATCACGACCGTACAGTGACAAACATCCCGGATCCCCCATCGCGACGGCTAATCGCGCCTGGATAAAACTTTTCCAGTAGTTGGTGTCAATCAGGACATGTCGGACGGCACGTTTACCAAGGGTGTTCGGAATGCGCCAGTGATGACCGACGCGATCTCCTTTTTTGCGTTTGTATTCCGAGAAGGGAATTGACGAAGCACCCACGTATTGACCATGGGACGGCAGCAGCAGGCGTGTGTATTGGCTTTGTCGGCAGAATTGATAGACCACATCGGTTGATTGGCCCCAGTTGGCGTCGATCAAACAGCGGTCAATCGGCATCTCTAAGCCATCTTCTCGCCGGTACACCCGACCGAGTGTCTCGAGCGTCAATTGTTCCAATGCATGGTAGATCGCACCTTCCAGTCCAGCGCCCGGTTTTTGCTGGGCGATTGTGCGGCGCATGTCGCGTAGGGTAAAGTACGGACGCTTCTGGTCAGGCCAGGTTCCATAGTCGACCACATAGCCGGTAAAGTTCTCCTCCCATGCCGCGATCAGGTAAAACAGAGCCTTTTGCTGAACATCGATAAACATCGTCAGGTAATTACAGACCAGTGGGATCGCACCCTTGGGATAGCCGTTGAGTTTTTCCCCAATCTCATCGACCGAGAGCATCTCATCGCCTTCGGAATCGATGATAGGTTCGTTTTGATACTCGGCAAAGAAGGCTGCTTCGTCTCGAAACTTCAAGTTCATCGCGTGCTGAATCGCCGACAATTCATCCTCGTTGTGACGCTCGGGCCAGGCGATAACGGCTCCGGCATCCATTTCGTCGCGATGCTGGCGATAAAACTCAGTCGCCTGGCCGCCATCGCCGTCGTTCCGCAGCGAATCAGCACGAATCTCTGCATATTCGGCCCAGAGCTTTTCGTTACTGGGGAAGACATAGATCATCTTGGTCCGTTCGCCTTGCCAGTCGGGATGAAGTTCGCGGTCCAGAATCTTATCCGCCATATCCTCCGGTCGGATGACGGTACAGGCCATCAAACCCGAGATCTTCTTGCCGGGACCGGCCATACCCAGCACATCCCCGGCGAGAATGGCTTCTCTTCGCCGCGACTGGGAGGCAGACCAGGCTGATTCAGTCGTCTGCGGGTCATCGATCATCACCAGCGAGGGACGCACCACCTTTCCGTCAGCACGAGCGTGGTTTTGACCGCGAATATCGGAACCCTTCAGTCCCGAACAGGAGATGACCACGCCGGAGGCTTGGCTGCCTTTGATTGTTGGCAGGACCAGTTTGTCGGCGGCCCACTCGATACGGGTCAATTCGCCTTGGTAGAGCTGTCCCTTCTGACGATTAACAATGCCTTCCAGTGCCCGGATCGGGTGAACTACCTCGGGGAAATCCTCATACAGCAGGGGGTTGGTTTCAAACCAGACCTTGATGTTCTCCAGCAGGTCCTTAGCTCGGTCGCCGGAGGCCGCGACCAGGCAGACGAACTCGGTGTTACCCGACAATGCTGCCCACACGCACGCCATCTGCATCAGACAGGTTTTGCCCGAACCACGCGGCATGGCCAAGGCAAACAATCCGCCATGCAGAACAGCCTGTTCAATCTTTTCGATAACCTTTTCGTGGTCAGCCGAAAACGGAAGATAAAACACGTCTGAGAAATACACCCGACAAAATTTCTTAAAGCTCTTTAATGCCTTAGCCTTGCGTTTCGGATTAACCACAGCAGGGATGACACCGATGTCGCGACCGGCGCGAGCTTTTTCAGCACTGCGCTGGCGGGCTGCTTCTTTAATCTCATCGTAGGTTCTGCTTTCCTTGGCGGGATAAAGATACTGATCCGTTAACCAGCCGGCATATTTGATCAGGTTAATCGTTCGCTGATCGCCAATGGCAAATCCTGCTTTCATACGCTGGCGGCGCAGAACGGCCTCGGTCAACACTTCACCGTGACCGGCGGAATTGAGGATGCGGATCAGATCAGACGGACGCAGTTTCGATGGATTAATCGCGGCCATTGGATAACTCCCCAACAAGAAATGCGGTGTATTCGATCAGATTGATCGTGTCATCGGGAGCGATGATCCCGGCAGTCTCAGCAATCTGTCGAACCTGCGGTTCGGTGACCTTGCGGCGGATCGCTCCGGACAATAATTGGGCTAATTGGGTAGCGGACAATTGGGTGATTGTGAGGGGGTTTTCGGGCATTGGAAGCTCGGTGAAATAACTATAAATTCTTTTGAAATAAGGACTTAATTGACTTGCTACAGGTGAGGACATTCTTTAATGTGTCATTTAATTAAAGCATAAAGCGTTTTAGAGAAAGGACTTAAGAATGAAGATTTACAAACTCGAACTCGCCGGACAGATTAAACCCGGACAATGCATCCCAGACGTTTTCGCAACCATCCATCGACCTTTGGGTGACACCTATGTCAACGTCACCATCCGCTGGGCTGACGGTAGCGAGAAGATTCATTCGGTTCAGGCCACTGATTCGGATGACATCTGGTCCATGGCCGAATGCCTGCAGGAAAACCTCGATGGCTGCAAAGGCACCAATTCGATGATTCATGACTATTACCGCATCTTACAGGATTTTGCAGACTAACAACGAAAGGATAACAACCATGACAAAAATAAATACTTACAAAAATTTCAGCCTCGACAAAAAACGCTTCATCATTGCCATTGCTAACTGGCAAGGCGAATGTGACAAGGCCGCCGGTCAGGGCGATATGGAAATGGCTGCTCAATATGAAGAGGATGTTAAAGACTTAACAGACGTTTTTAACGCAATTGAATTCGAGGATTTTGAAACCGCCTTTGATCTGGCAGAAGCACTGGACACGCTTGTTCGGGATCAAATCCCGGTGCGGCTTTACAACTTCCTCGCCAAAGAAAACGGATATCACTAACCATTCACTTTTTACAAAAGGAAATCACCCATGACACAGCCGGACACTTACAAAGCCATCAAAACCGATATCGCGAAGCTTCAGGCTTGCATCGCTGATCGGCAACAACGATCTGAGCAGGAATACCAAAGAAAGAACCTCAGTATTGCCAGAATGTATGAAAAGGATGTCAAGGACTTAACGGATGTCTTGAACTTCATTCACAATGGCGATTTTCAATCGGCCTGGTCTATTGTTGACTGGCTGGATACGGTTGTTCGAGATGAGATACCTGCCCGACTGTATAACTTCATCGCACAAGAAGCAGGGTGTCAATAAATCATTCACATTTTTTTGAAAGGAAACCACAATGAGAGCAAACGCAAACATCGAAATCAACGCCTACTATACCTGCAAAGTCACGAACAAAGAGGTAACGGTTCAAATCCTCGCCTCCAGCCCCAAAGGTGGTTGGGAAGCACTCAATACTGCTACCGGCAAGAAGATTCATATCAATGGTCCCGAACGATTAATCAAAAAGGTTAATGGCCCTAAAGAAAAGGCTGATAAGTCAGCGGCTTCTAAACAACCTAAAAAGACAGCCAAACAGACTACCAAGGGAAAAATGTCACTGTTGGATGCGGCGGTTGAAGTTCTCAAAAAGCAGGCACCTTTAACAAGTAAACAAATGATCGAGCAGATGGCCGAAGCGGGGCTTTGGGAGTCCAAAGCTGCCACTCCGGCCAATACACTCCATGCCGCCATCTCAAAGGAAATTCGAGTCAAAGGAGACAATTCACGCTTTAAGAAGATTGACCGCGGGCAATTTTCACTGAATACTGTTTAATATTTGACTTTCTTGTAGGCTCATCATATGATGAGCCTACTACTTGGAGTTGATTCCCATGATAAAAAAACTCGTAAAACACGGTAACAGTTATGCAATCGTAATCGATAATTCGATTATGGAATTACTTCGGATTACTCCTGAGACACCTCTTGAGTTAAAAGTAGATATGGGAGCTTTAATTATCACACCGATTAGAGAAGATGGAAATTCCGAAGAATCAAATCATTTATGAGGATGTAACACGCTCAGCTATCCGACCGGTAAATTCTTCCCAACGCTTGACAATGACATCACAGAACGCCGGGTCCAGTTCCGAACCGTAGCAAATCCGGTCCGTTTGCTCACAGGCAATCAGCGTTGATCCGGAACCCAAAAACGGGTCCAGCACAATATCTCCTTGTTTGGAGCTATTGGTGACCGCCCGCACTACCAGTTCCACGGGTTTCATGGTCGGATGCAGATCATTCTTCAGCGGTTTTTTGACCTCCCAGACATCCCCTTGGTTCCGATCCCCGCACCAGTATCGCTTGGCACCTTCGCCCCAGCCGTACAGAATCGGTTCGTACTGGCGCTGGTAATCCGAGCGGCCGAGGGTGAAGGTGTTTTTGGCCCAGATGATGAACGTTGACCAGTGACCACCAGCGGTGCGGAACGCATTCTGCAGCGTGTCCAGTTCCGATGAGGACATGCAGATATAGATCCCGCCTTTGGAATGATCAACAATCTGCCGGCAGGCAGCCGTCAGGAAGTCCAGGAACTTTTCACCCAGGTTATCATTCTTGATGGATTTGGTCTCTGCGCCTGTAGACTGCTGGTAGTCTACATTGTAGGGAGGATCGCAGAACACCATATCTGCTGCGTGGCCATCCATCAGCCGTTTGATGTCGTCGGGGTTGGTTGCATCCCCGCACAGCAGTCGGTGTTCACCCAGCAGCCAGAGATCCCCTGATTGGGTCATCGGTTCATCCGGTACTTCGGGAACCTCATCCGGATCAGTCAATCCCTGCTGAATTTCTGCATCCAGCAGCTTGACAATTTCATTGTTGGCAAAGCCCAGCAGGCTCAGGTCGAACCCGGCGACATCCAAATCAGCAATCTCAATCGGCAGCAGATCATAATCCCAGTCGGAAAGCTCTGATGTCTTGTTGTCGGCGATGCGATAGGCTTTGATCTGATCAGCCGTCAGATCGGCGGCCACATGAACCGGTACCTCCGTCAGTTCCATTTGTTTGGCTGCCTGCCAGCGAGTGTGGCCGCAGATAATCACACCGTTGCCATCGACCACAATCGGCTGGCGGAATCCGAACTCCTGAATCGACTTGGCTACTGCATCGACTGCCTTGTCATTGATGCGGGGGTTATTCTCATAGGGCTTGATGTCATTGATATTGCGTTTTTCAATCGTCAGTTGCATGTAAATAATCTCCTGAAAAAAATACGTGAATGAAAAGAAACTCTGTGTAGGTTTGCGACTCGTTCCCGGCCTCTCATGTCTTGAATTTTTCAGGGAGGACCCGTGGGAAAAAGAGCCGGGATGAATGGGAAACTACGGGAAACATGGAGAATTAGGCTAAAAACGCTAGATTCCTGCAGGAATATTGGATAACGGCCTAAAAATGCAACATTCCCATACTTACCCATATATCTTAAAAAACTCTCCCTCTAGGAATCTTGTGTTTTTAATCATTTTTGGGCTCCAGTGACCATTTTGCCTTGGATGCAAACCCGTCTCGCCAATCTAAAACCTTCATATCGATTTTTGCTTTATAGATCAGATTCTTACTGATCCCATTTTCTTGGGCTTTATCCAAGATGTTCTTGGAATACACGTATGCTTTGCCTTCGAGTTGCTCGGTCAAAAACGCCTTCGCTGCCTCAAGGTTAGGATTGGCCTTCTTTGCCTTCTGCATAAGCGAATCAATGCAGGTTTGGGTGTGTCCTTCGCTGAACACCACCTTGCCGTCAATGATCTCATATCGCAGCGTAGTGGGTCTGATGCTATAGTTGCTTTTAATGGGGGACAACAAGCGTGCCGGCTCGTTTTCTGAATCTTCCTCTTCCGGCTTTTCCAGTACAACACCCCATACAGCGCGGGCAGCGGCTACAAAGCCGGTTGATCCCAATACGCGGTGAATGGTGTCGAGCTCAGCTTTTTTGGAAAAATGGTTGATCCCCAAGATTGTGATGTTTCGTTGTTGAGCTAGATGCTGAAGTCCCAGTAGCGCACCACGTACTTCGGCGTTGTCATTGGCTTTCACCGCTCCCAGATAGGCTGTGATGGGGTCAAAGATGATCAGCCGGCAATCAGGAAGCTGGTCCAGGTATTCTTTTAGAATCTGAATATGCTCCTTGATGCCGAAGGAGTCGGATAATCCATCGGGACGCTGAATATGCTCGGCGGCAAAGATCTTAGAGCAATCAGCTTCATGAGCCTCCAGTCGTGGCTTGATTGCATACTCAAGGCTTTCTTCATCGCTGAAGATCAGAACACTGCCCTTGGGGACCGTGTTTTCTGCATCGGGCCAATCGCGACCGGTGGTGATCTGGCTGCACATAAACATCGTCAGATAACTTTTGCCGACGCCGGGATTACCTGCCAGTAGCGATAACATGCCGGCCGGGAGCCGGTTCGGCCAAAGCCACTGCAGTTCTTTGGCTTCGACATCAGCCAGCGAGATTGTGACCAGTTTGTGTTTTTCGGGTTTGTTCGATTCGGGGTCGAATGCCGATAGGTCGACATCGTTTTTGCCGTCAATAGAATTGGTTGCACCTTGGTTTGCTTCGTACCGGCTAACGCTTTTAGCGATAGCCCAGACTTCCGAATCTGACAGCGGAGGTTTGCAGCGTACCTGGTTGGTGCCTTGCAGAGCGGCGTAGATTTCTTCGTCGGTTCGGCCGTAATAACGCAGTGTGCCTGCCCAGGAAGCTAAAGAGTCGTTACGCTCACCTTCAGTAAGTTCTGTTGCTGAACTATCAGAGCTGGATTTTGGCTTCTTTCCTGCAGCATCGATCAAATCTAATAACCATTTCGGCATATCGGCGACAGTATCCAGATCGAAATCACCATCCCAGAAATAGCTTTTGCCACTTTCGTGACCGCTGGGAGGCATAATGACATAGCCGCCATCGGCTTTGATATCAACGCCGGAGGCAATTTTGCTGTTGCTGCAGCGAACTGAGCGGTTGGGATACTTAAAGTAATAATGTGTGCCGCCACCGCCGGTGATTGCGGTCAGAGTTTCGGGCAAAGGGCTATATTTGTCGATCAATTCCTGAAGGCTATGGTCACCCCCATGTCGAGGGTCAATGTCAAGAACGATAAGCCCGCTAATTTTGCCAGTGGGCATACCAATGATGGCATTCGGGTAATTAGCCCACCAGCAATTGATTTGTTCGGCATTTGTGGAGGCATTCTGAAAGCCGTTGTTGGTGTAAGGTGACTTGGCTTTTTTATTGCCCTCGTCGCGGATTCTGCAGGGAAATACCGGCAGACCGATTTCGGCATACCCTAAAGCGGCCTCTAAATTGTCAATATTCATTGTGGTGTCGTTCATTAAGCTGTAAAAATACCTTCATATTGAGGGCAATTATGCATGAACATGCGTGTGTATTAATTTTTCGCATGAAATTGTTGAAAACGTTCTTGAGTGGTCATTGATTGTCCTCCGTAGAGCGAGCATTGTGGTTTCGCATCGCTTGTGTAAATGATGCGATAGCCGCATTTCGATGGATTTCATCCATGCCGTCGCCATCAGGGCCGAAGGCATGTTCCAGAGCTTCTCGTCCTAAAAAGTCCTTCATGAGTTGCATTTCATCGGGGTTATTTATATCGGCAGAAAATATGGGTTGAGGACTCTTGATTTCTGCTTCGAGCTTGGCTCGGTGCTTTTGGCGTTCAAAGCGACACTGGTTACAACCTGTCCCATTGCACCATGCGCAACCATGAAATGAACCTTTGTAATATGTAGTCATTGAATATTGTTCCTTAAAACGGAATGTCGTCGTATTGATAGCCGTATTCCGGCAAATTGCCATCATCTCGCTCGTCACTGCCGTCGAGTAGGGGTGGTTTGCTGGAAAGCTCGTAATTAACGATGCGGTCAAACTTCTCGCCGGTAATACTACGAACAGTAATCTGTTTAGTACCTGCTAAAGCGCCT
This sequence comes from Anaerohalosphaeraceae bacterium, assembly GCA_963675155.1. GTDB lineage: Bacteria > Planctomycetota > Phycisphaerae > Sedimentisphaerales > Anaerohalosphaeraceae > 4572-13. Next base: position 2,808,896 of record OY775912.1, on the reverse strand, counting down.
GCCTCAGCCAGTTCAATCGCCTGCCGGACGGTATCGGGAACCGGCTCGTTGCTGCGCGCCTGCCACCAGTTTTCTGCTTTCTGTCGGGCGTAGCCGGTGTGTTCAAAACAGATCCATTCGGACTGATATTGATTCCAGCCAATCTTGTATTCAACACGCAGGGTTGGCGGTGTATCGGGGCCGGCATTACGTTTGAGATGGTAGTGATACCAGATATCGTGAACCTCGTATTCGGTATCCGTGACCTCACCGGACAGGACACCTTCGGTACAAGCCGATGCCTGATGCTTGCTTTTTTCAGGTGCGGGAAAGACATGACCACATTCCGGACAGGTCGAATAACCTGCTGCGATGACTGAATTGCATGCAGGGCACTCCTTGGCCGGTGCCGTTCCATGACCATTAGCGACGTTGTTATCCTTTACCTGCAAACAGTCGACCGGTCCATGCCGGAGAATATTACCGCCAAAGTCCAGGACCAGACAGTTTTCCTTATCAGGATGCAGTCGAAAACCGCGACCGAGCATTTGATAGTAAAGGCCAGGTGAATTCGTAGGACGCAGCAGAACGACACAGTCAACATTGGGTGCATCGAAGCCTGTGGTGAGTACATTGACGTTGACCAGAAACTTCAGCGGCGGCTTCTCATTGCCGAATAGATCGGCTTTAACTGCTTGGCGTTTGAAGCGGGCTAAGAGTTCTGCACGCTCCAAGGCGGGGGTGTCGCCGGTGACTAATCCAACCTCCTGCTTACTGCGCTGCTGGAGCAGTTTCTGGATATGTTTAGCATGATCCACACTGGCAGCGAAAATCAAAACACTATTGCGTTCTTTGGTTTGCTCAATAATCTCACTGCAGGCTGATGAAACCAGCGTCTCTTGGTCCATCAGGTCGTCAACTTCAGCAGCAATGAACTCACCGCCTCGAAGATGCAGGCCAGAGGTGTCGGGCTTTTGTTTGGCGGCTTTGCTTTTGAGTGGGCATAGATATCCCTGAACAATCAGTTCTTTAACACCCACTTCGTAGCAAATCTCATTGAGAATGTTATCAGGCCCACAGATTATGCCCGAAGACATCCTGTAAGGTGTGGCTGTTAAGCCAATCACCCGCAGATTGGGATTGACAGTGAGGGCGTCCTGCAGGAAGGCGCGATACATCCCTTCGCCACTGGGCGGAATCATATGGCAGTTGTGCGCAAGTACTCCGCCAGCGTAATAAGAAGGATGTCCTTTGATTTGCAGGTTGAACACAGGTGTAGGGCTTTTGCATTGGATATGCGTAATATGGACCACCCTTTGTGAAGCAAAAATTCCATCTGCTTTTTGTCTGCCTTGCGTCTGTTTATCACGGCATGAGAGTTCCCGTCTATCTCTATCGCGATTTTGAGGTTCGGGTTGGCAATATCTATCTTGATGTTTTTGGGCATACCTTTTGGACGAGGTCTGTCTGTTGTCACCACAAATTCCGGATGCCAACCTTTCCCCAGCATGTTTAATAGCTGTATCTGCGGTTCTGTCAAATGGCCATTTCCTCCACGAATTATCGGGGCATGCCCAATAGCCTTCAGAGTCTGACTGGCTTTTTCTTTGACACCCGGAGCCCACATGGGATTTTCCACTTTCTTGGCACAGGAGATTGAACAGAAACGCTGCTTTTTCCAAAGATTTTCCTTCATATAGCTTCGGATTGTTCCGTCTGAATTCTTCTTGATCCAAGGATAAAATATATTCCCGCAGCATTCGCACATCTTTTTTGCTGAAAAGACTCGTGCCGATCTCCAGGAACTCCGCTTTTTGCCAACCCTGTTCGGTGAAGATGGGATGGTTTGGTGTACAGGTGACTTTTGTTCCATCATCAAGTTCCAATTCAATCAGTTTTTGAGTCATTTTCGCAGAAATACATTCGATTTCTCCCACGCCTAATGCAGTATAAACCGGTTGCCCAACATATAAATTTTCAATGGCAATTTCACCGCGAGGGGTTGAAACAAGTGTTCCGGCGGGGAAACATTCATCAATCAAGGCCAAATTAAATGGACCCAATTCGCAGGCTCGTTTGTAAACAGATTGAATCCCTGCCACCAGGATGCTGTGTTCGGTATCACGTCGATTCAGTCCTGCTGAATAAATTCCAATATCCAGATCAGGAGCGGCTTTGCTCAATGTTTTGGCTGTTTGCTCAATCAGTTCTTTGACGTGAGCCAGTACCAACACGCGGCCATCCCAGAGATTCACTGCGTCGGTACAGATGGTTGACATGACGGGTGTTTTACCCCCGGCGGTCGGGATGACAACACAGGGGTTGCCATCCCGATTTCGGAGATACTCATACACCGCGTCAACAGATTGTTTTTGGTAATCGCGTAATTTCATCTTGAATTCCGGTAAATTGGTATTGACAATTTGCCGACAATGGTATATACTGAGATATAAACTTTATTTTCAAAGGTCAAAGACATGGATACAGCTAAAATATTTACCAACGGCCGCAGCCAGGCGGTTCGATTGCCAAAGGAGTTTCGGTTTGACACGAACGAGGTTGGCATTCATAAAATTGGCGATGTGGTCGTGCTTTATCCGACCGATTCCGGATGGAGTCCTTTACTGGAGGCTTCCGGTCAATTTACCGATGACTTTATGGCCGATCGTAATCAACCCAAAAAGGCCGAATCCCGGAAGCCCTTGTAATGTACTTGCTGGACACCAATATCTTTATTGATATGTTGCGACGGCCTGATAGTGCGGCATTCAAACATCTGGTGCCGCTGGACCCCGATCTGGTGGCTATTTCCACCATCACACTGGCAGAATTGGAATATGGTGTGCACAAAAGCACCAATCCGTCAAGAAATGCCCGGTTGCTGATTGAAGCCTGTACACCCATGACCATTCTGTCATTTGATAACGCCGCTGCCAGTGCTTACGGATGGGTCCGTTCCCACCTCGAGGCCAAGGGGACACCGATTGGACCGATGGACACACTCATTGCTGCCCATGCGTTATCCCTCGATGCCACCTTGGTAACCAACAATATGCGTGAATACAAACGCATTAAAGGACTTCGACTCGAAAACTGGTTGCGCTGCTAAAAAGTCACACAAGTCGTTAAAACAGCAGCGGCCAGCCAGTAGATCACACGCCGCCAGTCTTCGGATGGGATATAAGTCAGTGCCGCACAAATGTCCAAAACGATCAATAAGGTCGGAAAGAGTTTCTCATACCTCATGCACACGCTCGCTTTTCTTCGGGCAGCGGGAACAGTTCCTTTGTTGCCGGAATCAGCTTGCTGATCGATTCGCCCTTCAGGAATGCCTTCAAAGCACGGGCGGTCCGGCCGTACTTTTCTCGCCGAGCTGCAGAGGATGAACCTTTTTGGGTCATCAGGTATTGCCGCAGCGAGACCAATACAGTCGCCGAGGGAATATTACTAATGATCCCGCTGGTTAATAGCTCACAGAATCGGATGAGCGCTTCATGATCGGCTGAATACCAGGCTCGCGCGATCACAGCCCGAGTGGTGGCATTACAAATACCCCGGCAATTGCAACTGGAAAGGTGTCGAATCGCAAAATCAATTGCTTCACGATGGAGTGCCAGTTGTTCAGATGTTTCCTGTGCGGTCAGTGACGGCGGACAACTCAAGCCGCCCAACATGGACCGAAGTGTAGAGGTATGATGACTGGTCACATAGCCATCTTTATTACCCAGCCGTAAGACATCAACCACGCTTCGCGTTTTGCCGCGGTTGATAATCATTAATGCTTTACTGGGCACATTGAACATCACTGGCATTTCCACAGGCTGATCTGCTTCAACAACCGCCCAGAGTCTGTGTTGGCCATCCAGCAGGATGCCTAGCGGGTCGAAAGCAATTCCTTCGTGTGAGATATTCCAGTTGCCGTTTTTCATGTCGCGAGCTAGATTGTTGATATGGGTTTGAGAAACCGGACGGTTACGGAGATTGGCGGTTTCCAGCCAGTGCAGAGCTTTTTTCGGAGTTACGGTCATGGTTATCATGTACATGTCTGTTTTCTTAGTTGTCATCATTATTGTCCTTTCAGGGTCTGGAGAATTTGGTTTGCAATGTTAATAGCGAGTTCTTCACCCATTACGCTGATGATGGCGCTGGCAGCGTGTTCGGGATTGTACGGAAGTTCGATAGCTGCACGACTCTCGAACGGTTGACTGGCACGTTTCGGAATAAAGGCATCGGGGGCGATACTACCATATTGTTTGCGGCGTTTTTTGTTCGATTTACCAATATTGGTGGTATCTTGTGTATACGTCGAGTTGCCCCGCTTAACGATCCGCTTGGCTGATTCTATCTGCGCATTTCGCGCAGATAGAATCTCACGATACTTCCGGACAGTCGCTTCGCCAACCAAACACTGTCTTGCGATATCTCGATTTGGGCGAGGATTCCCATTGTCATCCTTCGAAACAATATCATTAGTCAACATGGTCTCAACAGCTTTGCGTTTATCTGCATTAGTTCGTCGTAGTCCATGCTCAGTATTAGCACCAACCGAATGCAGAATCGCTTCGCGCAGGCCACCAGTCCGAATGTCCACTGCGATGTTATCCCGGCCGACATTTCGATGAGCATGGTAGCGATGAAAGCCATCGGCTAGCCAATAATCCGCGCCGTCATAGAAGACTACTACTGCCGGGAAAACAACTCCGTTCTGTAGATGCTCGGCGTAATCAGCCAAAACTTCCTGGTTCATCTCCACACGCGGCTGAGTACCGCCATCAATACGTATCTGATCAAGTTTAAGTGTTTTCATGATTATTCCTGTGTGTGCCTATATTCTTGAGTCGTGTTTTTAGAGGTTTAGTCCTGGCTGGCCAACTCGGTGATTTTGGACTTCAGTCCCAAACGGGCCGATTCAGCCTTTTCGCTGACCTGGGCGATCTGCTGTTGATTCTGCTGCAATTTCTGCAGATTCTTCTGCGCCTGAGAATTGAGGCTGTCTACATGTTTATTGGCATCCGTTTTGACCGGACTGCCATTACGAAACAGCATCCCCACGACGATTCCGGCGGCAGTACCCACTGATAATCCGATGATAAAATCCATTGTGTATTTCCTTTCTGAGTCTGTTAGTTGAATTCTTCAATTAGTTTGATGAGCGGTTCCCTAGCATTGTCATTCCATCGCCAGCATTCGATCAGGGCGTTGGGCGGCAGCGATTTGGCTGCCGCCCGTAAGCCTTCTCTTTCAACCGGTCCCGGCCACCCATTGGCCTTGACCTGAATACATCGCATGCCAAGCCGATTAGTCGCGACAATGTCAAAGGGACCCAACGATGCAGCGGACCGCACACATTGATATCCGACCGACTTAAGCAGCTTGATCGTCTTGTACTCAAGCCGGTTTCCCTTTGCCTTGGTATTCATCGCTATCGCTTCCAGGGAGGCGTATTATCAGTTGGCGCTGCCTGTTGTGGTTTTGCCGCAGCACTTTCCTTTTTGTAGTAGCCTCTGATCTCATTGGTGATCTCGCCGTTGTCATCACGTTTTTTGCATTTGACCGTGATGGACATGGGGATATTGTGCAGATCACAGCTATCGGCCGGCTTCATAACACCGACCGCACGACAGATTGCTGACAAATATCCACGAGCAATCTTGACGGTTTGAGGATTCGGATGACTCAGACACAGTCGGTCCCATAGCTTTCGGTCCTTGCAAGGACCATCCAGAACCGTTAATTCCAGTTCCAGATAGCTGCCGTCGCCGTTTTTGGTCGGCTTCATTTCCGAGGCTGTGATCATTGCAATGTATTTGCCGGCCGGCACCGGCTCAAAGCCAACATTGGGTTCCACTTCGTTTGCATTAAAGTTATTCAGATTCGCCATTGGTTGTGTCTCCTGTGATTTGATTTTGTTTACTGCTCATCGCCGAAAGAAAATAGTTCCAGTCCAGCGGCAGGGTTTCTTCGATTCCATAGCGGTTTTTTGCCATCAGCTGGCCCGTTTCCTGCAGGACCAATTCTCGTATCTGGCTATCAGTACGAGCGGCGCCAACAAAGTCTGACCACTCGATCATGGTGCCCATAAGATCTGGATGGATTTCCGGGGCGGATTTTTCCATGCTGATGCCATCGATAGTGGTGATCATCCGGCGTGAGACATGGGCTAGCAGGATCACCGAAATACCGTGATTGACGATGGCATCCAGCGTAGGCAACAAAAACTGATAAACATAGTTGCGTAGCACTTGTTTACCATTACCATAGCCCCCGTGAGAGCGGTTCATGGTCTTGTCCATATTGTTGGAGGCACCATCAACGCCGGCGACACGTTCTTCCAACCGTCTCAAGAGCCAGTCAATCGAGTCGATGACAACGGTTCCATAGGTGTGATCATCATAGGCCAGAGCCTGGAGCCATGGCATAATGGCATCCCAGTCGGATAAATACGGTGTTCGATCACATTGCACGTGTGCGGCGCCATTTTCGCAATCAATGATGATGGGTCTAAAGGCTCCGGCACCAAATGTAGTCTTTCCGATTCCCGGTGGACCGTATACGATGCCCTTGGGGGCTCGCATGTGCGTTTGATTGAGTGTAGAGTCAAAAATTGTCATGTTTTGTTCCTGTGATTTGTGTTTTTGTTCAGTTTGACCGGCCGGGTCCAATGGCGAGTGCCGGAGTCGAACCGACGACCGCGGGCTTATGAGACCCGGGCAAAACCGTTTTCCTCGCCGAAATTGCCTCGGGCGGCGGCAGGGAGTTAGGGTCGCATTCGTCAAAGGGGTACCCACTCCGGCCACAAGACCCGCCCAAGGCGTTAAATCATCTAGCTGTAAGATTCCAACAGCCGAATCTGTTCGTAGCCAGTGGGCCACAGGTTGTTGTGGATGCAGGAGATGAGGCGACGGATCGCCGCCTCGTTCTCCTGTCGTGCCACAGCGAGGCAATCGTCAGAAACGCGCCAGACGCCGCAGCGGAAGGGTTCCTTCTTTTCAACAGCAATGATGTGGACCGGGACACGTTCCCCGATTGCCTGCTCGAGCACCGCCTGATAAAACGCCATCTGGTTGGGATAGCGATAGCGGCGGGCATCGGCCTCGAACCAGGTCAGGTCGTCACATGTTTTCAGGTCCACAATGCCTTTATGAGGGGCAAGCCAATCAATCCGAATCTGAGAAAGAATATGGCAATATTCAGCCCGAACGACACCTTCGGCGACGCCTTCAGTGAGCAGATCGACCGCAACATCATTCAGTGCGACGCCAACTGTCATCTGCTTAATCAGGTTAACTTGCTCAAGCGTCAGTACCGGCTTTCCCTGTTGCTGTTTCCATTCGGCAAACTTCTTCGTCAAGCTGCCATAGGGTTTGCCGGTTGTCGGATTAATGGGGCCACCGGTTGCAAACTCTTGTTCATAAGCATCACGTCCTTCAAGAATCCGCGTATGCGCTGCGCGACCGACCAGATAGGATGTGGATTCTTTCTCATCAATCAAGCCCTCACGCTTTTTGCGGTGCAGGTAGGGGCACTTGATGAAGTCCATTAATTGGTGGCTGCTAAGATAGCGGGCCGCTTTGGCGTGATATTCATCCGCCGGTTCCTTGATGAGTATGCTTAGGTCAAGATTCATTGTTTGCATCGTTTGGTTCTCCAAAAAATATCGTTGTCCTCTATAATTGGTTTTTTCCACCTGGAGGGGTTTTGTTAAGGTATAAAATTTTAAAAATTATAATTTTCAAATCCCGCTTCGATGAAACGCTTGCGAATCGTGCCCAGAACGTAAAAAATATTCTGTCGGCTTTGTTCCAGAATCTCTGCTGTTTCTGCTATGCTATGGTGTTGCAGAAGCCGACAAATCCGTTGTTGCTTTGGGGCTAATTTGGAAAGGACAGATTCGATGTCCATTCGATGCTCAGTCAAGGCCAGCTGGTGACTTTGAGTGGGATCGATGCGGGTTTCCTCAAATTCAGGATCTACATCTTCATATCCCATGGCATCATTAAACGCCCGTTGCTGATCGAGTTTGAACTTGCGAACGAACTTTTTGTACCGCCGGTTCAATGTTCCGGTGATTAATGCACCAGCGGGGCCTTTATTGGGATCATATGTTTTGCTCACTTTAATCAAAGCCAGCAAGAATTCCTGTCTAAGGTCTTCTCGATCTTGCGGTTTTAGGTCGAATTTTTTGACGAGACGATTGACCCGGAACCCGATTCGACTTTGAACTGATTCGGACCAAAAGATTTCAAGAGAGAAATTTGTTTCTGTGTTCATTGCTTGTCTCCTATTTTGGAGGTCTGAAAAATCAGCAACCGCCAATCGGTCGCATTCAGCCTCCGGAGAAATTGCAGCAAACGAAAATTGCACTTGTGCAAATAAATATTTAAGTGCTGAAAAATTAAGAAGATGCAATTTTGGATTTCGCAGATTTGCACTTGCAGGAAAATTGATAAAGTGCAAATCTGCAAATCTGCAATTTGGAGTGGCTCCTATTTAGTGCCGTTTTCGAGGTGTACGGGGGGCGCACAAAAAATGCCCGGTTGTTTGATTGTGCCGGGCATCAGGAGGATTAATTCTTTTTGAAGCGGAGTATCTGGTCGAGATCGCCTGCGATTTCCCAGAGCAGACGAAGTTGATGGGCACCGGGATCGCTGAAACAACGACTTAACGACCATGGTTTCACATTCGTTTGCTTGCCCAGATCTTTCTTCAGTGGGCGAGGCAGGAGCATGGGGCCTTTTTGGGCATCAATCGCAGCCCACGCATAATCCCTTGCTGCTTTGGTATGCTCGATCAGTGCTTTTTCGAGAACCTCGATATCCGAAGCACGCTGCGAGCGTTTTCGGTGCGAGATGACCGGTTTTTCCGCCGGCGGGGCGGTTCTGGTTTTGCGAGGCTTTCTGTTTGCATATTTGAATGCAACTTTGAACAACTGCTCCAGGAAGTTGATCAACTGGTCTATCTGTCGCTGGCAGATTCTCACAAGTCGTTTTTCAGTTCTTTCGTCCTGTGGCATAACTTTGGGGAAGTTGTCATCAAGGGCTTTTGTGGTTTTGTATAGCGTCTCGAATTTTTTACGCAGCGCATCCGCCAGATCTGGACGGTTTTCCAGTGTCAGCCAGTCCACCAGCGCATAGATTTCAGTGCACTCAGCTCCCAATCCCCATTTATTGACGGGCAAATATACACCGCTGTCATCCTGAAAGGAATAGGGAAGATGATCGGCCCACTGCCTTAATCCTTCAATCAATGCCGGAATGAGGGCCGGTTGTGCTCCTTTGACCTCGGCATACCTGTCCAAGGCTCGATGAAGGCGGTCATCCCACGAGATGACAGATGTTTGATTCTGATTACTTTTTAATACCACGTTGCGACTCATAGATAGACCTCCGGCCGGGATTAGCATGTAAACGGATTTTGATCAACAATCAAGGGAAGTTAGATTACAGCTCGTAACAGTCCTTTTGAAAACATATTGTCAGCTGCGGTCTCCGGCTTTACATTCCTTTGTTTGTCTCACGGCCAACAATTCATGTTATTATACTGACCGAACAAAAACCGAACAAATGTTTTCTAAGTGCTTTTCTGTGGATAAGTTGTGAGATGTTTTGTAAGTATCTAAATTTCAGGAGTTTATAGAAGATAAAAAATATTCCGTCACGATTACAAATTGAAAACTTCCGAAAGAGGTAACTGAAATCGCTGTTTTCATAGTTCAAATTCAGCTATCTTGTTATTTAGACTGCTCCAGTAAGTCAGCTAATGAAGCTTTTTCCAGAACTCCAGTGATGGCATCATTCAGTTCCTGCCAGATTTCAGATGTCATGCAATCAGCGCAGCCGGGGGTAGGGCAAGCATGTTCAAAGCATTTAGCGGACTCGGTCTTCCCTTCCAATGCCCAAAAAACATTGGCAAGTTGAATGTCCACAGGGGGCTTGGCCAGAATATACCCGCCGCGTGGCCCGCGGACGCTGTTTACCAGTCCTGCAGTTTTGAGCATGGCGATTAATTGTTCTAAGTATTTATTGGAAACATTTTCCCGACTTGCAATTTCTCGGATTTGCATGGGGCCGTTTCCATAGCTGGAGGCAATTTCCAGGATCGCCATGATGCCATACCGTGTTTTTGATGATATATTCATTAAATGGACCTCTTTGATTGATATTACTTGTGTCCTCAGAATATTGAATCTATTTTTATTGTCAAGAGATTCTGGTTTTTTACGTGGTAAATACGAGGCAAGGTGGAGGCCCACATGATTTAATGAAAATATCGTAAAACTCAATTTTCAATGCCTACAGGCTTGCAATATTGGATATAAAACATTATTATTGTTCCGATTGTAAGCACGGTGAAACAAGAAAGGCATCGAAATAATGGCAAAAGGAAGGAAGCCTAAGGAGGCTACGTCTCAGAAGTCTAATGGGGCAAATCTGGGTTTTGAGAATCAGCTTTGGGCTGCGGCCGATAAGATGCGGGGACACATGGACGCCTCCGAATACAAGCACGTTGTACTGGGATTGATCTTCCTGAAGTACATTTCCGATACGTTCCAAGCCAAATATACTGCGTTGCGGGCCGAAGAATACGCCAATCCGGAAGATCGGGACGAATACATGGCCGACAACATCTTCTGGGTGCCGGTGCAGGCCCGCTGGGTCAATATCCAGAACAACGCCAAGCAGGCCACTATTGGTCAGGTCATCGATGATGCCATGACCGCTATCGAGCGGGAAAATAAGCCCATCAAGGGCGTTTTACCGAAGAACTACTCCCGCCCGGACCTCGACAAGCACCGGTTGGGTGAGTTGATCGACATCATCAGTAACATTGAACTGATCGCCAAGGACGAAAAGACCTCTTCCAAAGACATCCTCGGCCGGGTGTATGAATACTTCCTCGGCCGCTTTGCCGCCGCAGAGGGTAAGTCCGGCGGTGAGTTTTACACGCCGCAATGCATCGTCCGGCTGCTGGTCGAGATGATCGAGCCGTACAAGGGCCGGGTTCTCGACCCATGCTGCGGCAGTGGCGGCATGTTCGTCCAGAGTGAGAAATTCGTCGAAGCCCACGGCGGCCGCCTTGGCGACATTGCCATCTACGGTCAGGAATCCAACCCGACCACATGGCGACTGGCCCGTATGAATCTGGCCATCCGGGGGATCGACGCCAACCTTGGCCAGGCATGGGCCGACAGCTTCCACAATGACGCCCACAAAGACCTCAAGGCTGACTTCATTATCGCCAATCCCCCGTTTAACATGAGTGACTGGGGCGGCGAGCGGCTGAAAGAGGATGTCCGCTGGAAATATGGTACTCCGCCCGCCAACAACGCCAACTATGCCTGGGTGCAGCACTTTGTCCATCACCTGTCTCCCGGAGGGATCGCCGGATTCGTCATGGCCAACGGCTCGATGAGTACCAATACCAGCAATGAAGGCATCATCCGGCAGGCCCTGATCGAACAGGATATGATCGACTGCATGATTGCCTTGCCGGGGCAGTTGTTCTATACCACGCAGATTCCGGTGTGCCTGTGGTTTGTCACCCGCAAGAAGACGGCGGATAAAAAACGCAAGTTCCGCTCCCGCTGCGGCCAGACGCTGTTTATCGACGCCCGCCGCTGCGGCAAGCTCATCGATCGGGTCCATCGGGAACTGACCGCCGAAGAACTCACCGAGATCGCCGGGGTTTATCATGCATGGCGAACCGAAGGCGGCGACTACGAAGACAAACCCGGCTGGTGGAAGACCGCCACGCTGGACGACATGAAACAGCATGGCTATGTCCTTACCCCTGGCCGCTATGTCGGGGCCGAAGATGTTGAAGACGATGGCATTCCCTTTGAAGATAAGATGCAGCAACTGACCGCTACACTGGGCCAGCAATTCGCAGACTCCAGAAAGCTGGAAAAGACAATCAAGAAGAATCTGAAGGAGATTGGATATGAATGATTGTTGGTTTGATGATAATAACTGGGAATCGGCATTGACATGGGACACGATGTATTTACAAGGTGATTTCCCTGTCTCTGATTTTGAATACCAAAACTCTCTTTGGGAAACTTGGGTGCTTCGTATTCAGGAAGGACATAAGGCTGAGGAAGAAAAGCTTAAAGAATTATATTATCAGCTAAAGCCTGAAAATCATGAGGAAGATTCTGAAGAGGCTGTAGAAATTAATCATTTGATGGCAGACGGTCATACGGATATGGCTATTCTAACAAACTCCATGTATGCCGCTCTTGCGGTATCCTTGTGGTCGAAAATGGAGAATTTTTTCAAGCGAATGATTAACGTCTGTTTTATTGGTCAAAAGAAAAAGGAAAGTATCCTGAAATCGGTGACAGATTTCTGTGCTGAATCATCAAGCAATCCAGTAAATAAGAGTGAACTAAAAAGATGCATAAAATTGCTTAGGGCACTCCAAACCGCATATAAATTTCTCGAGATTAAAAGCTTCTTTAAAAATGAGATGGGAATTGATCTTGAAGTATTGCCAGAATATAAAACTGTGGATGCTATCCGCATACTCAATAATTCCTATAAGCATAGCAATGGTTATTACAAACCAGAAATAGATAAATCACACACCCAGATTGACCCTACATTACTGGCACATTGGTCTGTTCAATGTGATCAAGAGATAGACTATTCAAAGCTCCCTATTAAGGAGCTTGTAATCGCTTGCGGAAAATATAACCAAAAATTAATTGATGAAATAAGGTCTAAGCTAAAAAGTTTATCCCAAAGTAGCAGTAGCGGCACTTAACTAAAATGACTCTGCACTCCACATCTCACGTTCGAGATAGTGTTAAGGCTTAAGAATAGAAAAAGGCAGCAAAAAGGAAGTATACATGTCATATTCAGCAACAGTATTTAATGTGATGATCGCGTCGCCCGGGGACGTTGATAAGGAGCGGGAGATAGCAAGGAGGGTCATTTATAAGTGGAATAGCCTGCACACCGAAGACAAGCAGATTGTATTGCTTCCCATCGGTTGGGATACACACGCCAGTCCGGAAATGGGCAATCATCCACAGAAAATTATTGATGATCAAGTGTTAGATCAGACAGATTTATTAGTCGGGGTATTTTTGCATCGACTGGGCACTCCAACTTTAGATGCCCAAAGCGGCACCGCACATGAAATTCAAGAACACGTTGATGCGGGCAAACCTGCAATGATCTACTTTTTGGAGGAAAGTGTTAATCCCTCAGAGTTCGATAAAGATCAATACGACAAGCTGATGGATTTCAAAAAAGACCTGATGTCTCAAGGTTTATTACATGAATGTAAACGTGCAGATTTTGAGGATAACTTCTCAGATCACTTGACAATTAAAATAAATAAGAATGAGTACATTAGAGATAACAGGATACTTTATTTTAATCGATTGAATGTTGATTTCGATCAAGAAACCAAAATTAGCACAGAAGCCAAAGAGTTACTGGTTGAAGCGTCAAACGATCCACATGGACATATTGTTAAAATACGGATGCGTTCTGGACTTGAAATACAAACTAATGGGAAGAATTTAGTTACAGACAATAGCCAGCGTGTTGTGGCAAAGTGGGAATACGTCTTGAAAGAGTTAATGGACGCAGGTCTTATTGAAGAAAAAGGAGAAAAGGGTGATGATTTCGCTGTAACTCACTTGGGCTATCAATATGCTGACAAATTCAAGAACGAAGTAACTGACCAAGACGACCCGGAGAAAGCAGGCGGTTTCAATGAGTATGAGTTGGCTGTAATTGCTTATTTGGCATACAGTGATGATGCTGAAGTAGAAGCTATTAAAAGGCATTTAATGATAAGACGTGGGGCGGATCGTATTGATAGTGACGCTGCTATTGCATCACTTAATCAATCCAAAATGATTGTTCAATCTAAGACGAATCCAATTGCTTTTAAGTTACGACCGGAAGGCTCTATCTGGGCGAGTAAAAATAAGCATTTATGGCAGGAAGATGTAAAATAAATGACGGACTGGAAAGAAACAACTTTAGAAGAGATTGCAGCACCAATAAAAGGGGCAATTGCGATTGGGCCATTTGGTTCACGTATGAAAAGTGACTGTTATGTGGATTCGGGTGTGGCTGTAATTCGTGGCACCAATATATCTGGCACGCAACGTTTAACTGGTAATTTCGTTTATATTACAAAAGATAAGGCAAAGGAATTAGGCTCGGCAAATCTTGTTCCTGGCGATCTTGTTTTTCCTCATCGTGGTTCAATCGGTCAAGTGGCACTCGTCCCAGACAATCCAACGATGGCTTATGTAATATCATCGAGTCTTATGAAGCTGACATGTGATCCTCAGAAAGCCGACCCGATTTATTTGTTCTACTATTTTCGTACCTATGAAGGCAGGCATGAAATATTAAAGTACGCTTCGACTGTTGGAACACCAGGGATTGGACAACCGTTAACATCGCTGAAATCCATGAAGATACCGCTGCCGACTCTAAAAGCCCAAAAGCGGATTGCGGGGATATTGGGGGCTTTGGATGATAAGATTGAGTTGAATCGTCGGACGAATGAGACGCTGGAGGCGATGGGGCGGGCGATCTTTCAAAGCTGGTTTGTGGATTTTGACCCGGTGCTGGACAATGCGATCGCCGCAGGCAACGCGATCCCGGCGGAACTGAAAGAAAAGGCCGCACTCCGGAAACAACAAAAAAACAAACATCCGCTGCCTGAAGACATCAAAAAGCTGTTCCCCGACAGCTTCGAAGATTCCCCCCTCGGCCCCATCCCCAAGGGATGGAAAGTGACACCGATAGCTGATGAGGTAAGTGTTGTGGGCGGTGGCACACCCAGCACGAAAAAAGCTGAGTATTGGGGTGGGGGAACCATCCATTTTACGACTCCCAAAGATTTGAATAACATAACCAGCCCGGTTTTATTGGATACTGAACGCAAAATAACTGACTTGGGGCTAAGCAGGGTTAGTTCCGGGCTACTTCCAGAAGGCACCGTGTTATTATCTTCCCGTGCTCCGATTGGCTATCTCGCAATTGCCGAAATACCGGTAGCAGTAAATCAGGGTTTCATTGCTATGGTCTGTGAGCAGCAATTGCCCAATCTTTATGTTCTTTATTGGGCAATGCAGAATATGGAGACAATTAAAAGCCGTGCGAATGGAACAACCTTTATGGAGGTCAGCAAGAAGAACTTCCGACCAATTGAGATTATAGTCCCGGGCGAAGCGGTACTGGATGCTTTTATGCATAAAGCGTTACCACTGTACCGGAATACGGTAATTAATCTGAAGGAAAACGAAACCCTAACCCAACTACGGGACACGTTATTACCCAAACTCTTAACCGGTGAAATCGAAGTTTAATGAAGGAGAACAAAATGAATGTATGGCAAATTACACATGACTGCAAAAAATGCAACAAACCTCATAGTGTTTGTATCTGTGAGGAAGAAAAGCCTGATGACGATGCGGTTTACGCCTATACTTGTCCAGAAAAAGATGAAGAAGTGAAATTTCGCTGGAAGGATATGGCATGGCACCCACCTCAAAAGAAAGCACCTGAAAATGCAATAAAAGCTTATCTGAGTAAAGCGTAAACCTGAAGTGGGAGCTTCATAAATGGAAGTTGAAAATCCAATTAACATAGATATTTTTCACCTTAGTCTTGCCAGAGATGTTTTAGATGTCTGGCCGGAATCGGAACATTTACAGGAATTAATTAACACCGTTGAAGCTGAAATCAAGAATAATTCTGATAAGGCTATTGATGCGGCCAAATGTTTGGTGGAATCTGTCTGCAAAACAATCCTTACTGAGCGAGGAGTCGAATTTGATGCTGAGTCCAAAGTGCAGGGCCTGCTTAAAATGACACTGAAGACTTTTGGTATTGAGAAATCTTCGGGTGATCACAGCATAAGGGATATTGCAACTGGATTTGAGACAGCAATTAATGGGATAGCCCATATTAGGAACAATTATGGCCCTTTATCTCATGGCCGAGACGCTTACCATCAAAAGGTTCGGGATACGATTCGGTACTCCATCGTTCGATCTGTTGAGATGATGGCGGTGCAACTAATTGAATTGCATATCTCCAGAGAACCCAGTTGGAAATACACACGAAAACCGTTTGATAATTACAACCCGATCAACTTGTTGGTTGATGACCTAACTGAAATTGTCACGGATACTGAGGATGCCAGTTGTGTTGTCAATGGCATCCCGTTTAGGCCGAGCCAGATTTTATATGATCTTGACCGAGACTCATATGTCGAAATGTTACTTCAAATTGACAGTGCAACCTGTATTTCCGATGAAATGCTGAGCCTACTTGCAGACAAGTATCCAGGCTGCATGAAGTCTAATATTCTTTCAATTAAATTTGTCCATTTGAGTAACGGAGTACATCTATGCAAACTCTATTCTTTACCAAATGGACCGGTAGAGATGGACATTGAAGGTACAGACTTTATTGGTGGACCTTATGATGGTTTGTTGTTTTCGCCCGATTTTACCGCCCAACAAAATGCAGATAAATTTATAAATGATTTTGACACTTATTCAATAATCAACTGTTTTGATTTTTTTACTGATGAAGCGTGCCAGATAATTGCATCTGAACATGAAAAGGGAGTCAAGGAATGACGACACTTGGACGATTGGAAAAAGTGGAACTGCGGGATGTTTGGGCCAATGAGGCCAGATATTTGCTGAGTAAGGGTGCTTTAGAATGAGTGAAACAAAATGTCAATTACCCCAGAAAATTGAACAATATGCTGCTTCGTTATCAAAAATGTATGAAGTAAGTGGCGAAAAAGATTTGCAAGCAATGCTCGTTAACGCTGACTTTTCCCTTGAAGAAGCAGAGTATGACAACTGGAATGGTGGACAAACCGGTTTTCTTGTGCGTATGAGTGTTCCGGGAGAGCTTTTTGCATTGGCGGTTGAAAAAAAGGACGAATGCGAAAGCAGATTATATCAAGCCCTTGGGAAGCTTATCAATATTCCTGGCGAATATATCTCTTCCGTTTCAATAGAAATGAGTCTTGCCGGTAATCATGACTGGCGGGAGAAGTCGGGACTTAAAGTGACATCCCAGAAAATAGTTTCAGCTGACAATCAGGATAGAATCTGGGCACCTGAATATCTTCGTGTGTTTTTGAGTCATAAAGCTGAATTTAAGCTCGAAACAGCCAAGATTCAAGAAGCTTTTGGTGAGATGGGAATCTCTGCTTTTGTTGCCCATAATGATATTGAGCCTACAGCGGTATGGCAAACTACAATTGAGGAAGCCCTGTTTTCTATGGACGTGTTTGTCGCTTTGTTGACAGATGGCTTTCACGATAGCAATTGGACGGACCAGGAGGTAGGAATTGCGATTGGCCGTGAAGTGCCAATTATCTCTGTTCGGTTGGGTAAAGACCCTTATGGTTTTATTGGCAAGTATCAAGGGATGCCGGGTATGGGCAAGGATATGCGTTTGATTGCTAATGAGTTATTCGGGATCATAGCGAAACGTCCGGAAATCAAAGATAGATTAGCAAAATCAGTTGTGAAAAAGTTTCACAGTGCCGATTGTTGGGGGGATGCGAACTGGTTAATTAAACTTATCGATCAATTCGACAAACTGTCTCCTGGGTTAATTAAGATGTTGGAAGAAGCATGGAATGAAAATGATCAAGTCTATGGAGCCAATATAGTCAAAAAGATGTTTCCCGGGGTATTACAGAAATTCAAGGAGGTTAGATTATGACCACACTGGGACGATTGGAAAAGGTGGAGTTGCGGGATGTCTGGGCCAATGAGGCCAGTCATTTTACACCGTGGCTGGCGGGCGAAGAGAACATTGCCCTGCTGGGCGATACGATTGGCCTTGAGCTTGAGGTGGAGGCTCAGGAGGAAAGCGTCGGGCCGTTTCGGGCGGACATTCTGTGTAAGGATACGGCCAACAATCACTGGGTGCTGATCGAAAACCAGTTGGAGCGGACCGATCACTGCCACATGGGGCAGCTTATTACGTATGCGGCTGGGTTGGATGCGGTGACGATTGTGTGGGTGGCTCAGCGGTTTACCGAGGAACACCGGGCGGCGTTGGACTGGCTGAACGAGAAGACGGACGAGGCTGTTAATTTCTTCGGATTGGAAATCGAACTCTGGAAGATCGGCGATTCAGCAATGGCACCGAAATTCAACATTGTCTCCAAGCCGAATGATTGGACCCGAAACGTTAAAAAGACGGCGAATATAAGCGAATTGACGGATAAGAGCAAGATGCGGTTGGAGTTCTGGATCGGTTTTAATAAGCATCTTTTGGAAAACGGCACTGTCATTAAGCCTCGCAATCCCCGTCCAGATTCGACTTTGCACTACGCTTTGGGTAAAACAGGAGTGTATTTGGCTTCTGCTTTTTCTTCCTGGAGCAATGAGAGGCTATCTTATGAGGTCGGAGAGATTCGGGCTGAATTAGTCGTTAATATGAAAGAATATACAGACACCTACTATTGCCAGCTTATGGCTCAAAAAGAGAGTATAGAAAATCGACTTGGTTTCAATTTAGAGTGGTACGAAGTTGAAAACCAAATTTCCAAAGGTGCACTTATTCGTAAAACAGTTGATGTGACGGACAAGACAAAATGGCCGGAATATTATATCTGGCTGAAAGATCACCTTGAAAAGATGCATACGGTGTTGTCGCCTATAGCGAAACAGCTTGATATGTCAGATGTGGATTAAACGAAACAGGAGCAATAAAGGCGTTCGCATATAATCAAAGGAAGGGATATTGTGCCATACTTAGACGAAGCACAGGTTGAGATCCAGGCGATTGAATGGCTCAAGGAACTGGACTATGACTATGTGTATGGTCCGGACATTGGGCCGGAGTCGGACTATCCTGAGCGGGACGATTATGCCCAGGTGGTGTTGACTGAGCGGCTGCGAGAGGCTCTGGGGCGTATTAATCCGGATGCGACGCCGGAGATCATCGAGGAGGCCATTCGCAAGGTGACCCGGCCGGAAAGCCCGTCGCTGATCGAGAACAACCGCCGGTTTCATCGGATGGTGACCGATGGCGTGGATATCCCTTATGTGGAGGATGGACAGGATCGGACGTTTAAGGTCTGGCTGATCGATGCACATGAAGTTGGCAATAATGAGTTTGTAGCAATTAATCAGTTTACGGTAATCGAGCATAAGAACCGCCGGCCGGATGTGATTGTCTTTGTCAATGGGATGCCGCTGGTGGTGGTTGAGTTAAAGAATCCAGCGGATGAGAAGGCGACGATTAAGAAGGCATACAATCAGCTTCAGACGTACAAGGACGATATACCGGGGCTGTTTGTATATAACGAGCTTCTGGTGATTTCTGATGGCCTGGCGGCTCGTGCGGGGACACTGAGTGCCGGACCGGATCGGTTTATGGCTTGGCGGACGATTGATGGAATTATGGTTGCACCGCCAGCAAGTATCCAGCTTGAAGTGATGATTAAGGGTTTGTTTGAAAAGCAGCGGCTGATTGATTACCTGATGAACTTCGTGGTGTTCGAGGATGACGGAGCGGAGATTATCAAGAAGGCCGCGGCTTATCACCAATATCACGCGGTGAATAAGGCTTTGGATTGTACCATCGCGGCCAGCCGACCGGATGGCGATCAGCGGATTGGGGTTATTTGGCATACACAGGGAAGCGGCAAGAGTCTGACGATGGCATTTTATGCCGGCAAGCTGATCAAGCGTCCGGAGATGGAAAATCCCACGATTGTGGTGATTACTGACCGGAACGATTTGGATGATCAGTTGCACGGGACGTTCTGCGGGTGTAAAGCCTTGCTGCGGCAGAGGCCGGCTCAAGCTGGCAGCCGGGCGGACCTGCGGGAAAAGCTGAAGGTGGTTTCCGGCGGCATTGTATTTACGACGATTCAGAAGTTCCTGCCGGAATGCAGAGGCGATAATCATCCAGAATTGAGTGACCGGCGAAATATTGTGGTCATCGCTGATGAAGCCCACCGAAGCCAGTATGATTTTATTGACGGCTATGCCCGGCACATGCGGGATGCTCTGCCGAATGCATCGTTTATCGGTTTTACCGGTACGCCGATTGAACGACAGGACAAGAGTACCCAAGCGGTGTTCGGAGATCATATCGACACGTATGACATCCAGCGAGCGGTTGAGGATAAGGCGACGGTTCGTATTTATTACGAAAGCCGCCTGGCACGAATTGAACTGAATGAGGCTGAGAAACCAACGATCGATCCGGAATTCGAGGAAATTACCGAGGCCGAGGAAGAAGAAAATCGCCGACAACGGTTACGCAGTAAATGGGCTTCTTTGGAGGCGATGATTGGCACCGAGAAACGAATCAAGTTGGTTGCTGAGGATCTAGTCGAACATTTCGGCCTGCGTCTGGAGATTGGTATCGACGGTAAGGCGTTGATTGTTTGCATGAGCCGCCGGATATGCGTTGACATGTATAATGCGATTGTCAAGCTCCGTCCCGGTTGGGATGGTTCTGATGACAGTACCGGGAAGATCAAGGTCGTTATGAGCGGCTCGGCATCTGATGAAAAAAGCTGGCAGCAGCATATTCGTAATAAACCCGGACGGGAGATGATTGCCAAGCGATTTAAAGACCCGGATGATGAGTTGAAGATTGTGATCGTTCGGGATATGTGGTTGACCGGTTTTGACTGTCCCTGTATGCACACGATGTATGTGGATAAGCCAATGCGAGGTCATGGTCTGATGCAGGCGATTGCACGGGTGAATCGTGTGTTCAAGGATAAACCGGGTGGCCTGGTCGTCGATTATCTGGGTTTGGCTGATTCTCTTAAAAGAGCATTAGCCAACTATACCCAAAGTGGTGGCGAAGGTGAAGCCACGTTTGATCAGGAGCAGGCCGTTGAGGTCATGCTGGAAAAATTCGAGATTGTCCGCGGTATTCTTTATGGCTATGATTACCTGTCAATCGTGTATGGCGAAACAGATAATCCGATGGTAGGGATCGCCGAAACGATGGAGTACATCTTGTCCTTAGAGAAAGGCAAAGACCGATTCCTCAAGGCCGTATCAGAACTGTCGAAAGCGTTTGCATTATCGGTACCGCATGATCAGGCGTTGAAGATTCGGGATGAAGTCGGCTTCTTTCAGCAAGTCAGAGCCGCACTGATTAAGTCAACGACGATGGAGTCTGAGAAGACTTACGATGAAATGGAAACAGCAATTAAACAGCTTGTTTCCAGAGCAGTGATTTCTGATGAGGTCGTAGATATTTTCGCAGCCGCAGGTCTGGATAAGCCGGACATTTCGATTCTATCGGATGAGTTCTTGGCCGAAGTTAAGCAATTGCCGCAGAAAAATCTTGCATTGGAATTGCTTAAAAAGCTGATTAATGATGAGATTAGAGTTCGTTCCAAGAAGAATCTCGTTCAGGCAAGGTCGTTTTCCGAGATGCTGGAAGAGGCTGTTCGCAAATACCAGAACCGGGCAATTGAAGCCGCTGAGGTCATCGATGAGTTGATTAAACTGGCCAAAGAAATGCGAAGGGCTCAGGACCGTGGTGAGCAGTTGGGATTAACAGATGACGAGATTGCCTTTTATGATGCACTGGAGACCAGCGATAGCTCCGTTCAATTGCTGGGCGATGACACCTTAAAGCTGATTGCTCAGGAATTGGTCGAGAAGGTACGCAAAAGTGTTTCGATCGACTGGACAGTCCGGGAAAACGCCCGTGCCCAGATTCGTGTTATGGTCAAGCGGATATTGCGGAAATACGGCTACCCGCCGGACAAGCAGGAAAAAGCCACGCAAACCGTGTTGAAGCAGGCCGAACTGCTATGCCAGGATTGGGCGGCGTAGTCAAATAGTGGTGAATTACATACAGAGGACCGATAGAAAGGTGTTATTATGATTCTTTTTCAAAACGGAAAACGATATACCAAAAGCAGCGATCATTAATGCAGACCAAATTACGGACGGTGAAGAAGTCGATTTGATTCTGAGCGATAAAACCAAATGGGATGCAACATAACAGATGTTATTCACCTTTGCTGCCTTCTTTCTTATTCACAATAGATATAATTAAAAATATGAAAAAAAGAAAATATAACCTTGACGAAATAAGAGAGGTGGGGTACTTTACTTTCGGGTAAGATAGAGGTTTTCCAAGGAGTTTTGTATTGGGAGTTCCTGTCGATTTAGTTTAGAGGGCTAGGTTGAGAGGTGGCGATAAGGTGAGGAGTTTCTTTCCTGTTGGCATCTGAGAGCTGTTTTTTGTGCGGTGTGTGTCTGCGCGTAGGGTGTGTTGCAGGCATTTGTGCAAGGCGATTCGTTTTTCATAGGGAAGAATTGGGATGTTTGGATATATCTTGTTGATGCCTCTTGAAAGTTTTTTTAAATTCCGAAGACTTTGTGTCATCAGAAACAAAAAAGAAATTTATCAAATCTCTTTTGAATCACATATCTCATCAAAGGGGGATTCTCTACGACAGTTTTTCTCTGAAATGTGGAATTTCCAGTTTGTTCACAAAGCAGAGATTTTCTTTTAACCATTTATAAAAGTTAATATGACAACTTTTTTCAGGGACTGAAATAATGGCCAAATATTCAAGAACAAAAAGGCGAATGCGCTTCATCCTTTCACTTTTTTTAGTATCCGGGTTACTTTGCAGCGTTTTTAGTCAGTTTAGTTTTGCTCAACTTGAAAGTGAGCTTTTGGTGAATTCTGATCCCAATTATCCTGCTCTGGCTTTTGTAGAAAATGATCCCAATATGGCTCAAAACATAAATCTTCCTACTGGAAAAGATTTGGATAATTCGAAAAAGCTAACTGTTTCACCAAGTCAGCTTTGCCAGCAAGGACGCTATCAAGAGGCATTGGATGCCTATAAGAAAATCATGCAGTCAGAAAGTGTTGACAGCCAGCAAGTGGTTGCTAAAGCAGCATTAACGGCACTTTTCGATATTGGACATGGACATGAACCTAACGAAATGCTAACACTCTCTGAATTGGCTGAAGCTTATTCAGAGTCGCCGGATCTTGGTTCTGCTTTGATTCAGGCTTCGTCGATTTATTATACAAAGGCAACAAAAAGCAGTCATGGCTCAAGAGATCGCCTTGAAAAGCTATCTCAAGCGGTTCAAGGATATGAATTAGCGATGGAGCATGCAGTAACCCCAGAGATGTCGGCCCAGGCTTGTTATCAACTTGCAGAATGCTGTCGACTCATGGGAAATGATACGATGGCATTGGAGCATTATCGCCTTGTCTTATCGAACTGGCCGGATTTCAAATATGCCTGGAATGCACAGTTTATGATCGGGCATTGCTCTGAAAAACTGGCTCGTCAAGGTTTGCTGGATGCAGCCAGTTCAGAAGCGGCCTGTATTCAAGCTTATACGGCGATTTGTGAAAACTTTCCCGAATGTCCGGCTTCGAAGGCGGCATCTCAGTGGTTAAAAAAGCACGGCATCGATAATTAACAATTCATAGAGAAGGATATTCAGATGAATAACGGTACTTTGGCTAAGCTATTTATCATCGTAATAATTATACTATGCTCACAGTTTATCTATGCTAACCAAGTACCGGTTGCAGTGATAGCTGATCCTGATCCAACTAGTCCTGCGATTGGGCAGACAGTTATCTTTGATGGGAGTGGCTCATATGATTCTGATGGTACTCTTGTAGGCTATCAATGGGAATTTCCTGTGGCGGCCTATTATGTTTCCGGAGATAATTCCGATACTGCTCAATGTAAATTTAACGCGGCTGGGACTCATACGATCAAACTGATGGTTCAGGACAATAGTGGTGTGTGGTCGAATTATGATGAATATGAGATTACGGTATCACTTGCGACCTCATCGACATGGTATGTTTCGGTTGACGGCGATAATGACAATGATGGTCAATCGTGGGCAAATGCATTTCGAACGATCCAAATAGCCATTGATACCGTTTCTGATGGTGCTGAAATTAATGTTGCATGTGGAGACCCTAATGCGCCGGCGGTTTACTATGAACAGTTGGATATGAAGGGCAAAAGTCTGGATATTCATAGTGCCGATCCGGATGGGATTTTAACGGATTTTGAATTGACTGAGAGTACGATTATCGATGCACAAAAACAAGGCACGGCTGTTCTGTTTCGGGGAAGTGAAACTGACTCCAGCGGTGCTTCTTTGGAAGGTTTTACGATTACCGGCGGTTCTCCGGCAGGCGATGGTTTGGCGTTGCATTTGACGATGGACGATGGGACGGGAACGACCGCCGCCGATTCCTCGGGCAAAGGCAGAGATGGGTTGCTTGAAAATGATCCAAATTGGACTTCTGAAGGCTATTTGGGGGGAGCACTGGAGTTTGACGGTGTTGATGATTACGTTGAGGTTCTCGATTACAAGGGAATCGCGGGCGGCCAAAGTCGGACTTGTGCGGCTTGGATCAAGACATCTGCGACAGCAGTGACTGGTACGATTGGTGCAATTCTGGCGTGGGGTGATATTGACACACTGGGCGGCCTTTGGAATGTTCGACTTCAGGATTTTGGAGGATATTATGGGCGTTTGACAGTTTCTGTCAGCGGTGGCTATGTATCTTCTCGGCAAGACTTGACTGATGACCAATGGCACCATGTTGCTGTCGTTCTTAAGGATGACGGCAGCCCGAATGCAACTGAAATCGAGCTGTATGTCGATGGCATAAAACAGACGGTTGTGGATGTGCGGGATGAGCCGATCAATACAGTTGCGGATATGGATGCTCAGGTAGGGAATGATGGACTGGGAGACTATTTCCCAGGACTGATAGATGACCTGCGCATTTACAGCCGGGCTTTAACAGAAACTGACATACAGGAATTGGTGGGCTCTCCGGTTGCTGTTGTTGATTTGCCATTTGATAGTGATCTTGTAGATGTTTCAGGAAATGATTTTGATGGTGTCAAACAGGGGGCAGGCGATCCTGTATGGACGACAGGTGTTACGGGGGAGGCTTTAGAGTTTGACGGTTCGGATGATTATGTCCAAATCCAAGGCTATAAAGGTGCTGTGGGGACTCATTCTCGAACTTGTTCTGCCTGGATCAAGACATCTGCGACAGCAGTGACTGGTACGATTGGTTCAATTCTGGCGTGGGGTGATATTGACACACTGGGCGGCCTTTGGAATGTTCGACTTCAGGATTTTGGAGGATATTATGGGCGTTTGACAGTTTCTGTCAGCGGTGGCTATGTATCTTCTCGGCAAGACTTGACTGATGATCAATGGCACCATGTTGCTGTCGTTCTTAAGGATGACGGCAGCCCGAATGCAACTGAAATCGAGCTGTATGTCGATGGCATAAAACAGACGGTTGTGGATGTTCTGGATGAGCCGATCAATACAGTTTCGGATATGGATGTTCAGATAGGGAATGATGGACTGGGAGACTATTTCCCAGGACTGATAGATGACCTGCGCATTTACAGTCGGGTTTTAACAGAAACTGACATACAGGAATTGGCGGGCGTGAAACTGCCGATTGCTTATTGGAAGCTGGATGGCGATCCCAATGATTGCTCGGGTAATGGGCACGATGGAGTTGTCTATGGCGATCCGAATTGGGCAAGCGGCTATGAGGGGCAGGCCATGGTGTTTGATGGTGTCAATGATTGTGTTGAGATGCAAGGATATAAAGGAATTACCGGAACAGATGGTCGAACATGCAGTGCTTGGATAAAAACGACAGAGGTTTCTGGAGAGATTATGTCATGGGGCAAATGGTCTGCCGGTGAAAAATGGATTATTCGTGTCAATGAAACCGGTGCCCTTCGTGCCGAAGTTGAAGGGGGATATATCTATGGTACGACGGCTATCAATGATGACGACTGGCACCATGTCGCTGTCGTTCTTCAAGACGACGGCAGTCCGAATGTCACGGAACTTTTACTCTATGTTGACGGTCAACTTGAAACAATTGCCGACTCGGTTGACGAACCGATTAATACTGCGTCATATGAAAATGTTAAGATTGGCGTCTTTCATGATGGCGGATCACCGAGGTATTTTGAGGGCTCGATTGATGATGTTCACATTTATAACCGGGCTTTAAATGCGGCAGCAATTGAAGAGCTTGCTGATAAAACACCAAGAGTACTGGCACATTGGGGACTGGATGGGAACTGTGCAGATTCGTCCGGTAATGGCCATGATGGTGTTCCGCAGTACGGTCCAATGTATAGTGATGGAATTTCAGATTCAGCTATTGCCTTAGACAGCAGCCAAAGTCAATATGTTTCTGTTCCGCATCATCCGCAGCTCAAGCCGGAACTCCCGTTGACGTTGGCGGCTTGGATTTATATGGACAGTTCCAATACGGATGGCATTATTCTTCAGACAGATGAGTGGGGGACGACTGATAACATTTATTCCGGCGTTTTTCTTCGATTAAAAGCAGATAGTAGTGATACGATTGCCTTAGGCTTCGGAGATGGTTCATCGACATCTTATTCAGCGTTACGAAATAAAAGTGGTACGACTGTTTTAGAACCCGGACGTTGGTATCATGTCGTTGGGATTATTCGAGCTTTGGACGATATGTCAATTTATATTGATGGAAAAGACGATGGTGGTGAATATGGCGGTGGCATCGGTAGCGGTGTTTTGAACTATACAGAGCATGATCTTTCGATTGGTAGCCGACATGGAATTGATTCATTTTTTGCCGGAAAAATTGACGATGTCCGGATTTATAATTATGGATTAAGCGTTGCCGAGGTTAAGGAACTCTATAAGACCGCATTTTCCGAAGGCGGTGGTATTCGGGGACATGGGGCATCGGTCGATATCTCCAAATGTGTTATCGGTGATAATACATCTGAAAGCAATGGTGGCGGTATTGAGTCTAATTACGGCAGCATCGAAAACAGTCTCATTGTGAATAATACATCTTTGGGGTATGGCGGTGGTCTGGCCGGTTGCAGTGATATAATCAATTGTACGGTTGCCGATAATGCTGCGTCTCAGGCCGGTGGTCTGTTTGACTGTAATGATGTGATTTTAAACAGTATTCTGTGGAATAATGGAACCAATCCGTTAAATGGGTGCTCAACACCTTATTATAGTGACATTCAGTATTGGATCGGCATCGACACGGGGAATATCTCTTGTGATCCGAATTTTGTCGATGCGGGCAACGGCGATTATCACTTGCAGATGAACTCGCTTTGTGTGGATGCAGGCAGTCCTTATTCGGATTATTACAATGAGCCCATGCCCAATGGGAATCGGATCAATCAGGGTGCTTACGGCAATACCTCGGAGGCGACGATTACTCTCGATTCGGATGGAGATGGTCTGGGCGATGCGGTTGAACGACGCATGGGATTGGATCCGCAGGACGCTGATTCGGATGATGACGGTCTGACGGATCAGGAGGAAGTACAATTTTACGGAACCGATGCACTGGATGCGGATACGGATAATGATGGGATGCCGGATGGCTGGGAGGTGGACAACGGTGGTTATCCGACCTATGCCGGTGATGCCGGGATGGATTCTGACGGAGACGGCTTGACTAATCTGGAGGAATTCCTGGCCGGAACAAATCCGCATTCGAATGATAGCGACAGCGACAGTATGCCGGATGCATGGGAGGCGCAGTTTGGTCTTAATCCGCTGGATCCCAACGATGCGGATCTGGATGCGGATACGGATACTTATACCAATGTCATTGAATACTGGCATAATGGCAACCCCAATGACCCCAATAGCCTTACACCGAGAAAGTTTATTGTTCCGACTGAGATTACAACGATTCAGCAGGCAATTGATTGGTCGATTGATGGGGATGTGGTTGAAGTGCTGACCGGCACGTATTATGAGAAGATCAATTACCTCGGCAAACCCATCACCGTCCGCAGCACCGATCCGGATAACTGGGACATCGTCGCCGCGACCATTATCGACGCCAATGATTTGTCCGGAGCGACCGTCACCTTCAATTCCAACGAAAACTCGGATAGCGTTCTTTCCGGGTTCACAATTACAAATGGAGATGCCGGAATCAGTGTTTATGGTATATCACATTATGAATGGGGATTCACAAGTCCCACCATAACAAAGTGTATTATTGAAGACACAGGAAGAATTGGCATACGTGTCTGCGATGCATCGCCAACGCTTGAATATAATATTATTCGCAATATTCCGAGTTGGGCTGTGTATGTTCATTGTCATGGAGAGCCTAAATTTTACAATAATTGGTTCTATGATAATAACGAAACGATCAAGTTTTTAGGTGGCACACAAGGAGAGATTGTTAATAATACGATTGTCAATAATAACATCGGCATTACAACTTATACCGGAAATCCAGAGATCAAGAATTGTATTTTCTGGGATAACAGTACGTTTTCTTTTGACTCTGATTGCCATCCCACATATAGCTGCATTGAAGGTGGTGCTGCGGGGGTGGGCAATATCAGTTCCGAGCCCAATTTTGTTGA
Source organism: Anaerohalosphaeraceae bacterium (assembly GCA_963675155.1). GTDB lineage: Bacteria > Planctomycetota > Phycisphaerae > Sedimentisphaerales > Anaerohalosphaeraceae > 4572-13. Next base: position 2,780,456 of record OY775912.1, on the reverse strand, counting down.
TGCAGCTAACCGCGATTTCCATTTGTTGGTGCATTCACCATGTGTGAATGCCGGTGATCCGAATGGTGTTTATGAGGGCCAGGTCGATATTGATGGCGATCCCAGAGTTCGCGGCTGGCGCGTGGACATGGGGGCTGATGAAGCTCCGGTGGTCTGGTTTGTGGATGACGATGCCAATGGTTTGATGACCGGCTATACTTGGCAGGATGCGTTTACATCGATTCAGGATGCGATTGATGCGGCGGATCAAGATGACAGCGTTTTGGTTGCTCAAGGGACGTATTATGAGAATCTTCATTTCTCGAACGAAAGTATCACTGTTACGAGTTGTTCGCCTGAAGATCAGCAAACGGTTCAATCCACTACTATTCATGCAGCCGATCCGAATTCTCCATGTGTACTATTTACTTATAAAACAGAGAAGCCTTCACAGTTGTCAGGCTTTACGATTGAGGGAGGTTATGAGGGTGTGATGATTTATTCCCAGGCATCGCCCGATATCAGCTTTTGTCGAATTATGAATAACGAGACAGGGATTTCTTGCGCATGGGGTTCGCCGGTAATAACTGATTGCCGCATTATTAGTAATAGCGGCTCCGGTGTTCAAGTTGGTTATGGGAGCCCCTTTATTAAAAATTCGATTGTTGCCAACAACCAGGGCGGTGGTATATCCGGATCGATTGCCATTGAAAATTGTACGATTGCCGACAACGGGTCATTTGGTGTCTCCGGATGTGAAGAAACCATTGTAAACTCCATTATTTGGAACAATGCTGCGAACAACCTGCTTTATTCGACCACCGCCTATAGCTGTGTGCAATCGGGTGATTCATATGGCAGCAATATTTCATATTTCCCCTATTTTGCAGATGCCAATGAGTATACGCTGATGGATTATTCGCCTTGCATTAATACCGGCGATCCAAACAGTGTGTATTCAAATGAGGCCAATGACGGCGGATACAGAATCAACATGGGAGCCTATGGCAATACCGTTTATGCAACTTCAGCCAGTGCCGATGCGGATAGTGATAGTTTACCTGATACGTGGGAAGTCCTTTATTGGCCGACATCTGATCCGAATAGTGCGGACGATGATTTTGATCATGATTATCTGTCAAATCTGACGGAATATCGTTTTGGAACCAATCCGGCCAATACCGATACGGACGGAGACGGTCTGCCTGATTATTGGGAAGTGTTATGTGACTTAGATCCGCGAGATGCTTCAGATGGCAATCAGGATCAGGATAATGACGGCTTGACGGATGCGCAGGAATATCAGAACCTGACCAATCCGATGAATCCGGATACGGACGGCGATGGTCTGCCGGATGCGTGGGAGGTTGAATACGCGTTGAATCCGTTGAACAATGATGCCTCGGAAGATCCCGACCAGGATGGACTGACGAATTTGCAGGAATATGAGTTGGGCAGTGATCCGACAGACAGTGACTCGGATAATGACGGAATGACCGATGGCTGGGAAGTTCAGCAGGGACTGGATTTACTGGATGATACAGACGCTTCACTGGATGCGGACGGAGACGGTCTGATCAATCTGCAGGAATTTATCGCCGGAACCAGTATGGATCAGGGCGATTCTGATGGTGACGGCATCTCCGATGGATGGGAAGTAGAATATGGCCTTGATGCATTGGATGCCGGTGACAGGGAATCTGATTTGGACGGTGATGGATATTCGAACTATGTGGAGTTTATTCACAACGGTGATCCGAATGATAACGATCCCAATCAGGTATTTGACACGATTACCATTATTGTGCCGACATTGGCTTCCACGATCCAGCAGGGCGTGGACTGGAGTCTGAACGGCGATACGGTACGAGTAATGCCGGGAGTTTATACGGAAAGCGTTGTTCTTGACGGCAAGGCCATTGCACTGACAGGAGTCGAAACAACTGATTGGGAGAAAATTGCGAATACTGTGATTGATGCGGATGGTTTAGATTATGGCATTTTGATCGATGCCAATGATCTTGGCAGTACGGTGGGTCATTTGACGATCATCAATGCGGAGGTGGGTATTTCTTCAATCACTGATGAATCTCCGCTGATCCAATGGTGTATTCTTGAGGCTAATACGACGGGTGTCTATAGTGAAACCGGTGCGCCGACGATTCAGAACTGCATGATCGAACAAAACGATACGGGTATTGTCTTGTCAGCGATTGGTGATGCGGTTATCAAGAATAGCTGGATTTATGACAATGATAATGACGGCGTTGAAATCCAGTCAATGAGTGGTGTTGCAGTTGTGCGTAATAACACGATCGTTGATAACTCCGGTGACGGCATTTTGTATTCCGGCGATCCCAATACGCTGCCGCAGATTAGTAACTGTATCGTATGGAGTAATTCCGGCGGCGATGTAAATGGATGTTCTGCCGGGCATAGTTATACAAGTGATCCACAGTTTGTTGATGCGAGCAGTTATAATTATCATATTGACCGACTGTCTTCTTGTGTTGATGCGGGCGATCCCAATACCGTGATTGCTGAGGGCGAAATGGATATTGCCGGTCAGGTGAGAGCGGCCGGACGGGTTGACATTGGAGCCGATGAAGTCTGTGCGATTCACAATGTGACACAGGATCGTTGGTATGTTGATTCGATTCAAGCTGCTATTGATGATGCCAATGCCTTTGACGATATTGAGTTGTATGAATGGACTTATGAGGAGAATATTAACTTTGCCGGAAAGGCAATCCGTTTAACATCAACAGATCCATCGAGTTGGACTGTGACGGAATCGACGATTATTCAGGCAGCTGAGCCTAATATGCCCATCGTCACATTTGATTCGGGTGAAGATGCCAATTCCATACTCTCTGGTTTGACGATTTGTGATGCGACCGAAGCGAGTGCGATTCTGTGTGATAATGATTCGAATCCAACGATTTCACGAAATATTATTCATGATAACTTGACCGGGATTTATTGTGCTTTGGGTTCTCCAACAATCTTAAACAATAAGATCGGGTATAACTGGGGTGACGGGGGGGCAGGAATTCTCTCTGAATCGGCGGTTCCCCCGACTGTCATCGGTAATTTGGTCTATAAGAACGATAATGGTATTGTGTATTATGCTGCGACCGCGGAAGGGGCGATTTATAATAACACAATCGTTGACAATTATTATTCTGATCCGAATTATATTAGTGCTGGTATCTATTCTGAGCCGAATTCGGTATCGCCGGATGTAGCTAACTGTATTTTGTGGAACAATGATAATGATCTGGATGGCGTTCAATCGCGTTATTCCTGTATCCAACATGTTGAAGATGCAAATGGGCTATGCAATATTACGGATGATCCTTTATTCGTATCACTCGAAGATGAAAATTATCGCATAAGCTTGGAGTCTCCCTGCCGAACGTTAGGTGATGCCAACGCCATTTTTGGGTATTATGATCTGGATGGACAGTTTTTTGTGAATTCACCGGCTCCGATCGGAGTGGATAAACCTGCTCTGGCGCTAGTTTCTATGGATGGGACGTGGGATAGTTCAGATTTAGTTGGGGTTATAAAGCCAAGTCCCGACCAGCCGGCATTTACCGATCTTCAGGATGCATTGGCAGCAGATGTTGACGTCATCTGTGTAGCGGAAGGTATCTATACGCCTTCTGGCTCCGGAGATATCAGTGAATCATTTGTTTTGCCGAGCGGTATACAGTTATACGGCGGTTATCCGCCAGAAGGAGGCGACGGGGAAGACAGAGATACTGAACGTTACATAACTGTTCTGAGTGGGTTATTAGACACAACTGAGACAGGAGAAATCCATTCTTCCCGGATACTTGATATAAGCAATATTGAGTTACCAGCTATCATTAATGGTTTTGAAATCTCAGGTGCATCTGAATCTGGATTCAGAGTTTTTTATGCATCAGCTGATTTTCAAAATTGTGTTATTAAGAACAATGCTTCTGGTATTCTTTCAGATTGGGATTCTGGTCCTGTTCAAATACAAGACTGCTATTTTTATGGGGATGGTATAAGTATATTTAACTATGGTTATAAGGACCGAGCCATTATTGACAGGTGTGTTTTTGATAGCTGTGAAAATATTGTTATTAGCGCAGGAACAGGAACTTATGTAAAAGTGTCAAACTCTATCTTTAAAGAAAACAAGGTTCCGTCAATAAGACTTAGTATGGGGTCGGCTGATGTTTCAAATTCTATATTCCTTGAAAACACATCTATCGCTGTACTGTGTATGAAAGGTTCAGCTTACATTAATAACTGTACTTTCTATAAAAATGAATCTTCCGGCTCTGGGGTTGGAGTTAGTAATTCCGCATCGACTGTGACTGTTCGGAATAGTATTTTCTGGGGCAATAGAGGGTCAGGTTCAATACAAGATGCTCAAATTTATCCGAGTTATGGTTCTAATGTACAGTATTGTTGTATTGAAGATGATCCAGATGATGAGACAATACCGTTTGATGGTAGTATCAACCACAACACTGACAGTGATCCGCTGTTTGTTGACTCACAATATGGTTTAGCCGGGCCGGATGGTGTTTGGTTTACGCGGGATGATGGGGTGCGGCTGGGAGCCGACAGTCCGTGTCTGGATGCGGGTGATAACGATGCGGTTGACAGCCGGGGCATTACGACCGACATCACCGGCGGCCCTCGTAAGCGGGATGATGATGGTGATGGTACCGCAACGGGTGATATGGGTGCTTATGAAGGTGGACGGCCGGTGGCATTGGCTGTTTCCCAAAGCATGACCGAGGATCGGGTGCTGACATTTAGTCTGGATGATTCATACGATGAATTCGGCGACATGCTGGATTATATGGTCGCCGGTCAGCCGGAGGATGGTGATGTTTATGTGTACAGAGACGATGAGGAGCAGTTCTGGTTCGAATATACGCCGGATACGGATTTTGCGGGGGAAGATGCATTCCAATATTGTGTCTCCGACGGCATGTGGAGCAAACCCGGCGTGATTACGATTACGGTGAAGTTGGATTCGGACGGCGACGGTTTGTCGGATGAAGAGGAAAACGGTGGAATTACGGTTGTCTGTGGTGAGAACACATATGAGTATTATACTGATCCGGAGAAATCGGATACTGATGGCGATTATTATTCCGATGCCTGGGAAATTGAGCATTGCTATGATCCGACTGATATAGACGATCTTCCGGAGGACATTGACGCTGACGGTGATGGTTTACTTCCCTCTATAGAAATGAATATTGATACCGATCCGATGGATCCGGATAGTGATGATGACGGGATGCCGGATGGTTGGGAATATTTCTATGGACTCGATCCACGGAATGAATCGGGTGATAGTGACGCTTTTGAGGACCCGGACAATGATATGATGACCAATCTGGCCGAATACCAGTGGAGTGTTGAGAGAAATCCGGACTTGTTAAGCAACTTATTAAGCAACTTAGATCCTTCGTTATTAAAGAGTCTGAATCCGACGGAAGAGGACACGGACAATGACACCATGCCGGACGGTTGGGAGGTTAAATACAGCACAGCCCCGGCGTCTTGGGAAGTGAATTACCGACTTAATCCGTTAGATCCATCGGATGCCGATGACAATCCGGATGCGTTAGATGATCGTGATGATGATGAAACAGGGAGGTATCTTCGAGATTTGCTTACCAATCAGCAAGAATGTGACGAAGGGACCAATCCGAGATTCTGGGATACCGACTTTGATGGTGCCGGCGACTCGGAAGAACTTTTAGCCGATCTTGTACGTGACAGTGGACTGGCGGTGCATGACCTATACTATAATGATTACAAAGACTATCCAGGGATTAATCGCTATAAACCATACGCTGAAACAGGATACTATATTCATCGTTTTAAAACATCGCCGACAAAGCCGGATACTGATGGAGATGGTTTAATTGATACGGCGGGTTTTGATGTGGAAAATCCACATAGTACCTCTTATTTTTATTACTTAGGGGGGGCGCATAAGGAGAATCCAAACTACGAGTTGCTTATCTGTAAAGAGTACGAGGGGCATTGTGATTGTGGGGCAGAGGAACGGCCGTCTTATATCGCAGATCCCAATCCACTCAATCCCGACAGCGATGATGATAAATTAGGCGACGGATTTGAAGCGTTATTTGGTCATACACATGAGGTGTATGGATACGGATTCTTTGATCCCGAAATATACAATACTACCAATTATTGTGCTGAAAGTGATTTTGCCTATTTCAATCAATATAATGGTCTTGACTATGATAGTGACGGACTTACCAATGCTGAGGAATATCAGTATGGATGCTTCCCAAAACGGAATGATTATTTTGTGTATGTATTTAACCCCGGGCACTCAGCCGCAACCTATGATACTGGAATGCATTGTTATTACTCAGACTACATTGGTCTAACTCATATTGTTCCTTCTGGTACGACAGCCGATACAAGAGATACTGACGGAGATAATCCTAAGTATGACACTGATGGAGGTCATTATGTCGGTTATGATGAGGATGAGATTGCTGATGTTGTTTACAGTACTGGGGACGGCGATGAAGTGCATGGAATTCTGATTGGTAATACTACTTATTCCTCTGATCCTGCGAAATGGGATACCGATGGTGATGGATGGAGTGACTGGGAGGAGTTGAATCATAAGGACTGTCTCGATGAAAATCGTGTTCCGCTGCATGCTACGGTTGCGGCTACTGTCGACGATAATGGCCTGCCGATTTCCTGGAAAGTCCTGAATACCGATGAGGTGGTGGATGACGGCGATTATGATGACGATGGTTTGCCGGATCGTTGGGAATTAAAATATGGACTGGATCCGGAGTGGCCGAATTTAGTCAATCAGTATGATGCTTTTTCGGTGCGATCAACTGAGGTGATGTCTGTTCGTGTGTCCACTGACGGAAAAAGCGAAGGCTTTAATCAGGCGATTAAATTTGACGGCATAAGTAGCTATATTGAAGTGCCCGATAATAGTAGCTTAGATTTTGGAGAGGATGATTTCTCCATTTCACTCTGGATTAAGACTAATAAACCGATTAGCGAAGAACCAATAACCGAAAGGCAATATGTTCTCTGCAAAGGCAGTCCTGTGAACTATACTGACTTAAGACAGGGATATAGTATTTTTGTTGAACCGAGTGGCAGAGTTGGCGCGACTATTAGTACAGGTGTGGATTATACATTAGAAATTGCTGACGAAGTGGACAATAGAAGCCGCTACTTTTTCCAAGCAAATACATCAAGTCATTTTATTGCCGACGGAGAATGGCATCATGTTGTTATGAGGCGAAATACTTATAATAATATTTTTAATAATAAAGAAAAAGATTCATTATATGTTTACGTTGATGGTTCTTACGGTAACGAAGTAGAGGTGACAGATGATTGGGGATCTGTCAGCAGTAGCTATCCGTTACTGATGGGTGTCGACTGTATGACCGAAAGTAAGTTCTTTAAAGGGCGGATCGATAATATTATCATGTTTAATGAAAGTTTGGATGATGATGATATTGGAGATTTACGCGATGCAGATTCTGAAAGTGATACTGCTTCCAATAACGTCATCGCCCATTGGAAGATGAACGGATTTGATGAGGATGCTTCCGGTGATTGGACTTTACCAAATTCTTCAACTGTTGACGAGCTCGATGGTACACCGGTTAATTTCCCATCCTCAGAAGGTTTTCTTGGCGGTGCGTACTTCTTTAACGGTGACGGTGACTATATTCGCGCGTATACCGGGAATGAGGTACTTAATACGGACTATGTTACGCTCATAAAAGCATCCTGGGGCGGGTGGTTTAAGTTCCAGAATTCCTCTTCCAGTGCAGATCTGATTATTGGCAAAAACACCAGCGGCAATGTGTTTGGGCTGGTCCGTGACGGGACCAGCAGCAAAATCAGAGCTTCTGTGGGTGGTGTTTCGATTGAGTCTGATTGGGTTGCTGAAGACGGAGAGCCCTGTGTGGGGATGATCACTGACGATCAGTGGCATTTTGTAATGGGTGTCTATGACAGTACGCAAACCGATGGTACAGAGAAACTGCGCTTATATCTTGACGGTGAGCGGGTTGCTGATTCCGGAGCTGTCACTCTTACCGAAGGTGCGCTGCAGTTAAGCCGTTTACAAATAGGCGGCGACGAAGTTCCAGACTTCGGTTATTTCCATGGCGGCGTTGACGAAATACTGCTGTATGCTGACGCGTTAAGCGATGGGGCCGTTGCCGCACTGTACACCATTTATGTTGAGATGGTGTCCGGCGAAGATGATGAGAGTGAGGTTGCATCTAGTGAATCGTATGAGGATGCGCTGATCGGTCGTTGGAGTATGGATCTGGCGACCGAGAGTGATAAAGTTGCAGACGAGAGCCTGAAACATGATGACTATGATCATGACGGGGTACGGGATATTGAGGAGTATGAGTACGGAACGGATCCAACAAAACCGGATACCGATGGCGATGGGTGGAGTGACGCTGAAGAAATTCAAGCTTTTGAGAATGGCTCCTCTATGAATCCGACGTCGGCCGATAACGACAAAACGGCTTTTGTTCAATTGACAGTGGGAGATTGGAGCGGCAGTCATTCTGAGGTTTATCGGATGATCTGCGATAGTGCCGAGCTGACCAGTGAAGTCGGGCAAGTCAGTGCTTCAAAAATCTTTCCGATCCAAGCAGGCGACAGTTATGATGTAACGATTAGCTGGATCAACCAGAAGGATTCCCAAAATGATTACGATTATGAGGCCGGGATCTCTCTGAGTGACAATAAGCGGAATATCGGATGTTGGATTGACGATGACGACGAGGTGCTTGGGAAACATGATAGTTCTGAATTTTCGGGTTTTTATCCAGATACTCAATCCAAGCCGATTGCTCATATTGCCTATGTGGACATCGAAGGGGCGATTGGACTGGACCATATACGGGAAAATTTCAGTAATTATCGTGAAGCCAATAAAGAAGAAAAAATAACGGACAGAGAGCAGTATGATAAGGATTTAGAGGAGCAGGTCTTTAATGAGACGCTGCAGTTGGAGGCCGCTCCCGCTGTTGAGGGCGCGGAGGTTCATTTAAGATACAACGGCAACATCGAACTTAAGGATGGAAATACGACTCTCGAAAAAGAAGTTAGCCATCGATGGGATGTGGGATCAGTGCCGTCATCTCTGCAGGTTGTTATCGGTAAAACCAATAAACTTTCCGGCAACATCCTCTTGGCGTATTGCATGCCGAACAACGATCCTGCAAAACCCGATGCTCCCGGTAAGATTATCGCTTATGATACAGCTACTGTGACGGGAGTCGGCATGTCACGGTTGAAGAATCAGTATACGGATGATTATACAGCGTGGAGGAACGATCCCGTTTCAATGCAGGATGGTGCCTATGTGTTAAACGCTTCGGATGTTCAGATTAAGGGACGCAAGCTCAATTATACGATCAGCAGAAGCTACAGTAGTAATAATGACGCCAGCGGATTTCTGGGATATGGCTGGGATATGAACGGCTATATGATGCTGGGGCGTGGTTATGATGGTTCCAGTGCTATCTCCTATGTTATCTTGTATGATGGAAAAGACGGGCGGCAGCAATATGTCCGATCACTCGAAGAGGGAGAGGAAAACATTTACTACGGCCTGACAGAGACGATGCAGAAATTTGTCTATGATTCAGAGACAGATACCTTTATGCTGGTTAAGAAAGGCGGGATGCAGTATCGGTTTAATTCTGCGGACTATCTCTCTGAGATCAGAGATCGTCATGGGAATGCGATGCAGTTTGAATATATCACGGTTGGCTCGGACTTCCTGCTCCCGGGAGCTATTATTGATGATCTCGGACGTGAAACGACCTTCCACTATGATATCGAAACCTTGCTGCTCGAATCGATTACTGATTATGCGGGCCGGATCTGGAGCTATGCGTACGATACGGATTATAATCTCACATCCGTTACAACACCGCCGACAGTGCAATATCCAGATGGCTTGACAACTTCTTATACCTATGATGATAAACACCGCATGATTGCAGTGTACGATCCTGCCAATGACCCCGCTCCGGGAGCCGGGGGCGTTCCGTATATTGAAAATACTTATGATTACGGAAAGGTTAAAACGCAGTATTATGGATTGGGTGAACAGTCCGGCGCAGCAACCGAAGATCTGCAGAAGTTTGAAAATATCTATGATCCCGGTCTGCAGAAAGTGGATGTGACTGATCGAAACGGCAACCTTTCGACGATCTATTATAATGACTATGGTGATACGGTGGCGGAGGTTGTGCCGAGCGCCAATAGTTCAGATATTTATATTACCGACTATGAATATGATGAAAATCGCCAGTTGACGAAGGTGACGCTGCCGCGGGGCAATGCGGTTGAGTATTCGTATGATAGTGAAGGCAATGTGACACAGGTGACGCAGATTCCGGCTCCCGGCAGTGCCGAGGCGGAGGCCGGACAGGTGATGACGGCTGCGATCTATGAATATGAGCAGGATGAGGATAAGTATAACTTCATTAAACAGGCCACAGATGCGCTCGACCATACGACGACCTATACCTATGATTATGATTTGGAGACGTCTGATCCCTTATATGCAACGCATTACGGTGAGAAGGGCAACTTGGTTAGAATAACCTATCCGCCGGTTGATGTGGAAGGGGAAACAGAGCAGCAAACGCCGGAAGTTCTCTTTGAGTACAACTCTCACGGACAGGTTACCAAGATGACCTCGCCGGATGAGATTGACGTTGTCTTCGATTACTACCAAGATCCTCGGGATAATGGTTTGGCCGCCTATTGGAAATGCGATGATAGTGACCCGGTGGGAACCAATCGAGTTGCTGATAGCTCTGGCAACGGCAACCATGGTACACCGAATGGGAGCCTGCAGTCGACTACAGGGAAACTTGACAGCGCTCTGGAGTTTAGCGGAAATGATTTGATAGAGGATATTTCTTTTGATATTACCGGGACGGGAGCCCAATTAACTGTTTGTGGCTGGTTTAAGTTTGACACACTAAGCGAAAGCCAGGCATTAATATGGAAAAGAGATGGTAGCTCCGGATTTGAATTTTTCTTGAATTATGACGGAACTGAGGTTATTTTCAAAGTGTACGGTATTGAGGATGGCAATTCTAAAGCATATATTGAGCCTGATTTTGAAGAAGGCGAATGGGTCTTTATTGCAGGTGTTTTCGACGGAAGCAGGACACATCTTTACTTTAATAGTGAGCTTGTAGACTCCGGCAGCGAAATTGACGGTATTGTCAAAACAGGTGCGGAGTTATTTATTGGGGGCCGCCATGGGTATACAGATTTCTTTGATGGTCTGATGGATGATATTCAAATTTATGATCGCGCTTTATCAGATTTTGAAATACAACAGTTGTCAGAAAACGCTATTGGAGATCGACTGGGCCGTTTGGCACGTGTGACGGTTGATCCGGCCACCGGTGCCAATCCGGAGGGTCTGGATATCATGGTGGACTTTGACTATGATGAGTTTGGCAATGTTACCTCGATTGTTGATCCGCTGGAACGTTTGACGCAGATGCAGTACAATGATCTGGAGCAATTGGTCAGGACTGTTTCTGCGATGGGGACGGATAGCCAGACAATCATCGAGTATGACTATAACGAGAATAAGAAACTAGAAGAAGCTCGTTTTCAGTATGGCCCCTTGGATGCCAGTGACAATCTGATTCAGTATCAGCAGGTCGATTACACCTATAATATTCTTGACAAGCTCACGACCGTGACCGATCCGATGGGCTATGTGACGACGCTGGAGTACGACAAGAATGACAATGTGGATGAGGTGATTGATCCTCAGGGAGCTGACGATGGATATGCGACAAGTACGCTTTACGACGAGCGTAATCTGCCGTCTGTTTCGACGGATGCGAAAGATCACGATACAAGCTACACCTATGACGCTAACGGCAACCTGATCACAGTCACCGATGCGGAAAACCATACCACAACCTATGAATACGACGGCTTCGACCGCCTGATCAAAACCATCTATGCAGATAGTACTACTGAGGAATATGCCTACGATGATCTCGGTCAAATGATATGGCACAAAACCCGCGCCGGCGATATTTTTACCTATACCTTTGATGCGATGGGACGCATGACATCAAAACGGGTTGATGCTGAGCCGGCAGTTGTATTAAGCGAACTGGTTTCTAATACAGACTTAGCTTATGAACCTATGATGGGCATTATTGACTGGGATGTGGCGAATGGTCCAATCCCCTCATCTGATAATGTTATTTTTGCTAACGCTGCGTCAGTCTCCCAGGAAATCAATATTATATCGGGAAGAGAATATCAAGTGACGATTACAGTGGGGCTTATCTCAAGTGATATTGTAGGGGGTGACGGATTATATGGTCTTTTGGGAGGTCAGACTATATTTAATTTGACTGATCGGTTAAATGTTGCGGAAGGACCTTTCGAGTATAGCTTTACTGTTGTAGCTGGAGATGACGACTTCCTTATCTTCATTGGATTTGATCCCGGAATTTATGGCGCGTCTGCTCGAATTGATAGTGTGTCTGTGCGGGAAATCAATCCGCCGACCGAATACACATACGATATCGCCGGTCGTTTGCGTAAGGTGGAAAGCGATGGAGACAGCAGCGATCCGGAAGTCGAAATGGAATATGACCGTATCGGTCGGCTTGAATCCGTTGAGGATAGAAACGACAACACCGTTGGTTATGACTATTTTGATGACGGGACTGTCAAGAGTATCGAATATCCGAATTACGATTTGGTTACTGGAGAAGGAAAAGTTTATTATGCGTATGATGCCCTTGGCCGGATTGAGTATGTTCACATGGCCGAGTGGACCGCAGCGAATGAACCGCAGATTTTGGCCCATTATGTTTATGATGAACTGTCCCGCCGGACGCATGTGTATTACAACTACGACTATGGCAGCGATAACGGCAGTGAGCCGGCCTACGAGGGCCATACGAGTTATACGTATACTGAAAGTGAACGTAATGGTTTGGATCCGGGCAATCAGCTTGGCCACTGGCTCAAGCGCATCGATAATAATATCGATAATACCGGAGATCCGGAGTTGTACTATGAATACACCTACGACAAAGCCGGTAATCGTTTGACGCTTGTCGAGGAGGACGGAACGCACAGCTACGGCTATGATAACACCTATCAGCTTGAATCCGCAACGCCGCCGGGCGGATGGTATTTCGAGACGATTTCCGCGGCCTATGACGATGTTTACAATCGGGATGAGCTGACGATTGGCTCTACAACAGAGGATTATACGGTTAATGAAACCAATCAGTACACCTCTGTTGATTCTGTGTCTTACGAATATGACGCCAACGGCAACCTGATCAATGATGGCGTTTATACCTATGATTACGATGCTGAAAATCTACTTATGGGCATTCATCCTGTCGGCGCTGGCGGGGCTGTGGCGTCTTGCACCTATGACAGCTTTGGACGGCGGATGTACAAATATGTTCCATCATCCGATATGGCGACCACGTATGTATACGACGGTGGACGGGTCATTGCTGAATATGAAGATGACGGTTCCGGTAAAAGTCTTGCCCGCACGTTTATCTACGGTCCCGGTCTGGATGAGCCGATAATGATGATTGACGAAGGCACTCAGAATCGGTATTATTACTATTATGACGGCCTTGGCTCCGTTGTCGCTCTTTCAAAACTTGATGAGTCTGACGTCCCGCAGATCGTCGAGCAGTATCGCTGCGATGCGTTCGGTAATACGAAGATTCTCTCGCCAGGTCCGGATGGGACATGGGATACCGCAGACGATACGATATTGACAGCTTCGGCCTATGGCAATCCGTACATGTTTACCGGTCGCCGGTATGACGCCGAATCCGGTCTGTACTACTACCGCGCACGCATGTACAACCCCAAACTCGGACGATTCATGCAAACCGACCCCATCGGCTACTACGACAGCATGAACCTATACCAGTACTGCGGCAATAATCCCATTAACTGGATTGATCCATTAGGATTGAGCAACGACGAAAAACTTTTCATGGATGTCGACATGGGAGGTTATAGGAAGAACCAATATGACCATTATTATATCAATCCCAATAGAGTGGCTGGTTGGATTTGGATCAGTCAAGCAGAGCTTGATAGAGAAATTGTTGATTATGTTACAAGAAAACTTCCATTACTTGATGGGGCTATGTATCTGGCTACTGATATGGGAGATGCCCGTTTCAAATACGATGATAATCAACGATATGTACTTTTTGGTCGAGATTCTAAAAAAGTAGCAACGTATAATGGTGAAGAGCTTAATTATATTGGTGTTGGAGCTGGTGCAGCGTACTATCGAATACCACGTCATCTTATGTGGATGGTACTTGCAGCATACAATTGGGCTGCGGATCCTGCAAAAGCATGGACGGCAGGCGAAAAAGAATTCTTCTATTATGGTTATGAATACTTTGTAAACAATGCAGAGGCACTTGGCGGATATTATGACGAGAAGTGTGAATAAGAAAAGAATTATAAAAATATAATATTATGATAAATTCGCATTTTCCATTGAAAAAAAGTGATCGATTAATGCTAATTCTATCACTTATGATATTCTTTGAGCTTACTCTATTTCGTTATGTAATATGGTATTTTGCAGGTGCCACTTTTTTTTCACAACATACCAATGCTATGTATATTTTAACAGTTGAGATTATTACTTTGTTAACTTGTGTATTAATAGTAATAGGAATGGTATTAATTAATGTAACAATGTTTTTAAAAAAATTATTTAACAAAAACAGTACAAATACAACGAAGTTTTCTTTTATGAATATTTTGTCAATTTTTATAATGCTAATAGGATTTATTTTTTCTTGTCCTATAAAAAAAGTGTATGCGAAAGGCCTTAAGATATCGATTCAAAATGAAGAAATTGATTTGCACAAAATAACGAACTGGCTTGATTTAATAAATATAGAAAAACGAACAATGATAAATACTACAGAAGAAATAAATGATAGTTTCAACATTCCAAATGATATTATAAATCTTAAGCCTGATTTTATAATTTTAGATAAAACTTTTATTTGTTTAACGTATGGAGGACCTCTTATGCATTATGGCATAGTTATAAGATTAAATACGGATGAAGTTCAGAGTTGTGATGGCGATTACTATTTGGATTTTGCATCTAATGCATATATATGGGTGAAGTGAAATAAAGCGGCGAAAATAACGGTAAGGGAAACTAAAAGAGTAAAATAAAGTAAGGTAAATTAAAGGCTCCGGTAAATTAAAGGCTCCTGACCCCTTTTAGTTTAAGTAAGTCGTTTTTTATGAAATAGTTACGGTGTTTCTTTGGAGTCAACTTTTGATTTTTTGTCGCATTGCGGCAGGTTATTCTTGATGATTGCTGCTCCCTTGGCTAGTTTTGATACTTTATGGTTCGTCGTAAGCGAAAAAATTTGGGCGGCATTGTTTATCACGTTTTGAATCGTGCCAATGGCCGTTTGCGTATTTTTAAGAAGAGCGGCGATTTTGCGGCGTTTGAAAAGATTCTGGCTGAAGGGCTGTCGCGTTTTCCGATGCGGCTGCTGGGGTATTGCCTGATGGGCAACCACTGGCATCTATTGTTATGGCCGCGCCAAGACGGCGACTTATCGACGTTTATGCAGTGGGTGACGATGACGCATAGCCAGCGTTGGCACGCGGCCCACGGCACGGCGGGAATGGGCCATCTGTATCAGGGCCGTTTCAAGAGCTTTCCGGTGCAGTCGAGTGAGTATTATTTGACGGTATTGCGGTATATTGAGAGCAATCCGCTGCGGGCGGAGTTGGTGCAAAGCAGCGTTGATTGGCAGTGGAGCAGTCTGGCCATTCGACAGGGTGTTGAAAAAGAGGGCTTGACATTGTCGACTGGCCCGATGGCACTGCCGGATAACTGGCTGGGATTGGTGGATATTGTGCCGAATGAAACGGATTTAGAGAGATTGGAGAATTGTATTCGCCGTGGTAGTCCTTATGGCTCAGATGTATGGACTGTGCGAACGGCGAATCGGCTGGATCTAACATCCACGCTTCGACCACGCGGGCGACCCAAATTAGTTGAATAAAAACCATAATTAAAAGGCTCCTGACCCCTTTTAATTTTAATTGGAATTAATAACTTATTATCTGGGAGTTGATAATATGAAGAATCGAATTGCTTTGATGTCTGTGGTTGTTTTTGTTTTGGGTGTTGTTGTTTCTGCGACTGCTTCGCCGGTTTTAATGAAGCGGTCTTGCCAGACGGTTAAGTTCGAGGCTCAAAAGGCTGAGTCGGTTGAATTTGCCAGCCGCAAGGGCCGTTTTGAGACCGTTTCCAGAGACAAGGCCGCCAGGGCAGAAAAGAAGACGGCTAAACGTGTGAATACCTTAGCTGCACCAAAGGCCGCGGCGTCCGGGACCGATTTGGCCGGCGGTTTTTCGATGGCTTCGGAGTTTATCGCCGCTCAAAATGCGTATAAGCTGGTCATGACCGACACTACCGGTGGCGTTGTCATCAGCGACGAGCCGCTGGACCAGGCGCCGGCAGAAGGGTACGCGTCTTCAGCCGAATGCCTGCTGGAACTTGCAGACAAGGCGTATGAGGCAAAAAAGTATGTCTATCTCAAGACGAAAACCGGCGATAAAGACGCGCCGCTGCAGTACTCCCGCTTGGAGCTCGACATGACCGTTGGCAGGGCCAAGCTGATCATGGATATTAACGCTGTGACCAATCCGGACGGCTCGGCGAATCTGAGATATGACAAAAAGGCCCAGCGGCAGCTTATTGCCCAACGCCGCAAGAAATTGGATGAGGCCGTGAAGAACAAAACCGCCACAGACGAGCAAGTCGAAGAAATGAACGAACTCATGATACTTGAAATGCAGGACCGCCAAGCCGAACACGGCCGCTGGGACTTTGACGGCAATCGAAGAAGAATCATGCAGCAAAAACGCCAGCGTCAACTCGAAGCCGACGGCCGCGTCAAACCCAAAAAGCGAACTGTCAAACAAGATGGCGAAGTTGCCGCCGATACGAAATAAAACCCCACACGCGGCAACCTGTGACCTGTGTGGGCAAGGTGTGAAGAGGGCACGGAAAACGGGTGTGGTGAAAACGGAATAATCTGTCGGCGTTCGTGAACGTTCGGTGGGGCAGGTAAAGAGGCAGGTAAAACGGTTTTCTTACAAATCTTCAACTCTTTTAAAAACAAATGCTTACGAAAACTAAGCAGTTTTCTTCGGAACCGAGGGTTGAGGGTTCGAGTCCTTCCAGGCGCGCTCATTTTTTATCCCTGAAATCGTCGTTTTTGGGTCGTTATTCCTGTTTTTACTGTTTTGGACTTCTCTTGCCTGCTGTGCCATCTCGTGCCGTGATATGCCATTTTGGGCTGTGTCAATAGGTGTGAAAATAGGTGTTTTCTTATCAGGCAGTTTTACGGGCATTTCTTCGCCGACTGCATCTACTGAAATATTGTCCGTTCCGGTTTTGCTGGCTTCTTGTGATTCAAAATCAGGCAGATTGTCAAGGGCTGCACGGACTTGATCTATTTCAGCGTGTGTATAAATACTCATGGTCATATCCAGCGTAGCGTGTCGCATATGAGTTTGGATAGCTTTGGCATCTGTGCCAAATGCGTTTAGCAATGTCGAACAAGTATGTCGCAGGGCGTGAAAATCAATTTTCCCTTCATAGGTTTCGGTTTTCATAAAATCACTATCAGCCCGCCGACGGTGTTCTTTCGGATTATCTTTTGCGTCCATAATCCATGCCGTCCGTGCTTTCTCTAAGTCCTTTTTAAGCATTCGGCCTGCATTGCTGTAGTTTTTCCCTGTTGGCATCCTGAAAGCCAAAGCGTTCGGCATTTTTTTCGACAGATGATCTTTTATTTGGCTTGCCATTGTCCCACGCAGGGGCAGGATGGCCGCTTTTCTGTTTTTGGTATGTTTGCCTGGCAGTTTGACAGTTAGTTCCTCAAAATCAAAACTGCGGCGTTTAAGGTTGGCAATCTCATTTGCTCGAAGCCCTGTGTCAATGGCAAGTCGGTAAATCAAGGCCCGTTCCGGTCCGGGTACATTGTAAACCGGTGGGGCAGTCCTGGTATAGTCCAGTAAGAACTTGATTTCATCGACGGTTAATGCTCGTCTCTGGTTGGTCACTTGAGCAGACCGAGTCAAATGCTCCAGAGGATTCAGCGACGCACGTCCATCTGCCTTCATCCATTTTGCGAATTGTTTGACGGCTCGTAGGTGATGGCGTTTGGTCATGTCGCTGGCTGGTCCGGTTTCACTCAATTCAACCTTATTGGTTTTCTTGTTCTTTTTTCTGACAAGTGTCTGAATTCCATCAATTATTTGCATGATTTTGCTGGCAGAAATATCCGGCCAATAATGAAACCCGGATTCAGTAAAGACACGCCGAACGCGTGAATATAGTTGCTCGGCGTGTTTTTCTGTACTGCCTTTGGACAATAGGGATGCTTTCCAGTCTTGAAGGTGTTGACTCAAATGCTGGCCAACTGCTACGCGGCTTCCGCTTAGAATGCCCCATTTAACGAAACGCTTTTTCAAAGACCCCGGAAGATCGTCGATAAATTGCTGAATGCCTGGCGGGTAATCACCGCTGAGACTGCATGCAACCAATTTTTTAACCTGCCGTTCCATCGACTGGGCGGCTCCTTTGTCGGGCCCCGCAGAAAATCGGTGTTCGCGGCCGTTTCGATCCGTAAAAATGACATGCCAGTTTTGAGTCTTTTCAGATTTCCCTGTCTTTGAGTTCTTTCGTTTGAGTTTTCGTACTGCCATAATTTAACCTCTAAAAGATGAAGGATATTTAAGCCTGTCAATTACGTTGTTATACCGTTTTTAAACATCTCGCAGCAATTCTATCAATACAGGAAGTTCATGCACTGCGCCTGTCCTGGAAATGTTTTCAAGGCCATCTGCTGAAACGATACCCTTGATTAGTTCTTTCATCTTGCCAGCAAAAACCTGACGGATCACATCGTTTGAATGCGTAGCCAGCAAGTAGGCAATCGCAGTATTGATCTGACAAGCGGCATCTTCGATACTGTGGTGATTGAACCATTTTTGCAGTATTTCGTCGATTTGTTCCGACGGCTTATTTTCATTGAGTGAACAAAATGCCCCCAGCACAGCAACCTCCAGATTTTCACCACTGGACGTTAGATCCTCAACAGCTTCAGGGGTAAATAAATCTTGTTGCCATTGCTGAAGAACCGTTTCAAATTCGGCCGCGCGTGAACTTTTTAGAAGTCCGGCCGTAATGCAAACTATCGCTGCATTACTATACGTATGTTTTCGTGGTTTGTTATCCTCGATCCAGTCGTCATAGACGGCCTTTTTCAGACTGTCGTGTCCAGAGTTGGCTTTAACTTCTTTCGGTGTGGTTTCAATAGCTTGGGTCATGATTGAGATTCCTTTTACAAAAAAATGCCCGCTATGGACAAGTGCTGTGCGGCCCATTAGGTACCGTGCGAACGTCACCGTTTCGCAACACTTGCCCATGACGGGCATCCTGTATTATACAATTTCAATCCTAATGGTTTCACGTTATTCAAAGTAGCAACCTTGTCAATCTGCGTCAATAATATTTTAGAAAATTTTATTAGTCCAGGCGTTCTTTATCGTGTCCCGGATGCTCATTGTGCCAAGACGTGCCCAGCCATCCACGATCCCGTCCGCGGATATGAGGGCCAACTGATGCGTCATCGTAGAAATCTGTCCAGTCGGCCTCACTGATTGTGCCTGAGAGGGTGCCAGTCGTGTCTTTTGCTGTCAATCCGCTTCCTTCGGTAAAGTTCCATCGCGTTTTAAATGGTGGCACCATTATTCCACCGTCTTCCTGATCTGGGATTTCAAAGATATTTACAAATGCTGTTTGTACATTACCAACAGTGGAATCATACCAGCTTATCCGGTCTATCAGTCCAATGAAGGGGGGGCGTATCCCCCTTTTCCTATGAGACATTCGGAGGTATTAGCCAATGAGCCAATAAAAGCAGTTGGATCTAAAGAAACCACACCATCGACCATAATCATTAAACCACTGCTGTCATAATCGATACTTAACAGGGACCAGCGTTCTTTATTTATCCTGTTATAGTCGGCTACAAGACGTCGGTTTTCATTTCCGTCGCCGATTTCCACTACTGGGCATCCGTTATTGTCTTCGGCATCGTTCCCGTTCAGCGTTATACTGTTCGGCACGCTAGCTATAGACGACGTGTTAACTGCCTCTGCTGTCGGTCTTTCATTGACATGCCCCAGCATCCAATGGCTGGACAATATAGCAAAATCTGCCATGTTCACATAACCGTTAGCGTTTAAATCGCTGTTCGGATCAGTGACAGGGTTACCGAGCCAATAATCACCTAAAATTGTTAGATCATTGATGTCTACGATGCTGTCGGCATCTAGATCTGCCGTAGAAGCTAATATAATTGAGTGGGATAAAAGAAATAAAATTACAAGAAATCGTATTGCGGCTACTCGGTCTTTTACGGCTTCAATTTCAAGTTTCCGAGTCGATTTATTCTGTATGTTCTGTGTCATTGTTTTCCTTTCATAGACAAGGCTAATTGATTATTTAGTTCGATCTGGTCTTACATGTGAAATGGCACACAAGCAAAGGTGTATTATCTCGGTTGGCCTCCAATCAGTTCCATTGCATCTTCATTTTCAATTGCTTTATAAACACGTTTTGTCGCTACAGTTGGAATTCCGAGATATACCGCTGTTTCTTCCAAAATTTGCTTAATATCATCGTCTTCACCTTCGCCAGATATGATGTCTAATCCTGATATTCCAACCTTGGCAATAGAATCTAAGATGCCAATTCCACCACCGCCCCAACCTCTCTTTTCAGATAATGCCGGGTTACCAATCAGCGGCATAATCGACAAAAACTGATCCTCAAACACCTCGGCAACCTCTTCCGGCTCTTCCGGCAGTCGTTTGTTCGCAATCGACCACATCACCATCGCAGAAATGGATACGCCTACCATCCCTAAAGCCGCCCGCTGGAATTGCTTATTTTTCCAGGCGGTTGGAATGTCATACGTTGTTATGTTATACAGATTCGAAAGCTGATTGCTGAACATTAAAAACCAGTTCAAGGTTTCATTTTTCGTATAAATCGCAGCAATGTCTTTTGCCGATGCGGCCGGTTGCGTTCGCAGTGTCGCGTTTTGAGCCTGGCGGATCGATTCATCTTTGCTTTCGCCATCGGCCCGAGCCCGATGATAGACTGCATTCCAGCCAATGGACCGAGCCACCGCATCCATCATGTAAATGCCCTTCATGCCAGCTTCGCCCACACGATTGATAATCCCCTCATACGTTTTACGATCATGCTGTTTCAACTCTTCCAATGTTCGTTCCAGGGCGGCATGCTTAACCTGTGGGTCCATTTCACCCACGCGCTGAATCATGGCTTTTGGATTTTTAGCAAATTCCGCTGCCGATGCAATTAAATGTCCAGGACCGGCATCAGCCAGATAAAAGACAGCCGACGGCAATTGTTTAACCATCGTGACCAGATTAAACGCCAGATAGGAAATTGCCGCATTTTTACGCAATATCCGGCTTATCCGCTCGAAATATCCATATCCTTTGTAAATATTGGGGTTTGCGACGCGACTGACATAATCACGAATTTCTTTCAAATATTCATCGCCCAGCTTATTCCGTACCGCATCACGAAAACGATCATTATTAACAATGCGATGCAGATCCCGCGTCAATTCAGCTAGATGAATAAAATGCTCTTGCGTGTTGACCTGTTCAGCCCACATACTCCACAGGTCCAATCGGATCGGCTTTTGAAATTCAGCCGGAATATCAGACCGCTTGATAGTAAATCCCTTTTCGGCATAGGCTTTTTTGAACGTCGCACGTTCCAGCATTTCATTCAAGATCTGCCTGGCATCCGGTGTATAGTCCAGTTCCTGCCGACGCATCGGAAGATAATTCAATTCTTTGACCAGGCGTTTTTCTTCAACCTCGATAAACGCATTTTCCAGCCGCTCAAAATGGTGATCAAATTCACCAATGATCCATCGAACCAATTCAGCTAATCGCGGATCTTCATTTTCGACATGGTGACGGATTGAATCCATTGCCCGGCTGCTGATTCGATTGCCGAACATCACCGCCAGTTGACTTTTATCATTCAGCGAATAACCGTAAATTCCCAGCATTTCATTGACGGAATATTCAACCCCGTCAATCACTCGCTTATCGGCCAGTTCTTCCAGTGTCAATCCCAGCTCAGCCAGTTTCTCATTACCCGCCTCGATTCGGCTGTCGGTCATCCGTAGTTTCGCATCCCATCCCTGATTAACAGCATCATAAAACGCTCCGTGCGCCGTTCCGTCAAAGGTTCCTTTTGCCCCATCCAGTAAATCAAAAATCCGCGCAGGCCGCAATGTTGCCGCCCGCGCCGCTTTCCAAGCTGTCTTGACAATCGGTTTTTTCGACGTGGACGCAGCCACCGGATCAGATTCAACAATGATTTCACCGTTGGTCAGATTGTTGACAATTTCATCTGTAATCTCATTCAGCCGCCGCCGGCGTTGTTCAAGTCGCAGCTCACGTTTTAATCGACCTTGTTTCCGCAACCGAGCCACTTCCCCAGCCAGTTCCTCAAGTTCAGCAATCGTGTACTCATTCAAGGCACGTTTTTCAATTGCTTTCCGGACTCGGTACGGCATATCGGTATTGGGATACTTTTCCAAAAATTTACGGATCCGCTGCCGATCTTCCAGTGTTTTCGTTTGCCTAAATGAAGGGTCCAGCCCCGCCTGCAGTGCGGCAATCGCTTCACGATAATACAGATCGACCGTCGCGGATGCCGGTTTGGCGATCCGTTTAGCCAACAGCTTGATATGCTCGCGTAGCTCCCGACGTGCCCGAACCTTAGAAAGCACCTCTTTATAGTGTCCTTTTGCCCGGTCAATCCCTTTCTTTTTACCCGCCGCGTAAGCCGCTTTCAATTCCTGTTTAACCGCCGCCACCAGCCGCTGATCAGTCTGGTTATGCTCCAGCAATTGTTCTATTTTCAGGCTTTTTTCAGCTGCCAGAATTTCCTGATCCGTTGTTTTTGTCGATTTCTCGATCCGATCAATCGACCGTTTTTGATTCGACGTCAGGCTGCTGTCATCGCCAGCATCACCACCGCCGCCGGCCAGCAGATCCTGATCCTTCATGGCTTTCCATTCACGCTTCAATCGTCGATGCATTTGATTCGGTGTTTCCGCCGTTTTCAGAGCATACCTTCGAATCCATTGACTGTCCGCGTTTACAAGCTCGTTACCCATTTTGTCAAAAAACTGCTCAAAGGTCATTTCCCCCGGATGAATTTCAGGGACCGCAAACAGAGAGTCAAAGACCTCTTGAATCTGTGGCTGGATAGTAACATCAATCGCCGATCCTCGAAGCCGCTCATAGATCTCCCGTAGCCATTGCCGCAATTGCGCAAAGACCGCCTGTAGGTGGATATTCGGTGCCCGGCCTTCATA
Source organism: Anaerohalosphaeraceae bacterium (assembly GCA_963675155.1). Taxonomy (GTDB): domain Bacteria; phylum Planctomycetota; class Phycisphaerae; order Sedimentisphaerales; family Anaerohalosphaeraceae; genus 4572-13. Next base: position 2,756,862 of record OY775912.1, on the reverse strand, counting down.
CAGATACCGTTCCATTCCGCGGGCGAATTTCTCTTCAGCACTGCGCGTCCACTGACCGTCTTTAACACCGGCCCATTGTTCGGCCCGCTGCAACTGATCTTCGTCCAGCGTCCGGCGGAATACGTGGGCGATTTCATGGACCAAACTGGAAAAATCAGCCGACTCAAACGCATGTAGCACCGCCCGGCCGTCAGCCAGAAATTCAACCGCCGCTTTCCGGCGTTTCTGCGTATCTTCCCTCGCTGATTCAATCTCGGTCAATACAGTTTCTGCTTCGATTTCGTCGGCGCTGATCCCGTGATTTTCCGCCAGATCCCGCACCTTCTGATTGATTTCATCGACCGGCGTCCCGCTTTGAGCCAGCTCATACTTTTCAGCCGCTACTAAAAAGCTCACATCGCCACTGTCTTTGGCTTTCTGCATTGCCTCTACGATGACCCCGCTTTTTTCTTTTGACGCCATTACCGCGGCGTCCAGAGCCTCAATAAACGCCGTGGGATCTGTAATTTCTGTATGGGTATATTCGGACAGTTCTTTCGCGTAATCGTCCCACGCTTGCCCCTGTCCCGGCTCAGTCGAAATATACTTCCACAAATACCCCTTGCCACTGACCCCATCGATATACTGTTTCACGTCGCCTAAGTTATCCCCGAAATCCAGCTTCCGGCCCAAATTCTGTAAAAACGTCCCGGCCCAATCCTTAATTCCATCAGCATGCATCTGGTAAATCGGGTGATTCGTGACATCCGCACGAAATTCACGTAGCAATTTCCGGCGATAGGTATCTGAATATGACTGAAAAAAAATATCTGAACCGGCAGTGTGGTCAAGTTTGTCAATAGATTCTGGAAAAACTAAGATTTGATCGCTTTCTTTTGTTCCTGTAATCTCAATGCCGTCATATCCCTCTTGTTTGAATTTATTCTGCGCAAGTGTATTATAACCAACCGGTAACACCTTTGTTTTTGGGGCACGGAGATTTTCAACCTCTGAGATATATTCTTGTGGAGTAATCTGTTTAATTTTGAGTTGCGAAATATCGGCTTCTTTAATGCCAGCATTTGGGGCCTCTATTATTCCCCCACTATTAATATCAACAAAAGTTCCGTCACCTTTTGCCTCTACGGTACTTGATCGAAATGCCATATTAGCGAAATTCTTCGCCATGTCTTCATTTCTCGTGAAATACAAACCGTTGCCTAGATCTCCGTTTTCAGAAGGCGAAAACTCTTTTGTTACATCTATTGTCCCATGATAAACCACCAAATCATCGGCATCCTGAAAAAACACTCCCTGTTTTCCCGTCGGCATTCCATCGTCATCCAGTTCGCTTTGCTGAACCCCTGCGATTTTCGTTTCGACAAATTCCTCCGTTGTCATCCCCAGCTTTTCAGCCCGTGCATCGACCAGGGCCATCGCCGCCGCCGCCCGTTTTTCATCAATCCCAAACGACTGCTGGACCTGTTTGCGGAAAGCCTGTGTTGCCGGACCGTCCACACGCCCATATTTGCCCTTGAGAATGTCGGTTTTCTTTTTCTCAAAGACCTCATCGATTTCAGTTTTTACTTCATCGGCCAGATCTGGATTCTTTTTGACAAAGTTTTGCAGATTCACAATGCGTTTAACCTTATCGGCATCAGTCACGAATCCCTTACCTTTTTGCGCTAATGAGACAGCGTTTCCGGCCGCTGCGAAGCCGCCGGACATCCCCACTTCGATCACGCCGCCGGAAGCCCCCGCCTCCCATGCCCCATCCGTCAACTGTGACATAAAGTTGTCATTCATTGGCTGAGCTGAAAACACCATCGACCAGAAATTTTGATTCATCGCCTGGCTGGATTCCTCGGCAAACCCGCGGATATAAGCATTCTTACCGCCGCCGACAATCTGCTTTCCCTTATCCAGAGCCATCGATGCAGCCGCTTTCGCCAGTCCCTTTTTCGCAGTTTGCCCAGCTGCCGATTTAAATACTTTTACTTTTTGATCAAAAGACACCTTTTCAATTAAAGCTTCGCCGGTCGATTGCAGCAGCGACTGGATGACGGCCGTTTCAGGATCACGTCCGGACTCCCGTGCTTCCAGATAGTTATTACCGAACGTCTGTCCGGCCATCGTTACAATCTGCCCGCCGCTGCCGCCGACTATCCCGCCGCCAACCATCGATAAAATCAGCGGCGTCGTTTCCGCCGTTCCCTGCACAATCAGTTCCGGCCGCGAGATATACTGCCACGTAGTTCCGACAACGCCGGTTCCAGGCTGTAACTGAATCGCCTCTTCTGGATGTTCGTTATAATACTCATCGACGCCGGCAGCCATCATCGTGCCCCATTCGCTCAAATTTTCATCCAGCGAATCACTGACATCACCGACCGTTTCACCGATCTTTTCCAAGGCACTCAATCCAATTCGTTTCAGCCCCGTCGATTCAGCCTTTTTATCTCGAATTTGTTTCAGTGCTTTATTACGATGTGTTTTTTGGTCAGCATCAAGTTCGGCATACGCCTGCGCAGTTCCAGCCGCCGACTTGACCATATTCACACCTGCCTGGCTGAAACCATGCTGCAAAGACTCTTTAGTAGATTTCCGCGCAAATTCATCCTTGCTTTTCAGCGAATCGGCACCAAATGCAAACCGTTTAATCGGTCCACGGGACCGCTTCGGGCGGATACGTTCACCATCATAATAATACTCAGAGACAGGCCCCAGTGTTTTATCTTTCAAGCCGTTCCATGCTTTCGAAAAGAAACCTGGTTCCGGCGCTGCCGTCATCACCGGCATCACGCTATAAGGATTCAGCCGGCGGATCACCTCATCATCCGAAATCCGCGTCCCGAATGACTTTTTGACAAATGTATCAAAATGCTGCCGCACCAGCGGACGCTGCGAATCTTTAATTTTCAGACTGTCAGAAAGTAGAGTTTGTGCAATATAGGCTTTTCGAAACGCAGCGGGATCGGCCATCTGATCCATCGAAGTTTTGAAATGTTTCGCCGCATCCGGTTCCATCAGATCTTCAATCTGCGCCGTCCCTTCCAGAACCGGCCGCAATCGCTCCAACCGCCCGAAATCGGCTTTCGGCATCTCACGGCCAAACACCACATCATTGGCGCCAAACAGCTCTTCGGTACTGATTGTCCGTTTCGACTTCATCTGCGATTGTTTGATGCGTTCCTGCAGTTGTTCCGTTGTAATCGTAGGCATATGAATCCTTTCCCGGTATAACCAAAATTTATGGTTTATCCAAAATCATTCCGCGTGGCTGGTATCCCAATTTGTCCTTACATTTCTGCACAAATAGTCCCGTAGGGTTTTTAACATTCGTCACAGTGAAGACATCTCTTGCCCATTGCATAACATCATTGAAGGGTTTAACGGTCTTTTGTTTTACTGCATGGTATGTTACCAATAGCACGATGTCTGCCATGACCTGTCGCGTTCCATTGACTGGTTTAAATTTATTAGACAGCAATCGCTCCAGTTCGGCCCGTGCTTTGCCCATTTTGTTTGCCAAATCCATGTCCAAATTTTGTAATAAAGATTTTAAATCCTCCATATCCACGGGACAACCATTGCTGTTATTAACAGTAGTTGTATGGATATGGTTCTTAATATTATTATTAGAAAAAGAAGATGGAATTGGAGTTGAAGATGAAGGGGTTGGATTTTGGTTATTGTTTTGGTTAACCAAATTTCCAACCTCACCTTTAACCAAACTGGGGTTACCCCCTTTTTTTCCAGCCTCTTTTCTTATAGCTGACAATTTCGCATCTTCATATACACGCTTGACATAGAACGTTCCATCATCCCGTTGTTTGATTATCTGACGCTTTACAAGTTCATCAAATCCGGCGGCACTCTCTCGTCGATTTCCTGTTAACAAATCGAGCATTTCATTGCGATCAAACGACCCTAATTCATCACGGAAAACGCCTTTTTCATTAAGGTCACAGGAAATAGCAATCAAATCAATCCAGACACCTTTAGCCCGTTTGGAGGATCTTTTGAGTTTATGATCTGACAACCAATCCTTGTAATAGAATTGAATCGCGGGAGCTTTGCCGGCGTTTTTCTTCATGCGGCCCCCTGTAACTCAAGAAACTTCTCTGTAGAAGGACAGCCCAATTCTACCCATAATTCAATGTCAGATCGCCGCCAGCGAGTCAGGCCGCCCATCCTGATCGATGGTGGCACCTTGCCTGCGGTCCGGTATGTATTCCAAGTGCGGCGTCCGATCCCGCACAATGCAGCACATTCGGCATCAGAGAGCAGCAGGGGGGCTTTGGCTTGGATTACTGAGTCAGGCACAGGTCATGCCCTCGGTGAGTTTAACGTTGAATTCTCTTGCTGCTCGATGGATGTCAGCATCACTCCAGATATAACAACCGCCCGGTCCTCGTTGTGGCTCCATGATCCGACCATCCCAGACCGCTCTTGTGAGCGTTGAAAGATTTACACCAAGCATTGCTGCCACTTGCTTTGTCCCAATAAAATTATTCATAATCATCCTCTGATTTAATCAATTATCACAGAATGATTGTATAAGATGGCAATTGTGGTATGTAGGGCGTATAGAGGGGGGTATAGAGGGGGGTATAGACTTATTTTCTTAAATAATAACCAACTTTAGGTCTATTTTTTAGCCCATAGGGCTCTAATTCTTTTCGGAGCGTTTTGGACCATGTACCTTCATCGAGATTAATTTTATGTTTTTCGTGAATCCAGTTTTGAATTTCAGGTGTAGTCATTGCTTGATGTTCATTAAGAGTCTGCAATTTTTCATATATAAATCGTGCATTTTTCGATAGAGGTTCTTTAGTGGATAGATTCTTCATTATGCGGATTTTTGCGTCTTCAAATCTTTTTTGGTAGGTGTAATCTTTTGAAAGCAAAGAGGAATAGTAATTCTTGAACCAGGAAACCATCTCCGAAAAAACGGTTTTACAGCCCGATAGACCAAATTTATAAATAAGCCTTCTATCGTCCCGATTATTGGCCACCGCAGCATTTTCGTCAGCAATAATCGCTAAATAGACACAATCAAGCATTTTTATTTCGGCATGGTTTGGCTGTGGTCGATGTGTTGACGGCGGCCAATCGCCGAATCCATAATCCATCCATCCGCTACCCTTCATTAACCATGCTTGCGGATTCATTGGCCTAACCGGCAACCAACAGTTGCCAGCCCAAGCATAGCCATCGCCAGGATCTGAGTCTTTTTCAAACTGCTTTCCCTCAGCTTCAAAATTTTCAATGAAAACTTTGTCTTCATCCGTTAAATTCGTTTCTTTGTTATGAACTTTGTCATGTTCATGCATTGTATAAGTGCGGTTCTTTTGCCATTTATGGTATTTGTCAATCTGTGGTTCAGCGACTTTATACCAAGCGTCATACATTGTGCAAAAAGTTACAATTTGCTCTTGAAGCATTTTCTGAAATGCCGGATCAAGGCTCATTCGTGAAATAATTTCGCCGGCAAGACTGTCAATGAAGGTTTGATATTCTTCTAGTTTTTTACGGTTTGCTATTTTCATTGCTGTGTCCCATCTTTGGGTTGCCCTGGATGATCGGACGGGACACATGTGCCCGATCATCCAGAACGCCGACGGGGATCAACCGCCTACCCAACTATTAAATTCATTTATTTATTATTTTCTTTGGCTTCACAAGCACATAGTGAATATCCACCCAGTCCAAAAACTCTGATGTTTTCAAAACCATAGACCGGGTATAGGTATTTTGATAACCTTTCAGTTTTCCGTCTTTAATCCACTCTCTAACAGTATTGCCGCTAACATTCAGGTATAAAGCAACATTGCTTACAGAAATGAAGCCGCCTATCATAATGTCTTTGTTATTCAGTTTTATCAAATGTTCACGCGGCATAGTTAGTATTTTCTCTTCAATGCAGATATTACGCCAATTCCCATAATTATTAATGTCGCCGGTTCTGGTGCTGCTACAACCGCCGCCACCGTATAGCCACCCTCATCGACAATCGACACCATTCCGGACGTTTCAATCATCCCATTGTCAAATAACGCCTGTAAATCTGTGATCGATGTGTTCAGCACTTCCAATCGGCCGGATTCAAAAGAAAATATTCCTGTAGATCCAATATCCAGCCAGTTATTCGTCATCGAGGAAATCGGATTATCGACTGTGACCGTTCCGCCGCATAGTTCGAAGTTGCCTGTACATAGTTGGCTTTCACCAATCCAGAATTTGTTTGTATATAAATGACCACCAGTTAATTGATAAATTCCTGAACCTCCGCCTCTCCCATTATCATCGACCCCCAACGCCACGCCCATCTCGACCACGTGGAGGCCATCATTTTGAATGAAATTGCCAATTCCGCCAACGCCAAGTACTGTCATTGCTGTTTCCAGCTGGCCATTTTCCAGCAAATATGTTCCGGACACTCCATCACCAAAGCCAACCGCCAGAATTTTATCTATTGTTACCGATCCTCCCGTTTGTGTAATTGTTCCTGTATCCGTATCCCCGAGGATAATACTGCCGCCATAATTCTGGATACCGTTAAATAGCAACGATTCATTTACAATCAAATCAGCATTCGCAATTAGTACTATTGTGCATAATAATCCCAAAACCAGAAATCTCTTCATCGCCCTTGCCTCCCATTTTCAAGTAGTTTCTTTTATTGTATCGCTTGTGTGTCTCCTTATTCTCTCTGTATTTATCTCATTTTCAAGTCAATTTCATGAATACGCCAATAATTGAACGTATAGGTCAATTATAAAATAAATCTCATTTTTTAGTCATAGTGGAATGGAAATTGAGATGGATAGGAGGTGAGAGAAGATAATGTAGTCCGGAAAAGGATTACGCCCGGAAATCTTCAAAAAGACGCCCGGGCGTAGAGCCTGCGAGTTAATACATAACAAATTGTCTAGTTTAGGTTTTGTTTGCAAGCAAACAGTGACCTCGGGCACTAGACAGCCCTTGTTATGACAAGCTCGCAGACATGGATTAGTTACAATACTTGCGTATTTTAGCAGACTTTGTATAATTGTCAATGTTTTATCTCAATTAGTTGGAAATTATGGGTTCAGGAGGTTTGTATGTCTCGGTATTCACTCGGTTTAGATATTGGCAGTAATTCGATTGGCTGGGCATTGCTGGACACGGGCGGCCAGCAGATTATTGACGCGGGGGTCCGGATTTTTCAGGAGGGGGTGGACCGCGACACCAGTGGTTCAGAGGTTTCCAAGAATGAGACTCGACGTATTGCTCGGGGTACTCGGCGAAGTCGACAGCGGCGAAATTATCGTAAGGGTAAACTTTTGCGAATGCTGGTGAGCCACAGCCTGCTGCCAGAGGACACACGTGAACTCCAAAAAGTTTTCGACACAGACCCTTATATGCTACGTGCCAAGGGGCTTGAAGAACAATTGTCGCCTTATGAATTAGGACGGGTGCTTTACCATCTCAATCAACGGCGGGGATTTTTAAGTAATCGAAAAACAGGCGACATGAAAGAAAACAGTGTTGTCAATAAAGATGCGACAGCCATACAGGAAAACATGAATCAAGCGGGCTGTCAAACGCTTGGTGAATATTTTTCAACGGTGAATCCACATGAACAACGCATCCGAGGACACTACACCTTTCGGTCTATGTATGAAGATGAATTTGAGATGCTCTGGAGCAAGCAAGCTTCGTATGACGGTGAACTATTAACGGATGACTTAAAACGACAGATTAAAGATGAAACTATTTTTTTTCAGCGACCATTGAAGTGGGATCGTGACACGATCGGTGACTGTGAATTGGAAACGGAACATAAGCGTTGTCCGCGGGCAAACTTTTTTGCGCGGCGTTTTCGCATACTTCAAACTGTCAATAATTTGATTATCCGAAATCCTGACGGAACAGAAGCCCGGCTCGATGACGGACAGAGACAAACCGTTCTGGACATGCTATTGTCCCAAAAAGCGCCTACCTTTACAGCCGTTCGTAAAAAGCTGAACCTGATGGAAACACAAACCTTCAACTTAGAAGAAGGTTCTGCTGATAAGAAAAACTCAAAGCTAAAGGGTGATGAATTTAATGCACAGTTATCGACCAATAAAATTCTAGGAAAAAAGAAGTTTCAGGCATTGGAACAATCCGATCTTATTGAAATCAACGAATTGATTATCGGAGATTTTCCCGATGGAGAAGCGATTTCGAAATTGATGGAGCAGCACGATTTCACGGAAGAACAGGCCATCGCAGCCGCTAATATCTCTTTACCGCCAAAATATGCAAATTTTTCCGAGTTAGCGATCCAGAAACTGCTGCCACATATGGAGAAGGGCTTACTGACGCATGATGCGATAAAAGAAGTCTATGGAGACTATCAGCCTGGCAAAAAAAATGTCACAGTACTTAACCGTTTGCCTTTGCCAGAGGATTTGCGGAATCCGATTGTCAATAAAGCGTTATTTGAAACGCGTAAGGTCATCAACGCACTGCTGCGTGAATACGGCAAACCGGAGTCTATTTACATTGAAATGGCCCGGGACGTGAAAGGTTCTAAGCGCGAACGTGATGAACTACGTCTCAAGCAGTGGAAGCTAGAGCAAGAGAATGAGCAGGCCCGAGAGTCTTTGAGGGAAATGGGAATTTCTAATCCTTCGCGAAATGATCTTATTAAACACAAACTCTGGGATGAATGCGGTCGGATTTGTCCTTATACCGGAAAGCCCATCAGCCAACATCAGCTATTTGGTAAACATCCGGAATTCCAGATTGAACATATATTGCCGTATTCGCGCACGCTGGATGACAGCTATATGAACAAAACCCTGTGTTGCGTGCATGAAAATATTGACAAGGGCAATCAAATACCTTATGAGTTTTATGCCGACAGCAAGCCGGAACAGTGGGAGAAAATTTTACAACGAATTGCCAGACTGCCGTATCCCAAACGGCAGCGATTCTGGCAAAAGGAAGTAAAGCTGGACAGTTTTATCGAACGACAGATTAATGATACCCGCTATATCACCAAGGAGGTTGTCAAGTACCTGAAAATGCTGGGGATAAAAGTGTGGGGGACAAAGGGGCAGATCACCTCAGAACTGCGGCATCAATGGGGTTTAAATGACATTCTGGATTTTACTGGTGCGGGGCTAAAAAATCGCGATGATCACCGACATCATGCCGTTGATGCAGCAGTGACAGCCGCAACCAATCAGAAACATCTTCATGATTTAGCCGACAAAAAATACGCCAAGGCCGGAACAACCGCTAAACAAGTTAATCCGCCGTGGCCGGGATTCCGCGAGCAACTGGAAGAAAAAGTCAATCAGATTAACGTTTCGCATCGTGTGACACGAAAAGTGTCCGGGCAACTGCACGAAGAAACGGCTTACGGCCCCACCGGTTTGAAAGATGACAAGGGGCAGGATATTTTTGTTTACCGAAAACCGCTTGAGTCTTTGACACTTTCAATGGTTCCTAAAATTGTTGACCCGGTAGTGAGGCAGGTCGTTATTGAACGATTGTCGGATTTTGGAATTAATCCGAATGAAAAGGGCAAGATTCACAAAGATGTATGGAAAGATTCTTTGTATATGATAACTAAGAATGGACAGCAAGGACCACGAATTAGAAAAGTGCGTTTGCATACAGTATCTAATAACATGGTTTTTATCAATGATTCCAAGGGAAAGCCATATAGAGCTGTTGAACCTAAAGTGAAACATCACATCGAAATATTTGAATATACAGACAAAAAAGGGGCACAAAAAAAGGAGGGGAAAATTGTTTCAATGTTGGAAGCAGTCCAACGGAGTAGAGAGGGTAAACGTGTAATTTGTCATGGTTATGGAGAAGAAAAACAATTTTTATTCTCACTGAGCCGCAATGAAATGTTTATGCTGGAGATTGAACAAGGTGTCCATGTACTACACCGAGTGCAATATGTTACTCTCTTGCCTCAAGGCCCGAGGATAGTACTGCGACCTCATACATATGCCGCAAAAGTTTCAGAAAGCGATTGTCCGCCGTTAATACAAAGGAAAACTCCAAATTCCCTAAAGGGTTATAAAGTGACAGTTGACCCGATTGGAAGGATTTTTCCGGCGCATGATTAAGTGATCTACTAATCATGCCGATAGGGTTGTTGAGGGAGAATGGCATGATTAAGAAGATTGTTGAGATTTCGCGTGCAGGGACGCACTTATCGGTGAAGTTGGGGCAATTGGTGGTTCGCCGAAAAGAGGAGCCGGATCGGCAGATTCCGTGTGAGGACATTGGTGTTTTAATGGTAGACCACGCGGGTGTGACGTATACGCATTCCGTTTTTACCATGCTTTTAAAAGAAGGGGCGGCGATTGTTCTCTGCAACGGCACGCATCACCCAACGGGCATGCTGTTGCCGATTGAAACCAACAGTGTGCAGAGCGAGCGATTTCGTTATCAGATCGATGCGAAAGAACCGTTGAAAAAACAACTGTGGAAACAATTGATCCGGGTCAAGATCGCCCACCAGGCGTGGGTGGTACAGGAGGATGAAGAAACTGCTCGGGCTTTGAAGGGGCTTCGTGACAAAGTTCGTTCAGGCGACCCAAACAATATCGAGGCACAGGCAAGTCGACGATTTTGGCGGGCTTATCTGCAAAACATTGAGTTTCGACGACGACGCGAGGGGCGGCATCCGAATCATTTACTCAACTATGGCTATACCGTCATGCGAGCGGCGGTAGCACGCGCCATCTGTTCGGCGGGCTTGCTACCGACGCTGGGGATTCATCATCGAAATCGCTATAATGCGTACTGCCTTGCGGATGATATGATTGAGCCGTTTCGGGGTTTTGTTGAAGAACGCGTGCGGGATATGTGTGACGGTGTGCAGGAGGACATCGATCTGGATCAACATGCCAAGGCGTCGCTGCTGGAGGTTCTTTATACGCCTGTGAAAATCGCCGGGTTTAACGGGCCTTTGATGGTGGGGTTGCACCGGACGATGGCGTCTTTGCAGCGGTGTTTTGAAGGGCAGCAAAAGCGATTGGACCTACCCGAATTATGATTGAGTCAGGATACAGAGCCGTGTGGATACTCGTAATGTTTGATTTACCGACGGATACAAAAAAGGCACGGAAAGATTATACGCTTTTCCGGAAAAAATTAATGAAAGACGGCTTTCGTATGATACAATATTCGGTGTATATTCGACATTGCGCAAGTGAGGAAAACGCCGATGTTCATTACAAACGAGTCAATGCATTTCTGCCGCCGGATGGTGAGGTTCGGGTTCTTACCATCACCGATAAACAGTTTGAGCGAATGCGAATTTTTTGGGGGAAAATGCGCAAACCAACTCCCGCACCGCCCTGTCAGCTTGAATTATTCTGAGCCGTTTTTGTCGCAAGTAATGGATCTGGCTGGATTTATGAAAGATGTATTGTAACTAATCCATGCCTGAGAGCAAGCCACAACGCCAACAAAATGGTGAGCAATAATTTCTTATTGTAACTAATCCATGCCTGAGAGCAAGCCACAACGCCTGGATAAACGGTCCCTGCAAAGAAAGGATTGTAACTAATCCATGCCTGAGAGCAAGCCACAACACTTTGGGCGATGTTAATGCTGGCAGCCTGATTGTAACTAATCCATGCCTGAGAGCAAGCCACAACTGACAGATCCGCCGGGACCGATGAAATGCCATTGTAACTAATCCATGCCTGAGAGCAAGCCACAACCCAGCCCGCCGCATCACATGTTTTTGACCGATTGTAACTAATCCATGCCTGAGAGCAAGCCACAACAAGGCCACTGTTCGGGTGTGATTTAAGAATATTGTAACTAATCCATGCCTGAGAGCAAGCCACAACGATCTCGCAGTTGTTGCCGATCTCGCAGTATTGTAACTAATCCATGCCTGAGAGCAAGCCACAACATATGCGTTATAGTGCATTGATATATTAGTATTGTAACTAATCCATGCCTGAGAGCAAGCCACAACATCGCTTCTTTTTCCCAGTCGACTGCACCGATTGTAACTAATCCATGCCTGAGAGCAAGCCACAACATCAGCGTGTCGTTTGCGATTCCTTACAACATTGTAACTAATCCATGCCTGAGAGCAAGCCACAACAGGAAAAGCAGAGGGGGCTTGACAGAAAGTATTGTAACTAATCCATGCCTGAGAGCAAGCCACAACTAAAGCCACGAGATTTTTTGCTTAACTTAACTTGAGGTGCTAGACAGTCAAGATATGCCAGCATTATATTTTTCTTGTTATCCAGTTTTTATATTGCGCCACAGTATGTTTTTCCAAAGCGGCGCAATTGATTTTTGCTTGATCGCTTTAGAGAATCTATACTGTGAGAGTCTATTATTTGTATCTGTTTTATTTTTAGTGATTTACCGTTTTCTATTATCAGTCTGACACATTTCCCTATCTTTTGTGTCATTAGCCTGATCTTTTTCTCATAACTCTTTTGGGCATATGGTTTAACATCTGGGCTGTTTGCACGTCCCACTCAAACGCCGGATTTAGATATTTTTGCGTTGTCAAAATGTTGCGGTGACCAAGCAGCTTTTGGAGGCGATAGATTTCCATGCCATTGACGAGTGCAAAGGTCGCGAAAGTATGGCGTAACATGTGGACATGGATATGTTTTTTGATCCCTGCTTTTTTGGAAATCCGTTCGATCAGACGGCGGATTTTCCAGCGAGTATATTTTTTCTTATGACTATCATAAAACAGCCAGCCGTCACGACTGGTTTTAGCAAATCGTTTAGATAATGTCCGGGGACGCACGTCGCGGATATATGATTCAATTTCATCTGCAAATTCACCATCGACGGGAATATTTCGCAGATTACCGCCTTTCCCCCAATGAACCTCTATAACATTTCGACCTAAATCGCCAGGGCAATCGCGGGGCCGTAGATTGCAGAGTTCACTAACTCGAACCCCACAATTGATCAAAGTCCATAATATCAGCGATTCGGTGCGATCCTTGACGCTTTCGCTGTCAGGAATTGTTTTTATGAATGCTTCAAATTCACTTTCAGTCAAAACCTTACTGGCGGTAATACAATCCCTGTTCGACCGTTTCTTTTTAGAACGCTTTGACAATTATGAATCCTCACCTAAATATAGACCGTATGTGATACTATCACAAAGAGATCGAGCTGCAGCGGCATATGTTTGTTTATTATAAACGGAATTGAACTTTTTGATTATTTTGAAAAGCTTTTGTGGGATTGGGTCTGTACAGTTCCAGAGGGCCTTGATTATAACTTCTACCGTCAGCCCAGTATCGCCAATCTCTGTTTTCAGTTCCGGGTGCCTTCCCTGATAGACTTGATAGAGTTCAACGATTTGCCAAAATGTGGCTTTTAGCAAATCATCTTTGCTAATCGTGTCTTTGATTGCCATAATGATTCTGCCCTAAGATTCTGTTTCGATTAGTTTTATAATTTCCCGCTGAATTGGTGCAGATAGACCATCCCAATGGTCAATAATTTTTTGCAGATCAGGTGGAATTTGGGGGCGAATAGGTGTAAAAATAGGTGTTTTGGTTTTTTCTGTTTTTGTAACTTCTTTATTTTTGTTGGGTTGTGTTAATTGGGCCGAGGTCTTCGGAACCGAGGGTTGAGGGTTCGAGTCCTTCCAGGCGCGCTTCATTAAATCCCCATTTTCAGATTCAAATCGGCGATATTCGCCCACAAGCGGGCTTTTTCTTTGCGCTTTGCGAAGCTTGTTTTACCTGTTGCTTTCCCTCTAAAGTCCGCTGAAATCCGCCACTATCCGCCGAAGGGTGCAGAAAAAGGTAAAGCAACAGGTAAAGCAGATTGGAGTGGATGTTGGGTTATACCTCACCAAGAGAGTGAGACCTGAGATTTTCTATGAGAGTTTGTGGCAAGTTTGTCTTGTTAAGTGGTGTAGTTACTTCAATCTCTCGTGTGATATTCTTAGTATCCTGTTTATCTATAGCCTTAAACTTATACCCAGATGGAGCATGCCTTTGAAAGGTGCTTCAGTTTTCTAATAAGAATAGAAGACGAGATTTGTCCACATGCTGTGTATTCATGCTTTAAATGTAACAAGAAAGTTAATTTATAAAGAAAACAGGCCGATTTCATATTTTTAGACACCAATTTTTAAGACCATTACGTTTATATGTATAAAGACGCTAAAAAAACATTATTATCTTAGTGCGGAATAAAATAAATGACGGAAGATAGCTCCAAAAACAATAATATGGCTTCTGATAAGCATCAGCTATTTTTTCAGTTGTACACAAAAAATCAGAGTCACATATACTCATATATCTTAATGTTAATCTCACGAATCAATGAAGCTGACGACATTCTTCAAGAGGTTGCTTCGTCAATGTGGGAGCATTTTGATGATTACAAAATCGGGACAGATTTTGCTTCCTGGGGTGTTCGGATTGCTCGCAATAAAGTCATTGACTATATCCGGAAAAGTAAGAGTAATCGCGTTCGTTATTCGGAAGAAACAATCCGATTAATTTCGGACTACCAAGCCAAACGTAAGAATCGCAAGGATCAGCGTATCAGTGCATTGGAAAATTGTGTTTCAAAATTATCAATCAATGACAAACGCTTAATTCAGTTGAAGTACAACCAGAAAATCACGACCAAAGCACTTTCAGAACGTATCGGACGCTCCGTAAACGGACTTTATAAGGCGCTGTCCAGAATTCATTACATCTTGTATCGATGTATTCAAAAGACTCTTGTGGCAGACGAATGAAAAGCGAACAAGAAATATTTCGAGAATGCGAATTAATTTGCCGGATATTTGACGGCAATATGGATCCGGAGAAAATGCGAGCCTTTGAAAAGAGTTTGTCTCGCGATCCTGAGTTACTTGCTATTTACGCTCAAGTCGCTGAAGTGCATGGGCATTTAATCTGTCCGGGTGTTTCACTCGGATTAACACAGCAACCTTCCGGAGACGAAGATGCTGTATTGTCGGCTGAATTGTGGCAGCAGTTGCTTGAATATGAAAAAGCGGCTCCTGAAATTGATTTACACAAAGAAGAGCCCCAGGAAAAGTTGATCCAAAAAGTTGTTTACCCTGAACGTGAAAAACGAAAAATGAGCACGTTTAGTATTGTTTTCTTAGCCATGAATGCGGCGGCAGTACTTTTCATCGTTTTGTTTTTGCAGTTTGCGCCTTCCAAAAGAGGTGTTGAGATTGCGACTTTAACTGATAGCATCAATGCGAAATGGGCGGATGTGATAGTACAGGAAGGGGAACGCTTAAAATCAGATTCTTCTTCGCTGATGCTTCGTGAAGGAGTTGTTGAACTATTATTTGATAATCACACAAAAGTTGTTGTTGAGGCACCGGCTGAATTTGAGTTGATTTCAAAAGATCAAATCAATTTGCGATATGGTCGACTTTATACAATGGTCCCTAAAGAAGCGATTGGATTTTCAATTTACACCCCTAATGCACGTGTGATCGATTTAGGGACTGAATTCGGCATCAATGCTGAAGCACATGGGGACACTTTTCTACACGTCATTAAAGGTAAAACCGTCCTTATTGCCGGTGACCGTTTCAATAAGGATACTGTCGAAGTTGTTGAAGGGTTTGCTAAAAAGGTTTCGTCTAATCAAGAGATCTCTGATATTCGATGTGATGATCGGTTATTTATCCGCGATATACAATCTGAAAAAAATGTTATCTGGCGAGGACAGCGAGAGCTTAGTTTAAGTGATATCGTCGGTGCCGGAAACGGCCTCGGAACCGGAACGATTGAGAACTCCATTGACCCATTGACTGGCAACATGACTCATTGGGCATTCACCCCAGAGCGTGCTGGAAATGGTGAATATATTTCGGTCTCAACCAGTGATTATATCGATGGCGTTTTCGTGCCGGATGGAAGCAACGGACCTGTTGTGGTTACATCGCAGGGAGACACCTGGGAGTGCCCAAGAACTTCAAATGCTTTTAAATATAATATTGTCAATTCGCTTCAAATACCGCGTGATTTGAGTCCGTATCAAAACTACGTTGGAGATATCCCCAAGACAGATGTGATTTTAAACAAAGCTAGTCAAGGTGACGTTCCATTGCAGACAATGGGTGTTATGTCTAAGCAATATCGTCGTAATCCAACAGATGAAACCGTATTTATGCATGCCAACTTAGGGATTACATTTGATTTATGGAAAGTCCGGAAAATATTCCCGGAATTAACGCAAGTCAAAAAATTCCAAAGTGTCTTTGGAGCTGGCGAAATTGCTTTGGAAAGTCAAAGTTTCGATGTATGGGTCTTAGTAGACGGTAAACCTGTGTTTGTACAGCAGGATATGAATAGCAGGCAGATGTTAGAAATTGATATTTCTTTGACCAATGAGGACCGATTCCTGTCTCTGGTTGTCACCGAAGGGAGCGATGAATTCAGCTATTACAATGATTGGGGGGTATTTGTAAATCCACATTTGGTTGTCGAATAATATGGAGTGTGCCATTAGCATCGTTTAATAAGGAAAAGAGGATGAAAAAGATGTCGAGAAGAAAAGGATTTACGTTGATTGAGTTGCTTGTTGTTATTGCGATCATTGCGCTGCTGTTGAGTATTATGGTGCCGGCCTTAAAAAGTGCCAAACGGCTTGCGCAGGGTGCTGTGTGTCTGGCGAATGAGTCGCAGTTGATCAAATCATACATCCTCTATGCGGATGATTATGATTCGTATATTGTTGATGGTGATGTGTCATATAATGTTGGCGACATGGCAGGATATGTTACCAATACCAACCGGCCTTCCGGTCCTTCAACGGTGATGGTCCACACCTGGGTGGGAAGGCCAATGGGGGCTAACAGACAAGCTTCCAATGAGTCAATTCAAGATAAAATCAGGGGATTTGAAGCCGGCGGTTTATGGCCGTATATTGAAGCTCCGAAATTATATAACTGTCCGGCTGACAAACGCTCACGCAGTGAGGTAAGCAGTTCGGTCGGTTTGGGGGGATATCGAACCTATTCAATTGGAAAGCCTCTTTCCAAACGATCTGACTGGGCCGGAACCGGGGAGTTCGAAAGTGAAATATCAAAGATGTCTGAGTTCGTGTCCCCGGGCAATAAGATTGTATTTCTTGAAGAAACAGAGCGGCAGGCTGGGTGGAATGATCGAGGCTGGAACCTGGACATGAACCCCAGTTCCCCCATTTGGATTGACCCGGTGGCGGTTTTGCACAATAACAGCAGCACATTTGCGTTTGCTGATGGACATGCAGATAAGCATAAATGGGTAAATGAAATGACGATAGAAATGGCAGAAGCCGGGGAAAAAGATCGGTCTGCTTTGGGGATTGACGGACTGCCCACAGAGGATTATCTTTGGATGAAAAAAACCTACATACCGGGGCGGATACCTACGGTCTTAAAATAGAGGTGAAAACGTGATGTAAAGAATGCGGGAAACGTAGGAATGGTGATTATGGGTAATTTATTCAAACTTAGCTGTGGAGGATTTAACATGTCCAGAAGACAAAAATGGGTGTGGATGATGAGTTTGTTAGTGGTAATTCATAGTATTACGAATGCGGCTTATTTTACGGTTTCTCCTTGGTTTGATGATGCGACAACAGGCATTGACTCTTCGTACACCTATACGCATGCAGTGAATGTGGGCACAACAGGTATCGATCCGAATGCCATTGCCGGTCTGGCATTTACGACCGGTCTCAACTCCGGGACAAACTGGTCTTACACGGATACAAATGGCGAAGGACCATACAGCACACAGGATTCAGACAACAATATTACAGGCGAAAGTGCTGCACTTGCATCCGAGTTTCACTTCTACGGCGAACTGTTGACTCTAACCGGTCTGACTCCTGATAGCCTGTATGAAATAACGCTGTTAAGTTGTGAGTGGGATTCCCCTTCTGAGCGTCTTGTAACCATAACGCATGGAAATCGTTCTCATGAATACAATCAGAATATGTATGGTGTGGGTAACGGTGTCAAGTTTGTCGGGATTTATCGAGCTGATGAAAACGGCGAATTGAATCTGGGACTTAGCGGCCTCCATTTGTATGCATTTGCTAACCGTGAAAACACCGACGAAGTGCCAATTGTAATATTTCCTGTAAAGCCGGTTGATTATGACGGTGTTACACAAATTAATCCGGATACGGTTGAATTGATTTGGGATGAAGTGGTTGCCGGAAGCCTGACGAATCCGTTATTTGATGTGTATATGGATCCGAATGAAACCAATGTGGAAACTTTGGACCCGGTTGCATTAGTTAGTTCTCAGCAGTCAGATTTCAGTTTTGTTCCGGATATCGATCCGAATCAACTTTATTATTGGAGTGTGGTAACATATCTTGATGGTGAACCGAACCAGGTAACAGACGTACGCAGTTTTCATACGGGTCTAGAAGGCCAGGTGTGGACGGAAGATGTCTGGACGGGGGATTGGGATGTCGATGTGAGTGCCGGTAAAATTTACACTCACAAAGTGAACTTTAACAGCAGTGAGTCTGTCTCTACTCCGATCAATGGTGTTGCTTTTGAAAATGACATTGACTGGCAAGGTGCTGATTGGTCATTGAGCGGCGCAACGAATGCGTACGGTGGTGCTACTGGTGAGAACATTTATGGAGACGGGGCTACCTTGGTCAAAAGCTTTTACTGGGGTGATCCGGCAACCTTGACATTGATAGGGTTAACACCGGACGAGAATTATGTTTTGACCAAGTATGTTCGCGGCTGGGGTTCTGTTGGCACTCGTGTTGTCAATGTCACCACTAGTGCCGAGGGGCGTACTACCGCATTGGACCAAAATATTTATGACAATGCAACCGGCGTTTTGTATAAATACTTCTATACGGCTCCGGCCTCTGGGACTGTTACGCTGACGTTTAATGCGATTAATTCAGGCAATTCCTGGCATCATTATGGATTCAGCAACGAAGTTGCCACGGACATCTATCTTGATCCGACACCTTTGCCCGGCAGTGCTTTGGATGCGGATGGGGGCGTCGAATTGAGTTGGATTTTGAATGGTGACATTTCCAATCCGAGCTATAACATCAAGGTGGCGACCGATCCGAATCTTATTAATCTGGTTGATGATCAAAGTGGTTTGGCGGTTGCCACATATAATCCGACGGTTCTGGTCGATGAGGAGTACTACTGGCAGGTAGAAGTTGTCGAAGAAGGCGGATTGGTCGTTCATACCAGTCCGATATGGGACTTCAGCACGGTTCCTTTGCCCGATGCGATTAAGATTCTCGAATGGAAGTTGGATGAAGAAGCCAATTATATAGCTGAGGAGAACTTTCTAGGTGAAGATGGAACGCTGATAGGTATTGATGATCCGAATACCTTTGGTGTGTCGCGTGTGTACGGGCTTGTGAATAATGGCTTATATTTCAATGGAAGCGGCCAATATGTGGATGTCAGTGATGCCATTGGCTCAATTCCGGTTAATGATGGCGATTTTTCAATTGCCGGCTATTTCAGAACGGTTGCGGATTACGGTCCGTTATTCTCAATGCGAAGCAATACCAGCGATCAACCTATCCTGACGATTGCTATAGGCCATGACGGTGCTCAAACAGTACCGGGGGCGATCTGTGTCCTTGTTCGGGATGATGCCGGAGTGCTCAGTGGCATGAATTCGGGAATTACTACGGTGAATGACGGTCAGTGGCATTATTATGCAGTCACTCGTCTTGGCAGCATCTGGACTCTGTATATCGATGGTGTTTCTGTGGATGACATGACGGGATCGACAAGTGGATTTGCATTTAATTTGCTTGGTTTTGGGACGGATATTTATTGGACCACAACGTATGGTTGGACAGATGCTATCTATTACAAAGGGATCCTCGATGAGGTGACTATTTGGGAAAATGCATTAAAGGCAGATCAGCTTGCATCTTTGGCTGCGATTTTGCCCCCTCAGGGTGACATTGATTATGATCTGGTTACCGATCTTAACGATTTGATTGAATTGGCGAATGCCTGGCTCACAATAGAGACGGAGTGTTCGCTGCAGCCGACTGATTTGAATGGGGATTGTGCCGTGGATATGCTGGATTTTTCAGAAGTTGCAGAGGGCTGGCTGAACGGACTATAACAAATATATATCTCATCACGAAAAACAGGGGCGGGTTTTCCGCTTCTGTTTTTCAAAGAGTTTGTATTCGTAAAGAAATAATCTTTGAAAGTATATTTTATGGAGATCAAAATGATGACAAAGAGAGTGGTGGTGATTTTAATGTGGGTGTGCCTGGTTGCGTTGACTCAGGCTGATGTGCTGATTTATGATTCGTTTGGCCGGACAGGTCCGCTTCACGGGTCATCTCCCGATGTCGGATCCAATACCTGGCTTGCCGATAGTACCTTTATGAACACAGACGGATCGGTATTGAATATGAGTGCTGATCCATCATCAGACTGGTCTGATGGCCGTGTGGGACTTTTGCCTGTTACAATCGAGAGCGGAAATGTTTATACGCTTTCCGTTGAGGTTGACGTCGTAGCGACGGATTGGGCGTGCTTGGGTTTTGCGACTAATGTGTCTGTTTACGAAGGGGATCAGCAATTTCCTGGTGCTGCAAATGCTGGCCCATGGATGCTTTTAAAAAGCGGTGAAAGTCTTCAGTCCTTTGGAGGATTGGGGACGGATAACGGTTCCGGTGATGTTTATGCTGCTGACTTGGGCGTTGATTTGTCTGGGGTTGTGCTGCTCACAATTATTTTAAATACGACTGATGCGTCGTGGACATGGGAAACTTATGCCCAAGGAGTATTGGTCCAGTCAGGGACTTACACCACGAATCCTGAGATTGTGGGCGTTGGCGTGGGCGTATTCGATTGGGATGGCGGACAGGGAGCCGGAATTGTAGCAAGCGTTGACGAATTTACCCTCGCCTGCGGTGCCGCCGGCAAAGCCCAGTTTCCGACTCCGTCTGACGGCGATACTTTAGTTTATCCCTCTCTTGATGAGTTGAACTGGGTAAACCCGGATCCGAACAATCCGAACGACACAATTGCCTGTGATGTTTATTTTGAAGCCGACGATGGAGACGCCAATGATATATCTCTGGTCGTCACGGGTTTAGCTGCTGAATCAATTACTCTGGGTACATACGGAATTACTCTTGACCCTTTAACTAAGTATTATTGGAGAGTTGATGTTACTGACCCGAATTCAGGAGGTCCAATAACGACCGAAGGTGATATTTGGGCCTTCACGACAATCAATGATATTGCTCCGGAGGTCGAAGCCGATGCAGCAGGGACCGCCAGCAGTGACGGTTACATTCATATCTGGCTTGATCCGGTTGATCCCAGTAATACGATTATTGTCCTGGACGGGACGGTCATTGATGATGAGCAAAGTGCTTTGACCACGACGTGGACGATTATTGCTCAGGACCCCGCCGAAGCGTCTGTTGTGATTGATGATCCGAGTGCGGTCGATACATTCGTAACGGTTAACAGTACGGGGTATTACCAATTCCAGTTGACAGCAGAGGACGCGTTGTGGACGGATAGTGATTCAGTGACATTTATCGTACACACAACGGCTTGTGAAGCAGCTTATAACGATCCTGATGATATTCTCGCTACCCATCCTGCTAACGGCCTTTCCGGACGGGTTATCGGGGACATTGATGGTGATTGCGATGTTGACTTGGAGGACTTTTCAGTATTGGCTGTAGATTGGTTGGATTGCATTAGCGACAAGCTGGATTGTAATCTGTAATCGTTGAATTGAACGCCTTGTAGCGTTTTTCAAGCACCGAGTTTTATCGGTACTCGGCAGACGTGAAGGATGAATAAGTGTGCTTTTTAAAGTGAGGTTTTGGGTTCTTTAACTATTTATTTGCTTAATTCTGTGGAGGATTGTAAAGATGAAAAGAGTATTCGTGGTTTTAATGTGTATGTGTCTGGTTGCGTTAACTCACGCAGAGCTCCTGATTTATGATTCGTTTGACGGCCCGGCAGGGTCACTAAATGGGGTAACTCCGGATATTGGATCTGATGCATGGGCTGCGGATGGCACCTATCTGAACTTGGACGGATCGGGTAAGCTTGTTGTTAGCTCGCCAGGGTGGTTTTCAGGGCAAAACGGTCTCCTGCCGTTTGCGCCTGAGAATGGATATATTTACACACTGTCTGCCAAGGTTGATGTGCTTTCAGGTGGTCATTGGCTGGGACTTGGTTTTGTGAACAGCGCTGATGCCAGTCATGTCAATGATGGTTTTGTATGGATTCCTGCCGGCCCATCAATCATCTATCAAGATAATGGCGGCGACGGTTCTGTAAAGTCTTTTGTATGGGGTGATTACGCTCCCGAGGATGATAAGACTTCAGCCGATCTGGGTGTTGACATCAGCGGCGAGGTGTTGCTCGAATGTGTTATCGATACCACCCAGAGTGAAACGTCTTGGTCAATTAGCACCTATGTTAATGGCGTTTTGGCGATGACTGATCAGTGGGGCACGAATCCTGTGATTGCCGGAGTTGGCCTGGGAGCCTTAGGGGCTGACGGAAGTTCGATAAATGCAACTGTTGATGATTTTATGCTGACACGTGAGGTGCCGGAACCAGCCACAATGGCCCTGCTGGGGCTTGGGGGACTGCTGCTTCGGAGTAAACGTCGTTAATAGAACCTTAACAACTTGAAATTTGTATATTCGATGCGGCTTTGTGCCAACATAAAGCCGCATCTTATTTCTCTGAAATTATAACAGGTATACTTGGGGGCTACAAAGTCAATGAAACAATTAGTACAGTGCATCATGATATCGGCGGTTATCGGCATTGCAAACGCCAATTTAGGTCCGAATCTTCTGGGCAACGGGGATTTTGAAAGCTCCGGTTTCTGGGGGGCGTGGGGTGACGGTAATACGGTTTTGTCGCAAACGGACCCGGTCGAGGGGGATAAATGTGCTGCTATATGGTATCATAATAACGGTATTTTCCAGGAGATTTACTCGGTTGGCCCTGGGACGTATGAATTGGGCGGGCACCTGCTGGCCGGAGCCAATCTTGCGGGTAAACGAGTTGTCATCCAGGCGGAAATGAAAAATGGCGGTAACGCCGAATGGACACAGCAGCTTAATATTACCCCCGGTATCACCGAGGATGTGTGGCATTCGGTGAGCGAGACACTTGTTTTTACGAAAAGCTATGATACGATTACGTTTAATTTGATGTTGATTGATGAAAACGGGGCCAGCGGTGTCGGCCTTTTTGATGATATTTATTTCTGCCAGATTAATGGAGATGTCGAGACAGAGCGTCATTACTATGGTGCCAAACTCGAACCTCAAAATCTTGTCATGCATTCCGGCGGCCAGAATATTGCGGATTTCTGGGAATACTGGTGGGCAATGAATTCCGATCAGCGACGGCCTGCCTGCTATATGTCCTATTGTAATTTAACCGCTCCATTTTTACCTGCGTTGCGGCAGGACCTTGAGCGGTATCGAAGGGAGTTGTCGGATGGTGTTTATATGCCCGTGCAGATGGGGCTTTGGCTGCCTACAAACGACGATACAGAATTGAGCAAGGTTGCTAGCGGAGAATACGATGGTGATATCCAGCGATTTTGTGACGATCTCAATAAACTCGGCTACCCGGTCTATCTCCGTATCGGCTATGAGTGTAACGGTTCTCACAATGGTTATGATCCGGCCATTTACAAAGCAGCATTCATCCGAATTACCGATGCGCTGCGGGCCAATAATGTAGAAGCGGCAACCGTCTTCAATGTAATTCAAGGCCCCTATCTTGCTTATTATCCGGGCGATGACTATGTGGATTGGATGAGCATTAATCAATTTGGTGCCGGCAACATTCAAAGTGCTTACACCTCGGCTTTACTGTCTGATGCTGAGACGCGGGGCAAGCCGGTTTTAATTGGCGAATCCGGCCCGGTTTACGTTGAAACAACCAATGGGCAAGCCAGTTGGGATGGTTGGTTTATTCCTTACTTTAACATGATTGAGAATTGGCGAGGTATTAAGAATTTCTGTTATATTAATGCTGCTTGGAACAACGAGATCGGCTGGTTAGACTGTCGGATTCACATTCCGGAGGCTTCAGATGTATTAGGGTGGTATCAGAGTGAGTTGGATTCGTCGCTTTATCTGAATGGAATGGATGAACCCAGCCTCCGTGCAGAGATGACTGAGGTTGTCGATACCACCGCTCCGGGTAAAGTGACAGATGTCACCGTTGATACTGTCAACGCCCCGGTATTGCTGTCTTGGACTGAGCCGGCTGACGATACGGGTATCAACCGGTATGAAATCAAACGTGACGGTGTTCTGGTCGGTTATAATAATTTGCCGACCTACGAAGATTGGGATGATATTGTTGCCGGGACTACCCATGCCTATTACATTACAGCGATTGATCAGGGCGGTAACCGCGGCCCCGTGTCTGATCCAATTAGGGTTGTTACGGCTCCGACAGTAGAGAAAGCCATCAATGGGGAATTCGACTTAGGGAGAAATCCCTGGTCAGCAACTGGAAATGGTTGGGTGCAAGCCAGTATCGATACGACTTCAAAATTGTCGGGTCAAAATTCCAGTAAACTGCAGATTGAGTGGGTGACGGGCAATGACTGGGAACTGGTTTATCATCAGAACCTTGACACAAAGGGCGGATTTTATTATGAATTAAGTTTTCAAGCCGTGGCAGATCAAAGTACCAGCATTCGCGTAGTCCTGCAGGAAACACATTCCCCTTGGAATTCATTTATTCTCGGTACGGTCAATTTGAGCACCACGCCGCAGACATACAGGTTGACCGGTTGGGCTCCGGACGATGACAATGTCGACTTGAATTTTCTGCTTGGTGCTACGGGTTACCGGACAATCTGGATCGATTCGGTGAGTGTCAAGGAAACGTCCAGCAATCCTGATCCATATACCTGTGCAGATGTTCTTGCTGAAGGTGTGGAAATAGTGGCAGATTTGACGGGCGATTGTTATGTCGATATCGATGATTTGAGAACTTTTGCTGAATTCTGGCTGGATACGAATTGCAGTGGCAATAATAATTGTCAAGGGGCTGATATGGAAACGGACGGTGAGGTTAATATGGATGATCTTGCCGTCTTAGCGGCTGAGTGGATGAATTGTAACAATCCCCAGGATGTTTTCTGTGACTCGACTTGGTAAGAAACGTTTCAAATGTATTTAAATGTAAAAGCGTAATAAAATAATAACAGGGATGGTTGGCCACGGGCGAGATAAAGAAAGCGTTCAATCAGCATTTTGAAATTATCTTGTTAGACGGTCTGTCAAATCGGAGAAAGAAATGAAGTATTGTAAGATTTTATTGGTCTGTACCGTATTAATTGCACTTCAGCTTGGTTGTCAATCAAAGTCGAAATATTCCAGTGATCTTGACACAGTTCTTGAAGTAAAAATTGATCATCTGATCAGCCAAATGACACTTGATGAGAAGGCCGGTCAGTTAAATCAATTAAGCCATGAATGGCAGGCCGATCCGGTTGATGTTGAAAGTGAAATTAAGAAGGGCCATATCGGATCTTTCCTGTTTGTCAAAGATGTGCATCTGAGAAATCACTACCAAAGACTTGCTGTTTCAGAAAGCCGCCTTGGGATTCCGCTTATTTTTGGCTACGATGTCATTCACGGCTATCGAACCATTTTTCCTATTCCGTTAGGGGAGTCTGCGAGTTGGGATCTTGATTTGATGGAACAGACCGCATCGATTGCTGCGAAAGAAGCCCGTACGGTTGGGATTGACTGGACGTTCTCTCCGATGGTGGATATTGCCCGCGATCCACGTTGGGGACGTATTGCGGAAGGTGCGGGAGAGGATCCCTATTTGGGCGCTTTAATCGCCAAGGCTAAAGTTCGCGGATATCAGGGCGATGACCTTGCGGCTCCGGATACGATGGCGGCTTGTTTAAAGCACTTCGCGGCTTATGGGGCCGCTCAGGCCGGCCGTGAATATCATTCGACAGAGGTTCCTGTTCGAACATTACGCGATGTGTATTTAGTACCGTTCAAAGCGGGCGTCGAGGAAGGGGCAGCAACCTTAATGAGCGGCTTTAATGATCTTGATGGGGTGCCGGCAACGGGGAATCGATTTTTGCTAACCGAAATTCTTCGTGATGAATGGGGATTTGATGGTTTTGTGGTCAGTGACTGGGAGTCCATTGAGGAAATGGTCGATCATGGGATCGTTAAGAATGAATCCGAAGCCGGATCTTTGGCATTGACAGCGGGCGTTGACTTGGACATGGCCAGTCAGAGCTATATCTGGAATGTTCCTCGCCTTGTCGAGGAAGGGAAATTGTCCGAAGATGTGCTCGATGAGGCAGTACGCCGGGTTCTTCGCATCAAATTCCGATTGGGATTGTTCGATAATCCTTATGTTGATCCTGATCAGAAAGAAAAGGTACTTTTGGCTGATGAGCATAGAGCTGTCGCTCGTCAAAGTGTGCGAGAATCTGTCGTATTGTTGAAAAATGAAGGGGATTTACTACCGCTTGAAAAAAATACAGGTTCGATTGCATTGATTGGACCACTTGCTGATAATCAGCCGGACTTGCTGGGGACATGGTCTGTGGCCGCCGATGCTTCTGATACGGTGACTGTGATTCAGGGATTAAAAAAGGCCCTTGAAAATAATCACTGTGACATTCGTTATACGAAAGGGTGTGATTTTGACGGCATCTCGACAGAGGGATTTGCTGAAGCGGTGTGGATTGCAGGGCAGTCCGATGTTGTGATTATGGCTCTTGGTGAAGGGGAGAGGCACAACGGAGAAGCTCATAGCCGGACGGATTTGAATCTTCCGGGTGTTCAGCTTCAATTGCTCAAAGAGATCCAAAAAACCGGCACGCCCATTGTAATGCTTTTGTTTACGGGCCGTCCATTGACGATTAACTGGGAGCTTGAAAATATTCCGGCGATTCTTCTGACATGGCATCCGGGGATTGAAGGCGGCAATGGTATTGCGGATGTTCTTTTTGGCGATTATAATCCAGGTGGAAAAATAACCGCGACATTTCCCCGCAGCGCAGGCCAAATACCTATTTATTATAATATGAAAAATACGGGACGTCCTTTTATTCAGGATGTTCGTTATCAATCGCGATATATCGATTCTCCTAATACGCCGCTTTTACCGTTTGGATATGGTCTCAGCTACACAACGTTTACATATGACAATCTGAAAATTGAAGACGATCAAGTTGAAATTCCCGGTGTGGTTAAATTGTCTGTTGACGTCACTAACACAGGGAATGTGGCGGGCCATGAAGTGGTTCAGCTTTATGTACGCGACCTGGTCGGTTCCGTTACCCGCCCGGTTAAAGAATTGAAAGGTTTTCAGAGAGTATATCTGAATCCCGGCGAGCAGAAAACGGTTCACTTTGAACTGCCGACCTCCGATTTGATGTTCCATGATATTAATATGGAATATTCCGTAGAGACCGGAGGATTCAAAGTCTGGGTGGGTCCCAATTCTGCGGAAGGTCTTGAGGGAAGTTTTGAACTGTTTTGAGGGTTTTGGAAATATAACATCAGGAGTATTTAATGAAAACGCGTTATATCGTATCTATGCTGATTTTTTGTGTCGTTGTGTTTTTGGGGGTGTCTGCTGTTGCGGATTTGCCCGGAATTCAGGTTGATAATCTACGCTGTGAGTGGATTGAAAACCCAATAGGTATTGACACCGTTAGGCCCTGTTTGAGTTGGAAAATGATGCCGGTTACTTCCGGCGTGAGGGGGCAAAAGCAGACCGCTTATCAGATCCTGGTGGCCGATACACCCGAGAAGTTGACTGCGGGTAATGGTAATCTTTGGAATACCGGAAAGATTGTTTCGGATCAATCGATTCATATCGAATATGCCGGAAGTAGTCTGACTTCTGAGATGCGATGTTATTGGAAGGTTCGCGTTTGGGATAAAGATGACCAAGTCTCGAATTGGAGTTCAGCGGCTTCGTGGACAATGGGGCTGTTGAATCAATCGGACTGGCAGGGGCAATGGATCAAACCCACACCTTCAGAACTTGATTGGAATGATGCTCAATGGATTTGGTATCCGGACGGCGACCCGGTGAGCGGGGTCTCGGCTGGGACTCGTTATTTTCGCAGGAGTTTTACAATTTCTGATATCAGCGAAGTTGAAAATGCTCCCTGTATCATAACTGCCGACGATCAGTTTGAACTATTTGTTAACGGGCAAAGTGTTTATAGCGATAGTGAGGTCGATGGTTGGAGAAGTGCGGAAGTTTTTGACATCGCCCCGTATTTACAGAATGGTGATAATGTTTTGGCGGTACGGACGGTTAATGCCAGTTATGGTGCCGCCAGTTGGATTGCCGCCATTACGGTCAATCTGCAGTCAGGTCCTTTAGATTTGAATACCGGTCATCTGTGGCTGACAAACAACAGCTATGATACAAATTGGGAAACGGTTACATATGATGATTCGTCTTGGGGGGGGGCTCAGGAAGTGGGGCAAATGGGAATCGGACCTTGGTATACCGTTTCTTCTATTAGTGGAGGCAATCCGGCATATTTGATTCGTCATAATTTTTCCATTTCCAAAGAAGTTGAACATGCAACCGCTTATATTTCCGGTATCTCACTTTCCGAATTATATTTGAATGGCGACAAAGTTGGCGATCATGTACTTTCGCCGGGGCTGACGGATTACAGGAAAACGGTTTTCTATGTGACGTATGATATCACCTCGATGCTCAATCAGGGGGATAACGCTGTTGGTGTGATGCTGGCCGGCGGACGGTTGACACAAAATGGATGGGCCACATTTCCACAAATGATTGTGCAAATTGCGATTGCATATGAAGATGGAACAAAAGATGTGATAAGCAGTAACACAAATTGGAAATGTACTGATAAGGGCCCCATTCGTGATCATCACGAATATCATGGTGAGACATACGATGCCCGTATGGAGATATCCGGCTGGTCAACAGCGGGTTTTGATGATTCCGATTGGGGGGCATGTAACAACGGCGATTTTGGCTTTGGGACATTGAAATCACAGTTTATCGATCCGATTCGTGTAACGGAAACGCTGACGCCGGTTTCGGTCAAACAAGTAAGCCCGGGAGTCTATATTTACGATATGGGCCAGAATATGGTTGGCTGGTGTCAATTGACGGTTGAAGGAGACGCCGGGACGGCAGTGACGCTGCGGTATGCGGAAGATGTAGCTGATGACGGGACACTGGACACGTTTAGTATGCGTAACTCAGAGGCGACTGACGAGTATACTCTTAAAGGACAGGGTGTCGAAGTGTATGAGCCCCGATTCACATACCGCGGCTTTCGATATGTAGAAGTGACGGGGTTTTCCGGCACGCCGACAATCGATAGCTTACGCGGACGCGTAGTGCATGATGACATGAAGAAGATAGGTGATTTTGAGTGTTCCAATTCACTATTGAATCAGATTTACAAAAATGTAGTTTGGGGTGTGCGTGGCAACTCACGCAGTATTCCGACGGACTGCCCACAGCGTGACGAACGACAGGGCTGGCTGGGCGATGTTGTGGCACATTCCGAGAGCGGCAGCTATTTTTATGATAACTATCGATTCTATGAAAAATGGATGACGGACATCAAAGAAACCCAATTTCCCGACGGGCGACTCCCCGCGATTGCGCCGGGATATTGGGGGATGGACATGGATGATGTGACGTGGCCCAGCACCTATGTCATGATCACCAACTGGTTGTACAGCCGATATGGTGATATACGTGTGGTTCGTGATAATTATGATGCGATGAAAGCATGGACTGATCATGTAAAGAACTTGGTTCAATCAGATAACACGATTCACAAAGATACATTCGGCGACTGGTGCACACCACCCGAGGATCCCACGCTGCCCGTGTGTGAGGAATACAGAAAGACATCGGGAACGATTTTGTCAACGACGTATTTTTACTATGACGTGGAGTGCATGGCCCGATTTGCAGGTTTGCTGGGTAAATCCACTGATCAGGCAGAATTTTTATCTCTCGCAGCGACGCTCAGAGACGGGCTCAATACAGCACTCTTTGATTACGCGAATAATCAATATGACAATGGAACTCATACTTCCTACGTACTGCCATTAGGTTTTGGTATGGTACCGGATAGTCACCGGCAACAAGTCATTGATAGTTTGGTGAATGACATTATGGTTGTCCAGAACGGCCATACGGTAACCGGTCTGATCGGGGCGCAGTGGCTGACGCGAGCCCTTGCCGACCGTCCGGATGTGATCTATGCGGTCGCTACCCAGACGACGTATCCGAGCCTGGGCTATATGATTGAAAACGGCGCGACGACATTTTGGGAGCTTTGGAATGCAGACACGGCCCAAAACCTGGACCAATTCTACAATATCAATTCCAAAAATCACTTAATGTTGGCTGGTGATCTGGTCTTGTGGTTCTATGAAGGATTGGCGGGTATCCAGTGTGATCCCGAACAACCGGCCTACAAACACGTTATCATCAAGCCTCAGCTT
This sequence comes from Anaerohalosphaeraceae bacterium, assembly GCA_963675155.1. Lineage (GTDB taxonomy): Bacteria > Planctomycetota > Phycisphaerae > Sedimentisphaerales > Anaerohalosphaeraceae > 4572-13. The sequence goes on along the minus strand of OY775912.1, from coordinate 2,726,346 downwards.
ATAAGTAACTTGACCTATGTCCATGCACACACCGATTCACCTCATGGCCCGATTGCATCGAGTTGGCAGGCTAATAATGACACTTATACTCTGAGTATTGATGTACCGGTTAATACGACGGCGACCGTTTATGTTCCGATCAGCAGCTTCCGGCCGAACGTGACGGAAACCGGTGTGGCCGCAGCCCAGGCTGAAGGCGTAACGGTCCTTGCGGAAGAAGACGACTGCCGAGTTTATTCGGTTCAGCCCGGCCATTATGAGTTTACCACGACCGTTCCCTGGTTTTCGGAAACACTTTCGGGCGATTATATTCAGGACGGAGTTGTGGATATGCATGATTTTGCTTATCTGGCGAAAAAATGGAAAGCCGGTGATTATGCCGCGGATGTCGATGGCAATAATATTGTTAATCTGTACGATCTTGTACAATGGTGCCAAAACTGGTTAAGCAAAGAACTTAATTGATAGATTAAGAGAGTCATCGTGAAGAACAAATTATTACTATTTCTCATTTGCCTGCAGGCCGGCCTTCTGAACTGCTGGGGTGTTACGGATGACGTATATGAAGGTCTTCCCAATACCGGCCCTTCAAAAGTACAAGTGCGAAAAGTGGCTCAGCGATATGAATTGATCCGAAATGGCGAACCCTATTTCATTAACGGGTCCGGCGGCAGTGCTTATCTGGATCAGCTTGTCGCCGCGGGCGGTAATTCGATTCGATCCTGGGGCAGTTCGCGTGAATTTCTCGACCAGGCAGCCGAAAAAGGATTAACGGTTTGTATGGGCCTTCGGATGCATAAGCCGCGACATGGCGCAAACTATCAAGACACCGAGATGCTCAGAAAGCAAAGAGAGCGGATTCTCAAAGAAGTTGAAGCCTTGAAAGACCACCCCGCACTGTTGATATGGAGCATTGGTAATGAAGTTGAGCATAACGCAAGCGATGAGGACAGTGTTCGGGTCTGGAGAGAAATAGAACGCATTGCCCAACAGATAAAGCAGGTTGATCAAAACCATCCGGTTATTACTGTGATCGCCGGGGTTGGAAAAAAGCTTGAAGATATACAAAAACTCTGTCCAACGCTGGACGCGATTGGCATTAATAGTTATGGCAGGCTGTCTCACGTGCCGTCAGAGATTCAAAAATATAATTTTAAAAAGCCTTACATCATAACCGAATTTGGTCCGCGGGGCTGGTGGGAATCGCCAAAAACTGAATGGGGACTGCCCATTGAGGAAACGAGTACGGAAAAGGCAAAATTCTATTACACGGCGTACAAGGCGGCGATTGACAATAAACCCAATTGCCTTGGTTCCTACGTGTTCCTGTGGGGCAACAAGCAGGAGAAAACGCATACATGGTTTAATATGTTTCTCCCCGATGGAAGCCCGGTCGAAATGATCGACACCATGCAATATCTCTGGACGGGGCAATGGCCTGAAAATCGGGCACCGGAAATTGGGTCTCAAAGGATTTATGTTGAAAGTCGTACTGCATCTCATGTCTATGAAGCATCCAGTAAAATTCAATTTGAGGTCGAAGCTTCCGATCCTGAGAGTGATGAATTAATCATTAAATGGGATTTGCGAAAAGACGGCTCGGATAATCCAAGCGTGGGGGGGGATTGGGAGCCCCGGATTGCCCCGATAGAGGGGGCGGTTGTTTCGACTGAAAGCAATAAAGTGGTCATTGAAATGCCGTCTCAGAGTGGCAACTATCGATTATTTACATATATTTTTGATCCGTCCGGAAAAGTTGCAACGGTGAATCTACCATTGCGAGTGAGATGATTTAATATGGTTAAGAAAGAAAACAGGAGTCTGTTGTGAAAAAAGCTGATATCCATCCATTTGCCTCGTGGCCTCTCGTTATGATGTTGTGTATTGTGAATATGCCGTTACTGTACGCTAATAACATATCGAGTGATTCGACAACAACTGCTTCCATTAAAGAAACGGTTTCTGCTGATCTTGAAAAACTTTTTTCGCGTCAACTGAAACTGATTGAAAAAAGACGTGAGTCATGGTTGCAAAAAGCCGAACAGGCCGTACCGAAACTGCATTCCACTCCAATGCAGCCGGTTGCCATAGTCAAAGCTGAACAAGACTCCGACAGTTTTCAAGGATGGAAGACTGTCAGGGTAGATGCACCCGAGTCAGTATGTAATAAGCCAATGATGCCCGGCGACAGCTTTATCCTGGATTTTGGTGATCATTTTACGGGATATTTCAGCCTGTCATTGCGTTACTTTGATATTCCTGTGGATGCACCGGTTCGGCTTGAATTGATCTTTGGCGAGATGCCTGCGGAAGTGGCTGAACCGCTTGATTCATATAAAGGGTGGTTGTCTCGGTCGTGGCTGCAGGATGAGGTAGTGAACATTGATATTGTTCCGCAAACGGTGAGATTACCCAGACGCTACGCGTTTCGCTATGTGAAGATACGCGTTGTCGCAGCGAGCACACATGGCAAGTTTGGATTTTCCGGTTTCAGTGCAGAGGCTGTTTCTTCAGCAGATGATTCAAAGCTGTTGCCATTTACGCCGGGTAATGAACGAGAAGCCGCATTGGATTGCCTTTCACTGCGGACATTAAAAGATTGCATGCAAACTGTTTTTGAGGATGGTCCGAAACGGGACCGACGACTCTGGCTGGGAGATTTACGACTTCAGGCACAAGCTAACTATGCGACCTATCGTAATTATGGTCTGGTAAAACGTTCACTGTATATTCTGGCAGGAACTGCGGACCAAAAGGGGCTTGTCTCAACATGTGCATTTGAATCTCCAAAAGCGATTCGAGGAGGCGATTGCATTTTGGACTATACCGCATTGTTTGCCCCGACACTGCTTGATTATGTTCAGGCAAGTGGTGATATCGAGATGGCTAAAGACCTGTGGCCGCTGGTGCTGAAGCAGTTGGATTTTATACTTGAACCAGTAAATAAAGAAGGATTATTTGTTGATCCGGGGAACTGGTGGCTCTTTATAGACTGGAACAATAACCTTGACCGACAGGCGGCCGAACATGCCACAATCATATATAGTCTAAAGGCGATGCTCAAACTTGCCGAGAAAATCGGCGGGGAGAGTGACGTCGCATTCATTCCGGGTATTATTGGGCATATGGAAAAAGCGGCGCAAAAATCGCTGTGGGATGAGAACATGGGCTTGTATATTAGTGGTCCAGCCCGTCAGATATCTTGGGCGTCACAGGCGTGGATGGTGTTGGCTGGTGTGGCGACTCCTCTACAGGCTCAGCAGGCGATGGCAAATGTGGACAAACATCAGCAGGCTCAAAAGCCGGTTGCTCCCTATTTGCACCACCATGTTGTTGCGGCTTTATTTAAAGCTGGGCTACATGAGAACGCAGTGGCATATATGAATGATTATTGGGGTGAAATGATTGAAAAGGGGGCCGATACTTTCTGGGAAGTATACGTGCCCGGACAAGATCATCTTTCGCCCTATGATGGTTATCTGATTAACAGCTACTGTCACGCCTGGAGTTGTACACCCACATATTTTCTACGAACCTATGGTGAAGACTAAGCAAAAGACATCGCAATCGGACTCTATGTGTTAAATTTAGGTTCAAGGGAACTTAAGGCCCCTAAATAGGGCTGTTCCTGAGTATTTTTAACAGTAATTTATAGAAGTTATCTTGTCGATGATTAAATCTAAATTCACATTCTTTCAAGTGCAGAGCAAAGGTACCTTTGCTGATGCCTCTGAACTTATTGAGCCGCCCTTTAGCGATGGCCCAGAAGTTCTCGATGCCGTTAATGTGATTTCTTCTGTCGGCAAATTCATTGTCTCCATGTTTAAGCAGTCTTTGCCTGTTGCGTTTGTACAGGTACATCCAAATCCGGCAACGAATTAATCGCCTCGGTTTCCTGCCCCCGAAAGACATGGGTGTATCGGGACAGGGTCAGGTTGATATCCGAGTGCCGCATGAGCTTTTGGGCGGTTTTGGGATGTACGCCGGAAGCAGCCAGCATTGATCCAAAAGTATGGCGAAGGCTGTGGAAGCCAACATGGCCGCGTTCTTTTTCGATTTTGATTTTAGCCTCGTCGATATCTTTGCGAATCATTCGAGCACAGTTTGTTATATAGGGCATTTTGAATGCCTTCTCATCCCGATTCTTGTCATGGAAGAACACCTTGAGCTTTTCAATGGTTGAGCGTTTAAGGGGGATTTCTGCATCTTGCCTGTTTTTAGTAAATTCGCCTGATAGCTTGACAAGCCCTTTATTCATGCTGAAGTCCCTGATCAGCAAGGCATCGATCTCGGAAGCCCGCAGCCCTGTTTCGGCGGCGATTCTGTAAACTATGGCACGTTCACGTCCGGTCAGGCTGTAGGACATGCCGGCGGTTTCAGTGTAGGCTAAAAGCTGTCGAAGTTCATCAGGCTCAAGGGCCGCTCGTTTCTTGCTTTGCCCGGGATCAATTTTTGCCGTCTGAAGTGGGTTTTGAGAGAACCGCCCATCCATAACCATCCAGTTACAGAATTGCTTGCAGGACTTGAGATATCGGCAATCCGCTTGCATTCGGCGGCCGCCTGAAGCCGCATCTCCGCTAGACGCAGCAGTCGTGGAGAATCCTAAAAAGCTTTACATTGGATATAGAACTTCACAGAATATCGTATGTGTAAAACCTCAAACTCGAAAGATTACGCTTTATGTAAAACTGAATCCAGATGATCTTGGCGACTTGCCTGCAATCGCAAAAGACGTCAGAAATATTGGTCACTGGGGAACCGGAGATTTGGAAATTACCATAAAAAATGAAACTGATCTTGAGATAGCGAAACCCTATATTGAGAAAGCTTATAAACAAATTGGGGGTTAATTGCTTTTGAAAGCATCAAGTTTCTTGAAATTGATTCTCAGGAAAAGATCAAGGAAATCGCGAAGAAGCTGTCTGGTTATCAAGAGGCATTGGATGCCTATAAGAAAATCATGCAGTCAGAAAGTGTTGACAGCCAGCAAGTGGTTGCTAAAGCAGCATTAACGGCACTTTTCGATATTGGATATGGCGTCGGGTTCCATTTGAAAATTGCCCTAAGTCTCGGTGATATAGACGATTTGTTATGAAAAACTCATCCGAATCTGATGAGGCGAATGGAAAAGGGAAAAGTGGTGTTATTTGCATCAGATGAGGCTTCTTAGCGGGGTACCAAAACTCATCTACCCCTGATTTTACAATAATTATAACCTGACTTGCCCACGGAACGCGGAAAAAAGAAGCAGGCCACACAAGGCAAACGTGGGCCTGTGCGGGCAAGGTGTGAAGGCGGGTCCTTCCTGACGCGTTTTTTTATGATTTTCTCTTATATCACCACTTCTTTTACTGCTTTGTAAAGGCCATCCAATTGCTGTTGTGTGTGATGGGACTGGAGGGAAATTCGCAGTCTTGCTGTGTTGGGGGGGACGGTGGGCGGCCGGATTGCTGAGACGAAGTAGCCCGCGTCATAGAGTTTTTTGGAGACGTCAACGGCTTTGGCCGCATCGCCCAGAATAACTGGTATAATCTGGCTGGTGGAGTTGCCAATGTTCAGGCCCATTTCACGTAATTTATTCCGGAGAAACTCAGCGTTGGTCTGTAATCGCTGTCTTCGCTGCGGCTCGGTTTGGATGATTTCAAGCGATTTCGTCGCAGCCGCCGCGATGACCGGTGACGGGGCGGTGGTATAGATGAATGGGCGGGCTTTGTTGATGAGATAATCGACTACCGCCTTTGGCCCGGCAATGATTCCGCCGGTGACAGCGGGGGCTTTGCCCAGCGGGGCGACGATGATGTCCACTTCGTCCAGAATGCCTGCCTGCTCACACAATCCCGCTCCGGTTGGACCGAAACACCCCAGAGCATGTGCTTCGTCGACAATCAGGATTGCATTGCAGCGTTTTTTCAGTTCGACGAGTTCGGCCAGGTTGGCCGCGTCTCCATCCATGGAAAAGATGCTTTCGGTGACGATAAAGCGATTGTTGTAGCTTGGGTCGGCTAAATGTTTTTCCAGTTTTTCCATATGTCCCCGGCGGTAGGTGCGGAAATCTGCTTCACCGGCTTTGACGGCGTCGATGATGGAGGCGTGGTCGAAGCGGTCAATGAGGACCAGGTCGCCTTTTTGCGGCAGGGTGGTCAGCAATGCCTGATTAGCCGTCCAGCCGGAAGGGAAATACAGTGCTGCTTCTTTGCCAAAAAATGCGGCGAATTTGTTTTCCAGTTCCACGTGCGGGCTCATCGTTCCGCTGATCAGACGTGATGCGGTTGAACCGAATCCATATGTGTCCAGTGCGTCGCGAGCGGCCTGGCAAATTCGCTCGTCATTGGCCAGATTCAGGTAATTATTACTGCACAACAGCACTTTTTCGCTGCCGTCGGCCATCCGGATCGTCGGGCCTTGCGCAGAATCAATGCAGATACACTGCCTGAGCAGGTTTTCGTCCGCGAATTGGTCCAACTTAGTTTGTAAATAATGTCGATAATTCATATTTCTGTGTTTTTCGGTTGAAACGGGCTCGATTTTGCCGATATTATAACAACAGAATACAAAACTGGAAACACTTTGCAGGAATTGATATGGGAATTTATGACAGAGAGTACGGCCGGCCGAATGCTTATGATCAGCAATACAGCATGGGTGGCGGATTTCGAGGGTTGCCGCCGGTCGTAAAATGGCTGCTGATCAGCAATTTTGCGATTTTTTTAGTTGTCAGCCTGATTCCGGCTCTCGGGGAATATATTGGTCGTTACGCGTCTGTGTTTCCAGTTACGCTGTGGTATGCTTTGCAGCCTTGGCGTGTGATCACTTATCAATTTCTCCATGCCGGCGTGATGCATTTGGTTTTTAATTTGATTGTGCTGTATTTCATGGGACCATTTGTTGAGCGGGCCTGGGGTTCCAAAGCATTTCTGAAGTATTATTTGGTCTGCGGGGCTGCGGGCGGGATTGTGTACACGGTACTGGTTCTTCTCCATATTCTCCCGGCAGGGATCATGGTGGGCGCCTCGGGCGGTATTTACGGTTTGATGGCAGCGATGGTGATTATGTATCCGCGGCTGAAAGTACTACTGTGGGGGATCATTCCCATGACGATGTATTGGTTGGTGATTATGGCTGTCATTTTAAGCCTTTTAAATATCGCCGTCGGCAAAAATGTGGGTGGTGAAGCGGCTCATTTGACCGGGTTGGCGATGGGGTTTGCGTATGTGCTGTACAAGCCAAAGATGACGCAGTTTCGGATGTCTCGCAGCAAGGGCAACTGGGAAAAAAAGATGAAACAGGAACAAAACTTCCAGCAGGAAGTGGACCGGATTCTGGACAAGGTCCACCACGAAGGCATCGGCAGCCTGACGAATGCCGAAAAGCGGATTCTGCAGGAAGCAACTCGCCGCGAGCAACAGCATACCTGATACCGATCCCATCAAGCGGTCTTTCAAGCCGACTGTATAAAATAAAAAAAGCCCGGTTGCCAAGAGGCGCCGGGCTTTTTAAAAGTTTGTGATGACCGAACTTACCAGTCTATCTCAATCTTTCCTTCGACGAGTTCTTTCATTCGCTTTTCGACGGATTGATCTTTTTCATCCTTGAGCTTTTGCAATTCGTTTCCGTGCTGCTCGAGTTTTTTGTTGAGCCAATCCATGCGTCCCCGGATTTGATTGTATTCCAGTTGTTTCTTTTGGATGATCACATCAAAGCGGGCGGAAACGACTTCTTTCAGTTCATCCAGTAGAGGCTGACGCTGGTCTTCCTGAGCCGACGGCAATTTTCTGAGCAGTTGATCCCGCCGAAGTTTCAAATCCACGTCTTCTCGCAGAACCTTTGCCAATTCGTGATTGTTATTTTTTTCTGCTCGCTGAATCGGTTCATAGACTTTCATGGCCTGATCCAGTCGCTGGTTAAATTTCTCCGGATCGTTATTGCCCAGTTCCTTGAGGCGGTTGGCCCTTTTGGGGTAGTTTTTTTCGAGCCATTGCATCAGCGGTTTGTGTTTTTCCTGAATATGTGATTTCCATTTTGGCTCTTCAGCCGGTTTTTCCGGCTGGGGCTTTGCTTCTTGCTGTTCCTGTGGCTCAGGAGCCGGCTCTGCGGGCTTATCATTCTGTGGCTGCTTTTGTTCAGGTTCGGGTTGCTTGTCTTGCGGCTTCGGTGTTTCCGATTGTTGCTCTTCAGGCTTGGGAGCCGGTTCAGCAGGCTGCTGCTGTTGGGGTGCAGGCTCTTCGGGTTGCTCGCTTTTGGGTTCTTGTTGTTGCGGTTGCGGTTGTTTGTCCTGCGGTTTTTCCGGTTCGGGTTGCGCCGGCGGTTGGGCGTTTTGAGTGTCGGTCGACGCCGCTTGTTGTTCTTCTGTGGGGGCTTGCGAACTATCGTCTTCGGCAACAGCAACCGCTGCGGCCAGGCAAACAAGCAGGCAGCATGTCACACGGGTGAATCGTTGTAAGGGATGCTTCATCAAGTTTTATCCTTTCCAGAATTCGGTGGTGCTGGTCATGGCTTCGATTTCTTCCAATTGAATTAATTCCAGCCGGAGGGGGTTGACGGGCTCATAGGTGCCGGTGTCCAATGCCTCGATGGTTTCAGCCAGGCTGCCGAGTTCATTTTCAATTTCCGCCAGCGATTGATCCATCACATGCAGATTGCTGTTTAGCCCCCATTCGGTTGCTTTAAACGTTGTAAAAGTAGCCTGTCTGCTGGTTGTCGTTGCGTCAGGTGCGTTCAATACAAACAGGCCGATCAAAAAGATGGCAACCACGGCTGCGATGCCTATCCATTGTCGGCGTCGATGCATATGCCGTGTATGCTTAAGTTGACGGCGGACGTTGAGTTGAACCGCTGCGATGGTCTCAGGCTGAACGGAAGGAGCCTGATAGTTATCAAAGAGACGGTCCGCCTGACGGATGTCATCGGCCATATGTTCAGCTTCTGCATTGTCAACAAACTGACGCAGTAAATGTTCCAGATTTTGATTATTGTCTTTCATAGCGACTCCATGATTTCTCGTAACTTCTTGAGACCACGATGGACCTTGGATAAGGTTGTGCCGATCGGCTCATTTCGCATCGCAGCCAACTCTTTAAAGCTCATCTGGCTGTAATATCGCAATGTAATCAACTCGGCGGTTTCCGGATCGAGTTTTTCGATGGCCACCTGAAGCTGATCAAACACTTCACTGTCCAGTGTTTTTTCCTGGCTGGTCTGCGTGAGTTGATCGGCTTTTATCTCAAGGAGCTGTTTTTGACGATAATGTCGTCTTAAATAATCCTTAAACAGGTTTGATGCAACTGTAAATAACCATTTTTCAAAAGAACCACCCTGAAAAGAGTGAATTTTTTTTATGAGCCTGATAAATAAATCGCTCAATAATTCATCGCTGATGTGCGATTTTCCGGTCAACCGGAAGAAATAGGCATAACAGCGATTCGAATAAAGCTTGATGAGACGGTTAAACGCCTCTGCATCACCGTTTTTACAATCCTCAATAAGATTTTCAAGTTCCATCGGTTCAATCATAACCGGTGCTGTTTCTTTAGAAAAGACGTCAATACGATGAAATTTATTGCAGGAAATTTCATCGTACGGGCATAAAAGAGTGGTTTTATACAACAATAAGAAGAGTTTTAACCCTTTAAACGGGCGGAATCGGACCATCCGGATCTTCATCGTCGGGGAGTTTCCAGCTATCGGCTTCGTCGATATCATCCAGTTCCCGTTTGACGTACTTAAAAATCTTATCCTGCATCGGGCCCATTTTTTGCTGCCATGAGAGCATTGTCCTGTAATGCGAAACGAGCAGGTCCAATCTGAGCAGGTGCCATTTTTGGAGACATTCGGGCTCCTTAATATTTTTGAATGGATCGCAGTTGAAAATCCTCCGACCATTGTCATCCTGCTGGAAATATTCACATTCTTCGCATTGGATCATTTTTTTCTCCAGAAAAGAAAATTCATCTGACTTCTTGCAATCTTTCGATAAACCTTTATAATAACGGTTTGTATTAAGTTTGGAAAGTAAGAAACACATTACAGGAGATATTGAATGGCTAAGCCGCGACGCAGACGAAAAATTGGCAGTAAGAAACGCAAGGCACGTTGGAAAGTCCGTAATAAAGTAAGCTAACCGACGATATATGCGTGGCTTATGAAAGCCACTGCCATGCACATCGCACGCGTGGCGTGTCGATAAAGAAAGACATTAAAGGGCCCTTGACAGGCGATTTACGCCGTGTTGAGGGCCCTTTTTATTTTTCATGAAACAACAGGCATTCGCTGAAAATCAGCTGAAATTCTGTTTGGTGGGCGATTTCCAGATATTCAATTTTCGTCGCCAGTTCGTTTGCGAGTTGGCGGGCCGAGCGGCCTGCCAGTACCATCTGGGCACCGGAACCGGCGGCGTTTCCAACAAAATGGATTTTTTCAATAGGCAGATTAGGCAATAAGCCGACGCGGACAGCACTTTCCCTTTGAATGTAGTTGCCAAATGCCCCTGCCAGAAGGACTTGCTGGATGTTTTCTTCCGACTGCCCGGCGGTTTTGAGCAGCAGGGTGATGCCCGCGCGAATGGCCGCTTTTGCGAGCTGAAACTGCCGCACATCTTTTTGTGTTATCAAAACCTTATTATGCCATGTGTGGTCGGTATATTGCCCGGAAAGAACAAATGCGGGCTCATCGTTGTGCGTGATGATTCTTTGGCGTATCTGTTTTGATAAAAACGGGTCAATTTCTTCAGCGATTGCGAACCGGCCGGTGCCATCAATCAGTTCCAGTTCCAGCAGGACGGCGACGGCGTCGATTAATCCACTGCCGCAGATAGATGCTGCTTCGATATCGCCGATGACATCGATGTCAATATCCGTTTCACTCTGGACGACTCGTTCGATAGCTCCGTCCTGGGCCCGGCTGCCAAATTCGATGCCTGCGCCTTCCAGGGCCGGCCCGGCGGCGCAACTGGCTGCCAGCAACTGTTTATTGTAACAGAAGACCAGTTCGCCGTTGGTTCCGATATCGACCAGCAGGGTTGGCACTTTGCAGACATCCATCGCGCAGGCCAGGGCCGCGGCGACCGTGTCGGAGCCGACAAAGCCGGCGATATTGGCGATTGTGTGGACATTGCCGCAGGGATTGATTGTCAGGCCCAATTGCTGTGATGGGGTGTTTGCCGCTGCGGTTGAATGCGCCATATAGGGTGATTGTCCCAGTTGTTTGACGGGATAGCCCAGCAGCAAATGGTTCATGGTGGTATTTGAAGCGACGACTATTTCATAAATTGCGTTCGGGGCAATGCCGGCTTGTTTCGCTGCTTGCTCGATCAGATCGTTTAAACAGGCGACGATTGTCTGCTGTAATTTTAGGGCGCCGTTGTCTGTTTCTGCACATTGGATGCGGCTGATGACATCGGCGCCATGTTGGGCTTGCGGGTTTCCCTGTGAGACGGTTGCCAGGGGCTCAGAGGTATGCAGATTCATCAACCGGGCCACGACGCTGGTTGTCCCGATGTCCACAGCGAGGCCGAACAGTGACTCTGTCGTGTCGCCGGCTTCAATGCCGATCAGTTGCCAGGTCTCCGGGGTCTTTGGGGTATCTTGTCTAACAATGGCTGTGATTGGAAAATCACTGTCTGAGTCTAATTGCGTTGCGATACGATCCGCAAACGCTTTGTCCGGCACGCAGGTGGTTTGGAGTTCTTCTGACACAGTTCTACACAACTGGTCTAAGTCCGACGGTGGTTCTGCGATCAGCACTTTCCGAACAGCCGCATCGGACAGCAACGCCTGCGTGATACCGTGTTCCAATATCTGCTGTTTGAAATAGCGGGATGTGTCCGGAATAACCACCTCGACATCATGCTCCACGACATATTGGCAGGCGAGGACCTCTTTTTCGCCCGGGAGCAGGCGAACTTTGCATTTACCGCATCGACCGACTCCGCCGCAGGGATTCGACAGGATAATCCCGACCAGACCAGCCGCTTCCAGCAGGGTGGCGCCGTGATGGACGCGAACGCTCTTGTTATCCGGTTGAAAATGAACTTGATAATGCTTCACGTCTGTCTATTCCTTATCAATGATTGACTTATTTCAATCATCAAATATATCAAGAATAGCATCAAAAGCTATCAAAATTGAGCTGTTAGATGGTGATATTCTGCCAGCCCCTTTTTTGTCGGTTACATGACAGAAAAAACTTTGCAGTTTCCTGTATTTTGGGGTATATTATCGGTGCTTTTAAATGGATTTGTGAAATTTGGAGCCTTTATGCAAGAACGGATTCCTAAAATCATCGTCGTCGGTCCGGCATTCGTGGACATGGCGATCAAGGCTGACGAGCACCCCACGCCGGGAAAAGTCGTCGAAGGGACGGGCTTTACCTGTGTACCGACCGGAACCGGTGTCAACAAGGCCGTTCAGGCGGCTCTTTGCGGCTGTGAAACCTATCTTTTGGCCCGAGTCGGGCAGGATTGTTTCGGTGATATGATCCGGGCGAACCTTCAGCGTCACAATATTTATACCGATTTGGTGTATTCAACCAATGCGATGAGTACGGGGATCATGGTCACTGTTGTGGATTGCCGGGGTGAAAACTGCAGTTGTCGTTCAGCCGGCGCTAACAAAGTTCTGGGGCGGGACGAAATCGAATACGCCGGGGCCGAACAGTTGATCGGATCTGCCGATGCGGTTCTGGTGGACGATGCAGTTCCGGTTGAGGCGGCTGTTGCCGCGATTCGCAGTGCCAACATTCATAAGTCACGCGTCGTTCTTAGTGCCAAACTTGCCAAACCGGACCGCCAAGAGGTTCATTCGTTAGAGTGGCCAATGGAATTTTACAATGCTGATGTCGTCGTACTGCGATTTAAGGGATTGATGTGCGGTTCAGAATTGGGGGCCGGCGGTGAAGGGGATTTGAAATTTATCGGCACCGAATTAGTGGCGAAGGGGGCCAAGTGCGTGGTTATCAGCTTGGGCTGGAGCGGTGCATTGGTGATTGACCGCCAGGGACCGCGTCATATTCGCGGTGTTGCCGGCGAAGTGGTGGACCAGACGGGATGCGATTCCGCCTTTACCGGTGCTTTGACGGCGTGCCTCGGCAGTGGTGATGAACCGGACCGAGCCGTTCGTTTTGCGATTGTTGCCGAATCCATCACGCGGGGCCGATTCGGTCTGCAGGATGCATTGCCGAAAAAGGAAGAAATCTTAACGGTTCTTCAGTCGCAGCCGGATTAGCACCAGGATATTAGATACGTAAGGGAATACTGTGGGATTGGATCGCGAGAATACAACCATCACAGCCGAAGAGGTGCTCAGTGCCTTCGCGGCAGGTCAGGATATCCGTTTGGTTTGCTGTCGTATCAGTGGTGATTTGGATTTTAACCGGCTGCTGATCGACAAGGATGAATTTAACATCAATGCACTTGATGTGGCAGAGCATGACGGTTGTCGCGTTGTATCATTGGCTCAGTCCGTCTATTTTAACGCCTGTACGTTTGAAGGCAATGTGCATTTTTCCGGTCCGTGGGAGCACCCCGATACGTTTAAAGTCATCTTCAAAAGCGATGTTTTATTCAATTCTTCGGTTTTTGCAGGACAGGCGCGTTTTGCCCATGCCGAATTTAAAGGGCTGGCGGGCTTTGACGGCTGTACATTTTGCCGGGTGACCAGTTTTCAGCAATCGCTATTCCATGACGGGGCGATGTTCAGGACCGCGACGTTTGAAGGGTACGGCCTTTTCAGCGGCGCCCGCTTCGGCGGGGATGTTCGGTTTGCTAATTCGACTTTCGGCAAGGGGGCGAATCTTGCGGAAGTCACTTTCATGCACCGCTGTGATTTTTCAGGTGTCTATGCCCGCAGTAAAGCTGTTCCGGTATATGAGGGAACCGTGTTTACGCGAAAACGGTTTGGTGACGACGAAAGCTTCTGGCGGTTTATTAAGCAGGCCTGCCAGGAGGCTGGTTACTACCAGCAGGCCGGGGAGTGTTTTTACAGCGAGCGATGCGCCCATTTCTGGCTAAAGTTCCGCGGCGCAGGCTATGAAAAACTTTCGGCAGGACGAAAGCTGTTTCGTTGGCTGGCGGGAATTCGGCTGATGCCCGAATTTGTTTTTGGCCGGATGCTGTTTGGTTACGGTGAGCGTCCGAGCCGGGTGTTGGTTGCTGCGGCCGTCATTATTCTCCTGTGCGGGCTGTTTTACAGTTCGCCGTTGGCACAACTGTCATTTCGATTTGAAACCGATCAGGCGTCGCTGCGATTTTTCGAAGGCCTGTATTTCAGTACGATTACCTTTACAACACTGGGGTTGGGTGATATTTATCCGGAAGTGGACTTGCTGACTCGTGTTGTGACTATGTTTGAATCGCTCTGCGGGGTGTTTCTGATGTCACTGTTCGTGGTTTGCCTGTCCAAACGCTTTTCTCGCGGATAAAATAAATTGCGAATTCTGGTTGAAAATTCGCCATATTCCGACATCACATATCGATTACACTTTTGACGGTGAAATTATGATAATTTCATTGATAACCGCTTTGGAATATGGATAATCCAACAAAATACGAGCATCTATTGGGACGGACTCTAAGTAAATTGAGGAACACTTTTTAGGAGACATATGGTATGGGTGACTTAATCGGTGGTTTGGACATTGCTGTTTTTGTTATCTTTGTAATCAGTGTAATTGGTTTAGGGCTGTTTAAAAGCCGTGTCAAAGCCGAGGATCACCACAAGAAAAAGACGGGCGAAGACTACTTTTTGGCCGGGCGCGGGCTGAGTTGGTGGCTGGTCGGTTTTTCGCTGATTGCAGCTAATATTTCGACCGAACAGTTTGTCGGTATGAGTGGTAAGGCTGCTGATTGGCTGGGTATGGCGATTGCCAGTTATGAATGGATGGCGGCCATCACGCTGATATTTGTGGCATTTGTGTTCCTTCCGAAATTCCTCAAAAGCGGTATTTATACGATTCCGGAGTTTCTGGAGTATCGTTACAATACCTTTGCCCGAACGGTGATGGCGATTAGTACGCTGATCATCTTGGTGGGCGTGCCGACCGCGTCGGTTATTTTTTCCGGGGCAAAGGTTATCTGTGTCTTTTTCCAGGGTCAAGAATTTTTGGGCATGGATCTAGGCAGTATCACTGTGGGTTGTTGGATCATCGGTGTTCTGGCGACGCTTTATGTATTTGTCGGCGGTTTGAAAGCGTGTGCTTGGGCGGATTTGATTCAGGGAGCGGCGTTAATTGTCGGTGGTGGTGTGATTGCCTACTATGCATTTCATGCACTCGCCGGAGCAGACACTTCGACACTAGCGGCGGTCGCCGGTGACCTTAACATGGACGACCTGTCTTCGATGGGTGCTGTTGAACGTTTCAAAATGCTCAATGGCGGTGCTTTACCCGAGGGTAAGATTCATATGATTCGCCCGATTAATGACCCGGAAATTCCGTGGTCAGCGCTGGTTTTGGGCCTGTGGATTCCCAACTTCTTCTACTGGGGTCTGAATCAGTACATCACCCAGCGTACGCTGGGTTCGAAGTCGCTGGCTGAAGGACAAAAAGGTGTTGTATTTGCCGCATTGCTCAAGTTAGTTATTCCGTTCGTTGTTGTGATTCCGGGTATGCTGGCGTTTAACCTGTTCAGTGATAAACTGCACGCCGAAGCAACTCGTGGAAATGCTGATAGAATTGCAAGCTATATAGAAATGCGAGACAATCCTGCGGCAGCCACCTCCGTCTTCCAGTTTAACGATGATTTTTCTGGCTATTATCCTGAATTGGCGACTGAATTGCTTGCCTTTAATGCCTCTGTGGTCGGTGTAACTCCGGATGTAACGTTGGATGTTGTTGCGGCGAATGCATCGATTATCGATCAGGCTCGGGCTGCTAATGCGACCAAAGCAACCGATCAGAAAATCAAAATTGAGAGCAGTCTGAGCGGTCATGACTATGACGCGGCATTCCCGATTTTGCTGGGGAATTTATTGCCGGTTGGCAAAGGTATCCTGGGGTTTGTGCTGGCGGCCATTTTTGGTGCCGTTGTCAGCTCACTGGCATCTATGTTGAACTCTGCTTCGACCATTGCGACAATGGATGTTTACAACAAGCTCCGCGGTGGAAAATCGTCGCAGTTCGAACTGGTGACGACCGGTCGTGTCTTCCTGGTTGTGTTTGTTCTGATTGCTCTGTGGATTGCTCCGAATTTGGGCAACCCGGCCTTTGGCGGTATCTTTACCTTCATCCAGGAATTCCAGGGCTTTATCTCTCCGGGTATCCTGACCGTCTTTATCTTTGGTCTGCTGGTCCATAAGGCGCCTCGCATGGTGGGGACTGTGGGCCTTCTGTTGAATCCGGTTCTGTACGGTCTGTTTAAATTCAGCCCGAAAATCCCGGTTCTTCAAGACATTGGTTTTCTGAACTGGATTGCGGCCCGGTCATTCCTTGACCGGATGGCGGCCTGCTTCATTATTTTGATCGTCGTGCTGACGATTCTCACGCTGATTAAGCCGCTGCCGAAGCCTGTTGAGTTGCCGGTTAATGAAAAGATGGATATGACGACTTCCAAGGGTACCCTGATCTTCGGTCTGGGAGTTGTTGTGTTGACGATTATTCTTTATATCGTCTTCTTTTAATTGATATCAACATTATATGTGACACAGGAGAAAGTGTAGTGAATGTAACAAATGATCAACAAGCGTTTGAGTACTTGAAACAGCTTGCTGCTGACAAGGGCATGGATCTTGCCGGCGGGAAGGTTCGCCGCAGTTCGTCGCGGTTTTGCCTGGGTGTCGAGCATGGTGACTATAACGGCACCGAGCTGTTTGGTGTCGGCACCGACCGCTTTATCTGGATGGCTTACAAGCCCAACGGAACGAATAAGATGCGGTTTTTCAGCGGCAATTTTCCGGATGACGGCGTTGTCGAGTTTGAAATCGGCAAGACGCCCGACCCGCAGTCTGCGGAAGTCTATGACACATGGGCTCGTTTTCCGTATGGCGTCGATTATATCCTCAAGCGAGAGGGCTATACGCTCACGCAGGGGATTGACGCGGTTCTGTACGGCAACATTCCCGGCGGCGGCATGAGCCGCAGTGCGTCACTGGCGCTGAATCTGATCATTTCCATGCTGGATGCCAGCGGGATTGCTGAAGACGACGACATGAAGGTCGTTGACCTGGCCCAGATGGTCGAAAACGATTACATTGGTTCTCCCTGCGGCAAACTCGACCAGATCATGATCATGTTTGCCAAAGAGGGCAAGGGCACGCATTATAAGCCCGCTGACCGCTCGATCAGCTATGTGCCGCTGGGCGACGGTGCCAAGGATTTTCGTATTGTTGTCATGGATACCGGAACGGTTCGTCCGGGTCTGGAAAAATCAACGTATAAAGTCCGTCGCTCTGAGTGTGAAGACATGGCGGCTAAAGCCAAGGCGGCCGATTTCGGGATTGAGTGTCTGGCGGACATCAAAGATCAGGCTCTCTATGAGAAGATCAAAGCCCATTTTGAAGCCGAATTTCCGCATCTGACCGATCGCATGACCTATATTTATAAGGCTCAGAAGCGTTTCTATGAGATGCTGGATGCCTGGAAGGCTGGCGATATCGAGACGGTCGGTGCGATTTTCCGCGCCGATGGCGTTGGCCTGCGGGATGAATATGTGATTTCCGGTCCGGAACTGGAAAGCATGTGCGACATCGTGCGAACCGTGCCCGGCGTATTGGGCGAACGAATGCTCGGCGGCGGTGATAAAGGCGCCGCGGGTTGCCTGGCACTGGCTGACGCAGCTGATGACGTGAAGAAGGCGGTCGATACGGCCTACCCGAGAAGCCGGCCGGACTTTGCGGACAAATACGCCGTTCATACCTGCAAGGTGGTTGACGGCATTGTTCTCTTTGATGACGTACTCTAAAAAAAGCCCCTGTCAATAGGGTTTATCAAGGCGACCGAATCTCACTCGGTCGCCTTTTTTCATTCCTGCAGGAAACTCCATTTGGAGCGGTTGACGGATTCAAGAAACGCTGTTTCGTCGGAAAAATGAGCGTCCAGATCAGCTTCGCTGGCATCGATGAAGCAGACAAAGTCAAATTGCGATTGGTTGCTTTGTTTTTCAGTGGCATACTGTTTTGCGATTTCATTAGCGGGAAGCGTTTTTCGGCCGGCCATTTCAATCAGATCGATGGTCAAGCCTTTTTTGTCTGTGCCCGGCCGGTAGCTTCGCCACACCAGTTCCGTGCAGACTAAGGCGTGGTCAGTGGCAAAATCAAAATCAAAGTCGTACGGCTTATCCAGATGCTTGAAGGCCTCAATGATTGCCTGAGCCTTGGTGACCTTGTCCAACCTTGGGCGTATCGCGGCGATATAGTCTCCGCAGGCTTTTGACAGGGGATTAAAAACAACGCCGTGTTTGATGGCTTCGATGACATGGTAGTCCGATTGACCGGTCCCGGCTGAATACTGCAGCCACTTTTGCGGCCATTGCTGTGTCATGTACTGATCAAATTTTAACTCCTGCCCGGAAAGCGTTTTGAGATAATCTTTTACCTCAGGCGTATCAAAGTAAACGGACAATTTTTCCGGCTGGCCAATATAGAGAATGGCGTGCGGCCAAAAGCCCGGCAGGCCGACATTGCTTAAATACCAGTTTTTTCGGGACAGCAGTATATCGCCTGGTTCAAGGACGCTATTCAATTCCTCCTGTAATTGGGGCGTAATCAGATACTGGCCGACACGCTGCAAGCGGGTATCTCCCATCCATTCGGCGACGCCTTTTTGGGCGGGAAACCAAACATGCGAAACACCCTGACGCAGGAATTCCGTGTCGGCGTCCAGAATCGTTTTTCCGCGGTCGATGACGTCCATTTGCTCCAGTAACGCCAACCGTTCTTCAATCGTGTCCCAGAGGCCCAGGCAGGGGCCGGAATAGGTTGCATTGTGGGCATCAAGACCTTCTTCGAGCCATTTCAGGTAAACCTGCCCGGCTAGAATGCGAGTGTGGCAGTCGCTGCCGAACAGTTCCTGCTTTAAACAGGAAAATGACTCTGCTGGAATATCACTATTCGGATGCGGGCTGTTGAGAAAAGTGACCGCATTCGAATTTTGGTTAATCAGGCTGATGGCGTGAAGGGCTTTTTCATAGCCAAGCAAATCGGCATCATAGAGAAGTAAAAAGCTCTGGACATGCTGACTTCGCTGTGAGCGTGAGATATCAAATCGATACCAATTGCGGTATGTTGTGCGAATCTGGTCTATACTGAATGCGTAATCGTATAATGCCAGCCAGCATTGCCTCAGAAACGCTTCGTCATCACCATTCAGCGGCTTATCCGGATTTTCAAAAAGCTCACTGCGGGTATGCATTTGATCAAGCAGGGCCTCTGTTTCCTTGTCATACATTTCCAGTAATTCAAAATGTGATGATACCATTGCCTGAAATTGATCCGGCGGCATCTTTGTGAGGGCTGTTGCGTTGCGATATTGAAAGCTGATCAGATGCACCGTGAGGATAATGATCAATGCAAGGCATAAAAAAAGAGTCCGCTTTCTAAGGACCGTTCCTTTGTCCGTTGTCCTGATGACACCGCCTGTAACCGAAGAGGCCAGAAGGCAGCACAAGCCCGAAAAAAGACAAATCAGGAGGATGTCGGCCATCTTTGGAAACCAGCGGAGTCCCCGGTCTCCCAGATAATATCCGATTGATAATGTCACGACCGATGAAATCAGGACGCCGCCGAGTACGCGAAGCAGTGTGATGAAGAGCCCTTTTTTATGCATTTCAAGTCCCTTTGATTAGAAAATCCCTTGTAATCCAGCTCTATTAAATCCGAAATCTGGGCGAATTTGAAGAAAAAAATGAATTACACAATTGTAGATACTTGCAAAACGGTTACAATATTGTTAAAATTCACTTGGATTACAATTTTGTGGATTTGATTGTTTATTTAAAAGGTGAAAGATGGCAAAGAAATTGGCAACTGAAGTCGGATTGCTGGCGGATGTGGCAAAGGCGTTGGCGGAATCACTGGATCTGGAAGAAACGCTTCTGTCAATCCTGAAGGCGTTGGAGACGCATG
This sequence comes from Anaerohalosphaeraceae bacterium, assembly GCA_963675155.1. Classification (GTDB taxonomy): domain Bacteria; phylum Planctomycetota; class Phycisphaerae; order Sedimentisphaerales; family Anaerohalosphaeraceae; genus 4572-13. Next base: position 2,706,298 of record OY775912.1, on the reverse strand, counting down.
TTAAACTAGAGCGTGGGGCGATTACGCTGTTGGACCCGGAAAGTGAAACCATCAGTATCAAAGTGGCGCACGGGCTTAGCGATCCCTCCCGGAAGCAAGTTACCTATAAGGTCGGTGAGGGGATTACCGGGCTGGTGGTGCAGACAGGCAAAGAGGTGGTTGTGCCTGATATCAGTAAAGATCCGCGTTTTCTGGCAAAAACAGGGCAGCGTAAGCGTTCGAAAGGGCAAAAGATCGCCTTTTTCTGTGTGCCGATCAAGCTGGAAAGTTGTACGATCGGGGCGATCAGTGTGGACCGAAAAGTTCGTCCTGCTGACGACTTCGAGGCTCATGTTCGTTTACTGGAAGTGCTGGCGACGATGGTTGCGCAGGCTGTTAAATTGAACAAGCTTGTTCAGTCGGATCGCCGGGAGTTGCGAGATGAGAATGCCCGTTTGCTGCGTGAGTTGAAGACAAAGTTTAATGTCCACAATATGGTGGGGACCAGCAGTGCGATGTTGGAGGTTTATCGCTTGATAGAGCAGGTTGCTAATAGTAATGCCACGGTCCTGGTTCGTGGCGAAAGCGGCACGGGAAAAGACCTGGTGGCTCATGCGATACACTATAATAGTCTTCGTTCCGGCAAGCCGTTTATTAAGATAAACTGTACGGCGTTGCCCGAGACATTGCTGGAAAGTGAGCTTTTTGGTCATGAAAAGGGATCTTTTACGGGGGCGTCCGAACGTAAAATAGGGCGATTCGAGATGGCCAGCGGCGGAACCATTTTTCTGGATGAAATCGGTGATTTTTCGATGAATTTGCAGGTGAAATTGCTGCGTGTGATGCAGTTTAAAGAGTTTGAGCGGGTTGGGGGGCATGAAACGATCAAGTGTAATGTTCGCATCGTGGTTGCAACCAATAAGAATCTGGAGGAGGAGATCAAGAATGGCGTATTTCGTGAGGACTTGTACTATCGGATCAATGTTTTTCCGATTTATATGCCGCCGCTTCGTGATCGCAAAAATGACGTGATGTTGTTGGCGGACTTTTTTCTTGAGAAATACGCATTGGAAAACCACAAGGATATTAAGCGGATTTCGACGCCGTCGATTGAAATGCTGACCAGTTATCACTGGCCCGGGAATATTCGAGAGCTTGAAAACTGTATCGAAAGGGCGGTTTTATTGTGTGACGAGGATGTGATTCGCTCTGACCATCTGCCTCCCTCGCTTCAGATGGCTCATAAGACTGTCGAGAGCGGTTCTTTGACGTTGCCTGAAAAGGTTGAAACGCTTGAGCGTGAGATGATTGTGGATGCATTGAAGAAGACGCACGGGTGCCAGCGTCACGCTGCCGGCGAACTTGGTATTACTGAACGGATGCTGGGTTATAAGATTAAAAAGTATAGTGTTCTGAGTCGGTAAAAATCTTCTTGAATACAAAAATGTAGCTTAAATGAGGAGTGGTTACAAAAATGTAACCACTCCTTTTCTTTTAGACGGCTTGCTTGTTGTTGCGTAAGTTGTTTCTTTAGATAGACTTATGTTTTATTTGCCCCTCTCTTGTTTTGTTGGCACATTCCTTGCTAGTAACCTCTCCAGTGCTTTTGTATCAGAAACAGGCCTGTTGATGCAAAGCTTAAAAAAACGTTGTAAATGGAAATCAGGACAATATTTTACTTATGGAGATGAACATGAAGAAGTCAGCAATGAGTGTATTGGCAGTATTGGTTACAGTTGTAAGCCTTGGCGGCGTAGCTGTGGCGGAAGACGAATCGGGCATCGGCCTTGATGTCACATTGGATTTTAACAGTAAATATGTCTGGCGTGGTCAGCTTCTTAATGATGACTTTGCTTTCCAGCCCGGCGTCAGTATGACTTTTGATAAGTTAACACTGGGCATCTGGGGCAGCGTCGATATGACTGACTACTCTGATAATGAGTGGGAATTCATCGAGTACGACTACTACCTGGATTACACAACGACAATTGCTGAAGGTGTCGATTTGAGCGTCGGTGTGATTGAGTATTATTTCCCCAGTGGTGACGATACACAGGAAATTTATGCGGGTCTGGCGTTTGACATGCCGTTGAGCCCTTCTGTGACGATCTATAACGATGTGGATGAAGTCAATGGTTCCTATGTATCATTTGCAGTTGGTCATACCGTCGAGAATCTGTTTGATACGGAAGTTCCGATGGAAATTGGTGCCAGTGTTGGCTGGGGCAGCAAATCTTACAATAAGGCTTATTGGGGTGCGCCGGCAGACGACAGCGGTCTGAATGATCTTACAGTTAATGTCGCATTCCCGATTGCCATGGGAAGCTGGACCTTTACGCCAAGTGTGAACTATGTCACGCTGCTGGACAGTGATGTGAGAGCGACAGACGCTTATGCTCAATCAAGCGACTATTTCTTCACAGGATTTGGTTTGTCAACCAGTTTCTAATGCATGAGTGAAATTACTAAACGTGAATTTGAGAGGATAGAGCAATGAATTGTGATTGTTTGCGAAAAACTTTAGGTAAAAGTATGATAGTGCTGCTATTGTTCCTGGTGATTGGCGGGACAGTGGCGGTTGCTGATGAAGTCGCCGTTGATCCGGTCACCGCGGCAGTGGATGCTGCGAAGGAAGAATTACAGACTAATATTAATATTGTCTGGACATGTGTGGCAGCTTTTCTGGTTTTCTTTATGCAGGCCGGATTTGCAATGGTCGAAGCCGGTTTTACCCGTGCCAAGAACGCAGTGAACATTCTGATGAAGAACCTGATGGACTTCTCGATTGGTACGATTGCCTTTTTCGTTATTGGCTTCAGCCTGATGTTTGGTGCCAATAAAGGGATGATTGGCTGGGACGGTTTTGGTCTGAGCGGCGTTGCCGGTGACGGGGCAAGCTGGAACTGGACGTTCCTGATTTTCCAGACGGTATTTGCAGGAACTGCTGCGACGATCGTGTCTGGTGCGATGGCTGGCCGTACAAAGTTTAAAGGATATATCTGTTACAGTATCTTTATTTGTGCCTTCATCTACCCGATTTTCGGTTCGTGGGCATGGGGCAGCCTGCTCAATGGTGGCGGCTGGTTGGAAAATATGGGCTTCTGTGACTTTGCCGGTTCAACGGTTGTACACTCGATCGGCGGATGGCTGGCTCTGGCTGGTGCGATCATCTTGGGCCCACGTCTTGGTAAGTACGGTCCCGATGGAAAAGCCAAAGCGATTCCCGGTCACAACATTACCCTGGCTGCTTTGGGTGTATTCATTCTGTGGTTCGGTTGGTTTGGGTTTAATCCCGGTTCAACAACGGTTGGTGACGGCGAAATCGGTCGTGTGGCTGTAACGACAAACCTGGCGGCTGCGGCCGGTGCGATAGTTGCGATGTGTGTTTCCTGGGTTATTGGCAAGAAACCTGATGCATCAATGTCTTTGAACGGTGCCTTGGCCGGTCTGGTTGCGATCACCGCTCCCTGTTACACCGTTACGCCGGTCGGTGCGATTGTTATCGGTGCGATTGCCGGAGCTCTGGTTTACTTCAGCGTTATCTTTATCGACAACGTATTGAAGATTGATGATCCGGTGGGTGCGGTTTCTGTGCATGGTGTCTGTGGTGCATTCGGTACGCTGTCTTGCGGATTGTTTAATGCCGAACAGGTTCTCGGAATCGGCGATGCTAACGGTGGTTTGTTCTACGGTGGCGGTTTCTCTCAGTTGGGTGTCCAATTGGCAGGTATCGGTGCGGCCTTTGCTTGGGCGTTTGGTCTTGGGCTGGTCATGTTTACTGTGATCAAAGTAACCGTCGGTCTGCGTGCAGACAAGGACGAAGAGATCAAGGGTTTGGATATCGGTGAGCACGGTATGGAAGCATATGCCGGATTCCAGATTTTCAGCTCCATGTAACGGCTGTTCGTAAAAACAAACTCTAAACCGGAGAATAAATATGAAACTGATAATAGCATATATTCAACCCCATAAACTGGAAGATGTTAAAAAAGCCTTAGCACAGGCTGATGTTGGAAAAATGTCGGTGACAAACTCACTCGGCTGTGGTGCTCAAAAAGGCTACCATGAAAGTTATCGCGGTGTCGAATTTGATGTAAACTTACTCAAGAAGATCCGTTTGGAAATTGCAGTGAACCAGGAATACGTCGATAAGACAGTGGATACGATCATTACCGCTGCTCGCACCGGCGAGATTGGTGACGGCAAAATCTTTATCCTTGATCTCACTGAATGCATTCGTATCCGCACTGGTGAGAAAGGGGCAGATGCAATCGGTTAATGAAAGCTGTAACGTTGTAGGCTCTTTAACAATATAACGCAAAAAATACAATTTTGTAGCTGTAACATGGTCTCGATTCAAAATTGTAGATTACAGAACCTGTCTCGTGTGACAAAAATGGAACAGATAAGTTCTTTATTGAAATAGACTTATAATTTAGTTTCAAAATTGTCAAGAATTGGCATAGTTCTTGCAAAAATGTTCTTTCGACAGCATTGCGATGTTCGCCTTGCTGCTGAAGATTATCTTACCTCACGGTTAAGGAGAGTATTAGTGAAAGGACGAAAAGTGAGAACGGTCAAGTTAAGTTGGATTTTTGCAATAGCAATTTTTTGTTTGCTGTTTGCAACGACAGGTAATGCGTTTGCAGAAGAAGAGGTAACTTCAGTTGCAGATATTAAGCAAGGTTTGGATACCGTTTGGGTCCTGATTGCGGCGTTTTTGGTGTTCTTCATGCAAGCCGGCTTCGGCATGGTCGAAGCCGGCTTTATTCGTGCTAAGAATACCTGTAATATATTGACGAAGAACTTCCTGGATTTTTGTATGGCTTCTCTGGGGTTCTTCCTGGTCGGGTATGCCCTGATGTTCGGGGATGGCAACGGCTTTATCGGCTTCAAGGCCGGTTGGATGCTAACCGGAGTTGAAAGTACTTCCGGCGGAATTCCGTTATTTGCGTTCTGGTTGTTCCAGGCCGCATTTTGCGGTGCGGCGGCGACGATTGTAGCCGGCGGTATGGCTGAACGCATGAACTTCAAGGCATATCTGATCTACTCATTTCTGATTTCAGCCATTGTTTACCCGATCATTGGTCACTGGATTTGGGGCGGCGGCTGGCTGAGCGGCATGGGCTTTGGCGATTTTGCCGGCTCGACTGTCGTGCATACAACCGGTGGCGTAGCCGCTCTCATCGGAACGATTATGCTTAAGCCTCGTTTTGGCAAATACGGTATTGACGGCAAGCCTAAAGCGATTGCCGGTCACAGTATTCCGCTGGCCTCGCTGGGTGTATTTATCTTGTGGTTTGGCTGGTTTGGTTTTAATGCCGGTTCAACTCTGGGGATTACCAATGCCGGGTTTGATATTGCCCGGGTGGCCATCAATACCAATCTTGCCGCCGCGTTGGGCGGTATTGGTGCGATGATTACTGTATGGTGTCGGTTCGGCAAGCCGGACCTTTCAATGGCGATGAATGGTGCGTTGGCGGGTTTGGTTGGCGTGACTGCTCCCTGTGCGTTTGTTGAACCCTGGGCGGCCTGCATCATTGGTTTATCATCCGGCGTGATTGTTGTCTTCGGTGTTGAACTGCTCGATAAGCTGCAGATTGATGATCCGGTCGGTGCCGTTCCGGTCCACGGCATGTGTGGCATTTGGGGCACCCTTTGTGTCGGTATCTTCGGAAAAGAAGCTCTGGGGCTTGCCAATAACGGTTTTATCTACGGCGGAAACCCCACTCAGCTCGGTATTCAGATGGTAGGCAGCTTTGCGACAGTGGTTTTTGTTCTGGTGAGTATGGGCCTGGTGTTTAAGATTATCGACTTGACGGTTGGTCTGCGAGTTAGTAGAACAGAAGAGTTACGTGGTCTGGATATTGGTGAGCACGGTATGGAATCCTATTCCGGCTTCCAGATTTTCCACTAAAACGGTTGATCATGAATCTAATTGATATACAGGAGAAAGAAGCATGAAACTTATTATTGCCTATATTCAGCCGCATAAGCTGGAAGATGTTAAAAAAGCACTGGCTGAGGCCGAAGTGGGAAAAATGTCGGTAACAAACTCTCTGGGTTGCGGTGCCCAGATGGGTTATGAAGAAAGTTACCGAGGCATTAAATTTGAAGTGAATTTGCTGAAGAAAATTCGACTCGAAATCGCTGTAAGTGAGCCGTTCCTTGAAAAAACCGTTGATACGATTATCAAGTCAGCCCGTACCGGGGAAATCGGTGATGGAAAAATCTTCATTCTGGATTTAGCGGAATGTATCCGAATTCGAACCGGCGAAAAAGGAAATGATGCGATTGGGTAGATTGCATCTTGTTTATTTGTCTTATTGAAACAAACACAGAAAATACATTATCGTAGAACATAGGCATTGCCGTCTACGATAATGTATTTTTGTTTACTTGTAGGGTGACATAAATGTAAAAACGTAAAACTTTATACACAAATGTGTTACAATGCAAAGTAGACATCTCGTGTCATGTTGGCATGTCTCTTGCTTGAGCTCCTCCCTATACAAAAACGTACCAAATGTTGCAAACGGATACGAAGTCTGTGTCGGCCGCACCGATTTCGCATTCAGGTATAAAATGGAATGGGTATTTTAACAAGGAAAAGCATGAAGACAAGAACGAACTTTCCTAAAGGTGCGCGTCTATGCGCAATTGTGTTGTTAATGGTGGTGTTCTCGCAGGGGGCCGCATTTGCTGAAACAGACACCTCGGCAATGAACCAACTCGTTGATTCCTCTAATGATTTCTTTATCCTGATCGGGGCGGTTATGATTCTGGCAATGCACGGCGGATTTGCTTTTTTAGAGGTCGGGTCCGTTCGCAAAAAGAATCAGGTGAACGCTCTTAATAAGATCTTATGCGAATGGAGTTTTTCCACACTGATCTATTTTTTGATCGGCTATCCGATCGCGCGCGGTGTTACGTTTCTCGTACCGGTTAGCGAGATGTCAGATCATGGTGGTTTCCAGTACATTAAATTTTTTCTGCTGCTTGGTTTTGCCGCGTGTATCCCGGCGATTATTTCAGGAGGCGTGGCCGAGCGTGCCAAGTTCTGGACCAATGCGCTGGCTGGCGGTATCTTTGTCGGGCTTGTCTATCCGCTGATCGAGGCTTTTACGTGGGGGCAATACAGTGGTTTTCTGGGCGGTGCCGAAGGCAAGCTTGCTGCATTGTTTGGTGCACCGTTTCACGATTTTGCGGGTTCGGTGGTCGTTCATGCTACCGGCGGATGGCTGGCATTGCCGGCTGTCATGCTTCTGGGCGCACGCCTGAAGCGATATGAAGATAATGCGATTAAAGTTAGCAGTATCCCATTTCTGGCATTGGGCAGTTGGGCTCTCATTGTCGGCTGGTTTGGCTTCAATGTGATGAGCGCCGGCAACATCAATGATATTTCCGGCTTGGTGGCTATAAACTCGCTTATGGCGATGGTTGGCGGTACGATAGCCGCGTTGTTCATTTCTAAGAATGACGCTGGTTTCGTTCATAACGGCGCATTGGCAGGCTTGGTGGCTGTCTGTGCGGGTTCGGATCTTTATCATCCAATCGCGGCGTTAGTGGTTGGCGGTGTCGCCGGAGCAATTTTTGTTTTCCTGTTTCAGGTTGAAACGGAAGAGTGGAAGATTGACGATGTGCTGGGCGTCTGGCCGCTGCATGGTGTATGCGGTGCGTGGGGAGGTGTTGCTGCCGGTATCTTTGGTCTCGAAGCCTTGGGCGGTAAAGGGGGGGTGAGTTTCTTTTCGCAGTTAATTGTTACCGTGGCGATTGTTTTGTTTTCACTCATTGCCAGTACACTTGTTTACGGTTTATTGAAGCTGACAGTTGGAATACGCATCGATGCTCATGAGGAAACGATTGGCTGCGATTTAAGTGTACATAAAATTGCTGCGAATCCGGAAGAAGAAATATAGGGCTGACATTGCTGAATACAATTGAGAATCAGACCTTAAAGGTACAGGAGAATATATAATGAAAATGGTTGTAGCGATTATTCAACCGGAAAAACTTGATGCTGTAAAGCAGTCGTTATTTAATTCGGAAGTTCACAAAATGACGGTCAGTCGTGTACGCGGCTGCGGCCAGCAGGCCGGGTATAGCGAGCACTATCGCGGTCAGGTAAAACAGGTGAATCTGTTGGAAAAAATTCGGATTGAGATTGCGGTCAATGATGAATTTGTGGATTCTACGATTAAGGCGGTGATCAAGGCTGCCAAGAGCGGCAATATCGGAGACGGTAAAATCTTTGTGATGCCGCTGGAGCAATGTATCCGTATTCGAACGGATGAAACCGGAAAAGATGCGATCGGTTGATGTTTCTTTACGAGTGCTACAAAAATGTAATTTCGCCGGTCGATCTCTGACAATTACGTAGAAAGTGACAAAAATGTCTGATTTTTGGCATATTTCGTAACTTCTTTTTAATAAATGGGATAGCACTGATCTTGTCGATATTTTGAAAACTGGCACTGTTTTTGCTACTTTTATCAGACTGAAAATAGTGTCGTTTACCGTTCTAGCGTGATATGTAGGTTATCGAGTTTTGGTCTGTTATTGAAAGGGCCCCAATGATGACACCAAAAGAATTCTTTGAGTACGCAAAGAAAAACGGCGCCGAGATGATGGATTTAAAGTTCTGCGACATGCTCGGCACGTGGCAGCACTGCTCTTATCCGATTGAAACACTTGATGAGAGCATTTTTACCGATGGTTTAGGCTTTGACGGTTCCTCGATTCGAGGCTGGCAGGAGATTCATCAGTCGGACATGCTGGCTGTTTGCGATCCGAATACAGCCGCGATGGATCCGTTTTTTGCCAAGCCAACAGTCAGTGTGATTGCGGACATCGTCGACCCTGAGACGAAAGAATTGTACGGCAAATGCCCCCGTAACACCGCTGCCAAGGCGGCTGAGTACCTGAAGAAGACCGGCATTGCCGATACCTGCTTTATTGGTCCCGAGCCTGAATTCTTTATTTTTGATGAAGTTCGCTATGAACAGAATCAGCACACCGGTTACTATCAAATTGATTCGGTGGAAGGTTCCTGGAATACAGCTCGATTTGAAGAACCGAATCTCGGGTATAAACCCAGCTACAAGGGCGGTTATTTTCCGGTTAGCCCAACTGATACCTATCAAGACCTCCGTGGTGAGATGGCGTATCAGATGATGAAGATGGGTATCCGTGTTGAGGCTCACCATCATGAAGTGGCAACAGCCGGTCAGGGTGAAATCGACATGGAGTTCTGTGAAATGACCAAGATGTGCGACCAGTACATGTGGTTTAAGTACATCATCAAGAACGTGGCCAAGAATAACGGTAAGACCGTGACATTTATGCCCAAGCCGGTCTTTGACGATAATGGTTCCGGCATGCACAGTCATATTTCACTCTGGAAAGACGGCGACACAATTATGGCCGGTGACGGCTATGCGGGGATGAGTGAAATTGCTCTGAAGGGTATCGCGGGTATTCTCAAGCATGCTCCGGCGATTCTGGCATTTGGCGCTCCGTCGACGAACAGTTATCGCCGTTTGGTGCCGGGCTTTGAGGCACCGGTGAATCTGTGCCTGAGTGCCCGTAATCGTTCTGCTTCCTGCCGTATTCCGATGTACAGCAATAGCCCTAAGGCCAAACGAGTTGAATTCCGTTGTCCGGACCCGACTGCCAATGGTTATCTGCTGTGGCCGGCGATGTTGATGGCGATGATTGACGGCATTGAGTCCGATTTACCTGTTCCGACACCGTTGGATAAGAATATTTATGAACTGAAGGGCGATGAGTTGGCCAGTATTCCGAAAGTTCCCGGCAGTCTGGCTGAGTCGATTGATGCACTGGAAGCGGATTATGCCTTCCTGACCAAGGGCGGCGTATTCTGCGATGAACTGGTTCGATCGTGGATCAACTGGAAACGCAGTGAAGAACTGGACCCCATGGCTCTACGACCCCATCCATATGAGTTCCACTTGTATTACGATTGCTAATTGTGTGTCATGGCAAAATTGAAACACCTTCGGCTCACCTCCAGGCCGAATGGAATCTGTGTGTTTAACCCCGGTTACCGGGGACGGGCAAGGCAGGATTTGTGTTGCCGTATTTATGGATGACAGCGAATTGCCTTGCCCTTTTTATAAGTGTTTTATGGTCGGTTTTATGGTTTTTGATTTTATTGACTTTCTGGCGGGAAGTCTTATAATGCCAAGTCTGTTAACAAAGCACAGTCCGGCTTGTAAAGCCTGAAAATATGCGTAACTAAAAAAATGAGATGATGCAAAAATATAACTTTTGATAACCAGGAGACAGTATGAAGAACGATGTACAATTAACTGAGGTATTTGGCCTCAATGTATTCAACGATTCTGTGATGCGGCAGGTATTGCCGAAGAACGTTTACAAAGCCTTTGTCAAGGTGCGTAAGGGGCAGGGCGATTTCACGATCGAAATGGCGGATGTCATTGCTACGGCGATGAAGGATTGGGCCGTTGAAAAAGGTGCGACGCACTTTTGTCACTGGTTCCAGCCGATGACCGGCCTGACTGCTGAAAAGCATGATTCATTTGTTTCACCAACGGCGGACGGAAAAGCGATTTTGGAATTCAGTGGTAAGCTGCTTGTTCAGGGTGAGCCGGATGCCTCATCGTTCCCGTCAGGCGGTTTGCGTGCAACATTTGAAGCTCGCGGTTATACCGCCTGGGATTGCACCTCACCGGTTTTCATCAAAGGAAAAACACTTTACATCCCCTGTGCCTTCTGTTCTTACACCGGCGAAGCACTGGACAAAAAGACCCCGCTGCTGCGTTCAATGGAAGCATTGAGCAAGCAGGCCGTGCGTGTTCTGCATGTGTTGGGAGAAGATGATGTGACGACGGTGACATCGACGCTTGGCGCCGAACAGGAATATTTCCTGATTGATCGCAGCTTTTTTGAAAAACGTCTGGATTTGGTGCTGGCTAAGCGTACGTTGTTTGGTGCTCCCTCACCGCGTGGGCAGGAAATGGATGATCACTACTTTGGTACGCTGCACGAACGTGTTTCCGCGTATATGAACGATGTCAATAGCGAACTGTGGAAGCTGGGCGTTCCCGCGACTACACAGCACAATGAAGTGTCGCCCGCACAGTATGAAGTCGCGCCGGTCTTCGCAACCGTTAACGTTGCGACAGATCACAATCAGCTCGTGATGGAAACGCTGGAAAAGATTGCTTTGCGTCATGACTTTGTTTGCTTGCTGGCAGAGAAGCCTTTCGCAGGCGTTAACGGCTCTGGTAAGCACAATAACTGGTCGATGGGAACAGACACCGGTATCAATCTGCTGGACCCCGGCAGTACCCCGCATGAGAACATGGTTTTCCTTGTTTTCCTGTGTGCTGTCATTCGTGCGGTTGATACGTATGCGAAATTGCTGCGTGCCTCGGTTGCTAATGTTGGTAATGAACACCGTTTGGGTGCTAACGAAGCTCCGCCGGCAATTGTTTCTGTCTTCCTCGGCGACCAGTTGAACGATATTCTTGAGCAGCTCGCTGCAGGTGGCGCGAAATCCTCCAAGAAGGGCGGCGAACTGAAGCTCGGTATTTCTACGCTGCCTCCGCTGCCGAAGGATTGCACCGACCGTAACCGTACATCGCCGTTTGCCTTTACCGGCAACCGCTTTGAATTCCGTATGCCCGGTTCCAGTCAGTCTACTTCCGGTCCGGGCTTCGTACTCAATACGATCGTTGCTGAGTCACTTTCTCTGATCGCTGATGAACTGGAAAAATCAAACGATGTTACCAAGTCTGCTCAGAAGATTCTGAAGGGAATCGCCAAAGACCACCAGCGCATCATCTTCAACGGTGACAACTACGCTGCTGCATGGGTTGACGAAGCGGAAAAACGCGGTCTGCCGAATATTCGTTCGACTGTTGAGTCGCTTGAGACGATTATGGATAAAGAGAATGTTGCTCTCTTTAAGAAGCATAAAATTCTTTCCAAGCAGGAACTGGGCGCTCGCACGGAAATCCTTCTGGAAGGTTACAGCGCCAGCATCAATATTGAAGCGCTGACCATGGTGAGCATGGCGAAACGTCAGATTCTGCCGGCATGTATCGATTACTGTGCAGGCCTGGCGGCTTCGGCAGGCGTTATTGCTGAGGCCGGCGCTTCGAGCAAGGCGGTTCAGAAAACACTCAAGAAGGTCAGTGGTTTGGTAGATGAACTTAGCGACGCGATTGATGTTCTGGAATCCGCTATCGAGAAAGCCCAGGGTATTAACAAGCCTCATCTGCAGGGTCGCAGCTACCGTGACGATGTTATTCCTGCAATGGCTGTTGTTCGTGCCGCGGCCGACGCTCTGGAAACGCTGGTCGATGCAGATGCTTGGCCGTTACCGAGTTATGCTGAAATGTTGTTCATGAGATAAACAGCATTTTTCAGCTTTGTGATTAAACAAATCACGCTCAAATAAGTAATAAACCCTGCCGGAGACAGTTTTGTTTTTGGCAGGGTTTTTGTTTAAGAATTCTTATAGTAGGCATAAGCAATACTATAAGTAAAACAGATACAAAAATGACAATTTTTTATTGACATAAAAAGCCAATATCACTATCCTTAAGGGTCTTTTTAGTAATTACCGTATGCAGCAAGAAACCCGAGATATGTAGTAAGGAAATAGAATGTCATTAATGCCAAAAGATCAGGGACTTTACGAAGCCAGACGTGAGCACGACGCCTGCGGAATTGGGGCGGTCGTCAATATTTCTGGCAAGAAGGACCATTCCATTATTCAGTATGCCGATCAGGTCTTGAAAAATCTTCACCATCGCGGTGCGGCGGGTGCGGATAATGTGACCGGTGACGGGGGTGGGATTCTTTGCCAGATTCCTCATGAATTCCTGAAGTCCGAAACGAAGAAACTGAAAATCAAACTTCCCGAAGCCGGTTTATATGGCGTGGCGATGGTTTTTGGGTCTAAAGATAAGAAACTGGGCAAAGCCTGTGAAGATGTTCTTGAAAAAGCGGTTCTTCACTACGGGATGACTGTTTTAGGTTGGCGTGATGTGCCTGTTGACCCCAGTTGTCTCGGAGAAATCGCCTTATCCGCGGAGCCGACAGTTAAGCAGGTTTTTATCGACGGCGGCCCTTATCGCGATGATGAACTGGAACGCAAACTGTATCTGGCCCGCAAGCGTACAGAGCGGCTGGTCAACGAAACCTATGGCGAAGAGGCTGCCGATTTCTATTTGCCTTCGATGTCTGCCAAGACCATCTGTTACAAAGGTATGTTCATGGCATGGCAGTTGTTCGCTTACTATCCGGATCTGAGCGACGAGCGGTTCGCTTCGGCACTGGCGATTGTCCACCAGCGTTACAGTACGAACACCTTCCCGAACTGGCGTTTAGCTCAGCCATTCCGCTGCATTGCTCATAACGGCGAAATTAACACACTTAGCGGCAACCGCAACTGTACCCGGATGCGTGAAACGCGCATGTCCAATGAATTGCTGGGCGATGATCTGACGGATTTGTTCCCGACGCTGGAACCGGGTGCCAGTGACTCGGCCAACTTTGACAACATGCTCGAACTGCTGAATATGGCTGGCCGCAGCATGCCGCACTCAATGATGATGATGATTCCCGAAGCATTCGGAGCAAAATATCATATTAGTACCGACAAGCGATCATTCTATGAGTATCACGCTTCCATTATGGAGCCGTGGGACGGTCCGGCGTCGATGGTGTTCACCGATGGTCGTTACCTCGGCGGTACGTTGGACCGAAACGGCCTGCGTCCCAGTCGCTACACAGTAACGACTGACGGGGTGGTGATTATGGCCAGTGAAACCGGTGTGGTCGAGTTTCCGCCGGAAAAAGTTCGCACGCGCGGGCGTCTTCAGCCGGGTAAAATGTTCCTGGTTGATACCGAAGAAGGCCGTATCATTACCGACAACGAAATTAAAAGCAAAATTGCCCGCCAGAAACCGTATCGCCGCTGGCTCAATGAAAATCGCATTGAACTGCGGGGACTCTTCGATACGCCGATGCTGGAACACGGCACCCCTGAAACACTGGCCGCGCGAATGCGGATGTTCGGTTATACGCGTGAGGAACTGAAAGTCCTGCTGAAGCCCATGGCCGTCAATGGTCAGGAACCGGTCGGCTCGATGGGTAACGATTCGGCATTGGCGGTACTCAGTGACCGGCCGCGGCTGTTATATGATTATTTCAAGCAGCTCTTTGCACAGGTAACCAATCCGCCGATTGATCCGCTGCGTGAAGGTCTGGTCATGAGCCTGATGAGCTTTACCGGTAAGAAGCTCAATATTCTGGATGAGACGCCGGAGCACTGTAAGCAACTGAAGCTGCCCCATCCGGTCTTGACCAATGAGGATATGGCTCGCTTGCGTGCGGTGGCGCGTGACGATTACAAGATTGTGACCATCGACGCATCGTTTAAAATGAAAGAGGGCACTACTGAAGAGCTGGAGATTGCTTTGGATCGTCTGGTCGCGGATGCTGAAAGGGCGATTACCGAAAAGGATGCATCGCTGATTATTCTCACCGATAAAGCGGCTGGTCCTGACAGGGCACCGATTCCGGCGTTGCTGGCAGTTTCAGCTGTCCACCATGCCTTGATCGAAAAGGGCCTGCGGGGCGAAGCCGGGTTGATTCTGGAAACAGGTGAAGCCCGCGAGGTCCAGCATTTCTGCTTGCTGTGCGGCTTTGGTGCCAACGGCGTCAATCCTTACATCGTTTTTGAAGCCCTGCATCACATGCAGCAGCGAGATGAACTGCCGCAGGAAATGGACGCCTCCAAGATCGCCAGCAATTATATTGCCGCGGTCAAAAAGGGCATCCTGAAGACCATGAGTAAGATGGGAATTTCGACACTTCGCAGTTACTTCAATGCCCAGTTGTTTGAGGCAATCGGCATTGAGAAAAGTGTCATTGATAAATACTTTACCGGGACCAGTTCCCGTATTGGCGGCATTGGCCTTGAACAGATCGTAAAAGATATCCAGACGCGTTATCAGGATGGGTATGGCACGCGTAAGCCGGGCTCGCTGGAGCTTGACTTCGGTGGTGACTATGCTTTCCGGCTGGACGGCGAACGCCACTTGTGGAATCCGACGACGATCAGCAAACTTCAGCATGCGGCCACATACAATGATCAGAAGGCTTATGATGAATTTGCCGAAGCGGTCAATAATCAAGCCAAAGCCGCCTGCACGCTGCGTGGGCTGTTTGTGTTTAAAGATGCCAAGCAACCGATTCCACTGGAAGAGGTGGAGCCGGCCAGCGAAATCGTTAAGCGTTTTTGCACGGGTGCAATGAGCCACGGCTCGATCAGTAAAGAATCACATGAATGTATGGCGATTGCCATGAACCGTCTCGGCGGCATGAGCAATACCGGCGAAGGCGGGGAAGACCCGGCTCGCTATCAGCTTGAGCCCAACGGCGATTCGAAGAACAGTGCGATTAAGCAGGTCGCCAGCGGTCGATTTGGCGTTACGATTCATTACCTGTCTCAGGGTAAGGAAATCCAGATTAAGATGGCCCAGGGTGCTAAGCCCGGTGAGGGCGGCCAGCTACCGGGCCTGAAAGTCAGCCGCGATATTGCACGGCTGCGTTTCTCGACGCCGGGCGTGACGTTGATTTCGCCGCCGCCGCACCACGATATTTATTCGATTGAAGACCTGGCGCAATTAATCTTTGACTTGAAATGTGCAAATCCGGAAGCGAAAGTGTCCGTCAAGCTTGTATCAGAAGTTGGCGTGGGTACGATTGCTGCTGGTGTTTCCAAAGGAAACGCTGATGAAGTGCTGATTAGCGGCTTCGACGGCGGCACCGGTGCCAGCCCGCAGTCATCAATCAAGCATGCCGGCTGTCCGTGGGAAGTCGGCCTGTCGGAAACCCAGCAGGTTCTGGTTATGAACAAGCTGCGTGACCGAATTCGTGTTCAGACCGACGGTCAGCTTCGTACCGGTCGCGATATTGTGATCGCTGCTCTGCTGGGTGCCGAGCAGTTCGGTTTCGGAACCGGGATTCTGGCTTGCATGGGTTGTACGCTGTTGCGGAAGTGTCACGAAGGTGCCTGCACATACGGTATCGCGACGCAGGATCCGGAACTTCGTAAACGATTTGCCGGCAAGCCCGAATACATTGTCAATTACCTGACATTCGTGGCCGAAGAAGCCCGCAAGATAATGGCACAGCTTGGCTTTGCCAAGTTCAACGACATGATTGGACGGGTTGATAGGCTGGCGATGCAGGAAGCGGTAGACCACTACAAAGCCAAGGGACTGGACTACTCGAAGATCTTCCATCAGCCGACAGTGGACCAGCCGAGCGAACTGTATAATTCTCAAAAGCAGGCTTCGCCTCTTGAAAATCATATTGACTGGAAACTGATTGACCAGGCCAAGGCGACGTTCGAAACCGGCGGCAAGGTCAGCTTTAAAATGCCGATCAAAAATACCGATCGCACGGTCGGGACGATTCTCAGTAATCGCCTGGTCAAGCAATTTGGTCCTGACGGTCTCAAAGACGATACGCTTGAAATCGAATTTTCCGGTTCCGCGGGTCAGAGTTTTGGTGCCTTTCTGACCAAGGGTGTCACTATGAAACTGGTTGGTGACTGCAATGACTATATGGGCAAGGGCCTCAGCGGCGGACGGATTATCGTGGAAACGCCTGCGGGCTCACCGTTTCTGGCGCATGAGAATATTATCGTTGGCAATACACTGCTTTATGGCGCCACACGCGGCGAGGTCTTTATTAACGGCATGGCCGGCGAACGCTTCGGCGTGCGTAACAGCGGTGCCACGGCGGTGGTCGAAGGCGTGGGCGACCACGGCTGCGAATACATGACCGGCGGTCTGGTTGTTGTCTTAGGTCAGACGGGTTGTAACTTTGCCGCGGGCATGAGCGGTGGAATTGCCTATGTTCTCGATGAACATCAGCTTTTCGATACGCTGTGTAACCTGGATATGGTGGATCTCGAAAGTGTCTGGAAAGAAGAGGACAAGGAACTGCTGTACGGCCTCATTCAAAAGCATGAAAAACTGACTCGCAGTTCGCGGGCACGGCGAATTCTGGACGCTTGGCCGGATATGGTCGGACGGTTTGTCAAGGTTATTCCGATTGACTACCGCAAGGCACTGGAACGCATGCAGGCCGAAGAAGAACGAGACACAGAAACCACACCAGCTACCGAGGAGGTGTTCAATGACAAGTAAAGGTTTTCTAGAATATAAACGGCAAAAGGTCGAGTACAGGCCGATTGATGAACGTGTCAACGATTACAAGGAAATTGAAGTTCCGTTGACACCGGAAGCGATTAAACAGCAGGCCGAACGCTGTGCCGATTGCGGCATCCCGTTTTGCCACGGTGCGGGCTGTCCGGTTTATAACCGAATCCCGGAGTTTAATGAGTTGGTTGCACTGGGCCGCTGGCAGGATGCTTGTGAGAACCTGCATTCGACGAATAACTTCCCGGAGATTACTGGACGCGTTTGTCCGGCTCCGTGCGAAACGGCCTGCACGCTGGCGGTCAATGACGATCCGGTTCTGATTCGACACATCGAATTTCAGATTGTCGAACGCGGGTTCGTGGAAGGTTGGATCAAACCGTTGCGTCCGGCTGTCAAGACCGGCAAATCCGTTGCCGTAATCGGTTCCGGTCCTGCGGGCCTGGCCGTTGCTCAGCAGCTTGCGCGTGCGGGACACAATGTGACCGTATATGAAAAAGATGCCAAGCCGGGCGGATTGCTGCGGTATGGTATTCCGGACTTCAAACTCGAAAAATGGGTGATTGACCGCCGCCTGGAGCAGATGAAAGCCGAAGGTGTGGAGTTCCACTGCAATGTCAAAGTTGGACATGACATGACACTGGACTACCTGAAAAGTCACTTCGACAGTATTGTCCTGACAATGGGTGCCGGTCAGCCGCGTGATCTTCAGGCTGAAGGACGCGACAGCAAGGGGATACATTTTGCGATGGAATTCCTGAGCCAGCAGAACCGACTGGTTGCCGGTGAAAAAGTTGACGGTGAAGAAATCATCAGCGCTCGTGACAAACATGTCGTGGTTATTGGCGGCGGTGATACCGGAAGTGACTGCGTCGGGACCTCCCGCCGTCAGGGTGCGACGACGATCCACCAGCTTGAAATTCTACCGAAACCGCCGGAATCGCGACCGGATGATACACCGTGGCCGATGTGGCCCCGCACGATGCGAACGTCTTCCAGCCATCAAGAGGGCTGTGAGCGGATGTGGAGCGTGACGACGAAAAAGCTTGTTGCTGATAAGTCCGGTGCGGTCAAGGAACTGCACGGCTGCAAAGTCGAATGGACGCAGGAAAACGGCCAGTGGAAACTGAGCGAGGTTGCGGGGTCTGAATTTACGCTGAAGGCCGATTTGATTCTTCTGGCCATGGGCTTTGTTCATGTTGAGCACGGTCCGCTGACAGACGGACTGAAATTAGATCTGGATGAACGCGGCAATATCGTGACCCAAAACTATCAGACCAGCAATCCGCAGGTCTTTTCAGCGGGTGACTCGGTTAGCGGTGCGTCGTTGATCGTTCGTGCGATTCAAGCTGGCAGAGAAGCCGCCGAAGCGGTCGATCAGTATCTGCGTCAGTAAACACTATCAGGAAATGCCATGGCCTTGCGATTTGGCTTAGCACAGATTAATGCAATTGTCGGAGACATGCGGGCGAACGCCGAGAGCGTCACCCGCATGCTCCGTTTATCAAAACAGCAGGGAGTTGACTTCGTTGTTTTTCCGGAATTATGCCTGTGCGGCTATCCGCCGGAAGATTTACTGCACAAACCGAAATTTGCGGTTGATAACGATGATTGCCTTGAGGTTTTTTTGCCGCAAACCGAGGATGTCACCGCGATTATGGGATTGGCTCATGCACACGCCGGGCATTGTTATAATGCCGCTGCTATTGTTACCGATGGAAAATTGGAGGCGATATACCAGAAGGGACAGCTTCCCAATTACGGTGTCTTCGATGAAAAACGCTATTTTTCTCCCGGCCATATTCCGGTTATTTTCGAGCAGTCCGGCATTCGTATTGCCGTAACGATCTGTGAGGATATTTGGGATTTGAAGTGGCTGGATACTTTTCTGAACGGTCAAAAGGACAGTCTTGATTTGATTGTCAATCTGTCCGCTTCACCGTTTCACGCCGGCAAAGTCAGTCAGCGACAAAAAGTGTTGGCCGATTGCGCGCGGCATTTTAACTGTGCCGTTGCCTATTGCAATCTCGTTGGCGGCCAGGATGAACTGGTCTTCGATGGTCGAAGCATGATGGTTGATGCTTCTGGAAAAGTCATTACACAGGCAAAAGAATTCGCTGAAGACATCTGTGTGGTTGATTTGGAAAAAGAGGGCGGAAGGCTCAATATTACTCCGGTCAGTGAATCTTATGCATTAGAACAGTATGACGAGGCCTTCGAGGTCTATCAGGCATTGGTATTGGGAACGCGGGACTATGTTCGCAAAAACGGATTTTCTAAGGTTGCGATCGGATTGAGTGGCGGCATCGACTCCGCTTTAGTCGCCGCGGTCGCCGCCGAGGCACTCGGTAAAGAAAATGTTGTCGGTGTCACCATGCCGTCGCGTTTTAATACGGCCGAAACCCGAGGCGACGCGGAAAAACTTGCTGAAAACCTTGGAATCGAATTTCACACTGTTCCGATTGCTGACACGTTGGAAGCTTTCAGCAAAACATTAGAGACACTCGACGGCTGGGATGAAAACGGGCTGGCCTATGAAAATCTGCAGGCCCGCATCCGCGGGACGATGATGATGTCTTACTCCAACCAGTTTGGATGGCTGGTGTTGACGACCGGCAATAAAAGCGAAACAGCCGTCGGCTACTGCACCTTGTACGGCGATACCGCCGGCGGTTTTGCGGTCATTAAAGATGTACCGAAAACGCTGGTCTATCGAATCTGCGGTTTTATCAATCAGCAGGCAGGCCGGGAAATCATCCCCGAAACGACGATTACACGTCCACCCTCAGCGGAATTGCGTCCGGATCAGAAAGACAGCGACTCACTGCCCGACTATGATTTGCTGGATGCAATACTGAAAAACTATGTCGAACTGGACCACTCGGCGGCTTCCATGATTGAAGGCGGTTTTCCGGAAGATGAGGTTCGCCGCGTGATTCGCCTGGTGGACCGCAACGAATACAAACGTCGTCAAAGTCCGCCGGGTATCAAAATCACCCCGCGAGCTTTCGGGAAAGACCGCCGCATGCCGATTACAAATCGCTATACTCCGTAATAACGATTTGTTTATGGGTTGCAGCTTTTGCAGGGTCGCCTGCCGGTCTTAATAGCTTCCTGGCGCGTTTTGAAATTCACCGCTTTAGCCATATTCATTCTGCGTACATGATAGCAATCAGCCCGATGAAAGATCTTGCTTGTTTTTGATGCAACGTAGCCGCTGTTAGCCGGAGGGGATGCAGGCGATACCTTTGTCGGTGTTGTTGGAATTGCCCCAGGCATTTCGGTTGGCGGGATGACTGACTCGGACGTTTTCACTTCGATGACTCGATAGGCCAGGCCCATTTCGATGAGCAGTTCGCCGAGATCTTTTCCGTTATGGCGGATGTCGGCGCAAAAACAAAAAGTCTTGCCTCGCTGAATATTGGCCAGTCGTATTTCATTTTCGGACTCGCCCTGATTCATCAACCGGAGGTTCAGAAAAGCTTTAATCTTCTGGTTGGCTTCCTCGGACGCGGCCAGCTTGAGATCTTTCAGCTTCACCGGCATACTCTGTCCAATGATTGGCGGGAAGCCCTCAATATCACAAAGCAGGGTGCAATTGTTGTCGATATGCCGAACATACGCCACGACAGCGTCGGCCGGTTGGTTCGGATCTGACGCAAACAGGGCGACAACCGGACTCATTGCAAACAGTAAGACGAACATCCATCTCATAGTGGTTCTCCTTCAAAAAAGTAACCATTCCTGATTCTGCAAAATCAACTATAGCCGAATTATCGTCGGGTGTAAATAAAAAAATGCACGACCCTTTTACAAGGGCCGTGCTATGGTAGGGGGTACACTTACTTTTTGCTTATTGCAAGCAAAGAGGGTTGTGAAAGATGCTATTTCTTAGGAATACAGACCTTTCCGATGACGTTGTCATAAACCGCTAGATGTTCAGGGTTTTCCTTTCAATGAACGTATTCAACGATCTTCCAATTTCAACTGAGATAACAGATATTATATGTCAGGACGTTATCATAAAATAAGGGTCGGATTAAATTACAGTTGCCGAAATATTTGATTTGTATTGGTTGAATCAAGCGACTTTCAAGTTGGTTGTGTTTTGCCGTGAAGGCTTAGGAAATGATAGAATCTGAATTTTTAAAAACCAGCAAAAATTGTTTGCACAAATAGAATATCGAGTTATAATCCTACGTGTTCATTAGATGGAACAAGGAGTTTTATAAACAAATCAGCATCTTCGTTAATGGAGTAATTTGACAGGATTTTACAGTGTGGTCTCTTTCTGCGCCGAGTGGAAGTGATACGCAAAAAGTGACGCATTTTTATGATGTATCAATAAGAGTCGTGGGCAAGGATGCCTTCGGCTCATCATTTTTCCGTTTCCGCATGCCGCATTTCTCTACACATTATTTTTGTTGAAAATTCATCGAAAGCGCAAAAAGGGACCATATTTCTGGAGTCCGGAAGTCTGAATAGGAAAATATTTTCAAAATGGCGGTTTAAGCTTATCTCAAAGAGGGTTTTATTGGCCGTAAATCATCTGTCTTGAATAAAATTTCTTGACTTTCTGAGGATTACTATGTATGCTAACGACACAATTAAACGATCATAATAAAGCCCCCAAATTGTTTGGGGGCTTTTTGAGTTTCTGCCATGGAAGGCCTTTTTTAGCGGGAAAAGCGAGCGAGAGAGTGTGAACCAAATGAGGTTCCGTTCGTAAAAAGGTTACTTTGAAAGGTTGCTCTGTGGCACAGAATCAAAACATGCGTTTCCTAAAAACCGGTCGTTCTTATGGCATTGGCTTAGCAGCTATCGTTTTGTTCAGTCTGTTGAGCTGGCTGATTTATCCCACATCGACCCAAGCCGAACGTTCCTTTGTATTCCTTCGCACCACTCTGCCTGTCAACACCGAGACCGAATTCAATCTGCAAACGCCTTCTCTGCAGCCTCAGCAGCAGGAAGAAGTTGAAGACGTTGTTGCCGAGATTGATCCTGATCAGGAACTCGTTGAGATGCTTTTAAAGGACGACTCTGAAATCGTTTATGAAGCGTTGGAAGATAAAGAATCTTGGCATGTGGTTCATATGCGTGTGACCGGTTACTGTGCATGTCCTAAGTGTTGCGGAAAATTTTCTGACGGCAAGACCGCGTCCAATCGCCGCATTCGACGCGGCGATGTGTTTGTGGCTGCCGACAAACGGTATCGTTTTGGTACAGAAATGATTATCCCCGGTTACAATACCGGCCAGACGGTTTCGGTTCAGGACCGAGGCCGCGTCATCAAGGGCAATCGTTTAGACCTGTACTTTGATTCGCATCAACAGGCGAAAAAGTGGGGCGTTAAATACTTGAATGTCATGGTCAAGGAACAATAAAGTCCGAATTTTCTTTATATCTCTACCTTGACAATTTTCTGCGTTTGACCTATACTGTGATTATCGCCGGTGCAATCTGGCGCATATCGCCAACGTACCATCCGCGGTAAGGTACAATAACGGCATAGCGGCGACAGGGTAGGCGGCCCACATTTAGTTAGGTAAATTAAAAGAGCCGGCCTTCCCTTTTTTTATGCGCACTCCGATCTTATTTTCATGCGGCGTCCTCTCCAAAAACTTTACTTGTCTAAAAGCAGGGCTTGTCTATAATAGATGGTATGAAGGACAAGCAGCAACATTTGAAAGAGGCTGTACTATGGCAGCCGAAAGATAACAAGCAGGTGGCCTGTCAACTCTGCAACTGGCGGTGTCTCATTGCAGATGGCCATCTCGGACGCTGCCATGTTCGAAAAAATATTGACGGCGTTTTATACTCGTTGGTTTACGATAAACTCTGCGCTGCCAATGCCGACCCTGTTGAGAAAAAACCGTTGTTTCATTTTCAGCCCGGCTCACGAAGTTTTTCTATTGCTACGCCCGGATGCAACTTTCAATGTGTCTTTTGTCAGAACTGGCAGATCAGCCAAATGCCGTATCAGCATAACGTATTAGAGGGCAGTGAGTATTCACCTGATAACATTGTTCATGCTGCCGCGGGCAGCGGTTGCCGGAGCATTGCCTATACGTATACAGAGCCTACGATTTTCATGGAACTGTGCAGTGAAACAGGACAGCTTGCGAAAGAAAAGGGCCTGAGCAATATTTTTGTCAGCAACGGTTTTATGAGCCGTGAGGCGATTGATTATGCAAAGCACTGGCTCGACGGTATCAATATCGACCTGAAAGCTTTCACGGAAGAGTACTATCGTGATTTATGCAAAGCAAAACTTCAGCCCGTCCTCGACACCATCCGATACATCGCCCAGCATACCGACATCTGGATGGAAATTACCACGCTGGTTGTTCCCGGTAAAAATGATTCAGAAGATGAGCTTCGTTCGATCGCTGAATTTATTGCAAAAGAAGCTTCGGTCGATGTTCCCTGGCATGTCAGTCGTTTTTTTCCGCAATATCAATTAACTGATAATCGGCCCACAGGTGAAGCAGAGTTGACGCGTGCCTATGAAATCGGCCGTGAGGCGGGCTTGCGATACGTCTATGTGGGCAATTTGCCCGGCGCCTGTGCCGAATCGACATTCTGTCATCATTGCAATCAGATGCTAATCGAACGCTGCGGTTACCAGATTCTGAAAAATCGCATTGAAAACGCCCAGTGCCCGAATTGCGGCACCGAAATCGCCGGATTTGACCTGTCGCGGCCAAAATGACGAACCGAAAGCATTCCAATTCGTAGAAGATCGCAAATGGCGATTTTATAATTACATGAAAGGTAAGCTTACAATGGCTAAATTGTTATATATACAGGCATCACCGCGAGATCGCTCAAAGTCAACGCAGGTTGCCGGGGCCTTTCTGAAAAGCTACCAGCAGGCTCATCCGGACGATGAGATAAAGACAATAAACATATTCGAAAAGGACCTTCCGGCTTTCGATGGATTTGCCTTGCAGGCCAAATATACCATCATGCACGGCAACAATCACACGTCCGAAGAAGCAAAAGCCTGGGCGGCGGTGGAAGCCGTCATTTCGGAATTTAAAGATGCCGACAAGTATCTCATTTCACTGCCGATGTGGAATTTCGGCATTCCGTATCGGCTCAAACATTATCTCGATGTCCTGATCCAGCCGGGATATACGTTTACCGTTAATGACAGCGGCTACCAGGGACTTGTTACGGGCAAGCCCGTTGCCGTGGTCTATGCACGCGGCGGGGCGTACGCTCCCGGTACCGATGCGGAGGCGTATGACTTGCAGAAAAAGTATATGGATCTGGCACTAGGCTTTATTGGCTTTGAAGATGTGCATTCGATTCTTGTGGAACCGACCCTCCACGGTCAGCCGGAAGATATCGAAAAAATGATACAGAAGGCAACTGAAAAAGCCTTTCAAATCGCGGCCGATTTTTAGCTTTCGCTGTTTGTTTTGGGCTGGAAGACTTTGGTCTCACTGCCTTCACGAAGGCGTTTGATATTGTCTCTGTGGCGAACGATGACCAGCAGGGCCATAAGTGATGCGAGTACGACCAGCGGCCAAAGTTCGGTGAATAACCAGGTGTCTTTGGCAAAGATCGCAATCGACAGAAAGATCGGAAAGCAGACCGCCGCGATGATCGATGCCACTGAGACATACCGGCTGATAAAGACGCATGCGATCCAGACGATAAATGTGATCATTCCGCAAATGGTATAATACGGCCACAATCCGAGTACAATCCCCAAACTGGTCGCTACGCCTTTGCCGCCCTTGAATTTCAGGTACACAGGAAAAACATGTCCCAGCACGGCCGCAACACCCACCAGCAGCCATAAAGTCAGTTGCAGCGGCCCGGGATCATCGACCAATCCCAGCAGTGGAACGCTCAGCATCGGAATCAGCCCCTTTAAGACATCCAGGAAGAAACACAGAATTCCCCATTTTTTGCCCAGTATGCGTCCGGTGTTGGTGGCACCGATGTTGCCGGAACCGATTTTCCGCAGATCCTTGCCTTGTGACAGACCGATCAGCAGGCCGAACGGCACCGAACCCAGCAGATAACCAAACAGAATGAGCAGAATAAACGGCATTTTCAGGGATTCTTCCTTTTCTTTAAAATAGTATCATACAGGCCGACCAGCTTTTCAGCATGTCGGGCGATCGACACCTCGTCTCGCAGATTATCTTCAACAATCGCTTTACTTGCAAGCTCAATTTCCTGACGATCGCAGAAATGGGTTATTCCTTTAGCGAGACTTTGCCAGTCATTGGGATCATCGATAATATACCCATGTTTCAGGTGCTCATAGCGTTCGGACGCACCGTTGAACCGGGTGGTAATGACCGGCTTGCTCATCGCTAATGCTTCGAGGATAAACCGTGAGCAGGGGTCATAATAGGTCGGCAGAATTGCAATGTCACACACAGACAATGCATTGGCGATGCCGTTCAGCGGTCCCAGAGAAACGATCTGATCCTGCAAACCGAATTGTCGGGTCAGATTTCCGTATCCTTCCAGTCCTTTTGTGCCTGCAACAACCAAGACCGGATAGATTGTTTCCTGCTCAGATGTGCGTTTCAAAGCATAGAGCAAAGACCGCAGTCCTTTCAGCCGGGGATTATTGGCTGCAAATAAAAACAAAGTAGGCTTTTTCCCCTTTGGAATTGAAAGTGATTGGCCGATCGTTGCTTCAATGGCGTCTATTTGCTCCTTGTCGGATTGCATCCCGGGATTGATCCCATTCGGGATTACCGCGACACGTGAGTCCGGAAGTTGGTAATGCTTTTTAAATTGCTGTCGTACGTATCCGCTCAACGCGGCGACGGTCGCCTCGCTGTTTTTGCAGAGGTTTTCTTCTGCTTTGATATACGCGGTCCGGCGGGTATTCAAAAAGTGGGTCCAGCGTTTAAAGCATCGCCCGGGGATGAACGGATAGGATGCGATGTTCTGCAGCATGGCTTCTTTGTAACTGCCGCCGCGGGGTTGGTAAATGTCGGCGATCATCAACGGCAGAGTGCTGTGTATGATGTCGTAATGATGACTTTTTAAATGCTGCCGTATCGCCTGTTCGAATACATTCAGCGAGACACGTTTGCCGCCCATATTGCTGCACAGGATTTGCGTATTATTGCCCGTGTCTCCTTTTGCTGCGAGAATCGTCGCCGAGACACCTTGCTGATGCAGTTCGGCCGTCAGTTCCGAAACCGACCTTTCGGCGCCGCCAAGACCGATCTGGGCACGTTCAATGATGATCGCAACATTTAGCATGACGATAGTATATCCTGATTGCGGCGTTTTTCAAATGGAACCTCCCGGCCGTGTTTTCGGTCGTGGCGGGCGATCCGCAACGCTTTTGCATGGACTTTCCGGATCCATGCTTTATCCGCTTCTGTTAACTTGTTTTTCTGCTTGTATGCACGATAAAACCGCAGTCGGTCGGCCAGGGAAATCACGTCTCCCGGACAGGAATAGTGTAATTGTGCGATGTCTTTAATTTGAAAGCGATCAGCCAGCAGTCTCGGTTTAAAAGTTCGATGCAGATCGATCAGGTACAGTGTCTCTCCGCTTGACAAAAACAGGTGTGCCAGGTAAAGATCACGATGCCGGTAGCCGGTCTGGTGAAAGCGACGCACGAAGTCTGCTGTTTTGAGAATAAAGTCCTTGCGGCTTCTCTGGGGGTGTCGGTGGTCAGCGTGAAAACATTCCGGCAGCTTCTTTTCCAGCGAACAGGCATCCGGAATTTCCAGGGTAATGATAAAACTCTTTTCCTCGAACCATCCTCGCCATATTCCGCCGCAGGCAATCACATGCGGAATCAACACGTCTGCCTGTCGTAATGAAGTTGCCGGTCCCTTATCGTATTCGCTTAAAAAACGACGCTCGCCATGTTGAAGCCAGGCTTTGAATTGCACCGGTTTCGGTGGATGAACATATCGCTTCAGATAAGCAAATCGTCCGTCGGGCAGTTGAAAGCGAATGCGGTGTCGCCATGACGCAAGATTAGCCTTGAGCAGGTTTTCTCCCTGCTGAAAGTGAAATATTCTGTCCAGTGTATCCAGCCCTAGCTGCGCCAACTGCGACTGATAATCGCCGTCCACAAAGAAGCCGTCTGCAAGTTTTATCAGGTCGTCGGCCGCAGTCATGCCTCAGGCTCCAAAAATTTCTTCGCCGCTTCTAAAACAGCCTCGACTGTGATCGATTCCATGCACAGATGGCGACTCTGGCGGCAAACCGGTTTATCGCAGGGCACACACGGCGCCTGTCCGATGATCTGGATTTCCTTGTCATGCCCGGTCTGGGTCCATTGCGGATTGTTCGGACCGAACAGGCTGATCGTTTTCTTGTCCAGTGCAATCGCAATGTGCCGCGGCCCGGTATCGTTTGTGATAACCAAGTCCGCCTGGCTGTACAGGGCCTTGAGTTCTTTGCCGGACAGTTGACTGTTGCCGATATGAATCAAATCCGATTGCGCCTCATTACAGATTTTCGATGCAATTTGAATTTCTTCCGGTGCCGGCGAGATCGAAAGAATGACGGTGGCCTGATATATTTCGTGCAGTGTGTCGGCCAGTTTCGCATAGCGGTCAATCGGCCATAGTTTACTGGGTCCGAATGCGCCGCCGGGCACCAGAATAATCAGCGGCCCTCTGGCGGTCGCGACACGCGGCATTTTCTGGTGCATAGCGTCAATATTTTGCTGGGTGACGGATAAGTGCGGTTTGCGGTTCTCAATCGAAGCACCGAGGTGTTTGGCAATCTTCAAATAATAATCGATCATTGGGGCCGGCTTAAATGATCCGTCTTCTGCCCGCAACGGGGCAATACGATCCGTCAGCAAAAAAGATCGCATGTCACGGGCGTAACCGATACGCCGGCCGATGTTGGCCAGGCGAAGTGTCAGAGCTGAGCCAAACGAATTCTTCAGCACGATTGCCGTATCAAAGCCTTGCGATTTCAGCGTTTTGATGGTATTACGAAAGCCCTTGGGCGGGGCAATCCAGTCATCACATAAATTACTGTCCGACAATATCTGCCGGGTAAAAGCCGATGCCAGGAATGTGATGTGGATGTCCGGAAAATGATCGCGGAATGCCCGCAAAGCCGGCGTTGCCATAATCGCATCGCCCAACGGAGACGGTAGCCAGATTAAAAGTTTTTTTCTGTTCACAAGCGGATCCATTGATTAGGCAAGTGCATTAATCACGTCGATGCATCAACAGCAACGCGATAACCAGAAGCTGAAGCATGATTCCATAACTGGCCATGATTTGTATTTTATTATAGTTGGGGCTGCGGCTCAACAGGAAGGCTACGCTGGTCGCCAGGCATGTCAATGCAATTACTTGGGTCATCACCGCAAAAAGCTTGAACACCGAAAAATCATCGTACAGTTCGGTCCGGCTGTGAGATTTAAGCCGCTGAAGAACCTCTTCCAGCAAATGATGTGTTTTATCCGAATGGGAGTCGGATGACGCAGAGGGCTCTCCATTGGGCTTGACCGGTTTGGTGGTATGAAGCTTAACCGACGGGGTATTTGTCGGTGATTTTTCCGGTGCGGGCTCCGGCGTAGGGGCAACCGGTTCACCTTTCTTTTCCGGTTGCGGCGTCATCGATACAGCAGCCGGACTTTTATGAGGCTCCGGGGCCGCCGGAGTAACCTCTATTCGAGGTGCCGGCGTCGGTTTAATGACAGCTTTTTCGAGTGTCGATTCGGTTTTATTTTTTTTTGCGGCCTTGGCCTTCTGATGAAATTCGTACATCCGAACAATATTGACAGCTTCTCGCAAATTCACAGCCTTGCGGTCCGGAGTTGGATCGTCAGCCTGCATCTCACGCGTTTTACCCGGCACGTCAACCAGAATCGTCTGGCAACCCGCTTTTTTGCCGGCCTGCACATCCCGGTAGGAATCGCCGATCATCCACGATTGGTTCAGATCGATATCCAACTCGGCGGCGGCCTTTTCCAGCATTCCCGAATCCGGCTTGCGGAGATTGCTTTCCATGGTATAATCTTTGACCACACCGTCCGGATGGAAAGGGCAGTAGTAAAGACCGTCAACGCTAACTCCTTCGCCCGCCAGCAGATTTCGGAGCCGAGCGTGAATCTGATCGAGTTGGCGTTCGTCAATGTACCCGCGCGCAATCCCTGACTGATTGGTGACAATTACCAGCAAGTAGTCCATCTTCTTAAACTGCATCAACGCCTCAGCCGCTCCCGGCAAAAGCTTGACCTGCTCGGGACTTTGTATATAGCCCGGGTCATCGACCAGTGTGTCGTCACGATCCAGAAAGATTGCTTTTTGTGACATTACTTTTCCTTCTGATTGGAGTTGCCGTTGATTTTATTCATTTTGTCAATCGTATCTGTCGAGCTCTTGCCTTCGACCATTTTCGCCAATCTGACCTCTCCACCGTAGGACTCGACAAATTCCCGGCCGATGACGCCTTTGTCTGCCCAGTCTTGACCCTTCACCAACACATCGGGGCGAACCTGCTGGATGAGTGCCAGCGGGTCCGGCTCATCGAAAACGGCAATGTAATCCACGCTTTCCAAAGCCGCTAAAACCGCCGCCCGGTCGTGCTGGTTGTTAATCGGGCGTTCAGGCCCTTTCAGTTCACGGACGGAACGGTCGCTGTTAAGGCCAAGTACAACAATGTCTCCCTGTTGTTTGCAGAATGTCAGGTATTCAATGTGGCCGCGATGCAGTACATCGAAACAGCCGTTGGTGAAAACGATTTTGTCTTTTTGCTGCCGGTGATAGTCCAGGTGCTTAACCAGTTCGTCCGTCGGGTGAATTTTGCCGGCTTTGCCCTGATGACTGGAGATGATTTCATTGACAATTTCATCCACACTGACGGTGGCGACGCCAAATTTTTCAACCTCGATGCCGCTGGCAATATTAGCAAGCTGAAGGGCGGTTATATCATCACAGCCCCCGGCCAAAGCGACCGCCAGCATTGCCAGCATCATATCGCCTGCCCCGGTGACATCATACACATTTCGCGGTTGAGTCGGAATCTGTTTGGCCAGTGTATCCGTCCGCAAAAATGCTCCTTCCTTATCCAGCGTAATCACAGCCGTATTCAGTTTCAACTGGTCGTAGAGAATTTGTGAAGCTTTTTCTGCATCGGCAATCGTTTCGATGGAAAAGCCCACTGCGACAGAAGCCTCTTTGCGGTTCGGTGTGATCAGGCTCGCACCGGTAAATTTCGAGTAATCATGATCCAGCGGCGGATCGACCAAAACACGCTTGCCGGCTTTGCGGGCCAGTTCTATTAACTTTTGGCAAAAGCCTGCTTCGAGAATCCCCTTATTGTAATCCTGCAGACACACGACATCACACGTTTCCAGCAGGCTCTCATATCGCTCAAGCAGTTGCTCGTATTGCGCCGGCGAAAGCGGATCAGTACATTCATCGTCCACTCGCAAAAGCTGTTGACGGTGGCGATGCTGAGCCAGGCCGACAATACGCTCTTTCGTAATCGTCGGTCGATTTTCAACACGCAGCAGACCGTCCGTATGAGCCCCCATTTCTTTTAAGATGTCCAGCAAACGTTCGGCGTTACGGTCCTGGCCGACAACGCCGACACAATAGCACTCGGCTCCCAGCGTGGTAATATCGGCGGCTACCGATGACGCACCGCCGCCGGCGTATTCACGCCGAACAACCTTCAGCACCTGCACCGGCGCCTCCGGGCTGATGCGAAGGGCGTCGCCGTAGATATAGCTGTCCAGCATGAAATCGCCCACCAGCAGTACCTTGGGCGTACCGAGATTCGTGACTGCTTTAAGTAGTTTTGTATAACTCATTTAATCCTGTATTCCTTTTGACTGCAATAGCGTCTCCAATTGCTGCGTCATTGTATCAAATCCGGAGATAAAGTCCAGTTCCATTGCCATAGATGCGAAAACCGGCTCATTTCCCTCCGGGACAAGGCATTCGCACTTGCTCCAGTCCTTCTGAGTGCATAAAATCGTGTCTGCTCCCCGGTCGCCTGCTTGCTCAATAATCGGTCGGATATCAGCTTCTGTGTAAACATGGTGATCGTCAAACACCTGTGTGCCCGAAACCTTCAGCCCGCTTTGTGAAAGACTATCAAAAAAAGCCTGTGGATTGCCGATACCGCAAAAAGCATAGATCGTCTTGCTTCGCAGCATTTCCATATCCATCGTCTGCTTGCCCGATGTGATAGCATGGGTCTGTCGGTGGATGCTTTTGGCAATCGTTGCCTCGGGTGCAATGCGTTCAATGGTTTGCTCAATCCGGCGGATGTATCCATCGTCGACCTGGTCACTGCGGGTGATAATCATCGCCGACGCACGCCTGAGCGAACCCATTGGTTCCCGCAGCAGACCCGCGGGCAGGATATGCCCGTAGCCGAACGGACAAGTGGCATCGATCGCCAGAATATCCATATCACGTCGGAGCCGTCGATGCTGAAAACCGTCGTCCATAATCAGTACATCCGGCTGATGCGTTTCGATGGCTTTTTTCGCTCCCGCCACGCGATCTGAGTTAATGATGACCGGTGTTCCATTGCAGGCATCGGCCAGCAGAGCCGGCTCGTCGCTCAGCGTCTCGCCTTCGGTCTTATAGCCGCGTGTCAAAATCGCACACCGTAATCCTTTTTCTTGCAGATATCGGCACAGCCAGATGACCAGCGGCGTTTTACCCGTTCCCCCCGTGGTAATATTGCCGATGCAGATGACAGGAATATCGACCGAAATGCTGCCCAGTAGCCCCACATCATAGCACCAATTCCGACAGCGCATGACACAGCCGTAAAACAGAGCGACAAGCCACAGCAGAATCCTCAATAACCCAGCCGCAATGCTCTGATTTTGTCCCGATACAATCCGTCGATACGTTGTCTGATCCAAGTGGACGTCCCTGTAAATCCACCAATCCGTTCTGCTTAATTGAAAATAAAGCCTTTTCTACAAAGGACATAATCATAACGGCCGGCAGCAGATAAGTCAAATGAAATGCACTTTGCGTCACAACTAAGAAATTGGGGTATTTAGGTCCTTATATTCGCTAAATAACATGCAAACCTTTTTCACGGACATAGCTAAGCAGGTAGTCGATTTCGAACTTGGCGGGCACTTAAGCGAAGGGGCATAGGCTGCAATATGCCGGGTTCCTTCAGAGCATGCGGACGGTCTCAGAGCACATTTTGAAATCGTCCGGAATATGATTCATTTTGAATAATAGAGCGAATACGGCGGATTCGGATAGGTAATAGCCGCCAGCATGGCGGTTCCGTATTTCTGCCAAAGCTCAGTGCTGGATAGATTTGAATCGGACTTGCGGAATTCCACAGTAATAATCGGGATATTTTGGTCAATTCCCGCGAAGGAGCCGAGCGACCCGGGTCGTCCGCCCAGTTTTTTGACCGGAAGATCACAATATCGCCCCATGCTTCGTGCAATCGACTCGCCGGGACCATCGTAATCCAGGCAGACCAGCGGCTGATGAAGCGTGATAATCCGATCCGGATTTTCTCGCAGAATTAAATCATACAGGATATTTGATTCCGGCTCGGTAAGCCCTGTAATACCGTTTTTGTTGTTATTGATTCGGTTTTCTGCGGGAAAATTACGATTTAAATCGATCCCGTTGGCATTACCCCGAATTCTCAGGGCCATTCCGTCCGGATTCGCAACAGGAATAATCTGTACGGTTGCCGAATCCAGCAAAGACGGCTGCTGCCGCAGTTTTTCCACCAGTTCTCCGACCAGTGGCGTTCCGACATCTTCGTTGCCATGAATTGTTGCAATGATGAGCGTTTTGACCGGCCCGTGGCCCATTGTGATCAGTTCGATAGATCGGCCCTGGATCGAATATCCCAGTGTCTCGACGTGCGTCTGTTGGGGCGTCAATATTTGCGGAGCGTACCGGTCTTTGGCTCCCGGCTGGCATCCGGAAACCAGAATGATGGCGGCGAGCATTAGAACGACTGTTAGTTTACGATATAACATCATATTTTTAAACGATTTAGGGTTTTTTAGGGAGTCCTGCCAACGTGACAAGACATTAACATCCACTTTAGAGCATTTATCGAAAAAAACAACCCCCGATATTTAAAGTTTCTCCTTTTTATCTAAAGATATCCGTCGAAGATTCCTGATTTGCCATTGAGGGCTACTATAAATGGGCTGATTTTCAAGGAAGTATTTCCGGAGTAAAATTTACGTTGTACAAAAATACTAAATTCATTCTGATATGCTTTACGGCACTCGTAATCATGGCGACCAGCGGTTCGATGCCGCCGGACACCAGAGTTAAAAAAGCTCCGGACTTTAAACTTCTCAACTTCAACGGTCGCGAAATTCAATTAAGCCAGTTCAAAGATAAAATCATTGTGCTTGAGTGGATTCATTGCGATTGTACCTTTGTCAAAGCTTATTATAATAAAGATGTTCACACGATGCTTGATCTTCAAAAGAAGTATGCAGACAAGAATATCGTATGGCTATCAATTAACAGCACTAAGACTGCAACTGCCAGAGAAAATAGAAAATGGGCCATTGAAAACAAAGTCCAATATGTATTGCTTGATACAAATGGTGCTGTTGGAAAACTATATGGGGCTCAGACAAGTCCACATATTTTCATCATTGATCGCAAAATGAATATAGCCTATCAAGGTGCCATCGATAACGCCCCATTGGGGTTTATGACAGCGGAGAAATATGTCAATTATGTCGATTTGGCCCTGTCATATCTCACTGCCGGAAAACCGGTGGTAATTCAAAACACACATCCGTATGGCTGCTCGATCAAATATCCCGTCCAGGCACGCAAATAGAGCGGCTGACGCGGCAGTGTAACATGTTCATATTTAAGTATTTATGGGATTTTACAGATTTCCGTAAACCGGTTTTCCCTTTCATCGTATAAACGCATAACACAACTGTCGGCTTTTAGGTTTAAGCCGTTGCGGCCTCAAAGTCGTTGCTTTGGACCGTTGACAACGAACTTTATATATGGAAGGACAGAATGATGCTTAAAAATATAAAAATGATTGCCGCTTTGGTGCTGGTGATAGGATTAGGGCAAATTCAGGTGGCCGGCTCGGAAAATGCGATGGCGCCTGATTTCAAGCTTTCTGACTATAACGGCAGCGTCGTCCAGTTAAGCGAATTAAAAGGAAAAATTGTTGTGCTTGAGTGGACCAATTACGACTGTCCGTTCGTGAAGGCTCATTACAATGAAACGACGCATACAATGCGTGACCTGGCGGCCAAGTATGCCGACAAAGACGTCGTTTGGCTGACAATTAACAGCACGCATTACGCAACCCCCGAAGCGATTGAAGCCTGGGCGCAGGAACACGAACTGAACAACCAGAAAGTTTTAATTGATAAAGACGGGGCCGTGGGTAAATTGTACAAGGCCGCCACCACCCCGCACATGTTTATTGTCGATAAGACCGGACAGTTGGTTTACCGCGGAGCCATCGATAATGCCCCGGGAGGAAAAACGCCTGACGGTGAAAAATACGTAAATTATGTCGATCTGGCGTTAGCCGAATTAACTGCCGGAAAAACCCTCACCGTTAAAGATACAAAGCCGTACGGCTGCTCGGTCAAATATGCCAAGTAGTGACGCGATGGCCGCTGATTTGAAAAACCCGTGCATTTAAAATTTGGACTTGCATTTTAATTAACTGCCGGATATACGTGTATATATGAGTTATCTGGCAGTTTCAATTTTAGCACAGGATGTCGATTCGTTTCAGTCGCAATTGCAGGCCGCTCGCGAGCAGGGGGCCGAAGCGATTGAGATACGCACCGACGCGTTGGCGGATCCTTCTCCGGAAGTGGCAGCCCAACTTATAACAGCTGTTAAAAAAACACATCTGCCGGTGATTGTGACTTGCCGGGATGTCACCGAAGGCGGTGTCAAGGAGCTTGAATTTTCACTGCGTCTGAGCATCTTGCGTGAGGCAATCGTTCAGGATGCCGAATACGTTGACGTTGAGTACGAAAACTTCAAGCATCCCGATGTGCAGTCGGTGTTGCGGGCTATGTTGGAGCAGCATCCCGCCACACAGTTAATTCTTTCCAGGCACAACTTCAAGGGACCGTTTGAGGATTTAAATATCATCTACGAATCCATCCTGGCGATGTATCCCGAGGCCATTCCGAAAATCGTTTACAAGGCCCGTCACATTAACGATTGTTTTGCGGCGTTTGATTTGCTGGCGGAGGCCGATTGTCCGACCATTGCGTTTGCGATGGGACCGGCTGGTCAAATCAGCCGAGTGCTGGCAAAGAAGTTCGGAGCCTTTTTGACGTTTGCCAGTCTCGATGATGACAGTGCAACGGCACCGGGCCAGATAACGGTTGCCAAAATGAAACAAACCTATCGTTGGGATGCACTGGATGCCAAAACGGAGATTTTCGGCGTGGTCGGCAACCCGGTCGCTCATTCACTGAGCCCGGTGTTATTTAACGCTTGCTTCGATAATAATAAAGTCAATGCCGTTTTTCTGCCGTTTTTGGTCGAGGGCGAAAAGTTCGAGTTCGATACATTTCTGAAAGAGGTTTCCAGTCGCTCGAAGATGGGATTTGGAGGCTTCAGTATCACGCTGCCGCACAAAACGCATGCGTTGGATTTCGCCAATCAGCATGGCGAGTTCGTCGATAATCTTGCTGCTTCGATTGGCGCCGTCAATACGCTCAAGGTCGGATTCAACGGGATTTTGAGTGCATACAATACTGATTATTCCGGCGCAATGGATGCCTTAACCGCCACAATGGGCATTGATAAGCACGGCCTGCATAAGGTCAAGATTGCAGTGGTCGGTGCCGGCGGCGTTGCCCGTGCGGTCGTGGCGGGGTTGACTGATGTGGGAGCGCGGGTCACCATTTACAACCGAACTGCTAAGAAAGCCGAATCCCTGGCGAAAGAGTTCAATACACGCGCTGCGAGTGTTGACGAATTGACTAACATGGACGCAACCGTCGTGGTCAATTGTACGAGTTTGGGCATGTCGCCGAACATTGACACGACACCGTTGCCTGAGGGGGTTCTCAAAGAGTCTATGACGGTTTTCGATACCGTGTATAATCCAATCCAGACGCGGCTGTTGAAGCAGGCCGAAGAAGTCGGAGCCAAAACCGTTAGCGGGGCGGAGATGTTTATTCGTCAGGCCATGGCGCAATACCGCATCTATATCGGCGACGAACCGGACGAAGATCTGATGCGGAAAATCGTCTATCACTGCCTGCAGCCGAACGAATAGTAAAAAAACGTTGGAGCGTTTTTAATTTAGAGGGAAAACAATTTTTGTGAAGGGGTAGGACCATGACCAGATGTATCATTTCTTGCGCAATTGTTCTATGGGTTTCATCCGTTGTTTGTTGGGCCGGCGATTTGGAAAGGCTGTGCCAAAAATTGCCCGAAGACACATTCTGCTTTGCGGCGACCTCAGGTTTCGACAATTTCAAGGACGACTTCGACACCAGTACCATGGGGCAGATTGCCGCCGACCCGCAGGTCAAAACATTTTTCGATCAATTAATCGCATCGATTTCCAAGGCAAAGGATTTTCCGCAAATCGGCGATGAAGGACAGGATTATGTCGAATTTGCGAAAGGCCTGCTTCTGTCTCCAACCGTGGTGGCAGTGTCCGCCACATCCGGCAAGATGTCCGATGAGCCCTGTGTGATGCTGATCAGCGAACCGCTGGACGCCGAAGGCCCGTTAGGTAAGTTGTTTCACCAGATGATACAGGCCGAAATGGCCTCAAAGAAAATTATCAAAAAGCAGGCCAATGGCTTTGAAATTTATGTGTCCAACGACCCCAATGCCTGCTCGCCGTACTATATTGCACCCACTCGTGATTGTTTTCTGGTGGCCCTCAATGATAACAACTACACCATGCTGAAAAAACTTGCAGACAGCAACCCGAACGATCGATTAGCCAACACACTTTCGAGTGTGCCGTCTGCCAATGAGATGATGGTGGTCTATGTGGATTTCAGCAAGTTTATGCAAATAATGAAGGAAGAAGCCCCGACGGATACCGATGCCAAACAGATGCTCCAAGTGCTGGAGACACTGGGAATGGCCGACACCCGCGACTACTTGATCAAATGCGGTTTTGAAGGAAAAAATCTTGTCATGGACGGCAAAATTGCTGCATCGGTTTCCGGAAGCGTATGGGACGCCATCGGCCCGGTTGACAAAAGCGTCTTTGATAGGGTTGATCCCAAGGCCATGCAGGCCTCGGCGATCTATATCAATCCGGCCCAAATGTACGACTCTATCATAAGCTGTATCATGGCGGTTACCCCGACAGAGGACAAACCGGTTCAGGCCCAGATTGCGCAGGCTGAAGAGATGATCGACTTTAAAATTCGCGAAGAATTCCTGGCCAGTCTGGACGGCTCTTTTATGGGGTATATACTGCCGCCGTATTCCAGCCCGGAATTGCTGACCGGTGGCGCAGTCATTACCGCACAGCTCAAAGACGCTGAAAAATTAGCCGGCTGCATGTCATCACTGGAAACCTTCATGAAATCCACCGTTCCCGCTCAGCAGATGCAGATTTCCTCACAGAAAACAGCCGACGACAAGGACGTTCACATCTGGGCCGTTGGCCTCATGGCGATGATGCAGGTCATTCCTTCATGGGCAATCGAAGGCGACACGCTGATATTCACATCGCATCCAAATATCACGAAAAAAATGCTTCAGCGTATTGCCTCACCTGGCGATCCGTCGTTGATGTCAAATCCCGAGTTTGCCAACGCTGCCTCCCAAATTCCCGCTGACGCTTTCATGATGAGCCTGACCGACTCCAAAGCACAGGCCCGTCAAACGATGAAGGCACTTCAGCAGTATTGGCCCATGCTGAATATGGGACTGATGGAACAAGGTGTTCAGTTGCCGATTATGCTGCCGTCCATCGAACCCTATATCGAACAAATGGCTCCGGGATTCAGCTATACCCGAAAAACCGCTGACGGCATCGAATTCCATTACGAAGGCACCGGCTTGGAAGCCACCTCCGGCGGCGCAGCCGGAGGAGCCATGGGAATGGCCATCCTCATGCCCGCGTTGAGTAAGACCAAGAAGATATCACAGCGAGTTGTGTCCGGTACCAATTTAAAGTGCATTGGCAATGCCAGCCATGTCTATGCCAATGATTACGATGACAAGTATCCTTCGGATTTACAGGTTCTCGTGACCGAATGTGACCTATCGCCGGATTCACTGGAATCACCTCGAAAGCCATCCCGTTTCGACGGACCCAGCTATATTCTAATACCGGGACTGACTGGCGATGCTGCCGCGAATATTGTTCTGGCTTACGAAAACCCGGCATTCTGTGAAAATGAGATTAACGTGCTGTACTGTGATGGTCATGTTGCTGTTCAGGGCAAGGACCAACTCAAACAGGACTTGCAGAAGACCTATGAGTATCTGAATAAGCCGATACCGCAGTTGGATTGGTAATCTATAATTTCGATTTTCACAGAGCGGCCTTGCGGACAGTTCCGAAAGGCCGCTCTGTTTACGGACACAGATATCACACCAAAGGCTTTTTTTGTCATTTAAGCCGATTTTACACAAAAAACAGTGTTGTTTTGCGTTGTTTTCGCGGTTATAATCCGTTTTTAATGAAAATTCAGTAACTCATTTGCAAGGATTGAGAACAGATGGCAAAGAAAAAAGCTGAAAAGGTTGTTTTGGCTTACAGCGGCGGACTGGATACCAGCGTGATCCTGCCGTGGCTCAAAGAGACCTATGGATATGACGTGGTGGCGTTTGCCGCCGAACTCGGCCAGGGCGACGAACTGGTCGGCATCAAGAAAAAGGCCATGGCAACCGGTGCGGTCAAGTGCATCGTTTCCGACCTGCGAAAAGAGCTCGTCGAAGACTATATCTGGCCAATGCTCAAAAGCGGGGCGATTTATGAACATGATTATCTGCTCGGCACCAGCATTGCCCGCCCGCTGATTGCCAAAAAGCAGGTCGAAATCGCGCAGGCCGAAGGCTGCACTGCTGTTTCACATGGTGCTACCGGCAAGGGCAACGACCAGGTCCGGTTTGAGCTGACATTTATGGCGCTGGACCCGAGCCTGAAAATCATCGCTCCCTGGAAAGACCCGAACTTCACACTGACCAGTCGGGAAGCGGCCATTGACTATGCCAAGGCACGTAAAATTCCGGTCGATCAGACCAAAAAGAAAATCTATTCCCGCGACCGCAACCTTTGGCACATCAGCCACGAGGGTGCCGATCTGGAAAACCCGTGGAACGAGCCGCAGGACCACCTGTTTGTCATGAGCCGGCCCGTTTCCAAAGCTCCTAACAAGGCTGACTATGTAGAAATCGGCTTTGAGCAGGGCATTCCCGTCAAACTGAACGGCAAAGCTGTCGGCGGTGTCAAAATGATCGAAAAGCTCAACGAAATCGGCGGTCTCCACGGCGTCGGACAGGCTGATCTGGTCGAAAACCGCCTCGTTGGCATGAAATCCCGCGGCGTCTATGAAACCCCCGGCGGAACCATTCTCAGCACCGCTCACCGGGCACTGGAGATGCTCACGCTGGACCGCGAAACCATGCACTACAAACAGCAGGTCGCCCTCAAGTACGCTGACCTGGTCTATTACGGCCAGTGGTTCTGCAAGCTGCGGGAAGCGATTGACGCATTTGTCAATGTCACCCAGACAAACGTCACCGGCACCGTACGACTGAAACTCTATAAGGGCCAGGCGATTTTCGCAGGCGTTAAAAGCCCCAAGAGCCTGTACAATCCGGATCTGGCCAGCTTCACCATGGGCGAAGAATACGATTCGACCGATGCAACCGGATTCATCAAGCTCTTCGGCTTGCCCATGCAGGTCGCCGGCATCGTCGATCGCCAGAAACCGGCGAAAGCCAAACGAAAAACAAAGAAGAAGCAAAAATGATGAATCCCGAAGGGATGATAATATAGTAGCCGGGGGCGTGAGCCCCCGGTCGTTGTGATGAATACAATTGAGCCCCGAAGGGGCGACATTATTGTATCTGAGAAATTTTTAATTTCAAAAAGGACGAACTCATGGCGGTCGAATGGATTTGGCTGGTATTTATTTTTGCGTTCGGGGCCTGCATTGGCAGCTTCCTGAATGTCGTGGTCTATCGTCTGCCGCGGGATAAGTCGCTTGTCACGCCGCCGTCGGCCTGCCCGTCCTGCGACACCCCGATTCGATTCTACAACAACATCCCGCTGTTTTCCTGGCTGATCCTGCGGGGCAAGTGCCCCGACTGCAAAGCCCCGATTTCCTGCCGGTATTTCATTGTCGAGCTGGTCACATCGCTGCTGTTTGGCGGGTTTTATCTGCTCCTGTTTTGGTTCCAGTTTCGTCAAACGGGAATCGCGGGCGATTGGCCTATGCAGCGGTTTTTTGCGGGAGGCGGCTGGTTGTTCTATCTTCCGGTGATGACGCTTGTTGCGGCCTTTCTGGCGGCCTCAGCGATTGATATGGAGCTGTTTATCATTCCGCTGGAACTATGCTGGTTTGTCACACTTGTGGGGCTGATTTGCGCGGGCGCGGCTGAATTTGCTGTGCATAGCCAAATGTTGGATTTGTTTCCCACGGTTTCCGGCAATCCCAAAATGGCCGCAATCACACTGGGTGCAGGCATCGGGCTCATTCTGTCGCTGATTGGTCTGTATACCGGCTTGATCAAGCCCAGCTATGAAATGGCCGAACAGGAGGAAACCGACGATATCGACAACGCCACGCCCTTCGACAATGATCACGACTACAACG
Organism: Anaerohalosphaeraceae bacterium; assembly: GCA_963675155.1. Taxonomy (GTDB): domain Bacteria; phylum Planctomycetota; class Phycisphaerae; order Sedimentisphaerales; family Anaerohalosphaeraceae; genus 4572-13. The sequence goes on along the minus strand of OY775912.1, from coordinate 2,665,330 downwards.
ACCGCTTGGAAGTGCTCAAGGAAACGGTGTTTATCCTGCCGGTGGTCATCGGTGCGATCGTCGCCTTAAAAATCACACAAATGCCTTCAATGGCCGAAAAATGGACTCATTTCATTGAATTGCCCGTTATTTCCGGCTTATTAGGCAGCTTGGCGGGCTATCTGGCCGGCTGTGCCATCGTCTGGGCAACACGGATTTTCGGGACACTGGCCTTCAACAAAGAGGCCATGGGTTTGGGCGATGTCCACCTGATGGGAGCGGCCGGAGCCGTCATCGGGGCCAAGTGGGTGGTGCTGGCATTCTTCCTGGCACCGTTTTTCGGGATCGCTTGGGCGCTGTATCAGGCAATTTTTAAAAAAATGAGGCAAATTCCGTACGGTCCGTTCTTGTCAATGGCCGTGTTTGCCGTTATTATCTTTCATGACTGGATACAAAATATTCTCACGAACTTGTATGGTTTTTAGCCTTATCGACGAAACGAAAGGGAGGTCTATTATGAGACACAGTATCAAACGCGTAACAATGGTTTGTGCAATGCTGGTGGTGGCAACAGTCCTGACCGGTTGTACCAATTGGAAAAAGAAATACAATGCTCTGGATGTTGAGCACCAGAACCTCAAGGGGCTCTACGAGAACTGTGTGACGTCGCTGGACGGTTCCGCAGGTCAGCAGTCGGCGATTCAGCAGCAACTGGCTGATTGCCAGCGTCAACTGGCCGCTGCAAAGCAGGCCCCCAAGCCGAAAGATACGGGCTTTGAAGGTGATGTCAAAGTGGATGAGGCTGCAGGAACCATTACGGTGACATTGGAAAACACCGTGCTGTTTAACTCCGGCAAGGCGTCGCTCAAAAAAGCGACGAGTTCCGAGCTCGACCACATCTACAGTGTTTTGCGTCAGCGTTATTCGGGTAAGATGGTGGACGTTGTCGGCCATACGGATACTGACCCGATTCGTAAGACCAAAAATCTCTACAAGGATAACTGGGATCTGTCGGCCGAGCGTGCTCTGACGGTTCTGCGTTATCTGATTGACCGTGGGGTTGGCAAAGAGCAGATTTGTGCGGTCGCCTGCGGTGAAGCCCGTCCGGTTGCTTCAAACGCATCCGCCAGTGGTAAGGCGAAAAACCGTCGCGTGGAGATCGTTGTTCACACACGTTAAGAGTATTTACTGAGTTGATTTCAAAAAGCCGTCGGCGCTGAGTGTGCCGTCGGCTTTTATTTTAACGGTCACCGCACCGTCAATCGCGGTATAAAATGCCTGCATTTCTGAATCTTCCGGCGGGTGATAAGCCCGCGGCGCATTTCTGCGTGAGCAGCTGGCAATCACAATAGAGGGCGAAAGCTGTTCGATGAAACGTTCATCCAGATTATTCCTTGATCCGTGATGCGGCAGTACCATCACATCAATTACTAAATCCGGATATTCTTTGAGAAACTGCCCCTGTGAATAAGTTTCAATATCGCCGCATAGCAGGACATTTCTGTCGGCATATTCAATCAAAAATACCTGCGACTTGTCATTTTCACTGATCGTCGGATCGCATGCTGTTACCGGATTCGGCCAGAGACTGCGGATTCTATAGTCATCGTCCGAAAAATCAGAAACCGGTTTCAGCGGCAGCGAAAGCCCCCCAAGAATGTCACTAAATTGTTTTTCCAGTGAAGGGCGGCGGGCATTTTCGATGAGTGCCGCATTCGCGCAGCATTTCTGGATCGGCAGGGACGCGACAAGATAGGGGACACCATTAAGATGATCCAGGTCGCCGTGACTGATGCAAACCGCATCCAAACCGAAAATGCTCCGCTCCTTTAGAAAGGGACAAATCGTCTTTTGTGCAAGATGTTGATGGGTAATGGACCCTGCATCGAATAGCAGGTGCTGCCTGCCTGGAGTCGAAACAACAATCGCCTGCCCGTGTCCAACCGACAGGCACGTCATTTCCAGTGTTCGATGCCATCTCTTTTCGATCCTGCCATAAATCCCCGGCAGAAAAAAGAATAGAATCAACGCCAGCAGACAGGCTTTTCGTGATCGCAAATAGCGTGCGGGAATACAAAGTATTGCAATAAGCAGACAATAGAGGATGAAAACGATCACCAGAGAGGGGCGTTGACTGGTGATATGGAAAAGGTCAACTTTGGCCAGGATGGTAACTAACGCTTCCAGCCATTTTGCGGCGATGTTCAGGAGAACGCCCAGCAAGCTGCTGAGTGTCGGCAGGACGGTTGCCAGTATGATTTTCAGAAAACCCGCATATAAAATGACCATCACGAACGGTAGTGCCAGAACCGTCCAGAAGGGTGACAGTGGGTTCACCTGTCCGAAATAATAAAGCAGAATAGGCGAAATGACAATCCATGCTGAAAAGCCAACCGCCAGCAGTTCAGTCATGCGGTAAAGGATGTGCTGCAGTCTGACAAATCGCTCTTTGAATAACAAAATGCAGGGGTAAAACAGCGTGTTCAGCAGGTAATAGTGAACAGACGGGTAGAGCAGCAGGATTCCTAAAACCGACAAAAATGACAATTGCCAGCCGGCAGAAAACAATTCATACGGCCGGATAAAGAGCAGTACCATGGCCGATAGTGCCAGCGTGTTGAGTGGATTGATTTGGCGACGGATCAGCATCGAGGCGAAGAAAAAACAACTCAGGAAAACCGCCCGCATTGTCGGCGCCCGAGGCGGAACGATCAAGGCGTAAATCAGGACCAAAGCAATAGAAAGAATGGCTCGTGGTCGTTTGGGGATTTGAGCCATTCTTAGGAGATACCACAAGGAACCGGCCAGAATGGCAACATGCATGCCGGACAGGCTGATGAAATGCGACAGATTCGTTTTGCGAAAAGCTGATACGATAACCGGGTTTAAGTCATTTCGCTGCCCCAGCAGCAGGGCCTCAGACAGGGCACGTACATCCGAATCGGTCATTGTTTCGTCCAGCAGGGAATCTGCGGCAAATTGATAAAAAAGCCGTCGTAAACGAAACAGCACTGAATCCTCGGAATCAAGAACGGTGACGCCTTCCGCCAAACTCGTTGTTGCTGAGCTGCAAACACCGCGTCGGTGCATGTGTTTGGCAAGGTTGAATTGTCCGGGATTAGCCGGCGGTGAAAAGCCGCTCATCCAGCAGGCAATCTCGACCTCGTTGCCCGGATGGACATGATTGGCATGGCCGGTGACCTGAACCCGTACGTTTCCGGAAGTCGGCTGCCAGCCATCGTCAGTATGGACCTGACCGGCTGCCAGATAGAATGAACTTTGAGAACTGAGCCACGGAATCGAGGAAAAATCCTGACGTGGACGGTTATACCGAATCGGCGAAATGACGCGCCCGCGAATCGTTGCCAGTGACCGTTCATGTTGAACCAGCCGACTGATATCATCAGGCCCGTGATATTGAAACGACCATGACCGCATCACCCCAAGGCAAAGAAATAGGCCCACCATTGTTATCGTCACCGCATACAGCCGTTTTTGACTGGTCAGATGAATTAAGGCGATCAGCAAGATGCCCAACAGGACAGCCGCGGCGAAAACAAACGTAATGCCTGTCAGTGACGGTGAAATCCAATCTGAAACAAGGATGCCAAAAATAAAAGAAACCGCAGCAGGAAGTATGGGGGTGGTTGAAAACAGTCTTTCAAGAAACGATGACTGAGGATAAAAATGATCGTCCAGCCATTGCAACTTCAGACGGATGTGATCCGCTTGCTGAAAACTCCTTCGTTTCACACGCAGCCCTTACAAAAAAACTAAGCCTTCTCGATTTTCTCCTTCCCGTGCATATAGGGACGCAATACCTCCGGGATGGTCACCGAACCATCGGCGTTTTGATACAACTCCAGAATCGGAATCAGCACACGCGGTGAAGCAATCACCGTATTGTTCAGCGTGTGACAGAATACATTTTTACCGCTTTCGTTTTTATATCGCAGATTCATCCGGCGAGCCTGGAACTCATAGAACCGACTGGCCGAATGCGTCTCGCCATAGCTGTTACGCGACGGCATCCACGTTTCGATATCATACTTCTGCACCTGTCCGCGTCCCAGGTCACCGGAGCAAACGTTTACCACGCGGTAGGGCAGGTTCATTGCCTGCATTACTTCTTCGGAGTTGGTCAAAATCTCGGTATGAAGATCAATGCTTGATTGCTCATCATTTTCGGCGATAATCACCTGCTCAACCTTGTCAAACTGGTGAATGCGATACAGGCCGTAGGTGTCTTTGCCTGCGGCACCCGCTTCACGACGAAAACAGGTACTCATGGCCACAAATTTCTGCGGCAGGTCTTTTTCAGCGAGAATTTCGCCCATATAATGAGCCGTCAGCGGAACCTCTGCCGTCCCGGCCAGATTTAGCGTGTCACGTTCCATCTGATACGTTTGTTCTTCCGACCCGGGAAAGTAGCCTGTTCCGCGCATCGCCTCGTCACGCATCAACAGAGGTACCGTCATCGGCTTGTAGCCTTTTTGGATCATGTGATCCAGTGCAAACCGAAGCACCGCCATGTGCAGCATCGCACCGTCGCCTTTGAGGAAATAGTTTCGCGTGCCAGCCAGCTTGACACCACGCTCCATATCAATAATATCCAGCTCTAACCCAAGCTGCATATGGTCCTTTGGTTCAAAATCAAACTCCCGAATCGTTCCCCACGTCCGAAGCTCGACATTTTCGGTGTCGTCTTCTCCAACAGGCACTTCCGCCGCGGGCGGTTGAGGAACCTGTCCCATCAGCGTATCAAATTCCGGCTGGAGTTCCTTGATTTGTTCGTTAAAGCCCGCCTCGTCCTCTTTCAATTTGGAAAGGGCGGCCAGTGCTTCCTGTTTTTTATCCGGCTCCAGCTTCGGGATGCTTTTGCCGATTTGATTCTTCTCTGTGACAATGTCCTGAAGTTTCTTTTTGGTGTCCAGAAGCTCACGATCCACCGCAATCAGCCGGTCAATATCAACGGCAATCTTTTTGACCTTGGCGCCGTTCTTAAATTTTTCTGGATTTTCACGAATCAGCTTAATGTCAATCATGGCTCTTTCCTGTCCAATCCTTAGCTTTTATATTGTCGAAGTATCAGAACGTTATTTTGCCCGCCGAAACCGAAAGACTCGCTCATCACCGTTTTGACATCGGCCTTGCGTGGTGCATTGGGTACATAATCCAGGTCCAGATCCGGGTCCGGGTCATTGAGATTCATCGTCGCCGGCAGCGTTCCTTCTTCGATGGCTTTGACACAGGTAATCAATTCCGCGCAACCCGTCGCGCCGATCAAATGCCCCATCTGGCTTTTCGGACTGCTCACCGGCACATGCTTCGCCTGATCGCCAAAGACCGTCTTAATCGCCAGCGTTTCAATCGAATCGTTTTCCGACGTGCTGGTGCCGTGTGTGCTGATATAGTCAATGTCATGAATGGTCACGCCGGCATCCTTCAATGCCGCATGAATTGCCGCAACCGCGCCGCGAGCCTCTTCATGCATATCCGTGACACGGAAAGCGTCATTGCTGCTGCCGAAGCCGATCACTTCTGCAAGAATTGTGGCACCGCGTTTTTGGGCCGATTCCAGGCTTTCCAAAATCACGATTGCCGCACCTTCACCGAGTACAAATCCATCGCGTGTCGCCGAAAACGGGCGGGATGCCGTCGTCGGGCTGTCATTGCGGGTCGAAAGGGCGGTCAGCCGGTTAAATCCTGTGAGTCCCAACGGATGGATCATTGAATGAGCGCCGCCGCTGATCATCACATCGGCTTTCCCCTGACGAACCAGCATCGCCGCTTCGCCAAGTGCTTGCGTGCTGGCCGCACAGGCCGTCAGACAGCTTCGCGTGATACCGCGGGCTCCGGTCAGCAAGGCCAGGTGTCCGGCCGGCATATTCGGTTCCTGTTCCATCTCCCGCATCGCCGTCATTTTCGACAGAGCCACCTCGGCCCATTGTCCCCAGTCCATGTCATGGCTCTCATCATTCCAGCTTTTGACAATCGCATCGAAAAACGCGTCATTATCCACCGAGCCTTCGCCGGCACCAAGATAGATACCCATCTGCGTGCGGTCGATTCCGTCATCCGGAGCGTCTGTTTCGACTGCGATCCCGGCCTGCTTGCAAGCCTGCACACACGCGCCAAGAACAAATTGGGAGCCGCGATTGGCGCCGCTGTGCAGGTCGGTGTTTTTGACAAAACGTGAAACGTCATAATCTTTGACCTCCGCGTCAAACGTCGTCGGAAACGTGGACGCATCGAATAAAGTGGTCGGTGCGACCCCGGATTTCCCGGTCATCAGTCCGTCCCAGAACGTCTCCACGTCGTGTCCAAGCGGGCAAACTACACCCATTCCTGTAATGACAACACGCTGGTTCATTTATGCCGTTTCCTTGTATTTGCGAAGTACGATTGCCGCAGTTTGTCCGCCGAACGAATACCCACAGCAAAGCGCATAATTAATTTCTTTTTCCACCGGCTCACAGGCAATATTCAACTCACAGCCCTCCGCAGGTGTGTCGTAGTTTTTAGCCGGACCGATTTGTCCGTGCCGCATCGCTTCAACCGCGGCGATCACATCAATCGCGCCCGCTGCCGAGCCGGTATGGGTCACCATGCTCTTAATCGGCCAGACCGACGTTGTATTTAAAGCGTCGCCAAACACCGCTTTCAGAGCGGCTGCTTCCGCTTTGTCATCAATTTTAATGCCGGTGCCTGCCGGAATGATTAAATCGACCTGTTCCGGGGCAATCCCCGCCTCCGCCAGTGCTTTTCGGATAGCAATTTCAATGCCCTTGCCGTCCGGCTCCAAATGTTCGTATTGCGTATTCAGACTGTTACTGGAAGCGGTGCCCACGATTTCAGCCAGGATGTCAGCGTTTCGTGATTGAGCCGTTTCCAGGTTCTCGAAAATCAGCATGCCCGCCGCTTCGCCAAATACCGAACCGCTCGCATCTGCATCGAATGGCCGGCACGCCTTTTCAGGCAGGTCATTGCCATCAAAGGTGCAGCGTTTCAGCAGGCACTGGCGAATCATGACAATCGGATTAACCTTTGCTTCACAGCCGCCTGCAAACGCAACGTCCGCATCACCGCGGGCAATCATTTCCGCCGCTTCGGCAATTGCAATATGCCCGGCGACTTCACCGCACGTAATCGTATTGCTTGGCCCCTGAATATCATGATGAATCCCTACATGGCAGGGCAGCATGTTCGGTAGATACTTCAGCAGCCACAACGGCGTTAAGGCATTCAGCCCGTCCACGCCCCATTTTTTAAGATCAAACTGGTTGTCAGTAATCGACAGGGCGACCGAAGGAGCCAATTCGACCAAGTCGCAACTGATTAAACCCGCCCCAAAGCTGATGGCCGTGCGGCTCGGATCGATGCTGACGTTATCCGGATCAACCGCCTTTGTGGTCAGTTTGCTATTACTCACTGCCTCGTGTGCGGCGATCAGCGAAAGCTCAATATCCCGACACATCAGCTTAACCGATTTACGCTGTGATTTCGGGACATAATTGCGAATTTTGTACTCGGGTACCTCGCCCCCGATCTTGCACGGAAATTTAACCGGATCAAAGGCTGTGATGGTACCAGCGCCGCATCGGCCCTCGACCAAGCCGTCCCACAAATCCTGACTCGTCAAGCCGAGCGGAGAAATGGCGCCCATTCCGGTAATAACGACACGCTGAGCACTCATTCGGTCGGCTCCGTTTCAACAAATCCTGTCAGCAATGAATTAAACATGTCGGTAAAGACAAAGTTTTCTTCGGGGAATTTCTTGCCGGCCAGGTTATTATCAATGTGGCTGAACATCAGGCTGATTTGAGCGATCAACTCGTCGCCGCGGCGGATTTCACCGATCGTACTGGCCGCTTCCGGGGCGATGGATTCGATTTCGGCACTCAAAATGATCGTATCCCCGGGGCGGACATAATGATGAAAGACCGCTTTTTTGATCTTGGCCAGAATCACCTTTTCCTTGAACTTGCGTGCCTCACCGCACAGGATACCGGCCGTTTGAGCCATCGCTTCGATCATCAGGCATTCCGGCATAATCGGGAAGCCCGGAAAGTGATCGTGAAGATGCTCTTCGGCTAAGGTCACATTCTTCAAAGCGACGGCATTTTTGCCGCTGTTGAATTCCAAAAATTTGTCGATCCAGATCCAGCGCATGAATAGGTCTTCCAAAAACAACACATCGGCGCCGAAAGCGAAAATGCCGTCGGAGCCGATGCGAATAGATCAGTTTTCAAATAGTAAAATTAAGCGTTGACCTTGAGGTCGATGAAGTTGACAATCGCATCGACAGTAAACAGGTCAGCAATTTTGTTAACATCCGGGTCCTGTTCGAAGTCGCTCAGGTCGGTATGCGGCATCTTGTCCTTAATTTCCGCAAGACCCTTTTCGGTCAGCTTGCCGCCGCTGACAAATTCAGCGTTATTCAAAACGCTCTCAGCCGGAAACAGTTCTTCGCGGGGAACCTTAATATCAAATGCTTTTTCAAGGCGAAAAACGATATCCAGAAAGTCGATACTTTCTGCGCCCAAATCACCCATCAGCGTTGCTTCGCTCGTCACTTCGTCGTCATCCAATCCCAGTGCATCGACCAGCACTTCCTGTACTTTTTCAAAAATGTCATCGCGGCTTATTGCCATAATGATGTGCCTCCGTAACAGTTATTTAGTCATCCATTCGTTTTGGTTCGTTCATTAGTCCATATTCATCGACAGCAGTTTCCACCGCTGTTTCATTGCTTCGACAATCTGGCCATCCACATGGGCCAGCTTTGGATTATCGTCGGCTAGGTTAAAGTGCCGCATCGTCAGCCGCGCTTCGACAATCGGTTCATCGCCGCAAACACCCATGCCCTTAAAGCTGCTGGTGTTCTCTTCGATCGAAGAGGCCGTGACCTCATACCGGATTTGCATGCCCGGAGCCGCGAAGCTTTTGTATTTAACGTTCTTGGCAGCTTCCAGCAGAACCATGCTGTTGGAAAAGTTCTGCTGCTGGCGCACCAGCCAGGAAGCGGACTCAATCAGACCTTCCAGCAGCAAGACACCCGGCAAGACCGGGAATGCCGGAAAATGATCCGCTAAGTATTCCTCGGCGAGCGAAACGCTTTTGACGGCACTGAGTTTTTGGCCGGATTCTATCGCTGTGATTTTATCAATAAGTACAAATTTCATGGTAGGGATTTTAGTGAGAATCGCCGTAATTTCCAGCTTTTTTTGCTGTTTTTTCAACTTTTCCTTATTCTTTGCTCATAAAGCGGATATTTTTGAGCAATATTAAATCGCTATTTTTCTCGATCCCGTCTCCACGGAGGCTGTCCGATAAAATTTGCAAGGTCAGGTTATGACGGTTATCCAGAATCTTTTTTGTTAAATCTGTCAATTTTCCCCTTCAGTTGCTCCCTCAAAATGACCGTATCTTGGAAACATTTATTAACTTTTATACAACAGGGCAGGTCTCAGGGCGACATTGCCCGACGAAGATGCACAGGAAAGGATAGAAATATGACACGGAAATACCAAATTACAGTAATCAAAGCCATCATATGTTTGATGTTCGTGGCTGGATTGTCCGCACAATCCGAAGCGGCGACACAAAAGACGAAATTGTCCTCCAAAAAACTACGGTCCATGGCGCGAATCCTGATGACCTATGGGGATTACGAAAAAGCACGCGGCCTGGCCGAAAAAGCTTATTCCACAGCGTGTGCGAACAAGGCGGAAAAGAATGAGACCGCACTCTGTATGATTGATTTGGGAACCGTCTATAGCAATTTGAACATGTTGTCGGAAGCGGCTCAATTGCTCCAGTCCGGTGCCGATATGCAGAAGCAGGCATTGTTTGACAGCCATCCTTATGTGGCCCATACCTACCGTTTACTGAGCGACGTACAGCGTCGTGCCGGCCGCCTGCAGCAGGCCGAACAATCCCTTTCACAGGCAGTCGAGATCATGCTCGCCAATTGTGATCTGCAGAGTACGGAGATGTCACCCTTTATTCTCGAATCAGCGAAGCTCTACACCGCTAAAGGCGAGTTTGACAAGGCTCAGGAAAACTATCAGATTGCACTGGATATGGTTCAGCAGACACACGGCAACGGCCACTTGTTAACGGCCAATGTCCTGGAAAGCATGGCACAATGCAGTTACATTCGGCATGACTATGACAAGGCCGATCAATATATTAGTTCCGCAATAGCGATAGAAGGCAAGCTGTTCGGGCGTTATAATCCTATGCTGGTGGATTCATGGCTGATGAAAGCAAGAGTCTGCAGGGCGATGGGCAATGTTGATCGCTCGGAATACTACCTGTCCAAAGCGACTGCATCAGTCGAAAAAAGCAGAAATGCCGTAACGCTGGCCAGAATTTACGAACAGGTCAACAGCATACGAAGTGAAAAACTGTATGCCGCTGCTGGAAACCTGAACTAACAGGCTCACAACAACGGCATCACAGGTTGAGATTTAAAATTACAGGCCGCGTCTTTTACGGCGAATAGCCGCGACACTCGACATGCCCAGAACTGCCAGTGTAATACTGCCCGGTGCCGGAACAACACTGTAACTGTAAGTAACATTCAGGTAAGGCTGGTTAGACTGTGCTTCACGGCTGTTCAAAATGGTACCATTCCAGAACTCGTCATCCGTCGGGGCCAGCAAAAAGCTGACAACGCCGTCATGCCACACATCGGTATCGACCCAGCTTACTTCTGAGTTGTTAAGCAGATCCCACTCATAGTAAACATCGGATCCATGATACATCTGCGTTCCCAGTGTATCACCGACTTCATCCGGTGCGGTATTCCAGGTGACCGTACTCTCATCCCAGTTATCATTAGCATAGAACAGGTCAACAGACGGAACCGCCGAATTGGCGGCAATGTCATAAAGATAGACGCCAAAAACGACCGATTCGATGGTGGCACCGGCAGGAATATCTGTCAAAACCTTGTTGACGTCAAATTGCAGATAACTTTGGCGGACAGACTCCGGCTGACCATCTGCGACAGTGAAACCGTAGTAAGGGTCTCTTATTGTTCCCTGTGTGGAAAGCATGGGTGAACTGCCATAATTAGTGTTCGGCATGCTTTCATCGACATAAGCATCGTCACTTGCCGAAAATTTAAGTGTGTCAGCAGCCAGTACAAATCCCGGCGAAAGCAACAGGGCAATGCATAGGACTTTTGTTAAATTCTTCATTTTCTCCCCTTTCAGGTACGACTATTAAGTTTTCTCTTATACTATATTATCAAAATATGAACAAATGTTCAAGTTTTTTTTTAAATTGACTCGCCTGAACCTTGCAGCTGAGCCATGACGAAAGCCGCCATATTCGGATTTTCGCTGCCGGTGATGGCCTCACCATGCTTTTCGAGGACATAAGCGACCGGATCGCCGACCGGAGCCTGCAAATCTTCGCTCAGAACCGCGACATAATCAACAAAAGCATTGACGTATTCACTTGCAAGGGCATATTGTTGATCGTCATTTGACAGATTTGCGAATGCTGTGGCAACCGAAGCCTGTACTTCCGGCGTAAACGGAGCATCAATCGGGGCCAGCGTATTGAAAATCTGGTTCATCGCGGCCATGCGGGCACCGTTCTGATCGTTGAGAATACTGGCGGCTGTCACCAGTTTCTGACAAGCTTTACAGGGCTGCAAATTAGGATTGGAAGCCAGAGAACTGCCGATCAGCAACTGCAGATCATCACTGTTCATTGCCAGTTCAGCCGCCGCGGCGTCCATTTCAACCGGACAACCCTTCAATTCAGGCAGAATCAGGTCAGCCAGCGGAGCAACACCCGGAACCACACCGGGATCTTCCAGAACCCATGCACGCGTATTATTTTCTGCACCTGCACCGCGAAGGACATATTCATTGCCCAGCAGCGTTTTCATGATATCGGTGTCAGCAGCGAACGGAAGCGTACCGTTATCAATCGCTTCAAACAGCCACTGGGTGATACGCGAGACAACTTCCATACGGTAGCCGCTCATTTCTTGTGAATTATACATCAACTGCTGCATGAACTGTTCGAATTCAATTTCAGAAAGGGATGCAATGAAAGCCTCAAATTCCGGGAATTCAACAAATTCTTTTGCATCGATAACAACCGTTGCAGTCCCGGGCATCTGGTAGTCCATTTTCTGCAAAGTGTCGGCTTTTGCAATTTTGCCGCCGTAATTAGAAACGTAAATATTGAAATAGGCCGATCCTTCACCTTCATTTGTGTGAATGATAACGTCCTTGTCGGTGCTGGCAAGATAGATAGCAATATCAATCGGATCACCTTCATTTCTTTCGTAACCGCCGATGACAGTGCCGTCCGTAGAAAGAAGGTCCGCTCCAACACGATCATCGACACCCATTTCTCCATTATCAGCCATGTAGAAGCCATGGGCTTCAAGTCTTGCGTCAGAACCCAGTTCCAGCGTATCCTGGCTCTTCAGGACGATGGCAGCTTTGCCTTCGCCGAAAGGCAGGTCAACGCCTTCGCCCGTTCTGTAGTCCGAATAGCCTACAATGCGGACATTTAAGCCATTATCGGTACCTTCGGTATAAATCTTTCCGTCAGTAGAAATCACCGAAACACCGCCGCGACTTCCTTCATTGTATGCGTTAACGTCACCGGACAACTGTACATCACCTTTGCCGGCTATATAGATGTTGCCATATCCATCGACGTCGCCTTTCAGGTCAACGGCCAGGTCAGCATCGCCGCCGGAAATATTTAATTCACCGGCTTTTGTCTTAATGACGGCGCCGGTAACGGTGGTCTTGCCCTGAGCTGAAGCGACCGTCTGGTCACCTTCGCGATAGAGTCTCAGTTGGCCGGAATCAATCGTTAAATCCTTTGCGGCTGTGATGTCACCGCCGGCATACGTCGTCGTTGCTGTGACAGACAGACTATCCATGCTGGCGACATCTTTATCAGCAATGATAATAGTGCCGGCAGTCAGGTCCATTTGACCGACGGAATCGACGGTATCACGCAGGATGATGCTTGTTTCTGCGTCCATAGAAAGAGTGCTGTCTGTATGAACGGTCCCGTCAACATAAATGCTGCCGGTTTCAGCTTCAAGCGACATTGCATCGGTGCTTTCAAGAGCTTTGGTCGTAATACCAATATCCGAGTTGATAAATAACTCACTTCCGGCAACCATATTTTCCTGAAGCTGAACATCAAGAGCAGCGATATTGATATCATCTGCTTTGATTGAACTGCCTTCGCGGGTAATCACCTGGTTGGCGGCCGACATTTCAACCACGGCACTGTTGCCGGTGTCGCCGTCATTAATCGTGCCTTTCTGCTCAACACTGTATTTGCCCGACTGCGGAACGATGCCGGCATTGTTCATTGCCAATGCCTGGGCAAAATCGTCGCCTGCGGCCAATACAATGTCGCCGCCTTCGTTATTGATAACACCGGTTTTACTGTTAATTACCTGGTAGGTCGGACCGGTATTCGGCAACGTGATATTGACAACAATATCGCTTCGGTCGCTGCCCAGAACGATATCATCGCCGGTGGCCAGAACAATCAGCCCGCCTTCGGAAACGATTGTACCGTTGTTCAGAACTTTACTGCCGAGCAATGCGGCATTGCCGGTCACATTAATCGTACCGTCATTCTGAACCGCTCCGATAACCTTCATACCGTTGACTTCAAACGGAGCAAAGGTGTCAAGGCCGCCGTTCAGGAAGTCTGCGTTTGTAACATTCAATCCCGCCGCAACAAAATCGGCAGCCTGTATAACGGCTGTGGAACCGATATTGACGCCGTTGGGGCTGACGATATAGATGCGGACACCGCTGGCATTCAGATTACCGTTAAACTGAACAGCTTGTGTAACGCGGTTCAATACGGCACCGCTGCCGCCAAGGAAGTTCAGGTTTTCACCGGCGTTGTTACTCAGATTGTCCCACTTAATAACCGAATTGCCACCGTTAACATGAACGGTGGTATTGGCTGATGTGGATGCCGGATCAATGCCAGCTGGCCCCGTTTGGACACTGCCGCCGCTGATCGCCCAGAGCATCTGGCTGTTCAGCAGGCACATAATCATGAAGCAGGCCATCGGTTTGCGCAGTGCGTTTACATACGAATTGTGCGATAGAGTTTTCATTTTTTTCCCCTCAGAAAAATAGACTCTTATTTCTAATTTCTTTACGTTATTTAATTTTAGTTTTCCAAAAGCTTCGCCAAAGGCGAAACCGACATTTGACAGTTTGATTTTTAATATTTAAATTGTTTTCCTACCATCGGAACAGCAGACCCACATGCACGCGGCCTTTGCCGCTGCGGGTATCGTCGGTGGCAATCAGCGGGTAACCGTAATAAACGGTCCCCGAGAAGTTGTTACCCAGCTCCGTAATAATACCGCCGCCCCAGGAACACAATTCAATGTCGTCATCTTCGGTTGGCTTGATTGCATCTTCGGTCTTCGCGAGGCCGTAATCCAAAAAGACCAGCGGAGCAAGCTTTCGCAAAAATGGCTTACGGTCTTCCTCGGTTGCTTCTTCGCCAAACAGTTCCGTCGTGCTCTTGCGTACAACATCATATTCATACTGGACCGAAGCAAGAATTCCGCCGTCAGCAGTCACTTCGTATTCGTCATAACCGCGAACTGTGTACATGCCGCCGAAAGACGTCATCTTCGCCGGAGCCAGACGCTCGTCCGGGATAATCCATTTAAACGAACCGCTGACGCGCTGAATCTTGTTCATATCCAGGTACTGGCTGTGACGGGCAGTTGTTGTATAAATGTTAAAGTCTTTCTTGCTGCCGCCGCTGACAAAATCAAAACGAGCTTCGTCAAATTTACTCTGCGGAGAGCCGTCAATACTGAACACTTGCTCAAAGCCAAAGAAGGTATCAGTCATGTCATTGGTCCGATAGACTTGGAGGCCGTAGCTTCCGGTAAAGATACGCAGATCGGACAAGCCCAAAAAGCCAGTCGAATTTGTTACTTTACTTTCGTCATACCTTAACCCGCCAGTCACATCAAAGAACCAATCGTCCTTCTGAAAAGCATTATATCGCAGCGTGCCGCCGTAAAACTGGCCGCGTCCCAGGAAGTTAATGTCACCATCGGCGATGTCAAACTCGTTATAGCCCGCATACAGGTTCAAACGTAGGCGGGGGCCCAGAATCGGGAAGTCGTACGCACCATACAGAGCGTATTCCTCGTCCCACTGCGAATCCATCGGGCTCTGGTAAATCGCCGTCAGCTTATCATCAAATCCCAGTAAGTTGGTATTGATATACCCAAAACGCGGTTTCCACTGAATATCTTTGGAGCCGGAGTTATCAAGCTGAATGAAAAAGTGTTCCGGTTTCGCCTCAAAAACATTATAGGTAACCGCCAGCGTTTCAGGCTCGTCGCCTTTGGAGACGGTTGCCCCCACATAGCGGTCAGGATTCAGATTCAGCAAATTCAGATAATCGTCCAATGCCTTACGGTTGGCCACTTCGCCTTCTTTAATGGGCGACCAACCTTCCAGCAGCGAAGCGTTCAGGTAACCCTCTTCTACCGGCTGATTCTGAACGTCCGAATACGACGAAGAAATTGTGGTGACCGGAGCCTCCAAAACGCGAATCGGCAGAATACCCTGTTCGAGTTCTTTGCCGGCTTCAAAGGCATCTGCGGGCACATAGACATAAATACCTGCATAATTCTTTTTCTGGTAGATCGAAAGAACGTACTGCGTAAAGCCCTGGATCGTTCGGGCTGAAACCGACTGCGATGTTCCCGCTGCGGCAGCAACCTGCTGCAGAGGACGCAGATCATACAGAAAAGCCGATTCAACGCTGCCGTCTTTCGAAGCATTGTAAACGGCAGGGATATCAGACAGAAGCTGTTCATTGCTGAACAACGTATTGCCGGTCAAGGCAATGCTGCTGATATCATAGCGGGGCGTTGTGTCTTCGGGCAGGTTATTAATTGCCTCCTGAACCGATGCAGGCATGAGATCACCCTCAATCGCAACCGCGTCTTCCTGAGCCTCTTTTTTCTGTTCCAGGATATCCTGGTCCGCGGTTTTGGATACAGGCAGTTTCGTAGCCGCCAGTGCCATTACACTGGTAAGAGTCAGAAAAGCTGTCAGTAATAGTAAACCGGATTTTTGCATAGCAGTACTTTTTCGATCCATTCTGAATCCTCCCTGAAATTTAGTATCCCTCATATTTTTTTTCATTAACAATTTGATCATTTCAAAATTAATAAAGACAAACAAGCTGTCTTAGACATTCATCATATCAGTACTATCATAATGCATAATATCGGTAGCGGCAATCTTAAATAAGATTATATTTGTTTTCTAAAGCTTGGTCAAGAAAAGAGATAGAGAATTACCCGGGAATGCTGCCGGTTCGACTGAAAACCCCCGTGTTGAATAGAGGTGCAATCTATTATAGGACTGGTTGTTGTGGAAAATTCACAAAAAAGACAAGGCGGCGGTGGGATTCGAACCCACGAATCATGGTTTTGCAAACCAGTGCCTTAGTCCACTTGGCCACGCCGCCGTGTATAAGAATGCTATTAATACATTCCAGCGGATCATATTTCAAGTAAAAAGACGTTAAAAAAATGCCATTTTTAAATGCGACATGAAATATCTTTTAATGGCAAGTCTAATTTTCTGCAACAGATGCCCGGCCAAAGCGTTTTAGTCACAGTCAGGGTGTTGGTTACTGTGCAAGACAATCGAACTTCAATTAGGTTGCATCATGAAGGCTTTGCAGTATAATCACCTGTCTATGGACATACGGAACTTAAACTTTAAGGAGATGGACACATGAGTAAAACGCAAATGAATTGGGAAGGCGTCCCCCTGCGCCCCAAAATGTTCTCAAAATTTGCCGGAGCCGGCATCGGATTCTTTGTCATATTAATTGTTATCGCGATTTTGGCGTTCAGTTCAACGGTGAACATTGCCGGTGATGAAGTGGGCATTGTTGAGAAAAAATTACTCGGCGGCAAACTGCCGTCCGGGAGGATCATCGCTGCGGATGGTGAAAATGGTATCCAGGCAGACCTGTTGATGCCGGGCTGGCATTTCTGGAAATTCCCCTGGCTGTACAAAATTACCAAACAGGATGACCTTCAGATCAAAAACGGTAATGTGGGGTTGATTACGGCAAAAGACGGAAAATCCCTGCCGCTGGGTACAGTCTATGCCCCGGAATGGGAAGCCCCCGATAAGATGGTTGATGCCAAGTTTTTCCTGACCGAAGGCAACGGCTACAAAGGCCCGCAGCTGACGGTTCTAAAGCCCGGTAACTATAAAATCAACACACGCTTGTTTGAAGTCAAAACCGTACCGGTTCTCAATGTTGAGGTCGGACAGGTGGCAGTCATTAAAAGTAATGTCGGCCCGCAGGTAGAGTCTGAGGACCGGCTCGTCCCGGTCAATAGCCGCGGTGTATGGGATACCGCGCTCAAGGAAGGCCAATATTACTACAATACCGATGCCTATGAAGTAACCCTGATCGACATTCGCCAGATCAAGGTCAGCTATACGTCACAGGTCGAAGGCGGCGAGCGTAAAACCGGCCAACCCATGAAGCCGATCACCGTGAGAAGTGCCGATGGTTTCACATTTCCCGTCGACGTGCGGATTACCTATAAGATCCAACCTGTCAATGCCCCCAAAGCGGTTGCGATGATCGGGGATGATGCATTGATCCTGGATAAACTGGTCACCCCGCGCGTGCGGGCGATTTTCCGTAATAATGCCGAAAAGGTCAAGGCCCTGGATTATGTCCAGAGCCGCTCATTGCAGGAAAAGCAGAGTACTCAGATGCTCAAAGACGATCTGGAGAAATACGGCATTACCGTGCTGGATATCAGTATTGGCGAAATCGGCGACCAAACCAGTCTTGGTAACCTGCTGAAAACATTGACGGATCGCGAAATTGCGCTGCAGGAGCAAAAGACATTTGAAGAACAGCAGCGTGCGGCCGAAAAGGAAAAGGCCCTGATGCGAACCGTTCAGGAAGCCGAAGAAGAAAAACGGCTGGCAACAGCGACATACAGTGTGAAAGTGGCTGAAGAGGAACGGAAAAAGGTCGTCATCGCCGCTCAGGCCGAAGCCGAACAGATTGCACTGGTCGCCGCCGCTAAAGCCAAAGCGTACGAACTGGTGTCCGAAGTCGTCGGTCCCAACAACGCCGCCTTGCTTGAAATCATGAAGATGGTAGCGACCGATCAGATTCAGATCACACCGGAAGTCATGGTCAACGGCGGCGCAGGCGGTACGACCGATGCCCTGATGGGAACCATGCTCAAAGGCATGCTGGACAAACAAGCAGAAACAAAATAAAACTTTTTAGCAACAGGAGACTGACAGTGAGTAAGTCAAAAATTACCGTCGTCGGTGCCGGCAATGTCGGCGCCACTGCCGCACACATTGCTGCGTCCAAGGGATTAGGCGACATTGTATTAATTGATATCGTGGAAGGTCTGCCCGAGGGCAAGGCACTGGACATGGCTGAAGCCAAGGGCGTTTATGCTTCCCCCGGCGGCGTTACGGGCACGACCAACTGGGATCTGGCCGCTGACAGCGATATCGTCATCGTCACCAGCGGCATGCCCCGCAAACCCGGCATGAGCCGCGATGACCTGCTGGCTAAGAACGCCGACATCGTCAAAGCTGTCACCGAGCAGATCGTCCGCACCTCGCCGAACGCGTTTATCATCGTCGTGTGCAATCCGCTGGACGTCATGACCCACGTCGCCGCCAAAATCAGCGGCTTCGATAAAAACCGCATCATGGGTATGGCCGGGGCATTAGATTCGGCCCGTTTCGCCTGCTTCGTCGCCGAAGAGCTGAAATGCGACATTGGCGACATTCAGGGCGTCCTCATGGGCGGTCACGGCGACGACATGGTCCCGCTGCCGCGGTTTACCTCCGTCGCGGGCATTCCGCTGCCGGAACTCATGGACGCTGATCGCATTGAAGCACACGTTCAACGCGCACGCAAGGGCGGCATCGAAATCGTTAACCTCATGGGAACCAGTGCCTACTACGCACCCGCCGCAGGTGCGGTCAAAATGGCCGAGGCGATTCTTAACGACAGCAAGTCCATCATGAGCTGCTGTGCCTATTGCGACAGCGAATACAACATCGGCGGCACCTTCGTTGGCGTTCCCGTCATGCTCGGCGCCGGCGGTGTCGAAAAGATCGTCGAACTGAACCTCAACGAAAAAGAAGCCGCCGAATTAAAAACCTCCGTCACCCATGTACAGGAGCTCGTGACGCTGGTAGAAACAATGATTTAGGCCGACATAAACTTTCAGAGCGAAGCACATGTACCACAGGGAAAATCCATTATTTTGGCATTTTGTGTTTGGTGTTTTCTTTATCCCTTTATTGTTGATTCTTGATCCAAAAGAGTTTTCGTTGGGATTTTATTTTGAGATGATATTGATATATAAAATGACGATATGTTTGTTGGCAATATCGTCATTTATTTTTAATCTCGTCAAAATATCATCTGCTTGGATTTCATTGCTGCTGACATACATTCTTATTCTGCCATCGCCGTTTGTTTTAGATATGCCTTTTGATGCATCGAGTCCTAAAGACCCGCGTGTGTTATGTATATTTATGGCAATCTTTGGCATTTATCACTTGTTAGCAAAGCGAATTAAATATCTCAGATATTTGAAATACTCAAAAAGTAATGAATCTTTTTGATTGATACAGGTCAATTTTTAATTTGTCTCAAAACGCCTCCGGCCGCTGTATCGGGAAGGGCGGCCGGATCGGTCCGCCTCTCTCAATCCGTTTATTAAACAGCCGAATCTGCAAGTCAATCGCCCCCAGTGCCCAGTCAATATAGTGCGGCTGATGATACGGCTTATTATGTCCCTCATTCATCAGCCCGTCATAGATCGCATCCAGAAAACGCCCCTTGGAACGTCGGCTGATCGGCGTCGGATTCGCCGCCCATGCCTTCAATTCTTCATATTCATTTCGCAAACGGCGGCTCTGCGCCAATTGCTGAGATGTCAGGTAATCGCCCGGATTCATGGATAGTTGGATTCCTTTCAACGCCATAATCAGCGGTTCATAATTCGCACGCGACTCCAGCCGGATAAACTTGTACTGATGGGTATAAACCGGGTACTTGGCGCCCTGGTCATAATGACTGTCGCTGGGCATGCGATAACGCCGTTTGCTCGTTCTCGCAAAAACCAGCTCTTCGCCGTATTCATTCCGTTCAATCTCATCATGATCCAGCCGCGAAATCCACAAGCCGCCTGAAGCCGACTCTTCGGTGCCGCCGCCCAAAACACACAGGCATTTAATAATGCTCAGAGGCGGAATCGTCTGCTCCAGGTGCTTTCGTTTTCGCAATTGAAACGTCAAGTGCAGACTGTGCGGCGTCACGGGGTAAAAAGCTGTCAACTCCCGAATAATCTGGCTCAGCAGCCACGGATCGCCCGTCACAGGCTTGGATAATTCGCCAACGATATTCAATCGTCCCGGCGCCAGTTCCAGGAAACCCCGCTTGGCGTGCCCGTGCGAACCGGAATGGTCATCGACATACCCGCCGACCTTCCACATCAGTTCATCCAGTGCAAATTCATTAAAATAATGGAATCCGTCAAACATCGACTCTTTATTAATACAGTCTTTCTGAATCGCCCGAAACCCCAGGTTGCTCAACTCCAGTTCGGCTCCCATCGGCACTAGTCCCGGCTGTACATTGTTGCGAATCCACTGCAATGTACTTTGTGCCACACGCGGGTCGAAGGCGTTTTCAGCTGCCGCAATCGCGTATTTCACATAATCAATTAAATCATAATCGGTCCCCGGCGGCATAGTCTCGAGACCCCGCTGCAAAATCAAATCAACCGTCTGCGGATTCGTATTGATCATCCGAATCGCAATCAAAAGACTGCTGATACGGGTGTAATACCGGTGGCTTTGAACCAGTCGATCAAGCTCGAACCGAAAACGCTCGTGAATCATAAACTCAAAATAATTCAGCAGCACCTGCTTAATCACCAGTGCGATATAATTATCAAGATACGGCTGCGCCTCGCAGTTCTGATAAAGGGGTTTGACCGACGGACAGGGGCGGTCAAGCTCATGTTCCAGAAAATAATCGCTCACCGCGTCATGCCCCAAATGGCTGACAACCAGATCACGCTCGGTGGTGCCGATCAACTCACGCCGGGCGCGCCGTTCGATATGCGCATCGATAGTCTTTTCGCCGGGGCGGGTATGATCGTTGAAGAATTTTTCGATCCGCTTGCGCAGCCACAGTTCGTGAATCAAATTGACATGAAACCGGTCCCCAAACCGTTTCTGCATCGAAACCGGACATGCCAGGTAAGCCTGAGCGTCAACCAGGCCGTTGGCGGTATTCACATACACGGTCTCACGCTCGTAGAATTTACCTTCATATTTATCAATAAACGTCATCGCCTCAGGCGGAACATCGTAAATCACAAATCCCTGAATTTTCGATTCGGCGTCCGGGACAGCGTAAAAATAGACATTATCCGGACTGACCCGACGATGGCCGGCCAGCATTGCCAGTTCTGCGCGAAGAATATGCTGCGATTGGGACCGGGACGGTTTCAGCGAAAAACTGATACCGCAAACCGATTCAAAAATTGACGGTTCTCGCAAGGAGCCATAAACAAATATATTAGTGCGTTTTTCCTGCATGGGCGTTATCATAACATATATACATCTGAATGAAAATGCTCTTATAGTTTCGCATAAAAGAAATGATTGTTTTTGCGTAATTTGTAATAAAAACAGACTCGGCCGAAAGGTCGAAACCTCAATTTTGCATTTTTATCTTTAACTTTTGATATGATTAACCTGTCCGATGGTCAGGTTAATTAATGAATAATCCGGTTCACATGGGCATGGATAAACGTCAATATCTCGTAACAGATCGTGTCAGCCAACTCCGCCAGGGCATATGCCGAGCAGGGCGAATCATGCCGGTTATCCAGAACCGTCACCATTTGACCGAGTTGAACATCGCCCACGTCCGTAACGTCCAGAATCACTTGGTCCATACAGACACGCCCGATCACCGGGACTGCGTGATCGCCGATTTTCATCTGTGCCCGGTTCGAAAAGCATCGCCGGTACCCGTCCGCATACCCAAACGGCACAATTGCCGCCACTGTATCACGCGTGGGCGTAAACGACCGCCCGTAACTGACCGAATGTCCCGCCGGAATCGTCTTAATCTGTGTAATCGGGGCCTGCAGTTTCAGCACCGGCTTCAATTGGACCGGCGGATTTTTCATCGGACGCGAATAATATCCGTACAGCGATATCCCGCATCGAACCATATCGTAGTGCGACTGAGGAATCTTAATGGTCGCCGCACTGTTAGCCGCATGAATGAGGACATCACGCTCGCGAATCTGATGGTCCTCCAAAAACCGTTCAAAATTCTCAAGCTGTTCATACGCATAACTCATGTCTTCTTCATCCGCCGTCGCCAGGTGCGTATAAACGCCTGCTAACATCGTGTTCGGACACTCATCAATTTCCGTCAGCAGTTGCTCAGCCAGTTCCGGCATAATCCCGCATCGGCCCATGCCGGTTTCCACGTTCAGATGAATCTTCAGGCTGTAGTTCGTGTTTCCAAGTGCCTTTTTGACATAGTGCATCGAGTCAGCCGACGCCAGGACACAGTCAAATCCGCTCCGTGCGCAAAGCTGTATCTCTTCAATCGACTGGGAAGGATTCAGCGGTTCCAAAATCAGGATCGACTGCTTATCAATCATTGGTGCAATATGCAGCGCCTCATACAGCGTCGCCACCGCAAAAAAGTCCACACCATCCTGAAGGAGGATATTGACTATCTCACCAATACCGTGGCCGTAGGCGTTGGCCTTGACCACCGCACAAAATTTCGTTGTCGGCGGACACAGACTTTTTAACTTGCGGGCATTATCCAGCAGATCTGCGGAAAAGATATGGGCCTGCAGGTCAGGCCGAATGAGTTGTTGTGTTCGATAGACTCTCATGGCAGCTTCGTTTGTAAAATCTTCTTTCGCAGTTTAAACAATTCGACAAAGGCACGCAGGATGACTTTCAGATTGGCGCCCGTGGCTTGACCCGCCACACGCGGATGATGATGCACCCCGATCTGCGTGATCGTATAACCTCGCCGTTGAGCTCGTGCCAAAATTTCCGTGTCGATTAACGCCCCCGTACTCGATAGGTCAATCTCGTCAAACAGCTTGCGTTTATAAAGCTTGAAGGCACAATCAATGTCGCGTACCTTCAAATGAAACACAAAACAAACCAGCTTGCCCCAGCAATACGCGTTCAGCTTTCGCAGCAGGCCCTCCTGGCGGTTCAGTCGAAACCCACTGACAATATCATAGTGTTCAGCTAATGGCAAAAGCCGTGGCAGCTCCTCAACATCAAACTGCCCGTCACCGTCCGTATAAAAGACATACTCTTTTGATGCCGCCGCAAAACCACTCTGCAAAGCCGCCCCGTAACCGCGATTCTGCGGGTGATGCACAACCGTAACACCGGGATATTCCCAGGCGAGTTGGTCGGCGAGTTCGCTGGTACCGTCCGAACTGCCGTCATCGACGATAATCACCTCGTAATCGTCGCAAATCCCAGCCGCAACCGCCAGGCACTTTTCCGTCAGCGGTCGGACCATCTCCTTTTCGTTAAAGCAGGGGAAGAACACACTCAGCGATGTCACTGCCTGCAAAGTCGAGTTGTCAAGGGCCTCATCCATGATTGCCTACCAGACGGAACTTTCTTTGAACGCTTTGGTTTCTTTGCCGATTTCATTGGAGAGGGTCGAATACTTGGCTTTTCCCTCTCCCGTTTCCTTCATCAGGAAATTTATCGCCATCCGGGCGCTCACCAAACGTTGATAATAGCCGTCTTCCTTTTTATAGCTGTCTCGCTTGGCAAGAAAGTCTTCAACGTACGCCTGCAAATCCTTAGTAAGTTGCGGCTTAAATGCCGGAAACGATTTCAGTCGCGTCATAACAATCATCGACGACGGCGTCGGAAAATCCTGTAACGCCTCGCTTGCCAATCCATAGAGATCTTTATAACGCTCCTTTGCCCCGTTTTCAAGAATCACCGAAAACATCGTCATGCCTTTTGCATGCACATTGGGGAATTCAGCCTGATCGGCCAGAATTTGACTGATCAGCATCTCGCCCTGAGCCGTTTTGACATTCACCAGCATGTGCTGATAATCATCGATATAAGCGGTCTTCCAATGCCCGGTCCGCACCAGTGACCGCACAAAGATCGAGTTGTCCTGTGACTGCGGCATCAAAACAATCCAAACCTCCTCGCCCAACTGCCGGTCAATCCACGTGCCGATGGCTTCCTGCTTCTGGGGGGTCATTTTTTCCTTTTTACGCTTAGATTCCTGCGCAATCGGGCCGCCGGCAAAAATAAGCTGCCACCGCTTAAATGTCTCATGGTCATACGCCGCCTGAGCCCGACCGTCCATAAACAGCTTCAGCGGAATAAAACCGGTCTCCGGATCGGGCGTCTGTCCGAACGCCACCGCGCCGCCTTCGGTCCAGTAGTTAAACACCTTCCCCGAAATTTGATTGTCCCGCAAAAACCGGCACGCGTCCGTCGGCTTCAAATGCGACGCCGTCATCCGCATAAACACACTGTTGTACGCGTGATCCGACGGCCACGGGTCGACATAAATCCGCTTGTACTTGCCGCCCCAGTAAACCGTCAGCCCAATCAATACCAGGGTGATCACACCCTTGATGGTGTATTGAGTCGCTGTGGGAATTGTCCACGTTTTCATGGCACCGGTAAGTTTAAACCGCACCCGCGCCGAGATCATCTGCCACGCTTGCCAGATAAACAGTGCCACGATCGGAGCCGCCGCCGAACCCGCCAACGCGATAAAACGACGCGACCGAATCGCCATATAAATCGTCAGAAGGGCGACGATGATAATCGGCAGGTTAATTTTCGGCCACACAAAAGACGGCTCTGTCTCGGCTCCCGGCGGCGGGGCTTTTCGATTGCCGTTAAGCCGATCGTCGCTCGGTTTCATGAAATAGCTTACCAGCCAGACCAGCAGTGCAATCCCCGTCAGGACACACAGAACCGCAAACCATTCTTCTTCGCCCACCGGATTCGCCACCGGAGTCGTCTTGTCCATCCAGTCAAACGCAGGCTTCCATTCGTTCACCTGCCGCCACGACTCGGCGTGTTTGCTGACACTGATCTCAAACGTATGCGTAATATTCGTCAAATGGAACGGGTTGAAAATGACCATCGCAACCAGTGCCGAAGCACCCGCTCCAATGACATGGGACAGTCCTTTCGTCGGCAGAGTAACAAAAACATCTTTCTTAAATGCCATCGCCGAAATCAGCAGAACGCCCGCGATAAACACAAAGATAAACGAGGTCGTTGACGACGAAACATAGTACGTGTAAAGAGTGTCAAAAAAATTGTTTAGGTTTTCCGGATGCTTCGGCATAAACCGTACAATCAGGCTGACAAACAGGACAAAACTCACAAGGTAGTGATACGCGTAAAACAGTCCCGCCGGAATTTTCTTGATCAGCGACAAAACGACCGAACCCGCAATCAACACAACACACGTAGCGAACAGGCTGTTGGCCAGCAGCGATACATCTTTCACTTCATGCCGCATGGCTTTCTGTGCCATGATATAATACTCATGCGTAATAAACTTATGGCTCATCAAATACAGCACAAGCCACAGTCCGCTCAGCCCCACACACAGCGTCCATCGACGCGGCACGCGGCACAGCAGATTAATCCCCACAAACGGAATAAACATAATAAACGCATAAATATACCCGCCGTGAACATTCGCCCAGAAAACCACCAGCGGCACCACCAGCCAGATCAGCCGGTAATTCTTGCACATCGTTACCGCCAGGATTAAAATAAACACCGGCACCAGCATATTCGAATAGCCCGCCGGTCGGATGTCATAAAAAGTCCGCCCAACCAGCATCGCCAGGCACGCCGCCGCTGCCGACAGGGTGTCGCCGGCCCCCAGTGTCTTGCCAATTCCGTAAACGGCAAACACCGTAATGAAATAAATCGCAAACTTCCAGTAAACCAGCGCATTATAATCGTTTGGATCACCGTGGCCGAACCACGTCGCCAGCTTATAAAACCCCAGGTGCGTCAGCCAGTTCTGATTCAGCCACCCAGTTGGATGCCATGTGCGAATCAGCCCGTGCGACCATTCGGGGAATTTCTTAAGCGTTTCATCGGAAGGCCCCGCCGGATGCGAGTTAAAGCTGAACGGTTCAACCGTATCGACGCCATGATTGGCAAAATGCCGGCCGCACGCCAGCGCTACCCAGGTATCCCCCGCGGCGACCATATGGGTAGACCCGTAGAAAGCAAAAAGCAGCATCCCTAAAAAAAGAACTGCTTTAAACCACGTCATCTTCGGTTGAGAGTGCGTCAAGTCATCCATGTTTTGGCATCTTCAATTTAGGTTATATCGTCATTACAAGTGAAACAATACAATTATCCCGTTTGCTATCTCAGGTATCCATACCCATTTATCGGCAAAATAGAAAATAGCCGCCAATAATAAAACGAGCGACTATTCACTATTAACTAACGACTAAATTATGCTTTCAGCCATGCCTGGATGCGATCAATTCCCTTTTCGATCTGCTCCATCGAACAGGCAAAGCTCAGCCGCACATTCTTCGGACATCCGAATGGATCGCCCGGAACGACCGCAACCTGTGCCTGCTCCAGCAATGCCTGCGCGAAGTCCATGCTGTTATTGATCTCCGCACCGCCGATCACGCGACCGTAATGCGCTGCCACATCCGGGAAGCAGTAAAATGCACCTTCCGGCTGGTGGCACTTAAAGCCTTCGATTCCATTCAAACGATCGGCCATGACGTTGCCGCGTTTTTCAAACTCCACACGCATTTTTTCAACAACACCGGTCGTATCTTTCAAGCCCGCCAAAGCCCCGTATTGCACAAAGGTCACCGGGTTCTGCGTCATATGTGACTGCAAACGCGTCATCGCCTTAATCGCCTCAATCGGCCCCGCCGTATATCCCACACGCCAGCCCGTCATTGCGTACGCCTTGCTCAGGCCGTTAATCGTCAGCGTACGGTTATAAGCATCCTCGCTCAGCGAAGCAAAGCTGACAAATTTATTGCCGCCATACATCAGCCGTTCGTAAATCTCATCCGAGATGACCATGACATTCGTGCCTTCCAGCACCTTCGCCAACGCCGCCAACTCTTCAGGGCTGTAAGCGAAACCGCCCGGATTGTTCGGCGAATTCAGCATCAGCAGGGCGGTCTTGTCGGTAATTGCCGCACCCAACTGCTCCGGCGTAATTTTGTAGTCGGTCTCCGATGATGTTTCCAGAATCACCGCCGTCGCGCCTGCCAGCTTAATCGTCTCCGGATACGTCACCCAGTACGGTGTCGGCAGCAGAACCTCGTCACCCGGGTCCAAAACAGCCTGCATCGATTCATAAACCGAGTGCTTGGCCCCGATGTTTACGACGATCTGCTCGGGCGTATAGTCGAGATTGTTTTCCGTTTTCAGCTTATCGGCAATCGCCGTCCGAAGTTCCGGAATCCCCGGCGTGGCCGTATAACCGGTCTTGCCGGCCTTCATCGCTTCAATCGCGGCCTCTTTGATAAAATCGGGAGTGTCAAAATCAGGTTCGCCCGCGGCAAAACTTACAACATCAATGCCCTGGGCCTTCATTTCCTTGGCGCGAGTCGTCACAGCCATGGTCGCTGAAGGCGGAACTGCCTGTGCGCGTTGACTAACTTTCATGTTTTTACCCTTGTTTTGAAGATTTTTCAGATTATTTGATTCGATTCAAGACACAAAACACAAGCATTAAACCAGCCAAAACCAACAAAATCAAGCAAAATCAACCAATAACACCCCCTTAATACGGGTCTTAACCTAATGAAACAGGATATTATACCAATCCGGCTTTAAAAATGCAAAAATGCGGTGTGTCATCTCCGCCTCCGAGCCGGGATACAGAGCGATCGAGATGGGAGTTCTGATCAAGTCCCGTATAATTTCAGAGAGCTTGATAGGAAAGGTTTAGTAGTTTAGAA
The DNA here is from genome assembly GCA_963675155.1 of Anaerohalosphaeraceae bacterium. Classification (GTDB taxonomy): domain Bacteria; phylum Planctomycetota; class Phycisphaerae; order Sedimentisphaerales; family Anaerohalosphaeraceae; genus 4572-13. The sequence continues at coordinate 2,637,225 of OY775912.1, read as the reverse complement.
TTTGGAAATTTAGCATTTGTTTCGGATTTCGAGCTTCGCATTTCGGATTTTAAAGGTTAACACTTGACAAAAACCCCTCTAAAACATTACATTAACACCCTTTACAGCAGTAAAAGAAGAAAGTCTGAACCCCGAACGTTAGTGACGGGGCCAACAAAAGCGCTCGTAGCTCAGCTGGATAGAGCACCGGATTTCTAATCCGGCGGTCCCAGGTTCGAATCCTGGCGGGCGTGTTGTATAACTTCTTTTTTGATAATCTGTTATGGCCCCCAGTTTTATCGCTTCAATGGCTGTTGGAATATATATGCAACTTTGCGGGAGGGAAAAATCATTTGAAGGAAAGTGAAGTCCTCAATAACGCTTTACATTATAACTTTTGGGGGTAATATAAGCCGCATGACAAAAAAACTATATATCATTGACGGACATGCACATATTTATTCAGCCTATTACGCCCCGATGCGGCCGCTGACCTCGCCATCGGGCGAGCCGACCAAGGCATCGTATATCTTCACCACCGCCTTGCTGGGTCTCATCGACCGCCAAAAACCGGATATGCTGGTCGTGGCGATGGATTCCAAAGCCCCGAGCTTTCGCGTTGAGATGTACGCCGACTACAAGGCCAACCGCCCGCCGATGCCCGAGGACATGCCCGCCCAGATCACTCATATCGAGCGTATTCTCGAAGCGATGAACATCCCGATGCTGCGTATCGACGGCTGGGAGGCCGATGATATCATCGGTACGCTTTGCCGAGAGGCGACCGACAAAAACATCGACAGCTACATCTGCTCCAAAGACAAGGACATGCTGCAGCTTCTCAACGAGCACGTCGCGGCCTATGATATCAAAAAAGACGAAACCACCACGCCCGAAAGCCTGCTGGAAGATAAGGGCCTGACGCCCGCTCAGTTCATCGACGTGCTGGCCCTGCAGGGCGACACCGCTGACAATATCCCCGGCGTGCCCGACGTTGGCCCCAAGACCGCCATGGACTGGATCAAAAAATATGGTTCGATGGACGAACTTTACGCCCACGCCGACGAAATCAAGGGCAAACGCGGCAACAACCTCCGCGAATATAAAGAGCAGGCCTACCTCAGCAAAGAACTGGTCATCATCAACACCGCCGCTCCGATTGAATTCGACGAACAGGCCTTCGCCGCATCGCAGCCGGACGTTGATAAACTGGCCGAAATCTACGCCGAACTTGGCTTTACCCGTTTGCTGACCGCGTTAGGCGTCAAGGCCGAAAAAACGAAACCGCAAGCCGAATCCATCCCCGGCGGACTCTTCGCGATGCCCGCCGCCGAAACGCCCGAAACCGTTGGCGCCAAGGGCGATTATGAACTCATCGACACCCCCGAAAAGCTCGAAGTCTTCGTCAAAGAATTCGCCAAACAGGACTGCTTTGCCTTCGATACTGAAACCACCAGCGTCGATAGTATGCGATGCGACTTGGTGGGCCTCAGCTTCTGCTGGCAGTCCGGCAAGGCCTATTATCTGCCCGTCAGAGCCCCCATGGGCAGCAAACGGCTGGAAATGGCCGATGTCAAAAAAACAATCGGCCCCATTCTCGCCGACCCCAAGCGTTTTAAAATCGCTCAGAATCTCAAATACGATTACCTCGTTCTCGAAAACGCGGGCCTGCCCGTTGCTTGCGAGCAGGGCAAAGTCTTCGACACGATGGTCGCTTCGTATTGTCTCCACGCCGACCGCTCCAGCCACGGCATGGACGCGATGAGCAAAGACTACCTCGGCATCGAACCGATTCCGATTTCAACGTTGATTGGCAAAGGCAAAAATCAGCTCACCTTCGACATGGTCGATACCGCCGCCGCGTGCGACTATGCCGCCGAAGATGCCGACGTCACCTTCCGCCTGTATGAATACCTGTCCAAACGTCTCAACGCACTCGGCGAAGTCAAGCAGTTGTTCGAAACCGTCGAAATGCCGCTGGTCGAGGTATTGGCCCGCATGGAAGCCAACGGTGTCTCGCTCGATACGCCGCTGCTGCGTAAGATGTCCAACAGCATGACCGAAACCGTCGACAAACTGACCGACGAAATTTACGCGCTGGCCGGCCAGCCGTTCAATATCGACTCGCCCAAGCAGCTCGGCGAAATCCTCTTTGATCGTCTCGGCCTGCAAAGCATCAAGAAGGGCAAGACCCAGCGCAGCACCGACGCGGGTGTATTAGAACAACTCAAAGATCAGCACGATATCGTGCCGCTGCTTCTCGAATACCGCCAACTCGTCAAGCTCAAAAACACCTATACCGACAAGCTTGGCCAGTTGATTAATCCTCGCACTGACCGCGTCCACGCGTCTTTCAACCAGACCGTGACTGCGACCGGGCGGTTGTCCTCGTCGGATCCGAACCTGCAGAACATTCCTGTCCGCACGGAAATGGGCCGCAGGATTCGCTCAGCCTTTATCCCCGCCGATAAATCCGGCTGCATCCTCAGTGCCGACTATTCGCAAATCGAACTGCGGCTGCTGGCACACTTTTCCAAAGACGAAGCGCTGCTGAAAGCTTTTACCGAAGATCAGGACATCCATCGTTTCGTGGCCTCGCAGGTCTACGGCGTCGAACCCGAAGACGTCACCAGCGAGATGCGCGGCAAGGCCAAGGGCGTCAATTTTGGCATCATCTACGGGCAGGGACCGTTCGGCCTGTCCAAATCCATCGGAATCACCCAGGCCGAAGCCAAACAGTTCATCGCCGATTACTTCGACCGCTACCCGTCCATCCGCGCCTTCATGGACAACGCCATCCACAAAACGAAAAACATGGGCTACGCCGAAACCATCCTGCACCGCCGCCGTCCGATCACCGGCCTGAGCAGCAAAAACTTCAATATCCGCTCACAGGCAGAACGCCTGACCATCAACACCGTCATCCAGGGCTCCGCCGCCGATCTCATCAAAGTCGCCATGATCAATATCCAGAAACGCATCGAAACCGAAAACCTGCCTGTCAAGATGACCCTGCAAATTCACGATGAACTGGTCTTTGAGTTGCCCGAAAAAGAGGCCCAATCGCACGCCGACTGGATCATTCCCGAAATGACCGGCGCCATTGATCTGGATGTGCCGTTGAAAGTTGACGTTTCTATCGGACCCAATTGGCTGACGGATAAGTAGCCGGCATTTCGTAATTGTGATTAATATTTCCGCACGATATGACGATACTAAACGTAAGGTCACATTGTATGGGAGACAAAAAGATGCGAGTTTCATTTGAAGAGCCGATAGCCGATACACTGCAGGAACCTGTGATGCAGCAGGAAACCAAAGCATGCCCGTTCTGCGCCGAGCAGATCCTGGTCGCCGCGGTCAAATGCCGTCATTGCGGCGAGTTCCTCGTCACGCATGAGCTGGAGGCGGAGTCAAAAAAGAAGTGGTATCATTCCTCGCTGTTGCTGATCGCCGCGATTGCCACGCTCGGTCCGCTGGCATTGCCGATGGTCTGGACCAATCCGCGATACAATCCAATCGTCAAAGTCACAATCACCGTTGCCGTCTTCGCATTAACCATCGGCATGTGCTACTCAATGGTCTATATGTATCGCTCTCTAATCAACCAGATCCAGGCGTTAGGCTTGTAATACAAATCCTCATAAAAACACTGATGATGCGGCTATGTCAGTGTGCAATTTTTCTCGGCTATTCGTGCGATATTTATCACCCTTAAGAGTGTCCCGCAAAAGCGGGAATCCAGACTTTGCAGTTTTCAAATCGCCACAAGTTGTGCTGTAGTCGAATCAAAAAACGCTACATCGTCTTATAGCGTGGCCCGCCGTTCGGTTCCGGCACGGTCCAGCGAATATTGTCATACGGGCATTTCCGCTGACACGTTTTGCAATGCAGACAGTTGGACGGATTGGCCGGTTTGGGCTGGCCTTGAATGCTCTCATAGACACCGGCCGGACAAAACGTAATACACGGCGCACCGAATTTGCCTAAACATGTTTTCTTGCAGATTGTATCGTCGGCAATCAGCAGATGACACGGCTGTTCTTCGCGGTGTTCCGTCGCCGCGACCGCGGTGAACGTATCTTTGTCAAACGTTACCGACGGCTTCAGCGTGTAGCGTGCCTTCGTCATCGTTTCATAGTCGGGCTCAACCTTAAACTTCGGCAGCCAACCCCCCAGCACTGACAGCGGCATACCGATCAGGTTGCCGAATTTCGCCACCGTCTGACGGAAGTTTTTCGCCGACACCATATCCTTCATCACGCCGGCCTGCTCAAGATGCCGCGTGTAAATGCGTGCCAACCCGTTGGGCTCATCCAGATGTCCCGCAACCGCCGTTGCCGCCGCGATGCCTGAGTCAATCGCATTGTGCAGTCCCTTAATCTTGCACATATTCACAAGACCCGCACTGTCACCCAGCAGCAGCACATTACTGCGACCGACGGTGCCCGTTTCTTCGCAGCGTGGGATCGCGTAATAGCCGCCTTCCGGAATCATCTTCGCGCCCGCCTCGGTGACGGTGCCGCCCTCGATAAACGGTTTGACAAAGGCATGTTCCTTAAATCGTGTCAATGCGTCCTGCGGATTGAAATCGTGATACTTAAAGTCCAGCCCGACGATCATCCCGACAGCGATATGATTGTCGCCCATCGGATACATGATCCCGCCCCCAAACATCCCCGGCCCCAGCAGCGGCGTCCAGATCGGATACCCCATCGCATGAACGACTCGGCTTTCCGTAAATTGGGCGTATTGCGAATCGCTGACTTTGATCAGTTCTTTGACGCCAATCGAATAAAGCTGTGGACTTTGACGCTGCAGACCGGCTTGAGGAATAAATTTTTCTGCCAGCAAACCGTCACAGCCTTCTGCGATCAACACCACATCAGCCTCAATCGTTTCGCCCGCCAGGTAGTTCTGCTCCCGCCGACCGTCTTTCTCCAGTCCCTGATCGACAAGTTTGACGCCCGTTGCCAAATGCTTTTTATCATCCCACAGGATATCTTCGGCTGAAAATCCCTGCAAAACTTCCACGCCCAGTGAAGCCGCCGTTTGGCTTAGCCAGGCAGTTAATTGACTGATCGAGCAAATGAAGTCACCGCCGTGAGCCAGTTGCCCAAAACCCAGCCCCAGCATTTTCGCAATCCTGATGGCGAAATGGATATTAAACGAAAACTTTTTCCCTAATAGAAACAGCACATCGTCTTTGTCAATCGTTGAAATTAAAACTTTTTTGGCGTCCTCGGACTCTTTCCAGTTCGGATCGATCGGGTCCATCAAACGCGCCAGTGCCGCCGGATCCAGGACCGCACCGGACAGGTTGTGATGCCCTGCATCAGCCGCTTTATCAATCACCACAATATCTAACTCGGGGGCCTTGTGCTTTAACGTAATCGCCGCCGAAAGCCCCGCCGGTCCTGCTCCAACAATGAGAACTGAAACCTTGTTGTATTCTTCTATGTTCATAGTTCCTCTTTAAGCCTGTGCTCGTGAATAGTCACATTTGCCCAGTGCCGCCGCCAGCTCCGGGATAACTTTCTCCGCACTGTCAACCATATAATAATCGCACTGCTTGAAGATGGGCGCATTCGGATCGGTGTTAATCGCCACAATCGTTTCGGTGTTCGCCACGCCGATCATATGCTGAATCGCCCCGGAAATACCGATGGCGATATACAGCTTCGGCCCCACAGCCGTCCCCGTTTGGCCCACCTGGTGAATCCGTTCGACAAAACCCTGTTCAACCGCCGTGCGTGTAGCGCCGCGTTCGACCGTCAGATGGGTCTGCTCGGCAATCGCCTCACACAGGCTGTTTAACAACTGGTCATAGTTGTCACGGTTCTGCATGCCTTTGCCGCCGCTGACGATAACATCGCTGTCGAAGTTGACCTGTCCGTGTGCTTTTTCGGTGGCCAGAATGGCCAGGCTTAAATCATCCTGGGTCAATTCGACGTGATGGTCAATAATCTCACCTGTTCGCTGTGGGTCGGCATCCAGTCGCTGCATCACCCCCGGCCGAGCCGTTGCCATCTGGCAGGTTGAATCTTTCGTGCAGATCGTCGCCATGATGTTTCCGCCCAAAGCAGGGCGGGTCTGCATCAGCACTGAGATCTGTCCCTTGCGGCTGCTGTCGCGAATATCCAATCCCGTACAGTCCGCCGTCAGCCCGCACCCGACCCGGTACGACACCATCGGTGCCAGCACCCGGCCCTGCGGCGTGGCGCCATACAAAAATATCTGCGGCTGGTATGTCTCAAACACATCCGAAACCGCCTTACGATAGGTATGCGGGTCAAAATTCTCTAAAAGCGGCTCCTCAATCACGTAAACGTTGTCACATCCTGCCGCAATCAGTTCCTCAGCCATGGATCGAACATGAGATCCGCATAAAACGACACCCACCTGAACCGAAAGTGAATCAGCCAGTTGGCGTGCCTTTCCGATCAGTTCAAACGTGGCCGCATTGATCTGCCCGTCGGCATACTCAGCCATGACCCACACATCGCCCGAATATTCCGGCTTGGTCAGATTCAACCCCGCCAACATATCGTCCAACGCTTTGGTATGGAAAGAAATTGAATCATCCGCGAGAATTTTTTCTTTGATTGTCTCGTTGATCTCGCCCGGGGCGCTGATATTCAGCTTGCCAAGCACCTCGACCAACGCTGCGTAATCAGCATTTTCTTTATCTGTCCCCTCATAGCACCGATCAAAAGCACTCTTGCGTTTTTCCGGCAGCACATACGTCAATTCACCCGAATCTTCTCCGCCGCCCGATTGGCGATCTTTCTTGAGTGTATCCAGCAAGATCGTTGCCAATTGATTGACGGAAGCAACCGGCTGGCACTTTCGTTGGGTCTTGCCCGGCGGAAAAACGCGAATCACCCGCGTCTTGGAACCCGCCACGCCCACAGCTTCGGCTTTGACATCATCCGCTCCCCATTGAATCAGCTCGACCTTATTGGCCTTACGTGTACGCCCGAAGGATGCATACAGCAAATGCTCATATTTGGCGGTGGTGATGATTGCCGGCGTCCGAACCGAGCGAACCTGTTGACTGCCTCCGGAGATGATACGCGTAAACGTGAATTGGTTGCCGCTGTATGCAACACCCGTGGCATAAGCAACGCACGGGATGTTCAGCTCTTCGGCTATTTGGGCCGGAACCTGTGCCGTGTCGCCGTCCACTGACTGCATGCCGGAAACAACATAATAGTCATTGCTGCCCCCCAGCAGCTCGGCCTGAATTTTGCGAATCGCAAAGGCCAGCGGGTTAGCCGTCGCCCACGTATCAGCCCCGCCCAGTGCCCGGTCGGTCAGAAGCACCGCAGTATCCGCACATCGGCTCAGGCTGTAACGCAAAACATCAGCCGCCATCGGAGGGCCCATCGTCAGGGCGATAATTTTGCCCGCGGTATCTCCACTCAGCGTTTGCATGTGATGCGCAAACGCCAGGGCCTGTGAATCCAGTTCATTGATGACGCTCGGCAGACGTGTACGGATCAGGTTGCCGGTTTTCGGATCGAACGCATTGTCCGTAATCTGCGACACATCCGGCACTTGCTTAACTAATACAATATAATTCATGAACCACTCCGGTGAATGATCTTCTAAGTCCATCGGCCAATCGATGGTAAGCTCCGGTTCCCATCCGGGCGACAGGAGTATAATGCGTCAATGCATGACAGTCTTCCAAAATCTACCAATGTATCATTTCACACAATTTTACAGCTTCCAGGGACAAAGACACTGCCCAGAAGATTTTCCATATGCTGCCTGAGGCTGATGGTTTGCAGTGTACCAATCATACAGTGGACTGCAAGGGGTCATTCTAAAAAGGACTAAAACCGACAGAAAAGTAGTAAAAAATTGTTATTTTGTGTCATTTTCTGCCCCTTTCTTGCTGTAAACCTCAAAAGGGCTTGATTTTACAGTTCGCAGAAGCTAAAAAGAAGACTGGAAATAACATGTTAACGATAGAAACAAGGACAACAATACACTAATGAGGTGACATTATGGCAGATCTACAAGCATTGGGTGATGCAATCATCAAAGGCGACCAGAAAACCGCCGTCGATATTACGAAGCAGGCAATTGACGAAGGAATGCCTCCGGCAACTATTCTCGCTGATGGGTTGATTGCGGGGATGAATGTCATTGGCGTGCGGTTCAAGGCCAATGAAGTGTATATTCCGGAAGTGCTCATCGCTGCACGTGCGATGAAAATGGCGATGGAAATTCTTGAGCCGAAACTTGTCGAGGCCGGCGTCAAACCGCTGGGAAAAGCCATGGTCGGGACGGTTCAGGGCGATTTACACGACATCGGCAAAAACCTCGTGGTGATGATGCTCAAAGGAGCTGGCTTCGAGGTGGTGGATGCCGGTGTTGATGTCACACCCGATGTGTTTGTGGAAAAAGCGAAAGAAAGCGGTGTGCAGGTCGTGGGCCTCAGTGCTTTGCTGACAACCACCATGCCGGCTATGGAAAAAACAATCCAGGCAATCAAGGACGCTGGATTGTCCGTCAAAACGATGGTCGGCGGCGCGCCCGTCACACAGGCTTATGCCGACAAAATCGGTGCCGATGGATATGCGGCCGATGCCGCCTCTGCCGTCGATATCGCCAAAACACTGCTCAATTAAAAAATAACCGCAAAGCAAAGAAAAGCGGCGGGTATCACAAGATACACGTCGCTTTTTCTATGCGCACAAAAATGCCACGGTGTCAGTTATACAATAAATTTGCTGGGCTACGTCCCATTTCAGTTTGTAACCTCAATAGAGACCAAAGTGGGGCGATTCCACGATCACAAAAATGCCATGTCCCAAGCCATGCGAATGCGTCATTGAAACGGGGACCGTATTGGACTTTGGCTGCGTTCTTAGCAATGCGCAAAAAAAATCCGCCTGTGGCTAGAAGGAGGAAGGGAAGTTTGTGGGCTTCCCAGGGCTATTACCACAGGCGGCAGAAGGAGCAATCATCTTATATCAAATTCTCACCGTACCTGTCAACCGATTATTTCATTTATATTTGTAAATTGTTACAAAAAAATCAGTAGTTTTTCGGGCCGGTTTTAGGAGAAATCCCTTTAAATGCTAAAAATACTTGAATTTATCGCATTTTGCGTCGATAATCAGCGTCATGGTAATACAGCTTAGTCATCCGATTTTACGGGAATTTTTTGATCAGTTGCGGTTTACACCGACGGCTCAGAAGAAAAAACAGCTTTTTTCGGCCGAACAACTGATGATGGTGATCGCTCCGGAGCAGGATTACCCATATGATTTCATCGTATTTCGCATTACCGGCCGCCGGCCCCGTGTCTCATCCGAGCAGGTGCTCATTTCCGGCAAAGATTTACAGGCCGATTTGCAGGTCTGGATAGCCCGGCTCAGTGGTGAACTGCACCTGGACGCAGCCGATCAGTCCGAAGCCATATTGACTGTTGAAGACCTCGCAGAACAGTTTTCGGTGTCGACCAAAACCATCCGGCGGTGGCAGCAGCGTGGCCTGACCGGGAAAATATACGTCTTCCCCGACGGCAAAAAACGTAAAGGATTCACTGAATCACTCGTACAGCAGTTCGCCGCTGAACATCCACGGTTGATCGAAAAAGCGTCGCAATTCAATTTACTGGATGCCCGGCAGAAACAACAGATTTTGGAAATGGCCGAAACACTCACCGCCGAAAAGAAATACCGAACACGGAATGAATTAGTCCTCGAGATTGCCGCTCACATCGGTCGAGCTCGCGAAACCGTCCGTTCGGTTCTATCCGAATTTGAAAACAGCGGTGTCAAAGAAAAACTGCCCATTTCTCGCGGTAAGATTTCCGCTAAAAGTGCCGTCCATTTATACAAGCTCAGTCGGCAGGGCATGACCACCAAAGAATTGATGGAACGTTTCGGACGTAGCCGGACATCAATCTATCGAATTATCAATCAGCAGCGGGCACGTGAATTATTCGGTCGCAAAGTGGAATATATTGACAGCGGTGAGTTTTTTCAATCCGATGCCGAAGAAAAAATTCTTTCGACGCCGCTGAAAGATATCATGCCCGCCCCGGACTCAGACAATGTGCTGCTCAATCGCCAGCAGGAAACAGCGCTGTTTCGACGCTACAATTTCCTCAAATTCATGGCGGTGACCGAACGCATGCAGATTCAGCGGGACCGGCCCAAATCAGGCCGCCTCAACCGCATTGAAAAACTGCTGGACGCTGTCGACGAGGTCAAGAAAGTGATCATCGAAGCGAACATGCCGCTGGTTGTCAGCATCTCCGGCAAGCACATGACGCCTTCTCTCATGATGAGCGAACTGGTCAGCGAAGGCAGTCTGGCCCTGATGGCGGCCGTGGAAAAATTCGATTACACGCGAGGCTATCGTTTCAGTACCTATGCAAGCTGGGCCATCGTCAAAGACTTCGCCCGCATGATTCCCGCCGAAGCCAAACGCCCAGACCGCGCCGGGGGTGCCGATTTTGCGAATCTGCCCGTCAATCTGCGGCTTGAACAACTGCCCGATGTCTATGCCGTCGAACAGGCACAGAGCGATTTGAGAAAAATCATTGAAAACAATCTCGACAAACGCCAGCAATACATCATTCTCAATCATTACGCCATCGACACCGAGGTCATCAAGAAAAAGCCCAAGACCCTCAAGGAAATCGGCGCCGACCTCGATCTCAGCAAAGAACGCGTCCGCCAGATCGAGCTGCAGGCCCTTCAGAAACTCCGCCAAAGCCTCAGCCCCGAACAATTTGATCTATTGACCGGATAATGGGAACACGGGCGTCCCGCCCGCACTGTCATCCCGGGCTTGATCCGGGGTTCAGGGCGGGTAAGGATAGTTAGCCGGAAGAAAAGTTGTTGATCTAAATATATAAAACCTTCATACAATATTTTTCATGTAGCCCTTGAAGATATTGAAGAATAACTTAAAATACTCTTCATGCTCGTCATGGTAAGTAAACCGGAAAGGTACTAAAATATGAACAATATCGGATTCATCGGCTCAGGCAATATGGCACAGGCACTGCTGGAGGGGATTCTCAAAGCCGATCTCTATAAAAAAGAAAACGTTTGGATCTCGGATATCCGCCCCGAACGGCTGAATGAATTGGAAACGCAATATGGCGTTCAGACGACAACCGACAATGTCGAATTGGCCCGACACGCCGATGTTATCATGCTCAGCGTCAAGCCGCAGGTCATGGCCGCTGTTTTAGACGGCATTGCCGGCAAACTAAAAGAGGGCGTACTGGTGATTTCCATTGCCGCCGGCGTGACCACTGCTGTCATCAAGGCTAAACTCGGTGATGTCCAGGTCATCCGCGTCATGCCCAATACCCCTGCGCTGGTCGGCGCCGGTGCGAGCGGGCTCTATAACGCCGGAGCATCCGAAAAGGCGTTAAACGCGGCGATGGCCATTTGTCAATCCGTCGGAAAAGCCATTGTCGTCGATACCGAAGACCTCATCGATGCCGTCACTGCCGTCAGCGGCTCAGGCCCCGCCTACTATTTCCTGCTGATGGAAGAGATGATCAAAGCCGGCGTCGAACTGGGCTTAACCGAAGAAGACGCCAAAACCCTCGTTCTGCAAACCGCCAAAGGCGCTGCATTGCTCGCTGAAAGCGCTCAAGAGCAGGGCGAAGACCCCGCCATCCTCCGTCAAAAAGTCACCAGTCCAGGCGGCACCACCGAAGCCGCCCTCAAAACCATGAACCAAAACGGATTCGGCGAGATTATCCTCAAAGCCCTCACCGCCGCCCGTGATCGTGGACGCGAACTGTCAAAGCCGACATAATTTCCAAAAATCACAGATTTTTTCCAATCCGGGGGAACTTTTCAGTCTTGACCGTGTATCACAGGGTAGATTGAAAACATTGAAATAAGGGCTTGGATGACGCACGAAGAACAAATGATTCAGGATGTACTGGACGGAAAGACAGATTCTTTCCGCTGGATCATTGAACGCTACCAACGCCCGATTTTTCGGATGATCTTCAATCTGGTCCATGACCGTCATGTCGCCGAAGATATTGCACAGGATGTGTTTATGGCTGTCTTCGAGAAATTGTCGACGTTCGATCCGATGCGGTGCAAATTTTCAACATGGCTGTTTACCATTACCCGAAATAAGAGCATCAATTATCTGAGAAAAAAGAAACAGCCGATTTCAATCGATCCGCAGGAAATAATAACAACGAAAAAAAACGGTGATCCACTGGGCAAAGAAGAATTTTTCCGGCAAATGGATCTCGCCCTGAAACGATTGCCAAAAGGACAAAAGAGAGCCTTTGTGCTGGCCGAATTTGAAAACCTGCCCTATGACCAAATTGCCCAGATCGAATGCGTCAGCATCGGAACCGTCAAATCACGAATACATCGGGCCAAAAAGAAACTGCAGAAAGCCCTTGGAAACATGACCGGAGAACAGCAATGAAATCCGAACTATATAATAAATGGATAGAAAGCCACAGTCTCGAAAAAGATATGCCGGATATATCCGATGCTGTCATGAGCCGGATAGAAAAAAGAGCTTATAAGCCGGGGGCGTTGAAGAGGGCATGGGAAGTTATCCTGTTGGATATTGTTCAAACACGAACCATGATTAGAACATGTGTCCTGATTTCCGGGGCGTTTATGGGATTGCTGCGAATGCTTACGCAGATTTATGCGGTGTTGTTTACATAAGAAAAGGGGTGTTTCATGGAAACTCAAAATCAGGATCAAATAAAAGAAACCGATTATCCCAACCGTCGCAGGCCTTGGATAGCTGTCTTTTTGTCACTTCTGATGCCGGGGATGGGCCAGATTTATTGTGGTGACATTGTCAACGGATTGGCTCTGATGCTGGCCGTTATCATGTTTTCGACATTCTGGTTATTTGGAATGATTGTCGAGCGAGTACGGGAAAATACTCCAATGCCGGTGATTATGGCAACGTGGGTGTTTGTTCTGATGGCTACAGTTGTTGCAGTGATTGATGCTTACCGCAGAGCCAGGCGGACGCGATATGATTATAAATTAAAGGACTTTAATAGAATCGGTGTGTATATGGCCTTATTTTGGATTTGCGGAGCTGGGACATTTGGATATACGGCGATTGTTAAATTGAATCTATTTGAAGCGTTCTGGGTGTCCTCTCACTCAATGGCTCCGACAATCCAACTTGGAGATCGTGTAATTGCAAATAAAATTTCTTATAAAAGCGGCGAATTCGAATATGGTGATGTTGTCCTCTTTAAAAATCCGACAAAGCGAAAACAAAGCAATATCAAACGTGTTGTAGGGCTGGGGGGCGACACGGTAGAAATCAAAGATGGGCTGTTACTGATCAATGGAAAAGGGCTGGAAAGACAAAAGATTAACAGAAAAGCATACCGGATCAAGAATCAACAAGTCGAAGGGGAAATTTTCTGGGAGTACAATGGTAATGTCAGATATAAGATATTTATTGCAGATGCTGTTGTAGATATCAAGGCACAAGAAGCAGATTTCGGACCGGTAACAGTGCCCGATTATCACTGCTTCGTCATGGGGGATAATCGAAGTTACTCCTTCGACAGTCGAAACTATGGCAGCCTGTCGATAGGGGCCTTAAAAGGAAAATTGACCCGGATTTACTGGCCGCTGCAGAATCAGGCATTGCTGGACGCCCGCCAATAGATACTACTCAACAACGATTGCTTCCACCGGGCATTCGTCCGCGGCCTGCTGGGCACTGTCTTCCATCTCTGCCGGGACGCTGTCAACGATCACCTCGGCCATGTCATCGCCCATCGCGAACACATCCGGGCAAGTGTCCACACACAGCCCGCAGGCGGTACAACTGTCTTCAATACGAACATTCATGGCGATCCTTCCAAAAAAGCTAATAGAGGTCTACAATTCAAGTTAAGATTAACTGCACAGGATCAAATTATAACGCGATAATTCCCTAATTAAACGTTTTTTAACCATTTTTTTCTGGAATTGTGCTCCGGACACGCTAAACTACTCCCTTTATCCGCGATGCCGGACTCATGACACATACGTGCACTCATTTATGGTCGGGTCCCATGCAAGCGTTGGGCGCGAACCGGGTCAGACGGGGAACCGAGCAGCCATAAGCGTTACCGATGCTGTGCGTGGTCAACCCGGCCACCTTTTTTTATTGATTATTGATGAATGATGATTGATAATTGGAGGTATCATGAATGCAGAGCAATTGAAGAAGCGAACAAAAGATTTTGCGCATTCGGACTGTCAAATTGGCGATGGCGCTGCCCAGTAACCCTTTGGCGAATCATATTCGTAATCAGATGTTTCGCAGTTCGACCTCGGTTGCCGCCAATTATAGGGCGGCTTGTCTGGCTCACTCAAAAGCCGCTTTTGCTTCAAAAATGAGTATTGTAGTAGAAGAAACAGATGAAACTGCTTTCTGGATTGAATTTCTTGAAGAAGAAGCTATACTATCGGACAAGCAGTGCGGAAAACTGTTGAAAGAGGCCAGGGAATTGACGGCAATCTTTGTTGCATCCCGAAAAACGTCTCAGCAAAAAGAATAATCAATAATCACTAATCAATAATAAATTATTGTTATGGCATATACCGTTATTGCAAGGCGTTACCGCTCACAAACCTTCGACGATGTTGTCGGTCAGGACGCGGTTGCGCAGACATTGAAAAACGCAATCCAGATGGGCCGGGTCGCCCATGCTTATTTACTGTGCGGCACACGCGGCGTCGGAAAAACAACCATGGCACGCATTCTCGCCAAAAGCATGAACTGTCTCCAGGCCGATGGCCCGACCGTCACCCCGTGCCTGAAATGTGATAGCTGTCTCTCCGTCAATCAGGGCGAGGACATCGACGTTATCGAGATCGACGGTGCCTCCAATACCGGCGTCGATAACATCCGTCAGTTGCGTGAGAACGCCATCTATCGTCCCGCCCGTGCACGCTTTAAAATCTATATCATCGACGAAGTTCATATGCTCAGCTCCGGCGCATTTAATGCGCTGCTGAAAATTCTCGAAGAACCGCCTGAACACGTCAAGTTTATTTTTGCCACGACCGAGCCGAACAAGGTGCTGCCGACGATTCAGTCTCGCTGCCAGCGATTTGACCTGAACAACATCAATCCCGAAGTCATCGGGGCCCAGCTGGAAAAAATTCTCACTGACGAAAAGGTCACCTACGACAAAGACCTGATCATCTACCTGTCACGTCTGGCCAATGGCTCGATGCGGGATGCACTGAGCCTGCTGGATCAACTCATCAGTGCCGGGTCCGAACCGCTGACCGCCGCCCAGTTGAACGAATTGATTGGCGTTCCCGACAAGCAAAAAGTACTCAACCTGCTCTCGGCCATGGCGTCCGCCGATGCCGCCGCCGTGCTCGATGCACTGGAGGAACTGATCGACAGTGGTCAAAGCGCCTCCCAGATATGCGATCTGCTCATCGAAAACATGCGGGACCTGATGGTCTTCCGATGTGCGGGCGCTGACTCAAAAGTACTCATTCTGACAACGGAAGAAAAAACGCAGATCACCGAAATCGCAGAGGGCTTTGACGTGCCCGCTCTGATCTATAATATTACCGCGTTGGAAAAACTCCGCTGGACGCTCAAAAGCAGCGAAACCAGCCGGGCCTTGCTTGAAGCACTCATATTACGCCTGACGTTGAGTGAGCATTTCATGAGCTTGTCACAATTAACTGCCCAGGCCGCTTCAATGCCGCCAACCGCTGCAGGCATAAAAAAAAAGTCGATAGACGCTAGTCCGCTGCAAGCTGCGCCGCCGACAGCACCCGCATCACCGAAAATTCAAGCCGATATCAAAGCCATTCAGGCGTCATGGCCGGCTATCATGGATGCGTTCGCCCAGGCAGCGCCCGGAGCGGCCCCGTTCATCAAGCAGGCTCATCCGGTCAGTTTTAATAATAGCGCCTTGGAAATACGATTTGGCACCGACGGCAAGGGCACAATTGCTAAAAGCATGTGGGAAAGCAAAACCCCGGCAATCGAAAAGGTACTTTCCCAATCCATCGGCGTCGAGGCAACCGTTCGTCTCACGCAGGGCGACACGCCCACCGCTGATTCGGATCAGCCGCAGCAGCCTGCCAAAACAAATACGCCCGAAGACAGCCGCATCGAACGCGGCAAAGTACTCAACGACCCCGCCGTCCAGATGGTCCTCCGCGGTCTGAACGCAACCCCGGCCGAGATCAAGAAAATTCCGATTGAAGAGATCCAGGAAAAAATGGACGAAGAAGTGGCAGCCGAAGAAGAAATAACAGTAGACACAGACTTGGATTAATACAATAAAACAGCTCCAAAGGGCTGAAACCAGTAGCCCGAAGCGCTATCGCCGGGATGCGAGACCCGGTGGTAGTCATTTGTAATATGGTGACATTTGTCATTCCCGCGCAGGCGGGAATCCAGAGCTGACAAAGTAGTATTGGCTAAGATGTCGATGTGGCCAATAAAAAATAAACAATGTTTGATGAGATACGGTATTTAAGTCCTATGAATCCCGCATACACCAAAAGTTTAAACGCATTAATCGAACAGTTCGGTAAACTCCCCGGCATCGGGGCCAAAACCGCCGAACGGCTGGCGTTTTATATCCTGAAATCCGACGCTCCGGAAGCAATGAAGCTGGCAACGGCCATCAGTGATGTCAAAAAGAACATCCATCAATGCAAGGTTTGCTACAACCTGGCCGAAACCGAAACCTGCTCAATCTGCGCCGACATCCGCCGCGACCAGAGCGTCATCTGCGTCGTCGAACAGCCCAAAGACGTCGTGAACCTCGAAAAAACCGGCCTTTGCAAGTGGACCTACCACGTTCTCAACGGGCATATCGCACCGCTGGAAGGAATTGAGCCGGACGATTTGACCATTGATGCACTCATTAAACGCATCCGCGACAATGACATTAAGGAAGTGGTGATGGCGACAAACCCCAATCTCGAAGGCGACGGGACATCGTTATACATCCACTCGCTGCTGAATTCACTCAATGTCAAGGTCACCCGCCTGGCTCGCGGTCTGCCCGCCGGCTCCACCATCGAGTTTTCAAGCGGGTCCATCCTGACCGATGCAATCCTGAATCGCGCAGAATTCTAAAATTAACACAGAAATTCAGGGAATATGGTATGCATTTTGCTAACCACTTGCTATAATACCATTTCATAAAACGAAACGATCATTCCGAAGCGACAGCGAGGAATCAAATAAGGTTATTGAAATTAAAACAGCCTCAAATGTCTTGTCATTCCCGCGAAGGCGGGAATCCAGAGATGTCGATTTTAAAAATGTAAATATCTCAACTGGCAGCGGTCAGTTTCAATAAAGGAATAGAGAGTCGTATGGCAATAAAGCTTTCCATGGTCGGTCAAATGCGGATGGAGCAGAAGATGAAGCTCGCTCCCCGTATGATTCAGTCAATGGAGGTGCTGCAGCTTCCGCTGCTGGCGTTGCAGGAGAAAATCGAAGCCGAACTCAACAGTAATCCCGTTCTGGAGGTAGTCGAAGAGCCGCCGGATCAGGCCGAGACCATGGAGGCCGAAACCGAGGATATCCCCAACGAACGGGAACTGGTCGTTGGGGAGGATTCGGATAATGTTGCGGATTTCCAGCGGCTCGAAAGCCTCGGCCAGGGAGACGATTACGGCGAAAGCCTTAACGGCGGCGAGGCCTATCAATACCAATCACAGTACCAGCGGTCCAGCGGCGATCCCGACAAAAAGCTCGAAGCCCTGCAGAACACCGCCGCGCAGAGCCAGTCTTTGCACGATTCACTGCTGGACCAGTGGCGCATGGTGGATGATGAAAAACAAGTCAAAGACGCCGGCGAATTAATCATCGACTATCTTGACGAAAAAGGCTACCTGACCATTCGCCTGGAGCAGTTGCACAACAAGGACAAGCACGACTTCGGTATCGAACACCTCCAGCAGGCACTGGAATTGGTGCAAAAGCTCGAACCGGCCGGCGTTGCCGCACGCAATGTGCAGGAATGCATGCTGATTCAGATGGCTCAGTCGCACGAAGACATGTCGTTTGAGATTCAATTGGTCAAAAATCACTGGGACGAATTCCTTGAAAACCATTTGCCCCAGATCGCCAAAAAAATGAACTGCACGATGGAGCAGATCAATCGCGCCGTCGAACGCATGAGCAAGCTGGACACCTCGCCGGGACTGTCCATCGGTCGCAATGAAAATCATCCCATTACCGCCGATGTCATTGTCGAAGTCGATGAAGACGACGGCTATATCGTTCGGCTCAAAGATACCCAGCAGCTCAATCTGCGTGTCAACAGCTTCTACGAAAAAATGTCGCGCAACCGCGGCGTTGACGACCAGACCCGCCAGTTCCTGCAAAAAAATATCCGCTCGGCACAGTGGTTCATGGACGCCATCCAGCAGCGAAAACAAACCCTGCTCAGGGTCGCCCGCGCCATCGTCCGCCATCAGGCCGACTTCTTCGCCAAGGGCAAATTGCACCTCAAACCCTTGCCGATGGCCACCATCGCCGATGAAGTCGGCGTGCATCTGGCTACCGTCTCCCGCGCCGTCTCCGGCAAATACGTCCAGTGCCCGCAGGGCGTACTGCCGCTGCGAAGTTTCTTCAGCGGTGGCATGGAAGATGAAAACGGCGAGCAGCGAAGCTGGGACGCCGTCAAAGCCAAGTTGCAGGAAATCGTCGATAACGAGGATAAATCCAAACCGCTCAGCGATGACGCGATCAAAAAGAAACTCGCCGAAGTCGGCATCGGCGACATCGCCCGCCGCACCGTCGCCAAGTACCGGAAAATCCTCAATATCCCGACGGCCCGATTCAGAAAACGCTATTAACCGAACCGCAAAGAGGGGGCAGTTATGAAAATCGTCATCTCCAGTTTTGGTTCTTCCGGCGATTTCAATCCCTGTCTCGGTTTGGCCCGCGCGTTGCGTCGAAAGGGCGTTGATGTCCTGTTTCTGTCTAATCCATTTTACAAAAAAACCATTACCGATGCCGGCCTGCACTTCTGTCCCTCGGGCGAATACTTCGACGTCTTCAAGGAAATCGCCGACAATCCCGACTACCTTCATCCCCGTCGCGGTCCCAAAGCCGTCTGGAAGCTGGTCCTGAAAACCGTGCCCATTCAGTACCGCGCAATGACCGAACTCATCCAGCGAGAACATCCCGACATGGTTGCCTCCCATATCCTGGAATACGGCGGCATGATTGCTGCAATAGAAACCCGGACCCCGTATGCAGTCCTGAGCCCGACGCCGATGGGCTGGTTCACGACCGACCCCCCCGGACACTTTCATTTCACGGAACTTCCCGTATGGCGGCGAAAATTACAGTCTCGCATCATGAAGCGATTGATGAACTTTGCCTTCAAATATTCACTCGCACCGCTGTGCCGAAAAGAGTCCATCCCCGATCCCATCAAATGCCTCGACGATGTGTATGGAAAAGCCCGTTTGAATCTCGGCTTCTGGTCCGATCTGCTCAAAGGTCCGTGCAAAGACGATCCGCCACATTCAACAATCTGCGGCTTCGTCCGTGACGAGCACATCAAAGACTGGCCCGATGTCCCCGCGGATATCCAAAAATTATTCAAACAGGAGAAAAAGCCGGTCGTTGTCGGCCTGGGCTCCACCGCCTCTCTGCACGGCGATGAGATTTACCAAAAAGTCGCAAAGGCCTGCAAAGAATTAGAGTGGCCCTGTCTGCTCATCGGCGCCGGGCTTGATAAGTTCACCGACCCCGAAAGAGCGATTCTCGCCACCAATTTCGCACCGTACGGATGGGTTTTCCCCCGCGCCGGCCTCGTCGTTCACCACGGCGGCCTCAACACCACCGCAGAAACCCTCCGTGCCGGCGTCCCCGGCCTGATCATCCCACACGCCTACGACCAGTTTGACAACGCCATCCGCACGCAGAAAATGCACCTCTCCAAAGCCCTCAAACCCCGCCAGATCACCACAGCCGCGATCAGGGCCGTTCTCGAAGACACGACCATGCATGAAAAAGCCAAATTCTTCGCTTCCCGCCTCCAATCCACCCCCGACGGCGCCGAAACCGCCGCCGAACTCATCATCTCAGCCCTTTAAAATGTCGAAGATGCTGAGAAAAGGCAATCCCGAAGGGATGCTATATAATAGGCGGGGGTGTGAACCCCCGGAAAGCGGAATGATTCACTCAAAAGAGCCCTGAAAGGGCGGCATAATAGGCTTTGCACGACAGAAGACCCCGAAATCATAAGGCAAAGTCCGTTTCTACAAAGGTTTATATAAAATTCTTGCTTTTTCCTGACCCATTCGTAAGATAAAGCGTAAAAGTGAAAGTGTCAGGGGAGCTTTGGGCCGTGTGGTCCTTAGCTGAGAGTTCGCGATACGCAGGACCCTTTGAACCTGATCCGGTTAATGCCGGCGAAGGGAGGCACAGTAAGTTAAAACCTTGCGCCCCTGTTCGTAAATACGGCAGGGGCTTTTTTTGTATATGAATACATAATATGACCCAAAATGGTCATTCCGAGGCGAAGCCGAGGAATCGATTGAAACAGTGATCGCCGACGGCGATTCAATAATTTTAATTTTAATTTTAATTTTTAGATTTTGATTTTGATTTTTGGATTTGTAAACGTGGCTCCACATGTATTCTTAGAATTGAAAAATGCAGTCGTCGGTATCGCAGGCTTGGGCGGGCTGGGGTCCAACGTCGCCGTTGCGCTGACGCGGCTGAGGGTTGGCAAACTCATCTTGGTCGATTATGACCTCGTTGAGGAAAGCAACCTGAACCGTCAGAATTATTTTCCTGACCAGATCGGCCGGCACAAGGTTGATGCGTCCATAGAGAACCTGCATCGCATCAACCCCGAGGCCAATCTGGAAGGGCACAAACTGCGTTTGACGCCCGAAAAGATCGTCGAAACCTTTAAAGACGCCCACGTCATTGCCGAATGTTTCGACCGGGCCGACCAAAAACAGATGATCGTCGAAACTGTTCTCTCCCGGATGCAGGACGTGCCGATTGTCTCCGTCAGCGGCCTGGCAGGCTACGGCCGCAGCAACGAGATCGTCACCCGGCGCATCTCCGACCGATTGACGTTGATTGGTGATACCGTTTCCGGCATTGGTCCCGGCGTGCCCCTGACCGCGCCGCGCGTCGGCATCGCCGCCTATCATCAGGCCAACGCCATCACCGAAATACTAATGAACGAATTACATACAAAGCTAACGCGGAGTACAGCATCATGACGGCAGGATTAAAAATAAACGGACAGGAAAAAACATTCGACGCAGGACTTCCCGAAACACTGGACAAACTGCTGGCCGAAATGAAGATTGACGCCGCCACCGTCGTCGCCGAAATCGACGGCCAGATCATCGAACGCGCAGCCTTCGCACAGACGCAGTTGAATGAGGGCCAGTCCATCGAGTTGATCCGCTTCGTCGGCGGCGGCTAAACAAACAGAAGCGTGGAACGGCAGTGACACGATGCGAAACCCGGTGGTATAAATAATTCAATAATGTACTCAGTAAAGTGTGAAGTTGCTTTTATTGAATCCGGAAGATGCAATAAAGAATCAGCCCCGAAGGGGCGAAAGTATAAAACGAAATTCTGGATACTATCGAAAAACAGAATTATCGCAGATAGTGAATTAGCCCCGAAGGGGCTTAATACAATAGCCGGAGGTTTTAACCTCCGGAAGGAAAAAAACGAAACATAAAATAAGCCCCGGCGGGGCGACATAAAACAAGATTTGAATGATATGCAAAAATTAACAATCGCAGACAAACAATTCGACTCCCGGCTGTTCATCGGCACCGGCAAGTTCGCCTCCAATGAACTCATGGCGGCTGCCATCGAAGCCTCCGGCTCACAGATGGTCACCGTCGCCCTGCGCCGCGTCGATATCGACAACGAAAACGACAACATGCTAAACGTCATCGACCGTGACAAATGCCAGCTGCTGCCCAACACCTCCGGCGCACGCGACGCCGACGAAGCCATTCGCCTCTCGCGTCTGGCCCGCGCCGCCAGCGGCATCGCATGGGTTAAGCTGGAAGTCACCCCGGATCCGTATTACCTGCTGCCCGACGGCACCGAAACACTCAAAGCCGCCGAAGTCCTCGTCAAGGACGGCTTCATCGTCCTGCCCTATATCAACGCCGACCCAATCCTCGCCAAGAAACTGCAGGACGTCGGCTGCGCAACCGTCATGCCGCTGGCCAGTCCCATTGGCTCCAACCGCGGCATTAACACCCGCGCTGCCATCGAGATCATCATCGAGCAGGCCACCGTGCCCGTTGTTGTTGATGCCGGTCTCGGCGCACCGTCGCACGCCGCCGAAGCGATGGAAATGGGAGCCGACGCCGTACTGGTCAACACCGCGATTGCCACTGCGACCGAACCAATTGAAATGGCCCGGGCCTTCAAGATGGCCACCGAAGCAGGGCGGATCGCCTACGAAACCGGACTGGCCCCCAAACACAAAACCGCCAGCGCCTCCAGCCCCTTAACCGGCTTTTTAAGAAATGAATAACAGAAGCGTGGAACGGTAGTGACACGATGCAAACCCTGTGACAACCAGTTGTCATTGGAGTTTACGAAACAGAGTGAGCCCCGAAGGGCCGAAAACAGTAGCCCGAAGCGCAAGCGACGGGATGCGAAACCAAGTGGCATGCGTTTGATGATAGTGTGTGCAATGAGGAATCAGCCCCGAAGGGGCCCAATAGAATAGCCGGAGGTTTCAACCTCCGGAAAGAAGATAATATATTATAAGTAAGCCCCGAAGGGGCGAAAGTGTAAAATAAGTGTGAAGTGGCTTTTTTGTCATTCTCGCGAAGACACCGAATCCAGAGTAACAAAACTACGAACCACGAACTAATAACTACGAACTTAAAAATGAACAATGAACTGAAAAACTTACTTGCAGATAAAAACCTCGACCAAAACCGCGGCGTCTGGACCGACCGCCTGAATACCGTTACCGATGCGCAGGTTCAGCGTGAACTGTCCAACACCCCCGGCAAATTCTCCATCGAGCGTTTAATGACATTGATCTCACCCGCCGCCGAAGAACACCTCGAGCAAATGGCACAGCAGGCTCGTCTGTTGACCATCCAGCGGTTCGGCCGCACCATCCAGCTCTATGCGCCGCTGTACGTCTCCAATGTCTGCGTCAATCGCTGCAAATACTGCGGCTACAACCAGTCCACCGACATCCACCGAACCCGCCTGACCATCGAACAGGCCGTCGCCGATGCCGACGTCATCGCCTCCGAAGGCTTCCGCCACATCCTGCTCGTCAGCGGCGAAGACAAAAAATTCGTCACCATCGAATACCTCAGCGAACTGGCCCGGCGACTGCAAAAGAAATTCGCCTCGATCTCCATCGAAATCCATCCGCTCAATCGCGATGAATACGCCGAGCTTTTCAAAGTGGGCATCGAAGGCGTCGCCCTCTATCAGGAAACCTACGACCGCGATGTCTATGCCGAGTACCACCTCGGTGGTCCCAAGAAAGACTACGACAACCGGCTCGCCACCCCGACCCGCTTCGCCGACGGCGGCATGCGCAATCTCGGCCTTGGCTTCTTATTAGGATTAGCTGACTGGCGAACCGAAACGTTGGCACTCGCACAGCACGCCGCGTACCTGATGAAGCATTACTGGCGGGCCAAGATCGACTTTTCCTTTCCGCGTATTCGACCCGCGACCAACGTACAGGATCAGTGGCCGCATTTGGTCTCGGATACAAACATGGTCCAGATGATGCTGGCACTCCGTCTGTGTTTCGCCGATGCGGGCATCGTTTTGAGCACCCGCGAAAACGCCGAGTTCCGCGACCACATGATGGGCATCTGCGTCACCCGCGTCTCAGCCGGTTCCAAAACCAATCCCGGCGGATACGCCAGCGAAAAACAAGCCGCCGAACAATTCACCATCGACGACGACCGAAACCCCCACGAAATGGCAGACGTCATAAAAGCCCACGGCTACGAACCCGTCTGGAAAGACTCCGACGCCGCCTTCTCTCACTAAAAAAGAGATTAATAGGGCGGTAGCAAACGACGTAAACCATGCAAAAGAACAACAGCGGTAAAGATGAAATTCCGTACTAAAATGCCCGGCCAGAACAATGGCAGCGGCCGACTTACACTTTTATCAGAGATGGAACGGGCCGGTTGTTTCGATAATTTCCGCATCCAATGGATGGACCGGGGCCATTCTGATATACCCTCAACCCATTCAGCGGGAATGCCGGAGGCCCCCAATGTGGCTCCCGCTAAAGCCCCGGTAATCGCTCCCGTGGTATCAGTATCCCCGCCCAGCAGCACAACATCTTCAATCGCCGAACGAAAATCATCACGGTTCTTCAGCCAGCAAAACAACGCCATCGGAATCGTATGAACAATATACCCGCTGACGCCTTTGGACAACCCGATTTTCTGAGCGAATGCATCGCTGCTGAGTCCTTCATCCAATGCCGCGGCTATTTTATCCAGCATGCCGCAAAGCTCCGGTTCAGTGATATGCTTTTGCAGCAGGTTAAACAACTCGCTTGGAATGATTTCAGAAGGACTGCGTGTGCAGGCATAGTACGCCGCCAATGAGATTATCAAAGCGCCTTGAATCGCGCGTTCATCTGTATGTGTCATATGACTCGATGCGTATGTCAGGTCTTTTAAAAGGGCAATGTCATCATGTGCGTAAACACCTAAAATCGCCGACCGCATCGCCGGCCCGTTCCCCGCCGAATAAATCCCGCTTTTCTTGGGGCCGAATCCCATCCACAGTTTGCAGATACTTTTTAATGTGGCAAACCCTACACCTGCCGGAATCCCAAGTAACCAGAATCGTAATTTCCAGGCTAGTGACTGCTGGAATTTGGTGACATCTCCGCCGCTTGCCAAAAGTGCCTGCATCGCCATACACGTATGCTCGGTATCGTCGCTGCACATCCCTTTTCCGAAGACAAAACGATGCTTAAGAGGGCGATCACCAAATATTCGCAAGGCGCGTTGCTTGGACAATCCCTCCCGCGGCAGTCCAATCGCATCGCCCACCGCCGTCCCAAGCAAAACCCCCGCAATCCTCTCTTCCAGTTGTATCATAATGCTCCCATTCCAAAACTTATTGTCATTCCGAACGGATGTGAGGAATCTATTTAAACAGCCATCGCCGAAGGCGATACCATATTCTTGAGTCCTTGTGTCCCTGTATTCATGTGTTCTTTTGTTAATTCGTGGCCCAAAAAAACAGTGTCCTCAGTGGCTTATTTTATCAAACGCTTCTTCAGCCGCCTGATCGCCAGCAGGGCGACGACGCTCGTAAACACGACGATATACGCCGCATCCCACAGCAGCACCCGCGGCAGTTCACTGTCACAGATGCATCGCATAATCCGCACCGAATGCGTCAGCGGAATCAGTTCCGCCACCGGCTGCATCGCCGCCGGCAGATCGCTCACCGGAAACACAATCCCCGAAAAGAAAAACATCGGCGAAATAATCCCCGTCATGAAAAAGTTAAAATGGTTGATCGTCTTCACAAACGACGTAATATACAGCGCCATCGCCGCAAACATCAGCGCGTTGGCAAACCCGATCAGCGGCGCCGCCAGTGCATGCGGCAGCGGCAGCATCGGCATCGCCCCCGGCGCAATCAGCGACACCACCGTCAGCGTCACCAATACGGCAAACGAAAAGAACATCCCCTTCGACCCGGCCCACAGCATCTCCCCGACGATCAGGTTGTTGGCCGTAATCGGCGCCGCCAGCATCCCGTCATACGTCTTATGAAACTCCATCCGGATAAACGTCCCGAACGTGCACTCGAAAAACGCCGTCCACATCGACGACGTAATCAACAGCCCAATCGCCAGGAACTGCACGTACGGCCGCCCGTCAATCGGATCGATATACTTGCCCAGCCCCAGTCCCACGCCGGCCAGAAATATCAGCGGCTCAAAAAACGGCGGAAACGCGTTGCTGAAAATATGCTGAAGGTACACACGCGCATGCCGGTACCAAACGCTGTACAGACGCTTATAAAGCGGCGGATACAATTGATCTCTACTGTCGCTCATTCAACGTCCTCCCCGTCGCCTTCAAAAACACATCCTCCAAATTTGACTGCCGCAGGTAAAACTGTGCATTCTCCGCCGCGTCGGCGATTCGTTTCAGCCGCTCAATATCATTCGCATACAGTCGCACCGTCGCCCCCGAATCGTCCACCCGCACATCGCTAAGCAGTGCCGACTGCACCGCCTCGTCCACACGCTCGGCATCCGTCAGCTCCAGCACATAATCCTCAATATGCGCAGCCAGCAATTCCTTCGGTGCCCCCTGCATAATATTTTGCCCCTTATGCATAATCAAAATCGTATCGCACAGCTGAAACGCCTCCTCCATATAATGCGTCGTCAGCAGCATCGTCGTGCCGGCCTTTTTCAGCTCCCGCAGCTTATCCCAGATCAGATGCCGCACCTGCGGGTCCAGCCCCGTCGTCGGCTCATCCAGGATCAGCAGCTTCGGCTCATTCAGCAGCGCCCGCGCGATCACCAGCCGCCGCTTCATCCCGCCGCTCAAATCCCGAATCGCCGCCGTGCGTTTTTCCCCCAGCTCCAAAAATCCCAACAGCTCGTCAATCCGGCTCTCGGCCCGTTTCCGCGGCATATCATAAAACCGCGCAAACAGCCGCAGGTTCTGAATCACGTTCAGCTCCTCGTCAAGATTGTCCTCCTGCGGCACCACCCCGCAAAAATACTTGATCGTCAGCTCCGCCGTATCCGGGTCGTGCCCGAAAATATCAATCGACCCGCCCGCATCCCGCTTGCTCCGCGCATAGATCATCTTCATCGTGCTGGTCTTGCCGGCCCCATTCGGCCCCAAAAATCCAAAGCACGTATCGGGCTGCACCTCGAACGACAGGTCATTCACCGCATGCAGTGAGCCGAACCGCTTGTTAATATGAGAAGCTGATATCACAGGATGGGTCATAAAATATCTCGTTATGGGAACGCGGGTGTCTCGCCCGCAAGCAATAAAAAGCGGCCCCAAAGCCGCGTTAAGTGTATATCAATTATGTGCCGAAAGGCACTTGTCATTCTCGCGAATGGCACCGAATCCAGCATAAAACAGCAATCGAAGGAGGCGATACCACAACCAAAAACTACGAACTCCGAACGATGAACTAAAAATTAAGAACTTAATTTGGTCGAAGCGTCCCGCACCAGCCCCTGCAGAATCCGGTCGGGAATGTCCGCCAGTTCCGGTTCCGGCTGTGTCGAACGGCCCAGCGAAGCCAAAATTCGCAACGCGCTCTTCTTATGCGCCTTCAGCGTCTCCAGCGTTTTGTCGCCCCGCATCAATTCTCCGTCGGCCATCTCTCGCAGGTACAGGATGCACTGCTTCAGCACTTCCCGCTCCACCGCCGCCTTGGCATCGGCCGAATCAGCCGGCCCGTCATCGATCGGCATGGTCTCATGCAGGATAAACTGCGTCACCGAATGCGTCTCTTTCATCATCTGATCGATCCGGCTCTCATGGCTCTCGTCCACCGGCGCCAAACACAATTCCGGCTCATCGTCCGAAATCGGCATCGGGATATAACACCGATGATTGCACGTCGGACACTTGCCCCATTTTCCCCCCGCACTCTCCGGGGCCTTCACCTTCTTACCGCATGCTTCACAATGAAAACTGATAGACATAATTGGATTCCTTTGCCTAAATAATGTCTCCAGAACAAATAATATTTTCATCCCGCTTGGGAACGCGGGCGTCTCGCCCGCATAGATAACAATCATCGCCTCATCCGCCCTGAGCAGAGTCGAAAGAGGCGATTCCGTATTCTTATTTTGTCATTCCCGCGAAGGCGGGAATCCAGAACTCCGAACCACGAACTCCGAACTATGAACTCGCAGTATACTCAATACACACATCCGTCGAAATCCCGCCGCGCGGCGTAAACGTCGACGTCACCCGCATCCACTTCGGCTTGCACTCGCCCGCCAAATCGTCCAGGATATCGTTCGTCAGACGCTCGTAAAAAATTCCCTGGTTCCGGAAACTCTGCATATAAAACTTCAGGCTCTTCAGCTCGATACACAGCTCAGCCGGCGTATACTCGATCAAAATCGTCCCGAAATCCGGCTGACCCGTCTTCGGACACACGCTCGTAAACTCCGGACACCGGATCGTAATCACATAATCCCGCCCAACACGCGGGTTCTCAAACATCTCTAACTGCGGCTTATCACTCATATTATCCAATTTTCCTTTACAAAAACGCCATGTCGCCAGCCCTGAGCGAAGTCGAATGGGCCAGCCATGCGAATACGCGTCATCCCGAGCACCGCACCCTGTCATCCCGAGCGCAGTCGAGGGATCTATTTAAACAGCTATCGCCGAAGGCGATTCCTCAATTTTGCCTTTTTGATTTTCGCTTTTACCTTGCCGGCCCTTGTAAAACGGCCAAAATTCGCTATAATTCGCTCATTATTCTAACAAAAACCGATACAATTGCAAGAATTCGTTTTTAAGCCCAAAAAGGGCGAAAACAAAAGCCCGAAGCGGCAGCGCCGGGATGGGATACCCGGTGCTAAACGATAGGTCAGCAGTTTGACGCGATGCACAGGGCGGAAGCATCGTGTCACTTCCGTTCCACGCTTTTGTATGCATTTTGTAATGAATGTGCCGTATTGTCATTCCCGCGAAGGCGGGAATCCAGAGGTTGAAAGTAAAATAATCAGTGTAAATCTGTGTAATCTGTGGACTTGAATACAACGAACTATGAACAACGAACTCAAAACTCGAAAAGCCGTCGTTCTCCTCAGCGGGGGGCTCGACAGCGCCACCACGCTGGCGATGGCCAAAACCGCCGGCTTTGACTGCTATGCGATGACCTTTCGCTACGGCCAGCGGCATGCCTGCGAGATCGACGCCGCCAAACGCGTCGCCGCGGCGATGGGCGTGTCCGAACACCGCTTCGTCGATATCAACCTGGCCGCGATCGGCGGTTCGGCTTTGACGGATATGGACATCGACGTGCCCAAGGACCGCACCGACATGACGCACGACATCCCGATTACCTATGTGCCCGCCCGCAACACGATCTTCCTCAGCTACGCGCTGGCCTGGGCCGAGGTGCTCGGCGCCTGGGATATCTACATCGGCGTCAACGCCACCGACTACTCCGGCTATCCCGATTGCCGCCCCGAGTTCGTCGCCGCCTTCGAGAAAATGGCCAACCTCGCCACCGCCGCCGCGGTCGAGGGCAAGGGAAAATGCACGATTCATACCCCCATCATCGAAATGACCAAGGCACAGATCATCAAAACCGGCACCGACATCGGCGTCGATTACGGCCTCACCCATAGCTGCTACGACCCGGCGAAAGACGGAAAACCCTGCGGCCACTGCGACTCCTGCCAACTCCGCCTAAAAGGATTCGCCGAAGCGGGGTTGGTTGACCCCGTGCTGTACGCCTAACGTACCGCCGGCAATGGGAACGCGGGCGTCTCGCCCGCACATGATGATTCTTGCGGGCGAGACGCCCGCGTTCCTAATGGGTTTGAATTGGGTTTGTTTTGTTTGCATTTTCTTAATAATTCTCCTTCTTATTTTTGGTAATCCCTTTATTTCAAAACGCTTAGGAATGTTAAGGAAATGTTAAAATTGGGTTTGTTTGTTAAAAAAGCATACCACGGAATGCACAGATTTTCACGGATTATTTGCCACAGAGAATACCGAGATACATAGAGAATTAATAAAATAACTGATAACTGTAGACTGATCATTGAAATGGCTCCTCCTTTCTTGGTGTATTATAGCACAAGTTAGATAGATGTCAAATAATTATTTATTTTAGCCACAGGTTAATACGGATTTTCTCAGATTTTTTACCACGAAGGAAATCGCCGCGAGCTTTGCTCGCTTATCAGCTCTCCATCAGGTAAAATGCTCGAAATTTCATTTCTGCGTTTTCACCTGATTCCGATCTGCCGGCTTTGCCGGGCGATTTTTGGGGCGGGAACACAAGCATACAAGAACTCAGGGACTCAAGAACTCAGGTATGTAGGTACACAAGTATGAAAGTATGTCAGTATATATGGGAATACAGGAGGGGGGAGTTAACAGGCAGGAGGCAGTAGTGGGGCAGGAAGGGTTTTCTTTGGATTTTTTGGATTATTGCTTCTATTTGTCGGGATTGGTGGTATAATTGTTTGTCAGACTTGAGGCTTGAGGTATGAGGCTTTAGACTTGTTGGAGATTAAAAAGGAGAATTTTCGGTGATTGGGAGTTTTGTTAGAAGGAAGATCAATTCGATAGGCTTACCCGGATGGATAGTGTCTGCGCGTTGTGCTGCGCGGAGTTTGAATATGTTTTAATTTTAAGGATTTAATATGGAAAGAAACTTTGAATTTGAACTTTTTCGTATCAATATTATCAAGGGGGAGAGGACTTTATTTGATTCTCATTTCAAACGCATTAAGAAAGATAATGACATCGTCACAATTCTGAAGGCTTCAATTGACCCTGAAATCAAACAGGATGATCCTGGAAAGAAAAATCTTTTTGAATGGGTAGTCCGTGATTTTTGTAAATATAGTTCTTCTACTAGTACGGGAGAAGTTTATGGGCTTTCACTGGGAAAAGCTTTAGTTGCAAAAACATCCGAAATTATTACAGATACGGGTATCGAAGAAGGGCATTCTATATCAGAACCCGCTGCTGCGAATTCGTCTAGACTCTTTTTTTGTATGAATCGACATTTACTTGCTATCGAAAGAAGTAGTGATATTACAAGTTCCAGAAAATGGACATTAATGCTAAAAGAACTCCTTAAGCAAGCTGCAATAGAACATAACTATTTGGATTGGATTGTTTTTGAACCAGTAGCTCGAAAACAGGAGATTTTTGAAATTTTCAATTCTTTTGAGCGACTGACTCGTTTCCGTGTAACATTGAGATTGCCTAATCCTGAGCTGTCACGCTATTCAGAGCAACTTTTTAGCCAGATGGAAGAAGGAGGGGTTCGTGAGTATCTCCAAGACATGAAAAACCCACAGGGATTGAGTAAGGGTGCAGGGAAACTACCTCATGCTACAGCAGAGATAGCCAGTTCAGGATATAAAAAAGGAGACCTTATCTTTGAAGGTGTCCGCAATCGCAAAAGAGCTAGGGTAAAGACGGGTAAAAATGCAGCAAGGGGCGAAATAAAGGTAGTTAAAGACTATGTCAGAGGGCTTAAGGATAATGCCAAAAGCAAAGAAGCCAAAAATGTTACTCTTAAAATCCTTGAAGAAATAGAACGAATAAGTCCTGCTCCGGAGACAAAAAAGAATGGATAAAAAGACCCTTGTATGGGCATATGTTATTGAGGTGATTGCTTCTTTTTTAATTTACGCGGCAGTGTATATATATGGCGGCGAGAAATTTCTCCACTTTAGTGAAAAAATGGTTAACGATATTCCTGGCCTTGTGGGTGCCTTCCTTGCGATCGTGATTGCATTATGGTTATACTGGGGGGGGCTTCAAAGATCGGATTTTGGGAAATATTTGATTTGGAAAAAAGCAGACAAAGTTTATACAACTGCCTATAGCTATCAAGTTATATTATTTATCATTGTCTTAATAGTGTCAAATATAGGAAAAAATCTTCCGAATAGAGGTGTGCATATTCGTTGCATTTTATTTTTATACAGTTTGATTAACATGTGGACAGTTGTTCGAAATACATGGTGGCTGATGAAATTGAGCGGGAAATTTCACGCTGAATTAAATAATTATAAAGAGTGATATAGAACTCTGTTCTCATCGAATTTCATCGGGGATATTGAAAAAAAATGGAGTACAAGACTTAAGTTGTCTTTAATCGAGCAGGAGTAGTAGGCGTGGACAAGCGAATTTATCCGAACGATGATTTTAAGCATGTTTACAAGAGTATTATCAATAACAACTTTGATATTGAAAGAGAAATACTCGGTAAGCATGCTTGCAGGAGTATCGAAGGTAAACGGAGGGAATCTGAGGGCATTCCTGACAAAAAAAATATCAGGCCAGCTTTTTCACACGATACTGATCGGATTATTCATTGCAAAGGGTACTCACGCTATATCGATAAGACACAAGTTTTTTCGCATGTCAAGAATGACCATATTACAAGGCGTGTTTTGCATGTCCAGATTGTTTCGAAAATTGCTCGAACTATCGGTCGATTTTTGCGTGCCAACGAAGACCTTATCGAGGCGATTGCGTTGGCCCATGATTTAGGACATACGCCCTTTGGGCATGTAGGTGAGGATATTCTTTCTGAAATTATAGAGAAAAAAGGCGAGGGAAGTTTTGTGCATAATGCGCAGTCTGTCCGACTGTTAGATAATATTGAAAACTTTGGAAAAGGATTGAATCTCACTCTTCAAGTTATGGATGGAATTATTGGACATAATGGGGAATTCTGGGAGCAGAGCATCAGATATGATCCATCGAAATTGTCTTGGGAAAATCTCGATAATAATCTCAAGCGATGTTTTGCCGAACCCAGAAAAGATAGGCCGGAAAAAAGCGTGTTTCCATCAACTCTTGAAGGATGTATTGTTCGTGTGTCGGATGTGTTTGCTTATATTGGGAGAGATATCGAAGATGCAATTTTGCTGGGTTTTGTCAAGAGAGGAGATTTGCCAAAAGATACAACTGAGATACTAGGCAATACAAATCAGAGTATTATACACAATTTGGCTATGGATATTACTCACAATAGTTTTGGTAAGGGAGAACTACATTTTTCGGAACCATGTTTTAATGCAATGAATGCATTACTGGAATTTAATTATAAGAATATATACAAGACTGAATTTGCTGAAAAACAAAAAGTCAAATTTGGAAAGATGATAAAAGAGCTTTTTGATAGCTATTTAGATGATATGGGTAAGGGAGATGAGAGTTCGCCAATCTATGCACATTTTCTCAAAGGTATGGAGGGTAGCTATGTGACATCTCATACTCATTGTCGTATCATAGCAGATTTTATTTCAGGAATGACAGACCATTTTCTGGTTGACCAGTATTTTGAGCGATTCATCCCAAAAGAAGTTGTTAATAGAATTAACAAAAAGATGAATTAATCTGTGTAATCTGTGGACTACAAAAGCGTGCCTTGCGACAGATTCGGAAAATATCCGTTATCCTTCAGCAACTGCTGGTAGTCGTCTTTACTCAGCCGCGTGTAGTCGGGCAAAACGGTTTTTGCCTGCCAGTTCCAGTAGTCGTCGTAGTCGAGGGCCCTGGGGTCGAGGCTGGTTGGTTTCATGGGTCCGGCGACGGACTGGATGGAGCCGGAGTCGTCGGTTTCGATGGCGAAGAGTTGATGGGTTTGATTGTGTTTGTAGATGCTTTTCATGTTTAACCACGGAATGCACGGAACACCACGGAAAATTTTATTATTTCGTTTTTTTGTTTACTTTTCAGTCTTTGGTCCTTCGGTTTCAGGAACCTGACCCCCTCAAACAGGTTGAGGGGGTTAAACGTTATTTTATATTCTGTGGGCTTCGGTGCATTCGGTGGTGGTCATTATTTTATACGTCTTGTCAAAGCCTGGATGCCGGAGAAGATTGTCATGAACACCATGAGTCCGTAGGTGATGATGGTGAACCAGTCGCCCCAGGGCCGGGAGACGTAGGCCCATCCGATGAGGACGGTTCCGATGCCGAAGGACTGGAGGAACATCTTGAGCTTGCCGGACCAGACGGCGCCGAAATTGACGCCGCGGCTTTCGGCGATCTGCCGCAGTGTCTGGACGATGATCTCGCGGGCGAAGATAATAATGGCGGTTCCCCATTGGATCACATGCAGCGTCGTCGGCGAGAAGTCAAAGCAGGCCATTTTCGGCTGGCCGACGATGGCGAAGCAGAAAAACGCGCCGCAGACGAGAAATTTATCGGCCAGCGGATCGACGGTCCGGCCGAATTTGCTGGTGACCTCAAACTTGCGGGCGAGATACCCGTCGACGATATCGGTCAGGCCGGTGACGACGAACAGGATAAAGACCCACAGCAGCAGGTTGGCGGGTTTATCCTGGCCGGTGGTGGGCGCATACAGGATCAGTGCCAGCAGGACAACCGTCAGGACCAGCCGGCCGACGGTCAGGGCGTTGGGTACGTGTTTCATGATGCGTTTGTCGTCTTTTTTCGTCATAATGGCGGCGATTATAGCGAGTTAGGGGCGATTTGGCAAGCAAGAAGTCAGCAGTTAGGAGGCAGCAGGTAAGGGGCAACCACCGGCCGTCGCTCTTTGAGCTATGGCCCGGCAGGCGAATGGACACGAACACGAATTATTTTTGACGGGATTGACAGGATTTACACGGTTTTTTTGCCAGAGAGTTCACCGAGGGGGCACAGAGGAGGACATCGCCGCGAGCTTTGCTCCCTATCAGCTCTCCATCAGCCGAAGTGCTCGAAATTTCATTTCTGTGCTCTCGGCTGATTCCGATCTACCGGCTGCGCCGGGCGATTTCTGCGGGAGCGTTATCAAGGGGCGGGGGGATAAGTATGCAAGTATACAAGTATGAAGGTATATAAGTATACAGGGAGGCGACATTGCGCGTATTGAGATTGTCCATCACCCAAACAATCTTTCCGGCCCAAAGATACACCGGACTTTATTTCTCGGGCTGTGTACTACGTCGGTTATCAAAGCACTTTAGAACTTACGTGCGACACTTAAATACCGCCGCCGTCGGTGTGCAGTCCGCATTCTTTTTGAGATTGTTCCCAGGGCCATTTGCCGGCCCGTTTCGGCGCGTCGGCCTTGACGGGAATGTGGCAGTGCGTACAGCCGATTTCGTAAAACTTTTCGCCGTAGGGCGATTCGTAATCGTACAGCTTATTATACGGTACCTGGTTGTCTTTGATATATGCGTCAATCTGCCCGGTGTTCCAGTCCAGCAGGGGGTTGAGCTTGATGATCTCCCGCCCGCCCATCTTGGCAATCGCGACCTTTTCGGCGTTTTGCTCGCGGTGGTCGGATTGATCGGCTCGCAGGCCGGAAATCCAGACGTCCAGATCTTTGAGTTTTCGCAGCAGCGGCAGGCGTTTTCGGATTTCACAGCACTTGCCCCGCCCCAAAAACGAATAAAACGGAAACTGCCCGTGCTTGTCATATAATGCTTCTATATCTTTCGGATCCGGGGTTAGCCGGTCGATTTTGATGTTGTAATGGGCCTGAATCTCATTAAACAGTTCCAGCGTTTCATCATAGTTAAACAGGGTGTCAACAAAGAAAACCGAGTATTCCACGCCGGTTTTCGAAGCCAGATCAATAATGACGCTGCCGGTTTTTTGCAGTGAAGTGCCGATGGCCGCACGTTTTCCGTACTGCTCGAAGGCAAACTTCAGCAGTTCCCGTCCGTCTAGTGTCTGCGCCTTGTTGATAAAGTCGTCTCTGTTCATCAGCTCTTTCTCTCATTCAAACCGAAAAAATACATTCGATGTCCCATAGGAATACTATGATATATTGTTCAATGTTCTAAGTCAACTAAACCTTTTTTAAAAAAAGGTCCTAAAGGGAGAAAAATCCCATGATCGAGGGAGATGGTTAGACTGCCAGGTTGGCCCCGAGGGCGGTCATCAGGGTTACGTACTCAGGAAATGTGACGTTCATGGCTTCGGCGGTGTCGATTTTTGTTTTTCCGTCGAGTGCCATGCCGGCGATGGCCATGGCCATGACGATACGGTGATCATGGTGTCCGGTGACGGCAGCCGCAGACAGATTTTTACCGCCTTGACCGTGGATAACCAATCCATCCGGTAATTCTTCGACGTCGGCCCCGATTTTGGTCAGTTCAGCCGCCATGCAGGCGATGCGGTCGGTTTCCTTTTTGCGAGCCTGCGGGACGTTGACCAGGCGGGTCGTGCCTTCGGCCAGCGCAGCGGTGACGGCCATGGCCGGAAGCGCATCGGGGGTTCGGTTCATATCGATTTCTATGCCCGAAAGGGCGGATTTCTTTACAAGAAGTCCGTTTTCTGTATCTGTAATATCAGCTCCCATGGCTTTTAGGTAGTCTGCGACCGCTTTGTCCGGTTGGCTGTCCGAAAAGTCCAGACCCTGGATCAGAATTTCCCCGCCGAGCAGGGCACCGGCGCACAGGAAAAACGTGGCGCTGGAGAAATCAGCCGGAATTGTCCGGTCGAAGGGGGTGTAGAATTGACCGCCGGGAATCACAAATTGTTTCCAGTCTTTATTTTCATATTGGATGCCCTGGGCATCGATCCAGTCCAACGTGATCTGTACGTAATCCGGCTCATTTAAAAGACTTACATTGATGACACTCTCACTTTGAGCCAGCGGACAGGCCAGCAGCAGGCTGGAGAGGTACTGGCTGGTGACGCATTCGATGGTGGTCGTGCCGCCTTTGAGCGTCCCGCGGATTTCGATGGGAGCGCAGCCGTTGTTTTTTACGCTTTTGGCAGAGGCACCTAGATCATTAAGGGCATCCAGCAACGGTTGTATCGGGCGAGTCTGAATCTGGTGGTCGCCGGTCAATTCCACCGTAATATCCGGGCCTGCCAAGGCTGCGGAACCTGCGGCAAGACGCAGCGCAGTGCCGGAGTTGCCGATGTCTATCGTACTGATATCAAGATTTATATGAGCCCCAGTACCGTCTATCGTCCAGCGGAGATTGTCTGAAGTGTCGATTTTAGCCCCTAAACCCCGATAACATGCCACTGCACTGATCGCATCATTAGAAATAAGTGGGTTTTTTATGACACTGAGGCCCTTTGCCATCGACGCGATAGCGATCGCGCGGATGGTGTGTGATTTGGAACCCGGGATACGAACAAGGCCCGATAACTTCGATTTTTCCGCGATTAATAGCATGTTTTCCCTATTTTCTTTGAATGATAAACCGTACTTATAAAACATTGAATCTGAAGATTATACCGATATTTTTAAAAAATTTTAAAAAAAGTGTAACATTTTTCAATTTTTTACATCAAAAGTAGTGCGTGAACGTGTAAAATAACTCTTATATCGGACGTAATAGTTTTGTTTAGTATATCATATTCATGGTCTTATAATTATTCTACCCGGGGGTCTGGTACTCTTGTTGAAAATGCTATTATCTTGACTTTGGGGGCATTTTCTGATATATACAGCTAAACTCACCTATTACTTCTTCCGATAGCATAAGGGATTGAATTCGGACCTGTGGTGTGAGTCGCGCGCAGGGATGTATTCTATTTACGGATTTTTACTAACTTTGCTATTGCAGGATACCAAGATGAGAAATCGAAAAAACTATTCGGAGGGTGCTATGAGACGTTATTCAATTTTGGGGCTGGTCTTATTTTCTCTTATTCTATCTGTCAGCAGTTTTGCTGTTGAAGAGCCCACTTATCGCGATGGTTACGTGTTAGTTAAGTTTGACGAAACCGGTCTATCCTCAACGTCTAAAATTGCGCGGCAGAGCATCATTACAGACGCGGTCGGTGCTGCATCCAGTGTTCAAAAGATGTACAACATTATACCGGGACTCGGACTTGTCAAATTGGCCGGAACGACGGTTGAGAGTGCGGTAACGAGTTTTAATGCGACATCGGGTGTTGTTTATGCGGAACCTGTTTACATTCACACATTGGCGGCGGTTCCGGATGATCCGTACTTTACAGACCTGTGGGGGATGAACAATACCGGCCAAACCGGTGGCGAGATGGATGCCGATATTGACGCGGTGGAAGCGTGGAACATCACAACGGGTAAAAGCTCGGTTATCGTGGCTGTGACGGACTCAGGGATTGACTATACGCACCCTGACCTGGCAGATAACATGTGGGTCAACGACGCTGAATACAACGGGTATCCGGGCATTGACGACGACAACAACGGCTATATTGATGATATTTATGGTATTGACGCGGTCAATGCCGACAGCGACCCCCTGGACGATAACGACCACGGTACACACTGTGCGGGCACGATTGGTGCCGTCGGCGACAACGGTATCGGTGTTGCGGGTGTTTGCTGGGATGTCCAGTTGATGGCCTTGAAGTGTTTTGATCAGTTTGGATCCGGCGATACGGCCGCTGAAATCGAGTGTATTGAATATGCGATTGCCAAGGGCGCTCATGTGATCAATGCTTCCTGGGGCGGTTTTGGTTACAGCCAGGTTCTGTATGATGTGATTCAGCGGTGTGCTCAAAGCAATATTATCTTTGTTGCTGCGGCCGGCAATTATTCCATGGATAACGACGGTGCTTTTCCGTTTTACCCGGCAAGTTTTGAACTGGGCAATATTATTTCAGTGGCATCGACAACGGATTCAGATGAATTGTCATCTTTCTCGCACTATGGAAAAACCAGCGTTGATCTTGCCGCTCCGGGCAGTCTCATTTACAGTACGGCTCCCGGTGGTGGATATCAGTACATGAGCGGAACGTCGATGGCGGCCCCTCATGTTGCCGGTTCCTGTGCATTGGTACTGTCTCTCAACCAGGGGATGGGGGCGCTGGAAGTCAAAGATGTTTTGATGAAATCGGTCGATTCACTGACAACCCTTAAGGAACTCTGTGTTTCGGAAGGTCGCTTAAATATTAACAGTGCTTTGCTTTATGGCGGCGGGGATCTGGTTGGACCTTCGCCTGATCCGCTGGCATGGGAGATTGAGCCGGTTGCGACTGGTCTGCATCATATCGTGATGAAGGCAATCAAAGCCAGGGACCGCTCCGGTGCTGAATACAAGTTTGATTGTATTGAAGATGACGCGTTTGACAGCGATTGGCAGAACAGCCAGGTCTATGAAGTGACCGATGTGCCGGAAGGCGGGACCTATACGTTCCGGGTGATCGCACGTGATAAATCCGTCAATCAAAACATGAACGAAAAATGGTCTGAATCGATTTCTGCGACGACCGCGACGGGTGTTGACGATTTACCGCCGGCTCCGAATCCTGCGCAATGGCTGGCGCTGCCGCGTGTGACGCGTGTGAGCCGAAATGAAATCGGCATGGCATTGGTGACGTCGTATGACGAAAATGATGTAGAGTACTATTTCGACTGTCTGTCAACAACCGAACCGGGCGTTGATCCGAACACCTACGACAGCAAACCCTCGGACGCGGGTAGTCCGAGTTACACTGTGGTGGTGGGTGATGTGACGGGGCAGGAGTTTGTGTTCCAGGGCTATGTGCGTCAGAAAAACGGCACTGCCTATGAGACGAAAAAAACATCCATGGTCACGGTTGGCCGGGCTGAAGATGCGGTGGTTCGTGAGGTGCCGTCCACCGTTTATAAAACGATTCAGGATGCGATTGACGCGGCTAATAACGGCGACACCATTCTTGTTCATCAGGGCTTGCATCGTGAAAACAATATTAACTTTAGAGGGAAAGCTGTGACCGTTCGCAGTGAGAATCCGGAAGATCCGGCTATTGTTGCCGCGACGATTATTGACTGCGAGGATATCTGGGATTATTGGGGACGGGAATACCGTCGTGCGTTCCTGTTCCAAAATGGGGAAACGCGCGATTCGGTTCTGGCTGGTATTACCATTCGAAATGCGACGACGATTGATCGCGCCGCGATTCATCCGGAGTGGCCGGGAACTGCATATGGTCAATATCGCCAATGGGATCGATCCAAGATTGTACGTCCGGATCTTATTTTGACATACGGTTTAATGTCGAATTATTACCTACTATTTGGGACTGAGATACCTCATTGGTATGAAGATCTCGTTTCAAATAGTCCTTCGGCCGATTTTGATATTGCTTGGCCGTATTATGACCAGAACATTGAGGTGACTGACTGGTACCCGGATTACAGTACAAATTATGCTGATGCTGAATATTGGGATGGTCTGGATGCATTCGGTGGCGCCATGGTTATTGGTGATTCACAATGGATGTGGATGCCCTCGCGATCGCCGATCTATGGTGACGTCTGGGTGGTGAACGATCCCAACAATCTTCCTGACCCCACCGATCCCAATAACGGTCAATACGAAACTCAAATTGTGAGTTATGCATATTCTTATGAAGCTAAACAGATTTTGATGCCTGCCAGTCCGACGATTCGCAACTGTGTCTTTGAAAACTGTCTTGCGCAGGGGATGTACGGCGATAACTCGAATGATCCGGGCAACCAGGGCAGGGATATTGATGGTTACCATGGTGACCGCGGAGGTAACGGTGGTAATGCTAAGGGCGGTGCGATTTATGTCTATGGCAACAGTGCTCCTCTAATTAAAGAATGTGAATTCGTCAACTGCCGGGCAATTGGTGGTAATGGCGGTATCGGCAGTAATGGTAATAACGGCGGCGACCACTCTGACGGCGTTGATAATTCTGATGGTTGGGATGGCGGTCATGGCGGTGATGCCGGTTTGGCCGGCTCTGCCTGGGGTGGTGCGATCTATTTCGAGCCCAACTGTGTGCCGGAATTGTATGGCGTAACGATTAGCGACTGCCTGGTTCAGGTCGGCGAGCCCGGCTCCGGTGGTAACGGTGGTAACGGCAGCAATGCAAAAGGAACCGGTGACGGCGGTCACGGCGGTAATGGTGGTGTCGGCGGTGACCTGCGGGCTCCGGATTCATCAGGCGGTGCCATCTATTTTGGCGAAAACACTATTGCGACGGTTGATGGCTGCACATTTGAACGCTGTTCAGTTGTTGCGGAATTGTCGGGTGATTATTCCGGCGGTAACGGTGGTAACGGTGGTAATTATGCCGGCGATAATACGGTGGGCGGTGACGGCGGTCACGGCGGTCCGGCTTATTATATTCCCGACAAGTTGGTGGAAATCGGCGGCGTCGATGCAACCGGTGGTACCGGTGGTGACGGTGGCGGTGACGGCAATCGCCGCGGTTTGGGCGGTAATGGCGGTTTCAGACTGGGTTTGCCCGGTTCCGGCAGCAATGTCACCGGCGTGAGTTTTGAAAGTACAACGCACACCGGTATTTTCCCCTCGAACCTGTACTATCTGTGCTACTATTGGGAAGACACGAGCAATCTGGATATACGCCAGTCTGATCCCAACTTATATTATAATAATTCGTCTACCTATAGATGGGAACAAGACGAAGAGTCTGTGGAAATGAGAAGTCTGGAAGACAAAGATACCGGCAATATATATCAGGCTCCTGCATTTATTACTGTTGAAAACGTGATCTATGACGGTGGGTATTCGCCCTATAACGGCGTTCTGGATATAACAACAATCTCGGAACCGAATCTTTACATGGACTTTATTTACGAGAATATTCCCGGGTGGGATCCCAATACGAGCAATCCGAGCGATTACGATCCTAATGACTACTGGAATGATCCGAATGTCCGAGTTCCAACATTTTACTATTTGCCGGACGAAGTGAGTGCCGATGTGTACGCCTTGTCAACGATCAATTCATTTATGCCGAATACCGGTGCCTGTGCGGGTGCGGTTTACTATGGCGAAAACAGCCTTATCACGGCTGCCCATAATACGTCCATCGGCAACCGCAGTTTTGCCAATCACGGCGGTGCCGATCTGTTTGATCGCGGATGTACGGCGACCTTGACTGACTGTGTTTATGAAGATAATGATACCCGCTACGAGATGGAGGTCGACGCCGACGTGGACTATCCTGAGGGCAGGATTTATGAAAACAATTATAAGTTTGAAGGCTATGGCGGCGCGCTCTTCTTTGATCAGCCGGTATTGGTGGACTGTAATGACTGTACGTTTACAGATAACGGCGCATACAGTGGCGGTGCGATTTATTGTAACTTTGCCCCGTCTGGTCCGGGCTACCAGCCCACGCTTGGATTAGATCGTTCGATTTTCAGCGGCAACCGCGCAGATTCACATTTCATGTACTCCGTGGGTGGTGCGGTCTATGCCGGTAATTCGTTCTATCCGTATGAAGAATACTACTTCAATAATTTTGGGAGTCCTTTATATCACGGCATGTTTTATGGCGTGATGACTTCGCAATTTATAACCTCCACGTATATTGATCATGGATTTGTTGATTTTGACTATGTGCTGAATACAGATCTCTGGCATGATTGGCTGGAGGCAGATCGCATCCTGGCGGCTAATGGCGGGTTAATACCGCAGAAAACCCCGAACTACTACATCCCGGTGACGGATTGTATCTTTGAAGATAATGTTGCGCCCTACGGCGGCGGTTTGGCGATTGATGCGTCAATTGTCAATGTCGCGGATTCAGAATTCACAGCCAATGCGGCGCAGTATGGTGCCGGCGGCTATCTGTTTGCGACCGATGCGACGATTAAAGGATCGCGTTTTCACAAGAATATTGGTGAAGAAATCGAGAGTTTGGGGTACTTGAGTCAGATTGGAAATCTGAATGTTGATGCGCTGGCAACAGGTGCCGGCCTTTACGTTTTGGATTCGGATGTCTTTTTGGCCAACAACCGCTTTGCCGCCAATGAGGTGAACGGGTACGCCGGGGCGTTGTTTATTAACGGTCCGTCGGTCAGCCTGTATCCGCAGTCGGTCATTAACAACCTGTTCGTTGAGAACGCTGCGGGGATTGCCGGTGGTGCATTTGCTTCAGCCGGCCTCAGTGATGTTGAGATGATGAACTGTACCTATGTGGACAACTATGTCAGTGATGTCGTTTCCGGTTACGGCGGTGCAATTCTGGCTCACGATACTTATATCAATGTCACCAATACGATCTTCTGGGACAATGATGCTGTCTGGGGTCCGCAGCTTTGTGTGGGCGACCCCTACGAAGAGGTTCAGGGATATGATCCGAGCTACATCCCGTAT
This sequence comes from Anaerohalosphaeraceae bacterium, assembly GCA_963675155.1. Taxonomy (GTDB): domain Bacteria; phylum Planctomycetota; class Phycisphaerae; order Sedimentisphaerales; family Anaerohalosphaeraceae; genus 4572-13. The sequence continues at coordinate 2,594,472 of OY775912.1, read as the reverse complement.
ACAACCGTTGCCGTCTATAACTCGGATGTTCAGGGTGGCGAATATGACGTCTATATTGACTGGAACGGCTATCCGTGGCTGGAGTATGGATACGACTACAGAGATCCAGTTGATGATAAGTGGAAAAACAGCAACAACAACCTTGCTGATGATCCTGAAACAACCAAAATAGACGAGGCCGATCCGAAGTTTATCCAGATTTCCGATCCGAATGAAGCGGTTGATCGGCAGTTCTATCTGTGGGAAGCTGATGCCCAACAGTGGTTGGAAACCGATCCCAACCTGAAGTTTGACAGTCCGTGTAAAAATGCCGGAATTCCATCGATCACGATCTATGATCCCGATTTTGGCGATTGGATTTATCAGCCTGATGTGACCATATGGCTCAAGCAAAAGCTTGGCTCCTATACAACGACCCGGACCGATCTTGAACCGGATGCAGATTTTCCGAATATGGGTTTCCATTTCGATTCACGGGATCCGGTTGTCGATTATGCGTTGACAACGTCCGTTTATATTGCTGATCACTACGCACATGGAACGATTTCTCCTGTGTATAACAATGAAATGCTCAAGCAGGGAACGGTTGTAAAATTAACTGCCGTACCGGATGAGGGCTATCGGGTTAAACGCTGGTATAATACGGACGAGGATTCTCTGGCCGGTGAGGTTAATGAAACGGTGGTCAATTATATCACGATGTCCGGTGACCGCGAAGTTCAGGTTGAATTTGAATTAGGCGTTCCCAAGAATCTTTACGTGCCGGAAGGCTATGAGACGATTGAGGAAGCGGTTCAGGCGGCTCGCAGCGGTGATAGGATTGTCTTAGCGCCGCGTGTGAATCAGCCTTATACGATTACGAATCCGGAAGGCATTCACTTTGGCAATAAGACGCTGACTGTTATGTCACAGGATCCGGACGATCCGGCGATTGTCGCAGCGACAATTGTCGATTGCCAAGGCTCGCGTTATCAATCAAAACGTGCGTTTATGTTTGATGCACCGGATGCCGATCCAAACTATCCTTCGAGCATTGAAGGTATTACAATTAAAAACGGTTTCACGGCGGGTGCGATTGGTCTCAGTGGTGTGCTGGAAACCGGTCCCTGGCCGCCCGTTGATGACGCTCCTGACCGTGCGCCTTCGGGTATGGACGCGGCCGGCAATGGTTTCGGTGGTGCCATACTGTGTGAAAAGGGTTCTTCGCCGCTTATCCGGAACTGTATCTTTGAAGATTGTCTGGTTGCCGGCGGTATCGGCGGTGACGGCATGAGTGGTTACTACCAAGGTAATGACCCGCCGGAAGGCGACTGGGACGGTGTTTCCGGTGGCCACAGTGGTAATGGTATCGGAAACGGTTACGGCGGTGCGATTGCGATTGTTGACGGCGGCAAGCCGAAGATTATCGGTTGTCAGTTTATCAATAATATCGCAACCGGCGGCTGGGGTGGTATCTCCGGCGATGGTGGCGATGCCGGTGGTAACGGCCGCAATAGCTGGGGCGGCGACTCCGGATACGGCGAAGGTGACGGCCGCGGCGGAGCGATCTATGTCGAAGCGAACTGCGATCCGATTCTGCATAACAATGTCTTTAAAGGCAACGAAGCACGAACCGGTTATGTTTCTTCCGGTGGTCAGTTTGGAACCGGAAATGCCTACCCGGATCCGTGGGACTGGTCTGATGAGGCCCGCATGGGTTCAAATGGTTACCTGAGGTCTTACGGTACGGTTGCCGGCGGTGCGGTTTTCTACGGCGAGGAAGCGATTTCCGAACTGTATAACAGTGAATTCGAGGGCAACCGAGCCTTCCTCGGACAGTTCACAAGCATTGAGTATGATTATTACACTCAGGAAATTGAACTGTGGGACTTTACCCGCGGTGGTGCGGTCTATGCCGACCCGAATGTGACACTGGATGTTTACGGTTGTATTTTTGATGGGAATATTGGCGGTGCCGTTTATATGAGTGCCGGTGCGACCCCGAGCTTCCAGCTTTGCGACTTTACCGGCAACCTGACCTCCGATCCGGACCATGAGGACTATAATACTGATCTGTCTTACATGGTGCAGGACTACACCGGTATCGAAGCGGAAGTCGGTGCGGAGAACCTATCAACGTTTGTGACGCCTTCTGCAGGTATTTCGATTGAAGTCGATGCAAAGACAACCGTTGTTGTTGAAGATTGCACCTTTGTTGCCAACGTAACCGAAGGCAAGGGTGGTGCGATTCGCTCTGAAAGCAGTCTCAATATTTGGGATAGTTTGTTTGCATCGAATACGGCCGTGGAAAACGGTGGTGCGATCTATGCTTACTATCATGTTGACGACCCGAATACGCATACGCTGCTGGTGGACGTGGACGAGTGTCAGTTCAATAAGAATGCCTCGACGGCATTGGGCGGCGGCGGTTACATGAAAAACTGTATCCTGACGTTTGATGACTGCCAGTTTACCGACAACGTTGCGAACAGCGGCGGTGCTCTGCAGACGGCGGAATGTGAACTGACAATGCTTGAAAGCCTGCTCTACAACAACGAGGCGACCGGTTACATTGAAGGTCACAAGGTCGTTGTGGAAGAAGGCTTCGGCGGTGCTCTCAGCCTGGCGGATACTGAAACCGCGATTGAGAATACGCGTATTCTCAATAACCGGGCGTTGAGTGCCAACGCAACCGGCGGCGGTATCTGCTTTACCGGCGGTCAGTATATTTACGACCAGGTGCTCAGGAACTGTGTGATTGCGGGCAACTCTTCGGATAATATCGGCGGCGGTATTGCATGTAAGATTAATGCTGATGTCGTGCTGAATACCTGTACGATTGCTGATAACACAGCAGTCCACTATGGCGGCGGACTCTATGTCGATCAGATTTCGCATCCGGTCGTCATCGATTCGATTATTGCCGGCAACAAGGCGGCTGAAGGCGGCGGGATCTACGAAAAGCCGACCAACGGTATGGGACAGACGGATGTGTCATACACCCTGTTCTATCAAAATACCGGCGGCGACCTGTATGATGCCCAGAAAGATGCAATTTACTCCGGTAAAGCGGACCTGGAAGATTATGCCGGCTACGCGAACATTTATGTGGGTGATCCGCGGTTTGAGGCTGGTCCGCTGGGGTCGTATTATTTGGATCAGAATTCCAGTGCGGCAACGAGTGGTCGAAGCGGGTTGCTTATTTTAACGGATTATACGACCGATCCGACCGATCCGTATTATGGGACGGTTCAGAAAGACGTTGGCAATGATGATCTTGGCTATCACTACCGGGTGCCGGATACTGAGACGGAACGGTATCTGTTAACAGCGGCTGTGAGTAAGGCCGGCCACGGTCAGGTGACGCTTTCACCGGATACACCTGATTCGAACTACTACCATGGGGCGATCGTGACCTGCACTGCGAATGTGGCCTCGGATTATTATCTGACCAGTTGGTCTGGCGGCACGAGCGATGACAGCTCGCGAAAAGCAGAGAACTACGTCATCATGACCTCGGCTAAAGACATTACAGCGAATATCCGCCTGCGTGAGACATTCTATGTCGGCGGTGCCGGCGTCTATCAGGAAGTCCAGAGCGCGGTTGATGACGCACGCGACGGCGACATTGTTTTAATCGCTCCGGGTGTCTATAATCCGGGTGTTGGCGCCGGAGGTGCAGGCGAGTACTACGGCGACCTGGTGACGATCCAATTGGACGGCAAGATATTGCAGATTATCGGTTCGTATCCGGAAGACGAATCCGGTATTCGCAGTACGGTTCTGGAAAATTACCAGTTCTATCTGAACGATATGCCGGAAGAATGCCTTATTGAAGGCATTACCCTGCGTTCCGGTGATATGGATATTTACGGCGGAAATCCGACTATTCGGAACTGTATCTTCAGCGAGAACCGATGGTCTGGCGGCGACGGATTGACATTTAATGGATGTGCGCTGGATGGCAGTGACGCGGGCAGTGTCCTTGGTGGCGCCATTACTATTTTGGAAGCGTCTCCGACATTTATTAATTGTATTTTTGAAGACAATATGGCGGCCGGCGGTACGGGTGGAAATGGTACCAACGGTTGTACGGACCATCCGTCCGGTGGTGACGGTGGGTGGCCGGGCCGCGGGTATGGTGGTGCCGTGTATATCGGCTTCTCCAGTCATCCGACGTTTGAACACTGTACGTTCAGCGGCAATGAAGCCAACGGCGGTCTCGGCGGTAACGGCGGCGAAGGTGCGACCATTGGCGGTTATAAATACCACGGCGGCCGCGGCGGCGGTTTCGAATGGCCCGATTCCATCGAAGACGATCCGCTTACATGGGTCTGGGATGACGGTTGGGACGGCTGGACTTATGGTGACAAGTATGATTTCTACGCCTTGCTCTATAACCAGTACGATTGGGACAAATGGACCAAGTGGTTCGAGTGGGGCGACCGGTTTGAAAACTGGGCTGATTTCCTCCAGGCCTATGGGATTACCTATACGGTGGATGATGACGGTTTCCTGGTTGCTTCGATTGAAGCGATCGAAGAAGATCCGTTTGATAAGTACGATCCGTATTGGCAGTACAGCGGTTATGGCGGTGCGGTCTATTGCGGCTACGATTCGAGCGCGGAATTTGAAGATTGTGTCTTTACACAAAACACAACCACAGGCAGCCTGTCCGGCGTCGGTGGTGATCGCTGGGAAACGCCGGATCGACAGATTAATCTGCCGAATGCCGGTGCAGCGGTATACGCGGCCAATGATAGTATGCTGACGTTTAAAAACTGTGACTTCGACCAAAATGTCGCCGATACATCGACCGTGGACATTCCGTATTCGTTTGACATTAGTTTTGGCGGTGCGGTTGCTTATGAATATGACTGCCAGGTCACGTTTGATGGCTGTGACTTTGCGTCAAACCAGGCGACCGTCGGCGGCAGCATCTATGCTCGCGATTCCTATACCGAAATCGTTGACTGTAATGTCTTCGACAGCGAAGCCTATTTGGGCGGCGGTGTTTATCTCGAAAAGGGCGCCAATGAATATGACGATCCCTTCGGCATTGATGCGGTGATTTCCGGTACGATCATTCATAAAAACCGGGCGGCTCGTCCGGAGGTTGTCATCGAAGAGCCGGAAGACCCTGATGATCCTGATGCCCCGGTTATTCCGGCCGCAACGCTGGATTCAACGGGTGTCGGCGGCGGTCTATTCGCTGTTTCGACGGACCTGGTTATGAGAGATATCGCCTTTGTCGGTAACTCTGCGGATATGTCCGGTGGCGGTCTGATGCTGACCGGCACGGTGGCGGGGCCGACCAATATCTTTAACGGTCTGTTTGCAGAAAACAGGGCGTCGCGTGACGGCGGTGGTGCATCCGTGAACTGGAGTTCAAGAGTCGCATTCGACAACTGTACATTTGCCGATAACCGGTCACTGGGTGTATTCGATTTCGTCGAAACCGGTGAATTTACCGAGGTGGTCATTGACGAACAAACCGGCGATACGGAACTGGTTCCGATTTATGAATCGGTACAAGTTTACGACGGCTCCGGTGGCGGACTCTACTGTGCTTACAATAGTGTTGTGGATGTAAGTGATAGTATTTTTTGGGCGAATTTAGCCGACGAAGGTTCTCAGATTACCGTTGGGACAGGCTTTGAATTTGATCCTCGACCGGCGAAACTGACAATTGCTTACAGCAGCGTGGATGACTACCCCAGTGCCAATGCAATTTATCAGGCACCGGGATCAACGGCGGATACTTCTTTAGATGTTGTTGAACGGGAGCCGGAATTTGAGCGGCGCCCGGGTGCAAGGGCTGGTGAGCATTACTGGAACTATTATCTCAGACAGGCAGACAGTGCCGAAGGTGATAAAAGCGAATGTATTGATCAGGGCAGCGTCTTTGCATCTGTTCGGGGCTTGTCCGATTACACGACCAGTATTTATGGTGCACGTGATAAGGGCATGGTCGATTTGGGCTACCACTACGAACGTATTTCACAGACGAGCTGCAGCCTGGCGGACTTTGAGCCGAGCGGCACAATTGACTTGGCCGACTGGTCCGATTTTGCCTATGCATGGTGGTTCTATGATTCGTGCGATGAAGGCAACGGCTGGTGTGGCGGCGTGGATCTGGACTTCAATACAGAGCTCAATGTGAACGATTTGACGCTGTTTACGGGGTGCTGGCTGGCGGAGGACGATTTGCCTCCGGCGCCGAATCCGGTGACGTGGGTATTCGAGCCCAATGCCCCTGTCGGTACGTTTGATATACTGAATATGATGGCAACGGAAGTGCATGATGATTGGTGGTCTGATGACTATATTGAATACAAGTTTGTCTGTTTGAACGATCCTACTCGCAGCAGTGGTGCACCCGGTAATGGCTTGGAATGGCGAAGTGAGCGTTTTTATGAAGTCGATAATCTCGAGCCAATCGAGTACGAATTCTTCATCTATGCTCGCGATGGCAGTCTCATTGAGACGAGCTTTAGTGCAGCCGGAACGGGCTATGGCACTCCAGGTGACAACACCGAAATACCGGATGCTATTTGGGGACTTGAGCCGTATAACACGGTTATTAATCCCGGCCCGAATGCAGAGATTGCAGTGGGTATGGAAGCGCGGGCCTACGAGGACTTTGCAGGTGTACCTACATTACCTACCGGTTACTCTGTCAAGTATCAGTTTATCAGGGATAATGACCTTAACGCACTGTATCAGAACAGCAACGAGGCGACTGATACGGACATCGTTGATGGAGCAACATATACGTATACTGTGCGGATGGGATTGTTCCATACATCCAGTGCGAACCCGATCAAAGAATATGGCTTCTCCGAGCCGATTGAGATTCTGGTCGAAGGCGCTGACCTTCAGCCGCCGTTGCCGGATCCGGCCATGCATGCCGTGGGTTCGCCGGCTGATGTCCAGATTCCTGCGAATTCTGGCATTCATTATGTCATTGTGGAATCGGTAGAAGCAACGGATATGCCGGAAGACAGCACTTATGGTGTTGAATATATGTTTGTCTGCAGTGACGGGCAGTACAGCAGTGGTACCACGGGGAATGGTCCGCTATGGCGAAATGACGACAACGTTGGTCCTTTAGGCGTCGATGCCGATCCGGCAGACTATTATTATGATAACGGACAGCCTCAGGATCCGGAGCGATATCTGGCGCGAACCAATCTTGAACGTCCGAATCTTACGTGGACGATCTACTGTCGCGATCGCTCGCCGAATCAGAATGCCGCAGAGCCTTCTGAGCCGCATTCGATTAATGATCCTCAGACGGAGGAAGTCGCAGCTCCGTAAAAGATCAATCGTCGATAATGAGTTGTGTTAAACACCACGGGCCGCAGGTCGTAAGATCTGCGGCCCGTTTTTTTTGCCGATCAATATTTGTACGAATATCGCAATGCTTCTCAAAAAAAACTCAATCAGGGGTTGACAAAACCGTGATTTTTTGTAAAAGATTAGTACATATTTGTTCGGAAAGGCGGCCGGGGATACCATTTCTCGCCTTTCGATTTCATGAAAATGTGACAGCGAAGAGCAATTTTGGGAGATCGTTATGATTGACGTTCAACAGTTGCGTCGAAGTTTTGGCCCCGTGGTTGCCGTGGACGGGATTTCGTTTTCCGCCGAAAAGGGCGACGTGCTGGGCTTTTTGGGGCCGAATGGGGCCGGCAAAAGCACCGCGATGAAAATGCTGGCGTGTTTTCTGACGCCGGACGGAGGAACCGCGAAAATCTGCGGTCATGATATTCTGACCGATCCGGTTGGCGTCCGTCAGTGCCTGGGCTATCTGGCGGAAAATGCACCGTCTTATAACGAAATGACGGTGGCGGGCTTTTTGAATTTTGTCTGTGACGCCCGGCAAATCAAAGGCGCCAAACGCAAGGCCGCGTTGGACCGGGTTATCGGCATGTGCTCGATCGAGTCGGTCTATCACCAGACCATCGAGACGCTGTCCAAGGGCTATCGTCGCCGCGTGGGACTGTCGCAGGCATTAATCCACGACCCGCAGGTGCTGATCCTTGACGAACCGACCGACGGGCTGGACCCGAATCAAAAGCACGAAGTTCGTCAACTCATCAACGACATGGCCAAGGATAAGTGCATCATCATTTCAACGCATATTCTGGAAGAGGTCGAACAGGTGTGCACACGCACGGTGATTATTGCCCGGGGGCAGATTCTGGTGGACTCGACCCCGAAGAAGCTGATCGAAGAACACGGGGCCGATCTCAACGAGGTCTTCCGTAAAATTACGACGACGAAAAAGACGGCCTGAGAATTTTTCAAAGAATCAATAGGAGTAAGCAAAATGAATGGCTTTTGTGCTGTTTTTAAACGCGAATTAAAGGGATATTTCGCCACGCCGGTGGCATATGTCTTTTTGGTGATTTTCCTGCTGGCGGCCGGCTACTGGCCGTTTATGGAGGGCTTTTTCGAACTTCGGCAGGCCGATTTGCGGCTGTTCTTTAACAAGATGCCGATTATCTTTGTGTTTATGGTCTCGGCGGTTGCCATGCGGCTGTGGGCTGAAGAGCGTAAGAACGGCTCGATTGAACTATTGCTGACCTTGCCGATTACCATTGGGCAGGCGGTGCTGGGCAAGTTCTTTGCGGCGTGGACGTTTCTGGCGATTGCCTTGCTGTTGACGTTTCCGCTGCCGTGGACGGTCGCCTACCTGGGCGAACCGGACGCCGGACAGATTGTCGTCGGCTATCTCGGCAGCTTTCTGATGGCCGGCAGTTTCCTGTCGGTCGGGACGTTTTTCTCGGCGGTGACCAAAAACCAGGTGATTAGCCTGATTTTATCCGTGGTGGCCTGCCTGGTGCTGATCTTCATCGGGCATCCGTCCTCGCTGAACTATTTATCGTCGCTGCTGTCTCCGGCGTTTGCATCGGTGTTTGAAACGTTGAGTTTTCAGAACCATTTTGACTCGATCATGCGGGGCGTTGTTGAACTGAAGGACATCGCATATTTTGTGATTCTGATGGCTGCATGGGTGTATGCCTGTATGCTGATTCTGGAAGAAAGGAAGGCCAGCTAATGAACCGAACGACACGTGCTATTTTTGCGATTTTCTTTGTCATGGTCATTGCGATCTCGGCGATTTCGATTTGCCAGGGTGTATTAAAATCCGGTAAGATCGATTTGACCGCCAATAAGCTTTATACGCTTTCGGGCGGAACTAAAGAGATTTTAGTCGGTCTCAAGCAGCCGATTACGATGAAGCTGTTTTATACGAAAACGGCCGCGATTAACTCATCAATTGACCAGATTCGTTACTATAACAACTATTACACCTATGTACGCGGCTTGCTGGAAGAATACCAGGCCAACGGCGGCGGCAATGTGAAGCTGGAAGTCATTGATCCCCGGCCCTTTACCGAAGAGGAACTGGCGGCGGTGCGTTACGGGCTCAAGCGTATTCCGATGAGTGAAGAGGAAAACTTCATTTTCGGGCTGGTTGTCCAGACGCAGTTTGGCGTAACGAAGGTTATCGAATTTTTCACGCCGGACCGTCAGCAGTTGGTCGAGTATGATATCAGTTACCTGATTGATACCGCCATTACCCGCGACAAGCGCCGGATAGGGGTTTTGAGCGCATTGGATTTGATTGGCGATACCGACTACATGGCTCGGATGAAACAGATGCAGGGCCAGAAGCCCAAACCCAAGTGGAATATTATCCGTCACCTTGAAGAGCAGTTTGAGGTGTCGATGGTGCCCGCCGATACCGCTGAGATTACCGGTGTGGATATGCTGCTGGTGATTCACCCGAAAGATTTGCCGCAGCAGGCGCAGTTTGCGATTGACCAGTTTATTCTAAAGGGCGGCCGGGCGATTGTCTGTGTCGATCCGCATTGCGTGATGGATATGCCGGACATGAATCAGCGGATGAGCGGTCAGCCGCAAAGCACCAGCTCCAATCTGCCCAAACTGCTGAACAACTGGGGACTGGTGATGCCTGCCAACACGTTTGCCGGTGACCGCAAGCTGGCTGTCACCGGGGCGGCCCGGCCGGGCCAGCCGCCGTCAAAGATTCTGGGCGTGCTGAAGTTCAGCGAAGCCTATCATTGTTTCAATAAAGACAATGCGATTACGGCTCAATTGAATGAACTCACGACCCTTTTTCCCGGCGTGTTGAAGATCAAAGAACATTCGGCCGATGACGACTCGCCGAAGCTGGACTATACGCCGCTGCTGTCAACGTCTTCGGAAGGCAATGCGTGGCGGGTAGACAATGATTATGAATTGATGAATCCCGATTACGCGAAGTTCATGCGTCAGTTCCGTGACGGTACCGAGCCGGTGGTAATCGGGTACATGGTTACCGGTGACTTTACCAGTGCGTTTCCAGACGGCATTCAGGTGCCCGATGAAGCGGCTGAAACCGAAGGCCAGGAAGGCGATGAATCTGCCGGGCCGACGATGAAAACCCTGACCGGACTGACTGCGTCAGCCGAGCCGTGTGCAGTGATCGTATTGGCGGATGTCGATATGTTCAGCGATATGGTGGCCTATCGGCAGACATTTTTCGGAATTGAGCCGGTCGGCGACAACAGTTCGCTGATGTTGAACGCGATTGAAGACTTGTCCGGTTCGGCCCAACTGATTGCCATCCGTTCCCGCGGCAATTTCAAACGTCCGTTTACGGTTGTCGATGATATCGAATACAAAGCCAATCAAGAGAGTGCCGCAGAAGAGTCACGCATCATGGCACAGATTCAGGGCTTTGAGCAGCAGCTGAATGAAAAGATTCAGGCCGTCGAAGGCGAGAACAAGGGCCAGCTCATCAATCAGACCATCGTTGAGGAAAAGAAGAAGATTGAGCTGGAACTGCGTCAGGCGGAAAAGGACTTGCGTGACATTAAGATGCAGAAACGCCAGCGGGTTGAGGCTCTGAAACGGAAAATGCGGAATTTCTGTACACTGCCGGGGCCGATCCTGACACTGGCGATTGCGGTGATTCTGGGGATCTACCGGAGCAGTAAACGCCGCCGATATATCAGCCATGCCAGCGATGCATAGGGCAAAATGGCAAAGCGAGAGTACGTTTCTTATAGTGACGTGATGCTGTTTTGTCATTCCCGCGAAGGCGGGAATCCAGACGTTACGATTGAATTTTCAGACGCATTTATTATCGTGTAGATGACAGGAGATCAATAAAGATGAGTGATAAAAAATTGACTGTATTGGGAATAATTGCTGTCATTGCCGCGGCATTGGCCGTTATGCAGAGCCGTATGAGTCAACAAGCCGCGTCCGTTGAATTCGGCCGTTCACCGTTGATTGCCGGATTGAATGTCGAGGCGGTTGCCACCATCAAGGTCACCGGGCAGAACGGCAGCGAGACCGTCACGCTTTCCCAGCAGGGCGGACAGCTCGGCGTAGCGGACAAAGACAACTATCCCGCCGATGTGACCAAGATCAATTCACTCATCAGCAATTGTCTGGATATTCGTGTGACGGAAAAGATCACCTCCAACCCGGCTAACCATGCGGATCTCAAAGTCACGCCAGAAACCGCCGGGCATATGGTAGCGTTTCTGGACGCTGCCGGTGAACCGATTGTCACCCTCGTCCTTTCGCCGGCCGACCCCGAGTCCGGCAGCTCGCATGGGCGGCTGCTCAAGAGCAACGATGTTTACGTTATACAAAACCGCTTGTATTTTAACGCTTCACCCATGCAATATATTGATGCAGAACTGGTGGATATTCGCCGCGACGAAGTCAACAGTGTGGCCGTCAAAACACCCGATGGCAATTATCTGCTCCAGGCCGGCGAAGGTAATGACGAAGTGGTGCTGGAGAAAATGCCCGAAGGCAAGCAGTTTAAAGGGACCGACTATAAGACGGTGTTTGGAGCATTGGCGGCGTTGCGTTTTGAAGATGTTCAAGCCGAGAAAAATGTTCCCGCCGATTTGGAGTTTAACTACAGTTATATCTGTAAGCTCAAAGACCTGAAGGTCTATAAGCTGCTGCTGGCCAAAAAAGACGATGCGGTTTATGCAAAGGTTTCGGCGACCTACCTGGATTCCACGCCGGTCGAGAAAACTGTCGGCGAAGTCGAGTCCGACGAGGAGCTAAAGAAAAAGGAGCAAAAGCTGCTGGCCATCGATGCGGTCAAGGAATTCACCGCCAAACACAAGGGCTGGGTCTATAAGATTCCCGCCTATAAGGCCGACAATCTTACCAAGTTGCTGTCCGAGCTGATCGAAGATATCCCAGCTCCAGAGCCGCAGGAACCGCCGGTAGCCGATGAAAAAGCAACCGAGCAGGCATCTTTGTAGCCTTCGGTCAATTGAATAAGACATGCAAAGGACAGATGACTTCCAGGTCGCCTGTCCTTTTTTATGTTGCTTTTTATTTTGGGGAAGATGCAAGGGAGAGAGAAAATTGCATGTCGTCAGTCGTCTTCCACGCCTTCGATTTATCCTCTTCGGTTCGCATCAAGTAGGGCGAAAACGTTTTGGCATTCACCGTTTTTCCGTCCGGCAGAAATTCCAGCAAGCGTATCCAGCCGTTGCCGCCTTTTGGGGCCCATTGAGCATTAAACAGCATTTGATGGACAGCACCTCCGTCGCTATAGGTGTCGCTGCGATACGATGCGGCTAAAGCATTTTTCCGCATCTTCACATCACCCGGATTGGGTCCGGTCTTGTCGTAGGCTTTATAATGTCCGTTGAAGACCAGTTCAAAATTGGAATGCCGGGAAATAAATGAATCCCAAAGCTCACACCCGCAATTGATGGGCCCCTGGTGACCGACACCGTAGCCATAAGGACTGTTTTTGGTTGTCCGTGTGGTGTGGCGTGCCAGCCCATCATTACTGAACAGAGTCGATTCCTGGTCAATGAATTCATGGGTGACCATCATGAGCGATTTGTCAGGATGTTGCGATGCAATCTTGTTTGCCCATTCAACCACTTCTTTGCGAGGGCCGAACTCCAGCGAAAAAATGATATAATCCCGATTGCCGCATTGGAAATGATACCAGGCATTCTCCAGGTGTCCTTCTTCAAAATAACCGCCAAAGATCTTCTGATTCAGGGGGTTCTCTGAAATGCTGAAATAGTCGTTCAGCATAGTAGACCGGTCGTTGGCATTGTGCCCGAGGTCATGATTGCCCACGGCCAGCACATAAGGCAGTTGGCCGTCTAAAACCTGTAAGCTCCGCTTGGCATTTTCCCATTGCTTTGTTTCGTTCAGGTCGACAATGTCACCAACATGCAGGACCAATTGAATATTATGCTCTTGTTTGTGATCAACCAGCCATTGTGTGATTTCGGTAAAGATCGGCGCATTTTCGTCGCTTCGGACGTAGTATTGTGTGTCCGGGATGACAGCGATCGACCATGATTTTAGAGGTTGCGTCGTTCGGATTAAATCGGCTGCATTGGCATAGGATGCAAAGGGAGCCAGTAATCCCAACTTAATCAGAGTTCGTCGTGATAATTGCATTATTATCCCTGAAATACCTGTTCGTATTTATTAATTAACGATTACATACCTAAAGTCAGTTGGCTGCCCAGCGGCTTATTGGGGTCTACTTTCCCTTTGTCATCTGCTTTAGGCTTATGGGCCTTTTTCTTTTTCGGAGCGGCTTTTCTTTGGGGCCTTTCTTTTGGCTCTTCTTTTTTGCCGGGCTCTTTCATCGACAGCTTGATACGTTTCTTGTTGACGTCGACTTCCATGACGGTGACCTGAACCTTTTGCTGGACCTTGACGATGTCGGCCGGGTCTTTGACGAACTGGTTGGCCATCTCGCTGATGTGAACCAGCCCGTCCTGATGGACGCCGATATCGACAAACGCGCCAAAGGCGGTAATGTTGGTCACCACGCCGGGCAGTTTCATGCCGGCAGTTAAATCCTCCAGCTTTTCGACACCGTCTGCAAAGGCGAAGGCTTCAAACTTTTCACGCGGATCGCGGCCCGGTTTGGCCAATTCCGCGACAATATCCGTCAGTGTTGGCAGGCCGATGGTATCCGTGACATAGTTTTCCAGCTTAATCTTATTCCGCAATGCGTCAGTGGTCATCAAATCGCTGACGCTACAGTTCAAATCTGCGGCCATCTGCTCAACCACACTGTAGCTTTCCGGATGCACCGCGCTGCCGTCCAACGGGTTATCTGCATTCTGGATACGTAAAAAGCCTGCGGCTTGTTCAAATGCGCGTGCGCCTAACCGGGGAACACTTGTCAGTTCCTTGCGGCTGGAAAACGGACCGTTTTCGTCGCGGTATTCGACGATCTTTTGGGCCAGCTGCGGTCCCAACCCCGCTACATACATCAGCAGCGGCTTGCTGGCGGTATTGACCTCAACGCCGACTTTATTCACACAGCTCACGACGACATCATCCAGTCCCTGTTTGAGCAGGGATTGTTCGACGTCGTGCTGGTACTGACCGACGCCGATGGATTTCGGGTCGATCTTCACCAACTCGGCCAGCGGGTCCATGAGCCGCCGCCCGATGGAGACCGCACCACGGACGGTAATGTCCTCATTGGGGAATTCTTCGCGGGCTACTTCCGAGGCCGAATAAACCGAAGCGCCGCTCTCGTTGACCATGACGATGGCGACATCCTTGTTCAGGCCGATGTTGCGAAAATACGTTTCGGTTTCCCGGCTGGCGGTGCCGTTGCCGATCGCGACGGCTTCGACCTTATAGTCGGCGCAGAGCTTCTTCATTTTTTCCGCATCGGCCATTGCCTTTTGGCTGCTGTTGTGCGGAAAGATCACGTCGTGTATCAGCAGTTTGCCCTGTTCGTTCAGCAGTACGACTTTACAGCCGGTACGAAACCCCGGATCGACCGCCAGCATGCGTTTTTGTCCCAGCGGCGAAGCCATCAACAGCTGCTGGAGATTTTCGGCAAAGATACGGATTGCTTCAATGTCCGCCTTTTTCTTGGTTTCCAGCCGAACCTCGGTTTCCATCGCAGACGACAGCAGGCGTTTGAAACCGTCTTCGAGGGCCGTCTCCACCTGCTTCGCGCACGGGCCGCTGTTAATGACAAACAGATTTCGCAAAATAGCCAGTGCTTCGTCCTCTTCGACCTTAATCCGCAGGATCAGGCATTCTTCCTTTTCGCCGCGACGCATCGCCAGAACACGGTGCGACGGAGCGGTTGCCACCGGCTCGGACCAGTCGAAGTAATTTTCGTATTTACCCGCTTCGGCTTCTTTGGCCTTGATGAGCTTACTGTAAAACATGCCCTTGGTAAAATACAGGTTACGGATACGTTCGCGGGCCTCTTTGGCCTCGGTCGTCTGTTCAGCCAAAATGTCGCGTGCGCCCGCCAGTGCCTGTTCAATGTCCTCGACACCTTTTTCAGCATCCACGAACGCCGCGGCCTCGGCGAGCGGGTCAGTTTGTTCGTTTTGTGCCAGCAGCATCTCCGCCAGCGGAGCCAATCCTTTTTCTTTGGCAACCATCGCCCGGGTGCGGCGTTTGGGACGGTAGGGCAGATAGATATCTTCCAGCACTGTCAGGGTGTCGGCGTTGTCGATCTGCTCGGCCAGCTCATCAGTCAGTAATTCCCGATCCGTGAGTGATTTGAGAATCGTTTGCTTGCGTTGGTTCAGTTCCGCCAGTTGAGCCAGCCGGTCACGAATATGCATAATCGCCACTTCATCCAGTGTCCCGGTCATTTCCTTACGATAGCGGGCGATAAATGGAACGGTGCCGCCTTCTTCGAGCAAGGCAGCCGTCGCGGCAACCTGTTTGAGTTGGATGTTTAATTCGTCGGCAATTTGCTGGAAAAATTCCTGGCTCACAAAAGATTCCTTTCGGCTGTGTCAATGAATGAATGTGTCTGATTGCTTATCAATGGATTAATGTCTAAGTGAGGGTTTATTATTGTCGCAGGTATTGCAGTTCACAGGGCAGAGGGATGTTGTTGCCAAAACTGTCTTCGCCGTAGCCGCTTTCGGCCAGCAGCTTGATGTCTTCCAGTACACGCTTGTCGCCCACGAAGACCGCCTCAATATCGGTTCCAATGTCGATCTTCCCGGTGACCAGCAGTTTGGCGATTTCATCGGTAACCTGTTCGATAATCTTTGCTTCCAACTGAAAGTCTTTCTTTTCGATCTTCAACGGCTGTTCATAAATGATGACCTTGCTCTGTTCGGCCAGCGTCATAATCACATTGCGGATAATGCTTGGACGGTCCATCTGGTCGGAATTTTCCGGGACAAGCTTTAAGCGGATGATTTCAGTCGCCAGCGAACGCCGCTTGGTGGCGTTGATCTTTTCGTTGGCACGAAACAGCTCCAGCGGCGAACTGGCGTCATAGGTGTCATCTTCGAGCTTCATCTTCACATCGCTGCCGTAATGCAGTACCAGTTTGGAAATCAGCGTCGAAGGACGCACATGAAATCCGCGATAGGGTGGAACCGGCAGTTGGACCTGGCCGATTTCGGTATATCGTTTGAGCATTTTTTGACACAGGATTTCGGCACAGTTGAGAAATTGGGAGACAAAGTTGATACAGTAATCGATGAGGGTTTCGAGGAGTTTTTCCGGTTCGACGAGACGCTTGCGTCCCTTGGACAGGTGCTGTGCGGCCGGGCCGGCGTGACGCTCGTAATAATGCGCCAGATCCTTTGCGGTTCGCAGCAGGTGCAGCACCACACTGATATGACCGCGAAGAACCGGAAGATCGTTGTCAAAGACTTCCGTCTCCGTCGTTGAGACATAGGTGTCATACAGGGACTGAAGGTTGTGGAAGCGAAGTTCCAGCGACCGCAGTTTTTCTTCGCTGATCGGGCCGGTCAGTTCACACAGATAAGATTTTGGCTCGGTCTTTTTGCGGGGTAAAGCTTGCTTACTTTCCGCGGCCAGGTTTAAAAACGCCGTCGCCAGTAAGGAGACTGTTTTGGAAACCGCCTCGACTTTTCGCATCGCAAGATCATGCGGCAAGCGGCCCGACGGGAGTTTTTCATTGTAAAAGGTACTGTCCGAAGCAATGTTCGGAATCGGCAGATGAAGCGACTCGGCTTCTTCGAGCAGTCGCTGGGTGGCATGAATCAAGATCTGTTCGGCGAATTCGAGTGTTTCTTCCGTTCGCAGGGAGAAGTCCTGCTCAACTGTCAACAGTCGATAAGCCGGAATCGAATGCTGGATATGCAGCAATTCATAACTGACGTTGGCAAACAGTTTGATCGCGGCCGTTAATGAGCGGAATCGAGCCCACCGGCAGTTATTCCGGGCGCCGTAAGAGTCCAGCAATTCTTCAATTTGGGTCGATTGCGACAGCAGTTCGCCCAGCAGAGGACGGGTCAAAATGCTCGTCCGGTCCGAATTTGCAACGACAAAGCCCGCGGCGTTAAAGAAACGCGGTGTGCGGCTGGCGATTAAATCTCTAAATTCTCTATAGGATATTGTGACAGGGGCCATCGTTTTAGTCTATTTCCGATTGCTTTCTGTTATTGTTCTTCATCACGACAAGTAAAAAATATACCTGAACCTAAAATCATACATGGCTTTTGCAAATAATTCAAGCGCGTCGGTGTTAGAATTTTACCCAATATCAAATTCAGCTAATAAAAACGTATGGTCACTGGGTTTTTCCCAGCCTCTGGGCTCGCGGTCGATCCAGCATCGCTGACATGCTTGTGTCAGTGTATCGGTCGCCATAATGTAGTCCAGACGCCAGCCGGCATTGCGTTTCAAGGCATTCACGGCTCGATAGTCCCAGAAGGTATAATGGTCCGGTTCCGGGTGAAAGTTGCGAAAAACGTCCGTCAGGCCCCAATCCATAACATTTTCGAGGCCTTTTTGCACCGGTTCGCAAAAACAGACGTGTCCCCACAGTCGTTTTGGGTCATGCACGTCAATATCGGTGCGTGCGACGTTCAAATCGCCCAGCCACACCAGCGGCTCGTCGGGACTGTGATGGGCGTCTATATAGTCCCGCAGCCAGCGAAACCAGTTCAGTTTATACTCAAATTTCTCCGACTTGACGTCCATGCCCTGTGGTACATAAGTATTCAGAATCGTGACCGGGCCGACCTTGGCTTTCAGAAAACGTGCCTGATCGCTGGCATCCTGCGGCAAATGGGAGACAACGTCGGTCGCAGGCTCTTTACTGAGAATAGCGACCCCGTTATACTTTTTTTGTCCGCGGTAGATAATCTTGTAACCGGTCTCGTCGAATGCTTCCAGCGGAAAGTCCTGATCCTGTACTTTGGTTTCCTGGATGGCCAGGACATCCGGCTGATGAGCCTCAAGCCAGGGCAGGACCACACCCAGGCGGCTTCGCAGTGAATTGGCGTTAAAAGTGGCAATAATCATGGTGTTTTATTCTTTCGTTTTGACTTGAGAGGGCGTTGTTTCCTGTTGTGCGGGGGGATCCTGCCCGTTTTTGCGGTGGGTACTGTACGATTCAATGATATTCAGCAGCGACAGCAGGTAAGCCAGCATACTTTCGGCGCCTTGGTTGAGATTGACGCCGCTTTTTTCCAGCCCGTCGCCGCAGCCTTTTGTGCGGAAATCATAGAGCGGAATCGATAAATCATTGTCGCCAAGGAACCAGTCGAATGCTTTTTTCTGCAGCTTCAGATAATTGGGGTTATCAGTTGCTTCATAAGCACTGCGGCACATCATCACAGTGCTGACCGCTTCCAGCGGCTGCTGGTCAAATTGTGCCCTTACTCCGCCTTCAACATACCATCCGTGACAGCCAATAAAGCTGAAATGATCGCCTGTGAAGGTGTTTTCCAAAAGAAAATCGCAGGTCTTCGTGGCGACTTCAAGATAACGTTCGTTGCCCATCGTTAAATAGGCCTCAAACAGAGCTTGCGGCATGACAGCATTGTCATAGCTTAAGATAGTCTCGAACCACTGCCAGTTGGTTTTGGAATAATCCTCGTAAAGTTTAAGCAGCGATTCGGCCGCAGTGGTCATGTGGCGTTTGATTTCACTGGCACCGGGGAACTGCTTCAGATAGCTCCGCATGCCGAAAATGGCGTATGCTTTTCCTCGCGGCGAAAGATGGGGGATGTGCGGTGCGGATTTATCAAAAAGGTCTTTAATAATCGGAATCAATTCCGGCAGCGGCGGCTTGCCCAACACCGCTCCAAATGCCCATAACGCACGACCCAAACCATCATGCGCAGGTTCAGGATCAATCCAGTGCCGGTTGTATCCCATGAAATTACGGAACGTACCGTCTTCACGCTGTGCGTGACAGATAAACGAAAGGTACGTATTAAACAGCCGCAGTGCCTCCGGATCGGAGTATTGCGTGTGGTACTTCACCATGGCCACCACCGCGCGGGTGTTGTCGTCAGTGCAATAGCCGTGGTTGCGGTCCGGCAGCATGAATTTGGCATGCTGAACCAAACCGGTATCGTCGGTCATGTTTCGCAAGTGGTCCAGTGAAGGTTCAGGGATTTCCAGCAGGGAAGCTCCCGCAGATTTTTGTGCGAATGATTTCGTCAGCGTTTGGGTCGCAATCGTTTTCTTACTGAACAATTTCCAGTACTTCTTTCCAATGGTCGGCCAGGTCATCGTTCGCCCGTAATCATAGGCACACCGACGCAATCGGGAAAACTGAGCGGGATTATTGATGATTTCAATGATCGCGTCAGACAGCCCCTTGGGGTCGTTAAAGTTGACCAGTTTGCCGCGTTCGTCGTCGAGCAGCTCTTCTGCGGCCCAGTAAGGGGTCGACACAACCGCTTTCCCCGTGCCCACCGCAAACGCCAGCGTGCCGCTGGTTAATTGTTCGCGGTTCTGATAGGGGGTGACATAGATGTCTGCGGCGCAAAGAAAGTTGCCGAGACGCTCGTCACTGACAAACTGGTTATAGAACATGACATTGTCCTGCAAGCCCAGTTCTTCGACAATTCGCTGAAGTTCAAACCGGTATTCTTCGCCGTCGTGACGCAGAACGTCCGGATGGGTCGCACCCAGGATAATATAGAGAACCGACGGGTCCGTTTGAACAATCGCCGGCATCGCTTTAAGCATATGCTCAATGCCTTTGTTACGACTGAGCAGGCCAAAGGTTAAAATCGTCTTGCGTCCTTCGATACCGAATTTATGTTTATAATAGCTGCTGTCAACGAAGGGAAGATCGGGAATGCCGTGCGGGATCAATAAGATTTTGCCCGGATCGACACCGTAGATGTCACTGAGCATATCTACCCCTCGCTCATTCATAACAATGACCTGATCCGAGAGGGCGCAAACATCGACGGTAGCCTGAACCTGTGCCGGTTGTGGGTTGTTCAGGACGGTATGAAGAGTCGTAATGATCGGGGCGTCAACGCGTTTTAAGAGAAGATTCAGATAGTTGCCAGCATCACCGCCGAACAAACCGAATTCATGCTGGACACTGACCATATCAATATGACTGAAATTCAGGTAGTCTGCGGCACAGACATAGTCGTTTTTGACGTTTTTACGGATTTCAAATTTGACTGGATTGCTGTACTGGTGTTCGTGTCGTGCGACCATGGCCACAACCAGCGGTTCAAAGGATTTCCCGGCCGCTGCACCGATATGGGTGATCAGATCATTGCAAAAAGTTGCGATACCGCAGCGACGGGGCAAATGTGAGGATATAAAAGCAACTTTGCGAGAACTTTCCTTTGGCATATTGCGTCCCTCCGTGTATTCAAGAGTCTGTTAATTACATGTAGATGTTATTGATTATAGATTTTTAAGTCAGCCTGTCAATACATAGTGCTTAGAATGAACTTTTACGCCTAAAGACCGTATAGAGGTGTCAGAAAATCTAAAATATGGTAAATTTTTCTGAAAACTGATAATTTTTCTTGCACAATGTAGTAGGATTACTGTACTATAACTAAACCATAGTAAACAAATAGGATATTAGGAGAACAAAAATGAAGTTATCATCAAGAACACGTTATGGCATGAGGGCTATTTTAGAACTGGCTCTGGAGTACGGAAATGCACCTTTGCAGATCAAGACTATCGCCGATCGCGAGGATATTTCGAACAAATATCTTGAACAGTTGATTGCGATGCTGAAATCAGCCGGTCTTGTTCGCAGTATCCGTGGACCTCGCGGTGGATATCTCCTGGCGAAACCGCCGGCCGAAATTCAGCTCAAAGATGTATTTGTGACACTCGAAGGGCCGATGATCTCCGCTGAATGTCTGGATCATCCCGAATTTTGTCCCCGATGTATGGATTGTGTGACGCGGGATATCTGGCAGAATCTTCAGGATGCAATTGACGGTGTGCTGGAGTCCGTCACACTGGCCGATTTAGTTGAGAAGACAAAAAGCTCGAATGAAGGCAATTACCAAATATAAAATTGATTGGGGAGGCAATCATGGGCAGAGTATATGAAAATATCATTGCCGCGGTCGGTCATACGCCACTGGTAAAACTGAACCGGATGGCGGGAACGGAAGCGACGGTATTAGCGAAAATGGAATCGTTTAATCCATGCAGTTCGGTCAAGGACCGGATTGCGGTTTCAATGATTAATGCGGCGGAAAAAGAAGGCAAAATTACCCGTGAAACGGTGTTAATTGAGCCCACCAGCGGCAATACGGGAATCGGACTGGCATTTGTGTGTGCCGCTCGCGGATATCGGCTGATTTTATTGATGCCTGAATCCATGAGCATTGAACGCCGTAAATTATTGAAAATGCTTGGTGCGGAAATTATTTTAACACCGGCGTCCGGGGGCATGAAAGGCGCGGTCGAAGAAGCTCAGTTGCTTCAGCAGAAGACGCCTAATTCCGTCGTATTGCAGCAGTTTGAAAACACCGCCAATCCCCAGGCGCATCGGGATACAACCGGCCCGGAAATTTGGGAAGACACGGATGGTAAAGTGGATATCCTCGTCGCAGGCATCGGCACAGGCGGAACGATTACCGGTTGCGGTCAGTACCTGAAAGAGAAGAATCCGAATATTCAGATCGTGGCTGTTGAGCCGGCTGATTCGCCGGTGCTGTCCGGTGGAGATCCCGGTCCGCATAAAATTCAAGGCATCGGGGCCGGTTTTGTCCCCGCGGTATTGGATACAGCGGTTTATGATACCGTTGCGACCGTGACCAATGATCAAGCCATTGAAGCGGCTCGCAATATGGCGTGTCGGGAAGGTATTCTCGGCGGTATCAGTGCCGGTGCGGCCTGTCAGGTCGCGGTGGATCTTTCCCTCAAGCCTGAAAACGCCGGAAAAACCATTGTATTTATTATGTGCGATACCGGCGAACGTTATCTTTCCACCGATCTATATTCGCATCTATCACAATAAGATTCAGGAAAGACGACAGGGAAATGACAGAGTTGAATCAATCGAATCTCGATTTTGAACACTTGACACATGAGATCGTCGCTACCTATCAGGGCGATTCCGGGATCAATTTCATTGATGTTCGCAATCTGCCCATTCGTGACAGAATCATTAATGTACTGGAATTGTGCATGGAGCTTTTGTTTCCGGGCTATACGGGTAAACGTAAGGTAACGCGCGATACGGTCCAGTCGATCGTGCATGAGTTGCTGGTGATTATCCGACGCGAACTGGCTGAACAGATTGAATTGGCTTTGCGACATCAATGCCGCCTGCAGGATTGTGCGACCTGTGATTGCGGGAATTTAGCGGCGTTGCGTGCCAATGAATTGCTGAATCGAATCCCGGCGATTCGCGAACTGCTCAAAGGCGATGTGGAAGCCGCCTTTGAAGGCGATCCGGCGGCAAAGTCCTTCGAAGAGATCGTCATCAGCTATCCGCATATGATTGCGATCGCAATTCACCGGGTCGCCCACCAATTATTCTTGTTGGATGTACCTCTGATCCCAAGGATCATGGCAGAATATGCCCACTCACGGACCGGGATTGATATTCATCCGGGGGCTAAAATTGGACACAATTTCTTTATCGACCACGGAACCGGTGTCGTCATTGGCGAAACCGCGATCATCGGTAATCATGTCAAGATTTACCAGGGTGTGACGCTGGGGGCACTGAGTTTTCCCCGGGATGAACGCGGCCAGATCATCCGGGACCGCAAACGGCACCCAACACTGGAAGATGGCGTGACGGTGTATGCCGAGGCCACGATTTTGGGCGACATTACGATTGGTGAAGGTGCGGTGATCGGCGGAAACGTCTGGATTCGTGAACCGGTGCCGGCCGGCACCGTCGTCAGCATGGCCAAACCCGAGGCTCTGTATAAGAAAAAAGGCCCCGGTTTTGATGACCAGTTAGAGTATTATCTATAATAAAACGAATAACGGAAATTTTAAAGTTATAAATTATATGAGCAAAGAGCTATTAGAAAAAATTCAGACGCTGAAAAAGCAGCGGAATGCGGTTATTTTGGCGCATAATTATCAGCCCGGCGAGATTCAGGACCTGGCGGACTACGCGGGCGATTCATTGGGCCTCAGCGTTCAGGCGGCGCAGACCGACGCCGATGTCATCGTCTTTTGCGGCGTGCTGTTCATGGCCGAGACCGCGGCCATTCTATCGCCGGATAAAACGGTGCTGCTGCCGGACAAAAACGCCGGCTGTCCCATGGCGGACATGATTACCGCCGAACAGTTGACCGAAGCAAAAGAAAAACATCCGGACGCACTGGTCGTTTGTTATGTTAACTCCACTGCCGAAGTCAAGGCCCTCAGCGATTACTGCTGTACCAGCGGCAATGCCCTGGAATTGGTGCGTTCACTGCCGGAAGACAGGGAAATCCTGTTTGTGCCGGACAAGAATCTGGGTGGGTTTATCAAAGAACGCACCCATCGAAAAATGATTCTCTGGCCGGGGTATTGTTCCACACATGTAAGGATTCAAACCGAAGACGTTCAGCAGGCCAGGGAAGATCATCCCGAAGCGGTCCTGTTGGCACATCCGGAATGCAATCCGGATATCCGACTGCTGGCCGATGAACTGCTCAGCACCGGCCAGATGCTTAAATTCGCAAAAACAAGTCCGTCACGGGAGTTTATTATTGCAACCGAAAACGGAATTCTACATACATTGAAAAAACAAAATCCGGAGAAAGAGTTTTATCCGGTCGCCGAAAAAGCGGTCTGTCCGAACATGAAGAAGATTTCGATAGAAAAAGTGGCTTGGGCCTTAGAGGACATGCAATACCGGATTACGGTGCCGCCGGCGGTAGCGTCCGATGCAAAACGCTCTCTGGATCGAATGCTTGAGGTGCTGCCTAAATAGTCGATAGCCGGGCGGCACCAAAAACGTTTATTCGTAGAGCAATTAATTTTAGTATATATTTTTATAATAGAGGTGATAAACATGGAAAATGAAAAACAATATAAGTTAGATACGCTGGCGCTTCACGCCGGCCAGGAAGTTGACCCAACAACGCTTAGTCGGGCCGTTCCGATTTACCAGACGACGAGCTATGTATTTAAAGACACCGATCACGCGGCCAATTTATTTGGTCTGAAAGAATTTGGCAACATTTATACCCGCTTAATGAACCCGACGACCGATGTACTCGAAAAACGCATCGCGGCACTGGAAGGCGGCGTTGCGGCTTGTGCGTTTGCTTCCGGGATGGCCGCCATTACGGCCGCGGTTCAGAATATCGCGCCCGCCGGATCGCATGTGGTTGCCTCGAATTCGCTCTACGGCGGCACCTGCACGCTGTTTTCGCATACGCTCCCGAAGATGGGCGTAGACGTGACATTGGTCGACCCGAACGATCCGAACAATTTCGCGAAGGCTGTCAAAGACAATACCAAGCTGATTTATATCGAGACAATCGGCAACCCGAAAAATGATGTGCTGGATTATCAGGCGATTACGAAGATTGCTCACGACAACGGTCTGCCGGTGATCTGTGACAACACCGTGGCTTCGCCGTACCTGTTTCGTCCGATTGAACATGGCGTTGATATTGTCGTCCACTCCTGCACCAAGATGATTGGTGGTCACGGCACCAGCGTCGGCGGGGTGGTCGTCGATTCCGGAAACTTTAAATGGGATAACGGTAAGTTTCCCGGCCTGACCGAGCCGGACCCGAGCTATCACGGCCTCAAATACTATGAAGCCTTGGGCGAGATTGCTTACATTATCAAGATTCGAACCAATATTCTTCGCGATACCGGTGGCTGTCTGTCACCGTTTAACGCCTTCCTGTTGATTCAGGGGCTTGAGACACTGCATTTGCGGGCACCGAGGCATTGTGAAAACGCCTTGGCAGTGGCCCGGTTTTTAGAAAAGCACCCGGCGGTTGACTGGGTCAACTATCCGGGACTGGCATCGCATCCGAATAACGACCTGGCGAAGAAATATCTTCCTGCCGGCCAGGGCGCGATTCTCGGTTTTGGCATCAAAGGCGGCATCGAAGCAGGCAAGGCGTTTATTAATAACGTCAAGCTGGCCAGCCATCTGGCGAATGTGCTCGACAGCAAGACGCTGGTCATTCACCCGTCCAGCACTACGCACCAGCAGTTGACCGAAGCTGAACAACGTGACGCAGGCGTCACACCGGATTATATTAGAGTGTCGGTGGGCACCGAACACATTGATGATATTATTGACGATTTCGATCAGGCCCTCAAAGCCAGTCAGAAATAGCAACACCTGAGAGGATAGAACCATGTGGGACTATACAGATGATGTAATGGAACAGTTTCAGCACCCCCGCAATGTCGGAAAAATTGATGATCCCGACGGCGTCGGTGAAGTCGGCTCATTAGCCTGCGGCGATGCCTTAACCTTGATGTTCAAACTCGATGACAACGAACGCATCAGCGATGTGAAGTTTCAAACCTTCGGTTGCGCCAGCGCGATTGCCTCCTCGTCGATCCTGACGGAAATCATTAAAGGCATGACCCTCGAAGAAGCTGCCAAGGTGACCAATAAGGACATCGTTGATAAGCTCGGCGGCCTGCCCGACCAGAAGATGCATTGTTCGGTCATGGGACAGGAAGCCCTGGAAGCGGCGATTGCCGATTATTACAGTCGCAAGGGCGGTACGCCGCCTCAGACGCAAATCGGCACGATTGTCTGCACCTGCTTTGGTGTGACCGAAGAGGAAATCAAGAAGGTCGTGACGGAAAATGAACTGACAACGGTTGAAGAGGTCATCAATTACTGCAAAGCGGGTGGCGGCTGCGGCGGCTGTAAAGAACGCATCGCCGAACTGGTTGAACAGTACCAGGGCGAAAAGGCCCACGTTGAGCACAAGGCTAAACCGGCAAAACCGGCAAAAATGACCAATATCCAGAAAATTCAACTGGTTCAGCAGACCATCAATGAGCAGATTCGCCCGGCCCTGCGTGCCGACGGCGGTGATATTGACCTGATAGATATCGAAGGCAACAAGGTCATCGTTGCCTTTCGTGGTATGTGTGCCCAGTGTAAAATGGCCGAGTATACCATGAAAGATGTCGTCGAGGCTCGTCTCAAAGAGTATGTCAGCGACGAGCTCACAGTGGAAGAAAGTAAAGATTAACACGATGAAACGACGGGAGTGCTTCCCATGGCAAATGTAATATATATGGACAACAACGCTACAACCAAGGTAGCGGATGAAGTAATTGAAGAAATGATGCCGTATCTGGCGGAAAAATACGGCAATCCGTCAAGCATGCACAGTTTTGGCGGGGCGGTCGGAAAAAAGATTTCCCAGGCGCGTGAGCGTGTCGCCGCGCTGCTGGGCTGTGAGCCGGACGAGATTATCTTTACAAGCTGCGGCACCGAAAGTGACAACACCGCGATTAAAGGGACGCTGGAAGTGTATCCAACTCGCCGCAAAGTCGTCACCACGCGTGTCGAGCACCCGGCGGTTCTGACAACCTGCCGCGATCTTGAACGCCACGGCTACAGCGTCAGCGAAATCGGAGTCGATCGTGCGGGCTGCCTGGACGTGGACGAACTGGGCTTTCGTGTCGATGACAATACCGCGATCGTGACGGTGATGTGGGCCAATAATGAATCCGGCACCATCTTTCCCGTCGAGAAAATCGCCGACATCGTCAAGGCACGCGGCGTCGTGTTCCATACCGATGCGGTTCAGGCGGTTGGCAAGATTCCCTTGAATCTGAAAGAAAGCTCAATTGACCTGCTCAGTCTGTCGGGCCATAAACTCCATGCTCCCAAAGGCATCGGCGTCCTGTATGTTCGCCGGGGCACACGCATCGGTACATTCATGCACGGCGGCCACCAGGAATCCGGCCGGCGGGGCGGGACCGAAAACGTTCCCGGCATCATCGCACTGGGCAAAGCCTGCGAATTGGCGTCGCAACATCTGAACGAAGAAAACACCCGCGTCAAAGCACTGCGGGATCGTCTGGAAGAAGGCCTGCTGGCGTCCTGTCCGGACTGTTTTGTCAACGGCGACCCGGACAACCGCCTGCCGAATACAACCAATATCAGCTTTGAATATATTGAAGGCGAATCGATCCTGATGATGCTCAATCAGTTTGGGATTTGTGCCAGTTCCGGCTCGGCCTGCACCTCCGGGGCGTTGGAACCATCCCACGTCCTTCGCGCGATGGGCGTGCCGTTTACCGCGGCCCACGGCTCAATCCGATTCAGCCTGAGTCGCTACAATACCGAAGACGATGTGGAGACTGTGATCGAAAAGATGCCGCCGATCATCGAACGCCTTCGCGAACTGAGCCCCTTCGTCAAAACCTAAAAGTCTTAGAAAAAGTATCGTGACCAATCGCCCCCGATAGGGGGCATAACAATAATAGCCGCGGGTTGCGGGCCGTAAGGCCAAAACCCGTGGTCAGTATCCCCAAAATTGATTGAACCCCTACGGGGGTTCAATCTTATTTCCGCATACGTGAACCCTGCCCCTTGCCCACGGTCCGGCCAATCGACGCAATCCGTGCCGCTAAACATCCCTGGCATTGCTTGGCCGTTTCGTTCAGGCACGCCTTGCCGGGATAGATTTCATACTTGCTGCGGTACTCCACCGGCGTCACATTCGGCATCACCACATTTGCTCCCCGGCTAAGACCCAGCTCACGCCCGCTTTTCTTGTTAATCGTCGCCAGTGCGGTGGTGCTGGGAATATTCGCCTCCGGGCACACCAACCGCGTCAGTGCTACGACTTTATACGTCATCATTTCGGTATTCTCGACCTGATCGCCGGCGGCAATTTCCAGATCGACGCCGTTTTGTTCCAGCGGCGAGGTGGGATTGGCGATATACGGCCCGACCCCGATCATATCCATGTCGTATTGTCGGAACGTATCGATATCATTGGCCAGCGTCCGGAACGTTTGCCCGGGAATCCCGATCATCACACCCGAACCGGTTTCGTAGCCCAACCCCTGAAGCTGATGCAGAATCTCAAAGCGGTCGGTTGTTTGCTTTGGCAGCGCCGGGTGAATCAGTTTATACAATTCCGTATCCGATGTCTCAAACCGCAGCAGATACCGATTTGCCCCTGCATCTCGCCAGCACTTCAAATCCTCATACGGTCGCTCGCCCATGCTCAATGTCACCGCCAGCGGCAGCGTATCCTTAATGCGTTTGACAATATCGGCCAGCCAGTCAGTCTTGATGCCGTAATCTTCGCCCGCCTGCATCACGACCGTACCATAACCGTAACCGGCTGCCTCTTCGGCGCAGGCGTAGATTTCATCCGCATTCATGCGGTAACGTGACAGATCCTTGTTGTCAGCGCCGAGCCCGCAATACGCACACCGGCGAACACAATAATTGCTCACTTCGATCAGGCCGCGCAAATGCACTTCGTTGCCGACATGTTCTTTGCGGACAGCATCAGCCGCCGCCCAGAGCGTTTCCAGTTTCTGCTCGTCGGTTTCCCGCAGCCACTGTTCAATTTCATCAATAGGTATATGTTTATTCAGCATTATAATTATTCATTCATTATTATACATTTTGTTTATAGGCTTCCAACGCCGCCGGAAACGGCTGCAAAGCCCGCTCAAAAATCCCCAGGCTATACGCAATCACCAGCCCGTAGTTCGTAATCGGAATTCCCGCCTGGCGGCATTTCAAAATCCGGTTCAGCATCGTCCGCCGGTTCCACATACACGCCCCGCAATGAATCACCAGCTTATATGGCGACAAATCATCCGGGAAGTCCTGCCCCTGCACGGTTGTAAAGTTCAGCTTGCCGCCGACATACTGCGTCAGCCACCGGGGAATCTTCACCCGCCCGATATCCTCACCAATCGGATGATGCGAACATGCCTCGGCAATCAGCACAGGGTCGCCGGGCTGCAGTTTTTCCACGGCCATCGCCCCCAGCGTTTGCGTTGCCAAATCCCCTTTAAAGCGTGCGAACAAAATCGAAAAGCTCGTCATCGCCACATTCGCCGGAGTATCGGCGGCTACCTTCAAAAACGCCTGCGAATCCGTCACCACCAGCTTGGGAGGCGTCTTGAGATTGTCAATCGCCGCC
This sequence comes from Anaerohalosphaeraceae bacterium, assembly GCA_963675155.1. Taxonomy (GTDB): domain Bacteria; phylum Planctomycetota; class Phycisphaerae; order Sedimentisphaerales; family Anaerohalosphaeraceae; genus 4572-13. The sequence continues at coordinate 2,565,121 of OY775912.1, read as the reverse complement.
CGAAGCTCGCGTTCCTTGGCAACCACACACATCGCATCGCTATCCAATAAGTCCCGAATCGTCTGCACCTGCGGCAAAATCAAACGCCCCTTTGGTGCTTCCTTGTCAATCGGCACAACCAGAACCGCCGTCTGCCCCGGTCCGACCAAATCGCCGACAATCGCCGGGCTGTCGATAAAGTCCGCCGGTGCTGCATCCAGCAAAGCCTGTCGGAAATCCAGAATCCCGGCATTGTGAACCGCTTCGGTTTTCACGAAGGGGATTTTATTTTTGGTGAGTGTTTCGATAGCCGCCGCAGACGGTTCGTTAATATCTGCTTTGTTAAACACTGCGATCACCGGCACGCTCCGGCTTTTCAGTTCATCCAGCAGGCTTGTTTCAAAAGTATCCCAACCGCCATCACTGACAATCACTCCCAGGTCAACGCGATCCAGCGTCTTGCGGGTTTTATCAATCCGCATTGCGCCCAACGCGCCTTCATCGTCAATCCCCGCCGTATCAATAAACAGCACCGGCCCAACCGGCAGCAGTTCCATTGGCTTTTCCACCGGGTCCGTCGTCGTCCCGGCGTATTCCGACACAATCGACACCTGCTGACGCACCATCGCGTTCAGCAGGCTGGACTTGCCGACATTCCGCCGCCCGAACAACCCGATATGCAATCGAAATCCTTTAGGAGTTGCCTGTGCCATTACTTATTTCCTTGCTGTTTACGAAAACCCAGTTGGCACACCGCCTCGGCACTGGTCAGTTGATCAAATTGCTCATCCGTCAGCAGTTGTTGCTCAGTCACAATCTGCCGGATGGTTTTATGTTGTTGGCTCGCTTGTTTGACGATCTCGCCGCACCCCTCATATCCCAATGCAGGCAATAGGGCGGTTGCAACCGCCGTCGAATTTTCGACAAATTCTCTGCACCGCGGCTCATTCGCTTCAATGCCTTCCACGCAGTGCCGTCGCAGAATGTCGGCCGCCGTCGCCAGTAGTTCAATGCTGTCCAGTAGATTCGCCGTCACAACCGGCAGAAACGGATTCAACTCCAGGTTGCCCGCAGCACACGCCTGGGCGATCACGATATCATTGCCCATGACCTGCATTGCTGCCTGTGTGGCCGACTCCGGAATAACCGGATTGACCTTGCCCGGCATAATCGACGAACCTGCCGCCCGCGCCGGTAAACGAATTTCACCGATCCCAGCATCCGGTCCGCTGGACAAAAACCGCAGATCATTGCATATTTTTATCAGCGACGCCGCATTGGCTTTCAAAATGCCGCTGACTTCCACGAACACATCGGCATTCTGCGTACACTCAACCAGGTTCTCAGCCCGCGCAAATCCGAGGTTCGTAATCTCACGCAGCGTATCAACCACACCGAAAATATATTGCCGTTCGGCCGCCAGTCCCGTCCCGATCGCCGTGCCGCCAAGGTTCACCACTCGCAGCCGTTCGATGCACTTGTACACCCGCCAGCGGTCGCGGTTGATCGCCTCTGCGTAGCTGGCCATTTCCCGTCCCAGCGTCGTCAGCACCGCATCCTGAAACTGAGTCCGGCCGATCTTGACGATAGGGGCAAACGCCTTTTCCTTTTCCTGAAACGCTTCCTGTAAGGCGACGAGATGTTGCTCAAGTGATTGAATCCCACGAATCGCCGCCAGTTTCAACGCCGTCGGATACGTGTCATTGGTGGATTGATAGCGGTTGATGTCATCGGTGGGGGAAATCGTATCATAGTCTCCGCACGGCTTGCCGAGCAATTGCAAGGCCCGGTTGGCAAGCACCTCGTTGACATTCATATTCAAGCTGGTCCCCGCGCCGCCCTGCATTAAATCCACGCGAATGGATTCATCGTGCAGCCCCTCGGCCATTTCACTACACGCCCGCAGCATGGCGTCAATTTTCGCTTGATCGTCCCAGACGTTTAGCTGATCACACGTCGTCAGCGCCGCCAGCTTAACGGTGCCATAGGCCGCAATCATCGCCGTCGGCGCCGGCCTTCGCGTAAACGGAAAATTCTCCACAGCGCGCGCCGTATGAATCCCCCACAAAGCATCCGTAGGAATTTCAACGGTTCCAAGGCAATCAGATTCTGTTCGGTATTCTTTAGTCATGTGGCTATTATAAGCTCGAAGCACGAATATCGAAATACAAAACAAGCATGAATTTACAAAATTCAAATGACCAAAACGTGTTTGCTTTGGATATTGAGATTTTGAATTTTGAATTTGTTTCGATTTTCGAAATTAGAATTTCGGATTTTAACAAAATACGTCTCGCCGGCCTTCACGCACCTTTTCCAGCATCGCCACACTCCGCTCACGCGGCACGTCCGACATTTCGCCGAGCACGGTTTCGATCAGCGTTTCGCCCGCTTGACGTGTTTCCACGCTGCCGAAGTCCAGCAGGTATTCCAAAAACGTCGAGAGGGCGTTCGGGTCGCAGTGTTCCTTAATCAGCCCCGGCTTAGCCATATCCATAAAGTCCTGCCCCGTACGTCCCAACCGGTAACAGCCCGTACAGAACGACGGAATATAACCCAGCTTGGCCACATCCGCAATCACCTCATCCAGCGGCCGATGATCGCCCAGCGAGAACTGTGCCTCATCCAGCACATCTTCACCTTCGACATACCCGCCGGGATTCGTGCGGCTGCCCGCGGAAATCTGCGACACACCCAAGGCAAACGTCTCGGTACGCATTTTCGGCGTTTCACGCGTGGACATGATAATACCCGTATAAGGCACCGCCAGCCGCAAAATCGCTACCAGCTTGCGGAAGTCGATATCGCTGACCGGTTTCGGCGGATGCGTGGCCATATCCGAGCCGGTGGCCGGTTCCAGCCGCGGCACACTGATCGTATGCGGTCCGACGCCGAACTTGTTTTCAAGGTGCTGAATATGCTGCATCATCGCCAGCGTCTCAAATCGCCAGTCGCACAGCCCGAACAGTACGCCGATGCCCACGTCATCGATCCCGGCTTCCATCGCACGGTCAATCGCGGTCACACGCCAGTCGTAATCGCTTTTTTGACCGCTGACGTGAACATTCTTATATGTATCGCGGTTATAGGTTTCCTGGAAAATCTGATATGTCCCGATCTCCGCGGCCTTAAGCTGTTTGAATTCCTCCAGCGTCAGCGGGGCGACGTTCACATTGACCCGGCGGATTTCACCGTTGCCGATTTTCGTATCGTAAACAGTCTTGATAGAGTCCAGGACGTACTGGAATCCCTGCTTCGGATACGATTCGCCCGCCACCAGCAGCACACGCTTGTGCCCCTGTTTTTCCAGTGTCTTCACTTCTTCGGCAATCTCTTCCTGATTCAGGGCACGCCGTTTGATCGCGGTGTTCTTGGCCCGGAATGCACAATACAGACACTCGTTCTTGCATAAATTCGAGATATAAAGCGGGGCAAACACCACCAGACGCCGGCCGTAAATCGTTTCTTTGACCTGCCGGGCGGTATCAAAAAGCGAGCTGAGAAGCTCCGGATCGCTGATCGTCGTCAGTGCTGCGACGTCCTCGGCGTCCAATCCCTTCATCTCACCGGCCTTGGCAAGAATCTCGCGGATTTGGGTTGCATCCACCGTCGCGGCGGTTTTCAATGCGGCCTCGACAGCCGCTTCATCAATAATATGTTTTGTTGGCATCATTCAACCTCGCGTTTTATTGATTAAAATCATCGTTTTTGGTCCTTAAATAACGCATTTCTGAATTTTACCAGAAATGATAATCAGATGCAATAGAATGAACGTAAAAAATGAAATAAAGGTCGATAAAAGAGTCGATGTGTTGATATAATGTGAAAAAAAGAACAATAAGCGGTTTTTGATCAATGCCAAGATCATTATAGGGTAGTACGTACAAAACAGCCAAAAGTTTGCCGATTCAACGCCGTTTACAGAATATTCACTTAACGATTCAGAAATGTCGGTTATAATGCCCACAGTTATAACCATGGATGAAAACCGATTAGGAGTCGTCACAATGAAATATAAGCATGGATGGTGGGCAGTGACCTTGATTGTTGCCCTATTATTAACCGGTTGCGAAACGCCCCAAAGCCAGGTCGAAACCCGCGATTTGATCACCGCGAATAATTACAGCCGGATCGTGGGTATGCAGTGGTTTCTAGAATCCATGACCATTGACAGTCAGCGTTATCCGCTGGCCGGTGAAAGACCCTATATCCAGTTTGCACAGGATGCCAAGGTAACCGGCTTTGCTACGATCAACCGCTTTTTCGGCGGGGTTCAGTTTGGTCCCAAAGGCGAGCTTTCCTGGCCGGGCCCGTTCGGCATGACACGCATGGCCGGAACGGATGCAATGATGAAACAGGAAGATACATTCGTCAAAACCCTGCCGAAGACCGAGCAAATGAGCGTCGCCGGCAATCGCCTGCATATCTATACCAAGGACCGAGCGATCGAATTGGTCTTCTACGTACCGGTACAATAGTGATTAGTGAATAGCAGGAGTCATCATGCTGGAAAAAATACGAAGTAAAAAAGCCTTTATCAGTGATATGGACGGCGTGATTTACCACGGCAAACGCCTGCTGGACGGTGTACGGGAGTTTGTTGACTGGCTGAAAGCGGAAAACAAGCAATACCTGTTTTTAACCAACAGCTCCGAACGCTCACCCAAGCAGCTCAGCGAAAAGCTTTCCGCCATGGGCATCGACATATCGCCGGAACATTTTATCACCAGTGCCCTGGCGACGGCGACATTTTTAAATTCACAGATGCCCGGCGCGAAAGTCTATGCAATCGGAGAATACGGTCTTAGCGATGCCTTGAGTGCCGTCGGGTGCATACTGACCGATGAGAACCCGGACTATGTCGTACTCGGCGAAACGGAAAATTATACACACGAGAAAATCACAAAAGGCATTCGTGCGGTGATCGCCGGGGCTAAACTCATCGGTACCAATCCCGACATTTCCGGCCCCAGCGAAAGCGGCGTCGTTCCCGCCTGTAAATCCCTGATCGCCCCGATTGAGCTGTCTACCGGCAAGCAGGCCTACTTCATCGGCAAGCCCAATCCCCTGATCATGCGGACCGCACTCAAAAAAGTCGGCTGTCGCCGCGAAGATTCCGTCATCATCGGGGATCGCATGGATACCGATATCATCGCCGGCATCGAATCAGAAATCCAAACCATCCTCGTCCTCTCCGGCATCACCAGCAAAGAAGAAGTCGAAAAATTCCCATATCGGCCCAACCTCATATTAGACGGCGTAGGCCAAATCCCGGGATAATTGTCAAAAAAATGTGAAAACATGTGGCAAAAAAATTGTAAATGTTATATAATAACAAAACAATTTAGTGGAGGAGTCAAAAATGAAACATAACACAAAACCTTGTCTTTTTCGTCCCGAATTAATTCGCGAAAATCCGCGGCTGCTTTTATGGAAAACAAACCCATTTTTAATATTTCCTTAATAATTATAACCAACTTATATTAAAGGGGTTAAGCGATTAAAAGAAGGAGAATGTTAATCAAATGCAAAGGAAAACAAACCCAAACAAACCCAATCTTAATATTTTCAGTGTCATTCTGTGCAACGGGTCCCGCCGACTTGTCTTGCTGTCGCTTTATGCGAAGCCGGAAGTCTTGGACGAAGGGGATTTCGTGGTGAAAAATGCGTTCATTCACGCGGCAATGCGACATTTTCCTTGAAATTTCCCCTTAGATTGCTATGGTAGACGCTCTAACTGTCAACGAACCACCGAACAAGGATAGAAAAATGGCAATTGTGGTACAAAAATTTGGAGGCACTTCCGTCGCGGATGCCGAAAAGATCCGCGCCGCTGCCGGAAGGGCACTCAAGGCCCACCGGGAAGGCCATCAGGTCGTCGTCGTTGCGTCCGCTCGCGGCAAGCAGACCGACCAGCTCGTGGCCGACGCCTATGAACTGAATCCCAACCCGCCCCAGCGGGAAATGGACATGCTCCTCAGCACCGGCGAACAGCAGACCGTCTCGCTCATGGCCATGGCACTGGACAACATGGGCCAGAAGGCCATCAGTTTCACCGGCCATCAGGTCCAGATGATCACCGATGACGCCCACGGAAAAGCCCGTATCCAGAGCATTGGGGCGGACCGCCTGCGAGGCGCATTGGACGCAGGCCACATTTGCATCGTCGCCGGTTTTCAGGGTGTCGACGAAAACGGCAACATCACAACCCTTGGCCGCGGCGGTTCCGATACCAGCGCCGTCGCACTGGCCGCCGCACTCGGAGCCGGCACATGTGAAATTTATACCGACGTGGACGGCATCTACACCACCGACCCGAGAAAGTATCCCAATGCCGTCAAGATGGACCAGATCAGTTACGACGAAATGCTCGAACTGGCCAGCCTCGGCGCAGGCGTCATGCACAGCCGGGCCATCGAATTCGGAAAAAAATACAACGTACAGATTCATGTTCGAAGCAGCATGAACGATAAGACAGGAACTATTATTACACATGAGGTGCCTCAAATGGAAGGTATTCTGGTTTCAGGTGCAACCGTTCAAAAAGACCTGGCAAAAATTTCTCTGATTGGTGTCGACAACAAGCCCGGCAATGCCGCACGCATTTTTGCCCACATGGCAACGTCCAAGGTCAGTGTGAACGATATTATCCAAACAGAAGTCAGCCCCGAAAAGGCGAACCTGTCGTTCACCATCGGTCGAGCCGATCTGGATGATGCACAGGCCGCGATCAAGGAACTGAGGCAGGACATTCATTGCGATGACGTCTTTGTCCGCGAAGATGTCGCCCAGGTGTCCGTTGTCGGTGTCGGTATGCGTTCCCATTGCGGCGTCGCCCAGAAAATGTTTGCCGCTTTATCCGAAGAGCAGGTCAACATTGACTCGATTACCACCAGCGAAATCCGCATCAGCTGTCTGCTGGACGTGCCGGATGCTGAAAAGGCACTCATCGCCGTCTGCGACGCGTTCGACCTCGACAAACCCGCCGACCAGCGATAAAGTCAATCGTCAAATTTGCCGCAGAGAACGCAGAGAATTTAAACTCGGTGAACTCTGTGTTCTCTGGGGCAATATAAAGTTGTAAGGTGGGCTCTCAGCTCACCGCAAGTCCCGAAGGGACGAAAATATAATAGGCGGGGGCATAAGCCTCCGGTATTCGATTTAGGGAGAAAAAGCCCCGGCGGGGCGATATAAAAGGAGCGACTTTAAACTCGTTTTCCAACAAGAAGGAGGACTCGTTGGCAAAAAAACAACCCAAACTCGCCATGCGTCGCACCACCCGAAACGCCTTCATCGCGGCCGTCTTTTTCGTCCTCATGCCGACGCTGATCATCCTCGATCGTCAGCTTGGCGATTCTCTGCGAAAAACCATTGAGCGGGCCACCTATGCCGAAGGGGATCGCAAAAAATACCATGGCAAGACCTTTACCGTGGTGGAAGTGATTGACGGCGACACGATTGACATTGACTTTCCTGACGGAGACCAGCCGACCACGCGCGTGCGTCTTTTGGGCGTCGATACGCCGGAAACCAAGCATCCGACGGTCGGCGTGATGTATTATGGTCCCGAAGCCAGCGACTTTGCAAAGAAACAGGCGTCGGGAAAGCAGGTGACACTGTTTCTCGATACGATCGGTGATCATCGCGGCTATTACGGTAGATTGCTCGCCTATGTCCAACTGCCCGACGGCAGCATTCTCAACGAGGAACTCATTAAACAGGGGTACGGCTACGCCTACCTGAGCTTTCCGCACAGCCAATTCGATAAATACAGCAACCTCATGCAAACAGCAATTGATCATAAAATCGGCCTCTGGCAAAATGCCACCCGCGACGACCTGCCCCGATGGCTCAAACAAAAACGCCCCGACCTGCTGCGATACCCATAGCTTCTCACAATATGACATCCTTTATCCGCTCAGTAGGCTTTGAAATCGATCACAAATACGCCATGTATTTAGTTGATGTTGAAACCCGAAAAGCATATAGTGATTTGAATCGGAATATAATAAGAAGTGAAACTTTCCGTCTATTGGGGGCGATTGAAAACTTCGATAACAACATGAATAAGGAACATCATAAGTGAATAAACGTGTCATCCATGTTACGCAAAGCCCCATCAAACCCTTGCTTGTCAAGTTAACCATTCCCAGCATTTTCGGCATGTTGGGATTAATGATTTTTAATATTGTCGATACTTATTTTGTGGCCAAACTGGGGACTGAAGAGCTGGCGGCAATCTCGTTTACTTTTCCGCTGGTGATTTTGTTCGCCAGCCTGACGCTGGGGCTGGGCACGGGAATTATGGTGTTGTTTTCCCGCGCCGCCGGCAGTCACAATGTTCAGGAGCAGCGGCGACTGGCGACTTCCGGCCTGATCCTGGCAGTACTGGTCGCGTCACTGATTACGATCATCGGCTTTTTTACGATAGAGCCGGCTTTCCGACTCATGGGCGCCGGTGATGCGTTAATGCCTCACATTACCGCTTACATGCGCATCTGGTATCTCGGCGCGGTATTCATCGTGATTCCGATGATGGGCGATCATATTCTGCGAGGACTGGGCGATACCAAGACACCGTCGTATGTCATGCTGACCTGTGCGGTGGTCAATGCGATCCTGGACCCGATTCTCATTTTTGGTTTGGGGCCGATTCCGAGCATGGGCATAACCGGAGCGGCCATCGCCACCGTTTTTGCGCGGATGATCACGATGATTGTTTCGCTGTTGATCCAAATTTACCGTGAACACCTGATATCGTTTAAATGCATTACCCTTCGCACGATGTTGCTCGAATGGAAGCGGATTCTGTTTTTAGGTCTGCCCAATTCCGTCGTCAGGATGATTGTGCCGGTCGCCATCGGAATTTTCACGGCGATTCTGTCACGCTATGGCCATGAAACCGTGGCCGGATACGGCGTTGCGACAAAGATTGAAGGATTTGTGATGTCAGTCATTTTTGCGTTCAGTATTACCGCGTCGGTTTTCGTGGGGCAGAACCTCGGCGCCAAACAGACCGAACGGGTGAAAAGCGGTATTCGCTGGCTGTACATCTATTCGATTTTGTATGGAATGATTGTCTTTGTGTTGCTGGCAATCTGCGGCCGCTATTTTGGCGCCATCTTTTCAGATTCCGTTCAGGTCCAGCAGGTCATCGGCCGCTACCTGCTGATCGTGCCGATTGGGTACGGATGCTGGGCCATCAGTCAGATGGGTGCTTCCATTTTGAATGTGCTTCACAAGCCGCTGCACTCGGGGCTGATCTCGTTGATTCAGATGTTTGTATTCAACGTTCCACTGGCTTTACTTTTTTCTCATTATTGGCAGGCTGACGGTTTATTCATTTCGATTGTCCTGGCCAATATCGCGACAAGCATGCTGACGCTCTGGATTGTGCGTCGACAGGTTCAGGCTGCTGTTGCGGAGGTCGAGACAAATCGCGTCCAGCCGGCCGGCGCCGGTTAAAGTGTGCGGATGGACTGTCAGGCAAACCGGTCTTTTTCGTTTTTGTGGATGTGTTTCCAGCCGCCTTTGCGGAACAGCAGCCACAGGCCCAGTGACCGCCCGGCCCAGTCCAGACAGGTGGCCAGCCAGACGCCGGCGATGCCCCAGCCGAGCACGAATCCCATCAGATACGTTCCCGGCAGCCGCAGCAGCAAAATGGAAAGCGTGTTGACATACATCGGGCTTTTTGTATCGCCGGCTCCGCGAAGGGCACCGGCGTAGATGAATGTCAGCGAAAACAGCGGCAGTTCGAACGCGGCGATCTGCAATGCCAGGGCGGCATACCGCAACACCTCCGGCGTCGCACGAAACAGCATAACCACATACGGCGCAAACACCACAAACAGCACCGTCAGTATTGACATTGACAGCGTTGAAAATATGGCGGTTCGTCTGACGGCAATCTGGCCGATACGCTGGCGGCCGGAACCAACCGCCTGGCCGATGACGGTGGTGACGGCAATGGACAGCCCAAAGGCGGGCATGAAGGCGAGCGATTCGATATTCAGCGCCAATTCATGAGCCGCCAGAACGGTCGTGCCGAGCCGGGCGACCATGGCCATGAAAAACGCATAGGATGTGGAGTTAATGACCCGCTCGATCATGCTCGGGTAGGCTACATGCCAGATGCGAGCAAAGTGCCGGCGGCTGACATCGAAAAAATCACGCCATTGCAGCGATATGCCGCGGCGGTGCGTGAACAGAACCGCCATCGACGCCAGACCGCCGAGATTACGTGAGATCACCGTCCCCCAGGCGACGCCGTAGAGTTCCATTCGCGGAAAAGGGCCGATGCCAAATGCTAAGACGATGCTGGCGATGATATTGATGACGTTCATCGAACTGGTGATGATCATCGGCGTGGTGGTGTCGCCTTTGGCTCGCATGATGGAATTGGCGATCAGCAGCGGCATGCCAAGCACCGAGGAGAACAGCACCAGCCGCAGGTATCTGGCGGCGAACGGAACCACCTGCGGCGATGCCTGAAGCAGACGGATCAGCCATGCCGCCAGCGGCACACCGATGGCGATGGACGCGGCGACAACCGCAAACGTCAGCAGGAGGCACTGGGCCGAAAGCCGGCGAGCCAGCGGGAAGTCCTTTTCGCCCCAGGTTCGCGAGACCAATGAGGTCGTGGCCATCGAAATGGCCTGCACCGGTGCATTGCTCCAGAACATAATCAACGAGGCCAGGGCGACGGCGGCGAGGTACACCTCGTTTTGCAGCCAGCCGACGATGAGCGTATCGATAAAGAAGACCAGCCCATACATCATATTGGCAAGAATGGCCGGCAGCGCCAACGACATGATCGTCCGGTTCAATCCGCTGGGACGCAGATTCAGCCGGTCAGGCGAAACCTTCTGAGACAAAAAACGTCGTGGCATTTGCGTCGTCATAAGGGGAGATTCTACTCGAATTCAATCGGCATTAAAAGCTTTCAGTTATAAATATAAAGCCGGATTCCTGAGGTTGATTCATCCAAAGAATTGTTTTTTTCTCATTTTTCCTGTAATATTCAGGTCTGTTTGGCGTCTGTTCTGATACGTACTGAAAAAACTGGAAGGACTCAAAGATGAATAAAGCGGTAAGTGTTATGAGAATCATTGCGATTATTTTGAATGCGTCATTAGGTGTATTTCTTTCCCTTGCGATGCTTGGAGGCGGGGTTGGGGGGACGTATTTTTATTGGATGCTGTTGGTTATCTTAACTGCTGCTGTGAATATATTGATCCTGAGTCTTGGGAGGCGGCTGATTACAGGTGTTGTCGGGATGGTTTCAATTTGCCTGGCGAGCGTTTTAAATACATGCTCACTGCTCGGTGTTATTACCGGGCTTGCTCAATACGGCCTGCCGGAAGAACCTGTCGCCGTGATTGCGGTCATCCTGTGGCTGGTCTTTCCGGTGGTGACCCTGCCGATGTTGTTTATTGTAAGAAGCCGGCTTAAACACAACACTCCAGTCAGCGATGTTATCATCTGCCCCAATTGCGGCACGGAGATTCAACGATAGCCTGGGGGCAGTCTGTTAAATGTTGAAAGACAGGTGTCAGAAATGGCGTTTGGCGAAAGCGTGGCCGGAGCCGGATTTCAGGTATTTCTCAAAGGTGTCGGCTTTTTGGTCTTCTTCGAAAAATACTGCGATACTCATTTTCCACGGTTTATGCTATAATCTTTTTTTGGCAAATGCTCTGCCGGAAGATGTTTTCAGGTATTGTTCGAAGTTGTGAGCTTTTTCTTTGTTTGTAAAAGCAATGGCTGTTTTGATTTCCCATGGGATGTATTTTGCTGTATGTTTGCATTTGCCTTGATTGTGCTCTTTCAGTCGGACTTGGAGGTTTTCCGTGAAGCCTGTATAAAAGTTATCTGGGAAATTTTCGGCTTGTAAGATATAGACGTAGTAGAAGATTGTTGATTCAGACATATTCTCCTCCCTTTCTTCTTTACTTATGGCCTGCCGGGTCGTAGCTCGGAGCAATCGCAAAGGTTAGCAACAGTGCGTCCGTCTTCGCTTGCGCTTCGACGCGACAGTCTTCGCTCGAACGCTCTGCTCCGAGCGAAGACTGGAGGCGGGGGGAGTCGAACCCCCGTCCCGTGACATTTCAAGTCAGGCTTCTACATGCATAGTCGTTCGTTTAGGATTCGCCCGAGCAGCCGCCAAACGACAGGCTTCTGCTTTCGCTAGTTCACTCAGTTTCGCTCATCGACCGCGAACACACCGACAAACTATCCCGCTTTCGGCGCCCTCGTGAAACCCGCAGGAGGAAATCTCACAGGACGGGCCGCAATTATGCAGCCAGTTTATACTGGTTAGTGCCAGTTAAAAATGGTAACGGATTTTTATCCAGGCCAACCGTTATCCTGGGCATGCCACCTGGCCATCTACCTGTCCGGTCGAAGCCAGTCGCCCCCTGTTTATCAAGGAACTCTTGTTAGTATATACAGAAATCTTAAAGAATGCAAGGGGGATGTTTTGAAAAAGAAGAGTTGAGTTGTACTTAATAGTCGATAAGCCAGTTGCGGGTCATCTGAGCAAAATCGATAAAATCGACACGGCCATCACGATTGATGTCGGCGCCGCTGCAGAATTGGTTTGCCTCATCGCAGTTAGAATTGAGCCATTGGTCGCCGAAAGCCGTAAAATCATCGAGAATGATTGAGTTGTCGCTCACCAGGTCGCTTGCAAAGGGTTCGTATCCGGCGGTTTGAGCCCAGTGGTCAAGGAAGAGGGCCAGGTCGGCCATGTCTACGTCGCCGCTGTAATCCAGATCGGTACCATTACAGAAATCATTGGCTGATCCACAGGCATCGTTCAACCAGTTTGACGCAAACAGTGCGAAATCTTCAAAGTTGATCTGTCCGGCGGAAACAAAATCTGAACAATAAGAACTCTCACACGGTAAGACATAGGCTTGATATATCCCGGCCGCAGGATTATACGGAAAAAAAACAGATAGCGAAGTTTGGATAATATTTGTTTGGGCAATAGCATCAACGGCATCCATACCTTTTATGATTTGGCCAAATACGCAATATCCATAGCCGTCTGCAGATATTCCATAATCTAACATAGCATTATCTTTATGATTAATAAAAAATTGAGATGTTGCAGAGTCCGGTTCTGCTGTGCGAGCCATTGAAATAGTACCGCGAAGATTGCTCAATCCATTGTTGCTTTCATTGGCAATCGGATCGAATATTGGATCACGTTTTTGTATATAGGTATTTCCATCAATGTTTTCAAGATAAAACCCACCGCCCTGAATTACATCAAGTGACCCGATCGTTAAGCCGTCGCCTCCTAGGCGTCCTTTGCTCTCGGACCGATGAAATAGTAAATAGGAATAGAAATCGCTATTGACATAACTTAAGAAATTATCCACGGTAATTGGGGCGTCCTGAGGATACAGTTCGATGACGATATCTCCAAAATTAGTCTCCAGCACCACGACTGGATTCTCTGATGCCGTGCAGACCGATGCCCCGGATAGAAATGCTAACAGCAACAGCAATGACCGATAATGGCTATTCATCAACCCCCACGCTTTTGACTGGTTTCATTACAGTGATCTTAGTCACATATTATAGCAGATTTGTCCACCAAAATCAAGGTGTCCGGTGTCGGGTTGGATTTCTTGGGCTATTGCGTGAGGAATCCGGCTAAAAACTGGCTTGAATCCATCAAAATGGCCGATAATCGTTTCAATGAAACACATTCGACCGAAGCAATTTTTTGGGATATTAGCCGCGATCTTGATTGCGGGCGGGACCTTTGCGGCGAGTTGGTATCAGGGAATTGGTCTGCTGACTGCCTATCTTGCGAGCCTGAACATCCTGACTTTTTTCATTTACGGTTTTGACAAGCGTCGGGCGATTGCTCAAAAAGGGCGTGTGCCGGAAGTTGTTCTGCATTTATTGGCATTCGCCGGCGGCAGTGTCGCGGCTTTTTGCGGGCAGATCATCTTCCGGCACAAAACCCGAAAACGTTCGTTTCGCCTGATTTTTGCAGGCATTGTCTTTGTGCAGATCATCGGGCTTGGGCTGTGGTTTTACTTTAACAATGCTCGCTAATCGGCCTTGATTTCAATCAGCGCTTCTGCCAGTTCCAGCAGTTGCTCGTCGGTCATTTGATGATTTGCTGAAAGGCTGACAACGGCTTTGGTGCCGGGGCTGATGATCATTCGCGTGAAACGCTCATCGCTTAGATCTTTCATGTCAAAGAACTGAGGCTGGGCTTGGGAAAGAGCCCTCAGAAAATACTCGGCATAGATGGCTCCGTTGGGATGGGTGTAGAGTTTTATGCCAGCGTCGGTTTGATGTGTTATTTGCTGATCATTGATCCAGACCATTCTGTTTGTGTCATAATAGTTGCCCTGCGTGAGAACAATCGTATTTCCATTGGCAGTTTGTACAGCGGTGATATAGACTATGTCTTTGCTTCCCAGCGGATTGGTTGTTTCGATGGTGCAGATTTGCTTGAACCACGGCAGTTTTTCAAGTTTGTATGCCGTGTGGTTCAGATTTTTCTGAACCTCCTCAGGGGGGATTTGCTTGGGCTCTCTCGGTCTGTAATCGCTGATGATAGTTTCGCTTTCATAGCCGACGGGGACTTCTGTACTGAAGGCGGACATGGGCAGATTAAAATCAAACTCAAATTCATCCATGAAGATGGTTTGGCGGATTTTGCCGTCAGAAACATGTTTTAACTCAATCTCCACGGGGAGCTTTGTTTTTGGATCGACCCATATTGTAAAGTCGTTATGCTCATTGGGCTGATGGTGAAAACCGGAGAGTTTTTTACCGTCCACTTTTTTTGTACCCAGACGTTCAGTGGATTCCTGATCGAAGCGTTTGACCATGTCGACGATGTCCGGATCTTTTCTGGGGCCGAAGCCGAGCAGTTTGGTAACGATGGCTTTCTTTTTGACCGGGTCCAGTTCAAGTGTGACGGCATCTTCAGCCCGCATGTCAATAATCCCTATTGTACCGTCTTCGGCTTCCTGTCGGCGGAGTGACAGATTCATGTGATAGATATTCATTGTGGGCATTTGTGGGCCTTCGGCGCGTTCGATGCGCTGGCGGCATTTGTATTTTTCATGAAGGTTCAACTGCTCAACAACCTGCGCCCACGCGACGGTGGCGCCGTCGATTGATCCGGTTGTCAGGTAAACACCTGCTAATATGGCCGTGACAATTGCCGCGGCAATGGGTTTTGTCATTTTGCTATGCATAATCAATCTCCATGTATTCGGCCTTATTTCCAGTTCAGGAGATTTTTGGTTGTCGAACTCTGCGAAGCAGTCGTCTAAAATCTTCTTATCCAGCTCTGGCCGGGTTGGGTCATTTAGATTTTGTATCAGGTTTTGTATTTGTTTCTCTGTCGGTCTCATAGCAATTCCCCGTTCAATAAAGACCTCAGTTTATCCATTCCGTAACGATATCGCCCCTGGACAGTCGGGATAGAAACCTTCTGCGCGGCCGCAATTTCTTTGAATTTCATTCCCGCCTTGATTCGCAGTAAAACGACTTCCCGCTGCTCATCCGGCAGTTCGGCCAGGTGCCTTCTTAGCCTGTCGGCAGTTTCCTGTGCTTCAACCGGACAGTTTACCGGAGACGCCGACGGTTCTTGCTGGAAATCCGTTGAGACGGCATGGACCTTTTGCTTTCGCAGCAGACTTCTGGCTCCATTGGCAACGCAGGTTGCCAGATAGCTTTTCAAGCTGCCGGTCAGGCGGAAGGTGGGGATGTTTCGTGTGAAATTGACGAAAACATCATGCACCACGTCTTCGGCGCCGGCGATATCATGTAAAAGAGCGTTTGCCAACGTCAGCATGAAGTCCTTGTGCCGGAGGTAAAGCGTGCGCAGGGCGTCTTTGTCGCCGTTTTTCATCTGCTGAATCAGTTTTTTATCACTGGTCATGCTTTTTTTTCCGGTTGTTTTATGGTCTTCGATACTATAACGCTTCAGGGGTGGAGTTTGGTATAATTAATGCGAAAATATTTGAACATCTCTGGATTATTCTTTATTTTTTGCACAAAAAGGTCAAAATGGACTATACTATTGCAGAGAATTAACAAACCCGGATTCCGGAACAAGGAGTTGTCACATGGCGAAGGACAAAGGCAAGAAGGCTTCGAAGAGTACTAAGCACAAATCGGACTCTTCCGAAGAAACCCAGCCCATCAGCAAGAAAGTATATGAAAAAGAGCTGCGCAAACTGCAGATTGAGCTGGTGAAGCTGCAGGAGTGGATCAAACATGAGGGGCTGAAGGTGGTCGTCATTTTTGAGGGGCGTGATGCGGCGGGCAAGGGCGGTGTGATCAAACGGATTACGCAAAGCCTCAATCCTCGTGTGTGTAAAGTGGTTGCTTTGGGCACGCCGACGGAGCGGGAAAAGGACCAGTGGTATTTCCAACGCTATGTGCCGCATTTACCCGCAGAGGGGGAAATGATCCTGTTTGATCGAAGCTGGTATAACCGCGCGGGGGTCGAAATCGTGATGGGATTCTGCACGGAGGCTCAGCGGCAGGAGTTTTTCCGCGCGTGTCCGGAGTTTGAGCGGATGCTGATTCGTTCCGGGATCATTCTGGTCAAGTACTGGTTCTCAGTCAGTGATGAGGAACAGGAGGACCGGTTCGAGGCGAGGATCGAAGATCCGACGAAACGATGGAAACTGAGTCCGATGGATCTGAAGTCGCGGTCCAAATGGGTGGAATACTCTAAAGCCAAGGATGACATGTTTAAATATACGGATATCAAGCAGGCGCCGTGGTATGTGGTCAATGCGGACAATAAAAAGCGAGCCCGTCTGAACTGTATCGCGCATCTATTGAGTATGATTCCGTACAAGGATTTGACGCCGGAACCGATTAAGCTGCCGCCGCGGCAAAAGGACGAAGGGTATGTTCGACCGCCGCTGACGGATCAGACGTTTGTGCCGGAAATCTATTAAGAATAGATTAAAGATCAAAGTGCAAAATGTAAAATTGAGGATTCGGCCTTTGGCCGAGACTTTGTTTGTACTGGATTCGGCGCCTTCGCGGGAATGACAAATTAGTGTAAGAGAATGACAGTTTGTCGCTCGGAATGACAGTTTTCGACAAGTCGGTTCAAGAAGTATGGGAGAATTGTTATGAAAAAATTAATTCGGCGGAATGTGTTGGTTTTGGTTTGTCTTGTGCTGGCGGTTCTCAGCGGGTGCACGAGTGTGCCGATTACGGGGCGCAGTCAGTTGAATGTGGTGCCGGACTCGTTTATTAATGCGATGTCGCTGCAGGAATACAATTCGTTTTTACAAAACCCGGAAACCAAGCTGAGCAATGATTCTTCGAAAACGGCGATGGTTCAGCGGGTCGGACGCAGTATCGCCGATGCCGTGGAACGGTATATGCGGGACAACTATATGTCCGATCAGATTGCGGGGTATCAATGGGAATTCAACCTTGTTGAAAGCAAGGAGAAGAATGCCTGGTGCATGCCGGGCGGCAAGGTCGTCGTTTATACGGGTATCCTGGACATTGCACAGGATGATACGGGGCTGGCGGTGGTGATGGGCCACGAGATTGCGCACGCGATTGCCAAGCACGGCTCCGAACGCATGAGCCAGTCGATCATGGCGACGGCGGGTGGCGTGGCGCTGGATTATTCGATGAAAGACCAATCGTCCGAGACGCGAAATTTGTTTTTGGCGGCTTACGGTGTGGGGGCGTCGGTGGCGGTACTTCTGCCGTACAGCCGAACGCATGAAATGGAGGCCGACCGGCTGGGGATGATCTTTATGGGAATGGCGGGATATGATCCGCGGCAGGCGGTTGGATTCTGGGAGCGGATGGCCGCGGGCAGCGAGGGCGGCAGTATGCCGGAGTTTCTCAGTACGCACCCGGCCAGTGCGTCGCGCATTCAGAATATCCGAAACCATTTACCCGAAGCAATGATGTATTACAATCGGTCGCAAATGTAGCATCGACGAACAATGAAGGAGCTATAGTCATTTTATGATTGTGCCGTTAATTGTATTTTGGGTACTGATGATTCTGGGCAGGAGCGAACTGGGCTGGAAGGGGATTGCGTTCTGTGTAATCTTATGGCTTGGCCTGTTACTGGCTTTCTACTATTTCGGCGTTTCACCTTATGTTTTTATCGGTGTGCAGGCGATGCTGGATGTGATTCTGATTATCGTCATCTTTAAGGGCGATATTCCGATACGATGATTTATTCGTCGATGTGTTCGGGGGATAACTCGGCGATGAAGGGCAGGTCGCGATATTGGTTTTCGTAGTCGAGGCCGTAGCCGATGACGAAGGCGTCTTCAACGGTGGTGCCGAGGAAATCAATGTCGATGATTTCCTCGTGGGGGATTTCTTTTTCCAGCAGGATACAGGTCTTGACGTCTGCGGGGTTGCAGCTATCGAGCCATTTCAGCAGTTTTGACAGGGTGCGGCCGGTGTCATAAATGTCGTCAATCAGGAGGATGTTTTTGCCGGCGATCTTTTGGGGCAAATCGTCGCATTCCTGCAGTTGGACGTTGCCGGTGGACTGTGTGCCGCCCAGATAGCTGGAGGCTTTGATGAATTCGACTTCAATGGGAAATTCAATTTTTGCGAGCAGGTCGTTGGCGAAATATTTGGCACCTTCCAAAATCACCAGGGCCAGGCAATTATCCGTGTCCGCATAGGCGGCGTTGATCTTTTGGCTCATGTTTGTGACAATGTGCAGTAATTGCTGCTGCGTGATGAGAATCCGATTGTAAACCATCGTGTAAATCCGCTTAAAACGTAATAATCTGGTAGCCTTCTTCAATAAACGGTGCTAAACCGGGATGGCCAAGCACTTCCCCTTTAATCGTGAAATTCTGCTGCTGGGCAGCCGGCAGTGTTCCCATTTTGGCGGCGCAGGCCTTACAGACACAGTCGAACAAGCCGGCGGATTTGACTTTTTGATACAACTCGTGAAACGGGGTTTTCGGGTCGTTGAGCTCAGGGATTAATTTCGTCGCGGCGCCTTCAATAATGATTTTGACGTTGTATCCCTTTTCATTTAAATCCTGTGCATGCAGGAGGACATGGGCGAAGCACATTAATTCACCTTGAAACGCTAACAGTAAGACATTCTTCTGTGGCATTGGGATTACTCCTTTTCTTGTGGTTCTTCCAGCGAATAGGGATAAGCCAGGGGTGCGGCGTCCAGGATTTTCTGTAAATCGTCTTCTTCGACGAATCCGGTAGCGATGTTTTGGGTGTGCTTGTTCAGCAGTTTCACGGCTCCGGCGAATTTTTTATCCAGTCCGGCTACAAACGTCTGCAGTGTCGGATTTTGCTCGTCGCCAACCGGGACCGTCAGTTGATAGGCGTGCAGGGTCAGGCGATCAATCATGGGCGGTTCGTCCCGGTCCTGTTTGGGTCGATAGTTGTTTTTGAAGGACGACAGCATCAGGGGCTGATTGGCGCCGTACATCGGATCAATCGCCAGCGGCATGCCGCGATGCGAAAAATGGATACGAATTTGATGCGTGCGGCCGGTGATGGTTTGGGCCGCGACGAGCGCGAGCATGCCGAAGTCGGCCAACTGCTTCCAGACGGTGTGGGCGGGCTTTCCCAGACGCGGGTGGATATGCATGGCACGCGGGTTTCGCTGGCTGCGGGCGATGGGGTCCTTGATGGAGCCGCCGGGATACGACAGGGGGCCGTTGACCAGGGCCAGGTAGAGCTTGCGGACTTGACGTTTTGCAAAAAGACTCGAATAGCGGCTCTGGGCGGGTTTGTGCTTGGCCAACAGCATGACGCCGGAGGTTTCCTTGTCCAGTCGATGGATCAGCCGCAGCGGCTCAGTAACGGTGATTTGGCCGTTGAGCAACTGCAGGATGTCAGCGGCGCCGCCGCGATCGGCTGTGACGGACACGCCTGTGGGCTTGTTGATGACGAGCAGGTCGTCGTTTTCGAATATGATGTCAATTTTCGTTTTTGCCATTTACGATTCCATTGGTATTAATATTTTAACCACCCGCCGTCGCTCTGGGAGCTATGGCGGGCAGGCCGAGAACGCTGAGGACTTCGATTATATCGATTTTAGGGGATTATGAAAGGGAAAAGCCGTTTTTCTATACGAAAGCGGCGATGGTGATCAGCAGCCAGATGACGCAGCCGATCGCGAACTTGCTGAGGGTGCCGATCAGGACGCCTGTACCCGCCCCCACGCCGCTGCGGACGGAATCGTCGTGTTCCTTGCCGGCAGCCCGTTCGGCGATCCAGGTGAACAGTCCCGCGCCAAAGCAGGCGCCAAGTAAGGTGCCGAAAAGGGGGACCGGTATCACTACGCTGCCGACGATGGCGCCGAAGATTGCTCCGCCGATCGCGGCCAGTGCGCCCCACCAGCCGGCTCCGGCTTTTTTGGCACCGCCCGGGCCGGCGAAGAACTCAATCAACTCGGCGGTTAACGCCAGAATCGTAATCGCTGCCAATATGCCCCAACCGAACACGCCGCGATCCCATTGCCACCAGGCAAACAGGCACGTGCCGACGACCATCAGCCAGTTGCCGGGCAGCGTAAACAACACCATCACCAGCCAACAGGCATTCAGCAGGATTAACATAATCAAAAAGACGTAAAACATGTCAGCATTCTAGCCGTTGAAGGTTGCCGTCGCAAGACATTCTATATTTTGTTGAATGTGAATGCGTGGTTGTCGGCGTCGATTTTTATTTTGTCGCCTTCGGTTATTTTGCCGGCGATGATTTCGGTGGCGAGCTGGTTTTCGAGCCGCTGCTGGATGACGCGTTTGAGCGGTCGGGCCCCGAATGCCGGATCGAAACCTTCGTCGATCAATTGCTTCCTGGCCGAATCGGTAAACTCCACCTCAAAATGCCTGTCTTTGAGCCGGTTGACCAATTCCCGTAATTGAATTTCAACAATCTGTTCGAGATTGTCCCGGGTGAGCGTATGGAAGATGATCGTTTCGTCAATGCGGTT
The DNA here is from genome assembly GCA_963675155.1 of Anaerohalosphaeraceae bacterium. Classification (GTDB taxonomy): domain Bacteria; phylum Planctomycetota; class Phycisphaerae; order Sedimentisphaerales; family Anaerohalosphaeraceae; genus 4572-13. Next base: position 2,544,174 of record OY775912.1, on the reverse strand, counting down.
CAAGAACTCCGGCTTGAAGTATTTGCGCAGGGCTTCTTTCACATGGGCTTCGATTTCCCATGCAGCGCCATCGTTGTCGCTCAGTTCCAGAATCTGCTGGCTTGCAAAATTGCTGGTCATGATAATGACGGTATTTTTGAAATCGACGGTGCGGCCCTTGCCGTCGGTCAGACGGCCGTCGTCAAAGACCTGCAGCAGTACATTAAACACATCCGGATGCGCTTTTTCGATTTCGTCCAGCAGGATGACTGAATAGGGCTTACGCCGGACGGCCTCGGTTAAGCGGCCGCCTTCTTCATAGCCGACATAGCCGGGTGGGGCGCCGATCAGCCGGGCGACCGAGTGCTGTTCCATGAATTCGCTCATGTCGATGCGGACCATGCTGTTGGGGTCGTTGAACAAAAAGTCCGCCAGTGCTTTCGACAGTTCCGTTTTGCCGACGCCGGTGGGGCCGAGGAACAGGAATGTTCCGATCGGACGATTCGGGTCGCCCAGTCCCGCACGGCTGCGGCGGACGGCGTTGCAAATGGCAGAAACCGCTTCTTCCTGGCCAACGACGTGGGTGCCGATTTCGTCTTCCATTTTCATGAGCCGCTGACGCTGGCCACCGACTAAACGGGCCACGGGCACGCCGGACCATTTGCTGACGACCTGGGCGATTTGTTCCTCGTTGACCTCGTTATGGATCATCGCCGAACCGTTGGCTTTAGCGACGACTTCTTCGGCCTCTTTGAGCTGCAACTGCAAGCCAATAATTGTTTCGTATTTGAGCCGGGCGGCGCGTTCCAGTTCACCTTTTCGCTGGGCATCTTCAAATTCTGCCTGTGCGGCGGTGATCTGCTCTTTAAGTGATTTGACGGTGTCGATCGCGTTGCGTTCATTTTCCCAGCGGGCCGACAGGGTCGTGTCCTTTTCTTTCAGTTCGGCCAGTTGTTTCTGGCATTTTTCAAGCTGCTTGGCGCTGGCGGCATCGGTTTCCTTTTTCAAGGCCTCGCGTTCGATCTCCAAACGGACAATCTCCCGGCGAATCGTGTCCAGTTCGGTCGGCAGCGAATCGTTTTCGATACGTAATCGAGAGGCGGCTTCGTCCACCAAATCAATCGCCTTGTCGGGCAGAAAGCGGTCGGCAATATACCGGTTCGACAAATTTGCAGCCGCGACCAGGGCGGCATCGGTAATCCGCACGCCGTGATGAGCATCGTAACGGTCTTTCAGGCCGCGAAGAATTGCAATCGTTTCTTCGACGGTTGGCTGATCGACCATGATCGGCTGGAAACGGCGTTCCAGAGCCGCGTCTTTTTCAACGTATTTCCGGTATTCGTCCAGTGTTGTCGCGCCAATGCAGCGCAGGTCACCGCGCGCCAGCGACGGCTTGAGCAGGTTGCCCGCATCGACGGAGCCTTCGGTTTTGCCGGTGCCGACGATGGTATGCAACTCGTCAATGAACAGGATGATCCCGCCATCGGAAGCGGTGACTTCTTTGAGAACGGCTTTGAAGCGGTCTTCGAATTCGCCGCGAAACTTTGTGCCGGCGATCAATGCGCCCATATCCAGTGCGATGACGCGTTTGTTCTTCAGGACCGCGGGCACGTCGCCGTCAACAATTCGCTGGGCGAGTCCTTCGGCGATTGCGGTTTTACCCACGCCCGGTTCGCCGATGAGAACGGGATTATTCTTCGTTCGTCGGTTCAGGACCTGCATGCAGCGGCGGATTTCCTCGTCCCGGCCGATGACCGGGTCAAGTTTGCCTTTGCGTGCCATTTCGATCAGATCAATACCGTAGCGTTCAAGGGCCTTGTATTTGCTTTCGGGATTTTCGTCGGTGACTTTACTACCGCCGCGAATCTCCTGTACGGCCTTGGCGATCTGCTCGGTTGAAATCGAATTGACGCTGAGAATTTCCTTGGCGTCACTTTTGATATCGGCGACCGACATCAGCAAATGCTCGATACTGAGAAACTCATCGCCCAGTTTATCGGCTTTATTTTGCGCATCCAGAACGACCTGGCTGTAGGCCGGGTCCGGCATAATCATCTGGCTTCCCGATGCACCGGTGGCCAGGCGATCCAGTTCGCCGTCAGTCATTTTCTTGATACGGTCTGCATTAGAGCCAATCTTCTGGATGATCATCCGGGCAAGCCCCTGATCGTCCTGGAGCATGGCATCCAGCAAATGCAGCGGTGAGACAACCGTGTGCTTACGTGCCATCGCGAGCTGCTGGCTGGTGGCCAATGCTTCCTGTGCTTTCAGTGTAAATTTATCAAACTGCATTCTATAATGACTCCTTTCCACGAATAATAAAATACCGCATAAAGTAATTGCAAATGCCGTGCCCAAAGCAAGAAGCTCTATTGTAAAGCACTATATATAAAGGATATACGAAATATTGAGTTCTAATGCATGCCAGAATGGCAGACTTTCGAAAGGATAACGCCTGCTATTCTGCCCTCACAGGGCGGGTGATTTCCCACAGGCTTTCAGTACACAGGGCGTTGCCCTGTGCTTTAATACAGTGTACTTTCAGTGCGTTTAAAACTGTAGATTTCAACTTTTTTTTATCCAAATACTCTCGAAGCGAGACGCTTTGGCTGCATTTACATTACCAGTTATGTAATAATTGCCATGATGTCTTTGCGACTGATGATGCCGACGAGTTTGCCGTCTTTGTCGGTGATCGGAACCCGGCGAAAATTTCGATTGACCAGGCTTTCACAAACATCCACCAAGGGGGTATCCATGTCGAATGAAACGACATTTGCTGTCATGATGTGATGGGCGGTCGTTTCACACAACAGGCGGTTATTTGAAAGATCAATAATGTCCTGATCGACGAGAAAGCTCAGGATGTCTTTTTCAGTAATGATACCGGCAAGCGTCGAGTCATCATTCAGGACCGGCATGCCGGTGATATTGCGATCAATCAGAATATCGATGACCTTATCCAGCGGGGTTTCGGGGTGTATTGTGATGACGTCTTTTTTCATGACGGTTTTGGCTTGCAGCATTGCTCTATCCTTCCATGATTACAATTTAAATATCAAACATTAAAATGCAAAATTCAGGTTTCGGCCTTTGGCCGAGGCTACTATATCATACATTATATAGTCATTTGCAGTTTCGACAAGGAAATTTACGTCGCTGTCTTCTATGTCTGCATCGGGTGTTTGATGCGCATGAAGTAGCCTATGGTCAGCCAGATACTGATGACGATGACGGCAATCAGCAGAACCCGGGCGGGACCGTAAATGGCAATCAGGGGAATGGCGGTGCTGGTCCAGAGTCCGCCGCCCATGAACGGCTCGTGGACGATCTGCTTGCAGGCGAAGGCGTCCGCGGCGGGGGTGTCATAGTCCGGATCGACAACCCGCAACAGTAAAAGACCGGTAGCGGTCACGCCCATGGACTGGCCCATTTCGGCGATGGCCCGCTCGAACCACGCGTCTGGCAGAATCCGACGTGCCAGCGTGGTGACACAAAAGACGTTCCACGCGATCCCGGCGATAACCAGAATCAGCAGCGGCAGCCACGCTGTTTTGACCACGTCCATGCGAATCATCGCAATGGCCGCGACGACCAGAAAATCCAGTGAGCAATTCTGAATCCGGCGAATCAGGCCCAGATCAATCAGGTGGTGTTTGTCAAATTTTTCCTCGCAAAGCTGGACGACCAGTCCGCCAATCATGCAGAGCGGAAACAATGGGAAGCTCGACAGCAGCCGATGCGTTGATAAATAGCCGGACTGCGCTTCGATCAGGAATAAGCCGTTTTGTATCAGGATGCCGATACCGACAGCCAGACCGACTGCGACCAGATGCAGGCTGAACGCCTCGATGACGTCGCTGTTGACGGTCAGCCGGCCGGCGATGGGGCGTTGGTCAACGGGAATGATGCTGATGGAGTCATCCTCGATTTGTTCAGCGAGTTCCTTGTGCTTGACGGCGTAGCCTTTGCGGACGGCCCAGTTGATGAGAATCATGCCGACGATGATGGCCGACATGATGCCGCAGGTGGCGCTGGTCATGGCCAGGTCCTGCCCTTCGGGCCAGCCATGTTCGGCAAACACCGGGCCCATGCCCGCGGCGGTGCCGTGACCGCCTTCGAAACCGACCGGCAGAATGCCGGCGAACATGCCGGGAAGATCTTTGAATATCCATCCCAGCACACATACCCAGAGGCCTAAGCCGACGACATACTGGCCCCAGGCGACGATCTGGCCATACACGACCTGCGGGCCGGAGCGTTTCCAGAGGTCGGACATCTTGGGCAGTTTCACGCCGAGGAACAGGCAGGCAAAGACGATGTTAATCAGCAGTGACGGGATTTTTCGCCAGGGTTCAGTGACAGTATCCAGCCAGCTTGTGGTTACTTCGCACAGTGGGCAATCGGAGGAGAGGGCGGAGACTATTTGTATCAGTAACAGCCCGACAAGGCCGCCGATGACACAACTCGGCAGATACAGCTTTTGAAACAACTTGATCCGGCTGCGCAACACATGCCCGAGTCCCAGCAAAACACATAAAACCACAAATGAGGTCATCGGCTCGACAATCCTTTCTCAGGTTGACAACAATACAGCTACTGTTTTACAGAAAAGGTCAACAGTCTTCAAGTTCTTTCTCTTTTTGCAGGTACATAAAAAAAGCCCCGGTCGACTAGGATCGGGGCTTTTGAAATGTCTCGTCTTCACGGGAATGACAAATTCGCTTAGTACCGGTAATGATCCGGCTTGAAGGGGCCGTCGATGGGCAGGCCGAGGTAGTCGGCTTGCTTTTGAGTCAGCTTGGTGACTTTTCCGCCGAGGGCCTGAAGGTGCAGCATGGCGACTTCTTCATCCAGCTTTTTCGGCAGGGTGTACACACCCGGCTCGAGTTTTTCGGTGGCGATCATGATCTGGGCCAGCGTCTGGTTGGTGAAGCTGTTGCTCATGACGAAGCTGGGGTGGCCGGTCGCGCAGCCGAGGTTGACCAGGCGGCCTTCGGCCAGCACGATGATCGAACGGCCGCTCTTGAGCGTCCATTTGTCCACCTGGGGCTTAATGTTGTCGCATGTGCAGTCGGCACTGTTTTCCAGGTAGCTCATTTCGATTTCGCTGTCGAAGTGGCCGATGTTGCAAATGATGCTTTCGTCTTTCATCTGTTCCATGTGGGACCCGCAGATGACGTCGCAGTTACCGGTGGTGGTGACGAAAATGTCGCCCTGCGGTGCAGCCTCTTCCATGGTCGTGACTTCGTAGCCTTCCATCATCGCTTGCAAAACGCAGATCGGATCAATCTCAGTTATCAGCACGCGGGCGCCCAAGGCTTTCATCGAGTGGGCACAGCCTTTGCCGACATCGCCGTAACCGGCGACAACGACGACTTTACCGGCGATCATGACATCGGTGGCACGCTTGATACCGTCAGCCAGTGATTCGCGGCAGCCGTAGAGATTGTCGAATTTAGACTTGGTGACCGAGTCGTTGACGTTAATGGCCGGGAAGGGCAGTTCGCCGGATTCCTGCAGTTGGTACAGGCGATGTACGCCGGTGGTGGTTTCTTCCGACACGCCCTTGATGTTCTCTGAAACCTTCGTCCAGCGGCCGGGATTGTCGGCGTAGTTCGAGGCCAGGCGGTTCATGACCACTTTAAATTCCTTGTTGTCGTATGTCTTCTCCAGCAAAGACGGGTCGGCTTCGACGCGTTTGCCCTGGATGATCAGCATGGTGGCGTCGCCGCCGTCATCGACGATCATGTCGGGGCCGGAGCCGTCCGGCCAGGTCAGCGCCTGTTCGGTACACCACCAGTAATCTTCCAGTGTCTCGCCTTTCCAGGCAAAAACGGGGGTTCTTCCGGCAGCGGCAATCGCAGCGGCAGCGTGGTCCTGTGTCGAGAAAATATTGCAGGAAGCCCAGCGAACATCGGCGCCGAGGGCTTCCAATGTTTCGATCAGCATCGCCGTCTGAATTGTCATATGCAGCGAACCGGTGATTTTCAGACCCTTGAGGGGTTGGTCTTTGCCGTATTTTTCACGGGTTGCCATCAGGCCGGGCATCTCTTTTTCGGCAATCTGCAGTTCCTTGCGGCCGAAATCAGCCAACGAAATATCCGCAACCTTGTAGGGCAGGCTCGGGTCAAATTTCTGTACATTTTTTGCCGTGTTTTCGGTCGCTTCCATCTATCCAATCCTTTCATGTGAGTTCAACTTTTTGAAGGTGCGAGTATAGTCGAAAAAAACACCGGTTGCAACAGAGAAAAAGCACTCTATTTATGACAAAAAAAGCCGTTTATTGTGAAAAAATAACAATAGCGTGAAATTTAATCATTTTTTTTCAAAAATACAATTGACAGATTATCGGACAATCCGTTTAATAAGATTATTGGTATTACACACGTTGGAGGACGGGTGGAAAAGATCAAGGCCAGGGTGATGAAAATTTCCTGGCCTTCTTTTTTTTGTCCAGTACATTTCCGATATGTTCCCTATATAGTTTTGTGTAGTCGGTCTAAATCTGCTTTGCCGATGTTCTTTTGCAGTCAAAACAGAATATTAGCAACATTTTAACTTGATTTTAAGCCGGCTTTGCACTATGATATTCAGGAACATTGGAGGGAAGAATTGCCACTCGCGTCAATCTTCCGATAAGACTTTAAAACATTCAGTGATGTACAATGGGAGAAGTGTATGGAAAGTGTAAGGAAGAGGTATATTTGTGTCGCGTTTGTCATCTGCTTACTGCTTGTGATGCAGGTGCCGGCGGGGGCAGGTTTGGTCATGGCTGCGCCGGAAACAACAGACGCGATTTCTGCTTTACAAATTTTCAGCATCACGACCCTCAATATCTTATTGGTGCAAGACATCTTCAATCGGAATGACCGCAGTTCTGAGCAATGTTCTGCTTTAAGTTTCGCAGCCAATTCATTCCGGCAAGTTGACGAATATTCTTTATTGTCGCGTCAAACCGATATTTACCTGGATATTAACAGCGTGGCAACAGCACCTCGATTTAAGCTTGAATTACCCTCAGATGTCGTTTCACCGGACTTGATCACTGCTGCGAATTAAATCGGATTTGGATAACTAAAAACAAAAAGAGCCGCCGGATTGAATTCCGAGCGGCTCTTTTTTATTGTATTGCTGATAGCTGTTATTCTTAGGCCATTGCCTGCTCAACGGCAACGGCGACAGCGACTGAAGCGCCGACCATCGGGTTGTTGCCCATGCCGATCAGACCCATCATTTCCACGTGTGCGGGAACCGATGACGAACCGGCAAACTGAGCGTCCGAGTGCATGCGACCCATGGTGTCGGTCATGCCGTAAGAGGCGGGGCCGGCGGCCATGTTGTCCGGGTGCAGCGTGCGGCCAGTTCCACCGCCGGAAGCGACGGAGAAGTACTTCTTGCCCTGCTGGTTGCATTCTTTTTTGTAGGTGCCTGCAACCGGGTGCTGGAATCGCGTCGGGTTGGTCGAATTACCGGTGATCGACACATCAACGCCTTCCGAATGCAGGATCGCGACGCCTTCGCGAACATCGTCGGCACCATAGCAGCGAACCTTGGCACGCTCACCGTCGGAGTAGGCTTTTTCCTTGACGACTTTGACTTCGCCGGTCGCATAATCAAAAGCGGTTTGCACATGGGTGAAACCGTTGATACGCGAGATAATCTGTGCGGCGTCTTTGCCCAGACCGTTCAGGATAACGCGAAGCGGGTCTTTGCGGGCTTTGTTGGCTGAACGTGCCAGGCCGATGGCACCTTCCGCAGCAGCGAAGGATTCGTGACCCGCCAGAAAGGCGAAGCACTTGGTTTCTTCGCGGAGCAGCATCGAAGCCAGGTTACCGTGGCCGATACCCACTTTGCGGTCGTCGGCGACCGAACCGGGGATGCAGAAGGACTGTAAGCCTTCGCCCAGTGTTTCGGCGATTTCGCATGCCTTGGTCTGGCCGCGTTTGATGGCGACAGCGGCACCAACCACATAGGACCAGCAAGCGTTTTCAAATGCAATCGGCTGGATTTCTTTGACCAGTGCATAGATGTCCAGTCCCTTTTCTTTACAAATCACTTCGGCCTGCTCAATCGAGTCGATGCCGTTTTCTTTCAGGAAAGGAAGGATCTGGTCGATTCTTCTTTCGTAACTTTCAAATAATGACATTTTATTCTCCTGATTATATCATTCCCTTACGTGATGACAATTTCGTAAAGGGTTCTATTCGTGTCTCGGGTTAATGGTTTTGACGGCATCGGCGAAACGGCCGTAGGTGCCGGTTGCTTTTTCCAGTGCTTCGCCCGCATCGACGCCCTTGGCGATGGATTCCATCATGGGGCCGATCTTGACAAACTTATAACCGATGATTTCGTCATCCGCATCGAGTCCCAGTTCGACCACATAGCCTTCGGCCACTTCGAGGTACCGCGGGCCCTTGGCGATGGTGCCGTAGGTGGTACCGGTGACGCTGCGAAGTCCCTTGCCCAGGTCTTCCAGCCCGGCGCCAATCGGCAGGCCGCCTTCGCTGAAGGCCGTCTGGCTTCGACCGTAAACGATCTGCAAAAACAGTTCCCGCATGGCAACATTGATCGCGTCGCAGACCAGGTCGGTGTTCAAGGCTTCTAAAATGGTCTTACCGGCAAGAATTTCCGAGGCCATCGCCGCCGAGTGGGTCATCCCGGTGCAGCCGAGGGTCTCGATGAGAGCTTCCTCGATGATCCCGTCCTTGATGTTGAGGGTCAGCTTGCAGGCTCCCTGCTGCGGGGCACACCAGCCGACACCGTGTGTCAGACCGGAGATATCTTTGACTTCTCGGGCCTGAGTCCATTTGCCTTCTTGCGGAATCGGCGACGGACCATTGTTGGGCCCTTTCGCAATGCACATCATTGCTTCTACTTCTGACGAATAATTCATTACAAAATCTCCTGAATACCATTTTCAGTTGTTTAGTGCGAAATCCAGCGCTAAATATACAAAGGACGCACATCGTACAGGAATTGGAGGGGTGATGCAAACACTTTGTATGCGGAATCCTGCGATTTTGCAGTTATAAATGAGGGTTTTCGAGCATTAAAGCTATCTCTTAGCTGTTTAATAGAGTTTATTTTGCTTGAATATCAGCAAAAACGATAATCCGGATAAGCAAAAGCGTAAAACGGAAGTGACACGATGCTAAAACACTGTGATTGTCGTTTGCCACTCGGTCTCCCATCCCGTCGCTTCCCCCTTCGCTCTGCGAGCTACGGGGCGACAGGGCCGCTTAGGGCTTCTGTTTTTCGTCTTCTGATAGAGACTCGTTGAGTGAACCGGAGCGGAAGCCCTGGAGGTCGAGGCTGATGTATTGGAAGCCGATTTGCTTGAATTTCTCGATGATCTGCTCCCGGCAGGGCGATTGGGTGATTTTGGCGATATCTGGGGGCAAAACTTCGATTCGGGCGACATTGCCGTGGTGGCGCACGCGAAATTCCACAAATCCCAGTTCTCGCAGGCAATCTTCTCCCTTTTCAACCTGCTGGAGCTTTTCTTCGGTAATCGTTTCGCCATAGGCTACGCGCGAGGCCAGGCAGGGGGAGGCGGGGACATCGGCGGTCGGCAGATTCAGTTGGCGGCTCAGTTCGCGGATTTCCGGCTTGGTCAGTTCGGCGTCCATTAAAGGCGTCCCGATGCCCAGCGCCGCGACGGCCCGGTTGCCGGGGCGATAGTCGTCCTTGTCATCAAAATTACTGCCGCACAGGGTGGTGTCGTATCCGCGTTGCCGGGCGTATTGCCGGATTGTTCGGAATTGACAGGTTTTGCAGTGAAAGCAGCGGTCGGCCTTGTTGACTTGGTAATTCGGATCATCAAGCTCATCCAGCGGAATTTCAACGAGTTCGACACCCACTAATTCTGCGATTTGGCGGGCCTGGGCGAGCTGGTGCTGTGAAAGCGAGGCACTGATGCCGATACAAGCCAACACGTTCTCAGTAGCCAAAGCTTCCGCAGCGGCTTTCAGCAAAAACGCACTGTCCACGCCGCCGGAATAGGCAATCGCCGCTTTTTCCAGTCGTTTTAGATGCTCTTGAAGCGTCTTATATTTATCTTGTATCTTCATATGTGATTGCATGGTACCCTGAAATGATGGATTTGAAAAGCCCGGATGGCTTTTTTTTATTCTTTCAAGGCTCTGCCTGTTCCAAAACGCTTTCGGTATTCGACGGGCGTCATTCCCATCACCTTGCGAAACATGCGTGAAACATGGTTGATATCATTGAATTTCAGATTGCAGGCAATTTGACAGATGGTCTGGTTACTGTTGATAATGCTTTCTGCCAATTGACCGATTCGCACGCGCTGAATTTCCTGATTGATGCCGCGACCAATGGCTTTACGGAATCGCTGCTGAAGCGCCCGGATCGATAATGTTGACTGATCGACGACATCGTTGACATGAATATCCCGGCGGGCATTATTGCGAATAAATCGAATGGCCTGTGCTGCTTGCTGATCGTCAATCGCCAAAATATCAGTGGACTGACGTGTGACGATGTCAATCGGCTCAAAGAAAATATCATCTTCCCCGACCGTGTTGCCTGCAATCCAGTTGTCCAGTGCCTCCGCGGCTTTATAGCCGACTGTCTGTGCATTCAGGATGATGCTTGACAGCGGCGGATTGGAAAGCGTGCAAATCATTTCATCGTTATCAACTCCAGAATAGCAACCTGGTCGGGGATTTGCAGTCCGGCCAGATGACAGGCGTCCACGACATCGCTGCTGCGTTCATCGTTGCAGACCATCAAGCCTACAGGTTTTGGCAATTTTGTTAACCAGTCCGCCAGTCGCTTCAATTCAGCATCCCTTTTTTTCAGTTCTTTCGATAAAGGGTATTGCCTCACGGTGAAACCGGCTTGTTCAATACGTCGGTTGAAATGTTTCCAACGGACGCGCGACCATCGATTTTTGCCGCCGCAAAACGCAAAATTCTTAAATCCGCGGTTTAGTAAATGTTCAGCTCCAACAATGCCGACCTCGATTCCCTGCCGGATATTGATCACGCCGTCAATCAATTCCTGCAACGGGATTGTCACAGTTGGAAAATTACGCTGTCGAATATTTTTCAGCAGCGACGGCTCATCCGGCAAATACCCGACAATGCCGTCGGCATCCAGTTTTTTCAGCCGTTGGAGAATCGTATCCGTTTGCCGTTTGCTGAATGGATAGGTCTGAAACAGCGGCAGCATCCGATAGAAAGACCAGTTGCCGCGAAGGTGGGAGTATTCAACGAGTCCCTGAATGACTCCACGGTCCACTGCGCGGGAACTGTCCAGCATGAGTATGATTCTTCGCGTTTTTTCCATCGTCCATTTACCCTAATTGAAAAGTGATGATTATTATATTGCATCCGGCGGTTTCGTGAAAGGAGAAAATGCGCAAATTGGAGTGAAAGTTGCGCATAATGGCGTTTCGCGATGCGATGGGCCGGATTATAATCAACATTCTGTTTAACAGGCTATCGAAAGAGAGAAGCATAACAGTACTATAAAAGAATGATACGGAGGCTCTTATGTCGGCATTTAAGCTGGATGACAATCCAATTGCCCCGGAACTGGTTGAGCGGAAAGCTTTATCGTCTGGTGCTTTGATTCCCGTGGTGGGATTGGGTACCTTTGGCTCGGATGCGGTTTCTGCCGACCAGATTGCAGATGCAGTCAAAGGGGCGATTGCTTTAGGGTACCGCCATATCGATTGCGCTTCGGTTTACGGCAATGAGGGCCAGATCGGTCAAGTGTTCAGTGAGATACTCGGAAGCGGGCTGATTCAACGAGAAGATCTGTGGGTCACTTCCAAAGTCTGGAATGACAGGCATGACGACGTGATTGGCGCCTGCAAGCAGTCATTGTCTGATTTACAACTGGATTATCTGGATTTGTACCTGGTTCACTGGCCGTTTCCAAACTATCATGCGCCGGGCTGTGATGTGACGGCGCGCAGCGCAAACGCCAAACCCTATATCCATGCTGATTATATGAAGACGTGGGCCCAGATGGAGAAACTGGTTGAGATGGGACTGGTTAAACATATCGGTACGTCCAATATGACGATTCCGAAGTTGGAACTTCTCTTGCGTGATTGCACAATCAAGCCGGCGTGCAATGAAATGGAACTTCACCCGCATTTCCAGCAGCCGGAACTATTTCAGTATTGTCTGGACCGTGATATCCGGCCGATCGGGTATTCGCCCATCGGTTCTCCCGGCCGACCCGAACGGGACCGCACGCCGGAAGATACCGTGGACATTGAAGATCCGGTCGTCGTCAAGATTGCCGAAGCTCACGGAATTCATCCGGTGTCCGTCTGTTTGAAATGGGCCATTCAGCGGGGCCAGATACCGATTCCGTTTTCAGTCAATCATTACCGCAGCAATCTGGAAGCAGCCATTCGTGATCCGTTGACGGATGAGGAGATGGCTGAACTGGCGACGATTGACAAGAACTGCCGGCTGATTAAGGGACAGGTATTTCTGTGGAAAGAAGACCAAACCTGGGAAGCTCTTTGGGATGTGGATGGAGTTATTGTTTCATAATACTTTAAAAAGGGAGACCTGAAAAATGGCCAAAATGAACGGTGCAATCCTGCCGGGTAACAGTACGGCTGAACTCAAAGAGTTTGACGTTCCCATGCCGGGCCACGGCGAGGTGCTGATTAAGATGAAGTCGTCAACCATTTGCGGCTCGGATATCCGCTGTATTTATCATGAGCATCTTGGCAAGGGGCCTGAAGGCTATCAGCCGGGAATGATTGCAGGCCATGAGCCGTGCGGGCAGATCGTTGAAGCCGGTCCGGGATGCCGCCGATTCAAGGACGGTGACCGTGTGATTATCTACCATATTTCCGGCTGCGGCGTGTGTAATGATTGCCGCCGGGGGTATATGATTTCCTGTACAAGTAATGAATATCGCCGCGCCTATGGCTGGCAGCGTGACGGGGGCATGGCTGAGTATATGCTGGCCGAAGAGAAAGACCTTGTTGCTTTGCCGGATGAATTATCGTATTCCGACGGCGCCCAGGTCGCCTGCGGATTCGGCACGGTCTATGAGGGGCTGGAAAAGATTGGCATCTGCGGCAATGACGCGGTTCTGGTCACCGGATTGGGACCGGTGGGGCTTGCGGCGGCGATGCTGTGCCGTGCAATGGGGGCGCAAAAGATCATCGGAACCGAAATGATTGATGAACGCATTGCGATTGCCCAAAAGCTGGATTTATTTGATGAGGTGATCAAGGCCGGGCCGGATAATGTTCAGCAGATCAAGGATTTAACGGGCGGGATGGGCGTCGAGCGATCGGTGGATTGTTCGGCCAACAACAAGGCGCGTTTGACGTGTATTCAGGCCACGCGGAAATGGGGCAAGATTGTTTTTCTCGGCGAAGGCGGAACCTGCCAATTCCAGCCGTCACCGGATATTATCCACGATCAGAAGACGATCTACGGTTCCTGGGTGACGAATATCTGGCGAATGGAAGAACTGGTCGAGCGGATTGTCCGCTGGGACATTCATCCGGAAGATCTGATTACGCATCGCTTCGGGCTGGATCAGGTGTCCGAGGCGTATTCGTTGATGGCCGGCGGCCAATGCGGCAAAGTCGCAATTGTTTTTGATGAAGAAATAAAATAATCACCCGATGATGTCGATATATTTGAAAGGACAGGGCATGAAGCAAACCTTTAACGGTTTTTTATTGGTCGCCATATTGATTGCCTGTGGCTGCTGGGTCTCGGCAAAATATGACCCCACCTGGGAGTCATTAAAAGAATATAACGAAGCACCGGAATGGTTTATGGATGCCAAGTTAGGCATTTATTTCCATTGGGGCGTGTATTCAGTACCGGCTTATGGCAGCGAGTGGTATCCGCGCAATATGCATCTTGAAAAAGACTCGGTATACAAACATCATGTGGAGACTTACGGTGACCCGTCGAAGTTTGGCTACCATGATTTTGTGCCGATGTTCAAGGCGGAACATTTTAACGCCGACGAATGGGCGGAATTGTTCAAGGACGCCGGGGCACGGTTTGCCGGTCCGGTAGCGGAGCATCATGACGGATTCTCGATGTGGGACAGCAAAGTCAACCCGTGGAACGCTAAAGACAAAGGGCCTAAGCGAGATATTGTCGGCGAAATGGAAAAAGCCGTACGCAAGCAGGATATGCGGTTTATCACATCCTTCCACCATGCGTTTAACAGTCAGCATGCAATCCAGGGGTATCCAACGGGCTATTATACACCCAAGGAAGGCTGGCCAACAGCGTCGGATGATCCGGAGCTTCGTTTGATGTATGGGCATATGCCGCGTGAAGAATTTTTGGACCGCTGGAAAGCGAAGCTGGCCGAAGTGATCGACGGGTATCATCCGGATATTATCTGGTTTGATTTTGTGCTGGGCGACATCGCTGAAAAAACGCGTCAGGAATTTCTGGCGTATTATTTCAATCGAGCCAACCAATGGGATAAAGAAGTGGTTGTGACCTATAAAGGCGAAGATCTCCCGCGAGAAGTTGGCATCGAAGACTTTGAAAAGGGACGGCTCGACCATTTGACTGATTATCCATGGCTGACGGATGACACGATCAGTTGGGGAAGTTGGTGTTATACCGAAGGACTTCAGGTCAAGTCTACCCAAACGGTGCTTCACACATTGATCGATATCGTCAGTAAAAACGGCTGTTTATTGTTAAATATCTCGCCGAAAGCGGACGGAACGATCCCGGAAAATCAAAAGACCGTTCTGCTTGAGATGGGTGACTGGCTGAAGGTCAATGGCGAGGCGATTTACGAAACACGCCCTTGGAAGATTTACGGTCAAGGGCCGACGGAAATGGGTAAAAGCGGTCATTTTGTTGGACGAATTGACTATACCGGTCAGGATATTCGTTTTACACGAAGCAAAGACGGAAAAACAGTCTATGCAATTTGCCTGGGATGGCCGGAAGGCCAACTGGTACTGGATGCCGTTTGCGTGAACACTGTGGGACCGGATGCGAAGATTCAGCTTCTGGGCAGTGATGAGAAGGTTGCCTATTCGCTGGGGTCGGAGGGCTCGCTGGTGATCCAGCCGCCGCAACTGAGCGCCGATAAGCGTCCCTGTCAACATGCGTATGTTTTTAAGATTGAAGGCTTTGACCTCGGCAGCAATTTATTTGCATTGCCGGATGCGGTGGCGTTGACGGCAGAAAAAGCGGTCTTGAGCGGTCAACAGATTTCGCTTGAAGAATCACAGAAAGGGCGTAAGAATATTGGCATGTGGAATAATGCGTCAGAGTCGATTCACTGGCTGGCTCGGATTCCGAAGGCCGGCACCTATCAACTGCGCGGGGAATTTGCATCCGCTCAGGGGAATGTTTCTCTCAAGATCGAAACCGATGGGCAGTCCGTGTCATTTGAGGTCCCCGGGACAGCAAACTGGAGTGACGGCAAGATGGTTAAAATCGGTACAATGCATTTTAAAAAGACCGGCATTTATCATGTTGTACTGTTGACAAAAAAGGAAGAATCGCATAAACCGGTAAATGTGTGGCAAATCCAGTTCGCCGCTGATTCATTCTAATCGTGGCCTTGATTAACAGATTCTTTGTGAGTCACAGAATAGACTCACATTAATATAATGCTTGCTTGGTGAAAGGATAGATAATGGCAAAACGTGTTAATGAGGCAGGTCAAAAGACTCGGGTGATTTCTCCGGAGATCCTCTGGCCTTTTGTGATGGTCACCTTTTTGTTTGCCCTGTGGGGATTTGCCAACGACATTACCAATCCAATGGTTGCGGCATTCAAGAATATCTTGCTGATCAGCAACTTTCAGAGTTCACTGGTTCAGTTTGCTTTTTATGGCGGTTACTGTGTTATGGCCATTCCGGCGGCTCTATTTATTAAGCGATTTAGCTACAAAACTGGTATCCTGCTGGGATTGGCGTTGTATGCGACGGGCTGTTTGCTGTTTATTCCATCGGGTATGATGATGGCATTCTGGGCGTTTTTGCTGTCTTATTTTATTTTGACTTGCGGTTTGTCATTTCTGGAAACCAGTTCCAATCCTTATATCCTTGCGATGGGGGCGGAAGAAACATCGACGCAGCGTTTAAATTTTGCACAGTCCTTCAACCCCATGGGGTCCATTACCGGGATGTTTGTGGCCAGCCAATTTATTTTAGCCAAGCTGGACACAACCGACGAAGCCGGCCGACGGTTGCTGCAGGAAACGGACCCGGAAAAATTCGCGTCGATCCAGCAAAGCGACCTGGGCGTTATCATTGGCCCCTATACGGTACTCGGAATTGTTGTGCTGGCAGTCCTGGTCATTTTTACAATTGTCAAACTTCCCAAAACAAAGGGAGAGGATGACAACAAGATCGATCTTTGGGGTACTTTTAGCCGACTTACATCAAATCGGAAATATGTGGAAGGGGTCATCGCCCAGGCATTTTATGTGGGGGCACAGATTATGTGCTGGACGTTTATTATTCAATATGGTGTCAATGAACTGGGGATGGAAAAATCCGTTGCCCAGAACCATAATATCGTTGCGATGTCAGTCTTTGTCAGCAGCCGCTTTATCTGTACTTATCTGCTCAAATATTTCAGTCCCGGCGGGCTGCTGATGACTCTGGCTATTGGGGGATTTGCTTTGATCGGCGGAACAATCTTTATTCAAGGTGTTTCCGGCTTGTATTGCTTAATGGGCGTTTCGGCGTGCATGTCGCTGATGTTTCCGACGATCTACGGAATTGCGTTAAAAGGGCTTGGCGATGACGCAAAACTGGGAGCCGCGGGGTTGATTATGGCGATTGGCGGCGGATGCCTGATGCCTCCGATGCAGGGGGCGATTATGGATATGGACGCGTTCAACCTGGGTTTCATGATGCTGTCCAGCACGCGAGTATCGTTTATTCTGCCGTTGATTTGTTTTGTTGTGATTGCCATTTTCGGGTTCAGAACGTCGAATGTTCATGGACATAAATATTAGTCAAGAAATTGGAGAGAGGAATAATCAATGTTAAAAAACGTACCCAGTATTTTAAGCCCGGAACTGTTGAAGATTTTGATGGAAATGGGCCATGGTGATGAGTTGGTGATTGCCGACGGCAATTTTCCGGCTGCGTCGATTGCTCAGCGTCTGATTCGCGCCGATGGTCACGGGGTGCCGCCGCTGCTGGAAGCTATTTTGAAAGTGTTCCCGCTGGATATCTATGCGAAAAAACCGGTGGCCTTGATGCAGCTCGTTCCGGGCGATACCGTGGAAACGCCGATCTGGGACCAATACGATAAAATCATTCTCGCCAGCGGCGAAAAATATGACGGCTACGAAAATGTCGAACGGTTTGCATTTTACGAAAGGGCCAAAAATGCTTATGCTGTTATTGCAACCGGCGAATCGGCGCTGTATGCTAACATTATTCTGAAAAAAGGCGTCGTGGTCGAATAAGGCATTTGGAGATTGATATGATGAATCTGTCGAAATTGAAAACCGGTATTTTATGCATTCTAGTGATTCTATTGTCGCTGTCGATTTCTGCCGGGGGCAAGCCCTGTCTTCGTTATGACTTCGGTTCAGGGAATACGGCAGAAGGATATATCGCTGTTTCGGCCGATACGGTCTATACGGACGAGCGTGGTTACGGTTTCGAGCCGGAGGCGTCGATTCAGACAATCGATCACGACGGAGACGACGCGTTAAAAAGTGATTTTGTCACAAGCGACACCCCATTTTTCTATTCCGTTAAGCTGCCGGAAGGTAATTACAAAGTCACTATGGTACTGGGAGACGCTAAAGGGCAATCGAATACAACGGTTAAGGCAGAAATGCGGCGGTTGATGCTGGAAAACGTGCAAACTGAACCCGGCCAATTCAAAACAGAGACCATCATCGTCAATATCCGAACACCGGACATTGACGGCGGCGATAAAGTCCGACTCAAGGGTCGTGAAAAGGACAATGAGATGGTTGCCTGGGATGACAAATTGACGCTGGAGTTTAATGGATCGCGGCCCTGTCTTTGTGCGATTGAGATTGAACCGGCCGAAAACATTCCGACGGTCTATCTGCTGGGCGATTCGACGGTGTGTGATCAGCCGAATGAGCCGTGGAACAGTTGGGGACAGATGCTGACACGTTTTTTCAAGCCGGAAGTTGCGGTTTCTAATCACGCCCAATCGGGCGAGTCGATTCGCAGTTCACTCGGTGCCAAACGGTTCGATAAGGTTTGGAGCCAAATCCAGCCGGGGGATTATCTGTTTTTGCAGTTCGGTCATAATGACATGAAACACCGGGCTGATGATGCCCTGGAGATGTATCGCAAGAATCTGCTGGACATCGTTGCCGAGGCGAAAAAACGCGGCGCGACGCCGGTATTGGTCACCAGTATGGAACGGAAATCCGGCATCGAAAATGATACGCTGGAAGGCTATCCGGATGCGGTTCGGGATGTGGCGGCCAAAACCGATACAGCCCTGATTGACCTGCATGCCATGAGCAAAATTTTGTACAAGGCCCTGGGCGATGACCTGGACAAAGCTTTTCAGGACGGCACGCATCATAATGCCTACGGCAGTTATCAACTGGCCCAATGTATCATTCAGGGGATTATCGATAATAAGCTGGGCCTGAGCGAATGTGTCGCCGATGATTTCGGCCACTACGATCCCGCCCAGCCGGACCCAATCGATACGTTCAATATCCCCGCCAGCCCCATGGCCACATCCGAAAAACCGCTGGGCAATTAGGTGAATTTGTTCTGAGGGGCATCGGAGGGGAAAGAAAAGAGCCGATGATGGGATTTGAACCCATGACCTCAGCTTTACGAAAGCTGTGCTCTACCAGTTGAGCTACATCGGCGATAAAGCGAATAATATAGCCATAAAAGGGGGCTGTGTAAAGACTTTTTTCAACCCCAGTTGTTCTTTTAAAACATGCGTTGTCAATTTGACACTAGTCCTGTGTCCTTGAAATAATGACGGGTTCAACTTGCAGCAAACGGCATCTGCCTCCAATGCCTGCATCGCCAATGCTTTGACATTGGCTGTTTCGGCCTTGAACGCATCTGTCCGTTCGGTGCGGCGTTGAACCGACATTCTTCGGCGGACAAAGTACTAGGTATGGTTTTATCTTTTATTTTTTTTGTGCTTTCTTCGTTTTTAGCCTGAAAACGACGAATATGCCTGTTATTATGCTTCAAAGGTTGTCCGAAACGACGCCAAAGTGTGCCCAAACGTTGCCAAAGTTGTCCACTCTGTAACCATATTTTAGCCACGAATGAACCCGAATGGCTCCTAAAGAATACAAGCACTCAAGCATGCGAAATCAGCTTCGCCGATGATGACTTACTGATATCGGCTCCTTTTTTGAGTTCGATCATTGAATTTTAAAATAGCATTTTAATTTTGTGTATTATAGCATAAGTTGTTCATATATCAAACAAAGTTTTATATTTAAATATTATTATTGAACATTTTTTTTGGATGCCAGTGGCAGATAGATATCGTGGTAAATACGGGAATTGCTAAAATGTAATAGTTTTTGTCGCAAAAAGACTTGAACTAAACCAGATAGATTTGATATATTGTCCAAACTTAATCTTGTTTGGCGATAATGGGGAATCCCCTGAAGAAACTGTTGATGTCAAACTTACTCTGCTTAAAGGGAGACCGAGGGTGTTTAATTGTTCAAAATTTGAGTTCAGGTTAATTGTCATTCTATTTGCGTTCATTTTTTCTTACCCGGTAGCTTTAGCGGATATTACTCCAGATGATTTGCCGGCTGGTGCCTATGTCCTGAAAAACAGTTCGGATGACGCTATCGGGACATTGAATGTTGTTTGGATCCAGGCCCAGATTTCTTTGTCTGCAAGCGTTTCAGATGTGTGTTCAATCATTAACACTTCTCCGATAAACAGTGGTTATTGGAGCGATAGCCTCAATTGGGATTTACTTGCTCAGCCGACCCTGTTTGGAAATTATATGCTGAAAGTTATAACACAAGGCGGGGAACAAATTCAGACCGCTTTATTTAATCTTGACTCATCGGATTTTGACGAATTTTTATCTGAACGAGGGCCTACTCAGCAAAGTGTTACGGTCCCTGTTGAGATCAAGATTGGCGGATATGCCCCTATAAGTCTTAATATTCAAATCGCTACAACTAAATATCATGTTGATGTTAACGGTACGAAAAACATTTATCTTGATCAAAACTCACATCTGGAATCTATTGATATCGCGTCTACATCTTATCTTGGCATTGAGCCTTCACGTGAATTAACAGTCGATAATAGTTCACATAATTCGGGAACTATACACTTGGGGAATTCAGCAACCGTAAATGGAAACGGCAGACTTTTCAATCAATCCGGAGGGAGAATATTAGGTCCCGGCACTGGTTCTGCGAATTTTTCTTCCATATTTGACAATGAAGGTGTTATTGAAACTCAGGAGGGAGAACTTATTTTATCCGCGTCCAGCGGCGTAAGTTTTAATTCGGGTACGATCAGAGCGTCAGAGGGACAACTTCAAATAAATACTCAAATTAATAACCTTGTACCCAACGGGATTATTGAAGCGGCGGATCCCAATAGTGTTGTGCAGATAAACAATTCAGCCAATATTACAGGAGGCCTATTAACGGGGACCGGCACATTTCTTGGTAACGGTGGCATGATGTCCGGCAGTTCGGTTTTACAAGCTCTCTTGTCAGTCACAGACAATGACCTGACGAATGAAGGTGATGTAACAATTTCAGGAGCCGGTTCATCTCTTGCGACATCCGATTCTACTGAGCTGTATTCCTGGACAACAGGGAATATATATAGTTGTCCTCCCAGAGATTCATCCATATTAGGTCTCGGTTCACTTCGTTTAGAAGCAGGTGCCGAACTTCACCTTAATTCATTGCAACATTATAACCATACAAGTTCATCAGGAGGGGGTCTGGTTTTATGGGGCTATGATAGGTATGGTAAAATTGACAACAATATATTTATTGATTCGGCTTCGAAGCTCATCAGTTCGGATGTTGGGGGGGCTCGGAATGCTAATTTAATCTATGGTGACATCGAGAATGCCGGAACGATGGAAATTGATTACGATCTTCGTATTTATGGTAAGTTAGACAATCAGAGTGTCTGTGATATTGCGGCAGAGTTGGCTCTTGAATCTGAAATATATAACGAAAACACATTGACATTGTCCGGTGGAACACTTGTTTTTGGGGGTGAATCGATTACTACTCATGAAAATATAATCGAAGGCAGCGGGACAGTGAAGGGTGCCCTTTCTGGGGAAACAGTGAAATTCGCTGGTCAAAATACGATTTACGCAGATACTCTAATCAATAATAATACACTTGAAATTCCCGGCAAGTGTCAGGTTACTGATCATGATCTGACGAATGAAGGTGCCATTTCCATTGTCGGTTCCGGGGCACTTCTTGAAACATCCAATTCGACAGAATTATATTCTTGGACAGTTGGCAATTCTTCAAGTTGTCCAATTGTCGAATCTGTTATAAGCGGAGAAGGCACAATCCTTGTAAAAAATGGGGCTACTCTGCAACTCAATTCACTGCAAAAATATAGCGGTTACTATGGAAGCGCTCATCATGGTTATGATAGACACGGTCAAGTAGACAATGATATCAGCATAGAGCACAATTCAAGTCTTATTAGTTTTAATGCAGGTGATGCTAAAAAACCGAATATCATCAACGGCGATCTGAACAGTAACGGATTAATAGAAATCAATCAAGATCTTCGTATATACGGTAAGTTTTTAAACCAAGGTTCATGCAATATCTATGATGATTTATATTTAGAATCGGAGATCGAAAATCAGAGTAAAATGACGTTATCTGGTGGTTCAGTTGTACTTGGTACTCAGTCTAGTAATTCCGGTGCAAATGTTATCGAAGGCAGCGGAACAGTGAAGGGGGTTATGTCCGGCGACAATCTTTACTTGAAGTCACTTGATATAATTTATACGGACTCATTTACTGTTAATGATGTCGTTGATATCGACGGGGTATGTCAAGTTGCCGATAATGACGTCGCGAATAATGGACTCATAAATGTATCAGGTTATGGATCGGTCCTTGAGACATCCAAATCAACAGTTTCATATGCATGGACCAGAGGAAATCCATCAAGTTGTCCTCCGATAGAATCAGAAATTACAGGAACAGGAAAAATATATCTTGAAAATGGAGGTCAAATCCAGCTTAACTCATTGCAGGAGTATCAGGGGTACTGGGGAAGTGCTCATCATGGCTATGACAGATATGCCAGAGTCTACAATGATATCGTTATCAGCCCCACATCCAAACTTGTAAGCCAGAATGCAGGCGGTGCTAAAAGGGCAAATTATATCTATGGAAACATTGAAAACAGTGGGATAATTGAGATTAACCATGATACTGTTTTCGATGGCATAATTTACAACGATGCGAATTTAATTATTAATGATAATTTTAATTTCCAAGACATCTTGCTGGATAGTGGTTATATTTTTGCCGCTAGCTTAAACGTTAATACTGGCGATAATGTGAGCGGTACCGGAATAATCGAGGCTGATGTATCGAATGCCGGTGTGATCAGCCCGGGCTTATCGAGTGGTTTGTTAGAGGTTCGGGGTGATTATACTCAAACGGGTTCGCTTCGGGTTGATATTGGAGGATTGATTGGCGGTGAGGAATATGATGTTTTAGATATTCAGGGTGATGCTGTTTTGGGTGGTACTTTGTATGTGACTTTGTCAGATAGATTCCTGCCGGTGCCGGGGGATGTGTTTGAGATCATTCATGTGAATTCGGTGAGCGGACAGTTTGCTGATGTTGTCGGGTTGGACATTTGCGGCAGGCCTGCTTTTGATATTGTCTATGGGGCCGATAGTGTTCAATTGGTGGCCACCAGTACAGAAGTTCCGGGGGACTTTGATGGTGATGATATCGTCGACATATTTGATATTGATGGAGAGATGGCATTCTGGCTTGCTCAGGATTGTGATGAACTGAACAATTGGTGCGATTGGGCCGATTTGAATTATGATGGAAAAGTTGATTTGGCTGATTTTACGAAATTCTCCAGTTATTGGATGGCTAATTAATCCATACCAAAAGGAGCAGGGAATCTGTTTGGACTCTGAAGCGTTTTTTCGTGCTATTAGGGCGAAAGGCTCATTGTGTAGCTTTTGTCTTGGGGCGGAATTCGTAGTTTTTGTCTAAATGCGGACACAAAAGGGACAAAATCCTTTACAAATGTTGTGTTTGGGGGTATAAAAACATCAACACCCTTGAGGGTGCGGCGTGCTTTGCGTGAGCCCGTTTTTTTGGGGAAGCATGACATCGCCTCGCAGCAAACGCTGTTTTTAGTGGGACTGGTATGAGATAGAGGAAGCTATGAGTCTGGATCATTTTTTTAACCCTCAATCAGTTGCAATCGTCGGTGCTTCCCGCACCAGCGGCAAGGTGGGGTACGAAATCCTTGCCGGGATGCTGAAGGCCGGCTTTGAGGGCGATATCTACCCGGTCAATCCCACAACCGATGAAATTCAGGGTCTGAAGGCCTATCCCGACCTTAAATCGATCGGCCAGACGCCCGATCTGGTCGTGATTGTGGTCGCCGCCAAACACGCCCTGAACGTCATGAAAGACTGTGCGTCGATCGGAACCAAATCGGTGATCATCGTTGCATCCGGCTTCAAAGAGTCCGGCCCCGAAGGAACCGACCTGGAACAATCCATTGTCCGCATTGCTAAAACAGCCGGCATCCGCATCATCGGGCCCAACTGCATCGGCATCATGGTTCCAGCCAACAAACTGAATGCCAGTTTCGGCGGCGATTTGCCCGCGGCCGGATCGATCGGCTATTTTTCACAGTCCGGCTCGCTTTTGGCGGCCATCGTAGATATGGCTCGCGAAACCAGCCTCGGATTCAGCAAGCTCGTCAGTATCGGCAACAAGGCCGACGTGGACGAGTTAGCGATTATTCGCGCGATGGGCGAAGATGACGAAACCAAAGTAATCGCGGGCTATCTTGAAACGATTGCCGACGGCGATGCCTTTATCCGCCAGGCTGAACGCATCAGTCGCAAGAAACCGATTCTGTTAATGAAAGCCGGCGTAACCGAAGCCGGCGCCCGTGCGGCCTCATCGCATACGGGACGATTGGCGGAAGTGGAAAGCGCGTATGAATGCGTTTTTGAACGGGCCGGCGTGGTTCGCTGTGAGTCGATCAAGGACCAGTTTGATTATGCACGGGCGTTCTCCTATCAGCCGCTGCCGAAAGGCTCACGCGTAGCCGTCATCGCCAATGCCGGCGGGGCGGGGATTATGGCCACCGACGCCATCGAACGTGAAGGGCTCCAACTGGCTCAGTTTACTCCCGAAACACACGACCGTCTGGCAAACTCCAAAGAGCTTTCCCGGGCGGCCAGCATCAGCAATCCGATTGACCTGCTGGGCGATGCGCTGTCGGACCGGTACGAATTCGCGATTCGCGCAGTGCTGGATGACCCCAATGTCGATGCGGTACTGGTATTGCTGAGCCCGCATGCGATGACCGAATGCGTTGGAACCGCTGAGGCCGTTGTGCGGGTTAGTCAAGAAAACGGCAATAAAAAACCGATATTGACGTGTTTTCTCGGTGCCAGCCGGGTTGCGGACGCGGTTAAGACACTGCGAAAAGGCAAAGTGCCGCCGTATGATTCGCCGGAAAGCGCCGTCAAGACCATTAAGGTGATGCACCGTTATTCGCAATGGAAATCACGGCCTAAACGTGTCGTCAAGCTGTTTAACGTCAACCGCCGCAAGGTGGAACGGATTATTGACCGCCACATCCGTATGGAACAGTACGAAGTCGGTGAGATGGAAGCCAAGGAAATTCTTGACGCGTACGGGTTTGTGACACCGCAGGGCGGTGTTGCCACAACACCCGAACAGGCGGTCAATATTGCCACACGTATCGGCTATCCCGTTGTGATGAAAGTCTGGTCGCCGGATATTCTGCACAAAACAGACGTCGGAGGCGTGAAGACGAATGTCATCGGCGAACAACAGGTCATGGATGTGTTTGACCTGATGATGTATCGAATTCCCAAAAAGGCTCCGAATGCCAACGTGTTGGGAATATGCGTCGAACAGATGTGTACCACCGGACGCGAGGTGATTTTAGGGATGAACCGCGATCCGCGATTCGGCCCGCTGATGATGTTTGGCACCGGCGGCAAGTTGGTGGAAGTCTTGGAGGACGTAGTATTTTACCCGGCTCCGCTGACCGCTGACGAGGCGATGGAAATGCTGGTGCGAACCAAGACGCATGAAATATTAAAAGGCACCCGCGGCGAAGAGGGTGTCGATATCAACGTCATTGCCGAAGCCCTGCAGCGGCTGTCGCAGTTAGTCACCGAATTCCCGCAGATCAAGGAGTTGGATATCAATCCCTTCGTGGTTGGACGCGAAGGCACCACACCGATTGCGGTGGATTCGATGATGACCCTGGAAAAAAGATAATTTGCAACGTTGAATTGACACTGAAAATAACAGCCTATCAATTTCAGGAAGGAACGAATGATGAAAACGTTCGACTGGAAAGAAAAATATAATTATTTGGTTATGGATGCCCGCGATGCGATCAAACGCATTCAGCCCGGAGATCGCATTTTCATCGGCACCGGCTGCGGCCAACCTCAACATCTCGTGCATGGTTTAATCGATTACGGCAAGCATATTTCCGATGCGCATATCATTCATCTATTGACGATGGGCGCTGCGCCGTATGCGAATCCGAAATTCCGCGAAAAGTTCAAGATGAACAGTTTTTTCATTGCCGAAAATGTCCGTGGAGCTTTCGAAGAGGGCGTTGGCGATTACACGCCGATTTTCCTGTCGGATATTCCCCGGCAGTTTGAAAGCGGACGCATTTCGCTGGATGTAGCGTTGATCAGCGTCACACCGCCGGATGTAAACGGGCTCTGCAGCCTGGGCGTTTCGGTGGATATCGTGAAGACCGCCGCGGCCAATGCCAATCTGGTGATTGCGCAGGTCAATGAGTCAATGCCCCGGACGATGGGCGACAGTTTTATTCATGTCAACAGTATCGATGCGATGGTGCCGTTTGACGAGCCGGTGATTCCGGTGGACCCGGCGATGCCGACGGATGTTTTACGTGATATCGGGCGAAATCTCAGCCGGCTGATTGATGACGGAAGTACCATCGAATGCGGGATCGGACGAATTCCGCAGGCCATGGCGGAATTTTTACATGACAAAAAAGAACTGGGCATTCACACCGAGATGTTCGGCGACTGGATCATGGAACTGATCGAGTGCGGGGCGGTGACGTGTTCGAAGAAAACGATTAATCGCAACAAAGTCGTGGCCAGTTTTTGCATGGGTTCGCAGAAATTGTATGACTATATCGACAACAATCCGTTTTTTGAATTTCATCCGACCGAGTACGTCAATGATCCGTTCGTGATTGGCCAGCATGAAAAAATGGTCGGTATTAACGTTGGCCTCGAGATCGACTTGACCGGTCAGGTCTGCGCGGATTCACTCGGCTATAAATTCTACAGCGGCATCGGCGGGCAGGTGGACTTTATCCGCGGCTGCGCACGGTCCCGCGGCGGCAAACCCATCATTGCCATGCCGTCCACCGCCAAAGGTGATACGATTTCGAGAATTGTCCCGGTGCTGACCGAAGGCGCCGGCGTCGTAACCACTCGCGGTGATGTGCATTATGTGGTGACCGAATACGGCATCGCCTATCTGCACGGCAAATCCATTCGCGAACGTGTACTGTCATTGATTAATATTGCGCATCCGAAGTTCCGCAAGGAACTCATTCAGGCCGCCAAGAGCCGCCAATACATCCACCCCGACCAGATCGAGATGGAATGGGACAAGGTTCGTTACCCGCAGGAACTGGAGCACTACGAAACACTCAAGGACGGGACGGAGATTTTCTTCCGCCCGGTTAAGCCGACGGATGAAAAGACACTGTCAGAGATGCTGTATTCCCTGTCGGCCGAGTCGGTCAAAAAACGCTACTTTACCCACACGCGAACGTTCCCGCATAAGGATGTGCAGAAACTGACCAATGTGGACTACGAGCAGAATTTGGCCATTGTGGGCATTGTGCCGGGAGCCGAAGGCGCCGAAGAAATCGTTGCGATTGCACAGTATTTTCTCGATCCCAAGACGCAGGTGGCCGAAGTGGCATTTATTGTACAGGATGAATGGCAGGACAAGGGAATGGGGTTCGTCCTGCTGGATTACCTGACGCGGATTGCGATGGACCGCCAAGTGAAGAGTTTCTATGCAACCGTTCTGCCCATCAATAAATCCATGCTCCAACTGTTCTATAACTCCGGCTACAAAGTCAACACCGAATTTGACGGCGATTCATACTCGATTAAATACGACCTGATGAAATAGATTGAATAAGAAGGATAGTGCAATGCCGATTATTTGCAAATGGAAAAAAACGGAAGCCGGTTGGAAACTTTGGAAAAAGGGCAAGCCGAAAGTGTGCGGTGAAGCATCGACATATAAAAAGGCTTTTGAGGCGTTGTGGGACTCTATGGGCACCAACGGCATTTCACTTTTACAGGAAGGTCCAATCGAATACGACAAACCTCTGCCGCCTTCCGTCGAAGCCGAAAAATATATGAATCCTGAATTGTATCTGATTAAGCCTGACGAAAAGTTCGGTTGCATGTTGCCAGATGAAGGAGAAGCTTTTTTTAAAGCTGGCCAGTGTCGGACATGTCAGAAACCGATTGGCCAACGATCACAGACTCCTCTGATGCTTACTTTTGTAAATAAAGCTGATATTGCCAGTGTTAAAATCTTTCCATTTGCTCATCGGACGGTTTTTTCGGAGGATTTTTTATCCCTTCTGACGGAGCAGGAGAAAAGCCTATTTGATTTTCGACCGGTTCAATATCACTCGGAATCTAAGAATCGGAAATGTGACTATTTTGAATTGTCTTGTGATTCACCGTTTTCTTTTGTTGGCAATTCTGCATATGATTCCGATGGAATCACATGTAGAGAATGCGGCCATATAGATATTAAATACTATCATATAAATTCTCCTTTAGAACGTTATCTTAGCAGTTCGGATTTACCTGATCCGCTGCCGTCATGTTTTCCGATTGGGTCTCATCAGATGCCAGTGTTTTGTCTGACTCGTCAGCGATGGGATGAAATCCGCGGACATAAATTCGCCAAGGGTCTCATTAGCAGGCCGGTGGGTGTGGTGCCGGACGACCTGTGCGAAACCGACCCCGATCAACACAATATCTTCGGTAAATGCGAGAATTGCTACGGATGGAGAAAGCCAACAGATAAGGCGGGAAAAGACTGGCCGCGTTTTTCTCCGCCGTATAAGCAGAAACATATCATCAAGAATTTCAAATGGATTCAGCAGGCACAACAGGCCGGACAACTGGATATTGTTCGCTCCACCGAATCGTATGAAAATTTGCTCGAACTGATTCAATCGGACCAAACACCGAAACAAGACCAGCGACTGTCTTTTCGCTGTACAGATTGCCGCATTTTGGGTTATGTTAGAATTAATGCCGAGGAAATCGTGTTCAGTTGGTAAGGACTGATGACCTTGACCGCCAAGCAATGACACCCCGGCCCTTGAACCGGGAACTAGGTCGTTCAATATCACCGCGCATCGCGTTTTGGATACCGGGTCAAAACCGGCATGACAAAACACGCTGTTTTAATCGGCTGCTAAAAAGGTGTTATCGTTTTTGGGCGACGACGAGCCAGTCCCATGGGTAGGGGGCTTTCATCCATGCCGGCGGATCGGAAAATTCCGTCGGCCAGTCGTATTCGATTTTACAGATATCTTTAACGGCAAATCCTGTGTCCGTTAAAAGGACTTGCAGTTCCTCGCGCAGATAATGCTTGGTGCCGACGTTTTCGATATCGATCACGCCCTGATAAAATGTGGATGTGGAAACCTTACCGTCTTCAAATCCACAATGTACCGCTTTAGCAGGGCTCTGACCGGTCTTCAAGTTCCAGTCAATCAAACGAAATCCCGTGAACAATGCCGATTCGAGTGATGGCACGACCAGGAATAAATGTCCCTTTTTATACAGGTGCCGATGCATGTTTTTCAGGATTTTCAAGCGGGTCGGAATCGATGGCGAAATGATCACATTCGAACACAACGCAAAATGCACTTTCGAGAACCCAAGCTCTTTCTGCGTTAAATCACTTTTTCGAAAAACAACATTTGGCAACTCGCCGTATTGTTTTTTTGCCTTCTTCAAACAGGACCGCGAATAATCATTCGCATAAACCTTTTTAAATCCCCCCGACAAAAGCGGCAAAAAGGTGCCGATCCCGCAGCCAACATCCGCCGCGACATGCTTGTCGTTAAAAAAAGAGTTGATTCTGGATTCAATGATCGCGTATTTGTCATTGCCGTAGACGCTGAAGATTTCCTTCTCATACTCTTTGCCAACCCGCTCCCAGTATTTTACATCCATGTTTTACGACCTCACCTATTTTTCGGCAATTAGAATGTTTTCCAGTTCCTGGAAAATCTGCGTCAAACAATCGCTAAGCCCCTCGACAACCTCCGCAGCAGTGGGCTTGATCGGCAGGGGCGTTTGGGTATCGAATGTTTGAGTTTCGGAAGTTTCATCTTGTCTTATTATTTGAAAGTGCATCCGGGCAACCGCGACGGGACGACCGGCGTCCTGAAAGTCTGCACAGAGTGCCTCGACTTGCGGCTTAAGTATGATTGGGTTGGCCGTTGCTTCGTCGGGTCCAGTGCAATGATTATATCCGGCTTGACGCACCCAAAGCTGCATTGCTTCGGTAATCTGGTCGTCGGGACTGGTTAAAAAAAGATTGTAATAGTCCTGCTCGTATTGAACCGGCCCCGTGCGATAAACCAGTGAGCGACCCGAAAACGGCAGTGCGATCTGGCAGGGAAAGATCGACAAGCAGACGGGTTTGTTTTGATCCTCGGCAGTCACCGTCCATTCGATATTCAGCAAAAAGGTTTTCTTTTCTGCGGGGTCTCGTTTTTGGACGCCGCAGCCGCTGACTAAAACGGCCATGAGTGTCAATATGATGAATGTTTTTCTCATTGGACTAACTCCGAACGTTTGGGCGGGGCCGACAGTAATATCTGGGCCGGATCCTGTTTGAGGGTTTCGGACAGATGTTTAAAATTCTCTGTAAGCATTTTTAAGTCGACCAGCAATGTATCGACATCGGGATCGTGTTTATCTAACAGGGCTTCAACCCGCTGCATCGTGGAACTGAACTGTTCGACCGCCGCATTAAAATCTTCAGGAAGGGTCTGTGCTTTCTCGAGGAAGGGCTGCAGTTTCTCATTCGACTGACGGATTTCATTGGTTAATGCGACGAAGGACTCTCGGACTTCGGCAATTTTCGCATCCTGAATCGCCTGATCCATCGTCCCCAGCGTGGTTTCCATTTTGGCCAGCACCGCTTCAATGTCCATTTTTTCCAATCGGCGGAAGATATCATCAATTGCCTGTGTGAAACTGCGCATCAGGCTGGGTGTGGACGGCACATAAATGCCCTTGGGAACCCACGGCACACTGAGCGGAATCTCCCGCTCCGGATCGATGTAGTCGGCTTCCATGTATGCAATGCCGGTAATACCCTGGTAAGTCAGTTTAAAACGCAGGCCGCCGGCGATCTGGTTTCGAATCATTGTCTGAAAGGCCTGCGGATCTTCGTATTTTCCTGGAAATGCCTCAGGATTGAGGGCCATAATGACCATGACGTACCGGCTGAATTGCTGGTATTCGGGGCTTTCCGGCTTCAATACATACTCACGCGGAACGAAGGTGATGTCTTTAACGTGCCCGATATTAACACCCCGATAAACCACCGGCGAACCGATATTGAGTCCCTGCACCGATTCGTCAATATACGTTTCCACCAGAGTCGCATCGCCGCTGATCGTATCGGCGCTGATATACAGCAGCCCGGCAATCAGTACAACACCGACAGCCAGAACAAACATCCCGATTTTAAAGTAGGTTGTGTTGTTTTTCATAAGTCTTCTTTCTGCTTTCGAGACCGATTATACCGTATCGACCGTCGCCATTCGATTGAAAAAACGCCAAACAGCCGGGTTGGAGCGATCATTTTTCATCTCAGCCGGATTGCCATCGGCAATAATCCCCTGTGAAGCCTTATCCAGCATGATCGCCCGTCCGGCGAGGCTGAAAATGCTCTGCAGTTCATGGGTGACAATGACAAAGGTAATGCCCAGCGTTTGAGATAATTGGATGATGAGTTCGTCGAGATGAGCCGCGGTCACCGGGTCCAGTCCCGCCGACGGTTCATCGAGAAAAAGAATGTCCGGGTCCAGCGCCATCGCCCGGGCCAGGGCGGCGCGTTTCTGCATGCCTCCGCTGAGTTGCGACGGCATGC
The DNA here is from genome assembly GCA_963675155.1 of Anaerohalosphaeraceae bacterium. GTDB lineage: Bacteria > Planctomycetota > Phycisphaerae > Sedimentisphaerales > Anaerohalosphaeraceae > 4572-13. The sequence goes on along the minus strand of OY775912.1, from coordinate 2,512,749 downwards.
GCTGCTCGTAGCCGGCCAGACCGACCAAGGCCAGCTTTTGCCGGGCGATCCAGTCAACCGCCTCAGCAGGCAGCGAAGTATGCTCGGTCAGGGGCAGAATAACATTTTCCAGCAATGTCATGGAACCGAACAGGGCGCCACCCTGAAAGGCCACACCAAAGGACGAGAGGATATGCCTGCGACCAGCAGCGTCAGCATTTGTTAAATCCTGTCCGTGTATGAAAATACGTCCCGACTTGGGCGAGTGCAGACCGATCAGGTGATTCAAAAGAGTGCTTTTGCCGCAGCCGGAACCGCCCAGAATGACAAAGATTTCTCCCTTGCGGACCTGGAATGAAATATCTTTCAGGACAATGGTGTCATCGTAGCCAATCGTCAGATTTTCAATTTTAATAATCGCTTTACTCATTATTCTTTGGGCCAGTAAATTCCTTTAATCCCGTCTATAAAACGTTCGTGTTCAGTCGTGTCCATTCATGGTTCATATATTTGTTTAGATTTCCAGAAAATACAACAGAACCGAGAAACATCCTTCAGCGATCACCAGCAAAATAATAGAGGTGACCACGGCTCGTGTTGTTGAAATGCCTACGGCCCCGGAACCGATTTGCGTTTGTAAACCACGCAGACAGCCCACGGTGCCGATCAGGCCGCCGTAAACGACCGCTTTGGTCAGCCCGACCATCACATCGGGAATCGATAAAATGGACTGCACATGCAGGCCGTAAGTGACCAGCGGATAGCCCATCGAAAGAATCACAATCGCAGCCCCGACCAACCCCAGAACATTTGCTGCAACGGTCAACAGCGGCGTCATGATTGTGGTAGCCCATACCCGGGGCAGAACTAAAAAGGCCACCGGGTCCAGGTTCATTACCTCCAGGGCGTCAATTTCATTGTTGATCTTCATCGTTCCGATTTCCGCGGCGTAGGCCGAACCGGTACGGCCGGCGACAATGATGGCGGTGATAAACGGGCCCAACACCCGCACCAAGGCAATCGCCACCAGGTCCGACACATAGATTTCAACACCGAATTGCTTCAGTGGCATCGCCGAACTGAACGCCATGATTAGGCCGAACAAAAGCCCCAGAACGGAGACGATGCCCACCGCACGAACACCGGCATGTTCGGCAATTTTGAAAAAGTCATGCCAGCGAAACTTTCGCGGCTGCAAGAGCAATGCGATGCCGGTTATCAGGACTCTTGCAAAGAAGGCGACTTGCTCGTAGATGTCTTGAAAAAAAGCCACCGTCTGCATTCCAACGGACTCAATGGGGTTCGGTTGAGTCGTTTCAAAGGCCGGTTCAGGCGAAGTCTTCAAAAAACGATCCAGTAACTGCGCCATTTCGTCGCGTAAACCGATGACAGTGGCGGTGATGTTTCGTTCTTTGGCCAGATGCAGCAGATAACTTAACAAACCAATCCCTGCTCCGTCGCAGGTTTGCACTTTCGATGCATCAAGGATGAGTGTTTGAATGCGAGAATCTTCCACATCACGGGTGCATTGTTTCCAAAGCGGAGGCAGGGTTTGGGCCGTCAAATCGCCGGAAAATTCAAGACGCACCTCCTTCGGTGAGTGGTCAATCACCTTGCACTGGGTAGCGGCGGCGGTGTCTTTCGATGCATCCATTCAAACCCTTTTCTGACGTGTCAGCAAAAAAATATCCAATCTATCCGAAATCTTTTAACCGACATACCTGCCACTGTCAAGGATGTTTCGCCCGCCCGCCCCGGCGACTCAGCTTAAACTGCCGGTTGTCGAGTAGTTAAGGAAATGACGAGCAGGGGGCGTGACCGGCGGAGTTTTTGAAAAAATCCCGTTTTTTACTTGAAAAATTATCAAAAAATGGTTTATTAGGCCCTTTTAGCAGGTACGGGCGATTAGCTCAGTTGGTAGAGCAGCTGACTCTTAATCAGCGGGTCGCGGGTTCGAATCCCTCATCGCCCATTTTACTAACCCCTTGCAGCCATGTTGGTTACAAGGGCTATTGTTGTGATGACAGGTTATTGAATTTGGTTCACTTTCCATGATTTCCGCGGTGGAAATCATCGGCAACCCATCACCTTGCAACAAGGTGTATTTTTTCAATGTTATTCCATCAAGAAGATTCAGCCTGATTGTTGTCTGCTGGACATTTTTTATTGAGAAATCGCCTTCTGTCTGCGCCTGCTTTGTACTGAAGTTACAATCCTGGACTCGGCTGAGGCTGAATCCTCGAACCTGATTGCGGACAATATGCGGCGTGAAAAAGATTATGAGAAAGTTAGAAGAATGCAAAAAATGAAGTTAGATGTGACCCGTTATAAGAATGATGTTCTGTCCGGGCTGACCGTTGCTCTGGCCTTGGTGCCGGAGGCGATTGCGTTTGCTTTTGTCTGCCATGTGTCACCCTTGATCGGCCTTTATGCCGCCTTTATCATGGGGCTGGTGACCTCGCTGTTTGGGGGACGACCCGGAATGATATCGGGAGCAACGGGAGCGATCGCGGTGGTGCTTGCGGGACTGGTCATGAGCCATGGGGTTGAGTATTTATTTGCAGCCGTTGTTCTGATGGGCGTGATTCAGATTTTGGCCGGAGTGCTGCGATTGGGTAAATTTGTCCGCTTTATCCCGCATCCGGTGATGTTGGGGTTTGTCAATGGACTGGCGATTGTGATATTCATGGCGCAGTTGGGCCAGTTCAAGAACGGCACCGGCGACAGTGCTGTATGGATGGCGGGCGTTGACCTATATGCCATGCTTGGTTTGGTGGGGTTAACGATGGCCATCTGTTTTTTCCTGCCGAAAATAACGAAAGCGGTCCCTGCATCGCTGGTGGCAATTTTCGCCGTCACGGGTGTCGCGGTGCTGATGCAAACCACCGGCCTGCATCATTCACGGACCGTCCTTGATTTCGTTCAGATGCTGGACCCGACGATCGAAACATTAAAAGGCGGGCTTCCTCGATTTCAGACGCTTCAGGTGCCGTGGTCATTAGCGACACTCAAGATTATTCTCCCGTACTCGGTGCTGGCCGCTTCGGTGGGGCTGATTGAGTCCCTGCTGACTCTGACGCTGGTCGATGAATTAACCGACACAAGAGGAAAGGGTAACCGGGAATGTATCGGCCAGGGCGCCGCGAATATGCTGTGCGGACTCTTTGGCGGGATGGGTGGATGTGCCATGATTGGCCAGAGCATGATCAATATCAAATCAGGTGGACGTGGAAGGCTTTCAGGGATCACGGCGGCCGTTGCACTGCTTGCGCTGGTGATGGTGGGCTCAGGCTTTATTCAGATGATTCCGGTAGCCGCACTGGTCGGCGTGATGTTCATGGTCGTCATCAGTACGTTTGCGTGGTCAAGCATTGGTCAGATGCGCAAGATTCCACGGTCGGACGCGTTTATTATTATCCTGGTCTCAGCGGTGACTGTGTTTGAAGATTTGGCAATCGCGGTGTTGGTCGGCGTCATTGTTTCGGCATTGGTCTTTGCCTGGAAAAAAGGCAGCCAGATCGATATCCATTCGGAGATTGACCAGAAGGGGTCGAAGGTGTATCGGCTTCGCGGGCAGGTGTTCTTCGGTTCGGTGCGAAATTTTGCGGAATTGTTTAACCCCGCAGAAGACCCTGATGATGTCATTATCGATTTTCATTATGCCCGCGTACACGACCATTCAGGGATTGAGGCGATTAATACACTGGCGTCTCGCTATACACGACTCGGAAAAACCCTCCATCTTGTCGATCTGAGTCCGGAGTGCAGCCGGTTATTGGATACCGCAGGTGACATGGTGGATATTAAAGTCTATGAGGACTTGCGGCATTGGCATATTGCAACGGACAAACTGGCATAAACCCCCGCCACTGACGAAAAAATCCTGGGCCGCAGTGCCCATCGCCTATTTTGACCAAGCCGGTGTCAAACAAGACGCTGGCTTTTTTTGTGCCCCGACCAGGGCATCTGCCTATCGCATTTAGCTTGACTGACCGGACAACTCAGTATATTTACCGATTTAATTATTCATCTTTCTCTTTTCTGGATTATTTTAACAATTTTCGTTTTTTTCCTGTAACAAAATTGCTCGCTGTGAGTCTTTATTATATAGAAGGTTTTAGTAGGGCAGACAGCAGGAGCCCCATACCTTTCGAATCAGGGCCAATACCGGTGGGAGTCCGAGATACGTAAAGAGGACGTAGTATCGGAAAAAGCGGGCTTGGCCCGTATGGACGAAAAGACAACAGGAGCATGATTTTCTAAAGGAGAATGATATGAGGGATATCATCCGGGCGGTTGGAGTCTGTCTATTCCTAATGTTGAATACACAGCTTTCAGCAGATACGCTGACAGTCAATAAGAATGGAACAGCCATGTATTCGACGATTCAGTCGGCGATCACCGATGCCGATCAGGGCGATACGATTATTGTCGAAACAGGCACTTATTATGAAAATATTAACATGGCAGGAAAAGCCGTGACGCTGCGCAGCCTGGATCCGGACAATCCATCGGTCGTCGCCCAGACAATACTGAACGGCAGCCAAATAGACACTGTCATTGCCTGTAGCACAAATGAAGGCGCCGATACGCTTATTGAAGGATTTTATATCACAGGCGGCGGCGGAGCGGATGTTTACGGTATCGGCTATGAGTACAGCGGAGGCGGTGTCTATATAAATGATGCATCGCCCACCATCCGCAACTGTACATTCGTCGCCAATTCCGCAGATGATTACGGAGGCGGTATCTATATATGTCAAGGCTCGCCCACTATTGCTGACTGCACATTCAGCCAAAATATCGCAATGCTTGGCGGAGGCATCTATAACTATATAGATGCGACGCCGACAATTATGGATTGTCTTTTTTTCGAGAACGCTGCAACTGATTATGCCGGAGGCATCGGCAGCACTTTCTCAAATCCGATTCTTGAACGCTGTGTGTTTATCGAAAACACCGCGGCGTTCGGCGGGGGCATGCGGAACTATTTTTCATCGCCACGAATGACGAACTGCATTTTCAGTGAGAACCGGTCAATCTATTACGGCGGCGGAATGTACAACTGTGCTTCCGATCCCAACATTCTGCAATGTACCTTTACTGAAAATGTTTCAGGCTATTACGGCGGGGGGATGGATAATTATTGTAATTCCTCGCCACTTGTTACAAATTGCATTTTTAGCGGCAACACCGCTGTTTACGGAGCTGGAATGCATAGTGAAGACTCTTCTCCCGCTATCAGATTTTGTCTCTTTATCGGAAACGAGGCCGGCGAGTGCGGCGGGGGCATGCGGAACCATTTTTCGTCGTCGACAATTGTCGAAAACTCCATCATTCGCAACTGTCTTCCTGAACAGATTGCCAATGTCGAATGTACGCCACAGGTACGCTATTGCTGTATTCAAGGCGGCTATAGCGGAGAAGGCAATGTCGATGTCAATCCGATGTTTGTCAGTGACGGCTACTGGGATGGAGATGAGTGGGTTGAAGGCGATTATCACCTCAAAAGCCATTACGGACGATGGGACTATCCGAATCATCAATGGGTGATTGACGCGGTCACCAGTCCGCTCATCGACGCCGGCGACCCGGCAATGGCATCATGGCACAATGAACTGTGGCCCAACGGCGGTCGGGCCAATATCGGCTGTTTCGGCGGTAACCCCCAGGCAAGCATGTCATCAAACCAAATAGGCCACATTGCAGATTTAAGTCATGATGGCACGATCGGGACTGAGGATTTTGTGCAGTTCTGTGACCAGTGGCTCGTGCAGGAAGATTTGATTGACGCGGATTTCGATCGTGACGGAGATGTGGACTTGGGCGACTTTGCGAGCCTGACCGACAACTGGCACAGATCGGGACTCTAAAACAATTGAAAAGCATGGGCCGTTTGTTTGAGCGTTACTGGCTCACGCCCAAAAGGTATGCGATATATCCCGCATAGCATAAAAACAGGATCGCACCCACAGAGCGGTTAATTTTCTTAAAGATAAAAGCAAATGCTGAAAAACCGACGGTGACGGCAATCATCAGCCAAAAGTCGGTGCCGGCCATACGTGCCGACAAGGCAAATGGCTTGGCAATGCCTGCCGTTCCAATCACCAGCAGGGTATTGAAAATATTGGATCCGACCAGGTTGCCGACGGACAAATCATCATGGCCTTTCAATGCCGCGATCAGGCATGTAATCAATTCCGGCAGTGATGTTCCGACTGCTACAATGGTTGAACCGATGACGGCGTCCGAAAGACCGGCTTTGTGGCCCAGATATTTTGCACTGAAAACCGTCAGTTGTGCGCCGCCGGCCAGACATGCAAGTCCTAAAAGTATCAGCAGCGAGCTGCCCCACAATGTCTTTGGCGGATGGGCAGCGGCCTGTTCGACCGTCGATTCAATATTTTCCTGCAATGCCTTGTCACGTTGTGAGCGTTTTCGTTCCGAATGAATCAAAAACACAATAATGCCGATAAACAGCACCAGCATGCCGGCCGATTCGACACGGCCAAGCGACAGATTGAAAAAGACGCCATATAAAAGCAGTGACACGCCGATCATGATGGGGATGTCCCTGATAAGCGCTGCACGAGTAACGCAGATCGGGCGAATCATCGCACACACGCCGCCCACCAACGCCAGGTTGGCAATATTGGAACCATAGACGTTACCAACGGCCATGTCAGCTGAATTGGACAGCGCTGCGGCGATACTGGCCGCGACTTCCGGAGCTGAGGTGCCCATGGCGACAATCGTCAATCCAATGATCAGCGGACTCATCCCGAAATGCCGGGCGATGGCAACTGCGCCGTCAACCAGCCAATCAGCGCCTTTGACCAGAATCGCCAAACCGACAACGAGCAGGATGATTGCGTAGAAAAGATTCATACAATTAAAATATCCGATTACAGCGCAAAAAACAACCCCGCTTTTTGAACAAAGACGGGGCTGAAGTATTTTAATTTTAAAACGGGGCTTATACTTTGCCGATAATCAGCGTGCAGTTATGCCCGCCAAATCCAAGCGAGTTGCTCATCGCGATCTTGACATCAGCCTGACGGGCGTCGCCGGGAACAAAATCCATCTTCGGATCACACTCGTCGGCAACCGTGGTCAGATTGGCCGTCGGATGAATCACGCCGCGCTGGAGCGTTTTGGCACAGACAATCAATTCGATACCGCCGCTGGCACCGAGACTATGTCCCAGGCAGCTCTTTGAAGAATTGACGGCCAGCTTATACGCATGATCGCCAAAAACATTCTTAATTGCCAGCGTTTCGGCAGCGTCGTTCAGCTGCGTGCTGGTTCCGTGAGCATTGACATAATCGACTTGCTCGGGATTCAGGCCCGCATGTTGAAGTGCCAGCCGCATACCTTCGGCAGCGCCGGCGCCGTCGTCCAGCGGGGCGGTGATATGATGGCCGTCACCGGTCGCACCGTATCCCAGCAGTTCCGCGTAAATCTTGGCGCCGCGTTTTTTGGCATGTTCGTATTCTTCCAGGAGTACAACCGCAGCCCCTTCGGAAAGCACAAAACCGTCACGATCCTTATCAAACGGACGCGAGGCCCGCTGCGGATCGTCATTGCGTGTACTCAGCGATTTCAGTGCACAGAACGAAGCCAGTCCGATCGGCGTCAGAGCCGCTTCCGAACCACCGGTCAGGCACGCATCGCTGCGACCGGTCAGCACATTCCAGTAAGCCTCGCCGATAGCATGGCTCGCAGATGCACAGGCGGTCACGATACACATGTTCGGTCCCTTGAGACCGTACTCAATCGAGATACAGCCCGAAGCGGCGTTGCCCATCAGTTTGGGAACGCAGAAGGGCGATACCTTACGCGGTCCCTTATTCAGGATGCGAACATGCTGCTCTTCGATCTCTTTGATACCGCCGATGCCGGTGCCGACAATAACGCCTATTCGGCGTTTGTCTTCCTTTTCGAAATCAATTCCGCTATCGTTGACTGCCTGAACAGCCGACGCCATGGCCATTTGTGTAAAACGGTCCATGCGCTTCGCGTCACGGGTACTGATGTACTGGCCGATATTAAAGTTTTTTGCTTCACCGCCGAACTTTACAGGAAACTCTGAGGTGTCGAACGACTCTATTTTCGAGATCGCACTTTCCGACCGACAGAGCTTATCAAACAAATCATCGACTGATTCTGAAAGCGCGGTAACACAGCCAAGCCCGGTAATGACTACACGACGTTGGGTCATAGCTAATCCGTTACTCGTCTTTGTTCTTCATGATTTCAGCGATATAGTCGATTGCAGCACCGATGGTCTGAATCTTCTCCGCTTCTTCGTCCGGAATGCTCATGTCGAATTCATCTTCGAATTCCATGACCAATTCAACGGTATCCAGTGAATCAGCGTTCAAATCGTTAATGAAATGTGTATCACGGGAAATTTCGCCCTTATCCACACCCATCTGTTCGCTGACGATTTCAGTAACCTTTGCCTCAATGGCTTGAACATCTGCATCTGCCACGTTTCTATCTCCTTAAATCAAAAGAGTCATTGTCTTTACAATCATTCTACGTTTTTAGGTTTTGGCGGTACTATACCCATAGAACTGCCGGTTTTCAATCATTTTTTAACAATTTTCTTACATTGCCTACATGGCCATGCCGCCGTCAACACACAGAACCTGACCGGTAATGTAGCCTGCGTCGTCTGAGGCCAAAAAGGCCACTGCCTTGGCAATATCTTCCGGTTTTCCGAAGCGTTTGACGGGAATGACTTTTTTGGCTTCCGTTTTCACCATCTCCGGCAGGACGTCGGTCATGTCGGTCTGGATGAAACCGGGAGCAATACAGTTTGAGGTCACGTTTTTCTTGCCAACTTCGCGAGCAATCGACTTGGACATGCCGATCAAACCGGCTTTGCTGGCGGCATAATTCGTCGAACCAGCCTGCCCCATGACCCCGGCAACCGAACTGATATGCACCAGGCGGCCGAATTTATTGCGGACCATCGAACGGGCCGCAACACGGGTGGCGACAAACGCCGCACGCAGGTTCACTGCGATCACCTTGTCAAAATCATCGTCATCCATTTGAATCATCAGACGGTCGCGTGTAATGCCGGCGTTATTGACCAGGATCCCGATACCGCCGTGTTCGGTGGCTAACTCATCCAGAACTTCGGTCAGTTTCTCGGTCTGAGTAATATCGACATTTTTCGTAATCACATTGAAACCGGCCTCGGCAGCAACTTTTTCCAATTCCGCCAATTGTTCGATATTCAAATCCAGGCCGGCAACTTTACGTCCCTGCGCGAGCAGTTCCAAAACAATAGCTCGCCCAATGCCGCGGGCCGCTCCGGTGACGACTGCTAATCGTTGTTCTGACATTTCAATCCGTTCCTTTTCTTTATCTTTTTTCTGTCTTTGTTTTTTAGCTTTTTAACGCCTTCTCAAGCGATTCGGCTGTACTGACGTTGGTCACCCGGGTCTTGCGGTGAATCCTTTTCATCAGTCCCGTCAGGACACGTCCGGGGCCGATTTCATAGTAGGCTTCAATACCTTCATCCAAAAACGTCTCCATGCATTTCTGCCAGAGAATCGGTTGAATCAACTGCTGAACCAATCCCTGACGAATATCATCGGCTGACGTATAGTAGTCGGCTGTAATATTGGCGATCACTTTGGTGTCGGTCGGATCCTGAATCGGACAATCGGCCAGTGCCCGGCCCAGTTCATCGGCAGCCGGCATCATCATGTCCGAATGAAACGCACCGGCAACGCTGAGCGGAATCGCTTTGATCGCGTCATACTTCGGCGCCAACTCGACGGCACGCTGACAAGCCGCCACTGTCCCGCTGATGACAATCTGACCGGGGCAGTTAAAGTTTACCGCCACCAGCAATTCGCCTTGCCCGGCTTCATGACAAAGAGCATTGACTTTCTCATCGTCCAGTCCCAAAAGACTGACCATGGAACCGTCTGAAGCATCCGCTGCGGCCTGCATGGCATTGCCGCGTTTCTGAACGAGCTTCAGTCCATCCTCAAAAGAAATCAAACCGGCCGCATACAAAGCCGTATATTCACCCATGCTCAATCCCGCTGTGACATCGGCGGAAATACCCGATTCACGCAGCAATTCCAGCAGGGCGGCCGATACGACAAAAATGGCCGGCTGAGAGACGGTCGTTGCATTCAGCTTCTCGTCGGGACCGTCAAAGCAAATCTGCTGCAGATCGTATCCGACGATCGCGTTGGCCTGTTCAAAAAGCGCCTGTGCCTGCGGATATTGCTCAACAATATCACGGCCCATCCCGACAGTCTGAGCGCCTTGTCCCGGAAATAAAAATGCGGTTTTCATCGTCCCTGTTTCGCTAAAAAAGTTAATAACATCCTGTTTACACTTGAAGTACGTTGGCACCCCAGGTCAATCCACCGCCAAAGGCAACCAGCAGTATGATATCGCCGGACTTCAGAAGACCTTGATGCCGGCAATCGTCCAGTGCGATCGGAATCGAAGCCGCCGAGGTGTTACCAAATTTATCAATATTAATAAAGACCCGGTCGTCCGGCAGTTTAAGCCGCTTGCCGACCGACTCGATAATCCGTGCATTCATCTGATGCGGAATGAACATCGCAATATCATCGATGCCAAGCTCGCATTTTTCAAGGCATTCGTTGACCAGTTCAACAATCCGCCGAACGGCTGTCTGATAGACTTCACGTCCGTTAATCGTCATATAGATCATGGACGGATCATCAATCGGAGTCCCCACCGGGTTCCGTGATCCGTACGCCTTGCAATTCAGGCTGGTCCAACCGCTGCCGTCTGAAAATGAGGTGCTGTACATCACACCTTGGGGACCTTCGTTCGCTGACTTAAGAATCGCAGCGCCCGCACCGTCGCCGAATAAGATGCAACTGGCCCGGTCTTCATAGTTTGTAATGCGTGTCAGTGTTTCAGCACCGATCACCATGGCGTTTTTGTATTGGCCGGAACTGACAAACTGCTGAGCAATTGACAGCCCATAGACAAAACCGCTGCAGGCGGCCGAAATATCAAAAGCCCAGGCATTTTTGGCACCGATCATGTCCTGGACAAAACACGCCGTTGAGGGAAAAACCATTTCCGGCGTGATCGTCCCTAAAACGATTAACTCCAACTCTTCAGGAGCCATGCCCGCATCCGCCAGTGCCCGGCGGGCAGCCTCTGCGGCCATCGTAGCAGTGGTTTCACCGTCACTGACGACATGCCGGGTCTTGATACCGGTGCGAGATGTGATCCACTCGTCATTGGTGTCAACGATTTTGGTTAAGTCTTCATTGGTCAGGGTCTTCTCTGGAAGAAAAGACCCCGTACCGGCTAAAACCGCGCGACGTTTGGGTGTTTGAACCGTTGGATTACTGACCATTTGCTACCACCGTTGTGTTTGATAAATGCTCTATTATTTTATCGTTAATATGGTTGTCACCAAATTTCTTGCAGATCAAAATGGCGTTCTTGATGGTCTTTGCTTTACTGGAACCATGACAAATCACCGATACACCATTGACGCCCAACAGCAGGGCACCTCCATATTCATGATAATCATATTTCTTAAAGATATCTTTTGCAACTGATTTAAACCACAGGGCCATTAATTTATTGCGGTTTTTGACCTCTTCGCCCAAGGCGGTGAAAATCATATCCACAAGGCCCTCGGTGAGTTTCAGGATGACATTACCCAGGAAGCCCTCACAGATCACCACATCACACTTGCCTTGGAAAATATCGCGTCCCTCCAAATTACCGATATAATTCAGTTTGGGGTCCGCTTTAATGAATTCCCGCGTTTTTTTGACCAATTCATTACCTTTGGCATCTTCTTCGCCAATATTCATCAGCCCGATACGGGGATTTTCGATCCCCAGCATTTCCTGGGCATAAATACTGCTCATGACCGCATACTGGTAAAGGTTCATGGGTTTGCAGGCGATATTGGCCCCAACGTCACAAATGGTCACCGGACCATAGTAGGTCGGAAAGACCGCCGCGATACCGGGCCGTAAAACACCTTCAAGGTTTCGCATGCGAAGCTGACAGCCCGCGACGCAGGCCCCGGTATTGCCGGCCGAAAGAACAGCGTCAACCTGCCGGTGCGAGGCCGCACGCGCCATGATCGCAATGGAACTTTTGGGTTTACGTCGAAGGGCTTCGACAGGGGACTCGTCCATGCCGATGACATCCGAGGCATGAAAGATGCGAAACTCATCAGAGCTTGCACCGTGCGTTTTCAAGTGCGCATCAATAACCTTTTCGTCACCAATGAGCACTAACTCATCATCTTGGTCGAGGGCATCCCTGGCCTCCATTACTCCGGCGATGATTGCTTCCGGAGCATTGTCGCCTCCCATAGCGTCAACTGCAATCCGCATGCTTAATCGTCAGCCTTTTCTGCCAAATTCAGTGAAATCTTGTCGTTCACATAACCACACTGTCCACAGGACGCGTGAGGCAGCTTAGCCGTGCCGCATTTCTTGCAAAGCGAGTAATTGACCGCACTTAGACGGTGATGACTGCGTCGTGTCCGTGTTCTTGATTTGCTGGTCTTCTTTACTGGAAGCATATCTGTCTAACTCTCCAAAAATCTCGGTATTCACGTACCAATTAAAAAAACACCCCAACCACTCACCAGCCTCCCGTTGAGCCCGGCAAAAGGGGGTTCTTTAGTTCAATAAATTAAGCCCGTTTCAATCTTACAAAATTGTATACCAAAACGGGCCGCTGTCGTAAAGCAAAATATTCAAGAAAGGGGATTTATATAGCCGATTGTGCAGTGTCCGTCAAGTAATTAAACGCAAAAAATAGTCAAAAATACAGTTTTTTCATAAGTTTACGGTTGCATTTCATCGCCCGGTTGAGTATTTTCGAGACATCTGTATCCTGTCAGGGCTGGAGATTCTGTATCTGGTTCCGGTTGCGACAGAAAAAAAGACTTAATTCGCGATAAACCGAAGAGGTTTTGTAGACTATGGGTCGAAAATCAAAACGGATGGCTTTGTACGAAGCAATACGCCAGGGACAGGCGAAAATCGCCCAGGGTCTCGAGACGGGCCAGATGCGTTCAGATGGTCTGGGACAGCAAAAAACTCAAAAACCCATTGCTCCGCAGATGGGATCGCAGCAGCGACTTGTTGCGAAATGTGCTCTTTTTGAAAGTAAAGAAACCTCACAAGGGTTTTGGACATCGCCAAAAATGGTAAAAATCGCCATGGTAGGCGGTTCGATACTGATTGTGTTGATTGTGGTTTGGCTGCTGTCGCTGCTTTTCGGCGGTGATGAGCCGGTACCGGTCAGTCAGCCACCAGCAGAGCCCACGCAGCAAATACAGCCGGCAGAACCCGTTGAGACGGCGGAAAAAACTGAAAATATCGTCGAAGAAGTAAAAGAAGAGAAAAAAACGGGTCTCTTTGGATTTGGCAAAAAAGAACCCAAAGCCGAAGAATCGCCCCCGGCCAAACCGGTAGAGCCGACCATTGAGTCCTCGATTGGCAAAAATGTGATTGTTATAGCGAGCATTTCAGCCAACCGTCAGAACGAATTGTCGACCTTGAAAGACTTTTTTGCGGACAAGGGAATACCGACCGAAGTCATTATGAATAGCAGTGGCTATGCGATGCTGGTAACCCGTCAGGGATTTGAGAGTAATCCCGCAAGCGAGGGCACAGACGGCTTCCGGCTGTTACAGAAAATTAAACAACTGGGACTGGTTTACCCGGACGAAACCGGGGACACGAAATGGGGTGTCAGACCGTTCCAGGAAGCATGGGGCTATAAACGAACAAAATAGTGTAAGCTTTTAATATCAGGAGAAAGTTAAATGTCAATTGATCGTTCATTAAAAATTAAGGGTGCATTGAAGCGTCATCGTAATGTACTGTCACGCGAAGAGCGTATTAGTGTCTTGAAAAAAGAAGAACGCTGGAAAGAAGGCGATGATGTGACCGGCCTTCCCAAAGTTGGACACCGAAAAGTCGGCGGAAAGTAGTAGTTTGATTGACCAATAATTTGCCGCTCTGTACGTGTTTCCAACCAGTACGGGCGGCAATGCTATGCGCAGAGCAAACTTACAAAGCATAAACAGGAGATGTATCAATGGATTATCTTGCAGATCGTACCCACATGATTGATGCCAGCGGGATTCGTAAAGTCTTTGCGCTGGCCGCTGAGCTTAAAGATCCGATCAATTTCTCGATTGGCCAGCCGGATTTCGACGTGCCGGACACGATCAAAGAAGCAGCCATCGATGCGATCCGCAAGGGATTCAACAAGTATTCCCAGACCGCCGGTCAGGCCGAGATTGTCGCGAAGCTGAAAGCCCGCACAACCGCCGATTACGGCTGGGATAACCCGCCTCTGATGATTACCGATGGCGTCAGCGGGGGGCTGATGCTGGCGTTTATGGCCCTCATCAACCCCGGCGACGAAGTCATCGTTCCGGACCCGTATTTTGTCATGTACAAGCACCTGGTCAGGATGCTCGGCGGAAAATGCGTCTACATTAACACCTATCCGGATTTCCGGTTGCCGGCTGAAAAGATTGAGGCCGCGATTACGGATAAAACAAAGCTGATTCTGTTGAATTCACCCGGCAACCCAACCGGTACGGTTTATACCGAGCAGGAAGTCAAAGAGATTGCCGAAATCGCCGCCAAAAACGACATTATCGTCCTTAGCGATGAGATTTACGAGCAGTTCAGCTATGACGCCAAAAATCCGAGCATCGGCTCATTCTATGACAAATCCATCATTCTGAAGGGATTCAGCAAAAGCTGTGCAATGACCGGCTGGCGTCTGGGCTATGCAACCTGTTCAGATACGCTGAAACCGCTCATGGAAAAAATGCTGATGATCCAGCAGTACACCTTCGTGTGTGCGCCGACGCCGTTCCAGATGTCGCTGCCGACGGCGATGGAATGCGATATCAGCCGTTATGTTGACAACTATCGCAATAAACGCAACCGCATGGTCGAAGCGTTGTCGGGTGCGTTTCAGGTCACCAAACCGGCCGGGGCGTTCTATATCTTCATTAAAACGCCTGATCAATACACCAATGCAACGGAATTTGTCAAAAAGGCTATCGAAAACAATGTGCTCATCATCCCCGGCAATGTATTCAGTGAGCAGGATACGCACTTCCGGGTCAGCTATGTCGCACCCGATGAGAAGATTGAAAAGGGTATCGAAATTCTTCTAAGCTTAGCTTAGATAAAATGATACCCGAGATTGCTCATTATTGGCTAACGGAATTCTAATCATATCCTAAAAAATGCCTTGACATAAGGCCCGGAGAAAGTATAACTCCACGCAAACACTGGATTCTTTTATCCGGTTTAAAGGCTGGTGAGTTTATCTTTTCGACAGGGGTTTCCGACTATGGATCATAAGTTAGCGTTTGAAATCATTTTTCAGGTCTGCGGTGGATTAGGAATTTTTCTTTTGGGCATGAAAAACATGTCCGAGGGCATGCAGGCGGTTGCCGGTGAAAAATTGCGTAAAATGATTGGGGCTGTAACGAATAATCGTTTTATGGCCAGTAGCGTCGGGACGCTGGTCACCTGTATCATTCAGTCAAGTTCGGTCACGACGGTGATGGTGGTCGGAATGGTCAACGCCAGTATTATGACGTTGACACAGGCGATTGGAGTGATTTTAGGGGCCAATATCGGAACCACGATTACCGGCTGGATTTTAGTGGTGAAGATCGGCAAGTATGGATTGCCGCTGCTTGGGATTTCCGCATTTTTCTACCTGTTTTCTAAGAAGGACCGCATTCGCTTTTTAGCCATGTTTTTGATGGGATTGGGAATGGTCTTTTTTGGTCTGGAGCTGATGAAAGCCGGCTTTTCGCCCATCAAAGAAATGCCGGCCTTCGTCGAATGGTTCCATCGCTTCCATCCGGATTCATATTTTGGCGTACTCAAATGTGTATTGGCCGGTGCGGCGTTAACAGCGATCGTCCAATCTTCCTCCGCGACACTGGGTATTACGATGGCTCTGGCACTGACGGGGACCATTGATTATCCCACCGCCGCGGCTCTGATCCTGGGCGAAAACATCGGAACCACCATTACCGCGTTTCTGGCTTCACTGGGAGCCTTTACAAACGCCCGAAGAGCGGCCTATGCCCACGTCATTTTTAATGTGATCGGAGTGTTCTGGATTACATTGTTATTTGTACCCTATACCAATATCATCACGCGTGTGATTACAAAAACGCAGGTCTCTCATATCCCCGCAATTGTTGCGACCGACCAAAATATTGAAACCGTACGAGACTATGCAAGCACCCATGACATTGATGATAAAGTCATCTATGTCATAAATCAGGCCGGCGAAAAGGTCAACAGAAACGGCGATCATTTTGGTGACGACGGTACAATCTATGACAAAGACGGAAAGGTCATCAAAGAGGAAGCAAGGTATGTCATGGCAGATGCGTTCATTGAGCACATGCAGGACAATACCCTGACGGACCTGACGGCCTATGCACCCCACGGCACGGAATACCCGTTTACGCAATCCGCAATCGCCTTTACGCATTCCGGATTTAATATCATCAATACCGTTCTGTTTCTGCCGTTTATCGGGTTGATCGCGCGTCTTCTGATCTGGCTGGTGCCGGACAAGACTGCGGAAAAACCGCACCTGACGTACCTGAATGTTCGTATGCTCGACACGCCGGCGATTGCGGTGGAGCAGTCGTCGAAAGAATTGATTAAGATGGGACACATGTCCACCGATATGATGCGGGCATTTAAGAAAATGTTGTCCAACGACGAACCGAACCGGCAATTAGCGGAGGATATTTTTGAAAAAGAAAATGAGCTCGATGTGATTCAAAAAGAAATTGTTGAGTTCATCGGCGATATGATGGCCGGTAATATTACACATGATGTGATGCAGGTCGCCAGCGGTCATTTGCGGATTGCCGACGAACTGGAATCGATCAGCGATTATGTCCAGAGCCTGTTAAAGCTTCGGCTGAAGATGCGCGATACCGATCTGAAATTCAGCGAAGGCGGCCTTGAAGACCTGCACATGCTGCATGAGAAAGTGGAAGATTATCTGAAGCTGATTTACCAGGGACTGGAACGCGACGACAAGACACCCGAATTTTTCAATGAAATGAAAACAAAGGGATTAGCCGTCACCAAAATAATGAAAGAATGCCGCAGTCGGCATCTCGCCCGGGTGGGCGACCAGACCGTGACGTCACTCATGAGCCTGATCTTCACGGATATGCTAACAGCCTACCGACGCATCAAAGATCACGCGTTCAATGTTGCTGAAGTGCTGAGCGGCGAAAAATAATTAGGACGCTCCATGAAATACACTGAAAGCCCCGTTTGAGTTGAACGGGGCTTTTTTTATGGTAGAATATCAATTGTCATACCGGACTTGATCCGGCATCCAGGCGATGTAGATTGAATTCAAAAAATTAGTCTGTTTGAGTTAGAATCTCTGCGATGTCGCGTGAATACACCGGTTCGATCACACAGGTGCGAAGCCCGACCTCGTGCAGATATTTAACCTGATGCCCCTGATAGCGGTTCAGGATGCAGACAAGTCCGCTGCCGGCGGTTTTGTTTAGCAGGACTTCACAGCGGGCGATGGAGGCGTCTTTTTCCGGCGCCGCATGAAAACACACCGCCGCCTTTTCGGCCGGCGAAGATTCTAAGTGAGATTTCAAATCAATGGCTTGGACTTTCACACGGTGGTCCTGGGCGGTTTTGAGAAAGTCGTCGAATTTCTCAAAATCATCTTTAATCGCGACAATGTGCCCGCCGGATTGACTAAAAGGCTTAAAAAGGTCATCGGTGTCACGGACGCCAACGATCTCTTTCCACTCGCGCTTACTGACGCCGATACTTTTGGCAAATTGCAACGCCATCTTTTTTTCCCGCTCATCGACCTGTCCGTCCGCTTTGGCCAAGACGATCATCGCCTTCAACGCCGCAATCGCTTTGTCCCGGTCCGCAATGGGATAGAAGGGGATGTCGTCTTTGAGTACCTCTTTCAGCAGGGCGCCCCAGTCATCGACCGTCACCGCCATCTCCTTCGCGGCGGTGTACAAAAAGGCCTTCTCGTTGGGATGAATGGTCCCGTCACAGCAAACAAGCTGCATGAAATTCTTCAGACAATTGATATTTTCCGTCGCAGTCATCCGGATGGCTCCTTATCTCAGTGTTCATACTTAAAAAATCCCGTTTGTTCGCGGCTTAGTCATTTTGCAATTGTCAGTTCAAGGTTCCGCGCGGCAATAAAATCACTGATTTGTGTGAAATTTCCTGTATTTATCATAGTAAAGGACGTTTTTCTTTGCAAGGACGAAGTTTATGCATTTTTTTGGTCTAATATCTTGTTTTTCATGCAACAGCGAAATCAATTGGGCGTTTTTACTTGTATGAGAAAAATTTTGTTGTCAAAAACCGGAAAAGCAGATAGAATTTTATCTATGGATAATCACGGTCTAAGAATACGGATATTGCTTTGCGTGGTTGGGGCTCTCACTTTATGGACAGCAGGGGGCTTTCTACCCGTTCTGTCCGCACAGCAGGGGGCTTCAGACCCGAACGTCGTCACCGGCTCAAGCGTAAAAACTGCCGCCGTCATCACCTGCCATGACATGATTGACAATGGTCTGTTCCAATCCATCGAGCGGCGCAGCGCCGAGGCCATTGCCGCCGGGGCGGATTATTTGATTCTGGACGTACAAACCTACGGGGGACTGGTCAAAAGCGCCGACGACATCGGCAAACATCTCATTCTGGAGCTGGCCGACAAAGTCCATACCGTCGCCTATGTCAGCACCGAAGCGATCTCGGCCGGTTCGATGATTAGTGTTTCCTGCCAGGACATCATCATGAAGAAAAACACCACCATCGGATGCAGTGCCCCGATTACCGGCAGCGGCGAAGAAATGGGCGAAGCCGAACGCGAGAAATCCGAAAGCTTTGTCCGCGCCACCTTCAGCCGGGCCGCCGGCGCCAACGGATACCCCGAAGCCTTGCTCAAAGCGATGGTGTCACGCGATTTGGAGGTCTGGCAGGTCAAGAACACCCAAACCGGACACATGGAATACTTCGAGAAGGAATTTTTGCCCGATGATCCCAACACCTATGCGATAGCCGACAAAGAGCTCATCGTTAAAGAAGGCGAACTGCTGACCTTGACGGCTCAAAAAGCCAAAGAATATGGTATTGCCAGGGCGGTCGTCAGCGATCTCGACGAGGCACTGACCTTTCTGGCCAAACGGGACGGCGTGACCATTTCATCCAAGGTCTTGCAGTTTGATACGATGTGGTCGGAGGAGTTGGTTCGATTTCTCCAGTCACCGGTAGTCATGAGTGTGCTGATACTGGGCATCCTGCTGGGCATTTACGTCGAGTTTAACACGCCGGGATTGGGACTGCCGGCATTATTGGCAGCCACCTGCCTGACCATTCTCGTTTGTAGTCGCTTCTTGATCGGCATGGCCAACTGGATTGAAATAGCCGTTCTCTGCATTGGATTTATTCTGATTATGCTTGAGATATTCGTTATTCCCGGCTTTGGCATTGCGGGCTTTGCGGGGATTATCTGCATCCTCGCCGGACTGTTGGGCATGCTGGTGAAAAATCAGCCCGGCGAAATCCCATGGCCCAAAGGCGAAATGGCCTGGACACTGTTCACAGACGGGTTGTTTGGTATGGCGGTCGGTTTTTTAGCCTTCGTGGTCATCGCCGTATTTTTGGCAAAATATATAGACAGAATCCCCGTTCTCAAAACGTTTGTCCTGAAAGCGTCCTTACAAAAGGCTCAAATCACGCCCAGTAAAACGTGCGAGCCGCAGAACCCGACAACTTCGCTGACCACTGGACAGACCGGACGAGTGGTGTCTCCCTTACGCCCGGCCGGAAAAGCTGAATTTGACGGCTGTGTTGTAGACGTCGTCGCGGATGGTGCGTTTATTGAAAAAGATCACGCCGTCAAAATTATTGAAGCGGTCGGAAACCGTATCGTCGTTTCTGAAGTTCAGGAAACTTAGGCGGAGAAAATGATGGTTACATCACTTTGGATCCTGTTTGCGGTTTTTCTTTTGATAGCCTGTGCGATCTTGCTGGTCTTTGAAATCTTTATTCCCAGTTTGGGATTGTTAACGGTGTTTGCTTTAGCCTGTCTGGTAGGGGGGATCGCTATTTTTTTTCAGATGGGCACCACCATCGGCTGGGCCGGCATCTGGACGGCGATTGTGCTGATTCCCGCGGTCTGGGTGATCGTCTATAAATGGTTGCCAAACACCAATATCGGCCGTATTCTGGAGCTGAAAAAAGTCGAAGCCGCTGACGGCGGCATCCCGGACAAAGAGCACCTTCAGTCGCTGCTGGGTAAACACGGAACTGTGGCCAAACCGTTGCGGCCCGTGGGTATTTGTGAGTTTGACGGAAAAAAGGTTGTTTGCGTCTCAGAGTCCGGGTTTATTGAAAACAAAACGACGATCAAAGTAATACACGTCGAAGGAAATAAGATAACCGTAAGAAAAATCGAAACTGCTTGAAAGGGGTTATATTATGTTGGACTGCCTGTTTGTAATTGCTGCGGTACCGCCCGCGGTAAAAATTGCCGGTATTGTCATTGCCATTTTTGCGGCACTTATTTTTGTCTTTTTAGTTTTTGCTTACGGCAGTTTGTGGCTGCAGGCCCGTCTGTCCGGAGCCGCCGTGTCGTTCGCCGAAATTATCGGAATGCAGTTGCGAAAAGTTAACGCCCGAACGATTACCGTCAGCCGCATCACCGCGGCCAAGGCGGGACTGGAACTTTCAACAGCACAGCTTGAAAGCCATTTCCTGGCTGGCGGGCGTGTGCCGAATGTGGTGCGAGCGCTGATCGCCGCGACGCGTGCGAATATCGAGTTGTCATGGGATACCGCCACGGCGATTGACCTGGCCGGGCGTGACATTCTCGATGCAGTGCAAACCAGCGTCAATCCCAAGGTGATTGATTGCCCCGATCCGCGAAAAGGCAAAGAAACCGTGGACGCTGTCGCACAGGACGGTATCCAGCTCAAAGCCAAGGCCCGCGTAACAGTGCGAGCCAACATTGCCCGTTTGATCGGCGGTGCCACCGAAGAAACCATCATTGCCCGCGTCGGCGAAGGGATTGTCACGACGATCGGCAGCGCGGTGTCACACAAAAGCGTACTGGAAAACCCCGACAATATTTCCAAATCGGTGCTGTCCAAAGGACTGGATGCGGGCACGGCATTTGAGATTCTCTCGATTGATATTGCCGATGTCGATGTCGGAGAAAATATCGGCGCACAACTTCAAGGTGCCCAGGCCGACGCCGACCTCAAACGCGCCAAGGCCGAAGCGGAAAAACGCCGTGCGATGGCCGTGGCCCGTGAGCAGGAAATGCGTGCGTCCGTCGTCGAAAACCGCGCCAAGGTCGTACTGGCCGAAGCGGAAGTTCCGCGTGCGATGGCCGATGCCTTCCGCCAGGGAAATCTGGGGATCATGGACTATTACAAGATGAAAAACATCAACGCCGATACGTCCATGCGGGATTCGATTGCCAAAGACGACGGCGAAGAGAAAAGTAAAGATTAATTCCTTATAGGGTCAAATTCCTACGCGGCACGGTGGCTTGTTCGGGACAGACCCCGCCGCGTAGGAATTTGCTGAGACAGGATTTTTAATATGTCTGAAAACATGAGACTATTAGCCGATGGCGGCTTGGAGGAATTGGTTCCGTTGCTGATATTTGTCGGCATCTCAGTCGTCGGCGCCATTATCAGGGCCAGCAAAGGGTCTGATGCAGAAGAAAAACAGAATGAGTCCACCCAAAAACTCATCGAAATGGCGAAACGATACAAGGCCATGAAAGAGACCGGCCGCGAGCCCGATGTCCCCAAAGAAACATTGCCGTATGCCAGAACCGCCACCGAAGCGGATCGAAAACCCGCCACATTATCCGAATGGGACCGTCGTCAGCGGGAAAAGAAACAGCAGGTCCAACAGCGGCAAACCCGGCTCGACAGACCTCGATATGTGCCGGAAAAACAAAAAACGCCGGTTGCCAATCCGCCCGAAGAAATTCCGGTCGCATTTGCCGTTCCGCAGGCTAAGCCGGTTCGACGCCCAAAAATGCGTCCACAAATCCCGCAAAAAGGCCGGCCTAAACGCGCTACACAGCAAACCATAAAGAAGCCGGTTGCAATTCCTACGGCATACCCGGTAGCAAAATCTGCTAAAGCCGGAAAGCGTCACGAACCAGTAAAACGAAAAACGGAAACGACAATGCCGGCCGGAACATCATTGAAATCATTACTAAAGAAACCCAAATCCTTACGCACAGCCATCCTGTTAAAGGAAATACTGGATAAGCCCATCGCATTGAGGGATTTTTAGCCTGAAAAGCCAAGCCCGTTTTTAAAGGATTGAGCCGCCCTTTTTGTGCCGATAATATATCTTATGTTGCATTCGAGAGAATGCAGAAAACAGCCGATTATTTCATAAATCAATGAATTCAATAGACTTATGTAGATAATGGCTGTTCAATCGCTGTTTTTAAAGCCTTAAACCAGATAGTCAGTTATAAAAGCTTATTCTTGTGAATATCCAGCAGGCTTTCGGATGTTTCTTCCAGTCGTTGCCAGTTTGTAAACGCCCGATCCACCAGCCCAAGGTTTTCCAGAATGATCTCCAGGTTGGCTTGGATTTCATTGCCTTGCGAATGTTCGGTCGCTTTAACCAGGTGCAGTCTTTTCATCGCCGCGGCAAACGCTTCCTTATCACAATACAGGATCGATGTTTGATAGTACATTTCGAATGTCGACGAATCCATCTGACGATCACCGATCAATATATCCATACCATTATCCGGGCGTCCGTTATCAAACTGGCAAATGGCCAGCTTATTCATCGCACGGTAATGAATCGGATTCAACGGCAGCACATTTTGGAATGAACTAACCGCCATCGCCAGGTTATTTTCAACCATCATAAGGATGCCGTATTTATAATGCACATCCGGCCGCGATGGACATGCCTTTAGTTGATTCTGATAGGCCTTAATGACATCATTGATGAGGACGATTTTCTTATCGGACGTTTCGTCTGTCGAAAATTCTTCATCCATAACCGACTGAAAATGCAATGTCGCCGACTCTGAATACAATAATGTGCTGTTCTGTTGAATCGATGACGCCAGCGACATCGTCTGCATGGATTCCGAGACATCACCGGATAAATGCTGTGCCTTGGCGAGCCCTAAGTAGGCGTCAACTATCTCATCGTTAATTTCCGCGGCCTTATTAAACTGTTCGGCCGCAAGCGTAAACCGCTGATTTCTCAGGTAATGCGTACCAAGCTTAATCGTCGCCTCAAGTGAATTCGGCTGGACGCGAATCGCATGTTCAAAACAGGCAATCGCTTCGGCGTCTTTGCCCCATTGACTATAAACGTCTGCCATGCGAATGATCAAATCAGACATCGGACCGACCTGATCGATGGTCCATTTAATTTTTTCGAGGGCCTGGTCGTATAATCCGCAGCCCATCATCTCTTCAATCTCATCTTCCTGCCGGCTGACCATAAAGTTATCCGGATGCGACAAAATCGCCAGGTTGAACGTATCGACCGACTTCTCATAATCTTCGGCGGATATATAGAGATGCCCCAGCAACACCAGCGACGAGATATCGTCCGGATGCTCGGTGGTCAGCAATTCATACTCGCGTGTCACACGATCCAACCGCCCTTCCTTCAGGTAAATGGCCGCCATGCGTTGACGCGGTAATTGCAAATAACCCTTAAACTTAATGCAGTCCTGGTAAAATTCCAGTGCCTGTTCAATCTTGCCCAGACGCTCATAACAGTAACCCAATAGATAAAGGGCCATCGTATTCGCCGGTTGACGAAGATACACGCTCTGAGCCTGTTCGATTGCTTTTTCAGGATCGTTATAATGCAGACAGATTGTCGCCGCAGCCATCCGGCCGCAGATACAATCGGGATTGTCAAACAAGTGCAGTTTCAGCTTTTCTTCGGCGGGGATGAGTTCACGATTGGCCAGATGGTCCAAAACGGACAGGAGATAGCCGGCGGTGTCGTCATCATGCTGCGAAACAATGTTATTGAGCCAGTGCCATAGAATTTCAGCGGTATTAACACTTATTCCTTTTCCAAATATCTCTAAAAGCTTGCTCATTCAGGGCGTTTCCTGTCAGGTTGATATCTCGTTCATGCCTTACAATTTAAGCTGATGGGGATATCGACAGGTCAACGGGCCCAGTTAATGTGATGGCCGCAAAACCCTTCTGAAAAAGCGTTTATTTAGAGATGAATAGGACAGTCGTGCAGGCTGTAACGATTGCCTGATGAAGACAACGATTTATCGGAGCATAGACACCTGTTCCATGCTGAATTCCAGCATAAAAGGTCGGAATTAGGCTATTGCTGACTGTCTTTTTCAATCTCGCTGAGATAAGCCAGTGTTCGCTCCAACTTGTCTTCCAGGTGTTTGAGTTTAAGCATCGTCCGGACGCGTGTCAGCAATTCCCATTTATTGACCGGTTTGCTGAGAAAATCGTCTGTGCCGGAATCAATCGCGCGTTCAATGTCGCCGATTTCGCTTAACGCGGTCACCATAATCACCGGAATATGCGCGGTGGCCGGGTTGTTTTTAATTTGCTTACAGACCTCAAAACCGCTAATTTGAGGCATCATGACATCCAGAAGTACCAAATCCGGCGGTGTCGCCCGGATGATCTCCAAAGCCTGCGGCCCCCCTTCGGCCGAAAGAATCTCGCAATCGACATCTTCCAAATACGCCATAACCAGTTCCAAATTCTGGAGATTATCATCAACAACCAGGACCGTGGATTTTTTTGTTTCTTCCGGCGACATGATCAATTCCTTGTAAGTTCAAAAATATGAGAATATGGGATATTTCAACGGTATTAAAACTGAGAATTTACACGTCCCAGGCCGGTTTGTCAATAAAATACCGAACGCAGTCTTGAATATGGGTATTTCGGGTCTTGTATCGTTTCTGTTTGAAAGAACCATTCTCTCAAGTCAATTCACCCTTCTGACCGACATAATAGAGATAAGTCGCTGTTTTTCAAAACAGCAAAAAAAAGGATGTCGACAGTTTCAATCTGGAGAGGGACTCTATTGACAGATTTGCTCCAACAACGAAAGATGCTGCACCGACAGGTTGAAGACACAGCAGATAAACTTCAACAGTTGGAAGATCAACTGACCCAGTTGCAGCCCTTGGCCAACCTGGGGTTGGCATGGGCGATGACTGCGCATGAACTCAATAACCTGCTCATGCCCGTCTTGAACTACTCCCAGTTGGCACTGCAGAACCCTGACGATAAGGAGCTGAGTGAAAAAGCCCTGCAGAAATCGCTGCTGCTCAGCCAGCGGGCCGGAGAGATGCTGGAAAAAATCATGGCCGTCGCCGGTCAGGGACAAACCGAAAAAGAAGACTGCTCACTGCAGGAGATTTTCGACGACGTCTTCACCTGCATCGGACGTGATTTCGAAAAGGACAAAATCCGCGTCACGCGCGATATGGCCCCGGACATCCAATTATATGCCGATGCGACCGCAATCCGGCAAGCCTTAATGAACCTGATTCTCAATGCACGCCATGCCATGCTCGAAAGAGGTGGCCAACTCCGCATCAAAGCCGTCCAGACTTCCGACGGCACAACAATTCAGATAACCGACACCGGCCGCGGCATGGATCAGCAAAAGCTCCAGCAAATCTTCACGCCCTTTTATACCGCCGGAAAGAATAACGGAAAGGGCCTTGGCTTGAGCTTCTGCCGTAAAGTCATTGAAGCGCACGGCGGCTACATACAAGCCGACTCTGAGATCAATCAGGGCACAACGTTTAAGATTATGTTGCCAAAATATGATATTTAATGTATAAATCCTTGAATGGAAAGCTTGGTATTCATATTAGCCGCGGGTCAGTTCAGTCACCTCTGGAAAATCGGTTTCATGGTCGTGCTGTTGGTCTGCTCGGCTTTTTTTTCAGGCTCTGAAACCGCCTTTTTCAACCTGCCGCGACGGCAGGTCAGGCACTTTTCAAAATCAACCGTGCGGATGGAAAGGCTCATTGCCCGGATACTGGACGATTCCAACCAGTTTCTCGCTGCCCTGCTGTTTGGCAATATGACGGTCAATGTCCTCTTCTACGCTATGTCCAGCCTGTTGACACTGCAGGTGACACAGGCTTCCGGCCCCACTTCCGGCAGCATAACCGCTGTGGCATGTTTTCTGGCGATTCTATTGTGCGGTGAAATGCTGCCCAAATCACTGGCCTATTCAAACTCCAAGCGTTTTTGCCTCGTGGCTTCGCCAATCTGCTATCTCCTGATTCGCGTCTTAAGTCCGTTTTTGAAAGTGATGGATATTGTTATTATCCAACCTGCGGTGCGTCTTTTCGTGCATTCGCAAAAAACAAAACCGGTTTCTATCAATCAATTAAGAGCGTTATTGGATAGTTCCCGCAGGCAAGGTCTCATCAGCAATGATGAAAACCAACTCATGGATGAAATCTTAAAATTCAGCATTCTCAAAACCCGCCATGTCATGCTGCCACGAGTGGAAATGCCGGCCTGCTCGATTGAAGTATCTGTCGAAGAGGCCAAACAGCAGATGATTCGTCGAAAAATCAACAAGATTCCCGTGTACACCCAATCCATCGATTCAATTGTCGGCGTCGTACATCTCCGGGATGTGCTGTTAAACCCGCACCGCACGGTTGCTTCGTTGATGAGGACCGTCCATTTTGTCCCGGAGCAGAAATCCGTCGAATCACTGATTGAGTTTTTCAAGCAAAACCAAACCGACATCGCCGTCGTGGTCGATGAATACGGCGGTATCGCCGGATGGACCGAGCGGGATGACATTATTGAGCATCTGCTCGGGACAAACGAAGACATCCAGAACCGCGACCCCATCGAACAAATCGGCCCGCTGAAATATCGCCTCATGGCGGCTCTCTCCATCCATGACTGGGGGCAGGCCTTTGGGATCGATATCGAACAACAGCGTCTAACAACATTAGCCGGCTTCGTCATCGCCCTCTTAGGTAAGATCCCGAAACCGAACGACACCGTCACATATAAAAATATGACATTTACCGTTGAAACGATGGAAAATAATCGTATTCAATCGGTCATTTTGTCATTGGAACCCATACCGGGTAAAAATTCGGAGACCCTGAACGCGGACATAAAATGATAACCCTCATGATACAATTGGGATGCATCCTGTTGCTGTTTTTGCTAAGTGCATTCTTTGCGGGTACGGAAACGGGCATTTACCGAATGAGCCGTCTGCGTCTTCGGATCGGGGTCCAGCAAAAGAAATCCGCATACAGGATTTTGAAATCAACGCTGAAAGACGGCCAGGGATTAATCCTCTCGGTACTGCTGGGCAACAATCTCGTCAATTACCTGCTGACCAGTCTGGTCACCGTCATGCTGTATGCCCGATTGAGTGACAGCCACGCCGCCGAAATCTACGCGACAATCATCCTGACCCCGACACTGTTCCTGTTTGGCGAGATTATCCCCAAGGTTCTATATTACCATAAGGCCAACACCCTGATGCCGTCTCTCGCATGGCTGATATGGTTTGCCAACCGCCTCTTTCGACTAACCGGGGCCGTGGCAGTCTTGAAAGGCATTTCCAGGGGCCTCTCCTTCTTGTTCAGTTCGCTGGCCGATACCGCCAAAGCGGTCGATGTCACGCAGCGCCATCAGGTCCACCAGATCATCCACGAAACACAGGAGGAAGGATTGCTGTCCGACGCGCAGAAAGAAATGATGAGCCGTCTGATGGAGATTAGCAGCACGAGCATCGAATCGGTCATGCTGCCGCTTAAAAACGTTCAGATGCTCCCGCTCAATACGTCCAACGCATCATTATTGGAACATCTTCGCACCAACTCACGGCCGCGTCAATTGGTGTATGACGGCAAACCGAACAACATCGTCGGATTTATTCCAACCTATGAAGTCCTCGGACGGGGGGAAGAGTTTGAGGATCTCAAAAAATACACCGTCGGCTTACTGGAAATCAGCCGCAAGGTCTCAGTGATCCAGGCGATTAATACGTTACGCAATCAAAACTCAACCATGGCGTTAGTCACCGAAAAAACAAAACAACAGAAAAAAACCGTCGGCATAATAACAATGACGGATATGATCGAGGCCTTAACCGGAGATACAGAACCTGAGATCCAAAACAAGCTTTAAAATGGGAGTTAATACTTCCCGTCATAAATAGCCTGGGTGATTTCATTAATGCAGCCGCGTGTGTATCCGTTCCCGCTTTCAGTCAAAATGCTGAACAATACATCCCCGCGTGGACTTTTACAGATGCCGGAAAACGAGCGAACACCGGAAATGTAGCCGGTCTTACCGCGAATATTGCCCTTATACGGATTGCTGCGGAAGTATTTATAAATAGTCCCGTCCACACCGCCGACAGCGAGAGAATCATAGAATATGTCCCGGTCCGGACCCGTATACATATCTTTTAAAACGGCCACAATCGCCGATGGCGAAAGCCGGTTCTTGCGACTCAAACCGCAGCCGTCATCGAGAATATAGTCATCGGAGCCAACCCCCAACGTTAGCAAATACCGGGAAACCAGTGCCTGTCCGTGCGGCCACTCACCGTTAATCCGTCCCTGGGTATTTTCAGCCGAGATCGTCTTAAGCAGTGATTCCGCTGCCAACCCCAGGCTGTCTTTATTGCAGCGTTTCAGTACAGCAGAAATGGGCGTTTCAAAGACGGCCAGAACCTGCAGGCTCTCATCCTGCTTGGCATAACGCTGGACAATGTCGCCTTTGACGCCGATCCCCGCCGCCGCGAGGTGATCCCGCAGCACCGAAGCAAAAAGGCCCTGCGGATTTTCAAACGCCACATCAAAGCCGGCCTCCTTGTTCAGCTTGCCCTTGATAGTAAGCTTGTTCGGCACCGAATTACGATAGGCCCCCACCGCACTGTTGCCTTTGGAGATGAGCTTCAATTGATTCACCAGCGTCAGGTAGTCATTCGCCGGTTCCATCGTTAAAACAGCTCGGTTGCTTTTTCGCGTCGCGACAAGTCGCACACAGTTGTTATTATAATTCAGCCCGCTGACCTCGCACGCATACCACTGATTCAATTGATCCGCTGGCCAGGAAGGATGCACGCGGTGATTATCGAAAAAACTGACATCGACAACCAGGTCATCAACAGAAGCAACATTCGCTTTTTTCAGCGACGAGACAATCGTCTTAAAAATCTGGTCTCCCGCTTGCGGGGCGTCGGCAGGAAGTTTTGGATCGCCTAAAAGCGGGTCCCCGCCGCCGATGACAATCAGATCATTGTCGAGCAGCCCGACTTTTGTCTGAAAGACATAGTCGCCGCCCAGGTAATGCACCGCCGACGCCGATGTGACAACTTTCATATTGGATGCCGGAATCATCGGGGTGTTTGGGTTTTGCTGATAAAGAACGTTCCCCGTATTCGCGTCAACGGCCAGAATCGCAAAACGGGTTTTCGTCTGCTTTTTCTGCTGGATGATGCGGCTGATGGTGCCCGCGTCACACAAAAGCGACAACAAACAAAATGCAACAAGTATGATTTTTTTTCTGTATCCAACCATGGGCATGCCTGAAATACCAATCCCATTAAAAAGTACGCTCGCAGCGAGAATTTGGTCTTGTATCCAAAATACATGAGAACTTGCCTCGCGGAAATTCATTACCTTGAAGGGTATAACACATCTTTTACGGAAATTCAAGGTTTGTGACGTAATTTCAGAAAAGTTTTGCGGTCAAACGCATGCGTGAACAAGCGGGCCTTCGCCTATGGCCCCACGGTTGGAATAACAAGATTGGGCATAGACAAAAAAGTGCCCAGGTTTTCGATGGCATCCATAAATTCGATGTAATCCGGCGGTTTAACAATATAAAAGGCACACCCATACTCACCGCACCGGTTGATTTCGGCGGGATTCGAGGTGGTGGTCAGCATAATCACAGGGATCGTATGCAGCGTGGGCGATGATTTAATCCTGCGAAGTGTCTCAATGCCGTCGATCCCCGGCATTCGGATGTCCAGCAGGATAATGTATTTCCCCGTCTGAAACGTTTCACCGGCATGTTTCTCGCCGTCAAGGAAAGCTAAGAGCTGGCCGCCGTCCGAAAAATGGACAATACGGGCGTCAATGCAAATGCGCCAGAGATTCTTTTTGACAAGAGCGGCATGACCTTTATCATCTTCGGCAAGAAGAACAATAAAATTTTCCGAAATCTCTTCCATAATAAATCATTATGCGCTTAACGCGGGAATTTCAACAATTGAAAGAAATCGTCCGATTTGCGTCATCGATTCCATAAACTGATCATATTCGACCGGCTTGACAATAAACACATTGCAGCCTGCTTCATGGCATTTTTCAACCACCTGCTCATTACCGGCCGTGGTCATCACAATCACCGGAATGATTTTCAACATGGGATCGGCTTTCATCGTTTCCAGCACCTCAAATCCGTCAACTTTAGGCATGCGAATATCAAGAATCAAAAGCCAGGGACGTTTCGATTTGGGATTCGTAGAATCTTTGAGTTGGGACAGAAAGTTAAGTGCATTCTGACCATCTGTAAAACGGGTAACCTCATTGCTGATCCCCGACCGGAAAAGATTGCGTTCGATCAATGAAAAATGACCGTCATCGTCTTCTGCAATCAAGATACCTACATCATTCCGCATACTTTATTGCTCCCTTCATCGCTGCCTGACGGATACATGAACAACAGATCGTTATCTCACTAGATCAATCTTATGTAATCGCAAGCTGGAAGTCAATGTGAAATTCAACATAATTTTGAACGATTTTATCTTTATTTAGAGACGCAAAAATATTTTATCGAAACGACTATTTTTGATTCAATAAGAAAATGCTATCTCTTTTTAAAATAATGATTTACGGTTTATCGAAGCCCCAAGCCCTCCGGCGAGTGTTAGATTCTTGATGCACGTCGGTTGACACTGTCCAATGTGGCTGATATACTGCGGGCAGAAGTGAGAAAAAGGTGTTTGAATTCAGACGGCTTTCTTTGCCGTGGCGGGCTTCCGGAATATCCGTGGATGAATGTTCCGGGAGCTTTATTTTTATAACACTTTTAATTTAAAGAGTTTACAAATGCAAGGCAAAGAGGTCCAAAAAGGTGTTTTTCAGGCAGAAGTTCTGAGCAATCAGCAAATCCGTCGTTGCTATTACCGGCTGAACATGCAGTTTGACGCCGCGGGAAGCCGACTTTTCCAGAATGTCACCCCCGGGCAATTTCTTCAACTCGACCTGAGCGCAGTCTCCCTGCCGGATTCAAAGCACATCCCCGATGATTTGAAAGACAAAGCCGCCAAGCAGGTCATGCTCAGGCGTCCGTTCAGTTTTTCCGATGTCGTAGTCACCCCGACTGCGGACGGTCCCTGTGTCAAAGTGGAAATCCTCTATTGTGTACTCGGCCCGGCCACCGTTCGCATGATGAGCCTGAAAAAAGGCGACTCCCTCAGCGTGCTGGGACCGCTTGGAAACGGCTTTTCAGTCCCCGAAAACATCAAGCACGCCCTGTTGATCGCCGGCGGCATGGGATCGCCCCCGATTCTTCATTTGGCAAGCCATTTGAAACATCACTACCCCGATGTAGACGTTGTCAGTTTTCTGGGAGCTCGAAATATCGAAGATCTGCCGTTCACCGTCAAAATCGGAAACTTCAAAGGGCTGGTACTGGAGGAATTTGAACTGATTCGCGTGCCCTCGCATATCGCCACCGATGACGGTTCCGCTGGATTTGACGGATTTGTAACCGATTGCATGCGGCATTGGCTGGAAAAAAATACAATCGACCCAACCGCCGCCGCGGTATTTGCCTGCGGACCGGAGCCCATGCTGGCAAGCACTGCAAAACTGGCAAAAGACTACCAACTGCCCTGCCAGGTCAGCATGGAGCGCATGATGGCCTGCGGTATCGGCCTCTGTCAAAGCTGTGCGGTCGAAACCAAAAAAGACGACAACCACACTGAATACCAGCTCTGTTGTAAAAACGGCCCGGTATTTGATGCTGAAAAGGTTAAGTATCATAGTTGAAAATACGCTGTCGTAGTGTGTACGGCTATTTATATGAAAAAGTTTTAAGCTTGTCATTCCCGCGAAGGCGGGAATCCAGACGTTGCAAATAACAAAAGATATGTATTAATGAAAAAAACGCCTTTACAAATTGATTTCGCCGGATTAACGCTTTCCGGCCCCGTCATGACCGCCTCAGGCACCTGCGGGTACGCCGATGAACTGGCCGAATTTATGGATATGTCCTCTCTCGGTGGACTCATTACGAAAAGCATCTCCGTAGAACCCCGCCGCGGCAATCCAACCCCGCGCATCGTTGAAACAAACGCCGGCATGCTCAATGCCATCGGTCTTGCCAATATGGGACTCGATCGCTTTTTGGAAGAAAAAGTCCCCGTTTTGGAACAATTGGACACGAAAATATGGGTCAATCTCGCCGGCAAAAGCATCGACGAATACGTCACCGTCGCCGAACGTCTGGCGACTGAAAAGGCGATTGACGGGTTCGAACTCAATATCAGTTGCCCCAATGTCAAAAAAGGCGGCATCACCTTCGGCACCGACCCGGCCTTGATTCGTGAAATCACCGCCGCCGTCAAAAAAGTCTGCGCAGGCAAGCCGCTCATGGTCAAATTGACGCCCACGGTGACCGATATCAGCGTCACCGCCCGGGCCGCCGTGGACGCCGGAGCAGACGCCCTGAGCCTGATCAACACATTTACCGCCATGGTCATCGACATTGAGTCACGTAAGCCCGTTTTGGCCAACCGCACCGGCGGACTCAGCGGCCCGGCCATTAAGCCGATCGCCGTCTATCTCGTCAATAAGGTCTATAACGAAGTGGCCAAAGACGCCGGCATTCCCATCCTCGGCATGGGCGGCATCCAAACCGTCTCCGACGCCCTCGAATTCATCATCGCCGGGGCCAGTGCCGTTGCCGTCGGAACATCCACATTCGTCTATCCCGATACCGCAGAAACCATCACCCGCGGCCTGGAAACCTGGTGCAAACAAAAAGGCATCCCAACCATCACTGAACTGATTGGCAGCTTGCGTTAGCATCGCCCCTTGGTTATAATGACTGCCGGAAACTTTTAAACGTAAAATGTGCTCGCCTAAATGGGCGAATCCTTAATTTTGCATTTTAAACTTTGATTTTTGATATTTTAAAACTGCAAGTTGGGCAGTTTGAATGAGAGAAGGGATTCCATGAGCCAGTCAGATGTGATGAAATTATTACAGGATTATTTCCCGACCGCAGTCCATACAGGCCATTGCCTGGTTTTTATCAGTGAAAACTGGCGAATCGAACTGCGCCAGCATCAAATCCCACGCTTTGGACAAAACGGCAAAAATACACCGGTTATCCGCGTTAAAGTATTCAAAAAAGCCCTCAATGGGGAATTTTTGCAGGGCCATTACGAAGATTTCCAAATTGAAGCAGTAAGTGAACTTGCCGCCCAAATTGAACGATATATACAGAATGCAGTCGGGCAAAATCTGTCGGAAAATATTTAGAGCGATAACGGTATGAGCAGACAACAGGAGCACGCCGTCTTTCTGACAGTCAAAGTTGTCCCCGGCAGCAGTCGAACGGAAATCGTAGGGGCACATGGCGAGATGCTGAAAATCAAGATTGCCGCCCCGCCGGAAAAGGGAAAAGCAAACAAAGCCCTTATACAATTTTTAGCGAAACAACTGGGAATACGAAAAAATGCTGTATCGATCGAGAGTGGACAAACAAGCTGTATTAAACAGATTCAATTTGACGGGCCGACACAAGCCGATATCGACAAGCTTTTTCAGGTGTCGCAGTAACCGGCCGAAGACAGTCGGACTGGTTCTTTTCCTCATGATTCTACTGGGCCTGTGCTGCAGCGCACACGCCGCACTGGCCAACTACGGCAAACGCGGCCTTCGTGCCTATACCATCGACGGCGTTTTGCGTCTGGATGAGGACGAAATTGACCTGGCCACCGCGGCACTCATCCTGTCACGTGAATGGGGAACCACCAAAACCTCCCATGTCTATCGTAAGAAAATTGACGATATGGCCAATGAGATCATCGACCGCGTCAAAGACGCGCATGTCCCGATGGATGCCCGGGCCATAGCCATCGTCAACAAATACCTCTTTGAAGAAATCGGTTTCTCAGCGATCAACAGTGCCGATGACCCCGACGATCTGTTTTTACATAAGGTCTTGGAACGCAAACAGGGCTATTGCCTGAGCCTGTCGGTGTTGTACCTGTCGATTACCGAACGGCTCGGACTCCCCGTTTACGGCGTGGTCGTACCCGGCCATTTCTTTGTACGATACGATGACGGAAAAATACGCTTTAATATTGAAACAACGTCGTTTGGCAACTGTGCCACTGATGAGCATTATAAAGAAAAATTCAAGGCACCCAAGCACATCAAAAGCCTGTATATGAAGAATCTGACCAAAAAGCAAACGGTCGGATGCTTTTTCAACAACCTCGGAAACTGCTACCTGCAAATCGGCAACACCGAGCGGGCCTTTGAAATCCTCAGCGATGCCGTGCGGATCAATCCCCTGCTCTCAGAAGCCCACATGAACCTCGGCAACATCTATCTGAATAAGCAAATGCCGTATGAGGCAATGGCAAGATTCGAGGAGGCGTTGTCCATTGTGGGCCGCGACGGTCATGCGTTTAACGGACTGGGGCTCTCGTACATGCAGCTGGGGCAATATCGAAAAGCGGAATCCTATTTTAAGACAGCCCTGAGCCTTGATCCGGAAAATGTCGGAACATACCGAAATCTTGCTCAGATGCTGCATCTTCAGGGCAAAAACAACGCGGCAATATCCGAGCTTAAAAATGTGTTGATACTCGCCACCGATGATGTGGAGGCCCACATTTTATTGGGACAGATCTATCATAAGCTCAAAGAAACAAACAACGCATATTATCATCTCGAAAGAGCCGTCGATCTGGCCCCCGGCAATGCCTCTGCACGGTCTTCGTTGGGATCTTTATATCTGGAAAACAACCGACCCACAATGGCGTTGTTGGAATTTGAATACGTCATTGATTACATCCGACAGGATGCCAACGCATATTTTGGAATAGGATGCGCCTACAATCAACTCAGCAAGCCCGATAAGGCCATCTGGGCGTATGGACAGGCTTTGGAGATTGCGCCGGCGATGATCGAGGCATTGCAAAACCTGGGCAATACATATCTGGATCAAAACAGGATCGCCGAAGCGATTGCCGTTTACACCAGGGCCGTGAACGTCCGGCCGCAAGAGGGGTCGCTACGCTACAATCTCGCCGTGGCATTCGCCAAGGACAATCAGCACGAGGCCGCAATTAACCAGTTCCTCAAAGCCGTG
This sequence comes from Anaerohalosphaeraceae bacterium, assembly GCA_963675155.1. Taxonomy (GTDB): domain Bacteria; phylum Planctomycetota; class Phycisphaerae; order Sedimentisphaerales; family Anaerohalosphaeraceae; genus 4572-13. The sequence continues at coordinate 2,477,267 of OY775912.1, read as the reverse complement.
GATCTGGACTCCAACCCCGCCGCGGCCTATAATGGGATGGCCATTTCCTACTACAATCTGGGCGAGTACGAAAATGCAAAAATTTATGCTCAAAAAGCCAGTGCCTTAGGGTATAATGTGCAGGACGCGCTACTGAATCTTTAATCGTATTCAATTGACAGGAGGTTAATTATGGAACAAGAAACCCCAAAATCCAAACCCAAATCCAAAGGTAAGAAGATCCTCTCCATTATTGTGATCACCCTGCTGGTGCTCATCGTCGCGGTCATCATCTTGTTTAATGTCTTTGGTGACCAGGCCATTCGAGCCGGGATCGTCGCCGGCGCTCAGACAGCGTTAAAAGTCGATGTGCGGCTCGAGAATATCTCAACCGCCCTCCTGCAGGGCAAAGTCGAACTGACGAATCTCGAAATTGACAATCCCGAAGGCTATCAGCATGAAAACTTCATGAAACTGGGGCATGCGTATGTCGCCCTCGATACCGGCAGCATTTTTAGCGATACCGTGGTCATCGACAAGATTCAACTGGACAACATCAGCGTCACGATCGAGCAAAAAGGCACCACCAGCAACCTGCAGGCAATCCTCGACAATCTTCCCAAGTCCGAACCGTCAGATGAAGAGGCCAAACCCGAAACCGAAGAGACAAAAGCAGGCAAAGACCTTCGCATCAACACCCTCGACATCAACGGCGTTGAAGTCAAGGCCAAACTCCTGCCGATTCCCGGCCGGGCCGATACCGTCACACTGAAACTCAAGCCCATTCACATGGAAAATATCGGCACCGAAGAAAAAGTCGACGCCGCGGATTTAACGGCAAAGATCATCAAAGCCATTGCCGGCGGAATTGCCGAACAGGGCAAAGACCTGCTGCCGCTGGACATGGTCGGTGACATTGGCAGTGAACTGACCAAACAGGGAGGACAACTGCTGGATGCCGGAAAAGATCTTGGCGAGGAAGCAACCGGCATGCTCAAGGGACTCTTCAAGAAAAAAGAAGAAGCAACCGAAGAGAAATAAGTCCATTCAACAATGAAGTCTTTATCAGCGGCAGACGGACAAGCACTCCGTTTGCTCTGTTGTCATTTTCGCCGCTTCGTGTCATTCCCGCGAAGGCGGGAATCCAGAGATCGCGATTACTGTTAATGTGTTTTATCAGCGGCAGACGGGCATGAACTCCGTTTGCCGCTTTATTTTATGATGAACGGCTGTCAAAAAGAAAAATCAGGTCTGATCATTCACAGCGGTGCAATCGGCGATTGCCTGTTGACATTGCCGCTGGCCGCGGCGATCAAAAATGAATTTTCCCTGGATCGCATGGACTTCATCGGCCCCAGCGAGTACATCGACTTTTACCCGGGCCGCACCTGCATCGAGGGCATTCGATCCATCGACAGCGTTCCGCTGTACCGATTTTTCGAAGAAGATCTCATCTTTACACGCGACGACAATGACCGCCTCTCACAGGTGCTGGCCGACTATGAACAGATCATCTCTTTCCTGGGAGAAGGTGACCCGCAATTTGAAAAAAATCTCATCTACGCTGTCCACAGCACCCATTCCGCCGAAGTAACAGTATTGCCCGCAAAGCCCGACCCGGCCTATCCCGATCACATCACGGCCTTCTACCGCGAAAAATTCACCGCCGAGCACCAATTGGACAACCTGCCCGATGCCGATGATACCTTTGTTCACCCATTGCCGGATGATTATCTCGCAGGAGAAGAACTGCTTCAGCAGGCCGGCATGGATCCCGACCAAACAATCGTAATCATTCAGCCCGGCAGCGGATCACCCGATAAATGCTGGCACTGGCACAATTTTATCCTCCTCGCCGCCGAACTGGAAGCAAACGACATCCAGCCGGTCTTTTTGCTCGGTCCCGCCGAACAGGCCCGCTTCCCAAAGCAGGCGATAAAAGCGATGACAAGTTTTTGTGTAATGGAAAACCTCTCGCTGACGCAGGTACTCCAAATCCTGACCCAGGCGGATGCACTTTTAGGCAACGACAGCGGCATCGGCCATTTAGCCGCCGCGATGGGCAAAAAAACTCTTATTCTATTCGGCCCCAGCAATCCGACCCACTACGCCCCGCGCGGCCCCCACGTCGTCATCGAACAGATCCCCGAAGACGCACTCACCACGCCGGATACGCCCCGGCGAACAAAAATCACCACCCGCCTGCTCCAATGGCTGTAAAATCCTGTCCAATCAGTATTTGACGTATTTCCGCAACCTGTTATAATCCTAGACAAATCAATATCGAATATGAGGAACCCAGGATATATGCAAAAAAAGACCCTAAAAGAGATCGCTCAGCACGTCGGCGGCCGCATCGTCGGAGATGAATCCATCGTCATCGAATCGGCCTCAACACTGGATAGTGCCGGCGCCGGACAAATTACCTTTCTGAGCAATCCCAAATACGCGCCAAACGTCAAAACGACTAACGCCGCGGCAATTTTGGTGGCCCAGGAAGTCGAAACAAACGCCTGCCAGGTCATCACCGAAGACCCGTATTATGCGTTCATGCAGACCGTCGTGTTGCTCCACGGACACCGCCGACACCCGAAAATTGGCGTCAGTCCGAAGGCATCGGTGGCCGAGTCCGCCAAAATCGGCGACAACTGCAACATCCATCCGTTCGCAACGATCAGCGAAGACGCCGTCATCGGCGACAATTGCCAGGTTTACCCCGGCGTATTCATCGGTCCCAATGTCACCGTCGGCGACGATTGCGTACTCTACCCGAACGCCGTTATCTACGATGGATGCCAGGTCGGCAGCCGCGTCATCCTCCAGTCCAATGCCTCCGTCGGGCAGGATGGCTTCGGCTTTGCCACCCACAAAGGAGCCCATCATAAAATCCCGCAGATCGGCGTCGTCGTTTTGGAAGATGATGTCGAGATCGGTGCCGGCGCCGCCATCGAACGCGGCACACTGGAAAATACGATTATCGGAAAAGGGTCTAAAATCGGTGACAGCGTCGTCATCGGCCACGGCGCCAGGATCGGCGCACATTGCCTGCTGGTACCGCAGGTCGGCATTGCCGGCTCAGCAGAACTGGGCCAATACTGTGTACTCGGCGGACAGGCCGCCGTCGTCGGCCACATCAAAGTCGGAAACATGGTTAAAGTCGGCGGACAAGCGGCCGTTATCGGCAACGTCCCCGACGGCATGACCATCGTCGGCTCGCCCGCCATCGAAGCCAACAAGGCCAAACGAGCCTACGCCCTGATCGAAACCCTGCCGGACATGCGCAAAAAACTAAAACAGATCGAAAAGAAACTCAACAAACAATAACACTACGCCTGCAATGGTCGAAACAAACAGAAGCGTGGAACGGAAGTGACACGATATGATTGCCAACTAAAATACGGTCCCGAAGGGATAAAATATAGCAGCCCGAAGCGCCAGCGCCGGGACAAACCCCGTAGGGGTGAAAGACAATAGCCGGAGGTTTTAACCTCCGGACAGTAGTGCTTTGAAAGAAAATAAACCCCAAAGGGGTGACATAAAGAAACAATGCCGCACGAAAACAACAATACAATCGGACTCATCGCCGGACAGGGCCGACTGCCCTTCCTGGTCGCTGACGGCGCACGCCGTGCCGGCCTGAAGGTCATCTGCATCGGCCTCGCCGGCAGCGTCGACCCGAGCCTCACCGACCACGTCGATGCGTTCTTTCCCGGCGCCGTCGCGCGTCCCGGCGGATGGCTCCGAAAACTCCGCGCTCGCGGCGTCTGCGAAACCATCATGGTCGGCCGCGTGGCGAAAACGAAAATCTACACCCCCCGCCGGATCCTGCACTATATGCCCGACTGGCGGGCCCTGCGCATCTGGTACTGGCGGCTGCGAAAAAAAGACAAACGAAACGACACGGTTTTGTGTGCCATCGCCGACGAATTCGCCGACGGCGGCATCATACTGGAGGACTCGACGATGTACTGCAAAGAACACTTGGCAACCGAAGGCGTCATGACAAAATGCCAGCCCCCCGCCTCCGTGATGGAAGATATCAAGTTCGGCTGGGAGATCGTCAAAAAGTGCGGCCAGCTCGACATCGGACAGGCCATCGCCGTCCGCGAACGCGAGATCATCGCCGTCGAAGCCATCGAAGGCACCGCCAAGATGATCAAACGCGCCGGCGAGCTTTGCCGTAAAGGCGGCTGGACGCTCCTTAAATCCGCCAAGCCCGATCAGGACATGCGATTCGACGTCCCCTGCATCGGCGTCGATACGATCCAGAGCCTCAAAGACAACGGCGCCAAATGCGTCGTCGTCGAAAAAGACAAAACCATCATCATCGACAAACCCGAAACACTCGCCCTCGCCGACAAACTCAACATCGCCGTCGTGGGGTATTAAATGTTATGAGCAAAAATAAATATCCTCTTACAATAAAAGTTGGCATATTTATACTCTTCCTGTGTGCCTTCATTATTTCTGTTTCATATTTCATCCTAACAGAGACAACCTATTTATTAATCATCGAAAACAATAGTACATCGGCAATTACTGATATCACGATTGAAACAGTAGATATCAACAAGTGTATCGAATCGATCAAGTCCAAAAAAAGTGCCCGTCTTAGATTTTCTTTTAACCATGATGGAAACCTTACATTCGAAGCACAGCAAAACAACATCATGCTTGGAGGTACAATCGAAGGTTACGTAACAGGCTCAATGAGCGGAAAAACAACTTTAATTTTCAACGACAACGGTCTATATGAAATAAAACACGAAAAAACCCTCTTGCAAAAAGTGCTATAGATATAAAGCCATGTTTTGTTCTAAGCCCGAAGGGCTTAAACAACAATAGCCGCGGGTGCAGGAAGTGAAACGACCGGAACCCGTGGATACCGATTACCAATACCCTCCCCCGACCCCGTCGGGGTCGAAAAGTGTTACACAATATATTTTTCATCAAATTCAATCCCAGCTTTCTGCAGCATGTCGATATATTCTTCTCGGAAAGTCTTTCGATGATGATGTTCCTGCTGGTTTGAAATGTAATTTGAAATCCGATTTACATCTTTCCATGAACAGGTAAACGCTCCATAGCCATCCTGCCAACCGTCAAAATCCGTAAACACATTTTTCTTTTTAATCCATGCGGAAGTCGCAAGTTTTGCATCTTTTACTAAACCTGCTAAGCCCAAAGAAGGATGAAGACTTGTGAGGATATGCAAATGATCAATATGCCCGCCGATTTTATAGACGACACATTTTTTGTTTCGAAGAATGCCCGCCGCATAACGACATAAATCATCATGACGCTCGGTATCAAGTGTACCCCGATGATATTTTGTTCCATACACGATGTGGTACAGTATCTGTGTGTAGGTAGCCACATGACCTCCTTTTTTCGACCCCGACAGGGTCGATTTATCTGCTGTGCCCTTTTTCCACGGGTTTCGACCTGCGGCCTTCACCCGCGGCTATTATTGTTGCAAGCCCTACGGGCTTATTCCATGCAATGGGAATACCAGTGATTTGACCTGTTCGATTGTCTCGGCCACCATCGGATCGACGTTTTCGCGTTGTTCTTGTGGGGTCATCAGGACACGGTCGCGCAGGCCCTTGCCGCCGGCCCATTCGGTGCTTGCCAGCATCACCCCGCCCATGCCCGCCATATAGTCGTCGTCGCGCTGCTCGCCGCAGAGGGCCGTCCACACCAGCGACCACGCGCGGACGGCGTTTTCGACGTTGTATCCCCCCCCGCCGGTGGCGAGAATCGGCTTGCCGAACATCAGCAGCGAATTAATCACATCCACAAACACATTATTGGTCATCGTAAAGCCCGCCAGCGGATCACCCGCCAGTGTATCGGCGCCGGCCTCCAGCACAATCGCATCCGGCTTGTACGCATGGATCAGCGGCAACACCACCGCCCGAAACGCCTTTAGATAAATCTCGTCATACGTCCCAACCGGCAGCGGCAGATTCACACTGTAGCCCCTCCCCCTGCCTTCGCCGATTTCGTCCACATAGCCCGTCCCCGGAAAAATCGTCCGCCCGTCCTGGTGCGTCGAGATCGTCATCACATCGTCCCGCTCGTAAAACGCCGCCTGCACCCCGTCGCAGTGATGCACGTCGATATCCAGAAACAGCACGCGTTTTCCCGCATCGGCAAGCGTCTGGCAGCCGAACACGATATCATTGAGATAACAGAACCCCCCCGCATGATCAGAAAACGCGTGATGATAGCCGCCGGAAGGATTGAACGCGATCTGTGCGGTCCCGTCGGCAATCAGTCTCGCTCCCGTCATCGTCGCCCCCACCGCCAGTGCGGCGTACTCATACATCCCGTGAAAAACCGGGCAATCGGCCGTCCCGAGGTTCATATGCAGCATATCCACCTCGTATTCGCCGGCATTGGCCCGCAGCATCGCCTCCAGGTACGGCTTATCATGGAAAGCTAAAAGTTCCTCAAACGTCGCCGCGGCCGGGGCAACTTCGGCCTTATCGCTGCCCGCCAAAAGCCCCATCGAGTCCAGCATCGCCCGAACCTGACCGGCCCGAGACGTCTTAAACGGACACGCATCCGGATACGGATACTGCTCCAACTCCGCTGAGTGAATAAACACATTCTTTTTTGTAGTTTCAGTCATAATCAGACCTTTGAAAGTCGAGATTATACCCATTTCCCAAGCATTACGCAAATACTTTTGTACCACTGACTTCCAGCAAGCCATCTTGCCAAGTAACTGTCCGTGTATCCGTCAGTGTTCGTCCGTGTAAGTCCGTTTGTTTCTTGCATTTTTTCGAACCCGGTACAACCGCTCAGTAAACCCGCCCTCTTTTTCAAAGGCCTCACCCTGTGTGTTTATTTGATTGTCCAGCAAATAACAACATAGATTAATCAGCGACAGTGCCCCATTCGCCGCCAGAGCCGCCGAAGTCACAGACGAACACGGACCTTCACCGACAGACACAGACGGTTCGGATTCAGGTGTGTCAGTCCGTGTACGCTGGCGTTCATCATGAATCCATTCCTGCACCTGCTCCAGCGTTTCACATCGCAGTGCCTTAAACCGTTCCAGAATCGGATCGTCAGGAGAAAGCTGGGGAAAATTGCGCTGACGCAAAAAATCCTCATAGTCCAGCCGCAGCTCTTCCAGCGAAGACCGCCCCACATTCGTTAATTTAAGCTCCGTCTTTTTCGACGTCGCTGAAGCCTGTGAACCTTCCGCGATATTCTGTACACCGCTGCGAGCCGCTTGCACCATCTGATCCCGAGTCCGGCTGAAACGATCAACATAAAGCTCACAAAAACGAACCGTCACATCGTAAATCAAACGCGCAAGCTGAAAAGTCTTCAAATTCCGGTATCCGCCGTGCTTTGGAATTAATGCCTCTCTGTCCTGCATCATGAGACCTCCTTTAAGTGTTAGTCCATGCAAGTCCGTGTTTGTCTGTGTTCGTCCACATCAAAAGCAGGAAATTCCTTCATTCCGGCAGCTGTAACCCTGTCGCCTCAATTATACCCCCAACATCCCAATCAAAAAACCATTTTCCGACAAAATCCTCTTTTTTACTGCCTATACGCCCGTTTTCACCCGAAAACCACAATGTACAATATAAATTGTTGAAATATACAATTAAATGTTTGACATCCATCAAACACGTGCTATAATACACTAAAATTAAATAACATGCTGAATAAATGGAGCTGAAAACACAAATTATCAATAGTCAATAATCAGTAGTCAATCCAAACGGGAGCAAAAAAGAAGGCCTGTCCCGAGCAGCGCCGAGGGAAAAAAGGAGCAATTCAACCCCCTCAAGTCTCAGGCCTCGAGCCTCAAGACGGTAATAAAAAAGGAGCAATTCAACCCAAATCGTCATTCGACAATCCAGATGGAAGGAGGAAGATCATGGCAACATCTGCCCAAATCCAGGCAAACCGTAAAAATGCTCAAAAATCAACCGGCCCCAAAACCCCCGAAGGCAAAGCCGTCGTCGCCCAAAATGCCCTCAGGCACGGCCTGCGATCAAACCGCATTCTCATCACATCAGAAGATGTTGACGAATACGAAACACATCGAAACACCCTGCTGGATGAGCTCGCACCCCGCGGCCGCATGGAAACAATCCTCGCCGAACGTATTGTCAAATTGACTTGGCAGTTGAACCGTAGCGACCGTCTGCAAACCTGTATGCTGAACACGCTGATCGACGAAAAAAATGATCAGGCGATGGAAGAGGATACACTCAAACCCATGGATTCCATCACTGAAAAAACGCAGTTACTGGAATATCTGGGCCTCGATATCGATCAGTATTACGATTTGCTGGAGAAAAAAGGCTACGAGAAAATGGGAATATGGGTTGAGAAACAAATTCATAAGCGTCAGTTAGAGGAATTCTTCTCAGTCGATCCGCAAACACGAAGTGACCGTAACCTCGGAAGAGTCACCTACGACGATTTCTCCCAATCCCGCACACTCGAGCGGATAAGTATGTATGAACGAAGAATAGAAAATTCACTCTACAAAACCCATCTGCGCCTTGAGCGACTCCAAAATCATCGAAAAGCGAACCAACAGAAAAATCCCGAATGCACGGACATAAAAAAATGACAAACAAACCCAATTTCAAAAATGGTAAATCGCAATAAGTGATTTCTCCGCAACGGGTTACTGATAACTGGAGACTCAAGACGGATAAAAAACAAACCCAATCAAACCCAATTCAGCCTGAAATTTTCCGTGTCATTCCGCCGCTTCCGGGGTCAATATTTAAGGAGTTTGCGTTACGATGAGTAATAGTTATAATACGCAAGAAAGGATGGGAGAAAATTGTCGGACAAAAATATCAAACAGATTGAGCTAAGGAGAGGAATAGATTATGTCAGATGACTATTTTGAGGCGGTTTCAAAATCTAAAAACCCGGTTTATCATCACAAGGACCCGAAAGAAGGTCCGGTTCAGGGCGTGTCGCATCTCGAACAGATAACCGATCATATCGAAAAAAACATTGGGCCGATTGAAATGGTTTACCATGAAATGGTCTCTGACCTCGTCCATATCGATGTGCATCATGTCAAAGCAACGAAGGACTTTCCTTTCCATACGCTCGTGACCTCCGGCATGAGCGATGTTTCGATGACCGTGCCGGATGAGGATGTTTGTCCGTATCTGGAGTTATGTTTGCATCTTCCCGACGATTGGCAGATCGACATGGAATCGTTCAAAGATGAAAAATGGTATTGGCCCGTCAGGATGCTGAAGTTTGCGGCCCGCTTCCCTCATCAATATAATACCTACCTGAGCTATGGCCATACCGTCTCGAATGGAACTCCGCCGGAGCCCTTCCATCAATCGTTAGGCTTTAACGGACTGATTGTTCTGCCGTCTGTCATTTTAGGGGATGATTTTATCGCACTCACGATCAATGAGGATAAAGACATTCAGTTTTTAAGCATTGTTCCCTTGTACGAAGAAGAAATGAATTTGAAACTCCGCAAAGGGTGTGATGCCTTATTAGACAAATTTGACAAAAACGACTATTTCGGTGTGATTGATCCACAGCGAAAGAATTTTGCAAAGAAGCGTTTTGGAATATTTTAAACGGAGTGATGAATGTGGAGCGTTTTCGATATATTCAAAAAAAATAATAAGCCTGAATTGAGTGTCAAATATACTCCGGTGTTGCGCAATTTTGACAGTTTTAAGGACATGGTGGTTCATCAGATAATATCAGATGATCTTGGGCTATTTGCAGCACGGCTCAATACCTACCCGGACGGTTCGGTTTTTATTGATTATGTGATGAAAAATCAACTTGCGGAATTTGCTCTGACAGAAGAAGCGATGATGCAGCAGTGTATCGACGAGTTCAATCCGGGCCAGGTCAATGGGCTTGAAAATGAACAGGGAGAAAATTTCTATTACCTTAGCGGAACGGCCTGCTGCAGTTCAGTGATCGGCCTCCCGAAATCATATGAAAAGTTTAAGGAGTGATTCATGGCCCAACTTAATGTATTAAGCCGGGATGTAAAGGTTCATTCTTACCATCAAGAGGATTATCTCTGCCTGACGGATATGGCACGCTATAAAGACTCGAAACGCAGTGACTATATTATCCAGAACTGGCTTCGAAATCGGAGTACTATCGAATTTTTAGGGATTTGGGAGCATTTGAATAACCCGGATTTTAACCCCATCGAATTCGATGGGTTTAGAAAACAAGCCGGCTTAAACAGTTTCGTACTGACCGCCAAACAGTGGATCGGAAAAACCGGTGCCATTGGCCTTATTTCAAAGTCCGGCCGCTACGGGGGAACATATGCGCATAAAGATATCGCATTCGAGTTCGCGTCATGGATTTCGGTAGAGTTCAAACTCTACCTTATTAAGGAATTTCAGCGTCTTAAAGAAGAAGAATATAAACAGCTTGGTTGGGACATTCGGCGAAACTTGGCCAAAATTAATTATCGTATTCACACCGACGCCATAAAGAAAAATCTAATTCCTGCTGAGTTGACTGGAGCACAGGTCAATTTCGTTTATGCAAGCGAAGCGGATGTCTTAAATGTGGCTCTTTTCGGGATGACTGCAAAGCAATGGCGAGAATCAAACCCTGATTTAAAAGGCAACATTCGAGATTACGCCGATATGTCCCAATTAGTCTGTCTTTCCAATCTTGAAAATCTCAACATGATGAATTGCCACAGGCACAACGACTCGAAAAACTTAACAAGATTGCTATCCACCAGATGAAGCTGTTGGCGGACAGCAGGAAAATCAAACAGCTTGAAGGAGGTAAATAACCAATGCTGGTAGAACGATTTAAAGAAAATCCGATTATTCGTCCGTGTGATGTGCCGCCTTCGCGGGATGATTATGAGGTGGTTGGGGCGTTTAATCCTGCGGCGACGATATTTAATGATGAGGTTCTGCTGCTTTTGCGTGTGGCCGAGCGGCCGAAGGATAAGGCCGACGACGAGCAGGTGGCACCGATTATGGACCCCGACACGGGCAAGCTGAAGCACTTTCGGCTGAAAAACGACGATCCTTCTATTACCGATATCCCGGACTCGCGTTCGTTCTACGTCAACGGGGAGATGATGCTGACGAGTATCTCGCATCTGCGCCTTGCCCGCAGCCAGGACGGGATTCATTTTACCGTTGATCCGACGCCGGCGGTGTTTCCGGAACTGCCTTACGAAACGTACGGGTTGGAAGATCCGCGCATTACGAAAATCGGCGATCTGTTCTACATCACCTACAAAGTCGTCAGTGAAAACGGCATTTGTACGGGACTGCTGACGACCGAGGATTTTGTCAACTTCAAACGGCACGGTATTATCTTTTGTCCTGAGAATATCGACGTTGTGATGTTCCCGGAAAAAATCAACGGAAAATTCTGGGCATTGACGCGTCCGGTGCCTCGCTATTTAGGCCCTCGCGGCATCTGGATCGCATCGTCGCCGGATGCAATTCACTGGGGTCAGCACCTGCCGCTGATATTGCCGGAAGAAAATACGTTCCATAACGGAAAAACCGGCGGCAGCTGCGTTCCGATTAAAACGGACAAAGGATGGTTAAAGATATATCACGGCTCAGATGCGGATGATCGTTACAGCCTCGCCGCGGCCCTGCTGAAACTGGATGATCCAACAAAAGTACTCGCACGCGCAAAAATCCCCCTCATGGAACCGGAGTTACCCTATGAATTGGAGGGGTTTTATGGAAATGTTGTTTTCGCCTGCGGCGCGATTGAAAAAGACGATTCGGTGATTATTTATTACGGCGCATCGGATGAATATACGGCCGGGGCAAAAACAACAATTGATCAGATTTTCTCAACCTTGAGAATCTAACAGTTAGTTGTGATTTTATCACATTTATTGCTTGATTTATGTGCCGGACGGTACTACAATGGTCGCGTTCAACAATTTGCATATTTTATCATGCATCAGTAACTCATCGACGAACGACACACCGTGCAACACGACGAAAAGTTTTTTTGGGAGCCGCAGGAATGGAAAAAAACGTGTCAGTCTCGCATCGGCCAATTCAAGCAACAGAGGGAAAACATATTACGGCGTTTTCCGCCGTCAAGCAGGAGTACGGACTGCAGATTAAAGTGTCCGGATGTGTAGCACTACGTCCGGCTCACAGCCGTTCGGAAAATGTCATTGGGATCGTCGAACTGGATGACCAGATCGTTCCCATACTCGACGCACGCAACAGCATCGCCGACAACATTACGGATACAAACTGTATTGTCCTGTTTGAGAATACCATCGGCGAAACGACAATTGTTACGGGGCGTCTTTATGAAAGCGCTTGCCAGGTATTCGATTTGATTGTCGAATGCATGGATAACCCCGATGCGCATGAACACTTATATTCGCACGCAGATCATCATCTTATTTCTGAGTCAACGGAGTAAACCAGTTTTAGCTAAAATGATTTCGCACAAACCGTTCACTCGTTTTCAGCAAGATACTGATTGATTGCGGCGGCCGCGATGCGTCCCTGTCCCATGGCCAGAATGACGGTCGCAGCGCCTAAGACGATATCACCGCCGGCATACACCGCGTCCATCGAAGTCTTGCAGTTTTCATCGACCACGATGTTGCCCCACTTGTTGAACTCCAGTCCCGGCGTCGTTTGCTGGATCAGCGGGTTCGCACCGTTACCGATCGCCACAATCACGGTATCCACATCGACAACAAACTCGCTGCCTTCAATCGCGACCGGGCGGCGACGACCGGAATCGTCCGGCTCACCGAGTTCGTATTTGAGGCATTCCATGCCGGTGACGTTGCCGCTGTCATCGCCGAGGATGCGTTTGGGATTTTGCAGCGTGCAGAACTGAACGCCCTCTTCTTTGGCGTGGTGAACTTCTTCCAGTCGTGCGGGCATTTCGGCTTCGCTGCGGCGATAAACGAGATAGACGTTTTCGGCGCCGAGGCGAATGGCCATGCGGGCGGCATCCATCGCGACGTTGCCGCCGCCGAGAACGGCGACGTTTTTGCTGACGGCGATCGGGGTGTCGGCCCCTTTGCCGAATTCATAGGCTTTCATGAGATTGGCGCGTGTGAGATATTCGTTGGCGCTGTAGACGCCGACGAGGTGTTCGCCGTCGATATTCATGAACCGCGGCAGGCCCGCGCCGACGCCGACATAGACGGCGTCGAATCCGTCTTCGGTCATCAGTTCGTTGATGGTTCGCGTGCGGCCGACGATGTAGTTGCAGACGATCTCGACGCCCATTTCCTTGAGGACGTCGATTTCTTCCTGGACGATCTGTTTGGGCAGGCGGAATTCGGGGATGCCGTAAATCATGACGCCGCCGGGTTTGTGGAAGGCTTCGAAGACCGTGACGTCGTGGCCGGCGCGACGGACGTCGGCGGCGACGACGATGCCGCCGGGACCGGAGCCGATGACGGCGACCTTCTTGCCGGTTGACGCGGCGACGGAGGGCGTGCTGTCAGCGTCTTTGGCGAGGTCGGCAACATAGCGTTCCAGGCGTCCGATGGAGACGCTTTGGTTGACGTCTTTGAACTTCTTGCCGACGGTGCAGTTTTCCTGGCACTGGACTTCCTGCGGGCAGACGCGGCCGCAAACCGCCGGCAGCAGAGAGTTTTCCTTGATGATCGAAATCGCTTCGTCGTTGTTGCCTTCGGCAATCGCAGAGACGAAATCTCTGATCCGAATCCGCACGGGGCACCCGTTGACACAGGGCTCATTTTTGCACTGCAGGCAGCGCATCGCTTCGAGGCGTGCTTCTTCGGGTGTGTAGCCCAAGGCCACTTCATTCATATTATCGCGGCGGACGTTGCCGTCCTGGGCGGGCATGTCCTGCGCGGGGATTGCGTAGCGGTCCTTTGCCTTTAACTCGCCGGCGTTTTGTTTTGCGATTAGTTCGTCAAGCAATTTCTTATCTTCTGACACGGTTAACCTCTCTGTATAGTCGTTATATCCTTCGCATTCAATTTTCTGTTTCACCATCCCCAAAGCCAATGTTTCGCACTGGATACCGGGTCAAGCCCGGTATGACAAAAAGGTGCAATTCAACATGATGTTTTATTTTTTCTGATTCAAGCCGATTCTGCAGGCGTGGTCTTTGAAGTTCTGGTAGGCTTTTTCTTCCAGCGTTTTATAGGCGCCCATGCGTTTCATCATCTGATCGAAGTTGACTTTGTGGCCGTCGAATTCGGGGCCGTCGACGCAGACGAACTTTGTTTCGCCGCCGACTTCGACGCGGCAGCCGCCGCACATGCCGGTGCCGTCGACCATAATGGTGTTGAGTGAGACTTCTGTGGGAACATCAAATTTCTTTGTGGTTTCGCAGCAGAATTTCATCATGATGGTCGGGCCGATGGCGATGGCCTTACTTGGCTTCGGATCGCGGCTGCAAACTTCCGCCAGCGGTTCGGTAACCAGTGCCTTGCGGCCGTAGGAGCCGTCGTCGGTCAGGACGACGAGTTCGTCACTGATGGCTTTGAATTCGTCTTCGAGGATCAGCAGGTCTTTGGTGCGTGCGCCGATGATGCTGATGACGGTGTTGCCGGCTTCTTTGAGTGCGGTCGCAATCGGCAGGAGCGGCGCGTTGCCGATGCCGCCGCCGACGCAGACGACGGTGCCGAAATTCTCGATGTGTGTCGGCTGGCCGAGCGGGCCGGCGATATAGCCAAGCGCCCCGCCGACTTCGAGTTCGGCCATCTGGGCGGTTGCTTTGCCCACACGCTGGAAAATCAGGCGGACGGTGCCCTTTTCGGCGTCTGCCCCGGCGATGGTCAGCGGGATTCGCTCGCCGCCGTCTTCATCGACGGAGACGATGACGAACTGGCCGGCTTTGCGGGCGCGGGCGACCAAGGGGGCCGCCACATCGATTAAAAACACGTTTTCAGACAACTGCTGCTTATTTACGATCTTAAAAGCCACTTTAGAGTTCCTTAAAGGTTGATTTTGATGCCAAACTGAAAGGCAAATAATATAACAAGACGTGAGGAATTTTTCAAGGGATTTATTTACAGTCTTGAGTCTATAGGGGAAAGCAATTTCAATCACGAATGGGCATTAAAATATATAATTTTTGACAGGATCGACTGGATTTTGTTTTCAGACTTGCGACTTGAGGGATCGTGTCTTGAATGAAATCTTCTTGACTAAGCAGTTATTTTGTGTACAATTAAAGATATTATTGGGCTATTTTTCGTTTGGACGATCTTCTTCAAAAGGAGGTATTTTTATGGACTATCAAACAATGCGGTCATCTGGAATTTTTCTTGGGTTAATTCTTCTTGGTTTATTTTGTGCCACGTCTGCCAAGGCACTGGCATTAATCACCGTCACGCAGTCTGAAGTGCAAGAGGCTGACGATTGTTATGTCACAACATTTCAGGTCATGAATACCAGTCCCGATATCGTTTATGATTCGGCCGAGTACAGCTTTGATTTAGTGGAGTTATCGAGCGACATTGCGGATCTTGGGATCGGATATACATGGCAAGAAGTCTGGGACGCTTTTTCGGTTGATCTCACCGGTTCTCCGGAAGGCGAGATCTTCAATGGCTGGACCGTCAGTAAGGATATGGATGGTAACGGCAGATTTTCGATGACCCACGGTCCTGATGGATATGATATCTGGACAACAGACGAGGACTACAACGAACTGGTATTCACCCTGTCGATTGAAAAGAAATACTTTGGCCCCAATCACAAACTTGCCATGAATCCTTATGAAATATGCGGCCCCGGAATAGCCGTGATTACAGAGGATGACGAACTGATTCAACATGATACTTATGGATTCAAGGTGGTCGCTGCCCCCGAGCCGGCGACATGCATACTGCTGGGACTGGGCGGGCTGATGTTAAGGCGGAGAAGAAATCTTTAGCCACCGAGGATCATCACCGGGTAAGCTCTGTGTCGATGCCCCGATTAATTATTCCTGAAGGAGAATGGATTTTCGCTTAGGATATTCAACGTGGATTTTGTTTGTTTTGATTCGGGGGCGTGCTATAATGAAGCCTCGTTCACGATTTTTAAGCATATTGAGGGAGTCATGGAGTAATGAGGCGTCGACGTTTTGAAGGCAAGGCAAGCAGCCCGGGAAAGAAACCCGGTCCCTTTTGTTTTACCTGTACTATTACCATCTTTCTGACTTTATGCCATTGCGTCATCGCTCGTGATTACGATCAGGACTATTTTTCTGACTCATTGGTTTCAGACTACACTGCCTATGCTGAATGTCAAATCAAGCACAACCCGAATCATACGCAACTTTGGAATTGGCTTGAGCAGGTCCCGGCAATTAAACAGGGTTTATTGGCGGCGATGTATCCTGGCTTTCATCCAGAGGTTTTAGCCTGCCTTGACAGACTTTACCGTCACGATGAAACACACGTCGAACAATACCCACATCTTGCTCTCGCTTTTTCTTTGGTTTACGGAGCCGCCAACGGTCAGGATTTCCGGCCGGATTATCTGCAATGGTGGGTCAGTCAGAATCGAGACGTTCCGGCCCTTGAGGATTCGTTTGAATTTTATATTCAGCATCGTGACAAAATGCTTTACTCCCTGAACACGTTTTCCTGGCCGCTCTTGTTGTATGTGGTCGATAACGACATTCCTTTAGACGAGCGAGACTGGGTGCTTGATCACTATGCCGGTGAAAGCCTGGATAATCTTGACGGTATTTACGGGCACATCAAGCATAACGGAGGGGCTGAAGCCTATACCCGGGCCCAATCGCAAGCCCCCGGCGTGCCGATGGCTTTAAATCAGATATTTGCTGACGGCGGGGTCTGTTCTCAGCAGGCCTATTACTCCAGCCGGGTTTTTAAATCATTCGGTGTTCCCTCGGTCAGACTTCTGCAACCGGGTCATAGTTTCATGACATGGGTCTGTGGGGGTACACGATTAAGAACAAATTATGGAGGCGATCACTCTTCCAGAAAGAATGAGTTCTTTTTCAATCCCAACAAGCGAATCGATCAAAAAGGTTATGAGTTTCAGATGCTGGTTTCAGCCATCAATCTGTCCTCTGAGCGTTATTTGAAATCAGAGATTGCCGCCATCGTCTTTGACACTCTCCCTGGCGATTCAAAAAAGCAAGCACAAGCATTACTGGATCTTGCCATTGAAAAGAACCGTTATGTCGCTCATGTATGGCTGCTTTACGCGAAAGCCTGCCGGGAGGGCCTGTTTCCCCAAGAGACCGGTTTAGCACTGTATGCGAAGGCAGAGGCCCTTTTGCCGGAGTATCCTGAATTGCTTTGTATCATCCTCAATGAAGTCAGCTCTGCACACATCAATGAGGCGTTAAAAAAAGAAATCCCCATTCAGTTCAGAAACACGCTGGCCCACCTGAGAACGGCGAATCGCCCCGATTTAGCTTATGATGTTTTTATCACTCATTTTGATTTTCTCGTTAAAACCGAAGGCGTCGATGAAGCGGTCGGTAAAACATCGGCATGGCTTCGCTTTAAGAACCTTGACGTATATTTTCAGGAAAAATTATTTGATCATATCCGTACATTTATCAACAAGACGGCTCCTGAGACACGGGAGAAATGGCTCTCCAGTGAATATCAGCGATGCACTGTTCAATTCAAAGCATCTCAGGAGGATCGCGACTATCATTATTTCTCAAAAGTCGCTTCTGCCTGTATCGATCACTATAAAAAAACCGGAAATACCCGCAGAGTCTCCAAGATCAATTCGGATATCGCTTTGTTTCGCGGAGATATTTTCAATGAGAAGAGCTTTGATTCACTGGTGGAAAATGGCACTGTATTAGGCGCGACAGAGCAAGCCGTTACTCAACTATCTTCAAGCCATGAAGCCTGTTATGCCTGGCAGATCCTTTATGATATCCCTAAAGGGTATACCGTCACGCTGCAAGCCAATCACTCTGACACCGGCAAACAAGGGGCCTTTTGTTTTACGGCCTGGTCCGATACGAATCGAGACGGTTTACCTGATACGCGCATCGACACCTCCTCACTCAAAACTGCCACACAGAAAGAAGAATGGAGTGACTGGCAGTTTGTCTCCGACGGCAATTCCCTGTTTGTCGGCATCACCACGAAAACAACGATTTCGCTTTTTTATCAGAATCGCGGTGAGCTAACAGGCTATCGGGGATTAAGCAGCCGGATGTTTTATTCGCGAAAGTTTGATTCCCCGCCTGAAAACAGTGTCGAGCCCCGCTATATTAATCTCCGTGTGACAATCACAAAGGAGAAAAACGGCAGATCATCTTAGCATTCCTTCAGCGTTTTCGAGAGATACTTGTCGTGTCGCTTCCGCTCCACGCTTTTGTTTGACAACGTGTTGGTTATCGTTTTTGTTGGGTTAGGAAGACGTTTGTGATGAGTCTTTCCATGGCTACGGGGGCGGTTGTTTGTCCGCTTTTGAGTCCGAAGTCTATTTGGCCGAGTTCGGCCATGATGTGGCCGAGCTGGGGCAGGGACATCTGGTTGAGCTGATTGATGAATTCCTGCTGTTTGAATCGGACGCCGGATTTGGCGGCGGCCTGCTGGGGGGAGGTGCCTTTGGCGATCATGGCCTTAGCACGAAAGAGGCGGCGGAAATGATATCCAAACGCGCCCACAACGGAAAATTCGGCACTTTTGTCGGACTGAAACATTTTTCGCAGCCGCCCTATCGCCGGGCCGATCTGGCCGACGTTAATTGCGTCAATCACCCCGAACGCATCGAACATGCGGTTTTTGCCAATTAGCTGCTCGATGTCATTGGGCGTTACCACTTTTTTAGGGGCTACAAAGATCGCCAGCTTGTCGGCCTCGCTGCAGAGCCGACCCGGGTCATCGCCGACCAGCTCGACCAGAAAGCGACTGCACTGGGCGTCGAGGCGGATGCCGTGGGTTTGCTGCGCATAGGAAGCCACATAGGCGGGAAGCTGGTTGGAATACATGCGGGCCACTTCGATGAGGCCGCCGGTTGGCTGGAGTTTCTTGTGCAGGCGTTTGCGCTTGTCCCACGTGGTTGCCGTCATAATCAGCACACCTGACGGGCTGGGATCGTCGAGATACTTTTCCAGATGTTCGGCGTATTCTTTGACGAACGGCTCTGCATCCTTGATCAAGACCACCCGTTTGGGGGCCAGAAACGGCAGCGTGCGAAGCTCGTCCAGCACATCGGAAATCTGGGCCGATTCGGCGCGCGGCTCGTACAACGCCATCGCCCGCTCGTCCGGGGCCAGGAGCGAATTCAGCAGTTTTTCGCATTCCTTGGCCAGGAGAAACTTATCCTCACCAAAGATGACATAGACGCCCAGGGGCTTACCCGATTGTGCTGTTTTTTTTGCCAATAGTTACCCTGCTTTATCTCGCTATTGATGTCGCTCCCGTTCGGCTCCGCTCAGGGCAGGCTCTTGGGGGCTTTGGGGTTCTATAACTTCCGTCCCGGTGGTTAAAACCACCGGCTAAGTCACTTATCGCCCCTTCGGGGCAGATTTTTCTTCGGGCAAAATTAAATCTCTCATGCCGGGTCAAGCCCGGTATGAGAGATTTACAAATCGCGTTATTCTTCCGTGGGCGTTTCCGGCTGCGACTCAGCAGCGTTGTCTGTGTCTTCGCCTTCTTCGTCGTCATCTTCGACCACCAATCGGGCTGCGGCTACCAGATGATCGCCTGCTTTCAGCGAAATCATTCGGACGCCGGCGGTGTTTCGACCGATGGAGCGAACCTCTTCCAATCCGGTGCGAACAATCATGCCGTTGGCGGTGATCATCATCAATTCATCTTCCTCGTGAACCGCCTTCAAGGCGACGACTTTCCCGTTTCGATCGGTGACTTTGATATTGATCAGTCCCAGACCGCCGCGGCTTTGTACGCGATAGTCTTCCAAGTCGGTGCGTTTGCCGTATCCTTTTTCGCATACGGTGAGCAGCGAGGCGCCTTCTTCGGCGATGACCATATCGACAACCTCGTCACCGTCGCGGAGCTTGATACCGCGAACACCGCGACTGACGCGTCCCATCGACCGGGCGTCGGATTCATTGAAGCGAATCGCCATACCATTGCGTGTACCGAGGATGATATCATCTTCGCCGGAGGTAATCGCAACGCCGATCAGGTCGTCATTGTCATCCAGCTTAATGGCAATGACGCCGTTGCTTCGCGGGTTACCGTAGGCACTGAGAACCGTTTTCTTGACAGTCCCATTTTTGGTTGCCATGACCAGTTGGCGAACATTATCAAACTCACGGACGTTGATGATTGAGGTAATCGTCTCGTCCTTGTCAAGCTGGAGCAGGTTGATGACATTGCGTCCCTTGCTCTGCCTGGACATGGCGGGGACACTGTAGACTTTGAGCCAGTGACAGATGCCCTTGCTGGTAAAGAACAGCAGGTAATCGTGTGTCGAGGCGACGAACAGATGCTCGAGGAAGTCGCCCTCTTTGGTATCGGAGCCGATAACGCCCTTGCCGCCGCGGCCCTGCTTGCGATAGGTGTCGATCGGCATGCGTTTGATATAGCCGCCGTGCGTAATCGTCACGAGCGTTTCTTCCTCGGTGATCAGGTCCTCAATATCGAAATCTTCGGCTTCATCGATTATAATCTGCGTCTTACGGGGGCCTTTGTACTTCTCTCTAATTTCGCACAGGTCTTCGCGGATGACATCGAGCTGCAGATCCCGGCTGGCCAGCAACGCTTCGTAGCCGGCGATTTTTTCGGCGAGTTCGGCGTATTCCTTGGCCAGCTTCTCGATTTCCAGCCCGGTCAGACGCTGCAACTGCATGGTTAAAATGGCATCGGCCTGCGGGCCGGTGAGGTAGCAGTCGTTATTGGCAAACTGATTCGTAAACGATTCCGGCAGCAATGCTGACAAGGTCTGCGACTCAATCAGCCGCAG
This sequence comes from Anaerohalosphaeraceae bacterium, assembly GCA_963675155.1. GTDB lineage: Bacteria > Planctomycetota > Phycisphaerae > Sedimentisphaerales > Anaerohalosphaeraceae > 4572-13. The sequence goes on along the minus strand of OY775912.1, from coordinate 2,456,415 downwards.
CGGTTTCTTCATCAGGTTAATCTTCGCCGTCGGGCTGTCAGGCGACGCTTTAATAATGGCGATGATCTCGTCAATATCACCGACGGCCAGAATCAAGCCTTCCAGGATATGCGAGCGATTTTTGCACTTCCGCAGCAGATAGCGTGTTCGGCGTCGAATGACCGTCAGGCGGTGATTGATATAGAGCCGGAGCATCTGCTTGATGTTCAGCGTTTCGGGACGATTGTTAACCAGTGCGACATTGTTAACGGCAAAGGTTGTTTGCAGCGACGTGTAGCGATACAACTGGTTCAGCACCACGTGACTGTCGGCGTCTTTCTTGAGCTCGACGACAATCCGCATGCCCTTCCGGTCGGATTCGTCACGGATATCGGAAATGTCGGCAATCTGCCCGTTTCGCACGCAGTCGGCAATCTTGGCCACGATGGTTGTCTTGACGACCATGTAAGGAATTTCGGTGATGATGATTTTTTCCCGGCCGCGTTTGTTGATTTCGATCTGCGATTTACAGCGAACCTTCAAATGCCCGCGTCCGGTGACATAGGCATCCTGAATGCCCTTGCGTCCGCAGATGATGCCGCCGGTCGGGAAATCCGGAGCCGGCAGTTTTTCCATGATTTCTTTAAATCCGCAGTCGGGATTTTCGATCATCAATAACAGCGCGTCGCACACTTCCTCGACATTATGCGGAGGAATATTGGTCGCCATGCCCACGGCAATCCCACTGCCGCCATTAACCAACAGGTTGGGAAACTTCGCGGGCAGAACGGTCGGTTCCTGGCGTGTTTCGTCATAGTTCGGCACGAAGTCGACGGTGTCCTGCTTTAAGTCTTCCAGCATATCGACCGCGGCCTGTGTCATGCGGGCTTCGGTATAACGCATCGCCGCGGGCGGGTCAGCATCAATGCTGCCGAAGTTCCCCTGCGGATCGACGAGCTGCTGGCGCATGTTCCATTCCTGGCCCATACGCACCAAGGTTCCGTAGGTGGCCTGATCGCCGTGCGGGTGGTAGTTACCGCCGGTGTCACCGACGATCTTGGCACATTTACGATGCTTGGTGCGCGGGCCCAGGTTCAGGTCGTTCATCGCAACCAGAATACGCCGCTGTGAGGGCTTCAAGCCATCCCGCACATCGGGCAAGGCACGCGAAACAATTACGCTCATGGCATAATTCAGATAGGAATTCTTGAGCTCATCAAGAATCTGCATGTCTTCAAATTGTTCGGAAATCGCTTCCGGCTGTACTTCGTTTTCGTCCATAAAACCTCATATCCTTATCGTGTTAAAAAAGGGTGTGCATAAGAACTGGTCAGTGTACCGGATGCCGGAGTTTTTGTCAACGAAACGTTAGCATTTCATGGCAAGAAAATCGCTTTTTTTGGGTGTTTTAGCGGGGATTTTGCAGGTTTTTTGGATAAAGGTGCAAATGGGTCAATATTCGTGTTCGCTGCCGCCGTAAATGACCTTGATATTGCCCAGATTGGGGATGATCGGCGGCATATTTTCCATCGGTTTAAACGCCTGTGACCAATAGACCATGACGGCTTTTCCCATCATATACTCCCGGGGAACGACGCCCTCGCGATAGTGATGGCCGTTGTTGCCGATGCCGGGCATATCCCACATGCGTCCGTCCGAACTGTTGTTGCTGTTGTCGCCGCAGACAAAGAATTCATCTTTATTCAGCGTAAACGGCTTATCGGCGGTTGCCCGTTTCGTGCCCATCGCTTCGACGCCGCGATAATACGTATCGCGGTAAAGCCCCAGATGCCGCAGTTCCAACGGGCCGGAAGCGAAGACCTGTACCTGCGGCGGGTTTTCCTCCTTCGCAACAGGCGTGAACTCCTTGTCTTTTTTGAGGTCATAGGCAAACCGTCTATTGCCCCAGCGAAGCACCAGGCGGTGATCGACATTGGCAAACTCAAACTTCTGAAATCCCGGCTGGGGAATCCCGCCGGTCAGGGTCCGTTCCAACTCTTTGGTGATATGGCCGACAGTTTTAGAGAAAATCATCGCCCCGTCGAATTCTATGGTTGCCGAGTACAACACGCCGCCCTTTTCGAGCCGAGCACCAATATAACCGTCCACATAATCACTGTTGGTATAAAACGAAATCATCAAATCCGTACATGTCGGCATATACTGATAACCGGAGCTTTCATTGTACGCATACCGCGCTTTGAATTCATTCGGATTGTTCGTTTGATAAACCATCGTATGTTCCCGGCGGACCTTGTCTTCCAGCCGGTAACAGCCCGGCTCAAACTGCCACGCCGAACCGATGGCATTAGCAAACGGCGGTATCATTGGTTCATTAAAAATATCGTCCCCATTCTCAATTAACTGGTCGTAGTGCTCGCCGGCACTGAACGGCTGGGAGTCCTGCAGGAAAATCGGCATCCACAGTTCATTTTGGACATTGATCGGCTTGTGCTGAATCTGGCCATTTTTGTACACATCGCCGCCGATCAACTGAATCGTTTCTCCGGGGAGACCAATGAGCCGCTTGATATAATTGTCCCGCGGGTTCGTGGGATTTTTAAACACCACGACATCCCACCGTTTTGGTTCCGACACCTGGTAAATGGATTTTAAGACGAAAATCCGATCGCCATTTTTGAGCTCATCTTTGACATTTGCCAATTTTTCGCTTTTGCATTCGGGACACTGGCCATCTCTTGAGGTGAAGATGTGTCCGCAGTCAAGACATTTGATTTGCTGCAACTGAAAATAATCGCAATTCGGGCACTGAGGACGATTGATGGTGAGCGATTCACTGCCGGCGTCAAAGGGATGTCCGCATCGCACACATCGCATCTGGTAATGGGCTCCGCGGAGTGTCTCGGCCATGCTGCCGGTGGGAATCTGAAACGCCTGAACGGCAAAACCCTGGAAGACCAGCGCCAAAATGAGCGCCACTAACAGCCACTGGAGCAGGGTAATGAGATTCTCTGCCGACTGCTGGTGCCGGTGGGCAAAACTTTCATATGGTTGTGGTCGTTGCTGGTTCATGAAATATTATAGTTGTGTTAAACTCTATTTAAACTTGCATCTTAATGTCGCCCCTTCGGGGCTTTTTATTTTTTTGTTTTCATCTTCCCCGGGCTCACGCCCGAGGCTACACCATTTCGTCCCTAGCGGGACTGATTGAAGTTCCATTCCCTACGCCCGGGGCTACACCATTTCGTCCCTAGCGGGACTGATTGAAGTTCCATTCCCTACGCCCGAGGCTACATCATTTCGTCCCTAGCGGGATTGATTGAAGTTCCATTCCTTACGCCCGGGACTACACCATTTTGTCCGCTGCGCGGACTGGAGAGGCCGGCGGTACACATTTATTTTTCGTCTTTTCCGCCATAAATGACTTTGAAGCCATCGGCGTATGGAATCCATCGCAGCGGTTCATTCTTAAAGCGGTATCCGCCGGGCCAGTGAACGACCATGGCTTTGCCGACCATGTAATCTTTCGGCACGACCCCACGCGGAAAAGAGGAACCATTATTGCCCAACCCCTCTTTGTCCCATAAACGGGAGTCCAGGCTTGCAGGACTATTGTCGCCACAAGCGAAATATTCATCTTCGCCCAGCACCATGGGCTTATCTTTGCTGCCCTGCAGAATATTAAAACTATCGGAAAGATAATGAATATCGCGATACAAACCGATATGCGTCAATTCCAGCTTGCCGCGTCCGAGAATCTGCACCTGAGGCCTTTCGCTGCGGTTCGTACCTGCATCATCCATGCCGATGCCCAGATCGTGAGCGAGCTTTGTATTTCCGTATTCCAGGATTACCTGATGGTCGAGTGTCTCAAATCGAAAACGGGTCGTTTCTTCTAAATCCTGAGGCTCGCATTGGCCTTCGGCCATCACCACCGGCTGTCCGCCCGGCGTTAAACGGGAAATCGTCATCGCCCCGTCCGCTTTGATCCAGCCTTCATAGGTCGTACCGTATTTCTTTATCCGGGCGCCTGCTGCGGAATCACCCTGCATGTTCGGATAATATTGAACCATTAGATCGCTGCAAAGCGGCATCCGCGGAAAGTATCCGGGATCGTCGAACGCATACGTTGCCCGGAAATCATTGCCCTGTCGGTCATTGTATTGAATCCTGTGGATCACGCCAGTATCGGCGTCCAGTGAAAAAATGGAGGGGCCGTTCGCATTCAGGTTCCATTTTGAGGTACCGACCTTTTCAAAGGGCTGGGCCCACGTATGGCCGTTAAATTGCTTTACATCCGGATTGACGGGCTGGTAATCATTGTCATAAATCACCATCCACTGCTCTTCCTGGACATGTTCGGGTTTTCGCTGAATCTCGCCGTTGATATAGATATCCCCGTCCACAATCTGAACCGTTTCGCCGGGCAGGCCGATACATCGCTTAATATAGTTAATCCGCGGTTCGGTCGGATTCTTAAACACGATGACATCCCAGCGTTTTGGGTCAACGAACTGGTAGATACATTTCTGGACAAAAATCTGATCGCCCTTGAAAACCGTATGCTCTGTGACAGGAACGGTTTTCCCGCCCTGCATGATATGTCCCATATACTGGCCCCGGATATTTCCTTTTTGAACGGGATTTGCAACGGCATACCCACAACTGGGACATCTCGGCGACCGCGGTCCAATGACCATCGGTACAGAGGGTGTCACCGTATTGGACAATCCATAATGCTGGTGCATGAAATCATGGGCGTATTCGTAGCCGCACTGCTCGCATCGGAGGCGAAAATGTGCCCCCCGCAGTGTTTCAGCCATACTGCCGGTTGGGATACGGTACACCTGCATGACAAATACGATAAACACCAGTGTCGATGCAAATGCCGACAGCAGCCACTCGGCTGTCCGGTAAGCGCCGTCGACCTTCGCGTTGCCGCTGGAAATCATGTTATTTTTCGATACCAAAGTCACGTTTTGGGAGTCCCTTAATCATTCTAAAAAAGATTATTATTGCCGCAATCGATACGCCGGTCAAGAAAGTTATTGTCAAACCCTATAAAAAGGCCCAATCCGGGTCTAAATAATGGAAATTTTCGGGTATTTGAACCTTTTTAAAAAAACTTTCAAAAAACGCTTGATGCATCGAAGTCTTTTCTGTATAGTAATTTGTGAAATCTTTGATGCCGCTTCGATGAGCGATAACTGACCGAATCATTCAGGAGATGTTCATTCTTAAATCAAGAGGGTAGCAGATGTCAACAGTTACTAAGAAAGAATTAATTGACAGGATTGCTGAGGCCACACAAGCTAAACGAGTCGTTGTCAAACGCATCGTTCAGGGCTTTCTTGATGAAATCATCAACGAATTGGCCGACGACAACCGACTTGAGTTTCGTGATTTTGGAGTTTTTGAGACCCGAACTCGCACCGCGCGAATCGCTCAAAACCCCAAAACGCTGGAGCGGGTTCAGGTGCCCCCCAAACGAAGCGTCAAGTTCAAGATGGGACGACTGATGAAAGAAAAGTTAGCAGTCCAGCCCCCTTTGGTTGAAAATCCTCAAAGCTAATTGAAAACACGTCGGATGCTGCCCATGCAGGTTCGATCAGGAAAATCCGTTAAACCCAGCTCGGCGGAGGTGTTTGTTATGACCGAAGGTAAGGTCAAGTGGTACGATAAGAAAAAAGGTTACGGTTTTGTTCTGGACGCTGACGGCAACGATGTCTTTGTTCATTATACCTGTTTTTCCGATGCGTCTCTGCGCTCTTTAAACGAGGGCGAAACGGTTGTGTTTGAGCTTGTTCCGGGTGAAAAAGGCATGCGGGCACAGAATCTTACCCTCAAAACCGAGTCGGCCGGGACTCTCTAAAGCATCCAACTCCCACTTTCGCTTCGTCGCGCTTCGATCGACTCGACAAAGTAAATATTTTTTTAACTTGTCATCCATGAAATAGTCATATAATAGATGTATGGTGATATAGTCAACGCTGTATCAAGTCATGAGGATGATGATGTTTAGCAATCAAGTCCAACCTGCTATTGATTGCCGGGTGCTTGTCCTGAACAAACACTACATGGCCCTCCGTATCATTGGAGCCCGCCGGGCGTTTTCCCTGCTGTTCAGCGAGCATGCCGAGGTTATTGCCTGCGATGACGGCTCTTATGCCAACTACAACTTCGAAAGCTGGAAAGAAGTGAGCCAGTATCGACGCACTTTCGAAGCTCACAAACATGACTGGATTTCCACGGTCAACTTTTATATTGCCGTGCCCCGTGTGATACGCCTTCTCAATTACAACCGCGTCCCAAATACAAAGGTCAAATTCAACCGGCGAAACCTGTTTGCACGCGATAAAAACCACTGTCAGTACTGCGGCAAGCGGTTCCCCACGTCCGAACTGTCGCTGGACCATGTGGTTCCCCGGCGGCTTGGCGGGGGCACTTCGTGGACCAATATCGTCTGTGCCTGCCTGAAATGTAACGTCAAAAAAGGCGGCAGAACCCCCACCCAGGCCCACATGAAACTGATCCAAAAACCGGCCCGGCCCCGGAATAATCCCGTCGTCCACATCCACCTCAGCCTGGAGCGGTATAAAAGCTGGAAGCAGTTTCTTGACAACGCCTACTGGTCCGTGGAACTGACGTAGCGGGGTTTTCAGACTTAAGGGCACCTCTAACAATTCATTTTGGCGGTCAAGCGAACCTTTTTGATTCCGGACGGCGTCAGAGAAAAGCCGCCTTAGCTACGGCTAAAGCTGATTTCCCTTCCTTGCCGGAAAACAAAAATCTTCATCTTGCCGCTCAAAAGCAATTTTTAGAGCTGCCCTTAAACAAAGTGGTGTATCATACTGCTTTCTCTCGGAGTTGTCGCTCTGTCGTCCCTTCGGGACTCGATGGAAAAAAGATTCCTTTCCCCGAGGTTTACACCCCGGGCTATTATATTACACCCCTTCGGGGTTGCTCGTAATCAAATCCGGCATGACAAAGACACCCGACGTTTTAAGTCAATGCTTTTCTACACAACAACTTCCACCCCTTCGGGGTGGGCTCGTTGTGAGGGTGCGTGATGGTTAAAAGTGGATTTTTAACAGGGCGACTGTGAGATTATAGACCCCGTGAATCGCCATCGCAACGGCAAACGGCCAAAAACCATGTGCTAAGTCCGCGGCCCGTCCTTCGGCAATCTGTCGTTTCCAAACCTGGATCAAACCGAACGACGCAATGACCGAACAGAGCACATGCACCAACGTGCAGACGATCCAGCGAAAACAGGCAAATGCGTGCGGGTCCTGAATGGACATGGCACCGGAGTAGATATGAATATAAACAAGGTTTTCGATGGCGGAAAATATCAATGCGGAAATCACGGCCGCGGCGACAAACTGCCCTGCTGAAAAGAGTCGATACGGCCTTTTTTCGAGCAGATAGATCATGCCGGATTGCTTGAGCAGTTCTTCGATCACGGGCGCAAACAAAATCATATACAACATGCGAAATCCCGTTGGCTGGCCTGTCCAAAACGCGCCCAAAATCGCAAATGGGCCGGACGCCAAAGCAGCGACCAGCGTGACGGTCAAATTGCCCGACAGTGTGCATTGAGCCCGTTTTTGAGCCATCCATTCGCCCAGATGGGCCTGCTTTAACTCGCCGGTAAAGGCCGGTTCATTGAGGACCGAGTCGCGGACGGTTGAAATCTCGTCTTCATGGCCGTCAATCGGCTCGACACGCTGTTCGCACGGGTCGGGTGTGAACTGTCCTTCAAATCGGGCCGGCTCGGCATTGACGTCAAAGTAGTCATTTTTGTCGGTCATTTTAATGCCGTTCCATAAGCGAGTACTTCGACACCGCCGGGTCGTTTACGCTGCTGGCCGCCCATGGTTGAGGTTTCGTATCGCACGTTCCAGACCACATTGGCCCCCTGCTGGCGTGCCTGCTCAAGCATGCGCAGCATCGCCTGCCGCCTGGCCCGCTCCATCAATGTCACGTATGATTTCATCTCACCGCCAAAAAGCCCGCGCAACCCCGATACAAACACCTTGAAATAATCGGTGGCAATAACCGCTGACCCCATGACCAAAAACGGCTGGGCGTTTTCATACCGGCCTGGCACGGTTTTCAGATTTGTCACAATGATATCGCCGAATTCGGCTTCGCGTTCGTCAAGTTTTCGAAAATGATGCAGTTCCACCGACTTGCCGACGATTAGTCCGACAAGAATCAGTGCCAGCGGAAATATAAGGTTGAGGATGAAATGAACCATCATGAGGCCGTTTCCGTTATTCGGTTGAGGTTGGATTGATCGGTTCGGCCAGAATCGCCGTCCCGTAACAGTACAACTCCGCCGCCCCGGCGGTAATTGAACTGGTTGCGAACCGTACATTGACGACGGCGTTCGCACTCAACTGCTGGGCCTGTGCCATCATCCGGGCCAGTGCCTCCCGTCGCGATTCCACCAGCAGCTCGGTATACGCGGTCAACTCCCCGCCGACGAGATTCTTAAATGACGAGGCGATATCCCGGCCGACATGTTTGGCCCGCACGGTGTTTCCCTGGACCAGTCCCTTGATCTGGATGATCCGCATCCCGGGTATTGTTTCGGTATTCACAACAATCATAACGCCCCTTTCCACTCAATAAAATGTCATGCAAGGTCCTCACTAGAAACCGCCCAAAATATAGCGAATTTAGCAGCTTTTCGCAATGAAAAACTATTTCATGAAATTGGTTTGATTTTGTTTCGCAGGGTCGTTTTTGGAGGCTTTTATTGGTATTTCGCCTCACTGTTGGGCTTCCATGATTGACGAATCCATCTGAAACCGCTAGGATAAGGCCGATTCGGTCATTGGCCCGACGTGTTTTGGCTGTCAAAAGACAAATAAAAGGACTTTTATTTATGATTAAGAAGAAATTGCCCCAACCGGTGTTTTTTGTGATTATCGTCTGCTTCGGTATCAACCTGGTCTACGGCGCGTCACTGACGACAATCGAGGTACCCAGCGCCGCAATGAAAAAAGATGTGTCCGTGAGTGTGATTGTGCCGGACGCTTATTCGAAACACGGTGATCGGCGATTTCCCGTCCTCTATTTACTGCATGGCGCCGGGGATACAAACGAGAAATGGCCGCGAAGCACGCCGATCCAGGCGCTTTCGGACACCTACAACATTGTGGTGGTCTGTCCGGACGCCGGCAGAACCAGTTGGTATTTCGACAGTCCCGAAGACCCCACTTATCAATATGAAACGTTTGTCTCAGCGGAGCTGGTTCAGTTTATCGACCGCCACTACCGTACGCTTGCGTCGCGTCAATACAGGGCCATCACCGGCAACAGCATGGGCGGGCATGGAGCGATGTTCCTGGCCATTCGACATAAGGATCTTTTCGGTGTTGTCGGCTGTCTCAGCGGCGGCGTTGATATCCGTCCCTTTGCCGAGCAATGGGACATTAAAAAACGTCTCGGCCCCATCGCCTCCCACCGCGACCGCTGGGAGGCACTGACCGTGATCAACCTGGCCAAACGTCTCAAGGACGGCGATCTTGCGATTTCCATTGATTGCGGCACTGACGATTTCTTCATTGGAGTCAATCGTAATCTGCACCGGCAATTGCTCGATGACAACATCTCACATGTGTATATCGAGCGTCCCGGCGGCCACTCATGGGATTACTGGTCAAACGCCATTAAGTATCAAATGCTATTCTTTTCAGAGTGCTTCAACGAAGTAAATCGCTAGAAGCCCGGTTTCTGTTACTCTTACTCAACGACCTGAGCAACCTTCAAAATCGAAAGCGGGATCCTGGCCCCCAGTTGTTTAAGCGCACTTTTGCTAATATAGAGTTTGGGTTTGCCGTCCGTCTTAACCGGAACCTCTTTCATGGGCTTTCCGTTGACCAGCACATCAACGAGTGATTGTGCCAGAAGTTTGCCAAGCCTGACATCATCTGCGGCAAACCCGCAGAGCGCGCCGTCTTTGACGGGCTTGGAGGAATAGCTCAAAAACGGTTTGTCGGGAGCCGCATCGACAAGCATGCGTGTATTATCCATTACCAGACTCTGGCTGCCAATAATAAATATCGAGACCGTTGCCTTATTGTCGGCAATCGCCTGAAGCAGTTGGTCTTTGTTTTCACAGACGGCTTCTTTGTATTCCAAATTATATTTAGCACAGGCGTCCTTCGTTTGCCGGCGGTCAATGGCTGTTCCGGCATGGTTTTTGTCGCACAGCAGCATGACCGATTTCATTTCGGGTAAAATTGTAACAAAGGTTTGAAACTGTGCTTCCACACACAAGGCATATGTCACCCCGGTCACATTTCCATCGGGTTCGTCGAGCGATTTCATCAGTCCCAGCTGAACGGGATTGTTACAGGCCCCGATAAAGGCCGGAATGGCGGGCGGATTTTTTGCCAGATATTTTACCGCATCGGAACGCATCAGCACCATTGCCTTCTTTTCTGCTTCAAAACGCTTGACCGTGTCGGCAAAGGGCTGGCCCACACCGGTTTCCTTACAAATCTCAAGTTCAATATCCGTTTTCAGAGCGGCCAATCCTTCCTGCAGCCCTTTGAGAACCTGCTCTGACATACCGGATTTCTTATCCCATGCAACGCCTACGGCTATTTTCTCGGCCATGGCAGCACCGGCTGTCAACAGGACAACCAGGCTAAGAAGAATTACGGTTTTATAGTTCATGATTGAATCTCCATTCTTTTAATCAGTCTATTTTTTCTAAAATGTATACTTGAACATCGCCTGCAACCGTAAATCTTCGCCATCGGCGACTGTTTTATATTTTGTCTTGCGGTGAGCAACTTCCAATCCAATATCGGTATTTTTGTTGAGGGCATAGATGCAGTTGGCGAATGTTGTTGAGTTGTGGGTTTTGCTGGAGGACGCAGCGGCCAGATCATCGCTGTCGGCTTTATCCAGACCATAGCCAACGTTCACTGACCATTTGTCAGCGGGTTTCATGCACGCCGCGATCCAGCCACCCCTGGATTCAATCTCTCGCATATCCGTCGTATTAACCCCTTGGCCGATCCCGCCGGCGAATTGATTCAGATTGTCACCATAGAACATTTCTCCCTTTAGTGTCAGGGATTTACTGAATTTATGCGTCATATCAAGGTTCAGTGACCAACTATCAAAATCTTTACTGGTCCCGGAAGCACTGGTGTCATATTCTTCCTGTCCCCAGTGGCCTGAAAATCCCACTGTCGAAGTCTTTGATGCATATCCAATGCGCCCCTGGAACTGGGGCCGGCCGTCATCTTCCCCGCTTTCCTTTGCGCCATAGCTGGTGGCACGGCCCATATTTCGGGTAATAGCTCCCTGAAGCGTCATCTTTTTATCTGCTCCAAGGGGATAGTTCTGTGTGAGGCGAATCTGCGGACGCCGCATACCGATATTCCCCGACCACCAAAGAACACCGGCGTCGATTGTCGGGGGATTTAACGGGGATACAATATCCCATGACTGACCGGCAAGGATGGAGAAATCTTTTTCCAACCAGTCCATATTCATATATGCCTGACGGAGTCGAATATGATTTGATGTTTCAGAATCGTTTGCGCCGGAAAAATCCATTTCCAGTTTTCCACTCGTACGGATTCCGTTCTCTTGTGGGCCGGCAATCTTAAAGCCGAATCGAGTCCGTCGGGCCGTCATGGTATATTGATCATCCGAACTGTTATCCGCTTCAGAATTGACCCACTTGACATAGGACCCGCCGCCGCCGTCCGTCACGGCAGAATCATCGTACGCCGCATCCAGGCGCAACGCTCCATACATTTCTATGTCCAGGTTTGATAAAACGGGCTTCTTGCCGCCGTTGTTTTTCTCCGCCACCATGGAAGCTAACTGGGCCAATTCCTCATCATTCAAGCCCTTATACATTCCTGTCTGAGGCTCACCATGCGCAGGCGACTCTTTTTCTTCCATTAGCTCAACAAGCCGGGCAACCTGCCCTTCCAGTTTTTCGATACGGGCCTTTAAGGCAGCGTTTTCTTCCTGCAGTCCGTCGCCTTCGGCAGCGGCAAAAACGTTGACTCCTAAAAACAAGGGGATCATCATAACAGCAACGATGCTCATGTTTCTCATAACTTTTGTCTCCTGTGTACTTTCAAAACGTTCGTTCATGTAGACCTTTCAACCGAAGGGAAATCATTCATAACAAGTCGTTACTGAGAGATGGAATCTTAACGAAAATGGACTTTTTTTATCGTTTCACTACAGGATATTTACATTAACGCATCAGGATCTATTTCGTCTTGAACCGCAAGTGTCTGTTGAATAAGATGTTAAAGATTTTATTGACAAAATATTAAATCAAAGAACTCCATTTTCATTTTGAAAAACAAACCCAATCCGTGTAATATGCGGTCGATGATTGTCGTTTTGGACGTGTGTCCTCTTTTCATGAATTGGATTCAGACAGAAGGTATTACTATGAATGAAGCAAGAAGCATCTATCGGAAACGCCTGTTTTGGTCTCTGATAATTGGATTCATCCTGCTATTTCCATTGGCAGCAGTCGCCGATTCCCGCCCGAATATCATCATCATTTTAGTGGATGACATGGGGTTTTCGGATATCGGCTGTTACGGCAGTGAAATCCAGACGCCCAACCTGGATTCGCTGGCCTCTCAGGGTTTGCGGTTTAAGCAGTTTTATAACACCGCTCGCTGCTGTCCGACCCGGGCCAGTTTGATGACGGGCCTGCATCCGCACCAGACGGGAATCGGGCATATGACGGAAATGCCGCAAGGTCACAGCCCCCTGAAAGACGACCCCTACCAGGGATACCTGAACCATCACTGCGTGACCGTTGCTCAATTGCTTAAGCAGGCCGGCTATCATACGTTTATGACGGGCAAGTGGCATCTGGGATATCATCGCAAAGAAGATTGGCCGCTGCAGCGGGGATTTGATAAGTATTTCGGGATCATTTCCGGAGCATCGGACTACTTTAAGCCCACCGCTCCCCGCGGGCTGACTTATATGAATGAGCCCTTTACCGCACCGGAAGGTTTTTATGTGACTGATGCGTTTACGGATTACGCCTGTACCTTTATCAAAGAATCGCTCCAGAAAGAAGATAAGCCCTTCTTTTTGTACCTGGCTTATAACGCTCCGCACTGGCCGGTGGAGGCCAAGACCGAGGATCTGAAAAAATACGAAGGAAACTATGCCGCCGGGTGGGAGGCACTTTCCAAGCAGCGGTTAGCCAAGCAGCGTAAGATTGGGCTGATTGACCCGGCGTGGACACCAGCGGTTCACGAGGGGCCCCAATGGGACACGCTGTCGGATGAGCAGAAAAAAATACAGGATTTGCGAATGGCGGCCTATGCGGGCTGTATTGACTCGGTCGATCAGAATGTCGGCAAACTCGTAAAAACTTTGAAGTCGCTCAAGCAATATGAGAACACCGTGATTTTCTTTTTGAGTGATAACGGCGCCTGTCCTGAACGCGGCGTTTTGGGACATGGAACGGAGAAGCAAATTCGCGAACCGATGACGACCCAGGGTGTGAATGGTCCTGCGATCGGACGCGTCTGGGCGAATGCCTGCAACACGCCATTTCGTTTGTATAAATCGTTTTTGCATGAAGGCGGAATGTCGACGCCGCTGATTGTGCATTGGCCCAAGGGGATTGACAAAAAACAATACGGTTCGTGGGTTGAACAGTTTGGCTATCTGCCCGACTTGATGTCGACGTGCCTGGAACTGGCGAAGACTGACTATCCAACTGAATGGGACAACCGCCCGGTGACACCGGCTGTCGGCAAGTCGCTGCTGCCGTTGATCAACGGTGAAACTCAGTCCATTCACACGGAGCCGATTTTCTGGGAACATGAGGGCAACCGGTCAATGCGGGATGGAAAATGGAAGCTCGTCTGGGCTCGCCAGGGACCGTGGGAACTGTATAACATGGAGACCGACCGGACCGAGATGCACGATTTGTCGAAAGAGAATCCGAAACGCAAGGCTGATATGATACGGACGTGGGAGTCGTGGGCTCGTCGGACAGGTGTGCAGTTCCAGACGTCATTCAGTTTTTACAACATGTTTGGCGACTATCAGAAAAGCCAGAAATTACCCTCAACTAAGTAATTGAGTTATCGGTTTGATTTATTGAGACAGGATATTCATGCGGTTAAAGTTTGTTGTTTGTAAAGTGATGCAGCGGGAAGCCTATTTGTGTGCCAGCCGCAGCAAAAATATTGTGGACCTCGTGCTGATGCCTCAGGGGCTGCATGACCGGCCGGAGGTGCTGCGCAGTGAGGTCCAGAAAGAGCTTGCAAAAACAGTTGATGATGCGGGAAAACCGTATGATGCGATCTTGTTGGGGTACTGCTTGTGCAGCAACGGTATTTGCGGGTTGATGTCGGACATTCCGATTGTTGTGGCCCGCGGGCATGACTGCATGACGCTGTTGCTGGGCAGCCGCAATAAGTACCAGGACTATTTTGAGGCGCACAAAGGGATTTACTGGTACAGTGTCGGCTGGATCGAGCATTGCAACGATCTGATGCCCGGTAAGGACCGTTATGAAAAAAAGCTGGTCGAATACACTGAAAAATACGGCGCTGATAACGCTCAATACCTGATGGAGACGGAAGAGACATGGATCAAGGAATACCAGCGGGCGGTCTTTATTGACTGGGGGCTGCCGGGAACCGAGAAAGCTCGGGATTACACACAGGCCTGCGCCGAGCATCTGCACTGGTATTATGACGAGGTTCAGGGTGATCCATCGCTGATGCAGCAATTGGTGGACGGCGAGTGGGACGAGGGAGATTTTCTGACGGTTGAGCCGGGACATACCATCCGCGACGACCTGACCGGTGAAGGCATTATCACACAGGAGCCGCAATGAAACACATCATGATGTCAACGCTACCGGCAATGATTTTCTGCGGTTCGGTCTTGCTGGTTTACTACCTGTACTTTCGCCTGTGGGTGAGTTGGCTCATCGGTCGTCTGCGTAAAAAAGAGGCCGGCGCGATTCTTAAGAGCCGGACTGCACTCACCCTGCATATTATTGCCGCGTTTGGGGCTGTCTGTATCGGCTATGCCTATTTCGTCGAGCCGTATTGGCCGCAGGTTAATACTATCGAGATTGGCACAGACAAACTGACCGCTGCGACGTTTCGAGTTGTGCAGATTTCCGATTTGCACTGTGAGACAAAAGTGCGACTTGAAAAACGTCTGCCGGAAATCGTCAATGCACTGAATCCGGATGTGATTGTCTTTACCGGCGATGCCCTGAATACGAAAACGGCTCTGGGCCTTTTTCAGGAAACACTGAATCAACTGCATGCACCGCTCGGGGAGTTCGCCATCACCGGCAACTGGGACGCCGCCTACTGGTCATCCGAGGATTTATTTGCTAACAGCGGCTTTCGAGAACTGGATATTGACAAGGAAGTTATTGAAAAAGACGGTGAGTCCATTGTAATCGCCGGCGTTGCTTATGATGAGGGACCGAATGCTCACCGTGTGATTGATACGCTTAGCGAGGGGCATTTTAATGTGCTGTTGTATCATACCACCTCCCTGCTGGACTTTCTGGATCAGACGGCGGTGGATCTTTATCTGAGCGGCCATACTCACGGTGGACAGGTTGCCCTGCCGTTTTACGGCGCATTGACGACGCTTTCCGAACACGGCAAGCAATATGAATCCGGAATGTATCAAAAAGGGCCTATCCAGCTTTATGTCAATCGCGGCATCGGGTTGGAAGGCGGTCACGCCCCGCGGGTTCGCTTTTGGGCTCGGCCGGAAATAACCGTTTTTGACATTGGACCGAAAAACGATTAAAAATTAAAATGTAAAAAGCAAAATAATGGAATCGCCTTCGGCGATAGCTGTTTAAATAGATTCCTCCCCTCGGCAATGCTCGGGGCAGGCTGTTTCGCTCGGAATGACAGCCTAATAAAAGACGGGTCATTTTTAATTATGACAATATTTGAACTCATCACAGTTGTGGCGATTGCGGTTGGATTGGCGATGGATGCGTTTGCAGTATCGGTTGTCAGCGGCTCGGCTTATCGCACTATGTGCGTACGCTGCGCGTTGCGAATGGCGTTTTCATTTGGTGCATTCCAGGCGTTCATGCCGCTGCTGGGATATTTGGCGGGCAATTCCCTTGTTGGGCACATTGCCCAATACGACCACTGGATCGCCTTTGGGCTGCTGGTGGGTATTGGCGGAAAAATGATCTACGAAGCCATTAAAACGTTTAATATCGACGATGCAGAAACGTCGGCCAAGGATCCGTCATGCCCGGTGACGCTGGTCGTCTTAAGTATCGCCACCAGTATTGACGCACTGGCGGTCGGCGTCACATTGTCGCTGATCACGCAGCATATTTACGCGGCGGTTATCCTGATCGGACTGATTACGTTTGCTTTGTCCTACCTGGGCTGTGAAATCGGCAAACGCATGGGCCACTTTTTCGAGAAAAAAATCGAAGTCATCGGCGGGCTTATTCTGATTATCATCGGGGTAAAAATCCTGATTACACACTTGTATTTGCCTTAGGAGTACGATACACTATATCTGTAACTGTGTCGTATTTAAGACAACTCAGCTCCTGATTCGTACCGACACAATCATTAATCGGTAACCAGAATGCAAACAGGGCAACAGGAAAATCTGGAAAGCACTGGTCATATCAGTCAACCGGCCGAAGGTCTCCAACGCCGGCTTGACAATCTCATCTCCCACATCCCGGATGCAGTGTACTCTTCCAAACCGGATGCCAGCGGCACGACGACGTTTATTTCAAAGCGTTGGGAGGAATGGACCGGATACAATCGGGAAGATTTTCATCGAAATCACGAGTTATGGGCTGAATGCATCCATCCTGATGACCGCCGGGATGCACTCGATGATTACCTGCGGGCCTGCCGCGAAAAAACCGCCTACAGTCATCAATACCGAATCATCCATAAAGACACCGGATGCATACGGTGGGTCAAGGACCAAGGCACGCCCTGCTTCGATCCTGAGGGCAATTTACTATGCTTTGAAGGTGTCGTAACGGATATCTCGCAGGAAAAAGAATATGAAGAAAAGCTGCGCAGTACGCGGGATGCCTGGGCAGGTATCTTTGAGTCGATCAGCGACTCCGTTTTGGTTTTAGATACAGGTTTACGCATTCTGGACGCCAACAAAGCATCCATCAACTTCCTGCATATGCCCAAGGAACAGTTACTGGGAAAGCATTGCTACGAACTGTTTCACGGCACCGATCACCCACCGGCATCCTGCCCACATATAAAACTATTGGCTACGAAAGAGCCCTGCTTTGAGGAGATGGATGTTGAGGCTTTTGACCGCATCTTCAGCGTTTCCGTTTCGCCTGTTTTTGATGAACATGGCGAAATTGTTAAAACGATTCATATTGCCAAAGATATAACGGAACAGAAAAAAGCAAAACAGGCATTAGAGGAAAGCGAAGCCCGTTACCGGATGGCTTTTAACCAGGCTTATCAGTTTTCTGTCTTGATGGATATCGACGGGATTGTGCTTGAAGCCAACAACCTGTGTTATAACGTGACGAATTTAAAAAGAGAACAGGTTGTCGGTAAGCATATCCGCGATCTGCCCTGGTGGCCTGAAGACACCCAAGAATGTGATGCTATCAATGAAGATATACGTCTTGCCTTAGACGGCCAAGTTGCCGAACGCGAGGTGGTCTATATCGATAAACTCGGTGATCTGCGACAAGCCGAAAGAGTTATCGCCGCTATCTATGATGCAAACAATCGCCCCATCTTTCTGCTGGGACAAGCCCTGGATATAACGGAGCGAAAGCATTCAGAAAAAAAGATTAAACGCCTGGCGAAATTTCCTTCTGAGAATCCCAATCCGGTCATGCGTATTCAGGCCGACGGCAAACTCACTTATCATAATGCCGCCAGCAGTCGTATTATGGCTTTCAGCGACATCAATTTGGATAAACGAGTACCGGAAAACATATTAACGATTGTCAACAATGTTCTGGGCAGCCATGAATGTGAAAATCATGAATTCAACTGTGGTGATGATACGTTTTTACTTAATTTTGTACCAATCTGTGACATGCATTATGTCAACATCTACGGGTTCAATATCACAGCCCGCAAAAAAGCCGAAAAAGAAAGGGAATTGCTGCTCAAAGATTTGTCCAGAAAAAATGAAGAGCTTGAAAGCATCATCTATGTTTCGTCGCATGATCTTCGGTCTCCGCTGATTAATATTTCCGGTTACAGCAGCGAACTCCAAATACTGGCCCAAGCCATCGAAACCGAAGTTGGGAACCAATCGCAGCCTCACTCGTTAAACCAACAACTGGAGACTATTATCCATCAGGAGATACCGGAATGCCTGGAGTATATTTCCGCCAGCACGACGAAAATGCGTAAGCTTCTGGATGGATTACTTCGTCTGTGCCGGATTGGCAAGACAGAGCTAAATTTGACCTGTGTTGATGTTGATACGCTACTTAAAAATGTGCTGGACTCCATGCAATACCAAATCCATCAACTGCATGTAAGCATCGACATCAAGGCTTTACCTGCCTGCATGGCCGATGCGGAACAACTCAGCCAAGTGTTCTCTAATCTGCTGGATAATGCGATCAAATACCGACATCTCGATCGCCCCTTAAAAATTGAAATTAACGGAAACAGTACCGACAACAAAGCTATCTATCGAATCTGTGACAATGGTTTGGGGATTCAGTCGGAATATCGGAAAAAGATTTTTGAAATCTTCCATCGTTTGGAACCACAAAGCGGAATCGAAGGCGAAGGCCTGGGGCTGACCATTGCCAAACGGGTGATGGACCGCATGAACGGTGAGATTGGCGTTGATTCAGAATATGGACAAGGAAGCACCTTTATACTCACACTCCCGGCCGCTGACTAGAATTCCCCCTTCTCTACATGCCCACAAAACATTTTTCATAAAAATCTTAACCCCTTATATTTTAAAGACATATCATTTCAGTTGCCATGTATTTTTCACATCGTTTCCATCGGATATTCTTTTTCTGTTGACTTGGCCGGACGTTTTCTCTATTATGTTTATAGAGTTAATAAAGTAACGGAGGATTCTATGAAATTAACGACCAAAAGTGAGTACACGATTCTGGCGATGCTGTACCTGGCCCGGCAACCCAAAGAGAAGTTTGTCAAAGTCGATGAAATTGTCGCGGCGTGTGATATTCCCAAGAAATATCTCGAATTACTGTTGATGACTTTGCGTCAAAACCGCCTGATTCGCACCCGCCGGGGTAAACAAGGAGGCTATCAGCTTGCCAAAAGTGTGGATGAAATCTCACTGGCATCCGTCATTCGGCTGATGGATGGCGCGCTGGCTCCTACGGAGTCTGTCAGCACCTACTTTTATTCGGACACCCCCATTTCGAAAGAGCCCGCCCTGCTGGATGTCTTTCGAGAGATACGCGATTATATTGCTCACAAGCTTGAAAATCTGACTTTAAAAGATTTGATTTAAAACGGAGGAAATTGCAATGGAACTGACTTTAGGGATTATCATTGCCGTCATGGTATTAGCTTTTGCATGCGAATATATGGATTCAACGCTGGGAATGGGATACGGCACAACTCTGACGCCCGTGTTTATGTTAATGGGATTCGGATTGCATGAGATCGTCCCGGCAATCCTTGTCAGTGAACTATGTACCGGTCTATTGGCGGGAATCTGTCATCACGCCGAGGGCAACGTCAACTTTCGTCCGCATAACAACGGCTTCCTTCGGATTCACGAAATCATTCACCCCGTCAAATACTTCAATACCCTTCGCCAATCGCTGCCGATGCACCTGAAGATTGCTTTGCTGTTCGGCGTCTGCAGTGCCATCGGTGCTGTTGCAGCGGTTTATGTTGCTGTCAATATTCCGAAATTCTGGCTGAAAATGTATATCGGCATTCTTGTTCTGTCGATGGGGATTTTGATCCTGGTGTTTTTCAACCGGACGCTGAAATTCTCCTTTGCCAAGGTCACGGGAATGGGCCTGCTGGCCTCGTTCAATAAAGGCATCAGCGGCGGCGGTTACGGACCGGTTGTGACGGCCGGGCAAGTTCTGTCGGGTATTGAGGGGAAAAGTGCGGTAGGGATCACTTCGCTGGCTGAATCCATCACCTGTCTGACCGGCGTTATTATGTATCTATTGATCGGCAAGGAGGTCAGTTGGAGACTGGCTCCCTGGATTATTGCCGGGGCCGTTTTTTCGGTGCCCTTATCTGCCAAAAGCGTGAAATTCATCAGTGAACGCAAGCTGAAACTTGCGATTGGCGTAGTGACGATTTTGCTGGGCTGTTTGACGATATATAAAACGCTGAAATAAGGAAAAACTCCGTTACTGATGATCATTCTTGATTTACGCCCCTTTTTGTAGTAGACTAAGAGTACACAGAAAGGTCGTCGATCATGCAGGAATGCGATGCACATCCGCCGGAGCACAATCATCTCCGGACGACATTGTTGACGAGTTCAGAGGGCCGTCTTTTAATCATTGGCCTCTCTATGGCGGTGGTTTATTTTGCGTGGCTGGGGTGTGAATTGTTTTTTTCGCCTGCCCATTTTCAGGGGCTGATCGGGATGACGGCAACCGAGATTGTCTTCGGTCGTGTTGCGTGCCTGGCATTCGGGTATTCGCTGGAAATGGGGCACGGAACGATCATTTTCCTGTGTATGGTTATCGAAACAATCCTTGTGCTTGTTTTTTATCCGCTGTTTGCGTTGATCTGGCGACAGCTTTTAGTGGTGCGATGGCTGAAACGTCTTTCCGACCGTATGCGCAACCATGCCGAGCAACATAAAGAGCTCGTGCAGCAATACGGGATTGCCGGGCTGTTTCTGTTTGTGTGGGTGCCCTTCTGGATGACCGGGCCGGTGGTGGGCTGTATGATCGGGTATCTGCTGGGGCTTCGGATTTGGGTGAACATCACCACCGTGCTGGTTGGCACCTATGCAGCGATTTTGGGCTGGGCCTTCTTTCTGCGACACATGCATGACAGATTTGCATCCTACAGTTCCTATACGGCTATGGTCTTGATGGGGCTGCTGCTTGCAGTACTCACCGGCCAGGCAATCAAACGCATCGCCCGCAAAAAGAAAGAGACTGTTTAAGCCTGCGTTGTCTTTTCCGGAAAGATTTCACTCAAAAGCTGGCTGTCCAAGTTCCGCGCGTAGTAATTGTGAACGGCGGTTTCACCCTGTCGGCGGATATCGGTCAGCGATGACGTGACGCCCATGCGAATCATGGCCATGACAAACAGGCAGGCGGCGACGTTGAGCATCCGTTCGAGGAGCGGTCGCTTTTTCTCAATCCAGTGCTGATCCTGTACGGATTGCCTCAGTTTTTCCGATTTGGGTGCATTTCGCAGGGAATGCTTTAATACACCGGTTGCCTTCATATTTGCCGCGGCCAGGAGATTCGGGCTTTGCGGCTGTGACTTGAGCAGATCAAACGCCAGCTGGACCCGGTTTGCCAACGCCAGACGTTTTTGACAGCGCGGACAGGTGGCGATGTGGTCGCTCAGATGCGCATGAACACGCTCTTTCAGCGACCTCCAAAGCCGGCGACGGCTTCGCACTGCTTTGCACGGATTGTATTGATCTGCTTTTCGCATAAACACACCTATCGTTTCTTCTCTGACATCCACATAGCCAGCAGCTTGACCGCTTTGTGTCGATACACCCTGGCGGCTGTCGCTGTGATCCCCAGCATTTTGGCCACCTGATTGTACGGCATTTCGGCCAGATCCCGCAGGACGACCACATCGCCGAGATAGTCCGGCAACTGGGCAATGGCATCTCGCAATCGCTGCTGCAGGTCCATTGCATCCAGGTATCCGGCGGGGTCACAATCAGGTGTTTTGTAATTTTTAGAGAGTTCGTTTTGATGTTTCTGTTTTAATCGCTCACGTCGCAGCATTGAAATTGCGACATTGGAAGCGGTTTTGAAGAGATACGCACGCACATTGTTGGGTTTGGCATGGTCCTGCAAGTGTGCCAGTTGTAAAAAAGTGTCCTGATAGGCGTCACAGACATCCTGCTCGCTGCCGAGAATACGCCACAACATCGATACCAATGCCGGACCGTGGTTCTGCATCGCCGTCAATATCCACCGCTGGCTCCGCTGAACGGAATCAACCCGCGTCAGATCAAATGTGACACCTAAACTGGCTGGATTTACGGCCATATCCCTTCACTCGATTAACGTCATCTGCTTTTATGACGCGACTGGATACCTTTATGTTACCTCTTTCTTATAAAAAAGATGAGAAAAATATTTTATTTTTTTGCAGGTAACATTTCTCCTAATAAAGCGTCCTATTATATGAACAATCCGACGGCATGGATGCACTATTAACTTTATTGAAAACAAGAGCTTATGGACAACTACGCAGAACACAATGTTGCGGAACTCGTTGAAGGAGTTCTCACGGAAGCAATCAAATTCGGGGCCAGCGATATCCATTTTGAGCCTACCAGCAGTCAATTACTGATTCGATACCGCCTTGACGGGTCGCTGAAAACGGTTGAAACGCTGCCGGGGGCGATCAGCGATAACGTGATTGCCCGGCTGAAAGTCCTCGGCAATTTGCTGACTTATCGTAATGACATCCCGCAGGAAGGCCGGATTGAGGGACTCAAGGACGCGGCGATTGTCTCAGACGCCGGCAAGGTCACTGACAAACGGCTGGCAGTTTTCCCGACAATTTATGGGCAACGGGCGGTGGTGCGTATTTTTTATGAAAATGAAGGACTCATGGAACTGTCGAAGCTTGGATTTAATGACTATATCGCATCGGCTTTGAAGGATTTTGCGGGGAAGAATCAGGGCATCTTGCTCTTAACGGGTCCGGCCGGCAGCGGTAAAAGTACGACATTAGGGGCTTTGCTGCGGTATATTTTGGAACAATTTCCGGGCAAGAGTATTGTCGCACTGGAAGATCCGGTGGAGCGGGCGATTGAAGGCATTACGCAGGTGCAAATTGAACCGCACGGGGAATTGACGTTTCCGACCGCCCTGCGGTCACTGCTTCGACAGGACCCGCAGGTGCTGATGATCGGTGAGATTCGTGACGCAGAGACTGCCCAGATCGGGATTGAAGCGGGACTGACGGGACATTTGCTGATGAGCACGATGCACAGCGGAAGCTGCAGCGGCGCTTTACTGCGGCTGCTGGAGATGGGAATTGAGCCGTACCAGGTCACGTCGGGTGTGTCGGCGATTTTGAACCAGCGACTTGTGCGTCGCCTGTGTGAACAGTGCAAACAGACGTCGTGTGAAGGCAGTTATGTGGCGGTGGGTTGTGATGCCTGTCACGATACCGGTTATCACGGCCGGGTTTTGCTGGCCGAAATGGTGGAACTGGACGGACAGTTGCGCCGTGCGATTTTAGATCGCAGCGATATGGAGACGCTGGAAGGATTGCTGGCATCGCGTGGGCATATGAATCTGCTGCAAGACGGCCGACGGCTCATTAATCAGGGAATTACCACGGATGATGAAATCCGGCGGGTCTGCGGAGCGTAAAACGGAGATGATAATGAAACGACAATGGCTTATTATTCTTGTTATAGGTGGTTTTGCTTTCGCCGGGGCAGAGCCGAACAGTGTTGATGCAACAGATAATGTACCGGTTATTGAGGCATCTTCGGCAGAGGCGATTTTTGCTGCGGCGACAGAGATTCAGACGCCTCATTTTCGGCTGCTGCCGCTGAAGACTGATTTGACCGATGGCAACCCCCTGCCGCTTTATCTGAACGTTTTTTCTTCAGATCCTAATTTTCCGGAGCTTGCCCCTGATTTTACATTCATTGATATGCAGCTTGAAAAACCGGCGAAAGCGATGGATATGGCAGGGGTAAAAAAGGAACTGGAAAAATGCGAGAGCAAACTTGAATTGCTTCAACAATGCAGTTTGTGTAAGACTGTCGAATGGCCCGCAATTAAGCAGCAATATCAGTGGCGGCGCGATGATCGGATGATGATGTTTGCGGTTTTCCCGTCCGATGATAAGCCGGAATACGAAGCCCCAGTGTTTAGCCCGACGGATTATTTAGATTTCATGCTGGATATCCAACGATACGGAAAACTGGTTGCATTAAAGGCTCGTTATCATATTGTGAGGGGCGACTATGAGCAAGCCACTTCATGGCTTCGAGTGGGGCTTTGCATCAGCCGGGAACTGGTGATAGAGTCCAATCTCCAACTGGGCATGGCGGCGGTTTCGAATGCGGCCCTCATGCTGCAGCAGATTGAATTGTGGGTTCAAACGCCGGGATCGCCGAGTTTGTATCGTGCGTTGGGCGATCTGCCGCAGCCGTTTTTTGATGCCGCCCGGCCTGAATCACTCCTCCAGACAAAAACTGCTGAAAGACACGGGCCCGGGCACATGGGTTTCTATGATGAGCACTGGGATGACAGACTGGACGAAAATGAGGCGCGGGAGGTTTTACCGGATTATTCCAATGAACAGTTTACGCACGCCGCGGGGCAAATTGACCGATATCTTGCAATTTTAGAAAGCATTGAGGCATTGCGATACTATGCGGCAATATATGATGGGGATTTGCCGCAGCGGCTGGCGGATATTACCGAACTGCGTTTGCCGATTGATCCGGTGACGCGGCGCCCGTTTGCGTATTCTAAGGGAGCAAAGGGTTTTACACTGAAGGCACCGGATTGGGATGTGAATGAATCACGTTTTGGATTCAATTATACTTTTCGTTTTATGACTCCTTTACCTAAGGACTAAATTATGGCGTTATTTGAATATCGATCATGTACGACGGCGGGACGGCTGATGACCGGAACGATTGAGGCGGCCGATATTGAGCAGGCTCGTGTGTCACTGGACGAATTGGGACTGCAGATCACCGAGTTGGAACAGGCGAAAAGTACACCAGCCCCGAAATCGGTGGGCCGCAACGAGTTCATGATGTTTAACGAACAGCTTGCTTCGCTGACTAAGGCGGGGATTCCACTGGAACGGGGACTGCGAGAACTGGCGGCGGATGCGGGTTCGGCAAAGATGAAGGCGCTGATCGTCAGCATTGCCAATGACCTGGAACGCGGCGTGGCAATTGACAAGGCGGTTGAGAAACATCAATCACATTTCCCACCTTTGTATGGGCTGATTCTTAAATCCGGCATCGAAACGGGCCGTTTGAGTGAGATGCTGGCCAATCTGAACCGGCACTTGCAGATTGAGCAACGAACCAAACGCATTGTTTTTGAGGCGTTGTGCTATCCCACAGTGGTACTCACCCTTGCAGCGGTGCTCATCAGCGCCGTTTTCGTGTTGATTATTCCAACATTCAGCGAGGTTTTGACCGATATGTCTGACGGGCATGCAAGTCTGCCCTTCCTGACACAGTTCATGTTGAATGTCTCACAGCATGTCTGGACGTTCTGGGCGATTGTCGGAGCTGTTGTGGGGGCATTTGTATTTATCTGGATTTCATTGTCCACGACGCCCGGAGGACGACGCAGCAAGGAACGCTTTTTGATGGCCTTTCCACTGGTCGGCCGGGTTTATAAAAATGGTCTGCTGGCACGGATGGCTGAAGCGATGGCGGTTTTGATTAATGCCGGCTGCACCATGGACGCTGCGGTGGAACTGGCCGGCCAATCGTCCAACAGCGAGGTCTTGAAGCTGGATTGTACGATTTTAGCGGGTCAACTGCGAGAAGGGTTTAATATTTTAGAAGCCGGAATGAATTGTATCGCGATTCCACGGCTGTTTTTGTATTCGATTCAACTCGGCTCACAGCGAAATGAGCTGAAAAACAACCTGAACGGGCTGGGGCAAATGTATGCGGCCAAGACGTATTCGCTTCAGTCGCAATTGCAGGCGATTTTACTTCCGACGATGATTATCACGGTTGGCGGCGTTATCGGCATGATCGTGCTGTCGATGTTTTTGCCGATGGTCAAGATGATCGAGGTGATGATGTAATGAACGATATGATAAAAGAATTATTGCCCTATATCGTTGCAATCTGCGTGTTCCTTGGCTATTGCGTCTTTGCCTGGAAGAAGCCGGGATGGGGGCTGGCCCTGTTGGTGTTTGCTATTGCGGGGATTGTCGTCATTGCAGCAACTGTTGAAGATCCGATGGTCTTGATCATCGCTGCTTTTTTGTTCCCTGTCACGATTGGGTTGGTTCGCTGTTCGCCCTCCGGCAGTCCGCTGGAAACACCGTGGTACCAGGCGGTTGCCTCGGCGGTGATTATGATGTTGCAATACATTTTACTGTTGGCGATTTTGACGTTTGTTTTCAACGTGTTCGGCCCGCTGCTGTTTGTGTTGTTTGTCGTCGCGGTGGTTCGCTACAAGCAAACTCACAAATACAGTTTGGCCCTGGATATTGTTTCAGCCATCGGGATGAGCATGCGGCAGTCGCTGCCGCTTCCGATGGCCCTGACGACTGCGGCCAACGGGCAAAAACGTAAGGAATCGAAAATCTTTCTGGCCATTGCCGACTGGCTGACAAAGGGGTATTCGCTGTCGGAATCGCTTCGTCGCGGATACCGGAAATGTCCGCCGGAACTGCTGGCGTCGATTACGGCAGCGGAAAAAATGGATCAACTACCGGAGACCATTCGTACACTGGAACTGGACATTTCCGAAAAAGTGATGGATTACAAGCGGGTCCGTCCGGTCCATCCATGGTATCCGCTTCTTGTCGCCTTCGTGGCGTTTTTCATCATCATGGGACTTGCCCTTTTTATTGTTCCAACGTTCGCCGAGGTGCTCAACGATATGAGCGATGGGCAAGCCGGACTGCCTAAGATAACCCAGATACTTTTGAACAGCTCCATGTGGATCAAAGGTCGAAATGGGCTGAATTTCTTATTCATTTTGGTTTTGCCTTTGATTCCCGTCATTGTTCTGAGCCAACCCCGACGCCGGCGACATGGCGTCAAGGGCCCGACGCTACTGTCCCGTTTGAGCGACTGGCTGAAATGGCACTTGCCCATCATGCATGGCTTTGAACGTTCTTATTCACAGTTGCAACTCATTGAAACACTGAAGGTTGGATTACGTTCGGGGTATCCATTTAATGCGATTCTTCAAAACACATTGGGACTTGATATGAATCTGTGTTATCGCAAGCAAATCGGTTCCTGGCTTGAGGCGGTTGAACAGGGATCGAATATCTCGGATTCGGCCCGGCGATGCGGTATCGGCGGGATGCTGGCATGGGCATTGGACGACTCGCTGAACAAAGGCAATGCACCGCTGATTTTTGAAAGTATGGAAGCGGTGTATCGCAGTCGCTACAACTACCGGCTGAACCTTGTCAATTCGGTCATCTGTCCGCTTATGGTCATTGCACTGGGTTGCGGTGTCGGTTTTGTGGTTACGGCGATGTTTTTGCCGATGGTGAAGATTATACAGGTGATGATGTAAAAACAAATTAAACATCAAATATTAAAATGTAAAATTTCGGAATCGCCTGACGGCGATGGCTGTTTTATGCTGGATTCCCGCCTTCGCGGGAATGACACTGTGAATGATCGGTCTGGCCATCCGAAAAGGTCATGTTTAAAGGATTATGATGGTTAAACGGAATCAACGAAAAACGGGTGGTTGGCTGACGATTGAGTTGATAGTGGCTGTGGCCCTGACGGCACTGCTGATCGGCATTCTGGCAACACTGGGGTCCGCTTTTAAGAAGGTCAATGACCAGCGTTGGCTGCGACAGACACTGACCGCTGCAGGACAGGCGCAGATGGATGCCATTGCGGTGACAGGCAAGCCGATTGATGAGCAAAAATTCAACGAATTATGGCCCGGGGTCACCTGTGATGTCAAGATCGATACCGGGGACGGACAATGGGCAGGATTGCAAGAGATTCGATTGACGCTGTGGGCTGAAAAACGCGGCAAAACCGTAGAAAGTGCGATGGTTCGTTATGTGCCGATGCGTGAGGGACGTTCAAAATGACTCGTATAAGACAGACATGTATTTCGGGAAATGATGTTTTAAGAGTTGTCACTTCTGTCTCCAAGCGAGCCTCTTGCACGAAAACCCTCTGGATGCCGGATCAAGTCCGGCATGACAAATGCACAGCATCGTTAAAATCGAAACGGACAGCTTTTGCTTTGCTTGAGATGCTGGCGGTTATTGCGGCATTGGTGGTGCTGATGTCGCTGACGGTTAAGCCGATGCGAACGCTATTGGCGGACATGCCCCGAAGCCATCGTGATTTTCAGGTGTGGACGCAAACCACTGACATGCTTGACCAACTTCGACTCGACGTGGAACAGTCCGGGCGAATGCTGGTTTTTGAGATGGACCCGCGAATCAGCCATGATTTGCTGTATTTGGAATCGGCCGACGGACTTGTCAGCTACTCGCTGACCGACGGCAAAGTTACCCGACAGTCGAACATTCCGGGACAGGTGTCCAGTGATGTGTGGGAATTGCCGCATGTTGAGATGAACTGGCAATTCTGGCAGAAAGACAACGGGCCTTACGCCCTTGAGATTACAACCTGGTCACAACGCACTGTCTTCGATAAACCCAAACAGAAATTCAAACAATCACATGTTTACTTCCAGAAACAGGGAGCCGAAATCCATGAAAAATGATAGAGACAAAGAAGGCTTTACACTCATTGAATTACTGGTCGTCATTGCCATTATCGCACTGCTGCTGTCGATCGTCCTGCCCTCTCTGGCGGCGGCCAAACGATATGCTAAACGCGTTGTCTGTCAGTCGAACCTGATGCAATGGGGGCTTTTCTTTTCAGCGTATGCCGAAGATTATGACGACGCTTTTTGCGCCGGACCGTATGAATACACAGACGGCGAAGGCGTGCATCAAAGCTCAGATACCGATCTTTGGATGGTTGCAATGGAAGATTACAATGAAAATCCAGACATGCTGCTTTGTATCTCTGCCAATCGGGATCGAGGAACTTCCATTTCAAAGTCACCGTGGGGATCAGCCGATAAACCGCCCTTCTACGGCAGTTACGGTCTGAACGGTTGGTTGTACGACCCGCCGGCAGAGGTCACCGAAGTGCTGGGGCATTCGACCTCCAATAACTGGCGTTCGCTCAATGTTAAAAAACGCTACAATGTTCCTGTTTTGCTGGACAGTGCATGGCACACAGGGTATCCGTTGGAAACTGATTTACCGCCAATGACAGAGGATCAGGATTGGCGAGAAAACGGCAATGAAACAGAAAACCACATGCGGCAATTCGCGATTGATCGGCACGACAAGGAACGCGTTAATGTGCTGTTTATGGATTCGGGGATCCGTGAGGTTGGACTGAAAGAATTGTGGCGGCTGAAATGGCACCGGAATTATGATACCAGTGCGGCGCTGCCGGAATGGCCCGAATGGATGAAAAGCTTTAAAAACCCGAACTGAGGATTCCTTCGCGATGAAACAAACACGACGAAATCGAGGCTTTATCTTACTGCTGGTTGTCGCCATGATTCCACTGGTGTCGATGGTGCTGGCGATTATCAGCGTCAACAGCAAAACACTGGCATTTGAGACTCGCCGAAATGCCTTGCAAATCCACGCCCAGCAAGCGTGCGAAAGCGGTCAGGCCTGGGCGAGTCTGAACAAAGAAGCCCTTGGGAGCCTTACGCCGCAGAAGCCCATTGATCTGCCGATTACTCATGAACGACTTACCCTTACCTGCTCGATTAAATTGATCGGACAAAATAGCACCGAACGGTTGATCGAAATTTCCGGCACCGCAGAAGACACTCGTTTAAAAAGCCATGTAAGCCGACAACTGACGGTTCCGTTTTAGCCCTTTTTATTTCAGATCCAAGCCTTCCTTTGTGGAGATTGTCTGTATTTTGTACGAAATTCAGCGTTTTCATCATTTGTCTTGTAAAAGTTCCTATCGAGGTTATAATACCTTCACGGGTCGATATTTACGCAAATAATGCCCCGCCCCAGGCCGCCCCAATACTGCTGCCTGTCAGGATTATTCATTGGGATAGTAACTTCGAGATCAGGGACGAGAGATGGATACAACAATCGTGTTTCGTTATACTTCTTCCGGGAAGATTCAGTACATCACGCCGGAAGCTTCGCTGAAAGACTACGAAAAAGACCAGAAAATCATTCTCGATACCGCTCTCGCGGAGACGATTAGTCTGATTAAAGCCGAGTCTCGCAGTTTTTTCAAGTCACTTGTCAGCCGCACGATTCAATTGCGTATTACCGATTCGATGGCGGGAACAGCAACGCTGCTGCCGCACGATATTTTGCTGAACGCGGCGTTATTCTCGACCGGTAAACGTCTGCTCCTTCGCCGACACAAAACCATTGTCGGTATTCTTGAACGCGCTTTTTTCCATCTATGTAATCCCGAACTGCATATCACCCAGGTGCGTCTGCACAGCCTGCATTTTTACCAAGCGAACAAAGAAATTCTCAAAGCCACCCTTCAGGAGATTAAAGCTCACCGGACGCAGTTTGACGAACCGGATTGGCTCGAAAGTCTGCAGCAGCTCGACAATTTGCTGCTGCTGGAACACTTCTGGAGCGATTTGGGTACGACAGAGACGGCTGAGGCTATTTTACAAGCTGCTCAAGGGGCGCAAACACGGATTCGTTCTAACATCAAAGCCGCATTGACTGATTTCACACAAGCTCTGCAGAAGAAATACACCTTTAAAGAGACTGACGCTGTGAAGTTTTTTGCGGGTTTCAAATGGGTCTTTACGGATGCTGATTCCGTGGTGATTGTGTATAAGCTGGCCAATAATCTTCTGAAGGCGGTTCGCCTGTGTCATCGGGAATTGAGCGATGCCATGAGTACGGAATTTGCCTGTCAGTCTGTTTTCTACAAATCCGTGCGAACGGACATATTCCATGATCACGGCCAGTGGATCCGCCCGTGGATCGAAACATTTCAGACATACGCAAAAGATCCTTCGCTGCCATCGTTGGAAGAAATGCTTCTTTCCGATGATCTGCACAAGGTCAAAACGGCGATTCAGCAGTTGGCTCGCAAAATCCGCCGAAAAGAAAATACCCATGAGTCGCTGCGTCTGCTGTATACGGCGCTGTACTACTGGAACCATCCTGACAAGGGCATGTGCCGCTCAATCTGCCTTGAAGTCAGTGCGATGCTGGAAAATATCCTGACGGAACGGCCTTTTACATTTCCTGCCAGCCAGGTCCATCGTTCAGCCTTCCGGTCCAAGCCGGCGGCAGTTCGCGTCACGCTGGCCAAGCCCCGGCAGATTCGTAAGGAAAAATTCAAGGTACGTGCTGCCTGGTCCGTCAACGGACGGCGTAAAAAGCCGCTCGAGATGACATCCGAAGGCTCCATCGCTCCGGGCGGCATGATGACCTTTGCCGCCGTCTTCCCGGTTCGCGCCGGCTGGATTCATTATTCGGTGCAGTATTCGGTCGATGAGGGGCAGAGCTGGGCCTGGGACGAGCTGGATGAAAATTCACACGGACTGATCAAATATGTGCCGGACGAACGAGGACACCGCGTACTGAGTTTCTATGCCGATACGTTTAATTTAAAACTGGACGAACAGTTTCGTCCGATGAAAGACGCCAACGGCATGTATGTTTACGGCACGTTTGACGATATCGCCGACCAGCTTGAAGCAATCCGCGACGAGGGTTATACCCGTATTTACCCGCTAGGCGCGCTGGAACTGGGGTGGGCGGGTGAAGCCGGTCCCGACCCGTCGGTGTTCTCTGTGTGGGACGGCAGGACCGTTCGGAGGGATTTGGGCGGCGTTGAGGGACTGCTGCGATTGCGTCAAAAGGCCGAGTCTCTGGGCATGAAAGTGCTGTTGTGCGTGTTGTCGCATTTTTCGCGTGCCAACGTGTCGTATCCGTATCAAATGCCGGCTTATATTCGCAATTCCGAAGGGAAATTGACCTGCCGAGCCGGTTGGGACGGCGAGTGGAGCGAGTGGCTCGACAGCTTTATGGTGAACATGCGGGATTTTGATAATGTCGAGACGATTGCCGGGATTGCGACTGAGCTTGCGGAGATGGGCTTTGGCCTTCGGATTGACGTGGGGCACGGTTTTGATACGGTCTTCCCAATTGACAGCCGACTGAGCCACACGGCCCGTCTGACCGGTCAAGTTACCACAGAGGGCTTTGAACCGGTGGACCTTCGCGGCACCGATGAGGCCAATATCCCCCTGCTTTATATGTGTTATAAGATTCAAAAAGCCGCTCCTAAGGCGGTGGTTGTCTATTCGGAGCAATGGCACGGCAATGAAATCCGGATGCTGAAATCCGGCACGGTCCCTTACAACTCACTGATTAAGAATATGGAGAATATTCGCAGCGGTCAGGATGTCAGTGCCGCTCTGGGGCTCAACGACAATCTGGATTATCTGAATAATATTTACCGAACGCATGGCGGTCAATCCCTTTCGCTGTTTAACAGCCATGACGAAGAAGCTCCCGCCAGTAATTACCAGAATATGATCTGGCCGGTTGCAGCGTTCCTGGTGCTCAGCAGCCAGGGGCCGATTATGTACCACATCAGCCGGTTGCCCGGTGAATCGGCCGGCTCGATGCAGGAACGGTTTGATGATGCTTATACCGAATGCTGGAAGCACTGGGTGAACAACCGGTTTTCGCATCCGTGGGACAAGGAAAATCGCACCCGGTGGCAGATTCTGGCCAATTATCCAATTTTGTACGGTTTCGGAAAATACCTGCGGTCGCTTTTCCAGTTTGTCGATGACCATCCATCGTTTAAACGCGGCTTCCTGACGCCGATTAACACCGAGAATTCTCGCATTGCGGCATTTTTACGGACGCATAAGGAAAAGATTTACTTGTGCGTGTTTAATTTTCCCAATGCGACAACGGGCGGTCAGCCGGCGGTCTCACGGGATTTCAACTTCCTGCTGAAAAGCAATGACAATCAGCCGCCTCTGGAACACATTCAGCCCGGTGGAATTTATGAAGTCACCGAACGTTATAATAACGCGGAGGGCCGAAAACGCCGGGCCAAGAAGGAATTCTGGTCCGGTGAAGAACTGATTCATCTTGGATTCGGCGGAACGCTTGAACCGGTTTCCTCGCATGTGTATGAGTTAATTGATAGAACCAAGGCTTACCAAAGTGATCAGATGCTGCTGGATTCATTTTTGCGGTATCTTCGCTGCGGCAAAGAAGATCGGGTTCGGTATTCCTATGTCGCACGCGTTTTTTCAAACGTGCTGGATGAGCCCAAAGAAGACTTCCAGACCTTTGCCGAAGCGTTTACCCTGCTGGCCAACCGGATCAACAAGAAACGTCAGTTGGGCCTGAGTGTTTTATCCACGCTGCTGTCGGAAATCAGTGAAGACAGCAGTCTTCGGCGAACCCGAATCACCAAGTTTCTTATGCGCATTGCGGCCAACGAAAAGGGGCGTTTTGAAAGCAGTGTTTGCCAGTCGGCGGTTGATATTCTTCACGGCATGAACCTGGGGACGATTGTGCTGGTCTCGCCGGAATCAGCATACAGCGGCCATGCGGGCGGTGTCGGCATTTACACGACGGATATCGCCGATGTTCTCAGCGAACTGGGCTTCCATGTGGTCGTCATTACTCCGCTGTATGAGACTTATCGCGACAAAATCATCAAAAACTACGCCCCGCGTTATGACGGACACAGTTTTTCGGTTCAGTTTCCCGAATTTGACGAAGCGACACAGTCGATTCATCGCAATACGACGCCGGACGTTGTCAATATCCTCCGCAGCAGTGTACTCCGTGTGAAACATAAAAAACAGATTCGTGTTGAAGTGCTTTACCTGGAGAATGGTAAGTACCTGGACACTCCCTACGGCGGCGCAACCGGTGAAGACAAAATCCGCCGTGCCCGTATTTTATCACAAGGGGCACTGGAAGCTTTGCGGGCTTATAATTACTACCCAACGATTATCCAGACCAACGAATGGCCGACGTGGCTACTGGGAGCGTTTTTGAAGCGTAAAACCGAGTATTGTACCGACCCGCACTTTTTCAATACGCAGGTGGGCAGCATGATGCACAATCCGCACCCGTCCTACAGTATCGGCATGGACGAGGCGAATCCGTTCCGCCGCTATTATTATTGTATGGTGATGGGCATGGATGCGATTGTCAATGCGGATATTTGCGTCAATCCGGAAAGCGCCAGCGGCCATGAGATCGACCTGAAATATTTAATGCTGAAGACATCCGATTATATCGGCACGGTCAGCAAGGCAATGCGGCGGCGGATGCTGGAAGAGTCGGACGTTTTCAAATACGGACACCTGTTCCAGAAGATGTATGCCGAAGAGCGTTTTTTCAGCCGGCGGAACGGTTTTAATATGGCCGCCCGCCAGCGGTTCTGGTTCAGTTCTAAAAAGAGTATATTGGAGACATATGATCCGGCTGCAAAGAAGCGACTGTTTTCCAAGTACACGCGTGTGAAAAAGCAATCAAAACTCGGCTTGCAGTCTGATCCCAATATTCGCCTCAAGGTCGACGATGAACAAACCAATCACGTCATCTTTTCAATGCTGCATCGAATTT
Organism: Anaerohalosphaeraceae bacterium; assembly: GCA_963675155.1. GTDB lineage: Bacteria > Planctomycetota > Phycisphaerae > Sedimentisphaerales > Anaerohalosphaeraceae > 4572-13. Next base: position 2,421,919 of record OY775912.1, on the reverse strand, counting down.
GCAAGCAAAAGGGATTTGAGCTTCTGGTGGATTGGAAGGTCTATGAAGATGAAAGCGGCAAGCGTTGGGTCGTCTATGAACCGTGGAAGATGATGGGGCCGACGGTGCTGGAGTATTTCCTGTCACGCGACGAGCGAATTCAGTATGTCATCTGCGGGCGTGTCGAGGACAGCTTTGACGGACGACGGTATGATATGCATTTTCGGCGGATTGCCGGCGACCCGTATTTCAATGGGCGTTTTGCCTATTATCCGGAAGGCGCGTTGTCACCGTCATTGTATCGTAACGTCTATGTCGGCAGCCAGTTCTTTGTGATGCCTTCCGGCGGCGAAGTCGGCGAACCCTGCGGTATCAGCCAGCAGGAGGCACACGCCGGCGGGACACCGGTGATTGCCCATCACCAGGACGGGCTTCAACGAACGGTTTCGGATGCGGACTTCGGCGACAAAGAGTTCCCTTCCAACGGCATCAAATTTGGCGGTTTTACCGGCAAAGCGCTGCTTGATTCCCTGCTGGATGCCGTTGAAATCTATTATCACGACCGGCGACTGCAATATGTCGATAAGCGGGGACGACCGCGAAAAGCGAAATACAGCATTCTGTCGCGTAACGCGTTCATGACGGATCACCGGTGGCTGCGGCTGTTGCGGGAATACATTGAAACCTACTCGATGATGGCCGGGGTGGAAATGCCCGAACATATTGACGCAATGCGATTGCTCGTTGCCACCGAAAACGCTGCCGATACGGAATTGGCCAGTATCATCCTGCAAAACGGCCTGACGATCCCGGAAGCCATCAACGCCCTGCTGGATGCGTTGACCTGTACGATTCCATCCGTTCGCAATCAAGTTGAAAAAACGCTCCTGCGTCTGCATACAATTATGAAAAAGGACATCGATACGATTCTCCGCAAGCGATTGGAAACTGCAAGTTTCACTGAAGCAGGCAATAAGCATCTTACGCAACTAATTGAAAAGATCGCCATAACGAACAGCTGAAAAAATCTCAATATCTATGAGGGAAAACGATGAATAAAGACCACGGTGATAATTTTGTGTTGAATTTTACACCCACCGGCATGATCCCCACAAAGGACATGACGCCTCATGTTCCTGTGACACCGGATGAAATTATTGAACAGACGCTGCAGGCGGCTGAATTAGGGGCGACGATGGTCCATCTTCACGCCAGAGATGAGGAAACGGGCCTGCCGACCTATAAAAAGGATGTGTATGCCAAGATCATCGAAGGGATTCGCAATCAAAATCAGGATTTGATTTTGTGTGTGTCCACCAGCGGCCGCAATTTTAATGAATTTGAAAAGCGATCCGAGTCGCTAAACCTGACCGGGGATTTGAAACCGGATTTTGGCAGTCTGACACTCAGTTCACTCAACTTTAACAAGCAGGCCAGCATCAATACTCCTGAGATGATTCAGCAACTTGCGGGCAAGATGCAGGAAAAGGGTATTAAGCCGGAACTGGAAGTGTTCGATCTGGGGATGATTAACTACGCACATTATTTGATTCATAAAGGATTAATTGAGCCGCCCTATTACTTTAATCTGATTCTCGGCAATATTGCTTGTGCGCAGGCTAATTTATTATCATTGGGATTGATGATCAAGGAACTCCCGCCCAATTCCTACTGGTCTGTTGGCGCCGTCGGTCAGCCGCAGTTAAAAATGAACCTGATCTCCATTGCTTCCGGCGGCGGAATTCGCATTGGCCTGGAGGACAACATCTGGTTCGATGAAAAACGAACGCTCATGGCAACCAACGCTGAACTCATTAAGCGGATCATTACCATGGCCGAAGCCATGGGCAAACGCCCGCTCGACCCGTTACAGGGAAAACAGCTTTTGGGAGTACAACGTTGACCTATACGGACCAAAGAATTCAGGTGACAGTCGATTTTGTCTATAATTGATTCTGAAAAACTTTTAGCACTTTCTCGACAGTGTCGGCAAATGAATTTTTCTGCAGAAGGAAATTTCTGGCCTGAACAGCAATTTTATGTCGTTGAGACTCATTGTTCAGATAGTACTGGATTGTATCAACCAACTTCGACGGCGACGTCTCAACAAAATGCTCGCCGGGACGATACACGGCATCATCCCCCGCGTAACCACATGTGATATTCAACGTACCGCAACTCGCTGCAATCAACATCCTCATGCCCGGCAACTCCCATGGCATCCGAACCACATCCAATAGAATTTTGGTGCGGTTGAGCAGTTCAGTCCGTTCACGACCGAAACATCCATCTTTGACAACTTTCATTTTTATACCGTGTCTTTGCATCTGTTGTTCAACATGTCTGACAATCAGTCCCCGTTTGCCTTTCTTTTTTCGAATGTGCCCCAGAAAAACCACATCGACATCTCTGTTTTCATATGCAAGATTCTCGCCCCACATGGAATGGTATCCGATTGGCAACAGATGCGCGTTAATTCCCATTTGTGTAAGAGCCTGACACCTCGACAGCGTGCTTGAAAACATAATATCGATGGGATATTGACTGTAGACTCGTTTAATATTGTCTAATCGACACATCGTCCAGAAAATGTCCCGATAGTCTAAATTTGATGTATTATAGCCTTTCTGCCTTAATTGTGCCATCAGTTTGTAAGCCAGTATTTTCTGAGGTAGGACCGTGAAGTTATTGCACTTCGGTTTTTGCCCCGGACCTCTCGTCCGGATGTATTTTGACAGCGGCGGAAATATATCTGTCAGTATGTTCGGCCAGTAACATCGGGCAATTTTACGGCCTGCTTTCAGAAACTCTTCCGATAAGTCACCCGGTGGCAGTGTTTCCAGAAACCACCATGCCGTCAAAGGCGGCTCTGACCATTGACGAAATCGTTTCTCGTACGCCTCGACAACCTGAAAATCACAAATGAAGAGCAACACGTCTGGACGCCTGTCCATCTCAGCGGGAGACGCAATCGCACGACTGTCAAAACCTCGTCCACAGAGTGTTTCGACCATAACCCGGCCTAATTGACCGGAAAGTCTTCCCTGTGAAGTAACAACATCAATGCACTTTACCGTATGCGGTGTCCGAGTTTGGTTCTGGGACATATCTCAAAACTCAATCTCAGATCAATCGATCTTAACAACGTCCTGATACTTGGGAACCATGACATCCCAACCGGTTTTTTCAACGATAAAGTCTTTGAAACTGTGGGCCGCTTCTTTTTCACCGTGGACGACAAAGACTTTGCGCGGCGGCCTTTTCAGGTTTTGCAGCCATGTCAGCATCTCGACCTTGTCGGCATGGGCACTGAAACCATGAACCTTGACGATGTTGGCATTGACCGGGTATTTCTGGCCCAGGATTCGGACTTCATCGCCGGGCTGAGTTTCGGTAATAGTACGTCCCAGTGTTCCAATGGCCTGATAGCCGACAAACAGCACACTGGTTTCCGGGCGGCTGATATTGTTGGCCAGGTGGTGTTTGACACGCCCGCCGGTACACATGCCGGAACCGGCGATAATCATAATCGTGCCTTTAATATGGTTAATCGCCTTGGATTCGCGGGTAGACTGAACAAGTTTGAGCCCTTCAAATGAGAATGGCGAATCATGATGCAAAACCAAGCTCGTCATTGCCGGGTCATACAACTCGGGGTGTTTTTTGAAAACTTCGGTCACCTTGACCGCCATCGGGCTGTCCAGGAATGTCATGATATGCGGAATGCGGTCTTCCATCAGCAATTCGTTCATGTAGTACAGGACTTCCTGACTGCGTTCGATGGAAAAGCTGGGAACAATAATATTACCGCCGGCTTCATATGTTTTATTGACAGCTTCGCAGAGCTGTTCTTTGGTGTCTTCAATACTGGTGTGAACGCGGTCGCCATAGGTAGACTCGACGAAGACATAGTCGGCCTCCTCAAAGACAGCGGGATCTTTGAGAATGGGTTTGCCGATGCGTCCCAAGTCACCGGTAAACAAAATGATTCGCTCTTCGCCATCCAACCGTGCGGTGACTTTTATAATCGATGAGCCAAAGATGTGCCCCGCTTCGTAAAACTCCGCTTCAATGCCGTCACCCAGCGGAATGGTTTGTTCGTACTCGACCGGGTGGAACATGCTTGAAACCGCCATCGCATCTTCCTGCGTATAGAGCGGTTCGACAGGTTTTTCACCTTTGCGTCCTTCGCGTTTATGACGTTTACGCTTGAATTCGGCATCTTCCTGTTGGATCTTTCCGGAATCAGCCATGACGATTTTTGCGATTTCCGCAGTGGCATCCGTACAGAAGATTTTGCCTTTGAAGCCTTCTTTGGCCAGTTTCGGGATCAATCCGCAATGGTCCAGATGGGCATGCGTCAGTAAAATCGCATCCACCTCCGCCGGCTCGACACCGAAGTCTTCCCAGTTGCGATTGCGTAAATCGCGTTCCTGATACAGGCCGCAATCGACCATAATCTTCGAATGATTAAACTCGATAAGATGCCGTGAACCGGTAACCGATTCGGCGGCTCCCAAAAAACGTAGCTGAATGTCCATGTGCTTCTCCTGTTAGATGTTATTTCATCGCCATTGTTTCATATTATAGATATGGCCCCATGAGTCCCGGCTTGATGAACAGATAGAACAGTTTGCCTTCCTCATACACCTGCCCGGCCATCTGTCCGGCCTCATCGCCAATGCCCATATAGACATCACAACGTCCGGGAGCGCGAATGGCTCCGCCGGCGTCGTGGTCCAGTGCAAAGCCGGAATACTGAGACTTGCGTACCATTCCGGCAACCGGCCGGGGCAGAACCGTCTGCATAAATGTCAGACTTGCCCGCGGATAAATCGACTTATCCGTGGCAATCGAACGAAACGCAATCACCTCTTCGTTGAGACAGCCGCGTGGATTGCCATCAGCCATGCGGAAGAATGTGAAGCGAGGATTCTGATTGGTGTACTTTGATATTTGAGCTGGATTGGCCTTGAAATAGTTGATCATTCCTTTCAGACTCATGTCCTGCTCAGAAATAATTCCATCCTGCAGCATTATTTTAGAAATACCATTGTATTCGTGACCATTCGTTGCAGCATACCCCAACGTCATCAGTTCTCCATTGGGCTGACGAATGATCGCCGATCCTTGGACGTGGGCAATATACACTTCAAACGGATTGGTTAACCACGCGATTTCGGTGCCCTTTAATGCACCGGACTGCTCTATTTCCCGTCGAGCAGGATATTTCACCAATGATCCATCAGGCAGTCTTTGGCCGAGGATTTCGCCTTTATCGTCTTTGACTAAGTCCGCGGGCTGCTTGTACAGCGGGTATTTGTAACGGGCTGACGGTGTCAGAGAGCCCTCGAAAATCGGCGTGTAGTAGCCGGTAAACAACACCGTGCCCTTGTCGTCACAACCGACGGACTGGTAGAAATCAAAACGGCTTTTGATCGCGGTATTCAGTTCCTTGCCGTAAAGCCCGCTGTCCAGCAGTCGCCCCAACGCCCGCAAGCTCGCAACGGCCTGATCGTGCGAGATGCCGTTGGAGGGAAAAAACTGCTTGCTGGAGGGTTTTGACAAATAGCTGAGGCTGTTGTCAATCCCATCCCGTAGATTTGCCACTTCGTAGCAGGCAATCGTCAGGTTGGGAATCATCGACGGATCGGTGATTTTGCGTAATGCGTGAGCCCCCGGCGGCAGCGGTTTGTCATATTGCGGCGCTTCGATTTCCTGAGCCGTTTTACAGCCTGTGATCGTTACCGCCATTGCTAACACGAGTAATGCAATTAAGTTACGTTTCATCCTAAAACTCCCTGAATTGAAGTCAACCATCCATGTAAACCGTTAAGTATTTTTAGAATCGCAAGTTAGGCCTATTATGAGGATTGAAGCGATTCTGTCAATGGTTACATCGAACAAATCGCAATCGGGGCTTTAAAAAGGGAAAAGAATTGACATGGATGTGAAAAAATCGGACAATAAGCCCACAAAAATTGATTCACGGATTGATAAAGGGAAAAATCATGAGACAATTGGGATGTTTTTTACTGTTCACCGCCGTTCTTGCACTGTGTGGATGTAATTCGGGCGAGGGATACCATCGGCAAGGATACGATTTTTACCAGGTTGATAAAGTCGCAGTCGTGGATGTCATCGGACCGGTCGGGGGCGAAGCGGCAAAAAATCAGATCGCTGACTTTTTTGTGATGGAACTGCTCAAAAAAGGCTATTCTCCCATCGAGCGGTCACAGGTCCAGGTTCTTCTGAACGAGCAGAAATTTCAAGCTTCCGACATCACCAGCAGCGAAGGCGTGGCTAAAGCGGGTGAAATCCTGAACGTTCCGGTCGTTCTGTTTATTAACATCCCCAAATTCGACGAGGAAATCTCTGTCAGTGCCAAGATGGTCGATACCGAAGACGGCAGTATCCTGTGGATGGGCTCCGGATCCGGCACAACCGGCAAGACGATGTCAACCGTCTTAGGGGCTGTTACGGGTGTCTTTGCCGGCGCGGCGGTTGCCGACGATGAGGATCGCGCGATCGGTGCGGTTGCCGGAGGCGTAGCAGGCGGCGCGGCGGGACATTTGCTGGCGCCTCAAACCGAGCAAAAGGTGCGCGAAATCACGAAGAAGGTTTGCGAGACTCTGCCCCGTCGGTAATTTCGAACGCTCGCCAAGTGAAAATCAGCTTTATAAAATCGGCGATAAAGTGGTGTTAAAGCGGTTTTTTGCTTGACCGAACCTCTTTTTTTACTTAATCTTATCTCAAATATCAATGAATCTGCTTTGAGGATTTTGATGGAACCCAAGAAAATAAAAATTGGACTTGTCGGATACGGAACTGTGGGCGTCGGTGTGGCGAAAATTCTCTTTGAGAATGCCGCGGAAATCACCACCCGTACCGGTTTGCAACTGGAATTAGCTCGTGTGGTTGACAAGGACACGACAACCAAGCGAATCTTTGATTTGCCGGCGGGATTATTAAGCGATGACCTGGACGGTCTGATCAACGACGAGTCGATTGATATCGTGTTGGAATTGGTTGGCGGGACGACGTTTGCCAAAGATTTGCAGCTTCGCATACTCAAATCCGGTAAACATGTCGTCACAGCCAATAAGGCCCTGCTGGCCGAACACGGTGCGGAATTGTATGCCACTGCACTGGAAGCGAAACAGTGTATCGCATTTGAGGCAAGCTGCTGCGGTGGAATACCGATTATTTCCGCTCTGCGAACCGGGCTGGCTGCCAATCAGTTTGACGGGCTCTACGGCATCTTTAACGGCACCTGCAATTATATTTTAACCAATATGACCTATGACGGCTCGGAATTTGCCGATGTGCTCAAAGAAGCACAAGAAAAAGGTTTTGCGGAAGCCGATCCGACACTGGATATCAACGGTATGGACACCGCCCACAAGCTGGCTATTTTGGGCGGGCTGGCATTTAACTGCCGGATTGAAATGGCCGACGTTTTCGTCGAAGGCATCGAAAATGTCGACATCTTCGACATTCGCAGTGCATTGGAAATGGGCTATGTTTTGAAACTCCTGGCGATTGGCGAAAAAGACGCGGATGGTCAGATCTCGTTGCGAGTCCATCCGTCATTTATTTTGAGCCATTCACCGCTGGCACAGGTCGAGGGGCCGTTTAATGCCGTCAGTGTCTTCGGCAACGCAATCGGCAATACGATGTTTACGGGGCGCGGCGCCGGCATGATGGCAACCGCCAGTGCGGTCGTTGCGGATATTATTGATACCGCTTTGGGAACCGGTCAGCGTTTGTTTGAAACGATGCCGATGGCGACTGAAACCCAACGCAGCATTGCTGTTAAAAGCATTGCTGATATCGACAGCCGCTTTTATATCCGGATCATGGCCAAAGACGAACCGGGCGTATTTGCCGCTTATGGACAGGTGCTGGGCAAGCATGGCATCAGCATCAGCGGCGCCATTCAGCATGAATGGGACAGTCCGGGCAATACCGTGCCGGTTGTGATTACCACACACCCGACCCAACAGAAAAATATGGATGCGGCACTGAAAGAACTGGAACAGTTGGACATCATTGTTCAGAAACCCGTTTGCATCCGCATCGTTGATATCCCGGAGGACAAAGAAGAGTGAGTGCCAAATACGTGATCATCATTCCGGACGGCGCGGCGGATAATCCGCAGGCCTGTTTTGACGGCCAGACCGTCATCGAAGCCGCAGACACCCCCAACCTGGACAAAATTGCTAACCAGGGACGCCAGGGAATCTGCCATACCGTGCCTGAGGGCATGACCCCCGGCAGTGACGTGGCGATGATGAGTCTGTTAGGGTATAATCCGGGGCAGTACTACACCGGCCGGGCACCGATTGAGGCAGTGGCGATGGATATCCCCCTGACAGACAGCGACTGGGTTTTTCGCTGTAACCTGGTAACAACGGCGGATAACGAAATGATGGACCACAGCGCTGGACATATTCCGACCAAAGAGGCCTCGCAATTGATTGAAGAACTGGCTCAATCAGTCGCTCTGGACGCGGTCAAGTTTTATACGGGCATCAGCTACCGGCATTTGTGCGTCATCAACGGGCAGGATTTTTCAAAAGTCTCCACCCGCCCTCCTCATGATATGATTGGGGAAAAGGTCTCGAAAAACCTGCCAAAAGGCAAAAACGCTGAAATGCTCAACAGCCTGATGGCCCAATCGGCACAACTGTTTGAAAATCACGCGATCAACAAAGTCCGCAAGGATCTTGGGGAAAATCCCGTTTCCACGATCTGGTTATGGGGACAGGGGCAAAAGGCGCATTTGGAGAGATTTTCGACCAAATTCGGTAAAAACGGGGCCGTGATTACCGCGGTGGATCTGGTTCGGGGGCTATCGAAGCTTATCGGCTTCGACTTGATCAATGTACCGGGCGCAACGGGCTACCTGGACACGAATTTTGCAGGTAAAGGCGAAGCGGCGATTGAAGCACTGGATAAGTATGATGTCGTCGTCGTACATATTGAAGCGCCGGACGAGGCTGGTCACGCCGGCAACGCTCTGCACAAGAAAAAGGCGATCGAAATGATCGATAAATTCATTGTCGGGCCGGTGTACGAAGCCATTCAAACCTATGACCAGTACCGGATTCTGGTTATGCCGGATCATCCGACGCCGGTGGAGGAACGCTGTCATTTAGGCGAGCCGGTTCCATTTGCGATGGCCGGCAACGGTATTAAGGGGATTTTGCATAAGCCATTTTGTGAGCGAAATAGTTTCGAGTCTGGATTTGAAATCGAAAGCGGACCGGATTTGATGGAATATTTCCTGAAGATTTAGCTGATTGCCCTTGAACAGATCGTATCCCGGGAGGGTATTCAGTATTGGGGCTGGAATGTTTTTTTAGTGAAAAAACGATGTTTTTTGACTATTCCGATCTTTTGGAGTACAATCTGTGCAGGGAATTCAGATCCTGCAAAATGTACTTTGGCGAAAAGACATGCAGGGTAGGTATTACGCAATTAAGGGAGCAACTATGAAGCAGATTTGGGTGGTATTGATTGTTGTCATCACAGGCCTATCGACAGCCGATACGTTTACGCACAAGCAGAAAGATATCGTCTATCACGGCTATGCGACAAGCCAACTCAAAAACGGTAAAAATGTCGTCGTCACCCAGGAAAAAGGCCCGATTGGGCTGAATTTAGCCAGCTACACGACAGAGTACAATCGCGAAGGCCGCAATAATTTTGTTTCTTTACTGAGCATTGACGACGTCATCGCCTTAGAACATGCCACCCAAGCCTTCGAAGAAGCCATTGTCGAAGAAGCTGATAAGGGGCCGCAGTTAATATTGATTGAAATTGACACACCCGGCGGACGCGTGGACTTGTGCAAGCGGCTTTGTGCAGCGATTTCCGGCGTTCGGTACTGCAAAACCGTCGCTTATATTCACGGCGGTGAAAATGGCGGTGCTTATTCGGCCGGTGCGGCAGTCTCGCTGGCCTGCGATGAAATTTACCTGGTCCCGGCAGTAAGTATCGGAGCGGCCACCATGATCACTGCCAGTTCCGATGGCAAAGTAGCAGATATGAAAAAAGCCTACGGTGATGCGGTCGGCGAAAAGTACAATTCCGCGTGGCGGAGCTATTTGTCGTCTCTGGCCGAGGAAAACAATCGGTCCGGCGCCATTGCCAAGGCCATGGCCGACAAAGATATCGCCGTGATCGAAGTCACACGGCAGGGACAACGTTTTTTCATCGAACCTCAGGATAAGCAAAGCGGTGATAAAGTCGTCCGAACCGTATGCAGTAAAGGTGAACTGCTGACGTTGTCTGCAAACGAAGCTGTCGCATGCCAAATCGCTGCAGGTATCACCGAGTCCCGTCAATCCCTTCTACGCAAAGCAGGCATACCCGACGCGAAGGTGATTGAAAACGCCAAACAAGCGGAAGCCGAAGAAGAATACGATAAAGTCGAGCGGCGGTTTAAAAAGCTCAATGAGAAACTGGACCTCAAGTTCAAAGAATTGATGGCCAAAGCCGACCGCGGCGTCCTGACACGCAGCGAAGCAATGCGCGATTTTAATGCACTTGTCAAAAACGGTGAGTATTTATTAAGACTTAAACGCAGCTATCCGGACATCCCCTTCAGCGAAGAAAGCCTGATCGAATTCGTGAACGACGTTAAATCAGAATACGCCGCTATTAAAGCGATGCGATAATAACTCCATATTAATTTTAGGAGGTTGTACCATGCAATCGAAACTGAAGACATTCCTATTCATTGCCCTGCTGACAGCGACAACTGTCGTGACTGCTGACACATTCACCCATAAGGAATCCGGCGAGTCTTTCGACGGCTTCCGGACTCAGAAAAGTGCCGGAGGGAGAACACGCATCTACGACAGCAATCAGAAACAAATGGTCACATTAGATCTTTCTGAATACACTGTTGAGATGAATCAAAAAGGTCGAAAAGACGTTGCGATCGTCGTTGCGATTAATGCGTCCGAAGCACTGCTTTCGGAAGTCGTCGCCAAGGAGATTGCCCAATCCATCATCGATGCTTCCAACCGCGGCACACAAGCTGTTATCGTTCATATTGACAGTCCCGGCGGACGCGGCGATTATATGAAGCTGATTACATCGGCTATTGAGCAGACAGACAATTGTCCGGTGGTTGCATATATTTCAGCCGAGGCATACGGTGGTGCTTTCTCCGCCGCCGCTGTCATCGCGATGGCCTGTGACAAGATTTACATTGATCCGACCGCGACCATTGGCACCATTGGACCGATGGGCAGTCTTGGGGCAACCCCCGAAGACTTTTCGAATTATATGTCCACCTATTGCTCGAAAGCCTTGATTTTGCACGGTATTGATATGGAGGCCGAACGGCTGGCTGAAACAAAAGGTCGCCCCGGCTTGATTGCACGGGCGTTGATCGACAAGGCCCTGTCCATTATTGAAGTCACAAATGTTGACGGTAGCCACCAATTTATAGAGAAGGACAATCACCAGCCTACACAAACCATTGTGCGAACATTGTCAGAAGGAGTCGCGCCCACGTCCGACGACAACAGCATTCTGCCGGTTGATGCCGTCCGATCGACATTGAAGCTCATGGCCAATGAAGCGATTGAAGTCGGGTTAGCCGATGCGACAGCCGGCGGATATTATGACATCCTGAGTACAATGAACCTTCAAGAAACCAAAATTAACTACGCCACGGGCATCAAAAAAACGATCAAGAAATACCAAGCGGCACGACGCACTATGGGTGAAAATCTTGCCCGCATCAATTGGCTTGAAAAGCAGGTCTCCACACTGGAAGACCAGGTGGCCTACATTGACGAACAACTGCGTACATCCCTGCAAACCCGTGAAGTTCGACGTGGAACAGACGGTATTTACCAACGCAGCTCCAGGAGCGATTTGCCAACAAATTACGATCAGTATTATTACGATCCAAGCACCACCGACAGAACCACCACACAAGGCATTACAAACCAGACCCGGGGGCGAAGCAACGGCACCCGTTCTCAACCAGTGGGGTCCGAAACTGTCGTGACCATGGAACCGACCACCCGCCTTGTTGATGCTCAGCGAGAACTGACAAGCTACCTTGAAGAATTGGCCAATGAATATCAACGTGCGGTTAATCTGGCTAAACGCTGGCCGGGCAGTTTACCCCCGGAAATCCCCCGGTCCACACTGGAGCGTAATATTGTCGCCACACGTTCTTCACTGGACTTTTTGTATGTTGAGATCAATGCAGCGTATCGTCAGGGCACGCAACAACAGCAGCGACGCAGCCCCCGCTCTACCGGAAACCAGCGTAATAGATACTAGTATCGGTCACAATAGATCTGTTTTTAGTTAAATTGAACTACCACCCATATCTTGTGGTTGGTAGTTTTTATATATCAATAAGTAGAATATCCTTGACGTTTTGCTAATTTATTCATATCTTAGTAGGCAATAATTACAGGCATTTATTGCGTTGTGCGCACTAAAATAACACGAACTTATATCTCATTCATAGATCGCCGGCGCAGGAAGGGTACAAAATGAAATCATTGCAAAAATATATTGGCATTGGCTGGTTGTTTTTGGCGGTTTTCATGGCCGGTTGTTCTGAATTGCAACCTTCGCAACCACCCGGCAGTATTGACGCGGAAGCAACGATCGGTTCCATTTCAGAGATTTATTTTTTTGAAGCCATCCCCTTACGCGGTATTGGCATCGTGGCGGGGCTTTATGGGGGCGGTTCTTCGGAATGCCCTCCTCGGATCCGTCGGAATTTGGAAAAATATATTTGGCAACATGTTACGGCTGAAACGGCCATCAGTCCGCGCGATTTCATCAACAGCAAAGACACTGCCGTGGTGGAAGTTTTTGGCGTCATCCCGTCTTTAGTTTCCGGCCAAGAAACATTTGATGTTGCGGTTCGCCCTCTTTCCGGCACGCAAACAATCTCTTTGGACGGGGGCCATTTATACACAACGGAATTAAAGGAACTCAGCCGTCTGGTGAATATCGATCAGTTTGCGGCATTTTCCAAAATATTCGCAACCGTCGAAGGCCCGATCTTTACCAATCGCCTGAACGATAAGAATGCCCCGGATGGTTGGTATGTTCTGGGCGGCGCAAAAGTACTGGAAGCGGAAAAAGTTACACTGATCTTGAATACGCCGGACTTTTTGGTTGCCAATGCCATCCGGAACCGCATTAATGAGCGTTTTGGCGAAAAAACCGCTATTGCCGCCTCTGATTCGCAAATACAACTGCATATCCCACTTCGTTATCAAGCACAAAAAGAGCGTTTTCTGAAAATGGTTCAATCCCTTTCTTTGGGCGACAATGCCGCGATGAAGAAGGCACGTATTGAGAATTTGATTGCACAACTTTTGTCGGAAACCGATAAAGAGACCCCCGAGATTGCCCTGGAAGCCATCGGACGCCAGGCGGCGAATGCATTGTCGCCGCATTTAAAGCATCCGGACGAGGGGATTCGCTTTCATGCTGCCCGTTGTATGCTGAATACACGCGATGACAGAGCCGTGACAACCTTACGAACAATACTCATGAACCCCAACAGTCCCTATCGCCTGGCGGCGGTTGAAGCGTTGGGACGCAGTGCGAATCGCAGCGATGCTCGTTCGGCGCTGATGCTGGCCGTCGGTGATCCGGATATTCGCCTGCGACTGGCGGCTTATGAGGCTCTCCTGCGAACCCGTAGCCCGATTGTGAACCGGACTCTGATTGCAGGTTCTATTGCGGTTGACAGCGTTGCTTGTTCGGGTCCTAAAATGATCTATGTCTTTCAGCAGAATACGCCACGGATCGTTTTGTTCGGGTCGCCTGTTTACTGTGAGAAAAACCTGTTCGTTCAATCTGATGACGGCAGTATCATTGCCAATGCTAAACCGGGAGATGCATTTGTTTCTGTTTCGCGCAAACATCCCAACCGACCGCGAGTCATCGGTCCTATACAGACCGGCTATGAGGTCAGCCATCTGCTGCAAACATTGGGTGAATTACCGCAAATGAATAAACATTCGAGCGTTCGTTCGGGGCTGGCAATACCGTATGACGAAATCGTTGTTTTTTTGAAGAAAATGTGTGAAGTCAATGCTATTGACGCGGAATTTGTTGCCGGGCCGCCTGCTAAAATCGAAGAAAGTCTTGAAAATTTACCGCCGATCGAAGGATAAGATCGCGATGCACGTGAACATCTAAGGGTGAAACATGAAACTTGAAAAAATTATCATTAACGGATTTAAGAGCTTTGCTGATAAGACGGAGCTTAAAATCAGCCATCCGATTACGGCTATTGTCGGACCGAACGGTTGCGGCAAAAGCAACGTTGTCGATGCGTTAAAATGGGTGTTGGGTAACCGCAGTCCTAAAAGCCTGCGCAGTGACCAGATGTCGGATGTTATTTTCAGTGGTTCCGGCAGCCGCAAGCCCAGCGGCATGGCGGAAGTCAGTTTGATTTTTTCCGGTGTCAGCAATATGGGGCTCGATCAGGATGAATTGCAGATTTCCCGCCGGCTTTTCCGCAGCGGCGAAAGCGAATACCTGATTAATAATAAATCCGCCCGCCTGAAGGATATTCGCGAATTATTCATGGATACCGGCATTGGCGTCAGCGCCTATTCCATTATCGAACAGGGGCAGATTTCCCAATTACTCAAAGCTTCGGCGCAAGATCGACGCCTTATCTTTGAAGAGGCCGCCGGCATCAGCAAATACAAGGCCCATAAGAAAGAAGCTCTGCGAAAGCTGGACCGGACCGAACAGAATCTGCTGCGGTTGGCTGACATTGTGAACGAAGTGCAGAAACAACTTCGCAGTATTAAACTGCAGGCCGGCAAGGCTCGCAATTACCTGGAATACAGCACCCGTCTGAAAGAGTTACGGGTTAATTACTCGCTCTCGGAATACGACCGGATCATTGGCCAGCGTGAGAAGAAACAACAGACACTGGCCAAATGGAAAGACCAGTTCAGCGAAACGGCGGCGAATGTTTCACGGTGTGATACAGCGGTCAGCCAGATTTCCAATGCCCTGCATGAGACCGAAAGTCAGATTAACCGCTGGGATAACACGCTGATTTCAGCACGCAGCCGCATTGAGCAGCAGACGGACCGAATTGGATTTTTGAAACACCGGATCGAAGAGCTTATTGACCGCAAAAGAACCGCTTCTGAGCAGGTCGCGAAGCTGACCGAACAGACGCATCAGTTCTCCAGCCAACTGGGCGACTGTCAAAAAGAACAAGAACACGTCCAGGCGTTATTCGAACAACGCACTGCCGAGCTTCATGAAGCCGAAGAAATGATCGCACAGGTTAATTCCCACTGCGGAGAATTGCAAGCCCAGTTGGAAGATGAGAAGTCCGGGATTATTGATATCGTACGCCGGACCGCTCAATTGCATAACGAAATTGAAAGCCTCAGCAGCTATCGGGATAACCTTTCCGGCCGCAAGATGCGATTGTCCGGGAAAGCTCAGGAAACCGAGCAGCAGTTGACCGAATGGCTGACTGAAAAGGCTCAGCGGCAGGCCAAGCTGGAAGATGTGCGGACGGTTTTAGGCGATCTGCAGGAAAGCCTGGATGCCAAGCGTAATGAGATGGAAGCGATTGGCGACCGTCGCGGACGTGTGCTTGAGGAAATCGCCGGGATTAAAGAAGATCGCAGTGCGCAAAGCAGCGAGTTGAATGTTCTCAGCGACATGGAAGCCAAACGACAGGGACTCAATGAGGCCGTCCGTGAAATTCTGTCGATGAAAGACGGCGGTCGCTCCTATATTGAGGGCATCGTCGCCGATGTGGTCGTCGCCGAACCACAGCATGCACAAGCTGTGGAGGCCGCCCTGGAAGGTTTGACGGACGCCCTGCTGATTAACAGTACGGGACAATTTTTACAGGATGATGAACTTCAGGATGCTTTGAGCAGTCGTATTCGCGTGATTTGTACTGACCGCATTGCACCCTACAAGGACATTTGCGATTTGTCCGGTCGTGCCGGTGTGCTGGGTCGTCTGGTCGAATTTGTCAATTACGAAAGCCGGTTCAGCCGGGTTGTCTGGCATCTGCTGGGCCGTGTGCTATTGGTTGAATCGCTGGATGTGGCGATTCAATTGTCCAACCAGTTAGGTACTGATTATCGCTATGTGACGCCCACCGGTCAGGTCTTTGCAGGCGGATGCCTGTTGAATGTCGGCACTGTGGGTAAAAATGTCGGCTTGATTTCACGTAAGAGCCGGATTCAGGAATTAGAGGCCCTGATTCAGGAATTGAATACAAAAATTCAGGCCAATGAAGAGATTCTCGAAGAAACCGAACACAAGAACGAGCATCTGGCGGGATTGTGTAAAGAACTTCGGACCAGCATTTATGAGGCCACCACTGAAAAAGTGGACGCCGAATCCAGACTGCGTGTTTTGGAAGAGAACATCCGGCGGCTCAAGGATGAACAGCCGGTCATTTCCGGTGAGATCGGGATGCTGGAAGAGGACATCCAGCAATCCGTCCAAAAAGAACAAACTTCGCGTCAAAAACTGGAAGAACTGGAACAGATTAACACTGAACGCAATCAACACATTGAACAGTTGAAGCAGCTTTTTGAAGAACAGCAGCGCATCCAGCAGAGTCGCAATGCGGAACTGACCGAGATCAAGATTTATCTGGGACAAGTTAACGAACAGCAAAAGTCGATTCGTCAGCAAACCGCCGGCATTCAAAGCCAACTGCATCACAGCCGGATGGCAATTGAGTCGGCTCGCACCGAATCACTGGGCTGTGACGATCAGATTGAGCAGACCGAACGAAACATCCTGACGGCCGAGTCCGCTATCGCGGAATTGTACGTCGAGAAGGAAGAGGCTCAGAAAAAGAGCGTCCAACTGCATCGCACCGTCGATGAACTTCTTCAGGAAAAGAAACAAAACGAGGAAGACCTGCGAACTTATCGCTCGCGACAAAGCGAAGTCGAAGAAAATACGCACCAGCTTGAGATGTCACTCAGTCAGCTCCAGGTCAAAGAAGAAGATTTGACGCAGCGTGTGCGGGAAGAACTGCAAATCGAACTGGCAGAGGCCTATGAAAGCTTCCAGCAGGACGATGTGGATTGGGACGAGGTTCGCGAAGAAATTAAAACTCTGCGGGGTAAAATCGAACGACTGGGCAATGTCAATGTTGATGCGATTGATGAGTTGAAAGACCTTGAAGAACGCTACGACTTCCTTGCTTCTCAGGTTGAAGATCTCAATCAGAGTAAGATACAACTTGAACAATTGATTGCGAAGATTAACAAGGAAAGCCTGGAGAAATTCCGCACGACATTCGAGGCCATCCGTGAGAACTTCCAGCAGATCTTCCGAAAACTCTTTGGCGGCGGCAAGGCCGACATCCTGCTTGACAACCCGGAAGATATCCTGGAAAGCGGCATCGATATTATTGCACGGCCTCCGGGCAAAGAACCGCGAACAATCACCCTGCTCAGCGGTGGTGAAAAAACCATGACCGCCATCGCCCTGCTGTTCTCGGTGTTCAAGAGCAAGCCCTCGCCTTTCTGCGTACTGGACGAAGTGGATGCAGCACTGGATGAGGCAAATAACGAACGCTTTAACCTGATTGTTCAGGAATTCCAGAAACTGTCGCAGTTTATCGTTATTACGCACTCGAAACGTACGATGAGTATTGCAGACGTGCTTTATGGCATTACGATGCAAACGCAGGGTGTCAGTAAGAAAATCAGCGTCCAGTTTGAGGGTTCCGACAGCGGTGGCGATTCAGAAGCGGCGGTCGCGTAGCGATTTAACTATCAAAATGAAAAATTAATGATTCCTCACATTCATTTGGTATAACGCTGTTCCATTAAATGTGAGATATTGTAACGGGATAATATGAGTCAATTAGACAGTTATACGCTTAAAAACGGGATGGTTTTACTGGGGGAACGCATTGATCACGTTCAATCCGTTTCTTTTCATTTTCTGATTCCGGCCGGTTCGGCGGTTCTGCCTTCGGGTTGCTGCGGCGCATCAGCAGTTATCAGCGACTGGATATTTCGCGGCGCGGGCAACCGAAACAGCCGCGAGTTGATCGAGGCATTAGACGGTCTCGGCGTTCATCGCCATACATCGGTTTCGGCCAACCACCTGAACATCAGTGCCTCACTGGAAGCAGGCAATCTGGCATCTGCGATCGACTTGCTTGCTGATATCATCCTGCGTCCCAAACTGGATGCCGAACAATTCGAGCTTTCACGCCAACTGGCCGTCAGTGACTTGGAAGGACTTGACGATGACCCCCGGCAGAAAGTGATGATCGGCCTGGCCGAGCAGTTTTATCCCGATCCTTACGGCCGTTCCGCTATGGGCCAATTAGATGATCTGCAATCGCTAACGGCAGAAAAAACACAGGCCATTGTCAGCCAAACCTTTCATCCATCACAGATGATTTTCTCCATTTGCGGCCATTATGATTTTGACGCGGTCTGTCGACAGATGGAATCGCTTTTCAGTGTTGACGATCCGTATGAGCCGCCGGTGATCGAACCGATTTATCAGGGCAAACCGTATGTACATCTCCCGAGCGAAGGCGCACAGGTTCATATTGGATTGATGACGGCAGTACCGGCGATTTCTTCGGGATGCTATTATGAACTGATGGCCGCTGTTTCCGTCCTTTCCGGCAGCATGAGCAGTCGGCTCTTTACGGAAGTCCGCGAGAAACGCGGCCTGTGTTATGCCGTTGGGGCACGTTACCGCACGATGAAAGATTACGCAGGGATTTCCTGCTATGCGGGAACGACACCAGAGAAGGCACAGGAAACGCTGGATGTAACCATCGAGCAATTTAACGGCCTCAAAGAGGGAATTACAGACGATGAAATGAACCGGGCCAAAATCGGCCTGAAAACATCATTGATCATGCAGGGTGAATCCACGTCTGCACGTTCCGGCAGTATCGCCGGCGACTATTTCCTGCTGGACCGGGTACGAAGCCTGGACGAAATTCGTGACCGAATTGAAACGCTCACGGTTGATGATGTCGTCAAAACTCTTCAGGAAAATCCGTTTGAACAATACACGGTTGTGACCATCGGTCCGGCCGACATTACCATTTAATACCCTTGAGGGTAGTAAATTCCGCGCGTCGGATAAACCTCTTCGCTTGCATAGTAACATCGCCGCGAAGAAGCGGGATTTTTCAATTGTGAATACTATAGAAAAGAAACAGACTATGGAATTTAAACACAGACAACTTGACAACGGACTGACAGTCATCGGCGAAGTTAATCCGGCGGCTCAATCGGTCTCCGTTGGTTTTTTCGTTCGCACCGGCTCCCGGGATGAAACTGCGGAAATCAGCGGCGTTTCGCATTTCCTTGAACACATGATGTTCAAGGGCACTGAAACGCTGTCGGCACTGGAAGTCAACGAGGCATTTGACCGGCTGGGTGCGAAATTCAATGCCTTTACCAGTGAAGAAAATACGGTTTATTACGCGGCAGTTTTGCCGGAATATCTCAATGACGTGTCCCAACTGTGGATGCAGTTGATGCGGGCTACGCTGCGGGATGACGATTTTAATATGGAAAAAAACGTCATTCTTGAAGAAATCGCGATGTACAAAGACCTGCCGCAATTTGACGTCATGGATCAGGGCCGCACCCTTCATTTTGGATCGCACTGCTGCGGCAACAGTGTGCTAGGCAGCAATGAAAGTATTGCGGCTTTGACAGCCGATCAGATGCGAGACTATTTTTCGCGGCGATATGCCCCGAACAATATGGTGCTGGCCTGTTGCGGAAACTTCGATTTTGACAGCCTGTGTACGCTTACCGAAAGCCAATGCGGCAACTGGCAAACAATGGATTCGCCGCGGCCTCTGAGTGGTTTTGAGGGTACATTTGAAAAGAAACATATCCAGAAAGATAATCTGGTGCGTCAGCATTTGTGCCTGCTGAGCCCAACAGTTTCGATGCAGGATTCGCGTCGTTATGCGGCCTCACTGTTGAGTATGATGCTCGGCGATGAAACCGGTTCACGATACTACTGGGCATTGGTCGATCCCGCCCTTGCGGATCTGGCAGTGATGCAATGTGAGTCCATGGACGGTGCAGGTGTTTTTTACAGCTATATCTGTTGCGCCCCGGAGAAAACAACGCAGATTCTGGAAACGCTTGACGGGCTCTTCGCGGATGTCAAAAACGGCGGCCTGACAGAGGCTGAGTTGGAAACAGCTCGCAATAAAGTGCTGAGTGCCATGACTCTGAAATGCGAACAGCCCATGGGCCGGCTGGTCAATCTTGGCTTTAACTGGATATATAACAACCATTACCAGACAGTCCAGCAGGAAGTTGACCAGGTTAAGGCCGTCACGCTCGACGATATCGCCGGTCTGGTTGATGAATTGAATCCGGGCCACTATACGATGATGTCACTGGGCCCGAAAGAACTTTAAATACCCATGAAAGCACTAAAATAATCAGTGAATGACGAACTCGCCATATAAATGGCCATCCGGTCTTGATTTTCAGCCTGGATTATGCTACAAGGGATGGAATTTTATGGGAGGGTGTAATGCCGGAAAATAAACAGAATAATCAGTCTCTGGACGCCGATATCCTGCAATGCAAAGCGGATCTCCGCAAGGCTCTCGGTGCCATCCGCAAGCCCGGTTCCGCTGCGCCCCGTACGCGAAAAAACATCACTACTGAATCACAAACACCTCCTGTTGCTAAAAAACCGGTTGTGCCATTCGTCACGACCGAACAAACGCCTGCTACGAATCGCCCTGTTGAGTCAGAACCCGGGCGGATTATCCCCTTTAAGGCCGCACCACCGGCAAAATCAGCTTCGGACAAAGATCATCTGAACCAGATCGATCAGCTTCGTACTGAACTTGTGGCCCAGAAAAAAGACAGCGAAGGACTCAAATCCGCCATTGACCAGTTGCAGCAGATTCTTTCCGCTGAGCGAAGCGAAAAAGAAAAGGCGGTTAAAAACGAGATGCAGTTGAATCAGCAGGTTCAAATGACGGCCTCTGAGATCAAACAATTCCAGGAAAAGATAACGGCTCTTGACTCTGAAAAAGCAAAAACAGATCAGGAACTACAAGCGGCTAAAAATACTCTTCAGCAGGCACAGAACGAGCTGAAAACGCAAAAAGAGTCCTTTGAATCGAAGATCGCCGCCCTCTCGGAAAACGTAGAAAAGGCCTCTCTGGAATCTGCCAATTTAAAAGCCAAGGTCAGCCAGGACCAAAAACTGCAGACCGAATTGCAGCTAGAGCTTGATAAGGTTCGGTCAGAAAAACAACAGGTTGTCGAACAGCTCCAGTCTTCCGATTCCGGCAATAAACAAACCCAACAGGAACTGGAGAACCTTAAACGCACCGTCGAACAGACAAAGGGTGAACTCGAAACACAAAAACAGGCATTCCAATCGAAAATCGACGTGCTTTCAGGGCATCTGAAAAAAGCCTCTTCAGAATCAGACGCTTTGAAAGCGAACGTTTCCCAGAGCCAAAAACTTCAGGAGCAATTGCAGCAGTTACAGCAAACGCTGACCGAACAGAAACAACAAAATGACACCCTCCAATCCACTCTTACGCAGTCACAACAGAGGATTGAAGCAATGCAATCTGAGAAACAACAGGTCGCAGAACAGCTCAATGCTTCGGGACTGGACAAGAGCCGACTTCAGCAGGAATTACATGCGGCACAGAAATCATTACTGCAAACTAAAGAAAAACTGAATACTGAAAAGCAGACACTGGAGTCTAAAATTGAGTCGTTGTCTAACGATTTAAACAATGCCGTATCTCAATCTGACAAATTGGCAACACAGACTCAACAGGAACTGGCGGCCCTTAAGCAGCAGAAAGAAAATCTGCAGGCAACACTTGAACAATATCAGCAGCAGATTGCCCAAGAAAAACAGCAACGCCAGCAGGCCAGCGGCGACCAAGTGCAACTTCAGCAAGAGCTTGCAACAATGCGTCAGGAAAACCAGCAGCTTTTAAGCAAACTGGAGGCCATTGATTCCGAAAAAGATATCACGCAACATGATCTCAATGAGGTTCGACATTCATTGCGACAAACGCAAGAGGAATTTGAATCACAAAAGCAGGCATGGGAATCAAACGCCCAATCCCTTTCCGACAATCTGCAGAAAGCCGTCGATGAATCGAAAGAGCTGGCCTCACAAAAACAACAGGAACTGGCCAGACAACATGAACTGCGTCAGACCATTGAAAACCTCCGGCAGCAGCTTCAAACAGCGACACAGAACGCTTTGAGCAGTACGCAGGAAATCGAAGTCCTGCAAAACAAGCTTGCGATGAACCAGACTTCCAGTGAGGCACTATCGTCGCTTCAGGAAAAAGTTCAACAATTGGAAGGTTCAAACCAGAAGCTTTCCGATGAAAAACAGGCCGTGCTGGATAATGCCGAACAACTCAGCAATGAAATTATCGAGTTGAACGATCAGGTCAATGAGTTGAAAGTAGAAGCCTCCCAGACGAAACAGATTCGCAATGAACTGAAAGAAACTGAAACGATCTTATCGAATGAGCGAAACGAGATGCGGAACCTGCAGTCTCAAATGGGAACACTCGAAGAAAAACTTGCTGCGACAGAGCAAGACAACCACCGTTTATCCGAAAAACTCGACCAACTGATTGCAGAAAAAGAGCAACTGAAATTCCAGCACAATGAGCTTACCGGTGAATTTGAGCGTTTTCGAAAACAGGAAGATGGTGAGATTTCGAATTTAATGGAGGAACTGAACCAATCACGCATTCAGACGCAGGAACTGCAAAATGAATTCGACCAAACACGCCATGAGTACGACGCCTATCAGATACAGGCAACCGGTGAAATCGACATCTTGACCGAAAAAAGCGATCTTCTGGAAAAAGAAAAAATTGCACTGGCCGAAGAATTGCAGGGTATCAAAGAACAGAACCAGCACACCGAAGCGTCCCTTGAAAAACTCCAGTCCACAGAATCAACGTTAAAGACCGCGGAAGCGGAACTGTCCGACGAGCGACACTGCACACAGCAACTTCGTGAAGAATGCGAGCAATTGCAAGCAGCCCTTGATGAAATTGGCAATGAGAAACAAGATCTCGCCGAAAACCTGGTACAGCAGGAGTCGGCCGCAACGGAGCTCCAATCTGAAGTCCAGCGGCTTTCCGAATCGAATATATTGATTCAGCAAGAGTTGGCAAATGCACAAGAGGAAATCCAGACGTTGAAAAACGAGAACCGCCAGATTCAACAACAGATCGACGAAACACTAGAAGCGGCCCTGAACCATTCACAAGAAGATTATTATGAGCCGGATGATTTTGAGGAACCGGAACCGGTTCACATTGATTCACTTGAGCCCAACCATGAAGTCCCGACGTTCAATCTGGCTGACCAGATCATGGAAGAGCATCGCCGATCTGTAGCGAATAGCCGCCATCGCGTCAAGCCGGCTTCATCGGTGCCGTCACAAAAGAACTCCGTGACGCACATTGTTCAACAATACGTCAATACGGCAAAGTCTACGTCTACGCCGACACCGCAACGCGACCGTAACACCGGCATCCAGAACCATCCCTGGACCGATCATTCGTTGACGTCATTCCAGCAGGAAATCATGCAGGAAATCGTCCAGAAAGACCTTGAAATTTTTTGCCGCAAACGATCTCTGACACGGCCCGGATACACATCGATGAATAACTAAATTATGCTCTGCAATCTTTTGAACTATCTTTGTCCAGGATGGATAACCGGCGTTTATGCCTCTATCGGTTTTACAGTCACTCTGATTTCCCTCGTTTTCATTGTGCCCATTGCGGGATTACTCCTGTTTCTCACAAAGAAAAAGAAAGCCGAAAACCGATCCAGCCGACCTTCCGGCAAGAAATCTCAAACCACATCGGTCAACCATGAGCAACTCATACAGGACATCAAAACACTTAACGGTAAAGCAGCCAGTTTATTGTTCGCCGCAAACAGTTTTAAAGATCTGCCTGTTACGGTCCCGGTGAAAATCGCTGTGGAGCTGGCTAAAACGCATACCTGCCTTCTGATTGATCTTGACATTAACCGCAATGCCGTCGCACAGGTGTTTGGCCTGGACGACGGAGAAATGGACCATCAGTTAACCGTCCGTTCGATTGCGACGGACTTTGAGAAGCTTTTTATCTGGCCGTCAAAAAACTTCCAGATCCTCAAACAGATGAACGTCAAACAACTGATTGAAAATGCGTCCGGGAAATACGATTATATTTTAGTTTACGCCCCCTACCTGACAACACAGCCGGATCGCCGTCAGATTGCTTCGTCCTGTAAACACGCATTTGCATTCACCGGTCCAAAAGATTCGACACTCCTTCGACTGCTTGGCGTGTGCAACTGCAAAGTCATCAGAGAAATCTAGAAGTCTGTTGTATTATTGAATCAGCGCACCCGCGTGCTGGTCCATGATCCATGTAATTTTATCCAGTATCGGCCACAGCGAATGGACCGGGTATTTAACCTCATCCGGTTCTGAAGCGAATACTTCACGAACAATTTCGGCTTTGGCCTGACCACTGATTAAAATAATCAACCGATCGGCCTGCTTGAGTACCGGTACGGTTAATGTAATCCGGCTGAAATCGTCCATTTTATAGACCGCGCTCACCAAATCGTCTGTGTCAAACAAGGCATAAGTATTGGGCAGCAGCGAACCGATATGGCCATCGGAACCCATGCCCAGCAAGATCAAATCAAAAACCGGAATCTGTCCCGGCTTCAGTTTAAACACATTTAAGATCGTTTGTTCGTATTGGGTGGCTGCTTTTGCGTAGTCGATTTCTTCTCCGGTCACGCGATGGACATTCTCGCCGGGGATTGGTATGTCCAACAGAAAGGTATGGGCAGCCAAGCCGAAATTGCTTGCTTCAGCGCTCGGATGTACACATCGTTCGTCCACCCAGAACAGATGCACCTTTTGCCAATCAATTTGAGAATAAGCCGACTCTTCAGACAGTAATTCATAAAACATACCGGGAGTATTACCACCTGAAATGGCAATATTGAAGACACCTTTCGTGTCAATTGAACGATGAGCAGCCTGAATAAACTCTTCCAGTGCTCGTGTCGCCAATTGCTGGCTGTTTTCGACTCGGACAATATTCGGCTTATAATTTTTTACCAGACCCATATCAAACCTCCTGATTTTGCCCAATCGGATCAATCATCAATTCCCTTTATTAAATTACTATACGAAGAAAACGTGGAAATGCGACAATTTTTTTTTGTCGTTTTTCGATTTGAGGTAAAAATAGGAGGCCTATATTTACCTGTAAACCGCTATAGATTTGTTTTTTCGTCCAGAAATGCTCTTAAAATTGCCGCCGCCGCGATAGCATCAAGGCGTTTTTTCTTCTTCTTGCGTGTTAATTCCATCCCGATCATAAGATTTTCTGCTTCAAAACTGCTTAAACGCTCATCGTGAAATAAGATCGGGATGCTAATCTGCCGGCTGAGCAATTCGGCAAACTGTCGGACCTGAGCGGCCCGGGGCCCTTCTGAGCCATCCATATTGAACGGCATCCCCATCACGACGGTCTCTATTCGCTCGTCATCGATAACGGCCGTAATACGTCTTAGCAGCTCGGTACTGCTTTGTGTTTCGATCACCGAATGCGGCGATACCAGCGTCTCTGAGGCATCAGAAACAGCCAGCCCTGTTCGCTTTTGACCGTGATCGATTGCAAGATAACGCATATGATTCCGTTACAGGAATTTGGTCCCGTGATGCGCGTCGACCTGTTCCAGTAATTCCTTGAGACGATGTGCCTGATCGACCGGACAGACCAGTGTCGCGTCTTTGCTGTGAGCAACAATCATATTTTCAACACCTATCAGTGCCAGCAAATGTCCATTTTCTTCCGTCGCGACAATATTATTTTTACTATCCATTAACTCACTTTGGCCGGTGATGATATTGTTGTTCGAGTCGGACTCCAGAATATCCACCAATGCCGCAAAAGATCCCATGTCCAGCCAGCGACACGGCAGATTAATCCCGTACACCTTATCGGTTTTTTCCATGACAGCAAAGTCGATGCTGATTTTCGGCAGCTTCGGAAACCACTCCTGCAGAGTCTGCTGCTGATCGGGCCCGCCCCAATCCAATTGAATCGCATTCAGCGGTTCCACGCATTCGGGCAGGAATTTCTTCAAGTTGTTGAGAATCGTTTCGCATCGCCAGACAAACATTCCCGAGTTCCAGGCGTATTGGCCGCTGTCAAAGTACTCTTTGGCTGTTGCTTCGTCGGGCTTTTCGCGAAACGCATCCACCACCTGAACAGCATCGGCAGCACCGTCACACGGAATCGTTTTGCCCAGTTTGATATAGCCAAGTTGTGTACTCGGAAACGTCGGCTTGATCCCGAATGTTACCATTGCCTCGTGGTTTTCATTGACAAACGACAAGGCGCTGCGCATCGCCTGTTGAAAGGTTTCTTTCGGGTCCAGCACCTGGTCGGCCGTCACCACAGCCATATTGGCATTCGGATCATATTTATGCAGAATCGACGCCGCCAGACCGATCGCACTGGCGGTATCACGTACGGCCGGTTCTGCAATCACATTTTCTTCCGGTAGTTCGGAAAGATTTTCACGCACGAGATCAACATAATTCGCATTGGTCAGAACAATGATATTCCGCAGATCAAAAATGCCCTGCAGGCGGTCAAAGCACTTGCGAAGCAGTGTCTCGCCATCCAACAGCTTTAAAACCTGCTTGGGGCGCTTCTGGCGACTTAAAGGCCATAATCGCTTTCCGGTGCCACCTGCCATAATGACTGCAAAATCCATTATCCGCCACTCCTTTATGCTAGTCCATTGAGATTGCTAAATCAGATAGTCGGTGTCGATCTGTGCAACCGGCTTAATCTTTTCGGCCAATTCTTCAAAACCGGACCGTCCCATCAATGCAAATGTTGCTTCTTTGCCTAATTCAACCGCTGGCTGATCATACGCATCGATCCCAAACAGCAAACCGGCAATCGAAGTCGTCACTTCAAAGAGATAGATAAACTGCCCGATTGCCGAAGCGTCAATCCGATCAAACAGAACCGTCATGCAGGGACGCTTGTCGTGCAATAAAGCGTATTCGGTTGCGAGCTTTTCGGCGTTCAGCAGCTTTGACATTTTCTGCCCGGCCAGGTAATCCAGTTCCGGTGCAACTTCCGGCTCCGGACCGATGACAACATCCCGTGAAAAATCCTTGACTTGCAGGAACGTGAAGAGCTTATCATTGGGGCCTTCGCGGTATAACTGAACCTGGCTGTGCTGGTCAGTCGTTCCCAGTGCCTTGACCGGAGTCGGACCAACAAAGACTTCGTTGCCTTCAAGATCGTTGGTCTTGCCAAGGCTTTCGGCCCATAACTGACGATACCAATCCGACAAATCCTTCAGGGCATAAGAATACGGCATCATGACCGAAATCGGTTTCCCTCGGTTGTAAAAATGCCAGTTGATGGCCGCGTTAATGGCCGCCGGATTTGCAAAAAAGTCTTCTTTGCTGCAAAGCTCGTCCATTTTTGCCGCACCGGCCAGCAGAGCATCAATGTCAATCCCACAGATAGCCGCACTGAGCAAACCCACCGGACTGAGTACACTAAAACGACCGCCAACGCCGTCAGGTACAACCAGTGTCCGGAGTTTCGACTCATCGGCTATTTTGCGCATGGTGCCGGCGTTTGCATCGGTGGTTGCAACGACTTGCTTTTGAAAGCCGTCAGCACCCAGTTTTTCCAGCAGTATTTCACGGATAACCATAAACTGCGACGCCGTCTCTGCGGTGCGGCCGGACTTACTGATAACGTTAAAGATCGTCTTGTCCAGTTTGTCGCCAACCCAGTCGACAAAACTGCCCAGCTGCATCGGATCAACATTGTCAAAGACGAACAAACGCGGACCTTTTCGCTGTTTTTCGTCAAGGTTATACATGTACGGATTCAGCGCCGTCTGCAACGCAATGTTACCTAACGCCGAACCACCAATGCCTAAGACAACAAAATTCTCACAGCCGTCTTTGATGTCGGCGGCAACCGCTTTGACATCTTTGGCATAGCTGTCCACATACGGCAAATCACGGTATGGAATCTTGCCGGCCTTACGCTGATGATTGCACTCGACAATCGCCGGAACGGTCTTTTCTGCCAATTCCTGCAACTGCTCTTTAGAAATCCCATGCTCATCGCCAACGACATCAGCCATGACATTTTTGTAATATAATGAAATCTTTGTTTCTGACACGTTATATCTCCCTTTTACCAGAATATTTATATCTGTTTTATTTAAGACTATTTTTATCCATCAACGGTGTTCAATTTGGCATATTTTACCATCAACGACTTTGTATTTCCAGAATTGAATTTCACAACGACAATGCTATCTTCGCCGAGGTCGAGATACTCTTTGACGCGCCCGAGGCCAAATTTTTTATGCTCCACCAATTGATTGACGACATAAGCCTGTCCGGGCTTGGTTTCGATTTTCAGTTTTTTGGGCGGGGAAACCTGGCTGAAGCGGTCAAGATTATCCCAGCCTGTGTCAAATGTCTCCGATTCACCTTCAAAGCCGATTTCATAAAGAAACTGCGACGGGGTTGAGCGAATGAACTGGCCGCGGATAACACGATGGCGAGCATAGGTTATATGCAGTGTTTTTCGGGCGCGGGTGATGCCGACAAAAAACAGACGACGCTCTTCTTCCAGGTCGTCCTCGCCGGCCCCCATGCTGCGTTCATGCGGTAAAATACCGTCTTCCAGGCCAATGATGAATGCATGGTCAAACTCCAGGCCCTTGGCCGCGTGCATTGTCATCAGCGACATGCGGCCGGACTCGGCATCATAGGCGTCACTGTCACTGTACAACGCGATCATTTGCAGATAATCCATCAGGTTTGGTTCTTCGGCACGCTCATCGAATTCGGCCGCGGCACTGATTAACTCGCTGATATTTTCTGTCGCATCCTCTTCGGCCTTCACCGCCTGTTCCATGCCCGTTTCGACAAACACGCGTTCCATCAAAGGAGCAACCTTACCCGTCACATCATCGCAAAAACTCTGGATCATTTTAGAAAACTCAAGAATGCGTCCGCGTGTCGGGCGATTGATCGTTTCGACCTCTTCGGTCCGCAAGCCCGCCTCCAGCAGCGACAGCCCATTGATTCGAGCAAACTGGGTCAAGCGATCAAGCGATGTTTTGCCGATACCACGCGGGTGTGTGCCCACAGCACGTATATAGGCAATATCATCCTGTGGATTAACCATCACTTTCAGATAGGCCAGTAAATCTCGGATTTCCTTGCGAGCGTAAAACTCTACGCCACGGACAACCTGATACGGCAACTGACGCTGGACAAAGGCTTCTTCAATCGTACGGCTCATGGAGTTGACGCGATAAAAGATCGCAATCTCATTTGGATCGACACCTTCGTTGATCAATCTCTCCGCCTGCTCTGCAACCCAGTGAGCCTCTTTCGATTCATCCTCGCAGGTATGGATAACAACATCCTTACCCTTGGGCCGCGTGGGGATGAGTGCTTTGGCTTTGCGTTTGGTATTGGAGGCAATCAACTGATCAGCCTTTTCCAAAATATTCGGCGTTGAGCGGAAGTTTTCTTCCAGCTTGACAACCTTCGCCTGGGGCCAGTCCTTTTCAAACGCTAAAATATTTTCAATGTCGGCGCCTCGCCATCGGTAAATGGACTGGTCCGGATCGCCGGTGACACAGATGTTGTGATGTGCCAATGCAATGCCCTTGGCAATCTGGTACTGGGCGTGGTTGGTGTCCTGATATTCGTCCACCAGTAAATAACGAAAACGATCGCTGAGTTGCTGACGCACGTCCTCATGGTCTCGCAATAAAAAAGCGGTCTGCACCAGCAGATCATCAAAATCCAGTGCATTATTTTTCTTGAGTATCTGTTGATATCGCGTGTAGACTTTAGCAGCATTTTTGCTGAAAAATTCGTCGGCTCTTGCTTCAAACTGTTCGGCATCTTCCAGATCGTTTTTCAGACGTGAGATGAAATCCAACATGCGTGCCGGGGTAAAATTGGTCACATCAATCTGGCAGTCGGAGATCGCCTCTTTCATACATCGTTTCTGATCTTTTGTGTCGAAAATGCTGAAATTTCCCTGAATCTGTGCCTGCTCGGCATATCGTCGAAGAATCCAGACACATAATGAGTGAAAGGTGCTGACATAGACCCCCTGAGCGGGTGTCGACTGCTCAACGCGAATCCGCATTTCTTCGGCTGCTTTATTAGTAAATGTAATTGCGCAAATACTCCAAGGGCGAACGCCGGCCTCAATTAACGCCGCAATCCGACTGGTAATCACGCGGGTTTTTCCACTGCCCGGCCCGGCCAGAACCAATAACGGACCGTCTTTGTGTAAAATCGCTTCTTTTTGTGAATCCGTAAAACTTTCAATGGGTACTGCTGCCGTCAAACCAACCTCCGTGCAAATAAATAATCTCTGAATTAGGAATGCGTATTAAAGTGGATATGAGCAAAAAAGTCAACGATGCTCTATGAAAACGACCGACGAAATGTCGCTGCTTTTTCGAAATAGCTATGGAGCCAGTTCTTCCTGCTGGGCTTTTTGTAATGCCTCCATAATTTCCGCCTGTTTGCGAAGCTCTTCATATAAATCGGGTTTTTCGATTTGAATCCGTCCAAAAAGACTTTGCTTCATATAGTCTTTGTATACTGGATCATTCAAAAACTGAACCAATGCTTGATACCGCATGAAACTCATCGGCGGCAATCCCATCCGGCCCGGCTCATCAATGCCCATTTCTTTTTGATAAATGTCATAGATTTCCTGAGCCATGCTTTCACGGCCGGCGGCTTCATCATCTTCATGTATCGCATAAAGATAATAACCCTCACGCAAGACACCCACGATAAATTCAGTTGCATCCTGCGGCCCGACGCCTTCTAACTCGCTTTTGAGACGATTCTGAATAAACGTGATAAATGGTACGGTGTATTCCGGTCGTTTAAACCCACTCGGGTCAATCAGATGGTCCCGCTGGAGACGTTTGTAGAGTTGTCCAGCTTTTTTGCGATGGCCGGCCTGGTAAAACAGCAAAACGGCATTTTCCAGAAAGTTCTTATGCCCTCCCATAACGGCTTTTGGATTGGAACCTTCCAGGCTTTCATATTTCTTGATAACATCTCGCCAGGCCTGATCGCAGCTATAGAACATATTCAAGTCCGGCAACAAGAAGATCGAGGGTTCCTCGCCCGGGATATCATACAAAACCACTTTGCCGGAGCGATATAGCTGCTGAAGGCTGTGGAAAATAATGCGGTCGGTATTTTTCTCATCAATCCGGTATTGTCCCTGACGACCGGCAATCTCAAGCCCCATCGCTCCCCAATACAATGCATGCGTGGCCGGATGCTGCCAATTCAGCGGCTGGTGATCATTAGGGTCTTCAAAATCAGTGGGCCCATACTCTTTATTCAACTCGATCATATAGTCAATGTCAAATTTCCAGACATTGCGAAGCTGATAGGCTTTTGCGAAAACATCGAAAGCCTGCAGCGTCTTTGAGCCGCGAAACGCTTCAATCACCTCAAATGCCTGATCTGTAAAACGCCCCGGAGTCTGGCGAAGTGACAAATAGTTTGCAACCAGTTTATCCGTATCGACAAAAGCCGGGTCGGCAGCCTGTAATGCCGCGATAAATTTGGCGGTTTCCGGGTCTGCAAGCATTTCGTCCAGTGTTTCAGGCGCCGCAGCGAGTTTATCAAAATATTCACTGGTGTTATCCGCTACAAGTGGACGAATGGACAAAGCCAGCTCACGTTTATAGTAGCGATGACAGTCATCGGAAATTCCCGCAATTTTATGCTGAAATATCCACGCCAGCGACCGGTACAGGATAATACTGTTTGGATTCAACTGGATTGCCCGGTCTCGCAATAACTCATAACCGTTGCGCACCCACCGCCAGCGTTCCTCCGGCTGGGTATTGGGAATCGCAACCGAAATATTGTATGCCATATTCCACGCATGGAAATCCCACACGGCGGAAAAACGCGGTTGAAGGGTTGTGATCCATTCGGCTAATTGCTTGGCGTCAAAGAACTTGCCTTCATCCTTGAGAGTATCGGCACGCATCCAGAGGATATCCACGACGATTCCCCGGAAGGCACCCATTGCGACGGTTGCAAAGGCCAGCGAAGGCGGCGCGTTTTCCAGCGAAGCATTTGCAACCAGGCCCATTTCTTCGCGGGCGGTGTGAATGGACTTCATGCGTCCCTCGGCCAGCGTCAGCAACGCCGCACCCAGTAATACGCAAATCACAATCACAAACCAGTCTTTTGATCGCATGATCACCTCTTAAACAACAGTCTTGGCCACTTCACGCCGACTGAAAATTAACATCCCTGACAGTAAAATCAACAATCCCTTGACACACACTGTGATTCCTGTCACCGCGGCCAGAAAAGACCACTGCAATGTGCGACCGTCCACAATATAACCGTTCGGGTTATATTTCCCGTCAAACTCCGGAAGCAACCACAAGAAGGGCTTGATCGTAAACGCATAAAACAACCCTAAACCGGCTCCTAAACCGTCAATCGCATCCATAATAAAGGTATTGGTCAAGCCGGCAAAAAAGACAACGATGCACACCAGAATCGCCACCGGAAATGACAACCACGTGGACAATGCAATGCCCAGAATACTTAAGAAGACAAGATGGATTAAGATCATCAAAACCGCTCGAATATAGTTCTCCGTAAATGTTCCGGTCTGGTAGAGAATCTCAAGGTTTTCCGGGATTATCGTTGTACGGTTCAAGGCCGGACTGTTAAAAAATGCTACTGACAGGAAACCATCCTCGGCAATCGCCGCGGCCGGCACCGCAAACTCATGCGTTGTTTTGACGGCCTCTTCCATTTCCATGCGATAGACAGGCGTAACAAGCCGAGTCGAGCCGGCTTGCATTTGACGCAGATCGCCTATCCGCCACATCCCAACGACCTGTTCGTTTGGTGGGGTTACTGTTACATCATATTTATATCGAACAAAAATAACGGAATTCGGATCCTGTGGGTTTTTGACTCGCACCTTCTCAAAATCCCATTGCTTGACCTGTCCTGGAGCCGCTGATTTGGCCTTCATAATTTCCTGCCCCTGAAGCTGGCTCATAATTCGTGAAGCACTCATCCCTTCAGGCAGTTGACTCGTTTTCTCCAATTCCAGGTACCGATCCTGAGCCTTTTTATGCAGAGACTTCATATCCAACTCAGGCTTCATTCCGATACGGGAGGTAAAAAACTCAAACTGTGCCCGCTGGACCTGTCGGGGCGGAGCATCCGTCAGTCGGTAAATCAGCATCGTACAGACATACAACACAATGCCAAATAAGGCCAGTAATACGATATTGATGAGAATCACGCCCAGCACTTTCCCGAGAATCAATTCGTACCGGCGAATCGGTTTCGTCACAACGAGAAAGATGGACTTTCGTTTGATATCATTGCTAAGCGTGAATGTAGAGATCGCAATGGTCAGGATCGACAGCAAAAAACTGATCAGCCCCAGTCCATAACTGGTGAAGGTTTGCAACTTGCCGACCAGTGTTCCGTCACCATCCATTACCATGCTCATCAGCGGCAGTAAAATAATCAACAGCAGGAACACAACCACGGCAATCCGCATACGAACTGCCTGGGCCAGCGTATTCCTCGCAACCGCCCAGACACTATGCATTGGAGGTATCCTCCGAGTCTTCAGGACGCGTCGTTTCCGTCTGTCCGTCGTCCTTTTTACCAATCAAATCATTCAGAACATCTTTTTTGACTGCCGGCTTTTCTTCTTCCTTCTCAGGTGAAACACCTTGTGTTGGCGCTATTTCAGTGAAACCAATCCCGTCTGTCTCGGCAGACTTATTCGACAGCTTTTGCAGTAAGTCAGTATTGGCCGCAGGGGCTTGAGCCTTTTTCGGTTCAGTTGTTTTCGTTGTTGCAACAGTGGCCTCTTGCTGATCAGGCTCAGTGACAACATTCGCAGATACCAGTTGATCCAGAATCGTATCCTGGCGAACGACGGGCTTTTCAGCCAGAAAACCAGAGATTCCCGTTCCCTGCTCTGCCCCGCTGGTTGCCTGTGATTCCTGACGCGCTTTGGCAACAATGTTCACAAAAAAGCTCTCCAGTTTTTCCATCGGATGCGTCACATCGACTTCATTTCCGTCCGCGGCAGCAATATCTTTAATCTTACCCAGCGTTTGATCACTAAGCTTTCCGATGCGAATCTGCGTTTCATCCCGTTGCTGGAGCAGTTCCTTCACTGTTCCTTCAACCTGCATTCGCCCGCCGTAGAGAATACCGATTCGATCACAAACATCTTCGACGTCCGCCAAAAGATGACTGCACAGCAAAATCGTCTTGCCGCGTTTGGTCAATTCGACAAATAAATCCTTCATTTGTCGAGTTCCCATCGGGTCCATACCGGAGGTCGGTTCATCCAGAATCAGTAAATCAGGATCGTTGATCAATGCCTGGGCCAAACCGATACGCCGGGCCATCCCCTTGGAAAAGGTGCCGATCTGGCGGTTACCCATACCGGATAATCCCACCATCTCCAGCAGCGTTTCGATGCGGGCCTTACGGACTTCAGCAGGCAGGCCAAAAATTCGACCGTAAAAATCCAGCGTTTCACGCGATGTGAGATATTTATACAGATACGATTCTTCCGGCAGATAACCCACACGGGAAGATATCTTCGGGTCACTGATTGTGCCGCCCATGACAAACGCCGCACCTTTCGTCGGGTGCAGCAGATTCAACAGCATCTTGATCGTCGTGGTCTTACCGGAACCGTTAGGGCCAAGGAAGCCATAGATTTCATTGGGGCGAATCTGAAGGTTCAGATCCTCGACGGCAATGACTTTGGCACGTCCCCACCAGTCAGGAAATATTTTGGTCAACGAAACCGTTTCAATCGCATATTGTTCTGTTGCTGCCACAATCGTCTCCGGAAAAACTAATCTTGTTGTTCGGTGTGCGGCTCAAGATGTTCACCAAAACGCACCAATCGGGCACTGTTAAAGATAACCGCTAACGCACCAAATAAGTGCAGGACGGCTGTCAAAATCAATGGAATATCGGCAACGGTGATAACCGTAATACCGACAATGATGAACAAAATGCCGAACAGCATGTTCTGATTGATCACAGAGCGTGTTTTGCGGGACAGTAGAACCAAAAACGGCAGACGCCGCAGGTCATTACTCATCAGGGCAATGGAAGCTGAATTAATCGCCACATCGCTTCCCGCCGCTCCCATCGCGATACCCAAGTCACCCGCTGCCAGCGCGGGGGCATCATTAATACCGTCACCGACCACTGCCACCAGGTGACCGTCTTTACGAATCCGCTCAACAACCGCCAGTTTATCCTGCGGCAGACAATGTGCTTTAAAGTCTGTGCAACCCAGCTCGGCCGACACACGGTTGGCCACTTCACTGCGGTCACCGGTCAGCATCGTCACCCGCTTAATATCACAGTCAAATAATTCCTTAACCGCCTGCTGTGCTTCGGGACGCGTTTTATCCTGCATGCCGATCCAGCCAATGCACTGTCCATCTGCGGCAAGGTACAATGTACTGAAACCCTGCTCTTCCTGCATCGCCGGGTCTGCGACGTTACTGACATCAATGCCCATTTCTTTCAGGAATGAATCACGCCCCACCAGCACTAGTTGACCGGCAACCGTCGCGGTCACACCCTTGCCCGGAGTTTCTTCAAACTTCTCGGCCTGCGGGAAGTCAACATTCGCCTCTTTTGCCAGGTTGATCACCGCACGCGCCGCGGGGTGTTTACTCATCTGCTCGGCCGAGGCCGCCAGTAAAAGCATTTGTGCCGGTTCGACATCCGCCGCCGGCTCCAGCTTTGTCACGTAAAGCTGACCCGTGGTAACAGTACCGGTTTTATCAAACACAATCGCGGTGATTTTCCCGGCGATTTCCAGCAGGGAAACATTTTTAATCAGAATCCCCAGTCGAGCCGCCGCCGAAAGCGCGGCAACCATCGCCGTGGGAGTCGCCATAATCAACGCACAGGGACACGAGATCACAAGAATACCAATCGACTTATCAATTTTTCCCGTAAAGAAATATACAATCGCTGCGATCATCAAAATCGTCGGAATATACCATTTAATGTAGCGGTCGATCATTCGCATAATCGGCAGCTGCGTCTGCTCGGCCGCGATAATCAACTGCTGAACTTTGCCCAGTGTGGTATCGTCACCGGCCTTGGTCACCACAACATCCATCACGCCGGTCAGATTCGATGTGCCGGCAAAAACCTGCATCCCTGCAACCTTATCGACCGGCAGCGATTCACCGGTAATCGTCGCTTCGTTGACGGTACTGAGCCCATCTTTGATTTCACCGTCAGCGGGGATATTGTCGCCGGGACGCACACGAACAACGTCGCCGGGTTTCAGACCGCTAACTTTAACCTCTGTCTCGGTATTATCGGCATTGATCAGATTCGCCGTCGTCGGCGTCAAGTGAATCAGCGATTCGATGGCCGCCCGTGCGCCGAGCGCCGTCCGTGTTTCCAGCAATTCGGAAATCATCATAATAAAAGCCACGGTGCCCGCTTCCACGTATTCACCGTTAAAGAACGCCGCGATCACCGCCAGCGCAACCAGTTCATCCATATGCATGTGGCCGTGAAAAATGCCTTTCACGGCGTGCATCACCAACGGAAGCCCCAGTAGGATGGCACCAATCATCGCGATCATATCGCTGGCGTCAGTGCTGGTTCCATACAGAAAGTCCAGGAAGGGTATCCGTGACAACTCGCTGTTTAGAATCAGAATCCCGCCGGTCAATGCCCCGACAAACGCCAGGCTTACGCGAAACTGCTTGCCCTCGGTGCTGCCGGGGTCATGTTCGAGTTCATGTGCTTTAAAACCAATGTGATCATGTGCCATAGTCGATACTCAGTTATCACTTTTCTATTTTATTTTTTTGTGTTTTTTGCTTTTGGACGTTTGGATCACGATTCATGAGGAACCGGAATTCCACAGGTTTGCCGTCTTCAGACCGCTGCATGATGAACTTTTCATCCGCATTGGCCAGAACTTCTTCAACGGCATCCTGATAAATTCGCTGCAGAACCAGATCGGGATATTCGCGATACTGCGGCAGTAACTGCATTAAATATTCGGCATTCGCTTTTGCATCGCTGACCACCGTCGTACGATACGCCCGCGCTTCGGAAATCGCAGACTGAACCTGACCGGAAAGCCCGGCCACCAGCGAGATCTGCTCTTCTTGCGAAAGGTCGGATTGTTTAAGCTGTTCCAAAATCGCTTCAGCCTGCGGGCCGCCGGTGTCCGTCAGCATTTTTTCCTTATAGGCTTTCGCATCGACGCGCATCTGTTCGCTTTCCTGACGCGCCTTGGTGGAATCCTGAAATGCCGCGTCCACCTGGCGGGGCCAAATGATTTGATCGGCTTGTACCGCCTCAACAGTAATCCCACTTTCGATCTTATCGAGCTTGACTTGCAGCATTTCGACAACTTTATTGGCAATGCTGTCCTCGCTTTTGATTGCCCTGTCAATGTCGTAGTGCAGCATCGTCTGGACAATCGCATCAGACGCTAAACTCTCCAGCATCGGCTCAACAGTTTCCACCGCCGCATCCAGAAAATCTTCGCCCGGTTCACGATTCCGCATATAAACATTTTCAAAAAACTTCGTCGGTGCCCCAATCTTATAAGTCAGTTTCCACTTCGAATGAACAATGTTATAATCGGTCCCTTCGACGCCGGTCAGACTTTCATTACCAGTCAGACAATAGCCGTCTATGACAGGATCCAGCGGCCCTCTGGCCTGTCGTTTTTGCTGGGGATTCAGCTTCTCCTGAGGTGTTTCATAATACCAGAATGACTCAATCCGAAGCGTCTGAACTTTCTCAACCGGGATGCGGACGATCTCGTGGATCGGTTCAGGAAATGCAAAGTGAATACCGGGCTTTAAAAGCAAATCTTCTGCGGGCCCCTGAATTCGCCCAAAGTAAAGGCGCAGCGCCTGTTCGCCCGGCTGAATCTGAACAATCCCGCTCAACAGAAACAGGATAACCACGGCGATCATGATCAGCTTTAAAATCGTAAAGCTGACCTGCAGCGCCTGTGTCAGTGATTTCCCCGCCGTATCGAGCTGTTCCTGAAAAACACGCTCGTCCTGAGGGTCGCTCGGGCGGGACGAGCAGCAATGATTGTGATGATTATGATCGGCCATGATTTATTTCCCCGCCTCCGATGAAGGTGTTTTCGGCTGGATATCCGGAATACTCTTGAGGTACTTGACCGGCTCGGTTTCGACACCCAGAATGATCGTGCTGCGTTCTTTCAGGATTTCCTTGAGCGCCTCAATATTCCGCAGGAAGATTGCCAGCTCCGGATCGGCTTCGAGCATCTTGTAGTATCGAGCCGCCTCGGCATCACCGGCACCGCGGATGGCCTTGGCCTGACTGTCAGCAACGGCCAACAACTCTTTCTGTTTGGCTTCGGCATCGCTTTTAATGCGTTCAGCCTCAGCATTACCTTCCGCAAGAATTGACTGGGTTTTACGGTTACGGTCGGCTTTCATTCGTTCGAACACTTTTTCGGTCACTTCTTTGGAAATTTTCAGGCGTTTAATACCCACCGCGCGAATTTCAATGCCGTATTTCTCAAGTGCTTCATCCTGAATCATCGCGGTGATTTCATTTTCAATCTGCTCAAACTGAATCTTCTCAGGATCGGTATTGACAAATTCGCTGAAATAGTGGCGGCCAATGACGGAGTTCTGCGCATCCTGCAGTTGGCTCTTGATCTTATCCTCAGCATTCTGAACATCCTTGACTGAAACCAGGAATTTCTCCGGTTCCTGAATCCGCCAGATGAGATAGCTTTGAACAATAATCGGCTCACCGCCCGCGGTCGGCGTTTCGCGTGTCGTCGCTTCAAACAAACGGCAGCGTGAATCGAACCGATGAACGACTTCAATTGGCGCCGGATATTTTATTTTAAAGCCGGGCTCCGTGATTGGGCGGACCGGTTCACCGAAACGAGTCACAATAACC
Organism: Anaerohalosphaeraceae bacterium; assembly: GCA_963675155.1. Taxonomy (GTDB): domain Bacteria; phylum Planctomycetota; class Phycisphaerae; order Sedimentisphaerales; family Anaerohalosphaeraceae; genus 4572-13. The sequence continues at coordinate 2,382,781 of OY775912.1, read as the reverse complement.
GTCTCTGTTTCACGAACCTGAAACGATACTGCCGAAAGGGCAAGAATGCCAACAACCACCAGGATAAATACGATTGTCCAGATACTCTTCATTTTTGCATTTCCTATAGTAAACTGTTACGTTTTTATTGTCCCTCTCCCTGCAATCCCAGATCGAGATCGTAAAGAGATTGTGTCAACTTTTCCTGCAAATCAATTTGGTAGATTTGCGAATCGTCGTCTTCGGTGACCACGACATATTTACGTGCTTTTTCGAGGCCTTCGGCCATAGCATTTAACCGCTGCAGCTTTTTATAAATCTCCGGCGACGCCTGATAGCTTTTTAGTTGGCCGTCAAATTGAAGCCCTTCGCCGCGAGCTCGATTGGCCCGTTCAAATGCATAACTATCCGCCTCGCGAAGTGTTTTAAAGACTTTTCCCTTGACCGTTTTCAATGACGCCAAAAATTGTTCATTCAGCGTCTCGACCATCGCTTCATCGCCAACCTGCTTGGCCTCTTCCAGCTTGCCGGCTAATTCGTACAAGGCATCGACCGCTTCAATCGACCCGCCCAATTCCGTCAGGATGCGATTGCGTTCAGCTTGGGCGTTCAGAACGGTTGCCTGTTTCAACTGGACCGAAGCAATCACTTGCTCGTATTCTTTGGCCACTTCCGCGGGGGGATGAACACCCTGCAATCCCAAAAAGACAATCTCAACGCCTAATTCGGCATCATCGGCGGCTTTCTGGATACGCCGTTTTAACTCTGCCGAAGCCTCCAACCGCCCGGCCCCCAGAAGGCTTTTCTGGCTCGCATCACCAGCCTGGCTGTCGGTATCGATATTGGCGCTCACCGCAAAAAGCGTCAGCTCGCGATAACAAATGGCCTCCAGCATGGACTTGGCATCGCGATGATTGTAGAGATACTTTTTCAGATCGGATGTGCGGATACGATATTGAATCGGAATATTCGCTTGCACAAGACTGACAGGCACCGCCCCTTCAGACTGCGTCTCGGTATCGGTCTTGACGGCAATCAGCAGATTATATTCTTCCTCGTAGTGCTTTTCACCCCACAGAAACGCTTTTTTGTTTTTGTCCTCTGCACCTTCTTTGTAACCGATGGAAAGCTGTTGAATCTCATCCGTCGGATAGACATAAGCAACTTCAACCGGCCAGGGCCATTTAAAATGCAGGCCCGGTCCCGCATCCCGAACCGGGGAACCAAAATACTCGACGACCGCAGCATGCCCGGGACCGATGACGACAACGGAACTCATCAGGTACAAAATCAGCATCGCAAACAACACCAGCGGCAGGATCGCTTTGCCAAGCAGCTTATAAAACCACGTCTGGGAAACCTTAAATCCGAATTGATAGTCGATGGTATGAGCAACCGTGTGCAGAATTCCGCCAGGCTCATTGAAAATGCCCAGAATTCGGCTGTCAAACGCGGCCCGGCTATACTCGCCCGCCACACGCGGCCGATACACATCCAGAACACTGTTGAGCAAAATCTCAACACCTAAGATCACCATGATGCCGGGAACCACGTATTCGAGAAGCATCAATCCCTGGGCATGCTTAAACTGTGCAAAACCCAGTGAAATCGCCAATGCAAAACCCACGACCGCTGTCAACAACAGATAACTGCCGCCACCGCGAAGCGGTTTCCACTGCTTTTCACTGCTCATACCGGTCGCATAACGGCTGAACAGGAAGCTGATAAACGACACCCCCGCCATTAACACCGCGCCCAACAGCGGTTTTTTGTAATCCCAGTCGAGCGTCCAGGTCGGATCCGTGATCAACTTGAACAGCCAAAGCCCCATCAGGACCTGATAGAAACCGACCAGGATTGAAACAATCGGAATGATCCATTTTTCAAGAAATATCAGTCGCTTTTGAGCAACCGCCATGAGTGCCATACGGTCAGCACCGCCGGAAAAAATGGTTCCCTGCTGATCGGACTTGGAAAGCTGACTCATATCCAGCTTTTCCTGGTCAGCCAACGTTCGCTGGTGGAATTGCAGCACCAAAACAAGCCAGACGACCAGCCCGGTTAAAACCTGCCAACTCAACAGGTACATCGCCAAAACTTTAACAGCCGCACCAAAGGCCAGCGTAAATATGAAGAAAATGAGACTTAAAATAAAAGCGATTATCGAGACTGTTCGGGCCTTGCGTGACGATACATTCATCTTATAATTTTCCTGCTTTTATTGAACTTTCATGAACCTATTTTGAACAAAAGTGTAAATGATAATAAACTTACAGCAAAAAGCAATGTCTGTCTTTACAAAATGCGAATATTGCGTAAAATAATATCATGTTTAGTTTAAATCGTATAGTCCTTTTAAGGAAAAAAAATTGCTGACACGACTGTTTTCTATTGCGAAAAACACCTTCATCGAAACACTGCGCCAGCCGATTTATGCGATCATCATCGTCTTTGCGCTGTTTTTAATGCTTTTGGCGCCGGCCATCAGCATGTACACCTTGGACGAAGACATCAAAATGCTTCGTGAGTTAGGGCTTTCTACGTTGTTTCTGGCCGGTTTGTTCATTGCAGTTTTCGCTTCCACAGGCGCAATTACCGAAGAAATTGAATCCGGAACCATCACAACCGTCCTTTCCAAGCCCATTAGCCGCCCCGTTTTTGTACTGGGTAAATTCATCGGCATTGCCGGCGCGGTCACAATGGCTCATTTATTAGTAACGATGGCCTTTTTCATGGTCACCCGCCACGGCGTGATGGAAATGGCCAGTGATGAATTTGACTGGACAGTCATTTCCGCAGCCATCGCCGTCATTCTTCTCACATTTTCACTAACTGCTTTTTTTAACTTTGTTTATGGATGGAATTTCCCCGCCACAGGAGTTGTATCCGGTACGATTTTGTCCGGTTTTGCCATTCTATTTCTGTTTTTTGTCGACAAAGAATGGAAATTCAACCCCGCTGACAACCATTTTGAGTCTTTTGATATGATCGCCTCAATTTTACTGCTGTTTGCGGTCTATTTGCTGGTGGCTTTAGCGATCCTCCTATCTGCCCGTCTTAATGAAGTGCTGACGTTGACCGGATGTATCGCCATCTTCCTGTTAGGCCTCATCAGCGATTGGGTCTTTGGACGATTTGCAGATGCGCATATCTGGGCTAAAATAGGTTCTATTCTGACCCCCAATTTACAGGTTTTCTGGGTCAGCGACGCCATTTATGAAACCGGCGTCATCCCCGCACAATATTTGCTTCTGGCGGGCAGCTATACGCTGCTATATACCGCAGGCATTCTCGCCCTGGCTATCGCCCTCTTCCAACGCCGCCAGGTCGGGTAATCGGTATGCGTATACTGTTGAAATTGCTCATTTTTATTTTCATTACCGCTCTGGTTGTGCAGATAGCCGGTTGCTGTACATGGCCCAAAGAGGTCTGTCAAACCTTAAACGATGCGGGGAAAAACCGCTCAAATCTTGAAAAAGTTCTGATGCACTATCAGAATACCGACGATCCCCTAAAATACGATGCCGCGGTATTTTTGATCAGTAATATCTCCGATCACGGATTTGCAGACATCAGTTTTTTCAACGATGAGGGCAATGAAGTGCCGTTTGATTCGACCGATTATGCAAACTTTGACGAGGCCCTGAAAGACTTCCAGGAACTGGAAAAAAATCACGGTGAATTGACACACAAAAAGAAGGAATACATTCGAGATGTCGATGTAATCACGGCTGACTTCTTAATCGAAAACATCGAGCTTGCATTCGAAAGCTGGCGTCAAAATCCCTGGTCCCGAAAAATGTCCTTTGAGGCCTTCTGTCATACAATTTTGCCTTACCGCATCAGTAACGAACCGCTGGACCGCTGGCGAAAGCCTTGTATGCAGCGATATGCGGATTTGCCGAGCCAACTGCAGGATATCAGCGATCCATCTGATGCCGCCCGCCTGATACAAGCCGACGTGGATCAGTGGATTCGCTTCAATGACAAGTATTATCTGCATCCAACGGACCAGAGCTATTCACAGATGTGCCACAGCAAACAGGGTCGCTGTGAAGACATCACCAATATGACCACATTTGCTATGCGAGCCAATGCGGTCGCGACGGCCAGTGATTATACGCCCGCATGGGCCAATCGCGACAATAACCATGCTTGGACAGCTATTTTGGACAGAAACGGCCGCGGGAATGCTGAATTATTCAATATCCCCGCAAAGGTCTATCGCAAAACCTTCGCCATCCAGAAAGATTCACCAATCTTCCAAAAAAAGAAAAATGAGCAGATTCCCCCGTGGCTGGCCGGACGTCACTATCTTGACGTAACCGAACAATATGTCAAAACCACTGATGTGACGATTCATTGTACGCTTCCAGCCCCCAAACACTCAACTTTCGTGTATCTGTGCGTTTTCAACGGAGGCAACTGGGCTCCCATCGCAGCCGCACAACTGGATGGGTCAAACGCCACCTTTGAAAGAATGGGACGCGATATCGTCTACTTGCCCGCTTATTACGCCGATGATGCAATTCACCCCGCCGCACCCGCATTGATCATCCACCCGGACGGCAGTCTCCAGCACCTTCAGGCTGATTTAACCGGCAATCAGACGGTAACGATATCAACCACAAAGCCGGAAATCACCGATGACGACACCCGCCTGCGAATCGCAACCCGCTCCGTTGAGCCGGGAAATATCTATGAATTGTTTGTTTGGGATGATGAGTGGAAGTCGCTCGGACAGCAAACCGGCGGGCAAACGCCCATTCAACACCAAAATCTCAACCGGGGACGTTTATATTGGCTGACGGAAAAAGACGGTCGTAAGCTCGAACGTGTGTTTACCATTGAAAACGGACAACAGATTTGGTGGTGATATGGCTTAAATAGCCTCGATGTGCCGCTCCATCGCGATTTCGTCACAGTGGTCCTGCTTAGGACAGGCCGCACAATCGCTCCAGACTTTCATGGGCAGCGTATTCATTTCAACCTGCGTAAATCCGACTTTGGAAAAGAATTCAGGCTCCAGCGTCAAAATAAAGACTTTTTTGAGCCCCAGTTTGCCGGCTTTCTCGACACATGTATCCACCAACGCGCGTCCGACTCCCCTGCCGGCGTAATTCTCATCAACTGCCAGTGATTTGATTTCCGCCAAATCCTCCCACAGCACCTGCAATGCACAGCATCCAACCACCCGGCCATCGACTTCGGCAACCACAAAGATCTGCAGCGTTTCATAGATGGCCGAGACAGACCGAAACAGCATCCGATCCAGTTCAGCATAACTGCTGATCAGTTCGTGAATTCGCTTAACATCCTTGATTTGTGCATCGCGTACAATCATCGGTGAATTATACCCTGTATGGACGGTTTGTGGCAATAAAAATGAGCCTGTTTTTCCGCGAAAGCATGTCAATCACAGCAGAATAGACGCAAAAAGGCCGATGACATATCGTCACCGGCCTTTCTATGTTTGAAATTTAACTACCGCCCCATTGTGGACGGCTTAACAGGCATTCTTTAGCCCAACGCCTCTGAAACCGCATTCAGCAGTGTTTCCGGCTTAACGGGTTTTTCGAGAATCTGCTTTACGGGCAGCCAGGTCTGATCCGGCTCAAAGCCGAACGGCAGGCTCATTTCCTTGCGGACGCCGGTCACCATAATCACCGGTGTTCCCTTGACGCCTTCGATTTCCTGCAACTGACGAGCCACGTTGAAGCCTTCGTCCTTCGTGGTCATCATCACATCCAGAAGGATCAGGTCGGGCTTTTCCGCTTCTGCCTTCGCGACACCTTCTTTTCCATCAGACGCCGATGCCACGGAGTAGCCGCGTGCCTCAAGAAGATTTAATATCGATTCGACAAAATCGTTGTCATCATCAATGACCAGTACTTTCTTCGCCATTTCGAGTCTCCTTTTCACAAATTATTAGTTCAGGCACACTATTTTGTGCCCTTATATCACAATATCGACCAAATGTCTCGTTTAATTTCACAAAAAACACGACATTTTCCCGCTTTTACTTAGCCGCCTTACGGTACTGGTTAATGATATCAACCGTTCCCTTGGCATCCAGTTCACCATAAATCTTGTCGTCAACCATCAGGACCGGAGCAATTCCACAAGCGCCCAGACAACGTGCTTCCTGAAGCGTAAACAACTTATCTTCCGTCGTGCCGCCGACCTCGACGCCCAGTTCTTTTTTCAACGCTTCCAGTACCTTATCGGCACCTTTCACGTAACAAGCGGTTCCCATGCACACGCTAACCAGGTGCTTGCCGATGGGCTTGAGGTTGAAGTAGTGATAAAACGTCGCTACACCCCAGATATGGGCGGTCGGGATACTCATCTTATCGGCCACGTCATCCATCACCTCCTGCGGCAGGTAACCAAAGAGCCCCTGAACCTTGTGCAGGACAGCAATCAAATAGGAATCCGTATAGTCTTTCTGCTTTACCTCTTCGATAAAATCGTAAAGCTCTTGTAATTTATCCTGTGCTATCTGTGTCATCGTTTATACTCCGGTTTTAGTTTCTTTCGGGACAATCCCCTTGGGGGTTTTGGCTTTATAGTGTGTGTGCAGGTATTTGTGCGACACCGAACTAAGCGGGCTTTGCAGGAACTCCTTGTAGAGCTTCTGAACGTCCGGATTGTCGTGACTGCGGCGAATCGTTTTGCCGCGGTCGAGGTCGTACAACGCCTGAGCACGTTTCTGCAGGGCCTCTTCATCCAGCGGGATTGTATTGGCCTGTGCATAGGGTTGGCCGCCACCGCCGACACATCCGCCGGGACACCCCATGATCTCAACAAAGTGGTACTTGTCCGGCTCTTTACGGATGGTTTCCATCAGTTGATAACAGTTGCCAAGACCGTGGGCGACTGCAACACGGATTTCCGTGCCATCCATGACAATCTTGCCTTCCTTGATGCCCTTGAGCCCGCGAATAGCTTCAACTTCGATGTCTACCAGTGTTTCACCGGTGTACAATTCGTAAGCAGTACGAATCGCCGCTTCCATCACACCACCGGTTGTACCGAAGATGGCACCGGCACCACTGGACTCACCCAGCGGATGATCGGGCTCTTCCGGCGTAATATTCAGCAGATCAATACCGGCCGATTTAATCATCCAGGCCGCTTCACGCGTCGTGACGACGATATCCGTACTTCGCAGGCCGTCTACTTCCAGTTCCGGACGAGCGGCTTCGTATTTCTTTGCGGTACAACACATGACGGCAACGCTGAGAATCTTTTTCGGATCAACGCCGAGCTTCTTAGCAAAGTATGACTTGGTCAAAGCACTCTGCATCGACATCGGGGACTTACACGTCGAGATGTTATCCAGCAGGTCGGGATAGAACTGCTCAACGCACTTCATCCACGCACTGGAACAGGAGGTGATCATCGGCAGTTTACCGCCGTTCTGAACGCGTTCGAGGAATTCGCTACCTTCTTCCATAATCGTCAGGTCGGCCGCAAACTGTGTATCAAAGACATAGTCAAAACCGAGCTTTCGCAGGGCCGCGACCAGTTCGCCTTCCATATTACGTCCCGGTGCCAAGCCAAAGGCTTCACCGATGGCCGCACGCACCGACGGTGCAAACTGAGCCACCTTGATGATATCCGGATCGTTCAGTTTCTCGAACAGTTCCTGCGTATAATTCTTTTCAAGGAACGCCGCGGTCGGGCATACATTGATACACTGGCCGCAATTGGTACAAACACTGTCGTTCATCGGCATGTTATAAGCCGGCATAACAACCGTGCTGAAGCCGCGATGGGCCTGGGTCAGGTTATGCACTTCCTGGACTTCCGAACACATTCTCACACAGCGACCGCACAGGATACATTTGTTCGGATCGCGGATGACCGCATCACTGGACAGATCCTTGTCGTAGCATTTCTTCTCGCCTTCGAAGTGACGGGCACGAATGCCGACAGAAGCCGCCAGACGCTGCAGTTCGCAGTTGCCGTCACGCTCACAGGTGTGACAGTCCAACGGATGGTTATCCAGAATCAGCTCGATAATATCACGACGAGCTTTACGGACGCCCTGTGAATTGGTATGAATCTTCATGCCGTCGTTGACCGGGAACGAACAGGACGCCACATAGTTGCGAGCGCCTTCGACTTCCACGATACACACGCGGCACGAGCCTTCGATGGACAGTTTCGGGTGATAGCACAGGCGCGGGATATGGAAACCCAGCTTGTCTGCGGCCTGCATAATCGTCTGGCCCGCATCAACCTGATACTCTTTGTTGTTAATATAGATGTTTATTTTATCTGCCATAATTATCCTCACGCCTTGGTAATTGCATCAAATTTACATACGTCATAACACTGGCCGCACCGGATACAGGTATCCTGATCGATCACGTGTTTTTCCTTCCGGGCGCCTTCAATCGCGTTGACCGGACAGATGCGTTTGCACGCCCCGCAGCCAACACAATTATCGGTAACCTGGTAACTCAGCAACGCCGAACACTGGCCGGCCGTGCATTTTTTATGCGTAATATGGTCTTCGTATTCCTGACGGAAATTCTTGATGGTACTCAGCACCGGATTCGGCGCTGACTGGCCCAGACCACACAGTGACGCATTCTTAATCATATGGCCCAAACGCTCGAGTTTTTCGATATCGCCTTCTTTACCCTTGCCCTCGGTAATCCGGGTCAGGATTTCAAGCATCCGCTTGGTGCCTTCACGGCACGGTGTACACTTGCCGCATGACTCGTCTTGTGTAAACTCAATAAAGAACTTCGACAAACCGACCATACAGGAATCTTCGTCGATGACGATCATACCGCCGGACCCCATGATCGAGCCGGCCTTGGCCAGGGACTCATAGTCAATCTCGGTGTCAAGATAATCGGCAGGGAGACAGCCGCCACTGGGACCGCCCGTCTGGATTGCCTTAAAAGGCTTGTCGTTTGGAATGCCGCCGCCGATATCATAGACGATTTCCCGAAGGGTGGTTCCCATGGGGACTTCCACCAAACCGGTGTTGTTCACTTTTCCGGCCAGTGCAAATACCTTGGTGCCCTTGCTGGTTTCGGTTCCGATGCTGCTGAACCAATCGCCACCGTCAAGGATAATCACCGGGATATTGGCCCATGTTTCCACGTTGTTAATCAGCGTGGGCTTGCCGAACAAACCGCTCACTGACGGATACGGAGGACGAGGCCTGGGCATTCCACGTGAACCTTCGATCGAGTGAATCAACGCGGTCTCTTCGCCGCAAACAAAAGCACCGGCGCCCAATCGAATTTCGATATCAAATGAGAAGTCCGAACCTAAGATATTCTCGCCCAGGAAGCCATGCTCTTTGGCAGCAGCAATCGCTTTTTCCAGTCGTGTGATTGCCAGCGGGTACTCGGCACGAATGTATACAATACCCTTCGTGGCTCCGATCGCATAGCCGCCGATGATGATGCCTTCCAGAACCGTGTGCGGATCGCCTTCAATCGCACTGCGGTCCATGAACGCTCCGGGGTCACCTTCGTCAGCGTTACAAATGACGTATTTCTCGTCGGACTGCTGATTGGCGGTAAATTCCCATTTCAAACCAGTCGGGAAACCCGCACCACCGCGTCCGCGGATACCTGATTTCTTGACCTCTGCAACCACGTCTGCCGGCTTCATCTCAGTCAGAACTTTCGCCATCGCTTCATAGCCGCGAACCGACAGATAATCGTCGATGTTTTCCGGGTCAATAATACCGCAGTTGCGAAGCGTAATACGCATCTGTTTGCCGAAGAAATCCACGTCGCCAAAAATCCGGAAGAAACGATTGTACAGATGATCTTCGCGGATCACCATATCGGCAACCGGCTTGCCCTCGACCAGGTGGAACTGGACAATCTTCGGGATATCGGCGGTTTTGACATTGCCGTACATGGTAAATCCGGGATTGACAATCAGGATTGGGCCCTGCTTACACATGCCCAAACAACCGCTCAGATGAATTTCCACCTGATCCTCAAGACCCTTCTTCTTTATCTCAGATTCCAAGGCTTGGCGAAGCTCTTTCGACTGATTATGGATACAAGACGGTCCGTCACATAATGTTAGTTTAAATTTCTCTTTCACGTTCGCTTCCCTTTCTTAGATCAACCAGTCGGTGATCACTTCACCTTTTTTCAAATGCCGCTCCACGATCTCACGCGCCTTTTCCGGCGTTACTTTACCGTACTTGACAGGGATTTTGCCTTCTTCGACAACTTCCACCGTCGGCTCGAGATTGCAGCGGCCCGCACAGCCTTTCTGGCTCAGGTAAACATCCGTCAGGCCGTTAGCAATCGCCTGACGAAATTCTTCCATCACCTCTTTGGAACCGGCGGCGATCTCGCAGGTCGCCATCCCTACGTAAACACGCTTGGTCGAAAGATACCCTTTGCTGATAATGCGGTTGACCGCTTCAGCACGCTTTTTCTTAATAATGTCTATCGGTGTTACCACTGTTTGTTACTCCTTATGAATCGTAAAAATAAAAGAGTTACCATTTTCTTTAGCTTCAACACGAATATTCCCACCGTGGGCTTCCACAATCTGCTTGGTGATGTAGAGGCCCAACCCGGTGCCTTTAACCTTTTTCTTGGAGGGCAGATCCAGACGCGAGAACTTTTTAAACAACCGTCCAATCATCTCGTCCGGAATCGGCTGCGAATCATTATACACTTCGATCGTCACAAAGCCGCCCTTGTCTTTGGCACTGATGCGAACGCAGCCGCCTTCTGTGCCGTATTTGATACCGTTATTGACCAGGTTGTTTGAGACGATCTGCATCAGATCCATGTCCGCCTGAACCTTTAAGGTCGGATCAATTTCATTGGTTATGGTCATGTGCTTGTCGTTGGCCAATTTGGCAAAGGTCTGCACTGACATCTCAAAAATATCTTTGCCGATGGCAAATTGGGTTTTATTGACTTCCAGATTGCCGCGTTCAATCCGGCTCAGGTTCAGGAACTTTTTAACGGTTGCATCCAGATAATCCAGATTGCGGCAAATAGAGACCACCGCTTTTTTCTGCTTAAAGTTAATCATGCCCAGGAAACCATCGCGAATCGAATAGGCATTAATCACCGCAGACGACAGAAGGCCTTTCAGTTCATGGGCCACAAATCCAAGCAAATCCAGATACGTCTTATTTAAATCCGCCATCTTTTCGTTACTGAGTTTAAGGCTGGATTCACGTTCCTTAAGCCGAAAACTCATATCGTTAAACGAGCGAGCCAACTCATTTAATTCGCGAATCGTCTTATCCGGCGTCACCTCGTGACCTAATTCGCCGTCGGCCATTTTACGCGTGGCCGTCAGCATCTCAGTCATCGGCTTGACAATTGAGCCGGTCAGTATCACCGAAAAAACGAACGCCAGTCCCGCACCAAACACAATCACAAGTACAAAGCCAAGAACAATGCGTACGGTCATATCATTAAACGGTTCTTCTAAAATGCCTACATATAAGATTCCGACAATCTCACCGTTGATATTACGAATCGGTTCATAGGCCGTTTGGTACCAGTGCGTAACTACAAACGCACGATCCAGCCAGCGTGTGCCTTCTTCGAAAACGGCAGAATAGACCTCTTCGGAAACGCGGGTGCCAATGGCTCTCTGGCCGTTTTCGTCCAACACATTCGTCGAAATCCGGACATCATCCATGAATATTGTCACCGTACCGACGGGCTTGTCTTCATAGATCGCATCACCAAAAACAAGCTTGCGGATACGGTCTACCAGAATATTATCCTGGTTAATTAGCCGGCCGCCAAATACAACTTCCTGCACGACACCCGCATCGTCTTTTAAAGGCAGCGCAAATTCCTTAGCCATCGCTGCATCCAAAACCTTTATGTCAGTTGGCCGAGCCTTTGGCGTGTCCTGAATCGTAATCCGGCATCGCTGTTGAACTTCCGCAGGCATCCGGGAAACCACATCCGGGGCAATGATCCGCGTTCCCCCAATCGGTTCACCGGTCTGCGCCGCTTTACAAACAATTTCGCTGGGGCATTCCATCGCCTTGGAAATCGGAACTCGATATAAATAGTCGAGCTTGAGTTTAGCCCTCAAAACCTCAGGCGACTCATCTAAATCAGCGGCCTGAAGCGACGCCCCGATGCGGTTGATTTCTTCTTCATAAAACGTCCTGGCGCTATTCAAAAATAACTCAACCTGCTGCTGCGTTCGACCGAATACGTCATTTTTGATGACATAATATCCCATGCCGAAAATACAGGCACCAAAAATAAGGATAATGCCCGTAAAAGCTGTCAGAATTCGATATTTGAGCGTTTTAGTTTGCATCGACCGGAAACTTATGCTCCTTCTTCAGTCTTTCCTTGAGCATTGACAAAATAAATCAGGTTTTCCAACTCAACTTCTAGATTGATGTTGCTGATCACGACATCATCAGCCGTCCGAAGCTGGATCGGGGCAAAATTCAAGATCCCTTTAATGCCCGCCGAAATCATAATTTCAGAGACGTGGTGGGCAGCGACATCAGGAACCGCCAGAATCCCGATTTTTACATCATGGTCGTGAACAAATTCACGAAAATTATCCAGCGGATAGATTGGCACTTCGGAAGTTTCCACATATTTTGTCGAATCAATGTCGAAGCCGGCAATCACTTTTATACCGCCAGCCTCAAAACCCTTATACCTGAGCAATGCCTTTCCAATGTTACCAACCCCGATGATAACTACCTTCTGGAGTTCATTTTTGCCCAGAATTTCGCGGATTTTGGTGATTAATTCATCAACCTTATACCCCCCGCGGCGGTTGCCCGTGATGCCGAAAAGCGAAAAATCCTTACGCACTTGGGAGGATGTCACCCCCGCGGCATCCGCCAGGTTTCCGGAGAAGACTTTGACGAAACCCAATGCTTTCAGCCGCTTGAGCGCATTTTTATACCGTGACAAACGAATAATGCATTTTCGATTCATGACCATAAGCGATACCCTAAAGTTGAAATATTGAAGACTACTGAAACACAAAAATAAAGACCGTGTATTAGTTATTTACCCTCACTATACATTACAGAAGCGATTATAGTAAAAACGTAAGCTATGTCAATATATATTGTATTAGTTTTCACAATAAAAGGTAAATGTTCACATCACGTCAGATAAAATAGCGAAATGTTGAGAAAAACGGTGTTTTTTAGAATTTACAGAACTCTCGATTGGTGAGCGGCCAAAACATTTTTCATATGCCCACAAGAGGACATACAACCTACTCCAATACACCAAATGTAATCTTATCCGGCGTGGACCCCGAAGGATATTGGATAACGGTATTTTCCTGTTGATGCCAAACCTCCAGAACCGGCATCAGCAATTTCCAGGCACTTTCAACGCTATCCCGGCGGGTAAACAGCGTCTGATCGCCCAGCATACAATCCAGCAGCAATCGCTGATAGGCTTCGGGCATTTTCACGCCAAAGACTTTCTGATAATCGACCGCCATCTCCAAATTGCTCATACAGATCTTCGAGCCGGGGCGTTTGGCCTGCAAGCTCAGATACATTCCTTCATTCGGCTGAATTTGAAAGCGAAGCACATTCTGCGGTATATCTCCCAGACCAACTGAGTCGAACATTGAATGCGGAACCTGCTTAAACGTAATCACAATCTCCGTCAGTTTTTGATCCAGTCGCTTGCCGGTTTGCAGAAAAAAAGGAACTCCACGCCATCGCCAGTTATCAATGAAAAGCTGTCCTGCGACAAATGTTTCAGTTTTCGAGTCCGCCGGAACGTTGTCTTCCTGTAAATAACCGTTGACAGCTTGTCCCTCAATGGTGCCCGGGGCATATTGGCCCCTTATAAAGTTTTGTTCGACATCTTCACCTTGAATCGGCCGGATCGAACGCAGCAGCTTGGCTTTCTCATCCCGAATACTGTCAGCTTCGAATGAAACCGGTGCTTCCATCGCAACCATCGCCAGCATCTGGAGCATATGATTCTGAAACATATCCCGCAAAGCCCCGCTTTTGTCATAATAGCCGGCGCGATGCTCAAGGCCAACCTTCTCGGCAATCGTAATCTGCACACGCTCAATATAATTGCGATTCCAAAGCGGCTCAAAAATGCTGTTGGCAAATCGAAAGATCATCAGGTTCTGAACGGTTTCTTTACCCAAATAGTGGTCGATACGGTAAACCTGCGATTCGTTAAAATACAATTGAAGTTTTCGGTCCAGTTCGCGGGCGCTGTCCAGATCGTGACCAAACGGTTTTTCGATCACCAGCCGTACATTCTCCAAACGCCCTGCTGCAGCCGGGCACATCAAGCGACACTCGCCAAGCTTTTCAATAATTCTCTCATAAAGAAACGGAGGCACCGATAAATAAAAGATACGATTGCCTTCGAACTGATACAACTCCCCCAGTTTTGTCGTTACTTCACATATCCGGTGATACAAATCCGCCTGAACATAATCGCCGCTGATATAATAAAAACGTTCCACAAAAGTTGTCAGCTTTTTGCTGTCAATCTCAGTGTCAGACTGAACAATAGACTTCTCGACTGTTTCACGAAATGCGTCATCGGTAAATTGACTGCGGCCGCATCCGACGACGTAAAAATTCTCACTCATCAAGGAACGGCGGTATAATTCATACAGGCTCGTATAAAGTTTGCGATGCGCCAAATCCCCCGAAGCGCCAAACACCACAAAGCCAGTCGGCCCGGCAGTAGCCTCGACACATAGCATCTCCTGCTGTCTGACTTTCGCGTCAATTTTTGTCATCGCATACCCTTCGGCCCAAAAGAAAAAGCCCTGAACATCATCTCCGACGCTCAGGGCTTTTCATGAATTCCTTAGTCTTCGACCGGCTCAAACTCATCTTTACCGGCGCCGCATTCGGGACATACCCAGTCATCCGGAATATCTTCAAAAGACGTACCGGGATCGATACCGTTATCGGGGTCACCTGTTGCCGGATCATAAATATAGCCGCACAAGACACATTTGTACTTCATCGCAGTTTTCCTTTCTTGTTAAAATACCGATTCACTATACCACAAGTTACGCGTTATTATCTTTACTTCTCACGCCGGGTCAAGCCTTCAAATAAAATTTGAACAATTTCCGCCGGTTCGATGCGGAAAAATGCCCCGCGACCCTCAAAAAAACCGTGCTGGGCGATCATATGAATATTCAGATCCGTCCAGGATATTTTCAATCCCGTATCAAGCCGTTCTACCGTGGTAATCCGCTTGTCAAATACCCCCGCATGCGGCCACGGACAGACCAGGTTGCCTTTAAAATCCTCACTCTTGACACGCAGTTGCTCAAAGGCCGAGTCAATCCAGTTTCCCAGCCGGGGCTTGGACAGTTCGGTCAATTCGTGCATCCGCTGCGCAACTTCGGCCACCGTCACGCCGAGATGTTCAAGCTCAACGATATCCTGATTGATCACTTCGATCGGATGACGGGGATCAGTCCCCATAAAGCCGCCCGCAACCAACTGCGTTGAGCGAAGCACCTCTTCCAGTTTTTTATCACGTGGAGATTGTTTCATCGTGCATCTCCCGAGCCTTAAGCAAATTTATCGTAATAGATTTTATCGTCCGGCATCCCGAGGCCGGTAAAGACCTTTGCCGCCGCATCGATCATGCCGGGACTGCCGCATAAATAACCTTCATGACCGCTCATATCCGGATACAGACGCTGAACCGCTTCGGTCACCAGTCCAACTTCACCGTTCCATTTGTCCGCTTCATCCGGATTCGCGACCACAGGAATAAACGTGAAGCCCTCAAGAGCCTCTTGAAATTCATCCATCTGCGACTGCAGGCACAAGTCTTTCAAGGTGTTGCCGCCAAAGAAATACTTCGCCTCGCGTGTGCTGTGGGTATTACGCATATGATGCAGAATCGACACAAACGGCGCCATCCCGCTGCCGCCCGCAACAAAGACCATCGGGGCATCCGTCTCGCTCATGCGGAAATCGCCGTACGGACCATTCAGGCGGACATCGTCACCTTCTTTAAGATGATCGAAACACCACGTCGTACAGATGCCATTCGGTACACGCCGGATAATCAGTTCAATACAGCCGTTATCCTGCGGATCGGATGCAATCGAATACGCTCGAAAAATCTCTTCGCTGCTGCCCTTGTACGGCGGGCAAACCAACTGAACAAACTGGCCGGCAACAAACTTAATCGTCTCGCCGTCCTTCATTTCAAAGCGGAATCGTCGCATATCATAGGTCAACTCTTCGATCTTCGTGCAAACCGTCTGGTACTCACGGACATTAAACAGCTCTTCCGGAATCTCTATCGACAGATCATTTCGCACCTTCACCTGGCAGGAGAGCCGGACATTGTCAGCCTGCTCTTCTTTGGTCAGAAACGGTGTCTCCGTCGCCAGCACGGGCCCGGCTCCATCCAGCACTTTGACCTTGCACACCCCACAGGTGCCGCGTCCGCCGCAGGCACTGGGGATAAAAATCTTTTCCTCACGCAAAACCGTCAACAGCGGATTGCCGCCTTCGACTTCCAGTTCCTTCTCCCCGTTAACCGTCACTTTACAGGGACCGTAATTGACGACATATTTTTCACATAAGACCAGCAGCAAAGCCAACGTCGCGCCGATGGAACTGATAATCAGAACTGTCATTAAAAAGTTTATCAATTCCGGCATCATCAGCCCAGCACTCCTGCAAACCCGATAAATGCCAGTGCCATCATCCCGGCGATGATCAGCGTGATTCCCGGGCCGCGAAGTCCTTCCGGCACGCGCGATTCATTCAGCCGGGTACGAATCCCCGCCATTGCCATGATTGCCAGCAGCCACCCCACACCAGCACCGAAACCATAGCCGATTGTCTGAATAAACGTATACTCCCGAATCACCATAAACAATGACGCCCCCAAAATCGCACAGTTCACTGTAATCAGCGGCAGAAAAATACCGAGACTCTGATACAGCTTCGGCGAATACCGGTCAATCACCATCTCAACAAACTGCACAAATGCCGCGATGATAATGATAAACAGGATGAACCGGAAAAACTCCAACTCCAACGGAATCAAAACATATTTATACGCCAGCCAATTCAGTGCCGTTGTAAACGTCATCACAAACACAACCGCCCCGCCCAGTCCCGCGGCGGTTTTAACCTCACGCGAAACACTCGTAAACGGACACATCCCCAAAAACGTCGTCAGCAGAATATTCTGCGTAAAGATCGCCGCAAAGCAGGTCACCAGCGCCAGCCACATTTCAGAACCTAAGCCGTTCATGACTTCGCCTCCTTGGATTTAATCGACCGGCACAGCCAGATCATACACGCCAGCGTAAAGAACGCCCCCGGCGGCATCACCATAATCACCCATTTATCCCAATGCTCTCCGGAAAAATACGGCATCGCGAAGCCGAGAATCGTCCCCATCCCCAACAGCTCACGGATGACCGAAATCGCCACCAAAACCAGCGAATATCCCAGCCCGCTAAAGAATCCGTCAATAAAGGATGGTCCCGGCGGATTGGAGCCGGCAAACGCCTCACAACGCCCCATGATAATACAATTGGTAATAATCAGCCCCACATAGGGTCCGAGATTGCGGCTCATTTCCGGCCAGTAAGCCCGTAGAATCAAGTCCACAATAATCACATAGAACGCGATGATCAGCGTCTGGACCATCATCCGGATATTCCGCGGCGTCCATTGACGCAAGGCTGAAACCGTCATACAGCTTAAAGCCGTCACCAGCGTCAGCGACGTACACATCACCGCAGTGTTCAGTACCACATTCGTCACCGCCAGTGTACTGCAAATGCCGAGTATCTGGCGAAAAATGGGATTGTCCCGCCAGAGGCCATCAAGAACGAGATCTTTGGTTTGTTTGCTCATTGCTGCGATCCCTTCTGAGCCATTAGCTGCTGCCACTCGACAAGACCGTCATTAATTAGTTTCTCCAACCGCACACAGGTCTGAGTAGCGCCGGTAATCGAATGAACCTGGTTGTCCTTGAGTTCATCGCCCGCCGATTCCGACTTAAAAGAAACAGGCGAATCACCGGTGTGAATTTTCTTGCCCACAAACTGATCACGGAAACCCGGTTCGAGAATGCGCGCCCCCAACCCCGGCGTCTCACTCTGTTCATAAAAAGAGAGGCCCGTAATGGTCTGCTGGTCCTTTGCGACGCCGACAACCCCTTTGATAGACGCCCAAAATCCCTTGCCTTCAACTGCAACAGCATAACCGGCCAGTTCATGGTTTCTATAATACAGCCACGCACCCAGCTCATCCTTCCGGACAAATCGCTCGGTAAAAATCGCATGCACCTCTTTATTCGACTTGACCTCAATGTCCGGAAAAACTTCCAGTACCGCACGTTCGAAAGCCAGTGCCTGGTTAGCCTCAACCTTTCCGCGCGTCAGACGTGAAAAGCCGATCAGTATCGAGCTGAAAACAGCCGTAACAATAAACATATAGACCACTGCAAAGTAAGGCTTGTTCTTCATACCGCGGCCTCCTTTGCTAATTTCTTCTTTGCTTTTTGCTTATCCTGCCAGGCTTTCACCCCGTAATCAATAATCGGGGCGAACATATTCCCCAGCAAAATAGCAAACATCATTCCGCCGTTGAAGATTGAAAAATTGCGAATCACCAATGTCGCGACACCAATGAGGATACCGTAGAAAATCTTACCCGGTTCCGTTCGCGGCGAACTGACCGGATCGGTCGCCATGAAAAATGCACCAAGCAAAAACCCGCCGCCCAGTACCGCAGGCCACGCGCCGGGCACCGGCTCGACACCGCACCAGTACAACACCTGATTCAGCACGGCATACGTAATAATGACGGATAGAATCGTCGTTCGGCTGGCAACTTTCGCCCCATACAGATAGACGCCGCCGATTAAAATGAGCAAGGCGCTGGTTACCCCCATCGAGCCACTGATACGACCCAGAACAAGTGCCTTCAACAAAGCCATACGGCTGATGTTCTCGGCCTGGCCTTCTGCCACCATGAACGGTATGTCACCTGTCGTTTCAGTTGTCGAGTCGGGCGCTAAAACCAGACGACCTGCTTTTAAGTGCGTCATCGGAGAGGCACTGGTAACGGCGACCATTTCGCCGTCCTCGTACCCCGTGGACCATTGCGTCAAAGCCCCCAGCGGACCTTGTGCCGGCGGAAACCAGAGCCCCGTCAGGGCTATCGGAAAGCAAACATAGACAAAACATCGTCCCGCCAGTGCCGGATTGAAAATATTGCGGCCAAAACCGCCGAAAACTTCCTTGGAAAAGATCACTGCCACCGCCATCCCCACAGCCAGCACGTGCCAGCCCGCTGACGGCGGCATCACCAGTGCAAACAGCGCCGCCGTAACAAACACGGCTTCAGAAACCGGTTCTTTGCGATGTCGGCAAAACAGCCATTCCAGGAAGAACCCCCACCCACAGCAAAAAAGAAGCATCGCCAGCGACCGCCAGCCGAAATAATAAACCGAACCGCACACACACGGCAGCAATGCAAGCAGGACTTTCCGCATCGCCGGTTGTTTTCGCAATGTTGTCTGTTTCGTTTGCGCCATGGTTAAAGTATTTGCCTATATTCCTGAAAAGGGTTGTTGAAAAAAGATGCGGCGCCGACCGCCTCAAAGAAAGTCGACGCCGAAATTTCATGTTAATTCAATGCGTGCAGCTTTCCGCCAATCGTTGATACGTGCGCCATTTCTTCAATGATGATGGACTGAATCTTGTCTTTGCCTGATTTACTGGGCACCAGATCTTTAATGCCGACATAAAAAGCAATGGAGTTCTTTTCGGCCTGCAAGGCAATCTTCAGGATTTCACTTATACTTTCCTGACCGGTCAGCGTTTCAGTCGGACTGGCCTTGCCTTCGGTTCCATGAAAATCAGCAACGGTTTTTAGGTACTGAGCCACTTCGTTGTCCGGATCATACGTTGTCACTTCCTTATCTTCCGGCGACAATTCCTTACGCATCTGCGAAAATGTTAACTGGTGACCGTCTTCCATCGCCGCCAAATCCTGCAGCATCTTTTTGATATCCGCATCCGAGGATGTTTCCGCAGCCTCACGGTAAAACTTCGCTCCATTACGTTCGATCTGCTCAGCCATCTCAAAAATTTCATCTGCGTTAAACGTAATACCCATTGCTTGTCTCCTTGTTTGTGAATAAGTTGCTTTCTGTACCTGTTTTCGCCGTCAATCGCTCAAACAGCGTTATCAATCTTCAATTCAAACGTATGTCAAGCACGCGACGCCTTAATCATAAATCTATTCAATCAGTATCATTCAGCCGCAGGTGGCGTAAAAACACGCTGCCCCATTTCCTTATCCAGCATGTAGAGACCGCCTGTGGTCGTGCCGACAATTTCCAGTTTGCCCAGAACTTCCATCGCGGTGGCCTCTTCTTCAACCTGCTCAGTCACAAACCACTGCAGGTACATATTGGCGGCGTGATCTTTTTCCTGAATCGCCAGGTCCATCAGATCATTAATCAAGCTTGTGACAAGCTGTTCATGCTTAAGACCATTCTCAAAGATAGCCTTAACGCTGTCCCACTCTGTCGGCGGACCATCAATCGCCGTCAACAAAACCTTGCCGCCACGCTCAATGATATGGCTGTAAAACTTAGCCGCATGGGTCATCTCTTCCTGGGCCTGAATACGCATCCAGTTCGCAAAGCCGGGAAGGTTCATTTCTTCCAGAGCCGCAGCCATCGACCAGTAAAGATATGCTGAATAAGTTTCCGCGTTAATCTGCTTATTAAAAGCCTCTTCGATTTTCTTGGGAATCATCGTTCTACCCTACCCTTCGTTTATGCTTTCCAGAGACCGTGCTTATTGCAGAATTCACGAGCGCAAATACTGTCAGCCTTCACGCAAAATTCAGCAACAGGCTGATCGCCGGGATTCAGGAACTGACGATAGGCTTTGCCGTCCGCAATCAACTCGATCCATTCGATATAGTGTTCATCTTCCATCGGATGCAAAACCGATCCGACTGAGACTTTATAGCCACCGTCAATTTGCTCGATAACAGGAACGTGCTTTTCTTTTGCAGCATCCGTTGTATTTTCCGTCAGCTTCTTCATCGGTTCACCGCAGCAAACCAATTCACCGTCGCCGCCATGCACCATTTCAACCATATTTCCACACAACGAACACTTGTAAACTTCCATTTTAGCTGCCATTATTCTCTCCCTAAATTATGAATTCATGTTTCCTACTCATTAACTATACAATACCTAAATCCTTGTGTTTTGCAAGGATATTGTCCGCTAATTCATCCAACGCCGTATAGGCCTCTTCGGTCGGCAAGCCCTTGGCAATCACCGGCTCGAACATCTCGGCTTTCATATTACTCATCAGGCCGGTAATCTGCTCGACCATCTTACTGCCCCAGCCATACGACCCAATGATCCCGGCGTATTTCGTTTTGGGACGCAGTGCGTTCACCAATGCTGCACAATAAATCGCCGACGGATGCGCGCCCACCAGAACAGTCGGGGCACCCAAAACCAGCGTAGCGGCGTCAACCATTTCAATAACCATTTCACCGATATCGGCAACGGTCAAATTGAACTGGCGAACACCCACCCCGCGATCAATCAGCCCTTCGACAAAATACTCAACCATCTTCTCGGTGCTGTCATGCATGGACACATACGGCACAATCACATTATTGACGACCTTGTCTTCATCCACCCATTCATGGTAAGCATCGAGAATCAACGCCGGACGACCATAGACCGGTCCGTGACTGGGAGCGATCATCTTGATGTCCAGCGGTGCCAGCTTCTTCAAATTCCCCCGAATCGGGCTGCGAAACGGCATCATGATTTCACCATAATAGCGTTTTGCGGCCTCCAGGGTACGGTGTTCATTGGTGACAAACAAATCGCCCGTAGCCTGATGCGACCCAAAGAAATCGCAGGGAAACAGAATACCGTCCTCATGCAGAAAAGTACTCATTGTTTCCGGCCAGTGAACCCATGGCGTATAGATAAACTGCAGCGTCTTATCGCCCAGGGACAGGGTTTCGCCGTCTTCGATTTCGATAAACTGATCCTCTTCCAAGTGAAGGTGCGAAATCAGCATACCCTTGCACTTGGGATTGGTCACAACCTTGGCATCCGGATACATCATCAATATATCCGGGATACTGCCGGAATGATCCTGCTCAGCGTGATTACTAATCACATAATCAATGTGATCGGTGCCCGTCTTGACCAGATGATCAATCAGCAAGTGAATTTTTTCCGGGTCAACCGTGTCTATCAAAGCCGTTTTTTCTCTGCCTTTTACGAGATAGGAATTATAACTCGTCCCGTCCGGCAAGGGAATCAGTTCGTCAAACAAACGACGGTCCCAATGCTGAACCCCAACCGCATATACATTATCTGCAAGTAATCGCATGATGTCACCTCTGCTTGCGCATTATTTTTAATCTTTTTGTTACAACAATTTTTTAGCTGCATCCAACGCAGCGTCGTAATCAGGCTCAGTTGTGACTTCAGGGACAAGCTGTTCATGCTGAATAACACCTTTCGCATCGACAACCAGAACTGCTCGCGCCAAAAGACGCAAGCCCTTTATCAGCAATCCATATTGGGTCCCAAAATCAGCCTGTTGATAATCAGAAACAGTTATGACCTGCTCAACTCCCGCGGCGCCGCACCAGCGTGCCTGGGCGAATGGAAGGTCCATGCTGACCGTCAGAATCACAATATCGTCACTAAGTTGCCCGGCGGCCTCATTGAATCGGCGAGTCTGCGTATCACAAACACCGGTATCCAGCGACGGTACGACTGAAAGAATGACAACCTTACCTTTGTAATCCGACAGTTTGACTTCTGAAAGATCGTTAGCGACAACACTGAAATCCGGTGCTGCCTGACCGACCTGAACGGCTGTCCCGACAAGCGTCAGGGGATTGCCCTTCATTGTAATTGCGTTTTCTCTCTCTTCCATGTTAAGCTTCCTTTCTATACTATTGCTACTCTGACATAAAATACACCAGAACAGTCCAATAATCAAAGAACGATTTTACATTTTTTCTTTTCCGACCCGACGAGCAGGCTATCGACTCTCCCCTCGAGGCCGACAGCCCAACTCATCACAAGAGCCTGTTTTTATCAAATGCCCGAACTTGGGATATTAATAGTTTGCTGCTTCCAGTTCAAAG
This sequence comes from Anaerohalosphaeraceae bacterium, assembly GCA_963675155.1. GTDB lineage: Bacteria > Planctomycetota > Phycisphaerae > Sedimentisphaerales > Anaerohalosphaeraceae > 4572-13. The sequence goes on along the minus strand of OY775912.1, from coordinate 2,359,626 downwards.
TGTGCTTGCGGATGATCGCAGGCCGGACAAGTCCCCGGAGCCTCAGGGCCTTCGTGAACATAGCCGCAATTGCGACACACCCATTGCTGCGGCTGATCCTTTTTAAAGACCTTGCCGTCGAGAATATTTTTTCTCAGGGCTACATAACGATCACGATGACGCGCTTCAGCAATAGCAATCTTGCGGAAAATGGCGGCAACCTGCTTGAGACCTTCTTCTTCCGCTACTTTTGCGAAATCCGGGTACATGGTCATTGTTTCATAATCTTCGCCCGCGGCTGCTTCGGCTAAGTTTTCTTCAGTGGTACCAATAACGCCGGCCGGAAATGTAGCGGCAATCTCAACTTCTCCACCTTCCAGAAGCTTAAACAGGCGTTTGGCATGTTCTTTTTCCTGGTTGGCTGTTTCTTCAAAGATCGCTGAAATCTGCACAAATCCTTCTTTTTTAGCTTTGCTGGCAAAATAGGTATACTTGTTACGTGCCTGCGATTCGCCGCAAAAAGCCGTCAAAATATTCTTTTCCGTCTGCGTTCCCTTCAAACTCATTTGTTAGCCTCGCTTTCGTTTAATGGTTTGTTTTTAATTTACGTTTATTTAAACTTCTTTTTCAGCACACTCGCTGCAAAAGCCTTCGAGATAGACTGTTTTTCTCAGAATTTGAAATTTCCCCTGAATCTCATCGGGAATATGAATATTCCCCAACGCATCGTGTTGAAAGTCAATCACTTTACCACACTTGATACAGAGAAAATGCTGGTGGTCCTCAAGACCGCCATCGAATCGACGCGGCTGGCCTGTACCTTCCACCTGAAAAGCCGCTCCGATCTCAGTCAGGGTTAAAAGGGTTCGGTTGACGGTGTCCAGCGAAATATTGCTAATTTCCTCACGAACTTTCTGGCAAACCTCGTCAGCTGTGGGATGCGAATCGGTACTAATCAATGCCTTATAAATAGCAATTCGCTGAGGCGTCAATTTGAGACCATGCTTTCGACATCGGCCCTCAAAACCCTCTAACATCTTTTCTAAATTCAACTTACAACCTGACTCATTCATCTATATTGCCCTAACAAATTTAAGCAACACTGAACATTACGATTTAGTTGTCACTACTAAATAGGATCTACTACTACTTGTCAAGAGTTGTTTTCTATTTTTTAAAAAATATTCAAAAAATAACAGCTTGCCCTACACGTTGAAACGGAAATTGATAATGTCACCGTCCTGAACAACGTATGTTTTGCCCTCAAGGCGGGTTTTTCCGGCAGCCTTAACGGCTTTCTCGTCACCCAATTCCTTCAAATCCTCATACGCCATGGTTTCTGCACGGATAAATCCGCGTTGGATATCACTATGTATTTTTCCCGCGGCCTCAACAGCTGTCAAGCCCTTCTGGATTGGCCAGGCACGGACTTCATCCTTGCCCACGGTCAAAAAACTGATCAAGCCCAATGTTCGATAGCAGCATTGAACAAATTTCCATGAAGCCGGCTCGGTCAGTCCCATATCAGCCATGAACTCGCCACGGTCCGCCTCGTCTAATTGAATGATCTCGCTTTCGAGAGAGGCGCATAACTGAACGACTTCCAATCCCGCGGCCGCATCGCCCAAATCAACCGTTTCGCCCAGTTGATCATCTCCCACATTAACCACCACCATCATTGGCTTTAGGGTTAAAAAGTTCAGCGACTTGATCAAATCAAGCTGCAGATCATTTTCGATGACACTGCTGATGGGCTTTTCCGACTCAATCGCTTCCTGAAGTTTCAATTGCACCTCCAACTCCGCCTTGTCACGAGCCTGGGTCTTGGTAGGTTTATGCACCTGCTTTTCAAGTCGTTCAATACGGGTCGTCACCAACTCGAGATCCGCCAAAAGCATCTCGGTTTTCAGCTCTTCCAGGTCACGCGACGGATTAACCGAATTGCGATACGCCGGAACAGACGGATTGTCAAATCCCCGCACGACAATCACAAACATATCGACGGTTCTGACGTCATTGAACAGCTTACGCGCAGCCGTTCGCCCGTGTTCATCCATAAATGACACCCCCGGCAAGTCCTGACAGTCAACCGTCGCATGAACGGTTTTCTTGGGCTGATACAGCTCTGTGAGCCAGTCCATCCGCTCATCCGGCACAGGCACCATTTCCGCATGAATATCCGCCGAACCCATCGGGGCCGGCTCTTTACCCGTCACCGCTGAAAGAATCGTACTTTTACCTGACTGCATTAAACCAATAAATGCCGCTTTCAATAGATTACTCCTGTTATATATTATTTTTACAGATTTTCATAAACACTATTGCCGTAACAATCATAAGCCACAACCGCCGGAAAATCCTCGACCGTCAGCAGACGGATGGCTTCCGTCCCCAAATCTTCATAGGCAATGATTTCGCTTTTAACAATATGTTTGCTCAGTAAAGCCCCCGCCCCACCGAGCGTTGCAAGGTGAACAGCACCATATTGCGTCAGCGCATCCCGGACACGTTGGTCCCGATAGCCCTTGCCCATCGACGCTTTCAACCCCTGTGCGTACAGAGCAGGCGAAAAGGCATCCATCCGCGCCGAGGTCGTGGGCCCCGCTGCCCCGATCACCTTCCCTTCAGCCGCCGGCGTTGGCCCGACATAATAAATCAGCGCCCCGGTCAAATCAACCGGCAAAGAGTGACCTGCATCGATCAATTCGCACAGGCGTTTGTGGGCCTGATCCCGGCCCGTCAAAATCGTCCCGGAAACCAAAACCTCATCGCCCGCACGTAATTGTCGTACAATCTCATCCGTTAAAGGAGCCCAAATTACCTGTTTCAAACTCATATTGCACCTTTTTTATCAATCCCTTAAACCTGTGCATTGTAGCGTTCAAATACCGTAATTCCAGTAAAAAAGCAAGACAAAGCAGACTTTGATTTTTTCCAAAAGACCGAAAATAATTGCATTTAGACAGCCCAAAGGTTATACTTTAAGCTATGGCCAAATTCCCAATCTATCTTGAATTGAGTAATCGGCGGGCAGTGGTCATTGGGGCCGGAGCCGTCGCGACTCGAAAGGTCCAGACACTTCAGGAAGCCGGCGCACGCGTAACGGTCATTTCCGAGCACGTTAAGCCCTCTCTGGAAGACGCTTTTCAACTGCCGAACGTCGAGTTGGTCCTTTGCGCCTATCACAAAAATTATCTCGTCGGCGCCACCCTGGCCATCGCGGCAACAAACGATCCGGTCCTGAACCGGCAGGTTTACCTTGATTGCCAGGAACTGGAAGTCCTCTGCAACGTCGTTGACCAGCCTCATCTTTGTGATTTTTATACACCCGCGATTGTCAAACGCGGCGACCTGCAAATTGCCATTGGAACCGACGGCAACTGTCCGGCCTACGCCGGCCATATTCGCCGCAAGCTCGAAGACGTCTTTACCGAGCTTCACGGTGATTTTGTCGAGCATCTGGAGAAAAAGCGAGCCCATATCATTCAGGAAGTCGCAGATGCCAATCTGCGCAAATCCATCCTCGGACGACTGGCCAGCGACGAGTCATTTGAGGTCTTCCGTCAGGAAGGCAGCGGTCCTTGGAGCGAATACGCCCATGAACTGATTTCGCAAACCACCAATGCGTAATCCAGCACTTCTCCCGCCCGAATAAAAGACTTGAAACATATCTCTCCCCCTGTAGAATACCCCTAAAAGCGTTTCAGGGATTCAGCTATGAAAAAGGAAGTTCTTCAATTAGACAGCCAGTGGGAATTCAAGGAGTTCCCGGAAGCGGCTCGACGTATGCGCGATCTTGACGAAGGCGGATGGATGGGCACCCCGGTTCCCTCTTCGATTTTCTCATGCCTGATGAATGCCGGGGTGATCGACCGTGCAGAATTTACAGCAAGCCCCGAAAACTTTCATTGGGTCAGTGACCGAAGCTGGATCTTCCGAAAGCAATTTGATGCACCGGCATCGTTGATCGACAAAGAACGCATACAGTTGATCTTTGAAGGACTGGATACCGTCGCGCATATCTGGATCAACGGCAAACTCATTGGCAAAACGGAAAACATGTTTACCCCTCACAGCTTTGACGTAACCGAATACATCAAACCGTCCGGCAATACGATCCATGTGAAATTTCTGCCTGCGATGCAGCACGCCGAGCGACTCATGCAGCGATACGGCCAGCTCAGCGAACATCATTTCGGTGACCCGCGTCGATGCTATCTGCGAAAGGCTCAATACCAATTCGGCTCCGCACTGGCCCCGGCAATGATTGGCTGCGGCATCTTCCGCAGCGTCAAGCTCGAAGGCACCCATACCGCGAAATTAAACGATCTGCACGTGCGCACCGTGGACTGCAATCAGCACCGGGCCGATATTCGTATCGCTGTATCGCTGGACCGCATAAAGAACACAAAAACCGCCATCGAATGCCAACTTGAAATTTCCGGTGGCGGACTAGAACTTTCCCAAACAGTGAAGTTTGCACCCAACGAAGATCATCACGCAATTCTCCTACATATCGACAGACCCATCCTGTGGTGGCCGCGAGGACATGGCGTCCAGCACCAATACCGCCTGAAAGCCCAACTTTTTCAAGATCATCAGCTTCTGGACACATCAGAAATGGACTTTGGCATTCGCACGATCCGCCTGAATCGCAACGCTGACAAACACGGGCATTCCTTCCAATTTGAAGTCAATGGCCAACCGGTACCGATTAAAGGCGCCAACTGGATGCCGCTGTCGGTTTTGCCCGGCGAGAAAAATAGTGATGACTATTCAGTGTTTCTCAAGCAAGCCGCTGATGCACATGTCAATATGCTGCGTGTCTGGGGCGGCGGGCTCTATGAGGAACCGGCGTTTTATGACCTCTGTGATCAACTGGGCATTCTAGTATGGCAGGATTTCATGTTTGCAACCGCCTATTATCCGGACCGCCAGTGGTTCGCCGACATCGTCCAGAAAGAAGCTCGCAGCATCATTGTTCAATTACGTAATCATCCATCGCTGGCCCTTTGGTGCGGCAACAGTCGGATTGATTCACTGCATGAAACCGGCCGATTAGGTGCGGGACGTAAGTTTTTCGGCAAAACGATTTATCGTACGCTGCTGCCGGGCCTGCTGAGCGAATTGGACCCGGACCGTGACTACATTCACACTACGCCATTCTCCGAGTCGTCTGAAAACAATCATCACGATCCCCGGTCAGGCACAACGCACAACTGGAATGTCTGGGAGCACTTCCTCGGCAAAGACGAACATCTTTTGACCAGCGAAAACACGCCTCGCTTTGTAACGGAATTCGGGCTGCAGTCAGCCCCGGATCGACAAACGATTTCACAGTTTAGCAACCGAGATGATTTGACACCCAGTTCTTTTTCCTTTGAAAAACACAACTACCAGCCCGGCGGACAATCCCGCATTGCTCGTTATATCGCCGATCTTTTTGCCCCCGCTACAAGTTTAACCGGTTATATCCGACAAAGTCAGCTCACACAGGCCCGGGCATCGAGATCGTTTGTCGAGCATCTGCGATGCCAACCGTCCATCAATGCGGGGTGCCTGCTCTGGACGTGGAACGAGTCACTGCCGTCGGTTGGTTTCTCGGCAATTGACGCAAACGGCCGTCCCAAAGCACTGTATTATTACGCCAAACGTTTTTTTGCACCGGTTCTGGTTGCCCTGCGGCGTCCTGAAAAATCGGCTGCCTATACGGTCATCGCCGTCAACGACAGTCTCAGACGAATGACCGCAACACTACACTGCCGGATGATCCATTTCGACGGGACAATTCTCGACAAGATGGAAATCCCCGTGGCACTTTCACCCGGACACACATCCAATGCCTATCCGCTGGCAAAGTCTTTCGCCCGGCTGCACAACTCAAAGACGGCATTCCTGCACTTAAGCCTCGTTTCCGATGAGGAGTCGGTCGCAGAAAACACCTATTTCTTCTCTCCCGACAAATACCTCCCGCGCCACAAGGCGTCTATCGATATGGAAATTGCCCCCGACCCGATGAAAAATCACACATGGACCGTCCGGCTCTGCAGTGAGAAACCGGTTCGTGATATCCAACTGATCCCACCGCAGCCCGCACAGCTAAGCGATAATTTTTTCACACTATTGCCGGGGCAAACAAAAAAAATACGTGTCGAATTTGACGGACGAGCGCCTTTACCATACGTACCCATCAAAATTTTAACTGAAGACAACAATCTCAGTCATATTTGAAATCACCATAAAAAAAGGACAGCATGATAGCTGTCCTTAGAAATCTCATTTCGGCATAACGCCTAAAACATAATGTCATTCATACCGCGAGGTCCACCTCGGCGTCCGAAATCTTCAAAGCCTCTTGAATCCACTTCCTCTTTCATGGCGTCCTGAATCATAGCATAGTCGTTTTTGATATCTCTTGACCAATAATTTTTACCAACTGGCGTTCGAATAATGCCCACGGCGTCATGGTACAGCATTTGATAAAAGTCCGTGCGTTTAATGCGTGCGCCCCAGTTGAGGTCCTTAAGCACATCCACCATAACCATCGACGTTGTGAAATCAATCGATTCGGTTTCTTCCGGCTGGTTCTGGGTCTGGGGCATTGTTGTTCTTAAATCCGCTTCGCGGTCGCGGCTATCATCACGCTGCTCAGCCAATTCTTCCATGGTGACAGACTTGCCAATGATCTGCCCCGGGAATATATCAAATGCGTAACTCTGCCATTGTCCCATATGATATTTGGCGACTTCGACTTTTGCGCCTTCAACGGTATCCGAAGCTCCCGTGATCGTATCCGTCGGAAAAACATGAAGCATTTTAGCCACCTTGATTTCATCTGTCGGTTCCGAATAACGGCTCCATAGAACCGTTTGATCCTTAAATTCAGCTTGTGATTGCTTGAACCAGTCTTTCCCCATGATCGGATTAAATACACCCAACCGGATGCGGTATTGATAGGTCCGCCCCGGCTCTGTGGTATCATCATGCGCCCACACTAAAACCGGGTCACGCTTGGCTTGCAAACGGCTTACGGAGTTCAGCATTTCACCTTTAACATCGCGATCAACATCTTTTTCGGTTCGTTCTTTCTCACGTGTTGCACGAGCAGGAGCCGCAAGTCGTTCCCCCTCCATCCCCATCATCGGATCGCGTCGATTCTGCTGCTCTTGCCGGTCTCGTGCGGGACGCCGTTCACGGGTCGCTCCACCACGGGCCGTTCCCCGTCGCTCACCCCCGCCGCCGCGGTTCGCTGTTTCATTTGCCTTCAGACGGTCTTCACGCTGTTTTCGCTTTTCTTCCTCTTTCTGCTTTTCAAGAATTTCCTGTGTCTCGTTGAGGAACTGAGGCGGCATCCATTCGGTTTTAGAAATTTCAAACTCATAAGACGGCGGCTGCAAAATATCCAATTGCACATCGGGGTCCTGAAACTGCGACATATAGACATTGACGCCAAACTGCATTTCATCCGGATTCAGCGGCAGCTGCGACAACAACTCCTGATACGTATCGATTTTGGTTCGCGGCACTTCCTGCCAATCCCCCCACAAACCGTCAGGCAGCTTCTCTCGACGCTGAAGTTCCATTTTTGCAAAAACAGGAGTTGCCAGCTTTGGATCTTTCCACGAAGACTTCAGTCCGGGATTGTCAAAACTTAACCGGAAATTGTTATACAGGCTCTGCACATCAAAACGCCCCGAAATCGTCACGAAGTCCATATCCGCCAGTTTTGTTTCAGCCGTTTTATACGGATTCCCCGGTCCGATTTCATCAACCGGGACGCGGGCCGCACCCCGCAATGTCGCCATCTGAACCTCACCTAATGCAGGAACAAATGGCACGTCATAAAGACGATCTTCGACGATAATCTCATCGCCGATGCCCGGAAATTGAACCACAAGATCCGAAGATACATCCGAGATCGGACATTGCATCATCTTCTCAAAATCAGATAAATGAGTTTCATTATAGACTGCATAGTCGTCAGACGGTAACGCATCCAGTTCATCAAGAAGGCGGTCCGCATTCTGCTTGATATTTTTGTCAATTTCGCCGGGACTAAGTTTTTTTCCCCCGACTTTTTGAGCATAGGGGTTGCCGATCACATAGAGCCACAGCAAGACCAGGCTGATTAAAACCATCACCGTCAACACAATTTTGTCGACCTGGCTTTCGAGTACGACCAGGAAATTCTTTTTACTGCTCATCATTTTGTCCCTGTTAAAGAGTATTATATAATCAGATTATGATTTCATCTTTTAGAACGGCATCCGCCTGTCGCGTCCCCTCGACGGACCTGCCGGTGCACGCTGGTTCGTCGGTTTTTCGGTGGTTTCACTACTTTGCCCCAGCAATGCCTTGACTGGATCCGGCTTAATACTGTCATACCCTTTGCGAACAAACAGATACTCACAAACCAGGTCCAACTGCATGACAGCCCCTTTTCCGTATCGATACAATTCATGATCAACGGCCTGTTTGTCAACCACGCTTATATTGTTCTGTAAAATTGTAATTTGGTTGTGTCGGGCCTGCACAACCTCTCCATCCCCTTTATAATCTACCCGGAATGTATGAGGCTTTTCACTGCAAAGCTCCTGCATGAACGCCATCACCATGCGATTATCGACCAGAACGGAAAATGCAAAATGGACAATATCCACGTCCTCGTCCCCCTTGCGATCGGTTAAGGACGCGGCAACAAAATTACTGACGAGAGATGTCTGCGAAGACGATGTTGTCCGTGATGAGATCTCAGCCGGAGCGTCCACCACATAATTGGGTTTATCCCGATTCGATGACACCCCCTGCATGCCCCGTGAACGCATCATAAAATCACCCCTTCCGGACGCGGACGCGGCATTTCCGCCGCCAAAATCCGGACTGACAAAGCTAACGCCCATGAGCCGCTTGACCGGAGAGGAAGACACTTTTTCAGACCCAGCGTTCATCCGGGCAATCGTATCGGCAATATCCTGGTAAATCCAGTAAGCGATTTGGGAATCCCAGCAATCCTCAAGAGCCTGGGCTTCACCCTTAAATTCATAATCTTCCCAAAACTCATACCAGGAAAAAAGTGAAGGATTGGCGTAAACTGAAATCTCCCGAGAGCGTGTCAGGCAAAGCGCGTCAATCATCGGATTTATCGCGTCGGCCGTATTTCGACGATTCGTACGGACAGCCCGATTCGTTCTGGCAGCCCCCCCCGTCTTTTCAGCAATTTCTTTTTCGCTGGGCGCATCCAGAGCATTCATCTCCTTCACCATCGTTTCAATCGCCTGACGATATTGACTGCCGAAATCTGCGTAGAGCTGTGACGAGGTACTCTTCGGTGGAAACACATCGTAACTGATCAATTCTCGCTGACTGCTTTGCGTCATCAGTGTTTCGACCTGAGTCGCCTCTTCATCAAGCCGGTCCATATACCGCTTGATTTGCTGAGGGTCGTCCTTGGAAGGGACATCACCGGCCAACCCCCGAACAGTGGAAGCTTTGCGGACACTTTCCTCCATCTTTTCCTTGACGCCTTTGCCCACCATCAGCGTCGGAAAAAACAGCAGCAACGCCACAATCACAATCCCGATAGACGGCAGCAGCGCAGTATATTTTTTGAAAAAATTCTGAACCGGCTTTAAAAAACCCATAGATATATTAATCTTTTTCATAGTAATAACCTAATCGATGAATTCATTTACATATTAAAACATCATCCCGTCAATACCGCCACGCATTCCCCTGCCCGAGGTCATATCCGTCGCTTCAACTTTCGGAGCATCTTTCCAGACAAACTTCGCTTGAATACGAAACCACTGGTCGCGTTCGATAAACTTCCACTCATCACCAAAATCGGCGGTTTTCTTTTGCCCTAAATCCTGTTCATCCAGTTCGGGGTCGGCATCAATGTCTTTCTGAGTAACGATATCGTACGTTCGACTCATTTCCTCATTGGTCATCGGGTCAACCAGGACGTCTTCGGTATAAACAAATTCCGGTCCGCGAGCAGTTTTCCCCATTCCTCGGCCCATCTCACCCATGAGATCACCGCCGCGTGGACGCATTGTAGTCCTGCGAGTCGTTTGTGTAACAGTTCGTCCTGTTGGATTGGGCACACGCTCGATTTTCTTTTCAATGCCAATGCCCTGAGGCATGTCGGTATCTTCCAAGTCAACCAAGCCCGTCACCACGCTGAAATGCTCAATCTGGTGCTTATTGAATAAGACAAAAGGACTATTCGGAAATAACTTCTCAAGATTCTCAAAACGTGTCACAATACCCCATTGCGTCTGGTCAGAGCCCACCATCGGCGGATCCAGCAACTCGGCAATATTTCGATAAGGGCTGTACCCTTCGATCAGTACGGTAAAACCGCCACCGCCTAATTCCTCTTCATCAGAGGCGTCCTGCGTTGTGGGGCCAAAGCCGGTCGGTCTGTTTGATCTGGCCGAAGCCCTGCCCACATTCGTCCGGCCGCGAGCATTGGACTGCGGAAAACCCGCTGTCTCGACATCCGGAGCATATTCAACCGAAAAACGCGTCACAAACAACTGCTTGCGTTCCTGCCGCGGTATCGACATGACCGCCTGAACATTACCGGCATTAAACGCCTCATGAAGCCCGGCCTGAGACGGTGTATTGTCCTCATTCGGCAGACATTTTAAGATTGTTTCAGTAAACAGCGGCACAATGTCACGATTTTTAAACCGATCCATTTCTTTTGTAATTTTGTCCAGCAAGGGCTGCTTACGATTTTCCTGTTCTGAAATCTCCGATTGAACACCCTGTATCGTTCGAATTGCGGAACCATATGCGCTGCGATTGGATTGATTGCTGTCGTACTGTTTGGAATCTTTGAAAGCCTTGCCCAACCCGAGAACCATCACCGCAAGGAGTACACTGGCCGCAATCGTAAATATCCGTGCTTTCCGCGTCCAGGACATTGCCCGTGCAATGCGTCGCGGCAGCAGATTGGTTTGGATCTTCGATTCACCCAGCAACTGGGTTCCCAAACCGTACACCACACCAAAATCAGATACATTTTCGTGGAATTTCGCACTGGAGACGTCCGAAGACAATGCCAGCCGTTCAAACGAATCGGGCTTAACCACCGGCAATCCCAGCGTCTGAGTCAGATATTTCGCAAGTCCCTGCAATTTCATGCCGCCGCCGAGAGCAATAACTTTGCTGAAGGTTTTATCACGTCCCGCCGGACTGCTGCTGTAAAAGCCCAGGCTGCGTTGGACCTCACTGCCCAGATCGGTATAAACCGGCTTCATCGCCGTATAGATTTGACGCATATACTTACTCATCGGAGCCGTACGCTTAAGCTTTTCGGCCGTCGCAAAGTTCTTTTTAAAGGCATCCGCAATCGCCTGGGTAAAGGTGTTACCGCCAACTCGAATGCTCCGCTGCCAGACCGCATCCTTCGTGCAAATCACCAGTGTGGTGTTTTCAGCCCCCATATCCATGACGATGGTCGCCTGATTCGATGATGTTTCAATCTCCGGCATGTCATAATAGGCAAAATTGTACAGGGCCATCGGAGCAATCTGGACACAGCTAACCCGGAAATTCTCTTTTGTGAAGTGATCCATCACCTCGGCAATCAGCTCGTTCTTAATCGCAAACAGTCCGACTTCTTTATCGGGGCTGTCTTCGTTTTCCATCAACTGCCAGTCCCACTCCACCTCGTTAATTTCAAAGGGAATTTGCTGGACAGCTTCAAATTGCACGATTTCAGGGATTTTCTTCGGTTCAACGGGGGGGAGTTTAATGAACCGGGCGAAACTGTTCTGACCGGCAATCGAAATTGCGACTTCCTCTTTGCCAATATCATTGTCTTCGAGAAAGTTGCGAAGTGTTTCTGCTACAATTTCATCTTTTTCTTCCTGCTCCATACCCGCAGAAAGAATCCGGGAATGCTCAATGTGACTGAAACCAATCACTTCCAGCCCCTCTTCACCCCGGCATAACCGAAGGGCTTTTAAAGATGTGACGCCAATGTCAATCGCCCATACACCACGTATTGCTGCCATAACAGTCTCCTGTGACTCGGAATAAAAAGAATGATTCCAAAATTATTTCATAAAAACACTTGAATCGGATTGCCGGCTCTTGCTACCATGGCGGCCCGATGAAAACCTATGCCGTCCATACACTTGGCTGCAAAGTCAACCAATATGAAAGCCAGCAAATCCGTCAGGTTCTTGAACAGTTCGGATTGTCGCGGGCAACCGCTGCGCACCCGGCGGATGTCATCATCGTCAACACCTGCTGCGTGACGCATATCGCCTCGGCCAAAAGTCGCCAAAACATCCGCAAGGCACAAAAAGCTCACTCGGAGGCAAAAATCATCGTTACCGGGTGCCTGACTGCGTCCGAAACAGACGAACTGCAAAATCTACACGATATTCTGATTGTCAAAGATAAAAACACATTACCGGCAATTCTCGACCGGCTTTTTGAGGAAAAATCCCCTCATTTAGCTATACGCAGAGACAGTAAACCAATAAATACCGGTAAAATCAAGGATAAAAACAAAGCCTTAACAAAGATAAATGCCCCAAAAACACAGATAAACCGTGAAAAATATGATTGCGTTACAGATAATACTTCGAATTCCGGTATAAATCAATCCTCTTTCAAAGAGCCCAATGCAACTGCCTCTCCACTGCCGACTCTGAACTGTTTTTCCGGGCAATGCCGCGCGTTTCTGAAAGTCCAGGATGGATGCGACGCCCACTGTACCTATTGTATTATACCCAAAATACGGACCAAGGTTTGTAACAAAGGTGTAAAAACTGTTCTTCAGGAAACAAAGAGCCTTATAGAGGCCGGACACAAGGAAATTGTGCTAACCGGAATTTTTCTCGGTGCCTACGGCCAGACGACATCACGCCGAATCAAATGGGATGCTAAGAAGACAGATTCTTTGCCTGAGCTTGTGAATGCAGTTGCAAGCATCCCCGGTCTGCAGCGGTTGCGTCTCAGCTCACTGGAACCGCTGGATGTAACGAATCGACTGCTGGACGTCATGACACAGCATGATAACATCCTGCCGCATTTCCACCTGTCACTGCAGTCCGGTTCGGATAATGTTCTGCGAAAAATGGCCCGTCAGTACCGAATGAATCAATTTATGCCCATTGTCGATAAACTCAAATCTGCCTTCGACCGCCCAGCCCTGACCACAGACATCATCGTCGGTTTTCCCGGTGAAACAGAGGCTGATTTTAAGCAAACCGTCAAAATATGCAAAGAAATCGGTTTTGCAAAAATTCACGTCTTCAGTTTCAGCCCGCGGAAAAACACCGCCGCGGTCAAAATGGCAAAAATCTTCGGCTCTGTTCCTCCACAGGAAATCAAACGCCGCTCTACACTCCTCCAACAGGTGGACAATCAACTACAGGAAGATTTCAAACAGCAATGCCGCGGATTAAAGGAAAACGTCCTCATCGAAAAGACCCGCCCCCCTCGCGGTCGCTGCAGCCGTTACTTCATGGTCGACCTAACCAACCACCCGGATGCCAAGCATCTCAAAAAAGGCGATATTACAACAGTTATCATCCAATAATCCATCATTACCAGAACGCCCCGATTCAATTCATTTCTGCTTGACCATACGGCGACACTTCGCTATAGTTCACTCAGCGGACTGACTCAGACAAGTATCTGAATTTAAGGAAAGGAATTGTATCAATGTTTAAAATTGCCGGACACTCCCCAATTATCATATCAATTGTTATCCTGCTCTTGTTGTCAGCTTTGCCGGCAACACTGCTGGCTGACAACCCCGTCATTACCCACAAATACACCGCCGACCCGGCCGCACTCGTCCATGACGGAGTCGTCTATCTTTACGCCGGACACGACCAGTGCCCACCCGACCGTAATCGATATGAAATGCACGAATGGCTGGTTTTCTCTTCAACCGACATGGTCAATTGGAAAGAACATCCCGTCCCCCTGCGTCCCAAAGATTTCACATGGGCCCGGGATGACGCCTGGGCCGCACAGGTCATCGAACGGAATTGTAAGTTTTATTGGTATATCACCGCCACACACAAAGACATCCACGGCAAAGCCATCGGTGTCGCCGTTTCCGACAGCCCAATCGGTCCATTCAAAGATGCGCGAGGCACAGCATTGATCACCAACGACATGACAACCGACACCGAAATCTCATGGGACGACATCGACCCCACCGTCTTCATTGACGACGACGGACAGGCCTATCTGTTCTGGGGCAACACCAAATGCCGATATATCAAACTGAAAGAAAACATGATCGAACAGGACGGCCCGATCCACACCGTCAAGGGACTACCCAACTTTACCGAAGCCCCGTGGATTCACAAACGCGGCGACTGGTACTACCTTAGCTACGCCTATCAATTCCCCGAAAAGACCGCCTATGCCATGAGTAAAAGCATCACCGGACCGTGGGAGTACAAGGGAATCTTAAATGAGGTCGCCGGAAACTCCAACACGAACCATCAGGCGATTATCGAATACAAAGACCAGTGGTATTTCATCTACCACAACGGCAGCATCCCCACCGCCGGCTGCAGTTTCCGTCGCTCCGTCTGCATCGACAAACTGTTCCATAATCCCGACGGCACCATCAAAAGAATCATTATGACCTCCGAAGGCGTCGAGCCAGTCAAATAACAAAATGAACCGACAAAAATTATATTCCGACATGGCTTGTTTGATCCTGATCGCGGTTCTGTGCAGATTCTCTCATGCGCAGGCTGTAAATAAAGAGCCGACAGACACCTCTGATACCTGTTTTGATTTACAGGGATTGATCGACACGCAAATTAAAGCCGGCTCTAAACGCATCGTTGTGCCGTCGGGAGTCTATCGTGTCAAACCCCAACATGGCGAGCATTTGGCACTGCGAGATTTGAAGGACATTGAAATCGTAGCCGAAAATGCGGAAATGATCTGCACCGAAACCACACGCGCAATGACAATCGCCAACTGCCGCAATGTCACGGTACGCGGGTTAACGATCGACTATGATCCGTTGCCGTTTACACAGGGACGCATTGTCGCACTGGCTAAAGATAAAAGCTGGCTTGAGTTTGAGATCATTGACGGTTACCCGGAGAACCTGGAAATGCGAATCGAAATTTTTGATTCTCAAACCGGTCTCTTGAAACGGGATACCTACTATGGCTGGCAGCCGTTTGAGTCGCTGGGCAATCGGCGGTACCGTGTCAAAAAAGAAGACGGCTACCAGTATAACCCGCAGCGTGACATCGAAGAAATCGGCGACATTCTGGTCACCAACAGCAGTGATGCGCCGGGTGGGAATATCCCCCACGCGATAGTTTGCGAGAACAATATCGACGTTGAACTGGCCGATATCTCATTGTATGCGTCTAACTGTTTCGGATTCCTCGAAGTAAACTGCCAGAAAAGCACTTACAGACGATGTAAAATTGATCGCCGGCCTCTGGATAGTGACATCCAGCCGCGAGGCTTACGCCGATTGCGATCACTGAATGCGGATGCATTTCACAGCAAACATGCCGTCATCGGACCGCAAATCCTCGAATGTACGGCCCATTTCCAGGGCGACGACTGCGTCAATATCTGCGGCGATTATCATATGGTTATGAAAAGCGACGGCACCAAACTAAGGGTACTCGCCAAGCATAATATGAATATCACCCCCGGCGATCCGCTGGAGGTGGTTACCTATGCAGGACTGCGACTGCCGGATGCGAAAGCCCTTTCAATTCAAAAGAGCATCCCAATCGAGCCCGATGAATTGAGTTTTCTGGAAAAACAAAGAATGAATGAGTTCTTTGTAAACGGCGGCAGCCGGGACATGTTCGACATACAGATCGACCGCGAAATCCATTTACCCCGCGGCAGTATCATTGCATCGGCCAATCGAATGGGAAACGGGTTCAAAGTCGCTGGCTGCGATTTCGGATACAATCGCTCCCGTGGAATCCTGATTAAAGCCAGCCACGGAATCGTTTCAGAGAATCGCTTAACCCAATGCTGGGAAGAAGCGATCAAAGTCTCACCCGAATACTGGTGGCTCGAATCCGGCAGCAGCAACGATATCAGAATTACCGAAAACAACATCAGCCAGTGCCGGGGGATGGGAATTGCTGTCTATGCCCATGCCGGAAACGGTAGTATCGCCCCGCCCGGCGCCCACAACGAAATCGCTATTACCAACAACACCATCCGCCAGACTCGCGGCACCGACATTTGGGTAACGTCGACGAACCAATTGATTCTAAATAACAATGATTTAGAAGATGACAAGCCTGATGTCAAAATCGAACAATGCAACAACATTCAAACAGATATCGAAGCGGAATTCATCGACACATCGGATATTCGGATTCAGAAAAAATAACCTGCCGCCACGTTTACTTTAGATACGGCTTCAACGAAGGCTCGACCACCGATAATTGCTCCATCACCAGTTCCGCCATCGCCTTGGCGCCCTTTGCATTGAAATGTGTCTGATCATTAGACACATTGGCGAATTCCACCGTCGCCGTTGGCCCGAGTTTCAGGTAAAGCTGTTCGCTGGCGGCATTCAGATCAACCACCGGCACATCTTTTTCAGCAGCAACGGCTTTCATCGCAGTCGCATACGGCCGCAGATTATCGTCAATCTTACCCTGCTCATCAAATTTTCGGCGGTACATCGGCGTCACAAAAATCACTTTCGCGCCAATGGCCCGTGCTTCATCAATATACTGACGCAGATATTGGCGGTAAGTCGTCGCCGCATCCGTCGCTTCACGCCGTCCCGGCTCATGCGAATCATTGTGTCCAAACTGGATCAAAATGTAATCCGGGTTTCCATCCAACGTTTCTTTCCAAAATCCGTCTTCTCTGAACGTTTTCGTACTGCGTCCGCTCCGGGCCGTATTCAACACAAAGATTGAGTCATCATCAAAATAGTCCTGAATAAACTGTCCCCACCCGCGTCGAACACCGTTCTCCGGATAATTACACACCGTCGAATCACCGATGACCGCCAGGATCTTTGCTCCTACCGGAGCCTTCGCATAAGGAAAACGCTCTGTCCATTTTGGATATTCGCGAAAAACATCCTTCCCCCAATCGTCATACCACGAATAACCGTTCCGTCGCTCGGCATCGATCTCGTTGTAATCATATTTAACGACACCATCCCGATCACAGAAGAGTGGCTTATTCGTTTCAATCGCATAAAAACGAGCCCACAGCGTCGCAGCATCCGGATCGTTGACCGCCGTCCGAACACCGTCAATCCGTTCCAGCCGAAGACCTTCGACCTTCGATGTCCCATACCACTGCACACCCGCCTTGATGGATTGAATCATCTCTTGAGACGGGTCATCGACGCTCATCAGCAATCGCAGAATCCCGCAGCTCTCGCCGCCACTGAGAGAAGCCGGCTCAAACGATCGCGCCGCTCGCGGACTGTAATCGATCTCGTCGTGCTGGGCACACCACACCGTCAGTTTGCCGTCCACACGAATCTGACATTTCAAAATGCAGTCGATCCCCTTGTCAAAAGCCTGCTGCGCCGCCTTCCGCCGCTGCGCATCGACAAAATCATAATCGTCGGATGCGGCAATCTCCCTCAGCAACTCCATCAGACGCACCATCGCCCCGTCATTAAAGGTAATATGCCGATGATATTTTGTGCTTGGCGGGTAATACTGTGGCCAGCCGCCCGTGGGATATTGAGCCTTCAAAATCAAATCCAGCCCCTTCAGAAATGCGTCCTTATACGCCGGCTCTTCGGTTGCCTTGTAAGCCTTCGCCAGGAAACGCATTTCCCCCACCGTCGCGCCGTTATCAAACGTCCCGCGTAGTTTCTTGCGGTCACCCTCATACGGCTTGGTTTCGGTATCGATATTTTTCGGCCAGCCGCCGTACGCATCCTGATATGACAGGATATTGGCCGCTATCCGTTTGCCCTCCTCGCTGCGATACCATTCATCCGGCCGCTCAGAATCAGCTGCACTGGCCACTTGCGTCATAACAACAGCGCAAAATAGAGTGACAACCAATGCCTTTAAATTGAAGACATCCCCTTGATGGTCGGTTCCGTTTCGACGGCGTTCAAACATGCTTTTCTCCGTCATGTAATTTATGATTTCAAGTTAAGATATCTTTAAAGTCGGCACAATACTCCTGGCGTCCGCAATCGGTGCAATGCGTTCCCATCCACACACGGTCGAACTGCTCGGCAATCGCCGACACCATCGCCGGTTCGGTCGTGATGATCCCGGACTCAAAATTGCGGCGTTTCTCCGATTTGGCGCCCATCCCCGCACCCGTCAGATTCGCGCTGCCTGTATATGCGAACCGTCCGTCAACGATCACGCACTTAAAATGCACACGCGGACACAGCAGCCGCTCCATCCCCTCAAATAATTTCGGGTACCGGTCAAAATCGTCACGAAACGCCTTGCCCGGCTCCTTGGCATGAATCAGCCGCACCGACACCTGCCGCTTCACCAGATCCGACAAAATCTCCAGGAACGGAACCATCCGCCCGTTCTTATCGACGTGCAGATCCTTCAGGTCGCTGGTCCCGATCCACAGAAAATCCTCCGCCCGCGGGATTTCCTTCAACAAAACCCGCTCGTAAATATCACGATCCTGAATAAATTCCGTTAAACCCATAAAATTCCTAAATCAAAGACCCAATACAAGTAACTGTCATTCCGAGCGTAGTCGAGAAATCTATTTAAACAGCCATCGCCGACAGGCGATTCCTCAATTTTGCTTTTTGGATTTTAATTTTTGAATTTTTACCACTCAACAACCTGCCCGAACGCCGCACTCAGATTATCAAGGATATCCGTCGCCATCAAACTGACCTGCCCGTGAACCGCCGCGGCGATATTGCCCGCCAGCCCATGCACATACGCGCCCAGCACCGCCGCATCAAACAGTGACAGGCCTTGCCCGATCAATGCCGCAATCACACCGGTCAGCACATCTCCGCTGCCCGCCGTCGCCATGCCGGGATTGCCGGAGGTATTCACATACACCTGCTGGCCATCGGTCACAACCGTCCCGGCCCCCTTGAGTACAACGATTGTGCCGGTTTTTTCTGCAAATCGCCCCGCACATTTCTGTCGGTCCTCCGGCATCGGTTCCCGAAACACACTTTTCCAAAGCCGCTTCATCTCCCCCGGATGCGGCGTCAAAACAACATTCGCCTTTTTCTTATCCACCCACCCACCGACACCGCCGGATTTGGCCAAAACATTCAGCCCGTCCGCATCCACCACCAATTTCAAACCCTCAACTGCCAGAAGCGAAAGCAAAACATCTCGAACACCTGAGCCCGTTCCAGCCCCCGGTCCAAACGCAATCACATCATGGTCGGCCAACTGCGGCTTAAGTTCAACAACCGCCTTCGCAGCCAATTGCCCCTTTTCCTCCAATAATCCCAGCGTCGTATAACAGGGATGAATCGAAGCTACCACCGGCTGAATCGACACAGGCACGGCAACTTTTACCAAACCGCTGCCGCTGCGAAGCGCAGCCATCCCCGCCAAAGCCGGAGCCCCGCTAAACCCCACGCTCCCGCCAACAATCAATACCTTCCCAAACGTCCCCTTATGCCCATCTTTGGGCCGTTTTGGCAACTGCGGCAGTTCTATTATATTTTTCATGATCCTTTATTAAACTTTCTTTTTATCCAAATTTTAAAATAGTGAATATCCCCTGAAATCACCAAAAGAAACGGCCAAAAGAATATATAAAATGCAATCATAATCCAATTGCGTCTTGCAATATAACCAGGTTGATTGTGATAGGGCTGAAAAAAATCATAACCAACTCTTATAAAACCAACAGCAATATACAATAAAATAATCCAATTCATATATGCTCTCCTCTATAATAATCATCCCCTCTTAATTTTAATATTAATCAACGCCGCGGCGTAGGCGGCTCCGAAACCATTATCGATATTGACCACCGTCACGCCGGAAGCGCAACTATTCAGCATTGTTAATAGCGCCGACAAGCCTTCAAAGCTTGCCCCGTACCCCACACTCGTCGGCACCGCGATCACCGGGCAATCCACCAGCCCGCCGACCACGCTGGCCAGTGCGCCTTCCATCCCCGCGACCACGATCACC
The DNA here is from genome assembly GCA_963675155.1 of Anaerohalosphaeraceae bacterium. Lineage (GTDB taxonomy): Bacteria > Planctomycetota > Phycisphaerae > Sedimentisphaerales > Anaerohalosphaeraceae > 4572-13. The sequence continues at coordinate 2,339,518 of OY775912.1, read as the reverse complement.
ACATTAGCCTTTCGCAATTGCTCGACATTGCCCAGCAATCGATGAATGCCCGCCACGCCCACATCGCACAGCAGTTCAACCTTTTGTCCCAGCATGTGCGCCGTCACCCGGGCCTCTTCCGCTACCGGCAGATCCGCCGTCCCCGCCGTCACAACCACAATATCGCCAACAGGTTTCTCGACCGGCATCTGCTCCAGCACAATGATCCGTGCGGTCTGCTCATAGCGCAATCCTTCCAGTTGTATCAGCCGCTCAACTTCCGCATACAACGACGCCTCCGCTCGCGTGGCAATAATATTCTGCCCCGTCGCCGCCAGCTTTGTAAAAATAGCCGCGATCTGCTCAGCCGTCTTGCCGGGGCAATAAATCACCTCCGGAAATCCGCACCGAATCGTGCGATGATGGTCCACCTTGGCAAATCCCAGATCCTCATATGGCAGGTGACGCAATTTCTGCACCGCATCCTCGACCCCCAGAACCCCGGACTTCACATCCAACAACAACTTTTCAATCTGCTTCTCATCCATTCACGAATCCGCTCACTTACCATGAAGATCATGAAGTACCTGAAGAAAACATATTTTTTAAAAACTTCATGCTCTTTATGTACTTCATGGTTATAAAACCCCTATCAATCGGACGTCGCTTTCGGCTCTAAGCTAAGATCCGAAAACTGCCCGGCCTCATACTTATAATACCCCAGCGACGCCACCATCACCGCGTTATCCGTACAATATTTCTTCGGCGCCGAGATAAACGCCAGCCCACCCTTCTGGCACATCGCCTCCATCGCCTCACGCAGTGCACCGTTACAGGCCACGCCGCCGCCCATGAGTACGCTTTTGGCACCGATCTTTTTGGCCGCCCGCTGGGTCTTTTTCACCAGCACATCAATCACCGCCGCCTGGAACGATGCCGCGATATCCGCAATCTCCTGCTCCGACATTGAAGCGGCCCGGTTCTCACCCTTCATATCCTGCCCCTGGCAGTGATACAACACCGCGGTCTTCAACCCGCTAAACGAAAAATCCAGCGAGTCCTTATCCATCAGCGACCGCGGAAATCGAATCGCCTTCGGATTACCCTGCCGGGCAATTCTCTCAATATTCGGCCCACCCGGATACGGCAGTCCCAAAATCGCCGCCACCTTATCAAACGCCTCACCCGCCGCGTCATCGATCGTCTTACCCAAAAGCCGCAAGTCCAGCACCGACTCGGCATCGTACAAATTGGAATGCCCCCCAGAGACAATCAACGCCACCGCCGGCAACTCAATCTCCTCCGCCTCCAGCATTGCCGATTGCAAATGCGCATGCACATGATTAACCCCGATCAGCGGCTTTTCCCATGCAAACGCCAGCGTCTTAGCCGCCGTCACGCCGACCATCAGCGCAATCGTCAACCCCGGCTGATTGGCAATCGCAATCGCGTCGATCTCAGCCGGCGTAATCTTCGCCTGAACGACCGCCTCTTCAATAATCGGCAAAATCTTCTCGACATGCGCGCGTGACGCCAATTCCGGCACAACGCCCCCATATTTTTCATGCAGTTGCGTCTGCGAAGCCACCACCGACGAACGTACCTGCTTGCCGTTTGTCACCACCGCCGCCGCCGTTTCATCACAACTGGTCTCAATACCCAAAATATTTATGTCTTTTTTATTCAATTCACGACTCCTGATCTCAAATATGCCCATAGCTTAGCCCCCGCCGGATAACCTGTCAACAGAAAGCTCCGTTTCACCCGTAAATCCAGCTATTATTTGCATTTGGAATGGTTTATTCTCAACTCTTTCATGACTTGCGGCTTGACAGAATGCGGCTTTTCAGTTACCATTTGTCTTCTTAGATAAAACTCTTGTTAAAGCAGCAGGCATGAACTCAAAAAATACAAACGTCGACATTGAATTTCAATATATTGATACAGCCCCGGAACTTGATGGTTTGACCGATGCGATGCAATCGGTTGATATCGTTGCCCTCGACACCGAAGCCGACAGCTTTCACCATTATCAGCCCAAAATCTGTCTGATCCAGTTGAGTTTCAACGACCGCAATTACATCATCGACCCGCTGGCAAAAATGGACCTGAGCCGGTTTCTAAAAGAATTATCGCAGAAAAAGCTGATAATTCATGACGCCGGTTACGATCTGAGGTTGCTTTACAACGACTTCCAGTTCAAGCCAACGGCCGCCGTGTTTGACACCATGCTGGCCGCGTCTCTGGCAAGCCTGAAAAGCGTCGGTTTGTCAGCCATGCTGGAACTGCTGTTTGATAAAACCGTTGCCAAGCATAATCAGCGGGCTGACTGGTCCAAACGACCGCTGCCGGCTAAACTGCTCAGCTATGCCACCGAAGATACCGCGTTTTTGTTTGAAATCAAGGATTTCCTCAAAACTGAACTGAGGCGTCTGGGCCGACTCGACTGGCACACCGAAACCAGCGAATGGGCCGTCCGCGCAGCCTACATCGAAAAAGACCAGCCCGACCCTGACCGACAGTGGCGTATCAAAGGCTCCGGCAAGCTGGACCCCAAAGAAATGGCGTTTATCCGTGAAATCTGGCACTGGCGAGAGGCGATTGCCAAACGCACCAATATGGCACTGTTTATGATCTTCCGAAACGAAGACATGATACGCTTGGCAAGCTGGGCCGCCAAACGCAAAAAGCCCATCACACCTGAGACAAAACTCCCCGTTCGCTGCAAAGCCGCCAATAAAGCCGCACTGGTCAAAGCCCTGCAAACCGCCCAGCAGCTCCCACCGCACCAGTGGCCCGGAAAAATCAAGTCCGACCGCTCCAAACGCCTGTCGGATGCGACACGCACCGTCATCAATGAACTGAAAGAAGAATGTGAAAAAGTGGCACAACAACTCGACCTGCCCGTTCAACTGCTCGCCTCACGCTCGGCCCTGACACGCATCGTCCTCAACAATGCAGCCACACTCGAAGAAATACAAAAAAAAGAAATCCTCATGAACTGGCAGGCAAACCTGCTCATCAAACCCATCCAGCAGGTGCTGGGATAACAAAGTTTGTTTTCCGAATTGTATCGAACGCAATAAAAATGATAATCAATTAAATCGACGCGGCATATACATACGTTTGATCATTTCATAGTCATCTGAATTCGTATCAGCATCTCTGTCTTTATTGTCCTTTGTATCCGGGCTGGCCATATCGATCATGGCTTTATCAGTCCATCTGAAGCGTTCTGCGTGGCCGTCAGCATAAGCAAACGTGCTGGACCCATTATGCCAAATCGCAACAGGATCCCAATATTTCTGCTGATTTAGATACAGATTCCAGGTAAAATGATTAAATCCGGAACCGTCCGCTTCTTCGAGAAATACAATCTTAGAACTGGGATTGGAAAAACCGGAATATTTAATAATGGTCACGTTATTTTCTGCGGTCCCCGTCTGCCCAAACCCATGAGCCGAAAGAACCGCGCCAATGGAGTAGCTGCGATAGCCGCCAACTGTCCCTCTGGCGTTTGCCGTATCTGTTGGCGGCTTTCTGTAACGTTTGTCCACCGGGCAATTATAAACTTTATGGGCTTCCAGATAAGTCCACAACGCCCCTTTTTCGAATCCCCGGATTTTATCCTCAACTGAATCATTCCGAAAATTGCCGTTTTCGTCCATCGGCTCTGCAACAAAACCGTGCATATCATAGGTTATGCCATCGTAAGTTGCGGTTTCCCACCCATCCGAAGTGTTTGCAGGAACGCCATCGGCAAGTTTTCCGCTATTTTCGTCGGCGTAAATATAATACGCTTTACCGAGTTGGTTTTCATTAGACAGGCAAACCGCCGCCGCCGCTATTTGCTTGGCTTTGGTTAAAGCCGGCATCACGATACTCAGCAACAAGGCAATAATCGCAATGACAACCAGTAATTCAATCAAGGTAAAAGCGGTTTGTTTCCTCACAGTCACATCCTTTCCAATAAATATTCAATTGAAATAACCAGGGAAAACGATGCTGCAAACACACAACGCTGTAATGCAACATACTCAGTCCATTGCACCTTATTAACTTAAAATCTCATCGCTAGTCTAATCTTCCCTATTAGTATATATCTGTGAATGGGTATTTTTGCCTTTTTTTATTTAATTTCCGGCAAAATTCTTTATAAAAATCGATTTTTTCCGTCCCCAAGGCCAAAACAGGGTATACAGCCTTGTTATGATTAAGCGGCTCAGGCAGATCCAGCAAGTCGGCGCATAGCTCGCCATCCGGCGTCCCGGGGACCGGCGAAAAGTCACTCAACATTATCCTAATCCCGAGACCGCTGGCAAATTTCATCGATTCCTCCAACTGCTGCATATCAGCCCGCGGATGTCCCAATATCTCATAAGCAACGATTGTCTCCGGGGTAGCACCGGCATTCTTTAAATGACGAACCGCCTGCGCTAATTCATGCGACACCACCTTCCCGGAACCGGTCTGTTGATGAAATGCCTCATTATGACTCTCGAATCCAAGATAAAACGTTTTAAATCCCGCCTGAACCATGAGTCCAGCAATTTCGTCAGTGACGAACCGGGCATGAAGTGCGTTCGGCGTGTGAAAGTTTACCTTGATCCCTTTCTCAATCACAGCTTTCAAAAAAGGAATAAACACCAACTCCGGCCGAAACAGCAATGCGTCATCGTAGAAAGCAATATTTTCCGCACCACGATCAATCAACTGAGTCAATTCCGCAATACATTGATCCAGCGGCCGTACAGCGAAAGGCACCCCCGATTGCGGCACATAACAATAACTGCACGCAAAAGGACACCCGCCGGTCAGCTTTAAAATCCCCACATTCAGTCGGTCATACAACTCCCACACCGGCAACTGATAATCCCGACAGATATCCACACCCAGACTCTCGCCCAGTGCATCAAAGTCATCGCCGCCAAGGACCACATCCGCACCCAGTGATTGAGCATGCGTGCGACAGGCAGTCGCATAAAACCCGCCCAGGACAATTTTAGCGGCAGGACTGAATCGCCGGACATCCTCAATCACCTCCCGCACCCCCGGATACCAATACGTCATCACCGTCCCAATCAGAACAACGTCAAATGGTCCCTTTTGAGTCAAATACTGCTGAAAAATATCCCGGCTAATCCCGAATCGACGATAATAACGGCGAATGGTTTTGTAGCATGCGGGCTTGTCGATACGCTGTGCCGGATACGCCCCACGCCCCCACGAATCCGTCCGGATTTTCCCATCCCGATCAAAATCCGGGTGTAAACGGTCCAGGTAATCAAACAAATAAAGCTCGCCAGCCGAACGCAACCGTCCACCCGCCCGCATGAGCCCATAAGGCTTCAGCCAGAAATCATAGGCCGTAAAATCATAAATCGGTGGATTAACAAGCAGTATTTTAGGTTTCATAAGTTTCCGACGAGATATAGCATATTGCTCGGAGTATTTGTCATCCCGGCCCCCGAGCCGGGATCTAGAAGTCGCGAAACAAATGGCAGTTCCAATTTAACCGGAACAATGTGAGATCAATGCCCTTACTCTTGTTTCTTTTTCTTCCGCCGAGCCTTCTTTTCATTTTCACGGGCAATTTCCCGTTTGGCGGCTCGGCGAATCTTACGGATAATTTTCCGTTCGACCCACGGGTACAGTCCCAGCCATTTGGCAATCATCGCACCAACCGCATCCTTGCCAATCACATAATGAGCCTTTGGCTTTTCAGTCGTCATCGCCTGAATGATGGTTTCAACCACAACTGCCGGCTCACCGGCACGCGGAATAATCTCATCCATAAACGATTTTAAAAATCCCCGGTTCCAGGTAAACATCGGACTGGTGCGATCATAGAAATTCTCCGACTGATTCGCATTGGCACGGATAATCTCAGTTTTATGATACCCCGGCTCAACCGAAACCACCTCAACCCCAAACGGCGACAGTTCCACGCGTATCGACTTTGAAAAACCCACCAGCGCATGCTTACTGGCGCTGTATGAGGCATTGTACGGATGTCCGATCAAGCCCGCCAGCGAAGCGACATTAATGATCCGACCGCACTGTCGCTGGACCATCCCCGCCGCGACCGCTTTAGTCAGATTCACCACGCCGAAATAATTGGTCTCAAAAACCCGCCGCATTTCCGCATCCGTCTGATCCAGAAAAGATCCGGTAATCAGAATCCCTGCATTATTGACAAGAATATCAACCGGACCAATGTCCTCAACAGCTTTAGAAATAGATTCAGGCTTCGTGACATCCAGTTCCTCAATCCGCGCCGACACCTTCGCCTCTTCCAGTGCCTGCTCAAGATAGTGACGTTTTTTCAGGTTCCGCATCGTCGCGATCACCTCAAAGCCGCGTTGAGACGCAGCCACTGCCGTCAGCAAACCAAATCCGCTGGAACAGCCGGTGATCAGCACCCGTTTGGGAGTTTTTTGCGTATTTTTCTGTGTTTCCATGCGATAAAAGTAGGGAAAACAGCCCGAAAATCAAGGAAAAAGGAGTCAACTGCCCCCAAAATTATTCCAATAAAAAAAAAATACCTGAAAATGCTTGAAAAACTGTTACAAATCTCTATATTTATAAGGCTTTAGAGATTGAAGACATTGAAACTTATCAGCCCGCGGGCTGACCAGTGATTTCGGGAGTTCAAAATGGCAAGAGAATGCTACTTTTTAGGCAAAAAGACAACTTCAGGCAGAAGTATCGCTCGGCGCGGTAAAGCAAAATACCTTGGCGGTGTCGGTAAAAAGACGACCGGTATTACCAAGCGTAAATTTAAATCAAACGTCCAGAAGGTACGTGCCGTGGTTGACGGCAGGGTTTGCCGCATTCGCGTATCGGCCAAGGCTATTCGCATGGGTCTGGTCGTCAAGCCCCCGAAACGCAATTACAACCCCGCAGAACAGGCAGCAAGCTAAACTACGCGGAAAGCTTTTTGACATCAAAATGAATTCGCATACAAAGCGAGGCTGTTTTCCGGCCTCGCTTTTTTTATGGTTTGTAAAAATAAACAGGATTATAACCATGAAGATAATGAAGCTCATGAAGATAATTATTTGTAAACTTCATGCTCTTCACGTGCTTCATGGTGAAGAGGAAAAAATTTATGGCAACGAAAATTGATGAAACACAGGTTCGGCGTGTCGCCCTGTTAAGCCGTCTGGAACTCAGTGACCAGGAAATCACCCAGTTCAGCGGCGAACTCAGTGACATTGTCACCTATATCGAAAAGCTCAACGAGTTGGACACCGACAACGTCGAGCCGCTGGCACACTGTCTGGCCGTACACAACGTGCTGCGAGAGGACGTACCGGTTCCTTCATTGACCAACGAGCAGGCACTCGCCAATGCCCCGCAACGGGAAGACGAATACTTCAAAGTCCCCAAAGTGCTGGACGAAAACTCGGGAGCATAGTCTATGTAACCCAATTATGAGAAAGGAGTCGGAACATGAAATATCGGTTATTGTTAAGTTTACTGGGATTGGTACTAATGAACGGTTGCAGCAATCAAATGAAGAACGACCTGACCGCAGCACAAATACCGCAAAGGCTCAACCGCAAGGTGAACCTGGGCATCGATTACCTGCTCTATTTGCCCGAAGACTATAACACGACCCAACAGGACTTCCCACTGATAGTCTTTCTGCACGGCATCGGCGAACGAGGCACGGATGTCAATCAGGTAAAATCCAACGGCCTCCCCAAACGGATTGAACAGGGCAATCAATTCCCCTTCATTGTCGTCTCACCGCAATGCCCGACGCAAAGTTGGTGGACCCATGAAACCTCTGCCATACTGGCGCTGATCGACGAAATCAGCGAAGCCTATCGCGTCGATACAAAACGCATTTATCTGACCGGCCTGAGCATGGGCGGATTCGGCACGTGGTCCATCGCCGGCGTTCATCCGGACCGTTTCGCCGCCATCGCCCCCATCTGCGGCGGTGGATACACCTTTATGACACCCAACATGAAAAATCTGCCCATCTGGGCCTTTCACGGTGACGCCGACCAGGTCGTCCCCGTCGAAAAATCTAAGGAGATGGTCGAGGCCGTCAACAATGTCGGCGGCAACGCCAAACTGACCATCTACCCCGGCGTCAACCATGACTCCTGGACGCAAACTTATGAAAACGACGAATTGTACGAATGGTTCTTATTACATTCAAAATAAACGGATAACTTATGAAGACTGCAAAACAACTGCGTGATCAAATTGCCGCCGGCACACTCAAAAGCGTCGAGGCCGTCAAAAACTTTTTTGACAACATCGATAAACGCGAGCCCTCTGTCGGTGCGTATCTTTCACTGTACAAAGATCAGGCACTGGGTCAGGCCAAAGCCATCGACGCAAAAATCGCCGCCGGAGAGGTGGTCGGTGAACTGGCCGGCGTTCCCGTTGCCGTCAAGGACAACATGTGTACCACCTTTGGCGCAACAACCTGCGGCTCGAAGATTCTGGAAAACTTTCATTCGCCCTACAACGCTCACGTCATCGAAAAGCTCAACGCCGCCGATGCCGTCATCATCGGAAAATGCAATCTTGATGAATTTGCCATGGGCTCCAGCACCGAGAACTCCGGCCTGAAACAAACGACAAACCCATGGGACACCTCCCGCGTTCCCGGGGGAAGCAGTGGCGGGTCAGCCGCCGCCGTCGCCGCAGACCTTTGCGCCGTGGCATTAGGCTCCGACACAGGCGGCTCCATCCGACAGCCCGCGTCACTCTGCGGCGTCGTCGGCCTCAAGCCAACCTATGGACGCGTCTCACGCTATGGACTGGTCGCATACGGCTCAAGCCTCGACCAGATCGGCCCGCTGGCCAAAGATGTCACCGACGCCGCCCTCATGCTCAAGGTCATCGCCGGACACGACCACCGCGACAGCACCTCGGTACCCGAGCCAATCGCCCCGGTCAAAGATTATCTTGCAGAATTGGAAACACCCGTCGAAGGCCTGAAAATCGCCACCGTCCCGCACCTGAATGCAGGAGCAGACGAATCCGTTCGCAATGCCATTGACGCCGCACTGGATGTCTATAAATCGCTCGGCGCCGAGATCATCGAAATCGAGATGCCGCACTTTGACTACGCCATCAGTGCCTATTACGTCATCGCCACTGCCGAAGCCTCCAGCAACCTGGCCCGCTTCGACGGCGTCCACTACGGCCACCGCACAGAAAACCCGCAGGACTACGTCGAGGTCTATTCCAAGTCACGCGACGAAGCCTTCGGCATGGAAGTCAAACGCCGCATCATGCTGGGCACCTTCGCCCTCTCCAGCGGCTACTACGACGCGTACTATCTGAAAGCTCTGAAAGTGCGGAACCTGATTCGCAGCGACTTCACAAAGGCATTTGAAAAAGTCGATTGCCTGCTGATGCCCGTCAGCCCGACCACCGCATTTAAAATCGGCGAGAAAACAGCCGATCCGCTGCAGATGTACCTGGCCGACATTTACACCATCGCCGTCAACCTGGCCGGCGTCCCGGGCATCAGCATCCCCTGCGGCTTCGACGAAAACAATCTCCCCATCGGGCTGCAGATAATTACCGATGCATTCACCGAAGACAAACTCCTCAGAATCGCAAGAATGCACGAAAAACAAACAGACTTCCACACAAAGAAACCAAAGTTTTAGCCACAGATTATCACAGATTAACTCAGATAAAATGACAGAAGAAAATTTCATTCATAAAGAGTTGACATACAAAGTTATCGGAGCAGCCATGGAGGTACACCGAGAACTGGGCTATGGTTTTTTAGAAAAAGTTTATGAGAATTCTTTGATGATGCTCTTAAAAGACGAGGGAATTGATGCGAGACAGCAACATCCTGTGCCTGTTTATTTCAGAGACAGTATTGTTGGTGAATACTGCTCTGATATCATCATTGAAAGCAAGTTGATTATTGAAATTAAAACAATTGAGAAGCTGATAAATGTTCACTATGCACAGTTGCTAAATTACCTAAAGGCAACACAGATTCATCTTGGTTTGCTCATTAACTTTGGACCAAGAAAGCTGGAATACGAAAGGCTTATAAAATAATTTGTGTTAATCTGTGATAATCTGTGGCAAAAAATAAGGAATAAAGAATGGCTGATTTAGAATATAAAATAATCGTTGGACTGGAAATTCACGTTCATCTTGCCACGAAAACCAAGATCTTCTGCGGTTGCGAGTTGGCTTACGGTGACACGGCCAATACACATGTTTGCCCTGTCTGTCTGGGTATGCCCGGATCACTGCCGGTCATGAATAAAACCGCACTGGAATACTCCATCCTGACCGGCCTGGCCCTGAACTGCAAAATCGCCTCCTTCACCAAATGGGACCGCAAGAGCTACTACTATCCCGACCTGCCCAAGAATTACCAGATCAGCCAGTACGACCTGCCCTTCAGCGAGCACGGCTACATCGAAATCCCGCTCGAAGGCGGCACCACCAAAAAAATCCGCATCCTGCGTGCCCACCTCGAAGAAGACGCCGGCAAAAACGTCCACACCCTCGGCAACTTCTCGGCCATCGACCTGAACCGTGCCGGCACTCCGCTGCTGGAAATCGTCACCGAACCGGATATGAACAGCCCCGAAGAAGTTGGCGCCCTCGCTCGCGAACTGCAGCGAATTGTCCGCTTCCTCGGCGTCTCCGAAGCCGACATGCAGAAGGGCCACATGCGTTTTGAACCAAACATCAACCTGCACATCACCAAAAACGGTGAAGTCTTTAAAACGCCGATCAGCGAAGTGAAAAACCTCAACAGCTTCCGTGCCATCGAACGCAGCATCGCCTACGAAGTCCGCCGCCAGTTGGCCGAGTTCGAAGAAACCGGCAAGACCCTTCAGATGGGCAACAAACGCACCTACGGCTGGGATGACGACAAACAGATGACCGTCCTGCAGCGTGAAAAGGAAGAGGCCCACGACTACCGCTACTTCCCTGACCCGGATCTGGTCCCCGTCGATGTCGATGACGCGTGGCTCGGCGACATTAAAAGCCGCCTGTGCGAACTGCCGATCCAGATGCAATTGCGGTTCGAAAAGGACTACGGCCTCAGCGACTATGACGCAGGCGTCTTAACCGCCGACCGCGCCACCGCTGAATTCTTCGACACCACCGTCAAATGCGGCGCCGACGCGAAACGCGTCTGCAACCTGCTGACCCAGACGGGCCTGAAACTGGCCAACGAAAAAGGCACAACTGTTGATCAATTGGGAATAACGAGTGAAAATCTCGCCAAACTGGCCAAAATGGTCGACGCAGGCGATATCAATGCTTCCGCCGCCACAACCATTTTCGAAGAAATGGCCGAAAACGCCGGCGACCCCATGCAGATTGCTGAAGCCAAGAACCTCATCCAGAAATCCGACGCCGGCGAAATCGAAGCACTCGTCGACGCCGTCCTGGCCGAAAACGCCAAAGCCGTCGAAGACGCCAAAAACAATCCCAAGAAAGCCCAAAAAGCAATGGGATTCCTCATGGGGCAGGTCATGCAAAAAAGCAAAGGCCAGGCAAACCCCAAAGTCGTCTCCCAACTGCTCAACCAGAAATTAAATCCTTAAGAACTGAAAGCCATGAGCTATCAAGTCAATGAAATAGAATTCAAATCAGTTTTATCGCTTGATGCCCCAAAAAGATATGAGTACTTCATAAAGAAAATTTGCGACTGGGAAGAAATCTGGAGCATAAAAGATACTGAAGGTTGGCGTCTGCTTGGAGACCCGAGCGAATGTGAATGCATTCCTGTCTGGCCTGCAAAACGGTACGCAGAAGCTTTTTGCATAGATGACTGGTCTGAGTGCTACGCTGAATCAATCTCGCTAGACAGCTGGAAAAACGCATGGTTGCCTGGAATTAAGAAAGACCGTCGTATCATCGCTGTTTTTCCGAATTTATCTCTTGAGGCTGTAGATGTTGAATCTGACAGACTTCGCGAGGATATTGAAGAAGAACTAAGTAGCTATGAGTAACCTAACTTATTAACTACCAATTTTTAATACCCCCAAATTCTATTACATCCCCGTCGCTTTTTTCAGGGAGTCAATCTGCGCACCGGTCAGCATGAATCTTAAAATCACATTTCAGCCGATTATAGCGTTGACATTTCAACGTTGTCAAATTTACGACGATAATATTTCATATATTCCGTTTTCTTTTCGAGAGATTCAATCACGGCATGATTGAAATTTACTTTTTCAAATTTTTGCGCACTGCCCAGTCCGCCCGGACTGAAAACATTGATCTCCATCAGCTTATCACCGACAATATCCAAACCGACCAGAAACATCCCGTCCTGCACCAGTTTAGGACGTACGATCTCGGCCACTCGCAAGTGTTGGTCGGTTATTTCAGCTCTTCGCAAAGATCCGCCCGCATGAATATTACTGCGAATATCATCGCCGGTACGCACACGACGAAAAGCGGCATACTTTCCTTTGTGGCGAAGCGGCATCCCATTCATCAAAAACAATCGGGTATCCCCTTCGGCGGCATCCGGCAAATATTCCTGTGCAATCACATATCCATCCCGGGTGACCGACTCAACCATCTGGTTGATATTGGACATATCATCTTTGCGAATCAGGAAGACGCCCGTCCCGCCGGAGCCTTGAAGGGGCTTGAGAACAATATTGCCGCCTTCTTCACGGGCAAACCGACGAATTTCATCACGATCCCGGCTGATAATCGTTCGGGGACGAACCTCTTCCGGGAACAGCTGGAAATACATCTTATTCATGGCCCTTGACAGTCCATCGGGATCATTGAGGACAATCACACCATTTCGCATGGCGGCGCGTCCAAAAATAATGCCGGCCATCTGCGCCCAGGAACGCTGGCCCGTATCAGTCGAGGGGTCATTGCGAAGCATCAAAACGTCCAGGTCATCAACGACGATCCGTTGCTTGATGGCCCTATTACTTTGCAGCTCAGCAAGAAAAGTTTTCATCGAGTTATATTTTTTCTTGGAGACGGTCGACGCCCGGGCGTGTACTTTTTCGTCCGTATCGTAGTCAAAATCTCCCGCGCCGATAAAAAAGATCTTGTGCCCTTTATTAATCGCCGCCACAGCTAAACGAACCGTTGTATAGCCGGCCTGTTCCGTCTGAATATCATTAACCATAAAACCTATGTGCATGTTTGTCTCCAATCGACCAAATCGAATAGTTCGAGTCCGTTTTCTAATGCAGCCAATTTCTTTTCGACTCCCGCCATCTCCATATAACGCGGGGTCAACTGGTGGCTGCTTATAATCTTTCGAGCCTGCAGCTCCCGAATGACACCCACATGATCCAGTGACATTTTACCACAATAGAGCAACTCTATGTTACCCCCGTTTTTCAAATATTCAAGTAAGTTTATCAGTCCCCGCAGATAGATGGCGTCTTTCATGAAACCCCCGCCTCGAAAAATCCGCATGGCCATGATGAAAGCATTGCGTTGCTCAAAGCCATAGGTCGAGCTTAAATCATGAAAAACCTCTGAAAACGTCGCTCCGGACTGCATTCTATACGCAGCCAGAACCCGCCCCGCCAGAAATCGCAACCGACGCCCCCCCAACCCGTCAACAAAAAATTCAGCCAGAACCGCCAACCCCTCCTGCAATTCATCATAGCCGGCCAAACCGCAGTACAGTTGATGAAACGGCTGTGCCTTGCCGTTGTAATAGGTTAGAATATGAGTTCCAATCTCATGATTAAGCAGCGCCTCGACACGATCCGAGGCAATTGAGATATTGCTGGGAATCAGAAAGTTACCCTGTGAAACCAGCACCCCCGAGATATCATCCCGGATTTCAACACGAGCCGCCAGTTCCGGGTACTGGGCCTGGTAATACAGAATTTCTTTCCGAGCATGAACTGCAAATTCTTCCGCATTCAACACATCTCGAACCCCTCTGTTTTCGGCATGTGCCGAATAATGATCTAAGATATTCTTAGCCGTATGGAGTAATGACTCAGTCACTTCTCCATACAATTGCAAAGAACCGTAGAAGAACGACTTCTTCCCTCGATCCAGCAGCATGGTGAGCTGACGGTCAATTTCCATCTGTTTTTCACGGAATAAAAAGGCCAGGGTTGCATCTTCAACTTTTTCAATGGGGATCTGGTAGAGTTGTCTTTTGAGTTGACCGGGATCAACAGGCAAGGGTCTGTAATAAAAAATCGGCATTTTTTCAAAACGATTCTTCTGAAACCGTCTCCATGCCTGATCGGTATTGATCGGCGTCACCTGCAGCAAAAAGTCAAACGATTGGCTGATGTGTGCCAACTGCTTATCAATCGCCCATACAGCTTTGACAAATGCCCGACGTCCCATGACGTGATAACTGAAAGGCTTACGCGTCGTACGGTTTTTGGTAAATTCAAAGGCGGCACGTTTGAGGGCCGTTGAAACCGAACGGTGTAAACGCCTGAGCACAAGAGGGAAGACTTCATTCGTATCCGGATCCCTGTAAATATCTTCAATTTCCAACCCCAGTACAGAACAGTTCATGCGATCAGCAATTCCCTGAGGAATCAACGGAGATCTGGCACTCGACCGGTTCCAGTAATCAAACTCAACACTGGCATGCCGTTTGAGAATTTTAACGCGCTTCAGCGAACGTTCAAAAACTTCGATTGTTTTTGTCGGCGGTTGCTTTTGGGGAATATACAACTTAAAAGTGGGCTTAGGCGGCATCACATCAAGGGAGGGGACAGAGCGATCAATTTCCTTGCTCCAAATCTCAATAATCAAAAACGAACCAAACTCATCAGATAAAATTCGGGTCAGTTTTTTGATCAGTCCCAGCACGCCGTTCTTTTTGATATTCGAGGATGGGGCAATGAGATAAGACGCCTCACCCTTTACCAAACGGCTTGTTCCGGGATCAGTTTCGCCTTCCAATAAACGATAAACAATCAAAAAAGGAAGCTTTCTGTCAATGTGCAATCGGCCGTCCGAAAGCAGACTGCGTCTGACACGTTTGCCTTCTTTCAATCGTTCAAGAATCTGTTCAATCTGTTTATCAGAGATTTTATCTGCAGGCATGATGATATCCAACTGACTTGCTATCGCATCCGGTCCAGTTCTTCGAGTAGTCCGGGAACCGTCGCTCTCAAGACTGTCTTTATTTCATTCAAAGCGTCTGCGTCAACCTCGCCGGTCCACTCATCCATGAAGATCTTCTTGATTTCCACCGCCAGGGCGCATCCCGTGTCAGGAAAGGTTTCATGAATCCATTGTGAAAACCCCCCCCCGCGAAATCGGATGTTCTCACGGATATCAATCGGCTTCCCCTGAAAAGTCTGAGCGTTGACGTCGGAAATGAAATGATCCACCACATTGGCCCAGCGAGACCTGTCCATCGTACCCGTTCCTAAATTAATATCAGGATTCAGTTTCGGATCATCGGGGCACTGACCGGGACCATTTCGCCGATGGCAATACGAATGTAGATCAAGCACGATGAATCGACCGTGTTTCTCCTCAAGGCCTTTAAGAAGGCTGAAAACATCATGATAAAACGCATCATAATTGAGCATCGATTGTTTGATGACCTTCTCCGACAAAGGCTGATTCCAAATATCAAGTCCCCAGGCGTCTTCGGGAACCCGATAAATTGCCTTTGGGGAGGGACGATTCAGATCCATTTCAAAGCGGGATACCAGCACCTTAATTCGGTTATCGGCAATCTCTGTGAGGATGCCTGTATAGGGGTCTTCTTCGCGAAGACGCTGCGATTCGTCAAGGGCCATCAAAGCAGCAATCTCCTGACGCAGAGTATGTCCATCATGGATGGCCGCCGCAACGACAGGGGTCTCACCCAGATCAATCGTCCAAAGCCTGTTTACCATTTCTCGCCTGTTAAGTAAAATAAATGAAAATTAATATGTGTCAACCACAACCAACCTCCTTACATTCAGTTGACGGTCATGATACGAAATTCAAGGCAAAAGACTGTTAAATACTACCCCCCCCCCGTCGCTTTTTTGAGGTAGTCGATCTGTGCGCCGGTTAGTTTTTTATAGCTGCCGACCGCGATCCCTTTCAGGACGATATTGCCGATTTGTGTGCGTTTCAGCGCCTTGACCTTATACCCCAGATGCGCAAACGTCCGGCGAATCTGCCGGTTCAATCCCTGTCGGATACTCACCTCCAGCAGGGTCTCGGTCGCGGTTTTCTTCAGCACCTTCACCGCCGCCCGCTCGGTCTTGCCCTCTGACAGCCACACGCCTTTTTTCAGCTTTTCAATTTCCTCGCCTTCCATTCGCCCGCGAAGCTTCACATGATACGTCTTCGGCAATTCATACCGCGGATGCGTCAACCGGTTTGTCAACTCCGAATCATTCGTCAGAATAATCGCCCCCGTCGTATCGACATCCAGCCGCCCCACGCAGAAAATGCGCTTCTGTGTATCAATCAAGTCAATCGCTCGCTGACGCCGCATCGGGTCCGAATTCGTACAGATAACCCCCTTCGGCTTGTTCAGCAGGTAATACACCTTCTCCGCCTGCCGAATCCGCTCACCGTTGACACGAATATCATCCACGTCCGCATCCGCAAACGCCGGCAGTTCATTGATCATCGTCCCGTTGACCGTCACCGCCCCTTCCAGGATCAGCTCCTCGCACTTGCGCCGCGAGTCAATCCCCGCCGACGCCAGGATCTTCTGCAGCCGCTGCCTGCCGCCGTGGCTCTCAGCATGCATTTTATGTTTCGCGTCCCCAGTCCCTCGCTTCGGCGCATGCTTCCGTCCCGCCGCCTTACGGATAGTCTTTTTTCGGACCGCCTGTTTACCCAAAGACTTCTTGACTGTCTTCTTTTTTACTATTTTTCGTGCCATTTATACTCACGCCAAAAGATTCGAAACATCATTAACCGTCACATACAGCATCAGCAGCAAAAGCATCGCCCAGCCGGCCACTGCAACGGGAACATAAACTCGCCGCACCGGCAACCGAAGCCGATGCAATATATCCAGCACTACTTTTCCGCCGTCCAGCGGCAAAACAGGCAGCAAATTCAAAAACGCCAGGTTAATATTGAGCATCACCGACAGCGACAACAGCTTCAGTACATCAACACCCACTTGCTTGCCGCCAATCGCCACCAGCCCGACAATACCACTCAATTGTTTGGGATTACCAAATAAGGCCGGAATCGACAGGATAAAGTCAGCCGTCATCGTGTATAATGCCTGAACCGGCATTACAAAAACAGCCTCCACACTCCAGCCGTTCTGCACCAAGGTCAAAATCAGCAATCCAAACCACGCGGCGACTATATTAGCCAAAGGCCCCGCCAACGCAAACAAAATCCGCCCCTTTAGCGAAAAACGAAAATAATCATCCAACGCCTCCACCTCCGGCATCACATATCCGCCAATCGGGAACACCGAAATCCGGTACTCGGTTCCCTGATATGCAAAGCCCCACAATTTCGGGCCGTAACCGACGGAAAACTGCTTCACCGGTATTCCAGCCCATTTAGCCGCACAGAAATGTCCGAACTCATGCACCAAAATCAACAAGCCAATCAGCAAAAATATGATGACATAACCCATAACTCAACTCCCAAAGAAAAAATTAAGATAGTATTTGAATACTATAACATATTTTTAGACAAGTTCCGTCCCTTACTTAAAAATTATTAACGAAAATACCCACTTGGCGAAAATCATGAACGATTATATAGGCTATTGTAGCCGCCTTGTGAAAACGGCGACAAGCGCAAAATCAAAAATCCGGCCAAAACACCCATGCATTACCATAAGAAATAGGCCGTTTCATGGTTATTTGTTCAATCAAAATTCAAAGAGACAGCCAAAAATCCCCGAATTCTGCCCAAAAACCCTATCCCCGCTCGAATTTTTCTTGACGAATCACCCCACACACCCCATACTATTCAAAATCTGCTCCGGTGGGGGCAAATAGTTGGAATAATATGTACTTATAACAATTTTTAGGAGTTGGATATGGCCGCTCGCCAGGGAACACAAAGCAATGCGATGCTCTATTCGCTAATCACGTTTGTCGCCTTGTTCATTATCGCAACTGTTTGTGCTGTCATCTTTTATGTAAAATCTGAGGAGTATCGCACCAACGCCGAAAACGATCAGGCCAAACTCGACGAAGTCGCTCGGGCCGAAAAAAGCAAGCTGACCAAGGTCGTCGGCAAGCCGGTAGATGGAAAATCTTATCTCGGCACAATGGAAGTCCTCGTAGACAAACTCTACACAGTCATCCTCGGCAAAGAAGTACCCACCGAGACGCCTGCCACGGTGAAATTCAATGAAATTTCAATGGCCACCACGGTGACACTGGAAAATCTTGGCGAAGACGTCAATCCCGCTCTTGGTAAAGATGGAGCATTACTGGCTCATATCGAAGATTTGATACAAAAACTGGAAATGGCCCGTGCCGAACGGGACGGATTAACCGATTTGACCGCTGACTTGCAGTTGCAGTTGCAAGACGCCGGCGACCAGATAGCCCAGGAAAAGCAGAAGTATAAGACCGAACTGGCTCAGTTCCAGACAATGGTGGACGAAACACGCAACCGATATGACGACCTGAAAAGCAGATGGGAGCAAGCCACCGAAGACCAGAAACAGGACTACGAAAACAAACTCGACTCCGCCAAGGAAACACTGAAAGCCAAACAGCTGGATCTGCAGCAAACCGAGAAAGAACTCGCCGAAACCGACGAACTGCTGGATTCGGCCCTGGTCAAGCTCGAAGAAATCAAACCCAAGCCTAATATCGAAGTACAGGCCTTCAAGCCCGACGCACGGATCGTTCGCATCGACCTGCAAAACGGCATCGTCTATCTGAATGTCGGCACACAAAACCGTATCTATCGCGGCCTGACATTTGCCGTCTATGACAGCAACCGCCCCATCCCCGAAAGCGGTGAAGGAAAAGCTGAAATTGAAATCTTCCAGGTCAACGAGCAGGCCTCGGCCGCCCGGATCCTGAAATCCGACACCAAGAACCCCATCGTCATGGAAGATATCGTCTCAAACCTGATCTGGGACAGTCAATCGTCGAACCGCTTTGTCGTGGCAGGAGAATTTGACATGAACAACGACGGACGCGCAGAAGCGGACGGACGTCAGCGAATTGTCGAAATGGTTGAACGCTGGGGCGGCCGCCTCGCCGACGATGTCACCGTCGATACCGACTTCATCATTATTGGAATCGCCCCCAGACCCAGGCCCCGTCCGTCACAGGATGAAATCGAAATCGACCCCATGGCCCAGCAGCGGTACGATCTGTCTGTGCAGAAGATCAACGAATATAACAGCCTCCTGAAAATGGCAAACGAATTGAACGTACCGGTCTTCAACCAGAAACGCTTCATGTACCTGATCGGCTACGACACCCTGGCCAATAAAAACCCAAGCTTCTAAACGATTTCAACAAGCACAAAAAATCAATGAATCCAAAAGGCAGGCGTGTCCTGCCTTTTTTATGCGCTCAATTCGCACGCTGGATTACTGGAAAAAGAATACATAAACGATGTTAAACAGCCATCCCGACATCGTCGGGATTCCTTAATTTTACATTTTGATTTTTAATATTTACTCTTCCCTGTAATCCCAACATCCGCCACAAACACCCGCCCCGTCGCCTGCCGCGATGTCGGATTCTCCGCAAATCCCTTCTTGACCGCCACAAACGTCACCGTCGCTTCCGCCTCGATACACACAGGCAAAGCCTCCCCCGTATCGCACGCCATCCCCGACGGAATATCCACCGCCACAATCGGCACATTATGCGAATTGATTGCACTGACCAGCAACGCCATCGGCTCTTTCAACGCCCCCGTTAGCCCCGTCCCCAACAAAGCATCTACCACCAGCCCGCACCCCGATACCGCGTCCTCTACAACCCGGCACATATCCGCACTTGCCGGCTCCAGCACCGACACCGAAAGCCCCATCTTCAGACAAATATCATAATTGACCTTTGCATCCCCCTTGATGCGTCCCGGCTCGCCGCAAACCACAACCCGCACCGAAACACCCCGGTTGAATAGATGCCGCGCAATCACAAACCCGTCACCGCCGTTATTACCCGTCCCGCAGAAAATACACACACCGGATGTGCACACCGCCCCAAAAAGCACGTCAATCACCTGCAAGCACCCCCGTGCCGCGTTCTCCATTAAAACCACCCCCGGTATGCCCATCTCATCGATCGCCCACGCATCAAACCCGCGAACCTCATCCCGGCTCATCAAACAAAAACCATCCCAATTGTCACCAGTCCATTCCCGCATACATGAATTTTACCACCGAATTCAAAAGAATCAACAGTCAAAAAAAGCCCTGGAAACGCAATCCGATATAAAACTCAGCATTTTGGTTGATTTTTCCACTTGTTACAATATGATGAAATTGAAATGAAAGACTATAGACTAAGGACTAAAGACTCAATATGCATATACTGCTAACCAACGACGACGGTATCTTTGCTCCCGGCCTGGCGGCGATCTATAAGCGTCTGGTCACCATCGCCAAGGTCTTCGTCGCCGCACCGGCTGACGTCAAATCCGGCGCCGGCCACAGCATCTCGCTCGACGAAATCAGTTGCGAATACCTCGACATCGTCGGAAAATTCGCCGGCTACAGCGTCGAAGGCTCCCCCGCCGACTGCGTCAAACTCGCCATCAACGAACTGAACGACCCCGAAAAACCCTTCGACCTGGTCGTCTCTGGCATCAACGACGGCGCCAACATCGGCATCAACGTCTTTTACTCCGGCACCGTCGCCGGCGCCATCGAAGCAGCCTTTTACAATATCCCCGCCATCGCGGTCTCAGCCGCCATGGACAAAAAAATGGACTTTGAAGCCATCGCCGATCACGCCTTCGACGTCGTCAAACAACTGCTGGATTTACCCGCCGGACGCGTCGCCAACCTCAACATCCCCCAGCTATCCAAAGGCAACCCCAAGGGCCTGAAGATCGTGCCGCAATCAACCCATGGCTTCCACGAGAAATACAACGTCACCCAAGACGACTACGGCCAGAATACCTACAAACTCGCTGAAATGGGCGGCTTTCGCGATCCCGAAAGCACCGAGTGGACCGACACAACTGCACTCCACGCCGGCTATCTGACATTAACCTGTCTCAGGCAGGAACTGACCGACTCCGAAGGAAACACCCTGCTCGAACAAAAAGACTTGAAATTCACTGAGAACTGAAGACTGAGGACTGGAGGCTGAATCATGTGGAACGTTTTTGAAAACGTCTGGGTCCTGTTAAGCGCCGCCGGCATCACCTTGGTCGTCGTCTCGATGCTCCGGATGGATCACCCGGAATGGGGCTATAAGCCGTTGTTGATTCCCCTGGCGATAGCCGCACTCGCTGTGGGGTTGGACGCCGGCTTCAAATCCGACACCGAATATATCCACTACATCATCGCCGAATCCAAAAAGGCAGCCGGAGCCAATAACGTGCAAGGCATCCTGAAATTCATCAGCCCTGACTACAGCGACCGCTACCATGAGAATAAAGCAGAGCTTGAAGTCTTGATGAAACACTATCTGGACAAGGCTGATATTGAGAAGATTAAAACGCAGTCGCACCGAATCACCGAATTGAATAAAACGAACGCCAAAAGTGAAATGAACATCGTCGTCCATCTCAGCAGCGACAGCCAATACGCCGCCGCCGGGAGCCTGGTCTTCGTTGGACTGCAATTTGAATTCGAAAAGATCAAAAAGAAATGGATGATCAATCGCGTCGAACTGGTCTCTGTCAACAATGACCCCATGAGTTGGAACTCAATCCGCTGAAGAAATGGGGACCCTTGCCCAATTGAATGTTGATGAGCGAAGCCCTTAGAACCGGTACTGAAGCCGTGCAAAAAACGTCCGCCCCGGCGTCTCATACGATGTAAAATAGGTGATGTCATATACCGGCGGCTGGGTCTTATTCAGCACGTCAGCCACGCCGATCATCAACTCACCCCGCTGATCGGCAAATACCCGTGAAACCGTCAGGTCCAGCCGGTGAAACATCGCCGCGTCTTCCGGCGGATTATCCGCCTTGTTATTATGCACGGCGTCATTATAAGTATAATTCGCATTCAGCGACCAATGATCATCCAGCATCCAGCGCGTCCGCAGTCCCGCTTTATGCCGTGCCGGCATATAGGCACGAATGGCCTGTTCACTCTTATCAGTAACGTATTCATTATAAGCATACCAACCGGTAAAATGGAAGTCTTCAATTTTATAAGTCAACTCAACTTCCGTTCCATAGGTGTCCGCACCATCACCATTGATTAAATAAGCATTCGTGACCGGACCAACAACCACTTTGTCTGATTCAATGATATCTTCAATTCGCTGATAGTAGGAATTTACCTGCAAAGTCAGGTTGTCATTAAATTTACCGGTATAGCCGCCTTCCAACGACCAGGTCGATTCGTTATCCAGCCCTCTTGGATTTTGAACGAGATTAAACAGACCGCCAAGCCCGGTCAGTCTCGGTTCCCGAACCATCACGCCCGCTGTACGAAACGCTCGTCCGACACTCCCGCGCAATACATGATTCTCCTCATCATCGAGTGCATAAATCGCCGCCAATCGCAATGACCAATCCGTATCAGTTTCACTATAGTAATCCACACGCCCCTGGCTCTCAATCGTCAGCCGGTCGTTCAGGTGGATGCGATCGATGATAAACAGACCTGCCCAATACTCGTCATATTCGCCATGGGCAAACTCAATTTCACCCGCTTCCCTGTTGTCTGACGTCAGATGCGACCATCGTAAATTACTGCCAATCGAAAACGAATGCGTATCACTGAGGTTTTCGTCATATTGAGCTTCAAGGGTATTATCGTAGGCCGAAAATTCATCGGTCAACTGCGGCTGATGGGAAACACTGTAATTGCCGTACCACTGCAGATAGCCGGAACGGTCTTCATCAAATTCATGATCGACCCGGGCAAACAGTCGTGTCATATAAGAATGGACGTCTTTCCGAGGATAACGACCGACCAGTTCCCGGTCACCGCTTTCAAAGCCCGAATAGGCTGCTCCGAATGAATACAGGGTGTCATCCGAGACCTGGTAATGAAACTCGGTATCAAAACGTCCGTTACGTGAAAAATCACGTGCCTGGTAGCTGCCAAATCCCATCAAACCGTTTAAGGCCGGCAGACCAGACTCCATCCGTCCCGCTCCGGCGTCATCGGAATTTTCAAAATCCTCGTAACCGGCCGACACGCGCCAGGACCATTTCCCTTCACTGCCCGCAAGCCGCAAATGGCTATAGCTATCGCCGTATTCGTTGATGGTTGTACTGAACAAATTCTCCAGATCGGCAGACGGCTTTTTCGTAATGATATTAATCACACCGGTGAGCGCATTCGCCCCCCACGCTGCTCCGCCCGGACCACGCAGCACTTCGATACGCTCGATATCTTCCACCAGGACCGGCAAGACCATCCAGTCCGGCGCACCGAAAGTCGAATCCATCGCCGCACGTCCGTTGATCAACACCAGCGTACGATCCGAAGCATGACTCATCATGCCGCGAACACCGACAATATAGCGTGTGCGATCCACCCGGCGAACATCAACACCCGGCATCAATCCAAGCAGTTCAGGAACCGTCGTCAGACCGCTGGCATGAATTTCATCGGCCGTCAATACACTGACCGGAATGGCGAGTTGTGAACTGGTTTGTTCTGTGCGGGATGCGGAAGTCACCTTGACATCCAGCAACTCCTCCAAAGACATGCCAAAATATCCATCATCACCAAACAGCAAAACCCCTGAAAATAGCAGTACGATGCTGCAAACAATTGCATTTTTAAGAGTAGATTGACACCTCATACCAATCCCCATATCCCTTTACATCTGTCCTCTACAAAAAAGGAGTCCTCGCAGACTCCCTGGAATAACAAAATAAATTGGCACACTCGGTTCTTTAAGCGGTTGTTATGCGCCCACCGATGCTTTACGCGACTCGACGATGCTCTCGATTTTCTCCAGCAGTTCGCTCAAATCAAACGGCTTAATGATATAGTCGTCGATATTGCAGGCACGGGCCCGTTCGATATCCTGCGTCTGACTGCGGGCCGTCAGCATAATAACAGAGATATCCTGTCCCCAGTCCTGCTGACGAAGCTTTTCGAGCATCTCATGACCATCCATAATCGGCATAATCACATCCAGCAGAATCATATCCGGGGCCTCTTCCTCGGCCCGGCGTAAGCCTTCGTCACCGTTACAGGCCGTACAAACGGTATAATCGTTCATTTCAAGTCGATCCTTGAGTGTCTGAACAATATTCGGCTCATCGTCAACAACCAGGATCTTGGTTTTACCTGACTTCTTGCCTAGTCCGAAAAAATCAAACATCATACTATCTCCAAATCGAAAAACAACTCTCTTTAAACTTCTTATTCAGTTCACAAGCTCTATGGACCACCACAAAGCTCCTTACATGCTCCCTACATCGACAAAATGACAGGGCCGGAAAAGGGAAAAAAAAGTTTTTCGCCATTTTTCAGGGTAAACCGGATGCTCAGTAGATGCAAGTTTGGCCCCCTCTTTTATGATATGACCAATGCCCCTCTGCGATGCAATATTTTCATTTCTTAAAAACAGTTTAATTTCCGGCAAATTCGTATTGACTTTTTTCTTCATCAGACAATAATCAATACCTCAGGAAATGAATTATTTTCAGCGTTGTACAAATTTCCTGTCCCCTGTTGAATTTAATCAGTATCTCTATAATTAAGTACAAATACGATTGTCGTATTCATTAATAGGAAATAGTTTTTTTTAATGGAGGTATCTCTTATGAGAGCAATCATTCTTTCGATCACTGTCGCCTGTCTCCTTGTCGTCACATCATGTGCGGCTCAAACCACGCTTCAGGAAACCGAAGGCATTAACAAACTCATCATCGCCGCCGATCAGGGCAAAGACACCATCGAGCCGGACATTTACGGCCATTTTGCCGAGCATTTGGGCCGGTGTGTCTACGAAGGCTTCTGGGTTGGCGAAGACTCCGACATCCCCAACGTCCGCGGCATCCGCACCGATGTGGTCGAGGCCCTGAAAAAGCTGAATATCCCCGTTCTGCGATGGCCGGGCGGCTGTTTCGCCGATGAATACCACTGGATGGACGGAATCGGCCCACGGGATCAGCGTGCAAAGATGGTCAACACACACTGGGGCATGGTCACCGACGACAACGCCTTCGGCACCCATGAGTTCCTGGACCTGTGCGAAATGCTTGACTGCGAAGCCTATATCGCCGGCAACATGGGCTCGGGCACCCCCGAAGAAATGCAGGATTGGGTCGAATACATGACCTTTGACGGCGACAGCGACATGGCCAATCTTCGCCGCAAGAACGGCCGGGAAAAACCCTGGAAGATCAAATATTTCGGCGTCGGTAACGAAAACTGGGGCTGCGGCGGCAACATGACCCCGGAATATTACTCCGACCTGTACAAACGCTATCAAACCTATGTCCGCAACTATCCCGGCAGCCGGATTCTCAAAACAGCTTGCGGGCCCAACGGCGACAACCCAAGATGGACCGAGTCCATCATGAAAAATATCGGCACCCGGATGGACGGTTTCGGACTGCACTATTATGTTCGCGGCACCGGCGGGTGGGGACATAACAAAAAAGGAAGCGCCACCCAATTCGATGAACGCGAATGGTTCCACCTGATGAAAAACACCCTTGAGATTGATAATATAATCAATCGGCATATCGAAATCATGGACAAATATGACAACCGCCATCGCGTCGCGCTGTATGTCGACGAATGGGGAACCTGGTGGGACGAAGAAGCCGGCACCAAGGGCGGTTTTCTGTATCAGCAAAACACCCTACGAGACGCCGTCTCAGCAGCCATCTACCTGAACGCCTTCAACAATCACTGTGACCGCGTCAAGATGTGCAACATCGCACAGATCAATAATGTGCTGCAGGCGATGATTCTGACCGATAAGGAAAAAATGCTGGTCACGCCAACCTATCATGTCTTTGAAATGTTCAAAGAGCATCAGGGGGCCACGATGCTGCCGTCAAAGCTGACGTGCAATACGTACGAAATGGAAAACATCAAGCTGCCGTCTTTGAATGCCTCCGTCTCGAAAACAAAAAGCGGCGAGATCCTGATTACGCTCTGCAACCTGGACCCGACCGCACCGGCCGAACTCGAATGCAAAGTCAAAGCCGACATCAAGACAGTCTCCGGACGCGTGCTGACGGCTGAAACGATGAATACGCACAACACCTTTGAAAAGCCGAATACCATCCAGCCGACCACACTGGAAGGCATCGAGTTTAAAAAGGATACGATTCGTGTCACGCTGCCGGCCAAGTCGGTCGTCGTCATGAAGGTTTCGTAAATACAGCACATTTAGCAACTTGTGTATTTGTCATGTCGGACTTGATCCGGCATCCAGACACGAATGAACAGGCCATAAAAAAAGCAGAGTCGTAAAAAACACGGCTCTGCTTTTTGTTTTTGATTAGAGTGACCCGTTTACGCTGACTCTTTTTTATCTTCCTGAGCCGGCTGAAACAGATCTCCTTTGCCTTCCACAATCTCCGGCGTAATCGTGTATTCGCCCGGCTTGGGCTCTTCCGGCAACTGATACATCAAGTCCAGCATCATTTCTTCCATCGTTGCCCGCAAAGCACGTGCACCGGTGTCACGCTGAATGGCTTTTTGTGCCAGCAATACCAAAGCCTCGTCCGTAAACTTCAATTCGGCATCTTCCATCTCGAAGAGCTTTTGGTACTGGCGAACCAGGGCATTTTTCGGCTCGGTCATGATCTGGACCAACGCCCCTTCATCCAACGCCGACAGCGTGGTAATAATCGGAAGCCGCCCGACCATTTCAGGAATCATGCCGTAACTGATCACATCCTCGGGCGTTGCCTGCGCGATAATCTCACTATAGTCAGCCTTTTTATCATGATGCGCCTCGTGCTCACTGCCGAAACCGATCATGCGTTTGCCCAGTCGCTTCTTGACGATGTTATCCAACCCGACAAATGTTCCGCCGCAGATAAACATAATCTGCGACGTGTCGATCTGGATGTAATTCTGCTCGGGATGTTTACGTCCGCCCTGCGGCGGGATATTGGCCGTCGTGCCTTCCAGCATTTTCAACAAGGCCTGCTGGACGCCTTCGCCCGAAACATCACGCGTAATCGAAACGTTCTGGTTGGTCTTGCCGATCTTGTCAATTTCATCGACATAGACAATCCCGCGCTGAGCGGCCTCAATATCATAGTCCGCCGCCTGCACCAGACGCAGCAGAAAGTTCTCGACATCCTCGCCCACATACCCGGCCTCGGTCACCGTCGTCGCATCGCAAATCGCAAACGGCACATGCAGCATCCGCGCCAGCGTCTTGGCCAGCAGCGTCTTGCCCGAACCCGTCGGTCCGATCAGCAGAATGTTGGATTTTTCGATTTCGACACCTTCATCTTCACTGTCGGCATGCAGCAACCGTTTGTAATGGTTATGCACTGCAACGGATAGACTTTTCTTGGCACGAACCTGTCCGATGACATACTGATCGAGAAATTCCTTGATCTCACGCGGCTTCGGCACTTCATCAAACATCGCACCCGCACCGCTGATACGGCGACGTTCCTGCCGGACGATATTATAGCAAAGGTCGATACACTCCGGGCAAATAAAGACTTCACCCGGACCCTCGACAAACGCATCGACCGCTTTCTTGGTCCGTCCGCAAAAACTGCACACGTCCCGCTTGTCTCCCTGGCCTTTTGATTTTGCCATTCAATTGGCTCCTGATATTCAAAAATTAGTTCTTATTTTCTAAAACTGAGGCATCCATAGACAGACACTCTCTACCCAACTGATTATATCAAATTGAAATACGGAATGCAAGAATACCTAACAATTGTTCAAAAAACACCTATGGGTCAATCCGAAAGGTGATATCCCTCGCTCCCAAAGCATATAAAATATCATATATTTTTACCACAACATCCCACGGGACCGCATCATCACAGTAAAGTTCAATGGGCCGATTTGCCCCATTTTTGACGGTTTTCTGAAGGTTTTGCGTCAATTTCAACAATCCGGGCCCCACATCCTGACCAGCAAGCTCAATCCCGGAACTATTTTCAAATTCGACGATACAGCCCGCGGCAGTTGGTTTGACATGAATGGCCAGCGGCGTCTGGACCGTTTGACGGCTTTGGGCATTGGCGGTGCCCATGAGAATCGGTAAAATCTGCTCCGGTTCCTGAAACTTGGCCGTTAACACGAAAAACGTCAACAGCAGAAAAATGACATCGATCATCGGCGTCATGCGGATGCCAATCGACATTTTACCGCGTCGAACGCCGTTCATAACCGTTTGATGAAATCCCCCGGCCGCCGTTTTTCCGATTCCCGTCTGCATTCCATCACGCCTTTTTAAACACCGGCATTCACTGCAGCAGGCTCGAAACGACTGCTTTCAGCACCCGCGTGCAGAGCCTTTAAATTGATATCGATCAGGTTGGACTTTTTCGAGGCAAACAGATCTTTGAGCCCATGCTCGATGCTGGCAATGTCCACCAATCCGGTGTGCCGGACAAAAGCGCCCAGGGCCACGATATTGGCCACACGCAGATTGCCCAAAGCATGCGCGGTCTCTGTGGCCGCAATGTGAATGCAATCCAGGTCTTTGCGTTCCAGTTGCCGCTGCATGAGCGACGTGTTCAACAGGACCAAGCCACCGGGGTCAACGTCCGGTTCGAAACGATCCAGCGACGGATGGTTCAGAATAATTGCATGACTCGGGGTGACCACAAAGGGACTGGCGATTTCCTCTTCGCTGATAACCACGGAGGCATTGGCGGTGCCGCCCCGCATTTCGGCACCGTAAGAAACCATGCCGACCACGTTCTTTTCTTCAATCACACACGCCCGTGCAAGGACGTTGCCGATCAGGACGATGCCCTGTCCGCCAAATCCGGCAATTATTATTTTGGCCTGTTTGTTATTCATTACCCCTTGTCCTTATAAACGCCCAGCGGAAAAGCTTCTTTCATCGGTCCGTTGACAAAATCAACCGCCTTCGAGGTCGACAGCTTCCAATCCGTCGGGCACATCGAAAGCACTTCGACCAGTGAAAAGCCTTTTTGATCGATCTGGTTTTGAAACGCCTTTTTAATCGCGCGTTTCGTATCGTTGACATCTTTGGGAGTGCTGACCGCCGTGCGTTCAAGATAGCAAACGCCGTCCAATGCACTGAGCAATTCACACACTTTCAGCGGTGCGCCCTCGCCGTGACTGCCGCGACCATCCTGCGTGGTCGTGCTGTGCATGCCGGTCAGCGTGGTCGGCGCCATCTGCCCGCCGGTCATCCCGTAAATCGCATTATTCACAAAGATGACGGTTATATTCTCGCCGCGATTGGCGGCATGAATCGTCTCTGCCGTCCCAATGGCCGCCAGGTCACCGTCGCCCTGATAGGTAAAGACAATCTTATCCGGCTGGACACGTTTGATGCCCGTCGCAACCGCTGGAGGCCGTCCATGGGCACATTCGATAATGTCACAATTAAAATAATCGTACAGCAGAACCGCACAGCCAACCGGAGCAGTGCCGATTGTTTTTTCGCGGATGCCCAACTCTTCGATCACCTCAGCCACCAGCCGATGCGCGATGCCGTGACCGCAGCCGGGACAATAGTGAGTTTGACAATCCGTTAAGACTTCAGTTCGTTTCAATGTCTTCATGAGTTGGCCCCCTTCATCGCTGAAACAGTTCCGCGAGCCATCGCTTCGATTTTTTCCAAAATGATCTCTTCGTTCGGATACCAGCCGCCGCCCTTGCCGAGAAATTCCACCGGCACCGAACAGCGCGTCGCCAGTTTGACATCCTCAATAAACTGTCCGTGACTCATTTCCACCACCAGCATCTGGCGAGCGGTTTTAGCCGCGGCTTCAAACACCTGCTTGGGAAACGGCCACAGGGTAATCGGACGAATGAGTCCAACCGCAATCCCCTTTTGACGGGCCAGTTTCACAGCGCCTTTGGCAATGCGTCCGGAAATCCCGTAAGCGGCAATGATTATGTCGGCGTCATCAGTATGATACTCTTCGCAAAGCGACAGTTCGTTTTCAATGCGTCTGTATTTTTCCTGCAGGTGCTCATTATGCGGCACCAGTCCGTCGGCAGGCTTCAGCACCAGCGTCTTGATAACTCGCGGATCGCGTCCTTTGCAGCCGTCCAGAATCCAATCCTTTTCGGGCATCTCCAGGATCGGTGCATACGGCAAAATCTCGACCGGCTCAGCCATCTGGCCCAAAATCCCGTCCCCGAGAATCATCACCGGATTGCGGTAGTAATCAGCCCAGTCAAACGCGTTCATCGTTAATTGATATAATTCCGGTAGATCCGACGGCCCCAGCACAATCAGTTGGTAATCACCGTGTCCGCCGCCCTTGACCGCCTGCCAGTAATCGGCTTGTGACGCCCGAATATTGCCCAACCCCGGTCCGCCCCGCTGCATATTGGCAATCACGCACGGCAGTTCGGCCGAGGCGATATAGCTGATGCCTTCCTGTTTCAGGCTAATCCCCGGCGACGACGAACTGGTCATGCACCGAGCCCCCGCAGCCGAAGCCCCGAAGATCATGTTGATCGCGGCCACTTCGCTCTCGGCCTGTACAAACACGCCATCCACTTCCGGCAGACGTTTGGACATATACTCGGGAACTTCATTTTGTGGCGTGATTGGATAACCCGCGAAAAAGCGACAACCGGCCTGTACCGCAGCCTCGGCCATCACCTCATTTCCTTTAAGCAGTATTTTTTGCCCCATAACCTGTTAACTACTCCCTTATCTTGATATACGAAACGCCCTCTGTGGCGATCCGATCAGCAAGCTACTCGCCGCTTTTTGGCCCAGCGGTCTTGCAGGTTGATTTTTCTTCTCGATTCACTTCAATGGCCGCATCCGGGCACATTCGAAAACAAATTCCGCACGTCGTACACGTCTGCGCATCAGCCAGTTCCGGGTACGGCCGGCCCTGTTCGTTCAGGTCCGCCGACATTTTCAGGCACCCATTCGGGCAAAATTGAACACACAAGCCGCATCCCTTGCAACGTGATGTGATAAAATGTACTTTCGTCATCGTCAATCCTAATTATGGCTTAACATTGGTGTTTATCATACGACCTGAGTCCCTGCCAGTCAACATAAAACAAAAAACATTCACGGCGTGTTCTCTCCGGTTTTAGACCATACCAGACCCTTTCAATAGGCATTAAACTACCTTGTTTAGTAGTCCGGTAAGAAAGAAAGGTTCACAGAATTCTGGCGGATTTGCTTCAACAACGTAATCGAAACCCTACTCCGTCTAGTCCTCAGCCGGCTGAGTGGGGGCCGGCTTTTGCGGCGATGGCTCCTGAGCGTTCTGCCGGGCTTCCTTTTCAGCCGCTTCCCGCTTGGCCTTTTCTAACTGCTCTTGAGCCCGACGGGCCTGCTCCTGAAGTTGTTTCGCCTCGGCTTCCTTTTCAGCAGCTTCCTTCTTAGCCGCTTCCTTTTTCGCCTTTTCCAACTGTGCCTGAGCCTGCTGGGCCTGCTGCTGCATCTGTTGAGCCCGCTGGGCAGCCTGACGCGCCTTCTCGGTCGCTTCCTGGGCCTGTTTCTGAGACGCCTGAACCTCCTGCAGGGACTGCTGTTTCTTCTGTTCGATCTCCTCAACCTTCTGTTGATCAGCCTGCGTCTGGTTCTTAATCGCCTCAACCTGTGCCGCGGCCGCCTTGGCCTCATCAATCGCCTGCTGGGCCTTGCCCTGCAATTCTCTGGCTTGCGCTCTCAACTGCTCGGCCTGCTGCCACGCCTTATCGGCACGTTCCTTTTCGCTCTGCGACTGCATCTGCGCCTGCTCCAGGTCCAGTTCAGCCTGAATCCGTTCCAACTCCGCCTCGGCCGCTTCGCTTTCAATCATTTCCGTATAAGCTGTCGTCCCGAACGGCTCGGTCAGC
This sequence comes from Anaerohalosphaeraceae bacterium, assembly GCA_963675155.1. Taxonomy (GTDB): domain Bacteria; phylum Planctomycetota; class Phycisphaerae; order Sedimentisphaerales; family Anaerohalosphaeraceae; genus 4572-13. The sequence continues at coordinate 2,307,525 of OY775912.1, read as the reverse complement.
ATATCTGTCAGGCCTGTTTTGTATTCGTAATCCTCATGCTTCTTGCGAAATTCTTCAACAATCGTTTTATTCTCAACCCCGCCCGAAGAAATACTCGGAGTCAGAATAAAGATAATCTCCGTGCCCTTCTCTTCAAAATCCTTACTGGAAAACAGAACGCCGATCAGCGGCAAATCTTTAAAGAACGGCACCCCGCGAATAACCGACCGCTTCTCGCTCTTTCGCATCCCGCCGATGATCAAACTTTTACCCGGTTCGATACGGTTTTCAGCCACATCAATCGAACGCTCGGTAATGATGGACCGCTGCACCACACCTTCCGGCTTGGAACGGGAACCGATCCGAATCGACGTCTCCAGCCCGATCGAGCGGTCCGAATACACATGCGGCGTCACTGTCAGTGTATCCTCCACCCAGACATACTTGGTAATATTATACACGCCGCTGGCACCGGCACTGCCCGTCTTGACCTCTTCAATCGGCGCTAAGTCCTTAATCGTCACCGTCGCCTGTTTACCGTTAATTGTCTCCAACTGCGGATTCAGCAGGATTTTCAAATAACCCCGCGAAACCAGCACATCCACAATCGTCCGCACCTGGTGGCCCGGCACGCCCTGGTCAATCCAGTGGCCAAAATCCAATCCGAAATTTGCACGTTCGGCCTCCCGCAATGACGCACCCGGAAAAGCCGGGTTCAGATCGGTCAATACGCCGTTGTCATTAAACGTTCCCAGTTTTTCGCCCAGCGTAACTTCCTCGCCCAGCAGATTTTCAACCAGAAGCGACGTTTCCCAGTCCATCGTAATATCACCAAACCGCTCAAGGATCAGACAGTCAATATTGATCTGGACCGGCTCAACATCCGTTAACTCAAAATATCGCTGCACCGCATCCGCATGCGTATCATCCTTACAATAGGCGACAATCTGATTGGTCGCAACGTTCAATGTTGTCTTAATCCCCAACTGCTGCTGGACCAGTGACGACAAACGCGATGGATCATGATGCTGCGTAAAGTAAAACAGCTTGACACCGTCTTTAATCGGTAACCGGCTGGCCGGCTGGCGGTAAATCTCAGGCAGCGGATTGTTAATATGCGGACTCTCCCGGACCTGCTCCAACTCGTCAAGAATCGCCTTGGACTGGATTTCCGTGGATTTCTCCGAAAAGAAATCGCCGCACCCGGCAATCCCGAGAAGAATCGCACACACGAGCATCCCAATACGCAATCGATCAATTGTCCGCTTAGTCAGTTTCATGGGGTTGGTTTCGGTTCCTCCGCAGGCGTGTCCGTTTCGCCGGCGTTTTCCAATTCCTGTAATTGTTGTTGGAGGCGAGCAGCATCCTCACGAATCTTCTTCACCTGCTCGCCCAGGGCCGCCGCACGTCCCTCGGCCGATTGTAATTCCTGCTGTGCGGCCTGCGCCTGCTGACGAGCCTGTTCGGCTTCCTGCATCGCCTTATCAATGTCGGCCTGTGTCTGAGAAATCCGGGCCTGCTGCGCTTCGGCGGCTTTGGTCGCCGCCGCCGCCTCAGCTTCCGCTGCCTTCTTTTGAGCCATCGCCTTGTCAATCAGCGCCTGCGTCTCATGCGATTGAATCCGCAGCGCCTGAGATTCGAGAATTGCCTGCTCTGCACGCAAACGTTCCGCTTCGGCCTGACGCTTCGACTGCGCCGCTAGCCGCTCAAACCGGACTCTCGCATTTTCAGCCTCATCCGTCTTTTCGACAACCAGTTCCGAATACACCTTGCTGCCCAGGGGGTCAGTGACAATCTCATCCAACTCGGATCGATAGTCCGGCGTCGAAAACTTCTCGCGAATCACACCCGACATCGTTTCATAGTCCACACCCCCCGACGAAACGCTCGGCGTTAAGACAAAAACAATCTCCGTCGCCTTTTCTTCAAAATCCTTGCTGGAAAACAGCACCCCGATAACCGGCAAATCCTTAAAGAAAGGCACGCCGCGAATAACGGAACGATTTTCACTCTTTCGCATCCCCCCAATCACAAGACTCTTGCCCGGCTGTATCCGGTTCTCAGCCACACTGATCGAACGCTCGGTAATAATCGACGTCTGAACCACACCTTCCGGCTTGGACTTCGAACCGATCGTAATATCCGTCTTCAACCCGATTGACCCGTCTGCATACACATACGGCGTCACCGCCAGTGTATCGGCCACCCACTGATAGCTCGTCACCGTGTAGGTCTTGTCGCCGCCTTCGGTCACCGTTTTTTCCAGCGGCGCATTATCACGAATCTGTACACGTGCCGACTTGCCATTGACCGTTTCCAGCGTCGGATTCAGCAAAATCTTCAGATACCCCCGCGACTCCAGCATATCCACCACCGCACGCACCTGGTGACCCGGAACCCCCTTGTTCATCCAGTACCCGAAATCCAGCCCGAACTCACCGCGACGCGTCTCGCGCAGCGACGCACCCGGAAACACCGGGTTCGGATACTTCCCCGCCCCGAATGTAATCTCGTTACCCAAAAAGTTCTCAACCAGCAGCGTCGTTTCCCAGTCCTGCGTCACATCGCCAAACCGCTCCAGGATCAAACAATCGATATGCACCTGAATCGGCGGTACATCCGTCTTTTCCAGGTACGCCAGAATCGTATCACATTCCGCGTCATCGGCGCAATGAATCACAAGCTGGTTGGTGCTGGGATTAGTGCTGACCTTAAACCCTAACTCCTGAATAGTCCCCGCAAAGCCCCGAATCTGCTCCTGCTGCCCAGGGTTCTTCGGATTACTGTAGTTCATATCGCCGGTAGGAAGGTATCGCGTGAAATAAAACAGTTTAACCCCGTCTTCAACTTTCAGCCGCTGTGGACCGGCCGTATAAACCTCCGGCAGCGGATTATCAACGTGTGGATTCTCACGCACACGCGAAATATCACGGATCACCGCGCGCGACTCCAGGTCGGTTGGCATTTTCTCAAAAAAATCACCGCAGCCGGCCAGCCCCGCCATGAGACACAAACCCGCTGCAAAAATCAGATAATGATGTTTCCTAAACGTCATTCCCACTCGAAATTCAAAATGCGGCGCACAAATCACTGCGTCATCCGTTGACGCATCCGATGCTACACCTGTTTATCGGCAACAGACCGGGATTTTCTGTAACGAAAAAGGCCCTCCAATGTGCAATTTGCATAAATAGAAATAGGGCCTTCTAAAGTCAGACTCATATCACTTAAAAACGGCTATTTCTTCGCGGCTATGTCGGCTATCGACTTCACGGTAGCCCCATCCCCGCGAAAATTCCCCTCAAAGTTATAAGTCGAATTCTAAGACGCCGCACAGGAGGGGAATTATTTCAAATTTCAGATTTTTTCCGAAGAACGGCCAATCTTTCGTAGATTTCACCCGCTTTTTTTGATAATGTCTGTGCAATATGACAAAAAAGAATAAATCCAATCCGGTAACTGTGGGCTTTGTTGCACTGGGATGCCCGAAAAACATCGTGGACTCCGAATCCATGCTCGCGCAGATCGGCTCGGCCGACTTCGTCATCAGCCCCGACCCCGACAACGCCGATGTCGTCGTCATCAACACCTGCGGCTTCATCGCACCGGCCAAGGAAGAGGCCCTCGGCTTCATCCGACAGGCCGTGGCTCAAAAGAAGAAAGGCTGTGTCCAAAAAGTCGTCGTCACCGGCTGCCTCTCAGAACGCATGGGCGAAACCCTCGCCGACGAAGTCAAAGGCATCGACGCCATCGTCGGACTCGCCCAGCGCGACCGCATCGCCGAGATCATCGCCGACTGCCTCCCCGCAAAGTGCCACAAGCCCAAAAGCTACCTCGAATCGACCGATATCGCCATCCACGACGACCGCGGCCGCCTGCTGATCACTCCTCAGCACTGGGCCTACCTGCGCATCAGCGAAGGCTGCGACCGAAACTGCGCCTTCTGCACCATCCCCGCCATCCGCGGCCGATTTCGCAGCAAGCCGCTGGACGTCGTCGTCGACGAAGCCCGCGAACTGGTCAAATTCGGCGCCGTCGAACTGAGCATCATCGCCCAGGACAGCAACTACTACGGCCGCGACCTCAAGCGAACCGACGGCCTGATCGCCCTCATCGACGCACTCGAAAAAATCCCAGCCTTGCGATGGGTCCGCCTGATGTACCTCTATCCCGCCGGCGTTGACGACGCACTCATCACCAAAATCGCCCAAAGCGAAAAGGTCGTGCCGTATGTCGATATCCCCGTCCAGCACATCAACGACGACATCCTCAAATCCATGCGCCGCGCCGACACCAAGGCCAACACAATGGAGTTGATCACCAAGTTCCGCGCCGCAATCCCGGATGTCGCCTTGCGAACCACCGTCATCGTCGGCTACCCCGGCGAAACAGAGGACCAGTTCAACGAGCTGCTGGACTTCATTAAATTCGCCAAATTCGACGCGCTGGGCTGCTTCCCGTATTTTGCGGAAATCGACACCCCCGCCGCCGAATTGCCCGACCAGATCGACGACGACGTCAAAAACGACCGCGTCGACCGGCTCATGAGCTGCCAGCAGCAGATCATCTTTGACAAAATGGACGCCCAGATCGGCCGCGAACTGGAAATCCTGGTCGACGAAGCCGGCGAAGACGGCGCCGTCGGCCGCTATTACGGCCAGGCCCCGCACATCGACAGCGTCTGCCACATTACCCACTGCACCGCCCACACCGGACGATTCATCCGCGCCAAAATAACCGCCCGCGACAACTACGACTTCATCACCGAACAAATCGCCTAGGCGATTTCCCTCTCTGCGTTCTCTGTGTCCTTGGTGGCAAAAAATTATCCGCAGCCGTCACAGCGATCGGCTTTGCGCAGGGTAATCGCATCGACCGGGCAGATGCCGTAACAATTACCGCAGCGAATGCAGTTGTCACTTTCGATCCAGATATACGTCGCTTCTTCGGGTTTGGATGCATCGGCTTTTTCGAACGTTGCTTCGAAAGTTTGCGGATCATATTCCAGTGTTTTCAGCCGATGGATACACTCCCGCGGCGAGACCTTGATACACCAGTCGCAATGAATACACTTATCCTGATCGATTTCAAACTTATAATTACAGAAATAACATCGCTTCGCATGCGTTTCCGCCTGTTCGACAGTAAAGCCCAGTTCGACTTCTTTGATTCGGTTCCGCATGGGCGTCGGCAGTACTCCCATGGACACCGGTTCGAGCAAATCATAATCACGAATGCGTCCGATGCCTTCATCAGCTGGTTCGATCTTGATCGCTGTTTTGCGTCGCATCTGCCCCATTAGATAATGATCGATTTTTTCAGCCGCTTGTTTGCCGTCCGCAACCGCGTGAATCACATCGCCATTGCCCATAGCGAAATCGCCCGCAACAAACAAATCTTTCTGCGATGTTTCATGGCAACCGTTAATTTCAACACCTTCCGGAAAAATCGTCATATCCGGCGATTGTCCAATCGCCAGAATCAGCATCTGGCACGGCAACTCAAACTCACTGCCTTCAATCGGTGTAAACGACGGCTTACCCGAGTCATCCGGCGCGCCCAGTCGATTGCGAACAAATTTAACCGACTGCAACTTCCCATCTGCGGCCTGCGCACTGACAGGCGTCACCAGCGTCTGGATTGCAATGCCTTCGCTTTCCATTTGCTCGAATTCGCCATCGGTCGCGGCCATTTGATTTTCACCGCGGCGGTACATGATCGACACCGACGCATCCGGCGACAAGCGTCGCACCGAACGGGCACAGTCAACAGCGGTAAAGCCGCCCCCGATAATCAACACATCCTCTGCAGACAGTTCCATCGGTTCAGCGTCATTGAATTGTTTCATGAAGTTCAATCCCTCGATCACCGCCTCGTCCGGCACACCGTCCAGATGAATCGAACGCGGCACATTCGCTCCGGTCGCCAGCAGCACCGCATCATATTGCCCCGCCAACTCGCTCGTGCGTTCGCTGTCAATTGACTGACCGTAGATCATCTCAATACCGCTGTCGAGAACCGCCTGAATGTCCTCATTCAACACGGCGTGAGGCAGGCGAAACTCCGGCACCCCCATGCGAACCTGTCCGCCGGCATAAGGCAGTTTTTCATAGATCGTCACCTCATGGCCATAACGTTTTAATTCCCGTGCCGCGGCCAGTCCCGCCGGCCCGGCTCCGATCACAGCCGTCTTTTTGCCGGTCGGCTCAAAATATGCAGGCAACGGCTGGCTGGGCCTTGATTTCATATCCGCGGCGGCACGTTTCAGTGAACAGATGCGTACCGGGCCTTGCGTATTGGTCCATTGATGCCGGCAATCCGACTGGCACGGATGCGTACAGATTCGCCCCAGCACTCCGGGCAGCACATTATCTTCCTGGTTGATTAAATGGGCCTGATCATATTTGCCTTCTTTAATCAGGCGAATGTATTCCGGCACGTTCGTCTTGGCTGGGCAGGCCTGCTGACAGGGAACGTCTTTGGCAATCACCTGGAAATCTGTCGGCTTGTCGGCCGCCCCAGTCTCTACGGAATATTCGAGCGGATTCGGCGCTTTATTCGTATAGTCAATGCTCATAGTGCGTCAACCTCCTTTTGGTAAAGACCGATTCCCTGCTCGCGAACGTGTGCGGCCAAGCTGTCATAATCGGTGTCTTTGCAAATATGCATAAACGTATCGAGCACACACCGTATCACCGTCTCGCAGTCATCGAATTTGAAATCGCCGAGGATTTCGCCGTGATGTGTCTGCGTCCCTCCGATGCGAATCTCATAGCCTTCGACAGAGCCGCTTTCCTGGCGGATTCGTCGCCCTCGCATGCCGATATCGGCAATATAATATTGCGCACATGAATTCGGACAGCCGGTAATGTTAATGAGAATCTTCTCTCGAATCGGCTCATATTTATCTTCGGCAACAACTTCGGCCAACCGGTCATACATATCATGCGTTTTCGTCACGGCCAGCGGGCAATACGTCGTGCCGACACAACTGACAATATCCTGAATCCCGTAAAAGCCATCGGCCAGCAGCCCTATCTTCTGCAACTCGGCCTGCACGCTTGGACGTTTAGTGGCATCAACACCATGCAGTTCGAGATTCTGCCGGTTCGTGGCATAGACATGCCCGTCGGCGTAGAGTTGTGCCAGTTCGCCAATTTGTCGAAGGTCAGAAGCGGATATTTCGCCTTTGGGGACCATGACACGCTGGATATACAAGCCTGAATCGTCCACCGGGTCCGGATCACGCAGCGGACGTGTGGGGATCGCCGGACCGCAATCAGCAACCGCTTCCGTCTCAAACGCGGATGCGTCAACACCTTCGCGTTTGTAAATATCCTCCAGCAACTGGCGGCATTTGTCGATGCCCTGCCGGTCTACGACGAATTTCAGACGGGCATGCTTGCGGCTGGTTCGATCGCCCTGTTCACTGAACAGCAAGCCCACTGCCCTCGAAATCTTTACAATCGCATCGGCAGGCACGAATGAATATAGTTGCTGTGCCACAAAAGGCTTCCACCCCATGCCGCCGCCGATCACCACCTGGAAACCGATTTCCTCTTCACCTTGCGCATTTTTACGAACAATCGCGTTAGCGCCAAAGCAATTCAGATAAGGTTGTCCGCAGTTGGCGGTGCATCCGGAAAAGACCACTTTGTACTTTCGCGGCAGATTATCCAGATCGCGACTGTCACTCAACAACTTCGCTGCCTTTTTCGCATACGGCAGCACATCAAATCGGCGATGCTTGCAAATGCTCGACCAGGGACAAGCCGCGACATTTCGTGTCACGTCGCCGCAGCCGTGAAATGTCGTCAAGCCTTTCCTCTTGAGATCGCGAAGCATTTCCGGCAAATCGTTCATTTGCAGTTTGTGGTATTGCGCCGATTGACGCGTGGTGAACGAAATTTTGCCGCCGGCATACGTGTCAGCCAGATCGGCAATTCCCTTGACATGCGACGCCGTCATCTGGCCACCGGGAATGACAACCCGGGCCATGTGATCGCCGGTTTGACGCGAGCGGTAAATCCCATACCACTTGGCAATCAGCACTTCTTCCTTGGACATCGCCCCTTTTCGGACGATCTCATCAAAATCCAGAAACAGGCCCGCCTGCTTGATATGTTCTTCTTCAGTTAACTTAATGTCGCTAAGATTTCGCTGCATGGTTTAACTCCCTGCATGTTATTATTCTGATTTGAGAGTCATTGTACAAAAAAGAGAATTGAGAACAAAGAAAGAAAACTGGTGTTTCTGCGTCTTTATAGTAGGATTTTTTATTATCTACCTCTCAAAATAGAGATATATCCACACACAGGCCCCATAAATCGGTTGTTTGATTCCGGCTGCTTTAATTCCCACCTGACAAATGGGGTTGATATTTTTTTGTAAATCTGTATGATGGCGTTTCTATATACAAGAATGTTAACCTTTTAGTGGAGAATGTCACATGATTGGCTGTCACATTGGACGCAATTTTCAAGTCTCAGTTGCCGGCGGTTCCTACCAGGAAGGCCTGACGGCGATGGTTCACGGGATGCCTCCGGGAATGCAGTTGACCGAACAGGAAATCTATGGGGATCTGCTGCTTCGCAAACCCGGCGCTGACGAACTGTCGAGCCCTCGTAAAGAGCCGGACATCCCGGTTTTATACACCGGATTTAATGCCGCCGACACGGTGGAAGGTGCCGGCAACAAGAATCACACCAACGGGACGCCTCTGTCGATCCTGATTCCGAATCTGGATCGGCACTTTATTCATATTAAACAATATCAGGACACCAACCGCACCCCGCGGCCCGGTCACGCTTCATATGCGTCGTTCGTAAAGTACGGCCCCGATGACGATGCGATTGGCGCCGGCATCTTCAGCGGTCGCTATACCTCAACCATTGTCGCCGCCGGTTATGTCGCCAAAAAGATCCTCAAGAGCTTCGGTATCGAGGTATTCTCGTTTATCAAGGAAGCCGCGGGCGTCGCTTGTCCCGAGATGGATTCAAAAACGATCTTTGAATACACCGAACGCTATAAGAAAATGCGGCATGATCTCGACCCGTTCTATCAGGAAATCTTCGTGAATGGTCGTTTGACACCGGAAATGCGATTTTTGGAGAAAATGGCGGTTCTCGCACAAGTCGAAAACGAAATCGACGACATCCGTGCCAAGGCCCCGAAAATCACGCATCAGGAAGTCGCCGACAAATACGGCGTCCATGCGGTCATCGACTGCCCGGATATCGCCGCGGCCGATGAAATGCTCGACGCCTGCAACAAGATCACCAAGACCGGTGACTCTTCCGGCGGACTCGTCGAAGTACGCGTCACCGGAGCCCCCGCAGGACTCGGCGAGCCGGTCTTCCATAAGCTGGATGCTGATCTGGGCATGATGCTCGGCATCGGCGCCGTTAAGGGCGTGGAAGTCGGAGCGGGCTTTGCCGTCAAGGACATGACCGGCTTTGAAAGCAATGACCAGATACATACAGAAAACGGAAAAGTCGTCTTTGACTCCAACCAGGCAGGCGGCATCACCGGCGGCCTGACCACCGGACAGGACATCATCGTCCGACTGGCCGTCAAACCAACGCCGACCATTGACAGACCCCAGCACACGATTGACAAGTACACCATGGAAAACACGGACCTGGCGGCAATTACCCGTCGCGATCCTACGATCGTCGGACGTATCTGGCCGGTCGCGGAAAACTATACCGCGATGGTCATCCTCGATAACCTGATCGCTCAACTGGGTTACGAACAGCTCAAGGCGAAAATGTACCAATAATCGTATAAATTAACCCCCTCAACTTTGTTGAGGGGGTTATCTCATCTGCTTTCATCGTCCTCCCATCCCAACAGCATTCTCTGATTACCCCCTTCGGCTTAAATGAGAACGCCGCTTACAAATCCGTCAAGCCATCATGTGATTCCCGACAAAAAAAGGGACACGCTTTTAAACGTGTCCCTTTGAAGTGCATCGTTTTACGGCTGCTGATAGATTTAGTTGGACAATGCCGCCAGTGCGTCCTCTTCAGCTTCATCCTTGAGAACAATCGACGGGCGAACCATAATCAACAGAATCTGCTTGTCTCGAACATCACTGCGGTTTGAGAAGAAGCGGCCCAGAATCGGCACCTTGCTCAATACCGGAGCCCCGGATTCAATCTGATTTTCAGCCGTTAGCGTCAATCCGCCCATCAGCACCGTCCCCTGGTCCGGAACGGTGACACGTGTCTGCACAGAGCTGGTCTGTGTCGTAGGTAAGATATATTCATCTTCAACAGTACCGTCACCGACAATTCCGATCGACTTACCGATAGCAGTTGACAATAATTCCTCTAATGTCGCGGTAATACGCAGCAATACATATTTTTTGTCAGCCGTAATAACGGGCGTAATCACCAGGCGAACACCGGTACTGATATCTTCCAATTCCGTATCCCACCAGTAAACCGTATTGACGATCCCCTGAGTTGTGGTCGTTTCACTGTTGAGCTCACTGCCGGTCTTCAAACGTTGATCGGTATAGACCTGCATGGTGGCCGATTCGCCGTTGAGTACCATCGCCTTGGGAGCCGTCAGTGTTTTGGCATTTCGGTGGGCCTGTGTGGCGCGAATGATAAAGTTCGCCTCAAAATCATCCAGATCAAGATTGAAGGATGTTCCCAAGGCTGCATCTGCAAACTGCCCCCCAAGTGTACTCGTAATCTTCGTTCCAGTCGGGATCGTATGTGTATAGGAATCCTGTTCAACCGAAATAATGCCATCATCGCCCCCAAAGGTCTTTCCGACCTTGATCTTCGGAATTTCCACATCCATCCCAATATCTTCGAGGAAGTTTTCATCCACCAGCAGGAATCGAGCCTCCACAGCAATCTGCTGGCCCAGATCGGCCCGCAACTCGTTGAGAAACTCCTCAATCATCTGATGAACTTCGGGGCTCTGCCAGACAATCAGTTTTGATTCGCTATACTGTTCAATCCGGCCTTCACCACCGGCATCATACCATGAATCCGGTTCCAGTGTTTCCTGGATCGTGTACATCAGCTCGTACCCTCTGCGGCGTGCCTGCCAGTTTCCACCCTGTTGACTGCCGCCGCCCATGCCGCCACCGCCACCGCCGTAGCCGCCGCCACCGCCGCCCATGCCGCCGCCACCCATGCCGCCCATGCCGCCGCCACCCATACCGCCCATGCCGCCGCCACCCATGCCGCCCATGCCGCCGCCGCCCATGCCGCCGCTTTGGCCGCCCTGGCCGCCCATGCCCTGATTCTGATTATATTCGTTATAATCAGCAGGCTGCTGGAGCAAATCTGTCACATCATACGTCTTCTGCTTGAAATTCTCGGGCAACGATTCTTCCGAAGCAATCGTAATAACGCCGTCTTCAAGCACATAGCCTAATTCGGAAACAGCCGACGAGCTGACCGCCTGAAGCAGTCGCTGCAAACCGACCTTTAGAACAATACTATTAAGTCCTTCACCGGTCATATTAATCGCTGTATCTTTATCGACAAACGCATTATCACTCAGATCGCTCCACAGCACAATAATGGTCAACGGGGGATCCACTGCATTACGGATAATGTCAATCGCCTCTTCAAAGGTGGTATCCTCGGTAAGCATGGACAAATCAACACTCTTTTCGAGTTGGCGGTTCACGGCAAGATCAGCCGGGCTCAAGCCTTCCTCCAATGCCTGGTCGCGACGTTCGGAAATCTCTTTCCAGTTCCGCGGAAAGTTGATCTCGTTCGCATAGGCAATCGACTGCCGATCGGCCTTGATCAGCAGATCAATCTCTTCCTGATTAGCCTGATCGCGAACTTGACGCTGCTCAATGAAACTGATCATACGCTGCAAATTTTTCTTCAGAACCAGTGCATTTTGATTCAACGGATCAATCGCCAGAAGCTGTTCCAACTGGCCCAGCGCTTCATCGTATCGCTGCTGATCCATGAACGCATACGTCCGTCCCATATACGTATCAATTGCCTGAGCCCGCTGGGTTTCCATCGTTTCGCGGAGCTGTTCGGTCAACTGATCGGCGGCCGCCGTTGCGGCCTGATCGGTTTTGGCCTGATACGCCATTTGAGCCTCATCCACCGTCTGAGACAGATTTGACAACCTGGCATAATAGTCTTTATACTGCGCATCGCCCAGCAGCATTTTGTTCTTTTCAATCGTCGAGAAGGCTCTGCGGAGGGCTGCTTTGGCCTGATCAAACTCGTTGAGGTTCAGATGAGTTTGGGCTTTTTCCTGTGCATCATCCACAATCGCCTTGGTATAGCTCATCAGGCGGGCATTCTTGGCATCAATGACTTGTAAATAATTCTGTTCCTGCGGTGTGTCCAACACAGGCTGCGGTTCGGTCACTTGCAGCATATCGGCCGGCTCAATCTCCTGATCGGCAGGTTCCTGCACCATCACCTCAATCGTTTCCACAACCGGCTCCTGAACCGGAACCGGCGTCATCCCAACATCGGATTCATCGACCAGCGGCATGATGGTTTCGACGGTTTCCATCGGATTGTCGATCATCATGATATAATCGGCCGGGGTCTTGTCGCCCTGTACGGCATAGCCGGAGTTGGCCACCTGCACAAACCCCTCACGGGCCTTTTCAGCATCGCCCGCGTTATACGAGGTAACGCTGTCATTGTACAATAACTGCCATTTTTCCTGTTCCGCCGCGGCTACCGATGAAATCTCTGCATGCCTGGCCGCAATCAGTTGCTGTTCCTGCGCCGTGGCATATTCACTGCTCTTAATTTCGTTCAGTTTAGCCAGTGCCGCTTGGTACTTGCCTTCGGAAGAGAGGATATCAACCTGCTGAAGCGCCAAAGCAATCTGCTGGCGTTCGGTTGTGGCTTGATTGATTTTTTTCAGAAGGGATGAAATCGTGCTGTTTTGTTTATCTGTCAGATAGGGGGAGTATTCATCTGATGTTTGTAATTCATTCAGTCTCGTTTGAGCCTGCGGGTAGAAGCCTCGCTTGATCTGCTCCTGAGCAACGCTGATAAAAGAGTCAATCTTCATCCGCTTGGCCTCTTCGACATTGGATGGCTGCGCCCAGAGTGGTGCAATAAACATCCCAAAGAGCATCAATGTGACCAAGATGCGGATAGACCGGCAATTACGTGAACATCGTACTTTCACAATAACCTCCCAACAATTAGTCCGAAAATAATATTAAAATAATTCCAAAAAAGACCGACAAACTACAGAGTAATCCCCTCGTCCCGCAAGTTTATATCGTCAATAAAACGATTGCAAGCGAAAAAATCCCTAATATCTTTTCATAAGACTTGTCTTTATAACAAATTGACACTATATTTTCGAACAGAAAATTATATTTTGGAGAAATTCTTTTGGATAATTGTCCCTATAATAACCCAGACACCACACTTGCTATCGAAACTTCGGGCCGAATCGGGTCCGTCGCAGTCGGTCGCGACGGCGCTCTGCTGGCTGAAAGCACCTTTTCGGGTTTCATGAAGCACAGCACTGAACTGTTCGGTCTGATCAATGACCTGCTGGAGCGGATTCAGGCCCGTCCATCTGACATTCGTCACCTGTATATCACGGCTGGACCGGGCAGTTTTACCGGACTCAGAATCGCAGTCACCGTGGCCAAAATGATGAATTTTACCCATCAAACGAAGATTGTCGCCGCCGATTCGATGGATGTGCTCGTGGAAAATGCGTCTGTTTACAATAAAAACTCCGACCAACCGGTCGATTGCGTCACCACGATACTCGATGCCAAGCGAAACCAGTTTTACGCGGCGGTCTTTGAGCGTCAAAACGACAACTGGACCAAAATTCTGCCCACTCAACTGATCAGCGCCGAAGCGTTACTGGATTGGTTGCGCCAGTCGAAACAAAAAAAAATCGCATTCCTCGGCGAGGGGCTGGTCTATTACGCAAATAAATTTGAATCGCCGATTTCAATGATCCTGGATGAGCAATACTGGGCCGCTAACGCTGCCGGTTTATTTGCTGCGGGAACAAAAATGGCCGAACAGGGACACTTCGCCGATGCCAAAACCCTGATCCCCTTCTATGTCAGACGCCCCGAAGCGGTCGAAAACTGGGAAAGACGCCAGCAAAATTCGCAATAAAAACAAGCAACATGCAATAAAATCCACATACACTGTGTTTATAGATAGTATAAACATTGTTAGTAAAAGGATTTAATACGATGAAAGCCCGCATATTCACATACGCCGTACCGATTATCATTGTGCTGCTCTGCTTGGTATCTCTACCTGTTTTAGCCAATCAACCGGCCCCGCCGGGACAGGCAGCCGCCGGACAAGCCGAAAATCAGGCCTATTTATTCGCTCACATGATGCACAGTGACTATGGGCGGCTGTATTATTCCGTCAGCCTGGATGGATTGCACTGGACGCAGCTCAACGACGGCAAACGCGTCATGGACGAATACCGCGGCCATTCCGATATCTGCAAGGGCCATGACGGACGCTACTATCTGGTCGGCAATCGCAATGACGCGTCACCGGATATCAACTTCTGGGTGTCCGACGACCTGGTTCAATGGACCTTTTACAGCAAAGTCACGCCGGATTTAAAAAAGACGCCCAATTATGCCAATGCCATGCAGCGAATCGGCGCGCCCAAGCTATTCTATGATACCGCATCATCACAATATGTGTTGACCTGGCACACGCCCCATGAAGGTGTTGACCCGACATTACCCGAGCCTTACTGGGCCAGCCAACGCACCTTGTACCTGCTGTCGAAAGATCTGAAAACGTTTGACGGCCCGCCCCATCGCCTGTTTGACTGGGACATGGCAACGATTGACGTGATTATTCGCAATATTGGCGGACGGTACTATGCCGTGATCAAAGATGAACGCTATCCGACACTGGACTGGCCGACGGGCAAGACAATTCGTATCTGCCGATCAAAATCACTGCTGGGCCCTTACAGCAAGCCTGCGGCGCCGATCAGCCCGAATTTCCGTGAAGCGCCAACACTGATTCCATCGCCGGACGGAAAGGCGTGGTATATGTATTACGAACAGTACCCGGGCGTTTCGTACGGTCTGTCCGTCGCGGCAACAATGGAAGGCCCGTGGCATCAGATATCCGGCTACACCTTCTACAGCGATTGGGATAAGTACGCCCTGCCGCCGAAGGTTCGCCACGGCTGCATGATTCCCATCAGCCGCAAGCAATATGACGCGATTGTCGCAGCCTTCCCCAACAGCGAAAAAAAGGACGATACTCACTGATCACGAATGGCGAGTTGTCACTTCGGAGTCAGCTTCAGGATTGTGCCGGGGTTGTTCAGGACGACGTAGATCGCCCCATCCGGACCGCAGGCGACATCCCGAACGCGGCCGGCGTTTTTCAAAATCACCTCGTCGTGCAATACGCGGTCGTTCTTAACATCCAGCAGGCGGACTTCTTCGTACTTCAACGCAGTCACCAGCAGATGGTTTTGCCACTTGCCGAATAAATCGCCTGTGACAAAGTCCATCCCGCAAACGGCAATCGACGGCCGCCAGTAATACACCGGCTGAACCATTCCTTCTTTGGCAACCAGTTCGGTGAAAATCGTCCCGTTATAGTTGCGTCCGTAACTGATAACCGGCCAGCCGTAATTCTTGTCGGACTCGATCAGGTTGACTTCATCACCGCCCAGCGGGCCATGCTCGGTTTCCCACAGGTCATCGGTAACCGGATGCACCGCCAGTCCCTGCGGATTGCGAATGCCATAACAGAAAATCGTGTCTAACGCGTTGGCCTGTTTAACAAACGGATTATCTTTCGGCACGGTTCCGTCTCGCATGACACGATGGATTTTCCCGTTCGGTCGGCTCAGGTCCTGCGCGTCGTCCCGATGGCCGCGTTCTCCGATTCCGAAAAACAGGTGCCCTTTTTGATCAAACACAATCCGGCAGCCATAATGATGACGCGTGGTGCGATAGGTTTCGTGCGGTGCTTCATAAATCACCTGCTGGTCGGTCCAGCGATTGCCGTTGAGCTTGCCGCGAACAATGCGTGTCATGGCGCCACTACGACCGCCGGCATCAGGTTCCAATGCATGACTGTACGACAGGTAAATCCAGCCGTTCTTATCATAATCAGGATCGACCGCCACATCCAGCAAACCACCCTGTCCCTCGCTAAGCACGTTGGGTGTGTCCTGTACCGGCTCAGCGGCCAGTTTGTCGTCAACGATCTGCCGCAGCCGACCGGGCCGTTCGGTCACAAGGGCATGTTTTGCATCAATAAAATCAATGCTCCAGGGAACCTGCAGGCCTTCGGCGATGATGTCAACCGTCACATCATAATCCAGCGTTTGCAGTTGTTTCGGAATGGCGGGCTTTTCAGGAGCCGCCGCTTTTTCCTGATCGCTGAGAAAGTTGACAATCTGATCGATCTGGCGGTTGTTCAGTGTCTTATCATATGACGGCATGCCAAGATGCGTTATCCCAAAACGAATATTGCTGTGGATATCGCCGCGGCCGGCGCCAAACTGCCAGACACCGTCGACCAGGCTTTGAGCGTTACCGCCCTGCAGACGCTGGCCATGACAGGATGAACAATACTGCATATACAATGCCCGCCCCGGCGGAGAATCATTACCCGCACGCGACTGATAGATCGCTGCCAGCGAAAACAGGACAAAAACGGCCATCACCGAAGAACGCGTCAGATGCTTCATTTTCAGGCTCCCTTTCAGCATTTTTTTGAATGAAAGCCCATTGTGTAATGTTTCCCGAACTTTTTCAATAAAAAAAATCTATGGAAAATGAACCGTTCAAGTCGATGCACAGACTATAGTCATAGAGCGAAGATATTATTAAAGGCCTTAAATGACTCGTGCACGTTTACATCTTGAAGACCAGCTGCTGGTCATGGACGCCCAGGACGGCATCGCGACAGCAATGGAAACGCTGGTGAAACGCTGGCAGCAGCGTCTGTGGCGACACGCACATCGTCTAACCGGCGATCGTGAAGCGGCCTGGGACGTGACGCAGTCGGCGTGGTATGACATCATTCGACGATTGGGCAAACTGCATGACCCGGCGAGTTTCCCGGCATGGGCGTACAAGATTACGACCTGCAAATCCATTGACTGGATCAAAAAGAAAAAACGCAATAAAAGCGTACCGATAGAAAACGTCGAAACGATGGCCGCCGACAGTAAACCAACATCGGAACTGGGAGAGTTGATTGCAAAACTCGATATTGATAAGCGTGCAGTATTGAGCCTGTACTATTTTGAAGAATTGAGCATCGCCGAGATTAGCGAGATCTTAAAGATTCCCACCGGCACGGTCAAATCCCGGCTGCACACTGCACGAAACGAACTGAAAAAACGGATGAACCCATCCTGATTGAAAGGACATGAACATGAACGAAGAACAAATTAAACAAATGCTCAGCGACGATTATGATCAGGCACGTGAATTGACATTCGGCTCAATGGTCAGGGATTTCTACAACAAAAAAATGAAAACGGTTGTCATCATCGTATGGACCTTTGCACTGGTGTTCATTGCCGGAGCGGTGATTTGTGCAATCAAGTTCACTCAGACCACCGACACCAAACTGCTGATTATGTACGCAACGCTGTTTCTTGTCTGCGCGCATTGGGTAGATTTGATGAAGATTTTCGCCTGGCAAATGATCCATCGCAACAATCTCAAACGCGAAATCAAGCGTCTGGAAATCCGCATCGCCGAACTGAGCCAGACGATTCAAGATAAATAAAGCCAAAACAGCCGATAGCTGTCATGAAGCGACGCTATCGGCGGTTAATAACCCAAAAACCCATTTTATAGAGTTTTCGCTTGACTCCACTGTTGTTTCCGACTTATAATAGTGACAATCAATCCATTGGAGGACATCTGTCGATTTATATGTAAAGCAGCAATCTAAAACCTTAGGAGGGTCAAGCATGAAGACCAGGAAAGATGCCGCGAGATGCGTTCTCAGCAAATTGTTTTTTGTTTCACTCATCGCGGGGATTTCGCTCACCGCATTAGGCGCTTACAAAACCACCTACGAAATCCCTGCCGTTGTTAATGTGATCGGCACGGTCAGTGATGACGACATCAATGACGCAATCGAAACAGCCAACGAAATTCTTGAACAGGCCGGAATACGACTGTCAGTCGTTCATACCAATCGACCGTTCAATATCGGCAACGGCACCACCACCGTCACTGAAAATGAAGCCTGCGGCGACGGGGTCAAAAAAGGCAATGAAGAATTAGAAGAGCATTGCGGCGGCGCCAACAAGGGCATCAAACTCTATTTTGTCGATGGTAAACTGCTGGACCCCAAAACAACCGGGTACACCCCGAACGGAACCCATGTCGGCTATGTCAAAAAAGACACCGACACCGACGGCATGGGCTCCGACATCGCCCATGAAGTCGCCCATATGCTGGGCGTTGATGAAGACTACGCAAGCGAAAGCCATCCGGACTATGACGATAATTTAATGGGCTACGGCGGCGGCTCGGACATCAAGCCCGATCAGGCAAGACGCATGCGACGCAAGGCCAAAAACATCGGCAAGAAAGTCAAAAACGCCCCGCCTGCACAGCCGGCACCGCAGGTTGCGGCAGTGCCGAATCCCGGCCGGCAAATCGTCACCCCGACCGGCTACAATCGCTTTGATCCGAATATGATATTATATGATCCGCCGCCGGGACCATCGATTGAAGAGATTCTTAACGAAATCACCAAGGCCATCGACATACAAAACACTCAGGGATCAAACAACCCGGATAAAGACGATCAGGACGATGATTCGATTGTCAAATTCGAGATTATCCCCGAAGGCCTGCTGCTGCATCCCAGTGAAATGCCCGCCGGGTGGACCATGACGGATGTGCAATATTCGATTCATCTGTTTGCGCCGGCCAGCGGCAACACAGCCGATATCATCGTTAATATTATCGACACCGGCGCAGAGTTCATGCCGGATGCAATCTGGAGCGATTCGGTCACCGGCACACCGATGCCGCTGAGTACGGTTGAGCTGAAGCTCCTCAATAGTTGCAAACTCAATAATGAACCCGAAGAAGGCGGCGTATTAACCCCGCAATGCTATGGGTTATTCATCAATCTTTCTGAAACATTGATCCAGCCGGCGGGCTTGTACCTGACGCCGTTAGAGCTTGAGATTGCCTCACACGCGATTGTTACACCGCCGCCGCCGGATGATATTCCGATCACAGCCACGAATACTATACAGGTTTCAATGGATGCGCCGCAGATGACGCCCGATCTGAGCAGGGATATCTACCTGGGCAACAATGGAACCGACACCATTCTCTATGGCGATGGATTCGAACCAATGACCGAGTTTGAACTGAGCGTCGATGCCATCGCGGTGCCGACCGGGCCGGTTGTAGCCGATCCAATGGGCCGCATTGAAACGATTATCCCAAGCGATGTCGCAGGCGAAGGCGTCCTGCTGCCGGACAGCTTGCACCGGATTTCATTGGTTGAAAAGCCCCTGGCCCCCTTACCGGTTGGTCAGGCACCTTACTGGACCACCTTTGAAATGGTCACCAACGATCTGATCGAAGGTGATGTCAACACCGATGGTATCGTGAACATGCTCGACCTGGCCCAAATCGCCGAAAACTGGCTCAGCGGACAGCTATACGATTAACCGTCGAGATTGAAACGCAGACTTACAACCGCACTGTGATCGGCCTCGCACAGTGCGGTTTCTTTTTTAGAGTCATCGATCAAACATCGTCAACCCAACTCCCTGCGGTGCTCTTTTGTGCCGTTTTAGCCCAAAATCACGAATCCTCTTGACATTCCGGGCTTTATACGATAGAATACACCCACATTTCGCAAGTCACCAAACAGAGGAGGCTCGCGAAGGAGAAAGAAAACTCTAACAAAGTTTCAAATATCACTATTGGGAGGAATGATGAAACAAGCACAACAGATTCTGCTTCTTATCGCAACCCTTGTTTTCTGTACGCTTACATCTTATGCAACAGTAATATATGAACAAGGAGAACACCATATCTATAATGATATAAACGACAACGTTCAGGTTGGAGATATGGGGTACCACGCAAGAGTAACGCTTCATAGCGGCACCATTTATGGTAAGGTAAGCATTATGTCAGGCTTACCTTCCGACAACGCATTCAATATGCTCGGGGGCGAGATTCAGGGGATTTTCACAACAATGGATGGAGCTGTTACTGAAATCTCAGACGGTACAATTACTGGACAGGTGAGTGCCTATATGCAATCAATAATTACTATTTACGGTGGTAATATCCTGGATGATTTATACGTCAATTCAGGCGGCACCATTCATCTGTGGGGAACAAATTTTAATTATGCATACGGTGCAATTAGTGATACCGTCGGCACACTTACCGGAACACTGCAAAACGGCGATTTGATTAATTGTTCTTTTGAACGATATATTGACCCGTGGGAAACCAATCCATTTTTTATCCCCAATATTATTCTCCATAACGTCCCGGAACCGGCAACGCTCGTCCTGCTGGGATTTGGTTGTTTGACAATCTTGAAAAAACGCAATTAAAAATTCTTTTCTGTGAGCTTCCGTGCATTCCGTGGTTCAGCAACACATCTTAATCTGTTGAGACTCGTCAATCCAACTAGCCTCTTGCCCTTTGTGTGAATTTGGGTATAATATGGAGCTTTACGTAACCTAACATGCATGAAAACAACGATTTAGCGAGATTTTAGAGCAATGGACGCCCCGGATAAAGGACGCTACGATTTTAACGGCCTCGAGCCGAAATGGCAGAGTTACTGGCAGGACCACAAAACCTTCGCGACACCGGACGGCACCGACCCGGCCGTCGCAAGCAAACCGAAGTATTATGTGCTGGATATGTTCCCGTATCCGTCCGGTGCGGGCCTGCACGTCGGCCACCCGGAAGGCTACACCGCCAGCGACATCGTTTCCCGCTACAAACGCATGAAGGGCTTTAACGTCCTGCACCCCATCGGCTGGGACGCGTTCGGGCTGCCTGCGGAGCAATACGCCGTCCAGACCGGCACCCATCCGGCAATCACCACGCAGAAAAACATCAACAACATGCGCCGGCAGATTCAGTCGCTGGGCTTTTCCTATGACTATGACCGCGAAGTCGATACCACCGACATCAACTACTATAAATGGACGCAGTGGATTTTCCTGAAGTTCTTCAACAGCTACTTCGACAAAACCGAACAGAAAGCCAAACCCATCGAGCAACTACCCATTCCGGACGGCTTGAGCGATGCGGAAAAAGAAACATACATCAACGACCATCGGCTGGCCTATGAACACGAAGCACCGGTCAACTGGTGCCCTGCTTTGGGAACGGTGCTGGCCAACGAGGAAGTTATCGGCGGCGTTAGCGAACGCGGCGGACATCCGGTCGTCCGCAAGCCCATGCGTCAGTGGATGCTTCGCATTACCGACTTTGCCGAGCGGCTGCTGGACGGGCTCGATGATCTGGACTGGTCACCGTCGATCAAGAAGCTGCAGTTCGACTGGATCGGCAAGAGTACCGGCGCCGAAGTCGATTTCAAGCTCGACGGACGTGATGATGTGATTCGTGTCTTCACCACGCGACCGGATACGCTGTTCGGTGCGACGTATATGGTGATGGCACCCGAGCATCCGCTGGTCGATGCAATTACAACCGATGAGCACAAAGACGCCATTGAAGCCTACCAAGAAACGGCCTCTAAGAAAAGCGACCTGGACCGGACCGATCTGGCCAAAGATAAAACCGGTCAGTTCACCGGCGCCTATGCGATCAATCCGGTCAACGGCGAAAAGATTCCCATCTGGATCAGTGACTATGTGCTCATCAGCTACGGGACCGGTGCGATCATGGCGGTGCCCGCCCACGACGAACGCGACTTTGAATTTGCGACCACGTTCGAGCTGCCGATCATTCAGGTGGTTCAGCCGGACAATGCCGAAGACGCTAAGCTGTGCGAAGAAGGCAAGCTGTGTTTTGCCGGTAACGGTACGGCGATTAACTCCGGTGAGTTTACCGGCATGAAAACGCCGGAGTTTAAGGAAAAGATTACCGCCTGGCTCACCGAACAGGGGCTGGGTGAAAAAGCGATTAACTACAAACTTCGCGACTGGCTGTTCAGCCGCCAGCGGTACTGGGGCGAGCCGTTCCCGATTCTGCACACCGAAGACGGACGGATTGTCGCACTGGACGAAAGCGAACTGCCGCTGGGCCTGCCGGAGATGGAAGACTATAAGCCATCCGAAACGGGCGAACCGCCCCTGTCGAAAGCAACCGACTGGGTGAATATCACCTTGCCGGACGGCACGAAGGCCCGGCGAGAAACGAATACCATGCCGCAATGGGCCGGAAGCTGCTGGTATTACCTGCGGTACATGGACCCGAAGAATCCGGACGCCGCGGTTGATTTTGAAAAACAGAAATACTGGCTGCCGATTGATCTGTACATCGGCGGTGCCGAGCACGCGGTATTGCACCTGCTGTACTCGCGATTCTGGCACAAACTGCTGTTTGACCTGGGCTATGTGACTGAGCCGGAACCGTTTAAAAAGCTCGTCAACCAGGGCATGATCCTCGGCGAAGACAATCAGAAAATGAGCAAGTCCCGCGGCAACGTCGTCAATCCCGACGATGTCGTCCGCGACTACGGGGCCGACTCGATGCGGCTGTATGAAATGTTCATGGGCCCGCTGGAAGCGGCAAAACCGTGGTCGATGAACGGTGTCGAAGGCGTCCATCGCTTTTTGCAGCGTGTCTGGCGGCTGGTGGTGCATCCGGAAACCGGTGAGATTCTCGAATCCCTGCAGGAGATCGACGCTGATGAAGAAACCAGCCGCGTCCTGCACCAGACGATCAAGAAGGTCACCGAAGACATCGAGGGCTTTGGCTTTAACACCGCTATCAGCCAGATGATGATCTTCGTCAACCATATGAGCAAGCTCGACATCCGCAGTCAATCGGCAATTGAGACATTCATCCGAATTCTTTCACCCTTTGCCCCGCATCTGGCCGAAGAATTATGGGAGAGGCTCGGTCACGACCAGTCGCTGGCCTATGCCGAGTGGCCTTCGTTTGACGCCGAGCTGGTCAAGGAAAAGGAAATCGAACTGGCCGTCCAGATTCGCGGCAAGACCAAGGACAAGATCACCGTGGCCGCCGATGCGACCGAAGAGCAGATTCAGCAGATGGCGATGGCCAGTGAAAAAGTGCAGGCCGCCTTGGACGGCAAGACGCCCAAGAAGATTATCGTGATTAAATCGCGGCTGGTCAATATTGTGGTATAAGGGAAAATTCGAAGCACGAAATACGAAACTCGAAACAAATTCGAAATTCAAATGACTGAATGTTCAAAAAAGTTCTATTTGAAACATTTGAATTTGTAGTATTAGAATTTGTTTCGGATTTCGACATTCGAATTTCGGATTTCAAAAAAGTATGCATGAAATCGAAGCGAAAATCAAAGTCACGGACTTAACAGCGGTCGCCGAGACGCTGAAGGCCATCGGAGCGACTCCGACGCATGACATCCAGCAAACGGACACCTATTTCATGGACGCGGGCAACCTGCTGGCACAAAACGACTGCGGCCTGCGGATTCGTCAGGAAACGATTGACGGCAAACAATCCGCCCGCATGACCTTCAAAGGCGCCAAGATCGGCGGGCCGTATAAATCCCGTCCGGAATTCGAAACCGGCGTCGGCGACGCGGACGTCACCGCGAAGATTTTCGAGTCGCTGGGCTACGGCAAACATCTGGACGTGTGCAAACATCGCTCGATGTGGGCACTCGACGACTGTGACGTCTGCCTGGACAATGTTGAACGCCTCGGCTGTTTCGTCGAAGTCGAAGGCCCCGACGAAACCGTGATCGCCGGCGTATTGGAAAAACTGAATCTGCACAACGCTCCGCTCATCAAGCAGGGATACGCCTCGATGACCGCGGCATTATTAAAACAGGAAAACGCATGAATCCCAAAGACGGATACATTCAATATATCGTCAACCCGAAAAGCGGCGCTTCCAGCAGCAAACGGGTGGTCTGCCAGTTCAAGGATTACCTGACGGAAAAAGGCTATGACGTGCGCGTGGTGTTTACCGAATCGCTGGAGCACGCCTGCGAAGTCGCCACCCAGGCGGCGGTCGATTATCAATGCGCCATGGTCACCGCATCCGGCGGCGACGGCACCCTGCGGGAAGTCGTCCACGGTCTGGAAGGCAGCGACAAGCTGTTTCTGCCCATCCCCGGCGGCACCGAAAACCTGCTGGCCAACGAACTGGGCTTCGACCTGCACCTGCAGTCACTGATCGACGCGTTTGAAGGCAACACCGTCAAGCCGCTGGATATCGGCACCGTCAACGGCAAATGTTTTATGGCCGTGACCGGCTTCGGCTTTGACGGCTCGGTGATTCACCGCATCAGCTCGTCACGCACCGGCCACATCAGCCACCTGACCTATTTCTGGCCGCTGTGGCGAACGTTTTGGGAATACAACTTCCCGGTGATCAAGGTCGTCGCCGACGGCAAGGAAATCTTTAACGATCGCGGCTTGGTCTTTATCGGCAATACCTCCCGTTACGCCATCGGCCTGAGCCTGTGCAAGACGGCAGACTACGGCGACGGGCTGCTGGATGTCTGCATCTTCCGCTGCCACAGCCAGGCCTGCCTGCTGGGACACGCCGTCACGACCACGCTGAAAGTGCATACGAAATGCAAATCCGTGACCTACACCCGCGCCAAAGACATCCAGGTATCCTCACCGGACACCCCGGTCTATTGCCAGGTCGACGGCGACCCGGGACCGACGCTGCCGGTGCAGATCAAAGTCATCCCCCAGGCCATCCGCGTCCTCGTCCCCCCCAACGCCAAACCCGCCGGCATCCGAACCCGCCTACGACGCGTCATCGGATAAACAGGCAATCGAAAGATTATTAAATATCTATAAATAATAGATTTACGACCGATCTAACCGATCGGGTATCGCCCAAAAACACCTATCGGACAAACATTTTGATACACGCCCCTGTTTTTCTCGCATACTAAAAAACAGAAAAATATTCGTCTATTTTTCATCTGGACTGCATTTTGGACGATATATTTCTTGATAAACTAATGGTTTCCATGTATATTAAACAAATAAATTAGCGAATGGAAACAGAATATGTACTTGAAAAGAACGCTAACAACAGTTGTAAAACAAGTAAGCAGTCAATTTCCTGTACTGCTTGTCACCGGCCCCCGTCAAGTTGGCAAAACCACCTGTCTGCGTCACGCTGCCGGTAAGGAACGAACCTATGTCACGCTGGATGATCCCCAAGCCCGTACTCTAGCCAAAGAAGACCCGAAGTTGTTTTTGCAACGATTTGCCGCACCGGTCTTGATCGATGAAATCCAGTATGCCCCCGAACTGTTGCCTCTGATTAAAATCGCAGTGGATATCCGCCAAAAACGAGGAGACTACTGGCTGACCGGCTCTCAGCAGTTTCATCTCATGCAGAATGTCTCTGAGTCTTTGGCCGGTCGCGTCGGAATTTTACAGTTGTTGGGATTCAGCAATTGCGAGCTGAACCGGCAAGCCGACCAAACCGAGCCTTTTTCACCCAACAGGGCTTTGAGTGACAGCATTTCTCCACCATCTCTGATGGACGTTTACCATCGCATCTGGACGGGCAGTTTTCCGGCTATCGCCATTGACTCGCAACAGGATCACGATTTGTTTTACGGTGCTTATCTGCAAACCTATTTACAGCGTGATGTGAAAATGCTGACAAATATCGGAAACGAGATTGCGTTTCTTAAATTTGTTCGTGCCGCCGCTGCACGCACCGGACAGCTTTTGAACTTGGCGGGGATGGCCGCCGATGCAGACATTGCTCCCAACACGGCCAAAAGCTGGCTGTCCATTTTAAGAGCTTCCGGTCTGGTCTATCTGCTCGAACCATATCATACCAATATTAACAAACGACTCATTAAATCTCCAAAACTGTACTTTCTGGACACGGGGCTTGCCGCTTACCTGACTGAATGGTCCAGCAGCAAAACACTGGAAGCCGGAGCGATGAGCGGAGCAATATTTGAAACTTGGATCGTTTCTGAAGTTATTAAAAGCTACTGGCATCTCGGCAAATCAGCTCCGATTTATTATTATCGTGACAAAGATCAAAAGGAAATCGACCTGCTGATAGTGCGGGACGGAACGATAACCCCCATTGAGATTAAGAAGACCGCGATGCCAGCAAAGTCAGACATTCGCCATTTTGCTGTTTTAGAAAAATTGAAAATGCCGGTCGCTCCAGGCGCCATTCTCTGCATGACGGAAAGATCAATGCCGCTTACCGAAACAGTCCAGGCGTTGCCCGTCACTTGCCTGTAAAACCCGTCAAAAAGTGACATTAAACCTTTCACTTTGGGCGATTTTGGTTATACTACCCCTTGCAAAACAACTTTTCAGGGAAAACATATGAGCAATTTTCAGATTGGTGATATTCGTGTGGGGCTCGATGGCGATTTGTTTCTCATCGCCGGGCCGTGTGTGATTGAGTCGGCGGACGTCTGTCTTGAGGTGGCCGAGTTTCTGGTGAAACTTCAGGCGGAAACCGGCGTCGGCTGTGTGTTTAAGGCCAGCTTCGACAAGGCCAACCGCTCCAGCATCGACAGCTTCCGCGGTCCCGGCATGGAAAAGGGCCTTCAGATTCTGGCCGATATCCGCGACAAAACCGGCCTGCCGATTTTGACCGATGTGCATGAGACCTCACAGGCGGCTCCCGTGGGCGAGGTCGTGGACGCGATGCAGATCCCGGCGTTTCTCTGTCGTCAAACCGACCTGCTGGTCGCCTGCGGCAACACCGGCAAACCCGTCAGCGTCAAAAAGGGCCAGTTCGTCAGCCCCGACGAGATGAAAAACTGCGTCGAAAAGGTCCGCTCCACCGGCAACGACAAGATCCTGCTCACCGAACGCGGCACCTTCTTCGGCTACAACCGCCTGGTCAACGACATGACCGCGATTCCCGCGATGGCAAGCTACGGCTGCCCGACCGTCTTCGACGTGACCCACAGCACCCAGCAGCCCGGCGGACTGGGCAACGCCAGTGCGGGCGCCCCGGAAATGGCCCCGGTGCTGGCCAAAGCCGCGGTGGCCGCGGGCGTCAACGGCCTGTTCATGGAAATCCATCCCGACCCGTCCAAAGCCCTCTGCGATGCGGCCTGCATGCTGAAGCTGGATAAGGTGACAGGCCTGGTGAAAACCTGCAAGCAGATCTTTGAGATTGTACGCAATAGTTAAAACTCGAAATTCGAAGCACGAAACTCGAAACAAATTCAAAATTTAAATGTCTCAATGCATTAAACATGCTGTCTGTAACATTTGAATTTCTGACATTCGGATTTGTTTCGGATTTCGATATTCGTACTTCGGATTTTACAAAGGATTGAATAAAATGAGCAACGATGCCTATAAATACCTGTTCGGTCCGGTGCCGTCGCGACGGCTGGGACGCAGTCTGGGCGTGGATATCATCCCGCTGAAGACCTGCACGCAAAACTGCATCTACTGCCAGCTCGGCAAAGACGCCCCACCGACACTGGAACGGTCCGAATACGCCCCGATTGAGGATGTCCTCGGCGAACTGGAGCGTAAAATCGTCTCCGGCCTGACCGCCGACACCATCACCATCAGCGGCTCGGGCGAACCGACACTGCACGCCGGCCTCGGCGAGTTGATCGACGGCATTCGCGGGCTGACCGACATCCCCATTGCCGTCATCACCAACAGCACCCTGCTGTATCGCGCCGACGTGCGGGCCGACTGCGCCAAGGCCGATATCGTACTGCCGTCGCTGGATGCGTCCGACGCAGCCACCTTCGAGGCCATCAACAAACCGCACCCCAGCCTGTCCTTCGAGGAATTGACCGTCGGCCTGTGCCGTTTCAGCGATGAATACACGGGAAAACTCTGGCTGGAGGTATTTTTCTGCGACGGCGTCAACACCGATGCCGCCGTGATCGAGAACTTCCGCAAGCTAATCACCCGGATCAAGCCGGACAAGGTACAGATCAACACCGCCGTCCGGCCGGTCGTCCACAGCGAAGCGGCCCGCGTTGACGCGGAAAAACTGAACGAGATCGCCCGCCAACTCGGCGACAACGTCGAAGTCATTGCCGAGTTTTCCAGGCAGACCTCACAGAACGAAATGGACATCAGCCGGGAGGCAATTGCCGACATGCTCAGCCGGCGTCCCTGCTCACTCGATGATATTTGCAGTGGATTGGGCATCAATCGCAACCTCGCGGCCAAAATTATCGCCGACCTGCTGGACGACTCCGCCGTTGTTTCCGAGGATATCGACGGAAAAACCTACTTCAAAGCCCCGTAATACGGAAAAACCCAATTCCCCCGATTACAATTAAGCCACCAGCAGCGTGGATCGCAAGCAACACGATCACGACAACCCCGTGCCTGACGCTTCCCACAGAGTCCCCCATCCCGGCGCTGGCGCTTCGGGCTACTGGTGGCCAAACGCCCGAAGCGGCCCCTTTTGTCTGCGTACCGGAACGCTTTTTTATGGGACAATGCAAAAACTTTGCGTTTACGGACAAGATTTCAGGATTTCCCTTTAAGCACAGCATATTATCGGTCGATATAACAGATAGGAATCTTGGACAGTTGCGAAACGCTCAGTTGCATTTCCTGCGATTGAAAGTTCCCCGTTTCAGGTTGTAATTGCGTCTTGCAGTGTTTACTGACCCTGTCCGTGTGGCAAGAAAACGATGTCCTGACAAGACATAACTTTTTTTAAAATATTTGCTTAAGAAAACAGAATTTTGTCCGATAAGAACGGTAGGAAAATAAAATTAAGTACGGACACTTTTATGAAGAACCGAAAAAAACAGCTCGTTTTAAACAAAGGCGAAGAAAAATACATTTTCCGTTTTGACGCAGGCAGCGAAGGGAAGCTACTGGACGCCCTCGTTGCCGCCGCCGGCAATCCCCAGACCAGCTTTGACTGGTTCGACGCCGCGGTCCTGAGCTTCAAGCTCACCCAGTCGCTGATCGGCCAGGCCGACGAACTGCTGTATAAAGATCTGAACGACCCCCTGCATACCCATCCGCAGGGCTCCTAAATAAGACGATTAGTCAGTTCCTCCCGGGGCTGTCGTATCATAAACTAGCACCGAATTATAAGTAGAGAGAGAAGCGAAGGGATTTCTTATGGACAACTCAGTGGTCATCCAGGAATTTTCAAACTATCTGAAGTTTGAAAAACATTTTTCGAGCCATACCGCCAAGTGTTACGGGGCAGATCTGGAACAGTATGTTTCCTTTCTGAGCGAACAGGGCGACAGCGAACACAGCACCGACGTCGCCAATCCGTGGGATACATCCGGCGGCAATGCAACGGCCACCGAGGTTCAGCAGAAAGTCGAAATTGACAAGCTGCTGCTGGGCGCCGACGTCAATACCATTCGCCAGTTCATGGCGTCGCTGGCCTCTCAGCAGTATTCCAAGTCCACGACCGCCCGTAAGCTCGCGACCCTGCGAAGCTTCTATAAGTTCTTGGTCAAGCGGGAGTATGTCACCAGCAATCCCGTCACCTCCATCAAAACCCCCAAGCAGGACAAAAAACTGCCCAAGTTCCTCGAATACGCCGAGGTCCAGCGTCTGCTGAACACCCCGCCGGCCAATACGTGGCTGGGCGCCCGCGACCGGGCGATTCTGGAAGTGCTGTACTGCACCGGGATGCGGGTCAGCGAACTGGTCGCCCTGAACATGGACGACGTGGACTTCCTGAGCGAAGTCATCCATATCCGCGGCAAGGGCAAAAAAGAACGTATCAGCCCCATCGGCTCCAGTGCTTTGCAGCAGATTCAGGCGTATATCGAATACCGCAACAAACGCATGGCCAATAACTCTGATTTTGACGGCAAGGTTCTCTTTGCCAACAAGCACGGCCAGCGGCTCAGCACCCGAAGCGTCCGACGGAAAATGGATAAGTATCTCGTCGAGGCCGGACTGGACCCGTCGATCAGCCCGCACACCCTGCGTCACAGCTTTGCCACGCACATGCTCAACAACGGTGCCGACCTGCGAAGCGTCCAGGAACTGCTGGGCCATCAGTCGCTGTCCACGACACAGATTTACACCCATGTGTCCACCAACCAGATGAACGAGCAGTACCACAACGCTCATCCGATGGAACAGCAGGCAGAAAAAACCGATACATACTAAGCAAGTTTATGATAGCGTAACACCCGAAAGCCCGGCTAACACCGGGCTTTTTTTATTGCGATGATAAACGAATATGCCGCGATCGAATGTAGGGTGGGCCGTGCCCACCGGCGTAACCCCAATGGGTTCGCAATGGTGGGCACGGCCCGCCCTACGGAACTTCAACAGCAGCGTGGAACGGCAGTGACACGATTGCGACAATCCTGTGCCGCACGCTTCCCACACATAGAGTCTCCCATCGGCGGCGATGGCGCTTCGGGCTGCTGCTAACTGCTTACATTTCCCGTTGCATTCTCATCGCATCCATACTATGATAAAAAGCCGATGTTGCTTTTCGGTGTGGAGCAAATTGAAACGACGAAGAAAGGATGAATCGATGAAACAGAATCCGATGCAGATCAGGTTTTGGGGACGTTTGGTGTTTGCAGTCTGCGTGCTTTTCATGCTGTGTGGGTGTTCGGCGGGCAATTTCCTGGACTGGGCACCGGCGCCGCCGATGGGCTGGAACAGTTGGGACTGCTTCGGCTGCAGCGTCACTGAGGACGAAGTCAAGGCCAACGCCGATTACATGGCCGCCCACCTCAAGTCCTGCGGCTGGCAATACGTCGTCGTCGATATCCAATGGTATGAGCCCAAATCGGATCAAGACAGCCGCGATCCGTATGCCTACCCCGCCAAGCTGGACACGAACATCGACGCCTACGGCCGCGTCTGGCCGGTCGCGGGCAAACACCCCTCCAGTGCAGACGGCAAAGGCTTCACACCGCTGGCCGGGTATGTGCATGGACTGGGTCTGAAGTTCGGCGTCCACATGATGCGCGGCATTCCCAAGGTCGCCTATGAGCGGAACACGCCGATCCTCGGCACATCCTATACCGCCCGCGACATCGCCGACACCACCAGCACCTGCGAGTGGAACCCGGACATGTACGGCGTCGACACCACCCAACCCGGCGCACAGGAATATTATAATTCGATCATGAATCTCGTCGCCGGCTGGGGCGTCGATTATGTCAAGATCGACGATCTGAGCCGCCCCTATCATCAGGGCGAAATCGAGGCCATCCGCAAAGCAATCGACCAGTGCGGCCGGCCCATCGTGCTGAGCACCTCGCCCGGCGCCACGCCGCTGTCGGCGGGCGAACACGTCTCGCAGCACGCCAACCTGTGGCGCATCAGCGATGACTTCTGGGACCGCTGGGAGCCGCTGAAGGAACAGTTCAAGCGGCTGGACGACTGGAGCCAATGGTGCGACGACGGCCACTACCCGGATGCGGATATGCTGCCGCTGGGCAATGTCCGCGCACGCAGCGAAAACGGCTGGACACAGTTTACGAAAACCGAACAGCAGACGATGATGGTCACGTGGGCGATTGCCCGGTCGCCGCTCATGATGGGCGGCCACATGCCGAATAACGACGACGATACCCTGTCGCTGCTGACCAATGCCGAACTGCTGTATGTCAACCAGCAAAGTACCCACAACCGCCAGCTGTTCCGCGAAGATGATCTGATCGCGTGGGTCGCCGACGATCGCAACAGTAACGACCTGTTTGTCGCGTTGATTAACGCACAGGACGATGAGGAATATACGCCGGATAAGGCCGCGTGGGCCAGTCCGGTGATTTCGCGCGACTCGGAAGAGAAAGCCGTGCCGTTTGAAGTCTCGCTGTCGGGAGCACAGCATCTATACCTGGTCGTCGATGATGCCGGCGACGGATTTTCATGCGACCATGCCGACTGGCTGAACATGACGCTCACCGGAAAAGACGGCGACAAAACTCCGCTGACCGACTTGAAATGGACCACCGCCTCGGCCGGCTGGGGTAATGTGACCGTCAACAAAGCCATCTCAGGCAATGATCTGTCCGTCGGCGGCACAACCTATCAGCACGGCATCGGCACGCATTCAGAATCGGTTATTGAATACACACTGCCCGCGGGCACATATGTTTCATTGAGCGGTACTGCGGCACTGGACGACGGCGGAACCAATCAAGGGCATACCGGCGCGACGGTGCAGTTTCAAATTCATACCGCGGAACCGAAAGTTGCATCCGAATCCGCCGCGATCACGGTACAGTTGGCCGACATCGGCATCCGGGGAAAATGCACGGTGCGGGATCTCTGTCGCCACGAAGACGTCGGGCAATATCAGACAACCTTCACCGCCGAGATCAAGAGGCACGGTGCGGGCCTGTATCGCATCAACCGCTAACCGATTCATTGCTCGGGATTGCCCCAGAGATTAATAATTGAATCCTGAGCGAATTTGTTATAGAATGCCGGCGACTCAGAAACACAGGTAACATAATTTCGGGGACTTAAACGCATGACCGACAATCGACAGACAACGCAAGTGAAACCACGCACGACCTTACTGGCCGCGGTGATGATCATCGCCTGCCTGCTGACACTGACCGGCTGCGGGCCGCAGGTACGGTTCGACAATCCCATCTTCGAAGAACCGCTGGCCGATCCGTCGATTGTTCAATACGACGGACGCTTTTACCTGTACGCCACGCGCGATCCCTGGGGCGGCGACACGCTGGCCTGCAAGTCTACCGCCGATTTCAAAACCTGGACCGATCATGCGTTGAACTGGCCGACGAAGGCCGCCTGCAAAAGCATCACCGGCACCGACAGCAACGTCTGGGCGCCGAGCGTGATTCACGCGCGCAACGGGCGCTTCTATCTGTACGTCTCCGTCGGCAGCGAGATCTATTGCGGCGTCGCGGCCCATCCGACCGGGCCGTGGAAAAACGTCTTCGACACGGGCCGCCCCCTGATTCGCTCGCAGAAAGCCCAGGACATCCATACCATCGACGCCGAAGTGTTCATCGATGACGACGGCCGGGTGTACCTGTACTGGGGCTCGGGCTGGGACTGGGTCAACGGCCACTGCCTCGTGGTCGAACTGGCCGACGACATGCACACGTTCGTCAGCGAACCGAAAGAGATCACCCCGCCGGGATATTTCGAGGCGCCGTTTATGCTCAAACACGACGGGCGGTACTACCTGATGTATTCCGACGGCAAGACGATTGACGACACGTATAAAGTGCGTTACGCCATCGGCGACAGCCCCACCGGCCCGTTTGCGACCGAAGGGCCCAACAGCCCGATCCTCGTCAGCGACGAAACACGCAATCTCTTCGGCCCCGGCCACCACGCCGTCTTCCAGCTCAACGGCAGGTACTACATCGCCTATCACCGGCACAAAGACCGCTACCAGGCCGAAACCCTCCAGCGCCAAATCTGCTTCGACCGCCTGAAATTCGACAAAGACGGCAGCATCCTATCCGTCCATATGACGGATTAAACGACCGCTAAACCCGTAACCGACAGCCTGAATAAACACAGAAGCGTGGAACGGAAGTGACACGATCACGACAACCCGGTGATAAACGCAAGCCACACAGTTCCCCATCCCGGCGCTGCCGCTTCGGGCTTCTGCTTTGATGTCTTTTCCCGTTGCCCTAAGTCAACGTTTTAAATACACTTACAGAGAACCCAATTATTTAATGAAAAACGACGAAAATTGTTTGACAAGTATCTAACTACTGCTACAATACGGTAAATTGAATAACATGCTAAGAAGGAGCACAAAAGAAGGAAAACAGTCCTCCCCACTGGAGACGGGGGACGATGGACTCAGGACCCAAAAAAGAAGGAGCAAGCCCATGCATCGCGGCTGGATCAAACTGTACCGCTGTCTGCTGGATGACCCCATCTGGCAGTGCAGCCGACCCGAACAAAAAGTCATTCTCATCACCCTGCTGCTGATGGCCAACCACCGCGAAAAGAAATGGCAGTGGCACGGCAAACCCTACATCTGCCGGCCGGGCCAGATAATTACCTCACTGGCAAGCATTCAGGCCAAATGCGGCAAGCCTATTTCCATCCGAAACATCCGCACCGCCCTGAAACGATTTGAAAGGCTCGGATTTCTGACAAACCAATCGACACCCCACAACCGCCTGATAACCATCTGCCAGTGGGACACTTACCAGAACACGATCGACTCCGATGACAAACCAACCGACAGCTCCTTGCCAGAGAACAGGCAAACACCCGACAATCGCCTGACACCTAACAAGAATGATAAGAATGAAGAGAAGGGAAAGAAAGGTAACGGCCCCCTGCCGCTGTCGTTTGAACAAATGGATATCCAACGGGCCGAAGTTGCCACGCAAATAGCCGCAGGAGCATTTTTGTCCCAATGAACGCGTTGCAAACAAAAGCCCGAAGCGGAAGCGCCGGGATGGGACGCCAAGTGGTAAACGTATATCACAGCGGCAACGCAATCGTGTCGCTGGCGCTCCACGCTATTGTTTTGAGGAAAATGCACATTACAGTAATTGAATTTTTCAGAAGGAGAGAGCCATGTTGAGTAAGGAGGAGTTTTGGGGGTGGTTTCAGGCGGCGGTTCGCAGTCGCTGGGGGCGGTGTGAGTTTACGACCGCGCAGCTTCAGGACTGGTACTGGCGGCTGAAAGGGTTTTCGACGGAGGCCCTGACCGACGCGGTCCAGCGTCACAGCGTCTGCGACGAGCCGCGGCGGCCGAGTCTGAAAGCGATACACAACCTTGTGCGACAGCAATCCGAACACACCCGCGGCCCGCGGCAAGCCGGCCAATCCAACAACGCCGCCGATACCGGCACCTACATCCAGTGCGTCGAACACGACGATCGCGGCGGCGGACAGGTGGGCTTTTTCGTGCCAATCCTGATCTGGCCGTTCGGCGACCACCACAGCAAAGGCGCCATCGAACAGGCCGCGATGCATCAGGCGACGCTGCACCGGCAAACCTACGGCGGCCTCTGGGAGCCGATCTTCAACACGAACCGCTCAGAGATGCTCAGCCGACGAGCCGATCTGCAAAAACACACTCAGAATTCCGATTGCACCCGCTCTGAAACTCCGTATAATGAGCCTGTCGTGACGCAGCACAAGAAGACAGGTTAAAAGACGTCGTCAATATATCAGAAATGATTAAGGAGTTTTTACCATGAAACAGCGACGACATATCTCAACCCAAGCCGCGTGCCGGCTGGCCATCCTGACGGTTTCTCTGGCACTGGCCGGATGCGAGGCTCCCGGGACACAGACGCCCACAGCAACCGCAACGTCGTCCAAAAAGATTCTGCTCCTGAAAAACCGTGTCACCTTCCAGGTTCCGACCCGCTGGGTCTTGACGCAGGAGTCCAAAGAAGAGGGCCACCGTGTCGCTTATTTTATTCCCTTTCAAGCCGCGACCGCCACGAACTACACCGCCAATGCCAGCGTCGTGGCTCAACCCTGTTCGACGTCATTGACGGTTCAGGAGTACGGCGATTCTGTGCTGGCACAAATAATCAACCCCAACGACGGAAATGTCATCATCAGCGACAGTCCGGACGGCGAGTTTTGGCGGTCGGTGCTGTGGCGAGGACAGGGCCAGATACCCTATGTGATCTGGGACCGCTTCGGCGTCGAAAACGGCATTTCGGTCCATCTTCGCGTGGCCTATCCGCTACTCAAAAACAGCTCAGAAGCCCAGCAGTTGCTGACCGATGAAATCAACACCGTCACAGACACATTGGCCATACAATAAAGTCAGCACAGAGCCGCAGCAAGGAGTCTGTCACGGCGAAACATAAGTAGACATTAGAAGAGGAGTTGTCATGCAGGTATCATTTGAAAACCGTTTCGATCACTGGCTCGCGTTTCAGATTTTTTACAACGAACGGCAATCGTCTCTGAAACGCCAGACCCGCAAGGCCTACCTTAAAATCATGGGCTATGTCATCGGCTTTATCGTGCTGATCAACATCATTACCTTTGACGCCGAGACATTCGAGCCGGGAGCAGCGCTGATCCCGCTGGCGATTTTTCTCGGTATTTTCATCTGGCTGCTGTGCCGCAATCCGTATCCGCGTAAATCGCTGGTCAGTCAGTATACCGCGATGCATAAAGCCGGCTTCGAGAAAAACACCGATCAGCAAACAACCTGGCACGTCACCGATAAAGCTATCGTGATCAGCCAATACAATAAACAAGTGCAATACAAGTGGGACGCCATCGAGTCGATCACGGTGTGCCCGCAATACCTGATGGTGCATTTCGGTTTTATCGAGTACGCCTATCTGCCCGCTGAAGCCATCGACCCGGCCGAGTACCGCCCCTTCTGCGAACACCTCGTGCGAACCTGGCAGGCGTATTCGATACAAGCGGGCAACGAAGCAAAGATTATCCACAGCGACTGGGCGATTAACATGGAAGTATTGAAAAGCCAAGCCCGCCCGTGCAGCGTCGGCAAAATATTCTTTTCCGTGCTGTGGGGGATCATCTTTTTGCTAGTTTACTCGATCTTCTGTGCGCTGATCTTCTTCGCCACAGCAGCGGTATCAGTTGCTGTTCAAGAACGCATGTCGATTAATACAGATAAATGCGGCTCGGTGTTAGCATTCATTTGGTTTTTTGGATCGGTGCTGATGCTCCTCGGCGGCATCCTGCTGGGGCTGAATGAAAAGCTGCCCGGCACTCGCCCGCGCATTAAAACCCCGACACCTCAACACAATTATCCATCACAACAGGAGAATCCATCATGTTAGAAAAGTACCAACGGATGCTGGTCGCGGCGGCGATCGTGTTTGTCGTCGGGTCGCTGATATTCGGCTGCCAGATTACGAAAAAGCTGGAGCGGATGGTTGTCATCGCCGAACGCAGCGAGCAGAAGATCGACCGGTTCATTGAAGCGACCGCCCCGCTGGGCAAAGCCACCGTCACCCAAGGCGCCGCGATGATCGAGTCCGTCGATGCCGAAGCAATGACCGAATCGGCCACCGAAAGCATCAAGGAAGTCGGCACCGCCGCCAAACAGCACCTGCTGGAATACATGGAACGCAAAGCCGCCGAAAGCGAAAATACCGAAACAACCGACAAACCAAAGGAGCAGCCATGAGCCTGTCACAGAAATATAAAGAATCGAAGGAACAGACGTGGAGCATGCGATTCAAAACACATCATCCGGATGGAAATAGATTTGACGGCGTCGTGACACATATTCAGAAAAACTTTATCGTTTTGAAGGAACAAACAGACTTCGTCTTTAATGGCGTTGTGGTTCTGGCCAAAAAGGTCATCAAAGGATACCGTGACGGCAAATACGAAACATGCGCCAATGACATCCTTCGACATACCGGCGCGATCAAACACGCTAAATCGCCGCGATGGCTCGACACCTGCACGACCCTCAAAGAAGTGCTTGAAACGCTTCAGAAAAAGGATATCTGGCCTTACATCGAAATTGTTTATGAATTAGACGGAAAGACCGAAACGGATGTTTTTGTCGGCAAAGTCACCCGTGTCGAAAAGGATGCGTTCTGGATATATGACTATGATGCCGCCGGCAACTGGCTTCGGGAGTGGGAAATCCGCTACGACGAAATCTTCAAAATCCAATTCGACGATCTCTACACGAAACACTTCAACGCCTACATGCGCACTCAGACGGAAAACAGCCCGGCAGACAGTCAACCTGAAGCGGTCTCCAAATAAGAAGCAAAAAAACCAAATACCGCAAGTGCCAGTATATAAACAACGGCAATCAGTAGATAAAGGCCGGCTTTCCGAAGAAAGCCTTTCCTGGTTAGCGGCACCGGCGGCTCCTGGACCGCATTCAGCGTTCCAAAAATAGCGTCTAAGCCTTGATAGAGTTTTTTGGCAGATGAGACATGTATCATTGCAATAAAATGTGTCCAAAACAGCCAACCGGCAGCAACAAGAAATAAAGTCGAAGCGAAAGATATAAGAAACGCCCCTGCCCAGCCAAACAGGAACACAAACCACAGAGGCGGCATCGTGCGGATATACACCTGACTGCCACCGTCGGACATCGGCTCGATAAAACCTTCCAGAATGATCGTCCCGCGTGTTCTTGAGAATATAATAAAGCGTCTTTGATTCTTGATGCTCATGGAAAATCGACCAACCAGCGGAAACGTGAAGCGGGTGTTGGCTGTATCGTTGACGGATTCCTGCAGACCCTGAAGACATTGTTCACTCGGCAAAGGCACCGCATAGCGTCGTGTCATATTCAGCTTCATCCAATTCCTTCTAATTTAACAATTATCAACTTCATCCGGCACTCTGTGTTTCCTGCGGCACGCCGAATAGATCGAAGTGACAACCACCCAAATCGATCCCATCCACATAAGCAGTAAGATTAGAAAACAGAAAGGCAATACCAAAACAAACAACGGAGACGCCAGCAGCAAGCCATAGAAATACAGTACATCCTGCCTGAAAATCAGTCCGATCACGGCCAGCACCAGACCAAACGCGCAGATCACCCCCAACACCACACCAAGACTGATAAGAATATTCCTGAATATCTTTTTCATATCAACGAACAGTTCCTGAAACCATCAATCACTCTGTCGCACTGTCATCGTCCCACAGAACCTGCCTGCATTACTTTCCCGGGTCACTCTTTATCATACATGTACTCCCCGACCGCGGCCAAGTGGATGTGCAGGGCCTGCCGGTCAGTGATGACGGTATCGGGAATGTGGATCACCTCGCCGCCGTGGAACTGGAGCGTCCAGACGTGCGGGTGGATTTTAACCATGCTGATAATCTCCTGCAGATCCAGCCACCGTCGCTGCCGGCCGTCCAGAATTCCGAGCCGCTGAGCGTCCACCACAAGATCCATCGGCCGCGTTGCGTGAACCAGCACATCGGCCAACCCCACGAAAAATCCCTTGATCGCAAACGCCCCCGCGATCAGCACCAGCACAAACCACGCCCCATAGTCGATCATGAAATACGGCGATGCCAGAAGCACCAGGATCACCAGCGGCCAATACAGCTTCCAGATACCCATATGCGGAACGAACCGCTGGCGACGGTTCAGCGTGTACTGAAGCTCGAACGGCAGCTCCGTAATACAGTCGGGCAGTTCGTCTTCTCGCGTCTCATCGTCGTCGTCTTCGTCTTCAAGTGCATTCGGGTCGCCCTCGAAAGACAGCTTAAACGTCTTGGAACGCAGATCGGTTTTCGGATTCAGAATGGAATACAGCACGCACCCCGCATACATCAGCAGCCACACCAGCAGCACTAAGCCGTAATGCGACCACAACCGCCGCTGCAGAACCGCCTGCGTTGGTTCATTGGGATTGACATAGCAGGTTACCCCGTCGCCGGCCTTCAGAGACGCCATCGCCTCGCGTTTTTTCGTTTGGGCTGACACATCGTCTTCCAGCAGCGTCCATTGACGCGACGTGTATGTCGTCCCGTCATGTTCATACGTATAGCTCAGGTCAAGCTGATAGTCCCAGGACTGGCCGTCGCGGACCTTGGTGACGGCACAGGTTTGAATCGTCGCCTCCGCGCGCGTCCAATTCAGCATTTCAAACGACTTGATCGCGTCCCTGACGCCCCGCACCGTCGCAATGCCGCAGAACAACAACACGAACAAACACGCCAGAGCAACGGCCGCCTTTTTAGCAAACTCCGACAGCGTCACCGCCGCGTCGCGATTTCGCCAATGCAGCCACAGCGGCCAGACGATACTGCTCAGCACACACAAACCCGTCACTGCAACCGTGGTAAAGACGAAGAAGTCGAACATGACGACCTCTTGCTCCAGCACCATCTGAGTCGGATCGGACGGTTTGAATCGGCAATCCACCGTTTCACCGTTTTGGAAGAACAGTTCCTGCTGATGCTGGAGATATGCGTACGTGTCCTCCAGCCGGCGGGCGTCCCGATACCTCACGCCATCGACGGTGTATTCGACCTCCACGGTTAAACCGCCATCTTTTTCGCCGATTCGCTCCAGTGTCGACTTCAGCACCGTTGCGGTCTGCTTGTCCCAGCGGTAAGCGGTTCGTCCGCTGAGAATCTTCGACGGGCCGCCGACGAAAAACAGCATGCCCTCGACGATCAGCCAGACAATCCACGTCCCGATCCACACATCGCCCGCCGTCACCTTGTTTTTAGCTTTTGCCATACGGTCTCCCTGGAATCTAAAATGATAAAAGCAAATCCATATAAACTCAATACCAAAATTCAGATAGAAAACCGCAAATTTGGTATCCTGCAGACCGGAAATATTATCTGCTTGCAAAATCATCGGTTTTCCCATAAACTTTTATCGCTTTAGTGCAATAAAACAGCTTCAGCGACCGTTTAAGAGTGACACTATTACCATTTGAAATCTGAAAGGCTTGAACGATGAAACGACTCTCCGCAAAACCCGTCCACTTCGCACTGATCCTGATGTATCTGTCGCTGAGCATCGGCTGTACAACAGGTGCCGTCAATGTCCGCATCCACTGCGACGAGCCAACGGTGCCGATCAGCCCGGTGCTGTACGGGATTTTCTTTGAGGATATCAACTTTGCCGCTGACGGCGGGCTGTATGCTGAGATGGTGCAGAACCGCTCGTTTGAATACTACCCCCTCCCCGGAAATCGGCTCAGTGAACAGTATCATCCACTGTATGCCTGGGAAAAAGTCGAACGCAGCGGCGCACGTGTGAGCATCGCCCTGGACCGGCTGAACCCGCTGAACCGCAACAATCCGTTTTACCTGACCGTGCGGGTGGACGAATCCGGTAACGGCGGCGGCGTCCGGAATACCGGCTTTGACGGCATGGCCATCGACGCAGGCGAAAGCTACGACGTCTCTCTTTATGCCCGCCGCAGCGGCCGCGGCCAAGCGTCGATCACCGCCGCATTGGAGCTGGAAGACGGCACCGTCTGCGGGTCAGCCCGCTTTGACGGTATCGGCAGCGACTGGCAAAAATTCGAAGGCGTCATCACACCCGACAAAACCGCCAATAACGCCCACCTGGTCCTGACGACGGCCGACCGCGGCACGCTGCATCTGGACATGGTGTCGCTGTTTCCCCAGAAGACCTTCAAAGGCCGCAAGAACGGCATGCGGGCCGATCTGGCACAGGCCTTAGCCGACCTGCAGCCGAAGTTTTTCCGCTTTCCCGGCGGCTGTATCGCCCACGGCAGCGGCCTGATGAACGCCTATATGTGGAAAGACAGCGTCGGCGACGTGGCCCAGCGTCGCGGCAATTGGAACCGCTGGGGCTATCACCAAACCTACGGGCTGGGCTATTATGAGTATTTCCAATTGTGTGAAGATATCGGCGCCGCGGCACTGCCGGTCCTGCCGGTCGGTGTTTCGTGCGGCTTCAACGAGCCCTACCAGTGCGTGCCCATGGATGAACTGGGCCCGTGGATTGACGACTGCATCGACCTGATCGAGTTTGCCAACGGACCGGTCGACAGCGAATGGGGTAAGGTACGGGCCGAGATGGGCCATCCTAAGCCATTCGGTTTGGAGTACATCTGTCTGGGCAACGAAGAACACGACCGTCCGGAGTTCCATGAGCGGTTTCCGCATTTTGTCAGGGCCGTCCGCAAAGCCTACCCGGACATCAAGATTATCGGCACCTCCGGCCTGGGCCCGGAAATCCCGCTGTATCCGCTGATGGATGAGCTCAACGTTTACAGTTCCGATGAGCATTATTACATGAGTCCCGACTGGTTCATTGCCAACCAGAACCGCTTCGATAACTTCGATCGCAGCAAGCCGAAAATCTTCGTCGGTGAATACGCTTCACATTCACACGGCAACACGCTGTATGATGCCGTGGCGGAAGCGGCCTTTTTGACCGGCGTCGAACGCAACGGCGACATCGTGGACATGACCTGTTACGCCCCGCTGTTTGCCCATGTCGATCATACCCAATGGGGAGCGGCCGACCTGATCTGGTTTGACAAACGCACGACCGTCAAAACACCAAACTACTACGTCCAGCAACTGTTCAGCCGCAACGCCGGCGATGTGTACCTCGAAAACACCGTATCCAAACCGGCCGATGCGGCACAGCCCACGATTGCCGGCGGTGTCGGGATTGCCGCCTGGGACACCGCGATTGAACTGGAAACCGCCGCCGTCAACGGAACCGCACTGGGCTTTGCAAACTGGAAGGCCCAAGCCGGCAGCTTTCAAACCAAAGCCGGTCATTACGTGCAGACCGAGACGAACAAACAGCCGGCCATCAGTTTTGCACCCGGCCAATACGACGGCGAAACCGTCACCTACACCGTCCGTGCCAAACGAACCGCCGGCGCGGAAGGCTTTATGCTGGTCTTCGGCGCCACCGATACCGACAGCTACTACTGGTGGAACATCGGCGGTTGGCGCAACACCCAGCATGCCCTCGAACGCGTCGCCGGCGGACAGAAATCCGTTCTCGTCGAAAAACGCGGATCGATTCGCAATAACCAATGGTACACCGCCAAAGTTGAGCTGTCACCGGGACGGATTCGCTGCTACCTGGATAATGAGCTGATTCATGACTATGAAGTAGCCGCCCCGTCGATCAGCGTTGCGTCCACGCTGGACAAGAATGCCGGCGAGGTGATCGTCAAGCTGGTCAATCCAACCGATAAAGATATCGACGCAACGATTCAACTGGACGGCGTCAGTCGCGTCAATTCCACCGCGCAATTGATGCTCATCGCCGGCAAGCGAGGCGCGAAGAACTCCGTCCAATCGCCCGACACTGTCAAAACCGAAACAAGCAGGCTGACTGTCGGCAAACAGTTTGATTACACCCTGCCCGCGATGTCGGTGCAGTTCATCCGCGTGAAAGTCAAATAATGAATCCATTTAAAACGATTTCGTAAGCGTGCAACAGTCACAAACACTCGCGCCCCGGGCAATGTCTCTGGGGTGTGAGTGTTCATCAAATTCGGGAGTTTATCATGAATAAACGAACAGTATTATGCGCGGCCTTGGTTGCGTCCTTTTCTGTAATGCTCTGCGGCAGTCTTTCGTTTGGCATCACTGACGGTCAGGATTGGCCGCACTGGCGAGGCCCCGACTACAACGGCATCTCGAAAGAATCCGACTGGGCCGTCGACCTCAATCAAAAGCAGCTCAATGTCCTCTGGACCGCATCGGTCGGAACGGGGTTCTCTTCGTTCTCAGTCAGCAACGGATGCGTATACACCATGGGCAACCGCGGTCCCAAAGACGCACAGGAAGACGTGGTCTATTGTTTTGACAGCACCAGCGGCAAAGAAATCTGGTCCTTTGCGTATCCCTGCCCGCTATCGCCGGTCCAATACGAAGGCGGCCCCAACGCCACCCCAACCATTGACGACGGCAAAGTCTATACCTGGGGCAAAAATGCGATGGTTCATTGCCTCGATGCGGCAACCGGAAAGTTGATCTGGAAAAAAGACCTGCAGGCTGAACACGGCATCAAGATCGCCAAGCACGGACTGGCCAGTTCACCGTTGATCATCGACAACCTGCTGATTCTCAACGGTATCGAAGTAACCATTGCACTGGACAAAACCAAAGAAGGTGCCCTCGTCTGGAAAACGCCCACCGGGGCCGGCTCGCAGGGCGCCGGCTATTCCACTCCCGTCCCCTACACCGCAGGCGGTCAAACGCTCCTTGCGGTCTTTCAGGCCGAAGGCGCATTGGGCCTGCAGTCCAGCGACGGGAAAGTGCTCTGGAATTTCCCGTGGGAAACGGCCTGGAATCTCAATATTGCCGACCCGATCGTCGAAGGCAATCGGTTTTTCCTGTCCTCCGGATACAATGCCGGGTGCGTCTTGTTCAACGTCGTCGACAACACACCCACCGAGCAATGGCGAAACAAGAATATGGACAACCATTTCAACTGCTCAGTGCTGTACAAAGGTCATCTGTACGGCTTCGACCAAAATGTGCTGCGATGCCTGGACTTCAGCGATGGTTCGATCAAATGGTCACAACAGGGTATGGGAAAAGGCTCACTGATGATCGCCGGCGACAAACTGGTCATCTTAAGCGAACGCGGCAAACTCGTCATCGCCCAGGCATCGGCGGATGCCTGGCTGCCGATGTTTGAAAAAGAAATTCTAGAAAACAAATGCTGGACACAGCCGGTCCTGTCACACGGCAAGGTATATGCCCGTAATGCCCGCGGGGACGTCGTCTGCGTCGATCTCACGCATTAAACGCAAAGAACCCAGACCCAGACACTGCGTCAGTCTTTCCCGATGAATTCAGGAATCAGTTCTTTGATAGCGGCCACGATTTTGGTTCGGTCCTGTGTGGGGGCAATATCGACAATCTTGTCAATCTGCGTCCGCAGGAGGTCCCGCTCTTTGGAGATTGTTTTCCAGATGGCGATCTTCGGGTGATTCGTCTGAATCATATCCTCGCCTTCGATGGACAGTTCCTCGAAAAGCTTTTCGCCGGGACGCAGGCCGGAAAACTCGATCTCGATATCGTCGCCGGGACGAAAACCGCTCAGCGTAATCAGTTCGCGGGCCAGGTCCACAATCTTGACCGGCTCGCCCATATCCAGCAGGAAGATCTCGCCGCCGGTGCCCATCGTCGCGGCCTGCAGCACCAGCTGGCTGGCCTCGGGAATCGTCATAAAATACCGCGTCATTTCCGGATGCGTCACCGTGACCGGACCGCCGGCGGCAATCTGCTTTTTGAAGATCGGCACAACCGACCCGTTGGAACCGAGGACATTACCGAAACGTACCGTCACAAAATGCGTCTCGCTGGTATTGTTCAGATCCTGAATATACATCTCGGCGATCCGCTTGGACGAGCCCATGATACTGGTCGGATTAACAGCCTTGTCAGTGCTGATCATCACAAAATC
Organism: Anaerohalosphaeraceae bacterium; assembly: GCA_963675155.1. Taxonomy (GTDB): domain Bacteria; phylum Planctomycetota; class Phycisphaerae; order Sedimentisphaerales; family Anaerohalosphaeraceae; genus 4572-13. The sequence continues at coordinate 2,262,608 of OY775912.1, read as the reverse complement.
CGTTGCCCCGTTCGCATCGGCCGCGTTAGCGATATTACGTGTGCCGACCACGTTATTTTTAATCGCCTCGCCCGGGTTGCCCTCCATCAGCGGAACATGCTTATGCGCCGCGGCATGAATGACCACCTGGGGCTTGGTTTCGCCAAACAACTGATCGACCCGAACGGTGTCGCCGATATCACAGATGACCGCCTGCATCGCTACGTCCGGAAAGTTTTTGCGAAGCTCGCGTTCGATGAAAAACAGCGGGTTTTCCGCCTGCTCCACCAGCAGCAGCAGTTTCGGTCCGAACGAACAGACCTGGCGGCACATTTCCGAGCCGATCGACCCGCCTGCGCCGGTGACGAGAATCACCTTGTCTTTCAGAAACGCTTCGATTTTGGACAGGTCCAACTGAACCACATCGCGTCCAAGCAGGTCGTTGATATCCACGTTTCGCATCTGGGAGACCTGCAGCTTGCCGGAAGCAATATCCGTCAGCGACGGAACGGTGCTGAACTTCAGCTTGGTGCCCTGGCAGATTTGCACCACGTAACGCAGTTGTTTACGGGAGGCCGAAGGAATCGCAATGGCAATCTCGTCAATGTTATGCTTTTCGCAGATCGCCGGCAATTGATCAACCGTCCCCAGCACCGAAATACCGTGAATGCTCATGCCCAGCTTGTGCGGGTCATCATCGACAAATCCGATCACGTCGAATTGCACATCTTTTCGCCGGTGCATCTCACGCAGCAGCGCTTCACCGGCATTACCGGCACCGATAATCAGGTAGCGGCGAGCGGTTCCGCGTGTGTCGGAGAAAAACTCTTCGTGATACAAACGCACCATCATCCGCAGTCCCGACAGGACGATCACCACCGCAAAGAAATCCAACACCAGCACGCCTTCAATCGAGCGTTTGACGTCATTCAGCTCAATATACAATGCTTCTGCGACATCACGTTCCTCACTGCCAACCGGATGGGTAAACCGATCCTTGTCAACGGCCGGAATACGAGCCACCCGCAGAACATCATACAGACCCTTCAGGTTCGCGTATTTTTTCCCATACTGTGATTTTTCCTCCGCGACGACCGAATCCTGACTCAATGTTCTATAAATATCGAGTTTGGTTTTAACATCAGTAAATACGGACGCCGGAATCACCTTTGCGCCGTAATAGATGTGACCGTACCAGACCACCAGCAATATGAACAGACTGATCAGTGAGGCCTTGACAATCAACAGCAAATCCATCAAGCCCACATACCGCCACCAGCCGCGGAATTGCTTGAGCCAGCCGAAAACCAACAGCTTGATCGGCAGCGCCACCACAAACAGCAGCGGCAATTGAAATACCAGCCGCCGCCGGGAGGAGTAGTCACCATAGGCAAACGCCAGGGTAAACGCCAGGGTCATCGCCAGCAAAAAACACCCCACATGCGCCAGCACAATCAGGATGCGACGCAGGCTCAGGATACTTTTCGGCAGGCTTTTGATATCTCCGGACATCTGTTTAGTTGTTGTTTGCGGCATTGGGGTTTCCATTCCTTATCACTCTTTGACCTGCTCTAAATGCATGAAGACCTGGTCGAATTCGACCTGATCGACTTTTTTCCGCATCAGAGCATAGATGATGGTTGATGCGCTGAAGACATAACTGATAATGTAGGCCAGCAACAGGCCGACAATCATCAGCAAAAATATGAATATGACAGTGGATGCAACCGATTCGCTCCAATTGGCCGCGGCCGAAGATTTATTCAGAATATCCATAAAGCCGGGACGAATCCAAATGCGCTCGATTTTTTCACCGGCCCCCGCCGTGTCCATCCCGAAGGCCAGCAATGCGTAGGTAAACCCCAGAACGATAAAGATAATCAGCCGCAGTATCAGATAGAAAAACGTCCCGAACACGCTGGCAAAAAACACATAATAAAACATCCATACCGGGCGATTGAGCACATAGCTGAACGACCGGCCGATGGAATCCAGCCCGGTCGTGCCTTCGTATGCAATGGACGGATACAGCAGCAGCCCCCCCGCGGCGACACCGATAATCATCAAAAAGATAATCAGCCCGAACAGCAGCATAAACCCAAACAGGGCACTTAACAGGATATCGCCGACCCACGGCACCGCCCCCGCCAATCCCATCGCAAATACCGCCAGTGAAAAGGCGATCAGCATGCACATCGGAATCAACGGTGCCGACAGGTAAGAACGAAATTTCTCCGAAGCATACCGTATCGCTTCAAACAGCCCCAGCCGTTCTTCCTGTGCAAATTCCAGCGCCGCGCATCGACAAATCGCCCCACCGGTAAAACACAGCACGACAAAGGAAATGGTGAAAAATAAAACACTGTAGATAGGATGATAGTGAAACGCCCAGAGAATCGCCCGCACCGACTGCCAGATGTTATCCAGCACAAACTGCACATTGCCGAAAATATTTTTGTTGCCGAGATTCAGCAGCTGCGTCGTCGATTCGTGAAAGCGGCGTGTCATAAACGACCATAACGTTGAAAATATCCCGCGTCCCGGCCCGTCCTCAAATTGCTCAATGAAAGCGTCCGCTTGAGAAGGATTTTGAATATAGACATCCAGTTCGGTGACGCTGGCTCCCCATCCGGCAGTATTGGACGGACTGACGGCAACCCTGCCTCCGCATCGGTCCATCAGAAAACCCAGGGCACAAATCGCAACCACCGCACCGAATGCCAGGATCATTTTAATCGGCCCGATCGCCAACTTAAAACTCATTGCCAAATCCGGCAGTGCAAGGTCTTCCCAGATTATTCTCAGTGAATACCGCGTTGCCAAGTGTGTGTCCTTTCCTTACCTCATATCCCTCAGATGACCGACCATCACCACGAAAACAGCATCACTCAAACGATTCTTCGGCGGGTTGCTGCTGACCGGTCGGGATACGATATCCCTCATCCAGCCAGGCACCTAAATCCACCAACCGGCACCGCTCGCTGCAAAACGGGAAAAATTTCGCATTCATCTTCTTTTTTCCATCCGAACCGCTCGTCGCAGAAGGAATCGCTTTTCCACATGTCGGGCACTTAAAATCCATTATCAACTGCTATCCTGAAACAGGCCGACCGTCCTGCCGGCACAAAAACCCAATGCGTTTATTAATCATCATCGTCATCGAAGCCGTAAAACAACTCCGATGCGTCGTCATCCTCGTCATCGTAGTCGTCCTCGTCGTCGTCATTCTCATTGTCATCCTCATCGTCGTCAAGCAAATCAGAATCATCATCCTGATCGTCTTCTTCATCACCATCATACCAGTCATGGTCGAGGGTGACCAATCCTTTTTCCAGCATCTCGGCATATTGCACACAATACCGGGTCCACGGAATGCCTTCCAGACGGGGTCTGGGGATCGGTTCCTGGGTGCCTTCACAGATGCCGTAAGTATTACTTTCAATCCGCTTCAGGGCCGCCAGTATTTCCATAACGATTTTACGTTCACTGTCCATCAGTCCCAGGGCGAATTCCTGCTCATAGTTGTCGCTGCCGACGTCGGCCATATGAATCGGCATGCTGGACAGATCACCACTGGCATCCATACGGGATTTCCTGAGCGATTCCAGCTCGATATGGTTCACATCGCCGGAGATTTCCTTGAGCTTTTCAATCAGCAGTTCGCGGAAATACTTCAGATCCGAACGGGACAAATTGGTTTTAGGGCGTCGGCGGCGTCTGGGGGCAGACGTTTGCTTCTTGGCAACGGATTTTTTCCGAACCGTCTTTTTGAGGGTCTTTTTAGCGGTTTTCCGGGCAGCAGTCTTCTTGACCGTGGTTTTCTTGACCACCGCTTTTTTCTTCACAGCTTTTTTAGGCGCCACTTTCTTCGTCTTCGCAACGGTATTCTTCTTAACCGCCTTCTTTACAGCCGCCTTCTTCTTGACCGCCTTTTTGGCGGTCGTCTTCTTTTTAGCTGCCGTCTTCTTGGTTGCTTTTTTCACCTTTTTTGCCACTAAAACTTGCCTTTCTGGTACTTAAACTCAGGTTAAGCCGTCTCCGAGGCGATCTGTCCTGCTTCAATTTAAACGAATGGGCTATATTACACAAAACCACGGGATAATGACAATGAAAATCTTCTTTTTGTCGAAAAAAAGCCCCATTTCAACGGTCATCACGAAACAAACCAGCAAGCAGAAGCATGGAACGGAAGTGACATGGCAGCGTCCCCCTGTGATATACGCCTCCGACACGGCGTCCAATCCAGAGAATCGCGTTTTTGGCTTTTTATGGGGGATTTGGGCCACTATCCCCATTTTCGGCGGTATCTTTGGAAAACCGCCCCAGCGGCAGGAAGAATTTTTCCCGCTGAATGCGGCCCTGATAGCCTTTAACGTCGAAAGTTCGCTCAATATGGGCCAAATCCAGCACATTTTTCGGCTCGCCTTGATAGTATTGGCCATTATTGGCCAGCAGAAGCACCTTATCGCAGTACTGACAGGTCAGGTTGATGTCATGGGTCACCAGCACAATCGTCTTGCCCTGCTGGCGCTGCATCTGCTTGAGCAGGTCAAAAATTCGCACCTGGTGCTTCAAATCGAGGTGGCTGGTCGGCTCATCCAGCAGTAAAACCGGCGTTTCCTGTGCCAGAGCCCGGGCAATGAAGACCCGCTGCCGCTCGCCGCCGGACAGATGCCCCAGCGGCCGATCCGCCAGACCGTCGGTTTCAGTCGCCTCCAATGCGGCCTGCACCGCCTGAATATCAGCCGATTCTGCGAAAAAAGTGGATTTCTGCCGGTTAAAACGGGCCATCATCACCGTTTCCCGCACCGTAAATCCGAATGCCGGGACGAATTCCTGCCGCACAAGGGACAGGGTCGTCGCCCGCTGCCTGGCTGTCAATGCCGACGCATTCTGGCCGTTGATCAGCACCGCCCCCCCCTGCGGCTTCAATTGCCCGCTCAGTAAATTCAAAAAAGTGCTCTTGCCGGAACCGTTAGGACCGACAACCGCCCAAAACTCGTTTTCCGCCACAGAAACGGACACATCGGCCAACACCGACTGCTCGGCGTAGGAAAAACTGAGGTTTTGGATGTCAATGACGCTCATGTGCGCCCCCAGTGAATCGACTTGGTATAGCGAATCAGCAGAAACAGGAAAAACGGGCCACCCGCCAGCGCCGTCACCACGCCCACCGGCAGCAGCTCGTTGGGCACCGCCACTCGGGCAACCGCATCGGCCGCCACCAGAAACGCCGCCCCAATAATCGCACTGAGCGGAATCAACTGGCGATGGTCGGGCCCGGCTACCAAACGAACCGCATGCGGCACAATCAGGCCAACAAAGCCGATCAGACCGCTCAACGAAACCGCAACCGAGGTTATCAATGCCGCAATGGCAAATGAGATTAACGTCGTTTTCTTGACCGAAACGCCGAGACTTTGGGCGTCTTCAGCGCCAAAGCTGAGAATATTGAGACGGTTGCCCATGATCGTCAGCACAATCACGCCGGCCAGCACGATAAACGCCGACGCCATCAGCGGCAGCACACACGAAAACTCCGTAAACGTGCCCATCAGCCAGAAAATCGTTGTTTGCAGTTCCCGTGCATCGGCTATCGAATTCAGGAACATGATCATCGCCGAGAAAAAGGCATTCACCACCACGCCTGCTAACAGCAACCCTGTGACATGTTGGCGTCCGGTGACCCGTCCGATGGCCCAAACCAGCCAGACCGTCAGCATCGCACCGACAAACGCGGCCGCCATCATCGGCGACAGGCCCGCAAAGGTCGCCGTCCAGCCGGCCAGTACTGCCAGCATGCTGCCGAGCCCGGCCCCGCTGGAAATGCCGAGAATGTACGGGTCCGCCAGCGGATTACGCAAAATCGCCTGAAAGACCACGCCCGAACAGGCCAGCGCCGCCCCGACAATCGCCGCCAGGAATACCCGCGGCAATCGCACATACAGAAAGATTTCAAAGTCCACGTTCGGCACGTCATCGTTGGGACCTTCGAAAATCTTCGTCAGCGAAATCATCTCACTGCCGATCAGAATACACACGATCATCGTCACCAGCAGAATCGCACCGGCCACACACAATCGCATGATCAATTTTTTGGATGTTAACATTACTTTGTCTCCTGCGGCGGCCATAAACAGTCATACACCTGCTGGGTCGCCTCGTCCAGCCGCGGACTGAGACGCGAAACCAGGTCGCCGTCGATGACATACACTCTACCATCTTTCACCGCCGGGACAATGCCAAACCGCGAATAAAATTTATCCGCGGTTTCTTTCTGCTGCTCAAATTGATCCGGGTTCATGCTCGGTTCGATAATCACATCGGGCATCGCGCGGATCACGTTTTCGGTACTGATTGGCGGGTAAATCTGCATCGTATCACCCACGGCATTAACCCCGCCGGCGGTTTCGATCAATTCGTTGACATAGGTTTTCGTCCCCGCCACACGCAGCGGCTGGCGCTGAATCACCCACAGGACTTTCGGTTTTTGGAGCTGATTGCTCTGTTGAATAATTTGCTGTTGTTTTGCTTTCAAGCGGGTAAGCATCTGCTGTGCTTCTGCGGTACGATTGACCGTATCACCAATGATGTCAATCGCCGCGTACAGTTCGTCAATGCTTTCAATATTAACCGTCAGCGTTTCACAGCCGATGGCGTCCAGCCGCGTCGCCAGCGTCGTCTGCTGCTCAAACCCCAGCGTCACCACCAGCGTGGGCTTCAGCATCAACACCGCCTCGATATCCGGCTGCCAGAAACTGCCGATGCTTTTTTTGGTTTGTGCCTGCTCCGGATACGTACTGTACTTGGTCACGCCGACGATCTCTTCATCCAGCCCCAACGCAAACAGAATCTCCGTCAGATTCGGCGCCATGGAAATAATCCGAACTGTATCAGTCGTATTGACAGTTGACTTTTGTGGTGGTATTTTATTTTTGGTTGGAGGAAAAAGTATTGCTAATATCATCAGTAATATTGCAATAATAACACATATATCAATAACGCGATTTCTTTTTCTCACCTGTTTTTGTCCTGCTATCTTAGAATCCGGTTCGCTTGAATTGTTTTTCCAACTCCTGAATCGAAAACGCAATCGTGGTCGGCCGCCCGTGCGGACAGCGGCTGGTGCGGTGAACGATGTCCTTATCTTTGAGCAGTTGCGCAATTTCTTCCTGCGACAGGGCTTGACCGGCCTTGATCGCGGCTTTGCACGACGCCATATCCAGGATCTCATGCAGCAGACGCTCGGCGTCGGCCTTGTCGTCATCAATCAGTTTATCCAGCATCTCGGTGACGAACTCGACCGGGTCGGCCTTGTCCAGCATCGCCGGGAAAGACTGAATCGCGAGCGTATCGGGACCGAACGGCTCCAACTCAATGCCCAGTTTCTCGAACAACTCGCCCTGCGACTCAAACGCTTCGTTCTGCGCATTGGTCACTTCAAAACTCAGCGGCATCAGCAGTCGCTGTGCGGGCAGATTACCCTCACGCAGCCGCCGCGTCATCTGCTCGTAGATGATCCGCTCATGCAAAGCGTGCTGGTCAATCACGGTAAATCCCTCTTCGCTTTGCAGCAGGATATAGCTGTTGTGAACCTGCAAAAACTCCCGCGCCATCCACGGCTCACGATGAGGCATTTCATCATACATCGGTTCATCGCTGATCGACGGCGACGGCATCGAAATCGGCGAATGCCCGCGATGTGAATGCGATGGTTTGGAAAATGTAAACGTCCGCTGCGACTGGGAGGAAGCGGGTTTTTTGAAAAAGTCTTCCATCGCTCTGTGAATGCGTTCTTTTCGCAGTTCGCCTTCCGTCGCAGGCCCCGCGTCAAAATCATTCATCAGGGAATCATTCGTCGGCACCCGCCCCCCCACGTCAAGATTGGTACTGAGCAGTTTATCCCGCAGCACCGCCAACACTTCCGAATGCACCAAGTTGGAATTGTCAAACCGCACCTCGGTCTTGGTGGGATGGACGTTGACGTCATAATCTTCCGGCGGCATCTGGATAAACAAAAATACCACCGGGTATTTATTGGGTTCCATCAGCCCGCGATACGCTTCCTTGACCGCATGCAAGATGAATTTATCACGAATGAATCGCCCGTTCAGAAACAGGTATTGATATTTACTGCTGGCCCGGGCGGCCACGGGTTTGGCCATATACGCATGAATCTGCATGCCGCGTTCGGCCCGGCTGGTTGTCAGCAAGTCCTCGGCCACCCCTTCACCGAACAGAATCTCAATCCGCTCGCGAACGCTTTGCCCACCCAGCAATCGATAGACTTCCTTGCCATTGTTCCGCAGCGTCAGATCCAGGTTGTCGTGGGCCAGCGCGATGCGGGTGAAATGTTCCTTGATATGCGAGACCTCGGTCGCCGGCGTACGCAGAAACTTACGCCGCGCGGGCAATTTGTAAAACAGGTTCCGCACTTCAATGGTCGTTCCGGTATCGGCGCTGCACGGACGCACCTCGGACTTTTGCCCGCAGTCGATGTCGATGACATAACCGCCCATCTCATCGGCGGTCCGGCTGGTCACCGTCACCTTCGCCACCGAGCCGACACTGGCCAACGCCTCGCCGCGAAAGCCCATCGTGCGGATGCCGCTCAGATCGGCGCTGGTGCGCAGCTTACTGGTCGCGTGCGGCTCAAACGCCAGCCGCAAATCGTCGGCGTCCATCCCGCAACCGTTGTCAATAATGCGGATGAGGCTCCGGCCGCCCTCTTCAATCTCGACGACGACTTTCGTCGCACCGGCGTCCAGGCTGTTTTCCAGCAGTTCCTTGACCACACTGGCGGGCCGTTCAATCACCTCACCGGCTGCAATCATATTAATCATGTTGTCATCGAGAACGGCAATCCGACCCATTTACTCACTCCGTTATTTGAAAATCCGAAACTCGAAATACGAAGTCCGAAACAAATACCAATATTCAAAATTCAAATTTTCAAAACAGGTGCCAACAACACCATACGTTTTAGATTTTTGTATTTTGACATTTGAATTTGTTTCGAATTTCGATATTCGTATTTCGGATTTCAGTTTTCATTAAAGCAGCAGGCTTTTGCCCGTCATTTCTTCGGGCTTGTCAAGTCCCATCACTTCCAGGAATGTCGGCACGACATCGGCCAGCTTGCCCCCTTCGGCCATTTTGCGGCCCTTGAAGTCCTCATCGACAATAATAAACGGTACATCGCCGACGGTATGGGCGGTATAGGGCATGTTGTTTTCAAAGTCCCACATCCGCTCGAAGTTACCGTGGTCGGCCAGAATCACCGTGCTGCCGCCAAGTTCCTTCACCTTATCGACCACCTTGCCGACACAGGCATCGACGACTTTGCAGGCTTTAATCGCCGCTTCCAGCACGCCGGTATGACCGACCATGTCCGGGTTGGCAAAGTTACAGATCACCACGTCATACTTACCGGTATCCAGCTTGGCGAGAATTTCTTCACAAACCTCCACCGCACTCATTTCCGGCTTCATGTCATAGGTCTTCACCTGCGGCGACGGGATAATCTGGCGATCCTCACCTTCAAACGGCGCTTCACGACCACCGTTGAAGAAGAATGTCACGTGAGCATACTTTTCGGTCTCGGCGCATCGAAACTGCGTCAATCCCAATTCGCTGAACAACTGACCGGCAATGTTCGGCATACTTTTCACCGGCTCAAACGCCACCGGCGAGTCAATCGTCGCGTCATATTCGGTCATGCAGACATAATTGACGGTCGGCTGAATCGCCCGCTCGAAACCGTCAAACGGATTATCCAGAATTGCCCGGGTCAGTTCACGCGGACGGTCGCCGCGGAAGTTAAAAAAGATCACACTGTCGCCGTCTTCGATCAATGCCAGCGGTTTGCCGTCAGCACCGATGATATTGGTCGGCATGACGAACTCGTCGGTTTCATCGTTGGCATAGCTGGCTTCAATCGCCTCGGTCGCACTGGTCGCGGTGTTGCCGATACCCTGGATGAGGCACTTGTAAGCCACCTCGACGCGGTCCCAGCGTTTGTCCCGGTCCATCGCATAAAAACGACCCGACAGCGAGGCGACCTTACCGATACCGATCTCAGCCATCTTCGCCTCAATATCGCTCAGATACCCGGCTCCGCTGGTCGGCGGCGAATCGCGGCCGTCCATAAACGCGTGCAGATACACTTCGTCCAAGCCCTTCTTTTTCGCCATTTCCAGCAACGCATACAGATGTCCCAGCAGCGAATGCACACCAATGTCGCTACACAAACCCATCAGATGCAGCTTTTTGCCGTTGGCTTTGGCCTGATCGATGGCATTATTGAGCACCTTATTGTCGAAAAATTCCCCTTCGCGAATCGCCACGGTAATCCGCACCGAGCTTTGATAGACCACACGCCCGGCACCGATGTTCTGGTGGCCCACTTCACTGTTGCCCATGGTTCCCGCCGGCAGCCCCACGTCCTCACCGTACGTGCGGACCAGGCAGTTGGGATATTCAGCCATCAACTTGGCGTCAACCGGCGGCTTGGCCTGAATAATCGCATTAAATTCATCTTCTTCGGGCTTGGGATTGTAACCCCAGCCGTCACGAATAATCATCACACTCGGGCGTTTTCGCAATGTTACGCTCTTTTGAGACATATTTTTTAAACCTTTCTGTTATATCTTTAGCAATTAGGACATCTTAAGCTGGCTCAGTGTAAAAAAACGCTCTCTCACTGTCAATCGCTAATCCGCAATTCTACGAATCGCCCGTCTGAAAGTTCAAAATGGAGCCCGAAGGTCAGATTTCCCCCTTTCTGACGGTATTTATCGGCGAAAACCTTTGACAGGTGACCGCTTTGTGCTATAATCGCCGACTATTAATCCTTATTATTTGTCGAAAAAACAGGTATTCGTCTGATAAAGGCGATCAGAAAGGAAGTATTTCTATGTTCACAACCCGGAATTGCCTGCTGTCAGCTTCATTTTTGGCTTTATTCATGCTCTTATCCATCACCGGCTGTCAGACTCCGCAGCAAACCACCGACGAAGCGGACGCACTGGAAATGCTGGATCAGACCGTTGAGACAGACATGCAAACCGCCGACGGAACCGACATGGAAGCACAGCGCAATCAGGCGGTCGGGTTTTATGTGGACGCGATGATGCTCAACGATCTGAGCAACCGCCAGGACGCCCTTCGCAAACTCAACCGGGCCATTGAACTGGACCCGCATTTCGCCCTGGCCTATTCGCTCAAAGGCGACATCCTGCAGGACATGGAAGAATACGAAGACAGTGCCGACGCCTACGAGAAAGCGACCGAGATGGACCCCTGGTCGTTCAAGGACTTTTTCAATCTCGGCAAGGTCACCCAGGCGATCAAGCAGTTTGCCCGTGCGGTCAAAGCCTATGTCGCCGCCTGCAACCTGGAGCCGGAACATTATCCCGCCCACATCGGTGCGGCTCAATGTTATTTTGAATTGAAAGAATACGACAACTCGATGGCCTATGCGACCAAGGCCAAGGAACTCGGCCCCGACGAGGCGGACCCGGAACAATTGCTGGGCGATCTGTTTGAAGCCAAGAAAAACCATCCCGAGGCGATCAATGCCTATCGCCGGGCGCTGGAGTTGGAAGGCAACCAGCCGGAGATCATGATTTCACTGGCACGGGCATATCTTCGCTCCGGCCGCTACAGCTCCGCCAAGGAACTGCTGACCGACGTCATCATCAGCGATGACGAAAACGGTATGGCCCATCAGTACCTCGGCTTTGCCCAGTTGAAACTGAAGGACACACAGGCCGCAGTCGGAAGTTACAAACGAGCCGTCGCGATCGACGACAACGACTGGATGGCACATAAGGGCCTGGGCGTGGCGTATATGCTGATGTCGATGAAGACCAATGACGAATCCCTGCAGGCCATGGCCACCGAGCAATGGGGCATTTCGCTGCAGATTAAAGACGACCAGCCCAAGCTGAAAAAACTATTGGCACACTACACCAATTAATGTAAAAATACTTGCGTATTTGTCATGCCGGACTTGATCCGGCATCCAGACGCTAACGCCCTGGATTCCGGCTCGGAGGCCGCCAATGACACCACCGATTATGTTATTTTTGATAGATTTTCATGGCCAACAGTGTACAGACATCAACGGTTGAAACTTTCAAGCCGATTCCGTGGAAAACCGCGATTCTTCTGTTTTGGCCGGTAGCGATTGTCGGAGCGGTTCTGGACCTGTGGTCCAAGGCGGCGGTGTTCAACTGGCTGCCGACCACACCCGAATGGCGGCACTCGATCATCGACGGTTTTCTGCAGTTCATTCTGCGGGAAAACCAGGGCGCCGCCTTCAGCATCTTTCACGGCTGGACCTTCTTTTTGGTTGCCATTTCCTGTATCGCATTTTTGATTGTCGTCGCTATTTTCTTTTCGCGTAAGGTCACACACCGGCTGGTGCTGTTTGCATTGGGCTGTATCACCGGCGGCATTGCCGGCAACCTGTACGACCGGCTCTTTAACGAAGGCCGGGTGCGGGATTTTATTGATGTGTATGTCAACGACTACCACTGGCCGACATTCAACGTCGCCGACTCCATGCTCTGCATCGGCGTAGGCCTGCTGATCATCGTCAACCTGACCTGCGGCCAAGAAAAAGACACCGACGCTTAATTGAACAAAAGCATGGAACGGAAGCGACACGATACGCTACCGTGCTGGTAACTTTAAACATGTAGGGTGGGCCATGCCCACCGGTATTATTTAGGTAATCTCGCATTGGTGGGCACGGCCCACCCTACGGGAAAATGTTTCACATCTTCAACTGCTCGAAGACGTGATCTTCCACAAACAAAGGAATGTCCAGCCCCGCCGACATCGCCAGTGCATCCGACGGCCGGCTGTCAATTTCCAGCATTTCCCCCGACCGTAAGACATGAATCGCCGCGAAAAATGTATGCTCCCGCAGATCGCAGATAACGACTTTTTGAATCACCCCGCCCATCTGCTCGATGGCATGGACCAGCAGATCGTGCGTCAGCGGCCTCGGCAGTTCGATGCCTTTGACCCGGCGATCAATCGCGCAGATTTCCGCCATGCCGATGACAATCGGAAACGTCCGCTGCTCGCCCCCCAACTCCCGCAGCACGACCACCTGCTCATCAGCCTGCTCATTAATAATGATCTGCGCCAGTTCTACCGGAATTTCCATTTTCAGTCCCCAGTTATCAGTAAACAGTCATCAGTTACCTGCGTCAGCTCAAAATTTCTGTCGTCATTCCGAACGAACGTGAGGAATCTATTTAAACAGCCATCCCGACAAAGTCGGGATACCACAATTTTACTTTTTAATCTTTAATTTATAATTTCTCAAACTGGCAATCAGTCAGTTTGAGTCTTTATCCCAACTCAGCCAGATGCTTTTCAATCGCCGCGAGTTGGTCCTGCAGTTCTTTGAGCTTGGCCCGGCTCTGCTCGACGACTTCGGGCTTGGCCCGGCTGACAAAGTTTTCATTACTCAGTTTGCCCGCCAGCGGTTTGATGCCCTTTTCGACAAATTCCTTTTGCTTTTGCAGACGCTTGCGTTCTTCGTCCGGATCGATCACGTCATGGACATACACCTGCACCTCGCCGGCCACGACCGCCGCGGCGTTTTCCGGCTTCTCCAGACCGGCGCCAATCTCAAACGGCGACACACCCGCAAGCTGTGCAATCAACGCGCTGCTGGCATTCAGCAATTCACACATCGCCTCCGAGGCACTCGCCGAAGCGGGCACCTTCTTTGAAGGCGGGATGTTGTACTGGCTGCGAACCTCACGGATCGAGCGAATCACGTTCTGGACAATCTCAACATCCGACTCAACCTGTTCGTCGATCTGCACCGTGATCGCCTCCGGCCACGGCGACACCATAATCGACTTATCCACCGTCAGGTCCATAATACCCTTGAGCCCGCGAGCCGGCGCAATCGAGTTCAGGTTCTGGAAAATGCCTTCGGTGATAAACGGCACAAACGGATGCAGCAGCCGCAGCGTCTGATCCAGCACAAACGCCAGAACATTCTGGGCAATCGGCCGCTGGGTCTCATCCAGCATCCGCGGCTTGGACCATTCCAGGTACCAGTCGCAGAAATCGTTCCAGAAGAATTTATAAATCTCGTTTATCGGCTCGTTGTACTTAAACGCCTCCAGCCCGTCGGTCACCGCGTTGATCGTTTTCGCCAGCCGCGACAGAATCCACTTGTCCGTGATATCCAGCTTAGCCGCGTCGAACGCGTTCGGGTCGGTCCCTTCCAAATTCAGCATTGCAAACCGCGACGCGTTCCACAACTTGTTGCAGAAGTTGCGTCCGTTGTCAAACTTCGGGCTGCTGTTGACCTTGCGTCCGTCCGGCAGTTCGATTTCCGCCACCGGCATGCGCACGTCCTGCGTATCGGTCGTCATATTCGCCAGCGTAAACCGCATCGCGTCGGCCCCGTGGCTGTCAATCGCCACCAGCGGATCGATCCCGTTGCCGAGGCTCTTGCTCATCTTGCGTCCCTGGCCGTCCTGGATCATCGCGTGAATATACACGTCGCTATACGGGATGTCGCCGACACAATACTGGCCCATCATCACCATCCGCGACACCCACAGCGTAATAATCTCCCGCGCGGTACACAACACCTGCGTCGGATAAAATTTCGAAAGTGTCGGATTCTCATCCGGCCACCCCATCGTACTAAACGGCCACAACGCCGACGAGAACCACGTATCCAAAACATCTTCATCACGCACAAAGCCCTGCGTTTCAAGCGACTTCTCGATTTCGGGATGTCCCTCATCAACGCAAACATAATGCGTCGTCTGTCCTTCGTCGTCTGTAAGCTGTTGCATCGAGATTTTCGATTCGTCAATATCCTGCGGCCCTTGCGCCGCCGTCCAGACCGGAATCTGATGGCCCCACCACAATTGCCGGCTGATCGGCCAGTCACGCAGATTCTCCAGCCAGAGCTGATAATTTTTCGTATAACGCTCAGGAATAAACCGCAGCTTCTTTTCCAGCAGCGGCGCCAGTGCAATTCCTGCCAGTGAATTAACCGGAACATCCGTGCCTTTGATATACGTCACGCCGTCGGTTGTTTCTGTCTCAAATTTTCCTTCGTCCATCGTCCATCGTCCATTGTCAATCGGCTTTTTCACCGCAATATACCACTGGTCCGACAAATACGGCTCAATCGGCACATGGCTGCGATAGCTGTGACCGACTTCGTGCGCGTAATCGCGTACTTCTTCCAACAGGTTTTCACTGCGGAACCAATCGACAATCGCCTCGCGTGCTTCAAACCGGTCCATCCCCAAGAGGTTCTGCGCTTCCGGCGCGTCGGCATCTTCCCAGCCGTGCTTATCGCTAATCGACCCATCCGGCGCCATCACATTAATCACGTCCAGATCATGTCGCAAACCAATCTGCCAGTCGTCCGGGTCGTGCGCGGGCGTGACCTTCAAAAAGCCGGTCGAAAATTTCGCCTTCTCGTCATCGCTTTCCGGATTCGGCAAAACAACATGCTCATCGGCCACAATCGGTATCAGCCGCCCGACGATCGGCAGCCGCACCTTTTGCCCCACCAGCGCCGCCGCCCGCGGGTCCGACGGATTCATCGCCACTGCCGTATCGCCCAGCATCGTTTCCGGCCGCGTCGTCGCCACCGTCACATGCTCAACCGTTACCCCGTCAATCGTCACAGGCGTTTCCAGCGGATACTGCAGGTACCAGAAAAAGCCCTGCACGTTCTGGTGTTCGACTTCGTCGTCAGCCAGCACCGTTTGCGTCGCCGGGTCCCAGTTCACCAATCGCTTGCCGCGATAAATCAATCCGTCTTTGAACAGGTTAAAGAAATTCGTCCGCACCGCCTTGGCGCACATATCATCCATCGTAAACCGCGTGCGCTGCCAGTCGCACGAACACCCCATGCTCTTGAGCTGACCCAGAATGCACGCCTCGTACTCATCCTTCCACGACTGCACGTGCCCGACAAATTCGTCACGCTCAAAATCGGTCCGCCGCTTGCCCTGCTCGGCCAGCAGACGTTTTTCCACCACCGTCTGCGTCGCAATCCCCGCGTGGTCCGTCCCCGGCATCCACAGCGTCGCATACCCCTGCATCCGGCGCCAGCGAATCAGCACATCCTGCAGCGTATTGTTCAGCGCATGCCCCAGGTGCAAAGCCGCCGTCACATTCGGCGGCGGAATCACAATCGCATACGTCCCTTTCGGGGCGTCGGACGTCTCATCCGCATGAAAATAATGTCCTTCGGCCCACAGCTTTGCAGCGTCGGCCTCTACGGCGGTCGAATCATAAATCGTCGGTATTTCGCGTGCCATTGATAATCTCAATCCTGTCGTCATTAATATTCTGTCATCATTGCATCATTGACAGCCTTCCAATCTTGTCATCCCGGCCTCCGAGCCGGGATCCAGAGCGTCAACCACTGGATGCCGGATCAAGTCCGGCATGACGCACGGAGGCTTTTATCATAAAAAAAGTCCCGGAATCGTTTGAAAACCGGGACTTTTGATTATATCGTCATAAAACTGGATGTCAAAGGCTTAATCGAGCTTCAGCGTCATGAGGAACTCACCGTTGCTGCGGGTCTTGGCCAGCCGGCTCTTGAGCAGTTCAATCGCCTCAATCATGTTCATTTCGCTGAGTACCTTACGCAGACGGAACACCAGCTCCATCTCACGCGGATCCAGCAGCAGTTCCTCGCGGCGGGTGCCGGATTTGCTGATATCAATCGCCGGATAGGTACGCCGTTCGATCAGCTTGCGGTCCAGATGCAGTTCCGAGTTACCGGTCGCCTTGAACTCTTCAAAAATGACCTCGTCCATCTTCGAGCCGGTATCGACCAGGGCCGTGGCGATAATCGTCAGCGAGCCGCCGTTTTCGATGTTACGGGCTGCCCCGAAGAACCGCTTCGGCATCTGCATGGCATTGGCATCCACACCACCGGTCAGGATCTTGCCGGAGTGCGGCATTTCCGTATTATACGCACGTGCCAGACGCGTAATCGAATCCAGCAGGATCACCACGTCTTCGCCGTACTCAACCATCCGCTTAGCCTTTTCGATCACCATCTCGGCCACCTGGCAGTGACGGGAAGTCGGCTCGTCAAACGTCGAGCTAATCACCTCGACATCCTTGGCGGTCTTGCGTTCCATGTCCGTCACTTCTTCCGGCCGCTCATCAATCAGCAGCACGATCAACTTCACTTCCGGGTGATTGGCGCTGATGGAGTTGGCAATCTTCTGCAGCAGCACCGTCTTACCGGTACGCGGCGGAGCCACAATCAGGCCACGCTGGCCCTTACCGATCGGAGTCGCCAGGTCAATAATTCGCATGCTCAACTCTTCCGGCGTCGTTTCCAGTATCAGCCGCTCTTCCGCGTGCAGCGGTGTCAGATCACGGAAAACCACCTTTTCGGCGAGCTTGTCCGGCTCCTGGTAGTTAATCGCTTCCACACGCAACAAGGCAAAGTATTTTTCGCTTTCCTTCGGCGGGCGAATCTGGCCCTGCACAATGTTACCGCTTTGCAGGCCAAACCGGCGAATCTGCGACGGCGACACATACACGTCGTCCGGCGACGCCAGGTAGTTGTATTTCGGGCTGCGAAGGAAACCGAACCCGTCGGGCAGAATCTCCAGCACGCCCTCGCCGTACATCAAGCCTTCCTGGCGAATACGCTCTTTGAGGATGCGGAAAATCAACTGCTGCTTGGTCATGCCGATGAAATCGTTGATACCCTCTTTCTTGGCCAGACCGTGCAGTTCGGTTACTTCGAGATTTTGAAGATCTGTAATGTGAAGATTACCGCGTTTGATGCGTTCGTACTTGGCATGAACCGATTCTTCATCGGTCAGTTCCTTCTTGTCTTCCGTCTTGGCCGCCTCTTTCGGAGCATCCTTTGAAGCGTCGTCGGCCTCAGCAACCGCAGTGGCGGCTTCGTCTTCCGGAGCCTCTGCTTTGGCGGCGGCGGGCGCGGTTTTCTTACGGGTTGTCTTTTTCTTCTTACGGGTTGTCTTTGCCGTTGTCTTGGCCATGTGTTCTCCTTTTAGGTAGAAAACAGTGTGTTTTCACACTCAACTGCGGCCCGCTTCGGACCAAGATTGAGAAATTCAAAGATATTATTCTAAAATTTCAGGCGTGAAATAAATCAAACCTGTTAATACGCTATAATGTAAGATGCTGTCAGCGACTAAATGATGGGTTTAACGTGTGTTGTCGTCCTCATCCGTGGAACTGCAAAATCCTTAAACCTGTTACGATTACACTTTTGTCCCCGCCTATCAGTCAAACCGCTTTAAAATGCAGGGTAAACTAACTGATACGAACTACTTGCCTTTTGTTATGCTTGAAAAGAGTTGAGCGATTTGCTCGGCTACATCTGAAATATCAGAATTGTTATGTACACTATAATGGGCAATCTGCTTCTTTTTGTCCAGAGAAATTTGGCATTTTTCTCGTTTTTTTAGCTCATTGACGTCAATTTTTCCGTTTTTAGCCACCCGTTCGGCCCTTTTGGCCTCCTCACAGTCCACAAAAACAAGAAAATCGCACCGTTTTTCCCAGCCCACCTCCACCAACAGCGGCATGTCCAGCACGATCGCCGCCACGCCGGAATCGCCTTGGTAGTGCTCCATCAACGCCTCGCACCGAGCCAAAACCCGCGGGTGAATCACCCCATTCAAAAACGCCAAATCCTCCGGACAGCCAAAGACCCGACGCCCCAAAGCCGCCCGATCCACCGCTCCGCCCGCGCCCAGCACATTCAACCCAAACCGCTCAATAACCGCCCCCGCAACTTCCCGGTCACGCAACACCTCATGCGCCAAACCATCCGCATCAATCACCGCGCAACCCAACCGCGCAAAGCAATCCGCCACGGTACTTTTCCCGCAACCCACCCCCCCTAGTATTCCAATGGCAGGCTTCTTTTTCATCCAATTATTCTACAAAATATCATCTCAAATATATAACCCAAATAGGCAATTGGAAAAAGGAAATAAACGGAAGCACGTTTTCATACCCCATCCGACCAATCAGAGTGTCGGCAGCGAGATAAAGAACCGGCTGCCCACGCCCAATTCGGATTCCACGCGGATATTGCCGTCGAGTCGATCCACGATCCGCCGGACAATCGTCAGCCCCAATCCTTCGCCGCCGGCGGCATCGCCGGGATTGAGACGGTGAAACAATTCAAAGATTTTACCCTGATGGTTTTCAGAAATGCCGATCCCGTTATCCTGAACACAGTATATACTGTGTCCGTTTTCGGTCGTGCCGCTGATACGGATATCACCCGGACGGGACGGATCAAGATACTTGACGGCATTACTGATCACATTGCTGAAGACCTGGTAAACCTGCTGCGCATCGCCCCGGCAATCCGGCAGGTCCGCCACCGTACACGCAATGTCATTTTTTTTCAGCATAAATTCATGTGTTTCCACGGCCTCCGCGACCAAACGATTCATATTCAACGGATGAATCTCAATCGTTGCCGTACCGACGCGTGAGATTTGCAAAAGACCACTGAGCAGAATCTCCATTTTTTCAGCGCTGGTTTTAATGAAATTCAATGACGTCGGAACATCTTCTTCAATGATGGAGGTCAGACGCTCCCGGATCGCCGGATCAACGTCGATCTCTTCGACCAACGCCAAAAATCGCTGGTAGTCCGTATCGAGTTCTTTACTAAAGCCCTGAATATTAACCAGCGGGCTTCGCATATCATGCGAGGCCACATAGACAATGCTCTGCAGCTCTTCGTTTTTGGTTCGAAGTGTTTTCAGCAATTGGTCGCGTTCGATCTCGGCTTCTTTGCGTTCGGTCACATCCTGAATAACACCCACGAGCCGGGCCGGTTTACCGTGTTCATCACAGACAACATCTCCCCTTGCCAGCATCCACCGTATCTCTCCATCGGGGCGAACAATACGATGCTCGGTGAAGTAGCCGTTTGTATAAGGCGGTTCAAGCGACTGCGCAACAGCCGCATCAAGTAATGCTCTGTCGTCCGGGTGAAGTCTTTCCGCATAAGCTTCATACGTCCCGTCGAATTGGCCCGGTTCCAGGCCGATCATCGGTTCGATCATTTCCGACCAGGTGACTTCATTGGTCTGCAGGTCCCAATCCCAACTGCCGATATTGGCGGCTTTTTGCGCGGCGGCATAACGCTGATCGCTTTCCTGCAGCAGTTGATTGGAACGGGACAGTTCACGGGTTCGTTCGAGCACCTGCTGCTCCAGGTCGGCGGCAAACTCCGTCAGGCGCAGTTGATTTCTCCGGTTCTCGATTACCAGGGCAATGAGATTCGCGGTATTTTGCAGAAAGGGGCGATACAGATTAAATTGCTCTTCGTCGATCACTTCAAGAAATAACCCGCCGTACGGACAATAACTGGTTGCCAACGGCAGATACACAAAACGCTCATTGTCGGACATGCGCAGACACTTCTCATCATGAGACTCCAGATGCGTCTTGAGGTCATAGCTGCAGCCGCACTTCACCTCAGCCGGATACAGCAGCTTGACCTCCGGACTGGAGGCCGAAAGCAGTTTCCCCTGAAGACAGAAAATGGCGGACTGCACCCCCGGCACCCCCGTCATCCCCTGGCAAACAAAATCGCCAAGCCGCTTTTCATCCTGCATCACATGAAGCGTACTCTGCATCAGAATGACGCGTGACAGAATGTCAACGTCAGGCACTTTTTCAGATATTTGAATTGGCTTTTTGTCGGACACGAACTTTCTCAAGATAAGCATTTGGATTTACATAGTAGGGATTCTGAACGACTTGCCCCTGGATAATCATCAGCGGGTGGACATTCAGCACATCCATGATCGTGGCCCCGTCAAACCGGCGGGCGTCATATTGACAGCAGGCGGTATAAGGGTACTCAGAAAGAATCCCCGTCAACTTCACTTCGTATTCCAGGATATCTTCGAGCTTGGCGATTCCTTCTTCCATGCCTTTCAAGGCCCACGTCATCTCGCCGGTCCCGCGCGAACCGGGATATCCCTCGTCAATGGACTGAGTGTAGAACTGACTGACAATATCCAGCATTTCCTGACATGAAAAGTATCCGCCGGGACAATATGCATTCTCTGCATCGGAAACAATAAGTTTCCCTCTGCCGGAATCAATATCCAATCCCAGGCTTTGCATATGCCGGATCAACTCTTCCGGCGTAATCGTATCAACCAGGTACAGCAGTTTTTCGCCGTCAAGCATGCCGCTTTCAAAATATTTGGCCATCGTGCGAAGGCGTTCGTGGTCATCGTTATAGAGATACAGGATATGCTGACCTTCCAAAAATGGTTCGTCAGTAAAACCGAGCGAGATTTCCCTTTTCTTAGAGTTCATAACTAACTCCTCTATCATCATTTACTTTCGATGCGACAAGTCTATCTACTATTATCATATTTAGATTGTTCCCTCAAAACAAGTAAAAACCGATAAGCGTCATAAGCCCTTGCTTTCCCAAGACTTAAAATCCACCTTTTGCCGCATCCCCAAAATGAACCATTCTTCATGACCATGCGCGCATAAAAAAAGGGCCGCGACGTAAGCCGCTGCCCTTTCAGGAAATTATTTTCTTTTCGTCTCGGCGAAAAGCGTTTTTAAACCGATGCTGCCTTTTGGGTTGCCTTGGCATCTGTCGCTGCTTTTGCGCTATGCTTTTTTTGAACAGCCTTGTTCAGGCTCTTCATCACATAATGCTCCACAACGCTCTCCCAGCCCATATGACGGGCCAATTCGTATCCGCTTTGCAGCATGCGGTTAAACTCATCGTCATTCTTCGGCAGCCTTGCACAGATTTCCAGCGCCACCTTCTCGCTGACCTTATGCTCGACCGCGTCACGCTGGGGCTTTCCGATGGTCAGCATCTCTTCGATATCCTTGCCCGCGTCGCCGTTCAGGTCGGTATAGTCCACCTCGATGACGTTAGGCACTTTCTGCACGCCCGCGACGTCCTTGACAAACCCCGCACAGCCGCAGACATTGGTCACCACGCAGATCCCGCCAAACGTCAGCGGCTCAAGCTGGGCGATGCCGAACGGCTCGTAAATGCTCTGGCCAAACTCGACGTCACTGCCCTTGCGGATGTCCATGAAGTCCATATCAAACGGCATGCGCTTGCCGCAGGCATCACGGGTAAAGCCAAACTGGTTGATAAAGACCACCTTGATACTCCGGCTGCGGGTATTGAACTCCTGCACACCGGCGTAGTAAACAGCCTCGCCCCCGGTCAGGTCAGGCATGCCTTCGCGATGCGCCACCGGCCAGTTGTACTTGGCTTCCATTTCATAAATATCTTTTTCCCGGCGTTTGTGGGCCTCGGTACTCAGCACAAACAAGACGCCGGTCCGGTTCATCGCCGTGAATTCTTTGTCCATGTGTTCCAGCACACGCAGATCACGCCACAGGCCTTTGCTGAGCACCAAACGCGTCACATGCGTAAACACAAAGTCCGGCTTCCAGCCGAGAATATTCTGACAATACTGACGCAGTTTATCACGCGACTCGTATTTTTCCGCCAGGCTGACCTCATAGGCGGGAATGCCGTTATAGGTCAGGTCGATATCCGCCAGCTCAAACTCCGGCGACATAAACTTCAACTCATCCACCACGCAGTCACCGACCGCAAGAATATTATCACATCGCTTGGCGGCGTTGACCAGCGCATACTTGTAAAAGTCGCTCTGATCGCCGAATATGTCATTGACGTACTGTTCGCTTTCGTGGGCCTTGGCCAGCACATTGTAGAACATCGTATCGTGCCCGGTGTGGCCCTCGACGATGCGGCGCATCGGGGCAACCTCATGCGCGTAAAAGACGGTCTTGAAATCATGCGGATCCAGCATGCCGGCAATCGCCGTGGGCATGCCCATATATTCGTGCGCGACAATGATCGTCGGCTTATTTTGTTCGGCCGCACCAATGACCTTCAACGCTTCCACCGCGGGAACGCCCAGACGCACCCACTGCTCATAGTCCCAGACATGCTCATAACGGTCGCTGCGAATGCCGAACTCTCGGAACAGCGCGCCTTTGAATTCGTCGATGGCCCATTTTTCCATGCGGTTGATTTCGATCAGCAGAATCTCCGGGTGGCTGACCACACCGGTCATCGGATCGGTAAACGTCCGGCGTCCGTAAACGATCTCCACATTGTACGTACTCTCAACACGCTGGAAACCGGCCGCATAGTTGCCGCGGTTCAGCCCGTCGATGGAGGAATAGAGCACTTCGCTGCCTTCGCCCAGGCGGTTGGCCGCTTCGCCGTCGGTGCTGAATAACGGGCAGACAAGAATGGTCCGGCCGACCGCTTCGTCATACGCGTGGCTGGTGAATGTGCCTTCCAAAACGGCGCCGATGCCGCCGATTTTACCGGTTGCTTCATGGGTTACATGAACCACTGTGGGTTTCAAATTCATGGTTGTCCTCTCGATAACGTCTTAATCTCACAAAGATCTAAAATCTATGAACTCCGAACTCTGAACTCATAGCTGTCATTTCGTCCGATAAGTGCCGGGTCACCTCGCTAACTCTACGCCGGTAACCGCACGAAGGTTTTATCGTCCGTTCCGATTAAAATATAGAGAACAAAATCCCCATTCGCAAAAAAACAGCTAGGTATTTTTACCGTAAGAACTTAGAACCAAAAAACACCCCAAAAACAGCATTTTTATCGGAAAAACAACCAAACTCTAAACAAACCATGTCCACAAAAAAAGAGCCGACAAATCCAAAGATCCGCCGGCTCTTCACTCTTGATTAAAACGCAGACTAGTGGCCTGCTAACAGAGTAATCTCATTTTCGCTTAACGCTCGACTAAAAATCCGTACATCATCGATTAAGCCAGGGAAGTAATTCCCAAGTCCATCGTCGCCTATCTGTACGTTTAAGTTTTCATCAGTATCAATCGGCTCGTCCAGAGTATCTGTCGCAGTCTCCAAAGTACCATCAATATACAGCTTGATCTCTAAAGCATCGGGAGTGCCGTCATTGTCCAGAACTGCAACAACATGGTGCCAATCACCATCGGCTAAATTTTGGCGGGAAGCATAATAGCCGCCGCCGACGGAAACGACAAGACGACCGGCGTACCCACCGAATTCCTGGAGTCGCATATCCCACAAACCGCCGTCAGAATTGAAGTCGCCCCAGGCCAAAATGGAACTGATTGCCCCGACTCCGCCGCTGGAAGTCTTGATCCACGCGCAACATGTTCGGCTGTTTTCTCCGCTAATACCTTTGAAATCCGTTATTTCAACATAATCACCATTGCCGTCCAAGGCAAGTGCGCCATCAATTGCACCTCCTGTAGGGAGCCATGCCGGGTTTCCCGCAAGTGTCCCATCATGCTGATTAATGCCTGAATCCAGAGCTGTCGATCCGGTAGACTCGTCCAACTTCCAATGCCCTCTTAAGGAAGCATTACTTACCAAGTCGGAAATCTCATCACTCGATAAAGCTCGGTTATAGACCCGTGCATCGTCGATTAAACCGGGGAAGTAATTTCCAAGCCCGTCATTGCCTATCTGCACGTTTAAACTTTCATCAGTATCAATTGGCTCGTCGAGACTATCTGTCACCGTCTCCAAAGTACCATCAATATACAATTCGATCTCTGTGGCATTCGGAGTGCCGTCATTATCCAGAACAGCGACAACATGATGCCAGTCTCCATCCGCTAAATTTTGACGGGAAGCATAATAGCCGCCGCTGACGGAAACGACAAGACGACCGGTATACCCACCGAATTCCTGAAGTCGCATATCCCAAAATCCACCGTCAGAATTGATGTTACCCCAGGCCAAAATGGAACTGATTGCCCCGACTCCGCCGCTGGAAGTCTTGATCCACGCGCAACATGTCCGGCTGTTTTCTCCGCTAATACCTTTGAAATCCGTTATTTCAACATAATCACCATTGCCGTCCAAGGCAAGTGCGCCATCAATTGCACCTCCTGCAGATTGCCATTGTGGATTACCAAAAAGTGTCCCGTCAAGCTGATTAATGCCTGAATCCAAAGCTGTCGATCCGGTAGACTCGTCCAACTTCCAATGCCCTGTTAAGGAAGCATTCCCTGCCAGATCGGCAATTTCATCGCTTGATAGAGCTTGATCATAAATCTGTACATCATCAATCAGTCCGTCCCAATAACCTCCTGCTGAAAGATTTATAACACCAAGATATTTATCGACTCCCGAAACCGCTAATGTATCTCCGCTGGTTTGAATTGACTGATCCAGTTGACCATTGATATACAAATAGCAATAATCTGACGTATTATCCCACACCACGGCAATATGAGTCCACATATCTTCAACAAAGTTACTGGCACTTGTCAAATTGCAGGCCTTGTCAACCCCTTCCGTATCAAAAACGATGCGAACTTTTCTAGCATTTGCCACACCATCCTTCGCAACCCACATCCAGAAAGGCCGGGTGGAGTTATCTCCAAAGCCTACAATTCCCGAATAGTCATCAAAATCATCGAGCTTAAGCCATGCCGTAATGGTAAACGCCTGAGCCTCGTCAAGAACAGTTGAAAAACCAAGATCCACATAATCACCGTCACCGTCGAAATCAAGCGCGCCGCCGAACACCCCGGCAGTATCCTGCCATTGGGGATCGCCTTCAAGGTTACCGTCATTACCAGCGATACTGTCAAAAGCTGTAAAGCCGCCTGTTTCATCGAATTTTAAATGAGCAATCATCGGTGCATATTCATCTCCTCCCATATCCACATAGTAGCTCATGACACGGCTGTCCCCATCGATGTCGGTCTGGTCAGCATAAACACCACTTGGGTCGCCGGCGTTAATACAGGGCGAGCTAGGCGACAGATGAAAATCGTCATTAGCCGCATCGACAAAATTCGGATCGTCATTGATACTACCGATAAAGTTCGGGTCGCTGCTGTTAAACGCATCTTCAAGACAGCTATAGCTCGCGGTGCCGCCGGACCCTAAATCGTAGTAACTGTTATTCCAGAAAATACAGTTCTTGATTTCCGGAACGCTGTCAGCAAAAGTTACACCACGAAGATTTTCCACAATCGTGTTGTTGGCAATCTCTGCGGTGGAATCGCTTCTGAATTCAATGCCCTTTTCATCGCCATATATCCAATTGTTATGGATGTCCAGAACACTGTGGTCTTCGGCCTTGATGCCCTGATCACCGTTATAACGGAGAATATTGTTTCGTAGGACGGCAAAAGAGTTTCTAGCGCGAATGCCCATTCTTTCCGTGTCTTCAATAATACATTTCTCAATAATGGGACTTGTAAAATAAGCCGGAGAATAATCTGTTCCAAAGATTTTAATTCCCGTGTCTGCTCCTGTTATGGTAAACCCGGAAAGGATACTATCCGGGCCTTCATTCAAAGCAAAAGTTACAGCCATACCTGTAGCATCGCTGAAATCATTTGCATCAATCACTGTCGCTTCAACGATCTCCCAATCATCCGGATCGGTACTGCGAACGGTGATCGCCTTGCCGAGAAAATTAATTTTCTCATAATAGGTGCCGGGATAAACAACGATGATGTCGAAGTCGTTGGCATCATTAATGGCATCCTGAATAACTGTATAGCCTGATTCCTGTGTTTCGTTATAAACTGGTGGTGTAAATTCATCCGCCCCGATATCGACACTATGACCATCGTCGCCGATATTATCCATGTTGATAATCCGATCATCACCGTCAATATCGACGTCATCTGCTGCATAATTATCATTGCCCTCATCAATACAGGGCGAAGCATATGTCAGATGATAATCCTCCAAAACGGTTGCCGGATTCACACCCCAGCCGTAGATACTTTTGTTAAGCTTAGCCGCAGTTCTCAAAGGCGGATCAATTGTAATATAGCTATTGAGCTCAACACTAATAATCTCTCGCTGAATTCCGTCATTGTTAAATTCTATAATTTCACCCGGAATATATTCACCCGTAGAATTTACATACAATCTGTCTTCTTGCCCACTTTCCTGACTCGTAGAGTCCACGAAAACAGGAGAATTAACAAAAATTGGATTTGCTGAAATATTATTCGGATCGCTTCCGGAATAATTTTCTACACAGCTATATTCTGGATCATCGGAGTTAACTGATTGGCTTAGGTTATTTTCCCAGATAATGCAGTTTTTAATTGTTGCTTGATCGCAATCCTTCAATACTCCAGAACCAGCATCCGTTGTAATGTTGTTGACAATGGTACAATTTATAATCGAGCCATCGCAATTGTTTAATGCACCTGCTTTTTCACCAAGATTGTTTGAAATAAGACAATTCTGAATGTCTCCTGTACATCCATCACATCCGCCGCCCGACAGCGATGTATTATTCGATATAATACAATTGCTAATCGTTCCTGCAATAGCATGAATTCCCCCGCCGGGACCATCATCTTTGCTGTTATGAATAATTCGGCAATTTTTTATAGTGGAATTAGTACCGTTGCCTTTTATTCCGCTGTTGCTTCCGTCTGTCACTGTAATCCCTTCAATAGAGCATGCAATATCTACACTACTAATCGTAACTGTCGCTTCAATACTACTTATCCCGTTAATGATCGTTGCCTCTACAATCGCCGGATCAGTAGGATCGACGGATCGAATCGTAACATTTTTATTAATTGTAATATTCTCATAAAATGTTGCCGGTGGGAGCACAATTACATTATTTGTACCATTAGCATCATTTATGGCCAAATCAATTGTATCATAATTACTATCTTCAAGAAAATCTCCATTAATGTCATCATACCCCAACCTCACCTTGAAGCTTTCCAGCCAGTTCTCCAGTTTTATCTTTAATCGATTTTGATCTGAGCCAGGATCTATAGCGGCATCCTCGAAATACCCCGTGTCTGAATTTACCTGACTCAAATCATAAAATTCATAATTTGGTGACCAATAAAACTGATTAATTAACATTTTCAAGTCATTTTCATGAAGTGAAACCGTACAATATGTTATATTATTATTTTCTGTAGGGCCATATTTCCCGTGTCCAAAATTATAAATTGCACCATCAAAATCCCAACTGCTATCAATGTACTTATACCATTCATGATAAGTTCGTGTAAAAGCATTGCCTGAATTATCCGGATCTTCAACCAGCGACCGCAGACTTTTTCCGTCAATCAGGTGTTTATCATAATCAAACGCGCCTTCGCCGTAAGCAATATTATAAATAGTCGGCAGAATATCCGCCACGACCACAGGCTCCTGACAGACTTCCGACTGGGACAATGTATCATCCGGCATTTTAATGATCATCGGAACACGAATTCCCCCTTCATAAGTGTCACCTTTTGCGCCTTTTAAAGGATAATTACTTGTGGCATAACTAAAGCTGTTTGCAGCTTTCTGCATGCCGGAATAGTTTTCGATTGACTGAATAGCCGTACCGCCATTATCCGACAGGAAAATAATCGCCGTGTTATCCGCTAAATTTTCATCTTCAAGATGATCTAAAATACGCCCAATGTTAGTATCCAGACGTCGGATCATACCTGCATAATAAGCGTTCTCATGAAGCGTTTGATTCTCAATTCCCTTGATTTCATTGGCATTCAATGCCCGATAGTAAATTCGAACATCATCAATATAGCCTGCGAAAAAGTCTGAGACAGAGATGTTGCTGTCTGCTCCGATTCTAACTCGACTTTGGCCTGTACTGAGCTGTCCTGTGTTCGTCACAGACTGTACCTCTTGTCCATCCACATACAATCGAATCGTTCCATTATTGTCCGTAGAATAAGTTGCAACAACATGGTGCCAGTTAACTGTTCCAATTGCAGTGTCGTATTTAAGTGTTGAATCGCCGTATTTCACATACAACTTTTTGTCACTATCAATACCCAATCCCCATTCATTTGAACTTCCTCCCCATGAAACTATCCTCCCCTCCAAATTACTCTGATCAGCTTTAATCCAGGCCGAAACAGTGCGGGAACCACTGCCTGTAATAGCTGAGCTTGCATTTTCTTTAGTCTCCAGATAATCAGAACTTCCAATTAGTTTAATGCAGCCGTCTTTGTCATTTCTCACCGATATCGTCCAATATAAAACCGCTCCATCAGTGATAAATACATCCCCCTCTAACCTATTTGACAAACCGCTACTTTTCAATAAATCATAATCAGTTTCTGTGTTTTCGGAATTATCTTCTAATTGATCAGCAGGCAAATTAGTCAATGAAACCTTTCTAAAACGCCAATGTGCCTCCAACCCCAGCTTGTCTTTAAAATAGTCACTGTCATTTGTTGGGCAGTCAATTGGATTGTGCGGCGCGTGGTAGGGTAAATATAGGAAAAATGGTTTACTCGTCTGTATTGCAGTGTTGATAAACCCTATAGCTTCATCCGTAAGCGAGTCCGTAATACACGTACCATTGCCCAGTACAAACGTAGTCGGACCATTACCGGTACCGGGGAATCCCAAATCTCCATAACTTTTATCAACATCAAAACCCTGCTCTGATATTTCATTTCGTACCATGGAATGATTTTTTCCAAACCAGCCGCAGTAATAATCAGTCCCCCCCGCATCGAGTGCCTCGGCAATGGTTGTCTCAGCAAGAGACAAGTTTAGGAGGTTATTGCTTGCTGCACAAGCACGCTCACGGCTTTTACCGGTCAGCAAACTCATTCTCGTTGGCGAACAAAATGGACAGGCATACGCATTGGTAAACCGAACACCTTCTTCCCGAAGCCGGGAAAGATTCGGCGTTTCATAAAACGTGCTATCATAGGTTTCAGCAGTGGTTGCGGTTGCATTATCATCATAAATATAATTATCCTCTAAGTCCTTTTCGTATGTGCCATCAGGCTTCTTCTCTAATGGCCGGCAATTAATATCCGTCCAGCCCAGATCGTCAGCCAGAATCAGGATGATATTGGGTTTGTCTCCTGCGAAGGTAAAAAAGGACATGACTAAAAACATGGCAATACAACTCAATAAAACTGCTCTTCTCGCGGACATACGTACCTCCTGTACAAATAGAGTGACAATTTATTTGCCCTGAGAGATGTGTAATGCAAGCTCCTCTACAGCTCCTACACTCCTTTTGCTCCCACAAAAAGGCGACTTCCTTTGAAGTCAATTACAATTCTATATAGATAGTCCCAAATTGCAAGTTTATGTTACGTTAAAAATTAAATTTTCTTAAAAGGTGTGATTTCTAAAAAACGATTTTGACGGGTTGCTTTTTGAGTTCGCGTTCGGTGGGGAGCAGTTGGGTGTGGGTGAGGTTGTGGGTGATACAGAATGACTCGGTCATTTCCGCAATCTGTTCAACGCTTCCGGCGTGGCACATGCCGTACAGGTTAAACGGCCAGCCGCCGAATGTCTTCCGCTCGTAGCAATGGCTGACCATCGGGCATGCCGCCAGCGCTGCGCCGACCCGGCTAATCTGTTCCGGCGACACCTCCGCACAAAACATCACGTTGGCCGTATAGCCCAGCCGCGGATAATCCAGCACCGCCGAAATCTTGCCCAGCACGCCCTTGCCCGAAACCGCCCGCAACGTTTCAATCACATCGACCCCTTCCGGCATCCCGGCCAACGCCTCAAACGGCCGCTCACAAACCGGCAGCTCCGCTTGAATCGCCCCCAGCACCGCTTGCTCCGTCGCCGTCAGCTCCACCGGCACCGGCGGCACATCGGGCAATCTGATTTCCTTTGACGTCGAAGCAGGCTCGGCATTGGTCGCCGCCCCCGGCCCGGCCGGATCAAACCGCACATCCAGCTTAAACAGCCGCCGCGCGGGCAAACTGTAAAACTCGACCTCAAAATCCTCACGCAGCCCGTCCAGCATCACGTCCACCCCAATCAGCGACGTCGCCTGCAGCGTAAACCACACATTATAATGATGCGACCGGCAGTAATTGTGCGACACGCCCTCTAACGCATTGACCGCATCAGCCACCCGGTCAAACTTCTCATCCGGCACATGCGCACACACCAGCGACGCAATCCGACCCAACGCACGATAATTCAAATGCGGGCGAAACCGCCGAATAAACCCGCGGTCCTTGAGCTGAGTCATGGTCTCAAGAACGTTTCGCTCGCTCGTCTCCAGCAGTTCAGCCACTTTCGCAAACGGCCGCTCACAAATCGGCAGCGGCTGTTGAAGCACACGAAGCAACGCTATCTCAAAATCGTTCAGCGCCGTCATGGGCCGCCCTTTCCCCGCTTGGCGGCAAATTGACAAATCGGATCGGTCGCCAGGTAATCGCCGGTCACCGCTTTCGCCCGCGCCCGACACCCCCGACACACTGGCAGATAGCCGCACCCACCACAGGCGCCTTTGTAATTGTCGTGGTCGCGCAGGCTGTTCAGAAAGTCGGACCCTTCCCACACACGCCCAAAATCAAAATTGCTTTCCAGCAGGTTCCCCGCTGAGATTTCCAGAAATCCGCACGTCTGAACATCGCCGCGATGACTGATAAACGCAAAGTCCGTCGCCGCCAGGCAGCCGGTCACCGTCTCGGCGGTCGGGATTTTCTGCTGACGCGTCACCCGCGCAAACTGCGGCCCGCACGTCAGACGCAAATCAATCGGTAAATTCGCCTTCAGCGTCGCCAAGTGCTTCAGAACGTTTTCATATTCATCCGGCGGCAACAGCAAATCACGAATTTCATCGCCCCGCCCCACCGGCACCAGCACAAACGGGTTCCAGCAGTCCGCCCCCTGATCCACCGCCAATTTCGCAATCGCGTCAATCTGTCCGGCATTCAGCGTCGTCAGCGTCGTATTAAATTGAAACCGCATACCGCTCTGGCGCACCCGCTCAACCGCCTGCAGCGTCATCTCAAACGCACCGGGCACCTGGCGAAACGCATCATGCGTCGCGGCATCTTGGCCGTCCAGCGAAAAGGAAATCGACAGCAGACCCGCCTCTTTTAATTGTGCCACCGTCTCAGCAGTCAGATGATAACCGCACGTCGCCATCACCGCCCGCAAACCAATCGCGCGGCAATAGCCAACCAGCTCAATCAAGTCATCCCGCATCATCGGCTCACCGCCGGTAAAGATGACAATACATTTGTTATAATCAGCCAACCCCTTGAGGATGTTTTTGCAGGCATCCGTATCCAGCGGATCGACCCCGGCCTCGGTCGCCGCCGCACGACAGTGACGGCACTTCAGCACGCAGCGGTCGGTCACCTCGAACGCCACGATGCGCGGTTTGGGAAACTCGTCACTCATGCGTCCAACATCCTCGCAACGTCTTTGGCAAAGTAGGTAATCAAAATATCCGCCCCCGCACGTTTGATCGCCGTCAAGGTTTCCATCATCACCGCATCACGATCAGCCAGCCCCTTCTCCGCGGCCGCCTGAATCATCATGTACTCACCGGAAACCTGGTACGCCGCAATCGGCACATCGAATCGATCGCGGGCTTGTCGAATGATATCCAGGTACGCCAGTGCAGGCTTGACCATCACGATATCGGCTCCTTCCTCGATGTCCAGTTCAATCTCCCGCATCGCCTGCCTGCCCGCGGCCGGGTCCATCTGATACGACTTGCGGTCGCCGCTCGACGGCGCGCTGTGCGCCGCGTCACGAAACGGCCCGTAAAACGCCGATGCAAACTTCGCCGAATACGACAGGATCGCCGTATCTGAAAAGTTCGCCTCATCCAGCGCTCGCCGAATCCACAGCACCCGCCCGTCCATCATATCCGACGGCGCCACCATATCCGCCCCGGCGTTGGCATGAGCAACGGCCATTTGCGACAGCAGCTCCAGCGTCGCATCGTTATCAATCTTGCCGCCGGTCAACACGCCGCAATGGCCGTGATCGGTATACGCACACAGACACACATCCGTAATCACTACCAACTCCGGCGCAGCCTCCCTTATTGCACGAATCGACCGGCAAACCACCGACTCGGCCGCATACGCTTCAGAGCCGACCGCATCCTTCATCTCCGGCAAACCAAACAACAGCACCGCCGGTATCCCGAGCGCAGCAACCGCTTTCGCTTCCTCGGCGATCCGGTCCACGGAAAAATGGAAACAGCCGTCCATCGACGCGATGGGCTCTTTCACATCGCTGCCCGGACAGGCAAACAGCGGATACACCAGGTCGTCGACACTGATCGTCGTCTGCCGAACCAACCGGCGTACGCCTGGCGATTGTCTCAATCGTCTCATGCGTGTAATAGGAAAAGCCATACGCAACTCCAAAACTAAAAACTACGAACTAAAAACTATTTTATTTCATCCTCGCTCAAATAGCAAGCCGGTTCATTCTGCCAGTCGGCCACATCCGCCTTGCCTGTCAGCGACCGGAAATTGCCCTTGCACAGATCAAACCATTTGCACCGACCGCACTTGGGATCTTTATAATCGGTCTTGTTCCGCAAAATTGCCATCACCGGGTCATCCTCATTCTGCCAGATACCGGCAAACGATTGTTCGGTGATGTTGCCGAGCGGATAGTTCCGCCAGAACTGATCGCAGAACACCTGCCCGTCCCAGTTAATCGAAGAGATATTCTGCCCAATGCGATTACCCGCCGCCCGGCCCAACAGCGCGCGAGCCTGCGCGGCATGGGGATGATTCTCAGCCTCCATCCGCATCAGCAGATACGGCCCGTCCGCATGATTGCCAACCGTCAACACCTCTTCCAATCGACCTTCTTTGACGTACTTGTCCGTCAGGTCGATAATCGTATTGATCGCCTCCCGTACCTGCTGCGGCTGTGAAACCGAGTCATTCAACTCCTCGGCCCGGCCTGTGCGAATCAGATGATAAAAACAAATCCGCTTAACGCCCGCCTCCAGTGCAATATCAAAAATCGCGCCGATCTCATGGATATTCTGAGCGGTCATCGTAAACCGCAAACCCGTGCGAATTTTATGCAGATGACAATTCTCAATCCCTCGCAGCGTCGCCTGAAATGCCCCTTGAAACGACCGGAAGTGATCGTGCACCTGCTCGGGCCCGTCCAGCGAAATCCCCGCATAGGACAAATTCAAGGCCGACAGTCGCTTGGCCGCATCATCGGTAATCAGCGTCCCGTTCGTCGAAAGCACCGTCCGAAGCTCTTTTTCCTTCGCATACGCCAGCAGCTCAAACAAGTCCTCCCGAAGCAGCGGCTCCCCGCCGGAAAACAGCAGCACCGGGCAGCCAAACGCCGCGATGGAATCAATCAATGCTTTCGCCTGCTCTGTCGTCAGCTCCGCACCGCAACTGGACGCATCCGAACTGCTGTAGCAATGCAGGCATCGCAAATTACACCGCGGCGTGCAGTTATACACCACAATCGGCTTGACATTCCGTCTGACCGGATACCGTAGCGCATCCGAGACACCCGCCTTATCCGAATAGAGTTTTGAAATATTAATCATGTCCACATCTCCGTCATTTCCTCAATCATTCCGTCGACGGTATGGACCGATGCGGTACAGTTCGGCTTCAAACCCGCCGCCTCCAGCAGTGCCGTGGTCGCCGGGCCGATGGATATGATATCAATCTTGCTTTCTCTTAGAAGTTCAATTGGTACAACATGCCAAAATGCTTCAACAGTGGAACCGCTGGTAAAGGTGACAGCATCCACCTGCCCATCTTTTATCTGAGCAATTATTTCGTCGACAATGTCACCGCTCTGCTCTTTCGCACGCACCCTGTAAACCGCCGCATCTGTCACATCCCCGCCGCAGTCGGAGAGTGCATCCGGTAGATCCTTGGGTGCAATCGTCGAGCGTAACAGCAATATCTTTTTATGTTTCAATCTCTCCAGCTCGGCCAGTTCCTTTGCCAAAGCAACCGAGGTAAACGCACTCGGCACGAAGTCAGCGGTAATACCGTATGTTTGAAGTTTGTCGGCCGTCTGCCGTCCGATGCAGGCGATCTTTGCAGTCGCAAAAACACGCGCGTCTTTTTTCATCTCGGCCAGTGCTTCAAACGTATGCGTCACACCGTTGGCACTGGTAAAGAGAACCCAATCATATGCAGATAAATTCTCCAATGCCGCCTGAGTGGCTTCGTTCTGACTGTTATCGAGTATTTCAATCCCGTCAAAAACAATCGGCTCGGCGCCCACCGCCGAAAGCTTCTCGGCAAAAAGGCGATTCCCCTTTGCATCGCGCGTTATAACAATGCGTTTGCCGAACAGCGGATGAGCCGTAAACCAATCGCCCCCTTCAATCCCCGCCGCAGACGCCCCGATGATCACAATCGCCGGAGCGGCAATGTTTTCCGCTTCGCACAGCCGTGCAATATCCGCCAGCGTCCCCTTGACCATGCGCTGCCGCGGCCCGGTCGCCTGCTGAATTACCGCCGCCGGTGTATCAATCGGTTTCCCCTGCGCCGCCAGCGTCTGGCAAATCGTCTCCAGGTTCCCCATGCCCATATAAAATACCAGTGAACCGTTAAAACTTGCCAGTGCGTTCCAGTTCAAATCCGTATGCGGCTTGCCCTCGGCTTCACGCCCGGTGGCAAAACAAACCGCCGACGTATGGTCCCGATCCGTCAGGAAAATCCCCGCGTATTCAGCCGCCGCGGCGCCCGCCGTAATCCCCGGCACAATCTCAAACGCCAGCCCCGCTTCAATACAGGTTTTGATTTCTTCAACCGCCCGCCCGAACAGGCAGGGATCGCCGCCTTTCAGCCGCACGATGTGCTGGTGCTGCTTGGCTTTTTCAACAATCAACGCGTTAATCTCAGGCTGCTTCACAGAATGATGGCCGCTGCGCTTCGCCACGCTGATCGTTTCAGCATCGCCCTTGCAATCCGACAGCAATGCGGAATTCGCCAGCCCGTCATAAATCACACAGTCCGCCTGCTCCAGCAACCGCTTGCCTTTAACGGTAATCAATCCCGGATCGCCCGGCCCGGCCCCAACAAAATAAATGGTTGCATCGCTCATATCAATCCTATTGATATCCCTTCAAGATTGCCTCCGCGCCGGCTGACAACAACTGATCAATCAAATCCTTGACAAGTGCATCAACATTTCCAACCGGCCCGCTGACTGTTTTCTCAATAAACTCAACCGCAAGAATATCAGCCGCAAACGCCCGTATCTCAATCGTCTCATCCTTCAACGACGCATACACACCCACCGGTGCATGACAGCCCGGATGCAGTGCCGACAAAACCGCTCGCTCGGCCCCGACCGTCACCCGTGTCGGCGTATCGTCAATGCCTTGCAGCACTGAAAGCATCGACGCATCATCGCGGCGGCACTGAACCGCCAAGGCTCCCTGCGCCGGGGCCGGAATAAAAACGTCCGGCGCCAACACAAACGAAATCTTATCACCCAAATTCAACCGCTCCAGTCCCGCCCGCGCCAGCACAATCGCATCGTAATCGCCCGCTTCTGCTTTTCCCAGCCGCGTCTCCACGTTGCCGCGAATAAGCTGAATACTTAAATCCGTCCGTACGTGTCTCAATAATGCCGTACGCCGCGGGCTGGATGTGCCGATCACCGCATCGGCAGGCAACGCCTGGATACTGTTCGCTTCGCACGACGTTACGACAACGTCCTCGGGAAACTGCCGCGGCAAAATTGCACCAACCGTCAACGCCTCATGCATTTCCGTTGGCAAATCTTTGTAGCTGTGCACCGCGAGATCCGCATCGCCGTCGGCCAACGCCTGTTCCACCTGTGTCGTAAAAAAACCCGTACCCGTCATCTTCCACAGCGGCGAAATACGATCACGGTCGCCTGCGGTGGAAATGGTTTTTATCTCAATGTCCAACTCGGGCCGATGCGAGCGGACTGCATCGGCAACCAACTGTGTCTGCGCCAGCGCTAGTGCCGACCCGCGTGTAGCAATCCGAAACACCCCGTCCATTACTGGCCTCGCTTTCGATTCGGGTCCAGCAGCATCTTGGTGATTACGTCCAGTGCCTGCAGCTGATCGGATGCCAGTTCGTCACCGCTAGAGGCTTTTAAATACGTGACCGGCCCATGCAGAATTTTGTTCGCCAGCGACTCGGAAAACTTCCCCAGCTCCTCCGCATCCAAATCCGGAAACAATCGACTGTACCGCTCAGCCTCGGCCCGTGCCAGGCTCTGATATTCACCCACCAAGGCCTTCAGCACATCAGTGACATTCAGACTTTTCAGCCATTGATCAAACCGCTGCACATGTTCGTTAATAATCTGTTGCGATTTTGGAATATGCGTACTGCGAAGCTGCAGGTTCGCTTGCACTTGTGCATCCAGATCTTCAATATTATAAAGCTCGACCGCGTCAAGATCCCCTACCGCCGGCTCCACATCCCGCGGCACCGCCACATCAATCATCACAATCGCTCTTTCCCGCTGCGACAGCATATAACCGTGATCGGCTCCCGTAATCACAGGCCGTTCCGAAGCCGTCGAACACAACACAAGGTCGGCCTTGGCCAACAGTCCGCCCAGATCATTCAATACCGCCGGCGTCCCGGTCTTCAGTTGCGTTGCCAACTCGGTCGCCGTCTCCAACGTCCGGCTGGCAATCGTCAAGTCGCCAATCCCGGCTTTGATCAGGTATTCGGCCATCAGCGTCGCATTCTCACCGGCCCCCACCAGCAGCACAGACGCCCCGGGAAGATTCAGTCGGGATTTGGCCAGTTCCACCGCCGCCGCACTGATCGAAACCGCCCCGCAGTTAATATCCGTTCCGCTTCGCACCGCTTTGGACGCGCGAAACGTCGAGTGCATCAGCCGGTGAAAGAAAAATTTCGTCGTCCCCGCTTCAATCGCCGCCGAATAGGCGGACTTGTACTGGCCAATGATCTGGTTTTCCCCGATCATCTGAGAATCCAGTCCCGAAGCAACCGAAAAGATATGGCCAACCGCATCAATCGATTCATACCGTTGGAAATGGGTCCGCCAGGCAGGCAAGGCATCGGCGCTGAGTTCTCCGATCAGTGACCCCACAAACCCGTCAAAATCAAACGCGTCCTCACAATAGCCGTAAATTTCCGTCCGGTTGCACGTACACAGCACCATCGCCTCATGGATTGCCGCACACTGCCGCATCGCGCAAAGCATCCGCTGCTGCTGGCCCTCGCTGAAAGCCAGCGGCTCACGCTGTGTCAGCGTGGTGTCGTGAAAACTGATTCCAAGAGAAATTAATCTCATTATATATGAATCTCACCTTAAAACTGTATTCGCTGCGCCGCTATGTCGCTTATTCAAGCGACGTTAGAGTCATCCTCGCGAAAACTTACTACCCTGAAGGGTATACTACCGCAAGCGATACAGAAATTCAATCATCGAACTCAAATTTGAACAGATCGCTCCAGTCGGAGCCGAATAAGGAGTGTGATAGGCAGGCAGAGCCCCGATCTTTATAAAATCTTGACAAAGACCTTATGCCCCATGCCCCGCCCGAGAATAACCCGGGAATTTTTCACGCTGACAATAATCTGCCCGGCCCCGTCATTGCGAACCACGGTAATCGTCTCGTTCTTGAACAATCCCAACGCCGAAAGCCGGTTGGCAAGGCCCTGCCCCGAGTCAATCCGTTCAATCCGCACACGTTTGCCCGAAGCCACCGTATCCAACGCAATGTCGTCTGTTGCTGTCATCTGTCCTAAGCTCACTCGTCTTTGACGCTGTCCCAATGCTGTTTATACTGCTCGGCAATATTCTCTTCGCCGCCGCGTTTGCGGGTAATAAAGTCCACAAAAGCCGCTAATCGAGGCGTAATCTCCGGCCCCAGCGAATGCTCAGCCCGACAGGCCGCTTCATGAGCCAATTCCGCTTCCACACCCAGGACATCCGCAAAAAAACGGTTCAAAATCGCATGCCGCCGCACAATCCGCTCGGCCAACTGCTCACCCTTGTCGGTCAGCGTAATATACCCGTACGGCTTATAATTGACATACTGTTTCTCCGAAAGCGCCCGCAGCGCCCCCGTCACCGATGCCCGCGAAACACCCAGAAGCTCGGCAATATCCTTGCTGCGAGCCACCGTTTCGCTCTGCGAAAGGTTGTAAATCGCCTCCAGGTAATCCTCCAGCGACGCACTCAGTTTTTCCTTACTTTGTTGTCCCATTGATACTCCTGATATTAGAGAGTTCTAATATAGTTAGCCCTAATTAACTCCGCAAGCTATTTTTTTACATTTCAGAAAATCAACTTTTTTCTTAAATAACTCCCAGTTATGGGAATCGGCATCTGTGTTTGTCCTGCAAATACCGTATTTTGCTTTACAGCCACCCCCTTTTTGACGATAATGCCTGAAACGCTGAAGAATACCACTTAATTAGAGTGATACATTGAGGTTAAGGAAACGAACATGTGTGGAATAGTCGCCTATTTTGGTAAAAAAGCAGCCCAGCCCATCCTGATCGAGGGTCTCAAGCGTCTTGAGTATCGCGGCTACGATTCAGCCGGCATCGCCCTGGTCAAGGACGGCACGTTCGACCTGCATAAAACCAGCGGCCGCATTGCCAATCTGGAAGAAATCATGCCCGCCGTCAGCAGCGCCCAAACCGTCGGCATCGGCCACACACGCTGGGCCACCCACGGCGAACCCAACACGATCAACGCCCATCCGCACATCGACTATACCGGCAAGATCGTCCTGGTCCACAACGGCATTATCGAAAACTACGCCACCCTCAAAAAGTGGCTCATCAAAGAAGGATGTGAATTTAAATCCGACACCGACACCGAGGTGCTGGTGAATCTGATCGGCTATTTCTACGAACGCACCCAGGCACGCAACGGCGACGCCGCGCCGAAAGACTGCAACCGCTTTGAGTGGGCCGTCCAGCAGGCACTCAACGAAATCTACGGCACCTACGGACTGGCTATTATGTGCCTGGACTGCCCCGACGTCATGATCGGCGTCAAAAAGGGAAGCCCGCTGATCCTCGGCGTCGGCGAAAACGAATTTCTCATCGCCTCCGACGCTTCGGCCATCGTCGAGCACACAACGCAGGCCGTCTACCTGTCCGACGGCGAAATGGTCACCGTCCGCCCCGACGGCTTCACCACTAAGACCATCGCCAACAAGGAAGTCGAAAAGGAACTGAAAGAAATCGAATTCTCCCTCGACGCCATTGAGCTCGAAGGATTCGACCATTATATGCAGAAGGAAATCGCCGAACAGCCCGAGGCACTGAAAACCTGTCTCAACGGCCGCGTCGATGTCAAGAACGGCCGCGTCGTTCTCGGCGGCATCCAGAACCTGCTGCGGGATCTGACCCGCACCAAACGCATTATCATGACCGCCTGCGGGACCGCCTGGCACGCGGCACTCGTCGGCGAGTTTCTGTTTGAGCAACTTGCCCGCATCCCCGCCGAAGTCGAATACGCCAGCGAGTTCCGCTATCGTAATCCCATCGTCGAAGAAGGCACGCTGGTGATCGCCATCAGCCAGTCCGGCGAAACCGCTGACACACTGGCCGCCATCGAACAGGCCAAGGAACGCGGCGCCACCGTGCTCGGCGTCGTCAACGCCGTCGGCTCGACCATCGCACGTGTCACCGACACCGGCGTCTATCTGCGTGTCGGACCGGAAATCGGCGTCGCCAGCACCAAGGCGTTTACCGCACAGGTTTCTGTTTTGGCGATGCTGGCCATCGAACTGGGACGGCGTAGGCATCTGTCGACCGACGCCGCACAAAAAATGCTGGCCGAACTGATGGAGATCCCGAACAAAGTCAAGCAGATTCTCACGCAAGGCGAGCATATCAAACAAATCGCCCAAGCCAATCTTGACAAGGAAAACTGGCTGTTCCTCGGCCGCGGGTTTAACTATCCGGTCGCGCTGGAAGGCGCGCTGAAGCTGAAGGAAATCAGCTACATCCACGCCGAAGGCCTGCCCGCGGCGGAGATGAAACACGGCCCGATCGCCCTGATTACCGACAACATGCCCGCGGTGTTTATCGCGACGAAATGTTCGCAGTACGAAAAGATCATCGGCAATATCGAAGAGGTGCGGGCTCGCGGGGGACGGACGATTGTCGTTGCCACCGAAGGCGATGAGCACATTCAACAATACGCCGACCACCTGATCACGGTGCCGGATACGATTGAGCAGTTACAGCCGCTGCTGACGGTGGTTCCGCTGCAGATGCTGGCCTACCACGCCGCGGTCCTCAGAGGACACGACGTCGACAAGCCGCGGAACCTGGCCAAAAGCGTCACGGTCGAATAAAATTTACCCACTCAACAATGACTTTAACCCCCGCAATTGAATTGCGGGGGTTTTTTATTTTATGCAATGAAACGCAGGCTACCCGTTTTCGCCGGTGAGCCATTCGGCGGCTAATTCAAGTAAATCAGCAAGATTGACATAACAGTCGCCGGTCAGATCGGTCGTCACCGAACAGGGTTTGACGCTGAACAATTCGCTTTCGCCATACACATAGCCGCCGTCTTGCGAAGTGACTCTCAGCAGGCAATCGTCGCTGTCAATCGTCTGCGGCACATTCCAGTACACCGGCCCGGCGGTGTACACGCCGCTGTCCAGCGCGTTCCAGTCTGTGCCATCGTTGGCCGAGTATTCGAGTCTAAAGGAAATGTCGGTCAGGCCGCTGACGGCGACGGGGACGATACGACCGCCGAAACACCTCTGATCGTCATTGACAATGATGTCGGCTTCGAGTGTGCTGCCGAGCCCCAGAGAGAAAATCTCGGCGTCGGTTAACACGCCGTCATAAATCCGGGCATCGTCCAGCGTGCCGCCAAAGTATTGCAGTCCCCAGCTCATATAGCCGATGGTGCTGGGAATCGATGCGCTCGTGTTCAACAGTGCCTGTGAGCCATATTGCTTACTGCCGGCGGGGCTTCCGTCGATGTAGATTCTGACGGTGGTGCCGTCATAGGTCCCGGCAACGTGATGCCACTCGTTGAGCGGGATGGCGCCGGTGGCCGATTTGATATAGCGTTCGGAAGAGTTACTATACGGCGCAACCGCTTCCATCCGCAGGATGCCGTTATCGATCAGGGCCAGCCGCCAGACAAAACCGCTGGCACCGGAGCCTGTCTCAGACGAAAAAATACAGGCCGGCGAACTCGTGCTGCCGTAGCGTGTGGGATTGATCCAGGCGGCCAGTGTCACGGTTTCGGCCTTGGCGTCATCGGGAATGTCGATCCGCTGGTTGTTCAGCAAAATCGCTTTGCCCGCCAGTCCGAACCGGTCGGCCGTCCAGGTTCCGCTGATGAGCGTGCCGTCATAACCGTTGCCGCTGCTGTCGGCCAGAACGGTCCCGGTGCCTTCGTCCATCGCCCAGTGCCCCAGCAGCGTCGCGGCCGCCGCCGGTGAAGCGATCACACAAACCATTGCGCACACAATCAAACTGCTCAACAAACTTATCTTATTCATCACATCACACTCCGCAGATCAT
This sequence comes from Anaerohalosphaeraceae bacterium, assembly GCA_963675155.1. Taxonomy (GTDB): domain Bacteria; phylum Planctomycetota; class Phycisphaerae; order Sedimentisphaerales; family Anaerohalosphaeraceae; genus 4572-13. The sequence continues at coordinate 2,220,288 of OY775912.1, read as the reverse complement.
CATTTTGAATACACCCTCCGCACGGAACACCCGTAAACACGTGGACCAGAACATCCCCCTCACGCCGGCAGGATAAAAGTCTGTATAGTATACGAAAATTGCCCCAAAAACGCAACCAAAAACATCCTGAACCCGACAGGGAACCATCAAATGGGTTTGAATGGGTTTGTTTTGGGCTTGGCCAATTCGGAGCTCGTTGTCCTTAGTTCTTATCATAGAATGGCTTATGGCGATTTGGTCGGGTTTTGAAATGGGTTTGTTTTGCGTATAAAGGGGGTTGGGTGTTGCATTGGTTTTCGGCGATTTTACCATGAAGAACATGAAGAGGAAATAAGGTTTAGTTGATAACTGCTGACTGATCACTGCTTTGGCTCCTTCTTTTGTTTAGTCTATAGTCCTTAGTCCTTAGGCCTTAGGCTTGAGGGGGGCAGGGCTTTTTTTGCTCCTTCTTAGCATGTTATTTAATTTTATGTATTATAGCAGAAGTTCTGTAAATGTCAAATGTTTTTGGGGATTTGCCGCCGATTTTCACGGATGTTTCAGGACCCAAAATGGAGATATTTTGAATTATGAATACTGAAATGCGGATTCAGGCTTGAGGGATTCAAACCACTCATGGACACGAATTATTTTAGACGGGATTAACTGGATTTACCACGGAAATCACGGAATGACACGGACAGGATGTTGAGCGAAGGGGACGCTTTATTGCAGAAACGCGTGTATTCGCCGGAGGAGGTTTTCGGTATGCTTCAATTGACACTCCCAGAGGACCAACACTACATATGCAATGTCCAAAAATGTTTTTTTGTTTGCTAGAGCTTAGCGAAATGATATATTAATCTCGCAAATAGGATATGCTTAGACGGAGAAAGATAAATGCCTCAAACAAGAAGGGCTTGGACCCGAGAAGAAACAATATTAGCATTCAGCCTGTATTGTAAAATCCCTTTCGGTAGGATACACCGCACAAATCCATTGATTATCGAATTCGCAAGACTTCTCAATCGAACAAAAGGCTCTTTGGTTATGAAAATGTGCAATTTTGTTCAATATGACCCAACACATCAAAAACGTAATATTAAAGGACTCACTCATGGCAGTAAACTCGATAAAACTATTTGGAACGAATTTAATCAAAGCTGGGACGAATTAGCGTATCAAAGCGAGTTGGTTTTAGAAAAGTGCCAAGACGTAAATAAAGATTTCGTCTTAGAAGAAAATGCAATGAAATCTTATATGAGAACCGAAGCATCACGTCATGTCCGAGTGAGACTGGTTCAGCGATTTTTCCGTGAAGCTGTTTTGTCCGGATATCATAACGCTTGCGCTATTTGCAGTATCAACATACCGTCAATGTTAAATGCAAGCCATATTGTTCCTTGGTCAAAAGACAAAACACGCCGAGTTGACCCGAAAAATGGCATTTCGTTATGCGTCTTGCATGACAGGGCTTTCGATAGAGGGCTGATTACTGTTGATGATAAATACAAAGTCATCGTCTCGGAACAGTTATTCACAAAAAAACCAAGCAACTTGCATAAAATCGGTCTACTTGATATCCACGGCAAAAAAATTAATCTACCAGAACGCTTCAAACCCGATGCGGATGCCTTAGATTATCATAGAAATCAAATCTTCCTTTCTTGATTTCCAAATGTTCGTTCAAATCTTTATTGACTATTCGGTATTTCTGCCTTTGCTAAATCATACACACATGCTTTAGCATTTAAGGATATATCTGTTGAAATAAACCAGTCTCCATAGAAACAATTGTCATAGTATACCAAATCGTCATAGATCCTCATTGTGTCAATTTCACCGTTAGACTTAGCCAATCGAAGATGAGTACAGTATGTACAATGAACACTCTCATATGGGCCCAATATAGGACCATCAAAACCCCACTCATCCATTTCTTGATTTGGTTCTTTTCTGCCATGAATAAGATTAAAGAAAAGTACTTTTTTATTTCGCAATTGCTTAACCATTTGATCTTCAATTTGGTCAATAATATATTTGTAATGCTTTGCTATCACAATCGCTTCCTGTTCGTCATCGCATTTCTCGACACAATCAGCAGATTGAGGATAACCCGTTTCTATATATTCAGCTGTAGCTCTCCAAATCAACATGCGTTGAGTTAATCCATCAATTATTTGTGAAATATCACTTTTTAGAAGAATAATTTTAACAAAATCCATAGCAATTCCTTTCTATAACAACAGCTTATTTCTTCATATTTTAGATAATAGAAAAATGAAAAGAAGACAACGGACTATAAGTCACACCTCTTTGGAAATCCGTAAAATCTTGCAATTCGGTCAATGATAGAATATGTGGCCTATCCATCGACAGACTATGAATCGCAATCCTAAAAAAATGTTGTTTGGATGGGGCTGGGCGAACTTTCGTTAAAAGTCGCTCCGCTTCCTCCTCAATTCTCTCATTTCTGAGAAATTCGTGTTTTTCGGGGGTGATTTCGGGGTAGAAAGGGAACCGAAACTATCTTAATCTCGCCTAACTTTTTTTAAAAAGTTTCGAGTTTTCTGCAAACCGACTTCCGGCGGCGGCGTAACAGAGCATAAAGTAACGTATTTAAAATGGAAAAGACTCTTGTATTTCCGGAGGGAAAACATGTATAGGAATAGAGAGAAAACTCACTACTATGTCATTGCTGCGCTGGCGGTGTTTATCGCGGCCAGTGCTTCGGCAGGCCCGACCTTTTACTCCGGGTCTGAAAACAAAGCCCCACGGTCCTCTTTCGGCTCCGACAGCTTTCGGGGCGACGGGGGTAGTTCGTGGAGCCGTCGAAATGACGGTCCGCAGTTTCCGTCGAACGACTGGCAATTTCCAACCGGCGGTGAATTTGACCGACGCCCTCATCGTCGCGGGGACTGGGACGAAAATCCCCAATTCCCCGACCGTGACTGGAACAGCCGCGAGCATTGCGGCGACTGGGACCGCCCCGTTGCCGTACCGGCACCGGGCGCGATTCTGCTGGCTTCGGCCGGCTTGAGCATGGTTGGCCTGATACGAAAACGAACGATCGGGTAGATCGAAACGACAAAACCACCACCAATAGCCCATCCATATGGGTAAGGACTCCCACGCGTTCGGGAGGCGCCTAAAGGCGTTTGCCGGCGACGAGGGAGTCTTTTTGCGCCCCAACCGGGCTGCGGCATTGGAAGAATAGTTGCATTGGCTGTCGTTTATCGGATATACTGGATGCAACGTTTAAAATGATATTCAACTGAAATGATTGACGTGACAACACTAGATAACAAACTTGAGGGCGTGATTTTTGATATTAAGAAATACGCGATCCATGACGGGCCGGGGATTCGCACGACGGTCTTTTTCAAGGGCTGTCCGCTGCGCTGCGTGTGGTGCCATAATCCGGAAAGCTGGTCGATGGAACCGGAGCCGATGTTTCGGGTGAACCGGTGCGTGCGATGCGGAGAGTGTGTCGCGACCTGTCCGGCCCATGCGATTCAGATGGCCGATGGATTGCCGCAAACCAACCGTGACGTTTGCACACGGTGCGGCAGCTGCCTGGCGAGTTGTTCGGGGCAGGCACGCGAGATTGCAGGCAGACGGATCGACGCTGAAGAGGTGATCGCTGAGGTCGTCAAAGATACGGTCTTTTACGACGAGTCCGGGGGCGGGGTGACGTTTTCCGGCGGTGAGCCGATGGCCCAGCCGGCGTTTTTGCGGGCGGTTCTGGCCGGCTGCAAGGCTGCGGGGATTCATACCGCTGTGGATACCTGCTGTCACGCAAATCAAAATCATTTCAGGCAAATACTCGAATTGACCGATCTATTTTTGTGTGATATCAAGTGTCTTGATCCGGACAAACATGAGCAGTTTACCGGTGTTGGCAACGCGACGATTCTGGACAATCTGGCATTTCTGGCCCAAAACGGCCGTGAGATGATTGTCCGGATTCCGGTGGTGCCGGGATTTAATGACAGCCCGGAAGACATTACGGCGATTGCCGATTTTATAAAATCGCTGAAAACTGTTCAGCAAATTGATCTTTTGCCGTATAATAGCGGCGGTGTTTCGAAGTCACAGCGGCTTGGCGAAAGCATTGACATCATCCAGCGTGACCGCCCGGATGATGAGACGATGGAAACGCTGGCGGATTGTATTCGCCGGAGCGGCTTTGAAACAAGTATTGGCGGGTAGTTCACACAGATGATAAGTCAGTGTGAAAATTAAATATCAAACATTAAAATGTAAAATTCTGGATTCGGCCTTTGGCCGATGCTTAATGACTATTATGAACGAACGCATTTCAAAACTTCGCCAACAAAGTGTGGAAACGAAACCGTTTATCAGTTCTGAACGGGCTGAGTTGGTCACGGCGTTTTACCAGAGCGGCGTTGCGATGCGGTTTTCTGCGCCGGTGGCGCGGGCGATGACGCTGAAATATATCATGGAGCACAAGGCGATCTGCGTCAACGATAATGAGCTGATCGTCGGTGAACGCGGACCGGCCCCCAAAGCGACACCGACGTATCCGGAGTTGTGCTGTCATACGCTGGATGATTTTGAGGCCATGAGCCGCCGGGAGCGGACGACGTTTCAGGTTGACGATCACGTTAAACAGGTGTATCGCGACACGATCATCCCCTTCTGGGGCGGCAAGACGATGCGGGAGAAGGTGTTCGCGGCGATGAGTGAGAACTGGCAGCAGGCCTTCGACGCGGGGGTGTTTACCGAATTCATGGAACAACGCGCACCGGGGCATGCGATTCTGGACGAGAAAATTTACACGCGCGGGCTGCTGGATTTTCAGGATGACATCGCTGAGAGCCTGCGACAACTGGATTATCTCAACGACGCCGAGGCCTATGACAAACAACAGCAGCTAAAGGCCATGAGCATTGCGATTGACGCGGTGCTGATACTGGCCAACCGTTATGCTGACGCATGCGACGGTCTGGCGAAAACGGAATCGGATGCGGTTCGCAAGCAAGAGCTTGAGCAGATTGCGGCGATGTGTCGGCATGTGCCGGCCTATGCACCGCGAACATTTCATGAGGCGTTGCAGGCGTACTGGTTCGTGCATCTGGGCGTCATCACCGAGCTGAATGTGTGGGACTCGTACAATCCGGGGCGGCTGGATCAGCATTTGGGCCCGTTTTATGCCGCCGAGACTGCCTCAGGCACGCTGGACGCGGAACAGGCGAAAGAACTGCTGGCGTGCTTCTGGGTAAAATTCAACAATCAGCCCGCCCCGCCGAAAGTCGGCATCACCGAAGAGCAAAGCGGCACCTATACGGATTTTGCCTTGATTAATGTCGGCGGGGTCGATCCGGCAACCGGCGGCGATGCGGTCAATGATGTGTCGTATCTGATTCTGGATGTGGTTGAGGAAATGCAGCTTGTCCAGCCGAGTGCGTGTATTCAGATCAGCACGGAAAACCCCAACCGCTTTTTGAAACGCGCCTGCAAGGTGATCAAAACCGGGCTGGGGCAGCCGTCGGTTTTCAATACCGATGTGATTCTGCGTGAGATGCTGCATGACGGCAAGACGATTGAAGACGCCCGCAGCGGCGGGCCCAGCGGATGCGTTACGATCAGTGCGTTTGGGAAGGAAAGCTGTACGCTGACGGGTTACTGCAACTGGCCGAAGGTTTTCGAGCTGGCACTGAACAACGGACTGGACCGGCGAACAGGTCAACAAGTCGGTCCCCAAACGGGATCGGCTGAGACGTTGACCTGCTTTGATGATGTGATGGCGGCGTATCAGAAACAATTGAAATACTTTTTGGATTTGAAAGTCGAAGGCAACAACGTTATTGAGCGGTTATATGCCAATTTTATGCCAAGTCCGTTTATGTCGGTGCTGGTGGATGACTGCATTCAGCGCGGCAAGGATTATCACAACGGCGGGCCGCGATATAACCCGACCTATATCCAGGGCGTCGGGCTCGGCACACTGACCGATGCGCTGGCGGCGGTCAAACATCACGTGTTCGATGAGCAGACGGTTTCGATGGGCAAGCTGGTTGAAGCAATGAATCGCGATTTTGCCGATGACGAGAAACTGCGGTTGCTGCTGGAACGTCAAAGCCCGCGTTACGGCTGTGACGACGACACTGCCGACGACATTGCCGTGCAGTTGTTCAATATTTATTATGATCTGCTGAACGGTCGGCCGAATACCAAGGGCGGCCAGTATCGCGTCAATCTGCTGCCAACGACGGTGCATATTTATTTTGGACAGGTCACCGGTGCCCTGCCGCACGGACGCAAAGCGGGATTGCCGCTGTCGGACGGTATTTCCCCGTCGCAAGGCACGGATTCACACGGGCCGACCGCGGTGGCTAAATCGGCCTCCAAGATTGACCACGCCCGTACCGGGGGGACACTGCTGAATATGAAATTCAATCCGCAGGTGCTTCAAGGCGCCGGGCTGGATAAACTGACTTACCTGGTTCGCGGCTATTTCAAGCTGGACGGCCATCACGTGCAGTTTAATGTCATTGATAAGGAAACCCTGTTGGCGGCACAGAAAGATCCTCAGGCACACAAGGATCTGATTGTGCGTGTCGCCGGGTATAGTGATTATTTCATTGATCTGGGCACCGATTTGCAGAACGAGATTATCGCCCGCACCGAGATAGACACATTTTAGACAGGAACCTAACCAGGTACCCCGTTATAATTTTGAAAGGAGTCAGCAATGCGAAATAAACATAAGAATGTCTCGGACTTTTCAAAGTTGTTACTGCTGATAATTTGTGCGGCAGTGCTGTTGGCGTTTGCGAGCAGGCAATGCCCGTCGGCAAATCAAGCTGCCCAGCACACAGACATTCGGTTGTCAGAGTCCGATCCGGAGACACCGCCCGACCCGAATGCCCCGGCCTATGCTATCCACCAATGAAAACCTGCCACCCTTGATTTCGGCAGCGTTCTGTCATGGCAATGATGGCGACCAGTTTTCGAGCGTTTGAAAATCCTGTTCGACCGTTTTTTCCTTTTGGCCGGGCGTCATCAGCACCCTGATCGTAAACTCTTTGTTGGGCGGCAATTCAACGTTAAAACCGATCATACGGGTATTGGGGTTCGGGGCGTCATACTCCGCTCGCGGTTCGGTTGAGAAGGTTGTCAGTTTCACATCCGCATCCGTGAGAATCTGAAACTGCATGACTTTGTCTTTCTGGATCAACCTGGCTTTTCGATCCGATTGCAGTTTAACCTCCGCAGGTGTCGCCATGGCCCATCGCACGTTTACCGGGGTATCCGGGGCCTGCAGTTGGTCCTGAATAAGCACACCTCCGGAAGGCAGGATCGCACCGCCTCGCAGGGCTTTTTTCAACTGGCCGTTGTAGACGGCGGTCATGTCAATGACAGCATGAGGAAACACCGCGTCCGCCGAATAGCGGATGATCGGAGCAAACCCACTGACCTGCTGGAGCTGATCGTTAACCGTCAGGGTATTGTGCGAAAAATTATTGTAGCGAAAGAGCTTCCAGCGGTCTCCGTCTTGTTTGCCGTTCCAGAGGCCCATTCCCAGCGTTTCAATCCTATTATAATTTTCCGGGCCTAAATCGATTGCCCAGCGGCAGCCCTGTGCATCCAGCACGAACGATCCGACATCCATGTGGGCGTGATTGGATCCGGGCGTTCCGCCTTTGATGCCCAGAAAGACCGCATCGTCGTCCCATGAGGACCGCAACATCGCCACGGGATTGCGTCCCTGTCCCATCCAGGCGAGTGTATCGGGACGAACGGTTTCCGGACAAGCCCATATCAACGCCAGAACCGCAGTGTAATCCTGCAACAAACGGGAACTGCTGCTTCGAACGGCCCTGCTCCAGATTTTTTGCTGATACCATGTCAGTGAAGGCTTGTTGTATTTTTTTGCAAACCAGTAAACCGCCGGGGTCAACGAAGGTTTGGTGCCGGAGTCCGGATAATTAAAAAATAATCCCGTCGGCCCGGTGACATGGAGAAAATAGTCACCGCTTTTGGCAAACCCGTTTTTTTCAGACACCCCGAAATCCGTTCCCAACGCTGAGTCGAGCGCAGCCAGTAACAGCACATTATACGTCGTTCCGTAAATCCAATAGCCCGGCCCTTCCGGATAGGCCCCGTGCGGCTCATATTCGTTCATCGCGATCTGAACTTTATTGACACTGCGATGGATAATGGTTTCGGCCAGCACCGGCTCGTCTTCCATCACTGCCAGCACACCGCATGTGATTCCACCATGACAGACCTGATTCCAGTTATTGGATGTGTTGATCCACCACTGGGGTTTGGGGTCTTCATTCAGCGACGGCCGGATGCCTTTTTCGACAATGGCTTGCCGAATCATCTCACGACTCTGAGGTGAGAGATCTTTGTAAAGCCAGTCGTAGCCAACGGCTAACGCGGCCGTCATCTCGGCAACATCCAGAAAGTGGCTGGGGTTCCAGTCTGAGAACGCCGCGACGGCAAGCATTTCGGTTTCTGCACGTTTCAGGTATCGATCATCGCCGGTTGAACGATAGGCCCAACCGAGAATCATGATACGTTTGAGTGCGGCACGGGACACACTTAGCAAACGGCGGCCTGTTTTCTTTCGCTTGAGGGGTTCTTTTTTGAGTAAGGCATCGGCCTGTTTAATGGCTTCTTTGTGTAATACGCTTAAATTTTCAGTATTCTTTATCTTCGCCATTACTTCAGGCAATTGCCGGTCGTTCAGAAACAGCCTTGGGTGCGGAGCCACCGGTGCTTTGAGAACCTGCTGGACCTTCTCAAGTGAAATTTGCTGAATCTGGTCTTCAGCAAATGTTAATGAAACCATTACAACACATACAAACGTGACCATCCATTTTTTCATTTTTCGTCCTTTACTGAGTCTGAATGTCCGGCTTTCCTCCCCCATTGGAGTTTCTAAATTTAAACGGCAAAACGGCATCCATCAACTCTATAATGTTCTATTTTAAGTTTTTCTCACAGATTGATTGAAAACGCCGTCGCCCTGATGGAAATCATCCGGAAAAGACAAATCATGTCACGATCCGGCGATTTGACCTCTGCGGCCACTCCAGCACCCTTGTTCTATACCTAAAAGATCTTTATTTTTTTAAAAAAGTCGTAACCTTTCATGAGGAAAGTACTTGAAATCCAATTTAAATCGTGTATTATAACGCCTTCTTTAGGGCGGCATGGCCCTGGAAACGCATGAACGAACACTTTTAAAGCGCTTGTAGCTCAATTGGATAGAGCATTGGTCTACGGAACCAAAGGTTTGGGGTTCGAATCCCTACAAGCGCGTTTTTTTATGTCCTGACAATTTAGTATTAACTCTGTACGAAATATAAGGTTGTGTGTTATGTCAAACTTCTTTGAGATGGCCATTGAACGGGCCTCGAAGAACATGCGGACGATTGTGCTGCCGGAAGGCGAGGATCAGCGTACCATCGACGCCGCAGCGAAAATTGTTGAACTTGGATTTGCCAATGTGATTTTGCTGGGGGATGTGGCCGATATCGAAAGCCGCCTGAAAGCAAAGGGTGCAGACCCTTCCAAACTGCAAATCTTTAATCCCGCCAACGACGCCAAACTCGGCGAATTTGCCGAAAAGTTTTATGAATACCGCAAGCACAAAGGCATCACTCTCGAGCAAGCCGCCAAAATTGTCACCGATGAAATCTACTTCGGCACCATGCTGGTCAAAGAAGGCTATGCGGACGGGTTGGTGGCCGGTGCGTGTCATTCGTCGGCCGATACGATTCGCCCGGCGCTTCAGATCATCAAACCGGTGCCGGGACTGCGGACGATTTCCAGCACGTTCTTTATGTGTTTGGGCGAAGCAACGTATCTGTTTTCCGACTGTGCCTTGGTACAGAATCCCACTGCCGCGCAGCTTTGCGATATTGCCGTGGAGACCACGAAGTCTGCCTTCCTGTTCGGCATCGATCCGCGGGTAGCTCTGCTGTCATACTCCACCAAAGGCTCCGGCAGCGGCGAAGGGGTCGATAAGGTTGCGCACGCTTCAGAACGGGCCAAGGAAACCATTTTTGCCTTGTTCGGAGCGAAGGTTCCGGTCGATGGTGAATTGCAGTTTGACGCGGCATTTGTACCCTCGGTCGCCGAGTTGAAATGCCCCGGCAGCCCGCTCAAAGGCACCGCAAACGTCTTCATCTTCCCCGACCTGGGTGCGGGCAATATCTGCTACAAAGCCGTCCAGCGGTTGGCGGGCGCCGAAGCATTCGGCCCGGTCCTGCAGGGATTGGCCAAACCGGTCAATGACTTGTCACGCGGCTGCGACGCTCATGACATCGTCGCCACGACTGCAGTTACTGCGATTCAGGCAGCAATGTAAGAAAAGAAACCGCGGATTTCACGGATTGATGCGGATTATTTTACCATGAAGTGCATGAAGGACAAATAAATCTAACCTTCAAGATTCCCTTTGCCTCAATATTAAAGGCCGCCGCAGCGTTTGATGGCTTTTCCCAATTCGTGTTGGCATAGACATGCGTCATGTTCACATTCACTGCCTGTGTAATAACTTTGCATGATCGGCAGTGCTGCATCGGCCCGTAAACGCCCCAGCGTCCAGACCGCCATGTTGCGATCCTTTATCGATTCGGATTCGGACTGCATCTGTAAAATCAATGCGTCCACTTCATTGGCAGCCTGTGGATAAGTGGCCCAAACGGCTTTGGCTTTTTGGTGAGCATCCCACTGAATCCAACCGTACAGTCCGGAAAAAGCCACGACTGATACTACAATGAATACCGCCGCAATCGTCCAAACAGTTTTTGGTCGCTTCATGTTACCTCCTTTGCTCTCAACTGTCGCCCCTTCGGGGCTTTTGGTATACCCAAAATAGCTTACCGGAGGCTTACGCCTCCGGCTATTATGTTGCCACCCCTTCGGGGTTTAACCGGCCAACAACTCTACTTAACGCCGATTATTAAATTTCAATCTGTGTTTACCTGCATCCATCAGCGTCAAAAATTTATTTTTTGTCCATCCAATCGGTGAACTGCTGGAATAAATACTTTGAATCATGCGGCCCGGGTGACGCTTCGGGGTGGTATTGTACTGAGAAGGCCTTGAGTTTTTTACAGCGAATACCTTCGGAGGTATTGTCGTTGAGGTTCAGATGCGTCATTTCTATATCCACATCCAACCCCTTGAACGATTCCAGGTCCGCGCAGAATCCGTGATTCTGGCTGGTGATTTCAATCTTACCTGTGTCGAGATTTTTGACCGGGTGATTGGCACCACGGTGACCGAATTTGAGTTTGTAGGTTTTACCGCCCAGTGCCAATGTCAATATCTGATGGCCCAGACAAATCCCGAAGATCGGCACCTTGCCCAGCAGCTTTTTGACATTCTCGGCGGCATAGGTTACGGGAGCCGGATCGCCGGGGCCGTTGCTGAGGAATACGCCGTCGGGCTTTTTGGCCAGCACTTTTTCGGCCGGTGTTTTGCCGGGAACCACTTCCACATCACAGCCATGCGACCGCAGCAACCGCAGGATGTTCTGCTTGATGCCAAAATCATAGGCAATCACTTTGTATTTTAACCTGGGCAGGTCTTCGGTGTTCTTGACGACATCGACGACGCCCTTTTTCCATTTATAGGGGCGCTTCGTGCTGACATCGGTGACGATATCGCGACCGACCAGGCCCGGGTACTCATCCAGCATTTTCTGCAATACGGCCACGCGTTTTTCGGTTGAGGAAATCACGCCCCGCATTGCTCCCTGCTCACGAATATGCTTAACCAGCTTTCGCGTATCAATGCCTTCCAGCCCGACAATGTTATTTTCCTTGAGATAGTCGCTGAATGAAAGCTCATCGCGGTAGTTGCTGGGGTACGGGCAGTTCTCTTTGACGATGAATCCTGCGCACCAAGCTTTTTTCGATTCCCAATCGACGGCGTTGGTGCCGTAGTTGCCGATCATCGGATAGGTCATCGTGAGAATCTGTTCATGATAGGACGGGTCGGTGGTAATTTCCTGGTAGCCGGTCATGGAGGTGTTGAATACGACCTCGCCGCACCGAATCCCTTTGGCGCCAAACGATTTGCCTTTAAATACCGTACCGTCTTCAAGCAGTAATAGTGCAGTCAATTTTCAGTCCTTAGTCTTTAGTCCTTAGTCTTCAGGCATTGGCCGCCTGAGTTCATGCGTTCTTGTCTTCTTGCGTTCTTATTAATAATACAGTTGGATGGCCTTGACCTGCATCTGTCGTTTTTGCAGGGTTTCGATGGCTTCGGCCATAGCCGCGGCACCGCGAATCGTCGTTGCATAGGTAATCTGTCGATCTAATGCTGTGCGGCGAATCACAAACGAATCTTTGATCGACTGCTCGCCAACCGTCGTGTTAATGATCAAGTCCACCTCGCCGTCGATCATGAGGTCTACGATGTTCGGGCGGCCCTCGACGACCTTGCGAACAAACTCCGACGGAACATTGTTTTCGATCAGTTCGATACAGGTGCCGCGTGTGGCAAGAATCTTAAAGCCCAACGCATGCAGTTTTTTGGCCACTTCGACGGTTCGGGCCCGGTCGCGTTTTTTGGTGCTGATGAAGACCGTTCCGCTCATTGGCAAATCGGTGCCGGCGGCAATCTGCGACTTGGCGTAGGCCATGCCGAAATCATCGCTGATCCCCATCACCTCACCGGTTGACAGCATTTCCGGCCCTAAGATCACATCGGAACCGGGGAATTTCAGGAACGGGAAGACCGCTTCCTTAACCGCGTAATGTTCGGGTTCGATTTCCTTGGTGAAACCCAGTTCTTTGAGCGTTTTGCCCGCCATGATTTTGGCCGCCATTTTTGCCAGCGGCACACCGATGGCTTTGCTGACAAACGGAATCGTCCGTGACGCACGCGGGTTCACTTCAAGAATGTAAATCTCGTTGTCCTTAACCGCAAACTGAATATTGATCAGGCCCAGCACTTTCAATTCTTTCGCCAGCAGTTTGGTCTGGCGTTTAATTTCATTAATGATCTTTTTCGACAGCGACACCGGCGGCAGACTGCACGCACTGTCACCGGAGTGAACGCCCGCCTCTTCGATGTGTTCCATGATGCCGCCGATGACCACGGTCTGGCCGTCACAAATCGCATCGACATCCAGCTCGGTCGCGTCATCCAGGAATTTGTCAACCAAAATCGGGTGCTCGCCGGAGACTTCGATCGCTTCTTCGACAACCTCTCTCAGCGCCGCTTCATCGTACACAATGTTCATCGCACGTCCACCCAGTACAAACGACGGACGAATCAGCAGCGGATAGCCCAGTTTCTTGGCCACCTTAAGCGTTCCCTCATAACTGTTCGCCGTTCCGCTGAACGGCTGCTTCAGTTTGAGCTTTGCCACCAATTTATTAAACCGCTTTCGGTCCTCGGCCCGGTCGATACTGTCGGGACTGGTACCGATAATCGGCACGCCCGCATCCCACAGGGCATTGGCCAGTTTTAGCGGGGTTTGACCGCCAAACTGTACAATCACGCCATCGGGCTTTTCACGATCGACAATCGACATCACGTCTTCATAGGTCAGCGGCTCAAAGTACAGCCGGTCCGATGTGTCATAGTCGGTACTGACGGTCTCGGGATTACAATTGACCATAATCGATTCAACGCCGATTTCACGCAACGCGAACGCCGCATGTACACAACAGTAATCAAACTCGATGCCCTGTCCGATTCGGTTGGGGCCGCCGCCGAGAATCATAATCTTTCGCTGATCGGTCGGGTTCGCTTCGCACTCGTCCTCAAAGGTTGAGTACAGATACGGTGTCGTCGCCTCAAACTCAGCACCACAGGTGTCGACCATCTTGTAAACAGCCGCCACGCCCTGCTTCTTTCGGTGATTGCGATATGTTATTTCATCGACTCCCAGCAACTTGGCGACATATTGATCACTGAAACCGACTTCCTTGATCTGGCGGGTCAGCTTGGCCGACATCTTCGACAACGTTGTCTTTTTGATCTTCTTTTCAAGCAGAATAATATCGCGGATATTGTTCAGGAACCACGGATCGATTTTCGTCAGCTCAAACACCTGCTCGGTCGTGAACTTGCGTCGGAACGCCTCGGCCACATACCACAGCTTGTCCCAGCAGTTAATCCGCAGCTTGTCCTTGAGTTGATACTTATCAATCGATGCATCAATGTACTGATCGCCCAGTGAATCACGCCCGATTTCCAGTGAGCGAATCGCTTTCTGCAGCGACTCCTTGAACGTTCGGCCAATCGCCATCGCCTCGCCGACCGACTTCATCTGTACGGTCAGTTCCGGCGGCGTAGCGGTAAACTTTTCAAACGTAAACCGCGGCCACTTGGTCACGACATAGTCAATCGTCGGCTCAAAACAAGCCGGCGTCATTTTCGTAATATCGTTGGGAATCTCATCCAGCGTATAACCGACTGCCAGCAGTGAGGCAATCTTGGCAATCGGGAAACCGGTTGCCTTGGACGCCAGCGCCGAGCTTCGCGAGACACGCGGATTCATTTCGATCACGTACAGCTTGCCGTTGGCGGGATTGACGGCGAATTGAATATTCGAACCGCCGGTCTCGACGCCGATGGCCCGGATGATCTTCAGCGACGCGTCCCGCATGATCTGGTATTCTTTGTCGGTCAGTGTCTGGGCGGGCGCGACGGTGATACTGTCGCCGGTGTGAATGCCCATCGGGTCCAGGTTCTCAATCGAGCAAACAATCACCACGTTATCGGCACGGTCCCGCATCACCTCCAGCTCGAATTCCTTCCAGCCGACGACGGATTCCTCGATCAGCACCTGACTCGTGGGCGAAAGCTGCAGGCCCCATCGCACGTATTTTTCGTATTCTTCGCTGTTATAAGCGACGTTACCGCCCATGCCGCCGAGCGTATACGAGGGACGAATGATCGCCGGAAAGCCCACATGCTCCAGCGTTTTCTGAGCCTCTTTCCAGGTATGGGCATAGCCGCTTTTGGGCACTTCCAGCCCGAGGTCCTGGATGATCTTTTTAAACCGGTCACGTTCTTCGGCCCGTTTGATCGACCGCAGATCGGCCCCGAGCATCCGCACCTTGTATTTCTTGAGCGTGCCGTTTTCGGCCAGCGCCACGGCGGTATTGAGGCCGGTCTGGCCGCCTAATGTCGGCAGCAGGCTGTCGGGTCGTTCTTTCTTGATGATTTTCTCGACCGCTTCCGGTGTAATCGGCTCAATATAGGTGCGGTCGGCCATCTCCGGGTCAGTCATGATCGTCGCGGGGTTACTGTTGACCAGAATAACCTTATACCCCTCCTGACGCAGTACCTTGCAGGCCTGTGCCCCGGAATAGTCAAACTCGCAGGCCTGACCGATCACAATGGGCCCGGAACCGATGATGAGAATTTTTTTGATATCCTTGCGTTTCGGCATTCAAAATCCCTGATTTTATGGTTGCTGTTTAATCCGTTAATGCGTGCTGTCCAAAATTTGCGTGATTATACACACCCACGCCGCATCATTCAACCTTTTTCACAAAAACGTACGGAAAAACCGTTTTTTCAACCCTGATATTGCCTGTCACTGGGCCAACTGCACGACCACCTGCCCCGGACGGTTGATGATCACCTCACCCCGGACCGGATTTACAGGGTCCAAATCTTCAGGTATAAGGGCATGCAGCGGCCCTGTTTTGAAGTTTTGGCCGTTCTGCTGCCAGGAAGCGATGATGTAATTGCCCTGGTACTCGCGTAAGGGAAACTCGGTTGAAAACTTCCCGCCGGCCGGGATAAAACTGCATGTGACGATCGTCCGTGTCTTCTCAACGACCAACTGGACATCACGGATATCCGCATTCGTCGCATTTTGGATGAGAAGGCCATGAATTTCAACCGGTCGGTTGAGTTCAAGCACCGCACACCCCGAAACGGCCGGCAACAAAACCAGCAATCCTATCGCAATAACGTCCAAAATCGGTGATTTCATAAAAACAGCCTCCGCTTCGATGATTTTCCGCCAGCATAAAAGACGGACCCAAAATGTCAAGAAAAATCAGATGCCTTCAACTGGTCAATTGACAATCCAAGCGGACTCAGTATGATATAGATGTAGAAATGCTATTAACGACTCGGTTACGAACCCTTTAGGGAAGGATAAGCCAGTGAAAAACGGAATTTTGATCGTCAGCGTCTTTGCCCTGCTCATTTCGCTTACGGGCTGTGACTCACTGTCCACCAAGGACTCCGAGCCGCTTGAATATGAGCCGATTGTCACCCATCCCAGCAAAACGCTGACCCTGCCCCAGAATCAGCTGATGGCACTGGACTGGCACAGTCCCCACCGCCGCGGCGGACGTATCGACAACAAACGAATGGTTGCCGGCGGCGGCGTCGAATTTGACATCTATTTCCCCAGCAGCGATCCCCGTGACAATGAAGTCACCTATGTTTCCAGCGGTGAAGGCGGTTTTGGGATTTTGTCCGGACGAAACATCTGGGGGTATGAGCGGTTTTCCCTGAAATTTACGTTGGTTTCGATTAACGGCAAAACCGGCGCGCCGGAAATGGGCAAAAAACTGATGGTCGGTGCGCTGATCGGGCCAACTTCCACCGGCAAGCTGAGCGTCTATGAGCCGGTTATCCTGAGCCTGGACGGACCGGAAAAAGTGGCCGTTTCAACCACCACTATGCGGTCCAAGAAAGTCTACCAAATTGGTTTTCACGCGCGCATGGACAACCCGATGGAGTGGGGAAAATCATCAGCCATGGTCAGACTCCGGGTTGAACCGGTCGAAAACGCCGGACCGGTGCCGGAAATGGTGCCGCTGGGCACAAAGCAATAGCATCACCGGCGTAACGATAACTACACGCCGGGTTTGGGAATCACGGTTTTCATATGAGCTTCGGTTTCCGAGGTATTCATGGTACTCGCACTGCCCATCCGGGCCGACTGGCCCAGTAGAATCCTGGCAACCACCGGGAAATGGTCCGACGGATACCGGCCGTCATAAGACCGGCGGTCGATCTCAACATCCAGCGGAATCAGGCTTTCACATAGTGATACGTGGTCAATTTTCGGACCTGAGGTACGCCCGTGAAAACCATGTCGGGTTCCCGTTACCGGTTCTCGGAAGTGTACCGACGCCCATGCATCCCGCATCCGGGGATACGGCGTCTGGTTGGTGACATTACGCAGATATACCATTGCGGGGTTGTTGGATTCCATATTGAAATCGCCCATCACAATGAACGGATCTTTCTTCTTCCGCATGGCAATACGCCCCGCCAACACCCGCACGCTGTTTTCACGCGAATTCTGCGACAGGTTGTCCATATGTACATTATAGACATACAGTCCTGTTCCGGAGGATTTGTCGATCAGGTGGACCCAACTGCAAATCCGCGGAAACATGGCTCCCCAGCTTTTTGAGCCGGGCTCGTCAGGCGTCTTGGAAAACCAGAATGTACCGGACTCGGTCATGACGTAGCGGTCCTTGCGGAAAAAGATCGGACAACTCTCACCTCGCTGGCGGCCATTACTTCGACCGACACCATAGCGATTATATTGGGGCAACGCCTGTTGGATGGCCGATAACTGCGAATAGCGGGCTTCCTGAAGCCCGACCACATCGGCGGCATGGTCCTTGATGGTATCAATCACCATGTTTTTACGATACGTCCAGCCATTGAAACCGTCAATCATCGTTTTGGTTCGAATGTTAAACGTCATCGCCTTCAGTACCGTCGGCTGGGCTGTTGGAAACTGAACCGGGCGGTAAACAGTCGGCTTATACGATGCGCTGCATCCGGTCAGAGCCGGCAACGCGATTACACAGATACATATGATTACTTTTCTCATGGTCAATCGATACATAGATTATCTACACCTTTTCGATTTTGTATTGCAGACGCGAGTCATCAAACAGTTCGTTCATTCTCAAAGTTGGTAACTCTCCCCATGTAAGAACGGTCAATGATAGAAGAATACTTTAGAAAATCAAAGAAAAAAATGCCCGCTCATCGAATCCTAACGGACCCATAACAGCTTCTGAGGGCTCTTACAGGCACATCCGTAAAAGAGAGGTTGTTTGGACGGTATGTGCCTTTCTCTCAAAAGCGTATAAAGCTTCCTTGAAAACTCTTTAACAATCAGAGTTTTCTGCATTATTAAAGCATTTTAGAGATAAATGAGTCTTTTTTGGAAAGTTTCCGGTCATCACCGCAAGATCGCAGACTAAGATTTTTTTCCATACGACGAGAGCATACCCAAATTGACCCGATTATATTATAATTTTTCTTACATGAGACATCCTGAAGTGAGCCTCTTATTGTTTTTCAGCAACGAGCATTTTGACTGTTATCTCTACCCCAATGCCACGTCCAGGGTCATCATGACGGCGAATCCGATCATTGCGCCGGTGGTGGCCAGGTCCACATTGCCCTCTCGCTGTGATTCAGGAATGACCTCTTCAACCACAACAAAAATCATCGCTCCGGCCGCAAAACTCAGTGCATAGGGCAACAAAGGCGCGACAAAAATGACGGCCAACGCACCAATCACTCCGGCAACCGGCTCAACGGCGCCTGACAACTGACCATACCAGAAACTTTTCAAACGCCCCATGCCTTCCCGTCGAAGCGGCACTGACACCGCCATGCCTTCGGGGAAATTCTGAATGCCGATCCCAATCGCCAGTGCAACGGCCGACGCAAAGCTTGCTTCCGTCAGTCCGTATTTCAAGGCACCAAACGCGACTCCGACCGCCAGACCTTCGGGGATGTTGTGCAGGGTAATCGCCAATACCAGCAATACTGAACGCCGCCAGTGCGTGTGAATGCCCTCGGCTTCTTCCGTCGGATATCCCAGGTGCAAGTGCGGCAAGACGAGATCAATTCCTCGAATAAACGCCCCCCCCAGCAAAAAACCAACCAATGCGGGAATCCAGGGAGTTCTTCCCTGCGACTCGGACATTTCGATGGCCGGCGCCAGCAAGGACCAGAAACTGGCCGCGATCATAACGCCGCCTGCAAAGGCCAACATGAAATCCAGCACCTTGCGGCTGATCGACTTGGTTAGAAAGACCGCTGCGGCCCCCAATGCCGTCACGAACCATGTAAATAATGTCGCTAACAATGCCTGGAAAACCGGATCCAACTCCTTAAAAGACTCCCACATTGTTTCTCCTATCTCTTAGAAATACTCTATTTTATAATCCGTAATTCATCATATCCTAATAAAACCCATACAGATCACAACAAAAAATCATGTTAGAATGGTGTTAAGGGTAGAATCGGGGCCGAATTTGACGGCCTTCGATTTCGATGACGGCGTAGCAGCCCTGCCGGAGCGGACCGGGGTTGACCAGCGTGGTCGGGCCGATGGTGTCGGCACCCGGCAATTCGTGCAGATGTCCTGAGACAGCTAATACCGGCTGATATTGCTCGATGAAGCTGCGAATGGCCCGGCTTCCGGCGTGACGGTTTGGCCCGACATTGTCCAGCCGCGTTCCGAATGCGGGCTGATGGGTTATCAGGACCAGATTGTCTGTTGTCTGAAGCTGGGAAACGCCCTTTTCCAGCACATCCTGAAAGGCCAGTTCGCCGGATTCGTTGGGGGTGGCTCCGCCGCACGGCAGTGAACCGCCGACACCGACAAATCGCAAACCGTGTGATTCAATGGCGTGGCCGTGGACGTTAATATTGTGTTGGGTCAGTACCTCATCAACCGGCGAAGGATCGCAATTGCCCGGTACAGCCAATACCGGCTTGCCGTACGACTGGAGTGCAGCGAGTACACTGCGCACCTGTTCGGCGCCGCCAAAATCGGTCACATCACCGGCTATCACGACGGCATCACATTCTGTCACCGCTTCGGCAATCAACTCAATCTGTTTAGCCCGGCCGTGGATATCGGCCAGCGCCAGTAATTTCAGGGGTTTATTTGTTTTTTCCATGTCCGCATTGTAGCCTTAACGGGGATTTTGTCAAACCAGAATGCTTGTGGACATTTCAAAAGAGATTGTTATACTGGATTGCATTATTAATTGACATGACGAAATTGAGTAAGGGATCAAATTATGATTGTTGTTATGAAACCCGGCGCGACAAAGGAACAGGTTCAGCATGTGATCGATCTGGTGCATGATTACGGACTGAAGGACCATCCGATCTACGGAACCGACCGGACGGTCATCGCCTGTATCGGTGATAAACGTGCGGTGGATAAAGGCGCGATCGAAAATGCGCCGATGGTCGAAAATATTGTGCCGATTCTGGCTCCTTACAAGATGGCCTCGTTGGAGGTCAAGAAAGAGATCAGCCAAATAAAAATCGGGCCCAACCAATTTCCGATTGGCGGCACAAAAGTCGGGGTGATGGCGGGCCCTTGTGCGGTGGAAAGCGCCGAGCAAATCTCGACCGTCGCCGCGGCGGTTAAAGACGCCGGCTGCATCGGCCTTCGGGGCGGTGCGTTCAAGCCGCGGACGAGCCCGTACAGTTTTCAGGGATTGGGGCTGGAGGGATTGAAGATTCTCGCGAAGGCTCGTGAAGAGACGGGATTGGCAATTATCACCGAGGTCATCGGCCTGGAGCAGGTTGACGACGTGGCCGAATACAGCGACGTACTGCAGATCGGGGCGCGGAACATGCAGCATTATCCGCTTCTGGAGGCAGTCGGCAAGACGAATAAGCCGGTGCTGCTGAAACGCGGGATGAGCGCGACACTGGATGAATTTTTGCTGGCGGCTGAATATATTATTAACGCGGGCAATCCGAATGTGATTTTATGCGAGCGCGGGATTCGGACGTATGAGAAATATGTGCGGAACACGCTGCCGCTGTCGATTATTCCGGCGCTGCGGGAGCGAACGCATCTGCCGATTGTGATTGATCCGTCACACGGGACGGGGCACGCGTATATGGTGCCGTCGATGTGCCTGGCGGCGGTGGCGGCGGGTGCCGATGGGATTATTCTCGAATGCCACCCGGACCCGGAACACGCCGCGTCGGATGGTGCGCAATCAATCACTCCAGCCGTGCTGAGCGGATTGATGGAAAAACTGCGACGCGTGGCGCAAGCGGTCGATAGGGATTTGTAAAAATAGGTAACTGTCCCTAATATTCTGACCCCTTTTGTTTAATTTACAACATTCGATAATAAGATCGTCTTTGGATGTCAATCAATGCATTATAGAAGAATATTAAGGCTGTTTCTTATTCCAATCGTCAGCTTTCTAGCAATTGTCGTTATATGTCTTTTGTACGGCTTTTTCATTGAGGTGCGGTGGTTGAAAATCAAGACTATCAACATATCTGATACGCCTTCAATTCGTTTGATTCACATCTCAGATATTCACTATAAAGGAGATAAGACCTATCTCAAGCGATTGGTTAGCCAGATCAACGATATCCCTGCGGATATTGTGTGTTTTACGGGTGATCTTATTGAGGCCGGGGATATTCACTTTTTACCAGAGTGCTTGGATATTATCTTATCTATCAATAAACCTCTTTATGGCGTTGGCGGCAACCATGACACCTGGGCTGTAGGCGAGAGACTAAACCAAGTAGAAACCTGTTTCGAAAGAACCGGAGGCAAGTGGTTTTCTAATAATATGGTAATTTCGTTTGATAATGGCAAAGGAACTCTTGTCGGGGAATCTTTGGACGATGTCAGTAAGAGCAATACACAAGTGTTACTGAATCACTATCCTACAGCAGTAGAGCGTATTACTGAAGATAGCTTTGACCTAGTTTTAGCAGGCCATACGCATGGTGGGCAGATAAATATTCCATTTTTTAAAATTAACAATAAATCCAAATACCAAAGAGGTCTATACAAGCACAACGAAGCATATTTACACGTGACTCCAGGTATAGGAACGTATTTCATCAATGCAAGATTTTTGTGTAGACCAGAGATAAGTGTAATAGCAATGTAAAGTCTGCTTTTCTATAAAGCAGAACAAGATAACAAAACGAAAAAGGGGTAACGAAACGGGGATAGAAACCATTTCGTTCATCTCTGCTTGTTATATGGAATTTTCTGTTTAAATAGATTCCTCACTTCGTTCGGAATGACGATGTGCGTGCTTGAAGCAATTTTCTTTGAAAGTAACAAAACGGGGAGTCAGAAACCGTTTTATTCATCTCCTTCCGAAGCGGGACGCTTCGGCTACGCTACTTTCCTTTTTGGCCGGGCCAGAGGAGGATTTGCAGGCGCGGGGAGAGTGCGAATCCGGTTTGGAGGCAGTAGTCGGCCAGCCAACGGGATTTTTCGATGTAGTCCTGTTCGGTGACCGCCTGCGGCATGAGGTAAATCTTATACGGGTTGATGTTTTCGAGCTTGCCGAGGCATTCGGCAATCTCATTGAGGTCGTTTGGCGTATCGACAACGAATTTCAATTGGTAATCGTAAGCGGCCATGAGACGGTTCAGCACGTCCGGCTGCAATCGT
Source organism: Anaerohalosphaeraceae bacterium (assembly GCA_963675155.1). Lineage (GTDB taxonomy): Bacteria > Planctomycetota > Phycisphaerae > Sedimentisphaerales > Anaerohalosphaeraceae > 4572-13. Next base: position 2,197,886 of record OY775912.1, on the reverse strand, counting down.
GTTGCCTCGTGAACAGCGGCCAGTTCGGGATTGTCCGGTGTGGAGTTGGACAGTTTGGGGCTGATGCTCATGAGGTCCGTGGGCAAATCGGCGACAAATTCTATCCCGGCGGTTTCGACCGTCACATGGTAGCCCGCTTGTTTCAAAGCACGCACAAGAACCCCCACATCGGCGTTGACCATCGGTTCGCCGCCGGTGACGACGACGTAATTGGTCGGGTGCCGGCCGATCTTTTGAATGATCTGGTCGGCTGACATCTCATTGCCGGCATCCGTGTCCCAGGCGTATTTTGTATCACACCACTTGCAGCGCAAGGGACAACCGGCCAGACGAATGAAAATGCTTGCCGCCCCGGCTAATTTGCCCTCGCCCTGAAGCGAATAAAATATTTCGTTTACGATCATGTTGTTAGTATCCTTTTATGTCACCCCGTCGGAGCTTAAGATCAATAGTAATCCCCTTTCCGGAGGTTAAAACCTCCGGCGATTGTATGATCATCCCTTCGGGATTTGTTTTATATCAATCAGTCACTCACCCAACATCTGTCAAGCCTTAATCATCGCATATTCTGGATTCCCGCTTTCGCGGGAATGACAGATACGCACGGGAATGACTCTCATCAGTAAATCTCGTTTATCCATCCGGTATCCGGTTGGTTACGCCGGGGGTGTGGGTTTGTTCATCATCCATCCGCCGGCGGGTGCTAAGTGTCGTTTAAAAACCGGATAAAATCAAGTGCTTTTCGGTTTCCGGGGCATGCTTTTGGGGCATTGATCGCCTTAAAATCGACGGCTGATGCCCATAAAAACCGGATATTTTCACAAAAAACTGCACACATCCGACAGGAGAACGTAGAAGCTTATGAGTTTTCTCCCCTCCGGAGTAGGGGCTCCGGATGAGGGCGTTAGGCCTTATTTGGGGCCTCTACTCTTATAATTAAGAGTTTTTTAACGTTTTTTCCCAAAAACAATCAATTTTTTCGCCTTAAACGTGCGAAACAATAAAAAAATATCGCCAATTTTCGTGTTTTTTTATGCGCTTTTTAGCCCTTGGTCGATATACTATTTACCATCGGAGACCGTTTTTTCATCTCTCAAGAATGTGTCCCCCTTCAATTTAAATCGAGAGATACCGTTAAACGGCCTAAACAAGGCCAAGGAGTAGTAGCAGTGAGTACAGGTACAGTAAAATGGTTCAACGCAAGTAAAGGTTTTGGTTTCATCACCCCGGATGACGGCGGCAGCGATCTGTTCGTTCATCATTCAGAAATCAAAGTTGAAGGGTATGCCACCCTCGACGAAAATCAGAAGGTCACGTATGAAGTCGGCGAAGGCCGCAAGGGCCCATGTGCTAACAACGTGGTTCCCGCTTAAGGCATCGCATACAACCTAAATGTACGAAAAGGCTCAACCGAATGGTTGGGCCTTTTTTTATTTCCGATTGTGACGACGTGAAAACGCCTCAGCCTGCTGTCGGGCCAGTTCGATTTGCTCGGCGTCAATTTCCAGTTCGATTGCGTCTTTGACATCCGTGATGATTTCTCCGGCTTTCTCGGCGAGCAATGCCCATTTGTAGGCCGCGACGAGATCGTGTGTCGTCTCTTCGCCGTTGGCATATTTTTCAGCCAGAACAAGTTGGGCGGGCCCTGATCCCTGTTCGGCCGCCTGTGTAAAGAGACGGATGGCTTCATTTCTATTGGCGGGCACTCCCCTTCCGGTGTCGTACATCGCACCAAGGTAATACTGGGCATCGGGATGGCCCTTCCGGGCTGCCTTTGTAAACCAGGCGGCGGCTTCCGTATCATTCTGCGGCACACCGCGTCCTAAAACGGATTGTGCCCCCAATCCAAACATCGCTTCGGGATGGCCCTGCTTCGCGGCTTTGGTAAACCACTGCCTGGCCTGTTGATAGTCCTGTTTGACGCCGCGTCCATAATTGTACAAAGCCCCCAGATTGCACTGGGCACCGGCATGGCCCTGACACGCAGCTTTGGCAAACCACTGGGCGGCCATTTTATAATCGCGCATAACCCCTTCGCCCTTGAGATACATCATGCCCAGGTTAAAGCCCGCTTTGGCATCGCCCTGTTCAGCTGCTTTGAGAAACCACTGACGCGCCAACTGATGATTTTGAGCGACACCGTCCCCCAAGGCATACTTGGCTCCCAGATTAAACTGGGCTCTTGCCAAGCCCTGTTCGGCGGCCTTGGAGTACCATTTAATCGCTGTTTGGGGATTCCGCAGTACGCCTAAACCGTTGTCAAACATCACTCCTAAATTGCACTGTGCGCCGGCGTGTCCTTTTTGTGCGGCCAAGGCGTAGAATTGAGATGCCTTCATGTAACTTTGCAACACCCCCTTGCCCTCGAAGTGCATCACTCCCAACGCATATTGGGCCTCGGTATGATCCTGCTCTGCAGCCTTGGCAAACCATTGAACGGCTTCGGTATAATTTTGGGCGGTTCCCTGTCCGGCGGCGTAATTGACACCCAGATTATACTGTGCCTGTGCGTTTCCAGCACCTGCAACTTGCGTGAGTTCCTCAAGTGCCATAACAATCCCCTTACATTGCTCTAACAATTCACTTTCATTATAGCCGGACTGACCGGCTATAGCAAGATTAAGCGCTATGAATTCTAACGACCGAACCAAAGGATTGTTCTTAGATAATGGTCCCTCAATGCCGATATTTTCATAAAAACGTTATTTTTCAAATAAAACCTAAAAAAAGAGACTCTATTTACCGATTATCCATGTAGAGATCCCTATCGCCTTCTCCAGCATGACGGCGAATACGACAACCATGTGAAGACGCCGGATCACAGTTTTTTTTCATAAAACTTTTGAAATTCACTAATTAGATGTTATCATGAAGATTGCTTTAAATGGAATATTAAGGTATTTTTTGACGATTAAGTGAATGGATACACAGATAAGGACATAACTCATGCGCACACCCCGCACTTCAACCGTACCAAAATCCAAAGATCTCTCGCCGATGGGCTGCGTTCGCACCGGCTTTCGTAAAAGCGACCTGAAACAATCGTTTGTTGACAGCCTTTTCTGCAATTTGGGCCGGGTTCCGATGGCCGCAACTAATCATGACCGCTATATGGCACTGGCCATCGCCATTCGTGATCGCGTCCTGAAACAAGGCGTTCGTACACTGGAAACATTCTGCGAACAGGACGCACGGGTCGTCAGCTATCTTTCGGCGGAGTTTTTGCCCGGACCTCACTTGGCGAACAATCTGCTGAGCCTGGGGATTACCGAGCAGGCCCGTGCAGCAGTCAGTGAGTTGGGATGCAATTTCGATGTGCTTCTGGACCAGGAAGAAGAACCGGGTTTGGGCAACGGCGGCTTGGGGCGGCTGGCATCCTGCTTTATGGATTCGCTGGCAACGCTTGAAGTGCCCGCTGTCGGTTACGGTATTCGTTACGAATTCGGCATTTTCGATCAGGAAATCCGCGACTGCTGGCAAGTGGAAATTACCGACAAGTGGCTGCGGTTCGGCAACCCGTGGGAAATCGCCCGGCCGGAAACCGCCTATGACGTCAAGTTCGGCGGCTCGACTGAAAGTTATCGCGATGAAAACGGCAGCTACCGTGTTCAATGGCACCCGAAAACCGTTGTCAAGGGCGTGGCCTATGACACGCCAATTCTGGGGTACCAGGTAGGCACCTGCAATCGTCTTCGACTCTGGAAAGCTGAAGCGGTGGAATCATTCGATTTTGCGGCCTTTAATCACGGCGATTACTACCGAGCCGTCGAAGATAAGATGGTTTCAGAAAACATCACCAAAGTACTCTATCCTAATGATGATATCGCACAGGGCAAAAAGCTGCGGCTTCAGCAACAGTACTTCTTCGTGACTTGCTCGCTGCAGGATATGATTCGCGTGCACCTGTTCCTGGGACGTCGGCTGGAAGAGTTCCACGAAAAATGGGCCGTCCAGCTAAACGACACGCATCCGGCGATTGCCATTGCTGAGCTGATGCGTCTGCTGATCGACGAGCATCAGCTTGACTGGGATACGGCCTGGCATGTGACGAAAAATACGTGTGCTTATACGAATCATACACTGCTGCCGGAAGCGTTGGAAAAATGGCCTGTTGAAATGTTTCAGTCGCTGCTGCCGCGGCATCTGGAAATCATCTATGAACTGAATCATCGTTTTTTGAAAGAGGTTCGCGAACGGTTCGGTGACGATGCGTGGCGTCTTGAGCGTATGTCTATAATCGACGAAAGCGGTAAACGGTATATTCGCATGGCGCATCTGGCGACCGTCGGCAGTCACTCGGTGAACGGCGTTGCTCAACTGCATTCGGACCTGCTGAAACAGACGGTCCTGCGTGATTTTGCCGAGATGTGGCCGGAGAAGTTTAAGAATGTCACAAACGGCGTTACGCCGCGGCGGTTTGTGGCCATCGCCAACCCCCCGCTGGCGGAGTTGATCACAAAGCATGTGGGTGACGAATGGCTTTACGACCTGAACCAATTGCGAAATCTTGAACCGCTGGCCGAAGATGCCGCATTCCAAAAGAAATGGCAACAGGTTAAACTGACCGCAAAAGAAAAGCTGGCTGAGCAGATCCGCCAGCGAACCGGACAGATCGTCGATCCGAAGTCCCTGTTCGATATCCAGGTTAAGCGCATTCACGAATACAAACGCCAGCATTTGAATGTGCTGCATATTATTTCGCTGTATAACCGTATCAAACGCAATCCGGCCGAGACGATTGTTCCGCGTACGTTTATCTTTGGCGGCAAGGCCGCACCGGGGTACTATATGGCCAAGCTGATTATTCGCCTGATCACCGGCGTCGGCGAAGTGGTCAATAACGACCCGGACGTCAACGGCCGACTGAAGGTGGTTTTCTTCCCGGACTTTAACGTCAAGCACGCCGAACCGATCTACCCGGCAGCGGACCTGTCCGAACAGATTTCGCTGGCAGGCAAGGAAGCGTCCGGCACCGGCAATATGAAGTTTTCAATGAATGGTGCCTTGACGATTGGAACGCTGGACGGGGCTAATGTGGAAATCCGCGAAGAAGTCGGAGCGGAGAATTTCTTCCTGTTCGGCCTGACCGCTGAAGACGTGTTCCGGACGCATGCAAACGGGTATGACCCACGGGGCTATTACAGTTCAGACGCCGAGATGACTGAGATCATCGAATGGATTCAGAGCGGTGCATTCTCTCGCGGCGATAAGGATTTGTTCCGGCCGCTGACGGACTCGCTGCTGTATCACGATCCGTATCTGCTGTGGGCAGACTTCCGTTCCTATCTGGACGCCCAGGAACAGGTCAGCGCTGCTTACAGCGATGTCGAGAAGTGGACGCGGATGTCAATTCTGAATGTCGCGCGGATCGGCAAGTTCTCTTCGGACCGCTCGATCCAGGAATATTGCGATACGATCTGGAATGTTGAGCCGGTCATTGTCGACTAAAGGAAAATATTTTTCCCAGTCTCACTTCACGCGGTACACTTAACACCCCGGTGTGCCGCGTGTTTTCATCTTTTCATTCTCCCATGTTAGCTTCGTATTTCACGGTATTATCAGCATCCCTCTTGGGTATCATATCCGCAAGCCAGCCATTGACATGCAAACTTGATAAAATCGGCCAAATTCACCTTACAGTCATAATTGGTGTCCATTGACGGTGGATTGACACACTCTATCATCGGATCCGGTCCGATTCCGCTCATTGATTTACTGGCCTGTATGGTATTGCCATAGGCTCCCATATTAACTCTGTTTCCATTCGGATTTGGCTCTTTGTTTACGATATCCGCCGGATTACCGCTATCAATGCAGGCGCTTGTAAACACATCAATTGCCCATCCACTCGCCGTCCACCGGCCCGCTTGAGACTTCAGGTGGTAATCGCTTGCGGACGGGTCGGCAAACAACGGGGCAATGGTGATGTTTCCATTTGAGCCGGCACAAACGCCGTCATCGATATCGCTATAGGCAACATTGCTGCAATTATATCCGGTTAACTGGTCGGGACTATTATCCCAGATAATACAATTTTCAATGATCAATGATGCCGTGCCTCGCATACCGCCTCCTGTACCATCCGTTCCATTACTAAAAACGCCTGTGCCACCCATTCCGGCAGTATTGTCAGCCAGGGAGCAATGAATCAATTGAGGACTGGCAGTGCAATAAAGTCCGCCGCCGCTGCCACCGTCTCCCGCCTGTTCCGCATCGCCGCCGTCTCCCGCCGTATTTTCGGCGATGAGACAGTGAATAAACACAGGTGAAGAAGCAGCACTGTAAACTCCACCTCCATTTCCCGCATCACCGCCAAAAATGAGTCCACCATCGACATCTCCAGTTGCGTTCTGTATAATAACACAGTTTTGTATCAGCGATTGTGAACAGGAATCCATCACGACTCCACCACCGTTCCCTGAACCTCCGCTTTCCTGCCCCCACGTCGACAAGCCCTCACCGGTTTGATTCTCAACAATGCTGCAGTTTGTCATTGTAATGGAAGAGTCTAAACAATAGAGTCCACCACCATCACCACTATCACCGGGTTTATCAGAATCTCCGCCGGTTCCCGTTGTGTTATGCTGAATCGTAGTATCGGCTATCGTGAGTGTTGAAGAAGCAATGTAAATCCCCGCCCCGCTGCCTCCGCTGTAGCTCCAACTTAAATATTCGCTATCAGCGCCTCCGACACCTGTTTCATTGTCAGCAATGATTGTATGTCTGACCTCTAATGTTGAGAGGTTCCCATAAATACCTCCACCGTGACCACCAATCTGTCCATAACCACCATCCCGAGTTCGGTTGGTATGGATATTGCAATGTTTAACCACGGCATAGCTGTTATCACAGTAAATGCCTCCACCGCTATCAGCCAATCCATTTGTTATCGTAAAGCCCTGGATGGTCACACTCGAATTCTGGATAGCTAAAACTGAATCAAGCAGCTGCGCATCGATAATGGTCGATGCCACAATGGCGGAGTCCTCCGGATCGACCGATGTCAATTTAATCATTTTGCTGCTGATTGAAACATTCTCTGCATAGGTTCCCTGCATGACAACGATCGTTGATCCCCCCAAAGAAGCACTGACGGCATCCTGAATCGACTGATATGGATTTGCCGGCGAACCATCCCATGGACCACCGGTGTTATCATCATCTACATAGATGTAGTCAGCATACATCAGGTTCCCCAATATTAACAAGAGAATCAAAATTTGAAGACGTGTTTTAAGACATACGGTTTCCATCATTTTCTCCTTTCCCAAAAGACCCTTGCTTCAAACCGATTACGTTTACATACCCAAGATCGAATGTTACGATATACGCCTTCTTCTAAGTCGGTCGCTGTTGTCATTGAACATTGTTAACTTGTGGTATGACTTTATTTGATGGTGCCGCAACAATGCTGATTCCTTCTTCATTTATGCACTGCAATCAATTGTATCTTCGACCCAAAGGCATTCAAGGAAATTAGGCCGAATCTCTTTCGGACATCATAAATTCAGTACAATTCCGGATATGCATATTCTGAAGGATTCACAATTGTCTCCGTTTTCAGCCTGCTGGATTCAGGGACACTACGATGCTAATCATGCTGTCATGCCACTGATGTTTTCGGGTTTATTGAGACAAAAGGCTATTTGGGACGCTTTTCTTAGAGAAAAACACAAAATGTGGGCTATAATTGCTTGCAAAGACAGGTGATTATGAGTAGATTATGAAACTTCAGATTGTGCTGGAGAGGTGGCAGAGCGGCTTAATGCAACGGTTTGCTAAACCGTCGTACGCGTAATACGTGTACCGGGGGTTCGAATCCCCCCCTCTCCGATTTTACCCCAAAAACGGCGATTTGGGCCCCACACGGGTCGATTTCAGGGCTCTTTTTGTCGCCTCCATCCGCCATCTGGGTGATACGCGATTCAAACTCCAACACATCACTTTTGAAAATCATTGTTTCAGGTGCCGCCCCTGCCGAGGCTCTTGAAAGGACTATACACCCCGACGACGAGAATTCAAGGCCCTCTAAGTCTTCACGAGAGAGGCTCTTTTCTGCAAATTGTAAAATATTTGATTATTTTTTGTAACCTCTCCCCATTTTTCTTTCAGGAATAAGTGACAGAAAACATTTAAATGAGTTATTTCGAAAAACAGGAGATGTATTATGTTTAGGACCGGAAGATTACAGGATGATCGCAAAGAAAATCGAATTTACTGGCTGGACAACCTTAGAACGTTCATGATTTTTTTAGTCGTTTTAATTCACGCTGCAATTGTTTATGAAAAAAACGGGATGGGTGCCGAATGGTGGATTATTTCCGATCCTTCAAACAACGACCTGGCCGGCGTCTTGTTTTTAATCCTGAATATTTTTGTTATGGCAACCGTCTTTTTTATTTCGGGGCACCTGACGCCAACGTCTCTGAAAAACAAGAGCGCATGGGAATTTTTTAAGACAAAGTTTAAACGACTGATACTCCCGTGGCTGATTACGGTGTTGACCCTGATGCCTGCGTACAAGGTACTGTTCCTGCACTCTCGACATCTACCTCAGGAAAGCTGGACGACTTATTTTTACTGGAGTTCAATCTGGAGCCATAATTGGCTGTGGTTTCTTCCGGTTCTTTTTTTATTCGATATGGTTTATTTGTGCATCTCAAGAATAAATGTAGATTTGTCGCGAGTCAGCCTGAAGAAGGCGATTTGTGCGATTTTCTTCATAAGTTTGCTCTACAGTTTTTGCATGGATTATTTTGCTCTTCACGGATGGACAAAAACCTTTTGGATCAATTTCCAAAATGAAAGACTGCTGATCTACTTTTTGGTTTTTCTGCTGGGATCCTTATGCTGCAAACTGGAGACATTTGAATCAGGATGGGAAAACAAGAAACTGGATATCGTACTTCATTGCACCGGCTGGATACCGATCAATCTTTATATCTTCCTGCTGATTTATTCGCTGGTAAACCCCGGAAGCTATCTTATATCCAGAGTTGTCGACACATTGATCCTGCGATTCAATTTCCTGCTTTCACTGGCATACCTGCTGTACGCAATGATCGTGACTTTTAGAAAATATCTAAACCGGCAGGGAACACTCAGCCGTGCGCTCAATAAGAACTCTTATTATGTTTATTTGATTCATGTTATCGTCCTGGGAGTGGTCGCGTTACCCATGATTGGCAGCGGAATCCCTTCGTGGATTAAGTTGTTCATTTCAACCTTTGCAACGTTTTGTGTAAGCAATTTAATTATCGGGTCTTTTAGAAAAGTCATACCCTCTAATATTTTTATTCATAAGATGGAGGGAAAAATCATCAAAACCGCAGTCACAGCGGTGCTCCTTATAACGCTTCTGACTTGTCCCGGCTATGGAAAGCAAACGAACTCAAACGGAAAAAATAAAGCTCCGCGTATCAGTCTGCACACAGCAGCGCTTCAAGGAAATATCAAGGCGGTCCAGCAACATATCCGAACGGGTTCGGATCTGAACAGGAAAGACGGGTACGGCTCCACTCCTCTGATCGTTGCGATAACATTTGGCCAAACTGAAGTTGCAAAAGTATTGATCGATGCCGGGGCTGATATGACGATTACAAATAACGAAAAGTCCACACCGCTTCACATTGCCGCTTTCTTTTGCCGCACCCAAATCGTCAAGGCATTGCTGGACAACAGAGTGTGCAAAGATGCAAAAAATCTGTCAGGAAGAACTGCATTCGACATTACTTCCTGTCCCTTTGATGAGGTCAAAGGCATCTACGACTATTTTGGTAAAACGCTCGGACCCTTGGGGTTAAAATTGAACTATAATCGGATTAAAAAGACTCGTCCCGAAATTGCAGACATGCTGAGATAAATCGTGAAAAAGTATTGGCCCAATAAATATGTAACGGCGTTAGATCGAACAGTCAATATACATTTGACGTGCATTCTGATACGTGACACAATCTGTCGCCTTCGAAAAAGGGTGTCTGCCCAATCTAAATCACATGATTACACCGTCTGTGTCTCAAACAGGGCACCGGGGATTCGAATCACCCTCCCTGTTCTCGCTAAAACATTTCACGCATATCGGACTCCACAATGCTTCTTCTTGGCATCTATGCAGACCTAACTCTCCAAAGTGATCTGGACGTTCCTTTTTTATCCTGCAAAATGGGGGTTTATGACAATTGTTTTAATCTTGACATATGAATTAAAGATATTTAGAATCTATGACGACGAATAGAAAGAGGTATAACTCTCTTACTTGAAAGGAGAAAATAATGTCAACAAAACAAGCCTTATTCATCGCGTCTTTGGTTACGGTCATGGCGGTTCTGAGCGGCTGTTTTTCCTCAAATCCGGAAGATATTGAGGTCTTTTTGAAACCCGGCCAAGCCGATGTGACCATGGATGATTATATCCTGCAGCCGCCGGATTCGGTCACGGTTCTGGCGTCTAAAATCCCTGAACTTCAGGGCAGTTCCTACGGTGAACCGGGACAGACGCAGGTAATTCGCCCGGACGGGATGATTTCATTTGAGAATATCGGCGAAATTGAAGTGGCCGGCAAGACGCCCCGCCAAGTCGCCGAACTCATGGGACAAAAACTGGCCGAACTGTACAAACTCACCGGCGACCATCCGGTTGATGTCCGTGTGACCAACCAAAGTAAATATTATTATGTCGCCGGTATGGTCAGCCGCCCCGGCGCACAGATCTTCACCGGACGCGAAACCACTCTTTCAGCTTTGACCAAAGCGGTTCCAAACAACCTGGCATGGAAAGAAAAAGTCCAGGTCATTCGTCCTTCCGTCGAACCGGGTCAACCCTCGAAAGTATTTGCATTAAACTGGAAGAAGATGTTTGAACAGGGACAGATGCACCAGAATGTCATGCTGCAGGAAGGTGACGTCATTTATGTTCCGCCAACCATTTTCGCTTCGATCGGTTTGACGATGGCGGAAATCCTGAGCCCCATCTTCTCCGGAGCCGGTGCGGTTTCCGTATTTACAGGCGCACCATAACATCTTAGACAGCAACAGCCTAATGATGGGTTCTCAACGACTCTTAAAACGTATTCATGTGTGCGGCACATTGTGGTTTCTGCTTTGTGCCGCCACTCTTTTAATCCTGTCATTGCGACAAGCGGGATTTCACTGGTGGCTGGTCTTTTCCATTTCGGGCTACTCCACCATTCTGCTGATGTTCGTTTTTACAGTTTACCTCTTTGCGATCTTTCAGGGTGTGGTGCGTAATCAAACTTCCGCCGAACACCCTCTCTCGACATCGGTCTATTATATCGCATTATACGATTTGACGCCTTTTTTGGGTACGCTGGCAGGGTTACTGAGCATTTCTATGTATACGTCGCTTCCATCCATTATCAATACGGTCACCCAGGGAACACTGACAACGACGTTTTTGGTATGGACAATATTTGATCCAGCCATCGGAATCATTGAAACGATGCTGCCGAAAAGCGCCGCGCACCGCAAACAGAGACTCGACGAAACCCGCCGGGAAAAAGATCTGCAAAAACGCGAAAGCGAGCAGCTTTTGCGAAGCCTTGAACAACAAGAGACACAACTGCAAGATCAATGGCAGTCTCTTTTTGAGCCTTATGCCAAAGAAGTCGCCTCGCTGTTAACGGCGACTGATATCAGCGAAGCTGCAAAACCCCGTGTTATCGAACTGGGCGCACTGGCCTGGAAAACCGGCGAAATTACCTGTATGCGATTCTTCCACCAGATGATTCTTGCGCAGGTCTGCTCACCGCGGCCAACGCCGGTGATTGATTACACCGCCATCTGGTGGGACGGTATCGGAACCTGGCGAAAACCTGTAACGTTGGAATCGCTGTATCTTAAGCCAGTGGCTTGATCATTAAGCATCAAAAACATTCTCTTTAATCGATCTGTGAGGCACGCTCTATGAGCCCATGGATTTCCTGTCGCTGCTGAGCCGACAACCCGTGTGTCACCTCATCCAAATCTTTGGCATTCATCAGTTCAATCATCGCCTTGGCATTACGGCCCATTTCCAACAAGCATTTTCCGAGGTTAAATACCGACACCGTGCGATTTGGATTTGTCTTAAAATACATCGAACTGCAGCGCTGGAAATCCTCAACCGCCTTTTCATACTCGCCTAAATACATGTAAATAGCACCTCGCGTGTCGATCAAATCGACATAGGACGGATTTATCGCAAGCCCCTTCTGTGCATAGCCCAATGCCCTTTGATATTCCCCCTTTTCCGTACACAGTATCCATGCCAGATTATTGATTGCAATGGTCTGTTTCGGATCCAGCTCAATGGTCTTCTCGTACCAGGGAATCGCATCGACTTTTCGGCCGGTCATATGCAGTAACATGGCCATCGAATAATTGACAACCGCACTTTCCGGACGTTCGTTCAGTAATGTTTGAACGATTTCCTCGGCCGTTTTAGCCTTGTCAGGATGATTCATTGTGAGAACCGTCTCTAAAACCGGCGACAAAACAGTCTCCGCCGATTCAGGATAAAGCGTCATCCACTGCTGATAAGCACTGCGAACCTGCTCAGGAGAGCCATCTTTGGAAATCAATTCGATCCAATTCAACAGCACACTGGGATCTGCCGTCTTTTCAATCAGTTGCCGGCACATCGCATCGGCGTCTTCCTTTCGACCCGTCTCATAGAGAACCGCAATCAGTTCGTTTTGCAGAACAGCCAAGTCCTTCATCGCATTCATTTCCAAACTATCTTGCAGCAATTTCAAGGCCTCCTGAGGACGGTCGGCCTTTCGATAGTTCTGCGCCAGCATTAACACAACGGCAACTTCCTGCTGCGACTGCTTGTGGAGACGCTCTAAAATATCGATCGCCAACTCGGGAGATCGCATGCCTTGCGTTTGCGCCTTCAATAACAGTAACGGCTGGCTGTTTGGGATATATGCCAGTCCTAGCGACACATAATCAATGGCCTGTCTTGAGTCATTTTCGATCATCGCAATCTGGGCCAGCGACGCCCAGGCCGCTTCGAGCTTCGGATACTCGTGAGTCAGTGCCAGCAAAATTTCTTCTGCCTTCCGGATCGAAACAGCGTTATTGTCCTGGATCAACACGCGTGCCTTTGCCAACCGTAACTGCACATCAACCGGATTCTGCCGGATCGCTTCATCCAGAAGATGCCTGCCCTTTTGGACCAAGGCCGGGTCTTTCTGTTGAAGAAACAGAACGGTTGCCTGCTTTTGAAGAGCAAAATTTTCCGGTGCCGCAACCAATAATTCATTCAATATTTCAATGGACTTCTGTGTTCTTCCAATTGTTTGATATAACCGACTGGCTGCCAACATCGCATCATGATCATCCGCATAACTCGCTTCAATCGCCCGAATGCCCTCTTCGGCGGCCGGAATGTCATCCATCGCCAGCAACACCTGACATCGCATGAGATGGCCTTGCAGGGAATCATATTGGGCAAGGTAGTCATCACACAGCTTCAGTGCCTGCCGCGGCTTTTCCTGCTTCAGATAAAGATCAGCCATCGCGGCGACTGCGGCCGCAGAATCGGGTTGCTCACTAAGAACAGCCTCAATATTGGCCCGAGCCTGATCCAGTTGGCCGCTTCGTGTTTGTAATATCGCAAGTGATAACCTGGCACTATGGTCGGCTGGGGCTTCAGCGGTCATTTTCTCCAAAACTGTCATTGCACTGTCTTCGGTGCCGGTGCGTAACGTGTTTCTCAATTCATATTTTGCAAGGCGGCTATCCCAGACTCCGCTTTCAGCCGCCCGCGTCAGCATCGCCTGTGCCTGACGAAACTCCTGAGCCCTGTACATCGTGTCCACCGCGGCGATAATAAACTCAATATTCTCCGACTGACGCGGAGTCGCATCCTGATAAAGACTGATAGCCAATTGAACATTGCCGGCGCGTTCGTGGCTGGATGCCAATAAAATTCGACTGCCCTGATCTTCGGCATTGATACTGATATTCTCATTCAACAGCTTGACAATTTCAGTATAATGACGTTCAAAATTTTCAGCCCGTGTAAACCAAAGACGTGCCTGTTCATACTTCCATTGCCAGCCGTCTTCGCTCTCTGCAGACTTGATCTCATCAACCCACTGCTGCAACTGCTGAATGTCAGCCGTTTTAAGTTGATGGGTCAATAACTGTCGCCGCACAAAAATATCACTGGCGTTTTCCTGAGCCATTTTCAGATAAACGTCCACCGCTTCGTCCTGCCTGCCTGCCAGTGTCAGTACTTCGGCAACCCATAAGTGGTACTGACGACGACTGTAGGCATTTGCGGCAGTTTGGGAGACATCTTCAAGTACCTTAATCGCCTTGTCATATTGTTTATCCCGACTATATCCCCACACCAGTAACTGAACGATCTCGCCGGATTGTGGGTACTTCTGAACGCCCTGCTCCAACAGCGTGAAGGCTTGCGGCGTCTTATCCTGCAGCATCAGAAGTCTGGCTCGCGACAGAATCACCGATTGACTCGTACCAAATGTTTTCTCAATATCATCTAAAATTTGTTCAGCCTGCTCGAAACGGCCCAGACTCGAAGCCCAATAGTACAATAACATTCGACTGGGCAATGAGTCGTTGGCTATAATCAACCGATCAATGGCCTGACGGATGACGGTTGCATCAACTTCTTTTGCAGTATCCATCATTTCTATGCGGCATCGCCAATAAAGGACCCGCGCCTCCAGGCTAACCGGATTGAGTTGAACGGACGCAGTCACCTGCTCTAATGCATCCTGCCAGTTTCGATCCTTTGCAAATAACTGCGAAAGCCGCAGATGTGCTCGAAAAGCTCCTTCATGCTGGCTGGTATACCGCCGCAAAAGTTGAATCGCCATCGGTCGATTGTTGATTTGATCGAGAGTGTCCGCCAGATTCAGGTAAACCATCTCCGAGGAATATCCCAACTGAATCGCCTGCTTCCATTTTTGAATCGCCTGAGCCCAATCCGTCTTTGATTGGGCGATCAATCCTTCAAGATAGAGAATGGTCGCACGCTCAGCGTCAGCCTTATTTAATTGCGTCACACATTCCTGGGCTCGCTGGATTTGATTGACCTGCACATATAACTCTGCTGCGAGTGCCAAAAATCCGTAGTTTTCCGGGCCTAAAGCGGCAATCCCCTCATCGGCCACAAATGCGATGAGTTCATCATCGCCCATTTCACCCGCCAGTACCGCCCATATCTGCCAAAGTCCTTCATTGGACGGATCCGTGGCTCTGACCGCCTCAAGATGGGCTTTGGCACGGTCAAACTGCCGCTGCCTCAGCCATGTCGCAGCCAGACTGAGGCGCGTGTTCACATCTGAAAGATCACATGCTTCGGCACGTTCAAGGTCGGCAAACGCTTCTTTAGGTTTCCCCTGATCGTTCAGATATTGGCTACGCAAAATGTAGGCCTGAGCCAAATCAGGATTTTCCTGAACGGCTTTTTCGTACCATGCGCCGGCTTTTAACGACGTCAGATCGGGTCGCTTTTCGGCAATGTCACCGAGCAATTTGAATCCCAGTATTTTGCTCGGATCGCGCTGAACCATTTCGGTCAAAACTTCAAGCGACTGTTCATATTTCCTCTGGCGTACGAGGGACACCGCCAGGCTCTGATGAAACTGGTTATCGGGATCGTTGTCCAGAAAGCGTCTCGCAATCAATTCCGCCTCAGCCGGCATCCCAAACTGCAAATACAAATTCACCAACTCATCCGCCGCCTGCGTGTTATCCTCCACCCGGAGTACAACGCGATAAGCATTGATCGCCTGGGCCAGGTACTCTCGCTTAAAGGGTTGAATCCGAATATGACTTTGCGCATATTTCAATAAAATATCAACATCGTTGGAATTGACGGCCAGATATTGTCCCAGATACGAAGCCGCATCCTGCCAGCGTCCTTCTTCGTATGCCGCAAGCCCTTCTTGCAGCCCCACTTTTACCCGCTGTTTACGGTGATAATTGCGAAGTCCGATACTGGTAATCGCAACCGCAACGACTGCCAGAAACAGAACAATAATCAAATTCCAATTGATGCGTCCATTCCTCATAATTTCCCTCTTTCGAATCAAACACCTTCATATTTAAGCTGATTTCCAGACTATCCTACAATAATTCGGTCGGTTTCACAATCATTCTTCGAGTCGATTAATAAAGAATATTTTGAACTTTCCCATTCGTCTTTTCAAGCAAAAAACCGATAAATCGCCTCTGTCTATTTGACAATCCACTCCCGGGAGATACAATTCAATGAAATGATAAACTTTCGACAACAATGGTGTCTATGAGCGACTCGACAAACAGGGAATTTGTGATACAAAAACACACCACACCGGCCGGAGCCCACTGGGATCTGATGCTGGAACATGAGCGTGTTTTATGGACCTGGCGCATCAACTCAAGCCCGGACCAGATCGGAAACGCCCCGCTTGAGGCCGAACGGATTGCCGATCATGCATTGAAATTCTTAAGCTATGAAGGACCAGTCCAGAATGCCACGGGAACCGTTCAGATCGCAGACAAGGGAGCCCTGCATCTGCAATCCATTAAGACGGATCAAATCACCTGCCAACTGGACGGGACGATTCTGAAAGGGCTATTTACACTAAGTTACAAACGCGGCAGCTTCTGGGATTTCCAGCGTCACTAAACAACAAAGAAACTTATTGCCGCATTTGGGGCAAGTCCGGCTCAACATGAATAATGACATTGACAGGCCGGTCAATCTGTTTGTGCAGATCCCCTTCCAGCGCATCGGCAATCGCATGGGCTTCGGTGATATTCAAATCCGGGTCCACCAGAATATGCAAATCCACAAAAATCTCTCGACCGACGGTGCGTGTCCGCAATCGATGCCACTGGCGGATACGAGCTTCCGATTCGAGAATGGATTCGATTTTCCGAACCGTCTGCGTATCGACTGCCCGCTCGGAAAATTCGCCCAGACAGCCGCCAAAGACCTTGACGCCAACCATAATCACCATCAGGCCCACCGCAATCGCCGCTAACTGATCGCCATGCGGATACCCTAATTTGACGGCAATCGCCCCGATCACCACCGCCACCGAACTCAGTGCATCAGAGCGATGGTGCCAGGCATTGGCATAGAGTGCGGTGCTGTGTGTTTTAACCGCTACAATCCGCGTCCATTGATACAGCAGCTCTTTGGTGACCACTGACAGCAGCGCAATCCAAATCACGGCGGTACTGATTGTCATAACCTGTTGGTCAGCGGCGTGCTGTCGGGCGATATTGATCGAAGCAGTATAAATCATACCGCCGCCGACAACGACTAAGATAACCGCAATAAAGGCCGTCGAAAAGGTTTCCAGCCGGCCATGTCCGTAAGGATGTTCCGGGTCGGGCTTTTTGGATCCCAGATAGACACCGAAAATCACCGCAATATCCGTCAAACAATCAGATAATGAATGGATGCCGTCGGCCACGAGTGCAAGTGAACCGGCAAAAAAACCGACCACCATCTTTAATACTGCAAGGACAATGTTGCCAAGCATCCCAAGGTATGTGACCCGGCGGATTGAAACATTGTCAGCATGCAGCGATTCGACTGTCATGAGCCCAGGACTTCTTTTCGGATGGTTTCGATTTGATCCGTATAACGCTGTGCGACGTCAGGATCTTTCGTTTCGATAATAATGCGCATGATCGGCTCGGTATTGCTGGTGCGAATATGAATCCAGCCGTCAGCCAGATCAAACCGGCAACCGTCGCTGGTATTCAGTTCGGCATTGGCAAACACGCGTTTAGCCTGCTCGATAATCTGATTGGCCTGCTCTTTGTTCGCAGGATATTTGCTCTTGTAGATGGAGTAGCCGCCGACTTCTTTGACTAATTGGGAAACTGTTTTTCCCGTTTCGGCCATCAGCTGCAATACCAGTGCCATGCCAACCAAGCTGTCACGAATCGGGCCGACGCGCAGGTCAATAATGCCACCATTACCTTCGCCGCCGATGACACAGTTATTCTGGATCATCGCTTCAGCCACGTTGGCCTCTCCGACAGGCGTCCGAATCACACTGCAACCGGCCGCCGCCGCAATATCATCAATCATCCGCGAGGTCGAAAGATTGGCAGCCGACGAGCCTTTCATCTGCGAAAAGACCAGCTTGGCAGCAAATGCCAGCGAAAACTCTTCTCCAATATAGTCGCCGTTTTCATCGACAATCGCCACACGGTCCGCATCCGGATCCTGTGCGAAGCCGAGAACAGCCCCGGTACTTTTAACTTTTTCACACAGGGTTACAAGATTTTCCTGTGTCGGCTCCGGGGGATGCGCAAAAATTCCCGTCGGCTCGATATTCATCCGAATCACGTCACAGCCCAGTGCCTCCAGCAACATCGTCCCGCCCGGTCCGCCGGCACCGTTGGCACTGTCTAACACGACTTTGAAGCCTTTAGATGCAATCGTATCCTTATCGACAATCGCCAAAACCTTATCGAGATGAATTTGATGGGTTTGATCGTTTGACTCAACGGCACCGCAATGCAGCGAATCGCTCATCGCAAACTGCCGGTCGTGATACATCTGAATGATCTGCTGCGCCATGGGCTTCGGCGGTGCAATGCCGTTTTCCAGCAGAAGTTTGATCCCGTTATATTCAATCGGATTGTGGCTGGCGGTAATCACCACCCCGCCAACGCACCCCAACTCACGAAGCATAATCCCCACGCCCGGGGTCGAACAAACCCCCAGGTCGATAATATCAAGTCCGCTGGCGGCAAGGCCGGCGGCCATGCCTGAAAATATCATCTGACCCGACGGGCGTGAATCCCGCCCGATAGCCACAGCCTTTTTATCTTTGCCCGGGTGACGCTGTTTTAAAAACGCTCCGAAAGCACATCCATAGGCCACAGCGGTTTCCGGAAAGAGATTTTCGCCAATCAACCCCCGCATTCCGCTAATGCTGATAATCAATTCCTGAGCCATCGCCCCATTTCTCCCAACTATCACGACTGGTAATTATGCCGTTTTTGTTTTTTCACGTTCGACCAGATAGTCCAGGCACAACTGAGACCAGGTTTCCATCTCGTCACGAACCTCTAGCAGTTCTTCAACACTCATAAAGCTCAACTGATTGATCATTTGTTCTTTTTTAGCCACCTCTTCAGAATCCAGCGTCCACAAATGCACCACGCCCAGATGAACTTTACCGACCTCGTTGGTATCATCATTCAGCAACGCGATAATCTGATCTGTATGAGTTGTTTCAAAATTAACTTCTTCTTCAACTTCACGTTCAACCGCATTCAGATAGGTTTCACGAAATCCCATCAGTGACATATCGTCAATCGGATTAATATGGCCGCCAATGCCGAGAGAACGATTACCCACGAGCCGTTTCTCCCCTGCTCGCTTGCCGCGTAAGTACGTCAGATACTTTCCCTCATAGCACATCAGCACATACGGGATCAACTGCTTGTAGGTCGGGTCCGTTTCCATCTCTGTTCGCAGCTTAAACTCGGGCAGCCCCTGAAACATCATCTCCAGGTAGGGGTCGACATCGAAAACCAAGCCGTGGAACATACCGATCTCTTCGATTTTCTTTCGTTCAACAACTAATATTTGTTCGTCTTCTTTTCCCATCAAAACAGTTTCCTTTATTAGGGCATCGAACGCGTACGTTCGAGAATATTCTTTAAGTTGTCTTGTAGTTTATCCGTCTGGTTTTCCTTCAGGGTCAGTATTTCTTTGAGAGCCTGGGTGATGTGCGGCAGGTAGATTTCGATATAGCCGCGTTTAACCATCTCGTCTTTGATACGCTTTTGCTTGCGGACATGCATGCCCAGTTTACGACCGCATTCCTGAATGGCCAGCTTCAATTCCTTGATAATCTCGGGATAATGGGCCACCGCCTCCTTGCTTTCAGAAGTAAACGGCACCCACACGGAGGCAATATGCACCATCAGCATCATCGGTCCGCTGGGCAGTGCTCCGCGGCTTTGACTGAGCCCGTAATTACGCCAGTTGGTATCCAGCACCGCTTTGTGGGTTGCGCATCCGGACTGCTGATACAGCAGCGGCACCCGGTTGGCAAATCGTACCAGACGCATCAGCGGCTCTTTATCATCGTCTTTGCCTTTGAGGTCTTTACAGCCAAACGCCAGTGCTGCTTCGACAATAAACGGGTTGCCGCGATAAACTGACGGTTTACGGGTACAACTTGTGTAAAAATCAGCCTCGACGACGCGCGACAGACCTTCGACCATTTTCTCCTCGCCAATCGGGCCGATACAATCGGTTGGCGGAGCCATAATTTTCGTCGAGTTAATCGCTTCATGCAGCCGCTCGGTTTCCTTGAGCGTAATCTTGTTCGGTTTCAGCCGCGACGACAGCTTGGCTGTCTTGGCAATTTCCGCACCCAGTTTCGGGCTGACGCGTGAGAATTCGCGACGCAAAAATTCGGCCATTGTTTTACTGCCGCTTTCGCGGGCCATTTTAAATAACACGCCCAGTTCCACCCCGTATGGGTGCGGTTTAATCTCAACCGGCAGGAATGGACGCTCATTGGACTGACGTTCATATTCGTATTCATCGCCGCCGGGAGCATGATAGACAATCGTGGCATGAGGATTCGCCATCGCTGTCTGAGACACGTATTCATCGACGCTTTGCTTGCCCTTGAGATATTTTCCTTCCAGGGTAATCGTTACGCTGGTACCGGTCGCCAGTTCGAATTCGCATTCTTCGTCACTGATGACTTCGGGCATGTTTTTCGTGGTGTCAATCTGGACATGATAATGCCGGGCAGGTTTATTTTTGATCCGCGTGATGATCTGCACCGGTTCGCCGGTCGTCAGCAGGCCGTACATACCCGCGGCACTGATGCCGATGCCCTGCTGGCCCCGGCTCATTTTGAGCGTATGGAACTTACTGCCGTACAGCAGGCGGGCAAAGATGTTCGGTACCTGTTTGGCTACAATTCCGGGGCCGTTATCGCGAACAGTCAGTTTGAACTTGTTATCCGTTTTTTCAACCGGCTTGATGCCGATGAATAAATCCGGCAGGATATGGGCCTCTTCGCAGGCGTCCAGCGAATTGTCCACAGCCTCTTTAACCGCAGTCAACAATGCCTTTCGCGGATTATCAAAGCCCAGCAGGTGACGGTTCTTGGCAAAAAATTCGCTAACGCTGATATCCCGCTGTTTCGCGGCCATGGACTCAGCGGTTCCGGCAACAGATTTCCGTGAGCGTTTCTTTTTCGCAGGTGTTTCGGTGGTTTTCATAGTTGTTTCAACTTCCTTGTTTTCAGCCGTCTTCTTCCGTGTCGTCGATGTTTTCTTTTTAGAAGCTGTTTTCTTCTTTGATGCCGGCTTTCTGCTTTCGGAGGTGTCCCGAACAGGTTCGGCATCCTCATCGAAACCAAAACTCATCTGCTTGGGATCTGTTTTTTTCCGGGCTGTCATTCCATCGACTCCTCATGACGGTTTTACGGTCAATGTCCTTAACGGTATAGATTCCGGGCGGTAAAGGCAATACAGACTGCCCAACCGCCCGGCTTTCTTACAATTGGCTACTGCAATTTGCAGACATACATCTCATTGACGAAATCCAGGCCGGCCAATTCAGCGGCGGCCTTTTCGTCCGGCGTCTTATCCAGGCTGACTGCCAGGATTGCCTTGCCTTCCTTCAGCTTGTGCCCCACGCCCATTGTGTTGATGTTGATACTGTGGTCGCCAAGGACTTTACCGACCGAACCGATGACGCCGGGTTTGTCGTCATTGAAGATAACCACCATCGTATCTTCGGGGGTCACTTCGATGCCGAAGCCGTCAATGTCAATAATCCGCAACAGGCTGCCGCCAAAGACCGTTCCGCAAATGGTACGGGTCACCTTGTCGGTCACCACGGTTGCCGTAAAGCTGGATTCGAGGTCTTTGATGTCTTCGTTTTTGATCTGGTCGATGCTGATGCCGCGTTCTTTCGCAAGCACCGGTGCGTTGACCATATTAATCGCCACATCAAAATGAGGCTGCAGCAGACCGATCATGAAGGAGACAGCAACCGAATCAATCGACTTGGTCGCAATGGCGCCGCGGAATTCGATCGTTGCGCCTTTGATATGGCCCGGCGCGAGCGTACTCATGACCGTAGCAATGCGCTGAGCCAATTCAGCATACTTGACGACAATCGGCAGGACACCGGCACCCGAAGCGGGCGCATTCAGAGCATTACTGATCGGGCCGCCTTTAATTGCATCGCACAGGATTTTAGCCGCTTCGACAGCCACCTCAATCTGTGCCTCTTCCGTACTGGCACCCAGGTGCGGGGTCACCAGACAATTCGGGCAATCCTGAAAGCCCATGTTCTCCGGGGGTTCTTTCGGGAATACGTCCAGTGCGGCACCGGCGATGACACCGTCATTCAGCGCTTTGTAAAGATCATCTTCGTTGATAATTCCGCCGCGTGCACAGTTGACAATCCGACACGTCGATTTCATCATCGCCAACTGTTTGGCCGAAATCATATTCAGAGTTTTTTCATTTCGCGGCACGTGGAGGCTGATGAAATCAGACTCTTTATAAATACGTTCGAGATCATCAGTAACATCGATCCCCATCTCCACGGCTTCTTTCGGTGCGGCAAACGGATCGTAGCCGATGACTTTCATATTGAAACCCAGAGCCATCTTGACCACGGCCATGCCGATTCGCCCCAAACCGATTACGCCCAGAGTTTTATTGTTCAACTGATTACCCATATACTTTTTGCGATCCCAAGCCCCGGCTTTCAGGCTGTTACAGGCCGGCACAACATTACGGCATGACGCCAGCATCAAGGCCATGGTATGTTCGGCGGCACTCAGCGTGTTTCCGCCCGGTGTATTCATGACAATGACACCTTTGCGTGTCGCGGCGGGAATATCAATATTATCGACGCCGACGCCGGCACGGGCAACGCCTTTGAGTTTGCCGGAGTTTTTGAGTACTTTTTCGGTCACCTGAGTCGCACTGCGAATAATCAAGCCGTCATAGTCACCGATACATTGTGACAATTCGTCTTCACTCATGCCGGTTTTTACAACCGCTTCGAAACCTTCCGTTGCGTTGATTAAGTCAACACCTTCCTGGGCAAGCTTATCTGAGATTAAAATCTTGTACATCAAATTGTCTCCTAATACGTTTCCATTTCAAAGGCTTCTTGAAGCGTATACACTTCATCGGAACTCTTATATTTCAGTTTCTCACAAGGATATAGATACCGCAGCACACAATGCGTTGTCCCCGACACCAGCCGGGTCAACGCCACATTGCGTCCTTTTATTTCCAAATCAACACCAATGTGGACGATTTTACCACCCGGTTCACTCGGCCAAACCGTCATATTCAGATCCGCATCCATCAGAACGGCCCGGCTGATCATTTCCCCGGAAAAATACCTCGCCGAATTCAAGGGCGCCAGACCGTACTGGTCCACCTGAACCAGCAAGACATATCCGGCTCCCAGTTCCTGAGCCATTTTGACCGGGTCGCGGCTCAATGCCTGCCCCAGACCGGAGGGATTGACCACGAGGTTTTCCGGTTCAATATCCATCTGGGAACGAAAATAGAGTTCAAAGGCGGTGACCAGCTTCTTTTTGACATCAAAATCCACTTCGGAAGAACGCGGACAATCGATCAAAATCAGAATTTTTCGGTCCTGTTGGGCCTGCAGGTCATATTCAGGCGGAATTTTCTTTTCAAACGGTCCCGGAGACATTAAAAATCCGGCAATATTGCATCCGGACAGCATAAAAACAGCCATCAATGCGGCGAACAGAGCTATTTTAAAATGACTGCCAAATAACAGATTTTTAATGTCCAGAGTTCTCAAGAATCGCCCTTAAAAGCGTTACAGCCCATCCAGCCAAAATGACGACAACGGCCGATATTAACAGGATACCGACGCCTGCCGTTGAGCCAAACAGACTTTTCAGAAAGCCAAAATTTATACCAAAAACAGCACAATGTAAAGCAAAAAGCGCGGTCAAGGCCGCAACAATACAAAAAAGTGCCGCCGCGGGCTGAATAATGAAGGCCTGAAAAATATGACCGGTAAAAAATGCCTGTGCGGCATGCGTCCAACCGCATCCGGGACACGGCAGGCCCAGCCGCTGCTTAAATCCGCAGATTCCCACCCAGAACTTCAGGTCGATATAGCCGTTGGCCGCGGCCCACAGAATGGCGACCCCTGCCGCGATCACGCAGAAAAGTCCTGCGGCAAACAGCCTGGCTCCGGGTGAAAGCTTTTGTCTTTTTCCTGATTTTGAATCTTGGCTCGTTGTCATTGTTCCGTTACAATAGGCCCCGCGAAACAACTTGTCAAGACAGAAAGGATGCGTATGACACTGCCTTCTACAGAACTGAGCCGGATGCTCGAAACGGCTGTGGTTGCGGCCCGACTGGCCGGACAGCACGCGATGGAGCAACTTCAATATCTGCACCGCTCGATCAAGAATGGGGAGGAACTGGTCACACAGGCTGACCCGGAATGTCAGAAAATCATCATGGACCATATCCGTCAAACCTATCCCGACCACGGCTTTATTGCGGAAGAAGGCAGCGAGGGAAAACTGCTTACAATCTGTCCGCGAACCGATCCGGGTATCTGGTGGATCATTGACCCGATTGACGGAACCAATAACTACGCCAATAAACTGATGTGCTTTTGTGTGAGCATTGCCGCAATGTACGAAGGTAAACCGATCCTCGGTGTTATCTTTGATCCAACAACGGATTCGATGTACAGCGCCGCCGAGAACACCGATGCCATGCTGAATCACTCGTCGATCACCGTCAATACCGATCCGATCAACAAGTTTGCCAGCTTCGCCGTTGATAGCCATGCCAGCCAATCAACCGACGCCGGAGTTCGTCAAATGATGGAACAAACCCGTTTTCGCTGTCTGGGCAGCACCGCGATGCACATGGCGTATGTCGCCGGCGGTGCGATGATCGGCATGGTCACTGCGGGAGCCAAACTGTGGGATATCGCCGCGGGGGTCATTTTGGTCGAACGAGCCGGTGGCATCGTTACCGCTGTTAATGGCGACAGTCTTTTCCCCATCGAACCGGGAAACTACAACGGACAGCGATTTCCGGTATTGGCAGCAAATAAAACGAATTACAGTAAAATAGTGGGTATTTTTGAAGAAAATTAACATTTTTCCTTAAAAGATGAAACAGAATACGCAATTTTGCGTCTCAGTTAAAAAGAACTTTTATTTCAATAAGGAGAGAACATGAAAACAATGAAGTTGAAAACCCGGAGAATGCTCATTATTACATGCTTAATGGCTGTTTTTGCTGCCGGTCCCGTACAGGCCGCCGACGATGCGTTATTGGGGATGTTACCGGAAGATGCGCTGTTTTGCGTACGGATCAATGACTTGAACGCCACACTCGGGAAAATGGACGCCTATTTAACCGGGGCCTCGCCCGTTCCGGTCAGTCTGGCAATGCTGGCCAATATGCAATTGGCAGGCGTTGTGGGCGATCCAATGATGACGGGCATCGATATGAGCGGCACGTTTACTGTGGTGGGTCTTCCGGATATGACGGTCGGCCTTCTTGCCCCCATCACTGATTTTCCCGAATTTGTCAAGAATAACCCCAATTGCAACGAAGGTACTGACGGCATCGCCGTTCTGTCCGCCCAAGGCGCGATGATGAGTTTTGCCATGGTCAACGCCGGCCAGGGATATGCGATAGTTGTCCCTGAATCCGAAAAAGCCAAACTGGCCGCATTGAAAGCCGCACTGAGTGCTGACAGTTCGCTCACTAAACGTATCAGCGCCGCACAGGCAAAAGAAGCTGTTACCGCTCCGGCGTGGGCTTACATCAATACCGCAGCATTGTACCAGCAATTCAGCCCGATGGTCCTGTCACAGATGGATATGGCCCAGCAAAACATGCCCACCAACGAGTTAGGAAAAATGGGCGATTTCGTCAAAATGTACTTCAAGATGTATGCCGAAACGTTCAAGACCTTCGCCGGTGACGCCGATTCGGTCACCATCGCAATAACGCCGGATGCGGCGAATCTGGCGCTGGATGTCTCACTGAAAGCCAAAGACGGTTCCGAAACCGCCCAGATGTTGGTGAGCAATCCGAAAGCTGAAGACGATTATACCTTCACCGGCTATCTGAACAGCGATCTGGCTATTAATGGCTTGGTGAAAATGAATCAGCCGTCGCTGCAAAGGATGTATGATAAATTCTTCGACATTCTGGACGCAATTGATGACGAGAAAACACAAAGCGAAACCTTGGAAAAGATGAAAGAGATTACCGAGAAAAGCCTTGCCGCGATGGGCAGTGAAGCGGCGTTTTCCTTCTCCTATTCAGGTAATCAACCGCCGTTTACACTCACCGAAGTCGTTGCTGTCAAGGATATGGCCACGATCAAGGAATTGATGAATGACAGTTGGAGTATGGCAGGCGATTTCTATGCGGAAATGGGCCTTCCCTTGACGTTTGACTATCAGGCCGCCACATCCACGTACAAAGGCGCAACCATCGATACAATTTCAATCGACATGACCGCCATGATAAAATCAGATGATCCCAATAATCCGATGACCAAAGCCATCGAGCAGATATATGGTGACTCACTGACGTATATTTTTGCCCACGACAAGAACAAGTATTATGTCACGATGGGCGGCGATGCGGAAGCCGTGGTCAAGAAGCTGATCGATCAGGAAGCTTCGGCTCCGGCAACCGGTGAAGTGAAGGCCGCTATTGACCTGCTGCAAAAAGGCGGATACAACGATTTCGCCTGCAGCATCAACATCATTAAACTGCTCAGCGGTCTGGGCGACATGATGAAAAACATGGAAGGCCTGCAATCGAGTGATTGTCCCCAGCCGATGCCGACCGAGCTGTTCAGCGGTTTAGGCAGCATTCCCACGCAAAGCAGCCTGGCAATGGGTGGTCAGATTTCCGACGGTCAGATTTCACTCCGCACCGTATTGCCGAAACAGCACCTGATGGAAGTGATGGCCGCGGTCATGCAAATCCAGCAGAAAGCCATGCAAGGCGGAATGCAGCAACAGTAAGACATGTCACCCCGCAGCAACAGAAAAAGCCGCTTCCGTATCAATCACGGAAGCGGCTTTTCTTATATTAAACAGTCTCGGCCAAGGGCCGAATCCTGAATTTTAAATTTTGGATTTTAATTTTTGATTTGATTTCTATCGTGGGTCCGGCACCGGATGCAGCGACAGAAGCTGCGGGCGGTCATTGGCATCGTTGACATGGCTGCGGTCAAAGATCGCGATCATCCTCCGCTGCGGCCCGTCGGTTCCCAGCCGCACCAGAATATACGCCGTAAACACATCACTGCGAACCGTAAACTTATTGGCCAGGTTCGACAGTATCCAATGCTCCTCCTCGATGTCATCATCAATGCTCTGCTGACCGACATTGGTGGTTGCAAAGACCCCGCCAGTGTCATATTGTCTTAACCGGGGCACATTGGCCAACAAGTCAGCCAATTTGCTATAAGGACGGCCGTTGACAATATCCTGAGCCAGATCGAGCGCCGAATAGGTTGACGCGACTGTCGTGGTGGTAGCGGGGTCTGTCAGAACCGGCGGAATCGCCGCGGCAATCACATGCACCGGCGCAGTATTAATATTAATCCGTCCCGGCAGCGTCCCCTTGTCCGGCCGGTTCATCGTACACAGATAATCCAGCACACTGCTCGATGTACCCGCCAGATCAAAATATCGTGTGCCCCCTGCCGTAATTTTTTCGGTGATCGAAAAAGGTGTTGCCGCGGCTGCGTCGTCATAGCCAAATAACGCAAGCGTTTCCAGATCATGCCAGCGAGCCAACGGAAGCTGATCGTCACGCGCTGCCAACTGTAACTGCTGCCCAGCGGGTATCGCCGGCGTTGTCACAACCGCACCATTAGCCAGGCCAATTGTATTCGTAAACGTAGCCGCATTTTGGGCCAGGTACCGGCCGTAAACAAATTCCCAGTCCACATCGCTTCTTTTAAGAGAATTCAGGCCGGGAAATGTTGTCCCGACAACTCTTAAGAGATCGACATTGGCAACATGATCCACCGCTAAATCAACAACCGTAAATCCCCAACCCGCCGGAATCGTCGTCGGAGCAGGCCGAAGTAAGTCAATGTTGTCCCCACCGGTAACAATACCCTGTTGTATCAACGGAAGATTCACTAAAGGAACATCGTAGGACAGTACTCCCGCCGGCGGAGCCAGCGTTGCCGGGTTAAAATTAATCACAAGCCGCCCCAAGCCGGTCGCTGCAGCATATGCAGGCACCGCCGTCGTATTGGTTCCCGGCGTTCCGCCGGTTCCGGCAGCCACAAAGGTATGTGTATAGGTTGCTCCGGCGACTCCGATATTCAAGGTCCAGCCAATCAAATTAATCGGAGTACTATAGGGATTCACCAGTTCAATCGCAAGCGTATCCAATTCGGTACCGGCAGCGGCTGGGGGAGAAGGATTCCAATTGACATAAACCTCCGAAATAAACGGTTGTCGCTCATACCCGAAGACGATATCATTTGCGACAATTGTC
The DNA here is from genome assembly GCA_963675155.1 of Anaerohalosphaeraceae bacterium. Taxonomy (GTDB): domain Bacteria; phylum Planctomycetota; class Phycisphaerae; order Sedimentisphaerales; family Anaerohalosphaeraceae; genus 4572-13. The sequence goes on along the minus strand of OY775912.1, from coordinate 2,169,333 downwards.
GTGTTTGGATTGGGTTCCAATCCAAATTCAAAATCACCATAGACCGCGGGGCTCCCCAAATAATCAATCTCATTGCCCGCCCCCAGGATATTCTGACTGGCCTCTGTCAGCATCTGCCCCATCATATCACGCGTCAGAAAGGTACTATCGACGTTGGCCTGCTGACCATAATCAATTGTAAAAACTCCGCTCGCAAATTGCGGGTTGTAAAACGGCCCCTGTGTTTCTCCGAAGCTATTGGTGTTTGGCGAAATATCATCTGAAAAATCAATCATATTGGCCACAACCTGGGCCGCTCGCAATGCCGCAGCGTTCAGGTTACCGCCATTGGATGCATAATAATGCTCACGCAACGCATACAGTAAATGAAGAATCCGCTTGCGCGTTTCAATATTATTGTAGGGCTCAGCGGCCATCACGTCTTCAATATTCGTCGTCACGGCTCCTTGGGGAGTGAAAACATCCCACAAAGAGTCTTCATACTCCGCCATCGAAGAAAAAATAGCGGGCACTGTTGGACCGGTTGCGATATAAGCCGCAATTTCTGACGCCAGCAACGGATAATCCCCCTTGCGAACCACCCGGTCAAAACTGTAAAACGTACACGCATGCCGGCGGTCGTAGCGATAAAAGTAGGGAGACAATGGGTCGGCAGTTGTCCGAAGCGCTCCGGCCGCATTCCATCGATGAAACTGATCAGAATCGATTCGATATTTCCATATATCAAAATCCGTCTCCACTCGGGGCGTTTCCAGTGCCGCATACGCCGCAGCATCCGCATCAAAAGAAAAATGAGCGACGCCTTCCTGCTCAAACAAGGCTTCAGAATGACTGGTCTGCAGGTACCGGTTACGAATTTCCAATTCATTACTGAGGTCAAAAAAGTGGTATGCATTGCCGGGATCTTCAATGTCCATCAACACCGTGTGAACATCTTTCGGCGAATCCGGAACACCGGTTCCTGTATTCACAAACCCTTTTTCAATCATCAAATTATACCAATCATCTCCGGCGGTCGATGTCCCATCATAATAATTCCCATTCAGGTCATGGCCCCGCAGAAACGGCATGTAATTGATCTCGGTGAGATAACGTCCGGAACCGTCGAGATTGTTATGGTATGCCGTTCCAGCCGTTAAATCGGCCAGACTCGCGTACCAGGGAGTCCTAAAGGGGGATATATTGCTTGTGTAAGAATTCTGATAAAAACAATGGGCCGCATTGAGATTCAGCATGCCGCAATTGTCAATGATACGAACCGCGGCGTAAATTGGTTCGCCCCGGGTGGTATTCAGATTTGGAATCGGCACCCAGCGACTGTCAGCCACGCCGTCACCATCGGCATCGGCACGGGCGCCAAACGGACTGACATAGGTTGCATCCTCCCACGGATTCGGGTAACTTTGTGTGCCGCCATCAATATCAGCATCAATATTATTGCCGACCGCCACCACCTCCGCGCGATCTTTAGCGGTAATCACTTTGGCTCGAACATTATAGGCCGACACCTGCCATTTGTCCCACAGCGTCTGCGTATTCCAGCCATCTCCATAAGTGTTTTCAGTGGCATTGCTCGTATAATCCGGATCAATCCACTGCTTATCGACCGGGTTCTGCTGGAAAAATTTCCTGTGATTGGCAAGATCGTATTGCTGATAAAACAAACTGTTTTCCGTCCCCTGCAAGCTGCCCCATAAATCCGTAATATGCGGCCAGACATAGGTATCGTCCGCCATCGTTGTCTTATTGCCTGTAAGACCATCGCGACCTCTATCCGACCAGACCGGCTCCAGCGACGCCAGCCAGTAGTCATCCAGAGTCCCCGGCAGCCAGAAATCATCATTGGGTAGAGGCTCATTATAACCGTTCGTTTTGGGATCAATAAACACATCGTCTGCCGTCCCATACACTCCATCGGGGCCAACATCGTTATGAATCGGATAATCGGAGGTTTCATGGGCATCTAGATTTGCGGTATCGGCATTGAGAAGTCTGCCGTCATTGCCGAACAGGTCTTCGACCAGCACTTCGTTGATGCGTCCAACGACAGCCTGAACGCCTGAGTCCAGATCGCGGCTGCCGGCCACCGCGGCGGTTTCCATCTCGCTCAAACGCGACGTCATCAAAAACATCACACCAATCACCGCCAGCAGCACCGTGACCACGATCACCAGGATCAACGCCGCCCCGCGACGCTTGTCAAATTGTCTTGTTTTTATCTTCATTTTTCCACCAACTTTATATCCACAGATTACACCGATTCTCACAGATTATTTTGAGTTTTTTTAAGCCGTATTTTAATCTAAATAATCTGTGTAATCTGTGGACTTATTTAGCAGTTTCAGTCAATTGTCAAGATACACAATGTGCGTAAACGTCTTACCCTCTTCATACATCCCGTTGGAGTCATGCAGGGTAAATGTAAATTTCAGCGCTTTCGGGTAAAAGGCATTTGAAAAGGGATACGCCGTTCCGCCGATTGACGTCTTACAATTGCCTATCGAAAACCACGGATCAATCGGCGTACCAACGCCATTGGGTAATGTAAAAAAGACGCCGAAGGGATTTGCACCGTTCATGCCCACAAAATCCGATGGCTCGGTTCCCAGCCCATCCGGGTCCACGCTGGGCCACCAGCGAACACCCGCAAACTCCGGCGGGTTCGGTGCCAGTCCGGTTGCCGTGTCGATCAAATCGTCATTCGTATACGCCCATTGCACCGTAAAACCGGATACACCCTGGGCCATCAGCAGATGCAGCGTTGCCATCCGGGCCGATGCCGTGGACAGATCAATCAGAGGCCGGCTGTTATCGTCCATGCACTGAGCGATAAACGCATTCGCATTGGTGGTATTAAAATTCAACGCATTGATCCACTGCGAAAGCGTGATCGTATTGAACTCCCGTGCATTCTCATCGGAATCGATACGCCCGGTCATCGTAACGGGAGTTTGTCCGAAAGAACCGTTAAATTGGCTGTAATCCAAAGCATACGGTATTGTCGGCCAGTTTGAGATTAAAGGAATTTCACTGTAAACGCCCTGGATACCGTTGTCAGCCGTCAAGATATGCGTCTTGCGAGCCAGTGTCCGATACGCACCAAAATCGACCGTCGCAGTTGAATCGGCAATCAGATCAACTGAATTGGCATGGCCGTAGAAGATGCGGGCAAGATTGCCGCTAATCGTTTTACTCCCGCTGCCGTCATCGTACTGGTTCATCGTCTGAAAATCGCCGTCGGCGAAAAAGTGGATCGTATCAAAATCAGAGTAGTAATCATCAACAGCATCGCCGTCTTTATCCACACCAACATTATTATTGAACTTTATAAAGACCGGCGCATCGGTTTTCAGGCCGCGGAAGTCGGCGTTGAGCTGGTCGGTCAGAACACGCAGGCTGCGTGTGATTTCGATACTGGCGGTCGCGGATCGCTGCGACTTGACCGTCAGGGAAAAGACCACACTGGACAACCCCACCAGGATCACCAGCAGCGACATTGCCACCAGCAACTCGACAATCGTAAACGCATTGTTTTTTGTTTTAGCCACGTTTTTTAGCCACGAATTAACACAAATTTTCACCAACTTACCTTTAAACCGCGGATTTCGCGGATTCACGCGGATAATAAATAAAAAATAATCCGCGCAAATCCGTGTAATCCGTGGTTGCTCTTAATTTTTAATCTCATCAAATCGAATCACTTTCTGGAACACGCCCACACACGGATACCGGCTGCTGCTCAGCCCCGGCGGAACCACCCAAACCGTTTCCGTTTGAGCCGTCGTCGGGAGAGTGGCCGGGTCGGCGTCATATCCGTCCCACTGCCAGTCATCGTACAAAATGACCGTTTCACGAAACCCATCGCCATTGATATCCTGAATTTCCTGAATACGATAAATTTTCCCATTGCGGTCATCGACAATCGTATACCCCTCGTCAAAAAATGACAAAACCTTATTCATTACGCCGGACGCCCTATCCCATTGGGTATTATCAATTCTGTCCGTTGAGTCCGGATCAGTCAGCAGAATTTCCAGTTCTCTACGATAAGCCGATGTTGACGTGTCGGTCGGATCATATTCAACATCGACCGGCACCGGCACCGGATGGTCGGCCCCAACTTGATAAAGATACGCCGGACCGGCCGCATTATAGGGGAACGTATAATAGCTGACTCCGTCGAATGTCATGCGCGTCACAAAGACCGTCACCTGCACATCTTTTTCGCCCACACGCCGGCACAACGCCGACCAGCGGTATTTGCGATCCGTTTGCGACATCTCGGACGGATAGAAAAACTCTTCATCCAGATTGACTGCCAGGTCATCAGCCGTTCCATAAATGCCATCCGGTCCGGCAGCCGCATAAGTATCGTCATCCGTATCCCAGCCACCATCGCCCCCTACAGTTACCTCGACGGGGGTAGTGTATTTGAACAAGTCACAAAAATCATATGTCGCATCCGCCGAAACAACATAGTTTGGATTTCCATTGACCGTCTCCATCTGTGCCGACGGCCAATCGTTGAAATCGCGCAGGCCGTAAAGGTGGATTTTGGCGAAGGCCTCATCGGCCACGACCGCGGCGATGCTTTTCTCCGTCGTCATCGTCGTCAGCTTGACGCCCACCGGGAAAATCAGCGCCACCAGCACCAGCCCGATCGCCATAATCCCCGTCGCGATCAGCATCTCGGTCAGCGAAAATCCGCCCCGGCAGCAAATTGTCTGCTTATTTTTTGTATTCAATGACCAACTCCCCCGTATAGGGACTGATTTGCTCGTAATTGGATGTATCTTTGGTCAAAATCCACAGGTCCTGTGAGCTATTCGGAGGCAGAACGCCAACAGGAAATGTTTCCTGTACAAACATCGCCAGCCCTGCGTTAACATTATCACTTGTATTAAAAATTGTATCACGACTCGAATTCAATGAGTTATCAACCCCATCTTTATTATAAACCTGAATCCGATGAATCGTTAGTTTTCCAGAAGGCGAAAAGACAATCGACGTTCCACCTGGCACTCGAATATCCTCCGGCAACTTCATGGGACGACGCCCCTCAACGGCCCGAAAACCTTGGGCATACCCTGTTCCATTTGGCGAAACATCCGGGTCATGCATGACCAGCACCATATAGGTGATGTCATCCTTTTCCTGAAATCGCACACCCGCGTAGGCCTGCTCGCGAACGGCGATTGCGCGGGCGTTGGACAGGGCCGCGTTGATCAACTGCCGCACCCCGGTCGAAGACTCAAAGCTTTCCATCAGCTTCTTGGCCGTCGGCACCGAGATGGCCATTAAAATAGCCATCACTGCCATGACCACCAAAAGCTCGGTCAGCGTCACACCGGATTGTCGTTTTTGTATTCGCATATATGTTAAAAAAGCCTCGCCGCAGGCGAATCCTCAATTCTTGTCCCGCCATAGCCTTGGCAACGGCGGATTACATTTTGCTCTTTGATCTTTAATTTGACTAATGGTCCTGATCAAAGTTAAAGATGTCGTCACTGTTACCATACAGTCCGTCCGGGCCGGCACTGTGCAGGATAAACGAATCGGCTCGATACGGACGTCTGCCTATTGTTGTCGTTGGATCACCCGGAAAATTCGGATTCTGGATACTGTCGTAAAACCACGGATGCTCACCATCGGCAGCATCTGTTTTCATTGGATGCACGGACACTGTCGTCGTAAACGGCACTGCCAGACTCGCGATTCCAATATTACCGCCTAATGCATCATTGACATCATAGGTGTTCATCCATGTACTCGCCGCCTTATAGTTATGTCCGGTCTGGTCGCGGTTCGCCCGGTAATACAGGATCGGCATCCCTCCCATCTTGCCGGTTGCCTGATTCTTGACAACCTTGTACATATCGACCAGCACATAATCATCCTGCAGCGGTGTAAAACTGGTGCTATAGATGCTGCTCATCTTCACCGCATTGGCATTTTCCAGTTCCATATACGGCCCAAAACGATCCGCTTGATTGAAGGTTCCGCTGCTTGGCAAATACAAATACCCGCCTCCGGAATCCATGCCGCTGACCTTCCATTCAGTGTTGCGATGCACGCCAAATCCGTCCAATCCGATCACTGCCTCAGCCAATCGCTGAGAGGGAGCGTATGCTCCATAAGCGGTGCCGCCAAGGGGACGGTCCCACGCACTTGGCGGATAATCGCCCAAATCGGTATAGACCGCCTCCAACGCAATGCCGAGACCGTGGAACTGGGCCTTCTGGCGGGCAGTATGGGCAACGTCCGACACCTTGTTGAACGTCGGCACCAGAACGGCCAGTAAAATCGCGACAACCGCAATCACGGTCAGAAGTTCCACCAGTGTAAAGCCGGCTCTGATTTTTTTTATTCCGCGTTTCATAAACGCCTCCTGAAAATATGTCCCACTTTTTGCCGCAGAGTACACAGAGAACTCAGAGAGATAAAATCTTTTTCCTTTTCTCGGCGACCTCTGTGTCCTCTGTGGCTTTTTTTATCCGTGGTTATTTGTTTAGTAATCAAAACTCGTGATATCGTCCTCGGTGCCGTATCTGCCGTCCCAGCCGGCCGAGATCAAAATAAACGTACTCGGATTGTACGGCTTGAAAAAGGCCCGGCCATTTGTCGTATCTTCCCGCTGGGTTAATAACTTATAGAAATACTCCGGCTCCATCGTCCCGGCCCCCGCCTCCGGCACAACAGACGGATTGTCCGGATCCGCCGTGTAGTGTGTTGTGTCACCGGCAATTGCATCCGGCAGTTCACGCAGCCACGGCAGATTCAGAATATCAGTATTATCATCCAGGTTATACACCCACTCTTCATAGTCAGCGCTGGTAGGATTGTTCACAACGGTATTTGTGGCATCAACCCGAAACTTCTTTGTGGAGTCGGCCTTAAAATACAACACCGGGGATCCGACTTTAATACTCTTACTGCCGATTTGGACTTTGTTGAAAGTAAAGACATCTGTAAAAAACGAAGCCTTCTCGGTAGGCGTTGCCGCAGTCGCCGAATCATAAATAACAGATGACCCCGTACTACCATTCCACAAATCATCGACGGTGTAAAAGTCCGTATGTTTCAACTCAAAATACAGAGGTTTGCGGTCCTTGAGTGTCGCATCCGTATAAATAGCGGCTCCCGGATGAGGGGGTAGTGCCGCAGAATCCAAATCCGGATGCCACTTGGATTTCGGATGAAAACCTTGCTCATCACGACCGATCATCGCCTCGGCCAGACGCTGAGCACCGCAGACCTGCGTGCCCCCGTCTTCCACAACCTCCGAGTCCGGGTAGAAGTTAAAGTCACTGTAGAACAACTCGAGACTAATCTCCATGCCGTGAAACTCAGCCTTTTGACGCAGGTTTCGTGCGACAAGCTTGACCTTTTTCTGAGCCACCGCGAGAATCCCCACCAGTGCCGCAATCAGCGAGATCACCACCAGCAATTCAATCAGCGTAAACGCGTTTTTTCTTTTTTGTATCGTTTTCATAATGCTAACCCCTAATCCTCATAAGGTTCGGGTTGTTGTTCTTTTGCCACAGATCAACACAGATTTTCACAGATTTTTATAGTTTATATATAATCCGTGTCAATCCGCGAAATCCGCGGTTTCTTTTATTGACTTGTGATATTATCCGCCGTCGTCGTAAATTCCTTGTCCGGTCCTGCGCTCGTCAGCACCGGAAACGCGGCTCCATCGAGATATTCATAGCGGAGACTCACACCCCACGGGTCCACAAATCGCGGCAGATCAACATCCGCAGAACCGTCATTCGGACGCAGCGTAATCGCCACATTGGCGCCGTCTTTGTTCGTCAGCAGATCGCCCGACAACGCCTCAATGATTTTGCGACTATTGGGACTGCTGTCCAGAAAGTAAAACAATCCGATACTGGAAGCATCTTCATCTAAAGGAGCACCGGTTTCAATAGTGGGCGACGGAGGATCAGTCGGATCATGGTCCAAATCAACTAATAAATTTGCAATCTTGTAATCCGGCTGGCCGAAATCATCAATTGAATCGCCATCGCCATCGGTGTCCGTCGTAAACGGAAAGACCTCGTAATCATCATAATACTGCGTGAGTGCTGTGCAGATCACTTCCACCTGGCTCGCACAAAGCTGGACCGAAGCACGAATCGTCAGGTACTTGCCCACACCCAACAGTGTCCCGGTCAGAATCAGTACCGTCGTAATGACCACGAGCAGCTCAATCAGCGTAAAACCCAATTGTCGACGTTTTCTGAACATACGATCCTTGTCAAAAAGGCCCACGGGCCAATAAAACAGCCTTATTCGATGATTTCCTTGTCGAAGTTGAACAGATCGTCAGCGGTACCGAAGTCGCCGTCTTTACCCGCGGAAACCAGGATAAATGAATCGGCCCGATACGGCTTGAGAACGGTCTGGACCTGTTCGTTGACGATCATGTCCTGAAAATTCTGCTGCGCTTCGGCCAGCGATCCCCCGGTCAGAGTAAACGGAACGGCGTCATCCGGCATCCCCAATCCCAGCAGTGCATCGTTGTCTTCATAGAAATAGATGTCATTGTCAGCATCCGTAATAGTTCTACCGGAGGTATCAACAACCGTCATACCGTTCATATCCTGTTCGACATACTGTGTGCGGGCACGATAGTACAGGATCGGCGTTCCGGTCTTCTTGCCGCCCAGGCCGCCGCGTTTCTTGGCATAAACGTCACAGAGTACCAATGCATACGGAGCATTCGTCGGTCCGTTGTTAAAAATTCCCGGATCATTTGTATATACCTCTTCCATAGTAAAGGCATTCGCTGTTTCCAGCTCCATATAGGGCCCTTTACGCGCTTCGATGTTTTCCATGGCCGTTTGCCAATTGGCTGTATCGGCGTCGGCACTATAGACTTCGACCACACCGGTGGTAGCCGGAACCGTATCTAAATTGACTTCGGCTAAGCCGTCTGCACGAAAATCTGAACTCGGATGAAATCCGACATAATCCATGCCAACCATAGCCTCGGCGAGTTTGTTGGCACCGCAATACGGATTTGAGTCAATCGGATGCTGCGGACTGCTCTGGGTATCGACATTGTTATCATTGGATTCCGGATAGGAGCCAAAATCCGATTTAAACAATTCAACCCCCACATCAATACTGTGGAACTGTGCTTTCTGTTGAATTTCCTTCGCCTTGTCCTTCACCATCCCCAGTGCCGGAATCAGCAGGCCGATCAGGACCGCGATCACCGCCATGACCGTCAGCAGTTCAACAATCGTAAACCCCTGTGTCTTTTTCGTTTCCATCATGTCATCCTTTCGAAAATCGTAATTATTGCTTTATTCTTTTTTTAATCAACGCTTTCAGCGTTTTACATTCTGTTTCTTTTATTCTCATCTCACATCAAAATGCGTTCGTTATAATGATGATGATCGGCAAAAAAATCGCCAGCACAATCGTCCCCACCACCAGGCCCAGTAAAATCACCATCAACGGTTCCAGCACACTCATCATCGAGTTCACCAATACATCGGTCTGTTCATCAAAATTATCTGCGACCTTCAGCAGCATTTTATCCAGGTCGCCGGTTTCTTCACCCACTTCGATCATGTTGACCACAATCTCATCGACTGCCATCGACTGCTGCAGGGGGTGAGCCAACGTATCGCCCTGGCGAATCGCCCGGATCGCTCGGCCCAGCACGCAAGCATAAACTTCATTGTCGGCCGTTTCACGGGTAATCGCCAAGGCATCCAAAATCGGTACGCCTGCATGAATCAGCGTCGCCAGTGTTCGCGTCCACCGGGCAACCGTCGTTTTATAGACCAACCTGCGAATAATCGGCAGATGCAATTTGAGCCAGTCCATCGCATAGCGTCCGGTGCGAAACCGACCAATCAGGTTCAACGCCATCATCACGACAAAGGGACTGCACGCAGCCAAAACCGCATTGAAACCATACCGGCCTTTGAGCCAAACACTCATATCCATCAGTGCCTGCGTTAACGCGGGCATCTTGAACTGACCATCGGCCAGATCCGTTAACACCTGCGAAAAGACCGGAATCACAAATGTCATCAAACCCAGAACAATCAAAAATGCCGCCGTTAAAACAACCGCTGGATAAACCATCGCGCCTTTAATCTTCGATTTCAACCGCTGGGATTTCTCCATGAAATCAGCCACACGATTCAAAACGATATCCAGGACGCCGCCCGCTTCACCGGCCGCTACCATGTTGACAAAGAGCCGACTGAAGCACCGGGGATGCCTTCCCATTGCCTCAGACAACGTTGCGCCGCTTTCAATATCATCGGCTACGTAACCAATAACACGCTTAAAAGCACCCTTTTTCTGCTGACGCTCTAAAATCCGCAAAGACCTTAAAATCGCAAGTCCGGCATCCTGAAGCGTGGACAGTTGGCGGGCGAATTCCGCCACTACCTTCGTCTTAACGCGACGGCCGGCACCGCGGCGTTTCACCCCGGCAAGGCTGCTTTTTCTATTCACTTTTTTTGCTGCGTTCCGCGGCCTCACCTTCGTTGGGAATAATCCCTTGTTGCGAATTTTGCTGACCGCTTCTTTGTTACATAAAGCATCGATTTGACCGCATGCTTCATGCCCGTTCGTATCCAGTGCAATATATTCGAATGTCGGCATTGTGATTTCCCCTAATCATTTCAAGCCACCTTTTTCCATTCTCTATACGATATATCACTGTCCGCGTTAAAAAGTCTCGGCCACCGGCCGAATCCTCAACTATTCACTTTTCACTAACGACTATTCACTAAGTTTACATCATCACTTCAATCATCTTGACCATCGGCAAAAACATCGCCAGTACAATCGTGCCAACAACACCACCTAAGACCACGATCATCAACGGCTCAATCATACTCATAATTGCCCCGACCAGAACGTCGGCCTCTTCATCGAAGTTGTCAGCGACCTTCATCAGCATCTTGTCCAGATCACCGGTTTCCTCGCCGACGTCCACCATGTTCACCACAATCGTATCGACCGTCTTGGACTGCCGCAGTGGATTGGCAAACGTATCGCCCTGTCGAATCGCCTGCTGAACTCGCCCAAGCATCCGGGAATAAATCTCGTTTTCGGAGGTTTCACGGGTAATGTTCAACGCCTCTAAAATCGGCACACCGGCACTGATCAGCGTCGCCAGCGTTCGCGTCCAGCGAGCCACCGTCGTGGTATAGACCAGTCGGCGAATCATTGGCAGGTGCAGGTTAAGCCAGTCCACCGCAAAGCGTCCGGCACGAAACTGCTTAATCAACTTAAGGACAATTACAAGTACCACCGGAACGAGTAAAACAATAAGAATATTCAATCCGTTACGGGCTTTGAGCCAGTAGCTGATGTTCAGCAGTTTCTGTGTCAGCCAGGGCAATCCCGCCTTGCCGTCGGACATATCCGTCAGCACTTCGGCAAACGTCGGGATAATAAAATACATCAACGCCAATACAATCACAAACGCAACGAACAGCACCACAAGCGGGTAAATCATGGCCCCCTTAATCTTGGCCTTGAGCCGCTCGGACTTTTCCATAAAGTCGGCCACACGTGACAGGATCACATCCAGTACACCGCCCACCTCACCGGCGGCAACCATGTTGACAAAGAGACGGTTGAAACATTTCGGATGCTTGCCCATTGCTTCCGACAAGGTGGCCCCGCCTTCAATGTCATCGGCCACATAGCCGATCACACGTTTGAAAGTGCCTTTCTTCTGTTGCTCTTCCAGAATCCGCAGCGACCGCAAAATCGCCAAACCGGCATCTTGCAATGTGGACATCTGGCGTGCAAACTGCGTAACGGCCTTGATCTTAACCTTGCCGCCGGCGCCGCGTCGTTTCGGTCCGGCCGCCGCCTGTCTTACTTTGGCTTTTTTGGCCGCGTTCTGGGCACGAACCTTCGTCGGAAACAGACCCTTGTTGCGAATCTTACTGATCGCTTCTTTACTGCTTAAGGCCTCAATTGTTCCGGTGGACTCGTTGCCCTTGGCGTCCAGTGCATTATATTGAAATACCGGCATCTTTAAACCCTCCCAAACTACCGTTTGGAATTATTAATAATATCTGAAATATTCAATTTACAATAAATTACTCTTCCGCTGCCCCAATGGTTTCGCGAGCCACTTCCTCAATCGTTGTGATTCCGTCGTAAATCATCTGCAAACCGTTATCACGCAGTGTAATCATGCCGTTACGAACCGCAGCTTCACGCAAAATCGCAGTGGAAGCGTGATTCATAATCAGATCGCGAAGTTCATCGTTAAAACTCATGATTTCATAAATTCCCGTTCGTCCCCGGTAACCGGTTTTGTTGCAGCGATCACAGCCTTTGCCGTAATAGAACACTTTGCCGCCCACTTCATCAGGCGTTAAACCCAGTTCCATCAACAGCTCATCGCTCGGCTCGAATTCAGTTTTGCACTTCGTGCAGATCTTTCGCACCAAACGCTGGGCAACAATCCCTTCCAACGTGGCCGTAATCAAAAATGGTTCAAGTCCCAAATCCAACATACGGGCAATCGTACTAGGCGCGTCATTGGTATGAAGCGTCGAGAAAACCAAGTGGCCGGTCAGCGACGCCTGAATCGAAATCTGTGCCGTTTCCAGGTCACGAATTTCACCCACCATCACAATGTCCGGGTCCTGACGCAGGATAGAACGCAGACACTTTGCAAATGTCAGACCGATATCCGGTCGAATCTGCACCTGTACCAGCCCATCAATATCATATTCAACCGGGTTCTCGGTCGTAATAATTTTTCGATCAATCGTATTCAGAGCCTTCAGCGCCGAATACAGCGTGGTGGTTTTACCTGAACCGGTTGGCCCCGTGACCACCACAATACCATTTGGCTTGTTAATCAAATGGTGAATGGTCTCGAGGTCTCGCTCACAAAGCCCCAGCATTTCCAGTTGTAAATCCACTTGCGTCCGGTCCAGGACACGCAACACGACGCTTTCGCCAAACATCGTCGGCAAAATACTCACACGCAAATCCACCGGATTACCGCCCATCACCAGCGGAATACGACCATCCTGCGGCAAGCGGCGTTCGGCAATATCCAAATCCGCCATAACCTTGATACGACTGCTTAACGCCATTGCGATATGCTTCGGCGGCGGCACCATTTCGTACAGCACACCGTCGATTCGATAACGCATTTTGTAATTATCTTCAAAAGGCTCAAAGTGAATATCAGAAGCCTTGTCTCGGATCGCCTGCATCAGCACCAGGTTCAACAGCTTTATCACCGGTGTCGATTCAGCCGCGTCCTTGAGATCGTCCAGGTCAATACTTGCATCACGACCGGCAAGTTGAGCCAGCGACGCATCGCTCTCCAGTTCACCCAACAGTTCATTGATTCCGGTTTCTTCCTCGGAATAATATTTTTCAAGCGCCCCCGCAATCGCATCCTCATCCGCCACCTTGGCAACCACCTTAAAGCCCATCAAGGTACTCAGGTCATCGGTCGCCCTGAAATTATCCGGACTATCCATGGCAACGGTAAGCTGGTTGGCTGCCTTATCGTATTCGACCGGAATGATTTTATAGGTTTGGGCCATCTGGGCCGGCACATGCTCAAGAATATCCGCAGGAATTTCAACACCATCAACATCCACATATTCCATGCCGCGCTGACCAGCGAGGGCAATCCGTAAATCGCGGGGCTTGATAAGATTTTCATCAAGAAAGACCTGCCCCAGGCGAATGCCGCCACCCTTTTGTTTTTGTATCGCAAGACATTTATGGACCTTATCTCTCGTCAAAAGACCCATCTTAATCAGGATGCGTCCTAATGACCTGCCCTTCAAATCTCTTACCGGAGGTGTTTTTGCCATTTTTTACACTCCTTTGTTTCGCCCAAAAACGCGAACAAAACAACTGTCTCTATCTTTATTATAGTCCTAACAAAACTCGATTTCAAGCTTTAATTACATTGGACACCTGGCATATAGCCTGTCATTGATCGAAATGTCTATTAACGTCAAATAATCGGTTCAAATAAAGGCGTTTTATCGTATTTTAAATTAACTAGATCATAATTAAACCCAGAATCCCGTAGACACTTAGCATGTGTATCTTCCTGGCATAAAAAAATGGTCACGAAACCCATGTGAAAATAAATTAAGAGGTCTTGATGATCGGCCCGTAATCATCATCCAGGCCCTTTCCGCCTAATGCCTTGCCGGCCTTTTCTTCGGCCTGTTTCAGCATTTCCCCCGGATTTCGCGCTTTATCCAGTACTTCTTCAAGCGTAATCAGGTTGTTGTCGTAAAGATCCCAAAGGTGATCGTCAAGAAGCTGCATCCCCAGTTTCTTACCAATCTGGATACTGGATTCGATTCGGTACACCTTATTTTCCCGAATAAGGTTCGAGATAGCCGGAGTAACCACCATAAACTCATAAGCCGCCACCCGTCCCCCGCCATTCCTGGGACACAGCGTCTGGCTTAAGACCGCAATCAGGTTGGTACTGAGCTGAACACGAATCATTTCCTGCTGACTAACCGGGAATGCGTCAATAATACGGTTAATCGTTCCCTGACAACCGGTTGTATGCAGAGTGCCAAACACAAGGTGCCCGGTTTCAGCCGCACTAATCGCCGCTTCCATTGTTTCCAGGTCACGCAATTCACCCACCAGAATAACATCCGGGTCCTGACGCAAAGCACGCTTGAGTGATTCGGCAAACGTCGTGACGTCCAGTCCCACTTCACGCTGGTTGATAATTGATTTTTTATGCTTGTGATAATACTCGATCGGCTCTTCAACCGTAATGATATGCCGGTCGATGTTTTCGTTAATGTAGTTAATCATGCTGGCCAAGGTGGTTGTTTTACCTGAACCGGTCGGGCCCGTAACCAAAAATAAACCACGCGGACGCCGGCATAACGCCGAACACAGCGGCGGCAAACCAATCTGCTCAAAGCTTAGAAGTGCCGATGGGATCAAACGCAGAACCATCGAAATATTCCCTTTTTGCCGAAATACTGCGGTTCTGAAACGAGCGCCTTCGCCAAATGCAAAACCGTAGTCGGTACTTCCGGTCTCCTGAAGCTCCTGCTGGTTACGTTCCGGCGTAATACTTTTCATCAGTGACGTCGTGTCATCCGGCTCCAGCACTTTTGTATCCAGCGAGCGAAGCCTGCCTGAAATACGCAACACCGGCGGGCGGCCCACCACAATATGCAAGTCTGACCCGCCCATCTTGATACAGGCATCCAGCAACCTGTCAATCTGAATCGTTTTTTCTGTTTTTGCCATTTTTTAACCCTGTATGAATAGAATAAGACCTTTGTTATTCATCAATGACCAGCCCTTCGGCCTGCGTCACGCGCGAAACCTCAGCAGGTGTGGTAACACCCTTAAAAACTTTCATCTTACCGTCGGAAAGAAGGGTTGACATGCCCGTGGCACAAGCTGTCTTACGCAGTTCCCCTGCAGGAGCGCGGGCAAACGCCAGATCTCGCAACTGGTTGTTCATTTCCAGCATTTCAAATACAGCAATACGCCCTTTGTAACCGGTTCCCTGACAGCGGGCACAGCCGGCGCCTTTATAGATCGGATTATGACGGATATCTTCAGGTTTGATATTTAAGAGTCGCAAAAAGTGCGGGTCCGGTGATTTATCAATGGTTTTACAGTCTTTACAGATGGTACGCACCAGACGCTGAGCCATAATCGCCTGAATTGAGCTGGCAACCAGGAAGGGTTTAACGCCCATATCAATCAAACGGGTAATCGCACTGGGAGCGTCATTCGTGTGCAATGTACTGAATACCAAGTGACCTGTCAGGGCGGCTTGAATCGCGATATCAGCCACGATCCCGTCACGAATTTCACCGATGAGGATAATATTCGGAGCCTGACGCAGCATAGACCGCAGAATCGACTCAAATGTCAGTCCGATATCCGTTCGAATCTGACACTGGTTAATCCCGGCGATATTATATTCCACCGGGTCTTCAGCTGTAATAATTTTCTTATCCGGACGGTTCAATTGCTGCAGAGCCGAATACAGTGTGGTTGTTTTACCCGAACCGGTCGGACCCGTTACGAGGAAAATTCCGTTCGGACGTTTAATGATCTTTTTGAATCGCTCGTACTGCTCGCCTTCAAAGCCAATCGCCTCAATACCAATATTCACCGAATCAGGGCGTAAAATACGAAGTACCGTGCTTTCGCCATGATAACCCGGCAGACACGACACACGAAAGTCGATGTCCTGGTTGTCAATTTCCCGCTTAATACGACCGTCCTGCGGAAGCCGGCGTTCACCAATATCCATGCCCGACAGAATTTTCAAACGCGCCATAAGCGGTGCCTGCATATTTTTCGGGATATTATCCCGCTCGATACACACGCCATCAACACGATACCGTATGCGAACACGGTCGGACATCGGCTCAATGTGAATATCGCTGGCACGCATCCGTACGGCCTCATCGATCACCAGGTTCACCAAGCGAACAATCGGGCCTTCTTCGTCTTCCTCACCGGACGCCTGAGCCCTGCGAACCTCCGCTTCGATACCGTGACCGGCGGCCTCTAATTCAGCCGCCATCATATCAATACTGCCGCGGAAATCTTCTCTGTCGTCAACCTCATCATCGGCCGACGTCCCGGCACCATCGATGTAATCCTCTATCTTAGCAGGACTTGCAAGACAGCAACGCAATTCCATATTTAAACGGAACCGCAGTAAATCAAGTGTATCCAGATCCATCGGGTCTTTGACAATAATCTTCAGTTCGCCGTTGTCCTGTGCAAAGGGAATGACACGATGTTTTTTGACGAGATCTTCGGGGATGAGCTTGGTGACTGATTCGGGAATTTCAGCCGTCGCAAGGTCAACATATTCAAGACCAAACTGCTTGGCAAGGGCTTCATAGACCTGATCTTCCGTGGCCAGTTTCTTTTCGACCAGAATCTCACCCAGCCTTTGATGAGTCTTTTTACCCTCTTTAATTGCTTGAATTAGGTCTTCTTTGCCGACATACCCTTTTTTATAAAGGATTTCGCCTAAATGTCTGCGTTTTTTTGACATGCACTCTCACTTATATAGAATAACCTGAATAATGCCTGAAATAATCGAATTGTGCTATTTTAACACACTTGTCGACCCTCGTCAAACCTGCAATTTCAATCGAATGAGATTTAATGCGGCAAAAGCCGTCCTTTTTCGGATAAACCAGCGATTTGTCGGCGGAAAACGAAACTCATGAACCTCACACTGCCCCTCAAAAACGATACCAATATATACTAATCCCACCGGCTTTTGTTCGGTGCCGCCCGCCGGACCGGCAATGCCGGTGATGGCCACCGCAAGGTCAGTTTGGGCTTTTTGGGCCGCCGATTGAGCCATTGCCCGCGCCACCGGCTCGCTGACAGCCCCGTATTCCTCAATTAACGGCTGCGGAACGCCCAATTGCTCGATTTTGGCCTGATTGCTGTAGGTAATCCAGCCGGCAGTAAAATAATCGCTGGCACCGGGTACATCGGTGAGCATCTGTCCCACCCAGCCGCCGGTACAGGATTCGGCCAAGGCGATGGTCTTGCCGGCACCTGAGAGCAGATTCCCGACGATTTGAGCCAGGCTATCGTCGTCAAAGCCATACACCCAATCGCCCAGCAACTCTGTCAGCATCGTCTGATCCGCTTTGACCATTTCCTGAGCCGTTTGGCGATCCTCCGCATGAGCAATCACATGCAGCAGAATTTCTCCTGATCCACACGTACAATTAATCAGCGGATTACGGCGACGGTCCATTAAGTCGCCTAATTTTTGAGCCAACGTGGACTCACCCACGCCGAAACAACGCACTTTGCCGGAGGCGATCACCGAACCGGAGTGCTTTTTCTGAATCCGTCCCACAACCTGTTCGGAAAACATGGCCTTCATCTCTGACGGCACGCCCGGCATAACCGCGATCAGAATGTCATCCTTGATCGAGGCAAATCCCGGCGCGGTTCCATACGGATTGTCCAGCATCTCACACCCGGCGGGAATATACGCCTGCGAGCGGTTTTTGTCAGCCATGACACTGCCGCGTTCTTCAAAAAACGCCTTGAGTTCATCCAGCACATCCGGTTGAAACTCAAGCTCGACCCCCAGAAATGCCGCGACCGCCTGACGCGTCAAATCGTCATCCGTCGGCCCCAGTCCCCCGCTGAGTACTATCAACTGTCCCACTTTGGTTGCCTCAGACAGTGCATCCACAATGCGGCCGGCCTCATCGGGCACCATCCAACACCCGGCGGTAGCGATGCCCATTGCAAATAGCTGTCCCGATAACCATGAGGCATTCGTATCGACCGTCTGGCCGTTTAACAATTCATTGCCAATGCTAATAATACACGCCTTCATGCTCACACCTTAACCAAAGCCTTAATAACGCCGTCTTTGTAACCGGCCGCCAGATCGAATGCCTGTTGTGTTTGCTCAAACGAATAGGTATGAGTTACCATATAGTCCAGATTCACTTTGCCCGAGGCAATCCGGTCGATGGCTTTTTGCGTGCAGTGATTCTGACGACGCACATTGATCATGGATATTTCCTTGCGGCGGATCAAATCCGGACAAAAACTGACTCGGCTCTCACGCGGAATGCCGATCATCATCAGTTTGCCACCGGGCTTGAGGATATTGATAGCCTGATCCAGTGTGTCCTGCTGACCGGCACATTCAAAGGCAATATCAACGCCGCCGGAACATGAGCCGCTTATTTCAGCGACAACATCCGCGGTTTCGGGACTACCCACCCAGTCAGCCCCAGCACTTTTAGCAATCTCAATACGATCAGCGATTTTTTCGGTCATATAAATGGCAGATGCGTCTTCATATTGTGCCGCTGCCAGACAGCTCAGTCCAATCGGTCCGGCACCAAAGATCGCCGCCGTTTGCCCCGCAGTCAATCCCGACTGCTCGACGGCATAGACTCCAATCGCAAACGGCTCACAGAGTACGCCCTTTTGCAACGTTATCGCATCATACGTGGGTAAACAGCATTCGGCAGGCATGACAATATATTCACTCAGGCACCCGGCAATCTGCCCCGGACAGCCGAGAAATTTGAGTTTCTCGCAGGTATGCGGCCGACCTGCTTTGCACTGAACACACTGCCAACAGGACACCGCCGGTTCGACAACCACCGGCTGTCCTTTTTTAAGGTTGGTCACCCCGGGGCCAGTATCAGCCACCGTTGCGGAACATTCATGGCCCACCGCAAACGGAAACTGCACCACCTGGCTGCCAATGCGGCCGGTTTCATAATAATGCACGTCACTGCCGCAAACACCGACATATTCGATTTTCAGCAGCACATCGGTCGGATTGACAATCGCCGGTGTGGGTACCTGCCGCATCTCCATCCGGCCAATCCCGGTTAACATCTGAGCATTCATCACGAGAACTCCAAAACTTCTAAACAAGAAACATTGATCTCTACTCGAACACGGCGAAGCCCTGTTCTCTCAACTCCTGGTCAATACCCTGCCAATCGGAGCCCAATCAACATAACCAGCACAGAAGCCCGGAGCAAGAAAATTCTCTATATTTACACGATAGAAGTAATCTCACTTTATCGCAGGCGAATCTCAAATACTTTTCTCTTCATTTAAAAAGCCGCCACCTCAGTCCACCGGTTGATATATTTCCAGTTCTTTAATATCGAGCTGACCTTTTGCATTCGCGCCTTTATTCGCCGACTCTGCCTGATCGACTTTACCTGTCACTTCAACGAGCCCGAAACCATCCCGATCCTGGCCGGCGCCTATCATTTGCAATGTGACGCTTTTGCCTCGAACCGGATCAAAACGAAGGGTGTAATAGCCCAGATTCTGCTTCGTTTCACCTTCATATGCTTTTTTTCCATCCACCAGAACCTGGACGGGATACGTGCGTCGCCGCCAGTTGCCGAATTTAATGACTAACTCACTGATGTCAGCCGGTTCGGTTAAATCGTATTGAATCCATGCCGTTGACAGTTTGCCGTCATTTTTCCAGCCTGTCATTTCGTTGTCATCATAGGTCAACACCGCATCCGACTGGTTTGATCCGGCCGTCACACTCGCAATTGATGCCGGAATACGGGTCATCTTGAACGACGGCCCACCAGGGGTCGGGCCGCGGCCAAGGAAAGAATCCAAACCATCATCCGGCATGTTCAACGAAAGACCATTTGACACAACCACGGGGTTTGAATTCAGCTCAAGCATTGCTGAATCCAGGCCTTCTGAGGTCGCCGTCAAAGTGATCTTACCGGATTGCGTAGTGGATTTGACAATCACTCGATTGACGCCACACTCAACCGGCAGCCTTTTAGACAGGATATAATTGTCCGGCCCCTGTGCGATTCCGCCCCGCCACTGGGCCGGGCCGGTCAGTTCAAAATCGATCATATTCAATGCTGTCGGACAACGGTCACCGTTTGCATCCACGACCTCAACGTCAACCAACACCATATCCGCCCCGTCCGCACGCAACCCCTGCGGGGATTGATGCAATGTCAGTTGGATTCGATCCGCTTTACCAGCGGTCTTTTTCTCCGTTTCGCAAAGTTGATTACCTTCCGCATCATAACCGACTGCCCGAACCGTTCCCGGCTTCCATTCGATATCCTTAAACGTGTACAGGAATCGATAACTCTGCTCACCAAAGCCCATCGACTGGCCATTGATAAATAATTCCACTTTGTCAGCACTGGAGACAGCATAGAGATCCTTTTTTACACCCGGCTCATAATTCCAGTGCCCCATGATATGAATCCGGGGATTTTCGACATCTACCCACCCGTCCCACATTACCTGGTGCGCGTAAAAACCGTCTTTGGGTATCCGCATCGGATCGACTTCGCCGCTGCGGCGGTAATTCTCAGCTCCGCGGTAATGGGTGTTGGTATCCGAAAATATGATATTCACACCGCCGGAACTGACACGTTTACCCGTACCGGGACGACATTCCCAGTAATCATACCAGCGAACGATGTCTTCAATGGCATGTGAGTCCTGATTGTGATTATAAGATCCGGGAAGTGTTTTACCACGCCGGGGACCGTCACCATTTTTATGGTATGGAGGCGTATATTCATCCCAGTATTTGCGTAATCCCTCGTCACGGGAATACTCCATGGCCCACATCGGAATATCAGCGCTTTTATTGATATACAGCATCTCCCCGCCATATTCGGCCACTTCACTGTCCAGCATTTCCCGGCAACCGGCTGCACGACCGCCGTACAGGTCGTATTTGTCCCGCAGATCTTTGAGCTCCTGCATGTGGGTTTCGCTGATGCTTTCATTGCCGCCTTCGTAGAAAAGGACGCTGGGATTATTGCGATTGTAAACAATTGCATCCCGCATCAGTTCCACACGCTGGGCCCAGCGCCGTCCAGTCACATCTGCCTCCGCATCTCCGGCCGGCATGGCCTGGATCAGTCCCACGCGGTCACAGGACTCAACATCCTGCTTGCTGGGCGTGATATGCATCCAGCGGACGAGATTGCCGTTGCTTTCGACCATCAGATGGTTGCTGAAATCGCTCATCCACGGCGGAATCGAAATCCCCACCGCCGGCCACTCGTTGGATGTTCGTTGGGCATACCCTTTCATTTGAAGCACGCGGTCATTGAGCTTAACCATGCCGTTGGCAAACTCGGTCTTGCGAAAACCGGTGCGGGTCTTGACAACGTCCACCACTGCACCGTCAACCTTCAGCATTGTATAAACGTCATACAAATACCCGTAGCCCCAACTCCAGAAGTTTAAGCCTTCGATTTTCTCCGACGCCCTTACGATGGAGGTTCCGCCCGGTGCAATCGTACACGGATATCCCTTAAACGTTTTGACGACCGTGCCGTCGGTTTCCTTCAAGGTTACTTCATACTCAAAGGTTTTGGCGGTCGGATATTCATTTCGGACCTGTGATTCAGTGGTAATTTCAGCCGCCTTGTTTTCAATATCAAACTCCTGTGCATACACATAGACGCCGGTTGTACCCAGTGTTGAATACAGCGGCAGAGTTTGATACAGTTTGTCAGTGATATGAAGCTTGACGTTTTTGGGAATGCCGCCGTAGTTGGCGTTAAAATTTTTGTCGCTCCATTGAAATCGGCTATTCGTCGCCTTCTCGCGATAATCCCACCTATTATCAATACGTACGGCAATGACATTTTCTCCCGGAGCACGTTTGACTAAAGCGGTGATGTCAAAACCAACTGCCATCGCCCCGTTTTCATGCCGGCCGATATACTCGCCGTTGAGATAGAACTCGCCGCCCTGTCGAACGCCTTCAAATTCCAGAAAGATCTTTTTGTCAGCATGTTCGGCAGGGATCACAAAATGCTTGCGATACCAAGCAATCCCCGTTGACAGATCATGAATATCGACCTTAAATGCTTCGTTCTCATTCCAAGCATACGGCAGTGTCACCTGCTTCCAATCCTTGTCCTTGTCATCAAATTCAATCGTCTCGGCCCCCTCCGGATCGCCAACAAACACCTGCCAACCGGGATTAAAATTGCATTCAGCACGAGACGCCACAGCCGGAATTTTAGCGTTGGCAGGAATACAGATGGATACGAACACGAAACACGATAACCTGACTAATATTTTGCTTTTCAATGTCATAAATCCCTTTAATCATACAAATTTTAATGGATATGATTTATTATTTCTGTAAAAAACCTACCGTCGACTGCATAATCCGCTGCTGAAGTTTGCCGGCTCCCTTTTGCTGGTTCTGTTGAAGCAAATCCTGATAATTAGCCTGACAAAAGTGACATCCCAAGACATTGAGATGGAAATCAACATAGTTCTGCCAGTCGGAATCCAGCGTTTTCAGCAGGAAGGCTCCAATGGTATTTCGCTTGGGACAACTGGGGCGATACTGCTGCCATATCTGGGCCAGCAGGCCTTCGAGGTCTGCCTCGGAAAGCTCTTTTGTATCCGTCGTCGACAGTTCACTTTGAATTTGTTTGATCCAGCGATGCTTGAGAACCCCAATCCGGCGTGCTTCTATTTTCAGCGTATCGGCAGCATCCGAATTCGACAGTTGACAATAAAAAAGCAGCTCGATGATCTTCAAGTGGTCGAAATTTAATGAGGCTTTCATCTTTTCGATTAACGGTAAAATCGTTCCTGCCAGCGATTCAAATAATTTTTCCTTTTGCTCATCCCGGCGGGCATAGGAACTGGCCGTCGAATCAGCCGCTTGAAAGCCTGACAGGTAATCCGGCTGGTCCGGCAAACTGCTGCGATACATATCCTGAATCAGTCCGACGCGTAAACTCCCCCTTCGCCGGTACGCATCAATAATCTTTCGGCGTAAAATTGTAAACAGAAAACTCTCGACACTGCTTTCGGCACGGTAGGTATGCAATGCCCGCAGAAAGCTTACAAAGACTTCCTGAATAACATCCTCAGCGTCTGCCGACTGACCTAATTGCTGTTGCGCATAGACAAACAGACGGCCGTTGTATCGCTGGACAAACTGCGACCACGCCCGATCATCGCCCTGCCGGATCCGATCCAGCAGGTACTGTTCGGCCTGTGTTATTTGACTCATCCTTAAACCGCCTGCTCCCGTCTATAATCCTTGAATTTTAAGGGGGCTTCCAATCGTAACCGCCCCATTGTACTCAAGTCAGAAATAAAAACAAAACAAAAATCAGCACAAGTCCAATGGCCAATACCGCACTCATCACGGAATAATACCCCTTGGTAATCGCATTGACCACCGCATACAGAACACTGATCAGTAAAATCATCACCAGCAGAGAGAATATCCGCCAGACCCACGTTTTCCGAACCTGTTTGATCACGACGGTTTTGTCCTTCTGCAGCAATTGCAACCGCTCGGGAGAAACCTCCAGCAGCAATGCGCCCCGCCAAATCGGCCCGGACAGCCCCTGAAGCCGCTGGTAGTATTCATCGACGATGAATCCATAGTTTTGGAGGTCGTCGGCATGAATACTCGGCTGCATCGGCGATGCCATTGCACTCTGCCGGCCCAGGTAATTTATCGCAGCCAGCGTCAACTGTTCAGCGGCTTGATCTTTTGTCACTGCTGTTTGGTCCGAAGCAATCACCGTCCACTTTCCACGACCCACCAAAGAGCGAAAGCCTTCTGCATCATCCAGCCACTGACGACGATCGAACCGGACCTGTTGGACATACTTGTTATCCGCGGTTTGAATGACCGCCTGTAATGTGCCCTGCCGGTTACCGCATCCCACTTCCTGTGCCATCTGCACCACTGCCCCGTTCTGTGTTTCAGGGATTTGAATCGGATGCTCCTGGACGTCTTTTACCTGCAATGAAATTTGGAGCTGATCCTTTGCAGATGCTTCTTCGGCAATCATCACGGCGATATCCGGAAAAACGAACTTAACTCCCCGTCTCAGCTGCTCTAACAGAACGATATCCACGTCCTGGCCTTGCTGGAGTAAAACAACCTGTTCGGGCTGCTGCGGCAATGCTGACAGGGTCTGCTGCAATTGCACGCCCAGACCGTAAGCCGCTGCCTGAAGGCTCGAATACACCGCCGGGGTGAGTTCTTCCTCCATGCCTTCGCTCCAAACAACGGGGTCTTTAATGACCTGGATCCCTGCCGACTGAGATAACGGTTCAACCGTTGTCTCAGCATGCATTTGAGCGTTAACGGAAGGTTTATGAACAACAACCGGCCGTGCTTGCGCGTTAAACATGCCAAAGAAGACGCCTAAGGTAGTCAGTAAAACGAGAATCCCCAGAATCCATCGAATTGCTGGACCGCCTTTTATTAAAAGAAATATTAAGCCTATCAGCAGTGCAGGTATCAGTAAGACACCTAGAAACATTAACGGAGCAAATTGAAAAATCATGACTGAACTCCCGGTCATTATTGTTTTATTTGTGTTTCGGAATTTAACGTTACAATCTGCGGGGCAATTTTTTTGGGCGGCCACGCCAACAAAATGATGGCCGGGATAAAAAAGACCACTGAGGCAAATATCGCACCATCCGCGGCCTCACTGACCTTTTCGAATAACACCCCAGCCGGTTTGCCAACCAGTGACTCTTCAATATGTATCGAATTTGCCGTCTGAAAGACAACGGTCAACGCTAAAGTCAATAATCCCAGCGCTATCATAAAACGGACGATATGCACGCCGCCAAATCGCCTGCGCGAAATCAAAATAAATATCGAACTAATCGCTAATAAGAAAAAACTGATCGCCATCACGATATTTTCAAACGCAATCGGCCAGTTCGGTGCTCCCCAAAATCGCTCTATCTCGGCCGGCACATCATCCGGCAGACACGCCGCGGCAATCGTCATTAGATGCAGTGCGCCGCCGATTAACAACAGCAATGAAACGATCATCAGTAAATAACCCAACAAGCCGAATATGATTGAAAAAAAGCCGGCCTTGGCATTGGGATCCTGAATCACAACGGTCGTCGGTGACGACGGGGCTACCGCAGGATTGGCTGCGGGAATGTCATTGCGAGGCATTTGTCCGGCAACCGCCCCGGTTGCATTGATATCAGGCTGAGCCGATGCCACTGCGGGCATAGGGGCGTAGGCGGGCGTGGAGACTTCGTATTTGTCTTCCCAGATTGTGATTTTGCGACCTTTGCTATCGCGGAACTCGCCGGTCATAATCATGATAAAATCGACCAATTGGCCGATTCCCAACAATCCCCCGGTAAAGAACCACAGCAGGCCCGTCCCGATCTTGCCCGCATAGAATCGATGCAGTCCCCCAAAGCCCAGAAAAATGCCCGCGCAAAGAATCAACGCCCAGATACGCTTGAGCGGACTGACCTGCGGCGAAAGCGCCAGCTTAACTTTTGTGGGTTGCGGCTTCGCTTTAACTGACCTTGTCGGTCCAGCCGAAATTCCAATTCCCAATGGCCCCACAAACGGACTTAAGATCTGGACATACAAACAAATGCCGGCCACAACGGCTATGCTGATCATCGGTTGGCCACGGAAGACCAAAGCAATCACATAAGCCAGAACTCCCATCACGATAGCGGGTGATAAACAAACCCGATTTTTACGGCGAACATCGGTCAATTTCCACCAGTCAGAAAACACCAGTACAGCCAGCGACAAAAACGTCCCTTTAAAATACAAGTTTCTAAACTCATCCGGACCATCATTCCACATCACAAACGATAAGACTGCTGCGAAGATTATCGCCACAGCACCTGCGGCCCAATTACGAAACGGCTTTGCCTCCAAGCCTTCGAGCAGTTTATACCGTGACACGAGAATTCCGGCGGCTCCACCGAGGGTCATTAAAAATGTCATGAATCCGATGCCTACAATTTCATCTTCTCGGTGTCCGAGAAACAACCCTGCCGCCAACGACAGTACACCGCTTGTTAATAAAGCCAGTAAAATTCGTTGTTTCTTTTTCAACGGATCTTTTTCGGAAGCGGCCTTGAGTTCATCGGTGTTTTCCTGATAAAAAAGGCTGTGGGCTTTGTCAATTTTTTGATAGATGCGCTGGCCTTTTTTTGTTTTTTCGGTTGTCGCCGCAGCCGGCTGGACCGGCTGTTTCTGCATCTTTTCGGCCACCTGCTGAGCGGCCATCGACAATTCCATCGGACTGAACTGCGACATGCTTTGCTGAATGCGCTCGGCGCCGAAGACATCGGCAACCATTTCTTTAACGGTACTGTAGCGTTCATGCGGATCGCGGGCCATGGCTTTCTTGATCACGCGTGCAAAGGTTTGGTCCAAGCCGCTCACATCCGGCGCCGCATTCATATGCTTCATCAGAACTTCAGCGGGACTGGCACCAACATACGGCAACTGGCCGGTCAACATCTCGTACAGCATCACCCCCAGTGCATAAATATCGATGCTTCGGTCATATTTTCCCACACCGATTTCCGGGGCCATGTAATGAACCGTCCCCACCGTGATCGTCTGGTTACTGTAGCGGCTGGTATTGATGACCTTGCTCAATCCATAATCACCGATCTTGACCTGGCCGTCTTCGTAAAAGATATTACCGGGTTTGAGGTCGCGATGGACGATGCCGCTGTCATGCAGATAATTCAGCCCCTTGGCAATTTCGCGAAGGAAAAAAGCCGTCTTTTGCAAGCCCAGCCCGCCTGATGATGACTGAATCATATCGGCCAGTGATGGACCGGAAACATACTCCATGATGACAAATAACTTGCCGTCATCGTTGTACCTGGCATCAAAAACTGAAACCAGGTGAGGACTCTTTAAATTCATGCACTGTTGGATGCCGCGCAGCTCAATCTGTTCGTAGGTCTGCACGGCTTTCAGAGCAACCTGTCGACCTGTATCACTGGTCGCATAATATACCTCTCCGAAGCCGCCCCGCCCTACAGCTCTCTGGATCGTATATCCGGCCAGTGGTTTGTCACCATATTGGTACTGATATTTTGCCATCTATCTCCACATCCTTCTAATATCTATGAGTGCTAAGGTTTAATCGAACATCTCCGATTTCAATCTGGGTATCCATCGGCAAAGCCTGCCCTGCAGCAAGTGTATGTCCACCCACAGTCAGCGGTTGCTGAGCCCGGCAGAGAATTTTATTGTCCTGCAAAAACAGGACAATCGCTTCGTCGATCTGTCCGCTCTGAATGTGATTGTTACGCTCGGGCCCAATGAGGATTTCGCGGTCCATGAGAATCACGCCAGTGATATCGGCGCGGGGAAAGCGGGCACTGGACGGCGTCAGGCATGCGGTGCTGCTGGCAGGATTCGGAGTCGAAAACTTAAAGCGACAACGCGACGACAATTCAACCCGCTGACTGTCACTGAGCAGTTGTTTAGAGGCAGGTTTACTGCCCGGCGTAGAATCGGGAAAACCCATAAAATAATCGCCATCAACCCGTTCAATCTGTTTGGGCAAAACATCGGGCGCCGTCACGAGTTCAATGTCGCAACGTTTTGAGCCGCTAATCGGGCCAATTGTCACTCGATCATCACATAAAACATGATAAGCACCCACACCATCGATTTGAAGGATAAATCGCATTTGAGTTCCCGAGTTAAGAGGTTTATCAATCGAAACATTCTTTGTTTTGGCAACAACAGGCTTTCTTTGAGGCTCTTGAAAATTCATCTCGGCAGCGGCTTTTTCGTTGATATTTTCAAGAATTCCCAGCGGACCGGCCTGCAGACCCTGCTGTGCATCGGCGGCACGCTGCGTTTGGCTGATCGCTTCGGTAATCCATTTAGCCTTCGGCTGCAATGTGCGGACTTTCTTTAAATTCACGATTGCCGCGGTAAAATTGCCCGTATCAATCTGTCGAACCGCCAGGTGACAATACTCAATCGCCTGACGAAATAAGCCAATCGCATCACATTCAGCCACCTTACCCGTAAGCTGTTTCATAAACGAGGTTGCCAGATGAATATCACCCTGCGACAAAAAGTCCTGCAATTGTTTGGACGCCTGCTGTTGAATACGGCTAAGGATATCCGTCGCTTCTGAATCCAGCCTGTTTTTCAGTGAGCTGCTCTGATACATGCGGGCGGCCAGCTCAACCTGCCCGAGTTTGAGTGCCTGCTGGATACGCTGGATCGCTGAATCCTTTTCAAGTTCAAGCATCTCTGCATTTTTCAGCAAGCACTGAGCCTGTTGATCGTCCGTTTCGGCCAGAATTTTTCGACCCGTTGACAGCCAACCGTTTTGCATCTGCTGCTTAGCCTTTTCGAGCTGTTCAGCTCGCTGCTGTGATTGAACACGCTCGGTTTCGATCTGTTGAGCAATCTCGGATCGCAACTGCACCACCTCGGGCAAATTGCCTGCCAGTTTTTCAGCGTGCAGACAATCGTCCAATGCAGGAGCCAATCGCCCTGCCGCAAGATGATCGCCGCCACGGCGAACAAAGGCCGCCGACAGACGGGTCAACAATTTCTGACCGGCGCGGTGCTGCTGCAAAGACGAATCTTTGAGCAATTCAAAGGCTTCATCCAGCCGGCCATCGGCCAAGGCAACCTGAACGCGTTTTAATCGTAAATCGAACACGAAAAACTCCTGAACATTCGGCCGGACTCACAACGTAGAAGCCAATCGACCGGGATGCATTATACTTTATTGACCAACCTGACGCAAATATAAGTAGATAAGATTTATCTGCTTAAAATATCCGGCGATTTTCAGTTGGAAACCACTTCATCTGCCGGATTAGCGGGTGTGTCCGATTCAAAATACTCATCGACCTGTGTAATGAGCTGATCGGCGGAAACCTGATCAATGGGAATCGTTTGGACAAACTTGCTTTCATGGGCCAGAACACGTTCAGCTACATCAAGCCGTTTTTTGATCTGTCCCAGCAGCTTTTCGGTTTGTGCCAATTTGCTGTTGTCCACATGGATACCCGTACCCACCGCAGAGGCTTTCAGCAGACGGTACTGGCCTTCCAGGCTTTCAATCCGTGAAGCAAGAATCCGTTTTTGAGATTTTGTCTTTTCCAAAAGGCCAACGGCGGCCCGAAGTGATTTTTCACGGGTTTCAAAAAGCTTTTTCTTGCTGGCAAAAACCAGCTCGGCCTCTTTGTAGTTTTCAAATTGAGCCGCCAACTCATCGGTGACTTCCTGACTGGAGTATTTTCGATTGCCGAAAGTATAGCTCGATTGCTCATTTTCGAGCGCATCCCGCAGCTTTTCCACACGCTGCTTTTGCTGGACAATCGCAGTTTCGCTTTCCTGAATTTCCCGCTTTAAGGCCGCGATCTCAACCTCTTCTTTTGCAATCAACTGGATATTCGCATGGATCTCCGGCAATATCTCTTCCAGCAGGTCCTGTGCACGACGCAATTCAAATTCGATCGGCACCGCATCTTTAACCTTGTTCTGTGTCATCTTAGCACTGCTGCGTACATAGCTGTACAAATCCGTCCCAAATAATAATCCGCCAACAATCACAAACAGCACTAATCCAACAACTCCTCTTTTGATCCATTTTTTAGTCATGATTTGTCTCCTGAAAACAATATCTACATTAATCATTTGTTTTGCCAACAAAATTCATAAATGTAGTCGCAGTCGGAAGACTCTTATTTCATGGTTTTTGTATTATGACAGAATAATTTTTGAGAAATGAAGATCCAACATGCTGTTCACGCCACCGCCAAAAATAACATAAGCCCATTTAAATCATAAACTTAAGAAATAACAAACCGTAGCAATCAGGTAATTAAAGAGACAAGGAATCATAGACATCTGGAATGTTTTGAATAACAAATTTGCACGTATCGCCCCTCGATATTCTAAATCGGATTTGATTTGGAACAACACACCGCTAATGGAATCAAGCGGGTTCTCGCCAGACTGTCTACTGATTTGACTTCAGTTCGGGCTTGTCATAGTAATTCATGCACTCCTGAACAGGTAACGGCTCATATATATCGCAGGACTTAGGCTGCTGATACCAGTAAACAGTTACCGCATAGAGCAGGGGCCAATTATTATCGTGATACTTTTCGATGCAGCCTTCAAAACGATTCTGAAACGGCACATTGTCAGCAATCTGCCATCGACAGACGGAAATATGTCCCGTATTTTCATGATTCAGCGTCTGGCACTGAACCGCGCTGTCATATTTGGCCGGAGTGCCCCAGGCGTATCCAAAATAGTCTTCCGTCCCAGTCCCGAAAGTCGACGGCATCGTTTCCCCATCCACAAAAAACTTTTCGTCCCCTTCACCCCACCAGTAAGTCTCTTTTAACACATGATCACGGAAAAATACATTAAGCTCTCTGCCGTCTGCAAATGATGGGCCGTTTGGAAGATTCCATTTGTATTTATCCCGACGTTCGGAATTCCACATATGCAAGGGATTCCATATATGCAGGGCCATTCCGCAAAATCGGCCCTTTGTATTTTCCGAAGACAAAACCATCCAGTCAGGCCAGCGATCCTCCATCAGCCGATCTCGACCATGCGGCAAATAATTATCCCGATGCCACTTGGCATGAAACCTCAACAAGTTATTCACCGCTGATTCTTCAAGCGGCTCGGTCATGATTTTGAAGATCAGCTTATGACTTCTTTGGCTCGCATTTTCCAGACACACACGTGCTGAACTGAAAGGCATATACCAATAGCTGTAAAATTCCTTCTCCGACATGCCAAGAGGGAGCGAATTGTAAGAATTTACGCCGGGAGCTGTCCCGAAAAAATCCCCCAAAGGTGCCCATACCGCAGGTTTCTCCTGCCCGTCCCAATACAGACTCAACGTTAGCTGTCGAAGAGCATCCGCGGCTGTATTATCATCAATTTCAGGCATTTGAACCCGCAACGCCGTGATGGATGCCGGGCTGTCATAGCTAGCGACTTCGATGCGTTGTCCCGGTTTAATGACAATTGTCTTTTCGGTTTTTGTTCGGCTTTCAGGCGACACCAAAGCTTGTCGACGGGCCCAAATCTGATTGGCTTTTTTAAGCGATGCCCTTTCCTCTGCGTTAAATGTACCGGTAAAAGAAGAAACCTTTGTGTCGGCCGGTAAGGTCGAATACGTTATTTGGTAATACCGTCCCCACCCTTCACAGAGTACAATCTTACAGGATTTTTGATAAACGATCGGAATATAGGAATTTTTCCCCCTGGCATTATCGCGAACCAACTCCGGATAATTAAATGGCTCTTTTGTGTAATCAAAGTAGTCTTTAAAAGGCATCGACAGCGTCGGGGCTAACTGGCCGTCGATATATATTTTCATCAGTCCCGATTCGGGCATTGCTGACCATATCCGCCAGATCACTCCGGGGCCCTCCATTTCCGCGGCAACGATCCCTTCTTTATCCTGTCGAATAAAACCGCTGCCGTCATCGTTACTGTACCATTTTTCATAACGGCCAGTTTCGAGATTATACCGGGCCGCACGGTCTCTGCTGGAGAAACTTCCTGAACGTTCCGAAGCCTCCGGCACCTGTGCCAAATTGCGCAAATCATATAATTTGGCCGTAATCTCTGAAAAGCTCATTTCTGCCGCAAAGGCTTGATGACCGATCAATATGAGCATCAGAATGACGATATCTATTCGAATTTTGATAGAGATCTCATTCGGTTTAAAGACATCTTTCCACTTACCTGTATCAATCAGTTCCTGATGAAATATCTAAAACCAAACAGACTGCAGTTCATAAATATCCAGTTTCTCGATCAGTGTATCGCCGCCTTCAGTCGCAAACTCCAGCGATTTCGGATTATTCACCATATCAACTCCAATCGGCATGTACATGCGGCCTCCGTTGGCATAAATTTCGATGCTCATACGGTCGACAAGTATCTCCAGGGTGATTTTGCCGTTTTCCAAAGCAACCGACGCAGACTTGCCCTGACAGGTTAACTGCTGCGAAGAGACATCATAAGAAACCGGAATATTCCGAATCATAAATTTGCAACTATCAGTCCCTTGAGGTTTCAACTCCGCTTTAATCTGGAATAATTCACCGCTGATGGAAGCAAGCGGATTTTCGCCGGGACTGACGGTCTCATTGGCCCAGTCCCAATGCTGCTGATGCAGGTTGATAATTTCCTCAACGGGATTGACATACATGCGGATCCCTGCATCCGTAGTTTTCAGCGACAACGTCACCGGGAACAGAATCATCTGGTTAAACGGCATATCCCGCATATCAATTCCACGTCCCCACCCCATCTGAATCCGACGGCCGTCCGATGCCGGGATATTGTTGAACGTCTGTGAAGCATAGAAACAATTGCCGTATTCGAATTTGATCATATTGGTTTCAGCCGTAAACTGAGTCCCGTTGAACTGACCGATTTTATAATCTCCGTTGGCACCGTAGACAACCCATTTCTTATTAGCCGGATCGCCGTCAACCGGCAACTCAAACATTTCAGGACATTCAAAAAAGCCCGAAATATCACTTTGCCTTTGCCATGTTTTCAAATCAGACGAGGTGAAAATCGACAGCGTTGATCCATCAATCCAAAGCACCATAACCCATTTGCCCGTTGCTTCATGCCGGAAAACCTTAGGGTCACGTGTGCCGCCTGCGATAGAGCCAACTACAGGATTTTGCACATATTTCGCCCAGGTATGTCCGCCATCATTACTGTAGGCCATCGATTGCGTAAACGGCTGTCCCTGTGACCATTGATTATTACCGCCAGCAGACGTATAGAAAGCAACAATGGGCTTTTCACTGCCCGTTTGCAGGCCCGCGGTATTCGTGTGATCGACAACCGCCGAGCCCGAATAGATCGTCCCCAATGCATCCGGATGAATGGCATCGCCCCACTCCTGCCAGTGCATCATATCCGTACTGACGGCATGGCCCCAGGTCATGTTGCCCCATCCCCATCCATAGGGATTGTGCTGATAGAACAGGTGGTACTGGCCATCGTGATAAACCATGCCGTTGGTGTCATTGACCCAGCCGCGGCGAGTCGTGTAGTGAAATTGCGGCCGGCGTGTTTCCTGGTAAAGAGTCTCCTGCCCCGGGAACGTATCGGCATTTGTAATCGCATCAAATCCTGTTGCCCAGGCGGTATCGTAACGGTCAATTCGGAGGGTTCCCTGTTGGCCTTCAAACTCGCTGACATCCAGATAGACCCAAAAGTCCGGTTCGTCAGGAGCCAATTCGATATCAAATTCCCGTACCTGTTGCCCTCCGACAAAAAGATTGATCCAGCGTTTCGGGGCCCCGTTTTTAACGGGCAAATTCAAATACTTCTGCTGAAAGTCAATTGTCCGCTCTTTATTATAAACAACCGTCTGCCGTCTTCTGTTGCTCTGGTAAATCTGGTCGATATTAATATGCCCCCAGGTGCCGGTATTCTGATCGACAATCTGGATTTGTACCATCTGCCCGGTAAGATCGCTCACGGACCAAGTCTTCCACTCTAATTGTTCGGCCCCGCCGGACTGGACATTCGTCCCGGTAGCGGTACGGATAACTTGGCCGTCGGCCAGAAGATTCATACATGTCTGGCCCGGATGGCCGCCGCCGCCAATCAGAAAATTAATAAACGACCGTTCGATCTTAAAGGGAGGCGACGTCAGCGTCCCGGTTGTCCCGTCCCCCTCATAAAAACTGTTCACAAGCCCCTTCCCCTCGAAACCCGACACCTCCATTTGGCCGGGCAGTGTTCCCTGGGCCGGACCGGGACCGAATGCCTGTCCGGTGACCTGCCATTGGCCATAATCAGAGTCTTCAAAATCGGCAATAAGTCTGACATCCTGATTCAGTGCGAAAGATTCGTAAGCGAGTACTTTGGCCGAGGCCAAACATGCAATACTAAGCATTAATCCAATGTAGAATGATTTCATTTTTCCTATCTCAAATAATTGTTTATTGGTAATTATACAGGCTGACGAATTTTTTCAAATTCAGAATACTATTATTTCAGAAAAAAAGCCGGAAACAGACATAAAAAGCTGTTCCCGGCTTCTATACTTATCCGTTAGTTCACACAGGTGGGAACCAGACCGCATTCCAGCCACTCTCCGGCCAGTCTAGCAAGATCATCCAGATTCACCTTACAGTCATTCGTCAAATCATATGTTGGCGGAACGACACAGACATCGCCACCGGCCATCGCCGTGTACATCTGACCAACTTCAATCGCTGAGAGTGCATAGTTATACACTCTGACGTCATCCATGACACCATCATAGATCTCTGCCATCAGTTCGTGCGGCCAACCCGTTTTTCCGAGCAGGAAATTCTCACTGGTTTGGACTTCATGATTCGGGGGAGTGTCCTGATTTCTGATAAGCCCATCGATATAAGCTTTCCGAGTGCTGGTGTCTTTATCATAAGTGATCGTCACCAGATGCCAGTTTCCGTCAGCCATACTGTACCCCGGATTAGCACCAAAATCTGCATTCCACCAGTAGTGCCAGATTTCAGACGGGTGGTTGAACTTGACAGCATTCACCTGGAGATTATTACCATAATTACCCCACCCGATAATCCCACGATTATAGAATTCATCCGGTTTAACCCACACCGAGATCGTAAAAGCTTCATCGCCGATGGGAATATCATTCATGGTTCCATCAAGCTTCTTCGTCCCCAGTACAAACTGACCATCGAACACTAAAGCGCCATTGGCTGTCCCGTCAGCACCTTCTGCCCATGTAAAGGCCGTCGGCATGGTATATGCAGGTGCAACCTGGAGATCATTGCCGGAATCCGACAAATCCTGCCACGCCACATTCGGATCAGAACCCGCCGGCTGATTAAGATTCCAATGACCGACAAGACGCTTGATAAATAAATTAACAGTGTTCGAACTGATCATCCCGGCGTTATTGGTAACTTCACAATAATAATCACCTTCGTTGGCAATCTGAACACCAGTGATCGTCAGCGTCTTTGTTTGCGTTCCGCTAATATTGCCGCCATCGATCAACATGCCGCTGTCGTCAAACCATTGATAAGACTCCATTGTTTCAGAAGTCACATCAAACGTAAACGAAAGATTCTCGCCGACAAAAACCTCCTGAGAAACCGGCTGGTTTACAGGAACCGGATACGTCTTCTCCGTTTCAAACATCCAGACGACACCCGAAATATCAT
Organism: Anaerohalosphaeraceae bacterium; assembly: GCA_963675155.1. Lineage (GTDB taxonomy): Bacteria > Planctomycetota > Phycisphaerae > Sedimentisphaerales > Anaerohalosphaeraceae > 4572-13. Next base: position 2,133,786 of record OY775912.1, on the reverse strand, counting down.
TGGGTTCAGCAAGCTCTGTCACGGACCAATAATACGTAGTATCGGTCTCAATGGTGGCAATCGGAAGACTTGTACTCGTTGTTGTTCCCTGATAGGCCGCGGCATCGGCAGTCAATACATCGTCTAAGACATCGCTGAAATAAACTTTGTAACCGGTCGGGGTTACCCCTGTTCCGGCATTCCAGCTTAACGTCACGCCCGGTGCGCCGATAAGATCAACCGCACCATCAAGCGGAGCGACATTCTGAGCCCGGTCAGCTTTATTATAAAACTTGACAACATCCGCATACGTCGATGCGATACAAATTTCATCAAAATAGGCTGTCCGGGGACCATTATTCCAGGCCGCCATTGTAATTCCATCAAAATCCAACAACCCTGCACCCACCAAATGGGGCGCCATCACCGGTTCGGCATCCAGTGAAGGATTTCGATAAACCGTTACATCGTCACTGGTCGTGCCAAAATCAATCCGAACCACAATGAGTTCTGTCGTATTCGGGGTCATTGCACCCAGCCATTGGAACTGAACGCCAAGATTGGCGTCCAAGGCCTTATTCCGGTACGCACAAACCTGCAGTTCACCACTGCCATCGTAATCATTTCCGATGTACAATATGGCACCGTCGTCGCCTAAGCTGTCTCGTTTGAGTTCAAATGCGTAAAACAACTCCGCTTTCGAGGTTTCCATGAGATAACTCATATAGATCGTCTGTCCCGGTTTTCCAATATTTCCGTTCGCATTGATATAGCCTGCAAATGTCCCATTGGGATCGGTATCAAGAAAGCGTCCGGCGCGTCCCCCGTTCCATCCGGGGCAATGCACCTGGAATAAGCCGCTGGCATCCTGATAGGCCGAATCGGCACCCTCATAGGTCAGGCTCGTCGCCTCCACTGTAACGATACCGCCATTGTTCCCCCCATCACCCCACGCTCCGGTAAATCCGAGTGCGGGAGCAGTTTCGCCTACGATTGTTCCGGTTTCATACGCCAGTGCATCGTAAGCGTTAACGGCAGAAACAGCCGCATTGGCCATACCCAAAACGATCACAACTCCAATTAATAATCTTACACTTTTCATTTCGATTCTCCTAAAAAATTAACCATACCGTTTCTTCTCACATTCCCCTCCCTGACTCGCTATACACCTCACTACCTATCTCTGCTTCACACCTCACAGTTAATAGCTTTTAAGTTCTTATCAGTCTCTTGCCCCGCCGCCATCTCTCCAGCCCGGATGTCCCCAAACCGCCGTTACTAATCTTCGGATATCTTCATTTTCCGGCTCAATCCGCCGCCAAAAAGTTGCATCGTTCGGGTTTTCCAGTTGTTCCGCTTCACGTGAAAACACACGCGTTCGCTCATCTTCCCATTTCCAGTATTCTGTATGGCCATCCACAAACGCAAGTGTGGTCCCCGATGCATGTCGTTCCGGAACAATATCCCACCATTGCTGAGTCGCATACATGATGCTCCATGAAGCCGGCGTAGCCCATCCTTCATCAATAAAAAGCATCCGGTTGCCGGAACTTCTGACCTTTGAAAGATTATTGATTAACATTGATTCTGCAGCGCCATTAATACTAAGCAGCGGCAGATTGTCATATGCAAATGAATCCGGCATCGAATAGGAACGAGCCTGACCCAGCCGTGACGTCGGACAACGAAAAACCTCTATTGAATCGCCCGCATACGGCCAAAGCAGCCCGCGTCGAATCGCTTCTCTTTGCTGTTCTTCGATCGCCGGGTCTTCATCTAAGTTGTAATAAGCAAGACCGCCGGCGTGATCAACCCAGGCAAAGTCCCCCTCTGTACCCCCAGAGGGCACTTTTCCATCAAAATCTGATGTGTATATGTGAATAAACGAGGCTAACGATTTGAGATTTGACATACAAGTAATGCGTCTGGCTGCTTCTTTAGCTCGTTTTAATGAAGGGAGAATAATGGCCATAAGCAAGGCAATAACTGCGATAACCACCAGCAGTTCGATCAATGTAAAACCTTTTTGGGCGACACTCTTACTCATTGACTTTCTCCATGCTTTGAACTAATACGTCCATTTTCCTAAAAAATATCATAACGTAAAGTCTATGTCAAGAAAAAAATACCATTAAATGACGCAAATGTAACCATTTGTGCAATAAAAAAGGACAATACTGCAATAATACCGGCAAGAAAAAGCGAAAGAAGCTATTTCTATACAAAAAGCGAGAGCAAGACAGAAATATAATGTAAATTTATTATTGACATTTAAAAAGTAAGGCGGTATACTTAACTGCAATAAATGACTGTTTCGAGAAAAAGCGTACAGCATGTGACAATGACAAAGCAGCAACTGTTTTTCGACATTTAGGATCGACAAATGAAAAGTGCCTTCAGAGAACATCATATTGTAGTTGGAATCGGGGAAATCCTGTGGGACATGCTCCCTGAAAAGAAAAGACTTGGGGGAGCCCCCACAAATTTCGCTTCACACGCTGCCGCAATAGGTGGCCAGGCACGAATCGTCAGCGCGATCGGCCAAGACCAATCGGGCCTTGATATTCTGGAACGATTGTCCAATAAGGAGATTAACACTCAACATATCCAATTCACTGAACACCCTACCGGTTGGGTCGATGTTAAGATTTGCTCCAATGGCCACCCTGAATACATCATTCATGAGAATGTTGCATGGGACTATATTCCGCTTTCTCCTCAAACAATAGAATTAGCACAAACCTGTGACGCTGTCTGCTTTGGGTCCCTGGCTCAGCGCAATCCCTTTTCGCGAGAATCGATTCAGCAGTTTCTCGCAAATACCAGGGAAGATTGCCTGCGAGTTTTTGATATTAATTTACGACAGCATTATTACTCCCGTGAGATTCTTGAAAACTCATTCCAGGCAGCAACAATCTTAAAATTAAATGATGATGAATTGACTGTCTTACGAAATCTTTTTGAGCTTCCTGAGCCTCAGGAGGCTGCATTACAGGCTCTTTTGGATCAATATCAACTTGACTGTATTGCCTTTACAGAAGGAGCTCGCGGCAGTATGATGATGGATACGAACAATGTGTCTTATTGTCCAGCCATACCCATTACAGTTAAAGATACCATCGGTGCCGGAGATGCATTTACAGCAACAATGGTCATGGGAAAACTTTATGGATTGTCGCTTGAAAAAATTAATCAACTGGCAGGCAAGGTCGCAGCTCATGTTTGCTCTCAGGCTGGAGCAACCCCCACCCTGCCAGCCCGTCTGATCGCTGAGCTGAAGCAAGAATTGTCGATCCCGATTCGTGAAATCATCGACACTTCGTCAGCTCAAAAAACACACAAACGGGGTCTCCGAAAAGTAGACCGTTCTATTCTGTAGCGCATTTTGCCCTTTGATATTCAATACTGTTATTTTCTGCAAGGAAGAAGAGGAATGAAAATACAAAAAGTTTTGCTACGAAGCGCCATTGTGGCTGCCCTTGGGGGGTTGTTATTTGGTTTTGATACTGCCGTTATATCCGGAGCCGAAAAGGCCCTGAGGCTGTTATTTGAATTGGACAACGGCTCTTATGGATTTACTGTTGCCAGCGCCCTGATCGGAACGATCATCGGATCGATCACATTCAGCAAACCGTCAGACCTGTTCGGACGAAAGAAAACACTGCTTCTGACAGCAATCTTGTATTTTATCTCAGCAATAGGAAGCGCTTTTGCCTGGAACTGGTATTCATTTTTGATCTTCCGTTTTATCGGAGGCGTCGGTGTTGGCGGAGCAACCGTCGTATCGCCAACGTATATTGCAGAAATTTCACCCGCAAAGATGCGAGGCAGACTGGTGGCCGTTACACAATTTAATATCGTATTCGGTATCCTCTTGGCCTTTTTATCCAACTACATCATCGCATTAGTATTTAAAAACATGGGACAGGGGATCGTTGAAGGGGTCGCATGGCGATGGATGTTTGGGGTCGAGGCTCTCCCGGCCGCTGCGTTTTTCTTTCTCTTATTTGCCAACCCGAACAGCCCCAGATGGCTGGTGGCCAAACAGCGAATCAATGAAGCAAAAGCAATATTGTTGAGCCTGGGAACCGATACCGCCAATGTCGATGAAGAGATCGCGGTGATTCAGTCGTCACTTGACATGGCACACCACAGCCTGCAAGAAAAATTCTACTGTAAAAAGTATTTAAAGCCGATTCTGCTTGCAGTCGCTATCGCGATATTCAACCAACTTTCGGGCATCAATGCGATTCTTTATTATGCGCCAAGTATTTTTGAAATGGCTGGCGCAGGCGAAGAAAGTGCCATGTTCCAGTCAGTCTTGATCGGTTTTACAAATCTGGTCTTTACGATGGTCGCATTGGCTGTTATCGACCATTTCGGCCGAAAAAAGCTGATGTTGATCGGTTCTATCGGATACATTATCAGTCTGGGGATCGCCGCCGCCGCATTCTTTAAGTTCGGAACGGACTTCACGCCGATGGGCGGCAAGGTTGTCCTGGCAGCAATCGTGGTCTTTATCGCCGCTCACGCATTTGGGCAGGGAGCGGTCATATGGGTGTTCATTAGTGAAATTTTCCCCAACCGGGTCAGAGCACGAGGTCAGGCACTTGGATCGTTTACCCATTGGTTCATGGCCGCCGCCGTATCATGGTCCTTTAAGCCAATCGCCGAAGGTCTCGGCGACAAAGGGCCCTCGATTGCCTTTTCAGTGTTTGCGGGGGCAATGGTCATCCAGTTACTGTGGGTGCTGCTCGTCATGCCGGAAACCAAAGGGGTGCCACTCGAAGAAATTCAGAAAAAACTGGGGATTGAATAGCTTTTAAAAGAAATTGCAATAAGATCCAATAAAATACCCGTCTGTCTTTCGTTAAGGGGCATTCTTTGCCTTTATAATCTCTATTAAAAACCCTTTTCAACTATGTCAGTTTAATGTAAACTACGTAATCGTCCGTTTAAATTGACAAAATCGCTTAAAACTTATTTCTGTAGCGGAATTTCTATGAATCCGAAAAACACAACAACACCCGATATCGCCTACGATTCTAAACAAAAATACTATCGACTCTATAAATCACTAAAAGCGGATATCGAAAGCAACACCTACAGAGATTCCCAAAAACTGCCGACCGAAATTGAACTAGCCGAACAACATAATGTCTCTCGCCCCACTGTGGCCAAAGCCTTGGAATTGTTACGAAAGTCCGGTCACATCGAGCGAATTAGCGGCGTGGGCACATTCGTCCGCTACCAACCCGCTTCTGATATCAAGAATTTTGCCTTACTCATTCCGGGTCTTGGAGAAACTGAAATCTTTGAGTCGATTTGCGGCCATATGTCACATTTAGCTCAACTTAAGAATTTCAACCTGGTCTGGAGCGGTTCAATGCAGGAAGATGCGGAGATGCGTCGGCAGCACATTCAACAGCTTGCAGTTCGTTACATCGAGCAACATGTTGACGGCGTTTTTTTCACCCCCCTGGAACTGACTTCAGAGAAAGATTCGGTCAACCTGAACATCGTTCAACTTTTCGAAGAATCGGGTATTCCTGTCGTTCTGATGGACCGAGATATTGTCTCATTTCCTTTACGCAGTAAATATGATATCGTTGGAGTCGATAATTTTCGTTTGGCTTTCATCTTAACTCGCCATTTACTGGATCAGGGATGCAAAAAAGTCCTGTTTGTTGCCCGTCCGTACTCTGCCCCGACAGTACAAATGAGAATTTTTGGTTATCAACAAGCCTTAAAAGAAACCCTGATTCAAAGCTCTCCGGAAGACATTCATGTCGAAGACATCGAAAGCCCTGACTTCATCGAACGTCTTATTTCAAATGTTAATAAGCCGGGGATTTTCTGTGCAAATGACACAACAGCTTCGAAGCTCATGCACTCGTTGGAAGAACATGGCTATAAAATCCCGGATGACGTAAAAGTTGCCGGCGTTGATGATATCAAATATGCAAACTACCTGCGTGTCCCGTTAACAACCTATAAACAACCATGCAAAGAGATTGCAGAAGAAGCGATAGAACTGATGCTCAGCCGCATCCAGGAACCAAAACAAAAAGCCCGAACCGTTTTGTTAGACGGGGAACTGATCATCCGAAAGTCAACAGCATCCCAATCGGAATAGAACACCGACATACCCCGCAGTGAACCTCACAAATTCAATCTAGTCTGACAAAAGTGCCAATAAGGGTCTCTACTGTCCCGGACTGGGCGTGTCGGCCATCCAGTTGATGACATCATTGCCGTAATTGCTGCCGGCGGTATCCGGTGTTTTCTGGTGCAGGGCATCGCCTGCGCCATCCGCTTCAACCGGCCACGGAGCCGTATCATCATAGGTCACGCGTTCGGTGCGAATCCAATAGCGGTCACCGCCATATTCCTGGTCGCCCGGCCGGACGATCTGGATTTGTTCGCCGCCGTTACTGAGCTTGGTATCATTTTCAAACGGCCCCAGTACATCCACACCGTTCGGCATCGCTCCATGATAAGCGGTAAAGGCCGTCGGATCTTGCGCAATGATGACATAGCCATTGGCCGGGATCGTCGTCCCGCTCGGGAAGACAAAATCAATCCCGTCGCTGAAGTGCCACGGCACCGTCTCGGTCGTGAACACACCCTGTGACGTCTCGGTGGAAACGACATCTTCCAGCGGCACCGCCGCACCGGTAATATTGTACAGCTCAATATACTCACCGCCCGTATTCGCCGCGTCGGGATTGTACATGATCTCACTGATGACAACCGGCCCGACCTTCGGATAGACATTGGCCCACCCCGGCGTGTTGGCGCTCATCGCCACAAAGTTCACGCCGCCGTCCAGGACGCTTTTAATATGTCGGCCAAACGCGATATTGGACGCCGACGCCCCAAAGCTCTCGGAGGCCTCATAACCGCCGACCACCCCGCCGGCACCGCTTCGCAGATACACGCTGTCGCCGCCTTCACTGAGCCCAAAGGCCGTGTTGACCCCTTCGGCTGATGGATCACCAAAGGTCAGATCCTCATAGAACACCTTATAGCCGCCGCCGGGGATACTCATGCCAAGCGGAATTTCATACTTCATGATATTTGGATCGTCATCATTGCTGTCGCTGAGGAACCAGCCGCCGATGTTGATCGTACTCTCCGTTGTATTGTACAGTTCAATCCAGTCCGGAGCTGTCGCATGCGAATGTGCCAGAACCTCATTAATCACAATCGAACCCGGTTCCGGCAGCATCCCCGTATCGGTCGTGCCCGGCGAACCGCCGACAACGGCACTCGGCCGCCAACCGTCTTTATCGTCCCACAGATTCGGATCAGAAGCATGGGGATTGATGATCGTCAACGAAAAACCGTCACCGTCCGTCATATCATACCAACTATCTTTATAATCAAAATCACAGATATTCTGGCCCAAGGCATCTTTAAGGCGAATTTTTTCGCCGCTGTTATCTAATGAGCCCGTATATTGCCCTGCAATCGTTCCTGAAAAGTCAGGATAGGCATCCGCAAATGCGGTGCTGTCCTGGATAACAATTGCCGATTCACCGGAGGCTAAATCAATCGCCGGAAATGTAAAGTCAACGCCCTTGGTAAATCGAACAAGATTTAAGTTAATCGATTCAGCACCGACATTGGTCAGCTCAATGAACTCACTATTGGGATCAGCGGGATGATACATGATTTCCGTCACGCGAAGATTGTCCAAAATCGGGCCAACCGAATAAACCGCTTCATTGACAGCACTCCATTGCCCATCTTCCAATGTTCTTGCCCTGATCCTTCGACTGTGAGTCAATGGGAATGGCCCGGCATATTCGATCGCAGCGGGATTCACATCACCGCCAATCAGACGCGGGTCGCTCCCGTCGGTCGTGTACCAAACCGGCGTTGAAGCATTGCCTGTGACGATCAACTCCGGAAGGACCAACATGTCACTACTCGTTTGTGAATAGTTGATCCCATGAATCGCTAAAATATTTGTACCCACCAGGAGTTGGTTGGCATAAGCCGTGATATCAAACTCCTCATAGGAATCGCTGGCCTCATGGTTTGCTGCAGAGGCGATCCCGGGTGTATCATTGGTGATGTTATTGCTTCGGCACACCTCCACACCATTTAGATAGGCGATAAAACCATCATCATATTTCATTCCCAATACCAACGTTTGGATATCCTGACCACCGGTGTATGTGAATTCCATCCGGCAATACACGGACGTGGCTTTGTCATACATTGGCCCCTCGACATCGGTATCAATAACATTTTCATAACCGGAATTACGCTCATAACCGACCCCCGTACCGCTAGAACCATCCGTCCAACTCGAATCGGTTACAAATGCCGGTATTGTCCAGCCTAATCCCAGCGAATCATCGGTTGCTATGTAAATCTTTACGGAGTCACCTTCTGAAATCATCTCGGTTTCCTGGAAAAACGTACCGGAACCGGTCACAGAAAAGACATCGGCCGTTTCAACATTTCCGCCATTTTGATAGACTCCATTGATTTTAAATACCGGAGCCTCGACTTGCGGATAGTATCCGGCGTTCCGCATTTGGCCAAGCACAACATCTGACCGCGTGGGAAGATAGTTGTTTAAAATGTCATCACGTTCGGCAGTCCACTCGTTGAGTCCGAGCGGCGGATGATGATGCATGTCACCCCAACGCGCCGATTCTGCAATAATGGACGGTTCGACCCAATCGGCAATCTCCTGATACCGTTGAATCAACGAATCGGGCTGGAAAATTCCATCGTTGAAAAAGAGTTTATGCAACCGGTCCGCAAACCGCATGCGGTATTCAGCGTTTTCTTTGAGATGATGATGAGGCACACCCGCACCGGAATTAAAATCAGCCGACACCTTGTCCTGTGTTGAGGCCGGTCCCAATATTGTCCCTTCATAATCCCAGCAGTAAAACTTAAAGCCCTCGCTTTCATCGGTCCGCAACCGACCCACCCAATAGTTCCGCCAGGGCCAGTCTCCGTTGCCTCCCCACATATTGATAATGATATAATCAATATAATTGTCCATATCAATGAGTACCGGGTAATTGGAATTGCGACTCCCATCTGGATTATTCCCCTGGAGTTTCTCATAGGCGGCGACTGACGTCACACCGGCGGTACATTGATCAATCAGCATATTCCATGCTGATTGATCACCTTCACTGACATCGCCGCTGTTAATCGCATCCCAATCGTCTTTATCACCGCCATAGTACGTCGCACTGAAGGCATTATCGGGACGTTCCACCGCATTATAGAGTCCCCAATACAGGCCATTTACATACAGATGCATAAATGTACCATGAGAACCGGCATTGCCGCTGTCTCGCTGGAGACTTCTTCCAAATTGATCCCGTGTATACTGCTCAGTCAGATAGGCTGTCGACCATGAATATCCATCATTGGCCCCAGCCCGCAAGGTAATCGTATCGAAGCTGTCGGTCGCATCCTCATCACGACCAAACAGAGGATAGTTCAATTTACCTGAGCCATATTCCCGTTTGAAGACTAACCGAAATGATTTTTTCTTCGTCAAATCAAACCGTCGAAACGCTCCCCCCTGAATCCGCAACCCGCAATCAATCCGGAACCCTTCTGAATTATCAGGATAAATCAGTTCGACCGAGGCCGGACGTTCCCAGGCAACACCTTCTTGTACTGGATTCGCATAAATGCCCGTGGTGGAATCAAAAAGATTCTCCAACTCGGTCACAATGGAGATGGATGGCAGCGCCAGCAAAGACTCCTGCAGTTGCGGCCCATAGGTCGAATGGTTCACAATATCGGGATCCATTTCATAATCAGCCGCGGTTGATTTCCACATGTCAGGGAATCCGTCAGGCAGTTCAGGCTGCTGTATAACGGTTTCCGGAAAAAGATAAGTACGGGTACTTGTTTTACCCGACAGATATTTATCTCTAAAAGCGGCGGCTCGAATACAACGAGTCCGCTCAACCGTTAACGGCCCCACATACAACGTTGAATCCGACGTCGGCACCGACCCGTCCAGCGTATACCGAATATTCACATCCGGGTCATCAACGGATAATTCTAACGTGAACGGATCATTGAAAATGCCGGCATCAACGGAAAATTCCGGTTTGCTGTGAACGACCGCTGCTGTATTATTCTGTCCCGGCGTGGGATATTCCAGCAAACAGCTGACAAATGTTTCTTCCGCCGGTAAAACCGTCAACCCATAAGCTTCGTCATTTCCCAGGGAAAGATAAGATGGGCTAAACTCGTGAGCAATTGTCATATCCGGATGAACCAGTGCCAGGTATTGCCCGTCTTTGTCCAATTTAAAATTCACGTGCAGATTGTTCGGATCGTCAATCGTATCTCGACCGGAAGCAAATACAATCAAGTATTCTTTGGGACCAATCGTAACATCCGGAAAGGTCCATTCATTCAACGTATCCTCGTCATTCGTCAGGAACCAGCCCTGAAGATTTTGCGGTGTATCGCCCAGGTTTTTGATCTCAATCCAGTCAGAATACTCCCCAAAATTATCGGCCAGAGTCGTTTCGTTATCGGCCATAATTTCATAAAGGACGATCGCCTCTGTATCCATCGACCAATCCGCCGCCATGACTCCCAAATCGGCTATATCCACCTTGGAAGATGCATCCAAATCGGCGCACTGATCAATCGGACATGACTCAGAAAGCCATTGATCGGCCAGAATCGCAAGGTCCGGCAATCCAATCTCGCAATCGGAATTAATATCGGTCATCGGACTTAAACATTCAATGCCCGGCACCTGTGTCCGGAACTGCCAAACATTCCCTGCATCACCGTCAACCACATCAACACGCCAATAGTAAGTGGTAAAAGAATCCAGTGATTCCACCAGACAATGGGTTTCAAACTGTTGTGACAGTAAAACTGAAGGATCGGAATTCTGAACGAATGAAAGAGAATCGCTCAGATAGATTCGATATTCCGGATCAGTAAGCCCCGTCGGCGTTTCCCAGGAAAAAAGCAAATTACTGTTGGATGTCCCATCAGCCATATCGGGAGGATTCGGAGATTCGGCAAAGAAAACTTCGTGCAATAATTCCATCTCCGAAAAACCCATCAGATCTACTGCACCGTTATTGAGAGTGACATCTAATCGATAATAATGATAGGCATTGGGATAGTCGCAGGTAAATTCGCGTCGTTGCAATCGGCCGGTCCAGCTTTGATTGACTTGACCATCAACAAAGTACCACTTCTGGCCATCGTAGGACCCCAACAGCGACCAATTGCGAGGGTCTCGTTCAGGCTCGTCATCAGCCGAAGTAATCGAATAGCCGGTAATCGTAAACAATTGATTATTGGGAAACTGGAATTGAATCCATCCCGTCGCCGTGTGCCCCGTTAACCATTTGGTGCTGGACGTATTATCAAAAGCCATCTCCTTGGACTCACCCTCATGAATCTGTGAACTGGCAGTGATCGTCCCCCCATTGTCCGTCCGGTCAAACCAGACCGCATACAAGCAAGCGTTTTGCAGCAAAAAACATACTATCATCGCGAACATTCTGCAAGATGCAGAAAAAGACAAACATGTCTTTATCATTATTTCTTTCCTTGTTGTTTAAGATGTCATCGTTTTGACAGCGACGGCGGTGCCGCGTTCGGATCGCCAGTCCGCTTGAAATTCGGTGCCAGTCCCAACTCGAATCCAGCACACCCCCTAAATCGTCTCATCCGAAATCCATGTTTTATCATCGCTACCTGCCTGGTGCATAAAACAATGATGAACAACCTAATGCTCGCCAGTCAGCTTAACCCTCAATTAGGAAACAATATCATTCCAGACACCGTTTGGGCGTCTGCGTATGTAAGCCAGTTTTCGCTGAGGATTAACAAATCCTCTAAATTCACATCACAGTCAAAATTCACATCGCCGGTAATGTGGTAATTCATTTCCTTGACAGCCTGGCAATCCATCTCCGAAATATGAAAAGTCGTTGATTGCGCAGTTACGCCGCCGTTTCCATCGTTAACCGTCAGTTGTATCGTATAATCCCCCGCCTGAGCGAATATCACTTCAGGATCTTCCGCCGAAGCACTCGGACTAAATGACACGAAAGGAGACGATCCCGTTTCAGTCCACTGACAGACCATGCTGTCACCATTGACATCGTAGATAGCCGTATCCAGTGGCGACGATCCCATGATCGAAGCGGAAAAGTCGTCCCGTCGATTGATATCGAGGATCACCGGCGGAACATTTTGCCCCTGCTGTGCCAATCCGCGAACCTGCTGCTCATTCAGGCCGACACTGTAAATCCGAATATCATCCAGATATCCTTTAAAGTAATCACCACTGGGAGCCTGCGGTGTTTTAGTCCCGAGATAAAGTAAATCACTGGTAAGATTGATCTGGCCGGAAGCATACATCATTGCCCGTTCCAAACCATCCAAATACAACCGCATCGAACTTCCATCGTAAACTCCCGTGACATGGTGCCACACTCCGGCCGACGGAAGCGACGTTGTAATACGACCGATGTTATAGATTTCGAAAACCATCTGGCCGTCCTCTGCCAAGAGTCGGTACTGCGTATCCGAATTCCCTTTCTGCAATATTCGGCGGTTACCATTCCAGTCATCCGCATTAAACCATGCCGAAATTGAAATCGCATCCTGCAGATCATGCAAATTGGGGCTGGGGGCCGTTGAAATCGGATCAACAACAACATAACTGCTGCTGTCAAAATACAATGCATAATTAGACGCACCATGCTGCGGGAACCATCCTGAGGCCCATGACGGCAAGGTGCTGCCAAGAAGCGTCCCGGAATCATCAACATCCGTCAGATCGTGAAGTGTCTGGCCGCCGCCCTCCTGAATTTTCCAATAAGCCACCAATGAATCGTCCGGCAAAGCCGACGACGTCGTATCCTGAGGCGACTCGAGGGACTCCGGATCCGGATATCGCAACAACCAGTAATCAGAACAATCGGTATCCTGAGGTGTATTACACAGCAACCAGTCTTCGGCAACCTTCTGCAAATCATAAAGATCCACAAAGCAATCTGCAACCCCATCCGGCCCCGAAATATCACCTTCCAGCCAGAAACCGTCACATGGACCGTACACTTCAAATTCATAAATACGGACAGCCTCATTGCCATTCTGAGAAGGATTGGTCACATAAAGACGCAGATAACGAACGGGTGTCGGATCGATTATATGCCGTGATACACTCTGGTAATTGCCTTCGACACAGACTAAATCGGTCCAGTTATTGACACCATTCGAACTGTACTGAATGCAATAATCACTTGTATTCCAGTCGGTGGTCTCACCGCCATCGCCGGCGTGGCGAATGACAAACGTATCAACATCATACTCCTGTTCCAAGTCCACGATCAACCAATGCGGCTCGATCTGACCGGAACTGGTGCACCATTTGCTGTTGTCGACAGTCTGTCCATCCACGGCCTGCTCCGGGGTTTCCCCAGAGAAATAGCCGTCAGCCGCCGCAGGTTTATTCAACGCCAGATTCATCCGTGTTTCCGGCTTCGGTGCCAGTTCAGGAATATACGGCAGAGTATCGTACAGCTCAACAGCAGGCCGTACCTTCTCAGCAGGAACATTCGCCATCGTCATCGCAAAAATCACGATGTCATCATTGTTTGGAAGCACCACTGAATTCGAACCTGCCGGCAAATCAATTTTGTACATGAACAGGTTACAAAACTCATACGACTGATTTCCACCGGGCGCATGGCGATGTGTTCCGACCCAGGCAACAACATCTCGTTTGAGATACGGGGTGTCATCTTCACGCCCCCAATCGACAACGTTCTCGTGATAATCCTGGACCGAAACCGTCACCGGCAGGCCGGCAACGTTAAATGTGCCTTCGGTGTCTCCGCCGCGTGAAGCAGCCAGCATATAAAGAGATTCATAGCTATGAGTACCAAGGTACACTGCCTGCCCCGTACAGGTCATAGCATTGTTCTGCCCATCGGAACGGGACCCCATCTGAAAATCAATTCCGTTAAACTCTACGACATCGGTCATCAATTCCGCCGGATATGTCAGACCCGCATCAAAATCACCATCGGATCGATTGTTATCCCAACTAAAAGCGTCAAGATTGTAAGGCAATGCAACGGTCGCTGTCTGAGCAGCATCAACGGTTGTTAATGCCGGTGCCAACGTTAGGGCAAAGGTTTTGGGCTGGTACTTTGTCATGCTGAACTCCAGTTGGCCACCCACCACCGATGCCGCAGAGACATCTCGTTCGCAGCCATTGACTTCACGAGCCGACTGAATCCCGGTGCCGACTGACAGGCGAACATTCGAAGCGGCAGTGCCATAGAGTTCCTGGAAACGTACAACGAGCTCATCGGACCGTTGTGCTTTTTTAATAGCTTTGACAAAGACCTGGGGATTGTCAATTTGCATAAATGAATACTCACGGCCAAGATCGCCCGTATGTTTGTCCGACTGAAAAGCAACCAACGGTTGATTCAAACGTGCACCTTGCTGCGGAATCTGCCCGTCTATCCAGTCGCCGCTGTGCGGCGTGACCGCATACGTCAGCAAATGTTGTCCCAAATCCTGCGTCCTCTGATCTGAATAGTTTCCGTCTGTTGACGGAGTATGCAGCAGCGTCAGGCGCAACAGATTGTCAGCCGGCTTATCCCAGCCATAACGGCAGTCATTGAGAATGGACACACCAAAGGCATTATCTGTTTGAGTAATATCGGCCCATTGCTGCGCCGGCACTTCATAGGTATTATAAGTATTATTGCTGCGTTGAATCGTCCCCATCCCTAAATCATAGGTCGCATGTGAGTTCGATGCGGCCAGAGGGAATGAAGCTTTCAAAAGCGTCCCTGTCGTTCGCCAGTCGATGTTATTTTCCACTGTGATCTGACTTCCGGCAGCTCCGGAGGCCAGCGATATTGTCTGAATGAAAGTTGAAACCTCATTTTGTCCGTAGGTACGCGTAATCTGCAAGGCCACCCGCGTGGGCCCGTCTTCGACAATTTTTATTTCCGCCGGACCGCCGACATAAGCATACGGCGTCTGCTGAACATCATCATAGCGAATTTCCCAGGCCGGCCATGACGGTGAATAATCCGAAAGGAGTTCCAGTCGGCAGGGAGCCGAAAGAAGCTCACGGTCATTTTGTTTATCCCAAATTGAAGAAATGTCACCCACTTGATTAATCGTCACAAGGTACAAGTCGTTCTCCAGCGCTCCAGTGGAAACCGCCAGCCCCGTCTCAAGGGTACTGGGTTGTTCCGATGAGCGAACATCATAAACTTTGAAACCAACCGAAGGTACATCGGCCAGAAAAGCAATGGTCATCGAATTTGTCTCACGGGATAAAATCTGCGAAGGCACCTCCGCCGGACCATCGAAAACCTGCACAAAAGCCGGAACTTCCGTATCATAAATAATCGTGGCTTCCGTCACATCCTCACGGTCAAATCCGAGCGGATTATAAACAACAATCGGAACACCATCTGTCTGTGTGTCCAGAGCCTGACAGATGCCGCCGGTACCATTGCCCAACACAGATGCAAACTGATTGAGTGATAAAATTTCATCATTCCATGAAAAATGGTAGGCTTCCGGAATACTGGTTCCCGTCAGATCGTCATGAAAACTATGCCACAAAAAACGAGTCCAAGCATCATCCAATGTCTTTTGCGGATAATCGACTGCACCCAGCCAGTCTGCAATCGCAGAAACACGCTCGGCCGAATCGGCCAGTAACTCGTTCTGTCGATTCCACCGTTTCATCGCAGCTTGAGACGTATAACAACCGTTCCCGTGGATTCGCATTAATAACTCGCCGTCATAAACCGGCAATCCGGATTTCTGTGCCGGTGTAATATCATTAAACAGATCGTCGGACCCGGCACCGTCAACGGTAATGGGACCGCTGCCGGCAATGCTTTGCTCAAGCCAATTACAGGAATCAGCACTGGGCGCCCCACCCGTATCACCCGTCCCAAAATACTTATAATCAGCATAAACACCATAATTGTCGCCAGTCGCGTTAATCCTATCCAGCCAGCCGCTGTCACTGCTTAAGTCGGAACTAATATTACTCACATAGGCGCCGGGATTTAACGCCGCAATGATCGATGAACCATCCGGTCCCTGCCAAACACCAACATTAAAGGGAGTTGGAACCGCCCCGCCCCAGGACAGTTTTTGAGAAGAGAAACCATTCAGGCCGCAGTGACTTGCCCACGTCGGCATCGTATAAGAAAATCCAAAACAGTCCGGCAGGAAAATGTCCGTACTGCGTTTATTGAATTCGTCTTCAAAATAGTTGTTTCCGATCAAGGTCTGACGGATCAACGATTCCGGAGATACAACATTCATGTCTCCATTTTCCAGCGTCGAGCCGGCAACCTGCCAACGGCCTTGCTGAATGTAATCGGCCATGGCAGCATAACGGTCCGGATAATACTCCTTCATCAGCATATAACGAAAGGCACCTTCGAAACTGAAGGTATAGTTGGGATAATTTTCAAAACGACTGAAATTGTCGTCCAACGTCTTCTTAATGTAATCATCAATTGTGGTCTGAATCGTCCATCGCCACTGGGTATCCAGATGAGCCGTCCCCACCGCATACAGTACCTTTTCGGTGGAAAGATCGTGTTCGGGAGCCGCAAGCCCCAAGGTCGTAAATACGAATAGACAGAATAGAAAAAAAGAATGATAACGGAATAACAGCACCCCTCTAGAATCAACTCTCTGGTACTTCATAAATCCCACCCCTGTTCATCAAGGCCTCAATGTTTTTTAGAATGCCAGGCCGGACAAATATTGTCAGGCCTGGCATCTTTTCTAACACTTTGTAATAAATTCAACAATATTTAATTATTGAACTTTTAACCAATTCTCCGCAACAACCGCGAAGTCATCCAACGTCACATCACAATCACCGGTCAAATCGGATGGGCTGGTGCAATCTTCAAGCCTCAGCCAATCAGAGACAAAGTCCGGCAAATCGGAAACATCAACGGTCCCGTCCCAGTTCATGTCACCTTCCATCGGAACAGCCTCTCCCAAAGCAGTGATCTCTGTACGCGTTAAAACACCGCTATAGAGTTCAAAGTCATCAACAAGACCATTCATGTGGCGTCCCCACGGGTTCCAGCCTGCAATTGTCACACGCTCTTCAGCATCAATAAAGTTGCTGGGGGACCCGCTGCCGACTTGTTCACCGTTATAGTAGAGTTTCAGTTCTGATCCACTATAAGTCGCCGTGACCATCTGCCAGTGTCCATAACGATACTGCTGGGATGGGTTGGACGAAACATCGACATTGTCACCGCCCCAGAAATGAACGCCATTAAAGCGACCCATAAAGCGACCGCTTCCAGTCGGGGTGCCGCCAAATCCGGCAAACAAGGTCGGTGAACCCGGATCTTCATACAGGTACACATAGAAGTTCATCGACCAGGGATCATCGGCACCTAATGGCAATACAGCAGCGTCCGATATCTCCG
Source organism: Anaerohalosphaeraceae bacterium (assembly GCA_963675155.1). Classification (GTDB taxonomy): domain Bacteria; phylum Planctomycetota; class Phycisphaerae; order Sedimentisphaerales; family Anaerohalosphaeraceae; genus 4572-13. Next base: position 2,116,312 of record OY775912.1, on the reverse strand, counting down.
CATCAATATGATCGTAATATGCATCGATGCTGTCCGGCTCCATTTTTACACATTGACCGGAAGCCAGACCACCGATAAATTCCGGTGTACCATACAATATCCCCACATTGCCGTTGCCGGTCGTATCCGAAACAACCACATTTGCAGGAGCTGTCGTTCCGTCTATGCCGAAGCGAACCTCAGACAGTGCATGGAAGTTGCTGGATGCCCCCCAGTTGCTGTGACTGTTCGGATCTGCAACCATATCAGCAGCTGTGATCATTACATATTGCGCCTCAATGCCGCCAAAATCAATCCCGATACTCGGCGGCATACGATCCAGACCGGTTCCCTGCGGAATTTCAAAGCCGCCCAGAAGTGTCCAGTCATTCGGGTCGCTACTGTCTGCATCAGCATACTTCACTTTCACATTCCGCATACCGCGATCTAATTCAGATGTATACGGCTCGCCGACATTATGGTTCCAGACCATCATAGTGCCTAATGCGTAAGATTGATCAAAACCAAACTTAATCCAGACATCGCCACTCTGAGACGGATCACAAATCCACATATGATCGGGGTCATTGGAATGCTGAATCCCAATTCCATTGGCATCCGGAATATACGGATCAACAAAGAGCCCGATTCCATTGCCTGCACGATCGAAACCACGATGAGCGGCTTCCTGGCTTGAAGCCGTTATCACGATATCTTCAATGGCCTGTTCATAGGCAGGAGGATATTCCGTCAGGTTTTCAAAATCCCACCTCAACTTCAACTCAGACATTGAGCTCGCAGGCATGGTCGTAAAGGACCACGTCTCACTAACATCACCTGACGATGTATCGACGTACCAGTAATACATCGTACCATAATTCAGGCCCAACGGAATGATATCCAGTATGTCCAGCTCGGTTTCGGTTAATCCCGAAGCAATGGCCGGCAGACTGTTTTCATCAGTACCCAGGTAAACCGTATAGACCGGATCAATCGCATCCAAAGGAGCATCCCAACCCAAAATCGGATCAATGGCAGCCTGGACTGTCTCATCAGCCGGCACAGGATTCAGAGCCGAATACTGAGTCGGCATCAAAGCTTTCATCGTATCAATCTCTGACTGAGGAAGTCTGCCTTTAAAGATGGCAAATTCGTCCACCTTCCCAACAATTTCGGAAGCACCCCAAGGAGACATGCCACTAACCGAAACCGTAGGAATCGCAACGCCAAGGGGTAATACATCATTATAAATTTCCTCAGCGTTTTTATAGATCCGAAGCGTCTGGGCCTCATATGTCACTGTAATCATCTGCCAGCGATTCAGATCAAAATCGACATCAGGATCAATATCGCTGTCAACATTAGCCCCGCCCCAGAAGTGAATACCTTCCGCAAACTGAGCAATATAGCGACCGGTTCCTTTCTCGAAATCACCAAAACCAACAAAGAAATCAAGATCGTTACTTCTCTCCGGCTGGAGAACATAAAAGTTCATCGACCAACTGTCATAGCAATCTTCGTCCGTTCCCAACGGCAGTGTTTCCACAGCATTTGGATCGGTATGTTCCATGTAAACCATGTCATTGCCGCTCAGGTCAATCGCTTTTCCTACAATCGCCTCGGTCACTAATTCCGGATCGACATAGGTGATTGCATCGTTTCCGTTACCGGAGGTGTCGGGCATAATATATGAAATGACCGGTTGATTATACTGTCCGAAACGAACTTCAGACAACGCATGATGCCCCGCTGCTCCCCAGTTACCATTGACTTCAGCAGCCGTAATACGAACATACTGAGCTTCGATACCGGCAAAGTCAATTCCGATGCTCGGCAGCGCGCCATTTTCACCGGTTCCCATTGGAATCGTATAATTACCCAGCGTCGTCCAGTTGGTTTCGTCCATCGAGTAGCTGACGATGACATCCCGCATTCCGCGATCTAACTCCGAAAGCCAGGGCTCACCGACGTTGTGGTTCCAAACCATCATAGTACCAAGCTGATAAGCTTGATCAAAGGCATACTGAATCCAGACAGTCCCTTCCTGACTTGGATCACTAATCCACATCTGAGTTGCGTTGTTTGAATGAGTTAGTCCATTCGGATCCGCAATTGTGGGATCAATGTACAAGCCGGGCCCAGTAGTATTGCCGGCGCTTCGGTTGCTCTGCTCGATACTGGAAGCGGTTGCCGTAACATGCTGAACAGGATTTTCATAAGAATAAAGAGTCCCTGCACCAAAACTGTCCATGGACCATTCCAAAACTTTTTCAACCTGACGGTAAACACGGAACTTGAAAGGAGTTCCCACATATGTCTCTGTGCCTGTTCCATTTGGATCATCCACAATATCGACACGCCAGTAATATGTAGAATCATCTGTAACAGATGTTTCAGGAACGGCCCACTCTTTAGCCGTGAGGCCTGCCTCAGTAATAGTACCGGCTCCAGTAAAGTCTGAATCCGTTCCGAAATTCATGGTATAGGTAATCGCACTGGACTGATTCAAAACAGAATCCCAGGACAGAGTCAGCGGATTGTCACTGGTTGCCTGGAAGTTACCGGGAGCCATGGAAATCACGGTCGGAACGTCATCATCCAACAATTCAAACTCTGACAACCCCAAAAGACTGCCATCACCGTTATTGGCTGTCACATCCAGTCTGTAGATACGATAAGCGGCGGTATTCGTAAATGAATAGGAACGCTTTTCAAAAGTACTCCAGCCTGCCTCATCGACGCGAGTGTCTACAATCGTCCAATTAACGCCGTCATTGGACCCTTCCAGCGTCCAATCCTTCGGTGTCCGTTCGGGCGAGTCATTGGCTGAGGTGATTGAATAGCCATTGATCGAATAAGCCAGGCCGTCCGAAAATTCAAATTGAAGCCAACCGGTGCTTCCCGCATTTGACAGCCACTTGGTCTGATCAGTTCCGTCAAATGCCGCAAAGGCACTTTCGCGAATATTGATCTGAGCATTGCCGGTAATGTTCCCCGGCATATCCGTTCTGTCAATATCACCGTCCAGCAGTTCAAGTTCTGAAAAGCCCATTAAATTACCGTCACCATTATTGGCCGTCACATCCAACTTATAGATTTTATAAGCCGTCGTATTGGTGAATGAGTAGGGTCGTTTTTCAAACGTAGACCAACCCGTCTCACCTGTGCGAGTATCTACAGTGGTCCAGGTCGCACCATCATCATTAGATCCTTGCAGCGTCCAATCTTTCGGTGTCCGGTCCGGCGAGTCATTCGCAGATGTAATCGTATAACCATCGACCACAAAGGCATCGTCCTCGCTGAAATCAAACTGAAGCCAGCCGGTCGACTGCCCCCATTCCGTCAGCCATTTGGTCTCAGTCGTGTCATCAAACACTCTTTGACCATTTTCGTTAGAGCCGATGGCGGTGCTGTAAGTAATCTCAAAGGAACCGGCCCGGTCCACCAACGCTGCGCTGGCGTGCCCTGCCAATACCATCATTACCATGACGAGTACCGCCCAAAAACGTTTCATCTTAATCATCACTGTAACCTCCAAAAAAATAATTTGTTAGTCCTCAGATACATACATACCTCTCTATTAAATTTCTCTATTCGACTTCGCCGTTAATCCGCTAATTCCAACTCCAATTCCGGGTTTACAAACAAGCTCCAATCACCAAAATTCAATGCTCCTTCAGTACATGCAAGTGTCAGAAAACGATCTGTTTCAGTCAAAGGAATGCTCAACTGTCCGGGCTCTGCCTTATTATAGACATCCTTTTCGATCATTCGCGCAACTCCATCCACAAACACATAAAAATCAACATGGACATCGCCCTGGTCTTCCCGGGTTACCGGGACACCATAGACACTTGAAAAGCCGGTAATTTTCACAAAGGGCAATGATTGGCGTATTTTCTGCAAATCGAATGTGATGCCCGAATTAGCATGTACACACAAATTAACCGCCGTCTCTTCAGGATAATCGGCGAAGCGGATCTTTGTAGGCCACATACCCGCTCTGTCGGCATGCGACATATTGATCGTTGAATACGAACCGATCGGCATAAAATAATCACCGCCCGTATCACCAAAGCCGTCGAAGACATGTCCCGCCGAGGTCAACTGGGCGGGACCTTCGCCGCAATCCGGCACAAAAACACCATCCACATAGGGAAGTTGTGAAACTGAAATATAGCCTTGAGCGACTTTGTTGATACGTTGCTCTGTATTACCTGACACAAGCTTTCCGGTTATCTGATCAATCCCCATATTCAAAGACTGCCGGCCCCAACCATCTCCCCCGGAAGCAATGTTGGCTAAACTCAGATTCTGACCATTCCACAAAACAGACCGTTCAGAATTGAAGTCTCGAATAAAGTGATGGTCCTGAAATGAGACCGTTCGCACATCCCCCGCAGTTGTCACCCGCTTGGCCTCGTGAGGTTCAAGCATCTGGCTTTGCTGGGTGTTATTGCGAGAAGCGAGAACAAGCGAGGCTTTGCCTTTGAATAATTGCACATTGGTCTCCCCCCTTCCATTGACATCCACGCCAAACTCAGTCCCCAAGTCAATCACACCACAATTGGGGGTATTAACTCGAAACCCCACAGCCTGAGAAGGAACTTTTGCATAGATTTTCCCGTAATTCAAATGCATGCGTTCACTGGCTTCAAGAGAAAATTCCGAGGGTCCCTCGATGACAACTTGAGCACCATTATCAAACTGAACCTTCAGAACTCCTTGACGAAGAGTTATCGGCTCCCTGTTGTCAAAAAGGCGGATTCCTTTTTCCAATAAAACATCTGACTCATCCCATGCAGCTCTATAAATATCAGTAATCGTAGCAACATCCTGTGGAATGTGACGCGGATGCGTCCAGACATAAGCCAGCAATATGAATGTCGCCGCAATGGAAAGAATGGAGAACCAGAGGGTGCCTTTAGAATATACTCGAGGCGGCAATTCGACTTTTTCGTACTTCCGTGGTGTTCGCAGTATATCGTCTTCTTTTTGTATTTCAATGGCCGGAGCATCCAGTTCTTCACGAGACAATTGTGCCCATAAAGCAGGCTCAAGAACGCACATGTCGTGTTCTGTTGGCTCAAAAACCCGTGATTGGACATTCTCGCCGCTTTGAATGAGCCCGGAATATAAAATCATAAACTCAACGTAAAAATCCAGCATTTCAGGGCTCGACTTAAGTTGCCGACACAAATGATCAAACTCATTCTGGCTGCACGAACCATTAAGTTCCAACAGGAGTAATCTGATGATCTCACTCTGGTCGTCCATCCGGTTATTCATAATTCCACTCACCCATTGTCCTGTTTACACAACGATGAAGCAATGCATGAATCCGAGCCATTGTCCGGTAAAGCACATGCACAGACCCCCCTATAACATTTTTCAACTGAGTTATTTTCAACCCCTGTTCATAATGAAATCTGATCAATTCCCTGTCTTTGCTGTTCAATTTTTCCAAACAATCATCAAGGGCTTCCAGGCGGCCTTTCACTTCACTTATTTTTCGTTGATAAGATTTAGAGATCCCATCTAACAAATCGTCATCAAATCGTTTGATATCTTTTTTGTTCCGATAGTAACTCAGAACTTTGTAACGGGCAATTTGAATACCCCAGGCAACAAAGCTGGTTCCTGCCTCAAATTCATCGTATTTATCCCACATCAACAACGCTGTTTCCTGAGTCAGATCCTCGGCATCTATTTTATTGTGAACCATAGAAAGGATATAACTGTATATGCTTTTCTGGCTATTCATGAATAGCTGAAGAAAATCACGTCTCTCACTACTATGTCCGGTCTTTGGATTCACAATATCTGTTACTCCACTCAAGATACCTTGTTCTTATAGTAATTTCATAACACGAAGAAAAACTGCGCTGTTTTTTGAATTTCTGAAAATTTTAAACCCTGAGCCTATGACCTAATTCTCAGGGAAACTAAGATATCTGCCATTGTTCGTTTGTAAGATCCATAAACCACATATATATATCGGCTCTTACTTAACTGTAAATTGAGGTTTTGGAGCGGCTTCTACAGGCTATTTCAAAACTGGCAGAATCACCGTTTTCAGCATTGATACCGCTGTTATTTCTTGGTTTCGAAATGGCGTCTAGAAAATGTGCGAAAGATTATTGACATCGCCGTACAGTATGCACTTCGAATGAGTAAATGACCGGTGTGCAATGACTTTCATAGCTGTTGTCTAGATACGGTTTAAAGACCGGGAGAATGATTCTGTGCTTGCCAGTTAATAAAATCATCGCCATATGAACCATCATCGATTCGGTCCAGTGCCTGACCACCGCCATCCGGTGTCGCAGGCCACGGAGATTCGTCGTCATAAAGCACCCAGTCAACCAGAATATAATACCGTGTCCCCGCCAGATCGGTATCGCCCGGCATGGACAACTCCAGCAATTCCCCACCATTGCTAAGCTTTGAGTCATTTTCGAAAGGCCCAAGAACAGCGGCACTGATTGTTCCGTGCTTTTCGGTAAATGCGGCCGGATTTTTGGCGACGATCAAGTAGCCGTTTGCCGGGATGGTTGTGCCCAGCGGGAATGTGTAGTCGATGCCTGCGGTAAATGTCCACCCCAGCGTTTCGAGTGTTTCGCCGTCATAATAGTCCAGCATCACCGGCAACCCCGTGATGTTATGAAGTTCGATATATTCATAGTCCTGATCCGGATAGGAAGCACCCGCCGGGGGAAGGGGATTGTACATTATCTCGCTGATGACAACCGGGCCGACCTTCGGTCCGCTATTGGAATCATTCGGCGTAACAGAGGCCATTGAAACAAACACGGTCGTTCCATCACTTTTTTCATAAAGCCCAAACGAAATGCCTGTTTCCGAGGCACCAAAAGAAACTTCAACCGTATACCCGGTAAGTGCCCCGCTCTCGGCGGAACTGAGATAGACCTCATCCCCGTTTTCGCTCAACGCAAACTGGGTGCCGAAATCAGTGTTCTCGTACAGAACCAGATAGCCGCCGGATGGGATTATGGTATTATTTGATATTTGGTATTTCATCAAATTGTCAGCCGAGTCACTGAGATACCATCCTCCCACGTCAACCGGGCTTGCCGTCGGATTATACAATTCGACCCAATCCGGAGCGATGTCATGCGAATGAGCGAGGACTTCATTGATCATCACGCCCGCAATATCATCTCTGCCCGGTGTTCCCCCAGCTGCATAACTGGGACGCCAGCTTTCCGCATCCCGCCAGCTTTTGAGCGTTCCTGTCGGATCTGCGATGACCAGGGAATAGCCTCCGCCGTCGGTGGTCGGATACCATCCGTCTTTGTACTCAAACCGCATGACTGCCGCATCCAGAGGCTCAGCAAGTCGAAGAACAACCTCTTCGCCCCCGTTACTCAGTTTACCGACATACTCACCTGCCACGTTTATCAGTGCCCCATATCGAGCTTCAAACACATCCTGCCTGCTAACAACCACGGTATATTCGCCGGCAGCCAGCGTCATTGCCGGGAAGGTAAAGTCGATCCCGGCGGTAAAACGAACGCCTTCAAGATCAATTGTCGTATCGCTGATATTTTGCAATTCGATAAATTCGGAATTCGGATCGGCCGCAGGATTGTACATGATTTCCGTAATCCGCAGACTCGAGAGAACGGCCCGGTCATCCACATAAGGATCGTCGATAACAGTCGTCGTACTAACCGCATCAAGCTCGAGTCCGAACACGACATCGCTGCTGTCCGAGCCAGCTTGATGAACCTCAACAGCAATCACATTGTCACCATTTTGCAGCGCCGCAGCCGGAATAGTAAAACTCTCATACCCTGCGTTGCCAACAGCAGGATCAGAAGCCCACGTCGAATGAGTCACGGTGCCGCTATCGATTCGAATCCTGAACACTTCAACGCCATTTAGATAGATCACAGCCCCGTCATCAAGAACTGTCGAGAGGTCCAGATGATCCACGTCGGCCGGATTGCCGTTAAACGTAAAGTGCCGTCGGAAATAATAGGTACGCTGCCCCAGTGTCAGCGGGGTGTTTTTCGGCGCCGGCAGCGACGAGCTTTCTACGTATAACAGTGCCGCTCCGCTTGGCCAGGCGGAATCATTATACCCTGCATTACGCCACAATGTCCCCAAGTCGTCCCCGGACTGCTCATACGACCAGATGTCTTCGATTCCAATCAGGGGATCGGTCGTAACCGTCGTCACGACATTTATATTCGAAGCACCGGGGGTTGGTAAATCAAAGAAACCTATTTCCTGCCCACCATCCGGCATACGCCCCTGAGAGGTGTCTGTCATATGGGGACCATAGAGAACCTTGTCGATCTCGTGCAGGTCCGCATCAAAAAGGCTGAGGATTTCGCCGTCCGCACTTAAATTGAAGGAGAGGTGGCCACTTGCGTTCGTCTTGTCTGCGATGAACACGGCATACCCGAAGGCCTCGATAAAGCTCAAGGAGCCAACTTGGCATTTATTGGGTTCGGCGACCGGATCGTCCGTCATATACAACCCACCCATGTCAACCGCGTACGGCATGGGATTGTAGAGTTCCATCCAGTCATCAACAAACAGAATCTTCCCGTCAGCCAACCACTCGTTAATCTTGAGTTCTCTGGCATCTCCCCGCGGAGCGGCCGTGTTGAGCCCCCCGAACGTCATTTCAGTAAGCGTCCAGTGCCTGTCGAAGCCGATTCGACCCACCGACTTGTCATCCAACTGCATGCCAAAGACAACCGAATCTACAACCTGGCCGGCAGCGTTCAACAACGTAAGGTCGTCCCCGCCTGAATCAATCGAAAATCCCGTATGGATACCCGAGGTATTGCTGACATCCGCATACAGAACGAGATAGTCGCCCGGATTCATTATCGTCCCCGGCGCAAACACGAACTTTTCGGGCAAATCCATATTATCGGTTAACCTGTAACCGCCCAGATCAATCGGGCTCGGTCCATCATAGAACAGCTCGATCATGTCCGGATAGGTTCCCTCATGTGCCGTGGTGACATTGCTGGCCAAAACTTCATTGATGACCAACATTCGGAACGACGTGTCAACCGTCCATACCTGCGATGAATTACCCTCGGCGTTGCCTAACGCCACAAAGTCGGTATCACTGAATTGCTGTCCCTGCCAGAGACCGGCGGAATTTTTGCCAACGACATCCACACGATAGGTATGTCCGTTTTGAAGGCCCGCCAACGACAGCGTCCCGAGAATGTAATTGTCAGAGGCGATCGGCAGCGAAATTTCGCTGCTCCACGCGCCAGGCACACCGTTGTCGACCAACCGCCAGCGGTAGCTGACGATGCCTGGGCCGCCAACAGATAATGTGGCTTCTGTCATGTAGGATATCGGCGCTGGCGCACCCGAAATGGAGGCGCCGGCGGATACCTGGTATCCCATATCCAGACCATTGGTTCCGGCGCCGATCGCCGACGAGCCCGGCTGCAAACTGTAATCGCCGACTGCCGGGTCAGCAAACTGCGGAGCAGCATCGAGATTGTCGGCGCCGAGGGAGTGCCACTGGGCCGGGACGATCGTGTTAAAGATAGAAGGCATGGGGTCCGGCCCGTAGCCGGGGTAGGCCGGGTTGTCGAAAATGTTGTAGAATATCCTGGCGTCATCCCAGAATATGTTATTCTCCAGATAGGCGCCGGCGCCGGGGTCGACGCCGCGTGCGGGCTCTCCGAAGTTAATCGACGCCATCGTCGCGCCGACGAAGGTGTTGTTTTGCGATGTGATCGCCACGTCGTTCTTCAGCAATATGTGGTGATCGCCACCGACAAACAGGTTGCGTGCGATCACGACATCGCTCCCGAAGTCCGTCGCAACAGCGTTAGCCGTGGTATGGTCCACATTGCCGTCGTAACCGTTGGCAAATGTCAAAAAGATATTCCCCTCGACATGTCCGTCGGTGCCATCGAAGTCGAGTGCATCGTCACCGCCTCCGGGGAAAAAGTTGTTGTACATTTGGATAATGGGACCCGGGCGTTTGCCGCCGGTGAAGTCCAGGATGTCGTTATAGCCCGTCGTCTGGCCGATCGTGCAGCCATCGAAGATCAGGTATTCGCTGCCGGAAAGCCCTGAACCGTGCAGGGGTTCGGTGCCGCCGATTGAGGGGAAGACGCAGTTTTGGATGATCGCCTGCGGGTGCGTCAGCTCCATGAAAGGCGTCGTGTCATTGGTGCTGGTAAACGTCATGTAATTCATGAAGACGCGTGCGGCATTGACGATAACCGAGTCGCCCTGCCCGTCGCCGTATTCCATGTCCACGTAGACCAGGCGGCTGTCTGCCGGCGTGTTCTGAAGGCTCAGACCATCCCACCGCGTCGCCGATCCCGGATTGGGAGCCATGCGGATATGGGCGAACTCCGTACCCTCGGCGACGAGGGCCCCATTGACGGTAATGCCCGCTGCCGTATCAAAAAAGACAGTGGTTCCCGCCTGAATCGTCAACGTTACTCCGGCCGGAATGACAATATCTCCCGTCACATGCCAGGGGCCCGATGCCGCAGTCAGGACCGTATCGACCGCCAGTGTGCCCGACAGCGAACTCTGATTGCCGTCGTCATACCAGATATCGACATATCCGCGATGCAGTTCGTCGCCGGTCCCTTCCGGGGCGCCGTACGTCTGCACACTTACGCGATTGATGCCCGGCAACAGCGAAAGACCGGTCGTCAGAGACCAGGTGCCTTCCACGCCGTCCCAGTTTGCAAGCAGACCGTTCACTCGAACCGCCCGGGTTTCCGTTGCGTCGGCGGTGCCATTGACCGAAGCGATCGCAGTTGTTGTCTGGTAGTAGCCACTGACCACCGGCAAACTGCTTTCGGCCGAAAAAGTCAGCGGAATCTGCGACAGCACACTGGCATTACGATCTAGCACAAATTGCTTCATATCAGCCAGCTTTGACTCCGGAACAAAGCCTCCCAAAAGCGAATCCAGCAGCGGATTCATCGTCTCAGGAGCAAAGATCGTCTCGGTGGCTTTTTTCAGTTCAGCATAATATTTCCACACATAGTCCGGATGCTGCAAGAAACGCTCGATTACCACCATGTGAACATTTGTATGAGGCGCAATACAACGCCAGATCGACTCATCGGGGGTCACCTGATCATAATCTCCTTCTCCCAGAATCGTGTCCATATCGTGAGTAACCAGTTTAAAACGAGGATCCACGACGCCGCGATAGATGCGATAGTCATCGCCGTATCCGTTGCCAAGATTCGTTTCACCATTGCCAATCAGGGCCTGGACCGCATACCATCGAATCCACTGATCCGTATCAACCACCTGCTCAAGCCGGTCGGTATAGGTTGCATCCGGCTCATTTTCCAACACATTGGTCATTTCAAACAGATCAGTCCAGTCGTTTTCCGATTCATTGGTACCTTTTGAGTAGCCGCGTGCCACATAGTCCGCCGGATTTGTTCCAAGATAGGTCATATCTGCCACCTGCGGATAGATGGCTGCCTTGTACATATTCCCGCCCCCGTCATCCGGAAAATGGGTCGCGGCAAAGTCACCGTCAAGCACTTCAAGATGCACATACGTTCCGTACATCCGGCTGGGGATCGTTTCGGTTACCGCCAGATTCTGACCGTTCACTCTCACCTGAACAGCGGTCGCATCGGCGGCATAAAGGCCCGCCAGACGGAAAATCGAATTGCCCACAAGCTGCAGATATGTATATTTGCTGTTGATATTGATGGCCGTCACATTTTTCCACGGATCATCATGCCGGAAATTGACGCGGTAGTTATTGGGCGGAAGCCGTCGTGAACCATTGCCGCGATTCCGCACGCCAACGGTATACCGACTCTTCGTGTCCACCCCGTCGGCACTGACAAATGTCGCATTCATCTGGGCATCAGAATACTGTTCATCACTGCCGCCATCGCCAATATCTTCGATTCGGCCGCGTTCGGCCTCTGTCATAACCAGGTAATAGACCGGCTGCTTGCCGGGGCTCCATGTGGTTTCCGTCGCAAATGCATCATTGACCTGGTACAGCATGTTGGCCACCTGCTGCGGCGTTCCGTCAACATCACAGGCCGCCGGCCAGGTTCGCGTATTGGCTTGGGTATCACTGGCTGTAATAAAGAACTCAACAACTGCCTCGTTGGCCTGCGCCGGAATCGTTGCGCCATAAACACCATCGCCGGCCTGCCCATCACCGTTCAAACCGTCATCGACCATTGAAATCGTTGTATAGCTTGCGGGAACATATGTCGGATATTCACTCTTGATATACACAGAGGTATCAACACGCCATTGCAGTGTCACAGAAACGCCGGCAAGATCAGCGTCAATAATCTCGGCAGTGACGACAACCGGGTCGCTGCTGCCGGGTATCGCGGGCATATGCTTTGCATCAGCAATAATGGGGGCGGTATCGGACGCTGAAACCGAGTTCGCGGTCCCCGGCGTTCCGTGGCCGGTGGTACTCGCCTTCCAGTTCTGTCCGGACGTATTGGAAATCGCCGTACAAACGACTTCCAGTGACTCACCGTCACCGTCATGCGCACTGGACCACATCCAGCCGCGATGATTATAATCCAGTGGCCCCAGAACACGTTGGGCCCAGTCTCCTTCGTCACAGTAATCCACGCTGTCAATCACCGTACCGATGCTATTGACCAAGGTGATCTGTTCTCCGGAGTCACTCAGTTTTCCGACCCAACCGCCAACTACATTGGTGACCGTCGGATGCTTGGCGGAAAAGGCCGCAACATTGGCCGCAACCACCAAATAGCTGTTGGCTCCGATCGTCGTACCAACAGGCAACTCTATCGCAACACCGTCAACAAACCGCCATCCTCCAAGATCTACCAGACTCGAGCCGGTGTTAAAAAGTTCGATATACTCCTGGTTAATCGGCTCCGGCTCAAAGACCAAGTCATTGTGGCCGGGATGATACATGATCTCGCTAATAATGATTCCCGTGTCTGCTGATTCTCCACCGTTTGTGCTGCCGGGAGTCGCTGTCCCGTCTGCAAAGACCTGCCATCCCGCCCCACCATTCGGATATCGGCCATAGGATTCATCCGTCCCCTGACTTCCAAAGGTAATGCTATCGATTTGAATGCCGGTGCTGTCAAAGAGACCCACCTGTTCACCGCCGGCGTCGAGCTTAAATCCGACATGCAGAGGCCCCTGTGTCGTTTCGTCATCAGCCCAGAGAAGCAGATAGCCACCCGGTTGGATTGTGGTTTGCGAGGGAGCATTGGTCGGAACCTGCCACAGGGTTGGGGTGATGAGCGCATCGGTTAAATACATTCCACCCATATTGATAGGGGTAGAGCCCGGATTGTAGATTTCAATCCAGTCGGGGTACTCTCCTGTTTCGTCAGGGTCCTCAATCGTTCCTTTATTGTCGGCCATGCACTCATTAATTACAAGCCGATATCCAACTTGCCCCCAATGCTCGGCAAGAATAACATAATCATTAAAATCGGTCCCTGCAATCCCATCCAAATTGGCTTCATTGGTTGTCTCATCCAGCCAGTAATTTGCAAATATTACCAAATCCCCCAGTCCCACGGAACAATTACCATCGAGATCGCCGACAGGGCAAGATGCTGTGCCAATGGCTGAGAGTAAGATTGTCAGTAAAACATAAACGAGTTTGTATTTGTACATAGTACCCCCGAATCGAAATTCAACGCCCCTCTGTCTCCTGAGAGTTTCCGTTGAAAATTAAGCTATAATAACCCTAAATTTTACCAAAATATGTTACTAAATCCTACTGAAATTTTATTTCTCGGCGAAGATCGGCCGTGTTATCGGACAGAAAAAGAGGAGTTAAGCCTACAAGTAGACGTAATATAGCCGAGTTGGTAATTATTAACAGAGTGGGAATATTATTGTTTTAAGCTCGGAAATCAGGTATAATCAGTCCAGCCTATTGGGGGCAGTAAAATCAATATCTTGCCAATTCCATAATCCTGGAGTGATGATGAAAAAGTTGAACTCTACTTCTTTTCGAAAAACGGCTTCGATTTCCAGTATATTTTGGGGGGGGCAGTGGCCTGTTTTGTGTTTTTTAATGATTGCCTGTGCAGGATTTGCGGAGATCACCATCTCTGGCGTCTCGAACCAGCAGGTCTACGCTGACAGCGTTTCTTTCACAATCACTTCCGAAACCGGTTATGATTACACAGCAACATTAAATGGCAGCTCGGTTGCGACTGATGTATCTGTTGAGGTTGATTCCCCTGAGTATTACGAATTGGATGTCTCCCGAAGCGAACAAGCCACAGGAACAGAAGAAAGCGTACTGATTCAATTTATCGTGAGGGCCTCCGAACGCGCCAATACCGAATGGGGGCTTCCTGTCTTCACACCTTATCCGATGATTGATTCCGCGGCAGGTGAATTCATTGGTTCGCAACTGGAAATCGTGACGCCGGCAGTCTTCCCAATGGGATTAGAGATTCCTGTTATTGCACGTATAGAAAACCTCACCGGCAAAAGAATCGGAGTCAACGGAAATGTCACAGCCGCCGGCTTTGACGATTATCCTCTGCAACTGCTTCGCGGCGTCGGTTCTGTTTTTCTACCGGCATCAACGGAGTCAGGTGTTATTTCTTATAATGCACAAATTCAATCGCTTTCTGAACCCAAACAAATCACGATCGAACCGACTACAACCTGGCAAACGGTTTCAGGGAGTGTGGCCGCTTCAACCGATTGGGGACAGGATGCACGGATACAAATCACGGGCGATCTGACAATTCCTGCCGGCGTAACACTTACAATTGGTGCAGGCAGTGTTATCGTCATCAGTCCGGATGTTGAAATCACATTGGATGGTCACATGATCGTTAACGGAACGAACCAGCAACCCGCTGTCTTCACCGCACAGGACAGGGCCGCTCCGTGGGGTGGTTTTATTTGTGAGTCAAGTACTTCTGAGGGAGACTTTACCGGCTGTATTTTCACGGCAAGTGGAGCGGATGCAAGCTGGTTCAGCAGTCATTCCGGTTATTTTACGCACCAGTCAGAACAATGCCTGTTTTTACTGTCAAACAATGCACACGTTACATTAACTGATTGTTATATGGTCGAAAATGAAGGTCAAATTGGACATGGTGAATACGGCTATCTGACGATGACAGGCTGCCTGATGCAAAAAGCCGTCACGGTGGGTCAATACAACAATGGTTCGGTCACGATGCAAGACAGTGCCCTGATCGAGTTTCCACCCGTCAGAGAATCTTTCATCGATGATGATAACGACTGTATCTATCTTTCCGGCGGGCCTCATTCATTCACCGATTGTCTGTTCGGATGGACACTGGATGATGGTATCGATGCCGGACAAGGCGATACCGGTTCGGTAACCATTGACGGCTGTTGGTTCGAATCCACGATTCATGAGGCGTTGGCCTGCTCATCCGGCAATCCCCGAGAAATCACCGTTACCGATACCGTCGTGATCAATAGCGGCCAGGCAATCGAATGCGGCTATGACGAACCGCTGATTGATGCGGATCATTGTTTCTGTACCGGTAATGTGGTTGGAACTCGCTTTGGCGACAATTATGACAGAGCCTACACCGGCTTCCTTGATGTGCAGAATTCCCTGCTGCTGTTCAATCATCGGGATGTGTGGGGACGTGCCTGGGACAATTGGGAATTGCATCTTTCACAGATGAATATTCAAAATAACTATTTGAGCGTTCCCAATATTAACCACCCAAACAATACACTTTGGAATCCACAGAATGACGCGAATCAACTGGATGAGCTGGAGTTCTTCTTGCCAAGTGCGGCCGACACGGTCGGAATCGGCATTGCCGCTTTTCAAGACACTCAGGATCTCTCAGACTCTCAACTTGAATACAAAATTCCCGTTCGCCTGAGCACTTTTACGACAAGTTTCGTCAGTGTGAATTACACCGTCAGTGCAAACACAGGATTGCTGGCCGCCGGCACGCTGAACTTTACGCCCGGCCAAACGGTTCAGCAGATCGAATTTACGCTGGGTTCAACGGAAGACCTCCGTCTCATCAGCGTATCCCTCAGCAATCCAGTGAATGCCGAAATTACCAATTATGCGCAGGTCACCTACGAAAAAGCTTATGAAATCCCAAAGCAACTGATTGTAGAAGGTGACGACTGGCAATACTTCAAGGGCAGCAGCGAACCGCTTGCGGACTGGAACCAAGTGGCCTTTGATGATACTGCGTGGCTATCAGGTCCATCCGGTTTTGGCTATGAAGACAACTCCGGTTACGAATCCTGTATTGCCACTAATTTAATTGATATGCAGGATAATTATTACAGTGTTTATGCCCGCAAACTTTTCTGGGTGGCCGATCCGACACGCCTGACCGAATTGACATTCGGTATGGAGTGGGATGACGGCTATATCGCTTACCTGAACGGCATTCAAATAGACAGCCAGTATCCACCCAAAGTGGTGGCACACAATCAGCCCGCCGGCAGCGATACACACGAAGCCTGCTGCGGTTCCGGCTGTACGCCGCGTCAGGTCGATCTGGCAGCCTATGTCAGTATCCTAAATCCCGGTTTCAATGTGCTGGCCATTCAGGCGCATAATGGAACCTTGAGCAGCAGTGATTTTCTGTTTATTCCAACGCTGTCAAGTGTGACTGCCCCGTACTCGGGCGATTTTGAGCCGGATGGAGACGTGGACTTAAAGGATTTCGAAGTCCTTGCCCAGTCGTGGCTAGCTGAAGACGGACAAACCCCATACAATCCTGTCTGTGACATCGACGGCTCTTCGGATGGGGTGGTTAACCTGCTGGACCTTGCTGTGTTTGTTCAAAACTGGCTGACACAGTATTGATCAAGAAGTCACCCGATAAAGCAATATTTTTGTTTGAAAGTTATCGGTTTTGGTGAATGAATTCAGGTAACTTCTAAAAATATATCGCCTTAAAGCATGCAGTCTTTTATGGCCGCGGAATATCCACGACGGTGATGGTACTTATGGTAACCGGTCCGGTCAGACCCGACAGATTGTTTCCATGAGAATTTGTTACGCCAATCTCAAGTCTGTTTTTGCCCGGCCTGGCAGCATTCGTTATATCCAGCTCAAAAGGCGGCTTCCACATCGTCTCAAACTTTTTGCCGTTAATGCGAACCTCAGCCATCACGCTTACGCTGCCGAGATTCAGCTTGATGCGATGATTTTCCGAGAAATAATCTAAAGGAATATCTAATGTTTTCCGATACGTTGCCGTCCCGGTAAAACTTTTAATATTTTCATTTTCGTTCATGAGCCATGGAGTCAATGGGTCGAACTTCTGATCTACCAAGCCCATTGCGAATGGAAAACGCACCTGCCAATCACCATCAACAGTGACAGGTACCGGCATTGATGGCACCTCGAATTCGATCTGATTGCCCTCCGTAAACTGTACTGTATATTTGCCAGATTCAGTGACCAATGCTTTCATTTCCGAGTTCGTATCAAAGTATAGAGTCGCCTCTGCGGGATTCAACACCCTGCCGTTTAGTTTCACGCATTCTACTATTTTGCTTTTGAACGCTTTGCTGAACACGATAAAAACAGAATCTGCTCGGTCCATCGGAACTGTCAGTTTTGTACAGTCGCCATCTCGCTGGAAACAGGCGGTACGAATTATTTCCCCGGTGACAGGATCCCAGATTTCCGGTGCCCGGTCCCCGATGCGAAACGACATATTTGCAAGAATTGAATGACTATTCTGGTTACTGATAAAGTAAATATCCTTATTGCCATCCTTCCGATGCGTCCAAAGCAGGCCTTCCTCGGCAATCGTTACTTCCGGGGCAATATTGAGCGTATCAAATACCGTTTGCATCTCAACGCCGTTGAAGACTGTCCCCTTGACGAATTTTCGCTGCTTAACTTGAACCCCATCGCAATCAGCCCATATTTCGGCTGCCAATTTTTTTACTGTTTTATCACAGGCAGGAAAGCCCTGCAGGCTTGGTGACCGATTCGGCGGCGTACCGGCAATGACACCGCCTTTTTTTACGAGATCACGAATTTTTGTCAAAAGTTCCGGCCGCATCGTTTCGAGCCTGGGTAATGCGAGTACGCTATAGCTCATCCCATCCGGCAAGGTCCAACGGCCGTCCTTTATGACCATACGGTCCCGGACCACATCAGCGTTGATATAGTCATAGTTATAGCCGGCCGGCAGGATCTGCTGACGAATCCCGCTCATCTTCGGTGCATCTTCACCAATGAAATAAGCAACATCGGCAACATGATGCCCCTGTTGCAGCATATAATTACAGCGCTGCAGATAGCGAACCCACGACCGCATTTCCATAAACCACGGATTGTTGCGATGGAACGGCGTACCGAACCATGGATTTCTGCCGGGAGCCGGCAGGTCTTCGGACTGGTGGGCATAGACGTGCAGCACGAAGTGATTGATGCCTTCGGTAAATGCCCAATCGCCGCGAGGCTTTAATGAAAACGGATGATCACTTAAATTCAGCGTGCTGGTAAATGCTTCAGCGGAGACAATGCCCTTACCGTACGTATGCACACAAGAGGCCGCATCACGAAGCTCAATCGAGCCAAGGTCGCCGACGGTCCAGAACTCACCGCTGACATGGTCGGCGTATCCGCCATACTGCAGAAATTCGCCGGGATAACCCCAATGTCCATAATTTTCGAGCCAAAGCTTCAAACCATTTTTATTGGCAATATCCCTTAATCCTCCTACATAATTTTCGGAGATAAGATCGGCCACTAACCGGCGTAAATCCCAAAGAAAACGTTCCGATATATCCGGACTGCCAACAACACTGCCATCCAGAACCGGTAAATAAGGCAAAGGATCATAACCAAGGCGTTCCTTGAATATCTTTTCAAAGCCCGCCGTCCAGTTTTGACCGCCAACTTCATAGCTATCAATCACAACATGCTTAACCGCTTTACGCTCGTCTTTAGAAATCCGTCCAAGTGTTTTGCCAACCATCGCTTCAAAATGCTTTGCGACAATGGCTTTGTTCATTTTGTCACACTCGAGCCCGGTAGCCTCCGCCGCTGCAGGACGATTAACGATCCCCGTCGTAGTCGTCCCGAAGCGTTTGATAATCCACTGCCCTTCGGGCACATTCCATCTCAACGTACCGTCAGCTTCCATCAGATTGGAAAGATTTCTCACCGTGTTCGGCATGATTGCTCCGGTCGTAACTTCAGCGGCCCCGGGTTGCGGCCATAGATAAGAGTCCCAATTGGGAAGCGGCGTCGGCCAAAGCCTGCCCAACTGCTTTTCAGCTGCATTTTCAACCATCGCGGCTGATGACAGTTTGAAATCACTCACTCCGTCAGTACGATCAAGCTTAAGCCGAAAATGCTTTGAAGCGGTTGGCATAAAGGTAAAAATAACAGGAGCATGCTGTAAAAACATCGTACTATCGCCCGATGGGTCATGACGAACAGACCGGGAGTAAGAGAATTCCTTGATTGTCTTAAAAGAACCGTCGGGATTCAACGCTTCCAACGTCCCATGGACATTAAGCCCATTCGGTGGTGTAAAATTAAATAAAAGACTTCTGGCAGTGAACTTATCTGGAAGTTCCCAGTCAATACTACAGGTTGAAACGCCATTGAACTGCACCCTGTTCCATGGCAAGATACCGTTCATTCCTAACACCTTAGCCTTTTCCCAGTCAGCCCCCGCAAATCCGACCTCATTCCACTTATCTGCAGGAGATACCGATGAAATCCAGTCGCTGCCTGTATGAATCGTAATAGCTTTGCCGCCGGCCATATTAATCTTTGCTGCCGCAATAAGACCTGCAGGACTGGAACTGGCTCCTTCATTATTTACCTTTACAGCGATAACATTTTCACCGGTCTTTAGATAGCCGGTAATGTCACAAAGATTAACTTCCCGCCAGTTTGTACTGTGGGCTCGATCCACAGGCTTGCCGTTGATCCAGACCCATTGCGCATTATCAGCGGTAATTAGAAGACTGGCGTTAGCAATAGCCAAATTGTCGGAAATAATAAATCTATGCCGGAAATATCGATCACCGGCAGAAGCTGCCTGGACGGGATTGCCTTCCGGGAACCATATCCATTCTGCATTTGAAATATCCGGCAGATGGATACGGGAGTCATCGATGATATCAATATTCCCATTACCGACAGGGACGATTTGGGCTAACTCTTTTTTGCCTTCAAATCTGATCTGAGGTTTATTATTTTCAATAAGACTACGATCATCGTCAGAAGCCGGAAAGGCAAGCACGGCAATATCTGTAATCATACCATCCGGTGCGACCAATGTCTCCGAAAACGTCATCGGCCCTTCAACACGTGTTTCGCAACTGACCACATATTGCATCGATTCTTCCGGGGCAATCCACGGCCCGCCCGATTGGCTCCAGCCCGGCCCGTTAAACATTCCAATGTCAACACCAAGCCGCTTGCCCTCGCGAACGGCGTGATCAAGTAACTGATACCACTCTTCGCTTAGAACCTGTACGGCACCATCCTTCGGTTTGACATTCTCCTGATTAATGTGCCCAATCAGAGCCTCGCCGATACCGGCCTGACGCATCGCCTCAAGGTCCTTTGTAATCCCATCCCTGGACAAATCTCCATCCAGCCAATACCAGTAAACCCACGGTTTGGTATCATCTGCCGGAGTCACAAATCCACTTTCAAGGTCCTGAGCAGCACAAGGGCTCATCCCAAGCACGCGCAAAGCAAACAACACAAAAAATAATCTTTTGCAACAAATCTTCATTGGAATTTCTCCAATACCAGAATGCGGCATGATACTTAACCTGCCTTTGTTTTATGCAACCGTTCTCAGGAAAGTCTTTTACACAAACCATCCTTGTTTTGCTCGACTGCTTGATTTGATATCATTTTTCTTTGATTTTAATGAAGGTCCTCAATCGGCCAGATCTGTCCGACTCGCACATACACCGGCCCGATCAACCCGCTCGGCAACAGCGAATCACCGGCATTCCAATGCTTCCATGTGGTGAACGTCTGACGCTGCCGGCTGGGACGAGGCTTGCCATCAAGAAGCCACTGAGGCCATTGAGCCAAAGACACTCCATTCCAGTTGCAATCGTCAGGATAGGCTTCATCACCAATGAGCCGGTTTACCCATAGATTGGTCACCTGAATTTCGATCTGATTATCGCCTGCCCGCAGGGCGTCCGTGATATCCACACGATACGGATTCATCCACAGGACACCCAAATCATGCCCATTCACAATCACCCGGGCCATAACTTCCACCTGGCCCAGATCAAGGACCACCCGCTTGTTCGCCGCCAACATACCATTTGTCACCTTCAATTGTTTCTCATAGACCGCGGTCCCGGAAAATGCCTTGACATCCTTATTGGCATGCTCTGAAAGCGATTGCAGTTTTGACAAAACAATCGGCTCAGGCGGGCGAACGGCATTGGTAAATCGAACAGACCATGGACCATCCAACGCTATTGGTACAGCAGCCGATGGCACGTTGACAGCCGACTCGCCCCCCTTGGCTTTTTTCAAATGATAGTTGCCATCATCCCAAGTCAGCAATAGCTGTTTGCCATTGGCTTGGCAAATAGTTGCCGGCCATGGGGTTGGATGCCAGTTATTGTCCGGCAACCGAACGATCTCATATTCATTTTTAAGAGTCGTTTTTTCCACCCCATCCAGCCGATAAACCACCCGCAGTTGTTTGGGCACAAATTCCGCGGGATCACCGCCGGCGAATTCATTGGTGACGCGAATCTCCAATTTGCCATTCTTCATCTCCGCCTTCACCCGATCGGTAATATCGACAGTCACCATATCCGGTAGCTTGACCATCAGGTCGAGTAAATCACCGTAAACCGCTTTGTTGATCTTCAACACTTTGCCCGCAGGCAAATGGGCCGGCGGCAATTGTAATACCTCATGCTCACCCAGCTTGACGGTATTCACCTTGCCGTCATATGAGTATTCAACCAGCATGCTCTTGACCGTACCACCGGCCGGATCACCGGCCAGACTATTGTCCACCGTGACTGAAAGCGAATTATCTTTGATAAGCGAATTCAACTTGTCCGCCACATCAACCATCTTGCTGGCAGTCAGAGTCACGACACCATACTCCGCCTTAACGATCTCGAGTTTGGCCGGCGGATCAGCCAACTGTTGAAGGGGGGAACCGCCCTGCCGTTCAATTGAAACATAACTATCCATCGTGCCTTTAACTGGTTTATCAAATACCACAAAAACAGACTCGTCGGGCCCCAACGGCAGCGTCACCTCTGTTTCATCACCTTTTATTTCCCAAAGTGCTGCCGGCAGGATCGTTCCGCGTTGAGAATCCCACAGTTCCGGCACTTTACCGCTCACCCGAAAACGACAGCGAATCGTTCCGGCCTCATCCTCCTGATTACTCACAAAATACACATCCGCACCTTCAATGACGCGGTGAATGAAGTTCATCTGTCGATTCTCTGAAAGCACCTGGAAATCCGGTTTAATGTTGATTCTCGCCAAGGTCTCCTGAACCGAATAACCGGATAGTATCCGACCTTTCCCATACTTACGGTCAGACTTGGCCGCGTCGCTCTTGCCCCACACCTTCTTGGCAATCGAACGTACCTTCGTCTCTGAAGCCGGGTATCCTGTCAGACTCGGTACTGTATTGGGCTTGGCAGCTAACACCGTGGCACCTGCTTTGACAAGTTTCTGAATCTTTTTCGCGACGGCAACACTCATCGTTTCCGTCTCCGGCATGACCAAGAGTTCATACCGCATGCCGCTGGGCAATGAGATTTTCCCATCAATCACAGACAGCGAACCGATCAAATCAGTACCAATCGCATCGTAATCAAAACCGTTTTCTTTCAATTCCGGATGATAGACCGCTCCTTCGGGCACACACTCTCCACCAAAATACAGCACATCAGCACGGAACCGGCCGGACTGCAACATAAACTGGCTCCGTGCGATATACTTCATCCACGCCGCCCCATCGCTCCACCAGGTATTCGTACGCTCAAAATGCGTACCCCACTGGCCCATCGTCATGCCCGGCCACTGGTCCAGCCAAGGCTGATGCGCATAACGATGGAAGATGTAACGATTGACGCCATTGCACCACACATCATCCCCCTGTGCTTTCATTGACCGGGGGTGATTCTGCCAGCGTCCCTGCTCCGGGCTGGAGGTAAAGGATTCCGCCCCGACAATTTTGCGTCCATAGACGTGGGCGACACTGGCGGCGATTCGGAGAGAGGAATTCATGGCACCGCCAATCCAGAATTCCCCCATCAGGATATCCGCCTTCGATGCGATTGAAAGGCATTCAAACGGTCCGTCGTAAGGCTCAGTGGAACATAATAAACCAACATCATGGCATTTATCGGCAAAGTAACCAAAATAATTCGCCGTAAACAAATCTGAAATCGTTCGTCGATAGTCCCACAAAAACCGCTCTGAGACATCGGTACAGTCAACAACCCGCCCCGTCAGCGTGGGCAGATACCGTTTCAGATCATATCCACGCCGCTGCTTAAATTCTTTATCGAAACCCTGCGTCCAGTTATTTGGACCAACCTCATAACTGTCAATCAGTAAATTGTTCATGACAGGTCCGGCAAGGTCGCCAAGCTTATCAAGGATGGGTTTGATGCCTTTTTCCCAATGCAAATCCATGGCCTCGCGACTAAGTTTATCACATTCCAGGCCCAATCCTGAATCCGGCGCCGGATGATTGTCCTTACCGGTCGTGGTATAGCCTATTCGCAAAATCGTCCAGTCACCTTGTGGGCACTCCCACGTCAATGAACCACCTGCTTTCACCTGACCGCTGATGTCTATAATTGCATCGGACGAGATGATCGCCGCCGCCGGTGCCTTATGGACATCGAGATCAACACCGTATCTGGAATTAAACCCCGCTTTTACGGAAGCATCGGGCAGGCGATAGTCATTGTTTTTAGGTGTTGGAAATGCCAGCACTGTAATATCACGATAAAAATCACGCCGCGACTCCGGCTGTGGCAATGTGATCGAAACAGCCTTCGGCCCGCTCACGGTGGTTTCACTAAAAGACAGAATTTTCATCGAATATTCGGGCGTAATCCACGGCCCCCCGCTGCTCGACCAGCCTGCACAATTATGCATGCATATTTCAATACCGACACGTTTGGCTTCTTTGACCGCATGACGAACCATCTCCAACCATTCGTCGGACATATAGCCAACAGGGCCAATCGGGATATTCACGGAGTGTTTATCGCCCACACTAAAGATTTGAGCCCCGCCAATACCCACCTCAGCCATCGCCTCAATATCTGCGGTAATGCCCTCCTTTGTCACATTGTCATTCATCCAGTGCCACCACGTATGGGGTCTGGCCGAATCGGGTGGACTGACAAACTGTTCTTTTACCTCAGCCACATCGGCCAGCACAACACTTGAAATGAAAGAAACAAAAACGACCGCAACAATTCTCAGAAGAGTATTTTTCATTGCACTATTCATCCTTAACAAAAGAAATTCATTTATTTTATGGATTTAGACATTTTAACTGCTTTTAATAAACGACAATAGTTACCTTAGAGTTCACGCAAAATTGTTACTGGGCCGAGAAGGCCGGAAGGCATCAGCGGCATATCGGCCTTATAAAATCCGTCGGTGGTGAATGTGTAGCGTCCAGCCTGATAGGATCTTCCCTCCAGCAAACCGCTATCCCATTTAACCTGTCGAACATCTTTATTACCCGGTTGCTGATCTCCAATCAGACGATTTATCCACCGGTTAGCAATCTCTATTTCAAGTTTGTTTTCACCCGTTTTTAACGCGTTGGATATTTCAACCTGCCATGGAGCACACCATATTACGCCGAGATCCTTACCGTTTAGCCTGACGCGGGCCATATCGTGAACAGTACCAAGATTCAGGACCAGCTTTCCATCAACATCAATATCTTCGGAAAGATTGAAGATTTTCCTGTAGGTTGCGATGCCGGAGTAATATTTAATGCCTGTTACGTCGCTTTGAGTCCAGTCGACAAGCGTGTCAAAGGTGGCCTCTTCAGGACCGCCCCATTGAGGGTCGAAACTGACTTCCCATGAACCTTGTAACGCGAATACAGGGCTTATGACGGGGAAGTTGACCGCAATTGCATTCCCCAGTGACGTTGATAAATCCTTACGCGGGAATATCACGAAGAAACTCTCATAAGCTTCGAATTGCATCGGTATGGTTGTCAGACCGTTTTGGGTTTTGTATTGCGGGAGGGTACGAGTATGGCCGGTAACGGGACTCCACAATTGCGGTTTTAAATCTCCAACTCTGAATACACAATCAGCTTTGACAGGATTGGCGGATCGATTGGAGACAAAATATATTTCCTGCTGTTTTGTCGTGCGATGGCCGTAGCGAATTGGACCGGTGGATGTGAAATCTTCGTTGATATCCATTCGTTTCAACACGGCGGCGGTTTCGTCATAGTCAGGATATAACTCCGGTGCAGGTGCCGTCGGTGACAGTCCCCATGGGCCCATTTTAGAATATCCTAAAACCATCGCGGGTTTCCAGTTAGCAGAAATATCGGCTGTTATCTGCCAGTCGGGTTTTGCTTTCAGACCAGTATGCCATGACTTGTCGGTATAAATAAGTTCTTTACTGCCATCTTTGTATCTCAGCTCGAAAGCAGCGATCAGTCCGGCCGGGTTGTCGTCTGGCCCAACGTTAGCAGCAGCGATGGTAAGGACGTTTTCGCCGGAGTGTAAATAACTAAGGATCTGTTTCTTTTTGATGACCTTAAAACTGTCACCCTGAAGCACTTTCCTGCCGTTAATCCAAAGTGAAAATGAATCATCAGCCGTCACCGTCGCTCGTGCAGATACAAGCTGTTTCTTGCCATCGACCTTGATAACACGCTTGAAATACCTTGTGCCCGCAGGAGCGGCCTGTACAGGATTGCCTTCCGGATACCATATCCAGTTACTGTCGGCAATGATGGGATATTCCATATCGGCAGATGGCGGCGAGAGAACGCCACCCCAGTAGATAACTCCTCGGCCGTATTTTCGGCTGGTAATTTCCGTTGGCACCTCAAATCCTCCCCAGATTTTCTTTGCCAATTTTTGAACCTCTTCATCACATTCAGGATAGCCCGACAAACTCGGTGATTTTACAGGGGGTGAACCGATAACCGCTGCTCCGTCTTTGACAAGACTTTCAATTTTTGCCAGCAGTTTTGGCGTCATGGTTTCAAACCGGGGCATAATCATCAGGCTGTATGAAGTTCCGCCGGGGAATGCTATTTTGCCTTTTTGAACTCTGGCCCTTTCGATGAGGATATTGGGAGAACAGCCATCAAAACCGTACCCCTTCTTGTCTGCGAGCGGACCGACGCCTTCTAATGCGCTGGCCGGTGGGCGGAATACATGCGGAGCCCCCTCAGGTGTCAGGTATAAAATATCTGACACGGTAACCCCTTGCCTCATGAGGTGTGAACATCGGCTGACGTATTGGTGATAATCAGTGACCATAGGCCACCATGTCTGGCCGCGATCCCAGTGGACGCCAAATGGCCCCATTGTCATCCCCGGGCGATATGCATCGCCAAGCGGTTTATGGGCAAACGTATGATAGACAAAACGATTTATACCTATGCAGAAAGCCCAGTCTCCCTGATTTTTCATCGACCACGGATACTGCTTCCACCCTTCTCCGGGATTTGCGGTAAATGCTTCAGCCGAAACGATCGACCTGCCCATGGCATGTGCAATCGACGTCGATTCGAAGCAGCTAAAAGACGAATCAAATCCCATCCCATCGCTCCAGAACTCACACATGGGAACATCGGCGACGGCACCCAAGTCCAGGTCGGCCGTTGGATTCATGTCGTATGGTTCGATGGATAGTTCAAAACCGTTTTGGCGTCCGAGTTTTTTCAAGTGACCTGCGTGATTTTCCAGCACCAGTTCCTGGGATGTCAGGCGAACATCCCAAAGAAAACGCTCGGATTCTTCCAGACTGCCTACGGCACGTCCGCTGTATGCCGGTAAGTATGGCATCGCGTCATAACCGCGTCGCTTCTTAAATTGGGCAAGAAAATCGTCCGTCCAGTTCTGAGACCCCATTTCCCAACTGTCTATGTGTACTGTTGTCCAGCCGTTTTTGCCTTTTCGCGGACCCACTTTCTTTATCAGCTTGCCGTAATAATTTTCAAAGTGCCAATCAAGCGCTTTTGAATCGAACTTATTGCATTCCAGACCGACGCCCGGCGATGGCGCAGGGCGTGTATTGGCACAAGTGGCACGACGAGCCATTCGAACGATCGTCCAGTTGCCGGCAGGGACATCCCATTGCAGCCGGCCGTCTGAGTCTAAATATTCGCTTACATCAATTAAATCTTCGGGTGAAATGAAAGCTTCAGAGCCTGGCTCTTCAAATTTAGCTGGAGCCGGCAGAAATTCTTTGACTCCGGGACTTGATGTGTAAGGATATCTTTGATAGAGAGCCTTTTCAGCCACATCTTCAATAACTGGATCACTTTGGGGGAAGGCGTACACAACAACATCTTCAAACCAGCCGGTTCGCATATTGCCCCAAGGGCTGGGACGCTGCTCGGGAATAGGCAGGACTGCATCGAATTTAGCAGGGCCTTTTGTTTCGGTAACACTGGAAACTAAAAATTGCATCGCTTGCTGCGGTTTGACCCATGGACCTCCGCTGCCTGTCCATCCGGGACCGCTGCCCAAGGTAATATCAATGCCAAGACGTTCAGCTTCACGAACCGCGTGGACAAACAAATCCTGCCACTTATCACTCATGAAATCCACCGGTCCGCGAGGGACACCAACATTCACCTCAAGGAAAACCAAATTGCCCAGCCCAACCTTTTTCATCGACTCAAGGTCTGCGGTCATCGCTTCGCGGTCGAGATTTCCATCCATGAAATACCAATAGACTCCAGGTCTCGCAGAATCAGGAGGATTTATAAAATCCGATTGTAATGCAGCGGCGTAGACAGAACCAAGCGAGACTCCCAGGATAAACGCAAATACTGAGAATCTTTTTTTAAATTCGTCATTATTCATCGATTCCATTCTATTCATTGACTCCAATTGAAGATCAACCGCCGTTTTCCCAGAGCCAGTTGTCCACCAGAATGATCATATCATTGATGTCAATGATAACTTCGTCATCTGTTTTCTGCAAATCTCCTTTTAAAATATGGCCCAATTCGTTAGGGATCATCATCCAACTCTGTCCCAAAATCGCCCAATCTGACAGATTTATCTTTCCGTCACCATTAAAATCACAGGCGATGGTACCGGGACTGGGCACCGATGACGACCACGCCTCAGGGTCACGCCCCGACAGTGCCAGCCCGCTCCGCCATAAGCTCGCACCGGCTCCATCGGCATTCGTCGACCACGGCGATTGATCGGAATAAATCACTTCATCAACGATGACCCAGGGATTCGGGTCGCCCACGACATCTGCCTGTTCCGGCTTTTCAAGGGCGAGTCGCTCGCCGCCATTGGAAAGGCTTCCCGAATAAGGCCCGACAATGTCCGACGGTACTTGACCATAGTCACTCATCAACTGATTGACCAGCGTTTCATTGGGGTCAAACGGCACAATCAGCAAGTGCCCCCCGGCAGGGATAGATGTCGTCGACGCAAAGGTGAATGACATGCCCCCGTCCAAACGCCAACCGCTGTTAGTTTCCATATCCCACAGGATTACCGCCTGAGCGGTCGGGTTATAAAGTTCAATGAACTCAAACTTTCCGTCCAGCGGATGATACATCATTTCACTGATCACCACATGCGACATGGGAGCAACGTTCGAGGCATTCCTCGACAGTGGCATCGACTGCCAGTACTGCCCCCCATCGGGGTAACGCCCCAGTGAGATGAAGTTTTCCTGCCCCTCTAATCGGACGCAATCAACCACCCGATCTTCGGATGTCCCGGGCAAATACGACAGATACACCTGTTCGCCCGCCTTGTCCAGTCCGAAACCGGTGGTGATAGGGCTGTGAAAGCCGCTCACTTCATCAAAGGTTATCCATTCTCCGGCAGCAATCGTTGTTTGCGGAATCTGCCATTTCTTTAAATTGTCCGCATCGTCACTAAGGAACCAGTCCCCCGTTATCAGGGTCAGGGATGTCGATGCGGGATTATACAGCTCGATCCAGTCATTGGAATCATACTCAGGATGCGATGGATTCGAATAATCTGTATGAGCCATAATTTCATTCAGCAGGACAGACTCCGGGGGTGCAGGATCAATTTGTCCCGGCGAGCCGTTTATATAGGTACTGGCCCGCCATTTCGCACCATAGTTCGGTGAATAATTTGAGGCCGTCTCTTCTGGCACCAGTGAATGACCAGCTCCGTCAGCAGCCAACGGCCAGCCACGTGCATCATTATAAGTTAGCGAAAGAACCGGGGCGTTCCACTGGCCCAGTAAAACCAGTGTCTCACCGTCATTGCTCAGCTTTCCGGAATACTCGCCGGCAACAGTAACCGAGGAAGTTCCATAGCGGTCAGCAAAGGCAGTTGCATCCTTCACCACAACAACCCGGTCACCAGGGTTGAGCGTCGTGATGGCACTGTCTGCAAAGGCAAAGTCGATGCCCTCACTGAAAAAGACATTCGACAGATCTAACACCATCGGACCGGTATTGGTCAACTCAATAAATTCATAATCAGTCCCATCGGCCGGATCGTACATGATTTCCGTCACCTTCAGGAACTCCCGCAGCGGCCGTTCCTGCAAAGTGGAGGTAATCGTAATCGTATCCTGACCAATCAACTCTTCCTTAAATCCATATGCCTTAAAGACCAAATCGTTGACACCCGGTTCCAACGGCACCGTTGCCGTCCAGAAAAAGACTTTTGATGAACCGGTTCCCTGGCTGCTCCATTGGACGTCTAACGGCAAGTCGATTCCATCCAGATAGATTTCCCGCACGTCAATCCACCCCCTGCCACTGACCTGGGCGAACTCGCTGTCGACCGACATATTCGGGTCCGTAATCTCAAAGGCATATTGCGGCGTGACACGAGTGTTAAGCTGGCTCATTAAATACTGACTTCGCTGGTTAATAAACGTGAGATATGATGCAAAATCCTGCCCTGTCAGCTGTCCAAAATGATTTGTCCAGTGTGACATATATGCGTAATTATATGAGGTGCTGAGCAGATGATACAGATGCCCGTAATACAATCGTTCGTAACCCGGTATCGTAATCATTCTGGCAAGATCGCCATTGGGAACAATCGAATGGTTATACGCCACAGAGTACATATCCAGGTCATGCGGGAAGTACAATACACGCCCATCTGACGGCCTTACATACAGCATCGCGTTATGGCCGGAGCCGTCACCGCCATAATTGTCGCCGGTACCGCTGGCCGTCGCAATCGCAAAGGACGACAGCCACACATCGACATCAATCCAATCGGATAGAGTTGCGGTATTCCCGAATGCTTCAGTGAACAGTATCAGCTGATCGTATGAATCCCACGCCCGATTGTTCTTGCCCAGATAGGTCCAGCGATACTTCTCCTTGTCCGGTCCCAGACCGACAATGGGATTGTTCCAGACGACACCATCATTCTGAGGGATCTTGTAATCTTCCTCGCCACCAATTGTGTATATGGGATAGTAAACGAACTCATACTCATACAGATACCCGTCGCTGCCATTGTCAAACTGGCCATTAAGGTATTCATCGTTAAACCGCGCCAACTGCATCTCGGCCGCACTGGTGTGTTCGGCACGCGGCGGAATCACCTTAACGAGATCGCTGTACTTCGTCACAACGGTGCCCGCATGATTCATCGACTGGTTAATCAGCATTTCACGCTGGCCAGTACCATTCCCTTGTGAACGATCAATAGCCACGGTCTTATGGAGGCCGCGGAATAATTGATCGGCCGGAAACGCCAAATTGAAACCGACGTCGCTGGCGACCATACGGTGATGCTGACTGCTCTTGAGGCGAACTCCAACATCATAAAAGATTTCATTTTCATTTGAAATCACCGTTGCCTGGATTCGGTCATTGCTCATCAAATTGATATCGCTATGCATCCAGGCATCGTCAGCGGCAGTCATCACGATTCGCAGATTATCCAGCCCATTGGTCGCAGCCCGGCCATCATCGACCTGATAAAGCGCCCGCGAATCGGGTCCCGCCGGCGGACATGTTGAAACGGCACCGTTCTGATCGACGGCCACAACATAAAACTGGACTACCGAAGCGGCGACCTGGGCCGGAATAGTGGCGGAATAAATGCCTTGCCCCTGATCAGTCATTGTCACCGTATTCCACGTCTGCCCATCCTGTCGCCAGTACAATGCGGCCCCCAAAACACCGTCCGGGTCGCTTGCGTAAACGGAAACAGACACCGTCTCATAGTCCGTCGGAACAGCCGGCTGGTGAAGCAAATTAGAAAAAACCGGCCCCGGATTGCTCTCGTAACAAGAGTTTTGGGCACCGGGCGTGCCGTTCAGATGTGGTCTGTTAATCAGGGTCGTCTTCGCCAGCCGAGTGAAATACAGACGGGTATTCAACTGATTTGAGCCGGATATCCATTTCGCCCGGAACGAAATTTCATACTCCTGGCCATTGACAATACTGCGTCCATCGGCCAAGGTCGTCTCAAGATGATTATGCATATGATCGGTTGGGCCGGTCGCCACAAACCGCAGCACATGATTGGAAGCATTATCAGGGTCGACAATCACCTCACTGTGACGATGTGTCCCCAGTATCCGCCATTTGCTGTCGCCGGGACTGGTTTCAAAAGTTCCGTTCTGCAACAGTTCGATGGCCGAACCGTCCGGATCTTCGACCACACTGACATCATCCAGCAATAGCTCGCCGGCATCCAGCATGCCCATTACAAACTCACGCCACTGCCAGTCCGGCTGTGAAAGAGGGCTGGCCTGAGCAATCCCGCGATACGTATACGTTTGCCATTGGCTGTTTGAAGTTTCATCACTTGCACGCCATGACTGCGCGCTGGTGTTATCAGCATTCGGATGCCGCAGTTCCAAACTGGCGTTGTAACCATCAGCCGCTTCGGGCCACGGTGTGTCATCGTAATAGGTCACCTCGTCAGCAAGATTTTTGTTCGCGTCCAGAAGGATTATCGTCTCACTCGTATTGGACAACCGGCCTTCATAATCGCCGACAATCGTAATCGACGGATAATCTGCCTGCAGCGAAGTACTGTCTCGCGCAATCACCAGGTAATCGCCGGCAGCGAGAATCGTATCCGTCACAAAGCTGTACTGCGCACCGCCGTCAATTTCCCACCCGATCAGATTGACCGGTTGCGTGCCCTTATTATAGAGTTCAATCCACTCTTCTGCTGATTCGTCCGGTTCGCTGGGTGCAACCACCTCTTCATGAATTGTCAATTCCGGTAAAATCAGAAGATCAGAGCTGTCGATGATAACGTTTAACCCGTGAATCGCCAGAATATTCTCGCCTTGCTTAAGGCTGTTAATATAAGCCGACACATCAATCTCTTCTCCCTCTGTGCCCGACTCATGTGAATCGCTCGCTTCACTCTCCCAAGTTGGATAGGCCGGTGCGTTTCGTTCAGCGATTTTCTGTCCGTTTAAATAGGCGATAAATCCATCGTCATATTGGATCTTCAGTGTCATCGTATCGACGATCCTCGTCTCTGTTCGATCAAATGCGATACGCGTATAGAACGTCTTACTGGTATTATACATCTGTGATTCAATATCGGTACCAATATACGCCTCGTAGCCACTGTCTCGCTCATAACCGATACCGGTCGTATTGCCTGTCCCGGCAGTCCATGCTGAATCATCAAACGGCTCATTGCCGCCCGTCCAGGTTGTCCCCAGGGAATTGTCGGATGGGATGATCACCGATGCGGCGGCGCCTGCCGTAACCAAAAGCGTCGTTTGATATTCTCCCAGCTGACCAACGATATCGCCTTTGTGATACATGATTTCATTGATCACAATATCTGAATTCAAGGAAATGGTATTGGCCTGTCCCGGCGAAGCAGACTGGGGATAATACCAACGGGTCAGCCCCGCTGTCAATCGCCCTTGCAGAACGTCTTTCACAATTACCGCATCCAACACTGCTGTCTGTTGGGGCGTATATAAGGTTACATGATCATCCACAGCCGGATCAAAGCCGAGTTCCGTTTCTGTCAGCAGACGATATGCCCCGGCTTCAAGCGTCTCAGACGGTAAAACGTACTGGGCGTTTACAGTTCCCTCAGAAACAAGTACTGCCCCTGTCAGGTCCATCGTCTCCGAACCGTAATTGACAATCTCCATCCAAAAGGATGATTCATTGCCGGACTCAATCTCATTGAACGCCAACTTGAGGCCGTCTCCCGGCGGAATCGGTGTTTCCGTCACTGACAAATCCGACAGGTAGAATAGATCATTCAATCCGCCCGCCGCCTGATGCACCTCCACCGCCAGCACATTAATTCCGTCTACCAGTGCGTCCGCCCGCAGCGCGATCTCCCCGGTCGTCTGGGGATCCGTCACATTACTGGTGGCCACATCGTTGTAGTGAATCGTTCCGGTCGGCATATTCGTCCGGTAAATTTCTGTGCCATTCAGATAGAAAACAGCCCCATCATCCACAAGGGCCTCCAATTGCAGTTCAAGCGTTGTCGCATCCGGAATGTCATACATGAAGGAGGAGCGGAAATAGCTCGTCACCGGGCAGGACGCCAGTTCCGTTCGTCCCTTAACTGAAATCGCCGTCCCATCCATTTTCACCCGCAGTCCGCCCGGATTCGAATAGGTTCCTTCGTTTACATAAACAAACTCCAGTTCGTTCACCCCTTCGACAAAACCAGAGCTGATAACAGAGGGGCCGGACCAAGCTGCAAAGCCTATACAGGCGATTCCGGTGCTGACCCCATTAATCAGAACATCATCCACACGATCGTCCGCCGCCAGATACAGCGTAATCGCAGCAGTCGCCGGGTCAAAACCAGTCAGGTCAAAGGTCGTGGCAATATTAAACTGCCCCGGCGCCTGGCTGTCCTCGCCCTGTGCGCTAAACCCAACCCACTGGGACGTCCCATCGTTCGCCAGCCACGCCGGGTGATTCTGCATAGCAACAACCGGCTGCCCACTGGACACAAAATGATAATGAGAATCCGACTGCCCAAGCGTCAACGGATTGCCTGCTTCATCCATGCCGCTGCTGAAAAGCGTCGGTATCATTTCCGGTTCACTACCGAACAGGTTGTTACCATAATAGAAACCCGCTTGCCCCTCCTGCCAACCACTGTCGTTGTAGGCGGTCTGCCGCCAAGTTTGCCCTAAATCACTGCCTTGATCATTAAAACGCCACGAATCATTTTCGGCAACCAATTCCAGACGCCTCGGTCTCAAATCAATCACCGGAAAATTCTCCGCTCCAGGTGTCCCTTCCACCTGATTACTCCATGTCCAGTTCTCAGCCGGCGCACTCGACTGATTATTCTCTTTCTTGGCCAATGAAACACCGGTCCCATCCGGCGCAACGGGCCAAGCACCCTTGTCATTATACGTCATCTCATCCATGGTCCGGTCGGCGTTGTTTTCCAACCGCAATGATTCACCACTGTTAGAGAGTTGTCCGTCAAATGGCCCCATCACCCCTGTCACCCCCGACGACGCTTCCAAGGCAGCTGGATTTTCAGCAATCAGCAAATACTCACCACCGGACAGAAAGGTTCCTTCCGGAAAGGTGTATGAAATCCCCCCCTTGATAGACCAGCCGGAAATATCGACATCCACAGCCATTTGATTATGCAATTCGACCCATTCGCCCGAAGACTGTGCCTGGGACGGATGGTACATGATTTCATTAAATACCACAATACTGTCGGCCCACAGCGGAAAAAACCAACCGCATACAACCAAGATGACACAGAACAGACATGCACGATATGTGTTAGCACCCATGGTTAACCTCATCTTAAGTAATTGCATCACCCACCCTTTACTCTTACAGTGCAGACTTATTTTACTAACGTCATTTCAACAATAAATAAATCAAAGCTCTCCTCGTTCTTGTTCAACATTGTTCATTGCAGAGATAGATTAAATACCATTTAACCAGCCTTCAACGATTTCCGCTAAGTCCAGCAGATCAACAGAACAGTCACGGTTGATATCCGGCACCATCTGGCCGACTGCCGGAACGCAATCTTCCGTCCCGTCGGCAAACTCAATGCTGTCAAGAAGCAACGCCCCTGTATCAGCTCCGCCATCCTCAATTGAGAAAACTATTTGATAAAGATCATTGCAGGTTTGAACATCCGGATCGCTGCCCGGAATCATCCCGCTGACAATCGTCCAGTCGCCAACTGCCACATTGGAAATATCAAATTCAATATGGCTTTTTTCATATAATTCATCAGCCGAAGGATTGACTTTGCCACGACCATCATAAAAGTCCATAATGATCTTGGAAAGCTCACAGCCCGGCAGCTTTTTGATGCGAACGTCAACCCGGTCAAACAATGCCATATTCGCTCCGCGGTTGATGAGTGTTACCGGAACATGAGCATGCGAACCGCCGGTACTGAAGTCATAGTCTAGCTGCATGACCTGACCATACAGCCCGTTCAGATCCGGCAAAACCGATAGAACCAAATCACCAAAACCGTCTTCCGGTGTATAGGTCCAGTAATCCTGAAACGTATCCGGGTTACTGGTATAGGTTTCCATGTCTTCGAGAACCTCTGTAGATTGCACGGGTGTCCATGTACCCACACGCCAATTGCTTGCCATCTCACTCAGATCACCCAGATCGGTATCCAAATCGAAATCAATATCACCCTGCGGCGGCACCAGTAACGTCAGTCCTGCAATTTGGGGCGGCTGCAGTTCTCCACTCCAGACCGTATATTCATCCAAGACACCTTTAAAATCTCTGAAATAACTATTCTCCGACTGCCAATTATCAGCAACCCACTTCAATGACGTTCCAATCGCCATAAAGTCCAGATCCACATTCCCGGCAGCAGCACCATTGATCGTCGCACGCGAGATCCCGTCAACATATAACGTCCAGTCGCTATCAACCCGTGTCACCGCAAAATGATGCCAACGACCATCATTGACCATCATACCGGAATTAACCCAACTTATCGAACCGGCGTCATCTCGTACCAGCAAGCATATCTTACCTGCTTCGACTTGAACGCCGTCGGCTCCCAAAGCAATATCAATAATTGGGTCTTCATCGATCGAATTACGCATTGAGAACAACGGACCATAATCATCAAAAGTTCGCAGATATCCGGAAATTGAGAATGACTGACCATCTCCAACGGGCATCAAGGGGTAAGCACTGCTAACATCAACATATTCATCCGCCCCGTTAAGCGATACCGCTTTGCCGGAAATTCCATCGACATGAACCTGAGATGAATCAGGATCATTAAACCCACAAAGAATCCCATCTGCACCTTCGGCCGAACCGGTCTGTTGGGCGATAACGCCTTGTGTTTCATCAAATTTCCATTCGAGCAGTTTGACGGCATCCGGCGGCACAGGTAACGTCCTGAATGTCCACACCGGACTGGTATAGATTGTCGCTCCCTGATCGACCACTTCAACCTGCCAGTAATAATCTGTCTCAGGACTTAGAGCCGGATTGTAAGTCGCCACGGACAGGTTGCTGACATCTTCAATAACGCTTGACATTGCAGAATCCGTTGCCACTGTCAGATGATAAAGCGGTTGATCGGCGATACCATTAAAGATCCAGCTCAATTGGCTGTATATACTGACCTCTGCACCGGGCACAGGCGTTGGATCTAAATAAACCGACGTTGCCAGTTCATTACTGAACGCATAATGATGCCAGGTATCAGCGGGGTTGACCGCCTCAAATGTCAGCACCAATTGCCCATTAGCGGGAGCTGTGTAAGCATACTTTAATATACACCCCAAGCCATCACCATAGACATTCTGGTCCAGTGTTGTTGCAATTCCGTCATCGCTGGCAGTGACGTTGACTAATCGCTGCCCCACATCACCAAAGCCGCGGGTGTAAAAAGTCAACATATATTCCTGTTCGGCCCCCAGCCCGGTCAGTGTTAACTGAGCAGGCTCACTGTAAAAAAATCCGAAATTAAACGACCTCCTTCTCCGGCAACATCAAATCCGGTTGAATCAGTGTGCTGGTAAGGTGCCCCGGTCAGCGTCCAATTGGAACCACTTCGGTTGTCATCATTTTCAAAAACAATGCCATTTATCGTTGTCGTTTCGGATTCGGTGGCATGAAGATTGACGTTGTGCGTATAGACTTTACCGGCACTGATGTTCGAATCGGCATCGTCGTTCCAGGTCGAACGGGTCCAGCCAATTCGGGATTTGAATTGGTATGAACCGGACAGAATCGTATAAACGGCGTAGCCGTCTTCATATTTCACCAATGTCACCCCGTCGGCCTGACCGGCAGGCTGGCCCGACTCGGTTACGACCGCGGCACTTTT
Organism: Anaerohalosphaeraceae bacterium; assembly: GCA_963675155.1. Taxonomy (GTDB): domain Bacteria; phylum Planctomycetota; class Phycisphaerae; order Sedimentisphaerales; family Anaerohalosphaeraceae; genus 4572-13. Next base: position 2,078,851 of record OY775912.1, on the reverse strand, counting down.
AGCCGGCATATAAAGCGTAGCCGTCGTGTTCGGTGGAAGGGTCACTTGACAATCTAAAACAGAACCGGTCAGCTTCCAATCCGTTCCGATAGCACCCCGGATGGAGTTAAAGTCAGTCTTAGCCCATGTCAGCTTGCCACCCGGCTGAGGCTTAAGCACAATATGCTTAAAGCCGGGACTGTCGGTTTGGATACCACCGATATTTTCGAAGATCCACTGGCACACCGCACCGAATGAATAATGGGCAAATGAATTCATACCGGGTGTCTGAAAGCCATTCTCAGGCGTCCAACCATCCCACCGTTCCCAGATACTGGTTGCCCCGTTTTTAATTGAAAAGCCCCACGACGGAAATGTATCGTTGTGCAGCAGACGATACGCCACATCATTGCGGCCGATTTTCGCCAGTGCCAGCATCAGGTCCTTTGTCCCGACGAAACCAGTGGACAAATGCCAGTTCTTTTCCCTGACACGCCGCACCAGATGCCTGGCGGCTTTCTTCTGTGTCTCTTCATCCAGCAGGTCATAAGCAATCGCCAGAACATAGGCGCACTGACTGTCACCGTGGATTTTACCATCCGCATCCACATAGGCCGTGTTAAATGACGTTTTGATCTGCTCAAACAACTGACGATACGCAGCCGCGTCAGCGGTTTTGCCGAGGTCTTCAGCCATCTGAGCCATCAGGTTGGTGCTGTAGGCGAAGTAGGCCATATAAATAACTTCATTCGGCGTATTGTCATTGATATTGACCCAATCGCCAAAACAATGAAAACTGGACGGCGGCAATAATTCAGCCGTGCAGCGATTTTTGCAGAAATCAATAAACCGCTTCATGGCATCATAATTTTCCTCGATGATTTGTTTATCACCGTACATTTTATAGATGGTCCACGGACAGATCACGCCCGCATCAGCCCAAGCCGGACCGCCGTCGTCACCGGAAACCTTCAGCGGAGCAACGGTTGGAAATTGTCCGTCCGCACGCTGAGCGTCCATCAGGTCCGTAATCCATTTGATAAAGAACGCCTGAACATCACTGTGATAGGCCGCGGTGTTGATATACACCTGTGCGTCACCGGTCCAGCCGAGACGCTCGTCACGTTGAGGACAATCGGTCGGAACATCGATGAAATTCATCCGCTGCGTCCAAACCGCATTCTGCTGGATTTTATTGACCATCGCATCAGAGCATTCAAATGTCCCTGCCGTCGGGGTATCGCTGCTCATGGCAAGGCCGGTGATGACATCTAATCCCGGTGTTGAATTCAAACCGGTCAGTTCAACATATTGGAAGCCATGGAAGGTGAAGTACGGCTGCCATATTTCCACCCCATCGCCTTTGCAGATATAGGTATCCGTCGCCGCGGCACTTCGCAGATTCGTCGTGTAAATCGTTCCATCCGGATTCAATCGCTCGGCGTGTCGAAGCTGGATTTGTTGGCCGGCCTGCCCCTGTACTTTCAAGCGTACAACCCCGGCAAAGTTCTGGCCCATATCAAAAACATACGCCCCGGAAACCGGCTCTGAAACCGAAACGGGAGTGACTTCTTCAAAGACGACCACCGGCTCCGATACCGCCGCCTGAACCGCTGGGCTGACTTCATTGCTTCCGACAGCCACCGCCTGCCAGCTTGAACTATCAAAGCCGGGCCCATTCCAGCCGGGCATTTCCTTGCGCCCGTCATAGTACTCACCCTGCAGAAAATCCCCATACAGAATCGGGCCCAATGAGGCTTTCCAGCTCGGTCCGGACGCGATAACCTGAGTCGTACCGTCTTGGTATTCGATGTTTAACTGACACAGCAAACGCAAATAATGTCCATAATGATTGCGTTCTCTGGCATATCCAACGTAACCGGCATACCACCCATCACCCAACATGGCTCCGATCGCATTGTCGCCGCCTTTCAGAATACTGGTAATGTCATAGGTACGGTAATGAATCCGTTTGGTGTAATCCGTCCAGCCCGGCGAAAAATAGTCCTGTGAAACACGCTGGTTGTTGACATAAAGTTCGTAATTCCCTAAAGCCGTCGCATATAAGCTGGCTTTTTTGATCGGTTTGGATTGGACCGAATAATCATGACGAAGATAACGGACTGGCGGCAAATGACGAAGCTGCGGCTCTCCCCAGGGAGAGGAGCCATACGTGCCCAACGCAAATGCATTTGCCCATGCGGAATCATTAAAATCGACATTTTTCCAGCCGGTCAGTTCTTGACTTTTTGTTTTCCACTGACCGTCTGAAACAACCTCCAACACATCGCCGGCTTGAGATTTAATTGACACCGCAATCAACAATCCGGCCGGGTTGTCGGAACTGCCTTCATTGGTCCCGCGAACAGCCAACACATTGGTCCCCGCCTGAAGGTACTCTTTAATCGAAACTTTCTGAAGTACACTGTGACTGCGACCGTTTATAACCGTCTCTCCATTCACAGATAACTCAAAAGCATCATCGGCAGTAATATAACAAGTGGCCTGTTCAAGCTGCCAACTCGAAGAGATCTGAAATGTACGTCGAAAATATCGTTGTCCCACTGCGGTCCCATTATTGGCATTCGCATCGGTCCAAATCCAGTTGGCCTGCTGAACAACTTCCGGGACACCCAGCTCAGCTTCGGGGGGATCATACCCAATCCATTGCGCCTGCCAATCCGATTGATTTAAGAGTCCCATGGACCATTTAGCCGTAGTACTCCATCCGTAATCGACACCATCTTTGTCCCAGACTTTAACCTTCCAGAAACAATCGGCGTTCGAAGCCAACGTCGAACCGGCATATTGTACTGCAACCGTCTCATCGCTTTGAATTTTGCCTGAATTCCACAGATCTCCCTGATTTTGCTGGAGCAATGTATTTGACGAAGCAACAAGAATCTGATAGGCCGTCTGTTTTTGACCACGCTGACCAGATGTCAGTGCCCAGCTTAAACGGGGAGTAACAACATCAATCCCTTGCGGATCAACCCTGTATTCGCAGCGTAAATACGTCGCCTGAAGATCTTCACCGGCAGCCTGCAAATTTTGATTCAATGTCAAACCCATTAAAGCAATAAACACGACTAACCATAAATAAGCTCGATTCATCATTTCTTTCCCTGTAATTTTACATTCCATTAATATAAATCCTGTTAAATACTTACGGTAAAACGTTATCTTCAATAAACATTCCTACTGAATAACTCTTAGTCCTTATTTTGCAAATACTTCCTTAATCGCATGCAGATAAGCCATGCCGTTAATTGTATCCGGCTCCAGATAACTGCCCTCGGTCCATTCATTCCAGCAATTGATGTTCAGAATTCGCGGTCCATCTGGATCTGACAGTAATTTCTCTTTTGTCATTTGCAGTGCGGTTTTAAAATTCTCAGGCGTATTGTTCCCAATGGTGTTCATAAACGGATATCCAACATTTGCCCATTCCGATTTCAAATCACAGCGTGGGGTTGGGTCCCAGCCCATTGTCACATTCGGGAAATAAGGAACCCCATAGTCTGCCTTTGCTCTTTCCCAATGAGAAAAATAGGTATCGCGAACAATACTATAATCGGTCAATGGCTCAGGAAGATGCACATGATGAATCCAAACATAAGAGGTACTCGAATCAAATCCAAGTGTGCTGATCAGTTCCGCTGTATTGGCCGGCGGGTTTTCAACCGGAAGTATTGGATTGCCCCACGCAACCAGATTCCAGTGGACTCCCTTAAGCCCGGCTGCAACTGCTTTTTTACGCATTTTGTCCATGGCCGCCCTTGCGACTGGCACACTGCCAAAACCTTCCACAAATTTTTGTACATCATACACTGAAAAATAAGCTTTCCCGTCGATCTTCCAGTAGTTTGGTCTGGAAAAGTACTTATCGATCACTAAGTCACATATTTCGTCATACCTTTTCGGGCTTACTTTTGCGGGGTAAAGTAATTTTTGCGGCGCCCCACGTGTATAAGGATGTATATCCACCCAGTCATGATTCGCCCACATCAGTCCAAATTGGACACGCTCACAATTCTCTGCATTTAAAAATCCTTCGTCAATACACCGATTCAGAAAAGCCCCATCCTCATACATGTACCAGTCGAAGATAAAGCAGTCGACACCATTATCAACCGCTGCAGCAATTTTCTGGGCCATGACCTTCGGATCCTTTTCATCGGTATATCCCCAGGCAGGTACATTGGGCTGATGATGACCGGCAAAACGCGGCTTTGCAGCCTTAACCAACTCCCATTCAGACCATCCCTGCCCCTTGTTGATAATATTTCTGGGATCATCGGTATGGTAATTGGGGAAATAATACGCCGCGACTGTAATTTTATCGTTTTCTTCTGAAGCCTGCACATTCGGATTCACTATAAAACTAATTAACGAAGCAGCCAATACGACCGCCCCGAAGTAAATTCGAGCCATCATTTTTTCTGTATTTTTTTGATTTCGGTTAAACATACCAGTAGAGCCTTCATTAAATCAGGACAGAACTGATTGACATGAATGATCGCTTCAACCCCGCTGCCCCCATTCACAAATACAATCGCTAAAATTATTTTTTGACTATTCTCTAGAATCCATCAGGCGTGCGGCCCGGAATATAGGCCTTCCTGAACCACAGGTAGTCCTCACTGACGACCCCGCCATGCATCGCAGACGCTGCCCCTCCACCCTTGGCCCCCTCTTGGGCCAACTTTAAAGCCACTGAGTCCACCCATTTATGCCGGTCCGCATGGCCATCCGCAAAAGCAAAGGTGCTGCTGCCGTTGTGCAAAATCGCAAAGGGGTCTTCCCATTGAGGATTGGACAAATCCATGCCCATGTTCCAAGTTCGGTTATTCCAGCCAAACTCCGTTTCTGTTTCCTCAAGGAAAACAATTTTAGTGCCCGGGCTCACAAATTCCGTCATCTTGGATATCTCCGACGCCTCCTCTCCGGGACTTCCCGGCCGCTTGGAAAGCGGCTTGCCGATAGAGTACGTGCGATAGCCATTAATTCCGTAACCGTTTTCATTTAGATCTCTCCATCGTTTATCCGCCGGGCAATTGTAAACCTTGGGGGCTTCCAGATAGCTCCAAAGAGCTCCCACTTCAAAACCACGGATTTTGTCATCGACCGTTTCATTATTTCCCTCCGGTTCCCCAACCCAGCAACGCACTGTGGTGCTGCCATATGATGTGAAACCGTTATCGCCTTTATAGGCCGTATCACCATCCGCAAACTGCGAGTCATTGTCTTCCGCATACATAAGGTACCCGGTGAGTAACTGGTTTTGGCTGGAGAGGCAAACCACCGCTGCCGCCAATTGCTTGGCCTTGGTGAGAGAAGGCATGACAACACTGAGAAGCAATGCAATAATCGCAATCACAACCAGCAATTCAATTAATGTAAAACCTTTTTTGGATGATGACATCTTTTCATTCCATTTTTTTGAACACCGTAAAATTAGATGCAGAGGGCCCATGGACCCTCTGCATTCACTTGTTTACATTGATCAATTAAATCCCATTCAGCCAGCCTTCGGCGATTTCCGCGAAGTCCACCATATCCACAAAACAGTCACCGTTCATATCCGGCACCATCTCGCCGACAGTCGCAACACAATCTTCCGTCGCATCGGTCAGTTCAATACTGTCAATCAGCAGTGTCCCGGTATCCGTGGTACCATGACCAATCGAGACCATGATCTGATACAGATCCGTACAGGATTCAAATTGGATTTCGTTCTCTGTAAGAACCGCTTCCAACGTCGTCCATTCGTCTTCAGCGACATCAGCAAAGTTGAACACTATACGTCCCTTTGAATGCAATCCCTCAACAAGCGGATCAACATTGTCGCGGCCGTCATAGAAATCCAGAATCATTTCGCTGGGTTCGCTGCCTGCAAGCTTCTTGACACGAATCGTCAGTTGATCATACAGACTCGAATTCACCCGGCGATCCAACAGACGGAACGGAAGATGAGCAAATACTTCATCAGTAAAGGTATAATCCATTTGCATAACCTGATTCCCCGAGTCGTTCGGATCGGGAACAATCGACAGGTCAATGGTTCCGTATTCGTATCCATCCGGCTCGGCTTCTGCCCAGTAGGCCTTGTACGAATTCGGATCATTGTTGTAAGACTCCATGTCTTCCAGAACCACGGGGCTCGACTGAACCGCAATCATCGTGTCATTAAGCCAATCGGCCGTGAAATCGGTCAGGTCGTCAATGTCGGTATCCAAATCGAAATCGACATCACCCTGCGGCGGCAATGCTGCGGCCAAGGCGGCAATCTGACCAGGCTGTAATTGTCCATCCCAGACCGTGAACTCATCCATAATACCCTGGAAATAGCGATAATAGGTGCGCCCATTATTCCAGTCATCCATAAGCCATCGGGGAGAAGCACCAATCCCCATCAGGTCCAGCGTCAAACTGCCCGTGGCAGCATTCGTAATCGTCCCGCGCAACACACCGTCAACATACAACTTCCAATTGCCTTCGAAGCGAGTGACGATCACGCTGTGCCAGCGACCATCATTGACCGTAATACCGGAATTGGTATTGGCATGTCCACCTGTGTCAGCTCGAACCAGTAGACAAATTCGGCCCTGCAGATCCTGTGTCCCGTCGGCACCTAAGGCGATATCAATGATCGGATTTTCATCGGACGCATTACGCATCGAGAATAAGGGGCCGTATTTATCAAAGGTACGGATATAACCGGAAATCGCAAACGACTGTCCATCCGCCGTCGGCATGTAGACATACGCATTGTTGACATCCACATACTCATCTTTACCGTTCAAGAGCAGGCCGTTATTAACCAAACCTTCAACATGGCAAACACTCGGCACAGCATTCGGGTCATTGAAGCCAATCAGAATGCCATCAGCATCTTCCGTCGGGCCGGTTTGTTCGGCAATCGTCCCGGTAGTTTCATCAAACTTCCACTCAATGACCTTCGTCGCATCCTGAGGCGGCGTTGTCACGAAATTCCATACCGGGCTGGTGTAAATAACCGCACTGTCTTCAACAATTTCTACCTGCCAGTAATAGATTGTATCCGAACTGAGATACGGCGTATGTGACGTAATCGCCAAGCCGGACTCATCCACAACGGGACTGCTCATGTCCGAATTCTCTGAAACCTTCAGGTTATAGGTCGGGCTGGTAGCATCACCGATCAGTTCCCAACTCAACTCCACATCGGAATTGACATTGGCACCGGGAACCGGTGTCGGATCCAGATAGACCGGCAGATCCACTTCATTACTGAACGCATAATGATGCCATGTATCCGCCGGGTTAAGCGGGTCAAACGTCACAACCAGTTCCCCCGAGGCCGGCGCGGTATAAGCATACTTGAACAAATGACCATTGCCGTCACCTTCAAGATTTCCATCCAGGGTCGTCGTGCGACCATCGGCACTGGTGATGAAATGGGTCAGACGACCGTCCGTAGGACCCCATCCGCGAGTATATTTCGTCAGGATATAGTCCGTTCCCGGTGTTAAGCCCGTCAGCGTCAGAACCGCATCCGCCCCATGGAACATATTCGTCACCAAAGCGCCGCCGTCACCGGTAACATGATGACCGCCATCGGCCCCGTACGGAGCGCCAGCCAGGGTCCAATTCGCACCCGAATGCGTGTCGTCATTTTCGAACACAACGCCATTGACGGTCGTCGAGAAGACTTCGGGGGCATGAAAATTCACTTTATGGGTATACGTCTTACCGGCACTGATTTCCGAAGTGTCATCATCAGTCCAGGATGAACCAAACCAATGCTCATCCACATAGACGGTTCTGAAATTGCGAACGTCTGTGACCTTGTTCGGCTCGGTATCGGCCATGTCCAGATAGATCGCCACCCGCCAGTAGTAGAGTGCATTCGGATCCAGATCCGGATCATAACTGAACGTGCTCTGTTTGGAGCTAACGAGTGTCGCTGGATCCATCGCCGTTACCTTAGCTTCATTGGGATCCATGTAGACATCGAATCCCGGACTCGTCAGGCTCCCGGCAAATTCCTCGGCCCACTCCAGAACAGTATCCGTTTCAACCCGGTTTCCGCCTTCAAAGTTATCAGGAGCGATAGGGGCAACAACCACCGGCAGATCACCGGTGTATTCGCAGTTGGCAAACGCATAGATATGGAAATTACTGGTAAGCCCCAAATGCAGTTCACCGTTAGCGTCAGCGCTGTAAATACCAACGATCTTGATACCATTATCTTTGCCGTACATTTCCTGATCAAACTCGAATGAGCCGTAGGTATCGGTCAACGTCACGATACGGTCGCCGGTCCCTGGATCGTTCCAGCCGACACTGAAAAACGTCAGCTCATACACCCCGCCCGGCGTCAGGTTATTCAGAATCATCCAAGTTTTGTTGTAACGGAAATCCCGGCTCAATTCCTTGCTGGGACTGGGATCGGGGAAGTTGTTATCGTCATCCCAGTCAACCCCTTCGTTGCCGTCCCAGTCTCCGTTTTCAAAGCCTCCCCAACAAAGGTCAAACAAGACCCCGTTCACAACCGGAGCGGTTTGATATGACTGATTTAACGCATGGGTATAGGTTTTCGCCGAATCAATGCCCGTCGAGGCGTCATCGGTCCACGGCGAGACGGTCCAAACCGCCGCCGAGACCATGCTCTGCAATCCAAACAATAATAATAGAATCCAAACATACTTTTGAACACTTCTCATGCTAAGACCTCCAAAAAAAGTTATTTTATTGTCACCCTACCTTTTAAACATTCTCTTTATGATTAAATTCTTGGAAAACGACTCCGATTATTCAGTCCACTTCAAGTCTCGGATTCACAAATAAACCCCAGTCATAACCGTAGGTGCTTTGATCTTCACCATCAGTAATAACCAACGTCAGGAAACGGTCGCCGCTCGACAAATCAACGTCAATATCTATAATCGCTGCACCGCTTACACTCTGCCTGTAAAATCGTGGCTGGCCATTCACCAAAACCCACATATCCAGCAGTGCACTTGGCTCTGTGATTTCGCCAATCCCAAAGGTACTTTTAAATTTTACAATATGAGCAGTGGGTAACATTTTCCGAATCGGATCTAAATCAAAACTAATCCCCGAATTAGCATGCATAAAGATACTTGAATCAGACGGGTTGGGCGGTGTGTTACTTCCCATCAATCCCAACAGACGAAGCGGAACATTCCTTTCGGAAGCTTTGCTTAATATCATATCTTCTTTGGGAGCGGCTCCTGCGTACCCTTTAAATTCATCCATATTACTCGGAATACGCAGGGAATTGGCAATATTGTATTTCAAGCCGTTTGTTGTATCGGGGCAATGCCATTGAAGCCCCGAAGATGTCACCTGAATTGGACCATCCCCTCCATCCGGCGTGAAAACCCCATCAATAAAATCACTGGCGCCAACAGGGATATACTGACCGGTGCCACCACGTTCAGAGGCGATCTTCCAGGGAGCCATCTCGCCGGTTACCGGATCGATCGAATTTTCAATCCGGCCGGTTCCCAATCCGCATCCTCCCCCGACAATATCCGCCAAGTCCAGATCCTGCCCTCGCCAAACTATCCCCACTTGAGGTATGAATGCGCGAGCAAATTCTTCCTCTCGCATGGAAATTGTTTCAATCTCGCCCCCAGAATCGACCCGGCGTGCCTCCCCGGCAGTGATAATCTGACCCTGCCCGGTTTGGCCGCGACTGCCGGAAAAAACTGAGGCTTTCCCTTTTGTCATATACACATCACTGGCACCGTCGTACCCTACTTTTACACCAAATTCGGTCCCCAGATCAATCACTCGCGAACTGGGAGTTTCGACGATAAAACCTTTTGAACGCTGGGGGACATGGGCATAAAGACGACCGGATCGCAATGAGATATTTTCGGCTGAGTTGAGATTGAACTGGGCCGGAGCTTCAATGACAACACAAGCACCGTAGTCGAAAGTAATCTCAACCGTTCCTTCCCGAAGCCACAGTGGATCAGTACCGCTCGAAAGGCGACTGCCAACGACAAACGATTCATTATCGGCAAAGATCGCCCCCATACTGTTTGATAGCGTTGCCACTTCAATACGGGCCACCGGTCCAAAGCGAAGAAAAATTCCGATCAACAAAATAGCTGCGACGGAGACGGCAAATGTCACAATCGCGGATTTTCTGAAAGTATATGGAACCTTATTATTGTGAATTTTCTGAATAACCTCTTGAGCTGTCTTCTGGATAGGGATATCGACAGTTGGAGCATTTATTTCTTCAATCGCTAACGCATTTAAAGCATTCTGATAAGTGGCTTCATTCACATCATCCTGAAGCATCAAAATGCTTTCAGCTTCCTGAAGTGCTGCGTGAGTAGAAAGCAATCGATAATAATATGCCCGCGCCCGATCTTCCTTTTGAAGTAAAGCGTTGAAACGCTCAAACTGTTCCGCGGTCAGATCCCCTTCAAGGGAATGCAACAGGAGAGTTGCAACTTCATACAATATAGGATCATTGTGATTCATACTTACACATCCTCTCCAAACTTCAGGCGAACACAATTCAACAGTGTAATATGAATACGAGTCATTGCCTTGTAAACCGCCTGCATCGAAATGGTAATCTGCCGTCCCATTTCACGATAGCTCATACCCTGCTCATAGCGCAACCGCAAATACTTCTTGTATCGGAGAGGCAGCTTTTGAATACAATTTTTTAAGACCTCCGTTTCTTCCGGCAATGAATCAATGTGCGAGGCCCCCTCCTGCTCAAACAGATCCATCATGGAATCATCAAAAACCAATTTAGATCGTTTGTTTTTCTGTTTAAATGACATGATTTTATAGCGGGCAATCGAAATCCCCCACGCCAAAAAGTTCGAGCCTTCTTTGAATTCGGAGAATTTATCAAGCATGACAACAATCGTATCCTGCAAAATATCTTCCGCATCAGAACGATTGGGTACTTGATAGAGAATGTAGGTATGAATTCGAGCCTGGTATCGCATCAAAAGACCTAGAAACTGTCTCGAACCCAAATCTCGCACATTATCGTCTTTTTTATCCATTTACCTGCCAATTTTAAACTTTATTCACTCCACATATATCAATTCGTCTAACAATTGATTTGACAACCCAAAATTTCTTCAGAACAATATTTTTTATATACTTTTTTGAGATATCGGCTGAATATTGAGGGCATTAAGGAGGTTTTAATTCTCGATCGCAGTATATATATACCTAATCAGACACAGAGACACATTGGTTGACAGTCTATGTTCATAAACGAGTTGGAATCCCGTCAGAAATCTATAAACATATAAATTAGAAAGACTTATGTTCTAAAAGCGGGTGCTTTTACGAAAAGTCAAAATGCAGGGATCGAAATAAAGCCAACATTACTCACAGGTTGGCAACCAATCTCTTCTCCCCGAAAAACAGGTGAATAAAAGTCTGTCTCAGATTAACTTGAAGACATACACAGGCAGTGACACAAAGAATTCTGGGCCACTTATCTCCAAATCTTGCTGGCAGAATCTATACTAATGTTGATCCTGTGCTGAAATAGCTGTCCCTCATTACAAACTGCGGTTTTTGGGGGATACTGCACATAGACACTTCTTGAAAGGTGTTCTCAAGAGGAGTCAAAAAGCGGACGATCGGAATCGAATACCCCGAACTGCCTGCCAGAGATATATGGTACATGCTGAACTGGTCGTCAGATGATCTTGAGGTCTTTCTGCTCAATGGATAACGGCGGTTAGCAACCTGATACGCACTCAAGACGCAGGTCCCCCCCTCCATCGTTATGGTACTGAGCTGTCTGTGTCTGGTCGTTATCCTCACGACCTTAACTCTATTCAGATCCTGTTTGGATCACCTTTTGCATCGTACCGTCTGCATTAAAATAGAGTTTATCAACACAAATAGAACGAAGATTACCAACACCGCCTGAAAGATACGCGTTATGGTAAAATAAATACCACTGCCCTTTGTACTCGACCACCGAACCATGACTGGTATCACAGCCCGTAGGATCTAAAACCACCCCTTGATAATCCCAAGGGCCCAGTGGATTGTTACTCATCGCATAGAGCATGTGGTCGCCATTGCCTAAATTCAGACCCGGATACATTAAATAATAATGATTGTTTCTTTTAAATACCCAGGTGCCTTCGTGAAAATTGGGTAATTCGACCATATCCTGCATCTGGCCGTCGATTTCCACCATATTATCTTTAAGTTTACCACCTTTGCAGACACCCCCGCCGCCGTAATAGAAATAGGCCTGGCCGTCATCGTCGATAAAGACACATGGATCGATATGAGACTCCAGTCCCGGAATATACCCCTGAACAACGAAATCGCTGGCGGGTTTATCACTGGTTGCCACACCGATTTTCCAGGTGTTATTCCACTCTGTCTCACTTGGATGGGGGAAATAGTAATAATACGTACCGTTTTTATATGCACAGTCCGGCGCCCACATAAATCCACCTTCCGGACGTCCCCAGGGAACATCATCTGAGCTTAAGATTTCCCCATGGTCGGTCCAATGGATCATGTCATCCGTCGAGAACACGTGATACTTGTCCATGAGGTCGCATCCTATCGGGGGAGCGATATCATGCGAAGGATAAACATAGAGTCTGCCGTCATCCCAGACATGAGCCGAGGGATCGGCTGTATACATATGGGTGATAAACGGATTCTGGACCGTCCCTTCTTCCCAGTTTAACAACAGAACCGAGAGATCGCGAAGATCGACCGTACACCACTGATCCTGGTTTGCGATTGACTCACAATTGCTTGAAAGCCATTGATCGGCCAATATCCGCAAATCCAAAATATCCACGATGGTATCAGTATTCAGATCCCCCAACACAGGATTCGCTTTAATCAATTCAAACCAGTTAAAATTAAATCCGCCGGCAAAAAATTCCACGCGTAATGTCTGAACGCCGGACGCGCTAAATGTCACATACCTGCTAATGGTCGTCCATGTCTGCCATCCGGCCGTGCCTAAAACATCAATCGTTCCCACAGAGGTCTCGCCGCCTTCAAGGATATTAATGATCCCGGCACGGCTGCCTTCGGCCCTGTCAGAGGCAACACGGAAACTGATCCGGTAAACACCGGAAACAGGCAAATCAATCGTATAATCGGCCCAGTCTCCGCTATCGATAAAGCCGAGATTCTGTCCGCCGCCAATATCGGAGGTGTTTTCCGTCTGAATGCCACTCATTTCAACATAGGATTCCGCTTCAACTTTTATTGATACGGCTCCCGGGATTACAGAGACTTCATCGCTTTGTGCGGACTCGTCATCGGAAGTATCCACCGCCGTAACAACATAGTAGTAAACCGTGCCGTTAGACACCGTATTATCAACGTAGATGCTGTCTAAAACACCGGTTGCCAGAGCTGTCCCATAACTGCCCGATGTGGTCGAACGGTAAACGCGATAGCCGGCCCAATCGCCTTGCGTGTTGTCGGCCCAGTCGAGACTAACAAAACCATCACCGGCCACTGCGGATAACCCCGTCGGAACAGCAGGCCCAGTTAATTGTTCTGCCGTGATCGTGGTTTTACCGGGGTAGGTTACATCGTAATCATAGAACACTTGTCCGGCACCACCATAACCGGTTATCCGGCCTGCCGCAACAAACGACGCAATCGAGGCGGTTTGATTGCCGTTAATGATCACCGTTCCTTCACTGATATCCAGCACAGACGTACTGCTGATGGTCTGGTCGGACCAGTTAGCCAGATTCAGGGTACCACTGTTGACATACATGTACCCGGTTCCGCCATCCCAGCCAAGCCCCAGTTGATGACCGACATTGACAATCCCGCCGTTAATGATGGTGGTGCCGACATCGCCGCTGCTGTGGCCCGTCCAGAAATGGTCACCCAAGTTCAGCGTCCCACCGGCCTCAACTGTAACAGTACCAACCGATGTCCCGTCGCCATCACCGTTGCCGCACCAGCCGGTCGTGGTTAACTGCCCGCCGTTGGCAATCACCAACTGACCGACATTACCGCTGCCAACAGAAAATTGGTCCACATTGACCACACTGTCAACCACACAGGCACTGCCGTCCACATTGATCCAGGCAAAATCACCGGTTCCCGGTGCAGTGCCGTCGGACCAGTTACTGCCCTGACTCCACAGACGTTCAGCCGTTACCGGCTGCCAATGACGATGTTCGGCACACAGCACACCGGCTGCACAAAAAAACATACACAAGACCAGATACTTTTTCATACATTCCCCACTATTGAGCACTAAGATTGCCGCGTGTGAATAAATTCGTGCCGTTACCAACCGGCATCCCGGCACTATTGATATGCAGCATATTGGAAATAATCTCCAGTGTACCGCCGGCATCAAGCTGATAAACATTATTAATAGACTGAGTCGTACTGCTTCCGATGGCTCTCAGGGTTGCGCCGTTACCGACCGTGTACGTCGTATCATTAACCCAGCCCCAACTGTCAATCTGGCACAATTGAAGTTGGACATTTCCGCCATTGATACGCAGACCCCGTTCACTGCCGCCCCAGCAGCAGGTGCCAAACATCGTGAAGGAGTCCTCCAACGAGGTACCCGTCGCAAGATAACAGCCGTTTTCATAATCAACCGTCACGATCTGTGAATTGATCGGAGACATCCCACCGGCCCCAATCGCATCAACATGAATCGAGGTGGTACACTGGTCAATCCCTAATCCCAGGCAATACCCGGAAGGACCGCCGCTGCCTTCATCCACAAAATGACCGCCGATCATACCGCCGAAAACAAAGTTCTGATGAAGAACCTCACCGCTGACATCACCGATCAAATACGGTGTAGCCTGACGCCAGGCAAGATCGTAAACGCCGCCAAGATCCCCACTGCCCGGAATGCTCTCATATTGGCTGCGATGGAACACATACGCCGACGGGTTAAACTGACAGTTCTGAACCTGCCCATCAACCGAAGCACCGCCGACATGAATGCCTGTCTTCATCGCCGTGCCCAAAATATTGTCGATATAGTGCCGGTCACATTGATACGTCGCCAGATCCAGCACCTGCCAGGGAATCGTCATCGCCACACTGATGACGTACACATCCGAACCCAATCCGCGAATGGCAAACGGGTACGGCGTGATCCCAAAATTAACCGGGTCCTCAAAATCATAAACCTGTCCGGCATGGTGAATCGTCAAGCCGCGAATACCCGCCTGCGATTGAATCTGAATAAACGGCGTACCGTTTTCATCATTCTTTCCGTAATAGGTATTGAGGACACTGCCCCTGCCGCTGGGACTATAGCCCAAGTCATAGATCCCGCGTAGCTCAACGCCCGTCGGAACAATCAGCGTACCATCCAGGCGGTAATCACCGCCCGGAACAAACACGACACCGCCGCCGTTGGCGCCCGCATCTGCCAGAGCCGCCTGAAATGCCGGCGTGGCATCCGCGGAGTGGTCATCGGCCGCGTTGTAAGGAGCTTCGGTCACCACAAAGATATCGGTCTTGGCTGCCGTATAAGGTTGTGTCGGTTTTTTGAAGTCATACGCGGGCAATGGAGCAACGGCTACTGCTGAGTGGTCAATCAAGACCGGAGCCGGTGTCGTTTCAACAATGACGGGACTGCGGCTGAAACGATTGCCCTGGAATGTCGCACCATCGACGGAAGAACCCATATTGAGATGTGTACCGCTGGGCTGGTTGAAATCAGAATTGGTAATCGAAAAATAACCGTCGCCGCTGCTGACCAGTCCCTCTTCAAATGTACAGCTCATCGCCTGGATTCGCCCGTGGCCGGCATTTTTGACAGCATCATTCAACGCGTTGATCCGGCAGGTCTGAATCAGGGATGTTCCATTGGCGGTGGAAGCAAATTCCATCCCCGTCTGGACCTGATCAATGTTAAAGCGTGTGAACATAAAGCCAACGCCTGAACTGTTCTCAACATAAACACCTGTCCGGCAATTCTTTAAATGGAAATCGTAACACTGGCCGTTGGGTGTGCTGCCTTCATTGTTGGGATTCCGTGTCGGATGCAGCAGCAAGCCTTGGTAATACCCTTCCACCGTCACATACGCGGCATAGGACCAGTCGATGCGTCCCAGAACCAGCCCCGTCGCCTGACCGTAAAGCCATTGAGCATGCTGATTGCTGGTCGGCGACCCGGGAAGCCCGGAGTTTTTCCAGTATTCCGGTGCAAAATGAACCGTTTCAAGCCGCCCGACATCCGCCAGGCAATCGAATTCAATGCCGGTTTTCAAGGGCGTGCCGTAAACGTGCCGCACAAACGGGCTGGCGGTAATCTGGTCGCTGTAGTTACTGAAACCAATATAAGAATTTACGAATGTCACGTTTTCAACCGAATGATTGCTACCGTCAACACGACGGATCGAAGGCGGATAAGACACAATATTATCATAGGTCTGCTCCGGATACCAAATGGTTAGTCCTTTCACGCCCGCACAGTTGCTTAAGCCAATAAACGGTTGGCCCGTATCATCGTCCTGCCCCCGGCCCGCATAGGCCATCAGAATCGTCCCTGTCACCGGGCTGTCCGGGTCCGGAATCTGCCAGTCGCCCCGAAGAAGAACGCTCGAAGGAACCGTCAGGTTGCCGGTCACCTTATACTGACCGGCCGGTAAAAACAAGGTTCCCCCTCCCAGATTGCTCAGGGCAATCAACGCACTTTGAATCGCATCGGTGTCATCGGTGACCCCGTCACCGGCAATCCCGAAGCTGCCGGCCGAATACGGTGTGACAATCCAATCGTCCGTTGGATACAGTGTTTCAAGAACACGCCAGTGAGGTTTCGTGCCGGAATACCAGTTAGACGCCAGAATTGAAAAATCTTTCAGATCAACCCGGCACAAGGCATTCAGGTTTCCAATACTGTCGCAGTCGAGCGACAGCCATTCATCGGCAAACATTTCAAAATCAATAATATCCACATCAAAGTCATGATTCAGGTCACCCGCAATGGGAGCCAGTGCCGTTATCGTCGTCTTGCCTGAGTTCGTGACTCCATAGTCATAAACAATTTTCCCAAGCCCGCCAAAAGCCGTTAAGCGTCCGGCGTTAACGTCATTGGAAACCTGCCCCGTCACATCGCCTGATTTGATAAAAATACCATTGGTAATATCCATCGAACCGGCGCCGCCTTCACTGTTTAAAGACCAACTCCCATTCGCAGTCAGGGTACCGCCGTTAAGTTGATAGTGTCCACGGCCGCCGTAAACACCCGGCCCGAAAACACCCGCAACTGTAACTGTACCGCCGTTTTGTTCGACTGAGGCGCCGTACGCATCAGCATAATTATGCGACCAAGGACCGATGTATAAATGGCTCTGGCAGTCCAGCGATCCACCATCGACAACAATTCTGCCGCCCGGGGTACCGTAAGACAAAATCGCCCAATCCGTCACCGTCAAATGCCCCCCCTCGACAATCCGAAGTGGCTTAGACTGGTCCAAGTGAAGATTATGGATGGTCGGACCATCATAATCAAGAACACATTCGTCCCAATTATCAAGCAAATAAGCTTTATAAGTATCCGTTGCACCCGGTTTTAGGCTATCCGGAACATCGTTATTGTTCCAGTTCGCAGATGTGGACCAAAGGGTCCCGTTGGTGGGTCTCCAAAAGCAATCAATTTGTGCTTGGACGACGGAACTCAATAAAAATAATGAAAGGCACAGCAACGTTATTTTTTTCAATGTATCAACCCCCCGAAGTTTTTGACTGTCTGTCTGGTTAAGTATAAAGTAATCATCTATCGAAACTCTTGTTTAAATCTCTCACATAATCGTTGTTGCAGTTGACAAATCCCGGCTTGGCATTGTAATCTGTCTGCCAAAAGGATTCACCGATAATCCACCCCTTCAGTATAGCGTATCGTCAATAACGACTGCGGAACCAAGTCCACAGTCGTTATTGATACGATAAAATCACAGTTTCAAAATGACTTACTGTTGCTTATTTTTTTCGTCGCAGCAGTGCCAAACCGCCCAGCCCCAGCAGCGTCATGGTTGCCGGTTCCGGAATTGCGGTAATCACGGTTTCTTCTGCCGCCGCATCCCATTCAACAATCACATGGTCCAGATCCGCATAACCGTAGCCGGTAATCCGGCCGTCACCCACCTTGGTATAGATATCGTCTAAACGGTACCCTTTAATTCGTACGGTACCGCCGGTAATATTCATATTCGAATTAGCATTAATCGATTGATCGTTGCTCCAGTTAGAAATCCACAGAAGCCCGTCTTCAATCAAGGCATTTCCGGTACCGCCGTCCCAGCCGAGTCCAAACTGTGCATTTGTATCACCTTGGCCAATCGTCATGGTACCGCCGCCTCGAACGATAATGTTACCCACCGCTCCGGCGCCGGCATTGCCGCCCACAAAAAGATGCCCTCCACCACCTTGCGAGGTAAACGAACCACCATCTACTTCAAGCGTTCCAAGGCCGCCGGAACCGAAGCCGACTCCGCTCCATTGATCCCAGGCCGTCGTCAGGCTGCCACCGCTGACAATCTTCAGATGCCCAACGCCACCCTCAGCCAGCTTGATCTGGTTAACGGAGACTGCGGTATCCAGCGTGCAAACAACCAAATTGGCATGGTTAAAACCAACCATGAAATCCCCATCAGGCCCGCCAGCCGGCATTCCCCCTGTAGCGTTCGTCCACCAGTTGCCTGCTGTACTCCACAAGCCATCAGTTCCAGATACATTATCAGCATCCCAAAAGGCGTCTGCGGAAAAGCTAATTCCAGACAACAAAATTAATGCAACCGCCAAACACAATACTTTCATACTTTTCATCTTTCCATCCTCTCAAAAAAAGTTCTTTCTCGCCCAGGTTCAATATCACCTGAACCAACCCTCATCTTTCCAGTCGCACCTGACTCACACACGTATGTGTGTTTCGTTTTGAACTTCGATCATCCGGTGCTGAAAATATCCGCTGTGCTGATCACATCAACACAGCGGATGTCATGACTCATTTAATCATATTAGCAATGGTCTATTGCTGAACAAGGCTGAACCAGTCAAGATTGGCCTCGTTGGTCCAGGTTATCCGCACGGTGTAGGTTCCCGCCGGGAGCAATAACGCCCCTTCATGCACGGAAGTATTATAATTACCCCACCCGGTCCCCACAATAGGACCGATCGAGCCGTACAGATCAGCCGTTGTACCATCGCCAAAATTCAGATTGCAGTCGGTTCTTGGAGCAGCCGTACTGACATACACATCGTAAACGCCGCTCGAAGGAACCGTAATCTCATATTCTGCCCAGGTTCCGCCGCCGGTCCATCCAAGAGCCTGACCACCGCTGGCACCGCCTTCAGGCACAATTCGAACACCGGTCTCATCTGTAACCGGAGCATCTGATACGGAATCGGGATCAACGGATTCGGCTTCAATGCGAGCATCAAAAATACTTTGAGGCAGATAATCAACCTCTCTGGGAGCACTTTCCTGGACTTGCATCGTTGTGTCATTCAGCCATGCTTCGGCAAGAACCGCAAAGTCGGCAACATCAACATCACAATCGTCATCACGATCATAATAGTTGGCGACCCATCCGCTGGGAGAGTCTTTCTTGGCCTGACAAGCATCGGAATAGACGTCAACAGCAATGATCTTTTCGATTGTGGTTGTTCCATCCATAACAGTCAGCAATACTTTATAGAGACCGGCTGTATCAGTTGTCAACGACGCAGTCGGATTCTCAAGATCGCTTGTGTCCGGCGTCAAAATCGCGTCAGCCCCTGTCGGAAACGCGAGATCATCTTCCAGCAGTTCAAGTGTAACGGAAGTCAACGGTGTTCCAAATGTTTCGATCGAAGCCGACATCGTTGCCGGTACAAGATCCAAAGTCGTCCAGACACTGTCACCGCCGCTTAACTCCGGAGCCTTGTAGGTAACCGCTTCAAACCAGAACAAATCACTTAACTGCTCAGTACCATTGTCGGTTTTGACCTGCCAGTAATAAATGCCCGCCGATGCAATATTAACCGTCGCTGTAGAGCGTGCCTCGCCGGTAACCACCGCACTGTAAACAGGTGCCAAATAATCCGCACCGTTCGGGTCGGTTGAAACATAAAGCTCTATTGATACATCATCACCCGTAAAGTTCGGATCCCAGTTGTCCCATCCGAACTCAATGTCGCCAAGCACAGCAACATCGTCAAAATAAGGAGCCGGTTGCTGGGGATGAACAGCAGTCAGAACAGTTCTTTCATTGGCCGCATCCCACTCAATCAGCACATTATTAATAATGTCGTTCTCTGCGTTATTGCCGGCATTATCAACATTGATCACCTTATCAAAATTCGCATCACCAAACCCTCTGATGCGCCCGTCAGCCGCACAATAATCAACCAAGGTCACACTCGTATCATTCGGATTGGAAATACGATAGCCGGCAATACTCAGCTTACCAAGCTCGATATTGTAAAATGATGCGCTATCCGGATGAATGGATCCTGTCGTCCAGTTATTGACCGTAACAAGACCGTCCTTAATAATGACTCGTCCGACGCCTGTGCCGTTCCATCCCAAACCCAATTGGGCATCGCCGCCAACACCGATATTCATCTCACCGCCATTTTTGAGAATGACAGTACCATCCCCTTCACTGGCAACCCAAAGGTGGCTTGAACCATAAGTATTAAACACACCACCGTCGATTTCAAGAACACCGGTCTGTCCATTCCATGCACCGACTCCTGACCACTCACCACTGGTGATACCGGCGTCCAACACCCCTTGAAGAATGAGATGACCGTTGCTGCTGCCGTCGCCGCCTTCTCCCAGCTTGAGTTGTTGAATTTCAAAAGTATTGCCGCTTTCAAGAAGGCATGCCGCGCTGTTGGCAGTGGCCATAAAAACACTCTGGTCCGCAGCGTTCGGCACAATCCCCGTCGTCCAGTTTCCGGCAACGGACCATAACGCCGGAGCATCCGGATTGTTCGGGTCCGCTGGGGGATTCCAATCGACGTTAACTGCGAATGTCGCCGCACTGACCGCTAAAATCATCACACAAAATAAGACTGTCTTTTTCATCTCTCGATCCCTTTCATTAATGATTCATTATTCATGCATTCCCGCCTCATACTTCTTACAAACAAATAACACATTCACCTTATAAATATTGATATTTTCATCCTTTCCACCTTAACATTCCCGCCTTAAATAAATACCACCCTTTGATTATCGTTCTTCAATATCCTGGCCAGATAAAGAACAGCATTGATTGTCAACCCGCTCGAGAGAACGGAAAATCGCTTATCTTCAAACGATATTGACATTTAACTGATAAAGTTCTCAAATATGCATTGACATTTATTTTCCCAATAGAACCCGTTGAATCCTTGTATTCATAAGAGCGAACTTCAAATATGAACCTGAGTTGACAATACGGTTGATGCAAAACAGACGATTCATCCTCAAATCGGACGTCGTGAACGCCGCCTTTAGCAGAATTACCCCTATCAAGCCTGTCTTTATGAAAAATACCATTTGAACGAATCCTTCACCGTTTTTATGACCCTACCATGCATCTTCCAGTTATGAATAGTATAACATTTCACCATGCCATGTCAATACATTTTTAATTATTATTTTAATATTGTATTGCATTTGTATTTACATTTCATCCGACCAGAAAAAAACTCTTTTCAGTCTTACCATAAACCTTTCAACGATAGATATTTACAACAATGGACACGCCGCACCCCTGGCAAACAAAACAGATTTCACACGTACAGACGCAAAATCACGCGAACCATTTTACTAATTCTTTTCCGTTTTCTCCCTCGTCTGCACAACTTTCTTGATGGTTCCATCTTCATTGTAATACAGTTTGTCAACACAAATCGACCGCAGCCAGTCATGGTTCGACAGCGAACTGTTGTGATAAAATGAATACCACTGGCCCTTATATTCAACAATTGAACCATGATTCGTAAAACTGTCAGTAGGATCCATATAAATCCCCCGGTGCTTCCAGGGCCCCAATGGACTGCCGCTTGTCGCATAGCGCATGCGATTGTGTTTATCATCCTTGTCATGATTATCGGAATACGACAAATAGTAAACACCGTTTCGTTTATGCACCCACGTGGCCTCGTGAAAGTCCACCAAGCCCTCCATATCCTTCAGTTCGCCATCGATCTCGGTCATGTTATCTTTAAGCTTAGCGCCCTTGCAGACTCCTCCGCCTCCGTAGTAGAAGTAGGCCTGCCCGTCATCATCAACAAATACACATGGGTCAATATGGGATTCAAGCCCCTTGATATAGCCCTGTACCTTAAATCCACTAGCCGGCTTATCACTGGTGGCAACCCCGATTTTCCATGAATCATTCCATTTTGAGTCGCTGGGATGAGGAAAATAGAAATAGTATGTACCGTCTTTGAAAGCACAATCCGGCGCCCACATAAAACCACCCTCAGGCCGGCCCCACTCAACATCTTTGGAACTGAAAATTTCACCATGATCAGTCCAATTCACCATGTCATCGGTCGAGAAAACATGATACTGATCCATCAGATCGCATCCTTGCGGCGGTGCGATATCATGCGACGCATAAACATAGAGCCTGCCGTCAGCCCAGACATGCGCAGACGGATCCGCCGTGTACATGTGTGTAATAAACGGGTTCTGCGGACTCTGTGCATGACACCCCGCACCCAATATCGAATAAACTGCAATCAACGTCACGATTGAAAACAATGATTTCCTACTCATCATCGGGTTTCTCCTATAACTATTGGATTATAACGAATTGCCTTCATAACTCTAAACACATCCTCAGCACCTTGACGAACACCCGGAGCCAAAGACCTTTTACATGTACATTATTATATATATGTATTTACATATCCTGTCAACAAAATCTTGTGGCTTTTATATAATTTTAATCACAATAAAAAAATGATAACTCTATAATCACTTATATATAAAGAATATGTGAGTTTTACAATTGATCCAAAGACGTCTTCTTTTATCTAAAAACACAATGCAAAACAAAATTGAATTGCAAAAAAATATTAACACAAGAGAATTGGTACGAAAATGACTACACATAAAACAAAGACAGATATAGTATTGACAAATTATATTGCCCCAGCTAAGATGACACAAAAAAGGAATGAATTAACTACTATAAGACAATGATAAGTACAATCCTATTAAGAAAGATAGTAATTTAACTTAATGCTTCTATGACGTATACGTGTTTCCCGGGGGCGGATCCAACAATACAATGAGCACTGTATAATTTAAAGGAATAGATCAAAGTGAAACGGTTATCTCTATTATTAACAACGGTTCTTTTAGCGAGTCTTTCAGCAGCAGCAACATTCAACGAAGAGTTTTCCCCTCTGGAAGGACTGGTTGCCCCCGTGGAATCGCCCTATCGAAGTGAAATCTGCCTGAACGGCTTTTGGGATTTCCAAGGGGTCGAAACCCCAAAAGAATGGCAAAGAAACCTGGGGAATCCGCCGGAACTGGCAAAACCGACCAATAGCAAATGGGATGCTGTCCCGATAAAAATCCCCTCGCCTTGGAACGCGAATGGCTATATGCGTTCCGATGGGCCAGACCATCACGATTTTCCAAGCTACCCCCCTGAATGGGAAGCTTATGAAATGGGCTGGCTTCGAAAAACCGTATCAATTCCCTCAGATTGGTCCGGCAAACAGATTGTCATCCACTTTGAAGCGGTGGCAGGCTTTACTGAAGTCTTCATCGACGGCACAAAAGTCTGTGAAAACTTTGATCTTTTTTTGCCCTTCGAAGCAGACATTACCCCTTACGCGAAACCGGGCAAAGACATTGAAATTCTTGTCGGCATACGTAAGGCCTCCCTATTCGATGACAACCGTACAATCGGTCGCCGGGTTCTGCCGGCCGGGTCCATGTGGGGGCAATATATTGTCGGAATCTGGCAGGATGTGTACCTGTTGGCATTGCCGAAAGTGAGAATTCAGGATGTTTACATCAAGCCGCTGCTGACAGAAAACAGACTTGAACTGGAATTGCAGATTCAAAACGATACCCGTAAAGACAAATCCATCTCTATCCGTGGAATGGTTAAAGAATGGCAAAATTTGGCTGGCACAACCATTACAGAAGCTCCCGTACCGCAATGGAAACTCGGCCGACAGACACTACGCATCCCTCAAAAACAACTCCATGTTTCCGCTCAATCATCCTCAAACATTACTCTCTCTGTGCCGGTTGAAAACCAGCTAAAGCAATGGTCGCCCGAAAGCCCAAATCTGTATGGTCTGATTTTAACCATCCATGAAGCGAATACTACGATCGACAGTGAGTATCAGCGTTTCGGCTGGCGGCAATGGACTTTCGACAATGATAAGCTTTGTTTAAACGGCCAGCCCATCGAGCTGCGCGGTGACTCATGGCATTTCCAGGGCATTCCGCAAATGACCCGACGCTATGCCTGGGCCTGGTACACGGCGATTAAAGATGCCAACGGCAACGCCGTACGCCCCCATGCACAGGTGTACCCGCGATTTTATATGGACATGGCTGACGAGATGGGCATTTGCGTACTTTCCGAAACTGCCAACTGGGCGAGCGACGGCGGCCCGAAATTCGACTCGAACCAATTCTGGAAAGCCAGTGACGATCACCTGAAACGGCTGATCCTGCGTGACAGAAATCACCCCAGCATCTTCGGATGGAGCCTGACAAATGAAAACCGCCCGATTATCATGCACGTGTTCAACCGTCCTGACCTGATGCCGGTCCAGATTGAAGCCTGGGCCCATTGGGTCAACATGTGCAACCAATTAGATTCCACGCGACCGTGGATCTCGGGCGACGGCGATGAGGACGGCAACGGAACACTGCCTACCGTGATAGGTCATTATGGTGACGAGAATGGATTGAAACACTGGAAAGCAAAAGGCAAGCCCTGGGGGGTCGGCGAACATTCGATGGCCTATTACGGCACACCGAAGCAAGTTTCAAAGTATAACGGCAATCGTGCGTATGAATCGCAGTCAGGACGCATGGAAGGGCTGGCGTATGAATGCTACGATCTGATCGCCATGCAGCGAAAGCACGCAGCCTCTTATGTCAGCGTTTTCAATCTTGCCTGGTACGCTTTAAAGCCGCTGGAATTAGGACTGTCGGATACCTCCCGTTCGGCCACCTTAAAAGATGGTGTATTTCTGACATGTCCTTATGTCGAAGGCAAACCCGGCGTTCAGCCCGAACGTATCGGACCTTACTCTACAACCTTTAATCCGGGCTATGATCCGAATCTGCCACTTTTTAAGCCTTGGCCGATGTTTGAAGCTATCCAGCATGCCAACGCTCCCGGCGGGCCCGCACCATCCCAATGGGCACAGATGCCAAAGCCAGAGCAAACGCAGAGCATCGACAAACCGGCCCCCTACAAATTAGTCACATTTGTGGGCCCGGACACATCCCGCCTGAAAGCTCATCTTGTGTCCAGAGGCGTCACATTCGAGCCCCCCGTACCCGATTCAGGGAAATGTCTTATTATCATTGACGGGAAATACTCCCTCACACAACAGGACATAAAACAAGCTACTGACCGTCTCGATAAAGGGGCTGATATCTGGATTTGGGGGATTGTCCCGGAAACAGCCGCGGCGTTTAATCGCTTGCTGCCTCGGCCGGTGGAGATCACGCAGCGCCAAGCAACCTCCCTTCTGGTTGAATCCGAAAGTCCAATGACAGCCGGGCTGGGACACGCAGACTTTTACTTCTGTGAAATCCAAAAAACACCTGTTATGGAATACGGCCTGAAAGGTGCTTTTGTAGATGACGGCAAGGTAATTCTGACCGCCTGCGATACCGACTGGACGCGATGGAACAAGGTTGAAGAATCGGTCAAAACCGCCGCGGTTCTGCGGAGCGAACGCCAAAGCAAACCCGCCGGGGCCGCGATGGTCCAGTGCGCGGCAGGAAATGGAACCATCCTGATAAACACAATGACCAATTTCTACAACACCGAAGCCGGTAACACCCTGCTACTGACGATGCTCAAAAATGCCGGTATCCCGCTCAGAAAAGTGGAGATGAATGCCGATTCGGGTATTTTTGATGCCGCCGGCAATCTGGCTAGTGCCATGATCTGCGGCCCATTCGGTGCTGACAGCATGCAGGCGGCCTTTGATAACGATTTTCTTAATGGTGAAACAACGGCCCGTCCCCGTAAAAACGAGTCCGTCGGCGATCATAAATGGATGACGGCAAAGGCCACGCCCGACGGCTATTTTGACTTTAAGAAAAGCAGTCCGGACGGTCCGGGAACAAACGCCTCTGTGTACCTGAGTTTCTGGCTCTGGAGCCCTCGCCCGCTGGACGATCTTTTGATCGAACCGGATATGCCGAAGCTGGACTTTATCGCCGGCTCGGACGACGCATGCCGTATATGGCTCAACGGGACACTGATCGCCGATCATTTCGGAACACATCCATTGAATCTCGGCGATATTCACTGTAAAAACCTGCCTCTGAAACAGGGCTGGAACCATCTGCTGATTAAGGTCGTTCAGGGCACGGGGCAATGGCAGTTTGCCGGACGGTTAAGCTGTTTCGACTATACCTTCATGAATCAATTAAAAGCGTCTCTGGTCAATCCGGATCAAAACTAAACTAACCTTGAATAAAAAACACACCGGCACAGATGTTTGATGAGCCGTTTAAAACCGTATGGAAAGGATAAAGATGAAAAGTCATGCTATGTTATTGCTGGCCATTGTGTTCTCAGCCAACCTCGCTTTTTCTGCGTCGTCTGTTAAGGTGCTAAGTACAACCGCATCTGCCAACCCGGTAAATGCGCCACAAGCCTGCGACAATGACCCGACCACGCGATGGGATACCACCGGCCCGCAACAGCCGGGACAATGGATTCATTTCATTTTGAGCGAAGCGGTAGACATTAACACCATCACGCTTGATTGCACAGCCTCAGCAAACGACTATCCACGCGGATATGAAGTGTATGTAACGATTGATCCGATGAACTGGGGAAAACCGGTTGCACAGGGCAAAGCAACATCGTCCCAAACAACCATCACGTTTGAACCCAAATACGGCAACCACGTCAAAATCGTCCAAACCGACGATGCAACGGATTTATACTGGTCAATTCACGAAGTACAATTTGGATTTGACGACCCGGACGTCAAATTTGATATGGCAAATGCCGATGTTTCAGACCGGCCCTATATGGACCCGTCCTTACCAGTGGAACTGCGAATTAAAAATGTCATGGAGTACTTAACCATCGAAGACAAGATGTCACTGCTGCGAGAAAGCTGGGGCATCGCGGGGATTCCGCATTTAAAAATCCCCCGTGTCAACAAGGTCGAAGCCGTTCACGGATTCAGCTACAGCAATGAAGGCCCCACCATCTTTCCGCAGTGCATCGGACAGGGTGCAACGTGGAACCGGGACCTGATCAAAAAATTGGCGATCGCAATCGGCGAAGAAACAAAAGCGGCAGGCGTCCAGCAATGCTGGTCACCCGTGCTGGATGTCTGCCGCGATCCTCGTTGGGGACGCTGCGAAGAAACATTCGGCGAAGATCCCTACCTGGTCACGGAAATCGGCTGCGCCTGGATCGACGGTTTCCAGTCGCTGGGACTGATTACCACACCGAAACATTTCGCCGGCCACGGCGCTCCGCTGGGAGGACGTGACAGCCACGATATCGGCCTGTCCGAAAGAGAAATGCGAGAAATTCATCTGCCGCCCTTCCGCGCCGCCTTCAAACGCTGTAAAGCCGAAAGTGTCATGATGAACTATTCCGATTGGCTCGACACGGTCAGCGCCGCCTCCCCCTACCTATTGAAAGGCATTCTGCGTGAAGAATGGGGCTTTGACGGATTCATCGTCAGCGATTGCGGCGCATTACGGAACATGACCGCCGCCAAACATTACATCGTCGAAGATTGTGCCCAGGCCGCGGCGTTAGCATTGAAGGCCGGCGTGGCCACCAACTGCGGCGACGTCTATAAATGCAAAGACGCATTGGATGCCGCCCAGAACGGCTTGATCTCTGAAGCGGATCTGGACTTTACCGTCAGCACCCTGTTGAGAGTCATGTTCCGAAACGGCTTGTTTGAAAATCCGCCGGTTCCTTTTGACTGGGACAAAAAATATGACACATGGAACAGTCCCGAGCATCAGCAGTTGGCACTGCAATGCGCCAGAGAAAGCATGACTCTGCTCAAAAACGATAACAGCTTTCTGCCGTTAAGCAAAAACATTCGCTCGATTGCGGTCATTGGTCCCAGCGCCGATGACGTCCAGTTGGGCGATTACACAGCCAAGCATCTGCCCGGTCAATTAATTTCCGTATTGGACGGCATCAAAACAGCTGTCAGCGACAAAACAACCGTTCGCTATGCGAAAGGCTGCGACCACACCGACACCGACCGCTCCGGTTTCGCCGAAGCCGTCAAAGCCGCCCGCGAAAGCGATGTCGCCGTCATCGTGCTGGGCGACAGAACCAACAGCTACGGCGGCAACGGACAAAACACCTCCGGCGAGAACCACGACAAGGCAAGCCTGATCTTCCCCGGGGTTCAGCAGCAGCTTCTGGAAGCAATCACCGAAACAAAAACGCCCGTCGTCTTGATCGTTGTCAGCGGCCGCCCCTATACCGTGGAATATTCCGTCGAGAATAACCCAGCCATTCTGATGGCATGGCTGGCCGGTCAGTCGTCCGGCCGTGCAACCGCCGACGTCTTATTCGGCGATTATAATCCTGCCGGCAGGCTGCCGGTTACCCTGCCGCGAGATACCGCGCAACTGCCGCTATTTTACAACTTCAAAACATCCGGTCGCCGGTATGAATATTCCGACATGGAGTTTTATCCCCGCTATCGGTTTGGCTATGGACTCAGCTATACGACATTTGCCTTCAGCGACCTTAAAATCGACCAAGCCGAAGATGGCCGGGTCACAGTCACCGCCGAGGTGAAAAATACCGGAAAAGTCGCCGGCGATGAAGTTGCCCAGCTTTATATCAGCGACATGTACGCAAGCGTCCGCACGCCGGTAATACAATTAAAAGGTTTCGAGCGAATACACCTCAAATCCGGCCAAAAAAAGAGCATTCGCTTTGAACTGTCACCTTATGATATATCACTGTTGAATGACAAGATGGATCGTGTCGTCGAGCCGGGACAATTTCGTGTGTTCGTCGGCAGTGTCAGCCCCCGCTACAAAGCGGCGGATCGAATTAAAGACAGCCTCGGATACGCGAATGCCGCCGAAGGCATTGATGGTGAATTTACAGTCGCCAAAAACTATACCGCCAACTTTTTGATGACACTGAAAGACCGGCGAAAAGAAGGCAAGTGTGTCGCTATCGTTAAAAACATCGGCAATCTGGCCGATGTCGGCGATGTCAAGCTTTATCAAGATGGAAAATACACCGGACAAGTCCATCGCTATGAACTCGATCCGGGGCAGACCAAGGAAATTGTATTCGATCTGGACTCACACGACACAAAAGCCCAAGTCTCGGTCGTGAGTAAATATCGTCAATGCCGTTTATAGGAAGACTGTTATAGGAAATATATCTTGACTATTTATTTTTGTCCGCTGCGATTGATCGTCAAATAAACAGTCACCGATTGCCCTTTGGGTAACTGCATAACACGTCCAATCGGTCCCAGCGGTGAATCGAAAACTCTCGCAGACGTGCTGATCGTTTCGATACCGCTTCGCTGAATCAGGACAATGGGCTGATCAATGTCGGATTTGAGTGTACATTTGATGGTGTTTTGGGTTAGATCCCAGCTCATCTTTTCAACCGTCAGCCGATTGCGTCCTTTGACACCCTTCAGAGTGCCCGTTTTCAGGCCTTCGGGCACTGCAGGCAATAACTCCAAAACTCCCGGACTCGAAGCAACCAACATCTCCATCATAATCGTCGGCACCGAATGGCACACATCCGTACAAAAAACTTTTCCGTCCACATAATGTGCAGAAGCAAGACTATTATAATAGAAGCCTTCCCGCGTCAACCGCAAAAGCTTATCATTCACAGAATCGGCATTCTTCAGCCCGGCGGCAATTAAGGCCGCATGCAGCAATCCGTGGCCGGCGTCTTCATACTGATGCTCATCCTTTTTCAACAGGGTTTGACGAGCCGCTTCAAAAAGTATCGGATTGTTCTCCGGCGTAATCGCACGATACGGCCAGATCATCATCAAGCGGCTGGAATGACGATGACCATAGTTGTCTTGCAAGCCCGGCCAGGCCCACTCCTGCAACGCGCCGTCATCATTGATCCGATACGGGGGAAGTTTTTTTAACATTCCGGTCCATTTGTCGGCACCCTCATCGATATCCAGAATCCGAACCGCTTCGATCAGTGACGTTAAGATAAAGCGGGCACCGGCAATGTCGTAGTTTGAATTGTTCAGCAATGACGCCCTGACATTAACAGGCTGGTTTTCCGGCGAAATCGAGCCGGCGAAAATAGAATGACCATCAGCATCCTTCAGCGTCAGAAAGTCGTCATAAAAATCTCCCATCTCTCTAAGCATCGGGTACAAACGCTGCCGGAGAAAATCCACATCCCCCGAAATGAGGTAATGCTCCCAGAATGAATACAGCAGCCATGCCATCTCGCCGGTCTTGTAGTGATAAGGGTAATAGTCGTTAATATTGGCCATGAGGCCGGACGACAGCCCCGGTGAATTGCCGCATGACAACAGCCCTCTACATCCCAGCAGCTTGCGTGCATTAATCCGAAAGTCATCTTTCCAGGTTTCGAGCAGATTAAAGTAGCCTTCCATCGCTTCGGGCATATTGCCAATATTACCGCCGCTGACCTGCAAATTCAGATTTGCGTCCAGATGATAATAGCCGCCCCATCCCGCATTGCAATCGCCAGTCCAAATCCCCAGCAAGTCCGGCGGCGTCCGTTCGCTGCTGGACGACAGGTAATAGCACCGTCCCGCATCAAAGACCCGCTCCCATAACGCCGTAACAGATTTGCCCGAATCTTTTTGCATCGCCAGCAATGCTTCGTTTGACAATGAACGCTGCTGATCCGTCGCTCCTAAATCCAACACCACGCGATTGTAGATCGTTCCATACGTGGCCTTTTGACCACTTAGCAACAATGCATAGTCACTTTTTATACCCAGCAATTCCTTCTGGAGAAGATTTCGTTGAAAATGCTGCTCACATTGACTGTCATACCGTTTCGTGCGAGTCAGCAACAGAACCGAATCCGCATCGACAACTTTCAGCACGTGATTATCAATCGTGTGCCGGCCGCCGGTGATTTTGTAGTACGTCACACCTTCATAACCGGCATTATTCGTACCGTCCGGATAAATCGCCTTCATGGTTAAAAATGAATCGGTGCAGGATGATGTGAATTTCATGCCCTCAGGAAAAAACATGGCCGGATCAATTGACAGTTTAATCGTACAGATCAGTTTAGCTTTCTCCGGAGCAGCAATTTCCTGTACGATGACGTTATCCTTGCGTGACACAAATGACTTGCGAATCCATTTGCCGCGATTGTCAGTCCATTTGACAAAAATCTCGCCGGTTTCAAAATCACACTCACGGCCGTAATTTGAAATCTCCCCATCTTCGGGAATATGGATGGTCATTTTAAAACCCGGATGCCGATTGCCCTCGCCGCCGCCCTGCCAGCCTGAAGATTCCACGGCCAGTTGATTGGCCTGTTGGAACTTTTCCTCTGCACAGAGTTGCTTGATCTTTTCACGTGTTTCCTGAGGTACTTCGTTGAACGTACGGTCACGGGTTTTGGCAAGATTAAAACCGCGGTTATTATAGATCACAGTTTCATTTAACGGGTTGCCGAAAACCATGATTCCCATCTTACCGTTACCAGCCGGAAAGGCGTCTTCCCAGTCCTCATATTTTTCCGGGTAAGTATGCGAAATACCTTTTCGCGGGTGCATTGGGGCGGCCCACACCGGCGATGAGAAAATCGCCGCTATCAATAAAACAGCGCAAGCATGGATTGATCTGACTTTAGGAAATGTTTTCATCATATCTCTGTGTTTTTTAGTTTATTTCAGTAAAATCAGCCGTTGTCGCTTCACATTATAACCTTCGGCCGTGATACAAACCTCTTTAGTCTGCGGACAGTCCAGCGTGAACGATCGTGACTCACCCGGCAGCAATGTAAAGTAACCATCCGAAAAATAAGCGGGTAAAATGCGATGTCCCGTTTTGGCATAACGAGCATTAAGCTTAATCGCAATGGCTGGCGTATCGGTTTCATTGGTTAACTTGATCTTAACGACGTCGTCCTGACCAGGGCTTTTCGTCCGTTCGCATTTCAGCATTACATCCTTCAATTGATTAAATGCCTTAAAATGCCCCTCCGCAGAAGCGGTTTTCCAGTATTCATTAATGGAAACCAATTGCCCCGCCTGATCTGTCAGCGTTAAACGCTCAAGGAATACCGCCGGTAATTGCTCCGGCAGCACCGCCGTGAAACACTCGGTCAGTTGATTGGCACCAATATCCACCGTCTTCTCTTTTTCCGCGATCATCGTCCCGGCCAGATCGAAAATATGATGTCGAAACGTCGCGTCTTTTAGTGTTTTAAGACTGGTATTAACCACCACGGCTTTACGATCATGCAGGTTCAATTGCGCATGAACCGGTTCACAGGCTTTCAGGCAACCAAAATACGATCCAAACGTTTCATGGTCCCATGAATAAATCTGCCAAACAGTACTGGGCCAGGCCGGATGCGTCATCCACAGCAGCAAGCCGCTGGTATCATTCCACAACCGGCTGTTCCATGATTCAAACATCGCCCGATGGCTGTCATAATTGACTAACTGTGCCTTTTCACAGAAGTCCTCAAGGCTATCTGACTCACCGTAGCGGGAGCGAATGGCCTGCACATAGTCGTTTTGGCCGTGGTGAAAATCGTGGTAATACCAGACATCGCTAATCGGCCAGGTATCTTCCAGAGCCATCATCGTCAACATCGATTCCGCCGTGGGAACCGACGGTGTGCCCTGCTCCGTATTAAAACCATGGGCCCGGTCACGGAAGTATTCGCCCGGGTCTTTTAGATAGTTCCACGGGCCGCTTGCACGCAGATTGCAATGTGTTGAATTGGGCTGATACAGTCGGGTTCCGTCTTCAGCGGCAACGTAAGCATTCAACCGTTCTTCAATATTTTTCGGGGCAAAGCCTTCGTTCCGAGGGTTCCACAGAACGATACTGGGATGGTTTCGAAAACGCCGGATTACATCCTGTGCATTCGCCAAAAACAGCTCGTCATCGTTGATCCCCAGGTTATACCCCTGTGTTGTCAGCCAGAAATCGTTCCAGACCAGCATCCCGTATTCATCGCAAAGCTCATAAAACGTCTTTTCGGTGCTTTCCCCGGTCCAGTTTCGGACCATGTTCAAATTGGCATCTTTGTGCAGGCGAAAATACGGCTCCAGATGCTCACGCGAGACGTTCTTCATCCCGTCATCCATACCCCAGTTACCACCCTTACAGAAAATACGCTGTCCGTTAACCTTGATAATGAGATAATGGCGCATGTCCGGGTCAGAAATCTCCGTCAGAAGCTTCGGATCCACGCCCTGACGTAATCGAGGCATGCACATCCCGCCTTCAATATATTGGCGGTTAACATTATCAAACAAGGGTTTTTTATCTTCTAACGCACGGGTTGGATTGTACTCAACACGACAGTTGCCTTTATCCGGCAGACTGACCATCATCTCATAAGACAGTTCACGAATGCCAAAACGAATGCGTTTAAGATCAGAAACAGCATTTTCGGCATCGGTGATTGTCAAGTCAAGATGGTATAATTCCTGGCTTCCATAATTATTGGGCCACCAGAGCCGTGGATTTTGAATCGTCAACTCAGCAAACTCGGTCGGTAAAAACTCAACTTGCGTCGTCTGCCCCGGCTGCACATTGACCTTCTTTTTGACGATGACATCTTCTATCCTGCCCGAAACTGTCAGTGTTCGAGCTTTGTCGGAAATATTTTGAACACCCGTTCGGATCATCACCTTGGCTTGACTGGTATCCGGCAGCGGCAAATCCGTAATAACCTGAGGATCAATTATCCGGGCCGGACCCGTAAGTTTGAGATGCACGTCCTGCCAGATACCGATGTTGCGGTCCCGAATCCCCGGCACCCAGTCCCAACCTTCCGATGAAATGAATGTCGGCCCGTCCAGACAAAGCTGGCCACCGTTCATACCGGTCCCGGCCCGAGGGGATTGTTCGTGCGGTATCCCGGGGTTGTGAGGTGGATAAATATGAACGGCCAAAACGTTCTGACCCTTTCGATGGATCACATCGGTGGCGTTGAATTGCCCCCGGCAAAACGCGCCCTCAATCCTGCCCAACTGACTGCCATTGAGCCAGACGTCAGCCTTATAATTGATCCCGTCAAAAATCAGCCAGACATGTTTTCCGTTGCCGGCGTCAGGTACTTCGAACTGAATTCGATACCACCAATCTGTCCGGCACAATGTATCCGGTATCGAAAGATTATTGACCCCAAAATATGGATCCGGATAAACGCCCTGATCCACCAGCGTCGTTAATACCGTACCGGGAACCGTCGCATTGTACCAGTGCTGTGTGTTGAATTTCTTGTCAAAGATCGATTGTTTCGCTGCGAGAACGTTGGAGGCTTCCCCCAGTTGCCAACCACCTGCAAAAATATAATCATTGTCAGCGACCCACTGTAATGTTGTCGGGACCGCATATTTGGCTTTTTGTGACGGCATCACCGTCGCCACTTTTGATTTCGGCAGCGTTGAGGAAGCCTGTGGTGACGTTAAGCCGAAATTGGCAATCTTCTCGCTGAATGCACACACACTTAATATGCCAAAAATTGCTAACACGCAAAGAGATTTTATGAGGAATGTATCGCGATACATTCCCCTCAGAACATCTTTCTTCATAAGAAACCAAACCCCCTTGATCATTTGCCATAAGCCTGTTATAAATCATTGATTGAGTTGTACGGACACTTTTTCTCCATGGTACTGTACCGTATCATCCGGCTCATCTGTCGCCGCAGGACCGACACCCTGCCCCGGACAAACCAAGACAATATGAAACGTACGATTCCCAAGCATGCCTTTAAAGCGGCCCTGCCGCTTGCCGATTGTCAATGTTTTTTTTGTGTCATCCCAATCAAAACGAATCAGGCTGTAATTGCCATTTTCATAGTTATAATTGTCATCTTCGTCTTCGTACAAAGTAAAGGAAGCATCCTTGCCCGGATAAATGCGAAGCTCGATCGGATCTGCCGGCTTTTCAGTCGTATACTGCATGGTCGGCCCTAAAGGGAGTATCGAACCGGCCCTGACATAGAGCGGCATGATATCGATCGGTGTTTCTTTAGCGATTGAAAGCCCAGCCTGTAAAAACTCCCCGGTCCAGAAATCATACCAACCTTCACATTCCGGCAGATAGACATCGGTTTTTTGAGGCCCTTTCGCTTTCTGAACAAGCGGTTTCCGCCACAACAGCTTCAGCACAGCATCGCCCTGGGCCTGGTAATATTCCAGCTTGATTGTATGACACGTATTATCCCTGAACTGCAATTTCTTGAAATATTGCGTCGCCGGCTGAACAACCCACTGATCAACGATCAATTCATCGTCAACCCACAGCCGTACCCCATCATCAGCAATGACACCGATTTCATACTGGCCGCCTTCGTCAATGAAAAGCTGTCCCTGCCAGCGGGCGCTGTAATTTTCACGCGGCAACCCCTTCGGCGATTCGATACTCCAGTTAAAACTGATTTCCTTATCCATGGAAACCTTGACGCTGTGTTTTAAATCCGTACCGGTAAAGTATTCAGCAGCTAATCCGCCTTTTGTTCCGTCCGGTGTCATTAGATGATCAGAAGGAATCGTTTCAGAAGACATCTCAACGGTTCCACGGGTTACCGGACAAACCAGCAATGCCGGACCAAACATAAACTGTCTGCCATTGTGCAAACAATTTTTATCCGTCGGGAAATCCATCGGCAAGCCGCGCATGATCGTGCCATGCTCACGCGTTACCTCTGAGGCCAATGTGTAAATATACGGCATCAGGCGATAACGCAAATCCGCATACTTTTTAAGGATTGCATATGTCTTATCGCCAAACTGCCACGGTTCCCGGGGGATATGGGTACCATGAGAACGGAACAGCGGACAAAAGGTGCCAAACTGGAACCACCGGGTATAAAGCTCACGATAGCCGGGATGATCCTTGCCCTGCGGCAAATAATTGCCGGTAAAAAAGGCCCCGATATCCGTTGTCCAATACGGCAACCCAGACATGCAAAAATTAATGCCCGCACCAATTTGTTTTTCAAAAACATTCCAGTCAGCATGAATATCACCGGACCAGGTCGCTGCTCCGGTTCGCTGCTGACCGGCGTAGGCTGAACGGGTCAGGATAAAAACACGCTTGTCTTCAGACGTTTGACGCTGCCGCTTATAAATACCCTCCGTATGCACCAGCGAGTAAGCATTGTGGCAGGATTCGATCGGACCGTATCCGGTATCTCCTGAGTACAACTGAACGTCTTCCGGCTCACTGCCGTCCATCCACCAGGCATCCAGACCCCGCTGAAAAAGTCCTTCATTCGCATATTTCCAATAGATATCACGACTCTCATCATCATATGCATCATAAAGCTGACCATTACTCAGGCGACTTCGTCCTTTGAGGAAGCCGCCATTTTTTTCAAGCTCCCGCGCCAAATCCGTATTGTCACCCACGAAAGGCCAGATCACCGCCATCAACTTCATATTTAAATCATCATGAAGTTGGGCAATCAGCCCATCCGGGTTCGGATAGCGATCCGGATCCCAGACCATCCCACTCCAAAAACTGTTATCATCACCCCAGTAACGCCAATCCTGAATAATCAGGTCAATCGGAAAGCCCAATTGCCGGAATTTTCGAGCCGTGTCCAGTACTTCCTGCTGAGTGACATAGCGCTCCTTGCTCTGCATATAGCCATAGGCCCATCGCGGAAACATCGGCGCCGTACCCGTCAACTCGCGGTATCCCTTGATGATATTGTCATAATCGGGACCATAGACGAAATAGTAATCGAAATTAAGCGTGGCCTCAGCGTTAAAAGATATTTCGTTCTTCACAGCAGCACTAAATGAAGCAGTACAATTGACATCCCACAAAATCCCATAGCCGCCGGACGAAACAACAAATGTTGAAACGGCATCTTTGTTGTCCTGTTTAATACGGACAGTTTGCCCCTGATAATCCATGGTGGAATGTTCATACTGCCCCAGCCCATAGTAAGCCTGCGTCTCATCGGCCAACCATCGCTGTTGTGTTCGAAACAGCGTGTGCTTTTTAAATGCATAGGGTTCGATTGTCCGGCCAGCCTCAGCCAGTAAACGCTGACCACTGGAATCGTAAAAAGAAACGTTGCCGGTGCTTCGATTCAACCGCGTCTCCAGTACGCCTGTCTTCAAAATCGTAACATCGCCTTTTTGGCTTATCTGCACCTTGGCTTTTGCCCGCTGAATATCCGGCACGATTAGACTTTTTTTCGCCATCATCCCATTCTGCTCACAACGAATATGAATAATCCGGTCCGTAATCGCACGAACAACAACTTGACTGCCGTCCGGAAGCGTACAGTCCACTAATCCGACCGTAGAATCGACCAACATGATTATTAAACACATCACAAAGAGCAAACCACTGTTACAAAATTTCATCCCAAAGCCCTTGTTATCAAGTTTTGAATTCCGACGTCAGCATTGCATTATTTCACAGAAAAACACTGTAGGATCGCTCAAAAATTGCTTATGAACGACAAGGAAGGAAAATCAGCTTTAGCCATAGCTAAGGCGGTTTTTCCCTGACGCCGTCCGGAATCAAAAAGTTTCGTTTGTCCGCCAAAATGAATTGTTGAAATGCCCGACCCTATTATCAAGGCATATATCCTCTGACCATCCACTCTAAATCCTCATTGTCTTCTTGATGGGCACTGATGGACTCACCCGTCTGAGCCGCTTGAATTAAGTCAATCGTTCGGGGATCATGCCACTTTCGGATTTCGGCATGACCATCAGCAAAACCAAGCGTACTTTGCCTGTTATGAAACAATGCGGGCGTATCCCACCAGCTATCAAAATTGGCCCCCCCGACCAAAACGAAGGACCCCAGATTATAAGACTGGCTATACTCGATCCCCCCTTCTTCAACAAATACATACTTACTTCCGGTGCTTTTGATTCGCTCAAACTTCTCAACACAATGTAACCTTCGCCCGCCCACAGTCCGATAAGTCTTAATATTGGAATAGAGACCGGATTCACGGTCTACAAAATCTTCACCATTCATCAATCCCTGTATGGAATAGCTGCGATAAGACGCATATCTCGGATCCGACCCACGATATGCAAAATCCCGGGGGCAGTGATAGACTTCCTCGTCATCTAAATATTCAAATAATCTGCCGGCACGAATCCCATTAAGACGATATTCCATCGTCAGATTTGTATCATTTGGATATGAATCGACTTCAGGATTATCATCTTCATCATAAAGCGGTCTTTCAACCCAACGATAAGGCGTTCCTCCCGCATTATCATGATAATTCGAACCGCCCACGATCAATGAATCATTTTCCATATGATACATCGTCCATGCGGTGCAAAGCTGTTTCTGATTTGACAAGCAAGCTGCACAAGCGGCATATTCTTTGGCCGCTTTCAAGCTGGGAACAACAACGCTTACCAATAAAGCAATTATCGCAATCACAACCAGCAGTTCGATTAACGTAAAACCTTTCGTTTTCATATGCTTTCCCTTTCCATCTTCAAATCCTTGTCATGCCTCGTTTATAGTTACTGTTTTGATAAATTACTTTCAAATTTTAACTTGTCTGTTTGGATATCAAATTGCACTCAGTTCTTGCGTCTGCCTGGCACATACCGATGACTGAAGTATTCGATGTCTTCTCTTTCGTCCGCCGGAGGACTGGCAGTGAACGTCTTTTGTGTAGCATTTTCAATCGTGGTTTTTTCCACCCATTTATGGTTTTCTGCATGACCGTCAGCAAATCCCAGCGGACTCTGATTACCGTGCCAGATGGCAAATGGGTCAATCCAACTCGATGGTGTTTCATAATTCATCAGCCAGGAGCCCATCAGCCACCCGCGGGAATCACCGTTTTCAAGAAACACAATCTTGCTGCCCGGTGAAACCACTTCGGTCATCTTGATCACCGCATTCCTGTCGTAATTCACACCCGGCTGAGGGGTACCCGTGGGATTATAAATCAGGTACGTTTCTTTGGAGCTTTCTCCATTCATCAGGCCGGTAATCGAATAGCAGTTCCAGAACGAACCGTAAGCGGCTCTGGCACTGGATTCAAACAATTTTTTGCCGTTTTCAGCAGGACAATGATACACATCCACCGAGTCAAGATAAGGGAAAAGAAGACCTTTCCGAATACCGTTTTGTTCCTCCTCAATCGGAAGCTGCATGGAGTCGGGTTTTTCGCCCGTATAACTCCCCGTACGGTCTTGCGGCGCTTCGACCCAAAAGGCTGGTTTAGCAAGTACCTCTCTCGGCACCTGCCCGTTAACCATTTTTTCGGAATTATCCATGGCATACGAATGCCAGCAAGCAGCCATGCTTCTCATGTTGGCCAGACACACAATCGCCGCGGCTTGCTTTTTGACCTTACGCAGAGCCGGCATGATAATGGACAACAACAGAGCGATGATGGCAATCACCACCAGCAGTTCAATCAACGTAAAAGCCTTTTTCGATTTCATAGACCTTCCCTTTCAAATTTAACCGGTTCTTACCCGCTTTTGACTGTTTGATGCCGCAACCAGACCCAATACAGACCAGCCAGAGATACAATGAAAATCACAAGCGTGATCGCAAAGGCTTGATATGATTTAATGAGTAATTGCATCGGCAGTAAGAACAACGTCACCTGCCAACAGATCGCAAACGGCAATGCCAGCACATCCTGCCGGTGCTCAGCAAAGATTTGCACTCGAACATCAGCATTCAGACTCTTGCTCATCGAACCCCAGAATCCAAACGGACGTGTTGTGGCGTAAAAATGCTCCAGCACCTTTGTATCGGTTGGCCGCGTCAAATAGGTGCCAACCACTGCCCCGGTAAGACCAATCAACACCGTCACGAAAAACTGAGACGCGGGGTTTCTAAAAAGCACTTCCAAAAATGGAGTCATCTCCGCAAAATACATTTGCCCAACTCTCATCAGAACCGCGCCAATCAAGCCGACAATCGTACCGATCGCATAGCCTCCGCCGTTAAAGCGAGCCCAGTAAAACCGCAGAATGCTGGGAATTACAAGCCCCCCCCCCAGTGCCATAATAAACCAGTCCCAGATATCGTTAATGCTGTCAGCCGTATAGCCAAACAGGAAACTAATGCCAACCAGCACAACACCAAAGATCCAGCTCATACGAATCAGTTGCGCGTTGGTCGCATCGGGTTTGAGATAAGCCTGGTAAATGTCTCGAGTGAAAAACCCGATGGTCATGTTCAGAATTGAATCAAAGGTGGACATGCAGGCCGCAATCAGAGCAACCAGAATCAATCCTCGAAATCCTATCGGTATATCCCGTAAAATAACAGCCGGTAAAATCCGTTCAGGGTTGACCGTACCTTCATAGCTGATCAGATGCAGTTTGATTCTCCAACCCTCGCCTAAAATTTCCTGAAGCTGAGTGATAAAAGCAGTCGGATATTTTTCGGAGGAATGGAGAATACTTGAAATCTCGTTAGCCCATTGACTTTTGTCAATTGCGCCAACCTGAGCCTTAATCAAAGCCGCCGCATCGCCGAGAACACCCTGGTCGGGGAAAAAGTCCTTGACTAAATACAGTCCCAGCACCGCAAAGCCCATCATCATCGGCCAGCGAAACATCATCAGATTCGTCCATAGAAATGTCAGCTTGCCGCATTCAGCATCATTGCGCGCGCCGAAATACTTCGGTTCACCACCGGCCCCCATACCAAAAAAGATATTGCGAAACAGGTAGAAACCCGCCACGATGAAAAGAAAACTATATTGCTCATAGCCCTCGGGCATGGTTGTTTTCCAACTGCACGCCGAACTCATCCACTCAGACTGTCCTGTCACCTCATAAGCAAGAGAAGCCAGTTGGTCCGCACTGGTAACCTTTCCAAACGCAAAGATGGAAACACCAACCACCGCAACTAAAATTACCACTGATTGAATAATATCCGTATAAACCACCCCGTAAAACCCGGAGGTGAGTGTATAAATCGTTGCAATCGCAATCAAAACCAATGAGCACATCCATGGCGGAAACGGAACAAACATCGACAGAAACAACCCCACGCCCTGAGCCAGGTAAGCCAGCATGCCAATTGTACTGGCAATGCCCGCCACCGCTCCGGCAATCCGGGCAAAACGACCGCTGGCCGTATCTCCAAACCGATAAATCATCCATTCGGCATTTGTAATGCAGCCGGAACGACGATGCCATTTACCGGTCCACAGCATCATCACCGCCAGCACTAGCACCGCACCGCCTCGAAATTCAACAAACAGTCCACGTGGGCCAAGTAAGAACAGAAAGGATACAATCATCATCGTTCCCGTAATGTCCAGGAAACTGGCCATACCGGAAATGCCCAACGCCCACCAGGGAAGTTGTCGACCGCCAAGAAAATAATCTTCCATGCTGGCCGAGGCTTTCTTTTTCAGGTACAAACCCAACCCGATAAGAATCAGAAAATAGAT
This sequence comes from Anaerohalosphaeraceae bacterium, assembly GCA_963675155.1. Lineage (GTDB taxonomy): Bacteria > Planctomycetota > Phycisphaerae > Sedimentisphaerales > Anaerohalosphaeraceae > 4572-13. The sequence goes on along the minus strand of OY775912.1, from coordinate 2,037,056 downwards.
AATAATGACAAAATAATCCCCTTGACCCAAATAACTCATAAGCCAAACCAATCCTTTTCGGGTAAACAGTTCTTAATTTTTTGCACCTGCCAACAAAAAACTTATCACGATGCTATATAAACGGCATTTTTCAGTGATTTACTCAAATAGAATCTCACTGATTTCACTGAAACTTTCACAATAATGATTGCACAGACCCAAGGTGCCGCTTTCAACAATATTTCCATCTTTTATTCCAATCGCTGTAAATCCGGCTAATCGAATGGACGCAACTCCCGCGCCACTGTCTTCAATCCCGACCACATGACCGTTATCATGCACATCAATTCCCAGTCCCACCCTGCAGACTTCGGCATACAACCACGGGTGGGGTTTAGGAGACAACTCCCCTAAAGTGCCGCAAAACCCCTTTCGAAGCGGAAAACCGGCCGTAATAATCGCATCATAAAAACCTTCCGGAGACCCCATATCCAGCGTACGAAAGGCCGACAAAATTTCCGGGTAAGCCTTTTCATATAAACCGGAGGTCACTAAACCTAATTTTACCCCCTTGGCTTTCAATTCCAAAAGAAAATCTTTAATTCCCGGCGAAGGAACGAACGCATTTTTTCTTCCGCCACCGTCAATAATGGCCTGCATCTGGCGATGCGTGTGCTCAAAATAGAACCCTCGGGCCTCTTCGACCGATTTATCAGGACAGTATTTCGCAATACAATACTGCAAATGTTCCGAAACACTGTGCCCGGAGACATAGGGCAAATCCGCCTCTTCCAGTTCAAACTCAGCCTTGTCTAAAAGACTCGCTGTGGTCAATTGAATAATCCAGATCCAAAACTCTTCACTGCGAACGGTGGTACCGTCCAGATCCATCAACACAGCCTTAACCGGCTTTTCTGTTTTGACATCGGGGACCGGATAATACGCCGGATATCCCATCGCGCTGTTGACATAGGCTATTGTACGATCTTCAAAACAAATAAATTCAACCTTGCCGTCACCGGTTGCCAGAATCCGCTCGGCACCACCGGAACCAACCCGATAAAATCCATCACTGCATTGGTTAATGTCAACAAAACCACTGTTTTTGTCAATCCGCCCCAATCCCGGGTACACCTCTTTACAGATAACACTTTCATTGTTGGTAATACTCATTGATTTCCTTTCACAAACAGCGTCGGGGCGTTGTTTGCTCATTGTTCCAAGAATTGTGAATGCCGATCTATGCCTGAAATTCAACGGTCATGATCTTCTTCGAAGCAATCTCAATATCAACCCAGCCGTTTTTATCGACAGACAGGTTCTCAATGGGAGTTTCTTCAAGCGTCATGCACCGTATACCGTACCACGGACGATTCTGACTCTCTGGCAATACCTGCTCGGCTTTGACTCGCTCCACCGGCGACTGCTGTATTTGACAGTGAGCCATCCCTTGATTCAGTCGGATCTTCGTTTTAATTGTCCGGCCAAAGGGATTGAGAAGGCGAACAATCCAGCCTTGCTGGTTTTCACTGCGTTTGACTGCACTTAGATGCAGATAGTCATCCTGAATCTCAAAGAAGGATTTGATCGACGGCTCGGTGCCATGTTCGGTCGGACTGATCTGGCCAATCAAAAACGGCATATTAAACCGTTCGCTGCATTGCCAGATATCCGCAGATTCCCAGTCACCTTCGTGCGGCATGAGGCCGTACCGGAATTGATGTTTCCCCAGGCACTGAGAGCTTTTATCAATTTTGCTGTAGTCGGTCATCTCCTGAGTCACACAGATGCGAAGCGGGAAACATCTTAACAGCGTCAAATTGACTGTTTTCTCCGGATCGTTCTCAACCTCATAGGCTTTCAGACCTTCGTTGAAAAACGCCAAACCTTCCTGACCGTCACTCAAATCAATAAATGAGTTCATGGGCTGTTCCGTCTGCGGCGCTTCATCAAACTGGGAATAATCCACTGCTTCCAGCGACCGACCAACCACATCAAACTGGCTTTGAACCATCACCTTGTCCGTATTGATCTTAGACGGGAAGCAAGTACGCAAATAATGATCTTCAACCGTATTGTCAATCTCCGTTTGAATCTCAATCCACGACTGACCGTGACGGACCGTCACAGTGTTTTTGATGACATACGGCTTGAGTGAAGCACTACGCTCCGAATCATCCTGGGTTCTGCAAGCCGGTAGCATCCAATTCAAAACAACTTCATATGATGCTTCAAGTGCATTATCCCGGATGAGTGTCACCTGTGCTTTTTCATTCAAGGTCGTAAAAACAGACTCGCGTTTGACGGTTTCATGCTGCCAGGGATTCCCAATCTCGCTGCTGTCCTTAAAATAACCCATATTTTTGTAGATTTTTCCGGTTTCTTTATGATAAACCGTCAGCGTCCCATTAGCCTCAATTTTCACGGAGAAATACTCATTCTCCATCGTCTGAGCTGCGGTCACAAGCGATCGCTTATTGGCGTGTTTAAGTGTATCAACCGGCTTGACAAAGAAGGTACGATATCCCATCGCTCCAACGTGACCAAATTGAGCCGTAATATGGAAACGCTTCATCTCAAACATATTTGCACAGTCGTTGGGTGACTGGACAATCTGATAAAACGGCGCTTTTTGCTCAAGCGTCTGGAAGGGAATTTCACGCCCTGTTTCATCGACAATCTTGATGGTTTCGCAATCCCAATCCGCCGGCACCTGCACATAGGCTTCGGTCAGCTCAGTCCGCTCAAAGGGCGCCGGGTTATAAACCACCAATGCAACGGAACCAAATCGTTCCGTATTGACTTTGATCGAGCCGGCAATTTCTTTCAAAGCCGTTTCCGTCAAACAAGATGCAATTTCACGAGACTGTCGGCTCCTGAATAACATATCTTCGCTGATAATATCCCGGCTGCATCCGCCGATGGAATCATGACCGTGATTTTGAAGCAGCCAACTGTACGCCGCATCGATAAAACCTTGCGGATATTCAACTCCAAGCATAGATGCAAATACGGACAAAGGTTCAGCGTAAGTCGTCAAGTCCCGTTCAGTTTTGAAGTTATCCTGTTTAATATCGCCTCTGGCAGAGATCACCCATCCAAATAATGCACTAGTGCTGCCCTCAGTATAAAGATGTCGCATCTCGCCTTTGACAACCGGCAAATCTTTGCTGACACTGTCACATAAACTCTTCTGGAAATCCATGAATGTACTGTGGAAAATTTCGGCCCTGCCCATCAAGGCCATATTCGCATCTTTGATCATGTCAATTTCGCGAATATCCGGACAGGAGGAATCATGCCCGCAGGACCAGAAACGATGTTGAGTTGTCCAATCATCATCTTGTTCTTCAATCGCCTGTTCCGCCCTCTTCTGGATGCTGTCCGGGTGATACTCGAATTTGGGATGTGCATACTGAGCATCGAGTAAATGATGCTGCTCATTAATCAGCTTAAAGCCGCTGTGCCCGTTGGTCCATGACATCAGACGATTGTCAACGTCCTGCTCGCCCCAGTAAGCGGGCCGTTGCAGTACATACCAAACGTTATAACGGGGTCGATATCCCAAGCGAGAAGCCACGATTTTAGTCCCGTCAGCCCCTTCCCAGAAGTATTCTGATTTCGGCGACACGAGCGTGTTAATCCCGCGATAAAAGGCCGAAAAATTAATCCCAAAGCCGGAATAAATCTGCGGCATCTGGGAAATCTGCCCCCATGAAAAAGGCGAATAGCCGGTTTTACTAACATTGCCAAACTTTTTGGCGATTTTATGGCCTAAAAGCAAATTACGGATCAGAGATTCGCCTGAAACACAATATTCATCAGGCAAACAAAACCACGGACCGACACAAATTCTGCCCTGTTCAACAAATGTCTTAACCTGGGCTTCTTTTTCCGGCCTGATTTCGAGGTAATCCTGCAGCGGAATCGTCTGTGAGTCCAAATGAAAGGATTGGTAATCAGGATATTTTTCAAGAATATCCAGCAGCATATCCATCATATAGACAAGCATATAGCGTGTCCTTTGCATGGAAAAACGCCACTCACGATCCCAATGCGTATTGGATATAAAATGACATTGAACGTGGTCCTTCTTGACGGTCCTTCGTTTGATTTTGCCTACTTTCTCCCTTGCAGCCTGCTTCATTGAATCGATATAGACTTTTTTATCACTCACAATAATTCCTTTACCTGAATACTCTTTATCTTCTGATAATGCGTTTAAAATTAATTCACACTTTCTATCTTATCAAAATAGCATGCATATGTCAACACTTTGCTTGTATTTGTATATACTTTTGTCGAGATGTTGAAATCCCCACATTAATATCGCGATTTTGGCTTAAAAATAGGTTTTTAACGAACTTGACGTTCTGGAATTGCTTCACTGGCAGACATCTCGCCACGCAACATTCGCCCCCCCTGTCCTACAAGCCAGAGGTAATAGTCGCTTGGCAGACCCTCATAGGTTGCAAATGGCGACGCTCCCACAGGTGGTGTATTGCTGCATTTAAAAATTGCGGTGCCTTCATCAACTTCATCAAACATCGCCTGATAGATCATCTTGACGCCAACCTTGTTTGCCCAGTAATATTGAGTCCAGAGAAACCTCCCTTTCAAACGAGGGATTTCATTTAAATATTTTCTGTCATGCTTCAAATTGGCCCAACTAAAACCGGGATAGACAACCGGATAATAGTCCTTCTGTCGCTCATTACACCACTGTAAGTCAGGCCGCCAGACATTTTCAGCTATCGCTTGCACATCATCAATCCGCCGAATCCGACCCACCATCCAGGGACTGATGATATCAGCTTTCTCGAGGAGTTCATGAAAGACCGGGTCATCCACACTATCATTTTTCATGCTTCGCCAATAAGTCGGCACTCCCACCATTACCGTCATGCCGCCATATTCAGGATCATTTTTAAAGAACTCGATTAACTTCATACACTCTTTTAGGGTATATTGACGACCATCCCTGAAACCAATGCCCCACAACGAAATGACGGGTTTGCCGAGATGGTATTGATAAGCGGTATCAGACGGGTCACGCGTTATTTTCATGTCATCGACAAGGTCTTTCCAGTCGCTTATCACATGCTTTGTACCGCCTTTTGGTAAACCTGACAAGTCATACATCACCGCATAAGCCCGGCCATGAGCATTCGCGGATTTTCTGCAGTTCTTCAGAACGGTGTTGACGTGATATAAATCTCTCTCTTTTCGGGTTTCCATCGCAAATCGCTGCACAAACACGCCGTCAATACCGTAATCTTCCATCCATTTGAAATGCCTGTTAACAGTTTTAGGCTCAACAGAACTGAAAACATGCGCTTTTACGCCATCTCGATACACAAAGTCAGTTCCATACTTTTCATCTTCATCGAACTCACTCATGTCCGGCCACAAATCAATCGAGCAGGCACCCGGCTCAAACGCATAAAATTTTCCACCAACACTATTGCCCCAATGGTACCATCCTTTTTTAGTACCGTCTCCGGGACAGGTAAACCAACCCTGGTAGCCGCACATAACTTTTCCGTGCAATGTTGTATGCCTTGAGCCCACTTGATCGGCCGCTGAAGCTGAAATCTTGTTCGGCAAAGCCTTTGAAATTGATGCCATTAAAAACCCTGTCACAATAATTACCAAGATCAAATTCGAATACTGGCGGTTATTATTCATCTCTGTCCACATTACCTTAATCCTGATTGATTACTATATACTCGCTAATGTAACATATTTGATTTTACATGTCAATACATAACAACTTATAAATATTCATAAAAATTTGTAATAACATATCTTTTCAAGGATGCTATTTTATGGTAGTATTTAACTGTAAATAGAGATGGAAATCAGATACAGAAAGAAAAAGGCAGGATATGTCACAATCAGAAGAGAAGTTTGGTAGCAAAGAGATTAAATATAAGGAAATTTATAACGATCTTTGCGGCAAAATTTTGAACGGCGTTTATAAGCCCGGCCAAAAACTGCCAACCGAGAATGAGCTGGCACGCCTCTTTAATACATCGCGACCAACCGTCGGTCGAGCAATGCGCGATCTTCAGCAGAAGGGTTTCATCTTCAGGCGTCAGGGACAAGGGACATTTGTCCGGCAAACACATCATGCCAGCAATAAAACTTTTGGCGTGTTGATTCACTGGCAGAACACCCCCGGACAGGTCCAGACGATGAGCAGTATTTTTGGCCTGATGGTCCCCGAAATCTCTCGCTATGCCAGCATGTTCGGATACTCACTGCTGTTAAACGACATCCCGCCGGAACCGGAGTATGATCCGATTAAACGTGCACAAGCCATTTCTCAGCAACTCATCGATGTCAAAGTCGCCGGTGTATTTTTCACGCCGCTTGAGCTGCCCGATGAGCAATCCTATATTAATGAAGAAATCACCGGTGCCCTGCGAAAAGCCGGGATTGCCGTAATCCTTCTGGACAGAGATATTTATAACACCTACCAAAGAAGCCTGTTTGATCTGGTCGCAATTAATAATGAACGCGCCGCCATCACAATCACCGACCACTTAATCCAGCAGGGCTGTAAAAAAATTGACTTTATGGCCGAGGCCACCACCACCACAGCCATTAATGAACGAATTCGAGGCTATGAAATTGCTCTCGAGAACGCTGGGCTGGATTCGCTAGACCATGATGTACACTATATCACAAGCAAAAACCTGTTTAAGAAAGAAAAACAACATCGTGAGTCTGCTGACAAAATCCTGGATCGAATCAAAAACGATAAAGTCGATGCTTTCGTTTGTGTAAACGATTCGACCGCTGCAGATTTACTCAATTTTCTTCTTCGCTCAGACATTCGCATACCGGAAGATGTCCGAATTGTCGGATTTGACGACCTGCCGCTAAATGAATATCTGGCTGTGCCACTGACGACAATTCGCCAGCCTATCGAAGCGTTGGCCTACGAAGCTGTTCGAACCATGATTGATCGGATTGAATATCCCGAATTACCGGCCAGAGATATCATGGTACATACTGAACTCATCAAACGACGATCTTCAGAAAGTCATCACGCACCCCCTAAAGGGGTGGCATGACAGTTAGGAACCGTCTCAAAGACAGCCAGTTACGTTATATCATTTATTCAACAGATTTCAGCGCAAGTCGTGCTGAAATTCATTGCTATGCAGGGTATTAATCTTACCGCTATTTCCCTACTTTCAGCAACTCCGTATCATTGGTATCAGAGGAAACCATCAAGAGCATCAGGGACACATCCGGGATTTTATCAGGCAAATCACGGAGTTTCTCAAGAGGCATGATCATTCCAGCTGTGGTCAAAGCATCTGCTAAGGATGCATTCCCCTGCAGGCGGACCCAGCAGGCCGCTCTATCCTTCACCGCCCGGCCGGTAAAGGGATCAATAATATGCTCTCCACCCTGTAGCCCTGAACAACTGAATACTTCATTTTCCAGTTGAAGCTGCATCATTGTTTGCCGGTCGATGGGATTGGTCAGTGTGATGGGCCAGCCACTTTTCCCAAATGGCTTTGTTAACGCACGGACGGAACTGCCCCCCCCGTGTATCAGGGCCTTATCGATACCCCATTCGCTCAGTATCTCTGCGATCTTGTCGACCGCATATCCTTTTCCAATTCCGCCCAGATCAAGGTTGACTGCCGCATCGGTGACCCTCACAGCCAGGCGATCGGCATCTAACTCAATCATTTTCATCGTCGGTGGATGGGCTTGAATCGCAAGGGCCGTTTGAGATTCACCCTTTTTCCGGGCGGTGATGAGATCACCAATCGTCACATCAAACGCCCCATCCGTTATCTGGTAGGCTTGCCGAGCAATTTCCAGACAACGAAACGTGTCCTCATCAACAATGATCTCTTCTCCGGGCATCAGCGAATTAATCCGGCTGACATCACTGTTTTCAATAAAGCGACTTAACAGTCCCTCCAGCCGGTCTACCTCGCAGAAGGCCGCACGAGCTGCCTGACCGGCATAGGTTCCACGGGGGTCCTGAATAAAGACCGCAAAATCAGTATTCATTGCCTGGTGGCTAAACTTAAGAAGATTTTCAATCTGTTTTTTGTCGGGCTGGCTTATCCAGACATCTTCGTTTGGCACATGTGTCACGGGCACGGATTCCTTTTCTGTGTTCATGCGGTCCCATAGATCTTTGCGAATATACGCCCGCCATTCGACGTCCGGACGTAACTCAAGATATTCTTTATATAGCGGCATATACAGATTTCGTTGACCGGGCTGCGGCTCTGAATATAAAACCTTGAGAATCTCCTGTTCATGCTGAGCATTGGCAAGAATCACCGATGCCGTATAGGCCGATGAATCCACATTCGACCAATAACCAACCTGTGTGCAGGTCCGCAGGTACCACGGCAGCGGCCAGTAATCATCTCCCGCCGCAATCACATAAATGGAAACTTGCTTTCCCGCCTCCGACGCGGCTACTGCGTTCTTAATCGCTTCGACCATCGGAAAAATATCAGTTGAGGTGTGGGCATACGCATAAGGGTTGACTGGATCAGAAGCATAACGGAAATTCAGCATCCAGCTTTGCCCCATCGGACCGACAATCACAAAAATAACAATTAACAATCCCACACATATCTTTTCCCACAGCTTTTTCGATACTCTCAGAAGCCAATCAGTCCCAATGCCGGCTAATAGTACCATGCCATATAAAAAACTCAGCATGCACCATGGTGTCTTATAGGGAATCAACGCATAAATAATCGTCAATATCAGAGAATAGCCCCCGATAAATCGTAACAAAAACGCCTCTTCTGATTTTGTTTTTAGATGAAAAAAAGTAAAGAACAGGCCCGCTGCCCCTAAAGCAACAATGCCGTCTTCGTTCCAGGTAATTGGTTCCGTGAACTCCAGCCATGTCAATAAGTCCAGATAGTAATACCACGGGTGTATGTGAACACTTTCTCCGGCGGCACGCTTGAACCAGATACCGTACGTAGAAATTGAATCTTGAATCCCCTGGAGATTTGTTCCAAATGACGAATAAAACAAAGCCGATGTGAGAAGCATTGCAGAAACGGCCGCACAAAAATGAGAGAACCTCAACCTTTTGCGGGGTTTACGCCCAAGAAGAGAAAAAAACAAGGCGAGGAAAGCCGCACAAAGAGAGAAAACAAACGTCTCTTTTGACGCATGCATTAAACCCGCAGAAATGCCGGTTAGAACGAGCCATCTGATTTTTTGTGTTTGAACGTATTTCCACACACCGCCTAAAAACGATGCCGTATAAAAAACCAGCAGCATTTCCTGAATATAATATCGACTGTAATAGACGAATGCAGGGGAAAATGCAATCAGCACAATACTCAAGACCACCGCCCGCCTGCTTAGACCGTTGAGAAAAAACAGCGGTGTTAATATCAGCCCAATGCCAAAGACGGCAGGAACCAAGCGCAGAGTTGTTTCGTTAATTTCCGCATAACTCTTTTCACCTCGCAGAAAAGCACTGACAAGCGTAAAGTAATTCAGCGTCGGCCCATGATATTCTTCGGGATCATATACATAACAGCCCTTCTCAAGAAGGGCTGAGAATTTTTCTGCATGAACCGCCTCATCCGTATGCATGGGACGGTCATTTAATCGCCACACCCGAAAAAACGATCCTCCGGCGACAGCAAGAATGCATACCAGAATCCAAGTAGATTGGGTTTTCATCGGCTATTGGCCAAAGACTTCGACCTCGATATAATGGCTGTAATCGTTCTGGTTGTTCGCCTGACTGTACAAACGAACATAACGTGCTTTTGTGCCTTTCGCATCAACGAGTTTGCCCTCGGCCTTATCGATATAATGCGGATCCTGGCCCACACCTAATCCCAGTGAATTATCGTGGTCGTTATTAAACAACGTCGTCACACCGGTGACAAATTCGGGATCATTGGAAACCTGCACGACAACATCGAAGTAAACCCGTGCAGTCTTGTGATAGTGCCAGACGAGAATCGCATACAGTTCATATTCATCTTCCAGGTCCACCTGCACCCATTGCTCAAAAGGCCCCAGTTCAATCACACTGCCCTCTGTGGCTTCCTTGTCTCCATCCACCAGCATTTCCAGACTGCCGGTAATCGGATCCATTTCCGAACTGGTCACGGGCTTGTTCAACGCCAGATTTTTGACGTCTTCAGGAGCATAAAAATCCGGTCGCGGCTGTTTCGTGTCCGGCTCAAGATTCTCGATACCGGACAGATTTTCCGGGGTTCCCACGAACATCGGTTTGGGCAGTTCCAGAGGAAGCGGCACCATGGCTTTGGCACTTTCCTGCGGTTTAGCCGGGGCAGAGGCAGCAGGCTGTTCTTCAATAACCTCCTCAGCGTGCTCAGTAACCGTTTCCTGCACAGCAGCGTTTTCCGTTTGTTTTTCCGGGGCCTGTGGTTCTTCGGCAGGGGTTTTCTTTTTGCAACCACTGGTCATGAAAAGTAATACCGCCGACAGGCTTAAGATCGCAATATATCTCATACAATTTCTCCAATTCGCATCATCTTTATTTAACATCATTATACGTAATTTACGTTATCCTGCAACCGCTTTGATTTGTCCAAGTATAATCGCCAGAATAACGAGAAGCACACAGGCCGGTAACAGCAGTTTGAGACTTTTCTGTATCGACCCGCTCTTGGCGATGTTCCCCATCATCTTCGGAATAATGACTGCACCGGCTAATCCGATTGCAAAAATAATTCCGAACACGCTGCCGTGAACTTCCGGCGAAAATTTCGAAAATGTCACGCCAACCGTTGTCGGAAAACAAGGGGCAAAGAAAAGCCCTGCCAAGACCGCCAGTATATTGGCCATCGCACCTTTAGAACAGGTCATCATCATAAAGATCACCCCACCGGAAACAATTGCAGCCCCGGCAATGACCCATCCGCCATTAGCCGTCAGATCAAAACCGATTCTGGCAGGCAACAGACTCGTTGCTAACCGTCCGGCCATCATTGCAATCGCAAAAAAGGATAAGAGACGCTGGCCGGACGCATCGGCTGCGGCTGCTTCCGTACCCGGAGTCTCTTTGAGAACCACTTCTTTACCAAAAGACGGAAGCCAGTTACAGAATGACGATTCCAGCGCAATATAACAAAACAGAACAAATGCCGCAATCAAAACGCCGGGCTCAGCCAGCAGTTTCGCCGCCGCTACAACGTCGAGTTTGGCATTACTCGAAGGGTAATCTGTTGCCAAAAGTGCAATAATAACCGGCAGTATAATGATGACCCCTAAACTCGACACAGCCACTTCATAACTTGTTTTGCGGAATAAAAAGCTGACAATCAGCGGAGTCAGAAACAGGCCCAGCCCAAAAAAGACATTCGCCAGGTTACTGGCAGCGGCAGGGTCCTGCCCATCAAACAACACCTTCGTTGCCATCACATTGCCGGCTGTGTTCATCGCCATCGCACCAATTCCAAGCAGAATACAGGGCAACATGACTGCATTATAACTTTTGCCCGTGGCAAGGACAAAGATACAGACCGCCGTCGCAACAAAGCCGATCACTGCAACCCATTTAAATCCGATGGTGTCAGAAATTACACCAATCACCAACGAAGCAATGAGGCATGAAAACATAAACGTCGAGATCAGCGTCCCAAATTTCCCCGCGTCAATTTTCAGACGCGGCATCAACTTGACACTAATCGAACCAAGCAACGCAAAACACATCCCCAAGCCAAATACACACATCAATGCGACGATCTGTACCATTGTTCAATCCTTTCAACCTTCTTCTAATATTGCGTTTTGGTTATCGTTTCTTAAAATTCTTTCCGAATTTCCATCCGAATTAACATGTACAATTCAACCATTGCAAGCAATCCAAAGCCTAAAGCACTCCAGCGGTGTGCATGAAACAGGAACTCCTGTCCCTCCGTTCCAAACAGGGGCAGCATACTCAACACCATTGTCAGTATCACCGGCAAAGTCAGTACGACCAGCAGCCAGAAACCGACTTTGGCCCCAACGCCCGTATCCGTGAGCCAACAACTGCCATCGCCGCTGCATTTACAGCCGGGGGGAATTGCTTCGGCATCCTTTTTATTAAAAGCATATTCTCCCGCACCCAGAAACACTATGATCGCGGCACAGCCGATAAAGACCATCGCAAACGTCGCGTGAATCATTAGTAAATAGCCGTGCAGCTTGCTTCCAAATACCAAGGGGCCAAATCCCGTCAGCAACAAAACCGTAAAACTCAAAAGCCCCAGCAAAAAAACAAGCTTACGAATCTTGCCCGGCAAGCCACGCTTTTGCTCCGGAAAGATCAGGGTAAACAGATGCACCTTTTTACGAATCAGTGACCCCAGGGAAAATCGAGGTTTGTAGCCACAAGGAAACACCAAATGATGCAACAGAATGCCTGCAAATACAACCGCAAATCCAATAATAGAAATCCATCTAAACATTTATTCAACCTCCTCTGCACAGGCATTTGAGATGGCGGCAACCGCCCGGAGCAAATAGGCTAGAATCATCAATCCGATCAGCCCGCAGGATGCAAACGCGACAATCTTCAGCATCGGTCGAAATACAAATGACGCATTAAACAGCCACATGTACATCCTGTCAATCCCTTGTAGATTAATCGCTTCCACAAACTCTGCTCCATCTGCGGTTTTGACAGGTGTATCGACCTCAACTTTGCCAAAGAAAAAGGGTGAATCAGTGGTATGACAGTCTTTACACAGTCGAACCCCCAGAGACTGCTCTGCAGGCCTGACATCATGAGCCATCGGCCATGAATAAGGCTGTGCGGCCTCATGACGGCTACTTGTAATTTTGCCCTCAGCGTCAAGCTGATACATCTTACCACCGGCAATATAAACCGACCTTGAACCCTCCTGACTCAACAACGGCAATACCGTCTGAATCTGCTCTTCAGTCAGGGGACGCCAATCATCAATCTTATCACCATCCGTATCCAAAGCAGCCGTTGCCTTTTCAAGGACCTCTTTGGGGGGAATCGGAACAATCTTTTCGCCTACCGAAAGAGCCCAATAAGCCGGCCAAAAAACCTTGTGAGGTGCAATTTTCCCATCGTTCCCTTTCATGAGAACAGGTGCATATACGTGGGGAACGTTTAAATCCAGATTATGTTTACCGTGCAACCCTGTTTTGTGAATTCGCGCCGTTCGCCATCGACGGGTCTCTTCGTCTGGCCAGGTTCCCGAATGACAGGCCGTACAACTAAGCTTTTCAAAATGAACCGTGGGAATTCCGTGGTGCTTCGGCTTCGGCGCCCCCATGCGGCCAGACTCAGGCGTATCACTATGTGAACTCAAATGGCAACCTTCACACGTCAGTGATTGCCCCGAGCCTTCGGTTTCAATGCCGCGAGTAATCTGATGGTCATCTCCATTACGGTGACAATCAATGCATCGCAAGCCTGACTGCAAATGAACATCTTCATCGCGTGACCATTCTGCCTCTTCACCAATGGCCATGTTTTGATTGGAATGGCAAAAATAGCAGCGGTCGTTGGAAGGCATTGCAATGTCAAAATAGACTTTGTCTTCGGCATCAAAAACACCTTCGTTGTAAGTCACTTTGATCCCTTCATCAAACTCCGGATCAAAAAAATCATCCAAGCTCAACGCGACTCCACTGACAACGGCTTTACCACTGGAAGCAGTGGGAATCCACCGATAATTCTGACGAGCAGCCTGCAGGGCCGCGAAGCTCTGGTCCTCATGAGGACTGCTGTGATGGCACGCCAGACAGTTGATCTCATACATTCCGCTGATTTCCTGGCGAATGCCCTCATCGGGATTATCAGCGGGCATCTGACCATAGCTGCCTCCCGGGAAATGGCTGTAATAAATTTTTAAGAACTCCCACGGGCTGATCCCCAGTTCCTCCGGAGCAAACGTTCCTGCCCAGTTCCGGGCTGTGATGGGAATCTGCGTGCGTGTTTTGGAGTCTGTAAAAACCCATGGCTGCCCGGGTCGGCCCGATTCAACCGCCGGATCATGGCCGTTAAAATGCCAACCGTGCGCAATTTTTTTATAGTCATGACACTGGCCGCAGGTTTTTTCGATAGAAAACGGCTTTGGATTCTTATCCTTGGCACGAATCTGCACTCCATTTTCATCAAATAGTTCGAAACGATGCACCGGCGTACTGCGATTTCCATCATTTCCGTCTCCGATGAACTCGGTCTCATCGACGGATTCAGCAATCGCGTATGGCAGAATGCATAAGGTTATAAATGTCAGTACGGCTTGTTTCAATGTATTCCTCGTCAAAATAATTAAATCTTGAAGTCCCCTGGCTGAAATTCCAAACGAGTCGCCTTGGCAACTGCTTCATTCACTTTCAAAACAGTGACAGCCGTTTCGTAACCTATTTCTGCAGGGCAATTCAATGTTTCAGTGCCTCGAACCGAATTGAAGAAATTCATCAAGTGCGGCTGATGATACGGGTCATTGAACTCAATCGGCAACTTGTATTCGGCCGCAGGAACTGTTTCACGAACATCCAGCACCGCTTCTTTATCCGCATCTTCAGCCACTTTTAAACCTTTAGCCTTTTCGATATACCCTTTGGCCACCCACGGATCCCACTTGGCTTCTTCCACCCAGCCCTCGCGATAGATACTGCCGCGGCTTGAGGCTTCAGAGATGAGCAGCGTACCTTCGTCACCCATGAAGCTCTCATAATAACCGTTGGCACTGTTGGTTGTCAATGTCTGATAAAATGCACGGACCGGACCATTTTTTGTTTCATATTCAAAGATCGCCATCACATTATCATACCACTCGTGACCTTTCCAGTAATCCACTCCGCCGCTGGCAATCACACTCTTGGGTTGAGCATCCAAAAACCAACTGTAAATATCAATTTGATGACTCCCCAGATCAACAATGGGACCACCCCCAAGCCCCTTGTACCACCGCCAATTTCGAAACTGGGACATATCTTTGAAACCATACTTATTCAGCGTTGCCGCGTCAATTTCAGTCCCTTCCGGCCAGCCTAAGTCTTCACATGACTCCTTGCTGCGATTCCATTGTCCATTAATTGTCGTCATTTGACCCATTAACCCGGCTTCTTTGATGAGTTTCTCATAACAGTGCCGGTACCGGGGATTACTGCGACGTTGATGGCCGATTTGCAGCAGTTTCCCACTGGCTTTTTGAGCTTCAACCATTTTCCGAGCGCCTTCCAGCGTATTGCTCATTTCTTTTTCACAATACACATGCAATCCTTTTTCAAGGCAAGCAACCGTATGCTCGGCATGCCAGAAGTCAGGCGTCGCAACAATTACAGCATCAAGATCCTTTTCCGTTTCCAGCATTTCTTGATAATCAACATAGCCCGCATATCGATAGCCATAATACTTACTGTAGGCCTTGAGACGCTTTTGAACTTTCTGGCGATTCACATCCCATATATCACAGACCGCCACAAATCGAATACTGGGATCTTTTTTCTTGACGATTGCATCCATCAACACCTGCCCCTGCGCACCGGCGCCAAGCAGGGCAACGTTGATGACATCCTTTTTAGCAGCCTCGGCACCCAAGGCCTTGCCGCTAACGTAAAGCCCCGCTCCAATCGCAGCAGATGTCTGAATAAACTCTCTTCGGCTGAACTTGTTCATTATGCCGACCTTTCAATATGAAATTAAAGTTCTTTTATTTTAATATTTCGGTACCAGACCGCAAATCCATGATCCTGGAATCCAATCCAGCCCTTGCGTGGCAAGTCTTTATAGGCAATATCAAACTTATTTTGCGTTCCGTCGGGATTTTTGTGTGCTTCGGTCCAATCATCCAGGTTGATATCCAGCACCGGCTGATGGTTTAGCACCGCTTTGATTTCCGACCCCTTGGCACAAATCGTCATGCGATTCCACTGTCCCGGCTTTTTGACGGCGTTGACCATCGGTTCCTTTATATCATAGATGCCGCCGCAAATATGTTTGTCGATTGGTTTCCCAAAAGAGTCTTCAACCTGGACTTCCACCCATGGAAGCCAGCTATGTTCAGCAGCCCTGATGAAAACACCGCTGTTGGTTTTATCAGCAAGCTTGAATTCAAAATCGAGAATAAAATCACCGTACTTTTTCACTGTCCAGATGTCCCCTTGACCTTTTCGGACCATCTGGCCGTCTTCGATAACCCAACTGTTTTCGTTCAATGTCGCGTTGGAAAGGTCGTTATTGAATAACACCTGCCAACCGGTAGGCTTTAATGTTGAAGCAACCGAATTAAAATAAGCAATGGAATCGCGAATCTCCGGCAGATTATTGTCCCAGTTGTACTCATACTCGATCGCAAAGGTACCCTGATAACCCTGACGATCCAATTCCCCCAGAATGCTCTCGACACGTCCCTGTCCGGTGCCCCAAACAACATCATGGTCGTCATCAATTTCTTTGATATGCACATCGTGAATCCGTCCTTCAAGCTTTTTTAGGCATTCGACCGGATCCAAACCGCTGCGCACCCAGTGTCCCACATCCGTGCAGGCGCCGATCCATTTACTTCGACCTTCACACATTTCTAAGACCGTATCGGGATTCCAGTAATGACTGGGTTTTGGATGATTGTGAATCGCCAGTTTTATCTCGTATTCCTGACACAATTTATCAATCAAGTCAAACTGATCCTCACCGGGTTCGGATGCCAGAGTCCCAATGCCCATATCTTTGGCAAAGTCAAATAATGTACGGGCCTCTGCTTCATTGTTTGGAATCCCGGTAACTCCAAAGGCTACAATCTGCACACCTGCTTGGGCCAACTTCTCCTTAACCGCCTTTCGCTGCTGGTCAGACAAACCGGGACCAAACCCGTCAGGAATCTCCTGCGACACTTTCTGCCCCGGATAGGCCTGAATATAATCTAACCCCAGGGAACGCGTCTTGTCGATTGCTTCAAAAAGTGTAAAGCGATTAAAGGACCACGCCTGGGTGCCGAGTTTCCAACCGTCATAGCCTCCCGTTTCAGGATGCATTGTTAAATCGCCCGCTACGACGTTGCCGGTCAACAAGAATGCTGTCATCGCTAACATTAATACACATTTAGACATAATCACACCTGCTTTCTATCGGATTCCTAAACAATTGGCTTTTCCAGATACCAACCTTCGCGATACGCTGGACTGATGTACTTATTAGCATCTTCAATATTTGTAACTTTCATATTCTCACCATCCCACAACAGTTTTTGACCGGGGAAGAATAATGACAAGTTCCCCATGAGACACATTTCAGTCAATGGCCCGGAATAGTCAAAATTGGAACTGGGCTGGCGTCCTTCTTTGATGGCCGCCACCCAATCCATCTCATGGCTCGTTTCGACCCGTGGGAGGGTTTGATCGGGCCTGTCGTATGCCTTCATCTTCGCATAGGGAATCAATTGAGGACTGGCCGCATAACAGCCGCACATGAGTTTGCCTTTATCGCCGACAAAAATCACACCATTGCCTCCGTCCCCCATCCGACGTCCGGATTCCAGTTCTTCCGGTCGTTCCGGCAGCAAACCACCATCGTACCAGTGAACTTTAACCTCCGGCATACCTTCCCTCGCGGGAAAATCATAATGAATCACAGACGCCGCCGGATAAGAGTCTTTTATCCGGGTCTTTCGTTCACGCTGCTTTGGAACAGACACCGCAAAACTGCCCTGCACACTGCTGGGATATTTCAACTTCAGCGACCAAAAAACCGGATCCAGAATATGACAGGCCATATCGCCAAGAGAACCTGTCCCGAAATCCACAAAGGCACGCCAATTCCATGGGTGGTAAGTTGAATGATACGGACGCTCCGAGGCCGGGCCCAGGAACAAATCCCAATCCAGCGTCTCCGGGACCGGTTGGCCCTCTTCGGGTGCATCCATCCCCTGGGGCCAGAGCGGACGGTCCGTAAACGCATGCACTTCATGAACATCGCCAATTGCGCCATCCCATATCCATTCACAAATACGGCGGATATCATTGCTGCTGTGACCTTGATTACCCATCTGGGTCACAACACCGTATTTCCGGGCTGTTTCAGTTAAGATACGGGCTTCAAAGACCGACCGCGTTAAAGGTTTTTGGACATAAACATGTTTTCCACGCCGCATCGCTTCCATCGCAATGCAGGCGTGAGTATGATCAGGCGTAGCAATAATGACCGCATCAATCTTGTCGCCCATCTCATCCAGCATGACGCGATAATCTTTATAGCGTTTCGCCTCGGGGTATTCCTCAAAGGTCTTGTGAGCGTAGGCCCAGTCCACATCACACAGGGCAACGATATTTTGGGAGTTGGGATCCGGCCAAGCCCCCTCTTCCTGTCGGGCGCTATGCGGCTTGCAAACGGCTCTCAGATTACCCCCTCCCATTCCACCAACGCCAATACCCGCAATATTCAACTTCCCACTTGGCGGGGTCGTGCCGTTGCGACCCAGTACATGGCTCGGCACGATCGAAAATGCCGCAATGCCGGCACCTGCTGTTTTAAGGAAATGACGACGATTCAGTTTTATTACTTTATCATTTTTCATTATTTGAATTCCCAAAATCGATTGATATTATTGAAGTTAGTTTAATTATCTAATGGACGAATCCAAATATTTCGAAATCGCGTCGGATTGCCATGATCCTGAAGTTTCAAAGATAATTTCTCTGCATGCGGTTCATAATGAGGGGGGGTCTTGTGAAATGTCGTCCCCTTAATTTCCCAATGGTCCTGAACCAGCACTCCGTTCTGCAAAACGGTAACGGTGGCAGGTTTGGTGACCTCGCCACCATCAAAAACAGGTTTATGGAAGATAATGTCGTATGTCTGCCACTGACCCGGTTTCTTACAGACATTGACCATGGGAGGCTTTTGTCCGTAAACAGCCGCCGCCTGACCATCAGCATACGTCTTGTTATTATAGGAATCCAGCACCTGTATCTCATATTTTCCCATCAGAAAAACACCGCTGTTGCCGCGTCCCTGACCGTTGCCTACCACTTTATCCGGCGTACGCCATTCAATATGCAACTGACAGGAACCAAAAGCCTGCCGGGTTTCAAGGTCGCCTGCCTCACGCGCAACCTCCATAAATCCGTCCTGAACTTTCCACTTCGCATCCCCGCCGTCCTTACAACTTTTCCACATTGACAGATCGGTACCATCAAACAGGACAATCGCATCAGACGGGGCAGCGTTACCGGTTTCGCCGGGCGAAACCACCGGTGGAACCGGACGTGATTCATCATGAACAGACCATTGTGTGACCTGTTGTGCCGCACATGAAATTGTCGCAAAAATACCGACCAGAATAATGCCTTTGGTTATAATCGCTTTCATCTAACATTCCTTTCCTAAAAATAATACAAAACAACTCCAGCTTTCAATGCCAACCTGAAGCAATGTTACCGCCTCAACATTTGCATCCTGAAATCTCGATCACTGGAACATGGCTAAAATTTCCATTAACTACGGATTCCGCTAATATTATTTACGCTCAGCAATCCAATACAAAAGATCGCAGTTTAACGAGTTTTGTCGAGTAATCCCTGGGCCCTATTCCTGACCGACTCGCTTGAGCCATCCTTTACAAGCGATCGTAAAACAGGGGTTACAACTGAAGAGTCCTGCGGCATCAGTTTTTCACATATTTGAATCAGGCTCACTTCGGCTTCGGCTCTTAAAGTCGTATCCTCAAGCTTTTTCTGGACAAACCTGAGAGCCTGAATTTCACCATAATTGCCAAGCGAACCAATGACAATTTTTCGCTCTTCCGAACGTTCAGCAATGGCATAAGCTAAAGCCAGCTCTTTTACAATCTGTTTCTGATCCGAGATGCCTGAATTTTCTAACATCCGTATATAGGCACGAAATGCCAGTAGTTTTGTTTTTTCATCGGATCCGGATTGAGCCAATGCTTTCATTTTCTTAAGATATTCATTCCCCGGCCAATCCGTCATCGCCCGGAATGCTGCATCTTTTAATCCTTCATTTGAGTCCGTGTATGTTGTGTTCAACAACGGTATCGCATCCACATCCCCTAACTTGCCAAGCACCCGTAACAGAGACGCTTTCGACTCAACATCCGGAACTTCCGAATATTCATCCAGAATCATCGCCGTAAGCAAATCTTGTTTAGAATATTTTTCAGCAATTACAACCGACGCGTTTTCCATTGCCGTCCCAGGCTTGGAGATTAACAGATCAACTAAATATCGAGCATGCTCCGGACCGGCCAAAGACTGAATTGCACGAATGGATTCGGAAGAAATCTTTCGGTTGTCGCTTTTAGCTGTCTGAAAGAGGACTTGAGTTGCATCCTTTATCTGCCGGTTTACGGTTGCCTTAATCAGCTCAACCACCATCTTTTCATCAAGTCCCTGTTTCGCTGAACTGGCAACCATCTCCGAAATTGTCAAATCAATTTTTTTTCCGGAAATCCCATATAACACCGCTTGGGCCGCCGCACGCTCTTTCCGGTCGGATGCCTGCCCGGCAGCCGTTGCAAGGATTGCGACGGCAGATTCATCACCGGTCTCCATCAGAGCCTGATAGGCCGCAATTCTCACAGCCTCCTGAGGGCTCTGGACCATTTGCATTGCAAAAGACCGACACACATCCTGTGACTTTTCAGATAGCACCGTCAACAGCTGTATTTGCATCGTTTCAGGAAAACCAGACGCATCTTCCACAATGGATTTTATCAATTGATGATCATCGGCATAGGCTAAGGATTGTATCGCCGCAGTGCGCACCTGCAAGTCTTCGTCTTTAATTGCCTGTGTCAAAATCCCCTCACTATCTTTCACTCCGGCCTGTGTCAATCCCATCAATGCAGATGCACGGATTAAAGAGGACGATGCCGTTTGATACAGGTCTTTATAAATTTCAGCCGCCTGCTTATTTTTATTTATCTTCCGCAACGCATCTGCGTTCATCAGCAAAGCATCCAAACATCGCTCCAGAGTTTGGCCCGTCACCTCCGGCCTGATGCGTAACAGTTCTGCAACAGACCCTTCTGTCCCCACAGCCCCCAATGCGTAAATAACAGCAATTTTAACGGCTTCGTCACTTTTAGACGTGTCCGCAAATATATCACGTGACAGAGAAACCACATGCTCGCTTTTACGATTTGCCAGCGTCGATAGAATCCCGATTAAAATCTCCCGGTCCGAAGTCTTTTTCGCAATTTCTAACAATGTTTCATCGACGACGGTATCCGGTATTTTCTCTAAAGCGTAGCGTGCTATATTTGAGGTCTCTGGATTTGGCAGCATTTCTGACAGCACGGCGATCGACTTTTCGGTACCGATCACCGCCAACTGTCTGCAAATAAAATCTTTGGTTGCCAGAGATACATCAGCCCCTAAAACCTTAAGCAGATGACTTTCGATTATTTCGACGGCTTCGGTACTTTGACAGTGCTCCCGAATAAAATCCTGCAGTTGAACCAGCGGCTTTCTTGATTGTCCCCAGTCATATTCGCGAAGTGGATCAATCAGATCATCTAAAGCATCTGTATCGATTTCTTTTGTCTCCGGGGCCAAAGGACTGTCATCAACCTTCAAGTCGCCTATTGCATACTGAATGCCGGCCAGGTAATGCTCAAGAACAGCAGTGTTCCAGGTCACCGCATGGTCGTGCCCCAATGAGCAATAAAACAAGCGTCCCTTCCCTACTGGTTTAATCCAGCTGATCCCCGTATCCATATCATCCGGCTCAACCCCCTCAGCATTTTTTGTCGCCGGATCGGACATGTCCAGGCTCATCAGAACGCGTTGTTTTTGACGGGAATACAACGGCGCAGCCGTGCGATAAATCTCATCTTTGATCTTGAACCCCTGCCCTTTAAACGACTTCATGAGTGGATGATCCGGATCGTCAATTTTGACCGCCCACGTGCCGCCGCCCCCCCATGGGTGGCCCTTGAAAACACCGCCCATCATTTCCATTCCTTCGGGCCATTCATTGAAATTGTCCGTTGCCGCATGGATACCGACAATCCCCTTGCCCTGCATAATGAAATCCAGAATCGCCTGCTGCTGGGTTTCGTCCGGAACCAGTTGAGTTGTATTATTGAAGCAAATCACATCAAACTGCTTCAGGGATTCAGACGTAAAGATAGCCATATCGTCGCTGTGAACAACCTTAAACGCACCGGTCTTCTCGCCCATGACATCCAAGGCCTGAATCCAATACGGTATCGAGCTATGCTTGAAACCGCTACATAAACTAAACACCAACAGTGTGCGTTGTTCTGCAGGCTGAATAACCGCTTTCTCCGGCATCGCTTCCTGGATATTCCGAACCTCCTCATCCGTAACCGCTAAGGTGCAATTTATTGCTAAGAGCGCAAATAATATAATGGCCTTTATATAATTATGCTTCATTACCACCTCATTTTATTTGATCGATTTTATCATTCATGATTCTACTTATAATTGCCAGGGACTTCGGTAGGAACGCATTAAATAACGATTCGCATCGTCATCCCCGACAAACGTCTCTTGGTCAGGATTCCATTTTAAGTTACGTCCGGTCAGCATGGCAATCTCCCCTAAAAACGCAACACTGATCGAACGGTGCGCCACCTCTGCGGGAGTGACAGTCTGCTGTCTTGTTTTAACACAATCAATAAAGTTCTGTTGATGATTAGAGCTTTGATAAAGTCTGACTTCGCCGGGCCCGATCTTCTCGCGAAGAATCTTAGGATTCGACGCTTTTAAATCACCCCGGCTCACAAACAGCCAGCCATTCTCACCATACCAGCAAACACCCTGTCCATGGGGCAAATTGGAATTATTGGCAACGCGCAACGTAATTCCATTCGCATAGGTACACACAAAATCATAGTCATATGCCACATCATAAATACCGGATTCGGGATATTTCCCCCGGCCCTCTATCGCAACGGGGCCAGTGTGGTCAAAGTCAAGTCCCCAATGCGCAATATCGACGTGATGTCCCGCCCAGTCCGTCAGCTTTCCGCCGGAATAATCGAACATGTGCCGCCAGTTATAATGTACCCCGGTTTTCGCTTGATTCGATTCACCCTGACGGTTCAAATTTTGATAGGGCCGCCACGGAGCGGGTCCAAGCCAAAGATCGTAATCAAGATAATCCGGACAAATGCTCACATTCGGTTTCGGTCCCGTCGGACCTTCTCCGTTTGGAAGGCCGATTTCCACATGACGGATCTTTCCAATTCGTCCATTGCGAATCAATTCAGCGGCGTAACGAAACTTTTCTTGCGATCGCTGCCAACTGCCGGTCTGCCATATAATGCTGTATCGTTTGATCGCATCACACATCGCCCGCCCTTCACTAATTGTACGGGCCAGCGGTTTTTCGCCATACATATCAATTCCCTTGCGGGCACACGCAATTGAGACCGCCGCGTGCCAATGATCCGGCAAAGCGTGGCTGACAATATCAATCGATTCATTGTCGATCAACTCGCGGAAATCACGATACAATTTGCAGTCTTTATTCCCGTATTTTTCATCGACGAGGCGTTTGCTCTTGAGAGCATGCCGATCATCGACATCACAAACAGCTACAACCTGAATTTCTTTTTGATAATTCAGGAAAGACCTTAAATTGCCTGTTCCCATCCCCCCGCAGCCGATTTGCGCCATAACAAGCCTATTGCTGGGAGCCACTGTCCCGGCTTTCCCTAGGGCTGATGAAGGAACGATATACGGAAAGCTCACCATGCCGGCAGCAAGTCCGGCTGTTTTTTGCAAAAATAATCGTCTGTTGATCGTTTTCGATTTCAATTGATAAGCACCTTTATTATTTTGTCACCGCCATGGCATCCAAATTGGGACCGTCACCGATGGCGACCACTTTCACAAAGTTGCCGCCCTTTTTGAACGTCACGGGCACATCCACTGTTTTCCAGTTTTCCCACTTGCCGGTGCTGTCAAATTTCACCAGGCCGGACTTTTGACCGTTAATATACAGCTCACACGGACGATTGCTGGCAGCAGCATAACGGAACGTCAGTTTATAGTCACCGGCTTTGTCGGCCAGCACGTTGTCCCATTCGGCCGAACTGCCCGCACCACCAAAATCGGCATAGCCTTTACCTTGGTAGCCACTATTGGTATTCACCGCCGAGCAATCAACCAGCTTGGCCGCCTCGGCTTCATAGATATCACCGGGCATCTTGGATTTAACCGCCGCGGCAGCGGCATTTTCACGATGCGGATAACAAATCTCACCACCGACGCCCAGATCCTTAATCCGCAGATTGCGGAACTGATAAACCAGCCCTTTTTCGCCGTGGTGCTGGATCCCAATATAACCGGTCAGATCCATGCCGTCATAAACATCCGTTGTCAGCACACCATTGACATAAATCTGAATATGGGAACCAATGCACACGATGCGATATTTGTTCCATTCGCCCTGCTTATAACATTCACCGGCACGCTTGCGAAAAGCCGCAATTGATGCATTGGCCTCTTCCGATGAAGAAGCTTTATCTCGATTGGGCGAAATAAACCACATCCGGCGGCCTTCGTCGTATAAGCCGCCCGACCACTTGCGATCGGCGGTGTCGACTTCGGCCTGATAGCCCCAGGCACGGTTCTTACCCTTCTGACAGCGGAACAGGAAGCCGGAGTTGCCTTCATTGGCCGGCATCTTGATATCACCTTCAAAGACGAAGTTGGCATATTCCTTTTTCGTCAGCAGGAACCACTTGCCTTTGTCGGACGTCAGGTTGACGATGCCGTCTTTATACTCAGCCTTGCCCCAGTCGTAAGGATTTTCCCAGTTGCTCAAAGATTCATCCTTAAACAGCGGCTCCCATTGAACATCCTGAGGCGATTTAATCAGCGACGCTTTAGAAGAGGTCAGCTTCGTCTTGTCATAAGCCGTCCAGCCTTCGCGAACGTCCGGGCCCTGCAGCATCTTATTTGCTTCGGCGTTGTTAGTAATCTTCATCGCTTTGGCATCATATTTGAGCGTGCCGCCAAAACGCTGGCCAATACAGCCCAGACACAGCAACTCAGCCAGCGGTGCGCCAATCTCAAACGGCGTATTGGTCTTTTCAAGCCCCTGGCAGGCGTTCAGGAAGTTCTTATAATGATCCGGCAAATTGCCCTTCGGAGCGGGGAGTTTGCCTTCCGCTTCCATCTGCTCCAGCTTCGCGTTCATCTTGAAGTGATAATTGGCCCCATGACTGGTGCCGGTCACCACCGCGTCGTCCAGGTAGACCATCGACCCAATCGGCACCAACTCGCCCGGGAAACCCGCCGGTTTGGCAGGCATATTACCCTGACCGTCGTACCACTTCAACTCCAGCGGCGGCAGCTCCCCACGCGCACCGAACTTAAACGTAATCACCGAGCCCTGCGGATAATACAAATCGCTGGGGCCAATCAATTCCGTCTGAATCTCATATGGTTGGCCCAGTTTCAGATAGCGATGAATCGCATCCAGCACATGCGCCCCCCAGTCGCCCATCGCACCGCAGCCAAAGTCGTACCAGCATCGCCAGTTACCATCAATCAGCTTATCACTGTACGGACGGAACGGACGGCGGCACAGCCACTGGTCCCAGTCATAACCGGCCGGCGGAACCGCTTCCGGATAGTCCTTGAGGGTCCAGCCATGCCAGCGGCGGCTCTTGGTCATCCAACTGTCGACGCGTGTCACATTCTTAATCAACCCGGCTTTGACCCACTCGCCAAACTGAAGCGTTCCGAAACCGGAATGCCCCTGGTTACCCATCTGGGTCACCACGCCCGTTTTGCGAGCGACTTTTTCCAGCAAACGACACTCGTAAACATTCTGGGCCATCGGTTTTTCAACATAGACATGCTTGCCCAACAGCATCGAATGCATCACCATCGGGAAGTGAGCATGGTCCGGCGTACCGATGATCACCGCGTCAATCTTATCATGCATCGCCTCAAACATCTCACGATAATCGGTAAAACACGGAACGCCCTTAAACCCTTTCATTTCATAGTCATGCGAGGTAAACAGCACATCGGCAAACGCCACATATTCAATCTGGTCGGTCTGATTCTTGAAAATATCCAGCAACTGACCACCCCGATTAAACACACCAATATGAGCCAAACGGATCTTCTGGCCCTTCGGAATTAATTTCGGGGGGGTAAAAGGCTTAATATCGTTGCCGGCCGCAAACAGTCCGCCCGGCGCAAACATCAAGGCCGGCGGCGTCCATAACATGGTCTTTAAAATAGCACGACGGGATAGTGTATTCTGCTTAGTCATTATGCACTCCGTTTATATGAATCGATCCTAATTATTTCAACTCTTTAATCTTAACATTTTTGAATGACACCCGATTGCCGTGGTCCTGAAGCAAAACATGTCCCTTTTCCCATTCGCCAAAGCCCTTCCAATCTTTGTATTTGCTCTCCTGAACCAACTTGCGGAATGCCGGTGTCTTGCGATCATATTCCAACACCTTGCGGCCGTTGAGCCAATGCTCAACATGATTGCCTTTGGAGATAATCTTGGCATGATTCCAATGGCCGATGGGATTGGGCTCTTTGACACAATTGTCCGCTTCGATCAGATCATACAGACAGGACAACGCCCGGCTGCCTTCGTGGTTGCCCTTTCTCGCATCCGGGTGTCGAGCATCATCCAACAACTGAAACTCCAGACCAATCGACGAACCCTCGCCTTTGTTCAGCTCCGGATCGACAAAATATTTAATGCCGCTGTTGGCTCCCGGCGTCAGTTTGAAATCCAGCTGCAGCTCAAAATCGCGATATTTATCCACCGTCACAATATCACCGCCCGCGGCTGATTCGCCACCGCCGGATTCGAGAACCGTCAGCACGCCGCCGTCTTCGATGATCCAACCGGATTTTGGAAAACCGTCCAGCTTGGCACCACGCCAGCCGGTCGTCGTTTTGCCGTCAAACAGAAATTTAAAGCCCTGCTCGGTGTTCCCCAGCTTATTGTCCATACTCTGGACCGGCAGCGGCATCGGTTTGGCATAGCTGACAGGATTGTCGGAAATGATACGGATATTGCGCCAGCATACCTGAATCCCATCTTTGTCCTTTTCATTACCGATACTATGAACCTGCAGACCAATAAAACCTGTGCCAGTCCGTGTATCATACAGGTGAGCAGCCGGAACATCGTTAATCCAGGTTTTCAGCGTATCACCAATCGCTTCAATACGGAACCGATTCCATTGGCCCTGCTTAAAAGCCTTTCGAGCAAGTTCATTGTCGGCCAGCGAATTCAGCCAGCCCCGGCGGCCTTCGTCATAAATTCCGCCCGTGAATGCACGCTCTGACGGATCAATCTCAACCTGGTAACCGTGAACCTGACCATTGTTGTATTCCGCAAAGCTATTGCTGCGAATCTGAACACCGGAATTGAGCTTCGGATCAACCTTAAACTCCAGTTCCAGAATGAAATCTGAATAAAACTGTTTCGTGCACAAAAAACTGTTGGAAGTATTCAAAACCGTAGCACCCACGATCTGACCGTCTTCCACCGTGTAAACTGCCTTGCCGCCCTTCTGCTCCCAGCCCTTCAGCGTCTCGCCGTCAAATAGCGAAACCCACGGCTCAGCGGCAAAGGCTGTCAATGACGTTAATAATACGAGCAGCAAGCAAGACAGTAAATCTCGTTGTTTTTTCATTAAAACTCTCCATATTTCAGTTTAAATAGTATTTCTAAAGATGCCACGGACCACGATATGAACGCATCAAATAACGTCCCGCATCTTCATCGCCAACAAATTCCTCTTTTTCAGGATTCCACTTTAATGGACGCCCCGTCAGCATCGCAATTTCCCCTAAAAGCCCCACACTGATTGAACGATGGGCCACCTCTGCGGGCGTAATCGTTTCCCGGCGTGATTTAACACAGTCAATAAAATTCCTGTGATGATTGTCACTCTTGTACAACTGTATCTCGTTAGGGGCGATCACTTCGCGAAGTATATTCGAATCGGAAGCCTGCAAACCTCCCCGGTGCACATGAATCCATCCCTGATCCCCATACCAGCAGGTTCCCATTCCATGGGGCTGTTTTGACGCATTCACGACACGTATTTTTATTCCATTTTGATAGGTACATAAAAAATCATAGGCATACGGCACATCATAAATCCCGTCTTCCGGGTATTCCCCTTTGCCTTCAATCTCAACAGGTCCGGTCCGGTCCAATCCAAGGCCCCAGTGAGCAATATCAATATGATGGCCCGCCCAATCCGTCAACTGTCCGCCGGAATAGTCCAAAATCCAGCGCCAGTCCCAATGAACGCCCTGTCTGCCAAATTCTTGGTATGGCCGCCAGGGTGCCGGTCCCAACCACATGTCGTAATTCAACGTGTCCGGTACAGTAAGAAACTTCACTTCCGGTCCTTGCTGACTCCCATCCGGCAATCCGACTTCAACATACTTGACATCGCCGATGCGTCCATTACGCACGAGTTCTGCGGCACGGTGGAAATTATGTACCGACCGCTGCCAACTGCCCGTCTGCCATATCGTACCATAGCGTTTTACCGCATCGCAAATCGCCCGCCCCTCACCGATTGAACGTGCCAAGGGTTTTTCTCCATACATGTCAATTCCCTTGCGGCAGCATGCTACGGCAACGGCTGAATGCCAGTGATCCGGCAGTCCATGACTGGCAATATCAATCTCTTCCTTGTCAAGAAGATCTCGATAATCCTGATAAACCCGACAATCATTATTCCCGTACTTTTTGTCAATGCTCTTCTTCTGTTCATTGGCTCGATTCAAATCAACGTCACAAACTGCAACAACCTGCAGATCGGCGTCCAAATTCAAAAAAGAATTCAAATTACCGCTGCCCATCGAGCCGCAGCCAATCTGTGCCATCGTAAGTCGGTTACTCGGAGCGACTGTCCCGGCCTTGCCCAAAGCAGAAGAGCGAATAATATAAGGAAAACCAACGACTCCTGCAGTCACGGCCATCGTCTTTTTCAAAAACTTTCGCCTGTTGACCTTTTTCTTCATATAACTAACCCCCTGAATGCATCTTATCAGCCGTCGATTTCATAGAGAAGAACTCCGGAAATAACAATTATATTTCATAAAAGCGGCATTTCCACTAGGATTATTATACCAATTACTGATCAAATGCATCATCGAACTGAACATTAGAGGGTGCAAAGTCAACCTTTTTGACAAATTCGCAAGCTTCCATCGCACCGTGCATTCGTTCCATCCCGCAGTCTTCCCATTCAACTGACAACGGTCCGGCATAGCCAATTTGATTCAAGGTACGAATAATCTCCTCAAAATCCACTCCGCCATGCCCCAATGAACGGAAATCCCACCCACGATTTGGTTTGCCGAAATTCAAATGCGACCCCAGAATACCCGTATAACCATCGAGTTGTAGTGCCGCATCTTTCATATGAACATGATAAATGCGATCTTGAAACTCTTTCAGGAATCGAACCGGATCGACCATCTGCCAATGTAAGTGACTTGGGTCGAAATTAAAACCAAATGCCTCCCGATGGCCAACCGCCTCCAATGCCTTTTTAGCGGTCACAATGTCAAATGCAATCTCAGTAGGATGAACCTCCAATGCAAACTTCACACCGTTCTCATCGAAAACATCCAGAATCGGATTCCACATATCAGCAAAATATTTAAATCCATCATCAATCATCTGATCGGTCACCGGCGGAAAACTATACAACATATGCCAGATACTTGAGCCAGTAAATCCATTGACAACTTTGACTCCCATATTTTTAGCCGCTTTGGCTGTTGCTTTCATCGCATCCACTGCCCAGGCCCGTTTCTTTTCTGCATTCCCCGCACAATCGTCAGGTGCAAACATATCAGAACGAGAGTCATTGTTCAGGTCGCACACCAACTGACCGGCCAAGTGATTACTGATCGCAAACAACTGAAGATTGTTCTTTTCGAGAATGGCTTTCTGCTGTTTGCAGTAATCCATATCCGCGGCGGCTTTGCATACATCCATGTGATCGCCCCAACAGGCCAGTTCCAAGCCATCATAGCCCATGTCAGCCATTTTCGGAGCCAGTTCTTCGAGCGCCAAATCAGCCCACTGGCCGGTAAACATCGTTACAGGTCGTGCCATACTAACATCTCCTTATACTATATACCTTGGATTATTTCTTAAATTGAGTCCACTTCTGCTTACTCTTGGCACTGGCAACCAGCGTCTCCAAAAACAGCATGCCTCGCAAGCCATCTTCAACATTCGGAAAATCTAACATTAATGGATCCGGTTTAACACGCATAATGCGGGCCGTAACAGTATCGGTAAAGTTCCGATAGATATTTGCCATCGCTTCAAAGAATGCCTCGGGGTGCCCGCTCGGCAATCGCGTCGCACGACCGGCTGCCTGACTGTAATCGCTAACGTATTGATTACCGCGTTTCCACGTTTGCATTGCTCCGTCCTGCGATTTGACATAGAGGTAATTGGGATGCTCCTGATGCCATTCCAAGCCCCCCTTTTCGCCATAAACCCAAATAGCCAGGTTATTTTCTTCTCCAACGGAAATCTGGCTGGCATGAAGGACGCCGCGAGCGCCATTGTTATACTTAACAAGGCAATTGGCGTCGTCATCGAGTTTACGACCCTTGACAAATGAAGTCAGTTCTGCACAAAGATGGGTCATCTTTAAACCCGTAATGTATTCAGCCAGATTTTCGGCGTGAGTACCGATGTCTCCGCCGCACCCGGAAGCCCCGCTTTGTTTTGGATCTGTACGCCAAGACGCCTGCTGCTGCCCCGTCTTTTCCAGAGCGGTGGACAGCCAGCCTTGAGGATATTGGACAACAATCTTGCGGACTTTCCCAAGATCACCATTTTTAACCATATCTTTAGCTAACTTCACCATTGGATATCCAGTGTAATTATGCATCAAGCCAAAGACACGGCGTGTTTTCTTCGCAATTTGAACCAGTTTTCGTGATTCAGCCGTTGTCAGCGTCATCGGCTTTTCGCACATGACATGAAATCCCGCCTCGAGAAGGTCTTTTGCGATGGGAAAATGCCAGTTGTTCGGAGTACATATCGTAACGAAATCCATCCTTTCCCCTTCCGGCAACTGGACTTCCTTAGCGATCATCTCAGTGTAATCCTTATAGACACGTTTCGGATTCAGATTCAGTTCTTTACCCATTTGTTTCGATTTACGCGGATTGATGTCAAATGCGCCCCCGACAATTTCGATTTCCCCATCCATGCGGGCAGCCTTACGATGAACATCACCAATAAATGCTCCCGGTCCACCCCCGACCATTCCCATCTTCAATGTCCTGCCAAGATTCATACCGGCCCCTTTCGTAAAAAGAAATGTTGAAATTTGGTTGCTTCTGACCTCAACAAAATACCCGCGAGGCACCATCATATTGTGAAAAAAGACTACAAACAAGTAAAAAACACACGATCTGAGATAATTTGAACGGTAATTTTAATTAAGGCCGACGCTATCATCATCATCGCCGCAAAGAGATATTACAGTTTTCAAATATTTTCACTTGGAATCATAGACTCGATCGTTTAAAATATCTACTAAAATCAACCATTGGTTTATTTTATACAGAATTGAAAATGAAAAAAAACAGTAAATTACAACCTGCCATTTTTTACGACGTTAACGGCACCCATAAAGCCGATACCTGTGAAAACCTGAAATCGGCTAAAAGCCGCGGTGAATTATTTCATTCAGCCTATGCACATGGATGCTATCCGGGTGTTAAAATGCCCCCTAAGATGCTCGCTGAACTATGCGTAGCCTGCGTTTGGGACGCCAAAAAGGACCAATCATGGGGATTGCCCGCACATCGAAATGAAGGCATCGAGTTCGGCTATCTGACTCGAGGAAAATTGGATTTCATCGTCGAAGGCGTCCCATACAAACTCAAAGCCGGTGATTTAACGATTACGCGTCCCTGGCAGCCTCACCAAGTTGGAAACCCTATAATTTCTGCCAGTCGAATGCACTGGTTGATTTTAGACGTCAATGTCCGACGTCCGAATGACCCATGGAAATGGCCGTCCTGGATCAATTTCGCCCCTCATGACCTCCAAAAACTCACACAGCTATTAAGCTACAATGAACAGGTTGTCTGGCAGGGAAACAAGCAAATCGAGAAGTGCTTTGAAAAGATTGCTGAACATATCGAGAAAACAGACAATCCAGAGGCAATCCAAACCCGTCTGCAGTTATACATCAACGAACTCTGCCTCGAAGTCTTCGAGATGTTGCAGGCGAAAAACATCAAACTGAATTCCCGGCTCAGCAGCACCCGCCGGAGTGTCGAAATGTTTCTAGCCGGACTCAATGAACACGCCGACTATCCTTGGACGCTGGAAACAATGGCCAGCCACTGCAATCTGGGCCGTAGCCGCTTCGCTCACTATTGCAAACGTATCACGAATATGACCGCGGCGGAATACTTAAATCATTGTCGCATCAAAAAAGCAAAAAAACTGCTCATCAGCAATCATCAAATGAATATCTTAGACATAGCCATGACCTGCGGCTTTGAATCAAGCCAATATTTCGCCACTGTTTTCAAGAAGAAAACAGGGGTTTCTCCGTCAGATTACCGAAATAGTTGACATCGGCCTGCTGTACCCCTGTGACTTATATTGTTCCAATAACGCTTTGAGGCCATTGATCACAGACTGATGGGCCGGGCTTTCATAGAGATTGTTTTCTTCTTTCGGATCAGCAACCATATCATACAATTGACCGGACAGCCCATCTCCGCCGTTGCTCCAGCCGCCTGAACCTTCGCAATCTACAAATTTCCATTTGCCCTTGCGTATCGCAAACTCACCATCGACCGAATGATGGACAGTCGCTTCTCGAATGGGCTCTGACAAACTTTTCCCCTGAAGTACAGGCAGAAAACTGTAACTATCTTCAGCCGCATCGTTAGGCAGTTGGTAACCAATGATAGCCGCGCAGGTGGCAGTGAGATCAACAAGACAGATCGTTTCTTCGGTTTGAGAGCCAGGCTGTACAACCCCAGGCCAACGTGCGATGAATGGAACACGATGTCCTCCGTCCCAGATATCCGATTTCTGGCCCCGGTAGACGTAATTCGCGTCATGCCCGAAATTATAAAGCGATCCATCGGAGATGCCGTTGTTAAAATTTCCGATTTGAGAAATATGAGAGCCATTGTCGCTGGTGATAATGATCAAAGTATTATCTTTAAAACCATTCTTCTCTAGCGTTTTCATAACCTGCCCAACAGCGCTGTCAACAAGCGTAACAAAATCACCATAAACACCCGCTTCACTGCGTTGATTGTTCTTTCCCAACGGCAGCCACGGCGTATGCGGAGCGGTCAATGGGAAGTAGAGGAAAAAGGGGTTGTCCGCATGGTTGGCTTTATGGTCATCAATAAACCAAGAGGCTTTTTCTGTAATATCAGGCATTACATCGTCGACATCAAAACGTGGTGAGGCATCGCCTTCTCGATAGAAACGCGGCATCGGTTCACCATTGAGATGGCCGGTTAATGGTTCGGTTGGGAGACCATTTTCAATGTAGCAGTATGGAGCCATATCGAGTGAAGCCGGAACACCAAACCAATAATCAAAACCGGCTTCATTGGGACCTGGATTCAGCGGCTTTGAGTAATCGACAGGCTGAGTGTCAGTCAGCCCCAGATGCCATTTCCCGACACAGGCAGTACGATAACCGTGGTCTTTGAGCATCGACGCGACGGTCATTCTGTCGGCTTCAATGAGACGCCGACTATAACCGCCAAGCACACCGCTTTTCAGTCTCGAACGCCAGCAATATCGACCGGTAAGAACACCATACCGGGTTGGCGTACAAACTGCAGATGGCGAATGAGCATCAGTAAAAAGCATCCCCTCGGCCGCAAGTTTATCTATATTCGGAGTTGGGATTTTAGAGTCAGGATTGAGATATTTCACGTCACCATAGCCCATATCGTCAGCCATGATAAAAACAATATTCGGGTGTTTTTTTCCAAGGCGGACATTGACCGAATCATTTTTGAGCTTAACCCCGGCATCGCCATAAAGGCTAGTGACCATCAAAGCCGAGCCGGTAACAACGGTTATCTTTTTGAGAAAATCTCTGCGATCCATTTTTTCTCCATATCATTTTTTGGACTGAATCGTCAATTGAAACAGAGGCCCACATGGCAATTGTCAGTTGGTTGTTAATATTAGTGAACACAGCCTCAGAAATTGTCGCAATCACATTCGGATCGAACTGGTTGATATCTCTGGGCCCAAACTGCAGCGACATTAAGGGGTACCTGGCTCATCGTTCCATTCAAGCTGTTAACACTATCAACAGTAAACCTGCCATAGCTGAAAAAGACACCGCCGATATAATACCAAAAATGACCGACAGCTTCAATCTCCTTGCTTTCCAATATTTACAAACAATTTAGCTCCACAGGTAACCACCAGCACCCCAGCCAGTCTTCGGCAATCCTTGCAAAGTCTGCTAAATCCACGCGTAAACTTCCATCAAAGTCATAGGGCGGATAATTCTGCAGCCATTCAGTCAGCAGCATATCCATATCGCCAATTTCCACTTCACAATTTCCGTTCAAGTCATACGGCGAAGGATCTCTCCCCATAAAATCATTGGGAGGATATGTTGGATTGGAAGCATCCCAGCAAATCGCAACATAATCGGGATTGGGCGTCGGCAACCGCGCTCCTATCGCATTCAGATGCTGAAGCAACGCCTGGGTCATTTGATCAGCATGTGTGCGTTCCAAGCAAACCAAATCGGTTGTCTCGGCCAGATCCTCATCCAAATGGAATAATTGCTGTTTCTGTGTTTCCCAGCGGTAATGCAGTTTATAGCCATCCAATACCAGTGTCGAATCGGGTGTGCTGAATTTATCATTTTGATAATGCGGCCAATGGAAAACCAGACCGTCTCTGGAGCGGCTAACCGGATCAGTACTGCCTTGCAGAATATTAGCAATACTGCCCCCTTCGACAGTCTGCGGCAGATTGGCCGGATCAATGCCAGCGATGTCACAAATCGTCGGTAAAATATCATATCCCACCACCGGTTCCCTGGAAATCGCATTGCCGGCAATGCCCGGACCAACAACCATGAACGGTACGCGTACGCCCCCCTCCCAAACCGTTGCCTTCCAGCCTCGAATCGGTCCATTGATGTTTCCAGGGATCTCCATCGGATAAGTGCCATTATCAGCGGTGTAGATAATATATGTGTTGTCCTGAATCCCTAATTCAGCAACCATATCCAATGTTTGCCCGATAGCTTCATCCAGATCATAGAGCATCGCCGCAAAACCAGCATGCTGATGACGGGTCCCCGGCGTTTTTGCATCAAAGTAGGCTTTGGTCGCAGGACGATACTCGATCCCTAAATGTGTCGCATAATGGGACAGTTGCAGATAGAAGGGTTTTCCTTCAAGAACCTGATTGACCATCCAGTCATTGCCGCGTTGGGCAATTCCAAAGACCTGTTTAGGATCCACGGTGGAACCGGTATCACCGGCACCATTGCCAGTCGCTCCATCACTGGCATCAAAGCCATGGCTGGCCGGTCCACCACCGTTGAGGTGCCATTTTCCAAAATGTGCGGCAGCATAAGCTGGATTGTGCTGCTTAAGCAGTTCGGGAATCGTCAACTCCGCAGTCGGCATATCATTAATATGTGTAGCCGGGATCATCGGATTGCCAACATAGAAGGGGCCGGAATTGCGGCCGACGATATCTGTAAAATGCAATGCCGCCGGAGAACGCCCACTCAGCAGCGCAGCTCGCGAAGGGGAACAGTTTGCGTGCGAACTGTAAGCCTGCGTAAAACGAATTCCGCTTTCAGCCAAGCGTTCGAGATTAGGTGTTTCAAAAAAGTCACTTTTCGATTCAGGCACATCCGGATCAATCTGAACCGATGTGGTTCCCCAGCCCTGATCGTCGGTGAAAATCATAATAAAATTAGGCGTCTCGGGGTCTTGCTCGGGAATCACATGAACAACGGTTGAATCTGAAGCAACCGGGGTTGTACCTTCATAAACTGTTACCGTAAACTCCACATCACCCAGAGTGCCATTCACAACAGTCTCAATCGACGTCTGCCCCTCAACGGCCGGCCCCGTATCGTCGCCATTTGGAAAGATCACTGGTTTGTCAGCAGTGATCACATAGGTTGACCCCGCTTCTAAAAACGCAGCGTTCCAATTAAGCGTCATCGACGCCGCAGCGTCATCCGGCTGTGCAAAAGCGGGCAAGACACCAAACTGAGAAACCGTCGGTTCCTGTTGACCGTCGGATGTCTCAATTATCAAATCATCGACAATATAGCCATTGCCTTGGCGGCCATTGATACCGATATAATTTTCGAGCAGACCATCTCCATCCCAAGCAAAGCTATCCGTCGCAACAATGATGCCATTCCAGAAAATGTTTACAATCACCGTCGAACCGTCTGAGAAACTGTCAAAAAGAAGTTCCAGCTCTAATCGGTCATTGCCGGTTAACGGGATATTTTCGATGTTATAGTTTTCGCCGCCTTTTTCAGTGGGGCCATTTTTGAACACCTGAATGATCCCTCCAAATCTTGGACTCCAACCAACCCAAAGATCGGACACACCTTCTTGTAATGAACTGCCGACCTGGCCGCGAAAACCGGTTCCGTTATGATCAAACCAGACATCCTCGCATTCCTGTAAAGTATTACCAACTCCAAAACCAACAAAATGTTGTCCTAATGTGCCCGTCCCCAAATCCTGGATAATCGTCAGGCCAATCTTCATCCCACCATCGGTAAGAATCGCCGCATCTGTAAAATTATGATCCAGATACATGGTACTCATGTTCGTCCCGTAGGCCATGTAAAGCTGGTTGTCTTCGACATGAGTCAACTCCGGATAGGGATTACCGGTACCGGACTGTACCGGATAAATCTCATTGTCGCCAATTTCCACATACGTCAGTGGGCTTAAAGATCCCCCCATGCCGCCTGAGGATGCATCGATATCATTATTATTCGTTCGATTAAAGCTGTCGCTGAATAAAACAACTTCTGCCGAAACCGGAATACATGCCAAGACGATAACGATGAGAACAACCCACTGTCTGATCATAAACATACCCTTACAGATTAAAGTTATATCAGATTTTAGTTTGATTACGGATTCGGCGAGAATTATCTCGCCGAATCCGTAACTTATTTGCCCTACTTTCTTTTACGCAACACGAGAGCTCCGACACCCAGCAACAACAGGGTCGCCGGCTCAGGAATGGTCTGAATCACCAGATCGTCAACAACAAAACCAGCGGCCTGACGTCCGTTAATGCCGATATAATTCTCAAGCATAGTATCTGCATCCCAAGCAAAGCTGTCTGTCCCGACAACGGTACCGTTCCAGAGAATGTTTGCATTCACGGTTGAGCCATCACCGAAACTGTCAAAAAACAGCTCTAATTCCAATCGATCATTGCCGGTCAAAGAGATATTTTCGATGTTATAGTTTTCGCCGCCTTTTTCAGTGGGGCCATTTTTGAACACCTGAATGATCCCTCCAAATCTTGGACTCCAACCAACCCAAAGATCGGACACACCTTCCTGCAATGAATTGCCAACCTGACCGCGAAAACCGGTTCCGTTATGATCAAACCAGACATCTTCGCATTCCTGTAAGGTATTACCGACTCCAAAACCTGCAAAATATTGCCCCGTCGTCCCCGCCCCCAAATCCTGGATAATCGACAGACCAATCTTCATTCCGCCGTCAGAAAGAATTGCCGCATCCGTAAAATTATGATCCAGATACATGGTACTCATGTTCGTCCCAGTTGCCATGTAAAGCTGATTGTTTTCAATGTGAGTCAGCTCCGGATAGGGATTGCCGGTCCCGGACTGTACCGGATAAATCTCATCATCTCCGATCTCCACATATGTCAGTGAGCCTAAAGACCCTCCCATGCCGCCTGAGGATGCATCGATATTGTTATCATTGGCCCGATTATAATTGTCACTGAACAACACCGTCGCATTTGCATTCAGGGCCATCATTAACAACATCACCATCAAAAAAACTTCCCATTTCCTTTTCATCTTTCCATACCTCCAAAAAAAACAAAACGTTCATTAAAATTGACACACCTTTTTGCATATTATTATTGCTTCGTTCGGAATTAACAAATCTTCTTGTATCTACATCCGCACCCGCAACACGATCAATCCGTACTCTTAAGAACTACCGTTTTCTTAAAAACCAATCAGCTCCGAGGATTTATCGCTTATTCATTTAGCCACTGCGCAGCCATCATCTCTAAATCTTTGATATTGACATAACAGTCACCGGATAAATCAGCCAACGGACACGGTACGGTATAGCCGCTTGACCAGTAAGTCGCTAAAACCGCCAGATCATCCAGATCAATGTCACCTTCACCCGTCAGATCGGCACTCTCAACCAAAAAATCTTCAAACGGCATCACCACCAGGTTGTCCATTCGCACATAATTACTCGCCCGAGCACTGAACCCGATATAATTCCGTTGGCTCTGATCCCAGGTAAAGGCAACCACATCCTGCTGCTCATGATTGAAATAGATTCTCGCAATCACGGTATGGCCGCCCAGAAATCCCGGAAACAGAAAATCCACCTGAATCCGCCCGTTGGAATACAGAACTGAATTTTCACTAAGCAACGTATTGCCGTTCCAAGCCCTGAGTACGCCATCTAATGCCAAGTCAATATAAAAATCACAGACCGCATTCGTACTCGTCTCGTCAGCGTGAGGACGCAGTGTAACGACATCGCCGATTTCGCCTGCAGCGGCAGCTTGGGGTTCGGTCAGACCGATGCCGAATCCGCCAAATCGATCCTGCGGATTATCGCCCCCATTGATTTCTTTGATATCCAGCATCACAGTAAAACCGCCGCAGTCCACGATCGACGCATCAATAAAATTATGCGCCAGATACATGGATCCCATCCCCGAACCGGTGGCCATCTGCAGACAATTATTCTGCACTTGGATGGAACCGGCACCGACGCCTTCGAACGATTCAACATAGGTCATCGGTAACAAAGAACCGCTCATGCCTGTCGACTCTGCGTCAATATCTTCATTATCCGGACGGGTAAATAAATCCTGAAAAAAGGCATTCGCATAATTGGGATCCGGCAAGTCGAGAGCGATTGGAGGAACAGCCAGCAATCGGTCAGACGGAACGCCCACATGCACAGCCCAGTCATTCCAGCCCTCGATCATTTCGTTGCGTAACTGTTGTTCAATATCCGCCAGATTATTCAGTTCAGTCGGATCCTGAGACATATCGTAAAGTTCTATTTCATTTGCGGGAGAACTGCCGTCGGTAAACGAAAAGTTTTTCGTTGTTAGCTTATAATCACCCCGAAAGAATGCCCGGTTATGTTCGTGTTCGACACCAATATCGCGTGGTGCAAGCGACTGGCCCTGCAGAACTGGAAGTAAACTGACTCCTTCCATCGGAAGCACGGAATGCCCCTCAAATTCACTTGGATAATTCGATCCGGTTGCATCCACAACAGTGGCCATCACATCAATCAAATGACCGCGGTCTTCGGTCCACGTGCCTTCCACAGACAAGTCTGTTCTTGCCGGCCAGTAAAGAATCGCTGAGGTACGAATCCCGCCGTCATGGGTGAAATGCTTGAATAAACGGAAAGGCGTATTGCTCATATTAGCCCATCCGCCCCCCTGATTCACACGCGGATAATTGCTGTTTTCAGCATTTTGCGGCTGGCCCATCGAATCCAGATGATCCGGATCCCACACCAAACCTGAAGGATCTGTGGTATTGCCAAACAGGCCGCCTTCATAGTTGGCACCGTTATCACAGCAGAAGAAAATCATCGTATTGTTGAGCAACCCCTCCTGAGTTAGTTTATTGATGACTTTTCCAACATTCTGATCGACCTGTTCCAACATCGCAGCGTAAACAGCCTGGCGACGAGCCAGATCCAGTTTTCGATTTGTATCCAACGTATCCCAATCCGGAATCGCTGTCGCCGGAGACGGATGGTCGCCCTTGGGGGAGAACGCAAACTTGCTGTCAATAACACCCATTGCCAATTGACGCTGATATTTTTGATCCCGGATGATATCCCACCCTGATTCATACAAACAAACATCATCATCTTCCGGCGTCGGATCCCCCACATCGGTATATCGATTAGCAAGTTCTGCAGGAGCACACACCGGCCAGTGAGCCGCGTTGAACGGCATATACAGGAAAAACGGCCGACGATCTCCTTTATTAAGGTGATGGTCAATAAAATCAACACTATAGTCGCCTATTGCATCGGAATAATGGAATTGGACACCCTGAGCCCCATATTCTCGCGTGGGTATTTCATTGTTTGTCGAGACCAGATGATAACTCCCCTCCTGCCAATACCCAAATGCGCTGGAGGTATTGGAACCATCGACATTAACACCTTGACCAAAGGCATGCATAAACCCGCGGCTGATAGGGTCACGCCCATCCGCTTTTACGCCCAAATGCCACTTGCCCGCCATGTACGTACGGTACCCCTCCTCGGCAAGCAATTCGGGAATCGTCACATTATTATCCGTTCGCAGCGGCGGCAGTGAAGCCCCCGGAGCCGTCGCCCCCTGCTGTGTATATAATCCTGACATGATGGCAACCCGCGTCGGCGCACAGCGAGCGGCCTGATAGAAATTGCGAAACCGAACACCGCCATCCGCCAGCGAGTCAATATTCGGCGTTTGAATTTCGCTGCCGTAACAACCGATATCCGACCAGCCGGTATCATCCAGCAAAATAACGATCACATTGGGCGCATCCGGCGACGGAATAGAGACCGAATCCACCATGACCTGACCCGATCCGACAACTTCGCCGTTATGATACAATGTCAGTGTGAACTGAACATCTCCAAGCGTTCCATTAACGTTTGCCACAACCGACACAGGACCATTGACTGCAGTTCCTGTATCATCGTTGTTCGGAAAAACAACCGCCTTGTCAGCAGTAATTTCGTATGTCGTTCCCGAGCTTATTAAATCCGCATTCCAGCTTAAGGTCACCGGAACACTCGTTTGATCATTGTCGACACTCGCCGGTGTCACCGTCAGATCCTCAAGGATTGGATATACGGCCGGACTGCAGGCGGTCACATCCAAATCATCTACAGTAAATCCTTGATCATCCTGTCGAGTTGAAATCCCCATGTAATTTTGATTGGTCGCGTCCCATTGAAACGAAGTGGTGCTGATAATCGTCGAATTCCAGAGAATATTTGCATAAACAGTGGAACCGGCATTAAAATCGGCGATCAGTAATTCCAGTTCCAGGCGACCATCGCCGGCGGACAATCCGCCAACCGGAATATCATAATTGTCTCCCCCGGCCGCCGTAGGACCGTTTTTAAGGACATTGACAACGCCGCCGTTATAAGGACTCCAGCTTACAAAAATATCTGACGTCCCAGCCGTTACACCGTTAGAATTCTGGCCGCGAAAGCCGGAATCTCCATAATCAAGGCCTGCAGCTTGGCACTCCGCCAATGTATTACCCACACCGAAGCCAACCCATCGCGCCGCATCGGTCGCACTGCCGTCATCACTGACAATCGTCAGACCCATTCGCATTCCGCCCGCGGCAAGAATCTCGGAAGCGGATTGGCCCGATGCAAAATTGGAATCAATATAAAAGACACTCATATTGGGACCATCCGCCAGATGCAGTTGATTGTTTTCGATATTGGTCAGCCCATCGTTCGATGTCAGAACAAGATCGCCCCGTTCCACGTACGTCACCGGCGAAACAATCCCACTCATGCCAACGATACTGGCATCAATATCGTTTTGCTGCGTAATAGACCGGTCAAAACTGTCGCTAAATACAGTCACGTCTGCTGTAACCGACACACAAACTATCAGCAAGAAACTTAAAACAAGCAACTGTTTTGTCATAACTAACCCCCAACGATAATGTTTCAGAATATTCATCTGGTTCTGTGTTTTACGCACACCCTCTTCATCTTTATAAGTGCTGATTTCGATTCAATTTCTTGCAGATTGTCGTGACTGAATCAGTTTTTCCTTCGTATCTAAAGCCGCACCAGGATCTCCCTGTTCTTTCATCCACCGATCTAATTCATTTGATAAACGCTTTTTTATATCGCCATAGTGTTCATCATTAGCCAGATTATTCAGATTAAAAGGGTCTTTCCCGTTATCATAAAGTTCCTCGGCAGGACGCCTCATATAGCGATTCACAAGTTTATAGGCATCCTCTTTTTCGCCGGCGGCAAGCATCCACGATTGCCAGTAATGCGTGTGACTTTTCCCCATGACATATTTCTGGATATGCAGATTGTCCGGCAGCAGATTCC
Organism: Anaerohalosphaeraceae bacterium; assembly: GCA_963675155.1. Classification (GTDB taxonomy): domain Bacteria; phylum Planctomycetota; class Phycisphaerae; order Sedimentisphaerales; family Anaerohalosphaeraceae; genus 4572-13. The sequence goes on along the minus strand of OY775912.1, from coordinate 1,994,702 downwards.
GAATGTACCGGTACCGGTCGTCGCAGACCGAGCGAATGGGAAAAGGGGAACCTTCCGGCACATTATTATGCATCGCATAGGCATACGTCCGATGCGTCTCGGCCTTGTCCAAAAGAACATTCAAAAAACTTGTGCCGTCAAATTTGTCCGTTTTGACGTTTCCCCCGGCCGCTTCAATCAGAGTCGGCACAACATCGGCATACTGGATTATCGCATCGGTTCGACCGCCCGGCTTAACATGTCCCGGCCAGCGCGCCACAAATCCTGTATGCACGCCGCATTCATAATTGGTCCATTTACACCCCGGAAACTGTGAACCCTGCTCCGACGAAAAGATCACAAGCGTATTGTCAGCCTGACCGCTCTTTTCAAGTGTATCCAGAATGTCGCCGACTTTTTTATCAAGCACTTCGATCTCCGCAAGATAACTGGCGTAATCACGACGGGTCGCCGGAGTATCAACAAAATTGGCTGGGAGTTTCAACTCTTTAAGACGAAAATGTTTGGCATCCCCAACCGTCCACAGCACATGCGGAACAACCAATCCAACGACCAGACAGAATGGCTGACTTTTATCAGCTTCCATATATTTTTGAATACCGTCACACTTGTAATCTGCTGTCGCTGCAACACAGTTGTCTTGAAATCCTTCTACATTGTCAAACGGGAAACAGTGTCGCGGTGTAACATGGTTCTTTCCTGCCAGCCCAACCCGATATCCTAAATCACCTAGATAGTGACAAACACTTTTCGTCTCCGGGAGAGTTTGGCAATGATTCCAACACGTCCCGCTTCGCATCGGATAGAGACCGGAATAAAGTTCAGTGCGGCATGGCTGACACATCGACATGGTAAGATAGGCTTTATTGAATGTCTTACTCTCAGAAGCAAATTGATCGATTCGCGGTGTTTTGACATTACCGCCGCCATATAACGATAAATCATTATATGTTGCATCATCAGCCAGAATAATCAGAATGTTCGGTTTCTTCCGAATATCTGAAGCAAACGCGTTGTTTACCAGCCCCCCCGCTGTCGCGGTCAAGGCGGCGGCTTTCATAAAGGAACGTCTATTCATCTTCTCATCCTAATCGATAGTGATCACAGTTGAAAATTCCCGTTTCTGCGTGGCTAAATCGTCTTGCCGTTTTTCTGCATTACCGCTCTCTTATGCCCTTTCGAAACTTACAGAAAAGGCGCTTTCAGTCGGACTCATTTTTTATATTAGAACTGGTTTTATAACATGAAAATTATCTGTATTTCTGAGTCACACGCAAACGTACATAAATATTTCTAAGAAGCTTGGTATCACCGGAATTAAAACGGTCCACATGTCCATCCATATACCCGGCATTCATTTTGATATTATCGGGAGCAGCGAAATTACTTGCTGAAGCGTCAGTATCTTTAATCGTAAAATACGGTTTTGTATTTTCGGCACCTTTAAACCAGTGACTGGAGTACCAGCTATTTTCCGGATTTGTCCAAAGAATATTCGAAAAGGTTGTCATGTAAAAAAGAGAATCTTGAACCAGCAACGTACTCGCAGAAGAAATACCGAGTTTTCGGGGCCCTTCAAATTCCGCGAATCCTGCAGATAAATCTCCGGGATTTCGATAACGCCAAAGCAAAGTATACGTACTATGCAACGAAGCATAACCTCCGGTCCTATAAAATCCCCCGTAGGTCCCCTCAGATTCTAACCCAGAAGTCTCCGGCGGCCAGGGTGTACTATCTTTAATGCCGGAAACCGGACAGTTCCAGACATCTGCAGACTCCAAATACGGATACATAAATCGCCCCACATAGGGATAATCATTCGACGATCTTGATTCTGGATCGCTAACTAAATCCATGTTATTGTGATTCCAATTTAATTCAAAGGGACGATGTCCCATTTCGCCTTTCCCACCATTCGCCTCATTATCCATCGTCGGATGATAAGGAAATGCACCGTCATTATTCTCGGCATAGGTCAGCAGTCCGTACACCAGTTGTCTTTGATTGCTGCCGCAGATCGTCATTTTGGCTTGAATTTTAACTTTTCTCAAAGCCGGTAATACAATCGACATTAACAGACCAATAATCGCAATCACCACCAGCAACTCAATTAATGTAAATCCTTTCTTCCTGTGTATCATCTCCTGACCCTTCCGGCATAAGACGCTATATCAGCGATCCATCATTAAAATCCGATTATACTTTCCACTACAACATTCTTAAAACTATCAAAAATGAGTGGAAGATAAGCTTCATCTTCCACTCAAAGAATAGTGATTAATTGTTATACGGACAAGTCGGGTAATAACCACAGTACAGCCAATGAGAAGCAAACTCAGCGAAATCTGAAAGATTCACACGACAGTCACCCACAAATCCTTCATCGCCGGAAACCAGGCCGGTTTCGGTATTGGCGATATCAAATGTATCATCCGGATACAAGCAGACGGATTCTCCCAAAATCGCATTATAGAAATTATCAACAATCTCTTCAGCTGTCATTGCATAGTTGAAAATCTGAACATCATCCACCTGACCGTTGAACGCATTAATCAGGGTTCCGTTTTGCCGGCCCGAAGAAGCAAGATAAACAGGAATTTCAACAACATTCATTGCATAATTATCACTGGATTCTGCTTCTAAACCATCAATGTAAAGTGTTCCAGAACCACCGGCAGCCGTCATGGCCACATGCATCCATTCACCTCCATAGGGCATTGCCACACCAAACGCATCATAGCCGGGAGCATTAACCTGAATCTGTCCATTGATCACTTCAAAAAACCAACTGTTAACACCGGTAGCATAATTACGACCGCACACCAATACCTGATTCTGGCTATTCTGTCCGGCCCAATTGACCCATGCGGAAATTGTTATTTCACCGGTGTGCATCGCCGGATGCCAGACGCCGGAATCAGCGGCATACAACGGATTGGCCACAAGATTCAACGACTCATTCGTTGAAGCATCAACACCGGCCGGAAAATCAATATCACTTTCTGGATCCGGCAACGCATTCGGCTCTGCATGGTGTCCTTCACCACTGCTGTCAATGTAGAGACCGTTATCGTAACCGCTGACATCGCTGTCCAGTTTCCAGTGAGCCACCTGGCGACGAACGCCCAGATCGGCCGAAGCAGATGTGGCAACCACAGTGCCCGGATCGCTTTGCAGTGCAAACTCACAATAATAAGCGTCTTCATAGTCAGCGACAACATTCGAAATCGTCAAGGTGGCCGCGACATCGATTCCAATACCATTATTGGCTGGATCCGTCACGACAAAGTCACCGCCGGTGACAATCGCGTTGTTCGGGTCACTGGCAGCATACCAGCTCACATTAACCGGATTGACGAGATTGCTAAATGTGCAGGTAAAGACCGCATCGCCTTCATAATTTTCGGCATCGGTGTAAGGATAACGCAACAGACTGACAGGATCGCCGTCTTCAGCGATCACCGGAAGGGATTTTTGTGTCTCAAACTGCCAAACAAACCCTGTGATCGTATTCGGATCGTTCGGGCCGGAATCATTTCCGTCAATCTCAACGCTTTGATCGACTCGCCAGTATTTGACCTGGTCATAATCAATATCGATATTCTTAAATGTGTCGGGTTCATTGACTGTATAAGTATCAGCACCCGAAGATGCAAAGTTGGGGTCACCGTTAATGAGTTCATCCGTCACATAGACATAGTATTTGTTGACGTCCGGATTGGGACTGCCAGTACCGTCTTTGCCTTTGGTCCATTGCAGATCCAACTTTTTATCGCCAGGAACCGTAACGATAGACGGCGGTTCAGCCGGAGCAACCAGTTTGCTGTGTTCATCATAAATTGCATCAATCGCTAAATCATCGACGATTATTCGATTGCCTTGGCGGGCATTCAAGCCGATATAGTTCTCAGATAAACCATCTGCATCCCAGGCAAATTTTTCCGTACCGACAACCTCGCCGTTCCATACAATATTTGCATTCACCATTGAGCCATCGGCGAAACTGTCAAAAAACAGTTCCAACTCCAGTCGGTCGTCGCCATTGCCAGACAGTGGGATTCCCTCAATCGCATAATTTTCGCCGCCTTCGGACGTCGGGCCATTTTTATAAACCTGAATTTTCCCGCCCAGGTTCGGACTCCAACCGATCCAGAGGTCAGAAAACCCGGCCCAGTTACCGATTCGACCGCGAAAGCCGTCACCATTGAAGTCAAACCACACGTTTTGGCACTCGCTGAGCGTATTACCGACACCAAATCCGACAAAACGATCGTTATCAGTGAAGTTTCCCCCATCGACAATTGTCAGGCCGATTCTCATGCCTCCCGCGGTAGTAATTTCTGAATCATTAAAATTATAATCCAGATACATCGTTGTCATGTTTGTCCCATAGGCCATATAGAGTTGATTATCTACAATACTAGTCAACTCTGGATAAGGATTCCCAGTACCGGATTGAACCGGATAAATCTCATTGTCTCCAATTTCCACGTATACCAGTGGCGACAGCGTACCGGACATACCAACTAACGATACATCTATATCCGTATCGTCCGGGCGGTTGAAATTGTCACTGAACAGATTGACGGATTGAACAGCAGCGCCGCTGATCGAAACGCAACACAAAATGATTAGAATGATTACCCTCGTTTTCATAACTTAATACCTCCTGAAATGGTTGATTAACATTCCTATTCGATTCATTACCCGTAGATATTCATGATTTACTAATTTTCAATGGCAGATTCGTAAAGTTGCTCAACCTCTTTGTCATTGAGCGCTTTCGGAAATAGTAGGATTTCCGAAATCTCCCCTTTAAAGCCCGGATAACTGCCGACATCGCCGCCAAACTGAAAGGAATCAAATTGTTTAATCGTCTCATCACCTTCTTTGACAGTATTGCCGGCCACCCGTCTCCCATTGATATACATATATTTTGAATACGCATCTCCTGCATTTCTGGAAATCACGACAAAATACCATTGACCGGGACGAAGCGCATCGGGGCAATGAATCCCCCACGTGGTCCCTGAGAAATTCAAATTACTTGCAAAGTGACGCAATAAGCCTTCTTCTTTTATTGCCAAAGACCGTAAACGGAAGCCTTCCGGTTTATAGACATGCCCCGCATAGATAATCTGAGGCTTAATCTCATCGAAACGAACCCAGCATCCGATTGAATAATCGCCTTCAGGATTTTGCCGAGTTGAACTGAGGTTTTTAATCTTAATGGTACTATCGGCCCCTTCAATCCTAAACGCGTACGATTTTGAACCATCACCGAAAAATGGTCCTGGAACGACAGGCAAATCTGGGTTGATGTCAATATTCTTAGCAGTTAAGGTACACATAACGTCTCTGAAAGAACCAATACTGTCGCTCTGTAAACGTAAATGCATTGATGCCCCTAACGACTGAGCCGTAAGCTCAAAAGGCGAAGGAATATCATACACAAATTGACCGGCTCCGGACGGAATCTCCTTTAATGTCTGCCCGGAAACACATGCGGCCTGATTGGCCGATAAACGCAGTGTTTCTTCGAGAATACGCGGATTCGAACCGACACCGACTTTAATATTTCCCTTCAACACATGGGCTTCTGTTTTGGCATAGTGGTCTACCTTTACACCAAATTCAGTTCCATAATCAATGATAGAAGCCGATGGCGTGCGCACCGTAAATCCGACAGCTTCTTTGGGAACACTGGCAGTTAGTTTACCCTGAATTAAAAATAACTGATCATTATCTTCCAAAGAAATCTCTGCAGGTCCTTCGAATAATACCTCAGAACCGTCATTCATCTGAATTTTAAGCAGCCCTTTTTCCAGTTTAATAAGTTCGTCATCCAGATATTGCCCAATTTGAAAATTTGCTTTGGCCCCCTGAAGTTGGACTTGATATTGCCCAATCACACGGGCATAAGATTTCCCTCGCACCGGAGCATAGTGGACAAATAAAAACATGAATAGAACTGAAGCAGCGATGGCAGCCAGCTTAATAACATCCCATTTGTTAAGCTTCTTCTTGTAGTTAAGTTTAGGAAGATCAACTTTCTGAATTAATTCTTTCGGCGGTCTTTCATCCAACAGCTCAATCGTCGGAGCGGTCTTTTCTTCATCTGCAAGGAATCCCCATAATTCTTCGTCAAGCACCGCTTCTTTTGTCTCTTCGATAAAAATTGAGGCACCGCTGCGTCGATGGAGAAGTGTATAGGTAATCAGGTAATCGACATAGTCCGCTCTCAACTTACTGTCAGCTTTAAGTATCCGGACCAACTGCTGTTGCTGATCCTCAGTGGCGCTGCCGGAAAGACACGCAAAAACTAAATTATAAAAGTCATGATCCTGACCAGACTTCTCCATCCTAAAGAACCTTTCCACCAAGAGTTCGTTTGATACATTGTGTCAAAACCTGATGAACTCGACTCATCGCATAGAAGGTCGCTCTTGTAGATTTAGAAAGATGAGCCCCGATATTCTCTAATGTGTATCCTTTGTCATAACGTAACTTGACCAATATTTGATCCACGTGGTTCAGTCTCTTAATACATTTTTTCAGCGCGTAAAGATGATCATCCATTTCAGGGAGTTTCTTTTCGACTTCGGCCTTGATAGAATCCATCAGATCATCACTGTATACGATCTTGGACCGTTTTTTTTGCTTGTAAAAACTCAAGACCTGATAGCGGGCAATCGTAATAGCCCAAGGCACAAAATCCATATTCGTATTGAACTCAGAAAACTTTCGCCACATCACGGCTGAGGTCTCCTGCATAATGTCATCTGCATCATTCGCGTTGGAAACGAGAGATAAGATATAGGCATAGATGCTTTTGTCATTCAGCATCAAAAGCCTTATAAACCGTTCTTGATTTTCACTATCCTCTTTGCCCACTATGCCACCTCTACCAGAATCTATTTTATCATCTGAGCCATACACTGATACCTTGGCGACTCAGTAGTATTAGCCAATAATCCGACTTTTTTACGAAAATTCTTGAAATTTTTAAAAATATCTCAGAGGCATTGATAAGTTGCTTTCAGGTTTTAACAGCAGCTTTTATAAATTCGGTCAAAAAACCGAAAATATTAATCTGAACTACCGACACATGGATTTTTATTGCAGAATTAGGCTCACAAGCCAAGATTCTAAAGCAATTAAAGTGTTTGTAGACATGAATAGGCTTTATCTGAGACCGATACTTAATTAATAAACAGAAAACAGCTTTTGAGTGCTCCCCGAAACCTGGCCGTTCAACATGCGGAAAAATATGATATGACCTGCCCCCATTCCTGATCCATATCTTTATGCGAAAAAGTTTGTTATAATGGCATTTCCAAAGGAAACCAGACGCATAAAGACCCGATTTGCATTACCTGCAGCAAGATTCTCATACGGCAGAATCACCAGGTTGCCCATCCGGGCATAACCAGCACAACAGCAAAACCACCACGGTTTAGAATCTCTGAATCAATAAAATTGTGGTCAAGATACATCGTACTCATACCGTTGGGGGCACGCGGTATTGGGCACATCCTGATAATAATGGCAAATAGCGATTAAAAACGTTAGCCGCTTCGATTCTATTGAACCTCAACCGTACACCCTGAGCCATCATCGGATACTTTGACCCATGCGATGTCATTGGCGTCATCGTAATACCAGCCTTCCGATGCATTTTGCAAAGCTGTCTCGTCATTATATTCGGTCAAGACAGCACTGCCTTTTTTTACCTGAGCAGGACTAGAATCGGTGTGGTTCAGCTTGCAATAGTATTCCCTTGGCAATGTTGGCGTATAGAACGCAGGATTTTTAATATCTGTGGCCCCGATAGTCACCGTAACAAGACTGCCGGTATTATTATAGTCGTACTGCGTCAATGCATAGGCATTATTCAGCATATAGTCGCGTGTGACACCGTCATCTTCGTACAATGTATAGGTCGTCGCGCCCAGCGTCGGATAGATATCCAGTGTGATCTCATTCAGCGGCAACTCATCCGAATATCGAATGTCCGGTCCCATTGGGATAATCGCACCCGCTTTAACAAAGACCGGAATTTCATCCAGCGCCGCCGGTACGGTAATCTCCGCAGGACCTGTGTATTTTGTACCGTTGAAATAATCATACCATTCGCCTGGCGGAATCCAGACACTGACTGTCGTCGCACTTTCACTGAGAGCGGGAGCCACCAGGAACCAATCGCCCCAGAAGTATTGATTTTGTTTGGTCCACGCCGTGGAATCATCCTGATACTCCAGCGCCATCGCACGCATCATCGGAATCCCCTGGGATGTCCCCTGCCAAGCTGAAGTGTAAATATACGGGAACAGTTCATAGCGCAGCTTGAGATACTTCCTCAAGATGCCTTGAGCATTGGTGCTGTAAAGCCAGGGTTCTCTGCCATCGTGACCATGCGTGCGCATGATCGAACAGAACGATCCAAATTCAGCCACCCATCTGATGTATAGATTATCCGAGGGCTTTGTAAAGAAACCTCCCAGATCGTGTGAGAACCAGGGATAGCCGGACAGGCCAACCGCTTGTTGATTTACAATCTGTTGATTCATCGTGCTAATGCTATTGCTAATGTCGCCGGACCAGGCCGCGGCAAAATGATGGTTTGCAAAACCGCCGCGCGTTATAAACATGGGACGCTGTTGAGTCGTCAACTCCAGCCATTTTTCATGAACCACTTTCGCCGATCGATTCGCCATCAGGTTATCCCCAACGACATCGAATTCATCCGGCCAGAACCAATCACCGTAACCCGGAACAATCACCGGATCACGATGGGCCTGCCACCATTCCTCGGCATAGGCTGGATTGGTAAAGTTACCATTATGAGCTTCCGGTGTGCCGCGGTTATTGTGCAATCCAACATGGAAACCCAGTGAATCGGCTTCAGCAAACATCGCGGCTAAATCATCATACCGAGTTGGATCCCAGTGATGCGGATTCCACTTGGCTCCGCGCCATCCATAGTCAAACACATAACAATCAATCGGCCATCCGCCACCGCCGTCATCATCGGGGTGCCCGCCATTCCGCAACCAATGAATCCAATCGCTGAATTCGTCCTGCGTCGCGTTATCATTGCCGTATTTCGAGACCATAAAGCCGTATGCCCATTTGGGAAACAGGCACATTCTGCCGGTTAACTCGCTGTAGTTACCCAACATGGACTTAAATGACGGTCCGGCCATAAACCAGTAATCAAGATAGTCATCGGTATAGAATCCGCCGGTTGAATCAAAAGCGGTATTTTTTGAAACCGTATTTAAAAAGATGCCATATCCCGCAGTGCTCATGAAAAACGGTACCGGCACTCTGCCGTGGGTGACGGTAAAATCATCGCTGCCGGAATTCTTATTCAGTGAACCGACGTTACCATGGTCGCCGCCGCCGAAGCCAAATTTACCGCCGCTGCCCGGACCTTCAACCCGATCAACTCCGATCTTAGTGTCCTGCCAATACATCCCTTCGGCATCAGCATCCTTGGCTAATAGAGTCGCATTATCGCCTTGATACATTTGCAGTCTGAACGGTGATTTTTGTGCCCGAATAACCATCTCGCTGGTCGCAATCTTAATATAGCTGCCCTCATCCGAAACCGTAAAGTCAACCGCCGGCCAATTATATTTTTGAACCATGAAATAATCCGGATGTTGATCGTCGCGGTATTTCTTGTCCGGAGCCAATTGAATGCGGGCCATTTGACTTTTGCACATTGAAACTTTGACCAGTGAACGCCCGCAATTAAATAAAATAACGTTCCCATTGACTGAATGCGAGGAGTAATCCGCGAGAGAATCCGGCCGGACCACATCTCCCCAGTGCTGAGCCATGACTGCAAAATCGTCCATTTGGAGTTTCAAGTCACCGGTTAGATTATATCCTGACGCCTTTAACCAATCAAATGCAAGCAGCGCAAGGTCGCCAATCGCCACTTCTCCGCTATTGTCCAGATCCGCTATCAGCCCTGACGGAGCAGCATCGTTCACTTTAATATCAAGCGGCTTGATCGCACCGATTGGTACCCCGCCCTGCTCAACGATCAAAGATAGAGTCGCAATCTCTTCCGGTTCGACCTGCCCGTCAATGACAGCCTGAACAGTAACAGTCTGCGGCGTGCTCCAGGTTGTTTCATTAAACGACAAGGTGCGTGCATCACCCGGATTGGCGGTGCCCGATAATTGAATTTCATTGCCGTAAATCGTCAGTTGCGGATCGATGGTGACGGTTACAGTGCCGCCTGGCTGCTGGCCAAGAACCACACTGAACGAATCTGAATCAGATACACTTTCAACAACGGAAGTATCGCCATTCGTTTCCTGGACCGTCCCCCAAACGGGCCCCACCGTAATTGAACCGGCCCCACTATCGCCCTGAACAAATGTACCGTCATCATACAGTTGATATAGATAAAGCGAATCATAAGACCCGATAGAGAAGCTGTTGTCCTGAATCGTCAACGCACCGACCATCAGATCCTGATCCAGTGCCATGCCTGAACCACTCATCAGCGTTAACGATGCATCGGTCAGAAGATCATAATTAACATCCAGAGAGCCGCCGCTGTTGACGGTCATATTGCCTGAGCCAAGACTGTCGTCCGTATCAGCCTCCACATGCCCGTTGATAGACCAGTTGCCCGAAAAGGAAGGATTGCCTCCCTGGAGCTTAACCGTACCATTAGCACCAACCGTCATATTGCCCGAACCGCTTAAATTCGAAAGAATCGTCAGCGATGACTGCGCATCGGCAAAGTCGATCTGCAAGTCACCCACAAGATCAATACTGCCCGCCAGAATACATGAACCGGTAATGTCAAGCGTCCCGTCATCAACAATCAGATTTCCAATGGTCACGGTTTGATTGTCAAGATACAAGGTATCGCTGATGGTCAGAGATACCGGACTAAATACGACGGTTCCGGCCGGTGCTCGAAGTGCCATCGTGCTGATATAATGCGCCAGAGATACCGTTGCGGGTGTATCGCCGTCCTGCCAAGCTGCCGGAGTGTTCCAGTCATCTCCTGACCCGTTTGCCTGCACCTGGTTAATCGTCTGAATCTGAATCGAAGCCAGCGCAAGGATTTCAGTGTCGCTCAGCACATGGTCATAGATCCGGACATCATCGATCAGGCCGTCAAACGGATCGGTCAGAGAACTTCCTCGATTGTTGTTGCCAACTGCCACCTGATTGGTCCCTGTATAATAACTCTGGGTGTAGGTGGTACTGTCAGCAAGGACGCCGTCAACATACACATGACGTACTGTGGTATCGGGATACACCGCGACAATGTGGTGCCATTCGCCATCACTTTCTGTGTGACTGTCACCATCATCATTCCAAGCGACAGCATCATCAAAGCTTGTATTTCGATAGGTTGCATACGCATTACCGTTTTTAATGCCGGTTTGAAGATACCGGTCGTTCGTGCCGTTTTTACCCATCCATACGGCACATTCAGTTGACGACGCAGCCGTGCTTTGGATCCAATAAGAAATACTGATGGGGAAATCCGTGATTTGGGTCGTGATCGTATCGACACCAAAATCAACCCAGCCGGCTCCGGCAAACAAATACGCCCCGCCGATCCGGCCGGTCTGTCCCTGTGTCACGGTACCGACAATCGTACCATGATAGCCGTTGCCCGAGCTATCCAGGGCATCGCCGCTGACCTCATCGAAGGTCCAGTGAGCCACCAGGTCCGCCTGACAAACCGACATCACCGCAAGAACAACGAACATTAAAACAATCACGAACTTTCTCATTATTCAATTCCTCAAATACGAAACCTTGCCCCGGCAGGGAACACTGAAAGGATTAGCATTAATGTTATTAACGACCCCACAAACAATCTCAATAAAATAAGATAAATTACTCAAAATTCTTTTACAACTATGTCTTCGGGACACGGCAAACGGTGTCCCGAAGACAGTCAACAGATTTAATAATTCAATTTGTTCCCAAACCCCTTGAGCCAGCGATATCAGTACACTCATATCACAATGACTCGCAAGGCTTTGTGCCAGGAACCACTGACTATTTTCTCTTGCGTCCAACCAACAGGCCGCCCAATCCCAGTAGAATCATCGTTGCCGGCTCGGGAACGAGAACGGGAGCCGTCGTATCCAGACGAATCTCGTCAATCGTTGTTCCGGCGATTCCGGTAAAGTTGGCGATACCCACACGGTCAAATGAAAAACCGCTGAACAAATCCACACTTAGACCGCCAGTGGTCAGATCTGTTGCGTCGGTCGGATCAAAATAAACCGCTGCAGCATCGGCATCCAGATCAAAACGAACGACATACAGATGAACATCCGCGTCAAAGTTACCCAGAATAGCCGTGTCAAGGCGGTTGCCGCCGGCAGAACTGCGTGAACTGGCAGCGAATACATGATCACCATCGTCATCATTAGTCGGGAGAGGGTCACTCCCGTCATCCTTACGCAGCATTCCAAGTTGGAACACCCGCCCCGAGTCAGCGTCTTTACCCGATTGAAGTTCCACTGCCCCATAGCCGTCTACGTCCACATTAATTTGCATCAGAAAGCTCAAATAAACCGTGCCTGAGCTATAGGTCTGATCCAGATCCCTCTGATAACGCGTTCCATCGCCGGGACTGTAAGCGGCATTGCCTGCTTCGCCGGACAAGCTGGAGTGCGTCAACCCCGAATCGGCAACAACATAGTTCCGACCATTTCTCGAATAATTATTTCGCCATGAACTGGTCCACCCAGCCCCGCCATTGGCACCATCTAAGGAACCCGCATCATAGACAAACGATTCCATGACCCCCGCCTGAGCAATTGAAACAATCGCACATACAACACATAACATCATTAGTCTTTTCATCTTTACATCCTCCACAAACAATTAAACAGTTCTTTCCATTTCCACCATCTAAAGATCGCCTTTGATGGCTGAATACAACTTACTTCTTACTACACACACTACACTACAACTCTCGAAACAGGGGTATTTTTACGCAACACCCCGATATCATTTTTTCTAAAAATCCCGGCCCGCCGTTAAAAGCGGGCCGAGAGAAAAATCACATCACTGCTTTGGGTTAATATAAACCGGTGGCCAGCCATGCCGCGGCAAAATCTGCAAAGTCAAGCATATCGACAACGCAGTCACCGTTGGTATCATAATAGTCTCCATCAAAGCTGGTGACGAGACACAGCGTATTGCCGGTGACGGCGTTGAATTCAGCCGCGATCTGTTCGGGAGCCAACGCATAGTTATAGATCTTGAGATCATCCAGCATGGAGCCGGCCATAAAGAATGTATCAATCGTACCACGAGCGTTATTACCGCCAATTGTCGGTGCATACTGCCATGGGATGTAGTCAACTGATATATCGTTGACGATATCTTCGATGTGACCGTTTTCTGTCGCCCGAGCAATATATGTCTTCAGTTGACCATTCTCATCACCCCAGGTCGAAGCAATAAAATACCATGCATCGCCATCCGTCAGATTGGGATCACTGAAATATATATTATTCTGGCTGTTAAACTCATTGCGCTTAAAGATTCTCGCACTGGTGGTATTTTGGATTGAAAATAGTACTCCAGTTGTTAAACCGTCATTAAATGTACCAATAATCGTACCCGTGGTCTGGGGCTTCACCCAGCACGTAATCGTTCCGGCGTCCAACCCGCCGCCCACATCCGAATTCGGGTAAGCGGTGATGGGCAATTGGATATAGCTCTGATTGGGATCCGCCATATCGGTTGTCGCGTTAAACACAACCCCGTCACCCAGACCGGCAAGACCGGTCGCTGCATAAGTAATATCAGGCATAGCCGATTCATTGGCCCAAACTGTGGCGATACCGTCATTCGTGATGCCGCCGCCGGTGTTGGTATCATTGGCGTTGCCTTCGAATGCATAGTGAGCCAATTGGCGTTTCACGGCCAGAGTCGCCGTTTCCGACAGATCGCTGCCGCCGTCATTGCTGATCAAGCAGCGGTACAGACCTTCATCGGCGATAGCCACACCCGGAATCGTCAGTGTGACGGTCTTGGGTGTGCCGCTTTCATCAATCACACTGGTGCCGCCGGCAGCAATCCAATTGGGGTCGACATTCGAGGACTGTTCCCACACCGCGCTGGTCAGAGGACTGAGACTGGTATATTCCAGAACGATCACCGCATCTTCACCGGCAGCCACGGCCGCATCAGACGGCCCGACAGTAACCTCCGGAACCGACGGCAGTGTCGTAAACGACCAGACAACACCGGTATGAAGAATATCATCTGTGGCATTGCTTGCTATACCATTGGGCTCGTAGGAATCCACCCGCCAGTAGTACGTGGCGTCATAATCCAAAGAAACCGTCTTTGGAGACGTAGCCGAAGCATCGGTAATCTCAATGACATTGTCGGTGGCCGCGAAATTCGGCTCAACCGCTTCCGTCGCTTTACGCAGGACCAAATCGTATCCAACTTCCGGGGTATATTTCAGCGGAGCAACCCATGTAAGAGTCGTCGTCGCTGTCGGATCGACTGAATCGTCCGCAGGAAGCGGATCCGTGGCGATATCACCGCGACCGGCCGCATAAATAGCAAGAATATCCCGATCATCCAGAACTTCGTCGTATAGCTGTACATCATCGATCAGACCGTCAAACGGATCGGTCATCGTACTTCGTCGATTGTTGTTACCAACGGCCATCTGATTAGTCCCGGTATAATAAGCTTGGGTGAAAGTTTTACTGGCCGCCAAAACACCATCGACATATACATGTCGCTCTGTGGTGCTGGGGTACACGGCGACTATATGGTGCCATTGGCCGTCACCTTCCGTGGCGGTCGTGCCCCCATCAACCCATGCAACAGAATTGTCAAAATCGTCGTTTCGATAAGCCGCATTCGCGTTGCCATATTTCATCCCGGTTTGAAGATAGCGGTTACTCTCGCCATTTTTACCCATCCATACGGCACATTCAGTGCCCGACGTAGATGTGCTGTTGATCCAATACGATATCGTAATTGGGAAGTTCGTGATCTGATTGGTGATCGTATCGACACCAAAGTTAACCCAGCCGGCTCCGGAAAACAAATACGCCCCGCCGATCTGGCCGGTCTGTCCCTGAGTCACAGTGCTGACAATCGTGCCATCATAGCTGTTGCCTGAGCTATCCAGAGCATTACCGCTGACCTCATCGAAGGTCCAGTGGCCAACCAAATCCGCCTGGCTAACTGACGCCATCGTAAGAACAACTAATAGCAAACTCATTACTCTAAGTAACTTCATCATAATCCTCACCTTTCTAAAAACATTAAGATTATTTTTTGCCACAATTTGCCTCCTTTTTACAACTTAAAAACTGACCATACTTTAGTTTATATCCTTTTCTATCAGCAGGGACGGCTTAGCAAATAACGCCCAGTCATATGCACGCCGGTCGTCCGATTCAGTGACCACCAGCGTCAAAAACCGATCGTCGTCATTCAGATCGACGTCGATCTCCAGCACGCCTTGCAGGTAAGCAACAGAGTCCCGATTAAATCTTTCTTTGCCGTCAACCAGCACCCAGCAGTTAACTTTTCCCGAATTGGAACCGTCTTTTTTTGGGGTAAATGAAGGGTCAAGAGCAACGGTTTCCGAAACACCGAAAAGAGACGTGAACCGTAAGATTCTCCCCCCGGGTATCGTTTGACGAATGGCTTGAAGGTCAAACGTAATTCCTTGACTGGAATGCAGCGAGATCGCCGGGTTCTCATTCGTGCCGTATGTTTGGCCGTTCAGTTTCAAATCGTGCTTGAGCGACGTATCAGACGCATGCCAGGCGCCGTTAAAAATATTTCCCCAGAAGACTTCACGCCCGTAGACAAAACCGTCAAAGCGATGACCGGCCGAGGTTATTTGAACCGGTCCCTGGCGGCTGTCGGGCACGAACACCCCGTCAACAAATGGAAGGCTGCTGACGGTGTTATAGGCCCCGTCTCCAGTGATTATACCGCTGACTTTGCTCAGCACCAACTCAGGATCAGGCGATGCAAACGGCTGACCGGTATTGGTTTCAATCCCACTGTCGAGTTTTCCCGTGCCAAAACCGTTGCCGCCGCCGACAATATCCGCTAAATCAACCTCTGTTTGCCCACGCCAGACGATTTGGCTGGCTGAACTAATCTCCCTGGCAAAAAGGCGATCATTACAGGATATATCAGAAATAGTCTGAGTATGACCGGAGACTTTTTTGGCAGTTCCCTTGCCAACCTCGACACTGACCTTATTGGATTTATCCCCGGCAATTAAAACGGTCTTGCCCTTCATGACATGCAGAGACGTATCCCCCTGAAAATCGATATCGACTCCAAATTCAGTCCCTAAATCGACGATTTGGGCCGAGGGGGTTTTCACCGTAAAACCAATCGCCTCACGCGGCACGGTGGCATAAAGCCGTCCATAAATAAACTTGATCTGATCTTCGGTATGAATCTGAAATTCAGCAGGCCCTTCAATCGTCACCTTGGCTTGATTATCAAACAATAATTCAGCATATCCCTCACGCAGCATCAACGTCGACCCATCGGTTTTTAAGCGTTCACCGTCCTGCATCATGATTTCAGCCCATTTCGCATTGATGCTATCGGTTAACGTTGCAACCTCAACGCCCCCTTTAGAGGGAGCAAAACGAACAAATAGAACAATTAAAAGAATCGCTGCGATGGCTGAATAAATGGTATAGAGTGAACTTCTTTTTAGCGTATATATCGGTCTTTGTTGATGGATTTCCCTGATAGGTGCTGTAGGCTTTTCCTCAAGCACTTCAACCATCGGAGCTGTTTTTTCATATTCCGCCAAATACTCAAGAAAAGCATAACTTGAATCTTCTTCACTGCCATTAAGATAGATATCAGCACGACGATTCAATACAACAATATTTTTCATGAACTCACGATAGAAATTCAATGCTTCCGGTGATTGATGGAGCCATTTATCCAAAAGCGCTAATCGCTCGTTGTTAATAGATCCATCGACGAGCTCAATAATCAGCTTGCCCAGTTCAAGATATTCTCTGTCCCCCGCCATTACAGCCGCCCTCCTGACATTGATTTTTTCACACAACGATGCAATAGCGTATGAATTCGGGCCATTGTGTGATAAATCCCCGTTTTGGACCGGCCCAAATGCTCTGCAATCTTTTTCATTGAAAATTCCTGATGATATCGCATTTCGAGGATATTCTGATCCAAAACAACAAGTTTCTTTAGGCACTTTTGAAGTGCACTGGTTCGATCTGAAAATTGCTCTTCTTCTTTGACCTCTAACTCAGCAATTCGTTCATAAATATCATCACGAAAACTTGGACGCACTCTTGCATTTTTTTGTAGGAAATTCAATGCCTTGTTTTTTGCTATAGTAATCGCCCATGCCGTAAAATTTGTTCCCGGCTTATACTGATCGAATTTCTCCAGCATCGTTGCAGCAGTATCCTGCAGCAAATCTTCCGCATCGCTTTCATTGTGTAACAACATGAAAAGGACACTGAATACCCTGTTCTGGCATTGCCCGTAGAGTTCAAAAAACTCTCTATTTCGTGATTTCGAATCCATAAACTACCTTATCTTCATGACATCTCTATACATAGAACAATTGTCGGCTAGAATTTTGAGGCAAAAAATAGATATTTCTAAAAAATATAAATCGTGCTTCAGAGTGTATTATTACTTTGATCGGATCTCGCAGTGAATTTGTACCTCCGGGGTTATTTGGAGGCATTTGGTGCAATTTAGAAGGTTGACACAAGACCAGGAATGCCGCGAAACATCGCGGTAAGTATGCGAAACAGAAAGAGTTAGGGATCTCGCGACAGGCACTCTCATAAGGAGACAAACAGCCGGCGGCCGGAATCGAACCGACATGACTAGCTTGGAAAGCCAAGATGAGGAAACGCTAAGTCTTTTTTGGCCCCTACCAATCCATTTTTCGGAAGTGTCGAAAAATAAGCGTCACTGTATCCAATCGAACCGATTAGGCACAATCCGTCATCATAACAATAAAACTTAGAGCGATGATGAATATAGCGTTGTTTCTAAGTCATTGAACTTCAACTCTTTTCTGAATACAATTTTCTTATTGAATAATATGAACCACTTCATTCACGTTCCACCCGTCAACAATAACCAATGCTGAAGCCGGTGCTTCATCGGATTCAATCTTGATTGTTTTTTCTTCTCCCGGCAGCAGGCTGAAGAAATTGTCCGTGTAGAAAGTCGGCCGAACGGGCTTTTCCGTTTTCGAGTCTGCCAGCTTGACGCGAATCATAAAGGCCAGAGCATCGGATGGATTTTTTAATGTCACAACATATTTGCCATCTCTCTTTTTAACCTTCGAAATTAGCTCAACTCGGGGGAGCTTTTCGATATCCTGAAACCCGGAGTACAGCGGACCGGAATAGGTCTTCTTGCCCAAGTAGTCATCATTCGAACGCCAGTAGAATGTATCGGCCACGGAACGGCCCTGCGCATCCGTCACATCCAACCGGATAAAATGGACTTCCGATAAATCGGACGGCAAAGTGACCTTAATCACATCATTGGCAATGGTATCGGAACCAATACTGACCGGAACTTTCTGCTCATATTTGAGCATCATATCCAGATTGAAAACACGCATCGACACGGATCCTTCGAACGGCGTATAATACTCGTTGTTCACCGAAACGGTATTCTTGATGAAGTCATACTGAGCGTGGATCGGCTCATGGGCATCCTGCGAATAATACAGTGCTGCCGTCGGTTCCAGTGACCAGTCCCACATCCGCCCGCACACCTGGCGTGTTGGGCTGTTGTGATACCAGAACCACACGCCGGAAGTATAACGATCTCCATTGTTCAGACGATTATACGTCCAACACTCCCAGATACTGCGGTAACCGATGGCGCCAACCATCTGACCTTTCCAAGCTAACTCTTCCGCTGATTCAATCGGCCCGTATTGTTCCATAGCCGGGACATATTTTAAAACAATATCATGGAACCCCCCACCGTCATGATAATCCCACACATCCTTATTCACCGGCCAAATATCCTTTTCGTCCATCATCTCTTTCAGGCAATCCAGCGTTGGCAGACAGGATGTGCCGTATTCCGGACACAACCCATTAATCCGGCTACCGCGATTAGAAGCCGAATCATCATAATAAAACATCGGGTTGACATATTTATACGGACTGCCGTCATGGATACCGGCAATTTCCGACGCCTCCTGATAGCCGCGGGTGCCGTCTAATTCTGCCAGTAAATCTTTCACCGGAACAATGTTGTCGGTTCCCCGTTCATTTGCGGAGATATAATACACCAGCGAAGGATGGTTCCGGATAGTCTTGACCGTATCGGCAAAATTCGCCCGGTATAAATCAAAATCATTGGGCAGATCCGTGTCGCCCGTCAGCCAAAACTCCATCGACACCATAATCCCCAACTCATCACACAGATCAAAGAAATAATCCGACTCGGCAATGCCGCCAGCCCAGAATCGGATAAAATTAATACCGGCCTGCTGTGTATAACGCATCTCGGCATACATTCGCTCTTCAGTTTTACGCAGCATCGCTTCGGGAATCCAGTTTGTTCCATGCAGGAAGATGGGTTTGCCGTTAATATAGAATTGTCGGCTTTTGTCCGGCGTATTGCGGTCGCTGGTCACATGACGCACGGCAAATCGCGTCTTCGCCGTATCACTGATTTGTCCGTTACTCTTGAAATTCAGTTTCAACTCATATAAATTCTGCGGCCCCTTACAGATCGGCCACCAGAGCTTTGGGCTTTGGTAGGTCAGGGCTTTATAATCTTCCGGTGAAAAACACACCATCTTAGTTTCATTCGGCGATAATTCAACCGTTTTTTCGATCTTCACGTTCATCCCGTCAATGGCCGCTGTGACAGTTCCGCGTTGCGGCTTATCGGTCTGGTTAATGGCCTCGACGGTAATGTCCTGCCGACAGCTTTTCATCTCCGGCATGGACAACTCGCTTTTAATAAACGGATCGCGCAACTCAACTGCATCCACCGGATAAATCACAATATCTTTCCAGATACCGGTATTGCGATCTCGAATCCCATCTGAAAACGTAAAATCCCACCCGACTGACATCAATTGGGTGACGTTTTTACCGATTTTTCCGTCGCCGCCGTTTTTATTCTCTCCAACCGCGCGAGCTTCCTTAAATTTATTGCGAAAACCACCCGGCACATCCACCGGCTTGACCAAAATCGCCAAAGCGTTTTTGTCGGTAAGATTAACCGACTCGGTAATATTGAAAAAGCCCCGGTTAAACATCCCCGCCATATCACCCAATTTACTGCCGTTGAGCCAGATTTCGGCGCGATAGTTAATCCCGTCAAACCGCATCATCACCTGTTTGCCATCAAACGCAGAATCCAACTCAAACTCTGTCCGAAACCAGTACGTATAAAACTCACTGCCGACATCTTTCAGGTCGGGAATGAGCTTCCTTTCATAAGCATTGTTCAGCCCATAATACGGCTCCGGGTAAACCCCATCATGGACCATTGTATTCAGAACCGTCCCCGGAACAATCGCATTAACCCCCGAATCGCCCTCATAATCCGGCTTTGAAATCACATCGCCAGTGAGTGAGTCGATATGCTTAATAATCTGCCAGGAATAATCGCCCCCGTAGAAATCACCCGATCGCAAAACCACGGCGTCCTTCTTCTCACCGAACAGGTAGGGACTCTTCGTAAGACGGATATCAGGTTCTTGGTAAATTCCG
This sequence comes from Anaerohalosphaeraceae bacterium, assembly GCA_963675155.1. Lineage (GTDB taxonomy): Bacteria > Planctomycetota > Phycisphaerae > Sedimentisphaerales > Anaerohalosphaeraceae > 4572-13. The sequence continues at coordinate 1,973,931 of OY775912.1, read as the reverse complement.
CTTGCCAATACCAATGTATTCATCACAAGCAACCATAAAACATGGCCGGCTTTTGGTTTCAAACTCATGTAACTCTCCTGTTTTCATAAAATTATAATAGGAAGTATGAAGGGTCATACATCTTCAAACCATTGTAATTTTTGCGTTCCCCAAGCATACCGCGATTGCTGATATTATATTCGACGTCTTCTGTCTTTAGGGCATCTCTAAAATTCTCGCACAGATACCGCGTTTAGTCCACTATAATTTGTTGCTGGTCTATAAAAAAATGCCATATTGAACAGATTTGAATGTTTGACAAAAGTTCGAATTATTAATATTCTATTAATCGCTGAAATTTTTAAAAAACCAAATTTACTGTTTTTCAAAACCGGCTCAGCCATCAGAAGGCTGAGTTAAGTGATTAATAGGATTTGGGCCAGTAATAATTCTGAGTTCTCGATGAAGCGGGTTCTATCTCAATATAACTGCTGCACTGATCCCACTTTTGCCAAGCTGTATCGCCGGCAGCATTCACACCATTCATGCCGTCAGGTTTATGCGGTTCATCAACCATACTATGGGACAAAGCCATCAACTGCTCGCCGGTGGTTTCGTCCACTTCGTCCTGATAACCCACAGTCAGACACGCCCACAGCGGTGATGTCTGCCGAGCCTTGGAATACTTTGTTAAATTCGGCTGGGAAGTCTGCCATGACGCATTGCTTTGCGGGTAATTAAAATACTGATAGGTAATATACTTATAATCATACTCCGCGCCAACTATCTCGGGATTACGATAGCGATATAACGCCCCCGGACAAAACAGCACCTTATTCCGCATATCGGATAAATACGGTTTAAAGAAAGTCTCATCTAATGTTTCATTGGTGTCAACATTGACCATCGCATGAGGATAGCCGTCGTACTCTTTTCCCCGAGTGGGAAAGAAATCCTTGTTGTCATTGGCATAGGCCACACAGGCAATTTGAATCTGATGCAGGTTGGTTCCGCAGATCAGCTTTTTGGCATGTTCTTTGGACTTTTTAACCGACGGTACAATGATTGACAGCAGCATCGCAATAATCGCGATAACCACCAGCAATTCAATTAACGTAAATCCCTTCCTGGACATCTGAATCTCCTTTACGAGTTCATTTTCTATCTTCATTTCCCACACGCCTCAATCGGATACAAACCGCAGCTTAACCACTCGGCTGCCAACGGGATGATATCGAAAAAATTGATTTCACAGTCTGCAACCCCCTCCGGCCCTGATAGATCAAATCGCCCGTCATAGGTTTTCTGCAGACATACTTTTTTTTTGTTCAATGCCGCACCATTGTATGCATCCAAAATACCGCGGTCATCCAGTACATAGTTATAAACTTGGACATCATCCAGCTTGCCGCGAAAGTAACGACCACCGGCGTCAGTCCCTAAATGAACCGTTGCATCTGTCTTTAACCCCATAACCAACGTCCCGGAATTCACCCGTTCCATATCCAAATAGAGTTGAGCCGCATGATTGCTGCTGTCGTGGGTCACAATTAAATGATGCCATTCATTCATCGCAAAGTCAGTCGAACTAATAGACGTTTGAAAATCTGACGACCCGGCAGAAACAAAATTAATTTTCTCTGTCGAAGGATTGATTCCCCACGTCCACATCATTTGCGAAGCATCCCATCCATTGGATTTATCAGCGATAATACTCGTATCACCACCGCCGGTCCAATAAACCCAGGCACTAACGCTGATCTGACCGGTATCCTGCGATGGATTCCACGTGCCGCACGCCCCTGAACCACTGCTGGAAGTCAAAGAAACCGCTCCACCGATTGAACCATCGGCACCGGCCACAAACGAGGGTGCCCCACTGACAGTCACTGAATGACCGTGTCCGCTGACATCGGCGTATTGCGAGCCTGTATAGTCATCACTGTCCAGTGTCCAGTGAGCAAGTGTTTCCTTGACAAGAACTCCAGCCTGCTGTGAATTACACTGTCCGTCCGTATTTTCAATTACACAATAATACGCCCCACTGTCTGCTTGTTCAACGTTTGGAATGATCAGGGAAGAGACATACTCTCCGGCAGCGGCGTCATAATCAGGACCGGTAATCTGAACATCCGCATCCTCCGGCTGGTCCATCTGCTGATCAGCAGCCCCGTCAATGTATTTATACCACTTAACCGTCGGCGCCGCGGGACTTTTAGACCGGCATGTCAAGGTAACAGGTCCTTCAGAACGCGGATCGGTCCCGGCATAGACTTTTACGCTTTCCGGATGTTCCGTCACAACCGGCGCAAGCGGGGAACTGGCAATCTGAACAATCTCAAGTGTATTCAAAAACGCTCGATATCCTGCATCAGAAAGCCCTTCAACCACAACAACCAAATCCTTGTCTTTACCAAGACTGACTGTCGGAATGACAAAATTCCTGTTTATCAGCCAGGAATCGGTCTCCCGGGTATTATCCAAAAGCGTTGCTGACTGTCCACTGTAATCGGTGTTTCCGGATGCGGGATCAACTTGGAACGCATAAATATTAAATGAATCACTGCTAACCGTGTTGGTATTAATTGACACGGTGTAAAGCCCGTAAAGGGCCGCATCTAACCCGGATATCCGAACGCCTAACGCAACATGACTGCCGGAACCGTCATTGACATATATCGCACTGCGCCCGTTGCCGGCATAGACGCCAGTATTGTAGTCATCTCCGAGGCTGCTGTTGTTGAATCCATGCCGGCTCCACTCGACAACTGTTTGGTTCGATTGCGTTTTCCCCACATCGACACTGACAGAGGCCGATTCGCCGTCAGATGTCACGATTCCGGAGGCTTTATCGTCGCTAATCAGATTCCAGGACGTTCCGCTGACCTTGCCAATCTCATGAGCCGGGCTGTTATCGTCATTACTGACCGTCGTTCCAAAGTTCAGAAGAATCGACGGAAACTCGGAACTGTATGTTTCTTTCAAACGCTGTCCGTCAGCTAACAAACGTGTCCGAAGCAGTCCATACGGCAACTCCTGAACGTCATAATCATAATCAATCGCCATCGCGGCCGCGGTCGCCGCCGACTGGCCCAATATCATATACGTCGGTTCCATCCGGATACTGCCGAAAGCGGCATGACTGGCCGATAAACAAACCGGAACCAGTAAATTGGACGCTTCCTGATGTTTCGGCAAAATCGCCCGATAGCTAATCGGATACCCATCGCTCCACCAGACATAGAATCCACCTTCATCCCAAATCGTATCTTCAATGACCACGCGACGCACCACATGGGAATCCAGTGAGTAAGAACCTTGACCGACGGAATCGGTGACGGTATAACCGGACGCCATCTTGACATGATGTTCGGTCATGACCATCTCACCTTCCATCCGACGGGCCTCACGCACATAGGAAAAGTACGGCCAGTTGTCATTATCAGCATACTCATCTTTGGATAAGCCCCACTTTGTTCGGCTGTTGCGTGCACTTTCCGGCACACGCGGGTGATACAGCATCGTCCAAAGCAATCCCTGCTGATAGTTCCGTTGACGCCGGACATAATTCATCCGATCGATATAAGACGCTTCGGAATATACCCAGTTGTCGTCCATTGAAAAATTACCACCCGGCCAGTCCAGCGACATCAAGCCGCTGTTATTGTTATCACACTTCAGGTTCGGCATCCGCTGCGTGGTAAAGCCCGGGTTCTGCCCGGCCTCATAAAGCCGAAACAACAGTTCATAGTCTTTCTCATCATAACCAGCCGGCTTGGGAATCGCAATCCGATTGGCCGACACATCCGTTAGCGTCATTCGGAAGTTAAACGCCTGGAGGCGATCATCTTCCTTGCCGATCTGGCTGGGATCGCTAAACTCATCTTCAATCTGTGCAATCAAACCACTGGATGGGTCGCCGGGAATTACGTAAGGGTCAATGCCATTATAGGGCGAGTTGGACGGGCTTAAATTGGATGATTTAAAATAAATGCCGTTCAGTGTTTCATTGTATTCGCTTTTCGAATCACGTCCGATGCGATATGTCACACCGGAAGATGCCATCAGATCACCTTCATATGAAGCGTCAATAAACATCTGTCCTGCATAAGTTTCGGCCGGAGAAAAACCAAAATCGGCATCATAGCTAAGGGTTTTAATCGCTGCAATACGATTGCCCTGCTTTTGAACGCCGCCGCTGCTTCGTTCCAGCCAGCGGTTGCGTACCACCGTCACCCCCGCCTCCGTAAGCCATTGCTCAAAGACCTCTTCAGCCACATGCGGCTCAAACGTCCACATGGTTTCGCTGCTGTCCTGAATCGCCGGGCCGGCCTGCCAACTGGGATTATATGAACTGCGGCTCTGATAGATCCAGGCCGCCGGATCATTGTAATAAAGCCAGATGCGATGATAAAACTCCCGGGACAAGCCGCCAATACAATTGGTGTCCTTGGTATCAGTCCACCCCAGGCCGCTGATCGTCAAACCGCCCAGATGCTCTTCCGGACAGACCAGAACCACGGACTTGCCCATCCGCTTAGCCTGAATCGCCGCGGCAATCCCCGAACAGGTTCCGCCATAGACCACAATATCGTAAGTCGTGTCCGCGTTGGCACCCCCGCCAAACAAAATGGCTACAAAAAGAAGAATCATTCTAAACCAATGTTGTTTTACCAATATTCTCACGTTATACCTCAAGTTTCACATTTAATAGCGAGCGTACTCAGAGTAAATACGCCCGCTGTTGTTTTTCAAATCAATCAAAACTGCCTAAGTCGGATTAACGTTTACGACGAGCCAATCCCAAAAGACCACCAAGCCCCAACAAGGCCATCGACGCCGGCTCCGGAACTAATGTCACATTGTCCAGATGGACAGCGGTGCCGTCACTATTACCATTTACGGTGCCGTCAATCGAGCGGATTTTAATCTGCACCTGTGTGGTATTTTCCGGCGTAACAAAACTGAAAACACCCGATTTGAGCCATTCAGTTGTCGACAGAATCGGTGCATCCGTCGTTTCATCCGCATCAAAAAGAACCATGCTGATTTCGCTACCAATCGTCGCGTCGGCGGCATCTTTGAACTTTACCCACACATCAACCTTATCGCCGACTTCATCCATTTGCCAGTCGTCGTTGGTATCACCAAGACCATACAACCACAAGCTTAGAGATTCGCCGCCGCTGAAGCCGCCGATGGTCTGATGCATCATGCCATAACCGTCACGGGCAGCAACCTTGAACGAATAGGTGCCATCGTAAACAGGGTCTGTCTTGGCAGCATAATAAGCCGTTTTGCCGCTTTCGGTGTACTTGGTCCAACCATCCGGGAACAACGGTTCGCCGGACTCATCTTCAAATCCCGGATTAACGACAAAATTTGCATTCACCGCTGAAACGATTAAACCCAACATACACAACATAATCACTTTTTTCATCTTTCCGTACCTCCAATAAAAACAATTAACATTTCCTGAGAGTTAAACCTCAATCTTTTCACGCACACTTCACCACACATTGATAAAGCCGGCGGGCTTATCAAATCAAATCCGATAAGCCCACCGAAGTATATAAGCGTTAGTCACTGCACTCAGGATACAACCCGCAATCCAGCCATGCTCCTGCCATGGCTGCAAAATCGTAAAGATTAACTTGACAGTCTGCAAATTCCGCTCCGACACCGGCCGGACCGGCCAGGTCAAATGCTGACGCATAGGCATCCAGGCAAAGTGATTTTTTGGCTGGAGCCAACGCGTTGTACATATCCAGAATCTCTTTGTCGTCTTTGACATAGTTGAAAAGGATCATACTGTCGATTGATCCTGTACAAGCATTATTAATTACCCCGCGTGTATCACCAGCTCCAATCGGAAGCGAATACGTCCATGGCGCAAATTCAGCCGACGTAGGAAGTCCTCCGGCGGTAATGAGCCGTTCCCCGTCCATATAAACGGCCGCATCCTGACCCAATTCATATGTTGCCGCAACCTGATGCCAGTTACCGTCATTGATGCCCGGCGCAGAAACCTGAATTTGCAGCAAATTACCCGTTTCCGTTCGAATCGAGAAATACAGCCGTTCCCCGGACTGAACGGAGAGGTTATAACAGGTTGTAGAGCCGTCATTATAAGCACCGATTAACGTCTCACTTTCGACGCCGGTCGTTTTCACCCAGCAGGCAATCGTCCCGTTAGCCAGCCCCATATAGGGATTCGGATAGGCGCCTTCCGGAAGCGTAACATAGTTTTCACCATCCAATTGAAGTGCACTGCCGTCGATGCCCACTGCATCGTAAGAAACCACACCCGTCGCATTCGGATCGATATTCATAGCAACACCATCAAAACGACCGGTCGCATCTGTCAGATCGTTCTCGAAATCATATTGAGCCAGGATACCGGTTACATAAAGACGAGCCGGGGCACTCTGTGTGGATTTACCTTGCGTATTCGTCACAATACAATAGTATATATCGCTGTCTTCGATGACGGTTGAGGCAAATGACAAGGTGTCCAGAGTCGCTCCTGAAGCGACAAGAATGTCATTGGAGTCAAACCATTCATACGAAGCAATCGGCTGGGCCGTTCCATCGGCTTCAATGATCAGTACCGCAGGCTCACCTTCGGCAACAGTCACATCCTGAGGCTGAGTGATAATACCCGGAAATGAACTTTCCGTCGTAAAGGACCAGATATTACCGGTAACAGTATTCGGATCGGTCGCCGAAGAACCGTTAATTCCGGAATCCACACGCCAGTAAACGATCTGATCGGTACCATACGCAATCCCGGGCGCACTGGCCGGATACTGTGTGCCGCTCAGACCAACTGGCGTCACATCAGCAAAATTCGGTTCTCCCGGATCGTTCGCTGTGGCATACTGATCAACATAAACATAGTAACCGGTCACATCCGGATTCGGTGTACCCGCGACATACGGATCATCGCCGGCTTCCCAACTCAAAAACAGCTCGTCCGGATCCTGTTCATCAATACCGTTATCCGGCGTGGGATTCTGTGCCGGCAGCGGCAAAACAGCCAACGTCACATTATCCATATAAATCGATGTGCCGTCCCCCAGATTTCCATCCACGGAACTATCAACAATCCGGATTTTAATAAGCATTGATGCGGTCCCTTCGGGGACCGTAAAAAGCATGGCAGGCGATTGAAGCCATTCGGTTTCTGACAAAATGGGGGCTTCCGTTTCAGAATCACCGTCAAAGATAATCTTCATCGGTTCATCAATCGTACCATTGCCGGCGTCTACAAATTTGACATAAAGCTCAATCCGATCTCCCGGTTCATCAATTTTCCAGTCACCATTAGTATCGCCGCGTCCATACAGCCAGAAGCTGTACGTTTGGCCCACGGCAAAACCCGAAGTAATCTCTTGATAGATCATACCATAACCTTGTCTGGCAGCAACCTTGAACGAATAGGTGCCATCATAAACAACATCCGTTTTTGGAGCGAAATAAACCGTTGCCCCACTCTGCTTGTAAGTTGTCCAGTTATCCGGCAATAACGGATCGCCCGACATTGACTCAAATCCCGGATTCGCCACCTGCGCATCCGCATAGCACAGCGTAGAAACCACTAAACACATCAACACGCCCATAAACATTCTCATGTCAACACACCTCCAATAAATAAATGATTGGTTTGATTTTTAATTCGATTGATTTAATTGTAATTTAGGATTGGCAAATAAGGTCCAGTCGCCGTCGTACGTACCGTCGCTGCCTTCGGTTACCAGCAATGTTAAGAACCGTACATCGGCCGGAATTTCCAGATCAATGTCAGCGCCCCCGCCGGCGGGTGTCATGTCATTTTGCTCAAACTGTTTCTGGCCGTCCAGCAGAACATAAAAGCTCGCATTCGGTTCGAATGAAAAACCACCTTTTTCAGTGACCAGTTCGGAAATACCGCAATGTGACGTAAACCGATCAAGTTTAAAAGTACCAATCGACTCACGAATCGCATCCAAATCAAATGTTATGCCCAGATTGGAATGAATCGCAATCGCCGGAAATTCCTTGCTGCCATAGACCTGTCCATCTAATTGCAGATTGCCATTGTAAGCATCTTCAGCCCTGCTTGTCTGCCCGAACCATCCGCTGTTCATTATGTAACCCCAATGGGTCCCGCTGGTTAACGGACACTCGCCGAAGATCTTTCCATCTGTACTGACTTGTATTGAACTGTTATCCTTGAAGGGACAAAAGACAACATCAACCAATGGATTGCCATCGACAACAGTGAAGCCTTGATACGAAGAGAATGTCACATGGTCACGATCACGATAGGCCAAGACACCGGTTTCCGGATTGATGCCGTACTCCAGCTTGCCGGTCCCAAATCCGTTGCCACCGCCGACAATATCAGCCAAGTCAATGTGACTTTGTCCCCGCCAGGCAAACCCGGTCTCCGGATCGATCTGACGAATAAAATCTGTTGTTTTAACGGGGATTGTCTTCACTTCGCCGGACAGACTGACATACTTGGCCTCATTAGCATTTAAAAGCTGGCTGGCTCCGGTCGTCTGCCCCTTCACGCCCGGTATCAATGAAGCATTGCCCTTGATCATATGCACTTCGCAGGCTCGGTCATAATCAACCTTCACGCCGAACTCCGTTCCCAAATCGATAATCTGTGCCATGGGCGTTTCAACCGTAAACCCTTTGGAACGACCGGGAACCCGTGCAAACAGACGACCATAGTTTAGCGTCATATCTTCTGCTGAATCCATGCTGAATTCAGCCGGACCTTCAATGACAACCTCCGCTCCGTAATCAAATTCAATCGTCACCGCTCCTTTTTGAAGCCAAAGCGATTTGTCATTATTCGATAGCCGAGTACCAACCGGATAAGACGCACCATTTGCAAAGACAGCCTCATGGTTAATGGACAAGGTCGCCACTTCAATGCGCGAGGAAGAAGGAAGATGAAGAAAAATCGCAAAGAACAGAATTGCCGCAGCAGATACAATAAAGGTAAGCAATGAGGATTTGCTGACTTTGAATGTGATCTTCTGACGTTCAACCGTTTGAATTAACGGACGAGGCTCAGCGACGACCTCTGCGTCATGATTGGTTTCAGCCTCTCGTTCCATTTCCGCCAGCGCAGACCATAATTCCGCATCATACTCGTCGTGAATCGGAAATGTATCGCCTTCCATATCAATCATGGAGTTGGTCTGAGCTTTCATCAAAGTGTAGTCTTTGACAAAATCAAGATAGTATTGCTTAGCCTCAACTGAAGAAGACAGCCAACGCTCAATATGTTCAACGCCCTCTTTATCAAGAGCGTTTTCGACCAATAAAAACAGAAGGTCTTCAATATTCGAATTGTCATTGTATCTCATTCCCATTGCACCAGGGTCCTTTCGATACACCTGCGAAGTAGATTAAAAACCTTGGATATTTTTCGATACATTGCACCGGTTGAAACACCCTTCTTTTCCGCTATTTTTTTGACCGACAGGTTCTTTTGATATCGCAGCGACAACAGCGAGCGGCAGGAGCGGTCCAGCTTATAAAAACAGCTTTGAAGTGCCTTGGTTCGACTTTCGGTATCTGACGATGCTGGTTCAGCCAAAACAGAAAGTTCCTGATATAATTCCGGATTGAAAAGAGCACGCTTTCGTTTATTTTGCTGCAGATATTCCAGAACCTTAAATTTAGCAATGGAAACGGCCCAAGCCCCAAAATTGGTTCCGGGCTCATATTTGTCAAATTGTTCCCATAACAACGCCGCAGTTTCCTGAAAAATCTCATCCGCATCGTGACTATTATGAACAATCATTAAAATGAAGGTCGATAATCGCGTCTGAGACTTCGAAAACTCACGCAAAAATAAGCTATGTCTAGAATACTCGTCCATTAGATTTCCAATTCCTTTGCCTTTCTCGTCAAACCTGATATCGGCGGGTTCTGTAACTTAAAGAATATATATGTGTGTAATAACAAAAAAAAATGCACACTCGTCTCGAAAAAGTATAACTTTTTTATTTATAATGACTTACAAAATCAATAAATAGGTTTATTTGTAGATATTGTTTTGCTGGATAGTTGGGATCCATGAACTTCATCATTGGCACAATACAAAAAGGTCAAAGCGAAAGAATGCAACAAAGTTAACACCCGTGGCATAGCCGGTTCGGGCTTCGGCGGATAAGTTCATCTACAGGCTTCCACCCGAAGGATTGCGACAGAACATTAAATAAGGAATTGAAACTCTAGACAAACGAGATATTTCACCAACACAATCAGGTCAGTTGAAATGAAATAAGCGTGTTTTTGAAGCATTTGACGACAATTCATGTTCAATAAGAGATCGGAAATGCCAGCCGGTAAAGATCCGATCACAAAACCGTGGTCGTACCATCCGGCCCACCAGGTTGCGCCGCCGTCAGAGCTGCTCTGTTGATACAGATTACCGTTCGGACCGCGGATAAATACGTCCAGTATTCCGTCGGCGCGGGAGACGATCACGGGGCTGTCATACGTGGTTCCATACAGACAGGCCCAGTTATCCCAGCCGAGCGGGAGGTGGTCCAGTTTCGGACGTACACGTGATTATCCCTGGTATTTCTGACGCAAACCGTGGGGGCCTGAATCACGATGCACAAAGGTGGTCGCGGCCAGTTTTCCCTGGAACAATAAACTATAAAATCACGCAATACCATGCCCCTCTACTTTGGCGGGGCATTTTTTATTGCGCAGCACAACAGCTAATAAAGCCTCTTAAAGTGTATCTTCGATACATCTTGCCCACGATTTCCGCGTGTGGCTTTGTTCAATTTTGTCCGCTTTTGCATATCTTTATTTGATATCTATCGCTTCAATATTCCAACCGTCAATGCCAATGTTCATTTTTTTGTCGGCATCTTTTTCTGTACAACTAACTGTTATTGTCTTTGATTCGCCAGGTAATAATGAGATATAGTTATCACTATAATAGGCCGGCAGAATTCGCTCATTCGTCATTGCATCACGCAAAGTCGCTTTCGTCATTAATGCAATATCTTGAGTATCGTTAACCAGCTGAATCGTAAATTGATCTTTTCCCTCTTTTAAGAGCGTACTTTTAAGCTTAACCTTCGGCATACTGTCCAACGCACGAAGTCCCTCTTGCTCTCTGCTCAGCCAGTATATATTTTCAGACAAAATACCTTTTTGCAGGTCAGTCCATTCGAGTTTGAGTAAATATGCATCCGGCAGATTATCAGGCCATTGAACATCAAATGCTTCAGTCATACGATTATCGCCGGCTTCAACGACTAACTCTTTTTGCCAGAGGACCGAGGCATCAAGCCCTAAGACAGTCGCCGTTGCAGATCCTTTGACGGAATTAGCCGTATGATTGATCAATTCAACCATGTCATTCGTTGGACAATACTGAATATGAATCGGCTCATTGGCCTTTTGAGTCCCGAAATATGCCCCATCGGTTCCATACCAGTAATCATAAATCTGCCAAACGGTACTGGGCCAGGCCGGATGACTCATCCAGAGAAGCAAACCGCTGCAATCGTTCCACAGCTTATGGTTACAGCCTTCAAACAGTGCTCGATACCCGTCATAATTAATCATCTGAGCCTTCCGACAGAAATCATCCAGGCTATCAGCTGAGCCAAACTTCGTCTCCAATGCTTTGATATAGCCATCACGTGTCTGGGCAGCTATCGGGGCAAAATCATGATATGTCCAGCGGCCGTCAATCGGCCAAGGGTTACTATCATCCAGCATTTTTCGCATACTCTCGGCACTTGGAACGGATGGCATCCCCATTTCGGTCTTGAAGCCGTGGTTCAAATCTTCGAAGTAGCGTTTCGGCGGCATATATCGATAAGGTCCGTGACCACAGACACCCCTGTCCGCGGAATGGCTCTGGTAGTAGCGTGTGCCGTCCAACTCCGCCGTCAATTGCCGCATGCCTTCGTCCAATTTCTTTGGCGGCATTCCCTCATTGCGTCCGCACCAGATCGCAATCGACGGATGATTACGATACTGCAACACCGCATCACGCACATTTTCCAGAAACAACTGTTCGTCATCGGGGTCGGGGCCGTCAGAGGGATTAGCCAGCCAGAAATCATTCCAGATTAAAATGCCGTATCGGTCACAATAGTCATAGAATTTTTTTGTTGTATTCTGGCCGACCCAGTTTCGAATCATCGTCAGATTGGCTTCATGATGCAGACGAATCGACGCCTCCAGCCGTTCATCGGATAGACGCAGCAACATTTCCGGGTATCCCCAGTTACCCCCGCGACACAGTACACGTTGACCATTTACGCTAATTTCCAATTGTCCCGGCTCATTGTCAAGTATGCAGTTCTTGACATCTTTCCAGCTCTGTCCGTCATCAGAAACCTGAATGGCAAAATGCTTGGCATAAGCCGCCTCCCACAATATCTGTACCTGATCGACTGTTTTAACCACGCCCAGATCAACACAGAGCCAATGCGGCTCAGACGTTTCAGACGCCCAGCGGGTCTGAGGATCATTATCATTCGCATGTTGGGCCGGATGTTTGGCGCTTTCAATGGTTGAAGCCGTAATCTTTTCACCTTGTGCCAGATCCATATCAGGCTGGCGGCTATTCAAGACGGAAAAGGTAAACAGCGAAAAACCATAGCGAGAAGCACGGGTCAGGCAATTTAAACGAACATACCGCGTTTGAACCGGTGCAAAATCGATAAAATCCGTCTTTCTCGAATAAAGCTCACTGCCGCGATAGGACAACTCCCGCACACCAAACCGTGTGGCATGCGTATCACTGACCACACCGTCCACTTTGGCCGACAAAGTCAGATCATATAACGATTGTTCACCATATCCTGTCGGCCACCATAGCCGGGGATTTTCTAGTCTCAATTCGGGATTGCTGGCCGGGGTAAACTTCACTTCGGTTGTAGCATCAGCATCAACCGATACCATTTTTGAAATCCTAAGACCCTCAAATTCTACGCCAACCGAAACCTTCTGCTGTCGGCCAGAGGTGTTCTGAACCGGAACCGTTATTGAAATATCCGCTCTCGAGATATCCGGCAACGGCAGATCCGTCACGATCTGTGGATCCCCTATCACAATCGTACCGGTGCGGCGAAGGTGAACATCGCCCCAGATCCCCGTCCCACGGTCACGAACTCCCGGCATCCAATCCCAGCCGATGCTGGCGACAAACGTTGGACTGTCCTTACCGAGCGCACCGCCATTAATCAGCTTGTCCCTGTCACATTTTTCAAGCGGAATCCCCGGATGCGACGGAGGAAGAACACGAACCGCAAGAATATTTCTACCCGCTGTGTTCAGGGCATCAGTAATATCAAAATTCCCCCGTTTAAATGCCCCGTTAATGGATCCTAGGTAATGAGCATTCAGCCAGACTTCCGCGTGATGATTAATCGCATCGAACTCCAGCCAGAGACGCTGCCGGTCTTTGATCCATTTTGACGGAATCGCCAACTCGGTCCGATACCACCACGCATGACGACACAGTGAATCGGGGATTTTCAGATTATTCATTCCAACCGTCGGCTCGGAAAATACTTCCTGGTTAACCAGTGTTGTCAACACCGTTCCCGGAACCGTCGCATTGTACCAAGCCGTTGTATCCAAATCTACATCGGTAATCTCCGCAGCAGTCAAATTGCACCTGTCCTGACACATTAACTCCCAACCAGTATCCAATAATACGTCGTTCGCTTTGGGGGCGATTGCCGTGGGGGTCGCATTGACCTTTTTCTTTCGACGAAGCTTCCAGTTGTCATCTTTAGGACGATCCGTATCGCAGGTTCCCATCACGGACAGTTCGCGGATTTCGACACCGCATTTCGGATGAGAACGCTTGTCGATCACAACCCGAACGTACGAGGCCTCGGTGGGTTCTACATAAATCAACTCGGCTCCACCTCGGCCGTATGTAGTGGTGTAAACCCTTTTCCAAGTTTGCCCATCGGATGAAAAAAGAACGGTATAACTTAACCCATAAGCGGCCACCTGTTCACCACCAAACAAAGCAGCCGTGTTGATTGCTTCAAAAACAGGACGATCAGCACTGGCAGCCCAGGTAATTTTGACCAGATTAATCTGACAACTTACCTGAAGATCAACCGTCAGCCAATCGGCATCCTCACCGGTTTCTCTTTTTCGCGCCGAACGCCAGCCGGTATCCATCTCACCGTCAACGGCAAACTCTGCAATCGTCGGATAATGCCCCGTCGTCGAGACCGTAACAGGTCGATAGAGTGACAGATTCTCAAGATCGACATGACTTGTCCTCTTCGCAATGACTGATGCAATGCTTATAAAAACAACCGTAATTGCAAACAATTTCAATCCCTTACCCCATATGCCATTTCCCATCTTTACTATCCTCACAAATACAATCCCTTGTCTGTTTACATATGTTTATATTCGTATGATTGGAACATTCAAGTGCTTAGTTTACCACATCGCTCGATGACATGCAAAACATTGGGTACATATTGCTTTGCGACTGAAAATGAGATTAAAAAATGGCTTTCTAATTACTTTTGGACCAATGATAATACTGTACTCTCGAAGCAGTTTCTCTTTCAATATATTTGCCGCATTGTTCCCACTTTTTCCACGCCGCATCACCGGAAACATTTACAGCATTCATTCCACCAGGCATATGCGGCTCATCAACCATATTATGTTACAAAATAACCAAAGTTTCACCCGTCGTCACATCTACATCATCCAGATACCCAACCGTCAAACAAGCCCATAGGGGAGCGATTTGTCTGGCTCTGGAATATTTTGTCAAATTCGGCTGAGACATTTTCCATAAAAAGCTGTTTTTCGGGTAGTTAAAATATTGATACATAATGTAATCATAATCATAATCGATATCTGTCATCGCCGCATTACGATAGCGGTACAACGCCCCCGGACAAAACAGCACTTTATCCCGCATGTCAGACAAATAAGGCTTAAAGAATGTCTCATCCAAAGATTCATCAGTATCCACATTAATCATCGAATGCGGATAGCCGTCATATTCTTCACCCCGCGAAGGAAAATAATCCTTGTAATCATTCGCATAGGCCACACAGGCAATTTGAATCTGGTGTAAATTAGTTCCGCAGATTAATTTCCTGGCATGTTCTTTGGCCTTTTTAATTGACGGAATAATAATCGACAGCAGCAATGCAATAATTGCGATAACAACCAGCAGTTCAATTAATGTAAATCCTTTTTTAGTCATCGAATCTCCTTTTGAGCGACACCATAACCGGCCCTTTCATGTAACGGCTGGATTAGTCATATTTCATTAATTCGAAAGTGAAGTCAACCATTGAACAGCGATCTCAGCCAAATCATATATATTGACGTAGCAATCAGGCTGTCCACCGGGACCGCTTATATCGGCGCTCATTCTCTGGCCGGCAGCAAGAATACCATTGCAAGTTTCAAGATAAACGAGATTCAAAAGCATAACGGCATCGGTAACGACATATCCGTTTGTGCCGGCATTGGAAACAACAACTGTGCCTGTTCCTTCAGAAAACGAAAATGTATCCAGTAAATTCCAACACCCACCATCAGATCGCTGATCGACCGTCAAGTTCGTCTGTCCGCCATTATGAGTCACCATGATCGGAACATTAGAAGCCCGATTGGTGTTTGATGTCCATCGCATATAAACTTCATAATCGCCGCTGCAAGGAACATTAAGATTAAACTGTACAGATTTACTACCTTTGCCCGTATTTCCATCGTGCAAATAATTCTGTCCGTAATAACCTTCACTTGCAGAACTTGCAGCCCAGCTGCCTACCAGAACAACCTGATCGTTATTTTCCGAGTCAACGTACAAAACGCCGGGGAATTCCATCACTTTGTAATACAACTGGCCGGGGTAAGTTTCCCCGGTAGCGGTTCCGGCTCCCAACACATCATAACCATATGTGATGCTGTCTCCAAAACAAATGATCTTATGTGTTGGCGACACGACATCCTCCGCAATTATGTTATATATTGCATCCGCTATAAGCTGATATCCTATAGGTGTTGGATGAACCCCGTCGGAAGTGCCGCTATTGACTGGATTTCGAATTAAGCTGTCTGAATCAAGCCCGATATTCCCATCAAATATACTGAATGTATCAACCAATTTAATACTGTAATCTGAGGCAACCTGAGTTATTATCTGGTTCGCCAGATCGACCTTACCGTTAGGACCATACGGCTCATAAAAGGAAGCAGGATGACGTGTCAACAGAAGCTCTTCGATACAGGGTGGCATGGTCATCATAACAATCTCGATACCGGAAGCAGTCATCTGGTCAGCCAAACTTCGAAGATTCGCCTCATATTGTTCTAATGAAACAGCATTCTGTGAGTTGAGCATGTCGTTGGTTCCAATCATCATGATTACCTGATCGGGATCAAGAAATAAAAGATCCTGGTTTAACCGAGACAGCAAATCATTGCTGTTATCGCCGGGAACTCCTTGATTAATAACCTCTGCTGCATCAATAGGAACTGCACATATTATTACCAGCAATAGAGCAAATACTTTCGCAATTATTTTTATGTTATTATTCATAGAACGGTCCTATTGGTGAACAAACTATTTTAAAACAAGCATTTATACGGCTCTTTTGATATTCAACTCCAAACAGTAAAATCCATTCACTGCTCCGAAAATCCCGTCAGCCATTGAACAGCTATTTCAACCAGATCATACATATTGACATAGCAATCAGGCTGTCCTTTGGGGCCGCTTATATCAGCATTCATCCGTTGTCCAGAAGTTAGAACATCATCGCAGGTATTCATCGGATTCAAAAACATGACCGCATCGGCAATCACGTATCCGTTTGTGCCGGTATTGGCAACAACAACAGATCCGGTCCCTTCCGAAAATAAAAAACGTCCCAATAAATTCCACTTAGCACCATCCGTTCGCTGATCGACTGTGAAGTTTGACTGTCCGCCATCATGAATCACTGTAACCGGAACACTAGAAGCCCGATTGTCATGTGAAGTCCATCTCAGATAAACATCATAGTTTCCATTTGAAGGCGCATTCAGATTAAACTGCACGGACTTGCTGCCTTTGCCGGCATTTTCATCATGCAAATAATTCTGCCCGTAATAACCAGGGGTACTGCTGCTTTCGATCCAGACACCGGTTTTAAGAACACCGGAGACATCCTCGGTATCGATAACTGTCCCTTCCTCCAACATAGTAGGATCATCTCCCCAATAAATCATTTGACCACGCTGCAGGAGTGTATTTTTGAGCGTAGGAATATGAATCGACTGTAATGCTACCTTCCCGTTGTCTTCGGCCTGAGCAATCGCCACCGCCGAGGATTGGCCTAAGATCATAAATATCGGCTCCATCCGCACAGAACCATAGGCAATATGCGAAGCAGACGCGCATACAGGAACCGCCAGGTTGGAACATTCGCCGTCGCGTGGAACAATCGCACGATATGACAACGAATAAGGAGCAGTATTACCAACCTGCACATCTCCTTCATTTTTCACATAACCGGAACTGGTCACAAAACGGCTGCAGTTGTGAGAATCCATATTATATGACGCCAGTCCAACCGAATCAGGAACCTGCGTTTTCCCTAAGAAATCATGCTGCGTAATCACATAATCCGAAACCATTCGTCGCGCCTCGCGAATATATAACTGACAGGGCCAATTGTCGGTATCAGTAAACTCATCTGCTGCCAACCCCCACTTCTGCATCGCGGATTGAATTGTAGGCGCAACCTGACCAACTGTTGGATCATTGGATACGAACCACCAATAGCCCTGAGAATACGAAACATGCTGCTGGAAAATATCCTCACGATCGGCATAACTGCCATCAGGCCAATTATAATTTTGTCCGATGAAATCTGTCGATGTTGCCCCATTGTTATTGGTATCTGTTTTCCCGTTTGCAATACGATCGAACTTTTGGAAAAAATTACCAAACACAGTTCCAAATCCCGTCGCAAAATACCTTTCCTGAAGCACATACCAACTGCGATCATAGTCAGCCGGTTTTGGAAAAGCAACTCGATTGGAAGCCACATCAGTCATACACATACGGAAATTATACGCCTGAATGCGATGATCTCCTGTTCCGGTCACGGGTGTCACTGTTTCAATTCCAGGCAACAAACCGCTGACTGGGTTACCTTCAACAATATAAGGGCTGACATTGCTGAGAAATTGATTTTTGTCCCGCACCTGCTGACCGTCGTAGGTTTCGTTGTACACAGTATTGCTTTCACGGCCGGTCGTATATGTGACGCCGGCGGTCGCCATTAAGTCGCCTTCATAAGTTGCATCGATGAAATAGTCCGCATTGACCGTCAGTCCATTTTCAGTCACAATTCGAACAATGCGCCCATTGGACATTATCGTTCCGCCACTACGGTCCAGAAACGACTTGTAATACACATCCACCCCTGCTTCCTGTACCATGTCCTGAAACACTTCCAAGGCCACAGAGGGTTCAAAAGCCCAATTTTCGGTTTGCCCATACTTGGCACCAACGCGATGGTAAAACTCACGGGAAATACCTTGAACCGCATCTTTATTGCCGAAGTCTGTATAGCCCAGTCCGCTAGCACTTAAACCGCCTAAACGAATCCCGGGATGCACAATAACTGAATCAACTCCTAAGCGACTTAATTCCAGTGCTGCAACCACACCGGCCGAGGTTCCCCCATAAATACACACCTGAGTGGTAATGATTTGATTGAGATTTTCTTCCGGCGGGAAATAATAGTGAAGCAAATCTTCAGCATTTGCAGAGGACACCAGGCACCCTACTGCACAAAATATCAACAAACTCCACAAAACAGTGGTTTGCAGCGGAATCATGCGTTTCATTACGCGTCCTTTCATTACATCGCCGTATTATCAAAATACCGCGGATATCCATTTTTACACTATAGCGAGCGCATCCGTCAGACAGACGCGCCCGCCATTGATCTCATACTTTACCAATCATGGATGGATCGTCTTATTTTCGACGACGCAATCCTAAAACACTTCCAATCCCTAACAGAACCATTGTGGCCGGTTCCGGAACAACTGTAAGGCTAACCGAATCAAAACTCGCTGCACATCCACCGCCAACATCATAAGCTCGAAGTTTTATCATCATCGACGCCGTATTTTCGGGAACCACAAAATTGAAAGCCGACGCCTGCATCCACTCACTGGTCGATAAAACAGGCGTTTCCGTTTCAGGATCCATGTCAAAAGCGATCTGGCTGATTTCGTCGCCAATAATCACTCCACCAGCGTCCATGAACTTCACAAACGCTTCTATATTATCACCGAGGGCACTCATTGCCCAAGCATCTCTTGCATCACCGATCGAATAAAATGATAGACTTAAAACATCACCTGCTGAAAAACCGGAAGAAACTACCTGATACATCAATCCATAACTGTGATTCGGAGCAATCTTAGCACAATAGTTCCCTTCATAAACTGGATCAGGGGCTTCCTTGATAGCATAGTACACCGGACCGGCTGAAGACGAATACTTGGCCCAATTATCGGCCCAGCCATTCGTAACAGACTCAAAACCCGCATTCGTCAGCAGATTCGCATTTGCTGCTGAAATCATCCACACCATAACACATAACACAATCACTCTTTTCATCTTTCCATACCTCCCAAAAAATAAACTGTTAATTTTTCTGAGTTAACAACTCGATAGAACAATATACAACTGAAAACAGGTGGATTTCCCTTGCAACGACCGACAAACCCACCAGAGTTTTAACTTGGCCGCAAGCCTATGGCTGCATACACCCAACACCTTCCGGATCATTACAGAGAAGCCATTCGACTGACAACTGAGCCAGATCATGAATATCCACGTAGCAATCGGGCTTGTCGGAAGGACCGCTAATATCAGCCGTCATGACCGGATTGATAAAGCGATCCATCACTGCATCATACACCAGAAGATCGTCACAGACCGGTTCGTCAACAGTAATAGTAATCTCATCATAGATATCACCTTCAAGTCCCGCAGTACCATCATCAACCGTCAGACGAAGGGTATAAACACCCGCCTGAGTGAATGTCGCACTGGCACTGATTTGGCCGGCATCACCAAGGCTGACAAACGCCGCCTGTTCGGCATCCGGAACGGACCACATTGTTGAGATAACATCTTCAGTATTGATATCATTGACTGTTGCATCCAACTGAACCGTATCATTGAACTGCTTAATTAACTCAGTCGGAATTTCAGGATCAATCTGCACACGTGGAATTGCATTAATCCCCATCATTGCAAGATCAACAATCTCATCAGAGGTCAAAGCATAGCTGTAAACTCGAACATCATCGCTCATACCAACAAGCGAATGATCAGATCCCCGACGACCGCCAATCGAAATCTTCGACAGAAGATCCTCTCGGATCAGGCTGTTGGTCGGAACGTTGACATCTGCAATACCATCAACATAAAGAATTGCCTGCTGTCCATCAAACGTGCCTGCCAGATGATGCCAGTACCCATCCAGAATATTGGTCGTGCCGGACGCCCAGAGAAGGTAATCGTCCATCTGGAGTACAAATTCTGCACCATTGCCGGACAAACTTTTACGTACCACCCAATTAAACGGATCAAACCGTCCGATTAGAGTACCATAACCGGCAGTATCAGGACCAGCTTTGATCCACCCGGCCGCGGTCATTTCCCATCGTAAGCCAACCAAATTCGGATCCTGAACCGCAACATCGTTCACATCCACGATTCCGCCGCCATCGAATTCAAGTGCGGCACTTCCAACCCAACCTGAAACCCAGTCCGGCACGGAATTCGGCTCTGCCAAAGTAACCAGGAAGCCATCATCGGCCACCGTATTACCAACTCCTGCATCCAGCATATCAGCCGCAATTGCCCCCTGAGGCTGATCTTCAAAGCCCCAGTGTCCTAAAAGCACTTCATCAAGTGAAGTGTCTTTCATGCGGACACTAACGGTGTCTTCACCGGTATAGTTGAATTCATCCGTTACCGACAGCTTCAAAACATAGACACCTCTGCCGCCGGTAAATGTAATATGAGCATTCAAATCGTTCGCTGTTTCGCCTGAGACACCGCTGAAAGCGACCGACGGACCGCTGACTTTTGTCCACTGTATCGTCAGATTCTCCTCCGGCGTTTGCGTATTGGCCACAACCGGACTCATGACCATCGAATTCATCGGCAGCACAAGCGTCGAATCAGCGCCAATATCCACAATCGGCAATCGGGGATCTTCTGAATAGACAGAAAATTTATCCAATAGAAAGCGGTTGTTGCCGCGGCTCACATCGAAATTAACAGCTTCAATTCGATCCGAAGTGTTTTGGTACTGATTTAACCCAGTCTGATTCAAAACAATTGCATCCGTATCCAAATCGGTAATGGTTAGTGAATAGGTTCCGGACAAGTTACCCTCAAAAAGCAGTCGATAAGGATGAATTGTACCGGCGGTAAAATCACTCGCAGACATTACTGAACTTGAATCAATAGCAACCCAACTGCTGCCGTTATAGAGTGACAGCGTTCCCGCCTCATATTTCAGATTGATGATCGTAATAAGATACGTCAGAGAAGGAACGTTTTGAAGGTTCACATTCAAATCCCGCTCTGAACCTGGCGCATCTTCAAATGCAATATCCATTGTCACATAAAAATAGTCAGAAACCGGAGTGGACAACATCTGCCGGAAATAATATTGAGACGATGAAACACCCGTCTGAGCCGTTAATTGAGCTGAAGATGTTCCATTCAATTGAGTCGATTCAATCACAGTCGTACTGCCATACAGCCAATTCTCAGGTGCACCCGCAGTCCACAACTCAAAATCTCCGTTCTCAGTCAGTAATGCACCCTGACTTTGAGACAACATAAATAACATAAACATAACCACTAAAATTATTCTTTTCATAATCATTACCTCCGCTTAATTGTTAACATTTTGTTATTTAATAGATGTCTGCTTAGTCCAGGCTCTCAAATCCAAGCACAGGTTCACCCAAAAAACAACGATCCCAACCGATTGGATCCAACTCCCCGCTTTCCATATGGTCAGTTGTCAGAATCGTCAAAAACCGGTCATTTGAATAAATAGGAATCCGCACGGTCTCCGAAAATCCCATCCGTACTCCCTGAATCGTTTTTTTCACTTGGCCATCAACCAAAATCCAAAAGTCCGCTTTACCTGTTGGCCGTTTGTCTTTATCCACAGTTTCGTATATTGCATTTGTATCTGACGCAACCGCGCACAATGTTTCGAAGTAGGTTAAATCAAACCCCTCTAAGTCTTTTCGAATCGCATTCAGATCAAATGTGATGCCAAGATTGGCCTGAATTGTAATGGCCGGACGATAAGGATATCCAAAAGCAATATCATTAAGTTTCAGTTCCCCCCCATCCTTCTCATAAATCCTATTCAAAACCGCAATATCCTTACGAACAGCACCTGAAGTATCCGGACAGTTCTCAAAAATAGTTCCTGTCGAAGAAATAACAATCGGTCCATTTCCACCATCAGGAATAAACACCCCATCAACATAGGGTAATGATTCCGTCATGGAATAAGATGATGTGGCATAACGTGTCCCGAATCCTCTTTCAATATACAGTTGAATTTCTCCGGTAATTGGATCAATAACAGCCTGGGGATTACCAGTACCAAAACCATTTCCGCCGGAAGTAATATCTGCAAGGTCAATAGTGGCTTGACCTCTCCAGATAAAATTACATTTAGAATCGATTTCACGAGCAAATAATTCTGTATTACAGGGAATATCTGAGATATTGGATGTAGAAGCCGACACTTTTTTTGCGTCCCCCTGGCTCACACTTATGCTGACCTTATTAGATCGTTTACCGGCAATGAGAGTGGTTTGGCCCTTCAATACATGCAGTGACACATCCCCTCTTACATCGGCTTCAACACCAAATTCCGTTCCCAAATCGATCACTCTCGATGTTTGGGTATTGACCGTAAAACCAACGGCACCCTGTGGGACAATTGCATAAAGTCGCCCATAACGCAAATTGATCTGGTCATCAGTAAGAAGTTGAAATTCTGCCGGTGCCTCAAATGTAACCTTCACCCCACTATCAAACAGCAACTCCACCAATCCCTCATTCAGCAACATGTTTTTCCCTGTAACGAACCGGAAACCGTTTTGAATGGAAATATCGGAATTGACCCATTTGGCATGAATACTGTCTGCCAAAGTGGCAACCCTATAGCCTCCTTTTGGAGGTGCAAAGCGAACAAATAAAACAATTAAAAGAATAGCAGCGATCGATGTTATAATCGTATATAATGAACCTCGACTAACGTTATATCGTACTCTCTCTTTTTTGATATTCTGAATAAGCTCCTTTACCGGTTCCTTACATGAAATTTCAGCCGCAGGAGCATTTTTTTCATATTCAGATAAATCCTGTAATATCGCATTGATAGTGTCGATATTTTGATCATTTTTGTCAGGCAAAAGCTCTGTAGAAAGGAGAAACAAGGAACGATGAACCATCATATAATTAATGTAATATTGACGCGCTTCGGCATCAGCCCAAAGACTTTCACGAAGATAAACAATCTCTTCTGGAGTCAGAGAATCCTCAAGTGATTTTTGTATCACAACTCTGAATTGATTCCATTTATTGTTTGAGTCAGTATGCATCAAAACTCATCCGCCCCGATTTTACGTTTAATACAACGAAATAATAAGTTATTAATACGAACCATATCCCGGTATATTTTTTGAAATGAACACCCGAAGCGTTTGGCAATAGCGATAACACTTGTATTCTCGTGATAACGAATATGAAGTAGTTGGCGATCCGGACGAGACAAACGAGAAATACATTTCCGAAGCGCCTCTAACCATTCGTCATGTCTTCGAAGACAGTCGTGACTGTCTTGTTCGATAAGATCAACGATCTCCTGATTAAAAACAACTTTATCCCTCTGTTGCTTTTTCAAAAATTCAAGTGTTTTGTATTTCGCAATGGTTTTGGCCCAAGCAAGAAAATCAGACCCTTTTTTGAAAGAATTGAACTTTTCATACATCAGAACAGAGGTTTCCTGCATGATATCGTCAGCATTATTATGATTAGCGACAAGCATAAGAATAAAACTATAGATTCTTTGATAATTCAAGGATAACAAAGACATAAACTGCTGGTAATCCATGTTGTCATTTTTATGTTTCAAGCTACAATTCCCACTGTAAACCGTTTAAATTATTCCCGAAAATCACTTATTAATGGCCAAATGGCTCGTTTATTCCGAAAAATCTTCTCAAATACAACAAATAACACATAAAGTTCGGTATTTAATAACGTTACATTAAGTTAAAATGCATACAGACTGCACATTACAGAATTAAAAAGTGGAAAATAAGGCTCCGGAATACAAAAAGAAGAGCAACTGTAACACTTAAACTAAATGGGAGGTTATGCTTGAAGCCAACGGAACACCCCATTCCGTCAGATACCGTAATGTAATTGCGTCCATCGGCAAATTCGTTATCTCCATGCCTGACGCGATGAGGCTTCATGTTACCGAAGCTTACAAAGCCGTCATAGGTCTCAAATCCGTCGATATTGAGGTGCTAAACAGATGGCGGACACTTGGTTTACCAATTATGCTGCCCGGTTCTGTTTCATTTCATGCATTTCCTCATAGATTACCGAACTCCACTGTCAACTCCCAGAGATTGCATAACGACGCTTTCGTTGGTTGCGTCATGATTTTCCGGATTGTTCGCCAAAATCATGATAATCACCCCGCCAATGATGAGGGCGCTGCCCTGGATCAAATCGGCCCAAGCGCAGGCTTTCAAACCGCCCACGGCCACATAGCCCGCCGCCAGTATGCCGACCACCCATGACATTGTAACCATGTTGACAGGAATCCCCATCACTTCTCCGCTAAACAGAGGGTCAAGCGTTTTCGCTCCGAGATAAATGACCGTGGGAATCGTCACGCCGGCATAAATCACCACCATCAACACCGACATCGTGGTTCGTGCCGCATGATTGAAGCGATATTCAAGGTATTCGGGAATCGTGAAAATACCGCTCTTGAGAAGTTTGGGCAGAAAGAAAAATGCCACAACAACCAACGTAATCGCCGCAATCCATTCATAACTTGCAACCGCTAAACCGATCGAATCCCTGGCGGCCTGACCGGACATCCCCACAAACTGCTCAGCAGAAATATTAGCCGCAATTAGAGAGAATCCGATCAGCCACCATTTCAATCCGCGACCCGCAAGAAAATAATCTTCGGATGTTTCTTCTTTGCGGCTTTTCAAGAGTCCAAGCGATATGACACTCACAAAGAAGACGATTATAATGACCCAGTCAATCGTTCCTATTTGCATAACAGGTCCTTTCCCTCATTGAAATTGATTCCCTTATTCCGATTGCCGATTGATCATTTATTTAATTCTGGCTGCCTGTTTTCAGGTAAATTGTCGGGTCCAGGATAAACCCAATGTCAATATATTGTCCTCCTGCCGTTTGATGGCAGTGAACCGCAACAACGTTCTTTCCTTTTTTTAATGTTTTCTTTAATTCACCGGTGATATCAAAGATTTGATATGAAGTCGACCAGTCGGATCGGGTCCATATCTTTTTTCCATTCAAATAAACCTCTGCTGCTTCATCATGATGAATGATTAACTCAGCCTTTCCAAAGGCAACACCATCATAGTTAAAAGGCGTACGCAGCCAGATATCAGATGTTTGCCACATTGTTCCGATCAACGCCGCGGGTGCGTCATAGGTTCCGAATCCCGACGGCCCTTGTTTCCAGCTGGAATCATCATAATCAACGGTCATCCAATTTCCGGATGGCTCGGCAGTTACATAATGCCATATCGTTTTTTGTGCGCTTTCTGCGGTATTGAGCAAGGCTTTTCCTCCATGCGGATTTTCGATATATTGCTCGCGCAGATTCCGTAATTCATCGGTGATAACCTTTGGGACACCGGGTTTTGACGGAGCTAAGAAACGCATAAATATACCACCGACCACGGAACGAGCCTGGAAACCCTGGCGATTGCCGTTGGTGACAAAGAACCAGTCGCTCAACGGGATACGACTGGGTGTTTCATTCGCATAATCATAAAACGGTTTTGTTAATTCAATGAAATCCTGCTGATTTTGAGCCAGGCATGTACACCATACGGCCCAATCGAGAAGGCTCGTTGAGGTTCGATTGTCACAGGGAAAACCGTATTTATTTGACTGCACATAATAAGTCTTAATTTCCCCCACTCCAAGAGACTCCGGAAATAAATTCAACCCCAATACACGGTCCCACACAAGATTATGCTTCATGCCCCATGTGCCAGGCTGATCAAACGCTAAACGCGTGTTCCATTTTTCATCTTCAGCCATAACCTGCCATTTCTCGGCATAATCTTTCGCTATTTGGCGATACGTATGGGCCACATCTTGTTTGCCCATCATCTCAGCCATTAACGCATAGCCACCCAACCCAACAATCGCCTTTAAGGAAAGGTCGGCGTTATGCGGCATATGACCGAACATATCGGCCGTACATAATTGATTGACCGGATCAAGGCCGTTATCACGAAGATATTCCGCCCATTCGGTCAAAATATCCCAGTATTTCTCAGCAAAATCCGCATTGCCGTCAAACTTACAAATTCCGGCCGTCATAATCAGCATATTGCCGGACTCTTCGACCGGCATCTGCCCTTCCAATTCGATTCCGCCGTAAACCTGACCGTTTGCATGCGGATAGGTCCCCACATCATGCGGAGCAAAACCATGAGGCCACACGTCGGAAGCAGCATAGGTGAAGATCGGAATTAACTGACCTTTGAGCAAGGGTCGACTGAAATACAGAAAAAACGGCGAGGTCGGATAGGTTACATCAACCGTTGCAATACATCCGTTACTAAAACATTCTTTCGAAAAATAAAGCGGCGTACCGTTTCCATCTGCCACCAATTTGTGAGCGCCAAGGCATTGCCGATAAACGAGCTCACACATTTTGGCATAATAGGCGCCGCCGGCTTGCCGAGCATCGTTTGCTAATTGTTCATCAAATTGTTTGCATTTATGGGATAGCTGGTGATACTGCTCTTCAGAGACAGTCAATAGCTCGTCAATGCTCATCCCATTTCGTCGCCAATAAGGCCGTAAATTTTTTTGAAAGTACTGTATGCTGTAAAGATCATCGTAAGCGAGGATGATATGCCGGCTTTGTGAGGTCTCTGAAGTGATATTTTCCGGACTCCACACATAAGCCATCACGGGCGTATCATCATTCGCGGAACGAGGCATCCGGCGATCTATCTGCAACGGCAATGTCTCCTTTTCCTGAAAACTGCTCAAGGCAAGCTCTGCCGGGGCAATCGTCGTAGCGATATCGCTTGATTGAGTTGCCGCTAAATAAAAATAACCCCAGTCGATTCGCAGATTATCGCCGGCTTTCTGAAGAACCGGCTGTTCTTCAGAACCTATTTGCATTACCGTTAAAGGATTTTTTTTTCCAATCTCCTTGCGACTCCATACAACCTTCTGTTCAGGAACATTAACGGCCCATTGTCCTGAGACATCAAAGTATATTTTCGCATCATGACTCTTACCGTCAACTGATTGGATTGAATAGGTAATGTAGGTAATCGGACGAGAATAAACATCAAGATCGTCCATCAATGCCGGCGTCAGAAAAGTAAGCGTCAGTTCAATTCCGTTTTTTCGAAATGTATAGATCGTTCGCGTCGCATGTACGGTCAAACTTTCCTGCTGCATAGGTTCCAAACCCGACTCGGGCAATCCCATGAATCGATAATACTTACCATCGATCTGAATCGCCCCGGACATGCGGTTATTCACTCCGGTCCAGTGCCTTGTTTCGCTATCATAAAGATGATCATCAAACGACCAGTTGCTAAAATAGGGATCACACACCACCAACGGAACGGCTGAGGGACGAAACTGTTCATTCATAGCTATCTCGGGTTGTGCCATCGCTGCTTGTTTAAGAATTCCGAAACAAGCTATCAAGGCCAATAAAACCCACCGGGGATTCATTCCTGATACACTCGCATCATGTTTTCCCGGATTCCTTACAAAATTCGATATTTCACTCTTCGTCATCAAAACATCCTTTCGCTCTAAATTTTCAGTTCGTGTATATTAATTTAGGTTTTCCCACAGGTCGAACATTAATGCTCCAGTTTATATTTCAGGAGCCAATAATAGTTGGGAATATCAATGAATTGCACATTAGCAGCCGGATATTTTTTGTCCAGCCGATTAACCGTTTGACAAATCATACTTGGGGGCATCAAAATGCAGCGTATTGAATACAGTTCAGCCGCTCCGGTTTTATTTTCAATCGACTTTTTATAGATGCCGTCCAAATACTCTGACAATTGTTTTAAATTTGCAATGTGAAAAGCTTTTACATAGTTTACCGGCGTGCCGTTAATCAATTGATCTTCGATCGGGCAGTTAAAACCAAACCCATCGGGTGTAATCCTGGCCGCCATCTCTGCCCACTCCGGCTCAAAAGAGTCATCGATATAAAAAACATTATATTTGACTCCACATCGTTCATTCATTTCTTTGGCATACCGTTCGTAATGCGGCACTCCGCTTTCCTTAACACGCCCTTTTCGACGAATCAAACTATCCGGCTGGATATATGAAACGCCGTCATCCGAGAACCCCAGAAAATCATTGGCCGTCTTATTCTCGTATATATATTTAAAGACATGCGGAATGCGTTCATTAAGAACCGGGTTCATACACCAATTCAGCGGCATCTGCCCCCTCGCAGGATCATTATAGATTGAAGGAATCATTTGATTCAGCCACGCGGAACCATCATAATCCAGCATCAATATCGCGATATACGTTTTGCGTTTATCGTAATCGATCAGAGTCGGCTCCTGAAAAGCCGCCTGCTGTCGACTAAGGGAAGGGAGATGTTGAAAGAAAGACGCATTTGCAATGCCAAATGCAGCATCCCCGTCATTGCCCATATTGTAAGATGTCAACAAGGAAACAAACTCCCATTCCGTCGCTACTTCCGGATGTTTTTCACCGGTATGAGACGTATACTTAAGCCACCAGGGCACGAAACCGCCGGTAACGCCAAATTCGCCTTTTCGCTGATGATAAGAGATCTCCAGGATATCATGCCACGTCTTATTATCTGCCCCCAATGGTTGATCCGGATCATCGACCGGCTTACAATCCGCCCAAGGCAGAAGATCAAAAATGAATGCTTTCTGAGCAATCCAATAATCGCCATTATACATGCCATTCTGCTGTATCTCATTTTTATCTCCCAAATATCCAAATACATTTTTGGCATAATGATTTCTAAAGTCTCCCCACATCGAGGCATCGCAATTGAACCACATCTTATAGGGATTGATGATACCCGGCCGCAGATATTTTTCGATTGCGTATAAATAGGCGTCATTTTTAGCACTGCCGGTCGTCGCGAATTTAGTGTTTCCAACGACAACCTCTGTTTCACCATCAAACCGTCCTGTTAAATCCAATTTTACGTCTAAACCAAATGATTCATTTTGTAGCTTTTGAAATAGACAACCGTCGCCAAGATCCTTGCTGACAGGAAGCAGATTTTCACATGCCGCCGCCATCATGGCAATGTTCGATGTCGCCGGAACCTGCATATCCCACAGTACCAAACCATTTATCTGATTGCGATAACATTGGATCAGCGACTTAAGATCCGTTATTTTTTGTACAGAATACCCTTTGAAATATCCTTGTTTTTCAAAGTAGGAAAACCAAAATTTATCGATCTCCGTCACTGGTGTTTTTCGGTATTCTGGGTCATAATAATGCTTTGTCTCAATATCAAACAAAGCCAATGATGCAAAGAGATAAAGACGGGGCGAATCACGATTTACCATGCCCTGCAGGCTGGTAACAAAATACAATATATTGGCCCGCTGCTGAATGTTATCAACACCCGCGGCCTCAAAATACTCCCATATATCGAATACAACAATATCTGAAGGAACCGTATATTGATTTTCAGAGGCCGGGATATACGCAGGGAACAACATAAATAAAGCTAAAATACTTATATATTTCATGTATTATTACCTTCCATGGCTTTGGCGGTACAACCATAATGACAATTAATCGGTTAACAGGATTTCGGCAGGTCGTGCCGATAAATAGCAGATCTAAGGTTGATCCTATTTTTTAACGTTTGTCTCCGGCGGCCCCAGATAACTTGAAGGAGCATTACCAATGACAATTTTATCCATCACGACACCTGGATCGACCATCCAGATTTTCAATGTATGCGGGCCTGTTCCCGTCACGGTATGAGTGCTTTTGGATATTGCTGCGCCCTGCAACACATTGACCGACCACTGAGCGCTGTATTCGGCCGCATCGTATTCGACAATCTGAGGAGTTTGATCGTCGAATGCGATGGCATATCGCAACCCGTGTTCGGAACTAATCGCGTGGGTCGGCAAGCAATAAACAGAAACATTCTGTTCTCCCGTCTGCCACATATAAGTCTCATATTCAAGCAATGGGCTCTGCGACAAGATATTCGAAATCTCTGAAAGACTGTCCGTTGTGGTTGGAAAAACGGTAACGGAATCGCCGGTTCGTCCCAACGTGGGAATGACTTCCCATTTGACACCATTCCGTGAAATCCGGGTGGAATAATGCTCCGCTTCAATGCTGACATATCCGTTACTCTGGACAAACCCGTCAATTCGGGAGGGACGGGTAGAAACCGGATTAAACACTTCTATATTCACCGCAACGCTTTTGTCGGCACCGGTAATTTGAATGCTTCCCTGCGGATTTCCAACAGGAGTCTGATCCCAATCGATCCTTACCCAGACTCTCTGTTCTGTATCGAGAGTTCCGGCGGTTTGATCTAATTGAATCCAGGGCTGCAATGGAACAGCAGTCCAAGCGAATGCCGCATCACCCTTGTTGAAAATATCAATAAAATGCCGTCGTTTTGTAAACACATCAAATACCGGAAGAGTATCAACCGCATTGTCTCCAAGCGGAACAACACTTGTAAGATCGTTTATTTGTCCCTCAAGAACAACCCCCATCGAAGCCCCTGAAACAGGATCTACGGTTGCAACTGTCGGCCTTTCAAAAACCGTCAAATTACGGGGGCTTGAACTCATCATGCCTTTCCATTTCCCCTTCGCTAAGCAATTATACCGGTTGGTTTCTTTAATGATGTCATCATGCGCCTCAATCGCCATCTGTGCATATTGATTGGCAGAGGTTCTTGCCTGTGCCGCATAGAGTCTGCTTTTCTGGGCAAAAAGATATTTTTGGTTCATTCGGCACGCACCGCGAACCGGATACAATACCAATTGATAAAAAGCGTCTTTATGGGCATCAGGAAGGAATTCATAAATCTTTTCAGCCCGGCTTTCCAGCTGTTCGTATGACTCAATTCTTTGTTGAGACTCGTCATTGTAATGAATCGGGCTAAATTCCGGCTCCTTCGTCGGGGTATCCGGATAAAGCGTACTCCAACCCATATGTTCCGGTTTTCTTGCCTGACCCAAACGATAATATTCAAGCATTATTTCTGAAATTTGTTTTTTATACACCGGACCGAATTCACGTCCGGCCCATTGCTCAATATACTCATCCTGATTGTTGGTATTCCACCGATCAATATCCCATCCCATATCAAGGAAGAACTCCGTGCACATTTCTGCCGGTTTGATATCACCGACATTGAGCACCCAAACCCGATCCGCCCGGTAATCATAGGCTTTTTTCATTTCTTCCCAAATCAACGCCGGCGGCGTGGAACACAGCCAGAGATAATCATGCGGTTCGCCCCAATAGGACACATGATAATAGATGCCCGCACCGCCGCTGCGAGCCTGCTCGCCCGGTGTGGACAAGTGACGGATATACCCGTGATTATCGTCCGGCCACACTAATGTTATATCCCCCGGAACCTCCATTCCCATATGATAAAGATTCAAGACTTCCTTATAGGGACAGAATATCTGCGGGACGGTCGAGGGGTCGGGATGGACCCATTCGGCAATCATGCGTCGCTGAGCCGGAAAAATCTCATCCTGCATCCTGAGGGCTTTTTCCGCATCGGTCACGCCCGAACACGGCATCCCGCTGTCATGGATTCCCCGCATGCCAACCGTATAGATACATTCAAAGGGAGCGGTTTCTTTCACACGTGACTTCCAATATTCCGTGATTTGCTGACTATTGGCACACCAGTCCCACTTGCCCCGGGCACCGCCGTCGGCAGGACTCCAATGCTCCCACTCCCAGACATTATTGCGAAGCATTTGTTCACAATGCGTCGAACCAATCACAATCGCATACTCATCCGCTAATAATCGGTTTTCCTCATATTCATGAAACGCCTTCGTACAATCATGCATCGCCGGCCAGATATAATTGGCTTTCAGACGCAACAGTAATTCAAAGATGGTCCGATAGGTTTTGGGCCCGATATATTCATCTTCCGGCGCATAGGTCTCGCGTGCCCAGGGGTGCATTCCCCAGTCCTCATCGTTGATAAAGATGCCGCGATATTTCACTGAAGGCGGCCCTTGTTGGTAACGCCCCTTGCGGACGGCAATCGTCTCACGTTTACTGACCGGCACATCAGCCCACCAATACCACGGCGAAACGCCCATTTTCTCTGACAAATCCAAGACGCCAAAGGCCGTCCCGCGACGGTCGCTGCCGATGATAAATAACCCTCTCTCCACACCGGCAACGGGCCGGTCCACCACCTGCAGAACGAAGGTCTCCCATTGTCCGGTAACCGTTGAGACATCCAGTTTTTTCTCGGCAACCAATCTGTCAACCAGTGGGCTCTTTCCCAAGGTCGCAATATAAATCACATGGCCTGATAGTCCCTTCAGACTCGAGGTAATCTGGGGTTTCATTCCACACACACGCTGAATGTCATCGGCCAAAAGCCCAGCGGCAACATGGCAGACCGAAAAGTCATCGGACTCGGTCACAATGGTAGCCATGACACCGTCAACAAGGACATGAAAGTCCTGCCGCCCGGCCTGTGAAACCACATAATTATCCGATATTGATCGTTCTTTTTGATTTCCGGCGACCATCCCCGGCACATTAAAGGCGAATGCGGCATTGACCATCGCCACAGCCATCCCGAACACAAAAACTTTCATGGATATCTTTCCAACAATCAAAAATTTGTTTCTTTTTCGACAACTGAACCCTTTTGGTCGCATCGGTCGACGTTATTTCGTATTTGACTGAAGACCCCGTCTGTTCATGACGCCGACGTCCACGCCTTGTGAACCGCTCGTTTGTCGGCAGCGTACGGCGATGACATTTTTTCCGATCTTAAAAACACCCTTCTTGTCATGAAGCAGGGGCAAATCAATATATCCGGGCGTCCATCCGAAGCGATGCAGAACGGGCTGACCATTGATATAAATCCAAATTTCTTCGTCATGGAAAAGACGAAAATATGGCTTGGTCAAGTAGGTCGAATCGAGCATAAACTCTTTTCGCAACCATATCTGATCTGAATTCCAGACGGTTCCGATTTCGAGGGCGTCGATTCCGGGATCGCCAAAACCACCGTTGCCCAGTCGCCACAAGCTGTCATCATAGCCGGGGGCGGTCCACTCGCCCTGCGGCGACTGCTTTGTATAACGCCAGGATTGCGGCAGCAGTTCGGATGTCAACACAACCTGCTCAAACCGTATACCTTTCGACGCATCCGATTGACGATATGCCGGCGAGGCCTTGATACAATCTTCAAAAAGCTGGATCTCGGTCAGTGAATACGGGGAAAAATCGGGACGATAAAGATCGTGCTGCCAGACGAGCGGTTCGGGGTCGCCGGGTTGATGACCCCAGTTTAAATCCGTCTGGGTTTTTCCGTTGACCAGCCCCCAATGCAGACAGCCGACCTGTTCTTCAAAAAATACCGGCAAACAAGCTTCGACAATCGAATGAATCCCGCGATTGAGCCATTCGGTGCAAATCAGCGGTCGGCCCAGTGTTTTCAGAGTCTTAATTTGGTCAGACAAATGCTCGGCCGGACGATAGTTGTGAAATGTAATAACATCCGAATTCTCAAAGATCACCGTATTGAGCTTTTTATTCTCATTCCAGTACCCCACCGTCAGCGGCTGATCGGGATTGATCCCTCTCGCCCATTCAAACACTTTTTCGACAAGCGGGACAGACACATCACCCAGCCCGCCGTTTGTGGGTTCGTTGTATAAATCCCAGCACAGAATCCGTGCATCGGTTTTGAATGTGTCAATGACATCCGTCACAAATTGCTGCAGCTTGGGCCAGGTCGATGAGTCACGAACCATGCGGTGCCCGGGACTGGGCGTCCATCCGTTGGCATACCATCCTTCGACCATCTCCGGCTGTTTGCCGTAAACAGGATCAGTAATCGGCCCGAATTGACAATCGTCAAAAAAGATTGGCATCGCCTTTAAGCCATGCTTGTCGCAGATGGCCAAGAAGACATCCAGCCGTTCGTTAAAAGCAGCTGGGTCATGTTCCCACACGACATAAGGAAGGATGATCCGCAGGCAATTAAATCCAACCTGTTCGGCAATCTTCAATTCAGCATCAATGACTTTAGGATCAAACGAATAGTCCATCCACATCTCGGTATAACTAATGGCATTGCCGGGAACATAATTGAAGCCGCAAGGCCAAGGCTGCTGTTGATACCATGTCCAAGCCTTCTCTGGCGACCATCGCCCTGAGGAATGCCCCGTCTCACCGGCAGCCATCGTCGTTGCCGACAAAAAGATCAGAAACAATCCTATTACCATCCCATAAATCTTAGATTTCATCCGTTGAATTCCTTTCCATATCTAATCTACTGTCTTACTTATAAACAATCTACAATTAATTAACATTATTGACCACAATAAAGCCCGGCATCGATATATCGACCTGCCCCGGCAGCCTGACAATGGACCGAAAGTACATTTGTCCCCATCAGCAACGTCTGTGAAATACCCGGTTCCAACTGAATCTGCGTATATTCAGAACTGGTGCCCTCCAACTCAGCAATCAACCGGTCATTCAAGTATATCTGCGTATCACCGGTATGGTACACATGCAGCGTCAAATTCGCATATGCCTGCCAAGGCGAATCCAGCTCAAACTTCCGACGCATCCAGATGTCCGAATCGGTCCATTCGGTGCGGGCCGCACTCTGTGACGTATAAACCGAGCCAAACCCGGCGGTTCCGGACGTCCAGCCGGTATCATCAAATCCCAGCGTCCTCCAACCGTCTGACGGCATCGTCGTCGTATAACGCCAGGAATGAACCGCACTGGCGGCATCGGACACCACCGGAATTACATATCCATTCTCATCCATTTTGACCGGCAGAAAAGAAGCACGCTCATAAATGGGCGACGTGCCGTCACTGCCAAAAAAGGTCGAATACATCTGACCGTCCGCATCATAGAATAAAACATTATGCCCGCCGTGTGGAACCGCAATATAGCGATTGCCGTACGATCCAAACAGAGAGTCCGAGGAAGCCATCGCAAAGTCATAGCAACCGGTATCATAAGCCGCCGCCCCCAAATAATAGCGTCCGTTTATTTTGTGAATAAATGCGCCCTCAAAACCAACCTGATGGTTATTGGAGGGCTGGAGCAGTTGCCAGTTGCCGACAAAACCGTCCATCTGCTCATTCATCTGCCAGATTTTTCCGTTTTGCCAAACAAAATAGACCGTCCCGTCATCATCCTGAAACAGCGATGCATCAATTTCACCCGTCAAGGGGCCGTCAATTTTAACATCGACATAAGGCCCTTCCGGTAATCCTGTGCTGCTTTTGAGTAAACCTGTGCCCCCCCCAGGCCAATTCATGCAATAAGCAATCCAGTAATTACCGTTGATGTAACGGAGCTCCGGCGCCCAAACAGCCCGGTATCCATCGACCCACCGATTGGCCCAGGTGCCTTCAGTTTCCAGATTCCAAATCAAACCGTCATCGTCCCCAGGCTGATCCATCAATTCCCAGTTGACTAAGTCCGGCGATTGATACATGCGAATCCCATCATTCCACATCCACCATGCCGGGTGGCCCGTAGTGCCCGTCAGGTAATACATCCCGTCCGGTCCGGCCAGAATGCAGGTGTCTCGAAGCGGCGTATCAATCAACGGCTCAAGCGGCGGCAATTGATCCGCCGTCGGCACAATCGCACCGGTTGACTGAGATATCATATTCTCGCAGCCGGCTTCATTCGGCATGGTACACACCAGCCACCGTGTCAGCATGGACGCCAGGTCCTCTAAATTGACCCGACAGTCAAAATTGAAATCCATCGGATCAAATCCCCACGCCCCGCAATCATTTTCCTGAATTGAAACAGGTTGGTAAAAAACGATTCCGGTAAAATCCGGATCGGTACTAACAACCTGGTACATGATCTCTGTTTCATGCGGATCCCTTTCGAGGGTCGTGTCATCAACAGCGCTGATCCAAACGGTTTGCGGCGTTTGCCAGTTTTCAGACGTAAATACCAAAGACTCCGGAACAATCACAATCTGATTGGGATCGGCGATTTCCTCCAGATAAATGGTCACGTCACTGAGCGGCGACTGCAGCAGCTCAACCGTACATTCGTCAAAAACCGTGCTGCCTTCTGCCACCTGTGTACTGCCTTCTGTTTCAGCCAACAAAATCGGCCCGTACGTCTGAAAAAATCGAACTTCGGAACAGCCCACCAACGGGCCGAATGGATCGGTGTCAGCAAGGCCGTCACGGGTCACATCATAGCCATCATAGTTACTGAGAATTTCAATGGCAACGCGTTGAGCAGTGACCCCGCCCATCGCAACAAGCTGTCCGGTATAGGTGTTCAGCCCCGACCCAGATTCCAGCACCGCCTCCTCCAATACCAATGTCCAGCCGGTTGCATCAAACGGCTGATTACTATTGGCGACATTGTTGCCGGCACTGTCATCAGTCCGCACCCACAGATTGTACTCCCGGATGCTGCGTGTCATTTCAGCCCCCCCGCCGCCGGGATGATTATAATTCCAGATATTCATCCCATCGAGCGTATAAATATCGCCCAAATCAACAATCAGCCAGGCATGCTCCACAATCCCATTGGCAGCAGAATCATTAAAATAAGTATGCCAGGCATAATTTGTACCCGCCTCGGCATTGCTATGCGTCGCTCCAATATCCCCCAACGGATCACTCAGGCCCGAGCCGTCAATAACATGTTCCGGACGCCGGTCGTCCACCCAGGTACTTGAGGCAGTCACTGAATAAGCAGAATAATCAATCACCTGTCCGGCAAACACGGGTACCATGGTCATCCATACAACCAGCAACACCCAAAATCCTGTTGTCCCGAATCGGACACCGTCTCTGATTTTGCACTGAATCATTTTGTGCTCCATCCCTTCTTTCAAAGTAATGTTCATTCACGGATACTATTCGTATCCAATTTTTTAATTGACCAACAGCCAATCTTCCATAAGTTGTATCAGATCAAGCAGATTCACATCTCCATCGAGCTCCATCGGCGAAATGTCTGCAGAAGGTCGCTTTGGCTGAGCCAGCCATTGAGACGCCAGGATAGAAAAGTCTGTCAGGTTAATCTCCCGATTACAATTGAGGTCGCCTTGGTTCCCTTGATTGCCATTAGCGATACAATCGATTTCAGCGGCCTCCAAGGCACGATTATAAACACGGAAATCATCAATCTCGCCTTTAAATAAGGGATCGGTAGAAAATTGAGAATCGCCAAGGTAATTCTGCGTGGTCTCACCCAGAGAAATAGGCAAATGGATAATGGAATCATGGCGTCCCACTTCAGTACCATCCAGATAGAGAATTCCCGTAGCCCCCTGAAGCGTAACGGCAACATGATGCCAGCCCCCCGGCGAAAAGGTATCGGCCATAATCCATTGATCGGTCCCTTCGGCTTCTTTTAGAACCATCCAATCCGCATCGCCGTCGCCTCGAAAGGTGATCGCCGGGACACCGCCTGTCATCTCAGCAACGGGAGTTTTCCCGGAAACTGCCTGGAAACTGCCCGCAAGCGTTCCGTCATTGCTCCAAACAGCCACCGGATCGCCAAGGCTGAAAGCCGCATCCCGGACATCCAGATCAATGCACAATGACCCGCCAACAGATACATCGGCCTGCACTGTCACCATGATCGGCAAAAACAGGATGCACAACATTAAAACGCTATCTCGTCCCATTTTCAACTCCTGTTGTGCATAATAAACAGGACTGCGCCGGTCTCGGCGCAGTCCTTAAAATCCTCATTAATGATGCTGCATTAGTCGCATGAATCAATACGCCCGCATTTCAGCCAATCGACGCTGATTTTCGCGAAATCAGCCAAGCCGACTTTGCAGTCGCCGTCGAGATCATACTCCGGCGGATTAATACAGGGGTTGACATACAGAACATCCGGACCAGCATCGTAATGAGCCTCGATCCAGGGAGCATCGTAACCCCAGTCATAAATCCGCAGTTCATCAATTGATGCATTTAGCATCAGATCGTTCCAATAACCCATTCCCAGCAGATTATCGACGTCATTGATCGCCGAGAGTTTACCGGACAGAGTGCCGGTTGCCATTTCAACCCCATTGAGGTAGAAAAGGCCGGTGTTGGCATTGCCGTCCCAGACCATCGCCAGCATCAGCGGCTCATCGGCCACCGGCGGCGTTGTTGAAGACCACCGGGTCACCGTCGACGCTGTCTGGTGAGAAAATCCGGGGCCTTCAGCCAAAATCTGAAGTTGACCAAGAAGGCCGGTTCCATCGGTAAAGACCAACGGATCGCCGTCGTCGTCGGCACCGAATGCAAACAGACTGGTAAAGTCGCCATTGATGCGGTGAGGCGTCATCCATATCTCAATCGTCATATAGTTGTCCAAGCTCGAAACGAGCCCATCCGGCAGTGCCACATAGACAATCGCATTCGGATCGGTCGCAGGACGAACAGGCGCTGTGTCCAGCAACAACTGGGTATTGCCGCTGACATACGAAGCATGCCCTTTGGGATCGTAAAGTGTTCCATCGGCAGACCCCACCGAATCGGTCAGGTTGCCGGAGAAACTCCAGCGATGCGCCAACCCGCCGCACAACGTCAGCCTCGCGGTATCGGACAGTTGCGAGGCGCTGGTATCCAGAGTAACCTCGGCGTAATAGTCCCCTGCGTCGGCTCCCGCAACATCATTGATTGTCAGAGTCGATTCGGTGTCGTCAAACGCAATGATATACTTGGAGCCGTCGTCAACCACTTCGACATCGTCGTGGTACCACTTGACATCCGCTACCGTCGTTGTTGGCGGCAGATTGCTGATAACCACGGTGAAGGTCGCCGAATCCGTATCATCAGTCAGCATATCCGGATACACCCCGACGTCCTGCGGGCCGTTCACGGCCGGTAAAAGTTCAACATTCAATTCGTCCGGGCCGGCCTCGTTGTGGGCGTAAATATAGTAGCTGGGCAGCGGGTAATCGTAAATCCGCAACTCATCAAACGATATATTTGCCAGCAGGTCGTTCCAGTAGGCGACTCCCAAAAGATTGTCAACATCATTGACCGTCGCAAGTGTTGCGGGCAGAGCCCCGCTTGCGATTTCCTCGCCATTGAGATAAAACCGTCCGGTATTGGTATTGCCATCCCAGACCATCGTGTACATAAACGGCTCATCAACCACGGGCAAAGACGGCGAGAACCAGCGTGCCACAGTCGCTTGATACGTGAATGCAAGCCCCCCGGCAGGATTCATAAGTTGCAACGAACCGATCAGGCCCGTACCGCCGCCGTCATAGGACATCATATCCCCATCGTTATCGTCACCAAACGCAAACATGGTCGTCCAATCGTTATTGATGCGATGCGGCGTAGCCCATAACTCAAGAGTCATAAAGTTGTTGAGCGGAGAAATCAGCCCACCCGGCAATTGGACATACGTCATATCATTCGGGTCGTCCAGCGGTCGCTGTAGGCGGTTGTCCAGTAGAAGTTGGGTGTCGCCGTCCACATAAGAAGCCAATCCATTCGGATCATAAAGTATCCCGTCAGCAGCTGCCACCGAGTCAGTCAGGTTGCCGGAAAAACTCCAACGATGCACCAGCCCGTCGCTAATTTGCAAC
Source organism: Anaerohalosphaeraceae bacterium (assembly GCA_963675155.1). Taxonomy (GTDB): domain Bacteria; phylum Planctomycetota; class Phycisphaerae; order Sedimentisphaerales; family Anaerohalosphaeraceae; genus 4572-13. The sequence continues at coordinate 1,933,735 of OY775912.1, read as the reverse complement.
CCCGCAGATCGAGATTCAATCACCGACGGTGAGCCTGCATCAAGTGTCACAACCGCATGATAGGTATTGGCGGCATCGCTGGCGTCCACATCGTAAACCGTCAGTGAGGCATCGTCTTGAGACCATTCAATGTCATACTTGACATCATCGTCAACAAGCAGGATGTTCGGGTCGCCGGGGGCGGCCTTTTTGTACCACTGGATGTCCGTCACCGTCGAACCGGCGGCCTTGTCGATCGTCAGATCAAAAGTTGCCGTATCGGTTTCGCCGGACCAGACCGCCCGGTCAGTCGGACCGCTGACGGCCTGTAGATATTCCGCGTTGTAAAAGTTGGAGACATCCGACGCCGTGAGTGTATGGTTATAAATTTTCACTTCGTCGATCAGGCCCGTCAGACTTGATTCGCCTTCGCCGGTGGCTTTTCCAATGCTAATCACATCGGCGACTTGTGACGGATCACTCATTATGATGTCGCCGCCGGACTGTTGACCGTTGATGTACAACCGGGCAACTTTGGTCGTTCCGTTGTAAGTAGCAGCGATATGCTGCCACTGATCGGCGACGATTTGGCCAGTGGTCATATTGAAATTGCCGTTGACAATGAATTTCCAACTGTTTGTATTGCCTTCGCGGCCAATATAAAACCCGTTTCCGAAGTGGCTCGTGATAAATCGCTGCCAATCACCAAACTGGCCATCCCATCGCGTCCAAGCAACCACAGAAAACGAGGTGCCGATGGTGGTTGCGGGAATCGCAATCCGGTCCTCAGCATTAGTATATTTCACGCACCCTCCCCGGCCTTCGTCGACGAATTGGATACTGCCGGCCGCTCCCGGAAAAAGTGTACCGTCCCGGCCGTTGCCGCTGCTGTCATTGGCATTGCCGTCAAATTTCCACTCCCCCAACAGGGCTGCATCGGAGACTCCCGACAGCAGGCCGAATCCGATCAGGAGAACCCACACCCCAAAAACATGTTTCATGTTATGTTTCAATTCCATTTCTGCATCTCCTTAAAAAAACTTCTCATTTTATTTAGATACCCTTAGGGATATAAATTGCCGCAAGCACAGTCCTGTGTTATAGTATCTATAACGATGTCAAATGAATGTGCCTTACAGCAACCCCGCTTTTTACATGAGATTAATATGACAAAGAACTCCCGCAGGCACTTACCACACGGGTAGAACCCTGCTCTTTCGTCTCTCGCGTCGCTGTGATCTCGCGACGACTGATCGAATGACACGGACCACCTTTCAGAGGCGGTCCGCGCCCGATTCATCAAAAAATATTTTCCCGTCTATGAACGTTTTTTCCGTAATACCAGACTCCCCAGTCCCAGCAGCAGCATCGTTGCCGGCTCCGGAACCATCGACAAGCTCACATCATCCAGCGTCCAGTCGCCACCGTTGCCAACGGTGCTGATCAGCCAGATGCCCAACCCTTCGCCAATCGAAGCGGCCGGAATATCGGCGCCATTCAGCGTGGCCGAATAATAAGTCAACTCCGTGTTGCTCAAGTCACCATAAACCACTTCCTCGCTGGTCAGAACGGTCAACTCCGGAACGCGAGTATATAACCGCAACTCCATTTTGGTGTTGGCCATATCGCCAGGCAAACTGTCTGAACGCCCAGCCACTCCGACCGTCAGCGTGTAGGTCTTGTCGCTTTCCAGCGTGTACGCCAAATCCATAAAGATGTTGTTTCCGGCGCCGGCATTCATGAATGCCATTTGGTCACCGTCAGCATTGGTGATAAAATTGCCGAATCCCGCGGCATTGGCAAACACCCCGGTAGTGTCCGGGTCTTCCCAATCGGCAATTTCCATGTCAAATCCCTCCACGTCCGGTGCCTCAAACGAGGCGTTCGGAACCGTCAGCAATGCAGCCGGGCTGATCGCCATCGCTGCTAAAAACGCTCCTGTCAATAACATCTTTTTCATCATTCCAACCTCCCGAAAAAACTCTACTTTTCAATTTATCAACGGAACGCCCGTTGCTTTTCACACACATCGCGGCATTCACCCATCCGTTTACCGCATCAAGGGCCTCTCTCTTTTGCATTCGCTGTGTATCGGCCCCATGGTTTACCAGATTTGCTCCACAGCGCCGTCAGCAGTGTCTCTGGAGATGCGGACACGATCGGTTCGGTCGGGATTTAACAAGTCTTCCGGCCTTCGCCACTCGTTGTGACCATCGGCAAAAACGACATTCGCCCCAGCCAGTTCGCCGCTGCGGTCCAGATGATTCGAACTGTTAAACTCGCCCCATCCATACCACAGACCGCCCTTGATTTCCGAAAAGGAACCGTTCTGCTTCAGCACGGCATCGGTGACCATCTCCGCCGTCGAGGGGCTTTTCAGGTCGCTCATCCGGTACAGCCACTCTCGGGACGGCAGTCCCGTCAGGGCAATGCGGGGATCCGGAAACTGGCGGTCCCGCGCATTATGGCTCTCAAATATCCAAAAAAAGGCCGACACCCGATAAAAATCTTTTCGAGCATCCCCCGTGGGCTCGGGCGTCGAAATGGACGTCGCCGGAGGCGTAATCTCTGAAAATCGCCAGAACCGCATATCGTCAGCGCTCATCGTCCGATTGGCGGGACAATAAAAAATATCGGGTTCGGCACCGCTGTTTAAAATCAGATCCGTTGTCCAGTAGGACACGTCCCATGCCCAGTTAGTAGCAGCTTGAAGCGGAAACATTCCATTGTTTTCTTCCGAATAAATCCGAACCGCCATGCCGCATTGCCGCTGGTTGCTGGCGCAAACCACCCGCCGAGCGTACTCCTTGGCTTTCCCCAGCGAGGGCAGGACAATACTCAACAGCAGCGCGATAATCGCAATAACCACCAGCAATTCAATTAACGTAAATCCTTTTTCTCGTCTCATACAGATACTCCATAATTATAATTTTTTGACAGGTGCTTGAAAAACCGCTTTCTGTAAAGACACCGGCGTCTCCACAATCCGCCGCGTCTTGCCCATACTGCGGCGGTAACCGTCCTGGCTTTTGGCCAGATTGATAAACGCCAGGATGTTCTCCAGTGAGGTGTCACTTTCAACCGAATGCGACGGTGAAAAAATCAGCCCGCCTTTTAAACCGGCTTCCAGCAAGTGACTGGATTCGGCTTTTACTTCCTCAGCCGTACCAAACGGCAGGGTTTTCTGCATCGAAAGCCCCCCGTGAAACGCCAGTTTCCCCCGGTACTGCTCCAACAGCGAATCGACATCCATCACTTCCGGCTGGAACGGATTAAAACAGTTCAGGCCCGCGTCCACCAGGTCATCAAATAATTCATCCACATCGCCGCAACAATGGATAAACACGTATTTACCTTCATCACGAACAGCCGCGTACATCCGCTTGATATGCGGCAGGATGAACTCCCGCCAAAGATGCGGCCCCATGATGAGCCCGTGCTGCTGGCCCCAGTCGTCGCCGAAATAAACCGCATCAATATCATATTTCAGGGCCTCTTTGACTTGGGCGATGTTGTAATCGGCAATCTTCCCAAAAAGTGCGTGAACGAATTCGGGATGCTCAATGAAATCCATCATCAGATTTTCCATTCCGCGAAGGGACCAGGCCCGCTCATAGAGTGAAAACCCAATCTCGAACAAGCGGAAGCAATCTGCCCGCGCCGCAATCTTTTCCTCGATATTATCGAAAAAACGTCGATCCAGCGGGTCAGGGAACGTGCAACCATCAACAACGGGTTGGGCCAGAATCTGTCCCTTGACGATACCGATGTCTTTATCAATGGTTCGGTCCCAAACCACCCCGAACACATCGCGAAGATGGTCCTTTTCAATTTCCTCAAAAAAGCCGATATCGCTGCCGAGACGGACAATGTGATTATCCACCACCGATTCGATATCATCGGTGCCATAGTGCTGAATGAGAAGTTCTTCCGCTTCCTGAGTGAATTTAAAGGACCAGGGTGTATAAGGAACGGGTTGGCCTTTTAGAGAAAGTTTGACAATCTCTCGTTTAGTCATCATCGTTTTTCCTATTCTTCTAAGGTATCAGTGTCGCCGGAAAGCTTAATGAGCCATTGAACGACATGTATAATAAACAGAAAAAAGGCCCAAAAGAATGGATTTTTCAACAAAAAGAATGGACTTCTTCATAAATCTCCATTATACTTAGGATATGAAGTATCCTTTAAAGTACATCTTTCAGGAAAGAGCCCAAGAGATACTGGATGTTTTCACCGAACTGTTCAATATCCGGATAGCTTTTTTTTCCGCTGAAGGCCGAGAACTCAAAGTCGGCAAGAGTAAACCTCTGTGCCGCTATTGTCAGCTTTTACGAGACGATCTGGAATATGAAGACATCTGCATCTCACTGGACAAAAAAAAGCGTCAAACCGCGATCGAAGCGGGCCACACAATTCATTATCAGTGCCACGGAGGCATGACAGAATCCGTCACTCCCATTATTATGGACCAGGCTCTAATTGGGTTTCTCATGATCGGGCAGTTTCGAACCGCCACAAAATGGATACCTCCAAAAATCAGCAACCAATGGAAGAAACAATTCAAAAACACCGACTTGAAACAGGCCTTTGAAGCAACACCCTGTTATTCAAACAGCGAGATGTCAAATATTCTCAAACTATTCAATATTCTGGTGGATTCCATTTTGTACCAGCACATGATCGAACTTTACGGCAATACCTCCATACAACCATTAATGAATTTCATGGAAATTCACATGGAAGAAAATCTGGACCTTTCCGACGGCGCCAAAATGCTCAGCCAAAGCAAATCCAGCTTGTCACATAAATTTAAAAAAATGACAGGAAAGAGCTTCAAACAATATCAGATTGATCTAAAGTTGGATAAGGCCGATGACTATTTTAAAAAGCAGCCGGAAATGACCATCCGCGACGTCGCCTGTCGGCTCGGATACGAAGACCCTTATTATTTTTCACGTCTTTATAAAAAACACCGCGGATGTTCACCGCTACAAGCCAAAAAAGCGTTTCATCAATAGTCCCGTCAATCCCCGCATAAAACCCCGACACATCGCTTAAAAACCGTCCAGCCCTTCTGTATGGGGTTCGACGCCCCTATGGGGATAGATATGATTGCCCCGGAGTTGCCGGTCCGGCAGCCCAATTGGAATAGTCACGTCCATAGACATCGTTATCTCGCCGATATAACGCATCGCCGCCCCCATGCGGCGACGTCGGCCAGGGGACGTCGTTACCGTAATCAATCTTTTCAATCGGAATCCAGTATCGCGCTTGACCATATTCCAGATCGCCGGGAATCTGCAGTTCGATTTCTTCGCCGTCATTGTCCAGCTTGCCCGAATAGGGACCGTACACATCATACGCTGCCGGCGTGTAGCGGGTCGGGTCCCTGGCGACAATGATGGACTGACCGGCGCTGATCACCACCGCCGGATCGGTCGGAAAATCAAAGCCGGTCCCCCGAAGACGCCACGGAAGGGATTCGGTGACAAAGACATCCGGCGATGTTTCCGTCGTCACTTCCGTCAACAGGACAACCGCAGAGCCGGAACGATTGTACAGTTCCAAAAACTCATAATCGCTTCCGTCGTCCGGGTCGTAATAGATCTCCGTTATCACAATATCCGGCACAAGAGGCCCGCTGTTTGGCCCCCCTGCGCTTGCCGCAGCCATCCGAACAAAATCATAGCCGCCTGAAAGCTCCGCCTTTTCATAACGACCGAAGGTAACGTCTCTTTCGGACGCATCAAATTTCTGCTGAGTTTGATAGTACCCTGTAACCATCCCGTTTTGGCCGGAATACAGGTAAACCGTCTCGCCGGCTTCACTCAATCCGAACCGCTTTTCCGCCGGTTGTGACAGACTTCCAAACGAATCGGCCTGGTCAAAAAGAACATAGCCATGGGACGGAATCATCGTATTGGCGGGGATCTCATATTTTCGAATCGCATTCGGGTCCGAATCATCATCACTCAAAAACCAGCCGCCAATGTGAATCGCCTGACCGGTTTTATTGTACAGTTCTATCCAGTCCGAGGCGGCTGCATGGGAATGCGACAGGAGTTCATTAACCACAATACTATCGGCAGCCAACACGTTATCGCCCCCCCCGGGGCTGCCGCCTTCGGCCAGGCTGGACCGCCAGCCTGCTTTGATACCCCAGTCATTCATGTCCGGGCTGGCTGGATAAGCCATCGTCAATGAAAACCCGGTGCCGTCGGTAATCTCATACCACCCGTCATCATAGCTGAAATCATGGATAACCCGCCCGATGGCATCAATAACCATGATGCGGTCTCCGTCATTGTCCAGTTGGCCGGTGTACTCTCCGGCGACTGTCACGCCGCTGGGATATTTTGCCTCAAAAGCAGCCGCATCCTCGACAAGCACAATCAACTGACCGGGTTCCAGGACGGTATCACCGAAAACAAAATCAATGCCCTTTGTGAATTTGACCCGGTTTAAATTGATCGATTCATCACCGATATTCTGCAGCTCAATAAACTCGGTATTGGGGTCGGCCGGATGATACATCAACTCGGTAATCCGCAGATTCTGAGCCACCGACGGAATCGCGTACACCGCTTCATTCAAGGCCGACCATTGACCGTTTTGATAGGCGCGCGTCTTCATGACGGCCGAACGGCTCATGGGAACCGCCGCCGATTCATACTCGACAGTTAATCTCAAATCAAAGCTGATGTCACTGCTTTCGGCAGTGGCCTGATGAATCTCCACCGCAATGACATTATCCCCCTCCTGCAAGACCGTCGGTTCAATCGTGTGTGAATGAAAGACGTTGCTTTCTTCGACCGCATTGCCGGTGTAGGTCTCATAAGTAACAGGACCGGCAGCGATATTATCCCGAAACAGTTCTTGGCCATTGACAAATACAATTGCACCGTCGTCTCGCAGCACATGAATTTGCGCCGACAGGATCGAAGCGGTCTCGCTGACCGTGAAATGTCGCCGAAAATAGGTCGCAGCATTCGGCTGGACACCGGCGGTTGCGGGATCGGCATCGATAAAATCGACAACCGTCGACTCATCGCCGTCACCGTAGCCCAGTTCGGCGTTACCCTGCGACCAGGCGGAATCGGCAAAACCAACCTGCTGCCAATCCGTTCCCGGATCGGTTCCGCTATCCCAATATTTCCATGGGCTGCCGGCAGCGATGACAACCGTTGAATCCATCAGAATCGTCTGGGCGTCCGGGCTAACCGCACCGCCGGGCAAACGGGGATCGGACCCGTCAAGAGTATAATATAGAATCCCTGTCGGCGCCGTCAGCATAACGACCTGCCCCGTATTGATCAATCCGCCATGCGGACTCAATGACGGAGCATCGATCAACGGAAAGAGTCCGGCTGTCCTCAGTTGCCCAAGAACCGTCGTGGCCCGCCCCGGCACAAATGTGTATTTCATCCAGTCCAACTCATCCAGCCAGACGTCGGGAGTATAGTCATTCCAATAACACCCCTCGGTACACCCGCTGACAACTGCCCCGGAACGCCCCCAACGAGCCGTTTCGGCAATAATGCTTGTGTCAATACGGGCGGCCAGTGCATCCAGGTCCGCAATAACACGTCCATCAGTCAACATCCCATCATCCAAAAAGAGTTTTTGGGCCCGGTCCGCCAGTAACATCCGAAACTCTTCATGCTGCCTGATCGACCACCACATATCCGCCGGACCGCCGCGGCTGCCGACGATATTGGTGCCGGGATCTCTGCGAAGCTTGATGTCATTGTCCCAGGCAAAGAATTGGTAACCGGCCCCCGCTTCTCTTTTTCTGGCTGCCATCCAGTTTTGGTAGCCGCGCCAGTCCCAGTCGTTGCCGCCGTAAAATTCCAACAGCATATAATCAGCATAACTGGTAACGTCCATATACTGCTGAAGGCTTGCATAGTTGCCGGTGGAAGCGACCATCGCATTCCAGGCGTCCGCATTGCCGTCGATGACGAGGCCTTTGTTAATCGCGTCATAATCCTCCTTACTGCCGCCAAAATAGGACGCCAGAAAGGCTGCATTGGGACGTTCCATCAGTTGGTGCTGTCCCCAATAGGTTCCGTTAATGTACACATGCACAAAATAGCCGTGCGGCGCGGGATGGCCCATCTCCAGTTGTCGATCCGAGGACCACCGACCACGCAGATATGTCCCGCGTGAACCGGTGCCAGGGTCGATCCAGAACATCGTATCGTGAGAACCCGTTCGCAGAATGAATTGATCAAACTCCTGTGCAGCATTGTCGCCAAACAGATTGTAATGGAGTTTGGCCGCCCCGTACTCCCGCTTAAAACTGAGGCGCATAGATTTTTTCGGATAAATAAGGCTGTGTCCGCCGTAGTGTTCAACGCCGGCGTCAAGATGAAATCCCTCTGTGCCGTCCGGAAAAAGCAATTCGACAGACGTCGCCTGCTCAGTTTCAGAAATTTCATTTTGCGTCACCAGCGAAACCGTCGGAATCGCCAGCAATGAATCGACCATCTGCGGCCCCCACACCGGATCCGTAGTGATCCCGGTCCACATCGTACTTTGCAGGGGAACATCGGCGGCAAAAATATAAGTGTGCGTATCGCTGTTGGACGGGATATAGCCATCCTTGAAAGCCGCGGCCCGAATCACCGTTGTTGCCTGAATGGGGATAGGACCGTCATAGAAACTGGCGGCCAGAGACGGTGCCGAACCGTCGGTCGTATAGTATATCTGCGCACCGGGTGTGTCACTGGTTATCTCAAGGTCAAACGGATCTGTGTGAAACCCTCGGTTCCGGCTGAATTGTGTATCGGCCACCACACCGACAAACCCGTCTCCATTGGCTTGCCCCGGAGTCGGAGGATCAAAATACAGTACCTCATCGCTGGTTCTTACCGCCACCAGTTCCGGCTGCAATAGAAACTTACCGTCATCGCGATCGTCATTGAGTGCCTGTATCGCCAAGACATTTGTTCCGGGACGCAGCAGTATTTTTGCATTCGCCACCACAAAGGTTTCGGGGGTCCAAACGGATGGGATCACATGATTTTCAACCGCTGATGAATTCCATTGCAACACTGCGGGAGCATTTCGGCTTGCAATCAACTGCCCATTCAGATAGGCCGCAAAGCCATCCTCGTATTTGATGTTCAGCAGTAATATATCAAAAGCGTCCAAGTCTGCAATTTCAAATTCACTCCGAATCCACAGCGACGTATTGATACCGTACATCATATCCTTAACCCGGTCGTTCCCGCCGCCCATGACGCTTCCGTACAGCCAGGCGATTTCATCAACCGTCAGGGCTTTGTCATAGATTCTGACATCATCAATCAGGCCACTGAAAGCCTCGTACGAATCAAGACTGCCGGCATTGTTGCCAATGCCCATATTGCCGACATAGCGAGTCGTATCAGCCGCTTGAATCGACCGGGCGATTTCAACGTCATTTACATAGAAAACGGCTTCATTGGTGGCGGCGTCAAAGGTTCCCGTAAGCAATTGCCAGTTTCCGGCCGATTGCATCCCGTCGGCCGAATGCAGCGAGAAGTCGTTATTGACAATCCACATATAACGCCCCGTGGTGTTGTTGGTACCAAGGTAGAAATTGTTCTGGTACTGGGTGTGCAGAATGCGGGCATAGGCCTGAGCGGGGGTCGTAAAGTCGTTGTCGGGATTGACCCAGCAGGACGCGGAAAAGCTGCCACCGGGACCGCCGATTGCAACAGGAGCATTAACGGAGCCGCCGAAACCTCCGGCAGTATTGATATCCGGGGCAAATCGCAACGCATTGCCGATCAATCCATCTTCCAGTGTGACAATCTGGCCGGCATGGCCCATGGCTTCAAAAACCGTTGCATCGTTTCCGACTGTTGCCGGTGTCAGGCCGGCACTGAGCGAATCAAATGGCCAATAACCGACAACGTTTGTAGACGCAACCACACTGAATCCCACGCCGGCCTGCCCTGCGGCCCAGCCGGAATCATCAAATCCCTCCTGCATCCAGACATCCTGCCATGTATCATCGGAAGGAACAAAATATCGGGCGTCATCATCCGGGCCAACCAGCGTGATTGTCTGTTGCGTTGGCCCATATCCAACGTCAGTCGATTGTTCCGGATAGCTCGGCCCATAGTCGTCAATCACTGAAGAACCGTCTGAGCACACTAGCGCAAGGTTTCCACCGTCCTTGTCCAGACTGAAATTTGTGTGCAGCGGGATGCCGGCGACGGCACGGTCCTTGCCGGATGCAAACACCACCAGCATCTGCCCGCCCTCAATCCGCACATCCGGAAAACGCCATTTTGTGAGGTCCAGAGAAGTGTCCGTCAGGTAGAGTCCATCGAGTTCAACGGTCTGTGACGACGGGTTGTACACTTCAATCCAGTCGGGATAATCACCGTCTTCATCCGCAATCACCGCATTATTCGACGCGGAAAACTCGGAAATCATCAGGCTTCGATAACGCCAATTCCTCGCCAGAACCGAAAAATCCGAGACATCCACAACCACCTGGGCCGTGTCGATATTAGCAACGCCGCTCTCTGTCAGCCACTCATCGGCCAACAGCACAAAATCATCAATATCGATACGACAGTCGCCATTGAGGTCGGCCTGGTTAAACGCCTGAACAGATGTACTGAAAAAAATCCATAGAACCAGAAAGAACACCCTCCAAATCTGACAGTCCCGAACCAAAAGACTCTCGGCTTCTTGTGGCATTTTAAAGACCCACGGTACACAGAAACATTTCCCCCACTTACAAGACATGTTCTGTCACCTCTCTTTTGCTCATCATTATTTTTCTTTCAGGCACCCGAATGCCTCTGATGCTCGTGTAGTATGCATAGTAGCCATAAAGAAGACAAATGGACTTACCCAACTGTGATTTTAGTCTTTCACTTTCAGGCGAAGAATCGTCACAGAACGCGCCGCGAGTGTGTGGCTAAACTCCGTTGAAGCATTCCTGATACTAATCGTCTTTGGAATGATATTATCCGGCCGTTCGAAGGTATTTTCGTCCATCATACCAGCCGAGGTCAAGACCCAGCCTTCCGCTTTTGAGTCAATCGCTTCGACGCCATTGCTTTTGATCGTGGTGGTGACCGCTTTTTCACTGGTATTGACAATTTTGAGAATCAGTTGCTGACCGTCGGCAGTTTTGCTCGCCACGGCAAAGAGTGATTCGGTCGGCATTTCTTTTTCAGAAAGAATCTTTTTGCCATCAAGATATCCGTCGACCTGGCCTTGCTTAAGTTCAATACGGATGTCGTACCAACGGTCTGTTTCGATTTTTCCGCTAATTCGCTTTCCTGAACCAACACCTTCAAGACCATGCCGGCTATTACCCCAGCCGCCAAGATTCAGCCAGCGTTTTTCGGTATCATGCGAGAGTTGGAACCCAATCAGAAACCCTTCATTGCCGCTAATCTTACGCGCTTTGAGAGAGAGGGTGTAATCGCTGCCCCATAATGTCTCACCGATTGCGGCCATTGCAGCTTCACCACCACCGGTCTGACGAAGCACCCCGTCAACCGCTTTCCAGTTACCTTGATGAAAACGAAACGGTCCGCTGTCTTTTGAAAAATCACTCTCAAAGAGTACCTGATTACCTCGTGTGACCTTGATATCCTTAAATTCCGCCTGCGTTGCCCATGTTCCCAAAGAAATCCATCCCTTGGGACTGCTCAATTCCATCAAGGGTGCTTCGATTTGAGTCGGACAAACAACATCGCCGACATTCTTTGAAAACATCGCCTGGACATGATAAGACGGCGTTCCGTAGCAGCGTCCCTGATCGAACACAATTGCATTCGGATTCCAGCGCCGCATCGAAGGATTCACAAACAAAGGAGCATAGGATGCCATCACAACATGATCGGCATTCGCCTCGAGACCCGTCATATATGCCGCCTCACCCAGTGCGGCGATCAGATTGCCACCTCCGCAGCCTTGGGTGACGGCATACTCGCCAACATACACCTTCGGGCCGCTACGGTCATAATCATCATACATATGAGCGCGCTGCCTGAAGAACTTGGGATTGCTATAATAGTGCTCATCAATAATCTCTAGGGGTCTGTCCTGTGGGGTACCGCCCCAGTCACATGCAATCAGTCGTATTTCAGGGTACTTTGACTTGATGGCGTCATAGAACAGGTTGTAACGTTCATTATAGAGCGGACCGCCGTTTTCATTACCAATCTGCAAATACACCAAATTAAACGGCTCCGGGTGACCGGCCGCGGCACGCTTGGCGCCCCATTCGGAACGGACTGGTCCCTTGGCGTACTCAATCAGGTCCAGCGCATCTTGAACATATTCATCCATCTGGTCCATCGGCACATGATCTTCATGGGCCATTCCGCAGTTAATAACATACATCGCTTCGGAATCCAGATCTTCGCACCATTGAAGGAACTCATGCAGGCCGAAGCCGCCGGTTGTCTGATACCCCCAAATGCACCAGTTGCCCTTTCTCTGGGCCGGGTCACCGATGGTTTCTTTCCATCGTACTGCGTTTTCAAGGCGGTTGCCTTCCACAAAACAGCCCCCCGGAAAACGAACAAAACGAGGCTGCATGTTCTCGATCATCTTGGCCAGATCGGCTCGCATGCCGTGACCTTTCCAGGTCGCATGGGGAACCAGCGAAACCATATCAAACCAGAGGCTGCCTTCACCGTCAGCCTCCAGTACAAAACGAGCGGTTTGAGTGCTGCCTTTAGCTTTTAGCGTCAGCTCATGCTTCTTCCATGCTGTTCCGATTGTTTCAATCTTTTCCTGAGCCAACACCTTTCCTACGCGAGTTTCAAGCCTTGCTGTCACGGAACCATTAAAGTCATTGCCGCTGCGAATATAAAAGGAGGCGTTGTATTTTTTGCCCTTCTCAATAGCAAGGCCCACGTTATTAAATCCCGAATTAACAACGCTGCCGCCGGCACCGGTCATATCCATCCGCAGGGAAGTCTCATTTCGCTCGTTAATCGGCTGCTGCCTGTCAAGAGACAGTTGACCTGTCCCCGTCGATTTCCAAGCTGAAATCGTTGATGCATTATCCTCAAACGATCTATTTTCGAGCATCTCAGCATACAGGCCGCCGTCACCGGCACGGTTGATCTCTTCAAAAAAGATGCCATAGAGCGAGGGACTGATCTGCGGGCCTTTTTTATCCATCGTGATCGTGATCGTTGGCGAGCCCGCCGTCGCTGCGCAGGAAGCCATCAGCAGCAAAACCCATGATGCAACTTGAATACCGCGAAAAATCGTTTTCATCATAAAATCCTTTTAAAACCTTATTTGTTTTTTCAATGATCTGCATTGATCCCAATCTTCTTTTTTCGCTTACCCTACAAACTCTTCAAAAATCGACATAAGTATTTGCGATGACACTGTGTTTGCCAGTGATAACAATTTCTTTTTCCGATCAGCGGCAGAAAACTGTCGAATCTGACATTCCCCATTTAAGCGTTCACAAAACATTATATTGATGTTTAACTTATGGTAGAGTATACAGGAACTGTGATGGTGTCAGAGCCTGGCGGGAAATGCGGACTTCGTCGATAAACCCACGGGCTCGATCCGTATGTATCCCGTTATAGAGTCCCCGTCCCACCGTCCAGGTGCCCGCCTGCCAGTCACTGCCGCTTCCGGCGCCGGCCGACAGGGCGGTGTTGACACTGCCGCTCTGTGACAGATCGGTCTGTGCCACTAACTGATATCCGCTGTCGGTATCGGCATCGGCCAGATACAGCGACAGCCAGGTTCCATCGCTGACCGCGGCCAGATGATACCAATGGCCTTGCACGGCATCCGGGAAATCAAATCCCTGAATGAGTCCGTCCGCCGACTGGGCCGCGTGCCAATAGCCGGTCACATCGGAAAATGCGATGGTGACCGCATCGGACGGCGTCACTTGCAGATACAGCGCTGCCAGAGCGGGCGAGGCGGCAATGGTCCCGTATGAATCCCGGCCCACCAGTGTGCGATGAATGCCGTTTTCCTGTTTGAAGGACACTTCGATGGTCCAGGCCGCCGGCGTCATCGTCCGCATCGCTTCCGAACCAGTGGACATGGCCGGGTCGTATCCGGTATTCTGAACGCAGAACAGATTGTCGTCGCCGGTTTTCAGAAGTGACCCGGAGACGTTATCGCCATAGGCAAACCCGGCCCATCCCTCTGCGAAGACGGACAGATGGTTTCCATGCCCGGAACTGTCTAACGCGCCAGGATAATATATACCGTTGCCGGCTCCCCCGTGTGTAACCGGGGCGTCCAGCGGACCCTCTTCAAACCGCCAATAAGCCACCGTACGGGCACGAGCCATCGTCATGATTTCAGTGTCATCGAGGGCACGGTCATAAATCCGCACCTCGTCGATCATGCCCCGGAAGTAAGGAACAGTAACACCACTTAAATAAGCGCCGATCCGCACGTCTTCCGATGCAGCAGTGTCGATCGGCTCGTCGACAACAGCGCTGATCGTTTCACGCTGACCGTCCACATAGAGTTTCGCTTCTGCGATATCGGGGGTACCGTCATCGGTAACAACAACAGCGATATGGTGCCATACATCATCATTAATCGGCGTGCTGCCGATGATATTGCCGCCCTGAACCTGGGCGCGAAGCTGCCCCCCTTCGTTGACCCGAATGACCCACCAGCGACCGTCGGTGTTTCCGCCCCACGTCAGAATATAGCCCGAAACCGACGGTGTTTTCACCCAAGCCGTGCAGGTTCGGGTCGCGCCGCCGGTGATGCCTTTAAAGCCGGTCATCACGGCAGAGTCATCAACGCCGTCGAAAGCCAGACAAGATCCGGTTTCCCCGACAATGGTTTCCAGAGGCCGCCAGGACGTATTCATATTCTGCAGCGTTCCGGGGTGGTGCCCTAAGGTGTCCCCGATCGTTTCCCCGAAGGCGTCGTTCATCGTCCAGGCCGCCACGAGACCGGGTTCGGAAACGTGATTCCAATCGGCCGCAAACAACGACCAGTCGATCAAATCCACGCGAAGATTCTGATCCAAGTCGGCGGGATTGAAGGCCGGCCCGATGTATAACCAGTGTTCGGCAAACCGCGTCAAGTCGCTCATCCCGTTCATCCCCGAGCAGGTGTCCTGAACGACCAGCGAGACCATCGCCTCATCGGCCCAGCCGTCGGCGTCCGTCAATCGTACCATGCAGGTGTTCTGTCCGGCACTGCCCTCCGGTGGTATTCCGGTGATCTGGCCATCGGTGGAGATGGAGATCCAGTCGGGCCCGGCCAGCTTCTGAAAACTGGAAGCGCTCGCTGTTGTAACGTCCCCGGAAAGCGATTGGGAGTAGGCCATCCCTTCGACAGCCGGCGGTTTGGACAACAGGTGGCCGGCAAATTTCGGGGTCTGCTGGCCGGTGGAACTGCCGGTGGTAAACATCCATACCGTGCCTTTTACGGCCGTTCCATCCGGTTTCAGCGGATCCACACGCCAGTAATAGGTGGTGCTGGGCGACAGCATCGCCGTTGACAACTGCGGCTGGTACCGCACGCCGACGTACTCGGCGCTGGCGGTCGTTGCCGTGGCCACGGCGGTTTGCGAGGTACCCATGTAGGTCTGCCACGCCTGTTCGCCGGCAAAACCGCCCTGCCATGTCAGGCACGACTGGGTCGGCACGCCGCTGGTATTGACCGCGGGATCAGGCGTGTTCGCCTGGCCGAGATATAGACTCTGAATTTCGGCATTCGTCAAGGCATAGCTGTAAATGTGAAACTCGTCAATACGCCCGTTGAACAAGGGGTCGGCACCGTACTGGCTGTCGCCGATGTAGTTCTTATTCGGCGCAAAATCAATCGGGTTAATCGTCACGTTGCTGTTGGAAGCGACGGGACTGCCGTTAACATATAACGTTGCAGTGTTTCCGTTCAGTCGTGCCGCAACGTGGACCCATTGCTGGGTCGGCAAAACCAAGGAATCGACAAACTGTTCGCCGCTGCCGTTTTTGATGGTCAGTCGCAGCGTGTTATCGCCGGACTTTGGCAACAGTGCCAAGTACTGGTCGGTGTTGTTGCCGAAGTCGAAGATACGCTGCCAGTTGCCACCGCCGTCCCAGTTGACCCAGGCGGTCACAGTGATATCGGCTGCGTCGGCGACGCCGGCCGGCAGGACGACAGCGTTCGTAACGCCGTCAAGGTCGATGGCCTGTCCGATTTTTCCAGCCGTGTACGTCATTGCCCCGATACCACCTCCGTGGTTGGTGCCGATGCTGTCAAGAGTCGTGCCGGAAAACTCCAAATGGCTGACATGCTTGGGGACCGCCAGGCCCGCCGAATGTGATGACAGTTCGTTGTTGATTCTGCAGTAATACCGCCCACCGTCCTCCGGCTGGACGTTGGTGATTTGCAGCGTCGCAGTGTTAACGCCGGAAATCCGGCCGCCGTTTGCCAGAGCCGCACCGTCCTGTTTGTACCAAGCATAGCTATTCGCATTGGCGGCCTCAACACTGAAAACGGCGGTGCCACCCAGTTGCGATAATTGCGATGTCGGCTCCTGCAGGAAGGACGGGAACCCCATGTCAGCGATCAACCCCGCCACAATCCGTATATGACGGAACCGATTGACATCGCCGTCTTCATTATCGTAATTGAGTCCGTAGGGCCAGAAATGCCAATT
Source organism: Anaerohalosphaeraceae bacterium (assembly GCA_963675155.1). Lineage (GTDB taxonomy): Bacteria > Planctomycetota > Phycisphaerae > Sedimentisphaerales > Anaerohalosphaeraceae > 4572-13. The sequence goes on along the minus strand of OY775912.1, from coordinate 1,917,135 downwards.
GTCGCCCCACAGCACAGCTCCGCCGCCGTCAAACTGCCGGAGTGTCTCGGTCGCATATACCCCGTTCCATGCGCCGCCAATCATGTGATTTCCCCAGTCCCAGTACGTGCCGCATCCCATCGTATGTGCCATTTCATGTAGCGTAACGCGCGTGCCCCGCAACGATCCAAATTTAATATCGCCGTTAAAATTCGCCTCCGCCGTCACTCCGGGCCAATCGGTGTATGAGATATTTAAGTGCTTATTAAAAGAACCGTACTGATTATAAAGTGCCACCGCTTCATGGACACCCCCTTCGATTTGGTCGCGAAGCCATTGATCAACGCCGTCAAGGTGAAACGTATAGGTGATCTCGGCAAACACCGGCCCGGTTGTGATGAGCAGTAACACGAATAATAGATGGATCAACGATCGGTTGACACGCGTCTTGCTTGAGTTGATATTCATTTTAATTCCCCTTTGTTTGGCTGCACCTGTTTAATCAGGGAATCAGTGAAAACAGATACCCCTCATGATTATCCAGCTACTTGCTTCAAAGCAAGCAGTCTAAAAAAGTAGAACCTGACCTATTGTTCTACTATAAATTAGGTGTTGCACATTAGATTTCTTAAGTTGAACTTCATTCCCACCAAAGTCGCTGAAAGTTCATGTTTTACATATCATATCAGAAAATCCAGCAAGAAAAATGGACTTTGTAGCAATTAAAATGGACTTGTTTGCCGTGTATCTTGCAATTGACACATATAAATCATCCTTTAAAGTATATTTTCAAAATAAAGACGCCGGAAATACTGGATTTTTTTCAGAACTATTTGATAAGGCCAAAGGCATCATTATCAATTGGGGTCTCTGAAAAACCCTCATTCTTGTTTACTTTTTGACGACATTTTATCTTACCTGAGCGTTATATACTGGCCTTTGAATTGCCAATCATCCTGCACGGAGGTTTATTCTTATGGAACGCAAAACCAATCAACTTACTTTTCTTGATAACGTTGTCAGCAATCTCGGCGGCAAACGCACCGCCGCTTTCTTTGCCAAGTGTGACATATACATCCCTTGGGAGTCGCTGGCCGAACCCCTGAAGGACATGTATCACAACGACACTTCCAAAGGCGGCGCCAGCCACTGGCCCATCGCGTACAGTGGCCTGCTGGAACGGGCCAAACACAAAAGCACACTTTGATCTGCTCTCTCAGTGAACTTGCACCTTTGGTTTCATTTGAGGTCATTTGCCGGCATTTGGAAAACAAACAGATGACTGGAAATGTCGTCAAATTCGTAATAAGTCTTTAGAAATGAAACACATAGACACTTTGACAGCACCTGTCATGGGGAGTCAAAAAGCGGGCGATCGGAATCGAACCGACATGACCAGCTTGGAAGGCTGAGACAGGCAAAACTTAAGTCTTTTAAAATTATACAGTTACAATTTTCCCAGCCGCTACTCGCAGTAAAATTTAAAAATTGTAGAGGTGTTGCTGTTGGGTTGTTTTTTGAATTCTAAATTTCAACAATTCTTACATGCTACTATTAAAATCGTTATTTGATAAATCTATGACTATGACATTTTTGAGAAGATTTCATAACCTGTATGGGAGTTATTTTCTTTATAGATAATTTCGACGCCTGCCGGAGCGATGCAGGAAATGTTGAGTGTCTCGCCGTTTTTGTGCCAACTAACCTCTACGGGACCTTTCGGTGTTGCATAGGTTCCCCTGGCCCACTCCAAATCGGTCACATAGGGACTTATTTCAAAGGATTCGCAGCCCGGTGATGTCGGGCGAATACCCAAAACAATGCGTTGCAGGAAATACAGCGGTACTGATGACCACCCGTGGCAATGACTGCGAGTTGGGAACTCGTCGTGTGATAATGTCCCAACATTGAAGCTTTCCCACACTGTCGTCGCTCCCGCTTTCAGCATCGGCAGAAAGGACGCGTAGATGGATTTCAAGATAATATCATTTCGTCCGAATTTTTCCAGCATTTCATACAAATAGAGTATTGCAAAGGGAGAGCCGACTTTCACGGTCTCATTTGAAGTATGGAGAACATTCTTCATCAAAATATCCGTTTCATCGGGCTCCGAAATATCATACAACAATGCCAAGAAGCTTGTATGTTGACAGACAGACGGGCTAACCGTTCCATCCTTGTGGATACTATCAGGATACGCTTGTTTAGCCTCATCCCATAAACGGTTAACACCGTCTTTTAAGATGGTTCGAGTTTTAGATAGCTCGGCGTTTTGCTTTTCATGGCCCAAAACACAACCACATTGCATCGCATTGTCAATCGCACCAATCATGAACATACTGTTGTGAAGTACCGTCGGATGATCCTGATCAATTCCGGCCCAATCAAAAAAATTCCAGAAATCTGCACTGAATAAGCCATCGGCATTGATATGATTTGAGGCATTTTTGAGATTCTTATAGATCGCCGGCCACATCTCCTTTAAAAATGTCTCATCGCCGGTATACCAATAATAATCCCAAACCGAAATCCCCCACAGAAAACTCCACGCTGGAAGGATACAATGCCAACTTGAGGGGACTTGCGAGCCGACCATCTCGAATCGCTCTAAGGATTGGGCCGCCAGTTTGATACATCGCTTTGCAATATCCGTCGCTGCAAAGACACCATAAGCAAATAACGATTCATTTCTCGCATCGCCCACCCACAAGGTCTGTTCATACAGCGGACAATCCGTAAACGTATCTTCCATGCACAGTTTCAACGTATGAGCAGAAATATCCCAGATTTGATTCAGGGATTCATCGCTGCATTCAAAGCGGCCCTGATATTCAACCGGATAGGTCGATTCGATCAACTCAAAGCGTCGCAGGCGGACTGGTTCGGTTTGGTTGCTAAATCGAAGAAAGATATATCGTCCGGATCGGCGTTTGAGACTGGTAAACATATTTATACCAGCTTTGGTGATATAGGACATGCCGTTGCGATGGTCGCCGGGGAATTGAATCGTCCCGCCCGGCGTGACATACTCGACCCCATAGACGTCAACTTCTACACCCTCCTGCGTCTCGATCTCAAACGAATAATAGCCGATATTCTGCTCACCCAGATCGTATATCAACTCCACATCGCCAGCATCAGGGGGCCATATTGTCACCTCGCCATTATGGGCCTCCAAAATATTTTCGGGTGACTGAACAGATTCCTCAATATCCGATATTTTTTCCCGATTCACAAATCGGCAGTAACGATCTTTTGCAAACATCTCCTCAGATGACAAATCCAGAGATTTATCCGATGTTTCGCCAACAAATGCCGCAATGTCGCCAACGGCTCCAAGCTGTTTCATCGCTTTGGTGTAGCTGTCCAGACAAGTCTGAAACTCTGTTGAATGCTGTTGCCATGCCAGATCATTGTCATGGCACTTGAACTCTTCGTAGGCCAGCATCGCCCACGGATTCTCCGAATCAGCCTGATACGGATTGACGAGCTTGAACTCATCATCAGCGGAAAGTGAAGCTGTCACATCCGTCATGTGATTCAAGCTGAGCCCGTGAGAAATAAACAACAAATGCCGTCCTGCTTCTAACGCGGTCTGCGAAGTGACCGGCTGACCATCAATCGAAATATTGAATTCCCCCCTTCGATGGTCCGTAACATCAATCGACAGACTCACACGGGCATCTGTTTCGATCACCGTCGCTATTGCAAATGCCGGCACCAGCCGACGATTTGCCTGGATGAGGCCGGGATATAATAATTTAACCCATGGCAAACAAAACGCCAGCTCGCTATGTTCTGTAAGAGTATTGGCCCCGATAAATTCCTTGAAACCAACCGGCTTTCGAGTCATCATTTTCACGTCACGAACGCGCAGATCCTGCCAGGAACCTTCATTGGCCCCGCAGAGAACCGCTGCATTTTCAAAAACGATTTCATCTTCATGACGGGCGTCGTAGAATTCAGCCGGCGACATCTGGCAACTGATTTTGGGCGTATTGGTATGCCAGCCCTTTGCAGGCGCAACTTGCCAGCTTGCATCGGTAATAAGCCGTTCGGCCGAATCATCCGCATACTCGATATCCATTTGTGCCAGCAACCCCGGCTGCTGGGGAATACCATGAAAATGCCCCACTCCGTAATAACAAGCAATGATACGGATCTCATTGGTCCCCGGCTTCAAATAATCGGCAATATCAATCTGATCATAATAATAATGCTCCGGCCAACCCCGCGCCGGCCCGTCGCCAATCCATTGGCCATTCACGAACAACCGGTAAAAGCTGTCAGCCGTCACCGAAATCAGCACTTCCCTAAAATCACCGGAAAGAATAAACTCCTTGCGTGCAATGATGGTATCATTGTAACTAATCTCCTTGTGCTTTCGCCAAATCCAATTCGCCGAAATACTCAAACTCAACTCCTTAAGATGTCAAAACATACTCACTACACATAAAATGACTGTTGCTTACTTTACCATTTCGCTCAGGGCAATACAACCTCTTTCCAATCATCGGTCCGAAATGGTGAGGCCGGCAGATTAGCTGTATTATAAAGACATGTTTCCGGATCAATATCCCAGGCATACCTGATCGAGACAGGATTTTTGACATCCTCGCTGGAGACCAGAACGGTCGAACCATCAATCTCAGCATCTGCCCAGACAAATTGGCGGTCTTGTCCTGCGACAGCAAAGCCTTTTGCCTTATCTTCTTTGAATACTAATCCATCACCGACATAGTCAAAAAACACCCGGATTTTATTGCCCTCAATGCGATATCCCGCGTAGAGAGGACCTGAATAATCAATCTCTTTTCCATAATCTTTGGCCAGTGCCCATCGGGCAAGACGCTCGCCAACATCTTTTTTATTGCCGGGGTGAATGTTGTTTGTTTGACCAATATCAATCGCCACCGCCATGCCGGTATGCTTCATCGTGTTGGTCATGAGCTGGGCTTCTCGCAACTCTGCCCAGCAATGGTTTCGAGGCTGGCCGCGATAAGCTGTCACCGGCTCACCCGGTTTATGATCGGTATAACTGGCCAGTTGGACAAAATAAAACGGCATCTGGAAGTTCCTGAAATCGCATCGCCAGTTCTGTATCAAGGTCGGGAACAAATCACGGTACAAGTAACCGTTGCCGGCATTCGACTCGCCCTGATACCAGATGGCCCCCTTGATGACCATATTGGTCATCGGTGCAATCATTGCATTATAAATCGAAGAGGCTTTGTCCTGCGGACGGGCACCTCCCTGCGGCTGGGGCTTCGGCTTCTGTTCTTTTTCAGCCTTCTGACATTCCTGCTCCCAAAGCCAATATTGATCGCGATACCAATCCAGCAGTGGTTTAAGATAATCGTCATTTTTCATGAACTCAATCCGCATCCACGGCTGGGCCAGGGTTCCGCCCCACGCACTGTGAATCATCCCCACAGGAAACCCCGTTTCCGCGTTGACCTTGCGTCCAAAATAATACCCCACGGCACTGAATTCCTTAACGGTTTCGGGCGTACACTCCATCCACGCACCATCAAGATCTTCCAATGGCGTATCAGACAGTTTTTTCCCAACGATAAATAAGCGGATCGACGGATTCTTCGAACTGGCAATGTCTTGCTCGCCACCATGAATGGGTTGTTTATCCCAGCCCTTCATGGGCATATCCATATTGGACTGACCTGAGCAAATCCACACTTCGCCAACCAGAACATTTTTCAATTTAATCGCATTATTACCTTTAATACTAATTGTGTAAGGTCCACCAGCCTTTGGAGTTTTAATGACGGCGTTCCATTTACCGTTTTCATTAGCTACCGTATCGGTCTTTTTGTCATTCCAAGTGGGAACGACAGCAACCTTCTCTCCCGGTTGAGCCCAACCCCAGATTGTCGCATCCGTATCTTGCTGCAATACCATATTATCGCCGATGATGGCGGGTAATTTTACATCCGCCCAAAGGGGGAATGCGATTAACAGTGTTATGATTGCAATAAACAAGCCAACTCTTTTCACAATAGACTCCATATCAATTATTCCTGTTCCGACTATACTGACTTCTCAAATCCTCGATAAACTGCTCATTAATCGGGTAGCGGCTGATCAGCGACAGTGCCAGCAACGATGCTATGGGACCGGCCACGAATGTCAACGCACAGACACGCCAGATAGATTCAGGACTTTGTACTGCATCGGCCCCGGACTGGAAACCCGTCCAGCTTAAACAGTAACCGGCAACTAAACTGGCAACCGATATCGAAATTTTCATTGCCAGTGAAAACATCGCCGCATAACTGGCGTCTTTATTGACGCCATCTTTGATTTTATGAATCTCTGAAACATCGGCCATCATGGAAACCGCGGTCGGCATCATAATTCCATTGCCAAACCAGTAGGCTCCATGAAGAAAGGCAAATAATGCAAAAGCTAACGGAAAACCGAAAACTTCCAGCCCCGGCTTCAGGATACCCGTCAAAAATAGCACCCCTAAAATGAGTTCACAGGCAACCGACCAGATGACCGCAATCAGAATCGCCCCCTTTTTGTCAAATCGTCTAACAAAAAACGCTAATGATAGTGACCCCAGTCCCATACCGACCATCGTGCCGCCATGGGCGATGGTCTTCTGCAAGCCGTCCATCTTCATGAAATCATCAAACACATACATCTGTAACGTACTGACCAAGACAATCCCGAGTAAAACAAAAAACATGAAGATGAAGACCCAGCGGGGATACTTATCAACAATGATTTCTCCGATATTTTTGAAAAATGCGATCGGATTTTTATGACATGTCGTGTCCTGGCGGGAATCTTTAATATACTTCCTCGTAAAATACAGCATGAGAAAAAGGAAGAAAAACGAAGCGATCGTAAAAACGGCACCCATGCTGATATAGTTACTCGCAATTTGTGTATCCTTGATATCGCCGGCGTTGTTTGGAAAAAAGACAGACCACGCCATCGCCGGGCCGAGCATATTTGCGGCCATATTCAGACCGTTTCGAATGCCCTGAAGTTTGGAACGGCCTGCATAGTCATCGCACATCTCAAACCCAAGGGCCGTATAGGGAACGATAAAAACCGTATAGGCGGTTCGAAGCAAAAGATTCATAGCCACCAAATAGCCAAACAGCATTTCCATAGCAGAAATAGTAATGGAACCGATAACAAGTTCGGTCTTGAAAAAGGATGGCACATACCAGATAAAGAAAAAGCTGAGGATCATCATGACTCCGCCAACCAGCATATAAGGATGCCGTTTTCCAAAGCGACTTTTTGTATTATCACTGATATGGCCCATTATGGGATCGGTAATAGCATCCCAGAGCGTCGCGACAAATGTCGCAATCCCCGCCAATTCAGGACGCAATCCCAGTGCCTTCGTATAATACAGCATTGAAAAGCCGAGAAATGAATTGATCACCAAGGACTCGGTGCATGAGCCCAGCGAATATTTTATCATTTCGCCAGTAGAACAGCTTTTCGAATTTACTTTCTCGACGTTTTTCATTATCTGTCTTTCATTTATGAATCATTAACTGCTGTCAGTTAAGAGGCTTTAAATAGTTCGCATATTCAACCGGTCGGCTCACAGAAAAGTGTCGCAAAGTGGCTTTTCCGTTTTCATCATACCAGTGCATCCGCGTCCGTTCAACCTGCCACTGCATAATATATAGAATATTCAGGTGATATTGTTTCGAAGCCGTCTCTAACTCCAGGCACGTCTGCATGTCGTTATAGAACGTTTCCTGTATGATAATCGGCGGATTGTCAAGTCCGGCTGCGCGAAATTCATCGGCGACATATGCCATTGCCTTGTCTGCATTATAATAAACATCCAATGGATAAGCGACAGGATAACAGCCTGACGTTTTATAGATATCGATCATCCGCCGAACTCGTCCGGGCTCTACAGCGAAAGAGAAGCCAATGGTGTCATCAGCCGAAAATTGTTGCGTGTATTCTTGCCATAGCCGTGTTGTATATTCCGTACAGAATCCTTCTAATCCACCCAACTCAAGACCCAAATCATAAAGAACCGGCAGACGGCCATCTAATGTCTTATCGACAATCCCTTTGGTCGAAAGAATAAAGCGTAAGTTTTCCTGATAATACTGCTCCTGCCAGGCTTCCCAGTCCATCGGATTGTTCACCCCTTGGGCGGCAAATCGAATTGTTATGCTGTCGAATCCGGTTTTTTGAATCAGTGTCAGAATTGTTTTGAGATTTTTTTGATGCTGAGGACATAAAGCACCGCCAGCACTATCGATGGTGTGTCCGTAGATATGCTCATAACCTGCCGGAATGGGGGCTGTCCATTTTGAGCCGCTGTTTCTTTTATCCTCGTCAATGTTGGCATGCCACAGGACAAGTGCAATCTTTCGCTGTCCTTTCCTGTACATCTCTTGAAGCGTTTGTTCAATAAACCCTGTTGACTGCATGTGAAAAGCACCCACCACATGCTTCAGGACTCCCGGTTTCCACCATGCATTGGGTTCATTTCGTTCAAGGTACTCATCTTCCACCTTATAAAAAGCATAGTTCGTCCCTCCGGCCGACCACATGGTCGTCCCCGTGGGACCTTGTAACGCAGACGTGGCATACGCCATATTTAAACCACCCAACAAAAGCAGGGTAAATAAAATTCGATTCATCTTATTATTCAATCCTTTGAGACCGTCTCAAAATCCTTTTCTACCGGGTTCACTTGTTCATCCTCCCAATCGGTCAGCCAGTGATTGAGAATTAACTGATCCGCCCTGAATGGTTCGCTGGACGTTATGACAACGTCTTTCGACTGACCGGCCGGAAGATCAAAATAATTGTCACTCATTAATACCTGAATATCTTCAGTAGTCACCACATTGACACATCGGGCAAATTTCTTTGTGCTTATCCGGCAAACCGTACGATAGCCGTCTTTCCCCTGTCCACTGCTGATCACTTGCATAGACAGTCTCGGCTCCGGCCAGGCAATGTCTTTCCACAGGTCATGGAAGTAAATCTCCTGTAACGTACCGGACTGAGTTTCGAGAACTGCCAACAAGTAACTGTTTTTAATGTCTGTCAACAAGTCGCTTCTGTCAATCTCAATAACCACTCTGCTGTCATGTGTGTGTATCGATATCTTTGATTCAGCAAGTAAACGATTGACGGATCCATCCACATCCTGAAGATAAATAGCCACATCACCTGTAACTTCAGATAAGCTATTATTTGTCAGATACAGTTTGATCTTGGTATCTTTTTCTCTAAATGAAAGCATCACGGGCTGACATGCCCGTTTAAGCGCATAATACGCCTGCTTGGGTTGACCGTAGAAATCCACTATCGACCAGTTCGCCGCCGGCCAGCAATCATTCAGCATCCAGATCATCGCCCCGCTGTTTTCGGGGAGTCTGCGACGATGGTGCTGGAACTCCGCGTACAGGTATTCAGCATAAAAGGTCCCGGCCGTTTTTACGAAATCACCAATGTTTTCGGGCTTAAAAAATAACTGCTCGGCACACGCCTGCTGAATCTGCACAAATGTTTCAGGGATCGAATTATACGGATTATCCTGCACATGACTTTCCCATATGCCATTTAACGGCCATAAGTAGTCATTGGGGATAAACTTCTTGAGACTGCGAATCACCGGCGGACCGTGAAGACCAAATTCGGACATAAAGACAGCTTGTTTCTGATCAATATACTTTCGGAACTTGGTCATATCATCAGCAAAAGCTTCTTCATACGTACCTCCATGTGTATCGCCGCTTCGACTATCATTGGCAATGTCCATATAACCAAATGGACTGGAGGGAGTATAGGTCGCGTTGGGGATATAATCTCGAACAATTCCCGGAGCAATAACCTTGGTTATCAGATCGCCGCGTTTGATCAGCTTTCCAAACGCACCGGTTTTTTCATTACCACCGCACCAATGGAAAATACTGGGATGATTTCTCAGCCGTTTAACCTGACACTTAAATTCCTGAATGACATCGTCAACAAATTCAGGATCATCATCCGGAATATCGCCGCAGGCAAACATGAAATCCTGCCAGACGAGAATTCCCATTTCGTCACAGAGATCATAGAAGATGTCATTTTCATACATCCCTCCACCCCATACACGCAAGGTATTCAGATTGGCATCCTTCGCCAGTGTCAATAAATGCCGGTACGTCTCATCTTCGATGCAGCCGGTAAAACAATGAGCCGGCACCCAATTGGCTCCCATACAGAAAATCGGCTTGCCGTTAATCTCGAAACGGAAACTGCGTTTATCGCTATCCAGTGGTTCCTGAATCAATTCAACCGTTCGAAATCCAAACCGACCTTTATATTGATCAAGAACGCGATTACCCTCTTTTAAGACAATCACATAGCTGTATAAGGCTGGGGTTCCATACCCATTGGGCCACCACAGCTTTGGATTGGGCACTTTCAGATCAATGAAGTTTTTCTGGCCCTTTACAGGAACTCTTTTGTGGAAGGTTTGCTCACCATCAGATATCTCTAATTCAAGGAAAAGATTCGAAGAACCTCTCCCCACCGCATCAACAGTCATCGCATCGGTCTTGATATCGAAGGAAGCGTTGCCGTAAACATCACCCCTTGCATAGACATCCTCAATCGTTCCATCTGTGAGCGTCTGTAAACATACGTCCTGCCAGATGCCCACTGACAGCAAATTCGGCGCCCAGTCCCAGCCAAACTGGCACTGTACCCGGCGGGAAAAAATACGCTCGACATTGAAACAGGCAAAATAGCCGGTGGCATCACGCTTTTCAATGGTTGCCCGGGTCGAACAAATCTCCACTTCAAGGCGATTCGGACCGTCATAGTAAACAAGTTCGGTCACATCAAATGAATACTGCAGGAACATATTGTCAGTATTGCCCAAAAGATGACCGTTTAACCGGATACTGGAATAGGTATCAACGCCGTCAAAAGACAATAGAAGCTTTTTTCCCTTTAAAGAGGGATCCACTGTGAAATCACGGTAAATCAGCCAGTCACAGCGAGACACCCAGTCACATTCTTTATAGTTCTCACCCCAGAACGGATCCGGAATAATCGACTCGTCCATGAGCGTCTGATGCACATCACCGGGAACCGAAATCTCAAATACATCGCCCGGCAAAAGTGCCTCTTGAGAACTCAGGCATTCCAGCTTCCACATTCCGTTCAATAATCGTTTCTCTACAGGCAAAATAACTCTCCGATCCTTGTTGCTTTCTCTTCAGCGATATTCATTTTCTCTTTTTCTGAGTGTTTAGACTATCCAGCCATGACAGGTAGGTCGCTAAAAATACAACCTAAACCTGTCATGGCTGAAGCCGTTACTATCTTATTACCGTCTGTTTTTTCTGAACAATAAACCACCCAGTCCCAGCAAAGCCAACGTTGCCGGTTCTGGAACCGCTGTAATGGTTGTTGTATCATTTACCATATCATATTCATAATCAAACGTACCGGTTCCACCATTGGCCATAACATCCCCGTACGCCGTAATATCCGTAATGTTGCCGTCAAGAACCAGCATGCCGCCTGCGATATCCATAAAACCGCCTGCGTTCATGACTAATGTATCGGCCGTGATGATACCATCAAATAAATCGAGAGAACCTGCGCCGCCGCCATCGCCGCCAACAATTAAATCGGCACAGTTTAAAGTGCCGCCAGTCATGGTCATTAACGCTTCAGAGTAGCTGGCACCGCCAAGCTTAAAATATTCTGTAACATTGATGGAACCTGTACCGGATAACGAGACCGTCATTGTTCCATGCGGACCGGCAATTAGGTACTGACTGACCGTCAACGTTCCATTGTCAACGATGAGACTGTCAGCCAATGTCCCCGCTGCAGGTTCATCATCGTAATTGGCCAAACGGGCGTAACCATCAATATTCAACAATCCACCATTATAAATCGAAATCGAACTGCCGCCGGGGCAAACATCTTTTAACGATGTATAGAGTCTGGCGGCATTGACAGTCCCACCATTGATATCCACAGCACCTTTACCATTCCAGCCGACACCCAGGCCCAACAGACCGCTGAATGTCATTGTACTGCCGCTGTTAACATTCAATGTTCCGGTATCCGTGGTGTTGTAGCCAAGAATAGCATATCCACCGGTGCTATTCAGTGTACCTCCATTAACGGTCAGCATCGCATCGCCTGTTAAGCCGGAACCTGCTCCGCCAAGATATAAATGAGACGTCATTGCCACATCCACATCACTTCCCATCTCAACATTCCCTGACTGAAGCTTCACTTTACCGGTCCCCGTCGGACCATTGGGAGCAGAATCTCCTGTCCAGTTTTCATCGGTAGTCCAGGAATTATCTATTCCACCACCGTCCCAGGTATAATCCGCTGCCTGAACGGTCACTACTGCCAACAACACCATTAACATTAAAACTGTTCTTTTCATCTTCCTGACCTCCAAAAAAATTGACATAACACTTTTATTTCCCTGCAATTAGGGAATGCATTCATCGTCCATTATAGTCAAAAAAGCCTCGCTAACACTACATCGTATCGCGCAGCATTATCTCCATTTCGCGCAATTAATCTGTCTTTCGTTTTGTTTTGAGATTGTTTTAAATCTTTCTTTTATTCAATTGCTCCCAACGGTATCTCCTCAGGTTTTTCAAAGTCATTGTTCATTTCACGAGGGAGACCGTACACATTTCCGTCTTTGTCGCAGAAGTATAAATTTGAGTCAGAAGGCTGGCGACAATGGCCATCGGCCCACATCGCGTAAAAGCCCGGTTGAGCATTGAGCGGACTGCGTGCATAAGTATGGTTACGCGGACTGTTTACGGTTAGTTGCTTGACCGGATTCCAGGTTTGGCCCTGATTGACACTTTTCCAGATCATCATTTCCCCGCCGGGATTATATGCCTGCGGTCCAACTGCGGTAGGTGCAACAATGGTCCATTGATCGTCTTCGATGATTAGTGACCCCGTATCATAGTTATTGTCCGACGTAAACGCTTGGTAAATCCGCCAGTCACTTCCGTCCCAATGGGCCACCATCCAGGTGCGCGGGTTATTCTCCGGTCCGGGCTGCCATCCGTTACTCGTCAGGAACAGAATAACAGGATTATTATCGTGATCGAAACAGAGGTCTTTCATATTGGCATTCAGTCCCTTGCTTTCACATTCGTACACCAACGCCGCGTTATCCGATTTTTCAAGCGGCATGGTGAGCGGTTCTCCGGAGGCCGTCGTCCAGCTTTCACCGCCATCGGTCGTTTGCATATAGTAAACATTGGTTCGCCTGGCGATGCCCTCTTTCGGAGGGTGATAATTAAAAGCCGTTGCCGCTTTGTCGTCATCGGCCAGGCTGACCTGATAAGAACCCTGTCCCATTTTTGCAAGGCATACCGGCAGATTCCAATGCACGCCATCGGCACTGCTGAGATAGTAAATGGTTCGTGTGACGGGCTGATGATAAAGCGTCATAAAGCACTCGAAGCCGCGTTGCGGCACAAACCACGCCTGAAAATAGGAAAAATTCATAAATGGCATTGTCTTATCAGGCGTCTGTATCTCGGGACGAATTAATTCAAATTCATCGATACTGTAAGGCGATTTACTTTTGTGAATATAACTTGAACCGCTGGTGCCGTGAGCCGTTGAAAATATCCAGATATATCCCTCATCATCGATAGATATCACAGGATTGTCATGTGCATCGGAAGTCTGCTTGTCCAATAATATCGTCGGACGTGGAACCATCCCCGTGCTATGGTCAAAATATGATACCATGTGCCAAAGTCGCTGTTGATTGCTTGGAGATGCCCCACCATAGCAAAAGAACGTTTTATTCGCCTGGGGACTATAAATCGCAAACGGTCGGTGTTTCGCGCAATATGTTGCAAGTCCCCCTGAATATTTGTATTGATATTCATTATCAAGAGATCCGACCTGATACCATATCCCCCGATAGCCTGAATCCTTTTGATTCAATGTGACATGATTCACCAGTGGACGAGGTTCAGCCTTTTCATATCCCACGCCTTCATACCAAGTGCGGTCATCCATCCATATTTTACCGCTGAAAAATCCGCGTGTTTGCCCCTGAACATAAACTGTAAGCTGTTCATTCGGCTTACTGGTTGTAACCGTGCCAATATATCCTCTGAGCAGTCTGCAGTCTCCGGCATCATCCACCACCGCGACAGAGCTATCAAAATCAGACGCCTCTGCACGCATCGAATTGTCTTTGGAAAACAGTTTGTATGAATTTCCACCATCAATACTAAAAGCACAATCCCAATGATTGTTACCCTGCCGGCTATTCAGAAAGAAGCCGTATATGGCATACTCTCCGGCCGCCCCCCCAATGGTAATGGTCGTGATCAGCGGGTCCGTTTTTTCATCGTTTGTTTTATCGCAGTTCCACAAGCCGCCGCCGTTGACACCTTCACGAAGACGCAACCCCCACAAACCATTTGAGCCGTCATCATGGGTCCCGTTATCAATATAGTTCACGTCTTTCTCGGGACTTTGTCCGTCAACCGTCGTGTTTTGCAAGGTTGCATCAACATAGGTAATTGCCGCCTGGGCCTGTATCCCTACAGCCAGAAATATCCATAAACAATGTTTCATTTTTTGTTTTTCCATTTCACGCCAATCCATAAGATCGACATTTTTTATGTAAAAATCCTTTTCGACCATTTCCTTGCAAAATCAGTCCGTTGGAACGGTGAGCCATTTCGACGTCAACAAAACAATATCATCGATATCCACCACTCCATTTTGACTGAAATCACCCGGTCGATAAGCGGTATTCCAATCGCCAAAGAAACCACCGCGGACATCCTGATTTAAACTGAATGAATCATATGCCACGTAGCCCGCGGTTGTCCAGGGATTGCCGAATGAAATCTCACTCACCCCTGCGGATTCCGTATAAGTTCCGAGATAGTTGTTATCAAAGAGCAAATGGAAATAACCCTGATAATCGACTACGATGCTCATCAGATGCCAGCCCTTGTCGATCTCGAAACCAGAATAGACGTCCGTTTCAAAACGATAGTAGACCCGATCCGGATTCGGATTCACACCCACAAAAGCATATCCACCGTTCGGGCTTGTTGCTCTTAAATATCCCTGGCCACTGTTCACATAAGGAACATAGATCCACGCCGAAGTTCTGCAGTTATTCACCGTCGCAGCAAGTGTCTTTGTCATTTTTGTACTGTTGGTATTAGCCGTGCAAATGACTTGATTGGCACTTCGTTGAATCACATTGCTGAATGTAGGATTCCCGAGATATGCATAACCACCAATACTGCCAAATCCTTCCGCACTGTAATATTCGAAATCTTCGTAAATATCGCCCGCCACTAAACTGCCGCCGCCAATAACATCCGTATCATACGTGACTTTCAAGTCATCGTAATAGACCGCAATATCCGGGAAATCGCCCCACGGCTTACCGAATTTAACTGTATTCAACCCCGTGGTAAAATTGGTCGCTGTTGTCAGATATTGGTCATCCAAATAGATCCCCACTGCGTTGTTGGCATAGACCACAAAACCAAGCTGATGCCATCCGGAGCCGATATCCTCAATTGGACGGGTATAGGCCGTTCCAATACGATACAAAACATCATAGACTCCACCGGCATCGCTGTCGATAATGAGCATCACCTGATTGGAAACCGCATCCTCAATCGAAATATATGCCCTGCCGGCAGCATTAGTTTCCGGAAGATATATCTGTACACTGGCCGTCGCATTCGACAGACTCTGTCCCGAAAAAGGTTCTAATGAATAAGTTCCGCAATCGCCGACCTGATAAAACAATGATTTTGTGCCGGAAAAAGCATAGTCAGTGCTGATCACAGGCGCCGTACTGCTAAGTGTGTAAGGCAATTCCCCGATCGTCTCAACCTCAAAACTGTCGTCCACCTCCGGGCCGACATAGATTCCTCCGGAGGAAATTGTTGATGAATTGTTTCCTTCCGCCTGCCAGTTTTCCGCAACCTCGGCCAGGTCTTTCAGATTAACCTCGCAATCATGGTTGGTATCTTCCGGCACTAACAGATCGCAGTCGTCCACTGCAGGCCCGGTGCCTCTCGGCAGTTTTGTCACATTCCCGGCTTTGTCACAATAATAGATATTGGATTCGGATGGCTCACGGCTGTGCCCATCTGCCCAGAATCCATAGAAGTCATTCTTAGCGTTGAGCGGGCGTCGAATATGCGTATGATTGTATTCGCTTCCGGATGTCACATCCATCACCTTGGTCCAGGTAACGCCTTGGTCGCTGCTTGTGTACATTTCAAGTTCCCCGCCCGTACCATACGGCTGAGGCCCACCCACAAAAGCACCAATCACACGCCATGTCCCATCCGACTCGATATAGAGTGTTCCGCCGTCAAAGCCATGATCCACTTCTCCGATGATGCTGAATACCCATTGGCTGCCGTCCCAGCGTGCAATTTCCCAATAACGAGGACCGCCATCCGGCCCCGGCAGAGCGCTGTCAGTGGTGATATAGGTAATCACGGGATTCCCTGCATCATCGAACACAATATCATTCAGATACACATTTCGCCAGGGTGACATGGTATTTTTGACCAGCATGGGCGTCGTTAAAATATCCGGCGTATCCAACGGCAGTGTAACCGGCGTACCGTCCACGGTCTGCCAAGTCTGGCCGTTATCCAGGGTCTGGACAACATACAGATTGGTTCGCCAGTCCACCCCCGTCTTGCCATCTTGTCCATTCGGGTGGAAGTTAAACGCCGTTACCATCTTACTGCCGGACTGACCGGAAATCTGATAGGCACCTTGGCCGGCAATCGATATCTTTTTCGGCTGAGACCAGTTGACCCCATCGGTCGTTTTCATAAACTGGATGGTTCGGGTGACCGGGTCATTATAAATGGTCAAAAATGCAGAGAAACCGTCGGCCCCGTCACTCCAGGGCTGGAAGTAAGAAAAGTTCGTAAACGGCACGACATTGCTGCTGGCATCGATTTTGGTCGATTCGATCAACTCAAATTCATCGATATCATACGGCAGCTTGCTCTTGTGAATATAGCTGGGACGGCCGGTACCATGGCTGGTAGAGAAAATCCAGACATAACCGTCAGCATCCATACTCATCACAGGATTATCGTGCGCATCGTTCGTTTTCTTATCCAACAGCAATGTCGGCATAGAAACCTGCTGCGTTTGATGGTCATAACAGGACACCATGTGCCAGAGCTGTTCATTACTGGTCGCCGAGGTACCACCATAGGTAAAGAACGTCTTGTCAACCTCGGGCCGGTAGATCGCCAGCGGACGGTGCCGCGTACAATACGTTCCCAAACCGCCGGAATACTTATAAACATATTCGCCGGCATCGCCGGAATAGCTGATATAATACCAGACACCGCGATAACCGGTATCTTTCTTATTGATTGTAATATCCCCGACAGCACCGGGCTGAATATTCGGCTCTTCGGGCAAGATAACCGGTTCGGGAATCAGGGCAGCTTCTGCAGCATCCTGATAACCAATCCCTTCAAACCAACTGCGGTTGTCCTCGCTGCTGCTGATATCCATACCCTGCACATACACAGGCACCTGCTCATTGGCCGCCGCGGTTGTCACCGTCCCAATCTGGACGATAAACAAGTAACCCGTCCCGTCTACATCTGCCACTAAAACCGGGTCGGTAAAAAACATTGTCTGTGCCTGCGAGGCATTGCTATTGCCGTAGTTGATATAGGTTTCACCATCCAGGCTGAACGCACAATCCCACAGGCTGGTCCCCTGCTGGCTGATATAAAACAGCCCAAAGACACGATACTCCCCGGCCGGACCGTCAATCGTCATCGTTGTCACCAGCGGTTCGGTCGTCTCGGCATAAATGCTGCTGGCGGGCGCATCGGTTGTCCAAATATAGCCGCCATTGACACTGGAGCGATCCCGGATTCCCCACAGATCATCCGAAATCGAATTACTGCCATCGGCGTAATTGACGCCATCCTGCAAAGCGGCGCCGTTGACCGTGGTATTCGTTACGTTCGCATCGACAAAAACGATCGTACTGTCAATCTCTTGGGCGGTAATCGTTGTGGCATTTGCGCCGGAATCATAAGCATAATTGAAAATGCCGGTTCCGCTATTGGCTAATACGTTACCATAGGCCGTAATACTCGTGATTTCTCCGTCAAGGACCAACGCCCCCCCTTCAATATTCAGGACGCTTGCCGAATTCATCGAAAGTGTATCAGCCCTCACGGTGCCGCCGAGTAAATCCAGAGAACCGTATCCACCCCCGTCACCTCCGATGATCAGCTCACCGCAGGTCACAGTCCCGTCGTTCATTGTCATGATGCCTTCAGAATATGCAGCCGCACTCAACTGAAAATACGTCCCAATATTAATCTGACCGGTGCCCGACAATGTCAGATTTGTTGTATTGTGAACTCCAACAATTAAAAAGTCACCAACGGTCAACGTTCCATCTTCAATGATAACATTATCGGCCAGCGTACCGGACGCAGGTTGCCCGTCAAAATTTGCGACACGCCCAGATTCAGTCACATTCAATGCCCCGCCATTGCGAATTGTCAGCGAACTGCCGCCCGGAGATTCAATCTTAAAAGAGGTATAAAGCCGCGAGGCATTCACAGTCCCGCCGTTAATATCGACAATCCCCTTGCCGTACCAACCAATTCCCAATCCGAGCGAACCGTTAAAGGACATTGTCGCCGTACTGTTCACATCGAGAGTGCCTGTGTCAGTTTCGTTATAACCGAGAATCGCATATCCACCCGTGGAGAACAGGGTCCCGCCGTTAGCAGTCAATGTCGCGTCTCCCGTTAAACCGCTGCCGGCTCCACCAAGATACAGGTGAGAAGTCATGGCGATGTCGACATCGCTATTCATTTCAACGGTGCCCGATTGAATGTATACTTTTCCGGTACCGGTCGGACCGTTCGGTGCACTGTCGCCAACCCAGTTTTCATCGGTACTCCATTGATCATCGCTTCCGCCGCCATCCCAGGAATAATCGGCAGCCTGAACAACTGTTGCCATTACCACAATACATATCAAAACACTATATTTAATCATAACCACACTCCGAAATACATTTGCGATTTTTATCGACTTATCGTTTCATTGTATTATTATCATTCAAACGCTTTGAACTCTAAACCAATAGACGTAGCGTAGCTGATCATATCATGCAGTCTTTGAGGCGTTGTGTAATGCCCGTCAAACTCATCGGCGATATTATGACCATAAAAGACAATCGATGCATTTTGTGCTTTAGCCTCATCCATTAATGCATAGATTTCCGCGATACCAATCCGGTTAGAGTCCATCGCCGTCCCGTAGAAGCTGCATCCCCCGTCCATTTTGGCAGGGTCGTTTAAAATCCTGTTTGTTTCGCTGATAGGCAGCCCGCTTCGCAGATGTGAAAAGTACCGCAACAGCAACTGATCAGTACGGTCATCATTCTGGCTATAGGGATAGGCGAAACAAGTCGGATTAAACCCTTTGGCCCGCATTAAATCCAGAGCCGGTTCGACCTCGTCCAGCCAGTACGCCTCCAGTGAGTTTTCATTGACATAATCAACGGCCTTCCGGTGCCGCAGGCCGTGACAGGCGATGGCATGACCGGCAGCCTGCAGGGTATGGAGCCCGGTAACCTGTTCTGGTGACAACGTATCAAAATACGTCACGCAGAAAGTGGCCTTCACGCCGTACTGATCAAATACAGGTATCGCATCGGCCCACTGTGAAACAAAACGGTCATCAAAGGTCAGATACACTGCCGGTGCTGATTGCGTCGGCACATAGCTGACCGGATCAATAAGCCATTGTTCAGACAGAGAATGTAGATCATTCAAATTATTGATACCGTCCTGATTCAGATCGCCCGGCTGATAAATCGTATTCCAATCGCCCATGAAACCACCGCGGATGTCGTGAACCAGTGTCAATGCATCAAATACGGCATAGCCCGGCGAAGACCAGGGATTGCCGAAATCGATTTCCGTCAAGCCTGTTGTCGTTGTATGCTCGCCGAGGAAGTGATTGTCAAAGAACATGTGGAAATGGCCCTGATAATCGACAATGATGCTCATCTGGTGCCAGCCTTTGCTGATATCAAAACCATCATAAGAGTTGCTTTCATGGCGATAATACACACGATCCGGATCCGGCACAAGTCCGACAAACGCATAGCGGTCATCCTCACTGTTCGCTTTCAGATAAGCCCGCCCGCTGTTAGAACGCGGAACATACACCCATGCGGACAGCCGACAATTAAACTGCGTTGACGGAAGTTTTTTCGTGACGATGGTACTATTGTCGTTAGCCGTACAAATGGCCTGTGTAGAACTTCGTTTAACAACCCCGGTGAATGTCGGAGCACCTTCGTAGACATAATCCCCGATTTGAGCAAACCCATCGATTCCGGTGTACTCAAAATCCTCATAAATGTCACCGAATTGTGAACTGCCGCCGCCAATCGTATCCGTCTCACATTTCACCGTCAGATCGTCAAAGTACGCACCGATCCCATCCAGATTACTCCAGGGCTTGCCAAACTTTATTTTATTCAGCCCGGTTGTAAAGTTCGTCGCCGTGGCTAAGTATTGATCGTCAAAATACACTCCCACCGCATTATCGGCATGAATCACAAAACCAAACTGATGCCATCCGGCACTGACATCTTCAATCGCTCGCGTATAGATACCATCAATACGATAAATAATATCATAAACACCGGCACCGTCTCTGTCCAGAATCAGCATGACCGGATTCGATTCTGCATCCGTCACTGAAATATAGGAACGCCCTGCACCGGTACTTGACGGCAGATACACATGGGTGCTGACCACCGTGTTGAAAAAGCTGGAACCGTCAAACGGAAGGAACTCATAGACACCCGAAACATCTTCCGCCCAGAATACGGATTGATCCCCGGTATGAGACACCGAACTGAAAATCGGTGCGGCACCACTGGCCAACGTATAGGACAGTTCTTCAATCGTTTCAGCTTCAAATGAATCGCAGACCGGATCGCATTCAACAACCTCGGGAAAATCAACCGGAATGCGGCCGCCGGCAGTCTGCCAATTTTCAGCTAATGCCGCAAAATCCGTCAGGTTGACGCTGCAGTCATGATTGATATCCTCAGGAGCCAAAAAGTCACAATCGTCAGCCGCCGGTCCGGTTCCTCTTGGAAGTCGGGTGACATTCCCGGCCTTGTCGCAATAATAGATGTTCGATTCTGATTGCTCATAGCTGTCACCATCAGCCCAGAAACCATAAAAGTCAGGATCCGCATTAAGCGGCCGTCTGACATGATTGTGATTCATCGCACTGCCGGAGGTCACGTCCATGACTTTGGTCCAGGTCAGTCCCTGATCGGTACTGACATATTGCCAGACTTCCCCACCTGTTGCATAAGGCTGTGGGCCGGGGCCAAAGGTGCCGATAATGCGCCATGTCGCCCCACCGTCTTCCACATACAACGAACCACCGTCATAGTTGTGGTCCACTGAGGCTACCGTACTGAATACCCACTCACTGCCGTCCCAGTGGGCGATTTCAAGATAACGCGGATCGCTCTCCGGACCGGGATAACCGGCCGCCGCTGTTAAATGTAATATGATCGGATTGCCCGCACTGTCAAAGCGAATATCGGTCAAATAAATGTTTCGCCATGCAGGCGTCATCCCGTTTCGTACCAGCATGGGTGTGGTTAAAATATCCGGGGTTTCCAAAGGCAGTGTGACCGGTGTTCCGTCCACGGTCTGCCAGGTTTGACCATTGTCCAAAGTCTGGACATAATATAAATTAGTCCGCCAAAGAACCCCGGCTTTATCATCTTCACCATCGGGATGATAATTGAAAGCAGCCGCCAGTTTATTACCACATTGGCCGGAAATCTGATACGCTCCGCGTCCCGCAATGCATATTTTTTGCAATCGTGACCAGTTGATTCCATCAGTGGTCTTCATAAACTGAGTCGTTCGCTTGACCGGATCATCGTAAATTGTCAGAAAAGCACTAAATCCATGTGCCCCGTCACTCCAGGGTTGGAAATAGGAAAAGTTCGTAAACGGCACTACATCACCTTCGGCATCAATTTTAGTAGATTCGACAAGCTCAAATTCATCGATGTCATACGGCAGTTTACTTTTATGGATATAACTGGCCGGGCCGGTGCCATGAGAGGTCGAAAAAATCCAGACATAGCCATCGCCGTCCACACTCATCGTCGGGTTATCATGTGCGTCGCCGGTACGTTTATCCACAACCAGTGTCGGCATGGAGACCTGCCCGGTAGCGTGGTCATATTCAGCCGCCATATGCCAAAGCCGCCGGTTGCTTGCCGCCGATGTGCCGCCGTAGCAGAAAAACGTCTTATCCGCTTCCGGGCAATAAATTGCCATCGGCCGATGGCGTGTACAGTAAGTTCCCAAGCCGCCGGCATAATGATAATTATAAATACCCGGCTCATCCAGATAATTGCTGTAATACCAAATTCCGCGGAATCCCGTGTCTTTCTTATTTAAGGTAACCTCATCCAGACGAGTGGGCTGAATATCCGGCTCTTCGGGAACGATGACCGGTTCGGTAATCGGCACCAATGCTGCTTCGGCGGCATCCTGATACCCGATCCCTTCAAACCAGGTCCGGGTATCCGTTTCTCCCATATCCAGTCCCTGCATATAAACCGAGACCTGCTGGTTTGCCGTCGTCGTCGTAACCACGCCTAACTGAACAATGAATAAATACCCTGTACCGTCAACGTCCGCAACCAAAACCGCGTCCTCAAAAAAGGACGTTTGCGCCTGTATGGCGTTGTCTTTATTAAAATACAGATACGTTTTTCCATCCAAACTGAACGTACAATCCCACAAACTTGCGCCCTGCTGGCTGATATAAAACAATCCGAAGATGCGATACTGTCCTGCCGGTGCCTCAATTGTTACGTTTGTCACCAGCGGTTCGGTTGATTCCGAATAGGTTCCATCCGCCGGCGCATCGCTCGTCCAGATAAAACCGCCATTCACGCTGGAACGGCTCCGTGTACCCCATAAATTATCAGTTATCGAATTACTGCCATCTGCATAGTTGACACCATCATTCAGAGCAGCTCCATCAACGGTTGTGTTGGCTAAATCAGCATCAACAAAATGAATCGCTGCCTGAGCGGTAGACATTAACAAAACACTCACTAAGACATAAAATCTTGTCATTTAATACCCCCAAACTCTAAAAGCCTGTTTATCATTTCTTCTCTGCATCGCACTTGCTATCGTTTAACTCTTTGCAAAATTAACCATTTGTATCCACACCGACATTTTTTCAAAGTTCCCACTAAAATAGTAAGCATAGAGCGTTTTTAAGTTTTCGTCATCGTCTTTCAGCGCCTCGGCCAATTCTCTAAAGATCGCTTCCTTGAGCTTTGCCCCATGAAAATACTTTTCCCAGGTTGAGGACGCAAATGCCAGATCGTCGATTTCCTTTATCGAAAGTCCTGTTTTCCAGAACGCTCGATAAAGGGTATAAGCCTGCTGCCAGGATTGTTTTGAATGAATTTTGAATCGTTCATGCAACCCCCGCCATTTCACTTCGGCCGGATCAATCAGCTCACACACATCCGTGCCGTAATCAAGCAGGTTGATCACCAGTTCCGGCTCTTTGTCTCCGTTATCATCAAATTTAATGAGGTCGAAATAACCGTTTTTATCCGTATCTTCATACAAAACAACCGCTTCGAGGGCTTTGGCGATCTCATTGGAACAAACCTGCGGCATCGCCGTAGCGCCGTTGTATTGTGCCTTAGAATCAATCGTCCAGGCTCCCCATTCGGCCCCGTAAAGATGAAGCCGGCCATCCCATGGACTAAAATACAGTTTTCCTTTACCGCTGTTGTCGGTATCGAATTCGCCACGATCACCCAATGAATCACTTTGAGGATGAATGTTCATCGGTGTGTTTTCACCGTCGCGTTTGGCCTCATAGGAATTTTTTATTCGTAAAGCATACGGATCATTGGGGTAATACAGCTCCACCCGTTCCCAGCGGTGATCATCATCATCTTCGTCAAAAACGAAATAGCATCGATCCCAATCGGGCTTAAATGCTTCCTCATAACACTTGCTATGCGGCACATAAATCAATTCGTCAATCACACGCCATTCGGTATGCTGAAAATACGGCAATACCCAGTCAGCAGCCTTTAAGTCCGGACAAGGATTGGCATAATGACGGTATTCAAGTCCGGCATTTTTCGCAAAATGCAGAGAAAAATCGTAATCCATTTCGTTGTCACGCTGAGTATCGTTGTCAATATCATACGACACAAAAACAGCGTCCGCCTTCGCATCACAACCCGGGTTGTCCACATACCGAACCGACATTTCCGTACAGCCGTCATCATCGGTATCGTAAAAGGCAAACGGATTTTCCCAGTTGAGACGTGCATCGCTCAGTGCAAACGGCGCCATGTGAGCTTTCAGAAAAATTGAATCCCCGTTATAATCCGGTGAAAAATTACACCGGCCGGTATTTTTCCAGCAGGGAAAATCCATTCGAGCCCAGTCAAAATAGCCCATCACGCCATCGTGATCGGTGTCTTCAAACACCATGTAATGGGCAATCCCGCCAAACTTCGTTTCTTCGCCGGTTTTGGGATTGATCACGATGATCTGGAAATCGGCCTTGCCGTCATGGTCATTGTCGGCCCACTTAACGCACATATCTTCCGGGCCGTCATAGGTACCGTCACCATCCATGTCCGCCTGCAGACAATCGGATACGATATCGCCCAGTCTGTCGGTTTTCGACATATCATCGTTTTCATCGATCCAGCGACAGCGTTTGGCATGCCACCACCTTTCAAGCACATCCGGATCGCCGTCTTTGTCAACATCCGTAAAGATGATATTTTCTGATGTATCGCCCAATGCAGTTTTGCACTGCGGTTCAGCCGCCGTAACATTCAGTGAAAAAACGGCAAAACCAATCAGAAACACATATAATGTATGAATAATCCCCTGACTTCGTTTCGAAAACAATGACTCCATTATTGCTTCACCTTAAATATCTCTGTCACTCTCTTTTCTATTATTTCAACACTCAAGCCGACAGAGATAATCTAAACGAAAACCCCTGTCGGCCGATTCTTCCTCATCACCCAATTTCTATATTTTTCAGAATAAGCTTACCTGAGTCGTACCGGATGAACTGGGAACATTCAGAATTAACTGCCCCGGTGTCGAAGAGCTTTCATAGGTTACAGAATCTTTGAAAGCTTCCGTATCACTGTGGTTCTGATATACATACACCACCGCAGCCGCCGGAGAGAACCACTCACCCGCAGAAACGGTGAAGCTTTGATCACCGCTGAGAATGAATTTATTATTGGCCATGCTGGTCGGCAATGAATTCGGCGAAACAAATCCCATACAATCATTGACATTGACCCACTTGTCGCCTCGGTATTGCGTAAAGGTCCGATCTTCATAACCGGGTGCAAACGCAAAGTCAATTGGAAACAGCGGTGTCATTGTCACAGTCGAAGCGGCATCGGCTTTAAAGTGAGTCAGATAAACAGTCGCCTCATCAGTCAGTGACACAACGGTGACATACTGTGTGACCGCATTGCCCCACTTACGCTGATACCGTGCAATCATTGCGCCGTTATCATCCGTGATCGTAGCCGGAACAACACTGCGCGTTTGGGATGAACCGCCCGAAGTCACTGAAACAGACGCTACGCCATTATGAAGATCGTAAGGAATATGCAGCGGTGGATTTTCAAATGTATCTTCCTTATTCGGTATCACATAGATCGGATGGCGATTCGCCTGCCAGGCTACCGAAACCGCTTTGTAATTGGTACGGTGAATTGCAACCTTCACATACGGAAAATTATGAATACCGGAAGTCATTGCCTGAACATCAGCCATCTCGGTATAATTTCTTTTCGCACTATTGGGAAAATGCTTGTGAAGCAAATAGGTAAACATATGTCGTTTCAGACCGGCCGTGGATGTACCAAAATCATAGCCCATATCACCGAGACCGTTGGCCCTTTGACGCAGGTAGGCACTCTGTAAAGCTCGACTCTCCAACGCCGCGGCCCGGGCATCACCCCGGCAAATCGCTTGCCGTGCATAGTACTCTGCTTGTGTAAAACTCTTCCAAAACCAATCCTGACCGGTTGCATAAATGTAACCCCCATCGCTGAGTGATATCACGGAACCAATATCCTCCCACATCTGATCCGCATGATAAGAATACGCATCCGGAATCGGATTGCCGAATACCTGATAAGCCAACTCCCCATCGGCCAGCATCATCATCTGGATCTGATAGCCTACACTCCAGAAACCGTGGTTTTCCAGTGAAAGGTCCGGATACAGGTTCGGATACGTGCTGGTCGTAATCATCCAGTCTTTCACTGCAATACCATCCACCAGATCGGTCACCGAGGCATCTGAACTCATTCGCATAGCGTTCATCGCCCACTTTTTACCATAATAATCCCAATTGGACGCTCTCGAATCATCGGAGAACTTATTGGCGGCAAATGCCAAAAACGGCGCATTCCAGCAGCAATCTTCGCTTTTGGTATCGCCCATATCCGTTGTGTTTGGGAATTCTTTCGCCGGCGGCACTAAATTATCCGCTTCCAACTTGGTAATCTCCTCAGTCAAGGCCAGTGTGTCGGCATCCAGTTCGCTTTCCAGCAGGTGCGAGGCCCACGCGGCAGCAGCAAAATCCAACGAAGACTGCCAGGCCGGACCGCCCCACTTATGGGGAACCGCATCGTCACCGGGATAGCGAGAACAATTGAAATTCGCAATACAGAGTGCCCGGAGATGATTTCGCACATGCAAAACAAGCTGTGATCTCGGAATATTATACTTGGTAAATGTCTGACGTGACGGCTGCTCACTCAGCAGCACCGCATAGACCAGCGACAGATTACTGCCGCCGCGACCCCAGGCCACGCCCCATCCGCCGGCTTCAAAAAAACCGCTGCCGGTTTCATAGGCATCGCTTTCCACATAGATATCATGGGTTTCCGCGTAGCCCACATAATTCTCGGCCATCTTCAAAATGAGTCCCATTTTTTCCTGCGAGGTCAGAGTCTCATTGTGAAGTTTATCGGTATCTTTTTCGATCATTGTCTGCACATTCAGCCGAGCCGCCGATAAATGCCCTACACACAGCACACAGGTCAGTATTGAAAGATAGGTCTTTATTCTATTCATGCGAAAATTAACTCCATTAATTAAGATGTTCAAACCAGTCATTTGCCATGATCACCAGATCGTCCATGTCCACCAGACAGTCCTCGGTCACATCGCCCGGCAGAATCGGATGACAGACATCCCCGCAAACCGCCTCTTCAAATTCAGAGAAAACAGCCGTCACCGTTTTTTCTGAATCCATCACAATCGTCGTTTGCGGCAAATAGGGATCGGCCACATCACCGATCCACCGCGAAAATGTGTAATATTCCGGGCAATCCACGTAATCGTAAGCATTCAACGTAACAACCTCACTGTCGGTATAATCATGCTGGCCCGGAACCGGAGAAACGCTATCGATCTTCGCTTCAACCAGTGCCACGCCATCAAACCAGGCTCTGGATGTCGCCGAATTGGTAATCGGGCCGTCCACCTCCACAGTACATGAAGCGACACCGCTAATCTGACCGAGATAGACTTGGGACCCCTGAATGATAAACTGGCCTTCATTGAAGATCTTCTCCGCATTGTAATAATCGCATAGCTTAAGCTGATTGCCACCGATCCCGGCATAAGTATACCAGTACTCAGTTGAAGTATGCTTCTTAACCCAGCAAATCGCATACACATCATACACCTTCGCACCGTCTAAGCCGTCAATCGTCATGGTTAATTGCGGCAAGTCCACACCAAAACCTTCAAACGATGTGCCGTTAATCGCGGCAGCGCTGCTGGTTTTCGTATACCACTTATTGGCAGCGGTACTGGATTGCGTCCAGTCTTCCAGTGCGGGATAATCGGCACCATTGGTTGGCCAGAGATTATCCGTCGTTGCATCCACGTAGATATCATACTCCAATTCGGGATAATCCCCAACGCCAACGGCCCAGCATATCGCCGAACACATCAGCAGCAGTCCAATCAGCTTCGCATCAATCTTCATAAATGTGCCTTGTTTACTAAAGTAACATCCTTTGTTATTTCCTCTTGAGCATCGACAACGAAGCACCCAATCCCAAAATCAGCAGCGTGGCCGGTTCCGGAACTTCAACCAGTGAAACACCATCGTACCATGTTCGCTGGTCGCCAGGATCATTGTACAAGGGACAATCAACATTAATCGAAATCGAGCCGGTTCCAGACACCTGACCGATCTTCGTTTGGCAACTGATCAGGGTACCCGTCCCGAGTATATAGTCAGCATTCGTTTCATCATAAAGTTGCAGAGTTTCACTTGGCATCCCCGCATAAATATACCAATTGCCGCCCACATTTCTCGCATGGAAAACGACATACACATCATACGTCTTGGACGAATCGATTCCGGTTATTGTTGTGGTTAATTGCGGTACATCGGGACCTGCACCCTGAAAAGCAGTACCATCAACGGCCGTCGTACTGCCGGTTTTAAGATACCACAGATCAGAATAAACTCCGCTGGCTCCGGTCAGCCAATCTCCCTGAATGGAATAACTTGACGCATCCGTCGGCCATGTATTGTCCACTGTTGCATCATAATACGTCCCAACCACATCCGTTACCAAAATCGCCTGTGCACACACACTGACTCCTAATACCATCATCAAACATACTAATCTTTTCATCGTACCTCTCCTCTCAGAAAAAAATCAATCACACTCCGGCTTCGTACACCTCAGCCAGTTTTTCGCAATATTCACAAAATCCTCAATATCGACTTCGCAATCATCGTTCGTGTCTCCCTGGAATTCCGGATGACACAGATCGCCACATTCCGGCGTATAGACGCGTACTTCATAGTTAACCGTCAATGATATATTCTGATCCATTTTGAGATCAACCGTGTTGCTGTCGTCAGTCACATCACCGGTAATCCCGGTAAAATCGTAGATATCCGGACAATTTGTCGCCACCTCATTAGTTGAAACCCGAATCCGTGTTCCCTGAACAATGTTGTTCGAACCAATCCCCGGAGATACATTTATAGCATTTTCATCCAACGCATTCTGTGCCGCACCATCCGGATCTGTCAGGCTGGCTGCTATATCCAGCGTTACAAACGGCCCCGGCGTCGTTTCTTTAAAAGCAAGCCCGTCAAACCAGGCACGATGCCCAATATCGGTGGTGTCGGGTCCATCCACATTGACCAGAACCGAACTGACATCACTGATCTGCCCCAAAAACAACTGGCAGCCATCGATGACAAATTCACCGGTATTGAACATATTGTCATATTCCGAGATACTGTCACACAGCCATAACGGCCCGTCGTCCAGACCGGTATATGCATACCAATATTCGTCTGCCTGACGACACCAGCACACCGCGTACACATTATAAGTTTTGGCCGGATTGAGTACGTTGCCGGAATCCATCGTTAGCTGTGGCAGTCCTGTTCCAACCCCCTGAAAGGCCGTTCCGTACAAAGCCGCCGAACTGCCTTCTTTGCGGTACCACTCGTTGGTGATCACCGAGGTGGACTCACTGGCCCCATACGACCAGTCCGACAGCAGCGTATAATTGGCCGCGTCTGTCGGCCAGGTATTGCTGGTCGTCGCATCCACATAGATATCATAAATCAGCGTCGGATAATCCGCCTCCGTTCTCGCATGAGCGGTGACACAACAGCTCAGAACAATCAACATAATCAATTGTTTGCATCTCTTCATGTATTTACCTTTCATACACCACAAAATGTGCTTGCTTACTACCCATACTCAAATTCGCTACTGCAACCGCTTTAGTTCCCTGAGAATCATTTCGAAACGTTCAGGCCTGTCACCCGGACCGTTCATGGGTGCCGAAAAATCTTTTGGCCACACGTCATCGGAAAATAAATATTCGCTCTTACTGAAGCTGACATGGCCGTCCGAAAAACTCACGCTGATTCCGCGGGGTGTCTCCGTCGTGGAATTCTTTTTGTGCGGCAAGACTTCCCATTCCTGGCAATTATCAAAAAGGATCGGCTCGTTGGACAGCTTTGCCAATCGTACTTTGGTATCCACATCTTTGGTCGGACGCACCTCGTCGGCCCCCAATATCCAATAGTTATAGGAAGTCCGTGTCGCCCAGTGTCCAGGGTGGGATTCAAAGAGCTGTGAGCCCCATTCCACTCCGCCGTCACCTGTATAAAAATCGTAGTAGTATGGGAACGGATAATCACTGTTTCGCGGCTGCGAGGGACAATAAAACACCTCCGGCTCATCAATATAACCGCTGCGATACAAGACGCCAAGCTGAGTGGGTGAAGGATCGTCAACCGTATCCCCCGCTTCGATAAGATCAAACGCAATCACGCTGCGCCACGGCAATGCCATCTTGATACCGCCGACTATCGCCGTATACGGTTCAGGCAGCAGGTCATCATACGAATTGGCATAGGCATGAAGCCCTGTTGCAACCGACCGGATGTGGGTTCCGCAAATAACGCGTTTGGCCGTCTCTTTAACTTTTGAAAGAGCCGGCAATACAATGCTCATCAGCAGTGCGATGATTGCAATGACCACAAGTAACTCAATTAATGTAAATCCCTTATTTTTTTTCATGAGTTTCACCTCTAATCCGAATAAATCAAACTTTAAATTGCGACGAATCAATAAAAAGAAACGGTTCCCATCCACTTAGCCATTCCCTCAAAATCACCACTGAAATAATATTGATAAAGCTGTTTAAGGGTTTCCTTGTCCCCATTCAGCTTTTCTGACAATGTTTGAAAAATTGCTTCTTTGAGTTTTGCACCATGGAAATACTTTTCCCATGTTGATGACGCAAACGCCAAATCGTCAATTTCCTTATTTGAAAGCCCCGTTCGCCAGAAAACACGGTACAGTGTCTGGGTTTGCTGCCACGATTGCTTTGAATGGGCTTTGAATTGTGCATGCAAGCCCTGCCATTTAACTTTCGCCGGGTCAATTAGATCGCAAACATCCGTGCCGTATTCAAGTAGGTTGATGATCAATTCCGGCTCTTTGTCGCCATTTCCATCGAATTGAACCCGGTCAAAAAAGCCGTTGCCGTCGGCATCCTCATACAAAACGACCCCCTGAAGCTTTTTGGCAATTTCTTTGGAACAAACACTCGGCATGACAATCGCACCGTTAAATTCGGCATTCGCATCAATCAACCAAGCACCTTTTTCCGCCCCATAAAGATGCAGCCGACCGTCCCAGGCACTGATATACAGCTTACCTTTGCCGCTATTGTCGAGATCAAATTCACCACGGTCGCCCAGCGTATCGCTCTGGGCATGACGGTTCATCGCGGCTTTGCCGGAGGCTTTCTGCTCTTCGGTCCAACGAAGCGTATAGGGGTCCCCCGGATGATAAAGCTCTACCCGCTCCCAGCGATGGTCGTCATCATCCTCATCGAATGTAAAATAACAACTGTCCCAATCAATTGAAAACGCCGTATCGTAACATTGCTCATGCGGCACATACATCAATTCATCAATGACACGCCACTCCGTATGCTGAAAATACGGCAAGACCCAAACAGCCGCCTTCAAATCCGGATACGGACGAATGTGATCGGTATAATTGTAGGCGCTCTTCTTCTGGAACAGCAAGGTAAAATCATAGTCAAACTCGTTATCACGCTGCGTATCGTTATCGATATCACAGGTGATGTAGGCAGCGTCTAACTTGCTGCTGCATGGAAAATCATCAATCAGACGAACCGCCATCTCGGTGCAGCCGTCATTATCCATGTCATAAAACGCAAATGGGTTCTCCCAGTTCCAGCGTGCATCCGTCACAGCAAATGTCGCCAGATGCGCCTTGAGAAAAATGGAATCACCGTTGTAGTCCGGCGAAAAATTACAGCGACCCGTGTTGCGCCAGCAGGCCAGGTCAAACTTCGACCAGTCCATATAGCCTACCACGCCGTCCCGGTCCACATCTTCAATGACCATGTACAGGCCCATGCCTGCCCACTTTGTTTCTTCGCCCTCTTTGGTATTGATCGCAATCACCTGGGCATCGCAAATTCCATCGGCATCATTATCGACCCATTTAACGCACATATCTTTATAGCCGTCATAGAGTCCGTCACCATTGAGATCAACCTGAAGACAATCCGACACAATGTCCCCATTCAGGTCCATCGCCGTCATATCGTCATTTTCGTCGATCCAGCGGCACCGTTTCCCATTCCACCAACGTTCGAGGATATCAGGATCACCATCGTTGTCGATGTCAAAACGCAAGACTTCTTTTCGGTCTTCGGATAATTTGCTCTTGTAATCATCTGCGCCAAAAGCAAAACTCAACAAAGACACACAAAAGATGACTAAGATTAAAAACTTTTTGTCAAACACTAAAACTCCACTTTAAATGTTTTCAAAAGAGCCGCTACACCGGCACCCCACAACAGCATTTCCTGTATCTATGGATTCATTGATGCATTCGCATCTGAAAGCAAATCAAGAATATAGCTTCGGTGATTGTTGCTTCGGATCTCATGGCCCAGACTCCGCTCAGAGTAATCATACACCCAGGCACAGGCAAACGTCACGCCGTGGGTCACCATATCATTGACCATGTCACCAATCGCCTCTTCCACGCTGGCATAACCACCATCATGAACCTCGTCAAGATCAGCATTCTCATTGACGCCGAACTCGCCGACAAACAAGGGCTGTCCCCAGTTATTCGTATCCGTGACGGCGGCATACAAAGCACTCGGCGTTGCGCCGTTATCTGTATGCCCATAGTAGTGAATGCTCGCAACATCAACCATCTCATGGTCAATTTCACGTTCCGGTTGCCCATAATCACCCGTTGATGAATCCAGTCTCATGCTCAAACCATTCGTGACCATACGACCGGGGTCAACTTTACGAACCGCCGCAGTGAAATGGGTCGCAACTTGCCTGAGCAAAGTCATGTCCATTCTGTCCAGGGTGTTATCTCTGGAAACAGGATTGATCGAATCCAGCGTCGTCGGATGCTGATAAACAGGTAGTATATTGCCGGTTGCCAAACTGTTTCTTTCAGCATTCAGGTTATATTCATTACCGAGTTCCCAGCCCCAGAAAGACGGGCAGTTTTTGTAGCGATCATACAACTCACGGATATAGGTCTCCATGAATTGACTGGTGTCGCTGTTCGCATCACCCCAGGCGCTGACATGTTCGCCAACCACATCCGGCAGAACATACCAACTCCAGAACATGCTGAAAATCACACCCACGCCGTTTTCTTCGGCTGTGGCCATGACATCGTCAAGGATGGCAAAGTACTGCTCTTTGTCTTCAAAATACATATTCCAGTCGGACACATGCAAACCGCCGGCCCACATCCGAACAAACGGAATGTTCTTTTCGCCCAGCACAGCAAACCCAAGCTTGTAACTGGTGTCCGTCGGATCCTGTACGCATCGGGTAAATGGATTAATGTAATTGACGCCATAGCCCTTGAATTGACTACCTGCATATTTCAACGTACCGCTTTCAACGTACAGCCCCAGCGGTGTCGCGGCCGCCGTAAAGGTCCAGACCTTCCCAGTGCGAACGGTAGTCCCTTCGACGGTGTCAATTCGCCAGTAGTATTTCTGACCAACCGTCAGTGTCGGCGTCGTCCAGGTACCTGCGGCAGTGTTTGTTTGATACGACAGATCATCGTAACTGTTACCGAAATAGACATTGCAACCGTCAATCGCTGCATCCGTTTCCCAAATCAAGTCAACCGTGCTGGCCACGATATTCTCATCGCCGTTTACCGGGTACTCATTAGATGCCAGCATCGGATCGGCCGCGGTCGTAAAGGTCCATGTATCACCGCTCACCGTACCGTCCACCCGCCAGACATATTCTGTATCCGCATCCAGAGAAGCAGCATAGCTAAACGGCTCATTGGCATCAAACCCGGCATCGTAAACAAAGGTATCAATTTCAGCCAACGCCAGAACATCCTGCCATTCGCTGGAAATCACAGCTAAATCGCGAAGATTCACTTCGTCATCATCGGTCACATCAGCCTGATCAACCGCCAGCCAGGAATCATCCAGATAATTGGCAGCAAACATCAGCAAATCATCGATATCAACAACGTCATCATCTGTCAGATCAGCTCGTAACGCCTTGGACAAATACAGTGTTTCCTCAGTCGCACCGGTCCCGACCATCCAGCTCAGCGGTTCAGTCGAATCAACATCCATCTGGCCATCCACAGGGACTGGGTAATAAGCTTTCCGCTGGTCCTGTCGAGCAGTTAGATAAATCGCTTCAACCTCAGCGTCAAGATACAGATCCACGATACTGTTGCTCTGACCACCGTAAGCGGTGATATAGCCGTCGTCAATCCAATCCTGTATGGTAATCACATCACTCGGTGCATAGTTACAATCGAAGACAACGGTACCCTCATAGATATCAATGTTGCCGCTTTCACCCGCTTCAAACGGCGCATTCTCCGGCATATCACGGAAGACAACCTCGCCGCCAAGCACCTTAATACCCCCTTGGCCATTGTTAACTTGCTTAACATACCAGCCCGGGCCCAGTAGTTCCAGACGACCCTGAACATTAATCGTACCGCCATTATTATTCAAACGCACCCAATGAGCGGTGCAGTCAGGAGCGATATTGACCGTGCCGCCTGTGTAGTTATAAAACCGGTAAAGCTGCCAGAGAGTCCCCGGCGTGGAGACATCGACTGCCTGATTCACACCATATCCAAGGAAGAAGGTACCGCCCGTCGACCATCCGGTTGTAATCGTCCCTTCCATGCGTGACTCAATCAAATCACCTTCATGATTCGGATATGTTGGAATGGCCAGTTCCGGTTCGGAATATTCCGAATGCCAGTTCAGCGGATCGTTCCAGCTGGTCCCATCACCGCAGCCAATCCATTGGAAATCAAGCGTATCGGACAGATGACCGCCGGAGTAAAGTGTCAGCAATTCATCGTCAATGGTTACCGAGCAAACGTCACCGGTGATGATATTGGCACCGTCATTCGTCACCGCATCCACACGCCAGGAATACGTCATACCCGGCACCACACCGGCAATTTGCCAACTTGTTCGGGTATAGGGAACTGCCGGATCGCTAACCAGTGTCAATGCAATCAGGTTGGGATCCGGGATGTTCGGATCAGCAATATAAACGTTGTAACCATCCAGGTTTTCGACATCACTGCCCGGTTGCCAGTTCAGTTGAATCGTCCGGCGGGCATCCACCGTCATCGTCATTCCATCGGCAGGCCAAGAGTTTTTCACCACGCTTGTATCCGAATAAATCGTTGTCGTATTCGTACCGGGATTATAAACCATATCCAGTTCGAAATCCGGATCGCTACCGCTGTAGGCAATAATATTGCCGTTATCAATGTGCCATTGCAGTGCCGCCCGGCAGTCACCGTCCATGACAACCTTACCGCCGCAAAGATCCCACGTACCAGTAGTAAAGTTCGGATTACGAGTATCAATACCATCGGCATAATAGGAGAAGTCATCCCCGTTTTGAATACGGAGCATGCCACCGTTGATCGTCGTCACACTGCCGTTAAAGAAGTTCCACAACGGCCCGCGAACAATAAAAGTACCGGAATTGATATTGATCTGACAATCGTCATAACGCCCTTCCCAGGCATTATAGATTCCGCCATCGATGTTCAGCACCCCTTTGGGCCCGACATAATGCCGAACCAGATAGTACTCACCACCAGCGGGGATATTTAACGTATATGTTCCGGCCGGATCTTCCGGACGTCCCAGCCAGGCACGACCGGAATAAGCCCGAGTGCCGTCATTTTCAAGATCCTTCGTAATCGTTATGTCATAGTCACCAGTCGCATCCATACCGATATAAGTCAGCATGGAATGATCGGTGTTATAAGTCGGAAGTGTTCCCATACTCCAGTTATTCGGATCGTGCCAGGTGCTGCCGTCACCATCGCCTATCCATTTGTTCACTTCAGCGGCTTTTAAAGTAGTCGTACCGGTTGAAGTACTGTAAACCGGCTCCGGCACATAATTCGGATCGGTTCCGCCGTAGGCCACAATATTGCCGTGGTTAATGTGCCACTGCAGTTCGGAACGGACATCGCCATCCATGACGACTTGCCCGCCCCGTAAATCCCAAACACCGGTAAATTCAGGATTATAAGGTGTTGATGAAGTGGTCAGCCGCGAGAATATCGTGCCATTTTTGATACGCAGCGTTCCACCGTTAATGGTTGTCACACCTTTTCCGACAGTCGCATTGGCAAAAAAGGCCCACCAGCTACTGCGAACGGTAAACAGCCCGTCATTAATCGTAATCACCGCGCCGTCAAATCGCCCTTCCCACGCGTCGAACTCCCCGGCATCCAGCGTCAACACGCCCCGCGGACCAACATAGAGACGAACGAGATAATAATAAGCATTGTCAATCAGATTCAGCGTATAGGTGAAATCCGGGTCTTCCGGCCGGCCCAGCCAGGCCTTTCCACCCCGTGCATGACTGTCATCGATAACAACATTCAAATCACTGATCGCACCAGATCCCACATAAGCATATTCCGTATAAGGACTCGTATTATAAATCGGAACATGCCCCAGGCTCCAGTTATTCGGATCGGACCAACTGACTCCGTCACCGCCGCTGTCAAATATATTAGAAGGAACAGCAAGAACAAAACCACAGCTAATCAGCACAAATAATAAGAACAGATTCTTCTTCATCATATCTCGTCTCCGTATTTTGACGTAATTTATCATCATATTGCATACCCAAACGGCTTGTCGCCAACATCTGATTTTATTTCAACGCAAACAGTTCTAAATGTTTGCCGCTTTTTTGCTGTCAACGAGTGTAAGAAAATAGAAAACACCAACCCAATTTAATACCATTGTACTCTCATTCATCGGCGGAATGCTCTATCCATTCGCGCATATATTTCTCCATAACGCGCATTGTTAAAATTACCGGACCTTGAAACCCGCTCTACACCTATTTTTTTGAAGTACCCGACACGTTTCATCGCCCACTCAGCTCCGAAAGAAAACCAATTCCGCCGTCCATCGCATGGTACATTTCCTGCTGCTCGAATGTATCCAACGTCCATACCATAAAACCGTTTAAATGATCCTCTAAACAAGCATCACGTGTAGCCAAAATATTCGCCTGGGCCTGCTGAGACGATGGCTCGATAAATCGAAATGCACCAAACTCTCCCATAATGACCGGCACGCGGGCCCGGATTGCCTTCATTCCATCACTGTACATCAACATTGAATCCATGTCGTTGCGATATCCGGCCACAGGTGTTTCATCTTTGTTGACGTGATAAATATGAATATCAATCAGATCCAAACCGGACTGCCCCATCACCACCGCTGTAGGCGGAAAACGCTGGTCGCCATCTCCCTGCATACGAAGACCTTTGTTCGCAATCGGATCTTTGCCCACAATCCGCAGAGTGAACGCCCCTTCAGCAACCAATAACTCCGGATCAACCGCCTTGATCGCTTTGATTAGCGTTTGATGATAATAGTTCAGCCCTTCATCCATACAACGTTGTCGACTGTCTGCATCCGCCATATCATAGGTTTGACCATTCGCGATAGTAACCTGACCGCTGCTGAGACTAAACGGCCATTGATTAGCCCGTAATGAAAGTTCATTTTGACACTGAACGGCAAGAACATTTTTGAGTAATGACGGATCTCTTTCCTTGATATATTCCAATGTTTCCGTCATTAATATCGTACGCCCTCGGATACCGGCGTTTGTGAGATAAACACTGTTGAAAGGAATCCCGGAGCTGATTTGCCCTTCTTCGTGGGTTATCTCAACCATCTGCTTAATAAACGGCTTATAATAACGGTTCAGGGGCAGTTCACCGTCGCCAAAAGTCGGCAAAACGTACACTCCATACTTTTGTGCTTTCGCAAGAAAATCAATAAAGTTGTCAAGGTAAGGTTTGTAAATCGGTTCGTTGAAATCAGGATAGCCCCCAATACCGGGATTCAACACACCCCGCCCCGCCAGAAAAACTCTCACCGTATTATAGCCTTGATCTTTTAATAATCTCAACATCGCTTCACTGTCATAGGGGTCATAAAATTCCGGCAAATAAGGATTCTGTGCCGTAAAATTGGAATGATCGCCAAACGCAAGGCGCACATAATTCATGCCCCTGACATTAAAAATCTCATGTGTTCGATTTTTCGTAAACTGCGCATATGGCTCACCGCCCTTTACAACAATCCGTTGAGGATCATTGCCTGCCATAAATGTTTCATCACGGTGCAATTTCACAACCGCGGTATCAGATTCATCGCCATCGATATCGACCGTCCTGACAAGCAACTCATTGGATGCAACCGCATCCGGTATGATAAACTGATCGGCAGGATACCGAAGATGCGCAAGCAACGTATTATTCTCGTAAACATTGACCCCCGAATAATCCTGAGTGCGCTCATTATATCGCCAATGAATGAGCCTGTTTGCAGCATCTTCGAAATACTCCAGGAAATACACAGACTCCGGTTTAGCATCCTCTTTGGCCGGCATTTCTTTCGCTTTTATATGGATATCCGACAAATGCGTTTCCAGCCCAACCGACACATTCAGCAATGTTACATAACCAGCCGGCTCAAATTGTGCCGCGTCAGTAAAAGTGACAAATGATCCATCATTGGTCCTGAGCTTGAAGAAATACGTATCATTGACCTTTTTGATCTGCAATTCAACAACATTCTTCTTCAAAGGATCAAAGACAGCAAA
This sequence comes from Anaerohalosphaeraceae bacterium, assembly GCA_963675155.1. Taxonomy (GTDB): domain Bacteria; phylum Planctomycetota; class Phycisphaerae; order Sedimentisphaerales; family Anaerohalosphaeraceae; genus 4572-13. Next base: position 1,878,222 of record OY775912.1, on the reverse strand, counting down.
AGTATCGCCAAGAGTTTCAAATTCGCTCTCTTTACCAAACCTGACGGGGAAAACACGCCCTTCTCTGGAAAAGATCAATCCGTAACTGTCATTCATCACGCCACGATGATGTGTTTCACCATAAAAAGAGTTACGCCCGACCTTCGCAAACTGCAAAACAAACAGATACGGATCCCCGGTCTCTACACACTTCTTAAACTGGATATCAAAACGAAGTTTCTGGAGGCCCCATTTGTCCCGATGCGTCAATGCTCCTTTTTGAGTCAAGACAATCTCGTCCGGCAAAACGACGGCCGAACTGATCCCGGCAACGGGATTGGAAAACCACCTGTCAGGATCAAAAAAAGACGCCGGAGTCTGTTCAGAGGCCGATATGCTGGAAGGATTGATTAAACAACCCACGCAAAATATACTCCACAAAGAAACATAACTGATTGTGCTCAAAAATTTCATCCAGATCTCGTTTAATTCATAAATCTCAAAGATACGTCATGCGGTCTGTTAAGTCACACCCCATGACTCATTCCATTTGATACCGTTTACGATAAGCAAACGGCGGAAGTCCCTTTTCCTGCTTAAAAAACCGAGACACGTGATTAATATTCGAAAAACCAAGATTTAACGCAATTTCGATAATCGACATATTGGTTTCAGTCAACAGCTCAGCCATTCGATTGATTTTTTCTTTCTTAATCCGCTCATGCACCGAATACCCAAGGGCGTTCTTAAACCGAAGCTGCAAGGCTCTTTTGGAAAGACAAACGTGTTCAGCCACATCAGACACTTGTATCATGTCACGCGAATGATCACGTATATATTGCAACGCCTTGGAAACATCCTTATCAGGGACACAGTAAACATCGGTAGACTGCCGGGCAACCACACCCATCGGCCGGACAATGATCTCCTCAACTCCGGGGGATTGCCTCTCCATCATGGTATTCAGCAGTTTTGCCGCTCTGTAACCGGCTTGAACATTATCTAACTTAATACTGGAAAGTGATGGATAACATAAATCGCAAACAACCTCATCATTGTCAACACCGATAATGGACACATCATCCGGAACACGGACTCTCGCGATTTTAGCCGCCTCGATCAACTGCTTGCCGCGATCGTCATTACAAACCATCACCGCAATCGGTTTCGGAAGCGCCGTTAGCCAGTCAACCATAAGCTTCTGATCAGTCGTCGATGAGCCGGGCTCATTCTCTTCAGAAAAAATGAATAATGGATAACCGGCTTCATGGATAATTTTTTCGAAAGCAGCACATCTTTCCCGAGACCAGAAAGTATGATTGAGCCCACAAAAAGCAAACTGATGAAAGCCGAGTTTGATTAAATAGTCGGCTGCCATTCGCCCCATCGCATCGTTATCACCTTTGATGTTAGGTACACCGTCAACCGGCTTTTCAAGATGAATCGCAACAACCACGGGGATTTCATGCTGACAAAGCATTTCGAGATTGTCTGCAGACCGTGTGATGACACCGTCCGGTTTCCAATCAAGAATCTGCTGAGGAGACATTGCTATCTTCTTCGAATAAAACGGTTCATCCTGACAAAAGGCCCACGGCCCATATCGCTTGGAGTATTCAGCAATCCCCGCCAACAGAGACCGTCCATAGGCTCTTGATGTCTCAATCTGCACCAAGACTCTTTTAACTGCCTGTACTGTTGCACTACTGCTGCCCATATAATCCCCAGCCTTTACCTTATTTACTTACCGATTAGAGAATTTTTCGTACAAATCAACTCAACACCTCGCATAAATCACATCTCGGTAACTAACACAAAAAGACTTGCGCTATAAAAAGCCGAGTTATGCTCGACCTAAAATCAAAGGTAATGCGTCCGTCAAATTATCAAATTGATCCAACGCTAACGCACCTGTACCACTTTTTTGAATATTGCCGCCGGACATGGTAATCGCCGAAAATCCTGCCAGGCGAATCGAGACAAGCCCGGCACTTGAATCTTCAATGCCAATGACTCGATGCCGCCGCGATGAATCAATGCCCAAACCAACTCGGGCGGTTTCAGCATAAAGCCAGGGATGCGGCTTAGGCGATAATTCCCCCAGCGTACCAACTTGCCCGGGTTTTATCGCATAACCGGCACTGATAATCGCATCATAAAAATCCAGCGGATCCCCCATATTCAGGGTTCTGAACGCAGATACAATCTCCGGCCAAGCCTTTTCGTAGAGCCCCGATGTGACCAAGCCGATTTTTATATCGCTGCCTTTGAGCGCAAGAAGAAAGTCCTTCAAACCCGGACTGGGCACAAAGGCATCCTGCCGCCCGCGACCATTGAGAATTTCCGCCATCTCGAAAGCAGTGATATCAAAATAATGCTGCCGAGCTTCTTCTACCGTCTTGTCCGGACAATATTTGTTAATACAGTACTGCAAATGCTCGGAAACAGAGTGTCCGGACACATAAGGTTCATCGTCTGCTTCGAGTTCAAAATGCTGATCGTCAATCAGACGCCCCACCGTCCGTCCAATGATCCACACCCAGAAATGTTCGCTATGTACGCTGGTTCCGTCCAGATCCATCAAAACAGCTTCGGCCATAGGCTCAAAAGAAACCGACTGTACGGGATATAACGCCGGATACCCCATCTCTGATTTCACAAAACAAAGAACCTTGTCACTAAAAACAATGAATTCAACTTTTTTATCAAGCGGCGTGTAGATTGCCTCCACGCCGCAAGTCCCTGCAACGAAAGAGCCGTCACTGGTACGATCTAACGACAGATATAATGTTATATCACCCAAAACAGAATACGCTAATTCGACGGTGTTTTGCATAACCCTCTCCGAATCCCCTTGGCTCATTTATCCAGCTTCAATTCTCCGGTTGACTTGCGAATGACTAACTCGGGTTCAAGCAATATCTTCTGAGGCAAAAGAATCGCCTCGTTTTCATTCAGAATCAACTCCGTAGCCAGCCTTCCCATTTTATAGAAATCCTGTTTAATGGTAGTCAACGGAACAGGCATATAGGCACTGACATCAATGTCATCATATCCCGCAAGCGAAATCTCTTCCGGGCAACGAATCCCCATGCGACATAGGAACTCATATATTTTTACAATAAATTTGTCATGACTGGCAAAAATAGCCGTCGGCCTATCCGGCCTTTGAAGCAATTGTGCGATCGAATCCAGGAAAACGGACTCATCGGATTCGTCGATCTTTAATACGGAAGTATTTGTTATCTCTAAATCGTTTGCAATCATGCCCTGCAAATAACCGGCCAATCGCTGTTTCATACTGCCTTTAATATCGTTTTCCGTAACATAGCAGATTTTCTCATGACCAAGTGAACATAAATAATCCACCATGATATGAGCCCCTTTAACATTATCCGTCCCCACAAAATTGAATTCGCCATGTTCCGGCATCGAGTCCACAATCACATACGGAACACCCGATTCAGTAAGTGCTTCGATTTCCGGCAAATCTAGATCAAAACTCTTGCCATAAATGACAATACCCTCCAAATGTCGGATATCATTCCCAAACACCCTATCCTTCCACTCTTGATTTCCTGCAACATATTCAGGAACCGTCTGGAAATCACACTTGGAAGCAATCGAATAAATCCCCTCCATCACACCGTACTGAACCGGATTCTTGCCCGTATTCCGTGGCGAAATATACTTGATCACCTTGTGCTGGACAGAACCCTCTACGTTCTCGTCTGATTTGTCCCTTTGCTCCCCATTGAAAAATGCGCCCTTACGGCCGCTTTTTTTACACAAAACACCTTCTGCGACGAGTCGCGTAATGGCTTTGTTTACGGTAGGACGACTGACCTTAAAACGCTCAATTAATTCACGCTCCGGAGGAAGTTTCTCACCTGGGGTAAATTCACCACGACGCAGCATTGTGGCAATACCCTCATAAACCTTTTTGTGTCTTTCTTTGACAGTCATATAAAACCTTTCAAAAAACTTCAGGTATATTGATTATAGCCAACAAAGATTGATTTGCAATACAATAATATATATTTGTAATACAATTTTTAAAAAAAACAAAGCATCTCTTTTTTTGTATTACATTTCTAGTAAAAATAGACGTAAACATCTATAAAATAAAATCTTAAGAAAGTACCGAAAGGCGTATCCAGAGAAAGGTAAACAGCAGATGGTCGGAAGCGAACCGACATGACCAGCTTGGAAGGCTTGGACAGAAAAAACCTAAACCTTTTTGATTAAAAGAGTTACAAAACAGCTAACTGCTACTCGCAGTAAAATTTCTTTATCAAAGACTTCAACAGGATTGATATTTAAAATAATCCTTCACTGTAAGTAACAGTTGTGGTCTGCTCCCCAAAAACTGTACCATTTAAAGTGAGAGTATAATCGATGAATTTAGTATACTATGAACTTAGATTTAGGAGATTGTACTCATGAAGAAGCGTTTTAGTGGTGCTCAGATTGTGGCTAAGCTGCGGCAGGCTGATGTGTTGATTGGTCAGGGTAAGACGGTGCCGGAATTGTGCAAGGAGATCGAGATCAGTCAGCAGACCTATTATCGCTGGCGACAGAAGTACGGTGGCATGAGCCCGGATATGGTTAAGCAACTGCGTGCGGTTCAAAAAGAAAATGCCCAGTTGCGGAAACTGGTGGCTGATCAGGCGTTGGATATCTCGATTCTGAAAGTAGCGGCTGAGGGAAACTTCTAGTCCCGGCCCGGCGTCGCAGGGTCGTTGACCAGGCTCGCCGTCAGTTGGGGACCTCGGAGCGAAGGACCTGTCGGGTTCTGGGCCAAGTTCGCAGTACACAGCGGTATCAGCCCGGACTGCCGGATAAGGATAAGCCGGTGATCAGAGATCTGCTGGCGTTGCATTTGAGGCATCCTCGTTATGGCTATCGTAGGATTACGATTAAGCTGCGAGAGCGTCACTGGCTGATTAACTTCAAGCGGGTGTACCGTCTTTGGTGTCAGGAAGGCTTAAAAGTGCCTCAAAAGCAACACAAGAAGCGTCGTGGTGAGGGCGGCAGCGACAATGCCTGTCATCGCAAACGGCCGGAGTATACAAATCATATATGGAGTTATGATTTTGTGACCGAACGGCTGGAAACCGGCCAGCGTGTTAAACTGCTGGTCGTGATTGATGAGTTTACGCGTGAATGTTTGGTCCTGGATGCGGGCAAGCATTTCAAGGGTGATGATGTGGTAGAAGTGCTTCGGTATTTATTTGCCGTTCGCGGCTGCCCAGAGCATCTCCGCAGTGATAACGGGCCGGAATTTGTGTCACAAGCGGTTCAGAAATGGCTTGAGGTATCGGGCGTAGAGACGCTGTATGTCGCCCCGGGCAGTCCGTGGGAAAACGGGTATGTGGAATCGTTCAACAGTAAGCTAAGAGACGAGTTATTGAACCGAGAATTGTTTTTGCATATTGACGAATTAAGATATGTTGCGGATCGTTGGCGGATGGATTATAATCATTACCGGCCGCACAGCAGCCTGAATTATATGGCCCCGGCGGCATTCGCAACGGCGTGTCTTGAGCAAGGCTCCGCTCCGCTACGCCTTCCTCAAGACAGGGAGAATGTGTGTGATATACTCTCATAACAACTGGTACAGAAAACAGGGGCAGACCATTACCATCGCTCAGCTCTGGCTGGACGAGAAACATCCCTATCTTGAACTCAAGGCGAGCGATGAAAAGAGCGGACGCGGTTCGCAGATTCCCTTGCGAGCAGATTTAGCATCCGAACTTCAAGACTTCTTAACCGAAAAACGCCTGCGGTTTAATCGCACTGCATTGCCCGCCAAAATGAAACTCTTCACCATCCCGCGGGGATTGGTTGGCATCTTCGACCGGGATCTGGCCGCCGCTGGAATCGACAAGCATGATGAGCGAGGTCGCTCACTCGATATCCATGCCCTGCGGCATACCTTCGGCACTCACCTGAGTAAAGCCGGCGTCCCGCCCCGCGTCGCGCAGGCCGCCATGCGTCATTCCTCGCTGCACCTGACCATGAACATCTACACCGACCCGACCCTGCTGGATGTCGCCGGTGCCGTCAACGCCCTGCCGTCCTTTGGCTCGAAAGCTCCAAAAACAGCCAACATCGGGGCATAACTCCCCTCACAGTCGACCACTGTTCCGACATCTTCTTCGCCTCCTCAAATTTAATGCAAATACTTTGCAAATAATGACTTAATCAACTTGATGTGTCCGCCCAAAAGAGCGAACGTACCACCTGTAAAGCATTAAAGATCAATAACTTATGAAAGGAAAAAACGATGAAAATTTATAAGATCGAATTAGCCGGCCCCATTCCCGCCGGAAAAGTAATCCCCGATGTATTCGCGACCATCCATCGGCCGCTGGGCGACAACTACATCAACGTCACCATCCGCTGGGCCGACGGCCACGAAAAGAACCATTCGGTCCAGGCCGACGATCCCGACGACCTTTGGTCGATGGCCGAATGCCTGCAGGAGATTCTCGACGGCCACAAGGGCACCGGCTCAATGATTCACGATTACTACCGCATCCTACAGGATTTTGCAGACTAACCACGAAAGGAACCCAACCATGACATACAACGCTATCAAGACCGATCTGAAGAAAATTGAAAACAATATCGCCAGGCGTCAAAAATGGTGCGAGCAAGCCATGAAAGAAAATGACCTCGACATGGCCCGCATGTACGAAAAGGATGTCAAGAATCTGACCGACATCCTGAACTATATCGCCGATGACAACTATGAACCGGCATGGGGAATCATTGAATGGCTTGATACCGCCGTTCGAGATGACATCCCCCCTCGCCTCTACAACTTCATCGCAAAAGAAAATGGATACAATTAAACACCAATAGGAAAGGATTAACCATGAAAACCTCAGATGTACACATTGGTACTCAATACACCTGCAAAGTGAATCACAAACTCGTTGTCGTCGAAATCCTCAGCACCCATCCCAATGGCGGCTGGGATGCCAGAAATCTATCCACCGGCAAGATCACCCATATTAAGACAGCCCAACGCCTGCGGGGCTTTGCCAAGGGAGCCAACACGTCGCCGCGTGTTGCGACATCGAGGTCATCCCCGAGCAAACCGGCGACCAAGGTAAAATCAACGCACACGCCGCAAACAGCGTCCAACAAACACCCCACCCTCCTTGATGCCGCTGCAAAAGTGCTGACCGAGGCCAACAACCCTATGAACTGCCGGCAGATCATCGAAACTGCAATCAAGAAAAAGTACTGGCAACCGAAGAAAGCCGGCAAGACACCGCAGAATACCCTCAATGCAGCCATCAGTAGGGACATAAAAAAAAGCTACGATTCACGCTTTGAGAAAGCCGGCCGCGGACAATTCGCATTGTCAAACAGCTATTAAAAAGCCGTACCCCCCCTACCCATGGATGAATGTCCATGGGTAATGGAAACAATATCTCTCGCAATTAAGAGTTACATTTTCTGTTTGACAGTCTGATGAGTTGATCAAATCAACAGAACCACAAACAATCCATTCAACTCTTTCAATTACCGCAGCCGATTATTCGAGGGGATATAAACCCGAATTTAACCATGTTGCTGCCACCTCGACAAAATCATAAAGATCGACAACACAATCAGGCACTGAATCCGGACCGGAAATGTCAAAACTGCTCGCATAGTCCAAAATACAGGAAGGCTTTCCGGTCACATCATAGTACCCCTGGGCAATATCTTCTTTCTCCAATGAATAATTATATATCCGAAGGTCATCAATCTGCCCGTCAAAGCGTTCTTGGATATCTCCGCGACTATTTTTAGCGACCAATGTCACTGGATATTGCCAGTCAGCAAAGTTTGTCAATGTCGCGGTCACAGTCCTTCTCCCGACACCGTCAACATAGAGTGTCATGTTTAAACCATTATAGGTTAATGCAATATAATGCCATTCATTATCCGTATCCAACGCCGTTGTCGCAGGATTCAGTGATGAACCGCCTTCCTGCCGCAAGTAAGCGCTAATGTCATTTCCAGCGCCATTGACACTGAAACGAAGCCCCGTACTCGAATCATCGTTAAACGTACCAAGAACAACGCCCCCTTCACCGGATGCCAGTTTAACCCAACAGCTGTATGTAAATTCATCCAATCCGTTGCCAAAACCTGTCTTCGGATAGGCATTTGTAGATAACTCGATGTAGTTCGTTCCACTCGGATTGGCAGCGTAGCTGCCAACCTGGCCTTCAGAATAGGCCATATCAGGGACGGCGGTGCCATTGTTGGAGTCTGCTGAATCGTCCGTGTTTTGTTCGAATTCGTACCATGCCAGCAGCTTCTTTTCTGCGAGAAGAGCTGAAGCAGAAGTATCAGTACCGGCCGAGGTCGCCACAACACAGTAATAGGTACCTTCATCCCCGGCACTCATCGGATCAATTGTCAATGTACTGGCCGTTTGATCCCACGCCACCGTATGATTTGAGTCAAGCAGAAGAATCTGATCGTTTTTATACCATGTCACACCCGTAATTCCAGAAATGCTCTGATACGTTACCTGGAACTGAGCTGTCTGCCCGGCTTCAACTTTGCTGTTAACCGGGTCTGTCAAAATATCAGGAAGCAAGCCAGCCGTTTTAAATTTCCATACTGGTCCAGCTAAAATATTAGGATCTGACTGGCCAATCCATCGAACCATCGTGTCGACACGCCAATAGTATGTCGTATCATAGGATAAATCGACCTGGGGATCAAATGAGAGCTGTGTTGCTTGACTGTCTTGAAAACCTCTGTAATACTCTGTTTCAAATTCACCATTTTCAACTTTTGCTCGATTGGGATCAGCATAAACCGCATAGGTCATCACATAGGACAGATCCAAATTTGGATCTGCCGGAGCCGACCAGGAAAGATTCTGGTCCACAGGCACACCGGCATACAGCGCACTGGCCGGATCGATCGCCAGTCCCTGGCCGTTAGCCGGAACAGGTTCTCCTGCACTCGGATAAGGGCTGTTTGATTCATAAAGCGAATCAACCACCGCCTGATCAATCGCATTACTAAACAGCCACACTTCATCGATTTGGCCGTCATAATCATAATTTAAGGTGGTGCTGTTATAAGCATGTCCAATCGAGCGAATGCTCATGTCAGCAGCAAGATCAACAACATCACCAACAGATATGCCATCGACGTACAAGGTTATATCATCAACCACTCCATCATTATCTGCGTCGGAAACCACAACAACATAATGATGCCAGTTTTTGTCCTCTCCGCCGGCAATGGTAAAATCAGCCGTATAATCACGAGACGTTGCACGATAACGCATTCCCCCATTAGTTTGATCAACCCAGATAAAATTGTTTGTACTGGTGTAATCACCAATGGCCATTCCACCCTGGTTTGCAACTGCATTACGGTCTCGTCCCCAGAAGGAAATCGAATATCCATCCCCATCGGCAGCCAATATTGTTTGGTCAAAAACCACATAATCACGTTCGCTGGAAACATTGAACGCCCCACCACCCCATTTGAATTCACCTGCCGTAGTCGTAATGCCACTGTTACCAATTGTTCCTGCATCCACAAGTGTACCATCCAACCCATGACGCGACACATCACTGTACTCATTATCGAAAGACCAATGTCCAATCACATCAGCCTGATAGTCCGACTTGAGAGTTGAAGTTGAAACAGAAAGCAAGTTATTTGAAATAAGATAATCTGCCATTCCGCTTCCTAAATTCATCTGACCGGATGCATTCAGGTGAAATTCATCTTGAAAGTTAAAGGTCCTTGTTGACACAAATCCCACATGGTCATCAGCATTCGCAACACTTTGCTGGGCTCCTGAAACAATATCTCCCAATGTACCAGGGTGACTGGAATCACCTTCATTACGCCATGTTTCACCGATAACAAAAGGAATATCCTGACCGTATCGCGAACGAATATCCGCTATAAAAGCCGTCAAATTCGCCTGATAAGCATTGGCATAGGTCGTCGTCGAATCGGACTCTCCCTGCATCCAGAGCATCCCAACGATTTCATAATCGTATCCCGCATTGGTTAAGGCTGCGAGACCGCCGGCAACTGTATTTCGGAAGGCAGCATAAGCTGCTCCCGTCGCAGGATTCCAATCAGTCGCCAGTTTGCTGCCGCCAAGACCATATTTAATAAGCGCAAACTGTTCGTGCGGACAGGCATCGGCGATGGCCCTGCCAAAAGTAACCTCCGGTCCGAATGTGGGTGCAGAGGGACTTTTTGAGCCGCTGCCGGGTGCCAAATAGATTAGTGTATTACCCGGCAGATAAGATCCTCCGCTAGCATTTCCCTGATAAAACAACACATCGGTCTGTTCCTGCTGGAGATTCACCGGGCTTGTCGGCAGACCCGACCCCGGCGCCCGGCCATCCATATTGGATTGGCCGCCCAAAAGAATAACTTTAACGGTATTTCCTTCTGTCAATGCAGATGCAAACAGAATGGCCATTAATAACATAACACAATGATGATACTTTTTCATTTTATACACACTCTTTCTCTGATATTTGCCAGCAAAATTCACTTGCTGACTGCAACATACAGGATCTCAAGTTCTCTTTTTCGACAAGTACAAATTCTGCTTATGTCCTCAATTCAACTATTGCACGGGATATAATCCACTCGAAAGCCATGACTCAGAAAACAACACAAAATCACTGATATCAACCTTGCAGTCATTGTTATAATCGGCAAGTCCAACGGCTTGAGGGTCAATACAGACCTGAACTCCCGTAAGATCATAGTAATCCTGAGCAATATCCTTATCAGTCAAAACATAGTTATAAATCCGCAAATCATCCAACTCTCCGGGGAAAGAGGGACCTATGGCACCGCGGCTGTTCCGGGAACACAGCACCAGCGGATACTGCCAGTCGGCAAACTCTGTCAGCGGACTATGCACCACTTCATTCGTCATCAAACCGTCAAGATAGCCCCGGAGGCTTTGACCATCAAAACTGAGGACGACATAATGCCACTCATCGGTATTAATCAGGCCGGACGTTGAGGTGAGGAGAATACTGGCGGAACCTTCCTGTCGGATATAGCACACCAGAGTACCGCTGCCGTTAATGTTGACCTGGATAGCTGAGTTTTGACCATCATTCAAAACACCCAGAATATAGGCATCGCCGCTGTAAGTATTCCGCTTGACCCAGAAAGAACAGGTAAACTCTTCAAGCCCGTTTCCGAAACCGGCTTTGGGATAGGCTGTCGTGGACAACTCGATATAGTTGATCCCGTTCGGATCGGCTGCATAGCTTCCGACTTGACCTTCCGAATAAGCCATAGCCGGAACTGGGGTGCCATGGTTTATACCAACAGAATCATCTGCATTTTGCTCAAATTCGTATCGGGCCAGCAATTTCTTTTCCGCTAGAATAGCAGAGGCAGACATCGCCGTTCCGCCTCCGTTTTCCACAACACAATAATAAGAGCCAAAATCTGAGACATCAGCATTCGTAATAGTTAACGTGCTTGAGGTTTGATCCCATGTAACGGCGTGTTCCGAATCAGTTGACACTTCAACCCCATCTTTGAACCAGGTGACTACCGTTATTACTGAAATACTTTCATAACTGACTGTCAAACTTGCAGACTCAGCCAGTCCAATCTTTTCGTTTTCCGGATCGGCCATAATTGAGGGCAGTTCGGTAACGGTTTTGAACTCCCAGACAAATCCATCGATAACGTTAGGTTCGGTATGATCATCCCATTTAAAACGTGTATCCACCCGCCAATAGTATATCGTTTCATAAGAAAGATTAACTGTTGGATCATATAAAGCACCTGATGAGAAATCAGAAAAATATTGACAATCCGTTCCCGTTTCGACATGGATTTCGTTGGGATCCATATAAAGCCGGTATTCAACCGGAAATCCGGAGTCGATATTGGGATCATTGACAAGCTCCCAGAATAAGGTTCGATCGACAGCAGTTCCGCTAAACAGCGGACTCTCCGGATCTGTCGCCAATCCCTGGCCGTTCACAGGGTCCGGATTCACGACGACTCCCGTGTAAACAGTTAGCAGTGGCTGCGCGATACCCGAATAGGTACTTTCCTTGGTTGCCCATGCAATACCGTTATCATCTGGAGCTTCTGTACGAGCAATAATAAAAGTAATGATCCCGTCATTATCAGCATTAATAAAATTGACTGCCGATCCACCTGTGGCTTGATCAATTACAGCTGCAATCGGTTGAGTATCTGTATCATAATCAAAAACACTCAGTGCCTGGCCGCCATAAACTCCAGCCATATCGATTGCATTTCCACTTTTCGCCGGAGCATTGGTGTAATTCAGAGTGCCTTCAGTCCAATTTTCTCCGGTAATCAAACCGTAAACCGTATGCTCTTGAACCCCATGCTGTCCGCCAACACCGGTATCCTGAAGTTCAAGTTTGACGCCAATAATCGGCTCGGTAATACTGCTCAAATCGAACTTCACAAATGACCAACGAAGTTTGCCGCTGCTGGTACCGTTATTGGTCACCATATACGTTTCGGAACCATGGGATGATGTCGTACTGTCACTAATCCGAATATACGAATCATCTGTGGGAGACAGAGTGAAAACCTGTGCCGAAGACAGATTTGCCAAAAATATAATTCCAATAAAAAAAGCACCAAAGTTTCTCATTTTTCTGATCTCCTTACGATTATAGTTAAAATTAATTTCGCATTTCACCAGGATTGCCATTGATAACAGCATCTTAAAAAACGGGCAAGAGGACACACGGAATATGCCCTCTTGCTTTTTACGGGTTTATTTCCTTTTTCTTTTAATGAACAAGCCGCCCAAACCAAGCAGAGCCAGTGTTGCCGGTTCCGGAACCGTATAAACAGTCAGCAGCGGCTTTGCAATACCCGAATAAGTACTCTCCTTGGTTGCCCATGCAATCCCGTTATCATCCGGAGTCTCTGTACGAGCGATAATAAAGGTAATGATCCTGTCACCATCAGCGTTAATAAAAGCAACTGCCGATCCACCCGTGGCTTGATCAACTGCAGCGACAACCGGTTGAGTATTTGTATCATAATCAAAAACACTCAGAGACTGGCCGCCATAAATCCCGGCCATATCGATTGCGTTTCCGCTTTTTGCCGGAGCGTTGGTGTAATTCAATGTAGCCTCACTCCAATTCTCCCCGGTTATTAAACCATAAACAGTATGCTCCTGAACCCCATGATGGCCACCGACACCGGTATCCTGAAGTTCAAGTTTGACACCAATAATCGGATCGGTAATACTGCTCAAATCAAACTTCACAAATGACCAACGCAATTTTCCGCTACTGGTACCATTATTCGTCACCATATATGCTTCAGAACCATGTGACGATGTGGAGCCGTCACTGATTCGAATATACGAATCATCAACAGCTGAAAAAGTAGACATACCGGCCTGAGACACGCTCGCAACACATAATGCACACATTAAAACAATACTGATCTTTTTCATCATTCTTTCCTCCATAGATATTTTCTATAAACATTTACATGACACTACCAATAGTTTCAATTTTTGACACAATTCTTTTCACTTGCTATTCGTATAGGCAACCACCCCCCTTTCTGTATATACAATCACCCTCTTGTTGATTTTTTACTTAGGGTTCCTGTAAAACCATCTTAAAACACGTGTCATGAGATTCTTTTTTTGCTCATTCCGACAAAGGAATAATCTTGATATTGTCAAAACGAACCATATCATTGTGAGTGCCGAATCCAAATGAAACCATATCAGGAAGCGTAATTGTTTTGGATTCCATTGCTAAGTAAGTTTTATTACCCTCAAGATTTGTGACCTTATATGAAAAATCGCCGGCGCCGCTCTGGGTAGGAACATATCGAAAACAGAAACGATACCATACTTTTGGCATAAGATCTGATAGAACCTTCGGTTTGCCGAACGATTCACGCTGTTCATTCACAACCGTATACATTTTATGTAAATAGCGTAGCGTTGTTCCGCTCATTGAAACAAGAATATAATTTCTGTTATTCTCTGAAAGATCTCCGAATAAAAACTGAGCATCTGGGCCGACGCTGGTACTTTCCATGTAAAAATCAAAAGAACCATAGAAGCCGATTTGACTGTCATAAGTCTTGAGCCATTGTATCCACCCGCCGGGAGTATTGTTGACCCCATTCTGCAAGCTGCCATCAGCCAGTCCAATCCTTGCACAAGTATCTCCAGGCCCCAATGGCCCTGAATTCGCCAAGTTCGTATAGTGAGGTCCCGGGGCCTCACCGTTGTTATCAATCAGATTCCAGCCGGAAGGCAAAATATCGTCGACTCGTCCCTGGAAATCAGCAATAATTGAATATCGGTTTTTAATTGTCCGTACAAATTTTTCAAGCTTTTCGGAAATAGCTCTTACATGCCCTTCATTATCGACAAGCTTGGCTTGTCCGACAGAGACCGTTATCGCTTCACTGGTCCGTTTACCAACTTGTGGTGACAACTGGACTTTGCCCTTAAAGACATGCAGTTCTGTCTCTCCGCTGCTATCAGCCTGGACCCCAAATTCCGTTCCCAAATCGACAATCCTGGCGTTTTGCGTATATATTGAAAAACCGATAGCCTCATGCGACACCGTCGAATACAGACGACCATAACTCAGTGCAATCTTATCTTTGTCAAGAATCTGAAATTCTGAAGGTGCTTCAATGACAACCCGAACCTGTGTATCAAACTCCAATTCAATCAAACCCTCTTGCAATGTGAATCTTTTGCTGTCCGCAACAAATCGATTTCCGTTTTGTATTGAAAAACCCGGATCCACCCACTTTGCATTGACACTGTCAACAAGAGTGGCAACTTCTACGCCTGCCTTCGGAGGGATATATCTTAAATAGATAAAAAACAGAACAACAGCTGCCGCATTCAAAAGTATAAAAATGCTGAATCGGTTTAATCTTCTTTTTTCTCGCGGCGGATAAACAACCTTTTGGATCAATTCCCGTTCTGGCTCCTGCTTCTGTAATTGAACCTTGGGAGCTTTTCTTTCGTATTCTGACAAAGCTTCCCACAACTCGTCAGACAACATTGAATTCGAATCCAAGTCAGATTCTGCAGCAATTCGAACTTCAGGAAGTAAATACAGTAACAAAACATTATCAAAGTAGTATTTCTCAAGATCCGGATAGGTGGCCCAAAGGATGTTTAATTGCTCAATTTCAGCTGGTGTAATCTGACCTTCTATCGATTTCGTTAAGAGATATCGAAAAACGGCTTTTTCTTTATTCGAACTCCTCACGCATCGATCCCTTCAATACACTTCAAAAGTAATCCCTGAATACGTGACAGATTCAGATAAATAGATCGAATAGATTTATTGATACGAGATGAGATTTCTTTAACGCTTATCTCTTTAGAATATCTCATATAAACAAGGTGTCTGTCAGGCTTGGAGATTTTTTGGACACATTCATCCAATTTGTAAAGCATGTCCTCAACACGACTACTTCTTTCAACAGCCTGCTTCTCAAGCCTTTCAAACTGCTCGTCATTGATAACAATTTGACGATTATTGAATACCTTTTTGCGGTAATTGAGAATTTTATAGTAAGCGATCCGAATCCCCCACGCAACAAAATCAGTACCAGGAACAAAATCCCCCTTCTTCTCCCACATCAGCGCTATCGTTTCCTGCATAACATCTTCCGCATCAGTCCGATTGGGAACAAGCACTATAATATAAGCTAAAATCCGCCTCTGATTCGTAGAAATCAACGAAACAAAATCACGCTCACTGATATGTTGACCATTGTTATTCATATATCGAAGCTCATCTCTCTTGTCGTTCTATCGACCTAATACCTCTATTAAGAAATTTCGCCAAAGTTCTATTTGCGCAATAATTTTTATAAATAAAAAATATTCCATGGGAAAACTCACCCATAGATCACATAACCCCTTTTAAATAAATAGATTACGAGTGCATCTGATTTCGGACTATTCAACAAGAAATAATAGATCTAATTCCAATAGTGTTCGGCACCAAAATTGCTTTGTAAGATTATTTCATTAAATTATTCATTTTAAACTTGCGCGCTGTTTTACGCTGTGTTTTAATAGCGTTCATGGGTAAAAACCGCAAGGATATTCAAGACCATGAGCTTCAAGGCTTTAAGTACTTCAAGGCCATCTCTAAGATGCTGGAACGTCTTCACGATGCCGGTTGTCAGCGTGACAAAGCCGGCAATCGGCAACTGCACATGGACCAGTACGTCTCACTGATCCTGCTTTACATGTTCAATCCAATCTGCAGGTCACTGCGGTCACTTCAGCAGGTCAGCGAACTGAAAAAAGTCCAAAAATTCTTCGGCGCCGCTCGCGCATCTCTGGGTAGTTTATCAGAGGCATCCACTGTCTTTGACAGTGAGCTTCTTAAACATATCATCCAGGAACTTTCAACAAAGCTCGACGATATTTCGTCAATCCCCGGCTTTGATCATTCAAAAGGGACACTGACGGCGGTTGACGGTTCAGTCATCGAAGCGGTGGGTAAAATGGCATGGGCCTTATGGCGCAGTGACCGTAACGGCATCAAGGTTCACTGTCAGTACGAGATACTGAGAGGCGTTGCTGTTGCGATGGAAGTGACCGATGCAAACGCCAACGAAAAGGCCGTTCTATCCAGGATTTTACAGCCTGACAGAATATATGTCCTTGACCGTGGTTACGCCAAATATGCATTGTTGGAGGAAATCGTAAATGTTAAAAGTTCATTCGTCTGCCGTATTCGAGATAACGCGATTTACCAAACGATTGAATTGTGCCTGTCGATGTATGACTGGGCGAAATTCCGGCGTAAAAAGGGAGCCGTTAAGCTGCACCTGATGCTGAATCATCAGGGATGCCTGCCGCAGTGGGCCTGGCTGACCGATGGCAAGGTCCATGAGGTGAATATGGCCAAAACCCTTGAATTTGAGCCGGGAACGATTGTGGCGGTGGATCGCGGGTATATCGATTACGACCTGTTTGACTACTGGACCGGCGAAGGCGTCTGGTTCGTGACCCGTGCGAAAAAGAATATGGCCTATGAAGTGGTAACCCAACGCGAGGTTCCCGACCGCGGCAATGTCTTGCGTGATGAGGAAATCCGGTTTACCGGCTATGATGCCTCTCACAAGTATCCGCATACGTTGCGTCGAGTGGTGGTTTGGGACGATGAAAACCAGCGTGAGATTGTGCTGCTGACCAATCATATGGAGTTTGCGGCCAGCACGATTGGCCGTATTTATAAAGATCGCTGGCAGATTGAGTTGTTTTTTAAGGCGATCAAGCAGACTCTGAAGATTAAAACGTTTGTCGGCACCAGTGAGAACGCCGTGCAGATACAGATTTGGACAGCATTATTGTGTATGCTGATCTTGAAGATATTGCAGATGCGTTCAACGTTTGGCTGGAGCCTGTCGAATCTGGCCGCAATGCTGCGGTTTAACCTGCTGACCTATCGGGACTTGTGGGGGTGGTTGAATAAACCGTATCAAACGCCGGCCATCGGCCCGCCGGATGGGCAGTTATTGTTATTTGAATAAGACTTGGACAGCAGAAAGTGAATGATAGAAAAAACACGATAACCTGAACTTGAAAATTGGAAAAAGTTGTCCGGAACAGGCGTTTCGGAAAAGAATTTACGGGGATAGTCTGCAATCACAGATTATCTTGGACAGCAATGGTATCCCCTGAAATTAAAATCTTATAAAATTAACTAGAAGCTATCCCAAAACCTCAATTTATAGTTAAGTAAGAGCCGATACATGGAATATGGACCTTACAAACGAACAATGGCAACGGATTGCCGAATATATTCCGAAGCCCAAGGCTCTGCCCGGAAAGTCAGGGCGGCCGCCACAGGACTGTCGTGCCGTGCTCGACGGCATCCTTTGGATTCTGCGAACCGGAGCACCGTGGAGCGATCTGCCCGAACGGTATCCGCCGAAAAGCACCTGCCATCGGCGGTTCCAGGAATGGACCGAGTCGGGTGTCTTTGCCAAGATCCTGACGGGACTGGCCCACGACCTCAAAGAGCGTGGCGGCATCGACCTGAGCGAGGGTTTTATCGACGGAACCTTTGCTCCGGCAAAAAAAGGGGCGATGGCGTGGGCAAAACCAAAAAGGGCAAAGGAACCAAGATTATGGGCCTCACAGACGCTTCTGGTCTTCCTATCGCCATTGATACAACCAGTGCTCAGCCGCATGAAATTAAACTTGTAGATCAAACGCTGGACGCCTGTTCCCTGGAACATGTGCCGGAAAAAATCATTGGCGACAAAGCCTATGACAGCGACAAACTGGACCAAAAGTTGGCCGACGAACGCGGCGTTGATCTGATCGCCCCGCATAAGAGTAATCGGAAACAACCGGCCACGCAAGATGGACGCACTTTGCGGCGTTACAAGAAACGCTGGAAGGTGGAGCGGCTGTTCGCCTAGCTCCAAAACTACCGTCGGCTGGTTGTTCGTTATGAATATCATCTTAAAAACTTTCTGGCCATGGTTCAACTTGGCTGCATCCTAATCCTCCTAAGGAGGGTTTTGGGATGACTTCTAATTACTTTCATTGCGAATCGCCGCAATCGAATCCGCATCCAGCGACAGCCATTCCAGAAAGCTTTGGTGTGCCGCCGGGTTTTGCTGCTCAAACAGGCAATGCCACCGCTGCAAATCAGACTCCGAAAGCCCAACCTGCATTAAAAGCGACTTCCATTGCTGAACCGTCATATCAGCCATACGTCGTTCCTTTCATTTAAATGTCATGATCTTTTCAGTCAAACACAGCTTGTTACGGCCATAACAAAAAGGAACCTACACTGTAAACCTATAGACGGGTCAACCGTAATTTATATTTTTTTTAACACAGGCCGCTTCTATCATAAATTCAAAATCTGCCCCGGCGTTTGTATCAGCACATCCGCCCCGGCATCGGTCAGAATGTCGGCGCTGCGAAATCCCCATTCGCAGCCAACCGCCCGAATGCCTGCGTTTTTCGCCGTCTGCATATCCGGCTCACTGTCGCCCACAAACAGAACCTCGTCAGCCGTCAAACCCCACTGCTGCAAAATTTCCATCGTCGTCTGCGGATCGGGCTTCGGCCTGCGCCCGTCGGCGGCGCCGATAATCGGATCAAACGTCTCGGCCCCAAAGTAATGCCGCGTAATCGTCTCGGCCGGTGCCTGATTCTTATTCGTCAGCACTGCCAGCCGCACCCCCTGCTCACCAAGCTTCACAATGACCTCTTCCAAACCGTCATAAGGACGCGTTTTCTCAAGGCAATGCTCGGCATAATAAGCCACCATGACCGTCACCAATTCGTCCGTCAGATGCTGGCGTCCCGCCCCCAACGCCCGCTCAGCAAACTTATGCAGGCCGTGGCCGATCATCTGCCGGCATTCATCGTCAGTCCGCGTCGGACACTTCAATTCTGCCAGCGCCGCATTCATCGCACCGGTCAAATCGTCCAGCGTATCAACCAAAGTCCCGTCAAGATCAAAGATAATTCCGCGATAACTCAATGGTGTCCGTTTCCTTATAATAAAGTTGGTATTGGATATTTTTTTACACAAATGCAGGTTTCTCCTTGTCATGTCGGGAATTTATACTATAATAACGCAGGTCTGAACAGAACATTTTCAAGTGAGACGCTCAGAGACAGGAGGCAATGCAATGCAGGTCAATCTGGTATTTCTGAAAAAAGACGGCACCACCAGCAGTTTTTCACTCCCCAGCACGGTCACGTTCATTGGTCGACGTCAGGACTGCGATTTCTGCATTCCCCTGATGGTCGTCTCACGAAAACACTGCGAAATCAACCTCGACATGGGTAAAGTCACCATTCGCGACCTGCAAAGCCGAAACGGCACACTCCTGAACGGGGCGCCCATCGAAGAAGCCGAGGCAAAAGCAGGCGACCTGCTGACCATCGGCCCGGTCGAATTTGTGTTCCAGATCGACGGCCAACCGGACAATTTCACCGAATACCTCAAAGCCCCGCAGGCCATGCCCGTTGATTCCGCTGATGATGACAATTTTGAAGAATCCATGGAAGATTTGTCCAATGTCGACCTCGGCAAAAGCCATGCAACGGAAATGCTGGACGATTTGGGTGCCGATTTCGATTTCAGCGACGAAGACTTCGGCCTGTAAGCAGTCCCAATGTACGATAGGGTCATAACCTCGCGACCTGAAAGGTCAATATATCTCAGCCCGGTCCAACGGGCCGGGGCCGTATTATTATACACTCCATCAAAACGCCCTGAAGGGGCATCATCTCGATAGCCACATAATTTTAGTTGCATCTTCCCACATCCAGCGAGTACCATACCCGCATGGACAAAAATCTCAAAAGCAAAACCTATACGGAACTCATCGACCTGGTCGCGGCATGCGGACAAAAGCCGTTTACGGCCAAGTATCTCTTTTCGTTTATTCACCAGAAAGATGCGATGCATATCGACGAGATCACGCCCCTGTCGAAAACCTTCCGGCAGAAATTAACCGACGACGGATTTGGTATTGACGGTATCGACCTGCTCGAAACACACACCGACCCGGACGGAACGCTGAAATTCGTCTTCGGCCTGCCCGGCGGCGCACGTATCGAATCAGTCCGCCTCAAAGACGGCCAGCGCAACACGCTGTGCATTTCCACGCAGGCGGGCTGTCGGATGGGATGTAAATTCTGTGCAACCGGACAGTTGAAATTCCAACGAAATTTAACGGCCGCCGAAATCGTCGACCAGATCTACCAAGCCGAAAAGCAATGCGGGAAAATCAATAACGTCGTGTACATGGGCATGGGCGAACCGCTGGACAACTACGCTGCCGTCATGAATTCGGTGGCCATCCTCAACGATAAAAATGGCCGCAACATCGGCATCCGCCATATCACCGTTTCGACCTGCGGCCTCCCCGCCGAAATCAAACGCATGGGCACTTTGCCTTTGCAGCCGCGGCTGGCCATCTCCCTGCATGGTCCCAGCGATCTCGTCCGTGACAAAATCATGCGTATCAATGCAAAATATCCGCTGGCCGACGTCATGGCATCCATAAAAATCTACCAAAGCATCACCAACAAACGCATCACCATTGAATACTGCATGATTGATAAGATTAACGACAAAGTCGAACACGCCAAAGAATTACTGAATCTGCTGAGACCGTTGAAAGTCAACGTCAACCTGATCGAATTGAATCCGTTTGACGGCTGTGAGTATCGCCCGAGCAGTGCCGCCCAGATTCAGCGATTTGCCGATGTACTGGAAAAAGCCGGCATCGAAACCGTCATTCGCTTCAAACGCGGCCGCACCATCAAAGCCGCCTGCGGCCAACTCGGGGCCACCTGGCTGAAAGACAAAAAATGATCCCCCTTTATTTTGCCACAGATTTTCACAGATCATTTATAATTAAATTCTGTGTCATTCGGTGATTTCAGTGGTATATATTTTAATGACACTATTGATTGCGATTGCGGTACAGGGTTGGGTCAACGGTTTCGGCCATGGCTTGTTCGTTCAGGTCGCCGCCGAGGAATTCGTTGATGCGTTTGGCCTGAGTTGAGCCGTCGTTAATCATGTCGCGATGGCCGACATACAGCACCTTAAAGTTGGGCTGTTCGGCAATCCACTTTTCACACTTGGCCAGTTCGGCGGTAAACAACGCCGCCATCTGCTCGTCGGTGATGCCGCCGCCGGCCTTGCCGGACCGCTCGAGCATTTTTTTCTGCGATGCCAGCACCTCGGCTAAATCACGCTGCATAAAGACCACCCGGTACTGGAAACCCGCCGGCAAATCGTACAGTAAACGGTACACCATCTTGACGACTTTGCCCGACGCGGTCGTCAGCCATGACGCATCTTCTTTGGTCTTCTTGACCGGCTCAAACTCGTAATACCCCTTGGGATTGTCCTCGTCAGCGGCGCGAATATTGTCAATCACCGGTTCGATCCCGCCGGCATGAATCGCCTTCATCATCATCGACGTCCCCGACCGCGGCAACCCCGATACAACAATGACATAGTCACGTTTGCTTGCTTCATCACTCATTTCATAGTTCCCAAAACATGTCGTTTAATTTTGCCGCATCATACCCGAATTCATTCTGAGACACAACTACGGAATCAGAATGATTTTCCCGTGATGAGCCGATTCCATCACCTCAACGTGAGCTTTAGCCGCATCCTCAAGCGGCATGCTCTGTGCAATAACCGGTTGAATCGTACCATCCTTTAGCCACTTGGCAATCCCCGACCACGCCGCTGCCTTTTCCTCTGCCGTTGCCAGGTTTCCCATCACACCCAGCACATTCAGTTCCCGGCTCATCATATCACGCGGATCAATCTCAACCGGGCCCCGGCTGCCGATCACCACAACCGTTCCGTGTTTAGCCGCGATTTTCAAATCACCCGCCAGGTTCACATTGGCCAGCATCTCCAGCACCACATCCACACCCTTTCCTTCGGTCGCCTCCGTCACCTGCTGGAAATGCGCCGGGTCGTGATGATCCAGCACCACATCGGCCTGCTGCCGGCCAAGCAAATCCCGCCCGGCCTGTGAACCGGCAGTGGCAATCACTGTCAGCCCCGCGGCTTTTGCCAACTGCACCGCGGCAACGCCTACGCCCCCGCTGGCGCCGTGAATCAGCACCGTCTGGCCTGCCGCGGCACCGCCTCTCTGAAAAAGGCCTCGCCAGGCTGTCCCGTACGGTACGCCCAAGGCGGCACCCTGCTCGAAACTCACCGCATGCGGCAAGGGATGAACATTCGCTGATTTGCATATCGTTTGCTGTGCATAGGTCCCGGTCACAGAACCGAAAATAAAAACACGCTGCCCAGCCGAAACATCCTTCACATCCGGCCCAACCTGGACAGCGATGCCGGCCGCATCAAGCCCCGGCGTAAACGGAAACTTTCGAGAGCCATACCATCCGGCCCGGATATACGTATCGACCGGATTGACCCCGGCCGCCTTGACCTCAATCAATATCTCGTCCGCTCCCGGCGGCCGCAAGTCAACGGCCTCCAACCCCATCACCTCCGGCGGACCAAATTCATGCACCTGTATCGCTTTCATTGCTACTTCTCCTACCGCATGTCAAATCTCTTGTTCGACCCACATTTTGGTATTATCAGCAGTTTCCCAACAATGTCACCCCGGACCTGATCCGGGGGCCAGAGCGTTACTCACTGGATGCCGGGTCAAGCCCGGCATGACAATGGAATGTCTGACATCTAAACAATTGCATAGATACCTTGATTCAACTTGGTTTTCAAGCAGTTTTTCAACTTCGAGCATTCTTCACAAAACCGCTTGAAAAAGACGCTTTTTCTGGTACGATACAGACTCAACAAAAGACAATATCAGGGACCGATAGGAAATGAAAACATACGAACAGATTAATGACCGCATCGAATCCGGTAAGGCCGTCGTGCTGACCGCCGATGAAATCATGGACTACGTGGACAAAAAAGGCCTCGCCGCCGCGGCTAAGGAAGTCGACGTCGTCACGACCGCGACCTTCGGGCCGATGTGCTCGTCGGGGTGCTTTTTAAACTTCGGCCATTCCAAGCCGAAAATCCGCATGACCGAAGCATGGATCTCGGATGTGCCGGCCTATACGGGTATCGCCGCCGTCGATGTGTACATGGGCGCGACCCAACTGCGTCACGGCGACCCGGCCAACATGTACCCGCCCGGCGAGTTTCGCTACGGCGGCGGCCACGTCATCGAAGACCTTATCGCCGGCAAGCGGCTGCAGCTCTTCGCCCTGTCCTACGGCACGGACTGCTATCCGCTTCGCGAAATCCGAACCTATTTCACCATCGACGATCTGAACCAGGCCACGATGGTCAATCCGCGAAACTGCTATCAGAACTACAACGTCGCGATCAATTGCTCGGACAAAACAATCTATACGTATATGGGCCGCCTTGAGCCGAACATGAAAAACCTCAACTACTGCTCGGCCGGTCAACTGTCACCGCTGCTGAACGACCCGCTCTACGAAACCATCGGCGTCGGCACCCGCGTCTGGCTGGCCGGCGCACACGGACACGTCTATGCGGAAGGCACCCAGCACGCCGGCGGCTGTGAACGCACCGAAGGCGGCGTCCCCACCGGCGGCGCGGGCACATTGGCCCTGACCGGCGACATGAAACAGATGCGTTCCGAATTCGTCCGCGGCGTTAGTCTTCGCGGCTACGGCATTTCGCTGGCCATGGGCGTCGGCATCCCGATCCCCATTCTCAACGAAGAGATCCTCAAACGCACCTGCGTACGGGACCGCGACATTCTCGCCCCCGTCATCGACTACGGGCACGATTACCCGGAAAACACCGGCAAAACCGTCTGCCAGGTCAACTACGAACAACTCCGCAGCGGCGAAATTCAAATCGACGGTAAAACCGTCCGCGTCGGATCGATGTCGTCCTATTACAAGGCGTTAGAAATCGCCAACCTGCTGGCCGATGAAATTCGCGCCGGTGATTTTCAAGTCACCCAACCCATCGCCCCGCTGAAAAAAGATTCAACGATGAAGCCGCTTTTGAAAAGGGAACAATAAAATGAGTCAGGCGATTACCAAAAAGCTGATGCTGTTTTTTCCGAAATGCGAGTGCGAAAAACCAATCATTTATCATTTGGTCAAGGATTATGACCTGATCGTCAATGTCTTTCGCGCCAAGGTCACGCCGGAAGAAGAAGGCTATCTCGTACTGGACGTCACCGGCACCGAAGCCCAGATTCAGGAGGGCATTGATTTCGTCAAGACGTTTAACGTCACCGTCAATTTCTCCGGCAAAGGGGTCACCCGCGACGACGAACGCTGCATCCATTGCGGCTACTGCGTGCCCTACTGCCCGACCGGAGCCCTGAGCGTCTCGGACGCCGCCACCCGTGAAATCGGCTACGACGAAGAGAAATGCATCGAATGCCTGGCCTGTGTCCGCGTCTGCCCCTTCGGCGCCTGCACCTCGGCCTTCTAATCCAGAGATGGTCATTCCGAGCGCAGCCGAGGAATCTATTTAAACAGCCATCGCCGACAGGCGATTCCTTAATTTTGAATTTTGGACTTTGATTTTTGCATTGTATATGAGTTCCAAACGCACATACAAAACCTTCGTCCACAAGGACGCCGAGTTCCGCATCTGCTGTGAGCAGTTCGAAACCGTCACGCTGGAAATCATCCGCCAGCGAAAAATATTAGAAGACTATATCGCCCGCCATCCGGAATTTCAGACGACATTCACCCCCATCGCGTTAAAACCCGATGCCCCGGATTCGGCCCGTCGCATGGCCGCCGCCGCGAAGCTGGTCGGCACCGGCCCCATGGCCGCGGTGGCCGGGGTCATGGCCCAACTGGCTGGCGAAGCCGCGATTGAACACGGAGCGAAAGAAGCCATCGTTGAAAACGGCGGTGATATTTATTTGCATACGACCGAGTCAGTCACCATCGGCCTGTTCTCCGGCGGCGGCAAAACCGTCAACAAACTCGCCTTCGCCATCGACCCGCAGGACACCCCGCTGGCGATCTGCTCATCCTCAGGACTCATGGGCCATTCGAAGAGTCTGGGCCAGTGCGACCTGGCCACCGTCGTCGCCAAAGACGCCGCCCTGGCGGACGCGGCCGCCACACAAGCCGCCAACCACGTCAAAACAATCGACGATATCGAACCCACCCTCAACCAAATCGCCGCCATCAGCGGCATCGACGGCATCCTAATCGTCAAAGACGGCCAAGTCGGCCTCGCCGGAAAACTCCCCAAACTAATTAAAACAACGTAACACAAAAGCGTGGAACGGAAGTGACACGATCACGCTACACTGTGTGATAATTAAAAATCCACTTGCTGCCTTTCAATGGGATAGTTAAAATAATTCTGTTATGCTGATCTCTTATCCTGGAAAGGTTCTGTCATGATCAAAGCAATTGCCCATATTTGCATTTCAACCAAAGACTTAGATAAAACAGAAACGTTTTATTGTTCCGGGCTGGGACTGTCCAGAAAATTTGTTTTTCTTCGTGATGGCAAAGTCGCCGGGTATTATCTTCAAATCAATGAGAATAACTACATTGAGGTTTTTCAGACAGACACGCTTTCATCTGAACAAGAACCGCAGATCAAACACTTTTGTTTAGAAGTCGATGATATCGACAAAACAATTGAAGAAATAAAAAAATGTGGAATTGATATTACAGACAAGAAAAAGGGCTGTGATAATTCATGGCAAGCATGGCTGACCGACCCAAATGGAATCAAGATTGAACTGCATGAGTATACCGACATAAGTTGCCAGGTCGTGGGCAGTGATTGTGTAATCGATTTTTAATCCACTCGTCAATAATCATTATAACTTGATATCTCATCAATGCTGTTGCGGTTTTTTTCCGGTACATTCTCATCCGCCGGATAGCCCAGCGTAATCATCAGTTCCACGCGTCGGCCTTTGGGAATTGATAATACCTGTTTGACTTTCCGCTCGTTGAACCAGCCCAGCATGCAGGTGCCCAATCCTTCTTCGGTCGCCTGCAGGCAGAAATGCTCGGCGGCGATGCCGATATCCATCAGGCTGAAATCGCGGCGTTTGATCATCCCCGCCAACTTCGGCAGCAGCTTCTGTCGCTGCGACACCACGCACACCAGAACCGGCGCTTCGGCCGCAAACCGGTTCAATCCCGAGCCTTTCAACACAGCGGCCTGTGCAATCGCCTTGCGTTTATCATCATCATCGACCACCACAAACTTCCACGGCTGGCTGTTACACGCCGACGGTGCCAGCCTCGCCGCCTCAATACAGCGATCTATCGCAGCTCGCGGAACGCTTTTGTCCGCATACCGCCGCACGCTGTACCGCTGACGCACTAAATCTAAAAAACTCATACGGCCGCCTACTTTGCCTTTCAACACTTCAATTTTCTTTCGAGCCGTTTCCAAATCACCCAACTATTCCTTGGTTTGAGCAAGGCGATATTGAGCGTATTCAGTCACAAAAGACTCCGCCTGTCTTTGGAAAAAAGAACGCTTTGTCTTCGTGATAAATAAGGACGCTCCTGAAATGATTATAAGTGGCAAAAGCAACCCGTCAAGTAGGAAAGTACACAACACCCGACAAACCATTCAACGTAAAAGAAGTCAAAACCACAGTTTTTGGCTTAATTCTTTCAAAATATTTAAAAAAAAACAGGCAAGGGGCTTGACAGGGCTTCGCGAAAATGCTAATATATTCATTAGCAACCGGTTGCTAACTTTGTTTAAAAGCAGCTTCTATTGGAGAGCAGGGATAAATGAGAAGAAAAACAGCGCGGTATCAGCAGAAGCTCGAATTTCAAATTGAGCTCACATAATAAGCAGACTGCCCTTTCAAAGCATTCTCCGTATATATGACTGAAACCGGCGGAATTCTCATCGCAAACCCTATGCAATATGTGTCATCAGCGTAAACTTGAATGAATGTGATGTGAATGAATGTTAATCGTATTATTTGAGGAGAATGTAAGATGAAAAAAATGATGTTAGTCTTATCAATTGCTGCAATGATCGGCGTCACGCAAGCTGCGACCAGTGTGCTGGTTTTTGACAATGCAGACTTCCACAACGGCCTGACTGGCTGGGGATACGCTGCCGACGGCGTTACCTTCAGCGATGGAGGCGGCTATGGCGTGATGGACAATTCTGGTGGAGGCGGATGGGGCGTTTTGGTCGCAACGGATGCTGGAATTTCGCTTGCTTCACTGGGCCTCACTGCCGGCGAAACATACACGTTTACAATGGACATGAAGGTCCTCGACGACAGCACCGGTGTTCAAGCCGGTATTAAATTAGAATCCTGGGCCGGCGGTGCTCATGTTAGCGACACCGGCGACATCAAAGGGGACATCACTGATACCTGGACAACCTACAGCTGGGATTACACCGTTGATGCCGGCGCAGATGCACTGAAGCTCGTACCGCTTTGGGGTTCTGGCGCATCGGTCGGCTATGACAACCTGTCAGTTGTTGTTCCTGAGCCGGCAACGATGGCTTTGCTGGGACTGGGTGCTTTCGTTCTGCGTCGTAAGAAATAAGCATCGGTAACACATACTTTTCAGTTTTAAAAAAGGTCTCTCTTCGCGAGAGGCCTTTTTTTTGTCAGTTTAAGCCCTGGATGCAGGAAAAATGCCCCGCCGCTATATGCTTTTTCAGCATAACATCGGCGGGGGAAACATCGCTGCGAGAAAAATAGAAACGTAAGTGCCTTATACAAAAATGCTTACGTTCAACTCAAAGCAACGCTATAAGCATCCTCGCAACATTACCCCCATCAGATCACTAATTTACAAAATAAGTCTCTATACATCATATCAGTATAGGAAGATAAAACTCATTTAAGATTAAGCCTGTAAATCGGAAATGACAGCTCATATTCCATTTCCACAAAAAAATCATTGCTTTTGCCCTGCTTGTCGCTTAAAATCCCGGAATATATGTGTTACGGGCAGGCTGTAATGCAGAACTGAAAGTGCTTTATTTGCTATGAAATCGGGCCATCGTAACAGGTTTCATAAAAATACAGAGAGGAAGTTTTCATGGGACAACGTAGAGACAAACTTGACAAAAGGCTGGAAAAACAAAAGAAAACACGGATTGCCAACGCCCCGCGCAAGGCAAAAGAACGTGCACGCAAAGCCGCTTTTGCTGCCGCAAAAGCAAGCTAAAACAGCCGCTATCGGGGATTAATGCCCCATGCGAAGCCTGGGCGATATCATTAAACTCACAAGGGCTGTGAACCACAAATTCACAGCCCTTTCTGTTTGTTTCTTTCCGGAAAATCACACCTGCAATGAAAAAGCCTTGGACAGCCCAAATCCATCGTTTTTCTTTTTGAATTTTGATCGTTGAAATGAAAAAAACATGCCCAGGAGAGGATTTGAACCTCCACGGGGTATTAACCCCACCAGGCCCTCAACCTGGCGCGTCTGCCAATTCCGCCACCTGGGCATAAGACGCAGATTGTAGCGAAAAATTCACAGAAATCAAGCCCCATTCTGACGAAATTGCCGGTTTTTGAAGCATTATCGCATTTCTAAAGCCCCGCGTCCGCTTTTAACCGCGTTTAGCTCCCTTATTGACGATCTTTTCCTCCAGCCACGCATAAAGCTGCAGCGTCACCGCCGACCGGTCCGCTGTGCTGTCATCCGACACACACACCTGAAATGTCGAATCCTTCTTCCAGCCCATGTTGATATCGACCTTAAAGGACTGTCCTGCCGCATCCGTGCATCGCCACGTTTCACTGTGATTGTAATCGGTGATGGAGAAATTGCTGTTCATACGTGTCCGCTGCCATGTCCAGCCGGCCTCCTCAAAATCCGGCTGCATCTGGGCCAAAAGCTGCTTGGTCCGATCAACGGAAAACGCCTTCTTGGGCAGTTCAATGCGTCCCGTATCCGAATCCACGACTGTCCGCTGACGAAACTCCTTGGCCTGATTGGCCGTCATCTGCCCGACACCGGTGACAATCGTCTCGCCGAAATCGACCGCCGCCCCAATCGCCAGACCCGCCGCCAGTTCCCCCGACTGGTGGCCGATGATTCCCCCCAGAATCGTCGCACACCCCGAGCAGCAAAATACAACTCCCATTAAAACCACCGCCAAACACGCCTGTTTAACACGATGCATCAAAGAATCTCCTAAAAATCCCTTCAAACGTCCACACCTTACAAGACGCAAGCAAAGGTGAAATGTTACACGATTTCAGAAAAAAAGAGGAAATTAGCCAGCAAATCCAGCCACTCTACTGACTACTGATAACTGATAACTGTTAAAGTCCGTACTCCTTAATTTTCCGATAGAGCGTGCGTTCACCGATCTGGAGAATCTTCGCCGCTTCGGCGCGGTTGTTGCCGGTCAGCTCCAGGGTTTGGCGGATATGTTCTTTTTCGACTTCTTCCAGTGTCTTGCCCTGCATGTCGGCCAGTCCTGTCAGGTGGCCGGCCGTAAGATCACCGGCCTGAAGCTGCCGGATGCGTGAAATCTCCGGCGGTAAATCCCGCAGATCCAGCGTATCCCCCTCACACATCACCACCATCGTCCTCACCACGTTTCGCAACTGACGAATATTGCCCGGCCATGAAAAGCTCATCAGTGCCCGCATCGCCGGCTCGGTAATCAAATGAATATCCGACTTGACTTCGTCACAGGCTTCTTTCAGAAAGTACCCAAACAACTCGGGAATGTCCTGCGGCCGATTACGCAGCGGCGGAAGCGTCACACTGACACCTTTGATGCGGAAATACAAATCCTGGCGAAATTCGTTGTCTTCCACCTTTTGGGCCAGGTCATGGTTGGTCGCACTGATAATGCGAACATCCACCTTGATCGCCGAACTGCCGCCCACCGGCAGCACCAACCCGTCTTCCAGAACCCGCAGCAATTTGGCCTGCATACTCAGCGGCATGTCCCCGATCTCATCGAGAAACAGCGTGCCTTTATCGGCCATCTGAAACAAGCCCTTGCGGTCGGTCATCGCCCCGGTAAAAGCGCCTTTGACATGACCGAACAACTCGCTTTCCAGCAAGCTCTCAGACAGGCCCGCGCAATTGAGTGGAAAAAAAGGCTTGTCCGCACGTTTGGAATTGGCGTGAATCGCTTTGGCGGTCAGCTCCTTACCCGTTCCGGATTCGCCTTCGATAAGGACCGCCAAATCAGTCGGCGACACCCGCCGCAGTTTACGATACATTGTCTGCATCACCGGGCTCCGGCTGATCACCGCCGGGAAAACGAAATCGTCGTTGGCTCGCACCGCACCCACACTCGGAATCGCACGCTGTGCAATGCGCACAATCTCCTCGATCTCAAGTGGTTTAACGAGATAATCATAAGCGCCCAGTTTGATGGCTTCTTTGCAGGCTTCGATATCCGCGGTTGCGCTGGTCAGGATCACTGCTGCAGAGGGGCTCTTTTCACGAACGGCCGTCAAGACGGCAATCCCGTCGTTGCCCTTTTCAAGGTGTGTCGAACAGACAACCAAATCCACTGTATTCGCTTCAATGGCTTTCAGTGCCTGTTGAAAGGAGTCCGCCGCCAAAACATCAGACGCAGACGGTTGAAAAGCCGCAGCCAACTTTTTGACAAAAGACTCATCGGAGTCCACGACCAAGATAACAGCGTCTTTTCTCATCCTTACATAGCAACTAAAAAATCAAATTTTGCGAATTCAGCTTAAATTAATAGCGAACAGACTTGGCCGGCTGTTCATCCTCAACAGCAGCGGATTCATCATCGGGCGAGGTCGATCGAACCTCGATACCCTGAAGGCCTTTTTTGGAGCCGACCTCCTGGTACGTAACCTCTTGTCCGCTCCGTAAACATCGAAAGCCATCGCCTTCAATGCTCGTGTAGTGAACAAAGACATCCTCACCCTTCTCGTTCAGTACAAAGCCAAACCCTTTTTTCGGGTCAAACCATTTTACTACACCAATTGCCATAAAATAACCTCCGTATTCGAAGCTTCGCCTATTGCCTTGGCTTCAAAATCCCTTTATCTTCACGAAACTTTCGTTTCGTCACCGTCGTGACTGCATCAATACGACACCGAATAATCCGCATTGACTCATTTTCGCCTGTCGGACGATAATATCATAATCGTGTTTTGAAATTCCCGTCGCGCCGCCGCCATGCAGACATCGAACCCTCTGTCACAACGCAACACGCGGGAATTCCCTACCCCTCAAAGGGCATTATGATTTTTCTTTATCGCTGCCTCCCATTTCTTTCAGGGCTGCTTTGCGACTGAGTTTAAACCGTCCCTGCTCATCAATCAAAATGAGTTTCACGGGGATATGGTCACCCACCTTACAGACGTCTTCGACATTCTTGATATATTCATCGCTCAGTTCACTGACATGGCACAAGCCTTCAATGCCCGGCGAAATTTCAACAAAGGCACCAAACTCTTTCACGGAAACCACCTTGGCATTCGTATAAACCTTGCCAACCTTCGGCGGCGTGGTCATGGTTTCGATCATCTCGCGTGCTTGCAGATGGCCATTGCCACCAACACAACTGATGCAAACGGTACCGTCTTCTTCGATTTCGATCAGCGACTCGGTCTGTTCCTGAATCGCACGGATTGTCTTGCCCGAAGGACCAATGACCTTACCAATATATTCCGGATCAATCTTAATCGAGACAATCTTCGGTGCATGTTCGCTCAACTCTGCACGCGGAGCAGCAATCGCTTCGCTCATAATACCCAGGATCTTCAGGCGGGCCTGACGGGCCTGCTCCAGAGCGGCCACCATGATATCATGCGGCAGTCCGTCGGCCTTGATGTCCAACTGGATCGCCGTGATGCCTTTTTCTGAACCGGTCACCTTGAAATCCATCTCACCAAAGTGGTCCTCGTCACCGATGATATCCGTCAGCAGTTTATAGTCATCGCCGTCGGAGATCAATCCCACCGAAATCCCGGCAACCATGTTCTTGACCGGAACCCCCGCATCCATCATCGCCAGCATCCCACCACAGGTGGAAGCCATCGAGCTGGACCCGTTGGATTCGGTAATATCCGAAACAATCTTAATCGTATACGGGAAATCTTCCTTATTGGGCTTAACCTGCTCCAGCGCCTTTTCCGCCAATGCACCGTGGCCGATTTCACGACGTCCGGGACCACGAATCATGCGTGCTTCGCCCACTGAATACGGCGGGAACGTGTAGTGCAGCATGAAGTCCTGACCGAACTCGTCGACGAGGCCTTCCACTTTCTGCTCATCGCGTCCGGTCCCGAGGGTACAGGAAACCATCGCCTGCGTTTCGCCGCGAGTAAACAGCGCCGAACCGTGAGAACGCGGCAAAAAGCCCACCTGGCAGTCAATCGCACGAAGTTCATCAAAACCGCGACCATCCGCACGTTTGCCTTCCAGCAGCAGTTTTTTAACCGCTTTCTTCTGAATATTATCAAACATCCGCTTGAGCTCTGTTTTGTTACAAGCGGGTTCTTCGATATCAACATATTTTTCCAGAGCCGCATCAAGAATCTGCCCCAGTGCCGCAGAACGATCCGCTTTCACCTTCACCTGGTAAGCAGCACAAATCGCGTCAAACGATTCGGCCTCAAACGAAGCCTGAACCGCTTCATCCAGTTCTCTGATCGTGATCACTTTTTCCTGACCGCACTTGGCAACCAGTTCGTCAACCAGTTCACAGACCTGACCGATCACGCCGTGGGCCTCTTGAATCGCTGCGGCGGTGATATCCTCCGGCACTTCCTTGGCATCGACCTCGATCATATTGATCGCTTCTTTGCGACCGCCCAGGATCAGGTTAAACTCGCTCTTTTCGCGTTCTTCATAGGTCGGGAACATGATGTTCTGACCGTCAACGCGGGCCAATCGAACCGCACCCAGCGGGCCGAGGAACGGAATCTTACTGATCGACAGGGCCGCACTGGCCGCGATCATCGACAGGACATCCGGATCGTTTTCCTTATCGGCACTGATGACCTGTGCCATGATCTGAACTTCCTCGAAGTATCCATCCGGGAACAACGGGCGGATCGGACGGTCAATCATGCGAGCCGTCAAAATTTCCTTGGTCGTCGGACGCCCTTCACGTTTCATGAAGCCGCCGGGGAATTTACCCGCAGCGCTGTACTTTTCACGGTAATCAACACTCAGGGGAAAATAATCAATATCGTCAAACCGCGGCGCCGCCGTCACAGCCGTCACTAAAACCATCGTCTCACCCATCTGGGCGACAATCGCACCATGAGCTTGACGCGCGATTCGGCCGGTTTCAAGACTAATCGTCTTGCCGCAAATCTCTTTTTCTACTCTTTGTATATTAAACATGTCCACTTTTCGTTTCTATTTTCTAAAGTCAATTGCCCTGTCTTTTCAGGCCGCAGAAAACTGTTCTCCGCTCCCGGACAGGAATGCATGTGCGACAACGGATGTTACTTGCGCAGGCCGAGTTTCGTAATAATCGCCCGGTAACGGTTGATGTCTTTGTTCTTGACGTATTTCAGCAACGCAGAACGATTTCCAACCATTTTCAGCAACCCGCGTCGGGAGGAGTGGTCTTTTTTGTGGGTTTTGAGGTGTTCGGTGAGTTCATTGATCCGTGTCGTCAAAATCGCAACCTGCACTTCCGGCGAGCCCGTATCCTTCTCGTTGGTCTTATTATCAGCAATGACCTTGTCTTTTTTCTCTTTCGTCAACATACCTGAATGTCTTCCTTTCACTACATGTTCGTCATGGGCCCGATTGCCCATATATATTTACACAATCCCTATCAAAACAGGCATTATACAGACAAAAACCAACAATGCAATGCTTTTTTGGCCCAAAAATCACATCCCAACCCCACTTTTCACCCAAAAAACGAAGATTTACGCAAAAATCCATATTTACCCCGCAGCCAGACACCGGGACACTGGTTCAAATATGAAACACGCCCGAAATCATCCATTGTCATTCGAAATTTTTCTCGCATAGGCTTTGATAAGGAGGCGAATTGTCAATACCCAAACAACTCCCCTCCTTATCAAGGAGGGGTGGCCGCAGGCCGGGGTGGTTGCCAATACCCTCCCAAAGCCATTGTTTTATACAGTATCACGACCGGAAATCCCCACATTTCTGTCCGTCAGAATCCGCGAGACCAGACAGTCATCGAACCGTGCGATGATTCAGAATCCCATACGGCTCTTGGTTTGTCAGACCGACAGCGGGTCTGTCTTTTCCGGGTCGATGTCCATGCGTTTGATCGCTTCGGTCAGAATATCGTGTTTAAGCTGCCCTTCCAAGACCAATGCGTGCAATGCGCCCAGCGTGATGAAGCGGGCGTCCACCTCGAAATAATTCCGCAGGTCTGCGCGGCCGTCACTGCGTCCGTATCCGTCGGTTCCCAATGCGACGAGCCGCCCCGGGAGCCACTTCGCAAGCGAACATGGCAGCGCCTTCATATAATCTGACGCCGCCACAAACACAGCCTTTTCATCCTTGAAACACTGCTGGATATACGACTGTTTGGGTTCTTCGGCAGGATGCAGGAGATTGTAGCGGTCGATCGCAATTCCGTCGGTATAGAGTTCCTTGTAGCTGGTGACAGACCACACGTCAACGGCAACATCCAACTCGTCTTCGATCCACTGCTGTGCCTTGAGGACTTCGTTCAATATCGTACCGCTGCCCAAAAGATTCACTTTGTTGGGAGCGTCCGGTTTCGATCCGGCTTTGTATTTGTACATGCCCTTGAGAATGCCTTCTTCGCATCCCTGCGGCATGGGCGGCATTGTATAGGCCTCATTCATCATGCTGATGTAATAGAAAATGTCCTCCTGTTGTTTGTACATTCGAGAAATCCCGTCTCGAATAATCACGGCCATCTCGTATGCAAAGGCCGGGTCGTAGGCTTTCAGGTGAGGAACCGAAAGGAACGTGTGATGACTGTGGCCGTCCTGATGCTGCAGACCTTCGCCGGCCAGCGTGGTTTTTCCCGCGATCCCCCCGAACAGAAACCCTTTAGTCATCATGTCGCCCGCGGCCCAGATCAGGTCAATCATCCGCTGGCATCCGAACATGGAGTAGAACAGATAAAACGGAATCGTATTGATACCGTACGTCGCATAGGCGGTGCCGGCAGCGATGAAGGACGACATGCCCCCCGGTTCGTTGATGCCTTCTTCCAGGATAACGCCGTCTTTTTTCTCATTATAGAAAAGCAGGAACTCTTTATCGACCGGCTCGTAAAGCTGCCCGACGGACGAATAGATGCCGGCCTGTTTGAACAGCGGTTCCATCCCGAATGTTCGGGCTTCATCCGGCACAATGGGAACGATGAGTTCGCCAATATTCGGATCTTTCATCAGCTTGCCCAGCATGCGCACCGCGGCCATCGTCGAACTGGCTTTGTGATCGCCGGAGCCTGTGTAAAACTCTTCGAAAATCGCATCGTCAGGCAGTTGGATCGGCGCGGCCTTGACAACACGCTGCGGAACAGAGCCTCCCAGTTTTTCACGACAGGCCTTCAAATAGGTCATTTCCTCGCTATCGGCCATGGGTTTATAGAACGGCGCCTCCTGAACCTCGTAGTCGGGAACCGGGATACCAAATCGGCTTCGGAAGGTCAGCAGTTCCTGCTCGTTCATTTTTTTCTGCTGATGAGTGATATTTCTTCCTTCACCCGCTTCGCCCATTCCGTACCCCTTAATCGTTTGCGCTAAAATGAGCGTCGGTTGGCCGGTGTGTTCGGTCGCCGCCTTGTAAGCCGCGTAAACCTTCAGCGGGTCATGGCCGCCCCGATTCAGTTTTTCAAGCTGTTCATCGGAATAATTTTTCACCAACTCCAGCAGCTTCGGGTCGGTTCCGAAAAAGTCCTGACGAATATAATCGCCGCTGGAGACGGCGTACTTTTGATACTGCCCGTCAACGACTTCTCCCATGCGTTTGACCAGAAGTCCGTCGGTATCCCTTTCTAACAAGCGGTCCCAGTCGGAACCCCAGATGACTTTGATCACATTCCAGCCGGCGGCGGTGAAGACGCCCTCCAGTTCCTGGATGATTTTACCGTTTCCCCGGACCGGGCCGTCCAGTCGCTGCAGATTGCAGTTGATCACAAAGGTCAGATTGTCCAGCTTTTCCCGTCCCGCCAGCCCTATGCAGCCCAGGGTTTCCGGCTCGTCGGTTTCACCATCGCCCAGGAAGGCCCATATTTTCTGATCGGATGGTTTCTTGATCCCGCGATTTTCAAGATAACGACTATAGCGGGCCTGGTAGATGGCCATCAGAGGGCCCAAACCCATCGACACCGTGGGGAATTGCCAAAAGTCCGGCATCAATCGAGGATGGGGGTAGGAAGGCAGTCCGCCATCGGGGGATAGTTCCCGCCTGAAATTGGTCAGGTCAAATCCGCTCAGACGCCCTTCCAGAAATGCCCGCGCATAAATCCCCGGACAAGCGTGTCCCTGGAAATAAATGATGTCGCCTTCCTGCTCATCTGTGGGGGCACGGAAGAAGTGATTGAATCCGACTTCATACAGTGTCGCCGCCGAGGCATAGGACGAAATGTGTCCGCCGATACCGCTTTCGTCACGATTGGCCCGTACCACCATCGCCATCGCATTCCAGCGGAGGATGCTTTTGATACGGTGTTCGATCTCCCTTCGGCCGGGATAAGGCCCCTGTTCATCTTCGCCGATGGTGTTGATATACGGTGTTGTTATCGCTGAATTCTTACGGTCCATCTGTAACTCCTCTCACATCAATGTCAATGAGATCGTTTCAGTCGAGTAGCAATTAAAGCTTGGCCGGCTTGCATAAATTGTTAGCGCTGGCGGCGGCACGACCACAATTTTGACAATAAAATTTTGCGTCCTTGATGAGGGCTTTATAGTCTTCCGGGTTGCTTTCCTGAAATCGAAGATTATTCAAATAACACAGGTGTTTGTCATGTCCGGGATGCGGCATTTTTTCGTTAGACATTCTATATCCCTTTCTGTCTTGAATTAAGCATCTTTCGACGAATGCACAGGATAATTATAAACTGACATTGCCCGTTTATAAACCACAAAAAACAATTCTCACCTATTAACATCAGTATTTTACAGAATTCGCGGCGATATGTTCAAAAAAATACCGGACAATGTGTGATTTCTACCGGTAAATGACGTTGCCCCCCCCCCCACGCACAAACAAACAAGAAACCAAAAACAAATCCCTCGATACATTCATCAAGAATCAAGCTCTCCCCAAAGCCAGTGATTCATAAAGATCGCCAGGTCATTCGGGTCCACATATTGTCGCGGTCAAAATCGCTGTCCAGCACGATCCGCTCAGTGAGTCAGTCATCGGCCCACAGCGACCAGTCACCCAGATCCACTGCGTTATCGTGATTCAAATCCGCCGGGTCGCCTACCGGATTCGGCGACATGCTCGCGGCCGCCGTCCCGCCGTAAGCGCCCATGTTCACCCTCGCCCCATGCGGCCACAACTCATTCTGCCAGCCGGTGTCATTCGGATCGCCCGCATCAATACACGGACTGGTCACCTCATCGAAAAGCCACTGCCCAAACACCCGCGGCTGCAAATAATCCTGACTAAACAACGCAATGTCTCCCAAACTGACAACAAAATCCCCGTCAAGGTCATAAGTCTGCCAGGGATACCGATTCCATGGATATCCTGAAAAATGCCAGTTTTGAGCAATCTGAATAAAATCAAGCAAATCCACATGCTTGTCCAGATTAAAATCAGCCTCCGCAAAGCCATTCCAGGCAAACCGTCCCGCCCGACTCTTGAGATGCAAATCCCCGTAATCGTTGTTGCTGCGTACGGAAAATTCAGACTCTCCCCAAACCCATCCGTCCCCGCCGTCATTCGGCTCCCGCACAAACAATGGATCAACCGAAATATTCCCTTCGCCCCAGCTTAACGTATTCGGGTCCATCAGATTCGTATCCGGCAGCACACCTTCATTGATATATAAAACACAAGTAGACGAATACGGCGCTCCGTCCCCCGCAGGGAATAGACCGATCTGCTCCCGTCCGCCTTCTATATCACAGTGAGCAATTGCCACTCGGCTGAGGCCGGCGCCACCCATCCCCTCCATGGGAACGCTGTTAATAATCGCAATGTTCCGTCCATAGTCCGCTACATTGCCCCAGACAATCGAATTGTCAATCAAAACATGGCTTTCACGAATGAACAGTCCGCCGCCTGTTGTATACCGCCAGGGTTGATAAATTTTACCATTGTAACCGATGGTACAGTGGCTGATCTCAGCGTCGCTGTTGTACAGAATAATCCCGGATATGCCGGCGTTGGAGTCGTTCGCTTCAGTGATAAAGGTGCTAACCATACAATTCTTGATCGTTGCAGTTCCGTAATTAATGGAAATCGCACCGATTTGGTGAGGAGAATAGTTGGGGTGGTTTTCATAAAACCGGCACCCCTCGATATCCATCGCCCCCTCATTGCAGAGGATCAGGCCTAAATACCATGACGTCTGGCCGCTAACTTCATTATTCGTAAAAAGGCATTGATCAATTTCAACATATCCATTGTTACATTCAATTACCGGCCCTCTAAAGCCACGCATGGTCAAGCCCGCTATTCTGTTGCCCGGTTTGGCGTTGCCAATACCGAAACAGACTCGGCCATATGAATCTTCGCCGCTGATCACTGTAGACTCAACAATCTCCGGATCGTCCGGATCGAGGCTTCGAATAATAAGTTCCTTATTTTCAAAAATATTCAAGATGTTGTTCTCTCCCGTATAGGTCCCCGGGTGGATAATAATATGGTCACCGTCTACCGCCGCGGCCATTGCTTCCCGGATCGTCGGATACTCAATCGGCACATGCCGCTCGCCGTGGCGATACACATGCAAAGACACAGGAACCATCATCGGGCTATTGGAAGCGTTGTTGTCTGTAATGATTAAATCACACGTGTAAGTCCCCATACCCAATCCTTCAGTGTTAATGGTCAATATCACATCATTAGAATCGATTAAACACTGACCAGAAACAAAATCGACGGAAAGCCAGTCACAATTTTCGGTTATCTGCCAGTCCAGTATATCATATCCGCTGTTGGATATGGACAGCACATCCGTCAATACATTCGGCTCATTCTCATTACATTCAAATATTAATAATTGAGGCGACACCTCAATTTCCGGAGGTGTAACTTCAAGCGTAATGAGAATCGTTTGCGGACTATTCTCTGCATTGGGGTCGCTCAAAATTAATTCACATTGCTGCGTACCATAAGCAGCAGCACTATTATTGATTGTAAAAGAAACATCCAGTGATTCATTGAATGTAATGACACCTTCATGAGAATCCATCTGAATCCACGAATCACTCGATACGAACGTCCAATGCAGGGGTATTAATCCACAATTAGTAATAGTCATATTTTGCGGTTCAGAAGTATCGGCCAGTCCCTCTAATGTGAAATTAAATATTTTTTTTGACACCCAAAACAAAGAAGAGTCCGAACTGGAAAATTCCTGAGCTCCGATATCAATTCTTCCGGCAACCCTTGGGTCAC
Organism: Anaerohalosphaeraceae bacterium; assembly: GCA_963675155.1. Taxonomy (GTDB): domain Bacteria; phylum Planctomycetota; class Phycisphaerae; order Sedimentisphaerales; family Anaerohalosphaeraceae; genus 4572-13. The sequence continues at coordinate 1,838,162 of OY775912.1, read as the reverse complement.
CATCAAAATCAATTTGATTCGGGGAATAGACATATCCCGGGTCACCGGTATCGATGCACGGCGAATCCGGCCATAATTCAAAATTATCATTGCCTGCATCGACAAACAACGGGGCACTATTCAGGTTACCTGTTCCGTCACCTGTCCAATTTTGGATACAGCAGTAATTAACGTCAATTGGACCACTCTGGGGATAAATTGCGTCATCCCCCCAGAGTATACAATTTCTTAAATGGAGTTTTGGGCTATAGGTGGTTTTTTCATATACTCCACTTCCATAAGCAGCCGCCGTATTATGGCTGATTGTACAATTATAAAAACTTAAGTGGGCAAATGATGCATTATACACACCTCCACCATTATTGGTGACATCATTGTGGCTGATCACACAACTTCGAACGGTGGGGTTCCCGCTATAATTGTAAATTCCTCCGCCATCCTCTGCAATATTAGAACTGATCTGAGAAGATTCGATTATCAAGCTATCGGATGACGATATATAAATTCCACCTCCGGATTTGTAGGCCGTGTTATTATCAATCCTGCTATCTTTAAGTTCCTGACTATTATCGTCGGCGTAATTATAATAAATTCCGCCTCCATAGTCAGACGTGTTATTGGTTATGTCAGAATCCTGAATCATCGGAGCAGAGGATTCCTCATTATACATGCCTCCGCCGCGATAAAACGCAGTATTATGAGAGATGGTACAACCCTTAAACTGAGGCATACTGAATTCATCATTAAATATACCTCCGCCATAATAATCAGCACTATTGTATCGAACGCTACAATTCAACATGGTTGGACTGGACTGAAAATTATATATCCCGCCTCCATGGGTTACAGCGGAATTATAAATGAATTCACAATTCCTTATCGTTGGATTGCAATTATCATTATACATGCCTCCGCCAGCAAAATTTGACATTCCATCGCGAACCGTGAAACCGTCTAAAACAGCACTCGAAACAAGAGCCAATTCTTCCGGATGATAAAAAACATGGTAACAATGTCCAAACACATTACCGGAAAGGACCGTTTCGTTATTTTGAATGTCACGTTGTTCAAGGACCGTTTCCATTCCTGAAAATCCACCATACATTGAAACGTCATTGATCATCCGGAAATGCTTACCGCGATCGCCGATTCCAAGGCCGTAATCGTAGGTGGGATAATAGGTCCCCGCTGCAACCCAAATCTCATCCCCCGCCTCCGCCGCATTCAGTCCGTCCTGAAACAGCACGAACGCATCGTCCCAGCTTGCACCCGTATTGTAACCTGTCGCGGTGGCGTTGACATAGATCGTATCGGCCGCGGCTGACGTGAATAGACAGGCAACTACAAAAGAAATGAACACCCAAGCACGTTTTTCCCTCATTCTCCGACTGCCTCCCTTCGGCTTCTAATACCAACTCTAACAAAACACTGCTACTTTATAGTATACCCAAGCCACCCAAAAAAACAATCCAAAAACCGAAAAAAGTTTGAAGTCGACAAAACATTCGCTATAATATATAAAATAGTTTGCTATTTGAAAAATGAATGAAGGAGCTTAAAAAAGAAGGCCTGTCCCGAGCATCGTCGAGGGAAAAAAGGCCTCCCCGCCTGAAGACGATAGACTCAAGACTAAACAGAAGGAGAAATCATGTCTTATCCCTATTATTCTCGGTGTCCTCAGCATCATCGGTGGTTAATTATTCTGTGTATTTCCGTACATTCGGTGGTAAAAAATCCCCCAAATCCCTGCAATAGGGATATCCCCTGAAAAAATGACAAACGAACCCAATTTCAAAAACAGCAAAATCACGATAAGTTATTATATTCTAAGAACTAAGAACAATGAACTTCGAACTGCGCAGCCCAAAACGAACCCATTTCCAGAGAACCGAAGACTGTTCACTGACAACTGCTTTCCCTGACTACCCTTTAAAAGAAAGGGTCGCACTCATAAGCCGATCAAATTCATCTCATACTATTATCGATAAATCCTCAGGAACTCGATATTGTCAAGCCAGACCTGGTCCTGTCCTGCTGCCACCTCAGAGTCTTTTGTGTAGGCCCATTTGAATGTATAGATGCCCGGCTCGAACGCATACTCATAGACCATCCAATCAATCTCACCAGACCAGTTGGTGACTTCGACTTCGGCCTCGCCCTGCTTTTGAACGTAGAACCGCAATTTGTCGTAACCGCCCTCAGAGGATGTCTTATAGGCAAAGCGAAGCGTGTTGAAGTCGGATACGTCCACGTTTTCGATACGCATTGTGCATACATCAAATGCTCCGCCGTAAGCCATCGCACAATAGGTTCCCGCATACGGTGCGCTGTCGGTGATGGTATCGACAATGGTCCAGTTACAACCGCCATCATTACGCTCCAGCAGCCAGTCCCATCGGGTCAGATCGCCGGTCTCAAAATCATCATAGAATTGCTTAACCGGCTCCCAGGCTTCAGCAAACAACACGAGATCTTCCAGACCAATGAATGTATCACCGGCAAGATTTGCGTTCAGATCCGTGGTCTGCCATGCTTTGGCTAGAACGGCAAAGTCTGCCAGATTGAACCAGGCGTCTTTATTGTAATCCGGATCGTTATCGTCATCCGCTTCACAGACGAGCAATTTATGAATATCTCCGTTTAGCTCAAACACGACATAGGCAAAGCTCGACAGGTAATCGGTATCATCCAGTGCGGAAATAGTCACCGTCTGAGGTGTGTCAAAGTTGCCGCTGTCAAAGGTCAAAGCAGTAACATCCGTCACAATATCCGTATCATCGATCACGCTGACCGTAACGGTGACCGCCGACAACGGATCAGACTCCAGACTGACCTGAACGGTTTCCTGGCCGTTTTCATTAATTGTCACAGACGGCTTATCAATTGTAATACCGTTTTCAAAATACAGCACCGGCCGTTCGGACGTCATCTTCCAATAGTCATTTTCGCCGTTGTCGGTTTCGCCGGCAAAGTCCCAACCGTTCAGATCGAAAATCTGGTAGTCAGCCATCTGTGCCGTGGTCAATCCGCCAACGCCCGTATACGTGATTGGAATTGTTTGATAATAGGGATAATAACTGATGCTGACTGTCTTTTCGTCCGGCATCACGCCTTTGGCCTGCGTGGTCGATTCGGTATCCCAAAAGCAGCTTGTAAACGATCCGGCAAAATTACCGCTGCCGGCATCCCCCAAAAAGCCCGCACAACTCCATGCCTGAAAATTCGTGCTTGAGACAGTCCCCATCGCATAGCAGTTTCTAAACGTCATCGAACTCGGAGAGCCTATACTTGAAGCAACAATCCCGCCTGCATAGTAAGCGAGATTGGGCCCAACGCAGGCAATGTCCACATCCGCATAGCAGTCTTCGAGCAACCCGGTTGTTCCGGCATAGCTCGGGTAAGATCCGTAGGACTGGCCGTGCCCCTGACCCACCAAGCCACCGACGTAATACGTAACATTCTCATAGGTATAAGTGGTGATGACCTGCCCCAGATTCGGATCATAGGTCTGGTGAGGTGTGGGGTCGCCCGATTCGACAGTAATCGCACCATTGGCATAGCAACGCTGCATCAGCCCGTAAACCGTATACCCGACAATTGAGCCGATATACCGTGTGCCCTGAGCCAGGTTAAAATTGACATTCTCAACACCAAGGTCTCTGACCGCAGCAATGTCGGTTCCTGATGCGATGTAACCGAACAGGCCAATGTAATCAGTGCGGACCGTGGTGGTAATCGTCAGATTGCTAATCACATGACCATTACCGTCGAACGTCCCGGTAAAGATATTCCCCTGAAAGCCCTCCTCGATCTGATCGGTGTCCGGAGAAATAACGGCCCGATCAAACGGCACTCCCGACAAGTCAATATCGGCAATAAGTTTGTAGTGTTTTCGGAGCAGTTCCGATTCGGCGTTGATCGACATCAACTGCTTGATCGTCCAGATCAGATACGGATCTTCGATTGTTCCGCTGCCGGGATTGTCGTTGGCCCAATCGTGAACACTTTCGACTTTTGTGACCGGTATGGTCAGGTTGTCAAGCGTGCTGGTCAGCGTAATCGCAGCGTCGTTGCTTTCATAGTCTTCATCGTCGGCGGCGGCAATATTAATATTCTGAAGGATCAGGTAGTTTTCCGGGGTAAATGTCAAACTCTCCGAACCCGATACAACCGTGACTCCCGGGTCACCCGAGACACTCACCGTAATCGTTACATCCGCCATTGGTTCGTTCGCAAGGTAAATACCAATTGCTTTCTGCTGATCCTCGGCGATCGTCAACGATGACTCTAATACAATAATCTCTACATCCTGCAGTTCCGGGCCGTCTTCGCCCATCTGCCAGATATTGTCGAAGTTGTAGTTTAACGCTTCAAAGTTTGTTTGAATCAGCGTCTCCGCAACGGTCATCGTTGTCAAACCATCCGGTGCCACGCTGACCATCGCCGGGTATGTCCCATCTTCCCGGCAGACGCAGTCAATGATCTGGGCCGTTGTCGCAGCCGTTGAGGTAAACAGACCGGCGCTGGTACCAAAGGAAGACGTAGAGTCGGTGACGAAATGCGGCATTGCGATACAGTTGATTGTGCTGCCGGAATAGAGCATGCCAATCAATCCGCCGGCATTGCCGGCCACATTGTAACCGCCGGCAACAAACGTAACTTCCGCCACGCAATTTCTCATCTCTGAATCAAGCAGCTGGCCAACGGCTCCGCCCATGAACGGACAGGCGTATTGTGTTGTGGACATCGTCCCGCTGATAGAGCAGTTTTCAGCCGATGCATTCTGTATCACGCCCGCCAGGCCGGCCATGTAATTGGTCGCATCACCATTGATCGTAAAATTCTCAATTCGCAGATCGCGAACAAACGCTTCATTGCCGCCCTGTCCGAGAATAATCCCGAACAGACCGACATAGTACTGCTGTATCGCAGTGACATTGATCGTGTAGTTGCTGATCGTATGACCATTGCCGTAAAACTTACCGGTAAAGTAATTGCCCTCATACGTGGTGTTGCCCGGCGTCGGGTCCGGTGCGATGATCGCCATCGAATAACTGCCGTCGTCGTTATCACCCGTGCCGGCCAGATCAATATCGTTCATCAGGACAAAACACTTATCCAGCAAGTCCGGATCGTTACCGATTGAATACAGGTGTTTGGCCCGTGTAATCCGGTACGGATTCGCATCGGAACCGTCGCCGGGATTCGTCGACCAGTCATAAGGCAATTCAAGCTCGATCACATCGAGCGTAACGCTGCTGTTGGGTGTTGTCAGGGTGACCGTCGAAATATCCTTTACGTCATCGTCGTCCGCGGTGCTGACCAGCGTAATAGTCTGCGGTGTATCATAGTCGGCAGCGGTAAAGGTCAGAGTTTCACTGCCGGCAGCAAGGCCGATGCTCGGATCACCGTCAATGGTCACTGTCACCGTCAAATCACCCTCCGGGGCATTGGCCAGCAGCACATCAAATGAAGCCTGTCCATCTTCGGTAACAGTAACTTGCGAGACATTCACCAGCAGTTCAAGGGCCTGCAGGACAGGATAGTTTTCCCCCATCGTCCACGTTGCGCTAAAGTCAAACCCCAGTGCTTCAAAGTTGGTCTGGTCGATCATACCCGCCGCGTCCAACACTGTCACGCCAGTACCGCCGGAAGGAATCGGCTCATAGGCCGCATCCAACAGCGAAACAGAGTCAACCACAATCCCATTCTGCTGAGGATAAGCCCCCGCCAAGGTACCCCGGTTATTGCCAAAATAATAAGGTGATTCCGCAGACAGCCGAGATGCGGATACACAGTGAACAACCTTCCCCGCATTGATATAACCAACCAACCCTCCGACATTGTTGGCACTACCGTAACTGGCGGTGGTGATCGTTACATCGGCCCCACAGTTGTTCAGAACCGAAATCGGCTCGCCAGCCTGAACCGTTCCGTACAGATACCCGACTAATCCGCCAACCACGCTTGTTTGATAAACCAAGGTATTGATCGTTCCGGTTGCAAAACAATTCTCAATGGTTGCATCTTCGACCCATCCGGCCAGAGCCCCAATGTAACTGCCGTAATAATTGTTAAAGGTGAAGTTTTCGATGCGAATATCCCGAACACATGACGTCTGGCCCACAATGCTGCCGAACAGGGCATAGTAGTAGGAACTAGAAACCGCAGGGGTGATCGTCAGATTTTTAACGGCATAACCGTTGCCAGAGAATTTTCCGATAAAGCCCAACGGATAAGGTGCAATGACTGCTTTCGAAAAACTACCGTCGGCATTATCCCCGGCTCCGGCCAGATCAATGTCATTGACCAGCATAAAGCACTTTGCCAATAGCGCCCCGTCCGAACCAATCGCGGTCAGTTGTTCAGCGGTAGAGATCTGATAAGGATTGCCGTCAGTTCCGTCCCCCGGGTTGCTGCTCCAATCATACCCAAAAGTTGTCCCGGATAAAACGATGCATACGATCAGCGAAGCAAGAATCTTCTTCATCACCTGAGTTTTCTCCAAATCGACTTATAAAATTAATTTCAACTTCTATTAAGTCAGATATTATACCAAAAAACAGGCCTTATGTCAATCTTATTTTACATCAACAGCACGATATACAACGTCTTTTTACCGGACGTTTTTCGTCCAGCAATGGATTATTCAAGATCGCAAGGCCTCTTTGCAGAGTTCAAGACTATTGACGATGGGCCCTGAACAGCCCGGGACGTTTAACCGCTCATGACGCTGGAGATGCGGAAGACCGGCAGCAGCAGCGCAATCGCAATCGTACCGATGATCCCACCCATAAGGGTAATCATCAGCGGCTCGATCAGGGCCGTTGCCGTGCGGATGGAGTTCTGGAGTTTCTTTTCCAGGAAGATGGAGACGCGATCGCAAACGCGGCCAATCTGGCCGGATTTTTCCCCTGCCCGCAGCATCTGCACAATACCCGGAGCAATCAGATCATGATACGGCGACAGCATAATCGCATCGGAAAACTGGTACCCGTCGCGAATCTTCGCATCGACGCCCCGCCACAAGGTCTGGAAGTAGTAATTGTCCGATGACGAACGCATCACCTCCAGCGCATCCAGCAGGCTAACCCCCGTATTGACCATCGTGGCCAGAATACGCATGCTGCGTGTCATTACCGCGTCAATAAACATGGTATTAAAAATCGGAATATGGATTTTGATCCACCCGATGAATTTCTGTCCCGATTCGGTATGCTTCCAAGTGGAAAAAAACAAGAAACCAAGCACTCCTGCCGTCACCGCAAATGCCAGGAAGACCGGGTTGCCCAGCAAGGAACTGGCACTGACCAGCACCTGTGTCAGCTTGGGCAGCGCGGCACCGCGGGAATCATAAATCTTGGTAAATCGCGGCAGCACAAAAAACATCAGCGAGCCCGTCGCCGAAACCGCCATCAACAGCATGATAAGCGGATAAATCATCGCACTTTTGACCTCTTTGCGTGTTTCGGCATCTGCATTGAGATAGCCGCTAAGCACCTCCAGCATACTCGGCATCTTACCGGAAGCCTCGGAAGCCTTCACCATACTCACAAACATTGTATTAAAAATTCGCGGATACGCTTCCAGGCCCGACGAAAAACTGTCACCATTTCGAATACGCTGTGCGATACTCATGACTACCTGCTGAAAAACGCCGGGACGCATTTGCTCGGAAATCGCCTCAATCGCATCGCTGAGTACCACCCCGCTGTCCAGCATCACCGACAACTGCGTCGTAAACAGAATCAATTCGGCCTGCTTGACCTTGGCTTTCGACAGAGGATCGTTAGCCCGGGCCGGCACCTCGGCTTCTGAATACCGGCCGGCTATTCGCGATTCATTATTGACAACAGGTTTTTCAAGTGTCTGCAGCGGCATCTTGTCTCACTTTATTTACATAGCAACGTTAGCAACACGCAATATCTCATCAATCGTCGTAATTCCGGCTTTGACCTTTTCGATCCCGTCCAGGTGCAAAGGAATCATCCCGTTTTCAATCGCCGCGTTACGCAACGCTTTCAACGGAATGCCTTCGGTGACCATATCCAGCATTCGATCGTCCGGCGCAAACATTTCATGGATCGCAATACGCCCGACATAACCGGTATTTCGACACTTCTTGCACCCCAGCCCACGATAAAATTTAATGTCTTCACCCTCGCTCCAATTGCGAACCGTTTTGCGAATGCTGGACGTGGGCTCATATTCCTCCTTGCAGTTGGGGCAAATCTTACGGACCAGTCGCTGTGCAAGCACTGCAATCAGCGATGCACTAACCAGGTATGGAGCCACACCCAGATCCACCAGTCGCGTCACCGCTCCCGGGGCGTCATTGGTATGCAGCGTCGAAAGCACCAGATGCCCGGTCAATGCTGCCTGCACTGCGATATTAGCGGTTTCCTTGTCACGAATTTCACCCACCATAATCACATCCGGGTCCTGACGCAGCAACGATCGCAGCGCACCGGAAAACGTAAAGCCTGCCAGATCATGCACCTCAAACTGGTTGATTCCGCCGATCTTACATTCGACCGGGTCTTCCACCGTACAAATATTGACCTGCTCGTTGTTCAACTCCGACAAGGCTGCGTAGAGCGTTGTATTCTTACCCGAACCGGTTGGCCCGGTGACCAAAACAATCCCGTTGGGATGATCGATCACCTTTTTAAAGCTTTGCAGATTGTCGTAGCCGAAGCCCAGCGATTCGAGATTGGTCAGCATCTTCCTGAAATCAATCACACGAATGACCACCTTTTCCCCGTGCGTACCGGGCATCACCGACACACGCAAGTCGACCGGCTTGGACTGAACCAAGACATGAATACTGCCGTCCTGCGGCAGACGCCGCTGGGCAATATCCAATTCGGACATAATTTTGATACGCGAGACAATCGCCGCATGCATCTGGTGCGGCGGCGACATCTTTTCATACAAGCGTCCGTCCACACGATACCGAACCCGCAAACGCTTTTCGTCCGGCTCAATATGAATATCACTGGCATTTTCATGCACCGCGGTATAGATGAGATAATTGACCAATTTAACAACCGGCGATTGTCCGGCAACTTCTTCGAGATCGGATATGTCTTCCGGCATATTTTCGATCATCGTAAAGTCTTCCATCGCGGCATCATCGATAATGTCATCGATCACGAAAACGTTGGCCGCGGGCAGATAGGTCTGAAGCGTCGCCTTGATATCCTTGACCGTCGCACAGACCACCTGAACTTTACAGTCGCTAAGCCGCTGAATTTCCTCAATCACGAATACGTTGGACGGTTCGCTCAAGGCAACCGTCAGCGTATCATAGACTTTAAACAGCGGCAGAACATTATGCTCCTCCAGAAATTCGCGAGGCAGCAGTTCCGTCACTGCCGGGTCGCACAGCTTCGGTGAAACCGCGGCATAAGGCACGCCATACGCTTCGGCCAGCGCCGAACAGATTTGGTTCTCCGTGCAATGCCCCAGTTCGACCAGCAATTCACCGAGCAGCTTGCTGTGGCCGGAGGTTTGCTGATGAGACAGCGCATTATCAATCTGCTCGGCCGTCACCACGCCGCGATTCAGCAGAAGCTGTCCCAGAGGCAATCTCGTTTGTGTTGTCTTTGTCGTCATCTCAGTCAAACCTTTTTATCCACTATGCAAAACTTTTCACCGCATCGGTCAATTCAGCATAGGTATCAAACTTGGGAAGCAACCGGGTCACTTCCAATATCTTGGTACACATTTCATCCAACGCTGCAATTTTCAACTGCCGGGTATGCTCACGACACTTATCGGTGAGTTCCAGCAAATACTCCAGTGCATGGCTGTCGATCATCGTGACCTTATTCATATCCAGTACAATGCCGCTGACCTGCGCGGCAAAGGCATTGCTGGTTTCGTCCTCAAAGGACTTCAAGGTTTCCGTCGTAAACTCGCCCTGAAGCTGCAAGACGATAATATCATTGTATTTTTGCGATTCTATTTTCATCGGATCAACGCTCCTACAGCAGTCGCACCGTATTCTTCAAAATTGCTGTAATCCCATCGCTCGATGAAACCGTCCTGAATAATACGCCAGAGCTTTTCAACATTGCTGTCGAGGAAGGCGCGAGCCGCATCTTCATCGAATTGCGTACCGATACCCTTTTCAATTTCTTTCAGCGCCCGCTGGATACTCATTGCATCACGATAAACACGTTTGGACGTCATCGCGTCGAAGGAATCGGCAATGCTGATAATTTTAGCCACCAGCGGGATTTCATCACCGGTCAAACCGCCCGGATAGCCTTTGCCGTCAACACGCTCATGGTGGCCCAGTACGCCGGGAACGATTTCCGACATTTGCCGAATTTCCGACAGGATGGAGGCGCCAATACGCGGATGCGCTTGAATGGTAGCCCATTCCTCATCGGTCAGTTTTCCGTTTTTGCACAGAACCGCTTCCGTTACGCCAATCTTGCCGATATCATGCAGCAAACCGGCCAGGTAGATATGATGAATCTGATTTTCGCTGATCGGCTGAACTTTCGCCATCTGCTCTGCGATCCACCGCGAAATAAATGCCACACGCTCGGAATGGCCGCGGGTATATTGGTCCTTGGCATCAATACTGTTGGTCAGTGCTTTCAGCGACCCGATAAATAAATCTTTCAGATCGTCAAACAGATGGTTGTTTTCAATAAATACCATGCACTGATTAGCAACTGAATTAAACAGCTTGATGTCAATCGTATTGAAGTCCGGCTTGTTTTTAACGTTCGTGGCCACCAGGAATCCGAGATTACGCTCTTCATTGGCCAGGGGTACGGCAATCACGTTTTTCACACGGTCGGGCCAATGGTACTTGAACGGGCCATCGACTTCACTGTCCAGCAAAGCCTCCCGTCCTTCGTTTAATTCAGTGGTCAGATGCATCTGTAAAATATCGGCCGTTGAAGTGTCGATTGTCACGACGCCGGAACCGGCAATCAGGCCCAGTTCTTTCAAGCCATCCGATTTCTTTTCCAGAAATATCGCGATGCCTTCCACCTGCACCAGTTGCGTCAGTTGGTCGCAGGCCATTTGCAGATAGTTGGAATTGGTCTGGGTCACTTTCATATTGGTGCTGAGATTATACATCAGCATGATCTCTTCATAGGCCTGCGACAGTTCAGTTCCAAATTTTTCAATCTGAGAATTCACCTTCTCGCTCTCAAAAAAGCGATTCGCAAACTCTTCGACCAAACAGGCTAGATATTTCTTTTCCTGCGGCGTCTGAGCTTGGCCGTCACGGCCGGTATCGACCACCAACCACATGATCGGCTGCTGCTCCTGACAGACCGGGTTGGCGAAAAGATGCTCTGAGACCCATTGGCCCGCCGGTTCCTGATGTCCAGAAACACATTGCGACAACAATGTTTCGGCAGCGGCGGCATCGCTGTCAAATTTTCCGGCCTGCGACTGGAGAACGCAAGTCCGGTGCATGTCAAAGACCAGCAGGTTCAGATCCAGCCGGTTGAGCTGATGAGCCAGTTGGTTTAACTGTCCCATCTGAGAATCCGTAATTGTATGTGTGATTATATCATTCATCGTTTTATGACTTCCCCTCTACAGGTCGTACGCTTGATCTACCGTTACACTGATGCCGTTTGCTTCAGAACGTCGTCCACCGTTTGCAAGACTTCACGAGGACTAAACGGCTTGCTTAAATAAGCGGCAACCTGCAGTTTCTCTTTTCGATCATCCTCGATGGCAAATCCCCGAGCCGTTAGCATGATCACCGGAATCTGAGCCGTATCGGGATTGGACCGGAGCTTTTCAATAAATTCGACGCCACTCATAACCGGCATCTGATAATCCGTTATAATCACATCGGGTTTGACCTCACAGGCCAGATCATAGGCCAACTGACCATTTTCGGCCGTCGTCACGTCAAACCCATTATTTTTCAGTTTAATTGAGACAACCTGAACGATATGAAATTCATCGTCGACAACTAATGCTTTCCTGTTTTCCATTGTTAACTCCCTGTATTTATTGCCATTAACATTCTCGCAACTGTTCTCATTATGCCGTCTGCACTGCAGCCTCAACCGACAGCGGCAGCGTAAATCCGAACGTGCTTCCTTCATTTTGTACACTGGTCACAAAGATCGAACCGTTATGGACACTTTCGACGATCTGTTTGACCAGATTCAGTCCTAAACCGGTACCCTTTGCGTATTTATTGTTGGCCTCGACGCGATAGAACTTGTCGAATACATGATCGACGTCTTCGGCGGGAATCCCCACACCGGTGTCCGTCACGGTGACGGTGACCTGACCGTCCGCCTCATTCAATTCTGAGCAAACGGTAATGTGCCCGCCGGCCGGTGTGTATTTGACCGCATTACTGAGCAGGTTGATGACCACCTGCGACATCATATCCCGGTCAATATAAACCTGATCGTACAGAATGGTCGCGGGCGATTCGACGGTGATATTCTTTTCCTGGGCATAGCTTTTGATCATTTCCGCCGCGTCGCGTATCACCAGAGCCAGGCTGTGTGTTTCCTTATTGACTTTCACCAAGCCGGACTCAATACGGGAAATATTGAGAATATCTTCGATCAATCGTCCCAACCGCTGCGCCTGTCCCTGGATAATTTCACAGAACTGGGCCATTGTTTCTTCATCTTCAGCCTCGCCGTCCACCAGCATTTCCGCATACGCGTTAATCGATGCCAGCGGCGTCTTCAGCTCATGCGAAACATGGCTGACGAAATCATTCTTCATCTGAGCGATTTCTTTTTCGCGGGTAATATCATGCAGAACGGTAACCACCTGCACCACGTTATCAGATTCATCCAGCACACAGGACAATACCACGTCAAACGTCACCGGCTCTTTGCCTTTTTCAAACGTGATTTCGTGACGCACATGGGCAGTTTTGCTCTGGCGGCATTTCTGAATTAACTCAAGCAAACAATGGGGTGCCGCCACATCCCGAATCAGTTTCGGATTATTATTTTCAAGCTTAAAATCAAGCAACGCTTCGGCAGACTCATTGGCCAGAATAATGCGTTCCTTGTCATCGGACACCACCACCGCATCACGAATACTATTGATAATTTCCTCGACATTGCTCTTGCGGCGGCGAAGCAGTTGAAGCTGTAAACTCAATCCCTGACTTTCTTCCTGTTTTGTGACGAGTTGTTCCTTGACTTTCTGGGCATACCCGCGAATCGCCGCAGCCGCGTCTTCCAACACCAATCCGCGAAAATCCGCCGGCACAATCATGGCCTGACTGTCCAGTGAAAGCGTCATTTTTTTGAGTTTTTCCACATGTCTCCACAAAAAGAACATGAGGACTGAGCCGCCTATTAAAGATGCAACTGAAGCGGCAACCGTAACCATCGGCGGCAAACCGGCCAGGCCGGACACCGCCGTAACCACGGCAGCAAGCACATTGCCTGCTCCAAGGGCTATCCAGATGAGTGTTTCTTTTTTCATAGCTGTTATCTCTGTCTTTTACAACGATTGAACGGTCTTCTTCAGAAAGACTTTCATTAACTCGCTCTCGGGATCAAACTCATGAGCGCGTTGATAAGCGGCATCTGCCTGTTCAGCGTAACCCAACTGCTGATAGCAGCGTCCCACCATAAACCAGGCAAACCCGCCCAGCTCTTCATCTGCCGTGATGCGATTGAACGTATCCAGCGACTGATTGTAGTCACCTTCCAGATAGTAAGAACTGCCCATGACCGCATAGGCTTTGGGAAGCATCGGCTGACACTTCAACGCCTTTTGTGCATAATAAACAGCCTGGTCCGCATCATCGGAGCCTAACGCACATTGGGCCATGCTCAGCCAGATATCGGCATCCTGACGAAAGACCACGGACAGTTCGTCAAAACAATCCATCGCCCTGTCATAACGCCCACAGTTCATCGAGCACATGGCGATTGAGCGAAGCATCGAATAATATCGAACTTTGTCATCTTTATAATGCGGCAGCAGTTTGTCAAAGATCTTCACCGCAGACGCCCATCGGCCCAGTGCAATATATCCATACGCACAGGGCTCCAGAATTCTCGGCTCATCACCATGCATCAACAGTGCCTGTTCATAGATCTTGACGGCTTGATCCGTCTGGCCGGACTGATATTTGATCTGCGCTAATGCCAGCATCAGGTCCAGATCGTGTGAGTTCCTATCCAGTCTTGATTCAACCCGCTGTGTGGCTTGAAACGTCTGTCCGGTTTCAACCAGCACATCCGACAGACTGATGATATATTCGGTGTTCTCGGGGTCCAGTTCGCAGGCCTTTTCGTAGTATTCGATCGCCAGTCCATAGGTTTTATCCAGCACGGCCAATGCGCCGAGATAGAACCAGCCGGCCGACAGTTGATCATCCAGCTCAAGGGCTGTCTGAAAACATGTTCGTGCCTGGACGGTGCTTTCTTCGATGAAATAAACCCGTCCCATCAAAAGATGGTAATGCGGATTTGTCGGAGACTCCTCGAGGCACTGCTGCAGCATTTTCTTAGCCTGCCGGATATCTCCCCGCATAATCATTTGATCAATGAGAGGTACTTTTGACTGGGCGGTGTCCGCCTGCCATTTGTCCTTCATCGCCTGTTTTTTTTGTGCCTGACTTTCGTTACAGCCGGCCACCGCGAAAAGCAATCCGACTAAAATGAGCAGCCGGCATCCTGTTTTGACCTTATCCATTGTCGTCCCCTGTCTGGACTCTGATTTAACATGTCCCGACAGCCGCAAGGACTGTCGGGACGGTTCACATTAATCAATAGAACTTTACCGGCGTAACCACTTGCCGAATTCTTCTTTTTCCAGCTTGATGAGCATCATCCGCTCAATCTGATCAACCTGGTCGGGCTGGCTTTCACGAATAATCCGTTCGCGAAGGCGTACCACATCCAAATTGTTTCGAGGTGTAATCACGTAAGGATCGTTGATTTCCGCCAGTGCTTCAGCATAATTACCCGCTGTGTATTGACGCACGGCATCGGCGTAACGATCTTCAGCGATTTTCGCACGGCTCATCCAACTCATATTCCTGCGAGCATTGTAGGCCATACGAGAAACATCTTCGAGGCGATCCGCACCATCGGCTTCTTCGGGATCGGTGATGATATGAGGCGTGATCAATACGACCAGCTCAATCCGCTGCGACGAATCATCAATCCCCTTAAACATTTCACCAATGACAGGAATGTCGCCCAACAGAGGCGTTTGCTTGCGTCCCAGATTGGTTTCTTCCTGGAACAGGCCACCCAGAACAATGGTTTGACCGTCTTTGACCATCACATTGGTGGTGATGGCTGTTTTTGTCTTATTGGGCAGATCACTGACGACTTCACCAGTACTTTGCTCAGGACTGATTTCCATACGAATCAGGCCGTCTTTACCGATAAAGGGACGGAATTCCAGAATGGTTCCGCTTTCGAGGAATTCAATCTGTTGTGTGGCCCCATCGGCATTGCTCTGAGTCGTCGAACGATACCCTTCTTCTTTACCAATGATCAGCTTTCCAGCCTGTTTATTCAAAGCCAGAATCTTAGGATTGGCCACCAGGGTTACATCGGTGACGCCTTCCATCGCACGAACCAACGCCGAAAAACTATCGATGGAAACACCGGCCGTCAATCCACCAGCCGCGACACTACCGGTAGAGCCGCTATTGGCAATACCACCCTGCGTCAGGGAAATATCCAGACCGGGCACATTCGACCAGTCAATACCAAATTCCAGTGTTTCAGTCAGTTCGGCCTTCATGACAGTCACTTCGATCATAACCTGAAGGGGCTTGACATCGACTTCACCGAGTATTTCACGGATGTTGGCAATATTTTCAGGATAATCAGATACAACCAGTCGGTCATGAATTGCCAGCGAGTCACCACCTTCTCCGGCGGTTGCTGTTGCAGGCGTAGCGGTGGTCGCACCCAATTGACCAAATTCACTGATCAAGGGTGTGGCCAGATTAATGGCTTCAGTCGAATTGATGTAATGCAGCGTGATAATTGCGTGTTCAAAGCGGCTTTTATCCTGCATAAATTCGGCGTTGGTGTACACCTTAATGAAGTTTCCCTTGACTTCGTACTTGTGGGTTCCCAGAACCGCTTCCAAAGCCTCTTCAAACGTCACATCGTACAGATTCGTCACGGTAACAACACCGTCAACGGCTGCTGAAGGAACGATGTTTTTTTCATACATCTGCCCCAGCATGTCCAGGGCGTCCCGGATGGGCATATCCTTTTTCAGACGAATGGTCTGAACCGACTGGCCGGCTAACAACTCCTGGCCTTCCTCCTCTGCGGCCGCCAAAAATGGAGCAGCTGCAAGGATTGTACAGAGGACAAGCAGCACGCCTGCTCGCCCCCGCATTGGTTTTTCCCAACGTCCATTTGCGTGATTTCTTAAACACATAAAACACCGTCCTTTCTACTGATTAACCGTTTCGGTTATTCTTAGTACCATCGAGAACTCGTTCCAGGTGAACAAGGCCTCTTTTTCACTGAGTTCCGTTAACATTAATTCATAGGTTTCAGGTCCCTCTTGCACCGTCAGTACGGTTCCAACGGCCAAGATTTTTTCATTGATAAATGCTTTTAACGGTTTTTCGTCCGCCCCGTGGATCACGGCTTGCAGAGTCAGCGTTTTGCGGATCTTATCCAGGTTGGCCTGATGGGCCTTCCGGATTTTTTCCTGCGGATCTTCCTGGGGCGTTACTTGAACGACCGGGGCAACCGTTTCTTCTTCTTTTTCGTGAAATTCAAACGCTTTCCAGTTTTCAGCACTAAACATATTGTTCGCCAACCGGTCATTTCGCCCCGATACAATGGTTAACTCAACGGGAACGACTGCGGCTTTAGTCGCCGTCTGCGATTGCAGCATGGCCAGCGGATCTTCCTGAGCCTGCTGGGCCTTGGCGGCTTTCGGGCCGTTCTTGCCCGTCAGCAGGACACGTCCCCACAACATCAGCATCAGGGAAACCAGGGCAATTGCCGCGATGGTCTTGGGACTGAGATTACTCAATCCCAGCGAAGCTGTCTTGACATTATTTTTTTTCTTTTGATTCATTCTATTTAACCGTTATCAGGATGTTCGGGTTGATAATAAATATTGGCGGTTGCATTCATTTTTACCGTCGTATCAAAATCATCGTTGTTTTTTAAATCAATCTGCTCAATCCGCACCAAACGCTCGAAATTTTCCAGTGACTGGAAAAACTCAAACATCTGATCCAGCGTACCGGTGCATTCAATGGATAAAGGAATGCAGCACAATTCTTCTGACGTCTGCTCTTTTCCGGGCCGCACCGACTGTTCGGTGAGCTGACAATCGTTCATTACGTCTGCAATCTGCTGCCATAGCTGTGCAAATTGTTTGCCTTCGGGAATTTTGACGGAATAGGCTGTCACCTGTTCGGTGAGTTCGGCCTTTTTCTGCCGCAATTCAGGCAGCGATCCGGCATATTGCTGCACCTGCTCCATCGACTGAGCATGCTTGAGGACCTGTTTTCTCATCTGCAGTTTTTTCTGCACAATCGGCACATACTGGAAGACGGCAAACCCGGTCAGGATCGCCGCGCCCAATACCAATATCATCGTTTGCTTTTTGTCCAGTCCTCGCATGAATGTCCTCTATTTACGGAGTTTATAATCTGCCACGAAACAGCGAATTTCAAATTCCGTCACATCATACTCTCTGATTTTTTTGGGTCTTGAATAGACCAACGTTTCCTGCTCAAAATAGCCAGACTGCTCAAGGTTGGAAATTAACTGTGCCGCATCGGCGGGTTGGGCCGCAATTCCGGTCAGTGTCACCTTCGTTCGTGTCTGCACCAGCAGCTTTTCAACTTCATTTGCTTTTGTGTTCGCATCGCCAATTTGCACCACCGCACCGGTCGATTTATTACTGGGGCCCGTCTCGATGGGCTCGTTCTTCAATGACAGCTTGGTCAAAATAACATTGTCGCGGACTAAATTTGACAGCTCCGCAATCATGGCCGAAATATGTGTCCGGGGCGAAGTCATTTCAAGCACTCGCGACTTAGCCTTTAAATCGGCAATCTCAACCTCCAGCAGTACGCCTTCGTCGATCTTCGATTGACCTTTTTTAACGAGCTGCTGAACATCCTGGACATCGGCATCGACACGCTCCACGTGGCGTCCGACGACAAAGCTCCAGCCCATCATCATCGCAAACAGCACCGCCAATAAGACATACTGGCGGTGATAACGCTGTCGGCGTTTCTGATTCGCCTTGTACCATTCCGGGATAAAATCTATTTCTTTCATATACTGTCAGCCGTTAGTATCTGCTGTTCATTTACATTGTCATCAAATTCCATGCCTTTCATCGCCAGTCCTACCGCCGTCGCCCACTCACACATCAACGGATTTCGCCGCCGGTTGAAATTGGCCCGGCTCAAATCATAGCCGCGTAAGGGCTCGGCAATTTGAATCTTCACGCCTAAATGGCGTCGCAGAGAGTCCATCAATGCCGCTTCATAGGCTTCGCCGCCGGCAAAAACCGCCTCAGAGGGCCGCTGGCCTCTGAACGTCACGGCGTAATACTTAAAACAAAGCGAGATTTCATGAGCCAGATCTTCAATTGAATTGGTCATCGCATCAATCACCGAGCGCCGTGTTTCGTCGTCAATTCCACCGGCATTGCGGTCACGCATTCGCAGGCGAAGCTGAGCAGCATCTTCAATCGAAATCCCAAGACTGGCGGCCACCTGCTCATTGAGCTGATCGCCGGCAATCGGAATCTGCTTGACAAATGTAATTTCCTGCCCTTTGCCGATAATCACGGTTGTATAGGTCGCCCCTAAATCGACAAACACACTAACCAACTCACGGTCTTCACGCCGGCGTAAGGTTGTCTGAAAGCTGCGGAACAACGCACAGGGAACCGTATCAATTGAAACCGGCGTCAAATTAGCCTGCTCCAGCAGTTCAATATGTCCGGCTAACTGCGACCGTTTAATACCGAAAAAGATCACTTCATTCTTGATCTCTTCGCCCTGAAAGACGTTACCGGCGACCATGTAGCGAATCTCATCGCGGCCAATCTCCAGGCCGAATCGCTGAGCCACTTCGGTGTCCATCACATCCTCGATCTGCTCAGAGTCATTCGTATCCAGTCGCAAACTTTTGATTTTCAGCACATCACTGGGAAGACAGGACACAACCTGTCCGCCCGTAAAACCACCCTGGCGATACATCTTCTGCAGCAGTTCAATGACCTGCTGACGCCATTCGGGTGAATCGTATTCTAATTGACGATCCATCATTTCTTCTTCCGCCGCCTCAACACGGACCGCCCCGTCACGACAACTCAACTGAATCATCTTGATGATCGAGTGCCCGATGTCCAAACCAATCGGTTGTACTTTTTTCTGTTTTAACAAGAAGTCAAACATCTTACCTGATCCTTGTCGAGATCCTGCTTAAGGACTCGTCGTGGTTACATAGCCCGTCATGGGTTCAATTTCAACATCCACACTAAAATCGCCTGCCTGCAGCGTTACCTTACCAAGATTCAGCGAAATGGCCGTACTGCTTCCTGCATAAGGACTGCCCAGATAGTCAAACGTCACGGTGTCATACATGACCGTATTGAAAACGGCCGTGGCAATGTTCACACGGCTGGTATTGCTGTCAATCGTGAAATCCACAAAATAGTCCTCTGAAGGCCGTACGGGATTTTTGATTACCGTTCCGGTTGAATCCAGAATTTGATAGGTTTCATTCGTCGTATCAAACTCGACCGAATAGTTCTCCTGATGCGTAATCGCCATGGACTTGGCATATTCGAGATCGGCCGCAATACGATTGGCCGCAGCACGGACCTGCATATCGGCCGCACTGGAGAGCATAGGCACCGCCATCATCGCGGCTATCCCAAGGATAATCACCACAACGATTATTTCAATCAGCGTGAATCCGCCGGGTGCCTCTGACATTTTTTGTTTTTCAGTATTCATCATAATCACTCTCTTTTCAGGGACTTAACGCAGGGATTCGACACAAATCCCGGTTTCATTTCGTCATCTGCCGCTTGCGGCTTAATCGCAGAATCGGTCTAAATCAGAAAACGGGTAAAAATAACGAGCGGCCGTGACCGCAACAGAGGACACCTCTGAGATGAAAAATCGAAGAGGTAAAAAGAGTTGAAAAATCTGCCGTTGCGATACTGAAAACGGTGTTGCGAGAGATATCAGATCCGTATAATCACTACAAACCGGATAATCGCACCCGACCCATATCGGCACATTGAATCAGAAAAAATGCCCCCTCTATCCGGATACGATATGCCGAAAATGAGTTATCGGACGAACCTAGTGGCTCACAGAAATGTAATAGGTACTGCCTGCAGGGTCATAATACAGCTTGCCCTGGAGTGTGCTGGCGGCCTTGCTGTCGCCGCCAACCTGCTTATAGGCCGCACATTCGACAGGATAGAGATACGCCGTATCATTGGGATCCGAAGAAGCCACTTCAGTAGGCGACTCAATCGTGATATCGTAATAATGGTCGCTGCCGGCGTCCAACTGCTGAGCCGTTAATTCAAAAGGCAGGGCCGTAAGGTTGTTGGGTTCCTGGACCAGTGCCCACGCGTGCTCCATGCCGCCCCAGGCCAGGTATTCCGTCTCGTTCCGCAGACAGTAATTTCTGCCGGACAGCAGCGATGCATCCGAGCGGGCGATAAAGCCCGAGGAAATAATCGCAATGGCCATCACGATGAATAAGACCACCAGCATCGCCATGCCCTTGCGTGAACGTCTTGTTTTTGAATATCGTTTCATATTCCTCAGCCATTAATAGAAGTCATCAGAGGCCCTCAGCTTCGCACTGACGGCATGAGTCTGACTGACTCCGTTATCATCCATATCAAACCAAATCGCAATAAACCGCGTCGCAGGTGCAGCAGCATCATATTCAAATGTTACATTATTACACTTCCAATGACTTTCAGAACTGCCAATCATGAGTGTATCGTCATCGTCATCCTCAGGCGAGACATCAGTGTCGAGACGAATCTCCGTCAGTTCGTCGGCATCTTCAACATTATTCAGATTATTATCGTGCCACAGTGTAAAAGCCGTCGCCGACGAACTGGTCACACGGTTCGCGGTTCGAATCAGGTCCGTCAACCGCATCGTCACACATCGAAGCTGAGCTTGCTGACGTCCCATTTGGTCGGTTGCATCTTTCGCACACCCCGTTGCGCCTGCCAGCGTCGCCACCGCGCCTAAAATGACAGAGGCCACCATCAGCGCGACCATCAGCTCAACCAGTGTAAACCCCAAACCAAATTGTCGTCGTTTTTTTTTCATTTATTTTCGCTTTTTGCCACATCTGTGTCACCCCGGATTTGATCCGCCCGTCCAGTGTGTAAACGACTGGATGCCGGGTCAAGCCCGGCATGACAACACTCTATTTCTTCATTCGTGGTCGCCGATCAATGTTGTCAAACGGGTCACTTCACGTCCATTTTGGCTGACGGTAACGGTGGCCGCGATAAGATTGATCGAGCCGACCGTCGCCGTTTGACAGGTGACACTGCGGCTGAATCCCGAATAGATCGAGCCGGTATGAACCTGTCCTGCCGCATCCAGCAACGCCCCGTCGGCTTCTTCATAACTGCCGTAGGTCGCGATTACATCCGCGTAAGTCGTTGCCAAAACCTTTTCCATCATTTCCGAAGCCAGTGACGCCGCCAGGGTCTGCGTTGAACCTTCGGCCTGAACCGAAGCAGCATTGGCAAAGGGCAGCAGAATACCTGCCGCCGCAATCACCAGGATAACCATCGCAATCGTCGCCTCTATTAAGGTGAAACCATTATTTTTTTTGCCACGAATTAACACGAATTTTCACCAATTTAATTTTAATAGTTCGCATGAAATTCGGAATCACAGGCATGAAACTGACCCGTGGCGGCATTGAACCACCAGGCCGTCCCTTCAGCAGGCGCAGGCTTGGCATCAGGATCATTGACACAGGTCAGCGAACGTCCCTGTCCGGATTCGCTCACATAAGGATTGTCAGGAAACTGATGGAAATAGGACGACTCCTGGTCAGTGTCCTGCTGTGTCAACGCTTCGATAAATCGTTCGGGTGTCACCGAATCGCCTTCAAACCGCTGTCCGGGCAAAAGACCGTCGTGCTGAGCCTTATACAACTGGATATTCGCCCGCACACTTTGCAAGCGGTCCACCATGTCGATCAGCTTCTTTTCTTCAACCGCTTTTGAAACCGCAGGATTGGCCAGCGAAGCCAATAAAGAAATGACGGCGACCAGCACACACCAGTCGCACAGCGTTAGTCTTTGTTTTCCTGTTTTCTTTTCCATTGCCTTAACCCTTTGTCTTGTTCTTGCCTTCTATATACTCTCTTGGTTGTACTTGAAAATTCCCGTTTCTACGCGGCTGTATCCGTGTGCAGTCGTCCGTGTCGAGTTTCCTCGCGGGAATGTATGACCCTTGAAGGGTCTCCTTCTAAATCGCCCCGGCTGCTTTCCCTAATAAACCACTTCAAACGCCCCTTCGCCCTTATCATCCCAAGACTCAAAAAAGCCGGGCGGTCCCTGAAACAGGAACCGCTCCGGCTATCATCATCATAAACTTCATCGTCGCTTTCGATTACCAATCGAGGTGTGTTTCACCGGTATCAAGAGAGTCACCATCGCCGTTCAGATCAGTCGCGCCTGTACCACCCAATTTGATTGTCCCACCAGCAGATGCGTCATATACCCAATGAACAGTATCAGCATCGGTATCAGAAATTGACATTGCCGTGGTGACAAAAGGATTATTGGGCATTGCCTGCAGATAAGGACCATATCCACCGGCTGCAACAGTCATATCGTTGATAAAAGTGGCTTGGCCAGGAGGAGTGTCATCATGCTGAATCTTATACAGCGAAATCTGCGAACGCAGGGTTTGCAGGCTGCTCTTTGCACTGCTGACTTTTGACTGTGTACTTGCGTCAGAGAACTGGGGAATGACGATCGCCGCCAGAATACCCAGAATGACCACAACGATCAGAATTTCTACTAGTGTAAAACCTTGGTTCTTTCTCATGGTACTACCCTTTCTTGTTTTGTTGGTTGCCTGTTTTTACAGTATCGTTTCGGTACTACATTTTTTACGTTAAACACTTTCTGTGCTGCGCGGCCATGTCATTTAACAATGTATACTCGACTGTCCGTGCGACACTTACCACCCTTAAGGGTGAAGGATTCTCTGCAGGACCTGAATGAGCTCGCCGATAGAGAACGGTTGGTTCTGCACCCGACCTCGAAGGTCACGGGCATCGGTATTCCGGCGTTCATTCAGACCCTGCAGTAATAAACGAAAAAGCGTTTGCTTTCTTTTTGGTTGCCAGGTCGATATTTACTTGTCAAAAAACTGCATTATCAATTGCTTACACTAAAAACATAAGAAACAACGCGCGCCGTGCCAAATGCAGCAAATAAAAAATGGGGGCAAAATTGAAAAAAAATGCGAACAGCCTGAAATGTTAAGAACCGCCGATAAGTAACGGACTGGGAGAGAAAAGAAGCAGGGGAAAAAGGGGAATTATTAAGACTGGAAGGTTAAATCCGAAATAAGAAATTCGAAATCCGAAACAAATTCAAAATGCTAAAATCCGAATTACCCAAACGGGTTTCTTATGGGACTGCGACATGTTGTTTGAGGCATTTGAATTTTGAAAATTCGTATTTGTTTCGGATTTCGAATTTCGTGCTTCGGATTTTCAGTCTATTATTAGGTATTCCGGTGCATGTTGAATGACGATTGTCCGCTGGTTTTCCGTTACATGGGACAATTGCAGTTCGATACAGTCAAAGCCCGCCAGTGCGGCGGTCACCTTGTCGGCCCATTCGATCAGCACCACCGAGTCCGGCCGGCAATACTCCTCAAAGCCCAGTGCCTCGAACTCGGCAACGCTATCAACCCGGTATGCATCGATATGATAGATGTGAACCAGCCCCTCCCGGCCGAAATATTCATTGACCATTACAAACGTCGGGCTGTTAACCTGATCGGGGTCATGTGCCTCCAGCCCCAGCGAAATGCCCTTAATCAGATGCGTTTTGCCGGTTCCCAGGTTGCCGATCAACGCAAAGACCTCCCCGCCCTTCAAAGAGGACCCGATACGCTTGCCCAGTTCAACGGTTTCAGCCGCACTGTGCGTCGTAATTTCAATCACTTTATTACTCATACCATTATTCCATAATATGTGAATTACATAACCGCCCTGGATGCCGGGTCAAGCCCGGCATGACAACTTATTGCCGCTCATATTATCATTCATTCTATATTCATCATTATTCATTGTTAAGGTGGTCAAAGCCCGTTGCCTCAACATCCACAATCCGTCCGTCAGTCAACAACCGCTGCAGCTTGCCCGTATCGGTCACCGTCCCGACCGGCAGGACCGGCACATCTGGGAAATCCCTGATCTTCTCAAATTCATCGGGAGCCAGCGTAAACAGCAGTTCAAAATCCTCCCCATCGCAAAAAACAGCCATATAAGGATCGTCCGTCTTTCGAGCAGCCTCGGAAACAGGCAGTTTCTCATCGGCCAGCAAGGCCCCCACCTTGCTTTGAACGCAGATGCGGTTCAGGTCCACGCTGAGTCCATCGGTAATATCCATCATCGCGTTAATGTTTGCTACCTTTGTCAACGCAAGCGCCTCTTTGACCCGCGGCGTAAAATGCAGGTGCTTACCATGTATCGAACCACCCAAGAGCCCGGTTACACAAATGATATCGCCAACGCGAGCCCCGCTTCGCCGTACCGGCGGATGGTACCCACTGGGTTGACTGAGCATTGTAACATTAATCGCAAATGATTCGGCAGCGTCTTTCCACTTGGTAATATCGCCGCCAATCAACTCACAACCAAACATCTGTCCCGCCTCAGTCACGCCCGCATGAACCCGCCTGAGTTCATCGACTCCAAAGTCCGTCGGCAACGCTACCGCAACCACCGCACACACCGGAATCGTCGCCATCGCCGCACAGTCACTGAGACTGGCCGCCATCGCCTTATACGAAGCCTCTTCCAGCGTACAGGTTGACAGGTCAAAATGCACCCCATCAAGAAGCATATCCGTCGTGATCAGCAGCGATCCGTCACCACCAGCCCGAATCTGAGCCATATCGTCACCGATGCCGATAGGGAACGTTGAAGCGTCAACGTTGCTCTGTGAAGCAAACCAGGATGTTATCAAGTCTTCTTTCATAGTTTGAGAACCCAAGAATACAAGAACTCCAGAACTCAGGAATTCTTTATCTTCGGCCTATATAACGTTAACAGTTTGCTGACTTCTTCAACCTGATCTTTCATCGTTGCGGTATTACAGTATGCCAGGTCTTGCGACAAAATCATATAATATCTGATCTCTTCAAGTGAACTATGTGCAATTGTTAAAAATCGGCTTTTCTCAGCTGTCGTTCGCTTTTTGAATCCCTCGGCAATATTAGCCGGAACGGACACCGCCGCTCGCCGCATCTGGCTTACAAGGCCATACAATTCCTCTTTCGGATACGCTTTTGTGGCCTTATAAACCGACAATACCAATTGATGCGATTTTTTCCACACAAACAAATCTTCAAAACTCTTCGCGGGTTTATTCACAATGCGCCTCCTTCTTTCTTGAGTTCATGTGTCCTTGAATTCTTGTATTCTTATTCTTTACTGTTCTTTCAGCTTATCCTTCCAATAAGCAATCTGGGCTTTAGCGTTTTCGGGGCCGGCGGCGCCTTTGGATTGATAGGACTGGCATACGCCGGTTGGATCGAGCGTCGTGAAGACATCGTTTTCGATTTTATCGCAGGCCGCGGTGAACTGCTCCAGCGATAGTTCGGCCAGCTTTTTCCGGCCTTCTTTTTCGCACAGCGCGACCAGGCCGCCGACAATGCCGTGGGCCTGCCGGAACGGAACCCCCTTTCGCACAAGGTACTCGGCCAACGCCGTCGCATCCAGAAAGCCTTCGTCCAGCCCGGCGGCAATGTGGGTAGCATTAAAGACCGTATGGCTGACAATCGCCGTGGTCATCTGCAAACAGGTATCCGTATAATCGGCCGCGTTAAAGACGTGAATCTTATCTTCCTGCAGATCCCGGTTATAAGTTGACGGCTGCGCCTTCAGAATCGTCAGCATCGCCATCAAGGCCCCGTACACCGTGCCGGTTTTTCCCCGGATCAACTCCAGCATATCGGGGTTTCGTTTCTGCGGCATCATGCTCGAACTGGTACAGTAAGCGTCATCGGTCGTGATGAACGAGAACTCCGCGGACGTATAAATAATCCAGTCCTCGGCCAGCCGGGACAGGTGCGTTGAAACCAGCGAACAGCAGAAAATAAACTCCGCACAGAAGTCCCGATCCGAAACCGCGTCGATACTGTTATATTTGATATCCCGAAAGCCGAGTGCCTTGGCCGTCATGTCCCGATCCAGCGGAAGCGTCGATCCGGCCACTGCACCGGCCCCCAGCGGCGACACATTCAGCCGGTCCCGACAGTCTTTGAGCCGACTGTAGTCCCGCGCCAGCATTTCCACGAAACTGAGCAGATAGGAGGCAATCGTCGCCGGCTGTGCCCGCTGCAAATGCGTATAGGTCGGCATGATGTCGTCAGTATATTGGCCGGCCAATTTGACAAAGGCCGCCTGCAGCTGAGTAATCCGCGTCAGCAGCACTTCAATCTCATCCCGCATCCAGAGCCGGATATCGGTCGCCACCTGGTCATTTCGACTCCGGCCGGTATGCAGTTTCCGCCCCGGATCGCCGATCTTGGCCACCAGTGCCGACTCAATCGCCATGTGGATATCTTCCTGCGACTTGTCAAATTTGAATTTGCCCGCGGCGATGGTGTCCCCGATCTCCAGCAGGCCCTTCTTGATCTCGGCGGCTTCTACCTTGGTGATGATCTTGACCGCCGCCAGCATCTCGGCATGCGCAATCGACCCGGCGATATCATATTTATAGAGTCGCCGGTCATACGACAGCGATTCCACAAAATCCACCGCCAACTCGTCCACCGACCCGCTCAACCGTTTTTCCCAGCTTTTTTCCTGCTTTGACATCATTGATTCCTCGCACAAATGCATTATATAAAGAAACTTATCAGGATATTAAGCCTCCGGGCGAGGAAAGTCAAGATTGGAATTACCCAAAATACAGCCGCATTTCGAATCCAATATCATCACCATCACATACCAATGGCATGCTTTTCGACTTCGAAACAAGGATTATCGGGGTATATGTAAAAACATTAATATTTATAAGGGGGAGATTAAAAGACCAGAAATATCAGCTTAAAGAGCCGTCTCCCTTCTTATTAGAACTTATTAACCGCCATGGCATCCAGATTCGGCCCGGACTCGATAGCAACCACTTTCACAAAGTTGCCGCCCTTTTTGAACGTCACGGGCACATCCACTGTTTTCCAGTTTTCCCACTTGCCGGTGCTGTCAAATTTCACCAGGCCGGACTTTTGACCGTTAATGTACAATTCACACGGACGATTGCTGCCTTCGGCGGCATAACGGAACGTCACTTTATACTTACCGGCTTTGTCAGCCAGCACGTTGTCCCATTCGGCCGAACTGCCCTTGCCGCCAAAATCAGCAAACCCTTTGCCCTGGTAGCCGTCATAATGGTCCTTAACCTGACAATCAACCAGCTTGGCCGCCTCGGCTTCATAGATATCGCCGGGCATCTTTGATACCACCGCCGCGGCGACCGCATTTTCACGATGCGGATAATAAATCTCACCACCGGTACCCAGATCCTTAATCCGCAGATTGCGGAACTGATACGTCAATTCCGTTTCACCGTGATGCTGGATCCCGATAGGACCGGCCAGGTCCATGCCGTCATAGACATCCGTCGTCAGCACATCATTGACGAAGATCTGAATATGATTGCCCACACAAACTATCCGGAAGGTATTCCACTGGCTCTGCTTATAACATTCACCGGCTCTGGCGCGGAAGGCGGCAATGGACTGCTCCTTCTTGACGCCGTTTTCGGCATGATCTCGATTGGGCGAAATAAACCACATCCGGCGGCCTTCGTCGTATAAGCCGCCTGACCACTTGCGATCAGCGGTGTCGACTTCGGCCTGATAGCCCCAGGCACGGTTCTTACCCTTCTGACAGCGGAACAGGAAGCCGGAATTGCCTTCATTGGCCGGCATCTTGATCTCACCTTCAAAGACGAAGTTGGCATATTCCTTTTTCGTCAGCAGGAACCACTTGCCTTTGTCAGAAGTCAGGTTGACGATGCCGTCTTTATACTCAGCCTTGCCCCAGTCGTAAGGATTTTCCCAGTTGCTCAAGGATTCATCCTTAAACAGCGGCTCCCATTGAACATCCTGAGGCGATTTAATCAGCGACGCTTTAGAAGAGGTCAGCTTCGTCTTGTCATAAGCCGTCCAGCCTTCGCGAACGTCCGGGCCCTGCAGCATCTTATTTGCTTCGGCGTTGTTAGTAATCTTCATCGCTTTGGCATCATATTTGAGCGTGCCGCCAAAACGCTGGCCAATACAGCCCAGACACAGCAACTCAGCCAGCGGTGCGCCAATCTCAAACGGCGTATTGGTCTTTTCAAGCCCCTGGCAGGCGTTCAGGAAGTTCTTATAATGATCCGGCAAATTGCCCTTCGGAGCGGGGAGTTTGCCTTCCGCTTCCATCTGCTCCAGCTTCGCGTTCATCTTGAAGTGATAATTGGCCCCATGACTGGTGCCGGTCACCACCGCGTCGTCCAGGTAGACCATCGACCCAATCGGCACCAACTCGCCCGGGAAACCCGCCGGTTTGGCAGGCATATTACCCTGACCGTCGTACCACTTCAACTCCAGCGGCGGCAGCTCCCCACGCGCACCGAACTTAAACGTAATCACCGAGCCCTGCGGATAATACAAATCGCTGGGGCCAATCAATTCCGTCTGAATCTCATATGGTTGGCCCAGTTTCAGATAGCGATGAATCGCATCCAGCACATGCGCCCCCCAGTCGCCCATCGCACCGCAGCCAAAGTCATACCAGCACCGCCAGTTACCGTCAATCAGCTTATCACTGTACGGACGGAACGGACGGCGGCACAACCACTGGTCCCAGTCATAACCGGCCGGCGGAACCGCTTCCGGATAGTCCTTGAGGGTCCAGCCATGCCAGCGGCGGCTCTTGGTCATCCAACTGTCGACGCGTGTCACATTCTTGATCAACCCGGCTTTGACCCACTCGCCAAACTGAAGCGTTCCGAAACCGGAATGCCCCTGGTTACCCATCTGGGTCACCACGCCCGTTTTGCGAGCGACTTTTTCCAGCAAACGACACTCGTAAACATTCTGGGCCATCGGTTTTTCAACATAGACATGTTTGCCCAACAGCATCGAATGCATCACCATCGGGAAGTGGGCATGGTCCGGCGTACCGATGATCACCGCGTCAATCTTATCATGCATCGTCTCAAACATCTCACGATAATCGGTAAAACACGGAACGCCCTTAAACCCTTTCATTTCATAGTCATGCGAGGTAAACAGCACATCGGCAAACGCCACATATTCAATCTGGTCGGTCTGATTCTTGAAAATATCCAGCAACTGACCGCCCCGATTAAACACACCAATATGAGCCAAACGGATCTTCTGGCCCTTCGGAATTAATTTCGGGGGGATAAAAGGCTTAATATCGTTGCCGGCCGCAAACAGTCCGCCCGGCGCAAACATCAAGGCCGGCGGCGTCCATAACATGGTCTTTAAAATAGCACGACGGGATAGTGTATTCTGCTTAGTCATTATGCACTCCGTTTATAATATTAATTGATAATGCCTTTTTTATTTCTGGTCAAATGAGGGGGGACGGTAATCCGAAGCCCAGGATTTATCAGGCTCATCTGCCATGTTAAACTCTATGTTTGTTTTTGAATTTCGTGTTAATTGCTCTACAGTGAGCCATGTCTGTTGACAGGGGATTCCGTTTAAACTCATCGCCTGAATATAAGGAGCAGTTTGCCCTGCATTTTTCGCATTCATGATGACCTGATGACCGTCATCCAGATTTAATGTAATTTTCGGAAACAGCGGTCCTGTCACAGCAAATCCCCCGACCCCCGGAATCTCCGGGTAGAGTCCCAATGCGGCGAATACGTACCAAGCGGACATCGCACCACTGTCATCATCGCCGGGAATGCCTTTCGCATCATTAGAAAAAGAAGCATCCATGACACGTCGCATTTGCTGCTGCGCTTTCCAAGGCCGCCCGATCCAGTTATAAACCGGCACGACGCCAAAACACGGTTCATTACCGGCCAGATAAAGTGGATTTCCATAATCATAGCCCATCGCGATTTTTGACATTAATTGATCAAGTCGTTCCTCGGCAACACGTTCTCCGCCAATATCTCCGATCAGCCGTTGCAGATTATAAGGAATTCCCCATGTGTAATGCGTAGAGGTGCCTTCCTGGCAACCGGCAGCGGTGAAGGGGTTAAAATCTTCTTTCCATGTACCGTCCTTCAGCCTCGCCCATAGGTATTTTTCGGCAGGATGCATAAGGTTAAATATGCTTTGAGATCGTTTCAAGAAATATTGATAGTTTTCATCATCCCCGACAGCCTGACACATGCGTGCAATGGAAAAATCCGCGACGGCATATTCAACATTTTGTGAAATCGCATGGCCAATCCCGCAATCGTCCGGATAATAGCCATACTTTTTGTAATCTTCAAGATGCTGCCATGTCGCATGATTATTTCGTCCCCAAAAACGGTTCTCCCTGGCAGAATCAATCAGCACTTCGGTCAGCGCCTCAACATCAAAATCTCGTGCTCCGAAAGCGTAGGCACTGGCAATGAACGGTGCGGCTGGATAACCTGCCATAATCAACGTTTCATCATTAAACATGCTCCACAAAGGCAATCCGCCGCCACCTTTAAACTCGGTCTGACGGGACGTCTCCAAAAATGTTTGACATAAATCGCTGCCGGCCTGCGGATAGAGAAATCCCCATAATTGAGCCTGTGTGCGATATGTGTCCCACCCGGAAAACGTGCTGTAAATATGATGTCCGGAACGTGCCGTATAGACCTGGTTATCCATACCAACATACTGCCCGTTGACATCCTCAAAAATATTAGGCATCAGCAGCGAGTGATAGAGAGCTGTATAAAAGAGTATTTTCTCGTCAGCAGCCCCTCCTTCAATCTGCACTTTATCCAGAGCCTTATTCCAAGCAGCTCTGGCCGCTGTCTTAACCCCCTGAAAATCCCAACCAGGAATCTCCGTTTTCAGGTTTTGCCGGGCATTCGCCAAACTCACGTAAGAGATGCCGGTTTTCATCGTCACCGTTTGCGGCCCCACCGAACCAAAACTCAAATAAGCTGCAATATCATCACCTGTAACGGCTGTCGCACCGGAATTCTTTTGGTCACCCTGCCAGAGGCCGTACTCTTTAAAGGGCTTGTCAAAAATAGCGGTATAATAAATCACATAATCATTGGTTTTAACATGGCAGAAGCCCCCCCCTTTAATCCAACCTGAAATCGTTCTGTGCTCAGGATCAATTTCAATTTCCCCATCACGTAATCCATTCGCCGAAGCAGTTGGATTAAAGACAATATGAGACTCTTCATCGGCAGCATACTGGAATTGCCCCATCCCACTGCGAACGGCAGCAGTCAACCCGACGCCGACTTTATACCGATCCAGCATAACTGCATAATACCCCGGAGAAGCGTCCTCTTTTTCATGAGTATAAACAGAACTGTAGGCATTGGTATCCGTCACCGGTGAAGACACCAGACTGCCGGCTACCGGCATAAACGGCAGTTCACAGGTTGCGCCGCATCCCACGCCGCTGAGATGGACCAGCCCAAATCCATTGATTTTGTCACAGGTGTAGTCATAACCGCTCCCGTGATTACTCTTTTCAGTATGCGGACTGAAAGACAGCATGCCGAAGGGAGCCTGAGCACCGGGATAAGTCGATCCGGAGCCCCGCACGGTCCCAATAAAAGGATTGACATATCCAGCCCAATCCGCCCCGGAGGCCAAACAATGCCCGGGCATGATCTGAACCGCCATTAACAGTATCATTCCTGTTATAACACGAAAATTAATATGGTTTAAAAATCTATACATTATTCGTCACTGAAAAACAGCCGTTCCCCATTTACATATATAATTACAGGCTTAATAATCTCTGGATTATTACTACGTCCGGTTGAAACACCACCCCCTGCAGCCAAAGTTCACCTGGAAGATTCAAAGTAAACTGATCGAATCAGATGCCGTCATTCTATAAGAATTTCAGAAAACTTCAATCATTAATAACTGACCTGATTCATAATGAGGGAGGGCCTTTGAAGCCCTCCCTCATAAACAACATTGGACAAACTAAGTAAAAAGTAAGAAACGTACTTTTTATTCGATACAATCCGGTATTAAACCGCAATCGAGCCATGCAGCTGCAAACTCTGCGAAATCGCTGATATCAATGATACAGTCGTCATTGAGATCATACTTGGTATCCGGCTTAAGTGACGCAACACAGACTTTGCCTCCCGGATCGTCAGCAACAAACTTCTGTGCAACTTCGATATCCGTCAGAGCGTAGTTGTAGATTTTAACATCATCCAGAACGCCATTCATCCATTTTCCAGGGTTGTTATCAAAGTTTGAGCCGCCCAGACAGATCATCGCATTGATTGCGTCTTCCTTATCACCCAGAGCAAAACTACCACTGCCCTTGATTTCACCATTGCTATACATCACACCGGTTGTACCATCAAATGTGACAGCAATCTGTTGCCACTGGTCCTGTGTAAGGATGTTGCTGATCTGGATATTCGATTCAGTACTTTGGAACCAGAGGTCATTGTTACTATTACTGCCCGGCCGCGTAATCTGCCAAAGTGTTGCATCGCCCAGGTTATCACTGGAGCGTTTGCCAATAATCACCTGTTCACCGTCAGTAGAGCTCTGACCTGCCCACTTCATCCAGAAAGTTACGGTCAGCTGGTTGGAAAACTCTGACGGATTCCAAGTTCCCGCACGCGCCCAACTCTCGGTCGTAGGCTCTTCAGAGCCGTCTGCACGCAGAACACTAATACCCTCGTCAAGCTGTCCGGCAACAAACGATGGCGTCCAATTAGGATCAGCATGATGACCTTCGCCACTCAAATCCTGATACTGGCCGCCCACATAGTGGGCTGCATTTAAACTCCAATGTGCCATTTCTCGTGCGATCGCCAAACCGGCGGCCGACGAAGCCACCTCAATACCGCTGTCATTATTGACCAGACAATAGTAGTAACCCTCTTCAGCAAGCGTAACACCAGAAATACTCAGCACCTCATCAGTTGCCTGAAAAACATCATCCGCCGGAGTATTATTATTGGGATCCGTCGACTTATACCATGCAAATGTCGGTGTCGACAAGCTTTCCACATCCAGTGAAAACACAGCTGTATCGCCGAGTGATAAGACCTGAGTGTCCGGCCCGCTGTTGATAATCGGTTTTGAAAGGGTGCTTTCAAAGCTCCAAACCGCTCCCAGAATATTATTCGGATCGCCATAATTCCCCGAGCCAGTATCCACTGCCACTTCAACCTGCCAGTAATAGGTCGCATTCTCCACGATTGGCGAGTAAACATACTCTCCGGTCGTTGCAGGGAGTATTGAGAACGGATTCAGGCACTCCATCGTCTCGGAATCAGTACCAAAATAGACATAATGGCCTGTCGCATTCGGATCCTGTCCGCCTCCCCACTGCAGTGTGACGCTTGGGGTCTCAACATCGATTTCACCATCGTACGGGCTAACGACGGTGGGTGGACTGGCTTCATAACCCACCCCGTCCAAACGGGTCCGCTGATCGTGCGAGTTTCCATCCTGCCATGTATCCAAACCGTTAATGTAAATGCTAACGGTTTCATCATCGACTGTCGGGGTATATTGACCGATGAGTACCTTCATGGTCATGTCACCACCACCGGAAACGGTCACGTCTCCAACAAAATCCGAAGCGAGAGCCTGAGTCATTACTCCAGAATTCTTGTTGAAGTCTGAAAAATCACCGGTATCACCAATCCGAGTGGACACGTCCCAATCACCGTTGCCGTCACTGTTATTCATGATCACGGCATACAGATCATAAGAGACGCCGGCAACTGGAAGTGTTACGTCAACTTTAAGGGGGGCTGTATCTTCATAGTCCCCGACAATGGAACCGCCGTCGGTCACCCAGATACCTTCGCCGGTCATATCACTACGATCGGTACGAAATGCCCAAAAATCGTCACTAGAAGATCTATCCGTTGTTATTGTACAATTTACTAAATGAACCGGCGCATCACCATTAATGGTGGTATTGTCCAATTCAGCATCAATGTAAGTAATTTTTGCCAAGGCACTGTTCATCAAAACACATCCCATGACACAAACTGCGCATAACATTCTTCTCATCTTAAATCTCCTCACAGGAAAAGATTTTATGGGTAACTGAGAGTTTTGGAGCAACGCACTCCTGCTCATACCCTTTTCGTTCATTTGTTTACTTAAGTAGTTCATTTCGATTCTCACAAAAGCTAGCTAAGGCTTTCCGGCCTGATACATTTCGGCAATTTCTTCTTCTGTAAAGATACGCCTGGCAATGACAATTTCGTCGATCTTACCGTTAAAGCGAGATGGATCATCAGGCGAGAAGTCTGTTCCGATCATTAATCCCCCCTCAGCCAGGGTCTGTTTACGAGGCCAGTATTTACTCTCAACAAGCTGTCCGTTCAGATAAAATTTCAACGTATCATTATCATGTGTCACCGCAATTAGATTCCAACCCGAAACATCCGGCAATGTTTTGCTGAATAACTGATTGTTCGCATCACCACTATCTGCTTTTCTGGACAAATGCATGCCATGCTTCCACCTGGGCATGGATGGACTTCGATAGCCGAATTGATAGTTGCAGAGTGATCGTACTCCGGCGCGGTTGGAGACGATGTGGCCTCCATCTTTGACACCGGAACAGTCAACCCATGCCGCGACAGTAACTGGCCCATTGATACAGATAGACGGATGACTCGGAACCTCAACATACTGTTTGTGACGGCGATCGAATGACAGAGCCATTGCTTGCGGCCAGCGGCCCTGCACCCAGGTCGGCAGCGATGTTTGATTGGCACTGCCCAATGCCCCATTCAATATACCGGCTGTGGCATCCGCCATATTGGTCAATACGGCTGGATTATTTTCATCACGATCGAATGTGTAATAGGCCACCAAGCCCGGATCACGCCTCAACTGATAGCTGTAAGCCAGCCAACGATGATACGCAGATCCCTCCAGAGCCATGACCTTGGTTTCAAATTCCTGTTGGCGAACGAACCGACTCGCCAGTCCCTCTTGGGGAATCAGTTGATCCTTCGCATCAGCCAGACCACCCTGGTTCTGGGTCAGAGGCAAACGATACTCAAATCGGAGTGGATCTGAACCGGATCGCAGTTCGACTTTACCCTGAAAGACATGAGTTAAGGTATTGCCGGCATCGTCAACCTGCACTCCAAACTCAGTTCCATAATCAACAATACTTGCATGTGACGAATTTACAACAAAGGGATTTCCCGCGCTCTCATTAATTTTCACCACCAGGCGTCCTTCTTCGAGAAAAATCTGATTCGAAGAATTAAGGACAAATCGTGCGGGTGCTTCCACAATGACATTCGCTCCGCCATTCAATTCGATTTCAGCAAATCCTGCCGTTAATTCGACCGGACCGGTATAAAGGTCACAACCCGGGTAGATGGATCCCAAACCCGATTCCCCTGCAGCATTTACCACGTTTGTACATTGGCCGACCAGTACGCTCCTTCTATTCGGAGCAAATCGGATAAATAGGACGATAAACAAGACGGCTGCAGCCGATGCGATAATAGATAGAACGGACAATTTATTGAATCGACGAGTCTCTTGAGACATATTGATGTTTTTCACTGGTATCTCGGCGGTGTCATCCGACTTAGGTATATCGACCGCTGGCGAGTGGATCTCGGCTTCGGCGAGTTCTTCCAGAAATTGGTTTAAATATTCCTGACGGCAATCGTCGGTTTCAGCAAACATTTCCAGTGATTTGATACTGACATAGGAAGCAATAAAGTCGTAATAATAATCACGGGCGATCGAACTTTTAGCCAGCAATTGATTCAACTGCTCAAATTGAGCCTCCGTCGCCATCCCCTCCATTGACAGCAAAAAGAGATGGGTGATCTGAGAGATAAATCGTTGGTCACTGCTCCTCTGGTTCATGCTGTCTCCTCAAAAGCCAGTCGCAATCGGATACAGCGAATCAGACGGCTATGAATATTCGATATCTTCTTGAGAGCAGCGGGCGAGGAAATACGAAGTCGCCCCCCAATCTTGGAAAATGACAAATCCTGCTCGTACCGCATTTTAATCAACTGCTTATCTTCCGTCGTGAAGTGCTTGAAGCACTCTTTAAGGGCATCGATGCGTTGACCAAACAATCGACTGGTAGAAACAGATTCCGATTCAATAATTTCGTGAAGACTTTCATCAAAATGTAATTTTTTAGAATTATTAGTTTTCCGGAAATAATTCATAATTTCATACTTGGCAATCTTATTTGCATAAGCAACAAAGTTTGTGTCCGGACTATATTGATCGAATTTCTTCCAGAGAATGGACAACGTATTTTGCAGGATATCATCAGCATCCGCATAATTCGGGACATACGTTAATATGTACCCCAAAATGCGTTTCTGATTGGGCATCAGCAAGCTTAGAAACTTATCTGAATTCTCTTGTTTATCAATATCCACAGTCTTATTCTCCGAACAACCAATATTTCCCTGTCTCTGTACCTATAAAACGTAAGATCCGTTGAGATCATTAACTACTTTTTAGAAAAAACGCTATTTTTGCGTTAGAAAAATAGGGTTTCTGCATAACTAAAATGATGAAATGCCAAAAAGCCCAATAAAACGCGGATTGAGGCATAAAATACAAGGGCCTCAATCCCCGACAATCAATCACCTTATTTGCGATAAATATAAGTATTTGAGAAAAAGGGACCCACTTACAAACTCCTATAACACCCCAATAAACCAAGCCATTACTTTGGATTCTCTGGATGAATTTCGACAAATACCACCTGAGCCATCTTCACAACTGAATAATGTCATTCCCCATCAAGTTAAGTTAGTTCCCTTGAACCTCAATTAATATCTCGAAACAGCCAGCGAGATCTCATGAAATTGGGATAGAATTTTCCAATTTATAACAAACAATACTTAAACAGCGTCCGGTTTGTCCCGGACGCTGTTTAAGTTCAAATGTTTTTTTATTTGCGACGACGCAGTCCTAGAAACGCGCCTGCAGAAAGCAAAATGAGGGTTGCCGGTTCCGGGACCATTTCATAGCCAACGCCATCAAAACGGGTTCGCTGATCACGCGTTTCCTCACCCCAGGTATTAAAACCATTCACGTAAATGCTGACGGTTTCATTGGCTGTTGTTGTTGTGTATTGGCCAATCAGAACCTTCGCTGTCATGTCCCCTGTAGTCGATGTAGAAATCGTCACAGGGCTGTCAAAATCGGAGGCCGCAACAGCCGTCATTGCCGCAGAATTCTTGTTGAAATCTGTAAAATCACCGACATCGCCAATCCGAGTCGACACGTCCCAATAACCCGTTCCGCCGTTGTTATTCATGATAATGGCATACAGGTCATAAACGCCTGCCTCCGCAAGCACCAGATCAACCTTCAGGGCTTCGGTGCTTTCAGCATCGCCGGTAGTTTCACCGCCATCAGTAACCCAGACACTGCCGCCTTCGACATCAGTGCGTGTACGATATCCCCATAGACCTTCAAGCGGAGAATGCGGGATTACATAATTGTCATCCAATACCAGCGTGGCACCATTGAGGGTTGCATTGTCCGGTGTAACATCAACAAAAGTAATGGTTCCCAATGCACTGCTCATCAGTACACATCCCATTACACAAACTGCGCACAACATCTTTCTCATGTTTTTCATCTTCACACCTCTTCCCAAAAAATTAAACCATTCATTTATTAAATGCTCCGCCGACAGGTGAGCTTATCGCCGACACAACATAAACTCGCATCTGAATTTTCTAGTTTGACACAAGCCACAGGCCTTTTCTGCCTTAAAACTTCTCTTCTGTATTTTTAAAACGTAAGCCCTATTAAGATCATTAACTACTTTTTGAAAAAAACTTTCCTGGTAAACATCGAATACAGAATATTGGCTTACAATCTACAGCCTCTCAATATAGACGTAGCACGTCTTGTACAGTCCCGCGAAGCATTTCCTATTAGAAGCCATCCCAAACCTCATTTGGTTTGAAAATGGTCCTTTTGCCCTTGGTCGGCGTCAGACAAAAGCCGCCTTAGCTTCGGCTAAAGCTGATTTGTCTTCCTTGCCAGAGCCAAAAAAACTCATTTTCAACCGCAAAGCAGGTTTTGGGATGACTTCTAGTATTTATAGGCAAATGTCCCATCCAGCAATTTCATGGCAAGAAGAATTACACAAAAATATAGCGATAGAATATTCCATCGCTTTTTTTGAAAAAGTAGTTAATGATCTCAATGCATCTTACGTTGTATAGATGCAAAAGGTACGTTTGCTATTTATATTCCGGGCAGATGATAATCAGAACGTTGTAAGAATTTTTGCTGTCAACACTGTTTACCGCAAAAATAAAAATCGGTAACACGGATTGGGCGTACGACGAACTCCCAAGTCAAACTGCGTCATAGTTCCTTGGTCTTTTTTCCAGCATACTATCGGCGATAAGAGATCAGTCTGGGAAAATATGACCATCGCTTCAGGCATTTTACAAGGTTTATACCCGCTGGTTACAAGAGTTATCAATCCCTACAAACAATAACAATTGGAAAAATTTTATTTCGGAGAAAGTGACTTCATGAAATCATGTTTGGCTTTAAAAAAACGGGTTCTATTGATTTTAGGCATTTGTCAAATCTTTACAGTCTTTTGCGCTCGGGCACAGGCAGAGGGCACCGATTTCGTAAAATATGTCAACCCTTACATTGGAACCGGCGGACACGGACACACCTTTGTCGCAGCATCTGTCCCTTTTGGTATGGTTCAAATCGGCCCCAATGGTTTTAATAAAGGCTGGGACTGGTGTTCAGGATATCATTACTCAGATAAAGTATTGCGTGGTTTTTCACACATGCACCTGAGCGGAACGGGCTGCTCAGACCTCGGAGATGTTCTGATGATGCCTTATACGGGCCGGATCAAAGTAGATGCTGGCAATGACAGAGATCCGGACCGTGGATACGCCAGCCGTTTCAGCCATGACAGAGAGACAGTATCCCCCTATTATTATGCGGTGATGCTGGATGACTATAAGACAAAAGTTGAACTGACAGCAACCGAACGAGCAGCATTGCATCGATATCATTTCCCTGCCGAGGAAGCGACGCATGTCGTAATCGATTTACAACACGGCAGCACTGACAGACCCCATGAAACCTTCATGAAGCAAATTGACAAAAAAACATTTGTCGGTTATCGATTTTCAAGCGGATGGGCACGTGATCTTCGCGTCTTTTTTGCCGTGCGTTTACAGCAGAATGCCGCCGATTTCCATGTGTACAGCAATCACAGTTTGCTGAAAGGAACAGCGGGAACAAGCGACAGGCTAAAAGGGGTCATCAGCTTTGCGGCTTCAGAGAAACCAATGATGCTCAAGGTCGGCATTTCACCGGTCAGCATGGAAAACGCGCTGGCAAATATCGATGCGGAGATGCCCGATTGGAATTTTGAGAAGGTGGTTGAACACGCAAAGCAAAAATGGAATCAGGAACTGAATAAAATCAAGATTGCAACAGATGATCCTGCCGTTAGAACAACATTTTACACCGCCTTTTATCATACCCTCATCGCACCGACTTTATTTAATGACCATAATCGTCAATACCTGGGAACGGATAAAAAGGTCTATTCCAATGTATCCTTTGATAATTATACGATTTTTTCATTATGGGATACCTATCGCGCCCTGCATCCGTTGTTGACTATTACTCAGCCCAACCGTCTCAATGACATGATCCAGTCGATGCTGGCAATCTATGAACAGCAGGACGTTTTACCTGTCTGGCACCTTTGGGGCAATGAAACCTGGACGATGGTGGGCTATCACGCGGTGCCGGTGATTGCGGATGCCTATTTAAAAGGATTTGACGGATTTGACAAGGATTTGGCATATCAGGCGATGAAAGACACCTCGGTCACCAACCGTGATGGCGATGGCGTCAAGTATATCAAAGAGAAAGGGTACATCCCGGCCGATAAAGAAAAAGAATCCGTCGCCAAAGCCCTGGAATATTCAATTGACGATGCTTGTATCGCCAGAGTCGCCAAAGCGAGGGGGCAGGAGGACGATTATCGCTATTATAAAAAACGTGGTAAAGCGTATGAACAGTATTTTGATTCGGATATCCAGTTTATGCGTGGACGAATGAACGACGGTTCGTGGCGAACTCCTTTTGACCCTGTCTCAGCAAAGCACCGAGATGATGATTACTGCGAAGGCAATGCCTGGCAATATACATGGCTGGTGCCACAGGACCCGCAGGGACTCATCAATCTATTTGGATCCGAAGAAGCATTTACAGCCAAGCTGGACACATTGTTTTCGATGAGTTCGAAGCTGGGCGAGGGAGCATCAATGGATATTTCCGGCTTAATCGGACAGTATGCTCACGGAAATGAACCCGGTCATCATATTCCGTATCTGTATGCCTTTGCAGGACAACAATGGAAAACCGCTGAAAAGGTCCGGCACATCATGAGCACCATGTACAACGATACCCCCGAAGGCTTATGCGGAAATGAAGATTGTGGACAAATGTCAGCTTGGTATATATTATCAGCCATGGGATTCTATCCGGTTGACCCCGCCGCCGGAAAGTATGTATTAGGCAGCCCCGCCGTTGAAGAGGCACAAATCCGCCTCCCCGGCGGAAACGTCTTTTCCTTACAAGCCCAAAATAATAGCCTGCAGAACATCTATATTCAATCAGTCACTTATAATGGCAAGCCCTATACAAAAAGCTATATTACTCACCAAATGATTATGGATGGTGGCCAGTTTATTTTAGAAATGGGCAGCACACCGAACAAGTCGTTCGCAAACGATCCGCCAGATCGTCCCAATTCACCGCTTTAAAGCAGAATTTGAGAAAAAGTGGTTAATAATTTTGACATATCTTACGTTATATAAGGTGATAACAGAAGCAGGGAATGTTCGCGCCCCGCTTGTTATTCTGCACAAATCGAAGATAGACACTTGACAAACAGGGGTGGGATATATGAAACACCGGAGAGTAGATTGGACCGGATCATGTAGACAGGCACTATTTTTTACTGCCGTCTCGGTTTTTACTTTGCTGATAACATTGGCTCACGGAGGAACCGATTGGACCGCGTACAACGATTGTGTTGGGAGCACGGGGGGCAATACGACAACTTACTCCGCTTATCGGGATTATACGGGAGACACATCCGGACTACTGAAGGATGATGCAAGCGGAAGTACAGATGGAATGCCGACTGTCACGTTTACGATTCCAACAAACCCGGCGATACAACCTCTCTTGGCAACTGATTACGGTGTCAATCCGGCTCTTGGGACTGAGGCCTATGAAATATTTAACGGACACGTTGATTTTAGCGGGACGATCATTCAGCATTGTTCAAGTTGCGAGACAGACTGCTGGTTTGTGGAAATCAAATTTACAAATTTAGATCCTTCAAAAAAATACACGTTCGCCGGCTCAGCATTCAGGAACACGACCTATACCGACCGCATTACTCAATACACGATTCTTGGGACGGATGCGTTTGTCAATAACAGTTCCGATGAAATTTACCTCAAAGATGGAGATATTGTACAGTTGCTGGCGGCAGATAACAGCGACACAGGGTATGTCCTGCGATGGGATGATATTGAATCCGGTTCTGACGGGGAGTTTTCAATTTATGCCGAAAGCGCCTCTCTCAATGGCCGGCATGGCTATCCGCTCCAGGGATTTATGCTTCAACAAGTTGACGATGATACCAATGATCCCCCCGTTGTGGATGCGGGCGAAGATAAAAGAATTTATTTGGTGAATGGGTCGGCACAAATTGTAATTGATGCAACTGTCACAGACGACGACCCCTGCGCACTTGAAGCGCTTACGATGGAATGGAGCCAACTCAGCGGCCCCGATACGGTTGTTTTTTCTCCTAATGTTAATACCGAAGATGCGACTGTTTCATTCCCAACCAGCGGAGAATATGTATTGCAATTGCAGGCTTGGGACGAATTATCCCAGCAGCAAAGTGACACGGTCACGATCAATGTTTATAAGCCGGTCGGGGACATTTGCCCCTTGGGAGATTTGAATAACGATTGCTATGTTGATATCGATGACCTTGAGATTTTTGCTCAACAATGGCTGAACGGAACCTGCACGGGACCGAACTGCGCGGATCTTGTTGGCATTGACGGAGTTGATTTCCAGGATTATGCAGCAATGTCACACAACTGGATGCAACCTGCGGAATCGACGATCATCATTAGTGAATTCATGGCTGTCAACTCATACATTCCGTATTTGAATCCTTTGGATATCTATACACGATATGATTGGAAACCCAGTGAGAACATTTATCCCGATTGGATTGAGTTGTATAACAATAGCTCGGAACCCATCGATTTAGCCGGCTGGTATCTGACCGATAACCCTTCAACCAAAACAAAATGGCAATTCCCCTCCGATATGGGCAGCGAACTGATTTTAGAGCCGGGTGACTTTTTGATTGTTTTTGCATCCAATATGGAACCGGATTTGTTTCCCGAAAATGATCCCTATGTGGATTATTGCGGCGCATTGCATACAAATTTCCAGTTAAGCACGTCCGGTGAATACCTCGCTCTGGTTCAGCCCGATGGCACTACGGTGGCTCATGAATATAACGATTATCCCGAGCAATACCCTTTTGTCTCTTATGGCATCGCACCAGACGGAGCCGCCGGATATCTGATTACTCCGACACCTGGAATCATGGTGAATGATAAATGGACAGGTGCCGTCAACTCGATCGCCTATACCGGAAAAGTCGCTGATACAAAATTCAGCCATGATCGTGGACTTTATGAAATCGCCTTTGATGTAACCATTTCGTGCGGCACCGCCGGGGCCGAAATTCATTATACCCTGGATGGCACTGAGCCTGAATTAACGGTTGGAGGCAACACCCTGCTTTATAGCGGGCCCATTCATATCTCAGAAACAACATGCTTGCGAACCAAGGCGTTTAAAACGGACCTGTTGCCCAGCAATATCGACACACAAACCTACTTATTCCTCGGTGATGTGGTAGAACAGGTCAAGCCAAATGATTGGCGCTACGTAACCAGTTGGAACGGTAAAACCGCAGATTACGCCATGGAGGATAATACGGCAGATATCAAGC
This sequence comes from Anaerohalosphaeraceae bacterium, assembly GCA_963675155.1. Classification (GTDB taxonomy): domain Bacteria; phylum Planctomycetota; class Phycisphaerae; order Sedimentisphaerales; family Anaerohalosphaeraceae; genus 4572-13. Next base: position 1,794,624 of record OY775912.1, on the reverse strand, counting down.
TGGTTGCAGGAAATTCCGGCTACACTGTTGACCAGGCCAAAGCTGTCATAAAAAATGCCATGAAAAAACTGGCAACGCTTTCAATAGTCACCGACCCGGACAATCTGTTCGGAGCTGAAAATGGGCTTTATTTGAATACCTATGAATCAGGTATTTACTGGGAACGCCCTGTTTCGGCGGAATACTTTGGCTCTGACCCCAATGATATCTTTCAGATTGATTGCGGGTTACGACTTCAGGGCGGAGGCAGCAGAAATCCGGCCAGTTCACCCAAGCATTCATTGAGCTTGCGTTTCAGAGGCGGCTACGGTGATGCAGCGTTGAAAACCAATTTGTTCAAGCAGACTTCTATCGATACGTATAACGCCCTGCAGCTTCGGTCCGTGTATAACAACTCATGGCTTCACTGGGATCCCACTCAGCGGCTCAGGGGAACGTTGATTCCTGACCAGTTCATTCGCGACAGTCTTATCGCAATGGGCCAGGAAAGTGCCGGAGCAGGGACGTATGTCCATCTTTACCTGAACGGTTTGTACTGGGGTATATATAATATGCATGAACGCCCCGAAGCTTCACACTATGCGTCTTATTACGGCGGCGATAGCGAGTATTATGATGCGGTCAATGGCGGAGAAATGGTAGACGGTGACAGTGACCAGTGGGATATTTTGCAGTCTACCATAGCAACTGCGAATTCTTCAAGTCAAGCGGACTGGGAGGCGATTAACGCTGTCCTGGACGTTGAAAATTATATCGACTGGACGATTATTCAGCATTATGGTTTAAACCAAGACCTGAAAACTGACGGAAACTGGCGTGCCGCCGGCGGAGGCGTCTTCGGGGTACCATGGCAATTCTATGCGTGGGATTCGGAACGGACTCTGGAGAATACTTCGGTTAGCAGGCCTTTAGCCAATGATGACGCTGTCCCATTTCTCTTAGGGCCGCTCAGAAATTTCGAGGAGTTCAGGATTCAATTCGCTGACAAGTTGTATCAGTATTTTCGAAATCAAGGCCCCCTGACCGCGACTTCCGCTTTGGCCCGCTTTAATCGTTTGGCAAATGAGCTTGATGAGGCGGTTATAGCCGAAACGGCTCGCTGGGGAGACTATCGACGTGATGTTGATGTGCGGGGGACCGCCTATCTTTACACGCGAAATAATTACTGGGTGCCGGAGCTGGCACGTATTAACACTTATTTAGAGGCCAAAGAAACTAATGCGATCAATCACTTCAAGTACTATTATTCGCCGGCCCTGTATCCCTCAATCGAACCACCGGTATTTACAGTAGATTCAATCGCAATGTCGGGCGGATATATCTCCATCCCCTGCAATTTTGATATGACTAATAACAATGGTGCCGGTGTCGTTTATTACACACTGGACGGAACTGACCCACGCGAATATTGGACAGGCAATGTAAGCGAAACCGCCACCCTCTACAATGGAACGCCCATTGAGCTGAATCAGTCAGTTACGGTAAAAGCCCGTATAAAAAGCGGTACAACATGGAGCGCTTTACATGAAGCGACCTACGTGGACGAGCGGCTTCCCCGTTCTCTTCGCATCACAGAGATAATGTATCATCCCGCCGACCCCAATTGCGAGTTTATCGAATTGAAAAATATCGGCAACACCGCGGTCAACCTGAATCTGGTCCAGTTCACCAAAGGTATTGACCATACATTTGATGATGTAACGGTCGAGGCTGGTAACTATCTTCTGCTGGTGAAAAACAAATCCGCTTTTGACGCCGACTACACCAAGGTTCCAACAGAGGTCCCGGTTATTCAATGGGACATGGGATCGCTTGATAACGACGGCGACAAAATTAAATTTAAAGATGCTCTCGGGCAGACAATTCAATTGTTCAGTTACAAGGACGGGTGGTATCCGCTAACTGATGGCGGTGGCTTTTCATTAACGATTGTTGATCCGCTTGCGGACCCGAATCTGTGGGACGAAAAGGCCGGCTGGCGCAGCAGCACTGTTTCCGGCGGATCGCCGGGCGAAGATGAAGTCGGCTTAGCTCCCGGCAGCATTATTATTAACGAGATTATGGCGCATTCGAATGACACGTTGCCGGACTGGATCGAGTTGCACAATACAACTGAGCAAGCCATCTCTATTGGCGGCTGGTTCCTCAGCGATAACGATTCCGATTATACAAAATATACCATCGACACGAATATCGAGATTCTGGGCGGAGGATATGTGGTCTTTTATGAAGATCAACATTTTGGTTCATCCTTTGCCCTCAGTGAAAACGGCGAAACCCTGTATCTGACTTCCGGCGCCGGCGGCCAAATCACCGGTTACCAGATATCGCAGGACTTCGACGCCTCGGAACAAAATGTTTCACTGGGCCGCTATTTGACCAGTACCGGCGATCTTGATTTTGTCGCAATGAGCTCAATGACCAAGGGCACAGAAAATGGCGATCCAAAGGTCGGACCGATTGTCATTTCGGAAATCCAGTACAATCCCGCCTCTGGCAATACCGGCAATGAGTATATCGAGCTGCACAATATCTCAGGCCAAACCGTCTACCTGGAAGATCTGGTTAGAAGAGAAACATCGCCGGACGTTTTTGTGGACGAAACGGTTTCCTGGTCGTTCACCAATGGGATAAACTATACCTTCCCGGCCGGAACATCTCTTGCTTCCGGTGAATTTTTAATTGTCGCTAAGGATGCTGCAGCATTTAACGAATATTATACGACGCTGCCCTCGGGAACACAGGTGCTGGGTCCGTTTGATAATGACACCAGCCTTAGCAACGGCGGTGAAAAAATACGTCTGTGCAAACCCGGCGAACAATTATACGGCCAATCACGTGCATGGATTCGCGTCGATCAGGTCAATTACGACGATAATTCTCCCTGGCCGACCACTCCTGACGGTAATGGGGATTCCCTCCAGCGAATAACCCATTCCAATTACGGTAACGATGTTGTCAACTGGCAGGCGGATTCTCCCAATCCGGGGCAATAATATTTCAAAAATACAGAGTTAGGCTAAACCAATATTACGGTTTGAATGCGACAGCCGGGGAATATCTTTCATTGTAAACGATTTCAATTGAAGTAGTTACAATCAAAACAGCCTCACTTAATGAGATAAAACCAGCTGACGATAGACAATTTTTCCCAAAAAGTGGTAAATGTTCTCGATGTTTCTTACGTAATAAGAGTGTACCGGGGGCATAGTATCGCTCGGAAAATGGCCCTTAGGCCGTTCCAAGTAAGAGAATTCGATCAATCATTCAGCCTGACTCACCTGTCGGCTGAGCATTACAAATGAAATAACGTTGAAATTTCCGAAATGGGTGTAAAAGAGATGAAGAAGATACTGTTTACAGCATGCGCGATGGGATATCTAATGATGAGCAGTGCATTAGGAGCCATCACTTACATTGATGCCGAACTGGGCAATACCACCATTAACGGCAATTCGCCGGTGGCGGAAACGAATTATTCGACCGACTATTCGGATATCACTGACGATCTGTGGGGTTGGCGCACGAATCGTACGGATGTCAATGGTGCTGGTGTCTGGGTAACTGACGGCGGTGCTTCCGGCGGAGAAGTGGACCGTGAAACGACCGCTCCCTTGAAAATCGATATAACATTCCCCGACACTGGCGTTTACAATTTGTATGCTATTATAATGAATAACAATAGCGGAACCGGGCACTGGGATGTTGCGGCTCGAATTGGCGATTCCGGTGTATTTACGGCCTTTAACAAATACTCTGGAGGAGCAATGACGCAGGCTCTGGCTGCAGATTTTGAAGGTACTGTAAAAGTAAGCAGCGGCGACGACATGACGATGAAAGTGCTTATTGGCCAATACACCACAACAACAGCCAATGAAGCCGTCAGCATTTATATTAACGGTTTGGATTCCTGGGATTTCCAAACGGGTCTGGATCAGCGAACCCGGTTTGATGGAATTGGTTATGAAATAGCACCTGAGTCATTGCCCTGGGCTGTCAATGTTGCACCATTTGATGGCGCCCAGAATGTAACGGGTATGGATACGCTCTTGGAATGGCTGGCTGGACCGGATGCAACTGGCCACAATATTTACTTTGGCACAGATGCAAATACCGTAGCGTTTAAAAGTGATTTGAACGGAAACCGGCTCGTCGATTTAGGAGACCTGGCAATCATCGCCGGCAATTGGCAACAGGAAGTTGTCGGAATCTTTGATGAAAAACTGGATATCGACAATTCGGGAATGATTGATATCGGTGAAATTTCATCGTTGGCAAACGATTGGCTGCTTAGCGAAGAGAGTACATTCATGGGTGGTTTTCCTGCTGAGGCAATCGCCTATGATCCCGGAACGCTTTCTCCGGACACGACTTATTACTGGAGGATTGATGAAGTTGCGGCTCAGTCCACTTATAAAGGTGATGTCTGGGAGTTCAAGACATTTAAAGCAGATGGTTTGACGGCTCGTATTTATAACAACTCTGATTTAAGCGATTTAAAAGTAACCCGGGTCGATAGCCAGATCAACTTCGACTGGGGACAGGATTCTCCGGATTCTTCCGTCGATGTAGATACGTTTTCCGTTTCCTGGGAAGGTGGTTTGATGGTCCCCCAGGAAGGTGATTACACGTTCTATACCACGTCTGATGACGGAACTCGATTGTATGTCAATGATATCCTTATTATCGACGAGTGGTCCGATCATGGCTCGACCGAATACAGCGGCCAGATTTACCTGCGGCCCGGTACTGCCTACCCGATTCGCCTGGAATACTATGATAATAGCGGATCGGCAGCTGTAAATTTGAAATGGTCCGGACCGTCAATCACTCAGCAGGTTATTCCGACTGCATATCTGTCATCAACACTGACAGTCAATCAACCCAAAGACATCTGGGTAGTTGATCTGGGTTCGATCCCCACGTCAATGCGTTTGCTCACACTTTCCCTGCAGGGTCTGGTCGCAAAAGATACCCCCGTGATATTGGTTAAACAAGGGGGACTGACCTCATTTATCAGAGAAGATATGGAAGAAGAAGGAACCGTATTTCATGATAATGCATCGGTCTGGTGGCTGCTGAATAAGTTTATCGATCATATTGACGGAATTATTCTCTGCGGATCGGACCTGGAAAGCATCAATGCGGCGACCTCTCTTTGCGGACCGATGAATGCGATTGCGGTGCAGGAGTCCATTCTTGAGGAAGTTCAAAGTCGAACAGAATTACCCGTGCTGGTCGATGTTCGAGGTCTGGATGAGCTTGCCATTTACAACACGTATAAAGACCTGTTCGGACATGAAACGATGGTCGATGTCGATAAAGTTGATTTTCTGCGGGATATTTCGATAACACGTAATGCCTTTACATACTATGATGTCGACTCGACGACAAGGAAACTGTTTATCAATGGCCTCACATCTCAGGGAACGGTGTTAGGCTGGGGCAGCAATGCGGAATTCGGCTGGGTCAAAGATGTCAGCCAGGCCAATGCCGGCGGTGTCCCCGCCGACTGGTGCAAGAATTTATCGACATTGTCTAAACTGCGTGTGGATATCCCCAAGCCTCCGCGAAGGTACCCTGCCCCGGTCCAGGAAGGACAGCGTATTGTAGCCTTCTCTATGAGTGACGGTGATAATCTCCAGATCATGGCCGGGGGTGCGATCACCGATACAATATTCTTCGGACATCCAGCCCGCGGCACTTTCCCCATGTCATGGGAATTTCCGCCGAGTATGGCAGAGTTTAATCCTCGAGGCGTACGCAGTTTTTATGGCGAGGCCACCACAGGAGACAATCTTGATTGTATGATCGCCGGTCCCAGCGGGCATGGATATGCGTTTCATTATTACCTGACAAATCGTCGGGCTTATGCGAAAAATACAGGTCAAGCCATGCAAAAATGTGGACTGACAATCGCCAGCATGATCAATGACAATAGCGGCAGTATGTCCAATGCGGACCAATTACTCGAACGGCCTGAAATCCTGGGCGTCGCATACAAGGATTGGGTCCCCTATGACCGCCGCAATGGTGCAATTTATTGGCATAATGGAAAACCTGCGGTATCCTATAAATGCATCCTTTGGGATGGATTGGGCAGCCCGGAGGAGGTCGCCGCTGAAATTGCGGCCATGCCGTCATCACCGGCGACAAATCAAGGAAGCTATGCGATGATCAACGCGAATGCATGGTCATTCGGCGATATCGGCGGCCCCATGCAGGCCATCGTCAACACCATTGAGTTGTTACCCGAAAATACACGACTTGTCACGATTGAAGAGTTGATTATTTTACTGCGAAATAACTTCGGCGACCCTGTCACAGAACAGGAATATAATGCAATGTAATCAAGAGTGAAATATATATGAGGGGTAGCTCTAAAAATTCATTTTCGTAACCAAAAGCTTTTTTTAGAGCTACCCTATTTTTGTTAAGTTAATCAAAATCGAACCACATGAATAGCTGATTTGCAAACCTCCGCAATAACTAAAAAAGACGTCGCTGAAAGCAAACTCTGTCTCAGTACATAACTCCTCCCGTCGCCCTCGGCTCTTTAATTATAGACAGCCCCCCACCTCCTGTCCAACCAAGTCAGCGATTGTCAGCCAGAGTCCAATCAAAACAACAAGATTGAAATTGCCTACTATTTTTCACCAAGAAAAGGAATCGCTCGACCTCACGACTGCACTATCGGGCTCTAAGCCCTCGGCCGAAGCCGTCACCTTGATCGTTCCGCCGGGGCCTTCTTTTGCTCGCAAAATCAGCATGGCTTTGCCGTAAAACAGCTTTCGATAATCGGCCCCAAACGGCTCAAAGGACATCGGGTTGCCATTGCCGACGCCGGCGACTTCCGCAGGACCGTCAATCTTGAAATCAACCATATTATCCGCCAACGGACACAAATTACCTTCACTGTCAAGTGCTTCGACTAATAGATAGGATAAATCCTCCCCTGTCGTTGCCAGTTCGGTTCGGTCCGGGGTCAATCGAAGCCGGGCCGGTTCGCCGGCGGTTCGCATGACGGCGCGGCCGATTTCTTTACCGTCCTGATAGGCGACCACTTTTAGCTCCCCCGGTTCGTAAATCACATCATTCCACCGCAGCCGATAAGTATAGGTCGGGTCATAATAATCCGATTCTATTTTTTCCGGATAGATTCCCAATTCCTGAATACCAGGTCGGGTGTCGGCCTTTAATTTCGTGAAAACAATGCGGACATATCGCCCTTCTTGCTGCGCTGTATGAAATGCCTCCTTAGGCCCTCCCCAATTCGGACGATCGCTGGTATCCTGCGAAACCACCCGGCTCCAGTCCTCACCATCCCGGGAGACTTCAATGTCATAACCGATTTTTTTCGCTTCGGTGGGAAACAGAATGCCGATACAGCTGATCTGTCGAGACTGTCCCAAATCCACCTGAAGCCACTGGCCCGTGCTATTTTCAGCTGCGAGCCAACCGGTTTTCGTGTCGCCATCCACAGCGTATCCGGCAGGCTTTTCTTTATCGTTTTGCCGGGAGCTTGCTGTGGTTAATTTATCGATTGCAAAATTTTCCGATTTTTCCGGCACGACACCTTTACTGCGGCGACCAAGCGATTGGCCGTTTAGAAACAATTCCGCCGAATCACCATTGGTATAGACAAACACCGGCACATTTTCACCCACACGCTCCGGCCAGTTCCAGTGCGGCAAAATGTGAACCGTCGTCATGTCGGGACGCCAATGACTGCGATACAGATAATATCGATCTTTGGGAATCCCGCACAAGTCAACAATCCCGAAGTAAGAACTGCGTGCCTGCTGATCAAACGGCGTCGGCTCGCCGAGATAATCAAAACCGGTCCAGACAAATTCACCCGCCACAAAATCATCATCGGCCATCAGTTGAAATTCCACATCCGCAAGATCCGCCCACGGCGCGGCATTCAAATCATACGAGCTGACCTGAAGCTCTTTTGAATAATCCGTTTTAGTCGTCGGAAACGGCAGCTCATAAAAACCCCGCGTACTGACCGCCGATGCCGACTCGCTGTAAATAATCGGCTTATCGGGATACTTCTCACGATAAATCGAGTAACGTCTCGCATAATTCCACCCCGCCAAATCCAGTGCGTCAAGGATGGGCTCATTCGCCGTTTCCGGGATATGACAGGCCATGGTAACCGGACGCGAGGTGTCATATTTCAGCACGAAGTCACGCATATAGTTGACACGTTCAGGGGATTTGCCTTCCTTATCCCAAGGTTGATTGAGTATTTCGTTGCCAATCGACCAGACAACGATACTGGGATGATTACGGTCCCGCAGAACAAAGTTTCGAATCTGCTTTTCACCATATTCTTCAAGCAAAGGTTGCCCATCCACGCGTCCGGCCTTGTCATCCCACTTGTCAAAACATTCATCCCAGACAACCAGCCCCATACGGTCACACAAATCCAGCAGCTCCGGTGCCGGCGGATTGTGACTGGTGCGAATCGCATTAACGCCCATGTCCTGCATAATCTCCAACTGACGCTGCATCGCACGTGTATTAAACGCCGCCCCCAGCGGCCCCTGATCATGATGCAAATTCACACCGTACAGCTGGACTCGCCGCCCGTTCAGATGAAAGCCGTCGTTTGCCGTGAACTCAAATGTGCGGATACCGAAATGAACTTTCTCATTGTCTGTTTTCTTACCATCAGCCAGTACCGTTATCTCTGCGGAGTATAGCTCAGGACTGAGGATATCCCATCGCTGCGGGTTTTCAACGCCAAAAATCTGCTCGAATTCAGCCGACTCGCCCGCAGGGACCGACAGTTGGCGGACGGCATTGGAAACCACTGTACCTTTCGGATCACGCAGAATAATTTTCACCTTCACGTCAGCGTTATCTTTGAAATGATTTTCAATCGCTGACCTGACAGACACAGATGCTAAGCTGTCGCCAATCTGGGGCGTCGTTATATGCGTGCCCCAGTGGGCGAGATGGACCGGCTCACAAACCGTCATCGTCACTTTTCGATAAATCCCCGCCCCGGGATACCAGCGTGTGCCTTGATTCGTCGTATCGACTTTAACGGCAACCACATTCTCCTGTCCGAATTTGACAAACTTCGTCGCATTAACACGGAACGAAACATAACCGTAATCCCATTGCCCCGCAAGCTGTCCGTTAATATAAACCTCCGGGAAAGCCATCACGCCGTCAAAATCCAGGTAGACACATTGGCCCGCATCGGTCGTCGGCAGCGTAAACACTTTGCGATACCACCCAACCCCCTTCCACGGCAGCTTGCCGGCAAAACCGTGTTCATCAGGATTGAACGGACCAGCAATCGCCCAGTCATGGGGCAGCCGAACAGCCTGCCAGTCATCGACATGATAATCCATCTCAACCACTTCAGCAGGTTGTAAACCCTTGATGAACTGCCAATCCCGATTAAAATCCCGGGGTGCGGTTTCCACACGCTGACACCCCGATACCATTAAACTCAGGCTCAAAGCAATTAAAAGCCCAGATTTCAAAGTCAATATCTTCATCATCGAATCCTTTCTTTATCGATCAGTTTATTGCGACATCGCGCCCGCCAGCGCATAGACCAATGCCCCCTGCCAGTTGATGGCGATTTCATTCGTTCTGTAATCATCCTGGTTATCCTGCCAATCCACAGCAGACTGCCCTCCGCCGACAAGATACCCCGGCCACGGCGCTTCGACGCCGTCAGCCCCGCTGCGCCGATCATGCGGATGCATCGGCGGCTGATGCCCCAAACCCGTTACAAATGACCGACCGTAATAATTGCGTCCAAACAGATGCCCAATCCCATCCAGCGACGTATGCAGATAATCGGCATTCGGCTGAATGTGATGAGCCGTCAGCAGAATAACCGTCTGCCGAGCCACAGTCCCGTTACAGCCCCAGTAATAACGCCCTCCCAGCGGCCGCCCGTAAACATCTCCTTTGGCCGTCTGAACGATGTGGTCAGCGGTTTTGACTAAATCACCTCGAATCATTTCAAGCAATTCAGCATTCCGCCCGGAACGTTCAGATAGAAGATAGGTAAACATCCCAAGATTACCGACATTGCCCCAATCCCAAACATCCTCGATTTTTCGGCGAGCCGCCCTTGCGGCCGTTTCAAAATCATCCAGATACTCGGGAGTCCCCGTTGTCTCCCACATCGCAGCCGCCGCCCAGAGCCGGTCATCGGCATCACGCGTTCCATAACCACCGGTCGTAAAATCGCTCAAATCCGCACGTTTATTTTCGGGATTTCTTTTCAAACAAGCGTAACTTGCCGTCGCCGCATCAAGGCAAGTCCGTGCATAGTCCGCATCGTAGGGTTTGAATGCACGAGCCGCGGTCGCCATGACCGCTGCGAAATCAGCTGTCGCCGCCGTGCTCCAGTCCGTAAAGTATCGCTTCTCATGATCATCTTCGGGCATGACAAAACCCGAAAAGTGCCGGCGGGTCAATTTATGCGACACCCTGCCGGAAACATCTGCATACTGCATCTTCAACAGCCAGTCAGTCTCCCACTTCAGTTCTTTCAGAAAATCAGGAAAACCGTTGGCCGTATCAGGAATATCAAGCGAAATATTTTTCAGATGTGATTGAAACTGATCCCACGCCATAAACAGTACACCCATGGTCACGCCGGCATTGACCGTGTATTTGCCGTAGTCGCCCGCATCATGCCAGCCGCCGACACCGTCACGTTTTGTATCTTTGTCATCAACGTAATCCTGCCACCCGTCGTCTAAATGACAGGCTTCATGCGAAAAATGTTCTCCCTGATGCATCCCCGCCACCGATGTACCGCATCGCCACAGGTAAAACCCCCGCATCGCGGTATAGTACGCCTGACCATAAACATCTTCGCCAATCTGAAAGTCAATCGAACGTCCAACGCCGTCAACGTCAAGATAAAAGCAACCCGTCGCTTGAACCGCTGAAAAATCCGCAATCCAGATATCCTGATTTACGTCGTCCTGATGAAGCACCCCCTTGGCAATGCCGGAATACACTGTTGCCCCGCTGGATGAAGTTTTGATAGAAAAGGCAGAGCATTCTGAAATGATCGTTGCCCGTTTGGGCATCTGCGGCAAAAAACCGAGTGAATTTAAATGAATCGGAGTGCCGGAAAACGCACAAAAGGACATGGCACACAGCATGAGCCATAGAATCCTTAAACGGCACCCAGCTTTTTCGCAGCGCATGGCAATTAATCCTTTCTGTCTGGATTATAAACAATGTGAATGACTAATCCAGCCAGTTTTTTGCCAACTCGGAAAATTCATACAAGTCAACCGTACAATTGCCGTCCAGATCCATTCCGGAAGCCAAAACACATTCATCTTCCAGCCACAAGGCTGCAAAGGCTTCCAGATCATCCATGTTCACATTGCCCTCGCCGGTAAAATCGCCATACAAACCGGTCAGCCATGGTGACAGGTATACCCCGTCAATAACCGCCTGCGAAATCTCCGGCCCGGACCAGGCCACCGCAATATTATCACCGCCGGTACCTTCCTTGTGCAGAACTTCGATATAGTACTTCTGCCCGGCTGTCAGGGAAATCGACGCAGACTCCTGTGAGGAATATTTATCCCACTGCCTGGAATTGGTCCAGTCCGTTACTTCTGCGATGAGTCCCGCATTCGCAGGCGTGCCGTCTGTACTGAACCAAAGCTCGCAGTTATCATCGCCCGCAATCCAAAACGTGTAATCGCCACTGGTCGGCGGATACAAATAGCCGCGAATACGCGTCCCGTACTCATTATTCCAATTCGTCGGCCCTTCCAGCTCGGTGAGTTGATCCATCGTAAAAGGGCTGTCCGGGAAATCGGCATTAGAGGTCAAATCTCCGACAGTGGAGCCGGAAAGACCGATCCAGCATTCGCGAAGGATTGTACCCATGGCAGTCTCAGGAATCGTCGCGGACTCCTCATTTGAATCGCCCGATTCATTTGATGATGTATCGACGGCCCTTGCGACATAATAATAGGTTTCGCCTCCAACGCCGGTGTTATCGGTATAATTTGAATTCGCAACGACGCTGCCGTTGAGCTTGGTATAACCACTGCCTGATACCGTCGAACGATAAATGTTGTACCCGTCCAGATCCCCTTCTGCATTGTTATTCCAGTTCAGGTCGACGTTGATACCATCCAGACTTGCTGTCAGTCCTGTCGGGGCAGACGGCGGTGTTGCATCGCCCGTTCCGGCCGGTATTTTCAGCAGCATCATGCCACTTGCCGGCAGCGTAACCGTAAATGCATTGCTCGAAGCAAATGACTGCGACGGTAACGCATTCGCCGTCAAGGGATTCGGATGGACAACCCCGTTGATGCTGATATCGTTCTTATCCTGGATATTGACACCGCCGGTCACCATCGACCCGGCTGGTTCGGTGACCCAGCATTGCCCCCCTGTTCCAGCCAGAAAGCCCGAAACATTGATATCGGCTGTGAATTCTGCCGTCGGCGAATTGTTGACAATAAATACTGTCAGATTACTATCCGTATCTTTAGCGGCATACGCTCTGACAAGCGGAGCATTGGAACTGGTCGCCTCGACCATATCCCGTCCAAAATAATGAATCAACAACGGATGAATATACCATACCGGGTAAACCGAAAAGCCCGAACCGTATTCGGCCTGCGCCCAAGCGTTGGACCCTTCCCAGTTATGCTTGGCCATTTCGAGGATATATTGTGCATGAAACAAGGCATTAACATAACATCTGACTCTGTGGTAATCATTAATATCACTTCCTTCTTCATCATACGATCCAGCATCCCATTCGGTCATCCAGTAACGGATTTGCCCCACATAAGATGAGCCCAGTGCATTGGCTACGATACCATCCATATTAGCTGTAAACTGGGCAATATCATCGACTCTGTCACTGAGCAGTGTCGAATTATAGGAAGCCGGTTCATAAGAGCCGGGATATTGATGAATAATCAGAAAGTCCGGAACAACCCCTTTGGTGTAAGCCGCCACCAGTGTATCATAGGTCCAATAGCCCTCATACCAACCCCATGGCTGCAATTCATGTTTGGGTTCGGCATTGGCACCGATCTTGACACTGGGATTCTCCGCCTTCATTGCTGAATAAAAGTCGGCGAAATAGTCCCCATAGTACGTGCCACTGATACCCTCGAAGTATCCTTCTTCCCACGGGCCGCCGGTTTCATTACCGATTTCCCAGTACTGGGCTGTCGGTATTCGGCTGCTTTGATCGGCAACCCACGCAACTGCTGCATCAACGGCAGCTTGATGGCCGTGTTCTATGTAGCTGCCTTGAGCATCTGCATACCAACAGCCGGGAAAATTAACGATCGGCTGCAGCGTTGGAGGAACCTCTTGTCCCAGTTGGCTAAGTTGGCTCAGCAGGTAAAGCGTCTCATCGTAACTGACAATCCATGTATTCGCACCATTCGGGCCTTCCATGTCGCTCCAAAGATACGCATCACCCCATGATCCTCCGCACCAACGTAAGTATTTTCGCCCTGACGCTATGAGCAGATTATTAAAGGTGCTGTTGCTGCCGCTCTGCGCACCGTCCCACGCCGTCAGGTTCCCACCGTACATCGTCATGGGAATTGTGCGGATAGACGACGCACCGTCGATATCAATTGTCACATCCGCCGCATAGCCCGAGACAATGACACTTAAGAAAAGGCTGATTGCGAATAATTTATTTTGCAGAAAACCGCGATAGTTCTTCATACCCACCCCAACGAACGTCCACTCATTAAAGTAATTGTTGAAATTAAAATCGTAACCTTTTTTTCCTATTATATCAGGGCCTTGGGACATACCCGGAAACCATCCATCGTAAATCCTCATTGTCCTCCGGATGCGGGTCATTGCCCCCGTTGATCCGTGCAATCGTATCGGGGTCCGCCCAGCGACGACGTTCGGCGTGACCATCCGCAAAAGCGGTCGTGCTGCTGCCGTTATGGTAGTCCGCCGGGGAATCCCACCAATCGTAGTTCGTCCCTTCCAACAGCACGAAACTGCCGGAATTGACGTGTTGGTCCTGAGCGTCTTCCTCGACAAACACATGTTTATTGCCGGGAGCTCTGATTTCAGTTGTTTTAGTAACAAGACGCAGTTCTTTGGATGTACCGTTTGGCGAAGTCATCGCCGTTCGATAGACGAACTTATCACCGACTTTACTTGCATAATCCTCCCCATTCATCAGACCGGTAATGGAATAACTCCGAAACGTCGCGTCCGGTTCGGCTTCTGTAATACCCCTGTCACCCGGGCAATGATACAAGTCGACATCCTGTATATAAGGAAACAGTCTGCCGGCACGAATCCCGTTTTTCCGAGTTTCGAGGGTAAACCCTCCCGGATCAGCCGACCACGACCCGTCGTTTTCCATGGGATATTCCACCCAGCGGTAATTGGTCGACTTCCACTGATGATAATTGGACCCTCCGACCATGTAAGAATTGTTCTCATCGGCATACGTTATCCAGGCCACACATAATTGCCGTTGATTGGAAACACAGACGGCGCCGGAAGCCAGTTCCTTGGCGGCTTTGAGACTGGGTAGAATAATCGACAGCAGCAACGCAATAATCGCAATCACAACCAGTAACTCAATCAGTGTAAATCCTTTTTCTTTTCTCATAACAAGACATCCCTTATTTTTTAACGTCAACACGCCGCGACTGTCATCTTTCACGAACCCGACATAACAATGTAATACGAATCCACCCCCCGGTTGCGAGGGGCCGGATTCGTATTCTTCACACTACCTATCTCCTGCTTCCTTTTAAATATCAGGATAAAAACCGTCGTTCAGCCAATTTTCAGCCAGAACGGCAAAATCAGCCAGATCAAGCCTACAGTACGATGATCCCAGTTGGCTCGAATTCATGTTACTGCCGGCAAAGTCATTGATACAGCCGGGATTACCGGTAACATCGTAGTATTCCTGAGCGATATCTTCGGCAGCAACTTCGTAGTTGTAAACTCTCAGGTTGTCAATCAGTCCACCGAAATAGTCCGCATCATTAAAGCCAATTGTCATCGTGCTGTCCCATGCAGAGAACACACTCAGATCAGCACCCCATGTCGCCAGTATATTGCCATCCAAATAGGCCTTCATGGTTCCGACGTTCCGGTCCCAGGCGGCCGCAAGCATATGCCACTGACCGTCGCCGCCGATGGTGAAGGGGTCGGCCCATACCGGATTGACGTCAATCATGGTGAGGACCTCGTCGTCACCCCAAATGGCAGTCAGTAGATTGGTATTCGCTGCAGCAGAATCCGTTGTCACATCAAACTGGAATGCCGTATGCGGCCAACCGCCATTGGCGTTGAACAGAATCGGCGAGACTTGATCGGCAGCGGTAGCGTCCAGTTTGACCCAGCACATAATCGTCCCGACATCCAGCCCGCCGCCAACACCGTCCGCTGCAAGCAAGTCGGCCCGCGGGAAGCAATCATTGTTAAAGATGTTGGGATCTGCGGTATCGAAAGAACCTATTTCGACATACTGAGTGGAACCGTCCAGAGATAATGCCGAACCACCGCCGACACCTGCGGCATAGGACGGAGAACCGACCCCGGAACCGTTATTGCCCTCTCCGCTGGTATCATTCAGGTCTCCATCAAACAGGTATTCAGCAACCTTGCGTTCCACCACAAGCGAAACAACATCAGAATAAACATCGGGTTCCATACCTCCGCCGGACTCGGTAGCTTGATTCGCAACCCGGCAATAAAAGTATGCTTGGTAGGCTTTATTATGTGACGTAATTGTGAATGTATCAGTCGTGCCTGAGGCGATCGCATTGTCACCGTCGTCAATCACGGCGTCCTTCGAATAATACCATTGATAAAGCGGGGTCGTATTACTCGTGACAGCAATCGTGAACGTCACACTCGCATCGTCAACACCAAATCGAGCATCAACCGGCTGGGTATCAATCACAGGTGTTGTACTCAATGTTGCAAAGGTCCATTTCGGACCAATAATATTATTGGGGTCCACATCATCCAACGTACTGACACCCGGCGTAAGCGTCTGTTCAAATCCATCCATGGCTTCCACAACCGTCCAGGAATAGATTTTGTTGATCGGCAGCAGCACCGGACCATATTCGGAATTCGGATCATACAATCCCGGATCGACCCCGGTGGCCCCGAGATAATACAAATTCGGATCCGTTGAGCTATTGGATTTAAAAACATATTCATCCACAATGTCCGGGTTGACCGGATAAGCAAAATTCGGATCAGGCTCACGTCCCCCCGGATCCTGTCCCGCTTTCCAGTACAGCATAAAATCGACATAGTCCGGATCGCCGGCGTTGAAGTCCTGTTCCGCAGATGCGCCATAAGGTCCGTAGGTATCAACAGGACCGTCAGGAAATATCCAGATATTGTCAACATAGATCGTTGTCGATGCAGCACCGGCATTAATGCCGACTCCAAAGTTGACGCCCCAGCCACTCTTATCAATCGCTTCCTGAATCTTATTCTTGATGCTGTCAGTAATCACAAAATCGTATGTGTGTGCCTGGCCGTCGATGACCAAGTCCATCCATAGCTCATCGTCAAAACCCCAGCCATCGGTTGCGTCCATATTATAGAAAAGAGACATCTCACACCAGCCCTCCCCCACCTCGCCGCTAATGGCAGTGACATCGATAGAAAGGACAGCGCCGTCATTCAGCAACGCCTCAAGCATCGGATTTGATTCGACGGTATTTCCGTATTCGAACAGAGGCAATGTAATGTTTGCACCCCAACCGCCATCATCATCAATGCATTTTAAGGAGTGAGACCCTCGGGTCGCCGCTGCGATAGGCACAGTCACAGCTTCCGTCGTAGTGAACCCGTTCATCCAATTATCCCATCGCATCTCAGCGCCGGAACCAGTCGAACCATCTTCGAAGTTACCGATCAGAATGGGATCCAACGCAAAACTACCGGCAACCAATCCTAACACAAGCATCATGCAAAATAATCCTGTCCAGCTTTTCATCTCACTGCCCTTTCATAAATATTGGAATCCATCATCTTCTGTTCAATATTAAACAGGAACAGACAAAATAAATCTTAATCCCGCCCAATACGGCCGGCGACACCACCGCAAGCTATATTACTCCTTGAATTTCATTTCAAATCTCATGTCCGCAAGACCGCACAAATCATAATGATTTTCATTATTGCCCGGACAGCGAATCCCCCCCCCGTCAGTAACCAGAATGGACAAAAATCGGTCTTCTGGCGTCAAAGACACATCCAGATCGATCAGGCTGTCCCAATGAACCCTTTCCTTCGACCGCAGTTGGCCGTCCACAACGATCCACACATCAAATTCTGTGTAATCGAGCGTCAGCATCTCGGAACTCACGACCTCAAATCCACCGAAGAAAGAAAGCGTTCCAACCGTTGTTCGGAAACGACGAATCGACCGATTGGGGAACTGCCGGCGAACGGCATCCAGGTTGAAGGTTACTCCGATGTTGGAATGCATAAATACAACATCGGGAGAAAAATCCAGGTTTCGCTGTTGCTGATAACGCTGCGCGACCGGAGATGCGTAGTTCGAGTTCTTGTCAAAACACAAATTATAATAATAAAGTCCGGTCGTACCGGGGCATTCGGCAAAAACATCCCCTTCGGAACTGATAACCTGATTACTGCCGTTCGGAACAAAAATTCCGTCGATGAATATATTGGAACTGACTTGCTGGTAAGGATTGTTGATCGTGCGATATTCACCGGTGGGATCGGTTATTTGTTGGCCGGTACTGACCGAATAGATCAGCGAGTTTTCCTGCGACATCCCGTAACCATTTCCGCCCATCACCAAATCAGCCAGACTGACATACATGCCCTTGCCGTAATCGATACGGTTTTCTGCGGAGGATATCTTCTGAGCAAACAGATATTCCGCAAATTCTGTTGGACGAATCACGCCCTTTTCAGCATCCACTTGTCGGGCTTGATGCTGCTGCAGAATTTCGCTTTTTTTCGGTTGCAAATCGAATCCGGCCACGAGATTAACTTTCCCCTTGAAGACGTGGATTTCACTGCCTGATACCAGATCGACCACCACACCGAATTCGGTCCCCAAATCCACGACGCTGGACTCCGGCGTATTCACCGTAAAGCCGATCGCCGTTTTCGGAACACGCGCAAACGCCTTACCGCTGACAAGACGCATTTCATTCGCAGAGATAGGCTGATATTCAGCCGGACCTTCGATGACCACTTCGGCCCCCGACTCAAATGTCAGCGAAACAACACCGCTCAACAAATGACAAGACTCCGCTCGCACGTCGTCACCGATCATCAGCGGTTGAACCGACTTCGCCCATTGGGCACCAATGGAATCTGTCAAGGTCGCAACAATGGGCTTCGGAACCGGCACCAGCTGCAGATACAGCACCACCAGCAATGCCGCAGCAATTGAGGTAATAACCCCCATCCATGAGAGCCGGCTCAATTTGGGGCCGGTTGCAGTAACGGGCTGTTGCGCGGCAATAAAGTCTTCTTCGGAATCCGAATCCTCACGTTCGACAACAATGGATTCGGCAACTTGCTCGTGACGGGCCAATTCTTCCCACAACTGCACGTCCAGAATCCCATCCTCCTCAGCGTTAATTGATACGGGAGCCTTCTCAAGCAGTTTACGCAGGGTGACATGCATGTGCAGTAATTCGACATAATACCGACGTGCCTCTTCACTCTGAATGATCGTGGTATCCAGTAACTGGATGTCCTCGGCACTCGCGGTCCCTTCCAGCGACTTCGAGAGCAGATAGCGAACGGTATAGTATGTTTTTTCGTTTGTATCCATCGTTATTTCCGATAAGTCAACGCACGACGCACGCACCCAAGCAAAAGGTGATTTAAACGGGCGCTGTAGCGATAAACGGCGTCAATTGAGGTCCCAACCTTCTGAGCAACAATCCGGGCACTGGCGCCTTCATGATAGCGCATTTTGATGAACTGCTGATCGTTCTCTGAAAGTTTATTCAAACAATTCCGCAATGCCTGCAAGCGGTCCTGACTTTCCTCCTGTACCTTTTCGGTTTCCGTAACGAGTAAATCATAGGCCTTGTCGCTGAGAATGATCCGGGATCGTTGATGCTGTTTGCGATACCTCATCACTTGGAACTTCGCAATCGTCACCGCCCACGACACAAAATTGGTGCCCGGCTCAAAGCGATTGAAATTTTCCCACATCACAGACGCCGTTTCCTGCATCAAATCATCCGCATCCGAATCATTGGGGACCAGGCTGATAATATAGGCGTAGATGCGCGAATAATTCGCCATCAATAATTTCACAAATGGAGCTTTTTCCTTGATGAAGTCGGTCTTATGATTGTTTTCATTCATGCTCATATCGCTTGCCCTTGTGAACTGTTTAACAACAACTTGTCACGCTGCGCCAATGTCAGTCAAACCGTATCTCATTCAGCAATAGCCGTACAAACAGAGATTGGCGTTTTTTCTGAAAAATTTTGCACCCTTTATTTCGATGAAACACAGACGCTATTTTCCCCAACGATCGGAAAATAAGAAAAGAAACGGACTCGATTTATCCCCTGAAACCCTCGAGTCCGTCCCCCTTTTTGTATTTTACAACGCGAATACTTAGCGTTTGCGTCTGATCAGAGACAAACCGCCCAGACCCAGCAGAGCCATCGTAGCCGGTTCCGGAACAACCTGAATATTGTCAATATAATAGATTCCCATGGTGGGATAGAGCGGATCGCCGCTAATTCCGTCATATTCCATTCCCCCAGTATTACTTAGAAGCCCAATGTTAGCATAACTCGGTGTTCCGGCGAAGATCGCCATTGCTTCTGCGGGTAGTTGGAATGTGACAGTCTGTGTCGTGCCGAAGACAACGCCTTGATAGTCAAAGGCATTCCACATGCCCTCCGCGTTTACCAATAATGCAACCTCTGCCCAACCTGCCGGAAAATCTTCGCTGAAAGTAGTAATATCCATGGTCACCTGACCGACACTTCCAAGTGCACTCTGTGCAGGAGTACCCCCGACATAAAACTCAACGGTGCCTCCCCATTCGCCATTTCCGATATCAACCGCCAGAGCTTGGTCGTCCAATGTGTTTCCAGTACCGGCTACGATGGTAGTTGTGCCTCCACCCCACCCATAATCCAAGCCGTCCTCTTCAAAATTGGCAATCAGAATGCTGCCAAAACTGCTGGCGGCCATTGCCAGCACACACAATGATACTACGATTTTTCTTTTCATCTTACCTTCTCCTAAAACGTGAATGATCAATTACGTTTCAAAACACTTGCACGCTGCAAAAGAGCATAGATAGCTCTATTATTATATAGCACTGAAAATACCCATTTGGCGTTTTTTTTTAATTTTCAACAAAACAGTTTAATACACAGCAACTCACCCGCTTTCCGAACAATTAGACTCTTCTTTGAGACTTACAAAAAAATCATATCATACGACAAAATAAGAAGTTATAGAGACTGGAAAAGTCATTTGCAGAAATAAAAACAATCAGAATTTGTACCGATCACCCTGGTGATCAAGGCCGTTTGATAAATTTTTATAGAATTGGTATCAATAGAAAAGCTGATTTATGATTTTTGACCCCAAAATCTAATGGTCAAAGCTTTCAAAAATGCGAATTTGGCTCAAAACCATGCCGGGATCGAG
Source organism: Anaerohalosphaeraceae bacterium (assembly GCA_963675155.1). GTDB lineage: Bacteria > Planctomycetota > Phycisphaerae > Sedimentisphaerales > Anaerohalosphaeraceae > 4572-13. The sequence goes on along the minus strand of OY775912.1, from coordinate 1,773,942 downwards.
CAGATAAATCGTACTATATAAGGTGGGGAATCCTGAAGGATCGCTCGAAATACGCCAAACCGCACAAACTGTCAATCATCAATGTAACATTCGAGCAACTGCACCCCTGCAAAAAAATAGCTGGTGGTTGTCCCCGGGGCCTCACACCATCTTTACAATCTGCTCCTTGATGACGGTATCATCTTTAATTTTTGATTTTGGCGGCGTCCAATTAGGGGGGGGGACTCTCTCGTCTGAATTTTTGTTACCTCGAGAAAGGAACGCTTATGAGTTGAATCCGCATTATTTGAAACAGTCCTGCAACCAGAGATTCAGCAGCAGAACCATATCTTTCATGTCCACTGCCCCATCAGCTTGAAAGTCACCTTGGATCGGAGTGCCGGTTCTCTGCCATTCTGAAGCCATGGAAGAAAACTCATGTAAATTGATTTCACCATCGCCATTCAGGTCCAGTTCGCAGGGGTCCATGTTATAATCCACATGGTCGAATACAGCCGTGCTGCAGACCGTGTCATCATGGCTGGTCACTGCCAGACCAAGATAAACAGTCCCGGCCATCACAACAGCAGCGGTCCCGATCGTCGTCCAGTTCACTCCATCCTCGGAGCAATAGCCCGTCAATCGATCACCGACACGACTGACACGAAGCCATTGCGGGACACCGATCCCCCCCACACCAGTATGATAGGTTACGCCGTTACTGATAGTGCGGCGTTGAAACGCCACACCGTTATCGGGAGTCACGACTGCCATGGCGTGCGGCGAGCCTGGCGTGAGATTTTCACGAATCATAACCCCCGCTTTGGCCCAGTCATTTGTGTTTTTCTGGATAATGACACGCGCGGTGACATCACAGTCCCCCGTAATCTGCTTGTAAGCAAACTGAAATTCGTCCGCCGCCCCCTCGATATCATCCCCAGATCCAGTGACGGAAAAAATGCCGTCACTGTTCGAAGAATTGCCTTCAATATTGACATCACCGATATCCTTGTTTGTCCAGTCGGCAGAAAGGTTTAACATGACACTGACACCGCCGCTGCTGCAGATATCCCCAAATCCATAATGAACCCCGTCATCACTAATTACCGTGACAGACACCAGCCGGCTTTGAGATGATAGATTACCTTCCTGTTGAGTACATTTTACAATCACGCGATCGCCGTCTTTCTGCGCAGTAAAAGTGGACAAACAAAAATCGCCCTGAAGGTATCCAAAGCCCTCGCCGGCATCTTCATAAAGCGTCCCGGCTGCTTTCCCCTGGTCATCCAAAACCACCATCAGTGTTAACGACTGCTTGGTGACAATCTCCTGGGTAGTCTGGACAACCGGTCCCAGCGGTACGATCGCCCCGCCGCGAATCTTCACATCACATTGATAGTCATCCGTCTCTGCGTCTTCGCCAACAAAGGAGATACTTCGCCAGATTCCTTTCGGCATCTGAGCAAGCTCTGCCCATTGGGGAATCACCATCAGATCCTCTCCCACAAGAAACGCCTGATCTTCCATCCGCAGTGAAATATCTGACGGATCCGCAAAAAAGACAGGTCGCATAATCGGCATTCCATCTTGATTTGATTGGCGGAAGACGCTGTAAAGATAAGGCATCAGACGATATCGCCGCTGCAGAGCAATGCGAGAGGCACTTTCTGTTTCTTCACCAAATTCCCACGGTTCCTGATTTGCCGTTCCTGTACAGGTATGGGCACGACTAAAGGGATAAAAGGCTCCCAGCGAAATCCAGTGAGCAAACATCTCAGGTGTGGCATTATCAAGAAATCCGCCAATATCCGGACCGCTAAACGGCTGGCCCGAAAGCCCCAGGTTCAGAGACATCGGAATCGACCACTTCAAGTGTTCCCAGGTCGCCTGGTTATCACCGGTCCAGGTCGCCGCATAACGATGTCCGCCCAGATAATTTGCTCGGGTTAAAACAAAGGGACGTTTTTGCGGATTGGCATTTTGAATTCCCTCTCGCGACGCCTTGACCATCATCATTCCGTAAACATTATGATACTGCTCATGAGGCCCCGCCGGCAAATCCCCGCCGCCGCGGTGCTGGTTGTCCAAGGGCATCGTCATATTGGTTTCCCCCCTGAAGACCGCCGGCTCATTCATGTCATTCCAAACCCCGTCAATCCCCTTGGCCATAAAGTTCTGATAAAGGCCGCTCCACCAACTGCAAACCGCAGGAATGGTAAAATCAGGAAACACCGAATCTCCGGGCCAAACAGGTCCCACATAGGTATTGCCCGAGACATCTTTGACCCATGCATCCATCTGAGTCCCGCTGTCATAAACAAAATAGCCGGGTTCATATTTGGCCCCTGGATCAATCATCCACACACTTTTATAGCCCAAGGAGTGGAGATAGTCATTGGTGCTTTGCGGATCCGGATATCGAGTAGGGTCGAACGTGAAGATGCGAAAGCCATCCATATAATCGATGTCAAACCAAATGACATCACAGGGGATTTGTTTGGCCCTGAAGGTGTCGGCAATCTCACGGGCACGAGAATCCGGCGTATAGGAGAAACGACATTGCTGATAGCCCAGTGCCCAGCGTGGCGGCATGGGCATCTTCCCGATGAGTGAAGCCAATTTGACCATCACGTCCTGCGGATTCTGCCCTTCGATCATAATGACCGGGAAATCCGGCGCGGCTGCGGAAACGGTGAACAGAATTCCCGAACGCAAGTCCAGATCCGCTATCCAGGGCGTATCAAAAATAACACCAAACGCGGTGCCGTCCGGCCGAAGCCCCAAAACCCAGGGATGTGACTGATAGAGCTGATCGGGCTTTCCATACGCCCCATTATCCTTATTGAGCAGGGTAATTTTGTAGCCATTACGCAACAGGCTTCCCGTCACCTCTCCGGTTCCATAGAGGTCTGTTTCAACCGGGATATCCAAATAGGCATATTTTTTATTCTCATAGGTTCCAAATTTCGGTTTTAATTCCCAGGAAGCCGGGACTGCTCCGATTGACTGTCGCGGGTTTTCCAAGGCAAAGGAAGGCAACACGTGCGATTGATCAACGCCGGAAGGCCAAAACCGGGCAACCCCGTCATCGATCATTTCCTCCTGCCCCGATGGAAGTGGGTTGGCCGTAAGGCTTTCAACATAAACGCCGGGCCCATCATTGGATGCCGTCACCGATGCCCAATCCGTTCCGATACGAAGTTCGTCAAATTCCCAGACACAGTCATCGTTTCCGCAACGAATTCGAATTTCGTTAAAGCTTAGATCCTGTTCATAAGTCGTCCAGATATGATCCGGCTGGCGGGCTTCACTGCGGCGGCAAAACGGATCAAGCCCAACTTTAAACGTTTCCGGGCCATCAGGGTCATAATCAATCCGCACCACGATTTTGTGAACATCGTTATCCACCCGAGTCCGAATATCGCCGATACTCTTCACATTTCCGTCATCCCCCCAAAAACTAAAGTGTTCGGCGGCATATCCATTGCCCATCCCAAACACCTCCTGACCGTCCTGATAGAGGATCACCCCCGCGAATTTAAATTGCGTTGTCTCATTTAAACTGCGAAGATTAAAACTCAAGTACAATGTTTGATGAACCGCAGGATTGATAACAGTCGTATCAATTGGATAAGTGACGCCCGAATTATAATCCTTCATATAAAGATGATTGCCGGTTTCCTGATGAAATTTATAATCAAGGCTGCCAGTGCGTACTTGCGCTTTTGCCGGGTCATCTGATATCGAATCAGAAAAGTCTTCTTCAAATAACACCTGACAAAAACCGAATGACATCAACAGGACAAACATTACACTATGGAGACATCGCCTTAACATGCAAAAACCTTTCTAAAAAATTATTCTCGCGATTATCGCTGAGGGTTTGAACCCACCTTATTTACACCAAGGTCCAATCGTGACATGATGATTAAAACCGTTAACTGAAACGTCACCTCTTGGTGGCGGTCCGGCGACCGATTAAAACAATACTTTCATTAAAATATTATTGTCCCGGGTCGGGAAAACCCGCCGTCCAATTGACAACATCGTTTCCGTACAGGCTTAGTTTGCTCGTCGGCTTTATCAGTGACTGACCGGTCCCGTCCGGTTCGGTGGGCCAGGGAGCGACATCGTCATAGCTAACACGATCCACTCTTATGTACTGTCTTTCGCCCAGAGTATCGACATCGCCGGGCAGTTGCAGTTCAGGTTTTTCGCCACCGTTACTCAGGCTGCCGGTAAGCCATTCACAATAGACGATGCCGTCAAGACTGTCGGCGCCAAATTCAGATTTAAACGCCGCCGAATTTTTGATCAGTAACATTCGCTGGCCCGCAGCCAGCGTGACCGGAGTATCTGCCGGAAAATAGTACTCAATGCCAAGGGCGTCTTTGTCATCCACAAACCGCCACGGCTCATTCGTTGAATAATCGTACAATGTCACCGATAAACTGCTGATGTTCAGCAACTCCACGTACTCGGCATCCGGATGATTGGCCGGATGATACATAATCTCCGTGATAACAATCGGACCGACTTTGGGATACGCATTTTTCGCCCCCGGGCTATTTGAACCCATGGCGACGAAGTTGATTCCCCCGTCGGATTTTTCATATCGGCCAAAGGCAATGTCACGATCTGAGGCACCGAAAACCTCTTCTTCATAGTACCCTGTCAGCACTCCGTCCTGGCCCGACTGGAGGTAGAGTGACTCACCGTTTTCGCTCAGTTGGAACGGACGATGGCAGCCCGGGTCCGCAGGGTTTCCAAAATGAAGATTCTCGTAAAAAACAATATACCCGTTCGGGTCAATCGTTTCCCCGGCGGCGATTTCATACTTCATCCGATTGGGATCGTCATCGTTGCGGTCCGAGAGGAACCAGCCGCCAACATTAATCGCTTCGTCAGTTGTATTGTGCAGTTCGATCCAATCGTAAGCAATCGTATCCGAATGCGCCAAAACTTCATTGATCAGTACCGAGCCGATCGCCGGAATCGTGCCGGAATCATCCGCACCTGGTGTGCCGCCCATTATCACCGAAGGCCGCCATCCGTCTTTCGTATCCCACAGATTCGGATCGGGTGCGGCAGGATCCTTGATCGTCAGCGAAAACCCGCCACCGTCAGTAATCTCGTACCAGCCGTCCTTATATTCAAAATTATGAATCTCTGTCCCTAACGCGTCTTCCAGAACAATTCTTTCGCCTGCGTTATCCAGAGAACCGGAATACGAGCCGGCAATATTTAACGACGTGCCGTATTTCGCATCAAACTCGGAACGATGCTCGACAATGACAATGCGCTCATTGGGGTCCAGAACCGTATTGGGAAATGTAAAATCGAACCCCTTCGTAAATTCCACCCAATTCAGATTAAGACTTTCGGTTCCGATATTCATCAGTTCGATAAACTCGGTATTCGGATCGGATGGATGATACATGATTTCCGTAACCCGCAACGATTCCGCCACGGGACCAACGGCAAAGACGGCTTCATTCAAGGCAGACCATTGGCCATCTTCCAAAGCCCGCACTTGAACCTGAGTGCTCTCATTTAAAATGACAGGCGATGTGTATTCAATGGCCGATGGCGAAGGCAAGTTCCCGCTCATGCCTGTTTGACGCAATTGAGCGGAGAACAAAAAGTCGCTGCTGGTGTCCGATTCATTTAATCCGTGGACAGCCAGGATATTTTGTCCCCCATGAAGCTTATTAATAGATGAGGTTAGATCAACGGTTTCCAACTGACTGGCCGGAGAATCATCATGAAAATCGGATGCGCTGGAATTCCATGCCAGTGGCAGTGAATTGTCGTAATGAACTTCTGCAACCTTATAACCATTAAGGTAGGCAACATAGCCGTCATCATAACGGACATCCATCTCAAGCAGATCAAGCTCACTGACATCTTCCAGATAAAATGGAATGCGAATGAAGCAGGAAGCGGTATTGCTGTACATCGCAGCCTGAACATCAATTGAAATCAAATCGGTATAATTAACCGAGTCATTGGGGTTACGCTCATACCCTACGCCACCGGTTCCCTGAGTCCAGGCCGAGTCATCAAATGCCGGGTCAAGCCAGGTGCCGTATGTTGTCAAACCGCCATTGGCGGTATCACCGACCAGACGGAAGTCCTCTGCATTAAAAGCGGTATAGCTGCCTTTGGCAGCAAAAAATTCAACTTCTGCTCCGCCGCCGTTTTCGTAATAGACCAGTCGAATCCGGTAGAGACCCGGCATTTCTATATTGAATGTCTGCAGCGAATCTGCCGCACCGCGAGGTTGGGGAAATGAAAATGCATAAGTTCCGAAGTCATTCATTATTTCGCAGGAAAATCCATCATCACTGCTGACTCCAAATGTCCAGTCACCCGCCTGGTCAATCTGAACATATGCAGTCGCGACAACAACAAAATCAGAAGCGTCTTCCCCCACTGACAAGCTTGGAAACACATTATTTCCTGAGTAGTGACCATCGCCACCTGTTTCCAAGTAATTGATGACCGAAGCAGTTTCCGTATGCACGCTTTGCTGATAATCCGTATCGTTAACAATATTGTTGGCAACGGACAAACTTGAAACCGCAATGTTCGCTTTGTAGAGCACCACATTGAAAGGCGCCGCAAACTGATACAGCGAATCGCCGCCATTGGCGGCGCTTGGCACAAAAACGGTTTTGGCGGCGTCTTCGTCTAACAGGACCGCATCGCCAGGCACCGAAGATACCGGATCGGTCCCATCAAGGGTATAATAGATCGCCCCGCCCGAAGGACTGGTAAATGTCACGGCATCGCCGGCCGAAGCATTACCGCCGGTATTGGCTAGGATTCCGTTGAGCAGGATTGTCGGCGGAGCCTGGGCAAACTCAATCGCCATCTGGGTGTCGATCCAGTTCATGCGATTGCCCAGCCAGTCTTTCAAATGATCGATCTCACCCTGCCAGGAAGACGGCGCCACCGATGGCCATCGGGTAAAGTTTCTCACCTGCGATTCCCGCAGTTCATCGGCCATCGAATCGATTATCGAGTCGATCCTCGTCGATGTGATCACAGCCTCTCTGAATGCGAACCATCGATCGGCGTATCGCAGCCGAAAATCATCATCGTTGAATAATGGACTCCACCAATCATGACTGAAATAGTCCGTTCCATCCCCGGTGCCTTTCCAGGTATCGTACGCATCATCACGCCCGTCATAAGAATCCATGGAACGGTCAAAGTCCCAGATCGGCCCGGCACACAGCTTGCCATCGCGGCTCTTGTGCATATACGCACTCAAACGCAGGGCATCCACATTCTTTGAAAACATGTTTAAGATGTTGTGATCGACCCACGAATCGATATCGATATAGTCACGATAGTGTTGGCCGGAAATTTTACGTACCGCATCGTCAAACGCCTGGAAGTAGTCTTTGAGATAAGCAAACTGTTCATTGGTAATCGTTTCCGTATCCGGCGCAACAACCGACAATCCACTGTACAAATAACCGGCACCGCCCTGTGAAGTAGGCCACCCCGATGTCGTATACCATCCGGCGGGACTCTCCGGAATGCCGTCTTCGCCTTCATTGAGCCAGTCGTTTTTGAAGATATAGCCGCCGCCGATTGTCGGCTCGTCTTCATCGGCAAGCCCAAGCTTTTCAACATCCACACGCTCATCGTCGCGTTTGATTTTCTCAATCAGGACATACACACCCACATAGTCATTCGCACGCAATACGCCGTCATTGGTATTGACAAACAGTTCCACAAACCGTGTCCGCGGCGCATAACGACCAATCTGATTACTCAGTTCATAAATAAAGGCGTTCCGCACCAGTGCCCGATCAAAGTAATAGGGCGCATACAGCACCCAATCCGACTCGGCCGGAAAATCCAGAATCGCCACATCTTTATCGTCATTTTTTTCGTTCCAGGTTTCCACACCATATCCCTGCTTGGCATAGGTTGAGGAACTGGTCCCCCGGACCTTAGCCCCAGCGCGTGTACTGAGGTCCGGTCCGTTGTCAAACCGGCTTCTGCCGCTAACAACCGTATCAAAAACGGCAAAGACAGAGGACTTATACTCATGATCGGTTTGGGCTGCGAAATCTCCCAGCGGCCCCTGCTGAAAATTGTCAATCACCACCATCGGAAGATCTGAACTGAAACTTGCCAGGCCCGCGTCAATAATAACATAGGATTCACTTTTAACCGGTCCGGCAATTTTACCGGGCTCGATGGCCCGTGCGCGAACACACCTTGAAATATGAATCGGAATCGGCGTCGTATAGAGAATTGATGCCGCAGTCGGTTCGGTCCCGTCCAGCGTATAGTAAATATCTGCGGTCGAAATTGAATGACTCAAACTCAAATTAAAGGATGCGGTCATAAAACCGCCCACAACCGAAAAACTAACGTTCTCTTCAATGGCCGCCACAACGCCGACACCGTTATCGGCGCCGGGCGTTGGCGTCTGGAAATAGCCCTGTTGATACCGATCCGCTTCGGCGGCTGCCATCAGGCCGTACGACACATTCGTTATTTGGGACGGATAACGGGAACGATATTCATGCTCAATAACGCCGTCCGGTCTGATCAATGACAGGTATTCACCCGACTTAGCAAGCTGAAAGTTTGTATGGAGTTCGCCGGACGGATTTCTTCGGTCCTTTCCGGAAGCAAACACAATCTGATATCCCTCCGCAGGGATCGAAAGATTTGGAAAAAGCCATTTTTCAGGAACACTCGCATCATCAGTCAGATACCAGCCATCGAGATTGACCGCAGAGGCAGAAAGATTGCGTATTTCAATCCAGTCTGACGAATCGCCATTCTCATCCAGCAACTGCCAGGGTTCGGACGGTTCAGTCATGGAGTTTGATGCCAATAATTCATGGATTACAACCGTTGCCCCCGGCCGGCTCCACTGGTCGGCCAGCAGCGAAAAATCGACAAGATCAATCCCGTTGGCCTGATCAATATCCGCACAATACACCGAACAGTTGCCCAGCCATTGTTCCGCCAATATCACGAAATCGGACAACCCAACCTCACAATCGGCATCCAGGTCCGACGCTCGCGACAGGCAGGGATACGCCGGCGACACCCCGACACTAAACCGCAGACCTGTTTGGATCGCGATAACGTCGAATGCCGAATTTAATGACGCCAATACCGGTGCCGTATATAAGGCCAACAACAGAATTAGATATATCAATGATTTCTTCAAATCTGCCCCCGTTACAAATGTTTTTAACATCCCCCCGTTTCAAAAATCCTCTTAACTTACTAACTAATCAGTGGGATAGGGAGGAATATGGCTTTTCGCAACGATGGAGTCATAATCACCACCAGCAATTCAATTAGAGTGAAGCCATCTCTCGTATTTCTATTTTGGGTTTTTGCAAAAATCATACTTCACTTTCTTCAGTTGACTAAGATTCGGCATTGTACGATACCCCATTTACGCTTTTAGCCGAAGCGGCACCATTTAGACAACCGCTTTACCATATGGAAACCATGACAAAACACCTTTAGGTTTCTTTTCCGAATAATGATTAATTTGTAAATTCCTCTATTGATAAGAGTGTTATTGGCCGGTCCACTCCTGGCAAAATATTGCACAGTCAGATAAATTCACTTTTCCGAGCGAGTCATTATCAAGATTGGCCCTGGAATCATAGTACGGATCGCCGAGCGGCTTAAGCCAGGAGTTCACAAGAACCTGAAAATCCATCAAATCGACATCGTAATCCTGATCATAGTCTGCCGGAGAATAATAATGCACGACAATCGTCCTTTCCTGAACCACCGATGCCGTGGGAACCTGGATGTGAATCACATCACTATCAGGCGATCCGCCGGTTACAGCAAACGGCATTGCATTCTGGTCTCTGACAATAACGTTAAAGGATGTCGTAATGCCATCGACAGTCACCCGCTGAGGACTGACCGGCCAACCGGCAGGCGTGTGCAAACGCAACATCCATGAACGGTCAGTCACCGCTCCCGGATAAGTGCCCTGAGCAGGCTTTATGGCAACAGAAACTGTTTTTGCCGTATCATTAGTAGACGCTTCAAAGGATGTGTTGCGATAATGGCCTGTCCGATAGCCATTACTGACACCGTCATCCTCATATAATCTCGCCGTGGCAATCTGGCTCGCATTCGGATAAACATCCAGAGTAATCGGATCCCAAGCGGCCTGACTTGTATATTCCAAGTTCGGTGCCAAAGGAATAATTGATCCCTGCTTCACAAAAATCGGCATTTCAGTTAAAGCCGCAGAGGCCGTGTGCATTTGCGGGCCGTTAACCGTCTCTCCCGTCCAGACGTTTGTCCATGCTCCCGGCGGAATCCACAAATCCCGTTGGGTCGTACTTTCAATTGCATTCTTGTATAATAACCGGCAAGCCGCTTGTCCTGCCCCTTCATAATATTCGATTTTGATCGAGTAAGTTTGCCCATCATTAAATGCCGCTGTTGTCCAATGAGCTGTTTCGGCCTGATCGATCCATTGATCAATCACTAACACATCGTCGATCCACAGCCGGCCCCCATCGTCTGAAGACAGGCCCAGATTGACCTCATCACCAGCATTGATCGTAATCTGGCCAGCCCAGCGAACGCTAAAACCATCACTTGGCAGACCGCCGCCGGGATTGCCGCCGGCCCAGTCAAAATTGACACTTGCATCGGTCCGCGTCATCACGGCAGTGCCCGACAGCGTTGCGTTCGCAAAATAGTACCCCGTCAAACCGTCAGCACCGCCGTCGGCCAACCAGCTGGTCGGCACAACATCCTGTGCACTGTTCATGACAGGAGCAATCAGAATATCATCGCCAAGCAGATACTGATAATCACTCTCGGCTTCGACATACCCGGGATAATTCAGATCACAGCGTTTCAGAATCGGCTCACCGGTGTCATAATTAGCTCTTGATGCCGTGTAGAAGACCGGCAGCAGACGCATCCGCATTTGCACATAGTCCCGAACGACATCCTCTGCGGGATCATCATAAGCCCACGGATCGCGTGTATAACCTCTACCGCAGTGCAGTCGGAATATCGGCGACAAGGCCCCGAATTGTGCCCATCGGCAATATTGCTCGACTGTCGGATCACCCATATGGCCGCCCAGATCAGTACTGGTATAAGCAAACGGAGCATAGACGCCGCTATAAACGGCATTGCGAACTTCCCGCTGCAGCGATGCGTCATCACAGGTCGTATCGCCGGTCCACTGCATGTTATAACGATGGGCCGCGATATTCGGCGCGCGATTAATAAAGCCGTTGTCGATACCGTCAATATTCCCCATGATAAAGGGGCGACGATCCGGATAATAATCCTGCGTAACCCAATGGTACAGGTACATGCCAAATACCTCTTTGTTGAGTCCATCGGGCGGACGAATCGCGGTGTGCCAGTTGCGGTCATACCACCACGTATCCAGACCAATATCAAACAGACTTCTCAAACCGTCATTGCGATACAGAACTTCAGCATAATCCAAGGCATCCGCCTGCGGTTCCGGATGGTCGTTGAAGACGACCTGAACATTTTTATTATGCGCATCACTGAGAAACTGCTGCATATCCGGGTAGAGGTCTGTATCCACGCCATACCCGTGCGAAGCACCAACCCGCCAATCCGTATCCACCACAAAGACGTCAAGGGGGATATCTTTTGAGCGATAAGTGTCAATTTTATCCAATGCTTCCTGCTGGGTATAAGGATAGTACCGACTTTCCCAGCCGCCCAGGGCATGAAGCGGAATCAAATCGGTCCTTCCGGTCAATGCGATATAATCGCTTCTCAGTTGTCGACCGTTTCCTTTGGGGAGAAAGATATACACATCCTGAGAATCATTATCCAGATCCCAGCCGTTATTCGGCACTGCCTGCGGGCCAACATTGTATCCTCCGCCCCACGGTTCATCGGACGAGGCCGGCACATAACGCGGTGCATCGGCAATCGCCCAGGCTTGGGTATTTTCATTGGGATTCGGAATCCAATAACGGTTATTTAAAAACAAATCACTGGAATCTCCTTCGATCAGCCACATGGCGCTGAGCCATCGATCGATTGTCGAATCCCCGTTATCGGTCCCGGCCGGATCGTGTTCGGCATAGCCCTGCTGGTTTTCAATATGAATATAATCCGCAACATCCGGCCACCGACAGCGTAATCGCCGCCCCCCGTCGCCCGCATCTTCCAGCGTCCAGTCCTTGCTGTCCCAGTGAGACTGAACAGGAGTGCATTCGACATAACTGAGATTACTTTCAAGATTGATATAATCGCCGGTAGCTTTGTTTTTTATCTGTGTATAACCGTTAGCCGATTCCAATATCCAGTAAAAACGGTCGTCAATGGGGCTTGAGCCGTAATCCACACGGTCTCCATTATCAAATAGGTATGCATCGCCATGTTCCGTCCATCTGCATTTAATCGTAAAGCCCGCATTAGACGGCATCGACCACAGCAACTCACCGGCCGCGTCCGTAATCACAATCTCTTCAAGCGACAGACCGCCGGAAGGAACTTTTACGGTAAAGTCAGATGTCTGGATCAACTCAAACCCTCCGGCGGATGAGCGGGTCACTGTTGCTCCCCGCCAGTTCCGCTCGGTAATATGAAATGTCGGACGATCTTCAAAACCTTTCGACCCTTTCAATTCAATGCGTACTAAAGTGGGAGATAATACCTGAACTCTGACGTCTCCGATAATTTCATCCGCCTGACAGACCGCAAGAAAAGGGCTCATTAAAGCTAAAATTATGCATGCTAATAATGTGTTTTTGGGATACATTTACTTTCCTTAATGCGTTTTTTTCATCATCATTTCATAAAATGTCTACTTGGACTTATCGTCTGGTAATCTATATCATTTTCTGTCTAGACGCTTTTTGCACAAATACTTGTTATTTCGGGAACAAATCTGAAACGTCTTGGTCGCAACGTTCAGGGTTCTTGCAGGTTTTAGTAACGAGAAAAATCCCCTAAACCGGCCGGTTCAAGCGGCCGGTTTAGGGTCATATATCTCAACGTCATCATACAACTAAAATATACGAATCCTATGCTAGGGTGCTGTATATCGCAGTGCAGTGGCGGGAATAACGACGATTTCCGTCTCACCAGGCGCTTTCCAGGCAACGGACAGATGGTCACCATAGCCGCCTTCTTTGTGCAGTGCTTCTATATAGTAGTACTGTCCGGCTGTCAGAGAGATAGCAGCAGAGGTCTGCTCTGGGTACTTACCCCATTCGTCGACATTCGTATATCCAATACCCTCAAATGCCGTTGGATCAGCAGGCACCTCAGCAATCTGATTGCCCAGTACCGGGTCTGTATCGACCGGAGTCGTGTCAGCACTGAGAAACAGCCGGGACTGGTCGTCCGAAGCAATATAGAACGTGTAAGTCCCGGTCACTGGAGGAACGATATAGCCGTAAATGCGACGGCCATAACTTTCACCGGTATCGGTCGGTGCCCTGAATTCATCAGTAATAAAGAATGCACCATCCGGAGAGGCTGGATACCTGGGGTCAGCGATCAAATCATTGACATCGGCTCCGGCTACATTGAGCCAGTATTCAGCCACCAATTGTTCGGAGTTATCAGGATCATCGACGCTTACATCAGACTCATAGATTTTGTCCAGAACCGTCGAATCGAGCCAGTCTAATGCAAAGACTGCAAAATCTGCCATATCGACGACACAATCATCATTGCGGTCAAAGTAATTGGCCGCCCAGGTGCCGGTACTCTTGATTGCCTGACAAGCATCCTCAAGCACAACAATTTCCTTCTGAGCCGAAACGGAAGGATTGTATCCATCGGTGGCAGTCAGCTTTACAACGTATGTTCCCGCTTCACTGACGGTAACGGTTGTGTTCGGGTCCGTTGCGTCGGCAAAAGTAATCTTCGTTGTCAAACCGCCGCCCAAGGCAACATCAAATGCCTGCCAGCCGATTGTAACCGGCGTAACGCCGTCATCGGTAAAGTTGCCTTTCAGGGCAAACGGAGTGGCTGCCAGATCCGCCGTCGTAATAAACTTGGGACCGGCATCGACAATCGGCGGGGCATCCGCCAGTTTCGTGGTAAACGACCAAACATCACTGGCAATATCATTGACATCACCGGGGGCCTTATAAACGTACTGAACGGTCTCAACAATACGCCAGAAATAAGGCGTATCATAAGCCAAATCGGGATCCGGTTCATACGTGGTCTGCGATCCCGGGATCGTATCATCAAGATAGTCCATCTGAGCCGCATTCAAATTCGTCACCTCGGTTTCATTGGGATCGATATAAATCGTATAACCAACAACTGATGCAATATTCGGGTCAACAGTTCCAATCCATTCCATTATCAAATCCGCAGGGTCAACATCAAGCAGCCCTAAAGTCGGAGACACAAGATCCGGTTTAGAATTCTCAACTGTCAGATTATCAAACCACTGATCGCTGCTGTCACCACCTGCGGTGTAGACCTGGATGCCGGTAATGGCAGAACCGGTAAAGGTCCCTGTCCAGGAGGCAATGACACTACCAACATCGGGATTGTTGTCATCGGAGGGCTTAAACCCATTATCGGTGATAGAACCTTCAGACACCGTCATGGCATAGGAATTGGCTCCAGTGAGCGTAAAAACAACCTGGTAGATATCATAGTTGTCATACCGCTTGTCGGTCAACGCATAAACACCCGTTCCCGTATCATATTGTGAGTAATAATCATTCCCGCCCACAAACACGTATTCAACCTCACTGTTGGCCCCATCCAGGAACCGAATACCAATGGATTCACCGTTATCGATATTTGTATTATGAGCATAGTCGATTAAAACGGACTGCCCCACGGTCAGTGCACCCCCGGCAAACGTATGAGTGGCTTGTGTTTCGCTAAAACCTCCGTCCACACTAGCAGTCCTGTCCCATATCCCCCACATGTTCGTATTGCCGTCCTGTAAACCTTGCAGAAAACTCCTGTTAGCACCGTCAAAACCGGTCACCGTCCAGACATCGACCGTGTTGCCGTTTCCATCCGGCACTGAGCCCGGACTGTCAGAAGCAGAGTAAGAAGCAACGTCCGCCCCATACACATTGGCTGAAAGCATGCACGCCGCCGCCAACAACAAAAGTGCCATCTTCATTTTTTTCATATCGCTATCCTTTCAAAATATGATTCAAAGTCTTCTCATGCAATATACAATTCATTTAAAAAACTTTAACAGCATGAGCCGTATCGAATTTCGCCTAATCGCTATTTCTTCCGGCGTAAAAGCAGACTTCCCGCGCCGAGCAGGATCAACGTTGCCGGCTCAGGCACAACCGCCAGGTTATCAAACCATTGGTCGCTGCTGTCACCCCCTGCGGTGTAGACCTGGATGCCGGTAATGGAAGAACCGGTAAAGGTGCCGGTCCAGGAGGCAATGACACCACCAACATCGGGATTATTGTCGTCAGACGACTTCCACCCGGACGGCGCATACGCTGCATCGGAAATGGAACCTTCAGACACCGTCATGGAATAGGAGTTGGAACCGGTGAGCGTAAAAACAACCTGAAAAATATCATAGTTGTCATACAGTTTGCCGGTCAACTCATAAGCACCCGTTCCCGTGTCATATTTTGAGTAATTCAAATCACCGCCAATAAACACGTATTCAACCTCACTGTTGGCCCCATCCAACAGCCGAATGCCAATGGATTCACCGGAGTCAATGTTGGTATTATGAGCATAATCGATTGAAACAGACTGCCCCACCGTCAGTGCACCGCCGGCAAACGTATGAGTGGCTTGTGTTTCGCTAAAACCTCCGTCCACTTCAGCAGTCCTATCCCATATCCCCCACATGTCCGCAGTACCGTCTTGGGCACCTTGCAGATAACTCCTGTTAGCACCATCAAAACCGGTCACCGTCCACACATCAGTCGTGTTGCCGTTACCGTCCGGCGACGATCCCGGGCTGTCAGACGCCGTATACGAGGTAACGAGAGCCGCATTCACAACAGAAACCATCATGCACACCATAACCAATAACAACATTTTTCTTTTCAAATCTTTCATCATCCAACCCTCTCATAAAAAGTTAATCTTTCCATCACACCCTACAAAAAACACAACGTATCACTTCATTTCAGTATACTATTCCGTCGGCGTTATAACTAATTCCGGCCGTCCAAATAAAGCCCAATCAAAAGCCCATCCATACTCTGCCTCCGTCACCGCCAATGTCAGGAATCGATCTTGAAAACGGATGGGAATCTCCACCTGAACCGGTTCATCAGAATTGGACATTTTAAGCTCGTAGACTTTTTTTCCATCCAAAAAGATCCAAAAATCAGCCGTGGAAAAAGTTTCTTTTGACAGTATCTCTTTATCAAGCGTATTGGCTTCATCGACATAATTTTTTACGGTGTCAGAAATGCCGATGAGAGAACGAAATTCCGTAATCTTTCCCATCGGAGTATTCTGACGAATTTTCGACAGATCGAAGGTAATCCCTTGATTTGAATGAATGGCGATAGAAGGATTTTCAGGAGTTCCCAAAGGCATTCCGTTTAATCGAAGCGTATGTCGCGGAACTTCTTCTCCTTGATGAAAAGCACCATTCATGATGTAACCCCAATAATTCCCGCTCGTTTTGGGAAAAATGACGGAGACCGAACCATCTGCAGTAATGGCCGTCTTACCGCCTTCAAGCCCCGGCACAAAAACACCATCAATAAACAGGCTGCTGTCTACCGTCTGATAGCCGGCAGACCCAACTTGCACCCAATCCTCAAGCAACTTCGGAATCATCTTTCCGGTTGACGCATCGACACCCGTGTTCAGCACACCCCCGCTAAATCCGTTTCCGCCGCCAACAATATCCGCCAAATTCATCCGGGTTTCGCCGCGCCAGACTAACCCATCGGAAGAATCAATCTCCCTGACAAAAAGGTGATCATTGCAGGAAATATCAGAAATTGTTTGAGTATTCCCTGAAACCTTTTTAGCAATCCCCTCGACAACCTCAACACTGACTTTATTGGATTCATCTCCGGCGATCAAAACGGTCTTGCCCTTCATTACGTGCAGGGACGTGCCGCCACGCAAATCGGCTTCGACACCGAACTCCGTCCCCAAATCGACAATTCGGGCTGAGGATGTATTCACTGTAAATCCGATTGCCCTCTGCGGAACCGACGCATAAAGCCGCCCGTATATCAGCGCAATTTGATCACTGGTGAGAATTTGAAATTCCGCCGGCGCCTCCAGCGTCACTTTCGTGTCGTTATCAAAAAGTAATTCAACCAAACCTTCTCTGAGCAGCAAATGCGTATCCTCGGTCTTAAGCCGTGTGCCCTTCTGCATTAAAGCATCGACATCTGCCCATTTCGCATTGAGACTGTCTGTCAAGGTGGCAACTTCGAAGCCGGACTTCGGAGGAGCAAAACGAGCAAATAAAACAACTAAAATCACCGCCGCCGCCACCCCGACGATGGAAAGAACGGAACTCTTGTTGATGGTATGTACTGTTTTTTTACGCTCAATTCTTTTAAGGGGTTCCACATTCAAAACTTCGGAAGGGTGCACTTTCATGACGGGGGCAATCTTTTCATATTCCGCCAATGCTTCCAGTATCGTTGTATCGAAAGAGGACGGAACCCCTTCCTTATTACACTCCAAAGCTTCATCAAGATTCTCCAAACCAAGATGAACATCGATGATTTCAAAATAACACCGTCTTGCCTGGGAGCTGGTTTGCAAAAGTAAATCCAGCCGTTCAAGCTGTTCCTTGTCAAGTTTGCCTTCCACGGATAATAAAGTCAAGTTTGACAACTCAACCCAAAAGGATTCATCGCAATTCATAAGGCCCCCCTTATACGAAGCGCCGACTGAACACATTTTGCCAGACTGGCATGAGTCCGGCTGACGGATTTGTATATCGCAGGAATAGAAATGCGAAATTGCCTTGAAATTTTTTCAAACGTCAAACCTTGTTCATAACGTAAATGAAGCATCTTTTTTTCTTTATTGGATAATTTCGAAGTACACTCTTTTAAAATTTCAATCCGCTCGATCAGCGTATTATGACGATGGGTGGAGACCGCTTCTTTTTGAAGCAAACTGATGGTTTTTTCACTGAAATGAACACCGAATGATTTCTTTTTCCTGACAAAGCTCATAACTTTATATTTAGCGATTGTCAGACCCCAGGAAACAAAATTCGTTCCATCCTGATATTGATCAAATTTATTCCACATCTCTGTCAAAGTATCCTGAAGGATATCATCGGCATCAGTTCGGCTCGGTACCAGATAGCGAATAAACGCATAGATTTTCTTTTGGTTCGGCACCAAAAGACTCATAAAACGCTTTGTTTCTTTGTTTTGCCTATCTCTTTCCAAGAGATCTCCTGAATTATGAGAAAATTTTATGTTTCTATGATATATTATTCGCCTAGTTCTCTAAATTTTAACCAGAAAGTCAAAACTTTATCGTTTTAATAATGTTCCTCTGCTATTTTCAACGCTAAATCTGAATCACCAACACACGGATTGCCAACCCGAAATGTCATCTAACTTGTTTCAAAGGAAAGACTTACAATAAAGTCATTCAAGAATCGTCCGGTAGCCCCCTTGGTACACTTCTTCAACTTCGACCATCCGCCGCAACGGTTCAATGAAAATAGTGTCAAAGACGCCTCCTTTTACGTCCATACTGGTTGAAGGGATGGTCTACTATCCCGAAAATCCATTATATCGAAAGCCGTGGATAGAGGATAACGCTTTCTTGCAGCGTATAAAACGTATTGCAACCGATTACAGTTGTTCTTTGGTGCTGGTCACGCATCCGGCAAAGACAGTCAGCGGGCCGGATATAATCATATTTCCAGAGGACAGGAGCAAGCCGCCATTGATAAACTGCCCAGCTTTGAGCCCACCAAAACCCAGCGGGCCAAAGCCACACTGTCCGGTTTCCTTCGGCGCACCAAAAAAGGCGAATACTCGTTGGAATATCCGCCTTCAGTAAGCCAGGTCAAATCTTACCCAATTTCTACGGTTTCGATTCCGTGAAAACAAACGACACGGGGCTGCTTTTTCGACCGTCTTTCCATATGGTAATGGCCTTGATGGTTGCATCGGCATCAAGGGTAATTGGATGCTCATAAACCGATGCTTTGTCAGTCGGTTCATCGCCGTTCAATGTATAATAAATTTTCCCCGCTCCGCCCGGGATATACATCTCAACGTTTCTTGAGCCGGAGATTACTCTTTCATCATCCGTCAGCTTGGGCGATCGCGGCGTGGGAAACAAGTACGAATAATCGGCATGTTCCGGCCGGTTGTAATAGGTATCAAGATATAACTGAACCGCTCTTTCGTAGCTCAGGTCCGGATGCTCTTTCCACCGCCAATCAAAATGAACGTTTTTAACATGAAGTGGCAGTTCAACCGCTTGATCATTGGGCAATTGTTGAACCGTTGCGCGGCGGCCGTCTATCGTGACATCAGTCACTTCGACAAACCAGGGAATGTGGAACAAAATTTTCTTCGGATTTTCTCTCCAGTCGGATTGAATGTCAACATCGGCGCCATTCTCGCGTGCTTTAATGGTATAAGTCAACAGACCAAAATCAGTCGCCGCATCCTTTAGACGAATCATTTCTCCGGGCTCAATCCATTGCGGAGCGAGGGCCGAAGCTAAATGCAGCGTCCCCTGGTACTCACGCACCAGCATATTTCGCAGCAATTCCTTGAACCGAGCGGCAAACCAGCCATGCGGCGTATAATTTGTATAGGGGTTTCGATTGCCCCACGGGGTAATCGCAAATTCAAAACCGCAATTCGTACTTCCGGTGTGAGCCAGAATGGAATACATATCCTCAACAACGTCCCGCTGTTGACCGCGTGCAAGTAGAGGCTGATCCACATTAAATGTCTGGTAATGGTGCAGCCAATAGCGAGAGGAGATGGGCTCCCCACGCCGGTTTTGTTGATCCAGCAACCACGCATTCGGCCCGTAGGTCATAATGCCTTCACGATATTTATACGCCCGTGTAAGCTCGAGTGTATGGGTAACAACCGGATCAAAAGGATCAATCAACTCAAACGGATAAACCCCGCCGGTTGAATTGGCCCAGTCATACCCCTCTTCAGGAGCATCCAGCCCCGGGGGAATATAGCCGCCCGTTTTGGCCGTCGCTTCGCTAAGCACTTTCATAAACGTGGCAAAATAGCGATCGTAAATAGATTGATAAAATGCGGCGTGTTCTTTCTCTCCAAGTTCATGCGCGATATAAATCGCTTCTTTCATTCCCAGCAAAATCCAGAAACTGTGTCCTGTGTAATGACCGGTAATCGCCTCATTATCATAAGGACCGGCAGCCGGCCACAGGTTAAGCGGATCTTCATTGCACAATTTAATTAACTTATCAAAATGTCCCAGGATCAATGGGAAAACAAACGCGGCAAATTCCCGGTCATTTGTCGCTCGGAAATGAGCCCCCATCGTCCATAAGATTTGTCCCCAATCATCCGGAAAGAACGAATGAAATCCGACCGCCTTGCCGTCTTTGTCGTACTGAATAAAATGATCGAGTACTTCTCTGGCAATCTGGGGCCGATTGTACATATTATAGATTCGGGCAAAATAGGCGACATCCCGGGAAAAAAAATAGTCATATTGAAATTCGTTCACATGCTGTCCATAGGAACCGTCAGCAAGAACATTTCTGGCCATGAGCATGTAAGCCATACTGGCCTTGTTGACAGTGGAAACTTTCGGGTCAGACAGTTCAATTTGTGTGCCTTTGGCTAATTCGGTTTCCCAAAAATGGATCGTACGGTTCAAATAATCATCGTAATCAGCATGGCTTATTTGTTCTAACACCTCGGTCTTTTCTTTGCACACCGGCACAAAAGGCATTTTCAAATATACGGTGCGGCTGCTTTGAGGAGGCAAAACGAACCGATAGGTAACAGCCGGATCTTGGCCCTGTGTCAAAGAAATATCAGCATCGTTGACGTGATCGCTGTATGTGAAGACGAGATGATCCCCTCGCCAGGCCTGTCCGTCAGCCGCATGACCGTCTGCGGAATCCACAAAACGGTCCCGCTGTAAAAACTGATCGGTATAATACGCATGCAGATTCTTAGCAAAATTATAACGGAAATCATCTTTCCGGTCGGTAAATTGAGCTTTTATCGAGGAATCAATTGCCCTATCGGTTGGATTTTTTGCTGTAACACCGATAAAATTAATGAGAACATTCATCGGCTTCAAATCATAGGGCGTCCCGAAAGCCTGAATGTCATACAAAATTCCATCAGCCGTGTCGGTGTAACTTATAACAGGAATATAGTCTTTATGCAGCGTTTTGATGCGCTGATGCACGGGTCTCAGGGAACTGCCGATAAACAGGTCAAGTTCTCCGAGCCCGGCATTGAAAGCGCCGTCATAGGTCAACTGTGTGCCATGCGGACAATCTTTAAAACCAAGTTGATCACTCGGATAAAGAAAATAACAAAACGGCTCAGACAACTCCTCCTGGATCGAGGAGGCGCCTTGAGGAAGATCCTGGCTAAATCCCATCGCAGCAGTCATCAAAAAAAAAATAATGCCGCGAATATCAGGTGTGTTATTTTTCTTCCATAATCCCATTGTTGACCTCTCTGATTTAATTGCAGCGGATACTGCCCATTTTAACTTAAAAAACATAATTAACTGTATCATTGACTGAGACCGAAGACGGTGGATACACGAACGGGACATTTCTGTCCGAACTGTCTGTTTTCTCTGCATCCAGAGCCCCTCCCTCATAATGACCTATTATTGTTTAAACGTAATCACCTTTGGAATCGTTAACTAGTGTTTTTATTTTTAATCAAATAATCGCTCGCAGTGAGGGGGCGAAATGAGTAACGGACAGACGCCGTAAGGGGTATAATGTGATGCAAAGAGCCGCAAGAGAACAACAGGGTGGAAATAAAAAGTCTCTACCTTGCAAAGACTTACCACAAAAAGAAAAAGCCTGCGAATCGTTACGAAACGCAGGCTTTACCCAACAAGTGGGCCGGGCTGGATTCGAACCAGCGAAGGCTCGCGCCAATGGGTTTACAGCCCATCCCCTTTAGCCACTCGGGCACCGACCCTGAATAACTGTGCCATTGACTGCGGCGGCACGGTCATCACAAGAAAGAGCATTCTACCGATTGAAAACGTGATTTCAACAAAAAAACTCCTATTTCCGCAGAAAACCGCACCTTTTTACGTTCAAATACACGAAAAAAGCCGCCTCCGGCCCCATCACCCCCCTCAAAACCATTCCTTCAAAAAGGACTCTCATAAAAAAATAATTTGATTTTCCGGGAAGACCTCACTATATTAACTAAAAGATATTCATCCGCCGATAATAGGCATAGAAGTGCATCGAACAGTTTTCTCTGTGAGGGGAGAAACCGGGGCCTCGATTCAAACAAACCCAAACGTCTCCCTATCAGAACCAGCGTCCAAAAACAGATATCCACTGTAGACGGTATCTGTATGATACTCTTTTTTTGATGATAAGGAGGTAATTCAGATGAAAAAAAAGATTTTTCTACACACCCTGTTATGGCTGTTGATCAGCGGTTCAACAAATCTCTTCGCGTCAAGCTATGCTTTCTATCCGACCGAAGACAGAGAAATCCAACACCAGTATTATGACAATGAAGACACCCTTGTCGAAGCCGACGGCCAGGCATGGCCCGTCATCTCCTGGACATCGAGTCCGCCTTTCGAATATCAATTCGTCTGCGAATTCGACCTGTCAAGCCTCCCCGCCGGTGACATGGCACACGCAGAACTTCACTTCTACATCGAACAGGCCTACGCCTTCGATGCCATTCGTCTGGAGCCCTGGCTGGCTGAAGGCAACGGAATTGTCGAAGCCGACGACTACGACGCCGGCACCGTTCAGCTCGGTACATGGAGCTGGGACAACCCCTCTCCCGGCACACTGAACAGTACCATCCAGGAGCATGTCTACATGGATGTCACCGAACAGATTAACAATCGCACCAGCGATCAAATCGTCATCAACTTCCGCCTTGCCGGCGACCATGATGACTACGATGGAAATATCTTCATCGAATCCGATGCCCACCACGACATGAATATTTTGGCGTCCGAAACCGGAACCGAGTTTTCTCCTTCACTAACATTATACACCTTGCCTCCGCAGGACACGAATGCCTGGCAGATGAAACAAAAAGACATCCACAACACCGGCCGGGCCGCGGTCAAAATTGCCGCCGACCGCATGAACGACACCTTCTTCGACACTATCGTCTGGCAGAAACGTTCCGGCGGCAGCACCGGCGCCTTCTACGGCACTGACATGATCTACTATGACGGCGTCGGTCCCGACGGTGCCGATGTCACACTGTGCGCAAACACATGGCCCAACTACGTGACCTGTGTGGACCGCCATACCGGCGCTCTCATCTGGCAGGACACCACCACCGGCGGCGACCGCATCGGCCACACCACCCAGGCCTTTGCCAACGACGGCTCGGTCATCTATGCCACACAGGACAGTATCTCTGCCGGACACCGCTGCCTCGCCTTCCCAACCATCGACGGCCCCGGCACCAACGGCGCCAACATCTGGGGCAACGGCGCCGATACCGACCCGACCCACCTGCAGATGCAATCCCCCACCATCGCCCCCGACGGACGCATCTTTCTGCATAAATGGAACGAGAAGGTGTATGCCGCCGCTGACACCGGAACAGCAATACAGGAAGTCTGGGAATCGACAACAAGCCTCAGCATCGGTCTGGGCGATACAGCCTTGTATGACAATGAAGGCACGCTCACCGTTATTCAGACCGGACGCGCCGGACGCATTTCAGCCTTTGACGGCAGTACCGGCAATGAACTCTGGCAGGTGATGACCTATGCAGGCACAGACGCCAGCCCCACGGTTGACCCGGAAACGGGATCGATCTATGCGCCGATCGGATTTAATCGGGAGTTGTATATCGTCGGTCTGGACATTGAAGGAAACGATCTCTGGGATTCCCGAAAATTCCTGCTGAACGATGCGAATGGGGACCCGAATAAACTGGAAGAAGCCCGCTCAACCGGATGCCTCAGCCACGACGGTCGCACGTTCTATTTCCAATCCGCCGGACCCATCACCGGTAAGCTCTATGCAATTAACACCGCCGATGGCTCCGTCAAATGGAGCGATGAAACCTCCAGCCGGCATTTATATGACAACCCTTGCTCGTCTCCGATCGTCACCGAAAACGGCGTCATCATTGTCGGCAACAACTACGGCGGACAATACCTCGCCATCAAAGACAACCGCACTGAAGCTGTTCTGTTGGATACTTTCGATGTCGAAGACGAGTGGAACGATGCGACAACAATCGCTCTGGCTTCCGCTTCCATGTCGCCGGACGGATTGCTCTATCTGCCCTTGCGAACCCTCTGGACCGCATCCAACGGCGACGCCGAAACACCTGACGGCCAGCCCGGCTACTTCCTGACCGCGTTTGATCTGGTCGGCTGTGACGCAGCCGTCCCCGGCGATCTCGACCATAACTGTAAAGTCAACCTGAGCGATTTCGCCATACTTGCTGAAAACTGGATGGCCTGCAAAATCGTGCCGTCCATTCGCTGCGATGAATAAAACGGCCGAAGTCTTTTTCTATGTATAAACAAAAAAACAGCCCGCTATGAAAAGCGGGCTGTTTTAAAATCAGTCAGGCCAATTCGGCTTACCACTTGCCGGTTTTTCGCATTTCGGCCGGCGGATAATCCTTCAGGATCTCCTCGGTCTTGGCCAGTTCCTCATCCGGCAGTGCGTACGGTGTCAGATTGCCGCTCATATAGGCTTCATAGCCCTTGAGGTCCATGAGGCCGTGGCCGCTGTAGTTGAACAGGATGACCTTTTCCTTGCCTTCTTCCTTGGCCTTTTTGGCTTCCTGGATCGCACAGGCCACCGCGTGGCTGGTTTCCGGTGCACAAATCGTCCCTTCGGTGCGTGCCCATGTCAGGGCCGCCTCGTAGCATTCGACCTGATCGATCGCCCGCGGCGTATGCAGCCCTTCGACGACACACTGACACACCAGCGGTGCCATGCCGTGATAACGCAGTCCGCCGGCGTGAATCGGCGGCGGAACGAACGCGTGGCCCAGCGTGTACATCGCCATCAACGGCGTCATACAGGCGGTATCGCCATGGTCATACGCAAACGGCGCCCGCGTCAACGTCGGACAGGCCGTCGGTTCAACGGGAATAATCTCGATATCGGCGCCGTTGATTTTGTCCTGTGTGAACGGGAACGCCAGGCCGGCAAAGTTACTGCCGCCGCCGGCACAACCGATAACCACGTCCGGCGTCTTCTCGCCAACACTGGAAAGCTGGGCTTTCGCCTCCAGACCGATGATCGACTGGTGCAGCATGACGTGGTTCAGTACGCTGCCCAGTGCGTAACGGGTTTTACCGCTCGGATCGGTGACCGCCTGCTCGATGGCTTCGGAAATCGCGATGCCGAGACTGCCGGGCGTATCGGGCATCTTTTCAAGAATCGCCCGGCCCGCGTTGGTTTCGTCACTCGGACTGGCAACGCAGTTGCCGCCCCAGACCTGCATCATCAGCTTGCGGAACGGCTTCTGATCGAAGCTGATACGGACCATAAACACCTTACACTCCAACCCGATCAGCGCACAGGCAAACGACAACGCCGAGCCCCACTGGCCCGCACCGGTTTCGGTCGTTAACCGCTCGATACCAAACTGTTTATTGTACCACGCCTGCGGGATCGCCGTATTCGGTTTGTGACTGCCGGCGGGACTGGTGCTTTCGTCCTTGTAGTAAATCTTCGCGGGCGTATCGAGGAATTTCTCCAGGTAAACTGCACGACGCAGCGGCGCCGGTCGCCAGCGATACAGGATATCCAGGACCTCTTCGGGAATATCAATCCATCGCTCGGTGCTGACTTCCTGCTCGATGAGATTCATCGGGAATACCGGCGCCAGCATATCCGGCGAGATGGGATTTCCGTCCGGTCCCAGCGGCGGCAGCATCGGCGTCGGCAGGTCAGCGGCCATGTTGTACCATTGCTTCGGGATGTCTTTTTCCTGCAGTAAAATTTTCCTATCCATCTTGTTCTCCTGTATTGAGGTACCGTTTACTAATCGAGTTTTTGGCTTTCAGGATTTTTGCACCGCGCGTGATCTTGCACAGGCTGATGCCCAGTTCGGCGGCGATTTGTCGCTGCGGGACGCCCTCTTCCAGCATTTTCATGAGCTGCCAGCGCAACGCCAGATCCTTCTGTTCGGCGGGGGTGAGAATTTCTTCGAGAAAGTGCTTCATCTGGACGGGCTGGTCAATCTGACAGAGCACCGAACTGATGCCGCTTAAACAGGACTTCGCTTTACCTTTATCGTTTCTGGACATAGAAGCATCTTAAAAAAGTGAGACAACATTGTAAAGCCTAAAAAGCTCTGAAAATGTAGATTTCAACACAAAAACGAAACTTTATCTATGATGCCCCCCCTATCTGTCATGGATGACCGTCACAACCGATCTTTCAGGTATGAGGAGATTGTCAAGCGATTGAAATGACAGCCCCAGGTTGTTTTTTGCATCCGTTGTATAGATTTTAACCCGCTTGCCGGCCCCCGCACGGATATGGACTGGCTGATTGGATAAATTCGTAAACACATACACCACCGTTTTATTTTCGGGATCGGCATAGGCCGAGGCCAGCACTCCGTCCTTCGCTGACTGCTGTGGTGCCATTGAACATCCTATTCGCACCATCCCCGGCCGGATAAATCGTGAATAGTTTCCCAACACCCAAAGCAGTTTGCTGTCGCGTATGGTCCCGTCAACACGCAGACTTTCCACATGGGAACCTGTTTTTCCGGTATCTCCCCGGGAGCCGTCATCAAGGTAAATCAGTCCATCCTTATAATCACACTGCGACAATGCCGTCCACCACTGCCAGGATTTGGCATGGGTCAGCGTCAGATCGTGATGGATGATCCGGGCCACATACAGAGCGGTTTTCATGGTCAGGTCCCGGCCGGAGCCGCCGCCAATCTCATCGTTTTCCTGGAGGATGCAATATTCACTCATCCAATAGCCTAAATCCGGATTGGCCTGTTTGAGCAACTCGTTCACCGTCGTGCGGTATTCAACCTGTTTTTCAATCGGCCAGACGGAAAAATAACTGTGCGCGGACATCGTTTTTTCAACGTTTGGCAAATCC
Source organism: Anaerohalosphaeraceae bacterium (assembly GCA_963675155.1). Classification (GTDB taxonomy): domain Bacteria; phylum Planctomycetota; class Phycisphaerae; order Sedimentisphaerales; family Anaerohalosphaeraceae; genus 4572-13. Next base: position 1,746,713 of record OY775912.1, on the reverse strand, counting down.
CCGATATAAAACGGCGACTGCTCGCTGAAAAAGAAACGCGTCTGATCATCGCGTCCGTCGCTGCCGGGGCTCATTGATTCCATCGGCATGGCCGCGTGACCAATCGTACCGGCTTCACCGATGACAATGCGGGTGGTCAGACCTCTTTCGGATAAGGCTTTCGATAGATGCCGAACCAGTTTATAGATTTCTTCATTCTGAGCCGGCGTGCCCTCCTGGTCGGCTTTATCCCAGTTCCACTGCGGCTCGTTCACCGGGCTCAGGTAATCGAAAACCAGCCCGTCCCCGCTGAAATGCTCAAGGACATCGGCCATATATCGGGCATAATCCTTCAAACGGCCCGGCTTGATGTTCAAACGAAGATCCCCTTTGGTCGCATACCCCTTGCCGTTGTTGCTCAAATAGACCGGGGCGGCATTTGTAAACGCCAGAAACTTTTCGACGCCTCGCTTTTGCGCCGCCTGCAGGAACCACCGCTGGCCGGCGTGCCGGCTCCAGTCGCAGCTGCCGTCGGCATTCAGAAAACAGTCGCCTCGTCGCCAGGGGTTACGAATCCCGCTGTCATCAGCCTGCTGGGCGGTGCCGCTGGAAAGATAAAAACGCCACAGCGAAAGACCGATGCCTTTTGGATTGCCGTCCGGATCAAATTCCCGGCTGAATAATAAATCAGCCATCCGGTTTCTTTTTTCAAGCGGCCAGTGCTCGCCGACAAACTGAACACGCCAGGCATCCGAAGCGCCAAACCCGTCGATCGTCTGGTACCGGGTATCCGGGGAAATGGTAACGTCCAATATTTTCGAACTCTCGGCTCCGTTTGAAACGCCGGACAAAACAGCCAACAAAACAATCAGGCACACCGTTAAAAATGTTTTCTTCACTTCCATATATTTCAATTCACACCCCATTGAAGCGTTCACTTCTTCCCCTTTTCCAGCATATAATGCAGTAGAATATCCCCCGAGGCATACAGCCGGCGGCATACCTCCCGGGCGATATTCAAAATCAGGATACCGAACAGCTCCTTGTCCGACTCGTAAATCGACATCAGATTTGGCCGCGACAACACGATCAATTCGGTCTCGCACTCGGCAATCGCGGTGCCCTTATGCGGCTGAATCCCGATCATCGACGCCTCCCCGAAACAGCGCCCTTCGCCAAAGGCCACCAGCTCCAGCGGCGTATCATCCTCCCAGATGATCAGCTTGACCCTGCCCGTTTTGACGATGTAAATGTGGTCGGGCTGGGCCCCCTGCTCAAACACATGCTCACCGGCCCGGTACCGGACAAGATGAAGCATATCAAACAGCCGCGAAAGCTGATCGGCATCCAACCCCGCCAAAATCGAAATCTTATCCAGGATCGCCAGCACCGCATCATCATCGACAATCGGCTCATACACTTTCTTATCTTCCATCCATTATCACTCCAAAGTGTTAACTTTCAAATCTCCCACATCATACCATTAACGGGGCGTATTTTCTACGGATGAATTCATCCGACTGTCAGCCGCTTTGGAAATGGCTTTGAATGGGTTTGTTTGGGTTTGATATTTTCTTCATATTTCAGCTCACTTCTCCTTTAACTCCTTATCTTGAATGGCTTATCAATATTAAGGAAATATTAAAAATGGGTTTGTTTTGCATAAAAAGCCACCGCAGATTACGCGGATTTTCACGAATTAATTTTCCATGAAGACTATGAAGAGAAAATAAGGTTTTAACTGGTAACTGCCGGCTGGCCACTGGTATGCCTCCTCCATTTTCAGTCCTTCGTCTCTAGTCCTCAGTCTTGAGGGGGCGAAGACTTTTTCCTTCTTTTATGCTCCTTTTATCATATTATTAAATTTTATGTATTATAGCAGGCCGGGAATTTGATTGCGGCTGTTTTTTCCAAGAATGTAAGAATATCTGTATACAAGTATATAAGTTTTTGACAGGGCTTTATTTATCGCGAAGTTCACGAAGGTTTTTTGCCACAGATTTTTTAGCGGGTGGTTGTTTGGAGCCACTGGTCGGTTAGCTCAGCCAGATCCTCGAGGTTGACGGTGCCGTTTCGGGTGACGTCGGCGGGCTGGTTTAGCCCTGTTTTCAGCCATGTGTCGGCCATGGGGAGAAAATCGACGTCCAGAATTCTTCGGGCAAAAATATTTACCGCTTTTTCTGTTTTTTTATTGACTGCCAGATCACAAATGGATAGTACGGATTTTTAGAAGGTACATCACCGAATATCCAAACAGAACAGGGCAAATGCGAGCTACATCAACGCGTTTTATTTGCAGACAAAGAAGGATGACAAGCAAGCAGTCTGCCACCTTTCCTTAGAGCTATTAAAGCCAGCTTTTCCGGCATAAGATTTAGATATTCACTAAGAAAGGAGAAAATATTATGGCAACTATATTTGACAAAGAAAACTCGAGTATTGCGATTACGATTCCACAATTTACACTCAAAAAAAAGCACAGTGAATGGTTTGAAGGGAAATACAATGAGCCCTACATTCTGTCTATTGCGGTCGATGCGAGGAATGCGGAAAACCCCGAAATTGCTTTTAATATGATGCCTTTCCCCAAGGTCGCAGCAGGCTGCACTGTCACGATGCTGGGCGACGGACACCTTGTATACGGCCCCGCCAATCCCGGTGAGTTCGTTGCTATTTCCATTCTTTTCATGGAAGCGGATAAGGACATTCAAGAACGCGGTGAGCTCTTAGAAAAGTTCATCCAATCCAAAGCGACCGATCTGGGTCTAAAACTGATTATCGCCTCACATCCCGGTGCCGCGGCGGTTCTGGCTATCGCCAAGGAACTGACACAATTCATTGCCGGCATGCTGAAAGAAAACAAGGATGATGAACTGTTTCGTGTTGAAGGTACTTTTCTACGTGGCGGGCAAGTTCCCTATCACATCAACCGAGAATACCAGCACGCTAATGAATATATAGAGGTTCATGTAAAAATAATCCCTCTTGAAGAAAACAACGGCCAGGGAGCCGAAGTCAAAAAGATTCGACTCTAGCGAAGTCTGCGTGATGAGAACATTGTTAATTCCATGTGTTTTAAAAAGTATAAAACGCAACAAGTATGGTACAACTAAAAATAATTAAGGAGATAATTATGCCTAATGGTTCTCACAAGCAAACAATTGCTATTCTGATGCTTGTTATTGCTGTTATCGGTCTGACCGCAACGGCTGTCACCAAGTACAGTGCTTTTGAAAACAGACTTTCTGACATTGAAGACATACTAAATATGGGAAGTTATGAGGACTTGCCTGTCGGCTCAATCGTTGCCTATCGTGGCACCGGAGAGCTTCCATTGGATTCAGGCTGGTTACTATGTGACGGTAGAAACGTACCCGATGGAGAAAAATATGAAGATCTTCGGCGGATTTGTAAAACCACACCTGATCTTCGGGGTATGTTTCTTCGCGGTGCAGGGCAAAATGCGAAAAAGAAATATCAATACGAGCAACGTGAGCCGAGATTAGTAGGCAGTCCACAAGAATACGCAACTGCTTTGCCCCAAAAAAACTTCTGGGCAGACTTAGAACACAAGCATGACTACGGAAGAGCTGTTGCTGGCAACATTAAGGCAGGCGGTACAGAACCCCCCCTGAATAATCCTGGCGGAGCCTCAACCCAAAATGCACTATCTAAAACACAAAATACAACAGAAGGCGGCGGGGATGAAGAAACGCGTCCGAACAACTATGCAGTGAATTTTATCATCAAAGCCTTCTGAGGAAAATTATTCTTACGTTTTAATGAGTTTTTCTTCTTTGGGCTGGCCTTTGGTGGTGGCTTTGATGAATCGGTTGATGATGGTTTTTTCGAGCTTTTCGATTTTCGTTTCGCTCATGCCGGCGCAGGGGATTTGTCCGCCGGCGTAGCTGGGGTGTCCGCCGCCGGTGCCTTTGCGGGCGACGAGCTGGCGGATGACCTTCTCGGCACTGCCCGGCTGCCGGTAGGTCCGCAGCGAGATCAGCAGCATGTCTTTGCAATAGCCGTAGACCATAATCCAGTCGGTCTGGTCGTCGCGCAGCAGCATATCGGCGACCTCAGCAATCATGTCGGGGTTCTCGATCTTGCCCAGGCTGGTGACAATCGCATTCTTATACACCTTGGCATTGTTGAGCCCGTCAGCCAGCATCTGGTAATAGTTTCGCTCGACCTTGCCGCGTTGAATCTCGCTGAGCATCCGCTTGTTGGCAATCGCATACAACTGGGTAAACGCCTGCATATCCGCCTTGGTCGAATCGCGGCCCAGGTCCTGCGTATCGGAGCGAATCGCGTACAGCATCGCCGTGGCCAGCGGCACGTCCGGCGTGATCTTCGCTTCGTTAAGGTACTCCAGCAGAATCGTCGCGCTGGCGCCGTATTTACAGCGGACATCGGTAAACCGGCAATGACGGGTCAGTTCCTTGCAGGTGTGGTGGTCGATGACGATATCCGGCTCGACGCGGCCGGGCAGGGAATTGTTGCCGGTGCCCGGCTGGGTATCGACCATCGCGAAGAGCTCAAACTGCGTCATGTCGATCTGATCAATCGGACGCAGATTCAGGGCCAGGTATCTGACCAGTGCCCGGTTTTCGGCCCGGCCGACGGTGCCGCCGTGGGCGATGGAACACTGGATGTTCGAGAGCGTATTGGCCAGCTTTCGCAGGGCAATCGCCGAGGCAATGGCATCCGGATCAGGATTGTCCTGCACGACAATGAGCATGGTTTTGTGTGTGCCAAACAATTCTTTCAACTGCTTCAGTTTCACGTCTGTTTTGGTCGGTTGCGCCATTATTTGCCTTTACGAAAGGGTTTTACAATTGAATTGATGCGAACAGAGCCAATCTTTTTGCGAGTCGGGAAAAACCCCTCTTTGACGCTGCCGATTTCCTGGATGGTATATTGCGACATGGGGTTATGGGTTTTGATGATGTTGACCACCTTCTCCAATTCCCGTCGCGGGACGATGCTAAAGACCAGCTTGACCGGCTGAAATGCCCCCTGCGCCTGAACGGTCGTGACGCGGTATTCGCTCGTTTTCAGGGCCTCGATGAGATTGGACGGGTCATGGTTGGTCATGACCTGCACCAGCACCGTTCCCAGCGACATCCTCTCGATCAGCGTAATGCCGATATAATTGCCCAGTGCAAACCCGGACGCATAGGCCAGGTAGCACAGCGGGTTGGACAGGTTTTTCATGATCTGCCCCATCGCGATTAACCAGATAAGCACCTCGAAAAACCCGCAGGCGGCGGCCAGCAGTTTGTAGCCGCGCGAGACAAAAATCACCCGCGCGGTGCCGATGGTGACATCAACAATGCGCGCCAGGAAAATCAGCACGGGGATTACGACCCACGCAAAAATATCAAATCCTTCAGCAGATGCGATCACGGGTCAATCTCCATATCGTTTTCTTTTGTTCCGTTTGAGGGTGTCGTCGTCGCCGGCTGAAAACAAGCGGTCTGGCGAATTTCATCCGTCCGGCCAAAACAGATCAGTTCGTCGTTTTCACGGATGACGGTTGAGACCGCCGGGTTGGGCATCGTCTGTTCCTGGCGAACCACGGCCAGCAGCAGAATGCCCTGATCTTTCAGCCCTGACTGCAGGATGCTTTTATTGAGAATGGGGCTATTGGGACACACCCGCATGCGAACGACGCCGTAGCCGCCGGTTGAAATGGTGAGTTCTTCAAATGAAACGGCGCGGGCCTGTTCCTGATGCGCCATCAATTTCCGTTTTAACAAACTCGTCAGATGATAGGCGGCTTTGGAATTCATAAACCGGTACAACGCATAGACACCGGCGATGATGCCGATCAGGCTGATCCAGGGAATCAAATCTTCGGGGATCGCGCGTAAAAACGGCATTTTCCACTGACGTGGGCGCAGCGAACCGACAACGGTGGCAATCAGCGTCACCAGTCCGGCATTTCCAAGAACCATTAAGATTGATGCGATTTTCCGCCGCTGGGGATGCCCAACCACCAGTTCCGATTCGCGCGTGGTAAAGCCGGTGCCGCTGAAACAGGACAGCGCCTGAAACTTGGCCAGCGACCAATCCAGCCCCGTCAAATGAAACGCGATGGCGCCGATGCGTACCGCCACAAAGGACACAAAAAGAACCATAATGAATAACAGTAAATTCAACATTTTTCACGCTCCATAGCGTTGTTTGTTTTTTGGATCACAGCCATTTTTTTCGTTTGAAGAACCAGACCATTACCGAAACGATCACTATAATCGCCCCCCAGAATCCGACCGGATAGGCCCAATGCCATTTCAGTTCGGGCATGGACTCGAAATTCATGCCGAAGACGCCGGCAACAAACCCCAGCGGAATAAAAATCGTCGCAATGAGCGTCAACACTTTCATAACCTCGTTCATGCGATTGCTGACAATGGACAGGTACAGATCCATCAGCCCAGATGTCACATCGCGGAAACTTTCAATCGTGTCAATAATCTGTATCGTATGGTCATAGAGGTCACGCAGGAAGGCATGCGTTTCTGCGTGAATCAGCGACGACTCGGACCGTTCCAGGCCGCCGGCCATTTCCCGCAACGGCCAGACGGATTTCCGCAGTATCGTTAAATCCCGTTTGAGGTTGTGAATTTCCGGCAGAATCACTTTATCAAAATGCGACAGCAACTGCTCTTCCTGCCGTTCGATTTTCTCGCCAAAGACGTCCAATATCTGAAAGTAATTATCCAAAATGGCATCCATCAGGGCATAGGCCAGATAATCGCTGCCCATTTTACGGATCCGTCCGTTTTCGGAGCGAATCCGTTCGCGAATTTGCTCGAAGACATCGCCCTTTCGCTCCTGAAATGTAATCAGACAGTTCTCCCGCACAATAAAACTGACCTGCTCGCTTTCAACGGCCTGCTTTTCTTCGTCGTACGTAAGCATTTTCATCACAAGGAACAGGTAATCGTCGTATTCCTCGATTTTGGGACGCTGGCCGACATGGACAATATCTTCCTGCACCAGCGGATGGAGATTAAAATGGCGGCTGATCTGCTGAATCTTTTCGATATCATGAAGCCCTGTTATATTAATCCAACTAACGGTGGGTGTGTCTTTGCAGACGAAACAGTCTTCTAACGATTTGAGTTTTGTCTGATTTAACTCGTTTTCGTTGTAATCGATCAGTTCGATTTGGATCGGTTCTGCGGGCGCGGAACCGGTATAGACCGGGGTCCCCGGCGGCAAGCCCGTCTTTTGGGGACAGTGCTTATAGCCCAGCGAAAAATTCATCAGCCCCGTCAGATTGACGGGCAACTTGATCGGCTTCATACTCTCTCCTATGCAAAACTGTGTTCTTCGGTTACCATTGCCCTGTCATCCTGCCACTCGTACACCTGAACGTTCGCATCGGTTCGGATTCGCAGGAAGTTGGTTCGCAGGCCAACCCAGCAGCCGCTGTTACAGTACCAATCCTGGAACAGCCCGGCTTTATGGGTGTGGCCGGTGACGAGATAGTCATACCCTTCGGCGAGCTTGTTGCTGTGGTACAGCGACATAATGCCCTTGATCTTGGCCGGGTCCTGTGCGGGCGTAAGCGATTCCGTGATCGCATGCGCTTTTTCATGCTTTTCACTTTTTTCGAACAGGTTGACCGAATTATTCCACATCCACATAAAACTGCGGCCCATTTTCAGCAGGCTTTTTTCGGTAAATCCGCCCGCCGACAGCAGCGGCGACCCTTTTCGGTCTTCGAGAATGCCGCCGAAGATCGCCAGGATACGTCCCCATCGCGGCGTGCCGTCCCGGTTGAACGGGTCCAGTTCGTGGCCGTGCATAAACTTGAAGCGTTTGCCGGCAATCGTCCGCTCGAACGGCGCACTCATTCGCTGAAAGAACGGATGGGCGAAAAATCCGGTGTCGACCAGATCTTCAAAATCCGCATCATGGTTGCCAACGACATAGACCGCCTGCATCTCGGCCAGTCGATTGATCAGATCCATCTGACGGGTCAGTACCCGGCCAATGTTGGCCTGCCAGAACTCGAACAAGTCGCCCAACACAAACAGCTCGGCATCCTGGGCGGCGACATAATCCAAAAACCGGTTAAACTTCAGGTCTTTGTGATCCACGGCAAAATTGTCCCGCGGACCGCCGTCGCCGGTGTGCAGATCGCTAACAACAATAATGTCCCGCTGTGTTTGCATTATTTTCCACCGTAAAAATCACCCTCCTATCTTACTGTCTACACGGGAGATTGACCAGATATTTTAGCTTTTTTTGCCGGTTTGGAATTGAGTATTGGAATTGAGTATTGAAATTGCGACAATTTTCGGTTTAAAATAGCAGGCAATTAACCCGTATGCCCTGTAGAAATGTTCTGAATTTGAACGTATTTCGACTGTGTCCCCGGCGGCCTCCGAGCCGGGATCCAATGCGACAACCGCCTGGATGCCGGGTCAAGCCCGGCATGACTATACAAGAATAATGTTTTCTACAAAGCATAACCAATAGAAATGACTACAGGTAAAGGTATCAGCATGGATGTATTGATCTTTGGCAGCGGCGCGGTGGGGCTTGGCTTGGGGAGTTGTTTGCTCAAGTCGGGGGCGGCAGTTGCCCTGCTGGCGGGTGAAGAGACTATCAATTGCCTGAAATCAGGCGGGCTGAAGCGAACGGGGATTTTCGGTGAATTTTTCGCCAAGCCCGACACGTTTGAGGCGTTTACGGACCTGTCACACATTGAATCGAAGCGGTTTGACACGATCCTGGTCTGCACGAAGTCCACTCATACGCAAGCGGCGGCTGAAACACTGGCCTCATACCGGCACCTATTGAAAGATCAGGGAAAAATTGTCCATTTTCAGAACGGCTGGGGCAATGCGGAGCGATTCGTCGCCCATTTCGACAAAGATATGATCTACAGCGGTCGGGTCATTACCGGGTTTACGCGGCCGGAGCCGAATCATGTCGATATTACGGTGCATGCGGATGCGGTTCATGTCGGTTCGCTGTTCGGGATGCCGGTAAAACCGATTGAGCCGCTGTGTGAGGCGATTGCCAAAGGCGGTCTGCCCTGCCTGCCGTGGCATGAGATTGAGCAGGATTTGTGGGCCAAGATGCTCTACAACTGTGCTTTGAACCCACTGGGGGCGATCCTGGAGGTGCCCTACGGCAAACTGGCGGACAATGACTCCACGCGGACGCTGATGGACCAACTCATCGACGAAATCTATACCGTGATGGAAAAAAGCGGTTTTCGAACCTATTGGGGCACTTCCGCAGCGTACCGGGAGGTTTTTTACACTCAGCTTGTGCCGCCGACGGCCGGGCACCGCTCCTCGACCTTGCAGGATCTGAAAGCGGGCAAGAAAACGGAAATTGAAGCCTTGACGGGACAAATCATCGAATTGGCTGAAAAAAGCGGCATTGAAGTGCCCTTCAACCAAACCGTTTATGATCTTATCAAATTTATTGAGGGCGTTTGATTCGGTCTTCGCCCGTTTCATTTATTCCTGACTCGATGGCTCTGGATTCCCGCCTGCGCGGGAATGACATATTGAACACGGGGATGGCAATGATAAGTTGAACACGGGGATGGTACAATAAGTTGAACACGGGAATGACATGTTGAACACAGGGATGATAGAATATTTCACCAATTCGGCACACTTTCCTCACCTTTTTAACACACTTTCCATTTTTTAACAAAAATTGTATCTTATTGCAAATAAAGAACTTAAGATCAAGGCCATGAAACATCTGCCCATTTGATAAAAAACTTTTCAATTTTCCTGTTTTTCTTATCAATGTTTGGGCGGGGACATTCATCTTTTATTATAAACGTCCTTTCTTAACGTTTATTGTCTCCCAAACGCGGTGGCAGAAGGAATGCGGCGGAAGAAGCTTTTGAGAAGTAAGGGGAAAAAAATTCGGTGGCCCTTAGCAGAGCCCTCTACTATCCGGGGGCAGCAACGACAGGTACCTCTACTAACCCTCCTGCGTCCCCGGAGTCTTTAACAAGAAAGCCATGGAAAACCGCACGGGTTTCCATGGCTTTTTCTGTGATTTCAAATACAACTTCTAAAGGTATCCGGCATGCTCTGTCGAAAGGCTTCCTTTATACCGTCCCTTTGGGACTCAAAACAACAACATTCATTTTCCCGGGGTTCACACCCCGGGCTATTATATTACGCCCCTTCGGGGCTCAATAAGGGAGAGAACTCCTCTTTTCCGGGGGCTTCCCTCTTTGCTCTATGAGCTTCGACGGGACAGATACGCCGCCGGAGCTAATTCACTTTCACCCCTTCGGGATGGGCTTTTCGATCACCGAGGTTGCGGCTTTGATGACGCCGGCGATGTCGGCCAGATTGGTCGGAATAATGATCGAGTTGTTGGTCTGTGCCAGTTTTTCGAAGGCATTGATATACTGCTCGGCAATCCGGAGGTTGACGGCGTCGCTACCGCCTTCGGCATTGATGGACTTGGCAATTTCCCGCACGCCCAACGCGGTGGCCATGGCGACTTTTTCGATTTCCGCAGCCCGGCCGTCGGCCTCGTTGATGCGTTTTTGCTTTTCCCCCTCGGACTGGGCGATGACCTGCTGCTTGTCCCCTTCGGCGCGGTTGATCTTGGCCTGACGATCCCCTTCGGATTCGGCAATCACAGCGCGTTTTTCACGCTCGGCCCGCATCTGCTTTTCCATCGCATCCTTGATGCTCTGCGGGGGCACGATGTTTTTCACCTCATAGCGTGTGACCTTGACACCCCACGGGTCGGAGGCTTTATCCACGGCAGCCACAATGGCCCCGTTAATGACGTCGCGCTCTTCAAAGGTTTTATCCAGTTCCAGCTTGCCCATGACGCTACGCATCGTTGTCTGGGCAAGTTGTGTGGATGCAAAGCGGTAATTGTCAATGCCGTAGGAGGCTTTCTTGGGGTCCACCACCTGCATATACAGAATCCCGTCCACTTCGACGGCGATATTGTCCCGGGTGATACACTGCTGCGGCGGCACGTCGACGGCCTGCTCTTTCAAGGTGTGTTTGTAGGCAACTTTGTCAAGAAACGGGATCAGAAGATGAAAACCGGCTTCGAGTGTTTTGGCATACTTGCCCAGACGCTCTATGATAAAGGCCTCTTTTTGCGGAACAATTCGCGCCGTCTTAAACAGGGTCACCAGAACAAAAACAACAATCACAATGAGAATGACTAATCCCGGTTCAATGACTGCGGCTAATAGCGGTGCGATGTAATTCATTTGTGTTCTCCTTGAGCTTATAATGGTTTAACAATGAGTGTTATGCTTTCCTGCCCGATGACCTCGACCATTTGACCGGCTTCGATGACGGTTGAGGCCCTGGCGTTCCACTTGACGCCGTGCAGTTCGACAGTGCCGGATTGAGGCGGAACAATTTTTTCCTGCACGATCACTTTCTGCCCGATGTGGTCAGACAGATCTTGTGAAGCATCCTGTTTGGAATAGGTATGGCCAACGAAAATCCCCCTGAGCCACTTCCTGAGCGACACGAGCAACACAATTGAACTGACCAGAAAGATGATGATCTGCACATTGACGCTGATGTCGACAAAGAGACAGACCGCCGCGACGACCCAGGCACCGACGCCAAAGAAAAAGATAATCAATCCCGGCACGGCAAATTCCAGTAAGAGCAAAATCAATCCGACCAACGCCCAGATGACTTCAGGTTTGAGAAAATCTTTAATCCACTCCATGGCCACTCCTTTCAGCATATGTCTCATTCCATTTGGCCATTATTTTACGCCTTTCTGAATCTTGAGTCACGTTTTTTTCCAGCTTTCGCCTTGAAATTGTCGGTTCATTGTTAAAGACGCCCGATAACCGAAACTGTTGCATGAAATCCGGCTGCGCGATTGGCGACATTTCGGGATCAGTTGAGAAAGCATACCCGCATTCCAATTATCGTTATTTTCAGGCTAAAAACGAAACTTCTATCTTATTTCAAGTGGGTTATAGACTAAATTATTTCAAAATATTTAACAAAACTTTAATTATTTCGCACCATTATACCGTTATATTAGTATCCTATATTTTATACTTAAGATAGAAACCCTGACTTACCAGGGGGGTGCTTAAATACGTGAAAACTAAACTTTACATTTTATTGGTGCTCTCGGTCACTACCGTCGTCGTGGCTCAGGGGGTACAAACGCAATCATCGCCCGGGCTTTTGAGCGGTCCTGAACTTCGTCTGGGTTATCACCCCGAAGCCGGCCAAGCCAATCCTGTCGATTGCTTTATGTATTTTGTGCCCCTGACCTCCCCTACCTCAGTGACTGTCTCGACCGCCCCCGGCACGACGTTTTCCGCCAATATCATCAGTTGGAAACGACGACAGAACGGCAACACGGTTCGCGTGGAATGCGATTTCGAAGTCACCGGTTCGGGCAGCTATTCGGCGATGTACGACTCCACAGAAATGATTCAAAAGCAGTTTACCCACGATAAGAAAAAGAAATCCACCAAAGAGATTACCAAACTGCTTGAGTGGATCCGTTTGAGCGGTGCCTGCCAGGGACGCATAGAGTGCATCGGCACGGTTGACGGCGAGGAAGTCCAGATGGACAGTATTGAAGTATCGTTTAACCGGGACAACAGCAAGAGCCCTGTCGAAGTCAGCATTTATGATGTGCCCCGTAAAAAGGGCCAGTTCCTGTACGCCAACCGCAAGAACTGCCAGGTCGCCCGCGTGAATGCCCTGAAGTTTCAACGCACAGAGGATGGGACGCCCCGCATGTCGGTGGAGATTGCCTCTATTAAACAAGCGGAAAAGAAAGAAGGTTTCTTTTCACATCTGACCGCGATGATCGCCAATATTCTTTCGACTTCTACGGCGGTTGCTCCCGTCGGCAATTCGACGATGATGGATTTCGGCACGGCTCTTTATCAAAAACAGCCTGCGTTTACGTTCCCCAAGGCCGCCAATATCAAACAGCTTCAGACGTCCGCGGTCCTTCCTTCACAGACGGCGGAAATTAATCTGTAACCGTATCGGGTCTGCAGATCGCATTTGCCACTTTTACCACATCGCTCATTTGTGCGACATCATGGACACGCACAATGGAGGCCCCCTTTCCGATCGCCAGTGCCACCGTCGCGGCGGTGCCGAAGATTCTGTCGGCGGGCGTTTCTTTACCAGTGATCTGCCCGATGAATCGTTTGCGGCTGGTCCCGATGAGCACCCGATAGCCCAATTCACACAGCCAATCCAGGCGGTTGAGCAATTGCAGGTTGTGGGCGGTCGTTTTACCAAACCCGATGCCCGGGTCCAGTATGATCCGTTCGGCGGGGACGCCTGCGGCTTCGGCATCCTTGGCGCGTTCGGTCAGGTATTCCATGACCTGTGCGACCACGTCCTCATAGTGCGGCTCCTGCTGCATGGTATCGGGGCTGCCCTGCATGTGCATCAGGATGACCGGCACCTGCTTTTCGACGGCCAACTGTGTCATGGCCTCATCGGTGAGGGCTGTGATGTCATTGATGATGGATGCACCGGCCTGGATGGCGGCGGCGGCCACCTCGGCATCTTTGGTGTCGATGCTGATGGGGATATCAATCTGCTGCGTAAGTTTTTCAATGACCGGGACGGCACGTTTGATTTGTTCATCGGCGGCAACGGGATCGGAGCCCGGACGAGTTGATTCGGCGCCGATGTCAAGAATGGCGGCACCCTGACGGGCCATCTCAACGCCGTAAGCAACGGCTTTATCGACATCCAGATAGAGGCCGCCGTCACTGAAAGAGTCCGGGGTGACATTCAGCACGCCCATGACCAGTGCCCCGTCGGAAAAATCCAGCCGGCCCGCGGGCCATTCCATCATGTCCGGCAATTGCTTCATTTAGTCCTGCCCAATCTAAAAACGCTTTTAAAAGTAAACATGTTCATCTTGTTTCGCCCCGCCGGGGCTTTATTAGAATAAAAGCAATCTTCTTTTCCGGGGATTAAAATCCCCGGCTATTATGTCTTGTCCCCTTCAGGGACAATCAAAATATAAATTTTAGAGGCTAACCTTAACCTGAAATCCGAGCCCGGCGAGTTTTTTCGCCAGCGGGCTTTGGGCGTCCGGCAAGCAGACGATCGTATTTTGAAACTCGCGACGGATGGGATAGTTCTTTCGCAGGCTGTCAAACCACGCACCCCGCTGGTCTTCGGGCTGGAGCAGGATTTCACGCGTGTTGAAATCGTCGCGGTTAATGACATAGACCTGCTGGACGGTATCGTGAATGATCCGTTCTTCTTCGAGCTTGAGCTGTTCGGCGTCGATCCGGATTTCGGGGACTTCCGGAGCGGGAAGAAAATCAGCGGCAGCATGCGTGGCCTGCAGTCCAAAATGCCGGCAGCAGGCTTCGTAGATCATGGTCATGCCGATAACTTTTCCGTCGTAGGAATAACCGGCGATGTGCGGCGTCGAGAGATCGACCTTTTGCAGCAGCCACGGGTCTATGTTTGGCTCGTTTTCCCAGACATCCAGCACGACAGCGGCGAGCTTGCCGGACTGCATCGCCGACTTCAGGGCGTTGTTGTCATGTACTTTGCCGCGGGCCGAATTCAGGAAAACCGCCCCGCTTTTTAAGGCGTCAAAGAAACTCTCTCCGGCCAGATGATATGACTTATCCTCTCCTTCACGTGTCAGCGGAGTGTGCATGGTCACAAAATCACAGGCCAGCACTTCATCCAGCGGACGGTATTTGTCATCACCGGTTTGACGGGCCAGCGGCGGGTCGTTGAGGACCACCTTCATATCCAATGCGGCACATTTCGCAGCCACCTTTGAACCAACATTGCCCACGCCGACGACGCCGATGGATTTGCCCGCCAGTGTGTACTGATATTTCTTGCCGAGCGTCAGCAGTGCCGCGACGATGTATTCGGCGACACTATTGGCATTGGAACCGGGAGCCGAGGCAAAGCCGATGCCTTTGTACGCCAGGTATTCCTGATCGACGTGTTCAACGCCGATGGTGGCGGTGGCGACGAATTTCACTGCGCTGCCCTCTAGCAGGTCAGCATTGACTTTGGTAATGCTTCGCACCAGCAGGATGTCGGCGTCTTTGACCAGTTCGGGTGTGACCTGCCGACCGCCGACTAATGTGACATCGCCAATCGACGAAAAACATTCTTCGACGAACGGGATATTTTGATCTGCTACAATTTTCATTTCATGCCCTTATTATTTTGTCGCTGTTACTTTAAACCAAGTATAAAAAAAGGTGCCTTCTTCCATTTCATCGACACGGGACAGCTCGTCAATGCCCTGCCGGTAAACGGCCGGGTCCACGAGGCCGTCGTCCAGTATCTGCTGCTCGGCGGAGCGGACCATGGGAACGATGATATGGTCCACCATGCCGTCACGCAACGCAGGTTTAAGTTTGTCGGCGTAGAGCCATGCCGGCCGGCAGCTTTGCAGTTCAAAGCCGGCCGCGGACACCAGCGGCGTTAAGCGACGACCGATGTTCGGGTCATGGCCGTTACTTCGCTGGGCGTCGATGAGGCCGTTCCACGCGGCCAGCGAGGCGGGTGTCTCAGGATGCCAGAAACAGGAACCGTGGTCACCTTCGATAACGGTAACGCGTCCGCCGGTTTTGAGTACGCGTTTCAGTTCTACCAACGCCGCAATGGGGTCGTCCAGATGTTCGAGGACAAAGCACACAAATATATCATCGAACGTCTCATCGGCGAAACTCAGTTGATGGATGTTTTCCTGCTGGAACGTCACATTTTCAAAACCGGGTTGCTCCTTCAACTGCCCTGCCGCGGCCAGTGACGTCTCTGAGATGTCTATGCAGGTATAATCGGCATCGGGACTGTGCCCCAGTAAAAGCCGTGTCTGGGCACCGACGCCACAACCAGCCTCCAGTACCTTTCTGCCTGCGCCAAACCTTGTGCCGGCATGAATGATCTCTTCCAAAATCTCCGCCTGCTCATACAATCGCTGCATTTCACGTGCTGAATATCCGTGTACATATGCCATTTCTTTACGCTCTCCGGTTTGATGGTTGCAGAAGTTATCTTGAATCATCGCGATTTCCACCTTCGCGAAAATGGACACTCTTTTCAATAAGATCACCGATAAGATACTTTAAAAACCGTTATTTGGCCATTACCATACACAATTGTGCCGGCATTCGCAAGGCGCAAAAAAAAAGCCAGATCCGCTTCGAATCTGGCTTCGGAGGAGGGTGATGAGAAGAATTTGTTGGTTTGTTCGAACCTGAAAGGGACCCTCCCCTTCTTTTTTAATATTTTATATTGTTTAAAGAGCTTTTGGAGCCGGGATATTCAGACATAAACCCCAACCGCAAATTGCTTCGTATCCCTGAGAAAAATAACGGACATCCTCATCCATTTAAAACTGAAACCCATGCGATCCGCCCAGCTTATTGGTCTGATCGCACTAACCCCCAGACACTTACTTAAACTGCTGATGACGGGCAACATTCAGAATCTCCTCGAAATTTCAGCACAATCAATGCTTATAAAACGTGATTCTGGCATTTCAACCCTACCGGGAACCAGTACAAAGGTCACCATCCTCTGAGCCCCAGCAGTTACAGAGGGAAGTATATACCGTTCAATAAGCCATGTCAATACTTTTACTGAAAAACCTCACCTTTTGTGCGATTATTTTGACTATTTTTAACTTTTTATCGGAATCATTTATTTCTAAGCCTTTTTTATCTGCTTGTTTCTATATATATTCTCATAAAAGCAGTCATTCGAGCCGATACTCGGTGATCTCTTTTTAAGAAATTGTTCAATAGATAGCGCTTGACTGTTGTGGTGATTGAATTATCCTAATCCCCATCATTCCCTTTTAGGGCAATAAATACTCTAAAACAAAATATGAAAGGCCGCGATGGCGTTATTGGTCGGAATTGATGAAGCGGGTTATGGGCCTCTGCTGGGGCCTCTGGTGGTGTCGAGCGTTGCGTTTGAGATGCCGGAGTCGCTGCTGCGTGAAAACCTGTGGGAGGTTTTGCACAAGGGTGTCTCGTCGCAGAAAAAAGGACTCTGCGGACGATTGTTAATCACTGACAGCAAAAAGGCTTATAATCGCAAAAGCGGACTTGGTCACCTTCGTCGGACGGTTCATTCCGTTTTAGCCGCCAACGACAACGACGGACATGTGCCAATTGATAACGCCGAACAGCTCCTGGAACGCCTGCACCGGGATTGCGCAAACCGTTTGCCGGACAGCTATCCCTGGTACGAATCGCTGTCACAGCACTCTCTCGGGACGGATCACGATGATATCCAGATTGCTTCAGGGGTCTTACAGAGAACCATGAGCGAACACAACATCGCCCTTCACTCTGTCGGCAGCCGATGCCTGGACGTAGGCTTTTATAACAGCCGGGTCGAAGTGGTCAAAAACAAAAGCCGGGTTCTGTTTACGGAACTTTGCGGGTTAATTGTGGAAATTCAACAGAAAAATGTTAGCAATCAGATATTACAAATTGTTGTTGACCGCCAAGGAGGTCGCATTAATTACCAGCAGGAACTATTGAGAATGCTGCCGGGGAATTCATTAACCGTGCTTCGCCAGGATGAAAAGATGAGCAGTTATGAATTAGTCAACGGTAAGCAGACGATGCGAATACATTTTTGTATAAAAGCAGACCTGAAATATCTTCCGGTTTCTCTGGCCTCGATGGTCAGTAAATATCTCCGAGAAGTCATGATGGAGTGTCTCAATGGGTATTTCTGCGGCCTATGCCCGGATCTGAAACCGACCGCAGGCTATTGGCAGGATGGTCAGCGTTTTATCAGAGACCTGAAGAATCTGATGCCGGATTACTCATTTAATCGGCAAAAACTCATCCGTATCTCATAAGCGGCACACATAAATACATTGATCTGTTAATCGTCTTTCATTTTTATATACCCTTACTATATAAATACTTACAAGCTCCCTCTCAAAAAGGAGATATAGGGCTTTCTACCTACTTATTCAGTCATTTTTTAAATTTTATGCTTGAAATCCCTAGCGAATAACGTTATCTTAGTAGACAAGGTTAACGAGCCAAGTTAATGTGTGGCTTCTTAGTCCAGTGGTTTTGTTAATGGTGGTAACACGAAGTTTTAAAAAGCTCCTTCTGCCGCCCGTAACTTCAGTAGCCCTGGGAAGTTCACCGACTTCCTCCTCCTTCTGCGAAGTGCGGGCGGTCTTTTTTTGCTTAGAATTCCTCTCTATTCCCACAAATGCTCATTATTGAACTAAAAACGCGGATTTGAAAATTTTTTTCTTTTTCCTTCACATTTGTTCGGTTTTTGTTCGGGTCACTGACAGCAATTTGCCGATAGATGATATTGACGTGGAAAACATAAATAATGAGTTGTTTTTGACAGGATGAAACGATGGATCGTTTTAAAAACACAAGAACGGATGCTCCTCTTTGCAAGTTCGGCCCCGGCGGCGATTATACTAACGAGTGGCACACAGACCATGACACTCATGATGAGCCGGCGGTCTCTCCCCTGGGTAAAGTCCTCCAGACGATTGCTGACATCATCGGCGCGACAGTCCAGCCGGAAATGATCACCGATGTTGCCTGCCCGCTGCCAACCGATCTTAAGTATCCTCAACCGTATTCACAGGAGAATCACACAGATGACGAATCGCGGCATCAGTCAGCCGATCAACATCACGCCCAAGCAACTGCAGGTTCTGCAGCAAATTGGAAACTTTCAAAAGAACCAATGCTATTCAGCAACGATTGGGGAACTGGCTCAGGTGCTCCGCATAAGTCGGGCCACCGCGTACGAACACATCGCCGCCCTACGCGAAAAAAATCTGCTGTCAGCCTCAACGGGCAAGGCACGCTGTTTGAA
Source organism: Anaerohalosphaeraceae bacterium (assembly GCA_963675155.1). Lineage (GTDB taxonomy): Bacteria > Planctomycetota > Phycisphaerae > Sedimentisphaerales > Anaerohalosphaeraceae > 4572-13. The sequence continues at coordinate 1,727,880 of OY775912.1, read as the reverse complement.
ACTCGCCAGAAACGGCGAAAAACTGCTTGAGGCGACGCTGCAAAACGCAGACGATGCGGAGCCGGCAAACTTTGCTCCATTCGCCGATGAATCATCAGACGGCATTACGCTTCGGGGGCGGGTGTGCGCCGGCTACGGCATTGATGCAATTGAAGAAAGCGAAGCCTTTTCATTGGGGCAGGTTTTCGGCAATCGCGGAGACGTTTTTGCGCTGCAGGTCAGCGGCAACAGCATGACCGGTGCGGGGATCAATGACGGTGACTATGTGATGTGCCGTCAAGCCGCCACCGCCGATAACGGGCAGTTGGTGATCGCCCTGCTGGAGGACGGCGAGAACGCCACGGTGAAGCGATTTTTTAAGAATGAACGGGCCATTCGACTGCAGCCGGAAAATGACGCCTTTGATCCGATCTTCTCAAAAGACTGCCGCGTTCAGGCAATTGTCGTCGGCGTCGTGCGACAGTTCTAATATTCTGCATTGCTAATATGGTAAAAAAGGGTCATTCTATCTTGCTCATAAAGTCTGGATTTCCGCCTTCGCGGGAATGACAAATGATACGGGGATGACAAATGACGTGAGAATGACAACTGATATGGGGATGACAAACGGTAAAGGATTTTCGCAAAAAAATCCGTGTCACAGCACTAATCACTCTCTTCACTTTCATTTAACGCATTAAACCAATCCTGCCAGATGTCCCGGTAAAGCTGGGGATTATCGTAGAATCCTTCGTTATGCGTTCCTTTGAGTTCGCGGAACAATTTCGGCTCGTTGGCCGCTTGAAATAACTGCTGTCCGAATTTATAGGGGACGACTTCATCGTCGGGGCTGTGCGTGATGAAGACGGGATAGTCAGCCTTTCTGACGGCTTCGATTGTGTTGTAATCATACCGTGCAAACAAGCGAACGGGCATCCATGGATAATAATGCCGCCCCGCGTCAACAAATGTTGTAAAAGCACTTTCGAGAATGACGGCGGCGGGCTTGAGTTCGACAGCGGTGATTGCGGCGATACTGCCGCCCAGAGAACGCCCAAACAAAATAATCTTATCAGCCGGGACGGTCTGCTCATTGACCAGCCAGTCCCAGGCGGTTTTGACGTCGATCAATGTGCCCTGTTCGGTGGGCTTTCCGGTGCTTTGTCCGTAGCCGCGATAATCAACAATGAGGCAGTTGGCCCCGAGTTCATTGATCAACAGCAGCGTATGGAGGCGATGTGAAATATTGCCCGCGTTGCCGTGACAGTACAGGACGGTCCATTTGGCATCGGCGGCGGGGATGAACCATGCCGCGATTTTCTCGCCGTCGGGCGACTCCAACGTCAGCGGGGTATAGCTCAAGCCGATGTCCTGCGGCGTGACGGCGTAGTCCGGACGCGGTTGATACAACATGCGTGACTGCATACAGAACAGCATCAGGCCGAACCCGGCATAGATCAACACGCCCACCCACAATAGTCCCCACACAACCGCCATACAATGACCCTTTTTATAACGTCGATAGCCGATGAAAATCAGCATCAGAACAATTAAAATCCACATTAAAACACGAATTAAGCCCATTTTCACCTCGTCCTTTGAGTAAACACCGGTATTTTAAGTTGTATTCGCTCTCAAGGCAATATAGAATCTGGCAATTGATTATTGTAGAATGATTATTGATTATTTTGGATTTTTTATGAAGCGACGCAAGACGAAGACGGTTACTGCGGGAAATATTAAATTCGGACACCGGTATCCGGTTACCGTGCAGACGATGACGAAGGTTTTTACGACGAATGTGGCAGCATGCCTGCGGCAGATTGGCCAACTGGAAGAGGCCGGATGTGATATTGTGCGCATTGCCGTACCGACAAAAGCGGACACGGAAGCCCTGGCCAAAATCATTGCGAAAACAGACATGCCGATTGTTGCGGACGTGCATTTTTCTGCCGCACGTGCGATTGAAGCCATCGAGGCCGGTGTGATTAAGATTCGTCTGAATCCCGGCAATGTGAAAGATCCCAACGATATCAAGCGCATCATTGATTGCGCCAAGGCGCACCGGATTGCCATTCGATGCGGTGTCAATGAAGCCAGCATTCGGGATCTGAGTGACGACGTTCCAGCGAGCAAGCGTACGGCCCTGATGCTGAAGGAGCTGAAAAGCTATGTGCGATTATTTGAAAAGAACGGTTTTGATAATCTTGTTCTGAGCGCCAAAAGTGCCGACACGGTTCGGACCATTGAGGTCAACCGGGCGATTGCCGAGGCGTTTGAGTACCCGATGCACCTTGGGTTGACGCATGCGGGGCTGCCGGAAAATGCGACGATCCCGTCATCGGTTGCCATCGGCACGCTGCTGGCTGAGGGGATCGGCGATACAATCCGCGTCAGCATTGCGGGCGATCCGGTTCAGGAGATCAAGGTCGGCAAGGCTATTTTGCAATCGCTTCAACTGGAGCCTTCGGAAGGCCCTCAGCTGATCGTGTGCCCAACTTGCGGCCGATGCCAGGTGAATGTCATCAATCTCGCCAAAAAGGTCCAGGGCGTCCTGAAAGACGTTAACAAACCGCTGCATGTCGCGGTGATGGGTTGTGTCGTCAACGGCCCCGGTGAAGCGGCGGATGCCGACATCGCCGTCTGCGCCGGCTCCGGAAAGGGGTACCTCTACAAAAACGGCAAAAAAATCGCCGCCGTCGATGAAGATAAACTGCTGGACGCTCTCAAGAAGGAAATTGAAGCGTTCTCAACATAAGACCTATGTTCGCGCGAATTTTATTTGGGCAAAAGCTACTCTTTCTTCGGGTGACAGCATTGGGTTTTCGTTGATGTGAGCGTCAATGGCCTCCAGATTGATGCCTAAGCCGGCGTTGTTGGCAATCTGAATCGCCAGACCGGGACGGGCATTGAGTTCAAGAATGAGCGGGCCCAAATCCTTATCCATCACGATATCGACGCCCAGATAACCCATATCCGTTACCTCGTAGCACCGCGAGGCCAGCGACAGCAACGGATCCCAATCCGGAATCGCCATCTCCGACAGCAGTGCACCGGTATCCGGGTGATGGGTCGCGGGGTGGTTGTGCTGCACGGCACTGACAGCGCGTCCGGTTGCCAGGTCGATGCCGACGCCAATGGCTCCCTGATGCAGATTGGCCTTGCCGTCGGATTCTTTTGTCGGCAGGCGCATCATCGCCATCGCGGGGTAGCCTTTGTAGATGATCACACGAATGTCCGGCACACCCTGATAGGCGAATCGGTCAAACACATCTGAAAAATGTACCAGCGCCTCAATCATGGCCTTATCGACCCGGCCGCCCAGACTATAGAGACCGCTGAGCGTGTTATTGACATGGCGAATCAGTTCTTTTTCGCTCACGGGCTGGCCACTGGGCTTGATGAACTGTCCGTCCTTTTTCCCCACGATGACCAAAATTCCCTTGCCGGCACTTCCCTGTGACGGTTTGATCACAAATTCCGAATGGGGCGCCAGCATGGCGGGTAATTGTTTGACCTCGTGCTGATACTGAATGACTCCGTACAGTTTGGGCACGTGAATGCCCGCCTGTTCGGCTAAGATTTTGGTCTTAAGCTTATCATCGACACGCGGATACAGACGCCGCGGATTCCAGCGGGCAATGTAATTGACATTGCGTCCGTTCATGCCCATGATACCGAGTTTTCGTAAATCAGATGGTTTGGCCAGTGATATCATCGCTTACGCCTCCCCGTTTTGCTTTGTGAAGGAGCTGAACCGCATCAGCTCCGAAAGCCGGTAGCCGGTGTACTGGCCCAGCAGCATGATAATGGCCAGCAATGTCAGCAGCAGTTCCGGGAATGAAAACATCAGGTGCGAAACATAGCTGCTGCTCATCACTCCATAGGTGATGACCGCCACGACCAGGCTGCCGGCGGTCTGGATAAGTACGTCTCGGGGACCTTCCTCCTCCCAGGCAATCGAGAGCCGCTCGACCGTCCATGACAGGATAATCATTGGAAACAAGGTCGCTCTCATGCCCTGCTGAATCCCGAGTTTATAGCTGAGAATGCTCATAATCGCCATCAGGATCAGTACCACCACCAGTACCGCCGAGATACGCGGCACCAGCAGCAGATTCAGCCGGGACAGATAAGAACGAATCAGCAGCCCCGCACTGACGATGAAGACAAACAGCACCAGCCCGGTCATCAGATGGGTGCTGACAAACGCCAAGGCAATCAAAATCGGCATAAACGTCCCGGAGGTCTTTAGCCCCACGACACTTCGCATGATGACTACGATCAAGGCACCAATCGGCATCAAAAACAGCATCTTAAACGTCGCCTGCTGTTCAATCGGCAACGCATAAATGGAAAAATCAAAAAGCCACCCTCCCTTTTTCATGGCAATATTTTTGGACAATTGATAAGCCTTTTGCGGATTGCTCATGGAGGTAAATGTAATCTTTGTATTTTCGCCGCCGCTGACTTCCAGCAGGGATGTTCCGCCACGCTGCCAGATGAGGAAATTCGCCGCATATGGCTCGCCGGGGGCATCGACGCGAAATCCATTCCATCTCTTTGTCTTTTGGTTATAATATCCCAGGAACGTTTTTAACTGAACCCGGCGTGTCTGGTCTTCTTCCAATTCAAAGCCGCGGGCAATATGGACGGGAACGTCTTTTTGATGCAGTAATTGCTGGGCCAGCTTAGCGCGGACTAAAATGCCGGAATCATGGTCGGTGAGCATCGCAACATCGCCCTTAAACTTTTCCTGATTCATCAAGACCAGTAATTGAGTGATAAAGGTTTCATCATCCGCCGAACCTTTGTAGGCTTCGGCAAGGATTTTCTGGGCAGAGGCCTGCTGCTGTTCATTCCATGTTGCCGGCTCCAACTGTAACGGCTCCGGTACAATTACGTCTGACTGATTGGCACTGGTTTTAGTCACTGTAACCCGATAGTATAAGGTTTGCGGACCGGACGCGGAACGGCGTATCCAGTCCACACGACGATGCAGCGTTGTCTCGGGTGCATCATCGGTGCGCATGAAGCTGTAGCCGGTGGAGGCATAATCCTCTTCCAGCAGGGTTAGATTTTTTTGTTCGCCGGGAACGGCCAATGACACTTTAACCGGTTCATCAGGTTTTGCGTCAAACTGAATTTTCGCCTCCACGGTCCATACATCCTGCTGCTGTTGTGGAGTCAGCGGAAAGTCATATTTGATATGTTTATACAATGCCAAGCCAATACCCGCGACGGCAAGAATCGTTACGATCACGATAAATTGAATTTTGTCCGACATCAATTACTCCTTTTCCATTCGAATGCCGTCGGTATAAATGCGGCTGACGTCCACCACCGCTTTGCCAGTCATAAAATTGCGACCAATCAAAACGGGATACTCAAAGTTGCTGCGGTCGGTCAGTGACACTTCACACACTTTCTCCACGGGGCCCATTTCCAATTTGAGCTTAACCACCGGACGCTTTTGGTCCTCGGTTCCGTGCCGCTTGATGGAGGCGGTTCTCGCCAGCGGCTTTTCAACTTCCACTTTTTCCTTTGTATCCGGATTCAGCAGGGAAAAACGCACCCACTTTTTTCCATCCCGGACAAACTCTGAGATTTCCAGGGCATGGATTGACGTGGTCGTTGCGCCGGTATCAAGCCGGGCTTGATACGTAAACCCCTGCGGCAACACTGAAACCTTCTCGGCTTCCCCGAACACATACATCCCTGCAAACGCCGAAGCATTGTCCACCTTTTCAACGTTTTTGGGCTCAGAAGACGCACCTTCGAGGTCCCCTGTCGAAGCAGGGTGACAGCCGGTCAGCAGCAACGCGGTGATTAAAAGAAATGAGAGATGACACAAACAGTAATGTTTAATTTTCATGGTATCAATCCTCCAATATCAACAGATTACAATCACTATTTCAAGACTTATTATATGCTCAACCGCTTTAGGTTCAAGGACTTTAAGGAGTTCTTTTAGTAAAAATCTCTCCAGCGTCCCAGCAACAAGGCAAACATCTGAAAACAGATCAAAAAATCATTTTTGAAAGCTTTTTAAGGCAGATGCCCCAAACGACCGATATCACAAGCGACACCAAACTACGGAGGCGGTGCCAGCGTAGTTTAAAAAAGAATATTATCGGTCGCTAACGAAATCAGTCGGGAATTGGACCATGCTGGAAGAAATCGGTCAAAAAACTATTAACGGCGTTGCCAATATGGGCAGGTTTGCACGGTTTACCAATGCATCCTGCGGTGCCATGGCGCAGACGCTGTTTAAGCCCCGGACCTGGTCGCTGATCTGGACTCAGATGCACGTTATCGGCGTCCAGTCGGTCCCGGTGGTCATGGCGACCGGTGCCTTTGTGGGAATGATCCTGGCGATCCAGACCTACGGGCAACTGGCGAGCATGGGTCTGGAGGAGCGGCTCGGCGTCCTGATCAATATCGCGGTTGTCAAGGAACTGGGGCCGGTGCTGGCGGCGGTGATGCTGGCAGGCCGTGTCGGCGGTGCGTTGACCGCGGAGCTGGGGACGATGAACGTGACCGAACAGATTGCCGCGGTGCAAAGCATCGGGACCAATCCGATTCGCTACCTGGTAGCGCCACGCGTGCTGGCGTGCCTGCTGCTGACGCCCTTCTTAATTATCTATGCGGACGTGCTGGGTATTCTTGGTGGCTACTTCATCAGCGTGTTCCAATTGAAAATTAACGCCGGAGCGTACTGGAATTACAGTGCTATCGGCGTGGAACTGTGGGATGTGGGAACCGGTATTCTCAAAGGCTTCTTCTTCGGCGGTGCCATTGCGCTGATCAGTTGCTATAAAGGATTTACCTGCCGCGAAGGCGCACAAGGCGTGGGCGAGGCCTGCACCGAAGCGTTTGTCGGCTGTTTCATCTCGATCTTATTTTTGAACTATGTCTTTGCGGTCGTGCTTGACGCGATTTATAAAACGTTCTGGCCTGTCCAGTCGCTGCTATAAGGGAGAAATCAGTGCCGCGAAAAACCGTACAACCTGACGATGGGATTCTGGTCGCTCAGAATATCACCAAGCGATTTGGTGACCGTGTGGTGCTGGACAATATCTCGCTGGCAATTGAGAAAGGAAAGACGACGGTTATCATCGGGCCTTCCGGCTGCGGCAAAACGGTTTTCATGAAGCACCTGATCGTTCTGGAGCGGCCGAGCAAAGGACAAGTATACTTCAAAGGCCAGCGTATCGACGATAAGCAAGAGGCTGACCTTGCCGAAATCCGAACCAAATACGGCTTTTGCTTTCAGATGGGCGCGCTGTTTGACAGCCTGACCGTCTACCAGAATGTGATCTTTCCGATTGAGCAGCATTTTAAGGTAACCGACTATAAGGCTCTGGCCGATCTGGTGAAGCAGAAACTGGCCATGGTCGGGATGGACGGCTTCCAGAATCATTATCCGGCCTCTCTGTCCGGCGGACAGAAAAAACGCGTATCACTGGCCCGCGCGATCGCCTTAAATCCGGAAGTCATTCTTTACGACGAACCAACGACGGGACTGGATCCGATCACGTCGGATGTCATTAACGAGCTGGTTTTGAAACTGAAAAACGAATTGGCGGTCAGCAGCCTGGTGGTGACGCATGATATGAAGAGCGCTTATAAAATTGCCGACCGGATCGTCATGTTCCATCAGGGCAAGATCATTGCCGACGGTGACGCTGACCACATTCGCAATCACCCGCACGATATCGTCCAACAATTCATCCACGGCAAAGTCGGGGAAGCGGAGTTGGCCGCCCTGAGACTGGGCGGCACCAAATTCGAAACACAGTTCCTGCCGGAAGATTTTCAGTAGCTGTCATCGATCGTATTTCTATTCTTCTTTTTAATTGACCCGCCTGCTGCATCGTGCTAATCTAAAGCCGCTATTGGTTCGCTATTATCTTAAGAAGGAATAAATAAGTGAGCAAGACGCAGGAAAATGCCAATTTGGAAAAGAATCTCGGACTGGGCGATGTTTTTTCCATCGCTGCCGGTGCGATGATCAGCTCGGGGCTTTTTGTTTTGCCCGCACTGGCCTGTCAGCAAACGGGACCATCCATGGTCATTTCATATGTTCTTGCATCGATTCTGGTGCTTCCAAGCCTTCTGAGCAAGGCTGAACTGGCAACCGCGATGCCGCGTTCAGGCGGGACGTATTTCTTTGTCAAACGCAGCATGGGCGGGCTGTGGGGGCTGTTCTGCGGTCTGGCGGACTGGTTTGCATTATCGATGAAATGCGCGTTTGCCATCTTTGGTATCGCCCTGTTTGCCCGTTTCGGCGTTGAAACGCTTTTGGGCGGACAGTTGAATGACTTTCTTCTCAAGGCCATCGCCGCAGGGTGTTGTTTGTTATTTGGAGCGTTAAATCTGATCAGCGTCAAAGAGACGACACGCTTTCAAAACATGCTGGTTGCATTCCTGCTGACGGTTCTGTGTATTTTCACGGTCTTCGGCCTACCGCATATCAACGTGTCGCATTTCAGCCCATTTGCCACCCACGGCATGTTGAAAATGCTGGCAACGACGGGCATGGTCTTTGTCAGTTACGGCGGCCTGACACACGTGGCCAGTATTGCCGAAGAAATCAAAGAACCGGGGCGGAATATTCCGCTCGGGATGCTGGCGGCCTGGGGGCTGGTGAGTTTGTTTTACGGCATCATCGTGTTCATTGCCGTCGGCGTCATGGATGTTGAATTATTAATGGACAGTGAGGCACCGATTTCGATGGCGGCTAATGTCTTCCTTGGCAAATTTGGTTTTGCCGTGCTGAGCATCGCGGCATTGGCTGCATTTGTAACAACTGCCAATGGCGGTATCTTCGCCGCATCACGATCCCCGTTGGCGATGAGCCGCGATCATCTGCTGCCGGAAGGTCTTTCGGCCATCAGTAAACGGTTTAATACGCCCCACTGGTCCATCCTGCTGACGTGCGGATTTATGATGTTCGCGGTGATCTTTCTGGATCTGGAAATGCTGGTCAAAACCGCCTCGACGATGATGATCCTGCTGTTTATTCTAGACAATGCCAGCGTGATCTTCATGCGAGAAAGTAAGATTCTGAGCTACCGTCCGCGGTTTCGAGCCCCGTTGTATCCTTATATGCAAGCGATAACGATTGTTATTTACGTTCTGCTGCTGATCGATATGGGAGCAGCACCGCTGCTGATTTGTGCAGGCTTTTTCCTGTTCAGTATTATCTGGTATCGTTTTTTCGTGGCCGCTCATCTGCGCAGCGACTCGGCCATGACCCATTTGGTCGAGCGCGTCACGGATAAGGAAATCAAAACGCCGTCACTTGAAAACGAACTGCGTGACATTCTTCTTGAACGTGACGCGATTATTGCGGACCGTTTTGACCACCTGATACAGCAGTGTGAGATCATGGATCTAAAAGGCCCGCAGGAAGCTGATGAGGTCTTCCGGAAAGTCGCCTCGGTATTAGCGAGTCGGCTTCAACTCAGCGAAGAGGTGTTATATAACCGTTTCATGCAGCGTGAAGCGGAAGGTTCAACCGTCCTGGAACCGGGCTTGGCGATTCCGCATATCGTCATCGAGGGACAATCGCACTTCGACATTCTGCCGGTGCGTGCCTGCGACGGCATCAGATTCCCGCATGCGCCCGATGCGGTTGAGACCGCCTTCTTCCTGGTGGGTACCAAAGACGAACGCAACTATCATCTGCGGGCCCTGATGGCGATTGCCCAGATCGTCCAGGAACCGGGCTTTTATTCGCATTGGTTCGCGGCACGGGATATCGAGGCCCTGCGCAATATTCTCCTGCTGTCCAGTCGAAAACGCGATCCGGCGGAAAATTGACGGTTTATCGACTTTAAACTTGTAATCGGCCCCGCAGATTCATAAAATGCCCGCTTTTGTCGAACTATGATCATTTACTGAAATTGGCATCATGGCCACGGAAATACAAACAGACTGCTCCAAGAAACCATTCCATACAAAATGGACCCACGTGCCCTTTTGCCCGGCGCGATTCCCGTTTTTCTATGGCTGGGTGATTGTTGCGGTCTCGACGCTGTCTATCGTTTGCTCGATTCCGGGGCAAACCGCGGGCGTTGGGGTCTTTACCGACTATCTCATCGCGGCGTTGGGCACGACGCGAAGTGACCTGGCGACCGCTTATCTGATCGGTACCATTGTCAGCGGGGTCATTCTGCCATACGCGGGAAAGCTGCTGGACCGCATCGGCGTTCGCATCATGAGTGTGCTATCGTCGGTCGGTTTGGGGCTGAGTCTGCTGATTTTATCGCAAACCGGTTGGATCAACCAGAAGCTTTCGTCGGCTATCTCATGGACTGCCGGCCCTATTGCGGTTGGCGCGTTTTCGTTTTTTCTGATTCGTTTTTTCGGCCAGGGTAACATGACCATGGTCGGCCGGGTGGCGATGGGTAAATGGTTCAACCATTGGCGCGGCACGGCCACGGCGATCGCAGGCGTTCCGATTGCGTTCGCATTTAACGCAGCCCCGTGGATACTGGACAAGCTCATCACGGCCTTTGGATGGCAGCAGGCGTGCTGGATTTTAGCCGCCGGTATTGGCGTCGGCATGACATTGATCGGGGCACTGTTTTTCCGTGAGCAGCCGGAAGACTGCGGGCTGGTCATGGACGGCAAAGTCATTGATCCGGAAGAAAATCAAAAGAACAGCGTCACTCATCCTGTGTATCACCAGTTCACCCGGCCGGAAGCCATCCGGACGGTTTCGTTCTGGGCCTTCGCACTGGGGCTTTCGGTGCATGGACTGGTTGTCACCGCGATTGCGTTTCATATCACCGACATCGGTGCAGAAATGAACATGAGCCGGGATCAGGCATTGAAAATGTTTTTCTATTCGAGCTTTATTTCGATTCCCGCACGCTTTGCCGTCAGCTACCTGGTTGACAATACGCGTCTTCGACTCCGGCGGGTACTGCAGTGGATGTCATTGGCCATCGGCGGCTACACGCTCGGGTTGATGCATTTTAACACGCCTGGCGGTCTGTGGATGACAACGATCTGTTTCGGGCTTTCCGGCGGCATCTGGGGCGTGCTGTGCAACGTCACATTCCCCCGGTACTTCGGGCGTGATCACCTGGGCGCAATCAGCGGATTAAACATGTCCATCACGGTTATTGCCAGTGCAATGGGCCCGAAGCTGTTCAGCCTGGGCAAGGCGTACCTGGGCAGCTATCGAAACGCGGCGGCACTGGTGCTGATTTTGCCGGCATTGATTCTGGCGTTGTCATTTTTCACGCGTAATCCGCAGCGACAACACGATCCAACATCGCCGTAATTCGTCTCGCACTCAACGACGATCAATTGGAAAGCACACCGGGTGTTCTGGAAATGGAGGTCTTATCCAGCTTACCCGTATTAAGGTTGTAGCGAACTTGCGGAGCGCGGAGTCCGTTAATAAAACACGGATTATCCTCTGAACCTGAAATGGTCAGCCAGGCCGCGTCGGTAAAAACATCATATTCTAAACTTTGTCCGGCTAACAATATGTTTGTTTTCTTGGTGATTCCATCTATTTCATTGTAGACGATTCCCTTGTCCGTAAAGATACGCCGAAGAGTTAACTTACCATCGGTATCACTCAGGAAACTGGCTTGAATTTGCTGCGAGTTGACATAGAGATATTTTTCGACCTGACCGTCTTTCAGCGGAACATAGGCAACTTCCATCGTGTCCTCTCGACCATCGGCAACAATCGTCTGATCGACCATGTCCCATTCCAGCACTTCAAACCCCTGGATTAATGCATAGCAGGAACGCTTAAAATTGACTCCAGCAGCCGCATCCGATGCCTCCTCCCCGGCCTTGCTGTTGTCCAGTTCAATCTTCCCCGGTCCGGCGGCAACGATTTTTTGCACGACCCCGTCATAATCAATCCGCTCACAGTTTAACTTCATGTGAAATAATGTTTCTTCGCCTCGCGTTTTTTTGGATTCGGTAAACACATTGCCTTCGGTAATCGCAATTTTACTGACGGCTGTCTGGCCTGTCGCGTCTTTATTGAAATCGACCACCAGTTTGTCGCCGTGAAGCTGGTCACGCTGGATAAATGTCGGCATGTTTGTCAGACGTGCGGCAACCACATTTTTATTGAAGACAACTCGTTTGATGGTGCGATTTTCATCGGCGAAGAACTGCGCATCGTCGTCGGCAGTAATGGTCAACGGCACCCAGTCATCCAGACAGGCGGGATTGGAGGGCTGCTGGTAATTGGTCACGCGAATCGGTCCGTAGGCCAGGCCGGCCCCCGTCTCCAAATCATAATCAATTTTTTGCGCTTCAAACTTGGCCGGCGGCTGTCCGTTCGGCGACACGGTTTGCATCACTGCCTTTCCTGTCGTCCGCAATACTTTTGGATGCATCGCACCTGCGGCATCCGGTTCAAACTCAATCACAGCCTTTGAAGACGCAAACTGACCGTCGGCGGAAGCAAAACTGACGCCGCCGTCTAAGTCGGCAAGGGCAATTTGATTGTCCGCAAAATGAAAAACGGCGGACTCGGATGCGGCTTGCGAGGGCTTGTCTGTATCCAGCGACTCAAAGTGAACATCGCCATTGAGACGTGCCTCGGCCAGCATGTTTTCCTGCCCGAATTCGAGCACGGCTGAATCGGACTTTGTTTTTAACGTTCCATTTTGACGTAAAACGGCATCCATTCCACCGGTCAGATTAATGGTTTGAATCGTCGGCGCTGCATTGCCCAGCGGCATGCGGGCAAACAGCAAATCCATCATGCCCTGAAAATTAATCTCGCTGGGCTCGGCGCTGGGCCGGTTGACATTGCCGATCGTGACCTTCCCCGGACCGGCGATATTGGCATGTTGGGCCTTACGATCCCAGAACACATTTCCGCAGGTCTGAATCCGGCTGTTGGATCCTTCGGAATTCAGCAGTATTTCCGGCTGCAACGGGCTGGTAAACAGCCGCAGCACATCGTCGGCGGGTTTGTATTTCAACGATGCGCAATGCGCCAAGGTCTCGTTTTCATTAGAGCGTGCAAGGACAATCCGGTCAATTCGCAAAGGACGGCCGGACATTTCCAACGCCAAATCAGGCTCTTCTGCATCCGTCGGATTGGTGGTCGACTGGACCGGCATCGGCTGGAGAATAATCCCTCCGTCGCATTTAACCATCACCTCGCGGCCGCTATCACTCTCAGTAGAGGCTTGCCGGTCAGGCTCCGATGCGACAACACTCGTTTCCGGTGTCTTTGATTTCGGCTTGGGCTTGGGCTGCTTGTCATCCGAAACCTTTGTATCGGCTGAGGAAGCAACCGTCGAACCGGAATCACTGTTTGCCTCGTCCATGCCGCCAAAATCGATATTCCGGATGTTTACCTGATCGGCCCCAGAGACAATCAACTCATCACCGTACTGTATTTCGACGTTGTCTTCAATCGTACACAGATAATAATCCGGTGTTGTGACATCATCCGGTATGGGAGTACCAGTTGTCTCGTCATTTTTCTTATCAGGTGATGTCTCGTTTGTATGGGCCGCCATTTGACGGTCTTTGGGAGGCGATGAAGGTTTATCAACCGCTTCCGCATCGTTGCTCGGCGCCGGTATCTCTGCGGTGGCAATATCTTTTAATTGCAGGTAGTCCAAGTCCCGCAACTGCAGGTACTCAATTCGTCCCTGAGCCGTGTTGAAGATGAGAATCAACCCCAACCCATCCATCTGTATCTTCGGCGAGTCAACACGCACCGGCCCGTCGGTCGTAAACTCCGACCGTTCGCTGCTGAAAACCAGGTCATCCATATAAATAAATGTTTCACCCATTTGGTTTCCAGGCCCCGGCGTCAGATGTATCACAACATTCTTTTCCAGTTGAGCGTTTTCCGGCATACTCGAAGAACCGCCGGACTCAACCTGAAATACCCCCAGATCCGAATCGATCCGGCATTGATAGTCCGGTCGGTAAAAAACAATATACGGCTTTTCCACTTCCCAACGGTTGCGGCCCTGCCCGGGATTGAGCATCTGTTTAAAACCATATTCGGCCACCACTTCCTTGGTGACCGGATCCAGTTTAATATATTTGGCATCCTCGACTTCTCCGGGCGTCATATCGCCAATTTTCTGGGGTGTCGTCGTTGTTTGAGGAATTTCAATATCCGGCGAATTTTCGGAGTTTGGCGGAATAATCGGTGACGGATCCATGACTATCATAAAAATCCAAAACCCGATTCCAACCGCGACAAACGCAATTATGGCAATCAGTGCTTTTCTCATATTTCCAACCGTTCTCTTTTGAACTTGCTGCTTCTATTTTTCTACACGCGATAACGCTGCATCAGCGGCTCCCACCGCTGGGATTTTTTGAGAATCGACTCGATGACTTCAGCGACCGCTCCGCATCCGCCGGGACGTGTCGTGATATAGTCAGCAACATGCTTCAACTCTTCGGCGGCATTGGCCACCGCGACACCCAACCCCGCACGTTTCACCAGCGGCATATCCATTAGGTCGTCACCCACACAGGCGACCTGATCAACCGTCAGTTCCAGCTTGACAAGCAACTCTTCAAGGGCCGGCAATTTTTCCAAGGCCCCCTGGATGACATGGGTAATGCCAAGCTGCTCGGCCCGAAGCGTGGTACAAGCTGTCTCGCGTCCGCTGATAATCGCCGTTTCCAGACCGGCACGCTGCCACATTTTGATCCGGTGTCCGTCAATAACGTGGAATCGTTTGCTCTCGGTGCCGTCGGAATGGATCACAATCCCCCCGTCGGTCAGCACACCGTCCACATCCATAATCAACAGTTTTATATTTGCATAATTCGGTTCATTCATCGGTGCTTATCCCACTACTTTAATGGCTACAATATCCTGAACATCAATCAAGCCGACCGGTTTATCGTCTGCATCCACCACGGGCAGTTCATCAATCCGGTAACGGTGAAACAACGCGGTGGCTTCTGCGGCCAAGGCATTTTCCTGCACGCGTTTGCAGTCCGGCGTCATCAGTTCCGACACTTTTTTCGCAAAGACCTCTGCACCGCCGTGGGCCATCGCCCGCCGCAGGTCAGCGTCTGTGATGATGCCCGCGAGTTTCCCCGCCGCATCGACCACCATCACCGCACCCCGGCGTTTGGTTGATTCATTCTTAACGAGCATTTGCTCGATAGTGTCCTCCATCTGTGCCAGCGGCAACGGTTCGCCGGGCCTGAACCACATGGTCTGGCCGACGGTCAACAGCTTTCGTCCCAAAGCTCCGGCCGGATGGAACCGCGCGTAATCTTCCACGCTGAAATTGCGGGCTTTCATCGTCGTCAGCGACAATGCATCGCCCAACGCCAGCATACACGTCGTCGAGACCGTCGGAGCGGCTCCGTGCGGACAGGCCTCATCCAGCATCCCCATACTCAATACAAGGTCGCTATGGATCGCCAACCGCGAATTCGGGTCGCCGACAATCGCAACCAGCTTAATTTGGCGCTGCTTGAGCGGCTCAATCAGCCGGACAATTTCTTCGCTTTCGCCGCTATGGCTCAGCGCCAAAACGATATCGGTCGTCTGAATCCGTCCCAGATCACCGTGGACCGCTTCGGCCGGATGCAGGAAGTGACTGGCCGTTCCCGTCGAAGCCAGCGTGGCACTGATCTTATTGCCCACAATGCCCGCCTTGCCCATACCGGTGACAATCACCGATCCGCTGCATTCCAGAAAAAGCTGTATGACCTTTTCAAATACTTCCCCGCGCACTAATTCGGCCAATCCCATGACCGCGTTGCCTTCGGCGCGAATGACACTTTCAGCAAAATCCTTATCGACACAAGGTTTCTTTGAAGCAGATCCCTGTTTGTTTTTGTCAAGCATTAAAAAATTCCTTTATTAAATCTTAACCACACTACCACGACCGTCATAGCACACCATTTTCGACGCACCACCTGCCGCCTGCAAATCAGGTCGCACGATAATGACCTTCTCGTTATCTTGTTCTATCTGTGACAGCACACTGCGTCGTTTATTGAGCACAAACTCAGCGACTTCCGCAGGAACGAATAATTCAATCTTGTCCACCTCCTTGCGTGAGGCGGCATGACGAATCATCCGTAAAATCTCGATGGTTTGCGATTCCGCGCTTTTGACATATCCATGTCCCAGACAATGGGGGCATTTCAGATAGGTGCTGGATTGCAGAGACGGACGCATGCGCTGCCGCGTTAGTTCGATCAGTCCAAAGGCGCTCATCCGCAATGCCCGCGAGCGGGCGCGGTCGGCACGGAGACCGTCACGGAAAATCTTTTCAATTTCGCGTCGATGTTTGCTGTCTCGCATATCAATAAAATCGCAAATTATCAGCCCGCCCATATCACGCAGTTTTAACTGGCGGGTGATCTCCTGAGCCGCTTCCTGGTTAATCTTAAACGCCGTCTGCTCGGCATTGGACTGCTTTCGGTATTTTCCACTGTTGACATCAATCGCCACCAGGGCCTCGGTCTGTTCAATAACCAGTGACCCGCCGCTTTTCAGACTGACATGGCTGGATTGAATCCGCTCAATTTCCCGTTCCAAATTATACTTATTAAAGAGCGGGCTTTTGCCTTCATAGAAATTAGCCCGGCGTTTGAGTCGCGGCTGAACAATTGACAAAAAGTCACGAATCTTCCGATGCACCTGCTCGTTGTCACACATAATCGTCCGGATTGAGCTGTCAAAAATATCCCGAACCGTCCGGATTGCCAGGTCCGATTCCTGATAGACTTCCACGGGGGCCTTCTCGGATTCGCCCCGCTTATTGATCACCTTCCACAATCGTGACAGGTAGTTGATATCGCTTTGCAGTTCACGCTTTTTCGCCAGCATGGCCGCGGTGCGAATAATGAAACCGACATTTTTGGGACGCGAAATCGACTCGACCACCTCGCGCAATTTTTTGCGTTCCTCTTCGCCTTCGATTTTCTGCGAAACCCCCACACCACTCATCCACGGCATCAGGACCAGGTATTTGCCCGGCAGCGAGATGTAGGTTGTCAGCGTCGGGCCCTTGGTATTAATGCCTTCCTTGGTCACCTGAACAATAACATCCTGTCCCTTTTTCAGGCATTTCTGGATTGGCGGGCGCTTGGCCAGTGCCTGACGGCGGCCGATATTTTCGACGGTCTCTTTTTGGCCAAAATAACGCGGATGCACATCGCTGATATGCAGAAAGCCGTTTTTCTCCGTGCCGAAATCAATAAACGCCGCCTGAATTCCCGCCTCAATGTTGACAATCTTGCCTTTGTAAATGTTACCGACGTGGCTGGCAAGATGAAACCGCTCGGTATAGAGTTCGTCCAGAACACCGTTTTCGACCACGGCCACACGGCATTCTTCGCCCTCTGAAACATTGATTAACATTTCTCTTGACATTGTACGTTTGTACTCCTCTAAATTTTATTATCTGATTGCCTTTGACGCGATGCTATCATACGAGCATGTCGCCGAAGCAATCGTTTATGTCTTTTCATTGGATTGGATGTGCCCGTCCTTCGCCTGCCACTGAATCGCCGTACGACGAACAGGCTGCAAAAGCATATCCACAGTCAATCCCATCCATTTCATCATTTCATCAATCCGAACCGTCCCGGCCTGCGAAACGCGAGTGAGCACTTCAATACGATCATCGTAAACGCTCAGTTCTTCGACAAATGGCGACAGGTCAAACGAATCCCATCTTCTTTTCTTGGCCCGATATCGCTGAATCTCGACCGGCTGTCCCGTCGCTAACGCGTCCTGACACTGCCGAAGATGTTGGCGCTGATGTTCATCAAGGGGAGCGGAAAGGAAAAATACATATCGTACCCCCACCGCGTGCCAAGCCGCCTTGCCCTCGACACACTGGATATCCGTTATCCGACAACCACCCGGAAGCTGAGATTGCAGGATCGGTAAAACACTCGACGTGTCGATAGGGTTTTGCATTTCAAGGCCGGCACAAATACGCTCGACCGCCGACTGGCATCCCACGCTTCGCGGCAGCGGAATGGACAGACGCGGACGCGGATTAAAGCCCCCCGAAAAGGCAAGCGGTAACCCGGCGCGGATAAACGCCCTTTGAAACAGGGTCAATGTCTCCTGGTGCGATAAATACGCCACTCTTCCCTGAATCTCAAAGTCCGCCGTCAACGTGTATCGTTTTTCTTGCATGGACCACTATTGTATTATTGAACGTCTCACCGGCAACCAACGAGGCGGCCGGCGTTTATCATTCTGTTTTTCTCACCCACGAAAACGCTAAAAGGTTTCCGGCAAAATCCGTGTCGCCGCATCGCGCAGATAGTTTTTAATCTGCCGGGATGAATCCATCGTCAGGACTTCACGTGCTAACTTATTACATTCCTCAATCGTCACCGACCGGACAATCTTCTTGACCTCCGGAATCATCGGTGCCGCCAGGGACAGTGTCCGCACCCCCATTCCCAGCAGCAGCATAATAAACTCCGGATCAGACGCCACTTCACCGCAGATACTCAAACCAATGCCAGCCTTATGCGCATCCTGGATAACGCTGCGCATTAATTGCAGAACCGCCGGTTCAGCCGCAGAAAACAGTGTCGACACATGCTCATTGGCACGGTCAACGGCAAGCGTGTATTGAATCAGGTCGTTGGTACCGATACTAAAGAACGCTGATTCGTTGGCCAACAGCGGCGCCGTCAGTGCCGAGCTGGGCGTTTCAATCATAATCCCCACCGGCATATCCGCGTTATAAGGGACGGCATATTCATCAAGGTCTTCCATGACGTCCCGTAAAATCATTTTGGCCTGACGCAATTCCTGCAGATGCGTAATCAACGGGAACATCACACGCACATCACCCAGCACCGATGCCCGCAAAATCGCTCTAAGCTGCGTCTTGAACAACGATAAATCCTGCAGGCAGTAACGTATGGAGCGAAGGCCCAGCACGGGATTGGCTTCATTGGGATGCCATCCGGCGTGCGGCAGTTTGTCGGCGCCTAAATCCATTGTCCGAATCACAACGGGCTTGCCTTCAACCGCTCGAATCGCCTCAGCGTACGCATTGTAATGATCTTCTTCGGTCGGCTCCTGTCCGCCGTAAAGATACAAAAATTCGGTTCGATACAGGCCGATACCGTCACCGCCCTTTTCAAGAATCTGCTCGGCCTCATCGGGAAATTCGATGTTTCCTAAAATCTTAACCTGAACGCCATCTCGCGTTTGCGCGGGCAATTCACGCAATTGCCCCAACTGATGCACAAACTGTGTCATCTGTTGGGCATAGATATCGTATTGGCTGAGAGTATCGTCATCGGGGTCAATAATTACGACCCCTCGATTGCCATCGACGATCATCACACAATCCGGGGGAATCTCAGAAGACATATCGCCAATCGCCACCACCGCCGGGATGCCCAGCGAACGGGCGACAATCGCAGTGTGACTGGTCCGCCCCCCCTTTTCCGTGGCAAACCCCTTGACGAACGACTTGTTAAAACCGGCTGTTTGCGTCGGTGTCAGGTCGCGTGCCAAAATTACCACTTCCTCGCACAGGTGGTTCAGATCCTCCTGCTTTTTTCCGAGCAAATGGGTCAGCAAACGCTTTTCGATATCAAAAATATCCGCCGCACGTTCGCTGATATAAGCATCGTCAATCCCAGCAAAGTGCGAAGCAATCTCACGCAGTATTGTCGAAACGGCATATTCAGCAGTCACCAGGTCATTTGAGATGAAGTCCGTGATACGCTTACGAAAGCTGCGATCTTTCAGGAAACGCATATGAACCGCAAAAATATCCTGAATTTTTCCTTCCTGAATATTCTGCGCGGATTCGATTTTTTCCAGTTGATGGATGGCCGCGCTGAATGCTTTGCGAAGCCGCTGAATCTCCTTGCTCCGCTGGGATGCCAAAATCGAACGCCGGGGAATTCGGTAATCCTTCGAATCGACCACCATGGGTTTTGCGATGGCAATCCCCGGTGAAACCGCAATTCCTTTTCTGATTTCCATTCAGTTTCTATCCTTCCTTTTCGCTCACAGCGGCGGCCGAATCCCCGGAGAATTCACGCATAACCAACTCGTGCAGGGCTTTAATCGCTTCCTGAGCGCCGGAACCCGAAGCCTGTATTTTCAGACGGGTTCCGCATGTCGCCGCCAACATCGTCATCTGCATGATGCTTTTGGCGTCAACCGACACATCGCCGTTGCTGACGGAAATGTCGCAATTAAACGTGTTGGCCAAATCCACAAACTGCATCGCAGGGCGCATGTGCAGCCCTTCGGGGTTTGTAATCTTGACCTCAGTTTCATGCATCGACTTTGACATCCGTCATTTCCGTGTAGGTTGGTTATTTCTGATTGTATCTGTGACTTCGGCACTTACTCCACAGACGAGTCATCGGCATCCTTGACCGCCTCGACTACGTCTTCGCGGCTCTGAGCCTGCCGGAGAAAACGCCGGAAATCATCTTTCTGCAAATTCTTAAAGATTGTTTCCATTGCCTGTAAATGCTTATCCGGATTATCGGCGGGACTCAGCAGCAAAAAGACCGAATACACCGGCTGCTTGTCCAACGACGTAAAATCGATCCCTTCGGCCGAACAGCCCACCACCGCAATAGGATCTTTAATCGCCGCATGCTTGACGTGCGGAACCGCAACGCCTTTGCCGATGCCCGTGCTGGCTTCGCTTTCGCGTTCGACCACCGCTTTGGTCAGCATCTCAAAATCTTTTTTCTTAATTTTCTTGGCCTCAACCAGCGATGCAACCAACTCTTCAATGGCCCCGTCGCGTTCGGTTGATTGCAGGTTCGCAACAATCGCTTCGGCACATAAAATATCAGCTAACTTCATAATATCTCCCTAAGCACAGAATTCATTTTCTGTGTTGACAAAAATCAACTTTTCAAGTCTGCCGAAAACGTCAGCAGCCCGATTCAGGCAACGTCTTCTTCTGACTCAATGGCACTGGCTTGTCGCATTTGTTCAATATCGACAGCTGAACGCTTATGGTCGCGTTGTTTTTCCTTGGTTTTTCTTAACTGGCTTTCCAGTTTATGAATCGCCATATCAATACAGGCATACGTGTCATCACCTATTTCCTTAGCGACCAGCAAGTCGTTATGTTCGGCATGAACAATCACTTCGACACACTGCTTGCCGCCTTCATTGCCGTCGATAACAACTTCAATCTGTGTAATACTGTCAAAATAGCGAGGCAGTTTCTCAACTTTTTCCTGTGCATGTTCACGAATTGCATCTGTTATTTCGATGTGTTTACCGGTAATGGTAAAAAGCATCTGTACCTCCGATTTCTCTCTTAAGGTTTCATTTCGTTATTGTTGATCCTCAGGCGACTGAAGCGTTTCCTTTTTGGATGCCTCAAACGCCAAATGTTCAGCCGGCGTAATCACCCCGCCGCTGATAATATATCGCAGCGCCTCTTCGATTGACATATCCAGATCAATCGTCTCGTCTTTCCGGGTCATGATGACATACCCGGTAAACGGTGTCGGCGATGTCGGCACAAAGACCGTAAAAAACTCTTTATCCAACGTATTGACAACTTTTTTCAATCCGGTGCCGGTGACCAGTCCAATCGACCAGGTTCCTTCCCGAGGATACTGAAAAGCAACCACCCGGCTAAAAGCAAAGCTCTTCTTCGCCAGAAGAAAGTCCGTCACCTGTTTAATATAAGGATATACTTGCTTCACCAGTGGAACGTTCGCCAGTGCTTTTTCAATCAGGTGCCAAAGCGTTCGCCCCATGACACTGGCCAGAAAAGCCCCGATCATACACACACTGATAATCGCGACAAGAAATCCCGTTATCTGGCCGCGGCCGTACACCCAAAAATCTTCTGCCACCGCGATACGGGCACCGTGAATGATATCTTCATCCTGAATCCGTTGAGCAATTTTTTCCGAATCACCCACGAGTTGCGGGTTTTCCTGAATCGCAAACGCCTGCCTGTCCTCATCTGTGACCACCGGGTACCAGTCAAATGCCGTCACTAATCCGCGTACCACGCCGCGGTTCACATGAACACTAACCTTTTCCTGAATAAATACATAGCACTGCCAGAAGATCCAAATCGTCAGGATCGTCGGCAGCAAAGCGGCCATCCCCCTCAAAAAATATGTCCTGAAATTACCGAGTGCCTGCATCGTCGCGCACACTATCCCTGGCGTAAAGCCTCAAAAATATCGTAAATATCACATTTGTGATAGCATTTTACCTGTTTTGCCGGATATAAGACTTCCCAGCGATTGATATTATGGACTGAAATTGTCAATTCGTCAATAAAAATCTAACATGAAAGCCCCTGTCGGCGGTGGGCTCCGGTCAAATGGACGGCCATTCCGGGAATCGACCCAAAAACCCACGTCAAACGCTGACAAAGGGCCAATGCGATCACTGCTTCCGGTGCTGCCCCGGTAAATTGAACAAATAAAAGCACCAGCCCGCCTTCCAGAATGCCAAGCCCTGCGATACTGATAGGAATCGACCCGACCACCCAAATCAACGGGAAAAAAACAAAATAATAGCGTAATCCCGCCGTCATCCCAAGGTCACGGCCAATCAGCCAATAGGAAATAATGACCATACTTTGCAGGAAAATCGTCGCCGTCAGGCCAAAAATCAATACCAGCGGATGATGATAATAGACCAGCATCACCTCTTTAAACTGAACCGTGACGTGTTTCACATGGTCATACAGCTTCCGGAAAACCGGTTTCAGGTCAAATATCCCGGAAAAGACAAAACCGATACCGAGCACCAATACACTCAATAACACCAAATGGGGGATTGAAACCGGAAGTTTTTCAAGAAACGCCTGAATGGAACCGGTACTTTTCCGTTCGATCTTCAAAAGTCCCTGGCCACGCATGAACAGGAAATAGCTGGTCATCGCCAGGATAAATGTCGAGGCCAATCCCATCACCCGATCCACCAGCACCCCCAGGGCGGCCTGAAGCTTTCGATGGGTATAACGGGAAACGTACCAGGCCCGGATCAGGTCGCCGCCCACGGCACTGGGCATGAAATTGGTAAAAAACTGCCCTAAGAATGTTAGTTTGACGGCCATAAAAACAGGAATTTCAATCTTCTGTGCCCGCATGAACAGCCACCAGCGGAAACCGATAATACTCAAACCGCCGGTAAACACGAAGCAGGCCAAAATCAGCCAAGAGATGTGAAACTGGGAAAATGTCTGCTTTAATTCGACAAAATCGAGGTCTTTGGCAATCAGCCAGCAGGCCAGACCGGCCACCCCGAGCCGAACCAACAGTGACAGAAAAGACGATTGCTTCTTTTTTCCTTCGTTTGTCAAAGATTGTTTCCTAAAAAATCTTGTTTTCGAATAGAATAGCGTGTAAAAGTGGCACTTTCAACAGGATTTCACCAAAGTATTGCTAATTAACTATGAAAAGGCGTGATTTTACATCATTGCCGATTTTGATAATTTTTGTTTACGGAGTATGATCGTGGGTGCAAGTAAAGAAATCGAAGAAGGCCTGACTTTTACGCCAAAGTTTGACGCAAACGGACTGATTACCGCTATTTCGCAGGATGCCGAAACCGGCCAGGTGCTGATGGTCGCCTATATGAATGATGAAGCACTGAAACTGACGCTGCAGACAGGCAACGCGGTCTTTTTCAGCCGCTCTCGCCAAAAGCTCTGGAAAAAAGGCGAAGAATCCGGCCACGTCCAAAAAGTCCAGCAGATTCTCGTGGACTGTGATCAGGACTGCTTAATTCTGAAAGTCACCGTCGATCAGGGCCAGTGCCATGTCGGTTACCAGTCCTGCTTCTATCGCGCCGTCAAAGCCGGCAGTGAATCGGACATGGAACTCATCGCCGAAAAAGTATACGACCCCAAAGAAGCCTACAAAAAGAAATAACTCAGAAATAAGTTGAGTTTAAATTCAGATAGACATCAAAGGCGAGTCTCTGCACTCGCCTTTTTTGCGTATATTCCTTGAAAATCCCGGATAAAAGGTGAAACATTTTGATCATAGCTGCGTCTTTAGATAACAAATAGACGCACTTTAAAAAGGAATTTTACCATGGCGAACTCAATCTCTGAAAAAAGCGGTATTGCTTGTTTATTATTTTTGTTGCTGCTGCCTCCTCTCGGCCTGCATCGTTTTTATGTGGGAAAAGCCGGAACGGGCATCCTGTTTTTGCTGACGTTTGGAGGATTTGGTCTTTGGATTCTCATCGACATCATCCTGCTGGTCGTCGGAAGCTTTACCGACAGTGAGGATCATACGGTAAAGCTATCCAAGTAGTTCAATAGACCGTTTCAATCATGCCAAGGCGAATCTAAATGGTTCGCCTTTTTTATTGGCACTTGCCCCTTGACAAAAAACGCTGTTGGTTTTAGCCTGTTGTCCCGAAGAAAGATTCGATTTCCGAAACGAACAAGGGAGTATTTTGAAGCGGCTCAACAATGACATGCTGGCATGCGGCGAAAAAGGCCTGCCTGAAACGGTATCCATCGACGGCCGCACGTGGCACCGGCGACAAACATTCAAGCACGACTTTTTCGCCTGTACGGGCCTGTACGGCCGGGACGACAGCGGCCAGAAACTGGTCCTCAAGCTTGGACGTACTCAGTCTTTTCTGGGATTGCCGATGTGTTGGCTGGGCCGGATGCTCTGTCGCCGCGAACACAAGGTCATCAGCCAGTTAAACGACCTCAATCAGATCCCGGAATTGATCGGCACGTTCGGTAAAACCGGGTTGGCCTATCGGTATATCGAAGGGCAAAGCCTTGACGAGCGGCCGATTCTGCCGGACCACTTTTTCTATCACCTGGGTAAACTGCTGGATGCGATTCACCGACGAAACATCTGCTATATGGATATGAATAAGCGAGGCAATATCCTCATCGGCCAAGACCATCGCCCTTACCTGATCGACTTTCAAATCTCGGTGTATCTGCCGCGGCACTGGTCGGGTTTTCTGAAACATGCGTTTCAAAAGGAAGACCGCTATCATCTGCTGAAGCACAAACGCCGCTTTCGTCCGGATCTGCTCAAGCCCGACGAGTGGGAAAGACTTAACCGCAAAAGTCTCATCATTCGTATTCACCGCGCCATCGGCGGCAATCTCCGTGATGCCAGGCGGTGGCTGCTGCGGCTGCTCTATCGTAAACAAGTTCTCAAGCCCGATCTCGAAACACTCCGCACACCGGAAAACGATCACAAACGTTTCCTGCGATAGCACTCCGATTGCATGGTGCCCGGTCATGCCGGTCTAAATACGATCGAGCAGGCATTGGACACCCTGCTCGAGTTTTTCGGTCAGTGCCGCGATGCTTTGTTTTTTACCGGAAGCAAGCTTGGCAGGTATGGGCTCGCCAAAGGCTACCGTCGCCTTGCGGCTGCCGCGAATCGTCGCCGTCGGCGCATGCAGAATATCCTCTTCGAATTTATCCAGCGTTTCAGCCAGACGTTCAATCGTCGGTTTCGCATCGACATAATCGCCCGGATAGCTGCACAGTTGAACCACCATAAACAAATCGTCCAGGTCCATCCGCATTTGATCGAGTGTCTCGCCCTCGGCTTCGTCAAGTTGCTTGATAATCTCCCGCCGGCATAGTTTCACACGCCCGGTCACCAAATCGGTCTCCGGCTCGACATGGTATCGCTCTTCGATACGCCCCAGCACAAAGACCGCCAGCGACTTCACTCGCTCCGGTAATGTTCCTGTTTGACTGTGCCCCATATACTCCACTTCTTTGACGCCCAAAATTCCCTCGGCAAAGCGGTAGATACGCTCAGGCAGCGGCAAATCCGGTCTCGGCCGCCAGAGTATCTGCGATTCCAGACGGCTCATCAACTCCGACAGTTCCGGCGTCGGATCGCTCACGTACTGAAACTTCATCGCACACGGAACACACATCACATCACGGTCGGCCCGTTTTTGCGCGGTGATGGCCATCGCCGCCGGACCATCCTGAAACGGTGTAACCGTATCGTTAACATGATACACTTCGCCTTCCGCGAAAATCACCAGCGGCTCAGGTTTCTGCTGCAGAATTTCGACCGCCTGACGAAAGGCCCGCATGTCAGCGCCTTCGCGGTCCACACTGAAACAACCGTGACGCCGGAAGACCTGCTGCCGGAGAATATTGGCTTTGGCAAAGACCTGCCAGGCCGCCATAAAATACAGCGGCAATTGGGTCGCTTCCAGCAGGACCGCCGGGTCGGTATGGCTTGAATGATTGGGTGTGATTAACACTCCCGCACCGGTGGCCAGCGTCTGTGTGAGATGCTCGAGCCCGCGAATCTCAATATCCATAATCCGCTGAGTACGCCGCAGCAACCGGCGGCGAAACGGACCCGATACCCGAACGAACCAAGGAGTCAACTTGGGCGACCACCATTGCGGCGGGGTCTGATACGGCTGAATATTCATCTATGCAAAGTCTCCGGTCTAGAGCGTATCAAAGCCCACTACTTCAGATAGGGTTTATATTTCTGGTCAACCTCGCGAATATGGTGATCCCACCATTGAACAAGAAAGTTATAAATATGATCCGGCGCCTGGTTTGTACGACGAACGGCCTCCATACACAATTTTGCCGTATTCTTAACGTAGTTGCGGTGCTCGGCGATATGCGATTCGAATTCCGGGTAACTACACTCCGCCATCACCCGCTCTTCATACGACAGGTGTTCGTGGGCGTATGCGGTCATGTCCGCCAGGATATCTGACAAACTTGCATCACTGCTGCTGTCGCCCCAACTACTGCCAAGCTGGTTAAGCAGTTCAATGATCTTGCGATGTTGAGCGTCAATTTTCGGTTCACCGGTTTCGTATTCAGGCTTCCATTCCATTTTGTGCATTTTCTATACCCTTCCGATTGGAAACTCGCTCTTTTTCAACCATCCGTTCACAGATATTATTTTCGGGTCGCCGGAGACCGACGAACGACTTTCTTAGTCTTCTTTTTTGTTTTTTTGTTCGTTTTTTCGGGGATGTGCCCTTCCAGTATCTTGATAGCACGTTTCACATCAGCCACTTTCAAAATACCGGTGGTTCGCCCGCCCCGCGCCCCCGCGGTGCAATAAGCATACGAAATATTGATATGGGCCTTGGACAGTTTTTCCGTCACATCGGCAAATGCCCCGGCCTTGTTCGGCAGGTTCACACACAGCACCTGCGTTTCACTAAACTGCATATTCATGGTATCCAGCGTCGTACGGATCTTTTCACGCGAGCCGCCGACAAGCCGCATCACACCGTGCTCGACGGAATCCATCATAGTCATCGCCACAATATTCACTTTGGCCGTTGCCAATTCGTTTAAGATTTGAGACAGGACGCCCGGTTTGTTCACCATAAAAACAGAGAATTGAGTTTCTAAATGCATGGCTGTGTCCTTTCCAAAAAAGTTGCTATCGACCCTCGCAGGCGGTCATACATGTATCGACGAAACAGCCGCCTGTGTATCATCATAGAATTCGAAAATCTTATCAAGACGGGTAATTCGAAAAACACGCGTCAATTGAGGATTAATGCCGCTGATAATAACCTTTCCGCCGGCCTCTTTCATACGACGCCATAAATCCACCAACAGTCCCAGCATTTGCGAAGAGAAAAAAACGACATTCGTAAAATCGATCACCAGACTGCCCGGTTGCCGGTCACGAATGAGTGAACGAAGCGTCTCAGCAATATTTTCGATCTGGGAAACCCCTCCGAGTGAAGGCTGGTTGAATGAAACAATAAAAACATCCTCATCCGTGCTGACTTTGACTATCGGTTCACCGGTCATTATTCGACATGCTCCTGAAACCTTGTTCCTATGTATAGATACTACCACAAACACCCCGGCCTTGTCAATCGTAATCCGTTTTCAAAGGCTCCAACGCTCATTTTGCAACCTTTAATGAGCTTTCCAGCAAGCCACCTGGTGATCGCCCTGCTCTTTGACAGCAAGCGATTGAACTTGTCGTTTGCATTGTTCCTCCGCCAGCGGACATCGCGGATGGAACGGACAGCCGGACGGTGGATTGGACGGGCTGGGAACTTCGCCGCCAAGCACGATGCGATGCTTGCTCTTGTTGGGAATCGGCTCCGGGATCGCGCTGAGCAGCGCCTGCGTATAAGGGTGCAGCGGATTGGCATACAGGCTGTCACGGTCAGCATATTCGACAATTCGCCCGAGATACATCACGGCCACGTAATCGCTGATATGCTCAACCACGGCCAGATCGTGCGCGACAAACAGGTACGTTAGATTCATCTCGGCCTGCAAATCCTGCAGCAGGTTAATAATCTGAGATTGAATCGACACATCCAGCGCACTGACCGGCTCATCGCAGATGATAAATTTCGGCTCCAGTGCCAACGCGCGGGCGATACCGATACGCTGCCGCTGACCGCCGGAAAATTCGTGCGGGTATCGATTCAGATGCTGTGACGACAGACCCACTTTTTCAATCAGATCCACAACACGCTCACGTCGTTTTTTACCGCCGGCAACCCGATGGACTTTAATCGCCTCACCCACAATATCGGCGACCGTCATCCGCGGATTCAACGACCCGTACGGATCCTGAAACATCATCTGAATATCACGCCGCAGCAGTTTCATCTGTCCCGGCGAAAAACTAAACACATCCTGACCGTCAAAATGAAAACTGCCGTGTGTCTGCGGAATCAGACGCATCATGGTCCGCCCGACGGTTGTCTTGCCGCAGCCGCTTTCGCCCACGAGTCCCAGTGTTTGACCGGCTTTGATTTTCAGGCTCACCCCGTCCACCGCCTTCACCTGGCCGACGGTTTTGTTCAGCACGCCGGCGCGGATCGGAAAATGCGTCTTCAAATCCTTCACATCAACAAGATGTTCACCACTACCGTTCATCGTATTGACAAGCAATAAGTCCTCGTTCAGATTGTGCTTTTTTTGTTCGTTAATGGGATTGATATCCTTCCGCGTGCCAGCAGGCCACACACCGACCGGGACACACTTCCTTCAGCGTCGGCTCCTGTGTCTGACATTTTTGGTCATTGCGTCCAATCGGACAGCGCGTATGAAATTTACACCCCGACGGGAAGTTTAATGGGTTCGGAACCGTCCCGCCAATCACATCCAGCCGGTCTTTCTTTTCGCCGAGTTTCGGCAGCGACTTCAGCAGGCCCTGTGTATAAGGATGCAAAGGCTTGCCGAACAACTCTTCAGCCGTCGCCGTTTCCACCACGCGCGAAGCATACATCACCACGACATCGTCCGCATTTTCCGCAACCACACCCAGATCGTGGGTAATCATCATAATGCTCATATTTTCCGTACGCTGCAGCTCTCTCAGCAGTTCCAGAATCTGTGCCTGAATCGTCACGTCCAGCGCCGTCGTCGGCTCATCGGCAATCAGCAGCTCCGGAGAACAGCACAGGGCCATCGCAATCATCACACGCTGACGCATGCCGCCGGACATCTGGTGCGGGTACTCATGGACGCGGCGGGCCGGATCGGCGATGCCAACCTTCTGCATCATGTCAATCGCGATATCCCACGCCTTGTCGGCCTTGTCTTTTTGATGCAGTTGGATTGCCTCGACAATCTGGTTGCCCACGGTAAAGACGGGATTCAGACTGGTCATCGGTTCCTGGAAGATCATCGCGATATCATTGCCGCGAATGCCGCGCATCCGCTCATCCGAGACATCCAGCAATGATTCGCCGTCAAAGAATATCTGCCCTTCTTCGATCTTACCGGGCGGCCAGGGAATCAGCCGCATTACCGACATCGCGGTTACGCTCTTGCCGCAGCCGCTTTCACCGACCACCGCCAGCGTCTTGCCGCGAGGTATATCGAAGCTAACATCCTGCACGGCCTTGACGACGCCCTGCTCCGTATAGAAGTAGGTCGAAAGGTTCTTGATGGACAACAGGTTGTCGGCCTTTTGTGTCATATTAATCCACCCTCAGTTTCGGGTCCAGGCAATCCCGCAGTGCGTCACCGAAAATATTTAACGCCAGCGAGATAAAGAAAATTGCAAACGTCGCCGCGGCCATTTCCCACCAGACACCGCGAGCCAGTTCCGTTCGGGCATCGGCAATCATCGCCCCCCAACTCGGCTTATCCGCTTCGCCCAGGCCCAAAAAGCTCAGAATCACTTCGGCGTGAATAAAGCTGACAAACCGCAGCGAAAAGTTAATGATGATAATATGGAACACGTTCGGCAGCAGATGCACGAAAATAATCCGCAGCGACGAACAGCCCATTGCCCTCGCGGCCAGCACGTATTCACTTTCTTTACGTTTGATAACCTCGCCGCGAATCAGTCGGCAGATCCCTACCCAACTGATCAACCCGATGGCCAGGTAAACCGCGGTAATGCCCTTGATTTCATAGCCGAAGAACGTCTTATCCCGCAGCACCACCGCGAACGCCATCACCAGCAGAATATAAGGAATCGTTCCCAGCGTTGTGTAGAACCACACGATCACATCATCCACCCAGCCGCGATAGTAGCCGGCAATCGCCCCCAGCGGCACACCGATCAGCAAGCTGATAAACGACGCACATAACGCCACCGTAATCGACGTCTTGGCACCGTAAAGCGTTTTACGCCACGTTGACCGTCCCAGAAAATCCGTCCCCATGAACGTTTGGCCGGTCGTCTCGCTGCCGCCTTCCGGTGTCCAGGCAAACTCGCCTTTCAGTGGGTCTTGATACGACGGTCCGACCGAAGCATTCCAATCAAGCCATGTCATATTCCAACTGCACAACTGGTTCAGGTAAATCAGACCCGCCAAGGCGAAATATACCAAAACGATGGCGAAGCAAACCATGGCAAACTTGCGTTTACGCAATCGCCGCATGCCGTCCGCCCAGAGGCTGCGCCCCTTGATCGGCTTGGCTGTATTTCCAGTTGTGGTTGGTGTATCAGTCAAATTTCACCCGCGGGTCAACCCATGCATAACAAATGTCAGTCACTAACGTAAAGAAAGCAATCAATAACGCCATAATGAAAATCATTGCATTGAGTACAAAGAAATCACGCGCGTTAATCGCTTCGATCATCAAATAGCCCAATCCCGGAATACCGAAAAAACGCTCCAGCAGCAGCGACCCTAAAATCAGATACGGAATCGACAGCACAACATTCGTCACAATCGGAATCATCGCATTTTTCAGCACATGCTTAAACAGTACCTTCCGGGCGGTCAGGCCCTTGGCAAACGCGGTCCGCACATAGTCACTGCGAATTTCATCCAGCATCACGGTGCGGTAAAAACGCAGATTCGAACCGAGTCCCGCGACAATGCCGATCAACACCGGCAGCACAACACTTTCAATCATGGGTCTGTCCGGCGCGTAAAAAATCGGAAACCAGTCCAGTTTATAGGCAAAGAAATACTGGCCGAAAATAATAAAGCTTAAATACGGAATGCTCATGCCGGTCACACACAATATCACAATCGTAAAATCCCATGCCGTCCCGCGCAAAAAGGCCACAATCAACGCGAAACTAATTGAAATAAGAAGCGTCCCGATAAACATGGGAATGGTCAATGTCAGCGACGGTCCAACTCCGCGTCGTATTTTATCGCCCACCTTTTCGCCATCTCTTGCGCGGTCAAAATGAAACGTCATTGCATTCACAAAGTGCTTACGAAACTGGGTGTCAAAATCCAGCATTTTCAACGCCTGCGATTTCTGACCGTTTTTGAATCGCTCCCAAAAAAGCCCGCGCAGCCAGTGCTGCTTTGCATTTTGTTGAGCAATAATTTTTTGGTAATCATTTAAAAAACCAGTTCGGGCGGCAACATCCTTATCGGCATAAGACAGCAATTCATTGGGGTCTGTGATGTCCTGCCACTCGTCTCCTTCCAACGTTTTGTAGCCAAGAAATAACGGTTTATCAAACCCGTATTCATGACGGACTTCAGCAATCGTTTCCGCATCAGCGTTCTTGCCGGCAATCTCCTGCGATGTGTCGCCCCCGACCAGTGTAAACAAACAGAACGTCACCAGCAGTACACCCACCACTACCGGGATCATATAGAACAGTCTTCGTATGATATATGCTGTCATTGATCTTTCTGCTTGTGTTTCAGTTCTTTTAACAACTTCTTATACGATTTTTGTTTCTCTGTGTCAATGCGAATATATTTCATATAACCATATAAAAACGGGTGAGGTTTGAAATTCTCAAACCATCCATGATGGAGTCGGTATTCGACGCGATGGTTGGTAAAAATAGCCGGATAATCTTCCAGCACAATCCTTTCCATTTTACGATACAACGCGGTACGTTCCGGGCTTGGGAACATAACCTCAGCCTGATCAAATAATTGGTCATATTCCGGATTTGAGTAGAAAAAAGAATTCCCCAAGGGAGCAAAATATTTCGTCGGAAACATCGACAAGACACCAAGGGCATCAGGCGAGGAAAACCGAACGCCCCCGCCGCCCAGGATTTGATGCTGCCCTTTGTTCATCTTATCGACATAGGTCGGCCAATCGGTATAATCGCTTTTAACCTGAATTCCCACAGCCTCAATTTGCCGCTCAATAAATTGACCGAACTGACGCAAAAAAGTACTGCCTCCCACAGAACCAATTGTCAACTCAGGAATAGGCCCCCCGTTAATTTTTTCCGCTTCAACAATTAACCTGCGTGCCTCGTCCGGATCATAACGCATGTAATTCGCTTTTTGAATCTCCGGGTCATAGGCGTTCAGCAATGGATGGATAATGCTGTGAGCAACACGCCACCGATTATTATAAAACAACTCATTCAGCTTTTCACAATCGACGGCCAGCGTCAATGCCTTCCGGAGAGGCTTATTGTTCCCAAGAACCGGATCCTTCATATTGAACCCGTAATAATAAAGAGACGGCTGGTCATTAATCGCCAACTCAATCCCACGCTCCTGCATTTCTCCTTTAGGACGACGAGCATACATATCGACAGCGCTCGAGAAATTGTCTTTGGGAATGGGGGAGATATCCAATTCACCCCGCATAAACAGAAACCATAACGGCTGCTCTTCCTGGATAACGCGGAAGATGATCCGGTCAACAAAAGGGAGAGCTTTGCCTGCATCCGCAAGCAAACCGGCCTCTTCATCGCCCGGCATACCCTCTTCGGGATAATACACCTTTCGGTAAGAAGGGTTTTTGTCGAGTTCAATATAAACCCCGCGATGCCACTTCTTTAATTTATACGGGCCCGTGCCAACCGGATGAGTGATAGAGTCCTTACGATAGAAGTTTACCGCTTCATGAGCCGTCGGAGCTGTGATGACACTCGTTAAATCATCTATAAACTGAGGCCATGGCTTCGTCATTTTGATTTGCAGCGTATAATCATCCAGCGCCGTTAAACCTTCAACTTCATAACTGTAATCCACCTCGTAGGCGTCTTTAAACTGCTTGGTATAGGTTCGAAAATCATCCAGGCCAACGATCCGGTCCTTCAGCCCTCCCCAGTTAGGACTGGCATAACGAATATTGGCCAAACGTTTGAAGGCAAACACAAAATCATCTGCTTTAAGCTCCCGCCCCTTACCCTCCGGAAAACACGGATCATCTTGAAAATAGACACCCTGTTTAATGTGGATCGTATACATGAGCTTATCGTCGGAGAGTACCGGCATCCCCTCGGCCAAAAGCGGCTCAAGCACAAAGGGACGTTTCAGGTAATGGTACGTGTAAAGTGACTCATAAACCTGGGCACAGACAAACATGCCGTAAACATCTTCGACATTGCCTGCGTCCAGCGTTTTAATTTTAGCTCTAAGAGGATATCGAAAAACAGACCCTTCCGCCTCCGGTTGATCCCTTTTAGAACAACCGGAGATAGCGAACACCGCCAAACACAGTGCAAGCATCAAACGAATCTGATATGTCGGCCTGAATTCATTCACCATACTATTTAAAATTTTCCCTGTATTGATCACGTTTTCCCATGTCAATCTTGTAATACTTAATATGCCCGCCGCCGGCGGTATCCGGCTTATACGGGTCGGGTTTAAGGTTCCCCAGCCAATCATGCCGTATTATATACGCCACACGGTGATATGTAAACACACAAGGCATATCTTCCAGAACAATTTGCTGAGCCTTTTTGTATAATTCCCTGCGTTCGGGGCTGTCGGCCATTAAAGAAGCTTTTTCGTAGATCGCATCAAACTCGTCACTGGCATAATTGGTACTGTTGGGCCAGGGTGCGTTTGGGCTGTAAAATACCTGCATAAAGTTTTCCACATCCGGGTAATCGGCCAGCCAACCCGAAAAGTGCATCTGGTGCTGGGCGTTTTTCATCCGCTCCAGAAAGGTTGGCCAGTCAAAAAACTCCAGCTCAATCTCCAGGCCGATTTCACCAAGTGCTCGCTTCAAAAACAAAGCGCTTTGGCGCGGCTCGGTCCCGGTCCGACTGGCCAGACGCAACTTTCCGATCGGCCCGCCGTTGACCTTGATCGCCTCTTTCATCGCTGCTTTGGCTTTTGCTAAATCATAAACCGCCGGGGACCATTCCGTCACCGTTGGGTCATAGTCCCCCATCGCCGGGGGAGTATAACCATAAGACGGTCTGCCCCGACTGCTGAGAATCAGATCAATGTACTTTGCCCGATTGATCGCATAACTCATCGCATATCGAAGCGGTTTGTTATTCTTCAGGAGCGGATCTTCCATATTGAAAGCCAGCCAGAACGTCCCGGGTTCATCGAACAGTTCCAACACCATCTGACGCTCGGCCATTTCAGGCCTCAGGTCCATATTTAGCGAAATCGCCTGTCCGAAATTATCTTTGGGAATCGTAATCAAATCGATATCCCCCCGCATCAGCAGCAGCCATCGCGGCTGGTCCTCGTTAATCACCCGCCAGATCACGCGGTCAATAAACGGAAGCTCCTTGCCCGCGTCCTCCAGCAAACCCGCTTCGACATCCTCGGGCATCCCCTCCGTCGGATAGCGCAGATGATGGTAATTCGGATTGCGAACCGCTTCGAGATACACACCGCGATACCAGGCTTTGAGCATAAACGCCCCCGTTCCCACCGGGTGACGGACAATATCCTGACCGTAATAATCCACGGCCTCGCAGGCCATCGGAGCCGTCGGTACATGAGCCAGCCAGAAAATAAACTGCGGCCACGGATCGGTCAGTTTTACCACCAGCGTAAAATCATCTTCCGCCTGCAGCCCTTCGACGGGGCGGGAATAATCCACCTCGCCCTTTTTACACGTCTTGCTGTACTCTCGAAATTCATCCAGCCCCACAATCCGCCCGTTGAAAATCCACCAGTTCTTGCTGCGGTTCTTCACGTCAGCAATCCGTTTCCACGCATAAATAAAATCGGCGGCTTTCAGCATGCGCCCTTTGCCCTGCGGAAAACATGGATCATCATGGAAGTGTACATTTTGACGAATCTGAATGCGATAAACAAGTCCGTCATCGCTGATCTGCGGCATCTGGGCCGCTAATTCGGGGATAATCTGCTGAGGACGCTTGAGATAGTGATAGCCGTAGAGACACTCGAAAAACTCCTCCCCTACAGCACTGGAGGCCGTATCGCCAATATTGCCCGGGTCCAGTGTCTGAACCTGGCTGCGAAGACGCTGATTGTGAACGATTTCATCCGCCCTCCCGGATGCCCCCTTCCGTTCGCAACCGCTCATGCAAAGGAGTAAAAAAAAAGCCCCCGTAAGAACGATCCGAGAACAAACAAACCGCCCGGCATGGAGCGTCATTGGAGCAAGTCTTTTCATGTTTTCGCACAACTCCGTTCGGCAAATACTTACGGTCTATCCTTCGCTGTCAATTCCGGCGTCAACCGGTGCAGGCAGCGTCGGCGGCTCAGTAATGGATTTGCCGCCGGCATCCTTGCCGTAATCAAACTTATAGATCGTCGCCAGGTCGCCGGTCCGCATGCGGTCACCGAAAATCGTTTCATAAACGCGATCCAGCCCTCGATGCTGCCTCATCGCATTGAGGACACCGGTCTGGGACACATTGAGCATGCTCTTGAGTATCTTATCATTCACTTCAAGAATAACCGTATTGTTCTGTTCAATCTGCTCATCGGATAGAACATCCTGGCCCAACATGTTACGTTGGAACGCCAGCGAAAGCAAAACAGCAAATTTACCTGCAAACTCCGCCTTAACAGTATCATCGTCCTGTATCATGGCGACACTGCCCAATGCGATCAACAGTTTCACATCCATCAGCTCATTCTCGACAGACCAATCCATATAAGCCGGGATACGCTGATCGGCAATCGCCAATAAAATCTCACGGGCCGTCGGATGATTAATCGCCGCACAAAACCGAATGATCATCGTCAGTATCTCGGTCTGCTGCTCAAATTCGATCCGCTGCTTGAGAGCATTTAAAATCGCAGCTTTCGTCTCATCATCACCCATGATTTCGTCAGAAAGCGTTTGAATCACGCCGGCATTCGTCACGGCCTTCACAGCCCAGTATCGCACAACCGGATCTTTCTCATTGATGCGTTCAATCGCAACCGGCGCCAGTTTGGGAGTCTGCAGATTGGCGGCAAGAACCATCAAATTCTGCTGAAACAACTGCCGCCTGGCAGGATCTTCAATGCGGTTGACATTGTCGAAAGCAATCTTCAGAAATTCCAAGGCCGCTGCATCATAAGCCGCAGCGTAGGAGGAAAGGGGTTGGCTGCTTTTTTGTTGTTCAATCTGGCGGCGTATCTCGACAATTTCCTGTGTATCCTTCGTCAGCAGCATTGTGTTCAATGCTCGCTCCCAAAAGGACGCGATCGCGCTTTGATCGGAACTGGTTAATTCAGCTGAACTTCCGTCAACGCGAAGACGAACAGATTCAATATCGGTGGTTTTAATGGCAGATGCGGCGACAGACGCCAGGAAAAGGATGGGCAAAAGCAACACAAGATTCTTCATCTTCAATGTACCTATCTTAAATAATATTTGAATAAGTCCAACAATTACTTAGGATTAGGAAGAATACATTAGCATACCGACCCTGTCAAGAAAATTCAGCACCTTCAAAACACCTCCTTTTGGCAAGCATAATCCGGAAGCCAACGATCATTTCAAACATCCTTAATTTAGAAAATGAAACGCACTGACATGTAAATATAGGTAATTTGGGAAATATTTCAAAAATTCCCATCAGGTGTATTCAAAATAAATCCAAGATGTTATCGGCCACTCAAACTCCACCTAATACCATATCCTGTTAAATAAAAAGAACTTACAGAATTATCAACCAAAAACAGACATCTGTCCCATTTGCCCTATCTTGCCTATTTTAACTAAAGAAAATCAAAAGATACTTCCGATAGGTCTTTTGTTGCAACGTTTTACCTATTTTAACAATTAAAGACAATGAGAAGTTAAACAAGCGAAAGCGAGGATAAAATGAATACGGAAGCAACTCTGGAACGCTATCTACGAGCTCTTCTTTCAGGCGATAGAAATCAATGCCGGACCGTCATCGAAGAAACCCTGAAAAGCGGCATGACCGCTCACGAAGTCTATATGGATGTCATTTGGCCGATTATGGCTGAAATTGACAAACTGTACCGTGACGACCGGATCAATTCAGCCCAGGAAGCCTTTGCTTCTCGTATTAATCGCACGATTGTCAACCAACTGCAGAACAAACTGCCCCGCCGAGGCGATAAAGATAAGAAAATCGCCATTGTGACCGAAGCCTCAGAACAAGCCGAACTGGGCGGTCAGATGATGAACGACCTGTTTGACAGTGATGGCTGGGACGTGCGTTTTCTGGGCGGAACCGTCAATAATGATGATATTCTGTCCTTTATCCATGGCTACGGACCTGACGTTCTCCTGCTGTACGGCTACAATGGCAAAGACGCCCCCGCTATCCGCGAATTAATCGACACCATCCGCGGGGTGAATGCTTATCCTGACATGCGAATTATGCTGTCCGGCGGTATCTTCTCACGTGCAGAAGGCCTTTGGGAAGAAATCGGGGCAGATCTGTACGCCGAAACAGCCACCGAAGCGGTTAAAATCGCCCAGATGCCGACCGAACGCCTCGCGCAACCGCAGCGGATGATTAAACAGCGATATCAGGCTGCAAATGCCGAAACGACTGAATTACAAACCGCAATTTAGCGGATACAAACTTTTTCTTCTTAGTAACTTATGACTCTTTCTTAAAAAAGCCGGGCCTGACCGTCCGGCTTTTTTAGTATGACAGGTCCGGATCAGAAACGACCGAAAATACTTATAATAACACCCCGGCCTGGAAAAACATCCTTACAAAACGGCTATGTCTTTGATACATCATATTTTAGACCGTCGCGAGCGGAAATTTATTCCTCGAGACGGCATAAAACTATTGCAAAGCCTTATATAACTCGCTATAAGTGGGAGCTTGTACGTAGAACGAAATACATAATATTATTTAGCTTTGGCAGTATAAAAATGATCCTGACACAAATACTTCAACCCACATCTATTAAAGCGCCGCTTGCGGCCGCAAACAAAGAAGACGCGATCGAAGAACTGGTCAACTGTCTGGCAGACAATAATCTGCTCAGCGACCGCGGTGACGCTTTCGAGGCTGTCATGGCCCGTGAACAAACCCGAAGCACCGGTATCGGATCGGGCATTGCTATTCCTCACGGCAAATGTGGTGCTGCGAAAGAACTGGTCATGGCCATCGGTATCGCATCGGATCCGATCGACTTTGA
The DNA here is from genome assembly GCA_963675155.1 of Anaerohalosphaeraceae bacterium. GTDB lineage: Bacteria > Planctomycetota > Phycisphaerae > Sedimentisphaerales > Anaerohalosphaeraceae > 4572-13. The sequence goes on along the minus strand of OY775912.1, from coordinate 1,689,233 downwards.
AAGCATTGACAACAAGCCGGTTTCAATCGTCATCCTGCTGGTGTCTCCGCCGGACCAAACCGGACCGCACATCCAGGCGCTGGCACGTATCAGCCGATTGATGTTGGACGAACAGTTCAAGAGTCAATTGGAAAAAGCCACCTCGCCGGAAGACGTATACGATTTGGTCAGCACCAAAGAAACAGAATAGCCGATAAATTAAAAAAGAGCGTCCAGCGACGCTCTTTTTTTTATAGTCTTACAGTCTGTAGCAATTCGATAGATGTTACGAGTTGACCTCGGGGGTCGTCTGCTGGGGGCAATTTGAACCTGAATCGGATGAATCCATCTGCAGCGGCAATGTAAACGAAAAAAGTGATCCCTTGCCCGGCTCGCTTTGGACGGATATTTCACCTCCCAGCAAACCCACCAGCTTTTGCGTGATAGACAATCCAAGTCCGGTACCGCCGTATTTACGCGAAGTACTGCCGTCCGCCTGTTTAAATGATTTGAAAATCGTACTTATTTTGTCAGCCGCAATCCCGATACCGCTATCTTCGACATCAAATCTTAGATAAGGGGCCCCGTGGATGGTTTCCTGCTGCACCCGAATAACAACGGAACCTGTCTCCGTAAATTTAACAGCATTGCCCACAAGATTAACCAAACACTGTTTTAATCGAACCGGGTCGGCGATGATATCGGTCTTGATGCCGGACTGATTGTCCACTGTCAACATCAGGCCCTTTTCGCTCGCCGAATAGCTCATCAACGCATAGACATCTTCCACTATCCGGCCAAGAGAGCAACTCACCGCATCAATGACCATATCCCCGGCCTCGATTTTGGAATAGTCTAAAATATCATTAATAATGCACAGTAAACTCTTGCCCGAATTCTGGATCGTCGCAACATAGCTCCGCTGATCTTCATCCAATGCTTCGTCAATCAAGATATCCGAGAAACCGATGATCGAATTCATCGGCGTACGAATTTCATGACTCATATTGGCGAGAAATTCACTTTTTGCCTGGTTGGCAGCTTCGGCGTCGAGTTTCGCTTGTTCGAGCTGTTCTTCATGCTCAACCTGCCGGGTAATGTCCTGCACCATAGAAGCAATAGCAATCACATTGCCCGTATCATCAACCAGCGGCGTATTGTACCATTGACAGATAATAAGATCGCCGTTTTTGCAAACATTTTCATTGGTACTTCTTTCGCCTCCCTTGCCTTTCCGCAAATCAGCACACACCTTATCGAGGTTTGGATTCGGCTTAGTGGGCATTATTAAATCGGATGCTAACCGACCGACCGCTTGCTCGCTGGAATAGCCGAAAATCTTTTCAGCAGCCGGATTCCATGACGTAACCCGAAAATCCGTATCCCATTCAATCACACCCAGTGGAGTCTGCTGGACATGCAGCAGCAGTTTCTCCTGCATCGCCTTAAGCGACTTTTGCGCTTCTTTCCGGAACTCGACCTCAGCCTGCAGATCACGGTTAACATCCTGCAGAACAACGGTCTTTTCTTCCACCAGCCTTTCAAGTGAATTATAGATATCACTTAGCCGTGAGGCGAAAAAGTTAAAGCTTTTGACCATCACACCGATCTCATCCTGACTTTCTGTGTCAGTCAGATGAATGGTCGAAAGATCTTTTTGTTCAGCAATCTGTCTGAAGTAACTGGAAATCGCTGACAAGCGTTTGGAAACCAGCCTGTTAAAAACCCAAAAGACACCGACAAATAAGAGCCCCAGTCCCACAATGATAAAGCAGGAATCCACGATTGACAGTTCCCGGATGGCCGCTTCGTTTTTTTCAATCGGAATCGCAACGGTATCCAGCGCAATCACTTCACCAATCGGACGATGAAATCCGGCCGTGCTGCCGTATTGGGCGATGAGTGACGACGGAGCGTCCTTGGGATCACCATGACATTGCAGGCAGCTTTCTTTCATCCGACGGGCACTGAAGAGAGCGTAATATCTATCCTGCCCCATGCAGATTTCACCACTCCATCGCTGCATCTCTGGATTCTCGTTGAAACGCTCGATCACCGACAGTTCCGCGGGATTGGCCTGATTCGCAGAATTTCTCGGATCATCGGAGGAAAATTTAATCACATAATCGGGAAAACGCCGGCGAACCTTCTCAAAGACACTGCGCGCCACATAAGACGTGGACATGGTTTCCGGATCAAATTCATCATCCCCCAAGTGTGCGGCCGCAAAGGGCCGGATGGTCTGCCCCACGTACTCACGAATCGCCAGATCAAACTCCAACGCTAATTCCGTCTGCAAATTGACTTGTTCCTCGAATCGGTCAATATTCGAGGCACAGTTGCGTATGATCAGGAAGACTGACAGCAGCACAGAAAAAACCGCAATGACTAACAAAAATTTTGTTCGTATTTGATTCATCCACTCTCTTTACAATTTATGACATATTCCAGAATAATCTATCGTGTTAATCCATGAATTGCTTTATCAATATAACCCGAGTTAACGGTTCCGGGGGAACGTCTCATAATGATTTGAATCAGGCACGGGCAACCTGCAAAAAACAGCGCAAACAATCTACAGATCTGTCTTTTTTACGGTGAACCTAAAAAGGGCCGATAATATAAAGAAGAATAACCAGAGATAGTCGACTCCAAAAGTCGATTAGAAGTCAACCTGCACACCTGAATACAGACGGGTATCATTGTGATCCTCACCGGGATCGATAATGGCTTGATATTCATGCAGCAAACCAACGGTAAAACTCAGGTTCATTTCACGAGAAAGTAAATAATTCCAATCAGCCGTGGTTCGGGTACGATAATCCTGCCAGTCGTCAAACACCGGATAATAAGCCCAGCTAAATGCAACGGACTGCCGCTCCGAAAGCTTCCATGAAAACCCCGTACTGCCAATTCCCTCCGCCAGGACGTCATTGTTTTCAGATTGCCATTCCTTTCTAAAACCGCCGCCAACGCTCACTTCCCACTGCATCAAGTCATTGTCGATCAAACGATAGCCGGGGCCGGTATGGACAGAGAGGCGATGTTCCCATGATTCGAACTTGTCATAATCATATCGTCCCCCTAAAAAATGGAACCACGGTGAATCCGGTTTCAGCCAGTCATAACGAAGGCCGGCACTGAGTTTGTTATCCGTGTTCGAACCGTTTTTCTCCTTATAGTAATACGTCCAGTCCGTGTTGAATCGTCGAAAGAGTGTTTCACGGGACGCTTTAAATCCCGCCCGATATCGCATTTCGTCGTCTTCGCCATCGTCAGCCTGAACGGAGAAATTGGCAGACATTTTCCAGCCGTCTTCTTTCATTTTTTTCGCAAAGGCATTGAGCCGGTCAAATTCCGGCTCATTTTTTGCAAAATAATATGTTTCCGTTTGCGGGCCCGTTTTTTCGTCCGGCACAGACACAGCTTCCTTGCGAGAAGTAACCTCTCCCTTGGATATCTTCAGACGCCCCAGGCTCTCATGCACAACAACCAGAAACGTATCACTTTCCTCAACCACCGTCGCATTCAGGACATCGCCGTTTTTCAAAAACAGTTGATCGGCAGACACACTCTGACAGCAAACGCAGAAGAAAAACACACAAGAATAGATAATCGTTTTCACCATGGGCAACGTATCGCTTCTCCACAAGGATATTAAGAAGTCCTCCCAAAACCTGCTTTGCGATTTAAAATGAGCACGTTTTGTCTCTGGCAAGGAAGACAAATCAGCTTTAGCCGAAGCTAAGGCGGCTTTTGTCTGACGTCGACCAGAGGCAAAAAGGGCCATTTTAAAACCAAATGAGGTCTTGGGATGGCTTCTAACTTGTTTCAGGTAGGAATTGTAAAGCGACAGCAATAGAGATGCAAACTTTTTTCAGAAGCGATTAAAAAAACGCCTTTATTGACAGTATACCACTTCGACAGTCTTCTAAACGGCTAAACAAGTACTATAATTTCTCCGGCTTGCAGAGATTTGATGATTTAACCGCGACATGCCCGCAGGACTTACAGTAATGCTTGGCGCCTGCAACGAGTTCCTTAAACTTCTCCGGATTCTCTTTTTGAAGCTTGTTTTTGACCAATTTACACATTTTTTTGCTCATCGTAAAACCTCCGCTCGTTCACCAATACTCCAAAACGAGCTAATGGGTTCATTTTTTCTCTTGCTGACGCACCGGGCGAAACCGTTTCGTACTGCGACGTTTTTGCTGTTGAGCCGCGACCACCTGCTCATAAAAGACCTTCTGAGCCCGAATCTTTTTACGAGCCGCGACAATCGGTTTATAATGACCGTCAGCCTCAAGACGCCAGGCCTGCGTATTATCCGAAAAACAGATATCCAAAATACCTCGAATGCGTTTTTTCAACCGCGAATCCGTAATCGGAAACAACAGTTCAAACCGCTTGTCCAGGTTGCGTCCCATCCAATCGGCGCTGGACAGATAGACTTCGGAGTGGCCGCCGTTACTAAAATAGAAAATCCGCGGGTGTTCCAGGTAGCGGTCCAGAATAGAAACCACTTCAATATTCTCTGAGATTTTCTTCAACCCCGGCTTCAAACAGCAAATGCCGCGGATATTCAGCTTGACCTTAACGCCCGCCGCAGACGCCCGGTAGAGTGCCTGGCAAATCTCCTGATCTTCCAGCGAATTGACCTTCACCATAATCAGTCCCGGCCGGTCCGGCGACGACGCCTTGATCTCCCGGTCGATCAACTCAATAAACCGCTTTCGCAGACTCGTCGGCGCAATAGACAGCTTCGACCAGCCAACCGTTTCCGAAAAACCGGTCAGCAAATTAAAGAACGCCGCCACATCCGTCGCCAACTGCGGTTCACAGCTAAACATCCCCAGGTCCGAATACAACTTGGCGGTCTTGTCATTATAATTACCCGTCGCCAGGTGAACATACCGCTGAATACGCCCTTTCTCGCGACGCACAATCAGCAATGCCTTGGCATGCGTTTTAAGCCCGGCAATACCGTAGATCACATGACACCCCGCATCTTCCAGCCGGCGGGCCCATTGGACATTCTGTGCCTCATCGAAACGCGCTTTCAGTTCCACCAGAACCGTCACCTCTTTGCCGTTTTCGGCGGCCTCATGCAGCGCCCTGACAATCGGCGAATCCCCGCTGGTGCGATACAGCGTCTGTTTGATCGCCAGCACATCCGGGTCGCCGGCGGCCTGCTGCATCAGCTTGATGACCGGCTCGAAAGATTCATACGGATGATACATCAGAATGTCGCGGTCGGCAATCGCCTCCCAGAGCGAGTCCGCCCCGATCAGATCAGCCGGTTGCTGCGGGGGCCAACCCGGCAGACGCAATCGGTCAAATCCACTCCGGCCGACGATTTCCCAGAATGCCTTCGCATCCAGCAAGCCCTCTATTTTGTAAACCTCATCGGTCTTCAGACCAAATTCTTTCTTGAGCCACTGCTGCAGCACCATGGAAGCACTCGTCGACAATTCCAGCCGAACCGCCGAACGACGGCGACGCTGAAGCACCGCCGCTTCCATCACACTCAGCAAATCGGACGCCTCATCCTCCTGAATCCCCACGTCGGCGTCACGCGTCAACCGGAAGACGTCAATCGAATCGACTTTGCGACCATGACAGAACGTCGCAGCGTTATCAGCAATAACATCCTCAATCGTAACCAAAAAGGTGCCTTGTTTCGATGGAATCGTCAAAAAACGCGGGAATGAATAAGGCACCGGAATGACGAGCAATCGTCCCGAGTCACCCTTTTCCGCATCCGCCTGCAGTGTCAGGGCCACATTGATCTGCAGACCCGGCAGTAGCGGGCAGGGAGTCAGTTGCTCTACCGCCAGCGGCGTCACCACCGGCAATATTTCCTGCTCAAAATACTGTTTCAGATACCGCCGATGATCCAGCGTCCATTTATCGCGTGTCAGGAGACAAAGACCATGCTTACGCAATTCGTCCAGTAAACCGTTCACCGAGCGGGTATGCCGGTCGACCAGTTCGTGCGTCCGTCGGCTGATTTCATGAAGCTGCTGAAGAGGCGTCAGGCCGCTTTTGTCTTTCTTACGACTGCCCGCATCAGCCTGCTGATTAAGACCGGCCACACGCACCATGAAAAACTCATCGAGGTTCGAGCTGAAGATCGCGAGAAATTTAAGCCGTTCCAGCAGAGGCTGCGAGGGGCGTTCGGCCTGCTCCAGCACACGCTGATTAAACTGCAGCCAACTGACCTCACGGTTAAAGAAATAGTCAGGGTTATTCAGATTACTTTTTTTGAGTTTACGGGCCATGTCAGTTCCGTCTTTATTTTATTTTGCTTTGAATTCGATTTTCAATCCGTACACGTCTTCCAGAAAATCGCTCCGGACTTCCAGCGACCGTTTTTGTATCGACGTTTCCGAAATCCCCGGCACACGCAGCGTCAACGCATTGCCGGTCACGTCGCATTCGATGTGGGCGGCATTCCGAATATCACTGACATCCATCGCCTTGGCCAGACGCAGCAGTGCCGCAAGTTTATTGACCGCAATGCGGTTCTCCTGCGATAATGAAATATATTCCGGGTGCGACGGTTTGGGAACGCTGCGCCGGTGATAACGTGCAACATTCGCGACAATCGCCACTTCACTGCGCGACAAACCGTAGACTTCAGAATTGGCAATGAGGTAATAGGTGTGCTTGTGATAAGCCCGCGTGGAAACAAACGTACCGATCTCATGCAGCAGCGCCGCGCTTTCCAGCAGCACACGATAGCGATACCCCAACCCATGCTCGGACTGCAGTTGGTCAAACAATCGTACCGCACAGGCCGCCACACGTTTGGCGTGACGCAGGTTGACCTTGTATTTCTCCGCCGTCGACAACGCCGATTGAATCACTTCCTTGCCGAAACTCTGATCCTGCTGGCCCCGGCAGCGAAGCCCCAGCTCCAGCAGCAAACCGTCCCGCATCGACACTGTCGAAACAATGATCTGCTTGGCCTGGGTCGCATGCAGTAAAGCCTGATAAATCAGCAGTGCCGGCAGCATCGTTTCCGCATCCGCATAGGACATATCGTACTGAGAAACCATTTGATCGAACGACAGATCTTTCAATGTTTCGATCAGCCGATCAAAACTCTTCCGACGGATGATGGAAAAATGCGAATTCTTCGTCGGCTTGCCAACCTGCCCGGCCGCAAAACGAATATCGGCCCCAACCGCAATGACAGCCTGGATATTTTTAAATGACATCACGCTTTCAATCGTGGACAGCACCGAGGCGATTTCATGATGAATCAAGTCCGCCACCTGCAGCGCCGGCTGACCGCTGGTGTCCAGCGCTTCCTGAAGACGAATCGACCCCAGCCCCAAACTCTGCGACGCTTCGATCTCACCGTGTTCCAGCACCGCCATCATCGTCGAACCGCCGCCCACTTCGGTAATCAGCGTGTGGGTCCCCAGCGAAGGCCCGCTCTTGCCCATCGCCGCGCGAACCGCCGAAACCGTCAGACGCCCTTCCAGCGGGCCGTCAATCACATTCACCTCCAGCCCCGTCGCCATCAGCACCCGGTCGAGAAACACATCCGCATTGCGTGCCTCGCGAACCGCGCTGGTCGCCACCGTCCAGATGTGTGAAACGTGATACAGATCCAGCCGGCGTTTGAAATCGCGAAGAATCGACACCGCCGCCTGCATCGCCATCCGGTCCAGAAGACCCCGGCGAAACGAATCCTGACCCAGCCGAACCGCCTGCTGGGCGTTTTCCAGCACCTCGATCTCACCGTTTTCAAGCAATTGACCGATCACCATCCGGATGGAGTTGGAACCGATATCAATCGCCCCCAGCAGCTGAACCGACGGCGTCTCTTCGGCCGCAACCGCCTGAACCGCTTCTTTTTTCTTTTCTTTTGCCATAGATTGTCATTGTCTAAGATAAGACACCTATTGTCAACTGTTGAATTTGTTAGAGAATTGTAAGTACTGGTTATTTAGCAAGAACACCGCCGCGTCCGTGTCAGTCTATGTCAGTCCGTGAATGTCCGTGTAAATCCATAAAAGAAGAAGTGTCAGAAATTCCTTATTCATGAGCATGCTCGACACTCAGCAACTGAAAAAGCTGGTTTTCACCTTCAGTGCATGTTCCAGCAGATCCGCCTTTTTCTGAGCCGCCAGCATCTCCGGCAGCGCCGGCCCTCTCGTTTTGCAGCGAAACTCAATCGCCTTGGAGCGAATCCGCATCTCCACATCCTGCACCACCGACAGATGGCTGCGGTCCAGCCCGTCGGCAACACGCAGCATCCCGCCCAGCAGGTCAACAAGGCCCCTCTCTTTAGAATTCAACTGCGAATAGACCGAGTGATTCTTTTTCGGCATCGACCGCCGGTGATACCGCGCGATCAAGCCGACAATCCGGCGTTGCCAATCGGTCAGCGGCAGCGTCCGGTCCTGCAAAATCAAATCCATCGACGCCTTATTATGAGCTTTCGGCCCCTGCACCCAGCCGATATCGTGTAAAAGGCTCGCGCAGGTCAACAGAAACAAATGCTCACGCCCCAGCTTATGCAGAGGCGAAAGCCGCTCGAACAGCAACCTCGCCAGCCGCGTCACCTGCTCGGCATGCTCCATCTCACTGCGGCAGTGAACCGCAAACCGCCGAACCTGCTCAAGCCGTTTGACGCGTTCGGGCAAGGTGATCTCATGGGCACTCGTTTGGCAATCCTGTACGGCCTGAAGATTTTGACCGGTACGGAACATCGTCGCAAAATTTGCCGGCAGCCCCGCCGCGTGAATCGCCCGAGACATACGCTCAACATCATACGAAACCCGCTGAAACCGAACCGTTAAACCGTCGTCCTGTACATCCAAAATCGCATACGACGCGCGGCTGTCTCCGCCCTCGGGCCGTCCGACACTCCCCGGGTTAATAAACGTCACATCCTCAACAGTCGTATCAAACGGGATATGCGTATGCCCGCACAAAATCACATCGGCATCCGTCAGCTTCACGAGCTGCCGCAAACGCTCCTCGGGCGTATCCGGACCGATGATTTCATCGACCGCCGCCGGGCCGCCGTGCGTCAGCAGCACATCAAGCTTGCCGACTTTTTGCTTTGCCTGCTGCGGCAAGGACTTGAGCCGTTTGGCATTCGCCGACGACAGCGTCTCCCACGCCCATTCAAACGCCAAAAACTTCTCCCGGTCCTTGGTCTTTTTCCACTTGTCCTTCTTCTTGGGAAACTTCAGCACCTTCAGATCGTAATTACCGATAACCTGCACCGCGCAGAGGTCAAACAATAACTCGACCACCTCGTTGACAAACGGACCGTATCCGATGAAATCGCCCAAGTGCCAGAACATATCGACGCCCTGCTGCTGCGCATCGGCAATCACCGCTTCCAGTGCCGGCAGATTCCCGTGAACGTCAGACAGAATCGCGATCATCTGCCGACGATGGCTCTGTGTTGTCTTCGCTGTTTTGCTCATCAGGCTGTGACTCCTGTTTTATCTCGTGTGGCTGCCCACGCAGTCCATCCAAAAATGTTTCAAAAAACTGTTCGGCTTCCAATCTCTGAAAATAGTCATGCGCCGCCGTCAGCAGTTCGTCCCGCCGCTGCCGGCGTTCGGCCCGCAGGTATTCCAGCCCGGGCAAAATCCGCGCAAACGGTCGCCCGTGACCGTAATAATCAATCGTCCGCTGTTTTTCCTGTTCGATAAAAGCCGCGATATCATCATCCCATACGTCGCAGTCATGCAGATCGCCGAGAATCGTTTGAATCTTTTTCACTTTTTTTATCGCCGCACTCAGTTTGCCGTCCAGTGCCGCGTCAAAAATTTCCATCGTATAGCGCAGCTTTTTCGCGGAAATCCGCATCGCATGATGCCCCGGCACATCCTTTGGATGCTCAAGACAACTCCCCCGCCCCATCAGGTCGACCGCGCGATCCTGAATCTGCGTTCGCGCCCGCTCAACGATCGCCCCGCTGGCCGCCGGCACACCCAGGTGACGCAATTCAAACAAAATCCGCTCAACCTCCAGGTGGATATTCATCAGGACATGATCTTTTTGAAGCCGGTTAATCGACTTGATCACCGCCGGTTGGGCCGCATCCCGGCGATGCTGCCAGCGAAGCATCATCCGCTTGATACCCGGACGGTTCCGCTTGTGTTCGGCGTCGATGCCGTCAAGAACCTGCTGCAAAAACTCAATCTGAACATCCAGATCGCGCGCAGCGCCAAACGATTGCAGCAGTTTCTTGATTTGCTTGCTCCAGGCTTGTATCTTGGCTTCATCGAAGCAGTCCGAAAACGCCGTCAGCCCCGACCGCAGCCGCCGGCACGCCACCCGGGCCTGGTGCACATCCTCGATATCTTCCGCGGTTTTAGCCCCCTGAAGGTGTTTCATCAGCTTCGAAAGCTGCTTGCTGACAAACTCACAACCGGCCAACTGCAAACTGGTATCGACATTGGTTTTCATGAATGCTCCCGCTCCAAAACGCCATATTCAACTTATCGGCCCCAATATAAGCGATTTCCCGACACTCTGCAACCCGAAAAACAAACAGGCAAAAACCCTAACAAAACACGAACCTCCGCTTAACAAAACGGGAAATGTATGATGCGTCTATAATTCATCTCAGGATGACATGAAATGAAGAAACACTCTGGAAATGGCTTTTGAGCATCAAGTAACGGATTTTTGATTGCCCGGGGCCCGAACCTGTCAGGGGGAGGCGAGGCCATATAAAAGATGACAATATCCCGGAAACGCTCACTGGGGAACTTTAATCTTCATTTTCCGACGGCTCCAAAACATAATCGTCCGGGATGAAGGGGCCGAAGTCGTTTTCCTGTAAACCCGCTTTCCAGCGAAATTCATCGGTCACAATCCTGATACGCTTAAGTGTTGCAAGGTCAGTCCCTTCCAGTTCCATCCTTACCGGCAATTGGGTTTTGACGTTGACCCATAAGCGTCCCACAACATTTTTCATGGAGTTCTGCAAAAATCCGGGATTAGACACTTCAATGCCGTGTGCCTGAATACCACAGACAACTTGACATCCCAAATCCGTATAATCAGAGGATAAAAATTGTCGAATCAATTCACGGGGGTCATTGTCTCGTTGCACCTGTTCAAATGCCTGCTCAGACAGTTCATCCTGCGTGTACTGCTTTTCTTCCGGCAAAACGGTTATTTTCACTTTCTCCGCAGGCAATAGAAAGGTTCGTGTTTCTGTCTTACCATCGACATAGGTTCCCAGGCGAACACCGTGAGCCGGTGAAATGTACAAGACGGTCTCCGTATTGTGTCCTTCACTGGCTCCGTTATTTAAAACCTGCTGGCAGTAACGATAGGTAAAGGCATCCACACGATCAAGTTTTTTAGACACTTGAGCGATGGCCTCTGAACAAATTTTGACAGGTTGACCGATATAATGAGATGTCGCAAATATCGCAATGATAATGCCGGCAACAGCGGCAAGTTGAGTGATTCTGTTATGCAAAAGTATCTGACAAAAGCTTATCCGCTTCGCACGTTGCTTAGAAGCGGCGATGTTATCGAGTACGTCAAATGCTCCGGCCAAAATCTTTTCCTGTGTCTGCAGATCGGTTTTGACTTTTCGGCTGAGGATTAATTTTTTGATATCTTTGTCTGATTTCATTGCCTTAACCCCGTAAGAGTAGTTTTAGTTTCTTCATGCCATAACGATATCTTCCCTGAATGGTATTGATCGATACGCCCTGGCAAAGCGCAATCTGGCGATATCCCATTTGACCATGAGTATGCATCACAATAACCTGCCGCTGCTCAATCGGCAGTTGATTTAAAGCTTCATCCAGTTTTTGTAATTCTTCCTGCTTTTCGGCCGTCTGATGCGGCAGCGGTGTACTGGCCATGACAGGGGCAGCGAGATCGAGTCCAACGGTCCGATTGTTCTTGGACCGGATTAAATCAATCGCCCGATTCGCCACACATCGTGCAAGGTATCTTCCAAGTCGTCCGGTTAACACAAAATGATCGATATCACGCACAAACGCCAGGAAAACATCGTGCAAAACGTCTTCGGCAAGCCCCCGGTCATGATGCAGCATCTCAACAGCCATGGTCAACAGAGAATCTCCGTACTTCTGGTAGATTCGGTGCAGGGCTTCTCTGTCACCGTTTTTCAGTCTATTCACAAGTTGCTTGTCTTCGAACATCCGGCATCACTCTGTTAAAATAAAAACGGCCTGCCTTTTATTGGCGGCAGGTTATTCAGTGTTATTTTTTTTCGTTATTTCTCAACCCATTCGGTTGCAGTACGGGCCAGTATCCGCCGGGCGATTCGGAAACTGAAATCACATCGTATTCCCAAAATCCCTCGTCGTTGCCGGGCTCGTTAAAATTACAATCCAACTGTCCCTGGTACATTTCAGCATGGCCGTCCAGCAGCAAAAACGTCAATTTCAGGTTGGAGACAACCCGGTTACCCTCATTGTCATTTATTTTCGGCTTCGAGTGCCTTCCGGCATAAAAGCCCAGTCCATTGGACTGATCCACTCCCAGGAACGTGGAGACACTAATGCCCGACATCGACCATTGTCCATCGACCTTCCCGATGTCACCTTCTTCAATACACCCGCGCTCGCCTAACAGAATGATTTTACTAAGCGGTCCTTTAATCGCGGTTTTTTTGCGGAGAGGAAACTCTTTTTCCTCGGCGGTTCGTGGGGATATAAAGCCCATCACATGACGATTGGCGCTGTAGGAGCAGTATCCTTTCTCGCGGCGATCAGAGGGGCAGTGAAGAATGCCGGCATTTTCCCGGCTATAATCCAGGCCCTGTGTTCCCTGTAAGAGTTCATACCAGGGCGGGCCGCCGAGAGAAACGTCCTGATTATCCGGATAACGAAGTTGGGATTCGCTGTTGCGGGCCGAGGGGAGGATGATCTGGTCGTATTCCTCAGCGTACATGAAGGACAGGATGCCGATTTGCCGTAAATTTGACAGACACACCGTTTTTCGGGCAAAAGAAGTGGCCAATCTTAGTGACGGCAGAAGAATCGATAAAAACAGCGCAATGATCGCAATAACAACCAAAAGCTCAATCAGCGTAAAACCCGTGCGCTTTTGATTGAGACGGGCAACAAGCTGTTCTGATTTCATACCGATCTCCGTAATCGTCATTTCACAGATGTATGAGGGTCTATTATCTATAATTGTAGCCGTAAATCGACAAAAATACACCCTCTCTTATTAAAAACGATTGAGCAGACACTTTTCGTATACATAAAATGAGAAAATTTGAGAAATCCTGATATTTTTCAGAAAAAACAAAAAAAACATTTTTTATATACGTAATCCCCCCGCTGAATCGTTCTGTATATAGAGCCAAACGGTTTCTGCAACAAAGGGTCGCTCTAAAAATTGCTTTTGAGCGGCAAGATGAAGATTTTTGTTTTCCGGCAAGGAAGGGAAATCAGCTTTAGCCGTAGCTAAGGCGGCTTTTCTCTGACGCCGTCCGGAATCAAAAAGGTGCGCTTGACCGCCAAAATGAATTGTTAGAGGTGCCCTAAATGGTTCAATCAGCCACGAAAAGCGGCAGAGGGCGTATCAGGAATAAAATATGTGCAGTCAATCTGCAGGTGTCAAGAAGCAAAATTACTTCGGGAAATCGCAGTGTCGCAATGATATCAAGCCGGACTTTATGTAAGGACAACGAAATGAATAATCGCAATTTTATGGTGGTATTGGTGTGGGTGGTATTCATGGCAAATAGTGCTTCGGCAGAGATCGTTACGGTTCAGGCGGAAGGGACGGTTGATTTCGTTAACTTTAGCGGCCGGTTCGGATCGGACGGCTCTGTCAGCGTTGGGACATTAATGTCGGCAACTTACGTTTATGCAACCGACATCCCCCCGATCGAATCCGGGACATGGCATGCGACGTATGCACTGCTGTCTGCTTCGATGACCATTGGCAATTATACCTTTACTCCCTATCCGGGTACTGAGGCGACCTTCAGAGTCGGAACAGCGGACCCGTGGCATTTAATTGAAGCCGACCAGCTATATTATGATGGGATCGTCTATTTCAATGGAGAAGCAAAAACACGAAATGAATTGCCGGAAGTCTATGATCACATTGAATTCTGCGATCTTCTGTACGCCACAACAACGGACCCGACTTTCACCGATGAGCTCCCGACAACTTTTCGTGATATTTCAGATATGGTGAGAAAGGAATTCGGCGTGTCAATGTCCCAATACGACGGGACTTACCCGGATTGGGTGGTGAGTCATTTCACGATCAACGGTGAGTTAACCTCTGTCGAAGTGATCCCCGAACCGGCAGCAATCTCACTGATGTCGCTGGGAGCATTGGCATTTTTTCGCCGACGAAACAGATTGTTATCCTGAATAATGGAATGGGCTTTTACAAAAGGAGGTGGTACGATAAAAGTTAGCTGCGATTGGGCCGATATTTTTCTTTCTTTTTCCCCCTGTATTGGGTGTGGGGAAAAAGCGAAAAAAATCTGGTTGACAAAATTTGTTGGCGTTTTAGCTTCGGTTTTGATGAACCGGAGTAGATAGGTTTCAGGCTGCATCGTTTGTGTGGGGCATTGACCTCGAAAAGGAGAATATTCAGACCTGTAACCGAACCGACCACAATAAGGCATTGCGACCTTGCATAGGAGAATGGTGGACGCCGACACAGCAATCTACTCCAAGAGAGACGGTAACCTTTGATTTGGAGACAGCGGCATGAGTTATTTGGGCGTAGATTTGCACACGAACAGTTTGACGGTTTGCTACCGAACGAAGCAGGGAAAAGAACGGATCGCGACGTATGCGATTGACCGGATGGATGCGTTTCGCAAGACATTACGGCGAGCTGACCGGGTGGCGGTGGAAGCGACGGGCAATACGGCCTGGTTTATCGATCAGATTCGCAGCCGGGTCCGGAAGGTCATTGCGGTCGATCCCAATCAATTTAAGGTCATCCGCAAGTCGGTCAAGAAGACCGACAAGCACGATGCGAAGATGTTGGCGTTATTTTTGAGTAAGGGCATGCTGCCCGAGGCGAGAATGAAACAGAAAGAAAATGCACAATTACATTCATTGGCAACGACCCGGGATAAGCTGGTCAAGCAGCGAACGGCCCTGGTCAACAAGATTCACAATGTACTCAACAGCTACGGTTTGAAGTGGAAAAAAGAAACACTGACGACGGAAAAGGGCCTCAAAAGCATCATGGTCTTTGACTGGGATACGATTGTCAAGGTGGAGCTGGAAGTGCTGGCTGATCAGATACGGTCGCTGACTAAGAATATCAAGCGATTAGACAATGATATTATCGAGCATGGTAAAAAGCTCAAAGGTCATAAGAATATCAGCAGTATCAAGGGCATTGGCGACAAATCGGCCAGTGTATTGCTGAGTGTAATTGGTAATGTCAAGGATTTTGCCAGCGAGGACAAACTGGCGGCCTATCTGGGCATTGTTCCACGGGTCAAGGACTCCAATGAGACGATTCGGCACGGTCGGATTACCAAACATGGCTCAACGCTGGCCCGGACGACGCTGGTGCAGTGTACACTGGTGGCCAAACGGTACAGCCCGTATCTGCGGACGTATTATGAGCGGATTAAACGAACCCGCGGCAGCGGCAAAGCGATTATTGCCACTGCCCGGAAACTGCTGGGGATCATCTATAAGACTCTCACACATGGGTGGGTCTTTGAAGACTTCCCAAACTTTGTAATCGCAAAGACTTAGAAGAAAAATAATTAGAAATTGGAGTAGACTTTTATCATAGGAGAAAACAATGTCAGCAAGATACTTACCAATTGGGCTGTTGTTGATCGTTTCCGTGTACGCAGAGACCTCGTCCGTCGATCCCAATATGATGATGGCGGAGGGGCCGGTTCTACAAACCACGATAACCAATTCAGTCAGTCAGATTGTTCCCGCAAGTGCGCGGTTTTATGTGGTTGATTCCATTGGAACCGGGAATTATCCCACCATCCAGGCGGCCGTCAATATTGCATCCGACGGTGATACCATCATATTGTTAGACGGCATCTATACCGGTCCCGGCAATCGAGATATTAATCTCCTTGGAAAAGCCATTACAGTTCGGAGTGAAAACGGGCCCCAAAACTGCATGATCGATTGCCAGGGAACCTCGACAGAATTTCATCGGGGCTTTCTTTGCCAGTCAAATGAAACACATGACACGATGATTAAGGGCTTAACGATCATCAATGGCTATCAACAGCGAGGCGGCGCAATGCGTCTTCAAAATGCCTCCCCTGCCATTGAAAACTGTATCTTCCGAGACAATACCTGTACGCATATCGGCGGCATCTCCGGCGGCGCAGTGATAGCAATTGATTCCGAATATCTCGCAATCAATTGCCTTTTTTATCGAAATAATGCGCAAGGGGACGGCGGGGCTGTATTTAATTATCGATCAAGTCCGAGTTTAATCAATTGCACATTTACCGACAACTCGGCCAATGACGGCGGAACGATGTTTAACTATACTGACAGTCATGTTGCTCTGATGAACTGCCTTGTCGTTGCAAGCAAATCACCCACCCTGGCCAATCAGTCTGCAAGCCGCCTGACATTAACAAACTGTAATATTGTCGGTGGAATCGCAAACTACGATGGTTCTAATTCAACGATCACCTATCTCGGAGTCAATCAATCGGAAGACCCTCTGTTTTCAGATGCGGACAATGATGATTTCAGGCTGTATTACGACTCTCCGTGTATTGATGCCGGAATCGTGGATGCCCTGCTGCCGGCGAATGACATTCGAGGCAATATACGGCAGATAGACGGGGATGGCGATACCGAAATTCGTCCTGATATCGGGGCCTATGAAATGGACACCCCGGATGTCCCGGTCCTGTTTCTGTCACCCAAAGACTTCGTTTTCGATTGCCTCGAAGGAGGCTCGTCCCCCCTGCCGCAGTCATTTTCACTCTGGAACGGAGGCCCGGGTGAGATGACATGGGAAATTCAGGAAACAGATTGTAATTGGCTGGAAATTT
The DNA here is from genome assembly GCA_963675155.1 of Anaerohalosphaeraceae bacterium. GTDB lineage: Bacteria > Planctomycetota > Phycisphaerae > Sedimentisphaerales > Anaerohalosphaeraceae > 4572-13. The sequence goes on along the minus strand of OY775912.1, from coordinate 1,672,240 downwards.
CCGCCACTTCCGGCATCGCCTCTCAAATCAAAGATTACGTTGAATTATCTGTCCAATCGACACCGCTGGCAAAGGGCACCTATCCATGCGAACTCATTTTTAACTCGGATACCGCCGTGAACTGCCCGAAGACGATGAACGTAACATTGAATGTCGTCGGTCCGTGGATAGGAATATCCCAGTCTTCATTCACGTTTATTGCGAATACTCCCGGCGATGCGCCTCTGCCGCAAAACCTTACGATCACGAATACAGGAGGCGGCATATTGAACTGGCAAATCCGAAATCTTACATGTGACTGGCTGATACTCAGTGCGGATTCAGGCAGCCATGCGGCGGGCGAATCCACCGAAATCACGTTGGATGTGGTTCTCGCAGACCTGGAGCGAGGGGTATATGATTGCTCCTTTGAGATATACGATGAAAACGCGGACAACCTTTCTCGTGTTGTTCTGGTTCGCCTTATCGTAAAGGCTCCCGGAGACATTTGTGTTCCGTTGGATTATCCGACCATTCAGGAAGCCGTCAATGAAGCCAGTAATGGAGAGGTCGTCAGTGTTTTAGACGGAACCTATTCGGGCCAGGGGAACTATATGATCAATCTATATGGAAAACAAATCACCGTTCAAAGTGTCGGCGGATATAAAAACTGTACCATTCAATGCGAAACACACCCGGATGCTTCCGGCTTTATATTTTCGAATGCGGAAACGAATCAAAGTGTGATTGATGGTTTTAGCATTATCAATGCGGGCGATAGTGGAATCGTCTGCGTTGGCAATTCCAGTCCAATCATCAGAAACTGCCGCCTCACGAATAACACCACGCCCGAAACCAATCCGTTTGGCGGAGGAGTCTATTGCCGCAACAGCTCGCCGGTATTTGAAAACTGTATTATCGAAAACAACTATATTTACAAAACGGGTGAGAATATGGCCGGAGGCGCAGGGATTTATGCCGAGTTCTCAGGGCTTACTCTCGATCGCTGTGTCATCAGAAACAACATTGCTCGGGACATTTATATCGGGAACGTCTATGGAGCCGGGATATTCATAACCGATTCGACGATTCAAATTAAAAACTGCTTAATTGCCGATAATGCCTGTGACTTGATCGAACAAAACCCGATTTATATGATGGCCGGAGCCGGTCTGTGCAGCATGTATTCCATTGTTGATATTGTCAATTCAACGATCACAAACAATGTTTCTGATAATACCGCCGGCGGCATTTTCTGCTATTCAAGTATTGCATCCGTCAGCAATTCAATTGTTGCCAATAATCCGACATCGGACGAATTTGAGATTTGCGTTGAAGGATCGGACAGGCAATACGGTTATCCATCCTTGATGACGATTGCAGGATCAGATGTCCCGGCGAAGGTTGACATCTATGTCGGCAGCAGCGACAACCTTTACTGGCAGGGAAATAATATTGATGCCAACCCCTTATTCGTCAATGATCTCACGGGTGATTACCGAATCAGTCCGGCATCACCCTGTATTGACACAGGAATTAATTCCTTAACCGATGCCGGAGACAAAGACGTCGCAGGCCATTGGCGTGTTCATGATGGAAACTGTGATGAAATTGAGGCAGTCGATATGGGAGCGTATGAATTCAACGGATTATATTTCGGCGATTTCACGGAAGATTGCGTTATTAACCTTAACGATTTCCAGATACTCTCCCAGGCATGGGCAGCAAATCCGGCAAGCCCGAATTGGAACATCAACACAAATCTAACAAACACAAACGATGAAACCATTGATCTTTCAGATTTGATCATCTTCTCCAATTACTGGCTGGAAAGATTTAACTAGAAGTTATAAGGTTCTTTTGAACGAATTGACAATATGCCTAAAGACTCCAAAACACAATGCGTCGGCATCACAAGCCAGCGACAGCAAACAGGTGACATCGTAGCTGCGCAAAAACAATTTACATTCAAGGTCGAGTGCCAATGAAATGCACCCGGCCTTTTCTTTGCACCGTCCACTTCGTCCATTCCGTCCACAATGTCCACCAGTTGCCCCCGCCAAACCCAATCACTAATCACTGCTAACCGATCACTAACCACTGTTTACTGGTCACTGTTAACTGTAGAGTCCCCCTCCTTTTTTAGAAGTCCTCCCAAAATCTTACTTCTAACATGAAAAGACTTGAAATCTGCGTATTGAATAAGTATGGTGTAACAAATGGATTTAAACGTATTTCGAACGGATTGACAATTATGGCCAAAGATTCAAAAACACAATGCATCGGCATTCTCACCTCCGGCGGCGATTGCCCCGGGCTCAATGCCGCGATACGCGCCGTCACCAAGTCGGCGATCAATAACTACGGCATGACCGTCATCGGTATCATGGACGGATTTCGGGGACTGGTGGAAAACCGCACGATGCTGCTGGAAAACAAACATGTCAGCGGCATTCTCACCCGCGGCGGCACGATTCTCGGCACCAGCCGGGACAAACCCCACAAGATGCCGATGGGCGGAAAATTTCGCGACATGACCGAAGTCGCCATCGAAAACGTCAAGCGGCATCATATCGACTGCCTGGTATGCCTGGGCGGCGGCGGCACACTCAAAAATGCCCTGCGCCTGCATCAGGAAGGTGGCATTAACGTCATGAATCTGCCCAAGACCATCGACAACGACGTCGCGGGCACCGACATGAGCTTCGGCTATGACACCGCGATGCAGATTGCCACCGAGGCCATCGACCGGCTGCACACCACCGCGACCAGTCACCACCGCATCATCGTCTGCGAGGTCATGGGACACCGCGCCGGATGGCTGACACTGTCGGCGGGAATTGCCGGCGGTGCCGATGTGATTATGATTCCGGAAATCCCTTACGATCTGAAAAAGGTCGCCGAATACCTGCAGGAACGGCGACGCCGCGGCAGCAAGTTTTCGATCATCGCCGTCGCGGAAGGCGCCATCTCAAAATCCGAATTCAAAAAACTGCAGGAGCCCGAAAAGGCGAAGAAAAAGAAGAAGACATCCAAGTCGAAAGACAGCGATGTCCTCAGCGCCGAAGAGCTGAAGGATATGAAGGACCACCTGGGTCCGAACCAGACACTGGTCAAGCTCGATGAGGATGACACCCCCATCTACCGGGTTGTTCAGGAACCGATTGCCAGCCGAATCGCGCGTCAGTTGCAGGAGATGACCAACATCGAAGCCCGCGTCACCTCACTCGGACACGTTCAGCGCGGCGGCACCCCCAGTGCGTTTGACCGGCTGCTGTGCAGTCGGCTGGGAACCAAGGCCGCAAAACTGCTGGCTAAAGGCGTCTATAATGTCATGGTCGGTTATGACTCGGGCCATTGCGAGGCGGTGCCGCTGGAAGAAGTCGCGGGCCAACGCAAAATCGTCCCGGCTGATCATCCGATGATTGTGACCGCCCGCTTGGTCGGCACATGCATGGGTGACGAAGTGCCGAATTTTTAACCGCTGCGTGAAGCAGCAGTGACGCGATAACGCGTTTGCACGGTGCATGCCGCCAACCACTCGGTTTCGCATCGGGGCACTTACGTGCCCTCGCTTTTAAGATTGTTCTAAAAGCGAGGCGATCACGATAAACCCGCTGACCAACGCTCGCCACACGATAGCCCATCGGAGGTGCTGGCGATTCGGGCTGCTGTGGGCGGACTGAGATGAACATCGCAGCGTCCTTCTCGAAACGTGACGTTTCGACTCTATTCTGATCTATTCTGATTTCAGTCTTACGGTGCGGGCAGGCAGATTCTAAAACCGTAGCTTCCGCTGAAATTATCGGGGGCATGCTTGTCGTCCCGATAAGCGACATTCGAATTTTTTATTGGAGTGTTCCAACTGCCCCCTCGCAGGACGCGCAGTATTCCGATGTCCGGACCGATGGGATTGACGACCACGCCGAGATCGTCGCATTCATTGTAATAGCTCGAACTGTACCAGTCCTGACACCACTCAAATACGTTGCCCGCCACGTCATACAAGCCGTAGCCGTTGGCCATGTCGATGCCTGCGGGTGTTTGATTGCCGTCGTAATAGCCGACCGGCGTTGTGTAGGGGTGTACGCGCAGCGGATCTTCAAACGGATCTCCGCTGTCGTCGTAATTGGCCATGGTTCCGTCGATCGTATCGCCCCACGGATAGCGTTTGCCTTCAAGACCGCCTCTTGCGGCGTATTCCCATTCGGCCTCGGTGCCGAGTCGATAGCCGCCGGCGTTATGATCGCAGTCCCATGTTGTCAGCTCGTAACACGGTGTGCGGCCCTCTTGTTCGCTTTTCCAGTTGCAGTAAGCGGCCGCACCGTACCAATTCACAAAAACCGGATGGTCGGTCATGTCAATTGTCTCGTCTTTGATTCGCACGCTGAACACGCCGCCAACGTAAACAATCTGGTTGTTTTGTTCATATGGCGGGTTATAGGTCCGGATCAGGGGATGGCTGTTATCGGTATCATCGGCAAGGTACACCTTCCCCTTATTTTCACCTTCATTTTCATCAACTTTAATGTGACCGGATAGGATCGAACTGTTTAAGAAGTCGCAGTACTGCTGACAAGTCACTTCGGTGCGACCCATATAGAACGAATCGAGCTCGACGGCATGGACGGGCCGGGATGAGGCGTGCAGCGTGTTGGTATGGTCGCCCATTTCAAATTCACCGCCGCCAACGAACGCAAAGAGATCGGGGTCGGGCAAGTTAAACTGCCAGTATTTTGCCAGCCATTGAAAATCCTGCGCGTCGATACGGTCGTCGTTGGGATCGGCCAGATCGCATCGCCAGTTCCAGTTGAGCATGGGCTGATCATCGGACATCCATGACGCGGCCATGATCGCATAGTCGGCCAGGTTGACCACATAATCGTCGTTGATGTCGGCGATATCGGAAATATCGTTGGGATCGACCAGAATATCCAGCCATTGATCCGTCAGAACCGCCAGGTCTCGCATGTCCACCCTGCCGTCCCGCGGCAAGGCCATGTCACAGTCGATGTTCCAGTTGGCACTTGGGCTGTCATTGCTGAGCCATGCGGCCGAGAACGTCGAAACGTCGAACAGGTCCACTTTCAGGTTGCGGTTGATGTCCGGACCGTAGTGCCAGTGGCCTAATGTCGGGATGCGCACCAACCAGTTGTCGGTCAGGACCATCAGGTCGTTGACATCGATGATGCCGTCGGCGGGATCGGAGATGTCGCAGGCCGGGTTCCAGTTGTCGGAGGCGTCGTCGGCCAGCCAGGCGGCGGAAAAAAGCATATAGTCGTGATAGTCGATTTTCAGGTCGTCGTTGATGTCGGCGGTGTTGACGAAATCAGCAGGGTTTGGAAACGTCACCAGCCAGTCGCGGGTCAGCACATCGAGATCGAGCATGTCGATGATGCCGTCGGGCGGATTGGAAATGTCACATGCGGGGTTCCAGTCATCGGACGGGCCGCCGTGGGCCAGCCAAGCGGGTGAAAAGATCAGCAGGTCGCCGGTGTCAATCGTCAGGTCGCCGTCCAGATCGACCCGAGCCGGATCGACGGCGGCGATGCTCAGGCCGCCCAGCAGCAACAAGATTAACACGATATATTTTATCTTTTCATTCATCCCTGATCTCACAGTTTTACGATTCATACTGTAGATATCGCAGTTTTTATAGGTCCATCTTTAGGGTATCATAGCAGAAAATGTTATTTTTTGTCCACCGATTACACCGATTGACGCAGATTTTTATGTTTTTGTAAATGAAACCACTATTATTAAACCACCGAGGACGCTGAGGACACGGAGGTTTTGGGTAGGGAAACGGAAATATCGGAATCGCCTGCGGCGATAGCTGCTTAAATCGATTCCTCGGCTGACGCTCGGAATGACCGCGTTTGAAAAAATGGGTTTGAATGGGTTTGAATGGGTTTGTTTTGGGTTTGGTCAGTTCTTTTTCTATAGCCTTTAGTCCTTATGAATAAATCACTTGCGATGATTCTCAGGATTGAGAAAATGGGTTTGTTTTGCATATCAAGCAACCGCGGATTGCGTGGATTTTCACGGATTATTTGCCACCCGTCTTCGCTCTTGGAGCTTGGGCTCGGCAAGCAGGGGCAGAGAGATTCACCGAGGATTAATACAATTACTGAAAACTGCTGACTGATCATCGAAATGCCTCCTCCTTCTTTTTTTAAAAAGCTCATTTATTTAATTGTTTTGTAATTATATAACACTCGCAATGTTTTGTCAATGTGTCTTTTTTGAAGTTGGCGAAAATATGCAGATATTATGCTACTTGTAATATTGACATGCCGGGCTTGAGTCGCCCGTCCAGAACGTCATGCATAGCCGGCGGCGATGCGCAGCCGCCCCGCCTTCGAGAGGCCCAGAAACTGGAGTTCAATGTCCTCGGCGGGATATATCCCCGTGTCTTCCTGGATATATTCATCCATTAACTGATACTTGTACCGGTGAAGTTCTCGATATGAAATCCGATTTGCCATAACAGCCCCCCTTTAAAATCCCACAATCACCATTTAGCCAATTGGATGTTCGTCCTGCTAGTTGTAAGATATTATTATAGTCTTGGGATTATTAGCTGTAAATAGTTAGCTGTCTCGATAATTCTATTTGAATATACATGCCGGATCGGACTGATTTTGATCACAATCAACGAGCCAGTTATTAGCGATTTTGGCCAAATCGACAACATCCACTTTGCAATCATCATTCAGATCACCCGTTATTCGAAATAAACACCCCGGATCAGTGCGTCTAAGAGCTACGCTGTAGTTACCATAGGCCGCAATCGCGATATAATTATCTCCATCGAGTGGAGTCGCCTGACCATAGGTATTGTCACCCCAGCCTATAATTGTCCCGTCCGATTTCATTGCTAAAGAATGTCTGTCGCCCGCAGCAATCGCCACAAAATCATTCCCGGAAGGCGGAGACGCTTGTCCACAATCATTCCTGGCCCATCCAACCAATGATCCATCTTGCTTTAAAGCCAATCCGTGATATTCCCCAAAGGATATCGCTTTATAATCATTTCCCGCCGGAGGGGTTAAACCGCCGATATCTGTTCTGCCCCAACCAGTAATCGAACCATCAGATTTTAATGCAAGACAGTAATAACCACCTGCATCAATCGCAATGCAATCGTTGGGATCTTCCGGTAATTCCGAAGACGAACCCCATTGGAACACTGAACCGTCTGATTTTAGTGCCAAACTACGACTTCCCCAAGCAGAAATCGACGTATAATCATTTCCTACAGGGGGAGTCGACTGACCATATGTACCACTGCCCCAACCGACCATGGATCCATTTTCTTTTAATGCAAGACAATGACTGGACCCGCATGAAATCTCTGTATAGTCATTGGCAGCCAAAAAACTTGAAGCATCATCGTCCTTCGGCCAACAATCAATCATTCCATTGGCTCGAAGTGCGACAGTATATCTATTTCCGGTTGTCACAGTTGTATAATCATCCCCGGCCAGAGGGGTATCAATCGTTCCATCCAAACTGAATTCAATAATCGTCCCGTCAGATTTTAATGCCAGAAACTCATCTCCCAAACCTTTAGAAGCTTCTATCGCAATGAAATCATTACCTTCGGGAAACCAATAAGACCCAGATGATGCGGCCAAAGAACCATCCGACTTGATCGCTAAAGAAGCATGTACCGGGCTGGGGCCAGTCGCAATGTCACGATACCCTGTGCCTTCGAAGGGAGTCGATACCATCCGCCCATCCCATACAATGATTGAAGCATCTTCTTTGAGAGCTATCAAGTACTCACCTGATGAAATGGCAACAAAGTCATTTCCTTCAGGGCCCGGTATCATTTGTCCATCAATATCCCAACTGACAATCGAACCATCCGTCTTAATTGCATAGGGGGGACCAAAACCAGCCGCAATCGCCCTGTAATCATTTCCGGATGGATTGGGTAATTCACCATATATATAGCCGCCCCACCATACAATCGAACCATCTTCTTTCAAAGCAAGGGCATAATCAAAACCAGCAGCGATTGAAATATAATCGTTTCCCGAAGGCGTTTGAATTTTCCCCCAATCATTGCTACCCCATCCGACAATTGTCCCATCCGTTTTTAGAGCGATCCCAAAATCATTGCCAGCAGAAACAGAAACAAAATCATTGCCTTCGGGCGGCTGAGCCTGACCAAAACGATTGAATCCCCACCCTACAATGCTTCCGTCGGATTTCAGGGCAAATGCGTGGTCACCACCTTCGGCGATCATTACAATGTCTTCGACAGAACTGTTCGGCAATTTCCTTTCGCCCCAGCCAACGAGCTGACCGACTTCGACCGCCTGTACGATTGAAATCAAAAAGAAACCTATTAAAATCTGTAACAAATGATTAAACTTCAAAGCAAAATCCCTTCTTCAATTAAAAAATGCTGATAAACACGGCTTAATTATTGTACACATTGATCCCCATAAGGAGCTAATATTATACATTATTTATCTAGATGTTTCAAGTCTTTAACTTTTAATTCTTCGTTCTATCCATGGATTCATGGGGAATGGATATTTTTTATTGGGTTGTATCTGATTCTCTGTCGTAACTTCTGGACGCCGGACTATGTCGATCCTGATGATGTCTGTATGCAGAGCACACGGTATATGCATCGGGCGAGTTACCTCGCCGCGCTTTTAGGCATATTTTGTGCGGGCGGGACGCCACCGGAGCTAAATAACTTTCACCCCTTCGGGGTGGGCTTGAGTTGTTGAGATTATCCTTTATCCACGGGCTTACGCCCCGTGGCTACAACCTACCGTCTCCTGCGGAGACTATTTTGATTCATCGTTACCTGTTAAAAAATTTTTGATTGTAACTTCTGGATGCCGGATCGGGGTCCGGCATGACACATTGCGGGCGAATCACCCGGCAACAGGTTGAAGCATTGGGCGGGTAAGACAATCGTTTATCACATGGTTGCCCATCCCGGCGCTTCCGCTTCGGGCTGCTGGTTTGTGCGGGCGAGACGCCCGCGTTCCCAAACTGCCGGAATGGCAGGAGGTGGGTTTGCTGGGGGGTGTTAATGGCAGGATTCGGGAATTACTGATGTTTTCCGGGGTTTTTGGAGCGGGGACTTTTTTTGCGTATCTTGTTTATTTATCAAGTCTTATAAACGCTTTCGGTGGGCACGGCCCACCCTACGGGGGTTTTTGGTATCGGGTTTGCATTATGACTGGCCTAAGGCTCGAGTCCTGAGGCTTGAGTCCTGAGTCCTGAGTCCTGAGTCCTGAGGCTTGAGGCTTGAGGCTTGAGGCTTGAGGGTCTGGATTCCCGCCTTCGCGGGAATGACAAGTAAAGAAATAACGGACATTATTAACTTAACATAGGAGAGGCAAATACTATGGCAGCAAAAGACTTAGCTTTTAACAGCGACGCCCGCAACGCACTGCTCAGCGGTGTCGAGAAGCTGGCGGCGGCGGTCAAATCGACGCTCGGTCCGCGTGGTCGCTGTGCGATCATCGACAAGGGCTGGGGCGGTCCGACCGTCACCAAGGACGGCGTCACGGTCGCCGAAGAGATCGACCTGGTCGATAAGGCCGAAAACATGGGTGCGAAACTGGTCAAGGAAGCGGCCAGCAAGACATCCAAAATCGCCGGCGACGGCACGACCACGGCAACGGTTCTGACCGAAGCGTTGTTCCGCGAAGCGTTCAAGAACCTCGCGGCGGGCGCCGATGCGATGAGCCTGAACCGCGGCATGCAGAAGGCCGTCGCGGCAGCCACCGAACAGCTGGTCAAGATGAGCAAGCCTATCGACATCACCAAGAAAGACGACATCGTCAACATCGCCTCGATCAGCGCCAACAACGACGTTGAAATCGGCAAGAAGATGGCCGAAGCGTTTATGCGGGTCGGTAAAGACGGCGTCATCACGATCGAAGAAGGCAAGAGCCTGGACACGACCGTCGATTATGTCGAAGGGATGCAGTTTGATCGCGGTTACCTGTCGCCGCATTTCGTGACCGATCAGGATCATATGACCTGTGAGATGGACAAGCCGTTCATTTTGGTCTGTGAAGATAAAATCAGCAGCGTTCAGAAGATCGTTCCGCTGCTGGAAGGCGCCGCTAAAGCCAAACGTCCGCTGCTGATCATCGCTGAAGACGTTGAAGGCGAAGCGTTGGCAACGCTGGTTGTCAATAAACTCCGCGGCATTCTGCAGGTTGCGGCCGTGAAGGCTCCCGGTTACGGCGACCGCCGCAAGGCTATGCTGGAAGACATCGCGGTTTTGACCGGCGCCCAGCCGATCTTCAAGGATCTGGGTATTGAACTGGACAAGGTTGAACTGTCACAGTTGGGTACCGCTAAGAAAATCACCATCGACAACGACTGCACGATCATCGTCGAAGGCGCCGGTGCCGTTGAAGCATTGCAGGGCCGCATCGCTCAGATTCGCAGCGAAATCGACGTGACCACCAGCGACTATGACCGCGAAAAACTGCAGGAACGCCTGGCCAAGCTCACCGGCGGCGTCGCTCAGATCAACGTCGGAGCAGGCAGTGAAGCGGAAATGAAAGAAAAGAAAGCCCGCATCGAAGACGCCCTGCACGCAACCCGTGCGGCGATCGAAGAAGGGATCGTTCCCGGCGGCGGCGTGGCACTGGTTCGCTGCATCGACGCGGTCAATAAGCTCAAACTCGACGGCGACGAAGCGACGGGTGCTGAGATTGTTGCGGGCGCCCTGCGGATGCCCTGCTTCTGCATCGCTGACAACGCCGGTGCCGTGGGCAACCTGGTCGTTAACAACGTTGCCAAAGGTAAAGGCGGCTACGGCTACAACGCCGACAAGGACATCTACGAAGACCTCATCGAAGCCGGCGTCATTGACCCGGTCAAGGTGACGCGTATTGCCCTGCAAAACTCCGCATCGGTTGCCGGTTTACTGCTGACGACCGACTGCATTGTGACCGAACAGCCTTCCGATGACGCTGCAGGCGGTGGTATGCCTGATATGGGCGGCATGGGCGGTATGGGCGGCGGAATGCCCGGTATGGGCGGCATGGGTGGCATGGGCGGCATGGGCATGCCCGGCATGATGTAGTCCGTCAGTTCGTAGTTCGTAGTTCGTAGTTCGTAGTGAATAGACAAACCTAAGAAAAATAACAGGAGATAGACATATGAAACTGGTACCTTTAGAAGATCGCGTTGTTGTTAAGCCGCAGGAAGCAGAAGAGAAAACCGCCGGCGGGATTGTTTTGCCGGAAGCGGCCAAGGAAAAACCGCTGATGGGCAAAGTCATTTCGGTGGGTCCGGGCAAAATGCTGGACAGCGGCAACCGCGGTGCGATGAGCGTCAAGAAAAATGACGTGGTCCTGTACGGCAAGTACGGCGGAAGCGATGTTGAAGTGGACGGTGTCGAGTACAAGATTCTGCGCGAAAGCGAAATCCTGGGCGTTGTCGAAAAATAAACCCTTGAGGGTTATCAATGTCGCGGCTACGATTGCTGATGTTTTTAGCCGCGAAGAAACAAAAAACAAATTACAACCAGTTTAAAATACCCTGGAGGTAAATAGAAAATGGCAAAACAAATGATGTTTCAGGAAACAGCACGAGCGCACCTGAAAGACGGTCTGAGCCAGTTGGCCGCGGCCGTCAAGGTCACGATGGGGCCGACCGGTAAGAACGTGCTGCTGCATAAAAGCTTCGGTTCGCCGAAGGTGACCAAGGACGGTGTGTCGGTCAGTAAGGAAATCGAACTGCCCGAACCGTTCAAGAATATCGGTGCCAAGATGGTCAACCAGGTCGCCAGCAAAACCAGCGACGTGGTCGGTGACGGAACGACGACCGCGACGGTTCTGGCTGAGGCGATTTATAACGAAGGTCTCAAGTATATCACCGCCGGCGTGAATCCGGTTGCGATTCAGCGTGGGATCAACAAGGCCGCGGCGGAAGTCGTCAAGTTCATCGAAGGCGCCGCCAAGCCGGTTAAGGGCCATGACGACATCGCCAAGGTCGGTGCGATCAGTGCCAACAACACCCCTTCGGTGGGTGAGATTCTGGCCGATGCGATGGACAAGGTCGGCAAAGAAGGCGTCATCGAAGTCGAAGAAGGCAAAGGCATGGAAACCGAGCTGCAGGTCGTTGAAGGCATGCAGTTTGATAAAGGCTACCTGTCGCCCTACTTCATGACGGACGCGAACAGCCTGGAAGCTGTAATGGAAGACGCTTACGTGCTGCTGCACGAAAAGAAAATCTCGAATCTGCGTGAGATGGTGCCGCTGCTGGAAAAGGTTGCTCAGACCGGTTCGCAGCTGCTGATTATTGCCGAAGACGTTGAAGGCGAAGCACTCGCAGCGTTGGTCATCAACCGCCTGCAGGGTGTGCTGAAAGTCTGTGCCGTGAAGGCTCCGGGCTTTGGCGACCGCCGCAAGGCCATGATGGAAGACCTGGCCGTTCTGACCGGTGGACAGGTGATTACCGAAGACCTCGGCATCAAGCTGGAAGGCGTTGAATTGTCTCAGCTTGGCAAGGCCAAGAAGATCGTGGTCGCCAAAGACAATACCACTGTGATCGAAGGCGCCGGCAAGAAGAAAGATATCAAAGGCCGCTGTGATCAGATTCGCAACATGATCGAGAAGACCACCAGCGATTATGACCGTGAGAAATTGCAGGAACGTCTGGCAAAGCTGACCGGCGGTGTGGCCGTGATCAAAGCCGGTGCGGCAACCGAGACGGAAATGAAAGAACGCAAGGATCTGCTGGACGATGCACTGCACGCGACGAAAGCCGCGGCGGAAGAAGGCGTCATCCCCGGCGGCGGAACAATTTACCTGCGTGCGATTCCGGAAGTCATCAAAGCCAAGAGCAAAGCTCGCGGCGACGAGAAGATCGGTTTCGATATCCTGGTCAACGCCCTGAAGGCGCCGACCCGCCAGATCGTCGAAAACGGCGGCGGACAAGGCGACGTCATTGTTGCCGAACTGCTGGAAATGACCGGCAACAAGGGCTACAATGCCGCAACCTGCGAATACGTTGACATGATCAAAGCCGGCGTGATTGACCCGGCTAAGGTCGCTCGTACCGCCCTGCAGAACGCCGCGTCGGTCTCCGGTTTGATGCTGACGACGAACGTTGTGATTACTGACTTGAAAGACGACAAAGCTGAAAACGCCGAAGAAGGCGCGATTGTCTAAGTCTGGTTCAATTGAATTGAAATGCCGGGTCCCGAATCGTTCTGTTTGGGGCTCGGCATTATTTGAAATCATATTAAAAATTAAAATGTAAATAGCAAAATTGAGGAACCAGCCTGACGGCTGATACTTTTTCATTTCTTCTCTTTTTGCTCTGTGTCCTCTGTGGCAACGATATACGGAAACGATTATGGCCAAACGCGATTATTATGACGTGCTGGGAGTGGACCGCAAGGCTTCTGCTGACGATATCAAACGAAAATACCGCCAGTTGGCCATTAAGTATCATCCGGACAAGAACCCGGGCAACCAGGAAGCTGAAGCAAAGTTCAAGGAATGCGCCGAGGCGTACGAAGTTCTCAGCGACAGCACCAAACGCCAGCGGTATGACCAGTTTGGCCATGACGGCTTGCGGGGTGCGGGCGTCCATGACTATTCGCATATGAATGTCAATGATATCGGCGACATTTTCGGCGACATCTTTGGCGATATTTTCGGCGGCGGCCGACGCGGCGGCGGACGTCGCGGCGGAGCCCCCCGGCCCACTCGCGGCTATGATCTGGAAACCACCGTTCAGTTGACGCTGGAAGAGGTTTCCAAAGGCTGTGAAAAGACGATTGAGTTTACGCGTCAGGACACCTGCAGCGAATGTACCGGTTCCGGTGTGGCCAAGGGCAAAAAACCGAGTACCTGCACGACCTGCGGCGGCGCGGGACAGGTTCAGCGTGCTGGCCTGGGCGGGTTCTTCCAGATGGTCTCGACGTGTCCGCAGTGCCAAGGCTCGGGGCAGGTGATTACCGATCCATGTAAGAAATGCCGCGGCAAGGGACAGGTGCCGAAGAAGCGAACCCTCAGCGTGAAAGTACCTGCGGGCGTCCATGAGGGCCAGGGCATTCGCGTCACCGGTGAAGGCGAACCGGGCAAACTGGGCGGGCCGCGAGGCGACTTGTACTGCTATGTGCGGATCAAGGCGCATCCGTTTATGATGCGGGACGGCGAAAACCTGGTCGTCACGGTGCCGTTGAGCTTTACGCAGATGACATTGGGCGCGATGATCGACGTGCCAACGCTGGAAAATACCCGGCAGTTGAAGATTCCCGCCGGCAGCCAGCACGGCGCCGTGATGCGGGTCAAGGGACAGGGATTGCCGGACCTGCGGACGGGACGCAAAGGCGACCTGCTGGTGCAGTTGGTTGTGGAAATTCCTAAAAAACTGTCAACCGACCAGGAAAACCTGCTGCGGGAGTATGCCAAAACTGAAGAAATCGACGTTAACTCGGAAAGCAAAAGCTTTTTCGAGAAGATTAAGAACCATTTTAATAATAAATAACAATTTAACAGAGGAACGCCATGGCGCTAGCCGTGCGGAGATCTTCTCTGAAGCGACACCGTGACACTCGCATGGCTCGCGCCATAGCGTTCCGAAATCATTTTCACCGACCCTGTATGGGTCGAATAACCAGTTTGTTGTAGTTGTTTTTGTTCAACCCCTTATGGGGTTGTGATATTTTTTGCGATAACCATTACCACGGGTTGCAAGCCTTTCGGCTTTTACCCGCGGCTATTATTGTCATGACCCCTTCGGGGTCTAAATTGGGATAAAATGATGGCTGACAAAGACCTGAAAAAAGCGAATAAACACATTAAAGAGCTGGAAAAGAAAGTCGAAGAACTGGAAAAACAGGTTGAATCGCTTTCGGCCGAAAAGCTGGAGACCTTCGAGCAGCTTCAACGTGTCAGTGCCGACTATGCGAACTTCCAGAAGCGCAGTCCCAAGCAGATTGCCGACTCGGTAGCCTATGAAAAGAAAGCGATTCTCCGCTCGCTGCTGACGTCGGTGGACAACTTCGAGCACGCCCTTTCACATGCCTCGACCGCCAGCGGTGAAGAAGCCATGGACAATATCATTAAGGGCATCCAACTCGTGTTCGATCATATGCTGGATGCCTTGAAGACACACGGCGTCTCTCGCATTGATGCACTGGGCCAGCCGTTTGACCCGAACATGCACGAAGCCATGATGCGGCGGTCCGAGCCGGATAAAGATGACAACACGGTCCTGGAAGTCTATCAGGCCGGGTATATGATCGGCGAACAGGTGCTGCGTCCCAGCAAGGTCATCGTCAACAAAATCGAAGAAGAAAAGCCGGCCGTCCAAACAGAAACCCCGGACGAAACCGAGCCAACCGAAGACACTAACGAAAACGAGCAGGAATCTTAGTATGCCCACGTACGACTATAAATGTGACAACTGTGATCACGTCATGGAACTCTTTCAATCGATCACCGCATCGCCGAAGAAGAAATGCCCGGAATGCGGCAAGCTGAAACTCAAACGCCTGCTGGGCACCGGTGCGGGACTGATCTTTAAAGGCAGCGGCTTCTACGAAACCGACTACCGCAGCGACAGCTACAAAAAAGGCGCCGACAGCGAAAAACCCAAGTCCGACAGCAAGAAAAGCGACACTCAGAAGGAAGCTAAGACGGACACCAAAACCAACACCCAAACACCCCCCAAAAAGACCTAACGGCATGAGGTCCCCCGGTACACGGAAGCAATAAGACTTATATTTTGTTCCCTATTATTTAATTCCGGGCATATTTCTGTTGTACAAAGCAGATCCCTACCGCTAAAATTGAGATGTTGATTCGCATTGTGACGCATCAACATTTGATTGTTCAGTATCCTTTTGGAAAGGGATCGCTGGATGGATGTGAAGATTGAAATTGCGATGAATTCGCAGCCGGATGACAGCACGTGCGGACCCACCTGCCTGCATTCCATCTATCAGTTTTTCAATGACCGGGTTGGTCTTGAAACGATGATTGAGCAGGTCCCCTCTCTCGAAGGCGGCGGGACACTGGGCGTCATGCTGGCCAATCATGCCTTGTCTCGAGGCTACAAAAGCTCCATTTACACCTATAACCTGATGATCTTCGACCCGACCTGGTTTTTGCCGGACGTCGATATCAAGTCCTGTCTGCAGGATCGCGCCTCCCACATCAACGACCGAAAGCAAAAACTGGCCATCGGTCAATACATCCGGTTTCTAGAGCAAGGCGGCAAGTTGTATTTCCGGGATTTAACGCGAGGCCTGCTGCGTCATTTTCTCAAACGCGGCCTGCCGATCCTGACGGGCCTGAACTCCACCTATCTGTACCGTACAAAACGTGTCTTTGGGCCGGACATGACCGACGATGATATCCGCGGCGACGTCGTGGGGCATTTTGTCGTTTTGTGCGGGTATCATAAAGAAGACAAGACCGTCATGGTCGCCGACCCTTACCCGGGAAATCCATACTCGAAAGACCGGCTTTATGTGGCGGAACTGGACCGGGTGATCGGTGCGATTCTGCTGGGTGTGATGACGTATGACGCCAATTTTATTATTATCGAACCTGTCGAAAAATAAGGACAAATAATGAAGACCCTGCTGGTTGTATCGAATGCCAAAAAATGGCCGCTGACGATTCCCGATGTGGAAGTGGTTTCGGCCCGTAAATATGTCACGGAACCGGTTTTTTCCCGGCTCAACGGCATCCGGGTGTTCAACCTGATGCACCTGTACCGGTACCAGAGCCTGGGCTATTACGTGTCGCTGCTGGCGGAAGCACGCGGCCATAAACCCGTTCCCAACATCACGACCTATCGTGATTTGCAAACCCCGGCGATGGCGAAGATGACCTCGGTGGGCTTGCAGGATCTGATCCAGCAAAGTCTGCATCCGATCAAAGCCGATCATTTCACCTTGAGCATTTATTTTGGGCGTAACCTGGCCAAACGCTACGACCGGCTGTGCAAGGAAATCTTTAACCGGTTTCATGCGCATTTCCTGCGAGTGGATTTTGTCCGCAGCCGGGATAGCTGGTCCATTCAGAATATCAATACGATAAATATCAATGACATCCCCGAAAGTCACTACGCATTTATCGAGGAGACAGCGGCAAAATATTTCAAGACCGGCGGGTATCGCAGTCGTCAACTCAAACCGCTGCCCTATTCGATGGCTATCTTGCATGCCCCCGACGCCGAGAACGCCCCATCCAACCCGAGTGCCTTGAAGAAGTTTATCTGGGCCGGACAAAAAACGGGCATTGATGTGGAACTGATTACCAAAGATGATTTCGGCCGGTTGAGCGAATTTGACGCACTCTTTATCCGTGAAACCACCTCGGTCAACGACCACACGTTTCGATTTGCCCGCTATGCCGAGGCGGAGGGGTTGATCGTTATGGACGATCCGCAATCGATCATCCGATGTGCCAATAAAGTCTACCTGGCCGAACTCATGGCACACGATCATGTTCAGACGCCCCAAACCATTATCGTTCATAAGGATAATATCGACCTGGTCACACATCAGCTTGACCTGCCCTGCATTCTCAAGCAACCGGACAGTTCCTTTTCGGCCGGCGTGGTCAAAGTCAAGACCAAGAAAGAGTTGGAAGAACGTGCCGCTGAGATGCTGGAAAAGTCCGAGCTGATCATCGCCCAGGAGTTTCTGCCCACCGAATATGATTGGCGGGTCGGCGTTCTGAATCATCAAGTCCTGTTCGTTTGCCGGTATTATATGGCCAAAAATCACTGGCAGATTATTCGCCGGGACCGTTCCGGCCAAAAACACGAAGGCCTGGCCGACACTCTCCATGTGGATCAGGCACCGCAGGAAGCGATTCGACTGGCATTAAAATCCACCCGCTCTATTGGTAACGGTCTGTATGGCGTCGATATTAAGCAGGTAAAAGACAAGTTTTATGTGATTGAAGTCAATGACAATCCGAATGTCGACACGGGTATCGAAGACGGGGTCTTGAAAAATGAACTATACCTTGAAATCATGCGACTCTTCCGTCATCGTATCGAATTGCGAAGTCAACGTTAAGCCCCTTTAGGGTCATAACTTTTCGCGAAGATAAATCTAACCTATTTTGTATATAGACATAGCCGCGCAGTGGGCGCAGCTTAAAGCGTAATAGCATAATCTTTATAAAAGGTTCCCGATAATGCAACCTGCCCCGGAAATAACGCCGCTTCACCTGTTTGAAGGATACGGCGTTGAATTAGAATATATGATTGTTGACCGCGAGACGCTGAATGTCCGGTCATTGGCCGATAAAATCCTGGAAGCTGTCGGCGACGAGTGGACACGTGAGGTTGAATGCGGTCCGCTGGCCTGGTCCAACGAACTGGTGCTGCATGTGGTGGAGTTGAAGACAAACGGTCCGGCGTCATCACTGGATGCGCTGCATGAGCCGTTCGAACAGGACATCCGACGGATTAATGACATCCTCATGCCGCACGGAGCGTGCCTGCTGCCGACGGCAATGCATCCGTGGATCCAGCCGGACGATGAAGCGACATTGTGGCAGCACGAAGATGTCGAGATTTACAATGCGCTGGACCGCATTTTCGGCTGTCAGGGCCACGGCTGGAAAAATTTGCAGTCGGCACACCTGAACCTGCCCTTTTATGACGATGCCGAGTTCGTGCGTCTGCACGCGGCGATTCGCCTGGTTCTTCCGCTGATTCCGGCCCTTGCCGCGGCCTCGCCGTATATGGACGGGGTCGGCAATAACACTCTCGACAACCGTCTCATGGTCTATCAGGGCCACTGCCGGCGATTCCCGCAGGCCATGGGCCCGGTCATCCCCGAAGCAGTCAATCGTATTGAACAGTATCACACGGATATTCTGCAGCCGATTTATGATGCGTTAAAACCGTTCGACCCGGACGGCATCCTGGCGTATGAATGGATCAATGCCCGGGGCGCCATTGCGAGGTTTGACCGGCAGGCCATCGAGATTCGCCTGACTGATGTGCAGGAGTGTCCGCTGGCGGATATCGCGATTGTCCAGGCTGTGGCGGGAGTGATTCAGTGGCTGACCGGACAGGCCGCGATGCTCGAAAAAGGTAATCAACTATCCTCCGAGCAGCTTAAAGTGATTCTGCAACGCACGATCCATCACGCTCAGGACGCTTTGATCGAAGACGGTGATTATCTTCGTCTCATGGGGATTAACACGCCGGCCGCAACCGGTCGCGAGGTCTGGAAACACTTACTTGACCACGTCGGGAATTTCCCCACTCCGCAGCAGCGGGCAATCGAAACCATTCTCGACCGCGGTGCGCTGGCTTTTCGCATGAAGCAGACCGTGGCCGATTCCAAAGATGGACTGGCGGGCTTGTATCACCAGCTCAAAGACTGTCTGGCGCAAGGAAAGATGCTGCTTCCGTGAAGAAAGACGTATCGATCATCCTGTCGTGTGAGCACGCCGGCAACCAAGTTCCGCCGGAATATAAAAAGTTGTTTTCCGCAAACCGGAACATCCTCAAAACGCACCGAGGCTACGATATCGGCATCGCGACGATTGCCGAAAGGATCAGCAGGAAGCTAAGTTGCCCGCTGTGCGAATACACATGGACACGCCTGCTAATCGAGCCGAACCGCACACGCCGGGGCTCGCTGTTTTCGGAATTCAGCAAGACGCTGGATGCGGCAAAACGTCAGCATTTATTTGACGCCTATTACCTGCCCTATCGAAACCAATTAGAGAAACTCGTCCGACAACATTGCCGAGTCGGAACAACGCTGCATTTGTCGCTGCATAGTTTCACTCCTGTCCTGAACGATCATCCACGAAATGCAGACATCGGCATCCTGTACGACCCGTCAAGAAAACAAGAACAGCAATTTGCCCTGGCTTTTCAGAAACAACTGCAAGAGCATTCGGAATTTCGTGTTCGTCGAAACTACCCCTACTGCGGGCGCGCCGACGGCATGACAACATGGCTGCGAAAAAAAAATGCCCCTGCAAAATACATGGGCATTGAAATTGAGATAAACCAAGCCATCCTGACCACCCAGGCAACCGATCAAAATAAACTCATCACATTGCTGGCCATCGGCGTGCAGAACTCATTAGCTTTATCGGTCTGATTCATTACAGAACAGATATTCCGACATCTTAAAAGCTTGCGGAAATAGCCTGACTCTGCCTGATTGATCTCATCGCCTATTTCTTTTTGTATCGGTACGGCCATCCCCGTTCCATAAAGGCAATATCTTCAGAGTTATCACTATTATAGCCGCTCGCAGTGTCTCTTTCATATTCCGTTACACCCTCACTTGACAACTTACTAACGCGTTCCTTCGTATTTTTATCCTGCCATTTATGCCGTTCTGCATGACCGTCACAGAAGCCCAGGACACTGCTGTCGCCGTGGTTCACCGCCATGGGGTTCCACCAGACTGCAGGACCGCCATCGGTCAATTCCCGAGCGCCAAATACAAAGTGACCGCCCATTGTAAAATTTCTTTCTTCCGCGGTTTCGACAAAATTGTAACGATCCGAAGGGGACTTAATTTCATGAAACTTTGTGATACGGTAATATGTACCATTTGATGAGTTCACACCCGCAAGACAGGCAGGAACTGAATATGTCACAAATTTTTCTGGATCGACCGTATCATATTGCGGCAACGCTTTCACCTTATCCGACGGGCAATTATAAACACCCGGCGAGCCAAGATAGGGATGTAACGCGCCGTCTTCGATGCCGCGGATCTCATCGGCATCCGTCACAACGTTCGCGGAGGTCGGACTTAGATCAGTACCGACCTCGGTATGAGGCGTGTTGATCCATCCGGGTATATCTCTCCCATTGATCGTAATACCATCCATTTCCGAACTCATAATGTGGTTATTGTTATCCTCTTTATACGAAAACCACCCCAAAGAAAGGTTTTTCACATTTGCCATACAGACAATCGAGGCCGCCTTCTTTTTCGCTAAATTCAATCCCGGCATCACAATCGACAACAACAGCGCAATAATCGCGATGACAACCAACAGTTCAATTAACGTAAAACCTCTTTTCCTTAGATCGTTGTTAACCATATACATCTCCAGTATTAAATGTGTCTATTTCATTCAAATCGAAGCACAGACCTTCTTTTTTGCCATTTTTCCTGATTTAAGACATTAACAAGTCTATACCGAGTCCGTCTCTTGTTAGGGTAATGGGCGAAAAATCGTCAAATTCGCCTTTTTTTTCGAATATTTATAATTAATTCAAAATTTTTCACACGGAACTATTAACGTTCCTATGTTTTATAACGTAAGGTACGTTGAAATCGTTAACTACGTTTTTTAAAAACATCATATCTATCCATAAAAACGACAAATAACACCTTTAATTAACCTGCTGTTTTACTACGTTTCAGAAAATTGAAAGAAATGCTAAACTGGAACAATGACTAAATCAGTTTTGCCGGTTCTTACATTTTTTGTATATTGGAATTCAAACGGACACATGAGCTTTATCAAATACTGGCTGCTCATTTAGCCGCAATCAGACTGACAAACAAGGAAAGCCTCATCATTGAAGCATCTCGGGGATTCAATGAAAATGTTTCTTTGCCATTGCCGCCCCATCTGATATTATATCACCATCGGATTTTTTTGATGCACAGGAGCCCTGGATGGCGGATATCTACATAGCGATTACCCTGATGACAACCATGAGTTGTCTGTTGTTCGGGTTGAGCCTTCTGCTATACGGAAAATTAACCGGGCCCTGGCGAAAAGGCATCGCAGTGGGGGTTATCGCTTTTATTCTGGTCCATATTTTCGTCTTGTCCAATTCCATCCGGTGGGTTGACTGGCTGGGCGTCAAAGCCGTCATTATCTACAGCAACCTGTCGATTCTCTTAAACGGCATCTTATCCGGTTTCGTCTGGGGCAATCGCAAACTCTCCGGACTGAGGCGATCCACTGCGATCGGGTTGTTGATGTTTTTGGCGTATCTGCCCACCGTCTACCAGATTTATCCGATGGAGGTGCCGTATCATGATATCTGGAAAGACGATATCTGTATTCAGTCCAGTTATACCTCGTGTGTGCCCGCGGCTGCGGCGACATTGCTGAAATATTACGGTATTGACAGCACAGAAGAGGAAATGGCGCGTTTGTGCCTGACACGCTATGAAGGGACGCCGCTATTGGGCCTGTATCGGGGCATGCGAATAAAAACGGACGGTTCAATCTACCAGGTTGATATCGGCAAGGCAACCATCCAGCAGCTTCAAGATGACATTGGCCTGCCGGCGATTGTTATTATCTCTCTCGACGAGGAAACCAACCGGCGAAAGCCGGCTTATTCGGAAAATGACGGCTTTATTGTCGGGGGAGCACATTCGGTGGTGCTGTTTGAGTGGGCTGACGATGACCATATCAACGTCGGCGATCCATCCATCGGGCGGGAAATCTGGAATCTCGAAACCCTCAACGACCTGTGGGACGGCGAGTATATTCGATTAGAGTAAATAAAAGCTTAAGACAACGGTGTGACTTCGACTTGTACCGTTTTATCAATCTCGTCGGAAGCCTGTGTTTTCGTCAATCCCCATGCGTGAAAGGTGGCCAGTTGAACGCCGGCGGCCAGTGCTTTATCCAACGAGCTATGATCCTGAGAAAAGACGGACAGAAAACCGGCCAGGAAATGGTCCCCACAGCCGACTTCCGAGGCAACCGGTCTTGGCGGACTCGCAAGTGTACATGTCAATGACTGCTCTTTGCTCACAAGCATGGCGCCCTGTTTACCCCGGCTAATTAAAATGACATCCACCTGCTCCAGTAACGCCTGACACGCTCTGCGTATCGCCGAGGGATCATCTTCAACCTCTTGGCCCAGCAATTCGGAAAGCTCCGAGACATTCGGCGAGATCACGGAAATATCCCCTTCCTGAATAAGCTTTGCATACGCGGGACCATTTGAGTCCAGAACGAGCCGGGCGCCCTTGTCGCTGCAGGTTTTGATGACCTCCATTACTGAATCGAATAAATCTTCCGCAGGCAGCGAACCGGCGATGACACAGACATCTCCGGGCTGTACGATTTGAGTCAGTTCCCCGACCACTTCCGATATACTTTCGGTTGAGCAAAGCTCGTCGGGAAACCGTAAATGCATATGCCGCTGATTCAGTGTATCTTCGAGGGTGATATTGGTGCGCGTCGTTCCGGGCACTGTTGTGAGGCGATTCTCAATCAACTCGTACAATTGCAGGTCATCGCACAATTGAGCATAATCCCCTTCTCCCCAAAGCCCCGTTAAAACAGACATCTGTCTCAGGTAACCCAAGGCCTTATTGATATTGAGCGCTTTACCCGCGGGGATTTTGGTGTAGGCCTCAACCGTTTGATGGTCGCCCCATTCAATGCCGCTGACCTCACAATGCATATCCCACGCGCCGGTGAGCCCCACTGTTACAATGCGTCTGTCTTGATCCATATTTCGTCGGCCAGAGATTGAATGATTATTTGATCAGCTTTGCCAGTTCGCGAAATTTTTGGTGTTTGGAATCGCGTAAGAGTTCAAACAGACACATTTCCGTCGAGCTGAGCGTGGCGCCTTCTTTGCCCATGCGATGCAGGGCAATCTGTTTGTTTTCGTTGGAACGCGACGAGGTCGCATCGGCAATCACATGCACGTCGATGCCTTTTTCCAGCAGGTTCACTGCCGTTTGAAATACGCAAACGTGGGTTTCGATACCGCAAAGAATCGCGTTTTCCGGCTTTATCTCGTCCAGACGGGCCGCGAAGGCTTCGTCGCCGCAGCAGCTAAAGGAAGTTTTATCGAATGAAGCCTGCTCATTCAGCAGTGACCAGATCGGTTGAATGGTCGGCCCCAACGCGTCAGGTACCTGCTGGCACCAGAGGATGGGCATGTCAAGGGCTTTGGCGAGTTTGACCAGGATGACGCTGTTGCGTTCGACCTGCTCACGATTGAACATGAGTTTGTGCAGTTTTTCCTGGATATCGATGACAATCAGACAGGTGTTTTCAGGGGTCAGCATCCGCGGGTGCCTTTCGATCTATTTCAGGTTGCGTTCAACGTGAATACTCAACTGGATCGTCGCATTATTGAGCGGGTCATAGCTTCCGGCCAGCGTCGGGATGGACGGAGCGGGATAACCATCTTCGTTCAAGTCCGGCGGACTCTTTTCATGGCCCCCCTGCGCCAGCAGTGTATCCCCCTTCAGATTGGCCGCGGCATATCGTCCGGCCAAATGATTCATCATCTTGACATTGTCCTCATAGACCAGCGTCTTGATCTGGCGGTTTTGCGGCTCGGTGATCTTCACCGTTTGGTCATCCGCACCGCCGGCCACTTCCAGCGTTACCGCTTTACATCGGCTGCGGGCATCGCCCAACGAGTCAACAAGATCGGCAATCATCTTCGGTGAGGCGGTTATGTGAAAGCTGGTCACATCGGCGGTCCGGTTCGGCAGCGTATGGCTGATCAAACCCTGCGAGAAAATCGCCTTCTCGACCTGGTTGCTGACGGTCATGTATTCATCCGTGGTCAAAATCAACACCCCGTTAAACGGCAACTGGGTTAACAGCCCGGGCGCTGCTGCCTCCGGGATCGCCGCATCGGGATTAGCCTCGGCAATGCGCTCACCGGCGGGAATATAGTCAATCTGTCCGGTCGGAGCCGGCTTGATGATCTGGTAAACGACCGCCGACAACAGCCCCAAGGGAATCAACAGCATCGCCGCCGCGGTCAGCAAGCGACGCATCATCAAATGGCTGCTGCCCGAAGCGGCCTCTGTGGTTTGCTCCGAATCGCCCAGAATCAGATTGCGTTCCATGGCCGTGCGAATATCGTCCATCAGGTTCTCTGGAGCCGTCTCAACCGGCAGCGCGTTCAGCAGACGCTGCTGCTTCTGCAATGCATTCAGCCTGTCAGCAATCGACGGATCGTGCAGCATCATCCGCTTGAGTTCCGTCTGTTGACGAACAGACGCTTCGCCGTCGAGGTAAAGCGTCATCAGCTCATCAGTATCAATTTTTGGTTTATCACTCATGCCAACACCGTTTCCAATATATCCCGCAGCGCGTTTCGCGCCCGGCTCAGCCGACTTTTCACCGTCCCCTGCTCAATCTCAAGCACGTCGGCGATCTCGATGTAACTCATCTGCTCAATATCCCGCAAAATCAAGATCACGCGATAGTCTTCCTGCAATTTGCCAATGGCATCGGTCACGACCTGAACCAGTTCCTTTTGCTGAGCAATCGCAGCGGGATCATTCGCTTTTGAATCGGCCAGCGCCTGCGACAGCCGCCGGGAGTCTTTTTCTAATTTGTCATTATTCGCGTCCAGAGACATCGGCGAGAATTTCAGCCGACGACGACAATGATTCAGCGTTAAATTCACCGCCACCCGGAAAAGCCAGGTATAAAAGCTGCTCTTTCCGCGAAACATACCAATACTCTCTAATACTTTGACAAATGTATCCTGGGTAAGTTCCGCGGCATCGTCACGATTTGAAGAAATTTTCAGAATTGCGTTATATATCCGATCTTGATACTTGGCAATAAGACAGGACATCGCTTCCGGATCGCCGTGCTGGCATTGGCGAACCAGTGTTTCGTCATCTAAGCTCTTTTTATCTTTATGTTTATGAAAAATGTCCAAGCGTTCTCAGCTCTTAAAATTCAGGGTATCCGGGCTGTTTCAATTGATTGTTTTCGTCCCCGCAGCCGGTTTACAAATCTTCGTCCAATAGGTGTCCAAATCTTATTTTTTTCGTTTTCAGATACTCTTTGTTGTGCTCCCCCGGTTCGGCGATCAGCGGAATCTGCTCGGAGACCTTGATGCCATACACTTCCAGTCGCGAGACCTTTTTTGGATTGTTGGTTAAAATCCGCACGTTGGTCAAGCCCAGATCCCGGCAGATTTGCGCCCCCAGCCCATAGTCGCGTTTGTCGGCCTGAAAACCCAGTTCCAGATTCGCATCGACGGTATCCAGCCCCTGCTCCTGCAACTTATAGGCATGCAGTTTATTGGCCAGGCCAATGCCGCGGCCTTCCTGACGCAGATAGATCAGGGCGCCTTTGCCGGCCTTTTCGATCATCTGCATGGCCGTGATCATCTGATAGCCGCATTCACACCGCTGGGAATGAAACAAATCGCCGGTCATGCATTCGGAATGCACGCGAATCAACACCGGTTCGTCATGAGCGATGACGTTGCCGTCTTCGTCCAGCTCGCCAATGCCGCCTTTGCACAGGGCCAGATGCGGTTCCGTCGTGCCGGGGCTTTCATAGCCGATCATACGGAACTCGCCGTAGTCAGTCGGCAGGTTAATGTGCTGGATGCGGTGGATATGCTTTTCCCGCTGCAGGCGATACTCTACCAGTTTGGCAACGGAAGTCATTTTCAGGTCGAACTTTTTGCAGTAGGTTTCAAGCTCGGGCATGCGCGACATCGTACCGTCATCGTTCATAATCTCACAGATCACACCCGCCGGCTGCAATCCCGCCAATGTCATCAGGTCTACGGCGCCTTCGGTCTGGCCCACGCGGACAAGCACCCCGCCTTTGCGACTTCGTAGCGGAAAGATGTGCCCCGGACGGGCCAGATCGGCCGGTTTGGAATCCGGTTTAGCCGCAACGCGAATCGTATGAGCGCGGTCGGCAGCGCTGATGCCGGTCGTGATGCCCTCGCGGGCGTCAATCGTCACAGTAAACGCTGTGCCCAGACGAGCGGTATTTTCGACGCTTTGGGGCGGGAGGTTCAGCCGGTCGCAATAGTCGCCATTCATCGGAAGACAGATCATGCCCCGACCGTGAGTGGCCATAAAATTGACGTGTTCCGGCGTGGTCAGCTCAGCCGCACACACCAGGTCGCCCTCGTTTTCGCGGTCCTCATCATCGACCAGAACGATCATCTTGCCCTGCTTTAAATCTTCCAGAATATCCGGTATTTCACTAATCATAAGTGTTTACTATTCCTTTATCAATTGCTGGATTGCTTCAATGAAGTCTTTCGCTGTTTTTAGATCTTCTGACACCACATCCGGCTCGGCCAGCATGTCAGCATAATCACTTTTTGAACGATGGTCGAACATGCGGGAATAAAATTTCCCGTACTCGACCGAAATTTTGCCTGTCTTCACAAAGTTTCTGTTCAATAAGGACATCACCCCGCTGTGTTTGCTGCTGGCGAATTCGTGCCTAACCAGCAATGCTGATACGGCGTAAAAGCAGGCATAATAAAGTCGATTCGCCGCACCAAAGAGATGATTGGAACTCATCATTAACTCAGCTTCTTCGAGGGTTTCTTTTGCACGTTCAAATCGATAACGAACGAGGTCGTCCCTGGGATATGTCATACCAAGCGAACTCCTTCTCTGGCAACATTCCGGTATAACGGCAATTCTTTGGAAACCGGGGAATCCCATTGCTGTTTATTCACGATCAAAATACTGATGACAACGTCGTAATCAAGGCTGACCTCATAAATAGCGTCATGAACCGCATTTTTCTGTTGCGGCGTCATGCCCTCTTCCACCAGAATCAGCAAATCGATGTCCGACTCGGAATCGGCACTGCCTCTTGCCTGCGATCCAAAAAGAATCACCTCAGCCTCTGTATCAGGAAACCGGCTTTGAAGCAGTACGGCGCACGCGTTGATCGCGGCAACGGTATTACTGTCCAGAATGTCGGTTTTTTCACTTAATTGATACATTGCCTTTGGCTTCCGGTTGCGTATCATTCCCAAACTGCTCAATATACCGGATTCCCCGCCAAATGTAAACAAAAGTTGCCATTAACGCCCAAAATCCCGTCAGCCACCACAGAATCCGCACAAAAATCGGCCAAAACGCGACGACAGTGGACAATTCCGGGCCCAGCAAAATCGACAGGACCATGCAGATCTGGAAAAAGGTGCAGGCCTTGCCCGCCCAGACCGGCTTGATGTGTATGTTTTCGGTCAGAAAATACGTCACCGCAAATCCCGTCAGCAGCAGGATGTCCTTGCCGACGATCAGCACCACGATGCTCAGCGGCAGTTGAAAGCCCACGACCGCGGTGGCCGGCAACGCCAAAATGATGCTGGCGCAGGTGATCATGAGCTTATCGGCCAGCGGGTCAAGAAACGCCCCCAGTGAAGTCGCCTGATTTTTCACGCGGGCCAGGTAGCCGTCCAGTGCGTCACTGACAGCCATGACGAAAAAGATGCCCAGCGCCGCCCAGCGCATCGACGAACTGAACGCGGGGTTGGCCGCCTTCAGCAAACACATCACAAACGGCCACACCAAAAGAATCCGAAAAATCGTCACAATATTGGCCAGCGTTAAAAACATCTTTTTGTCCACCGATTTATTCTTCGTCCGGTTCAACTCCCCAAGAAGTCCAATACTCCCTTGCTACTCCTCCGGCTCCTTCCGGATCAGCCATAAGAAACTCTGACATAACAATTTTCTTAGAATCTAATTGCTCAATTGGGTCATCTTCATCATGATAAATAAAGTTGATGGATGCCGCAGCAGCAATAGTCAAACATTTGAACATTTTTAAGGACGAAGAAAACATGACTTGTATTTCATTCTCTGTACCAGCCCATTCATGATCCCAAAAAACAATTGGACAATCTCCTTCCGATGAGCGATTCCGTGTGTCAAAACAAACCGGCCCCGCATCCATATTTGTTTCAGAAGCAAATGGTATTAACCCCGTGCCTATTATTCGCTGGCAATCCCATCCTTCATATAGTTTTTGTAATTCAGAACGCCATTTGTGAATCGGATGTTTGCAAAAACTCAAACCGATTTCTGTCAGTTCATAAAAGTGCACATACTTTAAAAAAGTACGATAAAGAGGTGGAAATTTCATACCAAGCTGTTTTTCAATTCCATCAAGATCATCATCGGTAACAGTGCTTGGCACTGGCTTCCATCCAATCCAATCGTCTTTAGGTAGTATTTCAGAATCGATCATCTCTTTGGGCATCTGCCGCTCTGGTCTTCGCATTGAATCCTTAGAACACAACTGATTAATTGATTCATCCACATATTTCTTAACGATCCATTCAATTTGATTATCTTTATTAGTCACAAGCTTCGCCCCCCATCGATGCATAAAATCTGCCCGGTGATGTAGTTGTTGTCGAGCAGAAAGTCGATTGTTCGGGTGATGTCTTTGGGCTGGCCGAAGCGTGCGGCGGGGATTAGTTTGAGCTGCTTTTGTTCTTCGGACGGGTCCATCTTGCCGGGCCAGGTGACGATGCCGGGAGCAATCGCGTTAACCGTCACCGCGGGCGCGAGTTCCTTGGCCAGCGACTTGGTCATGCCGATCAGTGCGGCGCGGCTCGCACAATACGGTCCATATTCGCCCCACGGCTTGACGCCCGCGACATCGACCATGTTGATGATCGAAGCAACCGTTTCTTCGGCATTTTTAAAATCGACGCCCTGTCGTTTCAGATTCTCAGCGAATTCACCACACAGCATCATCGGCGCCGTCACATTGACCGCCATCATCTGCGCAACATCGGCTTCGGTAAACGTTCCCAGCGGCTGACGCTGAAAAATGGATGCGGAATTGACCAGCACACGAACATCGCCAAAATCCGCGGCCTGTTTGAAAATCGACTTCGCCGCACCGGCCTGTGACAAATCCGCCCCCGCGGCGATTGCCCGCCTGCCGGTCGCTGTAATCTGGCTGACCACATCCCGCACACGCGCCTCGCTGGTGTGATAATGACACACGCAGTCCAGCCCTCGCTGCGCCAGTGAAAGAGCAATCGCACTTCCCAGTTCGCCGCCGGTGCCGGTAATGATCGCTGTTTTGCCCGTTAGCTCCATACATACAGGATACCCTATAACGGCAATTCGTACAAGCCTGTATTATAAATCCGAAATACGAATATCGAAACTCGAAACAAATGTTAAATCCTAAAACTCTAATGTTTCAAACGAAGACGTTTTGGTCATTTGGACATTTGTGCTTTGAATTTGTTTCGGATTTCGGACTTAGAATTTCGTATTTTATCCCTTGCAGGTGCCGTCAGAGCCGCTATAATGCGGTTTTGTTTAGACATTAAGGACTCTTATGGCTTTACTGAATGTGAATATCGATCATGTGGCGACCGTGCGGCAGGCCCGACAGGCCGACGAGCCGGACCCGGTCTGGGCAGCGGTCCAGTGCGAGCTGGCCGGCGCCAACGGCATTACCGTGCATCTGCGTCAGGACCGGCGGCACATTAACGACCGGGACGTGCAATTGCTCAAGCAAACGGTCGCCTGCAAGTTCAACCTGGAGATGTGCCTGTCCGAATCCATCGTCAAGATCGCCGAGAAGGTCAAGCCCGACCAGGTCACACTGGTACCGGAAAACCGTGCCGAGCTGACAACCGAAGGCGGGCTGGACTGTGTCAAGTTCCAAAAGCGGCTGACCGAGATCACCAAACGCATGCACAAAAAAGGCATTCTCGTCAGCACGTTCATCCTGCCCGATGAAAAGCAGATTCTCGCGACCGCTGAGGCGGGGTGTGACGCGGTGGAACTGCACACCGGCCAGTATGCCAACGCGACCAAAGACAGCATCATCGAAAAACGGCTCAACGAACTGCGTGACGGACGCAACATCGCCGCGGCCGCCGGCTTGATCGTTCACGCCGGCCACGGGCTGACCTATCGCAACATCGGCCCCGTCGCCGCCATCGAAGGACTGTGCGAATTTAACATCGGCCACAGCATCGTCAGCCGGGCCGTGCTGGTCGGCATGAAGCAGGCCACACAGGAAATGAGAAGATTAATCGAAGCACCCAATCAATAACGGGTGACTGATAACTGAAAACTGGAGACTGAATTAAAATGTTTAGCGGAGCAATGGTTGCCATTGTCACGCCCTTTTCCGAGGGCCAGGTAGATTACGAAACACTGACCGAGCTGGTGGAGTTCCAGCTTGAAAACGGAATCGACGGCATCGTGCCGGTCGGGACCACCGGCGAATCGCCGACGTTAAGTTACGAAGAACATAAACGCGTTATCGAGTGCGTGGTTGAAGCCGTGAACGGCAAGGTTCCCGTCATCGCGGGCACCGGTTCCAACAGCACCGCCGAAGCGATTGAACTGACCGCCTATGCGAAAAAGGTCGGCGTGGATGCGACGCTGCAGGTGGCTCCCTACTACAACAAGCCCATGCAGGAAGGGTTTTACGAACACTTCAAGGCGATTGCCGAAGAGGTCGATCTGCCGGTCGTGCTGTATAATATCCCGGGCCGCTGCGGCGGATCGGGCATGACGCCGGAAACGATTGCACAGTTGTCCGAACTGGAAAACATCGTTGCCGTCAAGGAAGCGACCGGAAGCCTGGAACAAGCCAGTGAAATCGCCATGCTGTGCGATTTGACGATTCTGTCGGGTGACGATTCGCTGACACTGCCGCTGGCATCGGTCGGCGGCAAAGGCGTCATCAGCGTTGTGGCCAATATCGTGCCCGCCGATGTGAAGGCGATGACTGATTTGATTCTCGAAGGCGATTTGGTTTCGGCCCGCAAATGGCACCGCAAGCTGTTCGCCCTGTCGAAAAATATGCTCACGCTGGCAACGAATCCGATTCCGATCAAAGCGGCGATGGCCATGCTGAACATGTGCTCCGACGAACTGCGGCTGCCCATGACCAACCTGAACGAAAAACAGGAAGCCGTCATTCGCAAAAGCCTCAAAGACTACGGCCTGCTGGGATAATCGAGTCGTAAACAATTCAAAATATAAGGCTCTGAACATCCTTTGTTTAGAGCCTTTTTCTTGTTATTATTCAGCTAGCTTTTGAGCCAATCTTGGTAATTCTGCGACACGCAGAATTTTGTACCATACGATCGCCACTCTGAAGATCTCTGATAATATCATTAATCTCATCATTCATAATTAAACAATGGTATCTATCCAATCATCACGGGTTCTTCTTCGGGGTGTTTGGCGCTTGCTTTGTGGGATTGTTGGGTTTCGACATAGGTTTGCATGAGTTTATCGACCATGCGGCTGACGCTGTTGTTTTGGCGCAGATGGGCCTGCCCGTTGAGGGCCAGTTGGCGTGTTTCGGCCCTTTGGCCAAGGCGTTTTTTCAGACAGCTATAGATGCTCAGTTCGTCGGTCGGGTCCCAGATGGCCGCGGTCCGGCCGTCGATCAGCAAGCCGCTGTTTTTCTCCGCACACCCGGCCACCGCCAGCCCCACTGCCATCGCCTCCGACAGTCGCGCGTCAAACAGTCCCCGGTCCTCCAAGTGCAGATAAATATCGGCCCCGGACAATATCGACCGCATTTGCTGCATCGGCGGCACCACCGTCACCGACGACGTCAGGCCCAATGCCCGAATCATCCGACGAATCTGTTTTTCCTTTCGACCCCGCCCCATCAGCACCACCAGCAGCTCGACGCCCTCCAGCATCAGGTGCCGCACCGCCTTGAGCAGCGGCTCAAACACCTTCGCATTATCCAGCGGATGAAAGGCAATCAGGCTGGGAATCCGCGTGTCATCGGCAAAACACCGGCAGTCATCCTCGACAAAGCTGCCCACATGAATCCGCTGGATCCGGTCGGTCAGCGACGGCCAGTCTTTTTGCAGTTGATCGGCAATCGATTCGGAGGGGGCAATCATCCGTCCGGCATGTCGAATCGGCGGTTCAATCCGCTGCCATTTGGCCGCATGCCGATGAAACGTCAGCACGTAGGGAATTTCCAACTGCATCGCCAGCCAATGCGCCAGGCAAATTTGTCCGAAACCCGGGTAAAACGCGTGAATGATCGTCGGTTTAAAACGGGTCAAATGCTCCAGCAGGATCCGCCGGTTTTGCTGAAAGAAAATCGGCAGACGCAACGCGGGATGCTCAAAGCTTTCGACCGAAGGACACAAAATCCGTGCGGTGTTCACCCCGCCGGGACACACCAGTGCCGAGGCGTGAGCGGTCCCGCTGAGTCCCACCAGAATCCGTCGGATATAAACCGAGTAGTCCTGATAAGCTCCTTTGTCCACAAGGAAAACCGGCCGGATGGTAAGTTCAGAATGTCCGTTGGCAGTTTGGGCCATTTAGAGGCTATCCATTCAAATCGTTCAGCATCTGCTGAAGTTTTTCCAGTTGCCCGGCCTTGACGTGATAACAATGCTCGTCGCCGGGATACTCGCCCTGCTGAACCTGGGTTGCGTAGTCTTTCACTGCCTTGATGATCGGTGCATCGAGTACGGCAAAGCTTTTTGAAAACTTCGGAGCATAGCCGCTGTTCAAGCCGAGAATGTCGGAGATAATCAGGATTTGCCCGTCGCAATCCGGTCCCGAACCGCAACTGATCACCGGGACGGGGCTGTTGTCAGTGACAATTTTGGAAACCTCGCGCGCGGTGCCTTCCAGCAGGAGCGTATTAGCCCCCGCGGCCACCATCTTCTGAGCCAACTGCACCAGTTCCACGGCCAGATCGGCAGTGGTGCCTTCGGCTTTGAGCCTGCCCTGCTTGATGGCCTGCTGAGGACGGATGCCGATATGGGCCATCACCGAAATACCGGCGTCACTGACCGCCTTGATGACATCCAGTTGAGCCGCGGTCGCTTCGATCTTGACGATTTGAGCGCCGCATTCCTGGTAGAACCGCCCGGCATTTCGCACGGCATCGGCAATACAGGTCTGATACGACAAAAACGGCATGTCCGCTACCAGGCACACATTCGGGGCGGCTTTTCGTACCGCCGCCGTAATCGTCGCCATGAAATCCATCGTCACCGGCAGCGTCGTCTCATGCCCGAGCATGACCTGGGCCGCCGAGTCGCCGACGAGAATCATATCCACCCCCGCATCGGCCACCAGGCGTGCGGTCGTATAGTCATAGCAGCTCACGGCAACAATCTTCCGTCCGGCCTGACGAGCCTCAATCAAATCCAATATTGTCACTCTTTTGTCCATAATCTTGTTTCCTGAAAAAATCAACCGCACCAGTATACCGATGTCCACAATTTCATTGCAAGCTCTTTTTATGCCCTTTCGGGCAATCCATCACTTCCCCCATATCCCTAAAACACCCGTTGGAAAAGAGATAGCTGTCCGGTACACATTTTTTTGGGGTCATGCGGCGGGAATGCCCGATAATAGACGATATTCTCGCCCTACAAATGCTTTTCTGTTATATGGTGCAATTTACCGTAAAGTTTTCATATTTTTCCTAAAGAAACGACCTCCAAAATCTCGATATAGGTAGTAGTTATGCTAATTGACATTATATAAGCTTTTCATCACCCTCCTCCGAAGCCAGATTCTGTTCTATGAATCTGGCTTTTATTTTTTCTACATCAAGCCGCGTGTCCTTCTTTCCGATATAAAAACCGGAATAATTGCATTAATAACCAATTATAGGACGCAACATGGAACCGGCTGACACCGAGTTAAAAAACAGAGAACAAACACCCACTGAAAATCCGATGGATCTGCTGTCGGAGGAAATGCAGGCATTCTGCGCTTCGGGCAAGTCCGTGATGGATCTGGCCCATTTGGTCAAGAATATGATCCAGATGGTCTCCGGCTCGGTTGAGATTCTCGAACTGGGGTTGGAACGTAAACAGTATGACCGCGTGCGCCGAAGCTGGGAGATTTTCGGACCCAACTTTATCCGCCTGAAAAAATTCGTGCTGGACTTGATTAAATATACCAAGCATTATCCCGTCAACCTCACCGAGTGCGATTTCAATCAGATCGTGCAAAAAGGGATTAAATCCTGCGAATACGTCCTTCAAAAGAAGCACGTTAAAATACAACTCCATCAGGATAAGAAGATTCCCGCGGCC
The DNA here is from genome assembly GCA_963675155.1 of Anaerohalosphaeraceae bacterium. Lineage (GTDB taxonomy): Bacteria > Planctomycetota > Phycisphaerae > Sedimentisphaerales > Anaerohalosphaeraceae > 4572-13. The sequence goes on along the minus strand of OY775912.1, from coordinate 1,637,467 downwards.
CAATTTGACACCGGACGCATCGAAGAAATCGTCGCCAATCTGGTGACGCATTCACTGGATAACCTGCCCGAGCATATGGGCGTTATCTCGATCCAAACCATGTACCTGTCGGAGAGCCGGCAAATTCAACTGACCGTCAGTGATGACGGGCCGGCCCTGAGCGAAGGGATACAGCAGCAGCTGGCCGAACCATTCGAACGGACGCGCAATATGTGCGGCACCGGGTTTGATATTCCGCTGGCAACGCTCTATGTCCAGCAGCACAACGGCTATCTCGAAATCGACAGCGACCATGACGCCGAATGCGGCAACCATGTCACCGTCTATCTGCCGATTCAATAAGCCCCTTTTCGCTTGATTCGGACTTGATTCTTCCAACACAATCCTCTCTAATGGGGTGCGATGAGTATGCCCGAGAACCCGGAACAATTTGGATGGACGAGTCGCTTATATCGCGCACTGGGACCGATTGCGGGCGGGCTGGTACTGGATTTTGTGGATCTGGCCACATTAGGCCCGATCGGTCTTTTTTTAGGGCCCTTTTTGGGGTTCGCCGCGGCAATGTGGATCTGCTCAATCTATCGTTTTTCCCTGCGGACGAAAATCTGGTTGTCTCTGCTGGCGGGGCTTTACTGCATGGTTCCCATGACCGAACCGTTTCCGCTGGCAACCATCACCATGGCCTTCTGCCGTTTTTTTGAGGGCCCGCCGCCCTCGCCGCCTGAAAACGACCCGCCGGAGCCTCCTTTGCCCGAGCGAAAAACGGTGGAATCCAAGACGATTGAGTAGTTTCGACGCTTCATCGTAAAGTTCACTATTGAAACAAGTTCACTCAAAAAAACACGCTTTCGCCCAATTCCGGACCGATACTGCTTGCATCTTTTCACGACAAGACTATATTTAGTTTCAATAAAATTGTTATTATCAACGTTTTGGTTGTGAGAATACAATTCTCAATAGCGGACTCAATCATAATTTAATAGGAGAAATAGGATGAAACGGATGTTGACGGTTTCGACACTTCTTTTTGGGGCTTTGATCATGACCCAGACAGACTCATTTGCCAATAGCAGCCCCGACTGGGAAAACCCGGCGGTATTTGGTATTAATAAACAAGCTCCCCACAGCACCCTGATGCCGTATACCAGCGATAAAAAGGCGGAAAAACTGGATCGAACCGCTTCAACGTATTACCAATCGCTCAACGGCGACTGGAAGTTTAACTGGGCGTCCGATCCGGACAGCCGCCCCGTTGATTTTTATAAGCCCGACTTTGACGTCAGCGACTGGGATGAAATCCCCGTTCCTTCCAACTGGCAGATGCACGGCTACGGGGTACCGCTCTATACCAATATGGCGTATCCGTTTAAAAAAGACCCGCCCTTTGTCATGGGCACGCCTCCAACCCATTTCACCAACTATAAAGACCGCAATCCGGTCGGTTCGTATCGCCGAACCTTTAAGGTACCCGGACGCTGGGACGATAAGAAAATATCGATCCTCTTTGACGGCGTCGATTCGGCCTTTTACCTGTGGGTCAACGGCAAAAAGGTCGGCTACAGTCAGGACAGCCGAACGGTGGCGGAGTTTAACATCACCGACTTCCTGCAGGAGGGTGAAAATACACTGGCCGTGGAAGTCTATCGCTACTGCGACGGCTCCTACCTGGAAGACCAGGACTTCTGGCGGTTAAGCGGTATTTTTCGCAGCGTCTATTTGCAGGCCACACCGAAACTGCATATCCGGGACTTTTTTGTGCATACGGACCTGGACGCCGACTACAAAGACGCGATTCTGCGGATCGACGCCGAGGTCATCAATGATTCCGACAGCGAAGCCGCTCCCCCGACACTCGACGTTGAATTAATCGAAAAAGCCAAGCCATGGCTGATGATCGTCCCCTCCAAACAAACGCTCGTCAGCGACACCGCCGCAGCACAGGCAACATCCATCCCGGCCGGAGAAAAAGCAGAGTATGCTTTTTCAACCGCACTGGCAAACCCGAAAAAATGGTCTGCAGAAATCCCGAATCTTTATACGCTTGTCCTGACATTGAAAGACGACAAGGGTAAAACCATTGAAGCGGTTTCATGCAACGTCGGCTTCCGTAAGTCTGAGATTAAAGGCGGCCAGCTTCTGGTCAATGGCCAGCCCATTTATATCAAGGGTGTCAACCGTCACGAACACGACCCGTATACCGCTCACACCATCTCGCGTGAAGGCATGATCCAAGATATCATGCTGATGAAGCAAAACAATGTCAACACCGTGCGGACCTGTCACTATCCGAATATGCCCGAATGGTATGATCTGTGCGACGAATACGGCTTATATATTATTGACGAAGCCAATATTGAATCGCACGGCATGGGCTACGGTCCCGAGTCGCTGGCCAAGCAGCCCGAGTGGAAAGATGCTCATATGGCCCGTCAGATCGCCATGGTCGAGCGTGACAAGAATCATCCGTGCGTCATCATCTGGTCGCTGGGCAACGAAGCCGGCGACGGACCGAACTTCGAGGCAACCAGTGCCTGGACCAAACAGCGTGACCCGTCCCGCCCGATCCATTATGAACAGGCCGGACAGAAACCGCATACTGACATTGTCTGCCCCATGTATGCAACCATCGACTGGCTTACACGTTACGCAGAAAAAGAACAGACCCGTCCCTTGATCCTGTGCGAATACGAGCACGCCATGGGCAACAGCATGGGCAACATGCATGACTACTGGGTAACAATTGAAAAATACAAACACCTTCAGGGCGGTTCGATCTGGGACTGGGTGGATCAGGGCCTGCGGAAAACACCCGATCCGGTAACCACGCTCAAGGAAAGTAAAGCGAACCTGACAGCCACCGTCCAGGGCAGCATCGCCGACGGCGGCCTGCTGGGATACCTGGAATTTGAAGACGCCCCGGCGTTGGACATTACCGGCAAGGCATTAACGCTGGAGGCCTGGATCAAGCCGGCAGCCGGCGACCAGATAGACCACCAGCCGATCATCGCAAAGGGTGACCACCAGTACTCACTGAAAATCAGCGGCCGCCAGCTTCAATTCTTCGTCTACAGTGACACATGGAACACCCTCAATGCCGATCTGCCCGCCGATTGGGCGGGCCAATGGCATCAGGTTGCGGCCACCTATGACGGCAACACCATGACGCTCTACATCGACGGAAAACCGGTCAATTCGAGAGCCTTTTCGAAACCGATGACCTCCTGTACACTCCCGGTGGGCGTGGGCTTTAATCCCGAAGATCCAAGTCGCCGCTTCAATGGCCTGATTAAAAAGGCCCGCATCTACAACGCCGCCCTTTCGCCGGAACAACTGAACAAGGCTGATGCCGCCATCGCTGATGCCGCCGTTTTGTGGTTGGATGTCGATGCCGTCAAACCGGTCACGTCGAAGCAGGACGACTCGTGGTTCTGGGCTTACGGCGGCGATTTCGGCGACCAGCCCAACGACAACAACTTCTGCATGAACGGCGTGGTGCAGCCGGACCGCAAGCCCAATCCGCACATGTATGAGATGAAGAAGGCCTATCAGAACATTAGCGTACAGCCGGAAGACCTTGCCAACGGAACAGTCCGGATTCAAAATAAGTACTTCTTTAAAACCACCGATTTTGTGGATCTGCTCTGGAACGTCACCAAAGACGGCGTTGTCATTGAAAAAGGCTCGCTGGGGACAATCAGCATCGCACCGCAGGAAACGAAGGTCGTAACGATTCCATTTGAGAAACCGATGGGTACCCCCGGCAGCGAGTATCATCTGACGATTCAGTTTGTACTGAACAGCAATCAGCCGTGGGCGAAAAAAGACCACCTCATGGCATGGGACCAGCTCCAGCTGCCGGTTAAGACAGCCGCGGTACCGGTTGCCAACCTGTCAGAGATGCCGTCACTGACCGTCAGCGATACCGCTGAGCAAGCAGTGGTCAAGGGCGCCGACTTTACCGTCACGTTCGATAAAACCGGCGGCGTACTTTCCGGCTGGACGTACAATGACACGCAGCTCATGGCGGCACCGCTGAAGCCGAACTTCTGGCGTGCCATGACGGACAACGACCGCGGTAACCGGATGCATGAACGCTGCGCCGTCTGGAAAAAAGCCGGCCCCGATGCGACCGTTGAATCCGTCACCGTCAAGCAGATCAAGCCACAGGCCGTTCAGGTCACTGTCGCAATGAAGCCGGCCGCCGGCACCCTGCTGAAAACGGCTTATACCGTCTATGGCTCCGGCGATGTGCTGGTAGACAATACCCTGCAAATCGGCGAAGGTCTGCCGGAACTGCCGCGAATCGGCATGCAGATGGAAATGCCCGGGCAGTTCTCGACCATGCACTGGTTCGGCTGCGGCCCGCAGGAATCCTATTGGGACCGCAAAACCGGCTATCCGGTCGGGATTTACTCCGAAGATGTGTACCACCCCGAGCATGTGTATGCCCGCCCGCAGGAAAACGGTAACAAATCCGATGTTCGCTGGGCCGCGTGGGTCAATCAAAAAGGAACCGGTCTGATTGCTATCGGCCAGCCGCTGATCAATGCCAGTGCGTGGCACTACACAATGGCGGATCTGGAAAAGGCTAAACATATTAATGAACTGCCCGCTCGTGAGACGATAACGGTTAATATTGACCTCGGCCAGACCGGCGTTGCCGGCGATAATAGCTGGGGCGCACGGGCGCACAAACAGTATACACTATGGCCCGACAAGACGTATCAGTGGCAGGTTCGCCTTTGCCCGGTGTCGAAATCGGCCGAGGATGTGGTAAATCAAACACTGCCGGCACTGTAAGGCGGTGTTTAAACGAAACAGGATGTTTTTAATTATTTTTATGGAAAGGAATACATGATGAAAAAGGTGAGTTTACTTGGCATTTTAGCAGTGGTTATTCTGATGGCCGGCTGCGGTGAGGATCCGAAACTGACAACTTGCCAGCAGGAAAACACTGACCTGCAGGCGAAACTGGCGAAGGCCGCTTCTACGATTGAGCAGAACGAATTAATGATCGACAAGCTCAAAGCAGAAAACACCGAAGTGCAAAAGAAAGCACTCGAGAGCATTCGCACGATCATGGAAAAGCAGAACGCCGTCACAGTCGAAAAGAATAATAAGCTCAAAGCCGAGCAGGAAAAGACCAAAGAGCTCGAAAAGAAAATTATGGAGTTGGAAGCCGCTGCGGCGGTTGCCCCTTAAGTAACAAATGAAACAATCACTCGCTTGAGATAAAAAAAGAGGCCGATTCAAACCGAATCGGCCTCTTTTTTATAGTCTCAATACGGCTGGGGGGGACGATTATCGAACCGCGTCTACAACCGAACGGTGAGCAAGCGACCAGCGGGAGCGGGGCAATACACGCAAACGATCCCCTGATCTTACCTGCCTAAAGGCAGTACGCCCGACAGGATTCGAACCTGTGACCTTTGGTTTAGGAAACCAATGCTCTATCCTACTGAGCTACGAGCGCCTCTTTCCCTGTGAGGGAGTTCGCCCGTAGTCTAACGGATTGCCGGCGTGATTTCAACGGTTCTTTGGCTTCTTCCCCGTCAAAAAATATCCATGATGCCGATTAGGGTGTGTTTTTCTCACGTTTCAACTCATCCAGGTGCTTCAGGTAAGCTTTGGGGCCCCCTTCGACGTATCCGGTCTGCGCATAGGGCCGCCCGTCCGGATGGGCCAGAAAGACGGTCGGAAATCCCTGCACGCCAAATTCCTGGCTGAGACGTTCGTTTTGCTGCTGCAGAGCATCACTCTGGCCGGATTTGTCACTGGGGAAATCCAATAGAACAAACACAAAGTCCTCTTTGGCCTTATCGATGAACACCGGCTGCGTAAACACTTCCTCATCCAGTTTCTTACACCAATAACACCAGTCCGAGCCGGCAAAATCGATCAGCAAATCCTTGCTCTCACTCTGGGCGGTTTGCTTAGCCTTGTCCCAGTCGGTCACCCAGTCAATATGCCCGCCGCCGCCCTGAGCAGGATTGGCAGCGGGGTTGGGCTCGGTCGCACCGGCCTTTTTCTTACAGCCCGACAGCATCAGCCCAAAAGTGCCTAAAATGACGGCTGCCAACGCGATTTTTCTATATGACCCCGATAATTTCATCGTCGATCTCCCATTATGGATACCTGTTTTATCTATATTCACTTGTTACTCTATGCGCAAGAAGCGTTCTTGTTCAGTCATAAGGACCGATTCCCATCACCCTAATCCATATAACCAAAGCTGTAAATTGGTTTTAGCTAAAAATGGCCTTTTTCCCGACAACCTAATTACCGATATTTTAAGGACTTGACGCGTATATCGGATTCCGGTAAAATGAGCTGAAATTAAACAAGACTAATAATCTATATAAAAAGGCTAATTTCATGAACGCTGACTGTCATACACTCTTAGCATTTTTTGGGCTGCCCGGCGGCATCGAATGGATTGTCATTTTGATCATTGCTGTACTGATCTTTGGTAAACGCCTGCCCGATATCGCCCGTTCCATCGGAAAAAGTATCACCGAATTCAAAAAAGGGGTCAATGAGGTAGGCGATGAGATTAATCATTCATTAAAAGAAGCCGACCAAAATGCGGAAAAAGCTATTCAGGACGAAAAAGCAAAAGAGGTTAAGGTTAACGAGAACCTGTAAGAGTTCTCTTTGCTCCACTGCTATCTAAATCGAAACTCCCCTGTCACAGACCGGGGAGTTTTTTTATGCCTCGCTCTTTGCCTCAAGCTTTTTCTTTTCCATAACGCGGCAGACAATCAGACTGACTTCAAACAACGCATACAGCGGGACCGCCAGTGCAATTTGAGAAATCACATCCGGCGGCGTCGCCATCGCCGCGATAATAAACAACGCCAGCAAGACATACTTCCGGCTCGCGGCGAGTGCTGAAAGACTGACCAGCCCCATCCGCTCGGCAAAAACAACCGCAATCGGCATCTGGAAACCCAGCCCGAAAATCAGCGACAACATCAGAATGAAGTTGACATATTCCGTCAGTGTCGGGCGGTAATTGACAAAATCAATCCCCATATCAAAATTGACAAAGAACCGCAGCGCCAGCGGGGCCACCACAAACAGGAAAAAGAACGCTCCTGTAATGAATAAACCCGCACTGATCGGCCAGACGATTTTAACGAACTTTTTTTCTTTCCGATACAACCCCGCCGAAACAAACGACCATACCTGGTAAAACAGCCACGGGCAGACAATAATGACGCCGAGGATCATACAGGCCTTCAGATAGACAACGAACGTCTCAGCCACTTTGATCGCCTGCAGCTGCGGCTCATGGCCGGCCATTCGCATCGCACTCTCATACGGCACCGCAACCAGCTTCAAAAACCAGTCACCCAGAAACAACGCAATAATGAACCCCACCACCGTCCCAACGATCATCAGGATCAAACGGGCGCGCAGCTCTTCCAGGTGATCGCCCAGGCTCATGCTTTTCAGATTTTCTTCGACTTCTGCTCGACTCATCCAGATTCCCATTCTTCAAAGGTCCGGTATTATTCGGATGCAGGATTGTAAGTCATTTTTGTCATTTTCACAAATGAATTTAGCTTTAAAAATCATCATCTGGAGCAAATGAATAAGGCTTTAACAGGCCTTTTCTTAAAAAAAACTAAAATCCGATTTACCTCTTATCACGGCAGTTAGAATCTCCGAAAATGTTCTTGTAGAGATAATTCCTGACAAGATATCTGGATATACAATGGTAACATTCTAATGAGACTCCGCAATATCATAGGTTTAGTTTTACTGTGCAGTTTGGTGCTACTGATCGGTTTACAGGTACTGATCGGCCATTTCGTTGTCTATCCGGGTTTCACCCGGATAGAAAAGCAGATTGCACGGGATGATGCCAACCGATGCATTGAAGCCATCACACGCGAAGTCTATCACCTGAATATTCTGACAAAAGATTGGGCGATCTGGGATGACAGCTATGAATTTATAGAAGACTTGAACGAATCCTACAGCAATTCCAATCTAAACGGGGAAAGCTTTACGATCAATAACTTACATCTCATGTATTTTGTAAACGTCCGGGGAGAGATTGTCTGGCATCGTATTGAAAACGCTGAAGAAACTCTCAGCACGGAACAACTTGACTCCGTACACCAATCCCTTATACAACTAACCGAATACCTGCTTTCAGAAGAATCGTTAGCGGGTTTGATCGCTACCGAAGTCGGACCTCTGCTGATTGCTTCCTGCGGCATTTATGACAGTGAAGAATCTCGGCCCTGTCGGGGTCGACTGGTAATGGGACGTTTCCTGAATCAATCAACGATCAGTGAGTTGGTTCGCCAAACACATGTCAACTTTGAAATACTGCCTGTTAACAGCAAAACAGAAACGGATCCGCCGTGGACCCGTGAATTAGAAGCTAACAAGCACGCAATCAAAACGCTTCCCTCGTATCTGTCAGTATCGACATTATACTCCGATCTCTACGGAAAGACGGCTTATATTGTTTGTTCCGAAACGAAGCGTGATATCGCCCGAGCGGGCAAAAGCGTGATGATTTATACCATTATTGCCAGTGTCGCCGGCGCGGTCTTATTCGCTTTCTTCCTGTCAACAACCCTCAACTTCAGCATCAGCAAACCCATTGCATCGTTAACCACACAAATCAGAAAACTGAAAGAAAAAAACAATATGTCGCACCAATCCATTGAGGTCACTCGTGGATTTGAAGCTCAATTACTTGCAAAAGAATTTAATTGCCTGATGCACCAGTTGGATAACAATCACCAGCAACGATTAGAGGTCGAAGAGCAATTAAAGAAAACGATCCAGCAGGTCAAACTCGCAAATCGCTCCAAAAGCGACTTTTTGGCCAATATGAGCCATGAAATCCGAACACCCATGAATGCGATTATCGGATTTATCCAATTACTGCGTGAAGAGGAACTGACCGAAACACAAAAGGATTACCTTCAAACAATTACTGTCAGTGCCGAGGCTCTGTTGAATCTGATCAATGATATTCTCGACATGTCCAAAATTGATTCGGGCAATCTGACCATCGAATCAATCGATTGTTCACTGGACGAACAGGTTGATTTTCTGACTCGATTTATCCATCCCCTGGCATTGGACAAGGCCCTGGATTTTCGGGTGTCCGTCGCTGCCGAAGTCCCCAAAACCATTAAGACCGATCCACTGCGTTTGCGTCAATGCCTGATCAACCTGCTCGGCAACGCAATCAAGTTCACCCGTGAGGGCCATGTTGGATTAAATATCTATACGCTTCAGGAGGACGAAAACACATCTATTTGCTTTGCCGTCGAAGATACCGGCACAGGCATCGCACCGGACCGACAAGCGAATATTTTTGACGCATTTATACAGGCTGACGGAAGCACCACTCGAAAATACGGCGGTACCGGCCTGGGACTGTCCATCACGCAGAAACTGGCAGTCCTGATGGACGGCAGTATCCAGCTGCAAAGTAAGCCCAACGTGGGATCTGTCTTTACGCTAATCCTGCCGCTGGTTCCCCAGACATCCAGGCCTCAGGAAATCGGGACAACCCTGTCATAATCTCAAATTGGGTATAGCTGTTGTTTTTTCCTGCAAATCAACTATAATTCAAGGTATGGATTGGAAAATCGCACTCATTTTATTGGCAGGAACACTGTTTTGCGGCGGTGCCGCGGCGTTCCTGTTCGTCAAGGTCACCCTGCGTCCCAAAGACGACGACCTCGACGACTGCTACTACGAATTTGAAGAAAACAGCCCCCAACTGGCCCGCTACGAAAAATGGTCCCGCATCACCCTCACCGCCGCCATCACAGGCATGCTCCTGCTCTTCCTGTCAGCCGTGCTATGACAGAAGCGTGGAACGGACCTGTCGCCTCGTAGCTCAAAGAGCGATGGGGGAAGTGAAACGATAGCGTTGTTTATTCCCTTTCAAATATTTCTTCGTGACCATCACTCCTTATTGCAGTAATCCGGTCTTTTAAATCAGATATCCCTATTGTTGAGTAAGAAAACACGAATGCTTGCACGGACGCACTTAAAAACCGACAAATCCGCACCTCATTCCGGCTGAATAGATTTAAGCTTGAATTTCCCCCCGCCAATCGTTATAGTGTGCGGTTCTGGATTCACAGAATGTGAATGTATGAACATAAACCCCTAATACAGGAGTCAAAAATGGGCAAGAACATTGCCATCGCAGGTGTCACGGGTGCCGTTGGGCAGGAATTTTTGAGAATTATCGAACAGCGTAATTTTGAATTTGATTCGCTGAAGATGCTGGCCTCCAGCCGCTCCGCGGGCAAGAAGATTGACTTCATGGGCAAGACATACACCGTCGAAGAACTGACTGAAAACAGCTTCGAAGGCATCGACATCGCCCTGTTCTCCGCCGGCGGCGGTCGCAGCAAACAGTTCGCCCCCGCCGCGGTCAAAGCGGGCGCTGTCGTCGTGGACAATTCGTCGGCGTACCGTATGGACCCGGACGTCCCGCTGGTCGTGCCGGAAGTCAACCCCGAAGCCATCAAAGCCCACAAAGGCATCATCGCCAACCCGAACTGCTCGACGATTATCGCCAACGTTCCGGTCTGGCCGCTGCACAAAGCCAACCCGATCAAACGCATGGTCGTCAGTACCTATCAGGCCGCCAGCGGTGCGGGACAGGCCGCCATGGACGAGATGATCCAGCAGGCCAAAGAAGTGCTCGCTGGCCAGGAAGTCACCTGTAAGACGCTGCGCTACCAGTTGGCGTTTAATCTGTACTGCCACGACTCGCCCATCGGCGACAACGGCTACAACGAAGAAGAAATGAAGATGGTCAAGGAAACGCAGAAGATCTTCAGTTGCCCCGACATCGCGATCACCTGTACGTGTGTACGCGTGCCGGTCATGCGGACGCACTGCGAAAGCATTAACCTGGAGTTCACCGATCCGATCACGCCCGCCGAAGTGCGTGACCTGCTCAGTACCGCTCCCGGCGTGTCCATCATCGACGATGTCGTCAACAACCGCTTCCCGATGCCGTCCGATGCTTCCGGCAAAGACGATGTCTATGTCGGCCGCATTCGCACCGATGAGTCCATCGGCGACAACCGCGGCATCAACCTCTGGGTCGCAGGCGACCAGATCCGAAAAGGCGCCGCCCTAAACGCCATCCAGATCGCCGAAAAACTATAATAATCCGCAACAGCGGTTTTAAACCATGAAGAGCATGAAGTTCACGAAGTTATTAACAAATAATTTCCTCCTTCATGCTCTTCATGTGCTTCATGGTTAAAATATTTAAATTCCGTGTCCTCAGCGTCCTCAGTGGTTAAATAATTATCTCTATGGCCGAAAGAAGAATAAAACTCGTGATCCACTACGACGGCACCGCCTATCATGGCTGGCAGTTCCAGCCGGATGTCGATACCGTCCAGAACCAGCTCCAGCGAGCCCTCGTCAAATTCTGCGCCTGCCGGGTGAATCTCGTCGGTTCCTCCCGCACCGACGCCGGCGTACACGCCGAAGGCCAGGTCGCCCACGTCGATCTCGACACCCCGGTCCCGACCTGCAATTTCGTGAAGTCGTTGAATCATTATCTCCCCGACGACATCACCGTCAGCAGCGCCGAAGACGTCGACCCAACCTTCAACGCCATCCGCAGCACAAAAACAAAACGCTACCGCTACACCATCTACACCGGCAAAATCCGAAACGTCCGCGACATCCGCTACTGCTGGCACCGCCCCGCCGCTCTCGACATCGCCCAGATGCAGGCCGCCGCCGCCGTCCTGGTCGGCACACACGACTTCAAGTCGTTCGCCTCCGCCGCCGACGGTCGCGATAACTCCATCAGAACCATCACCCAATGCGACGTAATTGATAATCTGCCGTGGATCTACGTGGACGTGCAGGCCACCGGTTTCCTTTATAACATGGTCCGCAACATCGTCGGCACCCTCGTCGACATCGGCCGCGGCCGATGGACCGCAGAACACATGACCGAAATCCTCGCCGCAAAAGACCGAACCGCCGCCGGAAAAATAGCCCCAGCAAAAGGCCTAACCCTCATGAAAATTTTCTACTAAACCCATTGAACGCCCGCATCCGTCAAATATGTCCCATCAATCCTATCACACTTTATTTCGCAAACGTTCTTAATTCTTCGAGGATATTATAAATTGTTATAAAGGGAGGGTTGCTCTTCATTCGTCCAAAATCAGAATATGCGGAACTATAAGGTTGCAATGCTTGCTGGAACGTAATCCCTTCTTTTCCTGATGATTCCCAGACACCAATTGCCTTGAACTCTTTTTCTAATGTCTCCAAAGACATATTATTAAATACACCCAAATAAAGTACGGCGGGCCACCAAAGTACGCTATAAACATTTTCATTGTTGCACAATTTGAACTCAATGAGATACTCTGTAAATTCCGATAATGAAACTGCTCCGTTACCTATCCGATTATAAAAATCACGATTTTTAATTGAAAGCCCAACCATAAAAAATGTTCCTATTTCAAAACCCCACAGTAAATTAGATTTCGGCTTTTCACTGACAGAAAAAACATGCGCTGAAATTCGGAATAATTCATGCATCTGACGGGCATTCAAAGAAAATGCTACACATAATTCGACAACTTTTTCTAGAAGGTCACTCTTATTTTTAATATAAGAAAACCGTTTTTTCTTATTAAAAGCTTCTTGACCAAGATATTCCTCTGCAACTTTACGGCAAAAGCCCTCAGTTGCCACCTGAGTCTTCACCGGCAAACTCGTATTTCGATGAGCAAACTTACGATAATACTCATCAAAAACAAGATCCTGCCCAAACAAGGCTTTAGCTGATGACGCTAATTGACTTTTATCAACTCCGATAACAAAAATGAGCCCATGCATATCAAAGAAGTGTTTTATGGTTTCTAAGAATTCTACAGCATAATTCGGCCTGCATCGATCTAATTCGTCAATAATAATGAGTATAGGAAGCTCACTTTTTGCAATAAATGCACAAATCTCTTCTTTTAATTCTCCAAAAAGCTTACATCTCTCTTTATATAATTGGAAACAAGCTTCACCGGGGTTTGGCCTCGCAACACCATCTTCGGATTCGGCATATTGTCCCGCTTTTATAAAATCAATACCCGTAACTCTTTGAACAACATCATTCCCAATCGACAACGAAAATTTACCGAGCTTTCCCGCAGTCTCTTTTATCTTCTGCTTGGTTTCGTCTGCTTCATTGGCTAGTTGTAAGTGCTCCATTAAACATAGTACAATTGCCAGTAAAGGATCACCCAGATAATCAGATTCCCATGCATTGATATGCACAACCTCAAACATATTACCATCTGACTTGAGCTTATTGGCCCACATTTCAAAAAAAGTACTCTTGCCGCTTCCGAATTCACTGTTTAGACTTAAAACAAAACTTTCGTCAACAAACTGAGATTCGATTTGTAGATATGTCGTTAGCTTATCAGCGAATTGCTCCAAACCATATTTGTCAAAATCAGAAAATGTTTTGATCATCGACTAACTCCTTTAATCACAAAATCCGTGTAATCTGTGGACAATAAAACTCCGTCGCACCTTTACCCCCTCTTCCTCAACTCAATCAGCACACTCGTATCCGCGTTCGAAAGAATGATATTGCCACTTTCGGTGGCGTATACGTAATACGCTTCTTCAGCCAGTCCCCCCTCTTCATCCACTTCCGGTATCGGCTCGTAGCGATACTGCAGCACAAGAATATTATCCTCGGCAAATCCCCACGCGACATCCACATTCTCCTGCCCGTCTGACCACGTGCCGTTTTCAGAAAATTCAAATGCGGTATGCTTCTCGTCGGGGATACTCATAAACCCCTTGAGCACAGACGTCCATTTTCCGTGCAGCACCTCCGGCTCAGCCACCGGCTGAACCGCCTCGCCAAACCGCTCTTTTAGAGCCTGCGGCATCATCTTCAAATGGTCAGCCCTGTTTCCCATCATATCCATATCCTCGTCCTTAAAAAAGAATGGCAGTCTGCCCTTGATCGCAACCGTCAGCCCCGGAATCCCAAAAACAATCAGCCCCAAAATCGCGTTCAGCACTGTCGTTTCCGACCGCCGAGTCGACCATGTAAATTTCCCGCCGCTTTCGATCAGCATCGCGACAAGATACCCGATATAAATCAAAAAAACAATCAGCCCCGCACCGCGCACGGCCCAGCGATTACCGGTGGGATTTAAAAAACTCAGGAAGCCGAAGACACACAGCATATCCAGCACAAGGATGACAAAAACCGGAATCGGCCGGGCCGCAAAGACCAGCACATAAAACGTCATGAACAACACGAACACAATAAAAAACGGAGCCAACACCCAAAACATCCACCCCGGCCGTTTACCTCGTTTTATTGACATACAAGACACCTTCCAATGCTCACCGAAAATCTCTCCCTAAAAAACGCCACCTTCCACTCTAATAATCATTGAAACTGATTATACCCCGCAATCCCGATAAAACAAAGCTCCAATCTGAAAAATTCCAGTCCCCTATCCCCCGCCAATCGGTAACCGATCACTAGCAACCGGAATTTTCTCCTTAAAAGTCACTTCTTCTCACTTCTACCTTCTGACTCCTATGTTCTGTCTTCTAATGCCTATTGTATCCTGTCATGAGTTTTTTGTATACTGATTCGATGGTGTTGACCATGGTGTCGGGGGCGAACTGTTGGGTGACTTCTGTTTTGCCGTTTTGGCCGAGTTTTTTTCGCAGGTCCGCATCGGCGATCAGCTTTTCGCAGGCGTCGGTGAGCTGGTCGATGTTTTCGGCGTCGACTAAAAATCCGGTCTTTTCGTTGACGACTTCTTTGGCGCCGTCGATATCGAAGCTGACGACGGGTTTGCCGCAGAGCATGGCCTGCGGCAGGACGCGAGCGAGGCCTTCACGCAGTGAACAATGGATCAGGATGTCGGAGGCGTGAATTGCCAGCGGAATCTGGTCGGGGGGCAACAGGCCCGTAAACTTGAAGCGTCCGGTGAGGCCGGCAAACTGGATCTGGTTTTTCAGCGGTTCGGTCAGAGAGCCGTCACCGACGAACAGCCAGACGCAATCGCTGTGTTTGGCGGCCAGTCGGCGGGCCGATTCGATCACATACTCATGTCCTTTTAAATCGAACAGGCGCGCGACCTTGACGATGACGACGGCTTCGTTGGGAATCTGAAGCTTGCGTCGGAAATCGGTGATTTCCTGCTCTGACGGCGGCGTTAAAAACGCCTCTTCCTCGATGGCCGAATAGGCGGTGGTGTAGGGCTTGTCGAGCCCGATGCCTGCGGCCTGTGCTTTTTGCGTCATGACATCGGCGACGGTTAAAAACGCATCTGTTTTTTGGGCGGCCGCTTTTTCGACGGCGATATAGAACTTGTTAAGCAGAGGGGTCTGGTAGTCGTGAAATGCGAGCCCGTGGATGGTATGCAGGACCAAGGGCAGGTTTTGGCGGCCGCCGGGGAGTTTGCCTTTCAGGGACCATCCCGCGAAGCGGCCGAGGATGCCCGCCTTGGCCGAGTGCGTATGGATGATGTCGGGCTGGAGCTTTTTGAGTATTTTCTTCAGCTCGAGGTAGGCACTAATGTCATTGAACGGGTTGATCTCACGGCGGAGGCTGTCGACGATGATGACGTCGTAGCCGGCGTTTTTGGTCTGCTCGAAGAGGGCGCCCTCGGGGCCGATAGCCGGGCCGGTGATGAGGGTGACGTCATGGCCGCGGGCAGCGAGCAGTTTGCAGGTGATCAGGGTGTTTTCCTGGGCACCGCCGAGGATTAAACGGGTTATAATATGGACGATTTTCATTGTTTTCTGAACCACTAATGGACACGAATTTACACTCACAGACTTTTGAAGGTGGGTAGTATAGCCGATTTGGATTGGCTTAGCACGCGGAAAATGGGTTTGTTTGGGTTTGTTTTGGACTTGGCCAGTCCTCTGGCTATAGTCTTTAGTTCTTCGGATACAACCGCTTACGGTAATTCTTAGTTGTGAGAAAATGGGTTTGTTTTGCGTATAAAGCAACCACGGATTGCACGGATTTTCACGGATTGTTTGCCGCCAGCCTTCGCTCTTGGAGCTTCGGCTCGCCAAGCAGGCGTACAGAGATACACCGAGGATTAATAAAATCACTAATAACTGCCGGCTGGTCACTGGTTTGGCTCCTTCGATTTATTTTTTAGCTTATAGGCTTTGGTTTTTCCTTATCAAAAAACATGTCCCCCCCTACTTAGGACGATCGTGCGTGTTTGGTACGAAAATGGCCTATTTGGAACATTCTATCCTGTTTTAAGTGCTTATTGGGCAAGGAGTAAAAAATATTTTTCTTTTTTTGAGATAGCACGATAGTGCATGCAGAATCTGTTCGATCTGGACGCTTCGCATCCAGATCGAACAGTGAGTCGTGAGTAGATCTTTTGAACCACAGGGGGAAATCGGCGCCAGCTTTGCTCGGGTGATTTTATTTCGGCTGCGTCTTGGCGGGTTTGACTTCGAGCACGGCATTTTTCAACTCAGCCGGTTTCAGTAACGCGACAACACACGTGTTGCCATTCATAAAATAATCATAGTCCAGGCAAACCGCCCTCTCCGGAGCCTCGTTAGGACGCGTGATGTACACATTGGAGTATTGCCCAGTATTGAGATTAAACTTATAATCAAACTGCTTATAGTAAGTGAACCCCATAGGGCTGTATCGCATGCCTTTCGAAAACGCGAGATTCCAAGTGACATCCGGGTCCAGTGCCTGAAGCCGTTTCAGGGTCGGCCGCGACATCGCCATGCCGTCGTTACCCATTGTTCGCAGATGCGGCTTGTAATGAGATGCGATCACGCCAAGCAGCACACAGGAAAACACCAGCCCGACACGCCGTAACGCGTTGCTCGTTATGCTCTTTAAGCTATTATCCAACAGCCACAGAGAACTCATCAGCAGAAACGGAATCATAAACACCTGGTTCCGCAACAACCCCGGCGAACGTTTCAGAACGACACTATAAATAAAGAGAATAACAAAATAAGTAATAAATACTAAGCTGACAAACAGTCCGTACTTTTGTTCATTGAATCCCTCGGTGACCTGTTTGTGCCGGATGGATTTTATAAGACGGAATACATTCCAAAGCACCCCAATCGCCAGCAGAACGTAAAATATCTGTGCCAGCCAACTGCCAACAGCATCAGCACTGAAAATCTGATGATTCAGCAACCTGTTGAGATATTTCGTGTAAGACGGCCAGCCTTTCCATGACTTGACAATATCTGCGACATACTTGTTTTGGTCAGCGTGCAGCACGTCACCCAAAATGGGACGATAAAACAATAACAGCATCAGACCGCTGAGCGATGCAATGGAAACAGCATGAATCACAATCGCTTTGATTTTGCTGACCGCCTGCCGATACAGCATCGGGCAAAAGAGCAGGACGAATACCGCGTTTAACGAAATCATCACAAATACGGCGCTCAGCATCGAGCCCAACGCCAGGAAATTCAGCGCTGACAATAAAATAATCGGAATCCAGCAGCGTTTAAAGGCCACCGGTCGCCGGAGAAAATAAAAAACAACCACGCAATACAAAACCATCGCCGATAATCCATAAGTGTATCCGCGGGCCATTACCAAATAGTTAAATACCACGCGAACATTAAAAATTAAAACCAGCCCCAACACCCACAGCCACGGACAGCGGAGCATTCGTGTTAAGAGATACACCATTGCCAAAAAGAACAACACACCTGAGAGCATGGGAAAGATGCGAATAAAGTGTTCATAGTCTCCAAAGAGCTGGTGGGCAAAATGAATCAGGACCGAGTTCAGCACGTGGTTATTGGTGCTCTTGAAATTGTGCCGAGCCTCGTGAACACTGCCGCAATAATCCCGAAACGTCATTGCTTCATCATACGCGACACCGGTATAGTGAGCTTTGTAAATAAACGACAGTATCGTGACAGCCAAAACCAGAAACAGCAAATATCGACAGATGCGTCTCTCTTTTGTGTCTTCCATGAGAAAATCTGTTGAATCGACCCTCACTTTATGTTTCTTACCATCCATCCTTTACCCTTCATTAAGTTCAAAAGCCGCAGCCATTTAACCTTAATCGGACAAATATGTCAAGAAATATCCCGCCTTCAGGGCGCTCTGAATTGGTATTTGACTTTTTTCGTCGCGAACTCTACCATAAGGAGCACATTGTTTTGCATTTATTCTTTGAGACAGGAAATTGACGATGAAAACACTGACAAAAGAAATCTGGATGGAAGCGCCGCGGCGACGGGCGATCATTTCGATACACCGCGAGGTGGAGCGGCTGGTGGCCGAAAGCGGCGTCAAAGAGGGGCTCGTACTGGTCAACGCGATGCATATCACGGCGTCGGTGTTTATTAACGACAACGAGTCCGGACTGCATCATGACTACGAGGTGTGGCTGGAAAAGCTGGCCCCGGAAAAGCCGCATTCGCAGTATCAGCATAACGGCTACGAAGACAACGCCGACGCTCACATGAAGCGGCAGGTGATGGGCCGGGAGGTTGTCGTGGCGATCACGGACGGTGAGCTTCACCTCGGGCCGTGGGAGCACATCTTCTACTACGAATTCGACGGCCTGCGCCGCAAACGCCTGCTGGTCAAAATCATCGGAGAATAAACCTGTCGGCATGAATGAACTTTTTACATTTTTGGTTTCGGCGATTGTTATTTCGCTGTCGGGGGTGATGGCTCCGGGAGCGGTGACGGCGGCGACGATTGCGCAGGGGACGCGCAGCCGGTGGGCGGGATTGCTGATTTCCGTCGGGCACGGAATTGTGGAGATGCCGCTGATTTTCCTTTTGATGCTGGGACTTCATTTCTTTTTCGAGATGGACCCGGTCAAAATCGGTATCGGCATTCTCGGCGGCGGGTTCCTGCTGTGGATGGGGTACGGGATGCTGCGGCAAATCGGCAGGCCGGAGACGCAGCAAGACGGGCATCTCAAGTCCGGTGCGATCATGACCGGCATCCTGCTGTCGGCGACGAATCCTTATTTCCTGTTGTGGTGGGCGACGGTCGGGCTGAACCTGGCGATGAAAGCGGAGGGATTCGGCACACTGGCACTGGTCCTGTTTGCGATTGTTCACTGGCTGTGCGACGTGGTGTGGCTGTCGATTTTGTCGATGGCGGCCTTTTACACGCATAAAGGTGCAGGGCTTTTCAGCCGTCACTTTCAGAAAGGCATTTTAGGCTTTTGCGGTGTCGCCCTGCTGTTTTTCGGCGTCAAGTTCATTTACGACGCTATTGGGTTAGCGCTGCTTCTACGGCCTCAATAACCTTCTCGTCCATCGGATCGACTTTTGAGGGGAAGCGGGCGAGGGGCATGCCGTCTTTACCGATTAGAAATTTCGTAAAGTTCCAGCCAATCGCTTTTCCGAATTCGCCGTTTTCTTCGGGACTGGTCAGGTACTGATACAGCGGATGCATCTCTTTGCCCTTGACGGAAATTTTTTCAAACATCGGAAAGGTGACGTTGAACTTCGAGGTGCAGAAGGTTTTGATTTCTGCATTGGTGCCGGGTTCCTGGCCCATGAAGTTATTGGCCGGGAAGCCCAGAATCACGAACCCCTGATCGGCGTAGGTTTCATACAGTTTCTGCAAGCCGGCGTATTGTTTGGTAAACCCGCATTTACTGGCCACATTGACAATCAGCAGCACCTTGCCTTTGTACTTGGACAATGATTGCGGTATGCCGTCGATATCGTCAACCCTAAAGGAATACAATTTGCTTGACATGTCAACTCCATAAAATGAGGTCCGCGCGGTAATGAACAATGTGTTTCCGGTTTTGCCGCCAAAGCAAACATTGGACGGTGTTTCGGGAACAACAATTGTCTGGATCAATTCGCCCGACGGGGTATAAACGTTCACAGCTTCTGCCGTCAGGTATACATTACCAAATTCATCCAGTGTCATGCCGTCGGAGCCCTGGGCGGCGAACAATTTTTTGTTTGAGAGCGTCCCGTCCGGATTGATCGTATAGGCGAAGGTTTGACCCGCTCCATGATCGGCGACATACAGGCGTTTTCCGTCAGGGGTGCCGACCAAGCCGTTGGGCCGAACCATATCGTTGATCACCCGGACGACGGTTTTGTCGGGGGCGAGGTAATAGACATGCTCCCCACCCTGGGGCAGGTTGCTGCGGTCGCCATAACGCGGATCGGTAAAGTAAATGCCCCCCTTCGCATCGATCCAGAGATCATTGGGGCTGTTGAACGGCTTGCCTTCGTATTGGTCGGCCAGTGTCGTGCGATTGCCGGCCTGATCAATGGAAACGAGTTTTCCCGCCCCGCCTGCACAGGCGATCAGGTTTCCGTCTGCGTCAAAATATAAACCGTTTGCGCCTTCGGAATTTTTCAAGAACGTGGTCAACTGCCCCTCGAGCGACCATTTGAAAATCCGGTTATTCGGAATATCGGTAAAGTAGAGATTGCCGTCGGCGTCTGCGGCAGGACCTTCGGTAAATTTGAAGCCATACGTTAACTTCTGAACCGCCGGAGCGGCCTGAGAAAACGAAACACATCCAACAGCCAGAACGAACAACCATACAATTACACTGAAACGCACGCTTGATACCTTCATCATGTCCTCACTTATCAAATTTGACTTATGAATCCGCCGGCTCATCTTTACCGAGCGTTTCTCTCATCAGGTCTTCATCGACCTGAAAGTCCTCTTCCTTGTTCAGGACTTCCTTAAGCGTGTAGCGAGACAGCAGTTTGTCCAGTTCGGCAAAAACCTCCCGCATTTTAGCCGGACCCTTGGCATCGACCTGTGCAAAGCTGACTTCGCTGATGGCCATGGAAATCTCATCCAGCGTAATATGCGCCCCGTCGGTTGACGGCACATAACCGACGGCCGGATTATCCGTTCGGCACAGCAAGCCGGACTCGACCATGCGGTCAAGAATTTTTTCGGTGAAATCAGTCGGCATGCCCAAGCGGTAGGCCACCGACTCGACACTGACGGGTTTCTGGTCCTTGCGTTCAAAGGCGTTGAGGACGTATTCCATGACGCGGATAACGGTCTGGCCGTTGGCGAGGAAGCACTTGCCCTGCCGCCGCATTTTGGCGAACTCGGCGGCGTCCAGCCGCTTGACATGCTGGGTCGCATAGGTCAGCTGCAGGCCAAATAGCACGATCAGCCACGACACATAAATCCACATCACCGTCAGCGGGATAATACCCAGTACGCCGTACACGGCAAACTGCGGCACGAATTTTGTCACGTACATCGCAAAGCCGCCCTTGGCCAGCATCCAGATCAACGCGGCGACAAATGAACCCCACAAGGCCGATCCGGGACTGACCCGCGTATTCGGCAAAAAGTAATACAAAAAGAAAAATGCGATCAGGCTAATCAAAAACGGTACGGTTTTGGCCGCCAGGATTCCAAAACGTTTTGCAAAAGATTGCGTCGGGTCGGCCGGAACGACAACCGCTGCATTTGGATCAGCACTAACCAAACCATCAGCAGCGATTTCGGTGGTAACAACCTGCTGCTGTGACTGCGGCACAAATTTTCGCACCAGCTTATTTTCCATCACTTTGGCACTGACATAAATCCCCAACGCCAGCAAAATCGGCCCCAGCGTCAACAGTGCCCAGTAATTAAACAGCCGATGCAGGAATGCGCGGCCCTCGCTGACATGATAGATATTGTTAAACGTCTTTTCAATCGTCGTCAACAGAGCAATCGCCGCCCAGATCACCAGCACCAAACCCACGACTGTAATGGCGCCTGTGTGCGCCTTCGACACATAGCTTTCCGTTAACTCATCAAGCCAATCAGCCACGAGAATGGGTTCATCCGTTTCCGTGGGATACTGAATCTTTGTCAGATTCATGTAGTCATAGGCAAAGTCTTTGACCTTTTCACTGGCTCCCTGAAACGCCGGAAACATCTGGAAGACCATCAGCATCACAATCGCCAACGGTACCAGGCCGAAGATCGAATGATACGCCAGTGCCGCCGCTTGTGTCAGGCAGCGGTTAACGCCGACAAACAGACGGCCGAAATGAAACCAGATTCGCAATTGGAGCACCAGAAAACGGCTCATTTTTCCCAATTCGCCCGTTGGCGCCGTCACCAAATTCTTCAATTTCCCAACCATAGCAGTTTGTCCTTATTATCAAAGATTTTTCAGCAACTCTTCAAGTCCCCGCTGAATCAGATCCGGCTGATGTTTTTTCAAAATCGCATCAAACAATTTATCCAGACGTACACGCGGGCTGTCTACTGTTCCATCCACCGGCAACGCCAACCGTTGAGAAAGATCGTCGCCCACCCGTACTGCGGGAAAACGAAAATGCTCGACATCAAATTTATACGGCACCCGCACCTGCATGTCCAGTTTCTTATCCAGATATATCTTCCCGAAAAAGCCGATGGGATACTGATCGAAATGAAATTCCATTTCGTCGTACTGCATGACGCCGTCCTGCAGCAGAATCCGACTCGGCAGCAGTGTCGCATCAAACACCGATCGGTTATCCGTTCGCTCCAGGATATCCCCCACTGCCCCGATTGCCTTTAGCCGCATCTTGTCGACCTGGACCGTACCGTCGATGAGAATTTCATTCTTCTTGTCGGCATCAAACGGGATTTCCAGCTGCTCGCACGAAAGCGTCGCAAACCCTGAAATATTGGTCTGTTTCGCGAATGCGGGACTGAGGTATTTCAGCATGTTGTTGGTCAATTCTTCAGTGATATGGATGTTTTCGAGGATTCGCATGGGCTCTTTGAGGCGGAGCCTGCGAACGGGTTCGTTCAGGTTCACCTGCCCAGCGAATTGAAACTTGCCGTCATTGACAACCGCCTGGGGGATGGCAAAATCCGCAACGCCGTCAATAACTTCGACGGCCATCTCGGTCTTGCCGAAGTTTAAGCCGTTGTAGACAGCCTTTTCAAAGCCGAAGGTCGCGGCGGCGTTCAGGTTTTTCGGCATCTGTTCGGGCTTATCGGTGGGGTAGGTCGATTCAAAACGCAGGATGTCTTTTCGCCGGCCGGCCAGCGTCAACCCGTCCGGCATAAACGCGGCCCCAAATACCGACAGCGTCTGCAAATCATAGGCCGCCTCGAAATCCCCTTTCAGACGGGTTGTGTCTGAGGTGACTTTCTTCTCGACTTTTCCTTTTGACACGTTGATCAATGATTGTCCCTGATCTTTCTGTAAATCGAGCTTTCGGATATCAATCGTCTGCGCCTCGGTATCCAGCAAAACATCGCCGATCAACCGCAGGTCGTCCTGTCTGAACGGCTCATCTTTACCGCAAGCGACCAGGAGATTCTGGAGGCGTGTATTTTCCGTCAGCAATCGAATCTGGCTGCCCTGCGTGCTGACGGTGGCAATCGAATTCAGCATACCGGCCAGTTTGAGGTCGGCCGGAACATCCGCAAAGACCTGCACAAAAGGCCAAACGCCCGCTAAATCCAAGCTGACCTGCGTCTCCGCTGAAATAGATTTGCCCGCGACAAGCGGTATCGGAAGGTTTAAATTGCTAACCTTGACGGTTCCGGGAGTGGCGGTCATGTCCATTGAGGCAAGGCGAAGCTGCTGCTGTTTTTTGTCGAATGCGCAATCGAGATTCAATTTTGCATCCGTGACGGGGGTTTGAAGATCATCCTTTTTGACTACCAACTTAGCAACGCTTGCGGCAGTAGTCACGGCGACCTGGTCATCGGTGAGATTGACATTGCCCTTTGCTTTGAGTGCTCCCGTTGCACCATAGCCGGCCAGATCCTTAAATTGTCCGGCAAAACGCAGTGTTTGGGCTAAATCGGCATCCACCTCGTAGTCCAGCGCGGATTGAGTTCCGCTGCAATGAAGTTTACAGAAATCGGACTTGATGTCGAGTGCGTCAATCGTGATCGCTTCGACCGACCCGCTCGTGGCGGCTGAGACGATCACCGGAGACTGGAACGCAATGCGCTGATCGCCGGAGCCTTGCGAGAAATTGTCAATCCGCGCATCGGCTTTTAACCGGTCCAGCTTTCCTTTGGCAATCGCAATGGATGCATCCGCATTCAACTGCCCGGCCATGTCCATGTCACGGCCGGCCATCACAAACAGCGGCTTTAGGCTCGCCAATTCGAGTTTTGAAATCTGAACGGAAAAATCGCCATCGGCCAGCGTCCACCCCTTTTCGGAAGGTGTGGTAACAGCGCCTTTTGCAGAAAGCGTTGCCTGCTGCGCAGCATTGTCGTTGACGCCCATCGACACATCAAACGATGTTTCGCCGGCATCCGCATAGACCTTTGACGAAATGTTTTTTAAAGAAACCGTCTGCGGGGTATCGGCGGCCAATTCGACCGTCACTTCACCGTCGGAGACTTCCAGATCCATATAATCCAGGGCGTACTCGCTTTGGCTCGGTTGGTCTTTACTTTTTGCCGCGGCGGGCAGTTGCGGCGCAGCCTTCTGATCGATGAGCGGAGTGACTTTATAATAAAGCCGCGGCCTTTCAACAATCGTTTTCTTTAACAGACTGATTTTGCCGCCCAACAAATTCATATAGCTGGGCTTTGCTTTCAGACGGGCGACCTGCAAAGACGCATTGCCGGCGCTGTCATCATAGGACAGGTTCGACAGTTCAATGCCCTTGAACCAGCCGATGGAAAAATCCTCCATCTGCACCTGTCCATCAACGGATTGGTTGATTTTCCCCAGCAGCAGGTTGGTTCCGGCCGCTGAAGAGAGATAAGCGGGGAGTCCAAAAAAAATCAGCAGGCCGCAACCTGCTGATAGAATCAGTATCCATTTAAGTTTTTTGAATAACCCACGTTTATGAGATTTCGTCGAAACTTCGACCTCGTCATTCTTCATCGTTTCGCCCTTCCATGTTATCATTCTTTTGAACGAATGTGAGGAATTATTCAGATAGTCCGGCCAAAGCCAGGCCACCATTAGCTGTTCATGATCTCGTCGGATTTATTTTTCAATATTTCATCAACCTGGTCAATGATCTTCTTGGTCATATCGTCAACCAAGCCTTTGCCCTTCTTGCAATCGTCCTCGGTAATCGTCTTATTCTTCTGCTCATCATCCAACTGCTTGTTGGCGTCGCGGCGAACATTTCGCACGCTGACCTTGCTCTTTTCGCCGGCTTGCTTAACCTGTGTCACAATCTGCTTGCGTCGTTCTTCGCTCAACGGCGGAATGTTCAGACGAATCATCTTACCGTCCATGATCGGCGCCAGGCTCAGGTCACTGCTTTTAATCGCCCTCTCGACATCCTTCAGGCAGCCGGCGTCAAAGGGCTTGATCACAATCGAAGCGGGCTCGGGAACGGCAATCGTCGCCAGCGATTTCAATGGCGTCGGTGAGCCGTAATATTCAACGATCAGGTTTTCGACCAGTCCCGCCGAAGCGCGACCCGTGCGAAGACCTTTTAACTCGTTCCGCAAGTGATCGACTGCTTTTTCCATGCTTTGTTCGTGTGCTGAGATAATTTGTTTCGTTGGCATAGAATTCCTTTCAAATAATGACTCAACCACAATCGGGGGTTTTTGAGTCTTAACCTGTCAAAAAGTTTCGGCCCAAGGCCGACTCCTCAATTTTATTTTAAAAATTATTCCGTTATCAGCGTCCCGACATGTTCGCCCTGCAGGGCGCGGGTAATATTGCCCTCTTTGAAAATATTCAGTACGACAATCGGAATATGATTTTCACGACACAAACTAACCGCCGCCGAATCCATCACCTTCAGGTTCTTCGACAGCACGTCCTGGTAGGTCATCGACTCGATCAATTCGGCATCGGGATTCTTGACGGGATCATCGGTATAGACACCATCCACCTTGGTCGCTTTGATCATCAAGTCCACGTCCAGTTCCGAAGACCGCAGTGCCCCGCACGTATCGGTTGAAAAGAAGGGATTTCCCGTGCCGCCGGCAAGAATTACCACGCGACCAATGTCCAGATGCCGCAAGGCCCGACGGCGAATAAACGGTTCGCAGATCGCCTCGACCTCAATCGCGCTGAGGACGCGCGTGTCCTGGCCCTTTTTCTCCAGCGTTTCCTGCAGCGCACTGGCATTGATGACCGTCGCCAGCATGCCCATATAATCCGCCGTCGTCCGGCGGATCTGGCTGGTCGCTGAAAACGTCGCACCGCGAAGGAAATTGCCGCCGCCAACCACGATCGCCACCTGCAGCCCCGACTGGCAGATCGCCATAATACGATCGGCCACTGCACTAATGGCCTCACCGTCGATTCCGAACCCGCCCGGCTGACACAAACTCTCGCCGGAAAGCTTCAACAATACACGTTTATATTTGAACGCTGTCATAAACCTCCCTGTCAATCAAAAAAACTTCGGCCAGCGGCCGATTTTCATACTCAGGTGGGTACAGCCCACTCGACTGATGTCCATGAAAAAAGGGCATCGAAAACGGGTTGCTCTCGATGCCCTATTATACTCGCTCGCTTAGGCGATTTCAACACGCACAAAGCGTTTTATTTTGGCCTCGCCGCCGGCGGCCTTGGCCGCCTGGGTCAGTGCCTCATGGATCGTCTTGGTGTCATCTTTGACAAATGTCTGATCGACCAGGCAGATCTCGGAAAGAAATTTCCGCATTTTGCCGTCCACGATCTTGTCGATAATCTCGGCCGGCTTGTTTTTCACCTGATCGGCAGCAATCGCACGTTCTTTTTCGATCAGCGCCGGATCGACCGAATCGGCGTCCAGTGCAGGCGGATTCATCGCTGAAATGTGCATGCAGATTTCGTTGGCCACAGTCTGTACGGCAGCAGCCACGTCGTCGCTGCTGGCTTCCACATCGACCATCGCACCGACTTTGTTATTAAAGTGAACATAGGTGCCGACGACACCGGTGCTTTTATAGCGTACATAATCGCCGACTTCGGTCTTTTCGCCGGTCTTGCTGACCAGGTCGGTCAACAGCTCAGAAAACTTCTTGCCGTCCACTTCAACGTCCAGCAATGCCTCGGCGCCTTCATCAGCGTCCGCTT
Organism: Anaerohalosphaeraceae bacterium; assembly: GCA_963675155.1. GTDB lineage: Bacteria > Planctomycetota > Phycisphaerae > Sedimentisphaerales > Anaerohalosphaeraceae > 4572-13. The sequence goes on along the minus strand of OY775912.1, from coordinate 1,610,453 downwards.
TCAAGCCGCACTGCAAGAGCTGATCGGCCACCTGGCCAAAATCATCGCCCTTGGCAACAAAGTCTGTTTCGCAGCACAATGAAACCATGACCGCCGTCTTGCCGTCATCGCTGACATTGCACAAAATGCGACCTTCCGATGTATCGCGCCCGGCACGTTTTTCCAGGGTCGCCAGACCTTTCTTGCGAAGCAGCGCCATGGCCGCATCCAAATCGCCGTCTGTTTCCCCAAGGGCCTTTTTGCAGTCCATCATGCCCTGCCCGCTCATCTTGCGAAGCTTCATGACTGTCGCAGCTGTTATTTCCGCCATCTCACTAACTCCTGTTATAATTCAAATAGTGTCTTTTATGGTTAGACTTTCCCATGTCCTGATGGAAAAGAAACTGGCCCCCGCATGGTCATTCCCTGCCGGAGCCAGTATGATTATCAGTCCTCTATCAAGCAAAATCCCAATTACTGAGCGTTGCTTTCGGCGGTCTCAGAAGCCGGCTGCTCGGTTGTTTCCGGCTGCGGCTGTTCGGCGGCTGCGGGTTCGGCAGCAGCGGGCTCAGAGTCACCGTCCTGTGCACTGGCCAGAACACGGCGACGTGAACGCGGGCGTTCGGTTCGCTGGGCAGCGGCGGCCGAGGTGACGTCTTCGGCACGAATCATGGTCTTGCCTTCGGCCACGGCCTGAGCAAGCTGATCCAGCAGAATCTCAATCGCCTTGATCGAATCATCGTTCGACGGTACAATCACATCCACGGTATCCGGATCCGAATCGGTATCGGTCAATGCAATCGTCGGAATGCCCAGCTTGTGAGCTTCACGCAGTGCGATATATTCCTTCTGGCATCGACCACGACCATCACGCCCGGCATCCGGCTCATTTTACGAATACCGTCGAGGTTGGTTTTGATCTTGCGAAGTTCGCGTTTCAGGCGGGAGCCCTGCTTTTTGCCCTGCGCTTCGATGCTGCCGGTTGCTTCCATGCCTTCGAGCTCTTCGAGTCTTTGCAGACGGGAGCGAATGGTGCGGAAGTTCGTCAGCGCTCCACCCAGCCAGCGTTCGGAAACATAGTGCATACCGCACTTTTCCGCGGCCTGCTGAACGCCCTTTTTCGCCTGACGCTTGGTGCCGACGAAAACGACATCCCGGCCATTGGAGACCACGTTGGCAAGCAGGCGTTTGGCAATGACCAGCCCCTTGAGGGTCTCTTTGACGTTAATGATATGGATCATCCCGCGTTTACCGAAGATATACGGCTTCATCTTAGGATTCCAACGACTTGCTGCATGTCCAAAATGGACGCCCGCGCCAATTAGTTCGCGAGCAAGTTCCTTATTCACAGAAACTTACCTCCAAATTATAAAAGGTTCTTACTAGTTACGTACTTAAACGCCGGCCCACATAGACCGACAAGACCGCTAAAGTACCGCAAAAGTGGTGGTTTTGCAAGAAATTGAGCAAAAAAAAATAAAAAAAACCGACTTTTTTGTAGTTTTTTCGGATTTCCCCGAAAAATGTCCGGCTCTGAAGGGGTACAAGCCATTTCGCCTGATGGCGTATTCACCGGTAAAGAGCCACTTTTTACCCCTCAAAGCGACGACAGACAGACGGCCTTCATACAAATCAACAACCGACCGTTTTGGAAATTCAAGATAAATATTACCCAAATGACAGCGACTATATTGAATTGTTCACCCTTTATTTGGTATAATCCTAAATTACCTTGCACCACTCTCTAAGTGAGGGTGCTTACATTAGAGGTAAGTACACCCAGGACGGTGGGCACCTTGATATAGTCTGAATAGGTACTGAATTCCCCATCAGCCCGAGCGGCATATGTAACTTTGTTGGATTTCGTGTTGGCACCGATAGTATTTGAACACAATTTTTGAGAGAGAATGACGATGAAGTATTCCACTGTTTTGACTGCCATTCTGATGGCGACTTTTTGTATCATAAATCCGGTATCGGCCGGCACCTATTCCGGCGGCGCCGGCACAGCAGCTGAGCCTTACCTTATCGCCAACTCAACGGACTGGCAGGAGCTGATAACCACCGAAGACGATTGGGGCAGACACTTTGAATTGACTTCGCCGCTGGACTTGGCGGGCGTGCCCCTGACACCGGTGGGTAACTTGACGACAAAGTTTACCGGGACCTTCGACGGGGCCGGTTATCCCATTTCGAATGCTGTGATAGATGTGCCCGACGGAAGCTATATTGGCTTGTTTGGCCACACCTGGTCGTCAGCGGTTATCCGTAATCTTCGACTGGAGAATGCTGCGATCACAGGACGTTTTTGGGTTGGCGGCCTGGTCGGAAAAACCGAAGATGCAACCATCGAAAACATCGGGCTGCACGGTACGGTCACGGGCGTCGCTTATGTCGGATCGATTGCCGGGTCAATGACCGGCACAGCGAATTCGATGACCCGTTGCTATGCTGCCGGCTCCGTGACCGGCAGCCGATATGTCGGCGGCCTAATCGGATACATCTGGGGAGCGACCATTGAAAACTGCTATTCAAGGGCCGCTGTTGTCGGTGTGGAGGATGCATTGGGTGGAAGCTATGAAGACATTGGCGGGTTGATCGGAAAAACCTATCTCACCACAGGATACACCAATACCGTCAATTCCTGTTATGCAGCCGGGCCGATGACGCTTATGCCCGGCACCATAGATGCCGGCGGTCTTGTGGGACATTATGAAGGCGGCGTATTTACCGCCTGTTTCTGGGATACCCAGATCAGCGGGCAAGCAACCAGTCCGATCGGTATCGGCAAAACCACCGCCAGGATGTATAGCCGCGATATCTTTACCGCCGCGGGATGGGATTTTGTCGATGTATGGGCCGACGGCCAGCAGCAAACCTATCCGTATCTGCGCATGCGGCCGGCCGCCGACATCGACGGTGACGGATTCGCGAAAATGGAAGATTTCGCCATCCTGGCCGCCCAATGGCTCTTCGTCACCCAAGCTATAGTGGATTATGAAGGCATCGAATGGATCACCATTAATGACCCAGGCTTTGTCGGGCAGATAAGCAAACATGAAACGACCAATGCCACATACGCCCAATACCTCAATGCAGCAATGGCTTCGGGGGATATTACTGTTAATGGCAACTACGTCACAGGTTCCAATGGTTCAAATACCGGAACGGATTTTGTGGGCCAGAAATATTACAACCTTGGCGGTCTCGGCTATACTTACAACGGCGCTGTCAACGGCGGCGCAGCCCGCATCAACTGGACAGGCAGTTCCTTTACAGTTGATGCAGGTTTTGAGGATCACCCAGTAACATATGTGAGCTGGTACGGCGCGACCGCATTTGCAAATTATTACGGATGCAGGTTGCCAACAGAATGGGAGTGGCAGGCGGTAGCAGATTATGACGGCACATTTACGTACGGCTGCGGGACAACCATCAACAACAGCAAGGCTAACTATGCCGGCTCTACTCACCCCCACGGCACAACCCCGGTGGGAGACTGGGGCGCATTTGGGTATGGACTTTCGGATCTATCCGGGAACAATTTTGAATGGACAAGCAGTGTTGGCACATCCGGAAGCGGTTATTACACTGTCCGCGGAGGGAGTTGGCAGTATAACGTCAGCAATTGTGCGGTGACGTACCGCTATAATTACGCGATGGATTATTCCAACTACCATGTGGGTTTCCGGTTGTGTCGTTGAGAGCATAACTAAAGAGAGAGAGCTCAATTTAAGGCTCCTAACCTCAGTTTCGTTATCTCCTAAACTGACTTATTGATGGCTTTTTTACCACTTGACGCGGATGCCTTTTTCGCGTGCTTCGCCGGCCCATTGCTTGATCTGTTCGAGAGCCATCTGAAGTTCCTCGCTGCTTTCGAGCAGGTTTTCATACAATCGCCCGTCGTTGAGCAGTTTGCCGGCGGAGCCCTCGCCGGATTCGATCTTGGCAATCAACTGGCGGGTCTCCGACAGCGCCGACTCCAACTGCTCAGCAATATTGCCGATTTGTGTGCCCAATGTCTCGACCTTTTCGGTACTGGTGTCCGAAAACTTTTCGATCGAGGCCAACGTTTCGCGTGCCTGGGCCGTGACTTCTTCCACATTGGCAAATGTCTTCTTCAGATTGGCCTGATTCTCCTGGTCCCCGAGGAGGGGTCAGCCCCCTTTTAATTTAGATGACAACCGCTTTTTCTTGAAAACAGAATTGATTTGCCATCGGCTCTCTGTTACCACTTGATGCGGATGCCGTCGTCGCGTGCTTCGCCGGCCCATTGCTTGATCTGTTCGAGGGCCATCTGGAGTTCTTCGCTGCTTTCGAGGAGGTTTTCATACAGCCGGCCATCGTTGAGCAGTTTGCCGGCGGTTCCTTCGCCGGATTCGATTTTGGTGATGAGCTGGCGGGTTTCGGACAACGCCGCGGCCAACTGTTCGGCAATATTGCCGATTTGCGTGCCCAATGATTCGACCTTTTCGGTACTGGTATCGGAAAACTTCTCAATCGAAGCCAGCGTTTGGCGTGCCTGGGCTGTCACTTCTTCCACATTTGCAAATGTCTTCTTCAGATTGGCCTGATTGTCCTGATCCCCGATAATCAGGTTGGCGTTATTGGCTAATGCCCCGATGGAATCGACCAGATTTTCCAGCTTCTTCTGCACGTCCGGCGGGAAAAATTCACTGGCCATCCCCACCGTGCCGGTCAGAACCATCTCATCTTTCAGAAACTCCGTGGGCTCTGCCAGCGATATATCCTGAAATTCAACATAACTGCTGCCCAGTCCGCGTTTCATGATCACCACCTCGATATCGCCTGGGATATCCACATAATGCTCATCAACCGAAATCGTGACGCCGACTTTGTGTATCTTTTTGCCCCCGTCAATCTGTCCGGTCTGAGGATCGGCCACATTCAGAACGCGTCCCACCTGCACGCCGCAAAAACGCACGGGGGTGTCCTTTTGAATGCCGGGCGCCTCGGGGAAATAAACCAGTATCTCGAATGAATTAAACTTGCTGACAAACAGCGGTAAATCCTTGAAAACCGCCAGCATCACCACAAACAGGCAAAAGCCGAGGATCACAAAGAGCCCTACAATAATATTCTGTCGCCGTTGTTTTGTCTGAAAATCGACCATGGAGCCGGTTCCTTATATTTGGACTATCTCAAAAACTACAATTACGATTTCATCCTCTTTGGAGGCACTTTTTTTCCGGATTCAATAAACAATTCCCGTATCGCCCGCAGCGGATAGCCGCTTTTGTTCAGTTTGCGTATCAACTGAATGCGTTCGACGGCCTCATTGTCAAACAGCCGCCGGCCTGACGGGGTCACTTCCGTCGGCTGCAGGACACCAACCATGAGGTAGTATTGCACACTCTGTCGCGAAACACCCGCTTTTTGGGCCGCTTTGCCAATCGAAATTAACTTTTCATGGTTCGTTTCGGATTTTGTATCCGTCTTCCGCTGCAAATCCACAAACTCCAAAACAGGTTTTCTAATCAATGTCGGCACCTAATCGCCCTTTTCGTCGCATCATCTCAATCATCCCAAGGATGCGGGCCTCAATCTCGTCGAAGCGGAGCCGATCTGATTCATTGTCTTTTTTGGGGGCCATTTGACCCTTATCTTTTCTTTTCGGCACTTTTTGAGTAAAAATTAAAACATAGTCAAATCCGGGGGGAATTTCATGCTGATGGCGTCGAAAAACCTCGCGTCCCAGCCGTTTGAGCCGGTTCCGGATCACTGCATTGCCGCAGGATTTGCTGACGGAAATGCCGAACCGGGGCAACTCCTGCTGATTCGGGGCCGCATATAAACGCAGTATCCCCTTGCACGCAAAGCACTTATACGTAAGCACCTCGCGAAAATCCTCGCTGGATACAATCCGCTGAGATTTGCGTAAAAATAAACGGCTCATAATGGACCACTACAAATAAAATTAACCACCGGTCATTACCCTATCGGCTCTTTTGTAATAGAAATGTAAAGATTTATCAAGAAAGGATTTAGAAAGAATACATGCGGCTAAAAATCTGTGAATATCCCTGGATGAGGTAGTACACCATCACCATACAGACGATCGCGTAGATCAGCCGGGGTGTCCATTGAGCGAGAGTTGTGAACTTTCGTTCGGCATTGTCGGCATACATTTCGCCCAGGCGGCGAGCCGCATCGTCCAGATCGCCGCTCTCTTCGCCGGTTTGCCACAGGCCCAAAAACTCTCCCGGCAGCGAAGCACTGAACCCGACGCTCATTTCCTCGCCGCGTTTGATCTGCTCGCAGCCGCCACTGAGTTTTCCCCGGACCCGTACGTTGCTCAGGGAATCGGTTGCCATCTCCGCACAGCGGGCAATCGGTATCCCCGCTTTGTACGTAATCGCAAACACTTTGCTGAACCGCCCCAACTCCAGATCCCGAATGGCCGACCCCAACAGCGGCATCGACAACACCACACGATCCATCATCCATCGCAGCGGTCCGTGTTTCGGGGTCAGACATATAATCCCCAAAATCACGGCCGCGGGAAAATAAAATACCGCCAGTATTCCCAGTACCCCGCGAATATACACCATCGGATCAAATTCGCTAAACGCACACGCAATCACAGGAACGATCAAAGCCGTCGCGTGAATATACAGCAGCGGCAGCACCATCCCGGAACGCATTGACCGGCCAAGCCGATGACGAAATGCATACCACTGGCTTAACGCTTCGAACATCTCGGCCAGTTGACCGGTTTGCTCGCCCACTTCGATCAGGATCAGATCAAGCGATGAAAATTGTTTTTTGTGAAGTGCAACGGCATCGGTCAGACTTTGACCGGCTGCGACTTCCCGGGAGATTTGCGTGAAGAGCTGCCCCGCCTTGCCCCGCTTGTCAACGGATTGCAGCGAGCGTGTAATGGGTACGCCCGCGGCCAGCATCACGGAAAGATTGTGATATAAATGAATTCGACTATCAGACAAGTCTGCGTCCCCTGCCACTGACATTGCGAACAAAAGCCAGGTGCTGTTTAAACAGCACCTGCCGCGGCGCGGTGTATGACGTTGCCGCATGATCGGGCTTTAAACTTCCAATGAACCGGCCGAATAGTCCAGCTCCTGAACGGTGACCATGACTCCAACACATTCCATCAGGCTGCCGGTGACGCTCTCGATCCGCCGGATCACTTCGTTGGTCAAGCGGCGTTCGACAATCGCCATGATCGCCTTGCCGCCGGGAATGTTGATCTCTTCGGAAACGTCCGCAGGCAGCGCCGCCGCAATCAAATACGATTGCGGCTGTTCGGTACTGAGTACCGTGAGCGACGTATTTTCTAAACCAGACAGCAATTCGAGAATCTCACAGAAGACCTTCTCGTCCTGAACCAAAACCTGAACCAGATTTCGCCGAGTTGGAAGCCGTTCGGAGATATCCTGCCCCGCCGCTTCGAGGAATGCCTCTCGCAAGGCGTCCGCATCGGAAGCATGGATCATTTTTTGGACGGACACGTCGTTCTGAAGAGCTTGTGAAATGGCCGAGAGCAAACGGATGTGCGTATTGTCCTGATGGCGAGGTGCGATAATGAAAACCACCAGCTTGACTTCCTGCCGGTCATCCGACTCGAAATCCACGCCTTGGGGAATGGTCATCAATCCGACAACGAAGTCCTTCACATCGCGTATCCGGCAATGGGGAACTGCGATGCCGTTGCCGAAAGCCGTTGCCCCCAGTGTCTCACGGTCCTGAAGGGCCTCCAGAATCGCGTCTTCGGAAATATCCCTGAGGATATCACTCTTTTTGGCTAAGGCTGCAATGTCACACAAGGCCAAGGCCTTATCATCAGCCGTTGAGTTGACCTGAATACATTCACTGCGAAGAAATTCGGTTATCTTCATACACCACATCCTTTGTTAAAGACTCATCGATCATTCCATCTATCATCCATAAAGCGTACTCATTGGGCCGCCAATAAGCAAGTATTTTTTACCCATCGAATTATCATTTTGCTTCGACATGCGATGCGTGCAAGAAAAAAGCACCCCGAAGCCAATCGGGATGCTTTTATTTTTTTGGGGCTCCATGAAATCTTAGAAATTATTGGGGTCGTTCGCGGCGGTGCCCGGCTGGGGGGCCTCGAAACCACGCTGCTGCGCGGCCAGCATTTCCTGCTTGAGCGGTTCCAGTTCGCTTGCCAGTCCCTGGCCGTATCGATTCTCCGCATCTTCAATCGTTTGCAGATTTTCAATAACGGCGGCTTCCTGCTCGGCCATTGGTAAACGCTTCCACTCCGACAGCCGTTTTTTGAGATCCTCAGCGAAGACTTCCAGATTCACCGGCAGCGACGGGGTATAATTGATTCCCGACTCGATTAACTTCAGTGTCTCTGACTGTGTAAAAGAAACGCCAAACTCCTGCCCCATTTCGATAATTTCATTTTTCTTGGCAGTCATCGCATCAACAATTTCATACTGCTGAAGCCGTTCGGCCAAACGACTTTTGTTGTCAACCGCCAGTAGCTGAGACTTCAGCACACTGCTTTTTGCGTCCTGAGCCTTTTGCTTATTATTGGAAGCCAGTAAACCGCTTAACGCACCGGCCCGTTCATACGCCTTCCCGTAGGCTTCGATGGCCTGATCATAAAAGCCCATCGCTTTTTGAACCTGATCGCTATCGGCGGCAGTCTGAATTGGAAGCTTTTGCTTCACCGAACCGGCGATGGTCGGATCAGCCGTCTCCATCAAATCCTGCAAGCTAATGGAAACGTCCATTGCCAGTAAAATTGAAGACGCACAGGTCATGGCAGCACAATGGCAACTTTCAGCCAATCGCAATGTCGCAATAAATTCCGTGTCCCGCGAATGAACTGTTTCGAATTCGCCAATCGCATTCTCAAACACACCGCAAATTTCCGTCACCTCCTCTTTATAGGCATCCATCCCCACTCGAATATCATTTGCAATGCTGATCATCCGTTCCTGATTGTCACGGATGGTCTTTTCGATATCACTCTTCTGTTGATTCAGCGCCACCCGCGTTTGCGAATTGGAAACGGCGTCGATTCGGTCCTCGGTCTCCAGAATGCTTCGATTCAACCCGTCAACGATCGTCTGCGACAGTGCAATTTGTCCGTCCAATGCAGCGATTTTATTTTCGGCCGCCTGCGCTTGAATATAGTATTCCTTGCGGTCGTGAAGAATCGCGATGCCGTCCTTTTCCAGCTTCAGCTTTTCGTCTCCCCGGGCCAGCTCCGCTTTTCTCATCAACGCATCAGCCTGCCCCTGATAGTCATCCAGCACGCCCTGCGCCTTTTCCTTTTCAGCCATCGCCCCGCTTTTCGCGTCCAGCAACGCATCCAATTCCTTTTGGCCCTCTTGAAGCTGGGTTTTGAGCCCGGCGATTTGTCCGTCACCGTTGAGTAACTGATCCAATTCATCCACTTCCTGATCGCCTCGAGCCAGAAGTGACGAAATGCGTTCTTTTTCCAACAGTAACGATTCGGACTCACGAAGCAGTTTTTCAAACGAATTGGCCGTACTGCGAATCGGCAGCGTCTTTAAGTCTAAATTAGATTGTGCCTGCCTGCCCTGTGCCAGCCACAGGCTGCCGCTGGCCAGACGCCCGGAGTCTCTGCTTAATCCTTTGGCGGAATTGCGATTCAACGAGCTGACAATCTTTTCCCGGGCCTGCTCGTAATTCTTTTCTTTCACGGCAGTTTCAAGGGCTTCGGCTGTTGTCTGTTGAACTTTTTTGGCCGCGGCATTGTCCGGGTCATCGGCACAACCCGACAACAGCGGACAAACAATGGTGCCGGCCAAAAACGCTAAGATGCAATAAATAAATGACTTATGATTTCTTTGTCGCACCGGTACTCTCCTATTTACAAATAAATAATGGCGAATATAGATCCCCGTCGGCAATACGGCTACACAGACATGCGCGTTATTGAGCTAATTACTTTGCTCACGGGAATTTACTGACCCCCGAGGGTCATTTCGTAAAGATATGGTATCGTACCGGCATGCGCCCCCATCTGTCAAGGCTTTTTATGGGCCTTAATCAGGTCTAAAATGCGTTAGCAAACCACGCTGAGATTGGTCATATAGGAATCCTCGAACGCAAATTGCGGCTCCACCACACGCCGGCGTTCCAGCTCCCTGCGGGCACCCGAACGGATCGCCCCCTTACCAAGTGCCGCAATCAGCAGCAGATTCTCAACAGATTCCCCCCAAAACATCTCTTCCATTGTCTCCATTTGAACATCTTTCATTAAATGATTCCTTTCGTTTTTGCTGTGTTCGTCACTTCTTAAGTCCCTCAATGAGACCGATTGTCTACGGACGATAGTAAATCGTAAAAACATTAAGGTAAAATTAAGCCTTTGTTAGAAAGAGGCTATAATTATCCTGAAAACCGGTCAGGCAGGCATTTTTTCTCGACCCTACAGCTTTTTTGATTTATGATGGGCTCACTGGAGATAATTTATGGATCGATTCAATCAACAACAATGCCGCCGGAAAACCGGGCGAATGCTGGTGCCGCTTTTACTGATCCTCGCGCTGCCGATTGCGGGGATGGTGGCGTTTGTGCTGTATCACAAAAAGGCGGCATTGAAAACTGATATCCCAACGGCAGCGAAAGCGACTGTTTCATTCGGAACTGCCGATTGGCCCGTTTTCCGCGGCGACAGCCAACTGACCGGCCGGGTTGAGGGTGAACTGCCGGGCACACTCAAATTGGCCTGGACATTTAAAACAACCGCTGAGATTCTTTCAACCCCGGTGATTGCTGACAACACCGCTTATGTTTCTTCGATGGACCACCATCTCTATGCCCTGGACTTGAGCTCCGGGACTGAGCGATGGCGTTTTGAAGCGGACGACGAGTTGGAAGCGAGCCCGGTATTTCACGATGGCGTTATTTACATCGGTTCCTCCGGCGGGGTTTTCTATGCCATCGACGCCGCAACCGGTACTGTCCGCTGGACATTCGACAAGGCCGGCAAAATCACCGGTTCAGCGAATATCGCCCTGCCATCGGAAGACAGCGAGCCGATCATCGTTTTCGGCTCCTACGACAATCACCTCTACGGTCTGGATACCGCAGGCATGCAGGTTGTTGACGCCGAAGCAGCAAATTATATCAATGGCTCCGTTGCGGTCGCTGAGGGCATCGTCTTTTTCGGCTCCTGTGATGCAAACGTCTATATGATTCCGCTGGCCCATCCTGAAAAGATACAAACCATTGACGCCGGCTCCTATGTGGCGGCCAGTTGCGCAGTGGCAGACGGCATCATTTATGCCGGTAACTATGAGGGCCGTTTTTTCGCGGCCGAGGTTGCGACACAGACAATTATCTGGCAGTACGAGGATACCGAAGATGCTTTTTTCTCCTCACCCGCGATCGGCGAGTCGGCCGTTGTCGTCGGCTGCCGCGATGGAAAACTCTACTGCTTTGACCGCAAGACAGGCAATGTCCGCTGGACGTTTGAAGCAACGGATAATTTCGACAGCAGCCCGGTCATCTGCGGCGATAAAGTCATCGTCGGCAACGATGACGGGCGGCTCTATCTGATTGATCTCAACAAAGGAACTGAACTATTTTCCTATACGCTCGGCGCATCGGTCGCGGCGTCACCGGCCATTGCCCAAAACTATATCCTGATCGGATGCGGCAATGGAACTCTTTATGCATTCACAAATCCCTAACGGAGTATTTATGACGCCCCCCTACGACATTACCAAATTGACGGATCAAAAATGGATCAACCTTTTTGATGTGGAGTATCAGCGTCCTCCTATGACACAACCGCATCATTGGCTGATGTGCTCGCGTAAAGACAAGCCCGTCGAGGACGCCTCTGTGCCCGATGCGGTAGTCATTGTACCGGTTCTGAAAACGCCCGACGGCAACCGGCTGGTTTTAACGAAAGAGTTTCGTGTGGCGATCTGGGATTATGAAGTCGGTTTCCCCGCCGGCTTAATCGATAAAGGCGAAACCATTGAATCGACAGTAAGACGGGAGTTGAAAGAAGAAACCGGACTTGACGTCATTAACATTTGCCATATCAGCGATCCGGTCTATTCGTCGGCCGGGATGAGCGATGAATGCTGTAATATGGTCATCGTTGAAGCTGAAGGAACGCCGGCAACTGATTTAAATGAAGAACATGAAGATATTGAAGTGGTGCTGATGGACGTCGATGACATTCGCCAACTGCTTGGCTCCAAGACCAAAATCGCCGCCAAGGCCTGGGGACTTCTCTACCATATCATCCTGACCGGCAAGATTGACCTGATTGATCTTCCACACTAGGAATTCGATCAGGGATTTCTCAACCGGTTTATCCGGCTAAAGTGCTGCTTTATCCATCGATAACACCATTGAATTGAATATGACTTCTTAAAAAAAAGACTCCTCCCTGCATTGATTTTTTGACACACCGAATGCATCGGGAAGCCTTTGTCCTTTACGACGTTGGTTTGTTTTGCCTGCGCACTCTAGACTCTAGAGACAGCGTTTATGCAAAGCACTCAGGAAACCAAATCCCAGTGTAGCCAGCAATACAGCACTTGGAGCCGGCACGGCGGAAACCTCGGGTATTCCGTTCGTCATGACAAGCGGTTCGATCGTAATAATCTGTTGCTCTGTGGTAAAAATTGTTGTCCCACTACCACCGCTGCTGTCATCTGATCCGAAACCAAACGAACTGGGATTAATCCCAATAAGCCCCAGACCGCTGCTGCCAACACCACCAAGCTGTCCATAGTCTGCAGCGAACACGCCGCCAGAGGTACCACCGCCGGCACCCAGAACAGGAACTCCGGCGGGGGCATCGGCTCCGATGATTTCAGCCGAAGGCAATTCCGGAAGTTCATGGTGTCCATAAGACAATCCACTGATGATACTGTCAAGATCCTGGCCGTTGTCGGTGAGCGACTGAAGAACCGATGTCTGTAATGTCCCTGTGCGGGCAAACACAAACTCATCCTGTCCATACCCAACATCCATCGCATCCACGTTGAACTGTGGATTCTGGGATGGTGTATTGGTTTCTGCAGTATCCTGAACGTCCTCAATGCTGTAAGTGGGGTCCACAGAAAAGATGCTCATGACAACGATGACGAGCACAACACATGCGCATGCTAAAAATCTTCTCGCGTTTCTCATTGCATTTTCTCCCCTGCATATAAAATTAGAAAAAATCGCGTAGAATCTCAAAAAGATGTAAATTCTATTATAATGTTCTACGAAAATTATTTGAAGAAGTTTTTGCAATAATGCGCCAAAATAATGAATGTTCCTGCTATTTCATAAATCTCGCAAAAATCGCTATTTTATTACCCTATTCAAGCAGCCTCAAAAACCTCTTTTTTAAGATAATTAGGGAGACCAAAAGGGCTGCATGGCGAATTTCGAACAAATCGTTTTACCGGATTTTTAGTATAATTTTTAAAGCAATTCCAGGTCTATTTCCTAGAATTATGTCGACCGATGACATGTTTGAATTTTTTCGGATGAAACCAGCTCTGCCAGTAGTTTTATCGGGTGGATGACCTGCTTGCGAGTCAGGTGTTCGATCTGCATTTTGCAGGCTGCGCATTCGGTCACCACCGCGTCGATATGACAGGCCGCAATTTTACCGGACAGCCTGCCGCCAATGGCTTCGGTGAGTTGGTGATTTTTCTTCTGCATCCCTGCCGTCCCCGCCAATCCGCAGCAACCACCGTTGATATCGGTTACCGGCAGACCAAATCGACTCAGCACTTCGATACTGGTACCGGCCGATCTTAGTGATTTAAGATGACACGGGGCATGGTATCCCAGCGATTTATGCAGGTCAAAGGCTTGCTCGGACTTGTCAGGACCGGGCTGTTGTTCGGATGTATCCAGTAGATGCTTGATATAATCCATCAGCTCAACGGTATTTTCGCTGATGAGCCTGGCGTCGGCACTATCACAGATCAACCGCATCTCATCTCTCAGGCACAACGCTGCGCTGGGCTCGGAACAGACCACTTTACAGCCGCGTCGAACATGCGGGGCCAACCGGGCAATATTGTAGGCCATGTCCCGGCGGGCCGTTTTGAGATTACCGTACACAAACGCCGGTAACGGGACCGGCCGCTGTTTGGGAATAACGACGTCAACGTCCAGCGTGCGTAAGACCTTCAGCACAGCAAAACCAAGTTCATGATCATTCCAGTTGGCAAAGCTATCGACAAAGTAAACGACTTTTTCGCGGGGGGTGTGAACCGGGCTGTTTTGGGCCAGATACGCCCTGCCCTTGCGAATAAAACTTCCCCGCTGGAAGATTGGAAACCGGCGGTGCCGGTCCAGACCAATGAGTTTTTGCAAAAACCACCGCGTGATCGGCAATGACATCACCCAATTGCTGAGTGGCGCAAACGCACTGGAGAGCATACTCAGGTAACGATTATACGACAGCGTCAACTCCGCCGCGGTGAATCCGCTTTGTGCAGCCAGTTTGGCGCGGGCCTCGATAATAAGCTTGGATACATCCACGCCCGCGGGACACTCCACCTCGCACATCTTACAGTTCACGCACAGACTTAGTCGCTGTTTGAGCTGGGCGGGATCGAATGTGACGCCCGACTTTTCGCCCGCCATCCACGCAGCCAACAGGTTCGCCTTGGCCCGGCTGGACGCCAATTCTTCGCCCAATCCGCGAAAGACCGGGCACATGCGGCTGCTGTCGGTATTGGCCAGGCAGACACCGCACCCGTTACATTGTTCGACTTCAAAACGAAACTCGTCCGGCTCAAAACACAGGTCCGTTTGAAAATCAGCCGCCGCGGCCAGCGTGGTCGCTCGCAGGTTTTTGCCCATCACGTCCGGGTCGTCATTAATAATCTTGCCGGGATTGAGAATGCCCGCCGGGTCAAAAATCCGCTTGACACCCTTGAGCAATTGATAGTAATCGCTGCCGTACTGGCCCTCGATAAACGCGGCACGCAATAGTCCGTCACCGTGTTCGCCGCTGATCGAACCCCCCAGTGACCAGGCCAGTTCAAAGACCTCTTGGGCCATGTGCCGCATACGAGACACTTCAGCATCGCAGCTTAAGTCCATATACGGACGAATGTGCAATTCGCCATCGCCGGCATGACCGTAAAACGCCATCTGAAAATCATATTTTTCCGCGATTGTCTCCAATCCCGCGACATACTCGCCCAACCGGTGATAATCAACCGACACATCTTCAATAAAAGCAATCGGATGATTGGGGCCCTTTTGTCGATTCAGCAACGGCACCGCGTCTTTACGCGATTTCCAGAGCAACGCCTGATCGGCGGCACTCATGAACTCAGCGCTGTTTGGCGCAATATCTCCAACCGCTTTGATCGTGTCGGCCATTTTGGCTTTCAGTTCATCCATGCCCTCAGCCGAATGCTCGACCAGCAGCGTTGCCGCACAACCGGCCGGCAAGACCTCGCAGTACTTTGGAAATGCCCGGCGAGCCATCTCGATCAGGGTTTTGTCCATAAGTTCACAGGCATTGGCACCGCAGTCAACGATGACCGGCACCGCTTGGGCCATGGCTTCAAACGAAGCAAACTCGAACTGAACCAACCCCTTGACGTTCGGCAGCGGAACGGTACGAAGCGTAATATCGGTAAAGACCGCCAGTGTTCCTTCGGAGCCGGCCATCAGGGTTGCCAAATCGACCCCGTCGTCATGGATGATGTTTTGAATGTTGTAGCCGCAGCGATTTCGCCTGGTTGCCGGTTGGGCTTTTTCGATAACCGACTGTTTGCCTGACAGTAAGTCAACACAGGCTTGCGCCAGTTCCGCGGCCTTGTCGTAATCGGCCGGCCGGGTACCGTTGACAAACTCGACACGATTGCCGTCGGCCAGCACCGCATGGATACTTTGGACATACCCGGCGATATAGCCGTATTGCAGCGAATGGGCTCCGGTGGCATTATTGGCCACCACTCCGCCGAGCACCGCGCGATTGCCGCTGGACGGATCCGGCCCGATCTTACGGCCCCATTGGGCCAAATGATCATTCAGTGTCTCTAACACGACGCCCGGCTGGACGCGTACCCAGGTTCCGTCCGGAGCCGTCTGCAGAATTTTGTTCATGTTGCGGCGCACATCGATCACGATCCCCGATGTCAGCGACTCACCCGCGATGCCGCTGCCGGCGCCGCGCGGGGCAACGGGAATATTATTTTCAGCGGCATACCGGACAACGGCAACAATATCAGTGGCGTGCTTCGGCTCGACCACGCACTGCGGCACAATGCGATAAATCGACGCGTCCGTACTGAATGCGACGCGATTATAAATATCCATGTGAACGGCGCCTTCGATAAGGCCGGCCAGTTCACTGCCAATGGTTTCCGCTGTTTTCATCCTGTTCGTTTTATCCTTTGCTGCAGAGGGCATGAGGTGTTGTTAAAACAGCATCAATTCGGCCCGTTGAGTGTCTTTTTGGATTTGTGCCTTGAGATGGTCCTTGGACTCAAACCGCTGCTGGTGACGGATGAACCGCATAAAGTCCAATGCCAGCCATTTGCCCCGAAGATCCTCAACTTTGTTTTCCAGCAAATGCGCCTCCAGTAACAGGGGATGGTCGCTCACGAAGGTCTTCGCCCGCCCCACACTGATCGCCGCGGCGCGACGCAGGCCGCCAAACGCCACCTCGTCAAAATTATCACCCACCACCACATAGCCGGCATAAACCCCCTCGGAAGGAATAATCTGCCCAACCGGATCGATATTAGCCGTCGGAAAACCCAGCTTCCGGCCGACACCGCGGCCCTTAACGGTTTTGCCAACCAGGCGATAGAGCCGGCCGAGAATCTGACTGGCCGGCTTCACGTCTCCACGCTCGAGCAATTGGCGAATCTGTGTACTCGAACATCGAACGGTGGTCTCGTCGTTGTCTCGCCGCAGGGCAATTTCCGTAAACGGCACTTCGACGACCTCAAAGTTGCGTTTGGCACCGAGCTGTCGCAATGTCTCGACATCGCCGCTTCGACCGTATCCAAAATTAAAGTCCGGCCCCTCAACGACCACCGACGGGGCGAGGTTTTCCATCAGGACCTGATCGACAAAATCCTCCGGCGACAGGTTTAACAACTCCAGGCTGTCCTTGATCACAATCAGGGTATTGACACTCATCGACTCCAGCAGCATCGCCTTCATTGCAAACGGCGTCAGTACTCCCGGCGCATGTTCGGGCTGCAGCAGCGCCACCGGATGCGGGTCGAACGTCATCACGGCAAACGGCACGCCCCGCTCGCGGGCGAGTCGCCGGGCCTCGGACAAAATCGCCTGATGACCGCGATGCACGCCGTCAAAGTTGCCGATCGTCAACACCATGCCCTTGGGCAATTGCTTCATCTTTTCTGTGCTGTCTATGATTTGCACCCAAGACTCCTGTATTTAATAGGTTGGAACACGATTATGAACCCTTTGAATCTCCATTTTTACAGAGAACGACAAAGGAGCCAATTTTATTGCCCCATCCTAACGGTTCATGACACCCGAGGCAAGTGTTTTCACGTCCGAAAGGCCTCTTTTGAGACCTTAAAAATAGATATTTACATCTTCCAAGGCATTGCCTATACTGGTTCTATCAGGCCCAAAGCCCTAATAACGCTAACCATGAATTCAGGGACGGATGACAGATGGACGACACAATCAAGCTCAAAAAAAACATGGGACTGCTGGATGTTTTCTCCGTCGCGGCAGGCGCGATGATCAGTTCCGGGCTGTTTGTACTGCCTGCGATTGCTTTTCGACAAGCCGGCCCGTCCATTATCGCTTCCTATATCCTGGCCTCTATCCTGATTCTGCCAAGCGTGCTGACCAAAGCCGAACTGGCCACCGCGATGCCCAAAGCGGGCGGCACCTATTTTTATGTTGAACGCAGCTTCGGCGGATTGTGGGGGCTGTTCTGCGGACTGGCGAACTGGTTTTCGCTGGCGTTAAAAAGCGCCTTCGCCGTCGTGGGTATTGCCTTATTCGTCCGCATGTTCTGTATGTCGGCTTTCGATTATCCGCTCGGCACCGGCCTACAGCATGCGATTGCCGCGGGTTTTTGTGTTTTCTTCGGGGCCCTGAACATGACCAGCGTCAAACACACCACCGGTTTTCAGAATGTGCTGGTAATGTTTCTGATCGGGGTTTTGGGCGTGTTTGTCGTCCTGGGGATTTCCAATGTTCAGCCGGTACGGTTCGAGAATTTTGCCCCTTACGGGAAACTGCAAATCCTGACAACCGCGGGTGCGGTCTTCGTCAGTTTCGGCGGTCTGACCAAGGTGGATAGTATCGCCGAAGAGGTTCGCCAGCCGGGAAAACTGCTGCCGATGGGAATGATACTGGCGTGGCTGATCGTTTCATTTTTCTACGCGGCGGTTGTTTTCATCACGGTTGGCGTACTGGATGCGGATGTGCTGGCAGGGTCCGACGCTCCGATTTCTTCAGCAGCCAACGCCTTTCTGGGCCTGCCGGGTCTGGTACTGCTGTCACTGGCGGCACTGGCGGCGTTTATTACCACCGCCAACGGGGGTATCCTGGCGGCGTCACGGTCGCCGATGGCGATGAGCCGGGACCACCTGTTGCCGCCGCAACTGGCACGCATTCATAAACGCCTCAAAACGCCCGTTTACAGTATCCTGCTGACGTGCGGCTTTATGATCGCCGCAATTGTGTTTTTGGAGCTGGAACTGCTGGTCAAAACCGCCTCGGCAATGATGCTGCTGTTGTTCCTGCTGGATAATGCCAGCGTGATTATCATGCGGCAGAGCAAGATTCAGAGCTATCGGCCTAAATTCAAAGCCCCCTTCTACCCGTGGCTGCAGGCGGTCACCATTGTGGTCTATCTGGGCCTGCTGATCGAAATGGGAACGGTGCCGCTGCTGATTACCGGAATCTTTTTGGTGGTCAGCGTTGCGTGGTATTTTATATACGCCTCAAAGCGGGCCGGGAAGGATTCCGCGGTGATGCATGTGGTCCAGCGGGTGACGGATAAGGAGATTGTCTCGCCGACGCTGGAAAACGAACTGCGGGATATCCTGTTTGAGCGGGATAATATTATCGCCGACCGGTTTGATAAATTATTGAGCGACTGCACGATTCTGGATATTGAGGGCACACAGCCGGCGCAGGCCGTCTTTGAGCAGGCCGCGGCAGTGTTTGCCGAAAAGCTCGGAACGGACAAAGACCGGCTGGTGCAAAAATTCCAGCAGCGCGAGGCCGAAGGTTCGACGGTGCTGGAAACGGGACTGGCGATACCGCATGTGGTGATCGAGGGCAAGCAGAAGTTTGATGTGCTGCCCGTGCGGGCCGCCGGCGGGATTGATTTCCCGCATGCCAAAGAGCCGGTCAAAACCGTGTTCTTTTTGGCCGGTACACGCGACGAGCGAAACTATCACCTGCGTGCCCTGATGGCCATCGCCCAGATCGTGCAGGAAAAGGATTTCTACAGCCGCTGGTTCGCCGCCCGGGATACACAGGCCCTGCGAAATCTGCTGCTGCTGTCCAAACGAAAACGTGACACCATGCAGTAAAAAAAAATATACATACATCATAATTTCCCAAGGAGCAAAAATGGCCAAACAATCAAACTTAACACTCGTCGGACTCATTGTTGTGATTCTTGTTATTTCATTTGTACTCTCACTCACAATACCTCTCGCGTCCATAATGAAATATTCTGAGCGTATTATCTGCAAGTCGAATTTAGAAGGGCTCGGAAAGGCGATGATGCTTTATTCCAATGATTACGATGGCAATTATCCCCAGTTGCCCGGACAAGGTCCCTGGGCGAAAGAGCTTGGCTTTTCTTATGATATGAATCATCCTGATTTTGAAACAGACCAGTCCAATACCCCCAGAACAATTACAGCAAGTCTGTACTTGTTGATTCGAGAAGCCGATATATCGCCAAAGTCCTTTGTTTGTGAACGGGCTTATAGGAGTGGAAAATTAGAAGGAGAATTCGACGGCAGAAATTCCCAAGACAAAGATATTGTTGAGCTTTGGGATTTCGGAACTGCCCCGCATAAACATGTTAGTTACGCTTATCAGAATCCTTATGGCAATTACCCAGCTAACAAAAACCGTTCTTCATCGTTTGCCGTTGCCGCTGACATGAATCCATGGTTTCAGAATGGCGATATCGTACAACCGGGTTCAGATGGCCAATCGCCTCAATTGTTGACACAGTTTGGCGGGAAGGCAAAAAAACAGGCGATGAGCAGTAATTCGACGGACCATGAGAAAGATCAGAATATTTTGTACGCTGACGGACACACTGCGACAGAAAAACGGCCGAATGTGGGTGTGAAGAATGATAATATTTACACGTTCTGGTCGACGGAGGAGAATCCTTCGGAGCAGGATATTCAGGGCGGGACGGCGCCGACAAGCCGGAGTGCGGATAATGACGCCAAATCGGAAACGGATTCGTTTTTAGCAATCTAATTATGAATTGTCACCCCGGCCTCTGAGCCGGGGTCCAGAGCGAAACACACTGGATGCCGGATCAAGTCCGGCATGACAGATGAAAAGTAAAGGAATAAACCATGACACAGCGGAAAGTGATACAGACGGATCAGGCTCCGGCGGCGATCGGGCCTTATTCACAGGCGCTCTTAGTCGGCCATACGCTTTATATCAGCGGGCAATTGGGCATCGATCCGGCCACGGGCAAACTGGTTGACGGCGACACCGCCGCACAGGCTAAGCAGGCGTTGGAAAATGTCATGGCGATCCTGGTCAAGGCCAACATGTCGATGCAAAATGTCGTACAAGTACAGGTTTTTCTGGCCGACATCGCAGATTTCAGTGCGGTTAACGAAGTTTACAAGCAGTATTTCAGCGAGCCGTACCCGGCCCGGGCCGCGATCCAGGCTGGCGCCCTGCCCGCCGGCGGCAAGGTGGAAATTCTTGTCACGGCTATCGCCAATTAGCTACGAATCTCCACGCAAACCATGCCTTCGCAAGCTTCGATCCAAAAACAGAAGCCCGAAGCGGCAGCGCCGGGACGGGAAACCCTGTGCTGGTGTAACACAATGTTAACGCATCGTGTCACTTCCATTCCACGCTTCTGTGAAAAAACCCTTGCAACTTAGTTGCAAATTGATATAATCAGTTTTTTGCAACCGGGTTGCAAGTACGTTGTTTCTACTGTTTTTAAGGGTTTTATATGTCGTTTAGCTCCAAATTAAAGCAGATTTTCCAGGAATTGAAGGTTCATTCGCCGTTTACGCTGATCGGTGCGTCCACGGGTATCCTGTTCATGCTGATCGGGCGGAAATTCTTTGCCGGCCATGAAAGTACCCTTTTTTCGATCTTTCACCCGCTGCATGTAGTCCTCAGCGCGATGGTCACGGCGGCCTTATTCGAGATTCACCGCAAAGCCAAAAGCTTCCTGCTCATCATGATCGTCGGCATCGTCGGTTCCATCGGCATCGCCACGCTCAGCGACTGCGTGCTGCCCTTCTTCGGCGAAACCATACTCGGCGTAGCCGTTCCCACCCATGCGGACCTGCACGACCACGCCCATGACGACGCCGCACTGGTCCGCGAGCTTGAGGCCGACCCTGACGAACACGAACATGAAGGTCATGATCACGCAGATGAGCATGAGGCAGAGATTTGCACCGATCCGACGCATGAACACGCGGAAGCTGAAGTGCATGAGGATCATTCGGGCCATGATCACGAAGCAGCAATCGCAGAAGCAGACGCCGCCTGTGAACATGACCACGAAGGATGCGGACACGCCCGTCTGCACCTGGGATTTGTCGAGGAATGGTACCTGGTTTTTCCGGCAGCGATTTTAGGTGTTTTGCTGGCCTATTTCTTCCCGCATACCAAATACCCGCACGCCGCACACGTGCTGTTCAGTACCTGGGCCTCATCAGCGCACATCATGATGAATACGCAGGCGGATATCACGGCCCTGCTGCTGACGGGAATGTTTGTCGTGCTGTTCATCGCGGTCTGGCTGCCGTGCTGCGTAAGTGATATTGTCTTTCCACTGCTGTTTGTCCGATCCGACGGCGCCCATGTGGGGCATTCCTGCTGTGTGCTGTGCGGCAAGAAAGAATCCAAGGAGGATGAATCGTGAAAGAGAAAGCGTGCGAATTGCTGAACACCGCCGGTTTGCGGCAAACGGCTCCGCGGATCGCCATTGTCCGGGCGATGCTGAAAGCAACCGCCCCGCTCACACAGGAGCAGATTGCCGAACAACTCGGCCAAACGGCACCCAATAAGACCACGATTTATCGTACCCTGATGCACCTGGTCGAAAAAAATGTGGTCCACGAAGCCTTTACCCAGGAACGCAGCCAGTATTTCGAGTTGGCTCATCACTGCGGCAAGATCCAGTGCCACCCGCATTTCACCTGCGTTCGCTGCAGTCGAACACACTGTTTAACCGGCGCCTCGGCTCCGCTGGTCGAATTGCCGGAAGGATTTTCCATGCAGCGTCAGCAAATTTCAATCGAAGGAATTTGTCCCAAGTGCAAAAACTAAGACAGACAACGCGTTCACTAATTCTTTGGATCGCGACCGGCAGCATGTTGACGGTTGTCACAAATGCTGCACTGTTTGCACATCTATACGCAAATACGACACATACATCTTGCACACATGCAGATGATGCCCCTGATCATGACGAAGAACCGCTGCATTCGCATCACGCGAAAAGCTGTCACATCTGCCGCGTTCTACTTGGCCCCGCAAGCAAATATCTTAGTATCCCCCCTCTAACGATCGGTCTTACAATCGAACCGACACCGTATGTGTATCAATACCAATCGCACCGTATTGACCAGCATAGCATCACTCCTTTCTCTGCACGAGGTCCGCCTCTCATCTAATTCGACATGTTTTTTTATGTTTTTTAGATTATGGACATTCTTTTTTTTGCGATTTGCTGCGCGTAAAGAACAGAAAGGTGTTTGAAATGCGAAATACTGAGAACAGGTGTGCTTTCACCCTGATCGAATTGCTGGTGGTTATCGCCATTATTGCATTGCTGTTGACAATTATTCTGCCAAGTCTAAACCGTACCAAAATGCTGGCCAGACGGCTTGTCTCGACAAGCAATATGCGCCAAATCGGTATTGCCATGGGGATGTATGCAGACGACAACAAAGGCTTTTTCCCGGAAACAACACATATAACGGGTGATCCTGAGGAAAGCTGGATTTATACACTGGCTTCGTATCTGTCGGATATCGATGATATTCGTATCTGTCCGGCAGATCCGCAGGGAAAAGAACGTTTGAAATATAACACAACCAGTTATATTTTGAACCAGTACATCACACCACTGGAACTATTTGGTGTCATCCAACAATCTGAGTCATTTCACAATCTGCACCGCCTTCGATCTCCTTCGAATACGATCACAACCTTTGTCATAGCCGACGATAAGCCGGCAGATGATCGAAACGCCGACCATGTGCATTCACGCAGTTGGTTCGCAACCGGAGATCCGGAAACGCAGTGGACAGCCATTATCGCCGACATCCAGCCTGATCGGTTCAAATCGAGCCGGTCAGACGAGATTGATATGAAAGGCAGTACACTCTTTCTCTACGCTGACACACAGGTTAAGACGATCAAGGCCGAAACAATCAAGCAGATGGCAGAAGAGTCAACAAACTTTGCCAAGCCAACAGAATAATGAGGAGTCTCGTGATGTTCTTACAAAAATTGATAAATAGAAGCATTTTTATCGTCACATGCGCGGTTTTGCCGGCACTGTCACAGCCCCTTTGGGGTGAATGTGTTCGGTCCCAAAGCGACATCGTCACCATTTATTTCGGGGTGGAAACTGAAATCCCGAACCCAAACCACCCGCAGACAGTTCCTGTTGCCCACACCGATATTGAGATTCCGCTTCTTTTTTCCGGTTGGGATATTCATCTGAAAAATGATACAGCCGGGCGAATTGAAACAGAACAGGCACTTTTCGCACTTGACCAGACTCACAGATTCTCTTTGGCTTCGGTGCCCTCTTATTATGATTTTCTCGGCGTCGACAATAATGAAACTTTTTGGTATTACAACAAAGATTTTTATCCCAGCCCGGGCTTTGACTCAGAAGACATGCAAGGCGAAGTGGACTTATTTTGTATGTGGGACCCCAATGATCCAAACCGTCATATAACCACCTCCGGAAAATGGTTCCAAGTCAACCTCATCGATGTCCGCGGCCCGGAAGGAGCGTATGTCTCAATGTTTCAGGAGAACGGATCGAATCCATTCGTTTTTTTCTCAACGTATGTCGACGGCATTAATGACAGCGATGTCTATTTTATTCAGGCCAAACTTCATTCACATGCCAGTTGGGTATTCACACAGCCGGGGCTTTATGAAGTTGACCTACAGGTATCGACCTGGTATCAGTGCGACGATATGTTAACAGCTGACCTGAATGACGATTGTTTTGTCAACCTGAATGACTACGCCATCCTGAGTCACTATTGGCTCCAAACCGATTGCGGCGATCCCAACAGTTGCCCCCAATTGACATCGCTGACAGATCCCAATGAAATCGACATAGAGGATTTGGATGAAATGAGCGATCAATGGCTCAACTGCGGCAGTCCTCTGAATACGGAATGTCCATAATCTCAGTTTTGTTATCCTTAAATTATCAAATGTTATTTTAGAATATGGAGAATAGAAAAATGAAAAGATCATTATTGACAATTGCTTTAGTTCTTTTGTTTGGCACCGCGGCTATGGCAGCAATCAATATTACAGAGGGGCATTTAGATATCGGCCTCGGAGAAGAGGATTCACTGGAGTTGCATTTGCATGCCCACGAACCGGTGGAAACTGAATATGCTCCTGACCAGGCGATTATCGTCGTTCCCAACGCCGCCGCAAAAACCCGCCAGGCAGGTTCAGAATGGGACTTTATCGGCAACAATGCAGGGGATACATTCTGGAATCTTCCCGCGAGCGAAACAGCCGCCGAAATCATGGGGGCTCCGTTTGTAGGAATCAGCGCCGGACACATCGATTCCGGTGCGTTTGTTAACGATTCACTGACACTGACACTGACCGGTTTAAATGGTCCGGGACAATTCTCACTTTATCGTGAAAGTCTTGCCGGGCCGGAGGTATTTATGGCCAGCTCCGATGGAATTACAGGCAGCGACAGTGTTGTCATGGGATTAGGGCACGCACACTACAATTTTGGATTTTCACAAGCTGGAGTCTATGAAATTACATGCGAAGTCTCAGCAATCGACGCCGGAACAAATGAGCAGGTTACTGATGAAGCAACCTTCACATTCAACATTGTACCTGAGCCGGCAACTCTGTCACTGCTGGCCCTTGGAGCCGTAGGACTCTTCAGGAGAAGGAGAAGATAGACCTGCTGCACAGGGTGAGGGGCCATAGGCCCCTCACCCTGATTTCTGACAATTTCCACATTGCATACACGGAACATCTTTTTTGGTTTACAGAACTTGCTGTTAACTGGAGTTGAAGCTTTTTGCTTGAAAGTGATTCCAAATTTCGCTAAATAAGAGAAACTAAAGTAATTGGGGCGGATTTGCCGAATTGATAATACCTTTATTTGAGTAATTATTTCGAAACTTTCACGGGGACATGAGTGCCGTTTAACCCGAAAAAAATAATAGCCGTCGTTATCCTGTTTATCTGCATATTGCTGGCCGGTTGCGGAGATTCCGCCTCACGGGGAAGCCTAACCGGACAGAGCCGACCGGCTTACTGTGTTACCATCCAGGAACTGGGGTCGCGGCTGGGGCTGTCGGTCGGACAAGCGGGCAATCCCTACTATGAACTCACCAATGCCAACAATACTGTTCGAGTGTTTACCTATGACGGCGGTCGGGTGTATGTCAACGGTACCGCCGTCGGCACCGTCGGCCCGGTCCAGCGTGTGGGAGGCGACGTTTATGTGCCGGAACTGCTGGTGCCGAAAATCCGAAGCTCGCTGATTCCGGATGCACCGGTCAAAAAATGGACGCCTTCTTATTCCACCGCTCCCCGTATCGGCAGCGGTGTCGTCGTCATTGACCCGGGCCACGGCGGCAGACAACCGGGAGCCATTAGTTACCTGGGCTATCACGAAGATGACATCAATCTTCAAATTGCGAACAAAGTCGTGGGGTATCTGCGTCAAGCCGGCGTGGAGGTCATCATGACCCGCACCACCGATACAACCGTCACGCTGGATGACCGGGTTGCTCTGGCCAATCGCGTCAACCCCGATTTGTTTGTGAGTATTCATCAAGATGCCAATCCCAAACGAAGTATGCGGGGGTATCTGATTCTGGTCGCCAGTAACGCCAGTCAAGAATCCAAGCAAGCTGCCCGGGCGCTCGATCGAAACATGGAAACGACGGGCATCAGCAGCCGAGGCATGCGTAAAGACAGCCGGGGCCTGCGTGTGCTGAAAAACACCACGTGTCCGGCCGTGCTGGTCGAATGCGGACATATCTCAAACCCCACCGAGGAAACGCTGCTGGAAAGCCCCGGATTCCAAAGCCGCATGGCCCGAGCCATCGCCGACGGCATCCTCGAATACCTGTAAACCCCCTTTCAGGTCCCCTCTTCTCCGGAATTTGTCCAGAACACACTGGACATTGGCACCGCAATCGCTACAATGGGCGGCCATGAAACTATATCCATTGAAATTTAAGCCCTTATTTAAGGAACGGATCTGGGGTGGACAGCAGTTGAAAGCCGTCTTCGGCAAGGCTCTGCCCGCAGATGTAAAGATCGGTGAAAGCTGGGAGTTAGCGGATTTGCCCGAGGATAAATCCGAGATCGTCAACGGCCCGCTGGCCGGGAAAACGATCGATCAGGCCATCGACGAACTGGGAACCGCCATCACCGGCAAGAATGACTATCAAGGCCCCTTCCCGCTGCTGATTAAGATTCTCGATGCGCAGGACGACCTGAGCGTGCAGGTGCATCCGGATGCGGACCTGTGCGAGCGCAGCGGCAAAGGCGACCCGAAAACCGAATGCTGGTACATGATCGACGTCGCTGACGGTGCGGCCATCTATAAAGGCCTCAAGCCCGGCACGACCAAAGAACAGTTCGCAGCCGCAATCGAAGACGGTACGTGTGCGGACCTGCTGGAGAAGATTCCCGTTAAGGTCGGCGAGTGTCATTTTCTGCCGTCGGGAACCTGTCATGCGATTGGTGCAGGCCTGATGATTGCCGAGATTCAGCAGCCGTCGGATACGACCTATCGCGTGTTTGACTGGAACCGTGTGGACCCGAAAACCGGTCAGGGCCGACAGCTTCACGTCGAAGACGCGCTGGAAAGCATTCACTTTGACCCTTCGGCTGACAACCTGTCAGTGGAAAGCAACGGACGCCTGGTCGATGCCGACGAATTCAAGGTTGACAAGGGCCATCAATCGGCGGGGTGTGAAACACTGCTGAGCGGCCAGATGAAAGTGCTGGTCATTCTCAGCGGCAGCGGCAGGATCATTGCCGAAGAAACGGAAACCACCGAATTCGCCAAAGGCGACTGCCTGTTGATCCCGGCCGCCTTCGAAGGCGCCATGCAATTCGATGCTGATTGCGAATACCTTGTGACCACGGTGTGGTGAGATAGTTAATAGTTAATAGTTAATAGTTCGTAGTTCATTGGGTGGGCCATGCCCACCAAGGCGAGGAGATAGGAGAGAGAGAACGTGTTAAAAGTGAGTGAAAATCCGCCGATCGTGTGGCCCGAGGACCGCTCGATTGCCGAGTTTGAAGGCGCCTGGTGGGTGGCACATACGAAATCACGAAATGAAAAGGCCCTGGCGACGCAACTGGTCAAGAAAGAGGTCCCCTACTTTTTACCGATGCACTGGAAAGTGTCTAAAAGTCGCGGGCGAACGATTCGGTCGCTGCTGCCGCTGTTCCCGGGCTATCTGTTCTTTTGCGGCGACGACGACGCCCGGCTGGAAGTGCTCAAAACCAACCGCACCGCCAGTATCCTCATGGTTGAGAACCAGCGGCGGCTGATCGAGGAACTGACCCCGATTGAAACCCTGCTGCATCTTAACAAACCGGTCATTCCCCATGACTATATCAAGGTCGGCCAGAAATGCCGGGTCACTGCCGGCCCGCTGATGGGCGCCGAAGGCATCGTCGTTGAAACCCAGAAAGAAACCCGACTGGTGCTGCAGGTGGACATGCTCGGCCAGGCCGCCAGCGTGGAAATCGCCGCCGATATGATCGAAAAACTCGATGAATGACCCTTTAGGGTCGTAAATTCCCGCGAGCAAATTCATAACGAACGATTGCTTAAGGACATCGCCGCGTAGAAACGGAAATTTTCAATTGTAATCAGTCTAACGAATGGGACATAATGAAGAAGCCCCGTGTTTGCTCAATCACCTTCAACCGACTCTGCTTTTCAGCAGGGCTTCTGCTCAGCGTCTTTCCTTCATGTGTCTTCGGTTTAACCGAGGCATTAGGGCCAAAGGGCATTCAGGCATACGCCGTTCATGACAAGGGCATTACCGGTGACGGAGTCAACATCGGCCTGCTTTCCAAGGGCAATGCACGCGACGGGCATATCGCGTTTGACCGTAACGGCGGCTCGACTGTCACGCTGTATGATTTTACCGGCTCGGGTCTGGAACGCGCCGGCCATGACACCCACATGGCGGGAATTCTCGCCTCTGCCGGGTCACCGATTCACCCCGAGCAAATCGGCGTTGCTCCCGGAGCGCATATTCATAGTGGACGGGTTTCCACCCGCCGGATTTACGAAGCACTGGATGCGTTGATTTTAAAGCATCATTGCCGGGTGATTGTCACCGGCATCCAGGTCGCCGGCCCCGGCGTCACGCCCGACGGCAACTCGGTTCTATCCAAGCTGTATGACTACTATGCGGAAACCTATGATGTGGTCTTCGCCAACGCCGCGGGCAACTTCTCACCGCGAATAACAGTTTTCGGCGACAGTTACAACGGCATTACCACCGCCGGGATGGTCAAGGATCTGCAGGGACGCTATGACAAGGTCGGTTCGGCCTCCAACACCGGCCCCACCGCCGACGGACGGCATAAGCCGGACGTCGCGGCCCCCACGCAGGGCTTGTTTGTTCCCAGCGGCCGGGGCGATAATTTCTGGGATACCATTGACGGCAGCGGGCGGGGATTGACCAGTTACGCCGTGCCGCACACGGCGGGCGTCGCGGCCCTGCTGCTGGAAACCGCCGGTAAAACGCCCATTGCCGACGACGACCGCAGCGAAGTCATCAAAGCGGTCATCGTCAACAGCACACTGTCCCAATTTATTGATGCCAACGACCTGACGATCAATCCCGCCGACTCAACCACCGCATGGAACGTCCAATCCGGTTATGGCCGACTGGACGCGTTGCGAGCGTATGAAACATTGACCGGCGGACGAATTCAAAAAGACACTGCGGCGGCAAACCCTAAAGGCTGGGCCTATGACTCCATCAAAACCCAGTCCGAAGATGTCTATCACATCACGGGCAAAAAAGGACAGCGATTAATTATCACGGCCACCTGGCATCGCAAGCTCAAAAAGCTATCCAACCAACTGTATCTCGAAGCCTATCCGAAATTTTATCTGAATTTGAAGATACTCTCCCCCACAGATAAAACAGTCGTTTTTGAACCGGCGGGAAAGGACAATCTCATTAAAATCGATCATCTGTTCGAAACAGACGGAGACTACAAAGTCGTACTGCGTAACCCGACACTCGCTGACGAGAGGGATTACGGCATGGCTTTCGAAGTCGTGGATCGATGTGCGGCCTCGGATGATAACTAATTCTGACGCAATCACGATCGAGGCGATGTCATTAGAAAAACCAACCCCGTAAAACCCCCATTTCAAACAGCTTTTTATCGATTTACGCCCATAAAAACGCGGTTTATAGACCTCTAACTTTGTTTAAACTTGATATTACGCCATTTTTTAATATAATGGTGTCTCCGCAGCAAAAACAAGGAAGAGATGGGTGATGAGAAAGGGTCATGACTTTTGCCGGACTGCTCAATCGGGGCTCTGGCAAGTGGGGGTTGTGATGTGCGCCTTTGCCTCTGCATTGGTATTCGGACTGTCAGAGTCGACCGGTCCGGCAGGGTCAAACGCTCAGGACGTCCATGCGCTCGGATACGAAGGTCAGGGAGTTCATGTCGGACTGATTTCTCAGGACCACGCACGCTATACACACGAAGCCTTTGACGGGCATGCTCATTGGTATAACGCCACAGACGAGAATGATTATTTATCCTCCAACCACGATACCGCCGTCGGGGGTATTATATGCAGCCGTGGCGGCGCCTCATATCCGGACGACAGAGGCATTGCTCCGCAGGCAGAACTTTACAGTGTCAAAGTCGTCAACGACAGCAGCATCACAACAGGCTGGGTCGCCGAGGCACTGGACTACCTTCACGATGAACAAGCCCGCGTGATTGCAACAGGAATTCAACTTTCCAGTTCATCTGTGACGCCAGATGCAACAAGCTTTTGGTCATTGATCTACGACTTCTACGCTTACCAACACAATATTGTGTTTGCCACTGCAGCAGGAAATTACGAATCCACCGTCACAACCTTTGGGGATTCCTACAACAGTATTACCACCGGCGGGCTAATCGCTTCGGACACCGAGTTGTACGGGCAGGTCGGTTCAGGCAGTAACCCGGGACCGACGACTGACGGGCGCCTAAAGCCCGATGTCTCCGCCCCGTCTCAAGGACAATGGTGTCCCTTAAATGGCACAGACAGTTCATGGGGAACCGCCACGCCGGATGGTTCAGGACAAACCAGTTGGGCGGTTCCTCACACGGCCGGCGTCGCGGCGTTGCTGTTAAATTATGCCGACTCAACCCCTGAAGTCGACGACGATCAAAACACCGTCATCAAGGCCGTCATTGTCAATTCAACCTTTCCGAATATCAATGACAAAAGCGGTAATCCAACAGTTAACACGACCGACCCCATTGATCAGTCATGGGTCTGGAATACCGACCGCGGCTACGGGCGACTCGACGCCCATCGGGCATTGGAACTGCTGGCCTCACCACGCATTTCGCCGTCTTCGTCCACCAACGACATGAAAGGATGGGCCTTTGAATCACTGGCAGACGGAAATCAGCACACCTATACCATCGAAGGCATCGAAAACGAACGGCTGCTGGTAACCATAACCTGGAATCGCCGCATTCAATGGAACGACCAGCGGTTTTTCTGGAAAACCGGGTATGATATCATTGAAAACGGCGAGTTGGTAGCCGATCTGGCCAATCTTGACCTTGAAATCCGCGACCCGGATGGAATTCTTATATCACCCACCCCCTCAACCCTTGATAATCTTGAAAAAGTCGATTTGCGGCTGACGAAATCCGGCGATTACGAAATCAAAATTGTCAATCAATCGTCATCTGAATCCACCGCCTATGCACTGGCGTTTGAATTGCTGGAACCCATCCCCGGCGACATCGTCATTGACTACATCGTGGACATCCTCGACCTGAGCCAATTGGCGGACTACTGGCTGCAAGATCCCGCCGCGATTCCCCAGGCACCTCATGGAATAGACCTGGTTGAAAACGACTTCATCGACCTGGCGGATGCGGCGGAATTATCACGCCACTGGCTCACCACCGACCCGCGTTACTACACCGCCAATTAACCATACTCAAAAAAGCAATCATACGAATGAATCTCCTGATTAAATTCAAATCAAGAAATATCTTGAAAGTTCACAATAGACAACGTAGAATCATCAACAATCAAGAGACTGGAGCCTTTTGCATAAGTAAAAAATGGTGAGCGTAAAATGACGAAAACTTCAAATCATCACGAAACCGGCAGGCAATTACAGGATTTCGCTGCGCGATTTCGATTCGGGCCAATCCATCCGTCCGTGATAATAGTGGGGCTGATTCTCTGCGTGCTGATTGGATTACGCGCTTATAAAGCCCACACCACCGGGATTCTGCATGACGAATATTGGACGACGCGGGATTTTTGCGACAACATTCAGTCCCCGATGACCATTTATACAAGCACCAACAATCATGTTCTCAACTCCCTGAGCATTGTGTTCATGCGAAAAATCGCCGGGCACTACGATCATTTCATCCGCATTCACACGGTTCTGTGGAGTGCTTTGTTTTGTCTTTCGGCAGGCTGGATTATCCGTAATACCCTTCGGTCATTCCCGCTTCAAATACTGACGCTGCTGGCCGTCCTGTTGAACTGGTTCGTCTTTGACTTGTCCTACCTGGCACGCGGCTATGCCATGGGACTCGGCATGGTATTCTTTACCATCGCCGTCTACGTCCATTACTTAACCAAAGGCCCGCGGGAAAAATGTCACGGTTGGCCGGTGACGATTCTTTTCATTGTTATGAATTTTATCGCGATGGGAGCCATGCTGTCCTGTTTGAGTATTATCGCAAGTCTAAACATGTGTTATGTAATCCTGCTGCTAATGCCGTCGACGGCCGGCGACAAAGGGACCTTCAAAAAACGAATCGCTCAGGCCGGCACTTTAATCGCCGGCTCCGGCGGATCGTTGTTTTTGCTATATTGTCGCATTCTCCCTGAGGTCCGAAAGTTTAGTGAAAAATTCAAATCCGAACCCTTTTTTCAATACATGAAAAAAATCCTTTGGGACCCGTTCGTCAAACTCAACGCCATGCACCCGGACCAAAATGCAATGAATGGTCACATCTATACGGCCACATTGATTTTTCTCGGGATCTGCGCAGTGGTCTGCCTGATTCTTTTTGTCCGCACGTTCAAATCAAACCGGAAAACACCATTCCGATTATCTCCTTCGAGCTTCATTCTCGTATTGACCGGCGGTGTCTTCCTGACTAAAATCATTCAGTATCAACTTTTAGGCATGTCGCTGGGTATGCCGCGGAACAGCGTTTTCTGGATAGCCCTCTTGATTCTCAGCAGTGGAATCATCATCGATCACGCACTCGGCTCTCTGGCTAAGATAAAGCCTGCTTATTATCTGATGCAGTGTCTTTGCATCGGCATAGTATCGGTTTTTCTTTATGTGAATCGGCCGTCCCTCCGTGCCGTCGATATTCGCCCGTATGACTGGGGCAAACAAAGTGCCATCGGACCGCTCGTGCGGACACTGAAGAAAATTGATTCCGAAGAAACCTGGAATGTCAAACTGGACCCATACGCCGATTGCCTAAGCGGACCCATCAGTTATTATCGTAAGTTCGGCTATCAAGTGAAGCGGGTGAATCATGACAATTTTCATCTATTGGTTGTTCGCGAACACCCGGCAAAAATAAGAACCTTATATCTGGATTACGACTATTTTCTCGATTTCCATTGTTCCATGCTTGTCAATCCCTCCGCTTTCAACGACAAGCCGGTTGTTTATCAGGCCAGCCCACTGGAACCGGCAGCAAAGCAGCGATAGATCAATATCGGCTGTTCTGCGACAAGAGCCACTGTATCAGAACCGTATAGAAATCAGCGGTCACCGCTTTTTCCAGCCAGGGGTAGTGGCCGCATCGGGGCCATGAGGTGTACTCTAATTGCGGCATGACCGCGGCAAGCTGATCACGAATCATCTCACCCGGATGAGGGTCATCGTCGCCGTGCAGCATTACCACCGGCACGCCAATCGCTTCGAACACCGCCGGATACACACCCTCGGCCTGCAAACGCAGCATATCGGCCCAGGTTTCTTCATGTCCCTTCGCGTCACAGGGCATCACCTTATTGCCCAGCGACACCAGGTCCACCGAATCAATTTGCTGCATGAGCCGCCCCATCGCCCCCAGCCGCATATCCGCATCCGGGTAGTCCTCGGCAAGCGGCTGAAAGCGGGCCTGCATCGCCGCATCGGTTCGACGTTGGCGAATGGCCTCCATCTGTTGGCGAGAGGCTTCATCAAATGTTCCGCAACCAATCAGCACCATCGCCGCAACAGCATTGGGATGCACCGCCGCGTATGCCAGCGCCAGCATCGCTCCCCACGAATGGCCCACCAGCACCGGACGGCCGGTATCGCAATACGCCGCGATCACATCGTTCAAATCCGAAACATGCCGCTGAACCGTCAATTGTTCGTTTACGTCACTTCGCCGCTGAAACGGCTCGACCACACGGAAGTGGTCCGCCAGCCGCCGGGCCACCGGCACCATGTATCCGGGCGCTCCCGGGCCGCCGTGAAGGACCAGCACGTCGGTACCGTGACGACCGTATTGGCGAACCTTAATCAACGGATGTTTTTTCTCACTGCGCATAACTGCAATTCCATTTCGAAACCGGGTCCGTGTTAGAAGCGATTTTAAAACTGCTTTTAAATGGCTTCTAGTCAATCACATAGACTCAATGCATTAAAGGTAAGATGATACGGATTTGACGGAAATCTGTCAATCGTTAAAGGAGTGGATCGTTAAACGGCTGACATCTGAGGGACCGAAGACACTCGAAGCGGAATACGCATGGTAAACACGGACCCCTGACCACTTTCGCTTTCTACGGTCAGACTCCCGCCCAGTGCTTCTGTCAGTTTTTTGGTAATCGACAGTCCCAGCCCGGTCCCGCCGTATTTGCGTGATGTCGAACCGTCGGCCTGACAGAATGCTTCGAAAATCTTCTCAAGTTTATCCGGTTCGATCCCAATGCCGCTGTCTCGTACCGCAAAGCAGACATATTCCTGGCTGTCGGCCATTTCCAAAGAGACGTCTAAGTGAACATACCCCTCATTGGTAAATTTAATTGCATTGCCAATCAGGTTAATCAAACACTGGCGAACACGCGTACCATCTGTTTCAATGTATTCGGGCAGTGAACCGGATTGATGAATTTCAAATTCAATCCCTTTTTGTTCGGCACTCTGATTCAGTAAAGCACCCACATAACTTGTAATCTGCCCCAATGGATACTCGGCCGTATCCAGCTCGATCTTTTGGGATTCAATCTTGGAAAAGTCCAGGATATCATTAATAATTTGCAGCAAATTGTAAGCTGAATCATTCACCAGCGTGATAAATTCACTCTGCTCTTCGGAGAGGTCGGTTTCTTTCAGAATATCCGTAAAGCCGATGATCGCGTTCATCGGGGTGCGAATTTCATGACTCATATTGGCTAAAAATTCACTTTTCGCCACATCCGCTTTTTTAGCCTCTTCCAATGATTCCAACAGCGTTTGGTTCGTTGATTTCAGCTCATTCTGCGTTCGCTCAATACGGTCGGCCATCACATCAATCGTCAGCGCCACCCGTCCCAGCATATCCCGAAACGGCGAATTAATCCGGCGGCCAACCTCTCCGCGACCAATGCTCTCAGCCTCGGCAATGATCCGCGTCAATTTCAGTTTCAACGCCCGGTTAATCAACCATACCATTGCCACGACCAGGAATACCCCGCCAAACAAACTAAGGTACATCCGGGTTTTGGCATGATCCAGACCGATGAGCAAGTCGCCAATCGTTGCGTCAATTTGGGTTTCCATCACGCGGCAATGATAGACAACATCTTCTCGTGACTCGGCCATAATATCACGGATTTTTTGTAGAGACTCCGCTCCGAAATCACGGCTGGGATCATCAAAATAGGTCGCCCCATAGGCATACAACAAGGTGCGGCACTGCCGTTCGTTTTTGGCAAGAACCGGTTTGAATTCCGATTGGCTCAGAGCAGAGAAATCGAACGTTTTTAAAATTGAACGAATCGCATCCAGGTGCTCAATCGGATGCGAGATATCCGTGGAACGCTCAGCATAGGTCTCATTGAAAGAAATCTGCAATTCCATGATTTCAAATTCAAGCGTGCGAACATTTTTCAAACCGACGATATTGGCCTTGAGATCATTTTGAATTTTACAATATACACTCTGCGTCGATTGCCATGACATCAATGCCATCACCAGCAGTGACACCATGATGACGCTGAATGAAATCCTATAAATTTTCGCAAACGAATGCTTCATCGATCATTTTATCTACATTTGTATTGTCTTTTTAAAAAAACACAGTGCAGCGTGATTACTGCTTCTCGATCACCAATGTCAGTCGGTCATAGATGTCGCCGGTCCGGTAAAGCGGCTGCCACCAGTCCGGTTCGATCGGAGAGTTCGCCATTTCGTACAGGCTGACACCAAACGAATATTCATCTCCGGCGGTAAAGGCGACGTCATCGACATTCCCTGTATCCAGTTTCCGTGCCGATTCAATCGTCCAGTAGCCGTCTTTCCATTGCCCTTTTCCCTGCACATCAGCCCGGCTGCCCTGCGGTTGACGCGGATAATACTTGGCGACACAATCGCCCTGATACTCAAAAAATATTTTCTCTTGATAAGCGCTTTTGCCGTCATCGCCAAGTCGACTCAAATACAATTGACCATATTTATCCGATTTGACAGAAGCACTGCCTTCGCTTTCTTCAGTGGTCACTTCATGCCGTTTATCATCAAAGTATCCGGCCGGGTTCGTCCGGCGTGCTTTCCAGAACCAAATGTCGGCGGTATGAACATCAACCGCGTCAGCCTGAAACGTCAAGGCATCACCGGTCATCAGCCATTTGTATACCAGCATGTCCTCGCGGTCCATCCCGGGCTTATAAACTTCTTCTTCAGCCTCCCAGAACCAGGACTTGTGTGATTCGGAGGCGGCGGCATCCGGATATTTCGCCAGAAAATAAATCATCTCGCCGTCATGGATGCTGCGCAGTTCAATGAGACGCTGCGATGAAAAATCAAGCGTTGTCACGATTTCGACACCCTCCCAAACCGCCTCGTCCAGCACACCGTCAATGACAGGCTTTTCGCTGACAAAGCGACAGTTCAAGACGATGTCTTTGGGCGGCCGCACGGCTGCAGCAAAATCGGTAAACTCATTGGCCTGCATAGAAGGAGTCGGAATACTCAAATCCGGCAAGTCTTTAGCAGAATCCACTGCCGACACAGAGTGCTGCGCAGGAACCTTTTCAACAAGCACGGTTGAATCGTCTGCTTTTTTCTTGCATCCGGCACCCGCCAGAAGAACCAAACTTAATACAATCGACATCACGACATACGCTTGCTTAAGCATAGCCAAACCCCTTATCCTATCATTATACTATGGTTGCGGCACAGTCCGATAAATGTCGCAACTCAAATACCTCTTAACAATCTCTTATCGACAAGCATTAACTCCCTCTTGACGAAAACACCGGATCGATTAAACTCTTTAATAGCGACATGATAAATCGGGGAAAAAGTGTGTTTAAATAGCACAAAAAAGACATTTCCAGACCTTCCTATTGAAAAAAAAAACGCTGTTTTTTTGTAGGTCCGAAAATAAAAAAGCCCGCCGGGTCGTGTGACCTGACGGGCGTGGGAACTGTAGTGAAACAAAGGGTCTAACGGGTGGATTCCCAAAGAATCATCCCCGGCTCGTACGCTTCAACCAGATCCGCATGACGCGGCAGGACGCGTAAAGCAAATCCATGTCGACCCGAAACGCGGCACGGAATAGTGCCGTCAAACCGGGCAATCCGGTCATGATCCAGTGAATCCGCCGTGTATTTCATTTCCGCCACCTGACCGTCTTCGATCTTACCGGTCGAATCGACCCGGCCGTGATAAATCTGCACCGAGATATCCTCGGGATTCAGTCGCCCCAGGTGAATCTGTGCCTGAATACGAACTTCCGAGCCGACCCGCAGATCCGGCTGGTCACCGCCGCGACCGTCAAACATCTGACCTTCCAGGTTCTGGACTTCGACGTTTCGAATCTCCAGATCGGTCCACGCCTGTCGTGTGGCACTCTTCCACGCGGTCAACGCTTTGACGCGCTCCATATCATTGGCGGTCAGTTCTTCCCAGTTGGTATCGGCAGTGTGGTAAAATTTTCGCGTATAGTCGGCGACCATGCGATTTGTATTGAACCGCGGAGCACACCACTTAATCGTATTCTTCATCCGGCGAATCCAGCGACGCGGCAGACGGTCCTTGGCACGGTTAAAGAACAGCGGAACGATTTCCTGCTCCAGCAGATTGTATATCGCCTGCGACTCAACCTGATCCTGGTAGGACAGGTCATCATATTCTTCACCGGCGCCGATGATCCAGCCGCCGTCAGGAATGTACCCTTCGCACCACCAGCCGTCCAGCGTACTCATGTTCATGACGCCATTCAGAGCAGCCTTCATACCGCTGGTGCCGCTGGCTTCCATCGGACGACGCGGATTGTTCAGCCAGATATCAACGCCCTGCACCATGTACCGGGCAATATCAATATCGTAGTCTTCCAAAAAGACCAACCGGCGCCGAATCTCCGGATTCTCCGAAGCAAAATGCACCAACTGGCGAATAATTTCCTTACCCGCTGTATCACGCGGATGAGCCTTGCCTGCAAAAATAAACTGGACCGGCGTTTCGGTATTGGTCAGTAATTTGATCAGCCGCTGAGGTTCGCGAAGCAGCAGGTTGCCGCGTTTGTACGTGGCAAACCGTCGGGCAAATCCAATCGTCAATGCTTCCGGGTCCAGCACTTCTTCAGCCCAGCTCAACTCGGTATGGAATGCACCGCGGCGTTGAAGCTGGCGTTTGAGACGCTGGCGGGCAAAGCCGACCATGCGTTCTTTGCAGCGTTGGTGAATGCGCCAGATTTCTTCGTCCGGCACCTGATCCAGATTATGCCAGATCGACTTATCAACCGCTTCGCCGGCCCAATGAGCGCCCAGATACCGTTCAAACAGCGAATCCAGTTCCGCACTGAGCCATGTCTTGGCATGGATACCATTGGTAATCGAATACACAGGCACCTCGGTCGCCGGCATATCCGGCCACAGTCCCGACCAGATTTTCCGCGACACTTCGCCGTGCAGTTGACTGACACCGTTGCGATAGGCACTGGTTCGCAGCGCCAGCACCGGCATCTTAAAGCTTTCGTGTTCATCGTCCGGATGGACCCGCCCCAGCCCCAAAAACTGCTCGCGGTTGATCCCGAGCGTGCCGTAATAATGGCCGAAATATTTATCCATCATTTCCACTGGAAACTCATCGTTGCCCGCAGCAACCGGCGTATGCACGGTAAAGACGTTGCTGGCCTTGGCGGCTTCCAGGGCTTCATCGAATGACATATTATGACGGTTCCGCAGCTTGCGGACGCGTTCCAATGCCATAAACGCGGCGTGACCTTCGTTCATGTGGCACACCGTCGGTTCCAGTTTCATCGCAAACAGCGCCTTTAAGCCGCCGATGCCGAGGATGATTTCCTGGCAGATGCGCATTTCGTTTTCGCCGCCGTACAGCGTCTGGGTAATCGTACGGTCAAACGGCGTGTTTTCCGGCAGGTTCGTATCCAGCAGGAACAACCGGGTCCGCCCGACATGTACCTTCCAAACCTGTACCTGAACCGTCCGCTCGGGAAACTGCACATTGACGCGCAGCGGATGACCGTTTTCTTTACGCATCATCTCCAGCGGCATGTTGTGGAAATCGTTTTCAAGATAATGTTCCTGCTGCCAGCCGTCAGTATTCAGGTATTGACGGAAATAACCATTCTGATACAGCAGCCCCACGCCGACCAGCGGAATGCCCAGATCCGACGCACTCTTGAGGTGGTCGCCGGCGAGAATGCCCAGACCGCCCGAATAAATCGGCAGTGATTCGTGAATGCCGAATTCGGCGCTGAAGTAAGCCACCAGCGAATCACGTCCTTCTTTTGCATAAATCTTATTATACCATGAAGGGCCGTTCAGCGTCTGCTCCAGCTTTTGACGAGCCTGCTTGAGCTGATAAACAAAACCTTCGTTGCGTGCCAGGTCTTCCAGACGCGCCTGTGACACCATGCCCAGCATCTTGACCGGGTTGTGCGAACACTGCTTCCACAGATCGTAATCGATCCGGCGAAAGATTTCCGCAATCTCATCATGCCAGGACCAATATAAATTATTAGCCACCACCCGCAGGTCGGCCAGCGCTTCCGGCAGCGACGGCTTAACCGTAAACGTACGCACGGTCTTCGTCTGAACGCGTTCTTTACTTGCTGTTTTCGTATATGTTGCCATTGTGTCGGTATCCTCCGTAGTCAAACGGTTGTTGTCAGTAAGTTATTATTCCGGTCGATTCGTTTTTCGACATATAATATTGTAATCTTAACGGGAAAACAAAAAAGGGATAATTTGTAAATTTACACGGCGTTTTATCGGGCCATCAAAAAGTTCTCTAAATTAAGGTCCAATAATCTCCGATTTTATCAATCCTCCTGACTCCACCCAAAAGGGTGATAAATACCCGCGCAGAGATATAATTGAATAGTGTCGTTAGTAGAGTTTATTAATCCTTAAAGAAAAAGGTGATGCCTATCGTGATGATGAATCCCCAAATACGCCCATCAGGTCGCCGAGGTTGTTGTTATTCAGGCCGCCATACTCCGAGTAGGACGGGGAGGTCAAATCTTCAATCTTGTATGTCCGGGTGACGGACTTTTGCAGCAGACCCCGCTGGGTACCGATGGTGATCACCCGCCCTTCAAAGGCCAGTTCCAGTTCCATCCCGCCGCGTGAAATGTTGGCCAGGATAATCTTGAGTGCCTGACCTAACTTCAGTGTCCCGAAGCCGCCAACGCCAATCGGCATGTCCTTGTCCACCAGCGCATTGACTTCCAGATCGCTCCAAAGCACCAGCAGCGGCAGCTTTGGCCGAACCGAATTGGACAGAATGTCCAGCGCTTCGGCAAAACTCGTCTCGTCGTTCATCGCCGACAGATCCACTCGGGTATCCATCAGGCTTTTCAGTGTAATCCGTTGGGGTTTAACTGCGTGCACCGCCCGCGTTGGATGATAAGTTGCCGGTCGCCGACGCATGGCAGCGGTTCGTGGCCGTGTGGGGGGGGCCTTAGAAACGAGGGGCATTTCTCTCGCCGGCTCAGTAGCAACCGGCAACGCCTTCGCCAGTCCCTGCCTGCGAAGTTCATCGGCCAGATCATGGCCGTCAACCACCACATCGGCAGTCACGCGGAAGTAGTTTCGAAACTGGATATTTTTGAGTTGTATTTGCTCGGCCCCATTCAGCCGCCCTGCCGCGAACGTCGCAGCTTCTTTGGCAGACGTTCCGGCGTTCAACTGGACATCACGAATCTGTACCCGAAACCGGGCCGTTTTGGCATACGGGTAATCCTTCAGGCGGCACTCAAAGGCGGAAATCGACTGCACCGCCAACAATTCGTCCACAGCATAGTCAGAGCGTACATTCTGTGCCGCAGCATAGCTCATCCCAATCGCCGCACCCAAAACAACCAGCACCATCAAATGTACACGCATCACGCATCCTTTCAGTGATATTTCCCACCAAATCCTATTATCCATACTCCCCCAACCCATTTCAAGTTCAAACTTACCCCCTTCCAAACCCCAATTCCCACATAAATAACTCTAAAATGAGCAAAATAAAGGACATAAACACACAGAAAAAGCTGATTATTTCCAACAAATTACACCCTGCCCCATAGAGTGGCAGGCCCGCTAATGGCACTAATTCAAGTCATCCCGGCCCCCGAGCCGCCCGTCCAGAGCGTCAACGACTGGATCCCGGATCAAGTCCGGCATGACAAGACATTATTATTCTCCAGTTATTGTAGGATGGGCCGTGCCCACCATCGAAGGTCATTCGGTTGGATCGACAACATCTGTTGAAATAGTTGTATCTTTTTGCTCTGATTCGAGTTGATTTCTCTGTTCAATAATCTTGCTGCGTAACTCGAATATTTGTTTCTGACGAAGTTTTTGATCAGTGTGATGAACTACTAAAATTAATAGTAATGTCAGAATCATTTCAATACAAGCAAACTTGCGGTGTTTTTCAACACCGAGAAATAAAACTATAATAGGTATAAAACCGAAACAAGCATAGATCAAAACGAAATGCTCAATGTCAGTTGCAATAAAATGTGAAATTAAGAACATCACAATAAATGTGATCAATAAAACGCGTGACAACGATTCTTTATCCGTATTATTCATAAAGATATGTTCCCCTTCTTGCTTTTCCAGATTTCGGTCATGATCGAGGCGGTAATGATGCAGGTGAACACGAAGAAGGCGGTCGGAATGGCCGCTTCGGGGCCAAAGTGCTCAATCGCCAGCACGGTTCCCAGTCCCGCGTTCTGCATGCCGATTTCAATCGACAGTGTTCGCCGCTGGTTAAACGGCATCTTAAACAACGCCCCCACGCCATAGCCGGCGGCCATGCCGTAAACATTCAGCAGCACAACCACCGCGATCATCGCGATCGATGCCTGAAGCATTTTGTCGCGGTTGTTGGCAATCACCAGCGTGCAGATAAAAATAATAAACGTCACGGAGATCGCGGGAAACACGTCCTTGATTTTTTCGACAGCTTCGCTGAAACAATACCGCACCGCAAATCCCGCCCCCAGCGGCAGCACCACCATCCAGAGTATGCTGAAAAACATCGGCCAGAACGCAATCGGCATCTCCGCCCCTGCCAGTGCCTTGGCCAGCAGCGGCGTCAGCACCGGGCACAGCAGCGTCGAAACCGTCGTCAGCGACACCGAGTACGCGGTATCCGCCCCCGCGATATAGCTCATCACGTTACTGCTCATCGCCCCGGGCGCGCAGCCGGCGATAATCAGCCCCACCGCCAGCATCGGCGGCAAATGGAAGATTCGAGCCAGCACAAACGCCCCCAACGGCATGATCGTAAATTGTGCCACCGAACCGATGAGAACAATCACCGGGCGTTTGGTGATATTACGGAAATCGTCCACCGTCAGCACCGCCCCGATGCCGAACATCGTCAGCGCAAAGAACCAGATATTCGGACTGCGAAGCGATTGAAAGATCGCCGGCCAATCCGCCGCCGCGGCTCCAAACAGCTTAAACTGGCCAATCGCCACAAACGGCTCATACCAATAGTACCCCACCACCGCAAACAGCACAATCCACACCCCAAACAACTTGGTGTACCAGTACAGGACGCTTTTGAGAAAATTCGTTTTTTCCTTCTGATCTGCCATTACAACACCATCCAATGTAGGGTGGGCCGTGCCCACCATTTAAGCTTATTCGTTGAACTCTATCATATCATGGAAATCATCAAATGTAAAACAACTCCAATCAAATCCTTCATACAATTTTTGCTGTTGATACTTGTGATAACTCGAAAACGGCCATTGCCGCGGATGTTGACAAAGGCCATGCTTGACCGGGTTATAATGGATATAATGCAAATGGTTATAATAATCGTCTCTGTCCCGGATGAAATGCTCCCAGAAACGCTTCTGCCAGATTCCTCGTCGTCGTTTATGATGTCTGGACGTTGTTTGAGTCCATTCACTGCCTCCGTCCGCAAGATAGGCCTGTGTGAAAAGCCGCTTGATAACGGACCATCGCTTCGAATAATCACAGGACTTCTGCGGCATTTGCCAGAGACAATGAAGATGGTCCGGCATCAGGCAAAACGCATGCGTCTTAAACGGCATCGTTGCCTGCACACGCCGAAAAGCTTCTTTAAGAATCAACCGGGCGGGATCGCTTGTCAATAGTTTTCGGCGTTTATAAGTGACGACCGTGAAGAAATAATAGCCGCCATAGACCTTCTTCCGGACATAATTAGGCATCGGCAAAACCTCCTTTTACCCCTTTATCCATCGCTTTCGGTGGGCATGGCCCACCCTACAAATCACACCTCACCGTAGGGTGGGCCGTGCCCACCATTTTGCTGTCGGATTTATATCTTACAGCATCACCCGCAATAACACCAGCCCGGAAATAACGGCAATGATTCCGGCAATCAGTGCCTGCCGCGAAATCTTTTCCTTAAAGAACAGCAGTCCCACAAACATCACCAACGCCA
This sequence comes from Anaerohalosphaeraceae bacterium, assembly GCA_963675155.1. Taxonomy (GTDB): domain Bacteria; phylum Planctomycetota; class Phycisphaerae; order Sedimentisphaerales; family Anaerohalosphaeraceae; genus 4572-13. The sequence goes on along the minus strand of OY775912.1, from coordinate 1,566,669 downwards.
GATGCAGTGTCACAATCGATTTGACATTCACAATCGCCCCGCCGATGCCCAGCGACAACTGCACGGCGTATTGCTGGGCAGTAAACGCCGTCAAAATCGCTACGGAAAACAGCAGCAGGCCCCACACCGCAGCCTTCGTCGGCACCAACCGGCGAATCGAGCGTTCTTTGCGAAGACATTCGCCGAAGACCAGCACCAAACTGACCAGGTGCCAGCAGGCCGAATACGTCAACGCCCCGTCTTCGACCCGGCTGATCGGAATGCGGTCGAGTATCGTCGAAAAGCCAAACAGAATTGCCGCAATCAATGACAGCGTCGCATACAGCGTTTGCTTATGCATCGCGTCCTCGCCGCGGTAGTTAGCATACAGCATCCACCCCACCGCCGACATGCTAACCAGCATCCAGACAATCGCCGAAATCGACGGGCTTTCATGAAACAACGCCCACAGCGTCAGCAGCGAAAACACCGGCACCGCCGCCTGCATCGGAATCACCAGCGCCAGCGGTCCCTTCATGACCGCTTCGGTGAACATAATACTGGCAAACATCGTAATCAGCGACGTCACAAACGTCACCGCCCAGAAAACCGGATCCGTCGGCAGCGAACCGTGCTTCATTAACAGCAGCGGCAGCAAAACCATCGTCCCCGTAATACGCCCCACGAGAACGATCTGACGCGAGTCAACCTGCTGACAAGCTCGCTTGACAACTATCGCTCGCGCCGCATAAGCGACCATCGAAACCAGACTGAGAACAATCCACAACGGCAAAACGATCAACGCCTCCGTCTCTTGGTCTGTGTACGGGCAGGTCGTTTGGAACCACCGCTTGGGGCCGGCCGTCGTTTGGGTTTGCTTTCGGTGTCAATCTGCAACCGGCGAATCTGCGACAGCAGTTTGTGCTTGTTTCGCGGCGACAGGTACCCTTCGATCAATTTCCAATTACGCCGGTCGTAATATTGCAGCATCGCCGCCTGCAGGCGTTTTTCGCCCCGGCCGCGTGGAATATGAATGCGTTTGCCCTTCGTCGAAAGGCCCGACACATACATCGCCGTCGCCAACGCCAGCGGCGCGGGCACAAAGTCCTGCACCTGACGGGGCCGCCAGTTCCGCTTGACCAGATACTCCGTCAGCCTCGCCGCTTCCTCAGGCGACGAACCGGGATGCGAACTGATAAAGTACGGAACCAGATACTGCTCTTTGCCCGCCTTTTTCGTCGCCTCCGCAAACATCGCCTCGAACTGCTCAAACGTCTCATTATGGGGCTTTTGCATCATGTCCAGCACATGGTCGCAGGTATGCTCGGGAGCCACCTTTAAATGCCCGCCGACAAATTCTTTCGCCAGCAGATTCACATACGCCCGGCTCTTGAGGGCTAAGTCGTGCCGGATACCGGAAGCGATAAAGACATGCACCTTGCATTTCTGATGCGCCCGCCAATCCAGTATTTTGTGCATCAATCCCAGCATGCGGTCATGCGATGCCGGCAGCTTCCCGCACACCGACGGAAACAGACAGCTCATGCGTTTACACGTCGCCGCACTGCTGCACGTCATGCCGTACATGTTCGCAGTCGGCCCGCCGATGTCGCTGATCGTCCCGGTAAATTGCTTGTGTCGGACGAGTGCATCCGCCTCCGCCAGAATTGACGCTTCGCTGCGGGAGGCAATCTGCTTGCCCTGATGAAAATAGATCGCACAAAAACTGCATCCGCCGAAACAGCCGCGATGCGTGGTCATGCTGAACTGCACCGGCTTCATCGCGGGCACCCCACCAAGCTTGTCATATTTCGGATGCCACATCCGAGTAAACGGCTGGTCATAGAGACGATCCAGTTCTTTTTCGTCCAGCGGCGCCGCGGGCGGATTGACCACAATCAGTCCCGGCCCCTGCTCCTGCACCACCGGACGCCCCGCCGGACGGGCTTCGTTTTGATAGGCCAACTGGAACGCCATAAACGTTTCGTGATCGGCTTCCAGCGATTCACGACCAGCTAATTCAACCGCACCCTCGGGCACGGCGACATCACGAATCACGCGATAGGCTAAGCCCGGAATGTCGGTCATATCGTCAATGCCCTGGCCCGCATCCAATCGCCGGGCGATTTCGAGAATCGTCTGTTCACCCATCCCGTGCACCAGCAGATCCGCCTTGGCGTCAGCCAGCACCGAACGCTGGAGTTTGTCGGCGATATAATCGTAATGCACCAGCCGACGCAGTGACGCTTCCAGCCCGCCCAGCACGATCGGCACGCCTTTGTACGCCTCACGCGCCCGCGCTGAATATGCCAGCAGCGGCCGGTCCGGCCGAAGCCCGAGCTTGCCGCCGGGACTGTAAGCATCCTCCCGGCGTTTGTTCCCCATCGACGCGTACATATTCAAACGGGAATCGATGCAGCCGGAGCTAATCCCCCAAAACAGCCGCGGCTGGCCCAGCGAACGAAACGGCTCGACCGTCTTCCAGTCCGGCTGATCCAGAATCGCGACTTTAAACCCATGCGCCGTCAGCCAACGCCCGATCAGCGCAACGCCGAACGCCGGATGATCCACATAGGCATCCGCAGTCACGAGAATAATGTCCGCCTCGTCCCAGCCCAAGGCGTCCATTTCCCCACGAGTTGTCGGCAAAAACGCGTTTTCCATATAAAAACACCCATTCAAGGTCAATTGACGGTTGACAATCGGGCCAGTTTACTATACGATTCGCCTTTCGTCGAGCATTCAGCGGCGAAATTCACCAAAGAAAGGATATTTTCCTTTCCGGGCCCGTAGCTCAGTTGGTTAGAGCCACCGACTCATAATCGGTTGGTCGCTGGTTCGAGTCCAGCCGGGCCCACTTTTTCCCAAAATCCCCCGCGCATAAAAAAAGCCGGAAGCGTCAACCTCCGGCCTGTAAATGCTATTTGCGTTTTCTAATCAGCAACCCACCCAAGCCCAACAGCAGGAGTGTGGCGGGTTCGGGAATGAATTCAATGTCAAAAGAAGCATAGCCGCCTCCGCCGACATCCTCTCCGTATACCGGATCAGGATGCCCTGAATACATCATATCTGAACGAGCGTATGCAGAGAGAGAATATATACCCGGCGGTAAATCGAACTCTTCGTATAGTTGAATCTCGTCCGGCTCCCAGTAAAACCTGACTGAAGATATGTCGACGGAGAAAATAGTCCCTGTTTGGTCAGCAATACGAACCCCGGCGTAATAACGCCCATTCAAGTTAGAGCCTCCATAGTCTCCCCACGATTCGATCATCCCCGATAAAATATACTGACCCGCCGTTTCTACTTGAAACTCTATGTCGAATACAGACTCAGAAGATTGACTATAACTTTCGCTCAAGACGTGGTAAAATGGGTTCCATTCTTCAGAGAAACCATGCGCCGTGATTTTACCGGCTGACAGAGAAGAAGATTGGTAAGCTGTCGCGAAATAGTCTCCACATTCGTATCCCGCCGCCCAATAGGGGGCGACCACACCTTCACCCGTGTTTACGTAACTAACAATTGCTCTTTCATCAAATGCAGTGGTGTCAGGTGCGTCAATACGAACAGATCCTTCTGTGCTATTGTCGGCTGAGACATAACGGGCCTGCTCCAAATATTGTATATTCCCCTTCAGAATACATGAAATGAATAACAAGCATGACAAGCAAAATACGGCAACCGAGTTTTTCATCCTTCCATCCTCCAAAAAACTTTTCTCCTCGTTTGTGCAAGCCTCCTCCGACAGATGGCGTTGCGAAATGATGGTACCAGTATGTCATTTCTCCGGATAAGGTCAAGTTATTTCTTTATGGCCAGCCGTAAACATGTCAAAATTGCCGGTTTAAGCGGATTTTCGCTTGGCAAACGGAAGCCAGAGCAGGACGAACAGCACCAGTGCCAGCACGCCGAGGAACAGCAGGTACCACGGCCAGGGCAGGAAATAAAACGGCGTCGGCCCGGTCGGCGGTGCGCACAGGTACATATAGTTCGTTCCCAGCAGCCAATTGGCTGCGCCGACCACCAGCACCAGCCCCCATGTTGCCGCATAGGTCATCCACAGTCCTTTGAACCGCGGCCGCATCCGCAGCCCGAACGTCAGCGCCGAAACACCCACAATCACCCCGCCGTGCGTCAAAAAGAAATGAAAACTAAACCACGCCGGAAACCCCGCCTGCGCAATCGGCGTCAACAACGCCTGCGTCGTCCCCGCAAAACCCCAGAAATACACCATCTCAAACGTCATTTGCCGCCGTTTAATCAGCGTGAAAGCGGCCAGATACAACGCCACCCCGCAGGCATGCAGCGGCAGCGCCTGATCCACAAAATATCGCCAGCCATCATGTGTCACCGTATAAAAATAGTTAAACCCCTCAATCGCAATCAGAAAACAGGCAATCCCAATACAAACCAGCCGCTCTCGAACAGGCGAGGTATTCCGCCGCAGGAAAATCGACACCACAATCGACAAAAAAACCGTTGCACCGATCACGATAAAATGATCGACGCTGAACGGTTCAAACTGCGATACAGTAGAGAGACTACCCACACACACCTTTCGATTGCGAGAAGAATTCAGACGTATAAAAACGCTATTATTGACGAATATGGTAAAAACTTCTCCTGAAACTGTCAATCGCCATGTTCGATTTTACGCTAATTTGAAATAAAAGCCCTGCGCCAAGCGTTTTTGCTTTTAACCGGCCGGTATCAATATTTTTGATGATTCGCTTGACGAAAATTGATAATTCCGTTATATTATGCCTATAATTTAAAGCGACATTGAGGCGTTACGGCAGTGTCACGGGAAGGATTTTCCTATGTTTCGCAAACTACTGTCTCTATTCAGGAAAATTGACGTCGTTCAGGATCAGTTGGACGAAATGGTCGACACCATTGACGGCGTTGAAAGCGACAACCATTTTTTCCGCACCACCTACGGCATGAGCCACCGACAATGCCTGACCCTGGGCACGATGATCCTTAAAATGCAGGATAATTGCTTGTCGACCCGCACGCAACGGCGATTTCAGAAACTCGTCCACACAAAGAGCGGCGCGGCCCGTTATTATTTCGACTTTCAGGAACTGACGCTGATGCTGTACATGCTCTATCGCCCCCAGTCCGCCGGCTGCGAATGCCTGGCGAATATGTGTAACGTTCCCGGCGAGTAAAGCAATTTCGCGCACTCCGTCGAAAAGCTCTATTGTGCCGCCCCGGCGGGGCTTGAAGGAAGCAAGCACTCTTTTCCGGGGGTTTACACCCCCGGCTACTTTATTGCCATCCCTTCGGGATTCCGGCGACTTTATTGTCGTCCCTTCGGGATTACTTTTCTGCCGAGTAAAGCACACCGGTAAACTCATTTCGACGGCCAGATGCGGCTGAGACGTTTGTCGTCCAAATCGAGCCGGTACATCATCTGGTTATAATCATACCGCGGCGTGGGATTCGGATTGCCCGAATAGGTCGTGACATAGGTTCCTTCAAAATAAATGGTTCGGCCCTCGTTCTGGTTAAACTCGGGATGCTGCTGGACATTATAGAAGGTATAGACCTCCTGATCCGAATGATGTGTGACAATCTTGCAGGCTCGCTTCCAGGGCCCCTGCGGAGCGGGCGCAGCGGTGACCCATATTTCCCCTAAAAACGATGCTCCAAACTGCTGGCCAAACACCATGACCCAACAGTCTTTCTGCGCGTTATAGGCCGCCGAACCGCCGGCGATCTTAACCGGCTTGCCCGTTTTGACATCCCGCAGCCGGTTGAAGGCTTCTCTTTCTTCGACAAGCCCCGCTTTGACCAACTCGTCCCATTGATTATCACCCAGCGGCGAGGTATTTCGCTTCCACCCCCACACCAGCCGGTTGCGACGATCACGCTCGATTTGCGAGTCCGCCCCCTTGAAACCGGTTCCCGGCATCAGGCAGGTAAACGCCTCGTAGCCGGCCGGGTTTCGAAACGATTTCAAATCCGCCTTGATGCGAATCGTGGGATACGGGCCGTTCACATAGACATAGCCGCCTTTCTTAAAGGCATGACTCGACAAAATCACATGATGGTCGTCTTCAAATTTCACCAGCGTTTCAAACGTTTCGGTTTCGTCATTAAAAATCGCGACTCCTTTTTCAAACGACTTTTGAGAACCATCCATCGCACTATAGCTGGCGACCAGCCGCTCGGTGCCTTTATCATCAACAGCCATCAGGGTGCTCATCCAGACTAAATTGGCATCGTCCCGCGGAAACATCGGCTTGCTGAAGCCATTTTTTCTCACATAATACGCCAGGTCGACGCCCTCGCCCGGATTCAGTCCGCCGGCTCCCGGCAGAAGCGACGTCGCCGAAGATGTTTTGAAATTGCCCAGCGGATACGCCGGCTGATCCGTATCGCCCCACAGCCAGAACAGCCTGCCCTTGTATTCGGTCATCGCGACTGTATCCTGTCCGACGACTTTGCCGCTCAAGAGTGGTTTGGCCAGCGGCACCGGCTGGCCCAGCAGCACACTGTCGCGATAAATGCCCTCGCCGGTAATGCGGTACAGCCGCTCGGCAATGTTGAGGCGTTTGATCGTGACGTCGGCCGCGGCGCCGGACGCGGTGTTCAATGTCACCTTGCCGCCGCCGAGTAAGGCGTATCCAAAACTCGTCACGCGAAAAGTAATTTCCTTATCCATCAGGCCCGGCTCAAACAACGCGATCCGCCCGGCGCTGTCGGTATAAAAATCCAGCTCGTCTGCGGTGGACAGTTTGACCAGCGGCACGCCCCGGCCGGTATCGGCATCTTTTACGGTGATCATAAACGGCTGCCAGGTGCCCGCGGTGACTTTGTACGGATGCTGAAGCCTGAAATGTTGGCGTTTATCCATGTCCTTGCCGTCGGCCTTGGCATCCCGCGAGAGGCTGAAGGTCGCTTTTCCGCCCGGTGTCGGTTTAAGAGTTTTGCCCCGGTTGCCGAACGCATCCGCATCCAGATCTTTGTAACCGGTTGGTGCGGTCACACGAAAATACACATCCCCCGCATCCATCAACCCCGGCTCATAAAACGCCACCTGCCCGTTTGCATCCGTATAAAAAGGCACCTTGTTGACCGTCGTTAACTTCACCAGCGGCACGCCCTCGCCCGTCGCGGCATTTGTGACCGTAATCACAAACGGCTCATACGGCCGCGTGCCGACACCCGCGGCAAAACACAGGCCCCAAAATCCTGTTAAAATCCAGATTACCAGAAATGCATATTTTCGCACCAAATCTATTCTCCTGACTGATTTTAAACTATTACGCTGAACATACTGATCGCGACACATGTTCCGAATGGGTTTGAATGGCTTTGTTTTTGCCTTTGGCAGCCCTTCGGATATAGCCTTTAGCCCTTATTTCAAAATGACTTACAACAATTCTCAGCAGTGAGAAAATGGGTTTGTTTTGCATAAAAGGCAGCCACCGATTTCGCGGATTTCCAGGAATTTTTAACCAGGGAATGCACGGAAATTTACTGAAAACAGTGTTCGAATTCATTTTGATTTGCCCCTCCCGTTCTCGTCTTGAGTCGATCGTCCTTAATTTATCGATTATGTTATTTAATTTTTTGTATTATAGCACATGTTAGATAGATGTCAAATATTTTTTATTTTTTGCCACAGATTAACGCAGATTATTTTGAACCACCAGCCTTCGTTAAAACTTCGGCCTGGCAAGCGAATGGACACGAATACACACTCATTTTTGATTTAAACCGTGAAGAGTGCGAAGAATGTTGATTAAAGTACCGGACACCTTTTCTTTTCCCCACACAAAAAAAATAGGAGTTAAGTCTTGACTCGAAGAGCGTTTTCGTTTATTTTCAAGGATGGTGATGATATACTTTATTTAAGGATACTTTGTATGTGAAGGTTAAAGTATCCTGTCTAAAGAAAGGTATCGCAGCATATCTTTAGGCAGGTGACGATTCGAGGGATGAGAGTCGTGACTTGCTCATATCTTATGAGCATCTATTATAAGTGTGTTTTGACGCGCGCAGAAGTATGGTATATGGCATATTTTTTGTGCTTGTTTTTATTTTATTTGCGAAAACTTTCAAAAAAGTCCATAACTGCTTTATATGAAAAGAGATATGGCTTTGGTGGTTTTGTGCACTAACCATTGACTCGGTAACGTCTTTTGTGTTATTAATATTTAGTAGAACGAAAACAATTATACATAGCGTTCTTTGGAAATATGGTACTGAGTTTAAGATTTGGAAGTTATGTCAAATAGATTCTTTGAAATCTGTTTATTTTGTTTTTTGACTTAACTCCTTTTTTGACAGTAAAATACGAGGTTAAAGAAATAAACTTGGTCCTGTGTTCTTTTCAATGACGGGATATAGGTGTATAATAGAGGTTGTAGAAAGAGAAACACGCTCTTTGGAAATGAAAAAGGCCCGGTACTTGACCGAGCCCCTGAAGCTTATCGATATGCTTCACACATTTCGCAATGTATAGCATATCGACACTTCATAGCTCATGTCAATACCTTTTTGCCATTACAATTAGAATTGTAACAAATTGTTACAAAATGTAGCAGTTTGTAGCATTACTGCCACCGGTGCGGATTGATCGGCAATTAAACAGTTTCTTGTCGGCTTTTTTGATTAGCGGACGGGCCTTTAATTTATATTTTTAAGGGAACCAGAAAGCTATATTCAAACACAGGAGTATCGACAAGGAATGTTAAAACAATGGACTGAAAACACACACCCGGACAGAAAAACGGAATCATTCCCCTGTCCATCTTGCGGCAAAGTTATCACCCGGCCCTTCAAAATCTTCAGGCATAAAGGAACCCGATTGTCGAAGCGATGCAAAATGACAGAACAAGAATTTTTATCATATAATGAGAAATTCAAACAGCGGCGAGCGGCAATTAAAGCGACACGCAAGCGATCTGAACCTGTCAGAATCGGCGATATTATCCCGGATATTTTTGGCCGATATTGATCGGCGTCAGTAACAGCGTATCCGTTTATTTGTTTAAAGAAGACAAAAAGCTGTGATGATGTAATCACCGTTGTTCAAGGTGATGGGCAAAAGCTGACCCTACGGGGGATTTATCTGTCAATATTCATTCACAGTGTCATTGCTATCGTGTCACTACCGTTCCACGCTTCTGTGTGGAATTTTCGGATAACTAAAATATTACGCTGAACAGCACGTCGAAAAGGTGTTTTACTATCGCCCCTTCGGGGCTTGATCGAGAGATTGCCTTCCTTTTCCGGGGGCTCACGCCGCCCGGCTATTATATTTCACCCCTTCGGGGTGAGGTTTTCTACGGAGCAGGTCAGAAGCCGTTTTTTATTTTGCCGATACATTCTCAAACCGGCAAATATTATAAACAGGATCGTATGGTTTAACAAGCGTCATCGGCGATGCGCGGTGTGAAAACGGGGATTTATCGGTCGGTGGCTTTTTTTTTGTTTTTTGTGTTGACGGGGTGGGGGTGAACGGGTATAGTTGTTTCTATGAATAGAAACAAACAATCCAGCGCGTTTTATTGGTGGTGGCCTGCTGATCCCCTTAGCAGGTAACGCGGATGCTCTGTATTCGGAATCTCACGTAACCCATCGCGACCTGCGGCCTTTTAGGCAAAGGTCGTTTTTTATTGCACTATTCCCGAAAAAGACGTAAATATGAGGACTTAAACCGATGAATGATTATAAACACAGAATCCAGAACGCCAAGCCGGGGCAGATTATCCCGATGGTGCAGGAAATTGACATCTCCTGCCCGGTGGAGTTTTTCGCCAAGCTGAGCGATTACGGGCGCAATAAGCACTGCTGTCTGCTCGAATCCCGCGACCATCTGTCCGAAGGCGCCGGCGGCGAACTAACCTTCGGCACGACCGACCCGGCCCTGCACCTGTCGGGGACGGCCAACCAGTTTGACATCGTCGCCCTCAGCAAGACCGGCCGGCGCATGATCGCCTACCTGTCTGAAAACCGTCAGCGGTTTGACTTCTGCAAGACGGTCGAATTCAGCGACGACCGCATCACCGGGCACCTTGAACGGGCTGACAGTGTCATGGACGAAGAATCCCGGCTGAAAAGCACCAACCAGATGGACGTCATCCGGGCGGTGGCGTTTGCGTTTGAACTGGCCAGCAAGCCCTTCCGCGTGACCTGCGGCCTGCTGGGGGCGATCAGCTATGACTTCGTCGATCAGTTTGAAAAGCTGCCGCAAAACAGCGAAGACGTCCTCGGCAACCCGGACTACGAAATGTATTTTGCCGACAACATCTTCCTGATGGACCACAAAAGCGGCAAAGGCTATGTCATCGTCAACGCCATCATCACCGACGACGACCGCGACACAATCCACGATGAAGCCGAGCAGTGCTTTGACAATTACTTTGAAAAGCTCAAATTAGAGCATCCGCAGCCGAAAACCTTTGCCGCCACCGGCGAAGGGCCCGGCACCGACACCCAACGCGACGAATATGAAGCGATGGTTAACACCGCCAAGAAACACATCATCGAAGGCGACATCTTCCAGGTCGTGCTGAGCCGGACGATTACCGAACCGTGCGGCGCCGAGCCGCTGGACGTGTACCGTAAACTGCGAAAGCTAAATCCCTCGCCGTATATGTTCTACATGAACACACAAAATACCACGCTGATGGGTGCCAGCCCGGAACTGAACCTGCGGGTCAGCGGCACACGCGAACGCTTTGTGGAAATTCGCCCGATCGCGGGCACCAAACCCCGCGGCCGTATCAACGGCAAGATCGACCCGGACACCGACATCCGCTACGAGGCGGAGTTGAAGCTGGACCGCAAGGAACTGGCCGAACATATGATGCTGGTGGACCTGGCCCGCAACGATATCGCCCGGGTCTCGGAGCCGGGCAGCCGGATTGTCAACGAAATGCTCATCGCCGAACGCTACGAATCGGTCATGCACCTGGTCAGCAATGTCAAGGGCGTGCTTCGCGGCGATCTGGACGCACTGAGCGCGTACCTGGCGACGATGAACATGGGTACGCTGACGGGGGCACCGAAGATCGAAGCGATGAAAATCATCCGCAACCTTGAAAAGAACAAACGCGGCTACTACGGCGGCGCGGTGATGTACTTAACCGTGGACGGCCAATTCGACAGTTGTATCACCATCCGCAGCCTGCAGGTCAAGGGCCAGACCGCCTATATCCGCGCGGGCGCGGGTATCGTCCACGACAGCATCCCCGCCAGCGAATTCGACGAAACCCAGCATAAGGCCAATTCGTGCATCAAGGCGATTCGCCTGGCCGTGGAAAACCAATAAATGGAAAAGCAAAAATTAAAGATTAAAAAGCAAAATTGAGGAATCCCGACGACGTCGGAATAGCTGTTTTATTTGCGGGCGAGACACCCGCGTTCCCAAAAAGCTCCGGCCAGTTTGAATAAGGAAACAAGATCATGGAAACGAAAGTACTTTTTATCGATAATTTTGACTCGTTCACGTACAACCTTGTGGACGAATTTGCCAAACGCAGCTGTCCGACCAAGGTCTATCGCGCCGATACGCCGCTGGAGACGCTGATTGCGGCGGCTGAGGAGTTCAAGCCCAACCTGCTGATTCTTTCGCCGGGGCCGGGCAACCCCGACACCGCGGGTGTGACACTGGCGGCGCTGGACTATTTCAAGGATAAGCTGCCGATCTTCGGCGTGTGCCTGGGCCATCAGTCCATCATTCAGTACTTCGGCGGCACGATTGACCACGCCCCGACCGTCATGCACGGCAAGCCCTCCCGCATCACCCATAACGGTACCGGCGTCTTTGAGGCGCTGGAAAACCCCCTGCAGGCGGGCCGCTACCACAGCCTGTGCGGATGCAACCTGCCGGACTGTTTGGAAAGTGTCGCGGAGTTCGAAGGCATTATCATGGGCGTCAAGCACAAAGACTATCCCATCTACGGCGTGCAGTTCCACCCGGAAAGCATCCTGACGCCCACCGGCGGGAAAGTGATTGAAAACATGCTCAACATTGCCAACCATGTGACAAGCTAATACTGAAATCTGAATAGAAATTGTCATGCCGGGCTTGACCCGGCATCCAGACTGTGAAGCACTGGACCGGCGGCTCGGGGGCCGGGGTGACACAAAGAAGATTTAAAATAAAGGGAGGCGAATTATGGCAAAAATAACGGAATACCTGGAGATTATCCTGGAAGGCGACGACCTGACATTTGAGCAGGCTCAAAAACTGCTGGATATTATCTTCACCGGCGAAGTCGCCGAGGTACAGATCGCGGCGTTCCTGGCGGCGATGCGAACGAAAAAGGCTGCCGTTTCGGAAATCGCCGGCCTGGCGTTTTCACTGCGTGAGCATGCCGTCCCGGTGACACCGAATGTCAGTCCGCTGATCGACACCTGCGGAACCGGCGGTGCGGCACTGAAAACGTTCAACATCTCGACCGCTTCAGCGCTGGTCGCCGCGGGCGCAGGCGCGTATGTCGCCAAACACGGCAACCGCGGCATTACCAGTAAATGCGGCTCGGCTGACGTACTGACCGCACTGGGCATCAACGTCGCCCCCGGCCCCGAATGCGTGGCAAAGTGTATCGAACAGGCCCACATCGGCTTTATGTTCGCCCCGCACTTCCACCCGGCGATGAAACACGTCCAGCCCATTCGTCAGAGCCTGGATTTCCGTACCGCATTCAACATTCTCGGGCCGCTGGCCAATCCCGCCAAAGCCGAAGCACAGGTGCTCGGCGTCGCGGAAGAGTCGCTGATGCCGCGCATTATCGAAACGCTCAAGATGATCGGCCTCAAACGCGCGATGGTCGTCCACAGCAACGGCCTTGACGAAATCAGCACGATGGGACCGACCAAAATCATGCATCTGGAAAACGGCGAGGTTCGCAACGAAGAACTGGACCCGACCCAATACGGCATGCATGTCGCCGACTTTAACGATCTGGCCGGCGGTGATGCGGCGATGAACGCGACGATTATTCAGGATATCCTCGCCGGGGCCGAAACCGGCCCCCGAAAAGACATTGTTACCCTGAACGCCGCCGCGGCGATCATTGTCGCCGGACTGGCAAAGGATTTTGTTGAAGGCATCGAGAAAGCCGACCAATCCATCACCAGCGGCAGCGCCTTAAAATCGCTGCAAACCTTCATTGAAATCAGTAACAAGGAGGCATCCGTCTAAATCATGCATCCTACGAAAGTCAAAATTTGCGGCATTACCAATCTTGAAGACGCCGAAGCGGCCATTGACCTGCGGGCGGATATCCTGGGATTTAACTTTTACCCTCCAAGCCCGCGTTATATCGAGCCGGACAAGGCTGTCGAGATTATCGCGAAACTGCCCGCTCATGTCGATATCGCCGGGGTATTTGTCAATGCCGACGAACACACCATCCACGAACTGGCGGACCCGGGTCTGATTAACTGGGTGCAGTTGCACGGGGACGAAACGCCGGAATTCTGCAGTCGATTTAAGGCATGGAATCTGCGGACCATCAAGGCAATTCGAGTCAAAGACGCCGAAACGGTTAAACAGGCCGAACAGTTCCACACCTCCGCCCTGCTGTTTGACGCATTCAATCCCAAACTGTACGGCGGCACCGGCGAAACATTTGACTGGTCACTGGTGATGAACTGTCCGCAGCGGATTTTCCTGGCCGGCGGCATTACCCCGGACAATGTACAACTGGCATTAGAGCAGGATGTGTACGGTGTGGATGTGTGCAGCGGCATCGAGGCCGAACCCGGTAAAAAAGACCTCGCTAAAATGAAGAAACTCTTCGAAAACATACGTAATTATACAGGATCAAAGGCAAAAAGATGAAATCAAAAGGTAGATACGGACAATTTGGCGGTTTTTACGTCCCCGAAGTGCTGATACCTGCACTGGAAGATATCGAGGCGGGATTTGAGTGCTTCAAGAACGATCCCACATTCGTCGCAGAACTGGATGAACTGTACCGCACCTATGCGGGCCGCCCCACGCCGCTGTACCACGCAAAACGGTTCAGTGAGCAGGTCGGCTTTCAGGTCTATGTCAAACGCGAAGACCTGCTGCACGGCGGCGCCCACAAAGTCAACAACGCGCTCGGGCAGGCTTTGCTGGCGAAATACATGGGCAAGAAAAAGCTCATCGCCGAAACCGGCGCCGGCCAGCACGGGCTGGCCACGGCCATGATCGGCGCCCTGTTCGGCATGGAAACGAAAATCTTCATGGGCTCGGTCGATGTCGCCCGGCAAAACGTCAACGTCCACAAGATGAAACTGTGCGGCGCGGAAGTCATTTCCGTTTCGGGCGGAACGTGTACGCTCAAAGACGCGATCAACGACGCCCTCCGCTACTGGACCTCGCATGTGGACGACACATTTTACCTGTTCGGCACCGCCGGCGGGCCGCATCCGTTCCCGATGATCGTGCGGCACTTCCAGTCCCCTATCGGCACCGAAGCCCGCCAGCAATGTCTCGACACGCTGGGGCGACTGCCGGATAAGGTCGTCGCCTGTGTGGGCGGCGGCTCCAACGCCATCGGCATCTTCTCGGGATTCATTGATGACAAAGGCGTCGAGCTGATCGGCGTCGAAGGCGGGGGCAAAGGGCTGGACACCGACGAACATTGTGCCACGCTGGTCAAAGGCACCGTCGGCGTACTGCACGGAGCCCAAACACTGGTCCTGCAGGACGAAAACGGGCAGATCCACGAAACCGAGTGCATCTCCGCGGGTCTGGACTATCCCGGCGTCGGCCCCGAACACGCGTATCTGAAAGAAAGCGGCCGGGCACAGTATTTCGCCGTCTCGGACGAAGAGGTGCTGGACGTCTTCGAGTTGTTCACACGCTCGGAAGGCATAATCCCCGCGTTGGAAAGCTCGCACGCCCTGGCACATCTGGTTGCGCTGAAAGGGAAACTGGCAAACGATGCGATCGTCGTCGTCAACCTTTCCGGTCGAGGCGATAAGGATGTATCCATCGTCGAAGAACACCGACCCATGGGATAGTCAATTTAAAAATCAAAATGTAAAAATTAAAATGATGGATTCAGCCTTTGGCTGAAACTTTTTTACGAGGGAACTAATGGGACAGTATCAAAACCTTTTTAAGACGCTGAATCGATCGGCTCTGATTCCGTTTTTTGTCATCGGTGACCCGACTGAAGAACTGAGCCTGGAACTGGTCAAGACCGCGATCGACGCCGGCGCGGACGTGCTGGAATTGGGCATTCCGTTTTCCGATCCGGTCGCAGACGGCCCGACCATCCAAAAAGCGGACATTCGCGCGATGGAATCCGGCATGACTCCGGCCAAAGCGATTGCCTTTATCAAAAAAGTCACCGATTACAAGCCGCTGCCGATCGGCCTGCTGGTTTATTACAACTTGATCTTTCAATACGGGATCGCAAAATTCTTCACCGATTTCAAAGCCGCCGGCGGCACCAGCGTGCTGGTCGCGGACCTGACGATTGACGACGTCGATGAGATCGCCCCGGCGGCCAAAGAAGCCGGGCTGGAAACGGTCTTCATGGTCACCCCCAATACCACCGAAGAACGAATCGAAAAAATCGCCGCCCACACCACCGGCTTCATCTATACGGTCTCGCTGATGGGCATTACCGGCGCCCGGTCCGGCCTGTCCGATCAGGTCAAGCCGCTCATCAGCCGCCTCAAAGAACACACAGACAAGCCGATTTGCGTCGGTTTCGGTATCAGTACCGCCGAACACGCCGCCGAGGTGGCCGCCGCGGGTGCAGACGGAGTCATCATCGGCAGTCGAATTGTTCGAATGATTGAAGACAATCTCGACAATCCCTCTGCCATGAAAACCCAAATCGCCGATTTCATTCAATCCGTCGCTAAATCACTGCCAACCACATAAGATTTCCACAAATACAATGTAAGCCCCCCCTTTTCTCGTGGGTGGGGCTTACATTTTTTTTACACTTCCGTACATTTACCTAAACTTGGCCTCCCCTCTTCAACGATTTCCTGAAAAGCCAACATGGCAAGGTCTAACAACTGAATAGTGGAAGCATTTTCCGGCAAGGACGCCATACCCTGTTTCGTTTGATGAATCCGGTATAATTAGGATCTAATGATCGAGAGGAAAGTATGACGCTTTGCATTGAACACCCACAAAGAACTCAAAACTGTGATATTGCGAACCCTGCCGTTGAAAACGCAGAACTATCCGGAAACATGTTTTTTTACGGACTGGACTTAAAGCACGACCGCCTGTTCCATGTCAGTTCCGCCGTCAAGCACATCTTGGGCTATACGCCGCAGGAAGTCATGCAAAACGGGTTGGCGTGGTTTGTGCAACAGATTGCCTCTGATGACCTCAAATGCCTGGACCATATTTCCGACCAGCACCCCCAGTCGGGAATCATCCCCCATATTCACTACCACTTTAAAACAAAACAGGGGGCCTGTTGTGAGCTGTACGAACATCGCTGTCTCCTCCATGACTCTAACGGCGCCCCCTCTTTTATTATTGGTCGAGTGGAAAAGGCGTAGCGTTCTCATTTGTGCAAAACGCCTTTCGGCCAACCAGAGTTTAGGCATATATACCCATCTTTCGACATGGGCAATCATATATAGAAGCTTTCGGGAAATCCGACAAGAAACACTTCATCCCTCTGGAAACAAAGCACTTACAGGCAATCCATAGACCTCTTGTCCTGTCGAGATATTCGCCGACTCCGAATATCTCCCTATTTTTTTAAAGAATCTTTGGATTTCTGCCTTGCATCTCATATTTGAGAATACTATAATTAGCGTCCTAATAAAGAGCCTATTTCACAACAAACGCCTCGCACCCTGTCAACGGCTCGGAGATTCGCCAAAAAGAATCCGTCATGGATGATGTGTCTTTGAAGAAGAAGCACCCGTAGAGATAACGCAATGTTGAATACGCTTAATTGACAGCGGCACGACGCCCTGATAATTGCATAGAACAAAGCAGCATCGAACTTATGGGCAAGGCGGAGATTATAAAGTCTTTTACGATTCTCATCGCAGAAGACGATTATGCATTGGGAGTGCTCGTTGAGCGAATGCTCAACCGCGCCGGTTTTATCACACAGCGACTCTGCAACGGTGCTGAAACCCTTCAGTTCTGCAAAGATCAATCCCCTGAAAATACCTTTCTTCTGCTGGACTACAACCTGGGCGACATGACCGCCGAAGAAATCGTTACCGAACTCAAAACGCAGGGGCACCATTTCCCCTTCATTGTCATGACCGGTTACGGCAGTGAAAAAGTCGCCGTGGAAATGATGAAACTGGGCGCTGAAGATTATATCATTAAAAACGATCAGGCCGTTGAATTACTCGTACAAACACTGTCACAAGCCATCGAACGGTTACACACCGAGCAAATCCTTTCGAGAACACAGCAGGCCCTGGAAACGGCTCATCAGGCCATTACCGCTGCAGATAACGGGATTGTCATTGCGCAGATGAACGCCGTAAATTACCCGATCATTTATTACAATCCCGCATTTGAAACAATGACCGGCTATCCATGCTCCAACGGCCCCACGCTCGCAGGATGGCTGCAATCCTATGGCCAGCAGGAGCAAACCGGTTTGCAGGAATTTCAGACGGCGATTGTCGAACGCAAGCCGGTGCGTCTGCAACTGCGCCGAGAGATGCTTGACACATCGCATTGGCACCAGGTCAACCTGAGCTTTATTCAAAAGACACCCGGGCAGGAAATCCTGATCGGCGTTCTCGCCGATACCACGAAAGACCGCCTGAGTGACCAGGAAATCGGAGACCTGCGAGAGCAGTTGGACCAGACTCAGCGTTTGGCCATCGCCGGGCAAATCGCCAAGGAACTGGCCCATGAAGTGGGACATCCCCTGACACTGATTTCCAGCAAAATCCAGTTTATGATTGCCAAAGATTCACCGGAAAAAGAATCCCTGTCATTTATCCTCCAGCACATCGACCGGATCACGAATTTACTGAGGCGGTTTTCGTCCGATTCCAGCGAAATGCTGTCGCCGGCATTCGTCTCCATCGATTCGGTGATCCAATCGGTTTTGCATTTGTGCCCCCATCGTGAGGAGATTTCCATCTCAACGGAAAGTCCCGAAGATTTGCCCGACGTCTGCATTGACAAGGCCAAGATCACCCAGGTTCTTTTAAACCTGCTGATCAACGCCATGGAAGCCTGTCGCCAGGGAGGACGCATTGTTCTTTCTTCTGATATCAAAACCCATCCGGACAATCACAAACAATATGTCGCTGTTTCGATACAGGATAGCGGCTGCGGAATTGCCCCGGAACACCTTCAAAAAATCTTTGAACCCTTTTACAGCACAAAATCAACCTCACGAAATCGAGGCCTGGGGCTGCCGATTTGCCAGAATATCGCCCATCAGCACGAAGGCTGGATTGAGGTTGAAAGCACCGTTAACGAAGGCACACGCTTTACCTTGATGCTGCCGCTGGAACCTGTCGGTGCCGCACAGAGTACAATGGCGCAACCGATGCTGAGAAAACCTTTGTAGGGAGGAATTATGGATACCATTTTAGTCATTGACGACGATCCGAATATGAGGGATCTGCTGACGGAGTTGCTGACCGATTCACAACGACTGATCTTACAGGCCGCCTCGGCGCAACGAGGTCTGGAAATCGTCAAAAACGGTAATGTGGATTTGATTTTGACGGATATCCATATGCCTGATATGACCGGCATTGAGTTTATTCAAGCCGCCCGGGAAAGCGGCATCTCAGCACCCATCATTACCATTACCGCCTACGCCTCAACAGAAACGGCCATCCAGGCACTGCGTGCGGGAGCCTATGATTACCTGTCCAAGCCCTTTGCGCATGAAGAACTGATGAAAATTGTTGAGAACACCCTCCAGGCCCAGCACCTGTTTCAGGAAGTGACCTATCTTCGAGGCCAACTCGATAAACAATACCAATTGGAAAACATCATCGGACAATGCCCGGATATGCAGCGTGTTTTCGAAATCGTCGAGCGTATCAGCAGTTCCGACTGCAATGTTCTGATTACCGGAGCCAGCGGTACCGGCAAAGAACTGGTGGCACACGCCATCCACAATAACAGCGACCGCAAAGAGAAGCCCTTTGTGCCGATTAATTGCGCTTCGATCCCTGATACCCTGCTGGAAAGCGAGTTGTTCGGGCATGTCAAAGGAGCCTTTACCGGTGCCATTCATGACAAACCCGGTCTGATCGAAACGGCCCACACCGGCACATTATTTTTGGACGAAATCGGGGATATGCCGATCCTGCTTCAAGCGAAACTGTTACGTGTGATACAAGATCGACAGGTCCAGAAAGTCGGCAGCACCACAAGAACAGCAGTCGACGTGCGCATTGTTGCGGCCACACATCAAAATCTCAGCGAGAAAATTCAGGACAACTCTTTCCGAAGAGACCTGTATTACCGATTGAACGTCATTGAGCTGAAACTTCCCTCGTTGCGACAACGAGGCAATGATGTCAGCCTGCTGGCCTGCCACTTCCTCAAACAGTTCAGGGACCGCTTAAATAAACCGGTACAGAGCTTTTCCCCCGGCGCCCGCAAAGCCATCGACAATTACCCCTGGCCCGGCAATGTCCGTGAGCTTGAAAATGCCATCGAACATGCGATCACCCTATGTCAGTCCAATATTATCGAGCTGCAGGATTTGCCGAGCGGCCTGCAGCAGCATCTCGAATTCGCCGATTTCTCCTCCGGTCCGCTGGATGAGCGGGTGGCTCGCTTTGAACAGCAGTGCCTGCGAAAGACACTGGAAGAATGCAATTACGATTTCAATGCCGCCGCTTCTCAGTTGGGAATCAGCCTGGCAACGCTCTACCGAAAAGCCAAGAAATACAAACTTTCCGTGAAACAGAAGATCATCAGTATCAACGGCAAAACCAAGAAAAACAACCAGCCGGAGTTGTTTGATCTTTATCACAGTTGATAATCGCCTTGAATAGCAACTGATATAGGGCCCTGCTTGACCAGTAAGGCATTTCCAGTCTGCAACAACGGTCCATCATTGAAACATTCTATTAAAGAGTTTCATTTCACTCCGCAAGATTCGAGCCATGTTAGTGTAAATGGCTGTTTTCCCCGACATCATATCTCCCTGCTGCGCGAATAGAACCACTTCATCTTCCTCTCAATCTTATCAAACACGCAAACATTTTCTCAAAAGTGAGAGGGTTTGCGAGGACATCTGGTTGTGCAGAGATTCACATATCATTTTGATACGCCTTCTCTGTTTCACAAACTCTTGTTTTTTAGGACGTTACTGAAATTCGACAACTATCGGACATTCTTTTTTTCATTATTCGGACCTTTTGGCATCTGCGTTGCATAATAGCTCCCTCGTAACGCAAAAAAGAATAAATCGAAACCTAAAAATATTCAGGAGAGCGAAAAGTGAAAACAACCCAACAACAACAGTCAAATTATGACCAACTGCTTGAAGTCTATTTGCCCATCATACATCGTGCCGCCAGTTCAATCCATTCCGAACGGTGCCAGCAAAGCACCCTCGAAGACTTGCTGATGGCCGGTTTCCAGGGCTTCAAAGAAGCGTTCAGCCAGCTGCCGACGGCCGACTTCAGCGACACGCAAAATACCTTTTCAACAATGATCTACCAATCCATGGTAAAGCAAGTCAAAGGACATTATTCCGAGTACCAAAACTAAAACAAATACCTAACCGTATCATAAGACAAAAAGGGGAGTCACATGAAAACGATTGAGTGCACCAAAAGAGCCAATGAAACAGCCGCCCAACCCAACATTGGAAGCCACATGGATATCAACGAACGCAATCAAACCATTGAGCAATATCTGCCGCTGGTCAGAAAAATTGCAGGCTCGGTGATTCGCAATCATTCTCATCAACTGGATTACGATGATCTGGTCACGGCGGGTGTACTCGGCCTGATGCAGGCGATTGATAATTATGACCCGAGCTACGAAGTCAGCTTCGCAGGCTTTTGTCAACTGCGTGTACGCGGTGCGATGTATGACGAACTGCAAAGCCTGGACTGGGTTCCGCGTCACGTCCGCAGACAACAGAAGGAAATCGAACAGACAAAGCAGCGGCTCCAGGGACAGTTTAAACGTCCGCCACGAACCCGTGAAATCGCCGAGGAAATTGAAATTCCCCTGGAGACACTCGAATCACGCCAGAAAAAAAACAGCAACTCCAAAATGGTTTCCCTCAGCCATTTTGTCGGCGAAGAAAACTCCGACAGCGACATTTCGGATGACCGCTCCACGACCCCCGACGATCTCATCCAGGCCGATGAATCGCTCTCCGAATTCACCAAAGGCCTGACAAAGATCGAACAGCTCATCCTGACGCTTTATTATAAGGAAGAGTTGAATATGCAGCAGATTGGAATGTTACGCGGCGTCTCTGAATCACGCGTGTGCCAGATTCACAGTCAGATTCTCAAGCAGCTTAAATCAAAATTTGAAAATCGAAACCTTGCCTTCAGCTAACGGGCCCCTGATAACACCCTCTCCTAAACCTCGACCGATTCCGGTTTATCCGCCTTGCGAAAAGACTCGAGCGGTTGAGGTTCAGCGACTTTGCGATAGCCCAGCGCCCTGATCACCTCCAACACCTCCGTCCAGGTGGGAAACGGACGCTGATTGGCCTTCTTATATTGGTCGATCGCCATGAGAAACTCGAACTGTTCATCGTTCATTTCACCTTCTTCGGCAGCACGCCGTTCGGGTGTGCGACGGTGTCCGGGACCGCGTCGGCGATCCAGACCGATCCGTCGATCCACGACACCCTTTCGACGTTCGACAAACGTGCGTTTCTCTTCTTTACCTTCAGATTGCTCTGTTTTTTCTTCCGTTGCCATAAAACCTCTCATCAGCCCCAGGGGCTATTTCATTTGATTGCATTAGTAGCTGTCGTCGTAGCTATCGGTGCCGTCATCGTCATCACGCGGGTCATCGTCGTCACCGAAAACCATATCGAAGAAATCGTCATACGAGGACTCTTCGGAGATGAGCGAATGGGCTTCATCTAAAAGCGATTCGGGCACGAGAATGGCAATGTCCGAAAAACCATTCTGGGCCATTTCCGGCTGGCGTTTGATCGCGACAGGGATTTCATGTTCAGCCAGCATTTCCTTGTACTGCTTGGCCAGATCCATATCTTCGGCAAAAGCCACCGTAACCAAATCCTGCGACGGTGCTGTTTTAACGCCACCTTGTTTTGTCATTTTTTTCGACATTGTACAGACTCCCTACAACCACTAAATAATTGCCATTCTTCGTGTTTTTCACATCGACCAAGCCTACGGCGCAATTAACTGCAAAAGCAAGAAATTCATAAAATCTCTCATTGGCGGACAGCAAACCGATGCCGAATGTTCCGATTTTTTGGGTTATAGGCTCTGTGAGTGCAAAATTTTACACTTTTTGTCGATTTTTTTATTGCAAACGACCCTAAACCATCTCAAAATAGCCTCAATTGCTTTTTTGGCTTACGTAAGCCTTTTATTATTGGAACTACAACTTTTTACACGGAGGTGCCACATGGCAAAGAAAAAAGCAGCGAAGAAAAAAGTAGCAAAGAAAAAAGCAGCAAAGAAGTCCACAAAAGAAGTTCTGGTCGTTGCCAGCAAAGTCAAAGCCTATGTCAAGAGCCAAGGCATGATGAGTTCTTCCGACGCAATCGCCGCCCTGAACGAACAGGTTTATGCCCTGTTGGATGCCGCTATCAAGCGTACACAGGACAACCGTCGCAGCACCGTAAAGCCCCAGGATCTGTAAATCTCAGATCTCCGGTTTTACACTGGGACAATAGTTGCGTTTCGGACCGTTCCCGCGAAGAGGGGACGGTCATCTTTTATCCTGCCTAAATCGCCCAACTTACGACATTTTCACTCATCCAGGGCGATTCTGTTATTTTTCTTATTTATCGCTTATTTTTGTGAGTTTTTTATAGACGTTTTGTCCGGTCAATTCTATAATTAAACTCCGGCTAATAAAAGGGATAGGAATTATTGAATTGCACAACAGTAAAATGGAATTTGACTGTTCAGAAAATATGCTAGTGGCGTTGATCGGGAGCTCACAATGAAAGTGTTCATGCTTGGGTGGGAGTTTCCCCCATATATCAGCGGAGGATTGGGAACGGCCTGCCATGGTCTGACAAAGGCAATGGATAAGCTGGGCCTGCAAGTGACCTTCGTCTTGCCAAAGCCCTTGGAAGAAGATTTCTCCGGGCATGTAAAAATCCTCAGCCCGCTTCAATGCAAAGAAACGCATTACACCACCGAAGGCGCGGTTCGCGAATCTGAACGCACGGAAGATCTCAAGCATACAACGTTTCATGAGATCCCCTCCCTGCTGCAGCCCTATATCACACCGGAATTTTATCAGCAGAAAATCGAAGAGATCGTTCAAAAGCGAACCGTCGATTATATCAAGGAAGCCGGCGGTGACGAGGCCGTCAAAGAATGGTACCAAATGATCGCGGACATCCAGTTGCCCACAGATCCCGCTGGAGCAGGCCAATATGGCGGTGATATGTACACTGAAGCACACCGCTACGCAGCTTCCGCCGTGCGTCTGGCCATGCAGGAAGATTTTGACGTTATCCATGCACATGACTGGATGACCTACCCCGCCGGCATTGCCGTCGCCGCAGTCACCGGAAAACCACTGGTGGTTCACGTGCATTCGACCGAATTTGACCGCAGCGGTGAACACGTCAACCAAATGATTTACAACATTGAAAGTCGCGGCATGCACGCGGCCAATAAGGTGATTGCCGTCAGCGACCTGACACGTAATATCATCATCAGCCGGTACGGTATCCTCGGAGAAAAAGTCGAAGTCGTCTATAACGGCGTCGAGCAAAACGGCGAAAGCCGCATGGCATTCAATCACGTCGGCATCAGCAACGACGAGAAAATCGTTCTGTTCCTCGGACGGATTACCATGCAAAAAGGACCGGAATACTTCCTCATGGCCGCCCGCAAGGTGATTGAAAAAGTCGATAATGTCAAATTCGTCATCGCCGGAACAGGCGACATGATGCATCGGATTATCGAGATGGCGGCCCAGATGGGCATCGGCCACAAAGTTCTCTTTACAGGCTTCCTCCGCGGCAAAGATCTGGAAAAAGTCTATCAGATGGCGGACCTTTATGTCATGCCCTCAGTCTCCGAACCATTTGGCATCGCCCCGCTGGAGGCGTTGAACCACGATGTCCCCGTATTAATCAGCAAACAAAGCGGTGTCGCGGAAGTTCTGACACACGTTTTAAAGGTCGATTTTTGGGATGTCAACGAGATGGCCAATAAGATCATTGCTGTCTTAAAATATCCGCCGCTTCAATTAACTTTACGTGAACACGGCAACTTTGAGGTGCGTAGATTACGGTGGTCAGGTGCGGCCGAAAAGTGTCAGCAGATCTATCAGGAAATGGTCCAGCATGCGTAACGTTCATTTATAAATAATTCGGAGGAGTAACTCATGGCATCCGTTTGTTTTTATTTTCAGGTACATCAACCGTTCCGCCTGCGGCACTATACCGTTTTTGACCATACGCCCCGCTATTTCGACGAGTTCAAGAACGCCTCCATCTGCCGCAAGGTCGCCAATAAATGCTATCTTCCGTCCAATCGCCTGTTGCTGGATATCATCCGTCGCTATGAGGGACGGTTCAAAATTTCCTATAGCATCACCGGGGTGATCCTGGAGCAGTTCCAAAAATATTGTCCGGAAGTGATGAGTACGTTTGACGCCCTGGCCGAAACCGGCTGCGTGGAGTTTTTGGGCGAAACGTATTACCACAGCCTGAGCTTTTTGTACTCGCATGATGAATTTATCGAGCAGATCAATAAACATACCGAACTGATCCGCAAACTCTACGGTCAGACGCCGCGAGTCTTCCGTAATACCGAGTTGATTTACAGCAATGCACTGGCCGAAACAATTGAGAAACTGGACCGGTTTGACGGCATTATCACCGAAGGCGCCGACCATATCCTCGGCTACCGCAATAGTAATTTCGTGTATCGCCCGCCGAACTGCAAGCGGCTTAAACTGCTGCTGAAAAATTATTCGCTCAGTGATGATATCGCTTTTCGATTCAGCAATCGGGCATGGAACGAGTTCCCCCTTCTGGCCGACAAATTTGCCAAGTGGGTCAACCGCGTCAACGGCAATGGTCAATGTGTCAATTTATTCATGGATTACGAAACCTTCGGTGAGCACCAGTGGGAAGATACCGGCATTTTCGACTTCATGAATCATCTGCCCGAAGAAGTGCTCAAACATCCCGACAATAATTTCATGACGCCCGGCGAACTCGTTGACACGTATGACGCCGTCGACGAGGTGGATGTTCCGCATATCATCAGTTGGGCCGATACGGAACGCGATTTGTCCGCGTGGCTGGGCAACGCCATGCAGTCGAATGCCCTGCACGAAATCTACAAGATCGAAAAGCTCATCAAGCAAACACAGAACGAAGAGTTGATCGCCGATTGGCGGCGCATGCAGACGTCGGATCATTTTTATTACATGTGTACCAAGTATTTCGCCGACGGCGACGTACACAAATACTTCAATCCCTACGAATCGCCCTACGATTCTTACATCAACTTCATGAATGTACTGAGCAATTTACGGGATCGTTGCGATCAATCCTTCCACAAAAACAAAAAGTCGCTGCCTAAGACATCGTAACATAAAACAACGCCACTATTCGACAAGGACAAAACATGTTGACGCAAAGAAATGCCGACACAGACAGCGTTTCTGTCTCCATCCGGGACAAATCCATCGACTCACTGCTGCAGCATGAATGGCTGCTGACCAACAGCCGGGGCGGATTTTCGTCCGGCACCATCCTCGGATGCAACACCCGCCGATACCACAGCCTGCTGGTCGGCACGCACACTCCGCCGGCCAATCGCATCGCATCGTTGTCCAATTGCCTGGAAACCATCACCGGCAAAGAGGGAAGTTTCTCGCTCAGCAATTTTGAATTTGACCACACGATTCATCCCAAAGGCTATGAGCGGCTCCTGGAGTTCAAAAAGGATCAAGGCGTCCACTTTGAATATAATTTGGGATTCGCCCGACTGAGAAAGTCGATTTACCTGCTGCCGGACTCGGATATTCTCGCCATCGCTTATTCGTTTTCGCAGGTCACCGAGGTCTTCGAGTTTAGCCTGCGTCCCTTCGCCGCAATGCGGGATTTCCACTCGCTCCAGCATGACAATGCCGCCCTGACATCGGTGTGGGACGAACACGAATTGAGCATTCGCAGCCAATCGCCGGAAATGGGACAGTTATCCCTGCGCTGCAGCACCATGCGATTTGAGCAAAGCCCCGAATGGTGGCACCGCTTCTTTTACCGGGTCGAACGCCAGCGCGGGCAGGACTGTTTCGAAGACCTGTGGTCACCGGGGATCTATAAACAGAACATTGAAGGCGCCGGGCAGGTGGTCTTCTGGGCGGGACTGTTTGAAAACGGCCACACCCCGGAAATGCTCTCAAAAATGGAGTTGGAAACCGCCATCGACGCCATCACCCTGCACGAAAAGCAACTGCTGGGGGCCATCGACTCATCGGATCCGATTGCCCGAAAGCTGACCCTGGCCGCCGATCAATTTGTCATTGAACGAACGATTGACGATGAAGTCACCCCCACCATTTTAGCCGGGTACCCGTGGTTCCTGGATTGGGGACGCGACACCTTTATCGCCCTCGAAGGCACCTGCCTGTCTACCGGGCGCATAAAAGAAGCCTGGGGTGTATTGAAAACGTTCGCCAAAGCCGT
The DNA here is from genome assembly GCA_963675155.1 of Anaerohalosphaeraceae bacterium. Lineage (GTDB taxonomy): Bacteria > Planctomycetota > Phycisphaerae > Sedimentisphaerales > Anaerohalosphaeraceae > 4572-13. Next base: position 1,539,892 of record OY775912.1, on the reverse strand, counting down.
CAGCGAAGGCATGGTCCCGAACCGCTTTGACGATTATGGCCATGAGCCTCATTATAACAGTATCGACGCATCGCTGTGGTTTGTCCACGCCGCTTTTTGCTATCTGCGAACCACCGATGACAAACAAAACTTCAGTGCCAAACTGCTGCCTGCCATCAAATGGATCATGGAATCCTATCGCAAGGGCACACGATTCGGCATTCACGCAGACACCGACAAACTCATCACCGGCGGCGACGTGGATACCCAACTGACATGGATGGACGCCAAGCATGACGGCATTGCCTTCACCCCGCGGTATGGAAAAGCCGTCGAGATTAACGCCCTGTGGTACAGCAATCTGTGCTGTTTGGCCGAATACTACCGGGAAAAAGAGAAAGACTCCGAAAATCATTTTTATCGTGAAATCGCCGAACAGGTTCGCCTGAGTTTTCAGGAGCTGTTCTGGAACGAATCCAAAGGGTATCTCAACGACTGTGTCCTGCCGACCGGCAACGCCGACAGCAGCCTGCGGCCCAACCAGATCTTCGCGGTCTCACTGCCCTTTACACCGCTCAACATCAAACAGGCACAAAAAGTCGTTGACGCCGTCCAGAATCATCTGCTCACCCCCTACGGCTTGCGATCGCTTGATCCGGCCGACCCGCGATACAAAGGCCATTGCACCGGCTCCATGGGCCAGCGCGACGCCGCCTATCATCAGGGAACCGTCTGGGGATGGCTCATCGGGCCGTTTGTTGAAGCCTATCTGAAAACGCACGGCTTTGATCCGACCGCCAAACGGCAGTGCCGCGGCTTTTTGGCACCGCTGATCAAGCATCTGGACAGCGACGCCTGCATCGGCAGCATTTCCGAAATCTTTGATGGCGATGAGCCCAACACGCCCCGCGGTGCCTATGCCCAGGCATGGTCCGTCGCCGAAACACTGCGAGCCTGGCAGATGTGCCAAAAGAGATAGCAGGATGCAGAACCGGCAACGGCCAGTCGAGTGGTACCTGAGAATCGCAGGTATCGCCTCACCCTACCTGGCTGTTTGTTTCGGCTTGTTTGTTCTCAAAAACGGCTTCGTGTCCGTTTTGATGTATCACCTCACCTTGCTGATCTGCAGTATTGAAATCAACAAATCTAAATCCCTCAAACTCCTGGCCTCCGGCTTCCATCGCACGCTCGGACCCCTGATGTGCCTTGGCGGACTGCTTCCCGCCGCGATAATCGTCTGGCTTTGGCCCATCGCTAAATTAGATGCGGTGGAAATCACCGGGCTGTTCGAAATGATTCATCTCCCCAAAGGCCCCTTCATGATCTTCGCCCTGTACGCCTGCCTGGTTAATCCGTTGTTGGAGGAATCCTTCTGGCGAGGCTGCTTTAGTAATCAGTCACGAAAACCCAATTATGTCGACCTGCTGTTCGCGGGATATCACGCCCTGATCCTCGCGGCGGTACTGAAGCCGGCCTTTGTAGTGGCCGCCTTTGTGGCTCTGGCAGGCGCCAGCTGGCTGTTTCGAAATATGTACCGCCTCACCGGCGGGTTGCTCATACCCCTGCTGGCACATCTCATCGCCGACATCGCCATCTTTGCAGCCGTCTGGAAAATTCTGCAAAGAACCATTTAGGATGACTCTCGTCGGCGCTTGAGTAAGACGACCATCAACAGCCCCAACTGAAGCAAGACGGTAATGGAATTGGTCAACCAGATCGCCAACGCTCTGAAACGAACACCATACGAGAACCAGAAGAAAAAAATAAAGAGCCAGCCAACCACATAGGTGATGCCCATGGAACTGGGATTCGGATCACGCCATTCCTTAACGAGTTGGAATGTAATCACCACACAGGTCACCAACCCGACCACCGTGCCAATCAGTTGAAATACATTTTCAGGGATGAAGTCCAAGAAATCCATGCGTCACACACCAAGGCCCTTCTTATAAAAATCTCTCATTGTTTATGGCACCCTGTTTTTTCGAGCCCAGTGACTGCGGTCCATCAAAATCTTGACTTTATTGAAAGTCGCTTCCGAAAGTCGCTGCTGGAGCATTTTTCTCGCTTCCGCAATAGCCGTGCGATGGGTCAGATGCGTGATAATGATATGTTCGTTTTCCATCCGTTCCAGCAGCGGAGCAAATTCGTCGATATGCATGTGCTTGCCCGCATAAGCGCGGTCCGTATGCTCCTCTTCAAAAAACGTGCATTCCGCAATCAGAATTTTGCTTTTTGAAACATACTCCAATTGGGAATAATCGACGTACTGCGTGTCACCCAAATAACTGACCAGCGGTACTTCGATCTGATTTTCAATCTCAACACCCTGTTTTTTGAGTTCGACAATCTGCCGGCCGGTCAGGCCGTGGTATTCGGCTTTGAGTTTCTTGCGTGTCTCGATCAGGCAGTACCCCACCGCGCCGCGGCTGTGCTTGACCGGGAAAACGCGTGCCAGCAAATTGGGCTTAATCCGGTATTCATCGCCCGGTTCGGCGCCGACCAGTTTAGCGCCAATGCGATTGCCGTCCAGCCGGCCCCAGGCATTCAAAATCTCGCCGATCGGCTTGAGTGTATTGGTCGGTGTCAGAACCGTCCCCTCGCACATGCCGTTAAATTTACGATGCGACAGGTAATAAGCAATTCCCGCCGCGTGATCCATATGACCGTGCGTCAGCAGCACATGGCTGATCGAGATCAACTGATCCGGAGCCTTGCCGATATCAAAACACACATCCAACTGCGGAATCCCGATAACGGTTTCCTCACCCGCAACCGAATACCCGAGGATTTCAAGATCATCAATTTCAATTTTCGCCAAATAATGACTGGGCATTTTCTCTACCTTTATCCAAAAGTCGCATGGTAGAAAGAAAGAGCCCTCCTGTCAATTTCTTTTTGAAAGCTTGTCGGCTGAGGTCCTTTAAAGTATGATAGAGCTATGCCGGACAAACGAACCCATCGCGGCCCGCATCCCGAGGATGCGAAACTCTTTACACCGCAAACCCAGCCCACACTGCGGCAGGCAGTGGCGGATATGAGTTGGCTGCTCAGCAACGGGTATGCCGATAAATCCAGCCTTAAACTCGTCGGCGACCGCTACGAGCTGACCAGCCGCCAGCGACTGGCCATCATGCGGTGTGCCTGCTCAGACCAGCAACGACAGCATCGAAAAGACCGCCAGGTGCCGCCCGACAACGTCGCCGGACAAACGCTCCTGCTGGACGGCTATAACGTGCTGATTACCATCGAAGCAGCCCTGGCCCGCGGCGTGCTGTTCGTCGCCCGTGACGGCTGCATCCGTGACCTGGCAGGCATTCACGGCACCTATCGAAAAGTCGAAGAAACCGCCCCCGCCATTGAAGTCATCGCCCATGTCCTTAATAAACTCGCCCCCGCGAACGTACTGTGGCTGCTGGATAAACCCGTCTCCAATTCCGGCCGGTTGAAAAAACGAATCATAACCTTCGCCGAAGAACGGAAACTGAACTGGCAGGTCGAACTGGCACTCAGCCCGGACAAAATCCTCGCCGAATCCGAACACATCATCGCCACCAGCGACAGCGCCGTGCTGGACAAATGCACTCACTGGACCAATCTCACCCGGCACATCATCGAAACCATCGCCCCCGAATACGATCTCCAACGGATGGATCTGTCTTGAAACTGAAGGAGTATCAATTCACGAATTGCCTGATAAAAAAGCGGTGTTACAGAACCTTCCCAGATAGAAGAATCAATAACACCGCCTGTGAAAACGGATATTTTATCAGCCCATACCGATGAGCTTAACAACCGAACAAGTCAACATTGCCGATTACCACCAGAAATACCGACCATTGTCATATTGAAATTTGATGTTTTCAAACTGTCCGTTCGAATAATTTCCAGCCGGTCGCCATGTCGTATGGCCGTCTGCATACACAACATTCAATCCATCCGGCTTGGGCCCTTCACCGCCAGTGCCTTGAATCGTACGATGCGTCATGTGATTGGTACCATCCGTTAAGGTGCCGCTGCTTTTCGTCCCCATCCCACCACCGTATATGTCATCAAACCTCCAATCATTGTTTTCACTGAGAACCGCATCCATAATCATTTCTTTGGAACCGGCTGATTTGACTCTTGACAACTTCCGGATCACAATGTCTTCCATATCCCTGCCTGTCTCGGTGAGGGTCGGAAGCCCCACACCCAGCGTTGAACGGGGACTGTAAACTGAATAGGTTTCTGCTTCGATTACATATTTATCCATCAAATAGACATAAGGAAGCACCCGATATTGCGCACGGAGCCAATCCGCCGACCTGCCGGTTTCATCCTGAAGGGGTTGAGGACTGGGACCGGTTGGACAAATGCCAAACTGCCACCATAAGGCATCCCCGGGTTTCCGCATTTTATTGGCCGGGCAGGTAAAGATCTTGGTATCGGACTTCTCGAAGCCCGCATATTCACACAGTTGATCTGTAAACCAGAAGCTGATATCCCAAAACCAATAACCCGTAGGATTTACTGTCACAGGGGACGAACCCCAGTTAATCGTACAAGCCATCGGAGAGGGAACATACGTATCGTTTTCATTGGAATACAGCATGGACCCGAGGCCCTGCTGACGAAGATTGTTGCTGCAGAGGACACGTTGAGCAAAGACTTTTGCCTTCGCAAGCGATGGAAGGACAATAGACACCAGCAGCGCGATAATCGCAATGACCACCAGCAGTTCAATGAGCGTAAATCCGTTTCTTTTCCGTCGTTTCATAAAACACTCTCCTTTCGTATGAATCTTAACCTGCACACTTGTTTAAAATTAAAAACAAACCTGAAATATAATAGCATCGAACAACGATATATAGCGTGTGCGAATCAGAATAAGACGATACGACGTGCCCGGCCCATTGATCCCGTGAGCATTGCACATAAGTAAACTGCTGTATTGCCAAAGAGCAAAATTCGATGAAACTCAGCCGGATGAAACATCTGAAATGACCGTTCGATTGCGTTTTCCCCCAACACAACAGGCCAATCGGAACGCTTTCATGTCAGTGTTTCCTTTCCTGCGGCTGGCAAATCCTGTAAATCCAACAACATCAGTATTATACCACTCCTTCAGGGCTTTGACAAATAGAAATAATAATTTCCCGCAAAAACTAACCCTGATTGTTTAAATTATCGGAGTCAACACTCCATCCACTTATAAGTTGACGAACGTCCCCGAGATTTGACAAAAAAACGTAAAAAAAACGCTTTTTTTGATATTTTTCCCTCACAGCTTGCGTTTTGGGGCGTTTACATTTATGATGAGCGTATTAATAAACGATATTTTGTTCAAGAATGGGTGCTTTGGAAGCAACACAACCGTCATCACAGCCATGTCTGATCGAGCAGGCTCGGTCGGACAAAACCGCTTTTGCGGCGTTATTTCGTCGTCATCACGACGAAATCTATCGCTATTGCGCCCGCAGACTGCCCAATCAGGCGACGGCCGAAGATGTCACATCACAGGTGTTCTTGAAAATGGTCAAGAAATTTAACAGTTTTATGGGGAACGAAAAAGCATTTCGCTGCTGGCTCTATCGCATCGCATGCAATGAAATCAACAGCTATTTCAGGCAAGCCGGAAGACAAACCCGGGTCTTTGAAAAAATCCAGCAGGACTGCCCCACCGAGATGCCCGATACCACCGATGACTGCGATCAGGCCGACGAAAATGAGCAGCAGATGACGTTTCTCAAAAATGCGATCGACACGTTAAAACCGACCCATCAGGATATCATCAGCCTGCGATTTTACGAAGGGCTCAATAGTGAACAAATTGGAAACATACTGGAAATGAAACCCGCCACCGTGCGAAGCCAACTGGCGCGGGCGTTAAAAAAGCTTCAAGACCTGTATAAAAACCGTCAACAGCAAACTTCCGAGGAGTTATGCTGGTATGAGTAACGAAGAAAAGAAATTTCAAAATTTTGTCGAGTCAATCCGGTTTGATGATTCGCCCAGCGAGGCGCATCGGGAAAAGCTGGAAAAACAACTGCTCCAAGCCTATGACTATGAACAAAAGTACGGCGATTATGTCGAGCCCGTCAGCATCTATGTGCGCAAACTGGCCATCGCCGCGTCCTTTTTAATCGTTTGTGGACTGTTGTTCTGGGGAATTGATTCGATGTTTATCGGCGAGCAAGGCTATGTCGCCCAGCATCCCGAAAAAGAAGCCATCGAGCAGATCATCGAAGCCGAAAATGTCACCGGCCAGGAGAAAAAACAGCTCGTCGCCCAGATCAAAGACATCTGGGACATGATCAGCAATCAGGACACCGACGCACTGGTCTCGGTTCTGGAAACGGACGAAACCGCCTACGCCGTGCGCAAATGGGCCGCCAAATATCTCGGCAAGTTCGGCGGCGAAGACACTCTGGCCGTGCTGGATGCAACCATCGACCACCTGGGTGTCACAGATCCCGAAAATCCTCTGGTCATCGCCGCTGATAAAATCCGAAGTCGATTGGGACTGCCCAAGCCCGCGAAAGAGCAAACACCACCCGCCGAACCCAACGGCAGCCTCCAGGCAGCCCCCACCGACGCCTGCCGACCCGATTGTGATTAGCACGGCCCCTTTTTATCGGCCATAAAAGCGGGAACAGAAGTCGTCCACGATAATCGACGAAAATCTGTGATTTCCCTGCTCACCCGTTTGCCCTTGTGCGCTTTATAATTTAAGTTTTAAGTGACAAGGGAAAACGGCAGTACCGCAGTGCTGCCACAAACACAGAAGAGGAAAACGGTGTTTTCCGTGGGAGAAAGACTATGGGACGATGGCGGAGCAGACTATGTATGTCGCTGATCGTGTATGCAGCGGGATTTGCCTCGGCAATTTATGTTCTGTCGCCGGCGCAGGCGGCCGAAGCAGGCGAAACCGGCACAAGTACGATCAGTCACTGGGCAGCCAATACAAACCTGCCGACAGCGGGATTCGAAGCGAAACCATGGGCCGAATCGGCTCGTGCCGCAATCGGCAAGGCGGCTGTTTTTGCAAAAGAACAGTCCGTCGTTTTAGCCGATGTGATAAAGACGAAAGTCGAGCAAAATCAACGCGATCCCGGCGAATAAGCCGCTCGCAAACAGACATGGCGCCTGTTTTTTAGTATCGCGTATATGTTCGTGTGGTCCGGTATGAGGAGCACTATAATCGAGCATTACAAGTGCCGGCTGCACACTGCGGGGGACGCAGTCGGCACTTGTTTCGGATTTCCAAACCCGTCCTCAATACACAACCCCAATGGGTCGGTGATCCGGCCGGGCTATCGCCCTGCTAAACCAGCAGCAGCATCAATCCCAACCCCACGAACACAAGTGCCATTGTCAGCTTGGCCAGGATAATATGTCGCCCCAGAAAATTGCCCAGCGATTGTGAACTCACGCCGTAATATGTAATGATAAAAATAACAATCAACGGCACGATAAACATCAGGTTGTAGAGCAGCAGATACCCAACAGCATCGAGCCGAACAGTTGAGGATTTTGCAACAAATATGATGACGGGAAGATAAATCTGGCCGGTGCAAACCGACTCCAGCAAAGCAACCAGTACACCAACACCGAGGGCTCCGGTTAATAAGCCGCGTGTGCCCATCCCAACGCGAATGACGTTGTGAATCTTCGCTTTGACGGATTTAGGAAGGCCTAATGTCATGCTTTGAGTGTTTTTAGTTCTAATATATTTTATCAGGTCCAGGAAACTCCAACCGGCCAGCATAAATGTTAAGACAGCCACGATCCGGGTGACGAATTTTGTAATGCCCTGCGTCACAAAGAAACTTTTCACCGCGCCAAAAAGCCCCAGCCCCAACAGCAGGTATGTTACAAAGATCGCAAACGTGAAACCAATTCCCACAATCAGAATCTGACGTTTACTTTTGCCCAAATACGTCAACATTGAAATGAAGAAGACAATGGTCGTAAAAGCACACGGATTAACACCATCCAGCAATCCGGCGACGGCAATGGCTCCAATACTGAATTTATTAAACTGCTCCAAAACCTTCTCTTCAGCGGTATTCGGCGGGCTGGCCGGCGTAGAAACAGCCGGGATTTCAGCGTCCTTGGCCGGCACTCTTTCTATATCAGTTGTATTATCTACCTCCGGCAGTATCTTCGGAACTTCGACAGCTTTTTCAGGTAATGAGTCAGTGTCCTCAATCGGATCAGCTTGATCTGGTTGATTTTCGGTCTGTTGAATGTCCCCCGGCTTTTCATCGTCCGCAACATCCGTTTCAGAATCATCCTGGACAGTCTCGGAAACCGGCTCATCAACCATGTTACCAAAAATGGTTTCCTGCAGTTTTTCGATGATTTGCTTATCGCCAATGAGCGACGTTTCACCGATAAACATAACCGGCGGTGCGATATCGCCTAAGTTGTATTTATCGAGGTAGAAAAAAAGCTGAGCCAGGCTTTCACCGGACGTATCATCGATGTCATATTTTTCGATCGTGAGATAGTCTTCGAAACCGGCAATTAAGTCCGGCATGGCTTTCTTGACATTCAGGCAGTCATCACAGCTTGACGATGTAAAATAGACGATCTTAATCTTGGGAGGCTCCGAGGAAACCTCGCCCGACGCCTCGTCAACTGCCTCCCTGCTGTCCTGCTGGGCAACGATTGCTGCTGTGGGCAACAGGATCCATGCAAGCAAGACTGCGAATAACCATTTATGTAAATCACCCTGCCTCATCGCTCCTCCTGTCCGTGCCATTATCCAATCTCGTCAAGGCAGGCTTTTAATTCGGTGCAGACCAGTTCGACATCGCCGGCGGAGAGGTTGTTGTGGAACGGCAGCGCGAAGGTGCCTTTGCAGATCTCGTCGGTAACGGGCATATCGCCGACTTTGCAGCCAAACTGCTCGGCGATAAACGGCTGCAGGTGAACCGGCGGAAAGTAATTGCTGACGCCGATGCCGCGATTGATCATTTTCTTCAAGAGCGTATCACGCTGCTGCAGCGTATAATCGCCGTTGAGCCGGGGAACAAAAACGAACCAGCTTATGCGGCCGTTTTCGGGCGTGGTCGGGAGAATCAGCCGCTTTTCGTCGGCTAAAAGCTGCTGGTACATTTTGGCGACATTGGCACGTTTTTCGATGAACTCTTCAATGCGTGACAACTGGACGATACCCAATGCGCAATTGATATCACAGAGACGATAGTTGTAGCCAAGCCGCTGGTGAGCAAGCCATCCGCCGCCGCGTCCCCTGCCCTGGTTTCGCATGGAGATGCATAATTCGGCCAGATCATCGTCATCGGTGAGAATGATGCCGCCTTCGCCGGTGGTCATTTGTTTATTGGGGTAGAACGCAAATGCGCTCATTTGGCCGAAGGTGCCGACTTTTTTGCCGTTCAAGGTCGAGCCGAGTGCTTCGCAGCTGTCTTCGAGAACAGCCAGGTTATGCTTTTCGGCAATTTCACAGATTGTATCCATTCCCGCGGGATTACCAAAAACTTCCACCGGCAGGATCGCCTTGGTTTTATCGGTAATCTTTTCCTCGATTTTGGCCGGGTCCATGTTCAGGGTAACCGGATCAATATCGACAAACACCGGGGTGGCGCCGACCATCATGGGAACGGTCACCGAGCAGATGAACGTAAACGGCGTCACCAGAATCTCGTCGCCCGGCCCCCAGCCCATCGCACTGGCACATAAAAACAGACCGCTGGTGCCGCTGTTAACCGTAATGGCGTGTTTGACGCCGATATAGTCTTCAAACGCCTGCTCAAACTCGCGGACCTTCGGCCCCAACGACAGGTTGGGCGTCCTGAGAACCTGAGTGACCGCTTCGATTTCCGCCTCGGTAATATCCGGACACGATAAATTGACTTTCATTTCCATCACGTTCAGCCTTAAAGAGTGTTATAAAGGAGCGTGATTATACCTATTTTAACCCTGTACGACAAATCAAAATTAATTCCGCTTTTGCGACAGAGCATCCAGAGAGTGCATGACAGAATAGACTTGGTTTCTATTTTGGGTTCACCGATGTCACAAATTGCCGAAAATTATGATGTATTCCTGGAAAACATGTGTTATTAGGCTGAAAAACCTGTTTTTTTCGGTTCGCCCTGCATCGCTGCGAGTGAGAGTATTTGCCGTCACGGTGTCAATGACGGCGCCGCCGCGTCCGGGCCGCTGGCCCATTTAAAATTCGGCGCCGCCCCCACCCTACCGGTTGGTAGAAAATTCATTAATGTCCAAAGTAAAAGCATTACCATCAGTCACCACCAAACGGCTGTTTCGATCCATGCAATAGGTGACAGAATTTAAATCGGTTTCCGCAGGAATAACATTAATAATATTAAGGGCATCAATTAAAGAAATGATGCGAATGCGGGCGATGGCCTTTTTGGCAAATTCGCCTCGGGCTTGATCGTAAACAAAGGTATAACCTTTGACGCGGACTAATTGGTCGGTACATGATACAACCTCACCGACAAAATGACGGCGCAGATCATGTTCAAAATGACGATGCGAAATAACATGAACTTTTTCCCCTTTTTCAAGCACCATAACAAATCTCCTGTCGATATAAACCCGTCTTTGGTTAATGCACTTTTCGATATTATATCTGTATCGGATCTGGCGACAAAGACTAAAATCCACAAATCCGGCATTATCTTACCAAATGCTTAGAAATCCCGGCATTCTCATGAAAATGCGGATAATTCTATCGAAAAGCGAATAGAGAGAGTATAATGACCGCGACGGATAAAGAGCGAATTCTCTGAATCGGCCGGCAAGAAGAATAGACAAGTGATCAAAGGAATGAAATATGTTTACAGCCATAACAGATATTTCAGCAATTGATGTGGTTGACATTGCGGCCGCATCCATCCTGTTTTATCTCGTTTTCCTGTGGTTCAAGAAAACAAAGTCTTCGTTCGTATTTGCCGGTATCGTGATATGCGGCATGGTCTATATGATCGTCAAGATTTTGCGGCTTAAATTGGTAACAACCCTCATGAATGGCTTTTTTGCCGTAATTTTGGTCGCCGTCATTATCATCTTCCAGGAAGAGATCCGGCGCCTATTTGAACAGATCGCGAGATGGAGCCTGAGTCCCAAATTCAGAAAGTCAAAGATTTCATATGACTCACAACGACAGGTAAAAATACTGGTCAATACACTATCTTCTCTTTCTGAAGAAAAGATCGGAGCGTTGATTGTTCTGACCGGCGGAGATATTGTAGGCAGGCACATTGACGGCGGCGTAGAACTGGATGGAATTCTGAGCGAGTCGCTTCTGAAAAGCATTTTCGATACACATTCGGACGGCCATGATGGGGGCGTACTCATTGAAAAGGGAAGGATTTCTTGCTTTGCATGTCATTTACCCCTGTCACAGGATTTTGATCAATTAAAAGAAAAAGGCACCCGTCACGCCGCAGCGCTGGGATTGTCCGAATTGACGGATGTGTTAAGTATTGTGGTATCTGAATCGACAGGTGCGGTGTCGGTGGCCCGACATGGAACGATACGTCAAATAACAGACCGAAAGAACTTTGAAGAAATATTATATAATTTCCAAAAGGAGAGCACATCAGCTCATCAAAGAAGGAATCTAAAATCCTTATTCTTGAGTAACCTAAGGATTAAAATGACCGCCGTTCTCCTTTCGATCCTGCTGTGGTTTGTCCTGATCCATGAGTCGGTGACGATTTACAAAACGTTTTACATCCCCGTTCAATATGTGGGCTTGGCAGACAATCTTGTCGTCAAAGACATCGAGCCTGAAATGGTTAAGGTCGTCCTTTCAGCGGCTCGCCGAGACTTTTATTTCATGGACAATCAGGACATCCGGATTGCCTCGAAACTGTTTAGTCTTGACGATTTACAAAATAGTGACGAGGGCCGCTATGAAACGACAATTACCGCTTCGGATCTGAGCCTGCCGTCCGGCTATACGGTCGTGAACATATTCCCCCGGAACATTCGATTTCATATCGAAGAAAAAACTGAATAATATAAACTTAAGGATTTTTTACTGTAAAATTTTTTCTTAAGCGACGGCCGAAGAAATCGAACCTCCACACCACAAGGGGACAGGAATTGAAATTCTGCACATCCGCCGGTTCAACTGCTTTCGCGGGTTTGCCGTCACGGTGTCAATGACGGCGGCGCCGCGTCCGAACCGCTGGCCCATTTGAAGTTCGGCGCCGGCCCCATCTCAAATTCCAGCACGCCGCCCTTACGAATCGTCTCATACGCAATCCAGGTTTTCTCAAACGGCTTCCCGTTCAGCGTCGCCGACTGAATATACTTATTCGTCAGGCTGGTCTGGTTGGCCCGGATCACAAACGTCTTGCCGCCGGCCAGTTGCAGCATCGCCTCCGGAAACAGCGGCGACCCGATCACATAATACGGATCGCCCATACACGCCGGATACAGCCCCAACGCCGAAAACACAAATTGGCTCGCCATCGACCCGGCGTCATCGTCCATCGTCGGCATATACCCGTCCGGCGTCTTGCGATACACCCGACGCACCACCGGCTCTTTGAACCAGCCCCGGCTTTCGTTGATCACAATCGCCGGCTCGGTCATAAAATGGCGACTCCAGTACTGCGTCCGCCACGGACGACCCAGGTAATCAAACAAAAACGGATACGTCAGCGGCGGTTGATTCAGCGGCATATGCTGATAATTCACAAAGTAATAATCCAGCTCGTCCGCCAACTGCGTCTGCGACCCGCGGAGTTTTGCCAGCCCCTTCATATCGTGCGGCACCCAGTACCGGTAATGCCACAGGTTCCCCTGGTAAAAGAACGCGCTCGTCCGGTTGACTTCATGCTGCGGCACCGGCTTTCCGTCCGGCGTAAAGAACCCTCTCACGTTCCCTTCCCCGTCCACCTGCGACGCACACCAATAGTTTCGATATCCCAACGCCTTCTCTTTGTATTCGGCAACCTCGTCGTCTTTGCCCAGTGCCTCCGCCATCCGCATCACCAGGTAATACTGATACGGCTTTTCAACGGGGTCATTGCCGAGCATCGTACTTTTCAAGCCCTCATACGCCGCCTCGGCGTCATAATCATTCAACCCCTTCAAAAACGCGTCCACCACGATCGCCGCGATAAACTCATGCCGAACCGTCGCACTCGGCCAGTAACCGCTGCCCCATTGCGGCGTATGGCCGCCGGCAAACCATTCCGTCAGCGAACGCGCAATATTCTCAGCAATCGGCGGCTCCATCAGCGAAATCAGGCTGTACTTGCGAAAATCGTCCCACGAACTCCACCCCGAATAATACACATAATCGTCCGCCGTATCGCCCGCATCCCGAACCGTCCCCTCGTCGCCCGCCATGCGATACTCACCAACACTGCTGGTCACATTGTTCGGGTACAGATACGACCGGTACAAACACGTGTACAGCAAATCGCGATATTCTTCCATCTCCGCGGGCACCGTGCCTAATGTCACCTTGCCCAGCATCGCCTCCCACGCGTGATCTGTTTCCTTGCGAACCGCCTCAAAGTCCCACCCCGCAACATCCTTGTCGACCTCAATCGTCGCCTGCTCGACACTGATCGGCGACAAGCCGACCTTCAGTTGAAGCACCGTCTTTTGCTTGGGCGCCGCAAACCCGCACCACACGCCCTTACCGTCCGCCTCCGAATCGGTCATGGGCGTATCCAGTCGGACCGCGTAATACAATTTGAAATACCCGTGATCGCACACATTCCCCGCTTTCACTGAACCGGTAATCAGCGTCGGACTCTCAACCGTCCACGATGAATCCTTGATCCGCGACAGACTCTTACTGGGATCGATCAGGAGATAGATGCGTTCATCCGAAGCTGGAAATGTGTACCGATGAAACCCCACCCGGGTTGTCGCCGTCAGTTCTGCGCCAATCCCGCTGGCCAGTGTCACCCCGTAATACCCCGGGCGCCCCGTCTCCGTGGACTTATCCATCGTATCCCGTGTCTGTTTGCCGAGCGACGGCTTAATCCGAACCGTCTCGCCCGCCCCCCCGCAGCCGACACCGCCGACACGCGTATGCGAAAAACCCTTGAGCCGGTCATTCGAATAATTATAGCCCGTATGCCCGCCGCCCTCGGTATCCGGCCCAAGCTGAACCAGCCCGAAAGGCGCCGCCGCACCGGGATGAAGCTGACCGTGGTCAACCTGCGTGCCCACAAAAACGTCCACTGAATCGGTTACCCCGCCAAACGAAACCGCACAGGCAAACACAAAGACCGACAACAGCATAAATCGAAGCATCATTTTCCCTTAATCAAAAGTTGTAGTATCAACTATGAATCTTGCTTAATACTCAGACCGCGGCCGATCTTCCGGCTGCGACGCAAACGACGTGTTCGGCTCACTGCCCATCTCCAGCACCAACGTCCCGCCGGCGGTAATCATCGAGTGCGTGATATACCCCTTCGTATAAGGCTTGCCATTATAGGTCGCCGACTGGATATAAATATTCTCGTCGCTGTTACCCTTGGCCACAATCGTAAAGCGCTTGCCGCCGTCAAGCTCAATCGTGGCCTGCTCAACCGCCGGACTGCCCAGCACATACACGCCGTTAGCCGGATGCACCGGATAGAAACCCATCGCCGACAGCAAATACCACGCCGACATTTGCCCGCAGTCTTCATTGCCGCACAGCCCCTCATGCGTATCATTATACATCGTCTCCATAATCTGGCGCACCGTCTTAGCCGTCTTCCACTGCTGACCGGCAAACGCATACAGATACGAAATATGATGGCTCGGCTCGTTACCGTGGGCATACTGCCCGATCAAACCGGAAATATCCGACGACGCCTCTTCACCCAGTTCCGAGCTCATCGAAAACAGCCGGTCCAGTTTCGTCAAAAAGGCCTCCTCGGAGCCGAACAAACCAATCAGCCCTTCCGGGTCCTGCGGCACCAGCCACGTGTACTGCCACGCGTTCCCCTCACAATAATCATTGGTGCGGTGATGCGCCGAAATCGGATCAAACGGCGTTCGCCACGAACCGTCATCCATCCGTCCCCGCATAAACTGTGTTTTCTGATCGAAATACATCGCGTACGTCTTGCTGCGTTTCAGGAAGTACTCGTAATCAGCCTGTTTGCCCATCTTCTTCGCCATCAAAGCAATGCACGCGTCATCAATCGCATATTCCAGCGCCTTGGCAACCGCCTCATTTTCCTTATCACCGGGAATGTACCCTTTCTCCTTGAGAAACTTCACACCCGCCCGGTCATTCATCGCCGTCGCCTTGATTGCCGCAAAAGCCTTCTCCGCATCAAACCCGTCAAAGCCCTTCAGGTACGCATCCACGATCACCGGCACCGCATGATACCCCACCATTGTCCACGTTTCGTTGCCGTACAAATGCCACACCGGCAAATAGCCCTGCTGATCGTAAATCGCCAGCATTGACTGAATCATATCATCCACACGCTCCGGCTGCGTAATCGTCAGCAGCGGATGTTCCGCACGATACGTATCCCACAGCGAAAAAATACTGTAATTCGTAAACGAAGCCTTTTCATACACCTTCTTATCCGTGCCCCGGTAATCGCCGTTCGCATCGTTAAACAAAACCGGTGCAATCATCGCATGATAATACGCCGTATAAAATGTCCGTTTGATATCGTCCCGTTCGCTGTCAATCCGGATCTTCTTGAGCTCCGCATTCCATTTTTGTTTGGCCTGATCAACGACCGCCTGAAAATTCCACCCCGGCATCTCAGCTTCAATATTCGCCTGGGCGTTTTCAATGCTCACCGGTGAAATCGCCACCTTCAGCGAAATCGGCTCAGCCGACGCCGCAAAACTGATCACCCCCTTAATCATATTGCTCTTGCCCTCAGTCCCCTCCAACGGATCGTCGCCGGTATACACACGAAAACCCGTCACCTCCGACTGCACACGAATCACGAAAAACACACGCTGATCACTCGCCCAGCCCTGCGAAAAACGATACCCGCCGAACGTGTTCTCGTCAATCCGCTTGAGAAACGTCTCGCGCGCTCCGTCGCCGTTACCCGACTGCAAGTCGATCACCACGTGTCCCGCTTCGCCGGCCGGAAAATGATATCGATGCATCGCCACCCGTTCCGTCGCCGCCAGTTCCACCTTCGTATCGTAATCAGCCAGCGTCACCGCATAATAATACGGCCGCGTCGTCTCGGTCGCATGGCTGTACCGGCTCGCATAGCCGCTGTCCGGATCCGCATCCGTTCCCGAATACGTCTTGATCTCGCCGGTATGCGGCATCATCAGGATATCCCCCAAATCCGTACATCCCGTCCCGCTCAGATGCGTATGCGAAAACCCATTCAGCACCGAATCCGAATAATGATACCCCGAACACCAGTCCCACCCCTTATGAAAATTGTTCGGTCCCGGCTGAATCGCGCCAAACGGAACCGACGCACCCACAAACGTATGCCCGTGACCGCCGGTGCCAATCGTAGGATCAACAAAGTCCACCGGATCGCCCGCGCTCGCCTGCAGCGACGCACACCCCCCTAAAACAACAACCGCAGCGGACAGGATTATCAGGACACTTTTTCTTGATGTGAAACTATCATTCATAATTGAAGTCTTTCTGCAAAATGCGGATTAACAATTCTTGTGGTTTTCGTTTTTAAACGAAGACGTTTCCATCTCAATGAATGCGGGCGAGAGGAGTCGAACCTCCACACCTTTTGGGTACTGGAACCTAAATCCAGCGCGTCTGCCAATTCCGCCACGCCCGCATAGTAGTTAATAGCTGTCAGTGAATCGTCACCCGAAACGACTTACATCGCCATCGAAACGCGACATTCCGAACAACACATTCCATCATGCCCCAAATAACATGTCGTTCCCGCGAAGGCGGGAATCCAGTCATAAAACAGCCATCCCGACACCGTCGGGATTCCTCAATTTTACTTTTTAATCGTTAATCTTTAAATTTCAAAAAAGCGATTCGTCTTCTTCCTCGTCGTCGAGGTCGTCAGAATCCGGCTCGTCATCGCCCCCCTCTTCGGCGATCTCCTCGATCCGTTTTTCCGCATCCAGCAAAATCCCCCGGCAATGCTTAATCAGCCCCATGCCCTTCTCGTACTGCTCAAGGCTCTGCTGCAGCGGCACCTGCCCGGTCTCGATCTTCTCGACAATCGACGTCAACTCCTCGATCGCCTTCTCAAACGAAACCGTCTCAAACTCATTTTTTTTGCTTTGTTTTTTTGCCATATTTTCAGTCCCCCACACGGTCATTCCGAACGAACGTGAGGAATCTATTTAAACAGCTATCCCGACGCAGTCGGGATTCCTCAATTAATCATTATTCATTTGTCATTATTCATTCAACGCTTGTCCCGTCGCTTCCGCTCCGGGCTTTTGTTCAATCTTCGTCGTCTTGCTGTGAATCGCCCCGCCCTTGACCTCCGTCACCAGCGGATCGCCAACGTTCACGGCCGCAACGTCGGTGACGACATCGCCGGTTCGACCGTTCATCGTAATACTGTATCCCCGGCTGAGTACCGACCGCGGGTTCAAAGCGTCGAGTCTATTCTCTAACGCCGCCAATTTCAACTGATTTTTGCTCAGTATCTTCACAATACCGGCCTTATTTCGCCCCCCAAGCCGCTCCAGGCCCACATATTCGGCCGCAATCAGCCGTGACGGCTCAATTTTCCGACAAACCGCCCGCATCCGGTCGATCCGCTGGCGATAATCCATCACCCGCGCCCGCCCCGCATGCACCAGTCCCGCCGCCAGTTCATCCACCCGCTGGGCCGCGACCTGCACCACACCCCACGGCGACCGAAACACCCGGCTGGCCAGCACCGTCCGTAATTCATTTTGCCCATTTTGGACCTGTGACCGCGTATTCGAATCCAGCCGACGCTTCAGCGAATGCAGCAGCTGCAGCTGCTCCCGGTAATCCGGCACCGCCAACACCCCCGCCTTCGTCGGCGTCGACGCCCGGGCATCGGCCACCAGGTCCGCAATCGTCACATCCACCTCGTGGCCGACCGCGCTGATCACCGGCAGCTCCGACGCGAAAATCGCCCGCGCCACCGGTTCCTCGTTAAACGCCCACAAATCCTCCATCGACCCGCCGCCGCGACCGACAATCAGCACATCCAGCCCCAGCCGGCGCGCCTGCCGATTCGCCTGCCCAATCGCCGCGGCGATTTTCACCGCTGACCCCGGCCCCTGCACCGGTGCGTTAAACACGTAAATCTTCGCACACGGCCACCGGTTCGTCACGCTGTCGATGATATCCTGCACCGCCGCCCCCGTGCGGCTCGTCACAACCCCGATATGCGTCGCATACCGCGGGATCGCCTGCTTACGGGCCTCCTCAAACAGCCCCTCAGCCGCCAGCCGCCGCCGCATCTGCTCAAACGCTAATTGCAGGTCGCCGATCCCCGCCGGCTCAAGCTGTTCGGCGTAAAACTGGTACTTGCCCCCCGGCACATACACATCCACATATCCCGTCGCCAAAACCGCCAGCCCGCTTTCGCACTCAAATTTCACGCCCCGGAACTTACTGGACCACATCACGCACGGAATCTGCGATCCTTCAGCGTCCTTCAACGAAAAATAACAGTGCCCACTGCTATGCCGCTTCCAGTTGCTAATCTCACCCCGCAAAATAAACCGCCCCGGCAGCGCATTAGAAAGCGTCGCCCCGATCAGACTATTCAATTGAGTAACACTAAACGTAGGGAGTTGTTTTTTAGCTTTTGTCATAGGTCCAATTATACATCAATAATGGACCAAAGCAATATGAAATAAAAAGCTAGCAATTACTCTTGTTTATTCTCAGGCGTTTTTGGTGTTTTTGTCTGAATTTCCAAAGGAGGAAGCTCAGCCTCGATAATCATTTCTGGCTCTGGAGGAATGGGACGCTGAGGCTCTTCTTGATTCGGATCGCCATCGGTACTTTTGAAATGTTGGTTTTCATTTTCTTGAAACATCTTCTTGGTCTCCATTTTGTCAACTACTGTTGTTTTTGGCTTATTATTTGCGTAACAAATTCTGTTCGCATGATAAAAGAACGCTGTCGCAATAAGACATATAATCCCAACAAATACGGAATAAAGTGTTCTTATAAAATATCCATTTTTCCTTTTGTTGTTGATCCTGTTTGTACAAGCAGAAGATGAGTAATGACGCTGTAAAACCTCAAATAGTTCATCTTCAAGATCAATCAGCTCTTTATGTACTTGACTCGGCTTTTTCTTGTTATGTTCTATGACATCTTCATTGTACTGATCAGCATCTATAAAATGCTTATGGATTTCACTTGGATTGGCAACATAACTATACCTGTAAGTAAATAAACACTTAAAAAGATAAAACAACGAAAATCCCAATGAAATCGCATAAAGTACTAAACAAACATAAAAGGAGCATTTAAGAAAAGTAAATTGTAAGACATCTATTGTTTTAACAAAATAGACTAAAGCACCAAAAAGTACTGTTATTGTTGTAGCTATAGACGGAAATCGAGAATTAATTGCATTCTTTATGTTAATTTCATGATCATAAGAATCTTTTGCAAATCCCAACAATTTTTCTCTAATTTCTGATTCCATTTTTTCATTGCCTTTAAATTAGCACAAATCATTTTATACTTATTTACTTCTCTTCTTCTATCTACTCCACCCTCTGGTCATTCTTTCAGTTTTCTTACTGCGTTTTTGGGATTGATCATCTGATAAATTATCTTCTGCATCAACTAAAAGTATACTCGATGTGCCATTCTCATTTATTGTAATTTCAATTGATTTATTTTCTTCTCTAGTTGAAACCATGTGTGATTTATAAGATCGACCAGCTATTATATATCCTTTCGAGTATTCTTCTTTTGAGTAAGAAGAATCAACTTTCTCGTCACCACTCTTTGCTGAAACAATGTATATTTCAGGTATTCCAGTATAATCTAAAATCTCAGATGTAAATCCGCTTTTATGGCCATGATGTGATGTGATAAAAAAATCTACATTCTGCACAACCTCTTTAAATTTTTCCGCCCCAAACGCTTTTTCCCAACCAGGAACCTCTATATCACCCGGAAAGAGAAGCTTTTTCCCGGCATATTCAATCCCAACTATATAACTTCTATTGTTAATAATTTTCTCTCGATCATCGGCAATTTTTTGTGCTTCGTCAAAACCAAGTTGATACTTTCCAAAATAACCGAATCCCCACTCTGGTTGTTTCTCAGATTTTTTATTAAACTCATCACTAAATTTTCTAAATTTTTTTAGAACACTTACTTTTTTATTCTTGTTTTTCTTTTCAGCCTCTTTTATTTTCTTCTCAATATATTTCAATGTTTTTTTATCTCTAGTGAGTAATTTAGGTCTGTCTTTACTTAACATCCCAATATCATCAAAATGATCTGCATGAATATGTGAGATTATACATTCTGCTATCCGATTTTTTCCAAAGTAGCAAAACCTCCCTGATGTGTTAGTGTTATATTGCCTACGAAGCCATTTAACTGGTGAAAAATTTGGTCTGCTCCCACAATCTATTAAAAGTCCATATCCATTAGGTGACTTAATAAATGCGCAGAATCCGTGTTCGACATTAAACACAGTGCAGACCAGTTTTTTACTCATGAGAATCCCTCTACAACAAAAACCCACAGATTATATACTGGTAAAAATACCTTCGAAAACGCTTGTACGTGTAATAAGTCAAAACAGTTAAAATCAAAGCACTTACAAATCCTAGTACTGCAGAAAAAAGCATACTCCAACCTTTTGTCATTATAACACACGTTAAAATAAACATCTCCCAAACAGCAAACAAAGCCAACAGTAAACTTGTATTTCGTGACATTCCATAAAAACTAAGAAAAGTAAAAGCCGTAGAATAAACCGCCGACTGTTTTGATTCGACATAACAAACACAGAGTCTGAATGACTTTGAATCAGGTTTACACTTATATAATTCTTCGAGTTTGCTCTTATATCGATTAAATAATTCAGAACCTAATAATTTTTCATAATTCGGCGACTTCGAAGTCCATGACTCTAATAACGAACTCAACGAAGAAATAATATGTCCTGCAATGTACAAGACAAAACAAATTACAATAATCTGGGGCCACTTAACCATCTCTATATTTGCCCATACAGACTTCAATACCTGGCTGTCACAGTCATATTGTGCATGACCAATTAATAACAGTAAAAGAAACAATCCACCGGGTAATATATAACCAATAATGTCATATAAAGTCGTTTTAATTTGCATCGTACTCTCTTATCCAAAAATCCGTGTAATCTGTGACTAAAACAAAAAGCGCAGCACAAACCACGCACACATTCAACCCGGGAAAATCAACACGCGTGTTCTCCTATATTCTGATGCCTCACTTCTAACCGAAACCTCACCGATTCTTTCTCCTAAAAAATCTCCTGACTCCTGTCAACTATCTCCTGTTCTGAATCCCCATTCTATCCCCCTATCCCGACAAAGAAAAGAGTTTTTAATAGAAATATTCGTGTCCATTCGTGCTTCCCCCACCACCTACTCACTACTCACTGTCCGATCTGGATGCGAAGCATCGAGATCGGACAAATTCCGCATGCACTATCTTGCTATCTCGAAAATTCCAAAATATTTTTTACCCCTTCTCCGGCCAACACTTAAAACAGGACAAAATAGTATGAAATACCATTTTTCGTACCAAACACGCACGATCGTCCTAAATACGGGGGGACATGTTTTTTGAAAAAGGAAAAATAAGGAGCCAAAACAATGTACCAGCAGTCATTACAAATAATCATATTTTACCCTAAAATCTCTCGGCGTCTTCGGCGTCCTCGGTGGTTAATTCTGTGCATTTCCGTGATTTCCGTGGTCCTCTCACGACTCCTTCGCGTTCATGGTAAAAACACCGGCAGCCAATACAGTACTCACCCCTGTTTTTTAACAAACAAACCCAATTTTAATATTTCCTTAACAACTTTTAACCGCTTGATATCAAATGGATTAGCAAAATTCAGAGGGGAAAATATAAAGGAAATGTTAACAAAACAAACCCAATTCAAACCCAATCTCAACACCCCCTGTCATTCCCGCGCAGGCGCAAATCCACTCCTTGAGTCCCTGAGTTCTTGTATTCCTGTATGCGTTGGAAAAATCCTGTCAGAAACGAAACCCCCGATCGGGCGATTCACATCGCCGCGCTGTTATACAAAATCTGTGAGACTCTGTGTTAATCTGTGGCAAAAACTTTTAGTGAAAGTTCGTGGCAATGCGTGGCACCCAACAACTAAGGCCGGCTCCCTTCCTGGGGCCGGCCTGCTATATGGAAAAACTTATAGTCTCGGGACGACTTCCGTAGTCCCGCTATCGTCTGAAATTTGCTTTGGATATCGAAGAGGTGTCCTCGTTGATGATGGTCCTATTATATCGTTTTGGAAGGGGTGCGTCTATCGGGAAAAGTAAGTAATTTTCAATTGTAAATTTTAACTTGAAGATTGAAGAAAATCATTGCTAAAGCAATGGAGAAAAAGGGCTTATGAGGGAAAAGGGGTGAGTTTTGAGTTTTCAGTTCGGAGTTTTGACTTCTGGATTCCCGCCTCCGCGGGAATGACAACACTGTTCGTTCGGAATGACGGCAATAGTGATCTGTTTGCAAAAGCTAAATTGAAAAATCCGCGTCAATCCGTGGAATCCGCGGTTGCACTGTTTTTAAAATGATCCGTTGGATTCGGGGCGTCCGTCGTCGCTGTCGTAGGTCAGGTCGTCGGAGGTTTCCTCGGCGACCTGGACGCGCTGGATATGCGAGGCCTTTTTGGTGTTGCCGTCAGCGGTGACGACGATGCCGCTGATACGAACATCGCCGGCGGCGATCTCGAACGGGTACGGCATCTGCGTGCGGAAGGCGCGGACGACGCTGTCGGACTTTCGGCCGAGGACCGAGTCCATCGCCCCGGTCATGCCGATATCGGTGATATAGGCGGTGCCGTTGGGCATGATACGTTCGTCGGCGGTGACGACGTGGGTATGCGTGCCGAAGACGCAACTGACCTTGCCGTCGAGGTAGTAGCCCATGGCGACTTTTTCGCTGGTCGCTTCGGCGTGCATCTCGACGAAGACGACGTCGGCTTCGTTTTGAATCTTGCCGAGCAGGCTGTCGATCTTGGCATAGGGACAGTCGGCGGGCTTCATGAAGATGCGGCCGATCAGCGTGATCACCGCGACGGTGACGCCTTTGGACGTCTGGTACAGGGCGTAGTCCTTGCCGGCGGCGTACGGCGACAGGTTGGCCGGACGGACGATGTTGTTTTGTGTTTCGAGCGTGGGGATGATGTCCTTTTTGCGGTAGCAGTGGTCGCCGAGGGTAATCAGATGCACGCCGTACTTGCAGAGTTTATCGTAAATCTGCGGCGTAATCCCCGAGCCCCCCGCGGCGTTCTCGGCATTGACGATCACGCAGTCGATATCGTGTTCGGCGACCAGCGGGGCGAGATGATGCGACAGAATCCGACGACCCGGCCGCCCCACCACATCTCCAATACAAAGAACATTGACCTTCATGATGACTCCGATTATTATCTTAACCGCGGATTACACGGATTATCACGGATTAAAAAACAAAAATATATTAATAATCCGCGTCAATCCGCGAAATCCGCGGTTTCATTATCGTGCGTATTCGATACAGCGAACTTCACGCAGCAGCGTGACCTTGATTTCGCCGGGATAGGTCATTTCGTCTTCGATCTTCTTGGCGATGTCACGTGCGGTCTTGACGGCGGAGTCATCCTTGATCTTGTCAGCATCGACAATCACGCGGACTTCGCGGCCGGCCTGAATC
This sequence comes from Anaerohalosphaeraceae bacterium, assembly GCA_963675155.1. Classification (GTDB taxonomy): domain Bacteria; phylum Planctomycetota; class Phycisphaerae; order Sedimentisphaerales; family Anaerohalosphaeraceae; genus 4572-13. The sequence continues at coordinate 1,516,083 of OY775912.1, read as the reverse complement.
GCAAAGCAGTTCTCGACGCCTTCGAAACCGGCGGCGATATCTTCGAGCTTTTCAAGCCGCTTGATATAGCGTTCCAGCGTTTCGCGGCGGGCGCCCGGACGCGATGCACTGATGGCATCGGCGGCCGCGACCAGCGGCGTATACGGGTTGTCGGCGGGAATATCGCCGTGGTGCGCTTCGACGGCATTGAGAATAATCTGCGGCTCTTTGAAACGACGCAGGAAGTTGGTGCCGATGGCCGGGTGGCCGCCCTCGATTTCGCGGTCCATGGCTTTGCCGATATCGTGCAGCAGACCAGCGCGTTTGGCAATCGAGCCGTCCAGGCCGAGTTCGTCGGCCATGACCTGTGCGAGGAAGGCGACTTCGACGCTGTGCCGCAGGACGTTCTGGCCGTAGCTGGTGCGATAGTGCAGGGCCCCGAGCATGCCGATGATCTTGTTATTGAGGCCGCGAACATCCACTTCTTCGGCGGCTTCTTTACCGATTTGGGTGACTTTGGCGTGGACGTCCTTTTTGGTCTGGTTGACAACCTCTTCGATGCGGGTCGGGTGAATCCGTCCGTCCTGAATGAGCCGCTCCATACTGAGGCGGGCCACTTCACGGCGAATCGGGTTAAAGCCGCTAACGACGATAATACCCGGGGTGTCATCGACGATGACATCGACGCCGGTGGATTTTTCGAATGCACGGATATTGCGACCTTCGCGGCCAATAATCCGGCCCTTCATGTCGTCGCTGGGGATATCGACCATTGAGACGCTGACGTCGCAGGTCTGCTCGGCGGCATATCGCTGGATGGCCAGGTTGATAATCTCTTTGGCTTTTTCCTCGACCGTTTCTTCGGTCTGCGCCACTTTACGCGAGATAAGTTGGCTCATCTCACGGTCGCATTCGTCTTCCAGACGTTCGAGCAGCAGTTCCTTGGCCTGTTCCATATCCAGCGAGGTGATTTTCAAGAGTTGGTTTTTCTGCTGGGCAATCAAGGACGCCAGTTCTTTGTTGCGGTTTTGGGCCGCGTTCATCTGGCGGGTGAGTTCTTTTTCGTTGTTGCTCAACTGTTTTTGCTGCTGGGACACCTTATCCTGCTGGCGTTCGAGTACATCTTCCCGCTTGGACAGGTCCAGTTCCTGCTTTCGGAGTTGATTTTCCCGCGCGTTCATCTCGTTGGAGAGTTCTTCGCGTTTTTTCATTTTCTCACTGGCCGCGTCCAACTGTGCTTCTTTGACGATTGTTTCAGCCTGTTTTTTAGCCGTTTCAATCCGGTTATCAAGTTCTTCCGCTAATGCTTTTGCGCGATTTTTTGCAACTGTTTTTTGTAGGATAAACGCACCAATAATGCCCGCTAAAACCCCCAATACCACGCCCAGCATGAGCCCGATGGACGCTGTCATTTCCGCCACTAATTCCATAATCTGCCCTTTCTATCCGCTCAACGCGGAGTCGGTTGTATTTTTTTGCAGACACGGCAGACATGCAAACAAGCATTCGCACAAGAAATGATTGCGTTGGAGAAGATTTCTGGTTTTTAAAAACTATGCGTCAAAAGGGGCTATTGAATGCTAGACCTTCCCCCTTTTTGAACCAAAAAAGTGTCTTTTCGCAAGAAAAAACAGACCATCCTTCGTTCAAAACCCTGGCAAATCCATTTTATGCCTCGGGATCGCAAAACCATACTCACCAAAATTTCCTTTCGCCATACTCACCGACTCGCTCTAGGCGTTTGGACTTGACGAAGACATCTAAAATATTGTCCTGATTCGCCTTTCGCCCTACCTTGCGAAATCAATGTTCTTGAAGCTTTGCTTGCAATGCTGACCACTGCAAATCGAATTTATTCACCATCGCCGGCGTGTGACAACAAACGCCGGCGGATCACCACACATGATTCTCAACTATCGAGATTATTCCTTTATGTTACTAAATTTACAATTTTGGTCAAGAAAAATCCGGCCCGAAGGCAGGCTTTGTGATGACTTTATTAATTCAGGACTTGGCCGGGTGACTTCACAGCGGCCATCTGTTTCTATTTTATCGGACAATCATGTCAAAAAAATATCCATAATACGCAAAAAAGCGACATTTTTGGGAGTTGTCAGTTATTTTCATGGGCTCAGGGGCCGATGTTTGACTGCCGGAACATGGAGACGGCAACGAGAGAAAACTTATGGATACCAGGCAGATCGGCTTTCGAGCCGGATTTGGAGTTTGATAGATGATGTTGAAAAAAGACGTATTGACAACGGGTCAGGTTGCACAGATTTGTAACGTGGCTCCCCGTACCGTCACGAAGTGGTTTGACGCGGGCCAGTTGAAGGGCTACCGGATTCCCGGTTCGCGTGACCGCCGCATCCCGGTCAGTGAGTTAATCGCTTTTATGAAGGCGCATGACATCCCGACCGACGGACTCGAAACGGGAACCGCCCGCATCCTGATTGTTGACAGCCAGGCTGAAGACGCACAGCGGTTTGCCGAAGAACTCCAGGTCAAAGGCGGTTTTGATGTCGAATGTGCGCACAGCAGTTTCGATGCGGGACTGCTGGTTCAGAAATTCATGCCCAATATTATCCTGATTGACCTGATGAGCAATGATATTAACGCACATCATTTGTGCAGCTATGTTCGCAGTAACCCGGAACTGGCGGATTGTTCAGTGATCGCTATTGCCGGCGGATTGAGCGACAATGAAGCGGCAAACCTGCAGCACCAGGGATTCAGTGCGGTGGTGACGGATTCGTCGAACGTGATGCAGATTCTGCAGGCGATTCAGGATAGTTGCGCGGTGCTGCAGTAAATCCCACTCAAGCAAAACACGCCGCCCTTCGACCCATCACTGATGCATTCATCAGCGAACACAAAAACCGTTGAACAAACGGATCTTCAATCATCGCAATGGAAGATCGGAAGTTAACTAAAAAAAGGTGTCTGACCCCTCCTATTATCCCCGACAAATTCGCTTCCATCGGGATGAGGATAAGACTTGCCGTACAATGGATCTACCTTTGCATAACCCGTATAACCAAAGACTCTTGCGTTTGGCAAAATTTCTTTAAATCCTCTCGCTATACTATTTTCTCCATGGGCTGAATTACAAACATGAAAAGAAATTTTTGCATCTGTGAAAAGCACCCTTTATAACATCCTCTAATATATCTAAACTGTATGTATTTTGATTATCTGCGGCTATGTAGTGACCTTTTGAGTAAATGCCTGTAATATAATTTTTCTTGTCTTTGATTTCTACATTCAATCCCCCAGGTTCGCCATGACCATAATACTCAAAACCAGCAATTTTATCCCCGGAAACCGAATGTTCGATTAAAACCATTACTATATCTGTCGCGTCCGAAATATGATGTCGCTTTGTTGTATTGCTGCCCTCTGTTGTAATACGCACCATCGCATTAGGACGAAATAGACCAGACCACTGCCTTAACCCATAAGGATCAACAAACCCTAATGGATTATTCCCCACATAAGCATACATGTTCATGCCGTCGGTGTAGCCGATGGGGTCGGGTTGTAGAAAACGGCCCAGATCGGGCTTGTAGTACCTTGCCCGGTAATAATAAAGCTCCGTTTCATCGTCCCAGCGGCGGCCGGTGAATCGGTACGGATTGCCGGTATTGCCATTGAGCGTCACCGTCGTTTCACCAAATGCGGAGTAACGATACCGCTCGACAATCGAGGCGACGCCGCTGCCGCTATTGTATTGTGAAAGAGCCGCCACAGACTCCAGCGCATCGAAATGGTACCAATAGGTCCCCGCATTCGCCCCGGAAGTCACTGTCATACATATCGGCTCATCAATGCCGGGGTCATCAATAATTTACGCAGGTGATTGGTGGGCACGGCCCACCCTACGGTCTTACAATAAGCGTCCATCACTGTGTTATCGCTATCGTGTCACTTCCTCCTTCGCTCAATGAGCTTCGAAGGACAGGTCCGTTCGGCGCTTCTGTAGAATCCTCAGTGCGCAAACGCATCGTGTCACTTCCGTTCGGCGCTTCTGCAGCTCTGTCGTGTCGCTCGCGCTCGGCGCGACTATTTGTGGCGTTTGATGAATGTGTTGCCGGGGAGTTGTTTGATGATTCCTTTTAGCTGGAGGCTGATGACGGAGGCGTTGACTTTGCCGGCAGGCAGTTGTGTTTTTGCGATCAGTTCTTCCAGATGCACCGGTTCGGAGTTGAGGTGATTTAAGATTGCGGTTTCTTCGTCGGTAAGGCTGAGGCAGGACAGATCGAATAAACTGCCTTGCGCCTGTTGGGCGGCAGCATCAGCGGCGGTTTCGGCGTATTCTTTGAGACCTTCTCCCACGTGGCCGAGTGTGTCCATGATGTCTTCGATACCACCGACGAGCCGGGCTCCCTGCCTGAGCAGTTTGTGACAGCCGGCACTGGTGGGGGAATCGACGCGGCCGGGGACGGCCATGACTTCGCGGTTGTTTTCCAGTGCGGCCTGGGCGGAGATTAGCGCCCCGCTGCGCCAGGTCGCCTCGACGACCAGCACACCCATGGACAGGCCGGCGATGATGCGGTTGCGGGCGGGGAAGTTTTCCGAGAGGGGTTCGTAGGTCAGCGGCAGTTCACTGATGACGGCTCCGTTGTCGGCGATCTGATCGAACATCGCTTTGTTTTCGGGCGGGAAGACGTTGGACAGGCCGCAGCCCTGAACGGCGATGGTTCGGCCCTTTGCGGCCAGTGCGCCGCGGTGGGCGGCTGAGTCGATGCCGCGGGCCAGGCCGCTGACGATGGTGAAGCCTGCGGAGGCCAGCAGATGGGAAAAACGGTTGGCCTGTTCGCTGCCGTAATGGCTGCATCGCCGACAGCCGACGATGGCCATGGCAAGATTGTCGGCGCGGGTGAGCGTGCCCTTGACATACAGGACCGGCGGCGGGTCGTAGATGGCGCCGAGTGCGGGCGGGTAACGGTCGTCTTGCAAGTGAATGAGCCAAACCCCGCGTTTTTCGGCGGCGGCGAGTTCTTTATCCGCATCAAAGTCGCTGCGGGTGCGGGCAATTCGCTCGGCGGTTTTATGGCCGATGCCTTCGACTTTGGTCAACTCGGCGACGGAGGCGGCCAGTATCCGCTCGACATCGCCAAAGTAGTCCAGTAATCGCTTAAAGAGAGTTGGTCCGACGCCTTCGGCACGGATCAACCGCAGCCACCGGTCAATCTGCGGACTGTTCGGAGGTATTTTCATACAATCTCCTTTTTTGGGGTACTACTTTAGCCATTTGCAGAAAACACGGAAACCGCCTTCGGCAGATACTATGTTTACGCTGGATTCCGTCCCGGATCACGTCCGGGATGACATTCCGCAAGGCCGGAATGACAAGTCATTTCTGACAGATGGCTAAAATTCACCTTTTTTGCGGCCCTTTTTGTGCTTTCTGCTAAAAAGTCTATGCAAATATGAGTTCATGTCAAGTATAATACCCAGACGGATCGGGAGAAATATAACGGTCACCAACGTTTCTATCAGACCGGAGGTTTACGAAAGGGGCCTTTACGAATGGTATCTGTGCTTTTACTCGCAGGCGGATTGATCTGTTTATATGTGGGTGCGGAAGGCCTTATCCGTGGCGCAGTCGGACTGGCTCACCGTTTCGGCATCGGCACGCTGGCAATCGGCCTGACCGTGGTTGCCTTTGGCACCAGCGCCCCTGAACTGACCGTGAGCAGTGTGGCGGCCTTCACCGGTTCCAGTGACATCGCAGTGGGCAATGTCGTCGGTTCCAATATTTTCAATATCACCCTGATCCTCGGATTGGGCTCGCTGATTTATCCCATCGGCATCACTGAAACTCTTATCCGGCAAGATATCCCCGTTATGATCGCCGTCAGCGTGCTATCGCTTCTTTTCCTCCTCGATGGACGTCTGTCCAGAGTTGAAGGCGCTTTGCTGCTGCTGGGCATCATCGTCTATACTATCTGGACGCTCCGTCAGGCCCGCGGCGGCCACACTGACTCGCTGAAAAGCCCGGCACCAACCGGAAATCTGTTTGCCGCAATTGCGTTCGCAGCAGCGGGATTGTTGATCCTGATCATCGGCTCGAAAATGGTCGTTTCCGGCAGCATCCGGATTGCCCGATCTCTGGGACTGTCGGAAGCACTGATCGGTCTGACGCTTATCAGTGCCGGTACGAGTATCCCGGAGCTGGCCACCTCCGTCGTGGCCGCCCTCAAACGTCAACCTGATATCGCCGTCGGCAACATCGTTGGATCAAATATATTCAATCTTCTGGCTATCCTGGGTACTTCGTCGCTGATTTCCCCCTGCACTCCCGAGGGACTCAGCGTCATTGATTTCGGCGTGATGCTGGGTGCGGCCCTGCTGGCCTTTCCGTTGATGTGGACGGGTTTTACGCTGAATCGAATCGAAGGGGGTATTCTCCTGACTGTCTACGCGGCTTACATCGCCTGGCTGTGTCACTAAAGTGTGAATACCGGTTAGATGTCCTGCCGTGATTTTTGAAACTCTTCACTCTTGGAAGGAACTTTTATCGCCTTTTTTGTGCTTTCGAGTGAAAAGTCTATTCAAAATGAGGGGATTGTCAAGTATAATACTGAAACTGTCCCAATGGGCGGTTTGAGAGTTTTGAGTTTAGGAATCGCCCCGTTCGACTTCGCTCAGGGCAGGCTTTGGAGCGATGGCTGTTTAAATAGATCCCTCGGCTTCGCTCGGGATGACCGAATGGGATGCTCGGAACAGGCTGTTGTGCTCGGGATAACGTTTCGTGAATAAGCTGCGGACGAGACGTCCGCGTTTCCAACATTTTGCATTTTGGGATTTGAGTTTTGGACTTTAGAACCGGAGGTTTTTGTATGGCGTTTTGCACTGCGATTAATTGTATGGACGGGCGGGTTCAGCTGCCGGTGATTCAGTACCTGATGGATCGTTACCAGGTTGAGTATATTGACAGCATCACGGAGGCCGGGCCGATTCGATTTTTTGACGGCGAGGGTGACCGGCATGTCTTTCAGGACATCCTGGACCGCATCGACATCTCAGTCAATAAACACGGCAGCCGGATCATCGCGGCGTGCAGCCATGCCGGTTGTGCAGGCAATCCCGCTCCCGACGACGTGCAAAAACAGCAGCTCAAAAAGGCGGTGCCCTTCCTGCAGGAAAAATATCCCGATTGCGAAGTCATCGGCCTGTGGATCGATAATGATGGTGACCTATGGCAGGTCCACGAGATGAAATGATAGAACAGACTTTACACCGGCTATCTGAAACAAATGAAGACGCTCCAATAGCCAAGATTGATAACGGGCTGCGGAGCGGGTGGCAGTGGGTGGCGATGGTGACGATGCTGGCCGATCATGTCGGTTTCATGTATTATCAATACAACTTTTTGCGGTATGCGGGGCGGCTGGCAATGCCTTTGTATGCGATGCTGTTTGTGATGACGATTCGGTCGGGGCATGTTCGGCCGTGGCGGCTGCTTTTGCTGGCGGCGGTTTCACAGGTTCCCTACCTGCTGATTTTTTATCCCGGCTCACTGCGGGGAGCGGATTTGAATATTATCTTCGGTTTTCTGATTTTCTACTGGCTGACGGCGGCGATTGAGAAGCGTCACTGGCTGGGTATTGTGCTTGTGACTGCGTCGATGTGTATTCCCATTTCTTACGGGTGGTATCTTTACACGTCCATGGCGGCGTTTTACTGGCTGGAAGGTGATCGTCGCAAACAGTGGAGCGCGTTCGCCCTGCTGACAATTGTTTATACGTGGATGACCAGCGTGCATCCGCGTCAACTGCTGGCGATATGCGTGCCGTTTATCCGGGGTATCAAGCTACCACGGCCAAATCAATATCTGTACCGCTATTTTTACCCGGGGCATTTGTTGGTGCTGGTGGTTGTGGATGTGCTGATTATGGGATACCTCGTCACACCGTTCGGGACGTTTGGCAGCCCGCCGCCGGATAATTATGACGACACTGAATACGAATATTATGATGAGACGTACGACGACAATCATAATATGCTTCTGATTGATGACATGGGTGAATTGATTATTGATTCATGTATAAGAAAAACAAACGACGGTTAATTATACTGCCCCTTCAGGGCGGGCCATCATCGGGTGATTCCAGTTCCCGGGGCGTTGCCCCGGGCTAAACTATATTGGCCTTTCAGGCCGGAATTGTTTTAACGGTTATGATTTTATTATGGGATTAAATGTCATTAAAAAACGTTTTCAGACGAATCTTCGGGGGTTCTGGAAGAGCTATTGGCTGCTGCTGATTCTGTATTTTCTGGCGTTGCTGGCCGACGGGATCAGCACGATGGAGTTCATGCTGCGTGACGGGGTGGAGACCGAGCTGCATCCGGCGGTCAGCCTGGCGGCGAAATTATTGGGGCCGGTCCTGGGGCCGATTGCCGGGGTGATCGGTAAGTTTGTGGCGGGACTTATTGTGGCGGTGTACTGGCGGCGGATCGCGTGGATTATCCTGCTGGTGGTGATTACGCTGTCAACCTGGGCGGCGTGGTATAATCTGTGGGGATGGCAGTATTATGAGCCGACGATTTATATCTGGTGGCCGTTTTAGATTGATTATTGATTATTAAAACGGGCCGCGGCGATTGTTGTCACTGCGGCCCGTTTTTGTATTTCAGTCACATTGTTGTTATTGCTTTTGTTTTTCTTCGTGCCACATCCAGAGGGTTGCGGTGACGAACCAGACGATGGTCGCCAGCAGCATGATCCATTTGGTCTGGTCCAATGTCATCTTACCGGCCAGGTACAGCACGGAGGGAGTAATCAACACCAGTAATGATACCAACGCGATATATTTTGCAATCTGTTTCATTTTAATCATCCTTTATTGAACAGAGGGACGTACTTTTTTCTGATAGAAAAAGCTCAGCGCGACATACAGCACGGCGGTCACAAACCAGCCGGGCAGCGAGACGAAGTAGATCTGAATCCGGCCGGTCAGCACCATCCACATGCAAACCGCGAATGTCACAACCCAGGCCAAACCCGCGGCCCAGTTAAAGCTTCTGCCGCTGAGTTCAGCATAGCCGCTTTGCAAACCGAACTTTTTAATCAGCCAGAAGTCCACAAAGATTACCGCTCCCATGGGCATCAACACCAACCCGTACAGTGCCACAAAGTCCAGCAGTTTCATCGCAAACCACGGGAACATCGCGGCGATGGTGGCGATCAGGCCGGTTATCAGCGTCACCGTAAAACGGGATGTTTTGGGAATGATGGCCTGAAACGCCAATCCCGCACGGTAAATCGTCGGGTTGGCGGTCGTCCAGCCGGCAATGATCACGCAAATCAGGCCCGCCAATCCGCAAGCGCGATCCGCCAACGGTCCCGGCAGGACGGCGGTATCGGACGGGTCCAGATGGAGCTGATAGGCAAAGAGAATCGATGCACTGATCCACGCCATGAAGTGACCGACGTACATGCCGGCTCCGGCTGCGATGCCATACCAGCTCTTTTTAGCAAACCGCAGGACCGACAGGTCGCTCATGCCGATATGCATGGCCATGTTGCAGAACCAGCCGAAGAACATCACGTGCCAGAAGGTAAATTTGACCTGGCCGGGCAGCGGGTCGCCGCCCTTCCAGATGTCGCTTTGTGCCATCGTCCATAAATCGCCCAGCGAATGAATTTCGGTACCGGTCGCATTCATAAAGTTGCGAAGCCCGACAAATCCGAACGCCAGGAACACCAGCACCATCCACGGCGCGGCGATATTGGCAAAGCGAGAGACGATGCGATAGCCGCCTGCGGCCACCAGCGCGATCACCGCACCGACGGCTAAGACCGCCAACACCCAACCGACGCTGTTGGGATAATAATCCGTCAGGCCGGGCATGGGAAATTTGAACCATACGCCCAGTGCCGTCGCCGAGACGGTGATCATTGCTCCCGCCAGGAAGCAGAACATCACGCCGTTGGCCAGATTATACACCGTCACGAGTTTGCGACCGCAGATCTTTTCAAGTTGATAATACAGGGTCAGTCTTGCACGGGTGGCGATTGGTGCACAGACCAGCACCCAGCTGAGTACCGCCAGTGCGTTGCCGAGCAGCAAGCCGACGACAAGATCGTATGCACTGACGCCGGCAGCGACAAATAGGGGGCCAAGCATCAGTTCGGTGCCGGCACAATGTTCGCCTGCGTACATGCCGATGAAACTCTTGAACCCCAGCAAGGCACTCTGGGGCACCTGCTCGCGTTCAAACTCGCCACCGGCGGCGGCCTGTTGACTCTGGTCTGTCTGAGATTCCTGTGACATTTTAGATCCTCCAATGAATTATGTTCGAATCCTGATTTATATCGAATTACATTGCATATCCGCGGCAACACGCGGCGTTTGGTTTTCTTTATATCGTCCCTTCGGGACTGAATTAATTAACGCTTCTTAACCGGTGGTTGAAACCACCGGCTATTGTATTTTGCCCCTTCGGGGCTATAAATGGAATTTCCCTATTTAAACAGATCCTTCGCCCCGGATCAGCCCCGGGGTGACAAAGCTGCGGTCGCTCAGGATGACCGCAATGAGTACCAATTATCCTCGTTTGCTGAGTACATCCGACTCATATTTTTTGACTTCATCAAACCATGACAGGCCGACGGGGGTATTCTGTTTGGCGCAATAGTAATCCCAGACGGCGGTCCACGGCATGGTTTTCAATTCCTCGAACATGACCAGCCGCTGGGTAAAGTCCATATTCAGTTCGGCCTTGCGGATGGCTTCGGTCGGCTCGAGCATGGCGAACAGGAGTGCCTTGACCATATTGCGGGTGCCGATGACCCAGGCGGCAACGCGGTTGATACTGGCGTCGAAGAAATCCAGTCCGATGTGAACCTTGTCGAGTTTGCCGCTGCGGACGAGTTCCTTGGCGATCTGCTGGAGTTCGTCATCGAAGCAAACGACGTGGTCGCTGTCCCAGCGGACCGGGCGGCTGACGTGCAGGAGCAGTTCGGGACAGAACATCATGACCGAGGAGATTTTTTCGGAGATCATTTCGGTGGGATGGTAATGGCCGGCGTCGAGGCAGAGCAGTTTCTGACGGGAGACGGCATAGCCCATATAGAATTCGTGCGAGCCGACGGTGTAGCTTTCGCCGCCGATGCCGAAGAGCTTGGATTCGACCGCGTCCAGATGCAGTTTCGGGTCGATGTCTTCGGTGAACATCGCATCGAGCGAGTCGGCCAGACGCTGACGCGGCGCGACGCGGTCGGCGGGCGTATCTTTGTAGGAATCGGGAATCCAGACATTGGTCACCGTGGTGGTGCCGAGCTGAGCGCCCATTTCGGCGCCGATCTTGCGGCAGGCGATGCCGTGTTCGATCCAGAAATCACGAATGCCTTTGTCGGGGTGGCTCAGGGTAAAGCCGTCGGCGGCTTTGTCATGCGAGAAGAAGGTCGGATTGAAATCCAGACCGTGCAGCTTGCCCTTGGCCCAGTCGATCCAGCTTTGGAAATGTTCGGGCTGGATTTCGTTGCGGTCGACGAAGGTGCCGCCGTTGTCGAGATAGCAGGCGTGCAGATTCAGGCGGTGGGTGCCGGGGATCAGCGACAGGGCCTTTTCGATATCGCCTCGCAATTCGTCGATGCTGCGTGCTTTGCCGGGGTAATTGCCGGTGGCCTGAATGCCGCCGGACAGTTCGGCGCCGCCGACGTGTTCATAGCCGCCAACGTCATCGCCCTGCCAGCAGTGCATGGACACGGGGACGGTTTGGAGCTGTTTCATTGCGGCCTCGGTATCGACGCCGATAGCGGCGTACTGGGCTTTGGCGATTTCGTAAGCCTGTTCAATATTCTTTTGATTCATGTGTTTATTCTCCTGGGACTTCGGTGTTTCTATTGTAACCGTTCTTTTTATTTGAGACGTCTGGATTCCCGCCTGCGCGGGAATGACAAAGCATCATCTATGAACTCGGCGTCATTCGCGGGAATGACAGTCTCTATTCTTCTATCGGATAGGCCATTGTTGACAAAAAGGCCATGTTGTCCTGGGTGGTGTCGAGTCGGGACATTTGCACGACGATTGGCTCCGTACTTTGGACGATCAGTGAATAGGGTTTGCCGGCGGGGACTACCGGTTTATCCTGTCGGGTCAGTTGGTCGATGCGAAGATGACAGCTTCGCTGTGCGGCCACTGTGATATTTTCAACGATCACGGGGTCCTCGTCTTCAAAGTAAAACGACAGCGTTATTTCAACCTCATTGGGGCCGGTGTTTAAGATACAGACGCATTCGTGAGACAGGTAGCCACTGCGATTGCCTTTATCGTAATCGGTGACTATCGGAATGTAGCCGTCCGGAACAATCCAGCATGTTTTACCAAGCGGTTTATCGATTTTCATCGCGTTCTCCGTACACTGCTTACTGTTTTTTTAATTTTTTGAACCGGTCAAATTGCTGATCCCAGACGTCGGTCTGCTGCGGGCGATAGGCTTCCATCGGGAACGAGTCGCGGATGATCTGCCGTGCCTGGTCGAGCGAGTCCAGGTGGCCCATCCCGATTGCCTGCATGACGATATTGCCGATGACCGTTGCTTCGATGGGGCCGGTGATGACGTCCATGCCGGTCGCATCGGCGGTGAACTGATTGAGCAGTTTGTTCTGTGTGCCGCCGCCGACAATGTGAATTTTTTCGAGTTTCATGTCGTGTACTTCTTCGAGCTGGGCGGCGACGAGGCGGTACTGCAACGCGAGACTTTCCAGGCAGCAGCGAACGAAAGCGCCTTCGGAGGCGGGAACAGGTTGGCCGGTTTCTTTACAGAAATCCGCGATGGCCTCGGTCATCGACAGCGGATTCATGAACCTATCCCGGTCCGGGTCGATGAGACTGACGAACGGGGGGGCTTCGGCGGCCATCTGCGTGAGGGTGCCGTAATCGATTTGTTTGTCGAACGCCGCCCGGCACCGCTGGACCAGCCACAGTCCCATGATGTTTTTGAGGAATCGGATCGTGTTGAACACGCCGCCTTCGTTGGTGAAGTTGTATTCGTAGGCTTTCTGCGTCGAAGCGGGCTTGTCGGATTCGATACCCATCAGCGACCAGGTGCCGGAACTGATGTAGGCCCAGTTTTTGCCTTCGGCGGGAACGGCCGCGACGGCAGAGGCGGTATCATGCCCGGCGGGGGCGACAACGGGAACGGGGCCCAAGCCGGTGATGGTCTGCAGTTGTTCGGTCAACGGGCCGACGATGGTGCCCGGTTCGATTAAGTCATGCATCAGGCCGGTCGGGGCGCCGATGGCTTTGAGAATATCGGCATCCCATGAGCGCGTTTTGAGATTGACGCCCTGTGACGTACTGGCAATGGTATATTCATTGGTCATTTTGCCGGTGAACAGGTAATGGAAATAATCCGGCACCATCAAGAAGTGTCTGGCGTTCTTAATCGCTTCACTGTTCTGGGAGGACAACGCCAAGAGCTGATAAATCGAGTTGAACTTTAAAAAGGCGATACCGGTTTTTTCATAGATGGTTTTTGAAGGGATTTTCTCGAAGAGTTTTTCCATCATGCCATCAGTGCGGTCATCGCGATATGCAACGGGCAGGCCCATCAGCGTTTCGTCTTCGGCCAGCAGTGCAAAATCGACGCCCCATGAATCGACGCCGATGCTTTCAATCGGCACATCCGACTGGGCACACGTCTTAAATGCCTCGACCATTGCCTCGTAGAGGCGAATCAGGTTCCAGTGGTAATGGCCGCCAATCGGCACCATGCCGTTTGGAAAACGGTTGATCTCTTCCAGACGCAACTTGCCGCCGGCCAGTATTCCCTTTACAACGCGTCCGCTCTCGGCGCCCAGATCAATTGCCGCGTATGCGTGTTCTTGTGACATCAAATTGACTCCTCTTTCTAATCCTGCATTTGTTGTTTGCGATACGATTCCACTTCCCAGTTTTCGATAAACTCGCGTGCCCGGTCGGTCATGTAGTCAATGCCGCCAAAGGCTGCGGCGAGCTTTTGGACCAAGGCCCCGTCGCAAGCCAACTCCAGCGACAAACCGGCTCCTTTTGCGTTATCCGCTACGCCAAACACGCAATCGGCAAACGCCACAACCTGCGGTAGGTAACCGTGTTTGGCTTTAAAGTCGGCCATTGCTTTGGCTGTCGGGGCGCCCACGAACGGAAAGGACTTGGAATAGACAATGTGGTCCGGTGAAATCGGCCCGACTGCATAGTCAAACACACCCGACGCAACAATACACATATCGGGATTTTCCATTGCATCACGAATTGTTTGCTCGGCCGTAGTGACAATGTCCTGAGACGGCGCCGGTGCAATGTCCAGTTGCGTTGAAATGCCGGCCTGCTGGTAGCGGGCTTTGAGTTTGGTTTGGATGTCGGTGTATAACGCGCGAATCTCTTCCGGCGTATCGGCGGACACAAAGATACCGTGATTTTTCAGCAGGATGATCTGCGGCTGCTTGCCGTTGGCCTGTTCGTAGGCCTGGATTTCTTTTCGCACCTGCATACAAAGCGTGTAGCCCGGGTCGATATAGTCCAGCCAGAGGGCATCGGGGAAAAGTTCGGCGGCGACCGCTTTAGCGTTGACGGCACAGGTCATTCCATTGACAGTGGCCGGGTGAGTATGCACGATATATCGCGCAGTTAGCGAATCATGCAGCGGCGCTTCGACCGACGCGCGGCCGGGCGTTTCGGGCAGGACCGCTTGGGCCATTATCTGCTTGACCAGTGCCTCGCGTCCGGATGAATCTTCGGGCGGCGTGACCTGATACAATTCGGCCAGCTTATTTCTGTCAATGGCAACAAATGATTCGGGCGTCAGTCCGGCCAGCGTTGTGCCGGAAGGCTTTACCCAGAGAGTGTGTTCGTCTTTACAAGAGGTATTGCCGCCCCCGCCGCGGACAAAGTCATCTGTTCCGAATTCTTGGGACAGTTGTGTAATGGTTTGCAACATAGTCAAATGGTCCGTTCCTTTCGTTGAAATGCTGATATTAGCGTCATTATAAGCGATTCAATGTTCATTACAACCTGTTAATTGCGACAAAAAGACGTTATTTTACGTCACTATTTAATTGACCAAGTTTTTCAAATTCGATATAATTATTCCATGCAACAACAGCCAACACAGGACAATTTTTTCACGTATCTGCCGATCAGCGAGAACAACATGCGCTGGGATCTTTATCTGACCGGTATGGGCGTGGCAACAATCGGCGCCGGTGACGATTACCCGCCGAAAGGCCATCCACGTGTTTACAATTTCCGCTGGGAAACGGGACGGACGCTGCCGGAATACCAGATTCTGCTGATCGCCGAGGGTGAGGGTGTTTTTGAGTCGACCAAGTGCGAACAGACAACGGTTCGCGCCGGCGATGTGATCCTGTTGTTTCCGGGATTGTGGCATCGGTACCATCCGCTGAAAGGAAGCGGATGGAAGGAGTACTGGCTCAGTTGGAATGGCGAGCAACTGTACCGGCTGATGAAAAAGGGGCTGCTGGACCCGACCCGCGGCGTGCTGAGCGTCAACAGACCCGATGAAATCGTCCATGTTTTTAAAAAGATTCTTCATCATCTGCTTCAACATCCGGCGGAGAACGCGAACGTACTCAGTGCCTATGCGATGGAAGTACTGACGCTGGCGATGGACAACGTCCAAACAAAGGAAGTGCCACGGGACACCGCCCTGCCGACGGAATACGCTCATTCGGTCGATGATCCGATAATTTTCAAGGCCCTTCAAATGATCTGGAACCACAGCTACCGGGAGTTTCGTGTCAGTGACCTGACGGACGTGCTGCCGGTGACGCGGCGGACGCTGGAACGGAAATTCCAACAGACATTTGGTTATTCCATCGGCACGGAAGTCACCCGCTGTCGGTTGGAACGGGCCAAACATTTGCTGACGAATACCGCGCTGCCGATTAAGCACATTGCGTTTTCGGCAGGTTTTTCCAGCATCGACCGCATGGGTAAAGTCTTCCGCGACCAGCTTCGCATGCCCCCCAGCCAATACCGAAAAGAATTTCAGCATCTTCCGTAAAACCATCTAAAACCACGGGCCCGACGTTTTTCGGCGGATATGCAGTTCGTCTATTACGGCATTGCCCTTGTGCGTCACTAAGTAGAGAACCAACTCGGCGATTTCGCGGGGCGCGATCAATTCATCGGCGGGGATATCCGGGCGAACCTGCGTGACCATGGGCGTTTCGACACCGCCGGGACAGATGACATGCACACGAATGTTCGTATCCCGCAATTCTTCGGCCAGTGCGATTGACATCCCGCGAAGTGCATGTTTGGAGGCGGTGTAGGCGGTTTGCCTGGCATAGCCTTTAACGCCGACCACGGAAGCAATGTTGACGATCGTGCCATTGGAAGCTTTTTCCAACAAGCCCAGCAACTGTCGGCACAGGATAAAGGGCGCCCGAGCGTTGACGGCCATGCATTGGTCGAAGGCCTGCGTATCGGTTTCTTTCAGCAAGCCGCGGTGCGTGATGCCGGCGTTATTGATCAGGATATCCAGCCTGCCCCACTGAGACTTAACGGCATCGACTAATGCATCAATCGACACTTCATCCGCCAGATCGCAGACAATTACATGGGCCTTGCCGCCGCGTTGGGCGACCATGTCAGCGGTTTCCTGCAGTTGGCTTTCTGTCCTTGCCGTCAGGATCAACTCGGCGTCTTCGTCGGCGAGACTTTCGGCAATGCTGCGGCCGATTCCCCTGCCGGCGCCGGTGATTAACGCGATTTTTTCTGCCAGTGTATTAGGCATTATCTTGATTTCCCATCTGTCGTCCCTTCGGGACTCAAAAAGAAAAAGACTTCATTTACCCCGGGTTTACACCCGGGGCTATTATATTACATCCCTTCGGGATTAGCTTCACAAAGCACACGACTGTTATTAAACGCTCTTTGCCATTCCCGTGAAAACGAGAATCAAAAATGCCAACTATGGATTCCCGCCTTCGCGGGAATGACATAAAGCACCGCAATGACAAAAAGAGAACCCGGTCATGCTTCAATCAATTGTTCTTTTAATCAGCAGTTTTTAACAGTTCGTCTTCGGCGGCTTTTGTCCAGATTCCGTTGGTGAGTTTTTCGGCAACGGTCGGGTATTTCTCGCCCAGTTCCGTCAGCGGCACCAGCGGCAGATTCGTCAACTGCGGATAGACGATAATCTTGCCGGCCATCGCCCGTGCTTCGACTGCACGAATGCCGTCAATCGCTCCGGCAATCCCGCTGACCGCATCCACCGAGCAGTCGGTATCGAGTTGTTCGGACAGCACTTTCTCCAGCACAATTTTCATATCCGACAGGCGGGAACCGCTGGTGCCGAACATGAAGCATCGATTGGCAATATAGGTATCCAGGTCAATGTCCTGTTTAACGCTGGCGGGGATGCCGGCGAAGATATTGATCAATGCCCCTTCGGTGCTGTCTTTGACGGCCTGTGCCACCAACGGTCCGACGGGTGCCATGATCGCATGATAGCTAAACTTATCTTTGACCGGATTGGTTTTGGGATTGACCAGTGACAGTTCAACGCCCCGCTCGGCAGCCATGGGATTGGCTTTCTGGGCGAGCGATTCAAGGCGTTCGTCATCAAAGTCAGTTCCGACAATCGACAGATTTTCGAGGCCGGTACAGATCAGACGAATGACATGCATTTGCCCCATCGGGCCTGCGGCACCGATGACAATCGCCTTGTCGCCGGCGCGAATTTCACCCGTTACGGGAATGTTCTTATAACTTTCGGCAGCGTTGTGTGAGGTGGTCCCAATCCAGCGGGTCATGCCGTAGTGAGTGCGACCGACGCCCACGGACACATCGCAACCGATGGTTTGGCCGCCGAGGACGAGATTGATGATTCCCTGTGCGGCGAGCTTTTCGCCTAATATCTCAACGGTCGCCTTATCGGCGCCAAAGTACACAATATCATTAAAAGACTCATTCGGCAGCGCATTTAAATCTGCGGCAACCGTCACTTCAAAACCTTCCATCGTATCGACGCCGAAGACGGTCACGGAAGCCGGACCGTCAGCCGGTGACAGACTCTCTTTCAGCCCTTCGACCGTTCGACCGGAATCGACGACGACCAGCAGTTTTCCGCCGGGCTGGATGACGCGGCGCTCTTCAGTGATGTAAGAGCTTTCCACGCAGGCCCACGGTTCGACCAGTGCAATGGCCGAGGCACTCATTTCTTTTTCTACGGGAATCAGGAAGCTTTCGTCCCGGGACGGATCAACGATCACGCGTTCGTCCATCAGGACGTATTCCTGCAGGCCGCCTTCAAAGTTATAGCCAAACGCCGAATTGGATTCAGCTGTTTTGAGCCAGCGGTAGTCAGTTTGTATCAGCACCCGCTGGCCGACGGTGTGGTGGCGGACTTGATCGCCAACGGCGACGATGGTCGCAAAGGCTTCGTGGCCGGGAACCGTGGCTTCTGAGCCGGGTTTATAGCTGGGGATTTCCGAGAGAATCGCGGTGTCGATACCGGCAATAATTTCGCTCTTGCGGACGTGCTGGTCAAACTGCTTGAGCAGCTTCAAATCCGAAAAACACAGGCCGACCGCTTCAATCTTTGCCAGAATCTGATGCGGGTTCGGTGTATCAACTTCCTTGGCATTGTTGCACTTGAGTTCATCGGGACCGACTAACTGAACGGCGTTTTGCGTTGCGGGAATTGTTTCCATGTTCGTGTTCCTTATTTTAATGAAGCATGACCTGACCGCCGGTCACGGGGACGGCCTGGCCGGTTTCATATTTCTGTTCGATTAAGTAGAATACCGCCGCCATAACATCAGGGGTGGTGCAGCCGCGGTTCATCGGCACCTTGGATTCGTAAAACCGTTTGACATCTTCGATGGTTTTGGCACCGGGGACTTTGCCGGTTCGCAAGTATTGCACAAACAGGCCGTTGTCGGGATTGGACCAGAGCGGGCCGTCGAAGAAATTGCCCGGGCAGATCGAATTGACCTTGATGCCGTCTTCGATCAGTTCCAGGGCGAACGACTGTGTCAATCCTATGCCGCCGAACTTACCGCCCGCATAGGCACCGTTACGGTTGGAGCCGACAAGGCCGGACTTGGAATTAATTTGAATGATATCGCTCATGTAAGCAGGATCGGCCTTGTGCTGGGTGGCCAGAATCTTTGAAACGACCTGCGTGCAAAGAAAGTAGCCCTTATAATTAACCGCAGTGACGAAATCGAAATCCTTTTCCGACTGGGTCTTGACGCTTTCGGCTTTCAGGACACCCGCATTGGAGATAAACGCATCAAAGCCGCCGTAGCGTTTAACCACGTCGCCAATCGCCGCTTCAATCGAAGTCAGATCGGTCACATTGATGGCAACGGCCATCGCCCGGTCGACACCATACTCGCCCTGCAGCAGTTCCGCCTGCTTTTGAGCTTCGTCAACATTGATGTCCGCCAGTACCACGCAGCCCCCTTCTTTGATGAAGCTTTGGGCGATTTCGAGCCCGAATCCCTGTGCGGCGCCGGTCACAATCGCGACCTTGCCGGCGACACGGCCGGAGGTTGCTTTAACCGGCTGGATTGCAAAACTGCCCGTGCCTTCAACTGCAATCGACTTGATGTCTTTTGATTTTAATGTTTCCGATAACAACTCAATCAATTGCTGCTCCGTTGTCTCAGCAGGCAGAGCAACCTTCGCCGCGGCGGCGTCTGATTCTTCACTGAAACGGATGATGGGGTATTGGCCACTCTCGGCGGTAAGCATTCGCAGAGCCGGAGCAATTTGATTTATTCTATCTTGCACAGTGTTACTCATGAATATCCTTCGATTAAAACTTACAACATTTAAGACTGCTAACTCAGGATTCCCGCCTGCGCGGGAATGACAAATCGTTTTATCACTCTTATTTTATTTTTGAAAGTAACGCTGCAGTACCACGGCGCCGATGCGACTGAATTCGGCGATTTTGGCTTCCGCGTCGCCGACCGCTTCGACGAAACCGGCCTGGCCTTGAGCCTTCAGGAACGCATGGGCCGCCAGCACGCAAACGCCTTCCCAGAAGATATCGTTGACCGGCTGAGGAATGGGCTGATCGGCCGCACAGGTCGGTGCAATCGGCAACAGGTCCAGCGTGTTATGTTCGGTGCCGGCAACGACGGCGATGCCCGCTTTGCGAATCGCGGTGACGTACTCGGTCAGCACGTCCGGTTGGTTGCGAAGAGGAATCAATTCGACCATGGCATACTGCTCGGCTTTGAGCGTCTCGATGAGATTTTCGACGGGTGTTTCGTATTCGCATCGCTGTTTGGAACCGTCGGCCAGAATCGGGTAACAGGCAATGCCGCCCAACTCGGCGATCAGTTCTTTGGCCTGCGCGAGATTGACGAATGTTTCCGGCACGAAACAGGATTTACCCGCTTTCATCAGGTGCGAACGAATTTCATTTTGAACGCCGACCGCATCAAACGAAGCTGATTGCGGAATCACGCCGAACAGATCTGTCAGCTTCTGAACCCGCTCGTCTGCAGAGACTTGTTCGAAGAAGAATTCCTGGAACACCTGCGCCAGGTGACGCTCCTGCAGAGTCACCATCTCAGCGGCGCATCCATGGCGTTTGACGATGCGGGCGATAACGGCGGCTTCGTCCAGACCGGTGTCGATGCCGCGAGCGCTGAAGACCGCGGCCATCTTGTCGGTCATTTCACGCATCCGCAGCGTATCGCTTTGGCGAATCTGCTTGAGCCGTTCATCCGCCCGGGGCGTGTACTGGTCGAAGCGGCTGATGCCTTTGCCGCAAATGTAATATTTGCCGGGATTGCCGGGATCGTTGATACGAATGCCCTTTTTCTGGAGATCGGTTTCCAATGCGATGATTTCGGTGCCGAACAGCGGAAAGATACCTTTCTCACCGACAGCCTTTACGAAATCCTGATAGACGGCAAAATCGTAGTAGTTACCGACACCGAGAACCTGAACGCCCTGTTCGGCAGCCAGATCGACGGCCTGCTGAACGGTTTCAAATGCCGAAAAGTTTGGCGGTAAATGAATATGCGTATTAAAGGGAACCGATTCGGCCAGACCGCCGCCGTTTTGCGCTTCAGTTCTGACGTCGTCGACGGTGCCCAGTTTCAATAAAAAATCCGTTGTTTGTGCTTCACACTCATCCATAAACTCTTTTACCTTTTATTATGATGCCAAGCCGAAGCCGGCCATATTACAAATTTCATTATCTGGATTCGGTGCCATTGGCGGGAATGACAATCATTTTTAATTTTCTTCTGCGTCTGCCATGATGCGTGTGATTTTTCGCGGCGGCAGGTGCAGCGCACTGTCGAACGAATCTTCCGCGGCTTCTTTAACCGCTTCGGACAGCGTCGGATGGGCAAAGATCATTTCAGCTAAGTCTTTGCCGGAGGCCTTCAGCGTCAGCATAGCCGTGGCGCTTTCGATAATTTCCGTGGCATTGTGCCCGATGACGTGAACGCCCAGCAGGGTATCGTCTTCAAAATGTCGAATGACGCGGACAAAGCCGAATTCTTCGCCGACCGCCATCGCCTTGCCCAGATGACCAATCGGGAATTCGCCGATGCGAACGCCGATGCCCTGGTTTTGCGCCTGTTTGGTGGTCAGGCCCACCGAAGCAATTTCCGGGAAGGTGTAAACGGCGTTCGGTACGGGCAGCAGTTGCTCTTTGCTGTGGCCGAGTGCGTTTTCGACCGCCACTTCGCCCTGTGCACTGGCGGCGTGAGCCAGCAGGCACCGGCCGTTAGCATCGCCGATGCAGTAATAGCCTTTGACGCCGGTTTCCATTTTATCGTTGACGCGGATAAACCCGCGGTCCGTTTCCAGTCCGATGCTTTCGAGGCCCATGTCCTGCGTGTTCGGGCGTCGCCCGGTCGCAACGAGGACCTTATCGACCTGCAGGGTTTGGTTGCCGGAAATGACTGCTTCGACGACATTGCCCTTGACTTCCATGCCTTCGACTTTGACGCCGGTGTGGATGGCCATGCCGCGTTTTGAGAAGACACCGGCAAGCGTTTCGCCCAGCTTGGCTTCCATCTCCGGCAGCAGAGAATCCATCAGTTCAACAATCGTGACCTCGACACCGTATTCGTGCATCATGCAGGCGAACTCACAGCCGATCACCCCGCCGCCGACGATCAGCAGGCGTTTGGGAAGTTCGCTCCAGTGCAATGCTTCATCGGAGGTGCAGACGAAATTCGTATCCGTCGGCCAGCCGGGAATTCGCGCCGGGACCGAGCCGGTTGCCAGAATGATGTTGTCGGCGGTAAATGATTCTGTTTTGTCTTTGGCATCGGTGACGTTGACTTTGCCCGGGCCGTCCAGAACGGCGGTGCCGCTATAAAGTGTCACGCTGCGGGCACCAAACAGTCCCTTGATGCCGCCGCGAAGCTTGGCGAGGACTTTGTCTTTGCGTTTCTGAATCGCGGGCCAGTCAAAGCTGACTTCTCCGCTAACGCCGACGCCTAATGATGCTGCTCCCTGTATCCGGTGCATCAGTTCCGCCGAGGCCAGCAGGGCCTTGGAGGGAATACAGCCGTAGTTCAGGCACGTTCCGCCTAGATGATGTTTTTCGACAATGGCGACGTTGGCCCCCATCTGTGCGGCTTTTAACGCCGCGACATATCCGCCGGGGCCTGCCCCGAGAACTGCCACCTGGTAATGTTCTGCCATGATCGTATCCTTATCTTATTATGAAACAAGTTGTTCGGGATTTTCAAGAAGCTCTTTCAACGTTTTCAGGAACTGAGCCGCAACGACGCCGTCGATGACGCGATGATCGACGCTGAGCGTGACCGTCATCAGGCGTGTAGGCCGCATGGCCCCGTTTTCAACCACAACGCCTTCGCGAATCGCACCGACCGCCAGAATCGCCGACTCCGGCGGATTGATAATCGCCTGAAATTCCTCAACGCCGAACATGCCGAGATTGGTGATCGTAAAGACGCCTTGTCCCATGCCTTCGAGCTTACCGTTGCGGGCCGACTCGACCACTTCACGCGTGCGTGCGGCCAGTTTTTCCAGCTTCATGCGATCGGCACCCACGACCACCGGAACGGTCAGGCCGTCATCAGTGCCAACGGCGATGCCGATATTGGCTGAGGGTTGTTCAACGATTTCGGTATCCTTATATTGGCTTCGGAACGGGGGATACTGACGAATCGCCTTGGAACAGGCACAGGTGACAAAATCATTGACGCTGCATTTGAACTGTTCTTTTGTCTTTTTATAGGTGCTAAAGAGCAGGCCCGCGTCAATCGTTGTCTTGGCATAGAAATGCGGAACATTCTGCTTGGAGTACAACAGGTTGTTGGCAATGGCCCGACGCATCTTGGTCAGCGGATGGATTTGTGTTTCAGTCGGGATGACGTCGGCATTTTCCACGTCACTCGAAAGGATACGTCCACCCGGTCCGGAGCCTGCAGGAATTGACGCCAGGTCAACGCCCTGATCAGCAGCGGCTTTGCGAGCGGCAGGAGACGCTTTAACGCGACCTGATTGACTGACCGACGCAGCGGTCTTTTGAGTCGCGGGGGCTGATTTCTTGGCCGGTGCCTGCGGAGTACTGGATGCGGACGCGGCGGCGGCAGGTGCAGAGCCGCCCGAAGCGACATACGCATCAATGTCGACGTCTGCTTCTGCCAGGTAGGCAACCGGAACTTTCACTTCGACGATATCGCCTTCGGCGGCAACGATCTTTGCGATACGGCCGGCATCGACCGCTTCGACTTCCATGGTTGCTTTATCCGTTTCGATCTCCATAATAATCTGACCGACTTCGATAGTATCGCCCTCTTTGACCTTCCAGGACAAGATCGTGCCTTCTTCCATGCTTTGTCCGGCCTGCGGCATTAAGATTGGCACCACCGCACCGTCCGGGACGGATATGGTGGAAGGTGCAGCAGGTGCCGAATCAGTTTCAGGAGTTATTTTCGTTTCGGGAGCCGCTGTTTCTGCTTTGGGTTCCGTTTCAGGAGCCACGACGCCTTCACCAGCGAGGTATGCGTCGATATCGGCATCCTCACCCATAAAGGCGACCGGCTTTTTAACTTCGACGATATCGCCTTCGCCGTGAATAATGCGGCCAATACGACCGGCATCGGGCGCTTCGACTTCCATCGTCGCCTTGTCGGTTTCGATTTCCATTATGACCTGGCCGACTTCAATCGTATCGCCTTCCTTGACCTTCCATGACAGAATGGTACCTTCTTCCATACTCTGTCCGGCCTGCGGCATTAGAATCGGAATCACATTATCAGGATTTCCTGTCGTTTGTGAAGATGGCATAACATCCTCCTCTTTCTTCGGTTGCGAGGGTTTGGGGGGTTGGGTCTTTGCGGCTGCGGGCTTGGACGGCTGAGCCTGTGGTTTTGGAGCGGCTTTTTCCTTCAACTGCTCGACGGCGCTGGAAACGTCCTGGCCGGGTTGGCCGACAATCGCCAGCGGCTGACCGGCAGAAACCACACTGCCGACCCCTTCCAAAACCTTCAGTAACGCTCCGTCTGCGGCCGATTCGACCTCCAGCACTTCACCGGCCGCTTCAATGTGAAGCAGACAATCGCCTTTTTTGACGGTGTCACCGGCATTCGAAATCCACTTCAGAACGATTCCCTCACGCGAAAATCGCCCTTTTTCAGGATATTTTAGTATGTGCATACTATTCTCCGGTAAAGAATCCATGATATTATATAATATAGTCATACACCAATCCAGATTCGAAATCAATCATTTTTTTGAAAGATTTATGCAATTTTATGTTGCTTTTTTGATTTTTTATGATTATATTCAATCATACAGAGCATTATTTGGGTATATAGAGGCAATTTATGACTTCCACAATCCAGCAAAGACGCGATGCGATATTGACCGAAGCGTACAAGTCGGGCCATGTGTCCGTCCGCGGCATCGCCGAGGCGTTAGACGTTTCCGAAGCCACTGTCCGAAGGGATCTGCACGGACTGGCTGACGAGGGCCTTCTGACATTGACGCATGGCGGCGCAACGCTGATTCGCAACTCGGATTACTCTTTTATCTCTAAATCCATGCGGAACATCGAGGCGAAACGTACGATCGCGCAAATGGCCAGCGACATGATTACCGACGGCGACCAGGTTTTCCTGGACTCGGGCACGACCTGTTTTGAGATGACGCCCTTCCTGCGTAGCAAACGCAGCCTGTCGATCATCGTCAATTCGATTCGCACGGGACAGGAATTGTATACGCCGTCACTCAATGTTTTGATGCTCGGCGGTCAATATCGTCCCGAACGCATGGACACGGTCGGACCGATGGCGGCGGAAGTTCTGGACCGACTGCGGGGTTACCGGGCCTTTCTCGGCACCGACGGCATCAGCAAGGACTTCGGGCTGACCTCGGTCGATATCGACAGCGCCCACATTTTCACGCTGGCCGCCCGCAACGCCCGCGAATGCATCCTGCTGGCCGACAGCAGCAAGTTCGACCAACCCTCGCTTTATAAGATCTCTGACTTTACCAGTATCTCGACCGTCATTACCGAAAAGAAACCATCCGAAGAATGGGAAAACTTCTTCCTAAGCAATAACGTCAAAGTAATCTATCCGAACAAAATCAAGGAAACGAAAAATCCATAGCCCTATTCAAAATACAGGAGTCCAGTGATGCCTAAATGTCAAATCGTCAATCCCGATGAAGCACGCAAAAGCGGGCAAATTGAATTTACGCCGATCCCGGTCAACCAATACAACAAAACGATCAAGGACGAGCTCAAACGCTACAGCAAAGACGACATGATCCGTATCCAGCGTGATATGATGATCATCCGCACGTTTGAGAACATGCTGAACGAAATCAAACTTCG
Source organism: Anaerohalosphaeraceae bacterium (assembly GCA_963675155.1). Classification (GTDB taxonomy): domain Bacteria; phylum Planctomycetota; class Phycisphaerae; order Sedimentisphaerales; family Anaerohalosphaeraceae; genus 4572-13. Next base: position 1,490,286 of record OY775912.1, on the reverse strand, counting down.
CGGCTCCTTCATGGGCATTGAATACATGCACAACGGCCCGGCGCATCTGTCTATCGGTCAGGAAGCGGCTGCCGTCGGTCAAGCCTATCACCTCGGCATCGACGATCATATCTTCGGCAGTCACCGCAGTCACGGCGAAATTCTCGCCAAGGGTTTGTCGGCGATTCATAAACTCGATGACAAGACGCTGATGGGCATTATGGAAAACTATTTTGACGGTCAGTGCCTGAAGATCGTGGAAAAAGAGGCCACCGGAGACGTGAAGGACCTGGCGATTGATTTTCTGATCTTCGGTACGCTGGCGGAAATCTTCGGCCGGGAAGTGGGCCTCAACAAAGGCATGGGCGGCTCGATGCACGCGTTCTTCCCGCCGTTTGGCGTCTATCCCAACAACGCCATCGTGGGCGGCTCGGGCGACATTTCCGTTGGCGCGGCCCTGTTTAAGAAAGTCAACCAAAAGCCGGGTATCGTTATCGGTAACATCGGCGACGCGTCTTCGTCCTGCGGGCCGGTCTGGGAAGGGTTGTGCTTTGCGACGATGGACCAGTTCAAAAAGCTGTGGGACGATGCCCATCGCGGCGGTCTGCCCCTGATCATCAACTTCTACAACAACTTCTACGGCATGGGCGGTCAGCCCGAAGGCGAAACGATGGGCTTCGGCATGCTGGCACGTCTCGGCGCCGGCATTAACCCCGAACAGATGCACGCCGAACGTGTGGACGGCTACAACCCGCTGTCGGTCGCCGATGCGATTCTCCGCAAACGCGAGATCATCGAAAAAGGCGACGGGCCGGTCCTGCTGGACACGATTACCTATCGCTACAGCGGTCACTCGCCGTCAGACCAGAGCAGCTACCGCGAAAAAACGGAAATCGAAGCCTGGCAGGAACATGACCCGACCGTCAACTTCGGCAAAGATCTGGTTAAGTCCAAGGTCTGCGACAATGCCAAGATTGAAGAAATCACGAAGTACGCTGAACAGCTCATGGTCAAAGCCCTCGCTAAGGCCATCGATCCGGTCATTTCGCCGCGTGCGGACCTGATGAAAGTAAACAACCTGCTCGAGCAGACGATGTATTCCAATCAGAAGATTGACTCGATGGAACCGGACCGCAAGCCGGACGTGTTGATTCCGACGATTGAAGAAAACCCGCGTACCCAGAGCCTGGAATCGCGCAGCCGTTCGGCGTTCGACGAAAACGGCGAGCGTCTGAAAGACACCCGCTGCATCGGCGTCCGTGACGCGTTGTTTGAATCGATTATCGACCGGTTCTACACCGATCCGACGCTGGTGGCCTATGGCGAAGAAAACCGTGACTGGGGCGGCGCGTTTGCCGTCTATCGCGGTCTGACCGAAGCCCTGCCCTACCATCGACTGTTTAACTCGCCGATTTCGGAAGCGTCGATTGCCGGGACCGCGGTCGGGTACGCACTGGCAGGTGGACGGCCGTTGATCGAATTGATGTACTGCGACTTCCTCGGCCGGGCCGGCGATGAAGTCTTTAACCAGATGTGTAAATGGCAGTCGATGAGCGGCGGCCTGCTGAAGATGCCGCTGGTGATGCGGGTCTCGGTCGGCAGTAAATACGGCGCCCAGCACAGCCAGGACTGGACCGCCCTGTGTGCCCATATTCCGGGTCTGAAGGTGGTCTTCCCGGCAACGCCCTACGATGCGAAGGGACTGATGCAGTCAGCCCTGACCGGCACTGACCCGGTAATCTTCTTTGAAAGCCAGCGGCTGTACGGCTATCCGGAAGAATTCGTCGAAGGCGGCGTGCCGAAAGAAATCTACGAAGTGCCGTTCGGCGAACCGGCCATCCGCACCGAAGGCAGCGACCTGACGATCCTGACGATTGGTGCGACGCTGTACCGGGCGATCGAAGCGGCCAAGGAAATGGAAGAAAAATACGGACTGAGCTGCGAGATTATCGACGCCCGCTCGATGGTGCCGTTTAACTATGACAAGGTGATCACATCGGTGACGAAAACCCGCAAGATTCTGCTGGCCTCGGACGCCTGCGAACGCGGCAGCTTCCTGCATACGATGGCCTCGACGATTAACACGCTGGCCTTTGACGAGCTGGACGCCCCGCCGGTGGTTCTGGGCGCCCGCAACTGGATCACCCCGCCGGACGAAATGGAAGATTCGTTCTTCCCGTATCCGGCCGACTTCCTCGATGCGGTCCACGAACACATCCTACCGCTGAAGGGCTATACGCCCAAACGCGACTGCACGGGCAAGGACCTGATGCGAAGACACAAAGACGGCATATAGGACCTTTTAGAATCATAAATGTCCCGAGGATAAGCCGCAAGTGATCTGCATTTAAATGATTCATACTTGAAAAGTCTCCTAAGCAGAAATGCTCCAGCCGGCCTCTGATACACATCTCAGAGGTCGGCACTTTTTTGCGCCAAGCCTCGAAAATGCCGATTCCGGAGAAAAAGTCTTGACTTTTTGGGAATATTGAGGCAAATAAGGGTAGAATGACGGACCGGGCAGCGTCTGCATCTCTTCCAAATACCGCTGGAAACATCGTTAAGCAAGATCCTAAAAATTTAATTATACAGGTGAAAAAATGGATAATCTAATCGAAATATTGACAGACGAAGCAATTAAAAACAATACGATACACCCTGAACTATTTAAAAAACATGGCATCAAACGAGCGCTCAGAAACGAAGACGGAACCGGCGTTAAAACCATTCTGACTGAAATCTCTGATGTCAGGGGTTATAAAGTCGACAAGGGCAAGATCCCGATTGAAGGCCACTTGATCTATCGGGGTATTGAAATTGTCGACCTTGTGGAAGGCTTCTTAAAAGAAGGACGGCACGGTTTCGATGACACCGCCTATCTTCTGATGTTTGGCAAACTGCCCGATCAGAAAATGGCTTCAAAATTTTCATCCCGACTGGCCCGAAAAAGGGCGCTTCCGGAAGGATTTGTCCGAGGGTCGGTTCTGACGTTTCCAAGCCCCGACATCATGAACAAACTGATTGCTTCGGTCAGCGTCCTGTACCGCGAAGACAAAAACAGGGAAAGCATGGATATTGACAATGTTATTTCTGAATCCATCGACCTGATCGCCAAACTGCCGGCCATTGTCGCCTATTCCTATCACGCTAAAAAATACCACGCCGACAAAGGCACATTTACGATCAGACGACCGGACACGTCGCTGACCACAGCGGAAAACTTCCTTTATATGCTGCGACCGGACGGACAATATAATTCCCTTGAAGCAACAATTCTTGACATGATGCTCGTCCTTCACGCCGATCACGGCGGCGGAAATAATTCCACATTTACCACGCATACCGTCACCTCGTCCTGGACAGACACCTATTCCTGCCTGGCGGCGGCACTGGCTTCACTGAAGGGTTCACGCCACGGCGGCGCCAATGCCAAAGTCATGTCGATGATGGCTGAGATCAAAGAAGCAGTCCCCAACTGGTCGAGTGAAAAAAAGGTGGCCGCCTATTTGAAGAAGATCCTGGCCAAAAAAGCCGGGGACGGATCCGGCCTGGTCTACGGGATGGGGCATGCGGTGTACACAAAATCGGACCCGAGAGCAGTTCTTTTGCGGGGCAAGGCCCGTGAACTGGCCGCATCGAAAGGACGCATCGAGGAATTCGAACTGTATGAATTGATCGCAGCGATTACGACTGATCTGATGAAGCAGGCAAAAGGCAAAGACTTTGTCATCGCTCCAAACGTTGATTACTATTCGGGATTTGTGTACGACTGCATGGGGATCCCCAGCGAGGTCTATACGCCGCTGTTCGCGATGGCACGGATTGCCGGCTGGTCGGCACACCGGATCGAAGAACTCCTCAGCAGCGGCGGCATTATCCGACCCGCCTCCGTCTATGTGGGGCCCAGCAATGTTTCATATGTGCCCCTGAAAGAAAGAGATTGATCCCAATCAACACAGGCCGTCAGCCAAGAGACTGATCGCCGAATGTGTTGACTTTCTCGCAACACGCATATACCGGCGTCTGGAACCCATACCAGACGCCGGTTTTTTTTGCGCGTAGCCTGCGGAATGCCAATTCCGGAGAATAAGACTTCTGTTTCTGCCAATTGGAGCCTGTTTCTTAAAACGGAGAAGGCAGGCGAGCCCTCGGCAGCCACGGTTCACCCTGCTCCTGACTTCCTGACAAACTGACATCCTGAAAGCGGTTCTTGTCTTCGACACATAAGCCTGATAGAATGATTCGGCAGCAAGTTAATCATAAAACCGGTCATGGGGTATAAGGATGTTTCGTAAACGTTTTAATAGCTGTCTGTTATTCGTACTCATCGTCTCGCTTTGGTCATTAGCGCAAGCCGGGGGTTTTCGTGATATGGGATGTGACGGCTGGAGCGCGGTGGATGCGCTGGGGCGGAGTTTGCCGACGTATAAAGAGATCGGACCGCGGCGGGACGGTAAGCTGGTCGGGATGTTCTATTACATCTGGCACGGGGCACACGGCGAGACGGTCTATGACATCACCGAGCTTTTGAAGGCCAATCCCGATCACCCCCAGTGGGGACCGAAAGGCGCGTTTCACTTTTGGGGCCAGCCGGAATACGGGTATTACCGATCGGACGATCCGTGGGTGATCCGGCATGACATGCAGATGCTCAGCAACGCCGGCGTGGATTTCATCTTTTTCGATGTGACGAACGCCTATACCTATCTCGATACGGTCAAACAGGTGTGCGAGGTTTCCATGCAGATGCGGTCGCACGGCATTCAAACACCGCACGTGTGCTTTCTGACTCACTCCCGCAGCGGTCAGGTGATGAACCAACTGTACGATGAATTTTATGCCAAGGGCCTGTATGAGGAACTCTGGTTCCGCCGGGACGGCAAGCCGCTGATCATGGGCAAGGCCGACGACCCGGACCTGCGGCCGGAGGTGAAAAACTTCTTCACCATTAAATTCAGCTGGGCCTGGACGAATACCCGGCAGGAACCGAACCACTGGCAATGGCTGGACGGCTATCCGCAGGACTGGGGATGGAGCCAAAGCCCCGAGATTGCCGAGCAAATCACGGTTTCGACCGCACATCATCCGGCCAATCCGCTGGGCAAGAGCTATTTCAAGGGCAAAGAGCCGCCGGTGCAAAAAAATTATACCACGAAATTCACCGACCGGGGACTGCAATTTTCCGAGCAGTGGAAACACGCTCTTAAAGTGGACCCAACCGTCGTCATGGTCACCCAGTGGAACGAATGGATCGCTCAGCGGTTTATTTGGGACCAAGGCAAGGGGCAGTACGCCGGGCGGCCGATTGATAACGGTGATTCTTATTTCGTCGATGTGTTCACGCGGGAGTTTAACCGGGACATCGCACCGATGAAAGGCGGCTATAGCGACAATTATTATTACCAACTGGTGAGCAATATCCGTCGTTTTAAGGGGATGACGCCGCCGTCGCTTGCGAGTGAGCCGACGACGATTGACATTGACGGGGAATTCGACGAGTGGGACGCGGTTGGCCCGGTCTTTTACGACCCCCCCGGCGACACGCAGCACCGAAACTTCAAGGGCTATGATCCGCAGACGGTGTATGTGAACACGACCGGCCGAAATGATATTATCGAATCACGGGTTGCTCGCGACGCGGACAATATTTACTTTTATGTCAAAACGCAGCAGCGGTTAACCGCAACCAGCGACCCGCACTGGATGCTGCTGTTGATTGACCGCGATAAAAACAAGAAAACCGGATGGCAGGGATACGATGTAATTGTGAACCATGGTCACATCGAAGCATCCAAAAGCCCTGTCAAGCAGTGGGATGGCGCAAGCTGGACGGATGCGGGAAATGCCGATTACGCCGTCAATGACACACAACTGGAAATCAAAATCCCCCGTTCATTCTTCGGCAATCAACAAACGCGGTCAGACTTTTATTTTCACTGGGCTGATAATCCGCAGCACCTGAACGACATCTCAGCGTTCTTCCTTGATGGCGACGCCGCACCCGACCGCCGGTTTAACTATCATTACATCTCGCGGTAAGAATCGTCACAGGACCTCGCTTTCCTTGTCAAATCTAAACATAGATTCACATTTGACTTGACATTTTGTTTCGAAACGATATCCTCTAAGATACTGAAACATCATAAGAAAACAGAAATCGAATACGTGAGGAGTTGTAAATTGGTCAAACGACAGAAGACTTCATTCAATCAGGTACAGCTCATACTTTCGCCCCTGTTCTTTTTGACGTTTTTTTTCTGTTTTTCAGGGCTCGCCCATTCCGGCGAAAGAGAGTACGGCTTCCAGGGGCGTATTTCCCGCGAAGTGCTGGACAATTACCTCTCGCGTTCGACGACTTATTGTGAGCTGCTCAATCCCCCCCGGCTGGAAGAGCTTGGCGGCTCACTCGATGAAAGCATCCGCTATCTAACCGGCACCGGCGCCAAGTTCATCGGTCGCAGTATCTATATGTGGGGCCGCGAATCCCGCCTGCCGGACCTGCTGGAACGGGGCAAAGTCGCCGCCGCGGAGGTCCACCGGGCCGATCCCGATATCATCCTGCAGGCCTGCGCATTCGAAATCGTGACCGACCAGGTCAACACCCTGCCGATCCCCGAACGGGTCTTCCGTGAATTCGGCCAAACTCCCGAAGATCGCCATTTCAGCCTTGATGCCATGCGTTATCCACCCAACCAGTACCGTGACGACTGGGGACGCAGCACCTCGATCATCCCCGACATCACGCGTACCGAAACGCAGATGTGGTTCTTTTACCTGATCACCAGCTATATTGATATGGGTGTCGAAGCGATTCACTTCGGCCAGGTCGAAATCATGAACGAACGCGATCCCGACAACGACTGCTGGTACGATGTCGCCGGCCGCATTCGGCAATACGCGCATGCTCATGCGCGACGCGGGTTTGTTCTTTGCGATGCGCACGTCCCCAGCGGCGGCATTGTCAAAGACGGAAAACTTCTGCTGGACTTTCACAGCTTTCCGCTTCGCATCGAAGAACTTGACACCGGCTGCCAGCAAGGCTACATCGCCGTCGGCCATTACGACAGCATCTACCAGAAAAGCAAAGGCGGCACGACTCCCAGCGGCTGGTCATGTGACTCACTGCCTTACCTGGTAGAATTCGACAACTTCGGCCGCAGCGGACACGAAGGCGAAAACTACGAGCAGCACTGGATCTGGGGATACGACGAAATCGGCTGGTATGCGCATCAGCCCAAACACTATCGCGAAATGTTTCTGCATTACATCTGGAACTGGCTTGACGTCAACGATCCCAACGGACATCTGCAGATGCCCGGTTCCCGCGTCCTGCACGTTGCCGTCGACGGCAACGGCTGGTATTGGGCCAACACCTCGACCCCGGCATGCCCCACCGGCTTCGGCGACGAAGACATCATTAAAGCCATCTGGAAAGCCGATCCGTAAACATCGAAAACAATGAAAGGCCTCCGGCCTGCTCTGTATCGATGACATGAGCAGGCCTGAGACCTTTTTTTTATCTGACGCTCCCGGGCGATGTCTCTAAACACTCGCCTTTTTGTAATCACGCCGTGACCCCGTCAGCCATTTGACATCCCCTGTGCCGGCGATAAATTCACATTTCTTTGGATCCCATTTCATGGCCTGACCATGGTAATACGCCAGGTTCATCAGGTGCGTCGCAATGACCGTACGTGAGCCGATGATTTCATGAGCGACCGGTTTCGTGCGGGATTTCATGCAGCGCAGGAAGTCATCGGTGTGGCTGTCATCAACCTTGTACAAACGGACTTTGGCGTCTTTGAGATATTCGTCTTCAATGAAACGCAGCTTATGGTTCAGTGTTCCGCCGTCTTCACGGTCGATAAATTTAGCAACCGTTTTGCCGTCCAATTCAAGATTAATTTTCCCGCGGTTGACATAAAGGTATCCGTCAGTCCCGTAAAATTCCAGCCCATTACCATCCTTGTGTTCAACTTTGACGCCGTTGGGATAGATCAACCGGGCACCAAACGACGCGTGTTTATCTTCCGGCGGCAGGATTTCTGACGGTCCGCTATCATCGGTTCCCATGGCCCAGTGGGCGATGTCGAGATGGTGCGGCGCCCAATCAGCCACGCCGCCTCCGCCGTATTCACGATACCTTCGCCAATCAGGAAAATGATTATGCACGCCGCGCGGGCTTAGCACCGAGTTGTATGGCCGCATTGGCGCCGGTCCCACCCAGCGGTTCCAATCCAGACCCGGTTCCATCGGTTCTTCCGGCAAATCGCAGGGAATGGCGGGCCCCCAGAAACTGACATCGATTCGCTTAATCTCGCCGATGACGCCGTTTCGGACTAATTCCGATGCCACCCGGAATTCACGCATCGACCGCTGCATGGAGCCGGTCTGGAGAATTCTGCCGTTGTCGCCGACAGCCTCCATGATTTCGAGCGCTTCTGCGATATCATGGGTCAACGGCTTTTCGCAGTAAACATCCTTTCCGCTTCGGACCGCATCCAGGACGATCTGTGCGTGCCAATGGTCCGGCGTGGCAATACACACCGCGTCAATGTCGTCGCGTGCGATGATATCTTCGTAATTGACATAGGCTTTACATTCCGCTTTCCCGCTCGCAGGATAGCGTGTATAAAATTCATTCACTTTATTGAGGAAATGCTCACGGCGTGTTGTGTCCACATCGCAGACAGCCACAACTTGTGCCCGGGACATGAAGCTGTTTGTCAGTCCGTGGGCTTGCGTCCCCATACCAATCATTCCTATTCTGATTTGTTCATTTGCAGCCGTTCCGGCTGCTGACAATGCTGAAGGCAAAATCAGGGGTACAGCAACACTCGCTTTCAGAAATGCCCTTCGTGTCGATTTCATCTTTTTCCTTTCCGGTTTATGTATCCTTGATTTTCCATTGTAATATCCAAAACATCTTTCAATTTTTATCAAAGCCTGGTTCTATCGGTTAAGCCCGGCAAGAAAAAGATAAAGATTCCTGGTACTTTTTTCACCCCCGGACACGCTGCCCCCTGATATTCGAAAGACCTGCCTTTTCCGATTACGGCTGCCATGTATAGGACTGGTTCTTCTTCAGGTTCAGCGATTTTGTTTGTTGGCCGTATCGCAGTTGACATCGGTTGCCCTGCAGAGATCGGATGACGGCTTGTGTCAATTTTCCATCTTTCCATACGATATCGACTTCGAATCCGCCGCGGGCCCGCAGGCCGGTGACGGAACCTTCCGGCCACGTCTTGTCCGGCAATGCCGGCAGCAGGTCAATCACAAACGCCAGTTCGGCCGGCTTCGTATCGGGCATTCGGTGATGGCTTTGCAGCAGCATCTCGGCGATGCCGGAAGTGCCGCCGAAGTTACCGTCGATCTGAAACGGCGGATGGGCATCAAACATATTCGGATAGGTGCGATCCGAGTGCAGCAGCAGCTTCAGCAGATCGTATACATGGTCGCCGTCTTTGAGCCGCGTCCACAGGTTCACCTTCCACCCCAGACTCCATCCGGTGGACAGGTCGCCGCGTTCAATGAGCGTTGTCTTTGCCGCGTCCGCGAACTCGGGCGTATCTTCAACCGTAATCTGGTCACTCGGATACAGCCCGTACAAGTGCGAGACATGGCGGTGGTTGTCGGCGACGTCCACGTCTTCGAGCCATTCCTGAAGTTGGCCGCGTTTGCCAATCTGCATGGGAGGAAGCTTTTCTACAGACGCAATCAACTGTTTCTGCAGCGGTTTGTCGACGTCAAGGATTTCAGCGGCTTTACAGGTATTATTCCACACATCGCGGATAATCTGGCTGTCCATCGTCGTCCCCGCAGTCATCCACGCCCCGCCGGTTGCATCCTGGTAACCGTGCTCGGGCGAAACGGTCGGCGCCGTCACCAGCCAGCCGTATGTCGGATGCTCAACGCAGTAATCAAGGAAAAACTGTGCCGAACCCTTCATGACCGGGTACACCTCGGCCAGATACGCGGTATCACCTGTGTAGAGATAATGCTCCCACAGATGCAGGATCAGCCAGCCTCCGCCGGTGGGCCAGCCGCCGTACTGCGCCGCGTCTACCGGAACGGTCAAACGCCACAGGTCGGTATTGTGGTGCATGACCCAGCCGCCGCAATCGTAATGATTGCGCGCCGTTGCCGTACCGGTAACAGCGACTTCTTTGGTGGACGTAATAAACGGCTCGGTCAGTTCGGACAGGTTCGTCACTTCCGCGGGCCAGTAGTTCATTTCATAATTAATATTGGTGGTGTATTTGCTGTCCCACGGCGGATTCATCTGATCATTCCAAATGCCCTGCAGGTTCGCCGGCTGCGTGCCGGGGCGGGAACTAGCGATCAGCAGATAGCGTCCGTACTGAAAATACAGTGCCGCGAAATCCGGATCGTTCCCGGCGGCGAAAGCATTGCGGCGAAGATCCGTCGTCGCCTTGGCATTCTCCGTATATCCGAGATCAATTGACACGCGCCGGAACAGTTTTTGATGAGCCGCAGTATGTTCGGCGAGCATTTTTGCGTATGTTCGCGGCGCCGCGGCTTTGAATGTCGCGTCGTTTCGTGCGGCCGGGTCGCCGCTGATATCATCAAAGCTGACAAAACTGGTCGCCGCGGCAATCTGAATCGTCACGGTATCAGCATCCCTGACAGTGATCGAATCGTCGCCGGCATTAACAGTACCGCCTTGGTTGAGGATTTTCACGCGGCATTCGTATGTCATGCCCGCGTCAACGCCCTCATGCGCATTATTGACACCGGACAGTGTCAGGACGTTCGGCGAAGAAGCCGTCACCGTAGCGGTCATCGGCGTATCCATTGAAGCAGTAAAAGAGATGCTGCCCTTCTTGTCAGCGGTGATCCTGAGAATGATCAACTGATCGACGGGACTGGCGAAGTATTCGCGTGTATAGGCGATGCCACCGACGGAGTATTGCGTCTTCGCGACCGCAGTATCCAAGTCTAACTGACGCCGATAGCCGGTAAACGCATCATGGCCGGGGAAGTTCAGATACAAGCTGCCAACGGTCTGATACATCATCCCGCTGTGCTTGCCCATCATGTGGTCATTATAAAGCTGCTGGGCGGTATCACGGTCGCCGTTGAAGATTTCGTCGCGGACTTTGTCCAGATATTCTTTCGCTTCCGGACGCGATGGATCATTCGGCTGGCCCGTCCAGAGCGTGTCCTCATTGAGCTGGATTCGGTCTTTGACCACGTTACCGAAGATCATCCCGCCCAGTCGCCCGTTGCCTATCGGTAATGCGGCGCTCCAGTCCTGATCGGCCGCCTCGTCATACCACAAAACAAGATCCCGATTCGATTTCGGCAAACCATGGTCCTTTAGACCGGATGTCGCCTCCTTACGCTGAGATGAAGCACCTTCGGTTAACCCCAGACAAGTACAGACCAAGATCGCGGCTAAAATCGCTGATTTCTTCAAAATATCTCTCCAAATCTTGAACATTCATCCAATTTGAATGCCATTATAGAGGATGCCGCCACACAAAGGAATGCCAAAAAACGCAAGCAAAAAACCATTTTACGCACATGAGAAATTGACTTCCACTTGAATTGAAGCGGATTGAATGAATTGGCCGGATAGGCCGGTCCCCAGCGATTTTGCCGCCCCGACTTGCGGTTATTCGTGGCGGAGAGACTCGATGGGGTCCATGTTGGCGGCGCGGTAGGCGGGGTAGATACCGAAGGCGATTCCCACTGATGCACTGATGCCAAAGGCCATGATGAGCGAGCCGGGGGTAATGACCGTTCGCATATTCCCAAAATAGGTCACCAATGCGGGAACCAGCGAGCCGACAGCCATGCCGAGCACACCGCCGCACAGCGTCAGGATCAGCGTCTCCGAGAGGAACTGCATCACGATATCCCGTTTGCGGGCTCCCAGTGCCCGGCGAATACCAATCTCCCGCGTTCGTTCACTGACCGTGGCCATCATAATATTCATGATCCCGATACCACCGACCAGCAGTGAAATCGCGGCAATGGAACCAAGCACAATCGTGAAAATCCGCTGAACGTCTTTGGCCCGCTCCATCAGTTCCAGCGGCACGACGATTTCATAGTCGTTTTTCTTATGAAAGCGTGCCAACACCGTCTGAACACTGGCGCGGGTCGAAAGCACCTGCTCAATCGTCTGCGACTGTATAATGATCTCCTGCAGTTCCACCTTTTCCAGCGATGGGGAACCGCCGGCAGCCACCTGCAGTGAGGTATCGCCAAAACGAGTCTGAGCGGTGGTCAGCGGGATATAGATTTTGCCGACATTGGCACCGCCGCCGTTTTTGGAAGCTTTGTCCTGTTTATCAGCCGCTTTCTGCGCCGTCGAAACACCCACCACACTGTAGTAATCCCCGCCCACTTTCACAAACTGTCCCAGCGGGTCATCGAATACAAACAGCTCTTTACGCACAAACTCGTCGATAATGCAGACGGCCTGCTTATAGTGCATATCCGTGGTCGTGATGAATCGTCCGTAAGGCACTTCCAGCGACGAAATTTCCGGAAACCAGGGCACCGTACCGATCACCTCGATCGAAACGCGTTTGTTTCGATACAGTGCCTGCTCGGAAATACGCCGATTCGGCACCAGCACCCGCACATTGGGGATCGCCCCGCGAAAACGTTCAGCGTCATCATAAGTCAGCCCGTATTCCTTGAGTCGCTGCTGCTGACCGACGGCGGATTTATCCTCCGGCGGCGGAACGGTCTTGACAATGATGTTGCGGCTGCCCAACTGGGAAATCTTTTCCTGAGCATCCTGGCTGGCCCCCTCACCGATCGCCAGCATCGCCACCACCGACGACACACCGAAGATAATGCCCAGCATCGTCAGCGTCGAACGCAGACGATGCATCCAGAGGCTTTTGACGCCAAGCTTCAATGTACGTTTAAGACGAAACAAAAACATATTTTGGTTATCCTTTGTGGTTATAGATATCCTGCGCGACACGCCCGTCAAATAAACGGATGACACGCCCGGCGCGGGTGGCGATATGTTCATCGTGCGTCACCACGACCAGGGTCTTGCCTTCACGGTGCAGGTTATCCAGTATTTCCAGAATATCGGCCCCGCTGCTGGAATCGAGATTCCCGGTCGGTTCGTCGGCCAGGATGATCAGCGGGTCATTGGCCAATGCGCGGGCAATCGCCACACGCTGCTGCTGACCGCCGCTGAGTTCCGAGGGGCGGTGGCCAGTCCGTTCGGCCAACCCTACCATGGCGGCCAGTTCCGTCGCCCGCCGGGCACTTTCCGCCTCGCCGTAGTTTTGATAAAACATTGGAATCTCAATGTTCTCAACCACATTCAATTGGGCGATCAGGTTAAAAGACTGAAAGACAAAACCAATCCGTGCCCCGCGAATCGCCGATAAATCATCATCTTCCATCTGCGACACATCTTCTCCCCCCAGTCGATAACTGCCGCTGGAGGGTCGATCCAGACACCCAATCATGTTCAGCAAGGTGGATTTCCCCGATCCGCTGGGGCCCATGATCGCAACATACTCGCCGGAGTTGATGGTAATATTGATTTCACGAAGCACGCGCAATTCGACACTGCCCAATTGGTAATTTTTGCACAGATTTTCCATGACCAAAATGGCGTCACCACTCTCAGGCGTTCGATTGTCGTCTGCTTTAATCATTGTTCGCTTTCGTGTGCATTCTCGATTTTATTGCGCCGGTGTGCTTGCCGGGCGGGAGCCGGGTGTTCCTCCCGGCCGTTGTCCCTCCCGCCGCTGGCCCTCAGGTCGCTGGCCGCGTGGAGGCCGCTGACCGGACTGGCCGCCCATCGGATTAGCATCCTGGGCCGGTGCGCCGGCGGCCTCCGTCGCTTCTCCCGCTTTCTCATCGTCGGCCTCGGACTTGTCCCAGCCCTGTTTCTGGCGTGCAAAAGCCGGATTGTCTGCCAAATCCTCAAGCGGAGGATTCAACAGAACTTCTTCTCCGGCCTGCAGGCCGTCAATAATCTGAACCAGCGTATCGGTAAAAGCACCGGTTTGGACCGGTCGCTGCTCCGGTCCGGAAGCGGTTTTTACATAGCAAACCTTTTCTCCGCCCCGGTTTGTCACCACCTGAATCGGCACCAGCAGGGCATCTTCCAGACGCCGAACGAGAATCTCCACCTTGCAGGACATCCGGGTTCTGAGGAAGTCGTGGGTGCCGTTAATCGTGACCAGAGTTTCATAGACTTTTAAATCCGGATTCAACCAACCACGCTGCTGATCGGGCAGCGGTGCCACTTCCAGCACTTCGCCGTGCAATATGCGATCCGGAAAGGCATCCATGACGACTTGAACGGGCTGGCCGGGTCGAACTTTATCGACTTCGGTTTCATGCACGCTGACTTCGGCCACCATGGCCGCGGTATCCGGCATTGAAATAATCGTCTGGCCTTCATACACCACTTCGCCTTCGGCAATCATCCCGCCACTGCCGCCTCGAAAGGCCCGGAACCGGTCGCCGCTGCCGCCTTCACCATAGATCACCAACCCCGGGGCAATCGCCCGGATCGTGCAGTATTCGATCTGCTGTTTGAGCTCATTGACATAATTACTCTGCGACTTGAATCGTTCTTCGGCATTGTTCAGGCTTGCCTGGGCCTGGGCCAATCGCGACCGGCATTCGGCATACGTCCGCTCCAACTCACGGCCGGCTTCAATGTAATCGCTGAGAAACTGCTCGGCATTTTTCGGGAAATCATAGCTGAGGAATAAGTCCAGATTGACATGGGCATTCTGATACGAAAACTCCCGGCTGGTTACACTGAGCCGGTCACGCTCCAGTTCCAGCTCTGAAACATAGTCCGCTTCGAACAGTTTTTCAGACCCGGCCAGCGTATCCTCTGCGGTCTTGAGATTTCCTTCGGCCAGAGTAATGTCATCCCGCAGTCCTTTCATCTCCTGTCCGGCCGAAGACCCATCCAACAAGTTCGGATCGTTTTTGACCAGCGTCAAAAACGGGGCTACGTGCGCAGACAGATCATCGGCCTGAGTCACATTGGCGGTCAACTGTTGAGCCAGTTCCTTGCCGAGATATTTTTCCAGGTCCATCAACGCAAATCGCATCTTGAGCCCTGCCGTCGCCACATCACTTTCATTTTGGATCACCCGGATATCGTAGGCTTCTTTGGCAGCGGTATAATTTTCCTGATCGCCGGCCAGTTCCATTTCTTCTTCCTGCAGTTGATCCTTCAGGCTGGAGGAATCCAGTTCGACCAGGACCATGCCGCTATCAACGTCGGCCTGAGTGACATAGGTGCCGGGAGGTACAATGCTGAGGATGGTGACGTCGACCCCGCCGCGACGACGTTCCACACGGCACTTATACTGGATCGAATCCTTGGCCCGGATACTGCCGCTTTCACTGACGGTCACAATCAAATCACCCCGTCGAGCCGCAACGGTCTGCTCCTCGACGGCCTCCGACGAACCGCCTCCACTGGTCAGGAAGACAATGAAAATGCCCACCAGCAAGCCAATCACAGTATAGATGGGCCAGCGGCTTTTGGGTTTACGTTTCGACTGAGCGGCCGCCGGTTTGGCGGTATCGCCTGACATCATCGCATTGTTTGTGTTCTCTGTACTCATAATTTCGCCCGTTCCCACATTCCATCCGGCAGTACGCGTAAAAGGCCTACATCCCGGAAAAGGATTAATTTTGCAATCATATGATCCACCAAGGCTCCCTGCAGGTCATCCTGCGCCTGTACCAGCGCGTCCTCAGAATCCAGCAAAAGCCGAACGGTTCCGCGACCGTATTGCAGTGACAGTTTTTCGACTTCCACACGCTTGAGGGCCAGATCCAGCCCGATCTTCTGGATACGATAACTCTCGGCGGTCTGTACCATTTCACGGTAAGAGGCACGCACCTGCAGTTTGATCCGGTCAATCTCTTCGTCATAATCCCGTTGTCGCCGCTGAACGGTAATCAACGCCTCACGATAGGCGTTTCGCTCCGACTTGCGATCAAAGGGCAGATCCGCAGAGATACCCATCGAATAGACCCCCTCGTGAAAACGCAGCCGAGTCAACTTTGTTTCCGGCGTGGATTCGATATTCGCATTCATTTCCAGATCGACCTGCGGCCCCAGGCCTTCAGCGGCCAGGATCAGCTTTCGTTCGGCATCGTCCAGCCCGTCGCGTACATTGGCCAGATCCAGCCGCCGCTCCAGCGCCACTTCGACCGCCTCCTCAACCGAATACGTCGGGTGACTGACCCCCAGTGTCTCCAGCAAATTCAATTCATTCGGGTCCAGTGCAACATCAATATCCGTCGGCAGTGCCAGGGAAATCTTGAACGTATCCAACGACTGCTCATAGCTTTGAACCGCCGAAACCACACTCTGCTCGGCGCTGAGCAGACGCTGTTCGGATTCGCCCAGATCGTAAGCGGGCCGTTTTCCGACCTCGACCTCCATGCGGAACTGATTGGTCGAATCGATCAGCCGCTGATAACTGGCCTTTTGAATATTAATCCTGTTATTATTTAATAAGACGCGATAATAATCCGAGATGACCGAAACGACAAACGTCTTGCGATAGCGATTGAATGAGCGAATATTGTACAGAACATTGCGTTCGGCCTGAGTGAGATTTTCGCGGGCGGCTTTGCCGGCACCGTTACCCAGCAGCGGCGCCGATAAACTCGCACTGAGTACCGACCCCAGGGATGTCTGCGGATCGCCGGTTAAAAACTGCGCCCAATCCACCGCCAGACCGGCACCGATCATAATTCCGTCACCGATCAGAAAGTTCTGGTTGACCCCGGTGGAAGCATTCAGCGTTGTGTCTTCATTGCCCCCGTCATTCGTATAAAACGCGTCCACTGTCCCGAACCACTGGCGAGCATACTGGTAACGGGTCAACGTCAGATCCAGGGCCGACAGGTAAAGGGATTCTTTTTGGCTTTGATATTCCCGGTTAAACCGCGTGGCAATTCCGACCGCCGTCGACTGGCTCAGAATCTTCGACGGCGGCAGCATCGCCACCACTTCCATCGTATTGGGCTCGGCATCGACCACCTTGTAGTTGGCTTTATACCCAAATCGATCCAGCCATTTCTCATCGAGAATACGATAGACCTCGTCATCGGCGTCCTGCCGGTATTCATCCGGTGTCTGACAACCGGACATAAAGCAGACAGCCGCGGCTATCAACAAAAATCCGATTATCCTGACTTCTTTATCCAATAAAGACATTCATTCATCTCAACGTTGTATGACGATTATAATTACGAATTTCCCGGATATCCGGAACGTTTTTCGTGTGCCTTTGGAGCCTTTTCGTGCAGATAATGAACAGAGAGTCCCCACTCTGGACCACAGGTCACGTAAGCTAAGTCGCATTCAGACCCCAAAAGTTACACATTTTTATCAATTTTTCAAATCTTTTAAAAAATAATCTCAATTGGCGGTGCGGAACCGGAAGTTCCTTATTGCATCGCAAGGGGTTTGGATTTAAGATATTTCCGATATGAACACGCAAAAAAACAATTCGGAAAACTGGAAAAACAGCCTTTACGAGGTGATCTTCAAGGCCGACACCCCTGCGGGCAAGGCCTTTGACGTGATTCTGATTGTCTGCATCCTTGCCAGCGTCGGCGTGGTCATGGCCGACAGTGTCGCCGGGATTCACGAAAAGCACGGCGGGCTGCTTTATGTCTGCGAATGGGGCTTCACTATTCTTTTCACCGTTGAATACATCCTGCGGCTGGTGTGTGTACCGTCCAAAATCCGGTACGCCAGAAGCTTTTTCGGCGTCGTCGATCTGTTGGCGATCCTGCCGACTTATCTCAGTGTGATCCCCATGGTTCGCATTCTGAGAGTCCTGCGTATTCTCCGGGTCCTGCGGGTTTTCCGCGTGCTGAAACTGGGTAACCATATCAAACAAGCGGACCTGCTGCGTGAGGCCCTGTATGCCAGCCGACAGAAGATCATCGTCTTTCTGTGCTTTGTACTGACACTGGCGGTCATCATCGGCGCTGTGATGTATACGATTGAGCCGCCGGAGGCGGGGTTTACCAATATTCCGCAGAGCATTTACTGGGCTATCGTCACGCTGACCACCGTCGGTTACGGCGACATCTCCCCCCAGACCGCAGCGGGCAAAATGCTCGCCGCCATGGTGATGCTGCTGGGCTATGCCATCATCGCCGTCCCCACCGGCATCGTCACCGCCCAGATCATCCAGACCCCGCCCAAGACAGCCGGCAAAACCTGCCCCGCCTGCAGCCACAAAAAACACGACTCCGACGCCGCCTACTGCAAGAAATGTGGACAGAAGTTGAATCTAAAATAAGATTAAAAAATGAAGGACAATGGATACCATAAAGCGGCACATCGGATTTAAGGAAGAGGCCCCAGAAAGCGTTACTTGGTCAGACACTTCTTTTGTCAAAGCCGTTCATCCGAGCGACCAGATCAAACATGGTCTCGGTGACTTTGCCCTTGCAATATTATGCCTTGGGTTATTCATGATGGGCGGTTTGATTTTTGCCGCATCCAAAGACTTAAGCAACGCCTTTGAATCGCATAGTCGCTTATTCTTTATCATCATCGGTATTGCCGTCCTCGGAATCGGATTGCTGCTGAGTATGCTTCGCAACTATCTGCTGAAGCGGGTCCTGACACATAAAATTAATCGCCGCATGGAGTTGCTGTTCCAGCCGGATCAAAACTGCTTTTATGTCGGCCTCGAAAATCTGTTTACCTACAGTGATAAACTCAAAATGCATGCAGAGGACTACGGTTTACTGAAGATAACAGCCTCACAGATACAACTTGAAATGCTGAATCATCGAGCCCAGTTTAATTTGACGGATTTGAGCGTTTCCCGTATTTCAACGGGAGACGATTTGGGGTGCGTCCGGCTCACGTCATCTCTTTCTACGCATCCTTGGGGCATTGCCGTGATTCCCCGGGGCCTTCCCAACAAAATTGTCAATCTCGGCACCTCCAAAGACTATTCACACAAATTGTATCAGCGTTTACTGGACGCAGGCGTTCGGCCTGTCGCCAATGAAGCAAACGTGACTTTTTTGCAATGCACCGACACCATCGCTCCGATGAACAAAACATAAACTTTTCCAATAGACAACATAAACCAGAGTGAACGATGGCATACAAACTGCAGCCAATCAGCAATACTGACAAGACGAACGTCATCGATATTTTTAACTATTACGTTGAAAATGGTTTTGCAGCATTCCCGGATCAACAAGTTCCCTATGACGTGTTTGATTTTTTTATGAAGCAGGCGCAGGGTTATCCGACGCTGTCAGCTAAAGATGAAAACGCCGCGGTCGTCTTTATTGGGCGTCTGTATTAGTAGAGACCTTATTCTTCGATCTCAGTTAGAATCGTCAACAACGGATATCGCTTCCATACCTCGACTCATTCGTTTCTGAGAATCTCGACACGGAGATTTGAGTATCGCGGCTGGATTGTTTGTTCCGGCTTTCCATCGAAAACGCGTGCATAAAAGGCTCGATCACTCAGACCGTAATACCCTTCCAATTCGCCATTCATTTGGTAGTAAATCGGGATTTTCACTTTTGTAGCCAGGCCGACAAAGACCGTTCTGCCGGTCGGTATAAAGTCCCAGTGGCTCCATTCATCTTTGATTTTCGCCGTCATCAGTGGCGACATTGCAATCTTTGTGTCCGGAATGCCATCATGATCATTGTCTGACCATGCGGTAAGATGAAACGCCCCCTCTTTCCCTGCCGCAGCATGTTGTAAATAAACACGAACTCTAATGTCTTTCGGCAACGTATACAAAACCCGCCAAACGCTGCATCCCGGAGTAAAGCTTTTGATCGTTGAAACCGGTTGTGCAATCGCACCAATAGCCCGTCCTCCATGGACAATGTCCCGCAGGTCATCAAGATTGAGATTTTTTTTGTCAAACCGGTCAATTTCGAGAAGTATTTGGGATGCTTTTACTTGCTGACCGGTCTTTTTATAGTAGTCAATGTTGGCTTTGGCCGCCTGGACATAACAGGAATAATGCTTCGAATACTGATCTTTGCTACATGTCAGCATATTTCGCCGGCGCCGTGCATGTTCAGTCAACAGCAGTTTTTCAAGCGGCTTCTTATCGTTTGATTTGGCTGCTATCGAGCGGACATGCTTAAATAATTCCTTCTGATTGTCCGGTGAAAACCCACCCAGTTCAAACCATTCAAGAGAATGATCGACAGCAACATCGATTCCTTTGGTTCGAGCCACATAGCATGCGTGATTGATTAACAGACCGAGCGACAAATCCACATGCTTTTTCTTGATAAGCCAATCCAAAGTATCCTGAAATCGTTTGCCGGTTTCAAGGCATTGGGCCATAGGAATGTCCCCTTTAGATTTTAGTTGAGCAGCCGTCAATTTATTCAGAATTGTGCAGCGAAGCACCAGATAGTCCGGCAGCATACGGCATACCCGATCAAACAACCGAAATCCTTCCTCCAGCGGAAAAAGGCCCTCCTCACAAGCCTGCACATGCAACAGCCACGCGTCAACGACATACGGATTGTGCTTTATCGATGCTTCCAATAATTTAATCGCCTGTTTTTTTGAACTGGCGGGCAGCATTTTGAATACATGACAGGCAATCTTAGAGTTGAGATATTGATCATACGAATGGTTGATCGACGAAACGAGCATGCGAAATCTGTATTGCTTGAGAATCTTTCGAGTAAGCGGGCACAAGAAGTCCCCGTTGTGACAGCCATAAGATCCGCCGATGCCGCTCTTGAATTGTCGATCTTTGATTGCCCACCCTTCATAAATGTGTTCCAGCACATGAATCTTATAGGACGGCACCCCAAAACATTTCATCACGCGACTGGCATAGTAAGCCTGCTTATAGCATACGCCCCCCTTCCGGCATATACTGGGCAAAGACTGAACGTACGTCCCTTTAATATAGGGCGGCACTGTATGCAACCGACCAAGTGTTTTGGTTGAGATTTTTTTATGACGATTCAAGACCCACTGGCGTTCGCTTAAAGGGATATCATTATCAGCAACATAGATCATCAACGGCCATGGAAATTGGTCCAGTGAACAGAGCATTTTATCTTTGTTCTCGAGATAATAGGCAAACGAATCGGTGCATGATGGAACCGGCCGGCCCTCTGCGGTCCATTTTAACCACGCAGATCGGATTGTTTTATCTTTTGCAGCACCATAAACAAACGAAAACGCCAAGGCCAGATGTGGATATTGCTCGACTTGGGTTCCAAACGCTTTTCGCAATTGCTGCAGATGCTTGATAACATCGGGATTATAGCCGGGATGGAGTCCAACCAATAAACCTCGCTCGATCTCTTGATTCTTAGCAAGCCAACCCCAAAACTCATCGGGAGCCTGAATTTTCGCTTTGGCATTCATCCTCGCATATTTGTGGAACTCAGAGACCAACTCGCCAGACAACTGCCCTTCTTTCGCAAGTTCAAAAAGTCTTTCAGTATTCCCAGTGTTGCCTGTCATTAAATCAGACCCACGGCAGAAACCATATAAGGATAATTCTAACACCAGCAACAGGGCCAGGGCGACACGAAATTTCCTGAGAAAATCTGGTTTATGCATACGAGAAGCTCCATCTGTGTAGTTTCTTTAATTTCCTGACAATGTCCATCAAAACGCCTGAAATCTTTCTTTACAGCACGATGTGATAACCCTACAAGAATTGTCTTCAATTGTCAAGTCTTTTAGCTTTTCAAGCCTTTTTTCGGCACAGTGCCTCTCTATCAGCGTCTGTATTATTAGAAGCCATCCCAAAGCCTCATTTGGTTTGAAAATGGCCCTTTTTGCCTCTGGTCGGTGTCAGGCAAAAGCCGCCTTAGCTTCAGCTAAAGCTGATTCGCCTTCCTTGCCAGAGCCAAAAAAAACTCATTTTCAACCGCAAAGCAGGTTTTGGGATGACTTCTAGAAACCTTAAAAGCTATCGGATCATTCGATCACGTTATTTTGGCTGCCTGGTGAATCGCCGGGCGGCTTTTTTTAAGGCGTCTATTGAAAGGACATTGCGATGAAGATGATCAAGCAGCATTCAAAGAAAACCGGCCTGCCGCCGGGAACCCTGCTGCATGTCGGCAACGAACGACGCGAGCAGGCAAAGGTCACGCTGGTTGAGTACACCGCGGACAAATGCTTCGAAAAGCAAAGCTGCAACATCCAGGAATTCCTGCAGAAGATCCCCGCCGACACCGTGACCTGGTTCAACATCGAAGGCATCCACGACATCAGCCTGATTGAAACCATCGGCAAACAACTCAACCTGCACGTGCTGACGCTGGAGGACATCGTCCATTCCGGCCAGCGCGCCAAGTTCGAGGACTTTGGCGACTACCTGTTCATCGTCACCAAGATGCTGCGCTACAACAAAGAGCTGCACCAGTTGCAAAGCCAGCAGGTCAGTTTCGTCCTCGGCCGCGGCTACCTGATGACATTCCAGGAATCCGACTGGGACGTCTTCGAGATCATTCGCCTGCGTATCCGTAAAAACAGCGGCTTTGTCCGCCAGATGGGCTGTGATTACCTGTGCTATGCATTGATCGACGCGATCGTGGACCATTACTTTGAAATCCTCGAGCATTTTGGCGACAAAATGGAAGAGCTCGAAGAAGAACTGCTCACGCATCCTTCCGAGAAAACGCTGCATAAAATTCATATCATCAAACGTGATTTTGTGCTGCTGCGAAAAACAATCTGGCCGCTGCGTGAAGCGGTCCGCTGCCTGCAGGATGACGAGTCCGAACTGCTGGGCGACGATACCCAACTGCATCTACGCGACGTACATGACCATACGGTCCAGATCATCGACACACTGGAAAGCAGCCGGGACCTGGTTTCGGGCATGCTGGAGATTTACCTGTCGTCAGTCAGCAATAAAATGAACTCCATCATGAAGGTGCTGACGCTGATCGCAACCATCTTTATCCCGCTGACATTCGTCACCGGCATCTTCGGCATGAATTTTCACACCATGCCCGAACTGCGGCAGGGATGGATGTATCCGTGGGGCTTCTGGCTGATCATCATCGGCATCGTCGTCGCCATGGCCGTCTACTTTAAAAAACAAAAATGGCTCTAAGCATATGACAGACGTCGCGGGCGTCTGCCGTATCTTGATAAAATCATCAATAAGGTATTGGGTTCTGAAGCGTTTTATATTACAATAGGCCGCATGATGGGACTTTATATTGCAATCGGGATTGTTATGATCATTGTTGGCGAGGTGATTTGGAAGATTGTGCATACCCGCCACCGCAATCGAGAACGCACACTACGTATGGCTGAATCTATATCGGGTGAGTGGCAATCACTGATCGAAAAAAACATTCCGATCTATAAGCGGTTGCCGGAGGATTTGAAACAGCAGTTTCACGGGCTGATTAATGTCTTTCTGGATGAGAAAGCCTTTGTCGGCTGCGGCGGGCAGGAGATCACCGACGAAATCAAAGTCACTATCGCCGCACAGGCGTGCATGCTGCTGCTGAATCGCAAAACCCGTTTCTATCCCAAGCTGAAAACCATCTACGTTTACCCGCACACGTATGTCGCCAAGGGCCTCATGAACGACGGCGGGCTGATCGTCGAAGGCAAAAGCGTACGCCTCGGTGAGTCGTGGCAGAACGGCCCGGTCGTGCTGACGTGGGACAGCGTCACCGGCGGTGCTCGCAACATCCAGGATGGACGCAATGTGGTCTTTCACGAATTCGCCCATCAACTCGACCAGGAAGACGGTGATGCCGACGGTGCCCCGATTCTCGAAAACCGATCCGACTACCGCGGCTGGGCACAGGTACTCGGTGAAGAATACGAGCGGCTGCGCAGTAAAACCCGCGGCCGCAGACGCTCGGTCCTGAACAAATACGGCGCCACCAACCCGGCCGAATTCTTCGCCGTCGCCACCGAAGCCTTCTTCGAAAAACCCCGACAAATGCACAAACGAAGCCCCGACCTCTACGAAGAACTGAAAACATACTATAAACTCGACCCTTTAAATTGGAAATCACCATAAAAACTCTTAATTACTGAATCATTTCAAGAGACAGAACAACCATTTAATGGATTAAATTTTCAGCATGGAATCTGAAAATTTTCTTGCCCTCGCCAATTGCCGCATTATAATATGTATTCACATCAGGAAGTTCCTATTTAACATGTCCTGCAACGCCGTATAAGCCATCAAACACAAAAACAACAGCGACTTTGGCGACACATCACATGTAGTAAACGAAGGATTTACTGAGGGCAGAAAACATGTAAAACCAAAGCTGTTCGCGAAGGGAAAGGAGAGTGTTTTATGAAAAAATTATTTCTAATCTTGATACTTTTGTTTCTCTGTTTTGGCATCACTGAAGGTGGTATTTATTACAGCCGATACTGGGGACTGGATGCACAGACCCAGTGGGTACAAACGACAACCTCTGTAACAGTTCCAACCGGATATTGGTACGGTGGCTGGAATTATTACTATGGAGGTTACAACTGGACAAGCAACTACGGATGGTACTATCCCTATTCCGGCTACTACTACAATTACTACGGTTCATCGTGGGGATGGGGAGCACCCAGTTGGTATTATGGATTCACCGATTATTACACCTACCGGGCAACCTACACATGGCCAAGAACGATTTACACTTGGTCACGGTACTGGGATCCCGCAGATACCGGATACACCATGGACTTTTACACCGAAATGGATGGGAATGGAATGGCCATGGCCGTTGGACTGGCTGATATCGACGGCCAGATGCGAGCCATCTGGGATGTCGTCGAAAAGGGAGAACACAACTGGTCTTACAACGGCGGCGAGCAGGAAGGAACCTTTCTCGGTTTTCAGTGGGTCGTCGCTTCTCCGGATGCGGTCGAAAACTACCTGATCGGAGAGGGATTTGATGCAGCAACCATCGCAGACATCCTGGCCGAACAAATCCTGATCGACGCATTTGCAAGCAACTTTGATGGTGTAAACTACGGTGATGACCGGATCGGTATCGAGTGGGCCAGCTATACCATCCCGGAACCAGCAACCATCGTCTGTCTCGCATTGGGAAGCCTGTTAGTATTACGTGATCAAAAAAAACATTAACTTGATTGTTTTTCTGCCCTCGGTTTCCTCATCAGCCCGGCTCATTTAGCGGGCTTTTTTGTATGGAAAACCGAGTATTCTCAGCGATACCCAATCGCCCATTGCCCCCATAACTGACGCAAAAACAGCACTTTATCCGGTTTTTACATCAAAAATTCAGGCAAGAAATTACTGTCCTGCGGCTAAATATCCGATATAATAGTACCTATTCGCGGAACCGGCAACCGGTAAGCGGTGTCTGATAAGGGTAGATGGTACAATAATTTAGGATGAGGATTCAAACGATTTTCATGGAACGGTACTGGACCAAAAAACGTATTGGGCAGTTGCTGGCCGCCGACGCCGAGGCATTGGACAGGTGGCTGGATGACTTTGCACCGGCCATTTACACCGGGTTATACTTCCAAACCGGCGCCAATGCGGAACTGGCAGCGGAACTGACCGGCAAGACTTTTTGCGCAGCCATCGGCAACCTGCCATCCTTCAACCCGGCCTCGGAAGCCATGTACCACTGGATCAAGGACCAGGCCAAGGAAACCCGCGACGACGTGTTAACCGCTCGCCAACTGAAACCCCAGCGTCCGTGGGCGTGGTCTCAGCTGCCCGACGAGGTGCTGTGCGCCATCGCCCATTTCCGCAGCGAACAACTGCCCGAAGAAGTCGCCAATAATGTCAGCGTTCAGGAACTGACACGGGCGGCACTTGTCGAACTGAGCCATGCCGACCGGGAACTGGTCAAGCACCGCTACAACCATCTGGACACCCCTGAACACATCGCCGAAGAAACCGGCGAAAGTATCGAACAGATCAACGATCGCCTGTACCGGTGTCGGCATTTCTTCCGGCGCGTCCTGGTGCAGTTGGTGCAATCGGAAAACAACGGCTTTGCCGAATCGGCAGCGACCGGCGAGATGGAACAACTGGATTTTAACATGGAAAAGCTGCTCAGCGCGACCGCCATGTACCAGCCGATCAGCAACCCTCATTTCACCGTCATCCGCGACAGCGTCACACAAACCGCCAGAACCGCCGCTGCAACCCATAAGCAAAACGGCCAGACTCGCCACCCCGTCCTCTTAGCTGCGACGGTTGGGATTATCGTTCTGGTCGTCCTTGTCGGCATCTTCGTTATGAGTCACCTCGCGAAGGAACCAACCCCAACAGAACCAACCGAACCGCAGACAGTCAAGTCTACTGAGGACGCCGCGGAGCAAACCAGTCAAAGAATTGACAACTCCGAGATCGATCAGGAGGAACTGCAAAAGACGTTGCTAGCGGGAGGCAGCGGCGATATTGACACGCTCGTGGAAATCCTGAAGACCGGACAAGAAATCAGTCAACTGGCCGCGGCAAACTTCCTCGGCAGACTGGGCGACGAATCGACCATTGGCCTGCTGGAAGAAGCCGAGCAGCAATGGTATCCCGACGGTCCGGACGATAACGTCTTTGCCAAGGCGATTATCCAAATCGAAAACCGCCTGCTGGCCGAATCCGGTGAGATGGTTGAGACGCCTGAAGAAGAAACGGTCACCACAGAGGTTACAGAAACAGACGCAAAGCCTGATACCCCCGAACCGCCAACCCCGCCGGCCCCGACGGTCGGCCTGACCGGCACCGTTGCCACGCCCGAGCAGGCTCCTATCGTAGATGCCCGAATCGTCCTGAGCCAGAATCCGCTGATGAGCCCCACGGCCAACCGTAACATCTTAGGACGCAGCCGCACTGACGAACAAGGCCAATACGCCTTTGACCGCGAAATTGACGGCCCCGTCTTTGTGGATTGTTCAACCCCGCCGGGCCCGAACAGGCCAATGCTGAACGCCCGCCGGTCACTGCTGTGTCAAAAGCAAACCAGCTATACAATTGATTTCGGCGGCTCCCCTGTCATCGCCGGCACGCTGGAGATGCAAAGCGGGGGATCGGACAATCAGATTCTGTACCTTAGCGACGCCATGGACCCGGCCGACGCCGCCTTCCGCAGTGAAGCGGTCACTGACAACAGCGGACGCTTCGCCTTTCCGGGTGTCCCTGCAGGCAATTATTACCTGCTCTATAACACCAGCGACAACCGCATCGTCCGGCTGGATACGACCGACGTGCAGGACCGCGACGTCACCAACTGGACCGTCAGTACACTCGATTACGAGTTAACCGTCCAATACGACCTGCCGGAGGGGTCGCCGGTGATTACCGAGGCAGCACTGAAATACGGATCAGATGTATCGGATGAATTTCAGCAGTATGATTTGATCAGCGAGGACGCCAACACCTTTTTTGCCAATGCCCCGGAAGGCAGCTATACGCTGGTCACCAGCTTTTCCAACGACATGCACATCCTTCAGGACATCGAACTGGCGACTGACCAGACAATGACCGTCGGCGTACCCGAAGGCACCGCCACGCTGGTCGGACGCTTTATCAGCCCGAGTCCGTTGGATTTGTACCTCGACAGCAATGACGGATTGCTTCGTTTTGACCTGATTAGCGAAGAAAACGGTCTGTATGCCGTTCCGATGGTCCCCGGCGGCACCTATTCGCTGACGGCGGTCGTCAACGGCCTGCCGGTGACATTCATGGAAATCGACCTGGAAGATGACCGCCGGCAAGTGCTGGATATCGACCCGGGCCAGTTGATACAGTCATTCAGCCCGCTGTACGTCATCGTTGCCGACGAAGCCGGCAACCTGATCAATAACGCCCAGGTCTGGCTGACCGGCGACGGCGATGTCATCACCACCCATTCGACCGGACGCGGCGCGTTTCTGGCAGCGCCGGCCGGCGAGTACTCACTGCATGCGGCCTATCCGTCCCGCCCCGCCGTCGAAGAAAATGTCACGATCTCACAGGACTCCCTGCTGGCCGACCCCAACCCCGGCAACACCGTCATCCTGACAATCCCATAGGGCAGAATGAATCAGAATACCAAACGTAGGGTGGGCTTTTCGCCCACCGGTAATTATCGGTGTATGATACTGCAACAGAGGCTAATTTCATCCTTTTTGACCCCTTCCGGCAGAAAAAACGATGAAAATCAGATTGAAATCCAAAATTTGACTTGTTATGATGGCTTTTTTGGGTAAAATACCCGGCTTTGGTAAAGCCTGTACCTGACGGCGGCGTAGCTCAGTTGGTTAGAGCATGGGATTCATAAGCCCAGGGTCGGTGGTTCGAATCCACCCGCCGCTATTTTTAAAATCGTCAATCGACAATAATCAATAGTCAATTGCACCCGCCCCCATCGTCTAGCGGCCTAGGACGCCGGGTTCTCATCCCGGTAACAGGAGTTCGAGTCTCCTTGGGGGTAGTCGATGTAAGTCGCTTTTAATGAAAGACTTAGCAACTTCTCGCAAAGTCTCGTAAGTATCAGGACTTAGCACTTTAAGAGCTTCAATCAGTCTCTTTTCTTGCGAGTCGTTGCCAGTGCTTTCTTGCAGATACTGTGCTGGATTCTGTGCTGCTTTTACAGCCCTCTCAAAATGCTCCTCTGTAACCTGCAAATAATGTTTTTTCGCAATTTCAACGGAATTTCCGAGCCATGCAGCAACCACATGATCAGGATATGTTTCTACGAGATCAGTTTGCCGACTTGCCCTAAGATTATGAAAGGTTTTTTTCCACGGTTCTAAGCCCGCCCTCTTAATAATCCTGCGTCCCTGTGTACCCAAATTACAATCACGTTTACTGGTAATCGGAACAACCTGCTTTTGTCCTGGCTTCGCTTGCTCCAAAGCTTCTCGCAGATATGGAACCAATTCAGGAAACAACGGCACAATGCGGCTTTCCTTGCCTTCGACATGCTCTGTCTTTGGGCTATGAACGATAAATTTCATCTTATCCCATAAGATATCATCAAACGTAAGCCCCTTCAATTCAGAAGGAATACGCAAACCACCATACCGAGACAACGCAAAGATTAAACGCCATCGAAGATTCGGACAAGCCTCAAGAACCGTTTCGATTTTCTCAGTCGAAACATATTCCTGACGATCCTTATTGACACGGCCAGCAGTCGGCACATCATCAAATGGATTTTCGCTGATCAAACGCTTTTTAATCGCCGCCGTAAAAAACTGCTTGCAGCGTTTGCATCGACGCCGGACAGTCGCTTCAGCAAGCCCTTTACCCAGCATATGAATTCTGAGATTGGCCCCATCCTGTGCAGTAAATTCTGTGATAAGCCCATCTTTCCCCCAAAAATCAAAAAGAGATCGAGCAGAAACTTCAAGATTGGCAACAGTCCGAGGTTTAATATCTGTACGCCCCTTGATATATTCTTCTATCCATTCACCGATTGAAGGGATTCTTTCGACATCTGGTAGCTGAATCAAACCAACCTTTGCAAGCCTTTGACGCAATTGAGGGGATATCCTTGCAACCCATTCCGCATCATCCCGCCCCGGTTCCCGGCCCTGTATCAAAGCAGAAAGCAAACTTTCAATCCGAGTTTTAAAGGATTCAGCATCACGCATCGAACACTTGCCCAGATAAACGGTTTTTCGTTTACCATCTGGGGCAACGAATAGAACACGCTTTTTCCCGCCTTTATCTTTGCCGATGCTTGCCATCAATCACACCCCACAAAACTGTCGTTTATAATTTTCAATGGCCTCTCTGGAAATTTTCTTCAAACGCCTACCAACGGTTACAACCGGCAGCGTTTTATATTTATTGGCCATATTCCAAACAGTTTTTTCCGAACAACGTAATTCTTCAGCAGCTTCTTTATAAGTCAATAAATCCATGTTCACCCCTTTTATGTATCTAATGCCAAATCTGATTTAACCGCCCCAGTCTTCTTTTTTTTCTTTCTCGATGCCGCTCGTTTTTTAGCCAACTCTGCTTGCTTTGCGGAATTCTCTTTGATCGCCTGAGCTTCGTCTGGTGTTACGTTTTCACCCACAAGACAGGCAATTTTTTGAATCAAAACAGGATTCGCAGATAAACTTTGCAAGATCACCCTTGTGACGGGATTATCCATATAGCCCAAATACTTTCTCTGTTCCTCGATACCACCAAGTAAAAATCGCTCGATCAAAGCCGAACGAGATTCCTGCGTAATTTCCGCAATTTCATCAATCTGAGCCAATATTTCAGGATCAATTGTGATCGAGGCTCGCACCTTGTTTTCTTTATTTTTCGCCATATTTTATCCTTTCGCCATAAGTAATACCGGGTAATACTCGATATGTCAATTGGTTTTTTTGATATTTTTTGACAAAACTAGAAAAACCAATATAATCGGTGCTTAAATAGTAAAATAATTAACAATTTCCGGAGAAATACAGAAGATAACGCATATCGCTTAACTGAAAATCCGAAGAATTGTATAGCGTTTTCACCACAGAAATCCTACATAGCAAATAAGTTTCGCTAAATTTTGGCAAACTGGAGAACAAGCATGGCTAGTTATAAAAAAGATCTTGATACACTTCAGCAAACAGCAAAAGAAAGAACCGTTAAAACTCAAACAATTGAGTTTGACCTAGAAACACTTGTCAAGAAAATAAGCAAAAATGTCATCATGATGAACCCAGACTACCAACGTAATCACAGGTGGAAAAATGACACTTCGTCAAGATTAATTGAAAGCTTAATTTTAAACATTCCTATACCAATTATATATATATCGCAGGACATCGATGTTGATGAAGATGTCGAAGAAGGTTTCGCTCGATACTCTGTTATTGACGGTCAACAACGTCTAACGGCAATTTATAATTACCTATCTAACGGTTACCCACTTGAAGGCTTAGATATTCTAAAAGAATTAAATGGAACTTATTATCGAGATCTACCTCCTTTTTTAATACGTAGACTTGAGGAACGTCACATAAAATGTATGCGAATTGACTCTACAGTCGACAGACAATTAAAATACGACATCTTTGAAAGACTTAATTCCGGTGCTGTTCAGCTCGAACCACAAGAATTACGAAACGCATCATGTAGGGGACCATTTAGAAATTTAATAAAAGATCTAATAAAAAACGAAGATTATATAAACATTGCAAATATCACACCTGCACGAAAGAAAAAGATGGAAGACCAAGAGCTTGTACTGCGTTTTTTTGCAATTTCGTATAAAGATGGATATGAAGAGTACAAAGGCGGTTTTAAAGACTTCCTCACTGCAAAAATGGAGGAATATAACAGCTTCGGAAAAGATGAAATAGAAGAAATGAGATTGTTATTCAACACAACAATCGATCTCATAAAAAGAAAATTCGGTGACACCCCCTTTGCGAAATATCGCTATAAAGAGGAAAGTAGTGAATTACTAAGAATGTCTAAATTTAATTCAGCCGTGTTCGACACCGTCAGCTTCGCTTTTGTTGAAGCAATTCAAAACAACCAAGAAATCACAATTTCCTATGAAGACTTCAAAGAATTATTCAAAGATCCCAAATTCTTTTCTTCTATTGAAGGAAGCGTAAATGATGTAAATAAACTAAAGGATAGAATCCATATTGGCACGGGAGTATTGCTCTAATGCCAACCCATGTTTTTCATTTTCTAGAAGGCGTTAATACGAGATGGAAAGAGATTGACACGCTTATATCCACTGCAAAGAAAGAACGAACAAAAGAGGAGAAATTATACAATGCTCTGTGTAGATCCATAACCGTTTTAACAATCGCACACTTCGAAGGTTTTGTAAAAGATTTAACCAAAGCTCTTGTAGCAGATTTAAATCTCAATTGTCAGTTCAAGAATATCCCTGAAAGAATCAAGAGAACATATTGCAAAAGATATATTGGCAACACAAAGGATGGGGACAAAAAAGATGGGGACAAAAAAATAACCCTGCTAAAAGAAAAATTCGAAGAGTACAATTGTGATATATCCCATGAACCTTTTTTTTATCCAGTAAATAAAAACCCGAATGCTAAGGTAATCCATACGGTTTTTAATAATTTTGGCATAAATAATGTTTTCAATATCCTTCATAATTCAAGCCTAGAGGATTCGGTTTTCACAGGATCACATTCAGAGTTATCATCAACGTTAACCAAGCTCAAAGGTGCCATACAAAGAGGAGTTAAAAACTTCCCTTACAATTGCAAAATAGATGAATACAAATTGATTTACACTGAATACAAGAAAAAAACTTTATGGGAAGAATTTTTATATGGAATCAACCAAAAGAGACACGACGTAGTTCATGGCAACAATTTTTTGAACTCAGAAGACATAAATAATCTCAAAGCCTCGAAGAATAAAATTGTACTACTGGAACTAGCATTGACTGGAATTATTTGCGACTACATATCTAAAAATATCAGCAAAACTGATTAACTATTACATATTAACTCCGCTTCGCAACCTAAGACCACCATCAAATTGGAATATCGTCTTTTTCAGCAGTAAACCGCCAATACTGCTGAATTTCGTTATATTGCTTCACGGTTAATCCGTCCTGTTTTTCATCAAGTCCATTTAATAACCAACCGTAAAACTTTTCATCACCAAAGGCCTTGAGTAGTTTTACCAATGGAGAAAATACAGATTTCTCAACCCACCCTGCCGTTTTTTGAATCGTCGATTCTTTGCGGGGATTACGAAGGCGGACAGAGCCTAATTCTTCACAGATATCACGCCAGAAATCGAGAACCTCAAGCCGAGGAATGTTCTTTTCGCCGGGCTTAGCCTGTCGATTTACAAATGCAATGGCCCCGGTTATTAAACTGCCGACCATCAAAGTAAATTTCCTCAGATCATCACAGGTTCTATACAAATGAAGAAAGGCCAATTCAGCGAAATTTTTACCATATTCAATTTCCCAGCGTATCGCCTTTATTTCCCCCTTAGACTCCAATTCCTTGTCATAAATCCGCATATACTTGCCGCCACCATTCTTGCCGCGAGAACCAAAATACATACCAGAACCGTCTGAAGAATCAGGGCGACCAATCTCAAACGTACCATCATCATAATGCCCTTTTCTAAAACCTGTAACATTTCCCATCTTTGCAATTTGCTGAATTTCAAGGGGAGTAATTCGCTTGCTTTCATCGTCATAAAACAGATCAATTCGAGTACAGCAGAAATGAAAATTTTCAAATAAAACACGAACTAAAGAAACCAGATCATCGGATGAAAAATAAGAAAGACCTGTTCCGGTAATTTGCAGCATTATCCTGTAATTATGTAATTTCTTGGAACGCTCCCCCGTCGAATCGTAAAAAATCTTTATTCCAAAGGGGTGAAAACTAACTGTGCGATTGTATCGATGTTCACCGTATTCAAACGCCACAGGTTTGATTTCCAAAAAATCTGAGAAATAAGACACAACATTAGGAAGTAAATTATAGCCGACTGAGCCTTGAAGCCAGTCGATCCCCACGTAACCATACTTTTTTTTCATTTCCGGACGATGGGAACCAACCCGGTAGCACATATTTCGGTTATTTTGGGAATTTACCCCCGGTGATACAGTGCCGGGGGTTTTCGGAATACCAGGCAAATCAGAACCGCTCTCATTAAGGCCACGGACGCTGCCGCTGCCTCCTTCGCACTCGGCAGCGACACCCCCCGCAGTATTCATGAATAAAGGCTCAATTTGGTGCTGTCTATTTGTTAAAAACTCATCTTGCAAAGTAACCACGATAATGAATCCTTTCATAATTTGACAGTCGTGGAAACCAGAACTTGACATACCGTAAGATTACGATACAGTAATACCAGCGAGATAAAGCCCGACGAAGCTTAATAAATCGCTGGCTGGTGTTTTCCACGAACGCCGGCCTTTTTTGTGCATATCTGAAATGATGCCCCCGCTGGACATCGTAACAATCGCTCATTCCCGCCTCAAGAACGTGCCAGAACAGCCCCGTGATGTTTTCCTGTACGCAGTGGGCTTTCAGGATGCACAGGCCATTAAGAAGCGTTGAGAAGGTGTTCTGGCACTTATCTTGAAGGGCTACCATTCGCTTGGCATGTATGACCGACACATTTTTTCCCTGTTTTCTGCGAAGGGAAAAAACATGTCTTAAGGGCAGCAAACCCGAACCCCAGCCAGAGATCGCAAAGCCCGTCATAATCCGCACCCCTTCCGAGCAAGCAGCAGAATTTGAGAACGCACCGAATCCGGTAAAGATGGCCAAATTATGAGAAATTCGAGCAAATCACGCTCAACTGTGCTGGATTCTGTGCTACCCCCTTGACAGGGTTCTTGATAAGTGTATATTAAATCGTTGTTTAGAGAATTAAGTTCGCCCCTCCTTGGGGTAGTTTTCACCTACATTTCAGCCTAAAAACAAGGATTTATTATCACAATAAAAGCTAATGTAACAAGGGGTGTGATAAGATTTTAGCTCTTTTTCAGAGCTATTTATAAGAATTTGAAGGAGTCAAATGGATCGCAAAAAATTTGAGAGTATTTGGAAGGACTTTAGCTATATCCTCGATGAAATGAAGGACGGGGTTTGTTATTTTGAAGGTTACATCCCTAATATAAGTATTCAGGATTTTAAAATTAAACTCCTTACACTTACAGAAGAACCCTCCAAATTAGATTTCAGTAGTACTGTCTGGTCTGATGATTCCTCTGATTCAGAGATCAATAAGCAACATGAAATCGATGATCTAATTTCACTTTTCAAAAATCAAAAAATCGTATCTTTAGCAGTAAACTATGACAAACAATTTGCAAATGATAAACTCTCGTTTCGCTTGTTATTTGACTATTGGAACAACAGATATGATTTAGAAATTATATGTTATCGTGAAAATGTTCTTCAAAGTAATAATCCAAAAGAAGCCATATATCAAGCAGTCTTACATTTTCAAAAATTGAAAATTTTATTCAATGGGCCAGCTTTTTTCCTTGCTGAAACAATAAATGAATCTCCAGAAAATATCGAGGAGTATCCGGATTATTGGATAAGAATTGAATGAACAGAAATGTATACAAGATTGATTTCCGTTTTTTATAGGAAATAGATAAAATGAAAAAGACAAAACCAGACCATACGCTGACCGACTTGCCCAATATCGGTCCGGCCATCGCTGCCAAGCTTAATCGCATCGGCATTGAAAATAAAGACGCGTTTCTCGCACGCGATCCGTATGACCTTTATACCGAGTTGCTGGAACATGTGGATCCGACGCTGTGCCGGTGCCTGCTGGCCTCGCTGGTCGGAGCCGCCAAAGGCAAAAAATGGCACACGATCACAAAACAAACCGCCAAAGAGTATCAAAAACGCCATCCCGACCACACGTGGAAAGACAACTGCTGAACCGCTTTTCGCTTTGCATTTACCGAAGTTGAATTCTTGACAAAATCCCCCCGATACGTTAAAAAGGCTAAAAGCAGTTTCAAATTACTTGCAATAAGGGAAAGGGCCCGTTTATGAAACCAAAACACGTCATCCTTCTCATGATAGCCGCCAGTGCCGTCACGGTCATCGTTTTAGTCAGTTTGAACAGCAGCAAGCAACCCGCGACGCCAGCTGAACCGCAAGCTGCCCAACCGGCCTCCGAACCACAGATACCGGCCGAAATCGTAAAAACACCGCCGACAGCCGCCGAGCTTCTGGCCAATATTGATACATTCTATGAGCAAACGATCCTCGATTACCAAAAGGAGATGAGCCAGCGGCCGCCCTACCAAGGCGAACCGTTTATCGGGTATGTCCACGCACGGGACGAAAAGTATCAAGAGGCCATCGACGCCTGCCGGGGGGCGCTGGATACCGACCCAAAGGATCTGAACGCACGCTATACGCTGGGCTGGACCTATGCGGCAATGGAAAAGTATGACCAGGCTCTGACCATCTGCGACGAGTGCCTGGCACTTGAACCGAAATACACCCGGGCCGCCATTCTCAAGGCCTGGATTGCCGCACTGAATGGCAAACTGGCTGAGGCGATGGACATCTGTCAAAAGGCTGCACAGGAAAATCCCAAGGATCCCGCCCCGCTGATGGGCATCGGCCGTCTGCATGAAATGAAAGCCCAATACGCCGAAGCCGTCGCCGCTTATCAAAAAGTGCTGATTCTCAAAGCCGACATGCCGGAGGTGTATCTGCACCTGGGACTGAACCAACAGCGAACCGGTGACGATGTCGAAGCTCGTAAGTCCTACGCCAAGGCAATCGAACTGGACTCTCAATATGCCGATGCATATTTTTTGCGGGGACTGTCACTGGATGAAACCGGTCAATATGCCCAAGCCGCTGAAGAATACAAAAAAGCCTTGATCTACCGCACGGCTTTTCCCGAAGCGAACCTGATGATGGCAGCCGACTATCTGCACCTGGAAAATTTTCACGGGGCCGAATTGTACTTCAAAACTGCTTTGGAGATACATCCCGATTACCGTGAAGCCAACTACGGGCTGGCCCTGACATACCTGCTGACCGGCAAGATCGAACAGGCTCAACAACGCTGCGATGTGCTGAAGATCAAAGACCCCGAAGCCGCGGCCAAACTGGCCGGGATCATTGCACAGTTCACCAATTAATCCAACCTGCCGACAAATAAAAAAAGGCGAGACCGTTGAAAGTCTCGCCTTTTTTATTTCCTTATCGCTGAATAAGCAAGCTATTCAGTCGTCAGATCGTCGATCAG
This sequence comes from Anaerohalosphaeraceae bacterium, assembly GCA_963675155.1. Taxonomy (GTDB): domain Bacteria; phylum Planctomycetota; class Phycisphaerae; order Sedimentisphaerales; family Anaerohalosphaeraceae; genus 4572-13. The sequence continues at coordinate 1,453,621 of OY775912.1, read as the reverse complement.
ATCATTGACCATGGTATTCAGCGTTTCGGTTGCTTCACCCACCACGAAGTCCGGCGGACGACGCTCGCCGTCAGTCTTCCTGTCCACCGCACGCAGCACACAAACAGCCCAGTTCGGATAGCCGGCTTCAATCAGAGTACCAGCGGACCGAACCATATGCTTTAAAGCACGCAAACGACGTTCAGGATGGTTCCCCGGACCGTAAGCAATCAACGTACCGTCCGCAACGGATGCATCGATAAAGTCCAGAATCGCCTGAATCTGCTGCTCGGGCGGAATCTCAACCACAATGCCCACACCACCGAAAGCCACCTCAACAACCGGCTCGTCTTCGTCATCGCTGCCGATCGTCAAAGCCGTCGACGCAAACCCTTCAGTCGCAGGCGTGTAGGCAATTTCAATATCCACCGTGATCGATTCGCTCGGGGCCACTGTGAACGGAACCTCCGGTGCAGAAGTAATCGAAAAGTCCGTACTGCCGGCGACATCCAGTGCCAGTTCAGTGACCGTCAGGTCTGCGGTACCGATATTGAGAATCTGCGCCACATACGTCTGCGTCTGGCCGATTTCCACATCGCCGAAATCATGCTCCAGCAATTCCGGATACACTACAATTTCCGGTGCCGGCGGCAGAATGCCTTCGGCAAGGAGCGTAATTTCCGTCACTGGCTCATCTTCGTCGTCACTGGCAATCAGCACCGTCGTACTAACCGCACCTTCGGCTGAAGGCGTATATGTAACCTCAACATCCACCAGTAAAGATTCTTCGGGAACCACCGTAAACGGAACTGTCGGAGCAGACGTAATCACAAAATCCGTACTGCCGGCCGCACCCAGTGATATGGAAGTCACTTCAAGGTCTGCGTTACCGACATTGCTGATACGAACCAAATACGTTTCCGCCTGCCCAATCTCAATCTGCCCATAATCGTGCGTTCCGGATGCCGGCAAAACATCAATATCCGGAGCGGTCTGCACAGCGTTCAAACCAACGGAAGCGCCGGATTCCAGATCAAATGGAATGCTAAGTGTCGTTCCGTCCAGATAGGTACCCGTCAGTGTAAAATGCATGACACCACTACCGCCATTGATAATGAGGGTCTGGCCTTCATCGAGAATTCCGGCAATCGGATCCAGCGTTGCCGCGAAAACAGTCACGGTACAGGTCGTTTCATACGTTAAGGAACTGCTGATAATCCCACCGTAAATATTGATAACACTTGCCCCGCCACCGAGGAGAGTGCCCATTTCGGCTCCATCCAGTACATTGACCGTTGAATCAACGACCATAACAAAATCCGACACACAGGTAAAATCCACCGGCTCCGGTTCAGCCATGACTTGAGTAAACCCCGGATCACACACCACCTCTGCCATCGCCACAGGAACTAACAGGACTCCGGCCAGCATCATAGCAACCGTCACCACGATACACCCACACTTCGACATTGTAGTTTTCATCAAAAAAACCTCCTAACTGAATAATAAAAAGGGTTAAAAACGATGCATCTCCTATTGCCTATATGTAAAGATGCACTATCGTTATCGGACATTGATAAAAATTGATTGATTTTTTTCGTATTTTCTCTCTCGGTATTTACCCCTAATTTTAACCGTTAGAGAACCAACAGATTAAGCCCTCCCGTCATTTTGCCGACATCCATGTGACGGGTAAACACCCATCATCCTTTCAATGTATTAGTCTTAATATAAGGGAGAGAATCATGAAAAAGAAGGCGTTTACACTGATCGAATTGATCATTGTGGTGTCCATATTGGGCATTCTAGCCGCGATCGTTATTCCACAGGTTGAAGGAAATACCGTTCTGGCCAAGGAATCATCAGCCCTGTCGTCCCTGCGAACTCTGCGAAGTCAGATCGAGCTGTACAAAATGGAGCACGACGATTATCCCGGTTATGTTTCAGGCACTGCCTTTGCCAACGTACCGATATTCACCAATCAGTTGACAGGCACTTCAAAAGCAACCGGATCCGCCGTTTCTACTACGGCCCCCACAGCCACCTATCCATATGGCCCATATATGCTCGAAATTCCCGAAAATCCAATAAATGGCTCGTCCGACGTTAAAATGTTCACCAGCACCGCCACTTTGGCTGACGAGGTCAACGGTGAAACCGGATGGCTCTACAAAGTCCTCACAGGGGAAATCTGCATAAACAGCGATGACCCCGACAATGCCGGCAACACTCTTTACTGCGACTATTAACCACCGCTGACGATTCCGGGGCCAACGACTACGATTATCAATCGCTATCTAACATTAAACACGAAATAGACCCAGAAACAAAGAAGGGAGAACTCTTGCAGGAATCTCCCCCTCTCATGGAGGCTCAATCTTCACGAAGGCCAATCTCGATCCGCAGGTTGGCCGCTCTCAAAATTTCACAAAAAAATAACCCCTGAACCACTCCATCGGGCCAAATACCAGCCTAGGGCACTTTTTTGAGTGTTTTTACGCCCTTTTTTAAAAAAAAAGCAGTTGACAGGTCTGGATATCAGGCTATAATAATTCGCTTTCAATGATGTTGGCAGGTCCATTCAGACGCCCCTTTTCGGCGGCTCAGCCCTGCAAATAAGACGTAACCGCCTTTGGCGAATAGAGTTAAACGCGAATTAATCGCAGTTTTGATGGGAATTGGTAGACCAATATGAAGAGTTTTTTAGCCAAAAATGAAACAGTCGAACGTAACTGGCGAGTATGCGATGCCAGTGACCAGATTCTCGGCCGCATGGCCGTCAAGATCGCCATGGCACTGATGGGCAAGGATAAACCGACCTACACCCCGCACGTCGATACCGGTGATTTCGTCATCGTCGTCAACGCCGAAAAAATCCGTCTCACCGGCAACAAAGCTGAATACAAAGAATATCAGACCTACAGCCACTACCCCGGCGGCCAGAAGATCATCCCCTTCGAGCGGATGATGGAACGTCACCCGGATCGCGTTGTGGAACTGGCGGTCAAACGCATGCTGCCCAAGAACAAACTGGGACGTGCGATGTTCAAGAAACTAAAAGTTTACAGCGGCCCGACCCACGAACACGCCGCTCAGAAACCCGTAACCATGGAACTGTAAATACGGAATAAATATGACCGATACACAAAATGATAGCCCGTTGATTGATCCGAACACAGTCGCTGACGCAGCAGTTCAGGCTGCACCCGTCGTGACTGCTAAACCCGCAACGCCGGACAAAGGCGGTTTCATCTGGGGCACCGGCCGACGCAAAAGCAGCGTTGCCCGCGTCCGCGTCAAACCCGGCGACGGCAAACTGATGATCAATAACCGCCAGGTACACGAATACTTCAGCCAGGAAAAGGACCGCAACGCGGTACTGGCTCCGCTGAAATCCGCTGACATGATCAAGTCGATGGACGTGTTCGTTAACGTCAACGGCGGCGGCACCACCGGTCAGTCCGGTGCGACTGTTCTGGGTATCGCCCGTGCCTTGAAGAACTACGACCCGACCCTGCAAAACGTCCTGCGTGACGGTGGCTACCTCACCCGTGACAGCCGTATGGTCGAACGTAAGAAACCCGGCAAACCCGGCGCACGCAAGAGCTTCCAGTTCTCGAAACGTTAATTTGCATTACTGGACAAAAGCGATTACAATAAGCCGCCTGAATGGGCGGCTTTTTTTGTGGACTTAAAAAATATAAATCGCGGGTTTCGCGGATTGACACACATTATAAAGGAAAGAATTATGGTACGAGTAGCGATTATTGGAGCGAGCGGATATACGGGCGTTGAATCAATTGAGATTATTCTGCGGCACCCGCAGGCGGAGATTACATACTTAACCGCCCTGCCCGACGAGTGCGGTCACGTGGCCGACACCTTCGGCCAGTTACGCGGCCGGCTGGATATGCAAATTGAACCACTGGATCTGGACAAACTGGCCAGCAAGGCCGATGTCGCCCTGTGCTGCCTGCCGCATAAGGTCTCGATGGGCTTTGTGCCCAAGCTGCTGGCCACCGGCGTCAAGGTCATTGACTTCAGCGCTGACTACCGGATCAAGGACGTTGAACTGTACGAAAAATTCTACCAGCCGCATACCGACAAAGAGAACCTGGCAAAAGCCGCATATGGATTGCCGGAACTGTTCCGCGATGAGATCAAGAAAACCAATCTCGTCGCCAACCCCGGCTGCTATCCAACCGGAGCATCGCTGGCATTAGCACCGCTTTTGAAGAACGGCCTGATCAAACCGTCCGGCATTGTTGTCAGTTCGGTCACCGGCGTTTCCGGCGGCGGCAAAAATCCGTCTCCCATCTTCCACTTCCCGTACATGAACGAGAACATCTACCCGTACGGTGTCGGCGTGCATCGTCATATGCCGGAAATGGAACAGGTCGCTTCTTCGGTTGCCGGCAAAGATGTCAGCCTGCTGTTCCAGCCGCACGTCGGGGCGTTTGACCGGGGGATTCTCTCGAGCACCTACTCGGACCCGACACAGGACGTCACAACGGAGCAGTTGAACAAACTGTATAACGAGTTCTATGCCGATGAGCCGTTCGTGCAGATCGTCACCGCTCCGCCGGCGGTCAAGAATGTCGCCAAGAGTAACTATTGCCACATCTTCCCCACGGTCGCCAAGGGCAAGGTCGTGGTCTTTTCGATTATTGACAACCTGATCAAAGGCGCCTCCGGGCAGGCCATCCAGAACATGAACATCCTGTTCGACCTGCCCGAAACCATGGGCTTGGAATAATTAATAAGCCACCGAGGACACAGAGACCTGAGAGATAAATATTTCTCGGTGAACTCTGTGTCCTCGGTGGCAAAAAATTTGGAGCGAAGGAATGGACAAAGGAGGCTATCGTGAGAGTTAAATTGCGAAAACCATTAATTGCCGATGCCAAACGGTATCTGGAAATTCTTTCGCATCCGGACTTTACTTATTTTCCAGCCTCGCCCAAAACAATAAAGCAAGAGCAGAATTTTCTCCGAAAGATGAAAGCGGCCCAAAAAGAAGGCAAGCAATACGATTTCGCCATCATAGCCGGCAGCAAACATGTCGGCGGTGCGGGAATCAAGATAAACCAGCAATTCCCTTATATCTGTGAAATCGGTTATTTTGTAGATCGCCAATATTGGAACAAAGGAATTGCAACAAAAGCCGTTCAATTTCTGGAAACATTTATTGCCGAAAACCTGCCGGATATCGTAAGAATTGAAATCGTGCCTGCCAGAAAGAATGTCGGAAGTTGCCAAGTTGCCGTCAAGTCCGGCTATAAAAGAGAAGGAATCATGAAAAAATATCTGAAAATCGGCTGTGTATATCATGACTGCTGCCGCTATGCCAAGATCGTAAAATGAGATTGGAGTGAAAAATGTCAACCGGTATTTTAAACGTTGCAACGTGCCAGTTTCCTGTTACCGCTGATATTGAGGCCAATGCCACTCAAATTGCCGCGTTGATGAAACAGGCCGCCGAACAAAACGCCGATCTCGTGCATTTCTCCGAGTGTGCCCTCAGCGGCTACGCAGGTGTCGATTTCGACGACTTTGACGGCTACGACTGGAACCAGCTCAAAGAAAAAACGCAGGAGATCATGGAGCTTGCCGGTCAACTCGGCATCTGGGTCGTGCTGGGCAGTTCCCATCCGTTGACCCCGCCGCATAAGCCGCATAACAGCCTGTACCTGATCAGCCCGGAAGGCAAACTCGCCGGCCGCTACGATAAGCGGTTCTGCACAACGCTGGATTTTGACAACTATACCCCGGGCGACCATTTTGTGCATTTCGACATCAACGGTGTGCGGTGTTCGCTGCTGATCTGTTTTGACCTGCGGTTTCCCGAACTCTATCGCGAGTTGTACAAAGCCCGCGTCCAATGCGTCTTCCAGTCGTTCTATAACGCCCGCCAGCAAGGGCCCAGCGTCCACACCGACATCATGCGGCAGACCATGCAGGCTAACGCCGCGAACAACGGCCTGTGGGCCTCGATGACCAACTCCTGCGGCTGGTACTGCCCCTATCCGTCCTGCTTCATCCAGCCCGACGGCAAGATCGTCGCCCAGATCGACGACCACAAAGAAGGCCTCATGATTAATACCATCAATACCCATGATAAATTCTATGACCCGTCGGCTCCCTACCGCCACATGGCCGTCGAGGGAAAACTGTCCAATGCAACAGAACAAATCACCGACCCCCGATCCGAAAACACAAAAGAACTATGAACTAATAATTGTCATTCCCGCGAAGGCGGGAATCCACGGCCGGCGATAACATGAAATGTTACTTTGTCTATATCTTGGCAAGCTGTAAGAACGGCACACTCTACATTGGTGTCAGCAATGACCTCTATCGCCGCGTCCAGGAACACAAACACGGACTCGTTGAAGGCTTTTCAAAAAAGTATCATACACATAAACTCGTCTATTTCCAGCAATTCAAAGATGTCCGTAATGCTATTGCTCGAGAAAAACAGTTGAAAAAATGGAACCGAGCATGGAAAATACGCTTGGTTGAAGAAACAAACCCTGACTGGGATGATTTGTTCTACCATTATTGTCCAACGCAGGAGACTGGATTCCCGCCTACGCGGGAATGACAATTAGAAACTTAAGCTTAAGAATACAAATATGGCACATCAATTTTACATTTTAGACGTCTTTGCGGAAAGTAAGTATGCCGGCAATCAGCTGGCTGTCGTGCTGGATTTTGACCGGCGGTTATCCGCCGAGCAGATGCAGACGATTGCGCTGGAGATGAATTACTCCGAAACCACGTTCATTCTTTCCGATCAGCCAGCCAACGGCGGCTATGACGTGCGCATCTTCACCCCGGCCGCGGAAGTACCCTTCGCCGGCCATCCGACGCTCGGAACGGCATACGTCATTCAGGATAAACTGGAAGGCTGGAAGAATGAGACGATTACGCTCAATCTCAAAGCCGGACAAATCCCCGTCACCCGCGCCACAGAAGACAACAAAACCATTCTTTGGCTGAAAGCTCTGCATCCCGAATTCGCCGACTGCTTTAAGCCCGAAGACTTTACGCCGATCCTGAACCTGTCGATCGATGATTTTGACTCGCAATTTCCGATTCAGGCCGTTTCGACCGGGCTGCCGTTTTTCATTATCCCACTGAAAACACTGGACGCCGTCCAACGAGCCAAAACAAACCTTGACGTCTTCGGTCAGTTTCTCGAAACACGCGACACCGCCAAGGCAACATTAATATTCTGCCCGCAGACTGTCGACTCCGGCAACCACCTCCACGCCCGCATGTTCGCGGATTTCTACGGCGTCGTCGAAGACCCCGCCACCGGCAGCGCCAATTCGTGTCTGGCCGCTTACCTGGCCAAACACGAATACTTCGGCTCGTCCACCATCGACGTCCGCGTCGAACAGGGATACGAAATCAACCGCCCGTCGCTGCTGCATCTGAAAGCCTCAATCGACGACAACCAATACGATATCCTCGTCGGCGGCCGATGCATCCTGACAGCCGAAGGTAAACTGCTTGCTTGAGTGAATAACGCTTGCTTTTAACGGCTTTTGGGGTATGCTAAATGCTAACTGAGAACAATACGCAGGCCGAGCCTGCTGACCATATGGAGATGAGTTATGGCAAATGAAACGATTACAGCACCGAAGGGATTCAAGGCGGCGGGATTGGCCTGCGGCGTCAAGCGATCAGGCAAACCCGATCTGGCACTGGTTCACTGCCCCACCGGCGCCAAAGCCGCGGCAGTCTTTACCACCAACGCCATCGAAGCAGCGCCCGTTACCCTGTGCCGTAAGCACGTGCTCAATAATCCGATCTACGCCGCCGTGGTCAACAGCGGCAACGCCAACGCCTGCACCGGCGCCAAGGGCCTGATGACCGCACAGGTCATGTGTACCAAGGTCGCCAAGGAACTGGATATCGATCCGTCCCGCGTTCTGATCGCCTCCACGGGCATCATCGGCAGACAACTGCCCATCACCAAGATCAACACCGGCATCACTGAAGCGGCCGCGGCGCTCAGCGACAGCCAGGCCGCCGGCAATAACTTCGCCAAAGCCATCATGACCACCGACACCCGTGCCAAACAGGTCGCCCGAACGGTCGAAATCTACGGCAAAACGGTTACGCTGGCCGCCACTGCCAAAGGCGCCGGCATGATCGGTCCCAACATGGCCACCACGATTTCCGTCATCACCACCGATGTCGCCATCAGCAAGCCCCTGCTGGGCAAGGCCCTCAAAGGGGCCATCGGCCTGAGCCTGAACCGTCTGACCGTAGACGGCCACCAAAGCACCAATGACACCGCGATGATTCTCGCCTCCGGATTAGCAGACAACAAAACCATCAAGAAGCAGGATGCCGGCTTCCGCCGCTTCACGCGGGCCCTGAATGACTTATGCAGCGAACTGGCCCGCCAGATGGCCCTCGACGCCGAAGGCGCCACACGCATGTTTAAGGTCACAATTAAAGGCGCCGCTAAAAAAGAGGACGCCGCGAAGGCCGCCCGAGCCATCGCCGACTATGACCTGGTCAAATGCGCGGTTCACGGAGCCGACCCGAACTGGGGCCGAATCATTTGCGCCGTCGGTTCTTCCGGCGTTAAACTCGACGGCGCCAAGCTGTCCTGCAAAATCGGTGATATTTTCGTCTTCCGCAACGGAAAGCCGACTAATTTTGACGCTAAAGAGATTTCCAAGATTATCGCTCAAAAAGAACACGAAATTACCGTCGATCTGAACGCCGGAAAATACCACGATTTCTGCTATGGCTGCGATCTGAGCCGCGAATATGTGCATATCAATGCTGATTATCACACATAATTCAACTCTTTTGGGCTAAAAACAGCATTTACCCCCAACAAGGAGTCTCTATTCGTATATAAAACACTGGATATTGTTGGATTTGGGCTACTAAAATCCTCATGAAATACAAAAAGAGACGCCTGCCCTATGAAATTTTCACTATTTTATCGGCCTGTTGTGCAAAAACGCACAATTTCCAAAGAATCGGGCGAAAATACCCATAAAAAGGTTGAAAACAGTACTGGAATCGCTACACTGTGGGCGATTTTGGCCTCCGTTTTCTGCGGGGGTTCTGCAACTAAACTTTTAGTGACTATTAATATTAAACGAAAGGGATGTAACTGTGAAAGCTCTACTGAAATCAGTAGGATTGGGACTGCCGGTTCTGACGTTGTCATCGATGGCGATGGCTGCAGAGGAAACAGCAGCGGAAGCAGCGACCAGCGGTAGCGGGCTTGCTGAAACGATGGCACAAAATGCACCGCTTATCGCAGTGGTTTGCTCCGTCGCAGCACTGGCGATGGCCATCTACTTCTATAAGAAGATGATGAGTGCCCCCGAAGGTACCGAACAGATGATCGAAATCGCCACTCACGTTCGTGAAGGTGCGATTGCCTACCTCGTGCGTCAGTACAAGGTCGTCGCCATGGTATTTGTCGCCCTGCTGGCAATCTTCGCATTCCTGGCGTACAAAGGCATGCAGAACCCATTCGTTCCTGTCGCCTTCCTGACCGGTGGACTGTTCAGTGGTATCTGCGGCTACCTCGGTATGAAGACAGCCACCAACGCGTCTGCTCGTACCGCTCAGGGTGCCAGCGAAAGCCTTAACCGCGGCCTGACCGTCGCCTTCCGCTCCGGTGCTGTGATGGGCCTGGTGGTTGTCGGCTTTGGCCTGCTGGACATCGCTGTCTGGTACCTGATCCTGGACAAAATCGTTTACACGGATGCCAACATGCTCAACGGGTTGCACAAGTTTGGGCTGACCTTAGTCCATGCAGGCATGGATCCCGGCCATAAGCTCGTTGAAATCACCACCACCATGATTACCTTCGGTATGGGTGCTTCAACTCAGGCCCTGTTTGCACGTGTGGGCGGCGGTATCTACACCAAGGCGGCTGACGTGGGTGCTGACCTCGTGGGTAAGGTCGAAGCCGGTATTCCGGAAGATGACCCGCGTAACCCCGCTACGATCGCTGACAACGTCGGTGATAACGTCGGTGACGTTGCCGGTATGGGTGCTGACCTGTATGAAAGCTATTGCGGTTCGATTCTTGCCACCGCGGCTTTGGGTGCGGCCCTGTCAATGCCGGTACTTAAGAAATTCGGCATTGACCCGCTGATGGCCGTCATGGCGCCGATGATCGTTGCAGCAATTGGTATTCTGCTGTCTATCGCCGGTATGTTCATGATTAAATGTAAAGAAGGTGCCACACAGAAAGAACTGCTGAAGTCTCTGCTGGTCGGTACACTGGGTAGCTCGGTTCTAATCCTGATCGTTCTGGCCATCATGGCCGGCATGGGCATGATCACCTGGGGTATCTTCGGTTCGGTTGTTTCGGGCCTGATCGCTGGTGTGGTCATTGGCCAGATTACCGAATACTACACCTCAGATGAATACAAGCCCACTAAGGGCATCGCCGAACAGTGCAAAATGGGCCCGGCCACCGCGATTATCGACGGGTTGGCAGTCGGCATGTTCTCTACCGGCTGGTCGGTTTTGACCATCGTTGTGGGTATCATGTGTGCATTCGCCTTTGCCGGCGGATTCAGCGAACTGTCCATGGGTCTTTACGGTATTGGTTTCGCCGCTGTGGGTATGCTGTCAACTCTGGGCATTACCCTGGCAACCGACGCGTACGGCCCGATTGCTGACAACGCCGGCGGTAACGCTGAAATGGCCGGTCTGGGCAAGGAAGTACGCGAGCGTACCGATGCCCTGGATTCACTCGGCAACACCACCGCTGCAACCGGTAAGGGCTTTGCCATCGGTTCTGCGGCTCTGACAGCCATGGCTCTGCTGGCCGCTTACATCGAAGAAGTTCGCATCTGGATCGGCAAGCTGGCAGACGCCGCTCCTGATGGCATCTACAAAGTCGGTGACGTTGCCTTTACAGCTGCATCAGCTAAAGTGGCAACCGTTATGGACTTCGTCAATGCTTATAACATGTCCATCATGAACCCCAAACTGATCTGCGGCATGTTCATCGGCGCCATGATGGCATTCGTCTTCTGTGCGATGACCATGAAGGCTGTGGGTCGTGCCGCCGGTGCGATGGTGAACGAAGTTCGCCGTCAGTTTAAGGAAATCCCGGGCATCATGGAAGGCACCGGAAAGCCGGACTACGCAAGCTGTGTATCGATTTCAACCGCCGGTGCTCAGAAGGAAATGATTGTTCCTTCGTTCCTGGCGATCATCGTACCGGTTCTGGTCGGTCTGTTCCTCGACGTCGCAGGCGTCATGGGCCTGCTGGCTGGTGGCCTGACCGCTGGTTTCGCACTGGCGATCATGCTCAACAACGCCGGTGGTGCTTGGGACAACGCCAAGAAGTACATTGAAAAGGGCGCACACGGCGGTAAAGGCTCTGAAGCCCATAAAGCCGGCGTGGTAGGCGATACCGTCGGCGATCCGTTCAAGGATACTTCCGGCCCGAGCCTGAACATCCTGATCAAGCTGATGACCATGGTCAGCGTGGTATTCAGCGGCCTGGTTGTCAAGTTGGCTCCGGTCATTGCCGCTAAGCTCGGCATGGGCGGCTAAGTCTTAAGACTTGACGTAACACAGTGTTTCGAGTAGCTTATAGGGGCGCCCCTCAAAAGGCGCCCCTTTTTTATATGGTTGGCCGTAAAGGCTTCAAAAAACAATATCGAAACAGAAGCGTGGAACGGAAGTGACACGATTGCAAAAACTTTGTGATAAGCGTCAAGCACACGGTTGCCCAGCCCGGCGATGCCGCTTCGGGCTTCTGCTGATGCAAAATACAATAATACGGAAAAACTAAATGACCAAGAGCACTAAAAAAATAACCGACGATAAAGAACTGGCACTGGCCGCGGCACGGATTGCCCGCGACCGCAACTGTACGGACATTACGATTCTGGACCTGACCGGCATCAGCCCGGCGACAAACTTTTTCGTCATCGCCACCGGTACCAGCGCCCGGCAGGCCCGCACCGTCGCCGATGAAATCAGCGTCGAAGCCAAGGCCGAAGGCCACCAGCGGTTCGGGCTGGCCGGCTACGACCACGGCCACTGGATCCTGCTGGATTTTGTCAGCGTCGTCGTCCACATCTTCAGCGAAGAGCAGCGGGACTACTACAACCTCGAAATGCTCTGGGGTGATGCAAAGAAATTGACACTTGATGAATGATGATTGATAATTTATGAAGCCTATCACCACGATTTTAGACGAACGTATTTCAGCGGCCATCGCATCGGTGACCGGTGCGACCGACTGCCCTGCCCTGATTATCCCCGCCAAGAATTCCCAGTTCGGCGATTACCAGGCTAACGGCGTCATGGCCGCGGCGAAGAAAGCTAAGACCAATCCACGCGAACTGGCACAGAAAATCGTCGATGCCTTAGAGATTGACGACATCTGCGAACCGCCGGAGATCGCCGGGCCGGGCTTTATCAACCTGCGGCTCAAGGACGAGTTCCTCGCCAACCGACTGCTGGAAGTCAACAGCGATACCGACCGGCTCGGCATCGACAAAGCTGACAATCCGCAAACCGTCGTCGTCGATTACTCCGGTCCGAACATCGCCAAACAGATGCACGTCGGCCACCTGCGAAGCACCATCATCGGCGACTGTATCAGCCGCATGATCGAATTCGAAGGCCACACCGTCATCCGCCAAAACCACATCGGCGACTGGGGCACACAGTTCGGCATGCTCATCGCCCTGCTGAAAGAACAGTATCCGCATATTATTGAAAATCCTGACGCCGTCGAAATCGCAGACCTGGAAGGCTTCTACCAAGCGGCAAAGGCCAAGTCCGACAATGACGAAGCATTTGCCAAAACAGCCCGCGACGAAGTCGTCAAGCTTCACAACCATGACAAAGATACAATGGCCGTCTGGGGCCACATTGTCGATGAGTCCCGCAAGCATTACCTGCCAATCTACCAACAACTGTCTGTAACATTGCAGGCAAACGACGAACGCGGCGAAAGCTTTTATGCTGATAAACTGGCCGATGTCGTGGAAACACTGAAAGAACAGGCCCTCGCCACCGAATCCGACGGGGCAATGTGCGTTTTCCCGCCGGGCTTTCAGAATAAGGAAGGCAACCCCCTGCCGTTTATCATCCAGAAATCCGATGGTGCGTTTTTATACGCCACCACCGACCTGGCCGCCCTGCGGTTCCGCATCAACGAATTGAAAGCCGACAAGGTCATCTATGTCACTGACGCCCGGCAAGCCCAGCACTTCAACATGCTGTTTGAAACCGTCAAAATGGCCGGCTGGACCAACGACGAGATCGACCTGATGCACGTCACCTTCGGAACGATGCTCGGTACCGACGGCAAGCCCTTCAAAACCCGCACCGGCGGAACCGTCAAGCTCAAGGATCTGCTGAACGAAGCCGTCGAGCGAGCCACCACCGTCGTCGAGGAAAAAAATCCCGATCTGCCCGCCGACCAAAAACAGGAAATCGCCAAGGCTGTCGGCATCGGCGCCGTCAAATACGCCGACTATTCCAACAACCGAAACAGCGATTTCATCTTCAGCTTCGATAAGATGCTCGCGATGGAAGGCAACACCGCACCATACATGCAGTACGCCTACGCACGGATCAAATCCATCGAACGCAAGGCCTCCAAAAAAGACGTGGATATTCAAAATGAATTGTCCGGTATTAAAAGCCTGACCTTTACCGATGAAGCGGAAAAAGATCTGGCCAAGATGCTGATTCGTTACGACCAGGCGATCTTCGGCGCCGCCGCGGAATGCCGCCCGAATTACCTGACCGGTTATCTCTACGACCTGGCCCAGGCATTCAGCCGCTTCTATAACGCCTGCCCGGTGCTGAAAGCCGATGACACCCAGCGTCCCGTGCGACTGCTGTTGTGCGACTTAACCGCCCGCACCATCAAGCACGGTCTGACCCAACTGCTCGGCATCGACGTCGTCGAACAAATGTAATAGACAATGTGAAAATCAAATAGTAAAATGTAAAATTATGGACTCGCCCTTCGGGCGAAGACTTTTAAAAATAATCCATGATTATCTGTGTGTAATCTGTGACAAAAAAAATGAAAATTATCGAAGAAACATTCAGCGTAAAAACCCATCGTCACTGTGAGATGATCGATATCACGTCACAAGTTCAAAATATCGTCTCCGACTGCGGTATCAATTCCGGCATCGTCACCGTTTCCTGTCCGCACACCACCGCCGCGATCACTATCAACGAAAACGCCGACCCGGATGTCCCGCACGACGTGTTGCTCACCCTGGAAGCACTGATCCCGACTCACCGCTCGGGCTACCGCCACGGCGAAGGCAACAGCGATGCCCACGTCAAATCCTCCCTGTTCGGCTGCACAGAAGTCGTCACATTTTCAAACGGCCGTTTAAAGCTGGGAACATGGCAGGGACTGTTTTTCTGCGAATTTGACGGGCCCAGAAACAGGAAAGTTCACATCCAGATCATGGGCTGATCATCCTCTCTCCGCCTCCCTGATCGGAAATCCCAGGCATGAAGCGAGACAGTGGTAAAACCATAACTGTATGTAATGAAAAGATTTGCGCAAAAAAATGGCGAGGAATGCGGTCCCGTCTGGGGGGGGAAACGGATAACCACTAAGCCTCGCCGAGGTTTATGATCAAGTCATCTGTCAAGATGACCTAACGTTCAGTTATCAATATATCGTTAGACGCCTAAGATGTCAACCTTGTTTTCAGAAAACTGCGAAAAAAATCTCGCCGTCTGAGACTGAAAATCGACCTTATTTCTTCAAAATACATCCGTGAAATCACCTAACTGTCGGTGTTTGCCCTTGCATCACGCACGATTTTACCTTACATTAATCAGCGACTTATTGAATGGATATTATTTTTTAAACGGAGTTCATACTTCAATGGCGAAGACCGCTAAAGTTCCTGTCGTTGACCGCATCAAAGATAATGCGCAGCAAGTGTATAAAACGATTCTGGCCAATCGCAAACCCACCATGAGTACGCCGATTCGCTCCCTGTCCAATGTCAAATACCATCCACGCAAAGGTCACTTCGAAATGCTGGGCAAAGCCAAGAAGCGAACGCTGACCGTCAATACGGTCAAGACATTCGCCCAGACGCTCAAGATGATGGCCCTGTCCAAAGAGCTGATCGAAACCGATGACATGGCGACGAAAAGGGAAGCCTACTATATCTCCAAGAACTGGGGCAAAGCCGGCTTTGCCGAACAGCCCGAATCCGATACGATCATGGACGACATCGAAGCAATGTTCGGCGTCAACCGTGAACAGCTCAAGTTTGTGCCCGAAGAAAAAGGCGGCGACGTCGCCGGCAGTTTGATCGTCATCGACAAGGATGCCCAGGGACGCAAGCTCAAAATCGACTGCACCAAGTTCGGCTCCGGTGCCTATTCGATTCCGTCGGAGGTCGAGGAGCTTCAGTTCCAAAGCAAGGCCAAATTTATCCTGGCCATTGAAACGGCCGGTATGTTTCAGCGACTGGTCAAGTACGACTACTGGTCCAAGACCGACTGCATTCTCATCAGCATGGGCGGTGTGCCGACACGGGCGTGTCGGCGATTTATCCGACGGCTCAGCGATAAACTCAAAATCCCGTCCTACGCCTTTGTCGATGGTGACCCGTACGGATACTTCAATATTTACCGAACGCTGAAGGTCGGCTCCGGCAATGCGGCTCATCTGAACGAGTTTTTCTGTGTGCCGAAAACCAGTTTTCTCGGCGTTACGCCGCAGGACATCAAGGATTACGACCTGCCGACGCACCCGCTAAAAGACGTGGATATCAAACGGGCCAAGGACGCACTGAAAAACGACCCGTTCGTCAAGCACCATAAAGAGTGGCAATTGGCGATTAATCAGATGCTCAAGATGGGCGTCCGTGTTGAGCAGCAGGCGTTCGCCAAACACGGCCTGGACTTCGTCGTCAACGAATACCTGCCGGCCAAACTGAAAAATACAAAAAAATTCTTACCGTAACGATTCACTATAAACGAGTAACGATGAAGAAAATGAGCTCGATTGCTGACAAAGTCAAACAGATACAAGAGAACGTTGCCGCCGTATGTGCGCGCATCGGCCGCAGTGAAAACGCCGTCAAGCTCATCGTCGTGACCAAAACCGCCCCCTCCGAGGCCATTGAAGAGGTTTTGCAAACGGGCCTGTGCGACTTTGGCGAAAACCGTGCCCAGCACCTCAAGCAGGTCTCCGACGAAATCGCCGAATACATGGCCCACCACGCCGAAGATACCGCGATCCCCGACAAGGTCAACTGGCATATGATCGGCCACCTGCAGCGTAACAAGGTCCGCCAGACGCTGAAAATCTGTAATACCATCCATTCGGTCGATACGCTCCGGCTGGCCGAGGAAATCAACACCCAAGCCCACAAACTCGGCATCCACCCCAACGTCCTGGTGCAGGTCAACTGCTCCGGCGAAGCCCAGAAATACGGATGCCCCGTCGGCGCCGCCATTCACCTGGCCGAACAGTTTGACACGATGCCCAACCTCCGGCTGACCGGTCTGATGACCATGGCCCCTCTGACCAGGGACAAAGACCGCGTCCGGACGTGTTTCCGGCGGGCCCGCGAGATTTTCGAGGAAATTCAGGGCGAACGCATCGCCGGCGCCAAATTCAAGCACCTCTCCATGGGAATGAGCCAGGACTACGAAATCGCCATCGAAGAAGGCGCCACCCTGCTGAGAATCGGCTCAGCCATATTCAGCTAATCCCGTACTCCTTTGCAACACAAGCTTGACAAGACGGATAATCCAAAAGCCATTATGAGCCATTATAGAGAGCCATGACATCTGAATCACTTAGATTGTAATTGTAGATGCGGACATCATCCATACGCCCCTGATAATAGTCATCCGCCGACCAGTTGCTGCGGCCGATATAATTATTCGTTCGGCTGACACTGGCGGGAGCCGATGTGCCGGTCTGGATCAACTGGCCGTTTTTGAACAGCTTGACATTCCCGGAACTATCCACGGTCACTGTAACCATTTGCCACGTATTCAGCGTAATCGCATCCGCTGCATACACCAAGCCATTGGAACTACTGCCGGACCAGCATTCGAATGCCAGGTCGTCTGAATCGGCACGTCTGCCAAACCAGATATTATCCGCTGACGACCCGTTCCCGAAGTCAATGAAACGTGCCCAGCTCTGAACACTGGTTGGATACACCCACAGAGAAATCGTACAACCCTTGACAAAGTCATTAAAGCCATCCGGCAAGTCTATATAGTCATTGGAACCGTCGAAATCCAGTGCATTGCCAACCTGGCCGGTCACCGAATCGGTGTCGAACATCAGGCCATTGGATAAGGTACCGCCCATGCCCTTGCCGCTGGAGTCGCTTGCGCTTGTGCCGGTTGTTTCATCCAGTGTCCAGTGTCCCACTAATTCTGAAGGCGTTGGCTGCGGCACCGGTGTCGTTCGACTCGCATGCGTCGGCAGCCACACGGACATCTGACCGGCACCTCGATGAGCCCATGCATAATATGGAATCGCAGTAAATGTTTCGTCTTGCTCAACCGTCCCTCCTCCTTCTACTTCAAACACGCCCTTAATGGTACCGGTAATGACATTTCCCTTGTTGACAATCGTCGCATCCCCCAGCATGTCCTCACGGTATTCGACGGCAAACGAAGCCGCCTCCGGGACATACAGATGAAAGACTGACTTGCTGGCATAGTCAGGCCATTCGGCACAATAAACAATCGGGCCGCGTTCAATCGCCACCTGATCGGCACACGCGGTGATATTGGTATGCGCGTTCACCTGTCGAACCGACATCGGCAGTGAAATATGAATTGCGTCACCCGCCTGCCAGGTTCGATTTATTGCAACATAGCCATTTTGAATATCCACCGGCACGGACGTCCCGTTGACATCCAGCGTTACCGTACTGGCACTCCGGACTTTATAGGAATAAAGATCGCTGGGCACCGGCTGGTTCTGAGCCCATCCGGGGACGCGCATGTGGACGGTAAAGGTACTGGTTGTTTCGGGATTGACCGTAACCGTCATGTCACCGTTCCACGGATAGCCGCCGGCCTGCGTCAGGCTCACATCGGTACCCGCCAGCGGCACGGTCCCTGTACTGGCCACATACAGGTTGACATAAATCTCATCATCATCCTGACAGTAAACATAACCGGGAATCGAAGGAATCGTCCGGGCAATATTGCCAAGGCAACAGTTACAGGAAAACCAGCCGCTGCGTGTATAGCCTCCGCTGGAAATCAGCGGATTCGGATAAAAGAAGGTATCGCCCTTCAGTGAAACACCGCTGGTCACGGAATTGTACAACGTCCGTTCCAACACATCGATATATTTGCCGTCCCGATGATACAGGAACATCCGCTGGTTCCACATCACATTGGCAATCTGGGCACAGGTTTCACAATACCCGTCATGCGGCAGATCATACGGATCGCCAAAGGATTCGCCGCCATGGGAAGCCCCCAAGCCGCCGGTGATATAGGCCTTGGTATCGTTAACACTGTGCCAGATATTATCCAATGTGGCCATCAGATCTTCACGGTATTCGTAATCGTCAGTTCTTGCCGCGACATCGGCCATGCCCATATATAAATAGACCGCACGCACCACATGCCCGACCGCCTCGGTTTGCTGCAGCACCGGCAGATGGTCCTGATGATACGTACCCCACGGACTATAGTCATCGGTTGTCGTACCGCGAATATCGAGGTAATATTTTGCCAGGTTTAAATAATCCACGTCACCGGTTACATCATACAGCCGTGCCAGGCCGGATTCGACGATTTCATGTCCCGGCGGGATTTCCACGCCGCCATCGTGGAACGTATCGACGAGTAAATCAGCAAAATTGGTCGCAATATTCAACAGGGATGTTTTGCCTGTCGCCTGGTAATGCGCAATGGCTGCTTCGAACAGATGGCCGGCATCGTATAATTCATGGCTCATGGAAAGATTGGACCAGGGAGTCGATCCGCACCAGATATCCACACCGTTGGTTCGGATCGTATAAAGGTACCCGGGATAATAACCATTATTTGTCTGAGCCGCAGCAATTTTGACAATCAGATCATCCAGATACGCTTCCAACGTCGGGTCCGGCGAAACCATCAGCGAGTAACTGGCCCCTTCCAGTGTTTTATAGATATCCGTATCATCAAACGGGAAGTCATACTGCGGCGTACCGGTCATCAGACCGCCGGCAATTGCAAAATTATCCACCCGATTATGCGTGGAATCATAGTCGCCTTCCAACTGGTCAAAAATATAGGGAACTGTTACCTGTCGATTCGTCTGGAGGCGAGGCAGCCAGAATTCATCCGTAAATGAAACCTCGGTAAAAGGAACGGCTTTCAAAAACTTAAAGCTGGCCGGATCTTCGGTAACGGTAATTTCCAATGCAACCTGACCGGGAGTATAAATACCGTCATCAATTTGAATGGTAAAACTACTGGTACCAACATCGGCCGTTGAAGGTGTCCCGGAAAGCGAGCCATTGGAACCGACATTCAGCCAGGCGGGACCATTAATCTTGCTGAATGTCAACATGGCGGCATCATAGTATGTCACATCATCGGCCAGAGTGCCATTGTAAACCGCATCAACCAATGCGTCCGCTTCAACAATCGGATCCATATTAAAAGTCGGTGCTTCAATGAACAGCCAGTTCGCAGCGATTTGCTCAAGCGTGGTCAGATCAAAAAGGTTTTGCCACTCACTGGAAACGACGGAAACATCTTCCAGATCAACTTTACCATTACAGGTCAAATCACCATCGACCGGAACGACACCCGTCAAATGCACGATAAACACGCGATCCCCCGGAGCAGTCGATAGCGTTTCATTGGCCGCGCCGCCGGCTCCGCTGGTATAGGCGGAACCGTCAGTGTAAGGATTACCACCGGTGGCGGTATCTTTGATGCCCAATGTCTCAAAAAAAGCGGAACTGGAAGCGATATCAAAACCGTAAAGGGTGTTAGAGCTTAAGGTAATCGCTGTGTCGAATGTAAATGTCAACCACGTACCGGTCCCATTTGCAGTATTGGTAGTCGTATCAACCGAAAAGATGTTCGCTTCCGAACCGGTCAATGTATATGTCTCGCTGCCTAAAACAACCGCCGACGAACCGCTCTCGGCCGGATCGGTCACACGGATTGTAAAGTGTGTGCCGGTTGTCATATTATACCATGTCGCATCTGTATTGGACGTATAACCCGCGTGCTGAACACTGACCGCGTCGATCTGATATTCGGGAAAATCGCTGCCAGTCACAAAGGTTTGCCCCTGGGCCGCACGGTCCGGAGCAATATAGGTGGTTGCGTCATTGTCGCCGCCATCAGCCGTCGCGATCCCGACATTGTCCTGATCCGGGCCCGCTCCGATAAGACTATAAATGTCGCCGGTGTCAACCGCAGGCTGAGTTCCATTCAACGACAATGTGGCACTCAACGCCGGAATGGCCAATACGACAAAAAATGTGATTAAAAATAATGCCAGCACGGAGCGATGGTTCATTTTAGACCCCCATTAAAATTTGAATATGAATACATCCTGTTATCATACGATAGATTTTATTCCTATCTTTACACACAATTTTTGACTGTTCAATCATCACCGTTAAACCCCTGCTACTATCCGCCTTCCTGGACAGTCTACAATATGGTACTGCGCCACTAACGGCGCAGTACCATAAGAAGGATTTGGTATATATCACCCAATGGAAATCAAATTCAATCTTAGCGTCGTTTACGGCCGACCAGCAAACCACCGAGTCCCAGCAGAATCATTGTCGCCGGCTCGGGAACGATTGCAACATTATCAATCGCGGTCCAGGGTTCCCCGGTTACACCGGCATAATTCACAAAACGCAGGAACAACTCACCGCTGCCTGCGGTGCTCAGATCCAGTGTAACCGATTCTGCCGTGGTCGCCCCCGGATCCAACGTGTTCAATACACTGACAGAATCAATCAGCGTAACACCTGCTGCACCGTCAATATCAGCGTTGTCGGCAGCCACAAATGTCCCGTCAGATTCATAAATTGAAACCGTAACACCAAGATCACGGGCCGATCCGGCATCCGTAAAGGAACCAACAACAAAACTGAGAGCCAACTCGGCTAGCGCCTCATCATTAACACCAATGCTTTGGTACGCCCAGTTCGGAGTCGTGAACATATAGCTGAGTCCCAGAACGGAACTACCTGTCGGAGAAACAACGTCGCCGTACCATGTAGCTTCCCACCAATTTGCGGGAGTCGCAGAAAGGGTGTCAAACCAATCGACTGCATCGGTCGCATTTGTTCCCGCAACCGCTCCGTTCTCGAAATCACCATTCGTAATCGACAACGCTGCATTCGCCATACCGACTAAACACATACACATTAAAACGCACAATACTCTTTTCATCTTTCAATCCTCCAAAAATTACAAATTAACATTCCACATTACTAACAAAATATTTATCACACACTTAACACACTTCACTTTGTATTCAATCTCCTGTCGGGGAGAAACAATCGCCCCGGCAGTGAGCATTTCATTTGTTTACGGCACTTCGACAAGACGCATATCATCCACTTTGTAGTAAACGCCTTCCGTTGCGCCATAGATGACAAAGGAATAAACCTGGCCCTCGTCATCGGAACTGGTTGTAAACGAAAGTGTTACCGTCTGAACATTTTCGGCATCGGGCACCCAGCTTGTCGCTTCAACGACAGGATTATTGAAGTCATATTGACGACGAACAAGAAGCTCATCGCTTTCATTATTGGAACCGCCTATAATCTGGACACTGAACTCATAACTGGTATCCGCCTTGACCGGCATGTACAGGGCAATACCTTCCCCGTCTTCGTCAACGGTCCATTCTGCTGAATAGCTTCCTTCGATCGGATCAACATCGGTCACCACAGCTAGATCTGAAGCCCAATAATAGTCATCGCCGAAATCCCCTAATTCAAAATTACCGTTGGGCAATCCGTTAACAACAGGGGTGAATGGAATGTACCAGCTGTAATTGTCCGGTTCCTGTAAACTGGTATCATCCAGCCATTGGAGAGCAAACGCGGCAAAGTCAGATAAATCGACATCGCAATCCTGGTCAAAGTCCATCCCGTTAAAGCCGCCCCAACTCGGACCAAACTGAGCCGCCGCGCAGGCATTGGGATCATCATAAATAGCCACCTCAGCGCGACCGTCAACGGTGTTGGTCCCGTCACTGACCGTCAGCTTGATTTTATAATATCCCGGCGTATCGGCGGTAAATGTACAGCTCGGGGCGTACGGATCACTTACGTTAGGAGTCAACGTATAACTCCCCGGATTCGGATAATCATAATCTTCGGTCAGCAGGGTAAATGCCGCGCTGGCCAGGTCGCCATCAGCATCAGTCACGACGGCGGACAGTGACGCTGGAAGCATTGACTCGGTCACGACAACACTGTTATACGTCTGGATGATCGGAGCGGCGCTGACGGTTTCAAAATTCCATACCGAAGTTGGAACTCCAACATAGACTGTTTCAGTGGCCGTACCCAGATTCGGGTCGTCATCGCGGGTGTAACTTGTATCCACAACCCAGTACAGTGTTTGCAAAAAGTCAAAATTGCTTGCCGGATCGTATTGAGTAATGGCTCCGTCAATACTGGCGACATAATCGCACTCAGCATCATTACGATTGGACACATCGGTTTCATTTGGATCCAGGTAAAGCTTATAGCCCTTGATCTCAGCAATGTTGGGATCTTCCGGTGC
This sequence comes from Anaerohalosphaeraceae bacterium, assembly GCA_963675155.1. GTDB lineage: Bacteria > Planctomycetota > Phycisphaerae > Sedimentisphaerales > Anaerohalosphaeraceae > 4572-13. Next base: position 1,430,866 of record OY775912.1, on the reverse strand, counting down.
GTTCCATGAAAGATAATTGGCAATCGTACGGTCTGACAGATCGACTGCGACATCAGACTCGCCATTGGCTGGGTCATGCAGGGTAACAGCATCGAGTGTTAATATCTGGACATTATCAATCGCGGTCCAGGGTTCACCCGTGGCGCCTGCATAATTGATGAATCGCAAAAACAACTCTCCACTGCCGGCCGTGCTCAAGTCAAGTGTAACAGTCTGATCTGTGATGACGGCACCAATAGCCACTGCGGCGTGAAGCGTACTCACAGAATCAATCAGGGTGATCCCGGCAGCACCGTCAACATCCGTATTATCAGCCGGCACAAAAGAACCATCTGACTCATACACCGAAATCGTCACACCCAAATCACGTGCTCCTCCGGCATCGGTAAAAGAACCAACATCGTAACTGACGACCAAACTGCTCCGGCCGTTGCCGGTCCCAATACTCTGATACGCCCAGTTGGTGGTCGTATTCATGTAGCTCAGACCCAATACCGATGTCCCGTTCGGGGACACGGTCGGGCCACCCCAGGTCGACTCCCACCAATTTGCCGGAGTCGCCGTAATTGTATCATACCAATCAGTTACGTTTGAGGTCTGGACCGCATCCGCCTCAAAATCTCCATTGGTCACAGCAAGATCCGCCTGTGTAATCCCTACCCAACAACACATCAACAAAATAAGCATCAACCTTTTCTTCATTTTAAATCCTCCAAAACGTTAAGTTAACATCCAGTCACTTGATTCTAAGGCCATTTTTTGCATCTTAAAAAAATGTGATTACCACCAGAACTTCACTCCCTCAGTCTCCAGCCGATATTGCATCACTTCAAAGTCACGCCAGTCAACATGGCCATCTGCATAGCCAATATTCGCCCCATCCGGCTTTAGAAAATTCTCATTACCCGGAAAACGGTGAGATGACTTGTGATTCGAAGCGTCAACCAGACCCCAGTCGTCGATCCCGCCATCTAAAATTTCAAAGAAATTATTCGCCTGCGAACCTGATTCAATAACGTTATCCATCACCATGATTGTCGAAGAGGTGCCTTTAAGATTGGAAAGTTTGCTGATCCACTTGGTCTTTTCACCTGTAACCAATCGCGGCGGAAGCGTAGAATCGCCGGAGCTATCCAGTTTATCAAACATATATAACGTCGGCATCACGCGATAATGACCTTTTTGTTCAGCCTCTGTTAATCCGCTTTCATCACGAATGCCTACTTCCCGGGTCAAGTCCGCACCAAAGGAGCTCACCCAGGTGAACTGCCAGAAACGGGCATCGGCGGCCTTTTTGATGCGGTTCGCCGGACAATAATAGATCTCGTTGTCATCAAAACCGGCGTACTCGGAAACCTGATTCGTACTCCAGAAACTGAGGTCCCACAACCAATAGCCAGCCTGTTGCGCCGGAACAGCAGTGTCATTATCATCAGCATACAACATTGTCCCCAAGCATTGTTGACGCAGATTATTGCGACAGATGATCTTACGGGCATACACCTTCGCCTTACCCAACGACGGCATCACAATGCTCAACAGTAATGCGATGATAGCAATGACCACCAAAAGCTCGATTAACGTAAATCCTTTTCTGTTCATAACTTAAAAACCCTTTCAAGAGTAAAAAGATCGACTCCTTTGTGTACACCTAAATAGCGTCTGTGCTTTTGGGATTGTATTGAACCGTCGTTTGATGTAGAATGAGTGGCTACAAAAAACGACGGGCGCAACAAAAGCCTGACGTTTACGACGGTGAGCCGGTCAGAGTCGGCCAAAACTTCAAGCCGGCTCACCATTTATTTAAAACGAACAATACTGCTAAATTGTCAATTCTTACAGAACCGAAGACAACTTCTCCGGATTATTCCAACATCAATACTGGTTCCGTAAACACGCACCAGTCACACGAATTTGCACGCGTATAAAAATCCCCCGGATCATCCGGGTCGCCGCCGTCGGTGGTGACCAGTGTCAGAAAACGGTCCGTATCTTTAATTTCGACTGAAACATCATTCAAAACGCCTTTTTCTTTGTACTGCTGGAGTGAGTAACGCACTTTGCCATCCACCAGCACCCAGAAATCCGCGTTACACCCATAAGCCTCCTTTAAGTCGGCAATTCCAATCTGAGAGTCAAAGACCTTGATATTTCGATGATAACTTTGACGGACGGCATCCAAATCAAATGTCAGCCCGATGTTGGCATGCATGGCAATGCAGGGTTTCCCACTGCTTCCATACAACTGCTCATCGAATACAATCGCACCTTCTCTAAGATTCGTCTTGAAAAATTTCGGTGCAGGATTGACCACAAGATCGATCGAGTAAAACCCACTCGTTTCAGGGGTGCCTTTAAACACATCTCCTCGTGTACTAACGATTAGATCAGGACCCCCATGGGGCACGAAAATGCCATCGAGAAAAGAATTCTCTCGGATCGGTAAAAATCCCCGGGGACTTATAAAGCGATATTCTGAATCCTTCGTATATCCCTTTGTTGGGTGGATGATAACCGATGACTGTCCGGTCCCAAGGCCATTACCCTTTCCGGCGATATCAGCAAGATCCAGAGAAGGCTGCTGTCGCCAGATAACATCATTCATTGAATCAAAGCCTCGCACAAACAAATTTGAATCGCAGGGTATATCTATAATCTTTGAGTTGACAGCCGCAATTTTCTTGGCTGCCCCCTTGTTCACCTCGATGCTGGCTTTGTCCGTCTTATGGCCGGCAATTAACATCGTCTTACCTTTCATGACATGCAGACGCGTATCGCCGTGGGTATCGGCCTCAATACCGAATTCAGTCCCCATATCAATCACTTTTGCATTCGAGGTATAGATCGAAAAACCAATCGCCTCTTTGGGCACCGTCGCGTAAACCTTCCCGTATCGCAGGCTAATGCGGTCCTCAGTAAGAACCTGGAATTCCGCCGGAGCCTCAATGACCACACGGGCATTGTTGTCAAACTCCAATTCAGCTAATCCTTCACGCAGCAGCAGTGGAACGCCATCAGCAGAAATCCGCGTGCCCCTTTGTAACTGCATATCCATATCAGCCCATTTTGCATTAATGGTATCCCTTAAGACAGCCACCTCAAGCCCGCCTTTGGGCGGCATGAAACGGACAAAAAGAACGAGAAGGAATATCGCCGCAGCACTCACGATCATAGAATAAATACTTAGCTTACTCACGACACGCGGTGATTTCGTATATTCAACCTTTTGAATCAATTCCGTTTTCGGCTCTTCCTCACGAACTTCGATTCGACTGGCGGTCTTCTCATACTCGGCAAATTCACGAAACGCGTCTTCGACCTGCTCCTGAGAAAGTGAAGCGGCCGCAGAATTTTTCATTTGCTGCAGGCCCGACTGCAGCTCAACGACGCGAAAGTAATACTTCAATAATTCACTGTCATTTAGCAGCGTCTGCTGAAGATCAGCCACCTCCTCCGAACTGAGTTCATTCGCAAATAAACGGTCTAGCAAAAGATGTAATTGGACGAATTGTTTTTCCGTATAGTCCATCATTTAAAACTCATTAATTATTCATGCACTCAAGCAAAAGCCGCTGGATACGCGCTAAAGAAAAATAAATGTTCCGAACGGTCTTATTGATCCGACCAGCTATTTCTTTGACTTGCATCGCCCCCCGATAACGCATTTTAATAAGACCGGCATCGCGGTCTTCGAGATGATCAATGCAGTTATTGAGCTTTTCTAAGTATTCATTTGTTTTGGATAACTGCGTGGGGGCAATTTCCGAAACTCGTTCGAAAAATTCCTCATTAAAAGAGATCCGCTTGTCACGTTTTACTTTTTTGCGATAATCCAGCACCCGATAACGGGCAATCGCATAGGACCACCTTAAAAAGTCTGACCCTAATTGGAACTCATCGAACAATTCCCACATCTTGCTGAACGTTTCCTGGCAGACGTCATCTGCATCACTGTAATTGCCCACCAAGCTTAGGACATAGGAATAGATCTGACCTTGGTGACTCGCAAGCAGCCGCATAAATTGTTCAATATCATTATTGCCTGACTTATTCTGACTCATCTCCATCCTGTTTTGGAAAAACTAGAGTTTACTACCCTTTACATTAATATAGGGCAAAAAACCCTATGAAAATGTAATGGACTTCGATTTTTTTTCATTTTTTTGAAATTTATATCACTTAAAATGAAGTTTGAGGGGTTTTCGCTGCGCAGAAATTCATCCCAGCAAAAACGGAGGGTCGTTCGGCACTGGGAATGAGGTGTTTTTTGTGGAAACAACGGAACACACAAAAAAAGCGTAAGTCATTACAAATGAACAACCTACGGTTTTTGAAGATTCAGGACAAACAGATTTCAAGTTCATTTCTAGCTGTTTTGTACCGTCGCAGCATCGGATTCGGTACCGCTTTTACCCATTAATTTTTTATAAGCACCTATAGGAGGTTTGCCGACAGAATTGAGTCCTCCTCGACTCGGGGCCTCACTGGTGAATGTTTCTCTCCGTTGGTCATGCCGTGCCAACAGGGTATCGATACGATGAATCGTTTCAAGACAGGCCCGAACATTGTGATAAGGGCTCTTCCAGTCGGATATCTTCGGCTCATCAGCATCCGGAACACCGTCGGCATCGACCTTCCAGAACCACTCGCCGTATTGCTTATCCACAAGGTTTGTGTCAATAAAGCCCCAAATTGCCTCTGCCGCCTCAAGGTATTCATCCTGACAGGTCATCTCCCAGGCATTCAAAAAACCAACCGCCGCCTCAGCTTGAACCCAAAAATGTTTATCGGTATCCAGACGCCCCTGTTCGGTGATTTCATAATTTAAACCACCCGACGTATCCAGCCCTTTGGTATGAACGCGTTCGGCAAGCATCCCCCCCATAAACTCAAACCGTGCCAGCAACTCTGAATCACCCAGAACTTTGGCCGCTTCGCAAATCAGCCAACTGGCTTCAATTTCATGCCCAAACGAAATCCCCCGGGAACGGACACCCCATGTGTCATCAAAAAACAGCCCAAGATGACCGTGCGGCGACTGGGCGATCTTTTCAGAGAAAATCTCCAACAGCATCGTCAGACGGGATTTCAGCAAGTCATCGTGCCAAATCGAATAAAGATTGGTAAAGGCCTCCAGAACGTGCAGATGCGTATTCATCGATTTTCGCTCATCCATATCCTTATCGCTTAACCGCTGATGGTCAGCAAGCGTCCAGTCTCTTTTGCATACCTCATAATACCCCAGATGCGTTTTATCAAACACATGCTGTTCTAAATGCATAAACAAGGTTTTACATTCTTCCAGAACCGAAGGGGCCGGATGGCATTTATAGTACTCACTCAACGCATAAATCAAGAAAACCTGACCGTAGGTTTTTTTCCGGGTATCCTCCGGCTGCCCCGTTGCCGAAAGCTGCCAATAGGCGCCGCCAAACTCATGATCCAGAAAGTGTGTGCGAAGATAGACATAGCATTCCTGGGCAAGCTTTAAATACTTCATGTCTCGTTTAAAACCGTATAAAGATGAAAATGTCCATAGAAGCCGGGCGTGAAGCACCAATCCCTTCGGAGCCTGCGTACGGACAAGGTCGTTGGACATCCAACTGGTAAAGCCCTTTTCACCGTCATTTTTGACATGCATCAGCCAAAACGGAACTAAATTCGTTTCCAGTTCACAACTGACCTTCTGACGCAGTTTTTTAAGTTTTTCCAATGTTTCAATTTCCATGAGACAAGCACTATCCTAACGATCTAAACAAACCAAAAAGCGTTATTACATGATTCAAATGACAGAGGCCAATGATCATTAAAAGCTCCCCTGAAAGTGCCAATAATGAGCAAACTCTGCTAAATCTTTCATATTAATTATCTTTTGCTGCCGGTCAGCAAGGTCCCTGCTGGATGACGGTCCTGACTGCAGCCATACATCCGACAACTCAACAAGGTCAGCAAGATTAACCAACCCGTCCATCGTAAAATCTGACTGTGCAAAATGAACCCGATCAATAACGCCGAAATAAGTCCCGTCCAGATTGTATCCGTGCATTTTCAGATCCAGCTCGGTACCGTCTATCTGAACTTCCGTCCAGCCGTGCATGAGTCCCCCGCCATCCGGCACTCCGGGAATATCCTGTGCGCCACCGACCGTCATAAACGGCCAGTCTTCGGTAATCGGTTCAATAATATCCAGGTAACTGCACACGCCGGTGATGACATAAAACGTTCCATCAAGCAGGCCGCGTTGATATTCATGCGTATGTCCGCTAAAACAGATCTGAACATTGTACTGGTTCATCAGCGGCACAAGATATGTTTGCATTAAACTGCTGCCGTCAAACCATCGTTCGCAAAACGGCGGAACGTGGATGAATAAAAACCGCCACGTCGCATGTTGTGCCAAATCAGAAGACAGATCCTCTTCAATCCAGTCCAACGGCAGAGAGCTGATATGTCCGTCAGAAGGAAGTGTGCCGTCATTGCACTGAGAATAGTTGATACAGGTGAAATGAGCATTGCCATAGTTAAATGAGAAACTGCCCATCGCACTGTTTTGGACAGTTCTATGCACGAGACTGCTCTCCGGCTCATCGTGGTTACCAAAGGCCACAAAGAACGGTTTTTGCCGGCCGAGAATATCACACACGTAAGGCCGGAATGCGGTCTCATACCAATAATAGCTGTTATAATCCACCACATCGCCCACCGAGACGGCAACATCGGCCATCGAAGCCATATCCGTGAACATCGCGGTACTGCATTCAGGATGCGTCCTGTCGCCGGACAGCCGTCTGGCCACCTGCTGACTGTCGCCCCAGACCGCAAAGGTAAACGGTGTATCATTATTCGGGGCTGTTGTAAATGTCGCATCAGAACTCATGGTCGAGCCGTTATAGGCACGATAATGATAGGTTGTCTGGGCGGCAAGACCGGAAATCCTCACCTGGCAGATATAAGCTCCGAAACCGGCATCAAGACATAACCCTGAAATCTGGTTTCCATAAGAGGTTGTCAGCCCCCATTCAACCGACGGCTTGACAAGACGATCCGTCTCCCAGGAAATTGTCATCGAATCGGTCGTTACATTCTGCAGGAAAGGTTGCGACAAGAAGGTACCCGCCGCATCGCCCGAAATTGTAATCGTCAACGGCGAGGACCATTCGCTGATCATATCATTCTCATCGCGAACACGGGCGCGAACATGGTACTCACCGGGAATTATCCAGTCATACTGAACTGTAAAATCGGAAGTCAGGGGAAACGCGTCAGACCACTGGATCATGCCGTCGCCCCAGTCCACCTGATACTGAATCAGCTCGGTATCGGCCGAATCGACAGAAAAGATGAATTCGATATCATCTCCTGAAACGCCTGCACTCGGAGCGGATATCGAGGGGACTGAGGGACGATTATTACCGGGAATGTCAAGACGGTATTCAAAGACGAGATCATCAAAGAAAGCCTGGCAATCGGGACCGTCGAGTCGCTCGGCAAGCAGCCGATACCTGGCAGAACGTGCACTAACGGGAATCACAAGCCCATTGGCATCGGGCAGGAATACATGAGCCCAATCTTCCGAAGCCGGACCTGCAATCCATCCGCTGTCCACCGTGGATAGCAGAACTTCATTCATATCGCGATACTCGACAATGATACGCCCCCGGTCGCTGTCATAGCCGCCGAGATAGCCTTCGATGCTGGCGATCGCATAACCGTCATCAATATCATCAGCAATGAATGCCAGATCAATAACCTGATTCATTTCCGCCGCCGAAGCACGCCCCGGCGTAAAATAATAATCTCCCGTATGCGGAAAGTGCCAACCTGTAATATGAGTCGCCTGCCAATCGAAACCGTCAACAATTGTCCAGTTCGCTAAACCGGATTCCGCCGAAGCGTTGGCCAGTAAATTCAGACCGGCACTGCTGACGGCCGCCATTGTGGCAGATGCCCCACCCAATGAGAAGGCTTGCTGACCGGAAAGAGCCGTGTCCCATATCGCAACATTGCTGCAAAGAATATCAGCATCCTCTCCGTTTTCATCAGCAAATAAGAGAATTTGCGGATCAAGTGAAAAACGCCCGTCGATTGATTGCGGCGTCCCTTCAACCCACAATAGACCGTTAATATAAATACGATAGAAGTTAGAATTGCTGACAGATATAATCAATCGATACCACGTTTCAGCAGCAATGATATTTGACGAGTAACCGGTATCCGCAACCCCCACCGTTCCGCTGGGAGAAATAAAACAGTCACCATCATTGCCGTTACTTGTACTGGTCTGGTAAAAGCACACCCAACTGCCCAAACTGGCCGTCGGCACCTTGAAATCAATCATTAGCGACCAGTCATTGACATACGAATGACCAGCGGCCGGTGAAATGCCGTGAGTGCAGGAATAATAGCTGGACTGTGGATCCAGTACTGCACCATCGCCGGCGTCAATGCCCACTGCGGCACTGTGGCTTCCAACAGGTGATAAATTCTGGCCGATCGTTGCTAATGTGAGATTGCCGGAATCGTCAAACTGCCATAGGCCAACAGGCTGTGGATAGCTTGCTGCGGCAAAGCTCACAATGATTAAAACTGTAACAATGGTGAATACCGATTTCGTCAAAACATCTCCCCGAGATTTAAGGCGTCGTGAGTTCGACATTGTCAAATTCAAATTGCTGATGCGGTTCCGTTTTGTACTGATCCAGATACGGTGAATAAGTTTTCACGATCACTTTTTGCATCTCCGGGTAAAATGTCAGAATCCTCAGCCAGCCATTACCGCTATTGGGCTCAAACTGATAATTCGCCAGCATCTGGTAAACCTGATTGCCGTGGTCTCCCGTACTGACGAGCGTACCGACCCCGTCATGAAGAATATGGCCGCTGAAAACAAAGGAGATATTTTCATGCCCTTTAATTAAATTCGCCCACATCTCTTCGCCGTCATTACAAACCTGGTCCCCCGTCGCTTTAGCACAGGTCGTATAAGAATGAGGATTCCAATCATCACCAGGACCAATTCGTGTGTCATCGGAGTACATGTAAGCATGAGTGACCACCATCACACGGCGATTGGGATGATTGGCAATCACTTTATTGGCCCAGTCAAGGACGGCTGTACGCGGCCCGAATTCAAGCGATAATACCAGCCAGTCAATACCGCCGGCAGTAAACGTATGATAGCTGTTCTCTTCATGGCCCGCTTCGTAAACCCCCTGCAAGTTCGTAAATCGACTCACCGGAAAATAATGGTTAAAGTATCCAACGTCCCGTGTGCCCGTCGTGCCGCCCTTACCGGTGTCATGATTGCCGGTTGCCGCGGCATAGGGCACTCCGGCCGCATCTAAAATCGCCATCGCCGCATCCGCACTTTCCCACTCGCGGATTTCGTTATTGTTCGTTAAATCACCCTCATGGAGAACAAAAGCAATCTTGAGTTTTTCTCGGTTATCCGCAATCCACTGCGTCTGGCGGTTATAAATCTGCGGTGTGTATTGGGAATAATTTTGCGTATCCGGAAGGAGAACAATGGAGAACTCCCCCACGCAACTCCCTTCTGTTGCCACCGCGGAATGATCGGCACTCCGGCATCCAGCCATGGCGAAGACAATCAGCACACACACTGTTTTTTTAAGCAAATTCATAGCAGCCCTATCATTTCAAAGCATTAAAATACGGCGGTTCCCACCCTCGAAAACCGCCGTATTTATTACCCCATATATCGAAAAATTACTTTTTCCGACGAATCGCAACCAAACTGCCCAATCCCAGCAGAATCATCGTAGCCGGTTCCGGAACAATCGTCAATGCAGTCGGCATTGTGGCGCCATTGATCCAACCGCCCATGTCAGCAACTTCATCACTTCCCATCGCACGGTTCCACGTCGCGACTGTACCAACAAGACCCCATTGGTCTTCCCAACTGTCGTCAGCGAAAAGATGGAATTTGTCCGTGTACAATGAAAATCGACCATCAATTGCCTGCGGTATACCATCAAGGATCAAAACGCCGTCAACATAGACCCTGAAAAAGCTGCCATTGTCAACGGATATTGCATACCTATGCCACGTCGATGAGTCAACTGTCGCGGTTGAATAGCCAGTATCACCAACACCGATAGTTCCGTCAGGTTTAATGAACAGATCACCGTCAGAAGTATTACCGGCGGCATTCGTCTGATACAGGCTATTCCAACTTGCCAAGCCACTGGTCTGCTGATAATCAAAAACTATCGTGTATTCATTGACCCAAGAACCGCTGCCGCCGCCATTTGCAACAAAGTTCGGATTGACCGTCAGATAATCCCAACTGCGTTCCTGAACCACACCGCCATCGCTGAGCCCGGGATTGATCTCAGTCCATGGCCCCGAATACCAAGCGCTGTTATTGACATTGCTGGTAGTTAAGTCACTGCCAACCGTTGCATCCAGTTTTGTCGCACTCGATGCAAACCGCCACAGACCCGTCAAACCGGTGGGATCCACTTCTCCGATCGCCGCAGAAGCCACCGAGGCCGCTGCCAACATCACAACACATCCAAATAAAATTCTTCTTTTCATCATCTTTCCTCCGAAACAAGGTTATTAAAGTGCTTTTCTGGAAACTACATTATTTCCAACTTATGAAAACACATCCTCAACTACTCCCAAGGTGTCGTACCCGTGATATTTGTATACCAATCTTCCAGCCAGTTTTGGGCCATAATCGCAAAATCCTGAAGATTCACCATACAGTCGCCGCTCACATCACCTGCCGGTGCATCAAATCCCATCAAACCGGCGTGATAACAGTCATAAGGTCCTGCAACGTCATATGTCAATCCTGATTCAATTTCAAATGTCATCTCGCCGCCGGGAACAAGACGCTTGCCCGTCGAAAGATAAACATCACTGAACGCAAATGACGGATGAGGAACAGCAACGCTATTGAGTCCGTAAGCTCTTACATACACATTAGTATCGGCTGATGTCGCGGTATACGTTGTCCCGACCAGTTGCCATTTTGATCTCGCAGGACTGGACGTATCACTGGCGCCTTTAATATCACCGGTGGAATCTTCTACCGCTTCGGCAATTTTCACATAACCGGGCTGCCCCGTCGTTATCCCGGTATGAATCGTATCAGGATTGGTCACACCGGATGGTATTTGCCACAGTTCAAGATGGAACTGCGGAGCCGGGCTCGGCCATGTGGCGGTATAATTAGCCCATTCTGTCGGCTCAATCACGACGCCGCAGGCCATATCCAGATAATAGGTGGTTCCGTTAACCAGGCCGCCGGGGATAATCTGACCCAAAATCAGGTCTTCCGAAGCGTACAGACTGACATCATTCATACCCGGCGAAGGGATCGGTGCCCCCATCTGACCGGATGCAAACATGCCGCCTTCGTCGGTTTCATCGAAACCGGTGGGAACTTCATATATCCAACTCGGAGGAGCCGGCACATCATCAACAAACCAAGCGCCCCAGTTATCAGAATCAGTAAGAGCGTGGTACAGATATTCGAGCTCAGATACACCTGACGTCTCCATCCAGCCGATATCCTCAAATCCACCATTGTCCAGAAGGTTATCGCGACCGTCCGGCCATTCGGCCGGCATAACGGTGTCCAGATACGCGTACCCGACAAACATATAGCCCGGTGCCGCCGGATCGCTTGTATCTTCGTAAGAAAACTTCACCGTAATCGGCTTTCCGGCATCGCCCGCTGTCGCGGTATAGGTACCATAAATGGGACGCCATCTTTCAAGCGACATTGGACGCGAGAAACTCGCAACCTCTGAGCCGTCGATTTCAAGGCTCATCGTTGCAAGGTCTTTCCAGCCGGCCCAACTGCTGGTCATCACATAAGCCATCGCATAATACGTCTGGCCGGAAACGGCATTGACCGTCGTTGTCTGGCTGAGAACAGCATTATCAATCAGATACGCCGCCACAGAACCGCCGAGAGGAGCCGGCGTGTTTAACATATAGGAATTCATATAACCGCGGTCTGCCATCCGCTGAATACCGGTATCACCCGTTCCGGCAAACGCCCACTCAAACGGGTCTACACTGATCCATTCATTACTTCCGAACCGGTTGATATCCTGATAAAAGTCGCCATTTGAAAGCATACCGGTGTCTCGCGGCTCGGTCACTGAACCGGAATCAAGCCAGGTCATTGCCTGCGTCAGGAGATCGTCACTGTTAACAATGGCATCCTGATTGATATCCCCGGGGAAGTAAGTCGCATAATGCTGCGATGTGTTAGCCTGATCCGAAACCGGGTTAAACTCGTCAATGTAAAGAACCGTATTGGCATCGCCCCCGACGATAGAAATCTCGGTCCATACACGCGGCGTACCTGTTGTGGGCTTAGGATAAGCATACTTGAGCTCTTGCCAGTCATAATCGTCGTCCGGCAAGGGCCAGATAACCTCACCTAACAGTGTCAGGTTATTAGGCTCCAGACCATCGTCAATCGCACCTTCATAACTATAGGATTTGACACGCATGCTGGCACCAGCACCATTCACAGTCGCAACACGTGCATACGTTTTGAAATAATCTTTTCCATATGAGAGATCAGCGGACTCATACCAGTTGAAGCTGGGGATACAGAGTGCGATGTCAGGAGTAATATAAACGGCAAATTTGGCAATATTGGGGTCGACGCCGCTCAATTCAGGATCAATCCACGCCATCCCATAGTTGTCAACATTTCGGGCAGCGCCGGTATAATAGTTTTCGGGTGTCACATTCAGGAAATTAAACCAGAACCGCACTCCATCAGACCACATTGCATAATGACCGCCGGGAACCATGGTTGCGACAGGCCAACCGGACAGAGAGGTATCTTTGATCCAGTCCTCTGTGGCGGTATTATTACTATGCAGCTCAATATCATCGACACCCCAGGCGAATGTAGAGAAACCCGGACTCCCCAACAATTTCGCACCACTTACAGTCCACGCATTGTTGGATTCCAATGTGAAATAGTTCGGCGGCAGCCCCGGTTCCGGCTCGACATCAACCACCGTCAGCGGTGTTTCGGATTGGTCGGCAAGCTTGGCAACTTCCTCTTCGGGCAAATACGTCCCCGCCCAAACCGCAACATCGTCGATCGCCCCTTCGAAGAAAGCACTGCCGCCGGCATTGGCACCAATGTAAAAATTGCTGACAACATCAACCATCGATTCGGCAGGAATGGCCGCACTGGCCTCTTCGACACCGTCAACATACTGTTTAATCGACATGCCGTCGCAGGTGATCGCCAGATGATACCAGCTGCCAATCGCCGGCATGGCAACTTGTTCATCAGCAAACTGAATTCTATTGCTGCTGTCGCCGACCGTGGCCCATCCCAAATAGGTCTGACGCGTCGCAATCGGATAGGTCCATGTCGGGTCTGCGGCAAGCTGAATATCGTAGGCATTGGTATAGACCAGTCGGGGATAGATCGAATAAGAAGGATTAACGCCGTCACTGTCGCGTCGCACCCACATTGAAATCGTAAAAATATCGCCCAGGTTGTTTAACCCCAACGTGTTCGCATCGACAGGAACAGAGTTAGGATCGGCAATCACATAGTTGGCGTTTGATGCGCCGGTCGTACTGGCGTTAAATTGAAGGGCCCAATCGCCGACTTGTCCGGTTATCCATTGAGGATAACTCGCTCCGTTTGCTTCGAGAACACCATCATGAGAATTGACCGATGAATCCGCGACGCTGGTGCCGCTGCCCTCTTCGAAATCCCAGTAGCTAACCAGATCCCCCATTGAAATCGCCGCCGTCAACATCAACATAACGAATAAAAAGTACTTCTTCATCATCCTAATAAGCCTCCAAAATAGTGTTTCTCTTGAGACATCGAAAATTGCATAAGTTTTTTACTCTCAGGAAGTCGCATCCGGCCAATAATCGTACCATCCTCGACAACGAACGATTACCATATATTCACGTTATCATGTCCGCCATACGGTTTCCCATAGGTCTCGTAGGCTTCCCGGCCGGGACGCCCGCGCATCGCTTCAACATGACCATCCACAAAAACTAGATTGGCGGAACCGTTATTGACTCTGCTTCGGTGGGTCTTGTGATATGTCGCAATGTTGTCCGTAGCCTCGTCGAGTTTATCCTTGTTCGCATTCAGCCACAGAGCATTATCGTTCAACAACACAGAACTGTAGGTTTTTCCACCATGTCCCTCATCCCATTCTTCTGCACTGACGGTCCAGAGGTTTTCTTCGGAAAAGGCAAAACAGTTCGCCGAGCGAGACACGCGAGAAAGCTTCAGCGAATGTTCATTTTCATACATGACTTCCCCATTGGTTTTACCGGAAACAGGCGACATAGTGATATACTTATTCCAATCAAAACCGACAAACCAATTCATTGAATAACTGTAGTTGGGCGAAAAAGTCGTCGCACGGGAATGTTCAGTAGCGTTGGGGCATCCATCAAGCCCTAAACGGTTGGCATACCGCTTAAAAGTCGGACACAGATGAACGTCCTCATCAGACAAGTACGGCCACAAAGAACCATCCGGTTCATCACTGTCCTCATGCCATCGGCATTCTTTGGGGATAGCACCGGCAACTCCGGCATCAATGGTTTTCTGTGAATACAGCCAGGAAACCATGAAGGGAGCCTTGTCGTTATTATCCAATGAATAGGCCTGCAGTGCGGCGCCGTAGCTTCGTAAATTGGTACCGCAGATGAGTGCCTGGGCGCTGTCCTTCACTTTGCCGAGAGCCGGCATGATAACCGACATGAGCAAGCCGATAACCGCAATGACAACTAGTAGCTCGATTAACGTAAAGGCTTTGGGGGTATTCTTCATTTATGACTGCCTTTCCTGTATAATTTTAAAAAAAATCTTAACAAGAACTAAAAGGTTTCACGTCCCTGTCAAACAAAAACCTCAAGCACCACTATGATCGAACATCTCTACTCTACCTGAGTTTTGAATATATCAAATCATCAGAGATATGTCAACGATATTTATTGCACAAACTTTTGTGCAGCTCGAACAAATATTAACATTCTTATCTAGAGTTTAAAGGCCCAAATTAAACTGTATTTACAGCAAAACCAAGATAACTCTATTATCAAAAACAGTTTATGGAAATATTATATTTTATCGAAATAAAGAGATCAAAGATGGATTTAAATCCGCGGCTTTGGGAATTGAATGAACTGGATAATAGGTAAATCTAATGAAATCAACCGGTTATGTTTTTCCTGCAGGTGTGCATGTCCAAAAAATTATAATCCAGCCGTTTGGAGGGTAAATTTTCTTTTTTTGTTTTAAATTTTTCCCAGAGCATCGCCACCGCAGCATCCCCCATAAGCCCCTCCGGTTCGACCATCGCGGTTGTACTCAACCCAACCAACTGATGCGATTCCCCGGCAAATGTCATGAGAGAAAGATCCCGTGGAATTTGTAAACCCAGACGGGAGGCCGCGGCAAGCACCCCCGGCACAGCGTATGACCAATAAAGCAAGATCGCCGTCGGCCGATCCGGCTGCTTAAGAATTTGATAAAAATAGTCCGCCTGTTTGTCCATCGAATCATTGACTTGATAAGTCGAAGTGATATCAAGATTGGCGAGTGATGCCTTCTGCATTGCGAAAGCATATCCTTCACGACGATCCGCAACGCTGTAGTGCGCCCCGCGTTTCAGATCTTCATAAAAGATATTGCAATAACCAATTCGCTTGTGGCCCAGACTGATTAAATATTCGGTGGCTTTAACAGCCGCCGAAAAGCTGTCAGGATAGACCGAGTCATTCTCCATCTTGTAGTTAATCCAGACCTTGGGCATGGATGTCTTTTGAATCGCCTCTCGCACATTCGCCGGCAAATTATGACAGTAATTGATAAGCAATCCCTCAGCCATCAACGAGCGAAAGATCTTAGGCAACTCCTGTCGATCTTGATGCTTTTGAGGTATATTGGCCAGCAATAAATGTTTGTCGTGCCGTTCAACCCTGCTATGAATTTGATTCAGTAACTTTTCGGGAAGATAACTTTTACTGGCAAAACTACTATGCAGCAAGGCAATACAATTGAATGTCCCCGTCTTAACCCCCACCGCAAATGCATTCGGAATATAGCCAAGTTCCAGTGCGGTAGCCTTGACTCTTTCCTGGCATTTTTTGCTGATTCGATACTGATCGGCCTTGTCGTTCAGAACACGCGAAACAACAGACACATCAACCCCGGCATGATAAGCAATTTCTTTTAACGTTACTGACATTCTTGACTCCGCAACCACTTTTGAAACTCAAACGCATTCATCTGAAACGATATTATTTTTTCAAAGAACATTGTACTGCCTTGCAGCAATTCCTTCAAGTGCCTTTTTGACAGCCCGCATGGAGGTCCAGAATACTGCGAAACACGACCGCTTAACAAGAATCGGTTGTCGTATGGTTCAAGGAAAGACGAATCGCTGTTGCCCGGGAACCGTCAGTGTCGGCGCGTTCATTATCTCAGCCAATAAGAAGCAAATTGAGCAAGATCGGTAATATCCACACCATTGATATGATTTAAGTCCGCCCCGCCGCACCAGTGATTGGTAAGATGACAGTCCCCATCGAGCCAATATCCGGCAAAAGCCGCAAAGTCATCCAAATCGATAATGCCGTCAAACGTCAAATCACCAATGAGAATCAATTCATAAAACTCCGCAATCTCAATATGCCCGTTACTGTCACCGGAAGGTATCTGAAATTGCAGGCTGCCAAGATCATCCGTCTGGTAAGCGCCGAAAGCCACAAAAACAGACTCCGGCATCGCCCCAAATTCGGCATTCCAATCACGCACCCCCTCCAAAACGGCCCCCTTCGCCTGCGCACTGAAGCCGTCAGACCACCCGCTCCATCCGTTCGTCGATTCATTGGCTAAATAAGCTGTCCACTGAGCCACCTGCCCGGATTTGGCCCACGGCGCCGTCACCATCACGTCACTGCCGTCGGAAATAAAAATAAAATGGTCCTCATTGCCCGCCGGGTCGCAGGCGACATAGAGTTGTTCGGCATTCCAATCAGCATAAAAACTGATACCATTTTCCGAACCAATAAGTTGTGCCCCCTCGTCCAGTGTTCCATCCATCACAAAGTCTTCATCGTTCGGAACGCCTCCCGTAACCGTCACATGCCAGTCCTGCCCGTTATTGTTATCCCAACTGCCTTGCCCATCAGTAAATACAAAATCAACGCTTGTCGCATCAGTCGGAATCGAATACGCATAAGCCCATGTTGAGCTGCCCGAATCATACGTCATCGCCGGGTCAGGATTGATCACATCCTTCCAGTTGCTGTGTCCGAGATGGATATAAACCGGATTCGTCCCAACCGGCAAAGCACCTTCATTCGGATCGTAATAGATCGTCACAGCCTCACCGGCTGCCGGGGCTTCCGGCGACCACGAAACCGCTTCTCCGCCCGGACCGCTTCCGCTGCCGTCACCGGTACCGACAAACGTGTGTAATATCGGGCTGCATTTGACATGGCCGTTGGTATCGGTCGCCTGCACATAATAATCCACCAGCACACCGCCTTCGTCAACAATGGCCGGCTCTTCGACATGGATGTAATATTGATCCGCAATCTCACTCGGCATCTCAAAAAAGTCAATATCGGGATTATTATAAACATTGCCCGCCGGAAAAGCCCTCACCTGCATCGGCAAGCTAACCCACGCACCCACTTCACTGCCGCCGGCAAACGTTTCGTTCTGATTAGAAGACAGCGGATTAGTTCCATCGTTATCAATGCGGTAATGAAAGGTCACCTCAGAAACGCCGGACACATCCGACACAAACGTCCACACCCAGAAATCACGCGAATGCTGAACCGCCTGGTACCCCCACAGCGACCCAAAGCCTGTTGCCCCCGGATTATGCGGCAACTGCTGCGGAATCCAGATCGTCGGCGGCGTCTGGTCCTGCGAACCGTTACCAATCACTTGGTTGGCTTTTGCAATCGCATTGTTACATGCAATCGTCGGCTTGACCTCCATATCCAGCGCAGTGCCGTAATACATATACCCGCTGGTCAACGCCGGCAGGAAAAAATGCCACGCCAGCTCCGCATTCGACGCCGAACTATCCGGGTTCTGAATTTGCGACAGACTCACGCTCCCGGCAATTTGCTCGGCCGTTTCGACCCGGTTTTGCGCAGCGGTAATCACGGCCCAGTTGCGTTCGTCTTCCGCCCAACCGCCGGCAATATCAAACTGCCCGCTTGCATCAAACAACGGCCAGTTCCAGTTGATAAAGTCCGGCGAACCGAAATCCCCGTCGGCATTCACCCACGAACCGTCCTCGACGTGAACCACATCGGACGCTGAAACAGGATGCTCGTGCAAATACTGCTGCACCACCGTCGGCAAATATCCCGCCCCCGCCGCGGCATTGCAAAAATGTTGAACATTTTCCATATAATACGAATATCCGCCCGCATAAGCATTGTCGCCGTCGTGGGCCAGCACAATCAGCATCGGATCAGTCGAGCTTGACGCCCAGGCAATCTGGTCAATGTCACTCGTACCGTATGGCTCATAGCCGTCGGTCCAACTCATCGCCTGCGCCACCGGCACAACCGTAATCTTATACTCGGCGCCTGTTTCAGGATCGACATACTTGGCCTTGTGGGGCTGATAGGCAAACGGATAGGCATTCTTCGGGGTGCACCCTCGCTGAATCGTCTTGGAAAACCAGTTCGACTGAGCCGGGTTCTGGATATCAGCCCGGTTCGGCGGATCGCACATTTCACCACCGGTGTTCAGGACAAGCGGAAAGTTTTCACACGCCCGCGACAAATGATTATTCGGCACGAACACCCATTCAATGCCCTCCTGAACCAATACTGGAATCATCCGCTCCGAAAATGACAGTTCCGCCGGGAAATACCCAACCGACAATCCGCTGCCCCATATATCCGGATACAGCTCTTTATAAATCTGAATTTCCTTCCGCAACGCCTCCGGATCAACCAGCGGCCCCAACGCGTGATGATACGAAAAGATCACAATATCCAGCTTTCGAAAACCATCGCTTGTCAGCCAGTTACGTACCTGTTGATTGGCACCTTCCCAGCCGGCGGAATACCCCAGCGCCCCGGCAGCCCCCAAGCTATCCACATTTTCAACCAGGCAGCCTGAATAGGAAATCTGTGCGCCCCCGTTGGCCTGCTGAATCGTCCCGATCGAATCCCGCACGCGGTATTGATAAGCCGCCACACGATCGGCCCATCCGAAAATACTGTCCAGGTCATTCTCCGGATGCGCACCGCCGCTAACCATGCTTTCATACGCTTTTTGATACGTATTCGCATCCCAATTGCTGATTTCAGGCCAATAGATCGGCTGCTGCATGTGCCAGTGATAGGTCGTATAAACCTGTGCAAGAACACCCGAGCTGATAACCAGCAGAAAAAGACAAATCCCGCAAAGCGTCCCCTTAAACCAACATTTCATATTGAACTGATAGCTCTTGATCGTCATCTCCGTATGAGTATGGTCATTAAATCGGGCGTTTATTCGATATCGTCAAGCCACCTCGAAACAAAGGTGAAAAAGTCCGTCATATCCACCAAGCCGCTCATATTGAAATCGGCTCCATTACAGCTATCGGTGTCATTACAGGTATTCTGCCATTGCATCGCAAACAGTGCAAAATCTTCCAGGTCCACCCGGCCGATCCCATCCAGATTCGGATCGGTTCCCTGCGACAGAATAATCATCGAATACCGACCGATCCCAACATTCGCACTATACGCCAAGCCATCTTTCGCAATCGCCACTGCATCCGCATCATACGAGTTCAGGTTATCGAACTCCGCATCATAGCCGTCCCAGTCACTATTAAACCGCACACGCCACCGTCCGCTCCGCGGAAATCCAATATTATAGACCGGAAATTCTTGGTTCGAAAAATTCGCAACCACAATCACATCATCGCCGGGACCGCCGTTCCACCAGCGGTGATAGGCAACCACTTTAGCGCTGTCATTGACATGGAAAACATTGACGTTGCCCGCAAGCAGTCCGCGTGTATGGTTCGACAGATTCCGCCGCAAACGTATCAAATCCGTATAAAGCGTTTTAATCCCCGCAAAGTTCGTATCATTATCCCAGTTCAGCGGCGTATCATCATGCCAGGAACCGGTTTCCAGAAACTCCTGCCCCATAAAGATCATCGGAATCCCCGGACTGGTCATCACGATGCCCGCGCCCAGCGTAGAGCGTTTTTTCGACCAGTAACTGGTGGGATCATCCCAGTTGATACGGGACGGCACACGCGATTTTCCGCTGGAAGCCCCCACCTCATCATGACTTTCGGTATAAATCACACGCTGTGTATCCCAGCCGTTATATTTTTTCAAAATCATATCATGAATATCCCACATGTTACGATTTTCATCATCGCCGGTTTCCAGGGCCGCAACAACCTTATGGTGAAATTCCGCATCCCACTGGGAATCAAATCCGGCGCCGCCCTGGTCATTAGTCGCCTTCGTAATCCATGAATCATCCCGCATATCCTCGGCGATACAGATTTTCTCGGGGCAGATTGCGTCAATGTCATCATTGATCCATTGCATCAAACTCCAGCCGCCCGGCACATCGACAGGACCGAACTCCGTATCCCGTGTGCGGATATAAGCCGTCCCGTCCATCCGAATGCCGTCCATATTAAATTCATCCAGCCAGTACATCACATTGTCGCGAATAAACGAACGCACTTCACCCGTCGTATAATTCGGACGCGTATCACCCCACGGCGTATAACGATTGTCGTCTTCGAAAAAGTAAATGCCGCCGGTATAGGATTCGGCACTGTAACCGTCAAACTGCCAGAGCGAGTGGTCCAAATCGCTCGGCCCAAAGTGGTTATACACAACATCAAGAAGGACCGCGATCCCCCGCTGGTGACACTGCTCGATGAAATTTTGCATTTGAATAGAACTGCCGTAGGCGCTTTCCGGCGCATACAGATTCACCGGATTGTACCCCATCGAAAAATCACCCGGAAACTCCGCCACCGGCATGATCTCCACCACATTGGCCCCCAGAGACTGAATATGATCCAATTTATTCATCGCCAACTGCCACGTGCCGGGATTGCCGCCGGGAATATCATAAAAACTGCCGATATGCATCTCGTAAATCACCATTTCATTCCACGCCGGCGGCGTAAACGGTGACCAGTTATACGAATTGTTGACGATAATCCCGTTGTCCGTAGAGTTGACAACGTCTCTCGCACGCGGATCGACGCGCCAGTGGTTGCCGCCCATCACATATTTATATTGGGCATAGACGGTCGCACCGGCGACATCGGCCGACCACCAGCCCCCGTCTTCGCTCGCCAGCGGATGATACGTCGTACTCCACCCATTAAAACTGCCCGCCACGTTGACCGATGCGGCATTCGGAGCCCAGACGCGAAACGTCGTCCCCCCGGAGTAGGGTATCGCCCCGACACCCGACCGCGTCGAAGGAACAACGGCATAGAGAGACCCTGCCAGAACACAGATTATCAGAACATATAAATAAACACGTTGCAATTTCTTCATCATAGTTAAAACCTATTCTTAATTAATTATTTACAATGCCGTACCCGACATCCAGTCCTCGGCAACATCCAACAGAGTATCAAAATCATACCCGGACTCCCACCCGCGGCCAAGCTCGGACATGTCCTCCATATCGACTTTTCCATCCGATGTCAAATCGCCGGTATAAGGCAGCCCCGTCACAGTCACGCCGCCACCGCTGCAAACATCACCATTCCCATCATAAACATCCGTCTCTTCAACAACCATGACAGACACCTGTCGCTGCGTCGAAGACAGATTGCCCTGTTGGCTGCACGTCACAACAACCGAATCGCCGCTTTTTTGCGCGTTGAAAGTCGTCAGACAGTAATCACCCTGAAGGTAGCCAAATCCATCGCCCGTATCTTCATAAAGTGTCCCGCTCGCTTGTCCCTGGCCATCCAAAACGACCACCAGTGTCAGTGACTGCTGAGTCGTGATCTCATCGGTTGATTGTACAATCGGTCCCAGTGAAACAATCGCCCCGCCGCGAACCTTGACATCACACTGATAAGGGTCAGTCTGGGCATCTTCACCCACAATTGAAAGACTCCGCCAAATCCCCTGCGGCAACTGAGTATCCGTCGCCCATTTGGGAATCACCATCACATCCTGCCCCAGTAAAAACGCCTGGTCTTCCATGCGTAAGGACATATCCGACGGATTGGCAAACAGAACCGGTCGCATCACCGGCAGACCGTTCTCGC
Organism: Anaerohalosphaeraceae bacterium; assembly: GCA_963675155.1. Classification (GTDB taxonomy): domain Bacteria; phylum Planctomycetota; class Phycisphaerae; order Sedimentisphaerales; family Anaerohalosphaeraceae; genus 4572-13. The sequence goes on along the minus strand of OY775912.1, from coordinate 1,408,568 downwards.
TCGATTCCCGAAATATCGTATAAAGGTAAGGCATGAGACGATAACGCCGCTGCAACGCAGTCCGAGCCGCATTTTCCGTCGTCGTACCAAATGACCATGGTTCCTGGTCCGGAGCGCCGTCACTGCCATTGGTATGCGCCCGGCTGAAGGGATAAAAAGCACCGACGGAAATCCAGTGTGCCCACAAGTCAGCAGATGCCGTCCCGCTGAATCCCCCGATATCCGGCCCGTTAAACGGCTGGCCGGAAAGGCTCAGGTTTAAAGACATCGGAATCGACCACTTCAAATGTTCCCAATTGGCGATATTGTCACCGGTCCAGGTCGCCGCATAGCGATGGCCGCCCAGATAATTGGCACGAGACAATACAAACGGGCGTTTATTGGGATTGGCAGTCTGAATGCCTTCACGCGACGCCTGCGACATCAACATCCCGTACACATTATGGTATTGTTCATGAGAACCGGCCGGCAATCCCCCGCCGCCGCGATGATGGTTGTCCCACGGCATGGTCCATCCCGTTGCGCTATCGAAGACAGCCGGCTCATTCATATCATTCCAGACCCCGTCAATACCATTGGCCATAAAATTCAGATACAGCCCCGCCCACCAACTGCGAACGGCCGGAATGGTAAAATCAGGAAAGACACAGTCGCCCGGCCAGACAGGGCCAACGAAGGTCCCTCCCGACGAATTTTGAACCCAGGCATTGATTGAACTGCCGCTGTCATAAACTTCAAAACCGGAGCTTTGATAAACCCCCGGATCGATCATCCAGACACTCTTGAAACCATTCGAATGGAGATAGGTATTCGTCGCGAGCGGGTCCGGAAAACGAGCCGTATCAAATGTAAAGATACGATACCCGTACATATAATCAATATCCATCCAGATCACGTCACAGGGAATTTGTTTGGCCCTGAACGTATCGGCAATGTAACGAACGTGGGCATCCGTACCATAAGAATATCGGCATTGCTGATATCCCAGCGCCCATCTCGGCGGTATCGGCATTGTCCCGGTTAGCTCGCCCAGTTTGATCATCACGCTCTCAGGATTGGGCCCTTCGACCACGATCACCGGAAAAGACGGGGCATAATCAGGAATCGTAAACAGAATGCCCGAACGCAAATTCAGCTCCGCCCGCCAGATCGTATCAAAGAGAATACCGAAAGACGTCCCATCGGGTCGAATGCCCAACACCCACGGATGCGACTGGTAAAGCGGGCCCGGCTTTTCGTAGCGATAGTTATCCTGATTAAAGAGAACTATTTTGTATCCGTTTCGCATCAAACGACCGGTCACCTCACCGGTCCCATACAGATCGACTTCCGCCGGGATATCAAAATAAGCATATTTATTACCCCCGGCGATCCCAAACTGTGGTTTGAGTTCCCATCCGGGCGTCACCGAACCAATCGACTGACGCTCAGTTTCCAAAGCCAAAGAAGGCAGCACATCCGGTTGACCGACGCCGTTGGGCCAAAAACGAGCCACCCCGTCAAGTATCATTTCTTCCTGCCCCGGTGCAAGCGGATTCGCCGTAAGCGTTGCGACATATTCGCCCGGCTCATCGTCGGAAGCCGTCACCGACGCCCAGTCAGTCCCGATGCGTATCTCGTCAAATTCCCAGGTACAGTAGGAGTTTCCGCATCGCAATCGAATCTCGTCAAAGCTCAGTTCGCTCGAATAGGTTGTCCAGATATGGTCCGGCTGACGCGCTTCACTTCGCCGGCAAAACGGATCAAGCCCCACCTTGATGGTTTCCGGACCGCTTGGATTATAGTCAATCCGCATCACAATTTTATGAACATCGGAATCAACTTCGGTCGGCACCTCACCAATCGCAACGCCGCTGCCGTCCGACCCCCAAAAGCTAAAGTTTCCCGACCAATAATCATTCCCAAGACCCAATATCTCCTGATCGTTGTCATAGAGTACCAATCCGGCAAACTTTTCCCAGTTTATCGAGCTAAGACTGCGAAGCGACACACTGATATACAGGGTCTGATGAACAGAAAGATCGGTCACGGTCGATGAAAGCGAATACCTGACGCCCGCATCATAATTCTCAATCCATAGGCGGCCGCCGGTTTCCTGATGAAATTTAAAATCAAGGCTGCCTGCTCGCACTTGCGCATAGGCAGGATCATCAGAAATCACCCCCGAGAAGTCCTCTTCAAATAAGACTTCACAAAAGCCCATCGGCATTATCAGTTGGAAAACAAGAACACTGACGACAAAATAAAAGACAAACTGACCCCGCATCAAAACCCCTTTTCACAAAGATGGTTGATTGTTCACGTTAAACACTCATCCCGATATCACACATGACATCGGGATGAGTTAATCCCCTCGACTTATCCGGGTTTATTTCTTGCGACGAATCGCCAGTACCGAGCCTAATCCCAACAGCAGCATAGTGGCCGGTTCGGGAACGATTTCCGCTTTCAACGTACCATTGAGAGCATCAACGTAGAAGTCGACGACCTGAGTGCCAGTGACAACAAGCTCCGCATTTCCGGAGTTTATTGAACGCGAGTCCGGGCCAATCGCATCCCACGACCCCGTTACAACACCCTTCCAGTAATAAGTACCATCCGAGAGTGTCTGGGTCAGTTTGTAAATCCCGCCACCTTGGGCCGCCATCTGCATACCAACGCCGGCATTGTCCCAGTCGGGAAGTCCCTCGCCCCCGAAGCTGCCGGCAATCGTCCACGAAGCAGGATCGACGTTCAAGCCAATGCGGTCCACCGAAGTCGACCAGCCGTCTGCATACGTGTTTCCGTCATACGTGATCACGATGTTACCTGATCCATCGGCATAGCACCAGCTATTGGCCCCGGGGACCGCCAAACCCCATGTTCCATCGGTAATCTTGAACTCATGACGCTCGCCTGCACCAACCGTGAACGTAGCCGTCCAGATATCGCTGCCCGGTGCAGTTTCAGTCATCGCGTTGGCTCCTGGGTCCCAACCCTGAAAACTACCGGCCACAAAGGGGGCCGCAATCGTACCGGCAGAAGCCGCCACACTCATGACACACACTAACAATAATACACATACTTTTTTCATCGTTCCAATCCTCCATAAAAATAGTTAGTACGTACTATTTAACACACATTTCATCACAACATAGCATAGACATCACGTCATACGAAAAAGTCCTCCCCGCCGGGCCTATGGCCTTCACGCCACAGGCCCGTACGGAGATATGATTCACTCTTAAAAACCTGTTTACTCGTATTTCTCACCTTTCTTGAGCCATGCGTCTGCAAAATCTGAAAAATCTGATATATTCACGATGCAGTCACCGTTCGTGTCATAGTATCCATCATAAAGATCTTCAGGATCAGCATAAGCCGCTTCCCCGCAGGTTTCAAATATCCGGTGGATACCAGCGTCTCCATAGGCTGTACCGCTACCGTCGGTAACCTCAAGACGAATCTGCCAATAGCCGGGCAGATCCGTACTGTAGTTCGGATCTGCGGCATTGTACTCCGTCTTGTAGATGGCGGTCACAGTTCCACCACCAACACCCGGCGTGTGAACATCACTGACTTCGGTGATGCCGCGTTCGCCCATTTCCGGATCCCAGCCCCAATTCAGATTCTCTAAGTTGGCATCAACAATCGCACTCTTGCCGTCATCGGTATAAGTTGCAGTAACTTCGAAATACCTGACATTGGGATTGGTATCCCCAATGCCGCCGATCGCAAAGTCGTCTTGAGCCAGCCACATATATTGATCAACAGGCTTACCCGGAATAGGAAGCGCATCTCCGGTATAGAAATACCAGGTATCCCCCTTGACGGTGACGGGAAGCCCCGGGGCATTCGGATCGTTCGGATGAACCGCCCAGTAATAGTAGTGATCGTCCTGGAGCGGCAGAACAGAAACCAGTGCGTCATTCAAATCAAATGTCCCGGTCGGTATATCATCGGCAATTTGAACAACACCGGGATCCGTGACAATCGGACCCATGTTCGGATCCTTAGTCAACTGTGTAACTCCGGCATCCAGCCAATAGACGTCACAGGTGATCGTCTCGGACGGATGGTTCGGGTCCGGACCGGACCAGCTCAATGCGGTCACGGAATCTGTACCCACCACGGCACCATTTTCCGGATTCGGATCATATGGAAGAAGACTCAATGACACGACTTTCATCGTACCGGCCAAAGCATCGACATACACCGTTACTTCGGATCGCGTCGGAAGCGAAAGATTATAGTTCGCCGCATCGATAGATCGCCCATTGGGACCAATCGCATCCCATGTGCCGGTATAAGTCGGCTTAAGATTATAGGCGCCGGCCTCAAACACCTGGGTAATCGCGTAAATCCCCCCGCCCATCGATGTCATCTCCTGGGTCGGATCGGCATTGTTCCAATCGTTAAAATCCCCGACAAGCGACCAGGAACCCGCATCGACATTTACGCCAATTCGGTCTGTTTCGATCACCCAACCGTCCTCATACGTATTCCCGTCATACGTGATCGTGATATTACCCGAACCATCGGCAAAGCACCAACTGTTTGCTCCGGGAACACTATTGTCCCACGTCCCATCAGTGATTTTAAACTCATATCGCTCGTTTGCAACAAGCCCGGTAAACGAAGCCACCCAGATGTCACTGCCCAGTGCGGTTTCTGTCATCGCGTCGTCTCCCGGAGCCCAGCCCTGCATACTGCCGGCCACATGCGGCGTAGCGATTGTGCCCGCCTGAGCAACCACACTCATCACAACCAGAATAACCAACGTAAAAATGCCTTTTCTCATAACACTCACCTGACCTTTCTTCTTAAGTAACATCAGCTTTCATTCCCTCAAATCCAATTTACCCGCACGCCCGCTTCCTGCGACCACGCCGCCTTCACTCCCTCACCGTTTCTTCCCTCCGGAAAAGAAACTATTCAAGGACACTCTCAAAGGCCTCTCATATCAAACAGCCATATATCTTTCATATCTCTTGTCAATGAATCTCCACGCAAGCTTGATATCCGCTTTAGAATCTACGGCTTTGGAATATAGCCCAGAGCCATCCAATCCAGATCCTCATTGTCAACGGATGCACTAACGCGGGTTAATGTCGCACTGAAACCTTCTTTCATCAGCTGAAGTGTCCTCGTATCCTGCCAGCGATGACGCTCGGCATGACCGTCCGCAAAACCAAGGGTGCTGCTGTCATTGTGGTAATACGCCGGCCAGTCCCACCACTGATGGTTGCCTTCGTAAAGCAATACGAATCCACCGGCGTTGACATGCTGATTTTTCATCGACACATCTTCCTCGACAAAGACATATTTATTACCCGGACTTTTAATCTGAGTAGTTTTTACGGCCACAAACAACTCTTTCCCGTTTGCAAGCGTGCTATACGTTGCAATGGGACTATACAGATTATTGTTTTCTCTGTTTTCAAAATGCTCTCCATTCATCAGCCCGGCAATCGAATAGCTTCGAAAAACAGCGTCCGGTTCCGCATTGGTAAAATTCTTGTCCCCGGGACAATGATACAAATCAACGTCCTGTGTATAGGGAAAAAGTCTCCCCGCGCGAATACCGTTCTGGCGGGTTTCCAGAGACAATTCAGTAGGATCATTGGCCGGCGTCGTTGTTTCCGGATTGTCCTTATCTGTTCGCAAAGGATATTCCACCCAACGATAAGGCGTCGCATAAGGCCAAATAGAGGTGCGATAGTAGTTGGAGCCCCCGACAAGCATTTCATTATTATCATTCGAATAGGATGTCCAAGCCAAAACGAGTTGCCTTTGATTGGACACACAAACCGCTCCGGAAGCCAATTCCTTGGCAGCTTTAAGGCTGGGCAGAATGATCGACAGCAGCAATGCGATAATCGCAATCACCACTAAAAGCTCAATCAGTGTAAATCCTTTTGTTTTTTCCTTAACCATAAGACTCTCCTTTATTAAATTGTCACCGATAGATAAAAAAACTGTATATTAATGTACAAGCGGCTCGGTTTCAGCCGCTTCCAAAATCAACTCCGGCCGGGAAAAAACGCCCCAGTCGAACATAAACGTATCGTCCGATTCGGTTACCGCCAGCGTCAAAAACCGAACGTTCTCAGCAATCGGAATATCGATCTGACCGGCTTGGGACACACTGGACAGCGTCTGGCGGTGAACGGCTTTTCCGTCCAGCAAGACCCAGAACTCCGCGGTAGAATGCCGGTCTGAATCAAGTTTTTCAACCGCCGCAGTCCGCTCCCAGTCGGTAAAGTCGAATTTAATCCATTTCTCAACCGTCTGGGAAACACCGAATTTCGAAGAAAACGATTGTATCTTCATCCCCGGCAGCGTCCCACGAATCGCAGACAAATCAAACGTAATACCCAGATTCGAATGCATCGTCAGGGCCGGATTGTGCCGATCTCCTAACGTGATACCGTCCAGTTCTAAAGCATGCCGGGGCACATCCTCACTCCGATGCCACGCACCATTCAGAATATATCCCCAAATCTCACCGGAAGTCTGGCCAAACACATCCGTTGTCAAACCGCCGGAAGCAATCTGCTCATCTCCTAAACTGCCGCCCGGAACAAAAACACCGTCGACAAAGGGGTTGGATTGAACGGGAACATACCCTTCCGGCCCGGTATAAACATCCGTCCGCGGCAAAACATTGATCACATCGCCCGTTGACGGATCAATCCCCGCGTCCGGCCGACCGGTTCCAAAACCGTCTCCCCCCCCGACAATGTCGGCAAGATTCACCGATTGGCCGCGCCAGAGAAACTTCGATTCCGAATCGATGTTGCGAACAACCTTATCTTTTTCCAGTCGGATTTCCTTCACCACGGAGTCGAATCGATCAACCTTTACCGCGGCACCGGCCAAAAGAAGTTCGGACACTTTCTTTTCATTTTTCTGACCGGCAAACACAGTGGCCTTGCCCTTGTACATATGCACTTCCGTGTTACCGTCAATGTGACAAAGCACGCCGAAATCCGTCCCCAAATCCACTATTTTCGCATTCGGTGTCGCAACCGAAAATCCGCGGCCCTCCTCGGACACATGGGCATACAGCTTGCCGTAATTCATCGCAATTTCAGAATATGAAACAAACTTAAATTCCGTCGGCGCCTCCAGGACCACTTCCACATGTTCATCTGTCATCAATTTTATGATTCCATGCGTCAATTGGATAGGTTTTGAAGAGGTCGCCAGATGCGTGCCGTCCTTCAGCGGTTGGTCCGAGGACCATTCGGCGTCCAGACTGTCTAAAATCGTCGCCACTTCGAACGGAGCCGGCGGCGCCAGACGAACATAGGCAATCATCGCCAACAAGGCCGCAAGCGACACAACCGCCACGAATAACGAGGTCTTGTTAACCGTCCGAACAATCGGCTGACGTTCGACTTTTTGAATGAGATCCCGATCGGATTCCGATTCAGGAAGCAATACTTCCACAGCCGGAGCGCGTTGTTCTTCCTGGGACATCAAGTTCCAGAAATTCTCGTCCAGCAGTTCGTCCTTTATCACATCCTCCTGCGTCTGAACCGCCGTGGTCATACGCAAAGACAGCGAACCGTAATCCTCCATAAACTGACAATAGTAGCGTTTGGCTTCCATATCAGAATCGAGCCACCCACGAAGCCGGAGGAATTCCTGATCGCTGATTTCATTATCCAGCAAACGGAAAAGTAATTCGTTAATATCAAATTGAGTCGGCTGCATCAAACCTGCTCCGATCGAACGAGTGTCCGGCTGATACATGAATGAAGAGCGCTGTAAATCCGCGACAGCTTTTTATAAATCGCATCCGCAGAGTGCTCTGACATTTGTGAAATTTTCTTAACGGCCGTCCCCTTCTCAAAACGCAAATGAATCAACTGCTGGTTTTGCAGGGACATCTTCTTCATGCAATCACGAAGGGCCTTTAAGCGTTTGTCTGAATGAGCGGATTCGGATACCGCAATGCTGGAAATATCGTTGTAAAACTCATCCCCAAACAAGGGACGCGAAGTCTGCTTTGATTTCAGGAAATCCAGTGCCTTATTTCGGGCGATCCCAATCGACCAGGCCGCGAAACTGCGGCTTTGATCATATTCAGCAAACCGCTCCCACAAAATGCTCGCCGTTTCCTGAAGCAAGTCCTCCGCATCGTTGTGGTTATGGACCATAACCAAAAGAAAGGCATAGACCCTTTTTTGGGCGGCATTATAGAGCCGAAAGAAATGCTCACTTTTTAGTTCTTCTTTGGCCATGGTCTCGTTTTCTCACGAAAGAAGGTCTTCTAATTATAACATAATATCGTACAACTCTTCCTATACTTATTAGAATAACCGGCCAAAATCTGACAAAAAAATTGCATTAATTTCCGACAATAATCTGATTTTTCTTTTTATATCTACTCATAGCAACGATGAAAAGTTCGGATCAATACAATTCAGAGACATCCCCTTGTTTGTATCCGGCATTTACGCGAAATTAAATGGCTTATTTTGCCACAAAAATAAAGGGCAGACTCGTTTGAGCCTGCCCTGGTTGAAAATTCAATACAGTGTTTAAGAAGTCTCGCCTGGAGGGGAAAATCCTTATTTTTGCTTTTTAATGGTTGTTTTTTACATTTTCAAACCGGCCGCCGGTCAGTTTGAATGCCTAAATATACTCGTTCAGAAGATTTTCGAGCAATTCCTGCCGCCCGCTCTGGACTTTAGGCTCACCGTTTTTAAGCGAATAAGCTTCTAATTCCGCAAACCCGACCTTCCCTGTCTCGATCTTTCTGCCAAAAGTCGTATCCCAGCCCGCATAGCGTTTCGCGATCGCTTTTTCGAACTTTTTACCCTTCAGCATCGCCGCGGCGTTCTTCAAACCGCGAGCAAACGCATCCATTGCGCCAATATGGGCATAGAACAGATCTTCCGGATCGATCGACTGACGTCGAACATGGGCATCGAAGTTCAAACCGCCCGTCGTGAAACCGCCGCCCTGCAGAATCGTGTACATCGCCAGCGTCGTATCATAAATATCCGTCGGGAACTGATCCGTATCCCAACCCAGGAATAAATCGCCCCGGTTGGCGTCCACCGAACCGAGGATCCCGTTATCCACACAGTATTGAAGCTCATGCTGGAACGTGTGCCCCGCCAGCGTCGCGTGGTTGGCCTCGATATTCAGCTTGAAATCGTTCAGAAGATCATACTTCTGCAAAAACGCAAAACAGTTCCCCGAATCGGAATCATACTGGTGCTTCGTCGGTTCCTTCGGCTTCGGCTCGATATAAAACTGCCCTTTAAAGCGAATGGCCTTCTTATAATCGACCGCCATATGCAGCAGTGCCGCCAGGTGATCGAATTCCCGCTTCATATCCGTATTCAGCAGCGTTTCATACCCTTCACGCCCGCCCCAGAACACATAACCCTCGCCGCCGAGTTCCTTGGTGATTTCCATGGCTTTCTTAATCTGGCTGGCCGCGTAAGCAAACACAGCAGGCGACGGATTCGTGCCCGCACCCGCCATAAACCGGCGATGACTGAACGCGTTGGTCGTACCCCACAGAAGCTTCACGCCCGTATCGGCCTGCAGTGTCTTAGCCAGTTTCACAACCGTATCCAGCCGCTTGTTGGTCTCGGCCAGGTTATCAGCTTCCGGCGCGATGTCACGGTCATGGAAGCACCAGTAATCAACACCCAGCTTCGTGAAAAACTCAAACGCCGCAACCATCGTATCCTCAGCCACCTGCATCGGATCGTCAGACTCGTTGTAATTGCGAAGAATCGTTCCCGGCCCGAACTGGTCGCCGCCTAAACCCTTAAACGTATGCCAGTAGCACACCGCAAACCGCAAATGCTCGGCCATCGTTTTGCCCATGATTTTCTGCTTGGCGCGATAATGTTTAAACGCCAGCGGATTCTTCGAATCCGGTCCTTCATATTTGATCTTTTTGATGTTTGGGAAAAATTTGTTCATAATCGTCTCTCCATTACAATTGGTTAGTTAATCGTTCGACCCATGTATGGTAAGCAGCTTCGTAAGACGGTTTATCGGCCTGCGAAGGTTCAATGCGTTGTGTGCATGACAAGCCCGCAAACGCATCCTGCGGCTGCTTGTAAATACCTGCACCAATCCCCGCGCCGCGCGCAGCCCCCGCCGACCCATCCGTATTATACAACTCCACCGTCGCACCGGTAATCGTCGCAAACGCCTCCCGGAACAGCGGGCTCAGGAACATATTCGCATCCCCCGCACGCACCGTCTGAATCTCAATCCCCATGCCGCGCATAATATCCAGCCCGTAGTTCAACGCAAACACGATGCCTTCCTGTCCCGCCCGCAGCAGGTGCGCCTTCCCGTGCGTATTAAAATTCAGCCCGCCGATCGCGGCGCCGATGTCTTGGTTGCCCAGTGTTCGCTCCGCCCCGTTACCAAACGGCAGAATACTCAACCCCTCACAGCCGATCGGCGCCTCAGCCGCCAGTTGATTCATCTCGGGGTAATCCATCCCGCCGGCCACCGTGTGCTTCAGCCAGCTATTCAGAATCCCCGTCCCGTTGACACACAACAAAACACCCAGCCGGGGATCGTCGTTGGTATAATTGACATGAGCAAACGCGTTCACACGGGATTGGCTGTCATAGTTGGGTTTGTCCCCGATACCGTATACCACACCGGATGTCCCCGCCGTCGCGGCAATCTCACCCGGATTCAATACATTCAGCGAAAGCGCGTTATTCGGCTGATCGCCCGCACGGTAGGCCACGACCGTTCCCGCTGCAAGCCCCAACTCCGACGCCGCCTGCGGCGTCAACTCGCCCTGCACCGAAAACGTCCCCACCGTATCCGCCAGCAGCCCCTCATCAATCCCGTAATACGACAGCACCATCTGCGCCGGGAACTGCTCTTTAAAGTCCCACAAAATCCCTTCCGACAACCCCGACACCGTCGTACAAATCGTGTCGGTCATTTTCATCGCGATATAATCACCCGGCAGCATCGCCTTGTGAACTTTCGCGTAAACATCCGGCTCGTTATCCTGTACCCACTTCAGCTTCGAAGCGGTAAAGTTCCCCGGCGAATTCAGCAAATGCCGAAGGCACGCATCCGCCCCCATCGCATCAAACGCCGCCTGACCGATCTCCACCGCCCGGCTGTCACACCAGATTATCGAAGGCCGCAAGACCTGCTGATCCGCATCCACCAGCACCAATCCGTGCATCTGATACGAAATACCGACCGCCTTGATATCCGCAGGCGACACGCCCGAAGCGTCCAAAACCATCGCCGTCGCACGTTTGAGATTCTCCCACCAGTCCTCGGGCCGCTGTTCCGCCCAACCGCTCCGGACCGCGAGGATGGACATTTCTGTTTCCGGTGACGTCGCCGAAGCAACCACCGCACCGCTTGCCGCATCCAGCAGCGTCGCCTTAATCGACGAGGTGCCGCAATCATATCCCAATAGATACATAACAACCTCCTGTTAAAATGAATGCTCCGAAAACTATGCGGCTAACCGCCAGCAAATAACCGTAGAACCTTGTCATTCCCGCGCAGGCGGGAATCCAGTCGATACCACTGACATGGACCGAAGTAAAAGAAAAGCTTGTCATTCCCGCGCAGGCGGGAATCCAGTCGTCACAATTCATAAAACTGAAGCTCATTTTCACAATCGCAGCAAGCACCGAGTACTCCGAACCACGAACTCCGAACTATTTATCAATTTTACAGAATTGCCCCTTGATGCCAATACCATATTACGTTAAAATATAACCACTTTACGCATGGAGCAAGTGCTTTGTCCGCCGAAAAATATCGGTTCAACGCCGCACCGAACGGACAGATGCGTTCAAGGCCGAAGCAGCCAATGTCAAAGCATTGGTGATGCAGGCATTGGAGGCAGATGCCGTTTGCTGCAAGTTGAACCCGTCATTATTTCAAGGACACAGGACGAGATATGAAAAAAGTCTTAATCATAATCGACACCTCCCGGTCCACCGGCCGGGACCTGCTCAGTGGAGCCGAACAGTACATCTCGGCATTCACCAAGTGGGAGGTCCACACCCTCTCGCCCAACTATCTGGCAAACGACGCGGCAAAGGACTTGAAAAACCTGGATCTGGACCGGTTTGACGGCTTTTTCGTCTGCTATGCGGAAAACATCGCCCCCATCCTCAACATCAAAAAGCCCAAAATCATCCACCATACGCCCAAAGAAAATCTCCCCGGCCCCAGCCTCATCGTCACCCACTCGACCCAAATCGGCGAAATGGCCGCCGACTACTTCATCTCCCTCGGCTTCAAAAACTTCGCCTACTGCGGCTTCAAAGACATCACATGGTCCGACCAGCGGCACGACAGCTACCAAAAAGTCCTGCATAAGAATGGTTTCGACGACATCCACAGCTTTATCGATTCGCCCTCCAACGGCAAAGGCACCGACCAGGCTAAACTCGCCGACTGGCTCCGGCAGCTGCCCAAACCCGTCGCCATTCTCGCCTGCAACGACGACCGGGCCATCTACATTCTCGAAGCCTGCAAAACACACAACATCAACGTCCCCGAAGAAGTCGCCGTCCTCGGCGTCGATAACGACAGCCTCATCTGCAACCTGTCGTCGCCGCCGCTGTCAAGCATCGCACTGGATTTCGAAAACACCGGCTACCTCGCCGCCCAGCACCTCGACCGGCGCATGACGCGACGCACCGCCAGCAAAATACTGAAAGTCAGGCCGCTGGAGATCGTCCCGCGAAAATCCACCGATATTCTCGCCATCGAAGATAAGGACCTGGTCACCGCCCTGCGGTTCATCCGCGAAAATTTCGACCGCCCCATCCAGGTCACCGACGTCGTCAAGGCAACCGCCGTCTCACGCCGGGAGCTGGAATACCGATTCAAAAACACCCTCAAAAAAACCATCAAACACGAAATCGAACGCCTCCGCATCGAGTTCATCAAGAAAAAACTCACCAACTCACGCGAACCGATTTACAAAATTGCCAACACCCTCGAATTCACCGACCCCGAACACTTCTCAAGATACTTCAAATCCCAAACCGGCCAAAGCCCCTCCGCCTTCAGACAAAACCAAATACAAAACATATAGCAAATAAAGCAGCGGACACCTTAATGAATCCATACCCCACCAGTCCGCGCAGCGGACGCAATATTGTAGCCTCGCCCGTAAGGGCGTGGAAATGAAGCCCCCCTCAGACCACCCCGAAGGGGTGATATATAATAGCCGGGCGGCGTAAGTCCCCGGTAAAAAGAATCTCACTGTGACTAAGCCCCGAAGGGGCGAAAGATAGGAGCCCGGGGTTTCAACCCCGGGTAAATGAATCCCTCTTTTCTTGTTGAGCCCCGTCAGGGACGACACAAAGAAAGCTGTACTGCAACGCCTCCGGCCTGTGCAAGTCGTTCGACGGTTCCGATGTGGAAAACGACCGTACCGACGGCACAAGCACCTTCAACATCGGCCGCTCCGCCTATATCCCCTTCGGCTGGTGCGGCATGGCCCACGACGAATACACCGGACGATACCACACCCAGTACCGCGACTACGACCCCGTCCACGCACGATGGCTCTCAGAAGACCCCGCCGGATACCAGGACGGACTCAACCTATACGCCGCCTATATGGGCGTAATGGGTATTGATCCGCTGGGGCTTAGAGATTCGGATAAGGACTTGCCGGATTGGGCTACTGCGGATGCATGGGATGTACTGGCGAATCCTAATGGGTACTCGTCTGAAGACTTAGATGATAGCTATATGGTCGGTAGTGTTTCAGATCTTATGAAATTTCCGGAAGGCCGCTTAGCAATCGGTATGTATATGTCGAAGGAATTAAATGGCCATACAACTACTGGCAGTATGTTAAGTACCGCTATTGATCGGGGCTTTTTCGAGGGGGATGAGTTTTACTTCGAATACCAAGATTTTATGCCTGTCGGTCAAATCAAAAGCCTTATCAGAGGTAAACAAGCCTATGATTATGCTCCCATCCGAATCCAAAAATTAACGCTGTTTTTAGTGGAGCAAGCTGCTACAGAAGTAGTAACAGCAGGGGTTGGCTATGGAGTAGGGCTTGGTATAAAAGCTTTCGTGAAAAGCCTGCGTGCCGCCGGTGCAGGGTCGAAAGCGGTTAAAGCTTTTAGTTTTATGGATGATGCTGCCAGAGGAAGTGGTTTAATCGATGAAATCTATAGAAGTGGTTGCACGCCGACTAATTCAGCTTATAATAGAGTCGGATATAATAAGAATTATTTTTACAGAAATCCGTCGTTATCGGCAAATGGAACAAATCCGAATATCTTAAATGGACATGGGACGTATAGTGCTAAAAATGGAGTTATTACTGTCCCCCAAAATACATCTGTAACAGTATGGGGTGAGCATAATACTCGATTGGCAAATAGTGTTGCCCAGTACATAGATCAAGGAAAAATACCTCCACAGAAATCTTACAACAAAGTACTCGGAGCCAAATCTTATATGCCGGGGGCAAATATGCCCAATTATACATTGAGTCCTATAGATCCAAGCTGGGTATTGGGAAATCCGACTACTGTCAGTCGGCCGACATTGCTTGATAAATTATTAAATCCACATATGGGTAATGTAAATTGGTCAGCTTGTACACTTGTAGTCGAATAAGCCACTAATGTGAAAGGATTAAGAGAATGTCATATTACGAAGACCTGACTCTTTATGAGTACGAAAATGACTTTCAATTTCTGCAAGCAGTGAACATTGGTTGGTTGGACAGAACCGCTTCTTTTCTAAAGGGGCAAGTAGATGATGAATTTCTGGAAAAACTTTTCGAATTATGCGCAAAACCTGTCGCTAAAACAAGGGGATTCCATGTATGTCCATTTTGTTCCAACCCCCAAATCGGTGAAACTGCTGAAAGAAAGGGAAGGTCAATAAAAGAACTCGGTTCTGCAGAGGTCTGGGTGAGGGGGCTTGACGGCATTCTGTATGCTGCTCCCACGTTGATCTATCATTATATTGAGTCTCACAATTATCTACCGCCCGCCGCATTTATCGAAGCGGTTAAAAATGGTCAAAGATTTGATCCTGAGGTCGAAGTCTATGGTGTTCGGGAAAATGAGGATAAATAAAAGTAGTCATTCTGAAGAAAGGGTATTTAGTCAAAAAATATCAAGCATAAATCCTGAAAACAGGATGGAAATGGGTGTTATTGGCTCTAAAACGTTAATTTCCTTGCAAAAAAGGGATTTATTTCTATAATAGGTGTAATTGTGTCCGATATTGTGCCGGTTGGTTTTGATCACTGTGCTCATGGTCCGGCATAGATCATTCGAATAAGGGTGTGAACTTTCAATCAGGGCGGAAGGGTTTTGAAAAAGACAATTATTTACACGATCTTCGTCGTTCACTGTGCGGTTTCAGTCACCCTCGCGGCTCAAGGCCCCGCCGGCAAAGCCCGCACGAACCGCATTCACCTCAAATCCCGCCAGTTCACCCCGTCCCGGCAGGCCCGCCACGCCGCTGAAACAACCGGCTACACGATGATTCAGTTTGACTCGCCGGTCTCGCAGGAGACGGTAACGAAGATGGAGCAGCAAAACATCAAAATCCTCCAGAGAATCTCTCACAACACCGTAATGGCTCATATTCCCCGCGGGAAAACAATTGATATGAACAAGTCCCACATCCGCTGGCTGGGCAAATTACAACCATCCGACAAGCAAAGCCGACACTTACATGCATCATTAAAGAAGGGATACGTGCTGGTAGATGTGTTCCCGGATGTTGATGATGAAAAGGCCGCTGACATCATCCGTCAGGCTAATGGAACCATCGTAGATAATCCATACTTGAACAAGAGGATAACTAAAGGTTCCCTTAACGAACCGCCATTCGTGTCAGGTATCTTATATTTATCTCTGGAATGGAAAACAAAAGCCCATCGCGGCTATTCCGTCCTTCTAATGACTGTCTCCTGCCTTTATATAATCATTCAGGTCTCAAATCTCAAATCTGAAGTCTGAAATCTGACTCCCCATTCTATCAAAATTCCCGCCAATTCCAACCAATAATCCAAAATTCTATTCACGATAAATATTCCGTGCAACTTGTCCCGCCGAAGCCTTTGGCGAAGGGGGATTCCGTGGTCAAAAATTACGGCTAATTCGCAACAAAATAGTTTGACAAATACACTGAGTTGTTATATAATCACATAACAATTAAATAAAAGGGGCTTAAAGAGGAGCAAAACACGTCAAAAACCTAAATTTTAGTGTCCATTAGTGTGAATTCGTGATTCAACCCAAAGTCCTCCCCGCCTGAAGACTGAAAAAAGAAGGAGCAAACCCAATGATCAGTAAGCAGTTATCAGTTAAAACCTCTGTTCACCCGTCATGCTCTTCCACCCTCCGTAACAGAGCTATTGCGGAGGACGGGTCATTCACTTCATGGTTAAATCTCCCAAACCCAACAGGTAAATCCACCTAAAAAATGACAAACGAACCCAATTTCAAAAACGGAGAAATCGCGATAAGCGATTATATTCTAAGAACTAAGAACAACGAACTCCGAACTGCGCAGCCAAAAACGAACCCAATTTAAAACAAAATACGCCGATCATCTGAAATCAGACCTGAATGAAACCGGACGCAAATATAAAGTATCCGGTATTTTATCTCTGAATTTTCAGTTAATAGATGATCATGTTTAGCCTGTTATAGTCTCCCAGGCACCGGCAATCTTCACAGAAAGTCCGCCCGTTGCACATACAGATATATCTGAATCCTATTACTCCTGTATATGAAAATTCCTATTGCAATTTGTTTCGTTATCCCTATAATGTGCCCTTTGCCCGGTTTGTGAAAAATCCGGGTCGGCGTTATCGCACTTCCGAGCCGCACCAAACGGAAGACGAAAATAAGACAGAAATCAAATTATAATAGGAATCTAGGAGCCAAAACGAATGGTATCTTTAGCCGACGCACCTGTTAATTTATTTGCGGATGAGCTTCCGAGCTTTGAACAGATCAAAACGCTGTGGCAGTATGTCAACTCCGGCGAAGCAACGCGTATCGCGTTCGCCGCCCAGGCCGCCGCGCAAAGCAACCCCCTCGTCAAAGGCATCGCCCTGCTGCTGTGCGGTAAAAACGCCGCCGCCATCGGCGAGCTCAGCAACGCCAACGACTGCCATCAAAAACAAATGGCACTGGGCTACGCGTATCGGAATGAAAAAGACTTCGACAAGGCACTGGCCGCCTTTGACGCTGCCGGCAAACAAAGCGACGGCATCGCCGCCACACTCGAAAAGGTCGAAACACTGCGTGTCGCCAAAAACTTCGACGCGGCAATGGAAACGCTTAAAACCATCAGCAACTTTGAAAACGTCAGCGCCGAGTACCACTATCAGCTCGGTAAAGTGCAGGATGCCATCGGCGAATACGAAGCGGCCATGGATAATTACGAAACGGCCATCGATCTGGACGACAACCACGCCAAGAGCCTGTTCCAACTGGCCTACTCGCACGACCTGCGAGGCGACGAAGTCGAAGCCGTCAACTATTACAGAGACCTGCTCCGGTTCCTGCCCATCCATGTCAACGGCCTGCTGAACCTGGCGGTCCTGTACGAAGACATGGGCGAATACGAAAAAGCCCTGGCCTGTGTGGAGTCCGTACTGGCCTCCCACCCCAACCACGCCAAGGCCCAGTTATTCCTCAAGGACGTCAAAAGCTCCACCGTCATGATCTATGACGAAGAACGCGAAAAACGACGCAGCCGCCACAGCAAGACACTGGAAATCCCGATTTCCGACTTCGAACTGTCCGTCCGCTCACGCAACTGCCTCAAGAAGATGAACATCATCACCCTGGGCGACCTGTTGCGAACCACCGAAGCGGAACTGCTCTCGTATAAGAACTTCGGCGAAACCAGCCTCTTCGAGATCAAGAAGATTCTCGACATGAAGGGCCTGCGGCTCGGCATGGCACTCGAAGAAAAAGGCGCCGCCAAGCCCATCGATCCGGAAATCGCCAGTCAGGCCAGCCCGGAAGTCCTGGAAAAAACCATGAGCGACCTGGAACTGTCCGTCCGGGCACGTCGGGCACTCGATCGCCTCGGTGTCAAGACCATCCTGGAACTGATCAGCAAGACCGAAGCCGAACTGCTCGGCTGCAAAAACTTCGGCGTCACCAGCTTGAACGAAATCAAGGAACGACTGACCGACATGGGACTGTCCCTCCGCAAGCTGGAGTAGCCCAAAAATCCGAAATAGGAAGCCGTTTGTTTTTGAGTTTTAAACATTCGGAGGTGTTTCGAATTTCGACATTCGAATTTATGATTACCGGCCAATAGCCGGCATTAGGGATAGCATTGGATGCGATTGAACAATAGGCTCACAGCGCATGGGAAGATATGGCTGTGGGCCTGTCTGATATGTGTCGTTGTGACGCTTTCATGTCGCAGACGAACAGAAGTAGATACAACCGTCGGGATGAACAGTCCCGAACAGACCTGGATAAGGGTCTTGCTCTTTGGCAATCTCAGAGGATGCACAGTGACTTCGACAAATGGTTTTACCATCGAAGATGTCAATAACGGTGTCGTTGCCGAGTTCGACAACAACACCACGCTGCGGGTCCAACTGCTCGAAAATCGCATTTTGATCGGCGAGCATATTTTCAGCGGCGATGTAATGCTGAAAACCCGGGACCCCTTCGCCTTCACGCTGGACGGTAAAGACTACCGAGGCAACCTGCGATTTGTATTGCGAACCGATGGGACGGCCCTGCAGGCCGTCAACCACGTTCCGCTGGAATCGTACCTGCTCGGTGTCGTCGGCGCCGAAATGCACAGCTATTGGGAGCCGGAAGCGCTAAAGGCACAGGCTGTCGCGGCCAGAACGTACTGTTTGTACATCAAAAACCGCTTCGGCAAACGGCGAAGCTGGGACCTGTCCGCCACGCAGGCCAACCAGGTCTATCGCGGCATCGCCGCCGAAACAAAAACGGTCGAACATGCCGTGCAGGCCACCGCCGGACAGGTGCTGGTTTGCGACGACGAGAATGGAAACGAACGGATCTTTTGCAGCTATTACAGTTCGTCCTGCGGCGGGCACACCGAAGACGCCAAAAACGTCTTCGGCGAAACAGTCCCCCCGCTGACCGGCGTCAAATGCCCGTACTGCAAGGACATTGCAAAACAACGCAATTTTCACTGGAAACCGGTAACCCTGACAACCCAACAGGTCAGCGAGAGTCTGCTGGCCCGTTACGCGTCGCTGGCAAAGCTGGAGGCAATCGTCGATCTGGAAATTATCGAACGCGGCCATCTGGACCGCGTCACACGGGTCCGCCTCATCGGCAAAAACGGCAAGACCGATACCGTCCGCGGCGAAGACCTGCGGCTCAGTCTCGATCCGACCGGGCGCAAACTCAAAAGCACCCTCTTTCGCATGACCCAAAAGGGGCAGAAATTTGAGTTCACCGATGGACGTGGATTCGGACACGGCGTCGGCTTATGTCAGTGCGGCGCACAGGGCAAAGCCCGAAAAGGCGCCGACTATCGCGAGATTCTGCGGTTCTATTACCCGGACTCAAAACTAGTAACCATTAAAACAAAGACATCGGACAACGATGAAACCATTTGATCTGAAAAATCAGGACACGCACAGCAAGGCACGACGCGGCGTCGTACACACCGCCCACGGTGATGTGCAAACCCCGGTCTTTATGCCGGTCGGCACACGCGGCACCGTCAAGGGCATTACGCCCGAGCAACTGCGGACCACCGGCGCCGAAATCGTGCTGGCCAATACCTACCACATGCTCCTGCGGCCCGGAACCGAGGTCGTCGAAGCACTCGGCGACCTGCACGGACTGATGAGCTGGGACGGACCCATCCTGACCGACAGCGGCGGATACCAGGTCTTTTCCCTCAGTACGCTCAACCGCATCGGTGAAGACGGCGTCGAATTTGCCAGCCACATCGACGGCAAAAAGATTTATCTCGACGCCAAAACCGCCACCGAAACGCAGAATCGCCTCGGCGCCGACATCATCATGTGCTTTGACGAATGCACCCCGTGGCCCTGCCCGCAGGAGCATCTGGTCAAAGCCGTCGAGCGAACCGTTCGCTGGGCCAAACAGTGCAAAGACGCCCACGCCAACGACAAACAACTGCTGTTCGGCATTGTTCAGGGCGGCGTGGACATGGACCTGCGAAGCGACTGTGCCAAACAAATGATACCGATGGAGTTTGACGGCTACGCCATCGGCGGCCTCAGCGTCGGCGAAGGACACGACCACATGATTCGCACGGTCAACCATACCGCCCCGCTGCTGCCGGAAGATAAGGCCCGCTACCTGATGGGCGTCGGCATGCCGATTGACATCGTCGAGTCGGTTCGTGCGGGCGTGGACATGTTCGACTGCGTCCTGCCCAGCCGAAACGGACGCAACGCCTATGCGTTCACCGACGACGGGCCGCTGCGGCTGCGAAACAGTCAGTACGTCACCGACACCAGCCCCATCGAACAGGGCTGTCCGTGCTACGCCTGTCAAAACTTCGGCAAGGGAACAATCCGGCATTTCTTTAATGTCGGCGAAATGATGGGACCCATTCTGGTCACCATCCATAATTTGACGTACTTTCAGAGACTGATGAAAGAAATTCGCTCACAGATTGAAAACAACACCTTCAACGAGTGGGCAAATGAGTTTTGCAGCAAACATAAAGACGAAGCTTGAAATATGAACAGAAGCCGGAAGCGGCAGCGCCCGGATGAGATACCGTGTGGTAAACGCAATCCACACAAAGATTTCATCGTGTCACTGCCGTTCCACGCTTTTGCTGTTAACGATTGATTAATGACTAACGACTAAATAACAGGAGAATGGAATGCGTAATATCTGGATATTAGCGAGCGCCAACGGAGAAGGCGAAGTGATCACCTCGGAACCGGCCGCACAAACCGAGCAGGTCACGACCACCACCACACAGGCTGACGGCACCAACGGAACAACAGCAGAGACGCCGCCCCCGCCGACCCCGATGCAGAAGTTTATGCAGTTCGCGCCGCTGGTCGTTATCTTCATCGTCATGTACTTCCTGATGTTCCGCGGACCCAAGAAAAAACAGCAGCAGCACCAGGAAATGGTCTCCGCCTTAGCCAAAAACGCCCGCATCCGAACCATCGGCGGCATTTTCGGCACCGTCCTCGACGTCCGCGACGATGAAATCGTCATCAAGATCGACGAGTCCACCAACACCAAAATGCGTATCAGTCCTTCAGCCGTCGCAACGGTTCTCAAGGACGCCAAAAACGAATAATAACCGAAGAGCAAAGAAGAAAAAGATTTGCAACTTTAATTTTCAGGGAACCCGGCTATGGATAAGAATCTGTTTTGGAAAATGGCACTGATTGGAATCGTGGTTGCCATCGCAGCGTTGAATTTGTACCCCCCGAGCAAAACACTCAAGCCCGGTATCGATCTGGCGGGCGGAACCCAGCTCATCTACGAGATCGACACCACCGGTCTGAGTAAAGATGAGACAAAAGATCTGGCGCAGAACATGATCCCGATTCTGCTCAAGCGTATTGACCCGACCCACGTGGCCAACATCGTCATGCGGCCCCAGGGCGATACACGCATCGAAATCCTGCTCCCCGTGGCCAGTCAGGACACCAAGGCCAAACGAGCGGCCTTCGAAGATGCATTGGAATCGTTGGAAGCCGAAAACATCAATCTGCTGAAAATCCGACAGGCGTTGTCAAAACCCGCCGATCAGCGAGCCGAGGCACTGACCGCCTACGCCCGCGGCAGCGAAGAAAGACAACAGGTTCTCGATGCCCTCACGGAAATCTACGACCTGCGCAAACAGGCACAAACACAGCGTAACACGCTCAACGACGAAATACAGGCCGTCAATACCAAGCTCGAAGAAGTCGGCATAGACACCGACGCGCTGCAATATAGCATTGCCACCTGGGCCAAAGAAACCGACCTGGCCAAACGTGCCGAGTCGATTGAAACCTACGCCAAAGACAGCCTCACCGATATCGTCGTCGAAGACGGCTTATCCGGGCCGCAGAAAAAAGCCGTTTCGCTCATCAATGAATATCTCGAACTGGTCAGCAAACGAAACCCCATCGTCGACGAATTGACCAAAGTGGACGGCGGACTCAACGCCCGCTGGAATGCGGCCGTCAGCGATCTCCAGAAGCTCAACCTCAACGTCGACCTGCTGCGGGAAATCCTCGAACTGCCCGTCAAGTCAACCGCACGCACCGACAAGATCGAGGCGTTCAAGACCGCGTTCCCCGCCCGTAAAGACAAAATCGAAGCCGTAGCGACCGCCTATGACACCTATAATCAGGTCGGCGGACAGCTCGACGACCCCGAAGACCTCAAGCGGATGCTCAAGGGCTCCGGCGTACTGGAATTTCGAATCCTCGCCGTTGCCGACGAAACCACCAACGCATCGGAACTGGCCGCTTTCGTCACCGCACTGGCCGAAAAAGGTCCCAAGCTCGCATCCAATAACACCTACAAATGGTGTGAAATCGAAGACATCGAAAACTGGCCCGCTGGACTGGGCGTAACCGGCATATTCGGCGAAAAGACCTACGTGCTGTGCAGCAATCAGGAAGCCAAAACCCTCCTGCAGGACGGCAAAAAGGAATGGAAGCTCAAGAAAGCCTATCCCTCATCGGACCAACAGGGACGACGAGCCATCGGCTTTACCTTTGACGACATTGCCGCCAATAAGTTTTTCCGTCTGACCACCGACAACATCGGAAAACCCCTCTGTATCCTGCTGGATGACAAGGCCCTGTCGGCGCCGTCGATTAACACCGCCATTCGTTCCTCAGGGATTATCACCGGCGATTACACACAAACCGAAATCTCCGACATGATCAACAAGCTCAACGCCGGTTCCTTCCCCGCCCGTTTGTCGGAAGTGCCGATCTCGGAAAAATCCATCAGTGCCACCATCGGTGTCAACAACCGCGACGCCGGTATTAAAGCCGGCTTCATCGGTTTAGCCGCTGTCGCCGTCTTCATGCTGATCTACTACATGCTCAGCGGTGCGATTGCGGATATCGCCCTGGCACTGAACCTCCTGCTCGTACTGGGCACCATGGCGTTGCTCAACGCAACCTTCACCCTGCCCGGTATCGCCGGTCTGATTTTGACGATCGGCATGAGCGTCGATGCCAACGTGCTGATCTTCGAGCGTATCCGCGAAGAACAAAACCGAGGCTCATCACTGAAAGCAGCCATCATCAATGGTTACCAGCGTGCGTTCCGGACCATTTTCGATGCCAACCTGACCACCTTCGGCGTCGCCGCCATTCTCTACATGGCCGCGTCCGAAGAAATCAAGGGCTTCGCCATCGTGCTGATGCTCGGTATCCTGTCCAGTATGTTTACCGCCCTGTTTGTCACCCGCGTCATCTATGACATGATGACATCCAGCCGGATGATTACCAATAAGCTGGCGATGCTCGGCATGATGCAGAACGCAAAGTTCAACTGGATGGCCATGCGGCCTGTGTTCCTGACCGTCTCAGCCGTACTGGTGATCGGTGGACTGAGCATCTTTACCAGCCGCGAAAACACCGGCAGTGCCAGCAAGTATGACATTGAGTTCATCGGCGGCACCACCGTCGAAATCGAACTCAAAGACGGCACCGGGTTTGATCGCCAGACGGTAGAAGACATGATCAACGCCGAAAACTATCTCAACGGGCAGGCACGCGTCGTCGCCGTCGGTGACTCCGGTCTGCAGTTTGAAATCAGCACCACGCTGACCAACAAAACCACCGCAACCGTCACCCCCGCTTCCGACCAGGCAATGACCGTCGAAGGCCTGACAACACTGATCGCCGACAAAGCCGACGAAATGGGCAAAACCCTTTCCAAGCTCAATGTTACGGCTCTCGATGGGGGTAAATTGGAAGTATCGACCAGCCGCGTCAACGCAACACTGGTCGAGGAAGTCATCGCCGCCGCGGTTGGCGAAAAAGCCGTCGTCAGCGACATCAACGTTCAGGAACTCGTCAGTGAGGCCGTTCGCAACGCCTTCAAGGATTACCTGAAGGTTCAGGAAAACCTCCAGTTAACCTTCACCGGCGAACAAAAGATCGAACCGACCGGCGACGACGCCACCCTGCTGGCCGACTACCTCGGGGGCTTGAAGCTGACCTGCTCACTCGAAACCGAAACCACGGTCGTCGATCTGGAAAAACGCATCACCAACGTACGCTTCAAACCGGACATGCAGGACTTGACATGGTATTCATATAAACTGCTCAAGACCGATCTGACCGAACCGACCGAAGACGAAATGCTCAAAGACTTCGTCTATGTCAGCGTCCATCCGGAAGCGGGCTACCGCACACTGGAAGACGACGAATGGCAGGGATTTGTCGATAATGAAAAGGCCACTGTCACCGGAGCGGCCGCACTGGAAACAACCCTGGCACGCGTCACGCAAATCGACCCGTCCATCGGGTCCGAATCCAAGCAGCGTGCGATCGTGGCAATCATCCTGTCACTGCTGGCGATTGTCGGTTACATCTGGGTACGATTCGGGACGGCTCGTTACGGCTTTGCCGCGATTGCCGCACTGGTCCACGACGTCTCGATTACGCTCGGCGTCGTCACCGCCTGCCACTTTATCGCAGGCACCCCGCTGGGCAATGCCTTGGGCGTGGCCGACTTCAAGATCAACCTCGAAATGATCGCCGCCTTCCTGACGATTATCGGCTACTCGCTCAACGATACCATCGTGGTCTTTGACCGCATCCGTGAAAACCGCGGCAAGCTCGATATCCTCACGCCCGAGATGGTCACCGGCAGTATTAACCAGACCCTCTCGCGAACCCTGCTGACGTCGTTCACAACCTTCCTAGTCGTACTGATTATGTACATCTGGGGCGGGTCCGGACTGCGGGGCTTCACCTTCGCGATGCTCATCGGTATCATCGTTGGTACCTATTCGTCCATCGCCATCGCCGCCCCGATCCTCCTCCTCGGCGGAAAAAAGAAGGCAGCAAAGAAGTAAGCAGTTAAACACACAAACCCAAAAGGCCGGCAGCTGAAATATCAGCTCCGGCCTTTTTTAATGCTTGTTAACCAACAATAACTCTCCCCCTGTCAAGGGGGAGTACCCCAAAGGGGGGAGGGGGTTATTAGTGCGACGCTCCAATTCGTGTTAATTCACTTGCCGGGCCGTAGCTCATAAAGCGAAGGCGGATGGCTAAAAACTATTCCTCCGCCCGCGTCTCCATCGCCGCAACCAAAGGATGCTTTTTCTCTGTTTCATATTTACCAAAAAACCATTTCATCAAGCACCCAAAAGCAGACATCACGCCCCCTTCAATAGCCCCGATGTACAACACAGTCTGGATGATCCCAAGCGGTGTTTTGTAAATTGGAATAAAGCTGTTAACGTTATACTTGTCCGGCCACAGCAACACAACACCGCACCAACTCAATGTAGCCATTAAAGACAAAGCTATAATCGTCAAAAATATAAAAATAAAAACATCAAGGTATTTATTCTGTTTCGTGCATATATGACCTACAATTGGCACAATGTAAATACCCGACATCATTTCGGTATTCATCTCAAAATAAGCAAATATTGTTGTCGCAACAAAAGCTACAAAAAGAGCTATCCAGAACCAAAACATCAAAGAAACTTTTTTTCTGACTGTTCAATCTCAACTTCTCTCTGTATTGCCTGCTCCATAAAAAACTCCAACATTCCCCTCTAAAAAACGTCGTGACCTTCGTGGTAATTAATAATCTGAGTCAATCTGCGTAAATCTGTGTCAAAACAAATCGAAAATCGTCCATCGTCATTCGTCAATCATCATCCATCCCAAACGCATCCATCCACAAATCCGCCTCCTGATCGGTAATTCCGCCCCGTTTTTCCCGCGGCTCCGGCGCGGGCCGCTTCTCGGCCTTCTCAAGCTGGGCGATCAAAAACGCCCAAAACGGCTCGGCCTGCAGCGATGTCGCTTTCCGCCGCTTGGCCGCATCCCGCAGCCGCCGGTCACTGCTGACGACCACCAGGCTCTTCGGCGCAGAATTATCCGCAATCTTATCTTCGATGATGTCGTCGGCCTCCAGGCTCTCCCCCGAAAAATAAACCTCCACACCCCGAATGCCCCCCAGCTCCCGCTTATCCGGCGGCCCAATCCCGTCAAAAACAATATGTCCCCGCGACTGCACACACCGCAAAAAATCTGACACCGTCCGGCAAAGCTGCACCTCGTCAAACAGCGCAAACTCCTCAAACCGCTGTATCGCCCGCAACAAATTATACCCATCAATCAAATACGGCATAAAAATCGAACCACCAATAACCATGAACAAAAAATTGCCACAGAGGACGCAGAGTTCTCAGAGATTATATTTTTTCCTCCGTGCTCTCTGTGTCCTCTGTGGCAAAAAAAATCTTGCAAATCCCGTTAATCCTGTCTAAAAACGGTTCTGACCTTCTGACTGGTACCGCAGTTCGCCCGCCACCAGCGTATGCGTCACCTTGCCCTTCACCTTCCAGCCGTGATACGGACAATTGCGGCTCTTGGACCGGAACTGATTGACATCCACCGTCCATTCGGCATTCGGATCGATAATCACCACGTCCGCCCGGTCCCCCACGCCCAGTTTACCCTTGTCTTCCTTCAGGATCGCCGCCGGCCGATACGTCAGCATCGCCAGCATTTCCGACCAGCTAATCAGCCCCGGTTCCACCAGCGCCTTGATATACAGCGGCAGCGCACACTCCAGGCTCGCAATCCCGCACGGAGCCGCCAGAAACTCCAGCTCCTTCTCACTCTGCAAATGCGGCGCATGATCCGTCGCCAGTGCATCGACAATCCCGTCGGCAATCCCCTGCTTCAACGCCTCCACATCCGCCTTCGACCGCAGCGGCGGAGCCACCTTGTAATTCGTATCGTAATCCACAATCATCTCTTCCGTCAGCAGCAGATGGTGCGGCGTCACTTCACAGGTCACATGGAGGCCCTCTGCCTTCGCCTCCCGGATAATCTTCATTGACCCCGCCGTCGAAACATGCTGCACATGGTAATGCGCCCCGGTCTTTTTCGCCAGCTGCACATCCCGCCACAGCATCAGCTCTTCGGCCAGCGGGTCCATCCCCGGCAGCCCCAGCACCGTCGAATTATAACCCGCATTCATCACGCCGTTCTTCGCCAGCGCCGCATTCTCGCAGTGCTGCGAAATCACCTTATTAAACATCGTCGAATACTTCATCGCCCGCTGCATCACCGCCACGTCCTGCACGCCCGTGCCGTCATCGGTAAACCCAATCGCACCCGCCTGCGACATCAGGCCCATCTCAGCAAGCTCCTTGCCCTCGCGGCCCTTCGTAATCGCACCCATGACATACACAAACGTCTTGCGGGCCTGGCGTCCCATGCGATGAATAAACTCAACCCCCGTCGCCTCGTCAATCGGCGGCTTCGTATTCGGCATGCACACCACCGACGTAAACCCGCCCGCCACCGCCGCGTCAGAACCGGACGCAATCGTTTCTTCTTCCTCGTCGCCCGGTTCACGAAAATGAACATGCAGATCGATCAGCCCCGGCGCAACAATCTTACCTGTCGCATCAATCGTCTCACAGTCGTCCTCGATGGTGCCAATCTGAACGACATAAAAATCGTCAATTAAAATATCCGTCACCTGATCGATCCCGTTAGCCGGATCAATCAGCCGCCCGTTCTTGATCAATGTCCGATGAGGCTGAGTCTTCATAAATAACCTAAAAGTTTAAATCAATAATTTATAAGTATCGCCACAGAGAACTCAGAGAATACAAAACAACGATCTCGGCGGTCTCTGTGACCTCTGTGGCTATTTTTTATTCGTGTGTATTAGTATCCATTCGCCTGCCGGGCCATAGCTCGAAGAGCGACGGCCGGTGGTTCTATATATTTAGCTTTTCAAACTTGCCGCTTGATTCACCAGAAACAGCACCGCCATCCGAACCGGCAATCCGTTCGCCACCTGCTTCAGGATCACGCTGTTCGGTCCGTCTGCAACCTCCGATTCGATTTCCAGCCCGCGATTAATCGGCCCCGGGTGCATCACGACAATATCGTCCTTGGCCCGCTTCATCCGCTCAACCGTCAGCCCGAAAAAGTGCGAATACTCACGCACCGACGGAAACGGATTGCCGCCCATCCGCTCAAACTGAATCCGCAGCATATTAATCACATCCAGTTCCTCGATCACCGCATCCAGGCTGTGCGACACCTTCACCGGCAGATCATTGACCTTCGCCGGCATCAGCGTCGGCGGCCCGATCAGCGTCACCTCCGCCCCCAGCTTCGTCATCGCATAGATATCGCTGCGGGCCACACGCGAATGAGCAATATCGCCTACTATCCCGATCTTCAGCCCGTCCAGCGAGCCGCGGACCTCGCGAATCGTATACACGTCCAGCAGCGCCTGCGTCGGATGCTCATGGAACCCGTCGCCGGCATTCACCACGCACGCGTTAATCGACCGCGTCAGCAGTTTCGGCGCCCCCCCGGCGTTATGACGGATCACCACAATATCAATTCCCATCGCCTCCAGGTTCCGCGCCGTGTCAATCAGCGTCTCACCCTTGCTCACCGAGCTGGACGTCTTCGTAAACTCCACCACATCCGCACTCAGCCGGTTGGCCGCAAGCGTAAAACTGTTTCGCGTCCGCGTGCTGTCCTCAAAGAACATATTCACCACCATCTTGCCGCGCAGTGCCGGAGTCTTCTTAATAGCCCGCGCACCGACCTCTTCAAAGCCCTTGGCGGTATCAAGAATAAATTCAATTTCTTCCCGGCTTAAATCGCTCAGGCCGATCAGATGTTTTCGAGTCCACTGAAATTTCGGGGTCTTCATACGCTTGCTTATCACTCCACAATCACCTGGTCTTCGTTGTCCGTTTCCGTAAAATGAACGCACACCGACTCGTCGGCGTCCACAACGTCCCGAATTCCCACATAATCGGCACGAATCGGGTACTCATGTCCCCCGCGATTCACCAGCACCGCCAGACGCACCATCCGGGGCCGACCCAGATCCGTCAAGGCATCCATCGCCGCACGCACACTGCGTCCTGTATGCAGCACATCATCCACCAGCAAAATCAGCTTATCGCTCACATCAAAACCGATCTCCGTCGTGCGGACCGTCGGCTGGGTGTCCTTAGGCTCGTTCAAATCGTCACGGTACAGCGTGATATCCAGCGTCCCGTGAAGAATCTCCTGTTTAAAGTAGCTTCCCAGACGCTCATGCAGTCGGATCGCCAGGATCTCACCCCGGCTGCGAATCCCGATGACGGCAAGCTCGGTATCAGCGGAAATATCAGACGTGATCTGCTCGACTAAGTCGTCGATCGTGGCGTTAACTTGTTCGGCATTGAGTAATATTTTCATAGATTTCTTGTCTTTTATTGCGGTTATCGTAGTTAAAAAGCCGAAAATTATGATTTCCAACGAGTATATCAGCCAAAATAACCCAAAGCAAGCATTATTACCCCCCTTAGCTTGTTCAAACAGGCACCCCCCGCCCAGAAATCGCCCGGCGCTGCCGGACTGCTGAAGAGTGGATGGGAGCACAGAAACGCAGTTTCGAGCATCCCAGCCGCTTGCAAGCAGCATAGCAGCCGCAGGCTGCAGCGATTTCCCACACTGTTCCCCCACTGAAATAATCTGCGAAAATCTGCCTAATCTGTAGACTAAAACCTTCGTGTGCTTCGTGAACTTCGTGGTAAATCAAACTTTAAAACCACAAAAACAGCGTTTTTAGCACAATAAACAACCTTTTTCAGAAAAAAATAAGAATCCGCGACAATCCGTGGTGACATCCACCTGAACTTTTTCCTGCATCGATAACCAAAAACAGTCGATGAATCCATTGAAATCCAACAGGGCATTATGATAGAATGAGTTTGGGTGTAGTCGTATTTGGAGACCTTTTGAGACCGATATTCAACACAACCGCTTTACGACGGGGATGGTTGCTGGCCGTATGCCTTGGCATCGTGTCAGTTGCCGCCGCGGATTTTCTGCAGCTCCAGCCCGCCGCATTGGAATATACCGGAACTCGTAACCTCACAGCCGCCGATCCCAACCTCACCGGCGAAGGCGTTCTCATCGCCGCGGTCTGTCGCTCCATGACCTATGTCAACAACCGGCCCCAAAACGATTACCGCTTCAACATGAATCACGACTGTCTGTACCAAGGCGATGTCGCATTTGAAGACGGCTCCGACGGCCGCTTCAGCATCTCCTCCCATGCCACCGCCGTCGCCGGCATGCTCATCGGGCAAAAAGACAACGCCGAACATCCCGACTTCGGAACATTCAATTATCGCGGCGTCTGCCCCAAAGCATCCGTCGATGTCTACGAATTCCGACGCTTCGAAACACTCTACCTCTTCGACAAGAAGCCCTTCGAAGCCGACATCATCACACTCAGCCTCGGCGAAGCCTACGAAGACTGGTGGACCCGCGCACTGGACAACCTCGCCGTCGATAAGGACCGCATCGTCGTCGCCAGCATCGGCAACGGAGCCGGCACCTATGACCTGCTCTATCCCGGCGCGGGCGCCAATGCCATCGGCGTCGGCGTCATTGATGCAGTCGTGGACGAAAACGGTCAGGTCAGCCTCCGCGAGTTCGCAGCCCCCACCCCCGGCCACACAAGCTGCGGCCCCACTGACAACCACCGCTGCAAACCCGATCTCGTCGCGCCCGGCACCGCGCTGGTCCCCATGCACAACAACCTGACCGACTATCGCGCCGAAGCCAACTGGTCCTCGCTGGCCGCTCCCATCGCCAGCGGCAACATCGCCCTGCTCCTGCAGAAGGCCTATACCGATACAACCATCAGCACCGATTTCGACAAGCCCGGAAAAAACGCCCTCGTCAAAGCCGTCCTGCTGAACTCCGCCGCTAAACTGCCCTACTGGCACAAAGGCGACTTAACATCCGACGACGACACAGCCGCCCCGCTGGACTACACACAAGGCGCCGGTGCCCTGGACGCCGAACAGGCCATGATCCAACTGACCGCCGGCAAGCAAAAGCCCGGCACCGTCAACCCCATCGGCTGGGACAATCGTATTCTGAATGAAAACAAAAACAGCATTGAATACAGCCTCCCCGCCGCCGAGCCCAACCAAATGCTCACCGCCACGCTGTGCTGGAACCGGTACTACAAAGACGATTACCCCTTCGCCCACGATCTCAAAAAAGACACCGACCTCCGGCTGGAACTCTGGGGCATAACCGAGACAAGTGATGAAGACATCCTGCTGGATTTCAGCGACAGCGTCAACGATAACGTCGAGCACATTTATTTCCAATGTGTCGAAGGCCTTACCGGCTACCGCCTCGTCGTCCGATTCAATGACGAGCAGGAAATAACCCCGACAACCCGACAGCGGTACGCAGTGGCCTGGTCCATCGGCGTCGACACCGCCGCCGACAACCCGTGGTGGTACGACATCAACGGCGACAACCACATCGACAACCTCGACCATCTCGCCTTCCAGCTCGTCGACTACAAAATCACCAACCAACTCGACGAAGTCTTCGCCCAACAGGCCCTCAACCTCTCAACAAAACGCATCGCCCTCCTCGAATCCAACTGGCCAACCTGGAAAACCTACCTCCCCAACTACCAAATCCCAGCCATCGAAACCCCATAAAAGCGAGGCAAGGTTATCCTGATTCGCTAAAACATCCTTCCGAGCGTAGTCGAGAAATCTGTTTAAACAGTCCTCGCCGCTGGCGATTCCACACTTTAAACTTTGAGACTTTAATCTTTAACTTGACAATGAAATCGCCCGGCGCAGCCGGTCTGATCGGAATCAGTCGGAAACGCAGAAATGAAATTTCGAGGATTCCGACTGATGGAGAGCAGCATAGCAGCCGCAGGGTGCGGCGATTTCCCTAGGATGCCCCTCTGTAGAAAAATTCGTGTTAATGAGTGTCCATTCGTGGTTCAATCCTTCGCGAACTTCGTGGTGAATTCACGCCCCCCGCAACGCGCATAAAAAAAGGCGCTGCCAAAAGCAGCACCTTTCAAGTCTAAACCCTCAGTTGGGATTAGGCCGGCACCACGTTGTTTGCACACGGGCCTTTTTTGCCTTCGCCAACTTCATAAGTGACCTTCTGATTCTCATCCAGGGTAGCGTAGCCACCTGTCTTAATTTCTGAATGATGGACGAACAAATCAGCGCCGCCGTCATCCGGAGTGATGAAACCAAAACCTTTACTTGCGTTGAACCATTTGACTGTACCTGTGCTCACTGTACTACTCCTTGACCACTATTGGGCCATTGAATTATCTCTCGGCTAAGTTTATCGGAAGGATATTTCTGAGAGATGAAAAAATATGCTTCATGAACTAGACGGTATTATCGACCAATGACCCGCCAATTGCACCAAAAAAATAAAATAAACTTAAAACTCCACAACACCCCCCCCTTGACGAATTCCTCACAACCGCCATTTAAGAAGCAAAAACGACGATTCCCCCCCAAACAAACCCCATTAAATTTATTTCAAAAACAAGAAAAATCCCACCCAAAATACACCCGCGAGTACCGATTCACCAACGACGAATGACGATTAGCGAATCATTCCGCCAAAACCGCCCAGTCCAGCGTCGTCGCCTCGCTGTTGGAAATCCCCGTCAGAATATGCTTCACATCCCCGAACGTCACCGCCTTATCGCACCGCAGCCGTACCGTGTTGTCGGCCCCCTCGCCTTCAGCCAACGCCTCGTCAATTGCCGATTCGATCAGTTGCGACAAGTCTTCTCCCCCAACCGCCGCCAGCGTCTCACTGCCGACCGCACAAACCGCCCCGTCATCGCCGGCCATCACCGTAATCGTCAGCGGCCCCTTTTCATGCACGTCATCCTTTTCCGCCGACGCAATCGCATCCGGAACCTCCACGCGAAACTGTTCGGCCGCGATGAACTGACAGACCAGCATAAAGAAGATGATCAGCAAAAAAACAACGTCGATGATCGGCGTCATGTCAAACGACTCCGCCTCAAACGAACGTCTTTTTGTCCAATTCGGTAACATAAACTCGCTTCGTCGCAATTAAAGAATACGCTGCGTTTCTTAAGCCTCGAAAGAGGCGAAAACAATTGCCGGTAGTATAAACCGTCAAGGTCACTTCACAATAAGCCCCGGCAGGGGCACAATACAATAGCCGGTGGTTTAAACCACCGGAAAGAATCGCACGAATGATTTACAAAGCCCCGAAGGGGCGACATACCAATCCGTCAAAAACACGCTCCTACTTGGCCTTTGCAGAAGCGGGCTGCTTCACAGCCGCTTTTCCCTTCGGCTCCGGCGGCATCGGCGCCTGTTTGGGCTTGCGCTCCGGGATCGTGGGTGTCGCTTTCGGCTGCGGCTTGACCGCGATCGGTTTCGGCTCAACCGGTTTGACCGGTGCCGCCGCCATCCCTTTCGCGTTGCCGTTTACAAAGATCCGTCCCAAAACCGCCTCAGCCTCCAAAGCCGCCTCGCTGACAACCGACTCAATCCGCGTCTGAAACACCCCATACAAAAATAACGCCGGGATCGCCACCAAAAGACCCCAGAACGTCGTCACCAACGCCATCGAAATCGCTTCGGCCAGCATTTCATACCGCGGGCCGCCCGTGCCCTGACCCAGCAGGTTAAACGCCCGAATCATCCCGTATACCGTCCCGAACAGCCCCACCATCGGAGCCACCGACCCGATAATCTGACACCACTGCGCCTTGCGCATCAGGTGCATGCCGTTTTCCTGCAATGCTTCAGCCGTAAACTGCCGAATCATATCAGGTGCAGCCGCCATCTGTCGCCCCTGCTCAATCGCCCGCAGCATCGACCGGCTCAGCAGATCCTTTCGCCCGTTCAGTTTCCCCGGCAAAGATCCCAGCCCGTTCCGCAACGCATACGTCGCAATCTCCGTCGCAATCCCCGTCGGCAGCAGCCGCTTGCGGCGAATCGTCACCAGAAGATCCAGCGCCAAATAAACCGTCACCACCGACATCGGCAGCAGGATAAACCACACAATCGGCCCGCCTTCAACAAAAAACTGCCGGTAAAACGTACCCACCTGCGCACCGGCCGATTCCTCAGCGGCAAACACAGTCCCCGTCAAAACCGAAAACAAACCAATTGTCATCAAATTCCGTCTCACAAACACCTCTCAATTAATATTCCCAATGGGAACGCGGCCATCTCGCCAGCACTAAAAACTATGAACTATGAACTACGAACTACGAACTACGAACTCAAGACTTATATCTAATCAACTTCCGTAAACGCCCCGCCGGTCAGCCGCGACAGCACATCCAGCATCTTGCGGTCATTTTTCTCCGGCTCAAATCCTATCGTATGCAGAACCACCGAAGGTGCAAGCAATTTCCGGTGCGACTCGATTTTTTCCACAAATCGCAGGGCCCCATCCTCATCCAGGTCAAACCCGTCCGTCAAAAAGTAAATGACATCCGGACCATTCCCGTCCGCATCCCGCAGACGCATCGCACATTCCAGTGCGTGTTCCGCATCCGTCGTGCCTCCCGGCCGAATCGTCTCGATCAACTTCAGGGCCTCGGATTTCGCCGAAACACTGGCCGCCTCAATGCGACCGCCCCCCGACATTAAGATCTGACGCCCGTCGGTAAAAAACAGCACCGTAAACCCCTGTTGCGAATTCAGATTCTGGACAGACGCCTTCAGCTTGGCTTTCACGCGATACATCTGCCCGTACATACTGCCCGAACAGTCCACCACGTAACACACCCGCTGGGCCAGGCTGCGCTGCCCGAAAAATTCCACCTCCGCCGCAACCGGCTCAGCAAATAAAGGCTCCGATGGGGCAACCTCAACGGCCTCAACCACCGGCTCGGCCGGCACAGGCTCATCGGCAACTAAAGGCTGGGGGGCTTCTTCCGGCTTGACAATCTCTTTAATCGGTTTGATTTTAGGCTTGGGTTTGGGCGGCGATTGCGTCACAGCCTTTTCAACCATCTCCATCGACAGTCCGCTGCGTACCGGCGCAGCGGCACAGGTTCGACCCGACAACTTCACACCCGTAAAAATCGCCAGCGCAGCGCCGTGTACCAAAAGCGAAATCACCAGCGCCCAATAACGAACGCCTCCCTGGCATGCAAGCTGTTTCATAGTCCTCTGCTCAAGTCTCTCTCACGCAACCGCCAACACCCTCGACGGCTACTCAATAATATACACTTCAGAAACGCCCTCTTGCATCATGTTATAAACTTCGATCACATCGCCGTTATACAACCGAATGCAACCGCGTGACGATCGCGTCCCGATCGACTCCGGATCTTTCGTCCCGTGCAGCGCAAATCCCGAGCGGTCTTTAATCGCATCATCCAGCCCTTCAATCGCAACCCAGCGAGACCCCAGCGGATAATCCGGATCCGAACCGGAATACACCCGACCCGTCTCGTCATCGGTCCACTTCGGACGAATCAGCTTCCCGCCCTTCTTAACCCGCCATCGACCCGGCGGCGTGTCTCGATCAACCGTCCCCAACCCCACACGGTACGTCTTGACATACACCCGCTGCAAATACAAATCCATCGTAAACGTATCTTTATAAACCACCGCGTTAAACGGCCCGTTAATCATCTTAATGGTTTTGCCCGCCTGCAGCAATTCCGGCCGGTCGATCCCGTTAATCGCCATCAAGATCTCATACGGCACCTTATGACGCCGCGCAATCACCGCCAGCAAATCCCCCGGCTGAACCAGGTAATAACTCGTCAGTTTATCCGACTCGTACACATCATTGCTGAACAGCCATTTATCCGCCAGCTTCGTCATCCGCGTCTTGACCGCACCGCGAACCACCGAGCTCAGCTGCAAATCCAGCGTATGATTCAGCAAGTCACGCGCCGCGATAACTTTCCCCTGCTCGTACAGGTCATTGGCCTTCTTAATCAACGCCCGCGCTTCAGCGCTGGTCTCGTCGCCGTCGTCACTCGAACTTGGCGTTTCATACGTCACCGGCTCAGTCTCCAGTTCCTCCGTCTCCGTCCGCGCAACCTCAACCGGCGCCGGCTCAACAGCCACAGGCGCCGGCTGCACACGCATCGGCGTCGGCAACGGCGTTTCGTCGGCCGCATCGTCATCGGCCTGAGAATCGTTGCCCGGCAGAATATCGTCCAAAACCACTTCATCGCTGCCGTTGGCAACCGGTTCAACCGGTGCATCATCCTTTTTGTACATCCGCGTCACAATCACGATCCCGACAATCAACGCGATCAAAATCAACATGATCGTCCGCGTCCGACGTTCTTTTACCTGCTTACGAGATCGATAAGGTTTATACCGTCGTCTGGCCACAACTAACCTCCCTGTTATTTTTCTCTATCACTATCATATAATTCATCGCTTACTTTTCCATGGGAACGCGGGCGTCTCGCCCGCAAACAAAAAAGCATCGCCCAAGGCGACTCCATAATTGCTATTTCAAACAACCTTGTCATTCCCTGCCTAACCTTGTCATTCCCGCGAAGGCGGGAATCCAGCATAAAACAGCCTCGGCCAACGGCCGAATCCATAATTTTACATTTTGGATTTTAATTTTTAATTTTTCAAGCTAACGTCTCGTCAGCTTGAAAAATCTCATCTTCCGTCACCACCGCATGCATCACAACATCATTCTCATCGTGCGGTATCTCATCGCACAACTGTTCACTGAATGCCACAGCCCAGCGTGTCGCCGTGATCTTACCACTCGCAAAAAAGCGATCATAATAACCGCCGCCGCGGCCCAGCCGATTGCCCGCCCGGTCAAACCCGAGTCCCGGCGCAACCACCAGGTCAATGTCCTCAAACGGCACCGGCGTCCCGTTCGTCGGATTCCGCAGCCCCTTGTCATCCGTATGCAATCCCGTCTCCAGCGACGTAATCTCCACCGGAATCATATGACGCTGCTCCCACGAAATCTTCGGCACCGCCACCGTCTTGCCCTGCTGCCACGCATGCAAAATCAGCGGCGTCGTCTCAACCTCATGCGGCAGCGACAAAAACGCCATCACCACCGCAGCACGCTGAAATTCCTCTGACTCGACAATCAACCGGCAAATCGCCTTGCTCTTTTCAACCCGAGCCTTAGCGCTTATCGCCATCAAACGACTCTTTATATCATGCCGCAACGCGACTTTATCCATCAAAAATACCCTTCTATAATCAATAATAAGTCCAAATAAAAGCGAGGCGACGTCAGTCGCCCGATTAATCAGCCTTCGGGAAAGCCCGATTCCTGCATTTTACACTTTAATTTTTAACTTTTACATTAACTTTTCTACCTGATTCCGAAGCTTCTCTAAATACTCCGCAACCAACTTTTCCCTACCTACTTGTTTCGGCTGATAATAGGGTTTTTCGAGATTTTTTCCCAGATAATCCTGCGGAATATAACCTGACGGGCTGTTATGCGGGTATTGATACCCCTCGCCGTGCCCCAGCTTCTTGGCCCCCGCGTAATGCGCATCCCGCAAATGAGCCGGAACCGGGATCGTACGCCCGTTTTGCACATCGCTGGACGCCCCCCAAATCGCATTGGCACACGCATTCGACTTCGGCGCACACGCAATATAGATCGCCGCCTGAGCTAATGGCAATTGTGCCTCCGGAAATCCCACAAATTCCGCTATCTGAATCGCCGAAGCCGCCAAAATCGTCGCCGTCGGGTCGGCATTGCCCACGTCCTCAGCCGCACAAACCGCGATTCTTCGGGCAATAAACCGCAAATCCTCGCCGCCGACGATCATCCGCGCCAGCCAGTACACCGTCGCGTCCGGATCCGATCCCCGCATCGACTTCTGCAGCGCACTGGCCAGATCGTAATGCGTATCCCCCGTCCCGTCATACTGAATCGCCTTGCGCTGCACCGATTCCTGCATCACCGCCAGGTCCAGCCGCACAATCTCGTTTTCCGCCCCCTTGACCTGCGACATCACCGCCACCTCCAGCGCCGTCAGCGCCCGCCTCGCGTCCCCGTCGCAGATTTCCGCCAAAAACTGCAGCGCAACCGGGTCAGCCTCGATAGTCATCGCCCCCAGCCCCTTATCCGCATCCGTCAATGCCCGATTCAGCAGGCCCAAAATGTCCTCAACGCTCAACGCCTCGAATGCAAACACGCTGCTGCGGCTGATAAGCGGCGAATTAACACTGAAAAACGGGTTTTCCGTCGTCGCACCGATCAGCGTCACAATCCCGTTTTCCACATCATCCAGCAAAACATCCTGCTGGGCCCGGTTAAACCGGTGAATTTCGTCAATAAACAGCAGCGTCCGGCTCCCATTGGTGATTAGCCGGTCCTTGGCCGCCGCGATAATCTCCCGCACGTCCTTCACCGACGCCGCGGGGGCACTCAGATAATGAAATTTCGCCTCAATCGCCCCCGCCACAATCCGCGCCAGCGTCGTTTTGCCCACTCCCGGCGGACCGTAAAAGATCAAACTGCTGACCGTCCCGGCCTCCAGCATCCGCCGCAAAAGCTTGCCCTCGCCCACAAAATGCCGCTGCCCCGCAAACTCATCCAAAGTCGAAGGACGCATCCGAACCGCCAAAGGCGCATGCGAAGCCAGCGTCTTACGCTCACCCGCACTAAATAAATTATCCCCAAATGTCGCCATAGCGGGCCATTATACGAGCATCCCAACCAAAAGTCCACCGGCAAACCCGTTTAACCCCCTCAACAAAAGCGTGGAGCGGAAGCGACACGATCCCGACAACACATCAACCCCCGTAGCCCATAATCAATAAATAAACGATAGCATATTCACAGGCAAAGCTGAAAGCACAGATGGCAAAAAATGCACAAAACTTGAATTTTTCCCCTATATTGTCATGAAACTCCCCCTTTAGACCAGCAGTCAAGCTCGATACAGAAAAATGGTTCAACGCCTCACAAAAGCCCGCCCAATTGCCAAAAAACCGTTTGCCCAGATACAACCAAATCGGAATGTTTAAAAACACCAAAATCACCAAAACAATCACAACTAAAATTTCACGATCCATCCCATTTCCTTCTAAACAAATTATCCCGGAGCTGCCCCATAGCGGAACATTATACGAGCATCCCAACCGAAAGTCCTCCGTTTAACCCTCAAGTCTCAAGCCTCAAGCCTCAGGACTGAAGACTAAAGACTGAATCCCAAAATCCCTTTACAACCGCCCACCCTTTTGCTATAGTATTGCCCCTGAAAGAGCGGAATGAACAAAAAGAAACCACTAATTTGATACGGAGTAGTGTACCAATGCATGATATTATGCCGATTTCACAGACCGGGCACAACGCACTGAAAGAAGAACTCGAAAGGCTGGAGATTGAGGCCGTCGAACTGCGTAAACGGGTTGAAGAAGCACGTCTGCAGGGCGACCTGCGGGAAAACGGCGAATACATCTACGGCCGCCAGAACCTCGGCTTTTGCGAGGGACGCATGGGCGAAATCCGCGGCAAACTCAACTATTCCAAGGTCGTCGACTGCTCCACCGTGTCCACCGACAAAGTCGGCTTCGGCACCGTCGTCAAACTGCTCAACCTCGACACCCAGGCCAAGGTCACCTTCGAACTCCTCGGCCCCCACGACGCCGACCTCACCGACGACAGCATCTCGATTGCCTCGCCCATCGGCGAAGCACTCCTCGATCAAAAAGTCGGCGACAAAATCGAAGTCACCGTCCCAAGAGGAGACCTCCGATTCGAAATCCTCGAAATCAAACCCTGCACGATCAGATAATAGTGAAAACTTATCGGGATTGAATTGTTCATAACTCTTCTTAAATCCAATCATCCTCGGCTATTCGATGCCAATACTCTGGGTAATAAACTGTTCTTTTACTAATTCCAAATTTCTCACATAGTATCTTGATCAGAGCATCCGTTCGTTTTTTTTGTATAATGCTGGGCAAGCTTTCAGTATCACCAATAACACATATTCGAATAGTGTTAACTCCACCATGCCAAATCTCTGTGTGTACAGCAGATAATTGGTTAAGCCAACGATCTGTCCTTAGTATTTTCCCGTTTTTGTAGCTTGTACCATTACATACAACAAAATGACAGTTAAGTCCTGCCAGCGTATTTAAGCCTCTTTGTAATACATTCTGTTCCCCTCCTCCACTGATTGCACCACTGTAGAAAACTTCAATATGATCCCATCTGCTTGGAATTTGTGCCGCATTTGACTTAATTGATATTATTTCGTTCTCACTTGCCAACATGGGAATTTCTATTATCCCTTTAGAATCAAGTATTAACAATACCATTGCCCCTATTGTCATCGATGAGATCAATGACAATAGAACTGCGACGTTTCTATTTCTTGCCAAGTGAAGATTCGTTTTTTTGATTTTAGCCTTTTGTATAATGGATTGTTGACCCCAAGCTAAATAATTAGAGATGATTTTTTCGTCAACGATATTCAACCATCCAAATTTTTCAGCAGTCACTACAATATAGAATTTAATCGACTCGAACATCTTATTCTTACTCCTTTTAGTTTTCATCTATTCTTCTGATGTTAACGAAGCAAATTCACTTAAAGTTGTAAGAGCAACACGTGTTATAATTTTTTTAACCGCAATAAATGGAAATCCATAACTAATAACTCCCATAGCAGAGTACACTGCATTAGTACTATTTCCATCAAACCAACGAGGTGGTATCATAAGTGGAGAAATCATAAACAACAAACATGCACTGACAGGAACAAAAGCAAACGCTTCTAAAAGAATACAACGAAAAAGACCACGTTCAATTCGATGTTGTTCTTTGTCTGTAAGTTGTTCTTTGGATTTCACAAGAATATATAAAGATTCAGAGCGTACCAATATAAATATAAGTTCAGCAGCAACAAGAGTTAAAAACAAAGGATTGTCGACCATCTTTTCTGTCCTTATTTGCTTCCTATGGAAGTCATTGATAAAAAATTCAGTAATAGGAATAGAAAACAAAAGCCCACCGCGGCTTGGACGCCTCTTTAATTCAAGCTATCCTCATTCCTTCTATATTCTCCATCAAGTCTCATACCTCGAGCCTCAAGTCTGTCCCCCAATTATACCAAAATTCCCGACAAAGCCAACCACCAACCCAAAATTTCTATTCACAACAAAAATCCCCCCCTCTATTCACTACTCACTATGAACTATGAACTATGAACTGTTCACTGTTCACTGTTCACTGTCCGATCTGGATGCGAAGCATCGAGATCGGACAGATTCCGCATGCACTATCTTGCTATCTCGAAAATTCCAAAATATTTTTTACCCCAGTGATAACAAGCACTTAAAACAAGACAAAATTTTCCAATTAGCCCATTTTCGGACCAAACACGCACGATCGTCCTAAATACGGGAGGACCTGTTTTTTGTAAAGGAAAACGAAAGACAATGGACTAAATACTAAACAAGGAGCAAACCATGCATTCCTGTCATTCCGACCGAAGCGGAGGAATCTATTTAAACAGCCATCGCCGCAGGCGATTCCACATTCTTGTGTTCCTGTGTTCTTGTATTCCTGCATTCTTCATAAAATCCCTTCGTGTTCTTCATGTTCTTCATGGTAAATTCTTTTGTGCATTTCTGGATTCCTTTTTGCATAAATTGAATGTAACACCCACCCCCCTTAATACGCAAAACAAACCCATTTTCTCAAACCTGAGAATTGCCGTAAGTCTTTGCGGAAAAAGAACTCAAGCCTCAAGTCTCAAGCCTCGAGCCTCAGAAAACAAACCCATTCAAACCCATTTCAGCAGGCGAAAATCAATTTTTCACCTGCTCATGCTGCTTCGCGGCATACAGCAGGTAGTGTTCGCAGCAGAGGTTGTCGTAGACGGTGTGCCATCGGGCCATTTTTTTTCGTTTTTGCCAGCGTGCGACTTCCATCGCGCCGCGTCCGGGCCGGTAGGAGCCGTCGTCGCCCTTTTCGCGAAACGCCAGCCGCAGCGAATGCACCGGCCCCGCGGGCGTGGTGACAAAACAGTCGCGATCGGTAATCTTCAGGCCGTAAGCGGCTGCGTTGGCGGCAAAAGCGGTCCGCTCCCACAACTGGAAGCTGCTGGAAGTGATGTCATCGACGAACGGGGCCATATCGTCGAGAAAATCCAGCGTCGCCCGCAAATCCTCATCCCGGCTGGTCGGCAGCCCGAAGATCATCATCAGCAGGTTGGAAATGCCCGCGGCGTGGGCGTCGGCCAGCACCCGGCGAATCACCGTCACATCGGTGCCCTTGCCGCACACGTCCAGCAATCGCTGGGAGCCGGTTTCGACCCCCCAACTGATCCAGCGGCAACCCGCCTGCGACAACGCGGCCAGTACCTCGGGCGTATACGAATCCGTCGGGCGGCCCATGATATGAAACGAAATCTTCAGCCCGCGGTCGATGATCTCTTTGGACAAATCAAACATGTCAATCGCGTCCACGTACTGATCGGCAAAGTAAAAGTCCCGCACGCCCCGGGTTTCGCCCAGCTCGGCGAGGTACCGGACAAATTCGATGTTGCTTCGCCGGCGGTAACCGCTGTAGGAAAAGTTGTGGGCACAGAAGCGGCACTTTCGCCACATGCACCCGCGCGAGTAGATCACCGGCACGACCGGCCGCGGCGTGAAATACGCGTTGACGTCCAGATCCTCAAACCGCGGCTGCGGCACCTTCGCCAGCGGCAGCGTATCGGGCTTGCGATTGGTCACGACCGCCGGGCCGTTACGCCAGGCGAGGCCGCCGATCTGATCGTAGGGAACCTGCTCGCAGAGTTGCTGCAGGCCGATTTCGCCTTCGCCGCTGAAAACGGCATCGACAAACGGGCAGGCATGCAGGATTTCCTCATCGGGCAGTGCCGAGATCGTCGCCCCGCCGAGAATGATCTGCGGGCGATTGTCACAGGCCGCAAAGCGGGCGTCGATGAATTTGGCCAATGCCAGCGAGATCACCACCTGCCGCGGATACATCACGGAGATGCCGACAAAATCCGGCTCGTCGGCCAGCACGAGATCGGCAAACCGGCTCAGAATCGCCTGAAAATCACCGTCCAGTGCGTCGGTTTCCAGGTAGGCCTTGCCGTCGCGTTCGTATCGGTCGAACCGGTGAGACAATTGGGACCAGATGTTCAGGTATTCGTCGTATTGAGTGCGGTCATAGAAATCGCCGCGGCGGCCGCACATGAAGTCGCGAAAGGCGCCCGCCGTTTCATCCGCATCCGCTATACGATTCCACAGGTCCAGGTTCAAATCGACCGGGCGGATCGCAACCTGCGGCAAATGAGTTCGGATATATTCACAAAGCGTCGTAATCCCCAGCGGCATATAAGTCGGATTGGCCGGGGGCGTAAAGACCAGCACTGCTCGCATACACGTTTTAACCTTATCAAAAAGGACAACACCGTCAACAGACAGCCGGGAATTATACCGACGGGCCGGGCGATTTAGAATACGGAAAATGTGCAGAAATGTAAAATTTATGCGGGCCGGTTGCGGGTTACTTTTTGCCCTTGACGCGGACGGCTTTATTGCCTCGTTTCAGTTTCGTGGATTGGGCCCAGTTTTCCTCGCCCGCCTCGCGGCTTCGGGTGAAGCCGTATTGGGTTTTTCCGGCTTTTGTGATGACGGGTTCTTTCTTTTCGTCCCATCGGTCGTATTTTCCGGTGACGGTGGCGGCGTACCAGCGGTAGGGAAACTCGTGCTCCTTGATGAGCGGGTCGATATCCGTAATATCGACGTTATGGGCGTTCGGGAGGTTGTGCTGGGTGACCTTGAAGGTGATATCCTTCGTATAGTAGTGCTCGGCCCAGAGTTGGGTTTTCTGTCGTTTGGCGTCGGTAAACACGTGGCCGAGGATTTCGGTGTTCCACTTTTCCGGCACATAGGCGTCCAGAAACGTGATATGGATGGTCACGTCGGGGTTGGCGGCGGCGATCTGTTTGGCGGCCGAATGAATCGTCCAGGAGCCCGCCGAGTGACCGATCAGGTGGACATGCTCGATATCGATGTCCAGTGCCAGCACCGCCGCGGCCAGGCGCGGCCCGGCGATGTCGCGGGCATACTCGGCGGCCTGCACCGAAGTAATGACGACCGAGCCGCCGACCCAGTCATACGACGCGCACGTCCAGTCGTTGGGATCGACGCGGGCGGCAATCGCGGCGGCCAGCTCTTCGGGCCATTTGTTTTCGCCCTTGTCCAGCCAGCCGTGGGTGACAAGGCACACCTTTTTGGCCGTCGGCAGCGGCGACACATCGGCGGCAATCAC
This sequence comes from Anaerohalosphaeraceae bacterium, assembly GCA_963675155.1. Lineage (GTDB taxonomy): Bacteria > Planctomycetota > Phycisphaerae > Sedimentisphaerales > Anaerohalosphaeraceae > 4572-13. Next base: position 1,364,290 of record OY775912.1, on the reverse strand, counting down.
CACATTCGGTTCGGCAGCCGTTTCGGGCTTGAGCAATTCGTGCTGAATGGCGAAAATACCCTCATCGGCAATCGACAGCAGGCCGGGGCGCGTCTGCGACACCGTCACCGGGGCGTCGAGATATTTGTCCATCCCGGCGTTCTCCATCAACTTAATCACCTCACGCCGCGCATCAAACTCCGCCGCCGCAACAGCCGACAGCAGCAAAATATAAATCAACATATGTCGCATCATTATCCTAACGTTAAGAATATTTTTACCATGAAGCACATGAACATCATGAAGTTTTTAATAAATATTTTTTTCTTCATGCCCTTCCTGCTCTTCATGGCTTTATTCGTGGTTCTATTTAAACACCATCCAGGCACCGATGGCGAAGATGGCCAGGTCGACCATCGCGTGGCTGAGATACGCCGGCCAGATGGATTCGTATTTAACAACCATCCACGACCACAACGCCCCGCCGATGAAGATGCCCGCCGAACAGGCAATCGTAGCCACCGGCGGCATGAACGTATTCAGCGCGATGGCGTGGTGCAGTGTAAAACAGGCCGCCGAGACAATCACCGCGGCCGTCGGCTTGAGCAATGCTTCGCACTGGCGCGTGACGAACCATCGCCAGACATATTCTTCCAGCACGGAGTTGACGCAAATCCAGTACGCCGCCCCGGCCGCGTACACCCACGGATTGTCCAGGCCGATGTCGGCCATTTTGGCGGCGAGCCGGCCGTCGGCGAGAAACCGCGGCCCCAGCAGGAAATACGCCGCGGCGATAATCGCGGTAATGATGCCGCCGGAGAGTGCGCCGAAGCCGAAACCGCCCTTTCTCGCCGGCGACAGGCTGAGCTTGCACCGATCGACGCACAGGTACCACAGCACCGGCAGCGCAAACAGCCAGAGTTTGCTAAACGCAAAGACAGCCTTGCCCACCGGCGCATCCGGCCAGAGAACCATCCCGGCGATCACGCCGACACTCGGCGCGGGAACGAGCAATAATAATGAGAGTAATGCTTTGTTTTTTGTCTTCATTTATTTTTTGCCACAGATTAACACAGATTTTCGCAGATTTTTTGAACCACGAAATTCACAAAGAACACGAAGGTTTTGGAATTATAAAAACCATGTATATCTTCGTGCATTTCGTGTCCTTCGTGGTGAGATTGTTTTATTCGTTTTATTGTTTGGCTTCGACGGCCATTTGTCTTATCCGCATCATGTCGAGTTTGCCGCTGCCGAGCTGCGGGATGGCGTCGATGGCGATGAGGTTGTCGGATTTGGGAATATAGAGTTTGGGCAGACCGCTTTCGGCAAGCACCCGCTGCAGCGCGTCGTGATCGACTTTGTCGCGTTCGTAGAGGATGACAATCTGCTCGCCCTTTCGCTCGTCGGGAATGCTGGTGACGGCCAGGATCGGCTCGTTGATGTTCAGGGCGGTCAGGCAGGTTTCCTCGATAGTCATGTGCGGGACCATTTCGCCGCCAATCTTGCTGAAGCGGCTCAGGCGGTCGCGGATGGTGACGAAGCCGTCATCGTCGATGGTGACCAGGTCGCCGGTGTTGTACCAGCCGTCCTTGAGAACGGCTTCGGTCTTTTCGGGCAGGTTCAGGTAGCCGGTCATGACATTGGGACCCTTGACGAACAGCAGGCCCGTTTCGCCTGCGCCGATGGGGTCGAGTGTTTCGGGATGCAGGATTTTGACGGCCATGCCGGGGACAGTGTGTCCGACGGTGCCGGCCTTGGTGCCGAGCTGTTTGGCGCCGCCGACTTCGGCGTCGGGAACGTTGAAGGCGATCAGCGGCGCGCATTCGGTGGCGCCGTAGCCTTCGCAGGGACGGACGCCGAACTTTTTGCCGAAGGAGTCGATGAGCTTGACTTTGAGTTTTTCAGCGCCGGCGACGATAAAGCGGATGCTCGCGAAGTCTTCGGCATCGCAGCGGCGGTAATAGTTCAGCAGAAACGTCGGCGTAGCGAACAGCAGGGTTGCTTTTTCGTCGTGGATGGTTTGGCCGACGAGTTTGCCGTCGAGCGGATTCGGGACGAAGCACGCGGGCACTCCGGCGTACAGCGGCAGCCACATCGTGCAGGTCAGGCCGAACGAGTGGAAAAACGGGAGGATGCCGCAGAGTTTGTCGCCCTTGTAGACGCGGAAAACGGTCAGGGCGCTGTCAATGTCGCCGAGGATGTTGCGGTGGGAGAGCTGGACGCCTTTGGGGCGGCCGGAACTGCCGGAGGAAAAGAGGATCGTCGCGGTGTCGTCGGGAGAAAACTCTGCAAGGTCGCGTGCCAAAGCATCCAAAGCCAGTTTTTTACACGGCGAGAAGCGGGCCTTGAAGAAGGCTTTTCGCTTGTCTTCGTCGGTGAAGCCGGCGATGAGGTCTTCCATCAGGATCGCGCCGGGCAGGGTTTCGGGGGCGATGTTGAGTTTTTCGAGAAACGCGGTGCTGGTCAGAACGGTTTGAATACCGGCGGTTTCGATCATGTAGTCGCGGTCTTCCGACGAGGCGGTATAGGACAGATTGACGGATGTTTTGCCGAGCAGCGAGACGGCGTAGTTGGCCAGTGCCCCGGCGACCGAGGACGGCAGGAAGATGCCGACGTTTTGCTGGGAAGCGGTTTGGTCGGCGATTTTTTCGCTTAAGCCAATCGCGCCAATGAGGGTTTTGCCGAAGGTCAGGCGTTTGCCGGTGGTGTCGGACATGCATTCTTTGGACCAGTTCTTGCGGCAGGTTCTGACGAGCGTTTCGCCGAGGCTGCGGCAGACGTTTGGTTTCTGCGAGAAGTAATCGACCGACAAGTTTTCAATCGCCCAGCGGATGTCGCGTTTGGAGGCATCGGCACCCATGGGTTTGCCGAAGTGGACGCTGACCGGGCACGGCAACCGTCGCGGCCAGGCACTGAGCAGCTCGCCGTGATAGTGGCTAAAGACGCTGCCCCAGAGGCCGCCGAGATAGGTCGGGATGATGGGGTAGTCGGTGCCTTTGACGATTTTTTCGAAGCCGGCGTGGAACTTGCCGAGCATGCCGGTGCGGGTGATCATGCCTTCGGCGAAGATGCAGACGAGGTAGCCTTCGTCCATCGCGGCACGGGCCTGCTGGAGTGCGGCAACGATTTTTTTGGGTGGATCCGTTGCGCTGATAGGAATCACGCGCATCAGTTTAAAGAGCCATCGCAGGGCCGGGTTGTTGTAGATAGCCCGATCCATGACGAAACGGATTCGCCGCTGCTGGGTGGCACCGAGAACAACGGCATCGGCCCATGAGACATGGTTGGAGACGATGAGGGCGGGGCCTTCCATCGGCACGTTTTCTTCGCCGACGACTTTGATGCGGTACACGACGCGGGTAATGAGTACGACCGCGAGGCGCACCAGGAAGTCCGGCAGAACGATGATGGTGCCGACGGCCAAAACGAAGGTCAACAGACCTAACGCGAGAAACATGGAGCTGGGTTTGACGCCCAGTTGACCGCAGCAGAGCCAGAGCAGGCCGGACGCGAGCAGAACGCCGATCCAGCCGAGAAAGTTTGAGGCGGCGATAACGCGGCCGCGGATGGACTCGGGCGCCCGCATCTGGATGAAGGCATGGACGGGCACGATGAACAGACCGCAGCTAATACCGAAAATGAATATCATGGTAAAAATTGACGACAAGGCGATATTGCCGGGATCATCGGCGAAGCTCATCAAGCCGAGGCCGATGCACATGGTCGCCATGCCGAGCGCGCCCATGGGGACGATACCAAATTCGACAGAGCGGCCGGAGAGTTTGCCCGCCAGCCAGGAACCGATGCCGATACCGATGGCGGCGATGAGAAACAGGTAGCCGCTTTGGATGTCGTTGAATGCGCAAACTTCCATGCCGTAGGGAATCATGTTGATTTGTGCGAAACCGCCGAGCAGCATGAAGAAGGCACTGGCCAGAACGGTCATGAACAGGTATTTGTCACTGATGACTGCTTTGAGGATGCGACACACTTCAGCAGGCGTGAATTGTTCGGACAGCTTTTCGGTGGTTGGAATCGGCTGGGTTTTGCCGATTCGCAAGCTGGTGATGACACCGATCACCGCGAACACCACGCACGCCAGCGAGGCCCACATGAAATTTTTGTCGAGCACATTGGCCAGCCACGGGGCAAAGGCGGTCCCGACGACAATCGACAGGTAGGTCATGCCTTCGAGGAAGCTGTTGGCTTTGGACAATTGCTCGCGTTTGACCAGCTCGGGCAGGATGCCGTACTTGCACGGGCCGAAAAAGGCGCTTTGGGTACACATCAAAAACAGGATGATATAAATGCCCATGGCAAAATGCGTGGTAAAGACGACCCAGCCAAGAACCATCAGGACCAGTTCGGCGATTTTGGTAATGACGATGATGTTGCGTTTGCTGAACCGGTCGGCGATAACGCCGCCGATTGGTGTGAATATCAGAAACGGGACAACGAAGACAACGCCGGTGATCGCGGTGATGGATGAAGCCTTCTCATCGCCAAGCAAGGCAATGAGAAAAAAGACCATCAGCCAGCGGAAGACGTTATCGTTGAGGGCTCCGAGGAACTGGGTGGCGTTGTGCCAGTTGAACGAGCGGGGCATTTTTTGTGAATTTTCGATTTCCAATTTTCGATTTCCTTTTTTTAGCCACGAATGAACACTAATTTTCACTAATGTTTTTAACCATGAAGTGCATGAAGATCATGAAGAAAATTTATTGATAAAAACCTTTATGCTCTTTATGGTTTATTATTACACTTTCATTTTAGGTAAGATTTTATGGATTTACAGGATAATTTTGTAATTGTTCTGTTTTTTTATCCTGAATGACATCGAAGAATCCTTTTTTCTTTAGGAATTGGTAGAGGAAGGAGACGCCGACGAGGATGAGGCCGGTGGTGACGAAGGTGGCGATCCGGTACTCAGTGGGCAGTTCCTGAATATCCCAATTGATCTTGCCGAGCAGGACGGTAAAAATCGTCAGCGACAGGTAGCGGACTCCTGCGGCGCGTTTGAAAAAGCCGATCAGCAGCAGAACGGCGGCGTAAACGGCCCACGCCAGTGAGATCATCATCTGGGCGGAAAAGTTCCAATTCGCTATTGCAACGGCATATTGATTGCGGCAATACCAGTATTGGTAGATTTGTTCGCTCAGCAAGGCCCACATGAGCAGCATCGCGGCGATGGCCACCAACGGTGACCATTTCAAGCCGGTAAAGACTTCTTTGCGAATCAAGGCGGCGACAGCTAACATCGCCACGACGTACAACAATGCCATACCAAACGGAATGTTGGCAAACACGGTAAAGGCATCATAATACACGAAATTCATGGCAATGGCGGTAAAGACCGCGCCGGCGAATCCCACGACCAGTCCCACGCCGCGGGTTAGCGGGCCAGAGGGTGCCAGGGATCGAATAAAGAACAGCAGCATTACCACGGCAGTCAGGATGATACTGCCCAGCAGGCAATTGGAATCCGCCATATCAGCAGACGTTATGTGCCATTGACAGTGAGCAACCCATTCGAGGATGCCGACGACGCCGAACAACAGGATGCCGATGGTATAATAGATCTGCGGCAGAAATTTCTTTTCGTGTTTTTCGACCTGCGGCAGAAATCGCCACAGCCCGTGACCAATGAGAAAGCCGGCGGCTACGCATCCCCATGTGATCACGGGGAGGTTGAACACGAAGCGGAAGTCGCCGGTTTTGTGCAGCGGCAGGGAATATGTCAGGCCTATGAGCGACAGTACCGCGGCGATCATGCCGAGTGCCTTGATGAAGGTTTTTTTGAAATGGATTCCGGCGGCGAGCATTGCCAGTCCGTATACGGTCCATGTGATGGTCATGTATTGCCATGCGAGTGTTTGCCAGTTTGCCACCGGCTGGGCGAATTTATTGCGGCAATACCAGTACAAATACATCTGCTCGCTGACCAGGATGCCGACCAGCACCAATGCCATCGTCAGCAATGCGTTGGGCAGCTCTTTGTGGAAGTCATTTTTGTCGGGGCTGCGGCGAGCCTGAAAAGCCGCCCAGAACAGCGCGGCCACAAAGAGGCACGCGACTGCAAACGGAGCATTAATAAATAGTTTAAACGGCGCATAATAGACGCCCATGACGTTGATCGCTGTAAAGACTGAGCCGACCACTGCGACGATCGCGGCGACGGTTCGCACAACGTTGCCTTTAGGACACAGCGGGCGTGTCGACAGTACCAGCAAGAGCGCAGCGGCGATCACGGTGATTCCCATCAGGAAATGCGCCTGCATTTTCGCGTTGTACTCAATGAACACATCGCACCAGGCGTACCACTCCAACGCACTGCCGATTGCCGGCAGTGCCATCGCGGCCACATAGAAGGCCTGCGTCGCAAAGCGGCTTATATCATCTTTGGCGTCTGAGAGCCGTCGCCACAAGCCGTGACAGATCAAGAGTGCCGCGGCAACAAAGAGCCATGTTCCGAACGGACCGTTGAAGATGAGGCGAAATTCGCCTGCCGCGTGCAGGGGCAGATGATAGAACAGCCCGGCCGCACTGATACCGGCGACGAGGAACGACATACCTTTGGTGGTCAGCGACTTGTACCGAATGCCGATGAATGTCAGAACAACCGCTTCGACCGCCCATGCGAGGATCTTCGGGGGCATCTCGGCAAAATAGACACCGATGGCGGTGGTGATCATGGCTGTGCCGAGGATGCCGAGAGAGGTGATGAGTTTTCGGTCCTCACGGCAGCGAACCAACACCACGGCCATCAGGACGAGGTGGATCACGCCGAAAACGGCCACCGCAATTGCCATTTCTTTCTGGTAGTCGGCGTAGAGAATGCGACAGAGGTAGTAAAATACGGCGATGCTGTTGATGACGACGAGCGAGACATCTTCGGCGCGGGCGATGACCTTGCGAATCAGGCCATACGCGATCGGCAAAAGTAAATAGACGGCTCCAAAGACGATCAGCCAAGTCAGCGGCTCGGCGATATGGCTGGGGGCATAGAATTGTTCGAACCAGACGGTGTACAGCAGATACGTGCCGACAATCGAGATCCAATTGACGGCCCGCCAGCGACGAAACGCCGCACAGATCATCGCACCGATGCTAAGGGCCAGACAATAGGTAAAAATGGGCATGGGTGTTGGCATGCTGCGATCGACCATGATAATCAGCGGACTGAGATAGCCGCCAAACAACGACAGGAATGCAATAAAGCGGTCGTTGAGTGAGACGGCATAGGCCATCGCGACGGCGGAAATGCCGAGTGCCAGAACGAGCGCTGCGGGCAGTCCGATGAGGTGGTAGACCTGGGAGGCACTGAAAACGGAGGCATACAGGAGTGCAAATCCTAATGCCGAGATGCCTTTGGCGACGATACCGTAGTCGCGCCGCCGGATAACTTCACCGATGATGAGGGAGATCACGCCGCCGCCGGCGACCAGACAGACGCGTGCGAGGTCGCTGAACATCTTATTTTCATAGACATATTTCAGGAAGAAACCGACACCGATGATGACGGTGATGACGCCGACAATGAGTGCGACGGTGATGCCGATTTTCTGTTCGAGACCGGTTTGGGGCTTTGGCTGAGGCTCAGGCATCTCAACGGGCGCTTTCGGAACCTGTGAGGTCTGCGGCGGTTTGGCAACCGGTGGTGTGGGCTGAACGTAAGGAACGGACGGTTGAGCTGCGGGCGGAGCGGTTTCTGCAGGCGGTTTCGTTGGCACTGCAGGTTTTTCAACGGCACTATCAGTGACCGGCGGAGTCTGTGCAATTGTCGCAGGCTTTTTGACGGCAGCATCGGTGACCTTCGGAACGGTGAAGGTCGGTTTCGGCTTAACCGGAGATTCATAGCCCTTGGATTCCAGTTGATTGAGCCGACGCTCGACGGAACCGAGCTTGTTAAAGAGAACAATCGCCAGGATGACCGCGACGGGACCGGTCAAAGCCAACAAAATTCCAAAACATCCCAAGACTTCCATTCTTTTGACTCCTTTTTTCGCTACTCATATTTTCAACCATGATTCATCTTCCCCGGGGTTAAAACCCCGGGCTATTTTATTTTGCCCCTTCGGGGCTTTTGGTTTTTTGTTTTCAACATCCCCGGGCTCACGCCCGGGGCTAATTTACTTAACGCCCCTTCGGGGCTCTATCGGGCGACTTACGTCGCCGCGCTTTTAGATAATTCCTTTATCGGGAATTTATGTTGCCTCGGTTTTGGTTTCGCTGCCGCAGTGTTCGCAGTATGGCAGGAGTGTGTGGCGGATACTGCCGCAGTTGTCGCATTTGTGGTAGAGGCCGGTGCCGCAGGACGGGCAGGTGTAGGACTGCTGGACGGCAAGACTTTCACTGCCGCCGACCTGAATGGGCGATTTTTTCTTCATGCCGCCGATGTATCGCAGCGGGCCGGTACGGATGGGCTTGCTGCAAACGGGGCACAGGCATTTATCATAGAGCTGCTGGTACTGCTTGATGAGGAGGTCTTTTTTGGGTGCGATGATCATCTTAATCAGGTAGATCAGCAGCCGCAGAACCACGGCCAACAGTACGAGTACCACAATATATTTAAAGTAAAGCGGCGGCATATATCGATGCGCAATGACAACAACCTTGATAAACGATGCGACAAAAACCGCCCATACCAAGGGCCAATAGTCACCGGTGCGGTATTTCATAAACAAAAACGATGCCACCAGTAAAACCGGCAACAGAACGGCCAGCTTTATTGCGGCGACTTTCCACTTATGTTTTTTCTCGAGTTTATTTAATTCTTTGAAGAAATCTTCCTCGAGCGTTTTGATCTGTTCGGCCAGATCGGTCAACTCGGCCTGTTTTTCCTGTCGAGCGAGGGTGAGGTCGCTGATCTGCTTATTGAACTGCTGGTTGCGGGTCTGGTTATCGAGAAAGGCGGACTGGGCCTCCTGCAGAGTCTGGCGGCTTTTTTCCGGTATCTCAACGCCCTTTTCAATGCTTTGGGCCTGGATGGACAGCAGTTGATTGAGGGTGTTCTGCAGGGTTCCGGTATCTTTTTTGAGATTAGTTAACTGCTCGTCCAGTGTCTGGATTTTTCGGTTGAAACGGGCGATGTCTTTTTCAAGAGCCTCTTTGCGGTCGTCCAGCGACTGGGCGACGTATTGCCGGCGGACGGCATCACGGTCAGGGCCTTCGAGCCGGCCGAGATCATGCTCGACAAAGCTCAGCACCCAGTAGAATAACAGGCCCAATGAAATACCGAGAATGATAATGAAAAACCGTACACCCCATGAGCCTTTTGCTTTTTGTTTTGTTTTTGGTTTCATTGCGTGACTCCTTTTTTTGTTTAACCGCAGATTACGCGGATTTCACTGATTTTTATTTTTTGACAGGATCAACGGGATTTACACGATTATTTATAAATCCTGCTGTCCTTTTCACTCTCGCATCGTGTCACTGCCGTTCCACGCTTTTGTTTCTGTCTTATTTGGAAACTCTCAGGGTTTAAAGTATTTTTCAACATGGGCCAATGCCTGCTGTTTGTATTTTGGGGCCTCGTTGAAGAGCTCGTGGTTGGCGCCGGGGATGATTTCTGTTTCGGCGTTGGGGAACTTTTCAGCGATTAATTCCAGATTGTATTGCCAGTCCACGGTGCCGTCTTTGTCGCCCTGCAGGACGAGGAGCTTTCGGTCGCAGGGGTCGGCGGTTTCGATTTTGTCGTTCCAGTCGAACAGGGCCTTGACCCATCGCAGCGACAGGTGTTTGGCATGCAGGTAGTCCTGCGTCTTGTTGAATCTCAAGTAGTCCTTATCGGAGGAGTTTTTGCGATGGAAGCGGGCGATTTTATCGGTGAACTGTTTATAGACTTTGTAGGTGCCCTTGGACTGCTCGTAGGCGGACCAGTGAATGAGCGGACCGGCGAGGAGGATCTTGTCGAAATCGGCAATCTTTTGGTCAATGAGCATTTCGATGACGATGGAAGCACCGGTGCTGAAACCAAGGAGGTGATACGGGCCGTTTAGAGACTGGCGCATCACGGTGATGAAGTCCTGTGTCGTCCGGACGTATTGGTCGAATGAATCGATGACGGCAGTTTCGCCGGAAGAGAGGCCGTGGCCGGGCAGGTCATAGACGGCCACGGCAAGATTTTTTTGAAGCAGATGGGCGATCAGGTGGCGGAACTGGCCGGAGTGGTTCAGGTAGCCGTGCAGGAGGACGACGGTGGCGGTGTATTGGCAGGGGCGATAGATGTGAGCGGCGAGTGTAAAACCGGTCGACTCGAACGAGCCGAACAGATGCTCGACATCGGGTTGGCCGCAGTCCAGGCCGTAATGCGCGAAGTAGCTTAACGCATCGGCCGGATAGGCTGAGGGTTCAGCCTGTTGAATCGGCGTTAGTATCGGTCGGTCCTTCAACGTCACGTGCTCCTGATTGGTCCATTTTTGGCAAATTGTTTGTAACATAATCACACCTGAAATGCAATAAAACTATCGTTTGTCCAGAATCTTTCAATTATCCCAACGGTTGAAACAACATCGCCGGAGGAGCTTTCATCGTCATCCAGACATCGGGGTCGGTCTGCTTAACTTTCCGCAATATCTCATCTGCATTCGGGTTGCCGCTCATTTTCTCAATCTTTGCGCGATAAAAAAGGGCAAATGCCCGCATCGCAGCGGATTCATCTGATGCCAGATCCAGATATCGCTGCACGCTTACTTTTGCCGATTCATACTGTTTCTTCATGGCAAGCTGAAAGGCAATATCCAATAACACGTCCTTTTTCTGCTCATCCCGCTGAAGAGCCTTATTCACATGCTCTTGTGACTTTTCTGTCTGGCCCGAGTCAGAATACAGTAATGCAATCCCGGCATGTAAGCCTGCGTTGTCGGGTTCTTTCGACAGTGCGTCTTGGTATTGCTCGATTTTCCAGTCCAACGATTTGCCACCGTTGACGATCACCGTCGCCTGTAACCCATAGTCCAAATCCGTTTCCATCAGATATTCTGTGTGCTCGCCGGCCTGTTTTCGATCTCCGCCCTGCTCGGGAGGGTTGTTGCTAAGCAGGTTTATCAGTAAAAAACGGGCATGATGATAGTCCGGCTTCAATTCAACCGCTTGTTGAAATTCCGCGATTGCCCGTTTCACGATGGTCGGATCAAGATTTCCTTTATGATGGGCCTGGTCAATATAGAGATAGGTCGCACACATGCCCCGCCAGCAATGATATCGGGGATTGTCCGGCGCTAATTTCACGGCCAGTGCCGCATGCTTTTCGGCCGATTCAAGATCGAACAGATACGCGAGAACCCTGGAATATTCAAACTGTGCACTCATATCATCCGGATGTTCTTTCAAATACCCCGACAGCATCTCTTTGGCCTGTTGACTTTTCCCATCGAGTCTCAGCCTGAAAGCCTTTTGGGGCACCGACATTCCTGACGGTTCATCAGCATATCCAACACAAAACAAAGACACCAACATACCCAATCCAATTATCCCAATCATTTTTCTCATTTTCACAATCTCCTTTCGTTTATGGTTTTTGTTTATGCTACGCTTTTTTTTCTGAAAATCGAAGTTAAAACGGTTTCTTTTACAACTCTCTTTTTTTGGGCCGGGTTGGCGCCTTTGATATTGAAGACTTTTGTGCGGCCGTAGTAGGCCCAGTTGACGACGAACAGGCAGGTGTAATGGGATAAGCCCGGCGTGACGAGCCAGCGAAGCGTTCGTTTGAGAATGCGTCCGGGTGTGTAGAATTTTCGGATGACCCAGTCGGCGCCGTCCTGCAACTGCTCAGCCGTCATTTGTTTGGGCTGAAATACGACATGGCGATAATCATAGTGCTGATAATTTGTATCGGTGATGCGGTGTTTCATTTCTTCATGCAGCATGGTTCCGGGCAGCGGCGTGAGAATCGCCAATTGAATCGCGTCAATCCCGATACGCTGGAGCATTTTGAGGGTTGTCTCAAAGATCTCGACCGTATCGTCATCAAATCCAAAGATGACACCTGACTGGACAAACAACCCATGCCGATGCAATGTTTTGATGGCCCTGCGGTACTTTTCAGGGGCGTTAAAGCCTTTTTCCGTCTCACTCAATGTGTGTGCATTGAAGGATTCCAATCCAATAAACACGCCAATACAGCCTGCCTTTGAAAGCTTTTTCAGCAACTCGGGGTCTTCGGCAATCTCTATCGACGCCTGCGTGATCCAATGCTTTTTTAACGGTGCAAGCCGGTCCAGAAGTTCCATCACATACTCGCGGTTCTGGGTGAGGTTGTCATCGACGAACATAAAGAATTTTTTATCAAAGGACGCAATCTCTCCAATCACCTCATCCATGGGACGTGTATAGTGATTGGCCTTATAGACGGCACTAATCGAGCAAAACTTGCATTTGTTCGTGCAGCCCATGGTCGCATAGGTTGCGTTGGGTGTGGAGTAGTTCTCCGAACGGACCAGTTCCCTGGGAAGAGTCGGCGGGACCTTGCCATTTGGGTTGCCGTGGTAGATTTTTTGAAGGCTGCCGCGGCGAACATCTTCACAGAGGCGGGGCCATGCCTCCATGGCCGGCCCCGCTACAACCGCATCTGCGTGCTCCAATGCCACCTGCGGATTTAAGCTTGGAAAAAATCCTCCCAACACAACCGGGATATTTCTTTCTTTAAACAATTGACAGAGTTCAAACGCACGCGGCGCCAGTGCCGTCATGCAGGTAATGCCGACCAGGTCAAACGGTTCATCCAGCGGCACCTCTTCGATCTGTTCATCAATTAGTGTGATGTGTGCATCGGCCGGTGACAATTTGGCAACGGTCAACAACGGGATCATCGAAAACCGAAATGTCTTGCCGTTAAACAATTTTCGGGTCGCAATTTTTTTCCAGTTACCCGATGCGGGTGCAATCAATAAAATTTTCATTTTCTTACTCCCTTCTTGGGTTTTCGCTTTGCCTTTATGCACAAAGCGGTATTGTTTGTGTTTGTCGCTCCATCGCAGCGGCGCATTTTTCACATTTGTTTCCAATGCAGCCGACGTATTGGCCGTTTTCGTAGAGCAGGCTCAATTCGCAGCGATTCTGACAGCCGTCAGCGATTTCGGTTTGTATTTCATAGTCCTTGTTGAGCAAGCTGTATCCTTTGAAGTTCGTTTGGGCAATATTGGCCCGTTTGGTCATTAGTGCGATGCCGATAGCCCCCATGACGTCACAGTACTCGGGAACGATGACAGAGCGGCCGAGTTCTTCTTCGAAGGCGGCGACAATCGCCTTATTTTGGGCGGTTGCGCCCTGGAAGACGAACGGAGGCTCTAAGGCGACCCCTTTTGCCATGGTCAGGTAGTTGGCGACCAGTGAGCGACAGATGCCCATGAGAATGTCTTCTTTGCCGGCGCCGGTGTTCTTTTTGGACACGACAGCGGACTGTGTGAAGACGCCGCACTTGGAGGGGAACTCGAGCCGGCGACTGCTTTGCAATGCGATATCGCCAACGTCTTCGATGCGGATGCCCATGCGGGAGGCGATGGATTCGAGAAAGCTTCCGGTTCCGGCTGAGCAGATGGAGTTGAGCTGGAAGTTTTCCAGCACGCCGTTGCTGAGGGTCATCAGCTTGGAATCTTCGCCGCCAATATCCATCAGGGTTCGCACGTCGGGATAAAAAGACAGCGTTCCGACGGTGTGAGCGAGGATTTCGGTTTTGACCAGGTCGGCTCCGGCGAACATGCCGACAAAGCGTCGGCCGCTGCCGGTAGCTCCGACGCCGGCGACTTCGGACTCGTCGCACATCGCCGCCAGGCCCTTCTGGACGGTTTCGATCAGGCCGCGATTTCGCAGATAGATCGTATCCAGCAGATTCTCGTTTTCGTCGATCTTCGCCAGCTTGACCGACACGCTTCCCACATCCAATCCGATATACGTCTTCATTGGTTTGTCCTCATTTTAATCAGTTCGATGAATGTTTCGAGCCGCGTATCAAGGTTGGCTTCGGCAGTGTTTTCATCAATCGGTATCCGCAGCAGCGGCGTGTCGTGCTGGCGGCAGATCGTCGTAACAAACGGTTCAATCGAGGTTTCGGGCATGCAGCTCATGGGCAGCAAATGGATGATGCCGCCAATGTTTTGATCGACCATTTCCAACAGGTGCGCGATGTTTTCGGCGCCGTGACCGCCCAGATCGCCGTTGAGGTAGTTTCGGGCCTGTTTGTCGTAGCGGTTTGCCTTTGACGGGAGATGCAGCTTTTCTCGGACATTGTCCCGGACGAACGATGACAGCGCGACGGTGTTGACGGGCTTGCAGTCGAGCTTTTCGATTTTGTGTTCGATGCCGTAATTAATCCGTTCGTCGCAACAGGTAAAAATCTCGCCGATGATGCCGATATTGGGCTTGTCGTCGGCCCAGGCCAATTTTGGCTTGTCAGCATGTTTAATGTGACCATAGAAAGCCAGCAGTTCTTTGACGATTTGCGCATAGGATGCCCCGCTTAATTGTTTCAGGACGGGCAACGCGTTTTTAACATTCACATGAATCATTTCGAACTCATAGCCCATATTCCGCAAGGTGAATTCCTGTATCTTCCAATAATGCCGCAGGCGGCACTGGCCCTGCGAGTCAAACATCAGCAGCGTATCGGCCCCGTTTTCGATGGCCTCTACGAAATTACCGAGTGTCGGTTTCAGCGGAAAACAAACCATCTCGGCGGTGTTCCGCACGCCGATCCGAATGGTTCGGTCGGTCGTGGCCGGGGGCAACTGGACATTGAGGCCCAGGCGGGTCAACGAGCGGGCGAGCAGCTTGGTATAGTCTCTGCCGATCCACGGAATGGTGACGGTTCTATGTTGTCTATCTTTTGTTTTCATTGAATAGAATCCTGTCTCACTATTTGAAATGCATTCCGGCGGTTTTGATTGACCTTCGATGAGCGATGAGCCACCGCCGCAAAGACCAACACAGCCATTAACGCGATGGCGATCAGCCGGGTTGCCTGTTGTTTGGTTGTCTGGTTTTTCGTTTCCATTGTGTTTCTCCTTTCAATTTTTTGTTTCAAGAACTGTTAATCTATGAACAATTGCCGTGCCAAACTCACCAACGCAAACGTATCCTATTTATTTACATGCAGTTACAGTCATTCTAGTCATGTAGGTTTAAATTTTCATGTTTTTCGATTGACATTTAACGCACACTGCGTGTACATTGAATGCATGAAGAAGCGAAATTTATCTAAGACGGATCGTGATTTTTTCCAACTTGTGGCGGATGCGACCTGCACCAATCCGTTCAGCGATGAACGGTTTGCGATTGACAAGCAGATCGCCGGAGCGATAAATGTCACGGAATGGCGACACCTGATCGGCAAGGTGGTCGAGACAATTTCCAGCCGGCTCGGCGAACTGGACCCGGAGCGGCAGCGGCGGTTTCAGGATTTTGCCGACCGCGATGCGGAACTAATGCGATACACATTTCTATTTGAGGTGTATCATCATCACTCGATGACATTTGACGACTTTATCGTCGCCCAACAGCAAAGCACCACCCCGCTGAAAGCGGCGTTCGCCAACACGGTGATTCGAGAACTGGTTCATCGCGGATTTGCCGATGACGAGGCGGTTCAAATGTTCTCTATGTTCTACCAGATTCGACGGGCGTTTTTCTTTATTCACCGGGGACTGGTGGGCAAGAGCCGCTGCATGCGAAACCTGCGGATGAATTTGTGGAACAATATCTTTACCTATGACATCCGCGACTACGAAAAGGGATTGTGGGACCGAATGGAGGATTTCTCGACGCTGCTGGAAGGACCGACGGGCAGCGGCAAGGGCGCAGCGGCCGCGGCCATCGGACGCTGTGGATTTATCCCTTACGATCCAGCTAAAAAAGAGTTTGCGACGAGTTTTACGACGATGTTTTTGCCGATTAACCTGTCACAGTATGCCGAGAGCCTGCTGGAATCGGAGTTGTTTGGACACATGAAAGGCGCGTTTACCGGCGCAGTCGGTGAGCATAAGGGCGTGTTTTCGCTGTGTGATAAGCACGGGGCGATTTTCCTGGATGAGATCGGCGAGGTGAGCATCCCGGCGCAGGTAAAGCTTTTGAAAGTATTGGAAGAACGCACGTTCACGCCGGTGGGCTCGCATGAGAGCCGGCGGTTTGAGGGCCGGGTGATTGCAGCCACGAACCGCCCTATCGATGCGCTGCGAGGCGAAGGAAAGTTTCGCGATGACTTTTACTACCGGCTGTGTTCGGACTGCATTCATGTGCCGTCGCTGGCGGAACGCATTGCCGAGAACGAGAATGAACTAGTCGAGTTGGTCAGTCATTTCGCAACCGTTATTTCCGGCAGTGAAAACCCGGCACTGGCCGAGCGGGTGCTGGACGTGATCGACAAACAGCTTGGGCGGGATTATGCATGGCCGGGCAATGTGCGGGAACTGGCCCAGTGCATCCGGCGGGTGATTCTCAAACGGGACTACGAGGGACACCGGATTGAAAACGCCGGCGCCAAGGAGCAGTTGGTCGACGGGATTGAAACGGGATCGCTGACGGCTGATGAACTGCTGAACCGCTACTGCCAACTGCTCTACGGACGGTTAGGTACTTATGAGGAAGTCGCCCGAAAAACGGGCCTGGACCGCCGCACAGTCAAAAAACGGGTGGACGGTAACGCATCATTCGGCATTCCGGGCAACGACCGATAAAAGATTGACTCGTTTCGGTTATTCCGTTATAATAGTTGAAAATGTGGGGTGACTGACGACGGGCTGGGGAGTTGTGACGAGTCTCTATCCACAACAATCCATGCCACTTAAAAAGAATATGATTGGGGCCATTATGATTCAGAAGGAACACAAGGAATATCATCTCAACGCATTTTCCATTTTGACCGCGTGGCTGATCTTCGCGGTATCGGGGCTTTTTGTCTCCGACAGCTTCGGGAAGAAGCCGGACATCGAGGCGGTCAAACAGCGTGTTCGCCAGAAGAAATATTCGTTTGAAGTGGGCGAAAACCCCGCGACCCAATACTCGCTTGAACAGCTATGCGGACTGAAAGTACCGTTAACCCTCCAGACTCCCCTGAAAGACGCCCTGCAGGATGCGCCGGAAGATTTGCCGGACAACTTTGATTGGCGGACGCTGGACGGCTGCACGCCGGTGAAAAATCAGGGCGGTTGCGGTTCGTGCTGGGCGTTTGCGGCGATGGGCGTGGCCGAAAGCCAATACCTGATCAACAGTGAAGTGACGCTGGATTTTTCAGAGCAATGGCTGGTCAGCTGCAGCGATGCGGGCAGTTGCGACGGGGGCTGGTACGGCGGCGCGTTTGGGTATATGATCGATACGGAGGACGCCAAAGGAGTTATCGGGGCGCCGCTGGAAGAAATTTTTCCGTACGAAGCCGACGATGTTGACTGTACCTTCACGGACGATCAGCGTTACCTGCTCACGAGTTGGGCCGGGGTTGTCGAAAATGTCGACGCCATCAAAGAAGCGATCATGACCTACGGGCCCGTCGCGGTGACGATTTACGCCGAGGATCTTTTCCAGTGTTACGTCGGCGGCATTTTCGATGCCGACATCAGCGGCTCTTCCAATCACGCGGTGGTTCTGGTCGGCTGGGACGATACACAAGGCAGCGAAGGGGTTTGGTTTCTGCGCAACTCGTGGGGGACCGGCTGGGGCGAGAACGGGTACATGCGGATTGAATACGGCAGCAACGGCGTCGGCGGATCGCCTGCGTATGCGGAGTATCTGCCGCCGGAAGACCCGAACCTGGTGACGGTACCGGATATGTACGCGACGATTCAGGCGGCTGTGACCGCCGTTCCCGACGGCGGCACAATTGTCCTGTCACCGGGCACGTATGCGGGATTCGGCAATGTGGATATCGACTTCGGCGGCAAGAACATCACGATTCGCTCACAGACGCCGCAAGATCCGAATAAAGTTGTGATTGACTGCGAGGGTTCCGTGAGTCAGCCGCAGCGGGCATTTCAATTTCTTGAGAATGGAGGACAACTCGTCGGCTTGACGATTCGCAACGGCTACCAACTGGATAACGGCGGCGCGGTGTATTGTTTCTACAGCAACCCGACGTTTACAAACTGCCGGTTTGAAAACAATACGGCCACCGGATACCGCAAAGCCGGCGGCGCGATCGCATTATACAACAGTAATCCGACCTTCAGCGGATGCGTTTTTGAAAATAACTACGCCAGCAGTTTCGGCGGCGCGATCAGTTGCCGGGACTCCAGCAGTCCGGATATTTCCGACTGCCGCTTCATCGGCAATACCGCGGGCATCGAAGGCGGCGGCATATACTGCTGGGTCAACTCGATGGTCAGTATCGAGCATAGCGTTATCGCAAACAATCACGCTGACGACGCAGGCGGCGGGCTGTTCTTCTATGAATGTGCCGATGCGCGGGCGGTCGGAGACGGCGAACCCAATCGGCCGTCGATCAACTTCTGCACCATTACCGACAATACCACCGGCGGCTATGGCGGCGGACTGTTTTGCATGGACAGCATTGTCAGCGTTCGCAACTCGATCCTGTGGAACAATAACGCCGACCAGGCACTGGGCAATGAGATTGCCATGATTGACGATTCGCTGAGCGGTACGTCGGTGTTTGTCAATTACTGCGATGTCACGGGGCTGGACCAGGGACATTACCTGGAGGCCAACTGTACGCTGGAATGGGGCGATGGCAACATTGATGCGGACCCGCTGTTTGTCGATGCGGCGGGCGGCAACTATCACCTGAAATCCGCGTCGGGCCACTGGGATGAGTTGACGCGCGACTGGATACTGGATGACAGCGGCAACTATACCGAAGCGGACGATGAAAACAGCCCGTGTATTGACGCGGGCGACCCGGAGCTAAGCACCGGCCAGGAATATCGATGCAACGGCGGCATTGTGAACATCGGTGTTTACGGCGGCACCGCACAGGCCAGCCGAAGCCCTCACGAGAAATGCTGTATGGGATGCATGCAGGCGGACTTTAACTGTGACTGCATCATTAACCTGGAAGATTTGATGGTGATTGCCGAGGACTGGCTGCAATGCAACCTGCTGCCGCGGTATTACTGTGTGGAATAAAACAAAACGGTTCATTATGCTGCCCTTTCAGGGCGAACAACGGTGGTGTGATTTTCAAATCCCAGGGCGTTGCCCCGGGCTAAAAGATATTGGCCCTTCAGGCTGTATTTGTGTGAACATCTGCCTTTTTTTCATTTTTCCTGAAACGCGTTGACGGGCGATGCGTTCTTATAGTATATAGGAACTATCTGAATCGCTCAAATCGTTGAAAAGGAGAGAAAAATGAAGGTTTTCGGAACATCGTCTTTACTGGTGTCACTGCTTCTGCTGGTTTCACTGACCGGCTGCACAATCAACCTCGGCGGCTGCGGCGCCAACGAAAAATACGAACGTGTGGTGGAATTATCCGAGGCGATAGAGCCGGATTCAAAACTGTCGGCACAAACGTGGAACGGAGCGATCCTTGTCACCGGCAGCGACGAAGAAGGTTGCGATGTCATCGCGACGATCACAGCACGTTCATTTACACAGGAAGAAGCCCAGCAACTGGCCGAGCAGACGCAGGTTCGCCTGGAGCAGACGGAAGACGGATTGAAAACCGTCATTGACCGACCCAATAAGAAAAACCGCGAGTCGATTTCGGTCAAGCTGGAAATTCGTGTGCCGCATGCGACCGCCCTGTCACTGGGCACCAGTAACGGCAAAATTGAGATCATCTCGACGAAGCAGGCGATTGACGCGAAAACCTCCAACGGCAAGATTACGATCACCGATGCAACAGGGGCGATCAATGCACACACTTCGAATGGGCGCATCGAGATCAAACAGGCCGATGCGGAGCGGTTCGACCTGCATACCAGCAACGGCAAGATTTACTGCGAAGCGATTACCGGAGACATCAAGGCTTCGACGTCGAACGGTGCGATTGATGTGGTTTATCAGGCAGACGCGAATCCGGCCACGAATATTGACCTGACTACGTCCAACGGGTCGATTTCAGTAACGACGCCGGAGAACTACTCGGCACAAGTGAATGCCTCGACCTCCAACAGCAAAATCCATACAAGCCTGCCGATTATGGTACAGGGCGAGTTCGGCAAGAAGATCAACGGCACCATCGGCGAAGGCGAAGGCCAACTGACACTGCGTACGTCCAATGGAGCGATTCATATTCAGTAATTAGTGATAGATGGTCAGACAATAAAGAAAATGTGTGTGCCTTGAAGAAAGACGACTTTGAGTTTTATGTGCGGGGGATTCTGTTGTAGTCGATGATGATGGTGGTGATGTTGTCGGCTCCGCCGGCGTTGTTGGCTTGCCGGATGAGTTGCTCGGCGGCCGGTTCGGGGTCGGGATTTTGTTCTAAAATCTGTGAGATTGTGAGATTATCCACCATATCGGTCAGGCCGTCGGAGCAAAGGAGCAGGCGGTCATTTTTT
This sequence comes from Anaerohalosphaeraceae bacterium, assembly GCA_963675155.1. Lineage (GTDB taxonomy): Bacteria > Planctomycetota > Phycisphaerae > Sedimentisphaerales > Anaerohalosphaeraceae > 4572-13. The sequence goes on along the minus strand of OY775912.1, from coordinate 1,343,861 downwards.
TCCAGCTTGAATGACCGCAGGTGCGGGGCCGCCTTTTCATCCATTCCCATGTACTGGGTAATCTGCCCTTCGGCCTCGTGGTCTTCGGCCTGATCGGGATGCAGTTTGCCCGCCTCGATGAGTTCGCCGACGACGGAATGGTCGCGCGTGATCTGCGTGAGCTTGTGATTGCGATAGCGATAAAGGCGGCTGTCGCCTAAATTGGCAATGTACGCCCGGCCGCTGTGAATCATTGCCAGCACAACCGTGGCCCCCATGTCTTTATAGCCGGATTCGCTGTCGCCTTCGGCGCGGACCTGGTCATTATGGCGGCGAATGGCCCGTTTGATGAGGTTTAAAATGGCCCGGCGGCTTTGGGATCGCAACTTGTGAAAACCCGCTTCGATCAGAACGGACAGATCGCGTGTGACAAAGACGGAGGCCAGTTCGCCGCCGCGATGGCCGCCCATGCCGTCGGAGACAATAAACAGCCCCGCTTCCGGCTCGACGAGATACGCATCCTCATTGTTTTCGCGACAACGTCCGACATCGCTTTTGGCGGCCCAGGCAAACGGAAGACTGCCGTACACCTGCGGGTCATGCTGAACGGGGTTTTCGCTGGATTCGGTCATTAGAGGAGTCCTTGCTGACACCACGGACAATAATTCCAATAGGACGAATCGACGGCGTTACCGCATTGGCCGCATGTTTCGGGGAAGGGCCAGACGTGCCATTTCTTTTTGACCTTACGGCGGCACCAGGGACAGTATTTCATAAATCGCATGAGCTTGCCGTGGCAATGCTCACAGCGGCCGTGATAGGCCGGTTCCGGCGAGCCGTTGGCATCCTGCGGAATAAAGCCGGGACCATAGCACCACGGGCAATAGCTCCATTCGGGCGAAATGCCCTTGTGGCAGCGGTGACAGACATGCGAAAAGCGTGTGCAGTCATCATAGCGGTTTCGCTCGCTGGCGCACCACGGACAGCAGTGCATGGACTCGGCGATGGGTTGGCCGCAATCGACGCAGGGATAAAAATCGGTAAAGATCTTGCGATAGCGATGGATAAATGCTTTGCGCCGGAGTTGACGCCAGTCGGGAACGGACTGCTTTTCGCCGACATCCAATTTTTTCCTGAACGCCGCCGGAATCGCTTCATCCATGGCCGCCAGCATCTGACGGGCATTGGCAAACCGCTTTTCCGGTGACGGGTGGATCGCTTTTTTCATGAACCTGACAAATTCGGCGCTGGTTTTATCTTTCAGACGTTCAACGCCCTTCGGCGGCCAATGAAACGGCCATCGCGGCAGGACGCCGGTGATATATTCATACATCACCAATCCGACTGAAAAGCAGTCGCTGCGGTAGGTCGGTTTGCCGAATGCCTGCTCGGGGGCGACATAGCCGGGGGTGCCGTAGTCGTCGATGGTCTTCATGCGGCCCTTAACCAGGACACCGATACCAAAATCGCCTAAGGCCGCCCTGCCGTTGGGAAACAGAAAAATATTGCCGGGGGTCACGTCACAGTGAATCATGCGTTTCTGGTGGGCATAGCTCAAGCCATCCAAAACCTGTCGAATGATCGAAAGAATCCGCTTGACGCTCATGGGCCGCGAGCAATCGTCCAGCGTGCCGGCGGACAACTCCGTGGCCAAAACCGCGTGATTATCGATGATATCGGCGTTTTTGAGCGGCATAAGGTGTCGGTGTCGCAATTGAGCCACCAGGCGAACTTCCCGTAAAATGGTCTCATTATCGCGTTTGCCTGCAACATTGGCGATGGGGATTTTCAGGGCGACCCAGATACCTTCGACAGTATCCCGGGCCTTCCAGACCTCGCAATAGCCGCCTTTTCCCAGCTTTTTTTGCAGACGATACTTGCCTAACCGCTTATTGGCGGCTAAATGAAAGCCCTGCTGAAAAGCCTTTGTCCCGGATAAATCCAAACCCTCATCGGTCATCTTAGATCCCAATCATAATTGTCGGCTATGCACGGCGGCACAGCCTGAAAAACAGCACTCTGAGCCCACTGAGCTAAGTTTTCTTATGGTAGCAAAGTTACCGGACATTGCCAACTGAAATCTCAGCGGTGAAAGGCCAAAAACAGACCTTTTTTTCGGCTTCCGTCGGGTCTGATAAAAACTCAAAAAACATGGAAAATTTATTATTTGATGTTTGATAAAATCGGAGAAATTTCTATAATTCCCGGGTTATTTTAATCGTATATTTTATGGTGGAGTCGCCTTCGGCAACAACTATATATACTCGTTTTCTCGACTTCGCTCGAAATGACACAATAACGCTTGAAATAAAAAAAAATGATATCATAAAGAAACTGTCTAACGACGATATATAGTGAACCGGGACTTATTCGATAACGTATTTAACTTACAGGGTAAACATGGGAAAGAAACAACAAAAAACGTTAAGCAAAAAACAGCTTGAATATTACAAGGATCTGCTGATCGAGAAGATGAAAGAGATCCTGGGGGATGTTTGTTCACTGGAAGAAACGCTGTCTCCCAACAGCGGCGACGTGTCGAGTATGCCTGTGCATCTGGCCGACATCGGCACCGACAGCTATGAGCAGGATTTCAATCTCAACCTGGTGGCTGAAGAGCGTAAGACACTAATCGAAATCCAACATGCGCTCACACGGATTCAGAACGGGACGTTTGGCTTCTGCGAAGGGTTGGACAAACCCATCGAAGAAAACCGCCTGGAAGCGATCCCCTGGACACGCTACAGCCTGGAATACGCCCGCATGATTGAAAGCGGTGAGGCGATGCGGGTTGACAATTTCCGACGACGTCCCATTGATATTCAGCGTGAAGAGGAAGATGACGACGACAACGATTACGATGACGACGACACGCCTTCAATCGATGATCTGACAGACGAAGATGATTTCGATGAAGATGACGACGACGTCGAACAGCAGCGTGATTCGGCATAGAACACGGAATGAGGGTTCGTCGTTGTTTTTCTTTGACCCCGATCCCCCTATTAAACAGCGGTAAGTTTTAACTTGCTAAACAATCATTATCCTCTAAAATAGGATTCGAATGAATAACCTGTTTTAGGGGATTTTTTTATGAGCGAACAATCAGCTTTTCGTTTTCGGCCGTTTGTGTCGCTGCTGACTGCTTTCTCTTTTCTGATGATTGCCGTCACAGGCGCCGTCTTATACATCACTCCGCCCGGTCGCGTGGCTAACTGGACTGATTGGCGAATCTGGGGCCTGAGCAAACAGCAATGGGGCAATCTGCATATTTGTTTCAGCGTTTTATTTATCCTCGTCTCGATTCTGCATGTCTGGCTAAATCGCAAGCCGCTGATTTCCTATCTCGTCAGCAAAGCCGCGGCTTCCAAACAACTGCGATTGGAATGGCTTGTCGCGTTGGCTGTCTGTGTGATTGTGTTCTGGGGCGCACTCAAACCATTTGTACCGTTCAGCTCGCTGCTGGATCTGAATCGGGAAATCAAATTCGGATGGGAGAAAAACGAAGCGAAAGCCCCGGTGCCGCATGCAGAGCTTTTGAGTATCGAAGCACTGGCCAAACAGGCCGGTGTCGAAACAGAGACGATCTTGAAGAACCTTCAATCGCATCAGATCGAAGCGGCCGCAGGTGACATTTTCGGTCACGTCGCCGAACAGCACAATCTTTCTCCGGATACCTTGTATGAAATGGCCCTGCCCACGCCGCACGTTGAATCCGGACGCGGCGGCAATCGTCACGGTGGTGGGAATGGCGGAGAAGGCGGCGGCGGTTTTGGCCGCAAGACACTGCAGGAAGCCTGCGAAGAATTGAATCTTGACGTCGAGCAAGCCATCGAGACTTTAAAAACAGCCGGCATTGAAGCGGCAGCCGATCAAACGATTCGCCAAATCGCCGATGACAACGGAGTCCACCCGAGTGAGATTCGACAGCAATTGCAGTGATAGTAGTAAGTTCGTAGTTTAAGAATGCCCTTTGGGCATGCTGTTTAGATAGATTCAAGGAGACACATCATGGCCTGGAACATTCGCATGGTTAGCACCTATCCGCCCCGCCGGTGCGGGATCGGAACTTTTTGCCGGGATTTATCCAACGCCCTGTCGCAATTGACCGGCGAGGTGGGACACATCCGCATTGCGGCGATTGACAATAACCACGGGCCGTATAATATCCCGGTCGACCTGGTGATTGATCAATATAATCCGCAGTCATGGAAGGAAGTCACCAACGATATTATCAAGCGGGCCAAGGAAAGTAACAATCCAACGGCCATCGTTTTGCAGCATGAATTCGGGCTGGACCCGGACGATGAGGGTAATGACGGAATCGGACATAATTTCGTGAACATCGCCAAAGCCTGCAAGGCGTATAACCTGACGTGCCTGGTGTATCTGCATACGGTACTGGAAAAGCCCAATGACCATCAGCGGCAAATTCTCATTGATCTGGCCGAACATTCCAACGGGTTGATCGTAACAACGGAAAGTGCGATTGACATTCTTGAGGGGGATGCTTACGGCATCAGCCACTTTAAGCTCAAACACATTGATCATGGAGTTCGGATGCATCATCCGACACAGTTTGACCGGTTTGAAATCAAGGCCAAACTAGGCATCAGTGACATTTTCCTGGCCACGACGCTGGGACTGCTCAGCCCGGGCAAAGGCGTTCAGTACAGCATCCGTGCGTATGGGCGTTTCCTCCAGGAGTCGTGTACGCCCGCCCAGCGTCAGCACATTGTTTATCTGATCGGCGGGCAGTGTCACCCGGAATTTGTCAAGGCCGACGGGGGCAGCTATTATCGTGACTTTATGGCTGAAATTGACGCGGCACTGACCGAATCGGATCTTAAATGGTGCCGGGCCAAAAGCCTGGACGGTATCGACTGGTTCAATCATGACATCGTCTTTCTCGACATGTTTTTGGACGAAAGCACCCTGCTGAAGTTTTACGGCGCGACGAATGTGATGATTCTGCCGTATCTGAATATGGAACAGATTTCCAGTGGAATTCTGGCCGATACGATTGGTTCGGGGCGTGTGGGGATTGCCACGAAATTCCGGTATGCACTGGAATTGATCTATTCGAACAAAACGTGTCCACCGGGAGTGACGATCGGTCGTTTCGCACGGGGCATCCTGGTTGATCCGGAAGAGGACTCGGTCGAGCAGATTGCCAGTGCACTGGATTTCATGGTCTTTGAAAAGGAAAAACGTCTGCGGATGGAAAAACAGGCCCATCAACGCGGCTACCAGATGCGATGGGCCAACAGTGCCTGGGCGATGCTGCAATATATCGACTTTGTCAGCGAAGAAAAGGAAATCACCACCGGCCGCGGCATGAAGTTCCTGCGCGAAAAAACGTCAAAGCTAAGCATTCAGACGAAACGAATGGCCCGCGCGGAGAAAAACACCTAAGCCGCTTCGGGCATCCTATTAAACGAGTAGGGAGGCGATAATTAAAATGGATACGGTTAAAACCCACGTCAAAGAAACGTCGACCGCACATGAGACACACACTCGAAGAGCCATGAATAAAAAAGAACTGTCCCGGGAAATCGGGCTGGAATTTGGCGCCCTGTTCGGAAAACATTTCCTCAAGCTGGAACATTTGAACTATGGTTACTGGACCGATGATTTGCCGGTGGATATCACGAATCTGCATATCGCCCAGGACAACTATGCCAAACACCTGATAGCCACAATCCCGGAAGGCGTCCAATCGATTCTTGACGTCGGTTGCGGATTGGGCGGGCTTGCCAACATGATGATCGACGCCGGATACCGCGTCGACTGTGTCGTCCCCAGCCCGTTCCTTGCCGAGAGAGCAGGAAAACTATTGGCCGATCAGAGTACGATTTTTGAATGCTGCTACGAAAAGCTCCAGACCGACAAACGATATGACCTGGTGATGTTCAGTGAAAGCTTTCAGTACATGGACCCGAAAGACGCATTGGGCAAGACGGCCTCATTACTCAATGATGGCGGGTATCTTTTGATTAGCGATATTTTCAAGAAAGATGACGTGCCGGGTAAATGTTCGATATCGGGCGGCTATTTGTGGTCGGCATTTCAAGCGGCATTGGAACCGCTGGCGTTTGAGCTGGTCAGCGATGAGGACATTACCGCTCATGCGGCCCCGACGATTGATGTGGAAGCCCGCCTGTTCCACGACGTCGGTATCCCGGCGATGGCACTGGGCGAAGATTTGGCCCGGAGCCGTTATCCGGTTTTGCTGGTGTTGGTGAAATGGCTCATGCGTAAAAAGCTCAAAAAACTCGACGCCAAATACATCCGCGGCCATCGCACCGGTGAGAATTTCCAAAAGTACAAGACGTATCGAACGCTACTGTATAAATTGGAGATTCGATGACCTGAGATTGTCACTTATCGACTCATTGAAACCCTATCGAGCCAATCATTCATCCTTTTCTAAAATCCAATATCACACGAAGTAGGCTTTCAGCACATATTGCTGCATCATCCGCTGGGTGTTGAAGAAGGAACCGTTCAGTGCGATGGCATGCTGCATAACGGCGCAGAAACGGGCATGATCGTTATAAAAGAGTTCGGCCACCTGCCGAAGTTTTTCATAGAGCCATTGTGCGTCCTGCTGGCGGTCGGGCTGCTCTGTCAGGCGATGATTGTGGCCAATCGCCCAACCGGTCACGCCTTCAATACAGCCTTCGATCCACCAGCCATCCAGAATACTCAGAGACGGCACGCCGTTCAGGGCGGCTTTCATGCCGCTGGTGCCGGATGCCTCCAGCGGCGGCTGGGGGGTATTGAGCCACACATCGACGCCGGCCGTCATCAATCGGCCGATGGACATGTCGTAATTCGGCAGATAGGCAATGCGTACACTGTCCCGTAATTCATGGGCGGCGGCAACAATCCGCTTGATGAGCTCTTTGCCCTCGGTGTCACGCGGATGTGCTTTGCCCGCAAAGACAATCTGAAAGGGACCGACTTCAGCCGCAATTTGACGCAGACGGCCCCGGTCACTAAAAATCAAATCGCCGCGTTTGTAACTGGCGGCTCGCCGGGCAAATCCCAACGTCAGCACGTCGGTATCCATGCCGGTATTGGTGTATTGATTGACGTGCTCAATCAGTTCGCGTTTGGCCTCGGCATGAGCCTTTTGGATGTCCTGGCAGGGAATCCCCAGCGCATAGCGCAGGCTGAAATTGTCTTCCCGCCAGCCGGGGATATGCGCGTCAAACAACTTCTGAAACGGTTCACACGCCCATCGGCCGGCGTGGATGCCGTTGGTGATAGCATCGATTTTATAGCCGGTAAACATCTGCCGGGACACTTCGCCGTGCTTTTTGGCCACCCCGTTGACATAACTGCTCAGGCTCAGAGCCAGATAGGTCATGTTCAGCGTCTTATCGCAGCAGAACACGTTTTCGATTGCGAAAGCATCATGGGAACCGAACACCTGATGGACCAGTTCGATGGGAAACTGATCATGGCCGGCGGCCACAGGTGTATGCGTGGTAAAGACGCACTGGCGGCGCACCGCTTCAATGTCATCGGGAGTAATCGTCGTATCATCGCCTTTTTTGAGTAACTGTTCTTCCAGCAACTCAATCGTCAGCAGGCCGGCGTGCCCTTCGTTCATGTGAAATCGTTCGATTTGATTGTAGCCCAGGGCACGAAGCATCTTGATGCCCCCGATGCCCAGTACGATTTCCTGACACAGTCGATAGTGTGATTCATGGCCATAGAGATGGTCGGTCAGAATGCGATCCTGTTCGGCATTTTCATCCAGATTCGTATCCAGCAGATAGACCGGAACGGTGTCGCCGGAACAGCCCCGGATTTCATATTTCCATGCACAGACTTTGACGGGACGTCCTTCGATATAGACCGACACTTTCTGCGATTGGAGACGGGTGTAATCGGCAGGCACCCATTCGACGGGTTCTTCGGTTTGCCAGCCATCGTCGGTGAGTTTCTGGAAGAAATAGCCTTTTCGATGCAGCAGGGTTATTACCACAATCGGCACCCCCAAATCTGCCGCCGACTGAATCGTATCTCCCGCCAGGATGCCCAGGCCGCCACTGTAAGTCGGCATACCTTCTTCCAATCCGATTTCCATTGAAAAATATGCAATCCGTCGTTCGTTGTCCACGATTGGGTCTCCTGTCAAAGATTGTTTTCAAACGGTCCGGAATTGTCTTCGAGTGCGTCCAGGACAGCATCGAGGCTGACAATCGCCAAACAGACACAGGTGTCGGCGGAGCCATAATAAACCCATAGCTTATCGCCGCGTTGAATGATGCCGGTCGGAAAGACAATATTCGGCACCAAGCCCGTCATCTCATATAACTCCATCGCCTTAAACAGACATCGCGGACTGCGTGCGATGACCTTGTGCGGCTTATCGCGGTCCAGCAGTGCGGCCCCGACGCGATAGGCCATCTGCCCGGCGTACATTTTCACGCCGTGATACAGCATCAGCCAGCCCTTGTCCGTCAGCAACGGCGGCGGCCCGGCGCCAACTTTCATCCCGTCCCACGACGGCCCGCGTCCTCCGGTCAGCACGCAATGGGGATGGCCCCAGTGAACCAAATCGGGTGAATAGGCCATCCAGATATTTTCAACGCCTCCGCCGGCATTGGGCCGCTGCAAAATCGCCCAGCGGCCGTCAAACTTCACCGGAAACAGGCAGGCATCCTTGTTGTTTGGCGGCAGGATCAGTCCGACACGTTCGGCTTTTATAAAGTCCTTTGTTTTCGCCATGCCCACGGCTGCTCCGGCCGGTGAATAGGCCGTATAGGTAATGTACCAGGCCTGATGCTCTTCGATCCAGGTTATGCGGGGATCTTCGCAGCCCCACCGCTCATACTTCCAGCGACTCTGTCCGCAGGCCAGCAGCGGCGTTGAATCAATATCCCAATCCGTTACACCATTGTCACTCCGCGCGGTGTAAATACTGGAAAATCCGTTTGTATCCTCAACACGCAGCAGAAGGACCACCTGCCCGTTGACTTCCACGGCACCGGGATTGAGGACGGCTTCAGCCTGAAACGGCAGGTCGCCCACCGTCAGAATGGGATTATGCTCTGAACGCTTGAATATCGGCTTCATCTCGGGCTCCTAAAAGAAATACCGCATTGCTGCCTGGTTCACACTATCGGCATCATATCGCATCCGACTGAAATGTCAACACAGCATTGCACCGGCGATTAACTCCGTAAAAACTCTGACTTGACAGACAATCGCCAATGTGTCTATAGTGTAATGAACCTGTCAGGCGTTATTTGTGTATAATAAAAATAAACCTAACTTAACAATAAACGAGGTGACTTATGGAAGATAATATTGGTCAGGCCGCCGGACAAATATGGAAAGTGTTGTCGGAAGCTAAAAAACCAGTCAATCTAACGGAAATTGCCAAAAAAACGCATCTTCCAGCCCCGGTTGCCTATCAGGGCCTGGGATGGTTGGCACGTGAAGGCAAAGTCCTCTATCAGCAACAGGGACGCTCAACGATTGTTAGTTTGACCTGACAATTTGCAATGCCCGTCAAAACGGTCAAAAAAGAGAATAATCATTGATTTTTGCGAATCCGGTCCGAAACCCGTGAGAGGGTTTTTCTGTTGACATTTCACGCAAACGCGATTAGAATCCTCCGTTTGCTTTCATACGCAGAAAGCTGCTTTTCCTTACCAAACTCTAATGAATAAGGACTCTAATGTCTGAAACCGAACACATACGCAATGTGGCGATTATCGCCCACGTTGACCATGGTAAAACGAGCCTTTTGGACCAGTTACTGTACCAATCGGGGATGTTCCGCAATGCGGAGCTGGATAAGCTGGCCGGCGGTCAGCACGGTCTGATTATGGACTCCAATCCGCTGGAACGCGAACGCGGGATCACGATTTTGAGCAAGAACTGTGCGATCCAGTACACCGACCCGAATGGGGAAGAGTATAAGATTAACGTCATTGACACGCCGGGGCACGCCGACTTTGGCGGCGAAGTCGAACGCGTACTGCAAATGGCTGACGGGGTGCTGCTGGTCGTCGACGCCTTTGAAGGGCCGATGCCGCAGACACGATTTGTACTGACCAAGGCACTGGCCCTTGGACTGAAACCCATCGTTGTCGTCAACAAGATTGACCGGACCGACGGACGTCCCGATGACGTGGTCAATGAGGTATTTGACCTGTTCGTCGCCTTGGAAGCAGATGACAATTCACTGGATTTCCCGATTTTATATGCCTCCGCCAAGAACGGCTGGGCCACAACCGATCATCACGTTGCCAACGATAACATGCAGCCGGTTTTTGATGCGATCATCAACCATGTACCCGCACCAAAGGACAACCCGGATGCGCCGCTTCAGATGATGGTGACGTCACTGGATTATTCCGAGTACCTCGGCCGCATCGCCATCGGGCGTGTGTTCGCGGGCTCGGTTTCACAGGCCGAAAAGATTGCCGTCATTGATATTGAGGGCAAACACACGCAGCAGAAGATCGTTCAGCTTTACAGCTTTGACGGGCTGAGCAAGAAAAATGCCGATCGCGTGGTCGCCGGTGACATTTGTGCGATTGCGGGACTGGACCCGGTGGATATCGGCAACACGATTGCCTGTGCGGACGAGCCCAGTGCCCTGCCGATTGTGGCGGTCGATGAACCAACAATGCACATGACGTTTCGTATTAACGACGGACCATTCGCCGGGCAGGAAGGCAAATACGTCGCCAGCCGCCAGATCAAAGAGCGACTGGAAAAGGAACTTCAGGTCAACGTCGCCCTGCGAGTCGAACCTGGGGAAACGCCGGAAGAGTTTAAGGTCTCCGGACGGGGCTTGATGCACTTGGGGATTCTGCTGGAAAACATGCGTCGCGAAGGCTATGAATTGTGTGTCGGCAAACCGAATGTCATCATCCGCTATGTCGACGGATTGCGGCAGGAGCCGATCGAGCGACTGGTGGTCGATTGCCCCTTGGAATGCCAAAGCCCGGTCATGAGTCTGCTGGGTGATCGCCGCAGTGAAATGCTCAGTATGGATGCCAAGAGCGGTTCAGATGATTATATCCACATGGAATTCATGATCCCCTCCCGCGGGTTGTTCGGACTGCATGCCCGTATTTTGACAGCCACACAGGGCCGGGCCGTGATGCATCATACGTTTGAACGGTACGAACCGATGCGCGGATCGATTCCGCAGCGTCAGGCGGGTGTGATGGTCGCCCTGGATACCGGCACCGTCACTGCTTACGCGCTGGACGGGCTGTATGATCGCGGCATCTTCTTTGTCTCACCCAGCGAAAAGATTTACGAAGGTCAGGTCGTCGGCGAGCACTGCAAGGATAAAGACATTACCGTCAACCCGACCCGGGCCAAGCAGTTGACCAACGTGCGATCCTCCGGCAAGGATGACTCGGCCAAGGTTCGCCCGCCGCGGATTATGAGCCTGGAAGCAACGCTGGAATACATCCAGGAAGATGAATTGGTTGAAATTACGCCAAAATCGATTAGAATACGAAAACGGCTGTTGAAAGAAGCCGACCGGCGGCGTGACTCTCGCAGCAAAGGGAAAAGCGAATAATCCAGAACCACGAATACAAATAGACACGACTTTTTATTTTAGACAGGATTAACACGATTGACTGGATTTCATTAAGTTTTTTTAATCTCGTAAATCCCGTTAATCCTGTCTAAATATTTCAACTGTCTTCGTGGTTCGTTTTCAGCGAAAGATGAGGATGGTTCAGGCGGAACGAATACTGGTTTTGAATGATGAGGCAATTCAGGACCGGGCGTTTGTTTTGTACTGGATGCAGGCGGCGCAGCGAGCTGAGTGGAATCATGCACTGGAATACGCGATCAGTGAAGCGAATCAACGCAAAAAGCCCGTTATCGCGGCGTTTTCCATCACCGATGATTTCCCCGAAGCCAACGAGCGGCATTATGCGTTTATGCTGGAGGGCCTAAAGGAAAGCAAAGCTGCTTTGGCCAAACGCGGGATTCAACTGGTCATCCTGCACGGGAGGCCGGAGCAAACCATCACCACCATTTCCCAAAAAGCCGACAGGCTGATTGTCGACGAAGGGTACTTGCGGATTCAGCAGCAATGGCGACACGATGTCGCCGACGCCGTTGATTGCATGATGGCTGAGGTGACCACCAACCTGATCGTGCCCATTGAGGAAGTCACGGAAAAAGAAAATTATTCCGCAGGTACACTTCGACCCCGAATGGCTAAACAGCTTAGCAAATACCTTATTCCATTCAAGCACACTAAGCCCAAATACAGCTCACTGGATCTGCGATTCAAGTCGTTTGAGATTAACGATATTCACAAGGCCCTTAAAAAGTTGTCTATTGACCGACATGTCAGACAATCTCCGTTTTTCAAAGGTGGAACCCGCGAGGCCAAAAAACGACTGCGGCAGTTCATCAAAACCAAGCTGGATGACTATGACAACAAACGCAACGACCCGATGGAAGATTGCCAGTCAAACCTGGGTCCGTATCTGCATTTCGGCCAGATCAGCCCGCTGCATGTCGCTTTGGAAATCCTGAAAACCGATTCTCCCGGCAAGGAGTCTTTTCTGGAAGAACTCATCGTCCGGCGGGAATTGAGCCACAACTTTGTTTATTACAACAGCCGTTACGATGAGTATGACGCCCTGCCGGCGTGGGCCCTGCGGACCTTAAATTACCACGCCAAAGACAAACGCGACTATGTTTACTCGCTCGCACAGTTTGAACGGGGCCAAACACACGACCCGTACTGGAACGCGGCACAGATGGAAATGGTTCTCACCGGCAAAATGCACAACTACATGCGGATGTATTGGGGCAAAAAGATTCTCGAATGGAATAAAAGTCCAGAAAAAGCTTTCCAAACAGCGTTGTATCTGAATAATAAGTATGAACTGGACGGACGCGACCCCAATGCCTTTGCGGGCGTGGCGTGGTGCTTCGGCAAACATGACCGCGCCTGGAACGAGCGGGACGTTTTCGGCAAGGTCCGTTATATGAACGCCGCGGGACTGAAACGCAAGTTTAACCCGGACGCATACGTTGAAAAAATAAATAAGCTACAGGAGGCACTGCAATGAGATACATCGCATCTGAGAAACGATATGAAAAAATGATTTACAATCGCTGTGGACATAGCGGACTGAAACTGCCGGCCATTGCGCTGGGCTTATGGCACAATTTTGGCGATGTGGATGATCCGCGAATCGCACGCGATCTGATCCGCACGGCATTCGACCACGGTATTACGCATTTTGACCTGGCTAATAATTACGGCCCCCCGCCGGGATCGGCAGAAATCAATTTCGGCAAGATTCTCAAAGACGACCTGGCCTACCACCGGGACGAATTAATCATCTCGACCAAAGCCGGGCATTTGATGTGGGACGGGCCTTACGGCGAATGGGGCTCGAAGAAGTACCTGATCGCCAGCCTGGACCAGTCGCTGCAGCGGATGGGGCTGGATTATGTGGACATTTTTTATTCGCACCGCCCGGACCCGGATACACCGCTGGAAGAAACCATGGAGGCGCTGGCGTCGGCGGTTCATCAGGGCAAGGCGTTGTACGTGGGCATCTCCAAATATTCCCCGGAAGAAACGAAACAAGCCGCGGCGATCTTGAAAAACATGGGCGTGCGTCTGCTGATCCATCAGCCGCCCTATTCGATGCTGGACCGGCGATTTGAAGAAATCGGCTTGTTTGATGCGCTCGACAAAATGGGGACAGGGTGTATTTGTTTTTGTCCGCTGGCACAGGGCCTGCTGACGAATAAATATCTCGGCGGCATTCCGGACGATTCACGGGCCGCCAAAGCACACGGTTTTTTGCAGAAGGACGTCATTACCCCGGAACTGATCGAAAAGCTCAAACAACTCAATGAATTGGCGCAGCAGCGAAGCCAGACGCTGGCCCAAATGGCGATCGCGTGGGTGCTGCATCAAAAGGCAGTCACCTGTGCGCTGGTGGGAGCCAGTCGCGTCGAGCAGTTGATGGATAATTTAAGTACGCTAAATAAACTGGATTTCAGCAGCGATGAGCTTAAGCAGATTGAGACGATTTTGAAAGCTTGAAAGATGAAGGAAATGTGAGGAAGTAAACGGTATGGCGTTGCGATTTGTGGAAATTTTTATTCCGGTAGACCAGCAGGTTAGCCTGTTCGATCTATTAGAGGAATTTGAATCCGTCAACATCATCCAGAAGGAAGTCTTTAACCAGTTGATGCATGTCAAGCTGCTGATGCGGGCCGAAAGCACCGAAGAGCTGTTGGACCGTCTGGAAACACGGTTTTCCAATGTCGATAATTTTCGCATTGTCATTGTCAACGTCGAAGCAACCATCCCACACGTGGAAAATAATACGCAGACTGAATCGCCCCAAAGCAAAAGAATCAAATTCGGACGGGTCAGTCGGGAAGAGCTGTATCACGATGTTCAGGAAGCCAGTGAACTGTCGTATTTATTCATGACCATGCTGGCGTTGTCGTCGGTGGTCGCCGCGATTGGCCTGATGCGTAACAATACGGCTGTGGTCATCGGAGCCATGGTGATCGCACCGATGCTGGGCCCGAACATCGCATGGGCACTGGCTTCGGCACTGGGGGATTTGCAACTGGCCAAAAACGCCAAGCGGGCCAACGTCGTGGGGATCATCGCGCCGCTTATTTTTGCCGCTATCGTTGGCGCGGTCTTCAAAGAATATAACATTCACTGCACGGAAATTCTGTCCCGCACCGAGGTGAGCCTGGCCGATATCGTTCTGGCGCTGGCGGCGGGTGTGGCGGGCACACTGAGTTTTACCATGTCGCTGTCGGGTGCGATTATCGGGGTGATGGTCGCGGTGGCGCTGCTGCCGCCGCTGGTGACGTGCGGGATTCTGCTGGGCTGCGGCCAATGGCAACTCGCCGCGGGAGCGGGACTGCTGTTCGCAACAAACCTGATTTGCGTCAACCTGGCCGGCGTCATCACGTTTCTCGTGCAGGGCATCCGTCCGCTGTGGTGGTGGGAAAAAGAACGCGCCAAAAAGGCGACCCGGCGGGCGATGGTTATATGGCTGATATGTTTGGCACTGCTGGTGCTGCTGATCATCGCTTCCCAGAACATGGCTGAAATAAGCGACTTTTTCAATCACTTTTCAACGACGTCCCTTCCAACTGATCAGGTAACTCCATAGGCGTTTGATCTTTTCCGGCGGGCAGATCACAAACGCCGCCAGTGTCACGCCTGCAACCACAAGGGTAGGGATAAGAATCGCCGCCGGGGGCACGGACGGATACACCAGTCGCTCGATGATTGAGGCAATAAACGAACCCGGATATGCCAAATCCGGGTCATCCTGCAACCTCAGCCGATACTCCCACACGGTCAGCGGACAATATTTCCCCAGCATTGCCAGTAAGCCGACATAGGCAATTCCCCCTAAATGAACGCTCCTGAGAATCCACCGGTCGAGAAATCGACACCGCTGATGTCGGCAATAACGGCAAATCATCGCCCACAACGTCATGAAAAAGCCGGCGAGCATGAAGAGAATCCACAAAAAATGGATCATGACCAATATATCTGCAAACACACGGTATTTCATGGCAAAATCCTCGCCGCGATAACAGCTCCAAATAGCATTATAACCGGAAAAATCGTAATACGAAAACCGGAGGTGAAAATCTTTTTTTATTTTCGGAGTTTTTGAGAACCCCCGGTTTTTTCACTTCGTATTGATTGTTACTTCGTCATTTGGCTGAAGAATACGTTCAGCCGCTTCACATTGGTGTGAAGTTCGGAACCGTGTAAGGACTTTTCGAAGAATGAGGAAGGAAGAACGGGATCCGCTCCCACCAGAGCAACGGAAAGAGAAAACTGTTGCACGGCGTGTAGGCCCGAAAGCGCAAAGCTTTCCTCCCATCGGATCCCTCTTTTTTTATGCGCTGATTGCAACCTTTTCGAATCCACAAACACTATTCATGCTTTATGTATGTCCATGATCCTGATTTGTGTTTGTGCTGAATTTTTTCCAATCCATCTGTTAATTGATCAAAAACACCGCGGTAAACCCAATTATTCTTCGAGTATGAAAACAGGTCTACCACCACATGTTTTCCCCCCTTATATCTTATAATCACATGACTTGCGGTTTTAAATTTAACTGCCAATATTTCAGCTTTTGGAAAAGCAATCCAACCTGTCGACTGACGTAGATAAAGGATGCTATCAATAATATAGAAACCTGTAAAAAAGCCAACCAGTTTACGACACAAAGTACTCATACTCAATCCAGCTAAAAACAAACCTTTACAATCCTAAAAAAGCTCTCAGTTCGGCTTGATTGGGATGGGTGTCGATCCAGGCTTTGAGGTCTTTGGCCTTTTGGTAGCCGTCTTCGCCGAATTTTTCTTTATAAAAAGCCTCCATCGCGGCCTGGTGCTCGTCGCTTCGGACCTGATTCTGCCAGACTTCGGAGAAAATCTTATGCACATCATCGTGCAAGCTTCGGCCTTTAAGATTTTCCCATTCGTTGGCGTCAAACCATGTCCCGCCGCAGTTACCGCAGTGGTCCAGTCCAAAACCAAGCCCCTGGCCAACCGGAAAACGCCGCAGAAAATGGCCACATTCGGGACACAGCTTCGCGCCGGTATTATCTTCCACCGGAATATCGCCGGCCGCAGACGCATGATTGGCCAATAATGACTTGCCGGAGACCTCTTTCCATCGCCAGTACTGGTATGAAGCGATCCACTTGCCGCTGCACCGGCCGCAAACCTGAGCGGATAAATTGGCCTCCAACGGATGACTTGACATGACTTGCTCTTTGCACACAGGACAGTTCATAAAACCTCCTTCAAATAATGTTTTGGATTTATTTTTCCTGAATATACCGATTTCATGACCGGGTATCAATGTTTTTTTAGAGATCGCCCTTTTCCGGATCGCGGTAATTGACCTGTTCGGTTTTGCCGAGGAATTGGGGCGGTTTGGCGATAAACGTGTCTGCCACCGCTTTGGTCCGTGCGAGTACTTCGCGCAAACGCACCTTTGCACCGGACGTACCCGCCACATCAGCGGCACAATATCCGATCACGGATTGGCCCTGTTTGAGGGCGAGATAAATCGCCCGGCGGCAATGAAACGGTTGGGAAACAATCACATAATCGTCCAGGCCAAAAACCTGCTCAGCCCGAATCACCGAATCCAGCGTACGAAAACCGGCATAATCAATCGTGATGTATTCAGCCGGCACGCCCTTTTCCACCAGATCAGCCTTCATCTCGGATGGCTCGTCATAGTCTTTGCGGGAATTGTCACCGGAAACGACAATTGCATCGATTTTGCCCGCCTGCCAAAGCTCGACCGCGGCGTTGATACGATATTGGTAGTATAAATTCGGCCGGCCCTGCGTGTATTTGCCGCAGCCCAGCACCAGTGCGGCCGGTCGGTGCGGCACATCATCCATCCGATAATAAAGCCGCCCTCGCGAACAAGCCCCGACGTACACATCCGCCGTAATCAGGCTAAGTAAAAACAGGAGAAGCAGGCATAAAACAAAAAACACCCATCGATGCTTGCGTGATGTTTGTTTTGGTGAATTCGGAATTGTGCCCTGATCCTGTTTCATATTCTATACTTCGGCAGAACGCTCCCCTTCCGTCCAAAAGATAGCCCTTTGGCATTTAATAATTTTTCAAGTGACTCTATATGCCGATTCGATACAATGGATTGCAGCAAGCAGCAATCAGTGACGATCGTGGTACGTTTGTCTATGAAACATTCAGAATCTTTTTCAGGAGGTCGCAGATAATGAAGGATCGGACAGGCATTTTTGAGACATTTTCGAACAATCGCAATCACTTTTGCCACGGAGTTTGCGGCGTTTTCGCGTTCGTTTTCATTTTGCTGACAATCTGCGGCTGCGGTAAGTCAGCGACTAAAGCTCCGGTCATGCTCGAACTGCAAGGACAGCGCGGTGCCCTCGGCGTCCATGACCCGGTCATTATCAAAGAAAATGACACTTATTATATTTTCGCCACCGGCGGTCGACCCGGACGCGGATTTGTGCCGATGAAATGCTCCAAAGACATGATCACCTGGGAGCGTTGCGGCAATGTTTTCGAAGAGCTGCCCGAATGGGCTCCCATCGAAATTCCCGGTACGAAAGGTATCTGGGCACCGGACATTTCCTATTTCAACGGACGCTATCACCTGTATTACTCGATCTCAACTTTCGGCAAGAACAATTCGGCCATTGGACTGGCGACCAATAAAACTCTCAACCGGGAAAGCGACGACTATGAATGGATCGATCACGGCATGGTCGTTCGGTCCACTCGCGGCGCCGATGATTTTAACGCCATTGACGCCAATATCGCCATCGAAGATGACGGCAGCGTCTGGATGTCCTGGGGCAGTTTCTGGGGCGGCATCATGATGCGGAAGATCAATCCGGAAACGGGCCTGCTCTCGGAAGAAGATACGACACTGTATAAGCTTTGCGCGCGTCCGCGTCAGGAAGAACATGTCACCCCGCCGGTCGAAGGTGCGGTCGAAGCGCCGTTTATCGTCAAAAACGGCGACTATTGGTATTTGTTTGTCTCATTCGATTTTTGCTGCCGCGGCGCTGAAAGCACCTATAACATTGTCGTCGGACGGTCCAAAGACATCACCGGACCGTATGTGGACAAGAATGGTGTGCCCATGAGTCAAGGCGGCGGCAGTGTTGTCCTCAAAGCCACCACCGACAACTGGAAAGGCCCGGGCCATTGCGCCGTCTTCCAACAACCGGGACAGGACTGGCTTGTTTTTCATGCCTACCACGGGCAAACGGGACGTTCGGAATTGAAAATCTCCAGCCTCGAATGGGAAAACGGCTGGCCAGTCGCCGCAGAACTGCCCTGATCTTGACAAAACCGACGAATATTGAGATAATGTAAAAACAGATAGAAAGCGACGGTTTGCAAAAACATGATGAAAACGCTCAAAAGGCCAATTCTGGACCGGTATCATCAGACCCCGGAAGGCCGGATTATCATTGATATTACAGCGGCAAAAATTGAAGAGCTGTTTAACGACTTCGATAAGGCCACTCCCTATGCAAAAAAAGACCTCGAAAAGGATTTTTATAATTATCTGATCGACTGCGTGGTCGAAATCCACAAGGCGCCCTTTCTGATCCGGATCAACCTGGACGCGGCCCCGGATCCGACACGCTGGCAGAATGCCACCGAAGGGATTCGTAACTTTTTCGTTTACATGCGTGTGCTGAAAATTCGCGAGATTAAAAACCTTTTGCGTACATCGTTTATCCTGCTGGGATTGGGAGTTGTCGTCATGATTTTATCGCTCTGGACGCAACGACTGTTTGCGAACGACTCGGGGGTATTCGGATATCTGTTTACCGAGGGTCTGACCGTCGCGGCCTGGGTGCTGTTGTGGGAATCGCTGGCCAACTTCCTGATTCAGTGGCCGCCCCATCATAAGCAAATCCGCCAATATGACCGCATCACCGAAGCCGAGATCATCAGCCACTATCCGGACACAAACTAAATCACATCGTATCGGCAACAGCCTACAATTTCCGGCAGACCAATTCGCCTTTGCCGATGGGAACAATCAAAGCGTCCACCCGTGTATCGCTCAACGCCCGATCCAGCATCGGACGCAGTGTTGTCTCATGGTTGATGGCATTGTCGGCGATTAAAATCCCGCCGGGGACCATTTGGACAATCACTTTCTCATAGCAATCGCCGTAGATTTCCTTTTCGGCATCCAGAAAACAAAATGAAATTCCCCGGCACTCATCCAGGTGAGACAGTGCATCGCCGTGAATAAAATCAACCACATCGTCAAGACCGGTTAATTGAAAGGTTTCTCTGGCCAATGCGGCCTTTTCATCCAGAATCTCAAATGTTTTGATTTTACGCCCCAACATGCGGCACGCCAGCGACAGCCACATGGTTGAATAGCCCGCACTGGTGCCGATCTCGATATATTCGCCTTCCGGTGCAGTCGCCGCCAGCATCGCAATAAACTTCCCCGTCTCCGGCGGAATCTGACGAAGCCGCTCAAGACGCGAAGTCCCATCAACACGGTCACGCGTGTCAATGCCCTCCAAAAACCGCATCCGGTCTAAAATTGTTTGTGGAATATCATGAAACATAATTAAATTGCGAAATGTTTTCGACGAAGGATGAGGAAACCCGCTGTAATCAACAAACAACTGCACGGTTCGGGAATAGAAATTGGGAAAACCAGGACAGCGTTTGGATCCATCCCCATCAGTTGGACAAGAATTCCTGTCAATTCACTGGGGACATTCGAGAAATAATATTCACCCGGCACCATAAGATCGACCATTTCATAAGCTTGGGGATCAAAGTCAAACCACGCAATCGTATTGGCCGGGATTTCATAATTACCACTTGAACCACCTGGATTCTCAGGCGGAACATCACCGGTAAAACCTGAATAGGAAGAAACAGAAGTTTCTTCCATCGCAACATCATCCGACGGTAATGTCAAGCCGGCATGAATAACGACCGTTAAAAGAAGGTATGATGTAATCAATAATGCTCGCTTCACTGAGGGCTCCTTTTTTGAATTCATATATCGCAACGAATTCAATTATCGGGATAGAGGTGAACATTGTCAAGTATTTTTCATGTAACCATCCGCGCAAAAGGAAAGGCTCCGTGAGTTTTCACTCGCGGAGCCTTATAAATCCTGGCGATCACCTACTTTCGCCTTAAGACTATCATCGGCCGAGCAGGCTTAGCTTCTGAGTTCGGAATGGGATCAGGCGTTTCCCTGCTCGTAAAGTCACCAGGAAACTTATGATCGGCCTCACCCGAAGATGAGGCCGAAGATCTCTTTATATGTCAAACAAGTACAGTGGATATTGAATGAAGTGCCTTACAACCTAATGTAGGGCGACCAAATCTTCAATCTATGATTGATATGGTCAAGTAATCGAACGTTAGTACCGGTTAGCTTAGTGAATTTCGTCACTTACACACCCGGCCTATCAACCAGATAGTCTGTCTGGGTTCTCTCAAACAATTAAGTTCATGGAATCCTCATCTTAGAGCGGGCTTCCCGCTTAGATGCTTTCAGCGGTTATCCTTTCCCGACTTAGCTACCCGGCGGTGCCGCTAGCGCGACAACCGGTACACCAGAGGTCAGTGCTTCCCAATCCTCTCGTACTAAGGAAACATCTCTTCAAGATTCCTGCGCCCACGGCAGATAGGGACCGACCTGGCTCACGCCGGTCTGAACCCAGCTCGCGTACCACTTTAATCGGCGAACAGCCGAACCCTTGGGACCGCCTACAGCCCCAGGATGTGATGAGCCGACATCGAGGTGCCAAACCGCCTCGCCGCTATGAACGCTCGGAGGCGATAAGCCTGTTATCCCCGGAGTACCTTTTATCTGATGAGCGATGGCCCTTCCACACGGAACCACCGGATCACTAAGTCCTACTTTCGTATCTGCTCGACCTATCAGTCTCGCAGTTAAGCACCCTTATACCTTTACGCTCTTTGCGTGATTGCCAACCACGCTGAGGGTACCTTTGAACTCCTCCGTTACCTTTTCGGAGGAGACCGCCCCAGTCAAACTGCCCACCAAGCACTGTCCCATGCCCTGATTCAAGGGTCACGGTTAGGTGACTAACATAGCAAGGGTGGTATTTCAAGGATGGCTCCACAAGCGCCGAAACGCCTGTTTCACAGCCTCCCACCTATCCTACGCATGATATGCCAGGCATCAATACCAGGCTACAGTAAAGGTTCACGGGGTCTTTCCGTCTTGCCGCGGGTATGTGGTATCTTCACCACAACTACAATTTCACCGAGTCCGTCCTCGAGACAGTGCTCCAGTCGTTACGCCGTTCATGCACGTCGGAACTTACCCGACAAGGAACTTCGCTACCTTAGGACCGTCATAGTTACGGCCGCCGTTTACCGGGGCTTCAATTAGGAGCTTCGCACCGAAGTGCTAACCCATCCTCTTAACCTTCCGGCACCGAGCAGGCGTCATTCTCTATACATCCTCTTTACGAGTTAGCAGAGAACTGTGTTTTTGGTAAACAGTCGCCAGAGCCACTTTTCTGTGCCCTCAGCCGACCAATATCGAAATAATGGCCGCTGGAGGGTCCCCTTATCGCGAACTTACGGGGTCAATTTGCCGAGTTCCTTAAGGACGGTTCTCTCGAGCGCCTGAGGATATTCTCCTCACCTACCTGTGTCAGTTTTAGTACGGTCACGCTGGCTTCAACCTACAGTAGCTATTTCTCGGCACTCTCGCGGGGCACTTCGGAATCTTAAATTGTCCTCGCCCTTGCGGGACCCGCACGACTACTCACGGGCTACCTTAAGAGAATGCGTCACTACTTTCGTCCACCAACGTGGTGCAGGAATATTAACCTGCTGTCCATCGTCTACGCCTTTCAGCCTCGACTAAGGGGCCGACTAACCCTGGGCGGATTTCCCTTCCCCAGGAAACCTTAGGTTTTCGGCGAACAGGATTCTCACCTGTTTTATCGTTACTCATGCCGGCATAATCACTAGCAGCCGCTCCACGACTCGTTGCCGTATCGCTTCAGCGCTGACTGCTACGCTCTCCTACCACGTACCCGAAGGTACATCCGCAGCTTCGGTTTCATGCTTATTCCCGTTCATTATCGGCACCCAACTGCTCGATCAGTAAGCTATTACGCACTTTTTAAATGGTGGCTGCTTCTAAGCCAACATCCTGATTGTCACAGCAATTAGACTTCCTTAGTAACTTAGCATGAATTTGGGACCTTAGCTGGCGGTCTGGGTTGTTTCCCTCTTGTCCGTGAACGTTATCGCCCACGGACTGACTCCCATGATAAGGTTTACGGTATTCGGAGTTTGGTAGGGGTGGGTAGGCTGGTGGCCCCCCATCCCCAATCAGTCGCTCTACCCCCGTAAACTATCACATGAGGCTAGCCCTAAAGCTATTTCGGAGAGAACGAGCTATCTCCAGGTTTGATTAGACTTTTACTCCTCCCCACAGCTCATCCCCTAACTTTTCAACGTTAGTGGGTTCGGTCGTCCAGAGATTTTTACATCTCCTTCCACCTGGCCATGGGTAGATCACCTGGTTTCGCGTCTACCACCTGCGACTCAATCGCCCTATTAAGACTCGCTTTCGCTACGGCTACGCACCTAAAATGCTTAACCTTGCCACAAACGGTAACTCGCCGGCTCATTATGCGAAAGGCACGCGGTCACCCATTATCCGAAGATCATAGGGCTCCCACAGCTTGTAAGTGTATGGTTTCAGGTACTTTTAACTCCCCTAATAGGGGTACTTTTCATCGTTCGCTCACGCTACTTTGCACTATCGGTTGTCGAGGAATACTTAGCCTTGGAGGGTGGACCCCCCAGCTTCACACGGAGTTTCACGAGCACCGTGCTACTCTGGTACGTTGGTAGTAACGGAGGGTAGTCGCTTTCGCCTACTGGACTATCACCATCTGTGGTCGGCTTTCCAGACCGTTCGACTGACGCTACCTTTGTAACTCCTTACCAACGCCCGCAACCCCAGACCGAAGTCTGGTTTGGGCTAGATCCGATTTCGCTCGCCGCTACTAACGGAGTCTCGTTTGATTTCCTTTCCTACAGGTACTTAGATGTTTCAGTTCCCTGCGTTCGCTCTACATGGCCTATGCATTCAGCCATGAGTAATACAGGACGGTTGCCCGCCTATATTGGGTTGCCCCATTCGGAGATCCCGGGATTAACGGTTGTTTGACACCTGCCCCGGGCTTATCGCAGCCTACCACGTCCTTCGTCGCTTCTCGACACCTAGACATCCCCCATACACCCTTAGTAACTTGACCATATCAATCATCAGATTGAAGGGTTTTGGTTTTCGCCGTCATAAACATTTTCGCAAGATGTTTATGAACTTAACACTAGGTTATTGTTACACGCTCATTCCAGAATTATTTGGGAAAATAATTCTGTCTGTATAATTGTAGTTGTTGGTATGTATCAACAGATACACATCCCAACTTTTTTAATTGTGTTATACAGAAATATCCACTATGTACTTGTCAAAGAGCTTTATATGATACCGGCCCGAAAGCCGGAAATCAGCTAGTTTAAATTCATGGTTGAGAAAATGGAGACGATGAGATTCGAACTCACGACCCCCGCCTTGCAAGGGCGGTGCTCTCCCAGCTGAGCTACGTCCCCGAGTCACTATATGTTAGATAAAGTGGGCCCGGGAGGACTTGAACCTCCGACCTCACGCTTATCAGGCGTGCGCTCTAGCCAGCTGAGCTACGAGCCCGATCTATCGGCTTGATCCGTTCTCAAAGAGATTCTATCCTTTGGCCAGATCGACACTTGAGACTCAACCATGTTTTTCATTTTGTAAAGAGCAATAAAAAAATGCCGCTGCTCAAAGTTGTCAGCGACATTGCTGAATTTCGTAAGGTTCGAGATATTACTCTCTTGCCTCTGAGCAGTCAAGTACAAAAATTAGTTTTTTGTAAATTTTTGTTCAAAACGTCCGAAACCTAATATCGTCTGTTTTGCGTCCTGTCATGGACGCTTTCCATACCCGTGTTCCAGAAATTACAGGATACTCATATTCCGCAAACGGTCAACCCTTTTTTCAGAAAAACAGTAAAAAAACTTCAAAATTGTTAAGCGTCGAAGTTCCAAAGGGTTACAGGGAT
Organism: Anaerohalosphaeraceae bacterium; assembly: GCA_963675155.1. Taxonomy (GTDB): domain Bacteria; phylum Planctomycetota; class Phycisphaerae; order Sedimentisphaerales; family Anaerohalosphaeraceae; genus 4572-13. Next base: position 1,319,175 of record OY775912.1, on the reverse strand, counting down.
TTATGGACCGATAAGGTAGCCGTTGCGACCTCGTTAAAGCCGCAAAACGCTCCCGGCGTCCCGGATGAACCCGATAAACCGCCCCACCGCTTATACAAACGCCCCGGAAATCCAGGTGTTGCAAATACCAGATATTTATTTCCAATAATCCCGAAACCCGTTACAATACCCCGAAGAATGTGGGGGCAATGGGAGTATTTTAAATTATAAGGAGACTGCACAATGGTACGACACCGCATCAGGTCTGCAGGCAGACCGCACACACGCCACGGAAACACACTCATTTTAATCGTCGTTATCGCCCTCTTCGCGGTCGCCGCGGTGATGTATTTCAACGCCAGCGGCAAAGAACCGGCCGGCCCTGTCGAAGAATGCCCCTGGGTTGAAATCGAACGCATCGCCGAGGATATCTCGATGATCAATCTACCCGGTGACTCGCAGAAAAGCCTGGAAGAACCGATTTCATTCACCCAATCTATTAAATCCGATGAAGGCGAAAACCGGGGTCGAATAACCATTGAAATTGATCCGAGCGGACTGGTCGCAGCATCCTGGAAGGCAAAGTATAAAGAAGATAATCTGGAAAAAGAGTTTAATGCCGGCTGCAGCGGAAATGTCGACTCGACGATGGTCTTCGAGGATGAAAACGGCGTTGACGAAGACAAGTTATTCTTCCTGACCCAAGGAACCTTTATCCTGCAGGCGTTCAAACAAGGCAACGCCAGAGCCGGCGGCGGCCAAGCCTATATTGTCGGATGGCTGTCACCGGACGGATCGTCACAGGGGTCGCTTGTGCTGGCTCCGGACAAGAAGACCACAAAGGTTTATCGCTGGTAAAAAGACAAATCAACGAACCACAGCATTGGCAAAACCGCACGTCCGCGTTTTTGTCAATGCTGTATTATTCTAGACTCATCACGCTAAAGCTTTTTGGCGGTTGGAATCGGGATGGTAATGACCTGCCGGCACTGGGGACATCGCCCCTTTCGTCCGGCCTGCGTGATCGGCACTTTGATCGGTTTCCCACATGAGCAGGCAAACCGCAGAACCGTTGGCGCAGCGGGCAATTCTGCCGGAGTCGCCTTTTGAGCAGGCTCGACCAAAATTGCCTCCGGAATCGCAGCCGGAACCTCGACGGTCGCAGGACTGTTTTTACCCATGACCGGAGACGGGGTTTCAACTTCTCCCTGCTGCTGGACCTTATCAACCGCATCGCGTGCGATCTTGACCAGTTTGGCATCCTGACGCCCCTGTCGCCAGTTATCAAAAGAACACACCAGCGATTCTTCGTCACGGTACATCGTCACCCACTTGAGTTTCAGCAAAGCAATCGCCAGTAAAGCGCCGGCGACAAACCCGCCAAGATGGGCAAAGTAAGCAACGCTTCCGCCTCCAATCGCTGCGCCGGCAATATCAAATACCAGCCACAACAAAATCATCCAATAGCTGGCAACGCTGAAGGTTTTGACATACGGGCGGATAAAAAGCCAAACCAGTAAAAAACAATCCATTTCATTCTGCCAGAAGAATATGAGAAACATCCCGACAATACCGTTAATCGCCCCGCTGGCACCGACCGCTTTGCCCCCTGTGAATAGTAAATGGGCCGCAGCCGCCATCAGTCCAACGCCCAGGTAAATCGGAAGGTACTTCAGGTTCCCGACTTTCGCACACACCGCATTGCCGAAAACCCATAAAAAAAGCATGTTGCCGCCCAGATGCAAAATGCCTGCATGCAGCCACAGATGCCCCACCATCCCCTGCAGATTCCAGCCGTCCAGTACAAATGGATCGACGGCGGTCTCGTCGCCCGATGAAATCGCCATGATCTCGAACATAAACGCCACAATAATCGAAATCACCAGCAGCCAGTTCACAAACGGCTTTCGATCAAATGGTACATCCACCGCATACGGCACCAACAAAAACATCAAAACCTCCTAAAAAAACGTATTCACCATCTTAAGACGTTATCGACTTACGCCTGTTGCAGGAATTCACTCACCTTTCCATCGAATCTTTTGAAACCAGTCTTCAGACCAGACCGGCTGCATATCAGGATCCCTCATCGCATTTTGACGGGTTTCAAGTGCGTTTTCCTTTTCTCCAATCAACAGCCACTTTTTGACATTCTCTTGATCCTCTTTCAGCATATACGCACAGGCCACATTATACGCCCAAGGACCGATCTGAACTGTCGGCATTGTCTCATACATGGAAATAGCCTCATCGAGCGTCCGGTGTTTTTCTTCACCCTGAACCAATTCTGACAGCCGAAATAAACCTATCAGTAGATTGTTTGATGCATTAGGGATTCCGATTTCCGGCTCTAACTGGATGGACGTTCGATAGTGCTCACACGACTTTTGAAGCATTTCCGCCTTCATTGCTGCTTCGCAGACTTTCGCCAGGTTCAAAAACACGGTTCCCTGATTGACATGCGCTTGCGTAAAGCCGGAGCGATACTTCATGGCGTCCTCAAATTTAAAATGGGCGTCAAGCAAGAGCTTCCTTTTTTCAACACCATCCAGACGGAATGATTGTTCCAGCAAAACATTACCCCAAACCAGATATCCCTCTGCATTTTCTTCATTGACCTCGACAGACTTCCTCGCATAGTCCGCCCCCTTTTCCATCAGGTCATCAAACGACGCCGGATCAACCCCTCTCTTGCCATATTCACAGTACAGATAGGCCAAATTATAAAGAGACTCATCGTCTCGTGGCTTCAACTGAATGGCTTTTTCAAGATAGAGTCGACTCTTTTCAAAATACGTTTTCGCCTGCCAATCCGGGCAGCGCAAGACTAATTCACTGCAGGCTGCCCCCATTCCCGCAACGGCGTTTTGAAAGTCCGGATCACATCCCAGAGCATCTTGAAATCGTTCTATCGATTGATGAAAGAGTTGAATATCGTTTGACTGCATGGCCTGACAAAAAAGCACCCTGCCCCAATTGCTGTGTAAAGATGCCGATTTTTTGTCAAGGGCAAGTCCCCGCTGAAACTTTTCACACGCTTCATCTAACGTCTTTTGACGGTCGGCAACCGGCTGATCAGCAGCCATATCATACAGCACATTCCCCCAACCGTTATACACTTCCGGTTGATTGGCCAATATATTTTCGGCGGCCCTGTATTTCTCTATCGCCTGCAGATAATGCTTCATATTTTCCGGAGACTTTATTCTTCTACCGTATTCGGCAATCGCATTGGCCCACTCATATTCAATCGAAAAATGCAGTTCTTTCAGTTTGGATGAACAGAGCTTCGATGCCTGTTTATGATTCGAACACGCCCGCTCCAGCATCTCCATCGCAGCACTGCTTTCGCTAACCTCTTTAGACCATTGATACAATGCAACTCCGTGCAAAAAACACACCCCCGCCTTGAGAGTACCGCTTGATGTCTTCTTTGATCTCTCCAGAAGTTCACAAGCCGGCTCGAACTGCCCGGATTCCATCAACTCGGCGGCCTTGCGAATTCTTTTGACAGCCGGGGCGTTCTCTTTAACTTTATCCATGATGCCGTTCAAAAAATTAAACATCTTACGTCCTTAAATTGTATGATTGTTGAGTAATATCTAAGATTTACGGTAATGTTTCAACGCGTTCGATGATGCTGCTGGAGCCGATGCCGTAATGGCCCTGGTCCCGCTTGGCCAGGAAAAAGATCACCGTTTCTTCGCCCTCAATCAGGCCGGTAAACGCCTCGCGTTTGGCGTCTTCAAAAAACTCCGCCTCGACCCCCGCATCAAAACACAGTGTCTGATCCAGCAGCGTCGAAGGATATTCCTGCACCAGCTCACGCAGCTTTGACAACGCCAGATGAATCCCTCCCGCCAGCGAACGCAGGTTGCCGTCCTTATCCTCAGCCGTCCAGTACTGGCGCCCGTTCTCGATCGTCTTGGTATAAACACTGCCGTTTCTCGTGAAATATCGAATCTGCATCATTGCGTCCTTTTGAGACATTGATCAACCCATCCGATCCGCCTTTACGTAACTGCGGCCTCAACCGGTGGCGTTTGCCGGGTCATCCAGAATAGCCATGATAATAACAAAGACAATCAGCCCGAGATAGATCGCATTTAATATAAGTGCAATCAACGCCAACACGTTGCCGTAAAGCCGCCCGTCGCTTTTCTTGATTCGTCGCATCGCAAATATCGCCAGGGGCAAACCCACAATCGGTATGGGGATCAGCAGGAATGCATACAGTCCCATCGAACAAAACTCCCGCGGCCCCTCCCCTTGCGGAGTGGCATGCTCCCTTTCACGAATCTGTTTGTACAACGTGGTGTCAATACACAACAGGACAATCAACGACACACCCGGAATAAACAAGCCGGCTCCCATCGCAACCAGCTTGCCCGTCGAATAGCCAAGCACCAGTTTCGTCGTTGAAAGAAAATAACACATGAACGCAACCAAACAGGGTAAATAAAGCAACACCCCTGCAGGATGCGCCATCGTCACCCCATTACCAATCACCATCAGCACAAAAAAAGTCAGATATAATTTTCGCCTTTTCTTTGCCAGGGGCAGGTCAAAATCCGATCCGGCCTCCGGTTCGGCCGGCTCCAAAGCCGGCGGCCCTGACGGCGTGAATTCTTCCTCCTCCACAAGCGCCAGCGGCGATTCATCCACAACGTCCGGCGGTTGAAGCAAACGCTCATTGCACAACTGGCAGACTACCTTTCCATTCACTAAATACGCTTGTTCGAACGGGGTGATTTCCGATTGGCAATGTGTGCATGTCTCCGTCGTCGGCATCGTCGCTTCCTCTCTTCGTTATGCTTGTTTCCTTCACCGTGTCCTTCAATTTATTCATGGAACATTATAGCAGCAACCAACCATCGAAACAACCGCTAATTACGCTCCCGGCTCCACTACGCCGCATAGCTATGCAGCCCTGCGAAAATCTTCGACAGGTTTACCCACAGCAGTGTAATGATAATGCACGTCAGGCCGAGCAATACCAATCCATGCTGAGCGAGAAATGCTTTCGGCTTCCCGCAGCGGTAATGCAGATACAACACATACACCAGCCAGCAGACCAGTGACCACAGCTCCTTTGGGTCCCAGCCCCACCAGTCGCCCCAGGCATATTTGCCCCACACCGACCCCAAAAACAATCCCAGCGTCAGCAGCGGAAACCCCGCCGCCACCAGCAAATAACTAAACCGCGACAGCGTCGCCTGCACCCGCTCATTGTCCCGCTTGGCAATCAGTCCGCCGACAGCAAACACCGCGGCCTTAGCCATAAAAATATACGCCAGCATATACGCCGCCACATGCGGGCCAAACAGCCAGCACTGCAGTACCGGCGGTAAAAACTGACGCTGATGCGGAAACACAAATCCCGCCGGAAACAGCAACACGATGCCGATCACCGCATCAATCACCAGCAGCGACGGGTCACGACGCTGCAGAATCCGGCCGGACAGCCAATGAATCGGCCCCACACAAACACCCAGAAACAAAAATACCTCAAACATATTCTGCAGCGGCAGATGCCCCACAGCAAGCCCGCGATAAATCACCCCGACAACATTAACGACAAACGTCAACCCGAAGAGCACCCTGCCAAGTCGAACCCGCTTGCCCGCCGTCATCAGCGTCAGCAGATAGCCCGCCATCGCGGCATAAATGAGTACGCCCTGCATATCCGTTTTGATCGTCAGCATAACCGCCCCTCCAGCTCAGACATCGCACTCCGACAAACACGCCCCCAGCAATGCCATGCCAAGGCCGCAAAGATCATCGCATACCCGATAAACACCAGCAAAACGCCCCGACTCGAAGTCACCATCAACGCATTGAAAGAGCCGATCGGATCCGTATAGTAAAAATGATAGCCTCCGTAATACAACGGCTTGTTCATTTCGATCGTCGCTTCGGCAACAACAGCATCGCCTTCCAGAATCTGAACGGTGCTGTAATAGTCTTTGATCATCCCGTCGAGAGCGGGATCGGCATCTTCATAGAATGTCAGCCACGTCTTAACCAGTTTGACGCTAAAGGGAAGTTTTTCATGACCGGTCATCGCTTCGTCGAAAAGCATCTGCGAAGTGTGCCCTTCCTGCAGCAGCAGGTAGCCTTTACTGAGTGAGATGGCCCCAAAAGACCGGTGACTCCAGTTTGACCCCCATAGCCCTCCGGCCAGCACCAAACAGCAGCCAAGATGAATCAGAAACAACACCGGCTGTCTACGCAAGCGAGGATATAAAAACAATGACGCCGCCATGAGAATCAGCAGCACACACCAGAACACCGCCATCGGCGCCGAGTTGAAAAACACTTTCGCCCGTTCGGCACCCAGAAACGCCCCGTTAACGCTCATCACCGCCATAAAAACAATCGACAGCATCGCAAGATTAAATATTTTTTTTCGTAAATTCATATTCATCACCGACTATCATACCTGACAAAGACACGGCACGCAACAAAAACGAATCAACCGCCGCAGGCCAACAACTCAGAAAGTATCCTTTTGCTCTCGCAGGCGGCCAAACTCCCCCGGCGTACCAGCCCGCATAAAGGGATTGAGCTGTTTTTCTTCCCCCAATACTGAAGGCACCGTCGGTGTGCGTTGACGGTCCTGCCCCGCAACCACATCCAGTTTTTGCTTCAACGATATGTTATCCGGCTCAACCGTCAACGCAAAGCGGATGTTTTCCTGCGTATAGTTATGCCCGGGATAAACCAGCGTTTCATCCGGCAAATCGGCAAGTTTCTCGAACGAGTGAAACATGGCTTTGGCATCGCATTCAAAAAGCCGGCCGCAACCGCAGACAAACAGGGTGTCGCCCGTAAATAACAGGCCCTGAGCCGGTGATGAATCGGTCACGTAGAAACAGACGCCGGTTGTTGTATGTCCCGGCGTGGCAATCACACGGACAGTCAATGAGTCGATCAAGAACGTGTCACCGTCAGAAACAACGGTGCCCGTCGCTCCAATCCGCTTTTTATCGGAACTGACGACCTCGCAGTCGAATTGCTGCTTTAAGACGTCAATACCCCCGATATGGTCAGCATGGTGGTGAGTCGCCAGGATATGCGTCAGCGTCAATCCCTTTGGCTCCAACGCATCGGCCGCCACCGAAGCATCGCCGGGGTCAACAACGAAAGCCTTGCCCGGGGCATATTCGACCAGGTAGATGTAATTGTCACCAAACGCAGTTAAAATCACCGGCAATCGCATTTTCTCTTAAAATATCCTCACTGCGTGGCTTTGTCTCAATGCAAGTAACTTTGAAGCTGTCCTCGCAAAATTTATCACCCTAAAGGGTGTACAGGCCCTGATTGTACAGAAATTACCTCGCCGGTCAACAGAACCCAGTTATTAATCGTTTTTTAACTTGACAAATGAACGACCATTCACTAGCATGAACAGTCGTTCATTTACGTGAATTTCAATTCCAAAGAGGTGTTTATTGAGTTCATTTGCCGAAAAACAGAGAAAAATAAAGGAAAAAGCCGCTCAGGAGGCCATTTACGAGGCCACGATCAAGCTGATTTCAGAAAGCGACGGACAAGGGCTTAAAATGCAGGCCATCGCCGATGCCGCGGGCATCGCCACCGGCACGCTGTACAATTATTTTAAAAACAAGGTCGAATTACTCTATTTTGTAGACCGCCAACTGCATATTTTGATTCTGAGCCGTCTCAAAAGCATTGCCGATTCAACCGATTCGCCCACAGAAAAATTGAAAAATATTGTTTGTGAAACACTCGGTTTCTGCAGAGACTATCACGGTGTCTTCGATTTGACGGAACGATTTGGCATCAAGGCCAGCATTCCGAAAGAGGAAAAGAGCCGCAATCTGGCCGAAGGACGCCACTGTATCCAGCGTATTTTAGAAGAAGGAATAAGGGAGAATGATTTCAAGCCTGTGGACAGTGCGGCAACCGCAGAGTTGTTTTTTTCAACAATCATTGGGGTCATTGAAATTCAGGATTGGCTGCAGGACTTTAACAATCCAGAGAACACCCGGAAATTAACGGATTTCTTCCTGGCCTATTTACAAAAACAGGATTCATAAGTTCAAACATTTTTAAGAAAGAGGAATATTCATGGAATACATAAAAAAAATTGTTTTTCTGGTCGGAATAATCGTCGTCCTTGGCGCCGCCTACCTGTTCTTCCGCAAGAGCATGGCCGCGGCGCCGCCGCAAGAGCAGCCGGCGATGCCGGTTCAGGTCGCCAAACCGGTCATTCAGGATTATGTCCGCTTTGACGAGTTTACCGGCCGCGTAGAGTCGATTGAGTCCGTCGAGATCCGTGCCCGGGTCAGCGGTTTCCTGCAGAAGGTGGCCTTCAAGGACGGAGCCTTTGTGAAAAAAGGCGACCTGCTGTTTGAGATCGAACCGGAATTATACCAAGCGGACCGGGACCGGGCTGTCGCAGATTTGAAGTCTGCCCAGGCCGATCTGAAACGTGCCCAGCAGGACTATGAGCGTGTTGCAGAAGCCGTCAAAAGTAACGCCGTCAGCCAACAGGACGTCAGCAAGTACCAAGCCGACCGCGACATGGCCGAATCGAAAGTCATCGGCGCCAAGGCTGCCCTCGCACAGGCTGAATTGAACCTGAGCTACACGAAAATCTATTCACCGATTGACGGTAAGATCAGCCGCCGGTATGTGGATATCGGGAATCTCGTCGGCGCCGGAGAAATGACTCTGTTGGCACGCGTGGTCACGCTGGACCCGATTTACGTCTATTTCAATGTCAGCGAAGGCGACCTGCTGGGCTATTACGAAGCCACCTCCGGCATTGCTTCGACCGAACAGAATATCGTCAAATTTCGTGTCAGCCTGGATGGCGACGCCGAATTGCCCGAGGAAGGACAGCTCGACTATATGGACAATGCCGTGGATGCCATGACCGGAACAATTCAGGTTCGCGGGATACTGCCCAATCCGGGCCAGAAAATTCTCCCCGGGATGTTTGCACGCGTAAAGGTACCCGCCGGACAGCAAACCGATGCCGTGCTGATTCAGGAGAAAGCCATCGGCACCGATCTGGGTGGTAAGTACGTATTGGTCGTCGGCGAAGACAATATTGTCCAGCAGCGTCCGATCAAAATTTCCGCACTCGTGGACGGCCTGCGGGTGGTTGACAGTGGGCTGGCCGCCGGAGAGATGGTCATCGTCAGCGGCATTCAGTTCGTCCGTCCCGGCATGCCGGTCGTCCCGATGCTCGAAGGACAGGCACCGCCGGCAGCAAACCCCGAAGCACCTGCCGACCAAGAGACGACTTCGGCGGAAGAGCCCAAAAAAACAAACTCATAAACACTTTGCCAAGCGAAGGATAGCCATATTATGTTCAGTAAATTTTTTATTGATCGACCGATTTTCGCCACCGTCATCTCAATCTTCATTGTGCTGCTGGGAGCGATCACGATACCGATTTTACCGATTGAAAAGACACCGGATATCACACCGCCAACAGTGACCGTCAATGCTGTCTACCCCGGGGCCGATGCCGAAACGATCGCCGAAACCGTCGCCACGCCGCTGGAAGAGCAGATCAACGGCGTCGACAACATGCTGTATATGTCCTCGACCAGTGCCAATAACGGCACGATGCAGCTAACCGTCACATTTGAAGTCGGCACCAATGTGGATATGGCCACCGTACTTGTACAAAATAAAGTCGCGATGGCGGAAGGAAGCCTTCCCGAAGAAGTCATCCGTGAAGGGGTGACCGTCGAAAAACAATCGACGAATATCGTGCTGGTGGTCAGCATGGTGTCGCCGGATGACACGCTGGACACGCTGTATATCAGTAATTATATCAATACCCAGATCACCGACATTCTCACCCGGGTGTCGGGAGTTGGACAGGTCGTTGTGTTTGGAGCCCAGGATTACGGCATGCGGCTGTGGCTGGACCCGGAAAAACTCAAGGCCCGTTCACTGGGTGTTGATGATGTTTTAAATGCGGTGAGGGAACAAAACGTTCAGGTCGCCGCCGGGCAAATCGGGACACCTCCCATTCCCGAAGGGCAGCAGTTTCAGTATAATGTCAAGACACTGGGGCGGCTGAAAACACCCGACGAGTTTAAGAATATCATTCTCAAAACAAACGACGGTCGTCTGCTCAAACTTAAAGACGTCGCACGCGTGGAACTCGGCGCCCAGACCTATAACCAGTTCGTTCAGCTGAAAGACAAACCCAGCGTCGCGATCGGTGTTTTCCAGCAGCCTGGAGCCAATGCACTGGAAGTTTCCCAGGCCGTTCACGAAGCAATGGACGAACTGAAAGAAACCTTTCCCCCGGGATTGGATTACCGAATCGAATATGACACAACGCGATACATCTCCGAGTCGATCAAGGAAGTATTCGTCACGCTGTTTTTCGCCGTCATTCTGGTAATTCTGACGGTGTATATCTTCCTGGAGGATTTCCGGGCCACGCTGATTCCGTCGGTGACGATTCCCGTTTCGCTGATCGGCACCTTTGCCGTCATGTACGCACTCGGCATGTCGATCAATGCCCTGACACTGTTCGGACTCGTACTGGTGATCGGCATTGTGGTCGACGATGCAATTGTCGTCGTCGAAAACGTCATGCGAATCATCGAGGAAGAGAAATTGCCCGCCAAGGAAGCCACCGTCAAAGCCATGGGGCAAATCACCGGCCCGGTCGTGGCCACAACCCTGGTCCTGCTGGCGGTATTCGTACCGACCGCCCTGGTCAGCGGCGTCAGCGGGCGGCTTTACTCCCAGTTTGCCATCACAATTGCGGTGGCAACGATCTTTTCGTCAATCAACGCCCTGACACTCAGCCCCGCATTGTGCGCACTGTTCCTGCGTCCGGTTGACACCGAAAAAAGAGGTCTGTTCTTTCGGCTGTTTAACCGTTTTTTCAAAAAAATGACCAATGGTTACATGGCAATCGTTCAGTTTGTCCTGCGAAAAACGTTTTATGCTTTGGTTGTCTTCGGTGCCATGTCAGCGGTGACCGCCTTTGGTTTCAAAGTGCTGCCGACGGGATTTTTGCCGGACGAAGACGAAGGCTTTTTCTTAGTGCAGGCCATGCTGCCGGACGGTGCAACGCTGGAGCGAACCGCCGCCGTCATGGAACAGGTCAATGCCATTCTGGAAAGCACCCCCGGCATTGACAGTTTTGTATCGATTGGCGGTGTTTCACTCATTGACGATTTTTTAGCTACGCCCAATAACGGAGTCTACTTTGTAACATTGGCACCTTGGGGGCAACGGAAGAGTCCGGACCTTCAAATCGAAGCCATTGTCGACAGTGTCAAGAACCGAATGTTCGGCATTCAGGACGCCTTATGCCTGAGCTTTATCCCGCCGCCGATTATGGGGCTGGGCATTGCCGGCGGTTTTGAAATGCAGATTCAGGATCGCGCCGGCGCGGGGTTTGAGACGCTCCAGCAGGCCGGCGGAAAGCTGATGCAGGTGGGACAAAATGACCCGATTGTCACCCGTGTCACCAGCAACTTCCGAGCGAACGTACCGGAGGTGTTCATCGACATCGACCGCGTGAAAGCCAAGACACTGGACGTGCCGCTGACCAATATCTTTTCGACGCTGAGCGCAACCCTGGGAACAGGCTATGTCAACGACTTCAACCTGTTCGGACGCACCTATAAAGTCATGACCCAGGCCGATCAGCAGTTCCGCAACAGCATCGAGGATATCCTGCAGCTTGAGGTACGCAACGCCCACGGCGACATGGTCCCGCTGAAGACGTTGGCGACGATCCAAAACAGTTCCGGCCCGCTGAGTGTCAAGCACTTTAATCTCTACCCAAGCAGCACCGTCACAGGAATCCCCCAATCCGGCTATAGTTCCGGTCAGGCCATCGAGCACATGAAGCAGGTGTGCGAAGAAAATCTGCCCAACGGCATCGGCTACCAATGGTCCGGGCTGACCTATCAGCAATTGCAGGCCGGCGACACCGTGAAGTTCCTGTTTCTCATGGCCGCCGCATTCGTATTTCTGTTCCTGGCCGCCCAGTACGAAAGCTGGACGATTCCGCTGGCGATTGTGCTAACCGTACCGGTGGCGATGTTCGGCGCGATTGCCCTGACATGGAGCCGGGGCTATGACAATAATATCTACACGCAGGTCGGACTGGTACTGCTGATCGGACTGGCCAGTAAGACGGCAATCCTGCTGGTTGAATTCGCCAAACAGTATCACGAAGAAGGCCATACGATTCTGGAATCGGCCCTCGCCGCGTCCCGTCTGCGATTCCGGCCGATTTTGATGACCGCCCTGTCCTTTGTGCTGGGCGTCGTACCGCTGGTCATTGCCACCGGCGCCGGTGCCGTCAGTCGCCGGGCACTGGGCACAGCCGTTTTCGGCGGCATGCTCGCCGCAACCGTCATCGGCGTCTTCCTGATGCCCGTCTTCTATGTCGTCATCCAGCGAACAACCGAAAAGGCGACCGAACTGGAACACAAGCTCGAAGAAAAAATCCACCCTCATAAAGACGAGGATTAATCCCAAACAAACCGTGCGGATGGGTATGAGTCAATCATATCCATCCGTATCATACGGCAAAATACATGCGGTGAAGTTATCTACCTTTCAAGAGCATTCCTGCAATCGTCACCCGGCCAAAATGGATTCTTGCCCCATCAGGACGTGATTACTTGTTTTCATGGAGGCACCTTCCTGAGATAAATCAATATCAACAACGGTAACTCCTGCACACACAATACCTTGTATATCCTGCCCGGAAACCAGACTTCCGGGAAATCGCTTCGTCGATTCTACGGAAATCCCCTGAAATTCTGCACTTTTTTTTCGCCCGCTCCGGTCGCCTGAAAAACCGTTTTTCAGTACTCGTAAGGGTGATATTACAGGCAAACGTCCGCCCTGCCCGCCGATGCGGCACTGCGCGTTGAAAACAGTCCTTAAGTTGAGCCGGTGAAAATCGACATAAGTATATCTGAGTTTTGCTCATGTGGACTCGTCGTGTGCCTGGGCAAAACTTTTCGTGTTAAGGGGCTGCAGACGTTTTGGAAAGCGTTTGCTATGTTGTCAATTTTTTTTAGGAGATGGATTAATGGACAGGAAGCTCGCAACATTATTGATCGGTGCTGTGTTTGTTGCCGCCACAGGTTTCGGTGCAGCAGACATGGACTCTCTCCAGCAGGAGAATGTCGATCTGAAACAGCGTGTGGAGAAGCTGGAAAGCCAGGTTGAGCGTCTGGTACAGCTTCTGGAATCAAAGCCTCCGGCCGCGACCGCGACCGCGAATCAGGATCTCTATCAGGGTCTTGATGATGAATCGCTCAAGAAGCTGGCCAAAATGGTGGCCGAACAGGATACCGGCGGCAAGAAACCGATCCTTTCAAGTCTGAATATGGATGTCTACGGTTTCATCCGTTTGGATGCGGCTTATGATGACTCGTCCGTCAGCGACGGAGCCGGCGGGGCCTATCTGAAATGGGCCGATTCTGAAAGCACCAACAGCAATGACGATCAATTCACGATGACCGCCCGTACAAGCCGTATCGGCGTTAACATTTCGGGCCCCGAAAACAACGGACTTCGCACAAGCGGAAAATTGGAAGTCGATTTTGACGGCGGCGGTAGTGAAACCTCCAACAACGTACGCATGCGTCAGGCGTACCTGAACATGGACTGGAAAGAAAGCAACTTCTCGCTGTTAGCCGGTCAGGCATGGGATGTTGTCTCCCCCTTGAATCCGCCGACGGTGGACTTTGGTGTTCTGTGGTGGTCAGGTAATATGGGTTTGCGTCGCCCGCAGATTCGCGCGACCAAGGGCTTCGACCTGGGCAACGGTAACAAGATGACCGTCGTCGGTGCGATTGCCCGTAATATGGGCCGCAGCACAACCTGGGATGCCGCGAATGTTAAGGACAGTGGTGAAGATTCCGGTACGCCGCAGTTTCAGGGCCGTTTGGGCTTTGTCATGGGCAAAACCAAGTTCGGTTTTTCCGGTCACTATGCCCAGGAAGAATACGACCTGAACGCAACCGGCAAAAATCGCGACTTTGACAGTTGGTCGGCAAACGTTGACCTGGTTCAGCCGATTAATGACTGGCTGACGATCAAGGGTGAAGCATTCACCGGTGAAAACCTCAATCAGCTTGCCGGCGGTATCGGTCAGGGTGTGACCGCCCCGGATACGACACATAAGGAAGTCGAGTCCAAGGGTGGCTGGCTCGCCTTATGTATGAAACCGTATGACAAGTGGACGTTCAATGTTGGCTACGGTATTGATGATCCCGATGACGACGACCTCGCAACCGGCGGACGCACGAAGAACGAAGCGATCTTCGGTAACGCCATTTATGCCCTCAACAAGAACACTGACATCGGTTTCGAAGTCCAGAACCGCAAGACCGAGTACAAAGACGCCTCTGACGGCGACGACCTGCGTGTGCAGGCAATGTTCCGCTATAAATTCTAAGCAACACTTAGAATCATTATATGCAAGCCCGGCTTTGAGACCCAAAGCCGGGCTTTTTTCATACAGGCGTTCAGCGAAGACCAATCCGATCGATACAAATGCACATTCACCCCCGCAATATCCTGATACTCCCACACTCAAGGTTGTATTTTCTTGACCGTTTTGTGGTTTTGGGCTATAAGGGGTTGTTATTGTTTGTAAATTGGAGTCTTGATGTCAGAAACATGGCTAATGGCTGTTTTTATCGCGTTTGCTGGGGCTTTAGGGGCATTATGCCGCTGGGGAATCAGTGTGGCGGCTCAGACTCTTCTGAAAAGTTCGTTTGCGTGGGGGACGCTGGCGGCCAACATTTTAGGCTGTTTTCTGCTGGGTTTCCTGATGCATGTGGGCCTGGTCAGCGACAAAATCAGCCCGGCTCTGCGAACCGGCCTCACGGTGGGGTTTCTGGGGGCATTAACGACTTTTTCCACATTCAGCTATGAAACCGTCAAATACCTGGAAGACGGAAGCTGGACGCTGGCGTTTAGCAATATCGGAGCCAACCTAGTCATCGGGCTGTGCGCGACAATCGGCGGGCTGATGCTGGGACGAACCTTATTCGGAGCCGCCCCGTAGACCCTTAAGGCACCCTTTGGGGTTGTAAATGCTTTAACGTGGTCTTTTGCTTAAGTCATATCGCCGCGAGAAACGATGTTTTTTAAAGGGATTAGCATGCGAGTCTTACAGGGACAACAGGTTTTAATGCGAATCTTCATCGGTGAGCAGGACCGCTGGGGCAAGCTGCCGCTGTACCAGGCGATTGTCGAGATGCTGCGGAAAGAAAAGCTGGCAGGTGCAACCGTCCTCCGCGGAATGGCGGGTTTCGGGGCGAAAAGCCACCTGCATTCGACGCATCTGTTGGCACTGAGCCAGGATCTGCCGATGATCGTCGAATGCGTCGACAGCCGCGAGCATATTGACCGGGTGATGCCGAAGATCGACGAGATGGTCGGCGACGGGCTGGTGACACTGGAAAATGTTGAAGTGATACGTTATTCGCCAAAGTCGAATAACGATTGATTAATGATAATTGATTATTGATGAATAAACATAAAGGACTGATTATATGAAACGGAATATGCTTGTCTTAATCGCTGTTATCGGGTGGGTCTCTGCCGTTTGTTTGGGAATGGGGCATAAAGTCGACGCCCCCATGGAGCCGTCGGAAAAGCTGTTTGATTATCAGCAGACCACGCTGGATAACGGGCTGAAGGTGATTACGCTGGAAGATTTTTCGTGTCCGATCGTGTCTGTGCAGGTTTGGTACGAAGTCGGCAGCAAGGATGAAAAGCCGGACCGACAGGGCTATGCCCACATGTTCGAGCACATGATGTTCAAAGGCACCGACCGGGTCAGCGAAAAGGACCATTTCAACCTGCTGCGTAAGGTCGGCGGCACCTGCAACGCTTACACGGCTTTTGACCGGACGGTCTATCATGAAACCCTGCCGTCCGATCAGGTCGAACTGGCGATGTGGCTGGAAGCCGAACGCATGAGCTTTTTGACGATTAACCAGGAATCATTCGATACCGAACGCAAGGTGGTCGAGGAAGAGCTGCGGATGGGCCAGAACAAGCCCTATGGCACACTGTTCAAGAAGATCTTTGCGAATATGTACGACGTGCATCCGTATCACTGGACGCCGATCGGCAATCTGGCCCACCTGCGTGCGACCAGTGTGCCGGATTTGAGAGAGTTTTGGCAAACGTACTATCTGCCGAATAACGCAACGCTGATCGTGGTCGGTGCCGTAAAGCACAAGGACGCACAGAAGCTTGCGAAGAAATATTTCGGCTGGATTGATGCCGGTCCGCAGCCGCCGCGAGTCGCCGTCACCGAACCGACCCCCAAGGCGGTTAAGGACATTGTGATCGACGACGAAAACGCCCCCGCCGGTGAGATCATTCTCGGGTGGCGGACGGTCAAGGCCGGCCAGCGTGACGAGACCGTTCTGGACTATCTGTCGCAGATTCTCGGCGGCGGCAACAGCAGCCGGGTGTATCGGGCACTGGTCGCCGACACACAACTGGCCGTGGAAGCAAGTGCCTGGGGCTATAATTTACAGCAGGACGGAATTTTTGTCGTCGATGCCACCCTGGCTCCGACAGCAGACAATTATGATGAGGTAAAAGCCGCACTGAAAGCACAGATCGAAAAAATCAAGACCGACGGCGTCACGGATGCGGAATTGGAAAAAGCCCGCAATCAATTGCTCAAAGGCTTGGTCACGACAAATCTGACGATTGAGAGCAAGGCGTCGATGCTGGGTAACGCCGCAGTGACGCTCGGCGATGTGAGCAAGGTCAACCAGATGCTGGATGAGGTTCGCTCGGTCACGAAAGCTGACATTCAACGGGCTGCCAATCAATACCTGAATTTCGATCAGGCATTTGAGTTTACGATCAAACAAAACGCCGGCATGCAGCACGCTCAAAAGGATGACGAAGAGGCACCGATTACCGCCGAGCCCGAATTAGAGGCACCGCCGGCGGGACGTGCGGGACTCAAACGTCCCGGCAGCTACCCGAAGACCGCCCCGCTGGCCGATAAAGGAGCTCCGGAGGTTGATTTTGATTATACGCAGGCCAAGCTGGATAACGGGCTGACCGTGCTGACGGTATCGAATCATGAAGTGCCGTTTGTTTCGGTCATGCTGGGATTAACCAACGGCGCATGGACCGAAACAAAACCGGCGACCGCTTCGATGGCCCTGTCGATGCTGACGAAGGGAACAGCGGCGCACAGCGAAGCGGCGTTGGCACAGGAGTTGGAACAATATGCGGTTTCTCTGTGGGGATCGGCGTCGATGGATTCGGCAACGGTTGGCATGAACTGCCTGACCGAACAGATTGGCCGCGGCATGGGGCTGCTGTCGGAGGTGGTTTTGGAGCCCACATTTGATGATGGCGAGTTCAAGAAACTACTGTCGCAGGAGTTGACGAATCTGAACATTCAGGAGCAGCAGCCGCGGTACCTGGCAAGTAAATATTTCAACCAGATGCTGTTTGGTGCCCATCCGTATGCTCGGCCAACACACGGAACACCGGCTGACCTGGAAAAACTCACGCCAGCCGATTTGAAGCTGTGGTGGTCGAAGTTTGCCCGCCCGGATCAGGCCACGCTGATTTTTGCCGGCGATATTGAAAAGGCCCAGGCCGTCAAGCTGGCCAAGGAATATCTGGGCAACTGGAAGACTGATGTCGTCGAGACCGGGATGGTACTGCCCGATATCCCCGAGCCGAAACCGACGCAGATTTATATTGTCAACCGGCCCGGCAGTGCCCAGGCACAACTCATGGTCGGCCAGCTCGGCATCACCCGCAAACAGCAGCCGGATTATTTCACCGGCTTGATTACGGCTAATTATTTCGGCGGTTCGTTCCACAGCCGATTGAATGAAAATCTTCGCGTCAAGCGGGGACTGACCTATGGCGCTTGGGGCGGCTTCAACCCGAAAGCCCAAGCCGGCACATTTGAGATTTCCACGTTTACCAAGAATGAGTCCGCCGCGGAAGCGGTGGAGGTTACGTTAGATCTGATTCGCGAGCTGCAAACCGTTGAGCCGACGGATGACGAGTTTTATAACACGAAAAGCTATATGATCGGCAGTTTCGCCCGCAATCGGGAAACGCCGCAGGATGTGGCGCGGGATCTGTGGCTGATTGCCGCCGAAAACCTCGACAAGGACTATTATGACAAACTGTTCGCCGCACTGGATAAAACCACCAAGCAGGATTGCGTCGACCTGGCAAGCAAACAGCTTGATCCGGAAAAGTTGACGATTGTGGTGGTCGGCGATGCGGAGGCACTGACCGAAAGCCTCAGTGCGATTGGGCCGGTTCATGTAATTGAAACCGGCGACGAGAATCCGTCATAATAGGCCCAAACACCCTGCTAACGAGATTTTCAGGAGCCTGTCTTAAAAAAACGGTAAATCCGGGATTAAGCAGTCGTTAATTCTTGCCGAAATAGAGTACAGATTATACCTTGATAAATTATAATTATCGCCAGAAACAGTAATATGGACAGAACGCTAAGCTGGTTCTCTCTTCGTTTGGATTCGCATTTGAGATGTTTTTTGCATTCCGAACAAATCATGAACATAAATAGTATATTATAGAGGGCTTAAAAAGTCGTGTTTTGGCAATTTGAAACCTACGCATCATATATTTGACAAATTATTTCGTGTAAAACGGTACTATGGGACTTATCGGACATAAAACAAAAGACTTTCTCTTCTGTGCATTTCTATGCATGATCTGGCTGGCGATTCCAGCCGGTACGTGCCCTGCTGCGGAAGCCGTTTCTGAGGATACGCCCGGTGATCCCAACGCCATTGAGACTCCGGTTGATCCAAATGCAACGGACGACAACGATGACAGCGAAGATGTCTTCATGCCAAAGATCTCAACGCTGGTCAAGATCAATGAAGCTTACGAGAGCATTTTTAGTTCCGATTTTGTCACCGATGACGGGAAGGTTCGGTATGCGGAATTACGACGTAAACGCTCGGTTCTTCTGAATGCAGCCAAAGAACTCGACAACCTGAATCCGGCCATCCTGATGAGTTTGTCACCACAGGAAAAAACGGCTTTCTGGATCAACGCGTACAATTGCTGTATTTTGAATTTAATCATCGACCACTATCCCATTGAGCCGAAGCTGTATATGATCTTTTACCCTAATAACAGCATTATGCAGATTACCGGGGACTGGCGATCCAAGCATTTCTTTGACATTCAGACAATGCAATACAACCTTCTGGAAATTGAACAGAAGTTTCTAATGCAGCGAACTCAGGACCCGCGTATCCTGTTCGCCTTGTCGTACGCGAGCATGGGCGGAGCCCTTCTTCGCAGCGAGCCTTACCGTGCAGAAACGTTGGATGATCAATTAGACAATCAGGTTCGCCGCTATTTGCAGACGTCGCAAGGCATGCAGATTGACAAATCCAGAAATAAGCTGTACCTTTCCAACCTGTTTACAATGTACAACCATAAAGAACTGTTTCTGGATTCTGAATACGCCAAGATTCCCCGATTCCGTAAATACAAGCCCGCCGAACAGGCGTGGCTGAATTTCATCCGGGCATACGTATCTGAAGACGACGTGAAATATCTGGAGTCAGAAGATTTCAAGATTGAATTCATGAAGTACGACTGGCTCTTAAACGAAGCTCATTAATCCCTCTCATACCACCGGGCCTGCGGCCAAAATCACTTTTTCTTCGCCCTGTTAGACTTTTATTTGACGTATCCCCCTCCCAAGGTTATACTTAGCCCGTTTATTAACCCGAATTAAAACGTGCTTACTTACTTTTAGAGGAGTCAGAACGAATGACCAATACGAAGAACTCAAATAAGACGCGCTTCAACGGCCGAGGCTATCTGTTTACGAGCGAATCGGTCACGATGGGACACCCGGACAAGGTGGCCGATCAGATTTCCGATGCCGTTCTGGATGCGATGCTGGCCCAGGACCCTAATAGCCGCGTCGCGTGTGAAACAATGGTAACAACAGGCCTGGCCATGGTCGCCGGTGAGGTCACCACAACGGCCTATGTCGATATTCCGGGGATTATCCGAAAAACAATCAAGGGCATTGGATACACCGATCCGGCCATCGGATTTGATTATGAAAACTGTGCGGTCGTCGCATCGCTGGACGAGCAAAGCCCGGACATCTCACAGGGTGTCACGGAAGGGTCCGGCCTGCATAAGGAACAGGGAGCGGGCGACCAGGGCCTGATGTTCGGTTTTGCCTGCAAGGAAACGCCGGCATTGATGCCGATGCCGATTTATCTGGCGCACAAGCTGACTGATCGGCTGTCGAAAGTACGTCAAAGCGGCAAACTGCCGTGGCTGCGTCCTGACGGCAAGAGCCAGGTCACCGTTGAATATGGCGAGAACGGAAAACCGAAACGGATTCACACCGTGGTGGTTTCGACTCAGCATACAGCGGATGTTAAGTATAAGACGCTCAAGAAAGAGATCATCGAGAAGGTCATCATGCCGGTACTGCCGAAGAAGCTGGTGGATAAGAAAATGATTATCCATGTGAACCCGACAGGCAAGTTTATCGTCGGCGGCCCCAAAGGTGACTGCGGCGTAACCGGGCGTAAGATCATCGTGGACACCTACGGCGGACGCGGTTGTCACGGCGGCGGCGCGTTCAGCGGAAAAGACCCGTCAAAGGTGGATCGCAGCGCCAGCTATATGGCTCGCTACATTGCCAAGAATATTGTCGCGGCGGGACTGGCAGATGCCTGTGAAGTGCAGTTATCGTATGCCATCGGTGTCGCGCACCCAATTTCGGTGCTGGTCGATACCGAAGGAACCGCCAAGATTGATGAGACACTCATCGAAAAACTGGTTCGGGAGACGTTCCCGCTGACGCCGAAAGGAATCATCGACCACCTGAAACTGAAACGCCCGATTTACGAAGAAACCGCTCGCAACGGTCATTTCGGACGCAACAATCCGAACTTTACCTGGGAGAAGACCGACATGGTCAGCAAACTGCGTAAAGGCGCGGGTCTGAAAGCCGCTAAGAAGTAATATAGAATTATGCGGGTGAGACGCCCGTGTTCTCAATAAGAAAAAAGCCCGGTTTTCATGCCGGGCTTTTTTTGTGTTTGAACTGATGATGCTTACATTAGCGATACAAACAAAGATAGGCTGTATCGCCGTCGGCTTTGACCTGAAACTTTTGGTCGGCCTCAACGGTGAAGGTCTGATTGGGACTGTAGTCAACCCATTCATCACTGCCGGGAAGTTTAACAGCCAGCTTGCCGCTGGTGACCGTCATCAACTCAACGGTTGATGTTCCGAATTCGTATTCACCGGCCGCCATCACGCCAATCGTAGCCGGGCCTTCGGCCGTAGTAAATGCAATCGATTTAACCTTGCCGTCAAAATATTCATTGGTCTTAAACATAATCGTCTCCTGTGAATTTCTGTGTAAAAAAAGCCCGGCGTTAAAACCGGGCTGTATGATTCATAAACTCCGAACATAAGAACAACGAACTCTTAGTGTTTAAAGTGGCGTTTGCCGGTAAAGACCATCGCGATGCCGAGTTCGTCAGCCTTGGCAATCACTTCGTCGTCTTTCTTGGAGCCGCCCGGCTGAACAATGCAGGCAACCCCCGCTTTGGCCGCGTTTTCAATATTGTCCGGGAACGGGAAGAAGGCATCCGAGCCCATCGCGGCCCCTTTCGCCATCTCACCGGCCATCTTGAAGGAAATCAGGCCGGATTCCACGCGATTCATCTGGCCGGCGCCGACACCGACG
Organism: Anaerohalosphaeraceae bacterium; assembly: GCA_963675155.1. GTDB lineage: Bacteria > Planctomycetota > Phycisphaerae > Sedimentisphaerales > Anaerohalosphaeraceae > 4572-13. Next base: position 1,297,427 of record OY775912.1, on the reverse strand, counting down.
AGCTTTTTGCCGTTGACCAGCGTAATGGTATTACTCTTGACGTGCTTAGCGGTCAGCCAGGCAATCCGCAAGTCTTCCATTTGTTCGTCCGTCGGTTTGAGTTTTGTCGGGTAGGTCAACTGATCAGCCTCCCAGCCGACGAGGTCACGCTGCTGCAGAAGCAGACCGCCCACCATACAGCGAACATCAAATTCGCCGCAATCAATATTGCTGCGGTCAATGGGACCGGTTTCGAGCAGGCGAACCCGCTGGCCCCACGTTTTCAGATTGCGAATCACGTCAACCGCATCATCATCAAACGACGGTGCAGCGATCACTTCCGCGAAGAAGCCTAATGCACCGTTGGCCTTGCCAAAGCGAGCGTAAGATTCCATGATCACGGTTGCCAGTTCTTTATCGACAGTCCGGTTCAGGGCCACAATGCCGCCGAACGCACTGACAACGTCGCCCAGGTAGGCCTTCTCATAAGCCTTGGCAATATCGGCATCCACGGCACAACCGCAGGGATTCATGTGTTTGACGACGACGGCGGCCGGTTCCTCAAATTCCTTAACCAGTTCAAATGCCGCATTGGTGTCCATGAGATTGTTGAAGCTGATGGGCGTTCCGCCATCGAGCAGTGTGGCGTTACCGATGCTGACTTCCTTGCTGTCGGCCAGCTTGTAGAAAGCCCCTGCCTGGTGCGGATTTTCACCGTAACGCAGTTCTTTATCTTTGACAACCGCCAGTGAAATACGATCCGGGAACATCTCGCCCGCCTGGGCATTGAGATATTTTGAAATGGCCGCGTCATAGGAAGCGGTCAGTGCAAAAGCCGCCCGGGCACATTCGGTTCGCAGTTCCTGAGTGGTCGCACCTGTGTTTGCCTTCATTTCGGCCAGTACTTTTTCGTACTGCGATGCGTTGGTCACGATGGTTACGAACCTGTTATTTTTCGCCGCAGAGCGAACCATGCTGGGCCCGCCGATATCGATATTTTCAATGGCTTCTTCGAGCGTACAGCCGGCCTTGGCAACCGTCTGTTCGAATGGGTACAGGTTCACACAGACCAGATCAATCGGCTCGATCTGGTGTTCTTTCATCGCCGCGGCGTGTTCGGCATTATCCCGCAGGCCCAACAGACCGCCGTGAATTTTCGGATGCAGGGTTTTTACCCGGCCGTTCATCATCTCGGGAAAACCGGTTACCGAATCGACGCTTTGGACCTCGATCCCGGCAGCGGCAATCTGTTTGGCGGTTCCGCCGGTGCTGATGATGGTAACGCCCATGTCGCTGAGTTGCTTGGCAAACTCGACAACGCCGGCTTTGTCAGAAACACTGATTAACGCTCGTTGAATCTTAACATTCATTTTTTTTCGATCCTCTTATTTGAAATGCATTCGCATGGCTCACGCCATGGCGTTTTTATATTATGTCGCTGTCATTCATGACTATTTAACGGTAACGCTCATCACACGCCCCGCCACATCGGACACATACATCACCGAATCGGTTGTATTGACCGCGTAACGCTGAACCTGGCTGAAGTTGACCGAGTAGAGTTCTTTGCCGGAGGCATTGTCCATGACTTTCAGCACGGCGGGCCGCGCAAAGACAAACGCCTTGCCATCTGCTTCGCAGAGGGTATTGACCCCGTCAGCCAAGTTCCAGATGGACTGACCGGTGCTGTTATTGATGGCGTACAGGCCGTTCAGATCGTTGTAAACATAGACCGTCGCCGCCCCCAAAACCGGGACATCCCGTATCGGCGCGCCGGTATGATAGGGCAGACTCCAGGCCATCCGGCCGCTTTCCTTGCCGAGCTTGTAGAGCTTGGCATCCATCCCCGCCGCATACACATATTGCTCATCGGCCACCAGCGGCGCCTCGATGCGGCCGGAAATATCAAACTGCCAGAATTTTTCGGCTTTTCTCGGATTCATGCCGACAACATTGCCGGCCTGGGTGGCGAAGACCACAACGTCGTCATTGGCCATCACGGAATTAATCGGCGAATCGTTGTCGGCCGTGGCACTAAAAGCCTGCCAGTAGCCGTCTTCGGAAATCGCATGCAACCGTCTGTCTGACCCGGCGATGTAAATATAGTCGGTGTTACGCGACACCCCGCACTCGAAGATATTACCAACCTGTTCAATGGCCTCAGCTTCCTGAACGACGCCGCTTGACGGATCAAAGACACGGATTTGGTTGCCCGCAATAAACCCCAGCCGTCCTTCGTAAAAAATCGGCGAACACAGCGGCAAATCCGGCTGACACAGCGTCACCGCATGCAGCGTCCGCCCCTTTTGACGATCTATACAGAACAGGATGTTCGTATCCGTCAGTGCATAGAGATACGTTCCGTGAATGAACAGCCGGTCGATTTGCTCGTTGGTTTTGACGGGCAGATTCAATTGCCAGTTGCTCATCCAGCCGGCTTGTCGAATCAGGGTGCCGGAAACGAGTTCCTCGGTTTGGGGCTGTCGGATTTGGACTTTTTTGCCTGCAGCCGAAACGGCCGCCGACAGACACAGCAGCACTGCTGCCGCAATCATGGTTTGTTTGTGTAATGGTCTTTTCATCGATGAGTCCTTTGACACTTTATTAAAAATTATATTATTCACAATTGAAAATCCCGTTTCTACGCGGCGATGTCTCTTTACAACCGAAAGACTCAGGCCTCACACGCGAGAATTTATGCCCTTTAAGGGTATTATGATTCCAGTTTAATAAAATCTGACAAGTCAATGCCATGTTCTTTTTCAAATATCTGCATCCGGTCAATCCGGTCCACGTCATCTTTGATGCGGTTGGCCAGCTTGAAAATATAGGGCTTTCCTTCAAGACGATTTTTCAAATCGTCCAGCATCGGCTGCCATTGGCCGCCGTAAAGCTGGGCCTTGAGGATCACCAGCATCCGGTGCTGTTCATCGAGACTGCTGACGAACGACTGAACCGCCGGGTCTACCGCGGCCGGTTCCAGGTTGTCGTTGTTTGGGACCATGAGCATTTCCCTGAATCAATTCGAATTCAAACGTCACTCAAATCCTATTGCCAAACAGCCCTTTTTGCAAATCTTTTCTCTATTCGGCGTCGGCTGCTTCCGGCATTTCGATGGAAGCCATTTGGGCCATCTGAACGATATATTTGGCCTTTCTCTGGTCGATGGCTTCCTGTTGGGTTCGTATATACTCCTGTCCGGCCACCACGCTGTTGGCATGAGAAACCAATTCCTCGCGGTCTTTTTTCTCCATCCCCTCAAAAGTCGTGACGTCATAGGCCAAAACCGTGACATGGTTTTCGCTAACGCGGACAAAACCGCCTTCGAGCACAAAATACGCATCCGGACGGTCCGGAATTTCATGCACCTGCATGATCCCGAAGCCCAGTTCGCTCAGCAGCGGACAGTGATTTCGCATGATCCCCATCTGACCGTCATGCGCGGGCAGAACGACCGAACCGGCCCGGCATTCGAGCAGCTTGGCCTTGGGCGTCATCAAGACGATTCTGAATTTACCTTTTGATAATGAAACCATCATTCAATTTCTATAATATCATTTTCATATCTTCCAACACTCCGATCTCTGAGTAGTGTCATTCCGAACGAAGTGAGGAATCTATTTAAACAGTATCGGCCTATAGCCGAGTCCTCAATTTTACATTTTCATTTTTGATCTTTGCATTGTTACTTTTTATGTGCCTTTTCCTGGGCTTCTTCGACATTTCCAATATACATAAAGCTTTGTTCCGGCAGATGGTCCCATTTTCCGTCGCAGATTTCGCGGCAGCTGCGAACCGTATCGGCCGCCGAACAGTACTTGCCTTCCATGCCGGTAAACTGCATCGTAACAATAAACGGCTGGGAGAAGAAGCGTTCCAACCGGCGGGCACGCGCCACGATCTGGCGGTCTTCTCGGCTCAACTCGTCGATACCCAGAATCGCGATAATGTCCTGGAGGCTGTTGTAACGCTGCAGGAATTCCAGCACACGCTGGGCCACATCGTAATGTTCCTGCCCCACGACGTTGACATCGAGAATACGCGAGGAGCTTTCCAGCGGATCAACCGCCGGGTAAATACCTTTTTCCGTAATCCGGCGGCTCAGTACCACCGAAGAATCCAGATGCGTAAAGGTCGTCGCCGGCGCCGGGTCCGTCAGGTCATCGGCGGGAACATACACCGCCTGCACCGAGGTGATCGCCCCGGAGGCCGTCGAAGCAATACGTTCCTGCAATTGCCCCATTTCACTGGCGAGCGTCGGCTGATAGCCCACCGCACTGGGAATACGTCCGAGCAATGCGGATACTTCCGAGCCGGCCTGTGAAAAACGGAACACGTTATCGATAAACAGCAGCGTTTCGCCGCCCATTTCGCAGAGCGCCTCGGCCATCGTCAACCCCGTCAGGGCCACACGCAAACGGGCTCCCGGCGGTTCGTTCATCTGGCCGAAGACCAGGCAGGTGTTGTCCAGAACCGTCGCCTCAGTATTGCCGATATGCGTTTCCTGCATTTCCAGCCAAAGGTCGTTACCCTCGCGCGTTCGTTCGCCGACGCCCGCAAAGACCGAGTAGCCGCCGTGCTGAGTGGCGATACGCGCGATCAGTTCCTGAATCAAAACCGTTTTGCCCACGCCGGCACCGCCGAACAGACCGGTCTTTCCGCCCTTGACGAACGGACAGAGCAAATCCACAACTTTGATGCCGGTTTCAAACATTTCCGACTTGGCCGTCAAATCCGTAAATTTCGGGGGCTTGTGATGGATCGGACGCTTTTCTTTGACCGTCACGTCAGGGCCGCCGTCAACGGGCTTGCCGAGCAGGTTAAAGACGCGACCGAGCGTTTCCTTGCCAACGGGCACCTGCAGCGGTGCGCCGGTATCGGTGACTTCCATCCCGCGGCGCATGCCGATGGTGCTGCCCAGCGCAACGGCACGGATGCGGCCGCCGCCAAGGTGCTGCTGAACCTCTCCAACAATATCGATCACGCCGCCTTCAAACTCGCCCTTGACTTCGAGCGCATTAAAGATCGAAGGAATCTGCGAGACAAATTCGGCTTCAAATGTACTTCCAACGACTTGTGTAATTCTTCCACGATTCATTTTTTATTTACTCACAATCGTATTGATTTTGTCACTTCAAAACTATTTAAGTATTATTAATTTCAACAGTATCGGCCAACGGCCGAATCCTCAATTTTACTTTTTTGATTTTGATCTTTAACTTTACTTCGCCGCCTCGACGCCGCTGACAATATCGAGCAGTTCGACGGTAATCTGGCCCTGTCGGGCACGGTTATATTCTTTGGTCAGGTCTTTAATCATGTCATCGGCGTTGTCGGAAGCACTTCGCATGCAGACCACGCGTGCCAGGTGTTCGCTGACGGCCGCTTCCACAAAACAGCCGAGGACCGACGTTCGGATAATCATCTTCGCCAGTGTCTCAAAGATACTTTCTGCCGACGGACTCAACTCGAAATCTTCGAAATCCAGTTCCCACGGCCAGATCACCGTGGCCCGGGTGGTCAAGTCGTCGATCAGGTCAATCACCGGCAGAACCGTCAGCGTCTGGGCCTTCTGGCTGGCAGGCGAGAAAAAGCGGTTATACACAATGCCCAACCGGCCAATGTTGCCCTTGAAATATTCATCCATGAAGAAATCGCCGATTTCCTTAGCCTGCTCGGCCGTCGGCACCTCCTGAAACTCTTCATAGATATGGGCCGGTTCAATCCCCTGCTGTTCGAGGTAGGTAATGACCTTACGGCCCTTGGCGTAAATCTTTAACTCGCGTCCAAAGCGTTTGGACATCTTCAGATGGGTGTCGATCTGGCGGTAGATTTCTGTATTGTATGCCCCGCACAGGCCGCGATCGGAACCGATCACAATCAGGGCGTTGACCTTGGATTTCGGCGCATCCATGAGAGGATGTTCGATCTTCGTTTGGCCGGTAACCATCAGATAGGCCAGCTGTGCCAGCGTGTCATAAAAACCGATACCCTCGGCCCACTGGTTGTAGTACTGGCGATAGCGCACGGCGCTGATGGTCTCCATGGTACTGGTGACCTTGCTGATATTGGCCGCGGCATTGCGGCGTAACAAAATTTGTCGCGTATTAGCCATATTATTCAAGTCAAATATTAAAATCTAAAAATCAAAACGTTGGAATCGGCTTTGCCGATGACTTTCATAATGAGTCTCGCCGCAGGCGATTCCTCAATTTTACATTCTTCATTTTGATTTTTTATTTTCCGTTTAGGCTCCAAACGAGAATCGATAAATCTGCTTATAAGCCTCGATGGCATCATTGAGACCTTCCAGCAATTCATCGCTCAAGTCGCCAACGTCTTCAATCGTTTGCAGGTACTCGGGCGCTTCAATCTGCATCCAGTCAATCAGCTCATCCATAAAGTGGTTGACACGATGCACATCAATATCGTCGAGCACCCCGCTGGAACCGGCGAGAATACTGAGTACTTCTTCCGGCACCTTCATCGGGGCAAATTGTTTCTGTTTCAGAATCTCCACCATGCGATAACCGCGGTCAAGCTGCTTTTGGGCCGCTTCGTCCAGGTCGGTACCAAGACGGGCAAAGTCCTGCAACTCGCGGAAGGCCGCCAGGTCCAGACGCAGCTTCGGAGCGACTTTTTTCATCGCCTTCGGCTGCGCCGCCCCGCCTACACGCGAAACGCTGATCCCCACGTCAATCGCCGGACGCACGCCGGACAGGAACAGGTCACGCTGCAGGTAAATCTGGCCGTCGGTAATCGAAATAATATTCGTCGGAATATAGGCCGAAACCTGCCCTTCGAGCGTTTCGATAATCGGCAGCGAGGTCACCGAACCGCCGCCGAGTTCGTCGCTCAATTTGGAAGCCCGCTCCAGCAAACGGCTGTGCAGATAGAAAATATCACCCGGATAAGCCTCACGTCCCGGCGGACGACGCAGCAGCAAACTCAACTCGCGATAAGCAATCGCGTGCTTGCTCAGATCGTCATAGACGCACAGGGCATGGCCTTTTTTATCATACATGAAATATTCGGCAATCGCCGTACCCGCGTACGGCGCAATGTACTGCATCGCCGCACTGTCGGCCGCTGAGGAACACACCACAATCGAATGTGCCATCGCACCGTGTTTTTCGAGCGTCGCCACCACTTCGGCAACCGTCGATTCCTTCTGGCCGATAGCGACATAGACACAGACGACGCCCTTGTCCTTCTGGTTGATGATCGTATCCAGTGCGATGGCGGTTTTACCTGTTTTTCGGTCACCGATGATCAGCTCACGCTGCCCGCGGCCGATGGGAATCATCGCATCGACGCTTTTAAGACCCGTTGCCAGGGGTTCTCTCACCGGTTGCCGACCCGCAATTCCCGGAGCGGAAAATTCCACAAAACGCATCTTATCGGTATGAATCGCGCCTTTGCCGTCAATCGGTTCGCACAATGAGTTGACCACGCGTCCCAGCAGTTCTTCCCCGACCGGTACCGACAGCACCTTGCCGGTCCCGCGAACGCCGGCGCCCTCCTTGACCTTGGTATAGTCGCCGTAGATCGTCGCACCGACCGAATCTTCGTCCAGGTTAAACACCTCACCGACCACACCGCCGTCAAACTCCAGCATCTCACCGGCCATGGCATCATCCAGGCCATAGACGCGGGCAATCCCGTCGCCCACTTCCAAAACGGTGCCCACCTTGGCAACATCAACCTGTGTTTTATATCGCTTGACCTCTTCTTTGATCAAGCTGCTGATTTCGTTTACATCAAATTTCATGATCGTTACTCAATTCTTTTTCAAGTACCTTGTGTCATCCCGGCGACCCTTATTGTCATTCCGAGCGAAGCCGAGGAATCTGTTTAAACAGCATCCCGATGAAATCGGGATACCTGAGTTTTGCATTTTAATATTTAATTTTTACGTTTCCTTCGCCGCTTTTTCCTGGGAACGTTCCATCACCGCATCCACTGTTCGAGTCAGGATCGTTTTGACCGAGTTGTCCACGACCAGGTCGCCCTTTTTAATGACGATGCCGCCGATGATATCCGGATCGATATTGACCGACAGCTTAATTTCGCCACGGACCGCATCGGCAATGTCAGCTTTGATCTTGCGAATCTGTTCATCGCCCGGCTCGGCAGCCAGGGTTACTTCGATCCGGTGCAGATTTTTCTTTTCGTCCATCAGCACCTGGTACCGATCCCCGATACCATGCACAAAGTTCATACGATTCCGCTTGGCCAGCACGCATAGAAAGTCCAGCGTCAGGTCATTGACGCGGCCGGTAAAGACCCGGCGGATCATCCCCGCCTTGTCCTCATCCTTAACATGGCCCAGCGTCAGCAGAGACAAAAACTCCGGCTCATCCCTGAGAACGTCGCTGACCGATTCGAGATCGTCCATCACCTGATCCGTCAAGCCGGCTTCATTTGCCAGCTCGAACATCACGTCACTGTAAATCTCGTGAATAATATGTCGTGCGTTTTGTCCCATCGCGTGTCTTTACCGCTGACTCTGCTGATCTTTGAGACGGGCAATCGCCTCATCAATCAGCTTCTGGTTATCGGTGTCATTAAGCGTTTTGCCAAAAACCTCTTCGCCCAGCTTCTGGACGATGCTGCCGGCCTGGGCCCACAGTTCGTCTTCGGCGCCAATACGTTCACGCTCCAGTTCTGCCTGGGCACGAAGCTTCATCTCTTCAATGTCTTTCTGGTTCTGTCGCGTCACATCTTTGGCCTGATTTTCCGCATCTTTGGTGCGTGCCGAGATAATATCACGCCCCTGCCGTTCGGCGTCCGCCAGTTTGGCATCGTATTCTTCGAGTACCTTTTTGGCTTCCTTTTTGGATTTTTCGGCATCGGTAATCTGCTTTTCGATATGATCGGCACGGTTGGTTAGACCCGCCAGCAACGGCTTCCAGGCAAACTTCCACAGCACCAGCATCACGGCGACAAACCACACCAATGCCCAGATGTACTCACCCGGATACTTGCCAAAGAGACTGAACTTTCCCGACTCTTCAGCAACTTCGGCATGTTCCGACGCAAAGACCGGTACCACGGTTATCAGCCATAGCCACAGAACCACACTAATTCGGCGCATGTTCATTCGCTTCCTCGAATTAAAGTGTTCGATTCTTAAAGAACTGCCAGCAGACAGATAATCAAGGCAAACAGGGTCACACCTTCGATCAGGGCCGCGGCGATAATCATCGTCGTGAAAATACGGCCGCCGGCTTCCGGCTGACGGGCAATCGCTTCAACCGCGCTGCCGGCCAACTGACCGATACCGCGACCGGCACCAATCACAATCAAACCAGCGCCCAACACGCCGCCCATCATCCCCAATCCTTTGGCAATGGCTTCAAAGGCCGCCGGATCCAGGTTTATTGACTCCTGAAGTTGCTGAACCGCTTGAGGCGATGTCTGAGCTACGTCCGCCAACATCATCGGCACCATCATCAATACGTCTAACATGTCGCTAAAACCTCCAAAACAAGAAAATAAGGTTAATATCGTTTAACTAAAAACTACGAACTCAAAACTTAAAACTATCAATGTTCTTCACTGATCGCAAAACCAATGAAGATCGCTGTCAAAAATGTAAAAATATACGCCTGCAAAAATGCGACAAAAATTTCCAGCATGCTCATCGCCGTCGCCGCCCCAATGGACGCCCCGGCGACAAAAACTTTCTTGAACAAGATAATAAAGCCCAACAACACCGACAGCAGAATGTGACCGGCCAGAATATTGGCAAACAATCGAATCGCCAGTGAAAACAGACGCACAAACGAACTGACCAGCTCCATAAAGAACATAAACGGCATCATCGGCCACGGCACCTTGGGCGAAAGGGTGGCAAAGTACTTGATAAAGCCCTTTTCATAAATGCCGGCAATATGAAACAGGAAAAAAGAAAATGTCGCCAACGCCCCCGTGACATACAAATTCGCGGTCGCCGCCCCATAAATGTTATTATGCTCACCGGTGACCAGCCAGACAAACCCGTTAAACGGAACCATACCCAGTAAATTTAAGACCAGGATAAAGTAGAACATGCTCCACAGGTAACCGATATAGCGGTCCGTATGATCCTTCAGAAATGGGCGAGCCACGTCCTCACGAATGAAAACGCAAATCGTTTCAATAATATTGTAAAACCCTCGCGGAATCAGTTGCTGTTTGCGAATCACCAGCGGCAGGACAATCATCATCACGATCGACGCAACGGAAATCATGAGCATATGATTGGTAAATGGAATCTCGTGCCCTGCTACATGCAATGTAAACAGGGTTTTGCTGATCACCTCTTCCAGCGGATTGAGGCTAGCCAAAGATGTTCCAAAGATTCCCATGTGTTATATATTCCCGTTCTTTCATTTCACTGTTTCGCAATATCCACAGAGCCAGCCACGTATCGACGGCCATAAAGACCAGATAGTAGATCCCCAAAAACAAGACAAACCAACTCCGGTGTATATCCATAAAAAAGGTGATTATAGCAAAACCTGAACCGCTAATCAACAACCGAATTACCGCCGCAACCATCACGCCGGCCAGCACCATGTAGACATCTTTGCCCCACAATTCACTAATGACATAGATGCCCGCCAGACCGGACGTTACAGCGATCACCAACGCAATAAAACAAGCCCGGCTAACATGAAATCCGCCGGTTTCACTGACCCGATAAACGAATAAACTCGCAAAAAAAACTAAAAAAAGAATCGCCGCAACCCGTCCCCAGGGAAAGATCATAAAAAACGGCAACCGTTCTTTCTTTTTACGCCTCATTATTGCAGCTCGTCATCCTCTTGGTCTTGTTCTTCTTCGAGCGAGTCCAGCTCTCGCTCAGTTCGCTGGGCACGCTTGATCATGATATACATCATCACACCAAACCCAACAAAAAAGCCCAGGATCATCCAACCCGGGCTGCTGTCTTCCAACTTGTCGAGCCAATAGCCGGCAAAAACGAACACGCCAATAACCATACAGAACTCGAAACCGATTCCCATCCATTCGAATGCGGCTCGATAAAACTTACCATCGGTCGATTGGTCTTTCCGTTTTCGGGCCATCCACTTCCTTTCCGCGGCCCCGCCACTCAAGAGGCTTCGTTTAGGCTCAATATTCGTAACCAAAGAAGCAGGATACAAAAACATAAAAAAGCTGCGTCCGAATGGACGTATCCTTAACTACGAACTACGAACTACGAACTACGAACTATGAACTATGAACTATGAACTATGAACTATGAACTCAAAAACTGACTGAATGTCAGTTTGAGTTGTTTTACGATTTCGACTGATCGAGGATCAGACTCTTGACCTGCTCACTGGGCAGATTGAGCGAACCATAGGCACCCGCCGCCGCTGCCCGCAGATCCGGGTCGGCATCCAGCGAGCTAACCAACGCGTAAATCGCTTCAACCTGCTCGGTCAGCAGCAGATTGGCATTGATCTTCGCCGATGACGACAGCGAATAGAACGCCGCGATGCGAAGCTCATTGCTGTTGGCATCACTCAACGCCATCGCCGCAATCGCCCGCTGGGCCTCAGAGCTGGGCAAATGCGCCAGCACGCCGGCAGCCTGCGGCTGCATGACCGGGTCATCGTTTTGCGTCACCGCAATCAATGCGTCCATCGCTTCGGACAATTCGACAATCGTGTTTCGAGTCAGAGCCAGTTTATAGAGCGACGCCATCGCCCGCAGAGCATACTCGCGAGACAACTCGGCGTCCATTTCGTCAGCACCTTCCCCGCCGATAGCCGCCGCCAGATGCTCAACGATCAGCTTGCTGTTGATGAATTCGTTAACCGGGTTCGCTTCGGCGAATGCAATCGCCGCACTGGTGCGAACCTTGCGGTCGGAAAAAGTCAGTGCTTTTGCCAGCGGCTGTTCGGTCCCGACACGGTACAGCAGGGATTTTTCACCCGCGTTAACAGCCAAAGCTTCGACCACACTCAAGGCCACGTAGGCATCTTCGTCGGCCAAGGCACGCTCCAAAGCCTGATGCAGGTATTCCGGCCCCGCCGTCGTCGCATACGTCATCGCATCGGCATGACCGGCGTCAAAGTAAACCGGCATGTCAACACCCACCGATTCCGCACGGAAAAACGCCGCCAGCCACAGCCCAATCGCCTTGCCAATGGCCGGGTCGGCTTTCAGAGCCCATTCGCTGCTGCGCATGGCCATCATTTCGTCAAAGTAACGCTTGTCCACTTCCTGGCGAATCAGAACCTGTTTCTCAGTGTCCCAAAACCAGACATTGGCAAAGTCGAACTCCGCCGGCGAGGCCAGCGAATCGTCCTCGTTGTAATATTTTTCGCTCAACTGGAAGAAAAGCTCCGCCGCAGTGACTTTCAGAGCCTCGGGATTGATCTGTTCGATGGCGCCAACGGCCTGAGCCTTGAGTTGTTCGGAAGAGTCGGTTTCGACAATCAATTTTAAATACGGCAGCGGCTCAAAATGACCGATTTTCCCAAGAGCGCGGACGGCTTCGAGTTTGACCGCGACATCGTCCATCTGTAACGCCGCCACCAGCGGCCGAATGGCCGAACGCCCGACTTTCGGCAGTGCATCGGTGATATAGGAAAACTCATTTTTGCGGGTTTCATCCGCCAGGGCAACGAGCATATAAGGAACGGCATACTCGCCGGCGTTTCGCAGACGTTCTTCAGCAGCAATCCGCCCCCGCATGGTACTGCTGAGCCGCTTGATCTCGGCGACGATGATTTTAGGATCGGTGCGGCGAAGATAACGCCCTTCTTCGATCAGACCGAGGATCTTTCCGCTAACCTCTCGAAGTTCCTCACTGTCCGCATGCATTTTCAGCAACAACCGGTAGCCCTGGGCATTGTCCTGAGCCAATTCCAGCAGTTCGATCGGATCAACATCATCGGCCAGAATTTGCTCACCATAGCTCTTGGCCAGCTCAAAACGCCCGATTGCAGTGTAATGCAGAAAATCGTTCCAGTTTTCTTTCACCGTCGCGGCAAAAAGGCCCGAATACAACAGCAAACCCGCCAGCAATGCCAATTTCAAAGAACTTTTGTTAACCATCGATAATCTCCAATATAAATAATTCCGGTCCTCTCTGATGAGAATAATGCCGTCCCACTAAAAACTCATATCCGCTGCGCGGCTCTGTCAGTTATCCAATAATAGCTTAAGGTCAGCGATGCGAATTTCATGACCCTTAAGAAAAAAAGACATAACTGCATCATTCAAAACGACTTATCGTCGGCCCGTCGGGATAGACAATAAGCGTTCGTCCCATTATAAGCCGCACTGGAAAGGTGTCAATTAAAAACCGCCGCTTATCATACTGATAAAGGGCTTTTAACCGGTAAAACCATATAATTGATGCGAACGGATATATTCTAAAACCGTCTCATCGAGCATATCTCCGGGCAATGTACCCTGCGTAAGCTGTCGGCGGATATCCGTACTGCTGATGGGGATTAAGGAAGTTTTGACGACATGCTGCTCTAATTTACGGATTTGCGACGCGTTGAGTACCCCTCGGAAGCCTTCAAACGACGGTTTTGGATATCCCGCCCGGTACATGACGCACACATGGCACGCATCGACCAAATCAGTCACTTTATACCACTTATCGAAGTCGTTTAACTGATCGGCCCCGATCAGCCAGTACAAAACCGCATCCGAACCCAGTTGTTTCCTGAAAAATCCGATGGTATCGAGGGTATAACTCGGTGCCGGGCGTTTCAGTTCACAGTCACTAACGGAAAATTGGGAATCTTTTGCAATCGCACGGCGAATCATTTCAATCCGGTGATCGCCGGACGTTGGAAACGCATCTTTGTGAGGGCTGCGCCGCGCGGGAACGAAGATAAAATTATCCGCCGCGAGCTGATGAAAAACTTCCCGGCCAACACAAAGATGCCCTTTGTGAATCGGATCAAAAGAGCCGCCGAACAAAATGGTTTTCAAGGCTTCCATACAATTACAATCCTAACAAAAATCTGTTAAAAACGCCCTGATAATATTACCATGCAAGAAAATTTTTTGCAAATCTTCAAATTTTTTTAATTTTTTTTAATCCCTTCGCATCTCCCGCTTTTGAAAGAAATCATTCGGCGTTACTAACACTGAAACTTACGATTGACTCATTGACCAAAAAACACAACCTTTAAAATTTCACACTCTAACATATGTTTGAAGGCAATATTTTGTTTTCGTTTTTTTCATGCTTGGCGAACGACACAAAAGAAAGCATCGTTTGAAGGGGCACAAGTCTTGCCTACGCAAGCATCTGCAACACGGGCCAAGGGGCTGTAAACTGAATTTTTATAAAGGATTGACCTGTTTTTTGTCGATAAAGGTGTATAATATACGCAATTGTTATTGAATGAACTTTAAAATGTAACAACGAAAACCTTTGAAAGGAGGTGACGTACGTATGGCAAAGAAAAAAGCCGCTAAGAAGAAAGTAGCAAAAAAGAAAAAAGCTACGAAGAAAAAAGTTGCTAAGAAAAAAGTAGCCAAGAAGAAAGTAGCGAAGAAGAAAGTAGCGAAGAAGAAAGTCGCTAAGAAAAAAGTCGCTAAGAAAAAAGTCGCTAAGAAAAAAGTAGCCAAGAAGAAAGCAGCGAAGAAGAAAGTTGCTAAGAAAAAAGTAGCCAAGAAGAAAGTTGCTAAGAAGAAAAAAGCTACGAAGAAGAAAGCTACAAAGAAGAAAGCTACGAAGAAGAAAGCTACGAAGAAAAAAGCCACGAAAAAGAAAACAGCTAAGAAAAAAACAGCTAAGAAGCGCAAATAGTGAGAGTTTAGACTCCACTAACAGTGGTACACAAAAGGAAGGTTTCTCATCCACGTTGAAACCTTCCTTTTTTTATGCGCTTTTTGGGCTTTTTTGTATACCAGCGAATCACCCCTACCCTTCAACGTCATCGAATAATACACGGAATCACCGATTGTCCCTCGTATCCTGAGGGGATGTCGAATATCAATTTCGCCGCTTTTCAGGCGGCCAGTCCCCAAATTGAGACGGTTTTCAGTAATATCCGCATATTTTTCGCATTTTTTAGGGCGATGACCCCTTAAAAAACTTTGCAACCTCTCCAGCTTCGGTATATAATCAGCGCATCTGGTGTAACGTCGGTTTTTTGCGCAGTTTATGAACGGCTCGACAAAGTCGCCCATCGCATATAAGCGTGGCAATGCGACCAAAGGTAACAGATCGCGGGATGAAGTACGATCAGCATTCCCGAATACGAATAGGAAACCGAAATTATTCAAATAATCTCTTAAACAGGGAAACACAAGCATGGCAGAAGATTTTTACACAATGCAGGAAGTGATGGAAAAACTTCGCAAGTCGGAAGAGCAAGTGCAGGATCTGGTCAAACAGGGGAAACTGCGTCAGTATATGGACGCCGGCAGCGCGATGTTCAAAACAGACGATGTCAATGAGTTAGCCGACGAAATCGTCGGCCTGGACGTTTCGTCGTTGGGAATCGACCTGGCCGGCTCGGAGTTAGAGCTGGACCTGACGGAAACATCAGAAATCCAGGATCTCGGCGGGTCCGAACTGGATCTGGCCGAAACATCCGCCGGAATCGATGAGATGGGCGACGACGATCTGGACTTGGCCGGCATCTCGGAGGACATTCAGGATGTCGGTGACTCGGTGCTGGAACTGGCCGAAACATCCGAAATCGAACTGGAACCCGACGAAGACCAGTCCGCCCCTGCCGCTTCGCAGCCCGATTCCGATGAGATTGAGATAAAAGATAAAACCAGCGAAGGCGGGTTTGGATTGAGCCAGATGGGCGATTTGACCATGGCCGACACCAACGTGGGCACCGTGGGCATCAATATTCTCAGCGGCACCGAAGACGCTTTTAAGCTGACCGAAGACACAAAAGCCGAAACACTCTCGGTCGACGCCGAAGAAATGGAAGAACTGGATAGCCTTGACGCCGATTCCAATATGGAAAGTTTCGGCAGCGGGTCCGGTCTGCTCGATTTATCCCTGCAGGCCGACGATACCTCGCTGGGTGCGGTTCTGGACGACATTTTGCCGGCTGGAGTTGACGAGATCGGCGGCGGAGACCTGCCGATTGACCAGATCGGTGCCGACGAGTCGGAAGACCTGCTCGCTGAGCCGGCCATGGCCGCAGAACCCATGGCCGAAGGAACGCCGATGGCAGCAGCGTCGGCAACACCCGGCGGCATGGCAGCGCAAATGGTCGCGGTCGCACCCGTCGATCCGCGAACAAATCTCTTTGGCATCGCAATGTTCCTGCCGCTGGCGGCGATTATCCTCGTGGGGATCATTCTGACCGCGGCGCTCAAGGGCGTGACGCCGTCACTGTTGAAAATGCTGACCGAAACCGAAATCGCCGGAGTCGGACTGTTTTGGTATATTCTCGGCGGAATGGCCGTCTTTGCGATTCTATTCTCGCTTTTTGCCTCAGTCGGCGGCGGTGGCGGCGAAGCCAAAACCCGAACCAAGAAAGAGAAAAAGCCAAAAGCGAAAAAAGAAAAGAAGCCCAAGGCCAAAAAAGAGAAAAAGGCAAAGAAGAAATAACACCGCTGAGATGCCTGAAATTTGGGACGATGCGTTGGATTGAGGCATAACGACTGGATTGACGTCGTAATTTCCTCACGAAACGCATAAATTTCATGAAAATTCAGCTATTTACCGACAAATAGCATATGGAATGGCACTGTTTTGAGGTGCAAAATAACGGATTGACCACTGTAGGAAAGGGTATAAACATGAACCGGAGCAAATATCTAATCGCAGTATTGGCATGCACAATGATTCTTTTCACCGTCGGTTGTCAAAATGGACAAACGATCAATGATCTGAAAGCACAAAATCGCATTCAGCAGCAGCGAATCGCGGATCTGGAAAGTGAACTGGGTCTGTGCAATACGGATCTGCAGCAAAAACTGCAGGATTTGCAGGGCCTTTCCGGAACAAGCGGTGCTGATCTGGAGGCAAAAAACGCCCTGATCGCCGCGTTGGAAGCGGATATTGAGAAGAAAAAAGCCTTGATTGCTCAGATGCAGACTCAAATGCTGCAAACCGGCACCCCGCTGCCGGCTGAAATGAATATTCTGCTGCAGGATTTTGCCAAGACCAGCGATATGATTGATTTTGACGCGGCAACCGGTTCGTTGAAATTCAAAAACGACCTCGTCTTCACCCCCGGCAGTGATCAGGTCACCGCCGCGGCAATCGACTCACTGAAATCACTGGCAGGCATTATGTCCGGAGCCGAAGCCAAGCAGTTTGATCTGGTGGTGGTCGGTCATACCGACGATGTGCCGATCAAACGCCCCGCCACCCTGGCAAAACACCCGACTAACTGGCATTTGTCAGTTCACCGTGCGATTGCAGTCATGAATGCACTGGCCGGCAATGGTGTTGGGTCCGAACGCATGGCAGTGAAGGGCTACGGCGAATTTCGTCCGATTGCTCCCAACAAGCCCAACAAAGGCGGCAATGCACTCAATCGACGGGTAGAAATCTACATTATTCCCTCGGGTTCCTAAGCAACGACTTAGATCGAAAGCAACGCTGAAGATAAGGAGAAACGATGACCGAGCGTACCTTGATTATCATCAAACCGGATGCGGTACAGCGTCAGCTGATGGGGAAGATTCTTTCCCGTTTTGAAACCAAGGGCCTCAAGATCGTCGCGGCCAAGTTCATGCAGATTCCGAAGGAATTGGCCCGCAAGCATTACGCCGTCCACGAAGGCAAGTCTTTCTTTGACGGCGTCGTCAACTTTCTTTCGGCAAGCCCGGTCATGGTACTGGTACTGGAAGCCGAAGGCGTCATCGCCATGAGCCGCAAACTCATGGGAAAAACCTTCGGCAATGAAGCGGAACCGGGAACCATTCGCGGCGACTTCGGTGCCTGCCGCGGCTATAATCTCGTCCACGGATCAGACAGCCCCGAAACAGCCGAATATGAAATCGGCCTCTACTTCAAACCCGAAGAGATTATCGATTACCCCCTCGCCGCAGAAGAATGGCTCTACGGCAGCAACGATTAACAAAACGCCGACAGGCAACAGCGTGGAACGGCAGTGACACGATCTGTCTCTGCAACTTGGTCATTCCCATGAATGACTCCGAATCCAGATGAAACGATTTCCAAAGCCCCTCCCAAAGGGGCTTTTTTTATGCTTGCATTTCACACTTCCACCGCATTCATTGGCCCGCAATGAAAAAACAGCTTTCAGGAGTTGGGCTGCAGCTTTTTTTTCTCAACGAGGGATTTAAGAATTCGCCGGAAACCTCACGATACCCTTTGCCTTTCATGCAATTATTGAAAGCAATATCTTCCAGTTGATTGCCGAATGGATTCTCAGCCTCCGGTATATATGCCGTATGAGTCACTTGTGCATCCTGACGACCATCATGCTGTTCTGACATGCGTTGTGACATGGAGTCGAGATAACACTGAACACAATCCGCCTCGGCTTGTTCTATACTGCCCCCCTTTTTATACCAGTAATACCCATTACCGCATCCCCCAACAAACAGACCAATGAGAATCGTCACAATTGTCATCTTTTTCATGAAATTTAACTTCCTTTCTCTCTGATGCATTGAGATACTCCTTATCTGTATTCCGGAGGACAAAATAAACAGATGATTTACATCTTATCTCTTAGATGTATAATAAAGCTGATTTGTTACAAAGAAAACCTAAAAAACAGAAAATCAGTGTCTTCAGCGTCCTCGGCCTGTCGGGCCGTAGCTCAAAAGCGAAGGCCGAAGGTTAAATTATACGATAGCTCTATGGCAAACACAAAACAACAAATTGATCAGTTGCGGACAGAAATTCGCCGCCACGACGTGCTGTACTATGTCCACAACGCCCCGGAAATTACCGACCGCCAATACGACAAGCTGTTTTCCGAACTCAAAGCACTGGAAGCCGCCCATCCGGAACTGGTCACCCCTGATTCGCCCACCCAGCGGGTCTCCGAACGCCCCGTTGACGGCTTCGAAACCGTCAGCCACACCGTCCCCA
The DNA here is from genome assembly GCA_963675155.1 of Anaerohalosphaeraceae bacterium. Lineage (GTDB taxonomy): Bacteria > Planctomycetota > Phycisphaerae > Sedimentisphaerales > Anaerohalosphaeraceae > 4572-13. The sequence continues at coordinate 1,278,430 of OY775912.1, read as the reverse complement.
TGCTCAGCATTGACAACACCTACAACGAAGACGAACTGCGGGCCTTCGACGAACGCATAACCAAAGGACTGGAACAGGCCGATTACGATTATACGGTAGAACTGAAGATCGACGGCCTGGCCATCAGCCTGCGATATGAAAATGGCCGCTTGACACGCGCCGCCACCCGCGGCGACGGCCAACGCGGCGACGAGGTCACCGCCAACATCCGCACCATCCGCGCGATCCCGCTCTCGCTGGAAGGCAAAAATATCCCGGAAACGCTGGAAGTTCGCGGCGAGGTCTACATGCCCAAAAAAGCGTTCGCCGACCTGAACGCCCTGCGTCTGGACGCCGGCGAGCCCGAATTCGCCAATCCGCGAAACGCCGCCGCCGGCTCGCTCAAACTGCTGGACGCACGCATCACCGCAGAACGGAAGCTGGCCTTTTTCGCCTACTCCGTCGGCCAGGTCAGCGACCCTCTGGCCGAAAGCCACTACGACGCCCTGCAAAAGCTCAAAGACTTCGGCCTGCCCGTCAATCCCACCACGCAAAAAGCCGCCAAGATTGACAACGTCTTAAAGCTCTGCCACACATGGGAAAAAAAGAAAGACACACTCGACTACCAGATCGACGGCATGGTCATTAAAGTCAACCGCTACGACCAGCACGACATCCTCGGCACCACCGGCCGCGCCCCCAAATGGTGCATCGCCTACAAATTCGCCGCCGAACAGGCCGAAACCATCGTCGAGTCCATCGATGTCCAGGTCGGTAAATCCGGCGCACTCACCCCCGTCGCCAATCTCAAACCCGTCAAACTCGCCGGCACCACCGTCAAACGCGCCAGCCTGCATAACTTTGACCAGATGCAAAAACTGGACGTCCGCTGCGGCGATACCGTCGTGATCGAAAAAGCCGGCGAAATCATCCCGCAAGTCGTCAATGTCAAAATCAAACAGCGAAACCTCTTCGACAGCCAGCCGTTTGAAATCCCCACCGCCTGCCCTGCCTGCGGCGGAAAAGTTGAAAAAGACGAAAACGGCGTCTATCTGCGGTGTGTCAATCCCAACTGCACCGCGCAGCTGAAAGAGCGGCTCGAATATTTCGTCGGCAAAGGCCAGATGGACATCGACAAGCTCGGCCCCGCCGTCATCGCCCAACTTGTGGATAAAAAGCTCGTGCAAAATTTCGCCGATCTCTACACATTGCGTTTTGATCAGATCGTCCAGCTCGAACGCATGGCCGACAAAAGCGCCGCCAATATCGCCGACAGCATCGACAAAAGCAAAACCCAACCGCTCTGGCGATTCATTGCGGCACTCGGCATCCGTAATGTCGGCGGCCAATCCGCACAGATTCTCGCCGATGAATTCGGCTCGCTGGACGCGATCATGCAGGCCGATGCGGAAACACTCACCGGCATCGACGGCATCGGACCCATCATGGCCCAAAGCATCTACGACTACCTGCACGATAACGAAAACATCCAGGTCATCGAAGCCATGCTCACCGCCGGCGTCAAACCCGCCGCCCCGAAAGAAAAAGCCTCCGACACATTGGCCGGCCTGTCGATTGTCGTCACCGGCACGCTCCAAAATCACAGCCGACGCGACATCGAACAGATGATCAAAGACCACGGCGGAAAAGCCGCATCCTCCGTCAGCAAAAAGACCGCGTTCCTCATCGCCGGCGAAAACGCCGGAAGCAAACTCGAAAAAGCCCAAAAACTCGGCGTTGAAATCCTCTCCGAAGACGATTTCCTCGCACGCATCACCCATTAGCCCCTGCTAATAAGGTTTTTCTATCGAAAATTCAACGATCCACCCCGCTTATCCCGATAAATAATTATCTATACACGCTAAAAAACGGATTTTTGGGAGATTTACGGATGAAACATTGTGTCATTTTAATATGTTTAATTGTTCTGGTATCCGGCAGCGCATGTTTAGCCGCCGCTGACGATGACCGGATTGCAGAACTGGAAAAGAAGATCGAAGCCATGCAGTCGGCCTATGAGAGCAAGATTGAGTCGCTGGAAGGTCGCATCGAGGAACTGGAAAGCACCCAAAACGTCCGCCATCCGGCAGTCGCAGCCACAACGACCGCCCCGCCGACCACGCAACCGCTGCCCGCGGTCCCGCAAACCTATTCCGTTGAATGGATGGAGCAATATGCCGCCCAATTGGCCGCCGTTCAGGCACAACAGGCCGAACGAATCCAAAAAGAGCAGGACGACTGGTCGTTTGAATTCCACGGCTACCTGCGTTCCGGCTTCGGCATCGACACCCACGGCAACACCATGGCCCCCTTCCAGGCACCCAACTCCGGCGCCAAGTACCGCCTCGGCAACGAAGCCGAAACCTACCTCGAAACAACTTTCCTCTTCGGCATGCCCAAAAGTGAATTGCCCGACGGCGTGACATTCGACACGCAAATTCGCATGGCCTACGTCATCCCGCACGACCAGAACAACAGTGCTAACACCGAAACCTCCCTGCGTGAAGCATTCGGCATCGCCCGCGGCGTCCTCGACAGTATGCCGCAGGCAGGCATCTGGGCCGGCCAGCGTTTTTACTCCCGCCGTGACATTCACCTCAACGATTTCTACTATCGCGACATGAGCGGCTTCGGCGGCGGTATCGAAGACGTTCCCTTCGGCGACAACGGCGCGAAATTCTCGCTCGCGCTGCTCGGCGGCTCGTCCGATGACCTGGATTCCTCCGGCACCCAGTACGATGATAACGACTATCAACTGAACATGAACACCATTGACATCGGCATCTATGACATCCCATTCGGCAGCGGCACGCTCGCACTGTATGGAACGTTCTCCGACTTCAACGGCGACACCTTCACCGAAACCGACGGCGATTCGATCACCCTGACCAGCAGCGAAGGCCTCGCCGCCAACCTGTTCTATGATATCCCCCTCAGCCACACTGTCACCAACACCTTCGCCCTCCAGTACGGCCAAGGCGCCGCCTCCGAATTCCGGGCCCTCATGACCCGACCCACCGGCCTGCTCATCAACGGCGACACCGTGCTGGACGTCGATGACTTCGAAAAGTTCCGCGTGATGAACAGCATCCTGCTGGACGAAGGCGGCCCGTGGACCTACCAGGCCATCGTCCTGTACGAAGAAGGCGACTACGGCCTCGTCGGCGATTCCAAGAACCGCTGGGTCTCCGGCGGCATTCGACCGGTGTACCACTTCAGCAAACACTTCTCGCTGGCATTCGAAGCGGGATTGGATTATACCGACAACGACCGCTTCGGCAACGGAACGCTGGGCAAAGTCACCATCGCCCCGCAGATCACGCCGGATGCGAAACACATGAGCCGCCCCGCCATTCGAGCCTTCCTGACCTACGGCTGGTGGGCCGACGAATTCCAGGGCAGCACCGGCGGTTCCGGCTATGCCGACGATCAGGAAGGCTTTACCACCGGCCTGCAGCTGGAAACATGGTGGTAAGCAAAACACCCAAACAAGAATTGACAGGGGCGTTCAACACGAACGCCCTTTTTTTATGCGCAATACGCATCGTTATTCTTAAGCCCAGAAGGCTTTAATAGCAATAGCCGCGGGTGAAACCCGTGGACTAAAATGAGTCGTACCCCAATTCAACCCTGAAGGGGTTGAATCAATGCTAAATCTCCTGTCCATGGGTTTGGCCTGCGGCCGGCACCCATGGCTATTGTTATTCGACCCTTTCAGGGTCTGCGGGAACATTTTCCGCTTGCACCGGGGGGTACCCTTTTGAGCTTGCTCAATGGGGCGTTTTGCCATATTTGACCATCCCCGTGCCTTCGCACATTCCTGTATACCTGTGTTCTTGAGTTCTTATATTCTTGTGTTCTTATTCATTTGTCTTCGTGTCCTTCGTGGTGAGTCGCCGCTCTCAATGTCAGCAGTGTCAACTCGCCGGGACAGTTAAATCGCACCGGCACGCCCGAAGCGCCTGCGCCGCGGGAGGTGTAGCCGGTCATGGACTTATGCTGCCAGCGGCCCTTGATGCAATGCCGCGGCACCGACGCGCCCGTCACCACCGGCGTACCGTTGGGCAGGCAGATTTGCCCGCCGTGGGTATGGCCGCAGATAAACAAGTCGATATCGCTATGCCGCACCTTTTTCTGAAACTCCGGCGAGTGCGACAGCAGCACCTTGAAACCGTCGCCGTTCAGCCCGGCCATCGCTTCGTCCAGGTCGTCGGCCTTGTAGCAATGGCAGTCTTCGACGCCGATCAGGTGAATGGAGTGGCCGTCTTTCTCGAGCGTGCAGTTCTCATTCAGCAGCACCCGCACGCCGAGTCCGTCCAGCACCTCGGCGATCGAATAGAAGTCATGGTTGCCGAGAATCGCATAGACGGCCGTCTTGGCCTGCAGCGCAGAAACGATTTTCGTGATGCGCGTCACCGCCTCGTCCGGCGTCCCATGCGCAAAGCAGTAATCCCCGCCCAGCACACAGACGTCATAGTCGAGGCCGTCGATCTTTTCCAGAATCGACTCGGTCAGGCCGTGAAGTTCTTCGATATGAAAATCCGACATCCACAGGATGCCAAACCCGTCGAACGCCGCGGGCAGATTGGCAAACGAAAGTTCAGTACGCTCAACCTGCGGATTCAGCATATTGGCCCAGCCCCGCCGCCACAGACCGGTAATCTTGAGAAAATGAACCAGCATCTGCTGCAGCCACGGCAGATTTTCCCAATGAATCCACGTCCGCCACCCCCGGCGAATCACACGCTTGCCGTGAACCTCCACATACTCACGTTTTTCCGATATCGGTTTTAACACGCTGGCCTCATCTAAAATCCTGAAAAATACCTCGAATGGGCGATTATACTGTTTTTCAGTGAACAGTAAACAGTTATCAGTGAATTGGCAGAGGGATGTAGGAATACAGGAATGCAGGCATCCTGAAATTGGGTTTGTTTGGGTTTGAATGGGTTTGTTTTGGGCGTTGTCAGTCTTTAGTCTATAGTCTTTAGTCCTTAGGAATAAATTACTTACGGCGACTCTCAGGGTTGAGAAAATGGGTTTGTTTTGCGTATTAAGGGGGGTGGGTATTGCATTCATTTTTGGGAATTTATAACCACGGAAAGCACGGAAATACACAGAATTTAACCATCGGCCTTCGCTTCTGAGCTTCGGCCCGACAAGCCGAGGGCGCTGAAGACACCGAGATGCTGAAAAACAGGTATATAAGTATGCAAGTATATAGGTATGTAGGAATATACTCTTGTAACTTTGCATTGGGTTGCTCCTCCCATTATTTAGTCTACAGTCCATAGTCCTCAGTCTTTAGGCGTGGAGGACTTTTTCCTTCTTTTTAAGCTCCTATTCAACATGTTATTTAATTTTATGCATTATAGCATATGTTTGATTTTTGTCAAATAATTTTTTTAGACTTTAGGCCTGAGACTTGAGGCTTGAGGGGTGGAAGATCGCTGATTTTGCGGATTATTTTTGTCCACAGATCCTCCTTCGCGCAAGGCTTCGGCGTGACAAGTTTGCAAAGATTTTGTGGATTCAAAAAGTGCTGGATGCTTTAAACTTACTCATTAAGACATTTTGATCCAAAGGTGGTAGATTTCAATGCTATCTTGATTTGTCCTCATGTGATTAGATGTGTATTTAGCAAGCCCTGTATCCACCTTTTTTTCCAATAGAGACAAAATCTCTTGTTTTGACCAAACACACCCATCACCAATAGGATTTAATGTTAATTCTGAAATCCATTTATTGATTTGATTGCACCAATGATCAGCAGTATTGCTCTGAATATAACCAATCATTACAGCAGGACTTAAGTTCCCACTATGTAAACCAAGCTTAAATCGCTGAATTCCTCCGGTAATATGGTTTGGTTCTGTTCCTGACACATATTCTTTTTCTCTTTTCCGAACCGGTGCAGGTAAGCGCTTGCACTCCACTACTAAGAACGGATCATATATTGTATAGAGACAGCCGTATATGGATATATTCTCTGTGGGTGTTACTGATAAATCAACATTCCGATTAGGTGATTGGGGCTCTTCATGGTTAAAAGTAATCATTGGAAATTCTCTGTTTGCCCGCAATTTTAAAAACTTACATAATTGAGGGTTTAGCTTGGACTCAGATTTTTCATATCTACGATCTGGATCACTTCTCCATGCAGGTAGTTGATGGTAAATATAATCAATAGTTTCCAAACGGAGTGTATCACGTGAAATACCGCTTGTAATCCGACCAGTTGAACCTCCCTCTGTTTTTTTCTTTACCATATTTCAATAACCCTGCTGCTGTAAATCAACTAATGTCTCATCCGCGTCCCGGATGGCCGTAGACCGAATCCAGTATCTTAGACGATTCGGCTTAATGATTAACATAACATTCTTGTCATAATGCCGAACAACTCGAACAGTACGAAGATGCTTAAATTTTTGCTGGTAAATCAATTTTTCAAGATACTTTTCCGCATCTTTGTTAATCCATATAAGTTCTGGTCGATCACCAAAGTAAAACGGTTGACAAATCAGTCCGTCTAGAAATATCGGTTTGCTTGATTTGAGATTCTTATAAATACTTCCAAGCATTCTTACAAACATATTCGAATATAAGCACAAATGATCCTGATTAGCTGCTTTTTTAAGTAAATCAGAGTTCTGACCTAATCTGATATAATCTGACATGTATTCAAGCACATCTTCTTGAAGTGCGGTTTCCCAAAAAGAAAGCTCGATTAGCCGTTCATCTTCTGGAAATGGTAGACTGTCAATGTCTGATTTTAGAATTGCGGTAGATTTTGAAACAAATGTGCGCGAACCTAATAGCGATACAAAAAAGCGTAAAAACTCATGTCTTTCTTTAAATATATGATAAAACTGCTTTAGTTTACTACCCCCAGAATAAACACCAACAATTTCTTTAGTATAGGCTAAATCGCCTTCATTCCAAAATGCGATAGGAAGTGTTTCTAACTCTCGGATCAGAACGAGAGGTGAAGTATAATTTTCTTTTTGTTTGGGACTTTCGAAATGTGTCTCTTCAACCTTTGTTATTTTAGATTTATCAATACCATCAGATGTCAATGCGTTGTTTGGTAAAAATGCCATATCAGCTAAAAATGGAGCTTCATGTTTTCTGTTACCTTCGTTAAAACCCTCTTTATACCCCCATCCTTTATTCTCGATATAATCTTTTAAAGTCTGGTGTTTTTGGAATTGCTGAGAAACTCCCACTAAACGCCCCCCCCCTAGCAGATGTGCCCGCCAAACATGTTTTTCTTGCATGATTTGAGATTGGAGCGCACAGTGATAATCATAATGATCTAATTCAAAACAAATCCGCTCATTGACGCTGACAGTTCTTCTGAAGGTATAGTGTAAGATCGAATTATTTTCTGTAGGCTTCTTACTACTTATTTGAATAGCAATGGTTTTGGGATCTTTCTCATATAACTTACGAATAGATGTGAAATCTAAAATCAGATTAACTTGGTGTTTTCTAAACAGATTAGCTCGAAAGTTTCCAGCTTTCCGATTGTAGAGAAAGCCAGAAGGTTGAATCAGACATAACTTCCCCTTTTGTTTATGTAATAATTCTATTGCCTGTTCTAGAAAAAGATAAGCCACTTGATTGTCTGGACACTTTCCACGATTTTCACTTTTCACCCCGGCTAAATCATCAATCTTTTGAGCTACTTCAGTGAACTCAGATTCAAAGGGAGGATTCCCAACGATTATATTAAAAGGCTTAGATAAAATATTTTGAGTATCCTCCTTAGAATCAAGAAGTATTTGAAAAAAGTCATTCTTCCATAAATTTCTTTCTCGAAGGCGATCAAATCGTAAATCTCTCCAGATAATCTCGGGTAAAAGTGCATCGCAAACAGCCAAGGATAAACTGAATGCAGTAAGATCAATGGCATTCATATCAAGATCTATTCCGAAAATACTTCCAGCAAGTATTTCTTTAAGATTTTTTACAGTTGGTCTTTGCCAGTTATTCTTGTGGCGCCAATGTTGTATGAGCCGTTTAAACGCACCAACGAGGAAAACACCCGAACCACATGCCGGGTCAAGGATTCGTTCATTACCTTTCAGCTTATTGTATGGCATTGTATAATCTAACAATAACTCTGCCAGAAACGGAGGGGTATAAACAGCGCCATGACCGCCTTTAATAAATCGTTGATACAAGTGGCTAATGATCTCAACAGGTAAATGCTCAAAAGAGTATTGCTCCCAGAGATACCGCTGCTGCCCCTGTGTCTTCGCTTCAACAAATTTAGCAAATGTTTTGAGATTTTTGGGAGTTAACTCCTGTTGGCTAACATGGGATAAATCAAAAATATCGCCATTGAATTTCTCTGTCTGTAGAAAACGCAGTAAGCTATAAACCTCATCAGGGCTTGCACCCTTAAGAACATCGAAAAAACTTTTTGCACCTTTGTGAAATCTACCAAACCAACCATTACCAGGAAAAACACCTCTGTCTTCAAGATATTTGATAAGGATAAATAACAAAAGCAAACGCCGCAAAAGAGGATTATTTTCTCCATCGAGTTCTCTGTCCGTATCAACAACGGCTTGTATCAATGTTTGATGTGCTGCTTTATCATAATTTGCCAATTCGGAATTTTCCGGCTCATCCCAAAAAGTTCCATTGTCAAGTCGATGTGCAGAGTAACGTTGTAGTTCGTCACTGATTATTCCGGCAATTTCAAGTTGCTTTACAGGATTGTAAAAAAGCTGATCTTTACGCTTATCCCAGAAATCGGCACCTCTCGCACAGGATAGAATATCAACCCTGCTATGCCATGCAATGTAAAGTAATGGAGCTTTCCCTTGAAGCCATACTTGCTTGTGCAACTCAGCTAGCGTCTCTTTGTCATGGTTGTTGTTTGAGTTATCGACAACATAAGCCGCAATTTGTGAAGAACGTCCATCGGAAAACTGGCGAAAGAAAATATAATCAATTTTTTCTAAGAGATTCTCTCGGCCACCATCAGCTTTAGACCGCAAGTCCCAAATTGCTGCTTCCTCTTCAATTCGCAACTTCCTCTTTGTCTGAACAGAACTTTTGACCGGTATCAAACCAGATACAAGTTTTCCGCTTTTACTGATAAATTTTAAGCATTGAAGAGGTGTTTTAGGCATAACCGGCGAATCCTATTTCATCCATAAATTTCCATCGCTTGAATCCACTATATACACCCTTTCGCAGGTATCTTCAACACATAATATAGCTATTTTGTGTTCCAAATGGATTAAATCCCTTTTTGGGCCTTAAAACGGGAGAAACACGGGGTGGATTTTTGGGGTTGATTTGCGTATAATGCCCCGTCTATGCAGACACGAAAAATACATCTAAAGAGCTTTGGGTGCCAGATGAACAAGCTGGATTCGTCGCTGGTGGTTTCGGCGTTGACGGATCGCGGGTATTCGCTGACCGACAAGGCGACCGAAGCGGACATCGTCGTCATTAACACCTGTTCGGTGCGCGAGCACGCCGAAGAGCGGGTTTTTTCGAACCTGGGGCACATGAAGGGCCTGAAACGCGCCCGGCCCGAGGTGATCGTCGCGGTCATCGGCTGTATGGCCCAGCGGCTGGGACCGGAACTTCTGGCGCACCCCGCCGTCGATATCGTCGCGGGCCCGACGCAATTGCACGAAGTGCCCGACCTCATTGAGCAAACGCTGGGCGATCATGAAAAGCATTTGTCCGTCACCGAACACATCCGCCAGCCGGCAAGCAGCGACGAGGTTATTGCCGACAGCGGCAAGCTGGACAATTTTGAAATCGCCCACGACTCCGACGCCAACCACATTAAGTCGCAGGCGTTCATCCGGGCGATGCGCGGCTGCAATAATTTCTGCACCTACTGCATCGTGCCGTACGTGCGCGGCCCGGAAGTGTCCCGTCCGCCACAAGCGGTCGTCGAGCAGGCCAAAAAGCTCGCCGACCAGGGTATTCAGCAGATCACCCTGCTGGGTCAGACGGTCAATTCGTACACCTACACCGAAAACGGAAAAACGTACAACCTTGCCGATTTGCTCGATCAGGTCAGCGCCATCGACGGCGTACACTGGGTGCGGTTTATCACCAGCCACCCGGGACGTTTCGACACATCCATTTTGCAGGTCATGGCCGACAACCCGAAGGTGTGCCCCTACCTGCATATCCCCGCCCAGAGCGGCTCGGACCGCATGCTCAAAGCGATGAACCGCGGCTATACCGCGGCGCACTATATCGAGCTGATGGACAAGGCGAGAGACATCGTGCCGGATATCGCCATCGCGGGCGATTTTATCGTGGGCTTTCCCGGCGAGACGGACGACGACTTTGAGCAGACCGTCGAGCTGGTTCGGCGGGTGCGTTACAAAAACGCCTTCGTCTTTAAATACTCGCCGCGGCCGGGCACGCATTCGGAAAAGAAGCTCGCCGACGATATTCCGACCGAAATCAAGCAGCAGCGCAACATGCGGCTGCTGGAAGTCATCAGCGAAATCGCCGAAGAGGACAACCGGCGTTTCCTGGGCCAGACCGTCGAAGTGCTGGTCGAAGGCCTGAGCAAAAAGCCGCACCTGAACCAGGCGGAAAACCAAAACAACCCGCAACTGATCGGCCGCACCGCGCACGACTATATCGTCGTGTTCAACGGGCCCGAGACGCTGACCGGCACATTCGCCAACGTCACCATCACCAAGACCGCGGCGTTGACATTATTCGCAGACTATACGGACTGATATCGACTAATAACAGGAGACAAACGATGACAACAAACATGAGCACTTCTTCCAGACGAACGTTTTTGAAGACAACCGCCGCGGCGATCGGCGGGACGTCCCTGCTGCTTTCCGGCTGCAACGGCAGCCTTGCCGGAGCCGGCAAACGAAAATCGATCATTCAAAAAGGCGACACCGTCCTGTTTCAGGGCGATTCGATCACCGACGCAGGCAGAGACCGAAACAAGCAAGGCAATCCCAATGATGCGAAGGCGCTGGGCAGAGGCTATACCTACTCGGTCGCGACGCAGCTTCTGGCGGACCGGGCGGCCGACGAGCTGAACATCTTTAACACCGGCATCAGCGGCAACAAAGTGTATCAACTGGCCGAACGATGGGACAAAGACTGCCTGGACTTCAAGCCGGATGTGCTGAGTATCCTCATCGGCGTCAACGATATCTGGCATTCACGACAGGGCAATTATGACGGCACCGTCGAAAAGTATGAAACGGACTATCGGGCCCTGCTGAAACGAACGGTCACGACGCTGCCGGATGTCAAGCTGGTGATCTGCGAGCCGTTTGTGCTGCGATGCGGAGCGGTCGAAGACAACTGGTTCCCGGAGTTCGATGCTTATCGCGCCGCGGCCGCGAAACTCTCGAAGGAATTCGGAACGCTGTTTGTGCCGTTTCAGTCGATGTTTGATGAAGCCGCCAAAACCGCGGCGCCGACGCATTGGCTCGGCGACGGGGTTCATCCCACCATGGCCGGCGCCTACGCGATGGCCCAGGAATGGCTTCGGGTCGTCAACGGCGTCTAAGCGATCTCCGTGGCGAAATCAGCCCCGAGTTACCTTGACGCTGAAAAAATCGCCCCGTTGTCAACAAAAACACAAAAAAAGGCCCTGCCGATTTTCGACAGGGCCTTTTTTACAGGTTTATCTTACAGGCTTATTTTTCGCCCATCAGTTTGGCAACCGTCGGCTCGATGGCTTCGGCCCAGATTTTGTAGCCTTTCTCGTTCGGGTGCAGCAGGTCCGGCATGATATCTTTCGTCAGCGTTCCGTCCGCGGTCAGAAATGCATCGTTGATATCCAGGTAGAAAATCTTTTTGTTGTCAGCAATCTTCGACGCCAGCAGGCTGGCTTTTGCGTTCTTTTCACGCTGCGGGCAGGGCTTTTCGCTTCGCGGGAAGATCGCCAGCATCAGGATTTTGGTTTTGGGCAGCTTGGTTCGCATTTCGGCGCAGACGGCCTTGATGCCGTCGGCGATTTCCTCGGCGGTATATTCATCGCCGTTGGAATTGTTGGTGCCGATCATCAGGATCGCCAGCTTGGGGCTGATGCCGTCAATTTCGCCGTGATCGAAACGCCAGAGCACATGCTGGGTCTTGTCGCCGCCGAAACCCATATTGACGGCGTTTCGTGGTGCATAGTACTTGTCCCACATGGCCTTGCCGGATCCATCAAAACCATGCGTGATGGAATCGCCGACATAAATCAGGTCCACATTTCCCTGCGCGACACGCCTGACGACTTTTTCATGCCGGGGATACCACCAATCCTGATCCGGCCGATCCACCGGGGTCACCGCCGCATGACTGAGGCCTTCAAGATCCGCCATCCAGGCATTTTGTGTTTGGCCGCAGCCGACCAAAAATGCCGATATCAGGCACACGCTGAGAATGAGCAATTGATTTCGTTTCATGGTGCTTCCTTTCAAAAATGAGTCATAAAAATAAGATCACGTTTACAATCCGGTTGAATACGTCATTTCAACGGTGGTTTCCATCTGTATCGGCGGGTCGGTTTTTGTTTGTGGATCGGTGATGATTTCCATTTGCCGGCCGGACGGTAAAGACCCGCGGCGGTTGAGACGATCGAGCACCTGCTGGCGGGAGCTTTCGAGCATCAGTGCGTCAATGTTTTCAAGGATCGCCATTTTTGCCTCGGACACGAATGCCGGATTGTTAATGAGTGCTAAAATAACCGATTTGCGTGAGCCTTCCAACATCAACTCGTCCATGGCCACGCCCACCAGGTACACCTGGGTGTCGGCGGATAATTGCGGTCGCATCGCGATATTTTTCAAGGTTTTTTCGCGATTGCTCTCCATCATCAGGCCCGCGGCGGCATCAATTTCGGCGATCGTCACCTGTTCGGCCTGCGTAGCCCCCTCCCAGACGGTGTGCTGGGTACCGCCGCCAATGGTGACCGAGCAACCGGTCAAAATCATTGTCAAAACCGCAAAGAAACTTAAAATACACCCTTTTCGCATCTTTGCCCCTTTCATTAAGTTGTTATTGGGTATTATTTTAGGACGAATGCGGTCATTTTCAAACTTTTTTTCTTTTTTTGTAACAAAAACCGATTTGTCCCGTCTTATAGAGTGGAAAGAGAAAATGGCCTGGTGTTGAACAGGCTCAGTGCGGTGGAAGTGAGCGGCGATTTTGGCTATGATCAGGGTTATACATAATTTTCAGGCAACAAGCTCAAGACTACAGCCGGAAATTAGCATAGCCGCGGGCCGCCCTTTAAGGGTGGTAAGTGCGACCCGGCATTCTACAGTGGTCTGCAAAACTGCATAGACGCGAAATAAATGCAGTTTCCGGGCAGAATTGGAATCATGGGTTATCCCGCAGGAGTGTTAGGAGTGAACTGATAAATCTTCTCTTTCATTTGAGACTCTGCGAAGCATCTCCAGCAGAGTCTTTTTTTTTCGCACAAAAATGCGTTTGACACCCTATAAGACGGTGATACACTGTATGTCCACGACCGTTCATTTTTTAAGGAGACAGAAATGATAGATCAAATCGTCAAAAACCTGGGTGCGGAAGCTGACAGCCTGCTGAAACACCAATGCGGAACCATTTCCAAAGACCTGCTGCATCTGCCGGGGGCGGATTTTGTGGATCGGGTGGTTGCGGCCTCGGACCGAACGCCTCAGGTGATGCGGAATCTGCAATCGGTTTTTAATCACGGCCGACTTGGCGGAACGGGATATTTGTCGATTCTGCCGGTGGATCAGGGGATTGAGCATACCGCGGGGGCATCGTTTGCGCCGAATCCGATTTATTTTGACCCGGAAAACATTGTCAAACTCGCCATCGAAGGCGGCTGCAACGCGGTGGCTTCGACACTGGGGGTGCTGGGGGCGGTATCGCGGAAGTATGCGCACAAAATTCCGTTTATTGTGAAGATCAATCATAATGAACTGCTGACGTACCCGAATACGTTTGATCAGCGGCTGTTTGCCAGTGTGGAGCAGGCGTATGATATGGGGGCGGTCGCGGTGGGAGCAACGATTTATTACGGGTCGGAAGAATCGAACCGGCAGATTGAGGAAATCTCGGCGGCGTTTGAGCAGGCGCATCAGCTCGGGATGTTTACGGTGCTGTGGTGTTATCTGCGGAATCCGGCGTTCAAAGTCGACGGCGTGGATTATCATACGGCGGCGGATTTGACCGGGCAGGCCAATCACCTCGGTGTGACGATTGAGGCCGATATTATCAAGCAGAAACAGCCGACCTGCAACGGCGGATTTAACGCGATCAAATTCGGCAAGACACATAAAAAAGTGTATGACGAGCTGACCACGGATCACCCGATTGACCTGACGCGGTACCAGGTGGTCAATTGCTATATGGGCCGCAGCGGACTGATTAACTCCGGCGGGCCCGCCGGGGAGAATGACCTGCAGCAGGTGACCCAATGCGCGGTGATCAACAAACGCGCCGGCGGCATGGGCCTCATCAGCGGACGAAAAACCTTCCAAAAACCCATGAAAGAAGGCGCCGCCCTCTTCCATGCGATTCAGGATGTCTTCCTGTGCAAAGACGTCACGATTGCCTAATGGGAACGCGGGTGTCCCGACCGCATAATTTTCAATAGACATAAAAAGACCCTGCCTCATATCGACAGGGTCTTTTTATCTAATACTATCTAACTTTTCTTTGATTGTTCCACTTCTCGGTATTGCATCGCTCTGTGGTACCAATTGTAGCCTTTCGTATTCATCTTTTTTTAAGTTAAGACCCATTTGCCCCCTTGTTTCGATATCTCGATGCAAAGCCGCAAAAAATTCTTGGTTGCCAAGCAATTTCACTTCGCCATTAGAAAAAAGGACCATTCTTCCTTTTGGAACTCTGAAACCAAAAAATAAAATGTCGCAAGTTCCTTTTAACCACCCCCTTTTTTCAGTTCCTCGGTGTCTATTTTCCTTTTCGTATATCAGTATCATATATCCAGGTACATTTGTATTCAGATCATTTCCACGGTAAATATATTCTCTGGTATCATTATTAAAATACCAAGCAGGACACGACAGATGCTTTTCTTTTAGTATTTCTGCATCATCTATAAGTGCATTCAAACTCAATGGATTGGCACCATTGTTTTTCTGTTGATAGGCGGGGAAGTGTGACCCCACTCCTTCAAGCATTCCAGCACATTGCAAAGAATGGGCTAATTCAAAAATATACCACGCAAAAGAAGTAATAATCCATGTTATTACAAAACAAACGAAGTAACGAATGATCCTCTTTCTATTTTTATTATCCACCTGATTACCCCTCTGGTGCCCATTTAGCACAATATGCTTCGTGTTCTGTTACAACCTCCCTACTAATGTTCAATATGTGTCTGCTCTGGAGGCAAAGATGCCCCACTATGAACTTGTGCATAAAATGTGTTTGTTCTTGTTTTTTTCTCCAGAAAAATCATTGGTTGATACAAATGCATCGCTAATTTTCGTTTAAACAGTCTTATTTTAATCGTCTCGCCCGCAAATTCACCAACATATATCTCGGATACAAAAAAATATGACAGAATATAAACAGCAAGTAAAAACGATAATATAAAACTAATCTTCGTCTTCCTATTCAACTGCCTCATCATCTGCTCCCGTTATTTTATAAAAACGAAAAGATGAACAACCACCAACTTAATCCCTAAAAACACTTATTAAGAAGCTCTATAATCCTGATTGTATCAATGCGGTTACGGTTGTCAAAATAAAATGTGCGCAACAAAAAAGACCCTGTCGCGAACAACAGGGTCTTTAGAGTTTTACAGTTGGTGCATAACTTAAGGCTTTGAAACGCCTGACTTTCACCATCGTTATGAGCAATATTGCTCCGACGGCGTCTAAATTATCCCTTAGAAAGGAGGTGATCCAGCCGCAGGTTCCCCTACGGCTACCTTGTTACGACTTAGTGCCAGTCATCGAGCTTACCGTCGGCAGACGCTTCTTAAAAAGTTAGCAATCCGACTTCGGGTACTCCCAACTCCCATCACTTGACGGGCGGTGTGTACAAGGCTCAGGAACACATTCACCGCATCATCGCTGATATGCGATTACTAGCGATTCCAACTTCATGCAGGCGAGTTGCCAGCCTGCAATCTGAACTGGGGCGACTTTTTTGCGATTTGCTCCACCTCGCGGTATCGCGTCGCTTTGTAGTCACCATTGTAGCACGTGTGAAGCCCTGGGCATAAAGGCCATGAGGACTTGACGTCATCCCCGCCTTCCTCCGGTTTAACACCGGCAGTCCCGCTAGAGTCCCCGCCATGACGCGCTGGCAACTAACGGTAAGGGTTTCGCTCGTTAAAGGACTTAACCCGACATCTCACGACACGAGCTGACGACAGCCATGCAGCACCTGTGTAAGTTTCACCCCGAAGGGCAAGTTAACCTGTTTCCAGGCAACCATCCAAACATGTCAAACCCAGGTAAGGTTCTGCGCGTTGCTTCGAATTAATCCACATGCTCCACCGCTTGTGTGAGCCCCCGTCAATTCCTTTGAGTTTTAGCCTTGCGACCGTACTCCCCAGGCGGTATACTTAACACTTTTGCTTCGACTGCGACGGTGTCAGAACCCCCGCAACCTAGTATACATCGTTTACGGCGTGGACTACCAGGGTATCTAATCCTGTTTGCTCCCCACGCTTTCGCGCCTCAGCGTCAGTTCAAGCCTAGTGTGCTGTCTTCACCTTCGGCGTTCCTCTTGATATCTACGCATTCCACCGCTCCACCAAGAGTTCCACACACCCCTACTTGACTCAAGACATGCAGTTTGTCCCGCAATTCCTCGGTTAAGCCGAGGGATTTCACAGAACACTTGCATATCCGCCTACGCGCCCTTTAAGCCCAGTGATTTCGAATAACGCTTGCCACCTTCGTATTACCGCGGCTGCTGGCACGAAGTTAGCCGTGACTTCCTCTGGGATTGATCAACCGTAGCTTTCTAATCCCTGACAATAGTTTACACCCCGAGGGGCTTCATCCTACACGCGGCATTGCTGGGTCAGGCTTTCGCCCATTGCCCAATATTCGTTACTGCAGCCCTCCGTGGAGGTCCGGGCAGTGTCTCAGTCCCGATGTGGCGGGCCAACCTCTCAGTCCCGCTACCCGTCGTCGCCTTGGTGAGCCGTTACCTCACCAACAAGCTGATAGGAAATAGGCCGCTCCCATGTCGATAAATCTTTGATCAAAGACATTAAATCCGTGATATTATTCAGCATTACTGCCCCTTTCGGAAAGGTGCAAGCACCTAGACGCTATTCTGAAACACGGGATACGTTACCTATTTATTCCTCACCCTTTCGCCACTAACCATCTAATAAATTAAATGGTCCGTTCGACTTGCATGTCTTAGCCATGCCGCCAGCGTTCATTCTGAGCCAGGATCAAACTCTTCAATTTATATTGTCGAACTGCCCCGAAGGACAGTATCCTGACATTATTTGGAATCAACTTAAAATCTCGCTCACGCAACGAGAAACCAAAGTTGACCGTTCCGGTCGAAACCGGATGGTTAACACACCAATTTAATGGTTATGGGACAAAATCGGATCTGAACGTGATCGGATCCGACTGTCGCGTCTCGTTGCCTTAAGCAAATGGCACCAACTGTTAACTTGTCAAAGAACTCTCATTTTTGAGAAACAAAGAGCGGTCAAGTACGAACGTTACCGTTATTGACTTGCCCGCTTTCATCGACTCCCAAAAATACCAATTTACGCTGAACTCGGCTTTTCGTCAACTGAAAAATCGAAGTTTTTCAGTTTTTTTTCGCCGTGTCAAACAGCGTCACTGGCTTCAAGAGGAGGGATAATACAGAGTCGCCGAAGTGATTGCAAGGGGCAAATTCTCTTTTTTTACAAAATTCTCACAAATTTGTCATCGGCGTCTTCTTTCCAGAACCAAAATACCCGTAAAATCGCCTCTAGACACTTGAAAAACGGGTTTGCTCGGTTAGAATGGTATTGGGCATTTCACCGGTAAAATTCAAAAAAACACGGAGCGAACAATGATTAAAACTGAAACACTCGAGATTTCGACACGGGGCAACTGCGATATACTTGATATTACGGGTGATGTTGCGGGGGCGATTTTGGCATCGGGACTGACGGACGGGACGGTCACGGTGTTTCATGTGGGCTCTACGGGGGGGATTACGACGATTGAATATGAGCCGGGATTGGTGAATCATGACATCAACGCGGCCTTTGAGACCATTGCCCCGCAGCACGGGCGGTATGAGCATGAGGAAACCTGGCACGATGATAACGGGCATTCGCATGTGCGGGCCTCGATGCTGGGGCCGTCGCTGGTGGTGCCCTTCTGCGGGCAAACGCTGACGCTGGGGACCTGGCAGCAGATCGTGCTGGTGGACTTTGACACCCGCAGTCGAAGCCGCAAGGTGATTTGTCAGATCATGGGCGAATAGCCCGCCGGTGCGGCTGTGTATCAATCAATAACCAAGCCGGTTCGCTCTGTCTAAAAGCTATCGCTCTATCGTCCCTTCGGGACTCTATCGGAATAAAGAAACCCTATCCCCCCCGGGGTTCACACCCCGGGCTATTTTATTATACCCTTTCGGGGTGAATTATTCAACAGAACCAGGACGGCTCCTTCCCAGCCGCCCCGGTTGTTATTGATTTCCGACAAACGAAATCCTATTGACTAATCGTCATCGCCATCATCGTCGTCATCGTCATCATCATCGTCTTCGTCGTCGTCCATGCCGGCGATCTTTTTACCGGTAACATCTTCGGCGCCCCAATTGGTGACCAGCCGGCCGCTCATGTCATCCTCGTCGACGGTCGCTGTCAATTCCGTTTCAAATGTCCGGTCACCGAATGTTCGCGTCAGCTTGAAATGGACTTTGCCATCCGCATCATCCAGGTCTTCAAAGTCAATCTTTTCAATCAACTCCGAGCCGAATCGTGCGGACATGTCCGGGTAGACGATCAGCAGTTGTTTACGCGGGCCGCGGTCGGTCTCCCAGCTGAGTTCCCAGCGGCCAATAAGATCGTCGCCGATCAACTCGCCTTCAATTTCCCGGGTGCCTCTTGGGGTGTTGACGGTGCCTTCCAACTCGTCACCGTCGACCGTCATTTCGTATTCCATGGTGAATTGACGGTCTTCATTGCCTGCGGTGCGTTTGAATGTCAGCTTGCCGTCGGCATAGTTCAGATCGGTTATTTTTGACTCGCCCCGCTGACTCGTCCAGTCGGCGGAAAGCTTCCCCTCTTTGTCGGCTTTGACGGTCAGCACGGATTTGGTTTCGCGATCATTTCGTCGGCGGATAAATTCCCAACTGCCCACCACCGGCGGCAACGGCTTGATCTTCTCGCCGGTCAGGTCAAAATCGCCCCGGTCGCCGGAAGTGGTCCCGGTCAGTTTGTCGCCGGTGAGTGTCCCTTTGAAGACGGAAGTCGATTCTTCTCCCCCAAAACGAAACACCTGTTTATAGCTGAGTGAATCGCCTTCGATCTTGACATCCAGCAGCGGGTTGATACCCCAGAATCCAACGGTCTGTCCGGTGTATTGGCCGGCGGCGTCCTTGGAGATGATTAACAGGGACTCCATTTGGCGACCGTCAAAATCGACTTTGATCAACCAGTCTCCCGCGGCACCGGCGGTTTCAGCCGCAAAGAGCGGCGTGCCTAAGATAAGTACAACCAGTGTGAAAAAGCCAAACCTTCTGTGAGTTGCGAGGTGCTTCATTGCCCAATCCTTTCAAATATGTAAACGTTTTTTCAAGTCAGAGCCGGTAAACAGCCCATAAGAAATCCGTTACGACTTCAACCCGGCAGACCCTGTACTCTGCGGCAAGAACCGACAAATCCGCTCGGTCTTATGGTTTAAATGGCGACAGCAATGATAAAGTTACAGAAATTTTTACATCCTTTGAAATGATGATAAACAATCTAAGTATACACCACAACATAATTTTGAGCCCGCGAAGTGCGTTAATCGAGGAACCATCAAAATAATTTTAGAATGGTGACCGTTTTTTCAAATTAAGCTAATCGCGTTGGGGGGATTTACCGATGTGCATAATAGTAGAGAATACCGAAATACAGCGACCTAAAAAGTTCTGAGGATACGATTATGGAACTCACAATAGATATCGAAATCGCACAATGCCCCTCCTGCCAAGGCAAAAAAACCATCCACTGGGGCGATAAAGAATACCCGTGCCTGCTGTGCGACGGCACCGGCGAAATTGAGCTGAAAGCACAACAGCAGGCACTTGCATTTTCCGATTAAGACTTCGCTGAGCTTTGTGCCTGCTGCGGCCTTGGAACCGGAACCCGAATCCGGCCAAACAGTCCGCCTGCACTCCCTCCCACCCCATTGCCGACAAATTAGAGCGAACAATTTGCTTTTTACCCCCTCCGCCACTATGATACCCCTTAGCGTCTTTACTTTTCGCGAAGTGACACGCTGACGTACTCGGGACAAACGACAGAACCACGCAACGCCCGGCTCCGGGCGGGATTGGCAGACGAGGTGTATTTGACCATGAAAAAACATAGGCGTCCACACGGTTTTGGGATGTTGGTCGTATTGATCGCGGTGGCGATTGTGCTGGTGCTGGCGGCGATTCAGATGAAGGCGATTCTGCCGAGCCGTTCGTCAACCGGGCCGGTGGGAATCGAAGAGCGGCCGTGGCTGATGGAGGAGTTCTTAGTCGCCGGCGGTGAAACAGTTAAAATGCCGAAATCCCCGAAGCCGGTGCTGAATGAGCCGGTGACAGTCCAAGCAACCGCCCTGCTGGACGGCATGCCGCGAGGGAGGGTCGAGATGACGTTTAAGCCCGACGGGCGGATCGAGGCGGCGTGGGAAAGCGCCTATTCGCACAGCGAAAAACAGTACACCATTACGGCGACAATGGCAGGCAATGTAGTGGCGAAAAAGACCTATACCGATGAGGCCGGCGAAAAAGATAAAAGCCGCCTGTTCTTTGTCGCCAAAGGACGCTATAAAAAGGAAACACGCAGCGGTGAAACCGTCATCTCAACCGAAAAAGGAACCGCCTGGATCTCCGGCTGGATAAACCCGGATTTAACCATAGAAGGCTTCACCTCCATGCACCAAACCACCGACTGGGTGGCGGTCTATACGCTAACAACAACGGAATTATAGTCACTGAAACTAATTTGTATTCTTTGCTAACCAATTTTCGCAGAAAAGCCTTAAATCATCTATGTCAATTGTATTGTCATTTATAAGATTGACTCGCTCGTCTGCTTCAAGCCAATATTGAGCAAAAAGAGAGAAATCTTCTAAAGCAACTCCATCTGGACACAAATAATCCCCCAAAGGTATTTGCCAGATAAGACGAGGATAATTTGTTTCTTCGCAGATAGACCAGAGATCATTAGTTCCATTGGTTGTTTCTTCAATGAAATCCCATCCAGCCTCAATATACGTCGCACGCTGACACATTTGCTCTGTATTCAAGCCTACGACATCACCTGAGCCATACTCTGGCCCTCGATAAGTTCCAATTAGAGTGCCGGACGTTTCTATGTCCCAAAAACAGTTATTATAATATTCATCCACATAGGAATCCCCTGAAAAACCACAGGCACTGTTTCCTGATACGCTTCCAACTGAATAGCAGTTACTGATAGTACCATCACGATTCCATCCAACAAAACCTCCTGTCCATCGACTAGTATAATGACTTCCTCCTTTTACCCTATTAGAGGCATAGCTATCGCTGATACTTGCTTCCCAGTTATATCCTGCTAATCCCCCAATCATTTCTGATTCGTATCCCCCCATAACGCTTCCCGAAGCAGAGCAGGCCCTAATAGCACCTACCCAATTACAGCCAACTAGACCTCCAAGCCGTATAGAATTGTATCCTCCTTCAATATTCCCATCTGCAAAACAGTTTTCAACTGAGCCTTCATTGCACCCTATCAATCCTCCACACCACGATGAGTCATCTCCTCCAATAATTGAATAATCTGACAACCCTAAGCTTCGAATAATTGCTTGAGAATCTGTCTTACCGAATAATCCCAGATAACTATTCTGTGGTTCAGAAGATACTATTATTGACAGATTTACTATTTCATAACCGTTCCCATCAAAAAGACCATAAAACGGGATTCCATCAAATGTATTGTAAAAATAAATCTCTGAGACATGATTGTCTGTGTCGGGTGAAATATAAGCAATGCCATATTCCCCATCTGGCAAATAAATATTTTCAGTGAGTATAAAATGCCTCCCCCAGTCATTTGAATGAATACGCATATCATAGAGTTCATCTGAGTTGCTTATCTGATAAGGAACATCTTGAGTTCCTATCCCGCTATAAAGATGCTCTTTATTCCAAGCTAAATCAGGATAGCTGCCATCAGGCATATACCAAAAGTCATAATCGCCATCTGATTTATCGTAAGCAAAATCCCAACCAATAAATGTATTTTGTGTTTGCATTTCAACTGTGGACATCCCAGTTCCACCGGCACTATTTGTTTGACCAGAGGTGTCAATATCCCAATAACAATTATTTATCATTCTATCATCATGGAATCGATAGCCAACAAAACCACCCACGGTCGAGCTATTTTCTCCTGTAACAACTCCTATAGAATATGAGTTTACTATGTCGCCATCTTGGTTATTTCCTACAAATCCTCCTAATCTTGAGACACCTACAACACTCCCAGTTGCATAACAATTCGAAATGGAAGAAAAATAATTATATTCATATTCCTCTGACGGGTCATAATAATAACTGATATTGTTTCCGCACAAACCACCGAGAACCTGAGGTGTTTCCCCAACACCTGTTATATCCCCAGTTGCATAACAAAAAGAAATTGTCGCGGCATAATCATAGCCACTTCGATTAGTTCCCACTAATCCGCCCAGCGTTAAATGCCCAGTAATATTACATGAGGTATGAGATGTATTGATATTGCCTGAATTGCTACCACAAAGCCCGCCAATAGAGCTGTATCCCGATACATTTCCTGTAGTATAGCAATTCCTTATGTCTCCAGAATTGGAACCTGCAAGACCTCCAAGAACGCTATCTCCAACGATATTGACATCAGCGACACCAAGATTATATACTTTTCCGTATTCATTAACGGCTCCAAATAATCCCAGGTAAGACGCTGATTCATCAATCTTTAAATTTCTGATTTGATAGCCATTGCCATCGAAAAGCCCTCCAAAATTCATTGGTGGCAAATAGTCTATAATATCAGCCATATCAATATTATTTGATAACTCGAATTGTTTATCCCAATCTTGCAGGCGAGCAGACAAACAAGAAATATCATTGGGTGAGGCAATTAAAAATGGTTCATCCGTAGTCCCTTGACCAATATAAGATGCGTTAGGGATGTTATTAATCACTTCACCATGTACATTTTCCCATACTAGCCGAGGATACCCGTTTCCTTCGTCGATAGTCCATTCATTGCCCCATCCGACATAAGTTTCAGATTGCATCATTTGAATAGTTGTTCGGCCATAGCCCCCAGTTCCTGTAATTTGAGCAGATTTCTCCATGTCCCAGAAACAAAGTATTCCTTGTCCACCGATACCATGATTAACCGTATAGCAGAAGCTGATATCTCCGTAATAATACTGTCCTACTAATCCACCAAGACTATATGAATTTACTCCGCCTGCAACGGTGCCGGTAGTATAGCAATTTGAAATATCCCCTCTATTAGTTCCACATAGACCACCGATATTGTTTGAGAAATTGTTTTCAGAAATACTACCATCAGTGCTCATTACATCACCTTGTGCAAAGCAAGATGTAATAACGCCATTCCAATTATGTCCAACAAGCCCTCCTAAATCATACGAGGTATGCCCAGATGTAATATTAACAGTAGAATAGCTATTTTTGATGATGCCAGAATTAGTTCCAATCAGCCCTCCCAAATAACGACATTTACCTGCACCAGTAATATTTCCGGTTGATGAACAGTGCCTAATAGAACCATTATTATCACCCGACAAAACTCCAATATGCCGAGAACCCTCATAGGCCTCAATCGAATTAGCGTCAATAAAAAGGTTTTCAATTTGAGCATCTAATATTAGCATCCCAAAGAAGCCCAAATAATTATAGCCCGATATCTCAAGTTCAGTTATTCTGTGATTATTCCCTCTGAATGTGCCACCGAAAACAACTCCTTCAAAATCATATGTAGAGTTATTAGTATCAGGTGCAACCACAGCCTTATCAAAGTGAAAACCACTTAGATCCACATCATTCATTAGAATGAAATGCCTACTCCAATCTTCAGATGTATTGCTCATTTCTATAATGTCATTGGCATCCCAAATCTGATAAGGATTGTTTGGATCGCCTGTCCCTCCCCCATAGTTTCCTCCAAAGATAATCGTAGAGAATAGAAAGGTAGTTACCGCCAAAATAAAAAAGCTAAAGTGCTCTGCCCTCATAAATATATCCCTCCGTCAAAAACTTCTCCCGTCAAATTTAGGCATTTATCATACCAAAATTAACTCCTTCATCTATTATCTTAATCACAAACTTCCTATTATTGACTATAAACGCCCTTAATTTTCAAGTCAACCAAAATCGCCTCCGCTCCGCGGCGGCATTTTTTTCGTGAAAAATTTGAGAACATGTTTGATTTCCATAGAACATCTGCTATAATACACAAAATTAAATAATATGCTAAAAAGGAGCAATTCAACCCCTCAAGGCTCAGGCATCGAGCCTCAAGACCCCAAAAAAGAAGGAGCAACCCAATGGCAAGTTACAATAGTATATTCCTGCATGCCTATATACCTGTATTCCTGTCTACCGATCCTTCAGCATCTCGGTATCTTAAGCGTCCTCGTTGGTTAAACTCCGTGTCATTCGGTGATTTCCGTGGTGATCAATCCCCAAAATCGAATGCAGCACCTACCCCCCCCCCTTCATACGCAAAACAAACCCATTTTCTCAACTCTGAGAATCGCCGCAAGTATTTTATTCCTAAAGACTAAAGACGATAGACGAAGGACTGGCAACGCTCAAAACAAACCCAAACAAAGCCATTTTTCGTGTTCCATCCGGGCTGATCTGTACAATGTCATCCCGGCCGCCGAGCCGGGATCCAGTGCGAAAACAGACTGGATGCCGGATCAAGTCCGGCATGACGAAAACCAAAAAATCCGCGTATTCTTTCCCCTCATGCCTCAAGTCGCAAGTCGCAAGCCTTCTTACAGCACAGGCTTGATTTCTGGGGCAAATTTGCTATTCTGGGTGGCTCAGTTTGACTATAACCTTCAAAAAAGGAAGAACATAGCATGAAAATCGTGATTGCGGGACCTAAGAGTGTTGGGAAAAGTACGGTTGGCAAGGAGCTTCAGCGCTTGTTGGGGCTGACGCTGATTGAGACCGATACGCTGATTGAAGATCATTTTGCCGAAGATACCGGTAAGCGGATGACGTGTAGGGAGCTTTTTATTGAATACGGCGAGGAAAAGTTCCGGGCCATCGAAAAGCATATCGCCGTCCACCTGGAAGAGGCGGAATGGACGCTGATCGTCTGCGGCGGGTCGAGCCTGGTGGACCCGGAGTGCCGGCAGGCCCTGCGGAAGAACGCCATCGTGATTTACCTTAAGGGCAGCGCCGAAGAAATCTGGTCGCGAATGGAAAAAGACGGGCTGCCGCCGTGGCTGCAGAACCCGTGGGCGAAAGATCAATTGACGGAAAACATCAACTACCGCGAAAATCTGCTGGCGCCGTATGCCGACAGCATCATCGACACCACCGGCCGCGAGGCGACGGAGGTAGCAAACGAAATCTACGAGCAGATCGCCCGCGAGATGGCGGTGCGGTCAGCTGCACCCAATACGTTCGGCGAGATCATCCGTGTGACGACGTTTGGCGAGAGTCACGGCGACGCGATCGGCTGCGTGCTGGACGGGGTTCGGCCGGGCATTGAGATTGACGACGCGTATATCCAGACGCAACTGAACCGCCGGCGGCCCGGGCAAAGCGAGGTCACCACGCCGCGGGACGAAAAGGACCGGGTGGAGGTTTTGTCGGGCGTGTTTGAGGGCAAGACGACGGGGGCTCCGATTGCGATGGTGATTTTCAACCGGGACCACGATTCGTCCAAGTATGAGGGCATCAAAGACCTGTTTCGGCCCGGGCACGCGGACTTTACGTTCTATCAGAAATACGGCATTCGCGACCATCGCGGCGGCGGACGGTCGTCGGGCCGCGAAACAGCGGGACGTGTGATGGCCGGGGCGTTCGCGCGCAAATGGCTGGCGGAAAAAGGCGTCACCATCGTCGCCCACTCGATCGAGATCGAGGGCATTCCGGCGAAAAAATGCGATTATGACGTGATTGAGAAAAACCCGGTTCGATGCGCCGACGCCGAAGCGGCTAAGGAAATGGAAGCGGCGATCATCTCGGCCAAGGACGATAACGATTCGGTCGGCGGGATTGTGAAGCTGGAGATTTCCGGTTTGCCGGCGGGATTGGGCGACCCGGTCTTCGGCAAGCTGGACGCACGGCTGTGTTATGCGATGCTGACGCTGGGAGCGACCAAGGCGATTGAAGTAGGCAAGGGATTTGACCTGACCCGGATGCGCGGCAGTCAGTCCAACGACAATATGGCCGACGGCAAACACCTGACCAACAACGCCGGCGGGATTACCGGGGGGATTTCAACGGGACAGGATATTACGATGCGGATCGGAGTCAAGCCGACGTCGTCGATTGCCAAGCCGCAGACAACGATTGGGCTGGACGGCGAAACCCGCGACATCGAAACACACGGCCGGCACGACCCGTGCATCGTGCCGCGAATTATCCCGGTGATCGAAAGCATGGCGGCCCTGGTCCTCTACGACTGCTGGCAAATCCAGGAAAAAATCAAACCGGGCTGGAACACCCTTTAGGGTGATAAATGTCGCACGAAAGTCGATCGCTAATTGCTTGTCTACATAGCCGCGTAGACGCTTTTTTTGACGGGATTTACAAGGCAAGGAATTCTTTGAAAACACTATTGAGGAAACAGTGACAAGGGCCAAAGGCCCGAAAGTCATTTAGCCGGAGGTGTGAGGGCGTGTTGCCCCATCGGGGCGAAATGCATGGTACGGTTTCAACCCCAGGGCGTTGCCCAGGGCTATATTATATCGGCCCTTCAGGCGGTGAATCGGAATCAGGTTGTTCGTTTAATGATAATGATGGTTCGGTCGTCGTCGGGAGCGGCGTTTTGAGTGTATTGGTCGGTCGCCTGGCGGACGGCTTTTGAAATCGCCTTTGCCGATTCGTTTCGGTTTTGTTTGATGATCTCAATCACGCGATCAGTGCCAAATTGTTCTTCTTCGGTGTTAACCGCTTCGTAGATACCGTCTGAGATAATCGCAAAGATGTCGCCGGGATTCATGTCGAGCTTTTTGACTTCATTGGATCCGAGCGGCTCAAAAATGCCCAGCGGGAAGGTGTCGGCATCCAGCACGTTCACGGTGTCCTCTGCGGCGATATAATGCAGCAGCGGGGCCTGGCCGGCGCTGAAGTATTGCAGCGAGTGCGTTGCGGCGTCAATCTCACCGAGCCATGCGGTGATGAACCGCCCTTCCGGCAGATCGGCACACAACTGTTCGTTCATATGCTCGGCAATGACGGCAATGTCGGGGCGGATGTGGACGGCCATTCGCAGCATGGCCCGCAACTGGGTGACGGACAGTGCCGGGCCCAGACCGTGACCGGTGGCATCGGCCAGCAGTAAAATGGCCTGACGGGCCGCGTCATTGCAGATTCGTACATCCTGCGTATCATCATTGACTTGATAGCCGACGATATCATAGGTATCGCCGCCGGTTTCGTCGGCGGGTTCATTCCAACCGTCAATGTCAAAACCGGCTAACTGCGGCACAGTTTGCGGCAGTGTGTTTTGCTGGATTTCGCGGGCAATGGCGACATCGCCTTCGAGCTTCAGGAGGGTTTTAAGGCCCTGACGCATCTGTTCGTGGGCTTCGGTGAGCTGGATTACTTCCCTGACATCGGATTCGATGGGCTCGCCGGGTTCGAGATCGCCGGTACTCATACGGTTGCTTTCGGCGACTAACTGTTCAATCGGCTGACTGTAACGTTTGGCCAGCGTCAGTGTCCGCATAACCCCCAGAACTAATACCACGATTGTAATCCCAAGAATCCAATAACGGGCTTGCTGAATATCTTCCAGCATATCCGACTCGGGAACAATCACGGCCATGATGAAACTGCGGTCCGGCGAAAGTGCAAAACGATCGCCGGATACCCACCACGCCCGACTCTGACTTGTAAAACGGACAGCATTCTGCGCCGCCTTTTTTCGCTCTCTAAACGCATCAATTGCATCATCCACTAACGGATCGCCCAAGTCTTCGGGCTGTTTAAGCATGAAGGCCTCGTCCGGCTGTATTTGTCCGTAATGCCGGGTGGCCGAAAAACCGATGACGCGCAGATCTTCGGTTGTCAGAATCACCGCCTGACCATCCCTGAGAACTTTTAAATTATCTGTAAAGGTCTGTATGTCTTTGAGCAAAATGTCAAAGCCGACAACGCATTGCGTGCCGTCGGGCTTTTCAAAACGGGTGGAAATGGTGATGCCGTATTCTTTTGTCGTAAAGAATTGATAAGGATCCGTCCAATGTACCAGTTGTTTGGCTTTTTCGCGGTTTTTTGGATCGTCGGCGGCATTCCATTTTTTGACCGCGCCTTCATACCACGGGCGTTTTCGGGCGTCATAGTCAAGCTCTTTCCAAGTCACGGTCACGGGGCCATCGGGATTGTCGGTCCATTCGATGATTTTTGCCTGATTGGAATCTGACTTGAGGCCCATCTGACGAATGAGCCATGTGTCGCCGGATCTCAGCATCATGAAATCTTTCCCGGATTCGTCAGCAACCATGAGAGAGGTCACCTGCGGGTATTGCCGCATCACGGCCTTAAGCTGATCGCGGAGGTGTTCAACATCGTCCAGATTGATCAACCCCTTACGCCCCAGCGTTTGTATGCGGAGCAACTCATTTTCGACCGGGGTAAAAAAGCTGCCCAGCTTGGCATCGGTCTGGGCAATGGTCTGTCGGATAATCTTGCCGGAGAGGTCGCGAATGGCCATGCGGGCGCCGATGAACATCGTCACCATAATCGCCCCGCTTAACAGTGCGATCACCACAACGAGGTTCAGCATTAAACTGCGACGAATGGATACGGTGCGGCGCATGCAATGACACTCCTTTTTGGCAAACCTGTTAATCAATATCGGAGAACGTGCCTTCATCGACGATGCGATCCTGGATTTTTTCCAGATAGGCATCCAATTCGCGGACACTGTCAAAGACGTTCAGGGCGGGAAGCATCTGAATGATTTCAAAGACCTTTTTGATCTGGGGCTGCAAGTTGATCATGGCCACGTCGCCGCCTTTTCGCGTGAGCGTCGCCTTGGCCTTGATGAGTACGCCGACACCGGCACTGGCGATAAAGTCCACGCCTTCCATATCAAAGACGGCGGTTTTGACGGGACCGCTCAGGGCGCTGTTGATATGCTGTCCCAATTGAGCAGCGGCTTCAGAATCAATTTTGCCTGCCAGTATTAACGTCACCGCCGCGGAGCTTCTTTGCTGCAGTTGTATTGTAAAAGCCATAAGAGCCCTTTCAGTCAGTTTCAGTGTTCATCTGTTTAAGGTACTGCGCTACATCTTTTTCAAGTTCGGTCAGAACTTCAGTCAGACATGGGTTCATCGCATTGACTGCCTGCTGCTGAATTTGTTCATCAAACGGGCGGGTTACGTGATAATTTTTTGTAAACTCAATCTTTGAAGCCCGCCGGCCTTCTTTGGCAATCAGATAAAATGTCACATCCAGCACGGCCTGCAGGTTGTCGTCGTCCTGCACGTCGTAATAAAAGCGGCGAATATCGCCCTCTAAGATATGTGTCGGCTCAATCAGGCTGGACGAAGGAACCACCCTTGCAAACATGCCGGAATCGGCCAGCCAGTTTTGTGTCTGCTCAGCCAGCATTTGGGTTGGGGGAACAAAGTACTCATTGTAAAAATCTGAATCATACCTTTGGTCCCCCAGATAGTACACAAACCCCTTTGACTGGTAGCCGGCTCCGATCGAGAACGGCAGAACCTTCAAAACAATCTCAGATGACGCCTGAGCGGGCGTGCCCGGGCGTGAGGTTTGAACCAGGTAATAATCTTTTACGATCGCATTGCGGGACATACAGCCGGTGCCAAGGAAAGCCATCGCCGCTATGATTATCATGAGGATACTTTGTTTTATTCTCATTGTGTACCACCCTTCTTTTTAGGAGGTTGACTAAAGATTAAGTCGGAAGGATTATCCTTGAGATGTTCGACCAACCCGTTCAGATTATCTGAAATCTGCTTGAAGTTCTCGATCATTTCAACGAGCTGTGGGCTCTGCGTTCGAATGAGTTGGTCAATCGTCACCATGGTTGCATCCAGTTGGTCCACCAGTTCGGCAATATTGGTCAGATCCCGATCGGGCGTTGGGTTTTCCAGCAGCTTTTTCAAATCCTGATTGGTCTGACGTGCCTCGCTGAACAGGCTCTTCACTTCGGCACGTAATTCGGCGATCTGCGCATCCGTAATTGCCCGATTGGCACTGTCGAGCAATTCTTCTGCCTTTGCGGAAACGGCTTTAACATCCGCATCGTCAAGCGTCTGCTTAACTGAGAGCAGCACTTCATTGAGGTTATCGGCAATTTTATTTGTTTCGACCTCCTGCAACTTATACAGAATCTGCTCAACCGACTCCTGCAACGAAGAGAAAGTGCTGGGCGCCGAGGGAATAAAGAAGTATTCGGGCTGCCAGGGGAATTCCTGAATCTTAAACCGCTCCGGATCGAGATATTTTGCTTCCACCATAGCCTGACCGGTTAGAATATTATTGGACAACTGCAATCGCAATCCCTTTTTGATCATCTTATTCATTCGTTGATCCCGTGTTTCAAGCAAGGCCTCCGGCATATTATCGCCTGCAACCGAGCACACCACCCGCACCCAGGGATCATATTTCGAATAGCCCACCGCATCTCTCGGGAAATCATAGCTATGGCGAACGAAACCGATTTTTTCCACCTGTCCGATTTTGACACCACTATTTTGAACGGGTGCGCCAATCGTCAGTCCCTGAACAGAATCGGTAAAATAAGTTTCAAAGTAGGTCTTTTCCTTTGCAAACACGCCCGAACCAAACAGGATAATGGCGGTCACCAGCAAAAAAACGCTCAGCAGGATAAACACCCCTAATTTGAAATAATTTGGTTTTGCACTCATCGGTTACTCCCGTTTATAAAACGATTTTCAATCTTGCTCTTTTAAGCCTCACGGTTAAAGAACTGCCTGACCCAGGGATTGTCGCTGTTGGCCTGAAGCTCCTGCGGTTTTCCGGTGGCCACAATGGTTTTGACGTTGCGATCCAGCATAATACAGCGGTCGGCCACCTTAAAGATACTTGGCAGTTCATGCGTGACGATCACAAAGGTAATATTCAAACTGCGCGACAACTGGATGATCAAATCATCCATCTGGGAGGAGGTAATCGGATCCAGTCCCGCCGACGGTTCGTCGAGGAAGAGAATTTTCGGGTCCAGCGCCATCGCGCGGGCGATGGCGGCGCGTTTTCGCATCCCGCCGCTCAAGTCTGACGGCATTTTGTCGGCGGCATTGCCCAAGCCAACCTGATTGAGCCGCATCTGTGCGATCGCTTCCATCCCTTCTCTCGGCAGATCCGTAAACTCTTCCAGCACCAGGCAAATGTTTTCCATCAGGTTCATCGAACCAAACAAAGCCCCGTTCTGGTACATCACCCCGAACGACCGCAGCGCGTTTTGGTATTCGTCTTCCTCTGCCGTCGCAATATCCACACCATCGACCCAGACATTGCCGGAAAAAGGTTTGACCAGCCCCACCATATATTTGAGCATTGTGCTTTTGCCGCAGCCGGAGCCCCCCAGGATGATGAAGATTTCCCCTTTATACACATCAAAGGTCACGTCCTGCAGGATCACGGTATCGCCATATCCTCCGACTAAATCCTTGACCTGAATAATGGTTTCTCGCTGGTTTTCCATATGACGTCAAATCCCTAAACAATAATAGATCACCGCGAACACACCGTCAACGACCACAATCATCACAATACACGTCACCACGGCACTGGTCGCGGAATTGCCCACAGCACTGGCGCCTTTGCCGGTATGTAAGCCTCGCAGGCACCCGATCATGGCGATAAAATAGGCAAATATATACGTTTTCACCAGTCCGCTGAACAATTCGGTTAACCCTGCCGCACCGCGAATGCGATCCCAGAAAACCGTTGCAGAGAACCCCAGCATCTTCATCACCATCTGCGCCCCCAACATCGAGAACAGATTGTTAAACATGGTTAACAGCGGCAACACCAGCACTAAGGCCATTACACGCGGCACCACCAAATACCGCACCGGATCAATTCCAAACGTATGCAGCGCATCCAGCTCTTCGTTGACTTTCATCGTGCCAATTTCGGCGGCGTACGCCGAGCCACTGCGGCTGGCGAGAATAAACGCTGAAATCAACGGTGCCATTTCCTTGAACATTGTCAAGACCACCAGGTCAGCGACGTAAATCTCAGCCCCAAACATTGCCATCGCCACGGCCGATTGAAATGCCAGAATCAACCCAATCAAAAACCCCAGAAGTGAAATAATCCCGATTGCATCGGCCCCGGCTTTTTCGGCCAGATAAAACATATCACTCCAGCGAATTTGCCGCGGACGCAACAGGGAGGTAAATAGCTTGTGAGCCAGTTCGCCCAGAAAATCAATCTGAATTTTGATATCCAGAAACACCCCGTATCCGGCCATGCCGACATCCTCAGCAATCCGGTGAAGGGACGGCTGCTGCGGTTGCGGATGGCTAAGCCCGTCCAGGGTGGCCTCTTGCAATAACTTTTGAAAATCGGGCTTTAGGCCCTCAATGGAAATTTTCCCGCCGTTGTCGGTCTGATGGCGCTGCAGAGTGAGTAAAAAAGCGATCCCCGCCCCGTCGATAAACTCCAGGGAGGACGCATCGACCGTCAGCTTAGCCGGCCGCTGACGGTCTATATTTGACATCATCGTCGGCCACAGCGTCCCGACTGTGTCGGCACTGAGTCGCGGCCCGGTTTGCATCAGAGCCTCGTCGTTATTCTGTTGAAATTCCAATGTTGCCATTTTATCAGAGCCAATTACTTGACGGAGCCGGCAATGCCGTTCATCCGCCAATGGAGGGATGTTTCGGGTTCCTGACGCCTGACTTCCATGGGCAATTTTCTTTTTTCAATCAGTTCGTACCCTTTTTCCCGCATGCAGGTTTCCATGAACTTGATCTCATAATCGGTCACATAGGACATGTCCGACCGCTGCAACAAGGCATCCATGCAGGCCTTGCGGTCCTGTTTGCACTGCTCAAAGCTGGTGTCCTGACGATACCAGTACTTCGTACAGCCTGAAAATAGGAAGGTTATTGTGCAGAACGCAATGATACAAAGCCTGTTTTTCATGTCTTATCCCCTGTCCGTGCTAAAGACAAATATTTCAAAGTCCGTTATACACCATATAGTAGCTACTATGGCCCACAGTGCAACATCTTTTGTCCATTTTATCTTCTTATTATCCGTACCTCCCGGTTAATCCCCCGAGCCCTTCCATGATGCCCCCAAAAACTAACCGTCTCCTCCCATTTTCATTTTTTTATCGCCAATTGCTGCGATTGAAGTGTTTGTCAATCGTTAAAAAATATCTTAAAAGATCCTTGGCATGATGATTGCTATTACTTCTATACGTACTTCGGTTCATTTAACCTAGACGATCGACCACAGGTCACATAACTACTTATGAAAAAAGGAAATATGTCAAAATCGAAGAAATGTTGAACTCGGTTTTCTAATCAATACTTCTACATATTTGTAACAAAGGCTAATTGTGTCTACAAAAACGTCGTCCACAATGAATAAATTGTCGAATCCGAATCAGCATTTAAATCAGCTCAATGCCCTGTATGCCATTACACAGGTTATCAGCGGCAGCTTCGGCCAGCAGCAAATGCTTTACGAAGTGCTGGACACCCTCAGCGACCAACTGGGGATGTGTAGGGGCGTGATTATGTTGACCAGTCTGGACGGCAGCGAGTTGTTGATCGAAGCGGCCGGCAGCAATGACGCACAGTTTCCCTGTAAAAATATCCGCTACCAACGCGGCGAAGGCATCACCGGCAAGGTTCTAGAAACGGGCCAGCCGGTGATTATCCCGCGGATTGCGGACGAACCGGAATTTCAAGGACGCATTCATCCCCGGCGTAAGGAAGTGGCTCAGGAATACAGCTTTATTTGTGTACCGATCTCGCTTAGCGATGATGTCATGGGAACCCTGGCGGCTGACGTGCCATTTGAGAGCCTGGAGCTATTGAAGGAAAATCAGCGTTTTTTAACGATTGTCTCGGCTATGATCTCCAACGATGTGAAGAACCGTCGCAAGATTCTTGCTGAAAAGCAATCCCTGACCGAAGAAAATCTGCGGCTTCGAGACGCTCTTCGCGAGCAGTTCCAGCCGGAAAATATTA
This sequence comes from Anaerohalosphaeraceae bacterium, assembly GCA_963675155.1. Classification (GTDB taxonomy): domain Bacteria; phylum Planctomycetota; class Phycisphaerae; order Sedimentisphaerales; family Anaerohalosphaeraceae; genus 4572-13. The sequence continues at coordinate 1,243,829 of OY775912.1, read as the reverse complement.
TTGGTAATTCAAACTCCATGCGGGCGGTTTATCGCAAAATCCATCAGGTTGCCGGCAGTGACAGTACGGTGTTGATTCGCGGGGAAACCGGAACAGGTAAAGAACTGGTCGCATCGGCCGTTCATTACTCCAGCCTTCGCAGCAAAATGCCATTTGTCAAGGTCAACTGTGCGGCTTTGAACGAGAGTCTGCTGGAAAGCGAGCTGTTCGGACACGAAAAAGGCGCCTTTACCGGGGCCGTTCAATCACGGATGGGCCGGCTTGAAGAGGCTAACGGCGGAACGCTGTTTTTGGATGAAATCGGCGATTTTTCCCCGACCATCCAAGTCAAGCTGCTGCGTGTGCTTCAGGAAAAGGAATTCCAGCGTGTCGGCAGCAATCAAACAATTAAAGCCGATGTGCGGATTATCGCCGCGACAAACCGGAACCTGGAAGAATTGGTCAAAGAAGGCACTTTCCGTTCGGACTTTTATTACCGTATCAATGTTTTCCCGGTTCATTTGCCTCCGCTGCGTGAGCGTAAAGATGATATCCTGCTGCTGAGCGACCGGTTTGTCGAAGATGTTTCTAATAAGATGGGCAAGGAGGTTCACCGTGTCAGCACTGCGGCTATAAATATGATGATGTCATATCACTGGCCCGGCAATGTGCGTGAACTGGAAAACTGCATTGAACATGCGATCCTGCTCACCGATGACGGTGTGATTCACGGTTATCATCTGCCGGCAACCCTGCAAACTCCTACACAAACGGATATCAGCTCGCCCGGATTATTGAAGGGGCAATTGAATCTGCTGGAACGCGACGTGATTATTGATGCTCTGAAACGCAATGCCGGACGCATCAGTAAAGCCGGTGTCGAACTGGGGATCACTCAGCGTATGCTGCGGTATAAAATTAAGAAGCTTGAAATCGACTATAAGAAATATTTCAAATCTAAACGCCAGAGTTGATTGTTCCGCTTCATTTTCTATCCGAAAGGGATTTCCACGCCCCTTTTCGGGCAAAATCAGGACAAAACTCACCTCCCGAGTCTCCATTGAAGCGGGTTCTGTTTTGACTTTGTCCTGCGAATATGATATAATAACGACATCTAAAGTCTGAATAATGTATCGGACGTATCGAGTTATTAATGTCGAATCCGGGGTGGGACATCGTGTCAGGATTGAAATTATTTTTATTCTCGGTCTGTGTGTGTGTCATTGCACTCCAGATGCCGCTATTGGCATTAGATAATCCGTTCAGTTATGAAGACGGCATTAACGACTGCGATATTATCAAGTACAATGGGGAATACTATATCACCGGTAACTGGCTCGGCGGTGATATGTTCCGGTCGCGCAACCTTGTGGACTGGGGGGAACGGACACACATCTTTTCCTGGGATAATACCTGGCATGTCCAGCGAAACAGTAATCCGGACATGGATATCCACGGCACTCATATCGCCTACGACAATGGTATTTTCCATCTGTATGCCCATCTGGATACGCCGGCGGGTGAGCTGCTTGGCATCGTACACGCCACCAGTAATAACGTTCTGGGGCCCTACATGGAACCGGTTGATGCGGCCTTTGCGACGAATACGATCGATGTTAAAACATTCCGAGACGAGGACGGTTCGCTTCATTATTACAGCACCCGTTTCGGCGGTGTCAGCGGTAATCATAACGACTACCGGAGCATGAGCGATTTTGACACGTTCACCAGCGACTATACGACCCTCATCTGGCCAACCGGCGGGTGGGAGATAAATCCGGAACTGCCGGAATTCAGCTACGGTCCGACGATCAATGAAGGCCCGTTTGTGTTCAAGTACCGCAACACCTACTATATGCTCTACAACGCCAATCATACCGGCGATACCTCTTATGCAATCGGCTGTGCAATGGCTGATACTCCAGACGGATTCAGCAACGCGGGGAAACTTCCCGATCCGGTTCTTGGCAAGACCGCTTACAATAACGGCTCCGGGGATTATGACATCTATACACTTGGCCAGCCCTGGGTGGTTGACGGGTTAAACGGGTTTGAAAAGTGGGCCGGTTACTTTGCGATCGATGAAAACGAACAATATGAAGGACGCACCCAGCGGATTGATCGTGTGCATTTTTTTGACCGAACGCTGTCTATTGACGGCCCGACGAATCGCTATACACCCGGTTATCATCCGGGACCGGCAGAGCCGCAGCTTCGCAGTTTGTTCTATCAGCCTGACGGGCCTTTACCCTCGGCGGACTGGCAGCAGACATCGCCCAATAATGATCCCGGTCAGTGGAGCATCCACGATCTCCAGGCCCAGCAGGTCAGTCAGTCCTGCTTCTCATTCAATCTTGTCAATCGTGATCCGGCCACGCATTATCTCTTTGAAGCAAACGTTCAAATGACCGAGCCTCGGGACAATGAAGATAAAGCGGGCGTGGTGGCTTATTATAAGAACGCAACCAACTGGGTTATCGTCGGATTGGACCGAAGTCTTGGTTATGGTGCTGACGGCTGGTATTGTCATGTTGTGACAGACGATTTTGACGGTGTCATTGCTGGCGGCGGATTCGGGGGAAGCCTTGATTACTCCGCGTATCATAAGATCAGAGTGGAACGGAACGGGACTGTCTTTCGTGTGTGGATCGACGATGTGCTGCCGCCAGGATTTTCGACTATTGAAACGGATATTACTGAGCCGGGTGTGCCGGGGATTTACGCGAATCACGCGGCGGCGGTTTATGACGGGATTCTTTATACCATCGGCTGGGATGAATACGACAGCGGAATAACCGGCTGGGGCAATGGTGTTAATAACAACACCCAAACGGGCTCATGGTCAGTCAACAATGACGGTATGACCGCAGGAGCCGGTTCCAACGTGACCTATAAGGGCGACCTGATGGGCGACTATGAATTTTCCACACACATCTACCAATCCGGGGCGGCCAATGGTTTCATGGGAACAGTCCCGGTTGCCATTGATTCGGATAATTATCTTAAAGCATATTTTGACCTTACATCAGACCGCTTTATCGTCACAGGCAAGCAGGAAGGCAACTCATTATCGAGTCAAATGGTAGATGTTATTGACAAGCAGGACTATAACCTTCGCGTCGTTAAACTCAATGACAGCATGATCTTCTTTGTTGACGGCCAACAGGTATTAACTTACAACGTCACCTTTGGCCCCTCACAGGTCGGTTTGTTTACCGACAATATGCAAGCCAGATTTAATGGCCTTCTTGTCTACAGAACCGAGTCCGGTTCATTGCCGGGACAGTGGCAAAATACAGATGTAGGCAATGTCGGGTTTGCAGGCAGTGCGAGCGATAACGAGGGGACTTATACTGTTAATGGTTCGGGCAGTGATATCTGGCTGATCCACGATGGATTTCATTTTGTTTACCAGGATCTGTATGGTGACGGCGAAATCGTTGCACGTGTTGTTTCGAATGACATTACCGATTGGTGGAACAAAGCAGCGGTCATGATCCGGGACGGGCTGGACAGCAGTAGCGGGATGGCCCTGGTGACGCTGTGCGGCGGCGGCAACCTCCAGTTCCTCTGGCGTTCGGGAGCGGGCATTACCGCCCAGGGCATGGATGCACCGAACGGGCCTTATTCACAGATGGCCTGGCTCAAGCTGAAGCGAACCGGCTCTAATTACGCCGCCTACTACTCCTATGACGGTATCAATTGGACGTTCATCGGATCTCGAAATCTATCTTTTAGCAACAGTCATTTAAAGATCGGTCTTGCGGTCACGTCACACAACAACAGCCGCTTGAACGGTGCTGTTTTTGACAATGTCACGATCAGCGGCTGCAGCCCCGGCGATTATGTCACCGATTTGAATCGAGACTGTATCATCGACATACAGGATCTAAACCTGCTTGCTGACCGATGGCTGGATGATGCTGCGAACGATGCTGAGGGAAACTTCAACAACGATAATATTATCGACCTGGCAGATTTTAACACCTTTGCACAAGACTGGCTGGTGACTTACGACAACTAATACATCTCTAAGGATATCTTGAAGCATATTTAATCTTTTTTTTGTGACATATATTTCCATTTGACACTGTACTGTTACATATCTGTCGCGTCTCTCTGCAACTCTTTTAAAAACAACGTCTTATGGAGCAATCTACTGATGTGATTTTGGTGCAACTGTCGATTGTAACAACTTTTTCCATTTCCCCGAACCCCCTTGTTCTGTGACAAAGATCGCAAAACATTTGTTTGTGATTTCTTTTCTGACTTGTTTGCTCTGCGTAATCTGCCTTCTTATAAGCAAAAACACCGATTTCATTTTGCCTCTGTTGTTTCCGAAAAAAATATTCCGGCCCCCACTGAATTTGGGCACACAGGTTGTGTATAGAGTGGGTGTATGACGAAGAACCCGTTTAACATATGAAAACTAATTTTACTAACTTCAAAGAATTAAGGAGTCAAAAATGAGAAAAGTGGCCATTTACGGCAAAGGCGGAATCGGAAAAAGTACGACGACGCAAAACACCGTCGCAGCACTTGTCGAGATGGGCAAGAAGGTGATGGTTGTCGGTTGTGACCCGAAAGCGGATTCAACCCGCCTGTTGCTGAACGGTCTGGCACAGCAAACCGTTCTGGATACGCTTCGCGAAGAAGGCGAAGACGTCGAACTGGCAGATATCCGCAAGGCTGGTTATGGCGGAACGCTGTGTGTTGAGTCGGGCGGTCCTGAACCGGGTGTTGGATGTGCCGGTCGCGGCATCATCACCTCGATCAACCTGCTGGAACAGTTGGGTGCCTACACTCCCGATCAGGAACTGGATTATGCCTTCTATGATGTACTGGGTGACGTTGTGTGCGGCGGATTCGCCATGCCGATTCGCGAAGGCAAGGCCCAGGAAATTTACATCGTCTGTTCGGGCGAAATGATGGCGATGTACGCCGCCAATAATATCTGCAAGGGTATTATGAAGTTTGCCGAAGCCGGCGGTGTGCGTCTGGGCGGGCTGATCTGTAACAGCCGAAATGTGGACAATGAAAAAGAAATGATCGACGAATTCGCCAAGAAGCTGGGCACCCAGATGATTCACTTCCTGCCGCGTGACAATGACGTCCAGCGTGCCGAAATCAACAAGAAGACCGTCATTGAATGGAATCCGGAAGTCCCGCAGGCGGATGAATACCGCAAGCTGGCCGGCAACATCGACAAGAACGAAATGTTTGTTGTTCCGAAACCGCTGGCGATTCCGGAACTGGAATCTCTGCTTCTGGACTTCGGAATTCTGGCTGCTTAATTAGTGAATCGTCGTTAGTTAATAGTGAATAGTTGTCCCGCTTTTGGCGGGCTGAAATATGAAAGGAAACAAAACAATGATCATGGTACGAGCGATTATCCGGCCGGAGAAGGTTAACGAAGTCATGTCGGCACTGATGTATGCAGGCTTTCCGGCGGTCACGAAGATGGATGTTTTCGGCCGCGGTAAACAGCGTGGTATGAAAGTCGGCGAAGTGACGTATGACGAACTGCCGAAGGAACTGATTTTTACCGTTGTTAAGGAATCCGATAAGGATTTCGTGGTGGATACAATCCTCAAGGCAGCCCGGACCGGCACCAAGGGCGCTTTCGGCGACGGTAAGATCTTTATCTCACCGGTTGAGCAAACCTATACCGTTAGTTCCGGTCAGAAAGAAGATTAACCGCGTCCTGCGACCCCTAAGATTTGGAGAATGAACCATGAAAGAAGTACTGGCGGTGATTCGCATGAATAAAATGAACGAGACCAAGCGTGCCCTGGCGGATGCCAATGTTGCCTCTCTGACGGCTCGAAAGGTCATCGGCCGCGGACAAGGCAAGGTTGACTACCTGCTTTTGAAAGGCGCCGAAGAAGGCTACGAAGAAGCCATCAATCAGCTCAGCCCGGGACCGAAGCTGATCCCCAAGCGAATGCTGACAATGGTCGTGCCGGACAGCAAGGTCGATTTGGTCGTCAAGACTGTTATCGAAGTCAATCAAACCGGTGCACCGGGAGACGGCAAGATTTTTGTGATGCCCGTATCCGATGCGGTTCGTGTTCGAACCGGAGAAATCGGAGACGATGCCCTGGATGAAAGTTAACTCCCCCGTATCACTGAAAATGGGATTGAAAAAGAAAGAGATGCTCTGATGGCAGAATCAAAAAAACAATTAAATATTGATCCGGCAGAAGTCAAAGAACAGATGCTGAAAATATATCCGCCGAAGGTGGCCCGCAAACGCGCTCAGCAGATCGTGGTCAACCAGGTGGACAAAGAAGAAAATGTCCCCGAGATTAAAGCGAATGTTCGCACGACACCGGGTATTATTACACAGCGCGGGTGCAGTTATGCCGGCTGTAAAGGGGTGGTCCTCGGCCCCACGCGGGACATTTTGAACCTGACGCACGGACCGATCGGCTGCGGCTTCTATTCGTGGCTGACCCGGCGGAATCAAACCCGTCCCGCCGAAGGCGAAGACAACTTTATGCCCTATTGTTTCTCGACGGACATGCAGGACGAAGAGATTATCTTCGGCGGCGAAAAGAAACTGGCACAGGCCATCCAGGAAGCCTATGACAACTTTAAACCGAAGGCGATCGGCGTGTTTGCGACCTGTCCGGTCGGGCTGATCGGCGACGATATCCACCAGGTCAGTAAAGAAATGAAAGCGAAGCTCGGCATTAATGTCTTCGGCTTTAGCTGCGAAGGCTATAAAGGCGTCAGTCAGTCAGCCGGTCACCATATTGCCAATAACCAGCTGTTCAAGCATGTGATCGGTGAAGATAATACGCCGGATGACCATCCGTTTAAGGTCACGCTGCTGGGCGAATACAATATCGGCGGCGATGGGTTTGTCCTTGAAGATCTCTTTGAGAAATGCGGCATTAAGCTCAAAGCCACTTTCAGCGGCAACAGCACCTATGAGGGATTTGCCAGTGCTCATAACTCGGACCTGAACTGCGTGATGTGTCACCGTTCGATTAACTATGTCGCGGATATGATCGAAAAGAAGTACGGCGTGCCGTGGATTAAAGTCAACTTTATCGGTGCCGAATCGTCCGCTAAGTCGTTGCGTAAAATTGCCGCCTACTTTGACGACAAGAAACTGACCGAGCGTGTCGAAACGGTCATCGCCGAAGAGATGGAACCGGTTCTAAAGGCCATCGAAGACGTTAAGAGTCGCTGCGAAGGCAAACTGTCGATGCTGTTTGTCGGCGGCAGCCGGGCTCATCACTACCAGGATCTGTTTAATGAAATCGGCATGAGCACGATCGCTGCCGGCTATGAGTTCGGACACCGGGATGACTACGAAGGCCGTAAGGTCTTACCGGACATCAAAGTCGATGCGGACAGCCGAAATATTGAAGAGCTGACCGTCGAAGCGGACCCGGAACTGTACAATCTGCGAAAAACCGATGCAGAACTGGAAGCTCTGGAAGCTAAAGGTGTCATCACCAAAGAATACGGCGGCCTGATGCCGGAGATGAAGAATCATACACTGGTCATTGATGACATCAGTCAGCACGAAACGGAGAAGCTGCTGGAAATTTACAAACCGGCGATTTTCTGTGCGGGCATCAAAGAAAAGTATGCGGTGCAGAAAAGCGGTATCCCGCTGCTTCAGCTTCACAGCTATGATTACGGCGGCCCGTTTGCCGGTTTTTCCGGAGCGGTCAACTTCTACTACACCGTCGACCGAATGGTCAGTGCGACGATCTGGTCGATGCTGAAGGCTCCGTGGAAAACCAACGGGCGGCCTACGCTTGAAGCAACCATGGTCAGTGCATAGTCAAATTAAAAATCAAAATGTCAATATTAAAATTTTGGATTCGGCCGTTGGCCGAGGCTAATGAAAAATTTAGGGAGACGATTTATGTTACTCCGACATACGACAGATGAAATTAAAGAACGCAGCGCCCTGGCGGTCAATCCGGCCAAAACCTGCCAGCCCATCGGGGCGATGTATGCGGCACTGGGTGTTCATCGCTGCCTGCCGCACAGTCACGGTTCACAAGGCTGTTGTGCCTATCACCGCAGTGCCTTGACCAAACACTATAAAGAGCCCGTTATGTCCGGCACGAGTTCATTTACCGAAGGGTCTTCGGTTTTTGGCGGCATGAGCAACCTGATGCAGGCCATCAACAACATGTTTACCATCTATGATCCGGATGTCATTGCCGTTCACACGACGTGTCTGTCGGAAACGATTGGTGATGATATTCCGCAGATTGCGGCCGCGGCTAAGGAAAAAGGGACGGTTCCCGAAGGCAAGTACGTCATCCATTGCAACACGCCGAGCTATGTGGGTTCGCATGTGACGGGATTTTCCAATATGGTCAAGGGTCTGGTCTCTTATTTTGCCGAGCCGGCGGAGTTGAAACTGCGAACGGTCAATATTATCCCCGGCTGGGTCGAGCCGTCGGACATGCGGGAAATTAAACGCATCTGTGGGGTGATGGGAGTCGAAACCATTACGTTTCCGGACACCTCCGATGTCATGGATGCTCCGCAGACGGGCGAGTATGAGTTCTACCCGAAAGGCGGCACCACCGTGGCAGAACTGAAACTGTCCGGGCGCAGCCAAGCCACACTGGCACTGGGTGTGACGGCTTCGACCGCCGCAGCCCGCGAACTGGACACGAAATGCAAGGTTCCCTGCGAGATCATGGAACTGCCGATCGGCCTGAAAGCAACGGATCGATTTGTCGATGCACTGCGTAAAACGGCCCGAGTGGAAGTTCCTGCAACCATCGAAGATGAACGCGGCCGGTTGGTTGACATGGTCACCGATATGCAGCAGTACTTGTACGGCAAACGTGTCGCACTCTGGGGCGATCCGGATCAGCTCGTTTCGCTGTCGGAGTTTCTGGTCGATCTCGGCATGAAACCGGTTTATGTCGTCACCGGCACGCCGGGCAAGAAGTTCCTGGCTCGCATGGAAAAAGTGTTAGGCGAGAAGGTTCCCGAAGCGAAGATCAAACAAGGCGCCGGTGCAGATATGTACCTGATGCACCAGTGGATCAAAAACGAGTCGGTTGATTTGCTGATCGGTAACACGTACGGCAAATACATTGCCCGCGACGACGACATTCCGTTCGTCCGTCACGGCTTCCCGATCCTGGACCGGGTGGGGCATCAGTACTTCCCGACCGTCGGCTACCAGGGCGGAATGCATCTGCTGGAAAAGATCCTCGGCGTTTTGATGGATCGCAAAGACCGCGATGCTCCGGAAGAAAGTTTTGAATTAACCATGTAGCCGTGTGTCAGCGTCTGAAATGACATCCAAGGCGATATGTCTAACAAGAGTGATGCAACTACTCCGAAACGGGGTGTGGAATTATGGCGAAAATACTTGAAAGCAGAAAACAACAGATTCATCAAAAAGGCACGAAGCCTTTCGCTATAAATTGTCAAAAGCACAGCCTCGCCGGTGCCGTGAGCCAGAGGGCATGCGTCTTTTGCGGAAGTCGCGTGGTTCTATATCCAATCACAGATGCTCTGCATCTGATTCACGGCCCGGTGGGCTGTGCGGCCTACACCTGGGATATCCGGGGTGCTTTGTCTTCGGGCAAAGAGCTGCACCGTATGAGTTTTACGACGGACCTTCGGGAACAGGATGTTATTTACGGCGGGGAGAAAAAACTGTATTCCTGCCTGGTTGAATTGATCCAGAAATACACCCCGAAAGCGGCGTTTGTGTATTCAACCTGTATTGTCGGCGTGATCGGCGATGATGTAACGGCCATCTGCAAACGCGTCGAAAAAGAAACCGGTGTCGAGGTCATTGGCGTTCACTCGGAAGGTTTTAACGGCACGAAAAAAGACGGTTATAAAGCCGCCTGCGATGCCATGGCCCGCCTGGTCGGCACCGGCAGTACCGAAGGGATCTCACCGGTCAGCGTCAATATTCTGGGGGATTTTAACATTGCCGGCGAAATCTGGACGATTCGCGATTATTACGAGCAGATGGGCGTTGAGGTCGTCGCCACGATTACCGGCGACGGACGCATTGATGACATTCGACGCTCGCACGGTGCGACCCTGAATGTCGTCCAGTGCAGCGGCTCGATGCTGCATCTGGCCAAAGAGATGAAAGAAAAATACGGCATTCCGTTTATCCATGTGTCGTACTGCGGCGTTGAGGATATGAGTAAAGCGCTTTACGAGGTTGCGGACTTTTTCAACGATGAAACCGTTCTTGAAAATGCCAAGAATTTAGTGCGTGAAGAAGTCAGCCGGATCATGCCGGAACTGCGGGAGATCCGCAAGGATTTGGAAGGCAAAAAAGCCGGTGTTTATACGGGCGGCGCGTTCAAGGCCTTTTCGCTGGTGCGATCGCTCCGGATGCTTGGTGTGCAGACGGTTATTGTCGGTTCGCAAACCGGCGCACCGGAAGATTATAAACAACTGGAAGAACTGTGTGATGAAGGCACGATTATCATCGATGACACCAACCCGATGGAGTTATCGAAATTTGTCGAAGAAACCGATGCGGATCTGCTGATCGGCGGGGTGAAAGAACGCCCTGTCGCTTATAAACTGGGGATCGGATTCTGTGACCATAACCATGAGCGCAAAGAGGCACTGGCCGGATACGAAGGTATGCTGAACTTTGCCCGGGAAGTCCACCGGTCGATTATGAGCCCGGTCTGGAACCTTGTGCCCCGGCGAGCAGGAGGAACATCATGAAGACCCAAACCACCAAAAAATATGCTTCAACACAAAATCCCTGTCGGCTCTGTACGCCCTTCGGCGCTTGCATGGTCTTTGCCGGCATCGCAGACGGGGTGCCGTTTATTCACGGCTCACAGGGCTGCAGTACCTATATTCGCCGCTATTTGATCGGACACTTTCGCGAACCCGTTGACATCGCCTGTTCGAACTTCTCCGAGTCAACGGTGATCTTTGGAGGCGAAGAAAACTTTCGACTTGGGCTGGCTAATGTGATTGAACAGTACCAGCCCAAGTTGATCGGCATCGCCACGACCTGCCTGGCCGAAACCATCGGCGACGACCTGGCACAGTTCGTACACCGCTTTGAAACCGAACATCCGGACGGTCCGGTGCTGGTACCGGTCTCGACACCGAGCTATCAGGGCTCGCATATGGAGGGATTTCACCGGGCGGTCCGGGCCATTGTTGCCAAACTGGCACAAGGCGGCCTTGTCGGAAACCATATCAACCTGTTTCCGGGCATGGTCTCGCCGGCTGACATTCGCAATCTAAAACAGATCGCGGCCGATTTTGAGCTGGATGCAACGATTTTGCCGGACTACAGCGATTCACTGGACGGCAGCATTTGGCACCAATACGAAAAAAACATTGAAACCGGTACGACGATTGAAGACATCCGCAAAAGCGGTTCGGCTCGTGCGACGATTGAATTCGGCAACACCCGGGACTCATCCACCTCGGCGGGCGATTTCCTGCTACGTCAGTTTGGAACGCCCTTCTATGAGCTGCCGCTACCGATCGGCGTCAAGAATTCGGATCTATTTTTTGAGCGACTGCAGACACTTTCCGGCAAATCGCTGCCGGAGCGGTATGTCGGACAGCGTGGCCGCCTGATCGATGCCTATGTGGACGGTCATAAATATGTCTTTGGTAAAAAGGCGGTTGTTTACGGGCCGGAAGACCTGGTCGTTTCTATCGCGTCGTTTTTGAACGAGATCGGCATGATTCCGGTGCTGTGTGGAACCGGTGAGAAAAAAGGTAAACTCTGCGAGTCGCTTCAGGATGTGCTGGGCGACAATTTCCGGCATGTGACGGCCAAAGAAGACACTGACTTTATTGAGATGGAAGAAATTGCCCATGATCTGCATGCGGACATGGTGATCGGAAACAGCAATGGTTATAAGCTGTCCCGTAAATTAAATGTTCCGCTGATTCGCGTGGGATTGCCCATTCATGATCGCATCGGCGCCGCCCGCATCGCAACGCTGGGCTATCAAGGCACCCAAGAATTCTTTGACCGGATTGTCAACGAGTTCATCCGACAGAAACAGGAAAACTCCCCTGTTGGGTATACACATATATAAATTTGCATAAGAACAAAGAATTGAGAGGCAAGAACAATGGCTTTAGACATGAGTAAACATCCTTGTTTTAATGAAGATGTCAAAGGGAAATTCGGGCGCATTCACCTTCCCGTGGCACCGAAGTGCAACATCCAGTGCAACTTCTGCAATCGCAAGTATGACTGTGTCAACGAGTCTCGCCCCGGCGTCAGCAGCCAAATTCTCGCACCGAAGCAGGCACTTGCTTATTTAAAAGAAATGCAGGGAGTGGATAATCGGCTCACCGTCATGGGCATTGCCGGGCCGGGGGATCCGTTTGCCAACCCGGACGAAACGATGGAAACCCTGCGTCTGGTGCGGGCCGAATATCCCGATATGCTGCTTTGCGTGGCCACCAACGGTCTCGGGGCCGCTCCTTATGTCAAGGAAATGGCGGAACTGGAAGTCAGTCACCTGACGGTCACGGTCAATGCCATCGATCCGGAAGTCGGGCAGCACGTTTACGCCTGGGTTCGTGACGGCAAGAAGATTCTTCGCGGTCTACCCGCGGCGGAACTGCTGCTGGAACGCCAGCTAGAGGTGATTCGCCTGTGTAAACAATACGGAATTACGGTTAAGATTAATTCGATTCTGATTCCCGGCGTCAACGACGAACATATTGTCGAGGTTGCAAAATACATGTCTGAATTGGGCGCAGATCTCTTCAATTGTATCGGCATGTGCCGGGCTGAAGGCGCGGCGTTTGACTCTATCAAAGAGCCTGAGTCGGGGGTGGTTTGTGCAACCCGACTGCAAGCCGAACAATATCTGCCCCAGATGAAGCATTGTACACGCTGCCGGGCCGATGCGGTGGGCTGCATCTCCGATTCACTGCCGATTAAGGCAATTGAACTGATGAGCAAATACGCCAACGGCCCGCTGGACCCGCAGGATGAACGGCCCTATGTCGCCGCGGCTACGATGGAAGGTTTTCTGGTCAATGTCCACCTGGGCCAGGCGAAACAGCTTAACATCTATTCCTATGATAAAACCGGCGGCGCACGGGTCATTGAAACACGCCCGACGCCCGAACCCGGCTGCGGCGAAGAGCGCTGGGGAAAACTGGCGGAGACATTGAAAGACTGCCGGGCATTATTGGTCGCCAGCGCCGGTCCGATACCGACACGCGTGCTTGAAGCTCAAGGCGTGAAAGTCGTTCTGACTGAAAGCCTGATTGAGCAGGCAATACAGGATATTTATAACCATAAACCCGTGGCTCCGCCGAGTCGGCCCCGTGTATGCGGTGCCACCTGCGGCGGTAACGCTCAAGGATGCGCGTAAAACAATTTAAAAATCAAAGTCCAAAAATTAAAATTATGAAAACCGCTTTTGGCGGTTAACAATTGAAATAGATTCCTCACGTACGTTCGGAATGACGGAATTGATGTTCGAAATACTACTATCAAAATTCAGTTTTAGGAGAAACAAGAAATGGAAAAACCCCAGTACCATATTTTTGTCTGCAACAGTTTTCGGATGGGTGGAGAACCCCAGGGCGTCTGTAATAAAAAAGGTGCCCCGCAGTTTCTGCAATATATTGAAGAGGAAATCCTGGACCGCGGACTGGACGCGATGGTTTCCGCCACGGGCTGCTTGAAAGTGTGTGATCGCGGCCCGGCCATGGTTATCTACCCGATGGGCTACTGGTATGGTGAACTGGATGAGGGCAAGATCGACGAAATTCTCGACGCCCTGGAAGACGGCGGAGCTGTCGACGACTATTTGTTGTGTTAGAAGCCATTTCCAAAACGTGAAGCAACTTAAGCAATAGAAACCGGGAGACACAATTATGAGTGAAATCTCATCGATAAAAAATACGTGGGAAAAGGTTCTGGAATATGCTTCCAGCCCCCTTCACGGCACCATGTCGCGAAAGATTCGCAAAGGTGTCAAACTGAAAATCAATAATGAAATGGAATTTGACGAGGCTCAGCTTTTCATTGGCGATACCTTTGTCCGGCTGACACAAAACGGCAGCGACGGGGGCATGACCAATGTCTATTATGATCTGGATAAGATTATTTCGATCATGACCGTCAGCACCGGCAAAGAATAATCGCCCAATCGAGGACAGACATGGCTAAAATTATATTTTACGGCAAGCCAAACTGCGTCAATAACAACAAGCAGAAAAAACTGCTGCAGGCGGCCGGGCACGAGATAGACGATCAGGACATTCTCAGCCAGGACTGGCAGCCGGATCAATTACGGGAGTATTTTGGCGATGCACCCGTTTGCGAGTGGTTCAATATGACTGCTCCGTCTATCAAAGATAATACGATTGACGTCGATACACTCTCTGCGATGGATGCACTAACAGCGATGATCGCTGACCCGCTGCTGATCCGACGTCCACTGATGGAAATCAACGGATGTAAAATCTGCGGCTTTCGCCATGATGAACTTGATGCACTGGTCGGCCTGTCCCCCGAGAGCGGGCATGAAGCAGAAATGGCAGCGTTAAAAAGCGAAAATATTACAATCTGCCCTTTCCTGGAAACCACCACCAACTGCGATCAGCAGCAGGACTGATCGCTTAACACCTGTACCTGCGTGTTTTGCACCTTGATTGATATCGGTGATATCATCATTGCAAACGCTTTTTTCATAGATCCTGGGCGTCTTCGGACGCCCAACCTTTCCCTTTTCTAACTGTGACATTTATTTCCACATGCCTAGCTCTGTTACACTTTTGTCACATCGGCTATAACTTCTTTATTATTAATATCTTAAAACCCTCTCACAAAGCCTGCATTTCATCGAAAACCGTTTTGTGACATTTATTTCCACTTTTTCGTTTTATCCGCCGTTAAAAACTTACCGCACCGAAAAACAATCAAGCTCATAAACCCTTTCATAAAAAACGGTTACGAGAATAAAAAAACTTTCCCTGACAACATCTCACTTCGGCACGATGGTTGCGAATGTCATCTTATGTCGTGATGGATAAACGTCTATTTCAACTTATTGTCAGGAGAAAGTCATGGTACCGATTGATTCTTTCATGCGTTCGCTGGAGATAGTGGATACGACCCTGCGTGATGGCGAACAAGCCGCGGGGATTGTTTTTACGGTTTCAGAAAAGAAGGCTATTGCACGAAAGCTCGCGGCCATGGGTGTCTCGGAGATCGAAGTCGGCACTCCGGCCGCAGGCGATGATGAGATGAACGCAATTACTGAAATTGTCGACATGAATCTGCCGTGCCGGATTATTGGCTGGTGCCGGGCGAATGAATACGACCTGGACTGTGCGCATGCCTGCGGCTTGGAAGCTGTGCATATTTCGCTGCCGGTTTCGAGTATCCATATACAGGCCATCGAAAAAAGTAAAGAATGGGTGCTTGGTCAAATCTCAGCACTCGTCAGCAAGGCCCGCTCTAATTTTGAATTTGTTTCATTGGGCCTGCAGGATGCTTCACGCGGCGACATGGATTTTTTGCTGCAGTTTATCGAGCTGGCACGCCAAACCGGCGCCGATCGCGTCCGGCTGGCTGACACCGTGGGTATCTGGGATCCGATTCAGACGTTTCAGGCGATCTCCGAGATTCGCCGCTATGCCCGTGACCTGAAGATCGGATTTCATGCTCATAATGATTTAGGGATGGCAACCGCGAATGCGATTGCCGCGATTCGTGCAGGAGCCAATTCGGTTGATGTAACGGTTAACGGGCTGGGCGAGCGGGCCGGTAACGCCGCTCTGGACGAAGTCGTGATGGCCTGCCGGGTTTCGCTGGGCATTGACAGCGGCGTTGATATCAGTCAACTGGTTGACATGGCTGTTCTCGTGGAAACCGCTTCAGGGCGAACGCTGCCGGTCAACAAACCGATTACCGGTAAAAGTGTCTTCCTGCATGAATCGGGAATTCATGTCCACGCCCTGCTGAAAGACCGCAAAACGTATGAACCGTTCGACCCGGAAAGCGTTGGACAACCGAAATCGGCATTTGTTCTCGGCAAGCATTCCGGCCGATCCGCCCTGCGGCATGTGCTGTCTCGACAGGGTTTATCGGTTGATGACGATCAGGAAAGAATCTTGCTGGAGTTGATTCAGAAATCAGCAGCTCGTCAGAAAGAACAGAATACAAACAACTGCTTTACAGAGTCATACAATCTCGTGGCATAAAAGTGAGCAATGGAAAAAGCAAATAAAGACAATTCGGCCCTGCGATTTTTAATCGTTCTGATCCTGGCAACGCTTGCGTTAGCCTTGGCCAGCGGTTTTAAAGCTTATGAAGAAACGCCGGACGCTTTAATCGAAAACAATGCGAAACCCGTCACGGTCTTTGCCGCAGCGGGCACCACCGTGGCGATTCAACGAATTGCCGAAGCCTTCGAAAACCAAACAGGTCGCAAAGTCGTTACTAATTTCGCTTCGTCTTCAACTCTGGCCAAACAGATCGCCGCGGGTGCTGACTTTGATGTCTATATTTCGGCCAATTCCAAGTGGATGGATTTTGTATCTGAAAAGAATCTGATCAGCCCTGAAACAAGGACTAACCTGCTGAATGAACGGCTTGTTTTGATTGCACCGAAAGATGCTGCAACGCAGGTTGAGGAAAGCCTGTCCATTAAGGATCTCCTGGAGCAAACTGAGGGGCAAGTTTCGATTGGCGACCCAACCCACGTGCCGGTAGGCATGTACACAAAAGAAGCACTTGAGGCAATGGGCTGCTGGGACGCCGTCAGCGAACGAATGATTCCTGCCGTCAGTGTCCGGGCCGCTCAGCTCAATGTTGAAACCGGACAATGTCCACTGGGCATCGTCTATCGTGCGGGCGCATTTCAATCCACCAAAGTCAAAATATTAGCAACTTTTGACGAATCGCTGCATTCACCGATTGAGTTCAGCGTCGCATCGGCTGCCAACAGTCAACACGGCAAGGCGTTTCTCGAATTTCTTAAAACGCCGGCATCCGACACAATCTTTACAATAGCGGGCTTTGCAACTTGTTTGCCGCAAGCCGCCGTTACCGTATCACCTGCAGATGCCTCACCCGCGTCCGCCTATCGTATCAATGAATGGCGGGCATTTGTGATCTCCTTAAAAGTCGCCGCGGCCTGCACACTGGTCGTGGCGGCACCTGGGATCGGACTGGGATATCTGCTGGCACGCAAATCATTTCCGGGACGGGCACTGGTCAATTCGATCGTCTGTGTTCCGATGGTGATCCCCCCGGTTGTCACGGGCTACCTGGCACTGGTAATGCTGGGCCGCAACTCAGCGTTGGGAAGCTGGCTCCATGATACATGGGGTATCTCGGTCGCTTTTTCCTGGATCGGAGCGGTTTTGGTGTCAGCGGTTATGGGATTTCCGCTTTTGGTTCGTTCCGTTAAAACCGCGGTCGAAATGATCGATCAACGCTATACTCATGCAGCAAATACCTTAGGAGCCGGGTCGGTACGCACTTTTTTTACGATTACCCTTCCGCTGGCCGGCCCGGGCATTTTAGCCGGACTGATCCTGGCGTTTGCCCGCAGCCTCGGTGAATTTGGCGCAACAGCAACCTTTGCGGGCAATATCCCCGGCAAAACGCAAACCCTGTCACTGGCAATTTATAATTTCACGCAGATTCCCGGTGCGGAAGGCGCCGCGATGCGTCTGGTGGGCATTTCTATCCTGCTGTCGTTTGGGGCGATGCTGGGTTCAGAACTACTGTCACACCGAATGAAATCATTACTGGGAGCGACCGCATGAGCCTTGCCATTGACATCCGACTTCGACGCGACGATTTCAAACTTCATTTTGAAGGTACCTTCGACAGCGGAATTACGGGGCTGTTCGGCCCGTCGGGTTCGGGAAAAACCACCCTGCTGCATTGTATCGCAGGACTGGCCAAACCGGACGCCGGACGTATCGCACTGAACGATACCGTTCTATTTGACTCGATTTCTCATCATCACCTGCCTCCGCGGAAACGGCAGATCGGCCTGGTGTTTCAAGACCATCTGCTGTTTCCGCATATTTCGGTGGCAGGTAATTTAGCATACGGACAAAAGGGGGCAAAAAAGGAAAGGAGACAACGCTTATGCGAGATTGCAGAACTACTCGAGATCGAATCGTTACTGAAACGCAAAGTGACCCAACTGTCCGGCGGACAGAAGCAGCGGGTCGCACTGGGACGGGCGATTTTAACCAATCCGCGTTTACTGCTGCTGGACGAACCGTTTACGGGTTTGGATCAGGGGTTAAAGCAACAGCTTATCCCTTATCTGAAACGATTGTATGATAACACCCGGATTCCGATGATCCTGGTCAGTCATAGTCCCGAAGACATTGCGGGGATGACCGATGAAATCGTCTTCATTGAAAACGGCCAGTTCTTTGCCCAGGGCAAATTCACGGCGTCACCTTCGCAGGAGCCCATTGGTCGATTTTGCGGCTCGCCAGCCTCCGAGGACTTCCGGCGGATGCGAAATCACCTGGTGCGAAATCACAGCCTGCGATTTTATGACGGTCACGGAAAAATCAAAGTCGTTTAACGATTATGTACAATTTCAATAAGGGAGATATCAAATGAAGTACAAACCACTTATCGTGTGTGTCGGTGTCATCGTTTTTATGGCGGTCTGTTCGAGCCTGCTGTCAGGCGCTTCTACAGAAAACCCGTCATACAGCCTGAATGCAAAACGGGAATTCCCGGCAACCCCAGCGATTTGCGTAGAAACTTCAATGCAATCGGATTCAACATCCCCGCAGACGATTACACTGCCGAACGCAAAACGGGAAGTTGTCTCCGGAACCGGCCTCGAAACAGCCAATGCTATATAAATAAAAAGAGCCTTCCAATCTTTGTGTAAGGACTGAAAGGCTCGCTGAGTCGTTTGTAATAGTTTTGCCAGAGGCTATTCGGTGGTCAGCCACTCGCCGCCCTGTGTGATGTTGTCTTTTGTGAAGACGCGGGACTTGAGGGTGATTTCCTTTTCGACCGGTTGGCCGTCGAGCAGTTTGAGGGCGGTTTCTACGGCTTCTTTTCCGCCGGTGGGGTATTCGAAGCTGGCCGAGAGGACGTCCTGCGTCACGTAAGCCTGTCCTTCCTGCGGCAGACCGTCGATGCCCACGAACAGGATGTCTTTTTCACGACCGGCCGCCTGAGCGGCCAGGTAGGCACCGTGGGCACCGGGGTCGTTGTGGGCATAGACCAGATCAATGTCCTCGAATCTCGCCAGTGCTGACTCCATTTCTTTACGGGCGTTGGGCTCGAGCCATTTCATATCCGCCTCAAAAATAATCTCCAGCTCGCTGCCTTCGATGCCCGCCCGGAAGCCGCTGTGGCGGTCCTGTCCCGGGGTGGAGGTCATCAGGCCTTTTAGTTCAACAACCTTTCCCTTGCCGCCGAGTTTGTTTGCAATCCATTTGCCCGCGGCTTTACCGATCTTTTTGTTATCGGCGCCAATGAAGCAGGTATAGTCGTCGCCCAGCACACGCCTGTCCAGCACAATGACCGGGATTCCCTGTTTGTAAGCCTGAGCCACCACGGGTGTCAGCGGTGCGGCTTCTTTCGGGGAGATAATGATCAGATCTACGCCGGCACTGATGAATTCCTCCACCTGGGCCTGCTGTTTGAGTGTATCATTCTGCGCATCCTTGAAGATGACTTTGACATCCGCATGCGTATCGGCGGCGGCTTTCACATCGGCATTCATCTGCACACGCCAGGGCTCGCCTAAATTACACTGGCTCATGCCAATCGTCCAGCCGGTGCCCTCAACGGAGGTATCAGTCTTTTTACCGCATCCAACCGTTAATATCATGATAACCACCAACAACCCTGTGACAAGATGTCTTATCTTCATTGCTCAATCCTTTCGTTATTTGTTCTTCTGCAATAATACCGCCGCGACAATAATCACACCCGTCAGCATCAGCCGCTTGTCTTCACCGACGGCGTTGATACTGAGGATTTTCTCCAGATAACCAATCGTTAAAATGCCGATCAGCGTCAGCAGGATGCTCCCTTTGCCACCCTGCAGGGTTGTGCCGCCGATGACCACCATCGCAATCGCCGACAGCTCGTAGGCAATACCCGCTTCCGGATCCCCCTGAAACTCCTGGGAGGCCTGACAAATTCCCGCCACCGCCGCAAATAAGCCGCTCATGCCGTATGCTAAGATCTTAATCGGGCCAATCGGTACGCCCGACAGCCGGGCGGCCTGTTCGTTGCCGCCAATCGCATAGACATAACGGCCCTGACGCAGTTTTTTCAATAAAACCCACGAGATCAAAACGCAGAACAGTAAAATAATCGTCACCACCGTGATATTGCCGCCGAGGATTTTGGCGTTGACAAAATTGAAAATCTCCGGAATGTCCACATACTGATAGGTCCCGTCCGGCTGTTGGACAGCGGTGGAAACCTTTTGGCCGCCGGAAACCCATTTGGCCAGACCACGGGCAAACACCATCATCGCCAGCGTCGCGATAAACGGCTGAATTTTAAATTTTCCAATCAAAAAGCCCGACACCGCACCGCACCCGGTGCCGGCAATCAGGCACACGACAACGGCTACCAACGCGTTCCACTGCCAGTGAATCGACATCAGCGAAAACATGACCGCCGTGAATGCCAGCACACTGCCGACCGACAGGTCAATGCCCCCGGCAATAATCACAATCGTCATCCCGCAGGCCAGCATGCCGTAAACTGATACCGCCCGCAGCATATCCCGGTGGGTGCCCCACTTGTAAAAGGCGCCGTCGGCATGGAAGATCACGCCCAATATGACAACCACAATCAACGCACCTAGCGCGCGGGTTGTCGGAGAATGTAAAAAATTCGGTCGATTGGTTTTCAGCTCGTTTGTCATAACTTATGATTCCTCTATCATCGTTTGCCCCAGGGCCGCATTGAGAATTTTTTCCTGGGTGGCCTCCCGAGGGGTATATTCAGCGGTGATCTGTCCGCGATGCATCACTAAAATCCGATCACTCATTGCCAGCAGTTCCGGCATCTCCGAGGTGATCAACACGATCGCCAGTCCGGCCTCTGTCCACTGATTCATTAACTCATAGATTTCCTGTTTGGCCCCGATATCCACGCCCCGCGTCGGCTCATCCAGCAACAGCACCTTCGGGTCGGTCTGGATCCATTTGGCCAGAACCACCTTCTGCTGATTGCCGCCCGATAAGGCGCTGACCGGCTGATGCAGGCCCGCAGATTTTAAACGCAATGACTGGACGGTTTCGGCAATGGCTTTTTTTTCCGCCGCCGGACGCAGCCAGCTATTGGGCGAAAACTTCGGCAGCGACGCCAGCGAAGCATTCCGCAGAATATCCATCTCCAGAACCAGACCCGTGCTTTTGCGGTCATTTGTCAATAACGCCAGCCCGTTCCGAATGGATTGGGCCGGATTTGAAATCGCTTGTTCAGTACCGTCGATCTTGATCGAGCCGGTGACCTGTGCGCCGTAAGCACCAAAAATGCCGTTCAGCAGTTCAGAATTGCCCGAGCCCTGCAGACCCGCGATCCCCAGGATTTCGCCGGCACGGACCTGAAACGAAACGTCCTGAACTACCGGGATGGGGTTTTCAGCCGTGCCGGGAACGGTAATCCCGCACACCTCTAATCGCACATCGCCCGGCGCCGATTGATGCCGCGGAAACTGCTGGTTTAATTCGCGGCCCACCATCCAGTGAACTAACTTTTCGGACGGCAGGTTCTCTTTGGATTCGGTGCCGATATATTCACCGTCACGCAGCACACTGATGCGGTCGGCAATCTGGTAGATCTCTTCCATCTTATGCGAGATATAAACAATCCCGCAGCCTTTGGCCTTGAGCTGGTCGATGATGCCGAAGAGTTTTTCAACCTCCGGCTCGGTCAACGCACTGGTTGGTTCGTCCATGACGATGATTTTCGAGTTGTAGGACAAGGCCTTGGCGATCTCCACCATCTGCTGAAGACCGATCGGCAACTCGTCAACGGCCTGCTCGACATCCACCTCCAGCCCCAGATCGGACAGCAACGTCTTGGCCTGCTGCTTCATCTGACCGTGATCAACCCATGAAAAACGATGCAGTTCCCGACCGAGAAAAATGTTCTCATAGACGCTCAGGGAACCGACCAGCGACAATTCCTGGTGGATGATCGAAATGCCGCAGCGGGCAGCATCCTGAACCGACTTGAAGCGGACCGGCCGGCCGTCAATCGTAATCGAACCGACAAAATCCGTTAACACTCCGCCGAGGATTTTCATGAGCGTGCTCTTGCCCGCACCGTTTTCGCCGGCGAGGATATGAACCTCCGAAGAACGGAGATCAAACCGCACCTCTTTCAGGACATCAACAGTCCCAAAAGACTTATGGATATTGTCCATTTCAAGCAAAGAAACCATCACGGAAACCCCAAAACGCCATTGTTAATATTTGTCTTGAAGATATATTAAACTTTATTCGATTTCTAAAATCAAGCTTTTTTCACAATTATTACCATAATAATAAGAGTTTCAGGCATGCTAATGCGAAAAACAGGGTTCAATGAAGGCCGTTTATGCTTTTTTTGATCCTGTCAGCCTGAGTTTAACGGCCTTTGGCTTTCGCTGCAAAAAGCTATCGAACAAAACAAAGATAAGATTTGGGCATTACTCAGATACCGGCTGCCAGCCGTATGAAACATACTGATATGCAAATGTTCCGTCATCGTAGAGATCGAACACCCCGTAGCCTTCGTCGCATTCCATATGGTCACCGCTCCACCATGCACCGCAAACTGCACCGTCACAGACATACGTTACATGATTGTACTCCAGACGCTCAACAAGATGCAGATGGCCGCTGATACACAATTTAACATTTGGATACTCGTCAAACAAATCCTTTATTTTTCTCGCATCCATGTGTATCCATTGACGGGGTAATTTCCACTGCCCGTCTTTTTCATTTTCTCCATCAAGCAATGCCGCCGCCGACAAAATCGGGATATGTGACACAATCACAATAAACTTGTCCTGATTTTGGGCCAATTCATTCCGGAGCCATTGAAATTGCTCATCATCCAATCCGCCGGCGTAATGCTGTCCTTCCGACATGACACTGTCCAGTATAATAAAATGCCAAGTGTCTTTGGAAAAACTGTAATACCGTTTCGGCATTTGGAATTCATGAACTGGTTTGGCCTTGCCCCAGTATGGTTCATCGCCGGTTGTCTGACTTTTTTCCTTCCCCCATCCCCAGACGTCATGATTGCCGATGCAATAGTAAATCGGAATATGGCAATGCTCGTCCAGAACCTGCTTGACGGTATCATACTGAGTCTGCGTCCAGTTACCGTTGACATCCATTGCATCCATGACGTGGTCACCGCCCGTAATCAGCAGTTCCGGCTGGTCATCGAGTGACTGCATGTGCTTCAGTGCGGTTTCCAGCCCTTTTGGCGCATTGCGTTTTGGCTCCATATGGATGTCCGTAAAATGAGCAAATCGGATCGCTCTGCGGACTTGACTTGCCTGCTGCGTCTTTGAAGGATTTGAACATGACGCCATCAACAAAACCAATAATAACGGCAAAAGTACCTTAGCATACAATTTCATCGTTAAATATCCTTTCCTGAATTGGATTGATAAATACCACCAAAGTTAATGTGCCCCCAAGGCTTCGACGAATCGTCCACGACCTGAACTTTTACATTCCGATTCATGAAAGCCTTGCAGTCAAGCATCACCGGCTCGAGCAGGTTGCTGTTATTGCCTGTTGTCCTGAAATACTCTTTGCCGCTCTCGGCATCGACAATGCGAACAAAAAGACGCTCGGCGTCTTTGCCGCCGGAGACAAATAAGACACAATCCGGGCTCGTAACGGTAAACGCCGGGCTTTCAAGTTTGCCGGCCAGTGAATCATCAAACTCTTTCGGGCCTGTTTCAGCCGTTCCAATGAAGAATTCGGTTTTTGGATGGAACCAGACGCGAGTTGAATTGGTAAACACAGCGGGGAGATTTCCTCCGATCTGCTTCCACTGCGAACGATGCTGCGGCGTATCAAATGCGAAGGCGGAAGATTCAAAACATTTCCATTTCAGACGGGCAATCCGCACACCGTCCAGATTCGGACTTAGCGCGGCAATATAGTAATGACCGTCGAACGTGACGATTTCCGGTGCACACAGATTGAACTGCCGGACATAATAGGTATCGTTGTCGATGCCGAAATGCCAGGGGTTCTCCGATTGATAGACCGTTGTTTGTGCGCCAGGGCCGTACAGCTGAGTCCGGAACAAAAAGTAGCTGCCCTTCGTCGGCTCCACAACATGCGGGCATTCGCAGGAATACGGGGTGTTGCCGGCTTTGCCGCCGTAGCTGACGACAAACGAATCGGACCAGCTCAACAAGTCTTCTGACGTCCGACAATAAACGTAGCCGTGTTGAGCCGGAAAAGCGGTATAGTAACAGTTCCACTGATCCTTCGTGAATAACAACATGGGATCACGCGTGTTAACAAATGGCCCTTCGCTAAAAATAACACCGGCCTCTGTATATCGTTTAAACTCCTTGCCGTCTTGACTGGTCGCAAGCCGCATGTTGTCCCAGTCACCATAAGCCATCCAGAACAGCCCGTCATGGGTGATGACATGCGGCGCCTGCAGGCCGCCCAACGGCTCACCCAATTGGGGTTTTGCTTCCATCGCGATACCTTTCGGCGTCCAATTCGTATCGGTCAGCTTTTGACCTTCCCACCGATAAAACAGACGAGTGTGCCCGCCCAGATTTGTAAATCGGATACAGGACCAAAGCTGCCAGGTTCCATCGGCCGCCTGCCATAGCCCGAAATCTACCGGCTGCTGTTTGTCGCTGTTGTACTCTCCCAAGTCGTTGGGCGTAGAGGCCACTTTCCACCACTGGCCGTCAATAGCCGGGATATAAAATTCGTCGGCGTACACCCCTCTCCCAACAAACAGCATGACAACAGCAAGACAATAACAACATTTTCTCATCGCATTCATGTAAACTCCATTCAAAACTTTTTTATATTTCATTTTATCAATTAACGCTTTCGCTCAAAGTCAGTCATCGGCCCAATCTCCAACGCCTGAATCGTCGCCTCTCGATCTTCCGTACCGGTCAAGTGAATCTGGATGATTCCATTTTGAGGCTCAATACCCGTAAATGTTTTATCAATGGCATTAAAGACACTACCGGCGGCTTCGGTGATATTCATCTTCTCAATGACCTGCTTGCCGTTAATTTTAACATTAACCGCGTGCGATACCCGCTGACTGTCTTTACCTTTTTCCAGAAAAGGATGCAGCGGTGTATCAGCGAATTTCAGGGTCACATAATATTTGCCGGGGCCAACCGTCAGATTCACCCAGAAATCGTCCCCATGGGCACCATAGCGATATAATTCCTGATCGGGGGTATTTCCAATATACATGCTGCGGCGTTTGGTCCACCATGCTTTTTCGACGGTATCTTTGCCGTACCCGCTGCGAATAACCCATTCTGTCGCCGGACGCCAGGCATTTCCGTTTGAGTCGATATAATCGGTTCGCTCGGGATATCCGAAGATCATACGCTGGGGGCCGCTCGGGCCTGAACCCTGCCCAAAATCAGCCTCTGCGGCGGCATCGGAATGCTGAATGTAATCAATCGAAACCGCCTGCCCTTCCGCAATCAGATTGCCCTTCCCCTGAACAACAATCTTCAGCACGTGCTCGGTATTTTCCAAGCCGTTCTTACAATAGAGCTGTTGGCGGTCTCGTGTGTGAGGATTCCAGCAATCAATCAATGTCAATTGCTTTTGTCCATCCATGTAAACATCGGCAAGGCCTCCTTTGAAGCCAACCTGGCCGAAAACACGCACTTGATTGCCGGTAAAGGTGTATTCCAGCGAAGCATTCTTTTTGGAGCTAACCTGAACGCTTCCATCTGCAGCACCATCAGCCGAAACATTCTCCCATTTACCTTTAAATTTCAACGCGGTATTGTCAACCTGTTGTTGCGCATCATCCTGTCCTTTGATCATCATATTTTTCGCACGGTCATGACGCACCTCGAGAATGTAATCTCCATCGGGAAGATGTTTCAGAAGATAGCCGTTGCGATTAAGCGCCGCCAGAGGTTTCAACGGCTGTCCGTCGGCGGTCACAAAGACCGGCTTAAAAGCAAGACGGATCACTTCGATGGTTTTGTCCGGTGCATCAAACGTGGAATATTCAATTCTGTTTTTTTCATAGACCACATGATTGACCACCGATGTGCTTCGCATAATATGGTTTTCACGTTTGGGGCCAAACAGCTCCGGCGTCCACGCCATCGCCTCCATGATCTGACACAGCGGCCATGGATGCGCCAGATTCGACCATTCTTTCGTCGCAACGGGTTCTCCGAAAATACCATCCCAAACCACGCCGTTTTCCTTGCTGTCGTACGTACTCATGATCATCATCCGCCGCCCAATTTCCAGAATCCGGTCATTGTCAGACAGAACCCCAAGACGCAACAGCGTCGGCGCCGCGGTGTACTGATTATATGACAGCGACGTACCGCAGCAGGTCAGCGATTCCGGGAATGCCCACGCCCCGTGATATACATCGCCCACCGAATAGGGATCGGCCCCGTTGCGATTAAAGATCAGCGTCAGAATATTCCGCAAATCCGTTTCCCAACCGGGGAATGCCTGCGGGTTTTTCATGATATAATCGCCGCACATCGAGACAATACCGCAAATCACCGGATTATCCCAGTCCCAGTAATTGCGGCCCCATGTGTCGTTCTCCAGCCATTGCGGCATCAGGATATCTCGCACATACCGTCGCCCGGCGTCGCGTGCCTTGATAATACTGCGACCCTGACCGGTATAGCCCATGCGAATCAACTCATCGAGAAAATCCAAAATCAATGTTACGCTGCCGGTTAATTCGTCTGACCACCCGACGACTTCCGGATGCGTATAGCGATTCCACGGCGGCATCGTCGGGTCCAGATTACATTTCTCAGCAAACACATCACCCCAGTGCTTGGCCGCCTCGAGATATCGCTCGTTGCCGGTCAGCTTGTAGGCCCGTAGGATTTCCGTCCCAACAATCGCACACAAGTCTAACTGCGTACGTGCATCCTGATAACACTTGCCATACGCCTTGCCCCGCGTCGGCGTGGCAATAGGAAATTTGGGCCAATCGTGGTCTTCATCGATCTGGGCATAATCCAGAATATAATCGGCCGTCAAGGGGATATATAGAAATCCAATCGGATCGCCGCTGTACTGATAATACGCCGTCAATCCCTTAATGATACTCCATGCCCGCTGACTCAGGTCACCGCACATCCAGTCCGTCGTCGGCGGAATGAGGATCGTCCCATCATCTTTGATGCTCCAGTGGGAGTTATAGACGAAATCCGGCGCCGCCATGACGGCCTTTTTCTCGTCCACCCACGGATAGCGTTTCATAACTTCGACGGCAATCCGCAATCGCGTGTCGAGCGGACCGTTTTGGCCGGGGTGCCAGGGAGCAATAACACCGCAGTCATCGAAACGAACCTCATGGGCGTAGTAATTTGATCGCGATTGAGCTGCAAACAACAAATCGACCAAGAACACGAGCAATATACCGAGGGAAACTTTCCGTAAATCCATCTTCCTGCTTTCTAAAAAGTGATTTTCACTAAAATATTAACCATGTTGCCCTATCTAACATTCAAACCCGCACGCCTGAACAGCTCAAGTCAGTATATAACCTTTTTTTTAAAAAAGAATGGCTAAAACTCGCATTTTTAATATTTTCTCATTTTATCTAAACATCCATATACAGTTAGAGCCAACTATGAATTCAACGTTATACATGCTACGCAAATTTTTGCATAAGAATATTTTTTTAATTTAAAAAATATACACTCAAGGTAATTGACAGCTCTAATCTATTCTTATATGTCTAATAATCTTCATTTTAAACACTTTAACACACATATATGTCCAAGAGTATCATTTTAGATTATTTAGACCTAAATTAGCAGTTATAAAAAATTGGAATTTTACACTTGATATAAGGCTTTTAATTATGATATTAATTTTTATAGATAAAAAACAGTATTTCCCTGAAAGATCATAACATGGCAAAAAGTCTTCAATATCATGCAGATAGCTTAATCATATCTCCGCAATCCGAGCGTCGACAACTTCATTTGAATCATCCGGAAGCCCAATGCCTCAGAGATAAAGGGGCCATTTTGGCGGCAGTCTGTAATTTGAAGGAGAAATGCGAAGTATTCAGAAAAAAACCGGAAATTCATATCCTGATTTTTTCAATTGAAGGTTCAGCACAGCTCTTTGTACCGGAATCGGCCAACAAGGGGCTTTCTCTTGAACCGGGACATGTTGCAATTCTTCCCGCAGGCCACCAGCACCACTATATTATGAATGGAAGTGCATGGAAATCACTTTGGATTTACCTGGAAGACATTCATCCATGGCGGCACATACGTGATACGAAGCCTCACATCCGGACCTCCTTAACCTGCAATGAATTACAGCCTGCGATGGAAGGTTTTCTGGCAGAATCGCTGCGTAACGAAAGCAGGTCTCGTCTGGCAGTCCGTCATTATGCCGAATTGATCACCTTAAACCTTGATCGAGAGTTGGATATGGAGGAAACCGCCGGCCATCGGGAGATGAAACAGCGTTTATATCAATTGTGGGATTCTGTCAGTGCTAATCTATCCTATAATTGGACAGTGGCAGAGATGGCCGACCAGATCGGCATCTCACCACAGCACTTCTATAAGGTCAGTGCCCGTTTTTCAGGCTACAAGCCAATGGAAATGGTCACTCGGATCAGGATTCAGCAGGCACAGGAGTACTTAATCAGCACCGACTATATGATCAAATCTATCGCCCGCCTGCTGGGCTATTCCGATTCGTTCAGCTTTTCAACCGCTTTCAAGCGTGAAACAGGCATCAGCCCGAAGCAGTTTCGTGATAATCATCACAGTCAATATGCACGGAAGGAAAAGGAAGAAAAAGAAGACGGATGGTATTAAGGCTGAAAGGCTCAACATAAACTTCACATAAATGATGATAGATACCCAATCGCAACATTGAAATTGAAAGGGAAATATAATGAAAAAGATGCATATCTGGGCATTATTAGGCATTTCGATGTTTATCACTCGGGCTGGATTTGCCCAACCCCTGACTTATACTGACCTTATTGATCGACTCACAAACCTGGACTATCTGGCCACCTTGCCGGAGGCTGGGGAAGAATGCCGCCAGTGGTCCAGCTATGACCGTTCCAGTCGGTACGATGAGAAAACCGATACGTATGTCAACTGGGACGCGAACGGAGACGGTTGGGGCGGCAAAACCTTTCTGCGAAAAGAAGGCAGCCAAATGGTTCTGGGCGAAATGGAAGGACCGGGGTGCATCTGGCGAATCTGGTCAGCGACTGCAAAATCCGGACATGTCAAAATATACCTGGACGGAGCTTTGGAGCCGACCATTGATATTCCGTTTGAAAACTTTTTTAACGGCAAGCAGGCACCGTTTAACCGTGAGGCACTTGTCTATACAGCCGCCAGCGGTGAGAATTGCTACATCCCTATTCCCTTTCAAAAGTCCTGTAAAATTGTCGCAGAAAAAGATTTTGGCGAATACTATCACTTTACCTACACCCTGTTTTCCAAAGATACACAGGTGCCGACATTTTCGATGAATCTCAGCGACGAAGAGAACAAGGCATTGGATGAGGCCAACGGATTTCTTTCAAACTGCGGACCGCAGTCGGCCCAAACTCATCCCCAGCAGCAAACGGAAAGCTTTGATCTGCAATTACTGCCCGGACAAACGAAAGCCCTTGAACTGACGGGACAGCGGGCGATTACCTCCGTCATCGTTAATCCCCAACTGCCGGATGATATCGAATCGCAACGCAAAATCCTTCGCGAGCTTGCTGTCATGGCATATTGGGATAATGAACAAACTCCCAGCATTTGGTGTCCACTGGGCGATTTCTTCGGTACCGCCCCCGGCGTGAATTTGTACAAGTCGCTGCCTCTGGGGATGACCGAAGACGGTTTTTACTGCAACTGGTACATGCCGTTCGAAAATCATGCAAAACTGAAAATCACGAACGAAGGCACACAGTTCCGGACAGTCTCTGTGACAATGACCCATGCTCCGCATTCAATGGCGGCCGGTTCGTACGGCAAATTCCACGCCAAGTGGCATCGCGACGCTTTTTTGCCGGCTGAGCCGGAGAGATCGATCGACTGGACGATGCTTAAGACCACCGGACGGGGACGTTTTTGCGGCGTTCAACTGGAAATCTGGAATCCACGCGGCGGATGGTGGGGTGAAGGCGATGAAAAGTTTTTTGTGGACGGCGAAAAATTCCCCTCGACCTTCGGGACCGGTTCGGAGGATTATTTCGGCTATGCGTGGTGTGATCCGACGCTGTTTGAAGAATGCTATCACAACCAGCCTATCAGTGAATACAACAAGGGGCATATCTCAGTGAACCGCTGGCACATTATGGACAACGTACCGTTCCAGACATCCTTTGAAGCAACCATTGAAAAGTACTATGCCAACGATCGCCCCACGGAATACGCATCTGTCGTTTACTGGTATCAGGCCGGGGGCAACGATCCGTATCAACCAGTTGCCGTCGATGAACGCGTCGATTACTACACGCGGCTATCCTATCCGCTGGATATGGCCGGAATCCTGGTACTGGAAGAACCCGCCGGACACCTGGAAGCACAGGGGATGGACTGGATCAAGACAGATAAATGGCGAAATAACGAACAGCTCTGGTGGACCGGACAACCCGGGGGAACATTGAAAGTCGTCATTGATATCGAGAAAAAAGGTAAGTACACCCTCTTTACACGCCTGACGAAAGCGGCCGATTACGGTATCGTCCAGTTCTATTTAGATGGTCAAAAAATACTCGACCCCATGGATATGTACCACCCTGATGAAGTCATTGCCACCGACAAAATCAAGCTCGGCAAATTTGAACTGGACGAAGGCAGACATATACTCAGTGTGGAAATCGTCGGCAGCAATCCCAAAGCCATCCAACGGTATATGGTTGGACTGGACTATGTGGATGTCAAGCGATCGCTTTTTTAACAGAAATTATTCGGTGCAGGGATTATGGGATTAATGATTATATTTTCTCAATCAAATTCTGACAAAGGACTCATAAGATGGCAATAAAACAATTAAACGGTCTTTTACTTATCATTACTCATATTTGGATTGGCCTTGCGCTGGCATTACCCGTCCAAAGCGGGGAATTCAAAAAGATTTATGATCCCGGCGTCGGCGAAAAAAACAACTGGTATATCAACGATCACTGTTTCATCCGCGCCCGTGACGGTCAATGGCACTTATTCGGCATCACTCACGCCGAACCGCTGGATCCGCTGGACGAAGACGATTTTGCGCATGCAACAGCCGATGTGCTGACACAACAGCCCTGGCTGAAACAGCCCTTCGCGTTAAGCGTAGACTCAGCCTGGAACGAAACGCACTTATGGGCGCCTCATGTGATCGAACAGGACGGAACCTATTATATGTACTACTGCGGCGGCGGCTCTGACAGTTCTAAATACAAAATCCACCTGGCAACGTCCAAAGACCTTTACCATTGGACTCGGCATCCGAAAAATCCGGTCATTGTGGATGGTTTCGACGCCAGAGATCCTTACTTGCTGAAAGTTGGCAATACGTGGGTGATGTATTACACCGCCACCTCAGACCCCAAGAAAGGCAATCATATTGTCGCCTGCCAAACGAGCAAAGACCTGATCCACTGGTCGGGCCGAAAAACGGTGTTCACTGATCCGTCGATCGGCACCTGGGGCGGTCCGACCGAATCGCCAACAGTGATTCGACGGGGAAAAACATATTACCTGTTTATTGGCCCGCGAGATGATTACCGCGGCACCTGTGTTTATAAAAGCAGCGACCCCTTCCATTGGGAGATCAAAAACCTCGCCGGTCAGATCAAGTCCCATGCCGCCGAAGTCATCCGGGACAGCCAAGGCACGTGGTATGTCAGTCACTGCGGCTGGGGACAAGGCGGCGTGTATCTGGCCCCGCTGTATTGGAATGACGGACTGGATGATGCTGATACGTCACTGCTGCCGGGCGATGGCATCACCCTGCCGGAAAAAATTATCCAGCCGGAATTTGTCCGCCTGCCCATGACTACTTATCGGGACAAAATGATTGCCGGATGGCTGGGACAGATGGTCGGCGTCGCATGGGGTTTCCCGGTCGAATTTAAATACCTTGGGCAAATGGTACCGGACAACGATGTGCCGCAGTGGAAACCGGAGATGATTAACCAGGCATTTGAACAGGACGATTTATATGTCGAGATGACGTTTCTGCGAACCCTGCAGCAATACGGCTTTGACGTGTCGCCCCGTCAGGCGGGAATTGATTTTGCCAACACCCTGTATCCGCTCTGGCACGCAAACGAAGCCGGCCGGATCAACCTGCGACAGGGAATCGCCCCGCCGGATTCCGGACATCCCAAATACAACCGACACGCCGACGACATCGATTATCAAATCGAAGCGGATTTTGCCGGCCTGATCAGCCCGGCACTCGGCAACCACGCAGTCATGCTGGGCAATACATTCGGCCGAATCGTCAATTATGGTGACGGCTTGTACGGCGGCCAGTTTGTCGCGGCCATGTACAGCGTCGCTTTTACGGAGACCGAACCGGAACAGATTATCACTCGGGCCCTGGAGTACATCCCCGCCGAAAGCCAGTATGCACAGACCATTCGGGATGTATTGACATGGTACCATGAAAACCCAAAAGACTGGACACAAACATGGAAAAAGATTGACCAAAAGTACCAGCTCAATATGGAATATCGAAAATACAGTTGTGACAAGGGCAAGTTTAATATTGACGCCAAAATCAACGGAGCCTATATCGTCATGGGACTTCTGTATGGTGAAAAAGATATCGAAAAGACCATTCGCATTTCCATGCGGTGCGGTCAGGATGCGGATTGTAATCCTTCCAACGCCGCCGGCATTCTGTTTACGACGAAGGGACTGACAGGGCTTGGCGCTGAATACAAGGCTTTTGACCCGACTGCCAAATTTATCCATACACCTTATGACCTGCCGAATCTGTTTGACGCCTGCGAATCACTGGCCCGGCTGGCAGTGTATCGCGCCGGCGGCCATACGGAATCTGACGGGGTCGGTAAGGAAATCTGGGTTATCCCCCAGCATAAGGCACAACCGAATCAACTGGAACAGTCGTTTAATCCCGGACCGGTTGCCAAAAGCCATTACAACCGCGAGGAAATGGCTCAAATTAAAGACGGTCTGCAAATTACCGGCGGCGCGGTCGCACCGGGTTGGACCATCAAACATTGCGGTGCCGAGATGTCGCCGGGCTTTTACAAGAAACTGGAAGGCAGAACAGACGTCCTTGTGACGCATCCGCTGGACCAAAACACCGGCTGTTCTCTGAGCAAAGAAGCCCAGATACCGAAAAAAGGCACAACAACTCTGCACCTGTCGGTCGGCCGGCACCCCAAAGGCGATTGGACGCTGATTGTCAAAGCTAACGATAAAATCGTTCTGCAAAAAGAAGTCAACACCCAAAATGCCCCTGACGGCTTTATGGATGTCAATGTCGATCTTTCTGACTATACAGGACAAAAAGTTAACCTGGAACTGGTTAATCAGCCCAACGGATGGGCATGGGAAGGCGCCTACTGGGATATGATTGAAATCGTCACAAAATGATGGATTCTCATAAACGGTACTTTGTTTGTACACTAGTCTCTCGTTGAAAAGGAATAATACATGGAAAATGAACAAGCAACTCCGCATGGCGAAAAAGTGATCTTTCTGAAAGAAAAGCTTGGATACGCAGCCGGGGACACAGCCTCCTGCCTTTTCTACGTCACCTTTTCTATGTTTCTGAACTACTTCTACACCGATGTGTTTGGAATTACGACAGCCGCGGTGGGCACCATGCTGCTGATGACACGAACCTGGGATTTCCTGAATGACCCTCTCATGGGAATTATCGCGGATCGCACTAATACCCGCTTCGGTAAGTTTCGCCCATGGATACTGTGGATGGCTTTTCCGCTGGCCCTGATCGGGGTGCTGACCTTTACGACTCCCAACCTGGGAATGACGGGTAAATTGATTTATGCCTATGTCACCTACACGCTTATGATGATGGCTTACACAGCGATTAACGTTCCATACGGGGCGCTGCTCGGCGTGATGACCAGCAATCCTGATGAACGTTCGTCGCTTTCTTCATATCGTTTTGTGGGAGCCTATATTGGGAATCTCATCGTCCAGGGAACATTGATTGGCTTGATCGCCTATTTTGGCACAACGGGCGGCAATACCGACATGGCGAACTCTGCGGCCGTTTCGCAGACAGTGACAACCAGTGCCGCCGATACCCATGCCGTTTCAAATAGTCTTTTCGGACCGAATGTTGATAATCAGCAGCGAGGGTTTCAATTCTCCATGGGCTTTTTTGGTTTGATTGCGGCGTTTCTGTTCCTGTTTACATTCTGGGCCTGCAAGGAACGGGTCGTTCCCCTGAAGGAAAAGAGCGATGTCATGAGCGACATTAAAGATGGTTTTCGCAATCGGCCATGGTTGGTCCTGATGCTAATGTGCCTGATCACACTGATATGGGTGTCACTGCGTAATGCGTCGATGCTCTATTACTTCAAGTACTACATCGGTACAGATAGAGTAACGGTCCCCTTTGCACTCAGTCGTGAGTTCCTGACGTATTTCTTCTCGCGGGACTTCCTGGCCGGCTACTTAACATCCCCTTCCGGGTTTATGGTGACCGGAACAATCGGTACCATCCTGGGTGTCACAATGACAACCAAACTAACGATTTGGCTGGGCGGCAAGAAACGGACCTACCTTATTGTCAGCCTCATCAATGCGGCCTGCCTGGTGGCCTTTTACTTTGCAGGGCCTAAGGATTTTGTTTTGATGTACACCACACATATCATCGCTTCGTTCTTTACCGGGCCGATTTTCCCCATGACATGGGCCATGTTTGCAGATACCGCGGATTACTTCGAGTGGAAATTCGGGCGACGGGCCACGGGGCTGATCCTTTCAGCCGGAACGTTCTCACAGAAAATGGGATGGACCGTAGGCGGTGCTATCGCCGGATGGATACTGGCTTGGTATGGATATGTCGCTAATCAGGACCAGAATGAAGGAACAATCTTTGGAATCAAAATGATGATGAGCATCTTACCTGCCGCCGGTTCTATCCTTGCAGCATGTGCGTCATTGTTTTATAATCTCAATTCTGATAAGATGCAGCAAATCGGACAGGAACTTGCCATCAGAAAGCAAAATGCAGAACAATGACTATAGTGGAGGATTAGTTTTATGAGCAATACGATTATTGGAAATGCGTTACCGACGATCCCCTGGGAAGACAAACCGTCCGGCTATGATTTCCCGATGTGGCGGTATAGTCAAAACCCTATACTTGATTGGAATCCGATTCCCCGCGTCGCCCGTATTTTCAACAGCGCGGTCATGGCCACCGACAATGGCTATATCGGGGTCTTTCGCGCCGATTATCGCAACGGACGCCCTCAACTTCACTTGGGGACCAGCAGTGATGCACTGCATTGGGACATCGATCATGAGATGATCTCCTGGCAGGATGAGTCCGGCAAGCCCGTGCAAAACAGCTATGCCTACGACCCGCGTATCGTAAAGATCGACGACACCGTTTATATTACCTGGTGCGACGACTTCCCCGGTGCTTCGATCGGCATGGGACGAACAGATGACTTTAAGACATTTGTCAAAATGGACAATCCGCTCATGCCCTTTAACCGCAATGGCGTTCTGTTTCCCCGCAAGGTTAACGGCGAGTACCTGCTTCTGAGCCGTCCCAGCGACAGTGCCCATACACCTTTTGGCGATATCTTCCTGTCCCGCAGTAAGGATTTGACGTATTGGGGAAAACATAGCCTCGTCATGTCAAAAGGAGGACAGGGCTGGTGGCAAGGCACCAAAGTCGGCGCCGGGCCCATTCCCATTGAAACCAATGAGGGATGGCTGCTCTTTTATCATGGTGTATCCGGAACCTGCAATGGCTTTGTCTATAGTATCGGTGCGGCCTTATTGGATCTGGACGATCCGAGTCGGGTTATTTATCGCACGCGGGATTATCTTCTGACGCCGGAACTTTCGTATGAGACCGCAGGATTTGTGCCGAATGTGTGCTTCCCCTGCGCCGCCCTGTGCGACAGTGCCACGGGACGTATTGCGCTGTATTACGGCGCAGCGGACACCTATACCGCCATCGCTTTTTGCCAGGTCGACGAATTGCTCGATTATCTGAAAAATAATTCTGAGGTATAGTATCCTGCTCCGCAAAAGCGGAGCTATTATACTGCAAAGAGATAAAAAGGCTGAAAATAATGGTCACATTGAACAGCATTAGGCCGTGTCTATACATTTTGCTAGTCTGTGAATTTGTCCTGAGCGGACACCTCGTGGGTTCAGAACCGGATCGAATCCGATGGAACAACCAGTCCTTATTTCTAAACGGTGCAAATGTCTCATATATCAATTTCGGACGGGATGTCGGGCCGGGGAAAACTTATTTTGATCAGTTTGAAAACATGTTTCAGCAGGTGCATGCAGCCGGCGGCAATTGTATGCGGCTCTGGCTGCACACAAACGGCGTTAACACGCCGGCGTTTGATGAAACAGGAAAGGTTGCCGGCCCCGGTGAAGATGCAATCGACGATTTACGAAAAATCCTGGACCTGGCATGTGAGAACGAATTGGGACTGATCGTGTGCCTGTGGTCCTTCGATATGCTTCGCTGGGAACTTGACAATGAGATACGCCAGAGGAATAAATGCCTGCTCACCGAAGCTGAATACACACAGGCCTATGTCGATCATGCACTGAAACCCATGGCGGAGGCCTTAAAGGGACATCCGGGATTGTTAGCATGGGAAATCTTCAATGAGCCTGAGGGCATGACGGATGAATTCGGCTGGACATACTGTGATCATGTAAACATGAGTGACATTCAGCGTGTGGTCAACCATTTTGCCGGTGCTATTCGATGCTCAGACCCGAACGTACTCATCACAAATGGTGCCTGGAATACGAGGTCCTCCGCAAACCTTGAAGGCTGCAGCAACTACTATGCAGACGAAGCTCTGATTGCGGCGGGCAATGATCCGGGCGGCACTCTGGATTTCTACAGTATTCACTATTATGATTGGGCCGGCGAGGACAATTCGCCATTCAAAAGGCCGTCTTCATCATGGCAGCTCGATAAGCCGTTGGTTATCGCCGAGTTTGAGATGACGGAGTCCTTTGGCATTCCCAGCCGAGAAAAGCATATTAAGCTTTACGAAAACGGCTACGCAGGAGCACTCGGCTATGCGTGGGGCCCCGTCGATCATTTCAGTGCCCCGGAAGCCTTGAATGAGGCAATTGGGAAAGTTTTTGAACGAGATGCAAAAGCCGTCAGAGTTAATATTCAATCCGGTTTTCTGACGCGATTTGAAGCCGAACCTCAAACAATTGAAGCAGGCCAATGCAGCACACTGACCTGGCGAGCCACAGCGGGTTCGAAGGTATTATTGAATAAGCAGTTTTTTCCCGAAATCGGTTCACTGTCGGTTACCCCCTCGGATACCACCGTCTATACGATTACGGCAACGGGAAAACTGGACAGCGGACGTCAGATCACCGTCAAGGTATTACCGTCGGGCACGATACAACGCTTTGCCGCAGATGTCTTACGGAGTGGTCCCGGCGACCCGGTAAACTTATCCTGGAATACCACCAGCGGCTCTCAGGTCACACTCAACGGCAAAGCGGTCCCGGAAAACGGCACGCTGCAGGTTCGTCCCAACCAATCAACAGAGTATAGACTATCAACCCAAGGCAAGCACAAAGAAAAACGAACCATCAGAGTTGAGGTCGCCCCCCCTGCTACGATCAATCGTGCGCTGCATAAACCAGTCACGGTTTCGTCATCAGATATTCGCCCGGGTACGGAGAAACCGGAATTCCTCAACGACGGAGACGTCGCCACGCGTTGGGCCAGCCAATACAGTCCCAACCAATGGGTCATCATTGATTTGAAACAAAGAATTGACATCCAGCGGGTCATTCTCAACTGGGAACTTGCCAGCGCCAAAACATATCAACTGCAGCTTTCTGATGACGGTTCGAAATGGAGGGTTCTCTACAAAACGACAGAAGGCAACGGCGGCATTGACACATTGAACGACCTGCAGGGGTCGGGACGCTATATCCGCTTGCTTATGACCGAAAGGAATACCCAATACGGCTATTCGCTTTGGGAAATTGAGATATATGGTGAACCGCTGAGATCAAATTGAAATTAATAAGGACAATGTCGAATGAGAAAAAAACATGTGTGGTCACTGCTGTCGTTTATCATTGCGATGTTATTATTGGCCGGCTGTATGAACGAAGAAATCATTCCGGTTCAAAATGAATCCCTGTCAAAATCGTCTCCTGTCTCATCTGTTGGATTCGTCAAAGGTTTTTCATGGGGATGGACAGGGTTTCGTGGCCAGTATGACGGCCCGGCCCCGGCAGAGTCGATGCAAAAGCTGGCTGCGACCAATGCAAACTATATTTGCCTGGCTTTTGGCGCGGAGATGGAAACGTTTGATTCCCCAAAAATCCTCTGGTCAGATGCAAATTCGGAAATGGTCTCCGACACTGAAATCCGCCGTGCCATTCAGCTGGCTCGGGATAACGACCTCAAAATCATCTTAAAGCCGGTGGTCAATGTACGCGACGGAACCTGGCGATCCTGGATCAAATTCGAAAACGAAGACGGTACAAAGGATTTACAGGCATGGGATCAATGGTGGAAAGATTTCCGGGCCATGCTGATACATTATGCCAAAATCGCACAGGAAACGAACTGCGAAATGCTGTGTCTGGGCTGCGAAATGGGAGCCACCGAAGACGATGAGGACCGATGGCGAGAATTGATCGCCGATATCCGGAAGGTTTACCACGGTGCTCTAACCTACAACGCCAATTGGGGCAGTGAAGAAAAATTAGCATGGTGGGACGCCGTCGATGTCATCAGCATCAGTGCATATTATCCTGTCGGTGCCGGCGACGATGAACCCAACGACTGGATCGAAAAAGGCCTCCATCATGTTCCTGCATCCTACAGCACCGTCGAGGTCCTCAAAGAACAGTGGCTGCCCTACAAAGAAAAGCTGGCCGCCATCAGCGCAAAACACAACCGCCCGATACTGTTTATCGAATTGGGGCTGGGCAGCGCAAAAGGCTTCAGCGCCGCTCCATGGACGCACCATCAGCCGGATGCGGTCTATGATGGTGACGAACAGCGACGATATTACCAAGCGACGATGGAAACATTCTGGGACGAACCGTGGTTCATTGGATTCACCTGGTGGGCCTGGTTGCCAAACCTGTACACACTCGAAGAGGCAAAAAGCCATACCGGATTTTGTATCTACGGCAAGCCGGCCGAAAAACTGGTCACTGAATGGTATGGTAAAGTTCGTTAGTTGCAAATAACGCAGACAATAATAAAGATTGTTTTTGGGCGACAAGTAGAAGTTTTTTGGTGTCCGGCAAGAAAGGAAAATCAGCTTTCGCCATAGCTAAGGCAGCTTTTCCCTGACGCCACCGGAATCAAAAAGACTTGCTTGCCCGCCAAAATGAATTATTAGAGATGCCCTAAAGCTTTACAACTTGCTAAAAACACTGTAAAAAGAGGCGGTTTAATTACTAAAAACGGATGGATGGCTGAATCGGCCCGTTATTTAAAGGAATTTAAAATGACAAAGAATTTCAAATTTGTATTGATCATCATTGTGGTACTTGCACTGTATCCCGCCCATGTCATTTCATCGCAGGTTAAATATCCGGACCCTCATCGTTTTGATAACGATATCAAATCATTCCAGCATTGGGACAGTCAAAATGCCTATCCCAAAGACGCGATCCTTTTTGTCGGCAGCTCAAGTATCCGCGGCTGGAAAACAGCGGAGTCGTTTCCTGATTTACCGATCATTAACAGAGGCTTTGGAGGCTCATACGCGGCCGACGCCCTGTTTTTTGTCAATGAAACCGTCATCAAATACAAACCCAAAGTCATTGTGATTTATGAAGGCGACAACGACATTGCAGGCTCGGTTCCGCCCAGCCAAGCTCACGAAGACTTCGTGAAACTCACTGATACCATCCATGCAAGTCTGCCGGAATCGCAAATCATCTGTCTGTCCGTCAAATTGTGTTCCAGTCGATGGCACTTGCGTGACGCCGTCATTGAACTGAATAACTTAAATCAACAACATTCAGAGATAAAAAACTACTTGGAGTTTGTTGATATTGCAACAGTCCTTCTGGGAGCGGAGGGTCTGCCGATGGATGACCTGTTCCGTCCGGACAAGCTGCATCTGAATGACAAAGGATATGCCAAGTGGTCAGCCCTGCTGTCTCCAATCATGACTGAGCAATACGCGATCGCCATGAAAAATGGACAATAAGCAAGAAACCCAGCTCATGAAAGTCACATAATAATGACCTATCCGGTCTGAAAATCAAAAAACCGCCGTCAAAATATCACACAACGACGAGATTTGGCTTCAGATAGATTTCCGGTGGATTCATTCTCAAAATCATGTTATAATGACATCTGACCTATTTTAAGATATTATTGACCTCAAAAAGGAAGAAGTCGTAGCATGACCCAACAAGTCAGTCTCAAACAAATTGCTGAAGCAGCTAATTTGTCAATTACCACGATATCAAGGGTGCTGCGGGGACAGGGAGAAATCTCGGAAAAAACACGAGAAAAAGTCCTTAAAATAGCCAAAGAATTGAATTATCGCCCCAATTTGCTCATCCAGGGCATTCAAAAAGGACGAACAGGCAATATCGGCGTGATGGTCCCGCCCTACAATCCCTATTGGACCGAAGTGCTTAAGGGCATCCATGACCAGCTCATCGAAGCGGATTATGCCCCGATTACGCTGTGGGACGATGCGAGTGTGGCCGGCGATGACATCAAAGCCTTTATGCTCAAACAGATGCATCGACTGGTAGACAGGCGTGTGGATGGCGTTATCCTGTGGCCGAAAGTCAGTGAAGTGTACGGATCGCATTTGGATGAACTTAAAAGCCGTAACCTGCCGGTCGTAACAATCGACCATGAACTGCCGTTCGCTGATTCAGTCGAAACCGACGAGCAAGTAGGCTCAACACTGGTCGCAGAACATCTTTACAACCTGGGACACCGAAGAATCGGACATCTGGCAGGCCCGGTACAATGGAAATGGGCTCGATTACGACGTGAACATTTTGAAAAAGCTTTGTCCTGCTATCCGGATGTTGAATGTGTGACGGTCGTCGGCTCAGATGATCCCAAAGACATTCCGGCGGTTGCAAAAGAAATTTTATCCGTATCCCCCAGACCAACAGCCATCTTTGCGTGCAGCGACTGGGTCGCTTTTGAGCTGTATAAAGTCGCCGGCGAAATGGGTATCTCTATTCCGCAGGATGTCTCAGTCGTCGGCTACAGTGACACACACAAACTGTCACAGCTTATTTCTCCTCCCCTGACAACCGTGCGACAGCATCCACACGAAATCGGACGGACTGCTGCCAAACTGATTCTTGATCGTTTGGATGACGATCAGGAGCAGTCCAAAACTCAAAAACATGTTGATATTAAATGCGACTTAACCATTCGGGCCTCCACGCGAGCAATTTAACCCTTTTTCAATTATTATTGGCACTTTTGATTTTTTCGGATTAATTCCAAACGCTGCTGCACGGACATATAAGTCCGCCCTGCATCAAATGGAGTGTTTATCACATAATCCAAAAGCACATCAATTGTGGATGTCGCCACATGCATTCGTGTATCGGATGAGCCATAATACAGGTAGACCGTCCCATCGTCATCAGCAATCCAGCCGTTGCTGAACAGAACGTTTGAAACATCTCCAAGGCGTTCATCGCCTTGAGGCGCCATAAAATATCCACCCGGAGCATGTGTCACCTTCCAGGGCTGTTTTAAATCAGTCATGAATAAATAAAGGACGTAACGCAGTCCTGCGGCCGTATTACGAACACCATGGGCACACTGCAACCATCCTTTCGTCGTTTTCAACGGAGCAGGCCCTAAGCCGTTTTTCGATTCCTTGATAGTGTGATAAACACGATCATCGACAATGATTTCCTCGTCCAATCTGGCTTCTTCAATCCTGTCCGCCAGTCCCCAGCCAATACCGCCGCCGGTGCCGGCCTCGATAAAACCGTCCTGTGGACGCGTATAAAAGGCATACTTATCCTGTACGAACTCTGGATGCAGTACAACATTTCGCTGCTGAGGCGAACGCGATTGAAGGTTGCCCAGTCGCTGCCAGTTTTTCAAGTCCTTCGTACGGGCAATCCCTGCCTGCGCAATTGCACTGGATGTATCCCCCGCCGGTGCAGCAGGGTCTTTGGATTCGACACAGAAAAGTCCGTAAATCCAGCCGTCCTCATGTGAAACCAGACGCAGGTCATAAACATTGGTCTCATCCGTCGACAATTCCGGCATGACCATCGGCTCATCCCAAAAGACAAAGTTATCGATACCGTTTGGACTTTCGGCGATGGCAAAAAACGATTTTCGATCTACCCCTTCGACTCTGGCCGCGACACAGTATTTGCCTTGAAATTTAATCGCCCCGGCGTTAAAGACGGCATTCACCGGCAATCGTTCCAGTAACAATGGATTGTCCTGTGGATTCAAATCATAACGCCATTCAACGGGAATGTGTTCAGCCGTCAGTATGGGATTATCATAACGGTGATAGATACCGTTACTTTTTTGTTCTTTCGTATTGACTCTGCCAAGCAGCTCTTTGTGTGAGTGATAAAGCTGTTTCAAACGGTCCTCATAGTGCCTGTCCATAGGTGTATTTCCCTTTCTGTTCATTATTTTGTGTCAGCAAGGCATCAATTCGGTTTATCACCTCAATACAAGCCCGTACATTATGATAGGGTCCCTTCCAGTCGCATATCTTTGGCAAATCGCCATCCGGGACCCCCTTTCCGTCAACCTTCCAGAACCACTCGCCGTATACTTTGTCGACGAGATATTGCTGGATGAATTGCCAGACAGAGACAACCGTATCAAGATAACTTTCCTGACCGGTGATTTGATAGGCATTCAAAAAGCCAACCACCGCTTCGGCTTGTACCCAGAAATGTTTATCCGTATCCAGACAGCTCTGCTCGTCGATTTCATAATTCAATCCACCCGAAGGATCCAATCCTTTAGCAAAGACTTTCTTGGCCAGATTACTGCTAATGTGTTCATAGCGTGACAATAATTCCCTGTCATCCAAAACTTCAGCCGCTTCATAAATCAGCCAACTGGCTTCGATTTCATGACCGAAAGAAATCCCTTTTGAGCGAGGCTGCCAGGCATCATCAAAAAACAATCCCAGATGATCGGTACCCGGCTGAATGATTTTCTCACGGAAAATCTCCAACAACATCGTTAACCGGTATTTCAACAAGTTATCATCCCGAATAGAACAGAGATTTGTAAAGGCCTCGAGAATATGAAGATGTGTATTCATCGATTTTTTTTCATCCATGTCCTTGTCACTTAACCGCTGATCTTCAGCAACGGCCCAATCTCTTTCACAGACCTCATAATAACCCAGATTGTCTTTATCAAAAGCATGCCGCTCCAGCTGCAGAAACAATTCCGTACACTGGTCCAGAATCGCCGGCGTGGGATAACATTTATAGAACTCGCTGAGACCATAAATAAAAAAGACTTGAGCATACGTTTTTTTTCGCGAATCTTCCGGATGTCCATCAGTTGACACTGACCAATAAACGCCTCCATATTTTTGATCCCAAAAATGTTTGGAAATATACCCATAACATTCCCGGGCAAGTTTTAAATACTGAAGTTGATGATAAAAACGATAGAGCCTTGAAAACGTCCATAGTAAACGAGCGTGAAGCACCAATCCCTTAGACGCAGGCTCTTTCACGAGCTGATTCGACATTTTACCGGTAAAATCTTTGCGGCCGTCATCTTTTACATGTTCCAGCCAAAATGGAATCAAATTCTCTTCCAACTCAAGACTTACTTGACGACGTAACGTTTTAAGTTTTTTTAGTGACATTGTTTCCATCATATCTTTATGCGATTTATTTTCAAACTTCACTTTGCCCACATGCTATTAAGCAGTACATTCTACTGTATCAGATCGGCAGATAGAATTCAAGCAAATAACGCCAAACAAATACTTGCGTTAATATTTGCATTGACTTTCCCGGCAATTCCGGTTACACTAATAACATCATTTTGACGTGAATAATAGGCTTTTATTGAGCTTTTCAAGCAGGTTTCGTGTTGAAACGACTGATTTGCAGTCCGGAAAGATCTTAAGAATGAATAAAAACGGCAATATTGGCTTAAAAACCATCGCAGCGGCGACAAATGTCTCCGTAACGACTGTTTCACGCGTATTGAGAAATAAAGGCTCTATCTCTGAAAAAACACGAAAAATCATATTAGAAACCGCAGAAAAGCTCAATTATCGCCCTAACTTGCTGATCCAGGGGATTCAAACAGGAATTACGGGAAATGTTGGAGTCATGGTCCCCCCTTTTAATCCCTATTGGACACAGGTTTTAAAGGGGATTCACGACGGGCTTGTTAGCCAGAATTATGCCCCCATCACGCTCTGGGACAAGTCCGGCCCGGATTCAAAGCAATGCGAGGCTCATATGCTCGGACAACTGCATCGGCTGATTGACCGGCGTATTGACGGTGTCATTCTGTGGCCTAAAATCAGCGAGCTTTACGGCAGCCACCTGGACGAATTGGAAAGTCGAACAATGCCGGTT
The DNA here is from genome assembly GCA_963675155.1 of Anaerohalosphaeraceae bacterium. GTDB lineage: Bacteria > Planctomycetota > Phycisphaerae > Sedimentisphaerales > Anaerohalosphaeraceae > 4572-13. The sequence continues at coordinate 1,198,872 of OY775912.1, read as the reverse complement.
GTCACGATTGACCATGAGCTTGATTTTTCAGATTCCGTTGGTTCGGATGAGTTTCTCGGCACCAAACTGGTATCCCAACACCTCTATGAGCTGGGACACCGAAGAATCGGACACCTGGCGGGAAGTTCTCGGTGGACATGGGCCAGACTTAGAAGACAGTCATTTGAACAGCACCTGTCAGCCCTGCCGGACGTACTGCTGACAACCGTCGAAAGCGACGATGAAACAGTTCCCCAGGCCGCTCATGAATTGTTGACCTCAAAAGCAAAGCTGACCGCGATTTTTGCATGCAGTGACTGGGTCGCTTTCGAGATCTATAAGAAAGCGGCAGAGTTAAACATTAATATCCCGGAAGACATTTCAATTGTCGGCTACAGCGACACCCATAAGCTAGCCCAATGGATCACCCCCGCTTTAACAACGGTTCGCCAGAAGCCTTTTGAGATCGGTTATAAAGCCGCCGAATTACTCATCCAGCAAATTGATACACGAAGAGCCCCAAACCGGCATATCAAAATTGGCTGTGAGATAAAAACCCGCCAGTCCACTCGTAAAATCTTGAGTTAAATTCGGGAAGAAACCACCTAAACGGTTTTGAACACAATCATCCGACGAACCATGTCTTGGGTCGTAGAGAACTCCACAGCTTCATGTTTGCCCGCTTTGAAACAGTGTCCCCTTATATAAGCTTGATCGTTTTTTAGGTGTCGGGTATAGTATCGGCATATCAAATTAATAGATGGATGAATAATGCATATATTTACAACACTATTTCCGGTATTGATCATCATTCTGCTGGGCTATGTGCTTCGCAGAAAGTGCTTTTTTTCTGAACAGACCGTCCGGGAATTGTCGTTACTGGTTTACTGGGTCGGTCTTCCATGCCTGCTGTTCTACAAAATCAGCACCTCGTCCTTCAATCTCGCCGCCTGCGGACGGATCTATATCGTATTGCTGGCCGGTTTGCTGTTGTGCATCCTGACCGCTTACATTCTGACAAAAGTTTTTGCCATCGGCAAAGAATCTGTTTCATCCGTCGTCCAAGGGGCTTTTCGCGGAAATTTGGCCTTCATTGGTCTGCCCGTGATCATGTACAGTTTCTCAGATGCTCCCAAAGAGATGTCAGAATCGATCCAGGTTATCGCCGTCTTTGTCCTGGCCATCATGGTCCTGACCAATAACATCGCCGCGGTGATTATGTTTCTGCTGCATCAACATACACTGAGCCTTAAAGCAGTCCGCAAAATATTTATAGGGCTGATCAGCAATCCATTATTGGTCGCCTCCGCGGCAGGTCTGTTGGCAGGACACTTCATCGACCAATTGCCAATTCTCATGGAACGGACTCTATCGGGTTTCTCACAAATGGTTTTGCCATTAGCACTGATTAGCGTTGGGGCAACCATCGCCAACCGGAAAAATATCGACCATATTTTCCCTGCAGTATTGGCCTCTGTTATAAAGCTGGGCATTTATCCACTGGCTGTATTTCTGATTGGGCGGTATATCGTCGATCTCAGCGACAACCATCTGCGTCTGTCAATGATTTTCGCGGCCTGTCCGACCGCGGCGGCGTCCTATATCCTCGCCGGCCAGATGGGCGGTGACCGCCAACTGACCGCCATGATCGTGGTGATATGCACGATTCTCTCGACCCTGTCACTGAGCCTGGTCGTCGGCCTGTTTTAGCCAATAAAAAAGGCGGACAGCATTGCTGCTGCCCGCCAACGAACAGTTGAAGTGTTTACAACTCATTTACTCACATGACGCATCGGGATAGAAACCGCAATCCAGCCAGAGATCGGCAAGATATGCGAAATCATCGATATTCACCTTACAGTCATCGTTGACCATGTCATAAACAGGGACCTCACGACAATAATCACCAACGACATCCGAATACAGATCGGCTACACCGTCCGCCGTCAACCCGTAGTTGTAGATACGCATATCATCCATCATGCCGGCATACAACGCATCAGCCCAGTTACTCTTAGCGATAAAGTTGCTGGTACGCGTAATAACGGGCGGCAAACTGGTAACCGTTCCGGTTTGAACCGGAAAACCATCCTTGTAGATCACAATGTTACCGGATTCGTCCATCGTCAGAACAAACATCTGCCATACATTTAAAGCAAGCGCATCTGCCGCATCTACAGCACCCGGCCACGGGGCAAAATCAAACCGCAGTGTATTGCTCGTACCAAAGCGTGCGAACAGAATCACGTCAGGACCCTCACCGTTACCCAAATCAATGAAGCGTGCCCAATTGGCCGCCGACGTTGGATTGGCCCATACCGAAATGGTCATACCGGCAGAAAAATCATCAAAGCCCGACGGCAGCGTGATATAGTCATCTGCACCGTCAAAGACAATTCCGTTGCCAACTTTGCCGGGCGCATAAACCGGGTCGCCGGTTGCAACACCATCGTAGTTATCCAGCAGGTCATTGGGATCGGAATCAAACGGCCAGTAAGCCAGCATGCGTTTGACGACAAGCTTGGTTGAAGCGGTCTGCGTCGTACCGTTGGTATTGCTGATTTCACAATAGTAAGACGCTTCGTCGGCCGCTTCGAGATTCGCAATGCTCAGACTCGATGTGTATTCGCCTGTACCGCTGTCGTAATCCAGTGTAATGGCGACATCGGTATCCGAATCAAGCATCTCTGTATCCGGATCACCCACCCTGTACCACTTCGGCCAGCCCGTTGTAATGACAGCATCCGTTGTAAAGATCGCACTGAAATCAGCCGTCTCGGTTTCAAACTTCGCTGCAGCAGCCGGATCAGCCACGATTTCAGGGGCACCGCTGACATAGAAGGACCAGAATTCGCCCGGCAGCAGCCCCTCATTAGGATCGGTGCAGTCCACGACCCAATAATAGGTTGTTGAAGCACTTAACGGGAGCATCGCTGCAGGGATATTGACCTCTGTTGCGGTAATATCATCGGCTATCAAGGTTAATCCGTGATCCGGATCAAGAGGATAAAGATTCGGATCGTTTATTCCGAAATAGACATCGCTTGTAATGATGTCGGTCGGATTATTCGGATCGGGATTAGACCATGACAGCTTTGTCAGGTCCAGCGGAACCATCGCATCATCTGCCGGATCGGGTAGAAAGGCGTGCTTAATCGGCGAATACGTTATTTCAAGAATCGGACGATGCGCTTCAACAGCATTTTCCTTAGAAGCCAGTCCATAAGCCCGGAGGGCACCGTCAGGATTTGTCGCGATAAAGTTTGCCAGGCCGCCGTCATTAACACGACCTTGCAAGAAGGCGACCAGATCGCTTCCGGAAACAGTCATTGTGGTTCCAACGTCCCAAGCTCCACCGGGGCCGGCAACAATGGTTTCGGTAATATTCGGATTCGTTTCCATATCCATATCGACCACTCTTGCTCCAGTCAGGTCCATTGGAACAACACCCGTCCATTCAGCACCAGCCGTTTCCCAGACAAGTGTACTTTCGTCCCATCCCTGCGGGGTATTACCGGCCACGTTGTTCAGGGCATAGAGCCCAAAACGCCCCGTGACTAAGGTGTCGTTGCGAAGGTAACCACCTGTGACTGTCAGGGTCAGGGAAGCATCTGTAATCTCAATGCCCCCAAGGCTTGACAGATCAAATCGCAGATAACCGGAGAAATCATAAGATCCGCCATAGATCCCCATGAGAACATCAGATCCGTAAGGTCCGTTCCCCCCACGGATATAGGTATCAGCATCACTGCCTAGGGCAATTGTTTCCGCTTGAGCCGTCACGCCCAGCAGAATCATCAGTATAATTGATGTTAGTACTAATATTTTTTTCATGACTAAACCTCCAATTAAGTTTTATTTAGATTCGGGATTAAGGACAATTCGGGTACAAACCACATTCCATCCAGCTCTTTGCAAATTCCGCAAAGTCTGCCATATCAATGCGGCAGTTGTCATTGACGTCCAGATCAAAATCTGCACTGCCATAGGTTCTCAGACAAAAATCCTGAGCCACGGCTTCATTATAAAGATCTGCAACCGCCATCGCATCCTTGACATAGTTGAATACCTGAATTTCATCCAGAATACCCGGGAACAGTTCGGCCGGCACGCCTTCATTATAGTAGCAGCCGATGTTAAAGCCTGCATCCGGCATCTGGCCCAGTGAATAGGCACCTTCGCCAACTGCAAGATTAATATCGTCACTGCCAACTTCAAACGAATAAATCGTAGCGGTCGAGCCGTCGAAGGTCACCGCAACATACACCCATACATCGGCCGGTACGGCTTGACCGTACACATTGGTGCCGCCGGCACGTATAAGGGCCAGTTGGTTACTCGAATCCAATCCAAACTGCCACAGCGTTGTCGCCGGATCCCAACCGTTATGCTTGGTCAGAATATCCCTAAATCCAGAACCAGTTCCGTCCCACTTCATCCATAACGAGAACGTAAATTCGCCTGAAACATAGGACGGATCCCATGTTCCTGCATTTGCGGCACTGTTGGTATTGACAACCACACCTTGATTGGTGGTTGCCACATTGACACCATCCACAAACGTCACAAGCTGATTGTTCGGATCAGCATGATGGCCTTCGCCGCTACTGTCTTCGTATTGACCGCTAACGAGACTGTCCAGTGCCCAATGCGCCACCTGCCGCCGGACGACTAAGCTGGCGGTATCGGAATAGTCCGCATTGGCTTCGCCGCTGCTGTTAACAGCCTTGCAGTAATAGTACCCCTCATTGCTGCCGCTAAGACCAGTCAGTGTCAGCGTGTCAGAATTGCCGCCGACAACAACATCATCCGCCGAGGTGTCATTGGCGTTATCGGCGCTCTGATACCAGGTGTAGGTAACCGTTGTCGTGCTTTCGACGATGACTGAGAATTCTGCGGTTTCACCGGGTGCTTTAATCTGATCGACCGGATGACCGGTGACCTGCGGAGCAGACGTCACCTCAAACGACCAAACCATACCGGCTCCCAGAGACGATGGATTGGAACTGGAATCGTACGAATCAACAACCCAGTAATACGTCCCTGCCTGCAATGCACCGAAGTTCGGAAAGTTCGTGGTGTCAATCGCAACTGAATCGACATCTGCTGTTGTTGTGACCTTATCCATCAACAGACGATTCGGATCGGTGCCCAGATAAACGTCACAGGTAATAACACCGCCCACCAGGTCATTCGGTTCGGTGTTAGTCCAACTCAACGCCGACAGCGTGGTCAGCACAGTATCACCATTATCAGGAATCGGATCGGTGGCGAAACGGGCATTGGGAAATGTCAAGGCAGGATAGGCATAGCCGTTAGTGTTTTCTTTCATCGCCACGTAATAGTCATGGGAGTTGTCGGAGCCTGACGTATAAAGCAGAAATGACACGGCCCCGTTGGTGTCAGAAGCAAGAAAGGTTGGATCGACTAGCCCTGTGATAACGACGGGCAGGCCATCTCCACGATTATCAACGAAATCCATCGTTCCCACCAAGGCCCACTCATTCGGATCGATCGTAATATAAGCACTATTGTCCGGATTCAACAGGCCCGGAGCCGTCGCATAGCTGATCGTTGCCTCATCCCAGAAATCATTCGGACCGTCTTTCAGCCCGTAAACATTCATTGTGCGGCCTCGGTTGCCGGATATCTCGGTAATAGAAAGCGTAGCACCACTGCTATCGCCGCCGATACCGCTGCCGAGATCAAAACGGACAATGGCCGCTTTCGTGCGGACCGTATCATAACGGCGAATTTCCGTATCCGCAACCGCTCCACCAACCCATGTTGCTGTTTTGTTAGAGTCATTGGAAACCCCGCCGTCCGCTCCACTGCCGTCAGCGGTAGTCACCGCGTATTCCGCCATGGATGTACTCACCAGCGATAGCAGGCACAGCATCGCTGTTATCAATAATTTGCTCTTCATAACATAACCTCCAAAAAAGTTGACATTGACTTTTTCATACAACAGAACAAGCTCTCATCAAACACTGACTCATAATGTAAACATCCAATCCAAATGCATCGACTCAATCACTTTCATCCTCACCTGAAAAACTCCGAATCGGTCGCCTATTCTAAGGCTCTTATGGCAGTGCGCCATTCTGCTGCTCTCTCTATCGCAATCAAATTACCGCCATCTTTGATGACATTATCCGCGTCCGTCCTAAATATGACATACCCTCCGCCATAGAGTATATTCGTGCCAACATAACCTCCCCTTTTATGCGACATATCATCACCGTTAAGAAGATCAAGCACCATCGAAAGGTTCGGATTTAGTTTTGACAACTTATAAGCGGCATCGGGAAACCCTGACATTGCAGAATCCGGATGCCTTGTTTTCATTGCCTGCGGCAGGTATGAATATGAAATACGAATAGAATAGGGATTGTTTGGATAATCAGGTCCTAAACCCTTTGGCCAATCCGCATCGCCACCGTATGCATTATACGAATGGATATCAGTCTTATTGCTGTTACAGTAAACAACTTCAGCAACGTCATCAAGCAAGCCCGCTGACACTAAATACCCCAGGTTAGTAACCCTTTCATCTCCGTTTGCATCCTTTCCAAACAGATTCGACATACGTTCCGATGAAGCCATGTCATGAACCGACGAATCATAGCTTCCAAGAAAATAGGTTGCAATAGGGTTTGACATCGTGCGTCTGTCCATTAAACTCGTATCACCCGGATCCTGTTGATAAAAATTCATCGGCAATTCGTCATTTTCCCGCTCGGCATACAACATAATTGCCTGTCCAATAGACTTCATATGCGAAGCACAAATCAGACGCTTTGCATGCTCCTTAGCCATTGCCAGTGACGGCATGACAATCGCCAGCAACAACGCAATAATGGCAATGACAACCAACAGTTCAATTAATGTAAACGCTTTTTTCCCCTTCATGCAATGAAACAGTTTCATTGTCGTTACAGACATTGCCTTACACCTCCTTGGTTAATTGCTTATTTGAGATTTAATGTTGGATTCACAAACAGACACGCATCGTTCATGATCGAATTATCCGTCCCCTGAGCTGCAACCAGTGTCAGGTAACGGGCCTGCGGATTCAGTTTAATGTCAATTTGCTGCGGTGTATCAACCGGTGAAACATCAATCGCGTTAAAGACTTCTCTGCCATCGACCAACACATAGAAACTGGCCAGTGAACAAACTGTTGTCTGGTCGGGATTGGCTAGAGTCGCGGGCCGAGAAATCCCGCAAATAGCCGTAAAGGATTCGATGGAAATCGGCCCATACTCGCGGCGTATCGCATCCAGATCAAATGTTACGCCGGCGTTGGCGTGCATAAAAATAGACGGATTGGATCGCGTTCCGCAAGAAATCCCATCCAGCATCAGCGATTGTCTCGTGCCGTTATCATCCCAGTAATCCTGAGCGTTGGAAATAATCCCCACGCTTTGAGCCTTCGTCGTAGGCGCTGTCCACAAACAAGTTTGCGTCGAGTCCACCGGAATCGGAACGGTCTCGATCCGGTTATCAATCACAGCAAATGTCCCTAAAGGCGACAGGACGTCCTCCTGTAATTGATAGTGCCCCAGTTCAGCATCCAATAAGCCCGGAGCCGTCTGATAACAAATTGTCGCTTCGTCCCAGAGATCGGCCGGACCATCAACCAGACCGTACACATCCAAATCTCGATAACGGTTGGCAAAATTCAGGTAGAGATTCAGCACCGCGCCCGTTAAATCGCCCTTGACATCGCTAATATCAAATCGCAGGTAAATAATCTTAGCGCGTTGCCCCTCTGAATAACGACAGTTTAATGTGGGCCATTGCCCCAACGCCTGTCTCGGAGATCGCAACAAGTCATTGGAAACATATGCATCCGCCCCGTTCTTATAAGCAGTGGTAATCCGCAGCAGGCTTGGCGAAGAGGCATTGGGGAACTCCAGGGTTGGATATTTTTCAGAAATACCTCCGGCTGCTTCCTTGGAACAGAACCAATTCATCGAATTATCATCCGTCACCTGCTTGACCAGCATAAGCGTCAGCAGGCCATTCGTATCGGAAGCAATAAAGTCGTCCAGATTGAGTGTTGCGGTATCTGATGTCAGCACCAGCGGTTCTTCACCCTTTCCGTAGGGCATGAAAATACCGTCAATCAGCGGATTGCAAGTCACATCGACATAAGAGCTTGGGAAATCAACATTATCCTGCCTCATATCAGATGTAGAAACAAGCGATGTCCCATCCCATTTGAGCCCCTTGCCCGGCGCCCCGTTGCCGGTTCCGTCGCCACCGCCAACAATATCGGCCAGATCAATCCGTTGGCCTCCGGTAATCACTAAGCCGCTCTGGGAATCGATCCCCTGGGCAAACATGTTCTGATTCAATGTAATGTTCGTCACATCGTTCGTATAGGCATCCACACGGCAGGCCTGGCCACCTGAAACTTCGACCGTTTTTTTATCCTGACTTTTCTGGCCGGCAATTAAAATCGTTTTTCCCTTGAACACGTGCAGTTCGGTTTTCCCTCTCAAATCCGCAAAAACACCAAATCGCGTTCCCAAATCAATGATTTTGGAATTGGGCGTCTGAACGCTGAACCCCCTGCCTTCCGGTGCAACCGTTGCAAAAATCTGCCCGTAGGTCACCTGGACTTCATCGGCACTGACAAATCTGAATTCGGCAGGCGCTTCAATTGTAATAGAAACATTATTATCTGATTCAATCTCAACAAATCCCTTATGCAACTGGATGGGATCTGATGAAGATATCGCCAGCCGGGTGCCTCGCTGCAGCGGCAGACTCGAGGACCATTGTGCATCCACGGCGTTCGAGACGGTAGCGACATCCAGTGAATAACGGGGATTCAACAAGACATATGCCAGTAAAAACAGCAACGCCGCAATCGAACCAATCAGCGTTCCGATTGTCAGCTTCGAGACTTTTCGCGAAACCGGTTTGAACGGAAGTTTTTGAACCTGAACTAATTCGGTGTCATTAATTTCCGGCAGTTCCAGTGCCTCGGCTGTTTTCTCATAGTCAGCCCAGATTCGCAGCATATCCAGATTCAGCTGCGGATTAAGCAGATCCATCGCGGAACCCTTTTCAGTAGCAGCGTTCTTGACTGGTTGAACCGACTTGAGCGAGGCCTGAAGCGTATCTAAATCCGTACACAGACAGACATAGTCAACATAATATTCCTGTGCGGCGGTTGAACTGTCAAGCAAACCGCTCAACTCTGAAAACTCCTGCTCTGTTATCATGCCGTCCCGCAAACTGCCAAACAGAGAAAAAAGCCGATTTAATTGTTTCGGTGACAGATCATTCATCGCTTAGATCGCCTCTCTTTCGGCCAGTGTTCGCCGCATGCACATCAACAGTTTCGCATGAATTTTATTAAACAGCCGATACAAAACATGAGCTTCTTTGCCTGTTTGACGTGAAACGCTTTGAGTGGAACTGCCGGGTTCATAGCGCATTTGAATCAGGGATAAATCGTTGGATTGCAATCGCTCAAGGCACTTGCGGAGAATACTGAGCCGTTCATCCGCATTCGACGACTTGGCGGCCACTTTTTCCGAGATTGACGCAATCACTTCCTGGTTAAAATAAAGCCGGTTGTTTTTGCGATCTTTGTAATACTTCAACACCTGAAAATGAGCAATTTTCAACGCCCAGGCGGAAAAATTGGTCCCCTTCTGAAATCCATCAAACTTGGACCACATCACCGTCACCGTTTCCTGGATAACGTCATCAATATCGGACCAATTGGGAATCAATGCACGAACATATCCATTGATACGCCGCTCGTTGGCTAAATACAACTTGATGAAAAGCTGATAATCGCCCGATGTGTCATTTTTATTTTTTTTGTCTTGTTCCACCATAAAAAGCTCAAGCCCAATCATTCTATTTATCGATTGTTACCGGCCAACTTCTGTTGGGGATATAGACTATTACGGCAAATTTAACGTGAAAAATCTGAAAAATCTGAAAATTTTGTGAGCATCTTCAAAACCCCTCCTAATAAAGTGGATCCGCCTCCGGTTAGTCTTGTATCAATAAGAAAAACACTGGATTGCTGAGAAACTGTAAAATAGCCACCTGATAGATGATGTTTTCATGTCACATATATATGAAATACAAGGTCTGGTGAAGTGATGACTGCGGGCGACGTGAATCGAACACGCGTATCTAGCTTGGGAAGCTAGTGTTCTACCATTGAACTACGCCCGCGTAAGTGCTGATAATTAAAGCATATATACAGATTTTAATCGGATTGTCAAGGGGAAAATATGACGCCAGTGTCAGTATAGCGTCTTACTCAACAGCGCGGTTCACGACTTGACTGTACCATTTACACACGAAGATACCACTATTTCTCCTGCATTGTCGTCGGTTTCAGCCTTTCTTTCAACCACTGGCGTACGAGTTGAGATTCAGGATCCACCGCATGGCCAAGTCCTTCATATATTTCAAAGGTCACATCGGCTTCGACGCTTCGCAGATATTTTTTGGCTCTCTCGGCCGCCGGTCGGTTCACATCGTTTTCTCCCACGCCGATATAAACCGGCTTGCCTTTAAACAACGGTATGGGCTTTTCACTTGCCGACATTTCCGTTGACTGACTGCGTCCGGCCGCGATAATCAATGCACCCGCCCACAGACCGGGCTTGATTTCAAATAAGTCATTCGTAAACCATCCGCCCTTGCTGATGCCGCCAAGAAAAATCTGTTGATCATCGATTCTTAACTGCAGTTCATCTTCCAGGTGCTTTTTGATTCTCCAAACCCGCTTGATTTCACCCTTGAGATGATTCGTATATCGTTTCAAAAGAACGGTCCCGTTGGCTCCAAACGTATAGGTCATCCCAGCCAGTATAAAGCCTTTGGACTCTGTCATCTGGGCTAAATAATGCACGTTCGCCCTGCCGCCAGCCCCGTGATAATAGAAAATAAGCGGGGTTTCATTCAAGTCGTTATAGTCAACGGGCACCTGAACGACAACATCAAACCCTTCGAAGGTAAATGGAAAAGGTTCGCCGGGCAACGGCAAATTGATATCGTTCGGTTCGCCAGCCCAACTTGAAGATGTGCATAACAGCAGGACGAGATATATCAAGCATCTCAGGCTGTTTTGTGTACAGTTCATAGCCACAGAACCTCCCTTAGAAAATCGATATTTCCACCCAAAATATTAGAAGTCATCCCAAAACCTGCTTTGCGGTTGAAAATGAGTTTTTTTTGGCTCTGGCAAGGAAGGCGAATCAGCTTTAGCCGAAGCTAAGGCGGCTTTTGCCTGACACCGACCAGAGGCAAAAAGGGCCATTTTCAAACCAAATGAGGTTTTGGGATGGCTTCTAGAAAAGCGATTATCCCCTTAAGCCGCTTATAAGTGTATCGAATGGCTGATGACTATCAAGCAGATTTTTCCAAACCTGCCCTTGAATCGCATTGTCAACAGAAGGTGAGACTGACGGTTGCTTATTGCAGCCACTGGCGGGCAAAGATGGTAGAGTCCAGAGTATGGCCCGTATATCGGCAAGGATATCTTTGGGGAATCTCTAAAAAATCATTTTTAGGACGGACATGACAGCGCATCCCGGTATTATTCCGATACGGCGGCCTTAGCGTGCTGAATCCAGTCATCTTTTTGCAGGAGTGCGTCGACAGCGGCAAATTCCGTTTGGATTTTCGTTAGCCACTTCTGAGCCGAATCAAGCTGTTTTTCTGAAGATGTTTTTTCCAGTTGCCAGGCCACCTTTGCCAGCGGTATCGCTCCTATATTGGACGAAGACCCCTTTAAGGCATGGGCATACAGTTCAATCTGACCGGCATCACCGGCGGCAATAGCCTCTTGCAACGAAATCATGATCTTCCGGGAATTCTTGACAAACGAGTCGGCAAACTCGGTAATAATCTCTTCATCCGGAATGCGATCAAACAAATCTTTCCAGTCAATCGGACATGTATGTGTTGTATCTTTCAGCATGATCTCGCCTTTTTGACAGCTTCGTAAACGATTTTATGGGACGAACACTAAACGGTGCACCTTCGTCCATACATTTCTAAATCGTCAGAATCGCCCCTTCGCATAACACATAAATCAGGATTTTCGTTGAAAAATCGGCAAAAAATGCCATTATATATTCTTAAGGGCAAAACGTTTCGCACAGCCGGCCCTGATGTGCTTCAGTTAAGCGACATCGCCGCACAGCAAGCATATTACTCTATTTAGACAGATTGGTATTCAACGTGGTCAGTTTTGAAGAAAAACACAGACATGAAATCGCCCGGCGAACGATGATGGACGCACACCTGAAAGGACGCGACATCTGCGATCCGCGTGTGCTGGAGGCAATGAAGTCGGTTCCGCGTGAGGAATTCGTGCTGGAAAAGTACGCCTCTCACAGCTATGACGACAATCCCCTGCCCATCGGCATGGGGCAGACGATCAGCCAGCCGTACATGGTCGCGTTTATGACCCAGCAATTGAAACTGACCGGTAGCGAAGAGGTGCTGGAAATCGGCACAGGCTCCGGCTACCAGACCGCAATCCTGGCAAAATTAACAAGGTATGTTTATACGATTGAGCGGTTTCACGAGTTGTCCGAATCAGCTCAGGCCGCACTCGGGAGACTCCGGCTTGACAATATCGATTTTTACATCGGTGACGGCAGTTGCGGTTGGCCCGACAAGAAACAGTTCGACCGCATCATCGTCACCGCTTCGGTGCCGGAAATTCCCGCTCCGCTGATCGGACAACTGAAAGAAGGCGGCTTGCTGGCTGCCCCCGTTGGCGGGCAATGGAGCCAGGATTTGATCATTGCCGAAAAGAAAGAGGGCCGCATCGAACAAAAAAGCGTCTGCGGCTGCCGCTTCATCAAACTCGTCGGCAAATACGGATTCAAGGAATAATTTATACCACTGAAAATACGGAATGGCACAGATAATGACCTCATCGAAAAAACCGGAATTGTTGGCGCCTGCGGGCAACTTGGAAAAGCTCAAATGGGCCTGCGCCTATGGTGCGGACGCGGTGTATTTCGGCATGGAGTTTGGCTCGCTGCGGAGCTTTGCGGGCAACTTTTCGCTGGACGATGCCAAGGCGGGACTGGAGCATCTGCATGCACGCGGCAAAAAGGGGTATGTCACGCTGAATATCTATCCGTTCAGCGATGAATACGACAAGCTGACCAATCTGGCCAAACAACTGGATGCGATGGGTGTTGACGCCTTTATTGTCGCCGATATGGGTGTGCTGGCAGAGTTGAAAAAACTCAACCTGAACGCCGCAGTCCATATCAGCACACAGGCCAATACGACCAGCTATCAAACCATCGAAGCCTACGCCGCACTGGGCGCCAAACGGGTCAACCTTGCTCGCGAGTTGTCGCTGGAACAGATCACCGATATTCAACAGCATCTCGGCGACACCATTGAAACCGAAGTATTTGTCCACGGTGCGGTGTGCTTCAGTTATTCGGGGCGTTGCGCGATCAGCGATTACCTGACGGGTTTTCGTGCCAACCGGGGCGAATGCAAACACCCCTGCCGCTGGCAATACTCGCTCGTCGAGGAAAAACGGCCCGGCGAGTACATGCCCGTTTTCGAGGATGAGCGGGGGCTATACTTTTTCAACAGCAAGGAACTGGCGTTGTTCGAGTTCCTACCGGCTATGGCCGCCGCGGGTGTATCTTCCTTCAAGATCGAAGGCCGCATGAAAACCGTCCATTACCTGGCAACGGTTGTCTCATTTTATCGGCAGGTCATCGACGGGACAGGCTTCACACAGGAAGAAGGCCTGAAACTGCTGAGCCGGATTCCCAACCGCGGCTACTCGACCGGTTTTGCCAAGGGCACTGTCAAACCGGATGATTATTCCGTCGGCAAGAGTCTGTCCGGTGCCGAGTCAACCTTCGTCGGTAATGTCATCGACTGCGACAGCGGCGTATCGACGATTGAAGTCCGCAACAAAATCCACGCCGGCGATGTGCTCGAAGTTCTCAAGCCCGACGGCAGCCTGTCGAATATCACGATGCCAAACCCGCTGATTGATTCCAAAGGCGATCACCTGGAGTTTGCCAATAACTCTCAATTCATCCTGATCACCGAAGAACTACCCGAATACACGATCCTGAGACGAATCAAAGAATCGATCTGACAGTAACCGTAACGGTCATTGAACCGTGCTATTTTTTAAATACACTGCTTTGAGTATCAACTCCTCGATCGCGGCATCTCTCACCGCCGGCTCCAATGGCAAAAGTTCGCTTATTCCATATCCCCGGCAATGATTGCAGGGCCTGCCCCCCAACCCACCGCAATCGAGGCAGACTGACTGTCGCTGCGTCGCCCGGTCCTCATTTTTTCCCAGCCCCCGACATGTCGCACAGGTCCTGATTCCAATGCCGCTGCATTGGACGCATTCCTCAATCGGCGATACATTAGATCCACCACCAGTACTAATCTCACAAGCTTTGATCAAACTGTTAATGCCCCCATCAATCTGGGTTTCGACCAACCGTGTAATATATTGGGATTCCTTCACCGTCGTCAAGCTTTCCAACGCATGTTGATACTGCCCCTCCGTATATGCAATAAGTGCGTTAATCAGCGTCTGTAAATCCATCCCTTTTTGGATTTCAACTGTTTTTTTCTCCGCCTCAATTTCATAATACAAATCGTAATCAAATCGTGAAGGATTGCTCAGAACAGCATCCAACTTGTCCTTCACCGTTGTGGAAACTGCATCATTGGCATAAAGTAAAATGCAAAAGCACATCGCCCCCCCAAACATCCATAGAAACCCCGTTTTAAAGTTTTTCAATCGTTTCATCTTCCGCTATTCTCCTTAATCTGCAACAGTAAATCCCAATGCCTGACCGCGTGATAACAGGCGGTTCGGAATTCGCTCCAATCATCCTCGCTGCTTTCCATTTCCGCCTGGAAGCTTTGTCGCAGGTCGCTTGCCAACTGCCGGTATTGCCCCTTTACATCCTCAGCTTCCGCCAGAGTTCCCAGACAATCTATTACTGCCGACAGATTCACTACAGCGGTTTGCACGTCGCTGTCGCTTAGCAGCAAGTGGACCTTCCGATTTAATGCCGCTGTATCAGTCTTAACCGCATCGGGTGCGTGTTGTCGCGTCAACTGTTCAATGACATCCGCCAGAAAACCGGTCGCAGCCGCAGGGGAATGTTTTAGCTGATCAATATCGGGACAGTCAAATCCATATTTCAATCTGAGGCGGCGGATATACGTCTCATCATCGGCAAAGCTCTCATCGCTCAACGTAGCCGCTGCCTGCCGGGTTAAAGTTGCAACGATTGCGGCCAACTCCAATGTTTTTTCAAATGGATGCCTCCGAACATCGCTCTCGCCGTTGGAGTTGCCCCCCTGCCAGCTCCACACCTGACTCTGCCACCATGCCGAAGCATCTCTTCGCTGCTGAAGCGTATTTTTTAAGGCTAAGACGCCCCGGCCCATTGGCACGATCCCCGTCATGTTCATCAGCGTCATCTCAATTTGAAAAGCCTTCGGACGCCCGGCTCGCTCCATCATTTCAGCCAGCTTATGCGCGACGCCCGGACTACCACTTTGGGCGCAAACCGCTAACAGCCCGTTAATAACGGTCCGGCTTTTGTCACTGATCGACTTATCCTCCAAGGCCTCCAGAGCGATCTCATAGGCCTGCGGGTGCCGGATCAAAGCCAGCCGTCCAATCGCATAGTGTCGGTCCTGCTCGCGATCCGAATGCAGAATCCTTTTCAGCTCATCCAGCCGAAGCAGGACAATCTCTTCTTTCATGTCATCAATATCGACCTTGCCACCCAGCTCATCAGCCAATGCCAACACGTTGTCAATCCGGTTTTTAGTGTCTGAAGTCATTTCTTTCAAATCACGCGAGTACTTTCCCGGCAGTCCTTTAAAATCGAACGCCCGTTCGCAAACGGCCATCATCAGCACCGCACTGTCAGCCAACATCGCATCGGCTGAAGTATCGGATTCACAAAGCTGATATGTGTATAAATCTCCGGCCAATTCAGTTATCTGGGGCACCTCAGGTTTAGCGACTTTCTGATTGTCATTTTTTCGGGGTTGTTGTTGAGTCTTTTTGACCTTCGTCGCCGAAGTTTGTTTCTCAACCGCAGGTTTATCCACCGGCTCCTTCGGCTTGACAGCCGGCAAAAGAGCCTGACTGTCCGGGACGGCATTTCGTTTCTGATTCATTGCATTTAGAAAGAAGACCGTCGCAATAAAAACGGCAATCGCAAAAATTGGCACCACAAATTGCAACACTTTCTCAACCGTCACACGCTGCATTTTCTCAACCGCTTCTTCAATGTCTTCCGGCGGCAAAACAACCGTTTTAGGTCGTTCACTTTTTTTAATCACCGGCTCTTGTTTTTCTGTAACGGGCGGCTCCTCCAGGCGAATCGGCCTTTCGAGTATTATATCAGAAACACCACCTTGCTTTACGCCTTCCCGGCGGGCCGTCAACTGGGCAAGTTGTTGGTCGATAATCAGCCGGGCCTGCATGTCATCCAACCCCAAACGCTGAGCCAACTGCATCAGGTTCTTTTCTTCCAGGGCTCCCAGCGTCTGATTATTAATGCTCAGTTGAACTGCCCCGGCAAAGAACATCAGCAGACGCTGCTGGTCAAAGACAGGCGTATCCGACGGTTCAGGAATGCGAGCCAAAATCTGCTTGATATTGTGTTCCTGTACTTCGAGCAGGCGAAGTTTTTCCTCCAGCAGATAACGCTCCACTCCGCCAAGCATTCCCTTTTCGTCCACCGCCTCGGCAATCGCATCTCGGACGTCGGCAATTAGCTTTTGCTTTTTGAAATTCTTGCTTTCAATTTCCCGCTGCCGCGTCATCAACTGCTCGTTATAGGCCGCCCGCTGCGTATCATCGCCAAGCACTTCGGCGGCCTTTTGGAGCACTTCCTTTTCGAACAACAGCATCGGCGCGATAAATTCCGGCGAAGGAATGCTTTGTCGCAACTGGCGTTTTTTATCGGTTAACGCACGCTCGACCTTCAGCCGGTCGCAGTCCTTCACGTCAAGATCGAGGATGTGATAATAACTGGGATCGAGGATATTTTCGGCGATCCCGATGGCCTTGTAAAAAGCATTCCAATCAATCACTGCCAGACCCCTCCTTGTAGCTGCCCAAATCTATCGGCCCAATCCGTTGGCATCGACTCCGCGTGTTTCAAATAGAAATACTCCAAAAGCTGCGTTGCCTTTCCGGTATCACCCGCGTGATAATGACATATGATCAACTCGTAATTAGCTTCATACCAGCCGGGTTGTTGCTTGTTTAATGTTCGTGCCAGATAACGCCACTGCTCAACAGCCCTGACATAGTCGCCCATCGCCTGAGTCGAAACCGCCAGCCCGCGCAGGACACGTATCTGTTTACGCGGTCCATCGGCTTTCAAAATCTCCTCATAACGTCCTGCGGCCTGCTCAAATCGCCCCGCGGCCCGCAGGCTCTCAGCCAGTTGCCAGAGAATCTGACGATACATCGCGTCATCATCTTTCGGGGTTGCCGCCAGCAAATACCGGAACAACTCCGCGGCCAATGACGAACGCTGCTGAGAGCTTTCCGAATCTGTCGGCTCGGTCATGAGCAATTCCGCAGTCACCAGCAGCGACTGATGAATCGCCGGATTGGCCTTTTGCTGCTTTAATTGTTTCAGAATTTCCCGGAGTTGCTGAAGTTCATCATATCGCCCAAAAAATCGAATCTTCGCCGCCAGTAACTGTTGCTGACGATCCGCATCAACACACGGCAGGCTCTGAGCGGCCCGGATCACTGCCATCGGCTCGGCCAATTGAACCTGACGCTGCACACACTCGTCCATGATTGCCGCTGCCAGATCGAACACCCCCGCACACACCCAGTCTTTCGGCGGTGCGACCTTTGATGCATTTGCAAACTCGACCACCGCCTCAATGGCTCTTGACAATGCCTGCGGATCAGCGTTGTCACCGCGACCCTGCTGATACGCCGCAAAGCATCGAAGATAGACACAACGCAGATACTCCGGCCCCTCCGGGTCGCTGCCTTTCAACAACTCCTCAGCTTCAGCATAAAGACCTTGTGCCGCGGCAAAGCCTGCCGCGTACCATAACAGGGATTCGGTCGCCTGATCCGGCTGGCTTTCGCTAAATGCGCTTGCAAACGCATCAAACTCCGCCTGATCGACCGGACCGCCGGACTTGGCCCATTCTATTGCTGATTCCATCGCCATTTTACTGATGACTCCCAAACGAGAATCATCGGGATATTCTTTTAAAAACAATTTACATGCCTTTAAAACCTCTTCATGCCGGCTGAGTTTATTCAGACACAAGCATTCCATATACACCAAATCAACCGCCGTTTCGGGCTCAAGCTGAGAATCGACAAACTCCAATCCCGCTTGTGTCTGCTGCAGTGCCGTTTCGGTGTCGCCGCTGTCATAAGCGTCTTTCGCCTTTTGCAAATACCCCAGTCCCGTCTCGACACCGGCCTGCTGGAGCAACTGAGTCATTTGGGTATTCCACTGGCCGGCGGGAAGCTGCCGGCAGAAAAGATTCAGTCGCTGGCGATAAACCGAAGCGTACGGATTATCGTCTGACGAACGGCTTAGCCGGGCCAGGGCCGCAATACGTTTCAAGGCAATTTCACGGTCAGGTCCGTCAAAATCACCCGAATTTTCACCCCGATGCTGAAAATAAAGACCGGCCGCCAGTTCGGTCGCTATCGTATTATTCATCGCTTCATAGATTCGCATTCGCAGCAGCGTGATTGACCGAAAAGCATCACTCGACGTATTTTCAGGGGTCACCCGGGATTCGTTCAGTAAATCGGCAGCCTCGTCGAAATGTCCCATCCCGTATAAACAAAGTCCGTAGCCGAGAAAACAATCCTGCACAATGCGGTTATCCCGATAGCCGGCCCGCATAAACGGCTCAAAATACTCCATCGCCTGTTCAAAATTTTCAGCACCGGCATCATCCAGCAGCCCCAGGCTGTAATAGCTCCATCCCCGTGAATAATTGGCCCGCGACGGATACCCGGCAAACTGTCGCCACCGGTCGCTGCGCTGCGCCGAGCTGCGCAACCGCGCGGCCAGGTCATCGGCGCTGTCATCAGCCTGATCGGCCATTTCCTCATACAGATCGATACTGTGCTGAAGCAATTGGCCTGCTCGCCTGCGGATATTCTCATTCGTTTTGTCGGCAAGCCAGAAATCAGTACAGATCCGGCCGTGTGTCTGGACGATGTCGGCCTGCAGAAATCCCCACGCCACATCATTGGTCGCGTTACGATTGGCCTTGAGATACTCCTGCGTTTCGGCAATGATTCCATCAACCTGCTCAGGAGTTTGAGCTTCGTTCAGTGCAGACAGTCGTTGGCCAATCTCAGCCTCCAGCGTTTCGGCCTGTGTCGCCACGCTGCACAGCAATAGTATCACCCAAAAGAGATGTCGATAGGTATTGTTCACGCTCTGTCAATCCTCAACGGCAAAGCCGACCTTGGTAAAACGATGGCCATAGCAAAAATCCACCACGCCAATCACATCATTAAAAGCAATCGTATCATCGGAGGTGACAATGACCTCCACATCGGCAATCTGTCGTCGCTGCGTCAGCAATCGCCCCAGCATTTCAAAGCCGTCACACAACTGCCCGTCACAGTACAACTGCAAGTCGGTGCCGCCGGAACGAATTTCGATTTCAATCGGCTCAAAATCCGCCGGTGTCAGCCCCGCTCCCGCCGAAGCCGCCACATCCGCATCCACGTGTTGTTCGGGCCGGTTGAACGAACTGGTGACCATGAAAAAAATCAAAATCAGCATCACCACATCGATCATCGCCGGCAGATTCAACACACTGCTGGACTTCTCTCGTTTTTGCCGTGTCAATCTCATGTATTACTCTTTTCTGACCGCCGCGACTCGCACTCGCAACAGCCCTTCATCCCGGCACACTCCAACGACCTGCTCGACTGCTTTCCACTGTGTTGTGCCATCGGCGCGTATCAACACGCGAATATCTTCGACGGACTGCTGTGTTTTTTCCTCTTTCAGTAAATCCGCCACCTGCTCAAGCGTCACGATCTCACCGTAAACAATCATCTCACCGGATGGACGGATGTTGATAATGACGCGTTTGTTTGTTTCCGTCTCAACATCCTGAACCTGCTCGGCTTCAGGCAGGTCCAGCGGTTCGGCCTCGGTTTGAGTAATCTGCGACACGGTCATAAAAAATATAATCAGCAGCAATATCACGTCGATCAACGACGCAATATTAACATCCAAATCCTTCTTATGTGTTTTCCGATACAGTCTCATGAACTCATCTCGCTAATTGTCATTCCGAGCGAAGTCGAGGAATCTATTTAAACAGCTATCGCCAAAGGCGATTCCTCCATTTTTAATTTTAATTTTTGATCTTTAACTTGTTTTACGAAATTTGCCCATCAGCTTGTCAGCGATCGTTTCCGCCTCGGCAATAAAACTATCGATCCGGTTGCGGAAAAACGTTGCAAAAAACATCGTCGGAATCGCGACAATCAACCCCATGCACGTCGTCACCAATGCCTCGGAAATGCCCCCGGCCAGTTGCGACGGCTTGGCCATCCCTTCGGTTAAAGCAATCTGGTTAAACGCCCGGATCATCCCGGTCACCGTCCCCAACAACCCTAAAATCGGCGACACCGCCCCGATAAACGACAGATACTCCAGCTTGCGATACATCTTTGAAACCCGTCGCTCACTGACTTCCTGCATCGCGTTCTGCATCTCAAAGAATCCAAACGCAGAACCACGATGTCTCAGGCCCGCGGCAATCACCACCCCAAGAAATGATTCGTCCTCATTGCCGACCTGTATTGCCCGCTCATAGTCTTCGGCATCCAAATGCTCGGCCAACTCCGACACGAGGGCTTCGGGCACCAGTTTATCCCGACGGATGCTGATGAAATTCTCGATAATCAACGCCGCGGCGACCAGCGAAATAATCATAATCACGACACCCACCAGCCTCCCTGAGGCAATCGTACTCCACAGCGAAATTTCCGCCTGTGGCTCGCCCCCGGCGTCAGGCCCTGCCCAAAGGATCGCCCCGCTTATCGCCACCATGAAAACAAGCAGCAACCCAAACCAACATTTATGATTTAATCCATCCAGCATCCATATCCCTTTCCATTATCATTGCAACCATAGCAAAAAATGTCATCCCGAGCATGACCCTGTCATTGCAAATATTGCCCTGTCATTCCGAGCGCAGCCGAGGAATCTATAAAAAGTCTCGCCAAAGGCGAATCCTAAACTAAGAACTACGAACTAAAAACTATTAACTCTCACACCACACCTATGGTGTGGTGTGAGCTACGGTTGCGGCACAAATCGATACTTGCCGCCGTTTTCCGCGGCGATCTTTTTCAGCACCGCTTCGCCAGCCCGGCTGAAATATCCAATCGTGTGAATCACGACACGTCCGCGAGCGTTTTCCCGGGCAATCTCCTCGGCGGACTCCTGGGAAAACTGACCGTCGCTGAGCAGCCAGATCGCATCCGGTTTCAGTGACAGCGCATATTTCATCGTCGAAAGCGGATCGGTTCCGCCGCCGGAGCGAACACCGTCGATCCACGTCATCGCCTCGGCAATATTACTTTTGCCGGCCCTGACCAGTTCACCGCCGGGCATGCCCAGCGGTTCGGTATTATAGAAGAACACGAAAAATTCCATCCCGTCGTCCATGTTCATAATACTGCGACTTAACTCATTTTTCGCCGCCGATAGGCGTGCCCCGTTCATGCTGCCGGAACGGTCCACGACATAAACAAACTTGCCGCCCTTGGCCTCCAGCCCGAAAAAGCTCGCCCCTCCCTGTCCTTTCCCGCCGCCGGCCAGTTGCACCTCCGCCCACAAGCCCTGCCCAACCGTGGATTGTCCCATCGCCAGTGACTCCAGCGACGGTGTTTGCGCGGGTGAATGTTCAGCGGAAAACTCACTTTTGAAATGCTGCAGCTCCACATCGGCCGCCACATCGGACTCAAATGCCATCTCGTCAACGACCTGCGCATCCGCAACCGGCACCGCGGCCATTGCTCCGGGCTCGGTCGTGACCGCATCGCTGCCCGCCCCGACCGCAATGCCCACCTCGTATTCCTTACCCTCGGTGCCCAGGCCCCGTCGCCCGGCCCAAAAGATATTACTCACGAAAAACAGCAAGAGCAAATGGATCGCCAGAGACACCCCCCACGCCACAAAAGGAATCTTAACCGCCTTCATTGCTCCCCTGCGGTGCGTCGGACTGCTCCCAGATTGCCCATCTTGATCCATCAAAGCCAATTTCGTCCTTAAAATATAACGATCACGGTTGAAAACCGGCATTATCATACCAAAAACCGTCCATAATGCCAAGACTCTTTCAACAACTCATTGCAAATGGCAGGATTTCTGCTAAACTCACCGTTTTGCGTTCAGGAAATATGACCCTTATTATAGTAGGGTGGGCCGAGCCCACCGAAAGCGAAACATATGAATCTTAACGAAAAAAGCACCATTCTCATCACTTGCGGGCCTTCGCTGACCGACTACCTCGGCGCCGAAGTCGAGGCCCTGGGTTATACCATCACCGCCGCCAGCGACGTCGGCGTGGAAATCAAGGGCACGATGCGTGATGCCATGCGGCTGAATCTATACTTGCGAACCGCCTACAATGTCCTGTTTCTGGTCAACTCCTTCCCCTGCGATACGCCGGATGAATTGTACAAGAAGATCAAAAAGATGCCGTGGGAAGAGGTCATCAGCCCCGATGAATACGTGTGCGTCGTCGGGCGGGTCGATACCCCGTCGATTGACAACACCATGTACGCCGGGCTGAGAGTCAAAGACGCCATCGTCGACCGCATCATGAACAAAATGGACGCCCGCCCCGACTCCGGTAAGGAACGCAACAACGTCGTCATTCAGCTCTACTGGAAAGGCAAAACCTGTAAGCTCTATATCAATACTTCCGGCCAGAAAATCTCCGACCGCAACTACCGCAAGGTCATGACCGACGCCCCGCTGCGAGAATCATTGGCCGCCGCGATGATTACCGCCACCGGCTATGACGGAACCCAACCGCTGGTCTGCCCCATGTGCGGCTCCGGCACCCTGCCCATCGAAGCGGCCCTGCTGGCCACCCATCGCGTGCCGTCCCTGCTGCGAAACAATTTTGGTTTCATGCACCTGAAAAGCTATGATGAACCCGCGTGGCAGGAGATGCGCACCGAGGCTTTGAAACAAAACAAAAAACGCGGCGGAAAAACCGAATTCAAACCCGCCCCGATCATCGCCACCGACATCGACTCCTGGGCCGTCGAGGCCGCCAAACGCAACGCCCAGACCGCCGGCGTCGATCACCTGATCGACTTTGAAGTCTGCGATTTTGCGGAAACAAAAATGCCCGACCAGCCGGGCATCGTCCTGATGAACCCCGAATATGGCATGCGGATGGGCGAGGTCAAGGAATTGGAAGAGCTCTACTCACGCATCGGCGACTTCTTCAAACAAAAGTGCCCCGGCTACACCGGCTACATCTTCACCGGAAACGCCAATCTCGCCAAAAAAGTCGGCCTCCGAACCAGCCGAAGAATGATCTTCTTCAACGGAGGAATCGAATGCCGCCTCCTGAAATACGAACTCTACACCGGAACAAAAAAACACGCCGGTAAAACAAAACAATGAAATTCACATTCAATATTGATAAACCTAAATAAAAGATGCTCTTATAAGAAAACAGATTATCAATAAACCCTTTTCTTTTTCCGATAACGTGCAGAAGCCTTCCGCGAAAAGCCACATGATTCAATTTTCTTGGTGTCCTTTTCAGAAAGCTTTTTTTCTAATAAGCAGAGACATTCCTTAAGTTTCTTCTCCGCCTGCACAGACTCACAGATAAGTATATCAATTTTTTCACCCAAAAAAGCATCAAAATAACAGGACCATCTCCCAAAAAGACCAACGACCTTGCTAGCCAACAAATAATCTTTCACCTTTAAAGCCGCCAATAAATAAACACGAATATCAATTAGGATATCTGCCAACCGCTCCTGACATGCCTGAGCCCAAACATTTTCCGAAGATAAAATAGAAGACATACTCCCCGTAAATTCCCGGTCAAATACGTCATAAGAATTCATTTTCGCAGCAGCTGTGTGACTCATAATTTCCATAAAACATCGAACATCAATGCAATTCCCACCAACATCGTCTAGAACTTGTGATCGTTTCACAAAAGTATCGAAAACGATCGACTCCTGCAAATAAGCCACAATCTCCCCCATTCTCACCATCTCAAGTCCCGGATCAGAATGAAGTCCTTCAACTTTTTCTTTCGTATTGACGTATAAACCTCTCATTTTTTCCCTTCATTTTTTATAATAACTTGAACCTCTTCCTTCCCTGCACCTTTAGTCTTCGGACCACAAGGGATGACCGAACGATGAGCTTTACATACTGGAACATTTGCTCCCAATAAGACATTCAAATGTCGTTGCACCTTATCAATGTCATCCTGCAATTTTGCAAGAATCTTTTCCGCTATCTTTGAAAAATCATTTATCAAAGCAAATATATTGCCGCCCACATCAGAGCTCGAATATTTCTTTTTAAGATCTTCGGGAGCCATCTTTGACATATCATCATGATCATAGATTTTTTCCAAGTCAATCAGGTTAGATACCATCCCAACTGTCCAGTAATAATCCCTTTCTCTCACTAATCCTTTAAATGAGCCATAAAACTTTTCCGCACCATCGTCATCTTTCTCTATTTTAAAACACTTGCGAAGTTCAGCTAGTTTTGCCATCAAAGGATATAAAGAATTCCGAAATAAATTACCATTTCGAAAAACTAAGCCGTTAAGATAATGAATGGAAAAAGTATTGATATCGTGAGCCATAGCATCAAGCAAACTGATAAGAACAATATCTAACTTGATTTCCCGGTCACATTTAACAATTTCTTTTGATAAATCGTAAACATCACGATGTAAAACACACTGCTTTGGAAGTCCTTCGTCTTCTGTGCAATGGAGACCTTTTTCAAGATAATGATGAACTCTTTTGATGCTTTCGAATACGCGACCAAGCTGATCGACTTTCTCTTTGTGATGCTTTCGGATCTCGTCATCTTTAATCCCACGATAATCTCCCCGCGGAGTATCTTTATCAGTGATTACACCTGGGTTTTCACACACATCAATTATTGCGTCAATGGCGTCCGGTTGGAGAATTTCTTTTAACTTATTTTTCACATTCGATACTGTTTTCTTGAGATAATCACCATCGCCATTCGATTGATACCAGAGCAAGACCTTGTCATCTTCGCAGGAAATCCTGAACTGTTGATCATGAATGAATGTCTTAACATCTTGAGGCCGCGGAGCACAATACATGGTTCGTCCCCAATCCTGTAGTTCATCGGCCAATCGCAACAGAAAACTAAGCGACATCCCTTCGACATCTAAGGGGATATTAAAGTTATGAAGTGTCAAATAAGTTCCACTACCGTCACGTTCTGATAATATATTTTTTATATTATGCAAAGAGATGGCACCAGACGCCGCCAAAACCGTGTCCTGATGCTTGATTGTTTTATCATAAAGCTCTTGAATATCTGCAAGATATGGCAAGATGTACGATTGATCTTTTTTCGAGTCCAACATTGATTCCAGACAAGATTCAAACGCATTGTGTATAATCATAAATAAACAAGCACTAACAACTCCATGATCCATAAATACTGATCTGTTTACTTTGACATGATCCGGTCCCCTTCCGAGTGCCAAACGGTAATATTTTCGTACCAACGGTTCTGAATCGGCCTTGATATTCCCTAAATGTGCCCGATCTGCATAAACATCAAAATGCTTTAAGATATCATCTCTTTCATTTTTTCGGCCTAATTCATCATAGCTTTTTGTTAGCGTACAGCTTGGAACCTGTCCTTCATAAAAATTCTTTTCCTCTTGAGATGTCAAGTTGATTGTAGAAATAAAGGAGACAGGAGTTGCAAGTATCTTATTAACTTCCGTTTCAACTTCTTTAAAAATTCCACCATAATCAAGTGTCGCATCTGCTTCAAAAACATACCCGAGGTCATGGTAAAAAGCAGTTGAAAGCCATCGTATTATGAATTCGGATTCTGCGTCTTTTGCTTCGTCTTCCTTTTGGATATCATAGTTGATTCTCGTATTAATCGGTTTAATATTTAAATAAAGATATAGTCCAAGAAGAAACACTTTTAGAGAATGAAGAACATGGTCTCTATAGCCTGAATAGTATTTCCTGTCATACTGGAATTTACCAAGAGTCTGTAAAAATGGAAGCGGTCCAAGTTGTGGATATTCATTCCATAACTGTTGTATAATTTTTTGGGCCGCCAGAAAAGACTTCGATGGTGTATTACTTGAAAGTGCACAAATCAAATCAGATGGCCAGCCGTTTTCATCATAATCTATTTTTTCAAAAATATTCGTAATCAAGTCTCGGGTATTATCGGTTGGTTCTATAACCATATCTAACAGGTCATTGTTAACACCTTCAACTAAATAACTAAAACCATCTATTTCATAACACCGGATACTCAACATTGCCTCCAAAGCTTAGCTAAATACAATCCGCGAAAGCTATACTTACTCTCAGATCATCGCATGTATAAAAAAGAAAAACGGAAGTCGCTTCGAGTAATTCAATCACTCGTTCTCTTTATGCAATTTGACCCTGCAAATACGACATCCCTGAAATCAAATTGATTTCGCGGCATTTAGAAATGGACATCTCACTCATTCCTTCTTAGTAAATGTGGGATAATTATAGCGAATACATTAAGATTTGTAAAGGATTTATAGCAAAAAAACTCTCTCTATTGCCCGTAAATATACCTAATTTCAAGCAAAAGAGGATGAAAAACTTTAAATATTAGCCATCTTCTATCTATGTTTGATAGATTTTCCATGATGCAGTCACTCATGAAACTTACTGTTTTAACCTTGGCATTTCATAGAGCCCGTGGCCACTGTTTCGGAGTTTGCCCTGTCGGCAGAGTTCGGCCCAGACTTCATCGGGATACTGGTTCGGCGGCTGGATCGCACACACACCACTTGCACCGCTGGAACACGCGCCTTTGCCCAGCCGCGAATCCTCATCCAACCGCGTCAGTTTGAGCCGCTTCTTAAACGCCTTCAACGCCCGCTTCAACACTTCCGGCGAAACCGCCTCGCCGCCCACCTGCACATCATTGTCATCCATTGATCATCTCCAGTAAAAGTAAGTGTCCGGATTATACCTGAAAGACCGCCCCGCAAGAAACTAAATTCACAAAAACCGCATTACAGGGAACAGAATCCCTTTTTTAGGCTCTGATCTCACATCCCGACGATGCTCAAACCATCAAAATGACACTGAAAATACTGATTTCGCCCAATTTTGTACTGCCGTTTTTGGATTTCCGGCCAAGAAATATACAAAAGAGGTTTTGAAATCAACCATTTTTGCGTATAATCCACACCAATCTTACAAAAAGATATTTTAATCATTAGCATGGAGTGACATTTTATGGTGAAAACATCGTATTCAGCCATCGGGATGATCTGCCTTGGAGCCTTAGTCGTTCTCAGCGGCTGCGGCGGAGACTCGCTGCAAGGGAAATATACGGACGAAGAAATGAACCGGATTCCGATTGCGCCCAAATATGACCTGCCGGAAGCGTCCGGCGGATACACCCTGCGCATCTATTCGGAAACCATCACCGTCGATGAAATCCTGGGCTTTGTAGAAAAAACACTCAAGCCCTATGCCGAAAAGATCGACCGGGAGACATTCCAGACTCAGACCATACCGATGATCCGCGAAGCCGTACGCGGCAAAACCGTTGATATTCTGCTGTATCAGGAAGCCCGCAAGAGCGCCCCGGAAAATATCGACGATATGCTGGAAAAAAATGTCGAAAGCGAAATTGCCCGCTTTGTCTCCGGCTATAACAACAACTACGCACTCGCCGAAAAAGCCATCAAGGAAATGGGCATGGACTGGAAGTCGTTCCGTGAATACGAGAAAAAACTCATCATGACTCAGTCGTATATCTCCAGTACATTGAAAGATGAGAAGCGTTTTTCACACCAGGAACTGGTGGATTATTATGAGCAGGTCAGAGACGAGCAGTTCTCCCAAATCGGCATGATTGAATTCAGCCTGATTGATATCATCCCGGAAAAGCTGACCGACGAACAAATCCAGGAGGGGCAAAGCAAAGAAGATGCCGCCGCGGCCCTGGCCAAAGACGTTATGGACAAGCTCAATGACGGCGAAGATTTCGCCGAACTGGCCGAGCAATACTCCCATACCATGGCCGCAAACGGCGGAAAGTGGACGCCCCACACGATCGGCTCCGGCTCGCTGCCCAAGCCGTATGACATGCTGGAAGGCCAGGCCCTGAACATGAAAGACGGCCAGATCGCCGGCCCTCTCACGGCTGACGGACATCTTTTCATCCTGAAAGTCGATCATATTCAGCATGGTGAAATCATCCCCTTTGAAGACGTCAAAAAACAGATCGCCCAGCAGCTCCAATTCCAGCACCGCAACCAGCAATACCAGGAACTGGTCCAAAAGCTAATCCAGAAAGCGGATTTTCTGCAATTGGAACGCTTCTCTGAATTCTGTGTCAAAGAAGCCTACAACCGCTGGGGCAGAGATAGCTAATTAATCATGAAAATTATCGCACACGGTATTGATCTGGTAGACTTCGGTCGCATCGAGCAAATGCTCGACAAGCACGAGGTGCGTTTTCTGGACCGGGTCTTCACGCCGAAAGAACAGGCCGACGCCAACAAGGTCAAAAATCGCATCGAAAAGCTGGCCGGACGATTTGCCGCCAAAGAAGCCGTCATGAAACTCATCGGCACCGGATGGCGAGACGGCGTGGCCTGGACCGATATCGAAGTGATTAACAATCCGCTTGGGGGCCCCGAAGTCAACATCAGCGGCAAGGTTAAAGAATTCGCCGACGAAAAAGGAATCGAACAAATCACCCTGTCCATCACCCACACCGCCAACTTCGCCATGGCCTCAGCAGTCGCACTACAAAACACCGATAGCTAAACAAATTAAGATACGATGAACATGAATACCGACGTACTAGACGAACGATACATGAAAATGGCCATTGATCAGGCCTTTATTGCAGAAGAAAACGGCGATGTGCCCATCGGCTGCGTGATTGTTTATGAAAACCGCATCATCGCCAAGGCGTACAACCAGCGTGAGCAGTTGCATGACCCAACCGCCCACGCTGAGATTATCGCCCTGACGCAAGCCGCCGAAGCCGTCGGCAACTGGCGTCTGCACGGCTGCACAATTTATGTCACGCTGGAACCGTGCCCGATGTGTGCGGGCGCACTGGTGCTGGGCCGGCTGGACCGGCTGGTATACGGCACCGACGACCCCAAAACCGGTGCCGTCCAATCGCTCTACAATATCGTTCAGGACGACCGGCTCAACCACCGCCTTGACGTCACCGCGGGCGTGCTGGCCGACGACTGTAAAACCCAACTGCAGGCCTTTTTCCAACGACGCCGTCAGGAAAATGCCAAACAATAGGATCTAAACATGAAGTTTTCAACATTTGCCGACAAACTCGCCAATCAGTCCGGCATCGGCCTGCTGATGGACGACCTGGGCGACGCCCTTCGGCCCGGCCGGAATCTCCACATGCTCGGCGGCGGCAATCCAGCACAAATCCCGCAGATCCAACAGGTCTTTCGCGAAACCGTCCAAAACATGCTCAACTCCGGCCCCCGTCTCGAGAATGCCGTGAGTAATTATGACCCGCCGCAGGGTAATCCGGACTTTCGACAAGCACTCGCTGGCATGCTCGCACGCGAATTCGGCTGGAACGTCACCGCCGCCAATATTGCCCTGACCAACGGCAGCCAGCACGCGTTTTTCCTGCTGTTTAACATGTTCGCCGGACCGTTTGCCGATGGCGTCAAGCGTAAAATCCTGCTGCCCATGGCTCCCGAATACATCGGCTACAGCGATGCCGGGCTAACCGACGGCCTTTTTGAATCATGCATGCCGTCAATTGAAATCCAGGACGATACGTTTTTCAAATACCACATCAATTTCGATTCACTTAATATCTCCGATGAAATCGGTGCGATCTGTGTATCCCGTCCGACAAACCCCACCGGCAACGTTCTGACCGACGAGGAAATCGCTAAACTGGCCGCTTTGGCAAAAGCCAAAGATATCCCCCTCATGATAGACAACGCCTACGGCAGCCCCTTCCCCAACATCCTGTTCACAGACGTCACGCCCTACTGGGACGAACACACGATCGTCTGCATGAGCCTGTCCAAACTCGGCATGCCCGGCACACGGACCGGCATTGTCATCGGCCCCGAAGAAGTCACTGGCCGTATTGCACGCATGAATGCGATTATCAGCCTCGCGCCCGGCGGCATCGGCACCGCCATGGCCACCGAACTGGTCGAAACCGGGCAGATTCTCACACTCAGCAAGCAGACCATCGCCCCGTTTTATGATGAGAAAAGGAAAATTGCCCTCGAGTTGTTTCAAAAATATCTTGCCGAATTTGACATTTGCCTGCATCAGCCCGAAGGTGCGTTTTTTTTATGGGCGTGGTTTAAAAATCTGCCCGTCACAAGTCAACAGCTGTATCAGCAATTAAAAGAACGCGGGGTCCTTGTCGTCCCCGGTCATTACTTCTTCTTCGGTCTCAAAGAGCCGCATCCACATGCGGACCAGTGCCTGAGAATCAATTATGCACAGGAAACAGAGGTGACCGAAGCCGCCTTCAAAATCATCGCCGAAACGCTCCGTCAATACAAATAAAAAAAGACTCGACCAAAAGCCGAATCTCTATTAAGGGTTCCCTTAAGTTTTATGACTGTCCAGATGGTTAACGTGCGTTATGTTACCACCGTATTCGGCTCAAAGACATAAACTCTGCCCTTACCCGCCTGTTTGGCTGCATACAGTGCATCATCGGTTGCCTTGGCAACATCGCCCGCACAACATTCTCCGCTGTACTGGCCCACTCCCACACTGATTGACAGATCCACCTTCGTCTGCTCCCAGATCATCGGCGTGGACTTAACCATCTTGACCATACGTTCGGCCACCAGAGCCGCATCCGTCAACGAGGTGTTCGGCAGGATCACCGAGAATTCATCACCGCCGTACCGTGCGGCGATATCAATCTGACGAATGCACGCACTCAGTTGACGGGAAATCTGCTTGATCGCCAGGTCACCGGCGCGATGACCGAAATTATCATTGATCGGCTTGAGATTATCAATATCAGCCATCATAATCGACAGCTTGCCGCCGTATCGCTGAGCACGACGCAACTCGGCCTCCAATGTTCCGTAAAATGTCCGGTGATTGAGCATGCCGGTTAGACCATCGGTTTTGGCCTGCCGTTGGCTCTTTTCAAACAGATTGATATTGCCAATGGAGGCACCGATGAGTTGGCGAAACAACTCAACAATCGCCACATCTTCTTCGGTAAAGACGCCGCCGTCAACTTTTTCACTCATATTCAACACACCCACCACCCGGCTATGGCAAACCAGCGGAGCGATGATGCAGCACTTTGTCTTGTAGTTTTTTGAAAAGACACGATCCGTTCGCCCGATATTCGGTCCCCGTCCCCTTTCGGAGTCATCGACAATCAGCAGTTCCTTGCTGCGAACCGCCGCAACCATCGGCGAAGGGGGATTCTGATTCAGGGAGACAATATTATTGATCAAAAACGGATGATTGTTCTTTTCCAAGTGCAGAATGTCGCTGTTTTCATCCAGCACATAAAGCGAAGCCAACTTCGCTCCAATCAGGCTGGGAATGTCATCAATGCAAATATCCGCAATCCGCTTGACATCCAGGCAGTTAATTTTCTTTGCAAGCGGCGTAATCACATCCAGTCGACAACTGCTTCCCTTGCAGCCTCTGCCGATTTTCGAGATATCGGATTGTTCGTTTTTACTCATAACCTCTACAACACCTCTTTCTACCGTGTTTCCATCAACAATGCAGGTTCTCTTATTCCCATTATATTATGGCCGTACACCATATATCGATTTAAGCCTCCCGTATATCGGAAAATACCCGTTGCGGTTTAATCTGCTTTTCAAAAATTGATGAAAAAAACTTATACATCAACATATCTGAATATTCCTTTCAGAATCCGATCGACCCGCATGGCAACAAATGGACTTCGACACAAAAACCCTACTTCTTAACATTAAAATAGCCCTTTTTGAAGCTGTTTTATTTTCTGTACAGAATCCATCCCCTTATGAAATATTTAGAATTTTTGCTCTTTGAACCTCGACGGCAGTCGAGTCAACACCCCTGTTTAGATGGCGGAGATTCAGGGGGACGCCCATCTCCTCTAAGCCCCGGAACACACTCTCAAATCTAAATTGATTAGCCTCACCCGCCCATAAAAAATTCACCTCAGGTCCCTCAGCCTGAAACACCCCTGCTGAATCGCCGCATACAAAACGAAATAACCGAATGTCCGATAACTAAAATATTCCGTTTTTTTTCAAAAAAGGACGAAATCTCTAAAAATGCTTTGACAAATTCATGATTAAGTTTTACATTTTATAAAATGTAAAACTTAATCAATCGTAGCGTTTGATCTTTGATTCTTGAGGAAAGGGTAATGCAGATAACCGAAACCGGTACATTTCAAGTGCCCGCGAAGCTATTTCGTATTGGTGAAATCGTCCGCCACACCCCCTTTACCCGTCAGACCATCCATAATTACACAACCATGGGCCTTATCCAGGAATCGGACTGGACCGAGGGCGGTCACCGTCTCTACGGCGAATCTGTCTTTGAGCGGCTCTGGCAGATTCAGGAATTACGAAAAACTAAAACGCTGACTGAAATCCGGGAGATCCTGAAGGAGGACCATTCCCCTTCTCTCTCGGCTTCATAAATAATTGGAACACAACGGCACGGACGCTAACAATGAAAGTAACAACGACAATCGATAACATGACCGAGGTCCTGACACGGATTATCGAGTTTACCGAGCGCCGTCGTGACGTCCTGACCCGTAACATGTCCGATTATAAAACTGAAGGATTTCGTCCCATGGACATGCCGGTCATTGAATTCGCCGATTGCATGACCGAAGCGGTCGCCGAACACGTTTCATCCCAGCGACTGCTGCTGTGTGACCGCCAACACGTTCGTTTCGGCGAAGGCGGATGCTTTGACGCCGACCCCATCGTTGATGAGCAGTCCGAAACCCTTTTAGTATCTGACATAAAACAATATCTGCATTTGCAGATTCAAAAGCTCTCTGAAAATTTAATGAACAACAAAATTGCTGTGGAACTACTCAAGCAGAAGCAAAAACGCGGTTCATTACAGAACTGACAAGCGGACAAACGGTAAAACTGTCCCGATTTTGCTTGAAAAACAGGCCCTGATGAAGTATAAGGGGCGTTTTGTTAGAATGCTCACCAGTAGGTTGCAGTATCGCGTTTTGTTTAGCGTATCGGACCGGTTGGAGCAGGGAGAAATTGCATCACCCTTAAATTAGGGTATCAGGTTGAATACCGGAAGATACGATGTATTTAAAACAACGAAGTGAACACGATACAGGCGCAATGGTACTGGCGGTCACCAGCGGTAAAGGGGGTGTCGGCAAGACCAACGTCTCGACTAATCTGTCTCTCTGCATGGCTGCTGAAAACCGGCGTGTGATCCTGCTGGATGCGGACTTGGGGCTGGGCAATCTGGATGTATTGATGAATCTCAACAGCCGCTATAATCTCTCGCATGTCGTCTCCGGCAGCCGCTCCTTCGAAGAAGTTATCCAGGTCGGTCCCGGCGGCGTCGAGGTCATTTGCGGCGGCAGCGGCATTGAAAGCATGGCCAACCTCAGCAATTTTCAGCGACAGCGACTCATCGAAGAGATGGATCAATTACAGGCCCGATCAGATGTCCTTATTATTGATACCGGTGCGGGGATCCACTCCAGCGTCATCGGTTTCTGTCTGGCCGCCGACCATACGCTGGTCGTAACCACGCCGGAACCGACAGCAATGACCGATGCGTATGCGATGATCAAGGTTCTCGCGTCCAAGCATTACCCCGGACGCATCAGCCTGCTGGTCAACATGGCACAGTCGCCGGCGGAAGGCAAAAAGATCTTTCGCCAGATCGCCGATGTCGCCGGACGGTTCCTGAATACCCCTGTTTATGAAGCGGGCGTGATCTGCAAAGACGATTGTTTGCTGCAAGCCGTGCGGAAACGTGAACCGGTGGTACAGGCTTTTCCAAAAGCGACGGTCTCGAAGACCTTTTATGCGATCAGCAACCGACTGACCAAAGGTACCACCCGGACCGGAACGGACGGTTTTTTCAAAAAAGTCGTCAACTGGTTCTTTTAATACCCTTGAGGGTAATAAATTTCGCGAGGATAAACCGAAAGGTTCCGTTTTATGACATCGCCGCGAAGTGAGAGTCATGTTTCGTGTGATTGGGACAAGTTGTTCTTTTAAAATTAAGTACGTGACATAATCGACCGATATAATTTTACCTGTCAGACGCCCGTTTAATGCGTTTTGGCCGGTCAGGGAAGATCGACATTGTAACTTATCGGACGTAAAGATGGGTAAACCCAAAAAATACTATAAAACACGGAGGTTTTAAGTATGAAAGCCCCCCACTTAGAAAATATCGATATCCAGCAGGTCTGGAACGGCTTCTTCGAGACACACTCGGAGGACTGCCGCAACATCCTGATGGAAAATTATCTATACCTGGTTAAATACACCGCTGACCGTATCTGGGCCAAGCTGCCGGATAAGGTGGAGTTGGACGATTTGGTGCAGGCCGGCATTTTCGGCCTGATGGATGCGATTGACGCGTTCGACCCCGAACGCGGCGTCAAATTTGAGACCTACTGCTCCCCCCGTATCCGCGGCAGTATTCTCGACGAACTGCGAAGCATGGACTGGGTGCCGCGGTTGGTACGTGCCCGCGCCCATCAGTTGGATCGCGCCATGCAGACGCTTGAAGCCCAGCTGGGCCGCATGCCAACCGAAAAAGAGCTGGCAACCGAAATGCAGCTGGATAAACCCGAATTTCACCGCCTACAGCGTGACGCCAACGCCATCGGTCTGATCTCGCTGAACAACAAATTCAACGAAAGCGACGGCGACAAGGACATCCGCGAAATTGACATCATCCAGGACCAGAAAAGCAAAAACCCGGTCACTGAGGCTCAAAAACGCGATTTGAAAAACCTTGTCAGCAAGGGCCTGACCCGTGCGGAAAAACTTATTATCTTCCTGTACTACTATGAAGAGATGACCATGAAGGAAATCGGCGCCACGCTCGATCTGTCCGAGTCACGCGTCTCCCAGATGCACTCGTCCATCGTCGCCCGCCTCAAAGCCCAGATGGATACACGGAAAAAAGAATTCATCAATATTTAATGCCAAGTCTCACTGAGAAACGTAACAGGCAATGCCACACGGTTTTTCATGCTTGCGACGATGCGTCATCGTCACCCACTGCATAAACGTCGACACGTCGCCGTCTTCTCGCGGCCATAACAGCAGATGCCAGTGGTTGCCCATCAGGCAATACCCCAGCAGCCGCATCGGAAAACGCGACAGTCCTTCGGCCAAAATCTTTTCAAACGCCGCGAAGTCGCCGGCCTTCTTGAAAATACGCAGACGACCATTCGCACGATTCAATACATGATAAACAATGCCGCCCAAATTTTTACGTTTACGACGAGACATAATGTATCAAAGCTAGCCAAGAGAGCATCAACAATCAAGAATAAGTTGCCGAAATTCAACAAAAATCCACAAGTCGTGTTTCAAAAAACACTGTAACCATCTTATTCAAAATGACTTACTATAACGAAACGGGGTCAGGAGCCTTTAATTTACTTCGCCTTTTTCAAATCCCGAGATTGACAACCTGCCATCTTCCACTTGATGTTGCTTAACCAATCTATAGCTCTCGCCAACTCTAATTATTCTAAATTTCATAATAGGCTTATTGTCCGGTGAAAAAATATTTAACGTGTAATCTTTAATACTCCAAAAATACTCACTCGAACCTTCTGAGTCAGCTTTTGCATTAGACTTAGAATAAAAAACTTTTTTTCCATCGAAAAACAATCTTTCATTATTTCTGTACCACTCCCCAGTAAAAACATCTTCAGATATCCCTTGAGGATTAAAATCAATCTGCCTGCAATATGAAACACTTGCAAAATGAAAACATATCATAAAAAGCACTAACAACGGAACGCTATATCTTTTTTTAATCACCAACTTTCTGCTTATTATTTGAGGATCGTATCCCAAATATATCAAAAGCATATTCACTAGAATATTAATGAGAAACAGCACGATTAAAAAGAAAGCAAACAATTTTATACATGAAAATATCAACATCAACTTCTCCACGTTACACTTACATTATTTTATCGAAGATGACTCATCCCACGTTATTACTTGGTCGTAATCAGCGCCAGGCCCAGCATCAGCGCCCCATTCATATCTCTCCCATCCCAGTTTTTCTCTAATTTTGTTATGAACATCTCCAACTGCAGAGTTCCATGTGGTTGAATTTTCAATCATAACAGTTTGAGTTCCATCTCCATTTGGAATAATAGCGATACTAGCTCTACCGATAAACCACTCTGTAGGGTCAGCACCATTTTCCCATATATATCTGTGCTCCATTATATAGTCAGTTGTTGGCTCAACTTCTAAACCTTGCTCTAATCTTTTAAGGTTCTTATTTCGATGAAACTCTCTAGCTGCTTGAACACTCGGATGATTTTCCAAAATTCTTACTTGCCTACTGCCAGGCCCAAATGTTCTTTCTGCAGGAGCGTTGCCTGAGGCCCACTCTGCTGTTTCAAGTAAAACTCCAGCAGTATCCGCGATTCTCCGGCCAAAAGCTCTAACTCCTGAAGGCGTTATTAGCGTACCACTCGGGTCAATGTAAACCATAGGGTTATTGCCGCAATAGAGATACCAATTAATTCCGTCTGCGTATCCGATTGGGTCGGTTTGCAGGAACCGGCCGAGGTTGGGGCTGTACATGCGAGAGCGGTAATAGTAGATGCCGGTTTCGGTGTCGAGGCGGCGGGCGGTGAAGAAGTATACGTTGCCAACGGCGCTGGCGGCTAGGCGGTTGCCTTCGGCGTTATAGATGGCGGTGTGGCCGAAGACGGAGTATTGGTAGGTTTCGACGGTTTGGCCGTTTTTGTCGGACAGTGCGGTGACCGAGCCGAGGCCGTCGAAGTGGTAATAATAATGGATCGTGTTGTCGCGGATGACGTTCCAGTTGCCGGCGAGGATGTCGGCGTCGATATTGTTGACGACGCCGTCGTGGTTCAGGTCGGCGGCTTCGTTATAGTACTGATCGCCGCTTTGTTGGAGCCATGACGCGGTCATGAGGTAAATATCGTCCATATCCGAGTTTCCGTCTCCGTCTATATCCATGAGAGGCATTATACTCATGCGCACCGGCTCGTCAATACCGGACAACTTTATAAGAAACTCGAACTGACTGAACGAGAGTGATTTCGATTCATAAACAGCTATTCCTCAGTAATCAGTACATAGCTTTTCGACGGTACCATTTCATACAATTGAATTATTTCCATCAGGTTCAGGCGTATGCATCCGTGTGAGGCCGGGGTTCCGAGGTCTTCGAGGCGGTTGGTGCCGTGGATATAGATATATCGGTTCTTGCTATCGACGCCATCGCCGCGGTTTTTGCCCTTTTCAAGGCCGTCCAGCCATAATATCCGCGACAAAATCAGATCGCCCGCGGTATCCTGCCCCGGCTGCCACACCGCACCGGTCCACTGGCGGTCTTTCAGCCTCGCCCCTGCCGGCAAATCCGTACCGATTTTAGCCGCCACCCGATGCCATCCCAGCGGCGTCTTGCCGGAATCTCGCTCACTTCCGGTTCCGGCCCTGGCGGTCGAACAGACATACGTTGCCAGCAATGAATCGCTCTGTATCACATAGAGCCGCTGATCGGCGACACTCACCCAAATTCCGACGTTGCCGCCAACGCGAGAGTTCCATTCGTATTGCGAAAGCCTCTGAGCCATATCCTCCGGTAATGGCACGCCTTCCGGCGTGACCGTCTGATGCCCACCAGAACAGCCTTGGCACACTATCAAAGCCAGCAGCAAACCGATCAGGATAGATTGGAGAGTTCGCCTCAATTCACCTCTTTGTACCAATTAAGAACCTTTTCGGTCAATTCTTTTACAACTTTCGGTTTATCTTCAGCCAGATTTTTCGATTCACCCGGATCGGCGACCAGATCGTAAAGCTGCGGTTTGCTGCCGTCAAAATCACACAAGAATTTCCATTGCCCCTGCCGAACAGACAGGTCGGGAAGATTCTTCTGGCCATTGTACTCCTTGCGGTCCGGCGGCCGACCAAAAAAGATCGGCTGTGTGCGTGAATCCTGCGATTTGCCCAGCAGGGTATCCAGTACGTCTTCGCCGTCATAACTTGCCCCCTCCGCAGGCTTGGCACCGGCTAACGTCAGCAAAGACGGCACTAAGTCAATGGCCGAAAAGACAGATGTTTTATTCCGCGTCCCCGTGGCCTCTTTGGCAATGATCTTCGGTCCCCAGACAATCAGTGACGACCGGACACCCCCTTCATACAATTGCCCCTTGCAGCCTTTCAGATGGCCGGCCTTTCCGGCTCCCGGCTCAGGTCCGTTATCCCCACACAGTATGATCAGCGTATTGTCGCGTAATTGTTCGTCATTTCGTATGAAATCAAATAGCTGTTTGACCTGATTGTCCGTTTCTTTCAGCACAGCAAGAAACAGCTCCCGTTTGTTTTTGCCCCACTTACTGACGGGCGGAAAAAACGGGCTATGAACGTCATCCGGCCAGATATTCACATAAAACGGCTTCTTTTCCATTTTGGCGCGTTTCATAAAGGCCATTGCAGAATTGCAGAACCCCGTGGTAATCTCGCTGCGCTGCATCCAGACCACCGGACCACCCAATCGCTCGGCATCGGCCCAGATGCGTCCGGCCTTTTCCATGCCCGGCTCCATCGTCAGCGGCAGCAGTTTGGGGCCCATCCCCTCAAAATTGGTCAGCGATTCTTCGAATCCGTACTCAGAGATCGCCGGAGCTTCGGCCACATCCCGTTGACCGCCCATATGCCACTTACCGAAATGGCCTGTCTTGTAGCCGGCCGCTTTCAGACTTCGTGCCAACATCGGGGCCTTTGGATCAAGCCAGTTGGCCAGGCCTCGACGGCGATTAGCGCGGCGATTATCCAGATAGGAGGTAATCTTCCATCGCTGCGGATATTGCCCTGTCGAAATCGCAACCCTCGACGGTGAACAGATCGGCGCATTGACGTAAAACTGCTCAAAAGCGATCCCTTCTTCCGCCAACCGGTCCATATGAGGCGTCGAAATATCCGTATTGCCAAAACAGGATAAATCCGCCCAGCCCATATCATCAATAAACACCAGAATGATATTCGGCTGTCGAACAATTTCCACCGCCCGGGCAAACGGACACAAAACCAATACAAAAAGCCAAACCACCACGATCTTGTTCCAATACCGTTTTGATCTATTCATCTTAAAATCCTGTTCAATATCCTGAAAATAAGTACCTTCCGTATCCTCGGCGGTTAATTAAATCTGTAAAATCCGCGTAATCTGCGGTTTCATTCTTTTGCCTTTAAAAACCGCGTCACCAGCATCGCCGCAACGGTATCGCCGGAAGCGTTAATCATGGTCGCCGGCGGATCGACCAGCGTTCCCAGCATCGCCGCGATCGGCAGCGCTTCCGGTCCGAACCCGTACAGCGTAACAATCAGCATCTCACCCAGAAATCCGCCGCCGGTAATACCGCTCATCACCACGCCGCACAATAACGCAACCCCCACCGCTCCGGCCATTGTACCAATACCCGTAAACGGTTTGTCAAACAACGCAAACAGCACCGCAATCTTCAAAATCGCCGCCAGGCATGAACCGTCCATGTGAATCGTCGC
Source organism: Anaerohalosphaeraceae bacterium (assembly GCA_963675155.1). Classification (GTDB taxonomy): domain Bacteria; phylum Planctomycetota; class Phycisphaerae; order Sedimentisphaerales; family Anaerohalosphaeraceae; genus 4572-13. Next base: position 1,158,783 of record OY775912.1, on the reverse strand, counting down.
CCCCAGCGGCAGCACGATCTCTCTCACATCTTCGGGCACGCCAATCCGCTCGGCCGCAGCCATATTCGCCGGCAGCGCGGCCAGCGAACTGCCCGTGCCCCACGCCGTCAGCGACGCAGGCAGAATATTACCCCAAAATCGCCGCACGCCCCCACCGCCTGCGGCAATGAACGCATACATTGAAAAACCGACGACAAAATACACCATCGCCAGCGGATAGTATAATGCGACAACCCGTGCATAGGCCCCAACCAATTGCGGTCCGTTGACACCAATCAAGTACGCAAAATACGCCCCCAGCCCAATCGGTGCATACAGCATCACCAGCTTTATCACGTGGCCCATCACCGCAGCCCCGGAAATGAGAAACTCACGAAACGCTTTGCCCTTTTCACCCGCGGCCTGTGACGCCAGCCCCACCAAGACCGAAAACACGATCAACGCCAGAATATTCCGCCGCGACAGCAGAACCGGAAAGTCCGGCACCGAAATCGTCTGCACAATCTTTTCAGCCAGGTTGGCATCCTGAACTTGTGGCGGAGCCGAAAGCTCCATCGGCAAGCCCTGTCCCGGGTTAAACACCTTCACCGCCCCAATCATCAAACACGCCGATAGAATCCCGGTAATCATAAAGATCACCAGCATCAAGCTTGCAATCCGCCCCAGACGCTTGAGATTGGCACTGCCCGCGATCGCCGACGACAGCGAAAAGAAAATCAGCGGCACCACCGCTGTAAACAACAGATTTAAAAATAAATCCCCCGCCGGTTTTAAACGCTCCGCCCCCGGCCCAATCCGCCACCCCAGCAGAGCCCCGAAAACCACCGAAGCAATCAAAATGATCGTAAATCGCCATTGTCTCAAAAAACGCCGCATATCCATACGCCTTCCTGCATTGTTATGTCCACGAAAAACCCGCTGTCAACCAAACCTGTGTCCGAGCTGCTTTGATTTCAGCACATGTTAAGATTGGGTTTGTTTGGGTTTGTTTTTTTAACATTTCTTTTATATTTACCCGCCTAAATTCTTGCAACTCCTTTTTTTAAAAACCGTTAACAATTGTTAAGGAAATGTAAAAAATGGGTTTGTTTGTTAAAAAAAGCAACCGCAGATTGCGCGGATTTTCAGGGATTTTTAACCACGGAATCCCCCTTCGCCAAAGGCTTCGGCGGGACAAGTTGCACGGAAATTCACTGAAAACAGTGTTTAAATTCATTTTGATTTGCCCCTCCTGTTTGAACTGATGATTGCCGAATGACGATCGACGATGTAATGTTATTTAATTTTCTGTATTATAGCACATGTTTGATGGATGTCAAATATTAATTTTAGACTTTAGGCCTGAGGCTTGAGGGATTGGCAATGGCGACTCGACTGAGCTTGCCGAAGTCAGATTAACACCGATTTTCGCCGATTATTTTGAGCCACCAGCCTTCGTTAAAACTTCGGCTTGGCAAGCGAATCGACACGAATACACACTAATTTTTGATTAAAACATGAAGAGTATGAAAAATGTTGATTAAAAAAAGTACCGGACACCTTACAATTCCCCCAAGTCAACAAAAAAAGGTGTCTGACCCCTTCCTATGAAGCCAGATTTGTCAACGGTTAGTTTTGATATTTCTAATTTTTATCTTTTCATTTTGCGTACCTTTTCCGATGCTCTGTCATGATCGGTCGTCTCATACTCCTATTCAGGGTGCCGCGATGATTTATTGCTGTTCGCGGTCCTATTCAACTTCTGCGGCAGGTCGGCCTATTCTTAATTACGGGCTTGTCACACGCCCAAGGGGTCAGTCAGGCTCAACCTTCTTTTCGATCTCGATCATTTAAAGAGCTTCAATCATCAATGTTCATTTTTTGTTTTTTACCCTCACCCAACAGCGGGTGAACAATAAAAAATGAACGCTATTTCTATTTACATCGTTCTTTCAACGCTGCATCGCCACGGTTGGTTATCCCGCAGCATCGCCCAGCACCGCATCAGAATATGCCGGGCTACGGCCACAATCGCAATCTTCCGTCGTTTCGTACTGCCGCGGCAAACGCGATTGTAAATCGTTCTGGCCCAGGCATATTGCAGCGACGCCCAGCCGGCCTGCACCAGCAGCATTCGCAACAGCGGATTGCCGCGTTTACTGATCCGGCCGGTTCGGTCCATGTCGCCGGACTGATATCGCCGGGGCGTAAAGCCGACATAGTTACTCACCTGCCGACAATTTTTGAACCGATGCGGATTGTCAATCACCGCCACCAACGCCTCGGCGGTGCGAGGCCCGACGCCGGGAACCGTCTGCAATAAGTTCACCGCCGATTGCTCTTGGCCGACAGCGTCCAGTTTTGCTGTGACGTTATCTAATTGCTGTTTGACCGCCGTGTACAATTGCAGTTCCACATAAAGCTGTCCCCGCCAGAAGTCGCAGGCATCGTCAATCGACTCCAGCGGACGGGCCTGCTCAGCCAGTTCCTTGAGCCGTTTTTTTGTCCAGCCGCTTTTGCCAACCGGCAGATCAATCGCCATCGTACATAAGATGGCCCGGATACTGTTTTTGACCTGCGTCAGACGATCCACCAGCGATTGGCGATAAGTAATCAGCATGCGTTTCTGACGAACCGCTTTGACCGGGATATAGACTTCCGGCAAGAAGCCCTGATGATACATCATCGCCAGCCGCAAGGCGTCCTTTTTATCGCTTTTGACCGGATTGTTGGTCCACTTCCACGCCGGGTCGTTGGTGTTGGCGACCTTGAAGGACAGGCCCATCGCCCGCAGCATATCCGCCACCCACCCGGCCTGATTGCCGATCTCAAACAGCACAACAGCGTTTTTAACGTCCAAATCCGCAAACAGATCGTGAAACACCTCCGGCTGCGTGCGAATCGTCTTGTATTGCGTTTTCAAAGAGCTGCGATCCATCCTGCAAACAACACTCTTGCGTTTGCCCAGGTCAATTGCTAAAATAGTTTCCATGGCCAGATACTCCTAAAATTTACGTCCATAAATTTTTGTGCCGTCACAGCGACGAGCACGTCTTGGGGGCGAGTATAACACATTCGCCCCCGAGTATCTGGCTTTCATAGTTTCTTAATTATTCCTGGCTTTCATAGTTTCTTAATTATTCCCTGCGAGCCAGAAAATATTGGTCACAAAACCGTGAAATGATGTTGCTGGCTATCACCCACAATATCGCCATCGTCTTACTTGTCAAAGAGCTTTTCTACAGAGCATACCGGACACCGTTTCGTTTCTCCTTTAATTATCCCTTTGCTTTTGTATTTTCCCACTGTCTATTAAAGTTCCTTTTGTGTTTTCGAGCTCAAAGGACCCATCAGATAAAACAGAGAAAGCTGTATCATCTGGCAAGAATAAATCCCATAGTATTTTCCTATTTACCTTTGTACATCTTCTTATCTCCAAAATTCCACCCAAATCAAAATTAATCTGTGTGGAGCCTGTCTCTATTTTGATTTGAAAACTTTGTAAAACCTGACCAGAAAGGCTTGCTGTTGCTTCCAAAATTTGTTTTTTAGATGATGACCTTGTCGTTGTAATGTTGTTTTGTCTGATTTTCCAGTATGCCGATCTCGTATAAAACTCCCATTTTCCATATGGATCAACTTGACGAATCGAATATAGCCAGATTATATCAGGATTTTTAGAAGTTGTTTTTCTGGGTTCTCTAATCTTTAATTTCGGCGGACCTATTTGAAATGACAGGTTGAATAGAGGATCAAAATTAAATCCCCAGCAATAATGTCCATATAGTGGCCGCACAACACGATCAAAAGTATTTTGCATTTTGGACTTCAATCCTCTTTCCCATATTTTAAATTCCTAATTGTAACAAAGTTATCCAAATATATTTAATTCTTTTTTATCCCATTATACAGTTTATATAATTCTGTGTAAAATATTCCTTTTTTTGTATCTTCCCCAATTCTCAATAACACCAACTTCAAAAGGTTCTCAAACGCGACCTCTACCGGGTAAAGGATCTGTGTCAGGAGCTGTATACTGGTAATTTTCTGGAACCATATAGCGAGGTATAGGTACATATCCTTCTTCATCGTCACCGAATATAGACCGAATTAATCCATCTAGCCATGATTCACCAACCGGTCTATTTTCCATAGCTTCATTATACAACTCTTCTTGTTCTTTATTATATCTATCTGCTATGGTTTTAATGCATTCTTTCGGCTCTTCCCCATCACCCATCACCTCACATAAATCACCTGCAATAAGCATCAAAACCATTCCTATAACACCTTTTGCCCTAGCTGCTTTTTGGAGTGCTTTTGCCTGTTTTGCAGCCTTTCGTGCATGGCCTGACTTGGCCATACCCTCACCTGTATATTTACCTTTATTTGTTGCCATTTCATCGGCAAGTTCTCCCATCATTTCTTTCCCAACTTTCCCCCCCCTATTTTTTAAGCCTCTATTAGCTGCTTGCTCCATACTGCGCCGACCATGTTTGGATAGACCTTTATCTTGTTCTAAACGATCAGCAAGATCGACATCATTTCCTCCACGAGGAGATAAACCCCACGGATCAACCCAGTTAACGGGATTATTGCCGCAGTACTGGTAGAGGTTCATGCTGTCGTAGTAGCCGATGGGGTCTGTTTGCATGAATCGGCCTAATTCCGAGTTGTACATGCGCAAGCGGTAGTAGTACAAGCCGGATTCGGCGTCATACCGGCGGCCGGTGAACATGTACGGATTACCGATAACTGAACTCGGAATCGCTGTTCCGGCGACATTATACATCGTCGGCGTGCCGAACGGCGTATATTCGTAGCTTTCGACGAGATTTCCACTGTTATTTGAAAGAGCGACCACATTGCCCAGGGCATCCTGATGGTAATAATACCATAGAGCACTGCCGGTTGTAAAGTCAATCATTGCAACGGGCCGATCCATGCCGGGACCGTAGACATAGCGTCTGGCCAGATCGTCGGGCGTACCGGTTCCGCCGGAATCCAGATCCATGTATTCGGCAATGACATGCGCACCGCTGTAGACATAGACGGTTTTCACGCCGCTGACCGTTTTGGAGATGCGTCTGCCGGCATGGTCGAATTCATAGGTCGCGGATGCATCGGAAACCGCGATCAGGCGATTTTGAGCATCATACACATACGTATGCGTGCCGTCATAGGTCATGTTGCCATTGTCATCGTATGTCGGCGTCGCCGGGGGACCATCGAGACCGGAAGCATCAATAATCAGAAGATTGAGCTTTCTAAAAAAGAAAGGGATCCGGAGACGTCTCCGGATCCCTTTTAAGTGACTTGATTTACCGGCGATCAGGCTTTGCCGGGAATGGCAATGACATCGTCAGCAGGTGCCTTGACGGTACCGTTTTCGAAGTCGGCCGGCGTCGGGCCCAGCGTCAGATTATACCACGGTGACTTCTCGTTTTCGGCAACATCTTTCCAGCGAACCAGTTGTCCCGTATAAGCACTGATGCGGCCCATGATCCCGGTCAAGGTCGAGGTGCCGACATTGGCCGCTTCGTTCAGGTAAGGGATTTTCTTTTGGACACTGTCGAGCAGATTAACGTGTTCCTGAACATACGGGTTTCCGGCGTATTCTCTCTCTGGCATCTGCATCTCAGTTGGAAAACCTCCCTTGCCGGGACCGCTGCCCCAGGTATCACCCGTGGTGCCGGTAAAGGTCTCGGACACGCGTGAATAGGTGCCGTTAATCTGGCGGCACATACTGTGGATGCGAACACCGTCGCCGTAATCAAAGTCGATGCTGAAGAAATCGAACTGGGAGCCTGTTTTTCGACGCGCCCGGCCGCCGAAACCAATCGCCGATTCGGGATGTCGACCAATGAACCAGTTGGCAACATCAATATTGTGAACGTGCTGTTCAACAATATGATCGCCGGACATTTCAGTAAAGCTGACCCAATTGCGAACCATATAAGACGCATCGTCTTCACCGGGATTGCGTTCGTTATACCATAAGGCTCCGCCGCACCAGTAGACCGAACCGCCGCGAATCGGACCAATGGCCCCTTTCTCAATGGCATACTGGGTTTTGAGATATTCAAGTTGGTGACGTCGCTGGGTGCCGGCGACAACCGTCAGGCCCTTTTGTTTGGCCACTTCGCCCACTTCCACGATTTTGCGGGCACCGGGCGGGTCAACGGCCACCGGTTTTTCCATGAAGACGTGCTTGCCGGCATTGATCGCCGCTTCAAAATGGACCGGCCGAAAGTTCGGCGGAGTCACCAGCAGCACGACATCAGCATCCGTTTTCATGATATCCTTATACGCATTGGCACCCACCCTGCACAATTCTTCGGAAACCTGGAACTTCGCCGCCGCAGCCTTGACGCGATCTTCAAAAAAGTCCGCCAAACCCACGATCTCCACCGGCATGTTGCGGGTCGACGCAGCATTGAGAAAGTCTTCAAGAGCTCCGTTGCCCCGACCGCCGCAGCCAACAAGTGCGACTTTGATTTTTTCCTGCCCGGCAGCAAATATTTTTTCGGATCCAGCCAGCACCGCTGCCGCAGTGAGTGTCACCGAACTTGATTTTAAAAAATCCCGTCTGTTCATGGTCTCTCCTATTCCTGGGGTTTCAAAGTAATGTTTCGAAATTCAATTGCGGTTCCTTCCGACTGCAGACAGATCGCTCCGGCGGTTAGATTCGACTTGGTTGCGGAGTTTTGTAACGTGCCATTGACATAAAGTTCAATCATGTCGTCTTTGCAGACGATATCATAGCTGTTCCACTGCCCCGGCGGGTTTTCGGTGCTGTCAGTCTGTTTGGGAATGATCTTGTAAATGGCATCCTCCGGCGGCTGATAGCGCCGGCCGTTCACGGTGATGGCCGAGCCCTTTTGAAGCGTGACAAAATCACCGGCGTGTTCATGCATCAACTGGGCCTCCACGCACAGCGGCCATAACTGATCGGGGCCGATGCTGTGCAGCAAAACGCCGCTGTTGGACGGCTCGCCCGTCCATCGCCATTCGACATGAAGGTGGTAATTCGAATAATCCGTCGTGGTACGGATGTAGCCGTTGGGCTTTCCCTTGCAGTGAATCACGCCGTCCTGAACGGACCAGACGGTTGCCGGATCAATGCTTTGATCCTCCAGGTAAGGCTTCCAACCGTCGAGGTTCTGACCGTTAAACAGCGCTACCGACCGGGTACATCCCGTCAGTGTGAAAGCCGCGATGAGGCTTGCAGAAACCCATAAAAGTCTTTTGTTCATGTTCATCTCCTATGATCAGAAGTTATCGCAGACACGGTATGCGTCAATGAATGCCTGTTCGCCTTCTTTTCCGCCTCTGCTGGTGCCGTGTTCACAGCACAGAACGCCGTCATAGCCTTTGGCGTGCAAATGTTTAAAGACATTCTTATAGTTGATCTCCCCGGTACCGGGTTCCTTGCGTCCGGGGTTGTCGCCGAGATGGAATGCCGCGATTTGACTCCAGGCGCGGTCAATGTTCGGAATCAGGTTGCCCTCGGTAATTTGCTGATGATACAGGTCATTGACTATTTTGCAGGACGGGCTGTTGACGGCATTGCAGATCTGAAATGCCTGCGGCACCTTCGTCAGAAACAATCCCGGGTGATCGTGCGGATTCAGGGGTTCCAAGACGATCACCAGCCCGGCCTTTTCGCAGATCTCCGTACAGTATTTCAGGTTTTCCACAACGTTGGCGGTCTGGTAGTCCCACTCCAGCCGTTCGTCATAGCGTCCCGGCACCGCCAGCACCCATTTGACGCCGGTTCGCTGGTGGACTTCGACCCACTGGTTGGCCATTTTGATGATTTCGTCTTTGATCTCATGCGAAGGCAGGACAAAGCTTCTCTTGCCGAAGTCCGCATATCCCACAAACGGTCCCAGGTCCATGCCGCGCTGTCGCAGGGCTTCGGCGATTTGCTCCTGCTGCTGCGGGGATTTGCCCATCAGGCCGTTATCAAAGATAGCCCGAAACCCCTGGTTGTGCATAAACTTAATCTGGTCAATGTTGTCTTTTCCCGCCAAATTGTTGAACCGCCCCAGCGATGGAGCATATTTCAGCTTAAATGGTTTTGTCGATGCGTTCTTTTCCGGTTCCGGTGCGGCATAAAGTGAGGAAGCCAGGCCGACTCCGGCCGCAAGACCCGTTGATACAAAATGTCGTCGATTCATAAGAAAGACCCCTAATTAATATAGTGTCACCCATCATCGCTGTGCGCAGACCGCCTCACATGAATTACTGTATAGAACGTATATCCATAGATGTTTTATTTCATAAAACGCCTTTTATAACAACAAAAAAACGTATTTTTTAATATAATCACTCTCACTTTCCGAGCGAAAGAGCCTGCCCTGAGGGGCGGCCCCTCAATTAGATATCCAAAATCATTCGTCAACCGTCCAATTCAGGTGGTCAAGCTCGGAATTCTTGACAAACTTCACCGTAAAAGTCGAATCAGGTCCAACAAAAACAAAAGGATATCCGCCCTCAAAAAAAGGCCAGAAACCGGGGTATCCATTGGGTAGCAATATGGCTGATGTACCGTTTTGATTCCAGCCTAAATCCGTTTCAAATAGAAAAACTGTTTCGCAGTCAACCTCTGAAAGTCGACAACCATCCAGATTTTTATTAAAAGCAAAGCCACTTCTTTTTTCATCTCGATCAAGACTAAGACCATATCTGCCTGAAAAAGTCTCCAATGAAAAATATTTTACATCTTCAACAGATTTCAGTAGTTGATCGCACCATGTCTCCGCATCGGGGAGATTTCCGTTGTTTTGTTCACAATATTTTTGTGTTGCGATACTAAAGACCTCCATTGGGTAGTGACAAGAGAACCTACGTGAGCCAGAAATTAACATCAGAGTTCCAAAGACAAGCATCGCTGAGAGCAAGGCACCTATACAACCCAATACAATCGCTATATTGCATTTGGATGAACATCCAGTAATGACTGCAAGTATCCCCATAGTTACAGATGCAAACAAAAACAGAATAAAATGCTGATCCAGATATTCAAAAAAAACGTGCCCCGCGCCATCTCTCATGACCAAGTGGTTAATCCATGCAGGCATTAACCAAAGCACCAAACTCAGCACACCAAACCATAACGACATTAGACGTTTCGTTTTCTCTGACATCTATAACCCTTTAAATCCCGTTTAAAAACTCACGCTCGCTCCTTTTTCAGATGCAGCATGTTTTTTATCAGGATTACACACTGCTTGGTGATGCTTTTACAGATGTGGGGGAAGGTGAACCGCAGGGGGGTTTGCGTTGCCGGGGTAAAATCGGGCAGGACCGGTTTGTCGTATGCGTCGCCGACGACGTCGATCTGCCGGCGGCCTGTGCAGCCGACGCCCAGTTTTGCCGCGGCCGTCAATAACGGCAGGTCATTGGCATCGAAGCCAACCATTTCACAGCACACCCGTTCACATGCCGCGGGATCCGTACCTGCAATGAGATATCCCAATTCTCTCGGAGCCCCGTTGATCGGCCCCTGCCCTTCCATCGCCACAATCCCGTCGATGATATTCAATACAACGGGCAGCTTTTGATAAATCCCTACAACCATCCGGCAAAATGCGTCGTAATCGGCCCCGCGTGCAAAATGCCAGTACGCCTTTTCCTTGCCGCCCAGCCCGCACACACATCCATACAGATTCTTAAACGCAAAGGTCGCCCCGAGCTGCTGGTGCGCCTTGAGTTTGGGCACATTAATAATCGCGTCGGCCCCCAACGCCACGTTGCTGATGCCAATCGTTGCTCCTTCAACCTTCATTCGAACGGGATTATTCAGACTAACGATCTCGACGCCCAGTTTTTCCAGCCGCTTATCAATCCCCAATGCCCGCAGGCATCCGGCGGTATTGCTCCACGCCGGTGAATCACCCACCAGCGGCATCGCACCGGCGTCCTTGACAATCTCAGCCATCGCATAAATCACCTCGGGATGCGTCTGCGCGGGGATATCCGGTCCCTTCGGCACGATCAGATTCGGCTTGATCAACACACGCTGCCCCGATGTGAAAAACTGGCCGACTCCCCCCAGCAAATCAAGCTGTGACTGAATCGCCGCCCGCACCGCCGCAGGTTCATATGACCTGCATTGCTGAACGGCAACCGTCGCCCGCTCCTGCATACCCATCAATTTCCCACCTTGTCAACAATCACCAGCAGCAGCCGGCCCTTATCTTGCTTGGGCGTCGCAAACAACAACTGATTCAGCGTCTGTTGCGTAAGAATTGCCCCGGCCGGTCCCAGCACAAAAAACTGCCCCTGACGCAGTTCAATCTGGAATCGCCCAACATCGAATGTTTTAAACTCAAACGGCACCTTCCCAGCCAATAATCGCAAATCCGTCAACCCCTGCTCCCAAAACGCCGGCTCAGCCTGCACCGTCAGCACAGAATCCCTGTTGGGATCTTTCTGTGCGGAAAAAATCCATCCCAACTGCCCAGCCGACAGTGTCGCCCCGCCCAGCGTGCGATGCGATTTCGGAAACCACAGCGTCTGCGGCGCAACGGCGGCAGCCGAAAGCACTTCATGCGCACCGGCCGGAGTGCCAACCCGGCTTTGTGCAACCCGCTTGGCGCCAATTTCCGTTAAGGTCCGAGCCACTTCGGCGCCACTTTGAGGCATCCCCAATCCAACCGCAAAGCCATTAGCGTCGAAAGCCGTTTTGTCCTCATATTGAATGCCCCACTTGGAAAGCAGGCGATAAACCCTACTCAGCGAGTCCATCGACGCTGCATCCAGCTCATATGTCAAAACCGAAAAAGACAGCTGTGGCTCAGAGCTTTGCGATTTTTCATGCGGCTGAAGGTCACCCAACTTGACCCCCTGAAGCAAAACGTCATCGACCGGATCGCTCGGCTGGGGCTGCTCACAACCGGCGATCCAAAAGACGCACGACAACAAACAACAAACTTGTGATAGTGGGTGATTCATACAGGGCGATTGTAGCGGAAAAAGAAAAAATGTCAATATTACGGTTTTGGCCTGAAAGAGTTGTTTTAGAGACGTAATTTGGGACTGTCACAAAATTCAAGTGCAACGGTTTTGGCGAACGAAGACTCCCCTTCCCAGCTACCGGCACCGCTGCGAACAACCCGTGCATAGCTGGAAATACTGCCGCCAAATTCAAGCATACCCTCCGTCGGCGGGACCGTCATCTCCACACTCAGCAACTCGCCGTCCTGCAAGCCGTCACTTCGCATCTCAACCAGCATTCCGCTCGGGCTGACATTGACCGTTTTGCCGCTGTAAAGCTTGCCGCCGGAATGCCCGACTCGCTGGCAAAAAATCGACAACCTCAGCGGAAACCGCTTATGTCTCCTCCGTTCCTCATCCATCCTGTGTGCCTCCTTGCATAATAAACCATCTTATGCTATCAATCTTAGGAGCAAAATGTATTCCAGTCCTTGTTATTGAAAAACCCGATTTGCCACCGAGTCTCTAACGCGTTTACCGAAAGGCACTTAGCTGAACCATCCCTGAATTGATATTAACACGGTTATTATCGGATTCTAGCGTATTTGTTGATAAATATAAACAATTTTTTAAGACTTTTAGACAAAATATCTTAATTAAACATAAGTATCTGTCATAAAAACAGTAAAAGCACCTCCGATCCGACTCAGACAGGTTTCAATAAAACTACATTTCGAACACACTTTATCTCAAAATGTTTCACTTTATCAACACGCAGTTGACAAAGAGCGTTTAATATGCTTTAATGTTGATATAAATAAACATGATTTGATTTCTATGGTCTCTGAGAGTCATTGCAATCATGAAAAAACATCAAATGCTCCATTTAAATACATTAGCATCGTCGGTCGCGCAATCCTTTCAGGCCGGGATCATTTCGTTCGACCGCAACCTGCATATCATCGACTCCAATCCGCTAGCCGCCAGGTTGGTCAGTCTGCAACCGACGGTCAATGCAACCTTGTCGGCGGGCACCGACCCGAATATCTGGGGCAACTGGAAAGAACTGCTGACCGCGACGATGGAATCGGGCCAGCAAGCGGTCTTTGAGGCGGTTAAATATTCAAACGGCCCCGCGCCTCGGTTGCTCGGCATCCTCTGTCTTCCGATCAAAGACCAGGAAACAAACAGCGTCCTCGGCGGCGCTGCGATCATTACCGATGCGACGAAAAAGCTCGCAACCGAACATGAAATGGCACAGGCCGAGCGTTTGATGGCGATCGGTAAAGTGGCCGGCAACGTCGCCCACGAACTGAACAATCCGCTGGACGGCATTCTGCGGTACGTGAACCTGAGCCTTCGCATTCTGGAACAGAATCAGCCCGAAAAGGCCAAAGAATACCTGCTGCACTGCCGCACGGGCCTGCAGCGAATGGCCCAGATCATCACCGAAATGCTGGAGTTCTCTCGCTCGACCAACCTGGCCTTTGAAACCAGTCCGATCGACAAAACCATCGACGATGCCTTACGCGCAATGGAAACATCGCTTCGCAACATCGAAGTCAAGATGGTTCGCGATTACACCGCCCCGCTGCCGCACCTGAAAAGTGACTCGATTTTCCAGGTCTTCTGCAACCTGATCAAAAACGCCTCCGATGCCATGCAGGGCAGCGGCACGCTGACGATCACAATCCGAAAAACCGAGCGTCACTGCCGGATCGAATTTCACGACAGCGGCCCGGGAGTGAACACCGCCGACATGGACGAAATGTTCAAGCCGTTTTACACCACCAAGCCCAAGGGCCAGGGAACCGGGCTGGGACTGGCGATCTGCAGCGATATTCTTGAAAAATTGAACGGAACCATCACGGCTCAAAACCACCCCCAGGGCGGCGCGTTGTTCATCGTTCAACTGCCCTGTATACGACCGACTAACCCCAATCGGAGTACGTTATGACCAAGCCCCCCATCCTGATTGTTGATGACGACGCGATTATCCTCGATTCGCTGTGCGAGTTTTTAAAAATCGAAGGCTATCACACCACCGGTGCCGCTTCCATCGCACAGGCCCTTGAAAAGCTCGCCGACCACAGCTTTTCGCTGGTCATCACAGACGTCAATCTGCCGGATGGCGACGGCTTTGAAATCCTCGATAGGGTTCGGCTGAACTATCCGCGAACGGTCGTGATCATGATTACCGGCTACGGCACGATTGAAAGCGCTGTTGAGGCGATCAAAAAAGGCGCCTATGATTACCTCACCAAACCCATCATCGATGACGACCTGCTGCTGGCTGTCGAGCGGGCGATCCGCCAGCAATCACTGATGAGTGAAAATCAGCAGCTTCGCCAGCAGCTCACCAACAAATACAGCCTCGATAAAGTCATCAGTCGGGACTATAAAATGTCACGGATTTTCGAGCTGATCGGCGCTGTTTCCGACACCAACACCACGATCCTGATGACCGGGCCCTCCGGCACGGGAAAAAGCCTGCTGGCCAGAGCCATTCATTACCAATCCTCCCGACACAACCAGCCGTTCGTGGAGGTTAGTTGCGGCTCGCTGCCGGAAACCCTGCTCGAAAGCGAACTGTTCGGCCACGCCAAAGGCGCCTTCACCGGTGCCGTCAGCGATAAAGAAGGAAAATTCCTGGCCGCCAACAAGGGGACGATCTTTCTGGACGAGATATCTTCGGCGACGCCCGCGATGCAGGTCAAACTGCTGCGTGTGCTGCAAAACCGCCAGTTCGAGCCGGTCGGCAGTAACCTGACACATACCGTCGATGTGCGTGTGGTTCTGGCCTCCAACCGCGACCTGCTGGAAGAAGTCAAACAGGGACGCTTCCGCGAGGATTTATACTATCGGATTAACGTGGTTACGGTGGGCCTGCCGCCGCTGGCCGAGCGAATTGCCGATGTGCCGCTGCTGGCGGACTACTTCATGAAGAATTTCTGCGCCGCCCACGGCCGCAGCAAATCCGGCCTGACCGAAGCGGCCCTGCAGCAGCTGCAAAGCTATCGGTGGCCCGGTAACGTACGCGAACTGGAAAACGTGATCGAACGCGCCGTCCTGCTCAGCAAGGGCCCGCTGATTGATGTGACCGATCTGCCCACGGCGATTGCGTCGCATAACGCCGAAGCAGGCGCGGTATCCTATAAAAACCAAAGCCTCAAAAAAAGTCTCGAAGGTCCGGAAAAAGCCATTCTGACTGCGGCACTGGAAGCCAACAACTGGCAGCGGCAGGAAACCGCCAAGGCCCTCGACATCAACCGAACCACCCTCTACAAAAAAATGAAATACTACGGCCTCATCGACGAAAATGAATAACACAACAGACCACTTGAGTAATTTTTAATAAGTGTCTGTTTTTTTGCATAATAAAATCAGGGATCAATTTTGTTGTATTCTTTAAGTTGCTCGAGCATTTCAGCGTGTCCTTCCTGCTTTTCGACCAAGCTGTTTTCGGCTCTGACACGTATCCATAAAAAGAGATTATCTGCAACTACGAGAAGGACTGCCATCAAAACCCATTGCGGAATGCCCGCCAGCATCAGCAAGACAATATTTAAAGAAACTGATTCAGTATACAGGCCCAGAAATCCCAATAAAAACATCGCTGGCAGATTTGGGATACCAAAAAGCAAATGCAGATAATAACCGATGCCCTCATCAATTCCGCTATTTGAAAGAACGACCAATAGAGTCAGGCCCAGCAATAAATGTCCACCTGTCAACCACATCGCCAGTATAATCATTTTTCGCATCATATCATGCTCCCCGTAATCGAAATCACGGTATCATCACAAGTATAGACGTCAAAGATGGATTAATGTGGCAGAATTTCCAAATTTATTAATTGCATTTCGTGAACCTGACATAGGATACTAAAACCAATTCAGGACTTTGGGCTCGGCAGTTGCGAGGTCGGCGGCCCAAAAATCGGCGTCGGCGAGTTGTTCGCGGGTAAATGAGGTGGTCAGGGCCAAGCATTTTGCGCAGGCAGATTTTGCGGCGGCAACACCGCTGACGGCGTCCTCAACCACCAAGCAATCGGCAGCGTCGAATCCCAGCCTTTCAGCGGCCAACAGAAAGATATCCGGTGCGGGTTTTTTATGCTCGACATCTTCGGCGGTAATCACCGCGTCAAAGCGTTCAAGCGGCAAATCAATCTCTGCTAAATTCCCCAGCACCTTGCGGCGGTCGGCACTGGAGGCAACGGCAATCTTTTTGCCCATCTGTCGACATTGCTCAACGAACGCATGTACGCCGGGCAGCGGTTTTAAGGCTCCTTTGATGATTTCCAAGTAAATATCATAGGTGCGTTTTTTGACTTCATTGATCTCGACTGGAAAGTCGTACTTTTCCGCAACACCGCCGATGTAACGATTTTCCCCCATCCCCACAAACGGCAGAAAATCTTCCGGCTGAACCGCCAGTCCTTTTTCAGCAAACATCATACAGGCGGCCTTGCAGATAAACGCCTCCGAATCGACCAGTACCCCATCCATATCAAAAATCACACCCAGCGGAAGATTGTTGTTTGTCATATTCGAGTTTCCCTTTATTACTTAGGTCCTACAAGTTGCATCAAATGAAAAAGGGAACCTCAGCATCGAAGTTCCCTTCTTTATTGTACTTTGAACCTTAGTGTTACTGCAACGATTTAAAATTGACTTCTCCGCCGTTGAGCAGATGCACCAGCGGCTGGGGACGATCCACCCCTTCGATGAAAGCCGGCCGGGCTGCCCACGGGGTCACGCTTAGAACGCCGGTCATATCCATCCAGTGCTGCAGGCGAGCCACCGGCAGATCCCACGTCATGTGCAGATGGTTGGCGGGAGCATATTGCTTGAACTCGACCATGCTGGCGTACTTCGGCACGACGAACGTGTGCGGCCAGTTCCAGTTGGTCAGATTGCACATGGCTTTTTCGAGCTTCTTCGGCACCGATACGGTCGTGGCCTCATCCCAGATAAAGCTGAACTTACCAGAAGTACTGCTATAGGCCATACGTCCGGCGATGCCGTCGATGCCCGCGGGGGTTATGAAGGTCACGCTGTTGCCGCCGCCGGGGAAGTAGTCGGCATCGGCGATGGGCATCTGCACCTTTTTCATCAGGTCAGTCGCTTTTGTACCGGGCTTGCCTGCCCAGTCGAACGAGGCACTTCCGCTGTTATTGCCGTCCACGAGGCCCTTCTTGAGCCATGCGGCGGTTTTCGGCAGCGACATTTTCAGCTTCCTGGCCAGTGCCTTGATCTCCCAGCTTTCCCAAACCTTTCGCAGGTCCATAAACAGCGGCGGATTGCCGCCGGACAGCCACGTCTTAAACAGCATCGTCAGCAATGCCTGGCAATCCGCTTCGGTCGCATAGGGCATTGCCGGCTTGGGGCCATTGTGGTCGAAGGTGCTGTTAAACAGCGACTCCATCACATCAGCCACCGGCAGCGGTGTGCCGCGAAGGTCACTGCCCCACTCGAGCTGGCTCATGAAACCCCCGCCGACGGCATTCAGTTCGGCCATCAGGTCGCGGACGATCAGGTACATCGCCAGCGACTGATCGAACTTTTTGCTTTCCTGCTCGTTGCGGACTTCAAGGCGTTTACCAATGTGCTTATCAACCCAGCCGCGAAGCTTTTTCAATTCGGCCTTGCTGTAGGCACCTTTCTTGAGCATGTCGGCCAGCAGTTTCATATCCAGTCGGGTGATTTCCAGACCGAAGGTATTACGCGTAGGCAAAATATGCTGCAAAGCTGTTTCCATGCCCATGGAGTCATGGCCGAAAATGACCACGCGACGTCCTCGCAGAGCTACGGCGGTCACGGCCGCATAGCACCAGTCGATCAGCGAGGTTGAAGTCGCAGCACTCATCTTCGGATTCATCCCGGTGTCGGCCCAGTTGCCGACGTTCAGCGTTGACAGGCGACCGTACTGGGCAATCGCGCCATTAAGTGCGTGGGCATAGACAACACCCGGCTTGGGGCCGCTGTTGCCGCAGGTAATATTAATGGGGGTTTCTTTGGAGAACTGCTGCAGCAGTGAAATCGTTGTCAACTGAGGAAACGCCCATGTATCCGGGGCACAAATAAGGATGTCCACGCCCGCCTGACGGAACTGTTGGGCAACCAGATCAGCCTGTGCTTCGCTGTCAACCAAAACATCCGAATACACGACCGGAACCGGTGTTTTGTCCGGCAAAACAACCTGACCGCTGATCGTGTCGGCAACCATCGCAATAATATTCTGGGCACGCTTGCGGCTGGCCGCGTCAATACGCGGATCACAGGGAGCAAAAACACCGATGGCCGGCACTTTAGGGGACGGTTTTTTGATATCGTCAAGACAGGTCGCTTTGATCTTTTTAGCCATGATTAAGTCTCCTCATATTCATGATTTGTATTGTTTCTCTGGCAGAGATTCTTTTACGTTAAACTCATTGTGGACGATGTGTCAAATGCGCTCTTACTCCTCCAGCAGCTTGAGTTGGATGTATCTGACATTCAACGGATGCCAGTTATTTTGATCGGGACAAATTTCGAGCTTATGCTCGCCGGCGGTCGTCACGGTCATCTGCCCCAGTGAAATCGTTTGAAATGACTCGTAGCCGCCTGTCGAAACAGCACTGGCATCGAGTGTTTGGTCGCCGACCTTCAGCGCAAATTTCGTTTCGGGATCGGCCACCGCCACCTCAGCCAATACTTCAAATCGGCCGGGACGATCAATTTGAAACGACCAGTCCACCCGGACACCGGAGGCGGTCCAGTAGCCAATATTCATCTTACCCTCTTTTTCCTCCACGGTGGTATTTGAGCCGTGATCGTTGTAGATATTGGACAGAATCGCCGGCAGCGTCACCACCCCCGCGGCATCCTGCCGGGGAAGCACCTTCTGAATGTCAATGTCACCTTTAATCTTGACAACGATTACCGTGTCAATCGTATCCAGTGGCTCGGCCGGAAGCGATAAAATCACACCGGATTCATCCTGTCGGGCCTTGACGGACTTATGATTAGCTAAAAAAGTCGCCTTTTTAACCTGATTCTTCAGGCCCGGCAGCAGCAGTTCCCCATCCTCGGGCCAGTTAAAGACATGCAGATATAACGTGGCTCCTTTTTGGGACACTTTCTTCGTACAGCGTCCCCATGCCAGCTTGGCAAAGGGGCTGGCGGTCGTTTCGTAGATGGACTGTCCATTGACCTTCATCCATTGACCAATTTGCTTTAAACGCTCGATGCTCTCCTGTGGAAAGGTGCCATCCGGCTTGGGACCGACATTCAGCAGATAGTTGCCGCCCTTGCTGGCAATATCCACTAATTTATGGATTAACTCTTCGGTCGATTTAAAGTCCTTATCATGCTTGTTCCACCCCCAATGCCCATTCATCGTCATGCAGCTTTCCCAGTCATAGTCCAGACCGGTCGCCGGAATTTCCTGTTCAGGAGTTCCAAAGTCACCGGCAAACTGATTACCATCATAAGTTCCCTGCATGCCGCGACGCCCCTTGTCCACGCGGTTATTGATAATAATCTCCGGTTTGAGCGAACGGACATAATCATACAACTTGAGACCTTCGTCATGCGTCCACGTATCTTCCCACTCTCCGTCAAACCAGATCACAGCGGGATCATAACGGGTGATCAGTTCCTTCAACTGAGCTTTCATATAGGAAATATATCGCTGATAGTCGGCTCCTTCGGAGGATCGTTTTTCCCAGTTTCGACGGGGCAAATAGTCCGAGTGATGCCAGTCCATAATCGAATAATAAAAACAGAGCGTTAAATCCTGTTCCTTGCAGGCCACTGCCAGTTCTTTCAGGATATCCCGTTTAAAAGGTGTCTGCGCGACATCGTAGTCCGAAACCTTACTGTCCCACAAACAGAAACCGTCGTGATGTTTGCTGGTAATAACCAGGTATTTCATGCCGGCCTCTTTCGCCATCCGGACCCATTCGGATGCATTGAATTTAACGGGATTGAATTGCGGGCAAAAGGCCTCATATTGTTCAACAGGGATTTGAGCGGTGGTTAAAATCCATTCGGCATGATCCGTCCGGTCTTCCCATTGGCCTGCGGGAATCGCATACAATCCCCAGTGAATAAACATCCCAAATCGTGCGTCCCGCCACCACTGCATCCGCGCATCTTTTTCGGCTGTGGTTTCATTCGGGGAATCACTTGATTTCTCCACCGTCGCCATTGATACGCTCCAAATGAAAAAAAGAAACAAAAACAGACTCATAATCCGCATACGGTGATCCACCTTTTTTCTATCGTTACCCTGTCGCACAGTCATGTCAACTCCTGTTTATAGTATTCCCTTTTAACAATCTAATCGTTATACCATTAAAGCACATACTTTGTTTTCTGCAATATACAATCCACAGAATATGATGGACATTTCACAGATTTCAGTGTAAACTGGATAGTATGCCCGGATTGAAAAAACTGATCGACCCTATAGATATTACCGTCCTGAACGCCGAACTGCTAACCGTTCGGCAGGAATGGAACTACCGCAACGTGAGTAATCCGTATTCGCGTATTTATTATGTCACGGAAGGTTTTGGGACAATTCAGCATCATGGCCGGAAGTACGAGATTTGTCCCGGAAATCTTTACCTGATCCCATGCTACACAACGGTGGATATGTTTTGTGATGACCACTTCACGCATTATTATGTGCATTTCACTTCGCGGCTGCAGACGGGGCTGGATATTCTTTCGATGTTTGAGTGCAACTACCAGGCTTGCGGAGAGGATTTTTCGATCGGACAACCGGTGTTTGACCGCTTGCTGGGACTGAACCCAAACAGGGAGCTAATCGAATATGATGCAAAAAAACCAATTTATCAGCAGGTGCTGGACCGGGCCATTGCCCTGGACCGGGAAAAATCGGCCTGTAATATACTGGAAACGAATGCAATCATCCGGCTGCTGCTGTCGGTTTTCTTTCGAGACTGCCGCCCGGCTCAGTTTGAAAAGACGCTGCACGGGTTGAAACGGTTTGAGGAGGTTCTGGAATATATTCGCCGACATCTCGATTCCCCGATCACCGTGGGGCAACTGGCAAAAATCGCAAACCTGAACCCAACCTATTTTTCCAACCTGTTCAGCAAGTTGATCGGTACGCCCCCTCTTCAATATATCAACAAACGCCGAATTGAAAAAGCCCAGGAACTACTGGTCGGCACGCATGACACGCTCTATTTGATTGCCAAGCAAGTCGGTTTTACGGATGAGTATTATTTTTCGCGTATCTTCAAGAAGACAGTGGGCATTTCACCCGATTATTATCGGAAGCAGCAGCACATCCTGCACTGACAGAACGGCTTTAAAGTCCGATATGTTTTTTCGAAAAGCTTGATCAATCATTTCGACGAAGATCACCTCACAAAAAATCTTTCCATTTTTTCAATATTTCTGCGGTGACAATGTTTACTGACAATGCTGATAATGCCGCTCAGGCCCGATAACTCAGTACAATTACCCATCTTTTAAGAAATGGGATTTAATGTTTTTCACATTGCTTCGATAAGAAAAACAAAGCGGAAATCAGTATATATACCCAAAGACCGATAAGTAATTGCACCCTTCCGCAAATGTCGTTTTAAACCGAAATCATTTGTGAACCTTTATCGGACCTATTGCCGTGACAAAAACAAAATCATATCCCGCCAAAACATGCATGTGCAGTGTACAAATCCCCCGCATCACAAACGAGATTGATATCCAGCAAGTCTGGGAGGAGTTTTTTGAAACCACCTCTGAAGCATGCCGCAATATCCTGATGGAAAAGTATCTCTATCTGGTTAAATATACAGCCGATCGCATCTGGGCAAAACTGCCGGACAAGATTGAGTTGGATGATTTGGTTCAAGCTGGTATTTTCGGATTAATGGATGCAATTGACGCATTCGACCCTTCCCGCGGAGTAAAATTCGAGACGTACTGTTCGCCCCGCGTTCGCGGCAGCATACTCGATGAGCTGCGCAGCATGGACTGGGTGCCCCGGCTGGTACGCTCGCGGGCTCACCAGCTTGACCTGGCCACCCAGACGCTGCGGGTCGAACTGGGACGCATGCCATCCGAGGAGGAACTGGCTGAAGAGTTGCAGCTTGATGATGTTGAATTTTCCCGGCTGAAACGCGATGCTAACGCAGTAGGGTTGATTTCGCTCAATAACAAGTTCAGCGACAGTGACGAAAACAACGAACGTGAAGTCGATATCATCGAAGATCGAAAAGCGCAAGACCCGCTGCAAAAGGCCCATCGCGATGACATGAAGATGCTGTTTTCAAAGGGCCTGACGCGGGCAGAAAAACTCGTTGTCATCCTGTATTACTATGAGGAAATGACAATGAAAGAGATCGGTGCAACACTGGATTTGTCCGAATCACGTGTTTCACAGATGCACTCGGCGATCCTGGACAGACTCAAAGGCCAGATAGAGTCGCATGCACAGGAATTAGCAACGGCAATCTGAAATCTTCAGAGGTGCCCTTTATATCACAAGCAAGTTCATAATCTTTTTTCCCCAGCCGGCTCTCAGCAGTCGGCTTTTTTAATGCGCTGATACAATCTGGCATTGAAAACTATCATTTTCTTGCATTTTTCGACCCAAATCCGTATAGTATGTCACATTATTGGCTATTGGGTAAAATAGCGTTTAGGGCTATCAGATTCCACATGGATTGTTCTAACATATTGTGGAGGAAGAACATAGCCGCGAATTGAGTGGTTTATCAGGATTGGCAGAACAAAAGGATCAGAGTATGGAATTCACGAAAATGCATGGATTGGGCAATGACTATGTTTATGTCAATTGCTTTGAGGAAACGGTTGACAATCCCGCAGAACTGGCGGTTGCAGTCAGCGACCGGCACTTTGGGATCGGTTCGGATGGATTGATTTTAGTGTGTCCATCCGAGATGGCCGATGCGAAAATGCGGATGTTTAACGCCGACGGCTCCGAGGCCCAGATGTGCGGGAACGGAGTTCGCTGTGTGGCCAAATATGTCTATGATCATAATCTGGCTCGAACAGAAACGGAATTTTCGATCCCGGGACTGGGAACGTTTCCGACCTCGCTGCGAATCGAGACCGGCCGGGGTGTTTTGACACTGGGACTGGAACTGGGCGCCGGCGACACCGTCAGCCAGGTGTGCGTGAATATGGGCCAGCCGATTTTGGAAGCGGCGCAAATTCCCGTAGCCGCCGACGCCGAAACCGTCATTGACCATACGATGACCATCGAGGGACAGGAGATGTCCATGACCTGCGTGTCAATGGGTAATCCGCACGCGGTATTCTTTTGTGACGACCTGGGCGATATTGAGCTGGCTCATATCGGACCGCTGATCGAACATCATGATCTGTTTCCGGAACGTGTCAACGTCCATTTCGTCAAATCCGTCAGTCCGGATGAATTTATCATGGAAACATGGGAACGCGGCAGCGGCATTACCTTAGCCTGCGGAACCGGCGCCTGCGCGTGCGGCGTAGCAGGCGTGCTGACCGGAAAATGTCAGCGTCAGGTAACCGCCCACCTACCTGGCGGTGATCTGCAACTGAACTGGTGCGAAGATGACAACTGCGTTTATATGACCGGCCCGGCCACAGAAGTCTTCACCGGAACCTGGGAATAGGAAATGACGATTGTTCATTAGTCATTCAACAATAATCATTTCCTACAGATCAGGAATGATTTCGGGGTAGAGGGTGCCGGTGCTGGAGACTTTGAAAACGTAAATCAACCCGGGCTTGAGCTGGCGATAAACACCGTTGCCGAAAATAGCTTTGATACCGAGACCTTCAAGCCGTTTGGGATTGTTGGACAGATTCCAGATTTCACTCCAAAACAGATCACGATCTTCAATCGACAATTTTTGACAAATATGAGCATAACGCGGTGAGGGCTGGCCTTCGGTTTCGATGGGGGTGCCCTTCTCAGGCGGCATGGTTTCCCCGTAAATCCGCCGCCACATATACATCGCCCGTTCTTTGCCGTCCATAACAAGGTCACCGCTGAAAGTCACGATGAGTGTGTCAAAATGGACGACATCGCCTTCGATTTCGACTTCCTTTTCCAATATCTTTTTGCTGTAATCAGACGGGTCCACCTCGACAAACAGCAGTTTGGTGAAGAGCTTGCCGTCGCGTGTTTCCTGTGAGAGTACCTTGGCATAGCCGATCTGGTTTTCCTGGCTGAGGTTGGAGATAGCGGTTTTGAGCCCTTCGTTTTCGGTCAAAAGCTGCTCAATCGTCCGGTTGGCGGTAAAATGCCTCCACAAAAACACCCCGGCCACCACGACCACGAGCAAAACCAAAATTTTATAGATATATTTCATTGATTTCATGCTATATATTCGCTTAAATTTTAATACTAACCAGTCTTATTAAACTATCGGCAAAGGGAGGCGTAATGCATAAACGAATTGATTTTCAGCCCAACCAGACACTTTTATTTATTGGCGACAGCATCACCGACTGTGAGCGTCGGGAACCGTGTTACAGCCCGCTGGGGTGTGGATACGTTCATTTTGCAGCCAATTTCCTGCAAGCCAGATTCCCCGATTTGCTTCTGAATATCGAAAATCGCGGCATTGGCGGAGACTCCACCGTCGATCTGCTGGACCGCTGGGATGCTGACTGCATCCAACTCCGGCCCGATATCGTCAGCCTGATGATCGGCATTAATGACCTGTGGCGAAAATTCGGGGAGACCGAGGAAACCCGCCAACGACACATCCCGCCGACAGCCTACGAACAGAATATGCGGACGCTGCTGGGCCGGACACGCGATGAGTGCAGGGCGCAACTGATTTTGATGGAACCGTTTATGTTCTGTGAAGATCCAGCCAACACGATGCTGGCAGAACTGCCGGTCTATATCGACATTGTTCACAAATTGGCGGATGAATTCGATGCGACCCTGGTGCCGGTGCATGCCAACTACGTGCAGCTGCAAAACAAACGCGACGCTGACCAATGGGCCGACGACACCGTCCATCCATACGAATGGGCACACGCCTGGATCGCCCAGCAGTGGCTCAATGCGGTTCTATAAAAAATGAGGAGGGCGAGACTGATTCCACTGGAATTCGACCTTTTAATAACCAATAAATACCACGGGGCATGAGGTCATTGGTGTTTTGAAAAGCATGACTTTTGAGCTCTGAAACTGTTTTTTGGTGAAAATCACATCAAAATCTTGTAAAATCATGCTGTTTTGGCTATACTTCTGACTCGAGACATTTTCGGTTCAGAACTCGACTCGCTTATACTTAGAATCTACACAACGTGAGACAATTAATAGTACCATGAAAAAAAGCCCTATTGATTCGAAGATTGCCGGTCAGCGTAACGAGAGGATGATTCTTTCGATGCTGCGCAATCGCGGTAAGCTTTCGCAGTCACAACTTTGCGAACTCGCGGGGATCGGCAGTTCGACGGCCAGTACGATTGTCGCGCGTCTGCGTGAGAAAGGATACGTCACCGAGACCCGCGGCACCAGTGCCAACCGGGGGCCCAAGCCGACGATTATCGAGTTGAACCCGGAATGCCGTTATCTTTTCGGGGTCGAAATTAATCCCAGCTACGTGTTTGTCGGGCTGTTTAATTTTGTGGGCGAGCTGAAGGATAAGATTCGCATCGCACTGGGAACCGATCACTCAGTCCAGCATGTGATTGATCTGTTGACGGTCAACATTCCCGGGCTGCTGAATCGTAACCAGCTTGACCTCAGCACCATACTGGGCGTAGGGGTCACATTGAGCGGTTCAGTGCTGCCGGACGGATGGATTTCGCTCTCAAGCCCGATGGGCTGGAAAAACGTATCGCTGAAGGAAGAGCTGAAACGCTTTTTTGATTTTCCAGTTTTCGTTTACAGTAACCGGGTTCGGCTGCTGGCCGAATTCGATTTGAAACCGGAACTGGAGTCACAAAATATTCTTTATCTGAATATCTCCGACGGCGTAGGGTCGACAGTTTACATGAACGGAAAGTTGATTTACGGGGCAACGGGCCGCTATGGCGAGATCGGACATATCGTGGTGGACCCGGACGGGCCGGAGTGCGGTTGCGGACATAAGGGGTGCCTGGAAGCGTTTGTCTCGGGGCCCGCACTGGTCAGTAAAATACAACAAGATATAAAAACAAGCACTGATATTTGTTTTAGTGAACATCTAACCGGTGACAAATCCGCCATCGCACCGGAGGAGATTTTTGAGCAATGGTCAACCTACATCGAACAGAACGACGTCTATGCAATTAGTCTGCGGGATTTTGTAGCCGACCATTTTAGCAAGATTGCGGCCATTGTCATTAACTGCTATGATCCGGATGTGGTCATTCTCGGGGGGTATGTTTCCAGCCATCTGCATGAGCACCTCGCAGAGGCAATCCAACAACGCATTCAATACAATGTCTATGAAAGCGACTTACGAAATATTGAAATCATCCCCTCTCAAGCAGGCAAAAACGCACTGATCACAGGCGTCGCCAATGCCGTTCTCCAGGATGCGTCATTACCGGGGTAATCTTCAAGAGCAGTCAGCATTTATTTGTCAAACACAGACATGTCCCATTCATTGGCCCATTCAACTCTCATACGGCCGTCTTTGAACGTGACGGGCAGCCAGATATAACGGCCGTCGATGGGATTGCCCGGCGTCCAGATGTCAAACATCGCGATAAAGGCATCCGTTTTTCCATGCACCGGCAGGATATAGGTGCTTTGGGCGCCAAACGTTTTTTCCGGCCCCATGCCATTATGCGGGTTGGTGCCGCGGCAGGGATTGCCCAATGACTTCCACGGCCCGAAAATATTGTCGGCAACCATGGATCGGGCTTCGTTCGGCGCCCAGCCGGTACAGCCGGAGGTAATCATGTAGTACTTGCCGTCATATTTGCAAATTGCCGGAGCTTCATTGTGCCCACCCGGCATAACGCGGGCAAATCGACCGGTAAAGCCTGTATAGTCGTCAGTCAACTCGGAGATGTGCAGTGTATAGTTTTCCTCCGAAGAATGAATATGATAGGCTTTCCCGTCGTCATCGACGAATAACGTCATGTCTCGAGCCATCTGTCCGGGCTCACTATCCCGCGTAAAGTAATCGGTTCCATCCGGCATGACGGTGACATCAGCGCCCATGACGGGCTGCTGACCGGCGTTGGGACGAAAGGATTTGACATAGGTATACGGACCGGTTGCATTGTCGGCCAGTGCCAGGCCTGTGCGGGCGGCGCGATAGCCCTGTCGTCTCAATTCCAGGTGAAACCACATAACAAATTTCTTCGTTTTCGCGCTGTAGATAACCTTGGGACGTTCGATAACGCAACCGCGAACAATTTCACTTTCGCGGTCCTGCGAAACGGACAATGCCACGCCTTCGTTTTTCCAATTGTACAAATCGGTTGACGAATAGCACTGAACACCCACCTGGGCGGAATTGCCTCGTCGGCCGACAACCTTATGCTCACCAAACCAGTAATAAGCCCCCTCGTGATAGAGGACTCCCCCGCCGTGGGCGTTGATATGAACACCCTCCGTATCCGGCCAGACATTCGCACCGGGATGGAAACTGGTCAGCGGCTCACCGGCTGCGGTCCATGAAAAAACCGCCGACACAAACAGGCTAATAAGTCTCAGTACATTCATCGCTATCATTCCATCCAAAAAGTCGTTTCGATCAGAAACGTTTGATGCCCCTATAATATTGCAGAAAACATTTCTTAATCATTTGTCGTTGTTTCATCGGTCGGCCAGGAGGGTTTCTCGTAAATGGCTTCCATATTTTCCATATGAGCTTTAATCGCCTGACTTTCGGCTTTGTCTTCACTGGTATTATTAATGAACTCACTCAACTGGCGTTCATGGTTGGACAAAAGCTTCAGCTCATCAATATCACTGGCCACCTGAGGCGTCAGGAAAATCAGCAGTTCGGTTTTTTCCTTGTCCACGATCGTGCGTTTAAACAGCCCGCCAATAATCGGCAAATCGCCGAGCAGCGGAATTTTTTCCTGATTTTCAACTTCGCTGTCCTGCATGAGCCCACCGATGACAATCGTACTGCCGTGGGGAACCGCAACGCGTGCGGTGGCCGTGCGAGAGTTGAAAATGGTCGCATCAAAATCTTCAGAGATCTTGACTGTTTCGGCAGCAGCAGTCGTAATATCCGGTGCGACATCCATAATCACCAACCCTTCGCTGTTAATGGTCGGTGTCACTTCCAGTGTGATACCAATCTTTTGATAAGCGACGGTATTGACAACGCTGTCGTTATCGGTTCGCGTCGAATCGGTAATAAAAGGAAAATTCTGACCGACATTGATGGTCGCCGTTTGATTATTGCTGGTCAGAATGTATGGGCGTGAAAGAATATTCAAATCCCCGACTTCCTGTAAGGCGCGGATCGTCATTTCCAAATCGCCTGCTTTAATTTCGGACACAAAACCTTCAGTCGGCACGGGCGAATAAGAAAATGCATTTGAGAAGGAATCGCCGTTAGACCGCAGGTTCAGCATCGACCATTCAACACCAATATCGGTGGAATCAGAGGTGGTCAGTTCTGCCAGCAGGACCTTGATCAGCACCTGCGGAATCGGGATATCCAGCTCTGCAATGATCTTTTTAATTTTATCATAGTTCTTGGTTGACGTCATAATAATCAACGAGTTGGTGTCGGCGTCCGCTTCGATATAAACCTCATCAGAGACACTGGATGAATCGGAGGAAGCATTCTGACTGGATCGATTGTTTCCGCCTCGCCCGCCGGTGTTACGTGTGTTCTCCTCATTGATGTTTTCCAGTTCCTGGAACAGGTTATTGAGTTTTTCCATGAGGTTTTCGGCTTGAGCATATTTGAGTTTATAGAGAAACAGCTCATGGTCTTCATTCGGATTGGCATCCAGTTCCTCAACGACTTGTGCGATGACGAGCAGCACATCAGCAGGACCGCTGACAACCACGGCATTGGTGCGATCATCGGCAGCAGCAACCACCGGGACATTTTGGGCGGCTCCGGAACCACTGGTTTCCTGCTGTTCTTCATCTCTTCCTCCGCGTCCAAACGGCCCGCCCCGCCGCATCATTCGCACAAATGGATTTTGATTCTGGTCACTCGAACTGGTTTGCTGCTCGAAGACCTCGTTGATCAACTCGGCCGTCGTATCGGCGTCAGCATATTCAAGCAGGAAGACTTTCACATCGGCCACCGTTGACATCTGGGTGTCCACGGCTTTAACGATTTTAACCAGGCGTTTGATATTGGCCGTTGTATCGGTGATAATCAGGCTGTTACTGGCCTCGTTGGACGAAATCACGGCATAGGTAGACAGCAGCGAGGAAATATCTTCCTGCAGCTTTGCGGCATCTGCATAACGAATCGGAATAACACCCGTGATCACCTCGTCGCCTTCGTCAACATCTTCGGGCTTGGCGATGGTGATGACCGGAATATTCTCCGACTTGGCAGCCGACAAGGTCACCAGCTTCAGCATGCGTCCGCTGCGAACGGCAGCATAGCCTTTTTCCTTCAATACCGAACTAATCATGGCAACGACTTCGTCCACATTTAACGGCTTTTTGCTGATCAGCGTAATCCGTCCCTCGACATAGGTATCGGAAATAATAATCAGCCCCGCCTCGCGGGACAGGTAGTCCAGCACTTCTGAAACCGGCGCATCCTGAAAATTCAAAACAACCTTGACATTCTCGACATTAAAATCCTCGGGCCAGTCCGGATCAAACATGGCAGCGTCATCATCAGCGGCAATCGGCTCATCCGCTGCAGACATCTGGCCGCTGTTCGGCACTGGCCTCAGTTGATTAGGATCGACCGCGGCTTGAACCTGAACATTGACAACCGTCAAAGAAAGTGCCAAACAGGCGGCTAAAATGATTCGTGACTCTTTTTTAAACATCGTATTATTCCTTTTCTATGGACGTTATGTTCCCAGTTCGCGTTTTCTTCTTTCCATGAGTTTTTTCAATATATCGTTTTCATCCCCCGAAGACGGTGGCTCAACTGCTTCTTTCTTCGCAGCGGCCTCTTCGACAGGCTCATCCTGCACATTTTCCGCCGACACTTCTACCGTCACGGTTGTACTGGTTGAGCCAAATTGCTCGCCCACACGGATTTTCCGCACCTGGCCATTTTCTTCAAACAGTACATAATTCAATTGAATCTCTTTAATGATACCGCCTAAAATCTCAGTGCCGACTTTGGCCATCTGCGACTGGCCCGAAACCTCCTCCTCCACAAAAGCATATTGATGTGATCTTCCCTTTTCGGCGGCAATGCCTCGCAGAATATAAATCGACAGAACTTTGCTCGTTTGGACTCGACGGGCACCCTCATCGGCCGAACGCGGCGGCTGGCGGTCCTTTGAAAACATGTTGCGTTCGTAAATCACTTTGTACTTGTCATAGCTGTCGGGTCCGGACGGCGAATCATCGGCGGCATATCCAACAACGCCGATCACCATACCCAAACCTATGAGTAAACTGATTATCGATTTCATATCTTATGATTCCTTTTCTTCTTCGGAATTGTCTTTGAGATAGACCGTTGACAATTCGATCTGGATCGTCATCACCTGGGCCATTTCGTTTTTGGAGCCTAACTGGTAGGACTTGATTTTCAGGGGGATGGCTGCCGTCTCAAGGCTCCACAAGAACTGTGTAACCGATCGCATGCTGCCGGTACCGGACAGAACAAAATCGATCTCACCCAGTCGGGTCTCGGTCGTCAGGCGGTCTGGCTGAATCGACCCCAGTTCCAGGCCGGAGTCTTCGGACGACTCTTCCAGGTAGCGATAAACCATGGCTTCCGCCTTCTGAATATCAGCACCAAGGCCGGATTTCTGCATGTCGGCCCAGCGACGCTGGAGCAGCTTTTTTCGCTGCAGGGTAGCCTGAGCCTGCTCCACCTGTGACTTCATCTCCTGGCAGGCTTCACTCGCCTGCGTGCGCTTTTGGAGAATCGGATCCAGCACATAGGTGTTGACAATCAGCAGCACCACCGCAGCAATCGCAAGGTACATAATTTTTTGTTCTCGGCCGGTCAACGCCATCTTATTGCTCTCCTCGACAGTTGAAGTTAATCGCAAAGGTCATCACATCGGTACTCTTTCCCATCTTGCGGATGTACAGCAGCTTGATATCTTTGAATCGTTCGTTTGATTTCAATGTGTCCACCACATCCAAAATCGCATCTTCGCTCATCGCGCGGCCGGCAATCACCTGATTCAACGACTCGTCGACCGCCAGGCTGGTCAGCCAGATATCACTACTGCGGGGAAATGCCAGTGTCAGTTCGCGAAGATTCTCCAGATGTACCGGTTGGTGGGCAAACCACTGGCGTGCATAGCCGACCCGCTTGATGATTTGTTCGGCATCTTCGACGTTTTCACTCATGGACTGAAGATTTTCTTTGTACTGGGCAGTCTCGCGGCAATCGGCATACCAACCGTAAAAATAAAGCCCCAGCAGAATCAGAACCGCAGCAGCGACCATCGCGATACGCGAGTACCACTGTTTGGGGATAACAATATTTTTGGTTTGCTGGTGGCCATTGAGAAAGTTGATCCCGGCGGGCTCGGCGGCAACCGCCCTGCGAGCCAGTTGGGATGCAATACCGCAGAGATTACCCGCCGCAGAGCCGTCGATGCTTTTGATTTGGCGGGTTTTGAGATTGGCTAACGTGCGGCCAAGCTGCTGGCCGACAACAGTGGTGTCGGCATGGGTCGTCCAGACGGTATAATGGGGGCTTTCGCCTTTTGACGGCAGTGCCCACAGTGCCCGATTGATCTGACGCGTCACATCATCGCCAAGTTCGTCATCGGACACATCGTGACTTTTGCGAGCGATATTCAAAACAGCCTGCAGACTTCGGTCCTGAAAAATAAACGCTTCCACCGAACCCGGATAATGAATCAGATGACAGTCAACCCCGTCGGAAACTTGAAAATCCAACGCCAGCGAATTCGCCGTTAGATACAGCGGGGTTATTTTGAACGACGCTAAAAATGCTTGAATGGCCGCAACGTTCTTCTTAAGCGTCATTAAGACCAGCGTATCAGTGCTTGAAGAGGTCTGATCCCGGCAATCAAAGACAATATCCGAAAATTCCAACTCGAGTTTGCGTTCAAGGTGTATTTGTATCGTTTCCCGCCGCGTCTGAGCGTCCTGAACGGGCGGTATCTTCAGCAGTGTGGAAACGATCTGTTTGGCTGAGATGCCGACAATCGCATGCCGGGACTTAAAGCCGTTTTCCTTTAAGAAGACGCCAAACTTTGCCTGTTGCGAAGGAAGATTTTCAATCGTCATCCCGCCCGGCATATTAAATTCGGCGCAGCGGCGAATCCGGCAACCGCCCGCGTTGGTTCCAACCTCCGCAACAGCGACCGTCTGCTCGTAAAAAATAATGCCTAAACTATTTCGAATTTGTTTCATAAATTGTCTTTCTATTTCAATCTTTTCTATGCCCGACTTCGCGGAAATAACATCAAGGGACACTCTCAACCCGTCACAACGTTTGTCCATCCCGAAGTTTTTCAAGAATCTCCTCTTCGAGCGGCCAGCCGGCATAATGCAGCGACTGTTTATAAATAATCTCCGGCGAACCGGCCGCCGTATCAATCACGACGTAATACCGGGCAAATGCCCTGCCGTCACCGCTGACCGCGACAATGTCCGCAGAATACTGTGATGATTTCGACGTAATATAGCTGCCGATCGCTCGCGCCTTTTCTTCGTCAAGCACCTGCGTAATCCACAGAATGCCTTCGAGGTCGTCGGACTGGCTGCGTTTTTGAACCAAGGCGTCCACATCACTTTCCTCCAATCCCGGTAGACATAACAGCACCTCTTGCGGAGCGGCGTTGATATTGATCCGACCGGCAATGATTTCCGCATCGCCGTCGACGGTGATGCGGTCGATAATCTGTTCATAATCTTCAAAGGCCATACCGCTAATGTAATAGACACCAATGAGACTCCTATTGGGGGTCTGACGGCCGCTGAACAAACCGGCGTTGCGAAGCGTCTGCAGCACGGTGATGGCCTGTTCGTCACTGATCACCCCTTCGAGCAGTTCCTGAAAGGCCGCTTGGTTTTGCGAATCATTCAAATCCAGCCGCGGCTGGCCCTGCCCATTGGTATTGGTCTCATAGCTGTGAATTGTCACATAATCAAAAAAGCCCCGATCCAGTGAGCCATTGCTGTTATCGGCAGGCGAGGATTGCTCGCCGTCATTCTCGTTCCAGTCCAGAACACCGTTGCGGTTCGTGTCTTCGCCGTAGAGCAGATCCCGGTCGCCGCCCTTAATCAAAAGCACCTCTTCGACGGTTTCCAGCGGAGCGTTTTTGCACTGGTATGGCTCGGACAAAAGCAGGTAATATTCACTCTCGGCACCGCCGGAAGTCACGTCATCATCTTCATCCTGCCAGTCGATAATCGACGTAGCCAGTTCGGTGGTCATGTTCGGCAGTTTCAGCAGCATTTCCAGCAAATCCTCAGGTGACGCTGAATTCAAATTGATCTTTCCTGCTTCATCCACCAAACCATACGTATAGTCCTCGCTGCCGGACAAGTCACGCCCCAGCACCCAAAAGTAACCATCACCGACCTCCATGGCTTCATAGGGGTCCGAACCGTAACTAACCGTGCTGTCGTCTTCAGAACTCAGCTTGGCTAAGATATACTGAATCGCCCCGTTGGCAACGGCTTCGGCCTTGACCTGTGCAATATGATTCATCGCCGCAACCGCTTCGACACGCGTGGCATGCGCCATCACAATCACCAGGCTCGCTAAAATCAACACAATCCAGATCACCACAATCAGAACGGTACCGCGAGGCTTCGTTTGTGTCGTATTCAGTTTTGGCGATGATTGATTCATCAAAGGTTCAGGCTTTCGTTATGTTTCCGAATCCGTGGTCGCTTCCGCTTCCTGATTGGCAAAGGGCAGCATATACACGCGGGTGAAATAACGATACGGGTCGTCATTTTTGGAAAATCGCCCTCGGTTCTCATCCCAAATTGCAATCGTCACACGTACACCCCAGGGCAGCGTGGCATCTTCTTCACTTGAATCCCAGCCGTCCAGCCACGTCGTGCCGTCAAAGTATTGGATATCCAGCCCGGCGATATCGCGGGCGATCACTTCTTCATCCGGTTCAACCGTGCTGGGCGAAAGAATATTTTTCGTCGTCAAACGCTTCAGAACAATTTGGTCCCTCTCATAATCGTTATCCAGTGTGTATTGTACATAAATCACATTGGAGGCGATTTCATCTTCTTTGGGATGGTAACTGGCCGTATAAAACCCCAGCGTATCGGCATCCTGCAAATCGGTAAACGAAACATTCTCACCTTCAAAAACACCGGCCAGAATGCCGTCCGGCTTCAGTGCTGACGTAAAATCTTTGCGAATATGCTCAAAAATCGGCATCACCGAGCGGTACGGGGCCAGTGAAGCCTGTGCGCTTTCCTTGGATTTGAAAGCCGTGTGCATACAGGCATACAGCGCGACCGCAATCACATCCATTAATGCCATGGCGACGATCAACTCCAGCAGGGTAAAACCTGCATAAAAACGGGTTATTTTTTGTTTATTCTGCATCATATACCAAGGTGGACAACTGAATATGACGCTGCCGATTGCGCTGCTGCCAGTAGACAAAAACATCGACCTGCTTGACATCCGTCTCGGTCCAGTTTGAAACATCCAGCACCCATTCATAATCCTTAAATTCATCCTCAAACTGTCCCGTCTGTGATGCACTGGTCTGCCAGGTTTCTTCCAGCAGCACGTCGGCCAGTTTGCTCTCAGCCAAATCCAGCGCCTCATAGCGCCGGTCGCTGTCAGCGA
This sequence comes from Anaerohalosphaeraceae bacterium, assembly GCA_963675155.1. GTDB lineage: Bacteria > Planctomycetota > Phycisphaerae > Sedimentisphaerales > Anaerohalosphaeraceae > 4572-13. The sequence continues at coordinate 1,124,990 of OY775912.1, read as the reverse complement.
CCAGCAGGCTTGCCAGCGAAATCCCCTTCATCACCGCCGGCAGCACTAAGCCAATCAGCAGCAAGGCCGCAAGAATTTCGATCAGGGTAAACCCTTTAGCGTTTGTCATTTTTTTCTTCCGAGAAACGTTGTTTACCATCGACAATCTCAACGATTTCATAATTTTCCGCAGGACTGTAGCAGATGATCTCCTGAATATTGTCCTGCTGATCTTTCAGCCGAAGGGCAGCCTCCTTGGAATAGCCCTCGCTGTCAAACTCGAAATAATAAATCCCGTTGTCGTAATCGACCTGGTAAAAAGTCAGATCGATCTCCGCGGGAATGGGATAAAGGTTCCCAAAATGATCCTTCAGCCGTTCGAACTGGCTCTGCTTGAGAGACGAAATCCAATAGTAGCGTTTATACGGGTCGAAATTGACGCGATACGGGCGGCTCTCAAAAACCGACTGCACCTTGGCATAGCGTGTCATCGCGATAATCTGTTCGGAGATATCGTTCAACTGCCGGGATGAAAAGAAGCCCCGCAGCGACGGAGCCGCCATCGCCAGCACCGTGCAGAGAATGATCATAATCAAGATCAATTCCAGCAGCGTAAACGCCCTTGTGCGAACAGAATATTTCGAGCCAATCCTCATTTTGTCTTGTTGTACAAATCTTCCGTCCAGTTTTTAATATCGTCATCGGTTCCGTTCAGACCATCCGGACCGTACGAATTCAGGTCATAGCCGTACTCATTGTACTGACCCGGCTGCCGGTAACCATACTCGTTGCCCCACGGATCTTTCGGAACGCCGCGTTTGAGATACGGTCCTTTCCAGTCCTCCTCGACATTCGCCGGACAGCGAACCAATGCCCCGATGCCTTCGGAGTTCGTGGGATAGCGGCCGGTGTCAATCTCAAATGAATCCAATGCAACCTCCAGATTGGCGATGTCGGTTTTAGCGGCGGTTTCTTTGGCCTGCTGACCTCGCTTGGTAAATTTCGGAGTGATCACCGCAGCTAAGACCGCCATAATAACCATTGCCAGCAGCAATTCAATCAGTGAAAAGCCTGTTTGCCTTCGTTTGTTCATCGTATGGGACTCCCTACTATACGTTTGTGGTTAATTCATCAGTTCCTGCAAGTTAAAGATTGGCAGCAGCATCCCAATGACAATGGTGCCGATAAACGCCGCCATGAAAAACAGCATCGCCGGTTCCGCAAAGGAAACCGCCGTCTTGAGATTTCGATCCAGTTCTTTTTCATTCACTTCCGCCAGCCGGGCTAGTTCTTCGCCCAGGCGCGAGCTTTCTTCGGCAATCGAAATCATTTCAATATTCGAACCGGAGAATAACTGCGGGCATTCGCGCAGACTGTGTGCCAGCGATGCCCCCTTTCGAACGCGGTCAATCGCACCATCGACCGCATTGGACAATGTCGTATTGCCAATCGCTTCACGGGCAACCTGTAACGCCGATATCAGCGGAACGCCCGCATTCAACAGCGTACCCAGCATGCGGGCAAACCGCACAAAGGCAAACCGAGCCGTCAATGCGCCAAAGATCGGCATTTTGAGCAGGTAGCGTTCAAAGGCCGCTTTGCCGTCAGGCCGCTGGAGATAACTTCGCCCCATAAGAACACTCCCAACAAACGCCGCGGCCATGAATATCCAGTATCGTATCACGAATCGACTAACCGCGACAATTGCTTTTGTCAACGGCGGTAACGACCCGCCAAGCTCAGCAAACATCGAAGAGAATCGAGGAATAAAGAAAACCAGCAGAAAGATTAAAATCATAATAGCCAGAACGCTTAAAATGATGGGATAAATCAGTGCCCCTTGAACCCGGCTTCGCAAGTCCTGCTCACGCGAACGAAAATCAGCAATCTGTCCCAATACCAGTTCGAGAAAGCCGCCCGTCTCGCCGGCCTGAACCATGGCAATGTAGACCGGCGGAAAACATTTAGGCCACTGACGCATGGCATCAGCCAGATTCGCCCCGTTGGCAATGTTATCATGAATGTCGGTCCAAAGCTTTTTGGCCGCAGGTTTGGAAGATTCGCGGCCAAGGATTTTCAATGTCCGGCTCAATGAAATCCCGGACGCTAACAGATTGCCCAATTCGCGAGTGTACTTTTCGACGTCGTGACGGGTAATGCGTCCGCCAAAACGCGGAGATCGTTGCCCGGCAGCAGGTTCACTTTCCTTGACCTCCGACGGGCTCAGCCCTTGCGCAAACAAGGCGTCTATTGCCGCCGTCCGGGAAGGAGCCGCCAGTGTATCCGTCACCGCCTTGCCTTTGTCATTAATCGCTTTGTAAATATATACGGGCATTATACAATACCAATCCTCTTAAAAACACGCTCGCTGCGCGGCACTGTCATTCATTCAAATAAACTCGGGCCAGCCGTGCGAAGTTTATCACCCTAAAGGGTGTCCTTACGCTTGGTAGCTGGCAAAATCCTCCTTGGTCACCCGGAAGACTTCTTCGATGGTTGTTTGGCCGGACTGTAGATACCGCAATGCGTCCTGCCGCAGATTCTGCATACCTTCCTTGGCCGCTTCCTGCCGGATTTGACGCGAGTCGGCATTTTTCAAGAGCAGCGCCCGGGTGTTTTCGGTCACCACCATTTGTTCAAAAATCCCTGCCCGACCGATATAGCCGGTATCCCGGCAGGCCTTACAGCCGCAGCCGTGATAGAGTGTTTCCGGCAGCCAGTCGCCGTAACGCTCTTGCAGCGGCTGCATGTCACGGTCGGCCAGCGGTGCCTTGCATTCCGGGCAAATCAACCGAATAAGCCGTTGAGCAATCACCGCTTCCAGCGATGAAGCCACCAGGTACGGCTCGATGCCCATATCCACCAGACGCGTCAATGCACCCGGCGCGTCGTTGGTATGCAGCGTCGAAAATACGAGGTGACCGGTCAGCGAGGCCTGAACCGCGATTTCCGCGGTTTCCAGGTCACGAATTTCACCGACCAGCACCACATCCGGGTCATGCCGCAAAATCGATCGCAGACCCCGCGAAAACGTCAGCCCGGTCTTATTAGACACCTGAATCTGGTTGACGCCGTGAAGCTGGTACTCAATCGGATCTTCGATCGTCACGATCTTTCGTTCGACATCATTAATGCGCGACAGGGCCGCATACAGCGTCGTGGTTTTTCCGCTGCCGGTCGGACCGGTAACTAGAATAATGCCGTGCGGGCGTTTGATGATCTCGGAGAAGATGTTCAGATCACGCGGGCCCATGCCGATTTTTTCCAGCCCCAGCGACATCGAAGAACAATCCAGTAAACGCAGCACCACCGCTTCGCCGTGCAGCATCGGGATGATCGAAACACGAATATCCACTTCCCTGCCGCTGAGAACCACCTTGAGACGTCCGTCCTGCGGAACGCGTTTTTCCGCAATATCGAGGTGGCTGAGAATTTTGACACGCGATACAATGGCGGATTGAAATTGTTTGACCGTTGCAGGAATCGCCGCCGACTGCAAAACGCCGTCAATGCGATAGCGAACCTGCAATTCGTTCTCAAACGGCTCGATATGTACGTCTGTAGCCCGCAGTTCAATCGCCTCGGTCAGAATCTGGTTAACAAAACGAATAATCGAAGCGCCCTCGGCGGCATCGGAAAGATCCAGGTCTTCATCTTCAAACTGGGTCAAAAACTGCAAACCGTTTTCCTGGGCCTCGGCCATCATCGACTGAATGGTATCGGCACCGACACCGAGATATTTTTTGACAAACCGGGCCACTTCCGAATGCGGAGCCAGTGCAATCTCCAGATCACAACCGGACAGTAATCGCAACTGTTCGACGCCGGTCAAATCAAACGGATCGGAAATGACCGCGTAAATTGTCGATTGACCGTCAAGCCGAATCGGCGCGATGTGCCGCTCTAACAAAATCCGGGGGGAAAATTTTGACAGCAGTTCTTTCGTGGACGCATAGCCGTCCAGCGTTTCAAAGTACGGACATTGCAGCTCTTCGGCAAAATGGCTCAAAAGCTGCCCTTCGGATAATGAACCGCTTTTAAGCAATGATTGCAAGACGTTCTCACTGCCAGTCAAATGCTGACGGGCCTGATCAAGATCAGCACCCGTCAGCAATCCTTTTTCCTGCAAACTTGTAAGAATTCTATCCATCAATTTCAATCTTTAATAGAATCTAGTCAATCGTTCGTTACGTTACAAATACTATTCAAGCATTCCCATCATCACCAGCATGGCTTCCTGTTTAACAGTCAGCACTTCTTTTAATTTCTGCTGAGCGGTGACCAGTTTTTGCTTGTTCTTTTCGCGAGCGCCGCGTAATGCAGCCAGTTTGGCCTTGATCTCGGCGGCGGTGGGTTCTGCCTTATCGAGCGTTTCCTGCAGTTCATTGGAGGCAACTTCCACCGCTTCCGTTGGCGCTTCGGCTTCCTGCTGGTCACGGCCCCGACGACCCCGGCCAAACATGCCTCGCATCCGGTTACCCATCGCATTACGCTGCAGCGTCATCACTTCCTCCAGACGCGGCTGAATCACGGCCCATTCCTCATCGGTCGTATCCATCTGTTCTTTCATCATGTCCATCATCCGCTGCTGCATCGCCTCGCGGTCAAAGCCGCCGCGACCACCACGGTTACCCCGATCACCACCTCTGCCACCGGGACCATCCGGCCCGGCAAAAGCAATGGAAGCCGCCAACACACTACATAGTGCAATGCACATTAAGCCCTGAAGTTTTGTTAATTTCCCCATTTGCCTTTCTCCTTATAAATAAACGATTTACATTCACATAACGAGGCCACATCGAACCCCTGACACTGATCAAGTGCCCGGTATTGACATAGAAGTTACAGGGGAAAATCTGTAAAAAATGGAGTCAAGAAATTGACAGCAACCGAAGAAAAACAGATCGCCCAAACACATAAGAGGCCTGCAACTCATTGAAATAAAAGAACTTACAGAATTGACATTAACCGGAAATAAAAAAACGGAGAGGGGGGGATTCGAACCCCCGGTAGGAACAAGTCCTACACAGCCTTTCCAAGGCTGCTCGATAAGCCACTCCGACACCTCTCCATAAACGCCTGTAAAATCAGGGGTTAATAGAAAAACCGGAGGCCTGAGCCTCCGGCAAAGGAGTTATCTTATCAAAAACGCCCACTGATGCAAAGGAATTTTTCACCGAAAGCAATCAGCAACTCTTAGCGGCGGCCGATTCGGCATATTTTTTAACCCGTCCGGCCGCAATTTTTGGATTATCGAGATTGCACGGCCCGGCCACACAGCCGCCCTCACAACTCATCACCTCGATGAAATTCGCCTCGCCCGGACCTTTTTTCGCCCAGATAGACAACAATTTCAGTGACTTTTTATCCAGCCCGTCCACAAGCTGCGGACGAATCTCTTCCGCCGCACCTGCAACTGCCACAACCGCCTGCGTCACCCCGCCGCTGATTGCAAAATTGCGGGCGTTCGCGTCTGCGGGCCTATTCGCTTCCAACGGTTGGCAATCATCCAGCTCAATCTCAGCCGCAACCAGCATCGCCCCAAACTCGTCCGTGGTCAGGACATAATCCACAGCCTCATCAGCCATCGCTTCGCGCCGCTTGGCAATACAGGGACCGATGAACACCGTCACCGCCTGCGGGTCATACTGCTTGACCCTAGCCGCGGTATAATGCATCGGCGTCGGCGTATCCGACACATACCCGGCAATTTCCGGCAGATGTTTTTGCACCGCCTGCATATACGCCGGACAGCAACTGCTTGTCATAAACGCCTGCCCTTCTTTGAGCTTATGAGCCAACTCTGCCGCCTCATGCCGAGCCGTCTGCTCGGCCCCCAAAGCGACTTCCACCACATCATCAAAACCAAGTGCCTTGACCGCTGCGGCCAGTTTTCCATACTCAACCGGGAACTGCCCTGCAATGGCCGGGGCCAGCATCGCAACCACGCGCTGCGGCGTCTTGATTTTCTCGATCACATCCACAATCTGCGAACGTTCCATAATCGCAGCAAACGGACAGGCCTGCATGCACTTGCCGCAATAGATACACTGATCATAATCGATTTTTTCCCGCCCGGTTTCATCTTTAGAAATCGCACCGACCGGGCACGCCTCTTCACACGGAATCGGCACATACACAATCGCATGATACGGACAGACCTTCAGGCACAAACCGCAATTAACGCACTTGTCCTCATCAATCCGAGCCTGACCGTTAATGACCTGGATCGCATCTTTCGGACACTTCACCGTACACGGCCGTGCGACACAGCCTTTGCACACATTCGTCACACAGTGCCGCCCTTTCAGACAGGCGCTGCACGCCTCATCGATCACCGTCAAAATCGGATTATCCGCCTTTTCCCGCTGAGCCACCGGTTCAGCATATTCGGCCAGACGTTTCAGCTCATCCGTTTCCTCTTCGATCCCATAACCCAGAATCGCCATCAGACGGTACCGCATAATCGCACGGGACTTATGCACGCAACAGCGCAACGCCTCGTTATCCTTGGGGTACAACTTAATCGGCAATCGATCAATTTCCTCAGCCAGCCGTCCTTCAAACGCTAACTGGGCCACTTCGATCAGAAGCCGTTTCTTGATTCGATTGATATTGTCTCGGTTCATCTGTCACCTATATATTAATCAGCTAAAAGCCGTTTGATTTCTTCCAAAACACTTTCCGTCGTCGCCTCAGAGAGTACCTTCTCGCCAATCATGACATAAGGTGCCTTCCCATACCGGCCCTCTTTGCACAACTCCAGGCACGCCGAACCTTTTATCTCAACCCGTTGTGACAACGACTCGCCAAGTTCTTCCGCTAAAAGCAGCAGCTTACCGGCTCCCATGACATAACACGTCGTTCCGGTACAAATAGTGATTTCGATTTTTTCCATTTGATGCCTCTCTAAATAAATTCACAACTGGCCTGCTTCATATATTTTTCGTTCAACATCCGGACAATATGCCGAATCAGATTACGCCGAATATCCAGTTCCACCGGCAGATTCGGATCCTGATGCGCCTCGTTGATTTTCGTCCCCACAACAAACTCGATGATATCGCTCTGCAGAAAAGCATCCACCAGCTTCACCGCCGCGTTAGGACGCAGTTTTTCCGGCTCAGCGCCTTTTTCCAACAGCTCCGCGGCCCGGGACATCGTCAGCGTCCCTTCGGTCACCAGGTCCACACCATCCAGCCTGGAAAGCGGCGGCACCTCCGGGTCAAAACCACTCAAATCCACCCGGACATCACGCCCCAGCTCACGGGCGACAATATTGGCCGTCGTTCCGCCGCAAATCGCCGTCCGGCCCGGATATCCCGTGATCCGTTCGGCCATCATTTTATCGCGCGTCGGATCAATGGGCGGGCCCGTCATCACCAACAGCTTACGCGGATTGCGAAAGTTGATCACCGCACAACTGATGTCGTCCTTGGCCATATAACGGTCATTGCCCAACGCCTGCGTCACCGCTTCCTTGGCTAACTGCCGGGCGGAAATATCAGGAAAACGGCGAATCCGCTCGGCCAAAAACGCCACCGCTTTTTCATCCGTCCATCCCAGCGGCATCTGCGGGCTGCCCATGCCCGACTGCGTCACTCCGTCGGAATACATCACGAGCCGGACACCCTTTTCAGCCTGAAACCGGCTGTAAGACAGCGTCCGCCGACCCAGATTGACCGTTTCAATCTCAAAGTTTCGTTTTTCAATCGCCGTGCAATCAGTACCACGTAACAGCACATACGGGGGATTATCATGCTCGACAATCCGAATCCGACCGTCACTGCGAATATCGACAATCGTAAACGTCGAATAACCGATCTTCCGCTGACTGCACACCGGCAGCGTCGACATAATCACCTCGGCCGCCTTGCGAATATCCATCTCAGAGCAGATGTACTTCATAGCCATCGTCGCCGTCAGCGTCGCCAGCACGTTCGCCTTGATGCCGCTGCCCAGCCCGTCGGCCAGCACACACACAATCCGCCCCTCGTCGGCCAGCCGGTTAGAGATAAAAACATCCCCGGGCGCGCCCTGTCCGTCTTTGCTGTGACGGGCAAAATCAACTTCAATAAAGGGACTATTCATGCTGACCCCTTTCACCGTCAACCAACGTCGGCTTAAACATATCCACAATGGAATTCAATATCACCTCGGACTCGGCCGCATTTTCACCCAGCAGATACGCAATCTGCTGAACCGTTTCCAGGTTACGGGCAATCACTTTCCTCGCCTTGTCCACAATCTGCTCTTTCCGGACAGACGGCGCGGTAATATCCTGCACGATTCCGCCGACGAGACGATGCTTTTCAATCGTAAACACCGACACATGAAAAATCGCCGCACCGACTTTAATATCTTTTTCCAGATTCGCAGTCCCGCTTTCCAGAACCTGCTTAAATAATTCAGAAAAAGAAACAATTTTTTCAAGTCGGGCTCCGGCTAAATGCGGTCTCGCTTCATACGCCCGCAGCACATCCGGCCCCATGATCTCAGAAAATCGTCGGTTACTTTCCCGAATCTCAAGCCTTTCATCGACAATCACCACACCCGACGGCATCGCCCGCAACAATGCATCGGCCTGTTTCTGTGCAAGCTGACGCATATAGCCCACGCACATCGTCCGTTCAGCCTTGCCGTCCAGAAGCGCCCGCGCAAACTCACGGCAACTGTCATACCCGCAGCCGCCGCAGTTCAGCTCATCTTCAGGCCCGAACTTACCCACACGCTTCAACGCTTCGTTCAACTGCTCGACCTCGTAACGTTTTTGGCAAACCGCCTCGATAGGCCATGTATGAACAACTTCAACGCTTTCAGCATCGATAACCTCAACCGGACGATGTTGATGACACTCGATCACGGTATGACGCTTCAGAACCGTCCCGCCCTTTCGATGCACACGCGGACCGTTCACACAGCCGCCCTCACAAGCCAGCAGTTCCAAAAACAGCATTCCCTTGCCTTTCAGCGAATCCAGGTCTTCCAAAGCACTCTGGATCGCCTCGATACCGCTGAACGCCATGAATTGTGCATTTGTAATGGTGCTGTCGGCCTTAATGCCCGCAATCATTCCGCCGTCAATCGGATACAACACACCATCGCGAGCCGGCCGCGGCACAAAACGATCCTCGCCCACCGCGGCAATCACAGACAAATCAATCGCTTCGTCCTCGAACCACTGCCGTAAATCGTCAAATGTCAGCACCACATCCAGCAGTTGATCGTTTTGATCGGCTTCGGCTTTCTTGGCAATGCACGGACCGACGAATACAATCCCGATATCACGGCCGTACTGCTGACGCAGCAGTTTGCAATGCGCCAGAAGCGGGCTGAGCATATCGCAAACATCATCGCTGTACTGCGGGTAATACCGTTTGATCAATTCGACCACAACCGGACACGCAGAAGAAATCGCCAGCGTTTGCTCCGTCTGCATCATCGCAGCAACCGCCGCACTGATCTGCTCGGCGCCTAACGCGGTTTCGCTCACGCCTTCAAACCCTAACGCTTTGAAACCCGCAATGAGCGTTTCGGTTGTCACACCGGCAAATTCTGTTAAATAGCTCGGCGCCAGCGAAACAAACACACGCTTTTTCATCTTAAACAACAACTTGGCCCGCTCCAGATCGGGCCGCACGCGTTTGGCCCCCATCGGGCATGTCTGGACACAATTGCCGCAAAGAATGCATAAATCAGAAATCACGCTGGCATGTCCGTTGCGAATATCAATCGCCTTCACCGGACACTGCCGCAGACATTTATAGCAGTCCTGACAGCGGGTCGCTTCGGTATAAATGGGTTGTAGTGGATTCATAGCAATACCCCACTTTCACACTCACAAAAACGCTATGGCGTAAGCCATGCGAAACAGATCTTCATGAAAACCTCGCCCGAATGGGCGAATCCATAATTTTGCTTTTTACTTTTTGATATTTAATTTATCGATATGGTGTTTAACCAAATCCAGCACCACACCCGGATCGACATTGCGATAGGCCTTGCCGTCAATCGTAATATTGGGGCCGTCCTGACACTGCCCCTGGCACAACTTGCCTTCAACATGAACGAGACTTTCCAAGTCGTTTTCTTTCAAATAAGCCTGCAGCATCGTCAGCCCTCTGTTCCCGCCCCGGCTGAAACAACTGCTGCCCATACAGAAAACAACATTCACAACTGCCTGATTCGTCGCATTGCCTGCCATCGAAACACTCACCTTTTAAAAAATCCAAAAATCATTGTTTAAAGACCAGATAAAGCGTTTTTCCATAAAACGCCATCTTCTCTTTATGGCTTTATTGTGAAAAGAGTCACATTTAATTAAAATATAACACATATTTCTCCTTAAGTCAATTTTATTTGTGATTTTTTTCACAATTATTTCATAGATCAATAAACACTGGATTTTGCGTACTTGTTTCTTGCCATCGATTTTTACAGGTCTATAATGGACACAAATATCACCCTTTTTAGGAGCCCGGAACCATGACACATAAATCGATTTTTCTATGCGTTGTATTATTTTGTTCAATCTTTGCCGCTGCTGCGGACTTAGAATTGGGCACCCCGCATGTCGCAGTCTACGGCACCGCGGAAATCAAAGTCACACCCAACCAGATGCATTGGTCGTTAAATGTAAACACCAAGAATGAATCGCTGCCGACAGCCGCCAAGAACCACACCGCCACCGTCAAGCAGACACTGGCATTTCTTAAGAGTTTGAAAATCGATGAAGAGAAACTCCAAACCTCCCGGATGCAATTTGGAGAAGAATGGAAAAACGTCAACCGCGAACGCGTCAAAGTCGGCTATTTTGCATCAACCGATATCACCTTCACGATTACCGATCTTGATTTGTATGAAAAGCTCTGGTTTGGACTGGCCGGCATGGAAGGCGTCAGTATTCAAAGTACCTACTATTCACATACGGACCGCATCAAGTATCAAAACGAAAGCCGCAAGAAAGCCGTATTGGCGGCTCGCCAAAAAGCTGAAGAACTCGCACAGGCACTCGGCACACAAATCATCGACCCCCTGAAAATCGAAGAAATTTCTGCGCCGAGCTTCAACGGCCCCTTGTATGCCAACAAAGCAGTAGCATATGACGGTATGGGCGGCGACGAAGGGGGTTCGCTGGCATTGGGGCAAATCACGATCAGCACAAAAGTAAAAGTCTATTTCAAACTGATGAGCCGCTTTTAGCAGACAAATTGGTCCATCTCAGCAGACCGCTTCGGCCAGAAATAATCTTCAAGATTGTCCTGCAGGGTGGGCCGTGCCCACCGAAAGTCAACGATAAGACTTTCCAGCTTCAAAGCAAGCCCCTTCACGCTTCCGTCGTACAGGTACGCATCCGCTTGCTCAAAAGCCAGGCTTTCAATTATCGCCGGATACGCCAGACGCTTCGGCAGCAGCGGTCGGCACCCCGCCGCGATTGCTTCCAGCATCCCGATACCGAAGAATTCGTGATTGGCTGTTGAAACAACGATATCCGAATCAAACAATGCCTTTTCATATTCCGCCCGGCTGGACTGATAACCCCAGCGATCAATATGCTCGGAAAAATATTTCCTTGCCTCGTCAAAAACCGCCGGCTGATCTCGGAACTGTTCACCGATGACATTCAATCGAAAATCAACACCCTTGGCTTTCAGCACCTTCATCGCCGCAAAGAAATCCTCCGGATTCTTGTCATGCTCCCAGCGCGCGGCCCACAGGACTCGTACGGGTCCGTCTGCCGGCTGATGCGTTCCTTCAATCGGATATATCCCCGGCGGATGAATGGAAGACTTGACCCGAATAGTCTCAATCACCTCCATCGGCTGATAATCCGGCATTCGCTTTAAAAACGCCCCAATCGCCTCTAAAAATTCATCCCGATGAAATGCACTGTTAAACCAAACCGCATCAGCCGCAACAGCGGTCGTAATATTCGTCATGCAATATTGATAATCCCGCTCACTCTCAACCTGCACCGGGTACGTCAATTGATTTTCATGGAAATAAACCACCGTCGGCAGTGTGCGAACCGACTCGTCGGCCAACCCCCGAAACTCCGCCAGGTTCAGCATATCGGAACAAAACAGGACGTCCCATTGACCGCCCTGTTCAACAAGAGAATTGACCTGCTGCGCAAACGTAATCGCCGCATGCCGCATTCGCCATTTCCACTTGTTCGGTGGCAGCGTCAGCAGCGTAAACGCATGCTCACTATGTTTTTGCCAGCCGTCCAGAAACGCCTTATGCGACCCGCCGTAATAACTTTCCAGTACCAGTATCTTCATAGACCGACAGGATAGCCGAAACCACAAAAATATCAATCTTTTTGCAGATGGATCAGGGTTATTTCGTTTCGACTGCCAAGTCGCATAGGCGGCCCCCAGGTACCGGCACCAGGCGAAACATAGAGAGCAGACCCGTTTTTTTCATATAGCCCCATAAGGTATTTAAACCGCAATCGCACCAGATAATTGAACGGGGCAATCTGTCCGTTATGCGTATGCCCGCACAGCATCAAATTGACACCCGCGTTAGCCGCATAATCAAACCCTTCCGGCTGATGATACATCAGGATCGTATAGCGGTCCGCATCAAATTTCAGCTCCTGCAGTCGCATCTGCACCTGCCGGCGGTCATCACTGTCGTCAATACCAATCAGTTGAATGCCACCGAACTCGACCACCTGATTCCTCAGTGGCACCACCGGCGTCGAAGCCAGCAGGCCCATCACCCGATCCAGGTCCGCATAGCGTTCGTGATTGCCGGTGACCCAATAGACCGGAGCCTTGAGCCGATTCAGTGATGCCAGCGACTGCGCCGTAAAATCCCCCTGCGGATCGATCAGATCGCCGGTGATCAGTACCACATCGGGATTCTGCCGATTCGTCTTTTCCACCAACCGCTCCAGGTGACGAACCGAAACAGACCCTACATGGACATCACTGAGCTGGACGATGTTCATTGTCACCGGTGCGGCCAGTTGAACCGGTTGAACCTCGATCCGCATCGCGTTAATTAACGCATAGAGCGTCACTGAAACAATCAACACAAGGACAATCCACCGGGAAATATTCGTCGGATAGTGCAATATCAGCCGCAGCAGATCATGCGTCAGCAACACAACCAGCGCTATCCATGCGATCCCCATCCACACCGAAGCAGCCTTCAACAGCCCGCGAGACAGGGTGCAGGGAAATAGCCTTTCCAGGTATGCCCCCGCCACATAGCTGACCGCCAGTAAACTGACCGCCACCCAGAAATACCAGCATCGTTTCAAATAAAAAAATGAAAAGAACCGCCAAAGAATGTAAAGATTGCCGCCAAAACAAATGCCGCTAAAAACAGAGACAAACAATATAAATCCCATCACCCGCATGGTTGGTCATCCTTCCCGTATCACCGTGATTATATCAAATCGCAGGCGTCCGCCGGCATCCAGTGTGCGTCCTGGCCATCCCACTTGACATTGCAGCCGATGGGGTTGGTAACCGGTTGCGAAATCGGCTCACCCGCCAGCAGTTCCGTCAACGCATTCTCCAGGTCGTTCACGGTCATCTTGGACGTGTCTCGCGGACTGTCCACACCCCGGCCGGTATAAACCAGCTTGCGATCCTTATCGAATACGTAAAAATGCGGAGTGCGTAACGCGCCGTACGCCCGAGCGACATCCTGCGAAGCATCATGCAGATACAGCCACGGGAATTTCTCGGCATCCATCCGCTCCACCATCCCCTCGAACGAATCCGCCGCATACGTATTGACACTGTTGGAATTAATGCCGACAAACTGAACGCCCTGCGGCGCAAATTTCTCCACCGTCGCCCGCGTCACCTCATCGGAACCAATCACATACGGACAGTGATTGCAGGTAAAAAAGATCACCAAAATCGGCGAATCACCAAAATGAGAAAGGGAATAAACACTGCCATCGGTTCCGGGGAGACTGAAATCCGGAGCTTTTTGCCCTATTTCCAGTGTAAAAGCCATATTTAAAGTCCTTTCAGTTGAACCATTTCGTTTCAGGATAGTACTATTGTAGAGACAGATTGTTCGATTCAAAGTGAAAAATAATAACGTATGCCTGACAAAGATGAATACGTGAGGCAAAAAATGATAAACCACAGACGCCCGCCGGCGGGAGGATAATATGAATTTAAATCAGTATTTTGAAAACAAAGAAGGCATCGGGATACTTTCGACCGCTAACACAGAAGGCAGCGTCGATTCGGCGGTCTATGCAAGTCCGCATGTGATTAATGACGAAACGGTCGCCTTCATCATGCGACCCCGGAAAAGCTACGCCAATATCAGCCAAAACCCAAAAGCCGCCTATATGTTCGTCGAAAAAGGTCGCGGCTATCAGGGCAGACGGCTCTCTCTGGAAAAAACGCGTGAAGAAACGAGTCCGGAGAAAGTCAACCTGCTGCGTCGCTCTCACCATGGCAGCAGTGATGACGATGATGATGCCCAGGCAACCCTGGTATATTTTAAGGTCACAGGCGTCCGGCCACTTGTCGGAGATGACAAAATAATATAGAAGAAAATCACGCTCCGGCGTGGTATGATGGTCAGACAGTAAAGAGTGGCTCTAAAGTTTAACGGGATACGAAAATGCAATTTCGCTCGTTTTTCAAAATTGTCTTGATGATCGCCCTCTCTTTAGGCGTCGGCACCCTCAGTGCATTAATAATGCGCAGCAATCTGACAGACTGGTATCCATCACTGGCCAAACCCCCCTTCACACCCCCGTCGTGGGTTTTTGGCCCGGCGTGGTCAATCCTGTACTGCCTGATGGGATTGGCCGCGGGGATCGTCTGGAACAAACCCATCCGCCGGTTCGCAGCCCGGGGGGCAGTGAGACTGTTTATTATCCAGCTCACCCTGAACGCAGCATGGTCACCGCTGTTTTTCGGTTTTCAGGAAATTGGGTTCGCCCTGGTTGAAATTGTCATTCTGTGGGTCACCATCGCGGCAACAACCATCACGTTTTATATCCTGAGTAAGCCGGCCGGCGTGCTCATGGTACCCTATCTGCTCTGGAGCAGTTTCGCCGTCTATCTCAACGCCGGCATCTGGATGCTGAACAAATAGCAAATGCGTTAAACAGGGAGAACCCATGAAAATTTTGATCAGCGGTTCACACGGCTTCATCGGTTCGATGCTCCACACACGGCTTGAAATGACGGGCCACACCCTGCTGCGCCTCATTCGCCCCACGCAAATCGCGCACTCTGACGAAATCTACTGGAACCGCGCCGACGACTACATCAACCACCCGCGATTGGAAGGAACCGAAGCGGTCATTCATCTGGCCGGCGAAAATATCTTTGGACGGTGGACCGAAGCCAAAAAACGAGAAATATATCTCAGCCGCGTCCGTGCCACTGAGTTTCTCTGTGAAAACCTGATCAAGCTCAATCCGAAGCCGAAGGTGTTTCTGTGTGCATCCGCCATCGGCTACTACGGCAGCCGCGGCGATGAGGAATTGACCGAATCATCACCAAGCGGCCAAACTTTCCTCAGCGAGGTCTGCCGGGACACCGAAACAGCAACCGAGATCGCCGCACAGTCGGGTGTCCGAGTCGTGAATCTGCGATTCGGAATGGTACTCGGCAAAGAAGGCGGCGCAATGGCTAAAATGCTGCCCGCCTATAAGATGGGAGCCGGTGGACCGCTCGGCGACGGGACCCAATGGGTCAGTTGGATATCGATCACAGACGCCGTCAGTGCCATCATCTTTGCACTCACCCGTGATGCACTCTCGGGCCCCATCAACGTCGTCTCCCCCGAGCCGATTCGTAACAAACAATTCGCCCAAACACTCGGCAAAGTCCTGCACCGCCCCGAACTGCTGCCCATCCCCAAAAAAATGCTGCACACCATGTTTGGCGACTTCGCCGACGAAACCCTGCTGGCCAGCACCAAAGTCACCCCCGCTAAACTCACACAAGCCGGCTTCGAATTCCAACACCTTAACCTGAAAACCGCCCTCGAAAGTATTTTGGAATCCTAGCAAGCACCATTAATGCGGCAGCACATGCAAACTGATGCCGTAAGCGTCTTCCCACGCATCTTTCAGTACTTCCGAAACGGTCGGATGCGCAAAGCAGATATCCTCAATCTTTTCCGTACTGCCGATTAACGCCCGCGCCGCCGACAGCATTTCCGTCGCCACCGCCCCGACAATCGTCACGCCCACGATCCGGCCGTCCACTTTATTACACAGCACCCGAACCTCGCCGACGATCTCATTATGCGACACACTTCGGCCGTTCATGCGGAACGGCGCCTTGCCGACGACCACCTCCATGCCCCGCTGCTCGCATTGACGCTGATTGAGTCCAATCGAAGCGACCTCTGGAAACGAATAAATCGCGTGCGGAACCAAATCGTAATCTTCTTCGGTCATCGTCTTAAAGCCCCCGGTCGCATTAACGGCAACAACTTCCGCCTCGGCAAACGCCCCGTGCGCCAGGTACGTCGTCCCGATCACATCGCCGATCGCGTAAACATTCTCCGCACTGGTTTCCAGCCGCTCATTGACCGCAATCACCACGCCGTTCATCTTCAGATCCAGCGTCTGAATCGTCTCCGGATCGCACACCACCTTACGCCCCACCGCAACCAGAACCTTTTCAGCCTCAATCGCCTGCCCATCATCGGTCAGCACCACCGCCACATCATCCTGCATATCAACGCCGGTCACCGTGCTGCCCGTCTGACAGGTAATGCCCAGCTTTTTAAACTCTCGCTCCAAAAGCTGCCCCACCCAATCGTCCTCAATCGGCAGCAAGTGCGGCATCTGTTCCACAATGGTCACGTGTGTTCCTACCGCCGCATAGAGCGACGCCATTTCGCAGCCGATCACCCCGCCGCCGATGATCACGAGTGATTTCGGAATCACCGGCAAACTTAACGCTTCGGTGCTGCTCAGAATCATCTGCTTATCAAACGGCACCTGCGGCAGACCAATCGGACCCGACCCCGTCGCCAGGATAATCTTTTTCGCGCCAATCTCAATCGTCTCGGCCCCGTCAATCCGAACATGCCCCGGCGACGCCACAATCCCTTTGCCCCGATAGATCGTAATCCCGTTCTTTTCAACCAGCGACGTCAGCCCTTTGACAAAATGCTCGACCACCCTATCCTTGCGAGCGACCATCTTACCCCAGTCCGGGCGAATCTCACCATCCAGCACCAGCCCCATCTTCTCGGCCCCGCGAGCCTGCAAGAGCAGATACGCCGACGCCAGCAATGTCTTGGAAGGAATACACCCCACATTCAGACAGGTCCCGCCGATACGGTTTTTCTCCACCAAAGCGACCTTCGCACCCTTCTGAGCACACCGAATCGCCGCCGCATACCCCCCGGGACCGCCCCCGACCACCACAACATCATACAATTGAGACATTTCTTGCTCTCCAAAAACCTCTATTGCACCAAAAGGCACAAATAATCAACTCGTTTCAAAGAAGACAAGAATACACAATCGACCTGAGAAAATCAATGGAAGGTTGCAGAGAAATACGGTTTTCAACTCTCGACGTTCTCAACGACACAAAAACTGATAGACCCAACCCCGTAAATAAACAACCAGTCCTCGCAGGGTACGAAACATTGTGGCCTCGGGCGTGAGCCCGTGGAAGATGATTTAAATCTCTATTTCTGATATTCAATCGGTACCAGGCACATGAAGCGTGCGCCGTCGGTATCCGAGAGGTTTTTGAACTGATGTTTTTCGTCCGGCTCGATCAACAGAACATCGCCTTTCTGCAGCGGCTTATCGCCTGCTTCGCTGACCGCGGCAATCGCCCCGTCCAGGATCACCGCCTCGTGCTCGAACGGATGCGTATGAAACGGCGTATGCCCACCCGGCGCCAGCTCAAAGACACGCATCGCAAACGTCGGCGCCCCATCAGCCGGCCCCAGCACCACGCGAACCTTCACATCCTTAGCCCCCTCCATATTCACATCCTGCATCGGCACCGTATCAATATTTTTTATAATCACAAGACTATTCCTTCAATTATTGAGTGTTGTTATGTTGTTTGAAACATTTGAATTTTGTATTTGGAGATTGTTTCGGATTTCGAAATTAGAATTTCGTATTTTACACTTTCGGCAGTGTCACCGTTACCGTCGTCCCCTCGTCCGGCACACTGACCAGCTTTAAGCTGCCGCCGTTCAGCATCAGCAGCCGCTGCGTGTGCGCCAGTCCCATCCCGCGTCGACGCCCCGCCGCTCGATACGAAAAGAACGGCTGCGTCGCTTTCTCAACAACCTCAGCTTTCATCCCGCACCCTTCGTCACGAATTGTTACAACCGCGGTATGGTCATCCTGCGAAACCGTACAGTCAATCCAAACGGGCCCGCTTTTTTCGTCATACGCCTGCTGGGCATTGGTCAAAATCGCCGCCAATGCGCCCGTCACATGATGCGCATCGACATACACACTGCCGGCCTCATCGACATTTTCCAGCACCGCTTCCACGGAATCCAGCTTACAGTCCTTAGCCGTTTTAGCCATCGCCTTCTCGATCAGTTCACTAATCGAAACGCCTTTTTTCTCCGGCTCATTCGGTCGTGCAAATGTCATTAAATCTTCGACAATCTTCGCAATCTCATCGCCGCGACGGAGAATCTGTCGAAGGTTCTTTTTCTTATCCTTGTCCTCTTCCTCGTCCAGCAATAGCTGCGCCCGACCGGAGATCACCGCCAGCGGATTATTCAATTCGTGCGCCGCCCCCGCCGCCATTTCCGCCAGCCCAGCCAACGATTGCTGCCGGGCCAGTTCGGTCCGCGTTTGCCGCAGCGTACTCATCAGGTGAACAAACCGCTCGGCCAGTTCCTGTTGTTTCTGTCCCGCCAGTGCCATCATCACCGCCGAAGCCGCCACCCGACACGACAGCAACGCGTAATCACTGCCAAGCAGTTCGTCGGCCTTCGAAAAGACCTCAAAAAACAGCACCGCGACCACCTCGTCACCCACTCGCAGCGGTGCCATATACAGCATTTCCGGATTAAAATCGCCGCTAAGCTGCTCAGCAATCCATCGCGGCCCGTCAGAGGCCGGCACGATCGACTCATTTCGCCGAAACACTTCCGGCACTGCCGACATCTTCTCCGGCAGCGTCAATGACTTAATCTCAACCTGCCCCTTCCGGTCCGACGCCGCCAGTTCCACATACGGCTCAGTCGAATGAGGCACCACATAAACCCCCGTCAACCCGCAATGAGCTTGCTTTTGCCAGCCCGTCGCAAAAATTTCAGCAATATCCAGCGCCGCACAGTTCTCGTCCAGCTCTTTCAAAAAATTCTCAATCAACGCCACCTGTCCCATCAGCAACACACTGTCGCCGGACGAGGCGTTCAGCTTACGATTGTCTTTGGCCAGATCCGCGGCGGTTTTCTGAATCATCGTGTAGTAACCGGCCGCCACCGAATCATCCTCAACATCCAGCCCCAGGACGGTCCCTTTTTCCTTCACCTGCTCGCCCAGCACCTCCAAAACTTCATCGATCTGCGCCGGTGAAATCGACAGAAGCGATGCAATCTCGTCAATCCCCTCGGGCCTGTCGCAACTGCCGCCGGCGCCAATCTCGGCACGTCGCACCAATCGGTCCGCCAGTGCTACAATGCGTGGAAACGCTCCCCCGGGCAAATCGCCGCTCAACGTCGGCCCGTCGCAGTGATGCAGCCAGATCGCCGCGGCGACCGGCTCGGGCAAAAACCACTTCTGCGCCAAACGCTTGCCCAGCACCGTATGGTCCAACCCCAAATGCCGCTGCTCAATCGTAATCAAACTCGCCTGCTCGTTGCGCGCTTCCTGAACCATGCGTTCAAAGCTTTTCGGCATCACCTCGTCCAACGCACACTTACCGATATCATGCAGCAAACCCGCCAAATAGGCTGTTTGTCGCTGCGCCGGCGGCAAGACCAATTCCGCCAACTGACCCGCACAACACGCCACGGCAAGGGAATGCATCGCCATCTTCCGACGCGGAAGTAATCGCAGGCTATCCGCATCTTCCCCCACTTCCAGCACCTGGAAAACTTTGACGGAAATGACTGCTTCACGCAGCAGGGAAAGGTCGAGCTTGGCAACCGCTTCAACCACCGTCGGATCACCGCTGAACGCAACGCCCTCACGGTGTGCCAGCGTCAGCACCTTCGCCGTCAACGCCGGATCGGATTGGATATGCTCGGCAAACTGAGCCGGATCAAACGTCGCCTCTGACATCTGAGACAACAAATTAGCCGCAACCGCCGGAAGCGTTGATAATGATGTAAGCTGTCGAACAATACGCTCAACCTGTCGAGCGACAAGCTGTTGTTTTCTGGGCTCAGACATTCACCTATCCTCTTTTTTCATTCCTTCAAATGCTCATACAAAATGCAAAGACCGGTTCCATAACTGTTAACTGATTACTGATTACTGTTAACTGTTACGCCGTCACCGCCTCGCTTTCAACCGTCATCAGAATCCGCTCAACCAGTTCGGCAATATTAAACGGCTTGCGGATAAACTCAGCCGCACCCGCCTCCAACAGGCCTTCGATTTCTTCCTGATTCACCACACCGCTGACAATAATGATCTTGACGGACGCAAAATCCGGATTGCGTTTGATCGTCTGGCACACAATGTTACCGTTCACATCCGGCAGCATATAATCCAGAATCATCACATCCGGCATAAACTGCTGCGTCTGCAAGCCCGCGTCGTAGCCGCTGGAAGCCGTGCGAATCTCGAAACGACCGTCACGCGTCAGCACATCAACCATCAATTCCACGATTTCCTGATCATCATCAACAATCAGCACCTTAATTCGCCCGGTATGACCCAACTCGAGATTATCCAGCGGAATGCCGTTGTCTTTCATGAATTTGATTAGATTATCACGCGGAATGCGCCGAAAACGCGACCCGGGAATGCGAAAACCGTCCAATTTACCCGAATCAAAGCACCGGATAATGGTCTGCTGGCTGATATTACAGATTTCAGCCGCTTCACCCGTCGTAAAGAGATTTTTCATCTTATCCATTTTATGCCTCTTGCATTAATAAGAAATATGGTTCCTTCCCAGCTTACGCTGTTTTTCTAAATTAACTATCGGCACACAGACTTGTCAAGCATTAAAAAAAACCGGATTTTCAATACTGTCACCCCCGAATTTATAAGCCGTTTGCCAAAAACAACTTATCCCCCCTAAAACGGGGCGACGAAACCATATCAAAAACACGATGGCGCACTTGTCGCCTCATAGCCCAAAGGGCGAAGTGGAAAGCCATGCGAATGCAACTATTCAGGCAACCGCTTTTTCGCACGGCTTACGACGTGGCGTTCTTAAAAAATGCGGTCACGTATATTAGAAGTCATCCCAAAACCTGCTTTGCGGTTGAAAATGAGTTTTTTTTGGCTCTGGCAAGGAAGGCGAATCAGCTTTAGCCGAAGCTAAGGCGGCTTTTGCCTGACACCGACCAGAGGCAAAAAGGGCCATTTTCAAACCAAATGAGGTTTTGGGATGGCTTCTAAATAGAATTGGCGTAAAAAGCCCCTAATTTTCCCCCAGGCAAATCCGGTTGTACTCCTTATCGAAGAACTCCTTGTGCTTTTGCTCCTGATCGGCCAGGTACATAAACAGCCGCTTCATCTCCGCCTCTTCCGTCAAACCCGAAAGAATCGAGTAGAGCATCCGGGACGCATTCTCCTTATCGCGGGCGATTTTGACGGCTTTTTTATAGTCCAGATCGTTCGGAACTTGCAGCGTCTCGATATAAGCCGCCATTTCATCAGCAGCCACCTTGGTCAACAGCATCTCATGACCTTTTTCCAGCAGCCCCCGCAACTGCCGCTCATGCATCGCTTCCTGCTGCGCCATCTCCTCAAGAAATTCCCGGACCGCCGGATCATCAACCCGGCCGACCAGTTCCAGGTAAAATTCACGGGAGATATGCTCCAGCGAAATGGCAAAACTTAATACATCATGAACCGTCTGAAATTCAAACATGCCTAATCCTTATGGTGATGGGTGATGGTTTCATATTCACGTTCAAACTGCAGGACATGACGCATTTCCTCTTCCGCCAGATCCAGCAGCAATCGCCGAAATTCCAGATTGTCAATAACGCCGATCAATTGAGCATAAAGCTGAAAAGCCGCCCGCTCTTTCTGAATCGCCAGCAGCAACCCGTCCGCATAGTTCATATTTCGCGCGTCGTCATCCACTTCAAGCGCCTCGGCCCATTCGAAGTCGCCTTCGCTGATCAGAGTGCTTTCCTTCCGAAGTGTGTATCCAGCTTTCATCATTTCCAATTCCAGTGACTCAGCATGCGCATTCTCCTGCTTGGCAATCACCTGGAAAATGGATTGGGTCGCCGGATCCTTCATCTGCACCGCTAAATCGGTGTAAAACTGCTCTGAAGCCCGTTCTTTCGATATGGCAAAATCCAGCACATCGGCAATCGATTTAAAATCCATCGTTTGATCTCCTTACTAACAGTGATCTCAATTGAAATCTCCCATTTCTACGCGGCTAAGTAGGATTGCAGTCGTAAGTTTCGAGTTTTCTCGCGAAAATGTATGACCCTGAAGGGGCAAAAATTATTCCAGACTGCTCAAGAATCGCTTCCACGTACGGATGTGCCCGTCTTCATCATCGCCGTTTTTAACAATCACCGCACGCGTCGCCGCATCCCACGGAGCCGCATCCAGCAATTCCTGATAATGGCCGACCGCCTTAGTCTCGACCCAGATGCCCATTTTCAGAATCGCTCGCGGCCCCAGCAACCGCGACCCAACCCCAAACACAAACCCCACAATCCAATACGCCCAGCGAAACAACCCCGGCCGCATGCCGTATTCGTACAGCTTCACCTGAAAGTCCTGAACGTGGGTCATCTCATTGCACATCGCCGCGATCAGTTCCCGGTTCAGCAAAGAGTCTTCCGCAGTAATTTGACAGCGGTAAATATTAGCCGCCATGATTTCAAGGGTATGA
Source organism: Anaerohalosphaeraceae bacterium (assembly GCA_963675155.1). GTDB lineage: Bacteria > Planctomycetota > Phycisphaerae > Sedimentisphaerales > Anaerohalosphaeraceae > 4572-13. The sequence continues at coordinate 1,102,014 of OY775912.1, read as the reverse complement.
AAGTCCCGCAGGGCTTTGAGAATCTTTTTGCGATCGTCAACCGACAACGCCCGTCCGCGTAAGTCGACATCCTCATGCTGCATCGCCGGACGCAAAATCTCAACGCCGCTCGATGCATCAGCAGATTGTTCTGTCTGTTTAGTCATCCTGTTCTCCCTAAATTGTCCCATAAACCGCAAACCATGTCAAAGAATTTCACGTCTTGGCCGTTTTTCCGTTTGAAATCATCATATCCCGATTGACATCAACCACACCCTCGGATTACACTGACGGCATAATAAAAGAATAATCATTTTGAGAGGGATAAACAAGCATGGATTTAGCAAGCTACTTTAAACAAACCGATGGCGTCGGCATACTGGGCACCTGTGACACGCAACACCAGGTCAATATGGCCCTGTACTCCAAGCCCGTTGTCATCGATGAAACCACCGTCGCATTGGTGATGAAACGGCGTCATAGCCACGAAAACCTCCAGAATAACCTCAAAGCCGCCTACCTGTTTCTGGAAGCAGGCCCCGGCTACAAAGGCCTGAGGATGACCCTGACCAAGCGGGGAGAAGAAACAAGCCAATCGATGATCGAGTCGTTAAGAAAACAGCAGCCCTGCATGTTCCCAATAGAAGACGATTCCGCTAAATATTTGGTCTATTTCACCGTCGATCAAATCCGCCCGCTCACCGGTGACATCCCGGCTTGACGAGAAACAGTGAACCGCGTCCTGCCTCTCTGCGTAGAAAACATAAGACAAAATAGCGTAGAGAGGCCCAAAAATGACATGGTTTGAAACCGAACAAATAGTTGCCTACATCGCTGAAGTTGGGAGAGCATTGGAAGACTGGACGTTGAACCGGGTCCAAATGAAAGAAGTTCAGGTTGAATTGATCCGTTTGCGTCGAAAGTTGAAATCGGAAATCGCACGTCATACCAACGCCGAACAAAATGACGTGTTGCAGCAGATTCTGGGCCAACTGCACGAATGCCGCCACTGCATCAACGAACGCCTCAAATGCTAAAGAAGGAAAATCTTACTTTCCCCCAAGATGCTTTTTTGTTAGACTGTCCGCTTCTATGATTCAAAAGTGGAGATTTTATATGGTAATTGATACACTCGTACTGGGCGACTTCCAGACGAATTCATATTGCGTGCGGACCGACCCGGCCAGAAGCGAATGCCTGGTCATCGACCCGGGTTTAAACCCCGAACCGTTGATTCGATTGATGCAGAACGGCAATTTGAAACCGGTGGCCATCCTCCTGACACATGGTCATGTCGATCACATCGGCGGCGTCGAAAGCATTCGGCAGCATTGGCCCAACGTGCAGGTCGCAATCCATCAAAACGACACACAAATGCTGACCGACCCGGCAATGAACTTATCCGTGATGGCCGGAACCATGATACAAACGCGTCCCGCAGAAGTGATTCTCAATTCAGATGATAAATATTACGAAGCCGCCGGGATGCGATTCCAAATCTTCCTGACTCCCGGCCACACCCCCGGCGGTATCTGCCTGTACGCGGCCGAGGAAAATCTCATCTTCGTCGGCGACACACTCTTCCAGGGCTCCGTCGGCAGAACCGACTTCCCCGGCGGCAGCCAGACGACCCTGATTGAAGCAATCAAAACTCAACTGCTGGCCCTGCCCCCGGAAACAAAAGTCTACCCCGGCCATGGACCGGAAACCACCATTGCCGCCGAAAAGAAATTCAACCCGTTTCTATCCAAAGGACAGTTTTAAAATAACAAAAAAATGGCGGGCCTCAAAAAAGAAGTCCGCCATTTTAATTTCATTCCAAAATAAGACCGCGTGTACTCGGATAATCCGTGCGGCATTTAACAATCCCTCTACTACCCGAATAAACCAAGGTCACTGCGCGGCAATATCGGATATCCGTTCACACCCAGATACCAGTGCGACATTGATGACCCTAAAGTCTCTATTTGCGTCGGCGAATCCAGCCAACCAAAGCCGTTCCCAGCCCCGCCAGGGCCAATGCACCCGGTGCCGGCACAGCGCTGACCATCATCAACTGATCCTGGGCACGTCCCCAATATTGGCCTGTTCTCGGGCAATAGTTCTCCCACAGAGTTGCCACAACCACATCGCCCAAGCCGGACCACTCGCCGCTGGACACCGCATCGTTAGCCGCCGAAACATAGGCATTCTTGCGGGGATAAATTTCATTTTCAAGAATGTAAAAGGCTTCCTGGAGCAGCCCGCCATTCTGAAAAGAAGAATTCCCGCTGTTGTACATGGTGTACAGATACGCCGTCTGTTCACTAATCGGGTCAGGACCGTATCCCCAGCCCCCGCCGTCAGCAGCAGTGCTGATCAACGCGTAATAGGAATTCCCCGGCGTAAACGTTTCACATTTCTCCAGACAGAACGTGGACAGAACAGTCCCCGCACTGTGACCGCCGAAACCGTCTTCCAGAATCTGCATCGAATACGGCGACGTCCAGTCATTCAGCATTTTAACTGTTTCCGCACCATAAGACGGCACGGCAAACAAGACGCCAACTAAAATTAACAAACTGACTCTTTTCATCGTTATTCTCCCCACTTTATATTGGTTTACACACGAATACGTTTCATTAACACATCATATAAATCGCTCGGCATTCAGCTTGATCAAAAACTAAAAGCCTAAACAGCAATCACAATTTATTTTGATACAATTTATTTAAACGATTTGGAACTTTGCAATACCCCCAAAGGTTTCTGCACGCCCCTGAACTGATTTTCAGTGTACAAAAAAAACATCCCCGGGTCAATAGCATCACCCCCAAGTTTATCTATTCCGAACCATTTTTTAGGGGTATCGGTTCAGTCTATATCAGTTGGTGGGATTGTAGCGATTATAACGATTAGACATAAAACAAATCGGTCGCGCAAAAAGAAAGGCAAACTCTGCTTTCACAAAGCTTGCCTGTAATGATCTCTTGTGGCACTTAAACGCGATTCGCGTCAATGCGTAAGACAACGATTAATGATCGACCGGTTCGCCGAGCAGCCCTTTCAACTCGCCAAACTTGTCATCCAGCATTTCCTGCGTTTTGGCTTCAACATTCAGCCTCAGCAGCGGCTCGGTGTTACTCGGACGCACATTGAACCACCAGTCCTTAAACTGAACCGTCACACCGTCAAGGTCGTCAATCTGGCCCTGGCTGTACTTACGCGACAGTTCCTTCATCGTCGCCTCTTTATCGTCCACCTCGAAGTTCACTTCGCCGCTGTTAAACAGCCGACGCAGCGGAGCCACCAGTTCACTGGCAGGCGTATCCGTCGCACCGAGAATATTCAGCATGTGGACCAGCGTAATCATCCCCGAATCGGCAAAGAAATTGTCACGGTAATAGAAATGGCCGCTCAACTCGCCGCCAAAACATGCGTGACTGTCATGCAGCGTCTTCTTCATAAACGAATGCCCCACGCGTTCCCGACGGGGGGTGCCGCCGTGCTTGAGGATTTCCTCCTGCAGAACGTGACTGCTGCGAAGATCGTAAACAATCGTCGAGCCGGGATTCTTTTTCAGGAAATACGGCACCATCAGCGCCGTCATCAAATCACACGACACCGTCCGGCCCTTTTCATCGACCATCATCAACCGATCCGCATCGCCGTCAAAGCAAAAACCAAAGTCAGCCTTTTCCTTGACCACTGTCTGCTTCAACTCTTCAAGGTTCGCTTCCACCAGTGGATTCGGATCGTGCTTGAACGTACCGTCATGTTTCAGGTTCAACACCGTCAGGTCAACGCCTTCCATGTCACCGAAAATAATCGGCACCATCTTACCGGCCATGCCGTTACTGGCGTCAATCACCATCTTAATCGGACGGCGTTTATCATCCAAAAATTTCAGAACATGTTCTTTATATTCTTTCGACAAATCGCAATGCTCCACCGAGCCATCCGGCCGGCCCTTGGTATGCAGCAGTGCCGTGGCGATATGCTTAATATCATTCAACCCCGTATCGGCGCTCACCGGCTTAGCCAGTTGACCCGAAATTTTAAAGCCGTTATATTCGCCCGGGTTGTGGCTGGCGGTCACCTGAATACCGCCACAGGTGCCCAGATGATTAATCGCAAAATACATCTGCGGCGTATCGATCATGCCGATATCAATCACATTCGCACCCGTCGCGTTCATGCCCTCAATCAGCGCCTTCGTCAGAGACGGCCCGTGTGTCCGCATATCGTGACCCACACAAATACTCTGGGCATTCGCCAGACCGCGACTATAGCCGTGCAGCATCGAACGCAAAAACTGAGCCGTCGCGTGACCAATCTTCCAGGCCGCCTGCTCATCCAGTTGCTCCGGATACAGACCGCGAATATCGTAAGCTTTGAAAATTTTCGGATCCATCGAATCACTCCGTTTTTAAAGTCTTTTTTCTTGTTTTCGGTAGTATAAAGGCCCATAGTGTAAGCGCAAAGGCGGCCCGTGTCAACAAAACAACCCGCTAATATTAAAGATGTCTCATGTCACAATTTAAACAGAAAATCGGCTCTGCCGACTAAAAAATCCGCACCGGCTGGATTTTAGTTCTCAACAGGAGCAGCGTTTTGACTGCGATGGACGAAATCGATCACATCCTGCCGGGCTTCATCGAGCTTCATCCCCAGATTTCCAAGAATCTGAGCACCCCGGCCCTCTTTTTCGTACAACAGGGCCAGCAGCAGGTGTTCGGTCCCGATATAATTGTGCTTGAGTGTGCGAGCTTCCTCGACAGCATCGTCAATCAGCTCTTGAGCGTGCTGTGTACGCGGTAAGTCAGGTAATTTCTCATCATCGGAAGGTTCCCCGGGAACGACCAGTTTTTCGACCTCGGCCTTCGCGTGCTTCAGGTCGATATCACGATGGGCCAGGATATCGGCGGCCACACCCGTTTTTACCTCGATCAGCCCTAACAGGATATGTTCGGTCCCAATATGGTCGTGATGGAACTTCTGCGCCTCCTGCCGGGCATGGGATAAGACGTCGATTGCATTCTCCGTGTAGTGCTCAAACATAGAAATTCTCCATATTTATCAGTTAATAATGCCAATAAGGTCAAAAATCGAAGCCAAAACAGCCCCGAAACAATTTTCAACCAGTTTACACCCGCCCCCCGCACCTGTCCAACAAATTCACAAATCAGACAAAGCCCCCCGTAAAAGCTTACCATGCAAAGAGCTAAATTTGTCCTTATTCCATTTTGGAATCACAATTTTGTTTTCGTACCTAATTTCGAGCCGAATTTCCCAGAAGCTTGCATCCATCGAATTTCATTACATCCTTGATAGGGTCCACTACCTGACAAATTTTTCACATAAAACAAGATATAACCTTTATCATACTCTATACCATAGTTGCCATCTTGCTCCTGACTGTAAGCAATTTGTGATGTATAAACACGAATTAACACTGGATCGTGAGAACCAGCAAGATGTACTATTAAACTTACAAGTTCTTTCTCTGGCAATTGCTCATTTACAAGAATATCAGCACCAAAACCACTCGAGATATTATGTGGCTTAAACTCTCTCAGATATGTAAAAGTCGCCAATTGAGACTTTTCTTTAATGGTAACGCTTTCTTGCTGAGAAACTTCAGGAAGAGACTTACCAAAGGAATCTTTTTCTTTTTTGCATCCCATAAAACAAGAAATCATAAAAACCAAGATTAACGTTCCAACCTTCTTTTTTTTACACATTCAAACCGCCTTAAATCTTCAATCCAAACTAAAGAAGAAAAGAATTCAACTGATAATAAAACCGTGTAAGTCTGCGTCAAAATAATAATATCACACAATATCATCGTCATTGTAATGAATCTCCACGCCCTCGCGATACACGCTGCCGGAGTTTTTCATTTTGTATTGAACAATAAACAGTCGGATCGCATACCCGATCGCCGAGAACCCCGCCATAAAAAAGATCGCCGCCGCCAAAAACGCAAACAGATCCCGCAGGATAAACACCAGCATCCCAAACCCGATTAAAAACAAACCGGTCACCAACGCGCCCTTGGCCATACCCCGCGTCGCTTCACGAAACGGATTGCCTTGAAAAAACATCTTAAACATAAGTTGCCCCTAAAAATAAATTAAACAACAAATTTTAAATATCAAAATAGCGGAAACCGCCGTCGGCGGTTGACTTCCTTAATTCTTGTCCGCCATAGCCTTGGCAACGGCGGATTACATTTTGCTTTTTAATTTTTACATTTTATTGTCGTGCCGCACTCACCGCAGTGAAATCGCACCTCGAACTCCCGACCGTTCTCATCTATTAGTAGTAGCGGTTCGGCGATATTTTGTTCACTATATCCCGCACAAAGTTCCAGTTGCCGCCGCAGGCAGTACTTTGTCGTCATCACCGTTTGCCCGGCCAAGTCCATACCGGTCTCCGCCGCCGGTTCAATCGTCTCAACGCCGCAGCGGGCGTAAAAGTCGCGGGCCTTCTCATTAAACACATTGCCCGTAAACGCCAATCGCTTCTCCGGATACGCCGCCGGTTTAATCTCATTCGCTTTCAGCATAGGCCGATTTCCCTCACGCACGCGCAAAAGTTCGTCCACCACGCCCCGCTTCATCGCATTCAGCGCCGACACCGCAAAGAAATACACCGCCGCCGTCTCAATCCGCACATCCCTGCACGCAAACACCGTCTGCCCCAGCTTGGCCAATTGCTTTTTCGCCGTCGCAACCGCCTGTTCAGCCTTTTCCGCAGGCTGCTTGTCAGTGACCATCTCGAAAACAGCCTCGTTGCCGTCTTCATCCACCGCCCGCACCGCCACACCATCGGCGGTATCAAAAAGCGTTACGCCCACGCCGATTGTCCGCGGCTGCGCCGGCGTCTGCAGCTGCTTGCTAAACGCATGGTCATAGTTCCGGCTAACAGCCACCCCGACCTGCAAGCCGTCCATCTTCTGCGGAAAAATGCGTCCGCCTTCAACGCGGTTCACCACCGTCCCGCACAAATTGTTCGACGCATCAAAAAAACAAATCCCGTCACCGTTATGCAGTTCCTCATTGCCGGCCAATACAAAATAATCTCGGCCGACTTCGGCAATCTCCCCCATCGGCTCACCCATTGACTTCGGCGTATCAATCGAACCCATCGCCCCGCCTCGTCCGGTCAGGCCGTAATCGGTAAACCCGCGATTAAACGTCTTCCGCGGATCGGGCGTAAAATTCAGCCGCGCCTCACCCGACGAGCTTTTCCGCAATCCGCGTTTTCCCAAAATCGCATCCAACTTCTGCCGATAGTACCCGACGACATTGGCCACATACCCCGCGTCTTTCAGCCGCCCTTCAATCTTAAACGACGTCACCCCCGCATCCAGCAAAAGTTCCAGGTCATCGGCCAGATTCAAATCCTTCAGCGATAGCAAAAATCGATCCTTCGCTATCACAGTCCCCGCCGCGTCTTTGACCGTATACCGTCGTCGGCACGGCTGCGCACACACGCCCCGGTTGCCGCTGCGCCCGCCCAAAGCATGGCTCATATAGCATTGTCCGCTCGCCCCCACGCACAGCGCCCCATGCACAAAACACTCTAATTCAACCGACGTCGCTTCGCTAATCTCAGCAATCTGCTCTAGCCGCAGCTCCCGCGCCAAAATCACCCGCGAAAAACCGACTTCTTCCAGAAACTTAACCTTCTCGGCAGACGCATTATTCATCTGCGTACTGGCAATCAATGGCACCGGCGGCAAATCCAGCGCCAACAATCCCATATCCTGAATGATTAAGCCGTCAATGCCGATCGCGTACAAATCCTCAATCAGCGCCTTAGCCGCGGCTAATTCCTCATCATTCAATATCGTATTCAGCGCCACATACACCCGCACATAATAAACATGCGCCAGCTCCACCACACGCCGAATATCTTCAAGCGAATTCCCCGCCGCCGACCGCGCACTGAACCGAGGCGCACCCACATAAACCGCATCCGCACCGCACAAAATCGCCGCACAAGCACAATCAAAATCCCGCGCCGGAGCCAACAGTTCAATTCGTCTGTTACATTCGTCCATCGTCATTCGACAATCGTCAATCCATGTATTCCTACATACCTGTATACTAAAAAAGGGCCTCCATTTTTTGGAGGCCCTTTTGTTTGTTTAGTACATGCCGCCCATGCCGCCGCCCGGAGGCATGGCAGGAGCTTTTTTCTCAGGAATCTCAGTCACAACCGCATCCGTCGTCAACAGCAGCGACGCAATCGAAGCACCGTTCTGCAACGCCGTGCGCTCCACCTTCGTCGGAACGATAATTCCGAACTTGACCATGTCGCCATACTGCTTGCTGACGGCTTCATACCCAAAGTTAAAGTCTTCCGACTCCATCACCTTCTGCGCCACAATCGAACCGTCCAGGCCCGCATTCGTCGCAATCTGTTTGATCGGAGCTACAACCGCCCGCCGAACAATATCCACGCCGATCTTTTCGTCGCCGACGCATTTAACCTTAGCCAGAACGCCCAGGCACTTCAGCGCCGAAACACCGCCGCCCGGCAGGATGCCTTCTTCAACCGCCGCACGACAGGCATGCAGCGCGTCCTCGACGCGGGCTTTCTTTTCCTTCATCTCAGCCTCGGTCGCAGCGCCCACATTGATCTGTGCCACACCGCCGGCCAGCTTGGCCAGGCGTTCCTGCAGTTTCTCAATATCATAGTCACTCGTCGAAGCGTCAATTTCGTTACGAACCTGAGTGATGCGGCCCTGAATCTCTTCGGTACTGCCGGCGCCTTCAACAATCGTCGTGCTGTCTTTGTCAATCGTGATGCGTTTGGCTTGACCCAACTGGCTCAGCTCAACCTTCTCAAGCTGCATTCCCAAATCCTCGAACAACGCCTGTCCACCCGTCAATACAGCCAGGTCCTGCAGCAGCGCCTTCCGGCGGTCGCCAAAGCCCGGAGCCTTGATCGCACACACCTGCAAAACGCCGCGAAGTTTATTCACCACCAGCGTCGTCAGGGCTTCGCCTTCGACGTCTTCGGCAATAATCAACAGCGGACGACCCTGCTTGGCCACCTTTTCTAACACCGGCACCAGCGTCTGAATCGCACTGATCTTCTTTTCGTGAATCAGAATGTACGGCTTATCCAGCACAACTTCACGATCTTCCGGCTTGTTAATGAAATGCGGGCTCAGATACCCCTTGTCAAACTGCATCCCTTCCAGCAGCTCAACGGTGGTCTCCAGCGACTGGCCTTCTTCAACGGTAATCACGCCGTCTTTGCCAACCTTATCCATCGCCTGCGCCAGTGTCTTACCGATTTCAGCGTCCTGATTGGCCGAACAGGTCGCAACCTGCTCAATCTGCTTGCTGGACTCAACCGGCGTGCTCTTTTTCTGCAGCTCGCCGACCAACGCCTCAACCGCCTTGTCGATACCGCGTTTCACCTGCATCGCGTTCGCACCGGCGGTAATATTCTTCAAACCTTCCTCGAAAATCGCCTCGGCCATAATCGTCGCCGTCGTCGTCCCGTCACCGGCCACGTTCGATGTCTTCGAAGCAACTTCCTTCACCATCTGGGCGCCCATGTTCTCATAAGCGTCTTCCAGTTCGATTTCCTTCGCCACCGACACACCGTCTTTGGTCACCGTCGGGCTGCCGAACGATTTCTCTAAAATCACGTTGCGGCCGCACGGACCCAGCGTCACCTTCACCGCCGCCGCCAGCTTCTTAACGCCCTGCCGAATCGCTTCGCGGGCCTCCGTATTAAATGCAATCTTTTTAGCTGCCATATTAAAACTCTCCCATTCTTGAGTTCTCGTGTTCTTGAGTTCTTGTATTCTTATTCAACAATCGCCAGAATATCCGACTCATCCATAATAATCAGCTCTTTGCCGCCAACCTTCACCTCGGTGCCCGCATAGCTGCTGAACAGCACTTCCTGGCCCTTCTTAACCGTCATCGCAGCCCGGCTGCCGTCATCCAGCTGCTGGCCGTCGCCAACCGAGACAATCTTACCGCGTTTCGGCTTTTCCTTCGCCGAATCCGGCAGAACAATCCCGCCAGCCGTCACAGCATCAGCTTCCAAACGTTCAACAATCACCTTATCTCCCAAAGGTCGAATCTTCATGGGTCTCTCCTATATCATGGTTACTATTATTGTCTACACAAAAAACGCCATGGCGACAGCCATGCGAATCATCAACTCACCTATTATCATTCCAGGCAAAGCCTTTTGGGAACGCGGGCGTCTCGCCCGCACACAAAAAAAGCCTCGGGCAAAGCCCGAATCCAAAACTCCGAACCAATAACCCTGAACTGTAAAGCAACCCTCGTGCCAAATAAAGACCGGATGCCTATAAAAAACCCATAAGATTATATTAAGAAATGACTTAGAAAACAAACGGCCGCCACCAACAACATCCCAACCCACCTAAAACGGCATAACCCCGCAAACCCACCCTGCCACCTTGGCAGACCAATCGTCCATCGTCATTCGTCAATCGACGATCATAAAATATACACTCTACAATTTTTTCACCCAAAACAAACCGGCATAGCGTAAATCATCCATCCACCCCCGTTGTATGAGCAAGAATGAAATTAACAATCGGGGCCGGATCCTTCAGGCTATGCGGATGATGCCCGACACCCTGCTTAATCAGCACCTCCATCCGCCCGCCTAATGCCCTGTAGCGTGCTTCAAGTACACGGGTGTTCTCATCAAGAATCGCCGCGGTATCCGCATCGCCGCACACGCTTAAAATCGGCACATCGGCCTTTGCCAGTGCCTCAAGGTTATCAATCGGATTGTCAGCAAACGTTTCGGCCTGCGCTTCGGTCAGCCCGTATACATCAAGACATTTTTTCCATAAACCCGGGTCACCCGCGGTAGTGGCGCCCTTGCCGCCCGGCCAACTGCCAATATCGCAAACCGGAGCATCAATATAAATGCAGCTGACGCGGTCGGGATTTTTCTTCGCCCAGTTCATCACGATCAACCCCCCGCGACTCATGCCCTCCAGGACCGGCTTTTTCGAAAAACCCAGCGTCCCCGTCAGATACTTGTAAAACGCGTTCCAGTGTCCCACTGCCGGCGGCCCACCGAATAAATCCGCCACGTCGATATACGCCACATGAAACCCGCGGGCCAGCAGTGCCAGATCGGTCTGAGGTTCATGCCCGAAAAACCGGGCCCGCCAGATCCACGGCCGCCCGGCCGCTTCCACCTTCGGTGCGACAAGACTGCATCCGCGTCCGTCAAATTCAAAATCGTATTTTTGATACCCGTTCCAGTCCGAAACCCGCCCCGGCAGCACCACGCCGTCAAACCCGCGGCCCAGCAGCGTTTTGTAAACCGTTTGAGCCATCATACCGGCACCTTCGGCGTTCGGGTGAATTTTATCCGGAAACAGCCGCTCAACCCCGGACAGCGCCGTATGAAGATCGACAATCTCAACGTCCTTCTGCTTGGCAATGTCGGTAATAATCGGAATCACCTCGTCAGTAATGGTTGCGTCGTTAATGCCCCACTGAACCCGGTACGCCGGCACCGGATAACACAGCAAAATACGCGGTTTCTTCGGCAGCGACAAAAAAACATCCACCATCGCGGCGTAATCTTTTTTATAGTTGTCAGGCTTCCAGTTGTGCGGCTTGGTATCATTGCCCCCCAGCGAAATCAGCACCACATCCGGCTCCATCGCCTGAGCCTCCTTGAAAGAATCTTCGTTCCAATACGGAAAATCCCCCTGCTTCTGCATAATCCGCGAATTGATCCCGAAGTTTGTCACCTGCCAGCCGGCCCCCAGCATCTTCTGCAGCTGAGCCGGAAAACAGTTCGCCTCACGATCATCAATCGTCGCCCCGTAGATCACACTGTCCCCAATACACACCATGCGGGTAACCGACTGCCCCGGCTCAGACCAGGCAGCCCCCTGCCCCAAAACACAAAGAACAAACCCAACAAAACACGACAATCTCCCGGCTCGATTCATAAATAGGGCTCACTTTCTTATTTTAAACAACAGAGTCTGTGCACACAAGCGAACTAAATGGCTGGCCGTCAAAACCATTGACCATATGAAACCGGATTATACCCTCCCAAACATAAGCCGAAAAGTATTTTATTGGCAAGCATCAGCGTCCCGCAAAAAAACATCAAACCAGCCCGCATCTAAAGACTAAAGACTAAGGACTAAGGACTATAGACTGAGGACTGAGGACTAAGGACTGAGGACTGAAGTCACCCAAAACAAACCGGCATGCAACAATTCCCGAATAATCTATCCACGAAAACACCTATTTTTGTCGTATATTAACGATATTATCGGAGTATTGCTTGACATTATCATTTTCCAACTGATAATGTCTTAAATTGGAGAGAGGGGCTCATCAATTCTTTCACACATGCCCCATTTATACGTGCTAGGGAAATGAATAAACCACAACGGTACAAATCAATTGGTTAGGAGGAAAGGAAAATGAAAAGTATCATAGCAAGCGTATTGTGTTTTCTATTCATGGTTTGTTTCAGTATTTCTCATGCCGTCACCTTCACGTCACAGTACAACGGAGACGGAACCTTTGACATTCTGTATGAAGGCCTATTGCCCACAGGCCTGGCGTTTGACATCACATTGCCGGATGGATTAACCACAGATTATACTCTCTGCAATGTAAACCCGTATTACAACTTCTTCCCCGACTGGGTGTATGTCAATGTCCCGGCCCCGGAAGATATTTCAGATATTCTTGGCGTTGGGCATCCGTTGACAGAGATTTCTTGGCCCTATAATATAGACGGACCGACATCGGAATTTTGTGTATCCATGGCGGCGTTTATGCCGTATTGGGCGTATGAAACATCTTATGATGAAGACACCGGCGAACTCATCCTGGGTAATCCTATCGGAGATCTGCCAACATACGATTTGGACATGGATGGACATGTAGGTTTTCTGGAATTAATTTACGTAAGCGTAGACTGGCTTTACCTGACCGGCCCGGGGGAACCGTTATCATTGGCAGATTTTAATGGGGACGGAGCAGTTAACATGCTGGATTTAGGATCACTGAACGGTCTGCAATATATCAACACATCTTCATCAGGTGTCCTCATGACAATTGAAGTGTCCGACTATGACCCGATGGTCGATTATGGAGAAATTGCCATTGAACTAGACGCCCTTAGAGGCGGTATTTGCGAAGTCCCCGAACCGGCAACACTGTTCATATTGGGATTTGGCAGCTTAGCATTTATTCGGAAAAGAAAATAAGCTGAAAAATATCCCCCACAAGGCTGCGGCGATTCACTCCCGCGACCTTGTGGGGGATTACAATTTCACCCAAAACAAACCGGCATGGTGTTAATCACGATCACCGCAACAATCGCCGCGTAAGCGCCCGCCATCAGGTCATCAGCCGCAACCCCCAGTCCGCCGGACAGCTTTCCCAGCCGCCCGCACGGCCACGGCAGGAAAATATCAAACCCCCGATACAACGCAAACCCCAGCGCCATGCTGTTACAGATCTGTTCCGGCCAAAAAAGCGTAATCACAAACATCACCAACGCCTGCCCCGCCAGCTTATCGGCCACAAATGACTCCGGCAATGTCCCGCCGCCGGCCGCAATCGCCGCCGGACCATACTGCAAACTCACCCATACACCGAAAATCAGCAATAAGCCCATCACCCAGGGATTCGCCTCAGGCCACAAATACCCCAGAACCTGGTACAGCACCACCGGCACCAGCGACCCAAACGTCCCCGGAGCCACCGAAATCCGCCCCAACCCAAAACAACTTGTCAGCAACTCAGCTTTTTTTGTCATAATACCTTTATATACGGACATGATTGGCAATCGCCGAAAAAAACCGTTGATAATTTGTCCTAAACTAAATCCCCCCTCCACACATACTTATATACCTGATAAACCTGTATATCCCTGCATACCTAAATTCTTGCTTCCTTGAGTCCTTGAGTTCATGTGTTCTTGTATTCCTGTATTCTTCGTGAAACATTCGTGTTAATTAGTGGCTAAAAAAAGTCCACATCGAACAAATTCTGCATGCACTATCCTGCTATCTCAAAAATTCCAAAATATTTTTTACCCCTTCCCCCGCAAGTACTTAAATCAAGACAAAATATTATTAAACACCATTTTTCGTACCAAACACGCACGATCGTCCTAAGTATGGGGGACATGTTTTTGAAAAGGAAAAAAACAAGGAGCTAAAACAAAATGATCAGCCAACATGTGTCATTCATAACTTTTTTTATCCTTCATGTTCTTCATGCACTTCATGGTTTAAAATGCCGTGTCGTGGACAAACTTGGCTCACCTTTGGACAACTTTGACGCCATTTTGAAGCAGTTTGGCATCGTTTCGGATACGTTTCACCACACAAAAAACGCTATAAACCGCATTTCCAGCCGAATAGCCCACTTTTCTCCAAAAAATAATAAAATAACCCGTGAAAATCCGCGAAATCCGTGGTTACTTTTTTTAACAAACAAACCCAATTTCAAAACCAGTAAAATCGCCGTAAGTCTTTTTAGAAAAAGAACTCAAGCCTCAAGTCTCAAGCCTCGGGCCTCAAAAAACAAACCCAAACAAACCCAAAATTATAATAAATCCGCGAAATTCGCGGTTTCTTTCCTACTCGAACCACAGGAAAACCGGGCATTAAACGGTACTCACAAGACTTTAACAAAAAAAGCGTTGACTTTCACAATAACATGCTTTACAGTTGCGAGGCTTTTTTGGGCGTTCCAAAAGGCGATGCAACGGCAAGATTTGAAAACTCAAAGACTATCAGAAAGGTTTGGTAAAAAATTGGCTGAAGTGATGAGTACATTAAAAGAAAAAATTGACCCTAAAAATCTGGAAAAGCTCACGGCCCTCAACAACGACAAGCTCAACACGTTTGTCGCAGAGGCCATCGCTCTGACGAATCCCGACAGCGTCTTCGTTGTCACCGATTCCAAGGAGGATCTCGACGCAATCCGTGAAATGGCGAAAAATGGCGGCGGCGAACACCCGTTGACCACGCCGGGCCACACCTATCACTTTGACGGACCCAAAGATCAGGCCCGCGACAAGGCTAATACCAAGTACCTCCTGCCCAAGGGCATGGACCTCGGCGAAAGTCTCAGCTCCATGGACAAAACCGAAGGCACCGCCGAAGCAAAAGGCTTCCTAAAGGATTCCTATGTCGGCAAGCAAATGCTGGTCTGCTTCTTCTGCCTGGGCCCGACGAACTCGGACTTCTCGATCTCCTGTGCGCAGATCACCGATTCGCCCTACGTCGCTCATAGTGAAAGCATCCTGTATCGTGCCGGTTATGAGCAGTTCAAAACCGCCGGCGACAGCTTCTTCCGCTTCCTGCACACGCAGGGCGAAACGAATGACGCCGGTTGCAGCGTCAACATCGACAAACGCCGCATCTATATGGACCTGGAAGACAACATCGTCTATTCAACCAACACCCAGTACGCCGGTAACACCGTCGGCCTGAAAAAACTGGCCCTGCGTCTGGCGATTCAGAAATCGTCACAGGAAGGCTGGCTCGCTGAGCACATGTTCATCATGGGCGTCAACGGCCCTGCCGGTCGTAAGACCTATTTCGCCGGTGCGTTCCCGTCAGCCTGCGGCAAGACATCAACCGCCATGCTGCCCGGACAGACCATCGTCGGCGACGACATTGCCTACTTCCGTAAGAAAGACGGCAAGTTCATGACCGCCAACGTCGAACAGGGCATCTTCGGCATCGTCGAAAACGTTAATGCAGACGACGACCCGGTGATTTTTGAAGCACTCAACAGTCCCGGCGAAGTCATCTTCGGTAACGTCCTGATTTCAGACGGCAAGCCTTACTGGATGGGCATGGGCTCTGACATTACCGTCAGCGGCACCAACTACCAGGGCGATTGGGACCCGAGCATGACCGATGTAAATCCCTCGCATAAGAATGCACGCTACACGATTCGTCTGGATGCGTTGGACAACATGGACCCCGAGTTGAACAACCCCAACGGCGTCGAAGCCGGCGGCATCATCTACGGCGGACGCGACACCGACACACAGGTGCCCGTCGAGCAGGCATTCAACTGGACCGAAGGCATCATCGCCAAAGGCGCATCGATCGAATCGGAAACCACCGCCGCGACACTCGGTCAGGCGGGTGTACGAACCTTCAACATCATGGCCAACCAGGACTTCGTTTCGATTCCGCTCGGTCAGTACATCCAGAACAACCTGGACTTCGTCAAAGGCATTGAGAACGTCCCGTCGATCTTCTCGACCAACTACTTCCTCAAGGGCGACGATGGTCAGTTCCTTAATGGAAAGCTCGACAAGATGATCTGGGTATTGTGGGCCGAACTGCGTGTCAACGGCGATGTGGAAGCCATCAAGACTCCGACCGGTTGGATTCCGAAGTATGAAGACCTCGCACCGCTGTTCAAGGAAAAACTGAACAAGGAATATACGCAGGACGATTACGTCAAGCAGTTTACCATTCGCATTCCGAACCTGCTGGCCAAGTACGACCGCGTCGAAGCGATCTACAAGGCAAAGGTCGCCGACACCCCGCAAGTGGTGTACGACACCTTCGCCGAGATTCGCACACGCTTAAAAGCCCTTCAGGCCGAAAAAGGCGACAACGTCAGCCCCCTCGACCTGTAACGTACCGCCGGCTTCCAGCCGGCAGATTTTGAGTACCCCATCAATCGGTAACACAAAAGGGACGACTCCGACAGTCGTCCCTTTTTCTTTTTTCTTGACAATAATACCAATACAATATATACATTGTATGCATACAAGATTGAGCAGAGTTCCACCATTTAAGGAAAAGTGCGATGAAAAAACACCTTCTCTGTTGCTTATTTGTGTATCTATCCTGCACTCACTTTATCCATGCGAACTCATATCAAGCGAGGATACTTTCCTTTTCAGTAGATAAAAATTCTACCACTGCAACGACGATTTCCAATGGCATTATTGCAGGCTACACGACTGATACATCGACCGATGCCAGACGAGATAATGCGGTTTTCTGGCAATCTTCTGCAAGCAGTCCGCAAGATTTGCTTCCTGCCAGTTACTATGGTTCCAGAATCACTTCTTCACATGGCCTGACTCTCGGCGGTTGGGTGTCCACCGCAACAACGGTCGGAACGCCTCCTCTTACCAGAATCATAGATAGCGAACAAGCTGCCATTTGGACAGGTCCATCACACGAATTTGTCAGCCTGCATCCGGCCGGTTATGACCGGTCAGAAGTCAGTGCCTGCTGGGGAACTCAGCAGGTCGGATTCGTTACTTCCCCCACCTCAGATCCGTTGATGGCAATTGGACAGAATGCCGTTCTCTGGAATGGTACGGCTGACAGCATGGTGAATTTGCATCCGGAAGGCTATTATTATTCAAGGTCAAATGGAATCTATGAAAACCGGCAGGTTGGATACGGCTCTCTTTCTGACGCTCTGACGATACCCACTATATCACATGCCTTGTTGTGGACAGGTACCGCTGAAAGCGTGATTGACCTGCATCCCGATGAATTTGTAAACTCAAATGCCACAGATGTATGGGGTGATCAGCAAGTTGGCTTCGCAGGTTTACAAACTGATTTAGCGTTTCCTGTTTCCCATGCCATGTTATGGCATGGCTCCGCAGAGACCTATGTGGATCTGCACCCCGATAGTTTTCTTGATTCAACCGCTTATGCCGTCTGTAACGGCCAACAGGTTGGTATTGGACGTTATGATTTGAGTTTCACTTCCGGACATGCCTTGTTGTGGTCCGGTACCGCCGAAAGTGTACTTGATCTGCACCCTTTCTTGCCGGATGGGTATATCCGTTCTTGTGCAAATGACATCGACGAATTCGGGAACATCATCGGTACAGCAATGCTCGCAGATGGCACTACCCATCCGGTGGTTTGGACTGTAGTCCCTGAACCGTCAACGCTTCTACTCCTGGGAATTGGCGCTGCCATACTGAGAAAAAAACGAGTTTAAAGCACAAAAAAAAACAGGCTGCCCCAACCCACCGGGACAACCTTTTGCATTTCCATCCACCCTCACATTTTTCCGACAAAAATCCCCACAATTCTGAACAAAGCGAACCATTTCAGCGTAAAGTTGACATACCATCTATCTTATTGTATTCTATCGGCATACAAACCACTCAGAAAGGAGACGTATCGATGTTCAAAGCGTTTAAGCAGTTGGACGAAATTCTCAGGGGCGACGCCACACAACTTTCATCACTCGAAAAAGGCCAAATCGATCTTCCGCTCAAAGGCTTGTTACTGGTCATGATCCTGCTGGGCGTCATCTACGGCCTGTGTATCGGATCGTTTAACCTGCTGCACCCGGTGCCCGAAGACGCCGTCATTACCACACACGACGCCTGGATGCAGACATTCGCCAGTGCGATAAAGCTTCCCCTGCTGTTCTTTTTGACCCTGCTGATCACGTTTCCATCGCTGTACGTCTTTAACGCCCTCGTCGGCTCCCGGCTGAAACTGCTGTCGGTTCTCAAACTGCTGGTCGCTTCCATCGCCGTCATGCTGGCCGTCGTCGCCTCGCTGGGCCCGATTGTCATCTTCTTTTCGCTGTGTACCACCAGCTATCCCTTTATGCAGCTACTGAATGTCACCGTCAGTGCCATCGCCGGCTTTCTGGGCCTGGCCTTTTTATTGCGTACGCTGCACCGCCTCGTCATCATACAGGAAAACAAATTGATTGCCGAAGCCGCCGCGTCCATGCCGCCGGCAGCGGCGCCTGCCGAAGCCGCACCCGACGCACCGATGTCGCCGGATGTGATGCAAGCCAAAAAGCTTAGCGCCCTGGACCGATTCGGAAAAACCCACCGCAAAGCAAAAAGTGTCGTCCGCATCTGGACTATCGTCTTCGGCCTTGTCGGCGCACAAATGAGTTGGGTACTGCGTCCGTTCATCGGCACGCCTTACGCACCCTTTGAATGGTTCCGTGAGCGGGAAAGCAATTTCTTCCTGGCGGTCATGCAGGCCCTGCAGCACTTGTTACAGATCGATTAACCGATTAGAACCACGAATGAACACTAATTTTTCAGACAGGATTAACGGGATTTAAAAAATAGTATAAAGAAGCAGTTCACTGCCTCTATCAATCATTATCCGTGTGCATTCGTGGTTCTTATTTTGTTTCGCTTTTTGAGCGTATTTTGTGAAAGGAAAAACCATTGCTGCTGACCTGGGCCGATGACATTCTGCGAGCCGAATCGATCGTGTTGGAAGGCGGGTCGAACCGCCGAAGACTGCTGGGCCTTGCCGTGGTGCTGTGTGTTTTCGGCATGACCTACGGCGGCGTCATGGGCAGTTTTGCCGGCGTCTTCGGTCAGCGATTTCTGCAGGTGGTCTATTCGGCCGTCAAGGTTCCCCTGCTGCTGATGGTTACGTTCGCTCTCAGCCTGCCGTTCTTTTACGTCGTCAACTCGCTGTACGGCCTGCGGGAAGATTTTGGCAAAGTCCTGCGGGCCCTGCTGGCAACGCAGGCGGGCGTCACCGTCATCCTCGCATCGCTGTCGCCGCTGACAATTCTCTGGTATGTCTCGTTCGATAATTACCGGGCCGCGGTGCTGTTCAACACCCTGATGTTCGCGGCCGCCAGTGTATTGGCCCAATTTATTCTCAAGCGATTCTATCGCCCGCTGATTGAAAAGAACCCGATGCACCTGCGACTGCTGAAACTGTGGATCACCATCTACGGCTTCGTCGGCATCCAGATGGGATGGACCCTCCGCCCCTTCATCGGAAGCCCCAACAGCCCGACCCAGTTCTTCCGCGACGAAGCCTGGGGAAACGCCTACCTCGAACTCTACCGAATCATCACATCCGTCTTTGGATAATGAAACAGAACTCTTGGATGATAAACGAACAACAAGAAACGGAAAACTTTAAAATTAAATTTCTTCTGTCACCAAAACATCAATCTGACGAACAGATAATGCATCGATAAGTTTCATGACATCTTTCTTTGAATAGGGCTTAACACAAATATAGTGCTGCTTTTCATCTTTCGTCATAATTAGAAAGCTCATTAACCAGAAAGCCCCCCCCGGTTCGAATTTGAATTCTTTGGCAGTCTCGATCTTTGTGGCTGAACATCGCTCCCTCAAATGATAAACAACGACTCAGAGTTTCGGTTTATTTAGCGGGCAGGTTGATTTTCATGCCGATGTTGAGCTTTGTGTTTTCGGTCATACCGGAATTGAGTGCGAGGATTTCCTTGTAGCGGATGCCGTTACCCAGTTCATTGGCGGCGATCTTCCAGAGGCTGTCGCCGTCGGCGATGGTGTATTCCCGCGTAGCCGCACTGGCCGCACTCGGCGGCCGTCCCGGCTCCGGTGCCGCCGCCGACTTCGTCGAAGCAGCCGCCAGTTCCTTAGCAGTTGCCGCTTCGACCTTTTTGACCGTTTCATCAGCCGCAACAGGCTTCGGCTTTGTCTGCGACTTCATCGTCTGCTCCAGCAATGCCTTGAGCCGCTGGTTCTCCAGGTTCGCCTTGCGAAGGTCCGTATTGACACGGATGGCATTGCTGCGTGTCCGCTCCAGATCGGCCTTGACCGCGGCAATCTGCTCGCCGGCCTTTTTCACCGTCTCTTCGGACTGTGCTTTGGCCGCTTCGACCGCGGCCTCTAAATCGGCCTTTTCAGCTTGTGTCTGAGCGACCTGCGGCTGGTACACGAAATAACCCACTCCAAACCCACCCCCCAACCCCGCCAACAAAACCACGATCCCGATCAAACCCTGCTTGCCCATGCCAAAATCCCTTAAAAAGTCATATCCATATCAACCCACAGATTTTATCGGCCAATACCCCTCAAATCAAGCAATTTAAATCGTCCAGAATACAGGCCAACCTCAATCCCGGGCAAAGCGTCTTAATTCCATCTTTATCTGCTCATACAACTCATCGACCCAATCCGGTAAATCTTCCTTTTGATCTACAGAATCATCGATGCGAAAATCCCATGGGCTCAGAATAACCTTCATATTGTCTAGGCCGGTCTCTGCTGCAAGGACGAATAAATCCTCGACCGCCAAATCACCCATTGCCAAACAACCAACTGAAACACGACCGCCGTGGATCATGATATCGCCGCCGAGATCCGTTCGACCTTCCTGTTTTGCCATCTTCCTGTCAAATGCATTCGGATAATTAAGACGCAGAGACAGGTGAAATTTGCTGTTCGGATTGAGCCATTCAATTTGGTAAATCCCTTCGGGAACCTGGTAGTCGCCCTCTTTGAGTTTTGGACCGCTTCTGCCGCTGGACCTAAGAATTGGATAACTCTTTAATAACAAAAAACCCTCGTCATCGTCCGCCACCCAGACTTCCAGCAGTTTCTCTCGTTTGAGTCCAATCAACGTGACCCTGTCGGGAGGATAATCAACACCAACGCGTTCAAAATCCTCTTTTAATCGCTCTCGCACTGTTTGGCCGTACTCGTCAACCCGCTGTGAAACCGTCTTTTGGCCCTTCATGATCTGAATCCCCGCAACCACATATCGACGCACCCATCGCCTTCCGACAAACGCAACAGCCGTCAATAATAACAGAACCAACAAAATGTAAAAACGTCGAATCTTCAAAATTGCCCCTGCGCATAAAAAAAGCCTCAGCCAACGGCTGAAGCCTTTATATTTCATATTTGACGTGTCGCTTATCGCTGCCAATCCAGAGGATAGCGAATCTGGTGGGGATTGATGTCAAACGTCCGGCTCAGCGACTCCACCAAGGCATGGGTCCGCTGAATCTGGGAATCAGTCACTGCCTCGCTGCCCTCATCGGAAATCACCAGCACCCGAATCGCCTCAGGACGCCCATTGCAGTCCTGCTGAACACGCCACCGGCTCGACGCCTGGACCTGTCCGTCATCGGCACCGTTACCGTTGCAGACAATAAAATGAAACTCCGACCGGTCACTGCCATCAGACAGTCCCGTCAGCAAAGGCATTTCCTCAAGATTACCACCGGCGGTATCGCTGTACAGCACCTCGATCTTACCCCAACCGGCAGGGGCAACCTGAACGCTGTTCTTGACAATCTCTTCAACGGGATCTAAACGCAGGTAGCTGGACAAACTGTACGCGGCGGCACTGGGTCCGTTGTGATCCAGCGCCATCAAAACCAGAGCGCCCACCGTCATTGATGCGATCAATGAAAAGAGCACTGCGACATTTCGATTTTGATTAGCCATAGCCGTCCCTGATTTACAGCGGTTCATCCATTCAGACAGGTTCACCCGACGCCGGGCGCCTCTCTTGGTTATTATACTATGTACTTCGTCCGTCCGCATTAGTTTTGTACAAAATTTCCCAATTTTTTAGTTTGTTTATTTAAATTATACGGATATATCGGCAAAAGACCGGAACAAAAACGTTTACAATCGGATTTGCACTCGCTTTTTTTAAACAAATTGATACACTAATAACGATTATAACGGTAAAGGACGGTTTAAAACCGCTGCTGCATCCATATCGGACGTAGTGTTTTTTACCTATTGTCAAATCGAAAACAGTGCTGGTATGATTACGTTGCTATTATAATACTTTATAGGAGTCGTCATGTCGGAATTAGACATCATTCGTCAAATGGCCCAGAAGGTACTGACGGTACCCACGCTCACCGGAATTAACGACAACTGGCTTTGGGACCGCACGCTTCGCATCCTCCGTAACGTCGAACACATCTGCCGGATGCCGGAACTGGCCGACCAGGCGATGTCCATCGACCGCTTCTGCCTGATCGCGGCGGCCTATTTCGCCGACTCCGGCTTCGCGCATTTTACCGATGCCGAGGACGTCTCAGCCCGGCTCGTCCTGGCCGACATCAGCCAGTCGGACCTGTGTGACTTTTCCACCCAGGTTGTCTCCGACCAACTGGCCGGCGCGCTGGCGGGGCCGCGTATCGACAAAATTAACAAGATCATTGTGGAATCCTCCAACCGGTTTACACAAATGACCGAGGCCATGATCTTATCGGACGCCCGCAATCTTGACGACATGGGCGCCGTCGGGCTCTTCCATGAGTTCCGCCGCTACGTCATCCACGGCAAAGGCGTCTCCGACGTCATGGAAAACTGGAAACGTAAAATCGACTACCGCTACTGGCAGGCACGCCTGAAAGAAAGTTTCCGTTTCGAAACCGCCCAGAAGCTGGCCGAGCAGCGATTCAGTGCGGCCGAGTACTTCATGAACCAGCTCAGCGTCGAAAACGCCGCTAAGGACCTCGAAGAACTGCTGCTCGAATCACTCGACAACCGCTGACGATAAATCAAATATCAAAATAGCTCTGTAGAAAAGCTCTTTTATATCGTCCCTTCGGGACTCAAAAAGAAAAGAAGGGTTCGTTTACCCGGGGTTGAAACCCCGGGCTATTGTATTTTGCCCCTTCGGGGCAGATGTTTTCTGTAAAGCATATCAACATGTAAAATACAGAATTAATGTGGTGTGGGCTCTTAGCCCGCCGGTGTATGTGAATAAACTAAATCGATAAAAAGAAATCAAAACATGGAACATAAAAGCGTCACAGCGATTTTCCCCGGCTCGTTTGACCCGATCACCAAAGGCCATCTCGACGTCATTCATCGCGGCTATAAACTCTTCGACAATCTTATCATTGCCGTCGGTCAAAACCCCGGCAAGGAAGAGTTTTTCACCCCCGCCGAACGCGTCGAGATGATCCGTGAACTGACCCGCGACATGCCTCGCGTCACCGTGGAAAGCTATAGCTGCCTGACCGTCAAATTCGCCGAGCAGATGCAAGCCGACGTCATGCTCCGCGGCATGCGGAACCTCTCCGACGTCAGCTACGAGTTCCAGCTGGCTATGACCAACCGAACCGTCGCCGGCATCGAAACGGTCTTCGTCATGACCAGTGAAGAGTTCGGCTACGTCAACTCCACCATGGTCCGCCAGCTCGCCCTTCTCGGCGGTGACGTCTCAAAACTCATCCCGGAATCGGTCTACAAGCGACTCCGCAAAAAAATCAAAAAAGGAATCCACAACAACCTCAACGACGACATCCCCGAATAAAACAGGAAGAAGCTATGTTTACTATACTGCTCGATACCGAATTCAACGCCTCCCACCAACTGACCTTTGCTGACGGGACACAGGAACCCATGCATGAGCACACCTGGAAGGTCTGCGTCTCAGTCTCGGCCGAAAAGCTGGACGAAGACGATTTGGTCATGGATTTTGAAGAACTCAAGCTGATTCTCGAATCCATTCTGCAGGATTTCCGGGGCCAACCCCTCGAGACCATCGGCCTTTTCGAGCATCGCAACACCTCAGCCGAAAACCTCGCCCAAATCCTCTACAAAGAAGTCGCCCCCAAGCTACCCGACACGGTGCATCTGGATTATCTCGAAGTCACCGAAGCCCCTCACTGCCGGGCCCGCTACATCAGTTGAGTCATAAACCGGTATTTTCGCACGAAAGTTGGCCCAGTTTTTCGTCGATATACTAATATCTCTGTGTTATAATGAATCCGGACTCAAGAATTAAGGGATAAACGTATGCTCTGCCAGGCGTGTAAAGAAAAAACAGCGACGATCCATCTGACCGAACTGACCGACGGACAACGGTGCGAAACCCATCTGTGCCAGCAATGCGCCGAAAGCCAGGGACTGGCCATCAAATCGCAGATTCCGCTGAACGAACTGCTCAACACCCTGCTCAGCGCCGCCCCGCAGACAGACGGAAATAGTGAAAACGGCACCTCCGAGATGCAATCGGAGCACCCCTGCCCGGACTGCGGCATGACGCTCAAACGCTTCTCCAAGGAAAGCCTGCTGGGCTGTCCGCATGACTACGACGAGTTCAAAGACGAGTTGGCCCCGCTGATCAAACAGACGCAGGACGGTAAAACCCATCACATCGGCAAAGCCCCCTCGCGGATGCCCGCCGAGCATCACCGCGATATCGAATTAAAGAATCTGAAACGCCAATTAGACGCGGCGATCAAAAACGAAGATTACGAAGCGGCCGCAAAATTAAGAGACCGGATCCAGACAACACAATGAAACCCGTCGATTTATGTAAATATCCAAGCTCATGGTTTGCAGGAGGCACCGACATTCTCTCGGAAGTGGTGATTTCCTCCCGCATCCGCCTGGCCCGCAACATCGCCGGCTTTGAATTCCTGCCCTGCCTGTCACGTGAAAACCAGCGACGGCTGCAGGATCACCTCAAAGACGTCCTGCTGTCGTTGGACCTGGGCGAAAAGGTCAGTTATCTCGACATTGACCACGCCTCGAATGTTGAACGCAGCCTGCTGACCGAACGCCACCTTATCAGTCATCGCCATGCCAAGGGTGCGGGCCCTCGCGGTGTCGTCATCGCCGAAGACGAAGCCTTCACCGCGATGATCAACGAAGAGGACCACCTGCGGATTCAGGTCTATGCCGCGGGTCTTCAGCTTCACGCCTGCTGGCAGCGTATCAACCGCATCGACGACGCCATCGAGCAAAAACTCCAATATGCCTTTGACACCGAACTCGGCTATCTGACCGCCTGCCCGACCAACCTGGGCACCGGCATCCGCGTCTCGGTCATGCTGCATCTGCCCGCGTTGAAAATGACCGGCCAGATCGATAAGTTCATTAACGCCGCCCGTGACTGCAATCTCGCCGTCCGCGGCCTGTTTGGCGAAGGCACCGATGCGACCGGCGACTTTTTCCAACTGTCTAACCAGGTTACACTCGGCGTCACCGAGCAGCACATCGTCGACACCTTTACCGACGACATCGTCCCGCGCATCATCGATTACGAAGCACAGGCACGCAAGACCCTGCTCGAAAAGAAAACCCACGCACTCGACGACAAAATCCAGCGGGCCATCGGCGTCCTCCGCAGCGCGTACCTGATCAGTTCACAGGAAGCCCTCTTCCTGCTCAGCAACGTACGCCTCGGCATCAACCTGGGCCGCATCAAAGACATCAACCTCGCCACGGTCAACGAGCTGTTCATGCTCACTCAACCGGCTCACCTGCAATTGCGAGCCGGCAAAATACTCGACCCCGACCAGCGTGACACCCTCCGCGCAGAAATCATCCGCAACAAACTCAACCAGAATTAAAAAAATAGAAGCCCGAAGCGGCATCGCCGGGATGGGATGCTGTGTGACTGACGAACCTTACAGTGACAACGCCATCGTGTCACTGCCGTTCCACGCTTTTCTCCCCCTGCCCCTTATTTCTCCGCCTTTTGCTTAGCGAGTACCTTCTTGGCCCGTCTGGCCGTCGTGCTGTAGCCAACCGGAATCAGCAGCGTAAACACCGATCCCCTGCCGACCTCGCTGGTCAGCGACAACTCACCCCCCAACAGGCGTGCCAACTCCTTGGTAATCGCCAGTCCCAGTCCCGTCCCGCCGTACTTGCGGGTCGTACTGCCGTCGGCCTGCGTAAACGACTCGAAAATCGCTTCCTGTTTGTCCGGCGCAATCCCGATCCCCGTATCTTCCACATCAAACCGTACAAACTGCCGCTTATCACGCTGCTCAAGTGAAACATTCAAATACACATGCCCCTCGTCGGTAAACTTTACGGCATTATTGACCAGGTTAATCAGGCACTGCGACAAACGCGAGGGATCGGTCCGCATTTTCTCGGGAAAATCCTTAAATGCGTGAATCCCGAACTCAACACCTTTTTCCTCCGCCTTCAGATTGGCCATCCCGTAAATATTGTCCAGAAGCTTCTTCAGCGAACAGTCAATCCGCTCAACCTTCATCCGCCCGGCTTCGATCTTCGAGAAGTCCAGGATATCGTTAATCAACGCCAACAGGTGCTGACCGCTGTTGCTGATCGTCTCAACGTAATCAAGCTGGTCGGTCGTCAATTCCTCGGTCAACAGCAAATCGCTGAAACCGATAATCGCATTCATCGGCGTGCGAATTTCATGGCTCATATTCGCCAAAAACTGGTTCTTGGCTTCCAGCTCAACCTTATGCCTGGTATTATTCCGGCTAATCAAATAACCAATCGCGCCCACGGTAATCATCCCGGTCGGCAGCCCCAAAAGCACCACCAGCATCACAAGCTGCCCCCGTGCATTCAGCAAATCCCGGCGTTCATCCAGCAACCGATACTCCTCTTTCTCCATCTCCCCGATTACTTTGCGAATCCGGTCCATGCGTTTCTTATCCTGGCCGGAAAGCACCACCGTTGCCGCCGCGTCAAACCCATAGTTGCGGCGAAGCTCAATCGTGTTTTTCATCTCGAGCAGCTTATCCTCAACCACCGGCATCAGTTTTTCGCAAAACAGTTGCTGGAAATAATTGTCGGACGTGGAACGCTTCAGCGCCTCCAGATCCAACTCAATCAACATCAATGCCGCGCGATAAGGCTCCAAATATTCTTCACGCCCGGTGATAATATAACCACGCTGGCCCGTTTCCGCATCCAGAATATGCTCGAACGTCCGGCTGAGCCGGTCAATCACTTCATACGTATGGGTTGTCTTCGCCTCGGCCTGTCGCTGCTGACGGATAAAGCTCACAGAAATCACGCTGATCCCGCATAAAATCATCCCCGCAGCCGCCAACGCAAGGCTGTACTTAGTCAGTATGTGTCGTATTCGAGCTCGTGTCATAATCTATGTTGTTCCAGATTCTTAGTGTCGTCTTTTCGTTCGTGTACATGCCAACCTCAAAAACAGCAGGTACAGCAAATTTTTCGGTCAGAAAAAATGCCCACTTAAGAAGAACAGACACCTTTTCATCGGATTTGAAAAAGAATGAAAACAGACCCCCTTTTTTACCCCCGTAAATCCCACCCGTTTGATAACGATAGCGATTATCCCCCTGCCCCCTCCAACCTTATAGGACCCAGCAAGCAACTTCCGCAACATCGACGCCCCTCCTTAAAACTCCCTATTCCCTTCATTCCCTCAACTCCGCCGAAGTTTTGGCCCGCCGCATCACCCGGCAATCATCTCTTCCTTAAAGCTATCCCGCCAGTTTTGCCAAAATCATGGGGCCGGGCCTGAAAACTGCCATTATGGCATAATTGCACGGCCCTGCCGAAAGTTGCAAGCCTTTCACAGAAAAGAACTTACAAATCGACCGCCAGCACTGGCACGCTGATTGCAATAAAGACTCCAGCGTATGACTCTGTCAGAAACATCAGCGATCAAGCTGAAACCTTAAATTGAACATGAAATCTTTGATTTGTAACTTGAACCAAAGCATAGGAGTAAAACAATGGGCAAGATCATTGGAATTGACCTGGGAACAACGAACTCGGTCGTCGCCGTTATGGAAGGCTCGGCCCCGAAAGTGCTGATTAACGCCTCGGGCGCCCGTCTGACCGCGTCGGTTGTGGGCTTTACCGAAAAAGGCGAACGCCTCGTCGGCCAGACCGCCAAACACCAACAGGTGACCAACCCGGAAAACACCGTCTATTCGATCAAGCGGTTCATGGGTCGCCGGCACAAAGAAGTCGGCAGCGAAGAAAAGATCGTCCCTTATACCATCACCGGCGGCGCCGATGAGTTGGTGAAGGTCGATGTCCGGGGCAAGGAATACACCCCGCCGGAGGTTTCGGCGATGATCCTGCAGGACCTGAAAAAGACCGCTGAAGACTACCTCGGCGAAACCGTCGAGCAGGCCGTCATCACCGTCCCGGCCTACTTCAACGACGCACAGCGTCAGGCCACCAAGGACGCCGGCAAGATCGCCGGGCTCAAAGTCGAGCGGATCATCAACGAACCAACCGCCGCGGCACTGGCCTACGGGCTGGAAAAGAAGAAAAACGAAAAGGTCGCCGTCTTTGACTTTGGCGGTGGAACGTTTGACGTCTCCATCCTCGATATCGGCGACAACGTCTTTGAAGTGCTCAGCACCAACGGCGACACCCACCTCGGCGGTGACGATCTGGACGAAATCCTGATCAACTACCTGGCCGATGAATTCAAGAAAACCGAAGGCATCGACCTGCGGACCGACCCGATG
This sequence comes from Anaerohalosphaeraceae bacterium, assembly GCA_963675155.1. GTDB lineage: Bacteria > Planctomycetota > Phycisphaerae > Sedimentisphaerales > Anaerohalosphaeraceae > 4572-13. The sequence goes on along the minus strand of OY775912.1, from coordinate 1,073,050 downwards.
TCGCACCAGCGTCTGAAAGAAGCCGCTGAAAAGGCCAAGTGTGAATTGAGTACACAGGTCGAGTCCGTCGTGAATCTGCCGTTTATCACCGCCGACGCGTCCGGCCCGAAACACCTGAACATCACCATCACCCGCAGCAAGTTCGAAGCACTGGCCGAGTCCACCTTCGAACGTCTGCGTCAGCCGTGCCTGAAGGCGATTGCCGATGCGAAATTGCAGACCAGCGAAATCGCAGAGATTCTCATGGTGGGTGGTTCCACCCGTATCCCGAAGGTTCAGGAAATTGCCAAGGAAGTCTTTGGCAAAGCCCCGAACCGCAGCATCAACCCGGACGAAGTGGTCGCCATGGGTGCCGCCATTCAGGGTGCGGTCCTGGCCGGTGACTCAGGCGTCAAAGACATCCTGCTGCTGGACGTTACCCCGCTGTCACTGGGCGTCGAAACGCTCGGCGGCGTGATGACCAAGCTGATCGAACGCAACACGACGATTCCGTCCAGCAAAAAGGAAGTCTTCTCGACGGCTGCCGATAACCAGCCAAGCGTGGACATCCATGTCATGCAGGGCGAACGCGAATTTGCCCGCGACAACCGTACGCTGGGCCGGTTCCAGTTGAACGATATCCCGCCGGCCCCGCGCGGCATGCCGCAGATTGAAGTAACATTCGATATTAATGCCGACGGCATTTTGAATGTGTCGGCCAAGGATCTCGGCACCGGCAAGGAACAGTCGATTAAGATTCAGGCAAGCTCAGGGCTCAGTGAAGACGAAGTCGAAAAGATGCAGAAAGACGCTGAATCCCACGCCGAAGAAGACAAGAAGCGGCGTGAAGTCGTCGACCTCAAGAACCAGGCCGACCAGCTCGTTTACTCGACTGAAAAAACGCTCAAGGAACACGGCGAAAAGGTGTCTGCGGAAGTTCGCGGCAATATCGAAAATGCCATGAACAATCTCAAGGAAGCCGCTAAGGGCGACGACGGCGACGCGATCAAGAAGTCGATGGAAAACCTCGGCGAAGTCTCGCAGGAGCTGGGCAAGATTCTTTACGAAGAAGCCGCCAAACAGCAGGCCGCCGCAGGCGGAGCCGCTGAAGGCGCCGCACAGCCCGGCCCGGATGCAGGTGAACCGGCCGAAGGCGAAGTCCGGCGCAAAGGCGGCGACGACGTCATCGACGCCGAGTTCGAGGCCAAAGACTAAACCGCTTCAATCACATGAAGACACCATCCAAATACGCGAGCCTGGCGGTGATTGCCGGGCTCGCTTTTTTTTCGTCATCATACAGCGTTTTTCACCATTCATCATATCATTGCGGTTAAGTACGATCCGATGGGTAACCGGGTGTATAAATCGTCTACCGTGGATGGTGTGGCGACGAGCCGGAAATATATCGTTGACATTTCCGGTAAACTTCCTACGATATTGTGTGAGATTGATACGTCCGACAGCTCTTTGGAAAAATCATACATTTATGCGGATGCCCAGGTTTTGGCGCAGCGGGAACATGAATCGGACCCGAATTTCTATGATGAGTCGTACTATGTGCATGACCGGCTGGGGTCGGTTCGGATGGTGGTCGATTACAACGACATCGACGGCTATGTGTTTGTGGCCAACAGCTATACATATTCGCCGTTCGGCAATAGCTATGCCGACGAGCCGCCGCTTGAAACCGTGGCCAATCCGTGGCAGTTCACCGGCCAGTACCACGACGCGGAAATCAACCAGTACTACCTCCGCGCCCGCCAGTACGACCCGACCATGATGCGATTTACATCAAGGGATCCGGTGAAAGGGAAAAACTTCGAGCCTCTCACCTTGCATAAATATTTGTATTGTGTAAATGATTCAATAAATAATACCGATTTGAGTGGCAGGGTTGCAGATAGAGTTGCAGGTGCCCTCATCGGTGGGGCCACATGGCATGCTGCTGCAATTGGCATTGTTTGCTATGGAGTAGCAACAGAAAATGATGATCTGATAATGCTTGGGATAGGAATGGAAATGACAATCCCAATGGGAGTTGCAATAGGAGCAATAGTTGGTCCTAATGTGCCAGTAATTCAAGCCTATGCGGTCCAGCATATTGGGGCTATGGTTACGGCATTTGAGCTTACAGGTGTAGTTCTAGGAGACCCGAATCCGGCTACAGGTTCTGCTGGTGTTGCATTAACTCTAGTTCTCGATTATATAGGTTTTGATACAGAAGAATTATTTGACAACATAAATTGGATTGGAGAGGATGATTGAATCATTTGACGAGATGTAAGTTGTACTAAATATACAATTGGAGGTTATGTATGATTAATCGAGATGGTAGGAATCCGCTAAGATATATTTTTGTGTTTTCAGTTATTATCATTGCAATAAGTACTATCTTACTTGCATACATTTTTTTGAAAGAGGATGATTTTGTTAAAGTGATATCAATTCATAAAGGAGCTGTTTTTGGAATTCTATTGCTGTTTACATTTGCAGTTTGTTATATACAAAAAAATATATTTGCTTGGTGGATAGCGTTCTTTTATCTTCCGATTATGTTTGTTTTCGAAATACTTGAGGAACGCACCTTTAACAGAGAGTCGATAGTTATTCTTGTTGTTTTTTCTTTTATAATATATTACATAAAATCAAAATACGAGGCTTATAAAGAATATATTTGCTCTAATGATTCATCAGGAATTCTTGGTTTAAAAACAGAGAAAACTTAAAGGGTCGGACACCTTTTTCTGATTAATTGATGTAATTTCATTTAATAAAATAGGTTATACAAGGCGGTTTTGATTCACTGTTCAAATTTTGCTCTTTGATATTTGATAAGATTTTATGCGGACGCCCAGGTGTTGGCGCAGCGGGAACATGAATCGGATCCGAATTTCTACGATGAGTCGTATTATGTGCATGACCGGCTGGGGTCGGTTCGGATGGTGGTCGACACTAACGACATCGACGCCTGTGTGTTCGTGGCCAACAGCTATACGTATTCGCCGTTCGGCAATAGCTATGCCGACGAGCCGCCGCTCGAGACCGTGGCCAATCCGTGGCAGTTCACCGGCCAGTACCACGACGCCGAAATCAACCAGTACTACCTCCGCGCCCGCCAGTACGCCCCGACCATGATGCGATTTACCAGCAGAGATTTAGTCAATGGTAACCGAGGTGAGCCTTTAACATTACATAAATACTTGTATTGTTTAAATGCGCCTGTGAATAGAATTGATCTCAATGGGAAATGGTCCACAACGACAGATGTTATAATAACGCAAAGCATCAGAGGTGGATTACAAAGAGGATTCGGAGCATTTACTGAAGGCTTATTAAAGGAAACAGTTGACTGGATGACCGGCGAAGATTTTGATTGGGGAGAAATTGGAAAAAAGACAGCAAAAGGTGTTGCGATTGGTCTTGTGATGGGAGCAATCCAAGGGAAAATCTATGGTGCAGATTTAAGAATGAGCCGCTTAAATAAAGCACAAAAATGTGCTTTATTTAATTTTGCGGGGGGAATTGCACAGGGAGCAATTCCTGACTTGTACAAAAGGTATAAAGGTGGAGGAGGGCTTAAGAAGGCAGAGGTCGGAGTTGCAATGCATAACATGATGATCGATGTTATGGTAGCAAGTCTAATGTAGAAAGGCTAAAAATGAAAGAGTATACATATACGTATATAGATGAATATGGGTTGTTATATTATGGCACTGTTGTTGCTGGTTCTGAAGGTGATGCCCAAAAAAGAATTCGTAAAGAACATTGCGAAGATATGTCAATCCAAATCTGGCATTCGAGTCAACAGATTTCAGGGAAAAGAGCCGCTTGTTTGTGGGCTGATAAATATTATTTACGCAATAAGAGTGAGAATGAACTAATCTATCACAGACCACTGTCATTTCTAATAGCTAGGTTTTTTTTTCTTTTTTTGACTATTATTTTGGCTTTGAATGGTGAGTATGGGTGGTCTTTGTTTATAATTACAGTATTCATTTTAACCTTTGTTCGCTCCCAGAAAATGATTGTGCGGCACGATTCTATAATGTACAAAAAACGATTACTGAAAGAAATAAAAAAGAAGAGGGTAGATATAACGGACATAAGCAGGATCATCCCTAAAGCAATTGAATTTAAAGTGAATAACGGAGAAACAGCAGTATACAGCTTTATTTGTCTTGAAAAAAATGGGGAAGAGGCAGTGGTCTATGGCATTCCTGATGACAATATAATATCTGTAACAAAAATGGCAACTAGATGGGGGGCTTTTTTGAGCGTACCTGTAGAAATAGAGTCGGATTCGCTCCTTCCCCAAAGAGCAATAAGGAAGAATAAGAAAAAACTATTGTTTGCAGTTATATTAATTTGCGTTTCACTTCTCTTGGCTGCGGGCATTTTGATTGGTGAGCCAGCAAAAATTACTGTTGCGGGCCTTGCTGTTGGAATTATATATTTAGTTTGTGAATTTTCTATTACATTATATCGGCTTTTTAGCAAAATCAGGAACAAATATTAATAACGCGATGTTCGGGACATGGCTTTCTTCTACATATCACCTTAGCAATGTTCATGGTGCAGGTAAACGAAACGGTGTCCGGTACTTTTTTGCTCTTTGATATTTGATAAGATTTTGTGTGGGTGCGCAGATACTGTCTGCAGCGGCAGTTTTCGGTTCCCGGCGATCCGAATTTCTATGATGAGTCGTACACTGTGCATGACCGGCTGGGGTCGGTTCGGATGGTGGTCGATTACAACGACATCGACGGCACCGTGTTTGTGGCCAACAGCTATACGTATTCGCCGTTCGGCAATGCGTACGACGATGAGCCGCCGCTTGAGACCGTGGCCAATCCGTGGCAGTTCACCGGGGGAGTACCGCGACGCGGAAATCAACCAGACCTACCTCGGCGCCTGCCAAAATCCGAAACACCTTTATCAGCATCAATAAAAGCATTTCTTTGAAGCTTTCTCAGATATGAGAATACCGCAAATCCAACGAGTTTCGTTGCATCCTGACGGAACTCGTTTTTTCAATTCTGAGAAACCCTTATCCTGACAAAAAAAATCTTATAATTTTTCACCTCTGACCGATAAAATCACCGCTCTTCTATTGACTTTCAGCGTATTTAGTTGTTAAATTGTTATATCTTTCTTAGGAGCGGTACTATGATAGCAGAGTCAGCAAACCCGAAAGAGTTGAATTCCCGGCGTGATGACAAATGTTTGTATGTGTTCTCTCCGTCCAAGCAGGAACGGCGCTATCAATTACAGATGGAGACGCTGTCGGACCGTCTGCTGACCCTCAACGATCACCACGTCACCATCGCCGAAGTTTTTGAGCACGAAGAGGGACACGTCGGGATCGATGATTTGCCCTGCGACGGCTGTCAAGGTCTCCGGCAGCAGTTTCACATCATGCCCGGACAGTTCAAGGTTGTGCTGGTCAGCGATTCCAATGTCAAATTGTCAGCCGAATCCTGTATTTCCTGCGAAGAAGTCATCATGCGGATCGAAAACGAACCGACCGAGACGGAATCCATCGGGCATTAAAACAAGCACTTTGCAGCGGTCTGTCACTCTAAAACTCAGACCGGGTATTGTTTTGTGCATTCACCAGAAACACGCTAACTCATTTTAATTCATAATGTTATAGATCACCCCCCTCAATCCGGACCTCACCCATACAGACGGAAAGTCGTTTTAAATTTGTACTCGGGCGGCATTTGTGTTAAAATCCCCCCTTAATACCCTTGAGGGTAATAAAATCCCGCATGGCTCGCCTGACGTGCTTTGGATAAATGACATAGCCGCGAAGTGAGCCTATTAAAAGACGGGTTGGATTAATCGTATAGCTTACAAATACTTTCAGGAGATAGTCATATGTGTGATAGTTGTGGTTGCGGCGAGAAAAGCTTTGAAGCAAAGGTCGAGGAAGTCATCCAATCAATCCGTCCCATGCTGCAAAACGATGGCGGCGATATTGAGCTCGTCGGCATCGACGAAGATAAAACGGTCCGCGTTCGCCTGCAGGGCGCCTGCAAAGGCTGCCCCGGTGCTCAAATGACGCTGAAGATGGGCGTCGAGCGGATGCTCAAGCAGCATATCAGCGATGTCAAAGAAGTCGTTGCTGTTGATTAAGCCCCAATCTGATTAGAAAAATTGCATCGCACTGGATATCCGCGCAGGCAGGTATCCGGTGCGTCATTCACAGAATCCCGGTCACACAGAGATGTATTCCCTGAAAATGTCCTAAGGCTGCTTTGGCGTTGGCGGTTTCGGTTTCAATTGCTCCTGAATCGCCGGCGGAAAACTTGACAGCGGTCGTAATTTGAAGATGTGCAGGTATCTCCGCTTGCTGACACCAATACGCTCAACAAATTCAAACGGGCCCACATCTTTCGCTTGTGCCAGCGGCGCCATTTTCTGTATATTCCATGATTTATAGTAGGAATCGTTGGGCGAGAGTCCAATCCGGGAATCCCAGACAACATAGGTAACGTTTCGCTTATAGCAACTCTGGATGAATTCCGGAAATGTCTTGCCGCCGCTGGTAAATAGGATGTTTTGTTTGTCTGGAACAAATAATTTCACGGTTCCAGGCATGGTTGTCGTCATTTTCTCGCCGGGTTGTGCGTTTTTCACGTACCATTCGGCCAGCATTTTAAATTCCGCATCTTTGCCGCCATTGCCCAGCATTCGGACAACCTGAAACTGGTTGGACACCAGCAGCAGTCCACACACTGACAAACAGGCAACAGACTTAAAGACGTCGCGTTTTTGCTGCGTCCACCACTGCATCACCAGGTAAATCAAAACCACTGAAACTGAAACGTACACCAGCGAAGTGGAATTTTTGCTGCGTGGAGCGGTCGCCGGCAGCACGGGAGCCAGTTTTGCAATCCAGATCAAACACGTCGCGGCAACCATCGAATACCCAGCAATCGCAAGCAACCGGATGGCAGGAAGTTTGTCGGCCAAAAATTTACCCAGACACTGCAATCCGTAAAACGCAATCAACAGCGTCAGCCACATCACAGGAACGGTATAGCGAGGTTCTGTCACATGGCGAATTGAGTGGACCCCTACATAAGCACCCCAGAAGGCAAACAACGCCCAGAATTTCCAGTTTTTCCGAATGGCCGCGATGGCCAATGCGCCGACAAAGCCAATTCCGGTGACAATCCGGATCGCGACGCTCAAGACTTCCGTAGAATGGCGAATCTGGTCAGCTTGCCCCTGAGAGGCGATCTTCAGCTTGCCAAAAACCGCGGCAACCCATGACGGGATCTGCACCAAGGAACTAAATGCCGTATCCCATAATAAGTCCCAATATTTAAACCCGATCCGCTGAGGAGTACCGACAAAATGCCCGATATAATGGCGAGAGCCGGAACTCCAGGTTAACTTGGTCGCCAACAACCAAAGTCCCATCGGCAACGAGGCCAGAAACGCATACAGCAGCGCATACAGCTTTTCTTTTTTGGGCTTGCATAGTGCCATATCAACAAAAAATGCAATCGCAATCAATGCCGCACATTCGTAGCGAATCATAGACGCGACCATCGCAATCAGATAACACCACCGTGAGCGGCGCAACATCAAATCGAAGGTTAGCAATGTGAAAAAAATGATGGCGGTTTCTGCAATCGGATCGCAGGACAACTGCAGCAGCCACGGATTGACACTTGCCAGAATAGCAAAGAAAAAAGCCGGCGGCCCCAGCAAGTGCTTTGCCACCCGGTAAAACAGCACGACAGACAACGCATGAAACAGGCCGTTCAACAGCCATCCGGCCGTCAACTCCGGATGCGGCCCGGGACATATCGCCCCAACGGCAATATGCAAAAGCCCCAGCATCGGCACACGTTTCATCGTGCGAGGCAGTTCAAAATGCAGCAGTGGACGGGAGGTATTTGCAAATGCCACAAAGTCGCTGCTCGGGACCGGCTGGTGCTGGTAATAGATCACCACCTGATAAACGCCAAATAACAAAAGCAGCACAATCACCAGCCATTGCCAATGCCGCGATGACAGCACCGAGCCGGATTCACCATCAAGCGGCAACGTTTGAGGCGTCTTTGTCTGGTGCTGTTTTTTTCGTTTTTGTCGAGCCATGTCAGGTGGAATCGCTATTCTTTCGATTTGTTTTTGCGAAGCTCAAACAGAGACTGCTGAAGCAGTTTTCGATTGGCCGTAAGCACATCGGACAGAATCGCCAGCATGAACAGATTGAACGACAAAATCATCAGGATGGCACCTAATATCAATGACTGTACAAACCCTGCACCTGAACTGGTGAAGTAATAATACAGAAATCTCAAACAAATCAGCAGGCCAAAGCCCCCCGTAATCGCCCCGAGGATGAAAAATGTCCGGAAGGGTTTATAGGTCGCATAGGCCCGCAGGATGATCGGCGCCGACTGACGAACATAATAACCGTACGAGGGAAACAGGCGTGATTCGCGTGTCTTGGGATTGACGGTAATCGGCACATGCGCCAGCTTGATCCCCATGTGGCCGGCCTGAATGATCGTTTCCAGTGCGTAGTCATAGGGATTGAAGACATGCAGTTTCATGGCCGCCTCGGCTGAATAGGCCCGGTAGCCGCTGGTGGTATCGGGGATGTCGGTGCCGGAACATTTGCGAACGACATAGCTGCCGATACGCTGCAGGCGTTTTTTGAGCCATGAGAAATATTCGATCTCCTCAATGGGACGCGAGCCGATGACCAGCTCAGCTTTGCGATCCAGAATCGGCTGGATTAGATCGGGGATGTACTGGCCCGGATACTGGTGGTCGCCGTCGGTGTTGACGATGACATCGGCTCCCAGTTCCGTACAGCGTCGAATGCCCTCCAGGAACGCCACTGCCAGCCCCTTGTTGGTCGGCAGTGAGAGAATATGATGGACGCCGGCTTCTTTGGCCACCTTGACGGTGTCATCGGTACAGCCGTCATCAATGACCAGATACTCAATTTCATCGACGCCGGGCAGTTCTTTGGGCAGATCAGCTACAACAGCGGCGAGGTTATCTTCTTCATTGTAACATGGAATTTGGATGATCAGTTTCATATATAAGGACTTCCGATTAAACATCAGGTACACTTGGGTCCGATATCCGGCATTTCGCAACGGATTTTCCTATTTCGGACACTATAATCATCTTCATATCGGCTGTCCAACAAATTCCCTTGACTAACTTATGGCAAAATACTATCCTCTTTTGTGCAATTGTGTTAATCGATAAATCCTTTTGACGTGATATTTTCAACAGGTCTCGTGTATGACATACGATCAAGAATGCCGTGAATTTGTTCGTGTTTTGACAACAACTCCCTTAGACAGTGGGCAATCACTTCGTCAAATGACCGAATTTGAAGACGTGTGTCTATGGTGGTTTGCCGATTTTGAAATGATCAAATTGTTGTTAAGCATGCCTGCTGACAACCCGGTGGATTACAATCCTTCAGGACTGGACTTTCAAAATAAGTTGTGCCGATTGCCGTTATGGAGCTTTGGCTTATTAAATTTCGGCTTCGATTCGCTTCGAAAACTGCTGCTTTGTGGGATTCAGAGTTTATATGAAAAAGACCGGTTGAAGATTAAACATCTGAATCAACCGCTGATTTTATTTAATTCAGAAGACTTATACTGGCGAACTTGCCATGATTATCAAACCGGAGAATCCGAACATGCCGATGTTTTTTTTCAACCAATTCTAAAATACGGTAATAAAGAAGAACATCTCAATTTTATCGCAACCTATCCTTTCGTCAAATACATGTATCCACTCAGTGAGTTTTCTAAGGCCATCAAAATCCTGCGTGATCGTTACAAAAATGGAAAAACCCCCTACCAGTCATTTAATCAATGCTGGAATTTAAAGATCGCAAAAAAGGAATTAGACGCCGGACGATTATTTAGAAAACGGTGGAAAACGATTGAAAGCGACTCAATACTCAAGCGACTATGCGTTCTGAAAGAGGTTGATCGATTCGACCTGATACGTCGGCAGTTGCAGTTCTTTTTCTATATTTTGTTTCCGTATATTGTCAAACGGCTTGAACTGGCCCGTTCACTTTTGTCAAAGTTGAAACCCGACTTACTTTTACTGGTCAATGAATACGGACATTTCGAGAGAAATTTGCTAATTGCCGCCAAAGAACGAAAGATCCCGGTCATGGCGATTCAGCACGGCAATATCACCCCTTCACATCAGGGCTATATCTATCATAAAGACGACATCGACGCTGATGGTTCGGCAAAGTTTCCTTACTGCCCAATGCCGGATGTTACGGCGGTCTGGGGCGACTACTTCAAGCGGCTTTTATCAGAAACCAGTGCCTATCGGCCAGAAACCTTGATCGTCACAGGCAATCCCGGCTATGACAGTTTAGAACACATCCGTACCCACTGCACCCGACAAGAGGTTTTACAACGCTACGGAATTGACACATCTCAGAAAGTGATACTCTGGACCACGCAAAGCCACGGATTGACCGATGATGAAAATGAGAAGAATATTGCTGCGGTCAGTCGGTCCGCCAGCAAATTGCCGGACTGCACGTTTATCATTAAGCAACACCCCAACGAACCGGCACAATACACTCGGCTGTATGAAACACACGGACATTCGAAGCATAATAATATCGTAATCGTTCCGGCCGGAGCGAATATTCTGGAACTGATTCTGGCCTGTGACATTATGATGGCCAAATGGTCCACGACAATCATTGAGGCAATGGTACTGGACAAAGATATCGTAATTTTGAATCTGGGCGCCGATAAAGACCGGGCCGACTATGTCAGACAATCCGTTGCCGCAGGTGTTTACCAAGCGGAATATTTGACAGAAACCATTCAGAAAATCTTGGACAAGAGTCTTAATCTGGCCGATAAACGAAGAGAGTATATACAGGACTATCTGTACAAAGTTGATGGCCAGTCCACAAAACGAATTTCGGACGTGATCAATAAATTGCTGAAAAAATGACCTTGAAAAGAATATTCATTCAGATTGCCAAAAAAATTCGACAGAGATTCTACACGCTGCCGGTTAAGCTGCGTGTGCGTGAATGCGGCAGTCATTTAAAAGTCAACGGCCCAACACAGCTCAACGGCAATGTACATCTGGGCAGTAATGTCAATTTTAACGGGTTGCGAATTGAAGGCAGAGGCAAGGTTGTGATCGGTGATAATTTCCACTCCGGCACCGAATGCCTTTTCATTACACAGACACATAACTACAACGAGAGCGAGACGATCCCCTACGATTCAACTTATATTTCTAAAGGGATTACCATCGAAGACAACGTCTGGATCGGCAGCCGCGTCATTATCCTCGACGGTGTTCATATCGGCGAAGGCGCAATCATTCAAGCTGGCTCCTGTGTTGTAAGTAACATCCCCCAATACGCTATTGCCGGCGGACATCCGGCAAAGGTCTTCAAAGAACGCGACAGTGCCCATTACGAAGCATTAAAAAAAGCCGGCAAGTTCCATTAAGGAACGAACCGGCTTTATTCTTCTATTTTAACTGAAAGTCATCCCAAAACCTGCTTTGCGGTTAAAAATGAGTTTTTTTTGGCTCTGGCTAGGAAGGCGAATCAGCTTTAGCCGAAGCTAAGGCGGCTTTTGCCTGACACCGACCAGAGGCAAAAAGGGCCATTTTCAAACCAAATGAGGTTTTGGGATGGCTTCTGTTATTTCTTCTTCCTGAGAAGTGCCCATCCGCCTGCACTCAGCAAAAACAAGGTCGCCGGTTCCGGGATTTGATAGGAATACATAATGCCCTGCTCGGTCGCAAAAAACATCTTAGTTTCGTCAGGGGTTAATGTCGCCGTAATTTCCAGTCCGAGTGGTGTATTAACTGAGACGGCCTCTATATTGGCAAATGGATCGCTGAGTGAATTACGAGAAGCACGATAAAGATCGTACTGCTCATTCGTCTTTTCGGCATAGTAGATTACCAAACCATCATTCAGGATGCAAACACCCTTTAAGACGTGACCGTTATCTAATTCTGTCAACTCAACCGGATTAGAAAACTGATCATCAACTGAGGATCGTTTTGACATCCAGATGCGTGTATCATCCGCATTTGCACCATTACGAGCAGAGGCATAATACATGGTTAACTCGTCATTGCTTAAAGATGGATATGCATCAACATATCCATCTTGATGAATATTGAGGAATTGCATTGTATAAGATGTCCATGACTCGGAAGTACTGGTACGTTCAGTCTGAAATATTTTAATTCCATCTCCTGAAACATAACGACCGTAATATAGTCTCAATTCATCATTTGAAACCCAAGGGCTGTATAGATTATAGCCAGAATAAAGCCCGCTCAGTTCGGTAACATCGGTAAATGTTCCTGCCTGCGAATCCCATGCTGCAGTGTACAACCGACGACTGCCATCATTGCGACCAAAGTACATTGTTGATCCGTCCCGTGAAATACACGGTTGGTATGCGACTTCGCCTGTCTGTCTGTTATTCAGTTCGGGAAGCAAAACCGGATCCGACCAGGTAATGGTGCCAAAACAAACGGGGGTCAGCGCAGCAAATGCGCATAGCACGATCAGGTGTCTTTTCATCTTTCCTTCCCCTTCTCCATAGGTTTGGTTTTCATCGCGAAAACAAAACCGGTTCACAAATATTGGGGGACTAATGGAGCGGGCCTACTCATCTGGCGTTTCCTTCCATCTTCCCCGCCTCCGAAAACTCTCTCTCCAAATGATAATACTCTAGTTAAATATAGACTATTGCCTTAAAATGTCAAGGATTTTTCTAATGAAAAACGAAATAAAAAGTCTATAATACCTGATAATAGAGGAGTCGAAAAAGGAATCGGAGAAAAATATTAACATTTTCTGTAATGTAAGAGCCAAAAGAGGTTTTTTATGTCCAAAACATTAGGCGTTATCTGTGCAAGGAAAGGTAGTAAAAGGTTACCGGGCAAAAATCTCCAGCGAATAAATGGGATAACGCTGGTTGAGAACGCCGCCAAGGTATTGCACGATGGGGGAATTTCACCCATCGTAATAGCCTGCGATTTTGAATTGGACTTTGATCCAGGGACGTATCAGGCCCAACACCTGTTTCGTCCGGAGAACACGTCAGCCGACCATGTCGCCCTTCAGGAAACGGTCAAATGGGCCTACCACTCGTTGGACCAAGAATATGATTATATCGTCTTTCTCATGCCCAATTGCCCAATGATTACGCCATTGGCGGTCAGCAAGGCTGCCTCGATGGTTCAAAACGAATCGTTTAATGTGGTCCGCTCCTACGATAACGAAGGGCATGAAAACGGCTTGGTCGCCGTCCGCACGAAATACCTGATGGATCATTTCATAGACGTTTACTGCGGCAGCGTCATTTGTGAGGGCAAAGAAATTCACGATAAGCAAGATTATCTCAACGTTAAAAAAAACATGGAGAAAGTTCAAAATGGCCCCATGGAATAAAATAAAACACGGCACCTATATCATCGCCGAAGTCGGTCAAAATCACAATGGCGATATGGAACTGGCCAAGAAACTGATTGACGTAGCCGCAATGCCGATTTTCGACTATTTTACCGGTGAAACGATGCCGGGGATTGATGCGGTCAAATTCACCAAACGAGATCTGAGCGAAGAATTAACTGCTGAAGCAGCTCAGAAGGCTTATGTATCGCCCCATGCATTTGGCCCGACTTATGGTCAACATAGAGAAGCTCTTGAACTGACCACGGAACAACACAAAGAATTAGAAGAATACGCGCATTCTAAAGGACTGGACTTCATTGAAACACTTTGTTCGCCAGGATGCCTGGACTTATTAGAAACCATCAACGTTGATGTCATTAAGATCGCTTCGAGGGATATTACCAATATTCCTCTTCTTGAAAAAATCGGCAAATGCTCCAATCCCGTTATTCTTTCCACGGGCATGTGTACGTTCAACGAACTTGAAGCCGCATTGAAAATCTTATCTGAAACGCCCAAAGAAATTGCTATCCTTCATTGTATTTCCGAGTACCCGGCACGCTACAATAACATCAATTTGCATTCTATTTGCGAGTTAAAGAAACGTTTCCCCACCCATGACATCGGATATTCGGACCATTCAATCGGCATTATGGTGCCCATCGCCGCAGTTTCGATGGGAGCGACCATCATCGAAAAGCACATTACCTTAAACCGCAACCTCAAAGGATCCGACCAGGCCGGTTCACTTGAACCGGAAGGCCTTTGGCGTGTAGTAAGAGATATTCGCAATATTGAACATGCGTTGGGAACGCGGGGCTCTGATATCCCAAAAGCGGTCAAAGAAACGCGTATTAAACTGGCCCGTTCGCTGGCGACCAAGCGCAGCCTTCAGCCCGGCGATATTTTACAGGAAGAGGATTTGTTCATGCTCAGTCCCGGCAATGGTATGAACTGGGAAGACCGTATGTTAATCCTCGGTAAAAAAGCAACCTGCAGCATTTCTGCTCAATCACTGTTAAACCGGAGTGATTTCAAATGAACCACCACGAACTTCAGCAACGATGCAGGAATATCCGCTTAGTCGTGACCGATATTGATGGCATTCTCACAGATGGTGGAATGTATTACGGGGAAGGCGGCGATGAACTTAAACAGTTTAGCGTCCGAGACGGTGCAGGCGTCTCGCTCATGCAAGCAGTAGGGCTGCATTTGGGAGCAATAACCGGAGAAGCAACAGACTTGGTGCTTCGACGCGTTAAAAAAATCGGTCTCGATTTTTTATATGCCCAGACGTTAAATAAGCGCATATGTTTAGAGCAACACTCCCAAAAACAGGGATACACCATGCAGGAAATTGCCTATATCGGTGACGAGATCAATGATTATTCACTTTTAGGGCAAGTCGGATTATTCTTTACTGTCCCGGACGCAAACACAATTATTCGTGAAAAAGCAGACTGGGTGCTTACAACTCCTGGAGGCAAGGGAGTACTGCGGGAAGTCGCAGAAATACTATTGAAAAGCCAGAATAATTATCAACAAGCCCTGAATGGATATCTTCAAAGAAATAAAACAACTGAGAAAGAACCTGTTTTTTATAATCTAAAACTTGACAAAGACTGAAATTAATTGTGTCGGACTTTAAAACACATATCCTTAAAAACAAACACCTCCTGCAATGGATATTATCGGGAGGATGTATCCTTTTTGTCGTCTTCTTTTTCAGTAAAAACAAAGAAGAAATCCAAAAAATCCTAACGCTGAATATTTGGTATATTGCCGCCATGGCCGTATTTATCTTACTGAGTCACTTGATTTATGGCTATCGTTTCTTCCTCGTCGTCAAAAAACTCAGTCACCAGAAAATCGGTTTGTGGATGTGCATTAAGTCTGTTATTTTAAATCGTTTTTTAAGCGCCTGCGCACCTCAGACCGGCAATGTTTACCAAAGCATTCTCCTTAAACAAAAATATCAGGTTTCCTACACGCAGTTCATCAGCAGCCTGGTCGCCTTAACCTGGTTTGACACATGCCTCAATCTCTCTCTGGCATTAATCTTCATCGTAATTATCAGTCCAACCATCACGATCGGAAATTTCCTGGCCTCTCATGTGCTAAGCCTCTTGATCCTGGTCATCTTCATTCTACCAGTTGCCTTTGAATCTCTTCTTTCGAGATTCAACTTTAAAAATAAAATTTCAGTCTGGCTCCATGGCAGATTGTCGGAATTATTTTCTTCTGTCATTTCAAGTGTAAAAGACATTCGCCACCTGTCTCGCCTGCTGGGAACCGGTGTTTTATCCTTTCTCAACACATTGGTCATTTTTTATCTGTGCTTTAAATCCATCGGCATTTCATTGGACTGGGCCGCCATCGCCTTCTACCATGTTATTTTGAAGTTGTTAAACACCATATTAATCACACCCGGAAATATCGGAGTCCGTGAAATCGCATACGGAATTATCTCAGAACAAATGAGTTTGAGCATGGGAGAAGGAATAATTGTTTCCATGGTAATGCGAATCATCGGAATGATTGTCATTCTTTCGGCCGGAACTGTTTTAGGAGGGTTGGCCTTGCTAAAACAACAAAAAGAACACCTTGAAACATAAAATTCAAAACGACTTGTTTTACTTTGAGACCTGCTTAATCGTCTCGATCATGAACTCGCAGAGGTCGTCGGTCTGAGCGATCAGGTTTTGTTGCTTTTGCTGCCACTGCTGTTTCAGATCGGGTCGGGCCAGGAGCTTTTCGGCAATCGCCACGCCCTCGGTCAGCGTCAGGGTATTATACACCATCTCATACTCTTTTTCGAGTGCCAGCAGATAACCGCACTCCAGCACGCTGGTAAAGATGCCGGGGGTTCCCAGCACCGCGGCTTCGGCGGCCATCGAACCGCCCTCACCCATATACAGCGTC
This sequence comes from Anaerohalosphaeraceae bacterium, assembly GCA_963675155.1. Classification (GTDB taxonomy): domain Bacteria; phylum Planctomycetota; class Phycisphaerae; order Sedimentisphaerales; family Anaerohalosphaeraceae; genus 4572-13. The sequence goes on along the minus strand of OY775912.1, from coordinate 1,056,672 downwards.
GCAAACGCCAGCAGATGATGGACATCCTCGACGGCCACGGGATTGGCATAGGCCGCCAGGGACGCGGGCAAACCCCGCTCGGCACTGATCAGCACGCGTCCGTATTGTTCCAACCGGGCGACGGCCTCTTCGAGTTCCCGCCGCGGCACGCCCTGATGCCCCGCATCATGAGCTGCCTCCCAGGCCACCGTCCGCAAAACAATATACGGCTCATCCGGATTCAGCCCCGCTTTTTTCAAGGGCTCTTTGCTGGGCGTAAAGTATTTCGGGGCCAGGTAGGCCTGCGGCCAGACGCCGCGGTATTTATGCTGGCGCTTGCCATGATCATGCAGGTAACCGTCACCGGTGACAATGGCATCAGCAAACGGCAGACCAATGGCCCGCTGTAATTTCGCGTGTTCGGTATCCTCCAGCACCACATACGGAATCCGCCGCAGAAAGCTAACCGGGCCAATCGCCGGGCCGGCATTTTTGGCCACGACGACATCCGGCTTCCATTGACCGGTTAACTTGAACAGCCGGTACTGGCGACCCAAAAGCTCGGCGGCCATACCAAACATTCCTTCGCCCCGTTTACTGAGGCATTGATACGGCAGATTCAGCTTTTCCAGCAAATCGATGGTAATATCCTTTTCGCGGGCGGTAAAGAGAATCTCATGGCCGTCGCGTTGCAGATTTCTAGCAATCTGCTTATAAAACTGCACATGGGCCGTGTCAACCGCTTCAAAAAGGATTCTCATCGTCTATCAATCTCACTTTTAAACTTCGCTCACTGCGCGGCTATGTCGTCTATATCAAAACACCTTCGACCTATCCTCGCGGAATTTATTACCCTCAAGGGGATTATGCCTTCAAATGTTTTCGGATCGTTTCGCTGTTTAACTGTTCGATGATCCCTTTTTCGGTAATGATGGCGGCGATGTTTTCCGCACTGGTAACGTCAAAAGCGGGATTATACACGGAAACGGCCGGCGGGGCAATGGCTAAATTCCGGACAGTTTTAACCTCTTTTTCGTCCCGCTGTTCGATGGGGATTTGATCACCCGACTCGAGTTTCAGGTCGAATGTGCTGGACGGAGCGGCGATATAAAACGGAATGCCGTAATGGTTGGCCAGAATACTCAGCCCCAGTGTGCCGATTTTGTTAGCCGCGTCACCGTTGGCGGCAATCCGGTCGGCCCCGGTGATGACCGCGTCGATCTTTCCGGCCTGCATCAATGAAGCCGCCATGTTATCACACACCAGCACCGCATCAATGTCGGCCTGCGTCAGTTCCCAGGCCGTCAGCCTCGCCCCCTGCAGCAGCGGGCGGGTTTCGTCCACATACACAGTAAACCGCTTGCCGGCAGCGTGGGACACGTACATTGGCGCCAGCGCCGTCCCGATTCCGGCCGTTGCCAGCGCCCCGGCGTTACAATGCGTCAGCACCGCCCCGCCGTCAGGGATCAATCCCGCTCCATGCTCGCCAATCGCCCGGCACATGGCCTGATCTTCATTGCAAATGGCATTGGCTTCATCCAATAACATCCACTGAAATGTCTTTAACGGCGCTTGTAAATTACCCCCTGCAAACTGAAATGCTTTTTTGCGCATTCGGTCCAACGCCCAGAACAGATTCACCGCAGTCGGACGACTGGCCGCCAATCGGTCGCAGGCTTCATTGACGGTTTTGGTGGCTTGCGGCAAAGATGTGCCCTCAGGCAGCCGGCCGGTCGCGATACACACGCCGTATGCCGCCGCGACGCCAATAGCCGGGGCGCCGCGTACCGCCAAGGTTTGAATCGCTTCAAAAAGCGCTTCAACCGTACCACACTGAAGTGTTTCAAACGTATCGGGCAGTAACCGCTGGTCAATCAGCTCCAGAAAACCATCCACGCCGCCCATCCATTTTAGTGTTTCTACCTGCATAGCGTCCCTATTCCTTTTAAAAGGGTCATTATGCAGAGAATGGGGCAAAAAATCAAGAAGGGAGTTTGTGCGGCTTGCCTGAATCCGTGATTATTGGTATTCCTCGGTTTTGTGACGGACAATGCGGCCCTCGACCATATAAATCACGTCTTCGGCAATATTGGTCGCGTGGTCGCCGATCCGCTCCAGATGACGGGAAACCGAAAGCAGATGAATCAGGATTTCGATATGTGTAGGCTCTGCAAGGATGCCCTGCTTAACCAGATCATACATCTCCTTGTTGATTGCATCGACCTCATCGTCCATTTCGCAGACCTCATGGGCCAGATCGCAATCCAAATTAATCAGCGCCATGATACTCTTACGCAGCATGCCCTGGACCTTTTCCGCCATCAGATCAAAGTCAAACGGCATTTCAATCGGCTTCTGATGAGCTAAAAAGTCACTGCGTTCAGCCACGTTCACCGACAGGTCGCCGATCCGTTCCAGGTCGTTGTTAATCTTTAACGCGGTCACAATAAATCGAAGATCAATCGCCACCGGTTGGTGCAATGCCAGAATCTTCAGGCAATCTTCTTCCACGTTGACTTCATCCTGATCGATTAGGTAATCACGCTGGATCACCTGGCGGGCCAATTCGTAATCGCGTTCTTTTATCGACTTGACCGCCTGCCAGAGCTGCTCTTCGACCTGCGAGCACAGGCTCAGCAGATTTTTCTTCAGCTTATCAATCTCATTTTTCATGTGTATCGTCATCTTACATCTCCTATACCGTCAGTCGCTGTCTTATCCAAACCGGCCGGTAATATAATCCTCGGTCGCCTGCTCTTTCGGATTGGTGAACAGCTTATCGGTCATGCCATACTCGATCAGTTTACCCATGCAGAAGAATGCCGTCCGGTCACTGACGCGTGCGGCCTGCTGCATATTGTGCGTAACGATCACTATTGTATAGGTCCCTTTCAATTCTGCAATCAAATCTTCGATGCGTGCCGTCGCCAGCGGATCCAGCGCCGAACACGGCTCGTCCATCAAAATCACCTTCGGCATCGTCGCCAGCGTGCGGGCAATGCACAGACGCTGCTGCTGACCGCCCGAAAGGGCCAGTGCCGATTTGTTCAGGTCATCCTTCACTTCATCCCAGATCGCGCCTGATTTCAGGCAGCGTTCGACAAGTTCGTCAAGTTTGGCTTTGCTGCGAATGCCCTGCAGTTTGGGACCGTAGGCAACATTATCATAAATGCTTTTTGCAAAAGGATTTGGCCGCTGAAAAACCATGCCGACCTGCTGGCGGAGATTCACCAGGTTGGTGCTTTTTTCATAAATATCCTGGCCGCCGACCGCCAGCCGGCCTTCGGCTCGCGTCTGCGGAATCAAATCATTCATACGGTTGATACTGCGCAGGAAAGTACTTTTTCCGCAACCGCTGGGACCAATAATCGCCGTCACTGAACCGATCTCAATATCCATATTAATTTTCTCGACGCCCATTTTCTGCCCGTAAAAAAAGGAGAAATCACGCGCCTGGATAATCGCTTTGTCCGGCAATATTGCTTGCTCCGGATGGGTCGCAGACTTCGGGTTGTCAAGCTTAATCTTACCGGTCTGACGGGTCGAATTTTTACTGATCGGAATCGAATCCATTTTTGTCGTCTCGCTTTTCTCGGGTTTCTTCTTTGTCTCTGACAGCATGGGCATTGCCTTAGTACCCCCTCAATTTTTTGCTCATTTTGGAGCGGATGACAATCGCCACAACATTCAAACACAGTACCAGCACGATCAGCGTCATCACCATCCCGTACTGGTTGTGCGGCACCATCATCGCCAGTTTATCGCCCACGGTAATATCGTGGCAGCCATAGGACAGGGCCCGTGTCGGCTGGAGCCACCATCGTCCGGCAAAATCAGGAACCGGCCCCAGGGCCACCGCCCCGGCAAATAAAATCGGCGCCGTTTCTCCGGCCGCACGGCTCAGGCTCAAGATAATTCCGGTTAAAATCCCCGGCCCGGCCGCCGGCAGCGTCACCGTCGCAAATGTTCGAAATTTACCCGCGCCCAGCCCCATCGCCGCTTCGCGATACGTCCGCGGAACCGAGCGAATCGCTTCTTCGCTGGCACGGATAATCACCGGCAGCACCAGCAGTGCCAGCGTCATCGCCGCCGACAAAATACACCGCTGCCCCCCGGTCACATACGTGACAAAAAACGCCAATCCGAACAGGCCGTACACAATACTCGGCACGCCGGCCAGCGTATTAATACACACTCGAATGATCTTAATAATCCAATTGTCGCCGGCGTATTCCACCAGGTAGGCCGCCGAAATCACACCCAGCGGCACCGCAAAACACATCGACAGCAGCGTCAGCAGCAATGTCCCCAGCACCTCGGGCCCCACCCCGCCAAAATAATGCCCCGGCGTACTGTCATCGATGAAATACTGCCAGTAAAATGTAAACGCCGGACGCATCGTGTCACGAACCGTCTGCTCGGCCAACGCAAATAGTGGCGCCAGTTCGGTCCCGGCAAATGAGCCATGCTGTGGATCATCCCGGCGAACCAGCTTACTTACCAGCGTTTGTCCGTCTTCGGAAGGCACCCATTTTTCCTGCCAGATTAACTGCTCAAGGTGCTTATTGGCCACATCCATGCGCGTGGCGCCAAAGCTCTCCATCGCCAACGCTCGCTCCGTCCCGGGTCGGGGGCCGAACAGGCGAAACAGCTCTTCTTCCACTGCATTCAACTCGCCGGCGTATTCAGCCCGCTTGGAAAAGTCCACTTTCTCAGCAATCGGGCGATATTCCGCAGCCATCGTAATCAGTTTTTCAACCGCCGTTCCGGCAAACGTCGCATCGCCCTTGAAGGCTTCAACCGCATTCAGATGCACAAAGATTTCATCTCGATCCACGCTTTCAAACGCATCCAGCAGATGGTTTCGAATTTCTTTCGCCTGTTTTCTCAACCGCGTGTATTCGCCTTTGGGCACTTCCCGGTAACGCAGATCGTCGCCGTATTCACGGTATAAATCTTTGGCTTCGTCAGTCAGTAAGTCCGTATCGATCCCGCGACTGAAACGGTCCAGAAGTGCATAGATTTCCGCGCGGGCAACCTGCGCTTCGTCAGTTTCAGCCTTTAACGTATCTTCATGGCCCCTTCCGTAAAGCTCATGCTGCATTTTCCGAAATTCAACCGTTCCGCGAAACACCACCGCTTTAAACCCCTTTGACAGCATCGGCACTAAAAAGACCAACAGTGACACGACGAGCAAAACGACCGACATCGATGAGAAAAAGGTAAAAAGGTGATTTTTGGTTTGGCGTAGTTGAATTCTCATTTAATGTCCTCGCGACGTTTTCTTAAAGCGCGACATAAAAAATTCGCTGACCATATTCAGAACAAAGGTGAAAATCAACAGCACGACGCCGATGGCAAACAAAACGTAATAAGGATCGGTGTCTTTCGCAACTTCTCCCATCTCCTGTGCAATCGTCCCGGTCATGGTTCGCACAGATTGAGACAAATCCCACCACGGGGTAGGAATCTGAGCCGATTGGCCCGAGGCCATCCAGACGACCATCGTTTCACCGATCGCCCGCATCATACCGAGAATAACCGCGGCAATGATACCGCTGTGGGCTGCGGGCAGAACAACCTTGATCATGGTTTCCGCACGGGTCGCGCCCAGCCCATAGGAAGCCTCGCGAATCTCCCGGCCAATGGCCGACAAGGCATCTTCGGCCACACTGATAATGGTTGGCAACGCCATCAGCGACAGGATAATCGAAGCATTTAAAATATTGGTCCCGGTGCTGAATCCCAGTTTGTTCTGCATCCACGGCGCCACCACCATAACAGCAAACACACCGTAAGCAACCGATGGGATCGCGGCGAGAATTTCGATAATGGGCTTACAGATTTGACGCAAACCAAACGGGGCAATGTCACTGAGGAAAATCGCCGCCAGCAAACCAATCGGAACCGCAATAAACAGCGAGCAAAACGTCACATAAAAGGAACCGGCGATAATCGCCAGTGCCCCGAACTCCGGGCTCTCATCATTATGCGGATACCAGTGCAGGCTGGTTAAAAATTCGGTAATGCGTGCAACCGACGCTGAAAACCCATCTTTGAATAAAAACGGAACCGCTTCCTTAATGACAAAGAAAAAGATCAGAAAGACCGCCACCACCGAAACAAAGGTCGTTAAAAACAGCAGCCCGTAGCCAACCTTTGACGCGAGATAGCCGCGTAAGTCCTCGGTGACAGTTAGACGCAGCGGCCGGGTAAATCCGACCGCCGCGGCAGTGTCTTTATTCTGAGCAGTCTCAGTCATTCATGTTCCCGGGCGCTTAACACCCGGGTTCCTCATCTATCGTTGAAAACTTAAATTAATAATCCGTCACCGGAACAAAACCCTTGGCTTCGACAATTTCCTGACCTTCTTCCGTCAGATGGAAGGTGCAAAACAGGTGCGTCATCGAACCCAGTTTGGGATACCCGTTGGTAAACAGGTACAGCGGGCGACTGACCGGGTAGATACCCTTGGCAATCGTCGAACGCGTGGGAGCCACACCGTCAACCTTCACAGCCTTCACTTCGCGATCCACAAATCCTAAGCCCACATACGCAATCGCACCCACGGTGCTTTTGACACGGGCGTGAGCCTGCGGGTTGGAGCTGACGTATTCCACATTACCGGCCATCTTCTCTTTGTGCATAACCAGTCCGTGAAAAGTTTCATAGGTTCCGCTGGAAGTGTCGCGGCTGATTACAACAATCGGCATGTCCGCACCGCCCACGTCTTTCCAGTTGGTGATCTTGCCCATGTAAATGTCTTTGATTTGGGCACTGGTCAGCTCGCTCACGGGATTGGACGGATGCACAATCGAGCAAACACCGTCCATGGCGACCACGTGTGCCACCGGGAAGATACCATTCTCAACGGCCTGCTTGAATTCCTTATCCTTCATAAATCGGCTCATCATGGCAATATCGCAACTGCCGGCAACCAACGACTTGGCACCATCACCGGAACCGGTCTTGCTGACGGTAATGTCGCATTTGCCTTTAAATGCCTCAGCGAACGCATCGCCAATCGGCCCGACGGTTGTTGATCCGTCAATGACCAGTTTTTCTGCCGCCATAGCGTTTCCGGCCATCAGGACGACCGCCAGCAGAGCAAGTGTTCTCAAATACTTCATAATTAAACCCTTTCATTAAGATCTGATGATTGTTTTATTACAGTTTTGTTAGGTCTATATTTCCGCCATGTTAGGATTCTGTTAGCGGCCTAAAATTTCACTTTCACGTCAACCTGCACACGATCATAGTCCTCGCTGCGGCTGCCATCGCCATTGCTGTCACGCTGTGTCATAAAATAGGTCCCGTTAAGCGTTGTATTTTTCGCTAACGCATAGGCAACACTGAACTTATGACCTTTTCCATCGGTTCCGCCACCCACAAAATCCGAATCGGTAAACACGCCAACGACCGCATCTTTTTCCAGGTCCCGGTATTCATAGCCCAGTTGCCAACTGCCGGGTGCTTTCGCCTTGCTGTATTTCGCACCAATCAGCCAGCCGGTGTCATCACTCACCCCCGAAGCGGTGTTAACAACATAGTCGCCATAGACCGACAGCGGCGTATCGCCAAGCGAGGTATCATAGGCAGCGAACGCTTCAAAGAGTTCATAGTCATGCATGTAATAGGTTTCATCCACACCATCCGAATTTGTGATAATGTAGGTGCTGTTGCCAAAACCGTCCTCTGAATCAAAGAAGGTTTTACTGTTCTTGATATTGCCGTACTTGAAGTATCCGGCCCCCCAGGTCAGGTTCGAACCGTTCAGGTCATGCTCCAACCCACCCTGAATCCCCCACAGAGAGGCGTCTGCATCTGAGCTGTTTTCCTCAACCCACATCCCCCCGGCATTCACGAACAACCCGAGTCCCTCGCCCAAATCGCCGGTGTATTGCGCGGCGACACCTTCGGGATTGACGTCATCATCCCAGATCAACTGAGATTTGCCGGGTTTATAAAACGGATTGCCCATCTTGCCGAATAAAAACGCCCAGCCTGCCATCCCCGCCGGCTCCCATTTCAGATAGGCGCGATCCAGCCAGAGGTCCTTACTGGAGAAACCGCCGTCGAGGGTTTGGTTCGTTGAAGCCGGATCGGATGAACCCGATGCCAAACGAACATTAACGGACATCTCATCATTGACCTTGCCCTTGAGTCCGATGCGAGCGCGAATACGGTTACGGTGACGATCTGAAGAACTGCCTTCAGCGTCGATGTACTCGTAACGATACCGGAAGTCACCGTAGAAACTCACCTTTTCGATCCAGGCCAACGATTCCGGAATACTCATACCCGTCTTTTCAATTTTCTGAATCGTCTGGCCCTGTTCGTTCTGAGCCTGCTCCAACGCAATCAGACGGTTCTGCATCTGACGCATTTGTTCATACTGCTGTTCCATCAGCTTGCGAAGCTCTGCAATGTCATCCGCTTTCGCAGAACTCGCAAGACCGGCAACAAAGCCGGCCACTACCACCAACATCCATACCTTTTTCATTTGTACTCTCCATACAAAACGTTTCCACCGAGCTCAAACCGATTTTGAGCGATATCCGTATTCAAACCGCAGAAAAGGTAATTGGGGCGTGTTAGGAATAAATGAGTGTTTTGTTAGAACCGCATGAAGGCATTGAAAACAAAAGGCTTATGAAAATCAGAAAAGCTGTAAGGGGGATGTTATTGCGCGGCTTACAAAAGACAGTGAATTGATAAAGAATTCAGATAGAACGGTTTAGAACAAGCCGATAAACCGTCGGAATAGACACAAAAAAAGCCGGGGCTGCCTGAATTCAGCAGCCCCGGCTTGGTATACGAGATATGACGATGTTCTTAGAACTTCACGATGACATCAAACTGCATCTTCTCATAGTCATCGTCACGCTTGCCGTCACCGTCACCGTCACGGTCACTCAGCCAGTAAGCAGCCGCAAGGGTAGTGTTTTTCGCCAATGCATATTGGGCCGTAAATTTGTGGCCCTTACCATTGGTGCCGCCGTCAAACGGATCCGCATCGGTCAGAGCGCCCACAACGCAGTCTTTCTCCAGCTCACGGTATTCATAACCAAGTCCCCATGTCCCCGGAGCCTTGGCCTTGTTGTACTTGAGTCCCACGAGCCAACCGGTATCACCGCTGACGCCGGAAGCCGTATTATTCACATAGTCACCATAGATTGAAACCGGAACATCGCCCAGTTTCGAATCATACTGTGCAAACAACTGAGCAATTTTATAACCATACATATAGGTGCTGCCGCCGCCATCGGTATTGCCGGCCTGGCCACCGCCAACAAAGCCTTTGCCGTCAATATTGTGCCAGCACCAGTAACCACCGCCCCACGTCAGGCTGCTGTCGCCAAGATCATGCTTCAGGCCCACCTGGCCGGCAAACAGACTGGTGTCAGAATTGTCATCAATATCAGCGTCCCATCGTTCAACAACCCAAAAACCGCCGCCGTTGGCAAACAGTTGGGTGGAATCGCTCAACGCCGTTTCATAATGAGCAGCAACACCTTCAGGGGTGACATCGCCGTCCAAAATAAGCTGACTACCGCCGGCTCGGAACATTGGATTGCCCATTTTACCGGCCATAAACGTCCAGCCGTCCAGGCAATTCGGGGTATAGGTCAAGACCGCGCGATCCACACCAATATCCTTGGTCGTAAAGCCATCGCCCAATGTCTGGTTGGTCGATGTCGGGCTGCTCCCGCCGGTCGCCAAACGAACATCGAGTGCGAATTCGTCATTGATCTTCGCCTTCATCCCCAAACGCAGGCGAATCCGGCCTCGATCACGTGTTCGGTCACTGTAGGTATCAGACGAAACGTCATAATGCTCAAAGCGGAAGCGGAAATCGCCATAAAAGCTGATTCGTTCAATCCACTCCAGCGTGTCCGGCAGGGACATACCCGTCTTTTCGATTTTCTGGATCGTCTGACCCTGTTCGGCCTGAGACTGCTCCAGTGCAATCAGACGGTTCTGCATCTGACGCATCTGTTCATACTGCTGTTCCATCATTTTGCGAAGGTCTGAAACCTCGTCCGCTTTCGCAGAACTCGCAAGACCGGCCACAAAGCCGATCACAATGAGTAGCATCCATAGTTTCTTCATAATGTGGTCTCCAAATAATTTTGAATCACGCTCAAACCATCCTTGAGCATTTCTCAGCTATATGGATTTTTCGGTAATCCTGAAGACCAGCCTTTAACTTATTATTAAAAAAAGAGTTACGTCTCAGATGTGAGAAAAAAACATGGAGTCCGATAACAACACTGCTCCTGAAACAGGCATTTTGCAAATAGGTGCATATGCGGACTGCAAACTAGGTGTTTTCCGCGGCAAGAAATATTTTAAAATTGCTTCCTTCGCCAAGAATGCTCTCGACTTCGACCCTGCCTTTATGAGACTGAACGATGTGCTTGACAATCGCCAGACCCAGCCCGGTCCCCCCCAAACTGCGGCTTCGGGCCTTATCGATCCGATAAAATCGCTCAAATAACCGCGGCAGGTGGTCTTTGGCAATACCGCACCCCTGATCATGAACACTCAGACAGATTTCCTGATCAGCCCGAGCCACTTCGATGCGGACTTCGCTGTCAGGGTCGCTGTATTTTATCGCATTATCCACCAAATTCACAATCGCCTGCTCCAGAAGCGAGGCATTGGCGTTGACCTGAATGGACTCGTCACAATCGACCTGGATATGGATATTTTTTCCGGTAGCCTTGATTTCGCACAAACTGACCGCGGCGTTCATAATCGATTTCAGTTTCACCGGTTCCATCGTCAATTCAGCGCGTTCGCTTTGCTGCTCGACACGCGAAAGCGTCAGCAAATCGTCAATAATGGAGTTGAGGCGATCGGTCTGGCGGGCAATAATTTCCAAAAAACGCCGACTGTCTTCGGGCTTGTTCATCGCACCGTCCAGCAGCGTTTCGATAAAACCTTTGATCGACGTCACGGGCGTCTTTAACTCGTGAGAGACATTGGCGACAAAATCACGGCGAACCTGTTCAAGCCGACGAATATGCGTTACATCGTTCATCACAATCAACACACCCACTTTGCCCGCATCCCCCGTCAGCAGGGTCCCGTGAGCCTGCAGGTGCTGTTCACGCTGGTTGTTTTCATGCAGGATGATCTGCGCTTCCACCGGCTCGTCGCTGTTTAACGCACGCCGGACAAAACGCTGCAAGTCCGTATTGCGAACCACTTCTTCGACCGAACGGCCCACCGCCTGATCCATCGACTCGCCCAGCATTTCGGCCGCGGCATTATTCAAACTCAAGACCGCCCCGTCAACGCTGACGGCAATCACACCCTCGATCATGCTTGACAGAACCGCCTGCTGTTCGTTTTTCTGCGCGATAATTGTGCGGATACGTTCATCCAATTGCCCGGCCATTTTATTCATGGAGTCGGCTAATGCGCCGATTTCCTGTGATTCTGACACCGCCAGACGATGATTGAGATCGCCCGCGGCAAACCGTTCCGCTCCCTGTCGCAATAAATTCAAAGGCCGGCTCAGTTTCCAACTGAACAGCAGGCTCAAAACCGCCAACAGAACCGTGATCATTAAACCATAGCGGAGGATATCACGATAGACCGATTTCATGGCAGCCTGCAATTCCGGCGTCGCCACGGAGGTCCGCAATACCGCAACAATCGTATCGTTTGCATTTTTGACGGGAACAGCCACATACATCATTTCCTGGCTCAGCGTTTCACTGCTGCGCACCCGGTTTCCAACCTGTCCGGTCAACGCCGTCTGAAACTCCGGCCGGTCAAAGTGGTTCACCATATCCTCCGGCACTTCATCCGAATCGCCCAGCACTTTGCCGTTCAGATCAATCACCGTATAACGAATGTGAGAAACAGACCCCATTTGACTGCACAGATGCTGGGTTTGTGCCGGATCCCCCGATTCAAGAGCCACCAGCATGGAAGAAAGCCCCAGGTTCGCCATTTTTTCAAGCTGAGTATGCTTTTCACCATAATAGAAATTTTTCAGCAACGTCGAAACATTCATCGAAATCAGCAACAAACCGAGAACGGTAATGATGAGAAATGCCGGATAAATCTGCCACAGTAAACGCTTTTTCATAGTATGTGCTTTCGTTTGCCTTTCGCCATATGATTCCGCTGGCCAGTAGACCAATCCGCCGTAATAAATTCGCTCACTACGCGGCGATGCCATTTAGTCAAAGTGCCTTCGGCAAGCCATGCGAAATTGATCACCCTAAAGGGTATTAGACCACTTCCTGAAAGCGGTAGCCAACACCCCGAACGGTTTCGATATAGTGGCCCGCCGGGCCCAGTTTCTTTCGCAATCCCACAACCTGAACATCAACCGAACGATCCGTCACGGGATAATCGCTCCCATGGACGGCATCGACAATTTGATAGCGGGTAAACACCCATCCGGGGCGAGCCGCCAGGAACTTCAACAGGCCAAATTCCGTCGACGTCAGCTTGACCTGCGTGCCATCCACCAGAACACGATGGCGTCCGGGGTCAATCTCAATATTATGAACACGAATCACCATCTTGTCGGTATCGGCTTCATTGTCTTTACGACGCAGGACCGCTTTCACACGCGCCATCAGCACACGCGGGCTAAACGGCTTGGTGATATAATCATCGGCCCCCATTTCAAGCCCGGCAACGATATCGGCTTCCGTCCCTTTGGCCGTCAACATCACAACCGGAATAGAGGCGGTTTTCGGATCCTTTTTGACCAACTTGCAGACTTCCAGTCCGTCGATTTCCGGAAGCATCAAATCCAGCAATATCAAGTCCGGCGATTTCGACTTCGCTTTTTCCAGTGCCTGCCGCCCGTCCAGTGCCGATTCGGTCAAATAGCCGTTCTTTTCAAGGTTATACCGCACCAACTCCTGCACATCTTCTTCGTCTTCAACAATCAATATTTTAGCCTGCGCCATCATCAAGTCCTTAGTTCGTTTCACTTTTCGTTACAGATGCGGCTGTATTGTGCGGACAATTTGTTAAGTTTACGTTAGGGTCGCGTTAGATTTCAATTCAAATCCCGCAAAAAGGGCTGGAAATCTAATTTTACCGGTATCACAAACAAACCATTAACATAATTGTCCTGCTATAAAATAAGCATCGCGTCGCCGTAGGAATAAAAGCGATAACGCTGGTCAATCGCGTGCCGATAGGCCTGCAGTGTATCCTGCATCCCGGCAAATGCACCAACCAGTGCCAGCAGGGTCGACTTGGGCAGATGAAAATTGGTGACCATGGCGTCCACAATCTGGAATTCGTACCCGGGCTGGATGAACAGGCGGGTTTTGCCCTTTTCGGCGTGGATCACCCTGTTTTTGGCAACCGATTCCAGCGTACGCACCGAGGTGGTGCCGATGGCGATGATTTGCCCGCCGGCCTGAACGGTTCCATTAATCACCGCCGCGGCCTCTTCGCTGACCTCATATCGCTCCTCATGCATCGGATGATCGTCCAGCGTCTCGGTCTGAACCGGGCGAAACGTGCCGATCCCGACGTGCAGCGTCACATAAGCAATCTTGACCCCCATCTGCTGAAGCTGCTCCAGCAAAGGCTTGTCAAAGTGCAGTCCCGCCGTCGGGGCCGCTACAGCGCCGGCCCTGTCCGCATACACCGTCTGGTAGCGGTCCAGATCATCTTCCGGGTGCTCGTCGTCTTTAGTCCGCTTGATATACGGCGGCAGCGGCGCAAAGCCGATTGTCTCCAAGGCCGCCATCGCGTCCATCGGACGTTCCGGCGTTAACACCCACTGCCCCAGCCCCTCGGTTTTCACAGCACTCACGTTACAAAACGGTTTCAAATGACGATCCAGCAGTTCGATTGTATCACCCGAGTTGATCTTTCGAGCATTTTTCAGCAGAACCTGCCACTGTCCGGGCTCATCCTCCAGCAGAAACAGCCCTTCCAGTTGCCCGCCGGTGATTTTCTGCGCATAAAACCGCGCTGGAAGCACTTTCGTATTATTCAGCACCAAACAGTCGCCGGGATTCAGGTATTCCGTCAAATCACTGAAAACCCGGTCAGACAACGTATTCGCTTGCCGATCCATCACCAGCAACCGCGACGTTTTACGCCGCTGAGCCGGTGCCTGAGCAATCAGCTCAGCCGGCAAGTCATAATGTAAGTCATCCGTACGCATGACCGGAATTCTAACAAAAAGAACTCCCGTTATCAAAAGAAATGCCCCAACTGAATAAATCTTTAAACGTAGATATAATTGATGAGACTCATCGGCAAAACATTTGTTAGAATTTAAATAGAAGGCCTTCATTGAGCGTTGAAAAAATCCGATACTGCTAAAGGTAGAGACGAAACACTTTGAGGAGTAAAAACGATGTCGCCGGATATCTCCTTTGAACAGGCATGTTCATATATAATGACGTTGAGTAAAGATGAGTTGAAAGACCGCCTGCTGCATTTTGAGGGCCCGATAAAGCTGGACTTTACGGATGAGTATTTAGGCACCTTAGCCGTCGATCGGCTTCGCCATATTCTGCTGGCTGCGATGGTGACCGTCGAGCGCAAACGCGCCAAAGCCGCGCATATATAGCACCCCAACAGACAGCCCTTAAGAATCAGTCAATTCAATTGCCCCGGGCAATGAAGTGATTCTGCGTCCGCAATAGGTTTCTGTCTGTCCTGAGCCAATTCAGGCTTCAAATTCAACGGTTTATCTCAACCTGACAGCATTCCGCATCTCTTTTGTGAATCCCATAGGCTCCCCCTCTGTTTTTTACACAAAAAAACGCCAATTCATTACAAAATTTCCACTTCTGAACGGTATATAGGTGAGGTACTGCAATGGTGGGGAATAATGCCCTTTCGTTGGGGTAGTAAGTTTTCGCGAGGACGGCTCTAAAGGACTTGAAATAAAGAACATAGCCGCGCAGCAATCGCAGTTTCAGATGAATTGGCATATTATCAGGAGAATCACAGATGATTTCAAAACCCCGGATTAAATCGACATTATTACTCGCCTTATCAATGGGACTCATTTTGTCCTGTTTTTCACTCGGGGACGCACCACAACCCAATATTCTGGTCATCATGGTGGACGATTTGGGATATTCGGATCTGGGCTGTTACGGCGGTGAAATACAGACCCCCAATCTTGATTCATTGGCCGGCAACGGTGTGCGATTCACGCAATTTTATAATATGTCCCGCTGCAGTCCCTCCCGTGCCAGCGTTATGACCGGCCAATATCCCCACGCGGTCGGTATGGGCAGTAATGGGGGCAGCCTTGCACGTAGCGGCATTACCTTCGCCGAAGCACTGGGCGGCGCAAACGGATATAACACCGCCATGGTCGGCAAGTGGCATTTATCCGCCCTGCCGTCAGATCCGCCCGATTGTTCGGGACGTTTGGAATGGCTCAATCACCAGTGCGGACTAAACAGCGTTTTTGCCGCTGACATCAACACCTATCCCGCCAATCGCGGATTCGATCGTCATTATGGTATTATCTGGGGTGTCGCAAATTATTTTGATCCGTTTTCACTGGTTGACGGAACCACAAACGTACAGAACGCTCCGGCCGACTGGTCTGCCTCTCACGATGGACAGCAATATTATATTACCGATGATTTAACCGAAAAAGCAGTTCAGTATATTAACGATCTGGCGCCGCAAACCAATCCGTTTGTAATGTATCTCCAATATACGGCCCCTCACTGGCCGCTTCACGCCCGCCCGGAAGACATTGCAAAATACGCCGGTGTTTATGACGTCGGATACGAAGCGATCCGCAGCGCCCGGTATCAGCGTCAGATTAATGAGTTAAATCTGTTTGACCCGGCCACCACACCGCTGCCGGCCAGCCAGTACACCAACTGGAACGCATTATCAGCCAATGACAAAGCCCTTCAGGCCGCTAAAATGGCCACTCACGCAGCCATGGTTGACCGGGTGGACCAGGGCATCGGACAGATCGTTGCAACCCTTATGGACAATGAAATCCTCGATGACACGCTGATTCTTTTCTTCTCTGACAACGGCTGTTCACCCGAAGAATACCTGTCGTCAGGATATGATCGACCGTCGGAAACACGCGACGGCACCACGATACGATATACCGGTTACACCGCGGCTGAAGTGGGATCAGAAACAACCTACCCCTACCTGAATTACAGCTGGGCCAATGTCGCCAATACACCGATGCGATATTGGAAAGCACAGTCCTTTGAAGGCGGCACCTGCACGCCCTTCATCGTCCACTGGCCCAATGGAATCACGTTGCAGCCGGGAAGCATTATCAACGACATGGGCCACGTCATCGATGTGATGGCGACCTGCCTGGATGTCTCCGGCGTCACCTATCCGGACACCTATAACGGCTATACGCTGAACCCGGTCGAAGGCAAAAGCCTGGTGCCGCTGCTGACCGGCCAGGGACGGGCGGACTACAAAGAGTTATTTTTCGAACACCAGGGCGGCAAAGCCGCACGCGTTGAAGAGTGGAAGATCAGCCAGCTCAGCGGCAATAACGACTGGCAATTATTCAATCTCGCCACGGATCGTACCGAAACACAAAACCTTGAGACGCAATACCCCGAAATCTTTCAGGCCATGCTGAATAAATGGAATCAATGGGCGTGCCGGATGGGTCTTTCCGGCGTCGATTGCGGCCCGTATGAAAACGACGCCCACTATAAATTCCAGGATAATCTGGACGACAGTCTCGCCTTTAATGACGGGGCTTATCTGTCCGACACGACCGCCGCACCCACCTACGCAGCCGGATACGATGGACAGGCAATCGTCTTTGACGGCACCGAGGCCGGAGGCGCCGTGCAGGTTGCCAATGAGATTGCGTCCGATTTCACCATTGCATTCTGGATTCAAACAACCGACGCCGCGGCAGGAGATCCGAAGTTTTTCTTTGGAAAAGGATTGGTCAACGGCGAAGTCCCCGGACCGGTGGATAAATTCGGATTGTCTCTGACCGATGGCGGAAAAGTGTATTTCGGCATGGCCGCCGACAGCGTTCCCGCCGAACACATCAACTCACAAATAACCGTCAACGACGGTATCTGGCACCATGTCGCCGCCGTTCATGACGCCGATGTCGGAGACGGCAGCAACGGATCGGTCGAACTCTACATCGACGGAATCAAAAAAGATGAAGCCACCGGCGCCGTCTATTACGGCGTGAAAGATGACTCTGTTGATTTGTTGATCGGTGCCATCAAAGACATCGACGGAAGCCTCTTTGGCTATCTCGATGGGATGATGGACGAGATTTACCTGTACCAGCGTGTCTTGTCCAGTGCCGAAATCCTGGCGTTGGCCAACATCACTGACAGCACCCCGCCGACCCCCAATCCCGCGGCATTTGACAGTCTTCCGGCCGCGATTGATGCCGCCGCGATTTCCATGACCGCTCAGGCCGGCAGCGACGCACATCCGCCCATTGAATATTATTTTGAAGAAACATCCGGAACCTTAGGCGGCACCGACAGCGGCTGGCAGAGCGAAACGGACTACACCGATTCAGGCTTGCAGGCGGCAACACGCTACAGCTACACCGTTCGCATGCGGGATGCCGCCGGAAACGAAACGGATGCTTCCAGCGCAGCACAGGCATGGACAATGGGCCAGCCCGATCTGGATCTCAGCGGCAAAGTCGATTTGGGCGATGTCGCCGAACTGTCGATTGGATGGATGCTGAACAATTGCCTTGCGACCGACCTGTGCGGCGGCCTGGATATTGATCTCAGCGACGTGGTGGACACCGGCGACCTGGAAATGGTCGCAATCGCATGGCTGACAGATACCCTGCAGGAACCGGTCATCCTTTTCAGCGACAGCTATGACCGCGCCAACAACACGGATATCGACGCCGACGCAACCGGCATGAGCGGTGAGCTTTCCCCCATGACCTATGCCGAGTCATTTGAGGGCAGCGGCAGCTCAACCTCCATTCAAATCGTAGCAAATCAACTGAACATCGCCGTCGGTTCCGGGATGTCATCGATGTATATGGATCACAATTTTACGGATTCGGCCATTCTTGACAAAGGCAGCTTCTCAGTATCGATGGATGTGGTATCCATCACCGCCGCCGACGACCAGAGCAACCGTTTCGGTGGTTTCGGAGTGGGCAACACACTCACTGAAGCGCAAGCGGCAGCCGACAGTATGGATAATCCCGCAACCGCCTATCGTCCCGCAGTGCATTTAGCGGGAACGGCCGTATCTGACTTCTATGTCGATCTGGCACTCGATCAGAATCTTCGTCTATGGAGCAACGGAATTTTATTAAACACCATCAATGTCGGCGCTGCATCCGGGACAATTAGCGTGGACTTCGTTGTGACCGACTTTAACAGCGGCAGTACGGTAGACGCCTACGTATCGTTCAATGGGGCTCTCCGGGACACCCAATCCTTCACATGGGACCACACTGGCGCCAATTATCTGGGCATCAGCGGCCGCACAGCCGGGGCCGGAGTTTTTCTGGACAACCTGGAAATCAAAATCAATCCGTAGGTGCAATACCATGTAAACCAGCAGCCCGAAGCGCCAGCGATGGGATACCCTGTGGCTTGAAATATTAAATGTCCAGCGCAATCGCCTCTGGCGATCCACGCTATAAAAAAAAAGATCCACGTTTTCGGCATGGATCTTTTTTAATGGGCGCATAAAAAAAGGCTGGTGACCAACGCGGTACCAGCCTTGTCGAGACGTCATACGTTAAACTAAATATATCCAAAATATTATTGGACGCACTCGACCTCCGAAGAAACACAGAGTTATAAGAAGAAAAAGAGCAATTATTACGTTCTTCAGTATAGTCTTATTATCGTTCGAAGCCAAGGAAAATCTTGAGCGTTTTCACGATTTTTCCATAAAAACCGTATTTTCAGTATTATTACCGATCTATCCCGACGGCTTGCCGGACAAGATCGAGACACCAAAAGTCCTGAATCTACAAAGAAATCTCTATTTTTGACGTAATATGGCATTTTGAGGTATTGAAGAACCCCTCACCGGCGGCTATAATACGGCGACGGTTAGAATTTGATATGTTTCGAAAATCCCGGGAGTGCAAACAATGATTGACCCAAAAGAGGCTCAAAGCTATGCCAAAAAGTGGATTGACGCATGGAACGACCATGATATCGACGCGATCATGAGTTTTTATGCCGATTCGATAAACCACGTCACCCCCAAGTTGACCATGCTTTTCGGGGCCGCCTCACACATCATTCAGGACAAGCAGGAGTTGCGGGATTATTTTGAAGCCGCCATTAAACGCTCCCCGGAACTGCATTTCACCCTCCAGGAAGTCTTCAGCGGCGCTGAAAGCATCGTCATCATCTTTGAATCGACCACCGGAATCCATGTCGCCGTCACGCTCATTCTCAACGAAGCGATGAAAATAACCCAGTACATGGCCCACTATCGCGGATAGCCGGAAAAATCCTTGCCAGCCCGGAGCGGTTCCGATACAATTCCACCAACGGAGAACACTATTCAGGGCTCAAAGCGAGGTGGATTATGCTGGCAAAGCTGTTTTCGGTGACATTGGAAGGAATCGACGGAATACTGTGTGAAGTAGAGGTGGATGTTTCCCGCGGCGGATTTGAACGCCCCACCATTGTCGGCCTGCCCGACACCGCCGTCAAGGAAAGCACCGAACGCGTCCGCAGCGCCATTGTTAACTCCGGCTACAAATACCCCGAAACCGAAGCCCTCATCAACCTTGCCCCCGCCGACATCAAAAAAGAAGGCCCCGCGTTTGATCTGCCCATTGCCCTCGGCATGCTGGTCTGCAGCGGCGCATTGACCAGCGAAACCCTGTCGGATTTCGTCATCGTCGGCGAACTGGCACTGGACGGTCGCGTCCGCCCGGTCAAAGGCGCACTCAGCATGGCCATGACCGCCGCCGAAGAAGGATTCAAAGGCATTCTCGTGCCGCTCGAAAACGCCGACGAAGCCGCCGTCGTACAGGACATCGAAGTGTTTGCCATTGGCTCGCTGGCTCAGGCCGTCGCCTTTTTGTCCCAGCAATTGCCGATTGAAGCCACCACCGTTGACCTGGAAAAACTGTTTGAACAGGTCTCGCACTATGACGTAGATTTCTCGGATGTCAAGGGCCAGGAAAGCGTCAAGCGGGCACTGACGATTGCCGCCGCCGGCGGTCATAACGTCATGATGATCGGCCCGCCCGGCGCCGGCAAAACCATGCTGGCCCAGCGGATGGCAACGATTCTGCCGGACATGACCCTGCCCGAATCACTCGAAACGACCCGCGTGTATTCCTCGGTCGGCCTGCTGGAAAAGGGACAGCCGCTGGTGGCCGCACGTCCCGTGCGAACGCCCCATCATACCGCCACCGGCCCCGCTCTGGTCGGCGGCGGAGTGCATCCCCGTCCCGGCGAGTTGAGCCTGTCGCACCACGGAATCCTGTTTCTCGACGAGTTCGCCGAGTTCCCCCGCCACGTACTGGAGATGATCCGCCAGCCGCTCGAAGACGGCACCGTCACCGTTTCACGCGCCAAGGGCACCCTGCAATTCCCCGCCCAGTTCGTTATGCTGGCCGCGATGAATCCCTGCCCCTGCGGCTACTACGGCACCCATGCCAAACGCTGCCGCTGCACCCCCAACAAGATCGGACGCTACATCGCCAAGATCTCCGGCCCCCTCATGGACCGCATCGATATTCATGTGGACGTCCCGCCCGTGGAATTTCGCAAACTGCGATCCAAAACCCATAACGGAACCGGCTCAAAGGCACTCCGCCGACAGGTGCATACCGCACGCGAAAAACAAATGGCACGATTCGGCGACAGCACCAGAACCAACGCCACCATGTCGCATAAGCAGGTGGAAAAATTCTGCGAGTTGGACAACATTGGCGAAATGATGCTCAAACAGGCGATTACCGAGTTCGCCCTCTCGGCCCGGGCACACGACAAAATCTGCAAAGTCGCCCGCACCATCGCCGACATCGAAGGCGACGACAACATCCAGTCCCACCACATCGCCGAAGCCACCCAGTACCGACGCCTCGACCGAAAATATTAACACACAATGCATTCTTAAGACTATCTGTTACATCACAGGTGCCCTTAAGGATTCATTTCGACAATGATCGGCTCCCCTTCCGTCGAAGACGTATACGTCACGGAATCCACAACCTCTCCGCTGGGATTCAAAAGACAAACCGTATCTCCATCATTGTTCAGAGCCATCTGCTGACGATTCCGTGTAAACGTCCGCTCATCGCCTCCGTCAATCACACCCGACAGGTGCCAGTATCGATTCGCTGCATCTCTGAAACGCCATCCGTCTAAAGAAACGGTTTGAGTGCCGTCATTACGGAGGGTAATGGATTCGTTCAACGACTCATCTTCTTCGGGATCCGGAAGCAATGAAACAATGTGAATGGACAGCTCGGCGCCTCCGCCGATGTGTTGTCCCACCGGCCCCCAAAGCGTCGGATGCAACACATCTTCGATTAGATCAGCGCAATGCGGCTCGAGTTTTGGGAAAAAGTTCAACCCGGTCGCGGCCTCAATCTCTCTGATTTTCACCTGGTAATGACCGGGGTCGCGACGCACCCTGTCTTCCTGTTTAACAATATAGCCGCGAGCGTTAAAATCCCCGTTCTCATCAAACCAGCCAATCACCTTGTAGGTTGCTTTGGGAACCGCAATATCATTGCCAACCGTAAACTCCGGCTGATCCTGATCAAAAACTGGCCCGCTGATAATCCAAACTGTATCGATGTGATAATTCGAATCGACAACGATTTCCTGATGCAAATTTTCCAGATCGTTCCAGGCCTCACCGTTCATGTCCCGGTGCTGAGGCACGACATTACTCATCAGGCACCCCGCTTGGCAATTATCAAGACCATAAGCTTCGTTGTCTTCATGACGCGCCATGTGACCCAGTTCCATCCTGGAGGTACTGTATTCGTAATCGGGTTTGGCCTGAGCATATTTCGGCAGCTCTTTGTCCCGCTTAAAATTACGGCTGGGACTGCCCACCATGAGCCGGTCATAATCTTCCCGGCTCCAACGCATCGAGACCCAGGCTGGCACCTTGTAAAGATCATAGTGACCGACAACAAACCCTTCCCGAACCAGCACCGAAATGCCCGGACGCACAGTCGTCTCTCCCGGATACACAATGTTGTGCCGGTTGTCCGTTTGCTGAGGCATCCCCCAGGTCAGGTGTTTGGAGCGTAGTTCCCACAGGCCCGCCGGCCCGCTTTCCGCCCGGTTCACCGATGTCGGCTCTGCCTGGCCCCAAAGCGACAACAGCAGGATACACAGCACGATAATTCGACTTGTTTGGGCTCCCATAATGACCTCCTATCTTAATATCTGAAGCGTTTATAGAAATTGACCCTACTTTTCAAAGGCAAAACAGCGAAAAACGAAAGAATGATCAATGTTTGACCCATTTATACTCTCCATGCCCTTAAAGATGTATCTCGAAATGACACCACTCACTCAGTTACACACTAAAAACCTGCAAAATCAGAGTCAAACACAAACTCAACTCTTTTTTAAAAATACGGATTTTTCCGCCGCAATCGCCGCCCCGGCCTGATAAAATACACGAAATTGAATAATGGGCTTTAAAAGGAGAAAGAGGGAGGAGAAAACCCAGTGATGATTCAGCAGGTACCAGTCAAGACCTTATTTTTCGTGTCATTCAGTGCGTTCCGTGGTCAAAATTCCCTGAAAACGAATGCAACACCCACCCCCCTTAATACGCAAAACAAACCCATTTCCTCAAGACCCAAAATCGACATAAAACATTTCATTATAAGGACTAAAGCCTCATGCCTCAGGCCTCAAGCCTCACGAAACAAACCCAAACAAACCCATTTCCGTGTGAGTCCGTCTTTTCCGTGGTGGAAAATCCAAATTCACAAAATGCTAATGTCGTCTTTTTTCTTGCAAACAAACGGATTTCGACTATATTGTCAAAATTCGTTAAAACCCTTAAAAACAATGATTTTCATTCAAAAACGCAGGTGGAACTATGAGCTTAGTCAAATGGATTCGTAAAAACAACCGTAAGATTATGGTTTTTGTCGTCATCTTCTGTATGGTCGCCTTTGTCGTCGGTCAATTTGGTCTCAAATTGATCTTGAACAGATTCGATCCAAACAAGAAGGCTTTTGCTACATATGACTCCGGCAAAATGAACAATTATGATGTCAAAACCGCTCAGGATGAGCTGAGAGTGCTTCGGATGCTCAATTCCGATCAGATGATGCTGGGCCAGGGCACCGGCGGGGCGTTGCTGAGCCACCTGATCTTCCCGGACTCACAGTTTTCCGGTGACATTGCCGCACAGATGAAGCAGGCCGCCGTGAGTGGACAGTTGCCGATCAGCGTGCAGGAACTGGAAAACTATTTCAGTCAGCAGCCTGAAACACCCGCGGTACTCTGGATTTTGATGAAGGCAGAAGCACGTCGTGCGGGATATGTTGTTTCTGCGGAAAAAGCCGAGCAAAATTTCATTGGTTCGATCGCCTACGGTATTTCCAGGCAAGATCCCAAGATGGACAGTCAGCAAGTCATGCAATATGCGATGGCCAACGCTTCCCGAATTATCGCGTCGGTCGCGTCAAATGTCAACGCAACAAAGGAACAGCTTTTCGGGATGTATGCAAACCTGCTGACCGTCGTTGATTACGCCAATCAGGTCATGAACAATCAGGCAGTCACCCTGGACCAGGTCAAGGCAACACTGGGACGCACCAAAGAGCGGCTTGATGCCGAATTCGTCAAGCTGGACGCCGAAACGTTTATGGATGAAGACGCCGCGGTGTCCGATGCGGAAATCGCCCAACAGTTCGACGCGTTCAAGCAGGTTGTCCCCGGTAATTCCACCGAAGACAATCCTTACGGGTTTGGCTATAAACTGCCCAAACGGATTCAACTCGAGTATATGATCATCCTGAATGATGATGTTCAGGCACAGACCGACTCGCCGTCGGCCGAAGAGACCGAGCAGTACTATACCAATAATATCGCCCAGTTCCAGACCTCCGAACCGTCAGACCCGAACGATCCGGACTCCGAACCGATCGTGCTGACAAAATCCTTCAGCGAAGTGGAGCAACAGATTCGCAGCACAATCGAACGGGATAAAACCGGCAAGCTAAGCGCGATGATTTTCAACGAAATCAAAGACATCACGGAAGCCGGTTTTGAAAACGTCACCTTCGACGAGGCCACCAACGATGAACTCCAGATGGCCGCCGGCGATTACCAACTCGCCGCGCAGAAAATTACCGACACCCACAACGTCACCGTCACCACCGGTAAAACCGGCTGGCTGTCGGCCGACGACTTTATGCAGGAAAAGATTCTTCGGACACTGGCCCGCCGACAGGGACGATCGCGTCTTCCGCTCTCAGATCTGGCGTTTATTGCCGGCACCGATCCGAAACAGAAACGCCGCATTGGGTTGCCCGCCATTCGCGTCTGGGAAAACATCGGCCCGGTCAGCGGTGGCTATTATGACATGGAAAACAGCAAGTATCACCCGATGACCGCACTGGTTCGCGTCGTCGGCGTCGAAGAAGCCGCGGTGCCCGCGGACGTCAATGTGTCCTACGACAACAGGGGCATTGCCATGTTCGTCAAGCCGGAAGAAAAAACCACCTATTCCGTAAAAGAAAATGTCACCGACGACCTGCGCCTGGTAAAGGCCATGGAGACCGCCGCAGAGCGGGCAGGCGAACTGGCAACCCTGGTCGCAAATTCGGATTGGAGCGAAGCGGTAAAAACATACAATGCAAAATACGCTTCGGGCTCGGACGATCCCAACAACGTTGAAGCCAACAAGCTGGCCGCCAAACTGGAAATCGCCAAAGACCAGACCCGAGCCGCACAAACGGATATCATCGCGGCCCAGCGTTATATGCAAGAAAACCCCGCTCGGGCCGCCGCCATTCAGCAGCAGTTGATTTCTAATTCGCTGAACAACGCCTTTTACGCCCTGCTGGAAGAGAACGCCGAGTCCACCGGAACAATCAGCAAGGTGCTGACCTTTGAACCGGCCGCGGCCTGTTATGTGGTTAAGGAAGTCATCCGCCAACCCGCTAACGAGACAGACTATCTCGACAGCAAGGCTCAGGCCGCAATGCAGCTTGCCTCAAAAGATATCGCCGAACTGGCGTTCGTTCACTTCAGCTCGGAAAACATACTCAAACGCATGGACTTTGAGTATAAAAAGAAAGCAGACGCTGAAGAAGCAACGCAGGAAGAAGCCGAAGCGACAGAAACAGCAACGAACTAGCAGGAAAGAACATACAGCATGAATGAGTCTGACCGATTGACACCCGATCAGGGACTGCGGCTGATTATCGTCGGCCTGGCCGCCTGGGTCATTCCCGGCGCGGGGCATTTTCTGATTCGAGAGCGTAAACGGGCAATGATTATTTTCGTCACGGTGACGTCGCTGTTCGCCGCCGGGCTGTTTATCGGTTCTATCGGCGTGGTCGATCGTGTGGGGTCATGGATTCACTATATCGGGCAAATGCTGTTTTCGCCGGTCGTCGGCATCATCGGAAAAATCACACAAAACAGTGATTACCCCAGTTACGGAAGACCCTGTGACGTGGGACAAATTTACACCACCATCGCCGGCCTGCTGAATCTGCTGTGCATTCTCAGTGCGGTCTATATGGCCTACTGCGGTCGCGGCGAGATGATTGGCTCCGACGAAGATGAACACGGCCAACTGACCACGGAGGGCGACAACAATGAATAGCCTCACGCTGATGCTTGCGTCGTTTACCGCACCCGTTACGATCCATACCGATCCGTGGGCAATGCTGTATATGTTCCCCCTGCTGGCCGCGATCTCCATCGTTTACAAAGCCACCAAGGTGCGGGTGATTTTATGGAAGAGCTTTTTCATCCAAACACTGCTGCTGTTTCTGACCGTCAGCGGCTTCATGATCGCCGCCATCGCCGTCATCGACCTCATCAGTTGGCTGGTCACATCATAATCAAGTTAAAAATCAAATTGTTTTACATACAATTGAATAGAAGACAAGATCACGTCAGAGAATACGGCGACCAGTCGTCATGAAAGTTGCCGCACGAAATTTTATGCCCCTGAAACTTCTTCGGGTTGGGGTTCGATGATTTTCAGTTCGACAAGCACGTTGAAAGCAGCCTTTTGCTCGGCGTCCTTTTTGGTAACGCCCCAGGCGCTGGGGTACTGCTGGTGATTGACCACGACGGACATTTCAAAACACTTGTTATGATCGGGGCCCTTTTCATCGAGCAGTTGATACATCGGGGTGCGGCCGAATTCCCGCTGGCAGTACTGCTGCAAAAGCGATTTGAAATTTTCCTGATGCTGTTTGGCATTCGTCTCTTCGATGAGCGGATTGAGCACGCTGAGGATAAACGCCTCGGCCGGTTCCATGCCGCCGTCCAGGTAAATGGCCGCGATAATTGATTCGAGGCTGGCCGCGGCAATCGAACCCGACATCGCCTTGGTCTGGTCCATGCCCTTGCCCACACGCATAAAGTCCGGCAAGCCTAATTCGTTGGCAATCTTCGCACAGGTCTTGCGGGACACGAGCCGGCTCTTGATTTTTGTCAGATCCCCTTCCAGGTATTCCGGGAACTGTTCAAACAGTGTCTTGCACGTGACCAGCGACAGCACCGAATCGCCCAGAAACTCAAACCGCTCGTTACTGTTTAAACGATCATCGGCCAGGGAAGAATGGGTTAATGCCTCTTTGAGAAATGAAATGTCGTTGAAACGATAGTTTAATACCGTCTGTATCTGCTGTACAGTTTCCGCGTCCATAAAATGACTCCTGATTGTCACTCTACAAGCAGATTGCGAAAACCGCTTGTTGGCCGGCGGTGTTCGTAATGTGCTTGCCATCACATTACACCCTTTCGGGTGATCAATACCGCATGGCATTTTACAGCCATTTGCATCACTACATAGCCGTTCAGCAAACGCCGTTTTGAATGCAACGGGTACTTCAGAAATTCATTATAGTCCAAAACAACCGCCTGTCAAGCACGAAGCCTGAGACGGGTATCTAATGGATTGAGCCGAAACGCGAACTAATTGACCATCTGCAGCGACGCGAGAGCGATGAACTGATCGTCCACAAAATTAAAGACATTGTCCAGGCCGGTGACCGCGAAGATCGAGCGTGTTTTCGGGGGAACGGTGCTGAAGACCAGTTGTTGGCCATTATCGCACAAGACTTTACGCAATTTCAACAGTTTGGCGATACTGGAGGAGGTCACCACATCCACATCTGAAAAATCGACGACGACATCCAGATTGTCGTGTTCGCTGACCAAGCCGATGACGGTTTGCAGCTCTTCACCCATATCCGGCTCTTTAGCAAGATTGACTAATACGACATCTTCTGACCAGTTTTGAATACCCATGTTGTTCTCCTGAATACTATAATGATTGTTTTCCTATTTGAACCTATCGGCATGGAAATTCGGTGAATTAATCAAAAATCCCCCGAAAGCACTTAATTTTTTGCCTTGGCAACCACCCCACCCCACAGGCCTGAATTTCCGGTGTCGCCACATCTTAAACTGAACTTTTAAACGAAATCCTCATGCCTTATCGGACTCTTTTTTTTAAGAGATGACGGGAACTCTTGATTTCAACGTGGATATTACCTATAATAAACGATTATCAGATATTATTGATTCATCAGCTGATTTGGGGGCCTGATTGTGTCGAAAAAAAAGAACGCATTTATTCTACGATATAGAAAGGTGGTCTTTGCCATGCGCCTGAAAAACACGTTATCTACAAACCCATTGCTTTGGGTTGGATTGCCCCTTTTGATACTGGTATCGTCTTGGGCCGGAGCCGAAGAAGTCAACTGGCAAGGTCCGGCAGGCTCTAAAATCAAGGACATCCGCTATTTCAAGAAAGAAGTCCAACCGCAGGCACTCGCTGATGAGCCCGTGGCAGCAGCGACCCCGACTACTATCTTAACGAATGTGATTGATTCACCCCCTGTTGATGGTTTTGTCCCGTGGATTGTTGTCGTTGCGACGAATGAACGTGACAGTGAAGATAATTGGAGTGCCATACCAGAGTCATCTATCCAAGGAAATTTCCCATACGGTGTTGACGTAACTCGCGATTATATGGTTGGTATTTTTGATAGCGGTGCCAGTGCCCATGTTATCGGCAACGAAAATGCGGTTCGCGCCGGCATCTTTAATTCCAATTATCTTACTTCCAACTACACTGTTGTAGCCGGTGTTACCGGCGAGATCGAGGCCATCGTCACTTATCCTTACGGCATCTTCATGGACGGTCTGGACGCACTGGAACCCAATCAGCCGGGAGAAACTGAATACATCCTGTCGAGTACATCAGGGATGATGGGGCAAAGCAATGTAGCCACGATCATCGGAGATGATCCCGGAAGTTATCCTGACCTGGCAACCGCTATTGGTTCACCGATGAGTGTTTATTACAGTACTCATATTGAAAATGATCATATGATCACGATTGCGCATGATGGCGTCGAATACACCGCACCTCGCATTTCATTTCACGATATCGACAGCGGCGACCCAAACTATCCTAATTTTGTCCCGCTGGAGTTAAAACCACTGGGTGCGGCCGATGTCCAGTATATTCCGACCATTGACTTCGGCAGCATCGAGTATGTTCCGTCAACGCCTTCTGTGATTACAGGTAATTCCTCACAAAATCTGTTTTTTGTTCATAGTGTTGATATGACCGAAGGAAATAACTCTGCGATTGA
The DNA here is from genome assembly GCA_963675155.1 of Anaerohalosphaeraceae bacterium. Lineage (GTDB taxonomy): Bacteria > Planctomycetota > Phycisphaerae > Sedimentisphaerales > Anaerohalosphaeraceae > 4572-13. The sequence goes on along the minus strand of OY775912.1, from coordinate 1,027,901 downwards.
CAGAGATCGTTTTATGCTTGATACGGGGGCACAGGTTACGGTGATTGGCAATCGTGTTGCCGCCCGTCTGGGGCTGCATCCGGACAACAAGGAGTTTGAGGTGGATATTGAAGGTGTCACCGGCGAAGTCAGTAAAGTGCCGGGGTTCTATATTGATTCTTTAACTATTCCGGCGGTTGGCCAATGGTTGGAATTTACACATGTGCCGGTGATACTGCTGGAGATTTCCAGCCCGGAAGGCGGCAAACTGGACGGGATTATCGGGATGAACCTGTTTACCGAATACAACCTGATTCTGCGCGGCGGGGGCTTTTTCCTGGACGATGATCCGCGTCTGGAATTTCAACGGATTAACAGCGAACCGATGGCCGGAGACATTGCTCCCACTGTCCGCGACGGAAAGGTTAACCTGATTGACTTTTCGGTTTTTAGTGCGGCGTGGCAGGCGGAAGAAGCGGGCGCCAACTGGAACGTCGACGCCGATTTAGACCCTGCGGGTGATTCGGCAGGGATCATTGATCTGCATGATCTGACGGTGCTGGCCGGAAACTGGCTGGCGGGCGCATCGCTTTAAAATTCCTGAAGATTCCCATCGTAACGTCTGGATACCGGGTCAAGCCCGGTATGACAAATACTATCAATACATTCTCAGCCGATTTCGTGCATCATCATGGCGCCGGTTGTGTTGTAGGACAGGACCGACAGCGGCGGGAGCAGGAGCAGCCTGTCGCCCTTTTCGGCCCAGAGGTTTTCCCGAACCAATTGATCAACCTGCTCGATCCACTGCTGGAGCGACTCGGGCTTTTGCGGCTGATACACACTGACGATGCCGTAATTGAGGCTGATCTGGCGTGCCATTAACTCGTCGGCACACAGGGCCACAATGGGTACATCAATGCGTGCCTTGCCGAGCAATGACACAATATCAGCGGTCTGAAATCTGCCCACCACCATTTTGGCTTTCACTTCATCGAGCAAATGAGCGACGGTGCGCGCCATCGCAGCTTTGGCGACGAGTTCGGTATCGACCTCAATTCGCGGACGAGTATCGTTGCGTTCTTCCAGAAAGGTTTCGGTGGTGCGGCTGATATGGCCGAGTGCTTTGATCGCTTCGACCGGATATTTTCCGACGGCGGTTTCGCCGGAGAGCATCAGCACATCGGCATAATCCAGCACGGCGTTGGACACATCGGATGCCTCTGCACGGGTCGGGGAAGCGTTTTCAATCATGGACTGCAACACCTGTGTGGCAACGATGACGGGCTTACCGAGACGGCGACACAGCGATGTGATTTCCTTTTGAACCAGCGGCACACGCGCTAAATCCATCTCCACACCAAGGTCGCCGCGGGCCACTAAGATTGCATCCGACACACGAACAATCGATTCGATGTTTTCGACCGCCAGCGGCTTTTCGATCTTGGGGACCACTTTAATATGAGAGCCTTTGTCGGCGAGGTATTGTTTCAGTTCGCGAATTTCGTCGGCATACTGGACAAAACTCAAGGCCAGGTAGTCGAGATTGTTTTCAATGGCCCAATCGACACACTGCCAGTCCTTTTCGGTGATGGCTTTGGTTGACAGGCGGGTATCCGGCAGGTTCATACCCTTATGGCTGGACAGCTTGCCGCCGACCAGCACTTTGCAGGTGATCATGTCGGCTGATTTTGAGAGTACCCCCAGCACGATCAGGCCGTCGTCAATTAGAATCCGCTGGCCGGTTTCGATGTCTTTGAGTAAGTCGGTATAGGTGGTCGTAAAGTGTGAGGCGTTGCCGGCCTCATTGCCGACGGAAATGGTCACCTGACTGTCATCTGCGAGGATGGTGTCCGGCTCGATATCGCCGATGCGGATTTTGGGACCGCAGAGATCGCCCATGACAGAAATCGAATGCGTAAACCCGCCGCGAGCCTGGTTGATATTATCCAGCACCTTTTTGTGGCTGTCGAAGGTGCCATGTGAGAAGTTCAGGCGGAATGTTGAAACACGATGGGCAATAAACTCGCGGATCCTTTCGACCGAGTCCGAGGCCGGGCCGAGGGTCGCGATGATTGCCGTTTTTGAAAAATGCGACATCTGCATTTGATGGTTTCCTTAATGTGTTTTTATTAACAGGCGCGTACTTTTTGGATAATCTTCAATACCCGGCTGATTTGGGCAGTTACGGCTTCGTAGTTACTGTTTTCGATCCATTCTTTGGCAAAGAGCTTTGAACTCATCCCGATGCATACCGCACCGGCGTCGAACCATGGAGCGATGCTTTCTTCGGTTGGTGCAATGCCGCCCATCGCAATGATATCGGTCCAGGGCATCGGACCTTTGACGGCTTTGACAAAGTCCGGTCCGCCGAGGCAGTCGCCGGGAAACAATTTGCACATTTCGACGCCGAGACCATGGGCGTTGTGGATTTCGGTCACGGTGCAGCAGCCGGGACAATAGGGAATTTTTCGGGCGTTACAGATTTGAGCGACATCGGCGCCCAGCACCGGGCTGACGATGAAATCGGCCCCGGCGGCGATATAGGCCGCGGCGGTGGGCGCATCGATAATCGAACCGGCCCCAAAGATCATATCCGGCAACTGGTCCACGCAGTAGACGGCTAACTCGCGAAACATGTCAATCGCCCTGTCGCCGCGATTGGTAAACTCGATAAGGGTCGCCCCGGCGTCATACGATGCCTTGAGAATGGATTTGGCCACGGCAGCATCGCGGGTGTTAAAAATGGGCACCAAGCCCAGTTCTTTCATACGTGTCACTGTTTCCATGCGAGAAAATCTTGCCATCTTTTGGTTCTCCAGTCATCAAAGACTGTTTCGCTATCACGCTCCGTTGAAAAACTCTGTATATCGTCCCTTCGGGACTCTAAAAATAAAAAACCGTTCATTTCCCCGGGGTTTACATCCCGGGCTATTATATTTCGCCCCTTTGGGGCTCTCAAAAAAATGAATCATTCACCGGGCGATTCCTCTTCGATCTTCCACGGGACAGGCACGTTGTATTGGCCACGAATCTTCCATTCCTTCGGGATTATAGTACGGTTATTTCCCGTGCCGATAAAAGGGTTTCTTGTGACATGTTATCGACTCTCCGGTAGAAAATCAATGTCTTTTGTCGGCTTTATAGGACGATTTTTTTTCGATTTGAAGTCCAACGGGGCCGTCTTTTTATTATAATTTACAAAGACAGCGTTTTTGCGCTCTTATTCGTTCAGAGGCCGCCATGATTGGCGCTTCGAGGAACCGCTCCATAACTGTCGGGGCTCTGAAAAGGGACATAAACCGAAACTCTGCGTGATAGGGTTGAATCATGTTTATTCGTCGCGAAGATAGAGAATTAATTCACAATCTGGCTCTTTTGGGCGCCTTATTCGGGGCCTGTATTTGCGTTTTTCTGGCCGTTCATCTGTCCAAACAAGCCCACGAACAGTACAAAGAACATAGTGAATACCGAGAAACCAACGCCGCCCTTGCTAAATTAAGCAGTTCCACCGTCAGTCCTGAAAAACCGGTTGTCAATGAGGATATTCTGCAGCAGGTCCAGGAGCATATTCAACAAAAACAACCCGGCGAAGAACAGGCTTCTAAAAAAAGTTTTTGGGTGGGACTGCCTCAGTGGGGATTCTGGAGCATTTGCGTGGGGGGCGGGATTGCAGGGGCTATCGCGGGATTTTCAGGGATCTGGATGACCGGCTGGATGGGGTCTGTATTTGTCTATGGCTTTATTCGGCTGCTCTATAAGATTATTCGGAAAGTCGCACCTAACAGTGCCGCCGCAAAACTCAGCCAGCAGTCCTCGCATCAAACGGATCATCTGGCGTTTGAGCGAAGCCGGGAACGCATCTTTCCTTCACTGGTTAAGCTGTCATTTTTGCTCTTGCTGGCGTTGGGGGTCTTGGCGATTGTGGTATGGAAAGTGACGGGACTGTAGCAGCCTTTAGGGTGATAAGTGTCGCACGGCATTCAACCGTTTTCTGTCAAACTACATAGCCGCGCAGGAATCCCTTTATCAGGTAGGATGGCGGACAAACACCTCCGAAGCGAGACACTTCGGCGACTTTACCCATCGGCTTGCTTACCCCGTGTCTCCATGGTCTCGGAATACTTCTTCTCGTAGATACTGGACTTGCCAAATACACATGCGATTGTCGCCATCACGATTTTAAAATCCGTCAGTAATCCGGCCGTCTCGACATATTTGACATCCAGGGCAAGTTTGGCTTCAATGGTCAGTTCACCTCGACCTGAAATCTGGGCAAGTCCTGTCAGACCTGGTTTTACCAGCAATCGTCGTTTCTGAATTTCATTCCATTCGGTAATCTGAGACACATATAATGGCCGGGGCCCCACAATACTCATGTCCCCTTTTACAATATTGAACAGCTGCGGCAACTCGTCCAGTGAATGCTCGCGAAGCAATTTTCCTATTTTGGTTAAGCGTGGGTCCCCTTGCGACTTCGGGCTGGCCCCAAATGGATCGGTGTCGATTTTCATGGTACGAAACTTATAAAGCGTAAACGGTTTCGCATTTTTCCCGGCCCTTTCCTGAGTAAAAACGGCCGGGCCCTGGCTGGTCAACTTGATCAAAAGAAAAATCACCACAAAGGCAGGAATCAGCAAAATGATTGCCACTAGTGATAAGACAATGTCAGACAGCTTTTTTATAAACTTATACATCAATTTGCTCCAGTAATTCAGGAAGTTTGGATATGCAATCGATTTCGTATTGGGCTTTTGCCAGTTCCTCTTGCGAAGTAGACGTGTGAAATCGGTTTTCCCTGATTAACTGAACCGTTTTAAACCCCAATTTGTTAGGAGCAATAAAATCTTTTTCGAGATTGTCGCCGACATATACACACTCCTGAGGCCGTAAAGCCATCTTGTCAAGCATCATCTCAAATGCAACCGTAGACGGTTTCCAGAACTGCCGGCCAAGGGCCTCTGTGAAAATAACCACGTCGAAATCTTGTTCTATGCCCAGTGCCTGAACTTTCAGCTGTTGGGCCGGTAGGAAACCATCCGTAATCAGAGCCAATCGGTAGTTGCTCTTCAATGCTTCAAGAACGGCCTTGCTGTCAGCAGGCAGGTGGATCCGGGGAGTGTGGCATCGCAACACATTGACCAACCTGCCGATATAATCAGGGCCATAAGAAATCACGAATCGGTCGAGCGTCTCATTAAAGGCCGTTTTATGATTGCCCTGAATAAAAATATCCCAGAGGGCGTCGAAAACCGTCTCTTCGGCGAATTGGTAATCTCCGGCAATCACCGAAGCAACCGCGGCCAGACCGCTTTGATAGTAGTCCAACTCGTCGTAAAGGGTATCATCCATATCGAAAGCAACGCATTTGAGCATTTTAGTGTACCGCCATAATTCTTCTGGACAAATTTGATAAAATTTAATAAATTATCTATAGTTTATGGACAGTTCTGATGTCCGCAATTATCAAAAAATTAGAGCTACACTTGAAATTTCCTGTTTCTGTGCCGTAATTTGTCGTTTTGCATAGATCGGAATTTACCGCAAGTCCGACAAACCTGTTCGGATAAAACTACGGAAGCTACTTATGATAGAAAAAAATAAAGGGAAATGCAAGTCTTTTAATATCCTATTCACCTGTATCGGCAGACGTGTATCCTTATTGAATGCCTTTCGAAATGCCGCCAAGACGAACAAGCTTAAATGTAGATTTTTCGGTACGGATATAACCCCCCTCAGTTCGGCCCTTCAGTTGTGTGACGAAACGTTTATCGTCAAGGCAACCTACCACCAGGGCTATATCAAGCAATTACTCAAGATTGTTCGTGAAAATTCCATCGCACTCATTATTCCAACCGTGGATCTTGACTTGAACGTGTTAGCCACGAATCGTGAGAAGTTTGAAAAACTCGGCTGCCGCGTCCTGGTTTCATCCCCCGATGTCATCGACATTTGTCAGGATAAAAGAAAGACATTTCAATTTCTGAAGAAGAATAATTTTGATACTCCTGAAACAATCGTCGCCCGAAAGATGTTAAACCAGAAACGGATCAAATTCCCGCTGTTTCTCAAGCCCTGGGACGGTTATGCCAGCCGGGGAAATGAGATTGTCAAAAACAAAAAAGAACTGGAATTTTACGCTAAAAAAATCCCCAATTGTATTGCTCAGGAATACATCAAGGGCAATGAATACACCTGTGATTGCTTCGTGGACTTCGACGGCAACATTCGCTGTGTTGTTCCTCGCCGCCGGATTGAAGTCCGCAGCGGGGAAGTCAGCAAGGGACAGGTGGTCAAAAATATCGACATTATGAATCATACCGCCGATGTGGTTCATGCCCTTAAGGCCGGCCCCGGCGTCATCACGGTCCAGCAGATTCTGACAGACGACAATGAGATAAAAATCATCGAAATCAATCCCCGCTTTGGAGGCGGCGTACCTTTGGCGATTAAAGCCGGGGCCGATTTTCCACGTTGGATACTTGCCATGATGGCAGGAAAAAAACCTGTGATCCGGTTTGACCGCTTTCAGGACGGCCTAGTTATGTTGCGGTACGATGCCGAAATCTGGCCATAAAATTCAGGAAATAAAACATGCTTGATCATTTCATTGGACCGTATAAGGAAATAACATGGGCCGTATCATTCTGGCCCATAGGAGTCATTGCTTTTATCGCAGCGCTGGCGGGAACATGGCTCTGTCGAAAAATTGCGTTAAAATTTGGAATTGTGGACAAACCCGACGGTGCGGTGAAGACACACAAGCAACCGGTGGCCTATCTTGGCGGAATCGGTATATTCATCGGCTTCGCTGTCAGTGTCAGTGCGGGCCTCCTCTATTTTGGACACGCCGAATGGTCCGCAGGGTATCTGTTGCCATTACTTGGCGTTCTTATTGGCGCGTCATTAGCCTGCCTTGTTGGCGTTATCGATGACCTGAAAGACATCAAACCGTCTCAAAAACTGTTTGGCCAGCTTCTCACTGCTGTCATCCTTCTGATTGTAGGCATCAAACCCGATCTGAACGCTTTTTTCGGCCCATTTGGCGTGACCATCCCTGCCTCGCTGGAAAACTTTCTGGCAATTCCAATCGTGATTTTTTTTGTTCTCGGCGCCACAAATTCTTTAAATCTGCTGGATGGCCTGGATGGACTTTGCGGCGGTGTGACCGTGATCATTACGGTTGCGATGCTGCTGCTTTCGGCTCATCTGGCAACCTGGAACGCCGATGACATAGGCGATCCGATACGTCTTACCATCAGCGTTGGACTGATGGGAGCAGTTTTGGGATTTCTCCCTTTTAATCGACATCCGGCAAAGATCTTCATGGGTGACGCAGGGAGTCTACTGTTGGGATTTGTCGTCGCGGCGACGATGATCCTTTTTGCCAGCCGCAGCCCGCGATGGTGGATGGCCTCCATTCTGGTGTTGGGCCTGCCCATACTCGATACAGGCGTTGCGTTGGTACGACGACTGCTGAACAAACGTCCCTTGTTTATTTCAGACCGGGGACATATTTATGATCAATTAATTGATCGCGGCTTGACCCTGAAACAAACCGTCCGACTGTGCTATCTTTTGTCGGGCCTTTACGCCCTGCTGGGAATGATCCTTACGCAGTTGAGAACCCGGTATGCCGGTATTATGTTTTTGGCCGTGATTGTCATTTCAGCCGTAGTTGTTTGGAAAAAAGGCTTTTTGAAAATGGAGGGATTGCGGGGAAAGGTGAAATAGGCAGTGGGAAGACACCTGTATACATGTATGTAGAGAAAAAAAACAACGAACCCCTTCGAGACTGATAAGAAAAAAAAGAGACAATTGATGAAATTGATACCATCACTTCTGAATAAATCCCGAAAAATTCGTACCAACAAACTTTGGAGTATCACATTCTTATGGCTATCTGTGATACTTTTAGTCGCCCTGCCGGAAGCGGCTGCATGGCATGATGCCAGCCAGTATTTCAGTTTCGTGACGTCCCCGTTTGCCGCAGTCTTTCTGCTGGTTATTTTTTCACTCCTCGGTTTTTTTTATACCCTCTTCAATCATTACGGATTGGCATGGATCCTGACTTTTGTGCCCATTACTCTCCTGTCGCAGATCAACTATATGAAGTCTGTCAATAACAGCAAGCCCTTGTTTCCATGGGACATCCTGATCGTCTGGGAGGGGTTGAAGGCTGCAAATTCAATGGCCGATCCCAGAAGAGTGGTATGTCTGACGCTAGCGGTTTCGCTGACATGCCTTTTCTGTGCCATTGTCATCCTTTTTATATTACCGAAATTTCCACTCAAAAAGCTTCAAAAAAGATGGACGCTGTTTACAATCTGCCTGGTCACTTTAGCGGGCATCGGATTGCAACAACGCCTGGGACATTGGTCCGGGAAGTCCGGCCATGATTCATTACAAGGCGCTGACCTGGCATCAGAATATCATCAAAAAGGCTTTTTGGTTGCATTCTTAAATAATATCACCGGCCTTCCGAAGATTCATGTTGAAGATTACAGCCAAGAAACAATCGATCAAATAGCAGATAACCTGCCGAAAGCAGAACGCCATCAGGACAATTTCCGCCCTGATATCATCGTATTCGTTTCAGAATCGTATTTCGACATGACAAAACTGCCTCATATCACCTATTCTGCACCGATCAACCCGTTTTTTCGGGAATTGAAACAACAGCACTCAATACGATGGTTTTCGCCAAGTTTCGGCGGCCAGACAGCCAATGCAGAATTCGAAATGATTACGGGATTTCCGCTTGTTTTGTTTTCGCCGCAGGTGATCCCGTACCGCCTGTACCTTCGAAAAAAGACGCCATCGGTCGCAACGGCGCTGAATGCCGTCGGCTATAAATCAATCATGATCCATCCGTATCACAAAGCTTTTTGGAGCCGCAACACGGTCATTCCCAATCTTGGTTTTGATGAATTCATCGCACTCGAAGACATGAAACATACCGCCCTAAAAGGAGAGTTTGTATCAGATGATTGCCTTGTTTCTGAAGCAATCGATGTTTTGGAAAGAGAGCAGCAACCGGTCTATTTATATCTCATGACCATTCAGAACCATTATCCGTTTGAAACCGGGCGATATGACCGGTATGATGATGCCGTCAAAGTCCGTTCTAACCGGTTGAATGACGCTGAAAACGGGCTGTTAGAATCATACGCCAACGGGATACTGGATTCCGACCGCGCACTAAAACGCCTTGTTGAACATATCGAGCTGCATTCGGACAGACCGACCCTTATTTTATTTCACGGTGACCATTTGCCATCGCTGAAGGGCAGTGAAATCTACAACAAACTGGGGTACGACTTGAGCGACAATCTATCGCGTTATGAAGTGGATGGGGTGGTGTGGAGTAACTATCCGATGGAATTCAGCAATAACGCCGGTTATCAAATGTGTTATATGCCGATGAAGATATTAGAATGGGCCCGACAGCCCATGAGTGTTTATTTCAGATTTCTTAAACAGCTCTCAGAAGACAATACGACATTGCATGCCGCGGAAAACTGCGATACAGCAAGCAATGAAAATGAAAACATCGCTTCATCTGAAGCCGTCCGTTGTTTAAGGCTGCTGGTCTATGACCTGATGTTCGGCAAGGCGTACTCAACGAAGAGCGGTAATGATTTGGGCGGAACGAGTGACAGCCACAAATAAAAAGCTTGAACCACGAAAGACACGAAAAGAGGCGAATAAAAATTTAGACGGGATTGACAGGACATGTTGACTGGATTACCGGATTAACAATAAATTTAACATGAGCAAAGACTTTTTAATGATCTGTGAAATCTGCGTAATCTGTGGATAAGTTTTTTCTTTTCGTATTGTTCGTGGCGACGAATCTTGTAAATCCCGTTAATCTGTCTAAAACTTTTCCCTGCGGCAAAGCTCACTCTGTGGCTTTCCAGATGCTGATGGTGCTTCGGACGAGGACTGATGTTGCGATCCTGGCGGAATCTGGCGCAAAAGCAATGTCGCCGACGACCGGCCCCGGCAACCCGAATTCCGTAATCTTTTCACCCGTTTCGGTGTTCCACAGATACAGTTTCTGGACCGGCTCAGTACTGGCCGCCAGCACACGACCGTCCGGACTGATATCGATGGCAGAGATAATTTGCTTTTTTTGAGGAACGGGCGGATATTCGGGAATCTCGTATATTTTCAAAAGATCTCCGGTTGGCATCTCAAAGGCATAAATAAAGCGGACCCGCTCTCCAAAATAAGCAATCTTATTATCCGGCGAAAAAATCACGTTATCAAATCGTAGAATATCTTCGATTGATTCTTCGAAAACCGGCTTGCGGGTATCGGTGCTAAACACCATCGCCACCCCACCGTTCTTCTCGCCGGCGGCGGCGATGAATTGGCCATCATTGGAGACGCCGATCTTAAAAATCTCCATCTGCTCATCGGGGACTGATGCAATCTCGGACAATTGCAGTTCAGGGTCGATCAGGGCTAACCGGCTTTTATGATCCTGTTTCAAGAGCAATGCAATGCACGAGCAATCCGCCGACGGTATCATCTGCTCGCACTCAACGCCAAAGGGTAATGGAATTTGCTTAATTTCTTTTTCGCCCTTCAGATCCGTTATCGTAACGGTATCCGGCCTGTCATTGGGAAGATAAACAATTCTGCCGGGTGCCATCGGGCAGAGCCTCTCTGTTTTTAACCGGGCGACGGTCGGCCATTTTCTCAAGTCACTCCAGTCCCAGGTGTACACTTCGTTTTGGCCCGACAACACCGCCAGTTTGCCAGCCGATGTAAACACCCCTCGAACCCCCGCCTTCGGCCCTCGCAGTTCCTGGATCAGGTTAGTCTTTGACTGCGACAAGAACATCGCCACCAGAAACACGACCAGGATTATTGCGGGGATTATCAGTTTTCGTTTGTTTTTGATCATAGGTTAAGCTCGCGATTGTAGAATTGAAGCACTAAGAAAAACAGATGTCAGATTTCAGTCTTCAGTGATCGGAAATAAAATTAAACCACGAAAGACACGTTTTTTTTTAACACAGAGGACACCGAAAACCTGAAGCAGCATAGCCGCAACCAAAAAATAAACCACGGTTTACACGGATTTTTATAGCTTTTTCCAGACAGGATTAATGGGATTTACAAGATTAATCTTGATCTTTCAAAATAACTTTACTAAGATTACTGATGTCGTAAGGAGAAAAAGATGCTTTTTAGCCGTGTAAATATGAAACGTCAGATCGCGATATCTCTACTGTTGGTTTTCACAATCAGTTCACTTTACGCAGATACTGATATTCAGCGAGCCCAAAAAATTCGCACCTTTCAGCAGCAGTATTGGCAGTTGGAATCGGGCTCTTCAACTCCGCCGGCCTGCATATTCAGAGCCCTTACTATTGCGGATCAGCCCGAAAGGGATACTTTCAACAAAGAATGGCTTCGTCCGGGTGAGCAATGCAACTTGAAACTGTCAGCCTGCGGTAACGAAATTCGCTCGGCACAATTTGCTGTTGTGCATACCGGCAAGATCAATGGAATTCTAAATATTGACTTAACTGTTACTGATTTTAAGAGCGAAACAGGTACAGTTATCCCTGCCGAAAATGTAAGTGTGCAGGCGGTGGATTTCGTTCCGACAGACAAACCAAGAAGCACACGAACCGGATACAACGGGTGGAAAGCGGATGTGCTTCTTCCCAAAGGCCCCATCAAAGTGTATCCTGATGCAACAACGCCGGTCTGGATAAAGATTAAAGTGCCCGCCGGTACGCCGAAAGGAAAATATCTCGGCCGGATCAACTCAAATGCGAGTAGCCAGCCGGTCGTAAATATAGAGCTTAATGTATGGGAATTTGACCTTCCGGATGAAACGCATTTTCCGACTTCGTTCTGGATATCGCGAGGACAGCTTAATAAATACTATGGTCGGGAGTTAACCTGGGAAGAATATACTCCCTGGCTTAATGCAGTTCTTGAGGCCAGACTTTCGCCGATAGATTTCAAGGAAGGGCCATGTGAAAACTGGTTTAAGGCATATAAAGAACCGGACGGCAGGATTTCCATCGATATTTCAAAGTGGCAACGTTACGCTGAATATATCTGCCAGCGGGGTGCGACAGCTATTAATGTTGGCCCTACGCATTGGTTTGGTAAGTATATAAAAAGATATCCTGGCATCGATCGTCTCAGCGACAAACCAATAATCCTTAACTCTCAAGAATCCCGCAAGGCATTTTCCCTCTCATTGGTTAAGGCCTGGGAATTTCTCAAGCGTAATGGATGGTCCGACAGGGCATATCTTCAACCTTATGACGAACCGCGTAGCGACGAAGCTTACGAGGAGGTCAAAGAAATTTTGTCGCAAATAAGGCAAGTGGCTCCAAAATTAAATACTCTTATTCCGATGGCTTCCCATGGTCACGAAAAGTTCCCTGTTATCGCCGAGATGCTTGATATATATGTGCCACATAACTCTGTTTATACTCCCGCGGAGTTGGCCGAACTTCACAGTAAAGGCAAACTCGGCTGGACATATCTGTGTACTAAAAGATCGCCGTCCATGGTTTTTAAGCAGCCGTGGGACAGCAGACTCATGTGGTGGAGATACTTTGACAGCGGCATCGACGGATATCTTTATTGGAGCACAAACTACTGGTCCAAGTGGGCGGCCAAACGGCCTGTACTAGCAGACAGATGGCCTGCAAAACCTTGGCAGCTCAATCTGCCACAGATCAACCAGGGAGACGGTGTTTATCTTCTTCCCGGCCCTGATATGAAACCATATCCGCGTCTCTGCCTTGAATTGACACGTGAAGGGATGCAGGATTACGAATATTTTTGGCTTCTTCGAAAGTTAGCTTCTAGTGACCAAAACAAAACAAAATATCCTGAACTTTGCAGACGTGGAAAGGATTTGCTCAATAAAATTTCCGAAGTTGTACAAAATAACTCGAAGGTATCCATCTCTGAATATCAAAGACGTCCCGGAAAAGGATCGGTTATGAGCGAATGGTTCTGGAAAGCTCCACAAGGCAGCGAAGTAATAGAAGAATATAGGACAGATGTGGCTGAACTAATCGAGAAACTTAATTCCCATTAAAAAGTTATTGCCAGCAACTTACCGAATCATACCTTGTGTGACGGGGTTGACATTACCTTTAGCGGAAACAAATTTACATAAATAACAAAGGCATTGAAAAAAGAAGGGCAAAGGATCCTTCATATTAAAATCGTCGTGATTACAGCCCCAATGAGGTAAAATTGTTTGCAAGAACTCCCTACACCAACCATGCCTCAGGGAACTTAAAGCACTAAGCGTATCACCGAGTATCCATCTTGCGTGAACATCGGAGCGAGGTAAGGCTGCCTCAGTGTCACACTTATCAATGGCTATCAGATACCACAAGTAAGGCAAATCCACACCGGCAAAATAAGTCAGAGCGGTCGCCCCGCCGAGTCTGCCATTAAAATCGATCAAATACCCTTTCCCTTGAGCATCTCTGACAAAATCCATATCGACCACACCATTCCACTGAAGATGTTCTGCTATTGCAATAGCACTTTGTCTTATGTCAGAATCATTGATCGTTATTCGATATGTTGATGTCCCAAAATTGGAAGCGCCCTTCGATCTCACTATATCAAAAACAACACTTCCAACATGTTTTCCGTGATTATACACACCGAGTACACCGACCTTTGGCCCGGGTAAAAACTCTTGAAGGACCGGCAGTCTGTCCTCTGAAAGGTTGAATTCTTCTACAATCGCCTTAAATTCCTTTATGAGTAAATCTCTATCTTTTGCGATAAAAACACCTTTTGCACTGTTACCAATACGTGTTTTAATAAGGACAGGAAAATCGACTTGTTCAGCTATTTCCTCAAGTTCCACAACTGAAGAAACTTTATGCGTTACAGGAACCGGACAACCACTTTCTTGGGCCGCTTCCACATAATCGAGTTTATCTTCACCTATATTCCACATCTTATAATCCGGAACAGCTAATTGTACCCAATCTGGTAAATCACCGACTCTCTGACTAAATATTTGAACATCTTCATGAGCAGGCATTAAAACTATTGCACCACTTTTCTTCATAGCCTCGAGAACAGCATCAAAATAGGTTTCGGGATGCTCAAAGAAATCCGGTAATTGCGTAAATGATTTACAATACCTAGAGTATCTCGACATCGCAAGCTTCGAAGTATCACCGACATGGACTTCGATACCTCTCTCGCCTAATGATCGGACAATACTACAAGAAGTTCTACACCATCCATATGTCACAAAGGCGGCCGGTGTGTTACTATTAATACTCATAAGAACCCTTACTTTATCAAAATTAAGTTACAACCCTTTACAAACACAATACGAAAACTTTTAACGGTTATTCGTTACACTCAACCACTTCAACCTGAATATCTCAAAAGCTCATAGTCCACTCACTTGAACAAAATATTCCATCTCAAAGAAATTCTTTCAAAACATTCATGTACATGTCGGTACATTTTTTTGGATTATAAATTTCTTCCACAGCTTTGCGTGAATTTTTTTTATATTCTCGCGTTCTTTCCTTGTCCTCAAAAAGTTGTTTTATTGCCGCGACTAAGGCATCACTATCATTAGGTTCCACCCATACTCCGCAATTATTCCCTTGGACGACTTCTGACAATTCGGTGTTTCCAGGACATCTTGCAATAACAGCAGTTCCGGCACAAAGTGCTCCATAAGTTTTGCTGGGAACACTTATTCCGGCAAAGTCCTCCCCAAGTGAAACAATATGACAATCCGGAGCGGCAAGTGAATATTTCGCCATTTCCTGAGATTGCCAACCGGGCATTATCAGGTTTGGCAGTTTTTTTTCCTGCACTAGATTTTCAATCTCTGTCGCACGGGTTCCTTTGCCGATCAGAACAAAAAGAATCTCTTCAATGTCTTTGAGTTTTTCAGCAGCTTCAATAATTCCTTCAATATTATGAGTTGCTCCAAATGAGCCACTATACATAACCACAAATTTATCACCGAAGTCATATTTAGCCGCAAATGGATTATCGGCACGATTGACAGGTTTTATCACCTCTGGATCGGACCAATTTGGGATAACATGTACCGGTTTATTTGTATCGCTAATGTGTTCACTGACAGTGCGTTTCATGCACTCACCGATAGTAATCACACAATCAGATTTCATTAAAGAATTGCGGTCAAACCACGTCAATATTTTTTCAATCAATCCACCTTTTTTAATCATTCCCATTCTGGTCATCACATCAGGATATACATCATACACCAGTATTCCGTATTTGACTCCGAACACACGCTTTGCCAAAGGGGCTACCCATGGTACCAAAGGAGGATTGGTCGTAATCAAAGCAAAGCAATTTCTGTGCTTTCTCATGGTCCAGAACGCTTTCCATGTAAAAGACAGCCATGTTGTGATGCGTTTCCATGCAGGATATTTTCTAAGGTCAGTCGCCTTAATCCAATCAACACCCACAAACTGCCCTTCCATTGAAAAGCTGCCAGCCAAAAGATGGGTTTCAATCAAATTATTCGCAAAAGCAACTGCCAACTCACTGAAAAGCGAACCCGGGACCTGATTGATCGCTAATATTTTTCCTCTTTTTTCGCTACTCACTTTTTATGTGCTCTTTCAATCACATCCATTGTCGCCGCTATGTTTGTTTTTAAATCGTAACATTTAACAGCTTTTTCATAGGCTGCCTGACCAAACTCTTTGCATAATTGCTCATCTTGTAACAATATTGAAATACACTGGGCCAGTGTCTCCGTATCATAAGGTTTAACGATGTAGCCGGTTTTCTGATCTTCGATAAGTTCCGGAACAGCTCCAACATCAAAACCTATGCACGGCTTACCACAGGCCATTGCTTCTGCAATAACTCGCCCGAATGACTCTGTTTCCGAAGGATGTACAAAGACATCGACCTGCTTCAGGATAATATCGACATCATCCCTCTGCCCCAGAAGTTTCACATTATCTTTAAGATTTAAGTCTGAAATTCTCTGATGCAAATTTTCTGTATAAGCTTCATGCCCTTTATGTTCGGGGCCTGCTATAAGACAAACGAAACCAGAATATGTTTTTTTTAAAATGCCCAGCCCCTCAATAAGGTGATGAATGCCTTTGCGTGGAACCAGATGGCAAACCGTTCCAATAATTTTATGATTTGGAGATATGTTATGATCCGAGCGAAATTTATCATTGCCAGATTCAGGTTTATACCTGGACATATCAACTCCGTTGTATACCATCTGTATTTTTTGGGCCGAAATCCCCAATCCTGCCAAACCATCACATACATGGCGTGAAACACCGATATAATTATCCACCCATCGGCTTTGAATTGAGAAGAAAAGCTTTGCGGCAAAACCAAGCTCAAGAAACCTGGCTCCCCTGAGAATCGTTACCGAGGGGGATTTCACATATTTTGCCACCCGGGGAGCGAATAACATATTTTCACCGTTTATACATACAACATCTGGCACGATTGACTCGGCAACCCTGCAAGCTTTTCTGTATGCAAGATAATCCGTAAACACCTCCCTTAAAAGCTTTATCGGGTCCTTTTGCCTTGGCGTAACTCGTATTTTTTCAAGTCTATGAAAAACGACACCTTTTTTAGTATATTCGCCTGTAATTGAATCCAATACACGAGTTATTATATGAATCTCATGACCGCGGTGCAACGACTCGTCGACAAGTTGCTGCATCCCAACATTTGGACCAATAATTCCCTCCCATGGATTAATAAAGAGTATCTTCACTGAATGTTATCCTTCTTTGAGAGAAACCGGTTTCGTTTGACATCTTTTATGAACATGACGTAATGCTTGTGAAACCATCATAATTCTACGAAGTTGATCAGTCGGGTTGGTCAGATAGGGTGCATGCATTCCGAGATAACGCCGCGCCCTTGCTGCCAGCCATTGACGGATCTGCGGAGGCATGAGTTCATCCAGAATAAATTTTCTGCGTTTAGGAGTTGCTTGAACTTGCGATGCTGATGTGACTGTCTGAATCAACTGGCACAAAGTGTCTTTATCAAAGAATTGCCCCATCAATGGATTATCATCAAACATAAAAGATGTGATTCCGTTGGAGTCCTTTTCGGCATTCGTCAAGAAGAATTTATAATCGATCAGCTCTCTTGTCCGTGGACGCGGAATTTCGGAAAACTCCGGTCTGCGTTTGGCCACAAGCTTGCGTATCAAATATCTCCCGTTGCGGTATTTATATGGAATTTCTTTAATCAGGTTCAATACATCAAGATCCATCAATGGTTGACGAACCTGCAAACCATATCTGGCAATCATTCGCCGTTTTGGATTAAAAAAATTAAAATGTTTCTGACGGTGGGCCAGTTCATCGATTTGATTATTCGCAGGCCTCCCCGATAAACCTCTAACGCAAATTTCCGCCTGCTGTTGACTGAGCCTTTTAAATTCTTCCAGCTTATTCGGATTAAGATATCGCCATACGGATATGCAATTAAACAGCGTGCGCACACCCAAACACTCAAGAATATGCTCTTGGCGAACTGGGGCATTCGCTGAACTAAAGCATTGATCACCCATCAAAACAAATGAAGTCCCACAAGCCTGTCGAATATCATCCCAGGCATCTTCAAGCAGAAAACAGGCTGCCCCGTCAGACTGATAAACAGATTTTCGGATCGTCTCAAGAACATCACTTCCATTATATTGGACAACCTGGTGTTCCATATCAAGAACTGAGGCAATTTGACGGGCAATCGCTACGTCTCCAAACATATGCCTGTCGGTATCGTCAAATCCCGTATAAGTCACCGCTTTAAGACAAGAGGGATTTTTAACATAACTCAATATCGTTCTGGAATCAAGGCCACCGCTGGCGAGAATTGCGGGATTGCCATTTACAACCTGCCTCTGTACGGCCTGCAGCAACACATCATCAAGGTCTTGCAAATAGTCCCGTTCCTTGCGGCCGTGTGGATGGTCATTGATATCAAAACTCCAAACCTTGTTTTCAATGCGTTTTTTATCCTTGAACTGCACGACAGTGGCACAATCAAGGAATTCAACTCCGGAAAACAATGTCTGCCTGTTCATCCACTGACCACTTGTTAATGAAGAAAGCGCCATTGAGATATTCAATTCACACGGCAAATCTTCAAGTGCCATCAAGGCCTTGATTTCTGAGGCGAAATAAAACATGCCATCATGAGTCATCGTATAAACAGGACACGATCCACAATAATCGGTAACAATCGTTACGCTGGCAAATCCAGGTTCAACAATTATCGCCGAAAAACTGCCATACATATTTTTCGCAAAATCAGGCGAACCCTGTTTTATATAACGATCCTGCAAACATTGGGCATCATTATTAAAATCAGTCTGATTTCCATGGAGTTCCCCCGCTATAAAAACAGCCGGAAGTTCCTTTTCTAATGTCGCCGAGTGCCGGACATCCGCACCGTAAACGGTACGCCCTACAGCGATGTCCCCGGCGCTGTCACACAGGGTCTGATATGTATCATCGCTGGAAATACTCATCGCCCTGAGCATTTGGCGCAGACGAGATTCAGTCGCTTTATTTAGACTCTTCGAATTTAAGCTTACTATTCCGGCAATTGCTGACACGTTTTACGACTCTCCTTGTATAGTGGTCACGATTGAAATTTCCCGTTGGGTCGCGGCTATGTAGCTTTGCGACCGTAAGTTACGGCTTTGCCCGCGGGAATTTACTGCCCTGAAAGGTATAATAATTCACAATTTGATCTACAAGGGATAAAATATGTGATGTCTGCTGAGAGGGCTTAAAGCTTAGCTTAATTAGTTGCTGTGCATTCTGCCCAATCTTTTCGGACAAATCAGGACACTCAATTAATTCATTCATACAAGAGACCAAACCATTTACATCGTCAATATCAAACATCATCCCGGTCATACGATGCGAAATCATATCCAGAATACCTCCGGCAGGCGTTGTTGCAATCGGTTTGGCCAGCGCCATCGCCTCCAGAAGAGTACGAGGGTGCCCCTCTGTTTTCGTCGGCATTACAACATGGGTCGATTCCTTTATGACCCGAGGCAGGTCTTCTCGATTCCCTAACCATTCTACACAACCTGATACACCGAGCTGCTCTGTTAAATCCTTCATCCGCTCAGGAAAATCCTTATTTTCATCGACAGCCCATGCCACCGGACCTGCTATCCATAAAACAGTGTCATGTCCGGCATCACGTATTCCCGGCAGTGCTCGGATGGCGATTTCAATTCCCTTTTGGGGCTGAATTGCCGCCGGGACCAGAAGTCGGACAGGTCGGTCCCGCTGGGGAAGTTCAGCATAAAGGGGCTCTAGCGATCTTTGGAGAATATCGTCGATATCCAATGGATTATGTACCACATGAATTCTGTCAGGATTAACTCCTGAACAGATCAGGGCTGATTTTGTCGCGTAAGAAACTGCAAAAAGATAGACATTCGGTTTTTCAAAAAGTTTTTTGGCATAGGATGGAACCATATCAGGCGTGTACCAACCTCTCATTATAATAACCAAGGGGGTTCGCCCCAGGGAATTTTGAGGCCCGTACGCCAGAACAAAGGCACTTTTAATATTATTGCAAAATACGATATCCGCCTTTAGCTGTTTGAATTTTTCGGCCGCTCGCAGGCGAACCTTCCGCATATCTTTTGCCGAGGCCAATAACCTCCAAATTCGCTGAAGTCCCCTGCCTCCAATGTATTGCCGGGTAATGTCTGGACATAATGAATGGTAATCGATCCCGTCTTTTTTGGCCGCCTCTATAAAAGGTTTACATGTCCCATAGCCGTCAACAACGGATACATCAAGATGTTCGCCAAGCCGGCGTGAGAGCTCCAGCGTACTTCTTGAAGCGCCTCCGTAATGTCTTACAAAATCAAAAAATACCGCCCTCATCAAAGCTCCTCTGGATATAAGGTGTTTTGCACATAATCACCATCGTACTCTTCTCCATTTTCTAATACCATTGCCTGTTCAGCATAACACCTTACAAAACAATCTATTAGCGACAAATAAGACAAGGTTAATATGAGTCCAAAACCTCCGGGCTGAAAACTGTCCATGGACATAGATTCCATGCACATTATTACCAAAAACATTATCACCGCATTTTGCAAAAGCAGGGTATCGGCAAAATTCAATTGTTTCAAGCGTGATATCGAAGAAACAAAGGCATACATAACCATAAAAAACCAGAGAACACCCCATATTCCAAAATAGCAAAACAAATCAAGGTATCCACTGTGGGGATACTGGCCGATGTTGGCTCTAAACTCCGAAACGGTATGGCCCTGACCTAAAAATGTAGAGATTGGAGTCATACTGTTAAGATATACTTTCCATATCTGTACCCGGCTATAAGCTTCTTCGGTCAAAGTCAAACCCGAACCGAAAAACACATGCTCCAAACGTTCGATAGATTTGATTATGATCTCCGGAAAAAACATTAACAAACACAAGCCACCAATGATGTAACAAATCGCCCATTTTCTCATTCGGTGCATGAACAGGAGCAGCGGGGGTATTGATGCAATTGCAAGAAACCCGGTCCGGGATCTTGTATAAAAAACCGAGATAACCATCACGCCGCTCAAAACGAAGTAAAATAATTTTTTTGTACTACCAAGCGAATACTCAAGAATAGGAATACAAAGACACAAACCATATGCCAAAACCATACTCGCTGTATTGGGACTGATTAAAGCGCCAAAAGATCGCCCCTCAATGACACCCTCGCCAAATGTCCCTATGACCCCAAAAATATTATTTAAAGCCGGTACGACCGAGGAAATCAGAAGAAGGATTCCGGAACCTGCCATGCTGAACACGATCCATTTGGCTGTTCGCCAACAATCCTCAGGGGTATGTGTCGTTTTTATAATAATAAACGACAACGACATTAAAACACCCATCTTTAGTATTTGCTTTATAATCGCTTCAATCAATCCGGGAAGCGGCCCAACCTGAGCAAGACCCGATAAATTGGTAAAAGCATTAATCGCAAACATTAATAATACTAATTTGAAACTTATATATGACAATGAATTGTTTACTTTCGAGTAGTGTACCCATGCAACCACTGCGATGAATAAGATGAGCAAGTCGTCAAACCCTATATTCATCGGCATATTCATTCTTGCCTGAACCCCATGTGGATACATAAAAAGAATCGGCCAGATTACTAATCCCCCAATTTTGGGGGAATATAATATCCCAAATACCACTGCAATAATCACGATTATTAAAAGTAGGCTCATATCTTTTTCACTTACTCTGTCTGGTAAAAGAATTAATTATTAATGCTATATCCGTTTTTTTTATCCACAGGCATCGGGATATTTTTATTCCATATAATTTTCGGGAGATCAACATGCCTGCTAAAGCGTAAAAAAAATACCCAAGAGATGCGGATATGGCGGCCCCTACAATGTCGAAATACGGAATCAGCACCATGCAGGATACTGTAATTATGATTAATGTCCCCAAAAGAATTTTCGCCGTGACCATCGCTTTGCCGTCACTTGCGAAACCCTGATTCCAAACCTCAGCCAGCGCCAACGCCCCTGCGCCAAAAATAAGTATAGTCAATGCAGAATGAGCCGGAACATATTCAACACCAAAAAGAAGCCACAGTAAATATTTACCTACAAACGTGACAAAGACAGCCATGACCAGGCTATAAGTAACATAAATCCTGGCGGTCAGCTGCATTTGTCTGCAGCGTGCTTGTTGGCTGTCGACGGCGGACCATTTCGCCATCAGGAGTGTCGTCACGGACCGTGGGATCAGAATCACCAAAGCCGTCAGCGCAACAGCCCTTGAATACAATCCAATCTGATAAAATGATCCGGGGATCAACAAACGAAGCAGCATCACCGTAACCTGAGAAGCGAAAACAAACAGCAAGCCGGCGGCAGACAATTTAAGGCCATAGATTACAGTGTCTTTGAAGACAGGCCAATCAAACGCTGTTTTGAACTGGATGTAAGGCCAAAGAAACTTTAAAACCCAAACCATCGTCAAAAAATTACTGAATGCCAAAACAGACAGACAGGTATTTATATCCAGCTTGCCCATGATTAACAAAACCGCAAAACCAATCAAAAGTGTGATCGGCTGAATGAATTCAACGATCACTATCTCCCTGGCTCGCAATTCAGCAGAGAGAATCGTCCTCAACAAGAGATACATCTGGCGAAAACCGACGCCGATCGCAAAAATGCAACCAATCCAACTATTTAACTGGCCAAAATAAGTTTTAAAAAATAAGAGACAAAAGCCAAGCAAAAATGTAACAGAAACACAAGCAAAAATGGAATACTTGAAAGTATTTGTGGTGATCAGGCCAATGTCATGACCACGGTTATTAATAAAGAAGATATTCGCATTATGAAGGCCAAGAGCAAAGATGGTTACAACCAGCATCCCTGTCGTCCGCAGAAGATCGTATTGTCCCATGTAATCCGGACCTATTTTACGAGCCAAAATAATGCCCGCAAATAAACTGACAGCAGTACACATGACCCTGCCGGAAGAAACGAATATACCTTTACGAATCAAACTCATTTTTTCTCACAAATTGCGTGCATAAGCATATTAACGCTTACCTTATTTTTAAATGACTTTCACTGCATTATGTCAACTCAGACATCATCAGAAATAGGGATATATTTATTTTGCTTTACTTTTTTTAAGTCGCGATAAAACATTTTCAATTTGAGCGTATTCAGGGATGAAATTTTCTTCATGGTAGTTCAAGTCCGCATCCCAGAAACCCGTGCATTTATAACCCATATAGACTGGAAATCCATAACTTATTTCTGCCAAATACGGTTTACTCTCTTCATCTTGAATAAAATCCAAGCTTAAACACTGAGCGTTAAGTTTGTTCGTAATATCAAAAGATATTTTAAGAAACTCCGGATTAATATCTTTTGGTAAATAACTAACATTTCCACTGCCTGACGCACGAAAGTCATTCTTGCGAACATATCTAACAAATCCCCATGCCCGATTACCTATGACAATTACACGAGTGTCATAAGTATTTCCAGGAATAAATTTTTGAAACAATACATAGCCCTTTTCACGAGCCATCATTTTTTGGGTTTTTCTGCGTCTGGAAAAAACCTGCGGCATCCGCTTTAGCTTTTCAAAAAAAGATGCAAAACTCTTGCTGTCGTAAGCATTAACAATTTCAAAATCAATTGAATTTTCTTTACAATACTCAATCCATTTTGTAGAAAAACCGACTACCTGTCATGGATTGCTATTCGCAAGGTCTTTACCATTGTAGCTTGCATTTTATCCCAGCGGATTTCACCCTTAAAGCCTGCCAATTGCCTTCCAGCATTTATTGAGGGAACTTCAACTTTGCAAAAAATTGAATCGTTTTGGCCAAGCCTTCGTCGAATTGGTTGGTCAGGGCTAGGCCGGCGGTGTTGAGTTTATCGACGGCGGCGCGGGAGTGTTTGACGTCGCCGGGGCGGACGGGGGCGTATTTTATTTCTGATTTACTTTCGGTCAACTGGATGATCTTTTTTGCCAGGTCGTTGACCGTGATGCTTTTGCCGTAGGCGACGTTATAGACGCCGGAGAGGTCTTCGTTTTCGGCCAGATAGGCGTTGGCGGCGGCCACATCCTTAACGTAAACAAAGTCGCGGGTTTGGGCGCCATCGCCGAAGATCGTGATCGGCTCGTTTTTCAGGGCCTTGGCCACAAAGATCGGGATCGCCGCGGCGTACTGGCTGCCCGGATCCTGACGGGGACCGAACACGTTGAAATACCGCATGCAAGCCGTCTTGAGCTTGCCCTCGTCATTGAACATTTTACAATAATACTCGCCATCCAGCTTGGTGATCGCATACGGGCTTTTCGGTTCCGGCAGCATCGTTTCAATTTTCGGTACGGTGGGATTATCGCCATAGATGGCCGCCGAACTGCTGAAACACAGCTTTTTCACGCCGGCCTTGGCGGCTTCTTCCAGCACGATCAGCGTACCGGCGGCGTTAATCACATTGCAAGCGACCGGGTCGTCCATTGATTCGGGAACGCTGACCATCGCCGCCAGGTGAAAAACAACATCGACCCCCTCGACGGCCACCCTAACGGCCTTTCGGTCTGTCACGGAGCCTTTTATCAACTCACAGTCGAAGCCGGTTAGGTTGTGCTTGAAACCAGAGCGAAGATTGTCCAGCACGCGAACCTCAGCGGTGCCTTGAAAATGTTCCACTAAATGGCTTCCGATAAAACCGGCGCCGCCTGTAATAAGGACTCTCATCATCTCTCTTTCACAGATTAAGAACCACGAAAAACACTAAATACACTAAAATCATAAGACTAACCGGCTGACAGTTGCCTTGGGATAGGCTCCAAAATTGACAAGTAAACCCAGTTTCATGCCGGTTGCTTTCAAGTAATTGATTACCTGTGCGGTATGCTCTGACGCTGTCGCCTTCACTGCTTTTAACTCCACGATGATTTTGTTATAACAAATGAAATCGGGGATATACACCTGCTCCAGCGGTTGATCTTTGTAGGACAATTGCAGTGACAGTTGAGCTACAAAAGGAATTTGCCGGCTCAGAAATTCCGTTATCAGCCCCCCCCCTGATAAACCGCTTCCAGAAACCCATGTCCCATTTCACGATAAACCTCGAATACCGCACCCTGGATGGCGTAACATTCATCCTTGTAGATAATTTCGTGATTTTCGTGTATTTCGTGGTTCATGTTCATTCGACAATCATCAATGATCCCGGCGGCAGTTTTCATCATAGGGATTGCCGCAGGCGAGCCATTGGGCGGCCATCTCGGCAACATCATCCATTCCGACAAAACAATCGCCTGTTAGATCGGCCGTAAGATTTTTACTGCACTGAAAAACGGTGAAAGCGTCACTGATACCACTACCCGCCCCTCCACCGACAGCCGAAATAGAAATCCTGCACTCAACAGAATTAACATCCGCCACCGAATCCCATCGATGATAATAATTCACAAAAGGAATATCCGTTGCAACGCTAACCGGCCACGTATCGCCATTATCCCGCGAAAATTTGACATTTACAAATTCGGGAGCATCCCCCTCTACCAACTGCCAGGCGATTTCCATTGGATTGTTTGCCAAATAGTGTTCGCCGCTGTCTGGCGATGCAATGTCTATCACGGTTATCGTTGAAGCCGGTATCTCAGCACCGACAATATCCCAATCCGTATTCTTTCTCTGCCAAACGACCGTACGACCGGAAATGGCCGGTTTTTGGTCATCATAAGTCACTTCGGAATCAACCGCAATTTCAAACAAATCCCCCGTCGACAGCTCAAGTCCCCGGATATCGTTATCCGTTTCTCCTTCCGGCTTATCCTGCCAAACCACCAGATTTCCGGAAATCGCCGGACGGGTTTGCTCGCCGGGCCCAACGTAGACTGAAAACTCCCCGGCTGTCAGATTATTGATATCAAAACCGTAAAGGTCCATGCCCGTTGCTTGCCCCCGGTCTTCCGCCCAGACAATCAGATTACCGCTGACCGCCGGGAACCACTGCTCATAACTTGTTTCGCTGATACGCACAGCGGACTCTGACTGACTCACATCCTTCATGAAAATTTGATACACGGAACCGACCTGTTCCATCCACACGACACGGCTGCCGTCGATGGTAAAATTTACCGGACTCGTTGAAGCGGTGTGGATCAGTTGAGGTGTTTCACTTGCAAGTTCATAGGTAAACAGGTTATATGACCCGCTCGGATCATGCCTGTAAACAATCACATCGCCGGAAATATCCGGATAGCGTTGACTCAGGTTGTCGCTCAGAGGCATATTCGGCAACATCAAAGGAGAACGGTTTAAAAGATCAAATGCATAGATATCCCGCTGACTGTTCCGTTCATCCTGCCAGACAACGACATTCCCACTGAGATTAGCATATCGCTGATTGCTCGCCTGCACAGTGCATATTTCAATCTCATTCGGCTCAGCCAGCGTATATCCATAAATATCATAGTTTGACGTCCCATTCCTTGCATCCTGCCAGACAATCCAGTCACCGTCAATATCCGGCTCAACTTGGTCTGCACTTTTCGTGCAGATGTCAAAAATCTCAAGATCAGCCTTCAAGAATGTTGTCAACATCAATAACCCCATCACGACACACCATGTTCTCACCTTCATAATACCTCCTTTTTGCAATAGAATTTGTTATCATCGGGATTCAACACCGAGAAATCATCTGATCTATTGAGTAGCCCATATAATTGCCAAGAAATCGAACTTTGACGACTGCTTGGGCTTTTCAGCATTTCGCTGACACCGAGGAGAAACTTCGAAGCTGCGTTATCCTTTCATATTGCTATGCTTTAACAATTTTGCTGCGGCCAGTGCGGACCTCCGACGTTGCATTCCGTGCATCCACCACCAACTGTGCATGTTGAACAATCCATTTGTAATCGTAATCGCTGTGATTGGTCGCGATCAGGACACAATCGTATTTTTTGAGCATGGCCGCCGACAGTGGTTTGCTCTTCATCTTCAAATCATATTCCCGCATCTTATGCGTTTTCGGCAAATATGGATCGTTGTAGTCCACCTTTGCACCACCTTCTTTAAGCAGCTCGATCAGCTCAAGTGAGGGGGATTCACGAACATCATCAATATCCGGCTTGTACGCAAGGCCGAGAACGAGAACTTTCGAGCCGTTGAGGCTTTTCTTTTTGTTGTTCAACGCTTCCATGACCTTGTGAATGACATAGTGCGGCATGTCCGTATTGATCTCGCCGGCCAACTCAATAAACCGCGTGGGCATGCCGAACTGACGTGCTTTCCAGGTCAAGTAAAATGGATCGATCGGTATGCAGTGACCGCCCAGTCCGGGACCGGGATAGAATGGTTGGTAGCCAAACGGTTTGGTACTGGCGGCTCGAATGACTTCCCACACGTCAATGTCCATGCGATCAAAGACTTGTTTAAGCTCATTCACCATGGCAATATTGACACAGCGATAAACGTTTTCGAGAATCTTGGCCGACTCGGCCGCTTCCAGGGAAGAGACCGGAACCATTGTATCAATCGCCAGGCTGTAAAGTTCGGTCGCCAGCTTTTTACAGGTTGGCGTCAATCCCCCAACGACTTTCGGAATTGTCTTGGTCGTAAAATGTTTATTGCCGGGATCTTCACGTTCGGGAGAGTAAGCCAGATAAAAATCTTTCCCCGCCTTCAGGCCGGACTGTTCCAGGATCGGCTTCATCAAGTCTCGCGTTGTTCCCGGATAGGTGGTGCTTTCCAGCGACACCAACTGACCCTTTTGGATATATTTAGTAATCGTCTGGCAACTTCCCTCAACATATGTCATATCCGGCTCACGATTTTCCGTCAGCGGGGTGGGAACGCAAATCAAAATCGCATCAACACTTTTCATGCGTGCCATATTTGATGTGGCACTAAATTTTTTGTCCGTCACCATCTTCTTGACAACCGCGTCCGGGACCCCCTTAATGATGCTTTTTCCGGCGTTGAGTTTCTTGATCTTCGCCTCGTCAATATCGAAACCCAGCACTTTCACACCCGAAGTCGCAAACTCCCGCGCTAGCGGCAGGCCCACATAGCCCAACCCCAAAATACCCACAACCGCTTTCTTGTCCACAATTTTTTGTTCCAGTGCCAACGCTCTTTTAGCCATTATAAGTCTCCATTTACAGTTTTCAGAATTTGATTCCAGATCACATTAAGAAAGAAAACCAAGAATCGTTTCCGTTACATAATCTTTCATTTCGTCGGTCAACTCCGGATAGACCGGTAGGGCCAGCACTTCCTTGGCCGCTTTCTCGGCTTCCGGAAAATCGCCAACCCCCTGACCGAGATACGCAAAACATTCCTGCAGATGCATCGGGACGGGATAGTAAATATCACATCCAATGTTATTAGCCTGCAGATGTTTAAACAACTCGTCTCGTTTGGGAACGCGAATGACATACTGATTATAAATCGAAACGCAGTCATCCGAGATAACCGGTGTCTGGACAGATGATCCCGCAAATTTTCCATTATAATAGGCAGCATTGTCGCGTCGTCCCTGGGACCACTTATCTAACAGGGGCAACTTGACCAGCAACGCGGCGGCCTGAATCGGATCCAGCCGGAAGTTACCACCGATATGCTGGTGGTAATATTTCGGCTCCATCCCGTGATTTCGCATGATAAATAACTGATGATGCAGCTGTTCGTCGTTGGTAACAATCATACCACCATCACCAATGCCGCCCAGATTCTTACTGGGGAAGAAGCTAAAGCATCCGCAGGTTCCCATCTGACCGGCCTTTTTACCTTTGTAGGAACTGGAAATAGCCTGGCAGGCATCTTCGATCACCGCCAGTGACGCCTGCCCCGCAATCTGCATGATCGGGTCCATATCGGCCATCTGGCCGTACAGATGAACCGGAATAATCGCCTTCGTACGTTCGGTAATAGCCGCTTCGATCAGGGCGGGATTGATGTTATACGTTTTCGGATCAATATCCACAAACACCGGCTTAGCGCCAACACGGATAATACTGCCAACTGTTGCAAAAAAAGTAAACGGCGTGGTGATGACCTCGTCGCCAGCGCCAATGCCGAGACTCATCATACTGTTGATGAGTGCATCGGTGCCGCTGGAAACACCCACGGCATATTTACAGCCGGACAGTGCAGCGACTTTTTCTTCGAGTTCATCAATCTTGGGGCCGCCGATACATCGCTGTGAATCGAGCACCTCGTTAATCTGCTTGAGTACGTCATCCTTGATGGCTGCGTATTGAGCTTTTAAATCCAGTAAAGGCACTTGCATGAAATCATCCATTCCTTTCTGTGCGAATGTTTAGAATTTTAATACTGCTTTGTTCTGTTGATACCAGTTAATGGTTTCTTTCAGGCCGGTATCAAAGTCTGTTTGCGCTTCGAAATCAAAATATTGTTTTGCCCGGGATGTATCCAGGCAACGCCGGGGCTGACCATCCGGCTTTGACGGATCCCATCGAATTTCACCTTCAAAACCGGCTAATTGGGCAATCTTCTCGACAAGATCCTTGATCGTAATCTCTGAGCCGGCACCGATATTGACCGGTTCCGGGCCATTGAATTTTTCCGTTGCCAACACAATTCCCTCAGCCGCATCCGGAGCATAAATGAACTCCCGGGAGGCGCTGCCGGTTCCCCAGCACTCGATATACTCCTGTCCGGCGTCCATCGCGTCAACGATTTTCTTTATCAGTGCCGGTATCACATGACTGCTGGCCGGATTAAAGTTGTCGCCGGGACCGTACAGATTGACCGGCAGCAAATATATGCCATTAGTTCCATACTGGGCGCGATACCCCTGAAGCATCACGAGCATCGCCTTTTTGGCAATGCCATAAGGCGCGTTGGTTTCCTCCGGGTAGCCGTTCCAGATGTCCTCTTCCTTAAACGGCACAGGTGTAAACTTCGGATAGGCACACACGGTGCCGATCTGGACAAATTTTTCAAGATTGTACACTCTCGCCTGCTCGACCAAATGAAGCCCCATGGCCATATTCGCATAAAAATAACGTCCGGGATTTTCGCGGTTGGCTCCGATGCCCCCCACTTCCGCCGCCAAGTGAATCACAATGTCCGGTTTCATCGTGTCATACATCCGAATGACATCCATTTCTTTCGTCAAATCGTAATCTTCAATCAGCGGAACCAGCAGTTGATCCGACAAAACACCGTGTGCCTGAAAACAATGCTGCAAATGCGTCCCCAAAAATCCGGCTCCACCGGTTATCACGATTCGCTTATTTTTCAAAGAATCATTCATTTTCCCTGATGCTCCTTGATCACTTTTTCATTTTGTGCCATCGTCATATCGGCATCGGTCATCATTTGAGCCAATTGCTTGAAGCTGACCTTGGGCTCCCAATGAAGCACTTTCTTAGCTTTACCGGCATCCCCCAGCAGCAGATCCACTTCTGTCGGACGGAAATAGCGAGGGTCAATCTCGACGTATTGCTGCCAGTCCAAATCCAAATGACCAAACACCTCATCAAGGAACTCACGCACCGAATAGGTCTGGCCCGTGGCCACGACGTAATCATCCGGCTCATCGGCCTGCAGCATCAGCCACATCGCCTCGACATAGTCGCCCGCAAAGCCCCAGTCTCGCTTGGCATCCAAGTTTCCTAAATACAGCTTATCCTGCAAACCCAATTTGATCCGTGTGGCCGCCCGGGTAATCTTACGTGTCACGAATGTCTCACCCCGTCGGGGCGATTCATGGTTAAAAAGAATGCCGTTGCAGGTAAACATATTGTACGCTTCACGGTGATTGATCGTCTGCCAGTAGCTGTATACCTTCGCACAAGCGTAGGGGCTGCGCGGATAGAACGGGGTGGTTTCGGTCTGCGGCGTTTCAACCACTTTACCGAACATTTCGCTACTGGAAGCCTGGTAAAACTTCGGCGGCTTAGCCATCATCCGCAATGCCTCCAGAAGACGAAGCGTGCCCAGGGCATCGGCATTGACCGTATAAATCGGCTGGTCAAAACTGACGCGGACATGGCTCTGGGCACCGAGATTATACACTTCGTCAGGTTGAACATCATTGAGAATCGTTGACAGGTTGCCGCCGTCGGTCAAATCTCCATAGATTAATTTGAGACGGGGTCCCTTGTGCGGATCCTGATACAGATGGTCAATCCGGTCGGTCCCAAACGTGGAACTGCGGCGAATGATGCCGTACACTTCATAGTCCTTATCCAACAAAAGCTCTGCCAAATAAGAGCCGTCCTGACCGGTAATCCCGGTAATCAATGCTTTTTTCATTGCAAACTCACATTCTTTTAAAAAGATTCACAACACTAATTTCAGCTTACATTGTAGAATTCTTTGTACCATGTAATAAAGCGGCTGACACCTTCCTGAATGGACGTGTCCGGCTTGTAATCCAGATTATCCACTAAATCACTGACATCGGCCCAAGTCGCCGGCACGTCCCCGGGCTGAATGGGCATCATGTTCTTTTCGGCTTCTTTTCCTAAAGTTGTTTCGATCGCTTTAATGAAATCCATCAATTTCACGGGGCTGCTGTTGCCGATATTATAGACTTTATAGGGTGCCTTGGAGCAGGACGGGTCAGGAGACTGGCCGGACCAGTCAGGGTTACCCTTGGGCGGGTTGTCAATCACGCGAATAACACCTTCGACAATATCATCCACATACGTAAAGTCGCGACGCATTTCGCCGTAGTTGAACACGTCGATGGGACGGTCTTCAAGGATCGCCTTGGTAAACAAAAACAGGGCCATATCCGGTCGCCCCCACGGGCCATAGACCGTAAAGAACCGCAGGCCGGTCGTCGGCACGCCAAACAAATGGCTATAGGTATGAGCCATCAATTCATTGGACTTTTTACTGGCAGCATACAAACTGACGGGATGATCAACATTGTCACTTGTGGAAAACGGCATCGTCTCGTTCAAGCCGTAAACGCTGGAACTGCTGGCATAGGCCAGATGCTGAATATCATTATGGCGGCAGGCCTCCAGGATATTCACAAAACCGACAATGTTTGCGTTAATGTACGCCTGCGGATTGATCAGACTGTATCGAACCCCTGCCTGGGCCGCCAAGTTGCAGACCTTATCGAATTTCTGCTCGGCAAACAATGCATCCATGTTTTCTTTATCTTCCAGATTCATCTGGATGAATCGATAGTTTTCAAAATTGGTGCTTTCGAGCAGCTTATTGTATTCAATATCCTCCTTAGCAATCCCCGTTTTGGCAAGCCGGCCATACTTAATCGCCCGGTCATAATAATCATTGATATTATCAAGCCCAATGACTTCATCGCCGCGTTCAAGAAGCCGCTGTGCTAAATGATAGCCAATAAAACCCGCTGTCCCGGTTACCAATATCTTCATTTTCCGTCTCCCGTTGAAAAACTTTGTGCAAGATTCAGAATGTACTGCTGCATTTCATCGGCCATATCCTGATCCTTAAGTGCAAACTCAATATTTGTTTTCACAAACCCTTCTTTATTACCGATATCGCAACGACGACCATCTAATTTTCTTCCATACATTGCTTTTTCAGCCACCATCAACCGCATGGCATCGGTAATTTGGATTTCGCCGCCCATGCCCGGTTTCGTTTTCTCGATATATTGAAAAATCTGCGGGGTAAAGACATATCGGCTGGCAATCACAAAATTCGACGGGGCCGCATCAATATCCGGCTTCTCAACAAAATCATGAACATCAAAAATACCCGGTTCGATTTCTTTGCCGTCAATCACACCATAGCGACTGACACGCTCGCGAGGAACTTCTTCCAACAGAACCGTCGAACTTTCAAATCGCTCATAGACATTCAGCAGTTGTTTTGTTGCCGGCACCGTTGCGTCAATCACCGTGTCACCCAGCAGCACGGCAAATGGCTGGTCATTAATATGGTGCCTGGCACAGTAAATGGCATCTCCCAGGCCTTTCATTTCCTTTTGCCAGACAAAGTGAATATCAGCCATTTCCGAGATGCCCAGGATTTCAGCAAGCTCTTTTTGGCGTCCCTTGTCTTTCAGTTGGGATTCGAGCTGGAAACTGCGATCAAAGTGTTCCTCAATCGCTCGCTTGCCCTTTCCGATCACCATCAAAATATCCGTCACTCCGGCATCCACTGCTTCCTGAACAACGTACTGAATGACCGGTGTGTCAACGATCGGCAGCATTTCCTTGGGCTGCGATTTCGTGGCGGGCAAAAAACGGGTTCCAAAGCCCGCGGCCGGGATCACTGCTTTGCGAATCATGCAGTTGCCCTTTCCCTGGCAATTGGCGCCACCAGTTTGGGCTTGATAATTTTGATACCGTCGGTTGAAAAGGCTTTCCGAAGGCGGTCAAACATTTTTTGATCTTTATAAAAACCGACAATCGCCCCGCCGGAACCGGTAAATTTCGCACTGGCACCTGTAGAACGGGCGGCCTGAACCATCCCGAGATTGTCGCTGCTGATGCGATAGATTTTACAGCGACGGTCGAAGTTGGCATCAATCATCTTATTCATAGCCTCAAAGTTACCGGTGCTTAACGCTTTCCTGAATTTGTCTGTTAAACCAACCCAAAACTGCATCGCATCGACAACTTTCTTCTCTCCCAGTCCAAAACGGGTTCGAATGTCATTGTGGAAAATTTCAGTCGGTTCGCTAAAATCATCGCGATAAGCCACATAGACTTTTGGAAGAAGCTTCATGTCTAATGGCTGATAATCCCCATGGCCCTGCTTTTTCATCAGCTTTTCATCAAAATCCATATAGACCATACCCTCGTAGACCTGAATGACACGATCCTGCAAGCCGGCAGAAATCCCCAGTTCATCTTTTTCGGCCGAGAGTACTAACCCGGCTTGAACCGGCTTTGGAATCGCAACCCCATAAAACGTCATGAGGGCTCTCAAGCACGCGGTGATAATTGCACTGGAACCGGCCAACCCCACGCTGTGGGGAATGTTGGAATGATACTGAAGGGTGAAATTCTTGTTGTGTAACTGAATCTGATTCTCAAGGCAATAATCGAAAAAGCGCTTGGTTGTAGCCTTGAGCAAACGGATACCACCGTAATAGCCGTGCAGTTCAACGTCCTGAACCAACTCGGTAATATTGGGAAATTTGGACTGGTCCTTGGCACTCGCTAAAATTTCCAGCTCGGGACTTTCGTAAAGGATAACTTCCGCGGCAAAATTACTAAAAGTAAACGAAATTGTCTTGCCGAAATATCCATCCGATGGATTTCCAATCAATCCAACACGCGGCAATGCCTGAGTTCGTATAATCATTCTCTGCCTCGAAGAACAAAGGGTTAACTTCGACCGATACTGATGTATTCCAATCCCTGTTTTTTCACAAATGAAGGACTGTACAGATTGCGACCGTCAAAAATAACCGGCGATTTAAGGCGTTGGGAAATTTGCTCAAAGTCCGGCGTGCGAAACTCCTGCCAATCCGTAAAGATCACCAGTGCATCAGCATCGTCCAACACATCGTAGGCATTTTTTACCCGATTGATTTTTGTATCGAAGCCCGGGCATTCAGCTTCCGGGTCAAATGCGGCAACTTGCATTCCCGCATCCAAAAATTTATTGAGACAATAAATCGCCGGAGACTCGCGGGTGTCATCGGTACGGGCCTTGAATGCCAGTCCCCAAACACCAAGCTTAACATCGTCCTGACCTTCAAAGTGCTGCAGAATCTTTTGGGCAAACCGTTCATGCTGATCGAAGTTGGCCTGCTGGACCGCCTCGGCAATCGTCATCCGCATATCCTTTTGCCGACCCATATGAATTAAGGCTCTGACATCCTTCGGAAAACAGCTTCCGCCGTAACCAACACCGGCAAACAAAAAGGCGTTTCCAATTCGACTGTCGCTGCCGAGACCGCTACGCACACTTTCAATATTCGCGCCAAACTTCTCACATAAGGCACTCAGTTCATTCATAAACGAGATGCGTGTCGCCAGCATGGTATTGGCGGCGTATTTGGCCATTTCTGCGCTGGCCGGATCCATGAATAAAATACGGCTGCTTTTTCGCATAAACGGAGCGTAAAGCACTTTCATCAGTTCCATAACCGCAGGATTGGTTGTGCCAATAATCACCCGATCCGGCTTCATGAAATCATCGACCGCAGAACCCTCTTTGAGAAACTCCGGATTGCTGACATAATCGAAAGACACTTCGGTTTTAGAAGCGACCAAGTCACTGACAATCTGGTGCGTTCCGACCGGAACGGTGCTTTTGGTCACGAGAATGCGATATTCGGTCATCACCTCTGCGATTTGACCAGCCACTGCTAATACGGCGGAAATGTCGGCCGATCCATCTTCAGCACTCGGTGTGCCGACTCCAATAAAAACAAGTAGAGATTCATCAATTCCCTGCTGCAAGTCTGTCGTAAAGACAAGCCTTCCGGCCTCAGTATTTTTCTGAACAATCTCAGTCAATCCCGGCTCATAAATGGGAATGACGCCATTTTTGAGATTTTCGATTTTTTTCTCATCATTGTCCACACAAATGACATGATTGCCGCCATCGGCAAAACACGCCGCAGCAACAAGACCGACATAGCCGACTCCCACAACTGCAACTTTCATAGGCCTAAACCTTTCTTAATAAAATACTTAGAAATGTCAACAGGAGGCATCTAACGTGCAATATCATCCAGCCAATCTACACTCCGTGCTGGTCGGTTACGCAAAAAAACGCGAAACCGATTAGCTGTAAAATCAATTAAAACAAACACTTACAACTAAGAACGCCGGAGGAAACCCCCTCCAGAGTCCCGATTTGTCCATCCACCTGCCCAAAATAATAGAAAAACAGGTAAGATAATATCCCTATCGGCTATTCATTAAGATAGTATTAACAACAAGTTACAATTAATTCTTTAGAAAAAAATACCGCACTTTTATGGCCTCTCAAAAAAGTGCTTATTTATCCAGTATAGCTGCAGTAAGTCCGGTCATTTTCCCAAACTGTGATTTTCACCAGTTTACCCTCTTTGAACTTTTGTGCCAGTTTTTCCCATGCAAAATAGGCAAGATTTTCAACCGTTGGATTGAGCTTTTCAAAGCCCTCTACGTCTACATTTAAGTTCTTATGGTCAACGAGGTTAAGAAAATTATCCTCAACCGTCTTTTCGATATCGCAAAGCCAGTTTTCCGAGTCAGTTAGGCACGGTCGCTGGACGTTAACTTCGAGTACGTAATTATGGCCGTGGCCGGCAGGATTGGCACATTTCCCAAAGAATTCATCGTTTTGTTTGGTGTCAAACCGGTCATTCCAAAGCCGGTGCATCGCCGCAAACTCAAATTTCTCACTGAATGTAAACATTTCATCAGTCTCCGTATGAATTGAGATGGATCGAAACGGGTTCAACTCCAATCGCAGCCGAACCAATTCTTTTGATTGAAAGCCTTCCTGAATATACTGCCAACTTTGCCTAAGAACCGAAACGAGGTCCGATAAAGAGAGTGTTTCTTGTCTGTTAAATGCCGAGGAAATTGCCTTCACAAAGATCGGAACAGCCTGCCGACGAACCACCTTGTCAATCTCTGAAACATTTACGACAAATCCGGTGTCCGGGTTCAATGGGCTGCGTAAATCCACCCATAAAGCCAGATACAAACTCAACCCATGCCCGCAGGGTTTGGAAGCATAGGAATTGAAGCCAAGAGCCTGCTCTTTGGAAAATGGATCGATTGAAAACCGTATCTGCCGACTTAACGTATGCATAAAAAAGCGTTACTTTCTGTCCGAATGCATCAGGGTCAAGACTTCAGCACGGCTTCTCGGGTCCTTCTTGAAAATCCCCCGCAGAGCACTGGTCACCATCATTGCATTGGGTTTTTTGATCCCGCGAATAGTCATGCAGCTATGTGAGGCCTCGATGACCACGGAGACGCCCTTCGGCTTAAGATTTTCCATGAGGAAGTCGGCAATCTGTGCAGTCAGTCGTTCCTGGACCTGCAGACGCCTGGCAAAAGCATCAACCAAGCGGGCCAGTTTACTCACTCCCAGCACCTTGCCGTCCGGCAGATATGCAACATGAGCCTTGCCGATAAAAGGCATCATGTGATGCTCGCAGACACTGTAAAATGGGATATCGCGAAGGAGCACTATCTCATCGTATTTTTCATGAAAAATACTCTGCATGTGCTCAGCGGGTTCATGCTGCATGCCTTCGAGTAATTCAGCATACATCCGCGCTACGCGAGCGGGAGTGTCCTGGAGACCTTCACGATTTGGGTCTTCGCCGACCGCTTCGAGGATTTCCAGCACCGCCTTTTCAATTCGCTTTAAATCAACCTCTTTCATGGCTTGTCCTGTTCACTAACTCCGATTTCAAACGCGATATTATAGCCCAATCGATTCATGAAAGCAAGAACAACACATCGGCATCGTGGGACCTCAATCAGAGCGATTCAGTTCAAGTATTACTCCCGAAGAGGTCGCCTGTTGTTCAATAGTAGATATGCAACGTACGTTTATCCGAATGAGATTAGAAAAATAATAAAACAACATTATCATCCCTTACCTAAAAACCGATAGGTAGATATACGGACTTGGCAAGTACTGTAGAAGAAATATGTGAAAGTTAAGGGGATAAGTCAAGATGTCTAATCTGAGTGTGCCCACGAAGCAGCAATGCTCAGTCGTTGAGGTAATCGCCGAAAAATGTGTCAATTGCCACGCCTGCATTACAGCCTGCCCGGTTAAATATGCTAATAACGGCAGCGATGACCATGTGACAGTCCACCCGGACGCCTGTATTGGCTGCGGTAACTGCCTGAAGGCCTGCAAACATGAGGCACGAATACTAATTGATGACTTTCAGATGTTTTTAACCGATCTGCAGCATGGTCTACCCATGATCGCAATCGTTGCTCCTTCAATTGCCGCAAACTTCCCAAATCAGTACCTCAACCTCAATGGCTGGCTCAAACAACTGGGAATAGAGGCAGTTTTTGATGTTAGTTTCGGGGCCGAACTGACCATCATGTCATACCTGCAACTTATTAAAGATAATGAGATCCAGACAATCGTCGCTCAACCCTGTCCGGTTATTGTTAATTATATCCAGATTTATCAGCCGGAATTATTGCCCTACCTCGCCCCGGTCCATAGCCCCATGGGGCATACCATGAAAATGATACGGCAATTTTATCCGGAGTACGAAAATTGTCGTATCGCAGCCATCTCACCTTGTATTGCAAAAAAACGGGAATTTATTGAAACCGGATACGGTGATTACAATATCACCTATCAGTCTATCGAAACGTTTATAGAACAGAATGGCATTAATCTTGACAACTATCCATCCATCGAATTCGACAATCCACCCGCCGAAAGAGGGGTCTTATTCTCATCGCCCGGTGGATTCATGCGGACAGCAGAACGATGGTGTCCCGATATCCGGGATAAAACGAGAAAAATTGAAGGCTCAGAAGTGCTTTACAAATATCTGGAAGACCTCCCAAAAGCCATTGATCAAAACTACGCTCCCTTGATGGTCGACTGCTTAAACTGCGAATTCGGATGTAATGCCGGTCCCGGCACAACGACAAAAGAAAAGTCGCTGGAAGAATTGGAAGCTTTGGTCGAAAAACGCAAGCAAACAACGCTCGCCGAATACCAGAAAAAGCAACTTGAAAATAACCGTGACCTGATCGAGAATATACTGGATCCGTACTGGAAACCTGAACTGTACCAGCGAAAATACCACGACCTCAGCGAAAATTTAAATATTCGAATCCCCGATGACTGTGAAATCAAAAACATCTACGCCAGTATGCATAAGTCTTCGCCCGAAGATTTTTATAACTGCAATTCATGCGGTTACGGGGAATGTAAAGCAATGGCCGTTGCGATTCATAACGGGCTCAATCGTCCTGAAAACTGCCATTTTTATCTGCTCAAGGAAACTCATCTGGCGCACGAGGAAATCGTGGTGAACGAAAAACGCCTGAACTCCATCATCGAAACAAGCCTGCAGGGATTTATTCAGGTTGATACGTGTGGTAATATCCAGGATGCAAACCCTGCGATGCTTAAGTTACTCAAAGTCAATTCCCTCGCCGGAAAAACGCTGTTTGATCTTGTCGATGAAAGAAACGCAAAAATTTTCAGGAAACAGTTGACCAAACGCTTCGAACACAAAACAAGCACATATGCCGTCACATTAAACCGTTCTGACGGAAAAAAAGTGTCCTGTATGTTCAGCGCATCAGCACTGTATAATGATAATAAGGAGCGCACCGGCTCTTTCGCTATTGTCACAGATCTCACCGCACAAAAAAGAACCTTGGCCCTCGAATTTAAAAAGCACGAGGCTGAAGCCACCAATCGGGAAACATGTAAATTCCTGTCAAACATGAGCCATGAGATTCGAAATCCCATGAACAGCATTATGGGCTTTTCCGAACTGCTCTTATCTGAAACAAATGATACCGAACAACAGGATTATGCACTCTCGGTCCTGAACAGCAGTCAGTGTCTTCTTCAAATTATTAATGACATTATGGATTTTGCCAAAATCGAAGCCGGCAAACTCGACATCGAAGTCCGGCCCTGCTCAATCCCTGAAACACTCGTGTCTCTGAAAGAAACCTTCCGCACCAAAGTTAAACAAAAACGGCTTGAATTCACGGTCGAAAAAGATGACAGACTGCCGGAGATCATCATCACCGATCCGAACCGATTGCGTCAGTGCCTGATCAACATCGTTGACAATGCCATTAAGTTTACAGACAACGGTTCCGTCCGAGTACACGCTTCTGTCGAACCCAACAGCAACAGATCGATGGTCCGATTTGATATCCAGGACACCGGTATTGGAATCGCCCGTGAAAATCAGCAAAAAATCTTTGATAAATTCACCCAAGGCGACACCACCGCCACTCATAAACACGCAGGCACAGGCCTTGGACTGACAATCTCCAGCAAGCTGGCAAAATTACTCGATGGATACATCACACTCCAAAGTCAGCCCAATCAGGGATCAACGTTCTCTATGCTGATTCCCCTGACCATCTCATCGCCTGAACCGTAACCGCAGGCCCCGCAGAAGATCGCTTATTTTGAAAACAATTGAACCAGCACCACACCATGACTAGGCACGGTGGCGGTAAAGGACTTTTTAAACTTCCCTTCATCTTTCTGCCGCCACAGATCACGCACACGATATTTCCCTTTCAGTCCGAGACTGTCCCACGACACCGTTACATCCTGCGGTTGATAGGTATTCAGGTTAAACAGTCCGACCACCTTTGAGCCGTCAGCCATGTCCTTGACCCAAACCTGGGTTTGATTTTCGTTGCTGATGCGTCTGGCCTGTTGGCCCAGCGGGTCCTGGTTGATGTCAAGCACTTCATCATTTGTCAGCAAACTCAGGGTAAAGTCATCCAGTTGCTCAAGCGGACAACCGATCAGCAGCGGCGCACTAAGCAGACACCACAGACTGATATGCGTATATTGCTCATCCGGCGTCAGCTTTGTATCATGCAGATTCGGTCCCCAGCCGACTTTGCCGACGACCAGCATATCCGGATCGTTCCAATGGCCGGGGCCGGCATACTGAGACATCTCCGCCTGCCCGAAACCGATGCCCGACATACTGGACCAATTGTCAAAGATATCCCCGGTGGTTCGCCAGCATTGACCGCCGACTTCTTCGCCCCATTTCCAGACTTCACCCCAACCGTATTGACACAAGCTAAAAACAATGTCGCGTCCAACCTGCTCTAAAAGATCCCCCATCAGAATATACGGACGCCGCAAATCCTCCTGTGTCTGGTTGCCTGAAACCTGTGAGTAACCGCACCAGTCATACTTGAGATAGTCAAATCCCCATTCAGCAAACTGCTGGGCATCTTTCAGTTCATGCTGCCAACTCGCCACGAACCCGGCGCATGTCGTCGGTCCCGGGCCGATGTAAATGCCCGTCTTCAATCCCAGTCCATGGATGTAATCGGTCAGTGCCTTCATGTCCGGAAACTTGGCATTGCACAAAATACGTCCGTCCTCGTCCCGTACCGGTCCGCCCAGTATCGGGTCGTCGGAATTGGGCCTTCGCATCCAGCAATCGTCAATATTGATGTATGACCAGCCGTGATGAATCAGCCCCGAATCGACCATTGCCTTGGCGCTGGCACGGACTTTTTCATCATCCACCGCACACGCCCAGCTGTTCCAACTGTTCCAGCCCATTGGAGGCGTCAGACTGATCGTATCGCCGACAACAATGATAAGATCGCGTTTGGCTTTGCCTTTTTTATTTTTTGCAATCACGGTGGTTTTGTATTCGCCCTTCTTCTCCACAACACCGGTAATCCGGCCCGTTTCAGAATCCAGCTTCAACCCATCCGGCAACCCCTTCACTTCAAACGTCATGGGGCGATCACCGATCGCAGTCACCGTAAACAAAAACGGATTGCCCGGACGTACGCCAAAGATTTTAGCCCCTGTAATGCGCGGTTTGGGGCCGGGCTTGGGAGTTAAAATATACGGTTCTGGTCGGACCGGGTCGATCGCTTCCGGTTTTTCGCCGGCATATTCAATTTTCGCCATGGCCCAGTCGGCATGGTCAAAATCGATACCATCTCCTGCGCCTTCAACCAACAGCCGCAAATGCTTAACCCCTTTGAGGTCCACTTCAACTGTTTTCGGTGGATCACTTGCTTTCATCGTCCCGGTTTTGAAAAGCTCTTGATTGTCGCCGACGACCACGAACACCACACTTCCGCGTCCGCCGGTTTCGCTGTCAACGCCAACTTTCGCCGAAAAGATCTGTGCCTTGCCGTCGAGACGAATATTAAAGTCGCCTGCAGCGTGAGTGCCGACTCCACGGTCGAAAGATTGACCGGCAATCGATAACGAATTACGGTCGATGGATTTGTTCGCTTGTGATGTACCCCAACCAGCCATCGCTTTGGATACGTCTAATTCATCGAGCCAAACAGTTTTCATTTCCGCCGCAGAGACAATTCCGGCCCATCCCATTAAAACACCCAACAACCACAATGCATTTTTCTTCACAAGTAATCTCCTTTAAGAGTTCAATACAAATGATGTTAATAAACGTACGCCAAATCCGACCGAACCGGGGGCATCGCCTTCATTGGCACCCCAGACACCGACCCCCGCCATATCCACATGGGCCCACTTGGCCTTATCGACGAACTGGCTCAAAAATGCTGCCGCGGTACAGGCGCCGCCCCATTTGCCGCCTGTATTTTTCAAATCGGCAATCTTGCTTTTCATTTCTTCAACAAACTCGTCATCGCACGGCAGATGCCAGACGCGTTCGCCGGTCTGATCAGAGGCGGATTTGAGTTTAGCAATCAGTTTGTCATCGTTGCTCATGATCCCAGCCCGCTTTTGCCCTAACGCGACGACACAGGCGCCGGTCAATGTGGCAATATCCACAATCGTACCGCAACCCAGCTTTTCAGCATACGCAATCGCATCGCAGAGAATCATCCGCCCTTCCGCATCCGTATTCTGAATCTCAACCGTCTTACCGCTGTAGGTCGTCACGATGTCACCGGGACGATAGCTGCCGGTGCCGGGCATATTTTCAGCCGCGGGAATCAGGCCATAGACTTTCGCCTTGGGCTTGAGTTGGGCAATGGCTTTCATCGCTCCCAAGACGGCAATGCCGCCGGATTTGTCGAATTTCATGTCATGCATTCCGGCACCGGGCTTCAGGCTGATGCCGCCGGAGTCGAAGGTAACCGCCTTGCCGACCAAGGCAACCGAAGGCGTTTTCGCCGTTGCCCCGCTCGGCGAGTATTTGAGTACGATAAGTCGCGGCGGCGTAATAGAACCCTGGCCAACCGCTAAAATCCCGCCCATCTTTTTTGTTTTGAGCTGTTTTTCATCCAGCACCGAACACTGCAACCCCGCCGTCTGGCGTGCCAACGCCATCGCTTCTTTTGCCAGCGTCACCGGGTTAATCACATTCGCCGGGCGATTAGCAATCGTGCGGGCAAAATTCTGAGCGTCACCGGTAATCGTACCCGCAACAACGCCCTTTTTCAGTTTTGTAACCATCTTAGCATCCGTGTCAACTAAAGTCGCCTTGACAGACGCCGGACGCTTGCTGTTTTTGTCCGTCATGAATTCATCGTAGCGATAGGCCCCGAAACAGGCACCTTCGGTAATGGCTTGCCCCGCCGCAACCGCATCCAGCTTGGCCGAAGATGGGATATCCTGATGCAGGCTAAGCAACACGGATTTCGCTTTCAGGTCAACGGCTTTTTTCATGGCCAATGCAGCGGCCTGACGCAACGTATCCGGCTTGATGTCTTTGCATTTCCCCAACCCCACCAGCAAAATGCGTTTGGCGGCAATCTGTCCTTCGCTGTAAAGCAGACAACTGGTTTTGGATTTACCGTCGAAATCATTCAGCTTTTTGA
Source organism: Anaerohalosphaeraceae bacterium (assembly GCA_963675155.1). Classification (GTDB taxonomy): domain Bacteria; phylum Planctomycetota; class Phycisphaerae; order Sedimentisphaerales; family Anaerohalosphaeraceae; genus 4572-13. The sequence continues at coordinate 984,927 of OY775912.1, read as the reverse complement.
GCTGTGTGATTTTGCCGCCCAGCTTTTTGTCCAGCGATTTCACGGTGGAGTCCGCTGGGGCATCGGTAAATACACCAACAGCCAGAAGATCACCGGCCAGACTGACGTGATGGCCTTTCTGTGCTTTAACTGCTATTTGAATCAATGATTTTGCCATTGTATAATCCCTTCACTTAAATCTTTATTCTTCAGAAGGAAAGAGCTTGAACGCCTCGTTGGAGGTTCTGGCTTCCTTCATGATCGTTATCATTTTTTTGACGATATCCGGATGCTCTGCGGCAATATCTTTTTGCTCGCCCGGGTCATTATCCAGATCATACAGTTCAACCGGTGCATTGCTTTTTTTGCTGACTTTCAGCCGTACGGCTTTCCAGCGTCCCATGCGAACAGCCTGTTTGCCGCCCTGTTCGTGAAATTCCCAGTAAAGAGACGCATGCTGTTTCTGCCGGCTGCTTTGCAGCAGGGTCGGCAGGAAAGAAATGCCGTCAATCTTCTGAGGTGTCTCAATGCCCGCCAGGTCCGTACACGTCGGCAACACATCCCAGAATGCACTGATATGATCGCTTGTTTGTCCGGGCTTAATGGTTCCCGGCCAGCATGCAATAAACGGCACACGAATGCCGCCTTCGTAAAGATCGCGTTTAATGCCGCGAAGATCGCCGCTGCTGTGATTAAACGCCGGATTATTGCCGCCCTCAGCATGCGGACCGTTATCACTAGCGAACATCACGAGTGTGTTTTCATCAAGCCCCAAGTCCTTTAACTGCTTGAAAATCCTGCCCATATCACCATCCATCCGCGAGATCATCGCCGCGTGAGCTTTCTGTGCTTCGGGCCAATCCTTATCTTTGTAGATCCCCAGATCGGGCACTTCCATACCGTCTTTACCAGCTTCATTATTAGCATGCGGAATCGTCAAAGCCAGATACAGGAAAAACGGCTCACTCTTGTTGTCTTCGATAAATTCAAATGCCTTTTCAACAAATAGATCATGTGAATAAACCTCCTTGTTGGTCGAAACACCACCGGGTTGATCGGGTCGGCGATACTGAACTTTATTCGGCAGTTTAATTCTCGTCTCGTTCTCCCAAAGATATTCCGGATAGTAATTGTGAGCAGCCTGCTGGTTCAGATAGCCAAAGAAGTAATCAAATCCCTGACGGTTAGGAATACCGGTCGAATCCGATTCCCCCAACCCCCATTTGCCAATGAGTCCCGTTGTATAACCAGCCTGCTTGAGGTATGCAGCGAGGGTTTGGTCCTGCGGTCTTAGCGGCACGCGCTTGTTGCCGCGAATGCGAGCATGGCCGGTATGCAAGCCCGTCATCAGCGCACATCGTGACGGGGCACAAACGGTACTGCCTGCATAATGCTTTGTAAACCGAATGCCTTCAGCGGCCATGCGGTTCAGGTTGGGCGTTTGGATGCGTTGTTGCCCATAACAGCCCAAGTCACCATAGCCCAGGTCATCGGCCAGAATATAAATGATGTTGGGCTTTGAGGATTTGGCATTTTTTGTATTCTGTCCGGCGCAACCGACAAGTGTAAAAATGATTGTCGCAATGACTGCAGTTTTCAAAAAATCCCGGCGCAAAAAATTCATCAAAATTTCCTTGTTATTTCTTTGCCTCTGTTTTGTTCTTTTTCTCAGCCCGATGCCGCAGATAGCTTTCAATAAACTCTTCGATGTCACCGTCCAGAACGGACTGGACATTGCCGCTTTGATGGTCGGTCCGATGATCCTTAATCATTTGATAGGGTTGGAGGACGTAGCTGCGAATCTGGTTACCCCAGGCGATTTCGCCTTTGCCACTGTAAAGTTTGGCCAATTCCGCGTCACGTTTCTGCTGTTCGAGCATATAGAGCTTACTCTTAAGCATCTTCATTGCTTCGGCTTTGTTTTTGTGCTGGCTGCGGTCATTTTGGCATTGGACCACAATATTCGTCGGAAGGTGCGTAATGCGAACGGCCGAACTGGTTTTGTTGACATGTTGGCCGCCGGCACCGCTGGCTCGGTAAAAATCCATCCGAAGATCTTTTTCGTCGATTTCGATTTCGATATCGTCCTCAAAGTCCGGCATGACATCGACCGCACAAAAGCTTGTATGGCGGCGTCCCTGTGAATCGAATGGGCTGATTCGCACCAGCCGGTGAACGCCGGTTTCGCAGGACAGTTTGCCAAATGCAAACGACCCTTCCACCCGTAGTGTAATCGACCGCACGCCCGCCTCTTCCCCCGGCGTGATATCCAGCTCTTCAAAGCTGTACTTGTTGTCCTCGAAATACCGCGTATACATCCGCAGCAGCATATTGGCCCAGTCACAGCTTTCGGTTCCGCCGGCTCCCGCGTGAATGCTGAAAAAACACGGCCGCATGTCATCGGAACCACTCAGCATCCCGGAAATTTCGATCTTGTCGCACTGAACGGTTAACTGCTCCAGATCGTCGGCAACGGAATCGAGGGTCTCCTGATCATTTTCTTCGGCCGCCAGTTCCAGCAGTTCGCCTAAGTCGGTGATCGACTTCTGGGCCTCCTGAACCGGGGTTACCATGGATTTGACCGCACTGAGCTGGGACACGACACTTTTGGCACTGTCTGGATTGTCCCAAAAGCCCGGCTGGGCCATTTTTTGTTCTAATTCGTCACGAAGGGAGATTTTGGAAGGCAGGTCAAAGCCAGTCCCGGACCTGCAGAATCCGGGCCTCCAGTTGCTGCAGTAATGTGCGTAATTCAGCGATTTCCATTAGTTAAACAATCCTAATTGGCGTTTCCAAATTATCAACGAAAGGATTCTTATAACCAATAACACACGATTTTGCAAGCAATTCTGTGCTAAAAGGTTAATACACAAGTATTCCCAGGCCCAATAACTCCGACATGTCGATTAATTTGCCATCACACCCCATTGCTTGTTGGGTTTGGGGCCCATCACAAAATCAAGCGTCCCACCGTTTTTCAGCTCACTGTACGGCAGGAAGGGGCTGTTCCAGTCCTTGCCGTTGAGGCGAACGGACTGCACATAGACATTCTGTTCCGACAGGCTTTCAGCCGTCATCGTGAACTTTTTCCCATTGGAAAGACGCATGGTAATCGTTTTCATCTGCGGAGCGCCAATCACGTAGAAATCACTGGCTGGGGCGACAGGATAGAATCCCATGCAGGTAAAAATATACCACGCCGACATCTGACCGCAATCATCGTTGCCCGTCAGCGACTGGGGTTGATTGCCATATTGGGTATTAACAATGGTATGCAGAAGCTTCTGGGCTTTCCAGGGCTGACCGGCATAACAGTACAGATACACGATATGGTGGCTCGGTTCGTTACCGTGCCAATACTCGCCGATGCGTCCGTAGATATCATCAACCTCCGAATCACCGTTTTCAGGCGAATTCAGCGTAAAAAGTTGATCGAGCTTTTTGCAAAAGGCTTCTTTGCCGCCCATCAGTTCGATCAATCCCGGAACATCATGCGGCACATACCAACTGTACTGCCAACTGGTCCCTTCGGTAAAGTCTCCGCCCTGCACAAACCCCTGCGGGTCGAACGGCTCACGCCAATTGCCCTCTGAATCACGGCCACGCATAAAACCGGTGCTCTCATCATAAATGTTTTTATAGTAACCGGCCCGTTTCGTGAAATACTCATAATCATCCGTTTTACCGAGTGCTTTGGCCATCTGGGCAATCGTGTAATCGTCGTAAGCATATTCAAGCGTCTTGGAAACGGCCTCATTTTCCTTATCGAACGGCACCCAGCCGAGTCGGGCATAATCGGCAACGGCGTCATAGTGCGGATTCATCGCCGTGGTTTTAATCGCCTCATAGGCTCGCTCCGGATCAAACCCTTTATTGCCCTTCAGATACGCATCGGCAATCACCGGCACAGCATGATAACCAATCATGCACCACGTTTCGTTGGCCTGCAGCTCCCAGACCGGCAGCAGGTTATCAACACTCTGGTCATAGTGAGCCAGCATCGAGTTAATCATATCCGAATTTCGCTCGGCCTGGACCAACGCAAACAGCGGATGGGTGGCACGATACGTATCCCACAGGGAGAAGACCGTGTACTTGTCAAATCCATCGGCTGTGTGGATATTTTGATCGAAACCGCGGTATTGACCGTTGACATCCTGATGAGTATTCGGCATCAGGAAGGCGTGGTACAAAGCGGTATAAAACGTTTCTTTTTGCTTCTGCGTACCTTCGATGTGGAATCGCTCAAGCTCGGTGTCCCATTTTTTGCGTGTATCGCTGACGACTTTGTCAAAATCCCAGCCGGGGATTTCAGTGTCAAGGTTTTCAAGTGCGTTAGCGGCACTAACCGTGGAAACCGCAACCTTAACCATAATCGCCTCATCAGCCTTTGTTTTATACTTGGCCAAAAACCGCAGATCTTTCCCGGCCGCTTCTTTGCGGCTGCGGAAACGGTAGTTGGTATGACTGTCGTAGATCACCGGCTTGCCGTTACTGACTATCAGCCCTTCGTCGAACGGGCGGGAATAACGAGCCGCGTAGAACAGATGCCGTTCCTTGGCCCAGCCGTTAATGATATGGAATCCGGTCACCGTCACTTCATCCTCGATGCGAACATGTGACTGTGCCGCTTTCCAGCGTCCGCCGCTGAGTACATGAGCCAGATCGGTCATAATCGAAGCTTCATCGCTGGCGGGGAACGTAAATCGGAGAATCCCCGCACGCAGACCGGCGGTCAGTTCCGTCGTCACGCCGGATTTTTGCAGCTTGACTTTGTAATAGCCCGCCGAAGCGACCTCGTCATCATGAGAATACGGCGTTTGATATCCTTCTTCAGGCTTGTCTTTCTCGCCCGAGACATATTCGGGCGTGCCTACTTGCGGAATAAACAGAAAATCGCCCAGGTCCGGAATGCCGGTGCCGGACAGGTGCGTCAGGCTGAATCCCAGGATCGTCGGATCGGAATACTCATATCCGGAAGCCGTCGCCCAGAGAACCTTATCAGTGTCCGGACTGAGCTGCATCATTCCAAACGGCGCAGAAGGCCCCGGGTAGACATTGCCTTCACCCTGGGTACCAATCAGCGGATAGATATAATCGGACAAGGGCTGTGAAGAGTCCTCTTGTCCCGCATTCATTAATTGGCAAGACGACAGCAGCATGACCGCGGCACAAGAAACAATAAACATTAAGACAATTCGTGAGGGACGTAATTTCATCATCATATCTCTTTCAAATGGAAGTTTCACTTTTTGATAGCTTTACTTTCCCGACCGCATTCGATGTGTATTAGGGCACATACCAAATGCAAAATTTCAGATAGATGTGACTGTAAATTGAGTCCGCAAACTTGTCAAATGTAAATTGATGCTTGCAATGAAATAGAACACATTAATCCCATAAAGTAGAATCAAGTCGCAACAATTGTTTTATTTATGTTACATCTGTACTATTTCGCCGGTATTAATGATACCGGAAAGACCTATTCACCGATGTCTTCATTCCAGAGTTGCGGATGCTCTTCGATGAATGTTTCCATCAACTGTCGGCATTCGGCATTGTCGGCAAGAATCAATTCAACACCCCGTGCCCTGAGATGCTCTTCCGGCCCCTGAAAGGTGTGATTTTCTCCGATAACGACACGCGGTATGCCGTACAGCAGCACGGCCCCACTGCACATATCACAAGGTGAAAGCGTCGAATACAATGTTGCGCGGGCGTAGTCATCGGCTTTAAGCCGGCCGGCATTTTCCAGGCAATCCATTTCCGCATGCAGAACCGCACTGCCCTGTTGAACACGCCGGTTATGACCGCGGCCGACGATTTGACCGTCAATCACCAGCACCGACCCGATCGGAATACCGCCCTCAGCAAGTCCCTGCCGAGCCTCTTCTATTGCCGCATCTAAAAATTGATCCATGATCCGCCCTTCATCATTTAAAGAAGTCATTGGACTGTTTCAAGTCTTTGTTGTCAACTCGATTATGATCCATTTTTCCACTGCGAAGCCAATATCGCAAAGTCGGCATAGTCGATGCGTTCATTCGCCGGTTGAGCAATATCACAGGCCGGATTCCAGTTGTCGTCAAGCGGATCGCTTAACCAAGCCTCAGAAAGCAGAGCCGCGTCAAGCATGTCCACGACTCCGTCCGGATAGATATCAGCCGTCATTTTCAAGTCGGATGCAAAATAACCCAGCAGATAACACATCGCCGCCTGCCATGGCAAACAGGGTTCCAGCAGTCCGGCCGTTTGGATATTAAGATAATATTTATATTTGTACTTAACATAGTAATTCAGCGGATGCTGATTCCAATCGGCTCCGAATGCATTGATATTACCGCAAAGATAACCCGGCACCGGATTCAAATGGTCGAACATATAAAACGAATAGTGATCGGTGCCATGCAGGGAATCACCGTAACCGGTGAGAAAATTCCTGGAAACCGGATTGCGTCCGCTGATCCAGTCGAGAACATCCATCGCCGCGTCACGATAATCCGTATTGCCGGTCCATTCATAAGCCCGCAGCAGGATCAAGGCATTGCCGCAAAGCATCCCGCTGGATCCCCAGGACAAATCGTTAAAATAATACAGGGGGATGTTATACGTCGTATAGTTGCGATGGATAAGTGCATAGGCCGCATCGGTTAGAAAATGCTGTCGGATATTATTTTTTATGGATGTGCTCACCGGACGTGTCGTGTCCACATAGTCCATATACCCGGCTGTGATGCCGTTGATCCCGGTGATAAAAGCAAGGTGACGATCATAATATCCCGAAGAACCGGAGACACCGGAACCGCCCGAATCGCCTGGAAACGCCGTGACAGCATCCCCGGTACGATTAAATGCGGTTTCAAAATAATTACGGTAGGTCGTATTGCCCGTCGCAATATAAAGTTCAATCGCTGCAAAAGAGCGAAACGAAGCGTCGTCTCTGATACCGTAAGACCACGTGCTGCCGTTGGAGGAGGGATTGTAATTATCAGGATGGGCCGCCAGCCATGCCCAGGACAACTCGGCCCGGCTTAGCAGATCATCGCAGTAAGACTCCATTCCCGGTACCGATGAAAAAACAGCATATGCTTTCGCGAAAATGCCGGCCAACACACAAGCGGCCCCACTGGAAACATCGGAAACTGTTTGCTGTTGTGAACTGGAACCGTTATACACAATGAAATGAACGCTTCCGTCTGTATTCTGCATTTTTTTAAACCAATCCAACTGATACGTAATCAGCGGGATCAGGTCATTGTCCTGTCCATTCGATTCCGGCAGATTCAATATGTCCGGCCCCAGCTTATCGCTGAACCGCTCAAACGTTTTCAGCAGGAACCATACGGTCGCCACATTGTTATGGACATCCAGATGCACATCGCCCGCATCAAACCAGCCGCCGCCGACATCGCGTGTCGTAATTCCCTGATCCAACGGGTCGTAATCATACATCTTGCCGGCATCATTGTCGTTGTAGTCATAGGGGCAGCTGGTATTATTGGCATAAATAGTCGGCCGGGCATGCCCCTCGGCATACGGTTCAATAATATCGTTTCCACTCCGGGCATAGTAGAAAAACCGCAAGGCATCACGTAACGGCTCATTAAATGTTTTGGCGCTGATATCGAAAGCCTGAGACGTTTGCCCTATTTCAGGACACACAATAACATACCGTCCCGGCGTCGTAAACGCACTGAAATCGGCGTGAAAAACCGTGTCCCCGCTGTAATCCCACGACGAACCGGAAGGCGTATCCAGCATCGGGATGTCCGTATAAACAATCTCCTGGGTGACTGCATCGCGTACCTGGAAGCTTATACGCCTCGAAGAGACGACTCCCGATTCATCGCTGATAACCGCCAGCTTTCTGTCATTCGGCAGATAGCCAAACTGGTTGACTTTCACCATCTCCGAATACTCACAATCAACTTCAGGCACCACTCTCATCTTTTCAACGTACAGGATATTGGTCAGTGAATAAGACCCCACGCCGTAAAGTTTTACGATGCTGATTCGCGTCAGGTCCAGAGCCGGGTTATCGGCCCGTAAATCAGATATCGGGATATAAACATCCTGCCATTGTGAAGTCGAAGGCGTCACATAATCTCTCAGCAATACCCCGGCCGATTGATTATAGTAAATGTCACTCAACCCGGAATAACGTCGATATGAATTCAATATCTGCTGATCGTCTCTTAACTCGATCCGCATATCAGCCCCCGCCGCGACCTGTCCCCATTTGACACGTAAATGCAGCAGTGGACTGTCACCGGATCGCAGAAAATTAACCGAATGTCCCCAATCAAGCTTCAGCTCAATATTCCACCAGCCACTCGGCATGCGGGACTCAAAGACCAGCGAACCGGTCCCGACAGACATGTCCACCGGAATGCCGCCGCTGCAGGTGGTAAAGACGTCCGAACTGGACGCATAGACATGCGTCCCCATTTTATCCCAACAGGTGTAAGGCTGGGAATAGCTGTTGGCCGCATCGAAAAAATTGATCCCAACACAGTCCTGTGCCCTTGCGACAGGATATGAGAAAGAAAACACCCAAAGAATGAAATACGCATATTGAGTCTTTTTCATATTCGATCACCACTTTCCACAAACGTTTGAGCTATTGATACAAAAAAAATGCAACATCCAGACCCCACTTCTGCTGTGTTGCAGTCAATGTATTCATCACGACTCTCACCGTCGCGATCATTGTACACGATTGGCCTCTCAAAAACAAGCCTTTGAGGCAATTCTCGGCTAAAATACAGGGTAACAATCCATTTTTGAGATAGAATCGCCGTTTTTCAGTCAATAGACCGCTGGATAATGCCCATGAGGTCATAGGTAAGTTTGGCCGCGGCGAAATCGGCCGCGTGGAGGTTTTCGATGGGAGCCAGTTCGACAATGTCAGCTCCGATGACAGTGCGTTCGGCGGCGACTTTCCGCAGAAGTTGCTGCACTTGATGCCAACCGATGCCGCCGGGAACAGGCGTGCCGGTTGCCGGCATGATCGACGGGTCCAACCCGTCGACATCGATGGTGATATAGACTTTTTCAGGAAATCCCTCCGGCAACAACGCCCCGGTCGGGATGCCCTCGATTCCTAACTCGTATCCATCAATAAAGGATATCAAGTCGGGGTGTTTTTCGCGAACCTTCACCTCTTCGAGTGAGATGGCCCGCACACCTAACTGCATCACCGGAATCCCCAAATCAACCGCCCGTTTCATCACACAGGCATGGCTCCAGACAGAGCCTTCGTAACTGTCACGCAGGTCGGCATGCGCATCAAACTGGACAATGCCGAATTCGACGCCGGTTTCATGCAGAGCCTGAATAGCACCGTTGGTAATGGTATGCTCGCCGCCCAACAGAAATGGAATTTTGTCATCGCCAAAACTATACACACGCTGGACCGCCTCTTTGATCGACGCAATCACCACCTCCGGAGCACCACTGCAGTCCACCGGTTCCGTCGTGTAAATCCCCTCATCGCAGGGGCAGCTGAAACCATCATACGTTTCCAACTGCTGGGACGCCTCCAGAATCTTGCCCGGCCCGTTGGCCGTACCGCCGCCGTAGGAAACGGTCTTTTCATACGGAACGGCAATCACATGGAACAACGCGTCTTCGGGCGTTTGATCGGTAATTTCGGATGCTAAAAATGGGAGGTATTGCTGGTTCATAGCCGCCCCTTGAAGTCGTCATAGCCGAATTGTTTGACCTGCTGCAATGAACCGTCTTGGCGGCCGTAATAAATCCACGGCAGTTTGACTCCGTTGAAGGTATTGGTTTTGACCATCGAGTAAATCGCCATATCCGTAAATATTAACCGGTCGCCAATCTTGAGCGGCTCGTCAAATGAATAGCTTCCAATCACATCCCCCGCCAGACAGGACAAGCCGCCCAGTTGATACGTATGGGCTTTTTCACCCGACTGCCCTGCGCCAATGATCGTGGGTCGGTACGGCATTTCCAGCACATCCGGCATATGACAGGTCGCCGACGTGTCAAGAATGGCGTTTTGAGTGTCATGATTTTGTGTGATATCCAGAACGGATGCGACTAACACGCCCGCATGCAGTGCGACCGCCTCGCCGGGCTCGATATACACGGTTAAATGGGGATGTCGCTGCATGAAATCTCGCAGCACACGCACCAGCCGCTCAACATCGTAATCGGCGCGTGTGATATGATGGCCGCCGCCGAAATTCACCCACTCCATACCGGCTAGATACTCGCCGAATTTGACCTCAAACACAGCCAGTGTCCGCTCAAATGCATCGGAATTCATTTCACACAGCGTGTGAAAATGCAAGCCTGTAATCTCCTTTAAAAAAAAGGGGTCAGGAGCCTTTATTTTATCAAATTCGTCTTTGATGATGCCCAGCCGCGATCCAGCCGCACACGGATCGTAAATTTCAACTTCGCCTTCAGAGTGTTCAGGATTACAGCGAAGACCGAATTTCAAATCAGGATTCAGTTCTTTTGCCAACGGGCCCAATCGCTGCCATTGTGAGAACGAATTAAAGACCAGGTGATCGCAAACTTCGGAAAGCTCGCGAATGTCCTGCTCGGAAAACGCTGCTGCAAATGCGTGCACCTGCTGTCCAAAATGTTCACGTCCCAGCCGGGCTTCATGCGGACCGCTGGCACAAACACCCTTTAAAACCGTACCCAACAAGGGAAAGGTGTGGTACATCGAAAAGCATTTCATTGCCAGCAGTATCTCGCAGCCCGTTTGGTCCATCACCTGTTTGAGGATCGACAGATTATGTCCTAGAGCCTGCTCAAACACCACAAACGACGGCGTATGAATCCCGCTCAGATCGAATTGTTTCACGCACATTTGATCCATCTGCGATATCCCGGCGTTGACCGTTAAAATCCCTTGATAAACACTTCTTTCCACGGTAGACCATATTCATTCAAATCCGCCATGAACGGATCGGGATCGAACTGTTCGATATTGAAGACCCCCTCGCCCGTCCAGGCGTCGGTCAGCAGCATTTTGGCACCGATCATCGCAGGCACGCCCGTAGTATAAGAAATCGCCTGCGATTTGACCTCGGCATAGCAGGCCTCGTGATCGCAGATGTTGTAAATATAATATTCCCGTTCGACGCCGTCTTTGACACCTTTAAGATTCACGCCAATACAGGTTTGCCCCTTGGTCAGCGGCCCCAGCGACGCCGGGTCGGGCAGCAAGGCTTTCAGAAATTGCAGCGGAATAATTTTCTGGCCGTTAAATTCAACCTCGTCAATCCGTGTCATCCCGACATTCTGCAGCACTTCCAGGTGCTTGAGATAGTTCTGCGAAAAACTCATCCAAAAACGAGCCCGCTTCAAGCCCGGCACAAATTTCGCCAATGACTCCAACTCCTCATGATACATCAGGTAGATATCCATCGTGCCGAGGTTTTCCGGCAACTCAAATTTTTCCGTCACCGACAGCGGATCGGTTTCGACCCACTGGCCCTGCTCCCAGAAACGTCCCTTGGCGGTTACTTCGCGGATATTGATTTCCGGGTTGAAGTTGGTCGCAAACGGCTGGCCATGATCGCCGGCGTTGCAATCAATAATGTCAAGATGGTGAATCTCATCAAAATGATGCTTAAGGGCATACATGGTCATCACACTGGTCACACCGGGATCAAACCCGCTGCCCAGCAACGCCTTGATGCCCCTCGCTTTGAAACGATCCTGATAGTCCCACTGCCATTGGTACTCAAATTTGGCAGTGTCTTTCGGCTCGTAATTAGCGGTGTCCATATAATCGACGCCCGTCTCAAGACAGGCATCCATAATTGATAGATCCTGATACGGCAACGCCAGATTCAGCACGAGATCAGGCTTGAAATCGTTGATTAACGCCACCGTTTCGTTGACATTGTCAGCGTCCAGTTGAGCGGTTTGAATCGGCCGCGGCAATAACGCGGCAATCGCATCGCACTTTGATTTTGTCCGGCTAGCCAGCAGGATGTCCGAAAACACGTCATCCAGCATGGCACATTTCCAAGTAGCCACCTGGCTGACGCCGCCGGCGCCGATAATGAGAATCTTCTTGCCCATTGCTCTATCCTTTACAATTCTGCCACATTAACATCGCACGTTGTTACTTATCGCTATTCTTCGAAGTAGGTATAACCGCGAAGACCTTCCTGGAATGCACTGATCACCTCGCGACGATCTCTGGCAGTCAGCTTGCCGGCACGGATGGCATTTTCAGCTTTCTGCTTCATGCGGGCCATCAGTGCCTTGGTATCATATTCAACATACTGTAAAACATCTTCCACCGCATCACCTTCGATTTCCTGATTGATCGTATAGTGACCGTCATCAGAAATTTCCATCGAAACCACATTTGTATCACCAAACAGATTGTGCAAATCGCCCAATGTTTCCTGATAGGCACCGACCAAAAAGGTGCCCAGGTAATATTCATCACCGTTATTGATCAGGTGCAGCGGCAGTGAATGCCTGACATCTCTCAGATCGATAAACTTATCAATCACACCGTCACAGTCACAGGTAATATCCGAAATAATCGCGTTTTGCGTCGGCTCTTCATCCAAACGATGCAGCGGCATAATCGGCAGCAACTGATCAATGGCCCACGAATCCGGCAACGACTGGAAAATACTGAGATTGCCATAATAAACCGAGGCCATGGCTGATTCCAAATCGGCAAACTCATCCGGCACATACTTGAGCTTATCCAGCTTGGTGCAAATCTGCTGCATCGTACCCCAAAAGACGGACTCCGCATAGGCACGCTCTCTCAGCGAGATATTGCCATGCTTGAAAAGCTGACGCAACTCGTCACGATAATACATCGCATCGTGATAGCTCTCCTGAAGCTTTTTCATACTCAGACTCTTGGACAACTCTGCGAGGGACTTTGTATAATCATGGTAATCGTCCTGCATTTCCGGTTTCGTCGCCGGGTCCAGATGGCTGACTTCAAGAATGTTAAACAGGAGTACCGATGAATATGCCACTGTTGCCCGACCGAATTCGGTAATCAACGTCGGATGAGCAACCTCTTGTTCATCCAGCGTATTCATCAAAATTTCGATGACATCGGCGCAATATTCATCGAGTGAATAGTTTCGACTCGATGCAAAATTGGTGCTCGAACCGTCATAGTCCACCGCCATGCCCCCGCCAACGTCCAGGTATCCCATCGGTGCTCCTTCTTCGACCAGCCCGGCATAGATCCGTGACGCTTCGGTCACGGCATTTCGAATATCCCGGATATTGGGAATCTGCGAACCAAGATGATAATGCAGTAATTTCAGACAATGCAGTTTGCCGGCCGCCTTGAGTTGATCGACCATCTCCAGCACCTGGACGGTATTCAGACCGAATACGCTGCGGTCCCCGCCCGACTCGGACCAGCGTCCGCCCGCCTGTGAAGCCAGTTTCAAACGGACACCCAGCAACGGCTCGACTCCCAGCTTTTCGGCACGTTCCAGAATAAGCGACAGCTCTCCGGCCATTTCGACCACAAAAAAGCACTTGAGCCCCATCTTGATCGCATACAGCCCCAGGTCGATAAACTCTTTGTCCTTGTAACCATTACAGATCAAGCAGGCCTGCGGATCATCCAGCATGGAGATCGCCGCCATCAGTTCCGGCTTACTGCCCGCTTCCAGCCCGTAATGAAACGGCTTACCAAAGCGAGTCACGTCTTCAAGCACCTGCTGCTGCTGGTTAACCTTAATTGGATATACGCCGCGATACTCACCCTTGTAACCCGCATCCAGAATAGCCTTATGGAAAGAATTGTTAATCCGGGTGATCTGGTCACGCAGAATATTGGAAAACCGCAGCAGCACCGGAACCTCCAGCCCGCGGTTTTTCAGCTCTGAAACGATCTTCATGAGGCTCACGCTGCCTGCGTCGTTATCGTTGCGGCTTTTAACCACAACCTCGCCCTTCTCGGAAATCTCAAAAAAACCGGTGCCCCAGTTGCGAATTCCGTACAAATCACGTGATTTCTCAATCGTCCAGCGTTGTAACGAGTTTTTAGCCATATTTACGCCTTAAAACATCGGGTATTAGTAGCCACATCTAATGTTTACCAACCCGCTTACCTGTCATCATTATTTTCATCTGCCCCGGACAGTCACTAAAAGGGACCTCAGACATCGCCCGTAATTCTGTATTATAGAAGAATTCAGCTAAAATCAAACCCAAAAATCCGTCAAATAATTGCTTAAAGCGACTAATTTACCAGACCCAACCGAATAAAGACGCTTCACTCATAATTTACTTGACGCTGCCGCCGCTGGCCCTTTAAATCTATTACAATAAGATAGTTGCCGCTATTATGATCAAGAGAAAATGGAATTAATCAGAGAATTCGGCTGCAAGCTTAGATAAATAAAATTTGATTTGAGACAACCTGCAAACTGAACACAATCACAGAGGAGACAACGATGTCACGATTAATAATTGTATCCAACAGATTGCCCGCCAGTGTCGTCAGGCAGAAAGACGGATTTATTTACACTGAAAGCGTCGGAGGTGTTGCAACGGGAATCTCTTCGCTTTCAGAGCCGAAAGAACGGCTCTGGTTCGGCTGGCCCGGTATTCCCAGTGATCGACTCTCCACACCCGATAAAGACCAGATTACACAAGAACTGAATAACCGCGGCTGTCACCCGGTTTTTTTGAGCAACCGAAATATCCGTGATTTTTATTCGGGCTTTTCCAATAACACCATCTGGCCGCTTTTTCATTATTTTTCAGAACTAACCATGTTTGAAGAACAGCACTGGAAATCATATAAAGCGGTCAACCAATTATTTTGCGATGTGCTGCTCCCGCAGATCTCTGAGAATGACATTATCTGGGTACATGATTATCAGCTAATGCTGCTGCCGCAAATGATTCGTCAGCAACTGCCAAAAGCTCAAATCGGATTTTTCCTGCATATTCCGTTTCCTTCATTTGAATTACTGAGAAATCTACCCTGGCGGGCTGAAATCCTGGATGGCATTCTGGGGGCGGATTTAATCGGCTTCCATGAATATGATTATGTGCGTCACTTTTTGAGCAGCGTGTACCGGATTTGCGGACATGAACACCAATTGAGCAAACTGATGATTGAAAACCGGCATATCCGGGTCGACGCCTTTCCGATGGGCATTAATTATGAAAAATACGCCAACAGCCAGACGAATCCGGATGTGCAGAAAGAGATTGACCAACTGAAAACCAACGGCAGCCGGATTATTCTGTCCGTCGATCGCCTGGACTACACGAAAGGCATTTTAAAGCGTCTGGAAGCGTACGACTGGTTTTTAACACACCATCCCGAGTATCATGGAAAAGTATCGCTGGCCATGGTGGCAGTGCCTTCCCGGACCAACGTTGAACATTATGCCCTGTTGAGAACCGAAATCGAAAAACACGTCGGACGCATCAATGGCGCCTACGGCACCCTGGACTGGACGCCGGTGTCCTATATGTACCGCAGTCTGCCCTTTGAACAGATCTCCGCGTTATACAATCTGGCGGACATCGCCCTGATTACCCCGCTGCGGGACGGGATGAACCTGGTGGCCAAGGAATTTATCGCCACACAGAACAATAAAAAACCACAGGGTATTTTAATCCTGAGTGAAATGGCCGGCGCCGCCAGTGAACTGTCCGAATCCATCGTCATCAACCCGCATGACAAAATTGCCATCGTCAAGGCAATTAAAGAAGCGCTGGAGATGCCGCAAAAAGAAAGGCTTCGGCGCAATCTCCTGATGCAGTCACGCATCAGCCGATATACGGTCAGCCGCTGGGCCAACGACTTTATCCACAGCCTCAAAGAGATCAAACACCAACAGCAGGAACTGGCGACGAAGCAATTTTCCCAGCGACTGCAAAATGAAACCAGCCAGCGTTTTAAAAAGGCCGACACACGATTGATCCTGCTGGATTACGACGGCACTCTCGCTGCTTTTACTAAACTTCCCGAGCAGGCAAAGCCGGACACGGATCTCTTAAAGCTGCTGAAAAAACTCAGTCAAAACCCGAAAAATGACGTGGTGGTCATCAGTGGACGCGACAAAGAGACACTCGGTCAATGGCTGGGCGATTTACCGTTGAACCTGGTCGCTGAACACGGCGCGTTTTACCGCGTAAAGAATAACGAATGGGAAAGCCCCGTCCAGCATGACAATGAGTGGAAAACCGAGATCGTACCCATGCTGGAGTTGTTTGTGGATCGCACACCGGGGTCTTTTATTGAAGAGAAACGGTCGGCACTCGTCTGGCATTTCAGGAAAAGCGAGCCCGATTTAGCCAAACTGAGAACACAGGAGCTTAAGGACGCCTTGATCGTCATGGCAACCAATTTGAATATCGGCGTCTTTGAAGGCAATAAAATCATTGAAGTCAAACCGGTCAGCATCAATAAAGGCCAGGCCGTTCGACACTGGCTGGAAGAGCAGGAATGGTCATTTGTCTTCTGCGCCGGCGATGACTATACGGACGAAGACATGTTTTCGGCATTGCCTGAAACCGCGGTTTCCTGTAAGATCGGCACCGGCCCTTCCAACGCAACGTACAGACTGGCTTCGCCGGAAAAACTGCGAAGCTTCCTGAAACAGTTAACATAAACACAATTGAGATGAGTCATCATGAACAACTTAGATTACGGAATTATCGGAAATTGTAAAAGTGCTGCGTTAATCAGCCGCGAGGGCAGCATTGACTGGTGCTGCTTACCGGATTTTGACTCGGCATCCATATTTGCACGCCTTCTGGACACGAATAAAGGCGGCTATTTCTCCATTGAACCGGTGGGGAAATATTCTATCCGTCAACGATACCTGGAAAAAACTAACATCCTCATCACGGAATTCACCCGGGGCGAAAACATTTTTCAGGTGTACGACTTCATGCCGCGATACAAAACCGATGCCGGCGTGTACCATTGCCCGCCGGACATCATCCGTTATATCCGCCCTGTCAGCGGTACACCTAAATTCCGTGTCCATTTTCAACCGCGACCCGCTTATGCACAACATGACACAAAGGTTGTCGCAACCGAGACGTTCATCAAAGCGATGACCACCAAAGGGCCGTATGAATCGGTCTATCTGTACGCGAATCTGCCGTTTGAAAAAATTGTTAACGCTAAACCCATCGAACTCAAACAAGAAGCTTTCCTGGCACTCAGTTACAACCAGAAATTGTTTAAGCCCGATATGGACTGGGTCCGTTTGGAATACCAGCGAACCAAAGTCTATTGGCTGGGTTGGACAGGCAAAACCCAGGTCTTTACAAAATACCAGAAAGAAGTCGAACGCAGTTCGCTGGTTCTCAAACTGCTGGCCTACCAGAAAACCGGTGCCATTCTTGCCGCGGTGACCACCAGCCTGCCGGAAACGATTGGCGAAGTACGCAACTGGGACTATCGATACTGCTGGCTGCGAGACGCCTCCATGACAATCAGCATTCTGTCTCGGCTGGGACACTATAACGTCGCACAGCGTTTCCTGCAGTTTGTTTTGGACATCATTCCTTACAAGGATGAAAAAATTCAAATCATGTATTCAATTAATCATCGCGGCCGACTGATTGAAAAAGAGCTGCCGTGGCTGAACGGATACGAAGGCTCTAAACCCGTCCGCATTGGAAATGCCGCCGCCAAGCAAAAACAGAATGATATTTACGGGGTCGTTCTGGATGTGATTTATGAAAGCCTGACGATCTTCCACGAATCATTGAATAACAAAGAGGATCTCTGGACGGTGGTTCGTACGCTGACACGCCATGTTGAAAACAACTGGAAGAAACTGGACTCGGGCATCTGGGAGTTCCGAACGGAGCAAAAGCATTTTACATTTTCAAAGATTCTCTGCTGGGTCGGCATGGACCGGGCCGCACGCATCGCCAAGTTCCTGGGAAAAGACAACGATGCCAGAGACTATGCGTACTGGCGGGAAAAAATTAAAGCCGACATCCTCAAAAAAGGTCGGGACCCCAAAACGAATGCGTTAACTCAGTTTTACGGTGGAACATCCATGGATGCGGCCAACCTGCTCGCACAGCAATACGGCTTCCTGCATCACACGGACCCGGTGTTTGCCGACACCGTCATGCAAACCTATAAAGAACTGTCCCGAGACGGCTTAATGTACCGGTATAAAAACTCCGATGATTTCGGTTTGCCAAAATCATCGTTCACCGTCTGTACCTTCTGGATGATTAAAAGCCTCTATCTGATCGGTAAAGAACAGCAGGCGATTGATATGTTCGAGCAGCTTTTAGAGCATAGCAACCACCTGGGATTGTTCAGCGAAGACATTGATTTTAATAGTAAGCGTCTACTTGGCAACTTCCCACAAGGCTATTCACACATTGCCCTGATCGACACGGCGTTGACCATTTCGAAAAGCCCGAAATGGTTTAAAGAAGCCGATGATTTCAGACCGTAGAAGCGTTGGGCCCTCTTGAAGCTTTAGTCATTTTACAATGCGCAAAAAAGGCCGGAAGCATTGATTAAACGCTTCCGGCCTGAATCTTTGGTTCTCTAAAGCAATTCTATTTCATAGAGATCGTTTCCTCTTCTATCTCATCGAGATCCGTTTTGCCGAGTTTTGTTTCCGGCATCCTGGGCCTTGTGAAATCGATATCATCGAGCAATTCCTGTTCTCCCGGTGTCAGTTGCGGCTCATTAATCAAATGAGGGGTAATGAAAATCACCAGCTCACTGTTCGTCGTACTCTCGCCTTCAAAACGGAACAACCCGCCCAGCAGCGGCAAATCGCCCAGCAGCGGCACTTTATTGAGCTGCGTCGAAACATCCTGCTTTTTCAGACCACCAATAACAACGGTCTCGCCGTCCTGGATCAGTGCCGTCGTGCTTTCTTCCCGCGTGGCAACAATCGGCTGGGGACTGGTACCATTGGTCCCCTGAATGACAACTTCACCGGTAACCACACTGAACCGTGGATTCAGGTCCATGCGAATCAGCCCGTCCCGGGTCAGGTGCGGCGTCACACGCAATTCGACACCTACGTCACGAAATGCGGTGGTGCCGATGTTGCCGCCGGAGCTGCTCTGGGTCAGTTCCTGATAGGGAATTTGTTCGATAATCTTAATCTCAGCCTTTTCGTTATCCAACACCATAATTCTCGGATTGGCTAACAGCTTGGCACGGA
The DNA here is from genome assembly GCA_963675155.1 of Anaerohalosphaeraceae bacterium. Lineage (GTDB taxonomy): Bacteria > Planctomycetota > Phycisphaerae > Sedimentisphaerales > Anaerohalosphaeraceae > 4572-13. The sequence goes on along the minus strand of OY775912.1, from coordinate 965,776 downwards.
CATCTTCCTGTTTGGCATGCAGGGCAACATCAATATTGATATTGCTGTTGATAATCCCATATCGCATAAGGCCAACCGTATCCGTCTTGCCGGTTTTACCGGAAAAGGCAGCCGAGGTAAACGGATTCGTCACCGAACCGGTCCCCTTGTAAGCGTTACCAATGCTCGAAGTCAGCGGCGAGCCGTTCTGGAACACTTCGTCACCGTCGAGATATCCCGTATTCGTACCAGCCTGCCATTCGACACCCAGATCCATGTTGTCCTGCGAAGAAATATCGTAAATCTTCGCCTCAACCAGGATCTGCGGCGTCACGCGGTCAATCTGCTTAATAAAGTGGTCAATGGCTTTAATCTTGCTTTCCACATCCGTCACAATCACATTGCTGGTCGCGGTGCTGGCGGAAATCGACCCCCGCTCGGAAATGAATTTTTTCAGAGCCTCTTCGACCTGTGTCACATCCGCATAGGTGATCCAATATACACGGCTATCGAGCTTTTCACGAATTTCCAGAACTTCTTCCTTGGGAACCACGCGGATCATATTGTCTGTTGTGATATACGTGTAACCATGGGCTTCGAGAATATTCGACAATGCCTCAGCCAGCGGAATATCGGTCAACGTCGCCGTAACCATCCCTTCAACCTTGGGGCTTTTGATAATATCCACATCGGCCTGTTTAGCCATGATCATCAATACATCGTCGATCGCTGTCTCTCTGAAGTCAATACTGATTTCCTGCTGCATTCGCTGTTGAACCGGGGTCAACAGTTCGGGCTTGGTCCATTCGGCACCGGCGTCTTCTTCCACACCAAACGATGCAGATACCACAAGTGCAAGAGCCATCAGGACAACGGTCATTTTTCCTTGAATTCCCGTCGTTTCCATGTCTTTTCCTTTCCGTTTATCGCTGTCTTTACTTTATACTTTTAACGCTGTACAGGCTGTGTCCAACGCTGTCCATCCTTTTCAAACTCAACTGATTCTTTGCTGATCTTAACAACAGTCAGACCGCCGATACTTTCCCCTTGAGCCAGGATCTTATCGTTAATAATGGCGGTGGGTCGGGTCTTACTGAATACAATCCCCTTAACAACAACCTGATCTGAACCAGTGCTGCTTTGTTCGCTGACCACTTTTGAAGTCACGGGGTCCATCGGATTACGCAACTGCTCCGGCATCGGCTGGGGGCTGCGCCATTGCAGAGAGTTTTCGGATTGGACGGCCGCAGACGTCCCGGCCGAACTCGGTTCGTCCGTTGTGGCCTTACTGCTCTGTCCAAGCCCGCCCAATGAGACAAACAGTACGGCGGCAAAGACAACCGACAAAACACCGACCATAATAGTCATCTTTTTCTGACGGGGATCCATTTTGGCAGCGCTGGAACCCAGCAGAGCCTTTTTGATCTGACCGGTAACATCGCCAGCACCCTTTGGCTTAAGTGTTTTCACCGGAGTCTTGGTTAAAGGTTTGGGACGCATAGCCGGCACCGCAGGCGTATGAACAGCCTCTGACGCAGTCGTCACAGCGGCCATTCGCTGGGCCAAAGACGGCTTGCTTCCGGCGGCGTGAACACTGTCCGATGAAGAAATCGGCGGCACTTCGGGGGATGTCGTATCGACAGCATCCTGCTGCGTCGGCAGCGTTGCGGTCGTCACATCCGGCTCAGGGACCGATGTTTCATTAAATATGGACGAAATCTGTTTTTGTAGTCCTGACTTTCTCATGGCAAATCTCTTCCGCTAATTGGTTGTATTCGATTGCTCCGTTATTTTTCGGATCATAGGTCATAATGGATTGGCCCGCACTGGGTGCTTCCGCCAGCCGGACACTGCGATGAATCACTGTCTCAAAAACAAGGTCTCCAAAGAATTCACGCATTTGGCGTTCCACATCCCGGCTCAACATGGTTCTGCGCTCAGCAAGCGTCAATAAGATACCTCCGATTTTCAAGCCCGGCGTGAATCGATCCCGCACAATTTCCAGCGTCTCTAAAACCTGCTTGAGACCTTCGATCGCATAGTAGTGGGTCTGGACGGGGATGATCGCCTCCGTGGCCGCGACTAACGCATTCAGCGTCAGCAAACTCAGTGACGGCGCACAGTCAATGATGCAATAATCGAAATACGGCTCAATGGATGTCAGGCGGTTACGAAGGATATATTCTCGATCATGCATCTGAGTCAGTTTCGATTCGGCGCCGCTCAACAAAACATTACAGGGTACCAGCATCAATTGTTCAATGCACGTCGATAAAACGACATTCGGCAGCCGAATGGCCGGATCGACCAGCACATCGTAAATTGTATGCTCGATATTTTCCGGAACGGCACCTAACCCCAACGTTGCATGGCCCTGGGGGTCCAGGTCCACAATCAGCGTCCGGTAGCCCTTTTGAGCTAATGCCGCAGCCAGGTTGACCGCCGTAGTGGTTTTACCGCATCCACCTTTTTGATTTGTAATCGCTATAGTTTTCACAATCCTTCTTCCTGTCTTTTCTGGACATCCCGGATATCCTATCCTAAGCTATCATTGAACTGTCGTTTATCGGGGGGGGGCTGACGCGACGGAATAGTTGCCTTCGCCGGTAGTCGCCAAAAACGAAAGTTCCATTTTGACTTCATGTATTTTTTGCCCATTTGTTCCACGGCTAACCATAAGTGTTTCCACAAATACAACCGGCTCAGCAGTTTCCAGCCGATTAACAAACTGTAAAAGCTGCTCAAATGATGCCTTGAATTCAACCGCCAACCAGCCTTCGGTGACAATATCGCTTTTTGTAACTGTGGACACATTTCGGTTATTATGATCTTTGCTCGAAAAGTCCGACAAACCGATTTCGCCGGCCATTTTACCAATTTCGAAAACCAGGTTTGTAATGCTTTTTTCCGGCAACGAGTAATGATGAATCTGCTCACAAACCTCGTCACATCGCTGTTGGGCATTTTGGATAACACTGTCCTGACTGGCCATATCGGCGATTTCACGAATTTCATTACTTTCCCTGAACTGCCTCTCTGCCTGGGCCAATATCTCTTTCTGAGGCAGGTGGAAGAAGAGGTATCCGCCACCTAACAACAGTAAACATCCTGCCCAGGTTGCCGCCAGAAATGCGGTATACCGCGTAATTTTTATTTTCTTTTTATTCTTCATTGATTAATCCTGTCTATGAAGCGTACATTCAATCTCATAATAGGTTGCAGATCGACCGTCCACAACACCCCGCTGCTGAGCTGTCGGCTTGATATCAGCAAACACTGTCGAAAGCATTTCCGACTGCTTGAGTCGATCAACATAGTCTTGTACCAACTGATCGCTGCTTTCCGAATCAAATCCACAAAGAGTCAACTTCATTTCCCGGTCCACGGCAAGGTGCTGTTCCATGACATTCTTCTGGGTATTCTTGACTTTTTCCATCACCGCTTCCCGGTCGATATCCACTTCATAAATAATGATCTCATCGGGAAGATTCTGTACAAAGGCAACCAACAGATCACTGACCTGAACACGATATGACAGTGCTGCGGTTAAAGCGTCAAGACAGCGGTTCATGTCGGCCGTACTGGAGTTGATCTGCTGAAACGTCTTGATGGCTTTGCTCGCGACCTCTATCACAGACTGATTCTCCTCTGCTGCCGCTTTCTGTTCGATGGTTAACCGGCAATCATGCTGGTAACTCGCCGCCCAGGCCATTACAGCCATGATCGGAATCAGAAATGAGACCGCCTTCATCAGAGCACGTTTGGGACTGCTCCTGTGGGGCAATCCTTTTCCTTTGAGTAAGTCAATCGAAAACATTCTAAATCGTCCTCATCGCCAGACCTGCAGCAACCGTCCATACAGGCCCGCATGTTTTTAATAGTTCGTTCTCTTTAGTTCCGGCTTGGCGGTTCATTTTTTCAAACGGATTAAGTAACTCAACGTCAACCGATAACGCATCAGACAAAAACTCGACAAATGTATTAATCAGCGAGAAACCACCGCACAAGTAAATCTTTTCAATCGCGGCACCTTTTTCCTGGAAAGAATAAAAACGAAGCGTCTCGTTGATGGCCATGGCCATCGGGCGAATGGCATTGTTCATCGCTAATAAGATTTGATTCTGGGTCTCTGTGGGAGTTTCTTTTCCGGACAATGCTTGATGAACCTCATCCACTGACATATCCAGTTCTGTACTGATTGCCTTGACGATGGCCTGACCGGCATTGCCCAGGTCGCGTACAAACGGCAATCCGTCCTGCCCGTAGATAATAACATTGGTATACGTCCAGCCGATGTCGATAACGGCCACGGTCCCGAGAGTATCGCACAGGTCCAACTCATTGAGACAGTTGAGAACGGCCAGCGCACTGGCATCAACCATGAGGGTACTACCGCCGGCGTCGGCGACAACGTTTTGGATCTCCCGGATGGCCTCATCTGTCGAAACCACCATCAGACCGTTCCGATGAGTCACTTTGGAGCTTTTCTCTTCGGACGGCAGGTTCGGGTTTTCAACTAACTGATAGTCCATTGCACTGTTCTTACTTTCAAAGGGACACACTTGCGATGCTTCGAATTGGACAGCCTGTTCGACAGCCTCATTGGGCAGAGGCGGAAATTTAAAGCCCCGGACAATCACCTGTGAACCCTGAATTCCGCAGACAACATTACGCCCGCCGGGAACCTTCTCAAAACAGCGTTTCACCGCCGCAACCGTATTAGTCAAACGTTTCTTGTCATCGGCAGCAGTGTCTTCAATATCTTCCCGAACCGCCAGAGAAACCGTATAGCCGCTGGAGTCTTTCAGTAAACGTACCAGTTTCACCGAAGCAGTGCCGATATCCAGCCCCATCAATTCAATCTGAGTATGCAGTTTGTTCAGTAAGTTTGCAATCATAGTTTAATCCCGTTATTGTTCGTTCCACCGGCTGATGACATAGCGGGCTCCCTCATCGGAAACCTTGACTGACTGTAAAGCCGCATCATAATAAAATCTTGCCGGGTTCTTCAGTTCAAAATTATCGGCCACAAAAGCACCGTATAAATCACCACCCGAGTAAATCGTCAAATCCGCATCCGGCGCGTAAATAGAACCGTAAAAATCACTTTTCGCCTTCAAATCAATTTTCTGTCCTGCCGAGCCGGTACCATACAGGGTAAAGCTGGATGTATCCGTTGCGGTGTAATTGATTCCTGAATTATTATCTGAAATCCAGTCGCCATCCAGGTAAATGGTCAACGATGCACCTGCTTCCAGAAGAATCTCACTGGACTGGCCCATATCAACATCGCCGGTAACATACAGCGTACAGTTGCCAACAACTCGAAGCGTTGTCCCATTGCTCAAATCAATCTTGTCGAATCGGCCCACCGCCGGATAATCACACCACCATTCACCGATCTTCTTTTCACCCTTTTTCACTCCAATAGAAGTATTCGGCCACCAAAACGACGGCGGCGAGACAGGCGGAAAGTCAAACGATGAAGTCAGCGAATATTTCTCACCGACCGTCGCCCCTAAATCCTTGATGACCGTATCGGTATCCCCGCCAACACCAACCACGACATCACCATCAACGGTCACACCGTTATTCAGGGTTATCAAATCGGCTCCAATGCTGTTCGTACCAATAACGACTTTTTCATCCGTATCATCCGGATCCATCGAAACATCCGAATCAATCGAGCTAATTACCGTACCGCCCTTGAGGGTAATCCCATTACGACACATAATCGCATTTTCAAACAAACCCTTCAGCCTCAAAGTAGCTGAAACCGCATGTGTCTGATTTTTATATTTCCCGACGGACTCGATCTGATAGCCGTCCGAAGCACTGTAGGTTGACTTAACCGAATAATAAGTGTCGTCATCATACAGCCAGACATTTTCGTAGTTCGGCGAGACCGAACTCGACCAGTGCCCCTCGTCCACAGCATCATTAATGGTCTGGACAGCATGTTCGATCCCGGCATCAGCCGCCGAACGGGCTGAGATATCCTGTACTTTTCGCATTGAGGATATCCGCATATTCGTTCCCATGGCTAAAAGTCCGGTTCCGATCGCCAGAGAAATGAGCATAACCAGTACAATCAAGACTAACGCAGACCCCGACCGTTTCCGTTTATTGGACAGGACCAAGTTTTTAATTGTCTGCTTCATTCTTATCGGACCCTTCTGTTCCGTATTCAGTTTCCAGCACCATATCGGCTCGACCGAACAGTGACTTAACTACTCATTGTGCAAAATCGCAGTGGTCACCAGGGTGGTGGATTCACGTCCATCATCCAGCGATAGTTTCATCTCGATACCACCGCTGGTAGGCTTAAATTCAAGATCTGAAACCGTGGATGCCAACAGGACAGTCGATAAAACATCTGAATCGTCTTCATTAACTTCCCCGTGCTCAACATAAAATTGAGCCGGGTTGCTCTTGGACCGATAAAATCGAGCGTACCGATCCAACTCATCTGACGATTGCCAATCCTCATAATAATAGACTGTCAACTCTTCCAATCCAACGACCTCATATTTTGAACGTGAGGCCTTTCGGACGATCTTATCAAATGCAACCTGCGACATCGCAGCATCATCAGCAGCACCCCCATGGATTTTCGCGTAGGAATCCAGCCAGCCTCGATGGGTGTCCACAAACATGACACTAATAGCCGTCACAATAATGGCAACGATAACAAGAGCGACAAGGAGTTCCATCAGCGTCAAACCACGTGTATTTTGATTGCTCTGTTTCATATTTGACTCCTGTACTAAGCGGCGTTTCCTGAAAGCGTCGGCAAGTGATATCGGTGCTCAACACCGCGATGGTCTTCCCAGCGAATAATCACATGAATGGATCGCAACGTATTTGAGCCCCACATTTTCCCATAGAGAAGCTGTGCCTGAAACTCTTTGCCGTCCAATTTGATTTGATAGCTGCCCAGAGACGAAAGGCCCATATACCCCCCCCCTACGTTGGCTTCGAGTAAAGAAATCTCAAAATCCGAATCGAAATCCTGCTGCAGCGGATCAAATGCCAAATCGCCATCCTGCCCTCTCCAGGCCTCGGTTAAAAGACTGGCCGCCCGCGCGGCAAGAAGCTGGTTTTCGGCCACTTCGGCATTAAGGACAGTGTAATACCGAAATCCCATCAGGCCGGCCATAACGATCATCAAAATGAATGCGGCCAGCATACATTCCACCAGCGTAAAACCGCCCTTAGTTGTTTGTATAGTGATATGTTTTTTCGTCATAATCTTAACTCCAACAAAAATTTAGAGTTCTTCCCAGTGCGTCACCGTGAAATAGGCCGTCTCATCATAGATCGATACTTCTTTTAACGCTTTGTCATAATAGACATCACCGCTGTTTTTCAGTTCAAAATCATCAACAATAAAGGAGCCGTATGCATCCACCTTGTTATGAACCACCATATTAGCGTTCGGTGCATAGATGACAGCATGGATATCACTGTTGTTTTTCAACTCAATGTTCTGGTGGCTGCCCGTCCCGTACAATTTCAGCTGAGATGGAATTGCCGCTTCATTGCTGATTTCAGAACCGTTTTTAGCTTCAATATCACCATCAAAATACAGGGTCAGGCTTGATCCGTTTTTGACTTTTAATGTTGAATTATTTTTCAGCGTAATATCACCGGTGACATAGAGTGTCACATCACCATCAATTTCCAGTTTTCCATTATTGCTGATATCAATCCCTGTGTACTTGCCGCTGTCCCATGAATCGAGTGAAATGTTTTTGCCGGAAATTTTTCCGTGGGAAGCCAGATAAAATGGGGCCGTCACAGAAGGGAGATCATAGGTCATCGGCATGACAAATGTTTCGCCTTCAATTGAACTGGTATTCTTGAGATTGATCACGGTATCCGGGTCCCCACCAACACCCACATACACGTCACCTTTGACAACCGCACCGTTTTTAATATCGATGCTGCCTGATTTTGTACTCAAGGTACCAATCGCAACCGGAACATCAGTCTCGGAAGGATCCGAAGAATTATAACCTGAAACCATTGATTTATTTTTCATCTCCAGGTCATCTTTGGCCAGGACAGCGTAACCTTCCGCCATCGGACTAGTCAAAGCGACTGTCACGCGAACGGTCTTCGTAGCGTTTCCGGAATGACCGACTGACGTAATCTCATATCCCGACCCCGAGTCCCCGGTGTAGCTGACTGTATAATCGGCATCACAACCTGTTAATGCCTCTGACACATAGGTTGGCGTGCCGTAAATCCCAAACACGCCGTAATCCAGCATTTTATTCATTTGATAGATCGCACGTTCAACGCCGGCATCTGCGGCAAAACGGGCGCGAGTCTCAGCAATATTGCGGACCGTTCGAATCCGGGCCTCCTGTCCGACTCGAATTAAAGCCAAACTAGTCAGAGACAACAACAGAATCAGCATCACCATGATCGCCAAAACGGCCCCGTGATTTTTGTTGTTTCTTTTCAGTTTTAATCGATAAGCATACATTTAAAACTCCTACTCACTATGACGCACAGTCGAACAGACAACCGGCATCGCTCCTTCATCTTGGTATGTCATATACATTTGGATCGAAGCACCCTGAACACCAAACTTCAGATCCTCAATATCTTCGGCAACTTTAATATGCGCCGTATCGGCATCCGGCTGCCAGGTACCACTCAACAATGTCCCATGCTCAACGTATAAGTCATCATTGGACAGATAAAACCGTGCGTAATGTTCCGGCGTCGAAGCGGTCGAACCCGAATCCCAGTAGTATAATTCCAGAAAATCACCGTCTTCACCAATGGTAGCCTTACGCATGCTGGCCTTCCGGCAAATCGAATCAAAGACGCGCTGGACGGCAAATCCGTCAATCGTAGAATCGCTGTAAACACGGCTGAACAGATCATTCCAGCTGCGCTGACCATTGGACAGGAACACGCCTACGCCCAATATGGTGATGCTCACGATCGCAATCGCAACAACCATTTCGATCAGTGAAAAACCGCTGAATCGCTGTCTTTTAGCTTGGTCCACGTTTAATCCCCTCAATAGTTGACAAAGTAAGCGGAATACTGAACAACCGGTTCATCCCCTTCTAATTGTCCCTGCATATAATCATTACGCCAGGTAACCACGCAATTGAGAACCTTCGGCTCAAAGAAAAACGCATCATTCCAGGACAGCGTGACATAATAGACCGTCTCATTCATTTCCACGACATAGCGATCGAGCAAGTCAAAATCCCATCCCCATTTGTTTTGCGCCACGTCCGGACCAATCGTTGAGGTTTCAATGGTAATCTCTGATCCAAACACCGAAACAGGATCGAAGTCATCGGCCCCTTCGGTGCCTTTCCATCCTTCCAGCAGCAGCATCGACAAACGAGACGCGGTCGCCTGGACTTCAGAAAGTTTGACATCACGCGTGGAATGATATTGATAGCCCATCGCACCGGTCGCTAAGACCATGATAATCAGGATGGAGATCGCTACCTCTACAAGCGTAAATCCGCAGGATGATCGGGTAGACCGATGCCCTTGACAGGACGCCGGTTTAAATCGATACCATTTTCCTTGATTGACTATTGCCATCGTAAAATCCCACTTTCGCATTATCGGACCTTTCGGTTCAACTCTACACGCATTGGCATTTCGGCAATTTAAGGAGGCAGGTTAACGAAATTTATCGTCAAAATGACATGTCAAGCAATGTTCCGCTCGTTTTTCTAAAAGACATATTGATGAGACGTTGTTTATGTAAAAACGCCTTAAGCTTGTCATTTCCGCGAAGGCGGAAACCCAGGCTTTGTCAACAGTCAGAGAGGTTCTATACTGATCACGATTGAAAATTCCCGTTTCGTCGCGGCTAAGTCGTTTTGCAACCGTCAGTTTCGAGTTTCCGTGCGGGAATTTACGACCCTGAAGGGTATATTTTCACCGTTTTAGCATGACAACACCGTTCTAATCGTCCTGCTCCGGATCAACTCTGAAATCGTTCCATCCTCCCGGTGCGGTAGTGAACTTGCCTTTCAAGCGAACATTCCCGGGAATTAAACCGGACTGCATGCGTTCGTCAAAATAATATTGTTTCAGATAGCCGTCGCGACCAATCTGTCCGACCACACCGCGAATAACCTCGGTCAGCGTCCCCCGCACCACAAGATCATCCTGATTGCCGGAGGTTTCCTTTCGACCGTCTCCGCTGCTGCGGCGTACATTTTCAGCCCCCCAACCGCCGCCGCCAACTGTAATGGCCGATTCAATGACCATCGGGTCCGGTAAATGCCGGTAATACGTCCCATCAGCCTGTCCGGTATCTTTGATGCCAATCGGTTCATAGTCCATTCCGCCGATCTCAGGAAGCCCCCCTTCAACCCAGACTCGGGTCCGGTTCCGTCCGCGTCCGGAATATTCCCAGTGACCTGTCTCCGCATATTCTTCCACCATGCCCGGATCCAATACCTTGATGACGCCGCCGGCAAAAAGACCTAATCCATTCGGATTTTCCAAGGAAGGCATCCCATTGCTCTGCCTTAAATAAGTTTCGCCATCATCATCTTTGTCCGATAACGTAATCGAATTAGCAACCCAGATATTGCCGGTAGCAACAATTGACATCACACCCTGAACCACATTCAGAGCAGCAATGTCTGGATCAGCAGCATTTTCATTCGCACTGCCGACAATCACATCGCCGTCAACATAGAGCATCCCGCACGGCGGTGCTTCATAACCGCCATAATTAGCAACAATCTGGGTACTTTCCATGGTGCGAGTGACACGCTGGCCAGTCGCTTCAGCATTCTCGGGGATATAATGAAATCCGTAAATCGGATACTTTTCAAATCGTGTCCCATCGCTGCCGGACTGGACTTTGTAATCCCAGGTATCGGAAGAACTCGTGACGGCTCGACATCGCACCGTGCAGTCGTCGGTAATCCGGACATAACCTGTACCGTGGACACCAACGAAAAATTCGATTTGCACCGCCGCCTGCCCTTCCGGAACGCTGTTGTTTTTTTCGGGATGAAAAACCTGATCGCTTCGCTGACGGCTGATGGTATCCTCATACCAGTCAATTTTTGAAGCAACCGCGTCTTCATCCGAGATCAGACTTTTTGGCTGATCGAATGTGATCCCCGCGGTAAAGACATTCATAATGCCGCGGTATTTGTCATGTCCGCCCACCGAATAACGTGACTCCCCCATTGAAACCGGTTGGAGAAAGGACGGATCACCGCTGATGTAAATATCACATTGCGGGTCATCCGGAGCCTTATACGAATTGATATGAATCGGCATATCCAGAACTTCACCTTCCGCAAAATACACTTCCTGCGTAGAGGCGGTACTGATGGGAATGCGGCATTGTCCCATCTCCCAGCCGGAGGAAGCCTGAATGACATAAACCCGAATGCTGCGATGAAACGTGCCGCAATAACCGTCAGCGGTCACCTCAAAGACCGGGCGAAAGCCGACAAAACCGTGAAACTTCACTTGATAATCAGCACGGGAATCCGCAAACTCAAGCGACCCCGTCGTCCCGTCAATGTCCATCATCATCAACAACTCCGGATTCTGGCCCATCCAGTAAATCGCTCGTTCATAAGCAGCTTCCGCGGTACTCATCGCTACGCTTTCATTTTCATAAAGCGCCGCCTGCAGCCAGGACCCCTCAGACATCTTAATCATTGCCAGACCGACCAAAGACATCACCACCATCAGAATCAGCACAAAGGCCAAAACAGAGCCTTGGCTGTGCCGTAACATCTTTCTTTTGTGATTAAAAGTCATTATTTCTCTCCCAACATTTTAGTTTGGCCAGGTGACGCGCAGTAATGTTGCGGTTTTAATATCGACCGTTTTCCCCTCGTCATTCGTCAGCGTAACACTCATGTTCACACATCCGCTCCCCGATCCCCCGAGCATTTCATGGCTGAACAGTTCCGGGGTCTTGGAAACGTCAACGTCCCTTGCCAGCAGCACTTTTCGAATGAGTCCTCTTTCGCTGCGTGACCCATTTTGAACAGCACCAAGACCATTCATGATATGACCATAATCGGCATATAATTTATCGCCGTCCAGGTAAAACAACGCATAGTGCGTCCCGACATCCGTCACGTCCATTCCCTCTTCACCGCTGAAAAGTTCATCGAAGGATTGATCCCAGTAGTGAAATTCAACCGCCTGACCGGCAGCAACCGATTTGCCATTATCCGGAACAGCTTCGACAAAATTACCCGAGCGGACTTTATAGATGGTATAATCATTGCGGTTGGACTGACGACCCATCGCGCCAAAAGCCACGGTCAATACCCGCGAATCCTGCGCAATCGAATCATGGATGGAATCATACACCTGGCTGTAAGCTTTATTGCTGCCCAGCAGTAAGACACCGCCAACCAGGACTAAAATGGTAGCCGCCGCCATCGCAATAATAAGCTCAATAAGTGAAAAACCTTTTATGGTTCGTTGATGAGTCACCGAATTAACCTCCCGATTGATCGCATCTGACAAACGTATTAAATGTGCTGACCGGATCATCGCTGTCCGGAAGACCTTCCTGGTAGTCCGGATTCCATTGCACCGAAACAGTCAACTCACGCAGCGTAACCCCTGTTTCCTCACTGGACTGAACGTTCTCCGCAGACAAATCCAGATAGAAAGACACGCCGTCAACCTCGAACACGTATATATCGGCATGACTTGGCAATTCGGTCGCGGTCGGATCAAGTACGGTGGGATCATAATGCTCGGCGCCGCCCTGGATTTTCCAGTTTTCCAGAACCAGCATCCCCAGGCGTGTGGCCGACATTTTTACGCCGGCCCGTTTGACTTGCTTGACGGCATGAAACTGATAACTCAAGGCGCCCAATGCCACCACGGCTAAAACGCCGATGGTCACAACGACTTCAACAAGTGAAAATGCCGCCCTTTCCTGAATGATTATTTTTCTCGGCCCTCTTATCATGTCGATTGCCCTCTCGTATCCAAGACTTTGATCTTCTTCTGCATATCGAAGGCACAGCAAAAATCGAAAAAACTGTTGAACCCGAAAAAGGCGGAGGAAGTTTCCGGTAAACTTTCTCCGCCTTTGCATTTTGCTCGAGCTGTGCAAATTCTGCTTTACTCTGACTGCTTCTCCCAGTCACCGTTGGCTTTGAGGATGTACGTTCCACTGGGGGTATTGCCAACGCCGTCTCCCTTGGCCGTCACAGCAATATCAGTAGCCTTTGTACCGGTTACTGAGAAATCAGCGGCTTCAAAATACGTCCCTGTCAGATCATCGTCTGAAAAGCCCAGCGCTGTCAGGTTGGTACTGACGCCACCTGTCAGGATCGTACCCTTTTCGGCATAATACACGCGGACAGCCGACTTAATAGTACCGGCCATGGCGTTTGCTTCTGACCATTTTGCTGAGTCAATACGACCCCGCATCAGCGGAATAGAGGCGGCTGCCAGAATGCCGACGATGAGAATCACAACCATCAGCTCGATTAATGTAAAACCTTGTTTCTTCATTCTACAATCTCCCAAAAAAATTGTTTTAAATACATCTGATTTCATTCTTTATTTCGAACAACCAGCTTGACGACTTAATTAAGAATTTCTTTTTTTTACACCCGTGCCAAATCCGGCTTTAAAGCCACCGGCGTACACGGCCATTGATACCGCGAAGAACGTTTAGGCCGACATCGAGAAAATCGGCAGGTACATCGCCAAAATCACCACCAGCACGATACCGCCGACAACGATAATCAGAATCGGCTCCAGCATACCCAGCATAACCGAAACCAGCGAATCGACCTTTTTTTCGTAATATTCAGCCGTTTTTTCCATCACCGAAGACAACGAGCCGCTGTTTTCACCAATCTGTGCCATTTTGACTGATACGCCCGGAAAAAAGCCCACCTGTTCCATACTCTGTGAAACACTCAAGCCTTCAACCATTTTTTCGCGTGTGTCCATGACCCCATTTCGCAGGATCACATTATCGGTCATACCGGCGAGAATCTGAAACGCCTCCAGCACAGGCACACCCGCTGAAATCAGGGTCGACAGCGTCTTGCAGAACGTCGCGACAAAAGCCATGAGCAGAATCTTGCCGAAAATCGGCAGCGACAACATAAATTTGCAAAACTTTTTGTGACCGTTTTCGGTTTTCTTATAGAACGTGATTCCCACCGCCGCAATGGCAAGGCCAATCAGCACAAAGGGCATATTTTTCATCAGAATATCATACACGGCCATAAACCCTCGCGTAAACGCAGGCAGTTCACCATTAAATTCTTCAAACATGGTCGAAAAACGCGGAATAATCAATGTCATCAGGACAATCACAATGACCACGATAAAACCGACAACAAACGCCGGATACATCAACGCACCGCGAACTTTGCGTGCCAGCTTATCTCTGTTTTCAAAGTGTTCAGCCAAACGCTGCAAGGTCTGTGTCAGCGAACCGCCCATTTCTCCCGCCGCAACCATCGCACAACTGAGGCGGCTGAAGACCTTCGGATAGGTTTCCATGCAGTCAGCCATCGTAAAGCCCTTGCCCAGCTTGTCGGCAATATCTTTCAGCACAAACTCAAAATAGGGATTCGGCATTTCTTCGGCAATCGTCTCAATCGCCATGGTAATGGAAAGACCGCCGCCCAGCATCGTGCCCAACTGCCAGCAGAACGTCGCCAGGTCAGCCGACTTGACCTTCTTATAAGAAATGGAGGTGGTCTTTTCACGGATCGTCTGTTGAACTTCTGTCACGGAAACCGGCGTCCACTGCTCGTTGCGGAGAAACGTCAAGACATCCTCCTGCGAGCCGGCTTGCTTGACGCCTTCCTGACAGTTACCTGATTGATCCCATGCTACATATTCAAATGTACTCATACCAGTCCCTAAAAAATTTTCACCTTATTCCTACAGTCTGAGTATCGACCCATTTGATCTGCCGGTTTGACGACTTTACTTCCCGTTTTGGACATTTTTCAGAAAAACAAACCGGTCCCATAAAAGCAGGATGCAGTAACGCCAATGTCATTTCAACCCAGCCGGATAGTCGATTGCATCAGAAACCGTATAGAAACTTTATTTTTTTTTGGGCATCCCACAGGTATCGTCCGATAAGCCGCGAATGATAAACCCGCAGGCTTACGGCAATGATTGAAAAAAGTGACCTGATATGCTATACTAATAATCGTAGAAAGAGGTGGTCTAAATCTAATCGAGCCGCTTCGCATAAACTGGAGGAATGATGATGGAAGCTCTCAATACACGAAAAACATTAAAAGTCGCAACTCACCGATGGCTGCGATGGCCCGCTGTCCTGATGGGCAGCATCGGGCTGTGGGGAATTCTGAATGACAAGCTGGGGCGAGTCGCGGAGATTTCAGGAATGTTTCGTCTGCCCGCAATCGGCTATTGCTATGTGATTATTTCAGGTGCAGTTATTCTCTTTGCAATTTCTGTTTTCTACAAAGAGCAACGCACCATGAAAATCGATCATCCTGAAAAACCGCAAAGCTGGCGGAACCGGTAACGTCAATCTACGACGACGTAATTTCTTCTGCATACGTCACGCGGAGAATTTCCTCTGCCGTGGTCAGGCCGTCAAGCATCCGGATAACACCACTATCCTGCAAATCACCCAATCCTTTAGCCCGCGCCATATGACGAATCTCTGTTTCCTTGGCGCCCGTTGCAACCGCTTCCCGAATCTCCTGATCCATAGTTAAAAACTCAAAGATCGGCAGGCGCCCTCGATATCCGCTGTTGCCGCATTCCGAACAGCCTCTGCCATGGAAAAGCTGTGCGCCGGCAAGCTGCTCGTCTGTCAGATGCAGCCGTTTGATAAGTTTCTCATCCACGGCCACAGGCTCTTTACACTTATCGCAAATTTTTCGCACCAGACGCTGAGCCAGAATCAAATTCAGCGAAGAAGCCAGCAAATATGGCTCCAGCCCCATATAAACCAACCGGCTCAGGGCACTGGGCGCATCGTTGGTGTGGAAGGTACTCAAAACCAGGTGACCGGTCAGAGACGCCTTGATCGCAATTTCCATGGTTTCCTTGTCACGTATTTCACCCAGCAGGACAATATCCGGGTCTTGCCGCAAGATCGTCCGCAAACAGGAGGCAAATGTCAAACCAATACCCGCTTTAATCTGGGTTTGGTTGATACCTCCCAGACGATACTCAACCGGATCTTCAACCGTGGTAATATTCTTGGTTGGATCACGCAGTTCATTTAACGCCGAATACAGCGTCGTGCTTTTACCGCTTCCGGTCGGACCGGTCACGATAATAATGCCGTGCGGCTGATGCAGCGTATCCTTGAACTGCTGCAGCAGATCAGGTTCCAGCCCCAGGCTCGACAAACTGTGATTGACAGCCCCTTTGTCCAAAATACGCATCACGATTTTTTCGCCGTAGATCGTCGGAAGCGACGAGACACGCACGTCAATGGCATCAATTCCGCCGCCCCGTCTGATTTTGAAACGGCCATCCTGCGGTAAACGACGTTCGGCAATATCCATCTCCGAGAGTATTTTAATACGAGCCAAAACGGAAGGCTGCATCTTTCGCGGCGGCGGCACCATCTCCATTAATAAGCCGTCCACACGCATCCGAATAATCATGGATTTGTCCTGCGGTTCAATATGAATATCGCTGGCCCGGCTTTTAATCGCCTGGCTGAGCATCAGATCCACAAACCGGATCACCGGAGCATCATCTGCATCAACGGAGCCGCTAACATCGTCGTCCAGTGAATCTTCGAGGATAAAGTCATCATCATTGCTGATCTCAAACTCAACCAGGTCGCGAAGCTTTTGCTCTTCAACGTCGGTGCCGTGATAGACGTATTCAATCGCACGCTTAATTTCCGACTCGGATGCCAGCACCGTCTTAATCGACTTTTTGAGCTTGACCGAAACGGTGTCAATCGCAATCACATTCAGCGGATCAGACATCGCAACAATAATCCGATCGCCTTCACTGCGAACCGCCAGCACACCAAATCGCTTGGCAATATTTTCCGACACGCATCGCGCAACATCTTTCTCAATGACTTCCAGATTCCCCAGGGAAATGTGTTCAAGTCCCAGGTATTCGGCCAGCAGCAGTGTCAATTGAATATCTTGCACAAATTCCAATTGAATCAGTGTTTGACCCAGTCGGGCGCCCTCTTGCCGCTGTTTTTCCAAAGCAGCATGCAGTTGCTCTTCATTGAGACAACCCTTTTGAATCAGCCAGTCCCCAAAGAGCAGATTGTCTCTGATGGCTGTTGCCGAAGCATTCTGTGGTTTTTGATTAAACATAAGTTTTAAGCCTCTACCCCAATCCTATTTTCCGTATTCAAATGTAATGACCTCTTCAGTGCCGCCCTCATTCGATAATTCGGCCGGGTCATCATCTTGAAACGCTGGTACAAATATTTTAACCGTCTCTGACAACCGTTGGCTGTCCACCGGTTTAGTCAGAAAATCATCAAACATCTCCGAAATCTGGTGATTTTCAACCTCATTCAGCACCTTGGCCGAAAGCGCAACAATCGGCGTCTCGACGCCTTGGCTGCGGATTTGCCGCGTGGCTTCATACCCATCCAAACGGGGCATCTTCAGATCCATCAAAATCAGGTCGTAACTGCCCTCAGACGCTTTCTCAACACCCGCCTGACCATCTTCCGCCGTCTCCACCGTCACCCCAATAGCCTCCAGCATCAAACTGATCACCGTTCGATTCGATGGCTGATCTTCGACAAGCAGAACACGCGGTTCAGAGGGATGCGAAGCCGGTTGTGCGGCTTCTTGAATCGTCGCGGCCTGTTGAAAATATCCAAGCTGCGACATCTCATCAGCCCCCAGCCCCACCGGTATAATCATAGAAAACGTGGACCCCTGGTTGAACTGGCTGGCCACTTCAATCGTGCCGCCCAGCGCCTCGGCAAGCTGCTTCGTGAGCGGCAAGCCCGCTGTCACCGTAAAGCCCATGTCCAGCATCGTCAGCACTTCTTCGTGCGCATCCTCTTGGCGTAAGGCAGGCTCGAAAATGCTCTCTATTTTTTCCGGACTGATGCCAACACCGCTATCGACGATATCAAAACGAATAAAGTCCTGTCCGTCACGCTGCTCAGGCAGAATGCAAATGCGAACCGACCCTTCCTTGGTATACTTGAAGGCATTTGCCGTCAGGTTAATCAGACATTTCAGTAAACGGTCCTCATCGCTTAACAGGTAAGCGGCAACGCTCGGATCGGTCTGTATTTCATACCCTAAGCCCTTATCAGACGCAGCCGAAGCAGCGATTTTTTCAAGTTCGCCAATCAACCGTGCAAGGTCGATTTTCATTTTATTAATCTGCAATCGCCCCGATTCCAGCCGAGCCCAGTCAAGCACTTCATTAACCAATGCGGAAAGTCCGTTACCGGCCTGATTGATTTCAGTCACATACTCGATCAGTTCTTCACTGAGATTTTCGGTCAGTAAAAGATCACTGAAACCAATCACAGCATTCGACAACGTCCGAATTTGATAGGCCATATTGTCAATTAAGCGTCCTTTGGCGCGAACCGCGGCTTCTTTCTGCTGAATCAACGCCTGCAGTTCTTCATGGGACTCAATGCTGTTATCATTCGTGCTCATTGATACTTCTCCATTTCTTCAATTCAAAGCCCTTCTGAATCATTTACATCGTTCAGGTTCTTCTAAAATGCGTTTAAAAAAAGAATAACGCATTCCAGCATCGGCCAAATTACTTTATAGATTAATGAAAAACTCAGGATTTACGACACGCAATAAGTTATCGGACGACAACCAGGCAATACACTTTGCCTGTAATACTGAAATCAGACAGACATGCTCTGTAAAAAAGTCATTCCGAAGGGATATAATATAGTAACCGGGCGGCGTAAGCCCCCGGATGGAAGCCATTAAAAACCAAAAAGCTCCGAAGGGGCGGTACTGTTAGAGCATTTCTACTTCGCAAAACAAAGACCACAAGCCACGTCCGATAAGGTCGGGCTGACATTAAACCTGGCTGAAAACAGCATTGCCCCAAAACCCCCTGTGAATCAGGAGGTGGGCCGAAACCTGAAACGCCGCACGAATACGACCAAAGTCAGTCATGCAAACAGAGACAAGGCAAGGCAGGTGCGGGAAAAGTTGATGAGGGAGAAAAAAGGATCTAAAGGAACTCGTGCTACGCTTAAATTAATATATCTTTTGTGTGTCAAAGCAGACAGGGATAGTTGTTACGGGCCAGTAAATCCCGTCCTTATATGCGGTGACTTTTATTTTTGTTACAGATGAGGAAGGTAGAGAAGCCCCAAACATTCTGTCATCGATATCTTTTTCAGTGGTAATTGGCTCTCCATTATTGTCTTCATAATCTTCACCGTAACTATACAACACAAAATCATCGTTTATAACTCTATACGACAAATCTCCATCGCGATAGGGGTCTTTGGGTAAAAATCCAATATACCCCTTTATAACGAGTTCTTCAAGTGTTTCAGGAAGGTGACCATGATCTGCTTTATATCTCAGTATTGCTAATACCGTGATCAAAGCGTTGGTTTGTGCCTTTTCTTTTTGAGATAAAGAGAAAAGTCCAATGAATGGGTGAGCGAAAAAATCCATAAAAAAATCACACTCATTAATCGCCTCTATTTCCATCAATACGTTTTTGCATTGATGATCTATTTCCCATGGAGTTCTCTCCCTGAGTTGACTATTCAAATCTATGAAATGGTCAATTTCTCGAAGCACCTCTTGGCGCGATGGCCCCGCAAAGCCATTAATCAATGGAATCATGTGATCACCGCACATGCATTTTATGGAAGACAAAACTCGAATAGAAGGTCTATTAATACCTCTGATCCAATCCAAATAGACCCTTTGCACATAATCATATAGAAATAATTTTTCAGCTTCAACGCCAGGAATATAGTCTTCATCAACAACAAGAGACTGTAGAGACTCTTGAAAATATCT
This sequence comes from Anaerohalosphaeraceae bacterium, assembly GCA_963675155.1. Lineage (GTDB taxonomy): Bacteria > Planctomycetota > Phycisphaerae > Sedimentisphaerales > Anaerohalosphaeraceae > 4572-13. The sequence continues at coordinate 945,815 of OY775912.1, read as the reverse complement.
CAACTCTTCAACCGTGGGGTTTGAATAATAGAGTAGTTCTAAAGCTGTTTTTATGGCATCAGATTTGATTCTTATTGCCGATAACTGTTCTGTTAGGGATAAATTCTCTCGACACCGGCGTTGCCCGATACAATAACAGATCAGGATATCATCAATGGCATCTCGAAAGTTGTTGTCAAGTGTATTAAGCCTTGCAGAATTGATCAACACTTCCGATATCTCTCGTATTCCAGAAAATTCAGGAAATGTAATCCCGATAGCACTTCCTTTTTCAGATTTCCTCTCAAACCAACAATAAGGTTTTTGATTGGCTGATTTTATCTGATGGATGGCAGGTTTATTTGATTCAATCCATGCTCTGAGAAGATTTAAGGCATTAGGGTCAATATCAGTAAAAAATGGAGTCCTAGCTTCATACCACTTGACCATCAAGCGAGATTCATATAACTCTTCCGATGGTTCGATATATAATTCGCATGCTTTTAGGTAATCATCGGCAGCATTGTCTTCATGGATATAATCAGAAGGTTTAGTCAGTTCATTGTATTTTGCTACATAATCAACCGAGATTTCAGGAAGAGCAACGAAGGTTATTATAAGTTTGGCTAAAAGGAGAAGTGCTATGATGGTGAGAGCGAGTTTTTTCTTGCCAACCTTCATATTCATAAATTACTCCCATTATGCTATAACTCTTACACAAACCCAATTATATCCACTATCCAATGGGACAACAAGGGGCTTGTTTGGATTTAATATCAAATAGAGGACATATTGGAGTGCTATTGTAATCGACGCTGTGTAGCCGCCGGGAGGGAGGGAGGTTCTAAATTAAAGTTGAATCGTTCATGAGCGGTCTTAAACGGACAACCGGATCAGCATTGAATGCCCGTTTAGAGCAGTCGCTCTTTAACGAAGCAGCCTTGAGAGTGCTGGCTTATGCGATTAAACGCTAGCAAACATAAATTCGATATTTAGTTGTCAACAGAGCAAAATGGCTTCTAGTAATTTTTGATTTTTCGAGTCGTTTCTTATCTTTATTGAACCGCAGTTTCCGGGGGGCCTAAATGGCTTGTCGGCGCGTTGCCGATGACAATTTTATCAATGACAACCCCCGGATCGACCATCCATATCCTGAGCGTATGCGACCCCGGTTGCGAAACCGTATGGGTGCTTTCGGAAACAGCGGCTCCCTGAAGAACATTCAGTGTCCACTGAGAACTCCATTCGACCGTATCATAATCAACAATCTGCGGCGTTTGGTTGTCAAACGCAACCGCATATCGTAAGCCCTGCTCAGAAGTTATCGCATGCGTTGGAATACAATGCAGTGTCACTTTTTGCGAGCCAACATCCCAGAGATAGACCTGATATTCCAGCAAGGGACTATTGGCCAGGATATCCGAGATTGGCTGCCTGCTTGGCGTCGTCGTCGGTAAAATGCTCATCGTGTCGCCACAGCAGCCCAACGTGTCAATTTTTCGCCAGCCCGCGTTATTTCGGTCAACGCGATTGGTGTAGTGTTCCGCTTCAATGCTGATATAGCCATTCGATTGAACAAAGCCGGTGAGTTCTTCGGGACGCGGAGAAGCCGGATTAAACAGACTCAGATCAATCGTCTGGTTACTGCCGGCGCCGGCGATTTCAAGGGTAGCACTGCTTTGCCCCAAGGGAACCTGATCCCAATCAACACTGACCCAGACACGCTGCTGTGTGTCGACAGTCCCACTCGATTGATCCAATCGAACCCAGGGAGCTGACGGTGTCGCAGTCCATGCAAACGATGTATCTCCCTTACTAAAGATATCGATGAAATGTTTGTTTTGCGTAAACACATCAAACACCGGAAGTTTGTCGGATAAACTTTCCAGCGGAGTAATTTCAATTTCGGTAAAAGCGGCAGAATCATTATACGATCCAACACCGATCAGCCCGCTGGCCAGTATTTCCGACGTCGTCAGAACTGTTTGACCATTATACCGGAGGGTCAAACCTGACGCGTTCTTTTCAGCTTCGACTAAATGGAATGCGTTATCGGGAATACGGACCCCGACGGATTGAATCAAAGAGCGTGTTCCCCCGACAACACGGAAAAAATCGGAATTGGAACCAGAACTGCTCAGAATCAAACAATTATAGTTCATGGCATCGATGTATCCGAACACAATGGCAAAATCAGCCGAGCTGTTGGAGCTGAAATTATCACAACTGCGTGCTAAACAGCGGAAAGTAAAGTTTTCATACATCGGTCCATCCACTAACGACATTGCGCCCAGCCGGTTACCGGAAAGGTTGCTGTAATCTGAAGTATTGATCGCATATTCCATGCGGCTGCCATTGGCGCGCACTTCCAGCGGCCGGCATTGGCCGGCAGCCAGCCATCCGCCTGACCGTCAGCAAAATCGTCGCTAAACGGCAAGACCGGCTCAGCGGAATCTGCCACCTCGGAAATTTGTCCTTCCAGCACAACCCCCATCGAAGCACCGCTAATAGGATCAACCGTTGACGTCGCAGGCATATCAAAAACAGATCGCCCGAGAGGTCGATAGCTCATTATGTCTTTCCATTTACCACCCGCCACAGAGTCATTATAGAACGCTGTCTCTGTAATGATTTGCTGATAAGCATGGTGTGACATCGCCGCGTATTGATTCGCACTCACACGCCCCTGCGAAGCATATCGAATGCTTTTCTGAGCATAGAGAATCTTCTGATTCATCAGGCTTGCACCGCGTACCGGATACAAAACAAGCTCATAAAAAGCATCTTTGTAAACATCCGACAACGATTGATAGATCGCATCGGCTTTCTCTTCAAGTAACTGATAGGTATCGATCCGAGTCTGCATCTCGTCATTAAAATGCGTCATGCTGAAAACCGCTCCGCCGGCGGACATATGTTCCGGCTTGCGGGCCTGCCCCAGACGATAATAATCAACCAATATCTCAGCTATTTCTTTTTTATGTTCGGTGCCAAATTGTCGCCATGCCCATCGCTCCAGATAGTCCTGAATATTGGTATGGTCATACTGCTCAACATCCCATGCCAGACGCATCGCAAAGTCCATGCCGATTTCCGCCGGCTTGATGTCACCAACATTAAATATCCACACCCTGTCAGCACCATAATCATAGGCTTTTTTCATCTCTTCCCAAATCAGCGCCGGCGGCGTCGAACAGAGCCAGAGAAAATCATTTGGAGGCCCCAAATATGAGAAGTGATAATAAACACCTGAGTGGCCGGAACGGGCCCGCTCTGCAGAATTTGACAACCTGCGGATATAGCCGTGATTGTCATCGGGCCAAACAAGGGTGATATCACTAGGCACCTGCATGCCCAGATCATATAAATTCAACACTTCTTTATAGGGACAGAAAATCTGCGGCACTTTGGACGGATCGGAATTGATCCAATCGGCCAGCATTTGACGCTGGGCCGGGAAGATTTCATTGGCCATGGCCAGTGCTTTCTGAGCATCGCTTGCGCCCGAGCAAGGCATCCCGCTGTCATGGATCCCCCGCATTCCCATCGTATAGATGCTTTCATAGGGTGCGTTAACCTCGACGCGGTCTTGCCAATACTCTGTTATTTTTGCACGATCCGTACACCAATCCCAGTCTCCTCGCGAAGAGCCATCGGAAGGCGACCATCGGTACCACTCCCAGACATTGTTTCGCAGCATCTGTTCACAATGAGAGGAACCGGCCACAATCGCATATTCATCGGCAATGATTTTGTTTTCTTCGAACGCATTAAATGCTTTAGTGCATTCATGCATCGCCGGCCAGATATAATTGGCTTTCAGACGCAGGAGCAATTCAAACACTTTCCGATACGTCTTTGGACCAATGTATCCGTCTTCCGGCGAATAGGTATTCCGTGACCACGGATGCAATCCCCAGTCCTCATCATTAATAAAAATACCGCGATATTTAACGGACGGCGGCCCTTCCTGATATCGCCCATTTTGTATAATAATCGCATCGCGATGCTTGACGGGAACATCCGCCCACCAATACCAGGGAGAAACCCCCATCTTCTCAGACAGATCAAATACGCCAAACGCCGTCCCCCGACGGTCACTGCCGACAATAAACAATCCTTTTTCAACACCTGCAACCGGCTGATCCACAACCTGCAGCACAAACGTTTCCCATTGGCCAGATACATCCGACACATCCAGCTTACCTTCTGCAGAAAGACGGTCAATCAGCGAGCTTTTTCCAAGCGTACCGACAAACACCACATTGGCCGACAACCCATTCATATCTTGAGTCACTTCAGGTTTCGCACCACACACCCGTTCGATGTCATCAGCCAACAAATCCGCAGCGATATGGCAGACCGTATCATCATCAGGCGATGTCACAATTGCCGCGATTGTCCCGTCAACAAAAAGATTGAAGTCGTTTGCCCGCCCCTGAGAAATCACATAACTGCTCGGCAAGACTGCTTCGTGTTCATATTCCGATGACAACTTAGAATAATCTTTTATATCCACTTGGTTGTCATGTTCGATATCCGCCAGGCTGCCTGTACCGGAAAGCCATTCCACCGCCAACAAACGAAGGTCGTTAATATTAACAACGCCATCCCAATTCAGATCCGCCTGAAGAGACACTAACGGTTCCAGATGTGTTGCAAAACTCCAAACCGGCCCCGGTTCAGGTATCCCGGAAACATCCACACGCCATTTGATCTCTTTTCCATAAGGAAGCACACCGATCTCCGATGGATCGAACTCCATCTCACTTTGACCGGAAGACACCAGCCTGAACCCTTGCGAATCATCATCCAAATACACATCAAAGACCGGAGAAACCTGGTCTTTGGAAACATCCCATCGCAACAGCGTATCGGCAGAAACATTCACCGCCCTATCCGCAGGATCGGGACCCGTTACAACCGGTGGATATATATACGCTGTCTGAAGATCGTACTTCTCAGCCAGGTAATACCCGATCTTATTGTTTTCTTCCGGGCTCAGCACACGATTGAACAAAAGAACTTCCGGAACATCCCCTTTAAAGAATCCTTTACGCGTTGCAACTTCACCGCCGTACGAACCCAGATTCAGTGCCGTCGGAGTCATGGTTGAAGTATTGCTGGCACTGCCCAGATACGTTCCATCCAGATAGCCGCTCATTTGTGAGGTAAGGACAAAAATGTGAGGCTCTGTATCGGCATCGGCGACCCATGACGGCAAAGCTTCGGAACTACCGGCACGCATATTAAACCGATCGGGACTCGGAGCATTATCCCAGACAATTCGCAGACGAGTATCGCTGCTGCCGCCAGGCTGAGCGCTCACCAGGTATCGGTCGCCGCCATTTTGCGTGTTGTCAAATCGAACCACGGTGAAGAATGTGAAAGACCCGACGTTCACCATATTTTCATTCAGGTCCATAAAATCATCTTCACCATCAAATTGGACAGCAGGCATATTAAATACCGACGAATTCGCAACATACACAGGTTGAAGGTTAGCCGCACCCTGAACAGCATCATTGCCTAAGCCTGATTGATCGGCCCAGTTGCTAATTCCAGCACCGTCAGTCACACCTGTTATTGATTCGGCATCCAGATGCATGACCAGACCATCCGTCACCGGCAGTGCGGCCAAAAGAAGCGAACATAAACACATCTGAAAAAACAGCAACGTTTTAATTGAATTTTGAAGCATCTTTTCCTCGATCAAGTCCATGAATTATAGATATATTCGTCATTATGTCAACGCTTGGGGCCTCTAATACGTCGCCTTGCCAATCAGTGCCAAATCGCATCGTAAGAGATGTTTTCATGGTTCGATAGTGACTGAAACCTCTACAACTGTTGCGGGCGATTGCGCTGGATAAAAATCAAACGAAAAACGTCCATCCGTACCATTATAACTGAAATTGCTGATTTGAGCGTCATTGCCCGGAGTGACTGTTACCGGCATGGAACTGTAGCCATGAAGTCGGGCCGGGCCGTCGTGCGGAGCAAATGCGACGGTGGCATTTACTGCGTCACCCGTATCGGTGATGTTTGTTATTCGATTTTTCCCACAGGAGACAAACATATTTCGATCGCCCAGGAACGCGATGCCGGAGGGGCCAACGGGGGTCACGACATAGTAAGACCAGTCCGATTCATATTTGTTGTAGATTTCACTGGCCGCTGCCGTCATGCCGGTATCAGCGAAATAATCATAGATATAAACATTGTCGCTGAGGCCGAATTCTTCCGGCTTGAAACCAACCTGTCCGCTGCGCCAGTCAAAGACATATGCCACACGATGCTGCGGAAAATCAGTATAGGTAAAGCTCGTGATGCTGGTGTCTCCCTGTCCCCGGCGGATATAACTTGAATCGCTGGGAACGATGGGCACATCCGGCTTGACCAGAACGCCGTCATGGCGGCAGATGGAAAGGATATTATCGAGATCATGCTGCCCTATATCATCGGCCATCCCGGCCATCCCGGCCGAGAGAATGCACAGCAGCATATGATCGGTTTCCGTACTTCGGAACACATCCACCCATGGCCAGGCCCCCAGCGATCGTACCAGCCTGGAGCAATAGAAAAACTGTCCCCAGTCACTGTGATAGAACCGGTCATGCGAGACACGCAATGTCGTCAGGTGAGAGTATTTACTGGATTGCAGGTAAATACGCGGCGTTCCCATGCAGTACTGCATGGTCAGTCCGTTTTCGGCACATGCCCGCGCCATATTGTCCATATACAGGTCACCATGCCCAAAAACATAGTCCGGCAAGGCTCGAATGTCCAGCCAGTCCTGTTCATACGTTTCCACACCCCAGTCAGCGATATCGCCGATAATCTTATCCCAGAAATCAGGATCAATGCTGACGCCGCCGGAGCAGTCATATTGACTGCGGTAAGGGCTGTCATCTCTGAGCCAGCGGTTGTGTGTGATAAAGGGAAGTCCCAGCCGGTCGCGAAAATCAGCCAGTCCGTTGGGGAAAAAGGCCTCGATCGGCTCGTAAAGATACAACCCGTCCCAGGCAAACGGATCTGTGTTTTCAGGCGGGGTCTTTTTGTACCACCAACTATCCAACTGCATCGTGCCGAGCGTAATATTGTCATCTTCATAAGACTCTTTGACAGCGATCAGGGTATCTTCATAGGACCCAATCGTCTGGTCGTATTCGTAATAATAGGCCGCTCCGTTGTCCGTCCAATAGCCTAGGTACTTCAGTCCATTATCGGCATCATTGGCGGGACGAACTTTACCCTGTAAATCAGTCAGTGCCTGTCCCCAGGTATCAAAGGTTTGATTGATGCCCTGGTCAAAGGCCAGCATGACCGAATGCGTATAATTCTGGGGGATGTCCGTTACGTACGACTGCAAGCCGCATTGCAGGGTATCGCCGTAACCAACCCAGGCATCCATGAAATTGGAAGCCGCAGAAATCACAAAAGCAAATCCGTTTTTATCATAAAAGATGGCGGGGCTGTCAGTGCCAATTGCGGCACGGTCAAATTGATTCCAGCTCCAAAGTCCGTCAAATCCATGTGCATACAGATACGAAGGATAGGATGTAAATGCCGGGAACGAGCCAAACAGATGATCCGTGACATTTGTCAGGCAGGTTGTCTCGGAAAGCACAACCGGGCGGTTCTGATACAACCTGAAACTGCCTTCATAGTGTCCATTACCGTAAGTAAATGAGATTTTCTCATAGCTGCCGAGGACATCCGAACCGGTCGTCACTGAGGGGGTAATGGTCTGGCCCAGATTGCCTTCGAAAATCCAGAGTGGACAATCCGTATAAAGACCGTAGGCACCGTTGGGATCAACCCAGACGCTCACTCGCCCTGAATTGATAATCATCGCGGTTTCCGGAACATCCAAGTCTCTATTGATCGCAACATAGCCGTCTTTCCCCTGCGGCTGGAAATTAAGATCCGATGTGATGCACACTTTATCCAGTTTAGAGCCGTCTTCCCGGTAGCCGATGGATAATGTATGATTGCTTTGCTCGGCGCCGTCCTGTCCGATAACAGAGGAAAACTCACACCAGGAACCATTGCCGCCAAAATCAAGATAACCGCTCCCGGTATGGCCCGCATGTTCCGAAGAAAAAGAACAATTCGAATACGTGCTGTCTTCAGCCTCGTACCGATCATCACCTGCCGCTCCGGAGATCGTCACATTATCCAGGTTTGCCCCACCGGAACTGGTGATCGCGGTGACGCGAATCGTATTCACCGGTCCATCAAGCATATCAGCATAAATCACTGCTGTTTGCCATGAACTCCAGCTGCCGGTAGGTGAAAAACCCACCTGGCCAATACTTTCACCGTTTACATCAATTCGACAGGGTCGTTCACTCGTCGAACCGTTTGCATATCGAAATACCAGTGCCGGCTGAGAGCCGCCTGCATAACCCCATTTTTTCCATGCCCATCCACCGGATGCACCAATACCATTCCAAGCCGTCCATCCTGCATCATCAACTTTCATCCAGAAAGAATCGTCTTCCGGAGTCGGAGTATAAACCCGAAGCCAAACAGCGACGGGATCGTCCGTGTCAAAAGCGATATCGATAATCCCGTCATTGTCAGGAGCACTGGAATTGCTGCCCACTCCGTTCGGAACGACAATACACTGCCCGCCGGAAGCGTCAGGGTCAGTTTGCACCGTAAAGGGTGCAAATGTACTCTGTTGGGCCGCAGATTCGGCTTCATAAAAATAGTGTATTTCATGCTGCCAGTTCTCTGCCAGTGTAGCGAACTGCTGCTGATTACAACAAGTCAGCCAGAGTTCAGACAGTTCCGCCAGATCATAAATATCCACGATACCATCGCCGGTATAATCTCCATTATCCGGAACATCCAGGCAGCAGGGTTGAATATCTGCAATTAAAAATGGATTTATGAATCCAATCAGACAACAGAGTAAAGTAATATAATAGCGAATTGGATTCCTCTTGGGTAAATATCCTGGAACAGTCAATGAATACCCCATAGCACCCCCGATCCTTAAATTTCATTAACGTATAACCGAAGGATTCCCGGACTGAGAATCCTTCGGTATGATTAAGCTTTCAGGTTAACCGATGCTCAAATCACTCAGTCTTCGGTTAAATGCCATCATCGTAAACGCGGTTGCTATCAAGCCATGTTGCAGCAAACTTTGCGAAATCAGCAAGGTCAACCTTGCAGTTGTCATCATAGTCATAAAGCAGTTCAGGCTTTTCCGTATCACAAATCCAGCCGCCTTCGACCCCCAGATATTCCTGGGCAATTTCCGCACTGGTAAACGCATAGTTGTAAATCTTCAGGTCGTCGACCTGTCCGGAGAAGCGTTCATTAATGCTTCCGCGGCTGTTGACAGCCATGGTGACCATCGGATACTGCCACTCGACAAAATCGGTCAATGTCCTTGTCGCGGTTGTTCTCCAGACGCCATCAACATATATTTTCATCTCCGAAGCATCATAGGTCACTGCGACATAATGCCATTGACTATCAGTCGCCAGCGTCGAAGTCGTGGGCTGAATGGACGCCCCACCTTCCTGTCTCATGTAAACACTGATGTCATTTTCGACAGAATTGATGCTGAATCGAAGGCCCGTCGTTGAACCGTCATTGAAGACACCGAGGACAATGCCGCCCTCACCTGGATCAAGCTTGGTCCAGCAGCTGTATGTGAACGCATCCAGACCGTTTCCAAACCCGGCCTTCGGATAGGCATCGGTTGTCAGCAGGACATAATTGGTTCCGTTCGGATCGGCTGCATACGCCTGACCGCCGTCGGTGATCTTACCCGCAGCATAGTTCATACCGCCAATATCGGTTCCATTGTTCATCCCGATGGAATCATCGACATTCTGCTCAAATTGGTACCATGCCAACTGTTTCTTTAAACTCAGATAGACGGTATCGGTCGGATCTGAATCATTGTTATTTGTAACAACGGCATAATATTCACTTTCATCGCTGCTGTCGACATGGTCAATACTTAACGTAGAGGAAGTTTGATCCCAGACGATTGAGATATCCCCACCAGCCGGTAACGGTGAACCATTTTTATACCAGGTAATACCGGTTACCGTAGAGATACTCGAATATTCAATGTAGAACTCTGCCGTCGAATCAACATCCGCTTTAACAGAGACCGGCTGCAATGTGATTTCCGCAAGCGTACTTGTGTCAAACATCCAGACCGGACTGACGAAGTTATTGGGATCGCCAACTGAGCACACTCCGCCCTCGCCATTGTCAACCCCTTCTTCCACCATCCAGTAATAAACTTTGTCTGTAGTTAAACCCGGTATCGGGTCATAGGTGCCGTCAGCAGCAGGGTCATTGTAATTTGTAATATCAATGGTCTCCGCAAGCGATAGATTCGGGTCCGCCGGATTGCCATTGCTCATCCAGACATAATGCTTTTTAATCGCCGGATTCACTTTTGTTAGATCGTTCGGATCAAGACCCGCTTCCCACATCAGCGTAGTTGCCGTCATAACCCCGGTCGCGTTATTAGCCGGACTCGGCGTATGAGCCGGAATCTTGCCGGTGAGATACATATAATCGACCGCATTTAAAAAGATCGTGATTCCGTCAGCGGTCAGGTTAAGTGCGCCACGGTTACTGTCACCTGTGTAACCGCCCGCCAGCGCCAAACGCGGACCGTTTGCATATTGGCCTGAACCGTCATAGAACTCCAACCCCCGTTCCCAATAAGCCGCATAGACCCACGGCTGAGGATCATAATCACGATGCCCGATGAGTACGCCGTTGCCCACATCCGTCGTTTCCGCCAGGGTTACTTGATCAGCGCAATAGTCGAAAGTACCGGTTTCATTCGGCGTTACACCATCAAAGAGAATATCATAAAGTGTGTCACCGGGAACCAGGTCAGGAGCCAAATTTGTACTGGTACTTAATGTAGAACCGCTATTGAGCCATTTCCAGCGACTATTTCGCCACATGTAACCGGTCTGACAGATCATGGGACTGGTAATGCTGTTCCAAAGAGCCACCTCCCATTCCGCACCTGTTCCATCGTCATAACGATCACTGATGGTATCACGACCGAAAATCACCAAATCGTAGGTGTCGGCCAGATCAACTTTCGCCTGTGTCATCACCTCTGCATCTTCTAATCGATCAACGGTATATCCTTCACCTTCGAGCAAATCAACCCAGCCTTGATCAAAATAAGGATCGCCCGCGCCGCCGGAACACCACAAAATACTCTTTGCCGATGAAACCCCGATCATACAGAGCACCATCAGCAACATTCCAATGTGTCTTCTCTTCATCTCACGAACCCTTTCAATTAAATCTGTTAACATATTATGATCTTGTAAATACAATAACATTTTTTCATACGGTACCTATCGGTCAATCCGAAGACACGGTGATGTGCAATGTCGGATCAACCAAATAGAAGAAATCATTATTCCACACGGCATAGTCCCGGAGGGCGTCAGTCGCTTTAGAACCATCCGTCACAATGAGCGTTAAAAAGCGATCCTGGGAGTTCAGCTCAATATCAAAAGAAATCGCGCGACTCTCCTCGTTCAACGCTCGTTTTTCATATCGGATTTGACCGTCAACCACGACCCAGAAATCGACATCCGGCGGATTGACCTTGGCAGTAATCGCTTCTGACATCCCGCCAAATGCCTTAAAACGTGTCAAATCGACTTGAGGCAATGACTGACGAATCGCTTCGAGATCAAACGTAATGCCTGCGTTGCTATGGATCATCACGATATCATTATTGTCATAGGTATGGCCGCCAAAAATGGCCGGCGAAATGACCTCGTGCTGTGTTCGAATATCTCCGGTATAAACGGCAATGCCATATGTAAATTGGCCGGAGGTATCCGGACAGTGGAACGTATCATTTAAAGACGAAATAATAATACTGCTATCCGCACCGCCATCAGGAACAAAAACGCCATCGATAAATTCCGAATCCGCAACAGGATTGTAATCATCGTCTGAACTGTAAGCGATCCCACCGATCGAAGAACTATATTCCCCTGTCCCGGGATTGAGCCCGATGAACGAATCGATTTCTCCAAAGCCGCTTCCGCCGCCAACGAGATCGGCCAGGCTGATCTCAGTCTCTCCCCGCCAGACCAAATTATCCGCAGAGTCAATCTCTCTGACAAACAAGCGATCATCACAGGAAATATCAGAAACCGCTTGAGTATTACCTGAGACCTTTTTGGCAACTCCCCTGCCAACTTCAACACTCATCTTATTGGATTTATCGCCGGCAATCAAAATGGTCCTCCCCTTCATGACATGCAGAGAAGTGTCGCTGTGTAAATTGCAATCGACGCCGAATTCCGTCCCTAAATCAACAATTTGAGTCGAAGGGGTTTTCACCGTAAAACCGATGGCTTCGCGGGGTACCATGGCATAAAGCCGACCGTAACTCAGTTTAATCTGGTCCTCGGAAAGAATCTCAAATTCAGCAGGCCCTTGAATCGTCACCTTGGCCTGATTACCAAACAGTAACTCAGCATATCCCTTATGCAAAAACAGGCTTTTGTCGCTCGTTGTGATCGAAGTGCCGTTGACCATCTCTCGTTCCACATCCACCCACTTTGCATGAATGCTGTCTGTCAATATCGCAACCTCCCGCCCCCCTTTTGTCGGAGCATAGCGAACAAACAGGATGATTAAAAAAATGGCCGCCACCGAGGCGGCAATTGAATAGAGAGAACTGCGACTGATGGTATATTCAATTTTACTGCGCTTGATCTCTTGAATCAGCTCTCTTTGTTTGTTTTCTTGAGGAATCTCTGTCTCGGGAGCTGTTTTTTCATGAAGGGCCATCATCTGCCAGAATTCACGATCCAATGAAGGATCGCTTGTTTCTTCCGGCAAATAATGAGACGTTTCGATTTCAACCATACACAAATGCATCTTAATGCACCTCGAATAATGTGCGGCCAAGACCTTCGAGGAAGAGATATATTCTTCAAGTTCGCGTGACTCAGCCGGCAGCATATCGTTATCTAACGCTTTTAATGCCAGCTCAAGAACTCTTGCTTTTTGTTCGTTATTGATCAAATTACATCCCACCTTTTTAATGCACCCTCAATACATTCCTGTAATGAGTTTTGTATTTTTATCACTGCTTTATACATCCCGTGGATAGGCCGGCCTATTTGCAGGGCAATTTCTTTCACCGTCAGATTTTCCGAATAACGCATTCGGATAATCCGTTTGTGTACTTCGGGTAGTTTTTTCAGACAACTGCGAAGTGCTTCAACTCGATTATCGATGTTTTCATCCGTCTCAAACGGTTCAGAAAGGTTATCCAGCGCTTGACTGTTAAACTGAACACAGGCCGACCGATTCTTGTTCCGGTATTCCAAAATGACATATCTTGCGTATGCGATCCCCCATGCGGAGAAATTAGTCCCTGGGGTGTACGTTGAGAACTTGGACCATAAACGAATAATGGTATCCTGCATGATATCTTCCGCGGTGGAATAATGAGGAACAGACGCAAGGATAAAGCCAAAGATTCTCCGTTTATTAAACTGTAGAACCCTCAGGAATTCCTTGTATTCATGGCTATCTATGTCATTATTGGGCGTCTTTTCAATCATTTCGTCCTTATACCTAAAATATTTTTACTTTTAAAATCGGCCTGATGTTAGGGTAATGGTAGGAAAATTTCAGCATTAGAGTCAAAAATTAAAAAAAAAGATTTTTTGACCCAAAAGATGTGTAAGTCTTTTTAAAAAAAGACTTACGGGTTTTATGATCGGCGTGAATAAGGAGATGATACAGGATCTCACGTTTGAAGACTTTCATTGCCTTCAATTTCTTCATCACGCCCGGATAAGCCTCCTATACCCTATCGCGGGTGTGGGAAGTTATTATTTTTTTCATTAATTCAGGACTTAAAACACCCCCTGTCGGAAAAGTCGAAATTTGAGCCTGCCCCCATTTCCTAACCACAGAAATTCCCAAAAGTTATGTAGTCAGGCAGGAATTAAGACCTCAGATAAACTCTGCCCGCACTGCCTCAGGAAAAGTTGGGCATATAATCCGGCAGAGAACGGTATTGCTCCTAAGCCCCTTTGTGAGTTGGGAAGATAGTGGTCGAATCCTTCGACCCTGCACGAGTATTATATTATACCAGAGTCAATGATGCCAACAGGGACAAAGCAAGGCAGGTGCTGGATGAGTTGATGGAGGAGTAGTGAAACCATCATGGCTCATCTGCCCAGTATTCTATCACTCCTGTCCTGTATATACACCCCGTAGCCCACCCCAAGCCCACTAAAAGACTACTTGAGTAAACCGCACTGTGACCGCTGGAGCCGATTATTCCCTGAAAAATACCTCTTGACAAATGGGTTATTTTGGTGTATATACTTCCATCCTAATGAGTTACATCATTAACGGGCGTTTAGCTCAGTTGGCTAGAGCACTAGCTCGACAAGCTAGGGGTCACAGGTTCAAGTCCTGTAACGCCCATTGAAAAAGCCTCTGTGACATCTGTCACAGAGGCTTTTTTTATGCAATAATATAGGTCTTCGGGATGGGCCCGACACCTGCGTTTTTTTCACCAGTAATACCGGCGTGAATTCGCATAGCGTTCGTCCAGACGAGTTTGGCGATAACGCTGCCGGTTCTCACGGCTAGTATAGGCACGCGACCGGCGGCTGGAACGGAAACTGGAACGGTCCATCGCATCTTCATGCTTCTGATCGATGCGTTCCTGTTGACGCTCCAGGGCAGCATCCCGTTTCATCGCTGTCAACTGCTCTTTTTCTTGTGCGACCTGGGCTTTTTGCTCTAACACCATATCAGCTGCCTGTGCCTTGGCATTGCCCTGCTCGTCAATCGTCCCCAGATAGAGCCACATCCGTACACCTTTTCGCAGAATGTCATGCAAATCTTCCCGAACCTTCTGGCCGTAACGTTCCTTGTTCTTGCACAGGTCCTTATACATCTCCATTTCCTCACCACCTTCGATCACCGTGGGAGCATACCCTTCAAACATCACATGCTTCATGGCAATTTCCACGATTTCGTCCCAAGTCGGACGTTTTTCCGGAATTGGGATATTTTCCTCATCAAAACGTTTCGTCAGGTTCAGAACTTCCGCATAATACTTCGGATCCTCGGGGGCCTGGATATCCGAAGAGGCAAATTCGGAAGCCTTGTCGATTTTCAGAAGGTAATCGGCCAGGAATTTCATCTTTTGCGTCATCTCCGCACGCTTGCTGGTCAAAAAGGGAATCAACTCAGAAACAGCTTCAGATCGAATATTCCAGTAAGCCGCCGAATCGTTGGGAGGTAACTTGATCTCCATATCCATCGGCTCTGCAGCTTCATCTGCCGGTGCCTGCACGGCTTCTTCGGCCGCAAAGACCAAACCTAAACACATCAATAATACAAGCAAGCTCATTTTCAACTTCATTTTCCTGCCCTTTCATTCTGTAAAATAAGTTCGAAAAATCCGGTCGCCGGCAATCCGGCGAATGATACCGTCAATAATCATATCCATAAAACCC
This sequence comes from Anaerohalosphaeraceae bacterium, assembly GCA_963675155.1. Classification (GTDB taxonomy): domain Bacteria; phylum Planctomycetota; class Phycisphaerae; order Sedimentisphaerales; family Anaerohalosphaeraceae; genus 4572-13. Next base: position 930,306 of record OY775912.1, on the reverse strand, counting down.
GGTTCAGGCAAGTAATTCTTAACTGAAATATCCCCTCATCACCCCTTGCAGATATCCTGATTTTCAGCGAAAAACATTGTCGTTGAGGCCATTTTGTGGTAAAAAATGGGTCTTGAAGGTAATGAAAGGCAAACAATATTTAGAGAATCGAGGTTTTTATGGCTAAAACACTGACCTATAAAATACTGGAAAAACACCTCATTGAGGGCGAATTAAAGGCCGGGGCCCCCATCGGCATCCGGATTGACCAGACCCTGACACAGGACGCCACCGGCACAACCGCTTTTTTGCTGTTTGAGTCGATGGGCACCGCACGTGTCCAGACCGACCTGTCAGTCAGCTATGTGGACCACAATATGTCTCAGTTTGGCCCGGAAAACCATAACGACCACCTGTATCTGCAAAGCATTGCGTCCAAGACCGGTGCCCTGCATTCACGTCCCGGCAACGGCATCTGTCATCAGGTCCACTTGGAACGCTTCGGCAAACCCGGTGCAACACTGCTCGGCAGCGACTCGCACACGCCCACCAGCGGCGGGGTCGGCATGCTGGCGATTGGTGCCGGCGGAATGGATGTCGCGGTCGCCATGGGCGGCGGACCTTTCTATCTGACCTGCCCGAAAGTCATCGGCGTCGAACTGACCGGTAAACTCACCGACTGGGTCGCCAGCAAAGACGTGATTTTGAAACTGCTCAGCATCCTGACCACCAAAGGCAATGTCGGCTGCGTCGTCGAGTATTTCGGCAAAGGCGTCGAGACACTAACCGTACCCCAGCGTGCCACGATCACCAACATGGGCGCCGAACTGGGCGTAACCACCAGCGTCTTTCCCAGCGACGACATGACCTATGAATTTCTGGAAGCGCAGGGACGTGAAGAGGCCTACGAGCAAATGAACGCCGACCCCGAAGCACCCTATGACCAGGTCATCGAAATCAATCTTTCCAAACTGGAGCCGATGGCGGCCTGCCCGTCATCACCGGACAATATTCTGCCGATTTCCGAAATCGCCGGACGCAAGATCAACCAGGTCGTCATCGGAAGCTGCACCAACTCCAGCTTTATGGACATGATGATGGCCGCCAAAACATTCAAAGGCCGCAGAATTGATGCAATGGTCGAGCTGGGCATCGCTCCCGGCAGCAAGCAGGTTCTGCAAATGCTCGCGCAAAACGGAGCCATGGCCGACCTGATCGCCGCCGGCGCCCGCATCGTCGAGTCCGGCTGCGGCCCCTGCATCGGACAGGGCTTCTCCCCCGCAACCGGCACGGTCACCCTGCGTACATTCAATCGAAACTTCTCCGGCCGAACCGGAACCAAGGGCGATCAGTGTTACCTGGTCAGCCCCGAAACCGCCGTTGCTTCAGCCATCATGGGCGAGATCACCGATCCGCGCGACTTGAAAAATCTGATGGGAATTAAATATCCAAAAATCGAAATGCCCGAAGAATTCCTGATCGACGACAGCATGATCGCCCAGCCTGTTCCGCTGGCCGAATCGAGCAAGGTCGAAGTCCTCCGCGGACCGACCATCGTTGTGCCGGAATCGCCGAAGCCGCTGCCGGAAAAACTCAACGCCAAAGTCGTTCTCAAGTGCGGCGACAAAATCACAACCGACCATATCATGCCCGCCGGCGCATTCTTGAAATATCGCTCCAACGTACCGGAATACAGCAAGTATGTCTTTAACTGCTTCAACGAAGAAGGTGAAGCCACCTTTGCCGAGCGTGGCCTGGCACTGAAAAAACAAGGCATCGGCGGCATCGTGGTCGGCGGCGACAGCTACGGCCAGGGATCCAGCCGTGAACACGCCGCACTGTGCCCGATGTACCTGGGTGTCAGAATCGTTATCGCCAAGGCCATCGAACGAATTCATAAAGCCAACCTGATTAACTTCTGCATTGTGCCGATTGAGTTCGATAACCCGGCCGACTATGACAAAATCAACGCCGAAGACGATATCGAAATCCCCGGCCTGACCGAAGCCGTTCAGGGCAAAGACACCGTCACGCTGATCAACAAAACAGCCGGCACCGAATTGACCGGCAAGCTGACCCTGTCCGCCCGCGACCGAGACATCCTGCTGGCCGGCGGCCTGTTAGCCTATACCCGCAAAAAAGCCGGCAAATAAACTAATCGCCACAGAGGCTACAGAGTTTTAAGAGAAAAATAAATCTCTTTAAGCTCTGTGACCTCTGTGGCAAAACTTGTTTTTTATTTGTGAAAATCTGTGTAAATCTGTGGCTAAAAACAACACAATAAAATCAGTAACGGTATTCGGCACCAGTAAAGCGCAACCCGGCGACTCGGTTTTCGAGTTAGCCGAAGCGTTGGGAAAACAGTTGGCCAAAAATGGCTTCACCATCGCCAATGGCGGTTACGGCGGAACCATGCTGGCCGCGGCCAAAGGGGCCGCAGCAGCAGAAGGCGAAGTAATTGGGGTCACCTGCACCGCCTTTAAACGCGGCAAAGCCAACGAATATGTCACGGAAGAAATCAGCACCGACGGTCTGACCGAACGCCTGGCAAAACTGATCGAGCTGGGCGATGCCTATATGGTCCTGCCCGGCGGAACCGGAACCCTGCTGGAACTAGCCGACGTCTGGGAGCATAAAAACAAGGGCTTTGCAAACGCCGACAAACCGATTATACTGGTAGGAACCTTCTGGCAGCCGCTGCTGCAAATGATGGCGACCGCCGACGCCGACAGCGTCCTGCACATTGAATGCGCCGAAACCGCCGAAGATGCGGTCGAGCTTTTAAAAACGAATTTGGATATCCAATCATGAGAACACCGAAACAGCTTGTATTGCTAATTGTGTCAGCGTTGATGATCGCGCCCGGCTTGTCTCTCGCAGCCATCGAAGAAGGACTGCTGCTGGACGGCGTCGAAGGTGTTGTCCGAAAGGTCAAGGAGGTGGATGTCTGGCAGTTTGTGCCGGACGAGAAAGTCACCGTAACCGAAGAGGTCACCCTCGATGCCCACAAATCGTTGAGCCTGCTGCCCTGTTCAGTCCTGGAGCAAATCACCGAACTGGCCGCGGGCAACACTGAAATACCCGTGCGGCTGTGGGCCATGTTTACCCAATACGAAAACAACAACTACCTCTACTGTGTCTATTTCCTGCCGACAAAAAATACCCCCGCAAAACCCGCCGAACAGGAAACCGTAAACACCGAAGACACCCAGCCCAAAGCCGTTAAAGCCGAAGATGACTCAATTATCCCCGCCGATATCTTAAAACAGATCAAGGAAACCAAAACGCCCGATTTGAAAATGTTTCAACAGCTTGCCAAGGTCACCGGCGATGTCAACCTGATCAACCGCGACGGCTACCTGAAACAAACCGGCAAGATCAAATATTTTCAGCCGGACGCGTTCGGCCGCAACATTAACCGCAATCAATACCGCCTGCTGCCCTGCGACATGCTCAGTGCCGCCGAGCGAAAGATGCAGCAGACCCCGGGCCGTCAGCGATACAATGTCTCGGGACTGGTCACGGTGTACAAGGGACGCCAGTACATGCTCATTCGCCGAGCCGCGCGAACGTACACAAACGGAAATTTCACACCGTAACATGCTTTCAAAAAGGAACGTTGTCGTGTCCAATCGATTCGAAGAATTATTAATCGTCGCCTCTGATCATCAAGCCGCAGGCCGACTGGCAAAACTGCGAGCCGAACACTCCATGAGTGAGTTTCTGAAAAGCCGCACTGACTTTGCCGAAACCGTTCGCGGAATCGTTGCCGACATCGCCGACCGAGGCAATGCGGCCGTCGCTGAATACACCGAAAAATTCGACAAGGTCCAACTGGCCCCCTCGCAATTTCGCGTGTCCGCAGAAGACCTGAAAGCGGCCCACGCACAACTGGACGCCGACCTGCTGGCGGCGCTGCGAAAATCCATCGATAACGTACGCACCTATCAATCGGAAATATTCATCGGCACGAAAAATATTCATCCCGGCATTCGCTATACGCCGCTGAGTCGTGTGGCCCTGTGCATTCCCGGTGCCAGCGCCCCCCTGCCCAGCACGGTCATCATGACCGCCGTGCCCGCACAGGTCGCCGGCGTCAAAGACATCGTCGTCCTGTCGCCGCCGCGATACGAAGGCAGCATTCACCCGGTCATTCTGGGCCTGTGTCACGAACTCGGGATTACGGAAGTCTATCGCCTCGGCGGAGCCCAGGCCGTCGCCGCCCTCGCATGGGGAACGGACACGATCACCAAAGTCGACAAGATCGTCGGCCCCGGCCACGATGTCGTCCAACTCGCCAAAAAGGAAGTCTTCGGACTGGTCGATATGGACTCCTTCGCCGGGCCCAGTGATGTGCTGATCGTCGCCAATAACAAAGCCAACCCCGCATGGGTCGCCGCCGACATGCTCAGCCAGGCCGAACACAACCCCGGCGCAGGCATCGTCGTCACCGACAGCCTCGACTTCGCCCAACAGGTGCTCGCCGAACTGGATACCCAGTGCGCCGCCCTCGACCGCGCCGACGTCACCGCCGAATGCCTCAAAGACTTCAGCGGCATCGTCGTCTGCGACAACATGGACGCCGTGATCGACTTCGCTAATGATTTCGCCGCCGAGCACCTGCAGGTCCAGTGCGCCGGCGACAGCAAGGCGATCTCTGAAAGATTGGTCAACGCCGGCGCGATGTTCATCGGCCCCTATACCCCCGTCGCCGTCGGCGACTACTACGCCGGCCCCAGCCACACCTTGCCGACGCGTCAGACCAGCAAATACTTCAGCGCCGTTACCAGCAACGACTTCGTCAAGTCCACCAGCATCATCGAATACAGCCAACAGCAATTGGCCGAAGCCGCCGACGACATCGTCCGACTCGCCATGACCGAAGGACTCGACGCCCACGCCAAAAGCGTCCAAAAACGAATCGAGTAAAAACCATGAAGGATATCGAAACGTTCATTAATGAGAGCAAGGAACTGGCCGAAGCCCGAAAAAACGGCGTTGACCTGTGGGCCCTGTGGCACAATCTCCAACGCTCCCCTTCCGAACGAATGCGCCGCCATCATATCGCTCTTATAACAGTACGAAAATTACGGAAGGCCAGAAAACTATGAGCGAAACGTTTATCGATTTATTACAGCGTCTGGCAAATGCGAATGTTGAATTTATCTTAATCGGCGGCTATGCCTGTATCGTACATGGAGGGACGCAAACCACCCAAGACATTGATATTTGCTGTGAATTCACACCAGACAACCTGCTCCGCCTTCAGAAAGCTGTTGCTGATTTGCACCCGGTTCATCGAATGACACCTCAACGGCTACCGTTATCACTAACCGCTGAAAACTGCCAACAACTCAACAATTTATACTTGGATACGGACTTCGGCCAGTTAGACTGTGTCAGTACGGTGCAGGGTTTAGGCGGTTCCGAAGAGGTTAAAACAATGTGCGACACGATTGAAACAGATGGGATACAACTGAAGGTCTTGAATCGGGACGCACTGATCCAATCCAAAAAAGCAATGGATCGCCCCCGTGACCGCGAAGCCGTCAGAGAGCTGGAAGCCATTAAAAAGTTAGATAGCGATTAATCAATTCGAGAAGCTAAATTAATAAGAAAACGCAAATGAACATGTTTGATTTACGCAGTGATACCGTCACACAGCCGACCGAAGCCATGCTGCAGGCCATGCGAACCGCCCCGCTCGGAGACGATGTCCTCGGCGACGACCCGACCGTCATCAAGCTGGAAACAATAGCCGCCAAGCGAATGGGCAAAGAAGCCGCCCTGCTGACGCCCAGCGGAACGATGGCCAACCTCATCAGCGTATTGACTCACTGCAACCGAGGCGACGAAGTCATTCTCGGCCGCCAATCCCACACCTTTCTGTATGAAGCCGGCGGCATCAGTGCCTACGGCGGCGTCCATCCGCACACCGTCACCAACCAGCCGAACGGCACCATGCAAATCGCCGATATCGAAGCCGCCGTCCGCCCCGACAACATTCACTTTCCGCGAACCAAACTCATCTGCCTGGAAAACACCCACAACAAATGCCGGGGAGCCGTTTTAAAACCGGATTATCTTGCTGAAGTGGGATCATTAGCCGCCCGCCTCGGGCTGGCCGTACATGTGGACGGGGCACGAATTTTCAACGCCGCCGCGGCACTGCAATGTGATGTCGCCGAATTAACACAGCATTGCGGCACCGTCGCATTCTGCCTGAGCAAGGGCCTGAGCTGTCCCGTCGGTTCGCTCATCTGCGGCCCGCGGGAATTCATCGAAAAGGCCCGCCGGATTCGAAAAGGACTCGGCGGCGGCATGCGTCAGGCCGGTGTCATCGCCGCTGCTGGCATCGTCACCCTCGAAACCATGACCGACCGGCTCACCGAAGACCACCAAAACGCCCAAAAACTCGCCAAAGGCCTCGCCGAAATCGACGGAATCACGATTGACACCGATTCAGTGCAAACAAACATGGTCTATTTCTCGCTGGACGAAAACGTGGTTTCAGACGAGATGCTGCTTTCTCAGGCCGCCGCCAAAGGCGTCAAATTTCTCTCACTGGCCCCACGCCATTTCCGCATGGTCACCCACGCCGGCATCAGCACAAAAAACATTGATACAGCCACGCAGATAATCCACGAAATCCTCAAAAATCACCAATAAATCAGTTATCGGACTTATTATTTACGACATTTTAGGGGTTATGCCCAGCCTCAATTCAGGAAAAACCTTGACAGAACGCATCGATTTTAGTATAGTTAATAGACTTGAATGGTCTGCTTTGAAGCAGATTATTTCGGAAGATATTTAGCGGGTAGGTTTTTTGAAAAAAAACATTTTTTGAGGAAATCCCGTTAAAAGGTAGGAGAGTCGAGGGTGAAAGGAAAGATTTAGTGGAGAGGTAGAGGGTACCATCTCATTTTTTCATTTCCAGCATCCATCGTTTAATTCTCTGTGTGTATATCTAAACTTCTATTGGAAAGGTGTGGAAAGATGAGGAAACTTTTGATCAGCAGTACCCTGGCAGCGTGCCTGCTGCTATTGGCCCCAACCGCCAATGCAGCGTTAACCCCCGTCAACGGCAGCATGTCAATTAGCGCCTCAGCACAGGTCGGAAGCGACTATGGCGACAACGCCAGTGATTCAGCAACAACCGGTAATATCTGGGTCATGGCATCATCGATGGATTCGGACGACATGATGATGGGGGGCATGGGCGGAGCGATGGCCAATGCCATGTCAGACGCGTCCATCACCGTCCGAGACAATGGCTTTGCTGTTTCAGGTAACGGTAACGCAGGAATTAATGACGGGCCGGGACACGCCGAAAACAGAGTTTACCTGAACTTCGCTTTTTCACTTGACCAGCAATCCTCCTGTGCCATAACTGCAGACAATTACTGGGAAAAGACGTATGGGACTGAAACCGCAACAGCTTCCATTTACCTCGCAGACAGCACCGGACAAAAACTGCTTGAGCTGACAAACCCTCTGACCAGTTCGTATGCCGTCACATTGGTGCTGGATGCCGGCCAATACAGCGTTGTTGGTAATGTTTACTGTGTTTCGGATGCCCCGAACAGCTATATGGGCGTAATGTGGAACGGTACCGGCATGTTCGGCATGGACCTGACCGCAACCGAAGTTGTCCCCGAACCGTTCACTCTGTCATTACTCGGCTTCGGCGGGCTGCTGGCTCTCAGAAAACGAAAATAAGCTCAAAGATAAAATACCCCAACAAAAACAGCGGAGCGTACTCAAAGCCCTCCGCTGTTTTTTTATACCCCAGTACCCCCTCCTCTACACATCCCACCGAAGCTTCGCCTTGTTCATAGACACGAAGACGCCCTGCTGATATCCTGTGCATTCTGAAGTCGTATAAAATCCGCGCAAACAAAAACCCCGGCCGGAGATGTTCCGGGCCGGGGTTGCATGTTATTACTCTGCGTTGAAGAATCGTATATTATCGACCCAGGCGGCATTAGCACCCGCCAGCCCAGAGGCATCATCTGCGAAGGTCCACCATATAGTGTGTACACCTTCGGTAATGGGAAATGAGTGTTCCTGCCAATTCTGCTCGCCGCTCCACCGACCCTGTTCGGCTCCGTCGATATAGAATATCAACCAATCATCATCAAACTCGCTTGAAACTTTGCACGCAAAGCCGATCCTGTTAAAACCCGTCGTATCGACGGTCATATACAGATAACTGTGTTGGTTGTAAGTAATCTCAGCCGATTTTGCACTGAAGCCGCCCTCGTAGACCGTATCACTGACAACACTCCAATCAGTATAGTAATCATCCCACTCCAAAGCAGTCAAATCACCTGTTTCGAAGTCATCAATCATGTCAGCGCGATGGGCAGTGATCATATCCGCCCCCAGCCAACTTTCAGCCAACTGCTTTAAGTCAAGCATATTGATCGCCCCATCGGTGTACCAATCCGCCGCCGAACAGGGCTGGGTCGAGGTGCATCCTGTCATCTGCCAGTATTGGGCCAGCGTCGTAAGCTCTTCCTGGTCGACCTTCTCAACCGGCTGCCAGGTCAGTTGAGGATACCCCGCCATCACCCAGTCAGCGGACCCGTCACTGGCATCAAAATCCCAGCCTGCCGCGGTAAAGGTTGCTTCAGTCATCATCTCACCGGTCGTTTTACCGGCTCCGCCGGCACTTGTCGTCATCCCGGATGTATCCGTGTCCCAGAAAGAATTAGTGATCATATCGCCAGTCCCCAGAACACCACACAGTCCACCATTGTCATATATATTTGTAAAATTATTGGAAGACGCACTCACTGAAACAGCCCCGACGGAATAAGATTTATCAATCAAAGCCTGATTGTTACCAGCCAGTCCACCCACCCAGTGACAATAGGCAACTCTGGAGTCGCCCACGGCGCTGGCAGAAACAGAACCGGTTGCATAACTGTTATGGATCGTACCATTATTGTATCCGACCAATCCGCCAACATTTCTGACATCGGACAATGAAACATTATCGGCACTGCATTGAACCGTACCGCTGGCATGGCAATTGCTGATTGTCCCGTAATTTTGTCCGCACAAACCGGCGACTTGATTGAGATTGTAAATGGCGCTTGCATGTCCGCCGGAAAACCTGGAAACCTCGGCTGTCACCGGACCGATTGCATAGCTGTTGCGAACAGTTGAACTGCTGCCGATGCTACCGCACAACCCCCCGATAGAATGAGGACTTGCACTATAATAGTCGCTGGCTGAAGCATTGACTGTACAGGTTGAATAGCAGTCACTCATCGTCCCGACAAAGCTGCCGCATAACCCGCCAAGAGAATAAACCGATGACGATGTTGACGACATGGTCGATGCAGCACAGTGAGACGAAGCCTGGACACTGCCGGTTGCATAACAGTTGCTGACCATTCCGCCGTAAAAGTTGCCGCAGAGGGCACCAATGTATCCGGTCGGACGCCGGGTCGCGGCACTGTCATCACCGATGATTAACGTGCAGTTTACAATCCCAAGATCTTCAACCGTCCCGCCTTCAATGCGTCCAAACAGGCCGACATTGTTCACACAGTCGTCCTTGTCGTCGATGGTCATATTTGAGATTTCAAACCCATTGCCGTGAAAGAAGCCCTGATATGGAACCCCCCGCCAGTCCGTGCTTGAAGAGTCTGTATCGGGAGCGATGACGGCGGTAGTGTATTCTTCGCCGGACAGGTTGAGAGGGACTGTCAACTCGGTATGAACCCCGCTGGCCCAGTAGGTCGCGGCATTGGCCGGATCGGCAAACTCGCGGAAATCATCTAAATCTTGAATTTGAAATGCGGTAGTGGCGGTTAAACCATCGCCGGGCAAGACACCGCCGGCGCCAAAAGCCGAACCGAAAACAGACAGCGCAATCAGCGCACAGACAGGGACATACACACGTTTCATCACACTTCTCCAAATTCTTTCTACGATTCGTAATGGCTGGAGTAACACACCCGCTGACCACCCTGAAACCAACTAATCACTAGTACTTTGTCCGCCGAAGAATGTCGGTTCAACGCCGCACCGAACGGACAGATGCGTTCAAGGCCGAAACAGCCAATGTCAAAGCATTGGCGATGCAGGCATTGGAGGCAGATGCCGTTTGCTGCAAGTTGAACCCGTCATTATTTCAAGGACACAGTACTAGTGGGGCATTATACCTAAATTAACCTGAATAGTCAAGTAACGGGCCTGCAACACAAACGAAACGTCCTATAATATTGACCGTAAAAGAAATGAATTGAGTAAAAAGAACCTGATATCATAGTTAATCACTGGGGAAAATTCTGTTTTTTATCCGGTTTCCACTACACATCCCACCGAAGTTTCCCCTCATTCTTATAGAAAAACCAGCCGAGAATATACGCATCCATCATCAGTAAATAGCCGCCAATCGCGCGCAGCAATAACAGCAGCAGCAAATTCCACGTCGTCCCTTTAATAACAGACGTAACCATCAACAACGCAATCGGCATAAAAAACAGCATCGCCACCAACGCGTACGAGAAAAAGGTACTGAAAACTGAACCGAGAATGAATATCGGATTCAACGCCCCCAGGTGATCAAACATCACAATCGAAAGCAGGCACATCGGAAAGAAAAAAAGCCCCGTCAGAAATATCCCCCAGAAAGTCAACACGATCGTCACAGGCAATCCCAGAAAAACATCGAAGGTATCGCCGGGAGGGAGGTGGCGATAAAGAACAGAAAATGTATAAATCACCGACGGTGCAAAACAGAGTATCGCCGCCGCCAAAATCAGTAAACACTGCCGTAACAACCCCCAAAACGTGTCATCCTCACTGGTCGCAAGAACACTGGGCGGTTCCAATTGCCCATCCGCCACCGCCCGGGTACAATTGGTCAGATATAAAAAATACGACAACACGACGATGCACTTAATAACGAATACGAGGATAAATAAGCCCATGCGAAATGGCGCAAGCGGAATCAAAAACAGCGACAATGTCAGGACAAATGGAATCCCCGCATACATGCCGATCATACCCAGCCCCGTCGAATTCACCGGATACCTGAAAACGTGCGACAGCGTCACCGGCTCGGCCGCCGCTTCTTCTTCGGCTTCGATCACCTCGCAGTCCGGCTCGATAAACGGACGGTCCAGCATGTCATCATCAATCATGAGAAACTCCTTAACAAAATTGTCCCTTGAATGTAAGACGTTTGCAAGCATTTTTTGTTACAAAATTTATCGTGATTTTGATTCATTGACTTTTTTTAAATGACCGGTTACCATCACGCCCATGACAAAAAAAGAACAGCTATTGATTATTGGAGCGGGCCCATTTGCGGAAAATATCGCAGATATGGCCGAACATTGCGGCTATGAGATCGCAGGTTTCGTCATTAACCAGAACCGCAGTCACTGTGAAAAAACACTGCTGGGAAAAAGGATTTACTGGATTGACGAAATCGCCGAACTTTCGGTGCGATGCAAAGCCGTCTGTGCCATCGGCACAACATTCCGTGATGAGATCATCGGCCGCATCAGCAACTTGGGCTTTACCTTTGCAACGCTGATTTCCCCTTCGGCGATGGTCTCAGAAAGATGTCAAATCCAGGAAGGCACGATCGTCTGCGAAGGGGCAGTAATTGCCACCCGGGGCAATATCGGAAAACACGTCATTGTCAACCGCGGCAGCCTGGTCGGACACCACGTTCAGGTCGGGGATTTCTCGACACTCAGTCCCGGCGTCAATATTGGAGGAAGCAGCCAACTCGCCGAAAAGGTCTATGTGGGAATGGGAGCCATTATCCGCGACAAATGCACCATCGGTCCGAAATCCGTTGTCGGAGCCGGTGCAGTCGTCGTCAAAGACGTGCCCGCATGTGTACAGGTCACCGGCCTGCCGGCAAAAGTAACCCGTAAAAACATCGACGGCATATAATCGCACAGCATGACAATACCTGTGGGTATCGTAGGGTGGGCCATGCCCACCGACCGTCTTTGCGATTTATGCTAATTTTTCTTTAATCAGCTCAGCAGCCTTGGCTAGCGCGTCGTCGAGCTTGGAGGCGTCTTTACCGCCGGCCTGGGCCATGTTGGGCCGTCCGCCCCCGCCGCCGCCCACGATCGGTGCAATCACCTTGACGATATCGCCGGCCTTGACGCCCTTTTTGATCAGATCATCCGTCACACCCGCCAGCAGCATCACCTTGCCGTCATCGGTCGCAATACCGAAAACGATCGCCGCCGACTTGGCCTTTTTCTTAAGGCTGTCCATCGCCGTGCGGGCCTGCTCAACATCCACCGCCGGCATTTTGCCGACAATGATGGATGCATCGCCAATCTTTTCCGCCGATTCCATCAACTTGTTGGCTTCGGCCAGTGCATCCCCTGCCGACTTTCCACCGCCGGACTTGAGTTCTTTTTTGAGCGCCTTGTTATCGTCCAGCAGCTTCGTCACGCGCCCTGTCACCTGGTCGGCCGACGCTTTTAGCGTTTCAACCAACGCATCCACAATCCGGCTGCGCTCGGTCAGATAACGCATCAGTCCCGGCCCCGTCAGCGCCGTTATCCGCCGCACACCCGCCGAAATGCTTTCTTCCTTCACAATCGCAAAACCGCCGATCACACCGGTATTATCCACATGCGTCCCGCCGCAGAACTCCTTGCTGAAGGCGTCCTGAATCGCCGCTTTATCTGAAGCCCCAATCCCCAGCACCCGAACCTCGTCGCCGTATTTCTCACCGAACAAGGCCATCGCGCCAAGCCCTTTGGCCTCGTCAATACTCATGACCGCCGTCGTCACCGGCATCGCCGCGTTAATCTTCTCACTGACCAGTGCTTCGATCTGCTGCGTCTGCTCTTTCGTCAGCGCCTTCGGACACGTAAAGTCAAACCGTAGATAATCCGGACACACCAGCGAACCCTGCTGCTTGACCGAATCACCGACAACCGTTTGCAGTGCCCACTGCAGAATATGCGTGGCCGTATGATTTTTCATCGTCGCCTGCCGGTCCTTGTCAACCGTCGCGCACACCGAGTCACCGACGGCCAGCGAACCGGAAACAAGTTTTCCGCGATGCAGCACACAGTCCGCAATTTTTTCCGTCCCTTCAACCGCAAATTCCGCACCCGCCGTTTTGATCATGCCGCAGTCACCAACCTGCCCGCCGGACTCGGCATAAAAACACGTCGTATCCAGTACCAGCGCCACCGTCTTTTCCGTATCATTCAAAGAGCCGCTCGTTTCAAAACCGCACTCATCGATCCACCCCAGCAGTGTCGCATCACACGCATCCGTCTGGTATTTCAGTGAATCATCTGTCGCAGGCATTTCAACGCCGGTCAGATTCGCCGCCAGCGAACCGCTCTTCTGCGCTGCCCGGGCACGCTCACGCTGCTGCTCCATGAGGTTCTCAAATTCATCCGTATCAACGCTCAAGCCCTGTTCGCGGGCCATCAACTGCGTCAAATCCAGCGGGAAACCGTATGTATCATACAGCTGAAATGCATCAGCACCGGAAACCGTCTTGTCTGTGGCATTCTTGGCGGCATTGGCAAAAATTTCGATCCCACGGTCCAGCGTACGATTGAAACTTTCTTCTTCACTGGTCAGAACCGTCGAGACAAATTCCTGGCTTTCTTTGAGCTCGCCAAATGCATCGCCCATCTGCTCAATCAGCACCGGCAGCAGTTTCGCCAAAAACGGTTGATTCATGCCGAGCACCCGTCCGAACCGACAGGCCCTCCGGAGAATTCGCCGAATCACATAGCCGCGGCCTTCGTTGCTGGGATTGGCACCGTCCGTAATAGCAAACGTCAGCGTACGGATGTGGTCGGCAACCACGCGGATCGCAATATCGGTTTTGCTGTCCATTGAGAAGGTGTATTTTTGGCCGCAGAGTTCTTCGATCGCACCGATGATCGGGGTAAAAATATCCGTGTCATAGTTGGAGGTTTTACCCTGCAGGACACGTACCAAGCGTTCAAAACCCATCCCGGTATCGATGTGCTTATTGGGCAGTGGCGATAGTTTGCCCTTGTTGTCGCGGTTGAACTGAATAAAGACAAGATTCCAGATTTCGATCACATCCGGGTGATCCGCATTGATCAGTGATGCCCCGGACAAATCGTTAGTGCCGTCATAGTGCAGTTCCGAACACGGCCCGCACGGGCCGGTATCACCCATCGACCAAAAGTTATCTTTCTTGCTGCCGGGGTGAACCTGCTGAGCGGGAAGGTGTTTGAGCCAAAGCTCGCGCGCTTCGTGATCCGGCGACAGACCTTCTTCTTTGTCACCCTCAAAATAAGTCGCGTGCAGACGCGACGGGTCCAGTCCCCAGACATCAACCAGCAGCTCCCACGCCCAGTCGACGGCTTCTTCTTTGAAGTAATCGCCAAACGACCAGCTGCCGAGCATCTCGAAGAAGGTATGGTGATAGGTATCGGTGCCGACGTCTTCAAGGTCATTGTGCTTGCCGCCGGCGCGGATGCACTTCTGGCTGTTGGCCGCACGCGGATGGTCAGGCGTGCGATGCCCCAGGAAATATTCCTTAAACTGGTTCATCCCCGCATTCGTAAACAGCAGCGTATCGTCACCGATCGGCACAACCGGCCAGCTCGGCACGAACCGATGATCCTTGTCCTTAAAGAAATCAATAAACGCACTTCGAATTTCCTGCGACGTAAGCATAGCATTTCCTAAATCATCAAACAAATAAGTGGTATTCTCTGACTAAAATGTCTTCATTTAGTCTGGAAAGCCTATATCCTATTGATTTAAGCCCTAAAAGTCCATAAAAAAACTTATCCGGGTATTCCGGCATTCAGGAAAATAAAAAAGCCAACAATCTCTCATTAGGCTTTTGTTGCACTCAAAAGATACGCCTCCCCCTTGGAAAACTGCAACACAACAACAGCTATCCACACAAACAAATGACAAGTCATCCCAAAACCTGCTTTGCGGTTGAAAATGAGTTTTGGAAAGCCTTCGAAAATCAATCAGCCAGCCGGTAGGTATTCAAATCCGGCTGATAGCCCATCTGAGCCTCAGCCGATGCCCCCTCAAACAACGCCTGAAACATCGATTTCAACGAGGCATTCTTTTGGACGGCACTGCCGACAAAATAGGTGTGCTGATTTTTAACCCATGGTGAATCCGTAACATCCAGATAAAAGGCATTCGAAGCATAAAGATTTTTCAGGTAATGCCCCAGTCGGGCAAGCTGTTCCTGACCGGGCTTGCGCCGGGACCACTGCAAAGCATGATCTTTTTCATTGATCACAATATAAACGCGATGCCGGACCTGAAGGCACTCAACCCACTGCTCGTGCTCCAGATTGTTCGCATCCGCCGCCACCAGCGAAATATTGTCAAACACCAATCCCCGGACCGCACTGCTGGCCGGCTTCAACGCATACTTCAGAAGATAGTTGCCCATACTATGGCACATCAGGTTAATACTCACCTTGCATTGCTTATCCTGAAGTTCGGCATAATACGCATAAGCCTGTTCTGGATTGTCCGGATACTTCTTGCTCGCCTGCTGCCATAGCTTTTGATTGCCCGCCGACGTCAATAGCTCATGATAAGCCTGCGCCTTGGCAATCAGTTGATTCAGGGCATCCGCCGAGACGCGGGCATCCTGCTTATCGCTGAGATAAGCGGTCGTGCCGCTAATCGCACCGCCCCCGTTGGCCGGCCAGGTAAACGGAACCACAATGACATTATAAAGCTTTTCAAGCTTCTCCGCGGTTCCCAGAATATCCGCCAGGTCATTGTTGTAACCATGGACATAAATCAGTAGATGCTTTTTTTCCTTACGCGCCCGATCCATCAGTTCACAGGCCACACGCAGACTGGCATACCACGTTCCCGACGGATCGACATCCAAACGATGTTTCACCTTCAGTTCCTGAACCTGTGATTTCGACAACCTGTCATCAATTAACTCGACCTTATAGCTCTTTTCAGATCGGGTTACGCGTAACAGGCGTAGCTCGTTCGGACCTTCCAGATTCGGTTTTGAGCCGAAAACATCCAGCCCCTTGCCATTCGGCTTCAGATTACGATTTGTGATAACATACATTACACACCTCCTTAAAATAGAATGTAATAGCTTGTTATAACACCGTTTTGCCCCCGATGCAGGCAATCGCTTATAAAAACGGCTGTACATAGACCCACTTACAAGACCGTTTCTGTCCTTCAATATGTCAAACTCGCTGAGTGTCTTTCGCTGTCAAGCTGGAGAAATGAATTGAAGCTCCACAAAAGCTTTGTTGACGATGAGTTGCTCTTAAGAGTCGCTCTTAAAATGGTATGATGTCACGGTAAAATGTCAAGGCCATTTCCACAAAAAAAGGCACTTAAAAAAGTGCCTTTTTAATCACAAAATCTGGTGTTGAGTTCCGGTCAATTGTCCTCTTTTTCAATCAGCCCCTTGGCGATGAGAACTTTTTCTTTCACTTCGTCCAGCAGTTCCGGGTTATCCATGAAGAACTGCTTGGCGTTTTCGCGACCCTGGCCCAGCTTGACCTTACCGTAGTTGAACCACGCACCGCTCTTGTCAACGATGTCATTTTCAACCGCCAGATCCAACAAGTCTCCAACATAACTGATACCGCTGTCGAACATGATATCAAACTCGGCCTTCTTAAACGGAGCCGCGCATTTGTTCTTCACCACACGCGTCCGCACACGGTTACCGATCGCCTCGTCGCCGCTGCTCTTGATCGTCGAAACGCGACGCACGTCCAGACGGACCGAACTGTAAAACTTCAGCGCGTTTCCGCCGCTGGTCGTTTCCGGGTTGCCGAACATGACGCCGATCTTCATACGAATCTGGTTAATGAAAACCAAACAGGTTTTGCTCTTGGCAATCACACCCGTCAGCTTACGCAGCGCCTGGCTCATCAATCGTGCCTGCAGACCCACGTGGCTTTGTCCCATCTCGCCGGCCAGTTCCGCCGCGGGCACCAGTGCCGCAACCGAGTCAATCACAATAATATCAACCGCGTTCGATTTGATCAGCATCTCGGCGATATCCAATGCCTGCTCACCGGTATCCGGCTGGCTGATCAGCAACCCGCTGACGTCCACGCCCAGCTTTTTCGCCCACGTCGGGTCCAGTGCATGCTCGGCATCGATAAACGCCGCCACACCGCCCAGCTTCTGAGCGTTCGCAATCGCGTGCAGTGCCAGCGTCGTTTTACCCGACGACTCCGGCCCGTAAAACTCGACCACACGACCACGCGGAATCCCCGACCCGCCAAGCGCGATATCCAGCGACAACGCGCCCGTCGGAATGCCGTCGATTTTGCGGTGCTGAGACTCGTCCATTTTCATGATCGAGCCGCTGCCGTACTGTTTTTCGATCTGAGAGATCGCCCGGTCCAGCGCCTGGGTTTTCGGGCTGGCATCAGGTGCAGCAGCCGCCACTGTTTTTTTCTTCGTCACTTTTTTCTTTGTCGTCGCCTTGGCCATATTCAACTCCCTGTATATTCTTTTAAATCCTTTTTACTTCCCACAAACCCTGCCTCGTGTCATTCCGAACGACAGTGAGGAATCTATTTAAACAGTCATCGCCAAAGGCGATTCCATAATTTTACATTTTAATTTTTGATCTTTAACTTGTCATCGCCGCCCGTGACACCACGCTGTACTCAGGCCCGCGGCTGCTCAAGTGGCTGTGATAAACCACCACTTCGCCGGCGCCAACCGTTCCGAAGAACGCTTCAGCGTAATCATTGACCGCCTCGGCCAGCACATGCCCCGCCGAAGCATTCTTCACCCGGCACAACGTCAGGTGTCCGGCAAACGAACGATGATCCATCGGTCCGCCCAGTTCCGTCAACCGACGGTCCAGTTCTGTTTGCAGCCGCAACAGCGGCGCGGGCAGCGAAATACCCGCCCAGACCACGCGAGCCGGCCGCCCGAAAACGCCCAAACCCTTCACCTGAAAATCAAACGGCTCAAACGTCGCCGTCGTCCGCGTCACCGCATCGCAGATGCTCGTCACATCCCGGTCGTCCACCTCACCCAGAAACTTCAGCGTCAGATGGATATGCTCGGGATCAACCCATTTAACCGACCGGTCGGAAAGATCCAGATCCCGCTTCAATCGCCGCTGAATCTTTTCAATCCCCGCCCGCACCTGCGGATCAATATCAATCGCCACAAACAACCGCATTACCGCTCCCGCTTAAACCAACATTTTAGTCAATGCCTTGCTTCTATAAAGCATTCCCTATACAAAGCATTGTCATTCCCGCGAAGGCGGGAATCCAGCATGAAACTGTCATCCCGACGTTGTCGGGATTCCTTATTTTTACATTTTTATTTTTGATTTTTCATCTGAACTTAAAACTGCGTAATCTTACGCAGCAGCTCAAAACGCTCGTCGATCTTGTCCTTCGTCGCCGTCTGAATACCGTGAACCGAAAAATCGCCAATCGTAAACGACGACACCACGGTCCCATAGACAATCGCATTACGCATCGTCATATAATCCACCGTACCGGCATTGGCCAGGAAACCCATCATACCGCCGGCAAACGAATCACCCGCACCCGTCGGATCAATCACCAGCGACGTCGGATACGCCGGCAGCAAAAACATTTGTCCCGCATGATCATACAGCATCGAGCCGTGCTCGCCCTTTTTAATAATCACGTACTGCGGGCCCATCTCCAGAATCGCCTTCGCCGCGTTAATCAAATTCGGCTGCCCCGTCAACAGCTTCGCCTCGCCGTCATTGAGGATCAGCATGTCAATCCGTTCCATCAACTGCTTCAGATCGTCTTTCGCCGTTGTAATCCATAAGTTCATTGTATCGGCCGCCACAAACGACGTACGGCCCATCTCATCCAGCAACTGCATCTGCAACGCCGGACTGGTATTGGCCAGAAAGACATATTCGCTGTCGCGATAACTGTCCGGCACATGCGGTGGATTTTCCGCCAGAACATTCAATTCAACCGCGTCCGTATGGGCCTCGTTCATATTGCCCTCATACGATCCCGTCCAGCGAAACGTCTTGCTGCCGGTGCGAATTTCCAGCCCGTCCAGGTTCACATCGCGTCCGGCGAAAAACTCGGGCAGATCGAATGGACAATCCTCACCCGCCACGCCGATAAAATTCACATGCGTAAAAAAACTGGCCGCCAGCGAAAAATAAATCGCCGATCCGCCAATACAATCCTGGTTACAGCCATAAGGAGTGCTGATCGTATCAACACCAATCGACCCTGTAACAATTAACGACATCCTGCTTTCTCCTCTACTATCATCATACTTTATAATGGTATCAACGATTCCAAAAACTCGCCGCGTCATCCGAAACACCCGAGGAAATCGCTCAAAACACGATCGCAGCCTTGTCCGCCAAAGCCTTGTCGAAGACGGAAACGATGCGAATTCTTAAGTTAAAATTTCAACCTTCATGGACGTCATGCTATTCATGGTTAAACCCATGTTACTGATATTTTGCCAGCGTCTGCTCAATCCGCTTCTGCGTCGTTGCCATCCCAAGCATCTGCACCGCTTCAAAAATCGGCGGACTGACGGTATTACCGCAAATACCCACACGAAGCGGCTGAGCGACTTTGCCAAGCCCCACCTCTTTTTCTTCAGCCAAACCGCGAAGGAGAGCTTCAATGCTCTCGGCTGTCACCTCTTCCAATCCCGCCAGTGCCTCGCCAACCGTTTTCAACATCGCCAGGCCGTCACCTTTCAGCAGCACTTTCTGGACTGCTTTTTCATCGTATTCCATCGCCTCGTCAGCAACAAATGCAAACCGCGTCTTCTGCTCGATCTGCTCCAGCGTCCGGGCGCCATCGTTAATCGTAATCAGATGGCCTAACTGTGCATCGTCAGCCGCAGCCACCGGCGAGTCAATCGCGTCCAGATACGCACGAAAATGTTGTGTCAACGTCGCCAGCGGCGTCATTTCCGGCTTCAGATATTCGGTATTGAACGATTGCAGCTTCTTGCGATCAAACAGGCTGTTGCTCTTGCTGATACGCTTCAGGTCAAACGCCGCGATCAATTCATCCAGCTTCATGATCTCCCGATCGTCACCCGGATTCCACCCCAGCAGCGCCAGGAAATTCACCATCGTTTCCGGCAGATACCCGCTGCGGAAAAAGTCCACAATATTAATCTCCGGCAGATGAACGCCCGCAGCTTCGGCAATCGCATCGATCACCGGCATGTCAGGCACCGACTTGCCGCGAATAAATAAATCCAGCTCCTCAACCGAAATGCCCCCCGCCGCGGCCAGTGCCGCCATGTCAGCATCCGGCTTGGCCTTCAACTCTTTCTTAAGCGTCTTGGGCCGTTCGCGTTTACTCAGCTTCCCGCCCGAATCACTCACCGTCACCGACATATGCGCATATTTCGGAATCCGAAAACCCAGTGCCTTTTGCAGCAACTGGTGATTCGGCGTATTCATCAAATGTTCCTGACCCCGAATGACATGCGTCACGCCCATCAACTCGTCGTCAATCACCACCGCCATATGATACGTCGGGAACCCGTCGCTTTTCTGAATGATAAAATCGCTCAGCTCCGAAGGCTCAATGCGAACCTCGCCGCGAACCTCGTCGGCAATCACAATTGTCTCATCCCGCGGTACCGCGAACCGCACCGTTACCGGGCGACCTTCGCCTTGGGCCTTTTCCATATCGGCCGCTGTCGGAAACACCTCCGGCCGCGGATACAGATTATGCCGTTTTTCCTTCTCCGCCGCCAATCGCAGTTCCGTCAATTCCTCCGGCGTATCAAAGCAGTAGTACGCCTTCTGCTCGTCGATAAGCTGCTGGATGTATCTGTCATAGATGTCACGCCGTTCAGACTGATGATACGGACCGTTCGGACCGCCGATATCCGGCCCCTCGTCCCAGTCAACTCCCAGCCATTTCAGATCCTTCAGAACCTGGTCAGCCGCCGTCGCCGTGTTGCGTTTCATATCCGTATCTTCAATGCGCAACAGGAACTTACCACCCGTCTTGCGAGCCAAAAGCCAGTTAAACAAAGCCGTCCGGGCACCGCCAACATGCAGGTATCCCGTCGGAGAAGGTGCAAACCGTGTTACAATCATAAAAATGTCTCTTTTCAGCGTAATATTAACAGAATAAGGGCTTTAGATTACGCCACAGCCCCCCCATTGTCAAGCATAGAGACAATGGAATAGAAAAAACCGCCCCAAGAGACCATAACCTCATTGTTCACAATCACTTAAAACAACCCTTGAAAGATAAAAAAGAAACGGTAGAATAATCCCAAATAATCATCTTATAATCGGAGTTCTTTCAGTCGTGGTATATACTCAGCAGCGTATCTTAATCACCGGCATCACCGCCATCCACGGCTGGCCCATCTGGAATGCGCTGCGGAAAATCTTCCCACCCGACCAACTGCTCGGCATCCGCCCCCCCGCAACCAGGGCCCCCGTCGCCGAAAATGTCATTCCGCTCTGCATCACCGACGCCGAACAACTCAAACGCATCCGCGATCAATTCCAGCCGACCTGCGTCATTCATTGTGCCGGCGTCTGCGATCTCGACCTGTGCCAGGAACGCCCCGAATGGGCCTGGGACATCAACGTCAACGGCGCCAAAGCCGTCACCGAAGTGTTCGCCGGCATCTGCCCCATCATCTACATGAGCACCGATCTGGTCTTCTCAGGCGACACCCCACCCGAAAACGGCTACGCCGAACACCACACCCCCGACCCCGTCAGCATCGCCGGCAAAACATTCTACGAAGCGGAAAAAGTCCTGCAGGACGCTGAAAACACCGCGATCGTCCGCCTCGGCCTCCCCCTGGGCAACTCCGTCACCGGCACCAAAGGCGCCATCGACTGGATCAAAAGCCGCCTCCTCAAGCAACGCCCCGTCACCCTGTTCTACGACGAACTCCGAAGCTGCCTCTGGTGCGACCAGATCGCCGAACTGACCGGAAGCCTCCTCTCACTGAACCTCCGCGGCCTCTACCACTTCGGCGGCAACCGCGCCTGGACCCTCCACGAAATCGGCCAATACGTCCGCGACAAACACAATGTCCCCCACCACCTGCTAAAAGGCATCTACCGCCACCAAGAAATCGATGGCCCGCCCCGCATCGGCAACGTCTCCATGAACTGCACCAAACTAAAAACCGTCCTCAGCACTGCCGACATCACCATTACAGATTTCAATACCCCCATGTATCACAAACCGTAACACTTGTTATCAGACATTTCCCTAGATCAAGACAAAAGATGTAGCATTATTTTTTTCGTTAAGTCCCGCCCCCATTCTTTCGATAATAAAAAAGGAATTAGGTTTATCCTATGGAAAAAGGGCTGGCAAGGAGAAAAGCATGAATCACAGAAGAAGCTTATTGGCAATTTTGGCAGCGGCATCCGGCGTCATTCTCACCGTCGGTCTTTGGCGAGCGAATGCCCCGTTCATTATAATCGCTCAGATACCCGTGTTGTATCTGTACCATTTCATTCGAATCGCACACCTCAAACAGGCACACGAAACACTGTACAAAACCGCGGAAAACCAGGCACAGATCCTTCAATCAGAAATCGGTAGTCTGACCGAAAACCTCAACCACGCCGTCCGGGAATTAGCCTCGATCAAAGAAGAATCAAAAACGCTGGAGCTGAAAGCCGCCTCCTCAATTCAGGCAAAAAGCAACTTCCTGGCCACCATGAGCCATGAGATACGAACCCCCATGAACTCGATTATTGGTTTCAGCGATCTGCTCAAGGAAGAAGCGTTGACAGAGGACCAGGAGGATTATTTGGAAGCGATTCGCCAAAACAGTCATCACCTCCTCCATATCATCAACGAAATACTCGACTATTCAAAAATCGACCGCGGAAAACTGGACTTCGAATACAGGGAGATCGTCCTCGATGACAGTCTCCGCGAAATCCACAAGACGATTTCCGTTCTCGCAAACAAAAAGAATCTCGATTTCCGGATTACAAAGTCCCCGACACTGCCCGAGACGTTCACCACCGACCCCCTGCGTCTGAAACAATGCCTGCTGAATCTGTTAACCAACAGCATCAAATACACCAGCAAGGGACATGTGCATCTCGAAATCACGCCCTGCCCGCACGACGAGCAATGGCTGTCGTTTTATGTCCACGACACGGGCATCGGAATCGCACCCGATTGCTACGACAAAATATTTGAAAGCTTCAATCAGGGCGACTCCTCGACAACCCGAAAATACGGCGGCACCGGACTCGGGCTGCCCATCACAAAAAACCTCGTCGAACTCATGGGCGGACAAATCGGCTTCGAAAGCCGACCCGATCAGGGAACCACATTCTGGATCGCATTGCCCCCAACCCCGCCGGAGCAAAATCTGACGGAATCAGAAGAAACCACCAACTGCGCAGCACTGTAAACGCATCGCCGAAAAACGATTAGTTGACAAGGACTGACAGAATGAAAAGAAGAAGACGCCCGGCACCAAAAGAGACGATCATTTCAGAATCCGACCGAATGAAACGAGTTGGAACGTGTTGCGGCATCGCAGGATTCTTTCTCGCATGCCTCGTAGTCACGCTCAACAACGCACAACACCTCCAATCCTGGCAGGTAAAACTCCTCGCAGCCATCCTCCTGACCGCGATCATCACCACCTTGACCTACGGCTCCGCCTGGACATGGATCTACAACGCCGCCCAAAAGAGAAAAAACAAATAACCCCCTGAATCCGCGATTTTCCAACCCCTGAAGACTGAGGACTATAGACTAAAGACTATAAAAAACATTTGACATTTATCAAACTTGTGATACAATTACACAAAATAGAATATGCTATTTGACAATATAAAGAAGGAGCTAAAAAAAGAAGGAAATCCCGCCTGAAAACGAAGGACTAAATTCGGACAACGTTGGCGTCATAGTGGACTACTTTGGATACGTTTGGGCGCAGTTTGGCAACGTTTCAACTCAGTAAAACCACCTAAAAAATAACAAACAAACCCAATCTTTACAACTTCTTAATATCTTTATCTTATTTCTCAGAAAAGCTTTACAAAAAATACGCCCGCGATATGTTAAGGAATTGATAAGAAAACGAACCCAATACAAAGCCAAACGAATCCATGTGGGGCCACGTTTTTCGCACCCTGTCATTCCGAGCGCCAGCCGAGGAACCTGTTTCAACAGCCATCCCGACAGATCGGGATTCCGCATTCATGAGTTCTTGAGTTCTGGTATTCCTGTATTCTCAAAAAAAATCCGCGTAATCCGCGGTTGCTCTTAGGGCGGACACTTCGCACAAACGCTACGGAACAGCATCGTACTCAAATACCGATCCCCACGATCACAAATCAGCGTCACAATCGTCCCCGACTCCATCTGCTCGGCCAGCCGAACCGCCCCGGCCACATTCGCACCCGAAGAAATCCCCGCAAACACCCCCTCTTCGGTCGCCAGCCGCCGCGTCATATCAAACGCCTCCTCGTCACCCATCGAAAGGATGTCATCAAGCTGGCTGCGATGGTAAATCGACGGCACAATCGCCTCGCTCATATTCTTCAGTCCCTGGATCGCATGCCCCATCACCGGCTCAACCCCGACAACCTTCACCGCATCCGACTGTTCTTTCAGATACCGCGAAACCCCCATCAGCGTCCCCGTCGTCCCCATCCCGGTCACAAAAACGTCAATTTTGCCGTCCGTCTGCTGCCAGATTTCCGGCCCTGTTGTCTCATAGTGGGCCAGCGGATTATTCGGGTTGGAAAACTGGTTCGGCATGAAATACTTTTCCGGGTTCGCGTCATGCATATCATGAGCCTTGCGAATCGCCCCGTCAGTGCCCTCTTTAGCACAGGTTATAATCGCCTCAGCCCCGAACGCTTCCAGAATATGCTGGCGTTCGCTGCTGACACACCCCGGCAGCGTCAGCGTCACCGGGTACCCCTTGGCCGCCCCGATCATGGCAATCGCAATGCCCGTATTGCCGCTCGTCGGCTCCAAAATTGTCTTGCCCGGCTTCAATAATCCGTCCCGCTCGGCCTGGGTAATCATATAATAAGCCGTGCGGTCCTTCACCGACCCGCCGGGATTGTTCCCCTCCAGCTTGGCCATGATCCGCACTTTCGGGTTCGGATTAACTCGTTTCAGCTCCACCAGGGGCGTATTCCCGATGGCTGACAAAATTGTATCACCGTTGTTGATCATATTAACCCTTTTGACTGTAAAATTCTGATAATGCCGGTCTGTACTGTTCAAGCAAGATATGCTAAAATGCCGACTTGCTATTGTCGAGTGTTTTTTTTATATTCCGCACAGGATTATCAATGTTCCGGCGGACGCGGGAACCCAAAAGCCGTGAAATCATGGCATTTATGTACAAATAAGGAAATGAACATGACCGAAGAAGTAAACGAACCAAACGAACGGCTGGACTTTATTCGCCAGATTGTCGCCGATGACCGAGCCTCCGGTAAATGGGACAAACGCACACACACGCGGTTTCCCCCCGAGCCCAACGGCTATCTGCACATCGGGCACGCCAAGAGCATCTGCCTGAACTTCGGCATCGCCGCCGAGTTCGGCGGCAAGTGCAACCTGCGATTTGACGACACCAACCCCTGCAAAGAAGAGCAGGAATACGTCGATTCGATCACCGACGACGTCAAATGGCTCGGCTGGGACTTCGGCGACGAACCCCTCTTTGCCTCCGACTATTTCCAGCAAATGTACGACTGGGCCGTCGACCTGATCAAAAAAGGGAAAGCCTACGTCTGCGACCTGACCGCCGAAGAAACGCGCGACTACCGCGGCACACTCAAAGAGCCGGGCAAAAACAGCCCCTGCCGCGACCGGTCACCGGAAGAGAATCTCGATCTGTTCACGCGGATGAAAAACGGTGAGTTCCCCGACGGTTCCAGGACGCTCAAAGCCAAAATCGACATGGCCAGCCCGAACATCAATCTGCGCGACCCGGTCATGTACCGCATTCTGCACGCCCATCATCACCGTGCCGGCGACGGCTGGTGCGTATACCCGATGTACGACTGGGCCCACGGGCTGGAGGATTCTATCGAAGGCATTACCCACTCGATCTGCACGCTGGAATTTGAGAACCATCGCCCGCTGTACGACTGGTTCCTGGACGCGCTGGACATCTACCACCCGCAGCAGATCGAATTCGCACGCCTGAACCTGACCTACACCGTCATGAGCAAGCGGAAATTACTGGAACTCGTAAAGGACAACCATGTCAGCGGCTGGGACGACCCGCGGATGCCCACCTTGAGCGGCCTGCGCCGCCGGGGCTTTTCGCCGGAAGCGATTCGCGCATTCTGCAAAATCATCAGTGTCAATAAGTTCAACAGTACGATTGATTACGCCCTGCTGGAGCATTGTCTGCGTCAGCATCTGAACAAAACGTCGCCGCGTGTCATGGCCGTGCTGGACCCGTTGAAAGTCGTCATTACCAATTACCCGGAAGGCCAGACCGACGAGCTGGACGCCGTCAATAATCCGGAAGATGAATCGGCCGGCACACGCAAAGTGCCCTTCTCGAAAGTGCTTTACATCGAACGGGAGGATTTTATGGAAGAGCCGCCGAAAAAGTTCTTCCGCCTGGCCCCGGGGCGCGAAGTACGCCTGCGGTACGCCTACTTCATCACCTGCACCGATGTCATCAAAGACGACGCCGGCAACATTGTCGAGCTGCACTGCACCTACGACCCCGAAACCCGCGGCGGCGACGCACCCGACGGCCGACGTGTCAAGGCCACCCTGCACTGGGTCAGCGACGAACACGCGCTGGACGCCGAAGTTCGCCTGTATGATCACTTGTTTACGCTGGAAAATCCCGACAACGTCGAAGAAGGCACACACTTCACCGAAAACATCAACCCGGACTCGCTGAAAGTGCTGACGGGATGCAAAATCGAACCATCCGTCAAAGACGCAACGTCGCTCGACCGCTTCCAGTTCGAACGCATCGGCTACTTCTGCACCGACAAAGACTCGGAGCCCGAAAAACTGGTCTTCAACAAAACCGTCGGCCTAAAAGACACCTGGGCAAAAGTCCAAAAACAACAGCAAAAGAAAAAATAACAAAAGCGTGAAACGGAAGTGACACGATAAAAACCGTTTAACCCCCGCAACTCAGTTGCGGGGGTTTTATATTTGCGCCACCAAAAACCCACAACCAGAGCCGCAACAGCCATGGAACGGATAAAACCACCGAAAAAACCGATGATTTCAAAGTCATATAAAACTCTCCCCCTGTTAAGGGGGAGTACTGCGCAGCGATGAGATTTGAATCCTAAATCACTCTGCCAGCGATTCACCATCGACCACTTTCCAACAGTCTTTGGTTAATTCATCAACATTAAAAATATAAGGAGCATAAGATTTGCCATCAGAAAACATCATACGCTCAAAGCTAAACCTTTCGGCCACAAAATACGTTGCTAATTGAGGGATTAGTAAAAATAATGCCTCCGTCCGCTGAATAAAAGACGCATCCAATTCAGGTCTGTAATTAGCGTCATGTACTACTTTATGCCGGATATCAAAGACTTTTATAATAGTACTGTGCCAACTATCAAACATTGAACTAACCGAAAGCCCCGTAATGAACTTACCATTTAATCCACATATATCAGCTTTAGTATTACATACACTATCTAAAAAGTTACTTCCCCAGAGTGAATTATAGGCCAGTTCCAGATCATTTAGATTTTGAAAATTGAAACTCTTGCTTAATAATTCAGGCATAGAGATTATCGATAAGTCTAATTGGTCCTCATTAATTTTCAATTTCTCAACAAATTTAACTATAGACTCTGAATCTTTTGTGTTTATGTAGACAAATAAATCTCTGAAATACGTCTCCCAACAACTGACTAGAAAAACAAAATACTGCCGAAATGCTGTATTAAAAAGATTATTCCTATCCTTACTAATAAAGAAATGCATCAAGCGACTTACATCGCTAAAGTTAGTCAAAAATGACATATTAAAATCATCAATCGACTTTCGACTCTCTCGAAGACTCAAAAGCTCATTTACTATTTTATCCGTTTGCTTTTTAACTTTTCTCAAATGACTACCCATGTATATTCATTTATCATATTTAGGCCAAACTCAGAAATATATTTTCGTTGTGACATCTAAAATCCTTATTTCATTTTTACTCTCTTTTTAAAACTCTAAAGTGGACAGGCCCCTCTAAATTATCCCAAGCGTAAGCAACTCAGGTGTGGTCGGCGTGGGTGTCCAGCCATTGTAGGAACTTTCGGGCGTCTTCATCTTTCAGCTCGCAGAATGAGGGCGGGATACCGATGCCTCCCGTATGCGGTTCTTCCTGGAAGATGACGTACACTGTGTCTTTTTTTGTATGCACGTGTGTGACGCGGTCGAGGTTGATGTATTTTCCTTCAGCGACTTTGAGGAAATTCATTGCGTGTCCTTTCAGCCAAATTAAATGTCAAACCTGCTGGGTAGAAAACATTGCAGCAAGAGTTGTCATCCCGGCCTCCGAGCCGGGATCCAGTGCAGTAACGTCTGGATGCCGGATCAAGTCCGGCATGACAAATACGTAATATATTCAAATTCAACGCTTGTTTACAAAGCAAAGCAGACCCCCTTTCGCGTTAACATCTTTGTCATCTGTGGATGAACCGGTTTTGGGGTGTTGACTGTCGTGTGTAAAATAAACCTCGCTTCTAATGTTCACCGATTGTTTCTCCTTTTTCACAATACAACTGCGGCTTCCAACTCCCCTCAATTATAGCTGTAATCCGGACAAAAGGAAGGAATAACTTGACACTCAAAACGCCCGGCTCAGAACCGCTGTAAACTGTAATTAACATTCAACCGTCGTTGAGGATCATCGCCTGTTTTTTCACTTAAAAAGCCCCTTCCAGAAAAGCGGTGTAAAACGTGTTTCGTGATGTACACACAATACGATCATGTTGTTTTTTATAAACATCACGCTAATTTCATTGCTAACAATAGTTTTCGGGCCCATAAAAACGCTCTTTTCTCTATAGCCGCGACCAACATGTTTATATAAATAAACACACCGAACATTTAACCTTCCTGCTGCACTCCAACCGATGTCTCTTAAAAACATCATAAGTCATTTCTAATATTATAGTTAAAAAAAAGTTTTCAAACTGTTTCTAACACCTTATTTACATGGCACAGACCTTGCTTTAATGCTACCTTGTCTTAGAGGTATCTTATTCCAATATAAATTCTGCATTAGAGCGGAAGAGGGTGATGTAGGGGCTGGACCGGAGAAGCCAGCCCTTTTTTCTTGCGCTTTTGTGAAGCTTTTTTCATTCCCCTGCTGTTCATTCAACAAATTTTCCGTATAATCTCACGCATGAACCCTTCAGGGTTATAAATTCCGCGAGGACATCTTTTTCACTCCGGATCAATGATATAGCCGCGCAGCAAGCGTTTTTTCTTAATGGGATTGATATGTGTAATGTTTTATATCGAATTATTGATGCGAATTTTAACCGGTGTCGCGAAGCCTTTCGCGTCATGGAGGAGTACTGTCGTTTTGGTTTAAACAATCCGGCTCTCAGCGCCCGAGCGAAACAACTGCGTCATGAACTTTGCCAGTCCATTGATCAGCTTGACTCTGAAAAACTGTTGAGCTGCCGGGATACTGACGGCGACGTCGGCAAAACCACCCAGGTGCCGGGGCAACTGAAACGGCAATCGATCGAGGATTGTTTTACGGCGGCGGCTAAACGCGCCGGGGAAGCCTTGCGAGCCTTGGCTGAATCGTCTCAATCCATTTCCCCCGAGATCGCCGCGACGGCCGAACGCCTTCGATTTCAAACGTATGCCCTGGAAAAAGACGTGGTCCTGAACGCTTCTGCAAAGCGGAAATTTGCATCTGTACGGCTTTACGTCCTGATTAACGCAACGGCTGACACGCCGCAAGCGGATACACTGGAACTGGTTCAATCCTGTATCGACGGCGGTGCCGACTGCCTGCAACTACGCGCCAAGGGCCTCACGGATAAGGCATTGCTTTCACTGGCCGAATCGTTTACCGCGGCGTGTCGTGACAACCATGTCATTAGCATTATCAACGACCGCATCGACATTGCGATCCTTTCCGGCGCCGATGGCGTCCACCTGGGCCAGGATGAAATCCCTCTCGCGAAAGCGCGACGCCTTGCCAAAACTCCACTCATCTACGGTGCCAGCACGCACAACCGGCAGGAACTGGCCGGTGCAATTGAAGCCGGTTATGATTACATTGCCATTGGCCCGGCTTTTGCGAGTCCCACCAAGCCGGATGTTCCGGTCGCCGGGGTGGATTATTTCCAGCAAGCCCTGCCCGCATTGACGGAAGCCGGCATTGGTCACGTCGCAATTGGCGGCATAACAGCCCAGAATCTCGAAATCCTGCAAAAAATCGGTATTCAAACCATTGCCGTCAGCTCAAGTGTCTGCGAAACAGAAAGCCCGCAGAATAGCTGTAAAGCCTTAAAAGATATGCTTTTGAATTGGAAATCTTAGACTTTTCGACAAAGTTTTCACCAAGTCATGCACAGATTGTAGATGTTTAAAGATTCAATAAAAACAGTTTTGTCAAAAAGCTGTATTGTACCGACCGGTCGGTTTTGTTATTTCAGGCAACTGCGTATTTTTACTATAACTACTTTCCATAAAATGACTTATTTCAGGCACATTAAAAGCCCCACCTGCCCACTCCCATAATTGACTTATAAAAAATCCTCCCCCAAAGGCCCCTAATATGATTTTAACATCCTTAGAAACCAATTTACGCAAAGTTTTTCACAGGTTATCCACATCTTGTTCCAATTTAACGCCGATTGCGCCTTGAATGGCTCGAATAGCAGTATATTGCCAAAAAAGACTCACTTTTCTGTATTTCACCTGCCCATCTTTGCGTATAATGGCCCCAACGTTAAACACACTGCGATTCTTTGATATCCAGACTTAATGGAGACCTTAAAGCATGGAGTCCAAACGATTAAAGGACTGTTTGATTAACGAGCGATTCACCGTCACAGCTGAGTTGACCGGCGGTCCCGGCTATAACTTCTCACCTTTCGAAACCTTTCTCGCCCGCTATAAAGAGCAGAAAACGGCGATTCCGGCAGGATTCCACTTTGCCGGGATTATGGTTCCGCAAAATCCCGGCGGCGTCGCCAATATTGATCCGACCGATGTACTGGCGGTTCTCGAACAAAAGGGACTGCTGGACGATTTGGATTTCATTCCTCATCTAAGCTGCAAAGACAACAATACCGACAGCCTGATCAGCAGCCTGGTGGGCTATCGCCAGCGCGGGGTTGAAAGCGTGTTGGCATTGACCGGCGATAAACCGGTGTCGGCGCAAGGGGTTTTTGAGATCGAAAGCATCGGCCTGCTGTCGCTTATCAAGTCGATGAACAACCAGGCCATTTTAAAAGCCAATCCGGGCCAGTGGGATCAGGTTCAGACATTTAATCCGGGCGCTGCGGTTTCGCCCTTTAAATACACTGAAGCATCGCTGATGCAGCAATACTTCAAAATGGAGAAGAAAGCCGCTATCGGCACCGAGTTCTTCGTGACGCAAGTGGGCTGGGACTGGAAAAAATCGCTGGAACTGATGCAGTATTGCAAGGATAACGACATCTCCACGCCAATCATCGGGAATGTGTATTGGCTGACCACCCTGACACCGGCACCCCGTTTGATGCACGATATTAAGCTGCCGGGGTGTTTTGTCAGCGATGATCTTCTGGCACAGCTCAAACGTGAAAGCGTCGATGACCATATCGAACGCGCCGCCCAACAGGTGGCGATGTACAAATCCATGGGCTATGCGGGGGTTGATATCGGGGGCGTGCATGATTTTGACGTTTTCCTGAAGATTCTTAATCGTGCCGATGCCATCGGCGAAGATTGGCCCCAATACAAGGATAATCTCTGCTGGCCTGCGGGGAACGCGTTTTACCTGTATGATGACAGCGGCAAACAGGTCGTCCTTCCAAAGGGCAAACGCAAATTCAACGAACGATTCTTCGACTTCATGCACCGGGCTATCCTGGATTCCGATCACCGCGGATTCCACTGCTTTAAATGGGCCCTGAAGCTGGTTCGTGCCGACCGGGAGGACAGTTTTACGAATAAGGCCTTTAACGCGATTGAGAAAAGTTTTAAATATTGTGCGTTCGATTGCGCCGAATGCGGCGATTGCTACTTGCCTGAGAACTTCGGATATTGTACGATTGGCGGCTGTGAAAAAGGACTGGACAACGCCCCGTGCGGTGATGCGACGGTGGACGGCCGCTGCGGCAACAATCCCGACCACGTTTGTGTGGGCGAACAGATTTATTATGCGGCGGCAGCCAAGGACGATGGACGCGAAACACTGCGAAAAACCATCAATCCGTCGCGAAAACCGGCTTTGCGGCATTCCAGTTCGATTGTGAATTATCTTTTTTCAAAGGACCATACAATGAAAACACCGTTGATCGGCATCGGGGAATCGATTCACGCTTCGATTCCCAAGGCAGGCAAAATCATGGCCGAGTTAGCAGAACTGGGACCGGATGCCTATACAACGCCCAGCGGCCCGCTGGATTATATTCGCGCCTTGATTGAAAGCCAGGCTGATGAGGACGCCTCTTATATCGCCGTCAATCTCGATGAATTCGGTGAAACCGATATCCAAAAATCGGCCGGCATGATGGTTGAATACACCAAGCTGGTACGCAAATGGGGAAAAGGCGTGCCGATTTGTATCGACAGCAGTAACGATGATGTTCTGATCGCGGGCCTGAAGGAGTGGTACAATACCGACGAGTCGGTCAAGCCGCCGCTGGTAAACTCGATCAAGGTCTATACGGCCGACAAAATGATGCCGCTGAAAAACGACTATGACTTCTCGTTTATCGGGCTGCTGGTCAGCGAAGCCAAACCGACCGGTCCGGGTGGTTCGCATTCGGTTGAGGAACTGTTCGGCTATGCGAAGGAACTGTTTGAGAAAGCCGTAAAATACGGTTTTAAGCCGGAGGAGATTTTCTTTGACTCGACGGTTTTCCCGATTGCGATTGATATGCCGATGGAACCGGGTGTGCCGGGGTATACGTATCGGGCATTTGAGACGATCAAAAAGATCAAGAACGATCCCCAGATGAAGGGCTGCCATTTCTCGCTGGGTGTGAGCAACAGTTGTCGGGATTTACCCGGACGGCGGATCGGGATTTGCCGGGCGTATGTTGCCAAGGCCATGGAATACGGGCTGGACGCGGGGATCGTGAATGTCGCGCATCGCTACGGCGAAAAACCCGTCGATGAAGAGCTGCTCAAGCTGGTTGACGCCTATGCCCAACTGGATGGCAGCATGGAAAAGCTCAATGACGCGATGACGCTGATGGGCCAATTCTGCGCCTCGTGTAAAAAACCAACATAACAATTTTGAATGTTGAATTTTCAATTATGAATTGAGGGTGTTATTGAATCTGCGCATTATCATTTAATTACCAAGAGATTTAATCAATTGTGACAATCCATTGAAGGAAGCGTTCATGAGAGTGATATTATTTTTACTTTCAGTTTTTATTTCTTTCTCTACAACAAGCCCCGGTCAAGTCACTGTTATAGTCGGCCCGATAATCTCCATGAAAAGCAGTGGAAATCTTGACAGTCATGATGGCAATTGGGATATTCATATCGACCATATCAGCGTCGACTCACCGGCCGTAGCAGTACCTTCGAATCATCTGATGTGTATTAATTATGAAGCAGAGGAAGAAATCCAACAAAATGTACAGCGTAACCTTTCAATTAGAGAATTATCTCAAAAAGCTGCCAAGGGAGACCGAGATGCTCAATATCTGCTTGGTTGTAAATATGATATTGGAAATGGAACGGAACAAAACCAAAAAGAGGCGATGAAATGGTATTTAAAAGCCGCCAATCAAGGGCATGTTCAAGCCCAATTTATCATCGGTACGTTTTCTGAGAAAAACAGCAAAAGCAATGCCCCCATATGGTATCGAAAAGCAGCCGAACAGGGGCATGTTCAAGCCCAATGTAAAATGGCATACTATTATAAATTCGGCTATGACGTCGAGCAAAATTACGAGAAAGCTTTCGAATGGTATATCAAGGCAATATCACACAATTCTGTAGAAGCCTTCGTCAATATCGCCAACATGTATTATTACGGTCAAGGCACCGCCCTCAACTATGAGAAAGCCTTTCATTGCTTTTCAAAATCTCTCGATTTGAAAGAAGGCCCTTTTATGCCCTATCTTTATTACCGAAAGGGCTATATGCATCAACATGGTTTAGGTATTGAACGAAATTATACCGAAGCTTTTAGATTGTACCAACTGGCTGCAGAAACAAACGATTCCACTATTTCACAACACGCCTACTACCGAATCGGCACCTTGTATGAACTGGGATTGGGAACCGAAAAGAATGAAAAGAAGGCTATTGAATGGTATCACAAAGCCGCCAAATGGGAACATCAGCAAGCACAATTAAAGTTAAGCGAAATTGACCCAACATATACAATTGCTACCCCAAAAAGCATTGAAGACATCCATGACAAGGAGCTATTCAACCATCTTATTAAAACGGCTCACGAGGGACGCAAAAGTTCCCAATTCGAGTTAGCTCGAATGTATTTTGATGGTACAGCTATCCCCCAAAACTACGCCGAAGCCTTGAAATGGTTTCTGGTCGTCGCTGAAAAAGGTAACATCACTGCCCAAAATTATGTTGGATATATGTGTCTTGAGGGGCTGGGAACTGAAAAAAACTATCACGAAGCAATGAAATGGCTATTAAGAGCCGCCAGACGGGGCAACGACTATTCCCAACATTATGTCGGGCATTTGTACGAATACGGACTGGGCGTTGAAGCGAACGCGACGGAGGCCTATAAGTGGTATCGCAGGGCTGCCGGCAGCGGAAACGCCCAGGCACAATACATTGTCGGCAACAGCTACTACCGGGAATATTACACCATGAAACAAAATATCCCGGAGGCGATTAAATGGTTTCGAAAAGCCGGCGAACAGGGACATCTTCAGGCTCAGTTGGAGCTGGGTTATCTTTACGAAAATCACCCCTCGTTTTATGACGGCACCATGGAGATCGACGCGCCTCGCGAGGCATTCACCTGGTACTCAAAAGCGGCTGAACAGGGACATGCGGACGCACAATGCCATTTAGGCCGTCTCTTCGATCACGGTTATGGAATTATTCAGAATTCCCAAGAAGCGATTGCCTGGTATCTTAAAGCCGCCGCACAGGGACATGAAGGCGCCCAATACAACCTTGTCCAGACGTATTACGATCAACAGAATTATACCGAAGCGATGAAGTGGGCGATGAAGGTCGTGGAAAACGGTAATAACAGTATCTGTATCACGATTGGTTTGATGTACGCCAACGGGCAAGGCGTTGAGAAAAACCAGCAGGAAGCGGAAAAATGGTTTCTTAAGACCGCTGATAATACCCATGGTATATGGAATGAAAGCCTGTATCGCCTGGCGGTGCAATACGCCGTGGGCCGTGGGATCGACAAGGATTTGCAGCAAAGTCGCCGATGGATGCTAAAACTGGCTGAACTCGGCGATCCGAGGGGGCAGTACTACCTCGGGCAAACTTATCTGGAAGGAAATCCAACCATTCACGATATACGGAAGGCCTATGATTTATTTCTTCATGCAACAGAAAGCGGACCTACCGTCCCCGGTCACTATTATGCTTTGGCCATGATGTCACTGAAGGGACAGGTTGTGGAAAAGGATGTCACGGAAGCTTATAAGTGGCTTTTATTGGCCAATGAAATCTTACGCCTCTATCCGAGTCCAAGGGCGGGATATTTTGAAGAGCTCCAGCAACGGGAACGAGACGGTCTGACGGAAGAGGAAAAAGAAGAGCTTGAAAACGGCATCCAATTCGGGCTTCTGAGCGGTCTGTATGTTCCTGACCTGGGCCAACAGACAGAAAACGTACAGAACCAAATGAATGCTGAGCAAATTGCCGCGGCACGGAAAAAAGCGAATGCCTACCTGGTCGAATTGGAGCAAAAAGTCCAAAAGGAGATTGAGCGAATTAATGCCCAGTATCATCAGCAAGCCGAGGAGACTTAGAAGCGGGCTTTCTTGCTTGACAAAGCGGTGTTTTGGCGGTAAATAGGGTGTGATATTGGAGTTGTGAGAGCTTTTTTACTCTTTTTTAGGGAGGATCTACTTATGGACGAGCACATGGAAAACCCAACGCCGGGGCCGGATGATCAATCGCAAGGTCAGCCGGAGCAACCGCAACCATCACCCCCGTCGGAATACGGTGAAACCGCACCGCCTGTGCCGGAGCCGCCTGCGCCGCAGGCCGAGGGACCGCAACCGACACCAAGCAGTGACATGTCCAAAGATGAGAGAATGTGGGGCATGATTTGCCATCTGGCAGCATTGGCAATGTTTACAAGCATTCCATTTGCCAATGTGCTGGGGCCGCTGATTGTCTGGCTGATCAAAAAAGAGGATTTTGCTTTTGTCAATGATCAGGGCAAGGAATCGCTGAACTTCCAGATATCGGTTTCCATTTATGTTCTATGCTGTCTGCCATTGATGTGCCTGGCAGGAATTGGCGTATTTCTGGCGGCTGCTCTCGGTATTGCCGATCTGGTGTTTGTGATTATCGCTGCGATCAAATCGAACGAAGGTCAGACCTATCGCTATCCCTGTTGTATCCGGCTGGTGAAGTAGCAAGGTGCATTTGATATTGAACCCCATGCACCGATGGAAACATACGTGCATGGGCACTTTTTGTTTATGGAGGATTTCATGAATACCCCGAACGTGATTCGCCCGGTTTCGAAGGGATTTTATCTTGGGATGTATATCGGCGGCAGTATGCTTGCAATGATCCTGATGGTTATCGGTTTTATTGCCATCGGCGCCAGTGCCGCGGCGGCTGAAGAGGGAGCGATTCAGGAAGAAGCCTCCATGGCGATTGCAGGCGTTGGCGCTTTAATTATCATGGCGGCAGTGGTTGTCAGTTTGGCGGCAGCGGCCGTGCAATTCGTTTTATACTACAAAATGTGGGCTTCGATTCAGGATGGCTGCGCACGCACCACGCCGGGCAAAGCCGTTGGCTTTATGTTTATCCCCTTCTTCAACATCTACTGGATGTTTCAGGCGATTTGGGGATTTTCCAAGGATTACAACGCCTTTCTTCAACGACATTCCATTCAAGCCAAGCCGTTATCGGAAAATTTGTTTCTGTGGGCCTGTATTGTTCCACTTTTAGGGATGGTTCCCCTTGTCGGATGGCTGTCCAGTATCGCATCTATAGTCCTGTATATCATGGTCATCATCGCGGCCTGTGATGCGATCAACGGGTTGGTTTACAGTCACGGTCAGGCTCAACCGGTGCCGGAACCCGGTGTCGATGAAATTCTTCGCCAATCGCCCATTCAGTACCCTGAAACGTAACTCCTGAGAGTGAAAATAGTAACCCGCACCTGAAACTCAACCCCCTGCATGGGAAACAGCCCTATGCAGGGGCTCAACTTCTTTTCATTTTCCACTTTTCCCGATCATTGGTGTAAAATCTTGCATCATGGGCACTTACCTGCTATGATATGGCCCATGTCCAAGGACAAGAAGCTACAATCTGATAAAAACCCCAGCATCAAGAATAAAAAGGCGTATCATAACTTTGAGCTGGTCGAGAAGGTTGAGGCGGGGATTTCCCTGCTGGGGACCGAGGTGAAGAGCCTGCGCGACAAGCACTGCGACCTGGACGCCTGTTATGCGCGGGTGATCGGCAACGAAGTGTGGCTGATCGGCTGTAAAATCGCCGCGTACGAGCGCGGGGGCTATACGAATCATGACCCACTGCGCAAGCGTAAGCTGCTGCTGCATAAGTCGCAGATTAAGAAGATCAAGACGAAGCTGGAACAGCGCGGGTTTACGCTGGTACCGACGAAGATCTATTTTAACAGCCGGGGTCTGGCCAAGGTGGAGTTGGCACTGGCAACCGGTAAGAAGCAATATGACAAGCGGCATAAACTGCAGGAACAACAGCAGAAAAAAGATGTCCGGCGGGAAATGAAACGTCGATAGGCAAAAGTGTTGAGCCCTTTTAGAGTCCATAGGACTCTAAGTAATAATAGCCGCGGGTAAAGTGAAACGGAACCCGTGGATTTGTATGATTCAAGTAACGGGCGACCCTGTAAGGGTCGAATAATGCCACGCTTTATTTAACTGTGGGATCGGATATTTTATTCAACCCCTGTGGGGTTGGTTTTGAATTGTTCTTTACCACCGGTTTGGCCTGCGGCCTGCACCGGCGGCTATTATTGTCATGCCCCCTTTGGGGGCAGTTCGAAAATACGAGATTAGCGTTGAAACCGGCGAAGCATGTGGTTTCGTTTATTTAGGAGAACATGATGGCAGACGACGACAAGAAAATTATCGTGGACGAAGACTGGAAGGTCCAGGCTCAAAAGGAAAAAGAAGCACTCAAAGAGCAGGAACAGCAGAAGGCCGAGGCTCCTGAGCATCCGCAAATGCCGGAAGCTGATTTTTCGGGGCTGGTGAGTATGCTGGCCACGCAGGCGTTTTATGCACTGGGGCTGATCCGTCCGGAAGGACAGGAAAATGAGCCGGCTGAGCCGAACTTTGCGATTGCCAAGTACAATATCGATACGCTGGGGATGCTGGAGGAAAAGTGCAAGGGCAACCTGACGGACGATGAGACAAACATGCTGACCGAGACGCTGAGTCAACTGCGGATGCTGTTTGTGCAGCTTTCCAAAAAGGGGTAACCGGTGGGCAATATTCTGGATACAATCATCGCGGACAAGCGTGTGGAAGTCGCTGCGCAAAAGGAACGTCGACCGCTGGAGCTGGTACAAGAGGCCGCGGCGGGGATGAAAAAGTGCCGCAACTTTTATACGGCGGTCACCAAGCAACATCCGCGGGGCTTGAATGTCATTGCCGAGGTGAAGAAAGCGTCGCCGTCGGCGGGATTGATTCGTGGCGATTTTGACGCGGTTGCGATTGCCCAAACGTACGAGCGATGCGGTGCGGATGCAATCAGCGTATTAACCGACGAGAAATATTTTCAGGGCAAGCTGGCGTATCTGACGGCGGTGAAAGAAGCCGTCGGCATCCCGGTACTGCGGAAAGATTTCATCGTTGATCCGTACCAGGTTTACGAGGCACGGGCGGCGGGTGCTGATGCGGTCCTGCTGATTGCCGAGGCGCTGGCACCGGCGGACTTGATGGACCTGCTGATTTTAGCCAACGAACTAACACTCACGGCGTTGATCGAGGTGCATGACGCTGATTCATTGTTGAACGTGCGCAGCCTGATTGGCTTTCCGCAGAAACATTACAGTGTGCTGGGGATCAATAATCGCGACCTGACGACGATGCAGGTGGACATC
Organism: Anaerohalosphaeraceae bacterium; assembly: GCA_963675155.1. Taxonomy (GTDB): domain Bacteria; phylum Planctomycetota; class Phycisphaerae; order Sedimentisphaerales; family Anaerohalosphaeraceae; genus 4572-13. The sequence continues at coordinate 890,892 of OY775912.1, read as the reverse complement.
AATAATACCGGCCGGCTGGCGGAACTGGTGGATAACACCAACGAGCTGATCGCCGAAAGCGGGATTAAAACGCGGCAGGATGTTGAAAAGCTGATACGCGTCGGCGTCGGCGGTGTGCTGATCGGACAGACGCTGTGCGAGAGCGAACGCATCGACGACAAATTCAACGAACTCTTTGCTCCGGGTCGCGGCTGACGATGGACATTGCCTGCTTGATCATTATTGGCCTGGGGATGGGGCTAATCGGGGGCATGCTCGGCATCGGCGGCGCGGTGTTTATGATTCCGGCACTGACACTGGTGTTCGGAGAAAATCAGCATCTGTACCAAGCAGCGTCAATGATCTGCATTTTCTTTGTCTCCGCTTCGGCACTGATCGCTCATCGCAAAGCCGAAACCATCTCGAAAAAAGCCCTGATTCGGATGGTTCCCACCGCCCTGCTTGGGATTCTTTGCGGTGTGGCATTGAGCAATTCGCCGCTGTTTGAAGCCTCCAAGGACTATTTGCTGGCGCGCGTGTTCGGAGGATTTCTGGCTTACGTTGCCATATACAATAGCTTTCGGTTGTATCGCAGTGTTACGCAGAGAGACGTGCAGCAGAACACGGTCACTGGTGAGTTGAACACCCGATTGGGGCCGGTGGTTGGATTCATTACGGGCTTGGGGTCGGGGCTGCTGGGGATTGGGGCCGGGACGGTGGCGACGCCTTTGCAGCAATTGATGATGAAGTCACCGATGAAGCAGGCCATGAGCAACTCGGCGGCGCTGATTGTCTGCATCTCCTGGCTGGGGGCGATTTATAAAAATATGACGCTGGCCGAACACGGGATTCATTATACCGAGTCACTGAAAATCGCGATTCTGATTATTCCCGGCGCCATCATCGGCGGCGCCGTTGGTGGGCATATGATGCACCGGCTGCCGAAAAACATTGTGCGAACGGTTTTTATTATCGTCTGCATTGTCGCCGCGGTGAAACTGCTAACGGTTATGCCGAGTTAAAACAACTTCCTTATCAATCATCGGATTCCTGAATGGTTGCACACAGAATCAGGAAGGTCGTTGAATCGTCGTCCTGAACCGCTCCGGCGACGAACGGTTTTCCGGATGCCGCTGAGACGCCGCCTCGCCAGTCAAGGGAAAAGGTATTCGGCGGACCACTGCTCTTGCGATCTTCTTCAGCGAACGAAGTCGAAAATGTGTACTGCAAATGAATCGCTTTTTCTATATAGGTAGACACTTCAAATTGGATTCCATTTTCATACGCATTATAGCTCACAGAATTACCGTTCTCGGTCTTAAAGAATGTCGTATTCCTATTATGAACCTCTGATTCCTCATTATGGCCTGCCACAACTTTGGCCCCGGAAACCACCGCCGCCTTTTCCGGATCATCCAGACATGACATGATTTTCAAAATTGAAATCCCTTTTGGCCCCTGCCCAATCGGACTGACACCCGCTTCGGCCAGTGCCTCGGTTGAAACACGCACCACAAATGCCTCGACCAGAATCGAGGTGTTTTCGTATGGATCAAGCTGGTTTTGATCTTCGGTGCCAAAACCGGCTGAAATACACACTACACTCACTAACAAAATAACCGCAATCCTCTTTGTTGACCGCATTGAGAGCCTCCTTTCGCTTTTGGTTACCATAAAAATATCCCGTGTCTTTACTATTAGACACGGGATATTGGATTTTGTTACTGTTTTTTTTGATTTTTGGCAGATTCTTACAGAAATCCGTTCTTATTCGGAGTTTCTGGATGCCGGATCAAGTCCGGCATGACAAAAAGCCGGCGGTATACATTACTGGACGACTTTGGCCGAGAGGATTTCGACCGGTTCGACGGGGACGTCGTCGTAGTAGCCCTGGCTACCGGTTTTGACCTCAGCAATCGCATCGACAACATCCATCCCTTCAACGACCTTTCCGAAGACGGCGTAGCCGATCTGGTCGGGCGTCGGGCCGGTGTAGTTCAGGAATTCATTGTCTTTGTGATTGATAAAAAACTGACTGGTCGCACTGTCGGGATTGGCGGTGCGGGCCATGGCCAGCGTGCCGCGATCGTTTTTTAGACCGTTAGCGGCTTCGTTGACAATCGGATCGTTGTTAGGCTTGGAGTTTAAGTCCTTATCCATGCCGCCGCCCTGAACCATGAAGCCGTTGATGACGCGATGAAACACCGTTCCGGCGTAAAAGCCGTCTTCGACATATTCGATAAAATTCTTGACGCTGATGGGGGCTTCTTCGTCATTTAATTCGATCGTCAGATCGCCCATCGTTGTTTTCACCTCTACTTTTGTGTTGGCCATGTTATCTCCCTATACTTTTTTTGACACTGATTTACGCTGATTTTCACAGACACTACATTATTCCTTTACGATGGTCACCGATTCGATAATAATCGGTTCAACCGGCGTATCCTGACACGGCAGATTTTGCTTTAACTCTTCATCATAAAACTGTGATCGTTTTCTTTTCACTGATGCAATCCGGTCGACGACATCCATCCCTTCGATCACTTTCCCAAAGACAGTATACCCCGGCTTATAGGGACCGTCAAAATCCAACGATGCGTTATCTTTATGGTTGATAAAAAACTGGCTGGTGGCACTATTCGGAGGATTCTTACGCGCCATCGCAATCGTGCCGCGTTTGTTGCGAAGCTTATTATACGATTCATTTTTAATCGGCGACTTGGGTAATTTATTTACCATCTCAGGTGTGAGACCTCCGCCCTGAATCATGAAACCGGGAATGACCCGGTGAAATATTTTACCGTTATAAAAGCCTTCTTTTGTATATGTCATGAAGTTTTCCACGGTGATCGGCGCCTTTTTGCGATCCAGCTCGATGACAATCGTTCCCTTGCTGGTAACCATTTTAACAACGGGTTTGTCACTGGGCACTGCAGACGCCACCGGCGCAACCACCTTCGGCTCAGAGGACAGTTTTTTGATCAGGTCGGTTTCGGCCTTATCATACGGCGTGCCGTCCTTGCGGAAGACTTCATGGAACCAGATTTCCGGTTCGGCGGTAAACTGCCTGTCCCAGGATTCCCACGGATAATTGGTCTGGGTTTTACCGGCAACCAAGCCCCAGTTAATCGCCCCGATATTGTTTTCCTTGAAATACGGCAGGTGGTCGGCGAAGGTATTATTATTGGTTCGCGCCATGTACTCAGTACAGATGATCGGACGGCCCAGCGGCTTTAACAGATTCACGCGTTCTTTTGTGATGTCCAGTTTTTCATAGCTGTGGAAGGTAATGATGTCGGAATTCTCAACCATAAATTTATTCAGCGGCGAAATCTTGTCGCCGCCAAATTCGCCAATCCAGACACCGGATGAGAGGGGATGGGTGGGGTTGACTTCGCGCGCCCAAGTGAACACCTTCTCCAGCAGATAATACGAGAGCTTATCTTTTTCGGCCTGATCGACACCATCTTCTTTGTTGCGATTGCCGGGCTCGTTATACAGATCCCACATGAGAATTCGGGTGTCGTCTTTGAATCGCTGCAGCACGCCTTTTGCATAGGATTCCAGCGCATCGACCTTTTTCGGATCTTTCAGGATGTCGATATGCGGACTCTGCACCCAGCCGGAATTGTGGAGGTGCGGTTTGGGATCGGGCTGTTTGCCCAGTTTGGGATGCGGATTCCAGACGCTGTCGAATAGAATCAACATCGGTTTGATGTGATGCTTTTCGCAGATATCGAGGAAAAAATCAATGCGTTCAAGAAAGGCGTCTTTGTCCTGCTGCCAGAGCAGATCATGCAGGTACACCCGCATGGTATTCATGCCGATGCTTTCAGCCATCGCCAGTTCGCGTTCGATGGTATCGGGGTCGAACGTTTCCGGCTGCCACATTTCCAGTTGATTGATCGCGGTGCTGGGGTTAAAATTGGCCCCGACGAGCCACGGCTGCTGGTCGTACCACTGATTGGCTTTTTCCGCCGGCCAGCGTCCTTCGATGGTGTCGGCAGAGACCACACCTGCAAAAAACAGTACGAGCGTCATCGACAGTAATGTCATCGTTTTGTACATCGTTCAATACTCCATGTTTCAGGTTTACATTTAGAGGTTTAAGGCCGCGAGGTTTTGATTATATCCACTGAGCCGGTTAGCCGCCACTTTTTTTTCGGCGAGTGATATAGACTGTCGCCGCTGTGATGAGTACCGCCGAGACGATGCCAAACAGGGCCGTGGCGACATCGACCCACCAAATGGGACGATCCCACAACGGCAATGTGCCCATAATTGCAACCAGCAACAAAACCGGCACGCTGATCGAATACGCCAGCCAGGGAAGCGAGCCGATGCGTTTGGGATTGTAACGTTCGGCGTGCTGTATCCAGATCAGGGCGAATGCCGTATACGCCGTCAGGTGAAACGCGGTATTGAGGTGATACTGGGGATAGAGCATCAGCAGATGCGATTTATTGGAAATGACAAACACGAATACGGCTGAAGCGGTCAAGAGGGATGACCAGAATCCGAAAATCGACAGAATGCCAAGAGCCAGCACCATACCGAACAAGTCTGCGATGAAATCGTGTATGTCACATGAACGTCCCACGCGTGCCTGCAGGTATTCATCCATCGCGCCGTACCAGACGACGATTGCCAATAGAATCCAGACTTTTTTACGGTTCCATTTGACCTTGTCGTAGGGGCTGATCGCAAACCAGATCAGGAAGGACAGGGCAAAATAGGCCATGACGTGCATGGTTTTGTCGCTCATGCCGCTTTGGCGCGCAATATCGGGGACCGGGATGTGGGTCAGCCAGAAAATGACCGGCCAGTAGATCCCAAGGGCTATGAGAACCGATTTGTGTCGCCGTAATAGTTGCATAAGGTGCTTACTTTAGCGGCACGCAACGCTGCTGGCAAGTCAGAAATTGCTATAGAAAAGCGCTGAATTTAAATCATTGCGTATTTGTCATGCCGGACTTGATCCGGCATCCCGGCGTTATCGCTCTGGATCCCGGCTCGGAGGCCGGGATGACAACGCCAAACACGGTGCTTTCGACAGAACAAGACAAAAAGCGTTAAAAATTCTGCTCCGGCGGCTGAGGCGGTAAATCTCCACCTTCCGTTATTGGCGGCATCGGGCCGACCGGCGGAATCTCCGCGATGTCAGCCGCGACGGTCTGCGTTTTGGCGTAAAATACATTATATTCGGGGCCAAACTGCGACAGGAAGATCGCCGAATACGCCCGCCGCCAGACAATTAGCGGAAGCATCGCCACCGTCCCGATATAAGGAAGCATAAAAATAATTCCGATACAACACATACAACAAGCTGCCAAAACGACTGCCAGAGCAATCATCCCCACCACAAGATTGACCACAATCAAAAATAACAGGAACAGGAAAAAGGTTCCAAAATTGGGCCTGCAGAGTGCCCAAAAACGTTTAAACCCATCAGTAACCGTACAGCCATTGAGATACATGAGCGGAACGACAAAATCATGAACGACTGTCTTGATAACCCCGAAAATAATTCCCATCAAAATCAAGCCCAGCACGATGAAAATCGCCGGTATCACGCCGGCGGCTGCAAAGACCTTAAAATTCGTTTCCGCAAATGAAATGATAATCAAGATTAACGGCACCACCAGGGCAAGGCTGAGAACAAGACCGATGCCCCACAACACAGCTCGAAACAGAAACAGGCTGTTGGCCTGAGGGGCATATTGTTTCCACGGCAAGACCACCTCGCCCTTATTCTCTGCAACACAGTGCAGAAACATAAACTGGCCCCGGCTCCTCAGCCACATAAACACTAATGACAACACCACAATCACCACAAAAATTATAATGCCTATTGAGATGATCACAGGAAGATGGGTGATAATGGCTTCTTTGAGATGGTGAATTTGCTGCTGAGGATCGCCGCATCCACCGGATGACCGATTGCCGGTGTTGAAATTGAAATTACCATTGCCGCCCCCTCCGCCGCCTTCGCCCAGTGCGGCCAGCCACGCACAAAAGCCTATCGCAAACCATTTTCCGATATCGAAGGGCTTAAAGAGGATTTCCCTGGTTTTTTCAATGGCGGCGCCAATCGGTTCAATGACACTGACTTGGCGCGGTTCGGTGGTCTCCATTTGCTCACCTCCCTAATCAACAATTTCTAAATACGAAATCCGAAACTCGAAACAAATTCAAATATTTCAAATTCTAATGCTCAAAACCGCTCGTTTGGGGCATTTAAGCTTCGAATTTCACCATTTATACAGGACGCACGGGGACGCCGTGGCGTTGCAAAAATTCTTTAGTTTCTTTGATGGTGTAGGTTCCATAGTGGAAAATGGAGGCAGCCAGAACGGCGTCGGCCTTGCCGTCGTCGAGGACTTCGGTCAGGGATTCGAGTGTTCCCGCCCCGCCGGAGGCGATAACGGGGATATTAACCGCTTCAGCGACCGCCCGGGTCAGTTCGATATCGTAGCCGGCTTGCGTTCCGTCGGCGTCCATGCTGGTGAGCAGGATTTCGCCGGCGCCGAGTTCTTCGGCCCGCTGGGCCCATTCGATGGCGTCAATATCGGTCGGTTCTGAACCGGCTTTGACGGTAACATGCCATTTGCCGGTGGTATTGGGGGTGCGGCGGGCGTCAATGGCCAGTACGACGCACTGGGCGCCGAACCGTTCGGCCGATTCACGCAGGATGTCCGGGTTATTGACCGCGGCGGTGTTGATGGAGCATTTATCGGCGCCGCTGCGCAGCAGGATGCCGATTTCGTCGGCCTTGGTGATGCCGCCGCCAACGGTGAACGGAATGAAGACATTGGCCGCGACCTGCTCGACCAGATCGACGATGGTTTTATTGGAACGCAGCGTCGCGGTGATATCGAGAAAGACCAGTTCGTCGGCGCCTTCGTCACTGTATTTTTTGCCCAGTTCGACCGGGTCGCCTGCGTCCCGCAGATTCAGGAAATTGATCCCTTTGACAACGCGGTTATCTTTAACATCCAGACAGGGGATGATTCGTTTGGTCAGCATCCGTCACTTTCCTCGTTACATATTTTGACAAAATTCTTAAGAACCTGCAGGCCGTCACTGGAGCTTTTTTCCGGGTGGAACTGGGTGCCGTAGATATTGCCTTTCTCTACTGCCCCGGTGATGGTGATACCGTATTCAACGGTTGCAACCTTGGCGTCCGGATCGTCGATCTGGGCATAGAAGGAGTTGGCAAAAGCGAAATGCTTGCCGTCGCCAAGTCCGTCGAACAGGCGCATGCCGTCGGCGAATGTGACATAGTTCCAGCCCATATGCGGAATCGTCAGGTCCATGTCGGTCGGGATGGCGACGACTTTGCCCTTGATCAGACCCAGGCACTGGTGCGTGCCCATTTCGAAGCTTTGCTCAAACAGCAGTTGATAGCCGACGCAAATCCCCAGCAGGGGTTTACCCGACAGGGCCTCCTGTTTGATCACCTCGGCAATCGGGGCGACTTTTTCCATGGCATAGCCGCTGGCGCCAACGCCGGGCAAAATCAGCCCGTCGGCTTTGGCGATCACCGCCGGGTCGCAGCTGACCGTAATATCCGAACCAATGTAGCGAAACGCATTGGTGACGCTTCGCACATTTCCAACACCATAATCAATAATAACCAGCATATCCGTCTCAACTGTATAAATGTCCACACATTATGTCATTCCCGCGAAGGCGGGAATCCACAGCGTATCCCACTGGATGCCGGATCAAGCCCGGCATGACAAACAGGAAAATGGAACCACAGATGGGGATTATAGCCAATTCGGGAACAATTCTCAACGCCCAACCGGAAAAATGGGTAAAGATTACAGAAATGTAGACACACGGACATTATGAGGTTCTATTGGGGTTTTACTTTTTGTCAGAGATGCCCAAAGAGCATCGCGGGCAGTTTTGCATTGAGAGCGGCTTTTCCAGGCGGCTTTGGGCCAGCAACCCGGTGTCTGCGAATATCTCCGGTGTCGGTCCGTCAGCCAACACTTTTCCCTGTCCGAGGATAATGGTGCGCGTACACAGCTCCAAGGCCATGTCGAGATCATGGGTAGCGATAATTTTCGTGTGTTCAAACGATTTCAGTAATTCGATCAGCTCCCGCCGACCCCGCGGGTCCAGGCTGGAAGAGGGCTCATCCATGACCAGTATATCCGGGCTCATGGCCAGCACGGCGGCAATCGCAACGCGACGTTTTTCGCCCGCTGACAGTTTGTATGGCGGCCGGTCCTTCAGATGTAACGCCTCCACCCTTTCCAATGAACGGTTCACAACGGCATCCAGCTCCGTCGAATCCAAGCCGAGATTCAACGGTCCAAACGCCACGTCTTCGAACACCGTCGGCATGAACAACTGATCGTCACTGTTTTGAAACACCATTCCCACCGATCTGCGAATCGCCGGAGTGGTCTTGCGCGTCACCGGCAGATCACCGACATGTACATCCCCGCTTGTCGGCAGCAAGCACCCGTTCAGGTGCATCAGCAGTGTTGACTTGCCGGCGCCATTGGCTCCCACCAACGCAACCGATTCGCCATGCGTAATCCGAAACGAGATTCCGGCCAGCCCCACCGTCCCATCCGGGTAGGTATATTGCAAATCTTTCGCCTGAACGATATGATGGCTCATGAAAAAATCCCCGTGATAAATTGCCCAAGAATCTGTGCGGGATTGGCCAATCGAACAATGATCAGAAATATCCCCATGCCCGCTACAAACAGAGTATCCGCCATTCTCCATTTTAACTGCCCGGCCGTTTGAATTCGACCGTCAAACTGACGGCACAACATGGCCTGATAAATACGGTGGGCCCGGCTGCTGGTCCGTAAAAAGAGCGTCCCCAATAGTGTCGAAAAGGTTTTCAGGCTCATCACTCGATGCAGCGGTGCTCGAAGCTGCCAGGCACGCACCATGGAACTGATTTCTTCGCCTAACACAAATGCATAACGATATAAAAACATTAATTGCATCACAAATACATTCGGCACCCCCATCTTTTCCAGCGCCATGCAGATCACATAAAAACCTGTGGTTGCCACGAGGATCAAAGCTGCCAGAACGGTCAGGAATGAACGCATCAGGATGGAAACAAATGAGATCCATCCGCCGGCAATCTCCACCGAACCCAGACGGACAAGAACCGCACGGTCCAGCAACGGATTGAAAATTCCAATGAAGACGATAAACGGCAGAATCCACAGCATCCGCCGGAGCAAATATCCGGCCGGCAGATTTGCGGCCGCAATCATCAGAATCGGAAAGACAAAAAACGGCAGCAGGCTCGACACCTGATACTTGTCAAAAGAAACCACCGTCACAATAAACGCCACTGTCACCAGCAATTTAGCTCGCGGGTCCAGCCGATGAATACAACTGCTGCGGCCTGCCAGCGTGTCCAGATAACCTAAATCCCGTATGGCAGAATCACTTTTCGACACGTTGGTCTTCTTTCCGATTGATTACGCCAGCACTTTTTTTCCGGATCGGAGTAAAACGCCGGCGCCCATCGCAATCCCGAGCGTCAATAATCCCCCAACGAGTCCGGATACCGTCGTCCCGGCATTGACGGCAGGCCAGGCCTCCGCAGCGTCTCCTTCCACTTCAACCGCTTCGGTCTCCGTTTGTTTAAACCCATAATCCGGCAACACCGCTGTCGTCTCCTGCACTGCGGAAAGTTTTGAATAGATCGACTTCTCAGCCGGTTCAAGTTCCTCCTGACCGCTGGTTTGGAACATGGACCATTCCAGCCCATCGGGTTGACCTGAGGCAAACCAGCTTAAGACTGCGCCGGTGATCACTGCCGCGGCCAATAACGATACCACAACAAAACGCGGAGATGTGGGTACGTTGGAACGTTCTGCCTGAAGCTGAAGCAACTGAGGTTGAGCCTTTGCGACAAACGTGACCACGCCTGCCGTGACCAATCCTTCGACAATACCAATCGCCAGGTGGATCGGCTGCATCGCGGCCAAAAAACTCAGGAACGGCAATTCGGAAATACCCGACAGAACCGTTTGGAAAACCACGCCAAGCGAGCCTAACTGCAACCCGACAATCGACGAGAGAATTGCGGCCCATAACAATTTCGAAGAGGACTGACCGGTGCCTGCTATTTTTTTGTACACCAACGGATAGGCCACAAAACAGGTCCAAAAGCCGAGATTGAAAATATTACATCCCAACGCCAGAATACCGCCGTCCGCAAAAAATAAGGCCTGAACCGTCAGGATCGAAGCCATCACCAAAAAACCGGCCCATGGCCCCAGCAAAATCGCCAGGATCATCCCCCCTCCCAAATGGCCGCTGGAACCGGTTCCTGGAATCGTAAAATTGATCATCTGGGCGGCAAATACAAATGCTCCGGCCACGCCCATCAGCGGAATTTTACTGTCGGTCAGTTCGGTTTTGACTTTTCTGCTGCAATAGCCAATCAATCCCGCAGAAGCCGCCCAGAATGTCCCTCCAACTACAGGCGAAATTAATGCATCTGCCATGTGCATAACGGTCTCCTTTTTTTCAGCATGTCCATATTTGAATCAAAATCGTCATAAAAGCCCACGCTCATACGCGCATAACTTTATCAATTTCGTGCTACTCTGTCTAATTTATCACAAATTGGGAATCTGTCAAGGCACAAATAAAAAAACTCAAGCTGATCGGTAAATCAGCTTGAGTCATTCGTGTTGAAGGCCCGATAGACATGAACCTTGGAAGCTATTAGAAATCGACCTGCATTCTGAGTCCGGCCAGGAGTGCGTCGGAGGTGTTGACACCGCCGGGATTGATGACGTACTGCAGGTCCGGGGTCAGGTAAACCGTCTCGGTTAATTCAATGCTGTAGTAGGCTTCGATGACGCCTTCGTGGTTCTTGGTATAGGTCGTCGAGGCCTTGTCGCTGAACGAACCATTCGCAAACCCGACGCCCAGTACATCGCTGTCGCGGCCGTCGATCAGGCCCTGATACTGTGCACCGAAGCTGTAGAAATGTTCCATATCATTGCGTTTGTCCTCGGCATAGCCGCAGCGGAAGAAAACGCCCAGCCCCTGTGTGTCTTCGGGGTCGTTGTTTTCCTTTGTCAGCATCTGATCGGCACTGACGTAGAAACCGATGTCGTCGCGATACTCTTTGGAGGCATCGGAATGTGCCTTCGGCTGCGGATCGTTCCAGACGCCAAAGCGGTAGACGCCTTCCAGATCGCCGTTGGCCGATTCGTTTGTCGTGGTGATGCCGGTTTCGAGGATGTAGAAGAAATAGTCCTCGTCATGAAACGCGGTGTTGAAACCGGTTTCGCGACCGTCGGCTTGTGCGTCGGCGACGCCGCCCATCAGGTACCAGTTATCTGAAATGTCATACGTCAAAATCACCCCAAGGCTGTAGTCGGGAAACGGAATCGTCGGATTGTTGACCAGTACGCCGTTGAGAAACTGGGTGGCTTCGTCGTTGGCATATGCACCGGCGTCAAAGTAGCCGGTAAAGTCAATCTTACCGATGGTCAATGTGAGCTGATCGGTCAAACCGACCTCGTAAAACAGCTCGACAATATCCAGCGACCGGTTGCCGCCGGCGTCGGCGTTGACGCCAAAGTAGCTGCCGGCGGTCACGCCGTCGATGCCTTCCGAATCGGTCCAGCCGCCTTCACCGTGAATGAACAGGGTTCCTTCAATGCCCAGCAGACGTTCCAGGTCAGCAGTCAACTCCACATCATAGCTGCCGGCGAATTCGCCTTTGCGATTATTCGTGCTCTGGCCGCCCTTGACGTTTCGTTGGTACACACTGGTGACGCCAAAGCCCACGTCAATCCCGCTGTCAGCAAGCGCGTCACGGAACGAATCCTGTGCATAGGTCCGTTCTCCAGCAAAAATACTTACCATATAAACGATACTGATAATTCCAAAACGTTTCATTTTTTCTCCTGAATTAAAGTCTCCGCAGGATATTCTGCGTTTCAATTTCATTTTCTCTTACACTCAACATGCAACTAAGTTGCAATCTACTCCTGGTAATTTCACATAAAATTTTATATATCATAATTTTATATCATTGAGATCGGCTAACAATGAAATCAAAGCCATCCCTGTTATTGACATTTTGAATCAATATCGTAATAAAAACTCACGCCAGTGCGCATAACTTTTTAAATTTCGTGTTACCTATCTTAATTTATCACAAATTGGGAGGCTGTCAAGGCACAAATAAAAAAACTCAATCTGACCGATCAATCAGCTAAATCATTTGTATTGAAGGCTTATGGCGCCTTAGAAATGTTCCATATCGTTCATTTTTTCTCCTGAATTTAAGTCCCGCAGAGAGATTCTGCTTTCCAATTTAATTTTCCATTACATCTCTATTTGCAACTAAGTTGCATAAACATTACATGGACCGCAACTGAGTTGCAAATGTTTTTTGGTAATTTTTCCATAAAAAAGTTATATATGTCTTATTTTATACCATTGCAGCAAGTTCGCTACGAAACCAAAGCCATCGGTACTATTGGCATGATGTTGGATCCTGATCCGAAGGACACTTCTTACATTTTCCTTCGCAGGCACAGCCGGTTTTGCCGTCGGTCTGTTTTTTGAACATTCGGATCAGCGCGTAAACCGCAGCAGCCAGAATTAAAGCGACAATCAACTTTTCCATATCTAAGGCTCCTAAGAAATAAACAGGCTTCCAATCTGGTAGACCGCCACCGTGATAATATAGGCAATGACGGTTAGGCCGCCAAACTGAAAAAATGCCCACCTCCATGAATTCGTTTCGCGCCTGCATATCGCCAGCGTCGCAACACACGGCGCACTGATCAGGCAAAACAGCATGATACAGAAGCCCTGAAGCGCGGAGTAATTATCCGCCAGCTTGGCACGTAAGGTCTCGGACTCTTCGTCGGTTTCGCCCATCGAAAAGACAATTCCCATTTGTGCGACAAAGACTTCCTTGGCCGCCAGCGCCCCTACCAGTGCCGTGCCGATCCGATAGTCAAAGCCCATCGGTCGGATCACCGGTTCCATGGCGGTACCGATGCGGCCGGCAACCGAGTGCTGAAGCTCGACCTGCTGGGCTTGATATTCCGAAAGCCCCTCAAGCCGCTCGGCGGGCACTTTCGGATAGCTCGTCATCGCCCAGAGTACAATCGAAATCGCCAGGATGACCGTGCCCGCTTTCTTCAGGTATAGCCAGCTCCGTTCCCACATGTGAATGACCAGCCCTCGCACTGTCGGCATCCGGTACGGCGGCAACTCCATCAGAAACAATCCGCTGTCCCCTTTGAGCAATGTTTTTCGGAGCAGATATGCCAGCACAATCGCCAGCACGATGCCGATGACATAAATCAGCCACATCATGAAACCGTGCATCCTCGGTGCAAAAAACGCGGGGATAATCAGGGCGTAAATCGGCAGCCTGGCGCCGCAACTCATCAGCGGCAACACCATAATGGTGGTGAAACGACTTTTACGATCGTCAAGAATGCGCGTGCCCATGATGGCCGGAATCGAACAGCCAAAGCCTATCATCATCGGGATAAAGCTGCGGCCATGCAGTCCGATCTTTTTCATGATCCTGTCCATTAAAAACGCTGCGCGGGCCATATAGCCGGAGTCTTCCAAAATCGCAATGGACAAAAACAACAGGATAATGTTCGGTAAAAAGACCACCACCCCGCCGACGCCGCCGATGATACCATCCACCAACAGCGACCTCAGGATACTTTCGGACCCTTCGGCCCAGAAGCCGGATACAAAACCGGCCAGATATTCAAAACCCGTTTCGATGAATCCCATAAACGGATCGCCCACCCAGAACGTCAGTTTGAAAACCATGTACATCAGGCCTAAGAAAATCGGCAGTCCCAGGACGCGGTTCAGCAGCACTTTATCGACCATATCGCTGATGTCATGACGACGCTGAACAGTCTGTGTGACCACCTGCTCGAAGACGCCGGAGATATAACCGTAGCGTCTTTCGGCCACCAGAATTTCCGGGCTGTCGCCGTACAGCTTTTCCAGATTTTCAATACTCTTTGCCACCCGCTGAATCACTTCGGGGCTATGGGCCTTGTCGAGAATCTCCTGATCCTGCTCCAGCAGTTTCAGACTGAGCCATCGAACGCCGTATTTTTTGGCCAACGTATGTTCCTGGCTGACCAGCGGTGCGATTTTGGCCAGTTCTTTTTCAATGTCCTCACCGTAGTGAACCCTGTCAGCACTTGGCTGGGCGGACCCCTGCTCAACCTGCTGGATAATCGTATCCAGCAACAATTCGATGCCGATGCCTTTGGACCCTACTGTCGCGATCACTCGGGCATTGTAAAATTGGCCGATTTTTTCCTGATCAAACGCAATGCCCTGCTTTTTGGCCAGGTCCACCATATTGAGTGTTAAAATCAGCGGCACATTCAGCTCCAGTATCTGTGTGGCCAGATACAGATTGCGTTCAAAATTGCAGGCGTCAATGATATCGACGACGACATCGGGATGTTCGCTGATAATAAAATCGCGTGCGACAACTTCCTCAACAGAATGCGCGGTGAGACTATAGGTTCCGGGCAAATCGACGAACCGGAAATGATAGTCTTTATAATTGCGTGAGCCCTCTTTACGCTCAACGGTTACGCCGGGATAGTTGCCGACATGCTGCTTGGCACCGGTCAAAGCATTGAAGATGGTCGTCTTTCCGCTGTTGGGGTTGCCCGCAAGAGCGACTATGATTGTTTTGGTTGGCATTTCGTTTCCCTCAAGAGTTAACCTTGGCTAACTTTTAGATTAAAATTTTTACTGTTGCACCTCAATATCCACTGCTTCGTCTTTCCGTATCGAAAGATGGTATCCTTTGACTTTAACTTCTATGGGATCGCCAAGCGGCGCCACGCGTTCGACCTCGATGACCGATCCTTTGCTGATGCCCATTTCCACCAGACGTTGGGTCGTGGCCGCTTTGCGATTAATTTTCAGCACGACGCACTTTTCGCCCTTTGGCACATCCAGCAATGTCATTTTCCCCTGTTGGGTCATGTCCTGATTTCCTTTACTGTTACTGACGTTTTCTTCGATACATATCCGGCAATTGTCGGAGAAGCTTCCCCAATGTCCACAAAAAAATCCTTTAAGCCCACTTTCAAGACTCGCACTTAAATGGGCTGATTGGATCATCGACCTTTCTCACATAACAAGGCCCAAACGAATAAATAAGCTTTAATTTACAATATAAGCCTAGCCTAACTTTTGTCAAGACTTAATCGCCCTTTCTTTTGTGAATTAATTCCCAAAACGCCCCTCCCATGTGACCGAAAAAACAGTAAATGTAATAAAAAAAAGGCTTTACAATCAATCTCGAATATCACAAAATATAGTCTGTTTGAAAATAATATAGGTTTCTAATTGGAATGGAATGAGAGAAAATGAGCGATCTTGAACGTGTCGGGGTGTCACTGGACAAAAATCTGCTATCGCAATTTGACGACTTAATCGCCGGACAGGGGTATTCAAACCGCTCGGAGGCGATTCGAGACTTAATTCGGGACCGTCTGGACCAGGAGCAGTTGAGCGACCCGGCGTCACAGGCTGTTGCGGGTATTTTCCTGGTTTATGACCACCATTCCACCCAGTTGTCCAATAAACTGATCGAACTTCAGCATAACCATCTGCTGGGAGTGATCGCATCGACCCACATCCACCTGGACCATCATAACTGCCTTGAGGTGATCTTTGTGAAAGGCAAGGTTACGGATATTCAAAAACTGGCCGACCAGATGGGGTCTTTAAAAGGCGTCAAACTCAGCAAGACCAATATGATGTCGATCGACGTAGAACTGTAGCCCATCATTTTGCGGCACTAAAAACGCCCTGCCATGGCAAAACAGCTTTCATCGCTATGTCATCCAACAACTTACTTTAAATCGGTCGACTTCTAAGATTAGATTATTGAAATTGCATATTTAGGAAAAAGGGCTTAGAATCAGCCTGTGTGATAGAAAAAAATTATTAAAAAGGACATTTATCAATATGGATATCCAATCTATCGGTGTCATCGGGGCAGGCGTTATGGGAGAAGGTTTATGCCAGGTTCTTGCCCAAGCCGGCATTCGTGTCTATTTACTCGATATTAATCCACAGGCTTTGGAAAAAGTAAGAAATAATTTCATTAAAAACTTACGCCTGCAAATGATGCTTAATCAGAATCTGAGCAACGAGTCGCCTCAGGACATATTAGAAAGAGTTACATTCACGACCGATTACACGCTATTGTCAAATGTCGATTATGTCATTGAGAATGTCACTGAAAAATGGGATATCAAAAAAGAGGTTTTCATAAAACTTGATAACATCTGCCCCAAGCAGTGTGTTTTTGCATCCAATACCTCCGCGATTCCTATCGATACAATTGCCTCCGTCACAGAACGCAAAGACAAGGTCATCGGGCTTCACTTTATGAATCCTGTGCCTTTAAAACAATCCGTTGAGATGATTCGCGGCCCTCAAACCTCACAAGAAACAATTGATGTCTCGAAATCATTACTTTCAAAAATGAACAAGCAATGGATTTTGGTCAACGATTCACCCGGCTTTGTTTCCAATCGCGTCTTAATGCTGACAATCAATGAAGCCATTTGTCTGCTTGAAGAACAAGTTGCTTCGGCCGAAGACATCGATCGCGTTTTCAAAACATGCTTTAGTTATAAAATGGGCCCCCTGGAAACGGCTGATTTAATCGGATTGGATACAATCTTACTCTCGATTGAAGTCCTTCATGACAATTTCAAAAGTGAAAAATATGAGCCATGCGCCCTCCTTGAAAAAATGGTTAAGGACGGTCATTTGGGGCGAAAAAGCGGCAAGGGATTTTACAATTACTAAGAACAACACACACTGTTTTTAAAAAAGGAATGGCCATGGCCGACATGAATGAATACAAACACACGATACGAGAATTTTTGTCAAAATACATCCAAGACAAAACGTTCAGGGATGAAGATGATTTATTTAAAAACGGCTATGTCAGCTCACTGATGGCTATCGAACTGGTTATGTTTGTTGAAGGCGAATTCGGCATAAGCATCGGCAATGAAGATCTTAATCTCGATAATTTTAAATCGGTCAGTGCCATTGCAGAATTAGCAGAACGAAAAATGACCGCCTGACAATAAATTTTACGGGTTAAAATAATGAACACAAATCTTTCCGAAGCGCATCATGAGAGCCAGCTGCTGTTTCGAGCTTTTGTTGACGAAGCGATAGCTCCTTTTGCAAACAGACATGACCTTGAAGAGCGAATTTCCCGTGATGTGATTACACTGTTAGCCCGCAAAGGATATTTGGGCGCAACGGTTTCCAAGGAACATGGCGGTTTGGGGATGGACTTCATTACGTTTGGCCTGCTCAACGAAGAAATCGGGAGGGGCTGTTCTTCGGTTCGAAGTTTGATCACCGTTCAAAGCATGGTGACACAAGTTATTGAGCGATGGGGCAGCAACGAGCAAATATCCACATGGCTCAGGCCGTTAGCTTCCGGCGAGATAATCGCGGCCTTTGCATTATCAGAACCTGAGTACGGCAGTGATGCGGCCAATATCCAGACGGAAATAAAGCAATCTGACGGAACCTTGATTATCAATGGTCACAAAAAATGGATCTCATTCGGCCAACTAGCCGATTTATTTTTAGCCTTCGGCCAAAGTGACGGTAAACTCGGCGCATTCCTGATTGAAAAAAACACTCCCGGTCTGTCCATCAAACCGATCACAGGTTTGCTGGGCGTTCGAGGGGCCATGTTAGCAGAATTACATTTTGAAAACTGTAAAATTCCAGAAACAAATTTGATTGGGAACATCGGGTTTGGATTAACTCCGATTGGTTTTACCGCCCTGGATATGGGACGATACAGTATCGCCTGCGGCTGCATCGGTTTGGCACAAAACTGTTTAGAAACGTGTATTAAGTACACAAAAGAGCGGAAACAATTTGACGCTTACCTGAAAAAACATCAGATGATTCAGGAAAAAATAGCGAACATGGTCGTGGACATCCGAGCCGGGAGACTGTTATGCTATAACGCGGGACAGCTTAAGCAAGTTGGCGACCGCAATTGTTTTACAGAAATGCTAATCGCCAAATATTATGCCGCCAATATGGCCGTGCGTATCGCCAACACCGCGGTAGAAATCCACGGGGCCAATGGATACAGCCGGGATTACCCGGTCGAACGCCTTCTCCGTGATGCAAAAATTATGGAAACCATCGAAGGCACCAACCAAATGCTTCAAATCATGATTGCGAGAAATGCATATCGAGAGTACCGGAAAATATAAATCGCAAACACCAATCTTTAAGTATGGATTAAACTATTATGAGTGATACTCGCGGTATCATAAAATGCATCATATGGGATTTAGACAACACACTATGGAAGGGAACCTTACTTGAGGATGAGAACGTCCTATTACGAGAAGGCATCGACGAGATTATCAAGAATTTAGACGGTCGAGGTATCTTACAGTCAATCGCCAGCAAAAATGATTATGACACAGCGATGCAAAAATTAGCAGAATTTGGTTTAGAGGAATATTTTATTTATCCGGAGATTCATTGGAATTCCAAGGTCCAATCGGTCAAGAAAATTGCAACTGCTATCAATATCGGGCTTAACAGCATCGCTTTTATTGACGATCAGCCTGTCGAACTTGATGAGGTTAACTATTGTCTTCCTGAAGTCACGTGTATCCATGCCAGCGAAATTGCCCGGGTATTGGACATGCCGATCATGAATCCTCGGTTTATGAATGAGGATTTAAAAAACAGACGGCACCTGTACTTAACCGACATCAAAAGAAAACAAGCCGAGGAAGAATTTGTCGGCTCGAAAGAGGAGTTTTTAGCATCACTGGACATGGTCCTTACGATTTTCCCGGCCGAGGAAAAGGATTTGCAGCGCGTGGAGGAACTCACTGTCAGAACCAACCAACTCAATTCTACCGGTTACTCCTATTCTTATGAGGCGTTAAAGCATTTCCTGAAATCCGACGATCATCAACTTTTAATGGTTCAATTGCATGATAAATACGGCGACTATGGTCGCATTGGATTGGCACTTTTAGAATGCAACGACTGCCTGTGGACCATCAAATTACTTCTGATGTCATGTCGCGTGATGTCTCGAGGAGTCGGAACAGTTTTGCTAAACCATATCATGCGTTCAGCTAAAAACAATGGGGTTCGTTTACAGGCCGAATTCGTGCCTAACGATCGCAACCGGATGATGAATATAACGTATCATTTTGCAGGGTTTACAAAAATCGGGGAACAAGACAATGTTGAAATTATGCAACATAATTTAGATCCGATTCCCGCTTTCCCCGATTATATAGACGTTCGTGTACATTGATTTATAAATATTGATTTCAAACACAACAGGAACAGGAAAAATTATGGACCGTATTGTTATCTATGGGAATGGAACCGTCGCAACGGATGCTTACTATGATCTTTTGGATGATTCTCCATATAACGTTGCCGCATTTACGGTTGATCGTGACATTATCAATGAATCCACTCTTCATGGTTTACCGATTGTTCCGTTTGATGAGGTCGAACACCATTTCAGCCCCGACAAGTTTAAAATGATCATCGCCGTCGGATACAACAATATGAATAAACTCCGTGCTGAAAGATATGATCAGGCCAAGGCCAAAGGCTATTGC
Organism: Anaerohalosphaeraceae bacterium; assembly: GCA_963675155.1. Lineage (GTDB taxonomy): Bacteria > Planctomycetota > Phycisphaerae > Sedimentisphaerales > Anaerohalosphaeraceae > 4572-13. The sequence continues at coordinate 871,210 of OY775912.1, read as the reverse complement.
TTCATCAGCCATATTCATTCAAAAGCTGTCATTAGTTCTAACGTACCTATCGGTGACAATTGTATGATTGGTGCGAATACGGTCATCAGACCCGGCGTCAAAATAGGCAACGATGTCATTATCCGCGAAAATTGTATCCTTAGTCATAATGACATAATAGCGGATCATTGTTTTATCGGTGGCGGTGTTGCTATTTCAGGGAACGTAACGATTGAAAAATATTGTTTTTTGGGTACCAATTCCACGTTCAGGGATAACATCACCATTGCGAAAGAATGCTTAATCGGTGCCGGCGTTACAATGCTCAATGATACCAGTGAAAAGGAAGTTTATATGAATAAGCCCGCTCAAAAATTACCCGTATCCAGCGATAAATTACATAAAGCTTTTAACTCTTTCAGCTAATGTAAACAAGAAATGGAAGAAACCATAGCCCCTTTACAACCTTATTAAAGGTTTAAAAACTTAGCATTAAACAGACTATTCCTATGGAAAATTTCACCAAAAACACTGTTTCGGAGTGAGAAATCTCAGCTTTTTAACACTAACAACAGCATCTCCAATTCGTATACAATACATAAAAGTTTGCTCTTTTCACGGAAAGGAGACTGTCTTATGTCTATACAACGATATCCAAGCCGGCTTTTCCTTTGGATCGTCGGGGTGTTCTTAATGGGGTTGCCGGGTTGCAGCGGTGGAGTGCAGTCCGGTCACAACCAGTCCCCGCCGAAGGCATCCGGTGTTCGAGAATCGAAGCCTGCGGATGATTCAAAAAACACCCTTTACTCCTTCAAGTTAAAGAATATTGACGGGTGGACCATCCCACTGTCCCGATACGAGGGCAAGGTTGTCCTGGTGGTGAATGTCGCCAGTGAGTGCCGTTTCACCAAGCAGTATGAAAATCTGCAGCGGCTTTATATGAAATACAAAGACCAGCAATTCGTTGTGCTGGGCTTCCCGGCCAATAACTTCGGCCACCAGGAACCGGGAACCAATGCCGAGATCAAGGAGTTCACCAGCAGCCAGTTCAACATACTGTTTCCCTTGTTTTCGAAGATCTCCGTCGAAGGCGCCGATATCCATCCGCTGTATCAATGCCTGACCAGCCGCCAAACCAATGGCGAATTTGGCGGGCCCATTACATGGAACTTCAACAAATTTTTGATCGATAAAGACGGCACGACGATCGCGCGTTTCCCCTCTGAGATCGATCCCTTAGACCCTCAGATTACCAAGGCCGTGGAGGCGGCATTGGAATAATTCATGCAACAGATCGGGGACGTAAAGAAAGGGGAACTTTCGGATCAAAATCAGACGAGGCGAGAAGAAGCACAATATTTTGCTCTTCCCGCCTCATCCTATTCATCTTCATTCAGTCTGGATTTAACATCCCTATACCATGGCGACCCTATCACCATCAAGTGAGGTCAAAGCGATCAAGGTTCATGACTTTGTCCCACACCGCTATGAAGTCGTTCAGGAATTTTTCCTGAGAATCGCCGCTTGCATAGACTTCCGCCAACGCGCGGAGTTGGGAGTTTGATCCAAAGATGAGGTCAATACGGGTTCCGGTCCACTTGAGGTCGTCCGTTATGCGATCACGCCCCTCAAAAACGTCCCCGTCTTTGGAGGTTGGCTTCCATACCGTGTTCATGTCAAGCAGATTCACAAAGAAATCATTCGTAAGCGTTTCCGGCTGCCTGGTAAAAACGCCGCATTGGGATTGTTCGAAGTTGGCATTCAAGACGCGCATGCCGCCCACCAGCACCGTCATCTCAGGAGCCGTCAGCGTCAGCAATTGGGCTCGATCCACCAGCAATTCCTCTGCCGACACGCTGTATTTGGCTTTGAGATAGTTTCGGAATCCGTCCGCTTTTGGTTCGAGTACATCGAACGCTTCCACGTCGGTCTGTTTCTGCGACGCATCGGTGCGTCCCGGCGTAAACGGAACTTTCACATTGTAACCGGCATTCTTTGCGGCTTTTTCGACACCCGCGCATCCGCCCAGCACAATCAAGTCCGCAAGCGAAACCATCTTGTTATTTGACTGGGCCGCGTTGAATTCCTTTTGAATCTTCTTAAGGACACTCAACACTTTCTTCAGCTTGTCCGGTTCGTTGACTTTCCAATCCTTTTGCGGCGATAGACGAATGCGTGCACCGTTGGCGCCACCGCGTTTGTCGGAGCCGCGGAATGTCGATGCCGACGCCCACGCGGTTGAGACCAGTCGAGAAACCGACAGGCCGGAAGCAAGGATTTTGCTCTTGAGGGCTGCGATGTCTTTTGCATTGATCAGCTTATGATTAACGGCGGGGACCGGATCCTGCCAAATCAGTTCCTCTTTCGGAACCTCCGGGCCGAGATAGCGTGAGACAGGCCCCATGTCGCGGTGGGTCAGCTTGAACCACGCCCGGGCAAAGGCGTCCTGAAATTCATCGAAATTCTCCGAATATCGCCGTGCAATGGGTTCATAGATCGCATCAAATTTCAGTGACAGATCCGCCGTGGTCATCATCGGCCGCTCTTTTTTCGAGGGATCGTGGGCCGCAACGATCATATCTTCATCGTCGACATCTTTGGCCAGCCACTGATTCGCGCCGGCGGGACTCTTGACCAGTTCCCAGTCGTATTTGAACAGCACCTTCAGGTATCCATTGTCCCATTTGGCGGGATTGGGCTTCCAGGCGCCTTCGATGCCGCTGCTGATCGTGTCGCCGCCCTTGCCGCTTTTGAAGCTGCTTTTCCAGCCGAGGCCCTGCTCTTCGATAGACGCCGCCTCAGGTTCCGGGCCGACATGGGACGCGTCGCCCGCACCATGACACTTGCCGAAGGTGTGCCCGCCGGCGACCAGCGCCACCGTTTCTTCGTCGTTCATGGCCATGCGTGCGAAGGTGACTCGAACGTCACGGCCGGAAGCAACCGGGTCCGGATTGCCGTCCGGCCCTTCCGGGTTTACATAGATCAGCCCCATCTGCACGGCCGCCAGGGGATTGTCGAGGTCGCGGTCACCGGAGTAACGGCTCTTGGGCTTGTCGCTGGTGGCCAGCCATTCTTCTTCAGCTCCCCAGTAGATGTCTTCTTCCGGCTCCCAGACATCCACGCGTCCACCGGCAAAGCCGAAGGTTTTAAATCCCATCGACTCCAGCGCACAGTTTCCGGCGAGAATCATCAGGTCGGCCCAGGAAATCTTTTTTCCGTATTTCTGCTTGATGGGCCAGAGCAGACGCCGGGCCTTGTCGAGGTTGACGTTGTCGGGCCAACTGTTCAGCGGGGCCAGACGCTGCGAACCGGAGCCTGCGCCGCCGCGGCCGTCGCCCATGCGGTAGGTGCCTGCACTGTGCCAGGCCATTCGGATAAAGAACGGCCCGTAGTGACCGTAATCGGCGGGCCACCAGTCCTGCGAGTCGGTCATGAGATCACAGAGGTCTTTCTTGATGGACTTTAGATCGAGTTTCTTGAATTCCTCCGCGTAGTTAAAATCCTTGCCCATTGGATTACTCATGTCAGAGTGCTGATGAAGAATCCTGAGGTTCAACTGGTTGGGCCACCAATCCCGGTTTGACGTGCCGCCGCCGGCAATGGGCTTTCGTGTTTTACCCGTAACCGGACATTTGCTTTCTTCTGCCATATTTATACTCCTTTCGATTTTTTGTTTTTCGATTGACATTTTTGGCAGGTACCGAAAAAATCAATTCGATGATGTGATATATTAAAACGGCTCATTTCCTGTGCCTGCTGATTAATCTTTGTATAGTGGGGCATCTGGAAATCCTGAACATGCCCGCACGTTTCACAGACAAGATGATAGTGTGGGCTTTTGATAACTTCATATCTATCGTGGGTACTGCCGAAGGGTAGTTTCTGAATCAATTTTTGTTCCACGAGAATATTCAGATTTCGGTACACCGTCCCCACGCTAAGACTGGGAAATTCCTTCTTGAGTCGTTGGTAAAGCCAATCGGCGGTCGGGTGTGTTTCGGTCTGCCCAAGCAACTGCAGCACTCGTTCTCGTTGTTTGCTTCGTTTATACTTCATCTCGTTTGTCCACAAATTAATAATCGGAACGATTATTAATATAAAAGTTAACGGCGAGATGTCAAATTAATTCTCATTAGAAATTGAATAAAGGTCGACCTCTCACTATGAATGAAAAGGCCTATCGCTCCGGAAACCCTCAAGCTTATCTGTAAGCCCCTCGATGGAATGCACTTACGAAAACCGCAACCTTAGTTTTTTTCTTATTGGTTAACTGCCTCGGATTTGGGCAATCTGAGCAATGGTTTCCTTGACCTTTTGGGTAATGGCCGCAAAATCTCCGGCTGCCACCCGTTCCTTGGTGATTAACTTGGAGCCCATGCCCGCACAGGCGATGCCCGCGGAGAACCACTCGGTCAGGCTTTCGGTTGTGGGCGAGACGCCGCCGGTCGGCATGAGTTCGGTCCACGGCATCGGGCCTTTGACGGCTTTGACGAAGGCCGGACCACCGACCTGGGCTCCGGGGAAGATTTTGCAAATTTCGACGCCGAGACAATGGGCCTGATGAATTTCGGTGACCGTTCCGCAACCGGGTGAATACGGGACCTTGCGGGCGTTACAGGTTTTGGCCGTGTCCTCATCCAACAATGGACCAACGACGAAGTCAGCACCGGCATTGATATACATGGCGGCGGTGCCGGCATCGCACACCGAACCGACACCGAGAATCATATCGGGGCGTTCGGCATCGCGAAACTGTGCCAACTGCGTAAAGACGTTTACGGCCCGGTCGCCGCGGTTGGTAAATTCGATGGCCCGAGCTCCCCCGTCAGCACAGGCACATGCAATCTTCTTAACAATTTCGATGTCCGGATTGTAAAATACCGGAATCAGACCAATTGCCTTCATTGTCGAGACGGTTTCGAGACGAGAATATCGAGCCATTTTTTTTATCCTTTTTGCGTAGAGTCTTAAAATTTCATTTACCGAGCGATGCGGGCTGTTCCGCCTTTGACGATGCGTTGGACTTCTTTCAGACTGGCCGTGGTCGTATCGCCAGCGGTGGTCATCGCCAGTGCTCCGTGTGCTGCGCCGTAATTGACGGCTTCTTCGGGCGATTTGTCTTCCATCAAGCCATAGATCAATCCCGAAGCAAAGCTGTCACCGCCGCCAACGCGGTCGAGGATTTCCAGATCTTCACGCAAGATTGCATCGTAAAACTGTCCGCCCGCATAGAGGACCGCACCCCAGTCATTTTTCGTCGCGGTCTTTGCATTTCGCAAAGTGGTTGCCACTGCTTTGAAATTCGGAAACGTCTTAACGGCTCGCTCGATCATCTTCTTAAAATTGGTCGGGTCAAGCTTGGAACAACTTTCGTCCAGACCTTCCACTTCAAAGCCCAGCGACGCAGAAAAGTCCTCTTCATTTCCGATCATCACATCGACCAGCGGCGCGATGGTGCGGTTGACTTCCATGGCTTTTTCTTTGCCGCCGATGTCATTCCACAAGGATGCGCGATAGTTCAGGTCGTATGAGATGATGGTGCCGTACTTTTTGGCGACGGTCATTGCTTCGATCACTGTGTCGGGCGTGGTTGCCGACAGTCCGGCGAAGATGCCGCCGGTATGAAACCAGCGTACGCCGTCAGTGCCAAAAATGGTCTCCCAGTCAATGTCGCCGGCCTTGATCTGCGAGGCAGCGCTGTTGGCCCGATCCGAACATCCCACCGCGGCACGCACGCCGTGGCCGCGTTCGGTAAAGTTCAGGCCAATGCGGCTTTTGCGACCAATTCCATCGTAAGGAACCCATTTAATATACTTCTGGCAGACGCCGCCTTGATAGAGTAAGTCTTCCAGCAAGCGGCCGACAGGATTGTCAACGATCGCGGTGACCACGGCGGCCCGTTTTCCAAAGCAGCGTTTCAGGCCGCGGGCCACGTTGTATTCGCCGCCGCCTTCCCAGACCTTGAACTGGCGAGTCGTATGGATTCGCCCTTCGCCGGGGTCCAGACGCAGCATGATCTCGCCCAGTGACAAAATGTCGTACTTACATTCCGATTCGGATTTCAAATTCAGCAAAGCCATTTTTCTCTTCTCGCTCTTCTTATCTTTCGATGATTCCAACAATTCTTGTTTTGTAATCGGTATAGGTTTTATACTCGCCCTGGAACCAGATCACACAGATTTTACGGTCATGATGGCGGGGAACGACGGGACGCAGATTGTCTGTGTCCGTATCGAAAGTCAATTGTTTCCATTCCCAGGTTTTGCCACGGTTTTTTGTGCGGCCCTGATAGATCTGGTAATGGCCAGTGTCATTGGCTTCACCGCTCACCGGATCGACATCACAGGAGATATACACGATGTTGACATCTTCGGGATCGATGGCGATCCCGCCGGCGTAATGATTTTCCGGCACATAGATATTCGTCCCGGCAAATGCGATCTGCTGTTGGTGCCACTGTTTTTTGTCCGCGTCCCAGCGGCCGTATCGATACCGCAGGTCATTGCCGACTTCGTGATCGGCTGAGTTGATAAACGCCACGACCGGATCGTCATGCTTATCATACTCCAGATCCCACACCCAGCCGCGTCCGTCTTCGGAGCCAGTGTAAATCATCGTACCCTCTTTGGGCTGAACCGGCTTGTCTTGAACATCCTCTAAAGAACGAATAACGCTGCCGTCTGAGCGGCGAAGATTGCCCTTTTGATAATACAGGTGATAGACGTTATTGGTCGGAGCTTGCCTGGGGTGGGCATCGGTATAGATCAAATCGATACGATCTTTGCCGTTGCCGGAATACTTGACGTAGGGACGCGTGCGGTTGTCGCCCGAGCGAATCAACTCCACGGGCGGATTCCATGTTTTCCCAAAAGTATCTGAGATCAGGACCGTCGGGTTCCAGCCGATGCATCGCATAAAATTATAGATGCGGCCGTTTTCATCCGACAACTCGAACAGATTGTTATAGGTTGCATCCGCCGGCAGATCCATTGTCTGTTCGTCGAACCAATTATAAGACAAGGGTTGTCCGGGATCCGGTTGGCCAATGCGGCAGTACCATTTCTTTTCGCGTGTGTGCTGCGCGTAGCAGGCCAAGATATTACCGTTGCTCATTTTCAACAAGGCCGGATTGTTATGGTCGTCGGCACTTTGCCATGAACTGAGTGGATAGGCCTTCCGCCCGCCCGTCTTAAGATCGTAACAATCGACGCGGGAAACGCCGCGGGAATCAATACTGCCGATAAGCAGCACATCCCCGTCAACGATGATCCGTTCGTCGTTAAACCATGTCCAGACGCCATCGGGAGCCAATTGCTTGACGGCATATGTTTTTTCCGCCATCGAACATGAACACAACAGGCAACACAAAGACAAACCTGCAATTGTCATCAGCTTATTTGAAAACATTAGTCCTATTTCTCCAGCATTTGACTGGCTAACCACAGGAACGGGGCCTGTCCATGAAAGTCGCCGAGCGTGCGTGGACGTTTCAGGTAAAATTCAATATCGTCTTCCTGACCGGTTCCGATACAGATTTCACGGATTCGACCTTCGCGGTCCACATGCGTACACAAGGCTTTCCATGCCTTTCCAACAGCCGGGCCGTAGTCCTTTTTGTCCAGCCAGCCGTTATCGACGCCAACGGACATGGCATAAGCAAACATCGCGGTGCAGGAGGTTTCCGCCCAGGAATATTCGTAGTCGATCAACTGACGCCACATACCGTTGCCGGCCTGATACTTCAACAGCGATGCCATCATCTTCTTATAGCTGTCCATAATTTCCGAGCGTAATTCCTGATCAGCGGGCATCGACTTCAAGAGTTCGGCCATCGAGACAGCGACCCAGCCATTACCGCGACCCCAGTGATAATGGAAATCCGGGCCGTGGTAAAACAGGCCATTGGATTGCTGCAGTTTCCGCAGGTAGGCCGTGATCTGTAAGGCTGCGCGGTCGGCATATTTGACATCTTTCGTTGCACGGTAAGCTTGTATCTGGAGCATGCCGACCATGTACATGTCATCGATCCACCAGCGTGTCTGTTTGGTCAAGCCATCTTCTCGCGGATTGTCCCACTGGCGGTCGGCAAAGGTCATTCCAAATTTCAGATAACGCTCGTCACCGGTCGTCAAATAAATCTGCAACGGAACAATGCCCATGACATTATGATCCACATGCGAATGTCGCGTAATGAGTTTGTTGCCCTCTTCGGGCTGCAACATCGATTCATACCGTGCGACGATCCGTTTAATCAGTTCTTCGTCGCCAATGTTATTCGCAAACCGGAGGGCTCCGACCGCCGTACATGCTTCGGCGTAATGCAGCCCACCGTCATGATAAAGCATATAATCGCGTGACAGCAGGTTTTCGACGACTTTGCCGCCGACAATCTTTTTATCATTGCCCTGTACGCCATCCAGTTTTGTACCGGCATTGCAGGAAGTTGTCACAAACAACATAATCGTCAATAACGAAACCATCGTTTTCATAAGTCTACCCTTTCGAAACGGTTATATTATTTTATCGAGCCAGCCAACCACCATCAATGGCAATCGTATAGCCCTGCATGTAATCGGATGCCGCCGACGCGAGGAAGACCGCCGCACCCTGTAAGTCTTCAGGTGTGCCCCAGCGACCGGCAGGAATACGATCCAGAATCGCCTTGTTACGCTCGGGATCTTCCCGCAAAGCTTTTGTGTTATCGGTGGCCATATAGCCCGGAGCAATCGCATTGACGTTCACATTGTAGGCACCCAATTCGTTGGCGAGCAGACGCGTCAGGCCCATGACCGCACTTTTTGAGGCGGTGTAGGAAGGTACGAAGATACCGCCCTGGAAGCTCAGCATGGACGCCGTGTTGACAATCTTTCCGCCGCGGCCTTGCTTGATAAAGACCTTACCAACTGCCTGGCTGAGGAAAAACAGGGTGCGGATGTTGATGTTCATGACATCGTCCCAGTCCTTTTCCGTAAACTCGGTAATCGGCGCCCGGCGGATAATGCCGGCATTGTTGAACAGGATGTCAATCCCGCCCATCTGCTCGACCACTGTGCTGACGATCGTATCTACTGATTCTTTTTTGCTTAGGTCCGCGGTGACGGTGATGCACTTGCGGCCGAGCTTTTCAATGAGTTCTTTGCTTTCGGTCATGTCCAGAATATCGACCAGTGCAATATCGGCGCCGGCCTCGGCCAGTCCCAGGGCGATGCCCTGTCCCAACCCGCGTGTGCCGCCGGTAACGATCGCGACTTTTCCGTCTAATTTAAATTGATCCAATATCATGAGTAATTCTCCTGTGTTTTATTTTATGTCATCCATGGTTAAATGGTCCATGTCATCAAATGCCTGGTTTTCACCACCCATGCCCCAGCAGAAGGTGTACGCCGCGGTGCCGACGCCGGAATGAATCGACCAGCTTGGCGAAATCACCGCCTGCCCATCGGCAACGGCAATATGACGGGTTTCATCGGGTTTGCCCATGTAATGGAAAACGCGGGCATCAGACGGCACGTTGAAATACATATATACTTCCATGCGGCGTTCATGGGTATGCGGCGGCATGGTGTTCCATACACAACCCGGCTCCAAAATCGTAAAGCCCATCACCAACTGACAGCTTTTAGCGCCGTCGGGGTGAATACATTTATAAATCGTGCGTTTATTCGACGCTTCGATCGATCCCAACTGCACCGGCGTCGAGTCAGACTGCTTGACGTGCGTGGTAGGGTACTCGGCGTGGGCCGGATAGCTCAGCAGGTAGTACCTGGCGGGACTGGCGGCATCGTCGCTGGTAAACGTAATTTCCTTTGAGCCGCGACCCACATACAGACAGTCTCGATTGGACATTGTATAGGCCTGCCCGTCAACGGTTATACTGCCGGCGCCGCCGATGTTCAGCACGCCCAGCTCACGCCGCTGACAGAAATACTCGGATCGCAGTTCATCAGCCGACGACAGCGATAAGGGTTTCTGTGCGGGCACGGCAGAACCGACGATCACGCGGTCTATATCGACATACACCATTTCAATTGTATCGGGTTTAAAGAGCGATTCGATGAGGAAACTGTCACGCGTTTCCTGCGTCGTCATCCGACAAAATCGAACCGCATCGGGTGAATATCTGACTTCCATTTTAATTATCCTTTCCGTTATTAATCCGCAAACGAAACGTTTACGGGATTGTCAATACGCTGCTTAAAGTTTTTCAGATAGCTTTGCCACTTGTCATAACTGCTGAACTCGGCATTCTTATCCCAGCAGGAGCCGGAATAATAAACCACCGGTTCGTTCACTTTTGCAGACAGCGTCAAAAGAAGATGGCTGTCGGCCGTAGTCACTTTAGTTTTGGCATCGGCACCAAACACCACCCCATTGCCCAATTGCCCGAAACCGCCATCGGCAGGCAGCCAATAGGCAATGATTTGATCGTCGGTCCAGGTCTGATCACTGTTGTCTCGCAGGATAATCCCCGCCGCAACCGGCAATGTATCGGAATTATCACAGGCATAGCGGCATTCAATTCGGCTCAGATTGCTGCCCAGGTCAATTGAAATGCGTTTGGTTTCGCTAACCGTGTAAGAACCGGCTTTCCAAGGTTTATACGTCAGTTCAAAGGTCGAACGAATGGGACCGTTCGTAATCACTTTGGAGGTCACGAAATTGCGGGGCAGACAGACTTTATTATCAACAAAAGGCGCCATCCCGCCGCAACCGAGTGTATTGCCAACCTTGAAGAAGTCACCGCCTTCGCCATGATCGTCGTGATAGGGAATACCCTTGTGATTATTGGCCCAGATGAATTTATTGAGAACCGGATATGGCACACACTTACCCCAGGCGTCAATACCGCAGGTAATCGTTTCGTATTCCAGTGCGGGACCGTACATGCGATAGGCCGCCTTGTCACTTTCCCAGCCGAAGTCGTCTTTTCGCTCCGGCATGAACCGGCAATAGGTCCCGTACATCGCCTGAGGTTTGGCAAATCCTCCGGGGAGTTTCATGACCCAGAAATATTTCTGCTCACCGGGCGCCAGATTGGTCTGAAACAGGACTTGTGCATCCTTGCCGTCTTCGATCACCTGAGTCACCAGCAGGCGATTGGTCTTGAAGTCAAAAATTGCCACGTTATCAGTCGTTAATCCGGAAGCCACTTTTTTGATGTCATCCCAATCCAGGCTGATGGTTTCGCTGTCACGGAATTCCTGAATGGGATTGACAACCGTGATCTTTTGCCCCGGCATCCCACCGCGGAGGGCAATCTTATATACTTCGCTGCCGGCCAGCAGAAAAGAACCGACACCGTAAATTTCCGTCTGGTCAGATGTGACCTGCCGCGGATCGGCCCCGATGGGCTGAACGTACCCCAGCTTGCCGTCGGCATGGACACAATTGACTAAGCCGTCCCACGCCCTGCTGACTGCAGGCAGATACCTTTTCTCATTTAGATATCCCTGGTTGATCCCCCACGCCAGACCGTAGCAGTAAAAACCGCTGCCGCTGGCTTCTTTTGTGGGATAGCTGACCGGGTCCAGCAGGCTGGAATGCCACAGGCCTTCTTCCGGCTGGATTTTGACTAACTTAGCCGCCATATCTTTGAAAAGCTTTTCGTACTTCGGACGATCCGGATAGTCAGCAGGCATTTCTTCCAGCACCCGAGCCAATCCGGCAAATACCCAGCCGTTACCGCGTGACCAGAAGATTTTCTCGCCGTTGGCTTCGCGGCGATCAAAATAGCGGCTGTCACGATAGTAAAGGTGCTCATCCGCATCATATAAATAGCCCGTTGTCGCCCACCATTCCTTGTTCATATACTCCAGATATTTCGATTGGCCGGTTACACGAGCCAGCTTGGCCCATACCGGAGGTGCCATGAATAATGCATCACACCAGTTCCAGCGATCCTGTCCGTTTTTGGTTCCCATTTTCAACTCAGTTGTCGGCTGATTCGCTAAAATCTCATCAAAGCGTTTCTGAGTCGGAGCCAGCATCTTTGGATCTTTATACTTTTTGTACAAGTCCAGATACATCTGCCCCACCACGTGATCGTCAGCATGATACACCCGTTTATGCGGTGCCCAGTTGTTCTTTTGCCCAAAACCAATCAACGCCTTGTAGTACTTATTTGTATCCGCCATCTCTGCCCATGCTGTTAAGCCGGCCAAATAAGCTCCCGATGTCCAGTCGGCCGTGTGATGACTGCTGGGATTGGCAATCTGCCAGTCAGCCACTTTGGTCATCACCGCTTTAATTTGCTTCGGCTGCATTGCTTCCGGCAGCGGCTTTGACATTTGGGCGGTGGCACATCCAGAGAAAACAACCGCGAACAACAGCATCGTAATTAAGAGGGTCTTGCGCATGAAAAAATCCTTTCCGTTTGATTTAAGTATCATGTCCCAGAGTTGCAGAAAGCTCTTTGGCGGTGTCCTTGACTAAATAAGAGATCGACTGACGTTTGTCATCCGTAAAATTGACAACCGGACCGGTCAAGCCTATCGCGGCGATCACCTTTCCCTGACTGTCACGGACCGGGGCCGCCAAACAGTAAACATCATCGTGATATTCCTGATTATCCACCGCATAGCCCTGCTGACGGATGCGTTGAATCTCTTCGGACATCCCCTCAAGGGTCACAATTGTATTGGCAGTAAAATGCTCCGGCTCAACGCTCGAAAAATAATCCGCCAGATTGTCCTCAAAAAGGTACGCCAGGAAAATTTTGCCGGTTGATGAACAATACATCGGAACTGTCGTCCCCGAACGTGATGCCACACGGACGGGACTGGGACTGTCATGAACCTCCAAAATCAACGATTGAAGCCCGCACGGCACTGCCAAATGCGCCGTAAACCCGCTCTTTTTTGCCAATTTATTGAGACAAGGTATCGACAGCGAGCGAATCTCCATTGATTTCAGTGAATTCAGACCGACTTGCATCAAACCGGGACCGGCAAAGAACAAGGTCCCCCGTTTTTCGGCCATATCCTGAGCACAAAGTGTTTTTAGGATACGAAACGCCGTGGTCCGGGGCACCTGAAACAGATTTTCAACCTGGGTCGCGGAAATTCCGTTCGGCCTATCGGCAAGCACCTTCATCACTTCACAGGCTTTAACTAAGTTTGGAATTAAATAATTATTCATATATGAACCCTTAGTTTCTTATTTGGATAATATATCGAGTTATAGAAAAAATGTCAAGTAGAATTTAGGCAATCCAACAAACACTAAAATCACATATCAGGATGCCCGACAGCCCCCGAAAACATTTCAAGGAATATTTATCTCACAACTCGTGCTTTTTACGTTCTATTTGATTCAAACCCTGCCGTCACACTCAGATATTTTTACAAATAAACGGGATTAATTGGCTGTTATCAGCATCTTAAACAACAATACCCGAAACTTTTTGTTTCCATAGATAGTTCTTGCATTCTGGCTTTATCTATGTTAATAATAAACTCATATCGCGTGATATTTATTTTAATGTTTAAGGATTCAGCCATGATATTGGAAAAATACTCATTTGGCGTCGGAGATCGTTTTGGCCATCAAGGCAAGGCCCAGCTACAGGGAATGATCAATGCTAAAGCCCGCGGCGTCGATATTGTGCCGGTTTGGAACAAATCGCACCGTGAACACTCAATCATCGGAACTTCGCCGGTTGATACGCGCCAAGCCGCCGATGCCGCCGTGAAGGATATGGGCTGGGGCAATGCCTATTATGTGGATGCCGATCACATCCAGCTTGGCAATGTCGATCTGTTTATGGAATCCAGCAATTTCTTCACGCTGGACGTCGCTGATTATATCGGGGAGAAAGCAAGTGATGCTGATATCGCGGCTTTTGTCAGTGAATACTCAAAATATACCGGCACTTTAAAGGTTGAAAAGATCGACGAAGAATTCCACGTCACCCAAGCACAGCTTCAGGAAATCGCCGAAAAATATCTCAATGCGATTCAGGAAGCCGGAAAGATTTACCGCCATATCGAAGCGGCCAAAGGCAAAGATAGCTTCATTACCGAAGTGTCAATGGATGAGACCAACACACCGCAAACACCGGCCGAAATGTTCTTTATTCTGGCGGCGATTGCCAAAGAAGGCATTCCGGTCCAGACCATTGCTCCGAAATTCACCGGCAGCTTCCATAAAGGTGTGGACTATATCGGCGACGTAGCCCAATTCGCCAGGGAATTCGAACAGGACATCGCGATTATCGCTTTCGCGATCAAAGAATTCGGCCTCCCCGAAAACCTTAAACTCAGCGTCCACTCCGGCAGCGACAAGTTTTCGATCTATGCACCCATTAACAAGGCTCTGAAAAAATTCGACACAGGGCTGCACCTGAAAACAGCGGGGACGACCTGGCTTGAAGAACTGATCGGACTGGCCCTGGCCGGCGGAGAAGGTTTGGAGATTTCCAAACGCATCTACACCCAAGCCTATGGACGTTTTGACGAGTTATGTGCCCCCTACGCGACCGTCGTTGAAATTGACCAGAGCAAGCTTGTTTCACCGGCAGTCGTTAACGGCTGGAGCAGCGATGAATTCGCCGGGGCTTTGCGTCACGACCAATCCTGCGACAAATACGATACGGACTTCCGCCAGTTAATGCACCTGGCCTATAAGGTCGCCGCGGAGATGGGCGACGAATATATTACCGCACTGGAAAAATACGAGGACTCCATCGCACCGGAAGTCACCGGAAACATTTATGAACGACACATCAAACCTTTATTTTTAGCATAGGAAACAATCATGGATAATTTATTCAGTGTCAAAGACAAAATTATTGTCATTACCGGCGGCGCGGGCGTTCTGTGCAGTGCCCTGGCCAGAGATCTGGCTTCGCAGGGCGCAAAAGTCTGTATCGCCGATTATGATGAATTTCGTGCCAATGAACTGGCCAAGGAAATCGAAGCGGCCGGCGGGTTCGCTTTGCCAATTCGCATGAACGTGCTGGACAAGGCCGAAGTCCAAGACGGTTTTGGCTGCGTGCTGGAAAGCGCAGGGCCAGTTGACATTTTGATCAACGGCGCCGGCGGTAACAAAAAAGAAGCCACCGCAACTGATGAACTGTCCTTTTTTGACATGCCCGCGGACGCAATTCGCTGGGTCTTTGACTTGAACTTCATCGGTTCACTGCTGCCGTCGCAGGTCTTCGGCAAGCATATGGCAGAGCGGAAACAGGGCAACATCCTGAACGTGTCCAGCATGAGCGCTTTTTGTGCGTTGACCAAGGTCGGAACCTATTCAGCAGCGAAAGCGGCCATCAGCAACTTTACCGAATGGCTGGCCGTTCACATGTGCCAGAATTACTCGACGGACATTCGCGTTAACGCCATCGCACCGGGTTTCTTTTTGACCGATCAGAACCGCTTTTTGCTGACGGATGAAAAAACCGGCGAATTAACCCCTCGCGGTAAAACGATTATCGACCATACGCCCATGGGACGTTTTGGAGAGGCCGAAGAGTTATGCGGCACGGTTCGCTGGCTGCTCAGTGATGCGTCGAAATTTGTCACCGGGACGGTCATCCCAATCGACGGCGGCTTTAACGCGTTCAGCGGTGTCTAAGGGGATCATCGTATGCTTTATTACGCTCGCGGAAGCGACCATGAAAATTTAAGTGCCGATGACCTGAAAGCCGGTTTGTATGAGGCGCTGGACAAACTGGGCAGCCGAGAAAAAGTACTGGCAATCCCGCCGGACATCACCCGGTATTATTCCCGCGCGGGCTTGCTGACGCAGCAGGCATGGCATTATTACGGAAGCACCATGACGGATATTCTGCCGGCATTGGGAACGCACTTTGCGATGATGCCGGCAGAAATCAAGCGGATGTTCGGAGATGTCCCGCAGGAATTGTTCCGCGTTCACGACTGGCGAAATGACCTGGCGACACTGGGCACCGTGCCCGCCGAATTTGTGAAGGAAGTCAGTGACGGGAAAGTCGATTTTTCGTGGCCCGCACAGGTCAACACCCTGCTGGTCGAAGGTGAGTTCGATTTGATTTTGTCCATCGGACAGGTGGTCCCGCACGAAGTCATCGGGATGGCCAACTACAATAAAAATATCTTTGTCGGCACCGGCGGAGCTGAAGGCATCAACAAAAGCCACTTTCTGGGCGCGGCCTACGGCATGGAAAATATTATGGGCAGAGCCGACACACCGGTTCGCCGGGTGCTGAATTATGCGTCGGATCATTTCGCCCGGAATCTGCCGATTGTTTATGTGCAGACGGTCGTTGAAGCCACCGATGAAGGGCAGGCGGTTCGCGGCTTATTTATCAGCGATGATATCGAATGCTTTGAAAAGGCCGCAGCGTTGTCCCTGAAGGTCAACTTCAAAATGCTGGACAAACCGCTGAAAAAAGTCGTCGTGTACCTGGAGCCGGAAGAGTTTAAAAGTACCTGGCTGGGTAATAAAAGTATTTACCGCACGCGGATGGCCATGGCCGACGACAGCGAACTGATCGTCCTGGCACCGGGCCTGAAAGAGTTCGGCGAAGATCCGGAAATTGACCGGCTGATTCGTAAATACGGTTATGTCGGCACGGACAAAGTTCTTCAACTCGTTGAAGACAACGAGGAACTACGCAATAATCTCAGTGCGGCGGCGCATCTGATTCACGGGTCGTCGGAAGGACGCTTTACGGTAACGTATTGTCCCGGGAACCTCAGCAAAGATGAAATTGAATCGGTCAACTTTAAATACGCCGATCTCGACACCATGATAAAACGCTACGACCCGGCCAAACTCAAAGACGGCTTTAATACAGTCGGCGGTGAGGAAATCTTCTATATTTCCAATCCCGGCATGGGACTGTGGTCGTGGAAAGAACGCTTTATATAACAGTTCGCCCGAATGGGCGATTCCTGAACGATGAACTAAAAACCAAGAACTCAAGACTTTTTATGTGGAGCCAAAACAATGACTCAAAACACATCCAAAAAATATGCTCTGCTGGTCCCAACCAGTATGGGGCTTCGATTAACGCCGGTCGCGTCGCAGCCCTTCCATTGCAGTGACACCTTTAAAATGCAGGCGACCAGTGCCGAAAGCAATGTTGCCAGTGTTGCCTCCTATCTGGGCATGCCGGTGAAAGTGTTAACGGCCTTCGTCAAGGGAAGTCCCGTCTCACACTTCATCAAGGATAATATTCGAAGCCGCCGCATGGACTTTGAAGGCCCCGAGTTTGATCAGGGTGATCCCTGGGGCTATCGTCATCAGATTAATATGGCTGACAGCGGCTGGGGCTCTCGCGGACCGCGCGTTCAAAACGACCGGGCCGGCGAAGTCGGACGCGAACTGAGCGTCGACGATTTCGACCTGGATCGCATCTTTGCAAAAGAAGGTGCTACGATTGTACATCTTTCCGGGCTCATCGCGGCCCTGTCACCCAAGACCAGCCAGTTCTGTCTGGATATTGCCCGCGTTGCCAAGGAAAACGGTTCGCTCATCTCGTTCGATCTGAACCATCGCGCCAGCTTCTGGAAAGGCCGTGAAAAAGAGCTTGCCGAGGCGTTTGCTGAAATCGCTTCCCGCAGTGACATTCTCATCGGCAATGAAGAAGACTTTCAGCTCTGTCTTGGCATCAAAGGCCCGGAGGCCGGCGGACAGGGACTGGACGAAAAAATCGACGGCTTCAAAGAAATGATCGGCCGCGTACAGACGGCCTACCCCAATGCCAAATACTTCGGAACCACGCTGCGTGAAGTGGTTTCGGCCAATTGCCACATGTGGGGCGCACTGGTCACCGATGGGGCCGACTGGGAAATTATTAAACCGCGTGAAATCGGCGTCCTGGACCGCATCGGCGGCGGCGACGGCTTTGTCGGCGGTTTGCTGTACGGCATCCTCAAAGGCTGGGGCGTCAAAAAATGTGCCCGATTCGGTTGGGCAACCGGCGCGCTGGCAGCGACTATGCTGACCGATTACGGGCAACCGGCTGATGAAGACCAGGTCTGGAGCATCTGGGAAGGCAACGCACGCGTTAAACGCTAATTAAATACGACATCAACAAAACATATTTAAAAAACATAATGGAGATTGAAAAATGTCACAAGCAGACATTGCAGTAGTTGGTTTGGCAGTGATGGGCGAAAACCTGATCCTGAACATGGAAAGCAAGGGCTTTACCGTTGCCTGCTATAACCGTACCGTTTCAAAAGTGGACGACTTCATCAACGGCCGGGCCAAAGGCAAAAACATTATCGGCTGCCACAGCGTTGAAGAAATGGTCAAGTCGCTCAAGACGCCCCGCAAGGTGATGATCATGGTCAAAGCCGGCAAGCCCGTCGACGCATTCATCGACCAGGCACTGCCCTTCCTCGAAGACGGCGATATCCTGATCGACGGCGGCAACAGCCACTTCCCCGACACAATCCGCCGGACCGAATACGTGGAAAGCAAAGGCAAATTGTACATCGGCACCGGCGTTTCCGGCGGTGAAGAAGGCGCCCTGCTGGGCCCGTCCATTATGCCGGGTGGATCACCGGCGGCGTGGGATGCGGTTAAACCCATCTTCCAGAAAATCTCTGCCCAAACCGACTCCGGCGAACCCTGCTGTGACTGGGTCGGCGAAAACGGCGCCGGCCATTTTGTCAAGATGGTCCACAACGGCATCGAGTACGGCGACATGCAGATGATCTGCGAAACGTATCAGATGATGAAGCAGGGCTTGGGCATGAGTAACGAAGAGATGCACGAAGTCCTCAAGGACTGGAACGCAGGCGAGCTGGATTCGTACCTGATCGAAATCACCCGTGACATTCTCGGTTATAAAGATGAAAACGGCGAAGCGGTTGTCGATCAGATTCTGGATACCGCCGGGCAAAAGGGAACAGGCAAGTGGACCGCGGTTGCGGCACTGGACTGCGGACAGCCGCTGACGCTTGTTACCGAAGCAGTTTTTGCCCGCTGCCTGTCCGCCTTGAAGGACGAGCGTGTTGCCGCCTCCAAAGTGCTGAGCGGTCCGAACGAAGCCTTTGACGGCGATAAGAAACAAATGATCGACGACCTGCGTCAGGCACTCTATGCGTCCAAGATCGTCAGCTATGCGCAGGGCTATCAGCTCATGCGTGCGGCCGCAGCCGAGTACGGCTGGAAACTCAACAACGGCGGCATCGCCCTGATGTGGCGAGGCGGCTGTATCATCCGTTCGGTCTTCCTCGGCAAGATCAAGGAAGCCTTCGATAAGAATGCAGACCTGAGCAACCTGCTGCTGGATCCGTTCTTCAAGGAAGCAGTTGAAAAGGCACAGGCCGCATGGCGTCGCGTGGTCACGTCGGCTGTTAACATGGGCGTTCCGATGCCCGCGATCAGCTCGGCATTGGCCTACTTTGACGGCTATCGAGCCGAGCGTCTGCCGGCAAACCTGCTGCAGGCTCAGCGGGACTACTTCGGCGCTCACACCTATGAGCGTCTGGATAAGCCTCGTGGTGAGTTCTTCCACACCAACTGGACCGGCCGCGGCGGTGACACCGCAGCATCCACTTATATTGCATAACAAAAAAAAACGAACAAAGCGGGCCTTGAGCAATCAGGGCCCGCTTAACGATACTAATAGAGTATTTGGAGAACGTCATGACGTCTGAATACATGAACGAAGATTTTCTGCTGCAAAATGAAACCGCCCGCCAACTCTATCACAACCATGCGGCCAAGATGCCGATCTATGATTACCATTGCCATTTGAACGCCGCGGAAATCGCCGAGACCAAGCAGTTTGCCAATCTCACACAGGCTTGGCTGTACGGCGACCATTACAAGTGGCGTGCGATGCGAACCAACGGCGTGGAAGAAAAATACTGTACCGGCGATGCGAGTGATTACGAGAAGTTTGAAAAATGGGCACAGACCGTTCCGGCCTGCATTCGCAATCCATTGTATCACTGGACGCATCTGGAATTGAAAAAGCCGTTCGGCATCAAAGAATTTCTGAATGCTCAAACAGCCAAAGAAATCTATGACACCTGTGGCGAAATGCTCGCGACGCCTGAATTCAGCACTCGGGGCATTATGCGACAGTGGAACGTCAAGCTGGTCTGCACGACTGAAGATCCACTGGATTCGCTGGAGCATCATCAGGCCATTCGTCAGGACAGTTTCGACATTGCCGTGCACACCGCGTGGCGGCCGGACAAGGCGATGGCCCCGGAAAATCTCGACACGCAAAACGCCTGGATGGATAAACTGACAGAATTGACGGATACCGAGATCAATACATTCGATGCTTATATCACGGCGATCAAAAAACGGCAGAACTATTTCCATGAAAACGGCTGCCGCGTCAGTGACCACGGCCTGGACCGCCCTTTTGCGGCGGATTATTCCGATACTGAAATCAACACTATTTTCGCAAAAATCCGTTCAAAGAAAGCGCTTTCGCCGGCTGAATGCGAACAATTCAAATCCGCCATGATGGTCGAGTTCGGCCGGATGAATTTTGAAAAAGGCTGGGTCCAACAGCTTCATATGGGACCAATTCGCAATAACAATTCGCGGATGTTCAAGCTGCTTGGCCCGGACACCGGTTTTGATTCGATCGGAGACTTTGAAATCGCCCTGCCGTTGTCCAAATTTTTGGATCGACTGGCAAGTGAGGACAAACTGTCCAAAACGATCCTGTACAATATCAATCCGAAAGACAACGAAGTGCTGGCCACCATGCTGGGCAACTTCCAGGGCGACGGCATTGCCGGCAAGATGCAGTTCGGTTCCGGCTGGTGGTTCCTGGACCAGATGGACGGAATGATCAAACAGATGAACGCCCTGTCGAACCTGGGGCTGCTGAGCCGATTCATCGGGATGCTGACCGATTCACGCAGCTTTCTGTCGTATTCGCGGCATGAATACTTCCGACGCATTTTGTGCAACCTGCTCGGTGAAGAAGTCGAAAAAGGCTTCTGGCCCAGGGACATGAAACTGCTGGGACAAATGGTTGAAGACATCAGCTTTAATAACGCCAAAAACTATTTCAGTATGACCTGTCCCGATTAACAAGGGCCATTTGATTCAATAGTGAAACGTTTTCACGCAATCGCTGTCTTTTTTACAAAAGATACGGTTGCATGCGGGGAAAATATGAAAGCGTTTGTTGAAACCGTAAAAACTTTGGTGTATAGTCCATAGCGATACGGCACAACTGGATTGTACAGAGAATTCAATTTTGATGGAGTTCAAGATGAAAAAGGAAGTCTCGTTTTTAATCTGCGGCATATTGATCGGCGCCTTCATTGCAACCTGTGGATTCGCATTGTTTTTGCGAAACGCCGGCGGCTCGGGCCACAGCAATCAAACGGTTCTGAAGCTGGGTCACAGCCTGGATACGTCTCACCCCGTTCATAAAGCCATGGAGTTCATGAAAAAACGTCTGGAAGAACTCTCCGGCAACACGGTTTCCATCGACATTTATCCCAGCAGCGTTCTGGGCTCGGAAGTTCAATGTATCGAGCAGCTGCAAAGCGGTGCACTGGCGATGACGAAAACGTCTGCTGCCTCGATTGAAAACTTTGTACCGGAAATGTCGGTCTTTGGCCTGCCGTACCTGTTCAGAAACGAAACGCATTACTGGAACGTCCTCAACAGCGATCTCGGGAAATCGTTACTTCAAAAAGGCAACAAGCAATTTCTTAAAGGGTTGTGTTACTACGATTCCGGCAGCCGGAACTTCTACACGAAAGATCGCCCGATCCAGACGCCCGATGACCTGAAGGGGCTAAAGATCCGCGTCATGAACAGCCGTACCGCGATGGACATGGTTGAATGTCTCGGGGCAGCGCCGACACCGATTGCGTGGGGTGAGTTGTACAGTTCGCTGGCACAGGGCACCGTGGACGGAGCGGAAAACAATCCTCCCAGCTTTACTTCCAACAAACACTATGAAGTCTGTAAGTATTTCTCAAAAGACGCTCATACCCGGATTCCGGATGTCCTGATGATCAGCACCAAGGTCTGGGACAAACTCAGCCCGCAGATTCAGGAATGGGTCCAGCAGGCCGCGGACGAGTCCTCAGTCTTTCAACGTGAGCTGTGGAAAAAGAAAACGGCCGAATCGCTTGAGCAGGCGAAAGCGGAAGGCGTCACCGTCTATGACGTAGATCAAAGCCTGTTCGCCGACAAGGTTCAGCCGATGTACGATGCGATCAAAGATGAAACAATTAAAGAACTGGTCAAGCAAATCCGTGAGGTGAAGTAATGAGCGTTGAACGACTCAAAAAAATCCGGGTTGCCATGTGCCGGTTGCTGGAGTTGGCGTTGATTCTGGCGGTATTGGTGCTGGTGCTGGTCGTCATGTGGGGCGTTCTGACGCGAGGTTGCGGGACGCTGGTAACATGGCTGGCCGCAAAAGGAATCCAAGCCTGGAGCTTTATCCCAAAAGGCCAGAACAAGTACAGTGAAGAATTCGCCCGCTTTCTGCTCATTTGGGTTTCCCTGCTGGGCGGAGCGGCGGCCTTCGGCGAAAAGGCCCATTTGGGCGTGGATTATTTCGTCGAAAAATTTGACCAAAGAGCGCGTAAGTTCATTGCAATTTTCGGCCAAATCGTGGTTCTGTTCTTTGCCATCTCAATTTTCATCATCGGCGGCACCAACATCGCCATGAATAACATGCAGCAGTTGGCACCGGCGTTAGGACCGCAGATCGGCCTGAAAATGGGCCACGTTTACCTGGCCCTGCCGATCGCAGGAGGCTTTATGATTTTGTTTACCATTGAGCAGATGCTGGAAACGCTGCTTTCAAAAGATGCAGAAAAGGAGGCCAACTAATGGGTGCTGTCGCTCTGGTTTTAGTTCTGGTATTTGTCCTTTTATTGGTCATCAATGTACCGATTGCCGTTTCGATTGCAATCGCAGCGTTTGTGGCCATTTTCGCCAACGGCATGGACCCGTCGGTTATGCTGGCATCCAAAATGGCCAATGGCGTCAACAGCTTTGCGCTGCTGGCGATTCCGTTTTTTATTCTGTCCGGCCATTTGATGGGACGCGGCGGGATGGCTCGCCGGCTGATTGACTTTGCCAGCTCCATGGTCGGCATGTTCCCCGGCGGACTGGCCTATGTCAATACGCTAACGTGTATGCTGTTCGGTTCGATTTCCGGTTCCGCCGCCGCCGCGGTTTCTTCGGTT
Source organism: Anaerohalosphaeraceae bacterium (assembly GCA_963675155.1). Classification (GTDB taxonomy): domain Bacteria; phylum Planctomycetota; class Phycisphaerae; order Sedimentisphaerales; family Anaerohalosphaeraceae; genus 4572-13. The sequence continues at coordinate 848,105 of OY775912.1, read as the reverse complement.
GGTGGATTTATGATTCCCGAAATGAATCGCAAAGGCTACAACCGTGAATTCAATGTCGCCGTCACAACGACCGCGGCGACGACGGGTCTGCTGATTCCGCCCAGTAACGTCATGATCGTGTATTCCGTCGCCGCAGGCAGTGTTTCCATCGCCGCGATGTTTATGGCAGGCGTATTGCCGGGCATTATTACGGGCTTATTTATCATGGTTGTCTGCGGCTACTTTGCGTTTCGCAATAAGTACGGTGCGGGTGATCGCGTTTCGCTGGTACAGGGACTCTTGTCCTTTAAGCGAGCGATTCTGAGTCTGTTGCTGATCATCATCGTTATCGGCGGCATTTTAAAAGGCATCTTCACAGCGACCGAAGCAGCGGCCGTCGCCGTGCTGTACTCGTTCCTGCTGTCAGTGGTGATTTATCGCGAAATCAAAATCAAAGATTTGCCGGAAATCCTGAAGATGACCGGCATCACGACCGCTGTCGTCATGCTGCTGATCGGTGCCAGTTCGGGCATGAGCTGGATCATGACCATGGCCAACATCCCGCAAACCGTCAGTGCCGCCCTGGTCAACCTGTCAGATAATCCAATTGTGATTCTGCTGACGATTAACCTGCTGCTGCTGTTTGTTGGAACATTCATGGATATGACGCCGGCGGTTCTGATCTTTACGCCGATTTTCCTGCCGGTTGTAACATCTCTGGGCATGCATCAGGTACATTTCGGAATTATGCTGATTGCCAACCTGTGTATTGGCCTGTGTACGCCGCCGGTCGGCACCTGCCTGTTCATCGGCTGCGGCGTCGGCAAAACCACCATCGCCAAGGTGACCAAGTACATGCTGCCGTTTTTCGGAGCGATGGCGGTGGCCCTGATGGTGATCACTTATATCCCCAAAGTTTCGCTATGGCTGCCGGTCAAAACCGGCCAGCTCAAAGCAGAGGAAGTCGATAAGTCCATCGACGACTGGAACCAAAATGTTTTCGGACAAGAAGCTAAAGAAGTCCTCGAAGAGCCGGCTGCAAATTAATAATCATCTCCAATCTGCTCTGTAGAAAAGTTACCGTTGAAAGTTTTTCTACAGAGCAGTATCAATCCTACACCATTGCCCATTACTTTAATCGTAAAAACTGTTTTCGTAAGCGGCCTCATACAACGCCACGATATTTTCAGCCGGGACGCCACCCTGAATATTATGGATGTTGTTAAACACGTACCCCCCGGCCGGCTTAAAGACATCCATGTTTTGCTTAACATCTTCTTTGACCTGATCAGTCGTAGCAAACGGTAAGACATGCTGAGAGTCACAGCCTCCGCCCCAAAAAACCATTTGATCGCCAAATTTCACTTTCAGCTCCGCCGCATCCATTCGCTCGGCACTGATTTGAACCGGATTCAAAATATCCACCCCGTTATCGATCAACTCGGGAATCAGCGGCATGCAACTTCCACAGGTGTGATACCATATTTTCGCATTGGTACGGCTTTTAATATGTTCGATGAGTTTCTTTTGCCGGGGCTTGACGACCTTTTTATAAAACTCAACAGAAAACAACGGCCCACTTTGGCCCGCCAGATCGTCGCCAATCATAATCACATCGACAATGTCGCCGACTGCTTCCATAAATCCTGAATGAAACTCCATCCAGAATTCCAGCGTTTTATCCAGCAGTGCTTCGCAAAACTCCGGATTCTCAATCGTATCCATAAACCATCGCTCCAGGCCCCGCATATACCAGCAGTATTCATACACAACCCCGCTGATACCGGTACACAAAGCATACGGCGTTTCATTCCTAAGCTTCATCGCTTCCTGACGTACACCGGAAAAACGTGTCGGATCCCCGCCCTTGGGGAAAGGATAGTCGGCAAGATCCTGCACTGTCGCATCCGCCAACGGATGATGCGAGATGTCCATGAAAAGCTGCTGATCATCGGGCATCGACCAGACAACGCCAAATTCATCCTTCAGATCATGCCACAACCGGCCGCCTCTTTCATTGTATTCAATCTGCCCCTTGAAACTGTCCGGTCCATGCGCACAAACATACCGCGTATCGACATGAAACTTTTCTAAAACAGCCTCACTCGGTTTGGCCAGTTGCTGAACGGGATCAAGAATGACAATTTCCTCTTCGATGCCAAGATAGTCGAGCAAGCCCTTGTAAGCATTCTTGTGGATGCCCGTCTGAAAACCGCCCAGATCAATGGGGACCCGATCCGGTCGCTGGTGATTAATTGCCTTTAAAACCCTCTCTCGTGAGCTCAATGTTTCCTTATGTGTCATTTTCACATCTCCGTTTGTCTAAAAAGTCGGTCAATGACCGGTTGTGTCCATTCCAAGTTTGTTGCCAATGCCGATCACCACCGTCGATAGGATCAGGACAATTAAACCTAATGTAATCCAGGTTTTTGTCGCCCTGCCGGTCCCTTTCCACTCCTTTAAGAAGATACCCCATAACGTGCTGAAAATGATGATTGCGGCCATGTGAAGTGTCCAGCTTGAGAACTCAAAAGCGCCCATTTTTGTAGAGCCCATCCCATAAAAGAAAAACTGCAGGTACCATGTAAAGCCAGCCAGTGCACAAAACAGGTAGTTCGACAGCAACGGTGACTTGTGCCCCTCCAACTTAGCGGAACCAAACTCCACCATGCGTTTATTTTTCAAAATGAGATACAGACACCAGGCGAAGTTGGTGGTAAATCCGCCTGCCAACACCACGATCAACACAGGCAGGTTTTGCCAAAGCGGCGGCGTATTCAATTCCAAAGCCGTTTGAGCGATGGGTTTTCCGGCCGCAAAGCCGTAGGCCATCGCTGCGCTCATCACGCCGGCAAAAATTGCCACAAACAAGCCCTTGACAAAGTTGAATTCCCCCGTGGTTTCCTTTTTTTGCTCATCGGTCAATTCTTTTTCTTTACAGATTCCCGCTTTGCCGCTTAACGCAATCCCTCCCAGGCAAACCAGAACCCCCAGCAGCATGACCTTACCGGAAAGCGTCCCTGCAATGTCCATGAGTTCTCCGCTGACCAGCGGCGGGACCAAGGTTCCAAAAGCCGCACACAAACCCAACGCAATCGCGTACCCAAGAGCAATGCCCAGATACCGCATTGTCAAGCCAAATGTCAGACCGCCAACACCCCACAAGATTCCAAAAAACCAAGTCAGCGCTAATGTTTTGAAGGCCACGGAAGATAGAATTTCAGGCGTTTGAGGAACGATGATCATCGCCAGCAACCAAGGGGCGATAATCCAACTGAAAAAGCCGCCCACCAACCAATAGACCTCCCAACTCCAGTTTTTCACTATTTTGTATGGGAGGTAAAAACTAGCCGCAGCCAATCCGCCGATCGAATGCAGAATCAACCCAACAAAGGGATTTGCTTCCATAAAAATCTCCTCTCTTCTAACGCATAACGTAGTATTTGACTTTATTTGCTGTATTTGATATTATCTACATTATCTTTTTAATTTAAAATGTGTTTTTTGGCATTTTTTTTGTGTTTTATGACAGAAAAAGCGGTGACATTTTTCAAATATTTCCCCTACAGCCCGGTTTTTCGGGACTGGGGATTCTATGTATTAAGTTCCGGCTACAGTAAAGTCCCGGCCGGCCATCCTTATCCGCCAGCCCAGCACCCTGACCACCACAATTTCAACTGGAACCAAGGACGTGTGCTAAGCTCATTTACGTTTGTCTATATTTCACGCGGCCAGGGGATTTTCGACTCTGAATCCAGTGGCCCCAAAATCATCAAGGAAGGTAGTTTGTTTGTCGCTTTTCCAGACATCCGACACCGATATAAGCCCAATCAAAACACCGGTTGGGATGAATACTGGATCGAATTCAGCGGAGACTGCGCTCATCGTTTTATCGACAAAAGCCCGCTAACACCCTCAGTGCCTGTATTGCCTATCGAAAGCATTTCAAAAATCATGAACACTTTCATGGAAATCGCAGATATCTCACAGCAGGAGCCTTATGGATTTGAATATTTATTATCAGAGTTAGCATTCAGATTAATCACACAGATTCTGGTGGACAGAGATTTACAAGCAGATGAAAATAAAGAAAAAACAGATGTCATTAGAAAAGCCAAACGAACTCTCATTGATAATCTTTCGGAACCGATTGATCTACAAAACTTGTCTGCCGAGTTTAATATGAGTTATTCATTATTCAGAAAAACATTTAAAGACTTTACCGGTTTTTCTCCACACCAGTACCGGCTTCATTTCAAAATGCACCGGGCGTGTCAACTCTTGCGTTCCGGCAACATGCAAATCAGTCATATCGCGGAACAATTGGGATTCAGCTCGATCTATTACTTTTCAGAACTGTTTAAAAAGAAAAACAGATGCAGTCCTCTGGGATATCGTAAGAACACCGCCAAAGTCGTCGGGTTTAACGAACACTTCAAAGATCAATCAAACATCTGAGAAGATGTTAAAAACCGCATTGTCTCCGCCTGGATCTTAGTTTTTGACCGCTTCGTCAGAATATGCCGTATGGCTGTCGCTTTTAATTCGAATCACAGACAGCGAATGCGGCGGAATTTTATAATCGAAAACTTCGCTGACGTCAATTTCAGACACGGCGGGTAAAACCGTTGGTGTCTGTCCGAATCGATTTTCGGCCATCGGATCGCCTGTCAGAACCGTACAGGTCGCTTTAGACTTAAATGATCCTACCGAGCTGAGGTCAACCGTTATCTTGATCGCTTCGTCGGCCTTGCTGACGATTTTAACAATCACATCGCCGGTTTCCGTATCGCGAACAGTCGAAGCCGCTACATTTTGAATGCTTGCTGTCGTCGGCAAATAGACATCGCCACAGTGAACGCTGAATAACTGCTGAACATAATAATTAATTGACGGCGTAATGGATACATTGTCAAAGTAGATCAGATCGGGACGCCATTGGGTATGTCCCTGCTTGGAAAGCAGCGGCGCATACGATGAAAAATGCACCAGATCGCCGTTGCGTTCCAAAGTAGTCATATAAGCAGCCTCTGCCAGCGCCGAACGCAGTGTATTGGCCCGACCGCGGTCATGAGCAGCATACTCACCTAAATAGACTTTGGTTCCGGTTCTCTCATACGCATCAAACCGCTGCAGATTCTCCCAGAACCAGTCAGGCGATTTATAGCCATGTTCGTCCACCATCGGCAGCCTTTGTTCTTTCGCAAACTTCCAACCTTCTTCGTAATCGCGGCCGTCAGTACCCGGGCCGGTTGTACCAATCACAATAATATCAGGATACTTCGCCTTGATCGCATCGTTGATCATCTTATAGCGTTCTTTAAATGCATCAGAGATGACATCCTCGTTACCCAAACCGAGATATTTCAGATTGAACGGTTCAGGATGCCCCGCTTCTGCACGTTTACTGCCCCATTTGGAATCAGCCGGGCCATTCGCCCATTCGATCAGGTCCAGCACTTCCTGAACATAGCCATCCATTTCATCCATCGAAATCGCCTGCTGGCCAACGCCCCAGTAACGGTCGCTGTTTTGACAGGAAACCCCCGCCGCCACAACCGGCAGCGGCTCGGCGCCAATATCTTCACAATACTGGAAATATTCAAAATACCCCAAGCCGACAGTTTGATGATACCGCCAGATGTTTTTTTGTGCTTTCCGCTCATGAACCGGACCAATGGTATCCTTCCAGCGATACAGATTATTCAGACCGTCGCCGTGAACCAGGCACCCACCCGGAAAACGGATAAATTTCGGCTCCAGATCGGCAATCACCTGTGCCAGGTCCAACCGCAAACCGTTTGGATGATTCTTGAAAGTTTTTTGAGGAAACAGTGATAGCATATCGAGATAGACAACACCGCGACCCTTCGCCAGTAAGACAAGCCGCCCGTCCGGATCGTCCTCTTCAGCCTGAATCGTCACAGCATATTTTTCCCACTCACGAGTTAATGGCGGAATGGCACCGCGTCCCAGAAGCCTGCCCTCTTTCGATTCCAGCCGAACTTCCAGTGAAAGATTTCGGCCGGGCTGCTGACGGGCAAAAACAGAAAAATTATAATTGTCGCCTTTTCTGAGCACGATTCCATCAAAGCCGGAATTGACAAGCCCGATTGCGGCCCCCTCCCCGTCGGCATTACAATCCATCTCCAGGTAGTACGGGTTATTCGGATGCAGCGGATTCGCATCGCCAATAATATATCCCCCGCGTGCCCCGCCGCGATAGACCATGTCCCACGCCGTAAAGGCATGCCAGCCGCTATGATCGGCCGCAGTATATTCGAACGAGCGGTTTTGAACAAGCTCCGCATAAAGCCCACCGTCGGCGGCATAGTTCAGATCTTCAAAAAAGATGCCAAACAGATCTGGACTGATCGCCTTGGCCTCGCCACCGACCTTGATAACATTTTTCGCCGTTTGTTCTGATGCCGTTACCAAACCAGAAAGACATATTATCGTTACAAACATCCAACTTTTTGTGTTCATATAACCACCTCTTTAATAGTCGCCAATGCCAATGATAGAAAAACACGAGAATGACTTCCGGCCGATTGAATTATAGCACAGATTAAGCGGAGGTGTTGATTATGTCAAATGCTTTTGAAGTGTCCAGTGCGCATAAAAAAACGGAGAGGGGGGGATTCGAACCCCCGGTACTCTGACGAGCACACTGGTTTTCGAAACCAGCTCGATAAGCCACTCCGACACCTCTCCATCATGCAATGCATCATCGTTCGCCTCGGCGGGGTTTCCCTGCGGAAACTCACCGGATAAGGCGATTTAACGATTATATCGACGGGAGAGTGTTTCACAAGTGCAAAAAGCGCGGATTTCAAGGCAATAAAGTCCAAATACTTCCAATATTCGCGGTCAATCGTGCAATCAGGCTCAAATGGGAAGAATTTCAGCTTTTTTCAACGGCTCCGAAGAAATAGCCCATACAGTCCCACCACAATTTGATTTCCTTGACATGGTCGGCCTGGCCTTCTGTCTGACACCACGTCAGCACGTTATAGTAAGCCTTTTCAAATTCCTCATGGTTGAACTCAAAGCCCAACTCAACCAGAATCTGCCTGATTTGCTCGTCATCGGCAGCGGATTGAATCCGATCCACCATATCATAGTCTGAAACGGCCCGCTGGATGAATGATTGTGCCGCGTCTAACGTCATAATTCCTGCTCCTTGCGTTCCAATGAAATAACGATGGTCCGCTCCGTGACCGCCGCCACATTGCTGTCGCCGCAGGTCGAATGACAACTGCTGCAATCACTTTGACATCGCGAGATGGAAAACCGCAACCGCCCCTCGGACTCTAAATTCCGGATGGTGGGAAGAAAATCTTCCAATGAACAGTCAAAATGATTGGCCAGATTACCCAGCGACGCTGTTCGCCCCGCTGTCAAATAATCCATTACTTTGTCATCAAATGTCTGCGGCATAACGCCCCTCACAATGCACACTCATTAAAATGGATATCCACCTGTTCGTCTTGGCGAGGCTTCATCACATAGGTGCCGCTCTGCAGTATGTGAAAGCCCCGCTTGGATGCCAGCTCGGTTAACTGTTCGGCCACCAGCGGACGTTTATCTTCTTCGCTTTCTTCATTAAAATACAGATGAATATCTTCACCCTTTTCGCCCATTCGGAGCAAAAAGGCATTATGCTCGATAAACACCAAATCATCATACGCATAGGTGACATCCAGGCCCATTGACTCAATGACCTCAGTAAGAATCCCCAGCGGTCGATACGGTAATGACATTGCGACACCTCTTCAGCAATTAAACAATTAGCACGGAACGGTTTTACAGCATTCAGCATGCGCCGTTTCGCTCAACACGGCAACCACATCCTGAAACTCACGATTGATAATCGAATCCACTTCGGCCACAACAAAATCGGCAAACGAACAAATCTGCTGATGCCGTTCCAAATCCAGTATCCGCCCCTTTAATGCCGCATCCAGCGGGCAGACACGCTCGAGGCTGTCAATCAAATCCGTGAACGTATGGTTGTCGGCCATCGTCCCGTGGTACATCAACATCGCCATACAGTAATTTTCCAGCGCCATGGAAAACAGGTTATACACCACGACAGGCGACAACTTTGACATGGGCCCGTTTTTACTCTTGCCGGAGGCTTCGTACTGCCGGCCCAGTTCCAAAAACTTCTCCCATTCCATTTCACTCATAGTTGACCTCGCTTATTTTGTTAGCATCCGATTCATGAAGACTTATTGCAACTTCTGTACCAGCGATAATTAGGCCAAAAACGCCGTTTTTTGTAACAATTTTGTTAATTCGCGGAAATTGTGTGACACTTATTTCCAGTCTGCGTTCATCATGAAAAATGAGTCTTATTTCCTTCCCCGTGACAATAAGGCATAAAAGCGGCTTTACATTTTGGTCTGATTTCGGTAAAATCGGTCTTTTTGCTACGCTATTAAGAGATTATATATGGAAAAAGTCAAAATATATGACACAACCCTGCGAGATGGGATGCAGGCCGAAGGCGTCAGTTTTTCCGCTGAAGATAAGCTGATGATCGCCCGCCGTCTGGACGAATTCGGAATCGATTACATCGAGGGCGGTTTTCCGCTCAGCAACCCGAAAGAAGAGCAATTTTTTCAGGATATCGGCGATATTGACTTTACATCCGCTAAAGTCGCGGCCTTTGGCAGTACCCGCCGGGCCGCCAACACCGTCGAAAACGACCCGGGACTGGCCGCCTTACTGGCCTGCGACGCACCGGTTGTGACCATCGTCGGAAAAACCTGGGACATGCATGTGACTGATGTTCTGCGGTGTACGCTGGATGAAAACCTGGAATTGTGCGGTGATTCGGTCGCTTATCTCGTCAAAAACAAGAAGGAAGTAGTCTTTGATTCGGAACATTTCTTCGATGGCTACAAAGCCAATCCTGAGTACGCGATGAATGTATTGAAATCAGCCGCAGACGCAGGTGCGGGCACCTTGGTACTGTGTGAAACCAATGGCGGCGCATTGCCCCATGAGATTTTCGAGATCACCGAAAAAGTCTGCAAAACATTCCCGGATGTCGTCATCGGAATCCATTGTCATAACGATACGGATTGTGCCGTCGCCAACAGCCTGGCCGCGGTTCGCGCCGGCGCACGGCATGTACAGGGCACCATTAACGGACTGGGAGAACGGACGGGCAACGCCAATCTGTGCACGATCATCCCGAACCTGTCACTGAAGATGGGCTTTGAAACCATCGGCACCAAAAACATTCGAAAGCTGACGGAAGTGTCGCGATTTGTCTCTGAAGTGGCGAATCTGACACCCAGCAACAGTATGCCTTATGTCGGCGAAAGTGCTTTTGCGCATAAAGGCGGCCTGCATATCGACGCCTTGCGTAAAAATGAAAAGACTTATGAGCATATCCACCCGGACCTGGTGGGTAACGAGCGGCGATTCCTGATCTCCGAGCTGTCCGGTGCCTCGAACATACTCGATAAGCTCGAAAAGCGTAAAATGATCACTGACAAAGCACTGGCCCGCAAAATCCTCAATCGGGTCCAGGAGATGGAAAACGAAGGGTACCAGTTTGAAACCGCTGAAGCCAGCTTTGACCTGCTAATCAAAAAAGAAATCGGCGCCTACCAGAAAACTTTTGATCTGCTGAAGTACCATATCGACGTAGAACGCAACACGGCCGGCAAAATGGTAACTGAAGCCACCGTGAAACTTCAGGTGGACGGAAAAACCGAACATGTCGTCAGTGAAGGGGACGGCCCGGTCAACGCACTGGACGGTGCGTTGCGAAAAGCGTTGGAGCCGTTCTACCCGAACATCAAGGACATGAGCCTGATTGATTATAAAGTACGTGTGGTCAACGCACGGGCAGGCACCGCGGCGAAAGTCCGCGTTGTCATCGAAAGCCGCGATCAGGAAGACATGTGGGGTACCGTCGGTGTCTCGGAAAACATCATCGAGGCAAGCTGGCACGCGCTCGTTGACAGCGTGGAGTATAAGCTGCTCAAAGATAACGAAAAATAGCCAAATACACATCTTAAAGTACTAAAAAGGAAGATTGGTTCTCAGGCTGATCTTCCTTTTTTCATGTCCGGACTATCCGAAATATTTTTTGCACTTGACAAGTCCCCTCTATGTGTAGTTATAATAGTCATTATGATTAAGTTTCTATATAAGAAATAATATCATTCACAACCCTCTTTGTAAGGAGAACACGATGGAAAAGCAAATCGTCCGCAAATCCGTCCTCCCGTGGTGGCTTGCAGGTCTGCTTTTAGCCGCCATCCAGATCGTGGCTGTTGGAATTGAAGGCCCGCTGGGCGTTTCGACTCAGTTTGTCATCGTCGATGCTAAAATCATCAACGCCGTTAATCCCGAATACAGCCAAAAACATCCGCTCATCAGCAGTGAAAAGTATCAAAAGTTCGGCTATGGCTGGTGGCTGGATATCGGTCTGATTGCGGGCGCCTTCGTTGCGGCTGTCGCTGTCGGCAGATGGAAACTGCAATACACGACCGCTTGGTGGAAGACCAATCATGGCCCTTCACCCCTGCTGCGACTGTTGATTGGTTTTATCGGGGGATTCTTAATCCTCATGGGAGCCCGCCTGGCACATGGCTGCACCAGCGGCCAATTCGCCAGCGGATGGGCACAACTGAGCCTGTCAGCGGTGCCGTTTACCGTCACATTATTCGGCTTTGGTATGCTGACGGCATGGATTTTTTATCCCAAAACCCCGGACATTGAATAGGAGGGAGTCACAATATGAATTTTCAATTAAATGGATTTCTGATCGGCTTTTTCTTTGGAGCCGCATTGTATCTGGGAGGACTGGCCGACCCGGATAAAATCGTCGGTACACTTCGCCTGAAAGATTTTCACGCCATGCGTACCATCGCCGTATTTGTCCTGGTCGGCATGCTGGGTACATGGATATTAAGCTTGACCGGACACGCTAATTTCAGTGTCAAACCGGCTCAACTGCTGACTGTTTCACTGGGCGGGGCTTTACTGGGAATCGGATTCGGCATGACGGGGTTCTGTCCGGGAACAGGGTTGGCTTGTGCCGCCGCGGGACGTATCGACGCACTGGTGACGGTGCTAGGGATGTTTCTGGGAGCGTTGGCATATATTCTGACCTACGAAAAGATCGCTGTGCCGCTGGGAAAAATGGCTGATTATGGAAAAGTCACGCTGCCCGAAATAACGCATACTTCGGCAACGATATGGGTTCTGCCGATTGTCATTGCCGGGGGGCTTGTTTTGGGTCTTACAGCGAAAAAGAAATGAATTAGACGACAATATTCTTACAAAAGAAAAAGGGATTCGGCGGATAACCGAATCCCTTTTTTATTTGTATTTAAGTAGGAGATTTTGACGCTTATTTCCTGCGGCGAAGCAGCGTCAAGCTACCCAATCCAAGAATCGCCATCGTAGCCGGTTCCGGAACCGGAGTGGGATTCATGCAGATACCAAAGAACGAATTCTGACTGGCAGTGTTATCTGTATAAACCGTAAAAGTAACAGCTTCATTCTGCTCAACGGGATTGTCATAGAAAAACAAATCAATCGTTGAAAACCCGCCTTCATTTGTACCGATGACATAGTCTTCAGCGTCCATCACGACACCGTTCATCGTCGGATACAAGCCGCCGCCTGTTGAGAAGTAAACATCGGTAAAACCTGTGATAGCAAAATGGAAATCGCCCCAGGCTTCGGCACCGGTGTTTGTCCCGGATACGGTGAAGGTCCCTTTGTAACCATACCCATCATCTTGATCATCGTGCTGAACATTAACCACATCGCTCAGAGTCAGGATGCCGCCATTTTCGGCATTTAAATCAGCCGTACCATTATGGGCAAACGAAGTTGAAAACAGAGAAACACTTAGAATTGCGGTTAAAACGAAAAATTGCCTCATCTCAAAACCTCCTGAAACTATACAAATTTCCTGTCTTTGTATTTCGAGAGTGGACACAGAAATGTCTCACCTCTCCTCCGGACCTCATCACTTAGGACGATTGTACCCAAAAAAGAACCTTTGTCAACAACTTTTATCTAGATACACAGAGTCTTGTTTCTAAAAATTTATTTAGTAAACACTTATAATCATTGGAAAAATAAAAATATAAATTACACGTCCAATATTAATCCTATTTCCGAGGCGTTTTCAAAATTTCGGTCAAAAAAGCAGGATAATGTCAAAAAAGTCCCGTCTGGATATAGTCGATAAAGACAATGCTTGAAATAATAGGACTGTTTTGATAGCTTTGCGGATGCACCCGACAATTAAAGGACACGATATGCTGAAACTGGACCCAACGACGATGAAGGACTGGCAGATTGCCGAAGCTGCCGAAGAGAACATGAAGCCGCTGTATCAGCTTGCCCGAGATCTGGGCCTGGCGTATGGCGAACTGCTGCCGATGGGCGAACAACTGGCCAAGGTCGATTACAAAAAGATTCTCGACCGACTCCGACATGCTCCCACCGGCCGCTATATCGATGTCACGGCGATCACCCCCACTCCTTTCGGCGAAGGAAAAACCACAACCACCATCGGACTGGTACAGGGTCTGGGCAAACTCGGCAAACGTGTCGTGGGCTGTATTCGCCAACCCTCCGGCGGACCGACTTTCAACATTAAAGGCTCCGCTGCCGGCGGCGGACTGAGCCAGTGTATTCCCATGGTCCCCTTCTCGATTCGTCTGACCGGTGATGTCGAATGCGTCACCAATGCGCACAATCTGGCGATGGTCGCACTGACAGCCCGGATGCAGCATGAGCACAATTACGACGACGAGCGGCTGGCACAAATCGGCATCAAACGCCTCGACATCGATCCGGAAAACGTCCAGATCAAATGGGCGATTGATTACTGTGCCCAGGCACTGCGAAATATTACCATCGGCAAAGGCGGCAAGATGGACGGGCTCGAAATGGAATCCGGCGCGCAGATTTCCGTCTCCAGCGAAGTCATGGCGATTCTGGCCGTCTCCAAAAACTTACGCGACCTGCGAAAACGCATGGCCAAAATAGTCGTCGCCTACGACAAAAAAGGCAACGAAGTCACCACGGCCGACCTGGAAGTCGATGGCGCAATGACCGCCTGGATGGTCGATGCACTGAATCCGAACCTGGTCCAGACAATTGAGGGCCAGCCGATTTTGGTCCACGCCGGACCGTTTGCGAATATCGCCATCGGGCAAAGCAGCATCATTGCCGACCTGGTCGCGACCAAGCTGAGCGACTATGTCGTCACCGAAAGCGGATTTGCCGCCGACATTGGATTTGAAAAGTTCTGGAATCTCAAGTGCCGCATGTCCGGCCTGAAACCGCACGCCGTCGTCATCGTAGCCACCGTACGTGCCCTGAAAATGCACGGCGGCGGACCGGAAGTCAAACCCGGAACACCGCTGGCCGAAGAATACACACAGGAAAATCTCGAGTTGCTCGAAAAGGGCTGCAAAAACCTCCTCGCGCATATCGATATCGTTCAAAAGTCCGGCATCCGTCCGATTGTCTGCATTAACAAGTTCTACACCGACACCGACGCCGAAGTCGCCCTCGTTAAACGCATCGCCCAGGAACACGGCGCAGAAGCTGCCGTTTCAGACCACTGGCTCAAAGGCGGCGACGGCGCCATCGAACTGGCCGAAAAAGTGGCCGCAGTCGCTCAGGAGGAAAAAGACTTCCACTACCTCTACAGTCTTGACATGCCCCTGAAAGAACGCATCGAAAAAATCGCCACCGAAATCTACGGCGCCAAAGGCGTGACGTATACCGACAAGGCACTGGCTAAAATTGAAAAAATCGATGCCACACCCGACATGCGAAAACTCGGCACCTGCATGGTCAAAACACATCTGAGCCTGTCACACGACCCGTCGCTGAAGGGCCGCCCCACCGGCTGGGAACTGCCGATTCGCGATGTCATGGTCTATGAAGGCGCCGGCTATGTCGTGCCTATCGCCGGCGACATCAAACTCCTGCCCGGCACCGGCTCCAACCCCGCCTACCGTAAAATCGACGTCGACGTCAAAACCGGTAAAGTCCAGGGGTTGTTCTAAAATTAGTTTTATCTTGCTAAACAGCTTTTTTTTAGTACTTTGGAATGTCAGTTTTGTTGTATTTGAAAGAGGAATGCCATTTTTTGAAAGGAGTCAAACGATGTACCATTTAATTGCTGAATCTGAAATGCCGAGTGCCGGCGGTCCCCCTGCGATTTTGATGTTGGTCTACCTGGTGGTTGTGATCCTGATAATCGCGTCCATGTGGAAGGTTTACGCCAAAGCCGGCCAACCCGGCTGGGCGGCCATCATCCCCATTTACAACCTGATCGTCCTGCTGCAAATCGCTGATAAACCGATTTGGTGGATCATTCTGTACTTTGTCCCGATTGCAAACATCATCATCCCGATTCTGGTCTCCATCGAAGTGGCTCAGAAATTCGGAAAAGGCGCTGGCTTTGGAATTGGACTGGCCTTTTTACCGTTCATTTTCTACCCGATTCTTGGATTTGGGGACGCTCAATACGCTAAGTAGCGACTTAATCGTACGACATGAAATACCGCAGGCTGTGTTCATTTGGTGGACACAGCCTGTTTTCATTCGATTATGCTTGTCAAACGGCCGGGAATTTTTACAATAGTGGCTCAATCGAATAATTTCAAGTTCTGGAGAAAAAATGACTGCAAAGATCATTGATGGCAAGCAAGTGGCCGCGGAGATGCGGGCCGAATTGAAAGCAAAAGTCGCTGAATTGAAGACCCAAGGCGTCACGCCCGGTCTGGCGGTGATCTTGGTGGGTGAAGATCCCGCCTCGCAATCCTATGTAAAGGCCAAGGAAAAAGCCTGCGAAGACATCGGCATCTACAGCGACGACAACCGTCTGCCTGCCGACACCAGCGAAGCAGACCTGCTGGCACTGGTTGAAAAGTTCAACAATGACCCGAAAATCAACGGCATTCTCGTTCAGTTGCCGCTGCCGAAACATATTGACGAAGATAAAGTCCTGCTGGCCATCGATCCGGCTAAGGACGTCGACGGTTTTCACCCGGTCAACGTCGGCAAAATGGTCGTCGGTCAGGATGCGTTTTTGCCCTGCACGCCGCACGGCGTCATCCAGCTTCTGATCCGCAATAACGTCCCGCTGGAAGGGGCTGAAGTCGTCGTGGTCGGACGCAGTAATATCGTCGGCAAACCCGTCGCCAATATGCTCATCCAGAAAGCCCCCACGGGCAACGCGACCGTCACCGTTTGTCATACACGCACGAAAAATATGGCCGAACACGTCAAACGCGCCGACATCATCATCGCCGCCGCCGGTTGGCCCAACACCGTCACCGCCGATATGGTCAAAGACGGCGCGGTCGTAATTGACGTCGGCGTCAATCGTGTTGAAGACGCCACCAAAAAACGCGGGTATCGACTGGCCGGTGATGTGGATTTTGAAGCCGTGAAGGAAAAAGCAAGTCTCATTACGCCCGTTCCCGGCGGCGTCGGCCCGATGACGATCACCATGCTGCTCTATAACACCGTCCTGTCAGCGGAAAAAACCATGACGTAATATGTGCCGGGCAATCAGAAATGCCTGCTCGCAAAAGAAAACCTACATTATCGCCACCCTATGTCGACATAGGGTGGCGATATCTATGATTGATATAGTTGGATTGCTTTGCCGCACAATATCGGGTATAATGGAATGCTAAGAGGAACCTGTTTTATAACAATCGGACGTTGCTGAAGTCCTGGCAGACGATCATAAGTCGTCGTGATTTGCGGGAAAAGATTATCATGGAAGCGGATTATCGAATTCTGAGGGGGCAAGATATCATCAAAGCCAGTCCGGCCGGCGTGACTGATTTGCCGCAAAGTAAACAGTTTGTTTACGACTTGGCTGTCATCGCCGAGATGTCAAGAGGTCACCCGATTTTAGTGGATTTACGTCAGACTTACAGTTCCTTCACTCCGGAAAATGTCCGGGAATTAATCGATGAAATCATCAAACATCCGGAACTCATTCTCAATAAGATGGCCATCTTGGCACGGGATGATGAACAGGTCAATAAAGCAACGTTAGCCGAAATCCTCCTGAATCTGGAAGGCTTTCAGGCAGCCGCCTTCACCGACTTTGAAAAAGCGGTCAACTGGCTGCAAAGCTCCAAAGGCGTGGAAGATATTTTTGAATAGACAACGAGATTTGCGACCGTATCAATTCATGAATCTAAAAAAAAGAATCATGTGAATTTTGTTACTGTGTTTCGAGTTGATCGGTGTCCGCAGCAGGAACCTCCGATTCGGGTTGCGTTGACTCCTGAAGCGCACTTTCAACGGCTTCCAGGTAGGGCAATCTCGGTGTTTCTTCGACCGGTGCTTCGCTGAGCTCCAACAGCTTTTCAATTTCACGTTCGCTGTTGCCCTCAAAACAGTGCAGCGAATACCAGCCCAGGAAATTGCAGACCTTTCGAACACCGGGCACGGATAATTTGACCATATTATCCTGCGTGCAAAACCAATCAATCTTTCCACACCTGGAACAGGGCATAATACAAATCATTAACACAAGCAAGCAACAGATGATATACCCGGAAAGGAAGCCCAGAACAGTCGCCGCAGCTTTATCAAAAATCTTGGGGAAATAATCCTCGCGGTTTTTAAGGATATAAAAATAAGCAAAAAACTGCAACACACCGAAGATCAATACAAACAGCAAAAAGACGGTGACCGCGGCATAGTATCCGGATTTTTCATAGCCCGAACTAAGCTGCATCAGTGCACGCGTGGAAAGGACCGATATAAAAATCGCAAACATCAGGTTAAACAGCATCGCGAACATCACGAAAAAGCCTTTTTTAAAGCCCAAAAAGGCAAAGCCAAGACTGATAATAATCATGCTCCAAAGCAACATAACCGTCTACTCCACATTCGTTGTCAGTCGTTTCACTTCATTCAGCGATGTCGTACTGTCAAGCACTCGCTTCATCCCCTCTTTACGAAGCGAAGAGCTGAATTTCTTATCGCCCAGCTTCTTCAAATCTCCCGGCGACAATTGATTGTTGCACAACAATGTGCGCAGCTCATCGTTCATCGTCATCACATCGAGAATCGCCGTCCTTCCATAATACCCCGTCCCGCCGCAGTGACCACAGCCGTTCGCCTTTAAAATCTGAGTTTTCGGCACGTCATTTTTGACGCAATAATCCATCTGGCTCTGGGTTAACTCCGCAGGCCCTTTGCAGTATTGGCATAAACAGCGAATCAGCCGCTGCGAAATGACCACCGATATCGCAGAAGAAATCAACAACGGCTTAACGTCTAAATCCATCAAGCGAACCAGGGCTGAAATATTACTGTTGGCATGCAGTGTCGCCAGAACCAGGTGTCCGGTTTGCGAGGCCTGCATCGCCATTTGAGCCGTCTCAGCATCGCGAATTTCACCGACACAAATCACATCCGGATCCTGACGCAGGATACTCCGCAGCGCGGTGGCAAAGGTCAGATCGGCTCGGGTGTTCACTTCGATCTGGCTAACATGCGGCATGATATGTTCAATCGGATCTTCGACGGTAATGACGTTGCGCTGCTCGAAATCAATCGTTTGCAGCATCCCGTAAAGTGTCGTCGTCTTGCCGCTGCCGGTCGGTCCGC
The DNA here is from genome assembly GCA_963675155.1 of Anaerohalosphaeraceae bacterium. Taxonomy (GTDB): domain Bacteria; phylum Planctomycetota; class Phycisphaerae; order Sedimentisphaerales; family Anaerohalosphaeraceae; genus 4572-13. The sequence continues at coordinate 830,477 of OY775912.1, read as the reverse complement.
ACACCAGAATCATTCCCTGCGGCTGAGCGACGATCTTCGTCAGAATTTTGACCTGTTCAGCCGAAAAACCGACTTCGTTCAGTGTCAGCAGCCCCCGCGTTTGGTCCATCACGCGAATCGCCAGCTTTTCACCGCCCAGCACACCGGAGGTCGCCATTCGAAAATAAACTTCGCCGTCGGCAATTCGGGCCATAAACGCACCGTCCTGGGGCCGGCGTTTTTCGGCAATATCCATTCCGGAAATCGCTTTCAAGCTGTTGATGATCGCATTACAGTCTGCACTGTCAATCACTTCATGAATTCGCAGAAATCCGTCAACACGAAAACGAATGGTGTATTCATTATCGCTTTTCGGATCGATCAGAATATCACTGGCTCTGCTGTTGATGCCGGCTAAAATCATCTCGCCGGTTCGCTGCTGAATTTTTCGCCCGCCGGATTCGCCTTGAATCTGCCGGGAATAAATCGACTCAAATGACCGCCCCGCGGTGTCCAGAAGCTCAATCGTGTGAGTGGCTTCATGGACAGCCTTCTTGCGAATGGGCTTTTCCAGAATACACCCCAGCGTATAAGCCGGTAATTCCGACAGCTCGATTTCCCCGTCCTGCATTTTGGCAACGGTATCGCCCACGAAAAGCACAAATAAATGCAGCGGGCCAAACACCAGGGCAACAATGTTAGAAAGGTATCGAAATTTATCCTTAACCAAGGGGCTGTTATCAGAACGCTGGACCGAGTAGAGGCACAAATAGAACCAGCCGATGAAAAAGACCGTCTTAAGCGGACTAAACGCGAGCGCAGCACTACCGCTGACCCCAAATAACGCCCCCGCTGAAAATATCTCCCGGCAACTACACAAAAAATCCGCCGGAAAAGCACCTGTTGAGACCATAAAAGACTCTTCCTTCCATACAAATATCGGGGATTATGATACCTCAAACGGGAGACGGGAACAATAGATTTCTTTAAAAAAGTGTTTAAAGAGAGTAATTATCTAAAGAAGTGATAAATATACGGCATGACGGATATACCTTGATAGTCTATACCATTACGCACAAACCTATGCATTGACGTCATGACGAGTTTTTACCAAAAACCCAGTTAGTGAGCCGCCATGCAGCTTTTATTGTCTTTACAAAGCCTTAAAGACCGGATTGACCGGAATCAGCCGTCTCGATATCAAGTGATGGTTGGCGGAACCGGACAATCGCTTCACGCAACCCTGCGCTGACAGCCGCAATGCGAGACAGTTCTTCCGACATAAGCGGATGCTCGGCATGGCGGTAGATAAACAGAAACCCAAGCCCGTGCCCGAATCGACCCAGTGGCACCGCTGCGGCCGAAAGTGTCTTCATCATCGCCGGCGGGCCCTGCAATCCCATCCGTAACAACTGCTCCAGTGAGCAAATACGATTCATTTGGCTGATTTGATCAATCAAAGGCTGGGCAAACCAATCCTGCAAATGCGTCTTTTCAATATCACCGCTCGAAAAGCCCTCGCCTGTATGCAGGCTGAAACCCTCTTCGGCCAGTAAGAAAACAGCACAACCGGCGTCTAATACATTCGCCTCAATACAGCGAATCGTCGAATCCAGCAGTGTTTCACGGTCCGTACAGCCTAGAATGGACTCATAAAACGACACTGCAAAGTTCATACGCGACTGCTTCTGGGCAAACTGGATATGCGCCGAAACCATGTCACTGCACAGAATATCGATTTTGCGTCCCTGTATGTCTTGTTGGCTGCGTAAGTGACGAATCACCTTCAGCGCCCGTTTATGATGTCGTGTTCCCAAGTTTCGTATCCTTAGCTGGAGTCTCTGTTTTAAGCTGGGAATATATCGACGTTTTAGATAGGCCGCTTAACCGCCAATTCAAAGAATAAGCAAGGAAAACGCAAGACTTTATCGGACATTGCATGGGGGTATAAATACCGCATTTTCAGTATCAATATCGAATCTCTACTGTGGCAAATACGGCCTCACTCCCGGGGGGACGGACGTATCCAGCATTAAATCCCGCAGGGGACGCTTGCGAATCCGAATTGAATCAGGCACCGGCTTTGCAATAACTTTAACACCGTAAACACTCTTGGTCTTTGGCGTCGGACGAATGGATAAAAGCGAAATCCGGGTGGGTTTTTTATAGGGAACAATCTCTGTCTCCTGACAAAAATAACCGTCAACCCACTGCGGCTCGGATTGCCCCTCGACTTCGATACGATAGTTTTGCCCGGCCGTGATCAGGCAGTTTGGGATTTTAAATCCACGCTGGCAGTTGGACAGGTCATAAAAGACCCAGCCGGCGTCCGGGAAGTACACTTCCATAAATCCATGATAGCCGCGATGAATAAACTTCGCGACGATGGGATCAGCCGGGATCTCCAATTTTCGCAAAATAGCCGTCGCCAGCAGCGCCATCCCCTCGCAATGTCCGGTACGTTCATTCAGGACTTTAGTGGAACTATCCCCCACCATCCCAAATTGAATATGATCATTGATCCAGTCACAGACCAACTCGACGACCTCTTCCGCCGAAGCGGGATTTTGCTTTAAAATTTCCCCACAAACCGGTATCAGGGCTTCATCGCTAACAATGACCTTGCCCTTCGGGTCATCTTTCAGATAATCACCGAAGGACTCGAGTACCGAAGCATCATAGGGATAGGCCGCTTGGGTATAAAGCTTGTTGCGGCACAGAAGATCAACTTGAATTCTTTGCTGAACATGGATCGGCTCTGAGGGGGGCGATTTCCAGGTTAAACAATAATACTTTCGGGGCATCTCCAGATGATCAGCCGTAATCGTCACCGAATCGGGTTCGACACTGTACTTAAACGTGGTACCAATAATTTCCTGCTCGTTGGTGGCCCCGTAAAAACTCATCAGTGCCGGAAGATATACTTTATTTTCCACGCCAGGTGTTAGTTGTAATTCATAATCCCGCGTAATGTCTAACTGCCGCTCGCTGACGCTCGGCACAAACGGATGGGTTGCACAAATCCCCACCGATACACACCACAGCACCGACAACAAACCTAACCGAAAACCTAAACGCATGAAAACCTCCTTTTCTAAAATAATTGCCGAATCTTGATATCAAACGTCTCTGTCGGCGACAGTATAACAGACAAAAAAAGCCTTGAAAAGACAAAAAAAGACCACTTATTGCAACACAAAGAACAACAAAAAGTGGATGTTTTATTCTTATTTCTTTGGCATTGACGACCATTGTTCTTTATTGCATAATTGAACGCATGCATGGAACATCACATTTAAAAATCTTATATAAACTTTAGGAATACATGTAACATGAAAGTACTCGTTATCAATGCCGGCAGTTCGTCGATTAAGTACCAGCTCTTTGACATGCCCGGCTGGAACATCCTTGCCAAGGGCATGATCGAACGCATCGGCGAAGCACAGGCCGGCTTAGTTCACAATTACAATGGCAACAAACACGTCGCTCAAATCAACGCCCCGGACCATGACGCCGGCATGGGCGTGATCCTGGCAACATTGACGGACGCAGAAATCGGCGTCGTCGCGGAAATCAGCGAAATCACGGCCGTCGGCCATCGCGTCGTTCACGGCGGCGAAGAATTCACCGGCTCCGTCGTCATCGACGACCATGTTCTCGAGTCCATCGAGCGATTCGCCGATCTGGCCCCGCTGCACAACCCGCCGAACCTGACGGGTATCCGTGCGGCTCAGCATTCACTGCCCAACGCCTTACAGGTTGCCTGCTTTGATACCGCATTCCACACCTCGATCCCGGAAACCGCATATCTGTATGGACTGCCTTACGACATTTATGAAAAATACCGCGTTCGCCGCTACGGCTTTCACGGTACCAGTCACCGTTTCGTCGCACGCCAATGCGCCAAGCTCATGGGTGTCGATAAAACAGAAGCCAACATCATCACCTGCCATCTCGGCAACGGCGGTTCCATCGCCGCGGTCAAAGAGGGCGATAGCGTCGATACCTCCATGGGCCTGACTCCGCTGGAAGGACTGGTCATGGGCACCCGTTGCGGCGATATCGATCCGGCGATCCTGTTTTACCTGTCCGACAAAGGCTACAGCATCGATCAGCTCAATGATATGTGCAACAAACAGTCCGGGCTTCTCGGCATTTCCGGCATCTCCAACGACATGCGAAACTTGATGGAACTGGTTGAAGAAGGAAACCAGCGAGCCAAACTTGCGGTGGATATTTTCACATACCGCATCAAGAAATATGTCGGGACTTATACAGCGGTGCTCGGAAAACTGGACGCAATCGTCTTTACCGGCGGCATCGGCGAAAATAACCCGCGTCTTCGCGCCGAAGTGTGTGCCGAGCAAACCCAGATCGGCATCGAAATTGACGCACCCAAAAATGAAGCCAAAAACTCCGAAAGCCGGCTCATCAGCACCGACGCCAGCCGCGTCAAGGTCTTTGTCATCCCAACCGATGAAGAAGCCTCCATCGCCGGCGACACCTACGAACTGGCCAATTAGCAAAGTAATTCCATCATCCCGCGTTCCGCACATTAATCCGGGACGCGGGATTTCTTGATATTGCCTTCCTTACTAAATCAGACTCGAAAAAGAGAAAAACGTTACACGAATTTTAGAAATTTTTCTCTTTTTCGATGACAGAGTGGATATAGATATGAATTTTTTCAATTCTGCGGCGATCAGAGCGTTCGCTGCAGGATGATGCCGCAGTTGCGCCATTGCTGGGAAAATAGCGGTCGCGGCACAGTAATCAGCCCTTCAACCGGGTCGGCAATCGTGACCGTTTGTGCGTTGAACGCCAGAATCGCAACACAGTGGTCGGTGAGAATCGCATCTTTTAGAATGGTCAGAACAATGCTGTCGGTCGGAATCTGCTCCAGCGAACCAAGATGCCTGAAATCACACTGCAAGCCCTTCGGCTCATAGGTCTCTTTCAAGACGCGACACAGTGTCCACGGTGAGGTTCCGATGATCGGGCTTGTTCGCGAAGCCACTGCCAACTGACCTTCTTCGGCACTAAAACCAAAATGGCTCAACGCTGTCACCGCCGCCGCCGGGCCGCAGGTAAACGGCTGGCTCTGGCGGCACACGCCGTCGCTGTCAAATCGTGTTTGCAGGCTGGACAAGTCTTCCTGCACCAGGGCCGGCCCCATAAACGGAAGCGTCACAAGGATCGTGATAAACACGCTCATAATCACACACGTGGCAAAGCGGGAAATGAAACTGCGAAGCTGTCCCAGCGGTGCAGTCAGCCCCAGCGTCACCGCAAAAGCAAGCAAAACAAATCGCAGCCGCCCCGCGGAAACCGGACATAAACCGGGAATCGTGTTCCACAGAATACTTTGACGTGCAAGTAGTATCAGCGTCACAATGACGAACGCCGCCGCCATTGCACAGCCGCGCGTCACCGGCCGCCGTGAGGCATAACGCCCCGCCAGCAAGCCACACAAGGCAACTATAAAGATACCGATTGTCTCAAGCCAAAGCCCCATTTCACCCCCTGGATTCAAAGACTTCATCTAAAATTATGGCCTTGAGAAAGCATCAAAGACATGCTTTCCATCAAGTCCCCCGCTCAAAAACCATCATACCAGAAAAAGGCGAGCTGACAAAGCAGGAACTTGCTATCAGACGGAAAGGGGAGATGTATTATTCAGAAACAAGTGGAATACACTGAAATCGTCATTTTTATCGGAAGTGCCCTATAAAAACCGCACTATTTTTTTCGTTTTTTGCGGGCGTGGTGTTTGCGTTTGTATTTGCGGCGGTTCAGGCCGGGACGTTCCTTGACCAGCGGTTCGGCGGGCATCAGGAACAGTTGACGCGCCGGCACGTTGACCGCGGCGATCTTGACTTTCATCGGCTCGCCCAGGTGGACGCTTTCGCCGGACCATTTGCCGATCACCGCCTGTGTGCGGTCGTCGAATTTCCACTCATCCAGCCCCAGATCGCCCGGTTCGATCATGCCTTCGACGCCGAATTTGATGCACTGAACAAACACGCCAAAATTCGTCAACCCCGAAACCACACAGTCCATCTCCTCGCCGACGCGTTCGCTGAGCATCTGCAAGAGCAGCACCGTTTTGAGTTCTCTTTCCGCCTCGGTCGCCTGCATTTCGGTAAAGGTAATATGCTTGCCGATTTCGATAAGTTCCGCTTCCGGCAGCACTTCCTCCAGACCGATCTTATTCAGATTGCCCTTCACGTAACAGTCAATCAGTCGATGCACCAGCAAATCCGCATACCGACGAATCGGGCTGGTAAAGTGGCAGTAATGCGTCGACGCTAATGCAAAGTGCCCGATATGCAGCGGCGAATACTCAGCCTTCTGCATACTGCGAAGCACATGCGTATTGACCGCGTATGACATCGGCGTATCCTTGACCGCCGCCAGTAAATCCTGAATCACATGCCGATCCAATTGGCGCGGAATTTTCAACCCGCACAGCTTGACGAAGCGGCCGAGATTTTTCTGCGTCATCGCGTCCGGGTCCGGGTGAATCCGCCGCATAAACGGCACACCAAACCGGTCCAGCAAACTGGCAACCGCATCGTTAGCCTCAACCATGAACATCTCGATAATCGTATGCGGGTAGCAATCATCAGCCGGGTGGGCGTCGACCACCTGTCCATCTTTATCATACTCCAACTCGATCTCCGGCAGATCCAGATGCAGCATGCCGCTCTTTTCACGGCGCTTTTCGATCGCTCGCGCCAACTGCTCCATATCTTTGAGCAGCGCCACGACTTGGCCGGAATACCCTTCCGCGTTGCCCTTTAAAATCGCATCCACTTCCAGATAGGTCAGGCGTTTTTTCGAGCAAATGATACTGTTGTCATATTCACGGGCAAGAATATTGCCCTCGGCGTCATAGGTGATATAGGCGCTTTTTGCAAACCGTTTTTGATCCGGCTGCAGCGAACAAATCCCGTTCGACAACACCTCCGGCAGCATCGGCAGCACCCGCTGCGGCAGATAGACGCTGTTACCGCGATGCCGGGCCTCTTTGTCCAGCGGTGAGCCTTGCTGGATAAAATGGCTCACATCGGCAATATGCACACCCAGCACCCAGTTACCGTCGGCGTTTTTCTTCAGGCTGATCGCGTCGTCAAAATCCTTCGCATCCGGCGGATCAATCGTCACGATCATCTCATCAGTGATATCGCTGCGTTTTTCGGTCTCGTCCGGCTTGAAACGTTCCACCGCGGCGCGAGCCTGATCCCGGCAGTCCGAATCGAAGCCTTCGGATAATCCGTAACGAGTAATGATCGACATGATCTCCGCATCATACTGGCCGGCCTTACCCAGCACCTTCACAATCGCGCCTCGGGCGGGGATGTTCTCTTCCGGAAAGCTGATAATCTCAACGACAACTTTGTCATCTTCGACCGCCCCGCTGGATGTCGCATCGTCGATCAAAATCGGGTCAAAAAAGCCCTTACCCTCCGGCTGGACGAACCACAGGCTCTTGTTTTTTTGCAGTGTGCCGACAAACTGGTTGCTGCCGCGTTCGACAATGTCGATAATCACGCCGGAATATCGCATCTGACCGTCGCGGTGGCCCTTTTTAATCGCCCGGGCAACGACCACATCATTATTCATTGCCCCCGACGTATCCATTGCGTTGACGTATAAATCTCCGTACGCATTGGGTTCCAGGGGGATCACAAAACCGAATCCGCGCGGATTGGCCCGAAACGTGCCGACCACCCGGTGCCCCATCGCCGGCAGACTGACGTTTTTCCTGGCGTCAATAATCACCTGCTGACCGCTGCGCATCTGCTCCAGGGCCGCCTGAAATTGCGCGTAGTCATCAGCTGCAACGCCGATCGCCGCGGCCAATTTCTTCGGCGACACCGGCCTATAATCACGCCGCGTCAGAGCCGTCAATATTTGTTTTTTGATTAGTTCCATACATTCCTGAAGACATAAAAAAAGCGTCTTGCCGATACAATATCGACAAGACGCCCGAATGTCTAAAAAATTCCAGGACCGTCCATGTCCTGCATGCTTAGGCCGTCATGGCATTAAGTCTGCGAGCCATACGAGATTTGACACGTGACGCGGTATTCTTGTGCATGGTGCTGGTGGAAGCGACTTTATCCAGCTTCTTGACCAACAGGCGATACTGCTCTTTCGCCTTATCCACATCACCGGCCGACAAAGATGCCTCAAAATGTTTGATCTGAGTCTTGACCATGCTCTTGCGGGCACGGTTTTGAACCCGTCTTTTGGCGTTCTGTCGAACTCGTTTTTTGGCTGATAATGAATGTGCCACTGTTAACTCCTAAATTTCTATTTACACTATCGATACTACTAAGAGGTTGGTTGCCTAATTTTCAACATTTCACTCTTCAAACCGGCCGTCCGGGTCAGTTCGAAAACCGAAAGACCCTAATTTGTAACATTTTTTCGCAATTTGTCAATACGTTGTCCGACATCTTTATAACTAAAATCGGATTGAGCCAGCTTTCGATAGACTTCCAACGCCTCTTCATCACGCTTTCTTAGCTCATAACTCCTTGCCATATTGTATCTTATGTCTTTCGCAACAGCAGAATCCTTGTTGACACAATTTTTCAATGCTTCAATAAAAATATCCGTCGCATCCTCCATCCAGCCCTTCAGCATGAAGCATAATCCCATTTTATCCATCGACACGACTTTCAATCGCGGGTCTTTTTGAGACTCCTGAAGCATTGGAATCGCCTGATCGAACTGTTTGGCTTTGACCAGACACCGGCCGTATTCATATTTCATCCGAAGATCCGTCGGATAATTTTCCTGACATTTCCTGTAGTGTTCAAGCTCCACATCATCCAATTGTTTCTGGACCTGCAAAAACTGGTTTTTGAGGACTTCATTATCAGATTCCTGCGCGACCTGTTTGTGGAGCTGACGCATCTGAGCTTTCAGTTTTTTGAGCCGGAATTCCCCCAAACGCTTCACAAATGTAAAATCTTTGGTCTGCTCGTGGGCATTTCGCAACACTTTGACCGCTTCAGCTTCGCCATCATCCGTTTCCAACGCAAACAGAGCGTTCGCAAGATCTAAAATACTCGTGACGGTAACATGTCCGTCCTGAATCTTCTTTTGAGCATCCAAAACCGCCTGTTTTTTGTCATCTTCGGTTTTGACACCGCTTAGCTGACGCTGAAGTTTTTCCTGAGACTCTTTATCCCGAATCGAGTCACGAAAATCCTGTGCCTTGCCGTATTTCCCCTTTTCCATCGTCATAGAGGCACTCAAGTCTCGAAGTTCGTCACGCAGGGCATCATCTTTGGGCTTCAACTGAAGAGCACACTCGCAAGCCGTCACGGCTCGGGTAAACATCTGCATTTTGATGTAGCAGTCTTTCAGCAGAATATAGGTAGCAAAACTGGGCTTATCGGCGGCCCGGTTCGCGTCAAACATCAGCGATGCCAACCACTCAGCGGTACGCAAAAAACCGCCGGCCACCGCGGCTTTGAGCATCGCTTCGGCATACTGCAAGTTGTCGGGGTCTTTGGCCAGCAGAAATTCGGCGTTAAGCATCTCCTCCAGCGGCCCTTTCCCCTTCATCCGCTTCATTTTCTCCATCATTGACGGCTTTTTGCCGCCTCGCCCCTGCCGCATCAAAGCCAGCTTACGCAACGGCATATGTCCATCTTCCAGCGCATCCGGCGACTGATGAAGACCTTCCAGATACAGGTCGATCGCATAATCGAAGTTGTTAGTTGAGGCAACTTCTTCGGCGCGACCAAAAAAAGCCCTGGCCTTGGCTAACCCGATTTCGTAAGCATCCTGTTCTACCACGAGGCGATAACTCTCCATAAATATTGACGTTAACGGTAGTATAATACCGGTTAGTCAACCTGATTGTCAATAAAAATAGAACCGGTTTCATGCAAACATAAGCCGAGCCAATCCCTTTACAAAATCCAGCCTTTTGAGCACCTCAGGCAACTCTTTTATCGGCCCCTTGAAAATCAGGACATCCAGATATAACCCTATTGACCTCCAATGGCCTGAATCTCCTGTTCGGTTAAGGCTTCATCATAAATTCGTACGTCATCAATCAGACCGTTAAACCATCGGGGGTTGCCAGCCGCAAAATACACGCCGATGTTAACATCTTCGACCGAACCGGTATCAATCGGCTCATCCGCAAAAGCACTGATCGTTTCAAGCTGACCGTCAACATACAACTGAACCTCCGCGATATCCGAACTGCCGTCGTCCACCACTGCAACGGTAATGTGGTGCCAGGTATCATCACTGATGAGCGTTGTGCCGATGATATTGCCCCCTTGGACTTCCGCACGCAACTGGCCACCTTCATTGACACGAATGACCCATCGCCCGCCGTTGTAATCTTCGCCCCATGTCAGGATCTCACCTGAAATCGAGGACGTCTTAACCCACGCCATGCAGGTGCGGCTTTGTCCGCCGGGGATGCCCTTGTAGTTTGTTACCTCAACATAATCATCCACACCGTCAAAACTTAGAGCACCGCCCACGTAGCCCGATGTCCAGACCGGGCCATTGACCAAGTTGCCCAAGCGGGTGTAAACGGAGCTGTCTTTGGCGATTGCGCCGCTGGTTTCATCCAGTTTCAAGTGCAGTTGAAGCGTTTCGTCCGCCAGCCAGTTGGCCGACATTCTCTCGAAATCGTCCATGTCGACGTCCTGATCGCTACTCAAATCGGCGCCGTCGCAGGCCGGGGTGTCCATACAACCGGTCATCAGCCATTGGGCCGCCAGCCCGGCGAGGTCTTCCAAGCCCCGAACGCCGGAATAGGTATTGGCCACCTGAATCGTCATCTGGGCGGTGTCAGTCAGACCGCCATCATCGGTCACGCGAACGGTAAAGATATTGGCGCCAATATTTCGGTCGCCCGGCCTTCCGGACAGGGTTCCATCGGGCGAAACCGCCAGCCAGTTGGGACCGGCGTCTTTGCTGAAAGTCAGTGTTTCGACGCCATCGATATAATCAGCATAGCCAGCCAGTGATTGTCCCTGGTAATCAACAGACTCAATGCCGGCATCGTTACTAATCGGATCGGTCGTAAACGACGGCGGTGATCCATCGCCATATATCTGCGCATCGTAGATGCTCGGCCAGCCATGGCTGCCGCCGGTTACCGTAATACGCACCTTTTGGGCAACACTGGAAAAGGTGTCAAAGGTGGTGTACGCATCGGTATTGCCCGTGCGGTCGGCCAGCAAAAACCAGTTGTTGCCGTCGAGGCTGCCTTCGATCTTGTACTGATAGGAGCGAGCGTCGTCGTCGAACCATGTGATCACCGCCTTGTTCACCTGCTGCGGCGAGCCAAGATCGACCTCCCACCATGCGGGATAGGCACTGGTGGCCGAGCACCAGCGTGTAAAGATCGGATCCACGTTGTTTGCGTTTACCGCGAGATTGCCCAACTGCTCGCTGCTGGCGCTGCAGGGACGGTTCAGAGACAGCAGCTTCAAGTTTTCGGATTCGTTATAAACACGGCATTCCATGAAGGCCGCCCAGCCGCCATACCAAGCACCCGTCACAGTGACCCTCACGAAGCGACCGCTGACCCCGGTAAGATAGTCCACCGTCGTACCGGAGGCGGTATTACTGGTGCGGTCGGCGACGGTCGTCCAGGTAGAGTTATCATCGCTAACTTCGATCTGGAATTGGAATACCCCCCCCGGGAACCAGTCCACTTCCACCTTGGAGATGGGCTGCACCACGCCGAGATCCACGTGCCACCACTGCGGGTAGGCCCCGCCGGAGGCCGTCCATCGGTCCTCTGCCACGCCATTGTTACCTTTTTCAGAGTAGTGGCCGTTGGCACCATCCCATGAACTGGAGCTGACGGGACGGCCCTGCGAAACAACGCCCTGTTCCGGCATGGTCTGCGCATGCTGGTGCTTGAACGTCCAGTGCAGATTCCAACTCTCGTTACCCGCGGCACCATATTGGTTGACGCCAACGCCGGCGTCGAGGTAGCCGAAATTGTCCAGACCCCGTCCGTTGGCTTTGTTGATGATCTTGAAATAGAAGGAGTCCGTCTGGACAATCTCCCAGAGCTGGGTGTCCGTCGGCGCACCGGAAAGGGAGGTCATACCCACGGGATCGCCGTCAGCACCGTCGAGGGAGTCGAGGCAGAGGCCATTGGCAACGTTCTGAATGGTGAAGTAGACCGTACCCTCCACCAGCGAGACGTCCCAGAGTTGGTCATTGTCTCCCGTCAAGGTATGGTTCTGGCGAACCTGCGCACCTTCGGAGGTTTCACCAAGGCTGTCGAGCGTCAACGTCGACCAGCGATGACAGATACGGTAGGTGCCGGAGGCAATGCCGATGGTCTGGTCATCAAGACCCGTGTCGCGGCGAAATGCACCGATAATGCCAACCATGTGCGGACCGTTCACACCCTCGGAGTCATAGTTGGCGCCATCGGGCCAGTAGTGTACATGGGGATCGTTGTAGTCACCGAACTGGCGTTCACCCGGCCCGTCAAAGGCGCAACGCAGATTAAACGCATAAGTACCGTTCCAGACGCCCCAGCGAAAATGATTATCGCTTCGCCACTCCCAAATGGTGCCGGTGCCCATCCAATGACTGGACTCGTGCATGGCGGTGCGGTAATTGCGCTGGCCGCCGAATTCGATCCAGCCCTGATAGCTGGCTTGGGCAGTCGGAACACCCGCATTGTAGGCGACCGGGATGTTGAAGTCATAGTCCGCATAAGTATTCCAGGTACCAATGCAGCCGTTCATCGAAGCCGTGATTTCGGCCTCATAAGCGGACGGGGCGTATGCCCATGACCACGTCATGGCGTGAGCTGTGATGTTTACACATAAACATGCAAGCAGCAGTATGTTCTTTTTCATTTTCTGCATTCCTCAATAGATGATGTTACAGGTTTCCGCCCCTGCCGATACCATACTTTTCCACATTGATCATCTTGACAATGATGTCACCAACGTCCATTAAAGCAACCCCATTCTTGTAGAATTGGCAGCAACCTGCTATAGTGCTTATTGCAAGACCGTCTCGTTAAAGTTCCACGTTTGGAATGCAAAAACAATCGATGTAAGACCCACAAATTCCCCGCCAGATTTTGTTATTGTTCAAGGGTAAAACATCGCCCCTCATTGACACACCTGAAAAACGCTCAAATTAAACAGTTTAATATTCTGATTATACGGAAATTCCCTGAAATAGTCAAGTTTTTTACAGGGAATACGAATGGAAACCAACCAAAAGAAAAAGCCTCGTTCTCATTGCTGAAAACGAGGCTTTTTGAATGGGCGTTGAGGGACTTGAACCCCCGACCCTCTGCTTGTAAGTTCCCGATTTAAAATGTCGCGTATCTTGAAATGTTGATTTAAACTTTAAAAATAGCTTTTTTAACATTAAAAAAAAGGCTCAAAAGAAGACTTCAACTAACTCCTAACAACCCTACCACTGCTTCTTGACTGTAAACTAAAAGAAACTGGACGTTTTCTGGACGATGAAAGTAGTTCACAAGTAGACAACTCAACGAACCACTTTCATTTTCTTCAAAAAGATTTTTTCATCTGCCCCAAGTGGTCCCTAATTAGGGCAATGTAATATTGTAATAAAGAAAATGGGTGGGTATTTTAAGGTCTCTATATTACCAATAAATTTCATAAGGAGTTGTTCTATGGATGAACCAGTAAAATTAACTCGAAAACAATTGTATGAGTTGGTATGGAGCAAACCTATTTTACAACTGGCAAAAGAGTTTAACTTATCCGATGTCGGATTAGCGAAAATATGCAAAAGATATAATATCCCACGACCTGAGCGAGGTTATTGGGCAAAATTAGAACATGGAAAGCCTGTGAAAAAGGAGCTACTTCCAGATAATAAAAATAATGAAGAAATTATTCTTGGAGCATCATTTGAAGAAAAGAATAAAAAAAACATTTCGTACACTCAACAAATCAAAGAAAAACGAATGCAGTATCCGATTTATCAAAATCTGCAACACTGTCACCCTATTGCTCGTGAGATAAAAAGCAATGGATGGATAGAAAATTACAGATATCCGAAGCTGTTTCATCCCGAAGGTATTGAAAGAAAGCGTATCATGGTCAGCAAGGCATTGAGAAATAGAGCGTTGCTGTTTTTGAATAGCTTATTTATATATTTAGAAGACAGAGGCCATGAAGTTAAAATGTACCATCAGAAGCATGACTATTATGGTCGAAATGAAATCTCACCCAATCTGATTATAAATGGGGAAGAAATTGAGTTTATAATTCGTGAAAAAATGACGCAATATGAAAAGCCAAAAGAACACGATTGGGATTCAAAATATTCCTATAAGCCATCTGGAAAACTTATTTTTGAAATTGATTCTTATTATGCAAAGCGTCAGACATGGTCCGATGGGATTATGCATAAGCTAGAAGATTATCTATATGATATCATTTTGAATATATTGATGGCAGCAAGAAAATTAAAAGAAAATAACAGAACGGCATGGCATCAAGAAGAGCAAAGAATTGAAAATGAAAAAAGACGTTTGGAAGAAGAAAAACTCAAACAGATTGAACTCAAGAAAATTGGAAATTTAGAAGCACAAGCTGAAAACTGGAGAAAAAGTCAGGAAATACGGAAGTATTTAAAAGCCTCTGAATTATCTACCCAGGAACAATGCAGAGGATATGATGAAGGGAGTGAATATGATATATGGCTCAAGTGGGCTTATCAATATGCAGACCAGCTTGACCCGCTTATAGTATTCAATGAGGATTAAAAAATGTTGCAGCATCAGCAGCATTGTCCAAGGTTGAGTTCTCTTATCATTACCCTACAATTGAATTTGCTGTTGAAGTGGGATTATTGCTGAATAATGGGTAAAAGTGCAGTGAGGAAATACGTGGTTTATACTGGAGTTTCCAAGATTAATAACTAAAACCCTTGTAGATTATTGACAAAACAACTCTATTTATAGTATCATAAGGGGGCATACAAAGGAGAGGCAACAGTGAAAATAATAATCCTGGAGAAGACGATGAAGAGAGCAGTAGTATTTATATTATGTACAATTTTAGTATTCATTATTAACTCGAAAGGCTACGGAGCATGTCCATCGTCTGACCTCAGTAGTGACTGTAAAGTTAATCTTAAAGATTTTGCCATCATTGCATCTGAATGGCTGACAACCTATAGTGACGCTGACCTTTCAAATATGGCGTCTGAATGGCTGATGGAAGGAGTGCCAGAAGACCCTTATGTAATGGTATGGGTATCTATTAACGACTCGGGTTCCGATATGAAAGATGGGAACGGCAATCCTATCAATGAGGGTGGTTTCATCGGCGAAATGAGCAAATTCGAGACCACCAATGCTCAGTTTTGTCACTTTCTTAACGAAGCATTAGCATCGGGGGATATTACCGTCGATGATGGCAACGTTGTCTATGGAGCAGGCGGCTCTAACGACGGAGCAGATTTTGTGGGTGAGAATTATTTCCGCACCTATGCCTCATCTTCAGATAGCCAGATTACTTTTGATGGTAGTAGCTTTAGCGTCCGCAGTCGAAGTAATCACCCGGTCGTTGAAGTCAGTTGGTACGGAGCAACGGCATTCTGCAATTACTACGGGTTTAGACTGCCGACTGAATGGGAGTGGCAGGCCGTAGCTGACTATGGCGGTAGCTATACTCATGGGTGTGGGACGAGTATAGACCTGAGCAAAGCGAATTACTCCAATAACAATCCGCTTAGCCTTTCCAGTTCTCCCTATACGAGTCCAGTTAGCCATTTCCCGTCTTACGGCTATGGGATGAATGACATGGCAGGTAATGTTTTGGAGTGGACGGATAGTATTTATTCAAGTGGCACTCGCGTTATCCGCGGCGGCAGCTGGTACAGCACTAGCACCGCCTGTGCTGTCTGGTTCAGGACTGTCTACGACCCGAGCGTCTCTGGCCCCGGCATAGGGTTTCGGGTCTGTCGCTGAGTCTTACCCAGCTTGGATTTTCTCAAGTCTCTCGGAACTGTAATGTTTGCAGATATTACAAGAGTGGTGGGGGAAATCCTCGGCGTTGTCCTGAGCTGATGGAGCGAAAACTTCATAGCTAAATTTCAATGAGGCTGGATATAATTGGTAGAGCAAATCTCGAAGATGCCACTCAGCCGTTTAAAGTCAAATGCAGATTGGCTGCTTGAATGATATTGTCACAAGTTCCCTCTCTCCCCACACCACCACTCCATCACCCTCCCTGGCAAATATCCCAGCAATAGTAACTTAAAGCCTCCTTTAAGCTATAAAACAACAGTTGAACAATTCTCTCAATTTCATTCTGACACGCAACTCGTGTCAAGTGGTTCACTCCCCCCTCCCTTCCAACTGCCAACTCACTGAAACTGGACGTTTTCTGGACGATGAAAGTAGTTCACAAGTAGACAACTCAACGAACCACTTTCATTTCCTTCACAATGGTTTTTATCTCTGCCCCAAGTGGTTCATATTTGGGCCGATGTAATATTGTAATAAGAGAAAGATGGGGCGTATTGAAGAACTCTAAACAAGGGCAGGCAGGAGAAGAAAGATAACGCCTGCCCTCCTTGAAGGAGTTTATTTTTTCTTTCTCGCCAAGAACGAACCTAAGCCCAATAAGACAAGGGTAGCAGGTTCGGGGATAATATTAAGGTTCATATACACAGGGTCATAAACACCATTATTGATAAATTCAATACTAAAGGCGTTTCCATCTAACCAATATCCTTCAATACCCTGCAAAGGGTCATCATTAATCCAAGACCAACCAGACTGACAGATGATAGCTATAGCTTCTTCACCCTCTGTAACAACTTGATAGTTACGAATATAGTCAATAGAACCACCTGAAAGAGTTGCTGTTGCATTGCCTCCAACACTCAGTGTATGAGTTAACCCACCCTGAAAAAGCAACTCGCTGTTTTCAAAAAGGGAGATATTACAAACTCCACCCGTATTCCAATCCCCATTACTCAAAGCAGAGGTGTATTGAACTTCAAGATAAGTATAATCCCAAGCAGTTATATCATCTGCACCCCCACCAGCAACAATTAGAGTCTCCCCTTTTTCCAACTCAACAGCATAGTCATACTCACGGCTTGTGAGTTCTCCATCTGTGCAATACATCGTATCAGCAAGACTTCCAAAGCAGGAACATACACAGAGTACCCCCACAAGACACGGTATCATTCTTTTCATCATATAAAAGTCTCCATCTATCAAATTTCCATTATTCTATCATAAATGTCGCCATTTGTCAAGGTCTCCCTATTCCTCAGACAGAATCGCCTTCAATTCATCCATTAAAACCGCCCTCATATCCTGAATATCCGCGACATTATCGGGTTCATCAGCAATTACATCATCTAAGAAAAGGAGTATTTGTATCACAGTATCAGAAGAAACTTCTGATTCAACTTCTTCTATTGCTGTTGTTTCCAAAGAGAAGGCATCTGCACTAAAAAAAAGACTGTTCATTGCCATACTCGACATTTGAGTTGACTCTATAACAGTCGAATCAATATCTTTCCAACAGGCAACCCATAACCATGTTTCGGGGTCATCCTCGCAAAGCACCATTAAATCGGATATATCAATTGTATAATCTTCATGTAAATCACATTTAGGATTCCAACCTATAAAATCATTTGGGTCGATGAAATTAGGGTCAGTTGGTAAAGTCGGGTCGTTAGGGTCGCGGGAAAGCCATGCTGCAGACAGAACAGAGAACTCATACATATTAACAATGCCATCTGCATTCCAATCTAAATCGTGATGAACATCTTCGCAATCAACTTCATCCGCACCAATATCAACATAGTTACCTGACACACGATTATCATCATCCATATCAACTTGACTCGTATAAGTCAAAGATGGATTTCCTAAATCCTTACAAAAAGAATCTGCGGCTAAATGATAGTTGTTCGGGTCAGGGGTTCCATTCGGGTCAATTACGTATGCAAATTCAGGAATATGATTAAAGTTGTTCGTATTCAATGTATTGCAATCCTGAATACAACAGAAGTTCGCAACCTCATCAGCATTTAATCCTGCCAACTGATTTCCACCACCTTTGTTATTATAATAGATAATACAGTTTTGCAAATCAGGGTATTTCTTGGGAGTATTTACACTATCTACAAAAGAAATTCCTTCAGCTTTGTTATTGGCAATAGTGTTGTTATGTAGAACAGGATTATCCCATGGATTAAGAATTCGAATACCCTGAAGACCTTCATTAGCAAGGTCACTCTCTGAGATAACCGAGTTTTTGATAATTGGAGTAGATTGAAGACAGTGAATACCATACTGTCTATTCCTTAAGATTTGAGAATTTTCAATTATTAAATTATACCCATCTCCACTATGGCGAACACCATAAAACTCATTACTTTTTATTTGACACCACTTAACTAACAAGTCTCCATTAATTACTCGAATTCCATAACCTAAGTTTTGAGTAATCATACAATTCTCAATACTACAATCTATCTCATTGCCATAAATCGCATAAGTGTCTGATTGAGTTACTGTAAATCCATCAAGTAATGTTTCATCCCCCATCGTTACAATAATATCTACATCAGGAATATTGTTTCCGTCAATCAAACCTGTTAATACTGTTTTATATTTCTTTGGATTCCTATCTTCAAAAGAACAACCGCCCGTCTTAAACCCTCCATACACACTACATCCATCAGGAAGAACGAAACTATTATCTTCTGTCTCATTCGGGTCATAGGTGCCTTGAGCTACGTAGATAATAAAGTTCTCTGAGCATTTACTGTAAGTCGCTCTTTCAAGTGCATCCGCTAAATCTGTATAAGCATTTATCCAACTGGTTCCAATATTATACCCTTTCGCCTTCTCATCCACATAAAGAATATTCGGGTCTTCATCCCAACAGCAAATAGTTAGGTCATTAACGTCTCTTGCTATAAGATAATCTCCATCATCAGCCCATAGTTCCGCAACATTATGCAGGATACTTCCTGGCTCTACATACTCTTTCACCTGCACTTCAATACTTACACAATTTGCATCGTCAGGAGAAATTGTGCCAATCTCCCATACATAATAATGCTCTTCTTCATTATAATTAGAATCTCCTGCAACAAAAACAAGGTCGTTCCCATCAACGACATAAGTATCTTGCCCTGCTGGATATTCAACATCATCAGGAAGCCAATCAATAATAAAAGCATTATCATAAGTGAAAATGGTATCATTGTTATAACAGATTTGGTATTCAAATGTATCTAAAGGGGAGACACATTCATTCACATCAGCAACTTTTGTAAAATCTAAATAGTTCCTTTGTAAATGAATTGCATCATGTTCATTAGTTCCTGTCCCTGTTATTCTTAATGTCCCGCTCTCTGTAACTCGATACAAAGTCCATTTAAGAACATCCTCGTCCGTAACAGTAACTCTTGCATACTCACAGTTTGAGTCTTCAACGTAACCACCATCAAACGTAAATGTTTTTGAAAGATGGTCGCCGTCATTTTCGTCCCATTCTAAAAATAGGTCATCTACTTCTAAATCAATATAAACAGGAGTAGATGAATACTGAGGAATGCTATTAACATCATAAGCGACAATCTGACATTCATCCAGTTCGACGATAAGCTGCTGTGCTTGTTCGTAAGCAGTGTTGTCCGTGCTGTTGCGACGAAATGCTTCACCCCAACAATTCTGGCTTGCTTCATTTACCATGACAGATGTTGAATAAGCCATTGTTACAATGTCATTAGGTTCTACAACCCCCATTGAAATACTTGATACGACTGCCACTAAAACACATAACAGAATACAACTCTTCCTTGCTGCTTTTTGTGCTGACATAATCCATTTTCTCCCTGTTAAAAATCACCCAATTGAAATTACCTCCTTATGCGTCAGTGCGACAAGACATGCAAACGCAGAAGAAGCCCAAATCTATAGCATCCCTCAATGCTATACTTAGGCACCTCTACTTAGATATTCTGTTATCATAAAAAACGACAAATATCAAGAGAATTCCCCTTCTCTTGTTGACATTTCTATATAAAATGATTTTTAGTTAGATAAGCATTCTACCAGGAATTTAGCCCACTCCCCCAAGCAGTTCCGGCTCTTCCCAATACTTGGGTATCATCTCAACCTGAGAATCCACGAACTCCTTTGCCCTGGCTGAGTCCTTGTAATACTGCATC
Organism: Anaerohalosphaeraceae bacterium; assembly: GCA_963675155.1. GTDB lineage: Bacteria > Planctomycetota > Phycisphaerae > Sedimentisphaerales > Anaerohalosphaeraceae > 4572-13. Next base: position 810,272 of record OY775912.1, on the reverse strand, counting down.
GAATACAGAGCCGTATAAACAGCATTTCGAATGAGTGGATTGAGTTCCTTCATTTGCTCATCGGATAGATGTTTTGAGTGGAATTCTTCTATCGCGTTACGAATAACGATGGAAATGAATTTGGATTGGGATTTCATTCCCTCCTGGATTTTCTTATCCACTGGAGTATCAAACATTTGACTACCTCCTGAAAAAGAAATTTATTCATGTATAACTTCAAATCAGTATACCATTTTTTTGCGGAAAAAATAGAAAAATCAAAATCCTGACCTTACTCCTTCTTACTTACTCCACAACCAATCAATAACTCTTCCTGGCAAGTATCCCAATAGCAGTAATTTCGCTACTCTAATTGGTTCAGAACACAACCCATAATCCATATATAGGATAAAAGCTATGACTATCAGAAAGCCTATTCCCAATAACTCTCCACATATACAATCTTTTCTGGGATGCTTCCCACTCAATCGAGAAATAAGAAATCCCATGAATAAGAATATGAGTTCTAATTTGAGCTTATCCTCCATACAACTCCTTCCACCAAGCAATACAGAGAAATATAAATGGAATCAAAGTTACCAAATAAATTATTAAGATGAGCCAAAATTGACGGAGAAAATACAATACAATCAATACTCCAACAGAAATAATCCAGGCCCAGAAGCCCACATCTAATCCATATAAATCAGTTGAATATTTTCCAACTACTAATGCTGGATAAGTTAATATCGCTCCTATGAGACAATATAAAACCAGCATAAGAATTGCTACTTCACCAACATCATCCATATCCATTTTTTATTCCTCTTAAAAATAAAATCTATTTATTTTCATTCAAAAAATTACTCTGTGAAAAAAATCCAAATTTAAGGAACCCTATTTGGGCGTAGGAGTCCCAAAACATCTCAGCCCGAGGGGGCGGGGTTACGCCACAGAACTTTTCCCTACTGATATAAACTCTAATTTTTTCCACTCTGGCAAAGCTGTTGAGTTCCCTTTTTGCCAGAGTTTAAAATTTATTTTTATTTCTTTTTGATGAAGTTGAAGGCTCAGTTTTTTCAAGATGGTCGATGAAATATATTTTTATTTTTTCTGAGTGATAAGGTTGTCTGGGATGGGCTTACCTTTACTAATCCTCATTTTTAATCTTAAACCGACCACCTTCCCTGTTTTATAGAATGAATTGCCTTATCAAAATAATAAGGAGTTATAAGGTTGCCACTTGATTTTTTGTTCTTGTGGCGGTATCACACCACACCTTTTGCCTTAATTAAGAAGATGCCAGAGTGAGAAATAATAAGGTTTATAAGGTTGTTAAGAAACCTTTTTGGAGAGTTGTAGTAATGTCAGAAAAGAACATTGGAACGGATGTAAACCAAACTGAAATAACGAGTTTGAATCATATCAAGGGAAACCCGCATCTAATTGAAGTCTTAAGGACCAGCATCGACGCTTATTTTCAAAATAAAGCAATCAAACAGGACAAGACAACCTTTGGTCCAGTTCTTTTGGTCGGGCCGAGTGGAACCGGCAAAACTGCCATAGCCAAAGCAATTCATTGTGAATTGGCTAATATGAAATTTGTTGAAACGAATGGGGAGATGCTGAACTCATCTTCGGAACTAAACCACATCCTGCTCACCAGTGATTCAGATACAACAATTCTGGTGGACGAGGCACAAGCACTCAATACTAAAAATCAACATATATTATTGACTGCGATATCAGAGAAAATACTCTTTACCAATAAACGAGGTTCATCAAGAAAACAAGCAATTCCACTTTCTGACTTCGTTTTACTTTTTTGTAGTACCCACGAATTTATGTTGCAACCGGCTTTGGCGAACCGGGCAAGGTTGATTTGCAGAACGGACTACTATAACGATGAAACATTAGCCGATATTCTGGCTCAAAGAGCCTACGCATTAGGATGGGAAATTGAATCAAAAGATGTTCTATTGGAAATAGGAAAAAGAAGCAAAGCTACGCCAAGAATTGCTATCCAGCGTAATCTTCAGATGGCTTGGAATATCGCCTGCTCCAATAATCGAACAGTTATCACAATGGAGGATGTTAAAAAAGCATTTCATTTACTCCAAATTGATGAACTGGGGCTGGATATGATTGAGCGTAATTATTTGAAAGAATTATCAAAACATAAATCTATGAAATTAAATGTTATCGCTTCAAAGTTGGGGCTTCCTACCCGTACCATTTCTTCAGTAATTGAGCCTTATCTGCTTCGTCAGGAATTGATTTATAAAGATGGTTCAAATCGAGCTCTAACTGAAAAAGGGAAAGCCCATATTAAGTAATTTTTTTAAAAATAATTGTCTAATTATTGAAAGGAATATGTAAAATGGCTGGAAGAAAATTGTCAGATAAGCATTTTAAACCTGCCTGTACTATCAGTTATTTATGTCAGAATATTGTTGGTCTCAGTCGTGCACAGTTTTACAATCTCCAACGCGATGGAGTTTTTCCTGCTGCTAAAATTGATGAAAAAACAGGACGTAAATACTTCACGATTGACCAGCAAAAAGAATGCTATAACATCCGCACCTCTGGAATAAGTCATAAGGGCGAGTTCTATCTATTTTATGAACCTCGCTCCTCCGCTCCCTCTTCTCCCAAAAAGAAAACTGCCTCCAAAGCAGATGCTAAAAGCATCGAGCTTGCAGATACTCTGACACATATGGGACTGGAAGTCGATGCAGCTCAAGTATCTGAGGCATTGAAATTAATCTATCCAGAGGGACACAGCAAGATAGATGATGGCTTAATGATTCGTGAATTGTTTCGATTTCTTAAACAAAATGCGTAATAAATCATGTTTATTGCTTCCAGAATAACGATTTGTTCGCTATCGGAAAGGTATTAAAAGATGTCTAATTTTCGTCAAGAAAAACGCACGATTAATGATGTAACCCTGCAATCCCAGGACAATGCCCAATTGGAGGTCAACACTCCACAATTACCGGTCGCCCATATCATTCCGAGCCAAGCAGACAATGATAATGAACTGATGAAGCTCTGGTTGCATGGCAAGAGCAAGCATACTCAACGTTATTATCGAAAAGATGTTGAGCAGTTTTTTGAGTTCGCTAATAAACCTTTGAGACAAGTCAGACTCAAGAACCTTCAAGATTTTGCTGACCATATTGACCAACAGGATTTAGCAGATGGTTCCAAAAGAAGGGTATTATCATCTGTCAAATCCCTCTTTGCGTTTGCCCATAAGCTGGGATATCTTCCTTTTGATGTTTCTCGTCCTTTGATACTGCCTACTCCCAAGGATACATTGGCAGAACGCATATTATCCTACGATGAGGTAATGCGTATTATTCATGCAGAAAATCATCCTCGTAATAAATTGATTTTAAAAACCTTATTTATTTTGGGAATACGTGTATCGGAACTATGCGGTCTTTGCTGGAAAGATTTAACCGAACGCTCCGATGGAGGTCAAATGGTTGTTTATGGTAAAGGTCAAAAAACTCGAACTCTTCTTGTTCCTGAACCTCTCTGGTCTGAATTGATGGATTATAAGGGAACTACACCTGACGAGTTCTTTATTTTTCGCGGCAGAAAGAAAAATACTCAAATGCATCCTACTACATCTTTGAGAATAGTTAAAAAAGCAGCTCAAAAAGCAGGCATTAAAAAGAGCGTTTCGAATCACTTCTTCAGACATGCACATGCCTCCATTGCTTGCGAGAAAGCTCCTCTCCATGTTGTTCAACAAAGCTTGGGGCATAGCTCAATCCAGACAACGAGTCATTACTTGCATGTAAAGCCTAATGACTGTTCGAGTAAGTATCTGGAATTAAAATAAAAAAGAGGTGCTCGTGGATGATTGGAGCACCTCTTTTCCCTCTACTACCTAACAATAAAATAGCATATCAATTTTTTGTAGGCAATGTTATTTTATGCTTTTCTTTTTCTTCTCAATAATAATCCTCCAAGAGCAAGAAGGGACAAAGTTGCTGGCTCGGGCACCGTCAATGACATTTCATTTATGTCGGCAATGTAAGTTTTCGGAGCACTTATGGATTCCCCATTTGCTATTCCTAATCCGAATACCGTTAACTGTTTACTTGGGTCCAATTGTGCTGATATTGTTCCAAGGAATAAACCTTCTGCGTTTGTACCTTCGTAAACAGAAACAGAAAATTCATTATTGGGACCATCTAACAAGGCATTAACAAAATACGATGTTCCCCAAGAATACTGTAACGATGTATCTGACCATAATAGCCCACCATCATCATATTTAGCAGTAATATTAATCATGTTGCCATCCCTTGTCCCTCTTGAAAAGCGAACGCACAGGCGGCTAACTGGGGCGGTATCATTACCCAAGAATCCCAAATAAGCACTAGAGTTGTAGTAGTCGTCTGTGCTACTCAGGGGAGTTATAACAGCACTAAATCCAAGGGTATTGGTATGGACATCATATATACTACCTAAATCAGCATATCTGGTATCGCATACATAGCTATCATGATGATAACGGTTAAATGTTCCACTAATAGCCTCCTTGTTCGAATCCCAAGCAAAAACGGAGTCGCCATTACCACTGGTCTGGTTTAACCGTCCAACTCCATCTTCAAAAGTTTCAGTCCAAATAACTCCATAAGATATTGAACCAACGATACAGACTAAACATACATAGACTACTCTTTTCATCTTTCCATCCTCCAAAAATAGTTTTGTTGTTTTCCTATTATCTTTGTTCTATGATAGGTTCTTCCAGTAGAGTCCAGCTCCCATCAGCTTCATGTTTTAGCATTACTAGGAATGTCGCTCGAACAACAGCACCAAAGCTGTTTTGGGAGTCCACCCAACCTGCTACTACATATTCGTTTTCTCCTGCATTTCTTCCGGTCATCTTTTGCACACAATCTTCAGGATTTTGGTACTCAACATCATAGTAAGTACCCCCAAAACTGGCTGTACTTGGTGACTTAAGATATCGTTTTACAAATATCTGTGCTGTAAGCCAAACATCCTTTTTTTCATCACTTAGACTTGGTTTGGAAGTTGTTTGCCGACTTTGCCTAGAAGAGCTACCTTTTTCATTTGCATTTTCATCTTCACCGCCTGAAAAATATATAATACTTCCAAAGACTATAAACAGAACTACTGTAAATTGTATCAAACCACGAGTAAATTTTGAAAAAACAGGTTTTACATCAGTAGTATTTTGAGGTGATGTATTTTCATGGCTTGAATTAGTAATCCATTCACCACAGTGTTTACATTTTTTTGCGGTTTCTAAAATTTCTTCGCCACAAAAGGGACATTTCTTAGTCTGAGCTTTGAGCTTAATTGATTGAGTACCCTTGTCTTCGATGACAGATTCTTTTTTGAATTCTGGAATAATATCTGTTTTAACTGGCGGCTTATCATCTAATCCACTATTCGGAACTAAAACTTTAACCCCACATATTCCGCATAAAATACTTTTTCCAATTTTAGACAGAGAAGCTGTCATTGTTTCTTCACAATTTGGACAAGTAAAGTTTATCTTATTCCCATTAACGGAGAGAAGTTTCCCTTTCACATTTCCTTTTGTTTTGACCGGATTGTTCTTAGAATTGGCAGAAGCTTCAATTGGTTCAGATTCTGGGATTTTGATGATTTCTTTACAGCTTGGGCACCGACCTTTTTTCCCCGCATACTTGTCTGCTACCTTTATCTGCTTCCCACATCGACAAGTTAAACTAATCATCCTTCAAAGCCTCCTTTTTGAGCTAAAATAACAAATGCCGCATAATTACATCCATTTTATCCCGACACGCAAACCGTGTCAAGGGCCGGTTGACACTAAAATTATGTCATGAAAGCACAACATAATATAAAATATAGACGACTACCCTCTTTCCTGCGGGAAATAAGGGAAAGTGCGGAATTGACGCAACGTGATATAGGAAAAAGACTTAACAAGCCTCAGTCTTGGGTCTATAACTGCGAAACAGGCAACCGGAGGGTTGATATTACCGAGTTCATCGAGTGGGCTAAAGCCTGTAAAATAAACCCCAAAACAGCTTTTAATAAGTTATTAAAAGAGCTTGAGTAGGTTCATTTTTCTTGGGGGCAATTCTTTTTGACCCATTCTGCAACTTCATCTTCCATAATCAGGTTTTCGCCCTCATCATCCTTCAATACGTAACCACATTTGTAGCAATGATATCTATCGGTACTGCCGTTGTCATACTCAAGCAAGTCATATTGAAAATAGCCTTGCTCATCGATGTCAACGACCTTGGAGGACATACGCACCCCCAACTCAACATGCATCAGTTCATCATGACCGCATTCAGGACATTTAAATTTGAGTGACATTATTTGTTTTCCTCCATACGATATTCAACATGGCTTTTTATAATAGAAGGTAAATCAGAGAAGTTAATCAGTTCTTCAACCCTTCCCAGTATCAACATCTGGTTATTGTTCTCAACTGCCTCCTCAAAATCTAAATCATTAATACCAAAATACTGTCCCCATTGACTGACACCTTGGATGGAGTTGGGATTGGAACTCATTGTTAAACAACTACCATCCATGAAATAGACAGTATATTTATCAATGAATTGTTCTTTTGCTTTTGTTATGGCTCGAATAATCATTTTTTATTTTCCTCATAAATAACATCATTGTCACTTAAATAAGGAACTGATTTTATAACTCTGGCAAAAGTCAGACAAGTTTAGATGCTTTTTTTACCAGACTCATAGTGAGGATGTTCTGATTATCAGTCTGGGCGAGTAGGATACAGACTTTGAGTAGGTCAAAAATTAGTTCGAGTTGATTACAACCAAAATCAACAATCTTCTTAAGAATTTCTTCATCATCGAGATAATCAATTCCGCAGAACTTTAATTGTTGATGGACAATGAGTTCCTGCTGAGATTGATTGTATGGTTCAATCCCTATTTTATAATCAATGGCTGAAGTTATAGATTTGGGAACTTTTGAGAAGTCGCTTGTCGTCAGAATAATCATTCCATTACAATGGACCAACTCTCTTGCTTGCCTGGCGAAATTATGATATGAACACCAACCCATACGCAAAAATTGCCATATCACTGCTTCTTGGGATGGGCGAAGTTGCTCAACGTTAGTTATAATATGAACTGAGTTAAAATCAGATGCTTCAAATAACTCTTTCGAGTTCATTCCGTTATCAAAAAAACGGCTATCGCACTCCCTTATATCTTCGAGACATAGTGAGTTAATCAACGCACGAGCATGTAATCGAGTTCCTTCCTTGCCACAAAGTAATATAGACGGCAGCTTGGTTCCTGGGCTTTCATAATTGTCTTGATGGATTTTGTCAGCTATCTTCCTTAAGAGCACCAGAGCTTTCCCTGTGCCTCCAGGAATCAACCTATAGAGGTTTACATCATCTTCGAACTCACTAAGGCTTCTTGTTTCTGTTCTTTCAGTTTTATTCATGCAGCTACTTTTTTACTTTTTTCGCGAGAAAGATAAAATTCAGCAATGTCATAAGCTGCTTCTTCCACTTTGTTCTTTGGTTCATAGTTCTTATTGCTCAAAATTACTGCTTCCCAGTATTTGATTTCTAATTCCATTGTTTTATCTCCTAAAAAAGTTATTGTTTTCTTATGCTTTAATAAGAGCTTTAAAACACCACTCTGGCGTTTTTCGCGGGAAATCAATAAATCTCATTTTCCAAGAAAAAGGCTATGTTATTATTCTTCACGAATTGAGCTTTATTATTGGTGATGATGATTTGATTGTAATCAATCCCAAGTAAGTCCAACTCAACAGCAATATCCTGCTCGGAATTGGGTTCTCGGTCGGTCAATACAAGAACGGTATGGACAGGACAGAGTAAACGACTTAATGCAGACAAGATATCGATGCTATCTCTGCTACTATTAATTGTTGAGTCTAAATCAATGGCGATTTTCATATTTTGAATTTTCTCTTTATTTATCAATACTTTTTTCAAAAACTGGCTCAATCTGTTTCCAGTCATACCAGGTATCTTCAATATGCATCCCTGTTTTGTTGCCATAGACGGAATCCAGAACATCATTAACATCGCCCATACCAACTCCCTTGGCTGTTTCCAAAACAAAGGCCAACAACTCCATATCATCTTTATAGAAGTCGTCACAGTAATCATCGAGACAGATACTGCCTTGTCCATAATCATCAAATACAGCAACAGCTTTTGTTGTCTGTTTGCTCTTATGGATGATGATTGTTTGTTGCTGAATATAGGCTTTAGACTGATTATCCACTGGTTCTCCTTTCCAATCACAGCTAGAGCATCCAAAGGTTATTTCGCAGGTACGATTATCTTGCTCTCGATGAGCATTGCCGCCACATTTGGGACAGTCAAAAAAGTCTGATGTGCTACTCATTCCTCATCTTTCTCGTTATCTGAAACTGCCGTTACAGTTACTTCATCTGCATCTGGCTCCAATCCCAATTCTATCAACACGAGTCTCCAGATATTGGGATTGAGAAATTCTTCTTTATATATTGTTGTCGTTTCCATTTGTTTGAGTCTCAATAGATTATTTTCCAAAGTAATAAAAGTAGAAAAATATCACTCTGGCATTACCCAAATACGATTTCTCCCATAACTGCAATTTGAATGACAACATCAGCAGTCTCGCAATCATCATTTTCTTCGATGAAGTTCTTAAAATGCCATTTTAGATGGTCGTTCTTTTTGCCTTTCAAATCTTTTCCATCTGCCATCGCTTGCAGAGCAGATACAACTTTAAAAACATTCAATTCACCGAGCTTTGCGTCTGGTTCTTCAGCGTCAAAACAATGCAGAGTTCCACCTTGCATAATCTGATTTTGAATATTGAGTTCGCCTTCGAATTTCTTTGATTCCTGCTTAATAAGTTCATGGTCAGTAGCAAGCCAATAATCACAACCTCCCTCCAAGCCAGTAGTCAAAAGGTCATGAATACGCTCTGAAGCAATCTCAATGGTCTGGGTAAAAGTCAATGTATCTCTTAATATGCTTTTCATTGTTTAAAATTCCTTAATAGTTGGTTATTAACAATGATATAAACTATGGTTTTTATCACTCTGGCATTAGTATTCGCTGGGAAGCAAAAGAACCCCATCAATCAGGTAAAGTTTTATTCCATCCAAGGGGAAATCCGTAAATTGGATACGCTGTTCGACCAGATTAGGCTGTCCATCATCTTCCCTCATGGTCAATGTAGCAGACTTATTATCATTGACCTTCAGTTCCCAGACCTGGAACGGCTCTTTTCTGTGATGGCTGCTGATTGCGATAAGAAGCCAGTAAGCCTCACAGGCTTCATGAAGGAACTTGACTCCATCTGTGTAGTTGAAAGATAACAAGTTATTCTTCCAATATTGTTCTGTTCCAATGCATTGAGCAAGGCCAGCTTTGATTTTTGCAACTGACAACATCGTTTTTTCTCCAATAAATGAGTTTACAACCCTATAAGGAGAAAAAACAACGACTCTGGCAAAGTGATTTATTGAAGAATTAGACAATTATCTGGCGGAAAAAAGAAACGATGTATGTATTATTTTTTATTACATTGTTACCAATTCAGGTCTGTTGCCAGAAGCCACAGGATTAGCCCAGGTGCGTCTTCCCTACCCAGCCATCCTCTTGGCCAGACTGCGTTCTCTTTTTGCTACCTGCCTCTCCCTGGCTTCTAACCAGTACTCTATTCTCTCTGGCCTAACCGTCTTTTCAAATTGGCTATAACATGGATGGCTGGGAAGAAGAATGTATCTTCTTGACCTACCGCCCTTATCATCATTATGAGCGGCAATTACAACCGTATCATCAACGCATTGTATCCAGCTTATCCCCTCTAATATCTCTCTCAGAGCTTTTGCTTTAGTATGATTATCCTTGCAGCCATTTTTATTCAGCCCTTTTTCTTTGAGACATTCGATAAAGTTTTCCAATGAATTCATTGGGACAGTTAATTCTCTATCGTAATGTTCACTTTTATACTTGCTCCACCATTTCTTCTTCTCAAGATAATTTGTATTGGTCAAACACAGACTTATCCATACAGCTGCTATTGCGACTTCTCGCTTCCATATTCTTCTATGGTAGGATTTATTGAGATTATCAATCTTCTCTTGACTCACAGGTAAAGCATCTTCCATCTTCTTTATCTGCTGTGATAGACTTCCAAAGGTATAACTTCTCATTTTATTAAGATTCGTATCATATATATATTCCAATCTTATCACATCTTCTGCATCTTCTGGACCTGTACCAACATCTTGTCTGTAATCTCGAATATATTCTTCTACTGAAGGCTCTCTTCCTTCGTTAAGCATATATTCCATGAAACAGTAATACAGGTATCTTCGACTTCTTATCATTGCATCAGGTTCAAGTGCAATATCATTAACATTTTCAAATGTTCCGTTATATATACACAGTATCTTATTATCCTCTCCTCTCCCCTGACTATTCATTAGGGAACTAACCTCTTGTGTTGCGTTTTTCATAGGCATCAGGACTGAATACGCTTCCAGTACTGGCTCAATCTCCTTACGAGCCTCACAAAGTTTCTTGTAGTCTTTATCGGAGTAGCAACCTGACAATAGTACCTGATAACATAAATACATACTAACGGATAAATGATGGACAATTGAATATACAGGAGCATCTCTGAAAGCAATTAAATCCTCAATTGTAAATATATTAGGGTATTTATGTAAAACGCCACTCTTAAGCATTTCCTTTCTAACAAGCTCATTTTTCTTGTTATAATAGAAATCATATTCAGGATAGGTTCCTTTGAATGCATCAAATTTAACAAAATATTCAGGTTTTAATTGTGATTTACCATTCTTTTGAGTCTTCAGGACGAGTTTATGTTCAGGGCATAAAATATTTTTACCATAAATTTGAAATATCCTACCCGTATGTTTGATTATATCGTTAGCATATTTAGCCCAACTGACTGTGATAGAAGGATTGTTGATATAATATTCATAGAGCAACAGCATATCTATCTTGGGATAGTAATGAAGTGATTTCCCAGAGGAGCCATCGTCATGAAATGCTCCTGGATAAAAATCTTGAAGCAAAGACAAGAAAGGTAAAACCGCATCAGGGTTTGATGTCTCGTTGTCAATATCTCCGCCAAGCACTCGAATCTGACAGAACGGATTAGATGTATAATACCACTTCTTCTGTTTAGTTATGTGCTCATAGACCTTCTTGGGATTGATTTTTATGTCGGCGGCTTCGTCGTCTTTTGAAATAATTGAATCTTTCCATAGCTTTTTAATGAATGAATCAGTTTCAGTGTTTTTTGGTCTTTTTACCCATCTGAAGCATCGGCTATTGATTGTATCCCTGTCAGGAACATGGCGTATTGCCTTGTTGCCAGTATCCAAGCCGACATCGTATGGGTCAAAATAGTTCAAGAACTCCATATAGACAGCCTCCGGATTTACATCAGGAAGGCTCTTATTATAAAATTTAATATATTCGATGTAATCTTCGGATAACTTTAAATCCTTTCTTGGATGAGAAATTCTCCTGAACCGCTTAATCTTTTTTTTCTTTTGCATAACCCTGTTCCTCAAAAAATAAGCCTGATACGGAACGGCGTACCAGGCTTAAAACAGGATTATGTTTTTCTTCACTACGTAAATTGAAACATCATATTTATGATTACTTTTTCAGTTTTTTTCTTTTAATCCTGTCTTATATCAACAAATACAGAACCGTTTCTTCTGTAATACATATCATTCGAGATAAATTCGAAAAATCCTTTAATTACTTATAAAATCACAAGAAATTTCCCTCTCAATCTGCTCTTGGACCATCTGCCGATACGTCTGTTCATCGTCATCACGCTCTTCTTGGGTCAACATCAGGTACGCAGTAAGGTCGTGTTCATTTGAGATAATCGAGCCAAAATAACTTAACAGATGTCCACAACTTCGGCATCTGAACGCATCACATGACCCCAGTTCGCTATCTGGATTAATAATCGCTTCAGAATACTCAATGTGACCGTTTTCATGAATAATAACATCCTCAGTTGACTGGACCCATTTTTCATAGGTTAATTTGTTGCCACCACATTTGGGGCAGTTAAATTCATATAATTCCAACATTTTACTCCTCCTCATCTTCAAAAATATCAATATCTTGTTTTGGCAACATCGAACTGCCCATTATCTGCTTGAATTCCGTTGCCTTTTTCTGCTCCTCAATGCCAGGAACTGCACACCACGGATTCGACAATCGTTTACCGCAAGTTTCACAGAATTTCATCCAGTGTTTTGCTCCGTTTTTTTGAATTTGGTACTTATAAATTTCTTCAAAGTGCATACAAATCATAGTTTTCTCCTTTTTAAATAAAAACTCATATTTCAATGTTCGCAACAGCAAAACGATTACCGTTGCTTCAATATAAACACTAACGAAAAGAGTTTCACTTTTCTACTTATCAAGTATTTTTTTAGAAATTATCGGAGAGACGCTCATTCAATCCAGAACGATAGCGATTTTATATATATAAGGGGAAATGCAAGGAATGGGCAGGTGTGCCGAATTTTCTATTACAATCACACAAACTCGTAATAATGTAATAAAAATAATCGGACCACCTGCCTATTGAAGTGCCTGTTTATGCTGCAAAATCTGCTTCGATGAAGTCCGGCATCGCCGTTGAATCCAAACAAATAGCATTGCATGGTTTGCCTCCGATACGAACAGTTTTCTTGCCAATATAGTACGATTTGCACTCAATCTGCTGAAGCAGACTATGCTTTCCAAGTGGCTCAGAGCGAGTTTCATGCCGTTTTGCATATCTCAGGTATCTGGAATACGCTTCGGCAATTTTGATAGCGATAATACCGTCACGCACCTCGTAATGAACCCCAGCATTCAGCCAATTGCCGGAACCATTCGGAGTCTTGGACATATGGGAGAAATCAGAAATAATCCGGTCAACATTGGTCTCTCTGGCTGAAGTCATCATCTCAACAATCGCCTTGTCAATCGCTCCATACCCCTCATCGTAGGAAGAGGTATCAATACCATGAGCCTGCAGATAATCGATAATAAGCCATAGGCCGGTTCTGACCAATGCTGCGTTGTCTTCAAACCGGTCATCAACCCGAGAATCGACCAACTTTTTTTGCCAATCGAACGAGGAAAGCAGTTTATCGTCTGAAATCGACAGCATATGCATCAGCAGCCCCTTACCAAATGAGCCAAGAGGCAACTCACATAACTGCTTAAAATGCTCGGTTCGTCCTTCACGTTTACGTTTCGAAAAGAAAACATCAAAAATACGATGTCTCAAGCTCGGAGACTCAAGCGTCATTTCGCCGCTGATAACCAAGGGAGCAGTAAACCGATAATCATTGACGCTCTGATTGGTACAGCCCCTCGGCAATGTTGTCTGGTTGAATACTGCCAACAACATTGATTCAAGATTTTTGACCTGCCAGCCTTGCATAACCGACTTCTTCCACTCATCGTAATGGAACGGAACCATGTTCGACCAGCTGCCGTTGACCGCAAAGGTAAACTTAGTTGCATCTGCCGTATTCGTCACCGGGTGAGGATTAGCAAAGATACGCTGAATTATCCGAGTAATCGTTTCCGTTTTCCCACTTCCCGGCTCGCCTTGACAAAGCAGTATCGGATTCCGTTTATTGACCTTCTCGGCCAGACGTTCCTTGACAAAGCAAAAACCAACCCAACCTAATACAAGATAGGCAATCGAAGGGTCGTTAAACTGGTTCAGATTTGCCGCAATCAACTCAAGATTCTCCTGACTGATATCCGGTTGAGCCAAAATGCAAGGCATATCGTCTGACAAGTCATTATTGGTATATACAATCTTGTCAGTCGGACCATCGTTATCCACAACCTCATGCCCCTCGACATAAACCCATTTACCATCGATGCGATGCAATCCCATCTTATCCGTACCAGCCTTCAGCGGAGGTCTGTAATCAGTCATCAGGCCCTGCAATTGGGTCGTATCCTGACCATTACCGTAATACTCAAGGCGGCTATCAAACGACAAGGCTCTCTTGAATTTACCACCACTTCGAAAATCATCCCGGCTAAGGATGATGGTATCTTCGATATTTTCATGCGAATGAATGACTTTACATTCAAACCACCACTTGCCGCCTTGAACAATTTTTGAGGCAGGTATCAAAATAAAATTACTGATTTGTATGGGCATTGGTTCTCTACCACCACTTAATTTATAATAACCATCTCGGTTAATATAAAGATTTCTGCCATTTTTAATATGGCTATTCAACTGTTCTACATCCAAATTTTCAATCATCTTAATTTCCTTTTCTACATTAACATTATTATCATTAATATTGTCTTCTGGCTCATCCGAAGAATCAGATTCTTGTACTTTAATATATCCATTGTATTTCTCAATTGAGTTAAAACTCAGTTTATACTTGCTTTCAAATTCCTTCATTCGAAGATACTCATTGCCCCAATAAAGTCGATAGGTGCCCCAGTAATTGACATTGTCAAATGAAACCCGAATGCTGTCGCCTTCATTGAACAAATCATCAAAAGACCGTAGACATTCACAGTAGCAGTATTTCCGGCCCAGCCTTACCACCTTTGCAATAACCATTGATGTTCCCAAGAACTTACCATGAGGATACCGTCCGGAAAACAATGGGTGCCAGTACAGAATAATATCACCAACAACAATCGCATCATCACTGTCATGCAACTGCTTCCAGCCAAGTTCAGGGTTCCATTGCCCAAACTTATCTTTAGTTGACTTATCAAGAACAGCATCCTTATGCCAGCCAGTAAGAAGCCATTGCTGCTCATCATCAGATAAATCAGCTATCGTGTTCTTCTTTCGGTCTTCCTTATAAGAAGTAACGGCAACTGAATTGCTTTCGAAGATATCTTCTAATTCAGCCTCTCGCTTGAGAGCTTCCTGCTTGCTCCATTCGGCGAGTAAGCCTTGATACTCAGCTTCTAGGACCTCAAGAGCCTTCTCTCGCTGGGACTCATCATCCCAGAGTTTACGGCAACAACGACCTCTCTTTATCGAATCCTTCTTATGCCACGTAGATTTCTCTATGGGATACGGATGGTCACCTTCGGACTCCAAGACCTCAAAGTAAACTCGCTCGCACAGATTTTTATCAAAAACGACCTTCGAAACTTTGATTTCATTAGTTCTGTTGCCAATGATTTCTTTTTTACGGAAATCTTTGTTCCAAACAAACTCAGAAAACCTGATAATATCATCTACTACAATCTTATCTGACTCATTTTCGACGACAATCCAACCATCTTCGACTGGTTCTTCGATAGGCTCAGGCGAGGATTCGAGCATGTCGTCTATATCGCCAAACTCACTCTCTACTGACTCATCTGGCCCATAGCGTCCATAATACCAATCATCTTCGCCCCAACCTAAAGGAGCAGTCTCATCTTGCTTATTTTTCAAAATAACCTCAACTTTCTGCTACATATAAGTAGCGATTACGGGCACCATTGCCCAATTACATTTTCCGGCCCCTTTACTTTTCAGTCCACTGCGACCTAGTCAGTGTCTCATTATCTGATACTTGCAGATACTTGAGTTTTGGGAGACCGGAACCACAACAAGCAGTTCCGGCCATCGTTCCCATTACAGCCATATAATTCCCGCATTATCAGCTTCAATCTGCTTGCGATGTTCAGTTTGCAATCCACTTGGATACAACAGAAATCTCAACTTATTGATATCTGAATACTTGCGAACGCTTCGCTGCAGATTCTGAATTAAACGCAGCGTATAGACTGACCAATTCTTACGATTCCGAATAGCCTCGACAGACTTTGCCTCGTCAAGCAGACCAGCATCTTCCAAGACTTGTTGGGTCAGCGTCAGTGATTTGCCCCTTGGATTAACCGCCTCGGAGAATATCTCCTCTGCCCCAACTGATTCAGCAAACTGGACCAACTCATCAATCTGTTCGGGAGCGTCAGCAATACCAGGCAACAGAGGACAGAACATCGCATATGTTCGCAATCCCATCTCATGGGCTTTTCGGATAACTCGAATTCGCTCCTCAATGGGCGATGCATTACCTTCGATAACCTGCATAATGTCAGATTTATCTGCCGTTGCCGTAATGCTCAGACCAACTAAAACCCGGTCCCGATGTTGCTCAGCGATATCAAATTCCTCTTCGACCTCGTGATTCTTGGTCAGGATACGGACTGACCAATCAGGTTCCGCAAGGATTGCCTCAAGACATTTCCGTCCCAGATGATGTTGCCTTGCAGAATAGCACCAAGAGTCAACCGTGGTACTGAGCATGACCGTACCTCTTTCTCGAATTCGACCAGCATCTCTGGCAACCTTTTCGGGAGCATCAGGGTCTACAATCCCATAACCAATATCATACGGGTCTTTATTAAACTGCTTGAATGCTGGATGCATTCTCAAGCAAGCCCCAGAACTGCAATATGTGCATTTATTGCAACATTTAATCAGGGGATTGCATGAATAGCCTGCAAGCAACTTATCCTCAAACGCCTCTGTCCGAGAAATTCCAGATTTCATGCTATAGATATAGCATTCTGTTGCGGGAAACGTTCCCGACTTGGTTTTCGACTTCTTTTTTTTAAACATGTAAAACCTTTCTAAAAAAGTATTTATAATAATTTCCCATATAGTTTTGGTCGCGATAACACCATCAGTGCAGACGTATACCACTGACTGTTAGGCAAGGGATAAACGCACCTTGTCTACAGACCATAATTCTCCATAAAGTCATCCTCGTGATATTCCCCAATATCATTCAGATAGATATGTAATTAGAAGTGTATTACAACTACATCAAATTACTGTACCTCTGTACACTGCTGATATTACTAAAAACCAGTTTCAAATGCAAGTAAAAAATGGGACTTTGTTTGTCCAGAGCTACAGGTAAGTTTTTTTTTGATAGTAGCTACTGCTAATGAAAAAAAAAATCACCTGTGGCTGCTATTGATATTATTATTTTTCATGCTGCTAGAGATATAATGGCATCGGTCTGCTCTGTTTCGGGAATAGCACCTGCCCCCCAAAGAGACTGTGTAATAGTGTAATAAAATATTTTGGTACAGTTGCCCCTCTCCCTATACAGCGTTATAATTTGGGGCAAAATAATCTCAATTACTCTGGTTTACTATGATACAACTAAATCCTGACAATCTGGTTAGAGTCGAACTGACTGCCAAGGAGCAGAAGACGCTCCTCAAGTACTGCCAGTCTATCGATAGAGACATTTATAACAGAATTATGAATGCACCCAATGGTGTATTGAACCTGTTCCTGGAAGATTGCCAGTATCTGAGAGGCTGTATCCAGCTTGAGATAGAACGAATTACCATCCCTAAAGTTCAGAATATCCTGGGTAAAGTCTTCAACAAACTATCTACCAGTCCCATTACTCAAAGCATTACTGAAGAAATTGAGAAACATGATTACAAAAGCATCGATGATTTGAATGACCATCTCCAAGGTTTCATGGAAAAGCGGAACTCTACTCCTGACCCTGAAATGGGAGGTCTTTCTCCTGAACAGGTATCTCGACTCATCTACTTGAAGTGGGATGATGAGAATTTCCCTATAAAATTCAATGATAGCCTTGAGTTATCTGACATAAAGCACTCTATATTTTTCTTTAATACGGTCACATTCCTGAAAACACTCCTTGAGATGGAAAAAGAAAAGACTGCCACAGCAAGAGGCAATCTTAATAGGAAAACAGTTAAAATCCTATTTGAGAGGCTCTTTTTTGAGGAAGAGTATAAAGAATTTACTCTTAAATATAACAACGTATTGAACGAGATGGATGTTTTTCCGCTCCATATTATACGGGTTATCTGTGAAGCGGCTGGACTTGTCCATAGAAGAAAAGACAAATTCCTTGTTACCCAGAAACATCAAAAACTTTTATCAGATGAAAACGCAGGGAAACTTTATCATCTTCTTTTTGTAACTTATTTTAGAAAATTCAACCTTGCATATCAGGGGCGATTGCCAGAGTTACAAGGTGTTCAACAGACAATTGCCTACTCGTTTATCCGTTTAATGGAGATATGCCGAGATTACCAATCCATTGAAGGTCTTCAAAATGAAATACTCCTTCCCGCCGTTCTTGATGAAGTTGAAGATGAACTCTCTGGAATGATATTTGTAGAGTGGGTCATTGTGGCCAGAATAATCCAGCCCCTAGAGAAATTTGGCCTTTTGGAATGTCTTCATTACAAGGAACAAAAAGGGTTGGGCGAAATAGCAAAAGCCAGAAAAACCAAGTTATTTGACAAGTTTATTAAGATGGAATGGTAGTTTTTTCCTGCTGAAAAAAGCCTAACCCTTCATTTTTCTATTGTAATCTCCACTCAAACCAGTCAAAATACCCCTTAGAAACAAATAGAAGCTAATCGTTAGCTTTAAAGGAATAACTTTTTATTCAAGGAAGACCGAAAATGGCAAAGAAAAAAGTCGCAAAAAAGAAAGCTGCAAAGAAGGCACCCGCCAAGAAATGTGAATGCAAAGAAGTCCTGGTAGTCGCCAGCAAAATCAAAGCTTATGTCAAGAGCCAAGGCATGATGAGTTCATCTGATGCAATTGCAGCTCTGAACTGCGAAGTCTACAAGATGCTGGATGCCGCCATTGCAAGGACCAAAGCCAATAAAAGAAGTACTGTAAAACCCCAAGACCTGTAAGATATAGTATAATCCTGGGTTATTTTAAAAGCCAATTCCTGGAGGGGAAATTGGCTTTTTTATTTGTCTTTTGACTTCTATCAACAATTTTCAGTCGAAAAATGAGAGATAGCCAAATTGTTTATTTCAGTCCAAAGTTTTCTTCGAGGAATTTCTAAAGCTGAAGCAATCATCTTTTCAGCTTTTCTGTTACTATGCCGCTTCTGTAATAATAATTTTAAGACTGATGGGTATTTTTCATGAAGAAAGCGGGTTAGCCAATAGCCTTTAGCGTAATGATAAGCAATTGTATCGTCTTTCATTCTCGGCATATTTTTGTATGCCCCATGCTTATGTTCTTTAGGGGGATATTTAAGCATCTTTAGAGATTCATATTTAACCGTTTGCTTGCCAATATATTTTTCCGTTGTTATCATGGCAAGACCTTCATTCAGCCACATCGGTAATTTTAAATGACGACTATAAGCATGAGTCAACTCATGGCATATCATATTCTGTAATTTTATTTTTTCGTTATCTTCTTTAATGTTAATCATTTCGCCTATCCGCTTATTCTTTGTTACTTTAAGCAATCGCGTTGGCTTAATACCAATAGCTGGTCGCCTCCAATAAAGCATTGTCCAGCCGCCACAAAAATTCCACATTCTTTTCATGCGAAAATAGATTAGCGGAAAAAAAAGAAAGCACAATATTTTATTGAGCCAAGGAGCTGCATGAAAAAGAAATCTCACCCATGAATCCATAATATATATACAACAAGACTTCGGAGCTTTTAAACCCCAAGTTTCTTGAATATGATTGGCACTCTGCACAATGTTGGCTTCAAAGAACTCAACATCATCTTGGTCTATATCATTATAATAGAGCCTCAATGAACCATTAATATTTTTTGAATTCTTATACATGACTTAATTCGCTTTTTTCATCTCACGTTGCATCGCACGATAAACAGTATCAAGCATTTTTGCCATCCCCTCCTGACACAACATCTGCTTCTGTTTTAAGTCGAGAATAATTTCAATTAAATGCTTATCCTGCTCAAGCTTTTCTAATGCCTCAATTGCCTTTTTAATTGATTGATAATTATTGCTCAAGTTCTCAAATTTCCTAGCTTTAGCTGGAGAGTTCATCAACTCAGCCAACGTTGCTTTATATTCTTTTGTTGTTAAGGGGATACACTGGTAAACCATATTCGTTCCTAAATACTGATTATTATAATAAATTTATTCATCTGAACTCTTTGGTTCATAGGCACCACATATAAACTCATCTTTGCCTAACTGGTCCATCCGATTCAAAGTACAAAGTATTTCAGAGGGAGGATTCAGGATAAGGTCAGAATTGACCTCTGTTCCGGCGTCATAACAATTTGGGAAGATTATCGTCCATTAACTTATTCCTTAAGCATCTTCTTCAAAATAACACCTGCAATTATTGTAGCAATAATTGCGGCAATAATCCCATAAATATACATACGAAGTTTTACTAAATTCTCGTGTCTTTTAATTTCTGTTCCTATTAATATAACTCCTCTCGGAAATAGATATAGTAGCATTTTATTAACAATGTAATAAAACGCTATCCCCAAGAAAATCATAATGACGACTTTAATTGAAGGTATCAGATAAGAGTCTAATTGGGTATTTTGTAGATACTGGTTGTTTTCATCTATTTGACGGTTTATTTCTAATAAAGTTTCATTTTCGCGACCCTCCGTTGTGGTTTCATGTTCAATAACTTCTTTCTGTTTTTGAGTCAACTCTCGAATATTATCCAAGACGATTAATTTGTTTTTCCTTTGGATATTAATATTCCAAATTCCTAAAATCAAAAATATGACACTCAAAACCCAAAGTATCCAATTGTATTTCTCGGACATAATGCGTAAAAAAATACGATTAGACAAGAAGGAATACCACTGATTTAGTTCTTTAATTTCAGCAGTTATTTCGTCATATTTTTTATGTATTAGCTCTTCATTTTCTCCACGGATTTTAAAAAGAAATGTTGGATACTCAGGACTTCTCTGAATCCTGAGTTTAAATTCAGAATCTTCTCCCGAAACCCAATGAATGAGTATAGCCCTTATCTCATGTTTTTTTGTATTCGTAATATCAAGCATAGACTCAATGCTGTCAGTAACAATCGTATCATTTTGATTAGAACAAAATACCTCACACCGACATACGTTATTACCGTCTCCTGGACTTTTAACCCATGCTTCCCCATGCTTATAAAAACTCTTTAGATTCTCAGCGTCTATGATAAATGCTCGCTTAGATTCTTTTTCGTCATAATTTTCTAAAATATAACCCATATATCATCCTAATTATTTACCAAAGTTATTCTTCTGCTTCTGGCTCAATCGTTCTAATGCTTCTTTAGTAGGAGCAATATCGTCACAGCAAGCTACTCCAGGATTAATTCTCTTCTTATGGAGCAAACATGTTGCGTCATTTCTTTCATCTTCGTAATAAGTACAGTGACGACAGACTAAGTATTTATTGGCCATTTATTATACTCCATCGAGGTGGGAGAGAATATGCAAAAATAACACTTTGGACCATTCTTATGACTCCATACTTCCCGCGAATATATCTTTAACTTCGTGTCGAAAACTATGCAATCGCTCCAGAGATTCTTTTATTTGTTCTTTGTATTGACAATCTGAATCCGAGTAACACAAACCTCTAATTTTTATATCTTCACCTTTCTCTCTCCTGAACTCTTGCTGCCAATCATAAGTGTCGTCAAAAGCTCGCTCAAAATCTTCTAACCATCCTAATACATCTTTAGTAAACAAGAAATCCGCTTCTGCAATAGCATCCTTTACTTCATTATATTTATCTGCTGGTATTGTTTCTTCACGTTTGAAGTAATTAAGGAAGTTTTTAATCTTTCTGTATATAGACAGTTTCGCTTGTCTTGATTCTCTTTTCTCTCTACGGTGATTTATTTTATACTGTTGATACGCTATGTATCCAGTAAGAATGGCCAACATAGGAGTCAATAAACCTTGAAATAAGGTGATAGTTTCATCTAAACTCATTCACATACTCCTTTTGTTATTCAGTTGATTCTATAAGATTATCAAGCAAAGGTGCAAAAAAAGAAAGTACGTCTTGCCCAAGCATAAGTATTTCTTCATCCTCATTTTCATCTGGCTTTTCCACATCACTTTCAATATCCCAAATAAGGTCCTGAAAATGCGTTGCAAGTTCTCTAAATGACATTTTTCTTCTTTTGTAAAGTTTTATTGATTTGCTCAATGTTGTGAAGAGATTGTCTAAAGAGCCTTCTAAAAAAGTTTCTGTAATTTCTTCACCCGAGTCATCTTCACCAATAAGTTCTTTATATTGTTCCTTAAACTCATCAAGTTTTGATAGTACTGAATTGATAAAATCGTTTTGTTCATCTTTAGTTATATTTTTGAAGTCAGTAGGCTCTTCTGAACTTTCTATAAGCCTATCAACATATTCATCTTTAACTTCTTGCGGCAATTCCGAAAAGCCTTCGATTTTGCCCTCAAGTACTTTCTCTATATTCTTTCTAATATCTTCAAAAGAGAATTCAATAGATATAGTTAAATCACCATCGAAAATATCCCCACCTTCCGTTTGGTTTACTAGTAAACCTCCTTCTTCCCATTTGTTCCCATATTTTTTTATTAATTCTGTTTCAAGTTCGTATGCTTCACTTTCTGTTAGATTATCTTTTACTATCTCGACGTCATATTCATTATTTAATTCTTCAACTTTTTCTTTCCAATATATATTCCTGCCATTTTTAGTATAGGCTCTCCTTCTCGTGCCTTTACCAACATAAAAGGGAGTTCCAGCGTTTTTGTCTTTATGTAAGTAAACATAGAAGTCTCTTATAGCATCGTCAATATGACTTTCCATGAGGACAACCTCCGCCTTAAGAATCGATTAACCTATAAGTTCTTTTAATTCCTTTTTCCACCCATCAATAAAATAATCAAAAGAAGAAATTATGGGTTCTTCTTCACTAATAGCTATGTGATGATTTCTATCTTTCCCAAAAAGCACTGTCGAATAATAAAATTTTGCTTCTTCTGCTTCTTTATAAAAACCAAACAAATCAAGTATATGCCATTTTTTAAAATTCTTATCGGTAAAATATAAGTTTAGACTCTGAAGCCTGTGAAGTCTATCTTTGTCATATATATTGCATGCTTTTTCTTCTAATGCTATCATATTGTTATCTATCAACTGTGATGATGTTAATATTAACTCAACAAATTCTATCACATTTATATTTTCATCAGTAATTGCCATTTTATTCAATAATATTTTGGCAAGAATGGACAAATCTTCTTTTTGATGATGATTTTCACTCTTCCTCCACTCGTTAATTTTTGAAAGAAATGAAAAAACATAGTCTATATATCTACACCTTAAAGTGTCCATGAATTTGATATTACTCTCAATTTCTCTTACCCTCTCTTCCTTCCTAAATATCACCCTATCACCAATAAAGTCTCTCACTGGATTGTCCGTTTTATCTCCATCATCCAACACGTCATCTATCAAAGAGTGTAGCTCTTTTTCAAATTCGGGATAATAAGCATCAAACTCTACAGCACTTTTATAATACTTATATTCCGCTCCAATATAACTCCCTAAATCAGACGGCAATCCATGACGATTTTGAGTTATCATTATAGTTCCATTTTTGAGAGTATGTCTTATTCCTAACTCATAAAACACATTAGGATTAGAACCGGTTAAATCTGCAACAACTAGGTCATAATCCTGTAATTTTCCAACAATATCTTTTACAAAGTTCCCTCTTTTGGCATTGCTCCTGTGGACATTAACAAAAGAAATCCCATTTTTGTTATAACGACTCACTGCCTTTACAAAAAGTTCTTCATAAATATGCGTCAACTCTTTTTCATTTAATGTATGTTCTACTCCTTCTCTGTCTGTAAAAGATGCCTGAGTAAAGGGCATAACAATAAAGCAGTTTAATTGTTTATGCGTTTTTCTTGTTGATAGCTCTACATACTTCTTTACCATTTTTACTCCTTCTCCAACTTCTTTTTCGCATCAATTATATAAGCTAAAGGATGGTCTCTTCCAAATTTCATCAATTTATATTTTTCTTTTGCAAGATGAATAGCAATATTTCCAATTCCTACACATATCCCTGATGCCGCTGCAACCTCAAGGGGCTGTCCTGTAAGAGCCAAAACAAGAGAAGAGCCTACTGAAGTTATTGAAGTGTTCAAAAGAGTAATGGAAGAAGTTACTGTTTCAAAGCCCCAGTCTTTAACTGTATTATTATACTCCTCGATTCGAGTTAACAGGTCATCCTGAATGAAGTTCTTGTCTCTACTCGAATAATTTTCATGGAAGAATAATCTCAGCTTTTTCAGTTTTCTTAAAGATTCTACATCTTCACGAATTTTAATTATTTGTTCCCATTCAGATTTGTCTGTATCAATTAATTGGAGTTGAGAAAGTTCTAATGAAATAGATTCGTAAGAAGTGGTGCAGTTTGAATCATAATTATAATTGTGTAAAAAAATATACTCTTTTATTCCCAATGCACCTCCTGCAAATAATGCTAAGTTTATAAGAAACAAATCCCACGCTATCTGTGTTCTTTCCCCATTGGTATCTTCTTGTATGTTATAGGATATAGCAGAATTCCGAACAGTTTTTAGGAAATCAATATAACCCTCAAAACCTTCATCCTCTTGCATCTTCAGAGGGAAGATAGTTTTAAATTCTTCTAAATGATAAAAATTCAAAGCATCTTCGCGTATAAAACTACCACTTATTGGTATCACTGAATCAAAATACAATGCCGCGTTTTTAGCATTGCCTGAAAAATCTATAACCGTTGTTTGTTTGTCCTTCATATGTATCCTTGGAAATCATACTCAAAATGACTTGGGGGATGGAAAGTCTTCGTAGCCCGCATACATTGCATACCCAGCATAATTTGCATATCCTGCATTTTTTGCATATGGAGCAAAAGAACTTTTCCTTCTGTTTTTCTTACTCTTACAAGTAATTAGACGATTTTCATTCTTAATTTCACCCAAGTAACGTCCATCTCTTCCATATATTTCATCATCATAGAATTTCCCCACATGCTTTCCATCATGTGTCCTCAAATTCCCATTGACTATATACCCGAAACTTATCCCTTTCCAAGTCCAGACCCATTCCATTTGAACCTCCTTGCTACAGTATTAATTATTCTTTTTATTCAACTTTTCCGCTTCACACAATAAATAATAGTCAAGATATTTAACCTTTTCGATATCTACTGATTCTGAAGCTCTTTTGTATAATTCTAAAAACCTCAAAACAAACCATAAATAATCGTCGTCTACTATTTTGGGTTTATCGAAAACATTCAAATCATTATTCCAACGAATAAACTTGGTTAAAGCTTGAGAAGCAAAGCTATCATAAATAGGAACTATAGGACAATGAAAATGCATATACTTTGAAACAAAAGAACGAGAAGAATAATTGTTTCGAGTAATTGCTCTTATAAATTCGACGAGTTCACCATGCAAAGACACAATGGTTTTCAGGTTACTGTCAGTTAGCTTCGAGTCTTTACTCAATGGCTTGAGTTGATTAAAAATATTATTAACTTTTCGTCTATTCCTATAAAGATACTCTGCTAATTGAGAGAGGGAGCCACCTTGCTTTCCATTAGATTCAATCTTCCGCTCAATTCCCGTCATATAGGTTCTGCCCACAATCCAAAGCTTGGCGTTAATGCTATTCATTGAATCATGGTCATAATTCTTTTGGCATAGGGAATATAGGGTATTATCAATCTGAAGCCAGTTCTGTAGATAGTGGTTTACAGATTCAAGATAGTCTTTTTTTGAGAATTCAAGGGTTTTATTCATGTATTTCAAACCTTTTCTTATCCCAGCTTTAATATCTGCCCAAATAACTTTTCAATTCTATTTTCCACGACCTCGTCCAAAGGAGTGTCTTTTATTTTTCTAAGGCTAAGTTTAGACAGAGCAAAATGGTGCTTACCAACTTTACCGTCATTTTCGTCAAATCCTGACCAATTCTTTGAAGACAAGACAAGCAAAAAAGCCTTTGCTTTAGGAAATGCTGTTTGCAGTTCCTTGGTTCTTGATTCAAAATCAGATTTCCACTCATTTCTTCGAAAACCCAGATTTGTTTTACATTCAATGATTGCAACAACTTCATCGTTCTTCCATATCGAAATATCTGGTTTCATATAACCATTCTTTGTATTAAATCTAACCTCAGATTTAGCTTCCAGTTTTTTGTTAAGTTGTTCAATCAATAATTTTAGATAGAAAAGAACGGTTTCAACAAAGAAATCAGATGCTGGTGAAACACTTCGTTTATCTAAAAATTCAACGATGTCATCTTGAGTCTCATAATATATCTTGAGACGTTGGATAATTGCCTTGGTAATAATATTGTCATTAAGCTTAAGTTTTTCGCCGTTGAGCAAATCATTGTAATGAGATTGTAACTTTTTTGGCAAATCCCTGTAATAGTTCCCAAAATCATCTCTTAATATTTCTGAAGGATTAGTGATAACAGAGGGTCTTAAAAAATCAGAAGTCATGGAACTTCCGATGCCCTCGATTAGATTAAAAAATAACTTTACTTCATGAAAATCGCTTTGGGGCTCATACTGTTTGCAATTATTAACCAAAACTTCATATAGGATATATTCGTCATTCACTTGCTTGAACTTACCGATATAAATGCAATGCCCCGTCCAACTTCGATGGCAGTATAAATTATTATCTTCGAAATAAATAAACCATTTATCCTCCATCTGACGCGGCACAAATCCTTCTTGAAGCTCTTTATATTCCTCCAAAGAAAAACTGACATTGAGAGGGATTACTCTATTGCTCTTGGGGAAAGACTTTGTTTTCCAGTCAGATTTCTTTGCTACATTTGGCATTGTTCCTTTATTCTACTCCTGATAAATATAAAATATCACTCAAAATAAATGCCTCTGGTTTACCTGCCTACTAAACCCACACTTTATGAGCGTTTCTTCATACTCTGCTTTAGATAATAGTTCAAATTCATTACTCTTTAATTTTATTTCACTACTGAAATAGTCATCATAATTTAGTTGATTAGGGTCGATGTCTTTATATAAAAGGGGTCCAGCCGAAGAGAGGATATTTCCTTGCTCATCTGTTTCTATGGCGAATAAGTCGCCTGATTTTTTATGGCGATAGAGGGATTTCATTCTATTGTTTTTTCTATTATTTGATTTCAAGGGACATGAATTTCCCAACACATGCATCTTGGGCTTAGTACTTGTTT
This sequence comes from Anaerohalosphaeraceae bacterium, assembly GCA_963675155.1. Taxonomy (GTDB): domain Bacteria; phylum Planctomycetota; class Phycisphaerae; order Sedimentisphaerales; family Anaerohalosphaeraceae; genus 4572-13. Next base: position 783,194 of record OY775912.1, on the reverse strand, counting down.
GTACCATCGGATTACCTTCGGTCTCTTTGATTGATATTAACCCTAAAGATAAAGCTTTTGTAAAGCATTTAGCTAACTTCCTGGGAAGCCCAAAGCTCACAGTCTTAATTGATTCGGTTACACACAGATTGCTACACTTCCAAAATATCTCACCCTCCAGAATGATTCGAACAAGTTCTTGTCCTGTATATTGGACCTCTATCAAGGACTTTTCGTTTTCGGCAATCTCTGGGGCTTCAATTATATCTTCAATGCTACAATCCAGATACTCGGTCATCGCTTTAAGCCGATTAGAATTTGGGGATGATTTGTACTTTTTTAAAGTTAAATAACGAGAGATTTCCGATGCCTTCAACCCTAATGCATCCGCCATCTCCATTTGTGTCACTCCTTTTCGAAGTAACATCGTTTTGAACTTTAAAGTATTAAGTGTAATGTTATTAAACTTTTTCATCACATAACTCCACTTTAGCCCTCTTAAAAAAAGTCTCCAAATAACTATTCATATAAACGATATTGCTGTTGATAGCCCTCGAACCACTTGGATTTAAGCATCTCGTTGACTTTGGGTTCAGACAGTTTCTTGTAGAGGTCTAACTTGGTATTGACGAACTCCAGAACCAACGCATCAACCGTCTTGTCGAACTTGATGCGTATGTTATCGAGGCTGTTTTGGGGATTCATCACGGTCTTGAGTTCGGCATCGGCTTCGAGTTTCTCTTTGATACGACCAATATCCACCTTATCCTCCTCGGTCAGATTCAGCCCATAGGTCTCGTTCAGCGTCTCGACGATAACGGACAGCAAGTCCTTTTCATCTTGGGTATGCCCTGGCCTGCCAGCCGTAATCGGAGGCGTTTCGCCATCCTCTTTGGCAAGTTGGATGGAACCCCTGTAGGTCTGCTGAATACGGAACGAGTCCAAGTCTACCTCGTCAAGCACCTCATACGGCAAGGGATTCTCCCGTTTGGGCAATTTTCGGTTAAGGCTCTTGGCATAGACATACAGTTTTTCAAGGTCGATATCTTCAAATGTCACCAACTGGCTAATAAAACCGTATATCCGGACAAAACTCTGCAACATCGACCGGAAATCCTCTCGCTCGTCCTGTTCCTTTTGTTGCCAAATCTCAACGGCTCTATCGAGAATCGGCTGAAGCAGTTCTTGAGGCTCAGATGGATTGAAGAATATCTCGGCGAACTCATCAAGGTCGCATTGCTTGAAGACCTCAAACGCCTTCAGTTCCGTTTCAAGGTCATACAGTTTGTTGGGGTCGCTCTCCTCGGCCAGCATTGTCGCCTGATAGTAGGGCTGAAATGATTTCTGAATATCATCAGACTCGTTGACAAAATCGAGAACCACGCAGTTATCCTTACCATAAGTCCGACGATTCAATCGGCTCAATGTCTGAACGGCATTGACACCGCCCAGTTTCTTATCCACATACATCGTATGAAGCAACGGCTCATCAAACCCGGTTTGAAACTTGTTCGCAACAACCAGTATGCGGAACTCCGGAGTCTTGAATGCATCTTGGATACTGACCTTCGGCTCCAGACGATTGAGTCGTTTTTCGGTATATTCCTCGCCAGTATCCTTATCGACGACCGTCCCGGAAAACGCCACCAACGCCTTGAACGGCAGATGCTTTTCCTTCATCACCTTAGTCAGCATCAGATAATACTTGACCGCATGAAGCCTCGAACAGGTCGCTATCATCGCTCTGCCCTTACCCTGTATGGCATTGGCCGTATGAGCAAGAAAATGGTCGAGCATAATCCGGACCTTGGTTTCGATAGCATGGGGTTGCAAATCTACATACGAGGTCAGCAAACGAAACGATTTCTTCTTTTCGTATTCCTCGTCGCTCTCGACGCTCTTGGCCAGTTTGAAATATCGCTTATACGTCGTATAGTTCTCCAGCACATCAAGGATAAACTCCTCCTCGATTGCCTGACGCATCCAATAGTTATGGAACGCCTCAAATTGACCATCGCCGTTCTTGCGTCCGAACAGTTCGAGCGTCTTATTCTTGGGGGTCGCGGTAAAAGCAAAGTAGGATATATGTCCCTGTCTGCCTCGACTGCGGATTTCCTTAATGATTTCCTCATCGACATCAAAATCATCCCTGTCAGCCTCTTCCGCATCCTCAAGATTCGCTCTCAACACTTCCTTGACCTTCTTGCTGGATTCCCCGGATTGGCTTGTATGGGCTTCGTCGATAACGAGGGCAAACCGACTGCCCTTAAGGTCATTAACGGTCTTAGCGATAACACCGAACTTCTGAATGGTCGATATGATAATGCTCTTGCCTTTTTCAAGAGCTTCACGGAGTTGAGCCGAATTAATATCAATTTCACAGACAACACCCTTGGTTTTCTCGAATTGCTTAATCGTATCCTGCAGTTGCTCATCAAGCACGCATCGGTCAGTTATGACAATGATGCTGTCAAAGAGTCTGTCCTTGTCGCTCGACTTCTGATAGAAACTTGCCAACTTATGAGCCAGCCACGCAATTGAGTTGCTCTTGCCCGAACCAGCCGAATGCTGAACCAGATAATTCTGCCCAACTCCCTCATTACCCACCGCCTCGATAATACTCCGAACGCAGTCAAGTTGATGAAATCTTGGAAATATCATTGCCTCGGAGGTCTTCTCGGTCAATCCCTTGGTCTTATCGAAATACTTCTCCGTCGTCTTCTGAAGACATAGGTAGTTATCAATCAAATCCAACAGCGTATCCTTTTGCCAGATGTCTTCCCACAGGTACGCCGTCTTATGCCCATTGGGATTGATGGGATTCTCGGTATCAAGGTTGAACGGCAAGAATCGCGTCTTATGACTACTCAGCCTTGTTGTCATATAAACCTTCTCATTGCCCACGGCAAAATGAACCAGGCAACGCTTGAACGCAAACAACGGTTCGCGGGGGTCACGGTCGTTCTTATATTGCTTGATAGCATTGGAGACAAATTGCCCCGTAAGGCTGTTCTTCAGTTCGGCGGTTATAATCGGCAAGCCGTTGATAAAGATACCCATATCAAGGCTGTTCTCGTTTTTCTTGCTGTATTTCAGTTGCCGAACCACCGCAAAACGGTTCTTCTGATACAACTCCAGATGTTCCTTATTCATTCCGCTTGACGGCTTGTAATACGCCAGCCGAAACTTTGCTCCTCTATCCTTGATACCCTTACGCAGAACATCCAGAACGCCACGCTTGGCAACCTCTGAAGACAGTCTCGAAACAATCTTGCGGCGCGTAGCGTCGCCATATTGTTTCTCTAACTTGACATACTCCTTCGGTTGCGTATCCTTGATGAATGCAATCGCCTCATCAGCAATCAAGCACAAGTCCTTGTCATAGTCCGTCGGCTTACACTTGATATATCCACTGTTAAGCAGATGTTGTTCAATATGTTCCTCAAAGTCCTGTTCTAAATATGTCTGCGGAGTCATAACATCACTTCCCAAGATGACTTTTTACCCTACTTAATTTCGCCATATTTTTTCTCGTATTGCTTGATATTATCGCCTAATACTTCATAGATTTTCTTCATATGTTGAGGACTTGTAATAACTCGCGAAACTAAAGAATGCTGATTAGCAATAGCGAAAATGAAATCCATTACAAACTCTCGTTCAGTATGATGAAGCAATGCAATATTACAGTAATCACCGGCTAAAACTTCATTCTTTGCAAACATTGGAACCGGTTCATCCGGTATTAGTTCTTGCGGTGAAACTTTACGAGCAACTTTCTTTTTGACTGACTTCTTCAGATTCAATTTTGGCACTTTCCTAGTCGCTTTTTTCGAAACTTTCTTTTTTGCCATTGTAATGACTCCTATTTTACGTTTTCTGTCGCTTTGATAATCGCAAGAATACTTTTGATTATTTTTGATTTAGTATCATCCATGTAATCAGGGATAGCTCTCTTTTGGTTGGTTTTAGGAACTGAAGCAAGAGGGTCGTCGCATAAGAAACGTTCAACAGTTGTTATCGATGTGCTTGCAGTTGTTGAATAGCCCGGAGTCCCTTTAATTTTTACGCTGCTTAAGATTTCTTCAATGTAGATTTGCCTACGATGCGTTGAGCAATTTCGATACTTGTCGAGATTTTTATATGGATAAGACTTGCTCATCGTCGAGTATTGTTTGAAAACTTTTGTAGCTTTATATTTCTTGCCTCCCAGCTTGCCCATGACATTTATAAAACTAACATTTTTTTCGTCCAATTCGAGTTTCATCGCTTGATTAACGACTTGCGATAATACATCAAGGCTCGAATAAAAGAACGTCCAAAATGAGTCACAATAAAAATTAACCTGCATACTAATAGAATACGCTTCTTCTTCGGTTGTTGACTCCATATCATCAGAACGATTAGTAAACTGCTCCAAGCAAGTCAAGGCATAATCAACCTGTTCCAACTTCGCCTTTAATCCTTCTGCGTACAGTCGAACCTTTGCTAATCGAGTTTTAGAACTGATGTCCTTTGATTTCTCAACCAGCTTATCAATTTCGCTTAACAATTTATCCATAATGCTCCTCGCAACTATTAGCCAATTTTAATCCTGAGCACCTTAATTCCTGCTTCTTTCGCTGCCAACCGCAACTGCTCGTCGTAGCCTGGCGTTATAATGATACCCTTTACTTTCTTGTTTTCCTTGTCTGCCCAATTTTCACGGATATATCCCATATACCGCAATATCTGCCCAACAACGCTGTCAGAGGAATGGGACGCCTTCAGTTCCAAGACAATATAATTGTCATCCTTATCCCGGCATATCAAATCTGTTCGACCAACTCCAATCCCAAGACTGCATTGCTGTTGGATATCCTTGTCAGCCAATCTCAACTTCAACTGCCCGAGATTCTTTTTGACTGCTTCTTCCAAGCCATCTTCCAAGACGAAAAAGTTTCCATCCGTTGAACCGTAGCCCATATTGCGATAGATTTTTAACGCCAATTCGATTTTGTTTTTGTCTTCCGGAGTAGCCTTGGCAATTCGGAGCCGATGGTTTTGATTGGTCAGTTCCGTCCTTATTAACTCATAGGGCAGAGTCGCCTTCCATCTTCTGATGTTGGATATTTCAAACCAGCCAGCCTCACAATCATGTTTTTGTTCAGCATCAGCATCCGGCACCCAATTACTTGCGATTTGGCAAGTCCCCCAATACCCCGAGCCGTAGGTTCTGAATATGACAAAATCGCCATCGTTAATCTTTGACCTGTTCGACTCACTGTTCTTGAAGTAATATCGCTTGGTCTTCAAAATAGTATCCATATCCCAATCACTGTCACCGTACATCCCATTCCATTGATTTGAAAATATCCAGTATTGGGGTTTTGTTGCCATTATACCGCCTTCCTTACATCAATCTTGCCCGTCACCGCCTCGGAAATTAATGCAGTTCTGTATTCGGTCAGTAATTCGATTTGCTTTTCAGCTTTGGAAATTGTCGCATCCGTCTCAATAAACTTTTCAGACAAATAGTCTATTATGTCACTCAATTCGTTCTCTGGCGGTAGGCCAAAACGAAAAGACATGATTTGAGTTGGACTTATATGTGGAACACTCACGCCTGTTAAAATCGGAGAAAAGTAATCAACAAAAAACTTGCTTGATAAGATTATGCTTAAAAATTGTTGAGTAAGCGGAGGCTTCGCACGTAAACGAGCAACACGCTGTAACAATAAGCAAGGTATATCGTTTTCTTTGACTTGGGCAACTCTCATACCTTTTGAGACCCACGGTCGGTCCATTCCTATTACAATATCCCCTTGCTTCAACTGAAACTGCTCTAGAGCCTCGTATTCATCTGCCGACCAATATACTGTTTCATCCCAGCGAATTGCACCCGGAGCAATATTGATACCACGCAACAACTTAATATCGTCATCCGAATGCGAAAAATCGCTGCTTGGAAAAGCAAAACCGGGTAGAAGGTCAATATAATAACCTAATTTAACTGGTTTCCAATGTTTTGCGATTTTGGGCATCCAAGGAATACCGCTGTCTTTCATTTCTGCGTTGGGGTCAAGTCCTTTGGTTACGGCTTGATTAATCACTGCCGTCCGCTGTTCTTTCAGCAGTTCAATCTGCTTTCGCTTCGTATCAATCAGCTTGTCAATCTTCGCCGTCTTGTCATCCAAAAAATCTGCAATCACCCGTTGCTCGTCAATATCTGACACTGAAACCATAAGATTTTGATATTTATCGGCACCGATATTCTGAATAGTAGCTTGGATAAAAACGCTATTCTTCCAGTTTTCATATGCCTTCGACCTTGTATAATAATACAAAAAATCAGAGAAAGCATGTTTGGGATTTGGAGTAGCCTTAATCAGATAACCCGCGAAACAAGCATCTCCGTTATAATCTTTGAACTGGAATGTTTTACCTACAGTTGCTCCACTTCTCGCAAAAAGAATATCCCCTTCACAGAGTAAATATTCTGCTGCAACATCCATTGGCAAAGACCTAAATGTATCGTCTCGGAGTTTGCCATCATCACCGAAATCCGTTATGCGAATATATCTTGGCATGGATTTATCAGCAAACTCCGCAGATTCGTTTGCTCCATATTTCAATTTGCCTGATAGCAGATATTTCAGCCGTATCACATTCCAATGGCTTGGTATATCTCCAATCCATTCAACACCGCTGTCTTTGTATGTAGAGTATTTTTTCATATTTTATTTGACTATGGATGCTTTTCCATTTCACGGGCACTTTTAACGATTTGCTCAATTTCGTGAATATCGTGAGCTAAATGTTCATAATCTCGGTCTAATTCCCTTTTCATCTCTGTTAATGTTCTCAAATCGTTACGTTTTATGGTAAAAACATCTTTTCCTTCTTCAAAAATATTAACGAATACTTTATCGTATTCGGAAGTAAAATCGCCATATCTATGATAAATACTAAGATACTTCGTATAGTCTTTCCCTCTTGAAGAGTTTACATTAAAGGTTTTGTCTCCAATTTGTGCTTCAGGGTCGAACTTCACAACGCCACCCTTCACACCTCCAAAATCAGCGGTTTGATTTATTTCAGGACTTTCTTTTCCTGTCAAAGCATATACAATGAAACCCGCAATTACAGAAACTGCAACACCATAAAAAAAGCCGTTTAAGGTTTCAGGGAACTTTTTCTTTTTTGCCACTTTCATTCTCCTTTATATGTAATGGTTGGGTAATATACCCATGTTCTGATTTCATATGTTAAGTCACTTATCGCAATTCCACAGCTATAACTACTTTCCCAATTATTGTAGTCATCTAATTCTTGATGTAAACCAGCATAGAGAACCATCACTGTAAAATCTGAAGGTAGTTTTAGAATAAGATTTTGATTACGTTTTGCATCAGCATCATCCTGAAGCACTGTATTAACAAAAGAGGTAGTGTCACAGGAACGTTGCACGTGCCTTGCTTTCTTCAGATATTCATCTTTAATTTGTTGGTATTCCGATTTTGTTATTTCTTGAGAAAACACAGTCGCACTACGACTTATTACACTATTCAAATTGTGGTTATAAAAAGAAGAAGAAGAAGAAGGCAACATAAAAATCTTAAGGCTATCTAAATGTTCTATAATTGAGCGATGCAGTTTCTTATAATTAACTCTAATTGTTTCAGGAACTGCATTTTCTTCGTAGAAGTTTTTTCTTTCTTCTGCTCGGATGCGTGACGTTATGGGTTTGAATTTACTTTTAATGTCAATAAAATGCGGCAATAAACAGCATATAAAATACACCAAGGTAAATGCAATTGTCCGAAATTCAGAGGTTAACTTGCCAATTTTTTTGAGCGTCAAAAGAATTACGAGGAGCAGAACAAATGGTAGTATTTTAAGTGTGAAAAATAATTTACACGCTAATGGGAGATAAGGATGTGGTAATTCAAATAAGACACTGCAAGGACCATAAACGCTATATAAAAAATAAATGAAAAGTATTTTGTATCCACCATAATAGACCATTGTGCCTATAATGATTACAAAAAGAAAAGAAATTAAAATTTTAACAACATTATATTCAATAGAATGTGATTCACAATAACCCGAAACAGGTAAGCCACCTGAATAATATTTATCAGCTACTGGATTCAACTTACTAAAAGCAAGTGACAATACCCACCAAGTCAAAACCATCAACGAAAAATAAATAACTTTTTTTCTGTCAAGGCTTTTTACTGTGTTTGAGAATTTTAATCCCTTTTTTTGTTTCAATCTAATATTTCTTTCAACAATCCTTCAGTTTCATTTTCAAGAGACAGAATATCAGCCTTGATATCAGCAAGCGGTCGCAATGGCTGATACTTGTAAAAATACTTGGTAAAGTTAATTTCATAGCCAACCTTATCTTTGCTCCTGTCCATCCACGTATCGTCAACATGAGGCTTTACTTCCCGCTCGAAATAGTCGTCGATGTCCTGTTTAAGCGGAATCTTTTCAAAGTCACGGAGTTTGCCATCCGGTTTGGGTTTGCCTTTACTGTCCTTGACAATCTTACCTTTTTTCATCTGCGGACGTTCAACCGTCACTTTGGTATAGCCAAAGTCATCATTATCAAAGACCTTGCAGTATTCTCCGTCAACAAAGTCCTTGTAAATCCCGGTAATCTGCTTGATTTGGTCATCGGTTATATAGTTTCGTTTATTGCCAAGGCTCTTACGCATCTTCGCAGAGAACTCAACAGCATTGACCAGCTGCACCTTACCGCGACGTTTCTTGGGTTTGCGGTTGGTTACGACCCAGACATAGGTTGCAATTCCCGTATTGTAGAACAGTTCCGTCGGCAGAGCGACAACGGCTTCGAGCCAGTCGTTTTCGATAATCCATTTGCGAATGTCGCTTTCGCCACTGCCGGCATCACCTGTAAAGAGGGGCGAACCGTTGAAGATAATCGCAATACGCGAGCCGTTGACATCCATCTTGCTAATCATATGCTGAAGAAACAGCAACGCACCATCGGAGATACGAGGTGTTCCGGCAGAAAACCGACCGTATGGGCTTTTCGCCTCGTTCTCAATAAATGTCTTTTCCTTCTTCCAAGACACTCCGAACGGCGGATTACAGAGCATATAGTTGAACTTCATATCAGCAAACTTATCATTGCTGAAACTTGTCCCCTGACGGATATTGCCTTCTTCTTCACCCATAATCAGCACATCCGACTTGGCTATCGCATAGGTCTGCTCGTTGAGTTCCTGACCGAACATATGCACATCGACTTTCTCGTTAATATGCTCTTCGATATGTTCCTTGGCGGTTACGAGCATACCGCCCGTTCCGCACGCGGGGTCGAAAACCGTCCGGATAATGCCTTCGCCTTTGAGTTCGTCTTTATGTTCGGCAAAGAGGATATTGACCATCAGCCGAATGACTTCACGAGGCGTATAATGCTCCCCAGCCGTCTCATTGGACATTTCAGAGAACCGACGCAACAGTTCCTCAAAGATATATCCCATCTGATGGTTGGAAACCTCCTTGGGATGGAGGTCAACCTCAGTAAACTTGTCAATCAGTTGAAATAGATAGCCATTCTTGACCAGTTTGGCAACGACCTTATCGATTTGAAAGTTTTCGATAATATCGCGAACGTTCTTGCTGTAGCCGTTGATATAGTTGTTGAAGTTCAGTTCGATATTGTTGGCATCTTGGGCAAGCCTGCGAAGGTCATAGAACGAGGTATTGTAGAAGTTCAATCCCTTATCCTTCTTGCTCTTCTTGGTCGCCTCGATACAGACCTGCGTTGTATCATCGAGCTTGTCCTTGTATTTATCATAAGTCTCGATGACTGCGTCCTTACGGTCTTCAAGCACACAGTCCAAGCGTCGTAGGACGACAAAGGGGAGTATCACCTCTCCGTATTCATGTTGCTTAAAAGCTCCGCGAAGGATATCATCAGCCACTTGCCAAATGAAGTTAGCCTTATCCTGAAAGTTGACCATCGTTGTTAAAAACCTCCTTAATCCTTAATTTTGACACTGAAAATGCAAATTCTACCAGAAATATATATTTAATACAAGCATTATCACCTATTTACACTCCTCACTCTGAAATTCCCCTCCAATCCCACTCGGTCCCAAACTCAAAACAGGTATTCCTATCATATTACTTCCATCAAACATAAATAATCTTTTGAACCTACTTTTCAACGAATCAGGAGAGGGGATAATCGTCTTTTTGACGCTTTTGAACTCCCTCGGGCTCAAATTCCCAATATACCGGCACAAAGCCGCCCATTCAGTTGGCTCAATTCCTGGATTAAGTTCGCACCATACTCCAGTTTCTGCATAGAGGGGTTCCGAGAATAGGAGTCCTTGAGAAGGAGTTTTTGTAAGAGAAATCATAGTACCGCTTCCTAAAAATATAGTTAAATATCATTTGGAAGGGCTTAGGAGGGACGTGGGACAGAGGTCGGTTCCACCCTTTGACTGCAATTAATATATCGGGAAAGAGACGGTTTGGCAATAAATATTTTAAATAAGAACCAGCTCTTATCCCACTTGATATAAATACTGTCCTTCATTGAAGTCAAAGCCTGGTATTGCATTCTGAACTTCAAGGTCTTGCCATTCTTTCTGGTCATGGTTAGCCATAAATAGTTTCATGTAGCTTCTAGGTTTAACTCCTTCAAACTGTTTCAATTCAACTTCATCCATAAATATATCTGGCAAACTCTTAGGATACGCATCGGTATATACTACTTTTGCAATCCCAGATTGCTTAATTTTTTTTGAACACAATGTGCAAGGTTGAGCAGTTGTATAGATAGTGCCATTTTTAACGCCGGCCCCACCTGTTTTAGCACTCTGAATAATTGCATTTTCTTCAGCATGTAATGCTCGACAAAATTCCAATTGATGCAATCCAGCATTTTTAATTAAACTGTCAAGTTGTTCTGGATGAGCAGCTAAATCTTTATATTGCTCTGATTTCAATCCTTTAGTTAATTTGTCTGATACCTCTTTAGTAACCATTTCATCTTTAAAACAAAAGCAAGATTGATTCATTTCGTATTTATTGTTCTTTTTAACCTTTTCGTATTGCTCTTGTAGATTATATTCTTTGATGACTTGATTGATAGGTTCATGGATTTCGCTTTTGGCGACATCCCTTAACACCCTTAATCCACATGATATTTCACCTCGTGCAATATCATTCCATCCCGCACCTACAACATACCCATCAGCACCGACAATGACAGCCCCCACTTGGCGACATATGCAATTTGATTTAACTGCCATTGTATATGCCATATTCATATGTACCTCGTCTAAAGTTGGCTTACAACAACCTGGACTCAAAACAAGGCTCATCATTCTCAACAACTTCATATGAAGAATAGTTTCTTTGTCTAAGCAATCCTTTAGATTATTTATTGCATAGTCTGAAATCTGGACGCATTTAGTAACATTCTGTTTATATGATTTCTCTATACTTTCATGGATACTTTTGCCACTGTCTAATGAATCGGCAGCTTTAAATACTTCTAAATATTCTTCCTGAGATACAATCTTCCCTAAAGCTTTCATCTGGCCTTTATAGGTTCTGTTAAGACGTACTTCTTGGTCAGCATAGATACTGATTAAATAAAAATCTGGAATCATTTTTCTAAAATAAAGAACTTCATATGGATTCCTTAAACAGTCTATTACAAAAAATGCCGCTTCGCCGCTATCATAGATGAGATTGATTATCTTAACCATATCTTGAGCTAGCTTTGTTGCATTTTTAGTAGCCCCTTGGTCGGTTGGGCATGCAAATGGGCAACCACACTTTCTTAAGTTATTGCCAAAAGCTTGAAGTATTTCAGTATATCTACCTTGGGTTTTCTTTTGGAGGTCGCTCTTGAGTTCCCTAGAGTAAGCGTGGATGATACTGAACACTCTAATCAAGTTTTTTATAACTTCGGGCGTATTCTTACTGGATATCTTTTTATAAAATTTACCGATAGTATCAACATCATCTGGCAAGGTAAGATTCTTCAGTTTTTCTTCGATTTTAGGGATAATCCCCATAGCCACTTCATTAAATTCAACGTATCCAGAACTCATACCAGGATTTTGCTCCAGTGAAAGGAGTGAATGAAAGATAATCAAATCAGACATTGACAACGTTCTGAAATAATGAGGTGTTTCTTGAGGGTAATAAGGTTTGAGAAAGCTAAAAGCTTTGAGGGATTCTCTTAGCTCAAGTAACCGACCTAACTCTTTAAATATTTTATTTCGCCTGAAAATTAGTCTTTCAGGAATCGAGCTTTCATCTAACCTATCAATTCTGCCTTTTACAAGATGATACTCATTTAATTTCTCATCTACTTGTTGATTGATTTTATCCCAGTTTACAATATAGTCATTTTTTACTTGTAAAACATAATCATCGGCAACAAGTTTTTGTAAAAATAAATTCCCTTTCCTTCTTTCGATATCATCAGGATTATCAAAAAACTTAGCTAAAGTCGAACAACCACTTCCAACAGGGCCAGTTAAGCCAACTACAATTCGCGGGGGCATGACTTTTTTATCCATTTTATTATCCAATCCTCTAAAGCTTCTTTTGAGAAGTCATAAAACTACTATGATGTTTACTTCGTTAACTCTTCATATACCTTAACCATCGCCAGGGTGTCCAATTCGCAATAAGCTAATAAATCCTGTTTTATCTGCTCGCATTCATCTGTCGTATATTCTCCTCTTGCCATCCCAGCAAAAACAGCAATCGCATCGCCACCATTGCCTACTGGCATTCCATCATATTTCAAATCTTTTACCATTACAGGCAACACATCCTTGATGCTATAACTACCATGAAAGCCAGAGTCATAGTAATTTGTCAGGACTGCTTTCAGGTCAATAATCCTACCAACTAATCCAAGAAGCTCCTTTTCAAGGTCAGGATGTAATTTAGCAAGCCCCTTGATGGTAGTTGCTTCAAACGCACTATAAGAGAAAATAGTTCCCTCTTCGCCACAGTCTTTAATGAGTTGCTCTGCCAACTCTCTTCTGCTGTCTTTCATTGGGTCAGCCAAGTACTCATAATGCTCACAATCTAGGCCTGGAGCAGAAGATTTGTGGATTGAGTATTGACTGGGAACCTGAGCATGAGGAGCTACATTATTATATAGAGGAATAGCTGTTTTAACTGTTTCAAAGTCAAGAAAATATACAGGGTATTTAACTTTGCTTAAAGCAGCTTCCAATCCCTTTTTATCAACAACCGCTTTACCTTGCTGAACCGCTTCCCATACAGGTTGCTGAGTTGAACTCAAGATAAAAGAAGCAGGAATGTCTTTGATTGATACAATTCCCATATCTCTCAACTGGCAATATTTTGTATTACTGATGCGGGGCAAGTCAAAAATATGATGCTCAATTCCTTTTTCTGTACATTCACTAAAAACGGGACAACTCTTACATTCCCATTTCAACTCAGTTTCAGGGCAATTGTCTTGTTTCAGATACATAGGAATCTTATTCGACATAGCTTCATATTCATTTACTGTATCTTCGATTTTGTCAGTACAATCATATTCCTCAAATAGCTTTTCATCAGTCATCCCAAGTCTATAGGCTTTGGAAACCAGTAGTAAAGAACTACCCACTAACTCCAAACCGGTCCTTTTCACAACCATAGTTGTATAGGCCAGGTCATCAAGATATTCTGATTTATCATCTGAGGTACCAGACTTGATTTCGATGAGCCTCCATCCAGAGCCTTCTCTTTTCAAGATATCAACTTTTGTAATGAACTCATTTGAAATAAATGTTGCTTCAAAAAGAACTTCTATATCATTGCTTTGGATATAATTTCGAGTTAGTTGAGAAGCAGAAATATTATCACCTTCGATAAGAATTCCATTGGGATAAAGTTCCCTAGCTCTTTTCTGAACCATTAAACCTTCTTTCATCTGGAATTGGTCAAAGATGGATAATTCTGGGGTAGATGGGGAGTGAGACATTTGCCATCCATAGGTTGGACAAAAATATGTATCAAGAAACCTTCTTTTTGTTACAAGCTCCAAATCTGGAACCTCCTTAATCCTTATTCCTGAGAAGAAAATAACATATATGACTTAATATGTCAAGAATTAGACTCTGGCAAAATATTTCATTAAAAAAGCTATATCTGAAATAGACAACCTTATTTTTGGGCGGAAATAAGGGTTAAAATAAGTTAATAAAGCAATAATCTCAAACTTATACAATGTTTGAACGAGAATTCGGACTAATTCCCCTCTATCAGGTCAGCCCATTTTCCTGACAATATCTTTCCATAAAAGAACTTACTTGGCTCCTCTCCTCTTTGTCTTCGTAATCATAATATTCCGCCAAATCGATATAATGTTGAGTTATTCCCTCAATAAATTGTTTGTGATTAAGTGATTTAAGAGTTGATTCTTCTCCTACAGAAGTAATCTGCAAGAGTTCTATCGGTTTGACAAAAGAAGGATTAAAAATAGCGACTCCCACCTCTTCCTTTGCTTCTCCAATACCATCATATTTATGTAATTGGAGTTGCTATCGAAATGAGGAGACGACATTGAACCATTTATGAATATGTTTCCTTGCCCAACTGGCTTTGCTAAACCGATAATTTAACAAATGGATTAACTCATTTTTTGTCAAATTCTTATTTCGAGGGATGACTTTTGAAATATCTCCATCAAGGATGCTTTTTGAAAACTCTCGTTTCAAGTAGGCAATTACTTTCTTGTCGTAATTATCATTGAGCCACAGGATAGAAATACCTTGCTCTATTCGGCACCTAAAAACATATTTGGAGCCAAATAAAGATGCAACAGGCAATGTTTTTGTTAGATAAAGCCCTTGTTTGAATGTGCCATAGCGACCATAATCACTGCTGCTTTTCTTGAGCCGAAAACCTTCATATAATATTTGAATGGCTTTATAGTCTAATGTTCCGTGATAGTATTCATCTGTCGCTAAATTGTCTTTGATACTATTTTGCATCCATCCTCTTCAATCCCTATCCCACCTTCACCAACTCATCCCATCTTGTCGTATAGCATGGGGATTTACGCTCAAACTTCGTCTGCCAGGGTTTCACTGTTCCCTCTGAAGCAAATGCAACCAGTTTCCCTCTCTGATTAATCTTATCCAAAACCTGCATCAACCGCCTATCCCTATCGATGCTTTCCCTATCAGCAAATAAATTCAATTGAAGCTCATCCTTGGGAACTAATTTACTTAATACCACTCCTGCCTTCTTAAACTTAACTCCCTTCTTATAGACCTTCTTTACCAACTGTTCCACTGCCCCAACTAACTCCAAACTGCTATCTGTCGCCACTTCAAAGATACAACTGGCAGAGTTATAATACGCATCTTTTCCAAAGCGATTGCTCATTCCAAAGACAGTCAATATCTGAGCATATTGCTCTTGAGAACGCAGTTTTTCACCTGCTCTCGATATATATTGTGTCAAACTTTGTTGTAGTTCTTCAATAGTTTCTATCTCTTTTCCAAAGGACCTTGAGACAGTTATGTTTTTATTGGGTTCTGGTACTTCTTCCAACTCAAAGCACTTTTGACCTCTCAATTCCAAGACGGTTCTAACTGTCATTACAGAAAAGGTTTTCTGAATCCAGTCAAGGTCAGAATGAGCTAATTGTTGAGCAGTCATAATCCCGACTCTTTTTAATTTTTCGGATATTCTTCTTCCGACTCCCCAAACATCCTCAACATCCGTTCTTTCTAATGCTTTACAGATATATCGTTGTTGAGTCAGCTCTAATACGCCACCTGCCTTATTTGACTTCTTAGCCAGATGATTTGCTATTTTAGCCAGGGTCTTTGTTTTAGCGATGCCTACTGAGACAGGCATACCAGTCCATTGCAGCACTGTCTTTCGTATCTCTCTGCCATATGAGTCCAAATCCCCTTGAATTCCATCCAATCCAAGAAACGCTTCATCAATGGAATAGATTTCCATGTTGGGAGTAAACTGACTCAACGTCTGCATGACTCGATTGGACATGTCCGCATAAAGAGCATAGTTGGAAGAAAAAACAGCGATGTTATTTTTCTCTATGACATCTTTGGCTTTAAAATAGGGAGTTCCCATCCCAATCCCTAACGCCTTGGCTTCGTTGCTTCTGGCAACAATGCAACCATCGTTATTGGACAGAACAACAACAGGGCGATGCTGTAGAGAGGGCTGAAAGACTCTCTCGCAAGAGGCATAGAAATTATTACAATCAACTAATGCAAAGATATTACTCATAATGCATGAATCACATTCGTTACAACACCCCAAACTTCAAACTCCATATCTTTGGTAATCTTTTGAATGGGGTAATTAGGGTTCTCTGGTTCCAGTGAATATTTCCCTCGATAAATCTTTAATCGCTTAACCGTCAACTCTCCATTAAGAACAGCGATAACCACTTTACCAGATTTGGGTTCGATGGAGCGGTCAACAATCAGTAAATCCCCATCATGGATACCAGCCCCTTCCATTGAGTCGCCAGATACCCTGACAAAGAAGGTAGCAGGAGGGTTCTTGACCAGATGTTTATTAAGGTCAAGTTTTCCCTCTTCATAGTCAGCTGCAGGAGAAGGAAATCCGGCTGAGATTCTGGCTGTAAAGATAGGCAGAGCCTGTTTACTGAGCTTAGGTTTATATATTTTGTCTACTTTTGACATCGTTTATTTTTTCCGCTGAAATAATTTCTATATCAAGCATACATCTGAACATGAAAAAAGTCAAAACGAAGGGTTATATTAATCATACAAAGCTTATTTTCCGCCAAAAAATTGACAAACCACTAAAAATAGCTACCATACGAGTACTCCTTCTAATGAGCCTGTGGGGTTTTCTGGGCGTTCTCACCGAACTCCCTTCCTCCTTCTACCCCATAGGCTCAACTTATGCCTATCTTATAGAAAAAGCCACCAGAAGAGACTGGTGGCTCATAAATACAACTCTTTAAATTGTCTTAGGTAAGTTCAGAAAAACTCACTCAGAGGGGCGAAGTTCAAGGATTTTACTTCTGATAGCAGTCGCGGCTGCTTTAATGCTCTGCATTTGTTTTCTGATTCTTGTCCCTGCTGCTTTGTTCCCAGCTTCGGCTTTATTGAGGTCATCTTCAATGTCAGCTACTAGCGTTTTGAGGTCTTCAAATTCTTGCATTTTTCATCCTTAAATTAGTATGTAACTGATTTATTTCGGGGGAAGAGTATCAGCAGAGATAGGTCTTGTCAAAGTAAATACTTGTCCCACTCATTAAACCATTACTTTATTACAACTCCCCTAATAAGCCCCACTCTCATCAGACAACCTTATTGGGACCAAACCAGAGCCTCACCAGCCCCTTCTTTATAATAGTTGGCTCAACTACTGGCTTATATATAAGAAAGAGCCACACAGAGGAAGCTGGGGGCAGGTGGGGCAACTGGCTCAAGAGGCCCAACTCAAATAATGCTTTATGAATTATTCCCAAACCTATTGAAAGTGATTTAAGTCATTATTTTCAATATATTTATAAAAATATGCAACCTATTGAATAGTGATAAAGAAATCTGTAAGGTGGGGGTATAGTTGATAATTTAATTGGAGAAAAGTTAAATGACGAAAGGAAATGAAGTAGTAAAGCAGCAGTTTGTAGGAGCAAGTTTTTTTGCAGATGGAGCCGTAGTTCCAGATTTGATGACAGAAGAAGAGGCAATCAAGTTCTTAAGGCTGGATGATGGGGGAACAAAGCATCCCGAAACCACTCTTGAGTATTACCGTTCAGAGGGCAGGCTCAGGGGGACGAAAGTAGGAAAAAGGCTCAGATATCTCAAATCTGAACTCATCAGTTTTCTTGAATATCAGACCCAATATTCTAATGGAGATGTTTCATAAAAACCACTTGCAAGTGATTCTTCACAGCGGTATGTGTGTCACAAAATTATTATAAATGGAGAATTAATATGAAAATTAGAAATGACGTAGTAGTAAGTAAGAATAAGAACAGTAAAACCAAGCCCTGGACGGTTCGTTGGTGGGGAAAATATGATGTAAATAAGGAAAAACAATCTCGGCATAGCAAGAGCTTTGAAACAAAGAAGAAGGCGGAGCGATTTGCAGAACAAATTCGCAACCCAGAAATCAGAGCATATCACGAAAACGGCAAACTCACCCTTGAGCAGCTCTGCGACAAATATCTGAAAGCCTATAAGCCAACATTGAAATACTCCTCCTATATCGCCTATAAGAGCACAACTGAAAGAATCAAAGGCTACTTTGCTCCTTATTGTCATATCAGTTCAATTCGAAAAGAAGATGCTATTACATTTATCAACAGCCTTACCAACTTGCTGACAGATGGAAAAGCATCTGATTCAACAAGAAGTAGACATCTTCGCCAATGTAAACGACTATTCAAGGTCGCTCAAGAATGGGGCTATATTCGCAAAAACCCATTTGAAGGCATCAAACTCGGTAAAATTAAGAAGAAAGACTGGTATGCACTCAGCATAGAAGAATTCGGCAATGTCCTGAAAGCCGTTGATACCACTGCCAAGGTCACAAAGAAGAATGAAGCCGCTGACAGACTGCGAATTCTGTGTCTGAAGGCTTTCTATTCGGTTATGTATTATTGTGGATTACGCTTTGGCGAAGCGGCAAATCTCCTCTGGGACAATGGCGACATTGATTTCAAAAACAATCAGATTAATATTGCCAACCGTTCTCCCCAAAAAGATATTCCACTTTTCAGCGTCAAAGACTATGAAACTCGCTCAATCCCTGTTCCTCAAAAGGTCATTACAATGCTGAAAGAATTAAAGGAAAAATCAGAACCTGACAGTCCCTTTGTATTTCTTTCCGCTGATGCCAATCAGCGTTTAATCGAAAGATGGCATACCTATTGTCAAGAAAAAGGAGAAGATTGGAACAACAGAAATATCATCAGTAACGCCAGAAGGGATTTCAAAATATTCTGTCACGAGGCAGGCATCAAAACCAATAAGGTTCTGACAATTCATTCGCTCAGAAAAGGCTTTGGCACCAATATGGCAAACCTTGGAATTCCAGCCTTTACGCTCAAAGATTTAATGGGTCACTCATCGATTGTTACCACGATGGAATACTATGTCAAAACCTTGGATGAAAACAAAATATCTGCCGCAGAGAAACTCAATGCCCTGGCAGTTGTTTAAGAGAAATCATCTCCCCAGTCAATTAAAGACTTCACTCCTTCTCTTTTCCTTTGCACTTTTCGCTGAATTACAAGCCCCCTCTTTCCTCACATTTTGTCTCTCACTCCCCCCTCCCTTCCAACTGCCAACTCACTGAAACTGGACGTTTTCTGGACGATGGAGCTTCTAAAAGAGGATAATTGGAGTAGGAATAAAAAGAAAAAGCCTCGTTCTCATTGCTGAAAACGAGGCTTTTTGAATGGGCGTTGAGGGACTTGAACCCCCGACCCTCTGCTTGTAAGGCAGATGCTCTAGCCAACTGAGCTAAACGCCCGGAAGTGGAGTACTATACGGATTTTGGGCCAAGGTGTCAACCTTTTTGCCGCTCAAATCATCATTTCATTGAAAAAAACCTGAATTCTGAGTATGCTTAGCCTTAGAAAAGCCCAGAAACCGAGCCATTTATCGCCTTTGCCCCCTTAATGTCGCAGACTGGCAATATATTAGACCAACGAATGATTGAAAATACGACTCTTGCATGATATAAAAAGACGAATTACATAAAGACAATATTCATCTTCAATGAAACAGAGAAATCATGAAACAAACAGCCCTCGTTACCGGCGGCAATAAAGGCATTGGTCTCGAAGTAACCCGCATGCTTATTGAATCAGGGCACAAAGTCACCATCATCGCTCGGGACTTCTCACCATTTGAGCTATCCGATCACCCGCAGGTGACCGCTGTCCCATACGACCTGACCAATGTTTCCGGAATCGGGGCCTTAGTTGAGAAGATTGGCTCGGTGGATATCCTCGTCAACAACGCCGGTGTAATGTATTCGCTCCCCTACGATGCTTATCCCGATGACAAAATCGAACGGATTCTCAATCTTAACATCCAAGCCCCGGTTGCATTGATTCGTGAAGTGTCCAAGTCGATGATCAGCAAAGGTTGCGGTCGAATTGTCAACAACGCCTCGATCGCCGCCCATATCGGCCATCCCGATGTTTGGTATGGTATTACCAAAGCCGGGCTTCTCAATGCCACCAAAAGCTTTGCAAAACTGCTCGGCCCTCACGGCATTGTCGTTAACGCTGTGGCGCCGGGGCCGGTCGAAACTGAGATGCTCGCAGTCATTCCCGAAGAGCGTAAAAAAGCAATCCGCCAAACCGTCTTCACCGGTCGTTTTGCAATGGCCTCTGAAGTTGCCAAGGCGATCTTCTGGCTGGCCGTCGATTGCCCTGCATATATCAATGGAACCTGTATCGACATAAACAATGGAGCGTTTTTGCGATAAATTATCTCCTTGAGACAAGAATTTCACTCGGTCAGGAAGGTTATAATGGCCCCTTTAAAAAGTGTGAAAGGATCTAAAAATGAAGGTATTGGCAATCAACGGCAGTCCGCGAAAAGGCGGTAATACTGAAATTCTGATTCGCAAGGTGTTTGAACCGCTGGAAAACGCAGGCATTGAAACAGAACTGGTTCAAGTCGGCGGCAAAAGCATTCGCGGCTGTATTGCCTGCGGCAAATGCGCCGAAATGCAAAACAGCACCTGCGTCATCGCCGGCGACCCAATCAACGAGATCATTCAGAAAATGATCAAAGCAGATGGCATCATCCTCGGCAGCCCGACCTACTTTGCGGATGTCAGTGCCGAGATGAAAGCAGTCATTGATCGCGCCGGTTTCGTTTCATATACGAACGGCGGGCTGCTTAAACGCAAAGTCGGAGCCGCCGTAGTGGCCGTTCGACGCGGCGGAGCAACCCACGTTTTTGACACCATGAACCATTTTTTCCAAATCGCACAGATGTTCATCGTCGGCTCGACCTACTGGAACATGGGCTACGGCCTGGACATCGGCGACGTCAAACAGGATCAGGAGGGGATGGATAATATGACGAATCTCGGACAGTCCATGGCCTATCTTTTGGGCAAGTTGAACGATTAAGTGGTTCGAGGCGGATAAAAATGCTGCTTCTGTCAACATCGATCACTGTCATGACGCCGCGTCATCCAGCCTTTATGAGCGGCAGCAAAGAGTCGCCACAGACAACCAAGACACGAAGACAAACATTTGCGGAGATGTTTTCGCTTGACATCACGATTACGATGTGTTAAACATTGGCGATATCGGTACAATTTGAAACTTTCTATAAAACAACAGGAGAGATACAATGTATAGAATCGTCACCCTTTCATTCATGGGACTGCTTGCTCTTTTGGCCGGCTGTCACAGCAACCCTTCAGCCAGACCAGCAGCCTTATCCGGTTCATTTGATGACGTCTCCTCGATGCCGTATCTTGTAAATGTGCCGCTGGAAACACGCACGATCAGCTTTGAAAACCCGACCGGCGCTAAAGGCAAAGGCGGTATGGCTGCCAGCAAAATCGGCGTCGGCCGCAAAGGAGCAGCACTAACCAATATCAGCCCCGGCCAGACCGTGACACTCTGTGACTTTGAGGGCCCCGGCGTCATCCGACGCATGTGGGTCACGTTGCCCGCCAAGCCGGAAAACCTGCTGGGATTTGTCATCCGCGGCTATTGGGACGGGCAGGAAACACCGTCCATTGAAGCACCCATCGGCAACTTCTTCGGCTGTGCACACGGGCACGCAAAAGCCTACCAATCCGCCGCCCACTCCATGACCGACACGGCGGGCATGACGATTTGGCTGCCGATGCCGTTTACAAAACACGTTAAATTTACCGTCACCAACGAAGGTCCAAATAAGTTCGTGCCTTTCTATTACCAGATCGACCTGACCATCAATGAAACACTGCCCGCCGATGTCGGCCGTTTGCATGTCGCCTGGCGCCGTGAGAATCCGACCACACTGGGCAAAGATTTCACCATCCTGCCCAAACGCAGCGGCATGGGCCGGTTCGCGGGATGTGTCATCGGCATTAACAATGCAGACCATAAATGGTGGGGCGAGGGCGAATTCAAGGCCTATCTCGACGGCGACGATCAGTTCCCGACGATTTGCGGCACGGGCACCGAAGACTACATCGGCCAGGCTTGGGGCTTTCACGAAAACGCGTTTCTTTACGGCGGCGTGAGCCTGCGAAAAGACTGGCTCTGGACGCTGTACCGCTGGCACCTGCAAGACCCGCTCTACTGGAAAGAGGACATTCGCGTGACGCTTCAGCAGATCGGCGCCGGCGATGAAGGCGGCGGCGGATACTACAACAAGCAGGAAGACGTCAATGCCACGGCTTTCTGGTACGAACCGATCCCCAGCGCCCCGCTGGAAAAACTGGCCGACTACACCGAACGACTCGCACCCGGCTACACAATCGAAGAGAAATAAATGTGAACAATCGCAGCCCCAGACGTATATATTATAACGATTTGTATGGCGAAAGGGATTGCTATGAATTCAAAAACGATCGTTCTATACCGTATGGTTATGTTTTTACCGCTATTGATGTGTTCGTGTGCAACAATGGGAATCGAAAAGCTTGAATATACCGTTCTGGAAAAAGACGGCTCCATTGAGATTCGTCAATACAAGCCTTACCGGGTAGCCGAAACACTTGTGGAGGCCGATTTTGATAAAGCCGGCAACATCGCCTTCAGGCGGCTTTTCAATTATATTTCCGGCAACAATCGAACGCAAAAATCCATCGCCATGACCGCACCGGTGAAGCAACGCCCGCAATCAGAAAAAATCGCGATGACGGCTCCAGTGACGCAACAGGCCGCAGGTGGTCAATACGCTGTTAGTTTCGTGATGCCCGCTCAGTACACGATGGAAACACTGCCTGAACCGATAGACCCGAATGTTGTCATCAAGGAGGTGACCGGCTTTAAAGCTGCAGCGATCAGGTACTCTGGAACCTGGAGCCAAAAACGATATGAAGCAAAAAAGACTACCCTTGAAGCATTCATAAAAAACCGGAACCTGACGGCCACCGCGGAAGCCACTTTCGCCCGCTACGACCCACCATTTCAACTCTGGTTCCTTCGGCGAAATGAAGTGATCATCCCTGTCGAATAACCCGGTAAACCATTGGTTTTAAGGTCCACGATAGGAAGATTATGCACGTTCAAATAAAAACGGAAGATTTGATAATTGATGCTGAACTTTATGATACGCTGACGGGAAAAGCGATTGGCGAGGCATTGCCGATTGAAGGACGTGTGAACCGTTGGGGCGGGGAGATTTATTTTACGATTGGCGTCAATGCACCGCTTGAGCCCGACGCACGCGAAGTGCTGAAACCGAGCGAGTTAGCCTTCTGGCCGCCGGGCAATGCGTTTTGTATCTTCTTTGGTGCGACACCTGCGTCGCAAAACGAAGAATGCCGCGCCGCTTCAGACGTCAACGTCTTCGGAAAAGTCACCGACGACCTGTCCGAACTCTGGAACGTCAAAAGCGGCACGACCATTATCATCGAAAAAACTTAGCATATCATCGATTAATTCTGCTGAACAGTGGTGTCGTACCGAACGCAATCCGGAACAGGTACCGGGACTGCAACCGTCACGCCGTGGTCGCCCTGTGTCCGGCGCGACGAATCAACCGCAATAAACGCGGTATAAGCTGACATCAGGCTATATCGCAAGGCAACATCCCGTATCTGGTCTTTGATTTCCGGATTGCGATCATAAACGGCTCGGCTGTTTAATTCCTCGATTCTTTTTCGTGCCCAAACATAGCTAATCGCCTCATGTCCGCGGTATGCCTCATCATTCAACACCGGGATTGTCATCTGCCGGTACACATCGCCGACTTTGCCGGTAATCCGAATATCGGTGGATCGATGCGACTGGTATCGGCCCGTCAAAATAACCGGCCGGCCGGGGAAAATATCCGGAATCGACGACGGGTAGACATCCGAAACCTGCAAGCCGCCCCAGTCAATCGAGACATCCATCAACGCCGGATGGCGAATGCGGTCATAGAACAAATCCACAATCTCAGACGCATTGTCGTGAAGTCCGACATAAGCAACCGCTCCGTTACCCAGTTTGGCCATGCGGTCCAGCAGATAGCGGTTGACGGAATTGCCCACACCAAAACTGAATATGCGGCTGCTGCCAAGATGCTCATAGACAGCAGCAAGAATCTCCCTTTCGTCACCAATATAGCCGTCGGTCATGAACGACACAAGCCGCAGTCTGCTTGGATCGTGCGGAAAATCGAGGGCCGCTTTGACGCCCTCGATCATCATCGTCCCGCCGCCGCCTTTTAGTTTATCGACATACCGCAAGCCTCTGCGAATATTTTCAGATGTTGCCAGCACCGGATAGGCTCCGAGCTGTGACGCATCGCTGGAAAAGCGAATGACCTGGAACGTATCATTGGGCCCGAGTTTTTTGATTGCACGCTTGATAGCCCCCTTGGCTTTGGCGATGGGCTCGCCGGACATACTGCCGGAACAGTCCAGCACGAAAATCATTTCCATCGGGACACGCTGTGACGCATCCAGTTCTTCGGGCGGATACAGCATCAGCGTGAAATAGTTTCCGTTTCTTCCGCTACGGCTGATAAATGAATGCTTCAGAGTTTGCCCCGCAACGCGATACCGCAAAACGAAATCTTTATTGGGGATACTCTCGCGGTCGTTTAATGTCACGGTCGCAATTTCAGGACTGTGAACTGTTTTAGCGATTGAATGAGACGGACAGTCAATTTTTTCAATTTTAACGCCGGCATTAATATCCACCGACAAGGCGATATCATGGCCGCTTCGCTCGTGCGGCTTGAGATACTGCACCTCGGTTGCCTGGCTGGAAATACCGCGTTGGCCGGTGGCAACCGCCCCGATGCCGTCGGTCGTGTGGGGCGGATTGAAGCGAGGACCAACCACCATCGGGAAGACAAACTCATACCAGCCGTCTACATAAGCCAGCGTATTGAAATATTTAATCGACACATCAATCGCCCGCCCCGGCTCGATATTGGCCACTTTCTGGGTGAAGATATTCGGTCGCTCCTGTGTCAGCAGCGAAGTGGTATGGCCCTGCCGTTTGGCCTGCTCGTAGATTTGCTCGGCTTCCTGCCGCTCACGGATAATACCGCGGATTTTGCGCGAGCCAATCGTCATGACAAATTCGTTGACCGCGGCATTCTGCGGCAGCGGAAACACATAGACCGCTTCGATCTTTTCCGAATACGGATTGTGGAACTGCTGGGTCATCTCGACCGTGGCAATATAGCCGCTGATGCGTCCCTTCACATCCGTATGTTTCAGCGGCAAAGGTTTTCGCATGTCATCCGACGGAAAACACGCCAGCATCGCCCCGCCGCCGGGATGGTCATCACCCCGGTATTCCGAAACCGGCGGACGAACAATCACCCACACCTCATCCTCAGACACATGAGCAAGAACATCACTTTCATCCTCCAGAGAACTTACTCGTCGTCCAGAAATCTCCTTCCAATTCCTCGGGTAGTTGATTTCATGGGCATACTTCGCCGGTTTCTCAGATATCTGGTAGAGAGATTCAACCGAACTGTCAGAAGGCGGCTGGGACTGTCTGGATACAGAATCACATCCGGTCAATATAACTGCCAGCACCAGAGGAATGATATAGACGCGTGTTGATTTCTTCATTGATTGTCTCCTTGCTCATAAGTGATTTCTACGGGGATCCTTCTGCCGTCTGCATTAGCGGCGGTTATCAACTGTACTTCATACTCAGGGGTTATATCTTCAACAACTTGAAGATGCAGCGTCACGACACGTGTCTTTCCTTTGGGAAGATCGGAACCGGTGTTAAACGCGGCAATAATAATCCGATCGTTCATCAATGCATCGGGGTCATAATACGGCGGTTCGTTAAACGCAGGGTGGTCGCCCCCTTCGACGCCGACAATCTTAATCTGTTCGGAAACAGCCTTAAATTCAAACTGATAAGCAGCCAGCGACTCGTCACCGCAATCGAGGTAAACATGCACGGGCACAAATTTCAAGCGGTCTGCCTGGACCCGATCATTGGAATGCGATTGCGCCGGCATACAAAACAACGCCACCAGCAAACACACGATAGGAATCAAGATCGGCCGCATTACAGCACCTCCTGATTCAACCGCACCGCAGCAGACGCGACCTGATCGACATCCTGACGATCCACGACGCCGTCAGCATTCACATCCCACTGCATATTCGCCTTATCAGAGTCAATCTGTTTGGCCAGCTTGAACGCATCAAGAATATCCACCACGCCGTCAGCGTTCATATCCATTTTAACCGTGACCGGACCGTCCATCTGCTGCGGCGGCGTCTTCTTTGCAAAGTCCGACACCAGCAAAGCAATCACAACCACTGCCGCGGCTGCGGCGGCATAGGCAGGCCAGCAAATATATCGGCGTCGTTGCGGCCACCCCAGTAATTCACGGAATGCGGTGTCCATCACCGCACGATCAATCTGCGGAGGCACGGAGGTATTCGGCTCAAAAAGCGACTTCAGATCGCTTGACAGCTTTTCGCTCACTGAGAAATCAAATTGTTCGTCATTTTCTGGTTTCATAAACTCTCCATCGTGTTAAGGGGATCAGTGCCTTAAAAGGTTCATTTTTTTGAGACTTTTTTGAAAAAACTCGAAAAGTATTATTGGCCAAGGAAGTATCGGCGTGTCCCAGGATCGCCTCGAAGGACCGCTAACGCCTTATGTAAACGCGACTTAACTGTTCCAAGCGGAATCTCTAAAGCGTCAGCGATTTCCTGCAAATTCATGTTGTCAATAAAACGCATTAACAGCACTTCTCGCTGAACCGCCGGCAAAACAGACAGGACCGTTGCCAAATCTTCAGTCTCTTCGGTGGGCAACGCCGGCTGAAACGACAACTCTGCAATCGCCATATCATCACAGATCGTTCGATTGCTTTTGCGAATCATTTCAAAAGCGAGATGCTTGATAACCGGGTAAAGGTAAGTGGTCAGTTTAGAAGTGAGTACAAGCCGGGGGAGTTTTTTCAGCAAATAGGCAAATGTTTCCTGCAGAACATCCAGTGCAAGCTCGTGATCACGGGTGAATCGCCACGCCAAACGATAGACTCCGTCTCGGTGCCGGCAATAAAGCGACTCGAAGGCTCCCACGTCCCCGCTGGCCGCTCGCTGAATGAGTTTTGCATCTGAGTCCACTGGAATTCCAAGCCCAAAACTGTTTGACGAAATCATTATAAAAAAAGGGCATGCTGCCTGTCCTTGAAGGCAACATACCCTGTATTCCAGATTTCGTCAAATAAAACTTCGTCTTAGAAATTCACACCGGCGCCGAAGATGTATTTGGTATCCGTGCTGCCTTTGCCGGCGGCGGGTGTGGCATCGTAATCAAACAGCACCTTGAAATTCGTAAACAGGTGCGAATTGATTTTCGCCCGCAGCTCGCCGAATGTCGTCAGATAGTAATCGCTGACCTGTTCGGTACTGGGGAAATAATTGAAGTTGTGGATAAAACTAAACGTCTCGTTGAATTGATGCGTCAACCGGTAACCGGCCTGCGCGGAAATCTTATCGTCACGGGTGCCGTCTGCATATTCCTCATCAATCCATGACGCACCAATCTCCGTCGAAAACTCCGTTCGGTCCGTCTCAATCCACTGATAACCGGTACCGCCGCCGGCAATGATCCGTTGGTCCAGATCGGCGATCTTGTCAGTCTCGTATCGGCCCTGCCCGAAAACATAACACTTTTTACTCAGGAAGTAATCATACTTCCCGCCGGCCCGCCACCAGTCCTCGGTCACTTCCTTTTTACCGCCGGAGCCTTTCTCTTTGCGGCGAACCGCGTCGGCCGCGTAGGTCGTACGGTCTTTTTCCGTTCGTTTGCGAAGGTTGCCGCTAAACGCGTATGACTCATTGCTGGTATTGCCGCTGGTATACGTTACGCCCGCGGCCAAGTCGCCCTTCCATCGCGGCTTTTCCGGATTGATTTTCGCCACCTCATTCAGTTGGATACGTTCGGGCTGATCGGCCACTTTGACCGTTCCCGCCTCCGACGCCTGGAGCGGTTGATTAACAACAGTACCGTCTTTCAAATGCAGTTCCAGCGGCTGATCCGTTGACATCGTCTGAATATTGGCCAGCGAAATCTTCACTTCCCCGGCCAGTTCGGTCTTGATCACCACTTTGCCTTCGGCCGTTTCCTTTATCACGCCGGTCAGTTGATCGCCATTGACCAGAACAATTTTATCAGCCACCACCGTCGCCGAAAGAATCAGCACACACACCACATTCAACACCGAACTTCTAGTCATAGTAACTCCGCAAACTTGGTTTATTAGTTTATTCCGAAAGGCCATTATAACTAAGGAAAGCAAGTGCAAAAATCAAGTTAAAACTGCATTTTCAAAATATACCGGCAGCGGCAGTGGTGATTTGAACCTTGAAAACATCCGGCTAATATGCTATATATACGTACCGCCCAAAACGGCGACCGAGCTTATGAAAGCAATATAACCTATTGATTCACGGAGAGTTATCATGAAGCCATCCTGTTTTTTCAATATCATTGTTATCGCTGCCGTCTTAGTAGCCACATCCTTTGCACAGGAAATATCCAAAGCGACTGACGCAGACGACGTGTATTTATTCAGCTACTTCAAAGGAAACGGTGAAGACGGCCTGCACCTGGCCTGGAGCAAGGACGGTCTGACGTGGAAAGCCTTGAAAAACGACCAATCGTTTCTGACGCCACAGGTGGGAACCAAACTGATGCGTGACCCCAGCGTTTGCCAGGGACCGGATGGGATGTTTCACATGGTCTGGACCACCGGCTGGCAGGACCGGGGAATCGGGCTGGCTCATTCAAACGATTTGATCAACTGGTCCGAGCAGCAATTCATCGGCGTAATGAAACATGAACCGACCGCAAAAAACTGCTGGGCACCGGAAATCTTCTACGATGCCCCGACAAAAACATACATCATCTACTGGGCCACGACCATCCCGGGACAATTTCCTGAAACCGAAAACGCCAAGGATGACAATAACCACCGCATGTACTGCGTCACCACGCAGGACTTCAAAACGTTTACCGACACCCGGTTGTTCTATGAACCGGGCTTTAATGTCATTGATTCGTTCATCGCCTACGACGAAGCATCAAAAAAGTACGTGATGTTTTTGAAGAATGAGACCAAACACCCCAAAGCCGAAAAAAATATCCGCACGGCGTTCAGCGACAAAGCCGAAGGCCCCTACGGTCCGGCCTCTGAACCGATTACCGGTAATTATTGGGCCGAAGGTCCCGCAGGGATTAAGATCAAGGGACGCTGGCTGGTTTATTTCGACAAATACACCAACCACCGCTATGGCGCGGTCGCCTCTACGGATTTGAAAAATTGGGAAGATATCTCCGATGAAATTCAGATGCCCGGCGGCATCCGCCACGGCACCGCGTTCACCGTCGATGCGAAAATTTTGAAAAATCTGCTCACGCAAACCGCGAACACAAAGTAACATCGTCAGAAAAAGGCTTATTAAAACTGCTCGGCAACGGCCTGCTTAAACTCTTCGGGCGTAAAGATGCCGCGGAGTTTGATCATGCTTTCATCTGCCGGATTGAGCAAAACGGTCAACGGCACACTGCCCGCTTCGCCGAAGACCGCATTCAAATCCTTTGCCGCAGCATAGTGCGACTGCGTGGTATCGGCTTTAAACGCCAGAAGGCCCTTTTGGTCAATCAACGCAGCAATATCGGGCAATTGAAAAACGTTCTTCTCAACGATTTTACAATTGGTGCACCAATCAGCGGTAAACTTTATCAGGACAGGCCGATCATTTTCAATCGCCTTTTGAACAGTTGCCGCGTCGTATTCTTGCCAGTCGATTTGCGATTCCTGCACCGCGCCCAGCAGGTAAACACCCGACACAATCGCTAATATCATCGCGATCAAACGAATCGTCCACTTGCGACCTTTGGGCGTAGAGAAGCTCACCCACGACCCCCACATCCAGACGGCAAAACTGAAAATGACGCCAAACAGCAATACGTTAATCAACCGCTCTTTCGGCAGTGCCGTTAATGTAAATTTGACCGCAATCAGCAGCAGCAAAAAGCCGCCGGCCTTTTTGAAATTTTCCATCCATGTGCCCGGCTTGGGAACAAAATTCAGCAGTGACGGCACCGACACCAAAATTGCATACGGCAACGCCATCCCAACACCCATCAGAATCAAGGCGAGACTGCTGACAACCAGCGGCTGAGTTTGTGCCCAGACCAGCACCGCTCCCAGGATCGCCCCGCTGCACGGCGTACTCAGCACACCGGCGAAAAAGCCCATACCGACCGAACCGGCAACGCCCGCACCGCCGCCCTGTTTATTGGCCACCGACGACGGTAATGTCAGCGTCAACAAATCCATCAGCACCAATGCAAAAAAGACGATGGCCAAAAATAAGATGATCACGGCTGTTGAATTTCGATACAGGCTGTTTAAATCCAGCGATGCCCCGGTCGAAAGCTTCACCACAACCGACAGCGCCGCGAACATGGCAAAAAACAATACGATCCCGCCGCAGAACGAAAAACCGAGTCCAACCCGTTTGGGGCCGGATTCTTTGGCCTGCGCAACCAACCGCATGATAATCAGCGGAATCACCGGCAGCACGCACGGCATGATATTGATCGAAATCCCCGCCAGGATCGCCAGCAGGAAATACCACGCCACAGAACCATCCTCACCCGCCTGCGTCGAATCCGTCGTCTGCCAACCGGAAAGCGTACCAGCCAGCGTGCCGTCAGAAGGAGTTTCCGGGATGCTCGTGGGCGTTTCAACAATCGGTTTAACAGGGACTTCAACCGCTTCGGCCGGCGACACGATCGAAACCGTCGGCCACTGTGACAGATCAAGCGTTGTTGCCAGTGTCTTCTTAAACGGCGGCAGGCACAGCTTACTCGTACAGGTGATGCCGGAAATGTCCACCACCACATTGGCTTTGGCTAAACCCTCCTGCATCTCAACAATCGGGACAAAAACTGAAAAATCGCCGACAAAAACCGCTATCTTGCCCAGTGCGGGATCATCAAAATAATGATATTCGGGAAAAACCGCCTCGCCAAACCTCACGCCTTCTCCGACAGCCGTGACCTTCAACTCCAGCCCCGGGGCCGGAGCCGCTTCGGGCGTGGCATAATAATGCAGATCGTCTGTCCCCTTGAAAACAACCGAAATACCGGATTGGTCCTGGACCTTCTCTGCTTCGACGCGGACCGTAGAAGCCTGATCGCCACTGCGAACGATTTCGATAAACTCCTGTTCTGCATAGACTTGCGAAAACAGACCTAACCCTGCGGCGAAAGCTGTCCATAACACCAATAACCCCGTTTTTTGATTCATATTCAATTCCTTCCAGCAACTGGACAGTAAATACTGATTGTTCTTTATTTTACCTCTTTTTACGAAGCAGGACACGCAATGTTCCCTTTTGTCGATGTCCTGAACAATTTTACGCTAAAATGATCGATTAAGTCACTAAATTGTTTCGGCAAATTCGGTTTTTGGAGTTGATATTTTAAAATATTGATTTACCCTTTCAATTTGTTGGAACTTTTTTGACGTTGATGAGTATGTAAAAAGTAACTCAAACAACTTTGCGAAGGATTAGGACATGAATCCACTGACACGAGCGAAACTGGCATCGGAATTGTTTGTCCGATTTGAAGGCAATCCCATTTTGACAGCCCATAACTGGCCGTATCCGATTAATTCGGTTTTCAATCCCGGCGCCATCCGCACGAATGACGGAGTGCTGCTGCTGAATCGTGTTGAAGATATGCGTGGTTTCAGCCACCTGACGGTCTCCCGCAGCAAAGACGGTCTGACCGACTGGCAGATTGACCCGGTTCCGACCATGCAGGCCGACATGCAAAGTCATGAAGAACGCTGGGGACTGGAAGACCCGCGCATCGTCTGGCTGGAAGAGCAAAAGCAATTCGCGATCACCTATGTGTCATTCGGTGCCGGCGGCCCGGTGGTTTCACTGGCAATCACCCGAAACTTTAAAACCTTCGCGCGTCTGGGCGGATTGATTCCCCCGGAAGATAAGGACGCCTGCCTGTTTCCGCGTCGGTTCAACGGACGCTTTGCACTGATTCATCGCCCCATCGTTCGCGGCGAGGCCCACATCTGGATGAGTATGTCGCCGGACCTGAAACACTGGGGCGATCACCGCGTCCTGCTGAAAACCCGTTATGCCCACTGGGACGGGGCACGCATCGGGCTGGGGTG
This sequence comes from Anaerohalosphaeraceae bacterium, assembly GCA_963675155.1. Lineage (GTDB taxonomy): Bacteria > Planctomycetota > Phycisphaerae > Sedimentisphaerales > Anaerohalosphaeraceae > 4572-13. The sequence goes on along the minus strand of OY775912.1, from coordinate 750,846 downwards.
TCAGCCGATTGAAATCCCGGAAGGCTGGCTGATTATGTATCACGGCGTCCGTCAGACCACCGCCAACCAGATATACCGTCAGGGGCTGGCATTGTTAGACAAAAACGAACCCTGGCGCGTTCTGCGACGCGGCGAAGAATGGGTCCTCGGCCCGGAAGCCGATTATGAGCGGATCGGTGACGTGGGCGATGTGACATTTGTGACCGGTGGTGTGGTTATGCCCAACAACAAGCTCTATGTTTATTACGGAGCCGCCGACGATAAGGTCGCCGTAGCCATGGCGGATATGGACAAAATCCGGGAATATATCATGATGTGCCCGGAGGTGGAAGAGGAGTACTAACCCAAAAACATTCAAGTTAAAGTTAAAAAGGCTCGATTCGCAAAAGTGAATCGAGCCTTTTTTATTTATCTTATCCTGACAGACCTCTGATTGAAAAAAACATACCGTATCATCGGCGACCTCCGAGCCGGGGGCCAGGGCGTCGATATCTGGATGCCGGATCAAGTCCGGCATGACAAAACCTGCGAGACGCTGCAATAACCTGTATTAATTCGTCCCGGCGGGAATCGGCTTGGGATCTGTTTTGGATTCTGTTTGTTTCTGGATAACATCAACCTTTTCGGTCAGTGCATCAATTTTCTTTTCCAGATCATTGAGCTTATTGAGAATCTGCTGATCGTCGGCAGACATCATGGTCAGATTCTGCTGAACCATTGACAGGTACTGTGACGACAGCTTTTCGTAAGCTTCGACCATCCGTGCCATATCCGTTTTCTGCTCGCCGACACTGTAAACCACGCCGCCGCGTCGAACAGGCACGACATCGTCAGAAGCACTGGAACTGGCCAACCAGAAAACAAGCACACCTAATAAAACAACAATGAAAAGTCCTTTGTGGTGTTGAATTGTACGCATGATATTTTGACCTCCAAATATGGTTTTCATGTTTGTGAGCTTTAATTATAGCGGTTCATCGTCTAAACAGCAATGTTTAAGGCTTTGATATTGAAAAAAACACCCGTTTGTGGTAGAAAAGTCAGCGATAAAACGGAATGTTCAAATAAAGGCATTGGATGGCGGCTGTTCAATTCATTCTCGGCAGAAGCGGCACCGGCAAAACGACCTGGTGCATTGAATCGGTCTGCGCCTCACTGGCCTCCGACGCCGGGGATCCGTTGATCCTGCTGGTGCCCGAACAGGCCACCTATCAGGCCGAGCGGGCAATTTTGTCGCATCCGAACATCGCGGGCTTTTCACGCCTGCGGATTCTGTCGTTTAACCGCCTTCAATTCTGGCTCCAGTCGGGGCGGGCCTCGCGGCCGGAAATTTCGCATACGGGCCGGCAAATGGTCCTGCATAAGCTGCTGCTGGAAATGTCGGAAACCCTGTCGCTCTATGGCGGCCCCCAGCAACGCGCCGGCCTGGCCGACAAACTGTCCGGCTTGTTGACCGAACTGCAGCAGAGCAGTTGCCCGCCGCAGCAGGTCCGGGCACTGGCCGAAACACTCGCCGCCGAATCCGGCCAGGAACTGGCCGCGGCCAAGTGGGCCGACATCGCCCGCCTGTTCGAGCAATACGCCGCGTTTTTCCAGTCGCCGGACTGTGGATTTACCAATCCCGACAACCAACTCAAAGACGCCGCCCGGCAGGTCGCAAACGCCGGCTTTCTTAAGAACACCACCCTGTGGGTAGACGGGTTTTCCGGTTTCAGCGTTCAGGAGAGGGATCTGCTGATCGAACTGCTGAAAGTCGCCAAGCAGGGACACCTTGCCCTGTGCCTGGATGCCAAAGCCATCGACCTGTCCAATACCGAAACCGAAAAACTCGACCCCTTCAGCCTGTTCCAGGCGACCGAGCAAACCTATACCGATCTGCTGCGGATTTTCAAAGGCTGCAAATTCAATGTTCAACCGCCGGTCCTGCTGGAGACAGCGCATCGCTTCGCCAGCGCCCCGGCATTGGCAGCGATTGAAACGTGCCTGTTTGACATTAACGCCGCTCCGACGGTCAAGGCCGGCCAGCATATCCAGGTTGCCGCGTGCAGTCACGTTCGCGCAGAAGCCGTCTGGATCGCGCAAACGATTCGCCGGCTTGTCAAGGATGAAGGCCTGCGGTATCGTGACACCGCCGTGGTCGTGCCGGACATTAACGCCTACGGGCACTATATCGACTCGGCGTTCACGCAGTATGGTCTGCCGTATTTCCTCGACCGCCCGCGAAACATGAAAAACCATCCGCTCTGTGCCTTCATCGGCTCCGCCCTGCAGGCGGTCAGCAATGGATTTGCGTTGCCCGATGTATTGAGCTTTTTGAAATCGGATTTCGGCCGCATTGAATCGCATCAACTGGATGTGCTGGAAAATTACTGCCGGGCCTTTGACGTACAGGGCGGCGAATGGCTGCAAAAAAAGCCGTGGGATTTCGCCCCGGATGAAGACAAAAAACAATTCGACGAAAAGCACCTCGACGCCCTTCGCAAAAAAGCGGTCGCCCCGCTGGCAGCACTGCGGGATGGCTTATATTCGCAAAAGGAAATCACCGCCGCGGCGTTCACGCAGGCACTCTGGCAATTGCTGGAGGAAATGAACGTCCAAAAAACGCTCGCCGAATGGGCCGCAGACGACACGTCCGACCAACGGTACGGCCATCGCCAGATGTTCGGCAAGCTCGTTGAGCTGCTGGATGAGCTTGCTGCGATCTTTGCCGATCAAACGCTGCCGGCTGAGAGCTGGGCCTCGATTGTATCCGATGCAATGAGCACGCTCACCATCAAGCTGATCCCGCCAACACTGGACCAGGTGCTGGTCGGCTCGATTGAACGCAGCCGCCACCCGGACGTCAAGGCCATCTTCCTCGTCGGCGCTACGCAAAAGCAATTTCCCATTCCGCTGTCGCAGGAAAACCTGCTCACCGAGCAGGACTACCAACTGGCCATCGCCGGCGAGATGGAGCTGGCCAACCCGTACCAGACGCAGCTGGCGCATCGCCAGTACCTGACCTATATCGCCCTGACGCGTCCGTCGCAGAAGCTGTATATTTCGCACCCGATGCTGGATGAAAAAGGGGCGAGTATCATACCGTGGAGCGGCATTGAACAACTGCAGGCGATGTTTACCGATCTTGAGATTGTTTACCCGCAGGGATTAAACGCCGATTGCACCTCCATCCAGACACCGCTGGATTTATCGCAATGGCTCAGTGCCAATTTGGGCAAGGACCGATTGTGCGACGAGTCCACATCGCAGTTAGCCGCGGGGCTTCTGGCCCGGTGCGAACAATCCGACGCGGCGGCGTTGAAATCGCTGGCCGCACATGTGCAGCAGTCGCTGGGCTACGAGAATCGCGCGGCGCTGGACCCGGCCACCACACAGCAACTGTTCAAGCTGCCGCTGCGAAGCTCGGTGACCCGGCTGGGAACCTTTGCATCGTGTCCGTTCCAGTACTTCGCGCGATACACGCTGAAGCTGGACAAGCGGAAACTGCTGAAGTTCGAGCCGATGGATATCGGCACGTTTTATCACGCGGTGCTGGAGCGGATGTTTTACGCGATGCAGGCCAAAGGGCTGGACTGGGCAACTGCCGAACCGGACGTGCTGGCGGCGCTGTGCGATGACACCATCGCCGCGATCCTCAAAGACGATACGCACATCGCCAACTTCATCCGGCGAAACGCCCACCACGCCTACATCATCGACGCCGCGGCTAAAACCATCAAAGACTTCACCGCCCAACTGGCCCTGCCGGCCAAAGCGGGTGTGTTCAAACAAACCGCCGCCGAACTGGAATTCGCCCCCGAAAAAGACCTCCAGCTCACAATTAAAAGGGGTCAGACACCTTTTATCAACTTTTCCGGCAAAATCGACCGCCTCGACACCGCCGACATCGACGGCAAGGCCGCCGGCGTGGTCTTCGACTTCAAACGCACGCCGAAAAGCGTCAACTTCGCCGGCATGTATTACGGGCTGGATGTGCAGTTGCCGGTGTACCTGCTGGCAATCTCGAAAATACAGGATGGAAACATGACACCGGTCGGTGCGTTTTTCCTGCCGATTGAAACGGGGCTTGGTTCGCCGGGCCTGTCGAAACTGGGACAAACCAGCGACAGCTTCCGCAATAAGGCCAAGGGCCTGTTCAATGGCCAATTCGCTGACAAGCTGGACATGACCTCTTCCGGCGGCTGGAACACATACTACAATTTTTACCAGGGCAAGGACGGCCCCTACGGCAACTATCGCAACAGCGGCGCACTAAAACCGGACGACTTCGACGCCCTGCTGACCTATACGCAGAACTGCGTCACCAAACTGGCCGCCGAACTAACCGGCGGCAACATCGACATCACGCCTTACCGCTTGGGGAAAAAATCGCCGTGTGCGTACTGCGACTACCGCCCCCTGTGCCGCTTCGACTGGCAGATCAACGAATACAACATCCTCGAAGCCTGCAACAAAGAACAAGCCTTAGAAAAAATGAAGGAGATAGAATAAGAATGAAGATATTCGTTGCTATCATCAGTTTTTTGCTAATGTTTGTATTTACATGGCTCATTGTTTCACTAGTAATCGTTTTTGTCTGGCCATATTCATTAACAGTAATAACTATTGGAACTTTGACAGCTAATATCGCCAGCCTGATAGGGTTAATCGTGGCTGGTTTGGCAGCAACTCATACTTTTCGAGCTTCACTAAATGCAAAGACGGGAAAGTTATACAGAAAAAACAAACAAAAGAACACGTCAGAGTGTGAAGATTGAACTGTTCCGCCTCTAGAAATGATAGAACTTTAATTCGTAAAAATTGGTGTTAATTCGTGGCAAAAGAAAAACAGACAATTCAGTGGACAGCGGCTCAGGCACGGGCGATTGAAGCGGTTGGCCGGGATGTACTGGTGACCGCTTCGGCGGGCACGGGCAAGACGGCGGTATTGTCGCATCGGGCGGTGGAGCGTATTTGCGACGCTTCGGACGCGGCGCAGGCCGACAATATGCTGGTGCTGACGTTTACCGAAGCGGCGGCCGAAGAAATGCGCAGCCGCATCGCCGAGACGCTGCGCAAACGCTTCGCCGCCACGCGCGACGGACGACTGCGGCAGCAGTTGCTGCTGCTGGACCGCTCCTACATCAGCACAATTCACGCCTTCTGCAAACGCCTGCTGACGGAGTTTTTCTTTCTGATCGACCTGAATCCGACGTTCGGTATTCTGGACGCCGACGAACAGCGACTGCTGAAAACCGAACTGCTTGAAAGAATTCTCGAAGAGGCCTGGGCCGACGAATCGCTGGCGGCGGGGCTGGAAATCCTGTTCGAAGGCCGGCGGATTCAGCCAGGCACCGGCAGCTTCGTCGACAAAATCATCCCGCTGAGCGAATTTCTGGACAGCGTGGTCTGCCGAAGCGACTTTTACGAACGCGCCGCGATGCTCAACGACGCGCAGGCTGGCGCTTATACTGATATGCAGGCGGCGCAAAAGGGAGTTCTGCTGGAAAAACTATCGCTATGCCGGTCCCGACTGGAGTATGCCCTCAAGCTCGACGCGGAACTGACCGGCGGCCAATACGCCACCGACTACATCCATTCAAACATCATCCCTGTGCTGGAGCAATGCGAAGTCCTGCTGGACAAGAACCGCTTTGACCTGTGCGCAGCGCAACTGGCTGAGCCGGACTTTGGACGCATGCCCGCCTTTAAAAAGAAGCAATGGGACGAGGCCGCCAAAGAGCCGATTAAAAATCCCATCGACAAGGTCAAGGCCGAATTGAAATCGCTGGCCGATTTCGCCCTGCTCAACGCCGACTATGAATCAATCATCGCCCCGCAGGCGGCACTGCAAACCAAGGTACTGATGGAACTGCTGCGGCGGTTCGACACCCGCTACGCCGCGGCCAAGGGCCACCGCAACGTGCTGGACTTTGCCGACCTGGAGCATCAGACGCTGGCCCTGCTGGAAAATAACCCGGCAGTCGCCGACAAGCTCAAAGAACGCTTCGAGCATATCTTCGTCGATGAGTATCAGGACATCAACGCGGTCCAGCAGCGGATTATCGAACTGCTCAGCCGCGACGATAACGTCTTCGTCGTCGGCGACGTCAAGCAGAGCATCTACGGCTTCCGCCAGAGCAAGCCGGATATCTTTTTGGCACATCTGAAAAATGCCGTCGATATTACCGAAGCTTCGAAACAAAGCGGCCGCGTAGACCTGCAGGACAACTTCCGCTGCCGGGCCGAGATCATCGACTTTGTCAACGCCCTCTTTTCCGGCGCGATGACCGAGGCGGTCGCGGACATGGACTACGACGACAAGGCGGCCCTCATCAGCGGCTTTGACTACCCGCCGTTTGCCGCCAACAATGGCCCCGACAAGCCGGTCGAACTGCATCTGCTGGACGAAGACAGCGGCGCCGGCGACGACACCGACACTGAACCGACCGGCGCAACCGAAGCCATCAGCCCCTCCCAGCGACAAGCGGCTTTCATTGCCCAGCGCATCGGCCAAATCGTCGGCACTGAAACCGGCAAGCCGGAATTTCAGATCTATGACAAAAAACACAACGCCTACCGCGACGTGGAGTACCGCGATATCGTTATCCTGATGCGGTCGCTGTCGCACAAGGCACAGGAATACGTCGAAATCCTGCGGCTGGCCGGCGTGCCCGTCAGCTCGCAAAGCGCCTGCGGCTATTTCGAGGCCACCGAGATCAGCGACTGCGTGTGTCTGCTCAAGGTGCTGGACAACGCCGACCGCGATATCGAACTGGCCGCGGTCCTGCGCGGGCCCGTCTTTGGACTGACCGACACCCAACTGGCCGAAATCCGCCTCCGCAACCCGCAACGCAACAGTTTTTACCGCGCCGTGCTGGCTTACGGCGAAAATGGACCGGACAAAACCCTGCAGGACACCCTGAACGCCATCCTCACGCAGCTAAACGACTGGCGATCCCAACTGCGTCAGGGCTCGCTGGCGAATCTGCTGGACGGCATCTTCCGCGAAAAAAATCTGCTCGCCTTTTACGCCGCCCTGCCCAATGGTACCCAGCGGCGGGCGAACCTGCTGAAACTGCACGACCACGCGATTCAGTTCGAGCATTTCCGAACGACCGAGCCGGGTGCGGCATTGGGCCGCTTCGTGGAGTTTCTGGAAAAGCTGACCGACGCCGAGCAGGACTGGGCGCCCGCCGAACCGGACAGCGCCGGCGAAAACGCTGTTCGCATCATGAGCGTCCACAAAAGCAAGGGTCTGGAGTTCCCGGTGGTGTTTGCCGCAGAGTTGAACACCGCCTTTAACATGCGCGACGCGTCGGGCGAATGCCTGATCGACGAAGAAACCGTCGGCCTGCAGATCATCGACGCGCCCGCTGGCGGTCGCTTCCCGACGCTGGCGCATCAGGTCATCGCCGAACGTCACCGCAAGGCCAACATCGCCGAAGAAATGCGGATTCTGTACGTCGCCCTGACGCGCGCCCGCGAAAAGCTGATCCTGACCGCGAGCAAAAAGGGACAGGCGTGTGCCGGCCTGCTCAGCGAATGCGCCGCCTTTGCCGACGGTACACCCGACTGGCGAATGCGCGAAGGACGCTGCCATCTGGATTGGGTGTTCATGAGCCTTGCCCGCAATAGAACGCTGTGCGCGTTGTTTGACATCGAAAATCCAAACACCTCGGCAAGCAAGTTGTTTCACGCAAGCCGCCTCGACCGCGACGAACTGGACGCCATGACACAGCGGATACTGGAGGCGAAGCGATCACTGACCAGTTACACCACCGCCGCCCCAAAACCCGGCAGCAAAACCGACAAAGCGTCCGCCGTCGCGTTTGAAGACATTCGGAAAAACCTGCTGTGGCAGTATCCGTTTGAAGACCTCACGCAGATCAGCGCCAAAGTATCCGTCAGCGAACTGACCCACGCCGACGACGAATTCGCCGCCGCGGATGTCTCGCAAGGCTTCCATAAAAAACCTGTTGCCGCAACGACTATAACTAAAAGGGGTCAGACCCCTTTAATTGCAAAATCCGCCAACGCCCTCTCACTCGGCACCGCCGTCCATGCCGTCATCGAACATATCGACCTCACGCAACCGGTGACCGCCAAAGCTCTTTCGAAAACGGTGAACATGCTCACGGAAAAATCCCTCATCGACGCGGCCGCCGCCGATCACATCGACCTGTCCGCCATCGCCGCCTTCTTCGACAGCAATCTGGGACAGCTTGCCCAACAAAACGCAGCTTCCCTCCATCGCGAATGGCCCTTCACCTATGCAACAAGCCCGACCGATTTAAATAAAAGGGGCCCGCGACCTTTTAATTCCGGTAAAAATGAAATCGTCATTGTACAGGGCATCGTCGATATGATCATCCCGACGACCGACGGACTGGTGATCGTCGATTTCAAAACCGACCGCGTCACCGGGGATGAAATTCAGCAGCGAGCCGACCGCTACTCCACGCAACTGCAAACCTACGCCCGCGCCGCCGGCGACATCCTCAACCAACCGGTAAAATCAACCTGGCTGTACTTCCTCACACCCCAAACAGCCATTGAAATTATTCAATAATTCATGATAGATAAGCAGTAACTTGTGACACACAAACAATGTTTTAACAAATACTTGGACCATAGAAGGTATTCTTTGGATATTTGTCTTTCTTAAGATCATCCTGTTTTTTTTGGAAACCACATATTGCATTTCCTAAAGATTCGGCCTCGGGATTTGCCTGAATATGCCGGGCAATCTGGTTTATCTCATTGGCATCCATCCATATTCCGCTACAGGTTGAGCACTTGTCAATCATAATATTCGAATCATACGCAAAATTGAACTCTTTCAAAGTGCATCGGCATTCCGGGCAGAGCCGCATGTCTTGACCGGGAGAAACAGAATCTATTTCACGAGGTTTAAAACCGGTTGGAAGCTCGTTACTTGATTGACTTGTTTTCGCCAGTGCATTTGCAAGAACCTCGAGTTCTTTCGCGGCGATCCAAATCCCCCTGCATTCATCACATAATTGAAAAACAACTTCCCGCTTTTGAGTCTTTCGAAGATTGATTTGACAAACGGGACACTGCATTTTCAACACCTTCACAAATCCACCTGCGCGTTCAGTTCCTCAAATTCCCGCTTGAAGAACTCGGCGTGTTCGGCTTCCTGCCCGGCCAGAACGTTGAATAAATCCGCCATCTCGGTTCGCTGCATGCTGTTGGCCAACACGGTGTAAAGCATTTTCGCGGACTTTTCCTTCTTGATGAGGTATTGCAGCACTTGTTTGAGGTCCGCCCCCGGATGCAGCGGCAACGCGTCCAGATACCCGCACTTCTGTAAATCCTCCAGGTCCGGGACATTCAATTGCGAACTGACACTTTTGAGATCCGTCAGCTTCTCCTCATGGACACTTTCCTGCTCGACCAGCGATTCATAAAACCGCTGCATATCCGCATTGTCCGCTTCACCGGCCAGATTTGAATAAAACGCCTGCGCAGCTCGTTCCTGCACAATCGCAAAATCCAAAATCTCATCAAATGTATGAAAATGTACCATTTCTCTCCTTTCCTTCATTCGGAGGACAGACCGCCTAACACCTATTTATACTCGAAAATGCCCGCTTTTGAAAGGGAAAAGACCGACCAAACCTGAATTTACTCTGAATCGGACACCGGCCGGCATGACCATCCGGCCAACAGTACATTTTCTTGACATTTTGCGGGCATTCTGCGATACTGTGCCCCTTGTTTTCGCCGACCGAGCCGATTCAGGATGTCCGGCTGGCGAAATTGACCTAAACTGTTGAATATCAAGAACTTGTATTCCGGAGTACCCGATGAAAGTAACAGACATGAAAAAGGGAATGACCGTCAACATCGATGGCGTCCTGTATGTAGTTGTGGATTACCAACACGTCAAGCTCGGCAAAGGCGGAGCGGTCTACCAGACAAAATTTCGCAATCTGACCGATGGCGGCATCCGTGACATCCGTCTGCGATCCGAAGAAAACATCGAAGAGGCGTATCTCGACAAACGCAATTTTGAATACCTGTATTCAGCCGGCAGCGAACACGTGTTCATGGACCTGGAAAACTATGATCAGATCACACTCGACGACGAGGCGTTCGGCGACGGACCGAAGTTTCTCAAGGCCAACGAGAAAATCCAGATCAGCATGTACGATGAAAAGCCCGTCGTCGTGACCCTGCCGAACACCGTTGACCTGACGGTCGCCGATACCGCCCCGGAAATCAAAGGCGCCACCGCGACCAACCAGTACAAACCGGCGACCATGGAAACGGGACTCGAAGTGCAGGTGCCGCCATTCATCAAGATCGGTGAAAAGCTACGCATCGATACCCGCACCTGCGAGTACGTCACCCGCGTCAAAGATTAGAATTAGTTTTCGATAAATAAAAGGCTCCGCGATGCGCGGGGCCTCTTGTTTTGTCCCCACTTAATGGATAGGCTCTACTATGGTATTTGCATCGTTTAATAAAGCGTTGGTCGGGATGTTTGGTTCCCGCAATGAACGGATCATCAAGTCGTACATGCAAACCGCGCTGGCGGCCGGAGAGTTTGAAGAGCCAATCAAATCGCTCAGTGATGAAGCCCTGAAAGCTAAGACCGCCGAGTTCAAACAGGCCGTCCAAGATGGACGCAAAGCGGAAGAGCTGCTCCCGGAAGCCTTTGCGGTCGTTCGTGAAGCAGCTCGCCGGAACCTGGAGATGCGGCATTATGATGTGCAGCTCGTCGGCGGCAATGTCCTGTTTGAAGGCAAAATCGCCGAGATGGCCACCGGTGAAGGAAAAACACTGGTCGCCACGCTGGCGGCCTATCTGGTTCACCTGACCGGCCGCAAAATACATCTGATTACCGTCAACGATTACCTCGCCAAACGTGATGCCGAGTGGATGACCCCGGTTTACAACGCGTTGGGCATGACGTGCGGTGCGATTCAGGCAGACATGGATACCTCCGGGGATCAGCGTCGCGCCCAATACGCCTGCGACATCACCTACGGCACCAATAACGAGTTCGGCTTTGACTACCTGCGTGACAACATGAAAACCTCACTGCGGCAAATGGCACAGGGACCGCTGGAGTTTGCATTAATCGACGAAGTGGACTCCATCCTGATTGACGAAGCTCGAACGCCGCTGATTATCTCCGGCCCGGCACAGGACGATGTCACCCGCTACAAAAAAGCCGACAACGTCGCACGTCAGTTGATGAGCCTGCAATCCGGATACGACCGGCTGAAAAAAGGCATTGACACCGCCGAACGCACTCTTGCCAATGCACAGGGTGAACTGTCCGAGGCCAAAAAAGCCAAAGACGACGGGCGCATGAAGAAGGCCCAGCAGGTCATTGACGAAACAGCGGCCCAGATGGAAACCGATCAGGCCCAGCTTGAGGGCATGACACAATACTACGAAGTCGAACAGGACCGCAAAGCCGTCCACCTGACACACGAAGGCATCGGCGCCGCTCAGGAAATCGCCGGCGTCGGCTCGTTCTTTACCGGCTCGAACATGGAATGGCCCCACATGCTCGAACAGGGCCTGCGAGCGCATGTCACCTTTGAACGCGAAAAAGATTACGTTGTCATGGACGGCAAGATTATCATCGTCGATGAATTCACGGGCCGTCTGATGCAGGGACGACAGTGGTCCGACGGTTTGCATCAAGCGGTAGAGGCCAAGGAAAACGTTCAGGTCAAAGAAGAAACCCAGACGTTGGCAACCATTACACTGCAAAATTTCTTTAAGCTCTACGGCCAATTGGCGGGGATGACCGGAACCGCCATTACCGAAGCCGAAGAATTCATGAACATCTACAAGCTCGAAGTGGTTGCGATTCCCACCAACCGCCCCTGCGTCCGCGACGACCAGGAGGACCTGATCTTCAAAAGCATGAAGGAAAAATTTAATGCCATCGTCGATGACATTCATGAAAACAGCGTTGCAGGCCGACCGGTGTTGGTGGGGACCGTCAGCATCGAAGCCAGTGAGGCCCTCTCGACAGCACTGACGCGTCGCCACGGTCTGGAACACGAAGTCCTGAACGCCAAACAGCATGCCCGCGAAGCCGTCATCGTTGAAAAGGCCGGCCAGCAGCACACTGCACGCGACGGCTCGAGCCGCGGTAATATCACCATCGCCACCAACATGGCCGGACGCGGCACGGATATCAAACTCGGCGACGGCGTCGTCGATCTCGGCGGCCTGCACATCCTCGGCACCGAACGCCACGAATCCCGCCGCATCGACAACCAGCTCCGCGGCCGTGCCGGCCGCCAGGGCGACCCCGGCTCCAGTGTATTCTTCCTGTCGTTCGATGACGACCTCATGCGCATCTTCGCCCCGGAAGCAACCGTCAAGCTGCTGTCACTGATCGGCTGGGAAGAAGGCATGCCTATCCAGCACGGACGCATCAGCAAGGGCATTGAAAAGGCCCAGAAAAAAGTCGAAGAACGCAACTTTGAATCACGTAAAAGCCTGCTCGAATACGACGAAGTCATGGACTTCCAGCGGAAGCACTTTTATTCCAGCCGCCGCAAGATCATCGAAGGCCTCGGCCTGAAAGATACCATTCAGAACATGATCGGCGACATGATCGACGGCGCGTGCAAAAACATCCTCAGTTCGGGATACCCCGGACGCTGCATCGAAGAATGGGCACGCAGCGAATTCGCCGTGGATCTGGATGCCAAACGCGTTTCCAACATGGAAATCGATCAGATTGAGCAAACCATCAAAGACAACGCACGGAAAAATGTTTCCAATGAAATCTCCGTCTCACTCGGCGAATATCTCGAAGACTACGACGACCCGACAACCTGGAAGATCGACGGGTTGGTCAAGTGGGCCATGAGTGCGTTCAAGGTGTCACTGTCAGCCGGCAAACTGCGACAGATGGATGCCGATGAGATTGAGAACACCCTCATCGACGCGGCCTGTCAGCAGGTGGACAAAAAAGACACCTCTCGCCTGGTCGAGTTCCTCAAAGACGATTACTCCATCACATCGTTTGTTCAATGGGTGCAGGCTAAGTTTGATTTAAAGCTGGACATCGATGAATACAACGATCTCAAGACCGACGATGTCCGCAGAAAACTGACCGACGCAGTGGCGGAAAAATACACACGCCGCGAAATCGAATATCCCGTCGAGTTTGCCATGAACATGGTGTACGGCCGCGAAGGCGCCAATGTCTACGGTTTTGAAGCATTGGCGGAATGGGCACGCAAAAAATATGACGCCACCCTGACCGCCGAACATCTCAAGGATACACCGCCGAAAGAGGTCCACCGCCAACTGCTGGAACTGAGCGAGTCCTGGAACACCGGCCGCCTCACCGAAACCGTTGTCGCCGGCATGAGAGGAAAAACCGCCGAAGAACTGGCAAGCTGGGCAAAAGACCGGTTTGACGCCGACCTGACGCCCGAACAATTGGACGATCGCGAAAAAGCAGAGCCCCTTTTGATCGAAGCCGGCAAAAACTTCCTGCGAAAAGAACTGACCGACCTCGAACGCTATGTTCTATTGCAAATCTATGACATCGCCTGGAAAGAGCATCTGTACGCCATGGACCATCTCAAGGAAAGCATCATGCTGCGGGCCTATGCGGAGAAGGATCCGAAGATCGAATACAAGCACGAGGGACATCGGATGTTTAACGAGATGCTCGAAAGCATTGAGGACCGCGTTACCGATATCATCTTCCGCGTGCGACTGGAAGCCGGCCAGAAAAGCCGCAGCGTCTACAACGTCAGCCAGACCAAACATGATGACGTTAATCAGTTTGAAATGGCCCAGCGTCAGCGCGCCGCCGCGCAGGCTCCGCAGGGTGAAAAGAAAGTCAAACAGATTAAGCTCGATACCCCCAAGGTCGGTCGCAACGACCCCTGCCCATGCGGCAGTGGCAAGAAATACAAAAAATGCTGCGGTAAGAACGCCTGATCGGCGTATCCCGCAGCAGGTAAAATACGTGCAAGGAAACAAATGCCGTCTATTTCCAGGTGCCGCCTTCCAGGAGAATTTGAGTGCCCTCCGGTGCATTGGATTTGCTGCTGTCAATCCGGATACGGGCATTGCCCATATCGTCCACTTTCGTAATCCGATAATCGGCAGCAGTAAAATAGATGCCCGAAAAATCATCAAGCTCCAGTCCCAACGCCTTCAGCACCTTCTTTTTGTCCAGGCGGCCCTTAATCGTTTGCCCCGTCTGTGCAAAGTAGGCCTTCTCCGCCCGGCGAATCACACCGGCCGTTGCTTTCGCTTCGGTCCATTTGGCCTCATCAACTTTACCCCGCATGATGGGAATTGATGCCGCGGCAAGAATGCCAACAATCAAAATAACCACCATCAACTCCATCAGAGTAAATCCCTGATGCTTGGGCTTGGCTTGTTTTGACGCGATGAATAATTGATGCCGCACCATACGATGACCTCCTTTTATGCAAGCTCGCTGAATCGTCGCTTTATTGCCATTCGCCTTCCACCGTCAATGTCCGCGACCCGGTGGGGGCATTGGTTTGACTGCCGGTGACTTTGACAGTTGGAACCCCGTTGGCATTGACAGCCGTAATGGCATAGTCTTTCGTGGAAAAATACGTCCCGGTCAGGTCAGCTTCATCCAACCCCAATGCATCTAACTTAGTGGTGTCATTTAATGGCCCGGTAATCTTCTGCCCGGACTCCATGAAATAGACCTTGTGCGTTTGACGAAGCATTCCCGCCGCAGCATTCGCTTCGGTCCATTTGCTGGCGTCAATTTTGCCTCGCATGATCGGAATAATCGCCGCGGCCAAGACCCCAACGATCAGGATGACCACCATCAACTCCATCAGCGTAAACGCGTTTTTCCGGAACTTCATTATCGCTCTCCCTTTGAGTAAATACAAAACGTCACATCGACGCCCCCCCAGTATCGGCCAAATGAGCCTTGGTTTTAACAAAAAATCCCATTTTCTCGCCTTAGCTTGCGTAATACAGGGCAATAATGATGAAGATATCAGCCGCAAAATGATTATCGGTCCTTAGCCGGCCGCCACACCACCCCGAACTCAATCAATGCCGCGTAGCAGCCCGAAACGCCAGCGCCGGGATGGGACACTATGTGACATACAGGCTTAATCCAAAGGTATGAAAATAAAACGATAAACTCTGAACCACGAACTATGAACCACGAACCATGAACTATGAACTCAAAAACGTTCCCAGCACGCTCAAACCGTTAAACATGATGTGCATCAAAATCGGCCGCAGCAGCGAGCCGCTCCGCTCATACGCATACCCCAACCCGCAGGACAGCGCGAATAACGCCGGCGCATGTGTCAGCGGATGCAAAATGGAGAAAAACAGCGATGTGATTACAATGGCCGGCCACGGACATCCAATCGCCGAGCGAATGGATGTTTGGAAAAGTCCGCGAAACAGCATCTCCTCGAACACCGGCACAATCAACACCGCAAAGACGGCCGTCACAACCTGAAACCAAAGGCTTTCCGCCTCGCCCAAAAACGTCAGGCTTTGATGCTCCTGCAAACTAAAATCCGGGTTGAAAGACTTTCCAACGCACAAGACGGCCCACAATAAAACAATCACCAGCGAATACACCGCCGCAAGGTTGACAAATCCAAAGCCCGCATCTTTGAAAATCGTCCGGAAATTCAGTCCAAAACCTTTCAATCGGCGAGCAAAGACGGCTTTCGCAATAACGCCCATGACGACGATCAGCAACAGCTCCAAAACCACCATCGCCGGATAGCTGATCGCCTCTTGAAAGGACGCGGACGTGTCCCCAAAAACGGCTTCAATCCCCCAATTGATCCCCACCATCAAAAGCAGCCACACCCCCAGTATTGCCATCGGCACCAGCGCAGACAAACGGTTCCGCCGCACCGGCGACCGCCTCAGCGCACCAAACCCACCGAACCAGAACAGCCATACCACCAGGATCGATAACCCTACTGTCGCAATCAGGATGGCCCCTTCGTTCCAGAACGGCTCGGTCGCGACCGCCGATCCCTGATCCGCCAAAACACTATTCGGCTCAGATACGATTGATAATATCATGTAAAAATGTTATCCCGACAACGTCGGGATTTCCTAAATTCTTGTCCCGCCATAGCCTTGGCGACGGCGGATTGCATTTTAACATTTGATTTTTGCATTATTATTGTTCGCGTGTTATAGTACATTGTACTCTAATTTGCAAGGAATCGCTCATGGATATTTTTGAAATCGACGGACCCGTTCAGCTTTCCGGCCAGATTGATGTCGCCGGTTCTAAAAACGCCTGTCTGCCTATTATGGCCGCGACGCTGCTGGCCGGTGGCCAATCAGTCATCCCGAATGCCCCCGTTTTATCGGATATTCGCTCGATGGAAGTGCTCATCGAAAGCCTCGGCGCCAAGGTCTGGCGTGACGACGCGGGCCTGCACATCGACGCCGCCGTCATCGACAACCCCGTCGGTGAATACGAAACGGTGCGAAAAATGCGTGCGAGCATCTGCATTCTCGGCCCGCTTTTGGCTCGTTGCGGCACGGTCACCATCTCCATGCCCGGCGGCTGTGCCATCGGCGACCGACCCATCGACATCCACCTCCGCGGCGTCAAAGCCCTCGGTGCGGATATCCATCTGGAAAATGGTAATATCGTTGTCAAAGCCCCCGCCGGCGGACTCGTCGGAACGCAAATCTTCCTCGGCGGCCCCTTCGGCTCAACCGTCCTCGGCACCGACAACGTCATGATGGCCGCGGTGCTGGCCAAAGGCACGACCATCATCGAGTCAGCCGCCTGCGAACCGGAAGTGGCCGACCTGGCCAACTGCCTCAACGCCATGGGCGCCAAAATCTCCGGCATCGGCTCACCCCGGCTCGTCATCGAAGGCGTCAAAGAACTGCGGCCCGTCACCTACCCCGTCATCGGCGACCGCATCGAAGCCGGCACCTTCATGGTTGCCGCCGCGATCACCAAAAGCCGCCTGACAATCAACAACTGCGAGCTGGATCATATGCTCGCCGTCACCGACCGCTTCCGCCAGATCGGCGTAACGGTGGAAAAATGCGAAAACGGCTGCGAAGTCGCCATGGACACTTTCATCCATCCCGCCGACATCACCACCCAGCCGTACCCGGGCTTTCCGACCGACCTGCAGGCCCAGTTCATGACCCTGCTGGCACTCGGCGAAGGCAACAGCGTCATTACCGAAAAGATTTACCCCGACCGCTTCATGCACGTCGCGGAACTGAACCGCATGGCCGCCAACCTCCGCAAGGAAGGCCCCAGCGTCATCGTCGCCGGCGTCGATAAACTCATCGCCGCCCCGGTCATGGCCTCGGATCTGAGAGCATCGGCGGCACTGGTCCTGGCTGGCATGGCCGCCGAAGGCACCACCATCGTCCAGCGCGTCTACCACATCGACCGCGGCTACCACAAAATAGAACAAAAACTAAACGCCGTCGGCGCCAAAATCAAACGAAAGAGTGTGTAATGTTAGAACAAGATACCAACAAAAAACGAATGATGTTGTTTATGCGGTTTGTGCGAATGGTCGCCGCGGCGTTGTGTGCCCTCGGCCTGCTGTACCTGCTTCACCAGCACCGCCTCAAAAAAGCACAGACAACCGAACCCCCTGCCGCACAAACAGCCCCCGAAACAGACTCCCAACCTGTCGAAAATACCCCGCAGCAATAATTATTATAGGTTAACACCCATAGTATTGCGGCAGAAGAATAAAATATACCGGACATGTAATCGCGGCCTGAAAGGCCGGCATATCATAGCCCAGCCCAACGGGCTGGGAAAGAATCACCACAAAAAAGCCTCGCCCTGAAAGGGCAGCATAAAAAACCGCCAACAAATCATTTCTGATATAAAAAAACCTCGGCCGCGGCTCAGTCATTCCGAGCGTAGCCGAGGAATCTTATTTAAACAGCCATCCCGACTCAGTCGGGATTCCAAAACAAAAAACTACGAACTATGAACTCAAAACGAATCAATCATTACCCTGCACGCGATTGCGATATAGCCTCATTTCCAGTAACCACTGGAACAATCCCCTGGCTATCTTCTTTTTCGGAAAAAAGATACCCCGGCCAACGCCAAGATCGCAAACGTAGCAGGCTCAGGCACCAATTGTAGATTGTCGACTCGATAATATTTTGGATCGGCCGGGCCATAACTGGTAATTTCCTGCATCCGAATGGTAAAATCGTGCATCCCGCTGAACGAATTCGCAATCTCCAATTCGATGCCCAAAACAGTTGCAGTAGAACTCCATGACGTACCGCCGTCAGTATGCCCATTATTGGCATAGGTTCCGACAAGCACATCATCAATGAAAAACTGCAACGGCATAACATCAATACCCTTATCCTGACAATCAAATACAATGCTGCTGACAGAAGTAAAGTCCACTTGGGTCTGTGTGATTTGACCGTAATAGCTGCCACTGGTTGATCCTGTGTTCCGGTAGAATACGTAGGAATGACTTCCTTCACTGCTCCATGAATCACTATAAGCACCGGTAATATCCCCGACCCCGGTGAAAGTCCAGCCTTCGGTACTCTCAAATCCCGGATTCACTAAAACGCTCGCACCGGAAAAAGTACCCATACAAACAAACAATACCAAAGCCATCACCACTTGTCTCATACACCCTCCGAATTCTTCAAAATGCATTATTTACACTCAATGTTGTTGTCATGATACAGAAGATTCACAACAAAGTCAATCTTTTATACAAAACTGAGCCACAACTTATTTAAAATCAAGATGTTACAGAATTAAACTTTATATTTTTACTCGTCCAGCACGCGATTGCGGTAGAGCTTTGTATCCAATGATCGCTGAAAGGCGGTCCAGTTGGAATCGCCCGGATCGTTTTCAATCAACGCCGCGGTCTGATTCATCTTCGCATCGAGATTATCGATATAGTTGACCATAAACGCTTCCGGCGTAGCAGGCAGTTTGGGCGAGCCGTAATCGTACTGGCCGTGATGGCTGACGATGATATGCAGCAGGTTATCAAGGATATCCGGATCGATCGGCATGCCGTCGGCCTTTAAATCATCGGACTTCTGCGTAATCATTTGCGTGCCCTGGATAATATGCCCCAGCAATTGCCCCCGGTCGGTATAGCCAAAGCCGATCTTGTACGACAGCTCCTGCGTCTTGGCAATGTCATGCAGAAAGATCGCCGCCAGCACCAAATCGCTTTGAATCTTCGGATACAGCGGAAACAACACCTGTGCCACCGTCGCCATGCTCAGCGTATGCTCCAGCAGCCCGCCCAGATAGTTATGATGCATCATCATCGCCGCCGGCGCCAGCTTAAACTGCCGCATCAGTTCCCCGTCATTCAAAAACGCGTCGACCAGGTTCTTCAAGTCGGCATTCTTAATCGTGCCCAAAATCGTCTTAAACTCGGCAAACATCTCATCGATGTTCCGCTCGGTCCGCGGCATATAATCTTCCAACGCAACCTCTTCAGCCGGCACCACCTGCATATCATTAATCACAATCTGCAAATTGCCCTGGTACAATTCGCTCTTGGCGCGAACCGTCACAAATCCCTCGCTCGGCAGCGACTGGTACTGCTCCTGCGTCGCCTGCCAGATGCGGCTGTTGACCTTGCCGGTCTTATCCGACAAAAACATCGCGATATACAAATCCCCGCGCGTCGTATTTCGCAGCACCGGCTGCGTCACCATATACGTATCCTGAAACTGCTGTCCCGGTTGAATATCCTTAATGTACAAATGCGCCATCATGACTCCTGATCAAAAATTACTGACTCTTATTCGTTTTCCCTACAGGCAAAGTCGCAGGATTTCGCCCACCTGCTCGGAACCAATGTTTTGATGCTCACCAAAACACCCCTTCCGTTCGGCAAATCGTTCCTCAATCTTCGTGATTTCCGCTTCGCCAATATCATAATCACCCAGCGTCGTCGGCATCTCCACCGAATGGAAAAACGCAACCGTCTTTTCAATCGCCGCCTTCGCCTGTGACTCCTCATCGCCGCCGGTCACATGCCAGACGCGACGAGCCAACTGCGCCAGCTTGCCCTTTTTATGTTCAAATTGGTGCGTCCAAATCCCCGGCAACACAATCGCCAGTGTCTCGGCATGTGCCAATCCGCAAAACGCGGTAATCTCATGGCCAATCGTGTGCGTCGCCCAGTCCTGCACCACGCCGCAGTTAATCAACCCGTTTAGCGCGTTCGTCGCCGCCCACATAAAGTCCGCCCGGCTGGCATAATCCTGCTTGCCCAGCACATCCGGCGCAATCTCAATCAGCGTCCGAACAATTGACTCGGCCTGCCGGTCCTGCAGCGTACTGCCAACATCATACGTAGCATACTGTTCCATCACATGCACAAACGCATCGACCAGCCCGTTTCGCAATTGATTCTTCGGCAGCGAGTACGTCGTCTCCGGGTCCAATATCGAAAACTTCGGGTATACGCTCGGCTGACCAAACGCCAACTTCTCCTGTGTGCTTTTGCGTGAAATCACCGAAAAAAAGTTCATCTCCGACCCCGTCGCCGGCAGCGTCAGCACGTCGCCCAAAGGCAGCGCCTCGTCAAACTCCGCGCCTTTGACCAGAATATCCCACGGGTCGCCGTCAAATTTCACCGCCGCGGCGATAAACTTCGTCCCGTCCAGCACCGACCCGCCGCCGACACTCAGCAGAAAATCCACGCCTTCGGATTTTGCCAACTCGACGGCCTGCATACACGTCTCATACGTCGGATTGGGCTCAATCCCGCCAAACTCAACGACCGTATGATATTTCAACGCCGCCATCACCTGCTCATAAACGCCGTTTTTCTTAATCGAACCGCCGCCGTAAGTCACCAGCACCTTGTTGTACCGCAAACTTATCAGATCGCCCAATCGCCCAATCGAGTCTTTTCCAAAAACAATCCGCACAGGATTTTGATAGTCAAAATTATTCATAATCAGTCCTCCAAATGACCGAAATCCATTAATAATTAATCGGCAATCACCATTTTTATAGAAATTCTGAAACAGTCGCCGTTTTGTGGCGTTATTATAGTAGAAGCACGGTAAAAGTGAAAGGAAAACCCGAAATGGCCATAAAATACCGGCATACACAGAAAGCAGGAATCCCCTTCTACGGAATTCTGGCTATGTCAGTTTTTATCGGCATCACCGCGATTGCAACGGGCGGCGCTCCGGCTGGTATTCTGATCCTGACGGGTTTTCTGGTGCTATGGGCTCTATTGATGATGTCATCGCTGACGGTGACCATTGACGAGCAAAACCTGCGTGTCCGTTTCGGTCCCGGCGTGTTCTTCAAAAAGTTCCCCCTGTCCGAAATCGCCGGCTGCGGGCCCAACTTCAGAACCTATATCTGGGGATGGGGCATTCGCTGGTACTTCAACGGCTGGCTCTATAACATCGCCGGCTTTGATTCCGTCGAAATCATTCTCAAAAACGGCAAAAAAAGACGCATCGGCACCGACCAGCCCGAACAACTGGCCCAAGCCATTCTCGACGCCATCGCATAAAACAATATCAAATCGGTCATGTAACGCAGGAAAAACCACAATACACCGTTTCCCTGTTC
The DNA here is from genome assembly GCA_963675155.1 of Anaerohalosphaeraceae bacterium. Classification (GTDB taxonomy): domain Bacteria; phylum Planctomycetota; class Phycisphaerae; order Sedimentisphaerales; family Anaerohalosphaeraceae; genus 4572-13. The sequence goes on along the minus strand of OY775912.1, from coordinate 729,260 downwards.
ACTTTCTGCAAATTCCCGATATAATAGGCACACGAACGTATCTCTCAATCAGAAGTCAGAAAGTGAACAAAAAAATGGAGTCTTAAATGTCGCTGCAATGGATTGACTGGCTGATCATCATCAGCTACTTCGCAATGATCTTGCTCATTGGAGTTCTGGTATCCAAACGAGCCGGCCAAAGTTCCGTCGAATTCTTTCTGGGGGGACGCAAGATGCCGTGGTGGCTCTTGGGCCTGTCAATGGTAGCAACGACTTTTTCGACCGACACTCCCAACCTCGTCACCGACATTGTCCGCACCAATGGCGTTTCCGGCAACTGGGTCTGGTGGGCCTTTTTACTCACGGGCATGCTGACGGTGTTTGTCTATGCCAGGCTCTGGCGTCGAAGCGGCATTCTGACCGACCTGGAGTTTTATGAAATGCGTTACAGCGGCTCAGCCGCCGCATTCCTGCGAGGGTTTCGCGCGATCTACCTGGGCGTCTTTTTCAACGTCATGATTATGGGAACCGTTTCACTGGCCGCCATCAAAATCGGCAGTGTGCTGCTGAATTTCAGCCCCCTGAAAACCATCCTGATTGCCATGATCGTCACCGCCGTCTACACATCACTGGGTGGGTTCCGATCCGTCCTGATTACCGACGCAATTCTCTTCGCATTTGCGTTGGGCGGCTCGATCATTGTCGCCATCGTCGCCTGCCGTCAACCCGAAGTCGGCGGCCTGTCCAACCTGATGAAAAACCCCAACATTGCTGACAAACTGAACCTGATCCCGGTTGTGGTCCGGGACAGTAAACTGCATTTTCTCGACACGTTCGTCCCCGTGCTGCTGATTCCCATCGCCGTTCAGTGGTGGAGCGTCTGGTATCCCGGCTCAGAACCGGGCGGCGGCGGGTACCTCGCCCAGCGGATGCTCTCGGCCAAAGATGAGAAAAATGCCCTTAGTGCCACATTATTTTTTAACATCTGCCATTATGCCCTGCGTCCGTGGCCGTGGATTATCGCCGCACTGGCATCCCTGGTCATCTTTCCGGATCTCGCCGCAATACAGCAGAAGTTCCCGCACATTAACCCTGACATCCTCAGAAATGATATCGCCTACCCGGCCATGATCAGCTTTCTGCCGACCGGACTGCTGGGCATCGTCCTGGCGTCCCTCATCGCCGCTTATATGTCCACCATGTCCACACATCTGAATTGGGGCTCATCGTATATCGTCAACGATTTTTATCAGCGATTCGTCAATCCCGACGCCGGCGAAAAACAACTGGTCAAAATCGGACGTCTTTCAACAATCGCGCTGATGGGCCTGTCGGCCATCGTCGCCCTGCTGCTGCAGAACGCCCTTCAGGCTTTCCATATCCTGATGCAGATCGGTGCCGGGACCGGCCTGATCTTCATCCTCCGCTGGTTCTGGTGGCGCATCAATGCCTGGACGGAAATCACCGGGATGGTCGTCTCGTTCCTGGCCGCGGTCTATCTTGAAATCCTGCACGTCAAACTCGGCTTCGAACCGCTTCCGGAATACCTCAAACTCCTGATCGGGGTCGCCGTCACCACCTTCGCCTGGCTGCTGGTCACATTTATCACACCGCCAACCGACGATGCCGCACTGCGGCGTTTTTTCCGCCTGATTCGTCCCGGCGGTAACGGTTGGAAACCCGTCCTGGAAAAAGCCAAACGCGACAAGGACCCCATCCTCGAATCAGCCCCCAAAGGCGATCTGCCGCGCGGCATCCTGTGCATGGCAGCCGGGTGTCTGTCCGTGTATAGCGCACTGTTTGCGACAGGCTATTATATGTATGCCCAATGGCACGCGGCAGGAATTTTTACGGTGTTGGCCTTTGCAGGGACAATCTGCCTGATACGGCTGTGGCGTAAATTGTAAGCGAAGCAACGCAAATCAGGTCTGCTCCGTAGAAAACATCTTTCTGACGTTGTCATCCCGGCCTCCGAGCCGGGATCCAGTGCGAAAAAACTCTGGATGCCGGATCAAGTCCGGCATGACAAATGCGAAACAAACTCAAACCCAGAGCTTTTCTACAATGCAAGTCAGGTCCCTTATTTACAGACTGAAAATTTCTGCTATAATGACAGTCTCTAAAATAATGAAGTCTCTCAGTCAGGAATCAATCATGAAACATCTGATAAAACTCACAATTTTAGTGATGGCACTCATACCCCTTTTTGCATTCTCAGAAAACACCGGCTCCATTGTCCCCAAACCGGTTCGGCTTCAGCCGAAAGAGGGCCGCTTTCAAATCACCGACCAAACGGTCATCGTCGTCAACACGGAAACGCAATCGTTAGGCAAAAGGCTGCAAAGTATGCTCTCCCCGGCAATGGGCTTTGATTGTCGCCTCACGGATCAATCCGGACAAAACGAAAATATCATTGCCCTGAAACTCGACAAAGACCTCCACCACCTGGGAACAGAAGGCTATACGCTGTCGGTGAAACCGGAAAAGATTGTCATTCAGGCGCCGGATGAACCGGGACTGTTTTATGGACTGGTATCACTCAAACAACTGCTCGGCCCCGACATCTACCGAAGCCAAAAAGCCCCGTCCGCCGCCTGGTACGTTCCGTGTGTCGAGATCGAAGACGCTCCGAAGTTTCGGTGGCGCGGGATGCATCTGGATGTTTGCCGCCACTTTATGCCCGTCGAGTTCGTCAAAAAATACATCGACCTGCTCGCCCTGCACAAGCTCAACACATTCCACTGGCACCTGACCGAAGATCAGGGCTGGCGCGTGGAAATCAAAAAATACCCCAAGCTCACCGAGATCAGCGCCTGGCGTAAAGAAACGGTCATCGGCCGAAACTCCGGTCAATATGACGGCACCCCGCACGGCGGCTTTTACACACAGGACCAAATCCGCGATGTTGTCGAGTACGCAAAACAACGCTATATCACCGTCGTTCCTGAAATTGAAATGCCCGGCCACAGTGTCGCCGTACTGGCGGCCTATCCCCAACTGTCATGCACCGGCGGCCCCTTCGAAGTGTACACCCGTTGGGGTGTCTCCGATGATGTCTTTTGTGCCGGAAATGATCAGGTCTTCGAATTCCTCAAGGACGTCCTGGCCGAAGTGATGGACCTGTTCCCCGGCGAATATATCCATATCGGCGGCGACGAGTGCCCCAAGACGCGATGGAAAGACTGCCCCAAATGCCAAAAACACATCAAAGCCGAGGGCCTCAAGGATGAACACGAACTGCAAAGCTGGTTCATCAAACAAATCGATGGCTTTCTGACCGAACACGGACGTCGATTAATCGGCTGGGACGAAATCCTGGAAGGCGGTCTGGCTCCGGGGGCAACGGTCATGAGTTGGCGCGGCGAAGACGGCGGCATCAAGGCCGCACAAGCCGGCCACGACGTGGTCATGGCTCCGAACAGCCACATGTATTTCGACCACTATCAGGTTCCCGAAAACGAAAGAGATGCCGAACCGCTGGCCTTTGGCGGATTCACATCGCTGGAAAAGGTCTATGGCTACAATCCCGTTCCCGCAGCGTTAACACAACAGCAGCAGAAGCATATTCTCGGCGCCCAGGCACAAGTCTGGACCGAATACATCCTTGATGCCAGCCATGTCGAGTACATGGCTTTACCCCGCATGTGCGCCCTGGCCGAAGTCGTCTGGACGCCCGCCGAGCAAAAAGATTACGATGACTTTTACAACCGCCTGGAAGAACACACCCGGCGACTGAAAATGCTGGACGTCAACTTTCATCCCTTGAAATAAAGCCGCCAATAAACCAAAATGAAAATACAGTTGGGATTTTACTTGTTACCGCTTTCTGCGAAGCAGTAGAACTCCCGCACTGAACAGCAGCAGTGTAGCAGGCTCGGGTACAACCAGATACTCAAACACATTCTCGGCAAACTGCTGATTACTCGCCGTACCGTAATAGTCATAGACAGTTCCATATGATTCATAAGAAGCCCACAACGAAGAGTCACTCAGCACCACAACACGCCCGCTGCCATATACCGCCGAAGCACCCAATACAATTGTATCCGCCCCGTCAACCACCGAGACAACCGCCTCCGCAGCCACGCTCGAAAGATCCAGTCCCGCACCCCAGTACATATAGACAGAACCAACACTGTCACAAACCGGATGGGAGGTCAATTGATCACCGGTATAGTCCGTGTAAAAAGGATCGGCAAAAGAAATCCCGAATAATTCTGCTACGGCCTGATAATTGGCATAGTTATTGGTATCGGCCATAATCAGCAATCCCCCTCCGCCGGCAACAAAGGATTGCAGCGCAGCAGTATCATAGCTGCTCGCGGCAGTTGGCGCAGAAATCACCGCCACATCCGCACCGATCAGATTGGCCGCACTGAAACCGGACACCGTTTGAATATCAAAACCACTCGTTTGCAGATCAACGGCCAGATCCTGATAACGTCCTTCACTGGTACTGGGGATATACGCATCAAACGTATCATTGGAGATATCCCACGCAACGGTGTAAGCAAAAACATGCAGCGGTGACACAAACAATAATAATAGGACAGAAAAATAGCAGATCGATTTTATACTGAACATAATGCACTCCTATTCCCTGAAGATCAAAAACCCTCATTTAAAACTTAACAAATAGTGTATGACGTTTTATATGAAAACTTTCGCTCTTCCCCCATTTCCTGCGATGTGCGGGTATTATACCAGAAATCGACCTCAATGGCAAGCTGCCGTCCGATAAAAAACAATCAAAAAGGTCAACTTCACCCCACACAAGCCGTTTTTCATAGAAAATGGCCTTTCGAAGCTATAATTGTGCATTTTCAGTTGAACCAATCGACCGAGATTTGCGAGATATGAAGGGGGCAGGAAGGACATTAAAACAACAATTTAATCGCCGCAGCAGCCGCCAAAGCCAAAGCCAGTATATTAAACAATCGCTGCGGAATCCGCTTCAGCAGCCAAATTCCGGCAAACGCGCCGGCGGCAACCGCTGGAAATGCCGCCAAATCCAGTTTCAGCGACGCCGTCGTAATCATATCCAGCCGCCCCATCAGCGGCACCTTGATCCAGTTGACGATAAAGAAAAACCACGCCGCGGTCCCGACAAATTTTTTCTTGTCAAACCGCATCGAGAGCAGATACAGCGTCATCACCGGCCCGGCGGCATTGGCCATCATCGTCGTCGCTCCGGCCGCGGTACCCATCGCCGCCGAAAACAGCCGATGCTGCGGCACCGATTCACCGTCATCAGTCGCCAGCGAACGAAATCGAATGACTAACATCACCAGCACGATCAAACCGATCAGTGGCTTTAACCGCGCACTGTCAATCATCGACAGTACCCAGAAGCCGACCGCAATCCCCGCAACCGCCCAGGGCAGCAGCCTCGCCAGGTGACGCCAGTCACCGTGCCGCCGGTAGTAGATCACGGCAAACACATCGGCAAAAATCAGGATCGGAAGCAGCAGCCCCACCGACGCCTTCGCGTCAAACGCCAGCGCCAGCAACGGCACCACCAAAATCCCCACCCCCGGCAGACCCGTCTTGGCAACCCCAATCAAAAAACCGCCCGTCAGCAGCGCCGCCCACTGCCACCAATATGTGAGTTCAAATCCGTCCAAGTCTTATCCCGCGATGTTAACCTTTGATTTCAATTAATAATGTATCAATGCCACTCATACCGGCAGTAATTGCAGTAATACTGCGGCGCAAGTCCCGGCGGCTTCTCCGGACGCACCGTCACCCGACGCAATTGGATTTTCTGCATCAACTCCGCAGTCATTTCCGGCGATCCGTAAATGATCTCCGCGATATCCATCGACCCGCACTTGGGACACCGTAATCCATCCGGAATACTCATACACAAACCTTTGTCACTAAACCCCTGTGTCATTCCCGCGAAGGCGGGAATCCAGCATCAATATAGACATCGCCGAAGGCGATTCATTAATTTTAAATTTTGGACTTCAACTTTTAAATTGATTAAACGCCGCGCGATCCTCAAAGCCCATCTTCTCCGGCCCCTTAACCTCGGTTGCCGGCACACCAACGGGCAGCAAAATGCGCACGATCTTGTCGACCGGCACATTCAACATCTTCCCAATCACTTCATTGCGGCCTTCACGCCGCAGCCAGCCGTCAATCCACACGCTCGCATACCCCAGCGCCGTCACGGCAAGCAGCATATTCTCCACCGCCGCCGCGCAATCCTCAATCTGAAACGCCAGATCCTCATAGACCGCTGCGGCCGTTTTATCAACAACACAGGCAATAAACGCTTTCGCCTGCTGCATCGCCTTATTGGCTGGATGCATCGCGGCAATCTTACCCACTAACTCCACATCATCCACGATCACAAATCGCGTCGTCTGTGCATTGCAGCCCGACGGCGCATCCAGCCCCGCCTGCACAATCGTCACCAAATCCTCACGCGCAACCGGCCCGTCCGTAAACGCCCCGCGATAACTGTGTCGCTTCGTCACAACCTCAAAAAAATCCATCAATCTCTCCAATTAAAAAATGATCGCTGACTGTTATAGAAAAAGTATAAACATTTTCAGCACAGAAACAATGACAATTTGAAAGATGCAGGCTCCCCCCCCCCACCCAACAGATGCACACGCTACCCGTCTGACTTTAACTCCATCTCATCCAAACATTTAACAACCGTGCCGTAATCGACCCCCAGCCACTTGCACGCAACAGTGATATTGCTGAACACAATGATATTCTGCCCCTTTGACAGAATTTCTTTTTCAAACAGCTTCGCTTTCGGAAATTCGACATCGGATACTAACAGGGCATGTTTTGAAATGCCTTTTTCGTGATTTGACTTTATCGTTAACTCCCACAACTCGATGGCTTGCTGCGGTGTCGTATCAAATGCCCCAAACCGGGCATCGGTTAAGATTACGGCCCCCGGCCGAATGGACGTATCAGCACGCCACCGTTTATCAAAAACCAGGGCTTCCTCATAAGAAGAATATCCCTGCCATTTGATAATGACAACCGTCCCGTCATTCAATACCGAGTATCCATTCGCCATTCAATATCTCCAGCTTAAAGAAAGTGTAAAATCCGAACCGCACAAAACGCTTGACGCAACCCCTCTCTTTCCTACTTAAGCTCCATTTCACTTAAGCACTTAAGGATCTCGTCGTAATCAACCCCCAACCACTTACACGCCACGGTCAGACTGCTGAAGATGATGGTATCAAGCCTCGCTGAAAGATTTTCTTTCTCATAGATCTTCGCTTTTGAAAGCTCGACGTCGGGTACTAACATAGCATATTTGGAGATGCGTTTTTTCTGATTCGATTTCGCCAAAAGCTTCGATAGCTCCATCGCCTGCTCAGGCGTCGTATCAAAGTCAGCAGACCGCGCCTCCACTAACATCACCGCCCCCGGCCGGATGGATGTGTCATTGCGCCGCCTTGCATCATGAGCCAAAATTTCCTCATAAGAAACTTCACCGTCCCATTTGACAATAACAACCATCCCGTCATTTAAGACCACATATCCATTCGCCATTAACAATTCCTTTTAGAGTATATTAATAAAGCACATATTTTACTATTACAGATTGAAGCGTTTCATTTCAACTGCAATATTTCCGGCTTTCTCAGTAAATTTAAAATTAGGTATAAGTACCGACATCGGCATGGAGGATCAAAAAGGCTGAAAAAACAGAAATAGACCGAAAATATCTATATTGTGAATTTACGAAACGCAGTTGAGAACTTCCGCCAAACCGGTTATAATGAAAGTTTAAAGAAAAACGCATTTTTGGAGGCAATATAGTCGTTTGGAAAAAGTGAGAGATCAGTTGAAAGTCCACCAGGAACGGGCCGTTTTGGTTGGCGCCGTCCTGAGAGGTAAACATAAAAACACAAACAATCAGGATGTTTTGGGCGAATTGACAGCGCTTGCTGAAAGTGCCGGCGCTGTTGTGGTGGACCGGTTTATCCAGAAGCTCAACCGCATCAACCCCGCCACCTACATCGGCTCCGGCAAGGCAAAAATGCTTGCCGACCGTATCAAGCTCAAGGAAGGCGACGTCGTCATCTTCGATAATGACCTGTCACCGGCCCAGATTCGCGAGCTTGAAAAAATCCTCGAAATCAAGGTCCTCGACCGCAGCGAACTAATTCTCGACATCTTCGCCACGCGTGCCCAGACCAAGCAGGCCAAGCTGCAGGTCGAACTGGCCCAGCTCGAATACACCTACCCGCGACTGACACGCATGTGGTCGCACCTGGACACCGTCACCGGTGCCGGCGGTGCGGGCGGCGTCGGTGCCGTCGGCGGTATCGGCACACGCGGAACCGGCGAAAAGCAGTTGGAAATCGACCGCCGCCTCGTCAACAAACGCATCAGCGAATTGAAGCGTGACATCGCCGCCATCGACAAACGCAAGATGCGTGAAATCGACGGCCGCGGCGACGTCTTCAAAATCTCGCTCGTCGGCTATACCAACGCCGGCAAAAGCACTCTCATGAACGCCCTGACCGATGCAAACGTCTACGTTGAAGACCAGCTCTTCGCCACGCTGGACACCCGTACCCGCAAATGGGAAACCGACCCCGGCGTCGAAGTCCTGCTCTCGGACACCGTCGGATTTGTCAGCAAACTGCCCCACCACCTGGTCGCCTCGTTCAAGGCCACGCTGGAAGAAACCGTCAACGCCGACCTCCTGCTGCACGTCGTCGATGCCTCCAGCGAAGAAGCCTTCGAGCAGATCAAAAGCGTCGAACAGGTACTCAAGGAACTGGGCTGTGATGAAAAAGAAATGATGGTCCTGCTGAATAAATCCGACCGGATCGCCAACCGCGCCGTCTTCGACGCCGTCCAGACCGTCTTTCCCGATGCGATCTGCGTCTCGGCCAAAACCGGTTTGAATCTGGAAGAACTGGCCAGAACCGTCACCCAAAAAGTCCGCGGCGACCGCATCCGCGTCCGTGTCACCGCCGGTGTCGCAGACGGAAAACTCCAAAGCTATCTCAAAACCGTCGGCCAAAATATCACCGAAGAATATCACGACACCACCGTCCAAATCGAAGCCACCCTCGGCCAAAACCAGCTAACCCAGGTCAAACGCCTCGCCCCCCAAAATATCGAATACCTGTAAAAACAGTCCACTCAAAAAAGGCACAGCCCGGCAATTGGACTGTGCCTTCCGTATATTTAATCACACATGTGCCTGGGCACAAGATGATATTTATCGGGCAAAAGTTTGATTACTTTTGGCAGTGCCGCAGCTTCGGCCCACATTTACATTTCTTAAACGGCTTCTTCATCTCCGAGTCCAACGCTTTAAAGATCACATTCGGCAATGTAACGTTGTCAATGTACCTGCCGCGAACACTGTCTTCATCTTCAATATTGCACATAAAGCCCCGGGCAGCCGAACCTTTTGCATAAAAGGGAATCAACTGGTTGGTATGATTACCGCTGTGCCATTCAGCACCGGGCTGAGCGGTCGGACCATTATTCACCAACGGCATCCAATCAGGATCGGAATCCGGACCGGTCATATATCCTGTTTCGTGATCACCGGTAACAACCAGAAGGGTTTCACCCCAGTCGCTGTTTTCCTGAACCCATGCAACAACCGCTTCAACAGACTTATTGAAATCGATTTCTTCTTCGATCACACGACCGGTCTGGTTGGCGTGACCGGCCCAGTCAACGGCTCCGCCTTCAACCATCAGGAACAGTCCGTCTTCATCATTGTCCAGCACATTCAATGCAGCCTTCGTCATTTCTTCCAGCGTAGGAACGGTCTCAATCTGCGGCACATCGTACGGTGCGGCATAAGGATCACCGCTGCGGTTCTGCTGAAGCGTCTGGTAAACATACGGGACACCCAGAACACGGGCCGGAGCATCGCCCTCTGCCATTGCCTGGAATTCCTCACGAGAACGAATAACGGACCAGTTATCACCCAGACCATCATTGTCAGCGTCCGCACCGGCAACCATAAAATCGTCGGTAATGTCCGCCCAGGTGCCCGCCCCGCCGATATATTTGGCATTGCCAAATCCGGGATTACCGCTGTTATCAAAATCCGGAGCACCGCACCCCATGATCACATCACAGGCACTGCCGTAAATCATTTCATTCGCGATTTCAGCATAGTTATTGCGGCTGACATTGTGAGCCACAAAACCCGCAGGCGTCGCATGAGAAAATTCAACGCTGCTCACAACACCGGTCGCCATCCCCAGTTCTTCGCAGCGTTCCAACAAATGAAAAACATCCTGACCGTCTGGGGCAACTCCGATGGCACCACTGTACGTCTTGAAACCGGTGCTCATCGCCGTCGCCGCAGCCGCTGAATCCGTCGCACCTGATTTGACATAGTCAAAATCCGCCCAGGCCGCATCTGAATCGTAACTGCCGCCGACGGCATACGTTGACATGCCGAATTGGAACGGAAAACGTTCATAAACCTGAACGCCCGTTTTGCCGTACTGATACAAACTGGCCGCGTCAACCTGGTAGTAGCCGCAACCGTCAGAAATCATAATAATGACATTTTTGATTTTCCCCTTCGGAATCCGTCCGCCTCTTCCTTTGGCCGCCATAACTGACAGGCTGCACGCCAGAACCAATACAAGTGCTGTAAGTTTCTTAAACATGTTTGTCCTTTCCTTTCATAAGTGTAAGTTCATTTAAATACGGTCCATCACATTTATGAATCAGGGTACAAAAAAGGAATGAGCACTCGATAAGCGAACCGGTAAAATTTCGTTTGAAAAATATTTGCCGCTTGTGAGCGTTTAGAATTGCAACAAACCACGGGGATGAAAAGAAGCCGGGACCTTCACTGCTTGGCTGGGATGTTAGAATGCAGAACTTTCATTGCCGCAAGCTCTTCTTTGCAATCATTACAAAATCCCGGCGGCCCCAACACCGCCGACAAGCCGACTCCGCAAAGCCAGCGCGGCGCGTTCGACCCCGGCCCGGACATCATCAGGCAGCGAAGACTTGAGCAATGACTGTGATCTTTAAAAAGATGGCAATCGCGTGCCGGCACACCCACCCAATGCCCGACTTCATGCTTTAACAAAATCGACTCGAAAGACTTCGCCAGAAAATCCTTGCGGATCAGCGTCACGACCGCAACCGGATACGACCGCCCGTCCTCATAAGTCGTTTCTCCGCTCTGGCACCAGCCATACCCGCCAAAATCTTTCACATGTTCAACCGTCATAATCACCAGCATCGGCGACATGGCCTGCTTCAACACAGGCGTGGCGGCGTCAAACAATGCCTCTTCGGTCATATCGGAGATTGAAGAAATGCCTAAATCAACGCGCGAAATTTCCGTCTCCAACCCCAACGACTCACGGTAAAACGATTGAACCGCCTTCAGTGTGGACGCCTTCGGCTCCAGCGGCGTCGTACTGACAACAATCTGAACGGTTTGATCCCCGCTGAAAATCGTTTGAACCGCAACGTCTTCATTCCGCTGACAGGAACCGGAACACCCCGAGACAAAAACTGCAATGGTAAGAATCAAAAGCCAGGCGCATACTTTCACAGGGCCCCCTCTTCAGCTGCAGTCTGATCCTTTTCCAGCTCCGCCAACGCCGCCTCAAGCCCCTTTAAAATAAACGGAAATTCATCCTTGTCTTTATAATCCAAAATACTAATTGATAGCTTGGATTGGTTGACATCAATCATATGGATAGAAAAATAAAATTGAATTCCCGAATATGTCCTATAGCTTTTATATTGATAATACGTGTCACCGTTGGATGCGTTCAGCGTAAGTTTCGCCTTGCTATTCCAATCGCTAAGCGACTGATTGACTTGATCGAGAGAACGGTCTAAAATCATTGTTTTTGGATAGGGTATTGTTTCCACAGCCGCCGGCGGCTCGGCCGCAATCGCCTCGCCGATTCGTGCCTGTAAATACAGACCATGCTTTCGAACAAAATCCTTCGGTTGCGTTTTGCTGCTCGCCTGAATAACGATTAGGCTGGAATCCGGCGAGATTAAAACAATGCTAATATCAAAAACGATATTAATCGTTGAACGAGCCTTTAACGTCGCCGAGATAGTATCCGACTTCGGTTGATAATACTCTCTGCGGCTGGACTCATAAACCTTCTCAAGCCCAAACGTATCATACAAAAGCTGCTTCGTCGCATTGAATGCCTGCTGCACGGTGCATTCCTGCTCCCAGCGAGTCTCAAACTTGTTTTCAGCAGACGCAGCCGGCTTCGGCTGCGGTTTGGCGCCCGCGTCAATCGGCACCTGTTTGGTAACCGTCCGCCCGGTCTTCGGATCGCGCGTCCGAACCGTGCGCGTTGTCGGTGCATCACTGGCCCTGGATGCCGTAGCCGTCGAAACCGGAACCTGCTTGGTGGTCGTTCGGCCGGTTTGCGGATCGCGGGTGCGAACCGTGCGCGTCTTCGGCTGGCTGGCAGAATCGGCATCGATGGGCACCTGTTTTTTTACAACCTCCCCCGTCTCCGGGTTGCGGACACACACCGTCCGCGTTTTAACTTTCACCGTATCCGAAACATCGGTCACCTCGACGTGCACAATTTTCTCAGCCTCCCCCTGCCCGGCAGTCACTTCTGCCGCATCGGCCTTCGCCGCCGACCGTTGACACCCGCTCAAACAACCCACCCCGCACACAACCAGCAATACCAACCCAAAACGCACCTTCATAATAGCCTCCTTTTCCAAAAAACGTTTCACGCAACCACTGAATCGCCACCGCCGAAACTGATTCTCCAACTGCTCATTTCACTGTTTAATTATTCTTTTTCACTCACCCGCTGCATCGTAAACGTCCCATCCACCGACCCTGCATAGTATCCTTCAAGCAGATCCCCCTCAAGCTTGCATTCCCCGTGATACAATCCTCCATCGGCCGTATAAGTATACGTTCCGTCGGCCAACATCCCTTCCATTACATGCATCGGCTTCTTTTGGGTATCCAGCGAATCAAGCACAAGCATCCGGTACTGACCCCCGCCCAAATCAATCACCTTCGCCGCAAAAACAGCCCTATTGCCCTGCGAATCAGCCCCGCTGCCCTGCCAGTCCCCCGCAAAATCAGCCGTCCCATGCCCCCCCAGCATCGAACAAGACCCCAACAACAAACCGACACCCATCATCAAAAACACCAAACCATTCGTCATCCGCACTGTTCCCTATCTCCCATAATTTCACACAATCATCATTTCCAGAAAAGTCGAGGGCAATCTATTTAAACAGCCATCCCAACACAGTCGGGATTCCATAACTATGAACTATGAACTATGAACTATATACTTAGACACACCAAACCCAATTTAGTTACACAAAAAAAACAAAAATCATGTAATTCCCGCCAATCCCGTCTAAAAAATTAGTGTATATTAGTGTCCATTCGTGGTTCAAAAATCTACCGCAAAAACGAATACCCCTCCTGCCCCGTCGTCCCCAGCACCGTTTGCCACAGGTACCCGGCCGGGTCCACCGTCTTACGCCGCAGCGTCGCCAGCGAAATCGGGATATGCGTAAAGTGCTGGTTCCAGAAACCAATCACCATATTCGTCTTACCCGCCATCCCCGCATGCACGGCAAACTGCCCGTACGCCAGGCACAGCACCGAGTCCTGCGAATCGGCCGGACAACTGCGAATAATATAGCTCGGGTCGATATACTTCATCGAGACCGGCTTGCCGATCTGCTTGAAATGCTGGACAATCTTCCCCTTCAGCACCACCCCGACATCCTCCCGAATCAAATTGCCCGACGCATCCCGCGGGCATTCACTCTCCGGCCGGTCCGACAACGTCACCCCCTCGGCCACCACAACCACCGCATGATGTTTCGCAAACAATCGCTGCTCCAGCCTCTTCAAAAAGCCATCCTCTCCCTCCAGCACCAGCGGCACCTCGGGAATAAAACAGAAATTCACATCGCTGTTGGCCAGCGTGGCCGCCGCCGCGATAAAACCCGAATCACGCCCCATCAGCTTCACCAACCCCACCCCATTCGGCGCGCCCTTGGCCTCTTCATGCGCACCCAGAATCGCATCGCGCGACTGCTCGACAGCCGAGTTAAAACCGAACGACTGCTCGATGCCCATAATGTCGTTGTCAATCGTCTTGGGCACACCGATGACGCTGATCTTCAACCCGCGACGCTGAATCCCTTCCGCCAGCGTCCCCGCCCCGCGCAAGGTGCCGTCGCCGCCAATCACAAACAGCAGGCCGATATCCCGTTTGACCAGGTGATCGATCATGTCATCCACTTCCTGCGGCCCGCGCGACGACGCCAGGATACTGCCGCCCTTGAGATGAATCTCGTCGACCACCTCCGGCGTCAGCATCATCGGCTCTTCAATCGCATTGGACGACAAGCCCGCATACCCATACCGAAACCCGTAAATCGTCTTGACATTGTATTGAAACGTCAGCGTCAGCGTAATCGTACGAATCACATCGTTCAGCCCCGGACACAGCCCGCCGCACGTCACGATCCCGCAATTGAGCGTTGACGGATCGAAGAAAATCTTCCGCCGCGGCCCGCCCAGTTCAAACGTCGGCAGCTCGCCGGTGACCTGCCGGGCCTTGTCGATCAACTCATTATGCGAATAAACCATCACCGACTCGCTGTCATCGGTAAAGGTACGCGAACGACTCTTGAACGGCGAATCAAACGTACATTCGCCAAGGGTATCAACCGTCAAATCCGGCAGTTCGTCAGGCACTAATAAATGCTGAGACATAGTTCACTCCTGTAAGATAGCCGAAGTACCGCGCTTCGGTCTTTAAACTGTATGCATTCGTATTCGTTCAATTTTGGCAATCAACACCCACAGAAATCGCTCCGGCGAGAGCCGGCCTGATCGGAATCAGTCGGAAGCACAGAAACAACCGTTTCGAGCACTCCGGCTGATGCAGAGCAGAATAGCGTGCGCAGCTCGCGGCAATTCAAGCCCTGTGTGTCCATCTTCATGCTCTTCATGGTTATAAATCCGCGTCCATCCGCGAAATCCGCGGTTAGTTTTCCCTCTGAGAACTCTGTGTCCTCTGTGGCAAAATAAATTCGTGTTTATTCGTGTCCATTCGTGGTTCGAATTTTATTCCGCTTTCAACTCACGGCTCATCAACTCACTAATCGCCTGCTCAACCGTTGTTTGCCCCTGGATAATCGAATAAATCGCTTCGGTGATCGGCATCTCAACGTCATGCTGTCCGGCCAGTGCGATAATCGACCCGCACGTCGGCACACCCTCAACCACACACTGCGTCGAACCGATCGCTTCATCCACCGTCAGGCCTTTGCCGATCTGTTCGCCAAAGGACCGGTTGCGTCCCTTCGGCGAAACACACGTCGTAAACAAATCCCCCAGCCCGCTCAGGCCGGAAAACGTTTTTTCATTGGCGCCCAGCGCAACCCCCAGCCGCTGAATCTCCGCCAGCCCCCGTGTAATCAGCGCCGCCTTGGCATTATCGCCGGCCCCGATCCCGTCAATCACACCAGCGGCAATCGCAATCACATTTTTCATCGCCCCCGCCAGTTCAACGCCGATACTGTCATCATTCGTATAAACCCGAAACGTCGTGCTGTTAAAAGCAAGCTGAATATCCCGCGCCAACGCCTCGTCTGCACACGCCACCGTCGCCGTCCCCGGCAGCCGTCGCACCAACTCATCGGCAATGTTCGGCCCCGACAGCGTCGCCAGCGGATTCGCATCGCCGAGGATTTCGCTCAAAATCTGCGTCGGCCGCAGCAGCGTCCCCTTCTCGATGCCTTTGGTAATGCTCACGACCACCGTACCCGCGGGCACGTGCGGCTTTAAACGTCCCCATACCCCACGCAAAAACTGACACGGCACCGCCGAGACAATCAGCTCAGCCCCCGCCAAAGCCTTCGCGTCGTCGGCTTCATATGTCAGCGTCTCCGGCAGCGGATACCCGGGCAGAAAAATCACATTCTCACGCGCCGCCGCAATCGTCGCCAATTGCGCCGCATCATGACCCCACAGCGTCGTATCGATCCCGTTGTCACACAACAGCATCGCACACACACTGCCCATCCCCCCGTCACCAACAATTGTCGCTTTCCGTATCATAAAATATCCCTAAAACACGAGCACTCCACCCGTAAACATCGTCATTCCGAGCGCAGCCGAAGAATCCATTTAAAAAGCATCGCTGACAAGCGATTCCACAATTTTGCTTTTTACACGTTGATTTTTAAACTTTCAAGCTGCCCGGCCAGCTTGATTAAACCCGCCCCAGCCCGCCATTTCAAGCCTTTTTTACCGGTTTTGCAGCCACAAACAACTCAGTCTATATGTAATTCATGCTGATTTGACGAATAAATAACACCGTCGCGTTCTAATTGATAAGGCAGAGATTCCAGCAGCTCTGTGCATTCAGAATCGGCGGGGATGACAAACAGAACCGGGATTTCTCCGTCGAGATACAGAGGAATGAGTGCTTCCAAGGCAGTCGAGTTGCGAAGCCTTCTGGCAGTATAGCAATAATTTATGAGCTTCTCCTCTTTTCCGGCAAGAAAATAAAACGACCGAACAACATCCCGATAATGGCCTTTCCCAGTCGCCCCCTCCCGGTCAACAAGAATCAGGTCATGGTCTCGAACCAGGGATTGATAAGCAGACGCGTGTTCAATCTGCATGGAAGAGTCTGTCCGGTTGCGTATTTCCTGCCGCAGCGGCCAGACTTCAATATTTTGAGTAACCGCCAATGCAATCAGTACGAGCAGGAGAATTCTGGGATGCGAGGTCTTTTTCCACAAGACAACAACAGGAAGAAACGTCAGCAAATAAACGCTGGGCCAGAAAAAACGAGCCGTTGCTTTCAACGTCTTATACAGCGTCTCAACGCCCGGAACCAGCGGAATTTCAAAGACTAAATGCGACCCAAAGTAGATCTTATTAGAAAGTGAATAAATGAACAAACCAAAACATAATAAAGCCAATAACGGGTGATTCTTCAACCCCCTCTTAATGTCCTTCGGATACCGAATCAACAGAAACAATAAAAGTATTAAAACCGACAACCCTAAATAATTCATCCCCTCAAAGAACTGAGTGCCCGTGGGATCTTCAAAACAAGGAGCCGGAAAAAAAGACGAATGAACCGGCAATACCGGAGAAAGAACATTCATGGACGCACGTCCCGCCGTACCCAACGCAACATAGCTTTTGGATGAATCAAAAGAGAGGTGACCGCTGCAGAACATCACACCCGTCAGTATAACTCCTCCGAAACATCCATACAGCATAACCCGAAAAAAAGACAACCGCTTTTTGAGATACAACGTGGCAATCGCAACGGCCGCAATCAAAAAACAGATCACAAAAAGATAAAAATGAACCAGCAACGAAACGATCAACAAAATTAAAATACTAAGAATGCTCCCCTTATGACGATCCAAATCCTGAGATCGAAAATAAAGCGCGAGTGCAAGGATAATTAAAAAATGAGAGGATAGCGCGATATGGAAAGTACGGGAAATGTACGGAAACACCGAAAACCCAAATAGCAGTGCCGCCGCAGAAATCGAATAAGAACGTATCCTTAAACTATCCAGGAAAAGAATGATTGAAATGCCAAAAAAAATATTTGACACAACAAACCAATGCCCGAAGTAATTCCATTCCACCCCGGTCATTTTGTAAAGGATTTTCGCCGCCACGGCCAATAACGGCAATGAATCAGTAAAAATAATGCTGGCGCCATCCGGGAACTGAAGTGTGCTCGTATAAAATAACGGGAAATGCCACGAATCTCTGATATAATAACGAAGCCCCGTAATATAAGTCCCCACATCATCAACCTGCATTTCCCAATAAGGACCATGACCCGACAGAAAACCGGGGCGATAGGTCAGGAAGATATAAATAATGCTGATCAGCACGGAAAAAACAAATAAACCTGACAGGCGAGTGGCTGATCCGTTGAAATCCGGCGTATTTTTCATGACAGTTTCACTCATTAAACCCGGCCATGTACATGTGACTGTCGAATGGGGTATTTCCGGCAAATCCTGAATATCTCCAATAGCGACAGAAACATATGTTTTAGTTTCAATTTTGAACCTGAGATATCCTTCCATTCGTAAACGGGTACCTCAAAAAGACATTGCTGTACAATCTCAGCAGGATATTTCATTTGCATCCGGACAATAATTTCAACATCAAACAACCACTTCGCCAGAAACATCTCTGAGAAAAGATGGCTGATTTCTTCCTGACGGATAAGTTTGGCGCCGCATTGTGTGTCATAAACGGGCAGCTTTAAAACAAATGAAATCAGAGTGGCCATCACTCGCCCAAGAATATGCCTCCAGACATGACGGTCAATCGTCGCGCCTAAACGCTTCACCCGGGAGCACATCAGCAGCTTTTTTGATGGAGCAGCATACTGTAGTAGATGGCTGATTTCTTCAAGAGGCGTTGCCAGGTCGGCATCCCAGTACCCAAGCCATTCAACATCGGTACACGACAGAGAGTTCAACATCCCTTGCCGGACGGCTTCGGCCTTCCCTGAATTATGGCTGAGTCGAATAGAGTCGATTTGCGCGGGACACGCCGAAATCATCGCTTCGAGAACCTCCCCGGTCGAATCAGTGCTCCCATCATCAACAAAGCATATAGTGACATTGGGATTGTTCATTAAAAATGAAAGAATCCGTTTTGAAGGCAAACGAAGTGCCTCGTTATAACAGGGAATAATGATCATTATTTTTGGCATAGCGCAAACACCGACAATCCCGGTAGCTTAATACCGAATGTTGACAATTTCACATCTAAACAAGCATTACAATACAAGAACGAACGACCGATTGAGCCGAAAGCTTGACCATATTTCCACCCCCCAATTCCTTGGGTTGGCTGGCAATGTTTCAACACTCCACATAATTCCAGGGTTTTATGAACCATCCGGGGAGCAAGCAAGGCTGAAAAAAAATAGCCGCTTTTCACCGGGGTTAACCCGGCCTCCTGAATACGACTGAGCAAATCCCCTTCCCGATAACGGCGAAAGTGCCCCAACCAACGATCATGCCCACAATAGAGACATTGAAAAGCAGGAACTGTAATAAGGACGTAACCGTTCTTCGAAAGTCGCAAGCTCACATCTTTCAGAAGAGCCCGGTCATCTTCGACATGCTCAAGAACATCAAGCAGCAATGAAACGTCAACAGTTTCTGATGTCGGAATATCTGACAACCCAGAATAAAAATGAATGTTGTTTGACGAGTCAAATGAACGCTTCAGCGTCTCTGCAAACTCCGGCCTCATGGCCGAATCGACCCCCAAAAATTTGAATGAGGGCCAGCGGCCGGAAAGCTGCCGGAGAATATAGGCATCACCGCAGCCGACATCTAAGATCGTCCCCGCAGTGGCCTGAAAACCCAACACCGGTTCCAATAATTTCTGAATAATACGCAGACGGGCCGTTTCCCAGGGATGCCTGATGCGTTTTTGAGATTGTGAGAAAATTTTGTTTTCTTTTATATCCATCCGTCACCAACAACCGTCACTTTTCGTATCACAAACTCTATTTCCTATGGGAACGCGGGCGTCTCGCCCGCAGTAAATACAGCACCGCCGCAGGCGGATTCTATTCAATATACAACATAAACCGGCAATCTTAAGTCGAATTAAACCCGCCCCAGCCCGCCATTTCAAGCCTTTTTTGTCGGGATTATCACCCAATTATGAGCCTGTAAACACGCTCAAAAATGTTTTCTCCAAAAATAGTCCGCAAAAACCTTTACTATCCCGCCCAATTCGGTATAAAATGCCTCTTAAGCAGGGTGCAATTCCGTTGAAGGAATCTCGCCCCGAGCCCGATCCGGACGAGATCGCATAAAAAAACTCGCCGAAGGCGGTTCATCAACTAAAAACTAAGAACTATGAACTAAAAACTTTTTATGACTATGAAGCCAATATATATCGGAGCAACATTAAGAGACTGCGGCAAAACATCCGTCAGCGTCGGCCTCATGCAGGTGCTGCACGAACGGGGTCTGGACCCCGGCTATTGCAAGCCCGTCGGCCAGCACTATGTGCGCTATCAGGAAAAAAATATCGACGAAGACGGCGTCCTCATGCACCAGGTCTTCAATCTCACCGATGAGCCGTACTACCTCAGCCCCATCGCGATCGAACGCGGCTTCACACGAAAATTCATTAACAATCCCGACGTGAAGCCGCTGGAAAAAGAAATCGTCCGCTGCCACGAGGAATTGAAAAAACGCCACCCCATGGTCATCGTCGAAGGCACCGGCCACGCCGGCGTCGGCAGTTGCTTCGGCCTGTCCAACGCGCGCGTTGCAGAATTGCTCGGCGCCAAAGTCGTCATCGTCACCTCCGGCGGCATCGGGCGACCCCTCGACGAAATCGCCCTGTCCCTGGCCCTGTTCCGCGACCATAACGTCGACGTCCTCGGCGTCATCGTCAACAAGGTCCTGCCCGAAAAGTATGACAAGATCAAAGACACCGTCGGCAAAGGCCTCAAACTGCTCGGCACTCAATTAATCGGTGCCATCCCCTACGACCAAAGCCTGACAACCTTCACCGTCGGCCAGCTCGCCGAAGAATTCGACTACCAGGTCCTCTGCGGCCACGACGCCCTGACCAACGTCATCGAAGAAACCGTCATCGCCGCGATGGAACCCCAGCACGTACTCCAGCACATCCACACCAACACCCTGATCATCACCCCCGGCGACCGCATCGACAATATCCTGGTCTCCCTGCTGATTCTCTCACAAGACACCTCCAACGGCGGCATCATCCTCACCGGCGGCTTCGAACCCCACCCGACCATCGAACCCCTGCTCAAAAGCAGCCGCATTCCCGTCCTCACCAGCAGCGAAGACACTTTCAAAGTCTCAGCCCGCATGAAGGACCTCGGTTTCAAAATCCGCTCCTACGACACCAAAAAAGTCAACCGACTCCACCAACTCGTCGCCGAACACGTCGACGTAGACGGAATCCTCGAAAACCTGAAAGAGGATTAACCCCCGCCTCTCTGAAATGCCGGAGTCTCATCCCGCACCCCGCATACATACTTATATACTTTTATTCTTGTATACCTATACACTTGAATACCCACATGCCTCCATTCCCGCGTTCCTGAGTTCTTGTATCCCTGTGTCCTCAACACCCATTCCCGACACCCGCAATCTATATACCATCGCTCCGGAATGAATCATCGCGTCTGAACCATTTTTAAAAAACCTTTTCGCCCGTTCACTCGTAGTATTTAATGTGATTAACCAAAGACATATTTGGAGGGCATAGACGATGCAGAAAATGCATATACATTTGCCTGACCGGATGCACATGCACAGACCCGACTGGGATGCCATGAAGATCCACATGAGGCACATGGCCCACGATCCGCGATTCTGGGCAACCTTGGCCCTGGTAATTCTATTCGGCCTGATGATCCTGACGACACTCCTGACCAAAGACAGCGCCGTCAATACCCGGATTAACTATCCGTACAATCCCTACTGGCCGTAACGGGTTAACCGCACAAATGCATCCAAAACAAAAACGCCATGGCGCACCTGTCCCGCATCGCCCAAAGGGCGAAGTGGGAAGCCAGGCGAATAAGCAATTAAAAACTCAGAAGAGGAGATAACAATGACACTATATGAATATCTCAACGAGCAGCATTGTGCCTATAAGGTTACCGAACACGAACCGGTCTTTACCGCGGCCCAACTGGCCACCGTCGAGCATGTTCCCGGCCGCAAAGTCGCCAAGCCCGTCACCATCTGGGCCGACGGGCGGTTTTATGTCTGCGTCCTGCCGGCCGACCGAAAGATCGACCTCTACGCCCTGCAAAAACATCTCAACGCCAAAAATGTCCGCCTCGCCAGCGAACCGGAGATGGAAACACTCTTTGCAGACACCGAACTGGGCGCAGAACCCCCGTTTGGCAATCTGTACAATCTGCCGACACTGATGGACAAAAAACTCGCCAAGGACAAAGAGATCGTGTTCCAGGCAGGAACGCACCAGCGAGCCGTGTGGATGTCGATGAAGCAATACAAAAAACTCGCCAACCCGACCGTCTGCGCCTTCAGCTACCCGGCCTCCTTCGATGAAATCGAGTCGCTGCCGTTTGACCCGTTCTTCTACGACCCATACGGACTCTAAACCCGGAGCCCGGGCCATCAGAATCGTGCAACCGACAGACCTGAACGGAAGAGAGCATAACCATCGACGCAAGACAATCGTCAATTCATCATTGACCGGCATCCACACCCGGCAAACGCACATAAAATCGGCTGCCCTGCCCCAGGACTGACTCAAACCACACCTGCCCGGAATGGTTCTCCACAATCCGCTTGACCACCGTCAACCCGATCCCCTCGCCCTCCCGATGCGGGTCCAGCCGGTAAAACAGCTCAAAGATTTTCCCCTGATGCTGCTCAGAAATCCCGATCCCGTTATCGGCCACACAATACACGCAATCGCCCTTATCAACATGACCGCTGATATGAATCTGTCCCGGTCGATCCGAAGCCAAATGCTTGATCGCATTGCCGAGAAGGTTCGTAAACACCTGGTCAATCTGAAGCCGATCGCCATAGCAGGGCGGGAGGTCATCCAATACAAATTCAACTGATTGCTCTTTCCCTTTAAACGCAAATGACTCTTGAACGCTTGAAATCAACTCGTTCATGTCAATCGCAATCGGATCAATCATGTGCCGGCTGGCCCGAGACACCACAAGCAGTCCATTAATCAGCGATTCCATTTTCACCCCGCTGCTGCGAATAAACTCCAGCGACTCCGGGATGCTGCTGTCAATAAGGTCGATAATGGCGTTGGACTGATCTTGCTGCAACGCTGTATTCCGTAAGAGTTCATCTAATTGATGACACTGATTTTTCAGTTCCTCGCTGAAGCCCTGAATATTCACCAGCGGCGACTTCAAATCATGCGAACTCACATACACGATGCTCTCCAGCTCTTCATTTTTACGTTCCAGTGTTTTCAGCAGTTTTTCACGTTCCGCTTCAACCCGCTTGCGTTCGGTAATATCTCGGCTGACGGTCGCCCACCCGACAATCTCGCCGCCGGCATCGCGGACACTAAACAGATAGTAGTACACCCAAATCGGCTCACCGGTCTGGAAGTGACGCAGACGAATCTCGACGCTGCCGTCGCCCTCCCGCAGCACCCGCGGGAAAAACTCCTCCGCGATGAACCGCTGGTCCTCCGGGAAAAAGTAGTCCTGCACCTTAACCTCACAAGCGGCCGCCAGGTCAGCAAGCCCGACCATACGCATGCCCGCACGGTTCACATAGATCGGATTGAGGTCAAGGTCGCACATGCCGATAAATTCGCTGCTGCTGTCGGCCAGCATGGCAAACTTCTGTCGCGACGCCTCGGCCTGCTTGCGTTCGGCAACTTCCTTGAACAGTTCGTCACGGTGCTGTTTGATGTCTTCATACAGCATTGCATTCTGCAAACCGATCCCGATTTCATTGGCCAGTGTTTTCAGATAGGCTTCTTGATGCTCGAAATGACGTTCTGTCTTAGAAGCAACACCCAAAACACCGAGAATATGATCACCCTGAATCAGCGGTAAAGCCGCAAATGAAACGATTCCTGCTTTCTTACAGTCATCAAAAACACAACGAACATCTTTGTGAATATCGAGTGAAAAAACCGGTACGCCTTCTGCGACGGAAATCCCGCATAAACAATGCCCGATCTTGTGCATGGTGCCTTCTTTGTGACGGACCTCCTCGTCGCTCACGTAACAATCCTGTAAGATCAACGCCTCCCCCTGCTTCAAAAATATCAAGGCCAAATCCGGGCGAATTGCCTGCCCGATTCCCTCCAGCGACATCCGGATAACCTGATCCATTGATAGATTGGAACATATTTTTTGCGTCAATATATTTAAAAATTCCAATTCATCTGTTTTTTGAACCAACTCATTTTCAGTCGCTTTACGCTCCGTAATATCCGTGACAAAACCTTCTAAAAACAGCAGCTCACCCGTCTCCGAATACACCCCGCTGCCCCGCTCCCACATCCATTTTAATTCTCCCTCACGAGTTAAGAGGCGATACTCGTATTCAAATGGCTCCCGGGCTTCAATGGCTTTCTGAACGCAATCCCATATCCACTCGCGATCACGCGGATCAATCAGGTCATTGTAAGAGATGAGTCCGCCTTCTTTGATCTCATCCGGCGAATACCCGGCAATCGCCATAATCCCGTCACTGATAAACGTCATCGTCCAGTCCGGATCGTTCTGACATCGATAACAAAAGCCCGGCAGATTATCCATCAACGTCGACAGCGTGCGCTGGCTTTCCTCCAGCGCCCTGGCCGCCAGCCGCTGTTCGGTCAAATCCATCGCATAGCAAATCACTTTATCAGTCGTCCCTTCCAGCAACGCCCCGCCAATGAAGACAGGAACGCGCCGGCCGTCTTTACAAATGTATTCTTTTTCGAAACTGTCCATTATCCCCTGTGTCGCCAACTGATGAACCGCTTTTTCATCCAGCGAGCTATACGCTGCGGGCGTAATGGCTTTCCAACTGATGGCTCCGGAAGCAAGGTCGTCCCGGCTGTAACCCACCATCCGAAGAAACTCGTCATTCGCCTCCAGAATTTCACCGGTCGTCGTCGCCAAAAGAACCCCGATAATATTCGATTCGCTCAGCCGTCGAAACTTGGACTCGCTTTCTTTTAACGCCTCTTCCGATTGCTTGCGGTCCGTGACATCCTGAACCGTACCCTCCATCGCAACCAGTTCCCCCTGCTCATCGTAGAGCCCCCGAAAGGTCGAAAAATAATAGCCGGCACTTCCATCAGGGCGAAGAAAACGCTGTTCAAACGTTCCGGGTTCATGGTTTTCCATCGCCCGCTGGATCAATTCCTGATGGCGTTGGCTCTCCTCCGGCCACGGAGACATCGACATAATCGAATCAATATGAGGTGTAAATTCATTCGGATCGAGGTGGAAAATACGGTACACTTCCCGGCACCATTCAACCTGACCGGTCTTGACATCCCAATGCCAATGACCCAAGTGGGCCATTTCCTGAGCTTGGCGTAATCGGTGCTCACTTTCACACAGCGACGTATTGGCCTGCTTGCGGTCCACCATTTCACCGATCAGACACGCCGCGGTCTGTAAACGCCGTTTGGCCAATTCGATAATATACAGCGGACGCGTTTCATAGTCCTGGGCCAATTGAGACAGTTCGTCTGCATCAACGTGGTAGCGATCTGCAATGTCTTTCAAAGCCGTCAAATCACGCGGCGGATCACCGTATCCAAAATTCATCGAACCGACGACCTCGCCGCCTGCAAAAATCGGCACCGCATACAGATGCAATCCTCCCAGACAGGCAACGTCCACCGGCTCGCCCGACTCCATCGAAGCCAGTGAAGCATCTTTCCAGCAGGACTCGTGACAATGCCACCGACCGCAATCCAGTGCCTCTTGGTTATCAGCCGTTTCGCACAACCCGCGTGACGCCGCATCCAGAAAACGACACCACCCCGATGTAAACAAACCGATGGCATAATCACCGTTGCGTTCGTAGATCGCCGCTGACGTCTCCAGCAGTTCCAGGTAATCCATCGCTATCGCATACAGCGTCTCATGCCCAACCGTCTTGATCAGCAAGCCCGAAGTATTCAGAGTCGATAAATCACCGTACGGCTGCTGAACGTCACCCACATCAATTGCTTTGACCTTCTTGGTCAACAGCCACTCAATCTGCTTGAGCTTCTTCTCGGCCGCTCGACGATTGGTTACATCATGCAGGACACAGTGCGACTGCTTCATCTCACCGTCCGGAGTCCGCGAAAATTTCCCGTCAATTTCCACCTCGATCTGCCGACCATCTTTACGCAGCATGGTAAAATTCGCAGCCTCCGTATGACCGGTTTGCTTGAATTTTGGAAAACGCTGGGCAAATAATATCTGCTGTTCAGGAATAATAAACTCCGAAAATGAATGACCAATCACCTCCTCGCGGCAATAACCCATTAATTCCAGCCAGGCCGGATTCACCTCGAGAAAACATCCGTCAACATCCAGCGACTGATACCCTAAAGGAGATTGCTGGTATAACAAACGAAATCGTTCTTCATTCTCCTTTAGCGCACGCTGCGCCTGAATACGTTCATTGATGTTTTTGATGGTGTGAACACATTTTATACAACGGCCCTTCTTATCCGAAACCGGTGACGCCGTCACCAGGCAGGTCGCAGCCAGCGCCGAGACATAAACCTCAGCGGTTTCCGCCTGTCCCGTCTCAAGCATCTTTTGATGAGGACAGAGTGCGAGAACCTCATTGGCACCATGTAAAAGCTCATAGCACTTGCGTCCGATGACCTGATCCTTCCTCAACCCCAGCGCAGTCAGCACTGCCCCGTTCACTTCCAGGATCGTATTGTCAGTGTCCAAAATCAGAACGCCGTCACTGATCGACTCAAAAATGACGTGCCATTCCGAACCACCGTATTCGGAACCATCCGTGATGTCTTGAGATTTCCGCATGTTCGTTCGCTTCCTTAAGCCCTGAGTCACAAATCGAAAAACCTTGCTAACGAATCCAAAGATATGCAGCATTGTACAATAAGCACCCCCCGAAAGGAAAAGATTTCCTGTATTTCTCGAAACTTGGATATTTGTATCCAGATCGGAAACATCTCTGTTCGGCGGAAATCCGACTTATACCAATTCCGATTAATAAATGCGTCTCTTGTCATTCCCGCGAAGGCGGGAATCCAGTTTTTCGTAACATTCTGGAAGAATAACACAGAGGCTATTTATTATGCGAAGCGTATTAATTGTACTTCGTATTAGCAAACCATAGAAATGTATTGTCTGAAAAGATTCTCGCGTCACGAATACCGCCAATTGAAGACTGGAGACCTCTCTCCGCGCATAAAAAAAGAGACCCCACACCTCCTCCGGGTGGGTCTCTTTTTGTCATCACTTTTGCAGCGATGATGATGAAGAATATTACCACAACGCCCCATCGCAGACTCTTCACAGCGATGTTACGTTGTTACATGTCACGTCCGTACTCTGTTGCAGGAAAACAAAACGATTCACCCAATCAATCAGGTGCGTTTCCTCAACAAAAGAACACTTCCCAGTCCAAGGATCGCCATCGTCGCCGGTTCAGGGATTACCGTCATGCTTCCGCTAAACCCATTCTGTCCGGAGCCGACACTGGTAATCATCGTATCGAAGTTGGCCGATGCCTGCAACGTAAGATTCAGATCGTACAGATCACCCACCTCGACGTCGTCCAGGTAAGCCGATCCCCAGCCGTGCAGCACATAGTCGACTGTGATATCGATCGCCCCTTCGAGTACCCCCTCAGGATAAATCGTGGACGTCTTGAAGATCGCATAGTAATTGCCGCCGACCAGCGTCCCTGAAAGAAGCTTTGTGGTTCCCGTCATGTCCCAGATTTCCACCGGACCGCCGGGTGTAACAACCCCGGTACCCGCGGCATAACCGGACAGCGTCAACTCCGGCAGATACACTAATTCATCGTAAAGTGCATCGGTCTGCGCACCCAGAACCGCATCAATATCGATTTGCTGGGTAAACGTAAAGACACCCCCCGTACTGCTGGTACCTTGGTAGATCCAATTGCCCGGACTCGTGCCGCCTGGGGAAAACTCGATATCAGGGATTGCAACTGCACATGCGCCCAAGCCGATGACCAAGCTTAAAACTAATAACTTTTTCATCTCTCCATCCTCTCGCCTTTAATAGTAAAGACATTTCGCATGGGGTTGGGGGAAAATAGGGTGGAATCTTTCCTCTCAACCTCACTCCATAAATACTTTTCCACTAGGCAGAATAACACAATCCCCTAGTTATTGTCAAGTCATATCTTCAATGTAAGTAACGGGCCTTTTTTGTCCCATTTTTAACTTATTCCAGAGAAATAACTTGCAAGAAGAGCAATAAATGAAAAAATTTTAATTTAATGAATTTTCTGCCAAAATACGGGGCTCTTTTTTTGTGTTTTTCAAGAATTTCAAGGAAATCAGCGCATAAAAAAGAGGCCCTAACCGCTTCCGGCCGGGCCTCTTTTCGTCATCACTTTTTGCCGTGATGATGATGAAGAATTTTTTCTATCTCACGACAACACATGTCGTAATGAGTTATTATTCATAAAAAGCACGTACGACTCCGGTCCTATCGGAGACGACGCTTCCGCAGCAGCAATCCGCCCAGTCCCAGCAGCGCCAGCGTTGCCGGTTCCGGAATCACATCCATTCCACCGCTGAAGGTATTGCCGCTAACATCAATACCATTGACAACCATCGCCGCCATGTCCACATCGCCCTGCAATGACAGGCTGAAGTCCATCACATCGCCCACTTCCAGCGTACCGAGAAACTTAGAGACATAGGTGGGTGAAATTTCATCAATGACAATATCCACCTGAATCAACGGGAACAAACCGGCTGTTGTGCCGTAAGCGACAAACTGCCCGGCCCCCAGTGTGCCCTTCAGCACTTCTGCACCGCCGGCGTCTTTCAGAATGATGTCGGCAGGCTCTTCCGGCACTGCAATCGCAGCCACACCGGAAAGCGTCACCGGGCCATACGGCGTTACCACAGTTTCCGAAAAACTGGTGATACCGCTGAGCTGCAATTCGGGGATGTAAACATAGGTGTCGACCAAACCATCGACAGTCGCCCCCTGAACCAGGTCAACGCCCACTAACTGATGAAAAGAAAAAATACCGTCGGTGCCGTCATAGGACCAACTCCCCCCATCATCTGTTGTAAAGCTGATGTCATAGGCACCAAAAGCACCCGAGACAGCAAGCATTAAAATTGCGAATCCAATTCCCCATTTTTTCATCTTTCCAACCATCCTCTCACTATAGAGCTATACGTAGACTACTCTTATACAAATCAAGGGAGTTTGGGCGAAACCAGATAGGGTCTTTCCTCTCATCCACTCTCCACTGATACTTTCCTAATACTAATTGTATCGGAAATGAATAAATAAAACAACCGTGGTAAGTACGGTAATTTAGAGACAATAGAGGTTTTTCTTGCTCACGTATGATTCAATATTGAAACTTCTTTTGTAAATATAGCTTTAAAAAGGACTTGTAAACGACCCCAAAACTCAAAGATGACCCGATAATCTTAGGTAAATTCACTGAAAACCGTTATTTTTTTCTTTTTTTCACCCCCAAAAGGGAGCAACAAATTGAGTTTGAAATTTTTTGTAACCGTTTTCTATGACCAATCCTTCGAATGAAAGCGGAAATACCCACCAACAGGACATGAAACACGCGCAAAAAAAAGAGGCCATCACCCTCCTCAGGCTGAAGCCTCTTTTCGTCATCACCCTTGTGATAAAGAATATCGTCGAACGTCTTTAACGCAGACGTCGCTTTCTTAAGAATAGAAGACTTCCAATCCCCAGAATCGCCAGCGTCGCCGGCTCGGGAACCGTCACCCAACCGCTGTTACCGGCCGGACCAATACTCTGAACATGGGCCGCGACTAAATAACCGATCTTGCTATCTTGTTTATTATAGCTGATAAACTCAAACGATTCTGCCGTCAGTGTGCTGATGCCGCTGATCACATAGGAAACGGATTCCCCCACCCCAAACTCATGTCCCTCACTCGTACTAAAATCAAACAAGACGTCAAAGTAGCCGTCGCCATCCGCTTTGTAGCCGTCAACTCCTTTGGAAATCGCAGGGGTATCAAAAGTACCGAATTGGGTCGGACTTGAAAAAGACAGACTTGTCGGACTCAGGACCGGATCAAGATTTAAATACAACTGACCGACCTTCTCGTTGCCCGTCAGATTCGTTGCTGTCAGCGTCATATTCACCGACCCGGCGGTCCCTTCATCATCGAAGGTGACATTCAACCAGAAACCTGCTCCTTCCGGTGCACAACCGGTAAAGACTGTATCGATATCATACGATACAATCGCAGCATTAAGATTAGACGCACACAGACATGCAATAAACAACGCAATGGTTATTCTTTTCATCTTTCCCTCTCCATTTCCATTTCTTCCCGTTATGCGGAAGAACCTTCGCGTGATCGCCTCGAAAAGTCGATGGCAAAAGCCATACACATCACGATCTATCTATCTCAGTATACCTATTTTTACATTTTAATCAAGTCTTTTATCGGTTTTCATTAAACATTAACAAAAATCCGGACAATTACCCATCCCCCCCTCTAAACAAGATTTAATGGCTGTCAAATTCCACTTTTACCTTCTTTGAAAAACACTCAACAAATGCGATATCCGGTTTCGGGGGCGGGGGCATTTTGTCGCCGAGGTAGAAGCTGGTGTGGGCCGGCTTGTTGTAGGCGACATTCTGCCATGCAATCGACAAACGGTATTGCGGGTCGTGCATGAGTGTGTACAGGCGATGTTCGGTCGGGATCGTCGTTGTATACAGCCGCAGCGATTGACGATCCGGCGCAGTCAACAGCAGTTCCTCACGCCAGTCGCCGATCACATCCGCCACCAACTGCGGTCGCGACCATCGCCGCCACCGCTCGCCGGATTCGGCGGTAAAAATCTGCTCCCGCCGGCCCTCTCCCCAATTCCATTTGTAGATACTCGCACCACCCAGAAGCTCCCGCAGCAAATCGCCGTCCCACCAAATCACAAAATCCCGCATCCGCGGCGCGGTGCCAATCACTTTCCCGTTTGCATCGCGCATATCCCCCTCGGTGTCCCACGCCTCAAAGCCCGGATATCGCGGATCGATATCCGCCGCGATGCCGCCGCCGATATCGGCGCCCGGACTGTGCTTCCAGATCACCTCGCCCGTCAATCCGTCCCGCATCACGGCGCCGGGCGTTTGGAAACGCACGGTTTCGTCTTCATTTTCATGCACCGTCAATACTTCCAGCCCCGGGCGATCCGGATACATATCCGAAACGTGCAGCGCGTCGCCGTGTCGAAAGCCCGTCGAGTACAGGCCTTTTCCGTCATCATCAATGACCATCGAATGATACACAATCTCGTCTTTGCCGTCGTTATCCACATCCGCCACCGAAATGCTGTGGCCGCCCATGCCGGAATACGGCGACGCATCTTTGAACGGGGGATAACTGATGCCGGAGTCAAACACCCAGCGGCTTTTCAGCTGGCCGCCACGCCAGTCCCACGCCGCGGCCACCGTCCGCCCGTACACACCCCGGCACATCACCACGCTCGGGCGCTGTCCGTCCAGATACGCAACGCATGCCAGGAACCGGTCGCAGCGGTTGCCGTAGCTGTCATTGCCGCCGTTTCCGCCGATGCCGCCCCAGCCGTTGATCGGTTCGCGGGACGGGATATAATCAACCGTTTTCAAAGCCGCGCCGGTGCGTCCGTCGAAGATCGTAAAAAATTCCGGCCCCTCAAGAATCCGTCCAAGCTTGTTGGAGTCCTCATCGTGATTGCGCCAATCTTTATCCGCATCGCCGATGACCTCACCGGTGCCGTCTTTCGTGCCGTCGGCGGTCCGGCAGGCGACCTCCGCACACCCGTCACCGTCCAGATCGTACACCATGAACTGGGTGTAGTGCTCGCCTTCGCGAATATTGATTCCCAGGTCAATCCGCCACAACAGCGTCCCGTCCAGTTCGTAAGCGTCCAGAATCGGCGTGCCGGTGATGCCCGCAAAGGAGTTGTCTTGGCCGCGTGAGATTTGGTGCAGCACAATCTCATAGACGCCGTCGCCGTCCAGGTCCGCAATCGAAGCATCCCCGGGCCGGTAGCCGTCAATCGGCTGGATTGGAATTTCAAGGAAGTTATCCGCCCACGCCGTCATCGTTGGACTGGCCGACAATTCCTTGCCCTCGAGTACAGGCCGGACGAAATACTGCAGATTCTTTTCGACATCCGCTTTGTCGTCAAGATAATTGGTCGAATCCGTAATCGGCACCGGGTTGACTTTAACGGGATCGCCGCTATTGGCAATCCGATAAACATTAAACGCTATCGCATCCGGATCGGTTCCGAAAAGCCGCCAGCCGATATAGACACCTTGCGAACCCTGCTTGACGGCGACCACGCCGCGTGTGAGGTGTTCCATCTGTCGCGCCGCCATACAAAATGCGGCCATACTTAACAGCATCAACAGAACCCATTGCTTGATCTGAAATGAACTCATATATCCCTGCTTTCCACCTGAAGGCATCAAACGATCCATATTTGAAACAACACCCCATTGACCGATCAAACTCTTTCGCCGGCCAATTGTACCCGACCGGGACAATATTACCAGTACATTAATAACGTTTACAGGCGACCTCGATATTTCGCGTTTGCGAATAATTAACAAAAAAGTATCGCAAGGCATCAATCGGATGGTCATGCACGCCGTCTTTTTCCGGCAGCTCCGACGGATATTTGCCGCCATCGGGATAATGATAGCACCGCATCGCCTCAATCAGTCGAAGGCACCGCGGGTCGATCACCAGCCGGCTTTGACCGTCCCCGCTGCGCAGCGCGGCACGAATTTTTTCGAGCCCGTCGTTAATCCCGCTGCGGCGGGCCCGCACGCCAATGCCCATCGACGCCAGTTCTTTAATCGCACTGGTTCCGGTCACGTCATTTCGCCCGTCTCCGGCCGGGTCGCCGAATGTGGCGGCCACCTGCGACTGGCGGCACGGCGTTCGCACTTTCATCACCTCGGCGTGAATCGCAATCGTTGCCTTGCTTCTGACGTATTCATCAATGACGCGCACCGTTCCCTCTTCATCGACCTGAATCCACAAACACACAAACGGATTGACAAACCCGAAATCAATTGCCCGGTACAGCGGCAATGTCGGGTTGTACATTACCGGCGTAACATGCACCGAAGGATCGAACTCGGCAAACACGGCATTCTCCAGATTCGGACGCAAGCACAACATCTCCGACTCGAAGCCCACCCGGCTGGATCGACGCATCTGCGAAATGCAATCGTCAATTTTCAAATAGCCATTGGCCCGGCGGGCCTTGCCCTGGCAGTCGGTGTTCAGCGGACACCGACTGCAGGAGCGGTCCGACGTGCAGCGTTCGATCACCTCCCACATGCACCACTGAAACACCGGAATCCGGCTGGCCGCGGCCCCGTCAATAATCTGCTGCATCAATCCGTACGGCCGGTGCATCGTGCTGAGCATTTCCATCGCCGCGGTGCAGCCGTTGGTACTCTGAGTCACAAACTGGGCCGCATTGAACACATCGGCATCAAACATCTCGATTTCGTCGCAGCGCAGCTTGTGAATATGCCGCCCTCGCACCGCGGCCGATGACTGCGGCAAAATCTGAACCGTCGCCCCGTTTTCAAACGCGCACGATTCCTTCAGCATCTTCCCGTCCAGAAAGTCCTCGAAGCCGGCGGCCACAAACTGCTGCAGATACGCATACATCCGGCCGGACTGATCCAGCGAACCGGCCAAAATCAGCGTCTGGCACTTCGGCTTCATCAGTCCCTCCAGCAGCGTCGCAATCGCCGCCAGTTGGGTCTTGCCGCCGCCGCGATTGGCCCAGACGATACAATCGCCGTTGCTGGGCGGCTTTGGGCGCGGCCGCCGCTTACGCCGGATTTTTCTACCGCGCATCTGTGCGGCCAGGTCGCAACTGTAAGCGTACCAGAGATAATCGAACGGCGAAGCGTGATGGCCGCAGATTTTCCGGTCCGGCACGCGGCATTTCAAATGCCGCCGCAGGTACTGCTTAAGCTGCACCCGCGTCAGCGGCAGATCGCCGCGATCCAGCACCGTCGTCTTCGCAGTGCGTTTTTTCGTGATTTTTGCCTGTTTCATAATACGTTGCTCCTTCTTTTCTGATTTAAAAATTCACATCGACAGTTTTTTCGATAAATAAACGGATAAAATATCGTAAAAGCAGTTTCAAAACCGCTTGGGGGCATTTTCCCCCAGCCCTCTTGACACGGCGAACGGTTTTTGCTATATTCAGATCATCTGATTTGCGATCGATGAAAAAAAGATTGCGACAAAGATACATTAGAGGATTGGAGAGGGTCGATGATAAACAGAGTCGCCACCCGTATGCGTTACACCCCTATCCCCCATCTCCCCGACTTGAAGTGCGCCACAACAAAGTGTGTATAAAATCGCCGACACAAGGCCGTGTCATCCCAGGCAAAGGATTGCAGCAGAAAATCTAAACTTAAAAAGCATCACCAACGGTGATACCATGATTTTACATTTTGGTTTTTGATCTTTAAATTGAATAGAGACTGCTGGTGTATGGAGTGGAGAAGGTGATGAAAAGAATCTCTTCTGATTTTACCATGAAATCTCTCGGCGGTTATTGAACACGAGGGCAGATTCCGCGGAAAACTGCCCTCGTTTTTTCTATGCCTTACTATTTCAACGTCCAACCATCCGGGCAATAATCCTGCCAGTAGGATGACAGGATCGAGAAGTCCCCCATATCGACATTGCCGAGGCCGTCCAGGTTGGCCGCCGGTTCAGTCCCCAGCCAATACGCTGCAAAATTCGTCAAATCTTCCAGCGTCACAACACACACCCGTACTTTCCAGGCTTTGTTCTTGTCAAAGCGAATCCAGCCGATGTTCTCGCCCCACGCCCAGCCGTCCAGCAAACCGTTGCCGTCAATCCGTACGCAGTACTCATTGATCCGGGTCTCGCCCAGCACCGTCGGATCGAAATTAATCCAGCCGACATTCTCGCCCCAGGCGTACCCTTTCAGGATACCGCCGTCATTGACCACGCCGAAATCGACGCTTCCGCAGGTTCCGTTATTCTCGCACGAGAGGTTAATCCAGCCGATGCTTTCACCCCACACCCAGCCGGTCACTTTGTAATCGCTCATCTGCATGCCGCTGCCGACGCTTGGATCCGCATTCAGCCAGCCGGTATTCTCACTCCAGCCGTATTTCTCCCCGGCCGCATACGGGTCCACGTTTTCCGCAATCGCAAAACACACCGCAAAAACGATCATTGCTAATAGTATTATTTTTTTCATTTCTCTATCCTCAAATCGAAAAGGTTCAGATCGTCCTTTCCGAACAGCTTTTATCTTTCTGACCTTAGAAGCCATTTTAAAACTCAATTTTGGCTTTCGGCCGTCCTTTTTCCGCCTGACTGCGTTGTGGAAAAACGGCAATCGTTTCGACTATGGCCCTTTTCCCACGTCTTGCCAGACGAAAAAATGCCGCGCCGTAATTCCAAAAGCAGTTTAGAAATAGCTTCTAGTACTTTGTCCGCCGAAGAATGTCGGTTCAACGCCGCACCGAACGGACAGATGCGTTCAAGGCCGAAACAGCCAATGTCAAAGCATTGGCGATGCAGGCATTGGAGGCAGATGCCGTTTGCTGCAAGTTGAACCCGTCATTATTTCAAGGACACAGGACTAGTATAAACTCACATTACCTCCACCGTCATACGAACCGCTTGGCAGGGAGCCGCCAAAGCCGGCTGTCACGGTGTAACGGGTCCGGTTGTCCTGGTAATAGTTCGAATTCGATTGAAAATAGATCCCGTAATCGGTCGTAGGGCCGCCGAACATTGTATTGGACTCGATGAAATTACCATAACTGTAAACATAGATATTGCTGACAAGATTGGCATTCAGGCTGTTGCCGATCACCCGACAGTAATTGGCCACCCGAATCCCGCCTTCACCGTTGGTATCGGTACTATTGTTACTGCTGACCTGGTTGTCACGAATCAGGCACGCGTAACCGCGAATCCCGCTGAGACCGTTAGTACACACACTGTTGTTGGAAATCGTCGATCCGCTGGAAGCCTTAATCCCGTAACCGGTATTTTGATAGGCTGAATTATCACGAATCATCGCACAGGCACCGGCATCAATACCCTCACCGCTGTTTTCACGCACGCTATTGTTGTTGATTATACATCCGTCACTGGCGTTAATCCCGTCGGCACTGTTCGAATAGACGGTATTGCCCTGCACGGTACAGCCGTGCGACGCGTTAATGCCAATGTTGCCGTTGGAATACACCACATTGTCTTTCGCAATCGAGGCCAATAAAAGCGCAATGCCATACGTACTGTTATTATAGACGGTATTACCCTGCACGCGGCTGTTGCCGCCAACATTAATCCCATCCATCCCGCAATCCGAAACCGTACAGTTAACGACCTGATGATTGCCGCCGGGCAGCGAAATCCCCCGCCCCGTACAATCATGTATACGAAGATCCATAACCCGCTGATTGAGATTCGTCGAATACGTGCCGGCGGCCCCGGTATGGTAATTTCGGATCGTCCCGTTGCGAACTTCAACATTACTGCTGTTATAAAAATAGACTCCATAGGAATTGGCCGCATCCGACCCGATCAGGCTGTAACCGCACAGGTCAATGGTCACGTCATCGGCAAACACGCTGATCCCAAACGTGCTGCTGTGCCGGTTCCCCGTCAGGTAATACGACCCGCTGTCGTTAATCACAAAGATCCCCGTCGCCGTCGCCGACCCCGGAATCGGAATTCGCGGCTCGACTTCATCCAGCGTCTTCATCGTCCCGTCCGGACCTGGGGCTGCCGGCGGATTCAGATCACCCGCCATCAAAACACTGCACACGCATACAAACAACAGTCCGTACATCATTGTTTTCATCACAACTCTCCTGTCTCAATTGATGTCTAAATTATTTACAAAAAGGAGACGGCCACACAAACCGTCTCCCGGTCACTCTTTCATACTCAAAACACTGCTGCAAGTCAAAGCTGAATTTCCGAATGGGCTCTAATCACCCCCTCCCCCCTCGGAATACACTTCCATACTAAACGCACCCTGGCCGCTGTCATTGCTGGACACACGGACTAAATACGTCTGTGATCCAACCAGCTCAAACCCCATGTCCAGGTAGCCGTAGTCCGTATCCCCGCAATCCACGATTGTCGGAAGCGACGCGCCGCAGCCGACGCCGTCATAAATCGTCAGCGTGCAGTTTGTAAGCCCGTTATCGGTGTAAATCATAAAGTAATGGGTCCCTGTTCCCGGTGCGGTATAGGTGTACCAGACATCGTGCGTATCATTATCACCGCAATAACTTTCATCCGTTCCGGTCGCACCCAGTGTCGAACCAGACGTGAAATCGTAAAATTCTTCGGACGCTTCGCACTCATCATTGTCCGGCGGATAGAAACTCGTCGCATTGATTTCAAAATTCCCTGAAGCATTGTCCGCAAACGCAATACGAATATAAACAGTTTGCCCCATGATCAACGTACACGTAGCCTTGGCAATCGTATCGCCTTCACCTTCGCCGCCCTCGGACGATTCAGCACAGGCGATTTGACTGGTGCCGCTGCAGTCATCAAAGATCGAAACGGTGTAAGACATTCCGGTATAATCATTATCCCACACCTCAAACATCATGTTCATATCATCGGTCGCGGTAAAGGAATACCAGACATCCATCGCATCGTCCGTTCCGCAGGAGGTCATGTCAGTCCCGGTTGCGCCGATGGTACTGCCGCCCTGGGTATCCCAGTCATAAAGCTCGATCGCATCGGCGCAGTCATCATTTTCCGGTCCCGGAATCACATCAAGATCGAAACTGCCCGCGCTGGAATCATTCCGCGCGACGCGAATATAATATGTCTCGCCCACCGTCGGAGAACTCAGCACGGCGATACTCATTGGTTGACTTTCACCGCTGCCTTCGTAAGTGCCGCAGTCCAGCTCCGTTTGTGTTCCCGGATCGCAGCTGTCATAAACGGAAACCGTATAGAACGGCTCCATGCCTTCCCAGTCACGAACAATAAAGGCGGCCGCGGAATCATCATCGGCCGTATACGAATACCAAATGCCGGCATCCGCACTGCTGCCGCAACTGGTCGGGTCGGTCCCGGTCGCCCCGAGCGTCGAGCCTTGGTAATACTCACCCAACTCAACGGCGACCGCGCCGCTGCAATCATCGTTTGCCGGCGGCGGATAATATTTCATCGCAACCTTATAATCACCTTTTACTGCTCCCCCCTCGCCGGCGATGCGAATCAGGTACTCTGTCCCCGGCGAGTTGTCAGCCGTAAAGTAGCGATCCGAAGTGCTGCTATCCCAGCAATGCAATTCATTGCCGCCGCAGCCGTCATACACCGAAACAACCACAGGAAAATATCCCATCGTCTCAATATCTATCCCGTATACACCCGTCTGCTCCGAGTCCGGAATAAAGCGGTACCAGACATCATAGACATCATTCGCGCCGCAACTGGAGATATCCGCACTGGGCGTCGTCAGCGAGTCTGTCGAACCGTAATACTCTTCATTGGCAACCATCTCAATCGCATCGGCACAGGCATTATTCAGCACCACTTCCGACTCCGGCATCACAATCGCCTTGAACGCGAAATCCAGGTCCAGATCAAACTGGTTGTCATCATCCCAAAGATTGCCTTTTAGCCAGTCAGCCGCCAGGTCCGTCAAATCGCTCAGTCCCACCTCGCCATCCTGATCCGTATCGGCACCATTGCACCAGAGATTGCCTGCGTCGCACGGCGAAACGTCCCACTGCAATGCCAGCATCTCAAAATCCAACAGATTCACCTTGCCGTCGGCACTGATATCGCCGGCCAGCATATCAATGTCAAGTGTCAGCGTTAACTCAATATCGTAAGCGTACACAGGACCCACCACCGCCTGGAACGCTCCCAGGAACGGGGTCGAAGCCAGGTCCGGCACGTCCTCTTCCGTCAGCACCATCGCCGGATGCTCTTTGTCACCGTCATGCACAACCAGTTCCCAGTCCAGCACGTATTGACTGATCTGGTCGTTGAGCAAATGGTCCCCTTCAATCAGCACCAGCACACGATCACCGCTGCTGAAGCCTCCCGTATCATAATTTGCCATACGCCCCGCCCAGGTCATCGTCGCGGTCCCCCCGCCGGCGCCGTGATCGTTCGGACCGTCATACACCGAATCGAACTCAATATCCACCAGCACCATGCGAGGGTCACCGGACGTGGTCACTTCCCCGGTCGCCGTCATCGTCGTTATTTGGCCGAGACCGGTTTGACCGGCTTCTTCAACAAACGCCGTTGTCGTCGCCGTCTCCGGATCAAACCCGCTTGAAACGGTGCTTGACGCTTCAGTCTCATCGCGCACCGCATCCAGTTCGCTGTAAGCAGTCACCTCCAGATTTTTATTCGACCCGCTAAACGCTGCCAAAGGCCCGACCACTTCCACAAAATCACCGCCCAGACCTAAAATATTGTGTCCAATCAGTCCCGCCGAACCGGCAATTCCACTCGTACTGTCAACATCAAGAATTTCATGCGGATTGTTGGACGTGCCGAAAAATGAGCTGCTGGTATGACTCTCATACAAGTCCGTCATCCCCAGAGACGTGGTATCGGCCACGAATGTCACCGCCGCCGTGGCCGGATCAACCGTGTACAGATGCGTCGCCGAACGAACCCAATTCGGAAGCCACTTCTGATTGACAATGATCAGTTTCTGTGTCTGCGAATCATATCCCATCGAAAAAGTCTGATCAATCGGTTCACCATCCGGGCCGTTACCAAAATCACCGATAAACGAAG
The DNA here is from genome assembly GCA_963675155.1 of Anaerohalosphaeraceae bacterium. Classification (GTDB taxonomy): domain Bacteria; phylum Planctomycetota; class Phycisphaerae; order Sedimentisphaerales; family Anaerohalosphaeraceae; genus 4572-13. The sequence continues at coordinate 689,722 of OY775912.1, read as the reverse complement.
CCTGCCCCGTCGTCGTATCAATCGAATACAATCCCAGGTAATCCGTTCCGTACAAAACATCCGCATCGTCGTCGTACGCCAGCTCTTTCATCGGAACCGTATAATCGGGGTCACCCGCATGATGCGGGTCTTGGCCGTAATCGTCACTGACCTTCACTGTTGCTTTTTCGCGCGGATAAATTTTATACAACGCCGATCCCGCTCCGGTAACACCGCCGGGAGTTGTCGCCCAGAAATAATTGGCGTCATTACTGCCCGCAGCACCATAAAATCGCAATGGCGTGGAAAACAGCTTGGCACTGCTGACTTCGCCGGCCGGATGGTCAATCTGAATCAGGTAAATGCCATAGCTGCCCACGCCGTAAAGATACTCAATCGAGCCAAAACTACCGACCGACTGGATCTGAATACCGTCAGACAGCGACGAAGCCGCCAGTGGCGCCGCCGACCTGCTCGCCGCGTTCGACATCCCCGGATCCGCCTCCGGATCGCCCGCATAGACACCGCAAGCCATCACAGCAGTTAGCAAAATGATTACTGGAAATGAATTTCTCTTAACCATGGTTTCTCCCTTTCCTAAAAAATGTACCCTCTATTTCTGCGGTTGGTGCCCTCATCGGCGCAGAACCTCACCCCGGCCTAATCGGGGAAAATCCTGAGTTGCTTCAAACGCCCCATGTGGCGGCGCTTACTTAGATGCGATCCAAAGACCGCCTCTAATCCTCGTTGTCTTTGTAACACCTTCCAACCGTAATTGTCTATTATACCCAAAACAGGTTATAATGCAACGCTTTTCCGAGAAACCCCGCAACCCCCTATCAGCAAAGACATTACCACACCCTCTCAAACTCAAAACCAAAAATTATCTTGTAAATCCCGCCTGTCCGCAGTAGCTTTATCGAAGGCGGATCCATCCCGTCTAAAAATAGGTAAGTGAAAATCTGAGTCAATCTGAGTTAATCTGTGGCCGAATAACTATGTACGAATTTCTAAAATCGATCATCACCGAAGCGGGCAGCATCGCATTGCAACATAAGGCTCGCCTGGCCGATGTCCAGGTCAACCGTAAAAGTGCCAAGGATCTTGTCACCGAAGCCGACGTGGCGGTCGAACAATATCTCGTCGAGCAAATCCAACAAACGTATCCCGACCACGCCGTTCTCGGCGAAGAATCCGGCGCTCACGCCGGCGGCGCATACCGTTGGATCATCGACCCCATCGACGGCACGACCTCGTTCGTCCACGACCAGCCATTCTTCTCGACCTCGATCGCGCTGGAACACAACGGCGAAATCATTCTCGGCGCCGTCAACGCCCCGGTTCTCGGCGAGTTGTTCATGGCCGAAAAAGGCAGCGGCGCCACGCTGAACGGCAAACCGATTGGCGTCTCCGGCCGCGACACACTCGGCGACTGCGTCCTCGGCACCGGTTTCGCCTGCGTGCGTGAAGACCTGCCCCACAACAACCTGCCCTACTTTGCGCGACTGGCTCCCATCATCCGCGGCGTGCGCCGCTACGGCTCTGCCGCGGTGGATATGTCCTATGTCGCCTGCGGCCGGCTTGACGGCTTCTGGGAACTGAACCTGAAAATCTACGACATGGCCGCCGGGCTTCTCATCGTCACCGAAGCCGGAGGCACCGTCACCGACTTCGCAGGCAAAACTGACAACCTCCCCGCCGAGGTCCTCGCCACCAACGCCAAAATCCACAGCGAAATGTCAACGATTCTCATGGAAGTTAAAGATGAAATCTGAAATGGTTTATGTCGAACTCAAAACGGGCTATAACGATAATGGTCCCGCATGGATTGGCAAAGCACAATACTCAAAAAGCGGCCAAACACTCTATTTAAACGGACAAGCCTTTCAGTCATGTAAAGGCCAGGGAATTGGAGCCAATTATTTTGACATCGAAACAGGTGACGAATATTGGATTTCCGGCGTAAAAATGAACCAACAGGATCGACACTGGGCTGGCTCTGGTGGGATCATGATTGATAAAGAGGCTGTTGATGAATATATGGGACTTAGTGGCGTCGAAAAGCTGAACCCAAAGCAACACCAGATCGTTGAGTTAGATAAAACAGATATACGCCAACGCATTAATCAAATCGAAAACAGGAAATTGTAAATTGGCGATTTTTCATCAGCTCGAAGAAATCAATACCCGCCCAAAACCGTTTGAGTTTTATACGGCAGCCGATTTGTGGACCGATGAACACACGTCCGCGCAAATGCTGCAATATCATTTAAATGAATCCATCGACGTATCTTCGCGTAATCATGCGTTTATTGACCGCTCGGTGGAATGGATTGTTTCACGGTTTAATGTCACCGCCGGCACCGCCATCGCGGATTTTGGCTGCGGACCGGGATTGTATTCGACCCGGCTGGCACAAGTCGGGGCATCCGTTACCGGGATTGATTTTTCCAAACGCTCGATTGACTACGCCAGGAACATCGCCGCGGAAAAAGCCCTCGATATTACCTACGTCAACAAAAACTATCTCGACTTCGAAACCGACCGGCGATTTGATCTGATCATCATGATAATGTGCGATTTCTGCGCCCTCAGCCCGGATCAGCAAAAGACACTGCTCGCAAAATTCCAGTCGCTGCTCAAGCCCGGCGGCTCCATTCTGTTTGACGTTTACACCTTGAACGCCTTCGAGGCAAAAGAAGAATCCGCCACCTACGAACGCAACCAGCTCAACGGCTTCTGGTCGCCAAACGATTATTACGCCTTCGTCAACACGTTCAAATACGACGACGAGAAAGTCTCACTGGACAAATACACCCTCATCGAAGACAACCGGACGCGAGTCGTTTACAACTGGCTCCAATATTTCAGCCGCGAAACCTTAACGGCGGAACTGACCGAAAACGGATTTGCAATCAAAGAATTCCTGGCCGACGTCGCCGGTGCCCCTTTCTGTTCCGACGCACCCGAAATGGCCGTCATCGCAACCTGTTTCTAAATTGTATTGTTTGACGCATCGACTGCAATCTGATAGAATGGCTGTTTAGTAGAGTTGAGACTTGTCATGCACCCAATACTTAAATCTAAACAGGGGTTGTCCGTGAAGAACGTCGTATGTATTGTAATAATCATTTTGTCTGTAATGCTAATGTCCTGTTCACCGCACCCCCGCCGTGCTTGTGAAAACCCAACGATTACCATGGCCGGTTCCAGCACGGTCTATCCCATCAGCCTTGCGATGGCTCAGGCTTATAAGAAAATCCACGCCAATCCGACAATTGATATTCACCTCTCAAGTACCGGCGAAGGCTTTCACCGGTTTAGCGAAGGACAAATCGATATCGCTCTTGCCTCACGTCCGATTAAAACCACCGAAATGAGTCAATGCGAATCAAACGGCATCCGCTTTTTCGAATTACCCGTCGGGTATGATGCGATCGCCATCGTAGTCAATCACAACAACACATGGGCTCGGGATATTACAACCAGTGAACTGGCAAAAATATGGTCGCCCGACTCCGAAGGGAGAGTCACGCATTGGAATCAGATCAGAGCCGACTGGCCCGATAAGCCCCTGCATCTGGTCGGCCCCGATAAAAACTCCGGCACCTTTGATTATTTCACCAAAGCCATCGTCGGCAAAGCAGGCTCAAGCCGCAGTGACTATCAATCCAGCCAGGACGATAAACTCCTGGTTCGCGCCGTCTCCGGCGATCCGTACGCGATGGGATATTTCGGCCTGTCATACTACCTTAAAAACACAGATCATCTCAAAACGCTGCCGGTTGATGACAAAGATGACAGTAACGGGCCAGGACCACAGCTGCCGTCACAAGAAAATGTTATCAACAAAACCTACCAACCGCTGTCGCGTCCGTTGTTCATTTACGTTTCGCAGGCCGCGGCAGAACAAGTCCACCTGCGGGATTTCGTGAAATACTTTTTGAACAATACACAACAAATCGTCAGCAATATTCAATCCGTGCCACTGTCCGACGAGGTTATGCAAACAACCTGTGACCGATTCAGCCATCGCATTTCCGGTACAGCATTCGAAGGAAAAGGCTCTGTCATCGGCCTGAGTATGGACCAACTCCTGGAAATGTCCCTCGAAGAACTCATGAATATATCCATCCAGTAATCTCACGACCAAATCATCTCTAAGCAGATGTGCCCCATCTGGATACACAAGCCCCGGCTTTTTAAAACAACGCAGGATCATAAAGGTTCTATTTTCCTATGAACACCGGAGGACTAGTACTTTGTCCGCCGAAGAATGTCGGTTCAACGCCGCACCGAACGGACAGATGCGTTCAAGGCCGAAACAGCCAATGTCAAAGCATTGGCGATGCAGGCATTGGAGGCAGATGCCGTTTGCTGCAAGTTGAACCCGTCATTATTTCAAGGACACAGGACTAGTGGTCCTCTTTCACAATGTTTCCGGAACCGTCACCATCGTTGACGCCAACACCAAAATCCACCGCGAAATGTCCCGAATCCTGACGGAAACATCATGAACAACCCAATATAATGTCCCCTTACCTCCCAATAGAGCCTAATAGATGGACTTTGTCACAAAGACCGTTCGCGGACCTTTGAATAGAAATAGATAATCTATTTCTACAATCGAGACAGTTTTTTTCAAACATATCTTATTTTTGTCGGTACAAAGGTTCCATAGGAGATTGTGCAACGCGCGTAATCATCCACGAACAATTAGACTTAGGCTTGTATGAAGCAAAGTCGCTTGATACGGCAGGAGAGGAGATACTCATAATGAGACAATCAGTATGGACTATAATATCATCACTAACCGTAATTCTTTCAGCAGCCCCCCTTTACGCCTCGGACATCATCTATCAGGAAGATTTTGAAAGCGGACTTGGCGGGTTCACCCTCGACAACGATTTCGGCAACGGCAATGGATTGTGGCGTTTGACCACCGATTGCGCCGAATTGCCCGGGCACTCACCCGTAACCGCTCTGGGGTATTCCGACGATGCCACAGAATGCACCTATAACAACGGCGTCGCCAACCAGGGTGTCGCAACATCCCCGGCGATCGATCTATCCGGATTCCCAAATGGAACGTCGGTTCAACTGGCACTGAAGTATTTCCTTTGGACAGAAAACAGTCCCACCCAATACGACAAAGCCGGCATTGAAATTTCCGAAAACGGCGCCCCCTTCATCGTCTTCGCCCATAATGACAGTTCTGTCGCACCGGTCACACTGAACGACGGGGCCGACGTCTGGCTCGAACTGACGGCGGACCTGACCGCTTTCGTCGGCTCATCGATTCAACTGCGTTTCAGCTTTAATACGGAAGATGAGGAGGAAAACGATCATCCCGGATTCTACGTCGACGATATCACGATTTCCGTTTCCGTTGAGCCGGTTTACCACGAGGACTTTGAAAGCGGACTCGGCGGCTTTACCATCGACAATGCCTCCTGGGCCGGTAACGGGTTGTGGCATTTAAGTACGGCCTGTCAGTCCTCCGAACCCGGACATTCTGCCGTGGCCACCCTGGCCTATGCCGACGATGCCTCATGCACCTATCTCGAGGATGTGCGAAGTCAGGGAACGGCTGTTTCGCCGGTGATTGATCTGTCGGCGTATCAGAACGGCACGGCTCAACTGGTCTTGAACTATTTCCTTGAGACAGAAGTGTGGCCGGGTCAAGCTGATATCGCAACCGTCGAAATTTCACAAGACGGCGGACCCTTTAACACCATTGCCGTCAATGATCCGGGAGCCGCACCAGTAACGCTGACGGATGGGGACGGCGTCTGGCTCGAACTGACCGCCGACCTGTCCGATTACGCAGGCTCGTCCATTCAACTGCAATTCGGCTTTGATACGGTCGATGCTTCACTTAACATCGACCCTGGATTCTACGTGGACGATATCACCGTTTTGGCGTGCCCGTTCAGACTCGCCGGCGACATCAACGGTGATTGCCGGGTGGACTTACTCGACGTAGCGGCATTGTCCCAAAGCTGGCTGGTGGACTGCACGCAGAATCCGCTAAATCCCGGCTGTATCCCGGCCAACCCGATGATTCCCTAATTAAGCAGCCCGAAAATAAATCCATCAACAAGCGGCGGAGCAAACTTCCAAAAGCTCCGCCGTGTTCTCCTGCAACAGCTAAAATTCAAACATGTACACCTGAATATAAGCAGGAGACAGGCTGTTTGTATTTCCTGACTCGCCTTCTTTTCCTATGAACCTAATAGCCTTACTGGGGTATTACTTAGAGACATCTTGCTTTTCAGTACTATTGGGCGAATCGCAGATGAAGTCTAAAAATTAAAAGGAGAAAACCGTGAATCGTAAATTATTTTTATTCAATGCACTTGTCGTTTTGCTGATCCTGCCGTTAACGTTCGCCGACGTCTATGATCGCACCGGATGGCAGGCTCCGCTGAGTACCCTCTTTCACAATGTTTCCGGCACCGTCACCATCGTTGACGCCAACACCCTGCTGGTGGAGGATTTCAACTATGACGGCGGCGGCCCCGCGGTTTATTTCTATCTCGGCGCCGACAATACCCAAAGTTCATTCAACAGCGGCCTGGGAATCGGACCGCTGCTGACCGGAACGGTCTTCACCAATGACACACTACTCGTGGACCTGCCCGGGGCACAAACCCTGGACGGCTACACCGCGATCTCCGTCTGGTGCGAAGACTTCGATGTCAATTTTGGTTCCGGCACCTTCGGCTCGGTGGTTCAGTATGAAGTGACCTTCGACGCCACCTGGAGCGTGGGGACGCATACCAATTTTCCGCCGAATCCGCATTTTTCCCCGCTCATCGGCGGAACACACGACGCATCCGTCAACTTCTGGCAAGTCGGTGCCAACGCCTCAAACGGCATTGAATCCATGGCTGAAACCGGCGCAACATCGACCTTGTCATCGGAAGTTCAAGCCGCAATTCTCAGCGGCGTCGCGTACACGATTATCTCAGGCGGCGGCATCGGGCTATCCCCCGACTCGGTCACGACAACCTTCGACATCCATTCGGCCCATCCGCGGGTGACGCTGGTGTCGATGATTGCCCCCAGCCCCGACTGGTTTGTCGGCGTGTCGGATCTGCCGCTGTTTGAAGACGGCCAGTGGCACCGCGAAGTCGTTGTGGACCTGTGGCCCTATGACGCGGGCACCGACAGCGGCGTTAACTTCACGTCCGCCAATGCAGACACCAATCCCGCCGATCCGATCACGCTGATCGGCGGCTTTCCGTTCACAGGTGATCCGCCGCTGGGCACGTTTACGTTTAAGCTGGTCTGTCCCAATCCGCCGCCGGGTGATATCAACGGCGACTGCCGGGTGGATTTGGTCGATTTCGCAACGCTTGCAGGCAACTGGCTGCTGGATTGCACCCTGACTCCGGCCGATCCGGAATGCCTGTAAAACAGTGACTGCGAATCAATATACCATTGTCGAATAGCGTCGAACGCGAACCGTTTACAACGGGCTGCAATATTTCAACCGCGAGATGCTAACCATCAAGCTGGCAGCAAATGGCTTTGAAATGAAAAACTTTTGCGCTGACGTCGCGGGCACACCATTCGATCCCAAATCCGGCAAAATGGCCATAATCGCGAAAAAATCAGAATAAAACTTTCCAAATCCTTATTGAAATAACGTAGGGTGGGCTCTTAGCCCACCGCAGAAATGCTTAAAGTGCCAATATTTTTAAGTTTTTGAGATGTTTTACATAGAAGTATGCACCCGATTGCAATAAGAACAACCCGTCCGGCGTTATAGAAACAAATGAAATATAGTATCTTCTACATCCTGTTGGGGATTGGGCTCGTCCCATTCGCTCATGCAGACAATCCCGTTCTCCGGGGCGCCGATCCGCATGCGATACTGGTTGACGGCACATTTTATGTCTACCCGACCTCCGGCCACCGCAGTCTGTTCTATCCCTATGCATCCACCGACCTGCTGAAATGGGAACGGCATTCGGCGATTCTCGATTTCCGGAAGATTGACTGGATTCCGAAAGGCAAGTCCGCCTGGGCGCCCGCGATGATTGAAAAAGACGGGCGGTGGTTTTTCTATTATTCCGCCGGGCCAAAGCCCTCCCACATCGGCGTCGCAATTGGCGACTCGCCCACCGGCCCATTCACTGACAGCGGCAAAGCCCTGCTCAGCGACGACGGCAAGCCGGGGTTCGAGGCGATTGACCCGATGGTTTTCAAAGACCCCGAAACCGGCAACCATTATCTCTACGTCGGCGGCAGTGCCGGGGCAACACTGCGCGTCTTTGAACTGACCGACGACATGACCAATCTCGCGAAAGAGATCAACGTCAAAACCCCCGACCAATTCACCGAAGGCGCCTTCATGCATGAACGAAACGGCACTTATTACCTGTCCTACAGCCACGGCGGCTGGCAGGACGAAACCTATTCGGTTCATTATGCCACATCCGAAACACCGATTGGACCGTGGAAATATCAAGGCCCCATTTTAACCAGCGACGAACAGTTCAAAGGCCCGGGCCACCATTCTTTTGTTTACCATCCCGCGAGCGACCAATGGCTGATCTTTTACCACCGCTGGGAAAATGTCACCGGCGCCGGCCCCTATCAAGGCTCGCGCCAAACCGCCATCGAAACCGTCCACTATGAACCCGATGGAAAAATCAAACCGATTACCATGACAAAAAAAGGCGTCAGCCTTATCCCTTAAGCAAGGATAACTCTAAACCATTCATTTTATTCAACAACGTTAACACACATCATCCGGCGTTGATCCCGGATCAGCAGTTTACCGTCAGACAATGCAATCGGTGCCCAGTTCTGGTTTGAACCTCCAAATCGTGTCATCGGATTCTCGTCATCAACGCCTCCTTCGGCAAGCAGCGCTGCCGAGGCAAGCGGTTTAAATCCGGCCGGATCAGGCTCTATGAGATACACTGTCTTCGTGCCGTCAGTGGCCAGAATCAAACCATCGACCAGAATCATACTGCCTTTGTTAAAATCCGGCTCGCGTTTTGTCTTCCACATAATCTTGCCGTCCATGCTCATACACACCAGACCGTCACGGCGGCGATTGGTCCCGTACTGAGCATAAAAATAGCCGTTATCCAGTATCGGTGGTTTGGTTTGATCACCGAATTCTTCGGTTGTAAAAAGTTCTTTCGTGCCGTAGCTGCCGTCTGCCTGCTTGTCAACTTGTATCATCGTTGCACCGAGTTCATAACCGCCGACAATCAGCACTTTGTTGTTACCGGCATCCACAGCGCTGGCCACTGAAATATGACATTCCCACTGCTTGTAGTCCCATAGAATTTTCCCGGTAAGAGGCGCTATTCCAACAACATGCCCCATCGCATCCGGCAATTCCGGATGTCCGATACGATTCGTCGAAGAGGTCACCATGACAACATGGTCTTGTCCGTCTATTTTTACAACAGCCGGACTGACATATGACTCATTTCCAAGACTGGGCGTTTTCCATGCCATAGTGCCGTTGAGTTTATGATATGCGACCACCCCCGCCTGGGGTGCCTGCGATGCCACAATCAGCAAATCGCCATAAATCAAGGGATTCTGAGTGATCGCCCATATGGGAATTTTCTTCCCACCAAAATCCGTCCAGATGTTTTTATTCCACACCGGCTTATGTGTATGGATGTCGATACAATAGAGATCACCATAGGGGCCGCATGAATAAACGTAATCGCCCTCCACGACGGGCACGCTTCGTGAGCCGGGAAACGAAACGCGTCCGGGAGCATCATAAGCAAAATTCCAGAGTTCTTTGCCATTGGACAAATCGAAACAACGAAGACTGTCACCCACTTTGTCATCGCGGTCCAGCAAATAGACTTTACCGTCTTTGACCGCGGGACCGCCGTATCCGATCCCAACCTCTACAGTCCACAGCACCTCCGGTCCGTTTTCAGGCCAGGAGCGTAGAATCCCCTTCTCCGGCGAGGTAGAGTTCCTGTCCGGCCCAAGATACTGCGGCCAATCAGCCCAAACGCTGACGGTCGTTATCATTACAATTGCCGTTATTAAGCTGCCTTTAGTCTTCATGATCCTTGCTCCTAACAGGTTTCTATCAGAAAAGAGTATGACACACTCTGTGTCTCAATTCCCACGCCCCATTCTATTACATATTGGAATCGTGTCAAATTAGAAAAAGACTCTATGTGTTCAAATCATTGGTCCAACTCATCCATCGTCACGTCATCATTCTGTATCATCGGCCGGAAACAACCGAGAAATCTGCTAAAACAGCTCCGGCAACGTTGCATCCGACAATGTTTTTTGGACCGCTTTTAACCAGCCGGCGTAAAGTTCGTCCGCTTCACTTTTTGACATCGCGGGGCTGAAAACCCTGTCTTTTTTCCAGTAGGTCTTCAGCTCGGCGGCATCGTTCCAATACCCCACCGCCAGCCCGGCCAGATACGCCGCCCCGCAAGAGGTCGTTTCAATATTGTCGGGTCGGATCACATCAATCCCAAGTATATCCGATTGAAACTGACACAGAAAATTATTAGCCGCGGCGCCGCCGTCAATTCTCAACTCCTTGATTTTCAGGCCGGAATCTTTTTGCATCGCCTCCAGCACATCCCGCGTTTGATAGGCAATCGCTTCCAGCGCCGCACGCACGATATGGCTGTGCTGCGTGCATCGCGTGATGCCGTACAGGCTGCCGCGGGCTTCCGAATCCCAATAGGGCGCACCGAGCCCGACTAGCGCAGGCACAAAGTACACCCCGGCGTTGTCATTGACCGATGTCGCCAGGCTTTCAGAATCCGAAGCGACCTCCAATATCTTCAGTCCGTCACGCAGCCATTGGATGGCCGAACCGGCGACAAAAATCGCACCCTCCAACGCATACACCGGCTCACCCGATGGCCCGCACGCCATCGTGGTAATCAGTCCATGTTCGGAAACGGGCCGCTGCGTCCCGGCATTCAACAGAACGAAACAGCCGGTTCCGTAGGTATTTTTAATGGTGCCCGGTTCCGCACACATCTGCCCGAACAGCGCGGCCTGCTGGTCGCCGGCGATGCCTGATATCGGAATGCCGGAAGACAAACGTCCGATCTCCACCGTCTCACCGAAAATACATGAAGAGTTTTTCACCTCAGGCAAAATCGATTCCGGGATCGCAAACTTTTCAAGTATGTCGCTGTCCCACCGCAATGTATCAATATTGAAAAGCATGGTGCGCGACGCGTTGGTATAGTCGGTGGCGTGAACGGCGCCGCCGGTGAGCTTGGACAAGACCCATGCGTCCGCTGTGCCAAAGCAAAGCTCGCCTTTCTGTGCTTTTGACATGGCGCCGTCGACGTTGTTGAGTATCCATTCAATCTTGGTCGCCGAAAAATACGCGTCAACCGGCAAGCCGGTGCGCTTTTGAAAAAAGTCCGCCTCGCCCTGCTGTCGAAGCTGCTCGCAGCGTCCGGCCGTCCGGCGGCATTGCCAGACAATCGCGTTATAAACCGGCTCCCCCGTTCGACGGTCCCAGAGAACGGTCGTCTCCCGCTGGTTGGCAATCCCGATCGCGGCGATGGATGCGGCCGGCACCTGCGTGAGAACTTCCTGGATGGCATCATTGACAGTTGCCCAGATTTCCTGCGGGTCATGCTCCACCCAGCCGGGCGACGGAAAATACTGTGTCAGTTCCCGGTAAGCGCTGGCAATCGTCTGTCCGTTTCGGTCATACACAACCGCCCGGCTGCCCGTCGTCCCCTGATCAATCGATAAAATATATGTCACGCCGCGACTCTCCCGGTCTTCAACCACACTCCCGCCTCATTATTGAACCATACTCTCCAAGAATATTTTATTTGTGTCCATCGTGGTTCTAAATCGTCACTTCATCATCATGCTCAACGCCAAGTACGGCACGATGTTAAACACGATAATCAAAATCTTATAGCCGCCGAGAAATGCATACATGATGCCGTTGAACTGCTGCTCGCTCATCGGAAACAGTTTGCTGTGGAAATGATAGATCGTTTTCCGTGCCGCACACATGATGATAAAAGAAAAAATCAACATTCCCACATTGATCACCGAACACCACGCTAAAAATTCACGCATCATTTCAATCGTCATAAAACACCTCCGGCCTTTTGGGTATATTTAACCATCTCCATTTTACTACGACACATCCCATCATAGGGCCACCCGCACCGGAAATCAACTCAAATCCAAAAGGGCAAAAGTACTGCTTGACAAGCGAAATCACTTTATATAAATTGAGAGTCTGACATGACATTAAGATGAACGAAGGAGATCGACATGAATCGCAAAATCCTGTTGATATCAGTCATCATATTGGTCATTGCAACACCCTTTGCCATCGTGCTCGGAAAACATCTGAATAAACGCATTCAGCGATTTCGCTGCGGCACCAATCTGAAGGGTCTTGGAAAAGCTCAAACGGTCTATGCGAATGATTATGACGACGAATACATGGTACAGGGATCGTCCGGAGCAAACTTGAAATGGGGCACTGTGCCCCATGACCCCAATGGAAATGTCACCGTCGGCGCATCGTTATACCTGCTGGTGAAAGAAGCGGATGTCAGCCCACAATCATTCGTCTGTGCAGACAGCAACGACATCGATACAGCAACCGGCTCGGTGGACATCGTAGAACTCTGGGATTTTGAAAATGAGCCGCAGTCCTATGATCGAAAGCAAAACGATTTTGACCCAAACCGGATGTTTTAAAATTCAAAAGAGTCGCTCTCGAATCAAATATACTTTTTCAGCACCATTTGCCGAACCTCGTCCAGCCATTGTTTTCGCTGGGCGTCATCGCTGGTGACGATGATGTTGAACATTCGTCGATAAAATGTTTCGACGCCGCAGAGGGCGAAGATGCAGTTTTTCCAGAGGGTTTCGAGCGGGTCGCCGAAGACGTTCCGCTCCCGCAGCGATTCGGTATTGGACGTGTTAAAGACCAGTGCCGCTTTGGCCTTGAGCAGACCGTTGGGCACACCCTCGCCGCCGTCTTCGCCGACAAACTCATACGCCACGCCCGGTCGAATCACGCGATCGACCCAGCCCTTCAGGATGGCCGGCGGCATGCCCCACCAGTTCGGATGCACGATGACAATTCCGTCGGCGGCGGCGATCTCATCACAATGCCGCTGCACCAACGGCGGCAGCGATGCGTCTTTGGCAATCTCGCCGGCCGGGAGCAGCGGATCAAACCCTTCGGCGTACAGATCATGAAACCAGACGGTATGGCCGCATTGCGTCAGCGTCTCAACGGCCGCCGCCGCAATCGCATGATTGAAACTGTCCGCATTCGGATGCGCAAGAATCACAGAAATGTTCATTCAAATTCCTCTTCCCAGTGCTCATGTTCAACATTTATGTGTCTTTGAAACACAAAAATAAGCGGCAGGCTGTCCCTCTAGAATCCACAACCTGCCGCTCTCAGACCCCCTGGGGGGCGTTATTTTTCCATATCCGCTTCGACTTCTTTTTCCATCTTGTCCACTTCGGCCTCGACGTCAACGTCTTCGACTTCGTCCGCTGCAGCCTCGGCTTCGTCCTGAACATCCTGAACGGCCTGCTCAACAGGACTTTTCGGTTCTTCCTTCTTGCATCCGGTCAGTCCAATCGCCGCCGTCACGACTAAAACCAGTAAAATTCTCCAAAACATGTTCCATCTCCTTATTTGAATGAGTTGACGTTCATTATCCTTAATCGTTGTCACCATCTTTGGAGCCTTTATTCTTTCCGCCCGCCTGACGCTGTTTCATTTTCTGATGTTTTTTCTGATAGCGGTTCTGTTCCTTTTCCATCAGCTTTTCAATCCGCTGGACCATCTTCTCATCGCCGTCAGCAGCGGCCTTGGCATGCAGCTTCTCGAGCCGGGCCTGCCGCGTTGCGTGCTTTTCTTCTTCATGCCTGATCTGCTCGGCAATCGGAGCGTCTTTCAGCGTTTCTTTATCTTTGGACTTCGCCTTCATTTCCTCGGCTTTTTTCTCGCCTTTGGCTTTGCCCTCTTTAGCTTTCTTTTCCGCTTTTTCCCTGGCGGCTTTCGCTTCTTTTTCGCCCTGCTCTTTTGCTTTCTCAGGAGCCCCTTTCGCCTTTTCTTCGGCGGCCTCTACAGCTTCGGCCTCTTCGCTGCCTTGTCGCCCCTTCTGTCCCTTTTCCTTCATCGCCTGCTGTCCCTGGCCTTTGGGCCCTTTACCTTCCTTGGGCCCCTTCGCCAGTGCAGCGGTTCCGCTCAGTACAAAAAGAATGAGAATCATCAGGCATAGTGTGATGCGTTTCATAATCGACTCTCCCTTTCATTTCAGCTTCTAAAATTCAAAACATACCGGCCTCGGCCCGCAGCCAAATCCGGATATTTTGCTTTTTAATGGTTATTTTTTGCATGCTGCCGCTAACGGATCGGTCAGCGACCGCATTATAACGCCCGATAAAAGCCTTTTAAAAGAGAAAAATATAATATTTTTGTAACGTATCGTCGCCAACAGCGTCTATTTCGATTGAAAGAACGCATATTTTCACCTAAAATCATCCGAAACAGATAAATAAAAGGAGAAAAAGAAAACCATGAAGCACCTCGCAACCCTCGCTTTACTCACAATCACCCTGTGTGTCGGCTGCCAACGCAGCGTTCAAGACATCGACAACCAAATGCACTATGCCCTCATCCGCGGTGATCTTGAATTGACCCAGAAAACACTCGACCAATCAAAGAGCCCCGCAGAACTGGCCACTAAATTTCTGTCCCTTGCCATGATTCACACACAACATAACCATGGCGAGATGGTCAAGCTCCTCGTCGAAAACGGCGGCGATCTCAACAGCACACAGTATGGCAACCCGGTCATTGACGGCATGCTCTTTGATGACATGACGCCGGAACTGCTGCAATGGTGCATCGATCACGGCTACGATGTTAATGCGGCGGGGTCGCTGGACCGAACCGCTTTAGTCGTCTGCCTTGAATCGCTTCGCCACAGCCCGCAGCAATATGAAATGATTCGCATCCTTATTGATAACGGTGCCAATGTCAATGTCAGCGTGCACGGCATGCCGGTTCTTCATGAACTCATTGTCTTCAATGAATCCACCCCTCCAGTCAAAGAACTGCTGGAATTATTCATTGCTTCCGGCGCGGACATCGACGCAAAAAATGAAAGAGGAAAAACACCGCTCATTACCTGCTTTGAACATGGTCGAAAAGATATCGCTGAAATCCTGATTGAACACAGTGCCAATCCGAACGCTGCCGACGAATACGGCAACACGGTGCTTTTCCAGGCCGCAAATTGCGGAGATTCCGATTTCGTCGAGCTTCTTATCGCGGCAGGCGCTGACGTCAACAAAGTCAACGCTCACAATGGCACTCCGCTGCGATGTGCACTGCATCATTCCGACAGCACAGAAATGGTTGAAATGCTGCTGGCGGCGGGTGCCAATCCCAACCACATCAAAAACGGCAAAACAATTCTCGATACGATTGACAGGCCGAATTCCTGCCAGCCGGAAGCGGAAAGACAACAGCTTATCCAACTCCTGACTCAATACGGCGCCAAGACCGCGGACGAACTAAAGGACACCAACGCATGAACCTGAAAACGATTTGCATCATCGAATCATACGTGCCTATTCATGGTTCAATTATCCCGTTTTGGCCGCGGTCACGAGCTGCTTTGTTTGCGCGGACTGTTTGGCCTGCGCTTCTTTGAAGCGTTCGGCCTGCTCGGGGTAAAGCTGTTTGAACAACTCGTTGCCGGCAATGATCTCTTTCAAAGCTTTGGACTTTTCGCGTGCGGTCTTTAAATAGCCGGCAATGCGAATGCCGTATGCGCCGCCGAGCAGTCCTGCCAATGCAATGCCTAACTCCATCGCACTGTCGGCGACCGTCCACACATCCGGCTTATTGGCGGCATCTGCCTGCGCAACCGTCGCCGCCGCCTGTCCCTGCAACAGCAGCATGTCAAGCTCTCCCCCTGTCAAGGGGGAGTCCTCCGAAGGGGGGAGGGGGGTTGTTTGCGGCAGACCGTAATCGATCACAAACGCGGTGCTTTGTTCAGCAGCCAGCGCCGTCAAGTCACACAACGCCTGCGAACTGTTTTCATCGAGCGCTGCGGCCGAAGCCATCGCACACACCTGCCCATGCAGCCAGGCATTCTCCCTCTGAGCCTCCGTGACAGCAAAACGCAAACTGTCGCATCCGCACAAACAACACGCACCCAACAACATAACTGCTAACCGATAACTGATCACTGCTGACTGTTTCATCATTTGCTCCTTTCCGTTAAAGAATGATTGACATCGACACACTCCATCAAAAGTGTTTGATTTCGTCCCTGCCGGGACTATGGGTTAAGAGAAATCCGGTTTCCGGGGGCTGACGCCGCCCGGCTATTATATTCTATCCCTTCGGGACTATCGTTTTGACTGAGCAACACAGACACAAAATGCTTGCATCGTAAAAAATCCAATGGTATAGTGATTTCGGCTACTGAAGTGAAACCACCGTTTGGACGCACATCGTATGATTCTGACAGGGTGTAAGAAGGGAGATTCACAATGCCGTCACTGTTTGAGGACGATCTGACCGCATCACTCATCGAACGCATTGATCCGAAGTACCGGCCGGTCTGGCAATCGCGAAGTCGCGAAGAACAGGTTGCGCTGGCGCGGTATTTTCTGCCGCACCGGTCATCCAAAACCGTCATCGGTCCGACCCGACCGCGCATCGTGAAGTGGTACTGTCCGTTTGCGTGTCAGAAAGTTTTCGCCAGCGGCCATCGCTACTGCGTTAACGTGTACACCGGCTGCGCGCACAACTGCGTGTATTGCTACGCGGCGGCGTATGAGCCGGAGACCGCCGGCCCGAAGAAATCGTTTGAGAAACTGCTGGCCAAAGACCTGGAAGATTTGAATGCGTTTGATGTACCGCCCGCGCCGGTGCATCTGTCCAACAGCACCGATCCGTTTCAGCCCATCGAACAACAGCTCGGCCACACAAAGTTGGCACTGGAAGCGATTCTAAACAATCGCAGTCGATTCACGACTGTGACCGTTCTGACGAAAAATCCGCTGCTGGCCGCTCAGCGGCAATACGTCGAGCTTTTGAACGAATTGGTCCGTCCCACCGCACACACCAATAACCATCCCGGCTGTGTCGTGGAAGTGTCGCTGGCGTTTTTGCAAGAAACAGCCCGACAGGTTTTTGATCCGGACGCGCCGTCCGTGCCCGAGCGTATGCAGGGCATTCGCCTGCTGTGTGAAGCCGGCGTGCCGGTGGTGATGCGCATCGATCCGCTGTTTCCGCGTAACCCGATTACTGATGCGAAAACCTATGCGGACTTCGGCCTGCCCGAGCCGCAGACGCTGGATGACCTTGCAACGCTGCTGGCGTTTGCACGCGATCTGGGCGTGCGCCACATCGTGTATTCGGTCGCCAAGATTATCCAGTCACGCTATCGTACGATGAACGATACTATGCAGAAAATGAAAGCCATCTATCAGGCGTTTACCGGGACGCAGCAACTGGACTGGCAAGGCGGCAGCTATCGCCTGCCGCGAGAGGTCGCGCAGCAAAAAATCCTCGACCCCTTCCTCGAAGCGTGTCAACAACACAACCTCACCGCCAAATTCTGCAAACAAAACCTCATCACAACCCCCTGACAACAAAATCCAACAAACCGTCATTCCGAGCGCAGCCGAGGAATCTGTTTAAACAGCAAATTCCGCTAAAGCTTTTACTTGCCCCCAATAAAATTCCGGCTATACTATCGCAAACGAAATCAAAAAGGATAATAATGACACTTTTACAATTAACAATTATTTTTATAGCACCACTTTATATAATTTGCTATGCGTCGTTAGAAGATTATCTGGCGAAACGTATGAAAGAATCATCTTATCTAAACCTGATGGTCCCGAGCCGTCGTTTAATCGCCATTATTTTTCTATACGGAAGTTTAAAGGGAATATTCAAAGTTTTTAAAATCCTCGTCCTCCTGGTCAACTCAAAAACACCAACAGGATCGGATATTATTAGTGCAATTTTGCTCAGCTTTATTCTGATTTTGACGATTCGCTATAGAAAAACAACCTGGTATTATCTCACAAAGAATAAACGAACCATATTGGCCGACTGGTATATCCGAAAATACTTTGATTTAAGTAAAAAAGAATACAAACAAGCTTATGAATACTTAGAAAAGGCCTCAAAATTCAAAACAGATTCTGTGTTCATCTGGTCCATGATGGCCTTATTTAACCAATTTCATTTTGAAAAGCCGGACCTGACAGATGAATACCTCACCAAGGCTCAAGAAACCCTCGATACCAACAAAGAAACATCACTCGAAGACAAGGCAACGTTGGAATCGGCAAAGGGAGAAATCATGCTTCGCCGGGACAATATTGATAAAGGTTTGCACCATTTGAAAAATGCTCGCGACCTTAACCCATCCCCTTTCCATAAAGAAACATATGAAAAAGCATTGAAATGGGCCGAGGAAGACGAGAACCTTGATGGCACTTAAATCCCAGTTAATTCTGTTAATCCCGTCAAAATGAAATCTGTGTAAATCCGCGTTCTTCTGTGTCAAAAAAAAGTTTTACCCAATCGAGTTTGGTTTGCGCGTGACTTTCATGAGCATTTCCAATTCCTGCGGGTTGTGGGAATGGGCCTTGGCCTGATTCAAGCCGATGTGGCCTTCGTTGATCAGGCGGGCCAGCGACATGTTGAAGCTGTGCATGCCGTCGGCGCCTTCCTTGATGACGTCGGACAGTTCCGATTCCTTTTCTTTTTCGCGCAGGTACTGGCGGACGGACGGGGTATTAATAAAGACTTCGGTGGCGGGCACCAGGCTCACGCCCTGCTGCTCGGACGGCAGCAGCATCTGGTTCATGATGGCCAGCAGGTTATAGCTGAGGTTTAGCCGCACGGCCTCATGCTCGGCCTCCTGAAAGAAATTCAAAATCCGGCTGAAGGTCCACGCGGCGGTGGCCGTATGCAGCGACGTCAGCACCAAGTGCCCGGTCTCGGCGGCCTTGATCGCGGCATGCACCGTCTCGGCGTCGCGCATCTCGCCGACCATGATCACATCCGGGTCCTCACGCAGCACCGCACGCAATGCCTCGCCGTAACCGGAAAAGTCCAACCCCATCTCACGCTGATGCACCAGTCCCTGGGCATCCCGGAAGACGTACTCAACCGGGTCCTCAATCGTGACCACATGGATTTCGGGATTGCGCGTCAGGTAACCGATCATCGACGCCAGCGTGGAGGACTTGCCGCTGCCGGTTTCACCGCCGACGATAATAATGCCTTTTCGTTCGGAGTTTTCCATCATCTGCCGATAAATGGCGGGAAGATTCAACTGTTCAAACGTGGGAATTTCATAATGAATCCGCCGCATCGCCATCGCTGTTTTGCCCATTGAGCGATAGACCTGAAACCGGTATCGCAGGGGCTTTCCATCAACCACCGTCTCATGGGAATAATCGACCGAACCGTTTTTGGCAAACAGTTCGTCGCATCGGGCCTTCTGGCTGGGGGGGATCGTGGATT
The DNA here is from genome assembly GCA_963675155.1 of Anaerohalosphaeraceae bacterium. Taxonomy (GTDB): domain Bacteria; phylum Planctomycetota; class Phycisphaerae; order Sedimentisphaerales; family Anaerohalosphaeraceae; genus 4572-13. Next base: position 670,188 of record OY775912.1, on the reverse strand, counting down.
CCATAATCATCTTGACGTTTTCTTCTGTTAAGATGGCGTCATCGCCCCCCATGGAACGGACCTTGCCGCCGATTCGCATACGGGGGTGATCGCCCGGCGTCAAATGAATATCCGACGCTTGATACTTCTCCGCGGCGACAACAAAATTTTCCAACTTATAAATCATGCCAATCCCCTTAAAACTGCGTTATAAGATCAGAGCGATGCCTTTTTGATATAATCCCTTGCAAACTCACACCACTTTGGAAATCGTTCAGGCTCCCAATTGGTTTGTAAAAATGTTTCAAAGTTAATACAAGCTTCCGGCTTATTGCCAAGCTGGGATAAACAGTTTCCAATCCAAAAGTAAATTTGATAATGGTACTCTTCGCATAACGAATACTCTAATGCTTCACGATAATAATCCAATGCAGCAGCCATTTCTTTTTGGCCGTAATAGGTTTTCGCAAGGTATAAATTAGCATCCTTGTATTCTATCGAGGTGTTATCATTCAAAAGCGGCATCAAGGCCTCTACACAACTGTCATCATCTTTATTGAAAAAATACAGCTTGCCCAATTCCAACCGGGCTCGACTATAATCAGGAACCAGGCTCAAAGAAGTTTTCAGAAAAGCTTTTTTTTCTTCCACGCTTTCAGCGAAATAGGAATCTTGAACATAAGCTCCCGCATAACAATAGACCTGAATAAATTCCATCAGGGCCTCGTTAATTTGTTCCCAATTCAATCCCACGGTATCTTCTAAAACGTCCAGATCATATCCGGACAGCTGTGCATTCTGCAAATAGGAATCCAGCTTACCAATTGTATAAATCCAGTAAAACAGGGCTCTGACCGGATGATAATTTTTTCGCTCAGCATAAAATTCCGTGGTACTCAAACCGGTATAATATCTGATGTCAATTTCCGTGCCGGTCTCGATCATCTGACGCAACGCCTTTTCTCGCCATAAATTGGGATGGCCGATATTAAGATAGTCCTTCACAAGGCGGCTTTGCTCAGATAAAAAACACGTAAGCCCTTCATTGAACCATGTCGGGGGATTGTTATAATTTAAGCGAACAAAATGATGTGTAATCTCGTGGAAGACTGTTCCTAAGCCGGCCAATCCTCCTGCATCCATCACGCGATGGGTAAATATCGCATTACGTTTCGGATCATATAATCCATAATAGACTTTATGACCGTCACCTAAATACTGTTGCGTATCAGACTGTTTTTCAAAATAGTAAATTGAAAGAGGCTCACTCCATCCTGCCTCAAAAAACCGACTCACCATGTTATCATAATACCCCTCGATATTCCTTTGCAAAACAGCAATGTATCGTTCATCTAATTCGCTATGAATTGAAAAACGATCTGTCGTATAAACCTGACCAACGACCATCCCATAAATGCAAAGCCATATAAACAGTGCCATTCTTTTCACAACCACGATTCCCTTCTGTTTAATAATACATTAGTGCGACTATGAAATCTTAAAGTAACTGCTATGCCGCTTCGGCTTCCGCTGCCGTCAGCGCGGCTTCAAGTTCCTGCAGACGATTCAATCCCTTCAAGCCGCCGAAGATGCAAAACAGTGCGAACGCATGAAAACCTATACTCAGAAGGTCCATCACCAACAGAAAAACCAATCCATCGAGTGCATAGAAAACCATCCCGACAATCATGGCCGCTTTAAATCGCTTCAGACTCAAAAATCCAATGAGGACATACACCCCTGCAATCAGAATATTAATTGCAAATCCGATATACTTAATCGATTCGCTGATTTGTGTTTCTTCGGTCAATCCATAGACAATTCCATCGACCAACTGTGTCAGCCCGAGTCCGGCCAGAAAGCTCCACTCCGCCCCCGTCAGAAAGCAGATTGAATTTACCAATGACAGCCCTGCAATCCAGTAGAACCAGCTCGCCCCGCCGCGGAACTGCTTTTCGGCCGTCATCAGCTGCAATTGAAAGTCCTGCTCCGGCGTCAAAACCGCTTCCTGTGATGTCCCTGTCGATTCTGCTTGAGGTTCAAGTGCGTCCTGTGGTGTTCCTTCCATAATCTCGTCCTTTCGATAGATGGTTACCTTCCAATGTCGCCTATTTTATCGAAAACCCACTCCCAACACCATTGTTTTTTACTCAAATTCTCCGATCATCGGAGAACTCGGTGGCATGGGTCACCCTACTGACGCCTGAATTCAATACTCATCATACTTCAGGGATTTGCCGCGTACTTTGTCAGCGGGGTACTTTTTGCGATTGATCTCCATTTTTTCGCGTGCCGCTTCGATGGGGTCGATGCCGAGCTTGTCGGAGAGGTTCATCAGATACAGCATCACGTCGCCGATTTCCTGCTTGATCTCATTGAGCTTGTCGCCGCTGACGCTGCGGCTGTCAGCCTGGCTCATCCACTGAAAATGCTCGGCAATTTCGCCCGCCTCGACCATCAATGCCATCGCCAGGTTCTTCGGGCTGTGATACTGGCCCCAGTCCCGCTGGTCATTAAACGCCCGCAACGCCTTCAATAACTCATCCATCTCGCCATCCTATTATTAATCACACATTCACACGAATTTACGCACATCTATTTTTAGACAGGATTTACAGGATTTACAAGATAAAAATAATCCGACCCATCTGCGGTTTTCAGTGTTTCTGCGCTATTAAATATTGAAGTTGACGTAAATTTATAGTTGTAATGACATATGTTTATCATTATATTAAATATGTAACACTGAAAAACAAGTCGAAATCGCTGTTTTAACCCAAATATCACTGAAAGCGAGACAAGAGACCATGAAAATGAACGCGATCCTGATGCTACTGAGTATCTGCCAGATTGCCAATGCCCAGGCGGCGGCGATTCAACCGAACTCGACCTACTGCAACCCACTGAATCTGAATTACCGCTTTCAAAAAGATTCGGCGCTGGTTCGCGAAGCCGCCGACCCGGCAATGGTGCGTTACCAGGACAGCTATTACCTGTTCGCGTCCAAGTCCGGCGGCTACTGGCAATCGCCCGACATGGTCAACTGGACACTGATCCAATCGTCCGTCCTGCCGCTGGAAGACTATGCGCCCGCCGCCTTCGACTACGCCGGCGAGCTTTACTTCATGGCCTCGGGCGGCAAAAAACTTTTCAAAACCGCCGCTCCCAAAGACGGCAGCTCCTGGCAGTACGTCGGCGCCGTTCGCGGCGATACCGACCCGGCCCTGTTCGCCGATGATGACGGGCGTGTCTATCTCTACTACGGATGCCAACCAAACGGACCTATATCGGGCGTCGAGCTGGATGCGAAAAACGGTTTTAAAGAAATCGGCCAGCCCGTTGACTGTCTCAAGGCCGACATCGACAACCGCGGCTGGGAAGTGGCCGGCGATGCCAACACCGGCGAAAAAAGAAGCGACGGTTCCCTCAACATCGAGCCCTGGATCGAAGGCGCCTGGATGACGAAGCACAACAACACATACTACCTGCAATACGCCGGGCCCGGTACGCAATATGTCTGCTATGCCGACGGCGTGTATGTCGCCGATTCTCCGCTGGGCCCGTTTACCTACACCGACTACAGCCCCGCCTCGTTCTGCCCGACCGGTTTTAGTCCCGGGGCCGGTCACGGCTGCAGCTTCACCGATAAAGACAGCCATTACTGGCGTGCGGTCACCGGCGTGATCTCTGTACGTCATATGTTCGAGCGGCGGATCAACCTGTTCGCCGCCGGCTTCGACCCAGACGGGCAGATGTTTACGAACACCTACCTCGCCGATCATCCGCAGTTTTTGCCCGGCCAAAACCCGCACCCGGAAAAAGACAACCTCGTCGGCTGGATGCTGCTGTCGTATCACAAGCCGGCCACCGCCTCATCAACCGAAGCCGACAACCCGGTCAGTCAGGCGTTTGACGAAAACATCAAAACCTGCTGGAGTGCCAAAACCGGCGATAAAACCGAATGGCTGCAGGTGGACCTGGGGAAAACCTGCGCGATCAATGCCCTCCAGATCAATTTCGCCGAAGAAGGCACGCACGGCAACTCCGACGTGCGAAACGACCCGCACCAATATGTTATCGCGACATCAAACGACGGCATCGCCTGGAAAACCCTGGTTGACAAATCCGCTAATAAACAAGACTGCCCCCACGATTATGTCCAGCTTCAAACACCCGCAAAGGCTCGCTTCGTCAAAATCAAAAATGTCCACATGCCCTTCGGCGGAAAATTCGCCCTGCGCGGCTTTCGCATCTTCGGCAGTGCCAACGGCCGCCGGCCTCAACCGGTCGCCGGGCTGACCGTTAAACGCAATCCGGAAGACGGCCGGGCAGTCACACTGACCTGGCAGCGGGCCGACGATCGCACCGGCGTCGTCATCCGCACCGGCATCGCCCCCGACAAACTCTACAACAGCTACACCGTGCGTAACGCTGACTCGATCACCATCAGCAGCCTGAACAAAGGCGTCACCTATTACTTCGCCGCCGACGCCATCAACGAAAACGGAATTACCAAGGGCAGCCAAACAAAAACTTGTTCACCCAACTAAAAGAACAACCTGTAAATCCCGTAAAACTTTTTGTGTCTATTCGCGGCTCTGCTTTTGCTCCAGCGTTTGCAGGCGGTATTCGTGGGCAATTGTTTTTTCCTGCAGACGATCCAGCTTGTCGCAAAATTTTTCCTGTGCAGTCAGCAACTGCTTGACATCATGACTGACAAGATCCAGCTGCCGCTGCAGGTTCACCCAACTGCCCACAATCAAGGCCGCCAGCGTCACCAACTGCACCAGCACCGAGACACTGACCCGCCGCTCCAACCGCCACCGTTTACTCTGTTCCATAACCACCTCCTGTTATAATTTCAAATTTTCTATTTCAGATTGCCTATTGAAAAATTTGAAACAGGCAATCGAAATTATTTCCTCACCAGGCAAATCACACCCGGCTTCAAAAGTTGCTCCGCATCGCCATCGCCGTCGGTATCCACCTTGACGGTCACCCGCTCCATCGCCATGTCATAGAGCCACTGGTAATAGTCCATCTTTTCCCGCAGGACTTCCTGACCGTCGGTGCCCTGATAGAGCGACTGAAAAATCATCACCAGCACGCCGAACACCGACGCCGTCCGCAGCGAATCGGCATTGACAATATCATCGACGCTGTAGTCGGCCCCGGCGTATCCCGGACGCAGCCCCAGCTTCTGCGACATCTGCCACAGCACCTCATAGCCCTGCAGCCCGTAGGACACAATCCGCCACGTCAGCCCCGACGCACTGCCAACCGGGATCGCGGCGGCCTCATCGCTCGTTCGCATCACCGAGACCGTCAGATGCCCGGAATCATTAACATTGGCAATCTCAAAGGCCCCGGAAATCGCGTCGTCGGCACTCTGAAGCCAGAGTATTCCACCGGCCGCGACCTGCGACGCCGTAAAATCGACCCCCGAAGCCGTAAACTGCGTCCCCGCGACAATCCCGTTATCACCGCCGCACAGCACCTGCGACGATAAAAACCAGTTTCCAAATACCCCCGGCTCATACCGGGCCACATCCGCATCATTCGAAAATCCTAACATCAAAACACGCTCCTTTCTGTTTCTGTATCATACATTCCCAACAACATTAAATTCTTTTCACACACACCACTGTAAACACGCCCGCCCTAAACCTCCAAAACACCGTTGACACCCCACGGCTTTGTATTTATGATAGCCTCGAAATTTAGCGGACAACTCATTTTAGTAGAAAGGCCTGTATCATGCAGACAACCAACAAAAAGATCGTTTTAGCCCTGCTGTTATTCACACTTTTGTTTTTGGGGAAGGAGGCTTTGGCGACACCCAACACAATCATCGCCAGCCCTGACGGCCGGCTCAAGGTTACCTTCGAGCTGAACACCGACGGCACCCCCTTTTATTCGGTCCAACTGAACGGTAACATTGTGATAGTTCCTTCCGGTCTGGGCCTGATTCGTATCGACCAGGCATTTGACAGCGGGTTGACACTCGTCAAAACCTCCGGCATCGAAAAAGTCAACGATGATTACAGCCTGCTCACCGGCAAACAAAAAGAGTGCTCCTACCGTGCTAATCGCCGCGTGTTCACCCTGAAAAACAGCAAGGGGCAAAGCATGCAGATCATCTTTCAGGTCTCAAACGATGGTGTCGCTTTCCGTTACGCTTTTCCTGATCCGGCGGAAACCAGCCTTGCCCTTACCGGAGAAAAAACCACTTTTGCCTTTGCCCCGACAACGGTTTCATGGCTGCACCCGATGCCGGAAGCCAAAACCGGCTGGTCACGAACGCAGCCCTCCTATGAAGAATATTATACCGCAGGTAAACCGGTCGGCACATCGTCGCCGATGAGCGAAGGCTGGAGTTTGCCCGCTCTGTTTAAAACCGCCGATGACATCTGGGTGCTGGTCTGCGACTCGGACGTCGATGGAAATTATTGCGGCGTCCGCCTGGCGGCTGATTCGGCCGGCGGCGTGTACCGCATTGCCTTTCCGCACCGTCAGGAACACCGCGGCAGTGTCGATCCGACCGCACCGGTCCTGACGAAGCCCTTCCAGACGCCATGGCGGGTTTTAATCGTCGGCGACAATCTCAATACCGTCGTCACCTCAACATTGATGACCGATGTCGCCACACCCTGCAAACTGGATGACACTGATTTCATTAAGCCCGGCAAAGCGGCCTGGCACTGGCTGCGATACAGCGATGAAAGCTCCACGCTGGAATACGTCAATGCGTTTTTGGACTTTGCGGTAAAAATGAAATGGGAATACATCCTCGTCGATGCAAGTTGGGATCAGAACATCGGCTACGAAAAGATAGCCGAGTTTGTCAAGAAAGCCAACGCTAAAAACGTCGATGTGATTTTGTGGTACAACTCCAACGGCCCGTGGAACGATGCGCCGATGACGCCTAAGCATAAGATGCACGAGCGTGATGTCCGACGCAAGGAATTTGCGATCCTTCAGAAAATGGGCGTTACCGGCGTCAAGATTGACTTTTTCGGCGGCGACAAACAAGCCGGCATGCAATTGTACATGGACATCTTCAAAGACGCCGCCGATTACGGCATCATGGTCAACTGTCACGGCACGACCATTCCCCGCGGCTGGCAGCGCACGTGGCCCAACCTGGTCACGATGGAATCTGTTCGCGGGATGGAATACTGCACCTTCGATCAAAATAATGCCAACCAGCAGCCAAAGCACTGCTGCATCCTGCCGTTTACGCGAAACGTCATTGGCTCGATGGATTTTACGCCCATCGTTTTCGATCCGAAAATCCGCGGCGTCCAGCTTCGAACGATTCCCGGTTTTGAACTGGCCCTGTCGGTGGTCTTCGAATCGGGCGTCCAACACTTCGGCCTCGCGCCTGACGAATACGACATGATGCCCAATTACGTCGTCAGTTATCTGCAGAACGTCCCGACCGTCTGGGATGAAACACGCCTCGTGGACGGCTACCCCGGAAAGTACGTCGTGATGGCACGCCGCAGCGGTGACACATGGTACATCGGCGGCATCAACGGAACAGGTGATGAAAAGAAAGTCACACTCGATTTGTCCTTCCTGCCGAAGAACGCCACCGCAACGATGATCACCGACGGCGCGGACCGTAGCTTCGTCAAAAAAGAACTTAACAAAAATGAATTAAAAAACCTGACCGTCAAAATGAAAACCAACGGCGGGTTTACTATCGTCACTGACTAACAACTGACAGCCACAGAGATCACAGAGAAACCAGAGATAAGCATAACTCGGTAAACTCTGTGTTCTCTGTGGCAAAAAATCGTGTCACTATCGTTCCACGCTTCTGTTACTAGCTGGTCGTCAGTCCGCGGATCATACCATGAGCCGCTTCGTTCCGCAGTTCCAGTGTGTATTCGCCGATCAACTCACCGCACTCGTAGTCACCACCGGATGCCAGCGGTTTGAAGTGGAAGCTTCGCCCGCTCAACGGCAGCACCTTCACACGCGACGAATCCAACAGCAGCACTGAGTCCTGCGGCATCCAGCGTGTCGTCACAATCCGACACAGACCAAAATCGCTTTCATAGGCCGTAATCCGGTCGCGATACGTCGTATCGGCAGCCGTATAGCCCCGCAGCGCCGACAAAAACGAATTGATCTTACGTTTCTGAAAACCGCCGACGACAATCGTGTCGATATTGCCGTTGCTGTTTTCCCAGATACGTCTCAGCACATAGTTAATCTTTTCCTCATCCAGCGATGTGCCGGAAGGAAATCCGGCGCCGCCAATCGTAAACACATTCGTCGCCAGATGCGGGATGATCCCCTTCATGGTCCGGCGAACCGTATCACTGCCCTGCGGGTTGGCGGTCGGCATGCCGCCGTTGATGACGGTGTTCTCTAAATCACGCAGCAGTTCCCGCAGACGCTCGGCCTTCTGATAATCCATCTCATCGGCCAGGCCAATCTGACTGGCGGCCAGGTCGGTTCCGCTGACCTCAACGGCGGACGTAAAGATCTGCGTGTAGTTGCCGCAACGATTGCGATTGGTAAACCGTGCTTCCGGCTTATTGCCGCCTTCCAGGGCCGCGTTGCCGAGAATATTCAGCGCCATGCCGTCGGCCAAATCGTCGGCCGACGTGCCGGCATACTCGCGCACAACCGTCAGCGTATCACCGGAAACAGCCGTCACCAGCATCAGTTCGGTGAAGCCTTCGGCCTGAATCTGATCGCCTACACGGAACCGCTCACCGTTGGCCACGTCAAACTGCGTCTCGGCCGCGGGGTCGGCAATCGTCGAATCGTCAATCGCATCCTTGTTCGGCAGCAATTCGTCCTCCAGCCATTCATGATGCGTGCTCGTCGCCGCCCGCAGCGGGTCGCCCAGCACATCCAGCAGCGGTGTCTCAAACGGAGACACAATCGAAATCACATCCGACACATCCTCGGCCAACTCCGGCAATCCCGCACCACTTCCATAAGTCGATTTTCCACTAAACGCCATAACTTGCTCCTTCCTGTCTTAAACCATATTTTAATTTATCCGTTACACAATTTTGTCATTCCCGCGCAGGCGGGAATCCAGTCTTCACTCAATGTTGCTCTTTTCTGTGCAGAAATTCTTTTTATTTCGCCCCTTTTGGGGCTTCTATGAAATTTTCTTGTTTAAATAGTTCCTTCGACTCCCTTCGGTCGCTCAGGATGACCGTGTGGGGTTATCGCTGAGGGTGACCGTGTGGGGTTATCGCTGAGGGTGACCGTGTGGGGTTATCGCTGAGGGTGACCGTGTGGGGTTATCGCTGAGGGTGACCGTGTGGGATTGTCGCTCAGGATGACAATTTGTCTTAGACGAATTTTCGTCTAAGCCGCAGATACTCCTGCACATCGGTGCGGCTGCCTGTCCGAACGGCCTGCGAGGCCGCCGCGGCTAACACACTCCTCGCTCCGCCGCGAGGTTCCTTCACCCCGGCTGTCTTGGACGGCGTATCCGAACCGCCCAATTCACTACCGGCCGCACTCAAACTTTCCTTCACCGCATCCCGCAAAGCGGCCACCTGCTCCGTCAACGCCGCAATTTCGGCCGCATGCTTTTCCTTCAAAGCAGTAATCTCTTTCGACACCGTCTCTCGGTTTGGATGCTCCCCCACCTCCGGCGGACTCTCCGAATTACGATCCCCTCCCGGCTGATCACTGTTGACCATTTCCTGCTCACTCATCAAAAACTCCTTTCCATTTAAAGTTGACTTAGCTAATTATTCCCCGTAGAATTGAAAGCACATAAAAACAATGATTCATTAAAATACGAATGAAGAAATGAAAACATTAACTCAATTACTTATAATTATAACGTGCCTGCTTTTTGCGGGATGCAATCCATCTTATTCGACGGAGAGGGTGATTTCGCTGGTGCCGGCAGTTGACGAGACTGCCGACCCGAATGCGGTTGCGGCGGAACCGGTTGACCCGCTGGATGTATTGATTGTGGTTGAAAAGATTGCCGCGGCTAATGGACTTGAAATGTATCAAACAGCCGATGAAGAAGCGTCGCTGCTGGACATCGCCGACAGCGATGACTTGCTGGACGCAGATGATTCCGGGACCATCAATGTCACCCACTGGCGGCATCCGGAGTTGCCGGTCTATCTGACCGTGACCCGCAATCCGGATGATATCCTGCTATTGCTGAACCACACCCCGAACGAAGCCGGGAAACCCACCCCTGAAGCCAAAAAACTCTACGAGACCCTCGGCGAACAGCTCAACGCACAACTGCCTCAATAAACTCGGCAACTCTCTGACCATCGCCCGGTCATTCCGACCGGAGCGGAGGAATCTATTTAAACAGTTATCGCCGTCAGGCGATCCCTTATAAATAGAAAATTGGAAATAGGAAATCAAAAATCTTTTACCCGATCTTCTCGGCAAGAGCGTCTGTGGTCATCCGCAGTTCCATCAGTGACCGGTAGTTTCGCCGGCTGTTGAGATACCGCATGACGTTCTGATAGACCTCCGTATCCAAAAATCTCACCAGCGGCTGTTCAACCTTGGCAAAATAGCGTAAAGCGTCTTTGGCTCGTTTATCCCAGGCCTGTCCACAGCGGTCCCAGTCGTGATCGGCAATCATCCCACGACAGTTCGAACTTCCACAGAAACATTGCAGCGGGCGCGGCAGATTAAAAATCCCGTATTCATCCGTAATCTCTTCGCCGGCTTGAATATCCCGCGTGGCAATCTCAAAACCATAGCCGGTACTGATACTGTTACTGTCACAGGAATGATTGACATACTTGGCAATATCCCAGCTAATGATCCGAGTCCCGTTTTCATCAATATAGGAAAACCAGTCAACAATCGACTGATACGCCGCATCCAGCAAATCGAACGCCTCGGCGTTCACCTCGATCTCCAACGGATCTTTCACATAGACAATCGTCCCCTTGGGAATTAACCGCGTCGCAAAAACACCGTAACCAATGGTTTCATTGACCTTCCGCAACTCTGTATCCGAATGTATCATAGAAAATCCTCGCCTTCCTTCAACGCAACACCTCCGGATCGCAAGATCGGCGCAAAACCGCCACAGGGAATCAACGTAACAGGAGATATTGCCTGAAATGGTAGAGACTCCGGACCCTGCCGAAATCCCTGAATGAACGCCATGCTCCTTAAAACATAGACGAACTCGCACATTCGTATATTCCACCGCCGGAACCCGGCTCCGGCAGTCGGTACGAATCTGCGCGCATTATACAAAATCCGGCGCCCATTCAATCAAAAAAATGCCCGGTTTCTAATTTTTTTTATACCCCCTTCACCGGACAACCTCAATCCCCACCAGCGACAGGTCGTCCCGCAGATCAACATGACAGGCCCAGTTCTCCAGTGATTTCATCACGGACTCCAGCAAGGGTTCAATGGGCTGCTGACAATTCCGTTGAAGCCCTTTCAAAAAGCGGTCCTCCCCAAACGGAATATCCCGTGAACTCATCGCCTCGACCACACCGTCGGTATAGAGCAGCAGCTTGTCGCCGGGCTGTAACGGGATGGTCTGCGATTGATAGCCCGGCTCGGGAGCCATTCCTACCGGGTAACTGCTGACTTGAAACATCTCCGGCGGCTGTCCATCCCGCAGTAAAACCGGTCCCGGATGCCCCGCACAAGCAAAGGTAAAGGTTCGGGCCTGGGTGTCCAGCATCCCGTACAGCATGGTAAAAAACATCCCCGTCTGCATATCAACCGGATACTTCAAATTTAATCGCCCCAGCACCTCTAACGGGGATGATAAATTCGGACCACCTTCACGCAAACGCAAGTCCTGGCTCACCGAAAATGACTGCAGCGCCGACCGCACCCCGTGACCGCTGACATCCAAAACATACATCGCAACATGACGCTCGTCAATCTGGAGGATATTCAACGTGTCCCCCGCAAGCTCTTGGCACGGACGGTATCGCCACGCAAAGTCAAATCCTGCGATCTCCGGAAGTGTTTGAGGTAATTGTGATTGCTGGACGTTTGCCGCCGCCTGCAGGTCGCGTTTAAGCTGTTCGTTCGCCTGACGCAGCGATTCCTCTGCTAAACGCCGGCGAGTCACATCGTTTTGAATACCAATGAAGTGAGTTGTCTGTCCCGTCTCATCCCGCACCGGCGTAATCGACAACCGGTTCCAGAACGCAGTCCGATCCTTGCGATAGTTCAGAATCTCCACCGTACACGGTTGCTGGCGAGAAATGCTTTGGCGAATCCGGTCTTTTGCCGCCTCGCTCGTATCTTGCCCCTGTAGAAATCGGCAGTTAGACCCCACCACCTCATCGGCTCCATAACCGGTCATCGCCGTAAAAGCGGGATTCACATAGATAATCGGCATCTTTGGAACTTGGCAGTCAACAATCACCACGCCTTCGGCCGTCGATTCCAACGCACGTTCTTTTAATAATCGTACCGCAGTATCATCCATATAGCATCACCTCAAATGAACTCAGTGACCCTATCATAGCGGCTTCGGAATCGAAATCATAGCCTTTTCATGAGATTTCCGCGGGGATAGACACAAAGATGCCGTTACACGTTGATGCGACGAAGTTCTTTGTTCTCCAATGCCCGCTGGAGCCAGTCGTTGATTTTAGACGTGTACTCGTAGCTGTCCAAATCCTGCAGACTGTCCGGGTCCAGCGGACCGGCCCCGCCGATCAGCTCGCCATACGGTGAACTCTCAATCGCATACACTCCGCCGTAAACGGTGTGCTGCCAAAATCCCTTTATCGTTGCAATTGGCATAATCCGGCCCTCTACTACATCATGTTATTTAAATGATAGCAAATAAATTGCCGCAAAGTGCAATCTAAACTTGATTCTTTGACAAAACCCGATAATATGCGCGGATGAATGATACGGTCATACAAACGAAAACCGGACGGCTTGTACTCCGCTCGATGCAGCGCCGGCGCTCGATCCGTGCCGCCATCGGCTCGTCGGTCCTGCATACCATTGCCGCAACCTGCATGCTGACAGCCGCGATGCAGTTATACTGCCTTGAATTAGGGGCCAGTGATCTGTACCTGGGATTGGTCACCTGTTCAATCTGGGCCGGAGCCCCGTTCCTGCTGCTGGGCATCAGCCTGATGAAAAAATTCGGCAAACGCCGGATTCTCGTATTCTGGTCCGGCTGGCTGCCGGCGATCTGTATGGCATGCGTCGCCCTCTTACCGCTTTTACACAAAGCCGGCGTCCTCTCAGCCCAATGGATTCTGTATTGGCTGCTGGCGGCCTTGCTGCTGCGTTCGATCAGCGATAACATCGGTGCCGCCGGCTGGTTCCCCGTACTCCATGACAATGTGCCCTCTCGCATCACCGGAAAATTCTTCGCCACCTTTCGCGTCTATTGGCAGATCAGCGTGTTAGCAAGCACGCTGCTGATCGCATGGTTTTTGGGACAATCGCCCGCGTGGTGGAAATTCTGCGTCGTCTTCGCGGTTGGTGAGGTCTGCTTTATCCTGAAAACCTTCTGCCTGAAACAACTCAGGGAAAAACCTATCCCCGAGCAAAAGCCCGACGAGCTCAGTCCATGGCGTGTGCTAAAGCAGGCCGTCACAGACCCGAAGATCGGATATTTTCTGGGATATATCATGCTGTATAACCTGGCGGTGTATATGTGCCTGCCGTTTCAAATCAAGTATCTCAAGAACCTCGGCTACAGCGAAGGCTACATCATGGCCGCCAATGCCATGATCAGCCTGGGCGCGATACTCTCACTGCCGTTCTGGGGCAGACTGGCCGACCGCTTCGGCAACCGCTCGGTCTTTAACTTTTCACACATCGGTATCATCGTGGTCCTCGCCGGATGGATCGTCGTCGATAAAAATCTGTTCTCGGCGGTCTTTGTCTTTATCCTCTACGGACTCTGGAGCGTTTTTCAAAGCGCCAACGGGATCGCCCAGACCCGCTACATGTTTCACTCCGTCTCCGAAAAGGACCAGTCCAACATCGTCATTATCAACGCCTGCCTGACACTGTCGATCGCACTGGCCCCGCTGACCAGTGGGTTGTTTCTGTGGCTCTGTTCGGAATTACACGTGGCCTCCGGCGCCCTGAGTATGAACCAGTACCACATGTTGTTCGTGTTCAGCGCCCTGCTGGTCATCATCCCCCACCACATGCACAAACGCTTCCAAAGCGATGCGGAAACCCCCGCCATGGAGGTCTTCGTCGTCGTCACCCGACCGCTGCTGACACTGTTCGGCTCATTCGTATCGTTTCCCCGGAACAAACGAAATTCAAAATACCCCCCTTCGTAAGTAAAAAAGGGAGAACTCTATTAACTTGTCAAAGAAATTCAAAAAGCCATCATATGTTTGATGCCTTGGCTGCCGAGTTCCCAGATATTCTACTCAGCCGCGATCGCCTCCCCCAGCGGCTCAGGAAATTCGATCTCCACCCGTCGTTCTTCCAAAGTCGTTTGATAAACGCCCGCTTTGTCCAGCACCTCCAATACCAACGCACAGATCTGCGAAATCCCCTCGCGATAGGTCAGCTGCTTACGATACGTCTTACTCAACATTCCCATAAACGTCATCTTCAGCGCCACCGCACTGGACAGGTTCCCCAGTTTGCTTTTCAGCACACCCGCCACCACCGGCGTGACACCGCTGACCTTATCCATCGCCTCGCGAATTTCCGCAATATGCTGCGTCTCGCTCGGGCTGTCGCCATCGCCGCCAAACGCTTCAATCGTCGCATCCGGATTGTCTGTACACCACATCCGCCCCGGTGCAATGGTTTTCTCACCGCCGCCTTCAATGCCCTTGGCCAGGTACATCTTAAACGCCTGCAGCGTAATCCGGCTCGCCCGGTCACTGAGCCGCGTGTTCAATTCATCCTGCAAGCTCACCAACTGCTCAACGTCGCTGATGCCCTCATAAAAATACGGCTGCGGCAGATTCTGAATATGCACCACCGGCACCTTTCCTAACGGATTCCTGCCCTGGGCCACTAAGGCCTCGTCCTCATAACGCTGCCATGCATTCGCCCCTAAAATCTCCGTCACTGCCACCGTCAGCCGCTGTCGACCGCTTTGTCGACCGCCCAGCAACCGACTCAAAAAACCGTCCGTGTGAGCCAGCTCATTCTTGACTTGGTAAAAATGCTGAATATAAGCCCGAATGGATTTGTAATCGCCATCATCCAGGACCGGCAGCGCCCGGGGAGCTTCGATCAGCTCCAGGGCGACTCCTTCTGCCGCATGTAAAACCGAATCCAAAGAAGTGAAAGGAGATGTGAGGGTTGAAGTGGCGTCAGACGTGACATTCATAAGACGCTGCGACAATTTGTCGCCCCAGCGAACCACACAATCAACGAAGCCATACACATTCCCAAGCACTGCCATGTCCTGAAAGAAAACCGCCCCGCCGCTGCCGTCGAACACAGTCTTTAAAATTGACTCAATGTCTCTGCGACGACTCGCATCGGCGGCTTTGCTGGCGATTGTAATTCCCCGTCCAAACAAAAAATCAACCATGGCATTAATCCGCCAGGCGATATCATTTTCGATGACCACTTCCTTTCGCTGAATGTCGGTGACATCCTGCCCCAGTGTCGCATCATCGGCGCCGCTGTAAACCCGCCCCGTGATCCGCGCCGGCAAGCCCACCTCCTGTGCCTGCACATACCCCCGACGGCTCTCCTCAATCGCCCCCTGCACCGGCGAAATCTGCTCGGTCATCGGATTCTGATAGTATTCCCACAGCCGGTTAAAATGCCGACTGCTTTCCGGCCACTGGTTTTCAATCAGCCACCCGACAAACCCCTCATCCAGCAAACAATCCCTGAAAATATCTAATTCAAATGCCATAACTGTCTCCTTCCATCGAAAGATCAAACATCAAAATTGCCGAATCCCGACGCCGTCGGGATGACTTCCGTTATTTTGCTTTTTACTTTTTAATTTTTCCATTTCATCACCCTCCGTACTTAGGACGATCGTGCGTATTTGGTACGAAAAAGACCTATCTGGAAAATTTTATCTTGATTTAAATTGAGATAATAAGAGGAGTAAAAAAAATTTGAAAAAATCCCACATAGCAAGATAGTGCATGCAGAATTGGTCCGATCTGGACAAGCCACGTCCACTGAATCCACCTCAGATTGAATACTGACAACTGAAAACCCTTGACATTTACACTGTTTTGCGTATAATAATGTCCACATTATGCTGGCGATCAAATGAAGGGGCCAGCAGACGGGGTGAAGTAAGTCAAAACTTGAAGGACAGGGCCGAAGGATGAAAAAATATCATTTTTCAACTGCATTGATCACACTGTTATTCGTGTCTTCATTGTCAACAGCAAATGTCGATTTCATGGTATCAAGCCCATCTGATGGGCTGATTACCATCGGCTATACCGCCGATGAAGACGCCGGTGTCCGCGGAATCGCGATGAACATCTCTTTATCAAACAATGCAACGGCTGTTTATACCGATATCGTTTCGGTCCATCCGGCGTTTAATGCTTTCATTGATTATGCCTACACCTATGGGATTGACTATGAGATCGGCGATGGCCATCCGTTTGCGTATCCCAATCAAGCGGGCGCACTTGAAGTACCGGCCTCCTATTTTTCCATTGTGATGGGCCATTTAGACGAATCTGAAAATCAAGACCCCGCTCCCGCAGTGGTGGAGAATTTGATTACATTTCGAGTCCAGGATGGCGGTGCCGGTTTTACATGTATGGCGACTCAGGAAGATCTCTCAATACATGGGGATATTCTAAGAGGAGGCGTTTTCGGGGATAATATTGGAACCGTTACATTCGCCTTTGCACAACCCTATGTGATGATGCTTTCAGAAGTGACATCGCCGCCAGTCACTCTAATAGTCAATGACGAACAGCCTTGTTTCTCAGGAAAAATTGTTTCAGTCAACTGGCCCGGGACCATGAGTGAATATATCAAGCTGCAATACTCAACGGACAACGGAAGCGACTGGCAAAACTTAGGCCAAAGCATGTACCAAGCCGGCCCCGTTTACTGGAAGATTCCAGATGAAATCGACAGTGAAAATTGTTTAGTGCGAGCTGTTTCTCTTGATGAAACAACAGAGTATGGCATCAGTGACAGCGCCTTTAGTATCCGACCCTGTTCAGTGGAAATGGATGTCACGGGCGATTGTTTTGTGGATTTTCATGACCTGGCAATTTTCGCAGGCGAATGGCTGAAGGGGCAACGATATGAAAACTAATGTTTATGCCCACCAATCACCAAAGAAAAAAATCGCAAAGACCGAAGACTAGGAACGGAAGACTCATCCAGAAAGAAACAATGAAGAGAATTTATTATAGTGTGTTCGTCTGCCTTTTGGTACAAGCCGTCTGGGCAACGCCTGTGACGGTCTCGCATGGGTATTTTGACATTACTTTTTATAATGCCGACGACACCAACGGCACCGCGACGGGCCAGCAGGACTGGACCGCTCAGCAAATGAACGATGTCACCGCCTCGATTGACGCCTGGTCAGGAAAGATTGCCAACACCCCGGGCCGCCAGATTCAAATGCATCTTTTCTGGGAAGAAATGGATGCCTCCGGCACAGGCATCCTGGGCGGCTCATCCAGCCAGAGCTATTCCGACAGCAGCACACAATGGAACATGGCCGAATATGTCTGGAAACAGGGAGCCGACCTCGCACCTCTCGGAAACGGCTACGACACCATGATTCGTTACGATATCACCGCCGGCGGGGAAAGTTGGAATTTCGGCGATGCGGCACCGGCCGCCAATCAGATTGATTTCCGCAGCATCCTGACCCATGAATTGGGCCACTCACTCGGCTTTAGCTCAACCTATATTTACTTCTTTGATCATTTTGGATGGCTCAGAAGCGGTTATGGGTACGGCGGCCTGTCCGACTGGGATCGCAATCTGGTGGATGCCGAAGGACACAAACCGTTCAGCGGCCCCCGGGATTTAGAAAACAATTTTGACGAATTTGGCAATCCCGTCTATTGGGACGGTGACGCGGCCGTCGCACTCTATGGGGATTTGGTTCCCATCTATGCACCGCCAAGCTTTAAATTCGGCTCCAGCCTGTCGCACCTGGACGAAAGCATCCTCGGCGACCTGCTCATGAGCCCGTCCACCGCTGCCGGCCAAACCATCCGGAATGTCTCCGACCTGGAATGGGCCATGATGACCGACATGGGCTGGCAAATCATCCCCGAACCCGGCACCCTCATCCTGTTAAGCCTCGGCGGACTGATACTGCGAAAACAAAAGAAATAATCCAACGGCTAAAGGCTATAAAGACGGAGTCGGTGATGCTGCCACATCGCCTTTATACAAATCGCCGCATGACCTGCGACGGCTATTTTTATATCTGTCTAAAGTAAAGAGCATTAAACATCGATCGCAGAGATGGCATAGGCAACCCCCAATCCGAGCATGACCCACACCAGGTCGAACAGCCCCAGCGTACTCATGAAAGCAGTCTGATATTTCTTATCCTCATCTTCATACGTCTTGATAATATTGGCCTGATTAATCAGTTTTGACAGGGCCGGATAATATTTCCTCGCCATCTGACGGCCGGTATCAGCCTCATCCCATTCGACGATTTTCGTATAAGCGTTTGACATGACTTCCTCGTCGGCCTCGGTCAAACCGGGAATCGACGTTGCAGGCTCGAAGCCACCGCCACTAATGACATTATCAAAAAAGTCGATGACGCCTAACTTATTGGAATGCTGCAAAATATGCACTGTCCACTGACGCACCTTTTTCGGGTCAGCCTGACCTTCGTCCACTAGCGCAATCAAACCGATACAGGTCATATAATCACCGTCGGTCGCAATGGGCTTGATACTTCGACTGGAAGGAAACTGCAAATCCGGATCGGATAGAACCGCCGGCAAATCCACCAGGCATTCTTCTGTGGACTTCGCCTCGAAATAGGGAACAACGACATACTTGGCCATGATCGCTTTCCCCCCCGCGATGCTCAATGCACCGATCGCGACAGCCAGCAACCCCAGAAGAAACGTGCGTTCAACAACAGGCAGCCGCAGTCCGAACGCTGCGACAATCGGAACGAACAACGCCATAAAACATAGCGGATCCCCGGCACCTTTTGCACACATCATCCATACCCCAATCATAATCCCCGCACCGGCCAGTCCAAACACAATCCCCAGCGGCAATCGCACAATATCCGGAACCATATCCAGCAAGGGCAGCCTCTCGGTCTTGTCTTTTTTGCTGCGTGATGATTTCTTTTCTCGACCGCCACCCCGCACGGAACGCGATTTCTCTTTTACTCTCGCCTTCTGTGCCTGACGCAGCGCCTGCTGACGCGCATCCTCTTCGACATCCGGTATCTCATTGACCACTTCTTCAAACTCCTCCAAAACCTCTGTCGAACTGACCGCGGGGCTTTGCACCGGCTCTGCAACAGGAATCGCTTCGGCAACCGGAATGAAGGGAGCAGGGTTGGGAACGACGCTGCGTTCGTTGCATTTGTTACACCGAACGCCATGGCCGGCATACTCGTCGGGCACGCCCAGTTTTTGGCCGCAATGGCAACAATGAAACTTGATCATACAATAGCCTCCTTACAATGAACCGTTTCTAATGTCACCTCAATATACTTGACAAACAAATACGCGTCAAATAAAACTTGAATTTCGCTCAAAAGCGAAGACCGGTGTTTCTACGCCCGTTGAGCGACAAGAATCGCCCGTACCGGTGCGGGATGTCCTTCAATTGTTTTAGACTCATCGTTGGGATCAAGAAAGTCGGCCAGCGACTCAAACGTCATCCAGTCGGTTTTGCGTTGTTCAATGGTGGTTGTCTTCGTTATATCCAGCAATTCGATATGCTCGAACTCCGATTCAGCCAGCCACCTTTCCAAAAGCTCCACCGAGGGAATCGCCCCGACATTGCGCATCTTGCCGTAGCGGCCCTTTGGCTCCAGCACTTGCTCTCCTGTTGCATCTAAAACAATCGTCTCCAGCACCACCTGCCCGCCGGGCTTAATAAACCCAAGCAACTGCTGCAAATGCTCCTTCGGCTCCCGGCGGTGATACAAAATCCCCATCGAAAACACCGTATCGAAACACGCGCATCCCACCGGCACATCCTCGGCCCCCAGCGGCAGCACCGCCGCCCGCTGTTCTTTCGCATATTTATTAATCGCATGAAACTGCATCACATACAGCAAAAACGGATCAACCCCCACCGCCGCTGTCGCCCCCGCTCCCAGCATCCGGTACAGGTAATAGCCGTTACCGCATCCGACATCTAAAATGCATTTATCCCGCAAGTCGATATGATCACACAGTCGGGCCCATTTCAAGTCCGACCGCCATTCCGTATCGATATGAATTCCGAACAACTCAAACGGCCCTTTGCGCCACGGATGAAGCTCCATCAAATGCCCCTTCAACGCTTCCCGCTTGCTCGCACTCAGATCATCCGCATCCCCCACCGCCGGCGCATCCGCCCCACAATCAATCCGCGAAGCACACGTCTTCGGCATCGACTCTATCGCACTCGCCCACCGTTCAAAATCCCCATGCGCAAGCCCATCCACCGCCCCCTGCGTCCGTTCAGCAAACACCCCCGCAACCTCACCCAGTTCCGTCGTACGTAAATAATTAAAAAAGTCTGAATAATCTATCATCGTGTCAAATTCTATCTAATCGTCACTGTTAATCATCGTCAATTCACGAATTTTTTCCAACTGCGGATCTCTCTGCTTGACGACATCTTCAATGGTCGTATAAACCGGAACATCCGGATACAAAGCATCCTCACTGTCGCGAGCAGTATCAGGGCGAATCCATTTCTTATAAGAACAGGAAAATCCAAATCCCGAATTCGGCATGTGAAACGACAGGCAATCCCCATAACTGCTGGGACTATTACCCGTCGGCTCGCCAACAACAACGCCTAGCAGATTATCCTGAATGACAACCGCAAACCAATTCCCCGAACTAAACGTGGAAGCAGACGTCAGAATATAAAGCTTGCCCTTAAATAAAACCGATTTCCGCTTCTTGGAATTTTTCTTGGGCGTAGAATTTGGATACTTTTTGTACCCCTCTGAAGGACCTCCACGCTGCTGAGCCGAAGCTTTCGAATGACGTATCTCGCACCCATAGGTTTGATATTCATCCACATCGATATAGCTTAGAAATTCATCCACGACCGATGAATTACCGCCCCCGTTGCTGCGCACATCAATGACAACATGTTGAATATCCTTATCCCGGACTCTCTTAAAAAAAGCCTTCACCGCCTTTTTGTATTGATCATTATACTGACAGGAATCCAGGACAAAAACGCCTAGCGAATGCTCGGAATAAAATTTACATCGAACCCAAGGTTTGGGGGATTTCTTTTTCAAGTTATTTACAGAGATCAAGGAGGCGGAAACATCGAACACCTGCTGCTGACGTCGGATCTGAAAATCAACGCTGTCGGCATTCAGTAGCCCCAGAGCCTCCAGATATTCCGGCAATCTCAGGCAATGCTGGCCTTTGCGACGAGTCCAATACGGATTTTCCGACGGAATCATCTGATCCAGCTCAGTAAATATCGCCTCAACGCTTTTACCCCCAATTGAAAGAACTTGATCGCCGGGCTGGAAAGGTTTGGTAGAGGACGTTACATAAAGCCCATCATTGAGCCAGATAAAGACCGGGCTGAGAATTTGAGCATTGGCAGCGTTCATGTGGTGTAGACTCGTATGTGCATCCTTCATCATACCCAGCAGGCTATTCATCAGCATATAAAAGCGAGCCGTCGGCATAGGCTTGCCAATCTGTTGCCGGAGTGAGCTGAGTTCCGATTGTTGCGCTTCATCAAATCCGTTTAATGTGTATGGATGTACTTGTTTCAAAATATCCACCGCATAGTCAAAATCCTCCTGCATCTGCCTAACCGTTAATACCTGATCCGCCGGCTGATTCTTCGAAGCACACACACCGATGATACACATGAATACACAGAGATAACATAGAATATCCCGATTGTTCCTTCTCATTAAACGCTCCTATTCGATTGTTCCTTAAACGCCCCCAGGGACATGAAGTTAAAGCATTGGAACCAGAGGTAGGTTTTGGCGAAGCCGCATTTTGTTAAACGCTTACGATGTGCCTCCAGCGTTTCCGGCAGGAGGACATTTTCCAGTGACTTGCGTTTTTGAGCCACTTCCAGGTCGCTGTAGCCCATGAGCTTTTTGAACTCGTGGTGCATGTCTGTCTCAAACGTCTGCTTATCCGCATCGTCAAAGGCAATCTTTTCCGATAGCAGCAGAATCCCCCCCGGACGCAGGCCGTCATAGATTTTCTGGACCATCGCATCACGCTTGTCCGGCGACAAAAACTGCAAGGTGAAATTCATCACCACCATCGACGCATTGTCAATCGCCACATCCTGAATATCCGCTTGCCGAACCTCAACCGGCACCTCGCTGACATCATTGGCCATCACCTCGCGACAACGCCCCACCATCGACTCGGAATTATCCACCGCCACAATCCGACAGCCCGATTGGGTAATCCCCTTCCGCATCGCCAGCGTACTGGCCCCCAGCGAACAGCCCAAGTCGTAACACACACTGCCCGCTTGCGCGTAATGCTCGGCAAACACCTTCGTCATCGCGATCACCGTCGCATACCCCGGCACCGACCGCCGAATCATATCGTCAAACACCGACGCCACCGACTCATCAAACACAAAGTCCGCCACCCGCTCACGATATTCAGAATACAAGTCATCTTTCTGTGTCATGCCATACACTCTTTCACAGCTTGAACCGAAATTCCTTTGGCCTTATTTATCTTCCAATCCGTTGCTTTTTCAAACGATACAAACCAGGGAATGCATTCATTTCCAGACTGGCTATACACCATAAGACTCCCTTGGCTATTCTTGACAGTATTGCTGCTGAACCAGATAAACATGTCGGAATTTGTCATCTCAGAAATCTTGCGTTTAAAATTTTGGTCGCTTTGCTGCCAAATATGAATCGCCGGAGCTTCAACCCGTCCATAAACATTCTCTGTCAATTCATAAACTGTCTGGCTGACTACCCGGTTGGGATTGAACGGAGGAAGCGTCAATTCCTTTTTCCATAAGCCTAAAGCTCCAAGAAATTTCCCGGAAAACTGCAACCACTTATGGTCAAACCAGTTATCTATTTTGATAACAGCAACGTGTTTAGGTTTTGATTTTACGACAACCGCATTGACAATTTTCGTAATCATTTGAATAAAAATACTGTCGTCCTTGGATGTTTTGTTTAATTCAATATTAACCATAAGTCGTCCTGTCGGGTATTTTGGATACGAATCTATTATATGCGAATTTGACCCATTTGCAACAGAACATTTCATGGAGGGAGGGAGCGTGCTAAAGCGGTGTCAGACGGGAAGGGTCAGATGAACGGCAAAAACGCTGCCCTGAACATCAATAACAATCTTCACGCCCAGGATCGCTGCGACTTTTCGGGCAACCGACAGCCCGATTCCACAATGTCTGCCGGCGTCGGTTCGGGCACTGCTCTTGCGCCAGAAAAAGTCAAAGAGATGGTCGGCATCCTCCGGTGTCAATTCACACCCGTTATTAAAAACAGAAAGCGTCAACCCATCCGCCGATTGTTGAAAATGGGTCCAAATCCGTCCGCCATCGTCGGTGTATTCGACCGCGTTTTCCAGAAGATTTGAGATAATCATACCGAGACGGTCTTTGTCCGAGCGGCACACAGCATCGACATCCATGGAATGATCGAAAACAGTTCTTTTATCATGTGCCTTCTCCGCATGGAAACGCCAGGCCTCATCAACCAAACGATTCAGCTCAACCGACTCGGTGTGGATGGTAATCTGCCCGGCATCCAGTTTAGACAGCATTAAAAGTGTATCGATCATTTTATGCATCGCTTTGGCAATCTGCAGGCAATCGTTAAAGGCCTCGCGGTACTCGGATGCTGCCCGCTCGCGTGTCAGGCAGACTTCAATGGTGGACTGCATCCCCGCCAGCGGCGTGCGCAGCTCATGGGCCACGTTGGCATTGAATTGCTTCTCGCGTTTGAAAGACCGCTCGATCCGCCGGAAGACATCATTTAAACAGTCACAAATCGGGGCAAGCTCTGCAGGATAGTGCGCTGACGAGAATGTCAAGCCCAGATTGTCTTCCCGCACGGCGGTAATCGCCCCGGCCAGTGAATGAACCGGACGAAGACCGGTCCGCGTCACCAAATAAGCCGCCCCCGCCGACAGAAAAACGACGCCAACCGATGCACACACGAGCAGCCACTTGAGAAAATCTAAATGGCCGTACAATGCATCAGCGTTCTGCGCAAGCACCAGAGTCAGCATGCGGTCCTGTGCCGTACGGTCCTTCGTGGATTCACCGTCTGTCCGCGGCAGGAACGGATAAGAAATTGCCCGCCCCCGCTTTTTGTCCGGCAGCATCATTTCCCGAAATACCGGATCGGTTGAAACACCAGCAAACCGTTTCAGATCTTGTTTGGCCAAAGACGGCGAACGAACAAGTGCTTTTCCGTCGGCGCTCCAGAACTGATAATAAGAGCCGCCGTTTGGATGATTAAACTCCGGTATCATTCCAACATCAAATTCAAAGTCAATCTCTCTTTCAATGCGTCCGGAATCAGATGCAAATTCGTCATCGTTTTCCTCACGGCCTTCATCGCCGTTTTCTTCATGTTCGTGCTCACCTTCAAATCCATCTTCCTCGATCATCGCCGACAGCATTTGCGCCCGGCCAAGCAGGGATACGTCAAAATGCCGGATCAGGCTCTGACGCGTCACACTATAGATGATGACACTGAAAAGGCCCAACAGCACAGCCGTTGCAATGATGATGCCCCCAAGCAACCGTGTCCGAAGAGAGAGAATCATAAGGGCTCTCCGATCTGGTATCCGCGGCCGCGAACGGTCTGAATGAATGGCGATTTCCCGGGCCGCTCTAACTTCTTTCGCAAATATCCCACATAGACATCGACGACGTTGCTGGTGGCCGACGAGTTGAATTCGTAGACATGCTCCCAGATATCCGTGCGTGAAACGACTTCGCCGCTGCGCATGACCAGATACTCAAGAAGAGCGTATTCACGTGATGTTAACGCGATTTCCTGCCCGGAGCAGGATACTTTTTGTGAGCTGAGGTCAATGCACAGATCTTCGATTTCGACGCGCGGGTGTTTTTTTCGATAACTTCGACGGACCAGGGCACGAATTCTGGCCAGAAGTTCTTCAAAGGCAAACGGTTTGATCAGATAATCGTCAGCCCCTAGGTCCAGACCCTTAACCTTATCTTCGAGCGTGTCTTTGGCCGTCAGAATTAACACATGGCTCTGGCGACCCACAGCCCGAAGCTTCGCAAGAACATCTAACCCCTCCATGCCCGGCAGCATCAAATCAAGTACAATCACATCATAGTCATTGTTGACGGCATACCAAAGACCTTCCTTCCCATCACCGCTCACGTCAACCGCGAAACCCGCTTCCCGCAAGCCTTTTGCCAATGACTTTTGCAACGGCAGATAATCCTCAATAATCAAAAGACGCATATCAAATTCCCAAACATATGAGAAAACACCGCCGACTCAAATCATATTGACTCAGCGGTGCTTATTTCACTTCAAAATACCTGTTTGACACAAGGGTGAAGAAGGATAATGATTAATCATCATCATCGTCGTCGTCATCGTCGTCATCATGGCTTTTCATTTCCTGCTTCAACAGAGTACCGTCAGCAGAAAATTCAAGCTCACCGCTTTTGCCGTCCTGCTTGAATTCAACGGTATAAGAAACCTCCGGAGTATCGAGTTTGGTCAGCGTCACAACCCAGTAGGTCACTTCCTTTTTCACTTCTTCAACCTCAGTACCCGCAACCACCTGTTGAATCGCCTCCGGCAAATCGGCGACATCAATCTCGGCCTCTTCCTCTACAATCGTCCCGTCCGCAGCAATGCTTAGCTCATACTCGGCGTCCCCCTGTTTGACTTCGATCTCGTAGAGCATAATCCCTTCCCGCTCCGTCTGAACTTCTTCGATTATACTCTCAGGGTACTGCGTTTGCACCGCAGCGGTAACCGCTTCGGGAAGCATCTTCTTTTTGGACCTGTGTTCTTTCTCCGCATGAACGCTGAGAGAAACAATGGTCACAATCAAAATCGTTAACGCGATCAGATTAAAATACCGGTTCTTCATTTGGCTACTCCTTTTCAAAAAAAAAATCGTCTTTTCATGGCAACCAATTTTCCGTTTATTCGGTTGCTTTCACAGGAGCAGGATACACAACTCAAGATGAGAATTCAGTGAGAGTATAAAAAATTTGAAATTTCTTTTGCTAATTTATTTTAAAATAGCTCGTCTTGACCCAGTTCCAATTGAGTCCCAGATGTACGGCAATCACCACCGCCAACAGCATCCCGGCCCGCTTATGACCCCATTGGAACAACTCATGTGAAATGCCCCAATAGAAAAAACCACCGACCATTTGATTGATAATCAATACGAACAATACTGCATTTACGACCTTTAATGCCTTATTTCTGTTCATTTGACCGCCCTTTCAGCCCAAAATTCCTCTAATTTCGCGTTATTGTATCGTTTCGACCGTTATCCGTCGAGTGTATTTTCCCGCCCGTAAAAACCTTGCATTTTCCGCGGCAACCGCTATAATGGCCCCTTCAAATTAGCAAAACGTGATTTATTGAGTCAAAAATAAGAAAGGGACCATACATGGGTCGAGGTGACAAGAGAACTGAAAAAGGCAAACGAACACGCGGATCGTTCGGAAAATCCAGGGACAGAAGCAAATTGAAAGCCCGCGCCATCGCCGCTAAAGCCACAAAAAAACCGACTGAAGAAAAGCAAGCCGCAAGCACAGAAGCCTAACGCGTCGCTTTCACATTACATACTTACAAAGCCACCCCTTTGAAGCCTGCGCTGATAAGGGGATTTGTTTGCGCACAGACCACCCCCAAAACCACCCTGACAAAGACTTTGGATGCACCTCGGAAATCCATAAATCCCGCCTGAAAACCTCCTCTTAATACCGCTTGTTTATAGGACGTTCCGTGTTATATTTCCATGAAAGCGAAAAGATTATTCGCCTTCCCCTTCAAAATTATTTTCCGGATATAACCTCGGAACCATAATTTCCATATCAACAACCGCCGCTGCCTATTTATTTTTCCGATATTTTATCGGACGACATCTTTTCTTTACTAAAAACGCCCCGCCTTTTTGCTCTGTTAAGAGTTGTTTCTTAGATTTTATGTACCTGCGTATGCAGACTGAGGTGTCCGCATGCCATAAATGAACGGTTAACCATGATGAGATTTATGACGACGATAGGACGGATAACCCTTGAAAGGTTTCTATTGGCTCGAAAGTAGAGGAAAATGGCGGTATTGACAGTAAAAATGAGGTTTTGTAAATGATGGTTCTCGGCAGCAAAAAAACATGCCCCATCGGTGTGGACCTGGGCAGCAACCATATTCGTCTGGCCCAGTTGGGTACGAACAAGCAGGGAGTCTTCCTGCAGGGCGCCGGCCTTGCGCAAAAACCCCAGGAAATAGAGCCCAACAGCCCTGCCTGGCAGCATTGGGCCGTGGACGCCATCAAGCAAATCTCCCGTAAAGAAAGCTTCAAGGGCAAAAGTATAGTGACCGCACTGCCCCCTGACGACCTGTTTATTGACCCCATCAAGGTCCCCCGCACGGCGTTGGACCGGTTGGATGATATCGTCCCGCAAAAAATCCAAAAACGCCTGCCCTTCCCGTCGGAAGACGCAGTGATGCAGCACGTGGTCGTCGAATTCAAAGACAATCCCAGCAGCGATGTGGATGTGCTGGCCATTGCCGCGGGGCGCGAAACCGTCAACCGTCATCTGGCCATTTATGAAAAAGCCGGAATGGATGTCATCGGCATCAATATCTGGCCGCTGGCGATGATCAACAGCTTCACGCGTTTTTTCTGTCGCCGTCAAAATGAACAGGACAAAATTGCGATTTTACTCAGCGTCGGTACCAACCATACCAACGTTGTCATTACCCGCGGCCCCGAACTGTTGTTCGCACGCGTCGTCGCAATCGGATACCAACAGCTCGAACAGGGACAAATGGTCCAGCGACTGTTTTCCGAAATCGACGCTTGTGTCCGTTACTTTGAAACCGGCCCGGGGAATCTGCTGATCGAACGGATGCTCTTCTTCACGGGCAGCGGTGTCAGTCGTGTTCTGTGCGACAAGGTCGCAGAACTGGCTCAAAAAATGCAGGTCCCCGCTCAGATCGGAGACGTGTTAAGTGCCATTGAAATTAATCAGGGACCTGATTGCCTGGTGGACCGTCGCAACAGCAAGGTGGACTGGGCAACGACATTCGGTTTGAGTCTGAATGGATAATACTAACTTGTAGAGGTAATAATCATGGCGAATATTAATTTTGTACCGAACGATTATGTTGAGCAGCGGCAATCCAGCCGGGCCAACTTTCTCTATTTAATGCTGCTGGCGGCCATGCTCGGCGCCATTGGCATCACCTTCGGTTTCATTAAAATGCGGCAGCGTGGTGTCGGAGCGGAACTGAATGAGCTGAATACACGCATGAGCCAGGCCAATCAGCAGATTGCACAGTTGGAAGAGCTCAAGACAAAAAGCAAAACCATGATGAAAACGATGGTCATGACCGCCGAATTGCTGGAACCCGTGCCTCGCAGTGTGCTGCTGGCATCGCTGACCAACAATCTGCCTTCCGGCGTATCGCTCACCGAACTGGATCTGAAAACAAGCGAAACCGTCACAGCCGCTCCCAAGAGCGCAGCAAAAGCCAAGGCACAGGCAGCAACCAGCCAATACGCACAGAAAGGCGCGACCGCGAAGGCTGAACCTGATCGGCCCGAAATTTTGACCGAAACCAAGCTGGACCTGAAAGGCATCGCGCCCAGTGACATTCAGGTTGCCAGTTTTATCGCCCGCCTGAGCAGCTCGATTCTGCTGGACAGAGTCGAACTGGTGGATTCGAGAGAACTCGAGATTGAGGGCATTAAGTTCCGCGAATTCCGACTGAAAGCCCAGTTAAAGCCCAATTTAACCTTGAGCAAAGAAGATATTAACCGGATTCGTAAGAGTTCTCAGGAAACGTTATAACCGTATCGCCGAACTTTAAAACCGAAAGGCGTCTGACATGAATAGTAGTATGCGACATTTAATATTCTTTGTGCTGATCATTGCCATGGCCTATGTTTCGTGGGCCTATATGATTAAACCAGCCAATGAAAGCCTGACTAAGCAGCGTGCGGACATGGAAGTCCAGAAAGCCAAACTTGATGAGTTGCAGCGTGCAACCACCGCCGCCGAAGACCTCAGCGAGCAGCTTGAAAAAATCGAAGGGGCCATCGCAGTCTTTGAAAGCAAACTGCCTCCCAGCAGTGAAATCCATACGGTACTGGAAGACGTTACGCTCATCGCTCAGCGGCACGGACTGACACCCAAGACCATCCGGACACTGAAAAACGAAGTCAACCGCGGCTACATCGAGCAGCCTCTCGAAATGGAACTGGACGGTAATTTTAATTCATATTATGCGTTCCTGCTCGAACTGGAGCAACTCGACCGGATTACCAAAATCCGTGAACTTAAACTGAAAAAGAAATCAAAGTCCGAAGGACAAACAGAAGCACGATTTGTTATGAGCATCTTTTTTCAGGATGCAGCCTAACAATAACTCATCAATGCGTGGAGAATTATTATGCTTTCGTTTCAAAAAGATGAACAAAATACCGTCGTTGAAAACATACAGGCTGACCAGGAACCGCAGCAGCAGGCCGGCATCACCAAACAGGAAGATTACCTGACGGTCGCCAGTCATGGCAAGAAACTGCGTCAAAGCACCATGACGCTGGCCATCCTGTTTGCCGTGGGCGCATTGGGCGTTTGGTTTATGATTAAGAAAACCGTTCCTGCATCTGCAAATGCGGCACCCAATCAGGATCAGGTCCAACTGGAAGCGGCTCTGGCACAAATTAACAGTGTCCAGTCGGAAGTGACCACACAGATGGACTCGGTCGTCGGCCGATTCAACCAGTTTGGCAATGTCGATCAGATTGCGGTAGAAGAACTCAAAAAAAATCCATTTAAACGCGAATTTGGCGACGTCCAGGAAGATATCGACACCAACAAACTGGCCGACAATGAGCTGAAATTCCTTCAGGACAAGGCCTATCGGCAGGTCCAGCAGTTGGAACTGTGGTCCATTACTTCGACACCCAAGGGCAAGTGCTGCATGGTCAATACCAAACTGCTGTATGAAGGCGACTCCATTGATGAAATGGTGGTCAAAACGATTAATAAGAAGTCCGTTATATTTGAATACAATGGCGTTCCTGTTGAATTGAAGATGAGCGAATGAAACGACTATTTGGCAAAAAAACAGAGCAGCAGGCCGACTATTCGGCTGCAATCGAACTAAACGCCGGGGAGACGGAACTGTCGCCCGGCTTGCGGAACTTATACAGTCCACAGGCAGCCGCAACCAAGGCGCGGGTCCGCGACATTGTCGATGTGTTGATTGATAACGGCACCCTATCGGAAGAGTTGGCGGCTGAAGTTCGCACCGAACATGATACCAGCGGCACCGATTTTGAACAGCTATTGACTGACCGCGAAATCGAAAGCGACAAAATCCTTCAGGGACAGGCCGCGTTATATGGTTTTGAATTCAAAACCATCGTACCCGAACAGGTTGATCGCAAGGCATTCGGTCTGCTGGAAATGGAGTATATCCGCAGCAATCAGGTCATGCCTATCAGAATCAAAGAAAACGGCATGCTGCTGGTGGCCACAACAAACCCCGCCAATGTCTTCGCCATGGATGACGTCAAACGTCAAACCAACATGAGCGTGGATGTCGTGGTCTGTTCCAAGGAAAACATCGACACCATCTGCGCCGAATTAGATGAAAGCAAGTTTGACTATAACGTCGATGAATTTATGACGGACATGGACGACGTGGAACTCGTCCAGGACGACGACGAGGACATTGAAGACCTCGAAAAAAGTGCCGGCGAATCGCCCGTCATCAAATTCGTCAACTATGTCCTGAGCAATTCACTGCATGAAGGTGCCAGCGACATCCATATTGAACCTAAGGAAAAATATACAAAAATCCGCTATCGTATTGACGGCGTCTTGTTCGATTCCATGCAGGCGCCTGCAAAAATGCATGCGGCCATCGTCTCACGTCTGAAGATCATGTCGAACCTGGACATCTCAGAACGGCGTATCCCTCAGGACGGAAAAATTGCCGTCATCATGGGCGGTCGCGGCATCGACCTGCGTGTATCAGTTCTGCCCACCAGCCACGGCGAGAAAGTGGTCATTCGTCTGCTCGACAGTAAAAGCATTATGATCGGGCTGGATGACGCAGGCATGGAACCCCGCATTCTGACCGCATTCCAGGATCAGATCGCCCAGCCTAACGGCATCCTGCTGGTGACCGGACCTACCGGTAGCGGTAAAAGTACAACGCTTTATTCGGCGCTGGCCCAGATGGACAGCGACCGTTTGAATGTCTCGACAGTGGAAGATCCCGTCGAATACAATCTGGAGTACTGTAACCAGGTACAGGTCAACGAAAAAGCGGGATTGACATTCTCAGGCGCCCTGCGGTCTCTGCTGCGTCAGGACCCCGACATCATCATGATCGGTGAAATTCGTGACGCCGAAACCTCGCGAATTGCCGTTCAGGCAGCATTGACAGGCCACCTGGTGTTGTCAACCCTGCACACCAATGACGCGCCCAGCAGTATCTCGCGTCTGGTCAATATCGGCATTGAACCTTACCTGATTGCCGCTTCATTGAATGGCGTACTGGCCCAGCGTCTGGTCCGTCGAATCTGCAGCCACTGTAAAGAAGCCTACACCGCGCCTGACAATCTTCGTAAATATCTGGATCAGGCTCAAATCGAAACACACGAACTGATGCACGGCGCCGGATGCGATCAGTGCCGCAACAGCGGATACGCAGGACGATGCGGCATTCATGAATTGCTGGTGGTCGATGAACCTTTCCGCCAGTTGATTAATGCGGACGCTTCCGTCAGCGGCATGCGTAAAGCATTCCGCGACAGCGGCATGCCCAATCTGTTCGAGGACGGCCTGCAAAAAGTCAAAAAAGGCACCACCACGATCGAAGAAATCCTGCGTGTGGCCGAAGTCGCCGACGCGGCGGCGCCTGAAGCTGAACAGATGCAGTTTGAAGACAATGACAATAATCCCTGTCATGCGGAACACGAACAGCACCATGATGAGCAGGGCAATGAACAACACACGGACGCGTATAATATAGAGGAATAGAAGAAGGAAACCTTCCTTTTAGGAGTCGGAAAATGATTGACACAAAACAAATGCTGGCATCTGCGATTGAGCAGGGAGCCTCAGATATTCACATTAACGCAGGCATGCCCCCTATCATGCGTATCAATACCGATTTGATCATGATGGACCTGCCCGAGTTGACGAATGACGAAGCCGGGCAAATGGTCATGGAAATGGTCGGTGAAAAGAAATTCAAGACCTATCTTGAAAAACGTGATCTCGACTTTTCAACCATGATTGAAGACGGCAGCCGTTTTCGTGTCAATGCCCACTTCCAGAAAGAAACCGTGGCGATCTCATTCCGTGCCATCTCCAACAACATCCCCGACATCGAAAACCTGCATCTGCCCGATGTGGTTGCGGAATTAACGGATCTGCCTCGCGGTCTGGTCGTCGTCACCGGACACACCGGTTCCGGTAAAAGTACGTCGCTGGCCTCGATGATCAATGTGATCAACCGAAAATATCACAAACGGATCATTACGCTGGAAGATCCTATCGAATATATGATGGAAAATAAATCCTGCATGATCGAGCAGCGTGAAATCGGCTCCGACTGCACAACATTTTCTTCCGGCCTGCGACATGCACTGCGTCAGGACCCTGACATCGTCCTGGTGGGTGAAATGCGTGACCTGGAAACAACCAGTTCCACGATTACCGCCGCGGAAACCGGCCACCTGGTCTTCTCGACACTGCACACCGTCAACGCCTCGCAGACGGTTGAACGTATTATTGATATCTATCCCGCCAGCCAGCAGAACCAGATTCGTGCCATGCTGTCCAATACGCTGCAGGCGGTTATTTCACAGACATTGTTCCGTCGCGTCGATCAGCCCGGCATGGTGCCCTGCGTGGAAATCCTGCTGTGTACTTCAGCCGTGCGAAACTGCATTCGTGAAAACCGCGTATTCGAGATTCCCAATATCATCGAAACCTCACGCCGGCTCGGCATGCAGACCATGGACCATAGCATCCAACAGAACTATATGAAGGGATACCTCGATCGCGAAGAAGCCATCATGCGTTCCAGCAATCCCGCCAAGATGGATAAAATGCTGCCTGCGTCGGTCCAACCCGCCATGCAGACCCAGGAATAAAGAAACTTGAATTTGGAGTAACGAAATGTCGTTTCTTGAGAAATTAAAAACACAGGATAAAAGCTCACAATCCGCTCCACGCAGCCAAACGGCCGCCGCCAGCATTGGCGGAACCACCACTGGTCCCGCTAAAAAAAGCGGGTTCAAGATCGAAATGGGGCCTAACAGAAAGGATATTCTCAACTTCTCCAACCAGTTGGCGGTGATGATCCGTGCAGGCATCAGCCTGCAGGACGCACTGGATTCGATTGCCTCCCAGATTGAGAAAGAAAAATTCCGCGTGGTGGTTCAGGACTTGAAAAATCGCATCGAAAGCGGTCAAAGCTTTTCACAGGCTCTGGCCGAACATCCCGATGTCTTTACAAACCTGTACATCAACATGATTGCCGCGGCTGAAATCTCCGGTTCGATGAGTTCCATGCTCCAGCAACTTGTGGAATATCTCGATCAGGAAGCCGATACACGCAACCAGGTTGTCAGCGCAATGGTCTATCCCGGGATTATCTTTACGATGGCCATCAGCAGCGTAACCTTTCTGCTGATGTTTGTACTGCCAAAATTCCTCACGGTCTTCGCCGGCAAAGAACACCTGCTGCCTGCGCCCACAAAGATTATCATGGCCATCAGTACGGGCATGCGACAGTACTGGTTCATTATCTTCCCCGCCGTTGCGGGGGCGGTCATGGCGTTCTGGTACGTCACCAATAAAACATCCGCCGGTAAATACTGGTGGGATAAAACAAAACTGCGTATCCCGCTGATGAAAAACCTGTGCAGGAGCCTGTACATCACACGCAGCCTGCATACAATGGGTGTACTGATGAACGCCGGCGTGCCGATCCTGGACGTCCTGTCGATCACCGCACACATTACCGGAAACGCATTGTTCGAAAATATGTGGAAAGGCATCCATGAGAAAGTGCGTCAGGGCAAAAAAATCGCACCCAGTATGGAGCAGTACGGCCTGATGCCATCGAACGTTGTCCAGATGCTGCAAAGTGGTGAAGAATCGGGCACGCTCGGTAATGTACTGCGGGATATCTCTGACTTTTATGCACGGGAACTCAAAACGACCATCAAAACGGTCTGTAGTATGATCGAGCCTATCATGATTGTATTGATGGGTGTACTGGTGGGCTTCATCGCCATGAGTATCCTGCTGCCTATCTTCAAGATGTCTCAGGTGGTCGGCTAAACACCGGTTTGAATCGAAAACGGCGTCTGTGCCATTGTCGTACAGACGCCGAATCCAGACGCGAATGCACTGGAGGCATATAGTATGAAAACGAAACAAAAAGTAAATGGATTCACGCTGATCGAAGCGCTGTTTGCATCAATGCTGATCGGGATGGTCATCGTGTCGCTGACCGCCGCCAGCGGTGCATTCACCATGGTCAACGGCGCCGGCATTGACATGTCAACCGCCGAGTTTCTGATCGAGGAAATTCGCGAAATGACCGCTCCTTTGACGTTTACTGAATTGCTGACTTACGACGGAAACACGTACAGCCCTCCCATTGATATCAGTGAAACATCGATGGCGGAGTTCAGTGCGTTTTCACAGGTTATCACGATTCAGTATGTTCAGGCATCCAGCCTGGACACAGTAGTAACCGGGCCTACGGACTTTCTGCGGGTCACCGTCACCGTCAACAAAAATGGCCAGCCCGTCAATTCGGCAAGCTGGATTCGCACGAATTTATAGATCGGGGGCAGTGATTATGAAAACCGTTAAAAAACGCAAAGCATTCACGATTATTGAAGCACTGATGTCCTTGGTCATTCTGGCGATTCTGATGGCCGCGGTGGCAATTGCTTTCGATGCTTCGGTGAAAAATTTCAACGCCAACCAAGGCATTTATAAAACGGTCAATACCGGCCGTCAGGCACTGCTGCGAATCACAAACGACCTGCGAACAGCCAAAGAAGTCGCGTTAGTCAGCGACGAAACCGGAGATGCAAACGCTCAATGCTCAATTCTTCTGAGTACCAATGATAACGTCACCTACAAATATAACAGCGATGATAATACCCTGTACTATGTCACCAATAACGACACGAGTGATCCCGACTACAAATTGTGCGAGAATATAACCGCCATGACGTTTAATCGTACCACGGTTCCCGATGATCCTACCTCGATTCGCAGTGTCCGTATCATCATGACGATCACCGACGATCTCGGCAAAGTCGAGCAAACGCTGGCCACCGCCTCCGTCATCCGCAAAAATTTGTAAAATTAAACAGCTTCGCCGACAGGTGAAACCGCAATTTTGCATTTTGGATTTTGATTTTTGACTTTCAAACAAGCCGTAAGGTTTGTTTGGATTACGTCAGCAGGTCAATCTCAGCTCGACATTGCGGCCATTGCTGCAGAAGCTCAAATTTGTCGCCGTGTTCGTAATCGTCATACTCAAAGCCCGGCGAAACCGTGCAGCTCATCAGGCACCACGCCCCGCCGTCAACCAGCCGGCTGCCCTGCCAGACGCCGTGCGGCACCGTCACCTGTACCTGCTGGCCGTGTAAAATATCCGCCCCGATGATGACCTCTTTGGCCTTCCCTCCCGGCCATAGCTGTAACATCTTGACCGGATCGCCCAGGTGATAATGAAAAATCTCATCGCTCTTGACGCGGTGCATCCGCGAAACGGCATCGGCCGTCAGCAAATACAAAATTGCCGTACTGTGATCGCGCCCGCCGCTGTAACGAACATCCAGCCCCGCCCGCGCAATCGACTCACCGGCCCGATACGTCTCCACAAACCACCCGCCCTCTTCAGGCAGCGGCACCATCCCAAAACAATCAATAATCGCCTGTGCATCCATACCCACAATCCTAACCCCAAAACCCCCTTTTTTCAACCAAACACTTGTATCATGACCTTAAATACATACAATAAATCCTATGGAAAATCAGAAGCAGCAAAACGAGCAAATCCTCATTTACCAAACCGAGGACGGTCAAACCCAGTTGGAAGTAAACCTGGAGAAGGAAACCATCTGGCTGACCCTCAACCAGATGTCCGACCTCTTCGGAAGAGATAAGTCTGTCATATCAAGGCACTTAAGAAATATATTTAAAACCCGGGAGCTCTCAAAAAAAGCAACTGTTGCAAATTTTGCAACAGCTCAAACTGAAGGAAACAGGCATGTCACAAGGCAAATTGAATACTTCAATTTGGATGCGATTATCTCAGTCGGATACCGGGTAAACTCAATTCGAGGTACTCGCTTTCGTATCTGGGCTACAAATGTCCTAAAAGAGCATTTAGTACAGGGCTACACTCTGAACGAAAAACGACTGCAAAGCCAGCAAGCCAAAGTCAGGGAACTGCAAAAGGCCATCGGCCTGATCAATCAAATCGCCAACAATAAAATGTTGTCCTCGGATGAAGCTGCCGGTCTGATTCGTGTTATCCGGGATTACTCGTATGGATTGGATTTAATCGATGCATATGACTACCAGCGCTTGGACATTACCGGCGTCAGCCAAAAGAAAGCCGTTGCAATTTCCTATGACAGTGCCAAAAATGCAATCGAACAATTGAGAACCCAATACAAAGCCTCGGACTTATTCGGCAGAGAAAAAGACGATAGTTTTCAGGGATCACTTGTAAGCATCCTGCAAACATTCGATAGCACAGAACTCTACCCCAGTATTGAAGAAAAAGCAGCAAACCTTCTCTATTTCCTCGTCAAGAACCATCCATTTGTAGATGGCAACAAACGAATCGCCGCGTTCATGTTTCTCTGGTTTCTCGATAAAAACAAACAACTCTACCGAACTGACGGCAGCAAACGTCTGGCTGACAATGCACTCGTTGCCCTGACGCTCATGGTAGCCGAAAGTGACCCGGCAGAAAAAGACATCATCGTCAAAGTCATTATTAACCTGATTAACGAAAAGAATTGACGCATCTGGGAAAATGTAAACAGCGATAAAACTCCTTGAATAACCCACTCGTATCCTTATAATATCGGCCATGGCGAAGGCGAAAAAGCAAAAATTGAACGTGGATCCGGCCGAGGCAAAAGAGCGTTTGCTCAAAATCCTGCCAATTCTGAAAAAGACGTATCCGGATGCCAAAATTGCGTTGAACTGGGACAATCCGTGGGATTTACTCGTCGCGGTCATTCTGTCAGCACAATGCACCGACGTTCGCGTCAACATCGTCACTGCCGACTTATTCAAAAAATACAAAAAGCCAGAAGACTATCTTGCCGTTGATGCCGAAGAACTCGAGGCCGACATCCGCCCCACCGGCTTTTATCGCAACAAGGCCAAAAACATTCGCGGCGCCGCCAAAAAAGTCATCGAAGACTTCAACGGCAAAGTCCCCGCAACCATGGAAGAACTGCTGACCCTGCCCGGCGCGGGCCGCAAAACCGCTAACTGCATCCTCGGCAACGCCTACAGCACCCCCGGCATCACCTGCGACACACACGTGATTCGCCTGAGCCGCCGGCTGGGACTGTCAACCAACAGCGATCCGGTCAAACTGGAATTCGACCTGATGGAAATCGTCCCCAAAAAGAAATTCGGCGGATGGACCATGTTCTCACACTTTATCATCTTCCACGGCCGAAACATCTGCAAAGCCCGAAAACCCGACTGCGAAAACTGCCCCATCGCAAAATACTGCCCCTCAGCCAACAAACCCAACCTGTGGTAATTCCGGAAAACCCCTTAAAACCCCCAAAAAATACTGGACAATTTCCAGAATTATAGTATACTGCTGTCGTCTATTAAATTTTACGGAGGTGTGTGATGACACGTATTTTTTTTAGCAACCATACAAAATCTCTCTCGTTATTTTTTGGGGTCACGGCTTTCTGTCTATTAAGCGTCTGTGTTCAAGCCACTATATTCACCTCCGGACAGGTCACCAACGAGGATGGCACGATCCAATGGGATTGGAACACTTATATACCCCACGGCGGCAGCAAAATTCTGGTTGGCTATGAGACTTCCGGCACACTGGATGTCTCAGGCAACAGCACGGCTTTTGATTTCTTTCAATTATTCATTGCCGCCGGTGAAAACACGACCGGCAGTTTCACCATGAAAGATGGAGCAACGCTCATACACCCCTTTTATCAAAATCATTATATTTATGTTGCCAGCGGCATCAATTCAGAAGCAACCATGACCATAAAAGGCAATGGCACCTTAATGCGGTTGAGCGATCACATTTACGTTGGCCAAAAAGACGGCTCACACGGTGAATTTATCGTTGAAGATGGTGCCGTCTTCGAGTTTTCCGAGCAGTATGCAGGCTATAACGCAGGCAGTTATGGAAAAATTACCGTCGATGGCCCAGGCAGTCAGATGCTGACTTGGGTGAATAATAAATACACCACAATCGGCCACAGCGGAACAGGTGAACTGCTCATCCGAAACGGTGGTTATGCGAGAACAGACGGCACCACCCTTATTGCCCATGCCAATGGTTCGCACGGCACCGTAACGGTCACCGGAGCAGGATCATTGTGGTTGATCACCAATTACTTGACCGTTGGACGCGGTGACGGCACACCTCCGGCCCCCGCAGAGGGCATCTTAAGACTGGCTCGCGGCGGAAAAGTTACAGCCAACAACGTGGCCGTTGGCACTGGTATTCATGGCCACGGAACGCTGGACTTCGTCATCGGCAACACCACAGCCGGTGCAGTGAATTGCGGACTGTTGGAAACACCAAGCATAACTTTGACAAACGCTGAGCTCGAAATACACGTCGATCCGGGCGTTAATCTGACCGTCGGTACGCAATATACACTGGCCGATTACGTTACGCTGGGCCAAGGTGATTGGTATTTACAATTTAACGGCATCGATGAAGGCGACATTTACACCAGTCCCGAAGGCTACCATTTCCGCATTAACTACGCGACCAATCTCGGCGGCGGCGACCTTGGTATTACCGCAACGGTTACCGAACTGCCCCCGTGTGTGGTCGATGATGTCGATGTGTATCTGCTGACCGCGCATTGGCTGGACACTGGTTGCAGCGATCCGAACTGGTGCGATGGCGCAGATTTGGACTTTAGCACATCTGTGAACTTAGGAGACTTCTATCAAATCGCTCTGTCCTGGTTGAGCAGTTGCCCAATGGATTGGCCCTGGCAGTAATCCCCGACAACGAAAGCCAAAATTCCACTGGACAGAAACACGCATTTGTCCGATGATATACCTACGGAACCACTGAAGACTAAGGACTATTGACTAAGGACCAAAAATGAGCGATTTTCAAGTATCGAACGAAGAAACCTGGCGTATTTTCCGCATTATGGCCGAATTTGTTGAAGGCTTTGAAGAACTGGCCAACATCGGCCCGGCCGTCTCGATCTTCGGCTCTGCCCGCACCCAACCGGATGACCCGTATTACGAGTTAGCCGTCGAGACCGCTCGCGAAGTCGGCAAGGCCGGCTTTTCCGTCATCACCGGTGGCGGCGGCGGCATCATGGAAGCCGCCAACAAAGGCGCCTCCGAAGTCGGCGTCAAAAGCGTCGGCCTCAACATCGACCTGCCCTTCGAGCAAACACCCAACCCGTTTCAGGATATCTCGCTGGAATTTCGCTATTTCTTCATCCGCAAAGTGATGTTCCTCAAGTACGCCCACGGCTTCATCGTCATGCCCGGCGGCTTCGGCACCATGGACGAGTTCTTCGAATCGCTCGTCCTCATTCAGACCTTCAAACAGGCCCACTTCCCCGTGATCTGTATGGACAGCAAGTTCTGGTCCGGCCTGATCGACTGGGTCAAGGACGTCCTGCTCAAACAGCACGGCTATATCTCGCCCGAAGACATGGACGTGTTCACCATCTGCGACGACCCGAAAGAAGCGGCCCAAATCATCAAGGACTTCCACGCCAAAAACGGCCGCGGCGGACTCCATCAGCCGTGGGGAATCAAAAAACCGACCGACAATGACATAATATAAAAAATATAGCCCGTCAACCACCGCAGGCAAACGGTTCCAATGATGGAACGAAAAACGTAACAAAAGCAAGGTCGAAACAGATCGATGAACCGGCCATTATCCCGTCACTGCTGACATTGAAAGAAAATCTGTTCGTCACAAAAGCCCTCACGCCCCATCTCGTCGATCATTACCAGCTTTAGCCCCCCTTTCCTCGAAAACGTCTGGCCTGCATCGAACAGGTGTGCTATACTAACCCTCGATAGAGGGTCCCGACTGGAATTGGCCCGCTGATAATAAATGGTGGCAAAACGGAGGTTTACCATGACACAAATCATTCGACAACATGCGTTGTTAATCGCGATACTAATGAATCTAGTAACGATGGCGACCGCGCACGCATGGCAGTGTGACAACGGAAACGGCACCTTTACGAACCCGCTGTTTTACGACGAATTCTCAGACCCGGACATGATCCGCGTCGGCGATGACTATTACCTGACCGGCACCACCATGCACTGTATGCCGGGACTGCCGATCCTGCATTCCAAGGACCTGGTCAACTGGGACTTCCTCTGTTACGCATTCGACCGGTTGGATTTGGGACCGGAGTTTCGCCTCGAAGACGGACGCGAGATTTACGGCCAGGGTATCTGGGCCCCCTGCTTCCGCTACCACAACGGAACCTGGTACATCTTTACCAATATCAACCGCCACGGCACCCAGCTCTTCCGCGCCAAAAATCCCGCCGGCCCCTGGACACGCACACAAATGAAACGGTCGTTTCATGACCTGTCGGTCTTATTCGATGACGACGGCAAGGTCTATGTCATCTGGGGCTATCAGGGCATCAACTTCGCTCAACTCAACGACGACCTGACCGACGCGGTTCCCGGCACCGAACGCGTCATCATCCAAAAAGACGACGGCATGGGCGAAGGCGTACACTTTTACAAAATCGACGGTAAATACGTCATCACCAGCGCCTGGTTCGCCGGACGCATGCGCATGCCCTGCGCACGAGCCGACAAACCCGAAGGCCCGTACGAAGTAAACCTCGCTATCAGCACCGATGAAGACTTTGGGCTGGCCGAAGGCTATCGCCTGCGGGGACGAGCCGAAGCACCATTTGATGTGGCCGACCGCAACACGAACGACGGCGGCCGGATGTCCATGCATCAGGGCGGCGTCGTGGACACCCCGTCCGGTCAGTGGTGGGGATTTTCAATGATGGACTACAATTCCGTGGGACGCCTGACCTGCCTGTCACCAATCACATGGAAAGACGGATGGCCCTACTATGGCCTGCCCGGAAACCTCAAACGCACCCCGCGAACCTGGGTCAAACCCGAAACAAAATATCCCGGCGATCCGCGTAAACCGTACCAGCGCAGCGACGATTTTGCCGCTGAA
The DNA here is from genome assembly GCA_963675155.1 of Anaerohalosphaeraceae bacterium. GTDB lineage: Bacteria > Planctomycetota > Phycisphaerae > Sedimentisphaerales > Anaerohalosphaeraceae > 4572-13. The sequence goes on along the minus strand of OY775912.1, from coordinate 628,391 downwards.
AAGCTGCAGCCCGTCTGGCAGTGGAATCATCTGCCCGTCGACGACAAATGGTCACTGACCGAGCGCCCCGGCTACCTGCGGCTCCATTCGCTGCCCGCGCCCAACCTGTGGTGGGCACGCAACAGCCTTACGCAGCGAGGCATCGGTCCCATCTCAATCCCCACGGCCGAACTGGATGTCAGCGGCCTGCAGCCCGGCGACGTAGCAGGCCTGGCGTTGCTGAACATTCCGTATGCATGGATCGGCGTTCGGTGTGACCCGTCCGGCCTGACCATCGAACAGTACGACCAGTTGGCCGGAAAAACCGAACGCGCCCCGCTGAAGGGCAATCGAATCTGGCTGCGGGCCAAGTGTGATTACCTGACCGACACAGCCACCTTCAGCTGCAGCACCGATGGCACGAATTTCACACCGATGGGCGGAGTGTTCAAAATGGTCTATCAACTCAAGACCTTCCAGGGCATCCGTTACACGCTGTTTAACTACAACACCACTGGAAAGCCCGGAGGCTGCGCCGACTTCAACAGCCTGACCGTCGACGAACCGCACCCGAACGGCCTGATGCGACCGATTCCATACGGCCAATTCGTCACGTTAAGCACCTACGGCGATGAATACGTTCTGGCCATCAAAGATGACAAACTCGTCGCGGCCCCCGCAGAAGGCCCGTCAGCCGCAGCCCCCGCGATGCTGAAAGTTGTGGATCAGGAACTGGGACGCGTGGCCTTGAGAACCGATAACGGCTACCTGTCCGTCCCATCGCCGGACGGTAAAGAGGTCACCTTCAAAAAAGGACTGCCCACCGAGGCGGAAACCTTTCAATGGGTCGAAAATGTGTACGGTGATTTGATGCTCATGTCACTGACCTCGCACCGCCATCTCCGCTTGGACACCGAAACCGGCGTCGCCGGCGCCGACCACCCCGGCCCCAAACCCAACCGGAAAGACGGATCTTGCCTCACATGGAAAATACCCCAAAAGTAAACAAAACAATGTGCAATATAAATACCCAGCCCTGTGCTTCATTTGTTTAAAGCACAGGGCTTTTTTCACAGATAATCTTTAATTCTCCGTCGTCGGCCACGGCATTAACCAAAGCACGAACAAACCAATAATGATACCACCCAAAATCATCGTACCAAGCTTTAGCAACTCAACTGACCAGTTAACAGAATATCCGCGAAGAGCAACCATAAAAGAAAATCCGCCAAGCCAACAGACCGCAAGCGGAATGATGGACCCAAGAAAGGGGAGTATCCGTTCTTTCCGACGATCTCCCCATAGCCCACACAAGATAACCGGGGTTGTACAGAGAAATATCATGCCATCAGAAATTGAAACGCGAGGTGTTTCAGAAAACTCGATAAAACTAAGCAGCAGAGGAAGCACTAAACACATCACCCCTATCCCTGCAAAACAATATATCAATCGCTTCCTGCTAACTTTCATTTCCTTGGTCATAAAAACTCCTTCTTCAACGATCCTTTAAACAGCTTCCACATCTCGCATTATACCCGACAAATCAGACGGCCTAAAGTGTTTTCTCGGGCCGTTCGAGGCTAAAAAAAACACCATAATCGCCCTTAAGAGCCCAAAAACGACCTTTGCGAGATTAAGCTCATAAATCTTTTGCTTTCCGCGACAAAATGACAATAATGACGGTTTGTTTTCGTATATAAATTATATGCATAAGATGCCGGTTAAGGCCAAAGATAACCGATTTCAATGTTAAAGCCACTTCGTCGCTTCCATTGGTGTCATTTCTTTCGCTGATTCCGTCTTCTCGAAAAAACATTTTTTGTGAGATTATATTCTATGACAGCAAGTCAACTGCCGGTACTGAAAATCGGTGATCTTGAAATATGCCCGCCCGTGATTCAGGGCGGAATGGGTGTACGAGTTTCAAAAGCAGGTTTAGCCGCCGCCGTTTCGAACGAAGGCGGCCTCGGCGTCATTGCCAGTGTCGGTCTGGGCGATTATGAAAATCAAACCCGGGACGAAGCCATTAAGACCAGCGAGAGTGCATTGCGGGAGGAAATTGAACTCGCCCGCAAAAATACCACCGGCCCCATCGGCGTCAATATCATGGGCGCCTTGTCACATTTCGATGGTCTGGTCGAAGCCGCCGTTGCCGCAAAGATTGATGTCATCATCTCCGGCGCCGGACTGCCGGTCAACTTGCCCCAGTTCACACAAGGCACCAATATTAAGCTCATACCGATCATCTCGTCGGTACGAACGCTGGAGCTGATCTGCAAACGCTGGAAAAAACGCTACGACCGAACGCCGGACGCAGTGATCGTCGAAGGCCCCATGGCCGGCGGCCACCTCGGCTATACGTTCGAGGAACTGGCCGACGGAACAGCCCCGACACTCGATACGATCCTCAAAGAGGTCATCGAATACGCCAATACATTCGAAACACCGATCCCGGTTATCGCCGCAGGCGGCATTTTCGACGGCGCCGATATCGCCCGTGTCTTGGCACTGGGGGCTTCCGGCGTCCAGATGGCCACGCGATTCGTCTGCACCACCGAATGCGACGTGCACGATAATTTCAAACAGGCCTACATCAATGCCACCAAGGACGATATCACGCTGGTCAAAAGCCCCGTGGGACTGCCCGGACAGGTCATTGACAGCCCGTTTGTGCAAAAAATCAAAAACGGCGAAACCGTCCCATTCAAGTGCCCGTACAAGTGCTTAAGGTCCTGCGACCCGAAAACGGCCCCCTACTGCATCGCCCAAGTATTGGCCAAGGCGTCGACCGGCCAAATGGACCAGGCGTTCGCCTTCGCAGGCTCCAACGCCTACCGCTGCAATGAGATCGTATCGGTCAAGACGCTCATGCAGCAGCTTGAAAGCGAATATATCGAAGCCCAAAAATAGACGGTTGCCAACGAGCCTGTCACCTAACAATAAAATGCGTTGAACAATCACGCCCTGTCATTCAAATCGATGAATACAGGGCGTTTTCATTGATTCCCACTGCCATACCCGACAAAGAAGAACAGAAAAGTTCCCGTTGCAAAATCCCGTCAATCCTGTAGAAATTCCTTTTTTTCTTGGGAATCAATCTGAATCTGTGTTAGGGTGGGGTCAAATACCAAAATCTACGAACGATGAACTACGAACTACGAGCAAAAAACTAAGGACTAAAAATGACACAGGCAAAATCAGGCGATACCGTCTTAGTACACTATACAGGAACGCTCGACGATGGAACCGTGTTTGACTCGTCACTGGAGCGTGAACCGCTGGAATTCACCCTCGGCGAAAAACAGGTCGTCCCCGGCTTTGAAAACGGCGTTATCGGCATGGACATCGACGAAACCAAAACCGTCAACATCCCCTGCGAGCAGGCCTATGGGCCGCATAACCCCGCCCAGATCATCGAAATCGAACGCGATCAGATTCCGCCCGAAATGAAAATCGAAGTCGGCCAGCAGCTCCAGATGAGCGCCGACGACGGACAGGCATTGATCGTCACGGTCATGGAACTGTCGGACGAAAAAGTCAAGCTCGACGCCAACCACATGCTCGCCGGAAAAGACCTCACTTTCGAGATCAAACTCGTCGAAATCAAATAATGGGAACGCGGGCGTCTCGCCCGCACGAATAAGACTCTTCCCCTGCCAAGGGGGAGTCCCCCAAAGGGGGTGGGGGTTGACTTTCATCCGCATGCGTGATAACGAAAACAGCACGTCAGGTGATCGTTCACCATCCCCGCCGACTGCATGAACGCATAGCAGATCGTCGAGCCGACAAACTTAAAGCCGCGTTTCTTCAAATCCTTGCTCATCGCATCCGATTCCGGGCTGGTCGCCGGGATTTCCTGAAGTGTTTTCCATGTGTTGCGAATCGGTTTGCCATTAACAAATTGCCAGATATACGCGTCAAACGAGCCGAATTCGGCCTGCACATCCAGAAACAGCTTCGCATTGCTCACCGCGCACTGCACCTTCAGCCGATTGCGAACAATGCCGGGATTTTTAAGCAGAAACTCGATCTTACGCGAGTTATACCGGGCAATTTTTTCCGGCTCAAAATCATCAAACGCTTGGCGGTAATTTTCCCGCTTATGCAAAATCGTCCGCCAGCTCAACCCCGCCTGCGCATTATCCAACAGCAGAAATTCAAACAGCTTCCGGTCATCATGCACCACAACCCCCCACTCCGTATCATGATACGCAACCATCAACGCATCATCCCCCGGCCACCCGCAACTGTTCTGCATCAATTATTTCTCCAATCGGTGAAAATGCAATTTAGAAACCGATACCAATAAAGCTCAAAATAACTCGGACTATAAAAGTCACAAAAATTAAAGGAAACAGCCCAAATCGAATAAAGTCTTTTCCTGCCCGTGAATTCCGTGCTTTTTGAGAGATCAATACAGCAGAACTGAGTATCCAGTGGGCAATAATGAGAAAAAGCATTATAATAGCTATAAGTCCTCCATCCATAATTGTACTGGAGAGAACAAACAAAAGTAAATCCAGAAGAATTCCCTCCCACGTCGTTTGTTTTAGACTTACAACTGCTTTTTTGCATTCATCCATCTTGGAGCCCTGCAATACACAATATGAAATCTGAAATTTGAAATCAAAAATCCCTACACCCGGTGCATCATCTTGAAGATGTTCTCATGCTGGAACGTAATATTCAGATCCATCTCTTTACCCAGCCGACCAAGCTGTTTATGCAGCTTGGCCATATCCACCGTCGCCTCGGTAATATCGCACGCCATCGTCATCACGAAATAGTCCTCCATGATCCGCTGGCTCACGTCGATAATATTCACATTCGCCTTCGCCATCAGGTTGCTGATCTTCGCGATGATGCCAACCTGGTCCTTGCCGGTCACCGTCACAATACAAACCTGCCGGGTTTTCTTCTTAGCCATTGGTTTAGTCCTCGTAGGGTGGGCCATGCCCACCGATTCCTTAATTTCTTTAGCACAGATTAACACAGATTTCCCCGAATTTGTAAAGAAAAAATTCAGGATTGACAAACCCGCAAGTATTTGCTTTGATTGTTTCAAAAGAATAAAAACTTTCAAATGGGGAGTTATTATGAAAAAGTCGCATCGATTCGTTCTGACTGTCGCCTTGGGTCTTTTTACAGCCGCTCAAGCCGCAAAGATGACACCCTTTGTGATCCCCGCCGAGATTCCCACCGACTCAGCGATCGCAATGCAGCACCGGCCCCTAACCGAACAGGACCGCCTGATCGCAAAAGACCATTTTTACACCCAAACCGGCAGCCGGGTGCGCTTATGGGGCGTCAATCTGTCCTTCGAAGCTAATTTCCCAACCCATGCCGACGCCGAACGCATCGCCCAACGGATCGCCGCCTCCGGCGTCAATACCGTGCGATGCCACCACATGGACACCGCAAACTGGCCGCGAGGCATCTGGGACAAAACCGGCCGCGACCTGCACCCCGAGGCACTCGACCGGTTGGACTACTTCATCAACCAACTGGCCCAACGCGGCATCTATGCAAATATCAACCTGCACGTCGGCAAAAAACACAGCGCCGTCCTGGACATCCCCGAATCCGCACGCGAATACGACAAAATGGTCGACATCTTCACCCCCGAATTAATCGACGCCCAGAAAGACTATGCCCGCAAACTGCTGCGCCACAAAAACCCCTATCGAAATAACGTCCCCTACGCCGAAGATGTCGCCGTGGCCATCGTGGAAATCACCAACGAAGACAGCCTCTTCATGTGGGATGCCGAAAACACCCTGCGAACCCTGCCCCCCTTCTACGCAAAGCTTTTGCAGAAGCAGTATAACACATGGCTGAAAGAAAAGTACACCACGCAGCAGACGCTCAAAACACAATGGCTGCCTCAATCAGAGCCCTTGGGCGAAAACATCCTCAAAGATGCGTCCCTGAAAGAATCGGTAGCCAATAACACTCCGTGGCGTCTCGAACAGCATGCCGGCTGCCGCGCATCGCTCCAGAACAGCGAGTATCAAAACCAGCAGGCACTGTGCATTCAGCCTGCCAAAACAGACGGCACCGGCTGGCACCTGCAATTTAACCAGGGACAACTGTCACTGCAGAAAGATCAGTCGTACACCATCGAGTTTAAAGCCGCCGCCGCTGAGCCAAGACAGATCAACGTCGGTGTTCTCCAGGCCCATGAGCCCTGGGGCAACCTCGGACTATCGCAATCACTGCAGTTGGAATCGGACTGGAAGACAGTTCGCATGCATTTCGTCGCCTCCGACAATGACACCAACGCACGACTGAGCTTCTATTTGGGTAATGACGACAAGCCGTTTTATCTGAAAGACGTCAAGCTCTGCACCGGCGTCGAGTATACCTTGAATAAAGACGAATCACTGGACAATGCAACCATCGCTCTATTCGGAGATTCCGAATCACCCCGCCGGCAAATGGACCGCATGATTTTTTTAGCCCAAACGGAGAAAACATACTTTGACCAAATGCGAAACTTCGTGAAAGACGAACTGAACTGCAAGGCCATGATCACCGGCACCATCGTCTTCGGCCCGCTGGCACTCGATGCACAGAGCGACATGGATTTCATCGACGGACACGCCTACTGGCAGCACCCGCGTTTCCCCAATCGCCCGTGGGACCCCGCCGACTGGCTCATCGACCAGAAAGCCATGACCGACAATCCGCATCAGGCCACACTCTACCAGCTTGCCGCCCAGCGGTTAAAAGGCAAACCGTTTACCGTCACCGAGTACAATCATCCCGCCCCGCTGGATGCGCAGGCCGAATGCGTCCCGATGATCGCGTCATTCGCCGCCGCCCAGGATTGGGACGGCGTCTGGCTCTATACCTACTCACACAGCAATGCGAACTGGGACCGTCAAAACCTTTACAGCTTCTTCGACATCGACACCAATCCCGCCAAGTGGGGCTTCATGCCCGCCGCCGCCGCAATATACAAAGATGCCGCCCTGCAGCCATTTGGCGATCAAACCGTCTGGTCGATGGCATCGCCCGACCAGGACCGGATGGATGCACTGGCTCAATTCCAGAATCAGATCGACAGAAATTTAGCCGCATTCCTGCAGACGGTCTTCCAGCAAAACATGGCCACGCGGCTATATGGTGTCTTTCAGCAAACTCCTCAGGTTCAACAGGGACGCACCGGCGGCAACGTCTCCGCAAAGGCCGACCTGCAATGGAATGTGATCAACAATCAGGGACTGTATGTCATGCGCAATGATCGTTGCTGTGTACTGACCGGCCATACTTCGCGCTTTGCTGAAATCGACCATCCCGTCAGCCTGCAAATCAACAGTCCCGGCTTTGCCGCCGTAACCATTGTTTCACTGGATAATGAACCGCTTGACCATGCGAAAAAAATCCTGATCACCGCCTGCGGACGATGTGAAAATACCGGCATGCAGTTCTCCGAAGACCGCCGCACCGTCAGCACCCACTGGGGCACCGCCCCGGTACTGATCGAAACAGTCCAAGGCGCAATCACCCTGCCCGCATCAACCGAAAACCGCAAAACAACCTGCAAAATCCTAAACCCCGACAGCACCGTCAAACAACAGGTGAATATAACGAATAACCAAATTGAACTAAAACCCGAACACGCCGCCATGGGGTATCTCATCGAACGTCAATAAGTCTTGAGCCCGAAGACAAACCAAAGCAATACTAAATAATACAAACATATTATTGTACTGAATGACTCATAATTCGTTCTGAACAGCCAAAGATCGCCTTTCCACGGATTTTTTTTTGTGAATTTAAAGAAAATCCCGTGTTTACCACGCTTTAGATAACCGCCGAAAGGTTCGATATAATAGTGCGAGCATAATTAACGGCGGCAGAAGATTTATATTCGACGATTCTCTCTGACAAAGGACAGCTTCCCCGGCTGTCCTTTGTTGTTATAGCCGCAAACACATCCTCAATTCCATAAATTAGGCCGAAACTCCAGCGCAAACCCATAACACCGCCCTAAAAAAGGCAAAAAAATAAACCCTGCGTGGTTCGCGACACACAGGGCTTGTGCATGAACGGCGCAGCGAGGCCGTTTAATTCATTTTTAGTCGCCGGAGTCGGCGCGAAGTAATATCCCAAAAAGCACGTTGGGTGTGGATAATAAAAGACTTGTTAGATGGCTGTTGAGAATAATAATCGTAATATTCCGCCCGTAACACGTTAGTCAGGACGACCGGAGCCTCCGAGGCGGCGGCCACCCCTTTTTTCGCCATTTTCGTCATAAAGACCCTCCATGGAAAAAACATCATATTCCATTGATTATATCGGTCATTATAACACGAAACCTTAACAAAATCTTGTTTAATTTTCGTTAAAAACCCCACATCTTGCGGTTTCAAAACGGGCATTTTAAAGTTTCCGCTGTCTCATCCGCCTCAATTGTGACAAGTCTTTTAGAGGGAGCCTAAGTTCCTATAACAATACTCATTACGACTTTTATCGACCTTAAGGCCCTATAAAAGACTCCTTTGGCTTCATTTATTATTCTTCTTCATAAGATCAAAAAATCGTCTTAAAAAAGCCTGTCACCTTGCCGACATAATAGCACCAAGATAACAAATGAGGATGATTTCTATGAATATAAAAAAAACGCAGAGTTTCTCAGGATCAACAATCCGCCTGATAATCGTCTGGGTTTGCCTTGCTGTTTTTCCGACCGCATTCGCAACCGCAACACCACCGGCGGCGGAGGATGTTTTTTCACTGTCCCTTGAAGAATTGATGGATATCGAGGTCAGTTCAGCCGGTTTCTTTACCACGAGTACAACGAAAGCCCCCGGGTATGTGATGGTTTACGACATGGATGAAATCAGCAACTCCTCGGTTCGAACGCTCGGGGATTTAATGGAATTATATGTTCCCGGCGCCGCCATGGGAGCCCACGAGCGTCAAGGGCGTCTGATCGGAACACGGGGACTGATGATCGACAACAACGCCAAAACACTCGTGATGTGGGACGGTCAGCATATCAATTACCGCACACACTTCGGCTATATGGTCGGAATGCTCAGTCCCTTTATGGGCGACATTGCCAAAGTCGAAGTCATTCACGGGCCCGGGGCTATCCAGCACGGTTCCGGGGCCATCAGCGGATTCATTAATATGGTTCCCAAAACCGGGACGTCTCATCCGGGGCTGTTTAGTCGATATGAATTCGGGATTGAGGAAACCTCCCATCTCTTTGAAGGAGGCTACGGTTATTCCTATGGTGAAAATAAAAGCATCTACGTCTACGGCGGAAGCTATGACGCCGACGGGTTTGAGCCGGACCAAGACTGGGGCTACACAAAAAGCTATCCTGAAAATGTTGACGCATTTGGTTTTAAAAATTCCAACTATCGCTTTTCAACAACATGGAATCATGAAAACTTTAATCTCAATTTCTTTGTCTATGATCTGAGCCCTCAAAAAAACAATAACGCAGAGTTCGGCTATTTCAAAAATGAAACCGTGGGCGTCAGACCCAAATACGTCTTTGATCTGACCGATACCGACTCGATTGAATTAATCGGTTCATTCCTGTGGATGGATTTCGGTGAAGTCGGCGGCAATAACTGGCGCGGTGACCTGCGAGGAGGCTCCGAACAGCACTGGGAAGTCAAAACCATTTATCGAACCACCCGCTTTGACGGACATCAACTGGCCTTAGGCGGTTTATACGGCGAGAAAACATTCCGTGATGCCGAATTCTATTTCAGCAAAACACCGCCGGAGGGATATGAGTCGATTGAAACCGAATGGGATGAAGTCAGCCTTTTCGCCGAAGATGTTATCGAACTAAGCGATGATTTGACCTTGTCGATGGGGGTTCGCTATGACGAATATGACACCCAGGACTTTTTGAGTAAGAATCTCTTCCCCGAACCCTATAAGCCCGATGACATGGACGGACACGTCTCGCCGCGAATCGCATTGGCCTATCAGGTTGACAAGACAACCTCCATCAAGGCCTCGTATCAGCACGGCTTCCGGATGCCGGACGCGGTGTACTACAACTGGAATCTGTACAACAATGCCGCCGCAACCAGCCTGGGATACGGCAACTCGCCGGCGCTGAAACCGGAAGAGATGGATTCCTATGAATTGAATTTCCAGAAAATTGTCGACGAGAGACTCACCTTAAATACAAACCTTTACTATAATATTTTCACCGATCAGCTTTCCTGGGGACCGCTGGAAAACTACTGGACCGATGCGGAAGTCGCGGCCATCAATGACTGGACACCGGCTTCCAGTTGGGGTTGGGGCGGCGGCATGTTCCAGAACACCGAAGCGAAATCACAGATCTATGGAACTGAAGTCATCGCTGACTATAAGTTAACCGATACCATGGATCTCAACTGCAGCTATGGGTTTGCCAAAGCCAACAACGATGAAATCAAACAGCGATATCCAGCTCATCAAATCAAGACCAACTTAATGACGTTTTTTCTCGATAACAAGCTGATGGTCGGCCTGAACTATTTATTCCAGTCACGTTTTACGAACACACTTTACAATTCAACATCGGATGATGCGATGGATAGTGCGTATGCGTCGGACCGACACGTCATTGACCTGTCAGTCGTTTATCAGCCCACGAAAAATCTCAAGTTTAAAGGGATTGTTAAAAATCTATTCGGCAATGACACCCCTCCCAGCGGATTTCGTTTGAACGAGCCGAGTTGGGGCAATATGGGCTACAGTGAACCGCGTATCTATGTCTCTGCCGAAATGACTTTTTAATCAGCAAAAAACTTCGCAACAAATCCATCTTGCGGTTTTTAAAACGGGCGTTTTTCTTATTTCCCCCAGAGCCAGTGTTCGGCGAAGTGTGTAAAATCGTCCATTCCCACGTCGCCGGAACTGTCAAAGTCCGCACCCATGCAGTCATCATTACTCCCGCAGTCAGTTCGCATCCACCACGGGCTGAATGCGTTGAAGTCCACCAGGTCGACACCCCACGGATCGACCAGGTCGGCATCCGGACGCTCCGGCTCGGTGCCCCAGCTGAATGACGTCATCTTAAACGGCACAATGCACGCAACCTCCGCACCGCTGCCGTCAAGGCCGTGGTTATGGAACCACAGATCCCAGATAATATCGCCCCAGACACGCAGTCCGCTAAAGAACGGATCGGTCTGGATGATATAGGCCTGCGCCTCACCCGACGGCGTCGGCGAAGACAACGTCGCAGCGGTTCCATTAATTTCATTTTTCAAAAATTCCACATACTCGCGGCTGGTGCCCTGATACAACAGTTCGATATCAATATACGTACAACCGGCCGGCAACTGCAGGTCCACCTGGTCGTAACCGCCCGCATACTCGGCAGCCGAATAATAATTCGGATCGTCCACACCCTGCCAGACCGGCGTACTCACACGCTCGCCGGAAGCGGCAACATTAAAGCCTCTCGGCGGAATGCGATTGTCTTTGTAACGCCCCGTCGCCAGTACAAAGTGGAACGTCTCATCTTCGCCGGTTAAGTCACTCTTCGGATGGACTTCATACACCAGCTCATCGACATAATGCTCATGCGCATCGAGCGCCGGCGAGTGCGGCGAGTAATCATGATCCAATCCCTTCAGTGTTCCGACACTGTCATCGTACGGGTTGGCCTCGTAGACGGGCTTGCCGTTGGTATTATACGCTTCGATGCTGATAAACATCCGCCGCCCTTCCGGGAAACCGGAGATCAGTTTGTGACCGGTATTGTTCTGCAGGCGGAAACTCAACGCGCCCGTAACAGAATCATAGCTGAAATGGGTAATGCTCGCGGCAAGCTGCAGCTGATCCTTCGCACGATCGGCGCCGGCCTTGACCAGGGCCCCGTTGTTCTTTGGTGTCTGACCCGAATCCAGGTCCAGCGTCATCTCGGCAATCGGATGATTGAGAATCTGCTCATTAACCGGATCGTAAACCGGGCCGGCCGGATCGAGACTGGCCAGGATATGCGAGATCCACGCGTTCCCGCCGGTCATGTCATGCATCGGCAAACCACTGTTGGGATGTTCGGTGCTTTCGCCGGGACGAATCACCCCTTTACTTTTATTGCATGCCCGGTAGCCGCTGACATCAAACATATGGCAATCCTGGCACTTCGACACATGATTGATCCCGCCGCTGGCCGCGGCAAATTCCGGATTGGTCGCCGCCCCGCCCTGCTGGGCATAATCACTCAGCATGAATTCTGAGAACGTTCGCTCCACATGAAAATAACGAAACGCCGAGTACTGTTCGGTAATCAGATGCGTATCGCCGGATTGATCGGCCAGTGGCGACAGCCCAAGATTGGCCAGCGCGGGGTTGGACACATCGTGACAGGTGCCGCAGATGTATTTGGATTTATGATAGCGACTGTACAGCATCTGGTGCGTCGCCTGCGCATCCTGAAAACTGGCACGTTTGGCGGCGTTCGTCGCAATGTAATACTGACCGCTGCCGCTTTCGGTATAGGTCGCATACTGAGGCAGCGAAAACTTGTCATAAAAATCGCTGCCGTCAAACATCTTAACGCCAACCGATTCGCCGCGGTCTTCGGTCAGCGTGGTCGTTGCGGCGGCTTGCGAAGCACTCGTTGCCTCGTCCCAATAGCCTGTCCAGTCACTGCCTTCGCGTGTGCCGTTGTAGGTCGTTTCAAAAAACGGATCGACTAACCGGTGACAAAAATCACAGGTGATCCCGTCATAGTCATCGCCCGCCATCGCCGAGACGTTCGGCGGGTCAGATCGCCCGCCCAGCCAGCCGGCGGGGAAGTGACACCGTTCACACAAATCAACCGCATTCGCATTGCCCAGCGCCCAGACACTGTCCTGCCCGGCCACCGTCAGGCACGCCCAGAAGATCGGATCGCGTGCGGCCTGCGCCATCATCGAACCTTTCCAGCCGTCACCGGGTTCAACTTCCAGACCATCGACATAGCCTTCGTGACAATTCAGACAGCGGTTCGGCCCTTCCAGTGCAATCCCCTGCGCAGGCTGTGAGCCCGGCATGCGCACAAGCGGATCATTGGCGACAATCAGGGGAACCCAAGCATAGACAGTGAACACAAGGCAGGCGACAATGAAACACGCCCCCACGGCATAAGACGGACGCATTCTTCTCATGATTTCCCTCACATCTGTTAGAGACAGGTTTCTATTATTATATCATCTAATAAACGCTTTGGGCATAAAAAAATCATTAATACGGCATTCTTATTCCCCTCTATCTCCTCCGGAGTATTATCTCTTCTTCTGATAGCAGCCCTTCAACTGCTTGTTAAAAAGCGATTTATGAATGCTTGAAAAACGCATCCTTCGCGGCTAAAATGGTATACAGCCACAACGGTCTGATCGAAAGGAGGCTCTGGCATGGCTGACAATAACTCGCAATCACAGAATTTAAACTTGATTTCAATTTTTCATTATGTCGTCGCGGCATTGATCTATCTGAAAGGCGCGATTGGGTTTGTGATGATGGGCGTCGGCACGATCGCCGTATTCGGCATTTTACACGATCAACCCAGCGACATGGAGGTCGCGCTATTTGTTGTTGGACTGATTTTCTTTGCCGCCCCCCTCGCGCTGATAACTGTCACGTGGGCGATTGCCACCGCGGTGCTGGTGGCGGGTCGGCGTATTGCCAAACGCACCCACCTGACGTACTGCCAGGTGGTGGCGGGACTGGAATGCCTGTGTGTGCCCTTCGGCACGGTCCTCGGCGTCATCAGCTTGGTTTTACTGACGCGCGACGATGTTAAGAAACAATTCACCCGCTAACAAAAAGACGGAAGGTCAATAACGAGCGAGGGGAATGAATTAAATACAAAAGGAGGTGGTACGATAAAAGTTAGCTGCGATTGGGCCGATATTTTTCTTTCTTTTTCCCCCTGTATTGGGTGTGGGGAAAAAGCGAAAAAAATCTGGTTGACAAAATTTGTTGGCGTTTTAGCTTCGGTTTTGATGAACCGGAGTAGATAGGTTTCAGGCTGCATCGTTTGTGTGGGGCATTGACCTCGAAAAGGAGAATATTCAGACCTGTAACCGAACCGACCACAATAAGGCATTGCGACCTTGCATAGGAGAATGGTGGACGCCGACACAGCAATCTACTCCAAGAGAGACGGTAACCTTTGATTTGGAGACAGCGGCATGAGTTATTTGGGCGTAGATTTGCACACGAACAGTTTGACGGTTTGCTACCGAACGAAGCAGGGAAAAGAACGGATCGGCACTTATGCGATTGACCGGATGGATGCGTTTCGCAAGACATTACGGCGAGCTGACCGGGTGGCGGTGGAAGCGACGGGCAATACGGCCTGGTTTATCGATCAGATTCGCAGCCGGGTCCGGAAGGTCATTGCGGTCGATCCCAATCAATTTAAGGTCATCCGCAAGTCGGTCAAGAAGACCGACAAGCACGATGCGAAGATGTTGGCGTTATTTTTGAGTAAGGGCATGCTGCCCGAGGCGAGAATGAAACAGAAAGAAAATGCACAATTACATTCATTGGCAACGACCCGGGATAAGCTGGTCAAGCAGCGAACGGCCCTGGTCAACAAGATTCACAATGTACTCAACAGCTACGGTTTGAAGTGGAAAAAAGAAACACTGACGACGGAAAAGGGCCTCAAAAGCATCATGGTCTTTGACTGGGATACGATTGTCAAGGTGGAGCTGGAAGTGCTGGCTGATCAGATACGGTCGCTGACTAAGAATATCAAGCGATTAGACAATGATATTATCGAGCATGGTAAAAAGCTCAAAGGTCATAAGAATATCAGCAGTATCAAGGGCATTGGCGACAAATCGGCCAGTGTATTGCTGAGTGTAATTGGTAATGTCAAGGATTTTGCCAGCGAGGACAAACTGGCGGCCTATCTGGGCATTGTTCCACGGGTCAAGGACTCCAATGAGACGATTCGGCACGGTCGGATTACCAAACATGGCTCAACGCTGGCCCGGACGACGCTGGTGCAGTGTACACTGGTGGCCAAACGGTACAGCCCGTATCTGCGGACGTATTATGAGCGGATTAAACGAACCCGCGGCAGCGGCAAAGCGATTATTGCCACTGCCCGGAAACTGCTGGGGATCATCTATAAGACTCTCACACATGGGTGGGTCTTTGAAGACTTCCCAAACTTTGTAATCGCAAAGACTTAGAAGAAAAATAATTAGAAATTGGAGTAGACTTTTATCATAGGAGAAAACGATGAGGAGACGAAGTCACACCGCAACCATTTTATTATCCATTCTGCTGTTCTGCGGATCAACGACAACTTTCGCTATTGGCAATTACCACGGCGGCAGCGGAACAGCAAGCGATCCGTTCCAAATCGCAACCGCGGCGGAACTGATTGAACTGGGTCGTCACAGCGAAGATTACGACTGCCACTTCATGCTAATCGCAGACATCGACATGGGCATCAACGCACCGGACGGCAAGATCTTCCGTCAGGCCGTCATCGCACCGGACACCGATCACACCACCTACGAATTCCAGGGCACACCCTTTACCGGCACCTTTGACGGCAACGGCTTTTCCATCCAAAACCTCACCTTTCAATATACCATCGTCGGTTACATTGGCTTATTTGGCATGATCGATCCGGCCGGAACCGTGGCAAACGTAATACTTGAAAACTGTACAATTCAGTTTGGATACAATGGTGTTACCGGCGCATTGGTCGGAGAAAACCACGGCTTCATTTACAATTGCGCTGCGAGCGTGCTGATTACCAATGACAGTGGTCATAACAACGTCGGCGGATTGGCCGGGTATAACTACGGTGAAATTGTGGATTGTCAGACCAGCGGCGCCGTCAACGGGGATTACTATATCGGCGGATTGGTTGGGTACAATGATTTCGGCCTGATACAGCAATGTGCCTCAACCTGTGCCGTCACAGGCGACCACTATTACATCGGCGGCTTAGTCGGACTGGCAAACCATGACTCATTGATCATCTACTCGTATGCCACCGGCGCGGTGAGCGGCAATGACTATGTCGGTGGACTCGTCGGGTGTATTGATAATTACACAACGGTGTCAAACTGCTATGCCACCGGCAACATTTCCGGTGACATTGCAGAGGCCGGACTGGTGGGCATTATGTATTATTCGATCGTCGAGTATTGCTATGCGACGGGTGAGATCCTCACCCCCGGCGACGGGCTGACCGGCCCGCGTGACATATCCACAACACGCGTATCCGATTCATTCTGGGATCTCGATACCAGCAATACCGCAACGTCCAGCGGCGGAACGGGGATGTCCACTTCCAAGATGCAAAAGCAAATCACCTACCTGAACGCCGACTGGGATTTCGAGACTGTCTGGACGATGGTTGAAGATAAAACCTATCCCTTCTTCCAGTGGCAAAGCCAACCGGTGGCGGTTCTGTGCCGAGACGGGCTGCCCTATCCGGCCGGCGATCTGAATAAAGACTGCATTGTAAATCTGGACGATCTATTGACGCTGGCAGCAAGCTGGCTTGTTGACGTTCGTTGAGAGTGTGCCTTCAAAGGTCAGGATTTGGGGTGTTTGTTCGCCTTCGAGCTGGACTGTTACCACGCCGGGTTGGGGGAACTGGATGTCGGTGACTTTTTTGACATCGTTGTAATTGACCCGGAAGGTGCCGTTGCCGAGTGAATGGCGCTCGCCGCCGAGAATGACTTCCTGACGTTTATCAAGAGTCGGGGCATACGCAGTTACTTTAAAGTGCGAGCGAAACACCACGACATCACAATTCGGCGACCAGAGAATTTCCTTGTTGGAGTCTACATCTTCCGGCAGATTGTCCACGTAATCCAAGCGTCCGGTTTTGGGGGTTTTGACATACAAATGATGATTGGGTCCGTCAAACGAGGGTTTATCAACGACAAACGCCTGATAGGTGCCATCGGGTGAATCGGCAGCCTGAACCACCTTCGGTCCGACGACAAACTGTCGTGCCTGCGCAAAGGCATACGGGGTCAGCATCATCACCATAATCCCGACAATTCCCAGCACGGGCGTCAGGCATACCGCCGGGAGAATACTCTTACACACCAGGCCTTCTTTATGAACGGTGCGTTCCAGCCGGCCGCGTGCCCAGATGAAGGCAACGGCGCCGAGGACCACGTAAAAGGACGAACTGACCAGGCACATCATCAATGTTCCCAGTATCGCCGAGGGATCGGCAAAATGGCGGGCGTTGGTGAATTTCGTCAGCAGAATCGCATTCATGCCTACAAAGCCAAACACACAGCAAAATCCGACGAATAACAAGAACCACGTGAATTTTCGTTTTTCCAAAACCTGTGTATTTTCCATAAAACCTCCTTTTCGAGAGTTATGGCTTTTCAGTACTTTCCATTATACCTTCTTATTTTATGACGCAACGATTTTTATTTTGTTACCGGAAATAATCCACAGGATTAAATAATCGTCTCAGATGCGATGAGAAACAGGAATACAAGAATACACGAACCCAAGGACTCAAGCATGAGGTATCGCCTGCGGCGATGGCTGTTTAAATAGATTCCTCGGCTAACGCTCGGAATGACCGTGGACAAAAAATGGGTTTGTTTGGGTTTGTTTTTGGCTGCGCCAGTTCGGAGTTCATTGTTCTTAGCTCTTAGAAGACAATCGCTTACGGCGATTTTGCCTGGTTTGAAAATGGGTTTGTTTTGCGTATTAAGGGGGTGACGTGCTGCATTCATTTGGGGTGATTTAACCACCGAGGACACTGGAGACACCGAATTTATATTGGGTATAACCATGATTTGCTCCTTGTTTTTTGCTCCTTCATATAATTTTCAAATAGCCTATTATATTTTCAGTATTATACGCGATGTTTCGTGGATGTCAAACTTTTTTATTGATTTGTCGGTGGATCGATACCGATTGTATCGCGTCCGTAGACGAAGGTGTCAGGGTCACGGTCGGGGGGTGTATTGCCGGAGGGTCGAAAACCGGAATAGACGCAATGCAGCCAGAGCTTGTCCCAGCCTGAGTACATCTCGATGCCATTATGGAGCTTGGTGATTTCGTAGTTGGGATCTTTGACGCCCCGGGGGAGCCACTTTTCATTATCGAATGCATGGGCCATTCCGAGGGCGTGGGCGATTTCGTGACGCCAGACTTTGGGGGCTCTGAGATAGTTATTGCGAACCTTTGCCCATCCAAAACATCGACCCAATGCTTTCCAACTGGCATATCCGCCGCCTTTGTGCATTGGCGCACAGAGGATATATCCTGCGGCGGATTGTTTGCCGGTCCAGCGCGGGTCGTCATTGGGACGGCCTTTGAACAGTTCGACCTGCGGATGGCGGAAGAAATCGCTGATGGCGGGCAGTTCTTTGGTGATAATTTTAGCCAGATAGGAACGGTCCTTCGGTGCAAATTCCTTTGGCGGATCGGTATCCAGTACGTGGGTATAGATGACCCATTTGGGCGGTGTATGCCATCGAAATACTTTGCCGCGACCACCGGCCGAGGCCCAGAACATGGCATTATTGAAATCGGCGGCTTTGACAGTTATATCCAGTGTTGTCGATTGGGTATGCCGAACCATGAGACTGCGCGGGATGATGGCATTGCCGGTGATTTCCATGCGGTCGATGCCGTCGGGCAGGCCAGAGATTGTGTAGCGGCCCTCTGCATCGGTTATGGCAGATTTGTCGGCGATAGTGACGGTCAGTCCCGCAGCGGGAAGACCGGTGACAATGTCGGTGACGATGCCGGACAGTTTCGCCGGCAGGGACTCGGTGTTATCGGTGGCCGCGGACAGTCCGACCGTGTTTAAGACGATCACTGAGAGAATTAAAAACAGCCGCTCTTTCTGCATTATTTACCTCCTTCAGATTGATTTAATCCTGCGTTTTGCCAAACAGAACGTCGGGGTTGTAATTGGCATTTCTCAAGGCCTCAACCAGTATCATATTGGCTTCTCCGGCGGCCAGTGCGGCATCATAGCCTCCAACGTTCATCACCACGCAGGTCGCATAGTTCTGGTCGGGCACAATATGTACAACGGCATAACCCCGCCCCCGGCTTTGTCCCGAGTGCCAATAAACCGGTCCCTTTGCCCACTTCGTCGGCTGCACCCGCGTTGCATCGGTTCAATTATTTTTTAAGCAATTCATCGATTTTCTCTGTGAGTGTCGGCAGGTCTTTTTCGAGAATACCCCAGACGGTTTCGTGTTCAATGGCATAATAGCCGTGAACGAGGATATTGCGGAAATCGATAATTCGGCGGGCATCAGGGATTTGCATTTCCAACTCAGGCTCCAAGCGGAGCAGGCGATTTAATGCTTCGCCGATGACCATGAGCTTTCGCTCCACGGCCGAACGGAGGAGTTCGCTTTCGAGATAATCCTGAAAGGATTTTTCTTTGACAAATTGGGCCAGTGCCGCACACGCCTGCTGCATGTCGTACAGGAATTTTTTGGCTTCAGGCGGCATAGAGCGTCACCCGGTTTTGGTTGATGGATTCGAGCAGATAGGGATTGTCAATCGCCCCGGTCTCCAGCAAGTCAACATCGCAGGCAAACAGTTTTTTCAGCGAATCGAGCAGGCCAAAGTAGGCCTCGCTATGTTGGGCGGGCGTCATCGGCAGAAATTCGACGAGAAAATCCAGATCACTGCTTTCGCTCAAGTCCGTATTCTGTGCCGCTGAGCCGAACACTTCAAATGTCCTGACCTCAAAGCGGCGGCATAAGTCCTTTAGCTCATTCTGTTTGTCATCGATTCGCTTAACCATCATGCCCCTATTATATTCATTTCTTCACCGAATGCCAAGAAGATATTTATCCCTGCATTTCCTCCTGGATTTCGGCGAGGAGGTTGATAGCTTCGATGGGGGTGAGGGTGTTGACCTGGAGGCCCTTTAGTTTTTCCAGTACGGACTGGTGTTTTTTGACGAAGAGGAGTTGCTCGTCGTCGGCGGTTTTGTTTTTGGACAGGTATTCGCCGGCGGCTTCTTTGGCGAAGGTGTTTTCGAGGTCTTTCAAGATTTCGTTGCTGCGGGTGAGGATCGTTTTGGGAATGCCCGCGAGTTTGGCGACGTGGATGCCGTAGCTTTTGTCGGTTCCGCCGGCGATGATCTTGTGCAGGAAGACGACGTCGCCGGCCCATTCGCGAACGGCGACATTGAGGTTCTTGACGTTGACCAGCAGTTGACCCAGTTCGGTCAGTTCGTGGTAGTGGGTGGCGAACAGCGTGCGGCAGGCGACGCTGTTGGCCAGGTGCTCGGTGATGGCCCACGCCAGCGACAGGCCGTCATAGGTGCTTGTGCCGCGGCCAACCTCGTCGAGGATGACCAGCGAGCGGTCGGTGGCATTGTTGAGAATGTTGGCGGTTTCGGTCATCTCGACCATAAACGTACTTTGGCCGCGAGTGAGTTCGTCGGAGGCCCCGACGCGTGTGAAGATGCGGTCGGCAACACCGATCTGCGCTTTTTTGGCGGGGATGAACGAGCCGGTCTGCGCCAGCAGCACGAGCAGCGCGACCTGGCGGATATACGTACTTTTACCGGCCATGTTGGGGCCGGTGATAATTGCGAGGTCCTTGCCGTCGTCGGAGAGGCTGACATCGTTGGGCACGAATTCGGCGCCGAGCGACTGCGCCAATACCGGGTGCTTGCCTTCGACGATGACCAGTTCTTTGCCTTTTGTCACCTTGGGGCGAATGTAGTGGTTTTGCCGTGCCAGATGCGCCAATGATACCAGGCAATCGCAGGTGGCCAGCACATGCGCCAACTCCTGCAGGCGGCGGATGTATTTTGTGGTTTCGTCGCGAATCTGATCGAACAGACGATTCTCCAGTTCGAGCGATTTTTCGCGGGCGCCGAGTGCCTGCTCTTCGTATTTTTTCAGCTCGTCGGTGATATACCGCTCGGCGTTTTTGATGGTTTGCTTACGCACGTAGTCCGCAGGAGCCTTGTCAGCAACCGCAGTACTCAGCTCGATATAGTAGCCAAAGACCCGGTTGTAGCCGATCTTGAGCTTGTCGATGCCGGTGCGTGCGATTTCCCGCTGCTGGTATTCGGCCAGCCAGCTTTTGCCCTCTTTGGAAATGTCCCGCAGTTTGTCGAGCTCTTCGTTGTAGCCGGTGCGAATGACGCCGCCGTCCCGCAGATGCGACGGCGGTTCCGGTTCGATGGAAGCTTCTAACAGTTCGGCCAGTTCGTCCATGCTGTCGCAGCGGCCGTGCAGGTCTTTGAGCATCACAGAGCCGCATTTTTCCAGCAGCGTGCGCAGGTGCGGTATCGTTCGCAGCGAGATGCCCAACGCAACCAGGTCTTTCGGCGAGGTGCGGTAAGTGCTGATGCGAGCGACGATGCGTTCCAGGTCGGCGATGTGCTTGAACCGCTTGCGGATGTCGCCGCAAAGAGCGTCATCGTTAACCAGCTCGGCAATCGCGTCCTGACGGGCGACAATCGCGGGCACATCGCGCAGCGGCATACAGACCCACGCCCGCAGCATGCGCGAGCCCATGCCGGTAGCGGTCTGGTCGATGCAGTCCAGCAGCGTGCCCCTGGTGGACTCGCCGCGCATGGTTCGCAATACTTCCAGCGACCGCAGCGAAACGGGATCGACCTGCAGATATTTTGTGGGCTGAACCAATCGGATGGAGGTGATGTGGTTCAGCGCGGTTTTTTGGGTTTCGTCGAGATATTCCAAAATGGCCCCGGCGGCGCGGATGCCTTCGAAGTCGGCGTCGATGCCGAAGCCTTCCAGGGTTGATGTCTGGAAATGCTTGAGCAGTTTTTCGCCGGCGCCGTGCGGATCGAAGAACCAGCCCGGGCGCTCGGTGATGACGGCGCCGGTGAGCTGTTGGATTTGCTTGACGAGTTTTTTCTGCTCGGACTCGAAGAGTTGTCCGCGGCATTCGGCCAGCAGGACTTCGCGGACACCGAGGCGGAGCAGTTCATCGACGATCCGGCTTTCGGCGATCTGGCGGGTGTAGAAATGGCCGGTGGAGATATCGACCCATGCCAGTGCGGCGGTTTTGCGACCCAAGCTGACGGCGCAGAGGAAGTTATCCTCTTTGGCGTCGAGCAGCATGTCATCGGTGAGCGTGCCGGGGGTGACAACCCGGACGACGTCGCGTTTGACGACGCCTTTGGCTTTTTTGGGGTCTTCGACCTGCTCGCAGACGGCGACTTTGTAGCCGGCCTGCAGCATTTTTTTGAGGTAGCCGTCGACGGCGTGATACGGCAGACCCGCCAGCGGGATGGGATTGCCGCCGGATTTGCCCCGGCTGGTCAGCACCAGCCCCAGCACGCGTGAGACGATGTGCGCGTCCTCGTGGAACGTTTCATAAAAATCGCCCATCCGAAAAAACAGCACCGCATCCGGGTATTTCGCCTTGAAATGGTGGAACTGCTTCATCGCCGGCGTCAGTTTTTCTTCCGTTTTCGCCATAGCCCGCGATTATAGCGATTTTGAAGGATTTCTCAATAATAGATGCGGATTTTCTGAAACAGTATTGATAATTCTGGCGTCAATATATATAAATTGGTCAATATCGAATATCCTAATGATGAAAAAAAAACCAGAAATCCTATTTGAATGGCTTGTTCCTCAGGAAATAAGAGAATATCAGGCGAAAATTAAGCTTCAAAGATGGTTTAGAATTATTCCGATTACATTGGTAGCTGGGATTGTTCTTGAAGTATGTCTACTGATTCCAATTATCATGATTCTTAAAAAATGCGGGCCCGAATACAGCAAAATCCCCCCAGATCTCTTGCGAATCTTCATCGTTGCAATACCTGCCATGATGATTATTCCAATTATCGCAGTAATTTGGGAACAAATAAGCTTGAGATGTCCTCCTAAATGGACTGGAGAGTATTATCAAATAACTGAAAAATACTTAATTAAAAAATCTAATGAAGCTAAACCGATCAAATGGGATAACGCAATGTTTATTGGTGTTAGCCCACATAGCAAGCTCACGGAATATTTTCATTTGAACATCTTTCATAATAAAATCAAAAAACGGATTCTACTCCCAAAATCCGATCTTGCTGAAGAAATTATAGAATTCGTCTCAAGTCATTGTAAAATTGAAAAAGATGATATAGTACTTTCTCCGATTCGCCTTACCCCAAAGCAAAAAGTATCTATCTATTGCACGATCGGACTCTTCATTTTGATATCCACCGGATTGTTCTATTGCATGAGATTTTTCACAAATTCTAAAGACATTTTCGCTATCATCTTCTTAATATGGATGTATGGCAGTTTATTATTTGGCCCCGGAACATTAAGTTTGATGCTATTTTATCGTTCACTTTATTTCCGAAGACATGACTTGCGAATAATAGCGTTGAAATATAATTCAATATCATTTTTTTCTAACTTGGCTGCGATCTTAATATACCTTCTGGCTGGCAACTTAATCAAGATTTTCAGAAGCTTTCAGTAGCCCTCTTGCACTTCAACGCAAAATGTGCTATATACATGATGAAAACAAGAGGACTTTGAAAAAAGGGAAATAATGCGATTTGATTTGGATAATCCTTATTTGCTGATTGAGCCGGTGTACGGGGATGTGGTGATTACGTTTAAGGACGCCCGGCTGGTGGAGGAGGATCACCTGGCCAAGGTTGAAGCGACGATCCTTCAACTGGCCGAGTCAGAGCCGGGGTCGCACATGACGCTGGATTTCAAGAAGGTCAAGTTCATGTCGTCGTCGGCGCTGGGTTTCCTGGTGAAGCTGCAAAAGACGATTGCGGTGGGCAAAGGCACACTGAAGCTTCGCAACATGAGCAAGCAAATCTTCGAAGTGTTCAAAATCACGGGGCTGAACAAAATCTTTACGATTGAAAAAAGTTAATGAATCGCCGCCGGTATCCGGAACCGCTAGGCATGCCGGTCGAAAATCGGTTCCAGATTGGCGATTAGCTTTTTGAGTTTGTCAAGCTGATCGGCGTCGATGGGGCCGATCTCCGAAACCAAATCCAATGCCATTTTAAACAGCCGCTCGTCCCCCGGCGGCAGGGCCGCGGTGATCGGCTGGCTGAGTGTGAACGACATTGCCAACTTCGCTTCCTGAGGGTCGGTAATCGGCTGATACCAGCACTTTGGATATTGTTTGCGAACGGGGTCATCTTCGGGGGCACGCTGGCGAGCGAGCATTTTCAATGCTAAAACGGCCATCTCTTTTTGGCGGGCTTTTTCGATGATCTCCGGGGCAAAATTTTCTTTCAGACAGCCGGCAAAATTGACCGGGAACAGGATGGAATCAAAGTCATACCGGTCCATCGCGGCCAAAGCGGCTTCATGGGAATGCGCCGAAAAGCCGAGATAGCGTATGCGGCCCTTCTTTTTTTCCTCGGCTAAGAGTTTCATCACGCCGTCGGAGGCAAACGCCGCGTCGACATCTTTTTCGACTTCGACGATGCCGTGAAGCTGATACAGGTCAAAATAATCGGTCCGCATGCGTTTGAGCGAGCGTTCAAACTCTTTTTTCGCATCCTCATATTTTCGCTCCCCGGTCTTGCAGGCTAAAAACACGTTCTTACGATACGGCTCGAGAGCCGGCCCCAGTTTTATTTCGGCATCGCCGTAAGAAGGCGCCACGTCGTAATAATTGACGCCGCGTTCGTATGCCTCGGCGACGGCGCGATTGGCCTGCGATTGTTCGGCATCCATCACGACGATCCCGCCAAATCCGATCACTGACAACATCACATCGGTTTTGCCGTACTGCCGTTTGGGGATGAAGCCGGGTCGGTGGTCCGTTTTGCCTGTTGTCATGTGTGTATCTCCGATTGCAGATGTATGGCCGAGCGTGAGCATCCCGGCGGTCAGGGCGCTTTGACGAAGAAATTGGCGTCGTTTCATCATCGGCCTGCTGCCTTTTATTTGCCGTTACACGTTTTATTGGCACTTCCTAACAGTTATCATTTTAACCTAAGCGGGCCGCACGTCAACCTTTTTGATTTCTTAACCAAAACAGCGATCGCTTCTAGTCCTGTGTCCTTGAAATAATGACGGGTTCAACTTGCAGCAAACAGCATCTGCCTCCAATGCCTGCATCGCCAATGCTTTGACATTGGCTGTTTCGGCCTTGAACGCATCTGTCCGTTCGGCGCGGCGTTGAACCGACATTCTTCGGCGGACACAGTACTAGAGTCTCCCTAAGTATCGAAATCCTCTGACAATTATCACAATGGTCCCCCCGCCCAGAAGTACAACATTTCCAATCACGACCAAAAGTTCGACCGGATTACTCATCAGGCCCCAAAGGCACAATAAAAGCACATTGTAAATGACCTGCACAGCCCCCATGACAAGAAAGTCGCGGCCGGCGTACCGGTTAATCTCGTACCATATCTCGGGGCTTTCGTAGGCTTTGGGAGTTCGCCAGCCATACCATGAATTCGGGGGTATCTTCCGCAGTACCATGGGGATAGATAAGCCAATAAAAAGTAATCCGAGAAAAACAAAACAGATACAATCCACTAAGAGTACATTCGTTTCCGACGGCATTTTATCGACCTCCATACTTGTTTCAGTAAGACATCTTCTATAAAGACAGACGCCTGAAAAATCATCGTGTTACACAATTTTCCCCAATAATTCCCGAAACTCCTGTTTTTGCTCCTCAACGATCTGGCACCGTGACAATTGGGTCAAGATCTCCCCCTGTCGCGTCGTAAAAGCGACTGCCTCGCCGGGCACGATGTCACCGACACGCAACACGTTTAAGATCGCCTCAACCAGTTCGTCAATGCCGGTATTGTTTTGGGCACTGATACCGATAGGCTTGGGGCTTGAGGCTTGAGGCTTGAGATCCGGGACCAAGTCGCATTTGTTGACAACGTAAATCACGGGCTTGTCGCTTTCGATTTCAAATCGCGAATCGGCACTGGTCGCATCCTGCAGATAGACAATCAGATCGCAGCTTTCCAGCAGATCTTTTGTGATGGCTTGGGCGGCCTGCTCGATGTTATCTTTGCAAGCCAGTGATTCATCCAGGCCGGCGGTGTCGATGAACTCGGCTCGCAGCGGTCCCATTTGGCAGGTGACGCTAACCCAGTCACGCGTGGTGCCGGCGACGTCGGAGACGATGGTTTCCTGCCGGCCGGAGAGGCAATTGAGCAGCGTACTCTTGCCGGAGTTGGGCGGTCCGGCAATGACGATCCGCACGCCGTCGATAATCCGTTTGGCGATTTGACTTCGGTCAAGGATGTTGTCACATTGTTTTTGAATGTCGGCCGCGTCCAGCAAGTTTATGTTGGCTTGGATATCGGCGGCCCATTTGGACAAACCGGCGTCGATTTGCCCTTTCAGGATTTTTACGCCCAGCAGTGTCGCGGACTTTTGCATCGCCAGTTTCGCTTCGGTTTCGATGGTGTTTTTCGAACCCGCGGTGTATTGCTCAAACGCGAACGCTTCGACATCAATCAGCGTTGCGCCTTTGGATTGGCAGAGACGAACGATTTGCTCGACGAGCAGCGGATTGCCGTGACAGTGAATCACAAACGAATCATCGGCTTCGCACCCTACCAAAACCTCATCGACCATCCGCAGACCATCGACAATCGAACCATACACGACATCTCCCTTACAAAAGCGTGGAACGGCAGTGACACGATCAACCTCACTGGTCTCCATCCCCTCACTACCGTTCGGGGCTTCTGTTTTACCTTTTTGGAAAATACGGCCCAGCACCCCCCGCGCACCGACCCCGCACAGTGCCACCGACGCAATCGCCGACATTCCCCGTGATGTCAATACACCAACCTGTGTCATTCCAATATTCATTTAACGGGTCCCAGGCGATCTGTCTATTACAGTGTCTGGGTGGCAGAATCGATGGTCACGACCAATACGGCACGTGCCCATTTGAATCTTGCTTTCGTCGCTTCAAAATCCGGCCCGGAGGACTGGAAATCGGCCGTGCCTTTGATCAGAAAACCGGTCCCCGGTCCATTTTTGCCGGCCACCTTGCTGCTTCCCAATGTCATTAATATGTGATTGTTTGTGGCGATGTTCTCCTCTGTCTGATTCATGTAACCGGCCGGAATCAACAACCGCTCATCCTCGGTGATCCGTATGTAACTGTTCCATGTATTCACCATATGCGGGCCATTTTGTCCAAGTGAAGCAATTGCAACAACGCCATCCTTTTTTAATACTTCAAGCAGTTTTTCGGGAATCATTGTATTTATCTCCAATCACTATAAATATCACTTTACGATTCAGACTTCCTGGAAATTCCAGTTCTTATTTTTTCTGCGAGCCTTTAGCGTCGCGTTGGCTGATGTCGGCTTTTTCGTAGAGGTATTTTTTGTAAGCAATCATGATGCCGCGAAGAACCAAGTTGGACACATGCGAGTCCACGAATTCGCAATCGTCGATAATGATCGACGCCGCCCCGCCGGTCAGCACAACCTGGGGCCATTTACCGAGTTGCTCGGCATACTTTCGGCACAGTGTCTCCAGCAAACCAACCGCCGACCAATACACGCCGGCCCGCATGGCTTCGTCGGTGTTGACGCCATAGACCTGTTCGGGTCGCTTCATCGCAACTCTGGGAAGTTTGGCGGTGCCGGTGTTCATCGCCGCCAGCGATAAATCAAAGCCGGGGCTGATCGTCCCGCCCATGAACACGCCATTGTCATCGACCAGGTCAATCGTGACGGCGGTACCGAAATCGGCCACGACGACGGCATCTTCGACCACCGAATAAGCCGCGGCGGCACTCACCAGGCGATCGGTTCCAACGGCCAGTGCATCATCGAGAGCGGTTTCAATCGGCAGCGGCACATCTTTGCCAATGACCAGCATCTTAACGCCCAGCTCATCTTCGACCAATTCGCCGACCAGTTCAGTCCACTCGGGCTTGACCGAACAGGCCACCACGGAACAATTCTTGACGGGTTCTTTGGCGCTTTCGACCAGCGGCGCCTGATCCCAACAGTTAATCAACGCATCTTTGAGCGCCACCGACATCTTTTTATCACTGCCGTCAATCGTTTCCAGCGTCTTTTCTTCATCATCGAGAAAAAAGGCCACCTTAATATTCGCATTACCGATATCAATCGCTATCAGGTTCATTATTTTAGTCCTTAAGTCTTTTTTACTGTATAACGCTGTTTGTAACCCAAATGGCCCCGTTTCTCCACGAATCTGCTGCCAACCAGCAACGAATATCACATATCACGTCGCTTAATACGACAATTATGTCTCCATCGACGAAGATGGGGACATAAAAAAATATCTATATACAGGAACTTCTCAGCCGAAAAACACAATATATTGTATGTCGGTGTCGTTTTATATCGCTTGGCGAAAATGGGCGATAATAAAACATCGTAATTAGACATTCCCATCAGATTGACTCCAAAAAGGCACATAGCTGGTATGCCGGCGAGATTCAGATGCATTGGGATTTATAATCAATCCGGCCTCAACCGTCCTGTTGATTATACGAGTGACAACCGCTGTTTTCTGTTCCGGCAACCCAAAGCGTTCTCGAAGGGACCTGTTGTTCATTTTTTTACGGTTTACGTATTGCAAACAGCAGTGCAAATAACACGCACGCACACGATCGGTCATACCCATTTCTTCGAAATCAAGATGGGCAAAGAGGGTCGCTTTCGTAAATCCATTGGGCGTCTCAAACAGCGGAGCAGGAAGCTGATAAAACTCTGTTTGGAAGACAACTTTGTCAATTCCGCTACCGCGTTCCTCGCATATTCCGACACGTCTCATAAAAGAAGCCAGTGCCTCATTCCGAGACCTAGGCGGGCTGTCCAAAAAACGATCCGTATGAACCAGCGATACACCCGGGTTTGTGATTTCCAGGCGGTCGTCAAACAACTCAATCATCGGGCCAGTCCCGCTTTCAAAAAAATCCTGGTGAATCAGTGCATTTGCAACCAATTCACGGATAGCTAAATCAGGAAACATGGGAACATCTTTACGCAACGCTCTTCCAATCAGTTCATTGGTTGGAAGCATCGCTATCAAGAAGTCAATAAGCCCTTCAAAACCTGCCGCATAGCCTCTGCTGCCTTCTTGCTCTTTTATCGTCTCCGTACGCCCCGATCCTTTGTAACGAATAACGCGTATCGCTTTGCGTTTGAGCTTGGGAAAATTGTCAAGCTGCTTGGCAAAAAGAATAGCTCCCAAGTTGGTAATATCGTATCCTCCAGCAGGACAGGGTTCAATCATTCGGTCAGCGTTCAAAGCCTGAAGAATTGCCTTGTGCCCATCGGGCAAGGGTTGTTTGAGTAATTCAAAATAACCGGGGTAATCTAACAACTCAAGTACTTTTGAACCATCCACTTTTTCCATTGTAACCAAAGATTCAAAAGGCCTTTTGTCGAGGATCCGCCATAACTCCCTTACTTTATCGGGAAGTTCTTTGAGCTTTCTTCTGCAAGAGCCAACTCGGATGTATTCCTCATTGGTAAAAGCAACCGGGTGTTGATAGGCAGCAGGAATCTCTAAAAGCACCACTCTCTTATCACTTATTTCAAGAGTAAAAAAACGAAAATGAATCTTTGGCTTCAGTCTTTGCAAGAGCCAGTTTTCCAATTCATCATTTCCGACCTTTTTCTTTTGAGGCTGAAAGTTGGTTCCAATTATTTCGTGAGTCGTATCATCAACACCCCAAATCAAATAACCATTCGCTTTGCCCTGCAAAGCCGCTGAATTGGCCAGCGCAGACAGATAGCTCCCAATATCTTCCTTATCAGCATTATTATGCTTAAACTCCACCCATTCACATTCGTTGGCAGATTTAAGCAATTCATTAACCAACCCGGTATAATATTGATTATCGTGGTTTGTCATTATGAAACTTCCACTAATCAGAGAATTAACTCTCTACCATTTTTAATAACCTTCTTGCTCCTGGTCTTTTCCTTTGACGATGGCCCAGAGGCGTTCATTCAGCTCGGTCAGTCCCTCACCGGTGACCGCGGAGATCACGAAGACATCCTTGATCGATTTGGGCAGTCGCTTTTTAATGTCTTCACAGAATATGCCTTCCGCATCCAGATCGGCCTTGTTGAGTACAACGACCTCGGGCTTTTCGATCAATACGTTGCTGTGCATCGCCAATTCGTTTTGAATCTTGCGATAATTGTCCACCGGGTCCGAATCGTCCGGCGGAAAAATATCCAGCAGATGCACTAAAATCCGCGTACGTTCGATGTGCTTGAGAAAATCATGTCCAAGCCCTGCGCCATCGTGTGCCCCTTCGATCAGGCCGGGGATATCGGCCATGACAAACCGCCTGAAACCGGACAACTCGACAATACCCAGTACCGGCGTCAGCGTCGTAAACGGGTAGTTGG
Source organism: Anaerohalosphaeraceae bacterium (assembly GCA_963675155.1). GTDB lineage: Bacteria > Planctomycetota > Phycisphaerae > Sedimentisphaerales > Anaerohalosphaeraceae > 4572-13. The sequence continues at coordinate 598,096 of OY775912.1, read as the reverse complement.
CAATCTTGGGCCGGGCCGCCGAAGCACGGGAAACCAGTGTGCTTTTGCCGGCGTTGGGCATGCCCACCAGGCCGACATCGGCGATCAGCTTCAGTTCCAGCCTCAGCTTACGCTGTTGGCCGAGCTTGCCATCGGTGGCAAATCGCGGCGTCTGACGCGTGGATGAAGCGAAGGCCTTATTGCCCTGACCACCCCGACCGCCCTGGCAAATGCAGACCCGCATCCCCGGTTCGTTCATATCCTTGAGCAGGAGATCGTATTCCTGATCATATATCAGCGTTCCCGGCGGGACCGGAATCACCAGGTCCTCGCCGTCACAGCCGTGACGGTTGCTGCCCTCGCCGCAGTTGCCGTTGCGAGCGATCCAATCGAGCCGGCCGGAAAAGTCGATCAGCGTATCAATCGCCTCATCGACAAAAAAGATCACATCGCCGCCCTTGCCGCCGTCGCCGCCGTCGGGACCGCCCTTGGCGATGAACTTTTCACGCCGAAAGCTCACGCAGCCGTGTCCGCCGTCGCCGGCCTTAACCCTGATTTTTGCTTCATCAATAAACATTATATTACACCAGACCTTACATTACCCACTTTGGGATCAAAATACAAACGGGGGATTATACCCAATCGGCTCGGAAAAAGCTATTCAATTTCTAAAAGTCCCGTTTTTAGGCAATTCAGCGGGAAATATGAGAAAAAGGGATGACAACGACAATTGAAGGAAAAACCTTAGCCGATGGAAATGTCACAAAAAAAGAGGAATCCAACACACGATGGATTCCTCTTTTTCCTTACAACACGCTTTAAGGAAAACGATTATACCCTTCAGGGTAATAAATTGCCGCGAAGATGCCTCTCACTTATCTTTGATAAAAGACATCGCCGCACAGCAAGCATAGTATTCTTAGTCGGACCAGTCTGGCCGTTTATTTTTTGCGGTTGCCGATCAACAAACCACCCAATCCCAGCAGTGCCATTGTCACCGGTTCCGGAACCGGCGTTGTCTGCATGCTCGGCACGATTACCTGACCATTGGCCTGACCGCTGTTTTGGACCAGTGCGGTCGCATATTCATCTGACGGAGCCAGTGAAGAAGCGACAAACATCACCTTGCTGACCTCATCGACAAGCACTTCAAGGTAGAAACCAACCGTACTGTCAACCACACTGATATCACTAAACAGCGGTGCGGCGGTTCCAACCTGGAAAATACCCGGGTTGGCATCCAAATAGCCTGTCTGCGTGCCCGATTGAAGACCTTCAAACTCGGTTACTGCGAGACGGTGAATCGTCGCCGAGTCCGGACTGTCGTTAATCAACTGATACAGATACAGGTAGGAATCACTCGTACTGCTGTAGTAAGCGGCACTGGTCAGCGTGACGCCATTGAGCGGATTACTGGCAACAGGGTCGCATTGGCTGACATTGGATTCAACCAATATATAGTCATCAGTGAAATTAAAGCTATCAGCTCCCGTGACAAGTGATGCACTCGCCAACACCGGCAACGATAGGGTTAGAAAAACTCCCAGTAGTATTACACACGGTCTTTTCATCTTTCCTCTCCAAACACTCTCTTTAAGTAAGCAACCACCCCATCCGTGATGTTTTCCCCCGGTACTATCCGATATACCTGACTTTATCAATGATTGTAGAGAATTTTACCTATTGAAAGAAGAAAAAAAATGAGAAAACAGAATATCCACCTGTGGAATTTTTCGTATCGTGTTGATTTTAAATGACTTATACAAATAAAAATAGACTTGATTCGCGATTTTTGGACATTTTTTTTGAGGTTTAAGACATCGCAACAAGTCGGTTTAACAGCATTTACACCGACTGCGATAGTCCGGGCAGTGATTGCCCCGAGCGGAGCCAGAATCCCTGCATGCTTATTATCGGACCGAACTGGCCGGTCACTAATAAACCTGCTCCTCGAGCTGTTGATCGTTCTGACGTGCCCTGGCAAACTGCTGATGAGCAGTATGCACTTCAGCCAGCATCTGCTGGGCCTGATCGGTGGTCTGCGAGCCTTCAGGACTGGTTTGGATGCATTTTTGGAGTATACGCTCGGCATACTCCAACTGCCCGTTGTCAATGCTTTCCTGAGCGGCCTGAAGCCGAACCTCATCCATCGTCCGCTGGAAGTGCCGATGTGCTGCAGCTTTGCGATTGCCGTCAACATTGCACCCTGCCAGCGTCATCACGACCAGTGCAGAGAGCACCCAAATGTGTTTTCTTGTATATTTCATGTCACTACTCCCGTATTTACCAAAGCCCCGTCTGTTGTCGTCCTTTGTTGCCTTGTTTCTTCTATGAACGCTCCGATAAAGTATACAATACATTTCCATTCAAGGGATTAATTCGCCTCATTTTTCAAAGAAAATGGATCCGGAGATGAGCCGCTAAGGCTGTTTTCGTCAAGTTTAGACGATTGGCTTTGATCTATTATTGCAAAATCCGGCCAGTTTCAACATTTCTTCAAAAAAAGAAATTGACGGCCCAATCCCCTTTTCGCACCAGTATCGGCCGATGTGTTATTATCGGTCGCCACAAACGGGCATTTCAAATCACCGCTTCACACCGGTGCCCTGTCATGCCAATGGAAGCTGAACAAAGACCTTTGTACCAACGCCGACCTCGGAAGTCATCCAAATCTTCCCGTCCTGACGGGCGACGATCCGGCGGACAATGGTCAACCCCAGCCCTTCGCCCGGCACACCGGCATCGGGGGAAAGCTGATGGAATATATCAAACACCTTGTTGATATGCTCCGGTGCGATGCCGATTCCGTTATCCGCCACACAATAAGTCACCCGGCTTTCTTCTATTTGCGAACTGATGTGAATCTGAGGGGTGCGATTGGGATGATAATATTTAATCGCATTATCAATTAAATTAGAAAAGACCTGGTTGATGAGCACCTTATCACCATAACAATCCGGCAAGGATGGGGCTATGGTGATTTCGATCTGGCCCTCATGAACGATAAAACTGAAGCCTTCGACGATTTCGCGGAATATTTTGTCCATATTCAGTCTGCTTGTGTTCACCTGGACCGCTCCAACCCGGCTCAGCTTGAGCAAACCATTCAGCAGAACATCCATCTTACGATTTCCGGCAATAATAAAACTCAGGGACTCGGGGATATCGGTTTCGAATAGATACTCCAGCTCCTTCATCGCATCGGGACTGAGGTGTTCACCGTCTAACAGCGTCTTAAGCTGCTCGATGCTTTTTTCCAATTCGCCGGCAAATCCGCGAATATTGACCAGCGGACTGCGCAAATCGTGGGAGGCAATAAAGACGATACTCTCCAGTTCCTCATTTTTAGAGCGGAGTTCATGCAGCAGTTTCTCGCGTGCCTTCTCGGCGACCCGCCGCTCGGTCACATCCCGGACCATCGCCTGTATTACGAGATGACCTTCCAGTTCCAGGCAGTTCAAGGCCACTTCAGCATAAAACAGATCGCCGTTCAATTTGCAATGCACCCAGGGAAACCGCTGCGGCTGGCCAGCAAGCGCTTTGGCCAGAAACTCTTTGGCTTTTTCATCGCTGCGTCGGCCGTCTTCCTGGTATTCCGGCGAAAAGTCAATCGGTGAATGGGTAAGCAATTGCTCAGGACGCTCACATCCATACAACTCAATGGCTCTTGGATTACACTCCAGAAACTGAGATTGCTCCATAATAAAAATCGCGTCATTGGCGGAAGTAAACAACAGACGGTGTTTGTATTCGCTTTCACGCAGCGCTTCTTCAGTCTGGATCCGTTCTGTCACATCGCGTCCGATGGCTAGAACCCCCGTAATCGCTCGGTCCGGCCCTCGCTCAGCAACGAAGCGAACATTGTAATAACGCTTTCCCTCTCCTTCGTCCGGCATAACGATGTCCATTTCGGCATCGTTTCCGGTCTCGAGCACTCTGACAATCTTCTCATGGTATTCTCTAAACTCATCAATAAGCTCTGATTCGGCGGGGGTGGGGCCGAGCAATTCAGAGGCCGGACGTCCAAGGGTCTTTTCCAGAGCGGGATTGACATAGATGGTACGGCAATCGGTATCGTATCGGGCGATATTATCCGGACTGTTTTCAGCCAAGGTCCGAAACTCCCGCTCGCGCATGATTAAAATTTCCTCCATCTGCCTGCGATCAGTAATATCGCGAGAGAAGGAACAATGAAATTCCTGGCCTTCATATTCAACAAAATTGGACGTGATTTCCACAGGAATGAGCCGGCCGTCCTTGGCACGATGCACGGTTTCAAAACGAGACTTGCCGGTCTTTTTAGATTTCGCCCAGTGCGCAGACCAACCATCTCGCGGGAAGTTCGGATCCAGATCCGGAATCGTCATCGCCAAAAGTTCTGTTCGGGTATATCCCAGCATTCGACAGGCCGCCTCGTTGACATAAACCAGCTTCCCATCTTCTCCAATCCAGAATGCCCCATCGACGGCATGGTCGGTTGCATACTGGGTAAATTCCAGTGATCGCCGAACACGCGTCTGTTCGGTGACATCGCGGACCACCGTCTGAATCAACATGCGGGCGCCGACTTCCAGACGGTTCAGTGACACCTCCACATACAACCGCTCACCGTTTGACAGACAATGTACCCAGGGAAATCGCTGCGTCTGGCCGGCAAGTGCTTTCGTCAACAGCATTGCGGCTTTTTCATCGCTGCGCTGTCCGTCTTCCTGAAATTCGGGCGAAAAATCAATCGGGCTCCGGCCGATCATCTCAGAGGCATCTTTGAGACCGTACAATTCAACGGCCCGGGGGTTGCATTCGACACATTGCCCATCCTCCATGATCACAATTGCATCGGTCGCCGAAGTAAACAGCATTCGGTGTTTGTACTCGCTTTCCTGCAGTGCTTCCCGAGCTTTCTTACGTTCGGTAATATCGCGGACAAAGGAACAATGGTAAGTCTTCCCTTCATATTCAACAACATTGGCGCAAACTTCGACCGGGATCAACCGACCGTCTTTTGTCCGGTGTTGTGTTTCAAATAGAGAAATACCCTCTCTGCCTATCGCCTCCCAACGTTGAGCCCAGCTTTCCATCGTGACGTTAGGATCAACATCCGGAATTGTCATCTCCAACAACTCTTCACGGGTATAGCCCAGCATCCGGCAGGCTGTCTCGTTCACGTACACCACCTTAGCATCTTCCTGAACCCGAAATGAACCCTCGACGGCGTGATCGGTGGCATACTGTGTAAACTCCAGTGATCGCTGGGCGAGAATCCGTTCCGTCACATCCAGAAACATAACGGCAACTTTTCCCGGCGATGTTTGGAATACGTAAATATCGTGATATCCGCCGGCTCCCCGCTGGGCCTCAGGATAGTCAAAATTGTTCAGGTGGCTGACGCCTCCTTGCTGTGCAATCTGCTTATAAATCGCGTACCGGTTTGTACCGATCAGTTCCGGAAAAGCCTCTTCGATCGGTTTCCCGACGACCTTGGAAAGATCGCGTTTAAGAATCGTTTGAGCCGCTTTATTCGTTCCGGTCAAGATCAACTGACCGTCCGGCTGTAAGGTATAGGCATTAAAGCCCATTGGCGATGATTCGATCACATGACGAAAACGCTTCTCGGACTCGATGAGGGCTGCTTCAGTCCGCTTACGTTCGGTGATGTCCAGCATCGTGAATGTGATCCCCCGGTCCCATTCGTCCGGATCCAGCGGCGTTCCCATAATCAATATATCCGCCAAGACGCCGTCTTTTCGCCGAATACGAACCTCCAGGGAACCGGTTCCTTTTTCGCGAATCTGACCGTAAATATCTTTGCCAATCCGATTAAAATCTTCCTCTGTCAGATGCAACATCCGGATGCTTTGCCCCAGCAATTCAGACTCGGCATAGCCGGTAATCTCGCAAAACTGTTGGTTGACCTGCTGCATGACACGATTGACCAGCAGCGTAATACCCGTCGGAGCCGAGCGGATGACACTTTCCAAATGGGCTTTACTTTTGACAAGCTGTTGAGCGATCTGCTTTCGCTCAGTAATATCCAGTGCGGTAAAGGTCACCCCTTTTTTGAGGTCATGAATATCCAGCGGCGTGGAACTCAGCAATACGTCAATGACCCTGCCGTCTTTGCGAAGCCAGGAAATCTCAACAGTGCCGGTTCCCTTTTCCTGAATCTGGCGGTTTTTTTCACGCCCAACATATTCATAATCTTCCTGTGAACGATAGAGCTTCCGGGTGCTTTGTCCGACAAGTTCATCCCGGCGATAACCGGTCATTTGGCAAATAAGGTCATTGACACGCAGCAATTGACGATCACAGACCAATCCGATCCCGGTGGGCGAGGCCTTAAATAGACTTTCCAGATATTCATTGCTTTCCACAAGCTGCTGGGCAATCCGCTTTTGCTCCGTAATATCCATCGCCGTGAAAGTGGCCCCTTTTGTCAGATCATTGACATCCAGCGGCGTGGAACTCAGCAGCACATCAATGAACCTGCCATCCTTATGACGCCAGCACACTTCAACCGTCTCAGTTCCCTTTTCCTGAAGTTGGCGCATCTGTTCGCGCCCGGCATATTCGAAACTTTTTTGCGTGCGATAAAGTACACGGGCACTTTGTCCGATGAGTTCGTCCCGACTGCAGCCGGTCATTTCGCACATGCGGTCGTTAACACGGATCAGTCGGCGGTTCTGCACCAACCCGATACCAACGGGAGAGGCTTTGAAAATATTGGTTAATTGCAATTGCTGTTCAAGAATCTTATTTTCGGTCCGACGGCGTTGGGCAATGTCCCGGTCGATGCCCCGATAGCCCACCAGGATACCATGTTTGTCCACAATGGGAACGCCATTAGTTTCGAGCATGACCTCGTTGCCGTCTCGATCCAAATTAATATTTTTCAAGTGCCGGATGCTGTCTCTCTGTTTGACGATCTGTGAAAACAATTCGCGAACACGTTCCTCTTCCTGAGGCGGCATCAAATCAAACGGGGTTTTGCCCAGCAACTCCTCCGGCTCATACCCCAGAATCTCGTTGACCTGGGGACTGACATACGTATAGACACCGCGGCAGTCAACCTCCCACATCCAGTCACTGTTGACTTCGACCAGATTGCGATAACGCTGCTCTTTTTCCTGTAAGACCTTATGCAGCTTGTGGCGGTAATTCATAAACAGGCACAATATACAAACAACTGCACCCAATCCGACAAGCCCGACTCTCATGGCCCAGAGAACTTCCCGTGAGACCTCAAAATATCCCGATGGCGCATTGCTGATCTCCGCACCGGCAGGCAAATTGTCCATCGAGAGGCCAAACCGGATGAGCTGGTCATAATTGAAGATGTATTCACAGCCTTGCCGCGTATCGGTAATCGGCGGGATGTCCGCTATATCCTGCCCATCCAGAATGCGGTCAGCCATTTGCCCGGCAACAAGGCCCAGTTTCCGTGCAATCACGCACCGCCCGCCTAAAATAATTCCGTCGCGGGCGGCGTATTCGGCGTTCCAGAAGACAGGTCGCCTGCTTTCCTGAAGCATTGCGAGAATTTCTTCGCTTTGAATTCGCTCGCCGGCCGCATCGACCCACCAGCCGGCCATCATTAAAAAAGAATCGTCCGGCAACGTTTGAAGCGCCTCAACGACCTGTCGATGTGTCATTGGGTCAATCCGGCGAATCTCCAGGTCAGGATATGTTTTGCTGGCCCAGCTTTCAATCCGCAGAAGATTATATTGGGATGTCGTTGAGTGATCCGCCAACACATACATCGCCTGGCTGGACGGCAGCAGGGTCATCGCACAGTCAATCATATCTTCATAGGGTTCGATTTCGACCATGCCGGTAATGGGACGACCGCGAATTTCTTCGGGATCAAAATCACTGACGCCGCAGAAAACAATGGGGGCTCCGTGAAAAAGCGATGCCTGGTAGGTTCGTGCGAAGTCATAGGCGTTATCGTCAGCCACAATCACCACATCAAATTTCATATCGGCATATTTGCGTCGATAGAGGTCGAAAAGCTGTTGAAGGTATTCCGGGCTCTGATACCACTTGGTATCCATATATTCGGTGCGAACGGAGACATGTTCGCGTTGCCCCAAAACGGAGTTGATGCCTTCGTTGATGTGATCGGTCCAGAGGAATTTATGATAACTGTGCAAAATAAGAATATATTCGGGTTCGGACCGGGACGGCACTTCAGCGGCCCCAAGCGACCCCAGGCAAACACACACCACCATCATCACCGTGACAAACCGGTAACCTAATAATCGCTGTGTCTTCATGGGTCGGCCCAAACTCAACAATCCCTCTAAAAGCATCTCTCACTATTCACTGCATCAAGATTCTTAACCCTCATAGAATACTGAATTATACCCATAGTTCACCGATATTGTAAATAAATACATCAGAAATTACGAAAATCGATGGCTTGATGATGCAAGACCTGCTGAACAACAGGACAAGACAGTTTGCATGCGGAGGCATAAAAAAACAAGGGAAAGACCGGTTGGGCGCAATAAAAAAAGCCAGATCCATCATTGGTGAATCTGGCTTCGGAGGAGGGTGATGAAAAGCTTGTTATTAGTCCTATTTAATTATCAGTCATCTTACTCTATATATTATGACGTATAAAACAGGCCGGAGGTTTAATATTTTTTGGCATTTTTCAAAAAAAACATCGAGCTTTTTGAGCCGCAACAATGATTTGCGTTGCACCTGAAATTCATAACTACTTATATTCAAAACAGGTTAAGTCTAAATCGGGGGCAACTTCGAACCGTCGTTTCCAGTCAAAAAAACCGGTTGTTATCGGCCAACCAAAGCGGTTCCGGACCTTTCAAAAGGCTTTCTCAAATATAACAATTTCACACATCTTGATTTTTTTTATTTTAAGACTTGACAGATTTCAATGAAATAATAAACTGTTATTCATGTTTGATGTATATATAACATATTATTTCAATAGTAGCTCAAATTCAATGACGCAAAAGGAAGGCAGCAAAACAGCGGCATCAATCAAACGGTCGGTTTCGAGTTCGTTTTCGGTCGCCGCTTTGAAGGAGGACATCATCGGTGAAAACAAGACCCCTATTGGATGAAATACCCGATACGATTGGCCGTTTAAAACAACAGGCCCGTGACAACGAACTGCTGCTGTTGCGGAGCAACCTGCTCAGCAGCCGGGATAAGGCACTCATGCAGATGGTCTTTGACAAAGGCGGCACCTTCGAGCAAATCGCCCGGCTCACCGGCCAAAGCGCCTCCACCGTTAGCCGGCGGTTTCACACTGTCCTGAATAAACTGCTGACACGGGAATTGACTGCCCTGCTTCGCGGGCGGGCCGAATTTGACTCGCTGGAGATTCGCATTGCCCGCGCTTACTACCTGGAAGGTCTTTCGCAGAAAGCCATCATCCAAAAACTCGGCGTGTCACGATACCGGGTCCGCAACACCCTTGGTACCCTTCGGCATGTTATCTATTGCAATGTGGTTGAGAAGGCAGCCGGAGAACAAAAAAGTGCTTAATACAAAATTCACAGGAGGAGACAATGCACACATTTCACGTAGACACATCACTGGACTGGAACATTCACATGACCGAACGCGTCAGTGAAACCATGCGACTGTTTGGTTTGCGACTCAAACGCCTTCAACAGCAGCAGCTGCGTCATCGCTGCACGATTGAACTGGAACCCGGGCAAATCTGTTACATCGGAGGGGCCAGCGGTTCGGGCAAAAGCGTGCTGCTGAACGCGCTGTATGAACAAGCTCCCAACGATCAGCGCATCCGATTAAGCGAGATCGACCGCAAGAGCCGACAATCAGTCATTGACAGCATCGACGCACCGGTCCGGCAGGCAGCAGCCATTCTCAGCAAAGCCGGCTTGAGTGATGTGTTTTCGATGCTGCGGTATCCGTCACAACTCAGTGCCGGTCAGCAATGGCGTTATTGCCTGGCACGGGCACTGGCGATGAACAAACAGTGGATTTTTGCCGATGAGTTTACGGCCACGCTGGATCGTATCAGCGCCAGCGTCATCGCCTGCAATCTTCGCAAAATCGCGACGGAAACGAATAAAATTTTCATCGTGGCCTCCTGCCATGAAGACATGCTGGTTGAATTGCAACCGGATTTGATGGTGATGAAATGCCTCAACGGAAAAACAACACTGATCGAAAAAAACGGCCAAACACGAATGCTTTCAAGTCCACATTAAACAGAAGCAATGACACAACGTTCGACGTTGCTCAGGGCAGGCTATGCCCGGTGAGTACTTTGACAAGTTCATACAGTTTTTTTCGATAATCGCGGTGATGTGATTGTGACCGCTCGCCATTCAACAGATTTATTTTTGAGGAACAGCATCTGCCCTGCCGGCATCCATCAATATCTGTACGGCCCAGTCGTGCTGATGGGGCATCATTAAAACAGGCACAGACTCAGGCCCAAGCACGCGACAGACCAATAACCGGGCACATTCGGCGTTATCATGCAGGCAATAGTTGGATTTCAGTTTTTTCGCTAATTCAGGCATCGAACTCTGATGCTCTTTAAAAAATGGACATGTTTCAAGATTGGGGCATTGGAATGGTTCAGGCTTTTCACTCAATGATGTCATCTCTGGTACTCCTGAATCAAGGCTTCGGTTGTACACGTTCGCTACGCTGTCTATATCTTATCGACCAAACCTGTGATTGGTTAAGATATAAAAACTAAAAAATGATTTTTATACGCATTTCAAGGATGTGTTTGCTGTAGAAAACAACTCAGAAAGGAGGAATTATGCCGCTTCAATCAAAATGCAGACTCCTAAACCATTTGCGCATTGCTGCCGCTGACCGGGCAATCTATGAAGAGTTGGCGGCATTTCATTATCGCGGCAGCACGCTGGGTCCGGTAACGAATATTTTTGCGATCATTGATGAGCATCCGCTGCGCCGGGCGATGGCTGCCGCGGCGGGCGTCATTGTGTATCGACCGCCGGTGCCAAACCTGGCGATTCGTAACGCCGTGACCGGAGGATACTTCAGCGGACTGGATCGGGCCAGCGGCTTGAGTCTGCTGAATGAGTACGTTCGCTGCATTAGCCGGGTGATTATCGATCCGCGGTATCGCGGGCTGGGATTGTCAAGCTGGCTCGTGGCTGAAACGATGCCAAAGATCGGTGCGGCCATGATTGAGTCGATGAGCGTCATGGGACAGTTTCACCCGTTTTTTGAGCGGGCGGGGATGCGGGCGTTTACGCCGGTGCCAGACATCAAAACCGAACGGATGGCCGCGGCACTGGAAACGGTGGGAATTGATGAAAACCTGTGGGCCGATTCACAGACGGTGCACGAAAAAATCCGGCAACTGCCGACAGAGCAACGTGACTTTCTCGAACAGGAAACAGGCCGCTTTCTGCAAAAGTTCGCCAGCCAGCGGAACATGAAACACTGCCTTGAACGAACCGACTTCGTCCTGAGCAAACTCGGCGACCCGGGCCGCTACTACGCCTGGCTGAATCCCGAAAAACCGGTACCGGGACTAAGTTTGTCGCCCACCGCAGGAAGATGACTCGGCATCCTTGTCACGGACTATCTCACTTCACGACTCACTATTAACTATTCACTAATTGGAAGGAGCTTTATTATGAGTACACGAAAAACGAAACAGCGGATGGTTTCATTGCCGGTTGGCAAATTGCTGGCGCATCCGGCCAACCCTAATCGTATGAGCAACGCGGCGTTTAACAAGTTGGCGCGTCACATTGAACGAACCGGTCAGTACGAACCGGTCGTGGTTCGCCAACATCCGCAGAAAGCCGGGGCGTACCAAATCCTCAACGGGCATCATCGTGTGCGTGTGCTGAAACGCATCGGCCGCACACACGCCGACTGCGTAATCTTTGACGCTGACGACACGCAGGCACTGGTTTACCTGGCGACGCTGAACCAGTTGAAAGGCCGCAGCAATGCGCGCAACAAAAGTAAGCTGATCGCCCGTCTCTGTGAATGCTGCAGCAGCAAGGAACTTTCGCGATACCTGTCGGATTCGAAAACGGCTATCGACAAGCTTAACGCCCTTGCGTGCAATCAGCCGATGCCGGGATCAAAAGAAAACAAACCTTTATTGACACCGCTGACCTTCTTCGTGACCGAAGACCAGCAACGACTCATCAGCAATGCTTTCGACAAAGCCGCCAACAGCGACAGGGAATCCAAAAGCCGCACACAAAAACGTCTGTGTGCCCTGTGCCGCCTCGCCGAAAGCTACCTTGGCAAAGAAGCGGCGGGCTAAAAAGCCCGCCCTCCTTACATGGTGGAAATCCAACGCTGTATTATTTCTTACGTCTCACAGCCAAACCGCCCATCGCCAACAGCATCATCGTCGCCGGTTCAGGTACGGCCCTAATGGTCAGGTCCGCGTCATCCACATAGGCCGGATAGTATGAACCATCGGCTGCCAGCAGCGAGGCGTCCTGATAAGCAACTTGGGTCACGAGCCAGCGTGTGTTGACAGGGACGCTGCCGCTGACGGCGTTCGTTTCCCAAGTGTTGGGCGAATTGTCCAGAGTCAGGTTTCCGGAAACCGGGGTGCCGATCTGTGAGCCATAGCTGGCGGTACTGAAAAACAGAACCGACACGTTTCCAAGAGCCGCCGACAATGCCGGGGAAGCGTTGAACTGGGCACTGAGATCAACGATAGCACTGCCGCTGTCGATCAGTGCTGCGTACGAAGTCACGTCGGTAACCTGAAAGGTTTGTGTCCAGGAGATTCCGTCGGTGGTCATCCGGAGCATCTGAACGCCCTCGATGGGTGTGACCCCGCCATCGACACCGCTAATCGTTGCCGCTTCGGGACCCCACAAACCCTGGTACGCGGCAAAGCCGTTGAGCACATTCGTCGCCGTACTCAGCGGGTTGGATTCAAAGCCCGGATCGACCAGCAGATTGGCATTCGCTGAGAGAGTCATAAACAGGACGCATAGAAGTGAACTGATTAATCGTAATTGTTTCATAGTTTTAACCTCATCTTTCTTAAAAGTCTGATTTCTTTTTTTCTCAACACAACTCACGACATTAAGTAACCGTGTTGATTTCTTTTTTGCCACTGACGAGGTCACGCTGCAACCGATCGCCCTTTTCTTCGAATCGCCGCCAGTCCGCCCAGACCCAACAGCATCAGTGTTGCCGGTTCGGGAACCGTCGAGACCGAATCGATGACCACCTGCACCAATTGCCCGGTATCATGGAGATCGACAGTGATCCGCTCAAAATCAGGATTCGGATGAAATTCAATGTCAAAATACTGATAGAATTTACCGGTGGTCGGATCGACCAGTGCCGGTACGGATGCAGAGGTAATCACACCCGGAACGGCGCCCGCAACTGAATCAATCGCGTTAGCGAAGATGGTAATCGGCGGGCCCAAAGTGTCGACCCAGGTTAACTGCAGACGCAGATACTTCACCTTCATGTCATCGATAAAGTTGGGCACCTCGAAGTCGTAGATCTGGTCCGATCCCGGCTGCACGACCGCTGAGACCGGCAATGAATGCAGGGTGGTGGTCGGATCGCTGTCATCCACTGAATTAAAACCGGTCAGGGTCAGAAAGTTCGTCCCCGGTAACTGCTCCCAGTGGGCATAGACCGACAAGGGAGCCCCCCGGTAAGCCGGCGGAGTTAAATCATCAGCCAAAACAACATTGACAGTCAATACCGCAAACGCGGCAACGGTGAGTAATTGAACAGATTTTCTGAAATGAGTGTTCATGGTTTTCTCCTCTCGAAATTTCCATCTTTCCTTGATTTGTTTAACAGTTTACAGAGGGGTGTATATCATAGCTATCCTATGGGAATACTGTGGATAATTTTCTTTGTGCGGGAAAAACCTTACTATTTCACTAAAATCGGGAGAAACAACCAATGTCGACAAAGCCGTTTCAATTATGCCGCTTTTGACATTTCAGCCACGCCCCCCCCTCGTCAGGCAAAACCGGCAACAGAAAACAGGTGCCCGAAGCGACATCGCCGGGATGGGACACCGTGTGGTAAACGTACAGCACAGGGTTGGCCGGATCATGTCGCTGCCGTTCCACGCTTTTGTTTTGAGTTCGCAGACGGAACCGGAAACAGCACTCCCTTAATCACTCTCAAGCCAGTGGAGTGAAAACAGGCCCATCTCCTGGAGGTTGATGATGCCGTCGCCGGTGCGGCGCGGCATGATGTCGTAGTACGGCGTCTCAGCCAACCAGTTTTCGGCCAGCACGGCAACGTCCTGAATGTCGGTTTGACGGTCGCGGGTCAAGTCGGTCTCGAACGGGCGAACCTCCGGCAGCACGCGCATCTCGGTCGTAAAGCGGTAATCATAGTCGTCAAGCTGGCCAAGAAACGAACCCGAGAAGTCATAGACCAACTCGACAAAGTAGGATCGCCATCCGGTCATCGGCACGCCGGGGTCGGCGACGTACACACCGGGTGATTGCTCGGTGAGTGCACTCTGTGTCCAGGCAGTGCCGATGGTGACTTGTCGAAAGTCCCGCTCGGTTGGATTGTCGGCCTGCCACAAATAAACGGCCATAGGCGAATCTGTTGTCGCAACCGTCATTGAGCCGTCGTCGTTAAGCGTCCAATCAAATGTCGGCCGCGACTGGCCTCTCAAAAACGCATCATAGTACGGCACCATATTGGCAAAGACTTCGTCGAATGCGCCGTCGAGATAATGGTTGGTATTGGGAACGGTGCGGATATAGGTTTCGCCCAACAAGTCGTCGAGATAAAACTGCACGGAATCATGCACGAAGAAATCATCACCCGCAGCGGTAACGATCAGCTTCGGAATATTCAGCCGGTCACGGTATTCATACGGGTCGACAATCGTCAATAATTCATCAACCTGCGGCGTATCGAACCAGTCAAAGATCCCCATGTCTTCATACGGGCTTAAGGCATCGGCCCAAAAACCGTAACAGGACCAGTGATGTGCAAAGGTCCGCCGCATGTTCAGCAGGTCACTGACGATGGGCGATATGGCCACCACCCGATTATCGACCGCCGCGGTCAGCCACGCCGTCCAACCGCGTTTGGACCCACCAGTCAGAACAAAGTAGTCGATGCTGCTGCGAAACTCCTGCACCGCATCCATGCACGCAAGCGTGGATCTGACCATGGGAAGCTGCACCGGCCAAAAATCATCGCCGCCGCTCAAGAACTTTTCCCATGAGTAAGCAATGATTTCATCTTCACTGCGATTAAAGGCTTCATCAGAAAACTGCAGCGGTTGGTTGGGGACGCCCCGCAATTCAACGATGACTGAACCGGTTGCGATGGACAGATTGCGAAATTGAAGATTGCCGGCATCGGACGGATTGATAATCGGCGCCGGCTCACCAATGTCGCCACCGTTGATTAAAACCAGTGCAGTATCCTCAACCGAAACCAGCAATCCACCGGGCACGGTCACCGTCACCCAGTGCGTCCAGATCGACGGAGACACTTCACTCGAATCGCGCCAAGCCTGCGAGGTCAACTGAAGCGTTGTGGTCCGGGTATTGTATAAAAAATTGCCATCATATACCGAGGCATATTCAGTCCACGTGTAATGGGGATTAGCTGATGCAATATAATCGTCCAGCGCTGTGGCATGGACAAAGGAAATTGCAACGGCAAACAGGAACAAAATGAAAACCAGGCGTTGACAGCTTTTCATGGCTCACCTCTCTATATCTAAACGGCCCAACGACCGTTTATACTGACGCAACGATTCAGGCGTTTATTGTACTGTAAAAGACATGACATTTCAAGTATTTAAGCAGGTCGAATAAAAAGATTGACTTGAAATCATCACGCCAAACCCCTAAAATGCTTATATGAAAGGAGTTTCCCGAGACAACGGTGGTTTCACACTCATTGAGATGCTGGTGGTCATCGCCATCATCGCGATGCTGTCGGCGATCGCCATCCCTTCGTTTCGCAAAACCCGACAGAACGCAACCGGAGCGGTGTGTTTGTCGAACCAGCGGCAACTGGCGATTGCCTGGGCACTGTATTATGACGACCATAACGGGCTGCTGGTCGGCGGGTCGAACTATTATGACCGCGACAACTCCACGCCTTGGCGCTGGGTCGAACAGCCGCTGTTTACCGATACCGACAACCCCGAATTCAATCCGGTGCCCGACGAAAATCTGTTCTGTCAGGAATTTCGCCTCAACGGCATCCGCGCCGGTGAACTGTTCCCCTATACACAAACAGAAGAGATTTACCACTGCCCCGGTGACCGCACACATGTCAAGCTGGATGAACCCTACGCGTTGTGGCGCAGTTATGAAATCGCAGGCCTGATGAACGGAGAAGATTTTGTCTATCGCAAAGGCGACATCTACTCGGACATCTCCGACTACAGCTATCTCGAGTATCCCGACGAGAACAAGACGCTGCTGTGCGTGACACGGTACAACCAGATTCAGTCTCCGGCCAAAAAATACGTTTTCGTGGAGGAAAGCATCGCCGGCGATGAAACGTATATGCTGGGCAGTTTCTTCTTAATGGGCGAGGCACTGGAGACCGGCTGGGGCAACTGGCCCGCGGACACCCACAACAACCGAAGCACGCTGGCGTTTGCCGACGGCCATGTGGAAAAACACCACTGGACGGACCCTCGCACATTCAAGCTGATCAAAAACGGCTGGGGTGCCGTCAATTCCGGCGATGTGAGTCTGGACCAGCCGGGCAATCAAGACCTCGAATGGATGGTCTCCGGCTATATCCCCGCCCCATAACAGAAAACAGCCGCAACCCAGTCCGATAATTCACCACTGCACTCTACTTGAAAATAGAGAGACATGATAAAAGCCGAATCGCTGGCCAAGTTGAGAAATGATCGGCGGTAAATTAGGGAAACACCCTCAAGTCCGATAGAAGAAACCCCGATATAATTTTGAAAAGCAATAAACGGGCTATCCCAATAAGAACGTACTAATGGAATGGGTTAAGTAATGAAAATTCTGATCGTAGAAGACGACATCCCTTCACGTCAACTGCTGCAATTGTTCCTTGCAGACTTTGGCACATGCGATCTGGCTTCTAACGGACACGAAGCACTCGAAGCCGTCTCCGAAGCGATGCAGGACGAAGACCCCTACGACCTGATTTGCATGGATATCATGATGCCGATGATGGACGGCATGGAGGCACTGCAAAAAATCCGACGCCTCGAATTCAAAAACTTCAAGCCCAACGCCGCCAGCAGCAAGGTCATCATGGTCACCGCCAAGAGCCAGGCTATGGACGTAATGGACGCCTTCGACTCCGGGTGTGAAGCCTATCTTACCAAGCCCATCAGCAAAGATAAACTCCACGAACAGATGGTCGAACTGGGACTCATCGAACCGGCCAATGACGAACAGGCCTAACGGCCAACAATTCCTGTAAAACCATCGCACCAAAACCAAACAAGCCATAAAAGACGTTTCATTCCGGGGCAAGGGTAAAACAATTTTTGACTTCGGCAAGCATTTCGGATAGTATCTGTCCAAACGATCTGATTTTTTGACCTAGGAGACAGTACAATGCGGACTTTCGTGTTCATCGCAGTAGTGGCGGTTTCGATGGCGTTTGCCGGAGACTGGGGCCAGTGGCGCGGGCCGGACTTTAACAGTGTCAGCAGTGAAACCAATCTGCCGGCGGCACTGAATCCGGAAACGCTGCTGTGGTCGACTCCCATGCCGGGGCCGGGCGAAGCAACGCCGGTCGTCTGCGGTGATCGTGTGTATATTGCAGGCTACCGTAAAAAACTTAAGTCTATGTATGCCCAGTGCTTGAACGCCGCGACCGGCAAGCAGCTCTGGTATAACGGCGTGGCGGAGTTCGACAAACAGTCAAGCGGCAATAGCACACCGGCGGCGCCTTCACCGGTCGCCGATGCCACAGGCTGCGTGTTCCTGTATTCCGACGGCACGCTGGTCAAATATGACCCGGACGGCATCAGGCTCTGGAAACGCAGTCTGGAAGACGATTACGGTCGCCTGTCAGTCAAGTTCGGTTACAGTTCCAGCCCGCTCTCGTATAACGGGCGGCTGTATCTTTCGGTCCTTCGATACCCGGAGGACAAGGACCTCACAGGTTTGAACTCATACCTGCTGTGCGCCGACGCAGCCACCGGCGAGACCGTCTTCAAGGTTGACCGCCCCACGGATGCGTATGACGAATCGACCAATGCCTATACCACGCCGGTGCCGGCAACCGTGAACGGCCAACCGCAGATCATCGTCTACGGCGGCGATTACCTTACCAGCCACGACCCGACCGACGGACGCCAGTTGTGGCGTCACCTGTACTCAACATCGCGGGAGCACATGGACCGATTGATTCCAACGCCGACGGTCGGTGACGGCCGACTGTTCTGCAGTTATCCGCGCGGGACAAAAACCTTCGCCGTGGATCTGGACAAAGCCGCCGCGGGGCAACCGCCACTCCTGTGGACATATGACCAACCGGGACCCGATGTCAGTTGCCCGCTGCTGTATGCCGGATCGCTGTATGTCATCAACGACAAACAAAAGTCGCTAACCTGCCTGGACCCGGCCACCGGACAGGCTCGCTGGACCGGCCAACTGGACAAGAGCAGCCAATACTATGCGTCGATCACCGCCGGCGACGGCAAGTTGTACATGGTCAACCGCAAGGGAACCGTAACCGTCGTCGCGGCCAACCCCAACGCCTTCGAGATTATCAGCACACACGACTTCGGCCAGAATCCGGTTGACAGCAGTATTAGCATCGCGAACGGAAAGCTCTATCTGCGAACGCCTGAAACACTGTATTGTTTCGGTCAAAAATAAACCGCGATATAACGTAAAGAACTCTACCTGTCGAATCGGATTATCGTGGGTTTATCTTGACGTTAGCGGCCCCAAACAGTATAATGAATAAGTTATACCGTTGGACGATTTAGCAGTGCTATTTTGTCGAGATTGCGAATTAAGTATTTCTCGATGAACGGTTTATGTTTCGCGGCAAAGGACTGGGTGTCATGAAAGTCGATCCAGACGAAAACCGTCCCTGCAAAGAGGTGCTTGAAAACAGCCGGCGCATTGAGAATGCTTTGCGTTCCGCGTTAAAACTGAACCAGTACGTTCAGACCGCCAGCGAAGATGAAATCATGCAGTACTGCATAGAGGAATGCGAGACCCTGACTCGCAGCCAAATCGGCTTTTTCCACTTTGTCAATCCGGATCAGGAAACGATTCATTTATACGCCTGGTCACATAACACGACCCAAACCTGTAACGTCCCCGGCTATCAACCGCATTACCCCACCAGCAAAGCCGGCGTCTGGGTTGATTGCCTGCATCAAAGAAAACCGGTTGTCCACAATGACTATCCGAGTATGCCGCACAAAAAAGGAATGCCCGATGGTCACGTTGCCATCACCCGCGGCGCGTACGTGCCCATCTTTGAAAAGGATCAGATCGTCGCAATCATCGGCGTGGGCAACAAAGAAACCGACTACGACCAGACGGATCTGGACCAGCTTCAACTGCTGGCTGAAAATGTGTGGTTTTCCATCCGACGAAAACGATACGAACTGGAACGCGAAAATTTACTGAAGGAACTGAACGCGATCAACAGCGAACTGCAGAGCATCGTGTATGTCACTTCGCATGACCTGCGGTCGCCGCTGTTTAACCTGGAAGGCTTCAGCAATGAGCTGGACGAGTGCTGCCGGCAGATGCAAAAACTGATTGACGACAAATACATCCCGCTGCCGGTACGTCAAAACTTCAACGACCTGGTCAACCGGGACTTCTTGCCGTCGCTGCAATATATCCGGGCCAGCACCATGAAAATGCGCAGCGTGATTGACGGGCTGCTGCGTGTTTCACGCGTGGGAACATCGACACTCAACATCCAGCCGCTGGACATGCGTGAACTTGTGAAAATGGTACTGGTTGCCACCGAATACCCGCTCCAGCAGATGGGTATCACGGTCGCCGTGCCGAAGCTGCCGCCCTGCATGGGCGACCGCAATCAGATTAACCAAGTGTTCACCAACCTGATCGACAACGCCATCAAATATCGCGATCCGCAACGAGAGCTTTCCATTCGCATCACCGGCCGGGTTGAAAACAACATGAGCCTGTACCGCATTGAAGACAACGGCGTGGGCATTCGGGAAAACCGGCTTGAAAAAATCTTTGAATTGTTCTTCCGGCAAGACCCCGACAGCGATGTCGAGGGCGAAGGACTGGGACTGACGATTGTCCACCGCATTTTGGACCGCAACAAGGGACGCATCAGCGTCGAATCCAAACCGGGCCAAGGCAGCACCTTCACCGTCGCCCTTCCAACCGTTCCCACAACCCCCAAAAGAGCCGGCACGGCATAACTACGGATGGCTTCTTAAAGACGGACTCCCAGCGCCCCCCACTCGGATAACTGACGTCGCCACGCTGTTAGATCTTTTCGTTGCCTCAACCAACACGAACTGCAAGCCTTATTTTCGTTCGAGGCGGATGTCGATGTTGGTGCCGTTCACGATGGTGTCATACATGGGCGACTGCTTGGCCAGTGCCTTGAGCTTGTCCAGGTTTTCCTCTTCGGTATCGACCCGGAAGCGCACGCGAATGTTGCTGTAGCCGTTCCGCACCGCTTTGGTAACGCCCAAAAATCCCTGCAAGTCAATGTCACCGTCCACATCGCATTCCAGCGAGTTGATCTGAATGCCGCGAAGGGCCGCGTGGTAAACCATGGTGCTGGTCAGACAGCCCGACAGCGATGTCAGCAAATACTCGACCGGGTTGGGACCCTGGTCGGTGCCCGCCAGCATCGCCGGTTCGTCTTCGTCCAGATCGAATGCCTGAAGGTGCTCGATTTCCTGCTTGGCGCCGTAGAAATCCCGCACAGTCACATGGTTATGTCCACCGCTGATCCAGCGATTGGTGATCCGAAAGTTACACTTTGCCAGTTCCGGTTCAGTCTTGATCGCATCGAGCGTTTCCTGAACGGACTGCAGCTTGACGCCGTTAATAATCGTTCCAAGGGCCATGATTGTTCTCCTCTACTATCCGTAACCCATTTCTTACAACCTCGTATTCTCACCCCATCGGGGTTTAAGAAAACTTGAATTTACAAAAAAAGATTCCATAATCAGCTTCTACGCCACAACCAGCCGCGTGTGCAATGCAAAATCAAAAATGCTTTTCAAGACAAAACAACCGCAGAAACGGGTCGTTCAGGAGAAAATTCGTCGAAAAAATTTGAAAATCAAACCCGTTTTGATATACTCATCGCCGGCGTTTATGAACAAGACAGAATACACTAAAAGAACCGGGAAATATCGAATGCGGCACATAATTATGATTTCTTTCGTCAGTCTGTTAACAGTGTGCGGGTGCGCGGCACCCGTGCAAACCTTTACCAACCCCATCGGACGCGGGGCTGATCCGTTTATGGTCCGTCAGGGCGGCTGGTATTATTATTGCGAATCCGTTGATGATCTGGCTATTTCAATCCGCAAAACCGACAAAATCAGTGACCGCGGCGAACGCAAGGTGGTCTGGACATCGCCGGATGAGGGCTGGAACAAAGCCGAAATTTGGGCTCCGGAACTCCATTATGTGCAGGGCCGCTGGTATATTTACTATGCCGGCTCCGACGGCAATAACGTCAACCACAAAATGGGTGTGCTGCGGGCGGTGACCGATGATCCGCAGGGCGCTTACGAGGACATGGGGCACTTGTACACCGGCGACCACTTCGACACGAAAAAGGACAACCGCTGGGCAATCGACGCAACGGTTTTGGAACACAACGACAAACTGTACTGCATCTGGTCCGGCTGGAAAGACCACCGGGACATCCAGTACCTCTACATCGCGACGATGGAAAACCCCTGGACGCTCAGCAGCAGCCGCGTTCAACTGTGCGACAATGCTGACTATGTCTGGGAACGGGTTGGCGACAATCCGAACGAACGCGGGCTGAATGAAGGGCCGCAGATACTCCGCGGCAACGACAAAATCTTCATCGTCTATTCGTGCAGCAGCTCGTGGGATCCGACATATAAACTCAACTACCTGTGGATGGATGCAGACACCGACCCGATGGACCCGGCAAGCTGGACCAAGAAAGACAGCCCCGCCTTTAAAGGCGCCGGCAACGTCTACGGTACCGGGCACGCCTGCTTCACCAAATCGCCCGACGGCAAAGAAGACTGGATCATCTTCCACACCAAGGTCGAAACAGCACCCAACTGGAACCGCGTAATCATGGCCCAGCCGTTTAGCTGGGATAAAAAAGGTTTCCCCGTCTTCGGCGACCCCGTCCAGAAACAGCAAGCGATCCCCGTTCCCTCGGGCCAAAAGTAGTCTCTAAATACGACGAGCGGAATCGCGGTGGGATTATTTCGGCTTTTTCTTTGTTTTCTTTTTTGTTTTGGCGGTTGCGGCAACCTGGATGGCCTTTTGGGCCCATTGACAGATGAGGTCTTTGCTTTCGAGTACGTCGATGGGGACTTCGTAATAGTTCATCACTGCCGTACCGCGTTCGGTGGTGTAGGTAAACGGCCCGCAGGCGGCAGCTTCGTAATCGGCCCGGTTGGTGTCATCAACCTTGAAGTACAGCACGTCATCGTCCACGATGGCAAAAAAGTGCGGCCCGCAATACAGCCCCGCGGCGCCAAACATCCGCCGGGACGTCACCTCGCCGAGATCGCTCAACTGGTCGGTCAAAAAAACAAGATATTCGTCACTGACCGCCATCGAATCGCCCTTTGATTTTGCGTTTATTATAAATGGTTTTTTCTATCGCCAGTTATACCACGGGATGACGGAGATGCTATGTCGAACAGATGGGCGTGTACCGCCATAGACCAGCAGTTGTTTTCCCACGGCATGGTTCGAGATACTGTCGAAATACTCAAGTGCCTTGAAGAATTCTTCATTGATCGTCTGGCCGGATTTGATTTCAATCGGAATCAGCTTGCTGCCGCGGTCGATGAGAAGGTCGATCTCGTTGCCCTTTGAATCCCGCCAGAAATACACATCCGGCACCAGCCCCTGATGATAATAACTCTTGACCAGTTCGGAAATCACCCACGCTTCGAAGACGGCTCCGCGCATCGCATGAAACTGCAAATCTTCGGCGTCACGTATCCGCAGCAAATGGCACAGCAGACCCGTATCCATAAAATACAGCTTGGGGCTTTTGATGAGCCGCTTGTTGAAGTTCTTATAATACGGCCTCAACAGTTTGATGATAAAGCTTGTTTCGAGGATCGACAGCCAGCGTTTGACCGTTACGGCTGATACGCCGCAGTCATTGGCCAGAGAGGCCATATTCAGCAGTTGGCCGTTTCGCCCGGCACACAGGCGGACAAACCGATTAAAGACCTCGATGTCGCCAACATTGATAATCTGGCGAACATCCCGCTCAATGTAGCTCTGGTAATAATTGGACAGCCAATCCTGCGGGGCTAAATTCCTATCGTGGATACGCGGATAAAAGCCTTTGTGCAGCATCTCGAACAGATCGAACGGTGGTTTGTCCGAGGTATTTTCGCCGCTGGGCTCGCTTACATCCATGATCGGCTGGGCGATTAACTCGGTATAGCTAAACGGCATCAGGTGCAGAATCGCGCAGCGGCCGGCCAGTGACTGGGTAATTTTTTCCATCAGCAGGAAGTTTTGTGATCCGCTCAGGACGAACTGACCGGGACGGCCGGTTTGATCCACAATGCCCTGGATATAAGAGAAAAGCTGCGGGGTCTGCTGGGCCTCGTCGATGATAACACCGGATTTGAATTGTCCCAGAAATCCTCGCGGATCGGTCATCGCGTCCGCGCGAAGGTCGGGATCTTCCAGGTTCACGTAGTCGCAGTCGGGCAGGACCGAACGGATCAGCGTGGTCTTGCCGGACTGACGCGGGCCGGTTACCGTGACCACCGGATACTGGCTAAATGAAGCCTTTAATTTGCCGACTAAATGCCTCTTTATCATCCTATGTTCCGTGCAAATCGAATATCTAATGTTACATTTACACCCACATTACTGATTCATTCGGCATTTTTCAAGGGTTAATTGAGAAAAAATGCTCCTAATGCCTAAAAAGCCCGGAATATAGCCCCGCGGCGCCGAACATCCGCCGGTGCGTCACCTCGCCAAGACCACTCAACTGGTCGGTCAAAAAAACAAGATATTCGTCGCTGACCGCCACCGAATCGTCCTTTCGATTTGATGTCATTATAAACAATACGACTGCTCCGTCAATTCTCAAAAAAGGCCGCAGCCTTGAAACAACTGAATACAAAATGCTATTTACGCCGACGCAGCATCGCCAAACCACCCAGTGTCAGCAATGAGAGAGTCGCCGGCTCGGGAACTGCAAGCTGCTCAACTTCAACTTCTGAAAGAACCCGATCATAAACTCTGACATCATCAATCGGATCATCAAGATATGCAGGAGCCGCAGTCCCATCATTTATAAAGTTCCCCATACAAAAATATGATTCAGTGTCATAATACACATCTTCAGTACCGTTATCAGAATCCACCAGTATTCCATCCATATAGAGTTTTGTACCAGACACTGAAGAGACTGTTACAAATGCATGATGCCACTGACCATCAGCATAGCCTGCTCCGGAAGACAGTCTTATGCGTGTAGTAGAGTCAATCATTTTGCTAAAGGTAACTGCTTCATAAGTCGTCACTGCCAGCGATTGGTCATAATCTGTCGTCTCCATATACCAGCCCGAATATTCATTGTAATTTAAATCCGCAGAACACGACATAATCATACCCGATGGATCATCTTTTTGTGTTCTTTTAATCCAGCAACCAAAGCTAAAGTCATTGGTTAGTTTAAAATCCTGGGGATTGGATGCGAGGATATAATTGTTTGCTCTATCCGGATCAAAACTTTGTCCGTTGCTGCTGTCGCCAAATGTTGCATTTCCATAGATTATTCCATCATGATTGTGACCGCTAACATCCTGTGCATTTGACTCAAACGCATAATGTGCAATCAAGTCATCATCCAAGGCCGCTTTCGCGTGGATAATTGATACCAATAACAAAACGATTACGATCCAACTTTTCATCTCTCTCTCCTTAACAAGGTGCGGCGCAGAGCGGGTCTGCGGGGGTGGCACTGCATTTCCATTTATGGGGAAACCGAACGGTATGCCCCTCTCTCCAATGAAGTTATTATGGATATAAAATTGCGCAGGTCAAATTGAAATCCGATAATACCGTGATTTTTCAGCCAAATACCGTAGTTTCCACGGTATTTGCGGGGCATTTATATGTTTATTTTGCAATTATGTTGCAATTTTAGCGTATCTGGGGTATAAGGTTGCGGTGCGTATCCGGTATACAAGCATAAATGACAGCATTTCGAGAGTTTACCCCTCTTTGATTTCCTTGTGCATCCGTTGTACTGAATCCGCGTTTCGAGGCAATGATGCGGCGTTTTCATCGGTCAACTGTGACCGGCGGACGACCCAAGCCTCGACCCTCCCGGCATGTGACCGGGACGGCTCAGTAAACGAATCCTTTTTTAGGAACATAAAATGCCATTTAGTACCATGGGTCTGATCGACCCGCTCGTGCAGGGAATCCTTGCCACCGGGTATAATGCCCCCACCGACATCCAGGCCCAGGCGATCCCTGCGGCGCTGGAAGGAAAAGACATCATCGGCTGCGCCCAGACGGGCACGGGCAAGACGGCGGCGTTTGTGCTGCCGATTCTGCACCACATCGAACACACGGTCAAGGCCAAACGCCGGCGCGTCAAGTCGCTGATTCTGACGCCGACGCGTGAGCTGGCCGTCCAGATCGACAAGGCCATCAACGGTTACGGCCGGTTTATGGATGTCACGTCGCTGGCCGTTTACGGCGGGACACAGATCCAGAAGCAGTTTAAGGAACTGCGTCGCGGCGTCGATATTGTCGTCGCTACGCCGGGACGACTGCTGGACCACGTCAACCGCGGGACCATTGACCTGCGACAGGTCGAGATACTGGTACTGGACGAGGCCGACCGCATGCTGGATATGGGGTTCATCAACGACATCAAAAAGATTCTCGCCGATGTGCCCGATAAACGACAGACACTGATGTTTTCGGCCACGCTGTCACATGACATTGAACGGCTGACCGCCTCGATCCAGAAAGACCCCGTCCGCATCCAGATCGGCAAGCAGCACAACCCGATTGAGACGATTACCCAGCATATCTACCCGGTCCCCAAAGATCAGAAGATGGATTTGCTGCTGCATATTCTTGAAACGGAAAACATGGACAGCGTGCTGATCTTTTCGCGGACGAAACGCGGCGCTGACCGCATCTGCCAGAATCTCAAAAGAGCCGACATCGTGGCCGCGTCGATTCATTCCGATCATACGCAAAAGAAACGCCAGAAGGCCCTGGACGGGTTTCGCTGCGGCAAGTACCAGGTGCTGGTCGCCACGGATATCGCCGCCCGCGGAATTAACGTTGAGGGCATCTCGCATGTGGTTAACTACGACGTGCCGGGATACGCCGAGGACTATGTACACCGCATCGGCCGCACGGGACGCGCGATGACCACCGGCGACGCGATTACGTTTGTGGCTCAGGACGAGGTGCAGTCACTGCGAAAGATCGAACGATTCATCGACCGGACGTTTGAGATAAAAAACTATGACGGCTTTGCCTATGCCGGAACCGTCAATTTAGGTAAGGGCAGCGGCAAGAAAAACAAGCCCGGTTCATCCCAGCGCAAACGCGCCCAGGGCCAGCAGGGTCAAAAGGGCGCATCCGACCAATCCCGTCCGAAAGCCCCGGGCCAAAAGAAGTCTACCTTCAAAAAGACGAATCGCAAAGGAACCGGCGACGCCGATAACGCCCCGCGCAAGCCGAAGAACAAACGCTACGGCAAAACCGCCGGCAGTGAGGGCAACAAGCCCAAACGCAAGAGCTACGGTAAAGACAGCAGCGGCGAAGGGCAAAAATCCAAGTACAAGCCAAAACAGGGCGGCTACAAAAAGGACGGCGGTAAAGACGGCGGCGAAGAGAAAAAATCCGGCTACAAAGCCTTTGGCAAGAATAAGGCGACGGCTAAGAAGAAACGCAACACCGTCGTCTTCAAGGGTTTGAAAAAGAAATCCGACAAGCCGTTCAAGAAACGCCGCGATTAAACGGCATTGTCCAGAAACTTAATGATTCAAACAACCCAAAAGGACGGGCTTTTTAGCCTGCCCTTTTGGACGTATGTCTTACTGATTGAAGTTTACTGCGGCAGATTCTCCGACTCTATATCTTCCATCGTCAAATCGCCATAAATCACACGATACACCTCAGAATCTTTCAGCTTCCACCAGAAAAGCGGCTTATCCGCTTCTCCCAGCATCACATCTTCATGATAGAGACCGTTTGATTCAACTGTCTTGTTTTGGGCGAAGCGTATTCCTTTGAGCACAAGATTGCCATATACAAATGCAGTCTCGTATTCCTTCTCAGGATCTCCGTCTTGATCAAACTTCTTGATCAGCATCGGTCGAAGCTCGTTGGCATCTCCCAGGATTTCAACGCATGGAGGAAATTTCCCATCGTGGTCTTCAGCCCAAAATCGCAGCGCCTCGACAACATGACTTTCATTCGGGTCTGAGCAATGTACGATCTGTTCAGTGACACTATAATCGGCTGGCGGAAATTCATCGAAAAGCGACTCATCGAGCTCGATATTCCATTGGAAATCACTTTTGATGGTGGTATACGGCCCTCCTCCTCCGGCACCGCATCTACCGCTATCTCCTCCGAAATCAGCGACGGCAAGTTTCAATGCGGGATAAATCCGATTAGGGTCTTTATATTCTTTTTGTTCAACATACAGGGGCAGTTCAGTTTGAGGATCTACCCACACGGAGTTTTTTCCAAATTCCCATTCGCTGACATAGAGATCTGCAAGTTGCCCCTCTATCAGGTGCTGCCCTTTGTATTCACTGGCTAAATTTTTTGTGTTCAATGTGTATTCAAGCATGTCGATTTGCGGAGCTCTCATATTCTTCCGCCTTGTTATAAACGCTCGTTTCTGCCGGGTCCACAACGTCATGGAAAAATCTCTATTCGGATAAAATAACAATACCGTATTGTCCATGATTTCAAATCTCGTCACGCCGTCGCTGTTTATCTTTACTACGGTACAGCTATCACTTTTCCCATCATCGTGCACATATGTTTGTTTGTAACTGACGGAATGGGCCCTTCGAACATTTTCAATCATTCTGGCGTAAGCGGTGCTTGCTCCATCAATTGAACCCGTAAATTGGTAGATTGTTGTCAGTGTGACAATGACCACTGCTGCAACAGCAAATTTTATCAGTTTACTGTTCATAATGGTTCTCCCGACGCTCGGTTTGTGGTTCCGAGCGTCTATCGTTTGCTCCATTGTCTGCGCTGCATCGCTGAGAATCTTGTCCCGCATCGCGGCGGTGGAGCTGACATTCATTTGTTCGATTCTTTGGGTTATTTTATCTGCGTGGTTCATTTGTCCACCTCGCCATTCAAAAGTGATCGCAGTTTATCCATTCCGTATCGGTACCGTGCCTGTGTGGTGTCAATCGAGACAGCCTGCATCGCGGCGATCTGTCGAAATTTCAAACCCGCTTTGATCTTCAGCACGACCACTTCCCGCTGGTCGTCGGGAATTTGGGCCAGCGCCTCGCTGAGTCGGGCTGTTTGCTCGGCCAGAATCAGTCCGCTATCCGGCGGGGCATCCGAAGACTCCGGCAGTTGTGTTTCGTCCAGGTTCCCCGGCCGGCGGGATCGTTTCCGCAGGTAATCCCGCGATCTGTTGAGCACGCTCGTGGCTAAATAGGCCTTCAGGCTGCCCCGCAGACGAAATCGGTCCACAGACTTGGCAAAGCAGACAAATACATCATGCACCGCATCTTCGGCCAGGGCCGGGTCATTTAAAAGAGCCATCGCGCACGTCAGCAGGTAGTCGGCATACTTATCATAAATATCAGTAAGTACGCCGGTTTCTCCGCGTTTAAACCTCAATTTCAACAGTTCATCTTCGAGCATATGCGTCCGGTTTGACCAGTCAAGAACGATCGTTTCTACCCTATTCACGTTCAAGTCGGCATATTAGTATAAAACATCTTTATTTTTTGAGATCTTAAGGGATATCCGCTAATAAAGCACGAAAAAGCCTGCCCGGAATCCGATTGCTTTTGGGAATGGGTGTCGATAGAATCTGCGTTTATGAGTGAATCGGAAACAACTGAGAATCAGGACAGTCGGCCACATCGGCGGCGGGTGCGGTATGGCGGGACGCACCCGAAGAATTTTAAGCAGAAGTACAAGGAACATGCCATCGACAACCATCCCGACCTGCGTGAGCATCTGCGCGACAAGGGCAAAACGCCGGCGGGGACGCATATTCCGATCCTGGTCGAAGAGATCATGGCGGCACTGAATCCACAACCGGGAGAGACGATCGTTGACTGCACGCTGGGTTATGGGGGGCACGCATCTGCATTTTTGCAACGGCTTGGCCCCGGCGGAAAACTGATCGGGCTGGATGTAGACGGCGCCGAACTGGAGCGAACACGGCAGCGGCTCAGCGATTTGGCCGCGGATGTGCCGATGGCGTTTTATCGCAGCAACTTTGCCGGCATCGCCAACGTGCTGCGTGACGAAGCAATCGAAGGATTCGATATTATTTTTGCCGACTTGGGACTGTCGAGTATGCAGATTGACAACCCGGATCGCGGAATGAGCTATAAACAGGACGGGCTGCTGGATATGCGGATGGACGACCGGCGACCACAGACCGCGGCGGATTTGCTGAGGACGCTGACGGAAGAAAAACTGTCGGCGGCCCTGCGTGAGCTGTCCGACGAGCCGGACCATGAGGCCATCGCCCGGCGAATTGTCGCCCAGCGAGAAATTGAACCACTGACGCAGATTGGGCAACTGGTCGAGCTGGTCTTTGCGGTCAAGGGGCTCACCGTCACAGAGTACAAACAGCGGCAGCGAAAAGGTGAGGTCGCCCTGCACCCGGCAGCGCGAACGTTTCAGACGCTGCGGATGCTGGTCAACGACGAGTTGGGTACGCTGAAGGAACTGCTTCGACTGGCGCCCTATTGCCTGCGGCCGGGCGGACGGATTGGAATCATCAGTTTTCACAGCGGCGAAGACCGGCTCGTCAAACATGCCTTCGCCGACGGACTGCGTGACGGATTGTACGCCGAGGCCGCGACCGAGGTCATCCGGCCAACACGCGAAGAAATCGCCGCCAACACCCGCAGCACCTCCGCCAAATTCCGCTGGGCTTTGAAAGCCTGAACTTATTGAACCGTGATATAGACCGGACGCTGGGTGCAGGTAATTTGAAGGGTCTGACCTGTTTTACAGCAGTCGGCTTTGGGGGCGGGGCCTTTGGCCAGCGGCATTTGTTCAGCTGAGAGAACTTTTGCCTCGCCGATTTGAATCGTCACTGCTTCTTCAGCTTCACCGGCGACGGGGCACCAAACCACATAGACCTGTTTTGCCGGGTCGTTGCCGTGCGTATAACGATAGACACAGACCTTTTCGTCTTTTCGGATGACCTTATCGAAACGGTACTCGCCGAGCGTGGCCTGCAGATGCGCCACCGCCCAAAATGACGGCTTGGGCTGATCGTTGCGGGTCAGCCCCGCGGCGGCGTGAACCTGCGGCTCGTCGTTATCGTTGAACCAGTACATATACGCCCGGTCCAGATCCATCGCCGAAAAAATCAGCCATGACCGCACCAGGTACAACGCCTGCTCGATGTCCGTATTGCCCCGCCAATCCTTGAACGTCCCCTCCTTGTGATTGGGCCTGGTGGTGCAGTCCCAGCCGAATTCGGTAATCCAGACTTCTTTACCGGCGGCATTTTTATCACGCCAGTCGATCGCGTCCTGAATGTCTTTCAGATACGCGATTGACGCATCCTCGGGGAAGCTGCGCTTCCAGGTCGGCCAGCCGGTCACCTGCGCGTAGCTGTGAACATTGATCACATCGTATACATCTTCCAGTCCCTTGACGCATTCGAGACTTTTGGCGTACTTGTGGCTTTGCCCGGCCACTGCGGCACAAGTGACGACTTTCATCTTTGCATCGCCGGCGCGAAGACCGCGGGCCATATTCTCGAAAACAGTTCGATATTGAGCATCTTCAAAGTGTCCCGGCTCGTTGCCGATTTCGACGGCCGTCACCAGGTTACGCCCGGACGGACCGAAATATCGGGCGAAGGCAAAACCGTACGTCTCCGCATCCCGCACCGGATCGTTCCATTTATCATAGGGCAGCGAACTGAAGGAAATGGAAGCATCGATCTCGTAGCCGGCCTCAGTCCATGCGCCGTAAAGCGTTTGCCAGTTGACCTTGTTGTGCGCCAGCGGAAACGTCGGCCAGTGATCGGTGCGATCACCGACGTCCCAATTCAGACCGTGGTAGTCCCGCACATGCCGGCAGATCGGGCGGTACAATTCGGGCTTAAACTGAACCGTATGCACACACAGCCCCATAAAATCGCTCATCAGGGGTTTGGGCTTCGCCCAGCCTATCGACGCCAATACCAGAAACAACCATACCCTGCTCATTTTAGATCCTTTGTTAAACCATGTTTTCCATCCACTGCGTGAGCGGCATTATACTGCACTTGCAAATAGCGGGCAAGTGGGTATAATCGGCCAGCTATGGCGAAGAAGTTGAAATGTGAGATGAAGACGTTTGGGATTTATGAGCCGTTTGATCGGGACAGTGACGAGCTGCCGCGGTTTTTGAAGCGGTCGGTGAAAGCCCCTGCGCGGGTGGGAATCGAGTTCGGCTACATTCTGCACATCACCGGCGGCAAGGGGAAAACGCTGGAATTCGAAATCGATCACCCGCCGTTTAAGGGCAAGGACGGTCAGATCGCCGGCCCGTTTGTCGGAAAGGTGTGCATCACCAGCAATGACTACCGCTTTTTCCTGGGCGATACGGTCTGGGAGCCCGTTGATGACAAAATTGGCCCTTGGACACTAACCACCTTCTGCGACGGCAAACGTATCGCCGAAAAAAAACTGACCGTCGTCGCCGAAGCAGACTATGACGATAACCACGAAGGACACTACTGAATTGATTATTGTTGATTGACAATTGATTAATGATACGCGTACGGGAAATTTCGTTGTCGTTTGATCACGCTGAGGGGGCGTTGGGGGATGCTGTTGCGCGCAAGCTGGGGGTTGATCGCAATGCGATCAAGGGAATTACTGTCGTCCGCAAGGCAATCGACGCACGTAAGAAGCATCGTATTCTGGCTGTGTACACGGTGGATGTGGAGGTCGATGACGAAGCGGCTGTGCTGGCTCGATTAGTCCATGATCAGCATGTCACGGCGGCACCGTCCATGGTATATGCCATGCCAACTGTAATTCAACATGATATCCGCCCCGTTGTTGTCGGCAGCGGGCCGTGCGGGTTGATGGCGGCACTGGTGCTGGCACAGGCAGGCCACAAGCCGGTGTTGATCGAGCGGGGTAAAGACGTCGTCAGTCGTGTAAAAGATGTGCAGGTATTCTGGAAAACGGGCGTTCTCAATCCCGAATCGAATGTGCCGTTCGGCGAAGGCGGCGCGGGCACCTTTTCCGACGGCAAGCTGACCACACAGATTAAGGACAAGCACAACCGCGTGCGAAAAGTGTTGACCGAGTTCGTCGCGGCCGGGGCGCCGGCGGAAATCCTTTACCAAGCCAAACCGCACATCGGCACCGACAACCTGGTGCGTATCGTCAAGCACATTCGCGAGCAAATCATTGAACTGGGCGGACAGGTGCGTTTTGAAACCAAGCTGACCGGCATCACGACCCGCGACGGGCGTGTTACCGGCGCCTTCGTCAATGACAACGAAACAATTGACACAACCGCACTGGTGCTGGCATTGGGCCACAGCGCACACGATACGTTTGAGATGCTGCACGGTGCGGGTGTCCCGATTGCCCATAAGCCGTTTTCGATCGGCGTTCGCATCGAACATCCCCAGACGCTCATTGATGCGGCCCAATACGGGAAGTTTGCCGGTCACGCCAAACTCGGCGCCGCGGACTATAAACTGGTCGCCCACTGCAAAAACGGGCGATCGGCCTACACGTTCTGCATGTGTCCGGGCGGCGAGGTCATTGCCTCGTCATCGGAGCCGGGCGGCATCGTCACCAACGGCATGAGCGTGTACCGACGCAACCGCCCCAACGCCAACAGTGCCTTGTTGGTTGGCGTGAGCCCGGAAGATTTTGGCAGCACCGATCCGCTGGCGGGCATCGTCTTTCGGCAGAAGTGGGAACGCAAGGCATTTGAGATCGGCGGCGGCAACTACCACGCACCGGTTCAATGCGTCGGGGATTTTCTACGCGGACAACCGACACAATCACTGGGCGAGGTTGCCCCCAGCTATACGCCGGGAGTGACGCCATGCGATTTGTCGGAAACGCTCCCCGATTTTGTCACGGAAACATTACGGTTAGCCTTGCCGGAACTGGATAAAAAGCTGAGTGGATTTGCGATGCATGACGCCGTCATGACGGCGGTCGAATCGCGAAGCTCATGCCCGCTGCGAATCCTGCGGGACGAAACGATGCACAGTCCGGCCATCGCGGGACTGTATCCCGGCGGCGAAGGGGCCGGCTACGCGGGCGGAATCGTCTCAGCAGCCGTAGACGGCATTAAGATCGCCGAAGCCATCTGCGCCACTACGTAGACCGCATTCATCCGCCCGACAGCATCAAGTCATGTTTACAAAAAAAGCCGGCGAGCATTCGCACTCACCGGCTTTGATTAGCCATAAGTAATTGATGACTTCACAGCGTATCGTTACGCATCCGCACCCACGATTGCATCCAATTTCTCAACAGCCTGTTTCATGGTGTGAGCCTGCTCACTCATCGTTGATGACGATGTCGTGAACTTCTGGATTTCCGCGACATACTGCTGGGTAATATGGTCAATCGACGCCATTGACGAATTCAACTGATCAATGCCCTGCGACTGTTCCTTGGAGGCTGAAGCGATTTCGCTGAGCAGTGCGGCGACTTTGCTGGCACTGTTGCCGACTTCGCCGAAGGCCTGATTGGCGGCAGTCACAAGTTCGCTTCCGCCGTTGACTTTCTTGGTGGTATCGTCAATCAGCACCGAGGTATTGTCAGCGGCATCCGAGGACCGCATGGCCAGACTGCGGACTTCTTCGGCTACGACGGCGAAACCTTTGCCGGACTCACCGGCTCGAGCCGCTTCAACCGCGGCGTTCAACGCCAGCAGATTCGTCTGGAACGCGATCTCGTCAATCGCCTTGATAATCTTGGCCGTTTCTTCACTGGACTTACTGATATTGTCCATTGAGGTAATCAATTGATCCATCGAACTGCTGGTTGAGTTAACCACCTGATTGGTGTCATTCATGAACTGGTCGGCCTGGTTGGCATGCTGTGCATTGCTCTTGGTCATCGCCGCCATTTCCTCCAGCGCCGAAGAGGTTTCCTGCAATGAGGCGGCCTGTTTGGAGGCCCCATCGGCCAATCCCTTGCTGGACGCAGCAATCTCTTCAGCCGCGTCACTGACTTCATTGACACCCGCTTTGATAATCTCAACAATCGTTTGAATCGATCGGGTAATCGACTTAATCATCATCAGTGACAACACGACAAACAGGGCCACACCGCTGCAGACCACCGACGAGACAATGGTCACCGCCATGGTCTTCTGCTTTGAAATAACCGTATCGGCACTGGCAATCACGGCCTCGGTGGTGGAAATGATTTCCGCCCCCAGACTGTCAGCCTGCTGAACCAGCTCAAGCTGCTGTTGTCCGTAAGCAATGGACTGCTCGATCAATCCCAGGAAGGTATCCAGTGACGCTTCAATCTGTTTGGCATTCTTGACCACTGCATCATTGTTCAATACCGCCGACAACTCAACCAGCGACAGAATATAGATCTCTGCATTACCGTCCGAGACTTCTCTAAACTGATCGATGTACATCGAATCGCCGGTCGCAAGAAACTGATTTTGTAAATTCTGAAGTTGCAGGAAGACAATCTTGCAATCACGGATCACATTCACCAATGACATCTCAGTCGTATCGAGGTCTTCACCTTCCATTTGCAGTTCGGCCTGTTTCGCATCCAGTTCACTGCCGATCACATTCAGCGATGCCAGCGACTGTTCCATCGGCGCGGCCATCTGTCCCTTCAACGATTCATGACCAGCATGAACGGACACGATCTTTTTGAATGTATCCTGATACTGATTATACAACTGCTGGATCCGGGCAACCTGCTGTTGGGCGTCGGCCTGCAGGTCCATTGTCTTCAGATCCTCAATGACAGCGGATACGTCTTGAGCGGACGTATAAAACTGCTGACACAGTTGATCGGTATAAAACTGCAAGTATGTTTTTTCGACAAGACGGTTTTCCCCAACCTTTTTAGCCGTGATATTCAGCGCGTTCTTCAGTTGTTCGCTTTTTTCAATAGTGCGAAAATTCAATGCACCGGTCACGCAAATAATCAGGATTACAACAATGGAAAAACCGACAAACGCCAATAGCTTCTTTTTCAAACTCATCATATATCCCCTATACAAACCTGCATCTGCCATTAAATCATTGCAGCAGAATAGAGTAAAGGGCGGAAAACAAATGTCTTCCGCCCTGATTTAATTCACTCTTAGTTGCTGCCTACCAGTTTTTCAACTTCTTCAGCAGGCAGATCATAAACACCGCAGCCGAGAACGAGTTCGTCGTCGCCAACCTTACACAGCTTGACATATGAGACTTTCTTGGAAGCATCTTTCTGGCCGGGTTTGGGCCACATGTAAGAAATCCAACCGGCACCTTTTTCGCGAGCGACCTTGTTCATCTCGCCAAAGAAAAGCTTGCCGGTCTTGTCCTTGAGACCCAGGATGTTTTTACCGTTGAGTTTGTACTTGATCGGGTGCATCCGCATGACGCCCTTCATGTCGTGAACCCAGATGTAGGTGCCGGCGAAAATGAATTCGCTGTCTTTGCCCTGAAGCTTTTTGAAGCCGGCTTCGATACCTTCGGCTTCTATCATCTTGGCGGCGGCGTCTACTTTTTCGATGATCATTTTGACGGTCGGCTTGGTGGAGGCGGTTTCTTTGGCCTTGGCTTCACTTTCCTTAGCGAGTGCAGCCAGAGCGTCATCTTCCGCGGCAACGGCCGTCGCAGCCACTGCAATAAATGCCACACACAACACAACATACAGAGACTTCTTCAATACCTTCATGATACTCTCCTTTACAACATTAACTTAGGTCACAACGGACCGGTTCCATAAAAAGACGACTTTTAATAACAGTTTTTGCAACAACATCTGTTACCCCTTATGCCCCTATCATCGTATCACCATCCTAAGCTCTTAATGGTTATTACAATTTTGTAACACATAAAACCGGAGGGGGAAGGCCACAAAGACATCGGTAAAATACCTGAAAAATCAGGGTTGGCTGATAACGCAACCCCTTAAACACAACCCGAGCCTGTATTACCGGACCTGTGGTTTCTACTGGATATTGAATCGCAGTCTGAAGATATGGCAACTCTTATCAAACCGTCCGATAAGCGAAGGGTAAAAAAGCTTGTGTTATGGATGGAAATCCTTCAAAACTGAACATCCCATTTTAATTTGACACAATCGGTCCCTATCACGATAATGGAAGTTGGGCATTTGGTTTTTCGATACGAGGTGTTTGGATTAGACGGTTTCCTCCAAAGGAATGTATTGCGCATGGCCAACTTGTTGAGCTATTATGTTCGAGCCAAAAAGCAGCGTCAGACAGAAGGCCCTCGCCGGCCACATCCCCTTTGGCTGCGGCTTCTGTTTCCGTTAATCGGCCTGGCGGCACTGATCTGGTTTTTGATTCGCGTAATCCCCAAGCCTTCGCGAGCTACGTATCCCTGCCAGCGTATTGCGTTTCCGCTGGCGTCGAGTTTTGTGATTTGGCTGATGGGGGTGATCGGAGCGGTATCGTTCCTAAAACGGGGAATGGGGCTGCTAAATCGGAAGCGGTTTGCGGCAACGATGTTTTGCATTGCCGGAGCAGCCTGTTGTTTGTGGCTGGCATTATCAACCGTTTCAACGGAAACCGCCGGTTCTGCAGAGCCGGTTCGCAATGACCCGATCGGCATCGCGAAAGGCATCTTTCCGGGGCGGGTCGTCTGGGTCCATGACCCCAACGCCACCGACTGGAACGGTCCCGGCAGCGGCGACGGCTACTCCTGGCAGCCGGAAAACACCTCACAGACGCATGTGGACGCCATGATCGGCAAAGCCGTCCGTCAACTGACCGGTTGCATCACCGACGCGGCCGCCTGGGACGCACTGTTTCGACACTTCAACACCGAACGCGGCAAAGGCGACGTTGGCTACAGCCCCGGCGAAAAAATCACCGTCAAAGTCAACCTGACCACCTGTAACCATACCATGATCGGCTGGTCGATAAACCGCGAAACCTATGCAAAAACACGCTATCTTGATTCATCGGACACTTCACCGCAAATCATTGTCAGTCTGCTTCGACAATTGGTTTGCAAAGCCGGCGTCGAACCCAATGATATTGCCATCGGCGACACGCTTGCCCTCTTCCCAAAACAGTGGTGGGACATCTGTCACACCGAGTTCCCTGATGTGACCTATTTCGATTATCTCGGTGAACAGGGACGCGTCCAAAGTACTCCTTCCGGAATTCAACAACACTGGAGTCATGGTTTAGACCCAAATGATTATGCCGATGATTTTATTCCAACACTGTATGCCGAAGCGGACTATTTGATCAATCTGCCGGTTTTAAAAGGACATTCAGCCGGCATTACCATTTGCGCAAAAAATCACTACGGCTCGTACAATCGCACTCCGGTTGAGGAAGGTTATTATAATTTGCATAACACCTTGTGCGGCTATGTGCCCGAATCCGGTTCCTATCGGGCAATGGTGGATATCATGGGGCATCCGCATATGGGAGGCAAAACACTGTTGTACCTGGTTGACGGACTCTACGGCGGATATTACTGGGAAGGTAATCCGTATAAACTGCAAAACGACCCGTTCAACAATGACTGGCCGTCGAGTATCTTCATCTCTCAGGATGCCGTTGCCATTGACTCGGTCGGGTTGGATATTCTTTGGGACGAATGGCCGGATGTGGTACAGATTCCCGCGGTCGATGATTATCTCAAAGAAGCGGCGTTGGCGGACAATCCGCCGTCGGGAACCTTTTATGATCCGGACGGCGACGGACAGCGATTGGAAAGCCTGGGCGTTTATGAACGCTGGAACAACCCGACCGACCGGCAATATTCGCGCAACCTCGCCCCGATCAACGGGACCGGTATCGAATTGGTGTATATCCGCATGAAGACTCACCCGGGCGATTTAAGCTCTGACGGCGTTGTGGAAACCATCGACCTGATTCAACTGGCCGACCAGTGGTTGTGGATGGGCACCGCCGGACAAATCCGCGAAGATCTCGTCGAAGACGGTGTGGTCAACATGGAAGATCTCAGCATGCTGTCAACCGGGTGGCAAACCAACGACTAAAACGGCCGACGCCGTAACTCAAAACGCCACCGCTTTTCGCTTGACAGCGGCTTGTTTATTCTTACCATAATCCCATGCAACATCCATATATAACAGAACCGTTGGCGGACAATTGTCCGCCGCAGCAATTTCATTGTAAAGGAGTCTTAAGGAATGCGTTATACATCACTTTTCAAATCACTGACCTGTGGCCTGATGGCCTGTTTGTTAATTTCGATAACCTCGGCTGATTCACTGACGATGAACGCCCCGGACAAAATCGCCCCCAAGGTCGACATCGCCGTGCAAGGTTTCGGCCTGGAAGACGTGCGGCTTCTGGACGGGCCGTTCAAGGACGCGATGGATCGCAATGCCAAGTGGCTGCTTGATTTGGAGCCGGATCGGTTTCTGGCATGGTTTCGCAAAGAAGCGAACCTGGAGCCCAAAGCCGAGGTTTACGGCGGCTGGGAATCCCGCGGCGTCGCCGGGCACTGCCTGGGGCACTACCTGTCGGCTTGCGCGATGATGTACGCGGCCACCGGCGAAGCGGTGTATCAAGAACGCACCGACTATATTGTCGATGAACTGGCGGCTTGCCAGGATGCTTCGGGCAGCGGGTACCTGTCAGCGTTTCCCGGCGGCCAAAAAGCCTTTGCGGAAGTATCCCGCGGCGAGATTCGCTCGGCGGGATTTGACCTGAACGGCATCTGGGTGCCGTGGTACACCCAGCACAAAATCATCGCCGGACTGCAGGATACCTACCGATATACGAAAAATCCCAAAGCACTGGCCGTCTGCACTCGACACATGGACTGGATCGTTGAGCTGTTGAAGGATCTGACGCCAGAGCAGTGGCAAAAGATGCTCGACTGCGAACACGGCGGGATGAACGAAGTGTGTGCCGACATGTACGCGACCACCGGCAATAAAGCGTATCTGGAGCTGGCGAAAAAATTCTATGACGAGTCGGTGCTGGAACCCCTCAGCCACCGACAAGACAGTCTGGCAGGGCTTCATGCCAACACGCAAATCCCTAAGATCATCGGCGCCGCCCGCATTTATGAGCTGACCGGCGATGACAAGTTTGAAACGATTGCCTCATTCTTCTGGGACACGGTTATTAATCACTATACCTTTGCCAATGGCGGCAACAGCTCCAACGAAGCTTTCGGCAAACCCGACCAGATGGCTGAGCCGATGCACGACACGACCGAAACCTGCAACACCTACAACATGCTCAAGCTGACACGCCATTTGTATGCATGGCATCCCACCGCCCAATACATGGACTACTACGAGCGAGCCCTGCTGAACCATATTCTCGCCCATCAACACCCCGAAACCGGCATGGTGATGTATAAGGGTTTTCTGGATATGCCCGCGAAAAAGGGATTTTGCCATCCGACGGACTCGTTCTGGTGCTGTGTGGGAACGGGCATGGAAAACCACACCAAGTATGCCGAGGCGATTTATGCCGCCGACGCCGACAGCCTGTATGTCAATCTGTTTATTAGTTCCAAACTGAATTGGCGGAATAAGGGTGTCACGATAACACAGGAAACCGAACTGCCCGCCGGCGACATGACGACACTGTCGTTCTCGTGTAAAAAACCGACAGAACTGACACTAAAAATTCGCAAGCCTGCCTGGGCCAACGGGATGA
The DNA here is from genome assembly GCA_963675155.1 of Anaerohalosphaeraceae bacterium. Taxonomy (GTDB): domain Bacteria; phylum Planctomycetota; class Phycisphaerae; order Sedimentisphaerales; family Anaerohalosphaeraceae; genus 4572-13. Next base: position 557,900 of record OY775912.1, on the reverse strand, counting down.
CGATTTCACTCAATGGAACGGAACGAATCAGTGAAGCAATGGCTGACGGTTACCTGATGTTAAAACACACGTTTAGAAACAGTGACGTTGTCGGATTGAAAACCTCGATGAAACTGCATCGCTCGACTCTGCCCGACAAGCCGGTGCGAACGGCGTTTCTATACGGCCCGACGCTGCTGGCGGCGCCGCTGCAGGAAGGCCAGATGCCGCCGCTGCTGGTGGCGGGTTCGGAGGGTGATATCCTCAAATCGTTTACGCAGACCGGGCCGCTGGCGTTTACCGCCTCAAAAGTTGCGTATCCTGACGGTAAACAGGGACGCAAGCCCGAGGATTTAGGCTTTATCCCGCTGTTTGCCATCGCCGATGAACCGTATACGGTCTATATGGATGTGTTCGCGCCGGATCAATGGAAAACTCAGCAGGCCGCTTACGAAGCGGAGCAGCAAAAGATTCGCGAGCTTGAAGCCAATAGCGTGGATATCCTCTTGATCGGGCAGATGCAGCCGGAGCGTGACCACAACCTGACCAGTGAAAATTCGACGGTCGGACAGTTCAACGGACGAACGTGGCGGCATGCCTACGATGGTTGGTTTGAGTTTGACATGAAAGTACTGGGCGACGAGCCGATGGATCTGCAGTGCACCTACTGGGGCTCGGATCGCAGCCGGCGAACATTTGACATTCTGGTAGACGGCGTCAAGATCACCACGCAGACCCTGAATGCCAATAAGCCCGACGAGTTCTATGACGAAATCTACCCGGTCCCGGAAAAGCTCACAAAAGACAAAACCAACGTTCGCGTGCGTTTCCAGGCTCATCCGGACAATACCGCCGGCGGCCTGTACGGCGTCCGCATGCTGAAACGGCAGTAAATACCATCCTTAAACCGATTCCCAGAGACCTGTCTGCCCGGTGGACAGGTCTTTTTTTATGCATTGAAGGCCGTTAATCCGCAACCAACGACCTTTTACACAAATTTTACACTTTCCTGTCAACCTTTTGGGTACTATGATTGTCTAAAGCATATAGATTAGGACACCCTTATGGAGCAAAACTCGGATCGAAACCTGATAGACGCACATATCAGCGGCCAGGCGGACGCGTTTGAAACGCTTGTCGGCCGGTATGGACCGTCTGTCCTGGGATATTTAACGAAAATGACACGAAACCGGCAACAAGCTGAAGACCTCTTTCAGGAAACGTTTCAGCGGGTCCATACCCACGCCGGGCAGTTCAAAGGTGAGTGTCTGAAGCCCTGGATCTTCCAAATCGCCACCCATACCGCCATCAGCGACTTCCGCAAAGCTCAAAAGCACCCGGCGGTATCACTCAGCCAGCCGCTGCCATGCGCCGACGGTGAGCATTGCCCGACACTGGAAAGTACTCTGGAATCGCCAACGCCGGAACCCATCGAAACACTGAATCTGGAAGAAAAACGCCGCCAGGTCAAAGAAAGCTTATTAAAACTGCCGGAAAAGCAGCGATCGGCCCTGATTTTGAGCTATTATCATAAACTCAGCTATAAAGAAATCGCCGAGGCCATGAACTGCTCGATCGGCACGGTCAAAACACATCTGTTCCGGGCGTTGAAGAAACTGGCAACCTTGCTGCCCAATCCCGCGGGAGGTGTTGAATGAATCATTTAAACGAAGACAGGCTGATTCAATACGCGTTTGATCTGTTGGAGGCGGATGCTCGTCAGGAAGCGGCAACCCATCTGGCCCAATGCAGCGACTGCGCCGCAAGGCTGAAACAGCTTCAGCAGAAATTTACCGCGTTGAATGTTTTATCCGAAGAGGAGGCCCTGTCTGAACAGTTGATCGGGAAAACGCTGGATCTTTCAAAACAGAAGCCCGAAGCGGCAGTGCCGGGACGCGATACGGATAATGTAACATTATCAAAGCCCTCACGGGCTTTATCGGGCGGCTTCCGTCGCACCGCTTTTGTGTGGATTGCCTCAGCGGCAGCCATCGTGGTTATTGGACTGCTGATATTCCGACGACCGCCGGAAAAAAGTTCGATTGAAGAACCCTCACAGGGCACCCGGATCGCCAAAGCTCCGGCTGTCAGAGAATCGGTAACGTCACTTGTCAATTCCACCCCTCAGCTCAAGTCGGCTCTCGAAAAACCGACGGATTCGACAGTGCTGACGCTTAACGATCAACTGGGCAGGTTAGCGGCAACCGGAGATTCATTGGCTCATCTTGGCATTGGCGCCCGAATCGTCAATTCTGAAGCGATACCGGACACACCGCCGTTTGCGCCGGCCAGTGCGATTGAGTTGGTCGTTTTGCCCGCCCCGGATCAGACGCAACTGACGATTTACAACTCCACGGATTTGACGCTGGTTCGCGACACGCGTAAGCTGACGCTCAAACCGGGGTGGAACTGGCTGCAGTTTATGTGGAACGGTACACAGATTGATCCGACGAGCCTGTCGCTGCGGCCGCTGGAACATGCCGAACATATCGACATTGAACTGCTGTCATACCCGGCCCGGCTGAAAGATATCGGCCGCTGGCTGATTCGCTCGGAGGTCGAAGGCGCGGTGCCGTTTGAGATTACCTACTTCGCATCCGGGCTCAATTGGCGGGCCTTTTACATGGGCACAATGACTGAAGACGAAACAATGATGAGCCTGAAAGGCTATGTCAACGTGTCCAACCATTCCGGCCAGGATTTTGTTAACGCTCAAACCCGCCTGATTGTCGGCGAAACCCGATTGACCAAGTCCATCAGCGACTTAGCCGGGCGACATTATCCATACGGACCGGAAATCGAAGATAGTTCAATCATGTTAGGAACTGATGTCGATATCGACTACAATGAAAGATCACCGATTCTGGGCGATATACCGGTTCTCGGCAGATTCTTCAGTAATGAGGATAGCGATTTCAGCGTCGGTTTCGCCGGCGGAACATCCGTTGTGCTTGACATCAAAGATATCGAAAAAGAGGGACTGAGCGAATACTTCCTGTATACCATTGAAGGCACGGAGAATTTACCGAACACGTGGGCCAAGCGTCTGCCGAGTTTCGACGTGGATAATATCCCGGTTAAGAGCCTGTACAAATACGATGAGAATCGCTACGGCAGTGAAACCGTGCGGTTTGTCTCGTTCGCCAATGACGCTGAACACGACCTGGGCGAGACACCGATCCCGGAAGGCAGCATCAAGATTTACCGCACTGTCAATGAGCAGCAGAACCTGTCCTATGTCGGCGGCAGCGATTTCAAATACATCCCCGTCAATGAAGACGTCGAGTTGAATTTAGGCCCCGCACGACTGGTCACGGTCCAGCCGACGTTGATGGACTATAAGACGGACAATCATGTCGCTGATGAAGACGGAAATTTGTTCACCGGGTACCTGATCGAAAACGGCCAGCGAGTCTATAATATGTTCGGCTTCGATGAAATCGAAACCTGGCAGGTCAAAGTCACCAACCCCCGTGACATCCCGATTGATCTCGAAATCACCCGGGATTTTGGAATGGACACATGGGAGATTGAGCCACCGAAAGACAATATGGATGTTATGTACAAAAAACATGACAAAAGCCGGGCGCGATTTACCTTGACAGTCCCGCCGCAAACGGAAACAATGTTTACGTATACGGTCACAAAATACCAAGGCCAGCGGGCGCAAAGCTACGTCAAAAAAACACAGGAGCAGACACAATGAAAACAATCTATTTTCTCATCTTAACAGGCATCCTATACAATACGGCTCTGCCTCTCAGCGTTGTTATGGACAAGAAAGAAGGCTCAACAGTCATCGCCAAGGGCAACACCGCTTTCGCATTTGATTTATACCAGCAACTTCGAAAAACCAATGACGGCAATTTGTTTTATTCGCCCTACAGTATTTCGACCGCTTTAGCGATGACATATGCCGGGGCGAATAATAAAACCGCCGAAGAAATGGCACAGACACTGCATTTTGAATTAGCACCCGTCGATTTCCATAACGGCTTCGGACACCTTATCAACCAGTTTAATCAGCAGGGGCAAAAAGGTGATTACCAGTTATCCGTGGCCAATGCATTGTGGGGCCAGAAAGATTTTCCATTCCTGGATTCGTTTTTGGAACTGAACAGTCAATGCTACAAAGCCGGGTTGGAAAATGTGGATTTTGTCAAAGAGACCGAGAAGACTCGAAAACAAATCAATCAATGGGTCGAAAAGAAGACGCAGGACAAGATCAAGGATTTGATTCCCCAAGGCATGCTGGATGCCACAACGCGGCTGGTGTTGACAAATGCGATTTATTTCAAGGGCGACTGGACGCTCAAGTTTGACGCCGAACAGACCAAAGACGAGCCGTTTTATGTTACGCCGACTAAAACCGTCACTGCCCCGCTGATGCATCAAAAGGACCGCTTTAAATACGCACAGGCCGAGTCGCTGCAGCTGCTGGAGTTGCCGTACAAAGGCGAAGACTTGGGTATGCTGGTGCTGCTGCCGGGCGAGAAAAACGGATTAGCGAGTTTGGAAAAGAAACTGACGGCTGAGAATCTCACTGAATGGCAGAAACTGCTGCGGAAGAAAGAAGTGCTGGTGACTCTGCCGAAGTTTACAATGACCTGCCGGTATGATGACCTGGCCAAAACGCTGGCAGACATGGGCATGCCCATTGCTTTTACGTCGCAAGCGGACTTTTCCGGCATGACCGGCGGCAAGGATTTGTTTATCTCCGACGTCGTCCACAAGGCCTTCGTCGAGGTCAACGAAGAAGGCACCGAGGCCGCCGCGGCTACCGGCGTTGGCATGCGGCTGACGGCCATGCCCACTCCCCCGCCGGTCTTCCAAGCCGACCGGCCGTTTGTATTTATTATTAAAGACAATAACACGGGAAGCATTTTGTTCGTCGGTCGCGTCGCCGATCCGACAACAAAGAAATGAGAAACCGCGGATTATCACGGATATAAAATAAAAGAATAAAAACTTTGAACTTTTAAAGGAGATACGATTATGAAAACGAAAACGATTTTTTGGACATTATTGATTCTCATGGCTGCCGCCCCGGTTGCCGTGGCACGGACGAAGCTGGTGGCGTTGCCGGAGCGGGACGCGACGGTTATCCGGCTGGATAATCCGAATGCCACGCTCATTGAAGAAGAACGTATTTTGACCCTGCAGAAAGGTTTGAACAAGGTGGACTTTTCCTGGAAGGCGGTGTCCATCGACGCCGATTCGATTCGCCTGACCGTGCTGGACCATCCCGAAAAGGTCAAACTGCTGAACGTCAGCTATCCGCCGGGGGAAGCGGCGTTGGTCTGGGAGATTGCCTCCGAGGGCGACTACGCCGAGACCGTTCGCATCAGCTATTTGCTGCGAAATATCGACCGGCTGGTCACCTACAAAGCCGTCGCTGACAAGGAAGAAACCCAGCTTGACCTGAAGAGCTATTTGGTCCTGCGAAACTTTTCCGGCGAAGACTTCGACACCGCCCGCGTCTTATTGGATTACGGCGAGGCATTTGAGCAGGGAATCGACCACGAGGAAACTAAACGCATGCTGTTTTTGAAAGCCCCTAAGGTGCCGATCACCAAGATCTGGACATGGGATTCGGCGATGCTGCCGTGGGACCCGGAGCAACTTGAAAATCAGAATATCGGCGTTCCCGTCAGCTATCGCATCGTCAATGACACGGGCAGCGGACTCGGTCAATTTGCACTGGCCGGCGGCAAGGCACGCCTGTTTGGCGACGACGGCCACGAAAGCAGCATCTTCCTCGGCGAGGACCACACCGCCCTGATCCCGGTCGGTCAAAAGACCGAACTGTACGTCGGTGACAGCCGGGACATCGTGGTCACCCAACGAAAAATGAAGGACGACCGGATTAACCTGCGTAAGAATAACAAAGAGCAGGTTGTTCTGTTCGACACTGACGAACTGATCACCGCCAAGATTGAAAACTTCAAAGACAAGCCCGCCACCCTGACAATGATCCAGCATATCGGCGGTCAGTGGAACATGAAACAATGCGAGATCGACGGCAAGAAAGCTACGTACACCCGAAAAGATGCTTTCACGCTGGAATTCGAAATCGAACTGCCCGCCCGCACCGACGACGGTCCGGCGGTGAAGGAACTGGAGATGCGCTACAGCCGGATCAATGTTCGCCCATAGGGCGAAATGATTAATGAATAATGATTATTGACTAATCGTTAATGTCAAATCGCTAAAATGTCATTCCCGCGCAGGCGGGAATCCAGAATATGGAGTAAAACCATGAAACGACATACAATCTTAATCATACTGATTCTATCAAGTGCGGTATTTGCAAAAATTGACCTTGTTACGCTGCCGGAACGTGATATGACGCAGATGACGATTTACAACTCGGCCGATTTGACACTCATTCGGGATGCGCGCTCGCTCACACTCAAGGAAGGCAAAAACAAATTGCAGTTTTCCTGGGCGGGTACGCTGATCGACCCGACGAGTTTGTCGATGCTGCCGAAGGCACACGCCGATGCGATCGACATTACCGATCTGACCTTTCCGCCGCGTGTGCAGAACCTCGGCCTGTGGAACATCAACAGCGAAGTAGACGGAAATGTCCCGTTCGAAATTACCTACCTGACCAGCGGCCTGTCATGGCGGGCGTTCTATATGGGCACGCTTACCGAAGACGAAAAAACCATGCGGCTGCAGGGCTACGTCCGCGTCACCAACTACTCAGGCGAAGATTACGAAAACGCCCAGACCCGTTTAATCGTCGGCCAGGTTCACATTCTGGACCAGATCGCGGAACTGGCCCGGCGGCAGCAGCCCTACGGCCGCCCCGGTGAACCGACCCCCAGACCACAAGCCATGCCCGCCATGGCCGGAGCTAAGTTTCGCGGAATCGAAGCAAAAGGCGAGATGATGGCGTTCGACGCAGTCATGGAAAAACCCAAAGAGATTAAAAAAGAAGGGCTCAGCGAGTACTTCCTCTATACCATCGAAGGCACTGAGACAATTGCCAACACGTGGTCGAAGCGTCTGCCGAGTTTTGATGTGGATGAAATCCCGGTCGTCAACCTGTACAAGCATGAAGAGGACCGTTACGGGCCGGCTGTCTATCGCTACCTGAGCTTTAAGAATGACGAAGACCACGAACTGGGCGAAACCCCCATTCCCGGCGGACAACTGAAAGTCTATCGCACTGCCGATGACGACGGGCACCTGTCCTATACGGGCCAGTCATCGTTTAAGTATATCCCCGTGGGTGAGGATGTAGAGCTGAACCTCGGTATGGTCTCCGATGTGATTGTGGAATCCAAGACAATGGACGTCAAAACCGACAACTACCGCTTTGACCGCAGGGGCAATATTGACGGCTGGGACGAGATTCGCACCATCCAACTGACCATCAAAAACACGCGCGACCTGGATATCAAGATTGAGCTGAAGCGGAATCTCGGAACACAGTACTGGGGTATTGAAAACGCAGGCGATGCGGATGAATTTTACGAAAAAATCGATCTGGACACCGTCAAGTACACCCTGACCCTGAAGCCGGAATCGGAAAAAACGGTCGAATACGTCCTGACCACCTATAACGGCACCCGCACCGAAGACTGGACCCAAATGCATCGATAACATTCATTCAATAAAGCGGTATTCTCTTATACAGCAAGGAGATGGACGAAATACCATCGACCATCCCCTTGCTGAACCACTCAGTCTATCCCACCGTGGTTTGTTTTCACTTGCAATTCTTAGGTTTTCTGATATAATATGCGCCTATAGGATGAGCCATACTTCTACAAAAGGAGAGCAATTATGAAGCGTTCCACAGGGAAACTTTTCTTTATATCCGCAATATTTTGCCTGCTGGCACATGCTAGTCTTTTCGGCAACACCTGGTATGTCGATCCGGTCAACGGAAGCGACCTCTATGACGGCACCAGCCCGTTTCACATTCCTAATACACCTGTCGGCCCAACACAAACAATCGAACAAGCGGTGAACATGACGAGTCAATATGACATTCTCGTTCTGGCCGATGGCATGTATTCCGGCCAGTACAATACCGAGGCAGCAGTCTTTGATATGATCGACATGCGGCACCTGTATGTGACCAGCGCTAACGGACCGGATCATTGTATCCTCACACTACACGAACAAGTCTATTTAGATAATCCGGTCTATTCGCCAGATGAATTAGATACTTATTTTTCGGACCTGACGTTCACGAGTATTATCCCTTCCTATATGCCAGGACCATTTTACATTCAAAATCAAAGCCGCCTCTGTTTCAAGGAGTGTGTTTTTACGGGTTTCCAAACAACATTCGGACTCATCTATATTGACTCAGCCAATCCTGTCTTTGATGGATGCCGCTTTGAAAACAACCAGATGCGTAACGCTATCCGCTGCATGTGGGATGCATCGCCAACCATTAAAAACTGTTCGTTTACAAACAATGCCAATTCAAGTGATTATATGTCGGCCTTGGTCGAAGTGAGGGAGTATTGTAGTCTGACCATGGAGAACTGCACATTTTCCGACAATCGCTCCACCTACCCGCTTTACGCAGTTTACGCCCTCGGCAGCAATTCTTTGCGGGTAGCGGATTGTGTCTTCGAAAAAAACACCAGCTCCGAATACTGTGCGGGAATTTACTTTGAAAGCAGTGATGGCGGTTTCATTTCCGGAACACGCTTTGAAAATCTGCAAGGCGTGGGCGTCTTTGCAGATATGTGCGAGGGCCTGTTTTTTGTAGACTGTCAATTCACAAACAATCAAATCGGGGTACATCTGCAACTGTGGCCCGATAAACAAAATGACATTGAATTTCATAACTGCGAATTTATCGGCAATACAATCTCTTCGTCTGAATACCCGGATCCTTCTGTTGTTAAGCAAGGTGGAATATTCGTTCAATGTCCGGTTCCCGCAATGGATCTGGATATTCGCGAATGCACATTTAAAAATAATTTTTCGGGCGTTATGGCGTGGGAGGGCGTGGATTTTGCGTCTTTTAACGTCACAAACTGCCTGTTTACCAATAACATCTTTAATGGGCTGGCAGTGAATAACACCTATAGTCACATTAACCCTGAAGCATACGGCCGTTTAAACGTGAATCAATGTACATTTTCCGAGAACGGCCAGTATGAATTTGCGTCGAATTACGCGATTGTTGAAAATACGATTCTTCGGCATATGCCAAACCACACGATTGTCGATACCGGCGGAGTGACATTGAACTACTGTAACATTTTGGGCGGCTGGACAGGTCCGGGCATCGGGAATATTGATGTCGATCCGTTATTTGCCGAGCCCGGCGTGTGGCATCCGGATCCACAGCAGGGAATCCCGGGAACCGATTTCCATCTGAAAAGCACTGCCGGACGATGGGATCCGGATTTGGAATACTTCGCTCAGGACTCTGAAGACAGCCCCTGCATCGATAGCGGCGATCCGTCTGTTGTCAGCTTCTTTGAGTCCTACGGCTCCGGCGGACGCATCAATATGGGCGTTTACGGGAATACATGGCAGGCTAGCTTAACAGATCGCTGCAGCGGCGGATACCGCGGTTCGGGCATGCTTTTCGGCGACATTAACCGTGACTGCACGGTCAATCTGGCCGATTTCGCAGTGACGGCTGAAAACTGGCTCCAAAGTACTCTCATTGCCTCGCCAATACCCGATTAGATGGGGCACATAATTAATTTAATCGGCTGATAAACGGTTTTGTTAGTTCATCCGTAAAGCCATACAGGACAAGCAGATAAATACTGTTATCAGTTATATTATGATTTCCACGCCTGCAAGATGAACGCCAACGCACGTCAAATCGTAGATAAAGCATAGCTAGGGAAATCGTGTATGGATCTTGACCGAAAGAACTTTGTTACGGAGCAGGCGTGTGAAAGTGTCGAAACAGAAAAAATTTAATCTCACTGTATTTGTGGGAATCGCAACGATATTGTTGATCGCACCATCAGCCTCCGCAGCTGACATTCCGGGGGATGTCGCTGAACCGTATGGACGGGTGGATGCGGCAGACTTAGTAAAAATGAGTGAATGGTGGCTGGTTTCGGTGTGCGATATGTTCGACAATTGTTTTGAAGCGGACATCTCCGGCCCCAAAGGCATCCCCGACGGCATCGTCAATCTGTATGACTTTTCGGTACTGGCAGCCCACTGGATGGAAGGCACATAAGCCGCTTTGCACTCCATAATTGCCATTGACATTCCCGTCCAACTGTTTTACAGTGCCCGTCATGGCACATATAAACATCGAAATCAAAGCACGCTGCGACGCCCCGCAGAGCATCCGTACAATCCTGGAGGACTGCAGCGCCGAGTTCAAGGGCACCGACCATCAGATTGATACTTATTTCAAGGTTTCACGCGGGCGGCTGAAACTGCGTCAGGGCAATATTGAAAACAGCCTGATCTTTTATGACCGACCGGATACGGCCGGACCGAAACGCGCCGACGTCGCGCTCTATCGCACCGACGGTCCCGGCGGCGCGCAACTGCACGATGTGCTGGCCGCCGCGGTGGACACACGCATCGTCGTGGACAAACAGCGGGAAATCTACTTCATCGACAACGTCAAGTTTCACATTGATACCGTTAAAGGATTGGGCAACTTTGTCGAAATCGAAGCCATCGACGAAACCGGCCACCTCGGTATCGAAAAACTCCGCCAACAATGCGACTACTACATCGCCCTGCTGAACATCCGACCCGAAGACCTGATCAACACCTCATACAGCGACCTGCTGCTAAGACACTCTGAAAAACAATCGTGATACATACAATATCATTTAATCGCTTGTTTTTTCAGGTGATTTCGAGTATAATCGGCGCCAGACATTAAGGAGGTCTACTCATGGGAAAAACCACTTTATGTATCTGCTTTTTGATGTGTTTTGGATTTGCAGGCGCAGCAACCTGGACCGTCAACCCCAATGGAACGGCCGACTGCAACGATATCCAAGCCGCTATCAATCTTGCCGGCAGCGGCGATGTCGTGCTCGTCGAAGACGGCATTTACAGCGGCGACGGCAATCGTGACATCTCATTTCTCGGCAAAGCTATTACCGTTAAAAGCCAAAGCGGTCCGGAAACCTGTATCGTTGACGGCGCAACTGAATTGCCAATTTATCATCGTGGGTTTATTTTTGAGTCCGAAGAAACTCGTGAATCGGTCTTGGAAGGAATTACCATTCGCAACTTTTGGTTGCTTACCTGCTGTCCGGGCGGAGCAGGTATTTATATTTCCCATGGTGATCCAACCATTCGTAACTGTAAAATCATTAATTGCCATGTCCAATTAGATGCCTGCCCTTGTATGACATTTGGCGGCGGAATCAGTGTCTCTCGTGGGTCGCCACTCATTGAAGGATGTTTAATCAAAGGAAACAGCATTACCGGCTATGGTTCAGGCATCTCCTGTTGCGACGGATTATATCCAGGAAGTGTTCTTGTATACATCAAGAATTGTGTCATCGCAGAGAACGATAGCGGTACCGGCGCAATTTATATGTATGATTATCGAGATGCGTATATTCAAAATTGCACCATTGTCAATAATCAAGACTATGGAGTATGGTGTGATTATTTTGAAATGTCTGCCTATCCCACGCAAGTGCGAGAATGCATTTTTTGGGCTAATTACCCAGACCAGGCCTCTGGCTACCCCATACTGTCAAATTTGAATTATACCCCTAACTTAGGCCCGACAACAAGACCTGCTCCGAATTTTGTTGCCCCTGCCAATGATGACTACCACTTGCAATGGGATTCTCCCTGTATTGATTTTTGCCAATATGGCGAGTATGATCCGAATGAGGTCGAGATAGATAATGAACCACGCGTCATGGGAGTCTATGCCGATGCCGGGGCTGACGAAGTGGGGCCTAAACAAGCGGACTTTTCACGCAATGGGCATATCGGGCTGGAAGACTTCGCCTATCTGTCAGCTGCGTGGCAAAGCGTCCCGGCCGATTCCAACTGGTATCTCTTGTGCGACCTTTACTCAGATGATATGATTAATTTTAACGATCTTGAATTACTGGCAGACGACTGGCTCTGGCAAGCCGCCTGGTTTGACAACGAATGGTAAATCGACCTGACATACAAGCCGTCATCTTTGATTTGGGCCGGGTGCTGGTGGCAATTGACAACCGGTTTATGGTTGAAAAGCTGTTTGGACATATCGACAGCGATGACCCTGAACTGGTCGAGAAGACCATGAAAAGCCGCATGATGATTGACCTGTGCCTGGGGCATATCGGAATGGAAGAAGTCCATGAGTCTATGTGCCGAGACGGGCACCTTGATATGCCCTTCGATGAATTTAAGACCCTGTGGCAAAGTATCTTTTATACCATGGACGGGGCCGAGGAACTGTTAACGCAGCTAAACGGAACGGTCAAACTCGGACTGCTGTCCGATACGGATGCGGTTCACTGGGACTATATCCGAAAGCACTGGCCGTGGCTGGAGATCATCGAGCATCCGACCCTGAGCTTTGAACTGGGCCTGATGAAACCGGATCCGGCCATCTACCTGAAAGCCGCCGAAAACGTCGGCACCCCACCGGAACAATGCCTGTTTATCGATGACTTGGCCGCCAACGTTAACGGCGCGCGTGCCGTCGGCATGACAGCTGTGATATTTGAAAGCATTGAGCAGATTCGTCAGCAACTGAACCGGCTTGGACTTTTACCTTAGCCGAATCAAATTTCCCATTGATTTAATCTACGCAGCCGATACAATTAATGTTCGCAATACGCCAGTGATGGCAGGAATGAAAAATGATCAATCGTGAGCTGGAATGTAAATGGATTTGTGGAAACCGCAAACAATAGAACCGAACGTGCTGTACCGGGCTCAGATAGGCCCGCTGGTCCTGTGGCTTAAAAAGATCGGCGATGAATTAAATATCGCCCAGCAGACCGAAGTGGAAGCCGAAGCGAAAACGCTTGCGCAGCCTTTGAGTGTTTGCCCGCACGCCCCAAAACATCTGGACTTTTCCCGCTGGATCGTGGGCACATCGTCTAATTGCTTTCGACTGCTCCCAATGCTTCCGGATCGACCCGTCGTCGTCCGGATGGAAATGCCGGTCAACCTCCCCCCGCGTCAAAAGGCAACCTTTTTCGTCAGCATCCCCGCATGGATTCGTATTGTTACCGAACAGAAACCGCCAATTGAACTTTGCGAGATGCCCACCGTCACCCGCTCTAATATTTGGTTTGGCGACACGGTCTCAGGCCAGTTGTGTTACTCGCTTCTCACCCACGCCCGCCGGGACATCACCTCCAAAAAAACGGAACGCTATCGCCTGGTCTGCCCCGTCGAAATTCACAACACTGCGTCAAGCATGCTGAGCATTGATCGCCTCTGCGTGCATGTTGAGCACCTGACGGTCTACGAAGGCAAGCCCCGGCTCTGGACCAATCCCGTTCGCATCACTTACCTGGGACCGGACAAAGACGACCGCATTGAGTACCTTGACCAACCGCCCCAACATGATACAGACCTGACGCTGCTCAACAAGGCACGCAAGCCGTCCAGGAAAACGCTGCTGACCCAAAGTTTCAGCAATTTCAAGTTTATCCCCGGCATCTAAAGGAAGGATGGACAGAATGAATCTCACGACAACGATCGAATGGACCCATTTATTGGCCCGCGAAAACCTGGCGCCAGCCCTTCATGTGGGCTTGCTGATCGGCGTAGGATTTCCGCTGGTGTTTTCTATCTCGGCCTTTGTCGGGCGCTCCACGAAACGAAAACTGTCCCCGCAAGCCAACATGCTGCTGCGGAAAAGCTTTTTTTACTCCGGCTCACTCATCCTGCTGCTGGTCATTCTGTACAAGCTCGGCGTCGAACGGACTACGCTGCTCGGCACCGCGGGCATTGCGGGCATCGCCATCGGTTTTGCCTCCCAGACCAGCGTCTCCAACATCATCAGCGGCATTTTCCTGGTCTCCGAACGCCCGTTTTCCGTCGGCGACCAGATCCAGATCGGCACGACCAAGGGCATTATCCTGTCGATCGACCTGCTGTCGGTGAAACTGCGGACCTTTGAAAACCAGCTGGTCCGCATCCCCAACGAAGCGCTGATCAAATCGGAATTCCGCAATATCACCTACTTCCCGATCCGCCGGCTGGATATCAATGTCGGCGTTGCCTACAAGGAAGATGTCAAACGCGTGATCGCCATTCTGAAAGAACTCGCCCTGGCTCACCCGCTGTGCCTGGACGAACCCGAACCGGATGTGCGGTTTGTGAATTTTGGTGATTCGGCACTGGAGTTTCTCTATGTCCTCTGGTGCGTGAAGGAAGACTTTCTGCCGCTGAAAAATCAGATCATGATCCAAATCAAAGAACGCTTTGACGCCGAAGGCATTGAAATCCCGTTCCCGCACCGGACCCTCTACACCGGCTCGGTCACGGATCCGATGCCGATCCGCATCATCAGCGAACAGCCCGAAGACAAAAAGATATCGAGTGATACCCCTTAAACGTTTCAATACACATTTCGAATTCACCGAGTGCGCATAAAAAAAGGCCCGCTATTCACAGGCCTTTATCTATGAGTTATACCTCCACCTATGCCGTGTCGAAGCTCGTGAAAGTAACCCCTTATTTTAAAGTGGGTAACCGTAGCGGCTCGTCCGAACGTCCTGTCTTACGCAGGCTTGTTCGATCCTCACCGACCTGGCTTCCCGAGAGGGTTTCATCGGTTCTTCCACATGTAGCTTCTGTTCACGTACATCGCAGGGGTTCAACCCGCAGTATTAACTATAGCATAATATCGGCAAAATTTCAATCAAATATTGAGTCGAACTTGGCAACTTTCAAAAAATATAACACTCACAGGCCCTAAAGCCCTCCCTATAAGGAAAAATTTTTCCCTGTGAAACAGCATCCGTTTTCGGCAATGCAACCGTTCAATAGGTGATAATGTCCACAACAACAGATAACCACGAACAGCAACAATCGTGAGATACGTAAAATAAGAGATACAAATAATTTGCAAAAATCCTCCGTTAAAATCATCGCCATGAATACACCCCGTTGACAATTTCAGAGAAATTCGGTAGAATATTGAGGATTGTTTTTTTCGAATATAAAAATGGTATAAGCTGTGGTGAGACAATGTATAAAGACAAAAAAGTAGTCGTTGTAATGCCGGCGTATAATGCTGAAAAAACACTGAAAAAAACGCACCAGGAAGTGCTGGAACAGGAGATTGTCGATTTAGTCATCATTGTCGATGATGCCAGCTCCGACAATACGACTGAAGTTGCCGCCAATCTGCCCGAGACCGTCATCTATACACACATCGAGAACAAAGGCTATGGAGGCAACCAGAAATCCTGTTACCGTCTTGCCATCGAAAACGGAGCCGATATCATCATCATGGTCCACCCGGACTACCAATATACCCCGTTATTAATCCCCGCGATGGCTTCCATGATTGCCAACGGCCTGTATCACTGCGTACTAGGGTCGCGTATTCTCGGCGGACATGCCTTAAGGGGTGGAATGCCGCTGTGGAAATACATCGCAAACCGGTTTCTCACATTCTCCGAAAACCTGTTAACCGGCGCCAAACTATCCGAATACCATACTGGGTATCGCGCCTTTTCGCGAGAATTGATCGAGACACTTCCACTGGAAAGCAATTCGGATGATTTTATCTTCGACAACCAGATGCTGGCCCAGATACTCTGGCACGGTTATCAAATTGCTGAAGTCTCCTGCCCGACAAAATATTTTCTTGAAGCGTCGTCGATTAATTTCGTTCGCAGCTGCAAATACGGATTCGGTTGTTTATCCGTTGCCCTGCAATATCGACTGGCTCGACTTGGATTTATTCGCTCCAAAGGATTGTTTTCAAAAAAGTAGTTGCCGCTAATCTGACGACAAAAACCTTATTCCTCACGCAGAATTTCAGCGGCGATCTTGCCGAGATCATTGTTGGCACGTTGGCGTAATTCTTCAGCAGCGATCACCAGTTCCTCTGACGAGGCCGGCTGGTAAGCCTGAAGCTCAAACGTCCAGATGTACTCATCGACAATCTTCCTGGGCGTCACGACTTCGGCAAAAAAGTCAAAGGGAAATTTGTCATGCATCGGACGCTCAAGCTGGCGGTGGGTATCAAGAATATTATAGCCGTCTTTTTCGATGCGTATGTTGTAGTCGCCGTACCAGTTAAAATTCACCGTCACCGGCGTCGTGCCGACCTCTTCGTCATTGAGCCAAACAATCGCCTCCGAAGGCTCTGTGACGATGGTCAATTTACGCTCGACACAGCCGCTTGTCAGCAAGACCAGCACGACAGCAACCGACAATACCCAATATTGGACTTTTTGCGTCATTTATCTATCTCCAAAATGATCCGTTCGGCTAACAGGGTATCAATGAACCGGTAAAAAATCAATCGCTTTTTTGCAATTAAAAACCGGCCTCGGGGAACCATTGGCGCATAAAAAAATCCTGATCGACCGCAGGGTTGCTGCAACCGACCAGGATTCTATGGCATGGGTGGCCATAACAAATTCTTCTCATCATCATTTTTTTTAAAGCCGGGACTGACACACACTTCCCGAAAACAGCCCCGACTTTAAAATATTGGGACCCGCCCTGTCGGGGCGGAGTTATTCTTAAAGTCGGGTCTTCAACCGGAGATTGGCGAACACCCGACTGGAGGAGGAGGAAAGATTGTTTACAAGGCTCAACTCGCATCCTCACGCTTTCATGCACCTTGAAACAGCCTCTCCCCCGACATCTTCCTCTTTACGAACCCATCTGACCGCCTGCCGAAAAAAAGTATTGGGCCTGTTACCTGAGAACCAGATCCCAGGCCCAATTGGAGGAGGAGGAAAGATATTTTGACTTGCCAAAACTCCGGCAAGATTGTTCTTGGGTCGGGCTTTCAACCGGAGATTGGCAAAAACCCGACTTGGAGGAGGAGGAAAGATATCGTGACACAGCCGCGAAACCCGCGACCGTGAGAGTCTCCAAATAAAAGGGAGTAAAAAACCGTCTTTTAAAGTTTTGGAGTAAAGTTTGTTTTCTCTCCCTTTTTTATATTTCCTTCACAGCGTATACTTCTTCAATCGCCCGGGCATTGCCCAACCCCAGCACTTCGGCAACAATGGCCTGAAAGTGCTCGGCTCCGGCATCCTCGCAGATCACCGCCGCAACGCCCAGCGAGCGTGCTTCGATTTCCTGCTGCGGATTATTCGCCTCGATAATCGCGATCGTCGGCATCGTGGGTTTGGCCGCCCGCAGTTTCTTAAGAAACGTTCCGTTCGGCATATCCGTCAGATGCCAGTGACTGATTACGCTGTCCACTTGTTCAGTTTTAAAAGAGCGTACTGCTTCGTTTCCATGATTTAGATTGACCAACCGGATGGGTAAATTATCAAGGCTTTTAACCTGGGCACCCATCCCAACAGACAAAATATTCATTTTTGCAATAATAACCATCTCTCACCTGTGCTTGCGACGTCTTTCCATCCTTCTCCGATGTAAGAGGCCCGCGGCACATTTGACTTACACCAGAGTACTATTACAACCTGCGTGCCAACACTTTTTAATTTTCTTTTATTTTTTTATGTGCTTATTCCAAAAAGAGTTACAGCTTGATAAATCGAACAGCCCGCAAAACCGGTCAAATGAGAAAAAGACCATTTTGGCCCCCGTACCAACCGCAACCGACACACTAACCAACGACCTCAAAAACAGTTACAATGCAATGAGCCAAAATGGTACAATGCGCCAAAATAGCTCCTTTCGGTTTGGACGATTCCGGATCTTAAGATAAACCGATGACGAACACAGGAAAAACTTGTCCGTTTTTATCCGTCATGGTATGATGTCGGCAATTGGATGGTTTAAGCAACAATAAAAGTATCACCCTCATAATATATCCGGGAGGCCAGATATGAGTTTAGCAATCAAGACTGAATCATCGTCGCACGAATCGGTGACTGTCATCCTCGACGGACAGTTAAACGACGAAACAGCCCCGCTCCTTGAACGCACTATCCACGAAGCTATAACCGAAACGTTGATTACAGTCGTTTTGGATATGAAGAAGCTGACCTTTATTTCCAGTGCCGGCGTCGGCGTGATCATGAAAATCAAAACCACCCTTAACCGCGACGGACGGCACCTGGCCATGATCTACATGCCCCCCGCCATCGAACGCGTCTTCGAGATGATCCACCTGCTGCCGATGATGCGTACCTTCGTCAGCGAAGCCCATCTCGACGATTACCTGGCAGCCGTACAGCAGGAAATTAACGAAAAGAACGATTAATTCAGTCTTGGCTGGATACCATGGCGGGCTTGGGAACTTGTTCTGCGATGGCGATTGCAGCCGTTGTTTTTACGGTTCGTGTAAATCCGACGCGGTTTTCATCTCATAAGGATTGCCGGGTGTACAATCCCGAAGAAACTGAACAGCGCGTGTCACATCCACATGCAAATTGGTCATTTCGTTTTGAATGGGCCGCTCGGGTGACTGAAGCAAAAGTGATGCCTGTGCGTAGAGGTACTGCGTATTCTGCAATAAATCTGAAGCAGAGTCGGTCAGTCGCTGTCGATTCATATGCTGCCACAAGCCCGCAAAAGCCGCCAGAACGAATATGGCCGCGACGCTGCGTATCGCGGTGGGCAGCCATCGGGTTCTGAGTGAAGCAGGACCGCCCACGTTAGCAAGCCCCTGGTCATTATCCGTAAGCTGCTGCTGTAAACCGGCACGCATGCGATTGAATAAAGCCGAATCAAACGCATTCGATTCGCTGGGACTTAGTTGGTTTTCCAGGCGAACAAGCTGCTGTCGATAAATTTGGCATCGTTGACATTTATCCAGATGACGTTTGAGATATCCTGACTGAACGTCGCCGTGATCATCCATTTCTTTTTCGATAAGCCAGTTATATATTCGACACACCATTAGTCGCCCCCTTTCACGTCCACTGCGTCCGGCACCGTCCACTGTCTGGATGTGTCGTTTGATTGGCGGATTAACTCCGCCAGCTTGCCGCGTGCCCGATGCAGCCGAACTCGAACGGTTATTTTCGTTTTATTCATCACGCGTGCGATCTCTTGTATCGTCATCTCCTGCTTGTACCGCAGCCACAAGATGGTACGGTCATCGTCCGGCAAGTTAGCCGCGGCACGCCAAAGCCATTCATGCTCAGAGTTACTGGCCGGGTGTTTGGCCTCAAGACCCTCAGAAACCTGTATCGAAAGCCGGACGGGTCTTTTTTTACGATAACCGGTCACGATCAACCGGTACGCAATCGTAAACAGCCAACTCCGCAGCGGGTACGCCTCGTCATACGACGACAAATGCCGCCACGCCCGCAGGAATGTCTCCTGTGCGATATCCTCGGCATCCTGAAACGTTGCTGTTCGGCTCGCGGCAAAGTCCGACAGCGGCTTGCAGTATCGCCGAACCACTTCATCGAAAGCAGTCCCGTCACCGCTTACGGCGGCGCGGGCCAGACTTTCATCGGTCATGTGAGAAACACCCTGTTCCATAATAGTGGCTATTACTGATGATCGCCCGGATTTCTATCCGACAGATCGAAGTCAATTTTCATATCCTGGTGTTTCTTGATGATTTCAAATAATTTTGCGGAAGGATATTGAAACGTCAGTGTGAGTTGATTTTCCACACGCTGAAGTGTCGTTGCCCCAAGCAGCGGGGCCACCTCAGGATTTTGCTTCTGGCTTAATGTCAGAAACGCCCGCATGCCCAGAACCACCTGCTCGATTTTTGTTGCCGCCTCGGCATCTTCGGCAATCAGATCCACATTTAATTTCAGGGTCCCGTCTTTTTCGCTCATGATAGCCGCAGCCATTTTGGAGTTTTGCAGGATCGCGGCATGCTCGTTCTGCTGTGTCAACTCCATCAGTCCGTCAGCGACCGCCATCACCATTACACTGCCTGATGACTGACACAAGCCTGCCAGCGGATTGTCTTCGGCCGAGGCTAAGGACCGTCCCTGCTCTCCGGCCAGCAGATCGAGCACTGCCGTCACCGCGTCTTGCGTCTGCGAAAGAACAATCATCCCATCCGTCGCAAAAGCGCCCACCTGGTCACGTTGATGCTTCTCGTCAACCCAGTGATAAATCGTTTTGCCGGCATAACTGCTTTCGGAATACCCCTCGTTCATCCCCAGCAATGCCAGGAGCTTTGTCTTATCATATTTCGCATAAACCAACAAGACCGCCTCCTCTTCTGCGGCACTCGGCCCGAAAAGAGTCGCTCCATTCAAATCTTCCATCAGATCCGTCCCCAGCAACGTTGCCAATCCCTCAATTTGCTTTTGCTGCTGGTCTGTCATCTCCTGCCGGAGCAACGCAGCCATCTCTGAATCACGAACGGCGTCAAAATCAATATGCACCAGCCAACTGGCTTTCGCGGAAACGTGCGTCTTGTCAATCCCGGCAGCAAAACTGCTCACCGACACAGACAATAACAGAATAAATAGTACCTTCTTCATCATATTGTTCCTTTCTGGAAAAAACCGCTATTGATTGTAATCATGCGCCCGCAACCGGGCAAACCATTTCTGGCACACCCGCTTATACGCGCCAGAGCAGAGAATGTTACAGGGTGGGGGAGAATTTAAGAAAAAGTTTCAACAACACGGTTTAACCCGGCAAAAACGCGATTACCGCATTACCTATATCCGTTAATCCGAATCCATCAGAGCCGTTTGTCAAGCCCCTGAAAAGCTATTCGCCATGACGAATGTTCTCAAAGAAAGGCGTTCGCTTTTGCTCGACGCACTCGGCGGCATATAAATACATCGCCGCGGACCAACTTTGCCAGTCCTGGCCCCGCGGTCGGCCGTCTTTGGCACTGAGCCATTCATTAAAACCGAAATCCTGTTTTTCGGCCCGATATGGCTGATTTATTTTCGCCAGTTCAACCAGTTTGATTTCCGCCAGCTTGTGCTTTTTCGCCGCGACCAGCGCTGACACATAGAACCCACAGATAAACGGCCAAATCCCTCCATTGTGATATTGCCCCGGTTGATTGTACGTTTCATAACGCTCCAGCCAATCCGGATCGGTCGGTTGAATATAGGGAAAGAAGTTCGGAGGCAGAGACACTCCCAGTTGACCTTTCTGACGCAAATGGCCGCACTCTTTTTCGATCCAGGAAATCATCGAGCGAGTCCGGGTCGGTGAGGCAATCCCTGACAAAATGGCCAGGCTGTTGCCGAGAAGGTCAAAGCGTTCGCTGCAATATACCTTGTAGGACCACAACGCATAATAGGGTTTTTTCGGCAGAACCAAGCCTTCATGGACATGACGGTGCTGCCTTTCTCCCGTCACAGCAAACCGTCCCATCTCATCCTTGACTTTCTCAGCCGCCTGATGGTTGCCCAGCAGTTGCAAATAGGTATAGACGATCGTATTGACAAACAGCCCGTACCCAAGCACCCATTGTTCATCCCGCCAGTCACTGGTAGG
Organism: Anaerohalosphaeraceae bacterium; assembly: GCA_963675155.1. Lineage (GTDB taxonomy): Bacteria > Planctomycetota > Phycisphaerae > Sedimentisphaerales > Anaerohalosphaeraceae > 4572-13. The sequence continues at coordinate 536,429 of OY775912.1, read as the reverse complement.
CAGTTGAGCAACAATGACCCGGTCACAGGGGCTCTGGTATCGCATCCACATCAGCGATTCTTCAACGGCGTCTTCCAGAAAATTTTTGTCACCGGTTGCCTGCCGATACAACCCGACCCCCATCAGAAACAGCGGCGTACAATCACTGGCCCCGCGATCTTCCGGATCATGGACCAACGACGGAATATGCCCGTTGGAAGACTGATTCTTCGCCAGCTGCTCCAGCACTTTTTTATAAATCGCAATGAGTTTTTGATGGCCCGAAACCAACACCCCCGGCAGGCAGATCATCAGATCCCGCGTATAGGGTTCCGGATATCCCCAGCCCGCCGTTCGGGGTAATCCATGAAATGGTCCATGCATATTATGCTCAAGAACGGCCAGGGCCGCAGCCTTGGCATCGGCAACCAGTTTTTTTTCTTCAGGTTTCATTTTATCCCCAGCTTTTCTGAGACAATCTCAACAAATTTCTTTGCGACCACACGATAATCAAACAACTCAACGGCACGCTGTCGACCGGTCTGTCCCATTTTATCCCTCAGTTCCTTATCCCTCATCAGATCCATCAGATAGTTAGCGATATCATGAACACTGGCCCTGTAATCGACGATGCGAGGACTCTTAAAGGTCACTTTGTGGTGGCCCTGATAGCCTGATTCATCGCCCACGATTGTTTCACGCAACCGGATCTCCTGAGCAATATCCGCCAACAAAGCATTCTGACCGTGAACCATCGTGTCCAACATGCCCATCGCTTTGATACCGATCACGGGTTTACCGCAGGCATTAGCCTCAACCTGAATCATGCCAAACCCTTCCAGCCGGGACGGTGCGGCGTAAATGTCACAGGCCGCCAGCAAATAAGGCATGAAATTCCGTGAAATCACACTGGAAGCATAGACTACATTTTTTTCAATGCCCAGTTGTGTGGCCAGTTGCATATCGATCAAATTCTGCGATTCGGTTCGCGGCTGAGGCCAAACTTTGCACACATATTTCCAGTCCGGTGCGTCGGCATCATTAATCGCCATTGCCTGCATCACCTCCTGAGCGCCTTTCGACGTCGCGTCGCCGCCAATGGTTAAAATCATGATCTGGTCGTCAGCCACCCCCAGCGACTCCCGAACAGACGAAACTTTTGGATCGGACCTGTCACGCGGACAAAATGCATCCGTATCGCAGCCGACCGGCAGTACCTCGATATTATTGCCGCTCAATCCATCCCGCATATACATTTTTTTGACCCACCGGGAGGTCACCAGAATCAGCGGCAGCGATTCGAGAATTTCCTGAAAGTTCGCCACATACCCATCGGCCACCAACCACGGGACCGGCTGCACCCCATACCGGCTTGGATGCATGACCAGGTGAGGTGTATGTCCCCAATAGCCAACCCCCACCACCACATCCGGGGCAAACCAGCGGTAATACCATTCCTTTTCCTGGGCCGATTCAAAATTGACCGGAAATACATCCACCCCCAGCTCCTGCAAGCCCCGGTACAGCAACGCGCCCTGAGTTGCCAGTCCTCCGGTACAGGAGGGATAATCAAACAAAACTAATACTTTCATCGCACAAGTCTCCTTTCTGTGATCTGTTCATGAACTCCTGCTTCGGCGTGAAAACACCAGAAAGCCTCTCTTAGCGGCGTGGTTTGCGCCTCCCAACTGTCAGGGCTGAAACCATAAACATCCGCCATCAGTTCGTATTTCTTTGTCCAGATATCTTCCGGCAGCAAAACGGTTTTGTCCGCACCGTCGATAGCCCTTGGGAAATGGGCTCGATCGTTATCCGTATAGGCAAACAGCCACAGTTGGTCGGCTTTCAACTGTTTCGATTCGATCAGGTTGATCACCGCATCGGCCACTTCTTCATGTCGTCGATGCCGTGTATATTCACCCTGCGGGCTATGCGTCATCACCAGATCATATGTCATTACGGGTAAAAGCGACAGGAGTTCGGCCTCCAGGCCGTTTGGGGCCAGGGGAATCTGCTCGGGGCCATCATCCACATCGCCCATCTGCCCGGACGCATGCAAAACTTCGGCGGCCGCAAAAAATCGTGGGTTGCGATCCGTATCAGATTTTCGACAAGCGGTCACAATCGTCCAGTCATGGGCCGGATGCATCAGGATCGTCCCCCCCGCCCACAAAACTTCGTCATCCGGATGGGCCACGATTACGGCACATCGACAAGTGTCGGGGAGATTTGTTACATTCTCTTGCATAAGCGTCCTCAGGGCAGATCAAATAGAGCTTTGATAGCAGCGGGCATCTGAATCGGGAACCGTGCAAACGCTTCAATCGCATGGTATTCCGGAAGCCCGAACTGATCGTATAACTTTGCGGTATTCATATTACGTTCCTCGGCCCGCTGCCAGAATTCACGTTCATCATAAGGCCCGGGAAACATCGCCTTGTCTTTCTGACTTTCGTGCCGGAAGATGGAAAAACGTTTTTGACGCAGCTCATCCGGCGACAGTGGGACCGCCATGTCAATCTGCTCCGGCGCCCATTCCTGCCACGCTCCCCGGTACAGCAAAATTGCCGGCATGGCTTCCGAATCAAAGACCCGCCTGCAGGCTTCCATTAGAATGGTAAAGCAAAGCCGGTGCGTCCCGTGCGGATCGGAAAGATCGCCGGCCGCAAAGATCATCTCCGGACGAAGTCTCTCCAGCAGATCGGTCGTAACAGCAATGTCCGCATCGCTAAAGGAAACCTTGTGAATGATAGATTCATCATAAAACGGGAGGTTCAAAAAATGTAAATTCGTCTCCGTCACGCCGCAGTATTTGGCAGCCGCAATGGCCTCGGTCTGCCGAATCATGGTTTTGATCTGCCGGACCTCTTTGGAATCCAGCTCGCCGGGCTGCTTCTGAACCAAAAACGATTCGATATGCTCTTCGATGCTCCGGGTTTGATCCGGCGTCAGCCCAAAAATCTGATTAAATGCTTTTACAAATTCGGCATGGCGGATCACATTATGATCAAACACACTCAAAAAACCGCTGACCATATAGGCAATATGCACGTCGTGTTTCTGCCGAGCCAGATGACAGATCGTCCCCCCCATACAGATCACATCATCATCCGGATGCGGGCTAAAGATCAGAATGCGTTTAGGCGATGATTTGCCGCCGGGCCAGCCGGTAATGGTGCGCATCATGTGATGGAACACCCGAAGGTTGATGTCATAGGCTCGTCCTCTTTCCCGCTGAAGTTCCGCAAGATGATTGTCGTTATAATCTTCCGATGTTAACTTCAGAATCGGCTTTTGAAGTTTCTGTGACAGCCATAGCACGGCTTTTTTTTCGAACACATCATCCCACTGGCAGGAATCGGCTTTCCACAGAGTTGCAATACGTGACAATTTTTCCGAGGCCGGATAATCCAGGTAAAACGTCACATTGGAATGATTCTGTAAATAACTTGCGGCGATTTCCGGCGACACCGTCCCTTCCACTGTCTTTTGTACAATAAACGCTTTATGTTCACCAAACGCCAGCAGGATGATTTCCCGGGCCTGCTGAATCGTTCCAATGCCCATGGTAATCGCCATCTGCGGTACATTTTCTTCCCCGAAAAAGTCACTGGCGGCATCTTTGCGGGTCACCCGGTCCAACTGGATCAGACGGGTGCGACTCTCGGGCAAAGACCCCGGCTCATTAAACCCGATATGCCCGGTGCGTCCGATGCCCAGAATCTGGATATCAAGCCCCCCGGCCTGCTGGATGGCCTGTTCGTAATCGGCACACATCGCCCCAACCTGATCCCGCGGGACCGAACCGGAGGGGATATGAATGTGTTCGGCTTTGATGTTGACGTGATCGAAAAAGTGCCGGTACATCCACGCATGATACGATTGAATCTGCCGTGAATCCATCGGCCAGTATTCATCCAGGTTAAATGTTATCACGCCGGAAAGGTCCAGACCTTCTTGGCGATGCTGACGAATGAGTTCTTTATAGACATCAATCGGTGTACTGCCGGTCGCCAGCCCCAGTACGGCCGGCTTGCCTTCTTTTTGTCGCTCTCGAATCAGGTCGCCGATTCGCCGGGCGACACAACAACAGGCCTTACCGGAGTCTTCATAAATTTTAACGGGTATTTTTTCCATTGACCAGTCTCCTGTGAGATCAGGTGAACTTAAAACAGATCGCCGTATAATCGTATCAACCGGCTCCCAGCAATAAAACGCCGTCCAAAGCGAAAATCCTCAACCCGATTGAATTGTAAAACCGGATCGTCAACAACTGCCGAATCTGCAGTAACGATGGAGTGGTCCGCAGACCGCCCGTCGTTCATTGACAGGGGCGAATTTGACGGAAAGAGTTGAAATAATCTATAATCGATTTGCTTGACCATTTTTCTCCCATCCAGACAAACGCCATTATTATTTGAGCACAAAACCCAAAACTATCCCGGCAAGAAGAAATGAAACCGGATCATCGTCGGCATGAGTGTCAAACAGCAAGGACTCGATCCAAAAAGGGGAAAGCAAAGAAAATGGGCTTCGTGGCAAGATTTAAAATAGCCGCTTCTGTAAAAAAATATAACTCGCCCTGCAGCAGTCTCGATAATCGAAGATAGATATAAGTACTAGTATAATATCAGGAAACTTGTTTTCAATATCTACTATATATTTTCGATATTTTTTTGAAAGTTACCGATTACCCGAATCTGAGGAAGAAAAGGGGGAATTATTGGGGGATTTGGATATTGAGCTTTTCGATCAGGCGGTTCAAACGCCGACGGTCGATGCCCAGAATTTTGGCGGCGGCGACTTTTTTGCCCTTAGTGGCCTTCAGGGCTTCGGTGATGAGCTTGTGTTTGGCCGCATCCAGCGTCGGCAGCGGACTGTCGGCACTGACACCGGTATAAGAGGCCATCAAAATTTCAGACGGCAGCACTGCCGGCTCTACCAGTTGGCCCTTACTTAGCACATGGCAGCGCTCCATCGCGTTAGACATTTCACGCACATTACCCGGCCAGGCATACCCCAGCAGCATTCGTTCGGTTTTGTCCGCCAGCGTTTTAGGCGTTTCATCATAAAAATCGGCAATATTCGTCAGGAAATGGTTTGCCAGCGGCAAAATATCCTCCAGTCGCTGACGCAGCGGCGGAATCTCCAAATTCACCACATTGATACGATAGTACAGGTCCGCGCGGAATTCGTTATGATCGACCATTTTTTTCAAATCCCGGTTCGTCGCACACAGCACCCGCACATCAATCGGATAGCTCTGCGTCGAGCCGACCGGCGTTACCGTGCCTTCCTGCAGCACGCGCAGCAGTTTGGCCTGCAATTCGAGGGGAATTTCGCTGATTTCATCGAGGAAAATCGTGCCGTGATTGGCCGCACGGAAAAAACCGAGCGTATCGTTAATCGCCCCGGTAAAAGCCCCCTTTACATGCCCAAAAAGTTGGCTTTCAAACAGCTGCCCCGTCAATGTCGTGCAATCGACCGGAACAAACGGCTTTTCATCCCGGCGGCTGTGTTGATGAATTTTTCGCGCCACCATCTCCTTACCGGTACCGGTTTCGCCGGTAATGGTCACGCAACTGCGGCGATGCGCAATCGACTGGATCATTTCAAGAAGGGAAGTAAACGCACCGGAAGCTCCGATGAGCGTAGGCCCCTCACTGGAGCCGGTTGGGTGAGTATCGTCCGGTCCGCAGACCTTTTGTGACGATTTTGGCTCATTTTCCTTGTTTTCGGACGCATTCCCTTGCGGATTCTGTCGTAGATCGGCACTGCCCATGATCGGTTACAATCCCCCCGGCTAAAGTAGCGGGCACACGTACTCTGTCCGGAAAATCTATCTACCATATTCATTTCGGGTGAAAAAGAAAAGATGTGCCCCCCATACTTTTCTTTCACACCTCCATCCGATTCTAATTGTACGAAGTCTGTCCTCAAAAATCAAGCTGTTATCGGTCATTTTCCGAAAACTTTCGGAGCCGGTAATGGGTATATCTACTCCACTTAATAGGCTAGCCCGGTCCTACATCTTCAATTACCTTAAAATCATTGACAAAAAGCCCCCTTTTGATTACGCTGACGTGCTTAACATACCGCTTGAGAGCGGGCGACGTTCAAACAGATACTGGATACGAAAGACAGGTTTTATGAATATTTCACTGGATTGGTTGGCGGATTACGTTGAGACAGACCTGAGTGCCGAAGAAATTGGCGAGATTCTCAGCAATCTGGGCTTTCCCATCGAAAGCACCGAAACCGTCGGCGACGACACCATGCTGGATGTGGAAATCACCAGCAATCGCGGCGACTGCCTGGGACATATCGGCATCGCACGGGAAATAGCGGCCGCGATTGGCAAACCGCTCACACTGCCCGCCTTCGATCTGACCGAATCCGACGAACCGGCGGAAACGCTGGTCAACGTTGAAATTCATGAGCCGGCCCTCTGCAACCGCTACACCGCCCGCGTCATCAAGAATGTCAAGATCGGCCCGTCGCCGGACTGGATGGTCAAGCGGCTGGAAACCATCGGCCTGCGCAGCGTCAATAACGTCGTCGATATCACCAACTATGTCATGATGGAAACCGGCCAGCCTTCGCACGCGTTCGACTACGACAAGGTCGGCGGCCAAAAAATCATCGTCCGCAAAGCCGTCGGCGGCGAACGTCTTGTCAGCATTGACGAAACCAAATGCGACTTGAACGATTCGATGCTGGTCATCGCCGATGAAACAAAACCGACCGCCATGGCCGGCGTGATGGGCGGGCTGGATTCGGAAGTGGCCGACGCGACGACCCATGTATTGCTGGAGGTGGCCCACTTTGAGCCGGTGACGGTTCGTACCGCCGCCCGCAAGCTGAATCTGCAATCGGATGCATCGTTCCGATTCGAGCGGCATGTGGATACCGAAAATATTGAGTGGGTGTCGAACCGCATTGCCCAATTGATGGTGGAATTGTGCGGCGGCACCGTCGCCAAAGGTATCGTCGATGTGTGGCCGGAAAAACACGAGCCGGCAACCATCGGTATGCGTCCGTCACGCATGAACGCCCTGCTGGGCATCGATATCACCGCCGAAAAAGTCATGGACATCTTCGGCGCTCTGGGCTTTAAGCCCGAGGCAAAAAACGACAACCTGATCGTCTGCACACCGCCAAGCTGGCGGCATGACCTGTATCGCGAAGTCGATCTGATTGAGGAAGTCGCCCGCTGCTACGGCTACGATAACATTCCGGTTGAACAGAAAATTCATATTGAGGTCGCCAAGCCGAACCTGCGTGAGAAGACCGCCCAAAAGCTGTGCGGCTACCTGACCGGCTGCGGCTTCTACGAATCAATCAACGTCACCTTCGTCGATGAAAAAACCGCCAATCTATTTGCCGACCAACCGGCCGAGGCACACATGTCCGTTCGCGAGGAAGTGCTCAAAAGCACCAACTGCCTGCGTCAGAACCTGATCGGTTCGCTGGTGTCGGTGCTGCAATCCAATTATAACGTCGGCAACAAGCCGTGCCGCCTGTTTGAACTGGCCAACACGTTTGTGCCGGATGCCAATCATGAACCGGGCAAGATGCCGGATGAACATACCAAGATCACACTGGTGGCCGATGATGATTTCCGTGTACTTCGCGGCGTCATCGAAGGCGCCGTCGCCAGCATCTGCCCCGAAGGCGTGGTCGAGTTCAAACCCACGCAGAAGAAATGGGCCGCAGCCGCTGCGGAAATTACACTCGATGGCGAAGCACTGGGCTACGCAGGCCTGCTGTCGGCCGATGTTGCCAAACAGTTCAACATTGAAAAGCAGGATGTCACCGCGGCGGAACTAAACTTTGAATTGCTGTTGGCCAAGGCCGGGGCGATTCCCACCGCCAAGCCGATCCCCAGATTCCCGGCGATTGTACGCGATCTGTCACTGATCATTGACGAACCCGTCCAGTGGGACCAGATCACCGCCACCGTCCGCGGCAAGGCTCCTGCGGAACTGGAGCAGATTGACTTTTCCGGCATGTACCGCGGCAAACCCATCCCCGCAAGCAAAAAATCCGTCACCGTCTCCATGCGCTTCCGCGACGAAAACGGAACCCTCACCCACGAAACGGTCGACGGATGGGAACAGGGAATACTCGATGCTCTCAAACAAACCCTAAACGCCGAGCTGAGAACAGCATAAAATGTACAAAGTAGACCAGAGGGACAAAGTTGTTGAATTAGAAAAAATACCACAGAGTTCTACTGGCGCACCTATTCCTTCAGTACTTGCCAGCGGAAATAATTTATTTCTGGTTTATTGCTTGGAGAATATCCCAGATGATTGGAACAGCAGTTCTATAAGAGTTGTTGGACCTGAAAGTGTAAAAGAACATGCCATAATCGTCACATTTTCATCACCCTACGCTCATATGTTCGGGCCACCCAACGATGAAGCTTTTTTGGGACACCCCTTATCTAATCGTGGGCTTAAACCCTACGGTGCTTTTGAAATTAAAAATTCTTCATGGTTACGAGAACTTGAAAAGTTGAATTCGGTTCACCCTGAACATAATAAAGAATCGTTCATAGAGAATAAAAAACATTTTATCTTTTCGTTCCACGACAGCACATTTGAGTGCATAGCAGAAAGTTTCGAATACAACACTCAAACGGATTCTACTATTAATATTATTTCATCATTATCACAAAAATTAACCTAGCACAATAGAAGCCAGCATTGTCAGCTTACCGGTCGGCGGATAATGGTTTTCAGTCGCTCCGGTTCGACGCGGCGGGGGTCGGAGAGGTAGATTTCGTGGTGTTTGCCGGTGAAGTTTACGCTGTTTTCTTCCGCGAACGCCTGCATTTTCTCAATTGTCTTTCCTACCTGATCATACGGTCCGACGTGCAGCATCTGCACGCATTGGCCTTCATTCAGTTTTTCTAACTTGACCTTGCTTACTGCTTCACACTTACCCTTATCCAGCAGTGCGGCTACCGCCTTGTCCAGATCTGCCTGTTTGACACACTCCGGGGTGCGAATCATCAATGTCCACTGCCACTTTTCCTGCGACACACTGCATAAGTCACCACTGCCATCGGGCCCATACCAGAGCGACTCCAATTTGCACACCACGTAATCACCCTTGCCTGCGGCCTTCCGCGTCATCTTGATCGTAAACGCCATGCCGTACAGGGCCCCGATGCACTCTTCAAATTCCGCTCCGCCGGGAGTCCCCTGCCCTTCGATGGCAAGGTATTGTGCGAGCGTGGTTTCTACCAACACCGGCTTGGAGGTGGCCTTGTATTCGGCTTTATGTTGTTTGAACAAATCGATTTTTTCGGGTGCTGCACTCATAATAATCACTCCTATATTGTCATTAACGCGAAGGCGCCGAATCTATGCTTGTCGCTCTGGATGCCGGATCAAGTCCGGCATGACAAATGTGAAATATCAGCGTTTTTCGATGGGTATATGCACATCCGTCAGCAACTCGTCTTCCGGCGTATCCTCCGGACTGTTGAGGTAGACTTCCATGCTGGGTAGCGGGCGGAGTTCATAACCGTTGGCCGGGGCCCACTGACCGCAAAGCTGCGCGTACAAATCGCTTAAGCCGTTGTAACTGCCGTGCAAGGTCGCCATCGCGTACAATCCCGCCTCAATCGTCTGAACCCCGATCTCGCCTTCGGGCTGAATGTCCGCATCCGTCGTAATACACGCATCGTAGCGTATCTTCTCCGGCTCAGTCACATCCGGATCGTCATAGCACAAACCGATAAACTCGACTCCCGGCTGTAAAAGTCCACGCGGCCCGGCCCAGGTACAGAGCTTTTCCCACGCCTTGCCGCATTCGGGATACGGACCGACATGACGCACAAAAACCACGTTGCGTGACGGGATTTCCTTAATGTGAACATCCATTTGAATCTCTCCTTGTTTAAAATCGGGTAACCGTGTCATCCAATCCGCATGATTGGTTTTCTTGTACGCACTGGGCACGACATCAAAACGATTTTTAAACGCCCGCGTAAACGATTCGACGGTTTCATAACCGGCCTCAAATGCCAGGTCCGTCACGCTGCGGTCGGTCTGAGTCAGCAACTGCGCCGCCCGTTCCAGCCGCAGGCGGCGAATGTACCCGGCCAATGTCTCGCCCACCATTCCGCGGAAAATACGGTGAAAATGATACGGCGAAAAACACGCCACGGACGCCAGTTCCTCAAGGCTTAGCTGTTCATACAGGTTGTTCTGAATATACAGCAAAACCTTGAGAATACGCTGCTGATAGGTTGTTTGCGTGTCATCTTTCATTATTCACCAAAATACCGGAAACCCAAAAGGCTCGCTTGACTTTTTTTGCGGATTTGTAACCCCCCTCAAAAAAAGGAAAATAGTAACTCTTAGCGAAGAATGTTAATATGTTGTTGGGGGATAGGCTGGGCTTGTGTTTTCGGCCCTCCGATGGCCGTCCAGCCAATTGCCGTCAGTTTGCCATTCTGGAAAATATACGGCGTAAATTCATCGTCGGTCACAATGCCGTCATAATTGGTCTGTGATCGGAAAAAGAAAATCTCCACAAACCGGCTCTGCCCATCGGTGACCTCATAATAGGATTCCGGCTCCTTTGAATGCCGCAGCGGCAGCCCTTCCTGTGTTGGCGTCAAAATCAGCAGCACCTCGTCACGTTCCATCCCCAACTCCACCTGCGGGCTGAATTGGTGATACCGCTGGATCACCAATTCAACCGAATTGGAACAGCCCCCCAACAAACACATCAATACTCCACACAGCAGTATCGTTATACGCATTGAAATACCTCCTTATAAATCGTCAATCGTCCATCGTCGATTGTCAATTCTAAAGTTTCCACGCCTTGGCAAATGCTGAAAAACTGCGGTCATACGTGCGTTCGACATCATCCGGAAAACAGCACCCGGGTAACTGCTTGCTTTTTAAGTGATACTGCAAACACTCACAGCAAACCCCTTTTTTCGAACAGCCGGGATAACTGCAATTACAAAAATCCATATTCTTAGCTTTCTGACATTCCATAAATGACTCCTGCGTTTTCAAATTGTATCACTGAATACCGCACCAAAGGTGCAATATATTTTAGCCCGGGGCAACGCCCTGGGTGTTGATTACGAAACAACCTTTCTCGCCCTGAAAGGGCAACATAAATAACCAAACTTCTATCCTGCCCTTTCAGGGCGACGGAACGAAAACGAATGGCCATTCCTTTTCCCAGCCCGCTGGGCTGGGCTAAATTATTCTGGCCTTTCAGGCCGAAAGTAACACATCAATTATCCAAAATGCAATTCGATAATCTCTTTATCGCTCACAACATGCTCGCGGAGCTTGGCCCTACTATTGCAGCCGGAAATTGCGTCCATCCGAAGGCCGAATCAAATACGGCTTATCACCGTCCCACTGGACGATCATCTTTGAAAGATACCAGGTTTCACCTTTATCATGGGTCCCCTGGTAGAACAAGTATATTTTCCCATCGTCATCCACGAACACCCCCGGATGCCCGGACTCGTGAGCATTCCAGGCTCCAACCGGGCCGTTTGGCAACAAAGGGGAATCTGACATCCGTTTCCAATGAATGCCATCGTCGCTAACGGCAATGCCGATCTGCTGCGGTGTCGCGTTATAGGAACCGGCGTAAAACATGTAACTTTTCCCATGATGCTGGAAAACGGAAGCTGCTTCGATACACTCCCCTTCCCAGGGCAATTCGGGTTTAAGAATGGGCTCATCACAACGCTGTGTCCATGCATCACGAACAAATCCGGAATCGATCGGTGCCGACGAAACGCCGATCAACTGATCCTTCATCTCAGGATCGCGAGTCGCCCAGTACAGCAGCATCTGATCGCCCAGTACAATGATATCAGCATCAATCGCCCGACCACAGGTCCAGTCACCGGTTGGTGAAAAGATTGGATTGGTCTCATTTCGGGCAAAGTGAATACCGTCATCCGAAACCGCATGACAGATTGCATCGTTGCGCCAATTGCCATAGGTTTGATAGAACAGGTGGACCTTATCGCCGAGAACAATCGCCCCCGGCGCTCCGAGCCCCTTTGCTTCGTAATCCGTCGCGGGAAGCATGTCAGCGACTTTTCTCCAATGGGTTAGATCGTCACTGGCCGCAATGCCAATCGCAATGCCTTTGGAGCCGCGATGGGTCGTGTAATACATATAATACCGGCCTTTGAAATGAACGACATCCGGATCCTTGGCAAAGGCACGACCAAACGAGGTATCAGTGTACAGCATTTGCGGCGGTGCTGAATCTATCGGGGCAACTTCGTTTTGAGCAATCACTGCCGAAGTCCAAGACGACGACAATAAAGAGATTCCCAAAAGCAGTAAGCGGATCAATGTCATAGAGCAATCTCCAAAAAAAAGAGAGAGCATCGAAACGCTCTCTCTCTATAAATTATCAAAACCAGGCTGTTAACCAGCAACGAGTTCAGCGACCATGTCGCCGACTTCGCTGGTGCTGTAGCCCATTTGCTTGGCGGCCAGCGATTTGATCTTGTTGGCCGTTACATAGCGAACCGACTCATCGATCTTCTTTGCGGCTTCTTCTTCGCCCAGCGTTTCGAGCATCATCTGCATCGCACAGATCGCGGCCAGCGGGTTGATCACGCCCATGCCGGTGTATTTCGGTGCCGAACCGCCAATCGGTTCAAACATGCTGACGCCTTCGGGGTTGATGTTGCCGCCGGCTGCAATGCCCATACCGCCCTGCGTCATTGCGCCCAGGTCGGTAATGATGTCGCCGAACAGGTTGCCGGTCACCAGCACATCAAACCACTCAGGGCTCTTAACCATCCACATGCAGGTCGCGTCCACGTGGTAGTAATCGCGGCGGATATCCGGATAGTCCCGTTCGCCCATTTCGTGGAAAGCCCGTTCCCACAGGTCATAGACAAATGTCAGCACGTTGGTCTTACCGACCAGGCCGACGGTGTTCTCTTCGCCGACGCCGCGAGCCTTTTTACCATGCTTGCGAGCGTATTCAAACGCGTACTTCAAGGCACGGTCCACCTGGAAACGGGTATAAACAGCCGTCTGGGTGGCCACTTCGTGCGGGGTATCTTTCATCATCAGTCCGCCGGAACCGGTATAGATATCGCCGGAGTTTTCACGGACGACGACGTAGTCGATTTCCTTGGGGCCTTTATCCTTGATCGGGGTTTCTACGCCGGGGAACAGGCGAACCGGACGCAGATTGATGTACTGGTCCATCTCAAACCGCATGCGAAGCAGCAGGCCTTTTTCCAGGATACCGGGCTTGACATCCGGATGACCGATCGCACCCAGCAGAATCGCGTCCTGCTTCTTGAGTTCGTCAACCGCACCATCGGGGAGAATCTCGCCGGTCCGTTTATAGCGCTCGCCGCCAAAATCATACTCTGTTTTTTCAACCTTAAATCCGAATTTCGCCGCGGCGGCATCCATGACCTTTTCCGCTTCCACGGTCACTTCCGGGCCGGTTCCGTCGCCGCCCATGACACCAATCTTATACGTCTTCATAAACATCTATCCTTTCATACATGCCTTATTGTGTTGTCGCTTTATCTGCTATGTGTTTCCAAAATTAAATATCATAATGCAAAAAGCAAAATGACATATCAAACATCAAAATTTATTTTCGTCCTTTCAACGTCAGTATAGTCGAAGCGAAAATACTGGAATACTCATCCAACTCATCAAAAACCATTGGACATCTTCTCGACCGGTTCGCTTGCTATCACGCAACACGGCAAGCCAAAGCTTACTTTCGTTGGTCGATTTCAAAGACGTATTGAAATAGTTCGTAAAGTCTTTCTTGCTGCTGGCCGATTGCCCTTCGACATAATTTCCAATAATGCTTGTTCCGCTAGGTAGCAATTGGTCGCCAATACGCCGTGAAACATTGTCATTTGGCAAAGTATCCAAAAACTCGATCAATTTCAGCGTAAACGCATAAAGCCGATTTTTGAACTCATTTTTAAATTTTTCTTTGTCATTTTACATTTTTACATTTTATTTTTAATATGATCCAGCAGTCCGCCGTTGTTAACGATTTCAATCGCAAAGTCCGGCAGCGGCGTAAATTCGACTGTAGTTCCCTGCGTCTTGTTGTCAATCGTACCGGCCTTGTAATCAATCTCCAGCTCGTCGCCATCATTAATCTTCTCGGTTGCGCCGTGCAGTTCGATCGGATAGAACCCGCAGTTAATGCAGTTGCGATAAAAGATGCGGGCAAATGAATTTGCAATCACCGCACCGATTTTGGCCCCTTGAATCGCCCAAACGGCATGCTCTCGGCTGCTGCCGCAGCCGAAGTCGTCACCGCAGACGATCACATCGCCCTCTTTGCATTTTGCAACAAAGTCCGTATCCAGGTCTTCCATGCAATGCGTTGCCAACTCAGCCGGATCGTCCGTATTCAAATACCGTGCCGGGATAATCTCATCCGTATTGACGTGGTCCCGTTTATAAACATGTGCCTTAGCCATAAAAAATCTCCTGATTTTTCATGAAATTCGAATTTCAAATAACGAAATACGAAACAAATTCGAATTTCAAAATCCTAATATTTAAACTCTATTCACTATTCCGTAGAATCGCACCAAAAATATTCATTAACTCAGTAGCTTCGCCAATAAGCTTTTGACATTCAATATCCAACACTTGATCAGATATGTTTAATAATCTAAGCCAATACCTGGATTCTTTCACTTCTTTTCTACTGATTTTGACTCTCATAATAAAGTCTTTTTTGCTCAACGACTCATTCGCTTCGATATAATTAGCACCGACCGAGCCTGAAGACCTTATTAATTGTTTAGAGTCTTCTATGTTCGCTATATCCTTTGAAATCCTTCTCGTTAAATCCCGAACGTTTTTAGCAAATAAATACGTCCTGTCTTCAAGGTCATACTGTTTTGTTTTTTGAAATTCGGACATTTGTATTTGTTTCGCATTTCGAGATTCGTTTTTCGAATTTCCGTTTCTGGTTATACATACTTTCTGGGGTCGGCCAGCTTGCCTTCAACCGCTGACGCCGCGGCTACCGCCGGGTTGCACAGATACACTTCACTGGTCGGATGACCCATGCGACCCACGAAGTTACGGTTGGTCGTACTGACGCATTTTTCGCCTGCCGCCAGAACACCCATGAAGCCGCCCAGGCACGCTCCGCACGTCGGAGCACTGACCACACAGCCGGCTTCCTGGAAGATATTCAGCAGACCTTCGTCGTTGGCCTGCCGCCAGACACCCGGCGTCGTCGGTACAACAATCGTACGAATCGCCACTTCCTTGCCCTTGATAATCTCTGCGGCAATCCGGAAGTCTTCAATCCGTCCGTTCGTACAACTTCCGATGTAGCACTGGTCCATTTCCAGACCGGCACATTCGCTGATCGGCTTGCCGTTGCTGGGCAGATGCGGAAACGCCACCAGCGGTTCCAGCGACGAACAGTCAATCGTATCTTCATGCTCATATACCGCGTCCGCATCCGACTGGAAGATGTCATAATCCTGACGGCCCTGCAGGCGACCCTTGAGATATTCTTCCGTCGTTTCGTCACAGGCGATGATGGCGTTTTTGCCGCCCGCTTCAATCGCCATATTGGTAATCGTCATGCGAGCTTCCATCGACATTTCTTTCAGAGCCGGGCCGACATATTCAATCGCCCGGTACAATGCACCATCAGTCCCGATGCGGCGGATCACTTCCAATACCACATCCTTGCTGTAAACGCATTTGCCCAGCGAACCGTTCAGCGTGTAACGCATCGACGCGGGCACCTTAAACCACAGTTCGCCGGTTGCAATACCTGCTGCCAGGTCCGTCGAACCAATCCCGCTGGAAAACGCACCAAATGCCCCATACGTACACGTATGCGAGTCACCGCCGACAATCACTTCACCGGGACGAACGTGTCCCTTTTCCGGCAGCAACGCATGGCAGACGCCCGCCTTGCCCAGCGGATAATAGTACGGCAGTTTCTTTTCCCTGGCCCAGTCATCCAGTCGCTTGTGCAATTCGGCACTT
The DNA here is from genome assembly GCA_963675155.1 of Anaerohalosphaeraceae bacterium. GTDB lineage: Bacteria > Planctomycetota > Phycisphaerae > Sedimentisphaerales > Anaerohalosphaeraceae > 4572-13. The sequence goes on along the minus strand of OY775912.1, from coordinate 520,413 downwards.
TTAATATCTTTCGGCGGCTGGAAGTGGTCCGGCGTCACATACAACTTGTCCGGATCAAATACATTATTGATGCCTTTTTCCTTCAGCATCGAAATCGCCGGCGGCGTCGTTACATCGTGACACATCACACCATCGAGCTTGGCATTCACGATGTCACCAGCCTTCACACTATCCTTGCCCGCCGCACGAGCAAAAATCTTTTCCGTTATCGTCATTCCCATTTGTTATTACTCCAAATTCAAAATTTAAAACTAAAATCCAGGAAACCACGGATTACACGGATTCCCGCGGATTTGACTTAATAAATCTTTTATATTTCAGAGACGACTGGCCAAAGTTAATTAACAAACCCAGCTCTAATCCTGTCCCTTTTAAGTAATTTAATAGTTGAGCCTCTTCTGTCACCGTTAAAGCTTTTATGGCCTTTAGCTCAACTAACACTTTTTCTTCAACCAGAAAATCACAGATGTAATCTCTGACTTTGTACCCTTTGTATAAAACAGTCAAGGGTTTTTGCTTTTCAAACACAATGTCCTGCAAATCAAACTCGACTGCTAAAGCATCTTCATAAACACCCTCGAGAAAACCAAACCCAAGGTTTCGATGCACTTCCATAGCCGCACCAATTATTTTACGCGTCAGATCAGTATACAACAAATCAGATTCTGCCATTATTACAAACCTTATTTATTGAATAATCCGCGTAAATCCGCGAAATCCGCGGTTTACTTTTTTATAAATCGATTTTAGCCTGCTCTTCATCGACATCATCTTGTGCCGCTACCATCCGGTTAATGGCATCGACATATGCCTTGGCGCTGGCTTCAATAATATCCGTCGAAACACCCCGGCCGATGAATGTCCGGCCCCGGTCGTCTTCGATTCGCACGGTGGCCTCACCCATCGCTTCGGTTCCACCGGTGATCGCTCGGATGTTATAGTTATCCAGAATCGGCGACTGTCCGGTTGCCTGGCGGATCGCTTCATACGCCGCATCCACCGGTCCGTCACCGCAGGCCGCCGCCTGATGCATCGCGTCATCAGCGGTGCGAATCTTTACCGCACCGATCGGCAGCGTTCCCGTACCGCTGGTCACGCTCAGGTATTCCAGATGATAGGTCTGGTTCACCATACGGGCCTCGTCACCAATCAATGCCGCGATATCCTCATCGAAGACTTCGCGTTTCTTATCGGCCACCACAAGAAAACGCTCATAAACATGCTCAAGCTCCTCTTTAGAGAGCGAATAACCCATCTCCTGCAGCCTGTGCTTGAGCCCATGGCGTCCCGTCCGTGCCGTCAAAACCACTTTGGTCTTTTGAGCGCCAACGTCTTCGGGCTTCATGATTTCATACGTTTCACGATTTTTCAAAACCCCATCCACATGAATCCCCGAGCTATGGGCAAAGGCATTACTGCCGACCACCGCTTTGTTCGCCGGCACCATAAAGCCCAGCATATCAGAGACCATCCGGCTGGTCCGGCAAAGCTCGCCGGAAACAATCCCGGTGTCAACCCCAAAGAAATCCTGACGGGTGCGAATGGCCATAACAACTTCTTCCAACGCTGCGTTGCCGGCCCGTTCACCAATCCCGTTGATGGTACACTCCACTTGGCGGGCACCGTTACGCACCGCCGCCAGTGAATTGGCAACCGCCATCCCAAGGTCGTCATGACAATGAGCGCTCACAATGGCTTTGCTGATATTCGGAACTTTTTCATGAATCTGCCGGATCAACTGGCCGTACTCATATGGAATCGCATACCCGGTGGTATCCGGAATATTCAACACCGTCGCCCCGGCATCAATCACCGCTTCCAGTATCTCATACAGATAGGCCGGTTCAGCCCGGCCGGAGTCTTCAGCGTAAAATTCGACCGAATCAGTATAACTCCGGGCACTCTTGACCGCGGCCACAGCCATCTCGATGACTTTGGCCTTTTTTTCGCCCATCGTTTTACCATATTTATCATCACCAAACTTACCGGCAATGTGAATATCCGATACGCCAAGTCCGGTATGAATACGGCTGTGCTTGGCCTGAGCCAGTGCCTGGCCGCAAACTTCAATATCTTTCAGAACCGCTCGCGAAAGGCCGCAAATCATCGGACCGTCGATTTCCTTAGAAATCAACTCAACGGCCTCAAAGTCCTTCGGCGAAGAAATCGGAAAACCCGCTTCCAATACATCCACACCAAGGCGAGCCAATTGACGGGCCACTTCGAGCTTTTCCCGAACGCCCAGCCGGCTGCCGGCAGCCTGTTCGCCGTCACGCAGCGTTGTATCAAATATCATTACTTTTTCTTGAGACATACCTAACTCCCTGTTCTACAAAATGTTACAGAGCTTATTCCGCGGACGCCCCCCGGCATTTCGTCTAGAGGCTTTTAAATTCGTTGTACGCTTTTCGCAAAATAAGAGGCCTATTATGCACAAAATAGGCGCAAAAATCCAATGGAATTTATAAATTACGGTCTTTTAGGGGATATGTAAGGGAAGTTCATGCGCCGAAGCGCAGAATCAGCAGGCCGCTAATCACGGTTGAAATCAAAACATTCTGTTCATTTACCTGTTTCATAGGTAGATATCATACTCAGATTCTCGATATAAGTGCAAGAAAAATCTGTAAATTGTCGAGCATTTCCCCATTCACGGCAGTTGATCTTCATTTTTTATTGTGAAATCAGTGAAAACGGTATAAAATAGTGCGAAATTCACTTTTTTAGGAGCCAATCGCATGGATGCATTGACCGGAGTCGATTCGCTGGTGATCCAGCAGCAAAAGGAATGGGGCGAAATTCTCAGCGGCTTTGAAACGCGCAACAAATACGCCGTCATGAATGCCGCCGGACAGCAGATGTACTTCGCCGCCGAAGTGAGAGGTAATTTTCTGGTTCGCATGTTTCTGAAAGCCTGGCGACCGTTCGAGATCGCCATCGTCCGCCCTGACAACCAGATCGCCCTGAACCTCAAAAGCCCCTTTCGTTTTTATTTCCGCGAAATCGAGGTTCACGACGCTTCCGGAAACCTGATCGGCCGCGTCAAACGGGACTTTTCGATCCTCCGGCGAAAGTACACCGTCTATGACGATCAGGATCAGCCGCAGTTTGAACTGTTCGGCCCCATCCTGCACCCGTGGACGTTCGAGATTCGCAAAGACGAGCAAACCCTCGGCAAGATCACCAAAAAATGGTCCGGCCTGCTGAAAGAAAGTTTCACCGACGCCGACAACTTCGGCGTAACATTTCCTGCCGACTTTCCCAATGTGGCCAAGGCCATTTTGCTCGGTGCGGTCTTCCTGATCGATTTCGTTCATTTTGAAAACAAGAATGATAATTAATGTAAGGTGGGCCGTGCCCACCGCGACTCGGTCAAATGACAAATTAGGAGGTACATTATGAAACTGAACGTCAAAGCATTTGCGCTGGCTTGTGGAATTCTTTGGGCTGTTGGTATTTTCTTCCTGACATGGTGGCTAATCATACTCGAAGGCCCAAATACGACAGGCTGCCTTCTGAACCGCATCTACAAAGGCTACACCATAACCCCCTTTGGCAGCATCGTCGGCGCACTCTGGGGATTTTTCGATGCCGGTATCGGCGGTCTTATCTTCGCATGGCTGTACAACCTGCTAACCGGAAAGCTGATAAAAGCATAACAACAATTTCATAGAAAGGATTCACATGCAACGTAGACTCACTGCTCTTTTACTCTGCCTGAGTACGCTGTTGCTGTCATCATGCAGCAATCACCTGACGCAATCCAAAATTGCAAGGATCGAGAAAGCCATTCTCGACGTTCACAAACAACTGGTCACGGCCGCTGAAAACCGCGATGCCGACGCGATGTTTGAATACATCCTCGATTCGGACGAAACAACGATCCAAATCGGAGATATCGTGCAAAGCCGTCCACAGGCTTTGGAATCCGTGCGACAAAGTTTTCAAGGATTCAGCAAAATTCAATATGAATTCGAGCAAAAGCAGGTAACGGTTCTGTCACCAAACAGCGCAGAAATGACGGTTAAGGGAAAATCGATTGATACCACCCATGACGGGCGAGTGCTGACTTTTCCGTTTACCCAAAAGAACCTTTTCGTCCTCACCGATGACGGCTGGAAAATAAAAACCGCCCACCACATCCCTGAAAATGATTAAACTAACCCAATATTAGAGAGACCATGAACCACAACAGCACACACCGTACTAAAAATATCCCGCAGATAACGTGGACACTAACCCTGTTGATCGCGACTGTGTTTGTGACCGGCTGCGCGACCCGGTCTGTGTCCATGAATCCGGCGAGTACATTTACCAATCCCCTGCTGCCGTCGGGGCCGGACCCGTGGGCGTTCTATCAGGATGGATACTATTATTACATCAAAGCCGAGAATGAAACGCTGGTCCTGCTGAAGACCCCGGATATCACCGCCTTGTCCCGGGCCACCAAAAAAGTGATCTGGACAGCCCCGAAAGGAACCGCACACTCACAGAACCTCTGGGCTCCGGAGATTCAATATATTCGGGGGGCGTGGTATGTGTATTATGCCGCCGATGACGGAAACCATCACCATCATCGTCTCTTTGTGCTGGAAAATAAAAATCGGGATCCCTTTGCCGGGACGTTTGCCATGAAAAGCCGCCTCCAAACCGATCCGGCGGACAACTGGGCCATTGACGGCTCGGTGTTTGAACACAACGGGCAGTTGTACATCGTGTGGTCCGGGTGGAAGACGCCCAAGGTGGATGTCGAAACCCAGCGGATTTATATCGCCCGCATGTCCAACCCGTGGACCGTCTCTTCCGACCGCATTCAGTTGAGCGCCCCGGAGTTTGACTGGGAACGGCAGTGGGATTATCCCGCCGTGTGGACGCCGGAGTCGCCGGTCTATGTCAATGAGGGCCCGCAGGCACTGGCCCACGGCGACAAACTGCACATCGTCTATTCCAGCAGCGGCTGTTGGACGCCCTATTATGCCCTCGGTATGCTGACAACCTGTGCCGACTGCGACCCGATGGACCCGGCGGTCTGGATGAAGTCGCCGGAACCGGTCTTCCAGCAATCTGCGGAAAATGGGGTCTATGCGACCGGGCACAACTGCTTCTTTAAGAGCCCGGACGGGACCGAGGATTGGATTCTCTACCATGCCAACGATGCCCCCAATGACGGATGCGGCATAAAACGGTCTCCGCGAGCCCAAAAAATTGAATGGCAGGACGATAATATGCCCCGTTTCGGGGTGCCGCTGCCAACCTCGCAATTGATCGTCAAACCGTCGGGAACGGCGAAGTAGGAAATGGCCGCGATCGTACCGGACAATTGGAAAAAGAACAATAATAATACGACGGAGCAATCATGAGCGACGACACAAAAGGCTGCGACAAAAAAGCACCGATGCGAACCCTGCTGGCGCCATATGAGAAGAAGTTTATCCTGTGGCTGGCGCCGAAGTTTCCGCAATGGGTCAAGTCGTGGCAGCTCACGATGCTGACGGTGCCGTGGAGCGCCGGCGTCATCGGGTTCGGCATGCTCGCCGGCGCCACCGGTAACCTGCACTGGCTGTGGCTGTCATCGCTGATGATCTTCCTGCAGTGGTTTACCGACTGCTTTGACGGCGCCATCGGCCGCGACCGCAACGAAGGGCTCGTTAAGTGGGGCTTTTACATGGACCACTTCCTGGACTTCGTCTTCATGTGTTCGGTTTTCATCGGCTGGTCGTTTCTCTTCGACGGCGCGGGCAACAAGCTCATGTGGTTCATGTCGCTGGGTATGGGCTGTTTGATGGTCAACTCCTTTTTAGGCTTCGGCGCCACCAACGAGTTTAAGATCACCTACCTCGGCACCGGCCCAACCGAAATGCGGTTGTATTTCATCTTCCTCAATGCCGCAATCACGATTTTCGGCACCGACTGGATCGAAAAGAGCCTGCTCACCATCTTCATCACCTTCTGGCTCGGCATCTGCTTCGTCGTTTTCCGCTCCCAACGCCACATCTACACACTCGATATGGAAATCAAACACCAACAGGAAAAATCCGTATAAAATGAAAATTTTACAATAACATCCCGTCTCAGTTGCGTTTATACTTTTCAGATCAATTATTTTTAAAGGAATCACAATGAGACAACTCGCTCTTTACAGCATTATTTTAAGTATTGTATTTTTCGCAAGCGGTTGCAAAGACACCCCCGAACCGCCCACGCCGCAGCCGGAATCGGCCCCTGTCGACGCCGCACCCAAAACAGCAGCCAAACCCGTCGAAGAAACTCCCAACCCGGCCAAGGTAGCAACTCCGGCGTTTTTCGAGGCAGCATTCAATGGCAACATGAATCTTGTTGAATCCGAGGTCGCCGCGGGCGTACCGGTCGATGCCCCCGACCCAACACAGAAAACCGCTCTGATGCTGGCCGCGTTTAACGGGCACACCAATGTCGTCGAAATGCTGATCACCCATGGCGGCAATGTCAATTCAACCGACGAAATTAATCGCACCGCCCTGATGATGGCCGCCAGCGGACCGTTTTCCGAAACCGTTCGATTGCTGCTGGACAAAGGCGCCGATGTCAATACCATCGACAGCAACGAGGGTTGGACGGCGCTGATGTTTGCCGCCGCCGAGGGACAGGCCGAAAACGTCCGCCTCCTGCTGGATGCCGGCGCCGATACCACCGCCAAAGACATCGACGGAGACACCGCCGAGTCCTTCGCCGCCAAAGCCGGCCACGCAACCGTCGCCAAAATGATCCGTGACCACGCCCTGAAACAACAATAAAAAAGCCAAAACGGGCTTTTTCCGAAAATTTCTCATTTCACCCCTTGACATAGTCGATACATAGATGTATAGTTAATATGTAAACAAATCAGTTAAGTCCGGAGTCGCCATGAGCCTGAAAGAAGAACTGAAACTCAGTAAAGACCTTGTCAGCGTCGAGCATGAAGCCCTGCTGGGGCTTTACTACACCACCGTCGCCCTCAAAAAACACGCCTCCGAGTTCTTCGCCCCCTTCGGCCTGACGGATGTGCAGTTTAACCTGATGATGCTGATCAAACACCACGGCGGCGAAACGGGCCTGTCCCAGGCACGCCTCAGCGAAATGATGATGGTCAACCGGGCCAATGTCACCGGACTAGTGGACCGGCTCGAAAAAGCGGGCATGGTCCGGCGAACCGCCGCCGAAGACCGCCGCTATAATATGATCCAACTGACCGCCAAGGCCAAAAAAGTACTCGAAAAAGCTGACCCCGCCTACGGCACCGAGGTCCAGAAGGTCATGAACACCCTGAGCAAAGCCGAGCAGAAAGCCCTGATCAAAGCCTGCGAAAAAATCCGGGCAAAGTTATAACCAGTCTGTCAAACAAACTCAGACTGTCATTCCCGCGAAGGCGGGAATCCAGAATTGACAATTGAATACTTGCTTGTCATCCCGGCCTCCGAGCCGGGATCCAGAACTGAAACGACTGGATGCCGGGTCAAGTCCGACATGACAAAAGAAAATTGAGACAAAATTTTTTGAACAAATAGTATATATATAAACTATATAGTAGTAGGCAGAAAGGGAAACATGTTCATTCTTGGAAATATATCATTCGACTCATTTCTATGGTTTTTAGCCAGCGGCAAATCTTTCTTTTGGGGCACTGCTCTTTTAGCTGTTATGGTATTATTCTATTATTCCTCAAGTCATAAATGTCTTCGAATCACCTGTCGTATATTGCAAATTCCAATGTTACTAATGATCGTCATGGCCGCAACTCCCCTGCGCCCGCTCTTTTATATTCTATGGCTGATTACTCTTATCGTCTGTCAAATCAGGTTTAAGCGAAAATCTTGGAGATTTTCTGTTTTAGCCTTATTCATCGTTTTCTGTATCACTGCAATATCTCTGGAGTCTCTGTGGTACACCAACAAGTCAATCACCGTTAACAAAACAGATTCCATCACCATCATTGGAGATTCTATCAGTGCAGGCATGGGCAGTAAGGATGAAAGAACATGGACAAAGCAACTTTCGGAGGCAACCGGCATTCAAACGATCAATTTAGCCAAAGCAGGAGCAACTGTCAGTACGGCATTGAAGAAGCAAGTTCCTCTAGTCCCGACAGACAGCAGCCTGATTATTATTGAAATTGGCGGCAATGATTTACTGAATTTTAATTCGACTCAAACGTTCAAAGAAGACGCTGATGAAATGCTAAGACAACTTCAGTCTGCCGGGCATGAGGTTGTTTGGTTCGAACTGCCATTATTGCCGCAATTTTATTCATATGGAAGAATCCAACGTGAATTGGCAAAAAAACACAATATCGTCCTGATTCCAAAGCCGGTTCTGGCAGGTGTATTCAACACGCCGGGGGCAACTTCAGACGGAATGCATCTGACAGAAAAAGGCCATACAATAATGGCTGCAAAAATTCAAAAACTATTGCAAATAGAATAATATGTCTTTAGCAATATTCAATCTCGTTGAAGGTTTTTTCTGGATCGCCTTGGGTGCCTGGATACTGCGAACTCAAACGCAAACACCCGCTTCAAAACACAAATCTCACTTAGGCATTATTCTCATTATTTTCGGCATTTCGGATTTTGTGGAGATGACCACCGGCGCCTGGTGGCAGCCGTGGTGGCTGTTTATCTGGAAAGCCCTGTGCGTGGTCATCGGACTTATTCTCATTATTCTCATTTTAAGAAAGGAAGGTTCTCATGAAAACGAAGGTTAAGTGGTACCAACTGCGGCTGCGCACGATTTTTCTGTGCCTGCTGATCATCGCCACATTTGGCGGTTATGTCGGCTGGCGGCTCTACAATGCCATCCGCACCCGTCCGATGGGCACCGGTCCGGCCGGACCGGCTATCGCTGCCGAGCCTTTTCAACACCGCTGGCTCGACAAACCTGTCGTCTTTATCGGCATCGGCGACAGCATCACCCGCGGCCTTGGCGCAACCAAACATCTGACCTATTTCCCCATGCTGATGCATAATGCCGACGGCGTTTACCCGGACATGGCCGGCAACGACTTATCCCACGTCGTCACCATCCAATCATTTCGCAATTATGCACAGGATTATTCCATCTCGCAGGAGCACATCGACCGCCAACTGGTCAAAGTTCCGCAGTCTGACGAAAGCGTCCACGGCATCATTGTCGTCACCTCCGGCGGCAACGATCTCATCCACGACTACGGGCGCAGCGAACCGCAACACGATGCCATGTACGGCTGCACCTACCCGCAGGGACAAGAATGGTGCGACCTGCTCGAAAATCGCCTGGACACTTTGCTGACCGGCATCATGGAAAAATTTCCCGGCGGCTGTGACATCTTTTTCGCCAACATCTACGACCCGACTGATGGCGTCGGCGACCCGCAAACCATGGGCCTGCCCCGCTGGCGAGCCTGCGTCAAGGTGCTTGGATTGGCCAACGAAAAAATCGCTCATCTGTGCGAAAAATACCCAAACGTCCACCTGGTCGATATTCATACCGAGTTTCTCGGCCACGGCATCCACTGCGATGAATCCTGGCGAAAACACTACCACCCTGACGATCCGCACTTTTGGTACTACTACAATCTGGAAGATCCGAATCTCAGAGGCTTTGACGCAATTCGCCGATTGTTTCTGCGAGAAATGGCCCGCGTCTATACGAATTAATACATCTTTTATAACGTAGTATGGAAAAAGAAAGGGGTATGACCATGAAGGAAAATCTGCATCGCTATCGTTTGGCCGGGATTTCAGGAGGACTGATGCTGGCCGCGGGACAATTTGTCGGCCCGCTGTGCCTGCTGCAAGCCGTCGCACTGCTGCCGCTGATGCTGCTGGTGCTGCGCGAGCGGCGAAAACTGCCGGTTCTGCTGGCGGGCTTTTATATGGGCATTGCCTACACCCTGCCGCAGATGATTTACCTGTGTATGCCGGTGGTGGTTACAGTCATTTTACTGCTGTGGCTGATGATGTTGTTGACGCTGCTGTGCGTCGCCGTCGCCGTATTTCTGCCGCGGCATCCCGTCTTCGGCCCGCTGGCAATCGGGGCCGTCTGGTACATCCTCGACTGGATCAACTACACCGCCGTCCCCATCTGGGGTATGGCGCAATCGTTTTCGCGAAGCTGGACAGCCTACCCGTTCGCCATCCAGTTCATTTCCATCACCTCCGTCACCGGCGTACTGCTGGTCATCGGCGCGGCACAGGGATTCGTTGCGTGGCAAATCGTCTTCCCGCAACAACGCAGACAGCCGGCAATCGCCATGATAACATTATTCGCAATCATCTTAGTCATCAACAGTATCGTCTGGTATCAAAAACCGGTAAACTCCTTACGTGTTGCCGCCGCGGGTTGGGTCTTCGATGACAAACACAGCGAAATCGACCCGCACAAAACGGAAGGCTTCAAAAAACTGTTCGAAATTCCCGCAAAAGAAGCCGCCGCACAGGGCGCCCGCATTTTCAACACCGGTGAGATGGGATTTTACATCGCCGCCCACGAACGCGATGAATGGATGCAGCGGTTCAGCACAGTTGCAAAAGAAACCGGCATGTGGCTCGTCGTCGGCTACTTCAACCTGGGCGAAGATGAAAACCGCGTATTCTTCATGAATCCCCAGGGCAGCATCGTTCATGAATACACCAAGACCTACAAGACCCCGCTGGAACCGGGAAAAAAAGGAAACGGCGATTTGAAAACGATTGATGTGGACGGCGTCACCGTCGGGGCGATGATCTGCCATGACGATAACTACAGCAAAATGACCCGCACATACGGCAAGCTCAAAGCCGATATCGTCCTGTGCCCAACGATGGACTGGCGAACGGTCAACACGGCTCATCTGCAGGCCGTCAGAGCCCGCGCGATTGAGTGCAATATCGCCATCGCCCGCGGCGCCGACTGCGGCACCAGCGCCGCAATTTCCAATCGGGGAACTGTTTTAGCCAAGAAGAACCACTACACCCAAGGCCCGGGCTTCGTCATCGCCGACCTGCCCATCCGAAACGGCAAAACCCTCTTTGCCCGCTTCGGACATTGGCCGTCACTCATCATATCTTTAATGCTTGTTTTGATGGCCGTTAGGGTGCGGTTTTCTGGCGTGGGAAAGGACTGATACCGGTTAATCGAGCAATGGTTTTAGCAATATCAGTATTGTCGATCGTCCCGGCAAAGTTTTCAGCACCCGGACCGTATGCATAGACCGGCACGTCCACCGGGGTGTGTCCGCCGGTAGTAAATTTAGCCTTGAGGCTGCCGTCATCACGCGGCTTTAGCTCCAGACCGCCGGTTTCGTGATCGGCTGTCACAATCACCAGCGTATGTTTGTCGCGTTTGGCAAATTCAATCGCCCGCTGCACCGCCACATCAAACAGCAGCGTCTGACGAATCACACGCTCGCCATCGTTGGCATGTCCGGCCCAGTCAATCTGGCTGCCTTCAATCATTAAAAAGAAGCCGTTCTTATTCTTGCTTTCACGGGCGAGCAGTTTAATCGCGACATCAGCCATTTCCGCCACCATTGGCTCCGGCGAAAATGTCGTCAACCCGTCATCGCCGAACAATCCCAGCACCGGCGTTTGCCTCAGCGCCAGCAGTTCATCGCGCGAATCGATGACCTGGTATCCAGCCGATCGCGCCTTGTCAAGCCAGTCAATCTTGTCGTCGCGAACGCCCCCGTCACCGCGCGGCAGCCAGTATTTTCGACCGCCGCCCAGCATCACGTCCACACGATTGGCCAGCATCTGCGGAACAATCCCCACCTGGTCACCGCGGTCCTTCACATGCGAAGCAAAGGACGCGGGCGTCGCATGCGTAATCGGGCTGGTCGCCACCAATCCGGTCATGCGGCCCTTTTGAGCCAGCATTTCAAGAGTTGAATAATACGATACCTTCTTCGGATTCATCCCGATCATGCCATTATTGGTCTTGATCCCGCAAGCGATCGCCGTGCCCGACGCTGCAGAATCGGTCGTCTTTTTATTGGCCGAAAACGTCGTCATCTCCCCCGTAACAGGCAGCGTTTGCATCCAGAGTTTGTCCACGCCCGCCGCATCCTGAGCCAGGGCCACATGGTGAAATCCCATTCCGTCACCAATACACAAAATAACATTCCGAACCTCATCGCCGGAAACCTGCTTTAAAACGGTGGCGTCAACCGGTCCGCGATAAAACGAAATGTCATCATTGCTACCCGACGGTTCAGCCATTTTATAATAAAACGTCGTCGGACTGCAACCCCAGACAACTAATAACAACAGTAAAAATATAACACTAAATTTAGTAATCTTCATAGTCTGACAAAATCTTTCCTAATAAATATTCAATGCATCATTTAGCCCGTTAGTATCCGAGCTCTTCATACGTAATATCATATTTGGCCTTAAACCGATTCGGCACATCGCGAAGCAGCATTTGTGCCTTCGTCGCGTAGTCGGTATTAGGATACTTTTTCATAACCTCCCGGCAGGCAATAATACCCGCTTCCGGGCTTTTGCCGCGAATCTTGATGCTGCCCTCAATATGCAATTGGGCTTCCGCTAAAAGGTGATCCGCATCAACCTGTTGTTCGACTGTCAACTGCCCCTGCCCTGCACCCGCCCCTCCCGCAGGTGCTTTCGCCGCAGGAGCCTGCTTTACCTTTTCAGTGCCCGCGGCAGTATTCTGAACAGCCGGTTCGTTCGGATCGGCCGCTGGCACGGGCGGCATGCCCCGGGGAGGCATTCGACGAGGCATTCTTTCGCCCATCAAATCGCCGCCGGCGCCATTGAACATCGCCCGTCTGTTTTCACCGGCAGGCCTGTTGGGGTGGTCCATCTTCTCTAAATCAATTTCAATACCCGTCACCGCCGTAAGAACAAACGCCGGCACAAAATCTGCCGCCGGACCGGCATAACGCAGCTTCCCTTCCGGATTGATGACCAGCATAAACGGCCCTGCCGCGCCAAGCCCGGCATATTTTTCCGGCTCCAAACCCGTCTCAGCAGCAAATATCAACGGCACCGCCGGCTGTTCAACCGCCTTAGCCGCCTTTTTAGCCGTCTCGGGCTCATCCGTATTGACCTCTACGAATTTACAGTGAGGATGTTTCTTGCAAACCTCAGACAACTGTACAAAATATCGACGCTGTTGTGACAGTTCCATCTCAGGCAAACGCTGCATATTCGCGGCCAACCCCATCATCTCCAAACCCCGCGGCATTCGGTCGTGAGTTCTATTCGGCGGAGTCACATCATTGGCGTCGCCCACCTCAACCTCAACATCGTCTTTATCAGACTCCCAGAACAGCAAACACAACGTATCAGCTCCGGATTCGTAGTCGATTTGGGCGCCCCACTCTTTCTGATAGTCAATCTGTTGAAAACGTTCGCTGAACATTTCCTGACGCAGTGAAAGCACATCAAACTCCAGCGTTCCTTTTTTTAGATTAACCCCGGAGGCCGTCGCTTGAGCCATGTAGCCGCCCTCTCGCTCGCGACCAGCCTGACGAGACGTTGGTTTCAGACGCGGCAGCAGCGGTTTTTTATCGTTCAGCATACAAAACAAAGCCGCACTGATCCAGGCGTCCTGATTCGTCTCATCCGTTTTCGAAGCCCGCACCGCCCAACTCATCGCATCACCCAAATCGTCGGCGTAATAACCGGCCCACGCCTGCATCAGCATAAACGAGACGCGCTGATCGGTATCACACATCGGCAGATAGCGTTTGTTTTCAACCAGCAACTGATCGGCTGAGTCGAGCAATGCCATCGCGGGACGTTGATTTTGATTGACACTTGTCAGAATCTCCTTGAGCGTACTTTCAATCTCACGGATGCCTTCAACGCCTTCCGGCGGCAATTGCCGTCTTTCCTCCTGACCGTTTTCTCTGCGATTTTGAGTATTCTCTCGACGCGGTCGCTGGCGTTGGGGCCGCTCACGCCGCTGGCGGTCATTGGCCAACAGCGGACAGACCTGCAACAATCCCAAAAGCAAACAGAACCAAACGAATCGCCGACTCATATAAGTTTCCCTTATCATGGAGAACTCCTTATAAAAACAACCCCGAACTTCACTTGTCTAACACTCCAAACGGGTATCATACCAATCCAGACGCACTTCGGAAAGAAAATCTTTCCAAATCGCTCTTTTTCAGGGTTTAAGCCCTCTTGATACGATCGGCAAAACAGGATTGACTTTTTGACCTTCGGCATTTAAGATGCTGTAAGTATTGAAAAAAGCGAGATTTCTGAAAAGTTGAGGCCTGTTATGTTTACCGGAATGATTGAAACCGTCGGCACCGTCCGTAACATTCGCCAAAGCGGCAGCCAAATGTTGCTGGCAGTGGATTTGAATGCGCTGGCCAAAGGCACCGGCCTCGGCGACAGCATCGCCGTTAGCGGCGTTTGCCTGACCGTCTGTAAACTCACCGGCACAGTGGCCGATTTTGACGTCAGCAGCGAAACCGTGACAAAATCGAGTCTGAAAAACCTCAAATCCGGCTCCCTCGTCAATCTCGAACGGGCGATGAGTGCCAACGGACGCTTCGGCGGTCACGTCGTTCAGGGCCATGTGGACGGCACCGGCCGCATCACCTCAATCCAAAAACAGGCTGACTTCGCGGTCTTCCGATTCGAAGTCCCCGCTGAACTGCTGGACCAAATGGTCCAAAAAGGCTCCGTCGCCGTAGACGGCATCAGTTTGACCGTCGCATCGCTGGACGAGACCGGCTTTGAAGTCGCATTGATCCCCACCACGCTGAAAGAAACCACGTGGCACAAAGCCGCCGCAGGCGACGTAGTCAACATAGAAACGGACATCCTGATTAAAGTCGTCAAAAAGCAACTCGAAAAAATCCTGCCAACCGGCAACGGATTAACCATCGATAAGCTTAAGGAATACGGTTTTTAGAAATGGGTGAACATTTTCACAATCCGGCAGGCAATGATATCGTCATCGGCATCACGATGGGCGACCCCGGCGGCATTGGCCCGGAGATCATCGTCAAGGCATTATCCGACCCGGCGATTCGCCGGCTGGCCAAGTTTATCATCTTCGGCCTGGACGAGCAGCTCGAATATGCCGCCGATTTAATCGAGGTCGAACCGTTCTGGCTCCGGCATCCGCATGAAAAGCTCAGCCGCGTCTATCCCCGCCAGGTGGTCGTCGCCGACTATGACGAATACGCCGTGCCGTCCGGTATTCATAAACCTAACCTCATCAGTGGACAGGCCTCGATGCAGTTTTGCCTGGACGCCATCGAAGCAGCCCGCGACAATATCGTCGATGCAATCGTTACCGCACCGATCAGCAAAACAAGCTGGAAGCTGGCCGACAGCCCGTGGACCGGACACACCGAGATGCTCGCGGAAAAATGTAAATCTCCGCGCAAAGTCATGATGTTCGTGGCCGGACCGCTGAAACTGGCACTGGCAACGATTCACGAAGGGCTGTTCGATATTCGCCACAAATTCACCATCGGCTGCGTGTTCACGCCGATTGATTTATTAAATGACGCACTGAAAGATTACTTCGATATTAAAAAACCGAAGATCGCCGTCGCGGGACTGAACCCGCACGCCGGCGAAGACGGCCAGTTCGGCGACGAAGAAAAACGCATCATCAGCCCGGCGATCCTTTTAGCACAGGAAATGGGCATCAACGTAGAAGGCCCTTTCCCCGCTGACACACTCTTTTACCACGCCGCCCAGGGGCAATACGACGGCGTCGTGGCAATGTACCATGACCAGGGACTGATTCCGATTAAGATGGTCGCCTTCGACCGGGCCGTCAATGTCACGATCGGACTGCCGATTATCCGAACGTCGCCGGGGCACGGCACCGCCTTTGATATCGCCGGCCAGGGCACCGCCAACGCCAACAGTATAAAAGAAGCCATTCGCGTCGCCGTACAAATGGCCCGCGCCAAACAAGAACACCGCGGCCTAAGCCGTGCGAAAGCAACACCGAATGATGTTAATCGATAGAACAATAAACAGCAGCCCGAAGCGCAAGCGCCGGGATGGAACACTAGGTGGTAACCGGTATTTCTATGGACTATGAACTACGAACCACGAACTAAGAACTATGAACTAAGAACTATGAACTATGAACTGAATAGATGCAAACGAAACAGGACATCCAAAAACTGCTGGCAGGCGCCGGCACCCAGCCGAATCGGCGGCTCGGTCAGAACTTCCTGATCGACCTGAACTTAATGCGGCTGTTGATCGACACTGCCAACATCCATGAACAGGATCTCGTGCTGGAAGTCGGCACCGGAACCGGCTCGTTCACCGAAGGAATCGCCGCGGCCGCCGGCCATGTCATCACCGTCGAATACGACAACACACTGGCCGCCGTCGCAAAACGGCAACTGGAAAAATTCTCGAACATCACGCTGATCAATGCCGACGCCCTGGAAAATAAAAACGCCATCAATACAGAAGTCCTCGAAACCATTGCCAAACTCCGCCTCGAATACACCGGCCGGCTCCTGCTGGTCGCCAATCTGCCCTACAGCGTCGGCTCCTGCGTGATGGCCAATCTTATCACCGGCCCCATCACCGCCGATGCAATGTATGTGACCGTGCAAAAGGAAGTCGCCGACCGCATGGCCGCAACCCCCTGCCACAATGACTACGGCACGCTGAGCATCCTCATGGCCGCCACCGGGCAGGTCCATATTCTGCGAAAACTACCCGCCTCAGTCTTCTGGCCCCGTCCGCAGATCGAATCAGCCATGGTCAGCTATCAGCGGGACAAGAAAAAAGCTAAACAAATTCATGACATGCAAACCTTCCGGGATGTCATCAATCTGTTCATGGGACACCGCCGGAAAATGCTCAAGGCCGCCACCAAAACCGCGCAGGGTAATCTCGAGAAAATCGCCCACTGGACCGAAATCTTCGAAGAATCCTTCGTCGATCCCCACAAGCGACCCGAGGAAATCGCTCCCGAACAATACATCTCCATCGCCAATATCTGCTACGAGCAAACGCGATAAGCCATCATGTAAAAAAGCGTTTGTATCCACAGCACAATCTTCTATAATAGTTCCGATAGATAAATCGAATAGTATAGGAGTCTCAAGATGACGGTCATACACAGCCTTTATCGCGAATCCGGAAACGTTACGATCAATTCTGATGCATGCACACGCTGCGGCCTGTGTGTGCGAACATGCCCCGCAGACGTGTTATCAATCGGCAACGATAAAATCAACATCCACACGGACAGCCACTTTGGCTGTATCGCCTGCGGCCATTGCATGATGGTTTGTCCGCATGACGCGATCACGGTCACCGGCCGCGGGCTCAGTCCCGATGACCTCCGCCCCCTGCCGTCTCTGGAACAAAGGGCCACCGCCGACCAACTCGACGCACTGATGCAAGCACGCCGCAGTATGCGTAAGTTCAGCGACAAACCCGTCGATTCTGCCCTGCTTAACCGTATTGTTGAAATGGCTTCGACATCGCCCATGGGCATCCCGCCGTGGGATATCGGCTGCGTGATCATCAACGGCAAAGAGAACGTCCGCAAACTGACTGAGGAGGTAATCAAAGGCTACACCGGACTCCTCAAAGTATTCAAGCCCTGGCTCCTGAAAGCAATGCGTCCGTTCATTGGCAAAGCAAAATACGAAATGTTCGCCGACTTCATTCGACCGCTGGCGGAAACATACGTCCAAAATCATCAGGAAGGTCGGGATGTGGTCTTTTATGAAGCGCCCACCGTATTGATTTTCCACCATTCACCCTATACCGAATCCACCGATGCAACCATCGCATGCACCTATGCCATGCTCGCCGCCGAGTCGCTGGGGCTGGGCAGCACTATGATCGGCGGTGCGGCCCCCATCATCCAACGCAACAAGGAATTATCCCGATCCCTGGGCATCCCCGAAGGCAACACGCCATCGATCGCATTAATCCTCGGACACCCCGCCACAAGCTTCAAAAAGACCCTAAAACGCCAATTCGCAAACACTCATATGATAGAGTAAAAATCTTTTACCTTTACATGCTGTATGGATCACCACAAGATAGTGTTGATAGAGAGAGAAGGATCGGGATTATGATTTGTTTTTCCAGGGGAACTTCTTTTTTTCGGAGACTTTCACATTGAGGAAAGCCGCTAATTCCTGGTAGGCCCCGGGCTGCGCGACGTTCAGCACCAGCAGTTTATCCGGACGGTCGCTGAAATACTCAATAACCTCCTGATTATGTTTGGTATAAAACTGCTTATAACGTACTTCATCATACAAAGCAACATCAGGATAACAATAACCGAATTTCACCAACTCCAGAACAAAGCCTCGATAACGGTACATCGCATTGTCCAGATCCGCTTCGGTGGGCAGGCGGCTTGGGTCCGAAGAAAACAACCGGGTATGAAACCGCACCAACGATTGAAACCATCGCTCTTGAGAATCTCGAACGGTTAAAATGAATTTTGCGTCAGAAAATGTTTTATCCAGAACACGGTAAACCGCCGGCTGGCAAAACGGGGTGTCCTGAAATGCCTCGGCCGCCTCGCACAAACGAATCAACCGGTTGTAATCTTGATGCTGACAGTCCCCCAGAAGCATCTCGCCAACCGCCTGATCACCTACGCGATATCCAAAGTCGATCAGAACCTGTTCCAGCGAAGTCGTCCCGGTTTTGTGAAATCCCACGCAAAACACCTTACCCGAATATTTATGAGACGCATCAATACCATTCGAACCGCAGAAATACAACTTTTTTAATAGATGATAGAGTATCGGGGGGCAAATCGACTTGATAATATTCTTCACTGACAACATCTGACATTCCCTCTGATTAACAACATCCGGTCCGACACAACGATATATAGACTAACAAAGGGCGGGAGTTTGTCAACAAACATCCTTCAGGCACAGCAAAAAACGCTCCGCACGCAAACCGGTTACCGAAAAAGAGAGTATCACCCCCATTGACAGGATTATTTGTTATATTTTCAATGCAGGCTGTACAAAAAAAGGGTTAGTGCTATGAAAACACTAAAAAAAGGCTTTACGCTGGTCGAAATCTTGATCGTCGTGGTCATTCTGGGCATTTTGGCGGCGATTGTCATTCCAAAATACGCTGCTTACCAAGCCGAGTCCTATAAAAACTCCTTCGTCACATCCGTCAAAAATTTTGCTTCCGCCGCCGCCTACCATTATCAAAAAGAAGGCGAATATTTCGAAGACTCCAGCTCCGGCCAGATGCCCGCCGACTGGGACACCTATATTATGGAATCCAAGTGGACACACGGAACACCCATCGGCGGCGTATGGGATTTTGAGCTGGATTCGTTCGGCGTTCGCTCAGCCTTCGGCGTGCATTTTGACGGCACCGGCGAAACCCGCGACGATGCCTACATGCAGGAAATCGACGCAATATTTGACGACGGCAACCTGACCGCCGGCGCCTTCCGCAAACTCGCCGACGACCGCTACTACTACATCGTCGCCGCCAATTAATCGAACACCAACGAAAAGGGGGCAGACCTGCTCTGCAGAAAAGTAATCCCGAAGGGATTGTATATAATAGCCCGGGGTGTAAACCCCGGGTGAATGTATTCTCTGTATTTTTCGAGTCCCGAAGGGACGATATAAAAAAACTTTTCGACAGAGCATTCCCGGAGTCATTTACACGAAAATTTAAGACTTAAATTTCAGAAGTATCTGGAATCCTGAAAACCCGTCATTAAATACGTTTAACACGCGGCTCCAGGTCCGTCAGTTCGGCAATCCGCACCGGCCTTCCCGACTCAATGCTCTTGCGGGCGGCCACCCCGATCAACATCGACATCGCCCCGTCACGCGTTCCCGCCGCATGCTTGTACGGATCGGCTGCATCAGGCGTCTTGAACAGTTTATCGTGCAATCGCCGGTCACCACCCCCATGTCCGCCGCGTTCACTGCCAACCGGGTCGGTTCGATAGTCATTCCAAAGCTTGTGAACGATCACCGGTCGATAACTCAATTTTTCCTTGCTGTCCTGCTGCATTTCAAGCGTATGCAGTTGTTCCTGGCTAAGCTGCTCGCCCTTCATGTAGGGAACATCCTGCCAGGCTTCGATCCGGCCGTCTTTGCCGTTAAAGGCAAGCCGCCATCCTTCCCACGGAGAATACGTCGTCAGCGAATAGTTCACGACGACGTTATTGGCATACTTGATCTGGGCCGACATTTTGTCGTAAATGTTGATCTCATCACGGAACAGGCAGTTGTCACGAATATAGCCGTCGTATTTTTCATTATCACAGTATAGCTTCATAAGATGATCGTCTTGGGTAATGTCCCAATAGAACTTACACTGCTGTTTATGTTGGCACGTGCGGCATTTATCGCCCCGTAGTTTTCCGTTACTGCCGTAATGTTCCAAGGCGCCGTAAGCGAAGACTTCCACCGGGTCCGAATCCAGCCACCAGTTGAGCAGGTCGAAATGATGCGTCGCCTTGTGGATCCACAGACTCCCGCCGCACTGCCGCAGACCGTGCCAGCGTCGGAAGTAGGACGCACCGTGCGACGTATTCAGAATCCAGTTAAAATCGACTGATACGACTTGCCCGATGGCTTTTTCGCTCAGCAGTTTCTTAATATGGGTCATGTAGGGACTCCAGCGATAATTGAAGCCAACGATCACTTTCTTATCGCTGGCACGTTCGGCGTCGAGAATCGCCTGGCACTTATCCTCATCAATCGTCATGGGCTTTTCGGTCAGGACGTCACACCCCATTTCAAGACCCTTAATGATAAACTCATGGTGCGTCGAATCCATCGTGGTCACCATAATCAGGTCGGGTTTTGTGTCGGTAATCATTTTCTCAAAATTGGTGAACGTCGGACAAGTGACGCCGATATACTTGCGTCCAAACTCCAACCGCCCGGGATTATGGTCGCAGAGCCCCACAAATTCAATAAGATCGGGATACTGCTCGACAAGCCGCTTGCCCCAGAAAGAAATACCGCGGATGCCGGTGCCAATCAGAACAACTTTGAGCTTTTTGCCCCCCAGCTTCTCAAGCATCGCCTCCGGCGAAGCCATCACACTCCCCGCAGCCAACATACTAACCAATGACAAAAAATTGCGCCGTGATAATTCCATAAATCTCTCCTTTGGGAACGCGGGCGTCTCGCCCGCAAGTTTGTTTACAACTATCGCCACACTCTAATTAAAAGGCTCCTGATCTGCTCTGTAGAAAACATTCTTCTGACGTTGTCATCCCGGCCTCCGAGCCGGGATCCAGTGCGAAAAAAGCCTGGATGCCGGATCAAGTCCGGCATGACAAATGTAAAACAAACCCAAATCCAGAGCTTTTCTACAGAGCACTCCTGACCCCCCTATGAAGCCAGATTTGTCAACGGTTAATTTTGTTTTTCGTTTCATGGTGTTTTCATATAACGCACCTTATCTGCGGCTCTGTCATGATCGGTCGTCTCATACTCCTATTCAGGGTGCCGCGATCATTTTGTTTTTGGTTCGCGGTCCTATTCAACTTCTGCGGCAGGTCGGCCTATTCTTAATTACGGGCTTGTCACACGCCCAAGGGGTCAGTCAGGCTCAACCTTCTTTTCGATCTCGATCATTTAAAGAGCTTCAATCATCAATGTTCATTTTTTGTTTTTTACCCTCACCCAACAGCGGGTGAACAATAAAAAATGAACGCTATTTCTATTTACATCGTTCTTTCAACGCTGCATCGCCACGGTTGGTTATCCCGCAGCATCGCCCAGCACCGCATCAGAATATGCCGGGCTACGGCCACAATCGCAATCTTCCGTCGTTTCGTACTGCCGCGGCAAACGCGATTGTAAATCGTTCTGGCCCAGGCATATTGCAGCGACGCCCAGCCGGCCTGCACCAGCAGCATTCGCAACAGCGGATTGCCGCGTTTACTGATCCGGCCGGTTCGGTCCATGTCGCCGGACTGATACCGCCGGGGCGTAAAGCCGACATAGTTACTCACCTGCCGACAATTTTTGAACCGATGCGGATTGTCAATCACCGCCACCAACGCCTCGGCGGTGCGAGGCCCGACGCCGGGAACCGTCTGCAATAAGTTCACCGCCGATTGCTCTTGGCCGACAGCGTCCAGTTTTGCTGTGACGTTATCTAATTGCTGTTTGACCGCCGTGTACAATTGCAGTTCCACATAAAGCTGTCCCCGCCAGAAGTCGCAGGCATCGTCAATCGACTCCAGCGGACGGGCCTGCTCAGCCAGTTCCTTGAGCCGTTTTTTTGTCCAGCCGCTTTTGCCAACCGGCAGATCAATCGCCATCGTACATAAGATGGCCCGGATACTGTTTTTGACCTGCGTCAGACGATCCACCAGCGATTGGCGATAAGTAATCAGCATGCGTTTCTGACGAACCGCTTTGACCGGGATATAGACTTCCGGCAAGAAGCCCTGATGATACATCATCGCCAGCCGATGCGCATCTTTCTTGTCGCTCTTGATGGGATTATTAGTCCACTTCCACGCCGGGTCGTTGGTGTTGGCGACCTTGAAGGACAGGCCCATGGCCCGCAGCATATCCGCCACCCACCCGGCCTGATTGCCGACCTCGAACAGCACAACAGCGTTTTTACCGTCCAAATCCGCAAACAGATCGTGAAACACCGCCGGCTGTGTACGGATGGTTTTGTATTGTGTTTTTAAAGAGCCGCGGTCCATTTCACAAAAGACGCTCTTGCGTTTGCCCAGATCGATTGCTAAAATAGTTTCCATGGCCGGATACTCCTAAAATTTACGAGAATAAATTTTTGTGCCGTCACAGCGACGAGCACGTCTTGGGGACGAGTATAACACATTCGTCCCCGAGTATCTGGCTTTCATAGTTTCTTAGTTATTCCCTACAATCGTGTCCATGCCAGATACTCCTAAAATTTACGTGAATAAATTTTTGTGCCGTCACAGCGACGAGCACGTAACGGGGACGAGTATAACATATCCGTCCCCGAGTATCTGGCTTTCATAGTTTCTTAATTCACCTGTTTATTCATTTTCAAGCTTGTGCTTGTGTATTTTCTCCCGAAGAAGTTCGTATGTAGAAAATGCACCATTTTCTTCGAGGTACTTTTTTAGCTCTGCTTTGTCCATGAAAAGACGCCGTGCTATAAATGAGAGTTTTTTATCAAGTAGTTCTGGTGACGGTTCGTTGTCAAGCTGTTTGGCAATAAGAGTACACGGCGTAAAGACATTTTTTTGTAAATACTTATCATAATACTGCAATGATTTAAGCCGCAATTCTTTCGTCAAATCGTTTGAACCTTCATAAGGCACGTCGACAATAGCATGCCAAAGTGAACTACTTGGCTGATTGTTTTTCTGAGCTTGAATTACGTCCAGTGCTGCGAGTTTAGCCTCTAAGGTCCCTTGAATTCCCTCTCTTCCGAGCACAGCATAAACAATTTTCTCAGTAGAGTCTTGCTGCAAGAACGAAGACTGGATTCGGTATAACCTGTCATAATCATGGGACGTTTGCAAAGCTTCATAGTCACGCGAAAACCGAATTTGGGTACAAGCTCTCAATGTAACACTGTACAAAATCACACCTAAAATCATAAAAAATAGATATTTTCCTGTTGTCCATACTATTTTCTTCACCTTTACTTTCTCCATAATTATTTTCATTCATTAGCGTTCACAGTTTCCGCAACGGCTTCCATCTCTGCCGTCTAAAGTGCAATCTCCAGGAGCAACAAGGGTTTTATTTACATATTTTTTGTGAGGCCAAGGTAAAAGCTTCAATTCTTTACACATTTTTGTAACTCTAAGCTCACAACGATTGTTTTTTCTGAAAACACTAGCTCTATAGAAACAATTTTTGTCTTTAAAACTCCATGACTTTGGACGTTCTGGTAAACGTCCAGAAAAGTGATCTTCATAATCTTGTTCAATTTCTCTTATTTTAGTACACCAATTAAGAGTATTCAGCTTTTCTTCCGCCATCTCAGTTAGTCGACTAACATAATAGTCATACCCCCGGAGAATAATTAAAGGGGTCAGACACCTTTAATTTAGTCCTACGCCATCAACAACGGATCAGCAACCTCTTTGGCTTTGGCATCGCCGTACAATGCCCGGACCAGTTCAACCGCAAACTCCATCGCCGTACCCGGGCCCTGGCTGGTAATGCAGTTGCCGTCAACCACTACCCGTTCTTTGGAAGCTTTGTCAAGCTGATTCTGCAGCGACGGATAACAGGTCGCTTTTTTCCCCGCCAGCAAACCATGCGGCACCAGTGCCACCGCCGGCGTGGCGCAAATCGCCGCGTAAAGTTTCCCGCCGGCAGCTTGTGCTTTGAGCATTTCAATCAGCGGCTGACAATCCCGCAGATGCTCCGCCCCCGGCATCCCCCCGGGAAGTGCGATCAAATCATAGTCTATTCCAACACAATCACCAATTACCGCGTCCGCCGCAAGCTTCATCCCGCGCGAAGCGGTGATCTGCATCCCGGCAACCGAAGCCGCCGTCACCTCGGCCCCCGCCCGGCGCAGCACATCAATCATCGTCGCCGCTTCGATCTCTTCGCTTCCGTCAGCAATCGGGACCAGTACTTTTTTACTCATATTAATGCCCCTTTTCTTCAATTTTTAACCATAGAATACACGATATACTACTGAGTCCCATTTTAACCGCTCGGTGTCGTCATTTTCAAGGGGGATTTTCTTTTCAACCCGCCGGGATTCGAGTATGATTGCCGATAGTGGAATTATTATACTGGAATCAGGGTGTATTATACGATAGGAACCCAATTATAATGCGTTTATTGGAATTGATTGAGCTGGACCCGGAAATGGATAATCGAGCTCCAAATGGCGATACAAACGGGCAGGAATTCGTGCTGCCGGACGAAATCGGGATTTTGCCGATCCGCAGTGCCGTTGCATACCCCGGCACCGTCATGCCGCTGGCCGTCGGACGCGCGCGAAGCAAGAAACTCGTCAGCGACTCGACGCCGCAGGAAACGATCTTCGGCCTCGTCGCCCAGAAGGACCCCGATATCGAAAGCCCCAAACCCGAAGACCTGTACCGCGTCGGCACCGCCGCGTCCGTACTGAAAGTCATCCGCATGCCGCAGGGCTCGGTCAACATCGTCGTCCACGGCATCGTGCGATTCAAAATCATCCGCTTCACCGCCACCGAACCGTATTTGAAAGCCAAAGTCAAGATTTTGCCGGTTCAGGTGCGGAACACGAAAAAAATGAAGGCGCTGCTGGTTAATGTCCGTAATACCGCCAACCGCGTCATCGCCCTGAGCCCCAATGTCCCGGAAGAAGCCGGACTGCTGCTGGAAAACATTCTGGACCCGTCCGCACTGGCCGATTTTCTCGCCGCCACACTGAATATCTCAATCGCCGAAAAACAGGATTTACTCGAGGAAACAGACGCCTTTAAACGGCTGCAGGCGATTTCCGTCGCACTGGCCAGTCAACTGGAAGTACTGGAACTAAGCCATAAAATTCAGGGCCAGGTACGCGACTCCATCGACAAAAGCCAGCGTGAATACTTCCTGCAGGAGGAACTCAAAGCCATTCAGGCCGAACTGGGCCAGGACGACCGGCGCACCGAAGAATTCCGCGAACTGCACGAAATGATCAAAAACGCCCACATGCCCGAAGAAGTCGAGGACGAAGCCTTCCGCGAACTGGACCGCATGAACAAAATACCCTCCGCCTCCCCCGATTACGGTGTCATCCGCACCTATCTGGACTGGCTGTGCGAACTGCCGTGGGCACTGGAAACCGAAGACCGCATCGAAATCGACAAGGCCCGCCGGATTCTCAACACCGACCACTACGGCCTCGAAAAAATCAAACGACGCATTCTGGAGTTTCTCGCCGTCCGCAAGCTCAAACCCGACGGCAAAAGCCCGATCCTGTGCTTTGTCGGCCCTCCCGGCGTCGGCAAAACCAGCCTCGGCAAATCCATCGCCCGCGCCATGGATCGCGAGTTTGTGCGTATTTCGCTGGGCGGAATCCGAGACGAAGCCGACATCCGCGGCCACCGAAGAACCTACATCGGTGCCCTGCCCGGACGCATCCTGCAGGAACTGCGCAAGTGCGGCTCAAAGAACCCCGTCTTCATGCTCGATGAAATGGACAAGATTGGGCAGGACTTCCGCGGCGACCCCGCCTCGGCCCTGCTGGAAGTGCTCGACCCCGAACAAAACGGCACCTTCACCGACCACTATATCGACCAGCCGTTCGATCTGTCGGATGTCATGTTCATCGGCACCGCCAATTGCCTCGAACCGATCCCGCCGGCCCTGATGGACCGCATGGAAGTCCTCCGTCTGGCCGGCTACACGCAGAAAGAAAAGCTCAACATTGCTAAGAAGTATCTCATCAAGCGGCAATTGGAAGAAAACGGGCTTAAGAAAACACAATTGAAGTTCAAAGATGAAGCCATTGCCGCGATCATCGAAAGCTACACGCGCGAAGCAGGCGTGCGAAACCTCGAACGCACCATTGGCTCGGTTTGCCGCTACATCGCGACCAGGATCGCCGAGGGCAAACGCCGCAGCGCCACCATCAATGTGAAAGATCTAGCCGAAATTCTCGGCCCCGAAAAATACGAATCGGAAATCGCCTCCCGCACCGCAACCCCCGGCGTCGTCACCGGACTGGCCTATACACCCACCGGCGGCGAGATTCTGTTTATCGAATCAGCCATGATGGCCGGCAAAGGCCTGATGACGCTTACCGGACAGATCGGCGATGTGATGAAGGAAAGCGCACAGGCCGCCTTTTCGGTGGTCAAGGCCAACGCATCCCGGCTGAAAATTGACGCTGAACAGTTTGCCAAATCCGATTTCCATGTGCATGTACCCGCCGGAGCGGTCCCCAAAGACGGCCCCAGTGCCGGCGTGGCCATGTTCACTTCGCTGGTATCACTGCTGACCGACGCCCCGGTTCGTCCCGATGTCGCCATGACCGGCGAAATCACGCTAAAAGGGCTGGTTTTACCGATTGGCGGGCTCAAAGAAAAGATCCTCGGCGCCAAACAGGCAGGGATAAAGACGATCATCCTGCCCCAGCGGAACAAAAAGGATCTCACCGAGGTCCCCCGCGAGGCCAAATCCGGCATGAAGTTCGTCTTCATCTCAAACGCCCGAGAAGCTCTGAAAACTGCCCTGGTAACCGAAACAAAGAAAAAATAGGGTGTTTTTGCCGATTAAAGGGGAAAAAGAACCCCTCTAAATCAATTGGAATGAAGTTTTTTTGCATTTAAAGCCAGAAATATATTGACAGAGAAGCCCAAATTTTGTCTAATTCTCGTCTTGTGATTGGGGTCGTAGCTCAATTGGTTAGAGCATCGGACTGTCGATCCGAAGGTTGAGGGTTCGAGTCCCTTCGACCTCGATACAATAAAGCCTTGTAAGTCAATGACTTACAGGGCTTTTTTCATGGAATAAATAGTCTGAAAAAGGCGGATGCCCGGAAAAGAGAACATTGCTCCCACAGAGCTTCTTGCTTCCTCTGCATCCTTGCCCCTGCCGAAAAAAAGTGGTATGATAAGGGCAGCTCTAAAAATTGCTTTTGAGTGGCAAGATGAAGATTTTTGTTTTCCGGCAAGGAAGGGAAATCAGCTTTAGCCGTAGCCAAGGCGGCTTTTCTCTGACGCCGTCCGGAATCAAAAAGGTTCGCTTGACCGCCAAAATGAATTGTTAGAGGTGTCCTTAATGTTTAGTATATCGATGGAGGCCGCTGAAAGCCCTATTCGAAGGATATCAGTTACCTCGCCGGACTGATAACACGATTTTCAAATCAAACGTCAGGGAGAAAATGAGAGAGCCATCCGGTCCTCAACAGTTTGCGACGACACACTGGAGTCTGGTGGGTGCCGCTAATCTTAACGAAGCAAGTCAAACTCGTGCTCGAAATGCGATGGAGGAACTTTGCAGTACCTACTGGTACCCTCTCTACTCCTTTGTCAGAAACCGTGGGTATTCAGCAACCGACGCCCAGGACCTCACACAAGCCTTTTTCACAAAAATCCTCGAAACAGGTGGGTTTACGACCGCAAATCCTAAACAGGGTCGGTTTCGTTCTTATCTTTTAGGGGCGATGAAACACTTTCTAAGTAATGAATGGAAAAGGACTCAAACAATAAAGCGGGGAGGAGCGGTACAATTTGTAGAATGGGACGCTGTTGATGCTGAGGGCAGATACGCTGATACAGCAAAGCAGTCAGACGATCCCGACTTGATGTTTGACTATGAATGGGCTTTAGAGAGTATTTCCAGTGCATTGAAAACCCTGCGTAAAGAGATGAAGAAAGCGGGCAAAGAAGAGCAGTTTGAAGCATTAAAGAGCAGTTTAACCGGAGAAGAGGATCTGTCTCGAGAGGAAATGGCAGAAAAACTGCAAATGACCGAGAGTGCTGTCAAGACCGCCGTGCATCGACTGCGGCAGCGATATCGTCATCTTTTGCGAGCCTCAATTGCAGAAACGGTCAGCAATGAAGAGGATCTGGACGATGAAATGCAATATCTGGTCAGGATTTTACGAAAAAAATAAACATATTCTGTAACCTCTCGTTGTATTTCTTTCAGGAATAGTTGAATGAAATACAATTTGGAGATTGGATTATGGATACCACCGAAAATAACAGATGCAAACAATGCGGGGCAACGATTTCAGAGAAATCGACTGAAAAACTCTGCCCGGCCTGCCTGATGTCCGGCGTTTTAAAGTCACCGGATGCAAATGCCGAGACCCTTTCGATGACTTCAGGGGAATCAATCCTGCGTTATGAAACCTCTGACCTGCCCTGCGAATTCGGGGGCTACAGATTGCTCAGCTTGCTGGGTCGCGGGGGCATGGGCATGGTTTATGAAGCAGAGCAGATGGCGACCGGACGCCGGGTTGCGCTGAAAATGCTAGGGCAGCAACTGGATTCACAGGATTTAAGGAAGCGGTTCTTACGTGAAGGCCGCCTCGCCGCAAGCGTCAATCATCCGAACAGTCTCTATATCTTTGGCAGTGAAGAAATTGGCGGTCTCCCGGTTATTACGATGGAAATTGCCGGCAGCGGAACGTTGAAGGATAAACTCAAGAAAAACGGCCCCCTGAAGGTGACCGAGGCGGTCGACGCCATCCTTGACGTCATCTCCGGTTTGGAATCTGCTTTCGTTGGCGGCGTGCTGCATCGTGACATCAAGCCTTCGAATTGCTTCATGAGTTCAGACGGGTCAGTAAAAGTCGGTGACTATGGCCTTTCGGTTTCCACACTATCCAGAACAGATACGTTTGTAACGGCACACGGTAAAATCATGGGCACACCGGCCTATTCATCCCCCGAACAATTGCGGGGTGATGCGCTGGACGTGCAGGCTGATATCTACTCGGTGGGGGCAACACTGTTTACCTTACTGACCAATCAGGCACCCTTTGATGGTGAAAACGTCATACAGGTTGTTGCCAATGCGGTTAACCAAAAACCAAAACCGCTTACGGAGTTACGAAACGATATACCGGCTGATCTTGACCGGGTGATAACCCGCTGCCTGGCCAAAAAACCGGAGGGACGGTATCCGGACTACACCGCTTTGCGTAATGCCCTTTTGCCTTTCAGTTCCAAAGAGCCGGAGCCTGCATCGATGAAAATCCGTGCCTCAACCGGCTGGGTCGATTACTTAATCGCATTCTTCATTCCTTATATCGCACTCATGGTCCTTGTGGGACCGGAGAAGTTACTCATTGATCCTATTATCCAGGGAACCCTGTATTCGTTAAGATATCATATGATGTTACTGGGCTTCGGTTTTCTTTACTTTGGTATCGTAGAGGGGATCTGGGGCGCCGGACTGGGCAAGTACCTGAAAGGGTTGCGTGTGGTCCGCACTGATGGCAGACCGCCCGGAATCGCACGCGCACTGCTTAGAATCCTCATTCCGATTGGCTCGATTGAAGTGGTGAGAATCCCCATCATGATGGCAACGGTTTCCGATG
This sequence comes from Anaerohalosphaeraceae bacterium, assembly GCA_963675155.1. GTDB lineage: Bacteria > Planctomycetota > Phycisphaerae > Sedimentisphaerales > Anaerohalosphaeraceae > 4572-13. Next base: position 490,483 of record OY775912.1, on the reverse strand, counting down.
CCGGATGGAACGGGTTTCAGGACACGATGATGTTGATCGTCACCACCAACATCGCCGCCTGGATTCCGGTTTTGCTGACATTGAGGGCTCGCCGAGAAAACGGCTTTGCAACGGTTTGGGATCTCGTCAGCGGAACACGGGTGATCGTAAAACAAAAAGGCATCATGCGCCCATCCATCACACCCGAAACCAATACGGAAATGCCTGCCCAGGGCGCCGTGTCCATGGGGCCTTACCGGGTGAATAAAGAATTGGTTCCGGGGCAATGGATTGTCGCCGCTGATCCCGTGCTGCGCCGACACGTCTGGTTGCTGCGGCAAACATCGTCAGAGCTTCCCCTTGCGCGACGAAATCTCACCCGACATGGCCGTCTGCGATGGCTTCAAAAAGTTGAAGCCGGTGATGCGATATGGAATGCTTTTGAAGCGACCGAAGGAGTGCCGTTTTCCAGTCTTATCGCAAACGGAAAACGGCTGCGATGGTCAAGCTTGCGCCATTGGCTCCACGATATTTCAATGGAACTATGGGATGCAACAGGAGATAAAACCCTGCCCGCAGAGCTGAGTCTTGATCATATCTGGATCACAACACAAGGTCACGCCATCCTGCTTGATGAACCATGGTCCGATGTTGAAACAAAAGCGGAGTCCTTCCCGGTTGCCGGTCTCGCGGGCCAACAGAAATTCCTGAATGCGGTCACTGAATGCGTGGATTCAACCTGTCTTCCTCTTCATGTCAGGGGTGTGCTGGCCAATCTGAAGGACGGAAAGTTCGAAAAACTTAGCTTCCTGACCGGGATTCTGTATGGACTCCTGGACAAGCCTGCTGAGGTTAACAAAGGAATTCGAGCCGGATCGATTTTCATGATACCTCTCTACATTTCGATCATGGTTTTTGTCGGAATCTACTCAGGGAAAAGTGACCGATTGTGGTGGCAGTCTTTCGAGTGGGCCGCGATAATGTCGGCGATGTTGGTATTGGGTGCGATCGCCCTGGTCCAATTGATTGAACTGCCGCTCTTCAGGACAATTGCCGGTCACGACATTTTTAGATTGGCAGTGATCAACGACAAAGGTCAGCGTGCCGGCAGAACAGCACTGTTAATTCGTTGGGCGATCGTTTGGCTTCCATTGTTTATTCCAATGGGGGCGGCGTTGCTGACCAGAAGGTATCAAATAACGACCGCTTTGATCGTTGCGGTTCTATCCCTTCTCGTATGGATCAGTGCAGCGGTTTATGCGGTCATCCACCCCCATCGCGGCCTGCACGACCGATTCGCAGGCACATGGGTCGTCCGTCGGTGAGCCACCGTTAAAAATAATTTGACAAATCAGAAAATGGATTTAAAGTGTAAGATGTTCTGATCTGTGAGATGCACGACAAAACGTTTTTTGAAAGAGATTGAAATGGCATCGATAATCGTCATAACGGGAGAAAATAAGGGGGACTACTACCCTCTGGGTCATAGAACCACTGTGATTGGAAGAGATGAGGCCGTTCCCATCCAGATACTTGACCCTAAAGTGTCACGCAAACATATGCAAATTCGCTTCAATGCAGACAATGATTTCTCGGCCGTGGATATGTCCAGCAAACACGGTGTTCTCGTAAATGGTGTCAAAATAACAGATGAAGTCAAACTGAACGATAATGACTATCTCACCGTTGGCACGACAACGTTGATGTTCACTCTGAAAGACTTTGACAGCCGTGAAAATGCCCTATCGCATTATAAAAAAGCAGGTCAGCGAAATCTGCCGACCATTACGCTGAACACATAAATGGCCCCAAAGAACGTGTGGACGCCGGAGACTCGGCTAAAAAACTCATAAAGAATAGTATCTCTAAAATACAGTCTTCGGCATTGACTGAAGTTGACTCGCCTCGTCGATAAACGCGTCGATGTTTTCCGTTGTGACCGCCTGCGGCATCCCCCCGCCGCACGACAGCAAAACCCGGCTCGTATCACTCAATCCCTCCATCGACTGCCGCACCGCCGCTCGCACATCGTCAGCCGTCCCCTCTTTCAGCACATCCCGAGGCGGAATATTACCCAGCAAAGCAACCTTATTCTGCGTCAGCTCCTTCATCTGCACGATACTATGCTCAAAACTGTAATTAAACAGATTCACCCCCATCTCCGGCAGATACGGCGAACTCACCAGCCCCGCCGCATCATTATGCAAAAAGTTTACTTTAGCATCGAACGCCCCGTAAATCTTTTTAAAATACGGCACCACATATTCGGCGCACTGCCCATCGCCCACAAAGCCGACGATATCATCCAGCAGCAAAATCCCCTCAATCGACTCAAACTGCTCCATCTGATACCCAATCCAATCCACCAGGAAATCCGTAATCAGCCCGATCAGCTGATGGCACTTCTCTTGCTCGGTCATCATCGCCATCATCAGCTCCGTCGTTCCCAGCAAAAACGAGGCAATATTCAGCGGCCCCCGCGCCACGGCAAATTTAATCTCATGCCCCATCCCCTCAATCTGCGGCCGCATCTGCCGCAGCCGATTGATGATAAACGGCAGCAACCCGTCCTTGCGAACATGCGGCTTGTCCATCCCGCACAACACATTGATATCCGACGAGATCACCTCCGCATGCGGCAAATTCGCCTCTTCCCAGCGACACTTGGCCCCGAACGCACTCGGCTCCGTACACATCCCGTACTCAGCCCAGAATCCCGGCAAAAACATCGTCTCAGGAAATGCCTCAATCGCCTTCTTATTCGCCTCAAACCAAAGCTGGTCGCTGCTGTAATAATCCAGCGTGCTGATCCCGTACCACCCCGGCAGCCACGGACTGTCAATAATAAACCCCGTCGGAACTGAAGTCATCGGCTTTCCGTTAATCACATCCAGCAATAATTGCCATTGTAAAGCGTTCATCTCAAATCTTTCTGTTATTTCATATCATCAATGATAATAGCACGCCAACAGTCCAAAATATATTACTCACCGTATAGATATGGCGCTCACACGAAAATTTAGCCATTTTTATTAGAAGTCATCCCAAAACCTGCTTTGCGGTTGAAAATGAGTTTTTTTTGGCTCTGGCAAGGAAGGCGAATCAGCTTTAGCCGAAGCTAAGGCGGCTTTTGCCTGACACCGACCAGAGGCAAAAAGGGCCATTTTCAAACCAAATGAGGTTTTGGGATGGCTTCTAATAACTGTTATTTATATGGATACAGCGTTACTTTTTGAATCCCAAACTGCCCCGAAGGAAGCCGCAGGTGCCGTCCCTGGTGGCTCTGATCCCCGCTCAGCCACCGCCCGCCGACCCAGTCGCCATCCTCAAACTCCCCTTCCTGAATCGACAGAATTCCCGCCTTACGCCTGGAGTCCTCGCATGCAAACGTCACAATCAACCCCGACCCCGCAATCACATATCGTCCCGGCCCTTCGGCAATGATCAAACCGCCCATCGCCGGCCACGTCTCCGCCTCAACATCACCCCCGGACCAGCCCCACGTATAATCATGCGACACCGTCAGCACATACTCACCCAACTTAATCGTCTCAACCGGATGCGCCTTATCCAGCAGCACCCCGCGCATCGTCCCTACGCCCTGATGTACAAAGATCAGCGGCCGCAGCTGCCCGAGAATGTCATAGCTTTGCGACAGCGAACAGCTTTCCGGGTGCGCCGTCGATTCAATCGAAAACGGGCTGAATCCCATCCCCCCGCATTCCCCCACAACATAAAACGCCTGGGCCCCGTTATCAGTCCCCAGCTTTATCTCCGGCACAAACATCGCATTGCCCGGCTGACGATACTTGTCAATCCACTTGCCCGCATCGGGAAAATAAATATCCGGCGACAGAAAATCAATCGACGGTGCTGCCGCCCGCCAAACGTCCGCCAAATGCGGCAAAGGCCCCGCGCTCGGATACTCACCCGGCTTATGTTTCGGCCGATTCAGCGCCGCATTCACATACATCGGCAACGCATACTCCGCCTTACCCGCCGCCGCGACCTGTTCGGCATATCGCCCATAAAACCACGCCATAAAAATCTCATCCGTCGCCAATCCCTTCCCAAACACCTCTTGCCAACTCCCGGACGTTTTGTATCCGTTCTTTTTCCAGCGTTGAGCGAGTGCCGGATGCAGCGAATCTTTGTGCGCGTCAAGATAAGCAATCAGTTCTGTCGCAGCAGCCCCCGCAAAAGCCTCATTCGCCGCAACGCCATACTCACGCGCATCGCCCAGCATCCCGATTTCATTTTCCACCTGTACCAGTATCACCGTCTGCTCATCGGAATCCGTTTCACGCAAATGCCGCATCAACGCCGCAAACGCCCGCTTATCCGCCTCAAGATTAACTTTGCTAAAAGCCGACAATATCTCTACCGCCTCCCCATTCTTCAAACGGGCTCGCTCAAAACGCTCGGTATCCCTTTTCACCCACCCCGGCGTATAACACGACATGCTGTTTTTCCAGCTCCCGAACCAAAGCAGCACCAGCTTCAAATCGTGATCCCGCGCCTGCGCAATCAGCCCGTCCACCAGTTCAAAATCAAACGCCCCCTCGCTCGGCTCAAGCAAATCCCAGTACACCGGCGCCAGCACCGTATTCAGACCCATCGCCTCCAGCGTCTCCCAGACCGGCACCATATACTCAAGGCTCGAAGCACTCGAATTGCCAAGCTCCCCGCCCAGCATCAAAAAAGGCTGCCCCTCAACAAGCAACTGCGTCGCCGTCCCCTGCGGTCGCAGAGAAGGCAAATCGTCCTTCGCATAGGCACTCGCATGAAGAACCCCTAACACCACACCACTCAAAATAAACACGTAGATCGCCCGTCTCATTGTCACTTGAACCTCCCTATCATTTTCCGCTGCTCGGCAAAAAAGAGAATCCCGAAGGGATAGAAAATGCCTGCAGCCAAAGACTATAGCCGGCAAAAAGACTCCAAAGGAGTCAAACAATAATAACCGCGGGTGCAGGCCGAAGGCCAAAACCCGTGGAAACAATGGACAACAGAAACCTTAACCCCGAAGGGGTTGAATAGAGTAGCCGAACGGCGTAAGCCCCCGGCCATCGCACACCTCTATCCGTCAGGATTTCCGTCAATGGTTTCAATCGAACCGTCTTCACGATAGTTCAAATCGACCACTTTCATGCTGCGCAACCAGGTTTTTCCACCCGACACTTCACTGTCGTGATGGAACAGGTACCATTTCCCGTTGAATTCAAGAATGGAATGATGCGTCGTCCATCCAACAACAGGCGTCATAACAACCCCTTGATACGTAAACGGCCCGTATGGATTGTCGCCCACGGCATAACAAATCAGATGCGTATTACCCGTTGAATATGAGAAATAATATTTCCCGTTGTATTTGTGCATCCACGCAGCTTCGAAAAACCGACGGTGCTCGTCTTCGGTCTTGAGCGGCTTTCCGTACTTATCGACAATCACAACATCACGCGGCGCTTCTGCGAATTCGAGCATGTCATCAGACAACCGGGCAACTTTGGCACAGATAGCGGGTTCTCCGGGGGCTCGCAGGTCATCGTTCTCTTCATACGTCCCTGTTTTATACCGTTGCAGTTGGCCGCCCCAAATCCCGCCAAAATACACATAGTAAGTCCCGTCGTCATCCTTGAACGTGGACGGATCAATACTAAAACTATTTTTCATGGGTTCCGGCATTGCCTTGTACGGTCCTTCGGGGTTATCACTCACGGCGACGCCGATACGGAAAATATCATCTTTGTCCTTAGCTGGAAAATACATATAATAGGTTCCGCCCTTTTCAGCGACATCATTCGACCACATCTGGCGACCGGCCCAGGGAACATTGTTGACATCCAGAGCGACACCATGATCGATAACATCCCCTTCGGGATCGTCCATGGAATACACATGGTAATCGCGCATCTCGAAGTGAGCGCCGGTATCATCCTCAGGAACGCCGGCATCGACATCGTGCGAGGGGTAAATATAGATTGTCCCATTGTAAACATGGGCGCGAGGATCAGCAGTGTAAATACTTTTGATTAAATGACGTGGTTTTTTTGGCATACGACCTACTCTTCGGAACAGTTTACATTATTGCATCGAAATCGGCGTCAGCCTGACAGGCCTCTCCGTTTCCCGTAGCGTAAATCCCAAAATAAACGCCCGTGAACCCACCGATAGTATCCGATGACAGGTCTCGTGTCAAAGCACTTCCAAGAGATATTTCCCTGCCATCAGCCGTTAAACACTCAAAACAAAAGACTCCGGAGGAGTCAAAGACAATAGCCGCGGGTGAAGGCCAAAGGCCGAAACCCGTGATAACACCGCAACAAAACAGACTCGCCCGAATGGGCGAATCCACAATTTTACATGTTAAGGGCACCTCTAAAAATTCATTTTGGCGAGCAAGCGAATCTTTTTGATTCCGGTCGGCGTCAGGAAAAAGCCACCTTAGCTATGGCTAAGGCTGATTTCCCTTCCTTGCCGAGCATCAAAAATTTTCTACTTATCGCTCAAAAGCAATTTCTAGAACTACCCTTAATTTTTAATCTTTGATTTTTCTACGATCGCATCAAACGCCGGCTTCGGCTTGCATTGCCGGTCAAACACCAGCGGATAATCCGTCCGCCCCTTCACCGGCCAATAGTTCCGCCACGAGTTGCCGTCCTGCACACCCCAGAACGTCACCCGGCTGATCGCGTCGGCATGCTTGACAAACAACCCGAAAAATTCCGCGTACCGATCAGCCAGCTTTGCCTCCATCGCCTCCGGCAAACCATCCGCATACGGATTTAGTTTCTCCTGCAATTCGTAATTTTGGGTAATATCCGCCCCGCGGTCGTTCCACGCACTCGGCAAAACCGTGATTTCCATCTCCGTAATCATCACCTTCACGCCGACTGACGCATACGCTTGAATGCTGTCTTCAATCTCGTTCAGTGGCGGATAATCCAGCCCCCAGTGACCCTGCATGCCGATCCCGTCCACACGCAGCCCCTGCCCCTTCAAATCGGTCACCAGCTTCACCACGCCGTCGCGGTGATCTTGCTTCCACATATCGTAGTCATTATAATACAGCTCCGCATCCGGATCCGCCGCATGCGCATACTCAAACGCCTTGGCAATAAAATCGGGCCCGATGATCTCCAGCCACTTGGTCTTTCGCAGGCTTCCGTCACCGTCCACCGCTTCATTCACCACATCCCAGCCCCCGATGCGACCTTTATAACGACCCACGACAGTCAAAATATGCTCTTTCATTCGCGCCAGCAGCGCTTCGCGGCTCAGCGGCTTGCCGTCAGCATCCTCAAACACCCAATCCGGCGTTTGCTGATGCCACACCAGCGTATGCCCCACGACAAACTGCCCGTTCGCTTCCGCCAGCTCGACCAGTTTATCAACCGGCGCAAAGTTGTATTGCCCCACCTTTGGATGAACACCCTGCCACTTCAAAATATTCTCCGGCGTCACCGTATTAAACTGCCGCTCAATCAAAGCCGCCTCCCCTGCCGGAGCCTGCCCCCGAATCTGACCCTCATTCAGCGCCGCGCCGATCATAAACTTCGACGCAAACACATCCTTTAATGCAACCGCCTTCTCGGCGCCCACGACACAACCGCTCAAAATCCAGACACAGAATAAAGCACTCATCATCTTTGGATATCTCATTGATCATCTCCTTATCAATCCTCTGGCTTTGTTTCAGTTTGTTTTCTGCGTTCAGAAAGATCTGTCTCAATCGACAGCATTCGCTTGTTACTCAGCGGATACAGCAGCATCAGTCCGCCGGCAACCAGTGCCGGTATCGCCGCATACCAACTCATACTCAGACAGATGCCTTTAATCGCAACCGCATCCAGTTCCGTATCCGCCGCATACCCATACCCGGAAAGAATCCAGCCAAGGGCCGCCCCGCCGAACGCAACGCCCAGCTTCAGAGCAAACAAAGACGCCGCCATAATCAACGCCGTCGCACGCCGCCCGGTCTTCCATTCCGAATAATCCGCCGTGTCGGTATAGATCGCCCATTGAAGAACCGACACCGGCCCCATGCAAAAAGACGTCACAAGCTGCAAACCAAATAACGCGTTCAGGTTTTCCGGGCGAACGTAATATACCAATCCCGTTGTCACCCCCGCCAAAATAAACAGCAGCGCGTAGACCTTTGATTTGTCGAGAAACTTACAGAGCCATTTGGTCGTAATCGCACCGATAATAGTGCAAACAGTCCCGCTCAGCATATACGCCGCCCCAAGCCCGGTGGAACTGACATTAGAAAGATCGAAAACTTTCCCGAACAGCGACAACTGTGTCGTGCCAAACAACGCAAACGGCTGATCCTGGATGAAATAATCGAAATAATAAACGATCACACCGCCGCGCATGACAACATAAGCCAGCTGAAAGATCGTGGCAAAACCTATCAACAGCCACGGCCCGTTCCGCAGCAAATCCGCATAGTCCTGTTTGAACGAATTCCGTTCTTCCTTGATAGGCTGGACACGTTCTTTTGTCGTCAAAAAGGTAATCAGGAAAAGAACCACCGCCGCACCAAAAAGAAGACTCATGGCAACCTGCCAGCCGTGGGGAGAATCTTTTACGCCGCCGAACTTGATCACCATCCCCGTCAGCGCATACTGGACAATAAACGCCGCCACAAACACCAGCACAAATCGGAACGAAGAAACAATCGTCCGTTCCTGAGGACTCGGGGAAATAACACCCATCAGGGCACAATACGGCACATTGATCGCCGTATACACCATCATCATCAGCGTATAGGTAATATAGGCATAAACAACTTTCCCCGGATCGGACATCTCCGGCGTCGTGAACATCGCAATACCGATGATCCCGAACGGAATCGCAAACCACAGTAAAAACGGACGGAATTTCCCCCAGCGTGTTTTGGTGCGGTCAGCGATAGCGCCCATCATCGGATCGTTAATCGCATCCCAGAAGCGGGTGACCAAAAACATGGTGCCGGCGGTTTTGGCTTCAATGCCAAAAACATCCGTATAAAAATACATTAAGAAATAAATCGTCGTTTGAAAAAACAAATTCGACGCCGTATCCCCTAAACCATACCCGATCTTTTCCCGAATCGGCAGCTTCTGGTTCACATCCTGCATGTCCATCTCCTGAATAAGCGACAATACACACAATATTAAAATAGCCTCGCCCAAAGGACGACTCTATACCATGTTGAATCTTTCAAAAAATCCCGAAGGGATTGAATATAATAGCCGCGGGTGAAGGCCAAAGGCCAAAACCCGTGAAAACATCGTACAACAAAAACCTCAACCCCGGAGGGGTTGAATAAAAAGATAAATCATAATCTCACACAATTTGTCATGCCGGACTCGATCCGGCATCCAGAAAATAAAACAGTCTCGCCCGCCAGGGCGAATCCTCAATTTTGCATTTTGGTCTTTCATCTTTGACTTTGGTTATTTTTGCACGTGCTAAAATAACCGAGGCACACATCACGCCACGCTTGCGCATTCTCAAGCTGCATCGTCAAACGCTCGCTCACATGCTCAAACCGCGACGGGTCCACTTCACCCTCCAGCGAAGCCCACACCACCTGCATCTTTTCCACCTCATCAACGCCACGATTGTAACGCACCTGCAGTTCCTCCCACAGCGTCTTCCCCGAAGCCATACGATAATCCCACGCCACATGATGAAACCACAACAAATATTTTTCCGGACAGGTTTCCAAACAATTCCATTGCTCTTTCAAAGGCGAAAAATATTGACTGACCGCATTCGTCCCTGTGCTGCTCCGGTCAAATCCGATCCCGTCCGGACCGGCCTTATGATAATACGTCGAGCTCCAGTCCTCCCGCTCCGGATGCACAACATCAGGCCCGGGCCCGTAATGATGTCCCTCGGCCATCAAATGATGCAGACCCAGCGGCGTCATATAATCCACACACGCCTGCCACGAACCGTCCATCATCCCCGCAATCGCCTTCACCACCTTTGGCTCGTTCGACCACGTCATCCGGACCCATTCCTCTGCAATCGCCGCCGCCGATAAATCCGCATCCCAGGCTAACCGCCCATACGCATACCAGTTCGCCTGCGAAAAATGATGCCCGCACCAGTTCCGATCCGACCCGATCCCGGACACCCCCGCAATCCCGCTCATCGAATGTCCCTCAGCCGACCCGTCGATAATTTTCGCAACCGTCGTCCCCGCACCATTCGCATACGTGTCTGCATCCAGCACCTCTTTCCACTGCGGCCCCAGGTACACCAAATGCTTCGCCTGCCCGGTATATTCCTGCGTAATCTGCAACTCCATCATCAGCGGCGTCTGTTTCATCGCCCCAAACAACGGACTGAACGGCTCCCGCGGCTGGAAATCAATCGGCCCGTTCTTCGTCTGAACAAACACATTCGACGCAAACTTACCGTCCAGCGGCACAAACTCCAGATACGCGCACTTCGTCCGGTCCGAGTCAATCGTCATGTCATACACAAACGACCGCCACATCACCACACCCCCGTGCGGTGCCAACGCCGCCGCCAGCACATTCGCCCCGTCGGCATGACTGCGTCCGTACTGCTGCGGCCCCGGCTGGCCTTCCGAATACGCCTTCACCAAAAAGCCACCGAAATCCGGGATCGCCGCATAAATTGCATCGGCCTTGGCCTTCCACCATGCAACGACTTTCCCATCCAGCGGGTCCGCCGTCGCCAGCCCCCCAATCACCCGCGGCGACGTAAACTTAACGCTGAAATACAAACGAATCCCATACGGCCGCAGCACATCCGCAATCGCCGCCGCCTTGGCAATATACTCAGCCGTCAAAATCTCCGCCTGGCTATTCACATTGTTGACCGCCACCCCGTTAATCCCGATCGACGCATTCGCCCTCGCATAATCTTTAATCCGCGGATTCACTGTCTCCGGCAAATCGGCCCACTGCCAAATCGACGCCCCCGCATACCCCCGTTCCACACTGCCGTCCAGGTTATCCCAGTGATTCAGCAGCCGACGCTGAAGCCGGGGTGCTTCCTGAATCGACAAACCCGCCAGCGACTGCCCCGTCTGCATCAGCCGCAGGAAATGAAATGAACCGTAGAGTGCCCCGACGCGCGTATTAGCCGCAATAACGGTAATTGAAAAATCGTTGAATTGAACCGAACGAATCACATAGCCTTCCGCCCCGCACGCCTTCAAAGATGAAGCGTCAACAAGACGCCCAACCAGCGGCAAACTCGCCGGCGTCCCAACCACCACCGCCCCGTCTCGCGTCACCGAAGAAACCATCGGAACCTCCTTACCCAAAAGCCCCGACACCCCCGCTCCAAACTCCTCACCCACCACCGCAAACGAAGAAGGAATCACAAGCTGCGTAACGTTTGTTTTATACTCCCCCGCAAGCGACGAATCCAGCCGGTCATAACGAAGCCACAAACGAGACCCATCCTCGGCCCAAAGCACACCCACCGAAAGCCACAGGAAAATCCAGAGCACGCACCAAGTCCGTTTGTGATTATATAACCTCACGCTTTTCCCTTAAAAGACATAAAAAGCAGTATAACGAAAAGAACGACAAATTCAAGCGTCATCCTTTGTGGACATCGATGTTCAAACGGAACCATGTGCCAACGTCGGCACAAACAAGAAAGCAGATATCCCTTTGCTGCGGCAAGTAAGGAGTGAATGAATGCAGCCGCACAGACATCAAAGAAACAACCGCCTAGAACACCACACCGAAAGTAAATCCAATATCAAAACCAATCCGAAAATATCTCCCCGGCGACCACTTAAGGACGGGCCTGATAGGCTGTCTGATCCGCAACCCACATACCCGGACGCTTCGGATCGGCATCGAAATCCTCTTCAACAAAGATTCTTTCTTTCTTATAATACTCGGCATGCCCGTCATAAAAGGCCAGGCACGCACCTTCGTTATGCCGGTAAATAATCGGACCGTAAAACCCCTCGTCTTGATATTCATCAATCGACATCTGCCCGAACAAATCCCAGCCTTCCCTGAAATTGGCTGCTTCCCAATCCATCCACCAATCGACGCCGTCGGCAAACGCTAAACGGGTGCCTGGCGATTTTATGTTCGTAATCCGATGGCCCCGATACTTATAATTGGGATGACTCGTCGGAAGGGTAAAGCCCCAGTCGGTCATATTCATCGCGTAACTGCTCAGGACATCACCCGAATCTCCGGCGTTTTCTTCATCCCCGCTGATCTGGTCACTGGGGCAAAGAAACTTTTTCGGCGTTTGGTAGTTGCCCGTAGTCGAATCCGCGATGCTGTCTCTGTCCATAATATCGCGGAAGGCTTTGTTAACCAGCCATTGCGACCCGCCGGACCCAAGGGAGGAATCGTAAGCCGGCACAAAATACCCGCCGTGCTCATTCGCATAAATCTCGTTGGAAAGCCCCAGGGTCTTCAGGTTATTCGCACACACAATCCGCTTGGCCGCCTCTTTCGCTTTCCGTAAGCCGGGCATCACAATTGCCATCAACAGTGCGATAATGGCGATCACAACCAGCAATTCGATTAAGGTAAAACCCGTTGATCGTTTCATTTTTTCACCTCGTTTAAAAACCCTGTTTTTCCGTTCGGACGTCCCGTTTCAATGCCACTCTAAATCGGGCCGAAAAACGGCCTGCTTCTGCGGCAAAAAACCATCTCCAAAATGCTGCCAATTTCATAGAACAGCTAAATAGCCTCGCCCGAAAGGGCGAATCCTTAATTTTGCTATTTGATTTTTGATTTTTTACATTTCCAAACACTCCCCCTATGCGGCGGCTTGAACTCAAACCAAGCCGCCGCCGGAGGGACTACTCAAATATTGATTCAATTGGTACCGTGCGTTATTTCTTACGACGCAGCAAGGCCGCTGCACCCAAACCCAGAATCGTCAACGTCGCCGGTTCCGGAACCATCACTTGGGCATTGTCAAAGTACAGGTCCGTATGAACACCGTCACTGTTTGTAGCAAAAACAATCTCGACCCAACCCGGGACAACCGGCATGGATCCTTTCGCAGCACTGTAATCAAACGTCAATGTCTGAGTCTGCGCGCTGGAATTATCCCAAAATCCAAACTGCATAGCCGGGGCGGTAAATTGACCGGTGAAATTATATCCCTCGGCATTCAGCCAAACCTGGTAGATCTCAGTCCAGCCACCGCTTCCATCATTGACATGGTTAGCCGGAACGGTAATGTCGATCGAAAAGATCGAATTGGCCATGAAATCGACCCGCTGTGAATAATCCAACGCCAACGTCAAAGTCTGGGCCCAGCCGGCAACATTCGACAAATGGACGCTTTGTGACCCGCTCGTCACGCCGATGCTCGACTCGTAACTGTAATCGGGATCCACGTCAATACTGTCACCACTGCCCCAGTCTTTCGCGCCACCCGCAGTTCCTTCGAAGTCGTTGATCATCCCTGCCAAACTGGATGTGCCTAACATGAACACAACGCAAACTCCTATTAACAACATGCATCTTTTCATCTTTCTTACCTCCTCAAAAATAAACGTTATTCACTTGTCATTCATCAACCGTTAACACACACATCATATCTTCACACGCACACAACACGTCACAATCAAAACATCAATAACAATTACCAACTCGCGATACAATCGTCATCCGAACCGATCAGTGCCGGGTCGTTACACTGCAGCCACGTCGCTGCAATCGCCGCGAAGTCGGCCATATCCACCTTGCAGTCCCCGGTGAGATCACCCTGCGACATTGCACACATGCCCGCGCCGTAATGAACCCCGATGCGATCGGCGGACAAAACACCGGCATAGATCGCAAACTCATCGATCAGACCTTCATAATTACTATAGGACCATCCCAAATCATTGGCGCCGCCAATGCAGACATGATCAAACTCCGGCCCCAGTTTGGCAGGCCGTGTCGCGTCGCCCACAACCGTGGAAGCCTCTAAAACACCGTCCAGGTACAACTGGATCGCCATCTCGTCGGCGGTGCCGTAACTTTCCTGATAGGTCACAACCGCCTGATGCCACTCACCATCCAGGGGGGCTGTCACGTTCGTGTACCACCAGCGTTCCGCCCCCGCGGCCACTTCCGCAGCATTGGGGTCACCGCTCAGGATACGCAGGGTCCCGTCACTGTTACTCATGCCCGGCGCCTGATAAAATTCCGCTTTCACCTGCTGGAAGAAAACGCCATAGGGATCCAATCCGTTTGCATCGGAAGGTGTGCTGGCCGTCGTGTTGAACCAGAACTCAAAGGTGATGTCATCGGGAGCGAATGCCTGGTCATCGCTGAAATCAAACGTCCAGTCAAATTCCGTTGTGTTTCCGGCGGCAATCATATTTTGGTTATCGACATCCGGTAAATAACGGCAATTTCCGATGCCCCCGCCGGCGACAAATTCGGTGTCAGCGCGATGTCCGGCCCAGTTACCGTTACCCGAAGAATCGATCTGGGGCCCATTGCCCGCACCGCCGATGGCGGTGTCTTCTTCCAACCGCAGGTACAAAACCGGACTGTCGGACAGAACTTCATCCTCATACGACCCAACCGTGCCGGTGCCGCCGTACAGTTGAGCATTATCAAAATAAATTTCATCCGGAGCGCCGCCGCCGGTATTTAACGTAAAGACAATCTCAATATAGTCCGTCGCCGTTACCGCTTCGCGAAACGCGCTGTAGTCAATCACCAGCGTCTCGGTCCGTTCACCCGCACTGCCCCACCAGTAAAATTGCAGCGGTGTCCCTGAAGCAACAGCGGTAAAGCCGGCGCCCGGCGCATTCATGGCCACTTCTTCAATATTCGTATAGCCCGCCGTATAAACGCCCCCGCTGGCCGGTACCGTGATATCAACGGAAAAAACCGAATTATTCATAAACGCCGTTTTTCCCGCCGCATCCAATTGAAAGGATAAACTTTGAGCATAGCCGCTTTGCTCGACTAAAAGCGAATGCACCCCGCTCGTCACACCCACCGTCGCGCCCAACGTATAAGCGGCATTCCCCGTGGTCGTCGTTTCGATGGATTCACCGCTGCCCCAGTCAATGCAGCCGTCGCCGCTGCCCGATTCCCAATCACCGATAACCACCGCATACACCGGGCCGATGGACGCAAACACCACCAGCGATGCCATTGCAATCAATAGTACTTTCATCTGAATACCCATCATATCGTCTCCTCTTGTAAGGTTATTGCTTTTCATGATTCACGTTTACACAGACTTTATGGTGCGAAGGAGTTATAATTGGCCGTCCATTCCGCGACCACTAAAACAAGATCATCGAGATTCACACGACAATCACCGTTCGCATCACCCGCCAGTTCAAGGCCGAACGTGTAAACGTCCTCACAGTTGTCCAGCGTAATCGCGCCGGCATAGGCAAACGCGAGATTGTAAATATTGGCGCCCGAGTAATCCGACTGCCACTGCAGAAGATGCGTCCCTTCGAACAGGTTCAACGCCAACGGCCCCATCGTCGCTGGACCGGAGGAACTGTCGGACAGAGTGCCGAGAGGATGACCGTCCAGAGTCAGGGCCAAATCTAAAGAACCGTAGCTTGTATCCACGTCAACCGTCAGCTCGTACTGCCCCTGGTTGGCCGCATCAACCACAATCTCGTACTCCATGGAATCATTCGTATGCAGAATATAGACAGCACCACCCGCCACATCGGGCCCAAAGTAGCTGCCCACGCCGTAATTCAGTTCATCCTCACGGCCGTTTGTGTCATAAGCAACGGTATAGTCCCCCGCGATAATCATATTATCGTTCGGATCCGTCGCAGTCGAACTGACCGCAAACGGGACCCGCGCGTTGTTAACCAACTGGAGGCCGTTCAGTTGACCGGAGTAATACAAAAAGACACTCCCCGGCCGAGCAATACTGACATCCTCGAAAACCACGTAGTTTTCACCCTCGACAAAGCCCGAAGTCGTGCCTGTCACAGACCCAAATGCCAGTTCAATACCGTTCGCATCCGTCAGGGTGAAATCCCCTGCAACATTGCTGTAAACATACATATCATACGTCCCGCCGTAAGCGTGAAGCGGATCATTCGCTAATTGCCCGAACAGATCGGCCCCGATAAACGCCAAATTCGGATCCGGTGCTCCCACGCTGTTCGGCTCAAATCCGTCATCCAGCAAACCCCCGCCGGCGCCCGTAACATACGCATGCCCGCCGGCATCGCCCACCCACACCTGCTCGGCATAGGTACTCGCCGGATAGGGATCGGCAGGAGGAGGGTCAGCAGGAACATCATACACGCGAGCCTCGGCAAGATTATCCGTACTGGGCGACCCAACCGGCTCACCCCAGCCGCCGTAGTAAACAACCCACTCGGTCGCACCCGCAACCGCCGCCTCCCCCACGTAAGCGGTATCATTGCCGTAGTTGTTAATATCAACACTGATCACCTCACCCGCCGAAGCGATCGCCGCGATACTCACCATCAATGATATCGCCAATAAGAATTTAACAGTTCCCATCATAACAAACCTCCTGAAAAGTATTTTGTCTTTGCCGTATCGTTTTCCATGTCCTTCCATAGGGTTATTCCAAGCTCCGTTTAGCTGCCATTCCGAGCGAAGCCATCTTTGGAACGCGGGCGTCTCGCCCGCATAACTCATTTAAAAAGTCTCGGCCGACAGGCCGAATCCTCAATTTTGCTATTTAATTTTTAATCTTCGATATGTCTAGTTGCAGGGCTCGGCCGTCGAAGACCGGATAATCAAATCTTCCTGCAATTTAATGCACCCGCCGGAGCGATGCTCCTTCGCAGACTCAATCTGTTCCAACAGCAATTCAGCCGCACGCTCGCCCATCTGACGCGACGGAACACCCACCGTCGTCAGCGGAGGAACCACCAAATCACACAGGGACTCGTCATTAAAACACATCAGGCTCACTTGCCGGGGAATCTCAATATTCAAAACGTTGGCGTCATGAAGGATTTTCATCGCAATCACATGGTCATAAGCAATGACCGCGGTGGCCTTTTGCTTCAGCACAGCCGAAACCAGAAAATCCAGACCCGACGTGAACATCTCACCGTGACCGGCAATCGGGTCAAGCCCGTGCTTGCTTAATTCATTCAGATAGGTGCGATGACGGTCGCCGACACTGGCATGATGTCGATGATCGGGTGAAGGGCCGGCGAAAGCGATGCGACGGTGACCTAATTCCAATAAATGACGGACCGCGCGTTTGGTCGCGTCGACATCATCCGGAACCACAGAAGAACAGCTCGCCCCGCCAACACCGTTCACAACGACATACGGCAAGCCAATGCGTTCCATTTCGTCAATCGTCTCAGGCGAACATTCCTGCAGCACAATCACACCGTCGACACGCCACGGAGGCAGCTCGGTATTGTCCCGCTCCAAATTCGGCGCCGAAGTACACACATTATACCCCCGGCCTTGAAGCAGACGGATCGCGGTCTCACAGGTGAGTTGATAAATATTCGTCGGCCAGCCAAACGAGGTATTGCACCCTAAAAAGGCAATGATGTTCGTTCGCTGCTGGGCAAGATTGCGGGCCGCAAGGTTCGGACGGTAGCCAAGCTTGTCAGCGATTTCGGTGATTTGTGCGTGAAGTTCTTTGCGAACGGAAAAACCGTTTTTGAAATTACCGTTTAAAACGCGGCTTACTGTGGCAACACTGACTCCACACTGAGATGCGATCTCGCGAGCAGTCGGTCGTGGAGCTGTCTTTTTCATTGAAATAACCTCCAGTAAACGTTTACTTATAAAATATCTCAATCCAAAAACAAAGTCAAGCGATTTTTTTAAGAAAATACCATCGCTAAAGACGCGTTTGAACACCGACCCTTCACAAAAGAAAGCAAATTACTGTAAATAAAGAACTTAAAAGAAATCCAGCATGCGACTTAACGGCAAATTGCCCCCCGAAAACCGGGCAATTCGAATAAACTGTCCCATAAAAAAATAGAGAGAAGACCGCAAAGCAACGGGGGAATTTTCTTTTTGCTTGACAAAACAGGCAAATGACTGCTAATATAACAAAGAACACGGTAAACGGTTACTGAATCAATAGATAGACGAAATACACTGTTTAAAGATCAAAAAACGCGTTATCCGAACATCCGTATAAACTTCGGATAAGCCGTCAGGAGAGCGATGAGAACCAAAGACCTCATAAGCAGAAATAAGGTTTCGGGCCTGTTTGCCTCGTTATTCACCCTGACTTCGCCGTTTAACCTCGCTTTTGCACCCAATAAAAAGAAGCATTTCCAAAACACCTTTAAGATGAACAGGGAGAAGTAATGATGAATAGAGTATTGCCCGCCCTCGTGTTGATGACGATCATCCTGCCGCCGCTTGCCTTGTACGGTGACGCAAACGTCCTGACCAATCCCGGCTTCGAATCCGGCACCACCGGCTGGACGGCCCGCGGCGGCGGAGTCTCCATCACCGCCGTCACATCCCCCGTCAACAGCGGCGAAGCCGGCGCATTCGTCGACAACAGAACCAGCAGTTGGCACGGCATCCAGCAGGACATGCTCAATAAAATGGTCGAAGGCCAAACCTACCAGGTCGCCGCCTACGTCCGAACCAACAGCGCCGCCGATTTAAATGTTGTCGTTACATTCCAACAAACGGATGGCGGCAACGATGGCAATACACAATACAAACGCACCGCCTCCGGCAATGCCGATAATTCCGGCTGGACCTATGTCTCAGGCACCTTCACCCTCGACGTCACCGGCACACTCACCCAACTGCTCATCTACGTGGAAAGCGATGATGACACCGTCGATCTGTACGTCGATGATGTTGTCGTCTACGGCCCCGAGGTCAACCCCGCCGATCCCGAAGCAGACGGCGCCGTCGATATCAACACGCGCCGCCAGGTCATCGAAGGCTTTGGCGCCGCCGGAGGGTGGTATGAAGGCTGGATAACGGCACACCCCCAGAAAGAAACGCTGTATGATATCTTCTTCGATGAACTCGGCCTCGACATCTACCGGCTTCGGAATGCCTATGACCAGGGCACAGACGGCACTACGTATATGACCCGGTCCGGTCAAATTGTCGCCGAGGGCAAAGAACGTAACCCAAACTTGAAAATCCTGATTTCCGCCTGGTCCCCGCCGGCATATCTGAAAAGTAACGGACTCATCAGCGGCGGGGAAGGAAGTAATGCAACGCTGATAGGGGGCCCCAACAACTACAACTATACCGGTTTCGCCGACTGGTGGGCTGACAGTATCACCGCATGGTCCGACGACTACGGTATTGACGCTGACTACATCAGCATCCAGAACGAACCCGACTACGATGCAACCTGGGATTCCTGCCGCTTCGAGCCGACAGAAACCTCACAGATCGCCGGCTATGCCCAAGCCTTCGAGGCCGTCTATACCGAGATGGACTCACGCTTCGGCGCATCCATGCCAAACATGCTCGGCCCCGAAATGACGGGCCTGTCCCGGCTGGGTGAGTACCTATCCGCCATCATCAACACCTCGCATCTGTACGGATATGCCCACCATTTGTATAACTGCAGCAACGGCGGCTCTGCCGGCTGCGGCGATGATCCGGACTTGTATCTGACCAACATGCAGAACATCGGCTCAACATGGAATGACAAACCCCTCTTCCAGACCGAATACGAACATGCCACCGGCCTCTGGCCCGATGCCTACAACATGGCGTTATTACTGCACAACGCACTAACCGTCGAAGGCGTATCCAGCTATTTCTACTGGTCCTTATTCTGGGCCGAACCCTCAGGACTTGTGAGCCTGCCCGCCTACGGCAGTTCAGAGTATACCCGCACCTCCGATTTCTACGGCTTCAAACAGTACTCCGCCTTCATCCATTCCGATTGGCAGCGGGTGGACACAACCGAAGACTCCTCGGCCCTGCGCATGTCGGCCTACATCAGCCCCGACAATACCCAACTGACCGTCGTCATCATCAACACCCACGCAAGCACTGATATTGACCTGACGCTGTCATTGGGCGACCTGACGATTGACGCCGGCGACATCTACCGCACCAGCCAGACTGAAAACTGCGTCAACGTCGGCGCTTTCAACCCCGCCAATCCCGTCGCACTGCCGGCCAAGTCGGTAACAACACTGGCACTGACACTGGACACCACACCGCCGATCTACGGCGACTTTGACGACAGCGGCCTGGTCGATATCGACGATCTGCCGGAATTTGCGCTCGTTTGGCAAACCACGGATTGCGGCGAGCTGGACCTGGACGGCGACTGCCGCATCGGCCTCTACGAATTCGCCCAGTTCGCCCGAAACTGGATGAACGGTTCGCTGTAACGGTCATCAAAGCCCGTTTCTCACTGAAAACAGCAGCGTGGGGTGCAAGCGAGATAATTATATGAATCCGTTGGTCAACAGAAGCGTGGAACGGAAGTGACACGATCGTGATCACCGTGTGCTTAACGTTATCCACAGGGTGACGCATCCCGGCGCTGCCGCTTCGGGCTTCTGTTAGACAACCTCCTTGGCGATCCTCCCCCTTTTTGTTATTCCGAACGGATGTGAGGAATCCAAAGCCTTCGATGAATCAATTTAAACAGTCATCGCCAGAGGCGATTGCTTCATTCTTGTCTTGTGGTAGTTTTACATGAAGACAGATTGATTTTGGCTGTTTGATTTTTTAATTTCCGCACGCTTCTTCAACAAGGTCGCAGAGGATGTGGTAGGCGACCTGATGCACTTCCTGCACGGTCGCGGTCGGGCCTTCGACGCAAATGCACGCATCCGACAGCGCCTGCAGCGGCGTTTGCTTTTTGCCGGTAAAGGCCAGCACCTTGGCGCCTTTTTCCACTGCCAGCTTCGCCGCGGCCACCACGTTGGCGCTGGTGCCGCTGGTCGAAAACGCCCACAGCACATCGTTGTCGCTGACGAGTGCTTCCACCTGCCGGGCAAAAATCTGCTCAAACCCGTAATCGTTGCCGACACTGGTCAGAATCGACGTGTCCGTCGTCAATGCCACCGCGGCTAATCCCTTGCGTTCGCGAATGAACCGCCCCACCAGTTCGGCGGCGATATGCTGGGCGTCGGCGGCCGAACCGCCGTTGCCGCAAATGTAAATACACCCGCCGCCGCGAACGCAGTCAATCAGCAGCGCCGCTGCGCCCGTAATCGCCTCGATGCAGTTGGCCTCCAGATCGGCCAACACCTTTTTATGTAATGCTATCGTATCCAACACACGTTGTTGTTTCGCTTCCATGAACGCGTCTCTACTCCGTTGTTTTGGGTTTGGGTTTTCGTCGTCGTTTCTTTTTAGCCGGGCCCGAGTGTTGGCCCTGCCCCTGACCTTGCGTTCTCTGGCCGGGTCGTCGTTTTCCGCGGGGTCCGCCGCTGCGTTTTTTACCGCCGCCCGGTTTGTTCAGATCCGGCGCCTCGCCGATCCACTGCGGCTCGATGCGGTTGGCCCGCAGGATCAATTTCAGCTTGCCGATATCACTGCCGCCGACAAACGTGACCGCTTTGCCCTCGCGGCCCATGCGGGCGGTGCGGCCGGTGCGGTGCGTATACGCTTCCGGGTTGTTCGGCAGGTCAAAATTAATCACCAAATCGGTATGCGAAAAGTCCAGCCCGCGTGCGGCAATATCGGTCGCCACCAAAAACTTGATATCCAGCCGCTTAAACCGTCGAAACAGGCTGGTGCGTTTATTCTGTTCCAGCCCGCCGTGAATCTGCTCGACGGATTGGAGTTCCTTTTTCAGATGATCGTACAGCGTGTCGCAATTACGCCGGCTGCTGCAGAACAGAATCACCTGCTTGGGATCTTCGTCCTTGATGAGCTTCAGCAGCGTGTCCATACGCTGACGATGGGTCACCTGCTGAAAACAATGAATCAGCGACGACGGCGCCTTCTGATCGGCGATCAGCTCAACCATCGTCGGATCGTCCAGATAGTTTTTGGACAGGTGCTTAATTTCGTTGGGCATCGTCGCACTGAACAGCATCGTGTGGTGCTCGTGCACCATGCAGGAAAACACAAACTCGATATCGGTCAGAAAACCCTGGTTGAGCATTTCGTCGGCCTCATCCAGCACAAAATACCGCACCTCGTTTAACCGCAGATCCGAGTTATACAGCAAATCAATCAGCCGCCCCGGCGTGGCCACTAAAATCTGCACGCCGTGTTCCAGCTTGCTCTTTTGAATCTCCATTGAGAAACCGCCGTAGACGGCGAACGTCGTGACATCGGTTTCCTTGGCGATCCAGGCGATCTCATCGACATACTGCAGCGCCAGCTCGCGCGTCGGCACCAGGATCAGCGCCTGCACCGCCTTGATCGCCGGATCGACCGACTGGACCACGGGAATCCCGCAGGCCGCCGTCTTGCCCGAGCCCGTCTGGGCCAGCGCAATCAAATCCTTGCCCGACAGCACATGCGGGAACGTCTGTTCCTGGATGGGCGTCAGGTCTTCGTAACCCTTTTTTTTCAAAGCCTTTAAAATCCCCGGCTTTAAATCCAATTCTGTAAACTTCATACAATCCTATTCCGGCCAAAAACGCCCTTTTCAGCGTCCTAGCGGCCATGCTAAAATCAAAACTTCAATAATTGGACAATTGTACCCAGATATGAAGCCCATGTATAGAAAATTCTACATTCACCCAAAACCCGTTTAGCCCCCGCAACCTGTTGCGGGGGTTGGCTCCCCCATCGCCACAGCCCCCCAAAAAAATGCAACTATCCCTTTAACCCCCTCAACCCGCTTGAGGGGGTCTGCCCCCAACAACAATTCAATTCCCCGCGACCAACCAAATCCCCCGTGCATGCCCGTGTCAGTCCGCAAAAGTCCACCCCATACGTCCTAACAATCCCCTGCATCCCATCTCGACACAAACCTCAGCACTCCCCAACTGAAAAAACAGTTGTCAAGAATTCTTATTTTTCTTCTTTTTCGCAGGCTTTTCTTCCGCCTTCGCCTCCTCAATCCGCTTCACAACATCCTTGGCAACCTCCTTAATCTCCTCTGCAACCTTCACATCCTCTCCAAGATACAGCTTCAAACCAACAATCAATGGTTCAAGAAATTTTTTAGATTCAGGCTTTTTCAGAACATCCAATGCTTTTTCGGCGAACCCCTCAGATGCGAGAATAACGAATAAGTCTGTAATATCATCGATATTCTTTTTCACATGATCAATATCATCTAAAATCGACATTATTTCTTTAATAGCCGCATCATATTGACCATCAAATAATAGCGTAAAGGCCAGATAATTGTGTATGTCAATATCATCTCGATCAATCTCAATTCCCTTTCTAAAATCTTTTATTGCTTCTTTGTTTTTTGTTGTACGGGCGTGAATAAATCCACGCATTATGTACCCAGACGATTCTTCTGGAGACAACTCAATTAATTTATCACAGGCCTGTTTTGCTTTGTGGAAAGAAGAAGTTTTAAAATAAACATCAGCCAATTCGGCATATGCTTGAGTGGATTGACTGTTTATGTCAATAAGTTTTAAAAACATTTTTTCAGCTTTTTCAAATTGACCAAGCTTTTCATTCAGTAAGCACCCATATCGATATAAGATAAACTCATCCTCTGGGGTATATTTTAAATACTCTTCATATAAAGAATTTGCTTCGATAGCATTCTCTAATTCATCCTCAATAAGAGCAGCGAATCCGATGACCCTTTTTTCTTCTGGCGCTTTTCTGCGAACATCCTGAACAATCTTCATGGCTTCTTTCAGTTTTTCAGTATCGGAAGATTTGATACCATCTATGAAAAGCTCGGAAGCTCTACGAGTCAATTTTCGACACTCTGTATCCACTTCCATTCCTGGCAACCCAAGCTCATGTGATATATTTTGAAGCTCTGGTAGAACAAGAAAATCAGCCGGTATTTCAGAGATAATTCTTTCTCTCAATTGAGCATCGGTTATCCTTAGAAATAATTCATTGAATGCAGAACAATGCATCTCTCTTGTGGGCGATTCTATGTGACAAGCTTCACTTGCTATGACCTTTAAGATTTTTACGATCCCTTTTGAGTCATAGAAGCTCGCGATAAATCGCACTGCAGCTTTTACGCGACCGGAGACCCCACCCCGTCGTCGCATGAGATAATAGATGTTATACATCCGTTCGGAGATTTGATAAAACTTCTTTCGCCCCTCTTGGCCCACAACCGTGACCGCTCCGCGGTCTTCCAGCCGCCCTAAAATCGTACTGGTTGTATTAACCGCCAACCTCGCCTGCTCAGAAACTTGCTTAGCTGTGGCGGGATCCCATATCTCAGCAAGTGATAAATATACCTTGCGTTCCTGAACAGACAAATTATCCAGATGACTTTTGAAGTATTCCGTATTCTCGTCAACAAGCTTTAGTAAATCTTCCATGAGATTATTGAAAGACAATCCTGCACCAAACTTGGAGATGATCATCACGAGTCGGGGATTTCCTCCCGTTAAGATATTAATCGGCCGAATGCGGTTGTCCTTGCTTTCATTGCCGGTGATGGATTCCCAGAGCGTTTTACATTGCGCATCCGTTAAAGGTTCTAATTCAATTTTCTTGAAAAGTTCAAACATTGCCTTGCCTTCGTTTTCAACCTCTTCGAACTGGCCGGTCCAAAAAGGTCCGACAGAGGTTCCCAAAAGCATGATGCGTGATTCATGAAGCAATGTTTTTCTTAAGACCCATGCATCCTCGTCGCTGATCTGACCTCCCAGCAGTTGGTGTAGGTTTTCAACGACCAGCATCAGCCGTTTCCCTTGAGCATCCGCAAAATCCAGTAACTGAGCCAGTGCCCTCTCTCGCAAATGGTCTTCGTTGCTCTCTTCTTTCAATTCTTCATAAAGTTTTTTCCACTTTTTATCCTTAGTTCTCAGATGAAAAATTGCCTCCAGCCAGAATTCCCCCGGCGTACTGACCATATAACTTTCTTCGCCGAAGATAACCGGAAACCATTGCTCTTTAAGCTTCGCATCACGACGTATTTCCGCCGCAACCCGTCGAACCAATGTAGTCTTGCCGCTTCCGCGAGGCCCAATGATAAGAACATGCTGATTCGACTCCGTTGTATTCTCACGAACAATCTCGGTAATCAATTCATATTCTGTTAATCGAACAACAAAACCGTCTATCAAATCCTGATCAGATAAAAAAGCAGGATTGTATTTAACTATTTTACGATCCATATCCATTTACTCCTCACGCTCAAGTATCGGCGTATAAAATCCTCTGTATCGCGCCTTCCACCAGTCGCAAAGCAGCGACGATACAAAGATATAGTAATCATTTTTTTGCCTGAGATACCCGTCATGCTCAAGCACCCACAGAATCTCTTTTTGCACTTCCTTAATGTCCCGATCATCAAAAGTATAGAATGTCTGGAAAGCAGAAATAGATTTGGCATCCAACTTCCCAACGACCGCCGCCTCCGTTAACATTTCAAATGCAAGAGAGACAACTTCGTCACCCAAAACTGATTTGAGCCGCTCTTCGTAATGCATTAAGTCGCTTTGACTGCGAGCACTAAGCATTTCCTGTTCATAAATCACGTCGATATCCTTTATTAAAACGTTCATCTCGCCGCGATGCTTACAGCGATCATAGATACGATCAAAAAACATTTGGACATGATGAGGAATATTACTCCCAAGCTTTTCGCATATCCTTTCAATAACACCTTCTTCATAAGTCACATTATATTCATTGGCAAGCGCTTCAAGGCACCCTTTGGCCGCACTAATCCCCCACGGCTTAAGCTCAAAAGGCACAAAGTTGTTAATCGTCGCAATCAATCCAACCTGATGTAATACCGGCTCCAGCCCTATACTGCCGGACACAACAAATCGAATGTCTCCTTGATGCTCAATGGAATTCTTCCTTAGCCACCCCATAAATTCTTCTGCCTCCGCTCTGCCCTCGGGAGTTAACCCATCACCGTCTTTACGAAGCATATGATTAATCAGTATTGGCAACTCATCAATCATAATAACCACTGGCTGTTTTTCTTGCTTCAGGAGACTTAAAAGCTGATCACCCCGCTGTGTCCAATCGCTTTTAGTGATTCCCGCGCGAAGTTTAATCCCAAATTCTCCAACATTGATTCCCTCTAATTGTGCAATGATATTCCCAAAAACCCCCTTTGCTTTCTTCCACAAACTCGGATAGCGTTCGTGAATTTTCTTCCCCATTTCGACAATAGCATCCGGCCCGTCCTTAGCCTGCTGCAAATCCACGAATATACAAATAAACTCCCCGTCCATCATTTTTGCTGTTTCCGCAAGTAGACTCGTCTTGCCCATCCGGCGTTGCGCAACAAGTGTGATATGTGCTCCTTCTCTGAGTTTTTCAATAAACAATTCCGTTTCCTTCTCCCTGTTCCAGAACAACTCGCCGCTGACCACTCTCCCAAAAGCCTTTTTCAATCGTTTCGCCATAATTTTCTCCTTCGATATCCAATTAAACCTAAATACGTCACACCCTTTACAACAATATAGTTGCCAACATTTAAGTTGTCAACAAATTTGTTGCGATATTTTCTGTGATGGAATCAAAATTCGTGTTAATAAATGGCTAAAAGAAGTCCAGATCGAACAAATTCCGCATGCACTATCTTGCTATCTTGAAAATTCCATATTTTTCTTTACCCCTTTTCTTAAATGCACTTAAAACAAGACAAAATCTTCCAAATAGCCATTTTTCGTACCAAACACGCACGATCGTCCTAAGTATGGGGGACAGTAGTTTTGAAAACAAAAGAAGAAACAATAATCAGTGAAAATCAGCGTGAATCCGCGTCAAAAAAGAAAAAAGGAGAAAACCCAGTGATCCGTCAGCAGTTACAAGTAAACAGCCATCGCCCTTGGCGATTCCTCATTCTTGTGTCCTTGTATTCCTGCATTCCTGTATTCTTAGTAGACAAAACCAATGCAACACCCACCCCCCTTAAAATGCAAAACAAACCCATTTTCAAAACCGGTGAAATCACCGTAAGTCATTGTATCAAAAGAACTCAAGCCTCAGGCCTCAAGTCTCAAGCCTCGGCAAACAAACCCATTCAAAGCCATTTTCCCATAGCATGTCATTCCCGCGCAGGCGGGAATCCGCTTCTTGGGCCCTTGAGTTCATGGATGCTTGTATTCTTTACAAAATTCCGTAAAAATCCGTGGTTTGGTTTTCTTGCGTTACTCCGTGCAGGCCGTCGCCGGCGTCAGGTCACAGGCGAGCCAGTTGGCGGCCAGTTGGGCCAGGTCGGCCATATCGGTGCGGCAGTCGCCGTTGACATCGCCGGCCACTTTCGCGGGGCAGTCGGCAATCGCATCGCCGCTCAGCTCGGCGGCGTAGATATTCGACGTTCCCGTCCACATGTCGGCCCACGCTACCAGCGTGCCATCAATGGCCGGGTCGGTCTGGTCGAACTCGTCGTCGGTAATCGCGAATTCGGTGCCCGTGACGAGGTTATAGCCGTAGATATCCCAATTGCCGGCGCGGTTATCCTGCCAGACGACGATGTGGCCGGAGATGTCGACATTGCGCTGGTCATAGGGATTCGTTGTCAGGGCCTTTTTGACGGCGCCCTTCTCCGACAGATCCAGCAGGTAGATGTCATCGTCGCCGAAAGCGCTTGTTTCATGCCAGACGACAAGGTCATTGTCAATGGCGGGCTGCTGATCATCAACGCCGGTTTCGACGGCGACAGCGTCGTACTGAAAATCATTGCGATTCCAGATGTCAACGGCCCAGACGTCGTGATCGTCCGGGGTCGCAGCGGCGACCTCACCATAGACGACGCGGTCGCGATCAATCGCGGGCGATTGCTGGTTGGGATCGCTGGTATCGACATAAAACAGGGTCGGATTGTTGGGCTCGACCGCCTCGGCGGCGGCGATATCCCAGTTGGGCGTTTCGACCGTGCCGGCGTTGAACTGCCACACCACCGTGTTGCCGCTGATGGCGGGATGGGTTTCGTTATTGGTTGTTCCAGCCACAATGTAATCGATCGGATTGTCAGTATCGGTAATATCCAGCAGGATGACGTCCTGGTCGTCGACGCCATAATAGTCGTCCTGGAAAACGATCCGGGTGCCGGAAATTTTCGGGTGGGTCTGGTTGTCTCCCCAGCTCAGGAAAAACTTCGTCGCCGATTCGTCCATCACATCGAGCCCGAAGACGTCGTAGTCGCCGTACGCGGTCCAGTACTCCTGCCAGACAACGACGCCGCCGGCGACGTCGGGCATTTCCTGGGGGTTGTCGCTGCTGCTGACGGGAAATTCGTTAAAGGGCCCCGCCGCGGCCGAATAAGTCAAAATAAATACCAAACTGATATAGATAACATGCTTCATGGTCATCCCCTCTCAAAAGTTCGCAAAAGTCGTGTTACATCATGGTGCCCTCCGTGGCGTTTTTTACAAGGCTTCATATTATGCATATTAAGGTCCAGAATGCAAGTTAAAATCCTGTTAGCGGTCAGGCCGCTTGAGGCTATCTCTCAGAAGGCCGCCGAAAAAACAGCAAGGCCCCGTCCATGGGGGCGCGGGGCCTTACTCGACCCAATCTTCTCTTTCACAGAGTCTCTACTGCGCGTCGGCTTCTTCTTCGAGCTGTTCGGCCAGTGCGAGCAGTTTTTCCGCGGCGGGCCGGTTCGCCATATCGGATGCCGCGCGGGGCAGATAGACGGTGGCCTTGTCCAGTTGACCCATGCCGAGATACTGATAGCCCAGCAGCAGTTGATAGTCGGCAGCGAAGGGCTCGCGACTGATAGCCGTTTGCAGCTGCTCAATCTGGGCGGCGAGGGTGTCGTCATCCGCATACAGGCCGCGGGGATAATAGATGGTCAGCTCGTCATCGGGAATCTGCTCCAGGCCGGACCGCAGCACGCTGGCGGCGCGGGCATAGTCGCCGGCGGCAAACAACGCCTGCGAATAAGTAAACGGCAGGACGACATCGTCCGGCGACAGCAAAACGGCTTCGCGGAACTGTTCGGCGGCGTCTTGGTAGTTGCCGGCTTCAAAGAGGTTGACCGCGTTGTCAAACGTCAAATCCGCGGGCGTCTGGAACTGCGGCTCGTCGATGACCTCCGAGCCGGCAGTACTGCCGAGCGTGTAATAGGGCTGCGAGGAGCTGGAAAAGCCGGAGCCGGAGCTGGAGCCGTAATAGTTATAGGTGTTGTACGTGACCGGCTGGACGACGCGGCTGCCGTACCAGTAGTGCGGATGGCAGCCGTACCAGTAATAGCGGCGGTAACGGTAGTCAATGGGCCAGTAGCCGCCGAGGCTGACGAAGACGTACTTGCGATGGTAGCGCGGGTAGTAGTAGGACATGCCGTAACAGCGTTTCGTATAGCCGCCGTAGGTGTAGCCCGGATAGTAACAGGACGAACTGAGCGGCAGGTAGAGTGCGACGCCGCAGCTGGAACTGGACCAGCGGAACGAAAAGTAGCTGCCGTTGTTGTACCAGCATGGGTCGCCGGACACATAGCGGACGTCACGGTAGAGACGACGCGGCACATACGGACGCGGGCGATGATGCGAAGGCTTTCCGCGGACGCCGATGCGGTTGTTATTGTTGATGATAATGGTCGCCGGCTCGGAATGGGAACGCGGGCGACGATGGCGGCCGCCGGAAGACTTGAGGGCGGACGCCGAGACGCTCAGGTTGTCATTGCTGAGCGAGACGGATACCGACGAAGACGACCGGTCGCGATCGCGACGCGAGGGTTTGCGGGCCGACTGGATGATCACGCGGTCGGGCTGTGTCTTGATATCGCTGACGCGTACAGGCGCCGAACGCGAAACGGTTTTGGTCACACTTGCGGTCTTTCGGGCCGACCGGGTTGGCCGGGTCGCGGATGCAACGGTCCGGGTGACACGACTGCGGCCGGTCGACGATGCCACGGCAACACTTGTCTTTGTCGGCGCCGTGGTAACCGTTCGCGTAACGGTTCGCGTTGGCCGCGAGGTTGAGCTGACAACAGCCCGGGACGGTTTCGCCGTTGCTGTCGCGGCGGACCGGCTGCGGGTAATCGTTGTGGTGATATCCTTCGATTCCTTCTGTGCTCTTCTGCCGGCTGTGTTGGTTTTAGCGGCGGTCTGCTGACGCCCTGTTTTAGCGGCGCTGACAGTGGTGGCGATACTTTTTTGCGAAACCGTCGGCTGGCTGCGCGGGGTGGTTACGGTTTCTTTAGACGGCGAACGATTTACGGACGGACGGCTGGCTTTGGCGGTACTAACCGTTGTCGTCACGCTTTTGTTAGAAACCGTCGGCTGGCTGCGTGTCGTAGTTACAGTTTTGGGGGACGCAGAACGGCTGGTGGAGGTGCTGTTCATTTTGGCGGTGCTGACAAATTCAACGGTGCTGTTCGTCCGCCGCGCCGGGGTTGTTTTTGTGCCGTACGCACGCGGTGAAGATCTTGAGCTTGTTTGGGTGCGTGCGGTTTGAGAACTTCGGCTGACAGCCGCCGGACGGGAGGTCTTCTGTGCAGCTGTCGGCTGCGATGTTCGTTGTTGTGTCTGCCGGCTGGATACCTTTGCCGTCTTCTGAGGCCGACTCTTTGAAGAAGCGGGAGCCGATTTTCGGCTGGATGCTTTGGCCGGCTGCGACCGCTGGGTGGATTGCTGACGAGATTTCTCTTGTGAGGATTTAGCGGCCTCAG
This sequence comes from Anaerohalosphaeraceae bacterium, assembly GCA_963675155.1. Lineage (GTDB taxonomy): Bacteria > Planctomycetota > Phycisphaerae > Sedimentisphaerales > Anaerohalosphaeraceae > 4572-13. The sequence goes on along the minus strand of OY775912.1, from coordinate 459,877 downwards.
AAGAACGCTGTTGTGATTCTGTGCTTTGTTTTGCGGCGGGAGTTTCTTTCTTTGTACTCCGACGGCCGCGGTTAGAATATGACCCCGCTGCAAAAACAGGAGCGGCGAGCATTGCGATCATCACAATCGCCACCCATTGAAACCTTACATTTCTTGCGTTGTGCGTCCTCATAGCATACTCCTTTCTCTGTCTTGGCCGCGACATATCAATGCAATACGAGTTTACGTACCGCCGGTCAGCAGCCATAGCGTTGCCGGTCGCCGTCAGGCGTCGACACATTCAAAGCAGGATCCTGCTATGCCCTCACTGGGCACTCTTTCTACTACGCGTAAGTTTTCCAAAGCGTCCGACAAAAGCGATCCATTACCGATACGCCTGTATTGGGCATCTGTGCGAAAATGGCCCATTTTGCCAGAAGCTGTTAAAATCTTTTGTTTATTGACTTATGATGAACCCGGGATCTTTTTATTGAAGCCAATCATCTGGTCGATATATTCAACACCTCGTTGAAAGACACGAATCAGCACTTGCTTTTCTTCCTCTGACACATTCATCGCCTCAAACAAAACCTGCAAGCGATGATTTCGCTGTTTCATGATTGTTTCCAGTTCGGCCCTGCCTTTTTCTGAAAGCTCGACCATGGTGACTCGCTGGTTGTCCGGATTGATTGTCTTGGTCACCAGGCCGTGTTTTCGCCATAGTTTCGTGACCGTCATTGAGATCGTGCTGTCGCTGAGGTTCGGCCAGACTTCGGCAATCTGCGACACACTGATCGGCCCCTGTTCGGCTAACTGCTGAAGGATCAATGTTTCACGCTCCGAGAGCGCACCTTCTCCGGCCTGCTCCTCCTGCATCGCGCGGATCATGCGCATTCGAAGGCTCAGGTCATTGACAGCCTTTTCAAGATTGGGTCCCATTATTCTTATTTTCTCCAAAGAGCTTTGTTAAATGTTTTCTTTCTCTACCTATATAATAGCAGAAAGAACTGTTTTGTTACAGGAATTATTTAAAGATTTAACATTTTATTTTTTGAAGTATTTTAAAATGAAATCAATTTTCTGTAATCCATTATCCAAAAAAGGGTTATGCAATCCCTAATTAAATTACTTTTCGTATCTCTTTAATCTTGATCTTTAATTTTTTCGTCCGAAAAAATACCGATTTTAATGAATCTAACAAAAATCTAGTATTCAACAAGCCTCTTTTTGTGTTATAATACGACTTGTAAAAGGATCATGACAATCGCCTGCTTCATGGAGAAACTGTGGTTGTCTGTCATTGAAAGAAAACTCTGTAACTATTATGTTTTAGATCGAAGGGAGAAAACTAATGAAAACTCTGTATGTCTGTCTGCTCGTGGGGGTAATTTGTTTGCCGTGTATGGCGGCCGAAACATTTTATGATTATCAAGTCGTGGATAAGCTAATTTTTGATACCCCGTTTATTCCGGGTAACGTTGCGGGTTATGCTTCCTGGACACACGAAGTTCCAGCCGACGCCATCGGCAACATCACATCCGCCAGCTTAACAATTAATGTCTGGGACGAATTCGATTGCATCCAAGACGGTTTCTTTTCACCTGCAGACGACCATGTCAAGATTACGCTGAATGGTGTGTATCTGGGCGAATTGACGGGTGACACCAGTGTTTTCAGCGGTGCCAGTGTGATCAATGCTTTGACTGTCACCGATCCGACAGCCAGTGCAGAGATCGTCTTCATCTCTGATCGCCGGATTGATTTCTTAGGCGATGCTGCTTATATTTTGAATTCCACTTTGACCGGCGAGTATGTTTCGGCGGTTCCAGCTCCGAGTGCAATTCTGCTGGCGGGCATCGGTACAACCCTGGTTGGCTTTTTGAGAAAACGTCGATCGTAACACATTGCCGTAACCTATTCGGTTAAAAGATCATATACGCTAAGCCTGCTTGTATCCCTATAAGTAAGCTTAGCGTTTTTTTTGTCTATCATAAGAAAAGAAATAGCGAGATAAGACGAGATGAACCGTACGATTGCCCTACTAATCCTATTCTGCGGCTGGGTTTTGGTGGAAGCCGGCATTCCGGGTGACATTGATGGTGACGGAACTGTTGATTTGATTGACATCGATATTCTGAGCGGTCAATGGCTGGGTATCCCAGAGCTTCCATCAGCAGACATCGCCCCGGCGACGGGAGACAGTCAGATCAATGGACTGGACCTGGCGATGATTTCAGGGCATTGGCTGCTGGCCGTACCGGATGCGAACGAAATGGTCTTTCTCGCAGGCGGCGAATTTGAAATGGGCAACCATTTCCCGTCTTCGGAACCCAACGAACCGGATGAACTTCCGGTGCATACCGTTTCAATTGACTCTTTTTACATGGGTCAGTACGAGGTTACCAACGAGCAGTACTGTGCATTTTTAAATGCAGCCCTTAGTGAGCATACCATTAGCGTGGTAAACGATATCGTTTACAGCAATACGGGCAGTGATCCCAACGCGTATTATTGCGTACTCTACAACTATCCGTACGTTACTGTGCCCGGTCGAATCGATTTTACTGACGGTGTTTTCAGCGTGGTTGATAAAGGCGGGCGCGACATGTCCCATGATCCGGCGATCTGGATTGGCTGGCATGGCGCGGCGGCTTATTGCAATTGGCTTAGTGAAACGGAAGGTTATTCGGCGTGCTATGACCTTGTAACATGGGAATGTGATTTTTCAAAACATGGTTATCGTTTGCCCACCGAAGCCGAATGGGAATATGCCGCCCGTGGCGGACAGTACAGTCCCTACACCCGCTTTGGCTGGGGTGATACGATCGATCACGATCACGCGAGTTATTTTTGGACCCAACAGAACGGGGTCTCTTTTTATCCTTATGATTTTGCCACTTCGGCGTATGATCCGGACTGGGATGACGGAATTCTGCCGATTACCAGTCCGTCCGGCAGCTATCCGCAGAATCCATACGGGTTGTATGATATGGCGGGCAATGTTTACGAATGGTGTCATGATTGGTATTCGTCCACTTATTACAGCAACAGCCCTTATCGCAATCCGATAGGACCGGGAACGGGTACTTCGCACGTGTTAAGAGGTGGAAGCTGGCAAACGTTTGCCAGTTCGTGTCGATCGGCCAATCGTCATTCTTCAAGCGGCTTGCTGGATCGATCAGGATTTCGGGTTTGCCTGGACCTCAGCAACTAAAATTAAATGTTAAAGTCCAAAAATCAAAATTATGGAATCACCTTTGGCGATGACTCATAGATTCCTTCCTTCGATCCGCTCGGGACAGGCTGTTTCGTATCGGAATGACATTATTGCGGCAATGTGAAGAGCTTGCCACTTTGTCTCGGTTAGTTATTAGCGTTGGGGCAGGCGGCGGCGCCGGGGCAGGTGTGGCACTTGGAGACTTCGGGAGCGTTTTCCTTGACCACGGCTGCGAAAGTGGAGAATTGTTTTTCGACCTTTTTCTCGCCGCATTTGGGGCAGGCCGGGGGCTTTGCCGAGGCGGATTTCACCAGTGCTTCGTTGACAAACCCGCATTGGCTACATTTATATTCAAAAATAGGCATTTGTAATCCGTGATTAAATTTATTTCTGTTCGATTCAAGTTACTCTCTGACATCCCTGCCGTTTTGTCGCCGGAGCCAAGGCTCACTCAAGGAACAAACATTTCCCCGGGCTATTTTATTGTACCCCTTCGGGGTACTGCTTTTTTGATCGGTTACCACGGGTTTCGGCCTGCGGCCGACACACCCGCGGCTATTCTTATTTGACTCCTTTGGAGTCTTTTTCGGGCAATCACCGTGTTCACGTATCGTGTCACGCCGCCCTTCGCTCTTTGAGCTACGAGGTGACACGTGCGATTGACGCTATAACGTCATGATACAAAAAAAATCCCCCGGAGTCAAACTCCGGAGGACACTTCAGTCTTCTTTTTGCCAGATTGTCAAGTTCTTTAGGGCGACACGTTCATACCGCCCTTCTTCTTAAAGTGCCTTGAGGGCGTCGAGCACGTCTTCTGTGACCTTAAATACCGTCCCGTGACGTGTGCCGGAGGGGAAGGATATCTGGCCTGAAATATCGGTCCATGTTTCCATATCAGTTGAAGCCATCCCTCCCATGTAACCATTGGTATAGGCATCATAATAAAGCACCCACTGCTGACCGACTTTGACGATCGAGGGGCCTTCGACCCAGAGGCCGGCGGGGGTAATCGACGCTGAGGGCGGCACCTCGTAGGGACCCGCGGCATTGTCACTAAACGTTATCCGGATATTCTTGCCGGAGTCGCGTTCATCCTTGATGACCATTGCGTAACGGTCGCCGTCTTTGGCAAGAAAGGCGTCAATGCAACTCCAGCCGGGATCGTAGAACAGCGCGGTATCGGTATAGGTCACAAAGTCATCGGTCGCGATGTAATAGGCCCGGTGATCGTTACTTGAACCGTCGGTTAAGGTCGTCGACCAGACGATCAAGAACTGGCCGGTTGCTTCGTCATAGAAGATTTCCGGCGCCCAGCAGTTGTACACGTAATCCTGATCGGCCATGACCGGCAGATAGGTTTGCGCCGACCAGTTGATCAGATCGGCAGAATGGGCGATGCCGATTCCGTCATCGTTCCAGCCGGTTGTCCAGACCATGTGGAACATGCCGTCGGGTCCCTGGGCGATACTGGGGTCGCGCATGAGGCCGCTTCCGATGGTCGGGGTCACAAACGTTTCATCATTCTTGAGTACGTTAAACGTCAGACCGTCTTCACTATACGCAAGATGCAGGCCGTCACCGTTTCCCTGAAACGAACTGTAGAGATACTTGCTTTTATGCGGTTGGGTCGTTTTGACCGTGACTATACCGGCTGAATAAGCGGGCATATTGAAACGGATGACCTGATCCTTGAGGCCGATGACTTTGGCCTGGACACTGACCGCCTCGGGATCGGCGAGGGTGTTGCGTGCATACAAGTCCCCCTCGGTATCGACATAGTGCATGCAGGCAGTTTCGGCGATGAACGAGCTGTCGATTTCGATTTCGACGGGGCTGTCGGCGGCATCGGCGTTGACCACGCGAATATACAGGGTCTGCTGGTCATCGGTCATGGTTGCCACGACGTTCAGATTGGTATTATCGCCGGTCATTTCAACGCGGTTGGGTGCGTAGTGATCCCACCAGAGCTTCATGATGACATAGTTGGGAGCCGCGAACCAGCCGGTGTGGTCAAAGTTGATGAAGGCGTTATCCCAGCCGGTGGCGGATGTATGCCGCAGGAAGAGTGCGGGGCCGCCGATTTCAAACGTATCGCCGTGTTTTTCATAGACATTTAAAAGCCCGCCGGCAAACAGGCCTGTTCGCCAGTCGGTGGTTTGGAGATTCCATTCGGAATTGTAAATCTTCATCTCCGGATTCGCAGAAGCGGCAATATAATTGGTCAGCGTGGTGAGGAAATTATCATAGTTGACGGGGCCGGATTTGTAGCCGCCGGACCCTTCGTAATGGTGAACGCTGATGTAATCAATGAGGGTCGCGCAGTTGTCAATCAAGGTTTGGTTCCAACTCATGTCCGTCCCGCTGCCGCCGACGGCACTGATTTTAATCGGCGTTCCGAGTTCGTCGGCTTTGGCCTGCATTTCGGGAACGAAGGCCTGGACTTTGGCGACGTAGTTGGCAATACCGCCGCCCCAACTGGTGGACCATGTTTCATTGTCGACTTCCCAGTAGGTGACATTGTAGGGTGCCGGGTGACCATTGGCCGCACGGACGGCGCCCCACGTGGTGGTGACGTCCCCGTTGCAGTATTCCATCCAATCCAAGACATCCTGGATATACTCTTGTTCGGTCATGCCGGTATCGGGGATGGCGACGCCGCAGGTTCCGGTGAGCAGGCCGATATTGACGCAAATGAGCGGTTCGGTGCCCATTGCCTCACACATGCGGAGGAACTCATCGGTGCCATAGGAGTTGGTGTCCTGATCGTCCCAGAGGTTGATCGGATATTTGACCCGGTCTTCCTGCGGTCCGATCCCGTCTTTCCAGAGGTAGGCGGACGCAAAACATCCGCCCGGCCAGCGAATGAGCGGCGGGCGCAGGTCGTCGACAGCCGCGAACAGATCGGGCCGATAGCCCCCGATGTCGATGGCGTCCTGTCCCATCATGCTGACCTGGTCGATGAGGACGGTGCCGGCGCCGAGCAACGAAATTCGCAATGAACCGTCGTTAGTACTTGCGGTCGGTGTGATGGAGAAGGGATATTCGGCCCATGATGACGTCGGGGTGCCGAGCGTGGCTTGTCCGAGAACGGTATCGCCGTCCATCAGTTCGACGGAAACGCCGGCGGGCATAGATCCCTTCATCCAGAGCGATCCGGTATAGGCTTGCGGGATGAACGCGTAATTGTCCTGCAGCAAACCTGTCGCGGTGCCGTCCGAGACGATTTGGACGCTATAGTCATCGTTCAAGGCGTCCGTTTCCATGGTTGCATCGCCATTGCCGAATACGGTCCAGAATTGAGCGCCGAATGTATTCCCGGGAAGGGTCGGCAGGCCGCTGTAGAGAACGGTTGTGCCGGCAAGATCAGTAACCTGAATATTACGATAGCGTGCCTGTGTGGCCCATGTGCCGAGACCGACGGCCCCTGCTGTAATGGGTGAGTCGGTATCGGTGTAGTCGAAGATCAGGGAGTCGTCAATATAGGCTTTAAAATTATTGCCTTCGCAGCGAATTTTAACATCATACCACACGCCGGTGTCCATGCTGCCGGGCACAAAGGATGTGACATCACTGCGAACGCCGTTGACTTCTTTTTGGATGGCGTGCTGAGAGTTCCCCCAGCCGCCAATGTTGAACCAGTAGAAATTGTCGGCATCGGCTGCGCGGAACAGGATGAGGAAGGCTTCGGCGCCGCCGTCTTTTTGGGCCTGGAGGGTTAATTCATAATCGGTCCATGTCGGATCGCCGAATTCCATATGGATATCGGTGGCGGTGCTGGACTGAACGAGATCGCTGCCTTCGACGGACCAAATGCCGCCGCCGCTGGAGTCCATTTCAAAGCTTCGGTTCCAGACCGTGTCGCCCCAGAGACCGTTGTTGGCGGAATGGTAAATGTGTTCGAGGAAGTGGCCATAGACTTTTTCGTCGATGGCATTGACGACGTTGGCGGTGTTGACGAAATAAGGCTGGCTGGATTTCTGAATGGACCGTTCGTAAACGGTTTGGTCATACGTGAAGGTATTCAAGAGCCAGTCCTGGACCAGTTCATCGAGGTTCAGCGGGGCTTCGGTGCCGAGCCATAACCCGGCGACCTTAGCGAAGTCTTCGAGATTGACATCGCAGTCCATATTATAATCAGCTTCGAGGTATCCCCAGACGCCGCAGGAGTCGTCTTCGATGTAGACGGACACATTGCGAACAGCGAGACCGTCATAATTGGTATCATTGCTTTGCACGGTATGCTGAATAATTTCGACGTCGCCCAAGACCGCGCCGGCGTCGGCAATTGAAACGGTGACCGTTTGCGGCTGGTCCCAATCCTGATCGGTAAACGTAAGAACGTGGTCGGTTCCGGAGCCACTGCCGGCACCTAAGCCGGTCGGGGGTGTGAGGGTCACCATTACATCGTCGGTCGGCTGCTGAAGCAAGACGACCTCATACGTGTCGGTGTGAGCGAGATCATCGGTATAGAGAATTGTCACGGTATCGGATTCGGTGATGCTGACCAGCGGTTCCGTGATAGAATCCGGTCCCCATTGATAATGATTTTGAATTTCCGTATCGGATAATGCCGCATCATAGATCCGAAATTCATTAATCGTACAGTTCACCGTCCCGTCGCCGGTATAAAGTCCCTTGGCCAGGTGGGCATAGGTGTTGCTTAAACCGCTGATTGCGGTGGTATTTAATAACGCGGCGCCCTGCTGGACGCCGTCGATATAATACGTGATACTGGTCGCGTCCACTGTCAGCGCGTAATGATGCTCAAGTCCGTCGTTCAATTCGGGGCCATCGACGCCCACTTCGTCATTCCATGGCGCATCGTCATCCGGTGTATTGGCAATTGCCCCGCGGGACACATCGTTACCGCGCGTGGTCGAGATCATCAGATAATCCTGTCCGGTTCCGTTGCCGGCCCATGTGTCTCCAAAGCAAGCTGTCATGGAGAATCCCTGATTCGTCTCGGGCTGTGTGGACCACATCTCCAGCGTCAGGGCCGAGTAGGTATTGATTGCGATAGTCGCGGCGGGCAGATCGACAAAATCATCCGACCCGTCACAGGCCACCTGGCCGGCTGAAACGACGGCTCCGTTGGTAAGTGCAGCGTGTGCGACACCGACCGAATCGTCCGCATTGGTTTCAAAACTATAGCGGTGCCGGAGGTCCGCCGACAAAGGGGAGACCGAGAATAATATCATTGCAACTATAACGCTAACATATGAAACAGATTTCATAGTACCCCCTATCGACAGTCTTTGTTAATATTTTTTAACACTCTACTCCAGGCTGGCTGCGAAACATCCTTCAAAAACGTTTGAGCCACTCCAAAAAAACCACTCCGGCGCGGGGTGCCGCACCGAAGTGGATATCACTACTAATCTAACTTCTACTTCCAGTGTTTAATCTGACTGACTTAGTCTGCGGGCCAATCACAGGAATCGACCGGAACACGCTGACATTCGAGCCACTGCGATGCCACGAGTGCGAAGTCTTCCAGGTTGACGCGACAATCATTCGTCAGGTCGAAGGTTTCCAGATCGCTGGATTCTGAAACCACACAGATGTAATCAGCGGGTTTGAATTCCAGATACAGGTCTGCCACTTCAGCAGCTGACAGTGCTTTACTGTAAATCCGCACATCATCGATACCGCCGCGAACAGCCGGATTTTCAGAAAGATTCGAACCACCAATGCGAAGCGGTGCATTCGGATATCCCAATGTTCCAAAGTTGGGTGTTGCCTGATCAGCTAACGCACCATCTGCATAGAAGCTGGCAGTATTTGTTGCCGCATCATAAGTGGCTGTCATCATGTGCCATTCGCCATCGATATAGTCAACGGGACCAGCCGGGAAATTCCGCGGGTCACTGGCGTCATCCGAATTCAAACCGGGCCATCCAAGTGCGCCTTCGAAGATGAATCGGCAATCGCTGCGGTAGGTCGGGTCAACACCGAATAACAGGCCTGAAACTCCACCGACTGCTTCCAGCTTAATAATCGGGTGGGTCCATCCAGCCGTTGTATCAAGCTTGTACCAGCAACTAACGGTTAATCCAGAATGGTAGAAATCAAAGTATGCTGCTTCGGGGATTTCGACAAAATCACCGTCGTTATAGAACCACATGGCGTCGCCATCAATACCGGTTTCTCCAATGTCACTGGCATAGTTCGGATCGCCCGGACCGGCAATCGTATCATGAACGGTCAAGGCACCATCATGCGTCGGAGCCCCGGCAACTTCCAGAGCTACTGAATCGGTCATGTCGCCATCGAACTTCCAGTGACCAATCAAACGCGGAGTCCACAAGCGGCCCACGGCCGGATCGGACGCTGTTAAGCCGTAGTACGCAAGACAGTAGTACTCGCCTTCGTCGGCCAGTGTCGCGCCGGTGACGGTCAGTGTGGGTGTTTGCGTACCGGTGAAGAGTCCGCCTTCGGTCAGCGCGGTATCGGTTGCGCCATCAAACCATTGGAATGTTTCGGCTGTGGCCGAATAGCCCACCGTGAAAGACGCATTGCCGCTTGTATCGGTGACCGCATTATCCGGGCCGGTGAGAGTGGGTTTTGCCGCAACCGTCGTAAAGCTCCAGACGGGACCGACGATATTGTTGGGATCGCCGGGCAAACAAGCAACGCCTGTGTCGGCATTTTTGACGCCTTCTTCGACATACCATTCATAATAGACACCCTGCTGGAGCAACACATCTTCCTTGATGACATTCGGATCGGTGAGACTGACCTGTGCAACTGAAATCGGTGTTTCAATAAAGTTGGCATCCGCGCCACTCTTGGAGTGATAGATGTAGTGGGTCAGGATATCCGGATTGAAGGGCGCATTGCGCAGTTCATTGGGATCGGGGCCTGCCTTGAAGGTAAAATCCACTAACGCATTGGCGCCGTCGACATCACCGACGGTTCCATCGCCATTGTCGGGCAGCACAGCCGGATCGTAAGGCGTCACATTGGCTGGAATTGTCAAATCTTCGCCCGCGGTGTAGAAGATGTTGTCGATGAGGATCGCGGAATTCGCAACACCTGCAGCCATGAAGCCGATGGCATTGAGATCCAAGTTCACAGCATGGTTCCGCCAATTCGCGTCGCCCGTAACCAGTACGGGAGCATCTTCGCCCGTCGAATAATACAGGGCGAACGTCGGATCAACGGCGTCGTTGTTAATGACGACCCACACATTGGTCCAGGTCTCGGCGGCCATAGGAGCCCAGTATGTACCCGAGGCGGCGGCAACGATGTACGGATCCGCCGGCCCATTGTCGATGAAAGGCATCACGCTGAAGTCCGCCCACGCATTGGTCTCGTCGATGTTGCTGACGTCCGGGGCGAGGCCCATCATGAAATCATAGAAATTCCCACCTGGTTCGACGTAGTTGCCCGTGCTGTCATACACATAGACCTGCCAGTAATAGGTCTGGACTTCGTCGACGAGTACGGCGGCGTCGGTTCCGCTAATGTCCCGCTCAGCTCCACGCCAAGCAGCGCCACCTAATGCCTGAAGCGCTTGGCCGCCCTCGGCGAGATCAATAACGTGGGAGTTTCCGGTACCGTCAAAGACACTGGTCCAAACGCCTCCGGTCGCAACCGTCGTGTGGGTATCACTGCTGTTGTCGTAGCTGTCGAAGTCATCGAGCAGCACCCACGCCTGAGCAGACGTCACCCATCCTGCCATCATTAATAGTACTAAAATATGTATTTTTCTCATAATAAACTCTCCCTGTAAGGTTCGTTCAGTTTTTTTTATCAATACACGGTTAGTCGATCCAACTGCATGACCCAGCAGGGATACGTTCACATTCGAGCCACAAGGCTGCCATGTCGACGACATCCAGCAGATTGACGCGGCAATCGTTATTGACGTCATAGGTCAGCGGATTTTCGGCATCCGACAGACACACATAGTCATCTTCCGGCGTCGTCTCCGTGTAAAGCAGGGCCACTTCTTCCGACGTTAAAGCATGGTTATAGATACGGATGTCATCGAGCAGACCATCGTAGAGGGCATCGGGCCATGCACTTCGGCCGATCCAGTTATTGGTCCGAGCAACGACCGTGGGGATCCCTATCGTACCGGCAGCGATCTGCGCACCATTTTTATACAGTGCCGCTTCTCCGGTGGAGGACATGGTCACGGTTAACATCTGCCAGACATTCTGTTCCAGGGCATTTTCCGCATCCAGAACACCGCCCAGGGTATCGAACCGCACGGTTGCCCCCGTCCCAATCCGAGCAAAGAAAATATTATCCGTCGCCTCACCATTATTAAAGCTCAGGAAACGCGCCCAGTTGGCGGCGGTACGCGGATAGGTCCAGACGCTCCAGGTCAACCCACTGCGAACATCATCCTGCACACCGTCCACAATATCGATATAGGTTTCGACGCCTTTCAGGTCCAGTGCCTGACCGATTCGGCCCGGTGCAAAGTTCGGATCTTTCGCTGCGGACGTGACGGTACTCATTGCGGTACCATCCCATCCATTCGCGGTGGCATCGGCAAGAGTGTCTTCGAACGGCCAGTGAGCGATCAACAGTCGTGCGACAACCTTGATCGGATCTGACGTCACCGCCGGATCATCGCCAAACGAGATGTCACAATAGTAATTTCCTGCTTCGGCCTCGGTCACACCTGTCAATGCTAATGTGTCCGTTGTGCTCAGTGTTATCTCGGGGGCACCTTCTTTATACCATTTGTAAGTATCCGTATTTCCGGCATTCACCGTTATGGACACGTTGTCATTTTCATCGGCAACGACCACTGCGGGAACCGGATCGATAAAGTACGGTGCATCCGGCAATGTGGCAAACATCATGCCGGCACCCTGGTACTCGGTGGTATCTTCCTGAACGGTATCGACTCTCCAGTAGCAGGTGGCGTCGTAAGGCAGCGTTTCTGCTGTGACATCCCAACTGGTCCCGACAACGCCTGGCTGATTGACGACATTCGCATATCCCGGCAGAAGCGGATCATCGGTCGCGATATTGGGATCTGCCAGGTTTGGATCCGTCCCGACATAAACGTTGTAGGTTGCGCCTGCATCCACCCATGACTCGGGAGTCCACGACAGTGTCACAATCTCCTCGGCGTTAACCTGGTCATCGCCATCTGCGGGGCTGAGGCTTCTGAGCGCAATCTCTTTGGCATCATCGGGTCCAAAGTGATTGGTAAAGACCACTTCAGCAGCGTTCAACGGCTTGTTATAGATACGGAATTCATTCACAGAGCCGTTAAATTCGGGATCGCCCACATAGGTCGCACTGCCAATATATGCATAGAGATCGTTGACATCTGACAATAATTTCGTCACGGGTTCGGAATTGGCCAGAAATCCGTTTTCATAGACGCTCATTGTCATAGCCACGGGGTCATAGGTGCAGACCAGATGGACTTCGGTTTCGATCGCAATTGTCGCAGAGCCGACCATCTCTTCGCTGTCATAGCCGGGGCTGGTATCACTGATGACCAGACGGGAATCAGCAGGGTCGGCGCCTGAAGACGGTGTATAAAACCAATAGTATTCACCCAAATCACCCGCATTGGTGCTTCCAAAGTCAAACAACCGGTTCCAACCATCGACCACGTCCAGCGTGAACCATGCTTCAACCGACACCCCTTCGGTATATCCGCTGATTCCGATGCCGGGGCCGTCCAAGACAAGTCTGGGTCCGGGGTCGCCGCCTTCCAGAACCAGTGAGCCATCCTGAACATAGGCGCCTAGTTCCAGCACGCTTTCCAGTCCGCCGACGACGTCGTTGGCGTCGTTGACAAAATCATACCGGTGCGTGATTGCCGCGGTGGCCGGTATTGACACAACAAGTGTCAAAATCATCATCATTATTAAGTTCAATCTGTTCATAATAGATCCCCTAAAAAGATATATGTCCATCTGACTATATTATTTCCCCCGGATTGTTTTTAAATCACCCAATTCTTTTCTTCCCTTGTTTTGCTCTCTTGTCATTTTTTTCTGATCACTTCTCGTCCTTCAGCCGCATTGTGCTGTCTGCCAGAGCCGCGGCTGCTGACGGCCCCGCATGAGGACCATCAGCAGCAGTTCGGCTAACTTATTAAAGTACTCTAACTCTACTACCCTTATTTCCGTTTTCTGAGCATGGCTAAAGCGCCAAAGCCCAGCAGTGCCATGGTTGCCGGTTCGGGGACAATGGTATCGGTAATCACCGCCATTGATGCGATTTCTTGCGCTGTCGCAGCACCACTGTAGTATGCATAGTAATCCATCATACCTGTGAATTTCTGACCGCCGCCTTCTCTTGATCCAAAGTGCTCCACATCGCCGGTAGTCACCAAGGTGTCCGCTGTATTTGTATAGAGCAGTTGTCCATTGACATACAACGAATATGTGTCGTCAAGTCCATCGTTGCCGACACCATCAAATGTGAATGCAATGTCAACCCATGTATCCGTAAACGTACCAAGATTCGCAGCTGACACGATACCTCCATCCGTAGCAGGTGCCACAGCATCACCCACACCATCGATCCAGAGATTCAGGTCACCTGATGGATTCATGAAAACAAGGTACTGCCACGGACGGCCCATAACAACAGTCCAATCATCAGTGACACCCAGAAGATTCACACGGGCCATGGAAGTAAATCCACTTCCATCGTTGGTCAGACCGCCCGGTCCGTTATACAGCGCACCACCGTCTATCGCATACCCGTCCATTCCGGCAGGCAATCCGGTTGTATCGTAGGTTGTATAATTCGCAACATACCCCGGTACGTTCCAGGCACCCGCGCCCTGCACATCATCATACACATTAGACGCTGACCAGCCACCTGCAGCAACAGCACCTGTGGCTGGGGCAGTACCATCACCCATATACTCAAAATTGAGCTCAGCATTCAGGCTGACGATGTCCGCTTGTGACACTGTGGCCAACGCAGCCACCATTAACATAACTAATACTTTTTTCATCTTAACATCCTCCAGAAAAACATCTTTCGCTTTAATTAAAGACTTACATCACACTTTACAACCAGCGTCCATGCCGTCTTCTTTCCATCCGTGTCACACACACACTCACACACTTCACCTTATTACTTAAGTTTCGGATCTCCTTTCCCGGCCTTTCGGTGCCGAAAAAGCTCTTCTTTGTCTCATTTCAGTCATCTTCCCATCTTCCCAATCGGACAAATTCCATACTTTTTCGGATTGCCCTGTCTGCCTTTTTCGGTATAATGGTGTAATTACGTTCTACAGGGCACGCAAAAAGCCCGGAATTCGAACAGGTGGGCCGATCCAGTCCGCTAAACTTAAGATCGGCTCACCCTTTTATTTCATCACTTTCAATCACACTACTTGACGTCGATTATTCATATTTCAAAGATACTCTATACTGCCCTTTTGGAAATTCCTGACTTACCAGTAATGCAACGGGGGCGTCGCCATGGTATTCTGAGATATCATATCGTCAAAGCGTTTCCACTCCACGTGACCATCGGCGTACCCGACATTGCCGCCGGTGGGAACATTGTTTCTACCCAAGTGACAGGAACTGTCCGGAATACCGAAATACTGATAACTCCAACCCGTATCGATTTCACTGTAGGTACGATTGCCGCTGCTGTCGTTATCGGAAATAATGGCATCCGCAAACAGTTCATAGGAACCGGTATTCCTGATATCGGACATCTTAGAGGCCAGCTGTTTATTGACCGGCTCAAACAAGCGATCCGCGGTATTGCCGCTGGAATCTTTCCCCATGGCAGTGATATAGAAATAGCTAATGACACGGAAGTTTGTTTCACGCTGGGCCAATGCGGTCGGCTCAGGGGTATTGGGGGCCTGGCCCCCATTGTCGACCGCCTCAAGAAACCGCCAGAATTGTTCACGATGTTCGTTGGACATTTTGTATTTATCGGAAGGGCAGAAAAAGTTATCCTCAACCATTCCCGCTTCGTTCATCAAAAAATCGGTCGTCGCATAGCTGATATCCCAATACCAAACACCTCGGATATTCAGGGGCAATTCATCATCGTTTTGCTCGGTATAAAGACGAACGCCCAAAGCCAGCTGCTTTGTATTGTTAGCACAAACCAACCGTTTGGCGTACTCTTTGGCCTTGCCCAGCGACGGCAGGACAATGCTCAGCAGCAAGGCGATGATCGCAATGACGACCAGCAATTCAATTAAAGTAAAGCCTTTGTCTTTCCTTTTTCCCATTTAACTGCTTCCTTATTAAAATGATCTTTTTAATTTTTTCTAAACGAAGTATTAATCATTGCATTATTATAATTTCATTCCAAATCCAACGTCGGACGTCCGAACAGGCACCAGTCACCATGTTCGCGGTTGTACCCTTCGGGCACCTGTTTTCCCTCGCTGATTGTCGTCAGCAACGTTAAAAAACGATCCCGCTCGCCCAGCGGCACGTCGATCTCGGAAGACTGTCCTTTTTGGATGTTTTTGCGGTTGAATCGTATCTGACCGTCCACCAGAACGGTTACATCGGCCAAGCCAAAGTCCACGGCCGTTTGTGAAACACCGCAGATCGACCTAAAACGTGCCATCTCAGCCCCCTGCAACGCTTTTCTGATTGCCGCTAAATCGAAAGTAATGGCCTGATTTGTATGCATGAAAATCGCGGGATTTTCGGGCGTTCCATAGAAAACATTGTTCAGCGACAATCCCGGTCCGCCACCGCCAATGGCTTGTGTTGTTCCGTTGATTATCCTGGCAAAATAATGCCCGTTGGTTTTCGGACACTCGGAGAAGACATGGCCAAGGCTGGATACAATCTGAGTTCCATCGGCGGCATTGGGAACAAAGACGCCGTCCACAAACGGGTTTGTTTTATAGACGTGATAGGCATTGGACGCACTTGGAACCTCGTACGTATGTTCCGGTCCCAGCACAATCGCTTCTCCGGTTCCGGGGTCGATGCCATGTTCCACCTGACCGGTGTTGAACCCGTTTCCGCCGCCGACAATATCGGCGAGATTGATGGTCTTTCGACCGTTCCAAATCATCCCTGTTTTTGTATCAATATGCTGTGCGAAAGCGGTGTCTTTCAGTTCAATTTCCTGGACGCTGGTTCCCAGATCACTGACATGGCGTGCCTGACCGGCGAGCACCTCAAATACATCCTGCTGTTTTTTGGTGTGGCCTGCGATCAATGACGTTTTGCCCTTGGTTACATGCAGCTCCACGGTCCCGTCGACGTTTACCTGAACGCCGAACTCTGTTCCTAAATCAACCACTCGGGCATCTTCGGTGACAATGGTAAAGCCGGTCGCCTCTTTGGGCACCCGTGAATAGGCCCGTCCGTATTCCAAATCGATCAGATTACCGGATTTGCAGGAAAATTTTGCCGGGGCCTCAATGACCACCCGGGCCCCATAGTTGAACTCGACTTCAATGACGCCGGCCTCGAGCACTTTTGCTTCATCGGTATTATAGAATGAATCCCCGATAAAGACTTCGCTGCCGCTACCCCAGGCCGAGTTGATTGTTTCAGCCACGACCGCCACTTCCTCGCGTTCGGGCACGAGTCTAATCGAGACAAAAAACAGGAGTGCCGCAGCGATGGAAGAGATCATCACAAACAAAGCGGCCTTTGATCGGTCCGCTTTGATAACCGGCAGACGTTCAGCGTCATTGACACACCTGAGATTTTCCTGTGGATCTTCATCCGGTGCATCAATGGCAGGGGCCATATATTCTTCTGCCGCAAAAATCTTTAACTGGTTAAACTGCTCGTCGATTTCCCGCTGGGTATCAAAAAAGGCTAACGGAATACAATTACTTTTACGCAAGACGGCCGCCACCAGATAAAAATCGACCGAGTATTCCAGCACCTCGGGGTCATTTTCCTGAAGCGTATTGAGACGGGCGATCTGCTGGTCCGACGCGGCGTCTTCCAGCATCAAGCATAAGATAATATCAATTTCTTGTTTCAGTTCCGGTTTCATATGTATTCCGTCAGGATGAGCCTTTCACGCAATGCACCAATTGACTGTGTATGCGACTCATAATCTTGTAAACATTTAAAATAGAAAGCCCTAAAAGCACGGAAATCTGTTTCGGTTTGAGGTCCTGATAATATCGCAGCTCCACAATTTTTTTGCCGCGAGGGCCCAGCTTTTTCAGGCATTTTCTTAATTTTTCAACCCTGTCGTCATTATCGAGATTGGCACTTTTCGCAGCCGACATAACTTTCTCAGACAACTGACTGTCAAAATGAATATGCGCGTTTCGCTTTTGCTTTTTGTAGTGATCCAAAATCTTATAATAGGCCACCTGCACGCCCCATGAAACAAAGTCATGGACCGGCTGACTTTCCGGATACTTTTGCCACATGGTATTGACGGTATCCTGAAAAATATCATCGGCGTCCTGATAGTTGCGAACCATGCTTAAAATGAACGCATAAATCCGCATCTGCTTCTGCATTAACAGGTTCACGAAATCATCGGGTTTTTTTGTATCACTATTGTCCATGTTTAATTGTAAGTTAAGTCCCTCATCTCCATTCGTTTCAGAATCGGAATCAAAAAAACCTGTTACCACTCATAAATGTTAAAAACCAGTTCTTCAAGACGGTTTTGAATCTGTTAAACCGTATAGTATGTTGACTGCCATCGGAAAATTTAGACATAATTTCTTAGTTTTTTTTGAAACAGTTGCATAAAATTTACTGATGTAAAATTCGTCAGAATCCCCTAACCACCTTTTCAGTACTGATAATGTGCGATCGTGACTTTACAGCTTTTATTGTCACAAGCCCCTTTTTCCCCATTGAGATTGAAAAACGCGATTTCGACACTGTTAACCTCAAAATTCCACCTCATCTCCGGTTTGATTTTCAATATAACAGCGTTTTTTGATAATTTTATATGCCCCAATACAGTATGCAAATCTGAATCTATTATACCAGATTTCTAGGAATTAGTCAGATTGCATTACTTGCTCTTATTTTGATGTCGTAAATCGGCTCGGAAAAAGCCTGTGTTGAGTGTCATCTCAGATACCTTATTATATCAATTTTACGGCTTCCATTCAAGTTAAGGCAGAACTTCCGGCCACAATCTGACCGGTGTAATAACCGGTCATTTTCGTAAAATATTTCAGATTTGAAGCGTTACTATACGTAATAACACCTAATTTTCGATAAGTCTATTCTCTTAAAGACCTTCGATGAATGACCCACATCTGTTACTGTCGCCCCACTGAGAAGTCACGTTTGATGATCGTGACCGGAATCTTCTTTTTTGCAGAGTCCTGATGTAATATTTTTTTGGTTCGAGGAGGAAGCCCAACGGATTTTACGTATAAAACTCCGACAAAAAACCACTTAAAACACTTATTTAAAAGGACTTACATCTTTCACTCAATCATCAACCAATTGTTGGCCATCTCAATAAACTCAGCCAGATTTATTGTGCAGTCATCGTCCAGATCAAAATCATCCAGTGATACACAGTCTTCCCAAAGCCATAACAGGCTGAAAACAGAAAAATCATCCAAATCCACCACATGATTTCCGGTGAAGTCGCCATACAGCCATGGAATTGACTGTGATTGTGAACCCAAAAACTGATTGACTGACAGAACGGTCTCACTGAAACGGATATTGTCCAGATAGCCGGTCATACGATCGGCAAATGCGGTATTGTACCAGCCGCGACCAAAGGTCCAGTTGAATCCGCCTTGTGCGAGTGCATTTTGAGCTGGTGCCTGAGAGGAGATGTCCAGTGAGCCGACGGCTTGATAGCCATTGCCATCGAGTTTGTCACAATACATGGTAATGGTTACGCCGTCGCTGGTTATCGCGAGACGGTACCATTTATTTGCCTGGGCCGCAAAATCGGCATCCAATACCCAACGTTGGCCTGTTATGGTTTCATAATTAAGGCGAAATGCCCCCGGCATATCAGAGGCAGAATCATTATTTTTTTGGAAATAGAAATCCGATTCCATGTCGCCGTTACTTGATCCGTCTCGGCCAATGATGGTTTCCCAGCCGGAAATATCATCCAGTCGGACCGACATCTCGATGGTCCACGTCTGGGGAGACCAGGTATTAAACGAGGAATCTACTGTATAACCGTCCTGATCACCGTTGCAGTATAGACTGAGGCCGGTATGGGTCGGCGTCACCGCCGCATATGACGGGCCGGCCACTTCATCGTAGCCACGCATCGTAATGCCATTGGCGGTACCGACAGAACCACCGGCGGCCCTCTCTGAAAACGCCTGACCGGCTGTGCCGTCCTCAAAATCCCATGCAGCAATCGCAGGGACGTCCGGCAGTTGGCATGAAGCCGGCACCGAGGCCATGGTTGTGTTCAGGTTGTTTGAGCGGTCACGGGCGGTAACGGTGTATGTGTAAAGCTGCCCTTCCGTTAAACCGGCATCTTCGTAATACGGGCTGGATTGCCAGCCACTGTCATGGCCTGAGCCGGCGGTACAGGTGAAGTAATAGTCGACCCAGCTTGGGTCGGTTGCGTTGACTGCCTGCATCGCCATTGAGTTGTTGCTGTTGGCGTAAGGTTTGACGGCCCAGCCCATCGGATTGGGCGCCGGCGGGGTTGTTTCACTGTGACTTTCCTGGACCAGTTCGATATTGGGTGTCGGCGGATCGCTCATTCCTGCGCCGATGTAGAAGCCCGGATGCGGGGGCTGATTATAGCCGCAACACTGCCAGGCGATTGCCAGGCGATACTGGGGATCATGCAGTAATGTATAGATGCGATTGCTCGCGAGTGTCGTCGTGGTGAATATCCTTAATTTCGTGTTATCCGACGAACGAAGGATGATCTCTTCCCGCCAGTCGCCTAAAAGGTCTCCTGACAAGCAGGGATTGCCTTTTGAGTCATTGTTGCTTGCAGAACTGTAGGCTGTCGGGATATTATATAAACTCAACAAACGAGTCACTCCGCTTCCATTCCATTTGTTCAGAATGGGATTTACTCCGGCACTCCCAACGGCATCGAGCAATTCCCGCTGCAGATCGGCATCCCACCACAGCAGGAAATTCTGATTATCACATCTTATCGTGCTGAGCTGCGTCCCATCGGCGTTAAAGGTTCCATCAATGGCATAGGACCAGATTTGATAGCCGGGATACCGGGCGTCGATATGTGCGGCACAGCAGCGGCCGGTATCGCCGGTGTTCGGATGATCGACAATGCTTTCTCCGGTCGCGGCATCAGTTAATCTTGCGCCGGTTGCCGCGGTTTCGACACACCGCCAGACTTCCAGCCCGGGACGGGCGGGGTCCATATCCGACATGTGGATCGCATCGCCGTGGCCAAGGCCGGTTGTGTAAAGGCCGGTACCATCCTGATCAACACACATGCCGCCATAGACGATTTCGTCCTTTCCATCACTGTCGACATCGCCAACGGTGAGGTTGTGATTTCCCTGACCGTCATAGCCGGGGTTTTCTTCACTGGTGAAATGCCACAGCTTTTGGAGTTGACCGTTGCGATAATTGAAGCCTTCCATTTTCGTCAGACCGTAAATGCCGCGACAAATAACAAGACTGGGTTTATGGCCGTCCAGATAGGCTACGACCATGTGGAACTTATCGGCGCGATGTCCATAATTATCACCCCATTGCGACAGTGCCACCCTGGGGATATAATCGGTTCTGGCCCGTTCGGCCCCGGTGCGGCCGTCGAAAATGGATAGAAATTCCGGTCCGGCATCAATATAATCGCTGCCTCCAAAGGATCGGTAATCTGTGATACCGTCGCCATTGGTGTCGCCGGTTGTTACGCCTGTCCCGTCGGTCATGCCCTCACAGGTTCGCATGGCCACTTCGGCAAATCCATCACTGTCAAAGTCATAAACGATCGGGTTAATATCAACATGGCCGCCCTCCAAATAATTCGGACCGAGGTTAATGCGCCAGAGGAAGGTTCCGTCCAGTTTATAGGCCTCAATAACCGGATGCTCAACCGAATCTTTTGAAAAGCTTGCTAAGCGTTTGATGATGATTTCATAAGCCCCATCACCGTCGAGATCGCCGACAGCAGCGTCATTGGCCTGGTATGAGCCATCGGTATCGCCGGGAACCTGCTGCAGAGAAATCGTCGAAAAGGCACCCGTTGTAAAGGAATCAGCCTGAACCGGAACGGTTTTGGAAGCGGACTGCTCGGCTCCGCTGATGACGGGTCGAATACTATAGACATCCGCTACATTCCCGGCAGTATCCAAATAATTTGTCGATCCGGTGATCGGGGCAGCATTGAGTTTTGTTGTACCGCGATACACATTGAATCCAATATCAGCAGGATCGGTTCCGAACAGTCGCCAGCCGATATAATTGGCGGTGCCGCTTCTGGCAGCGATGAGCCCGCGATCCAGCTTTTCCATTTTCCGGGGTTTGATCACAGAGACGGGGGTAAATGACCAAACGTCGCCCTTTATGAAACCCGTGGGGGCTGTGGTATCGACTCGCCAGTAGTAGGTGATATCATTTGTCAGGGCATAAGGGATTGTGATTGTCTTGCCGGATGCGGCGCCGAGGTCTTCGGCGCTGCCGATTGAGGCATTTTCAACAACAGACGCATCCGTTCCCAAATAGACCCGACTGGAAGCTGCCAAGGTGCCGGGTTTCCAAGACAGGGTCGTGATGTCGGTATCTTCGGTTTGGTTCCAGGGAGTGGGCAGTGAGGCGCCGGCGATTTTTTCGGCGGTGATGCGCGTGCGGCCCATGCCGGCTTGATAATCGATTACAATGGCTGAACCGGCAGCGGTGGTAATCGTTCCGGCGTCAGCAAGACTTTGAAACCACGCTGTGTCATCACCAGAGATGTAGCAGAATCCGCCTTCTTCGATATAGATATGCCCGGTACCTCCGTTGTACGAAATGACGGGACGATTCGGAAACCAAACGATTCCCTCACGCACATTCAGGGTTCCGCTGCCGGCGCTGTTTCGACCGATATACATTGTATATTTTGACGTAAATGTTCCGCCGTCCACGGTGAGCGTTCCCTGGTCGCCGCTGCCGATATAGGCGTAACCGCGTGTATTCAGTTCGCCGTTCTTGATGACCACATTTCCATTAAAGGTGTTATTGCCGTAGGGATAATTTACCCCGCCGGTAACCGTGAAATGGCCATCTACCGTTACATTTAAACTGCCTGGGCGAGCTGCAAGCTCATCATTACAAACCGGATCATACACAGTTGCAGCACCAATTGTTAAGTTATCGGCCTCGTCATCGGTCAGATCAATGGCCGGTGACCAGTTGTTGGCATCGAGAAAATCGGAACTGACGGCCCCGGTCCATGTGCCGGTGGCGGCCACTGCGCATACTGAACAGATGAGAACGAAACACACTGAAACCTTGCTGTTGAACATATATCCCCCGCTTAATGAATCACTACTTATATTTTGTTTCATTACTAAAAGCACACACCTCTACTGAACAAGCGAGTTAAAGACTCGATATTTACCCGACAGGCCGGCATTTGGATCTCCGGATTCGGTGCCATTTTCGGGAATGACAAAAGAAAGCCATTCTTAAATCGGAAACGCTTGTAATGGGATATAGTCAATTGTACGATTTTTTAATGCTTTTTTTTGAAAAAAAGTCTTTTTTTGCGAAAATCCTGTGTAATTTCTATCTCCACGCTTAAATCAGAGTCTCCGAACGCTATCAAGACTCTGTCTATCTGTATCTATTTACTCATGACGATGCCTCCGTGTTCACTAATCCCCCCGGGAACGACTTTTTTCTGCGGATCTAATTGGATCGGTCCCAGCAGGCCGGAGTCGAACAAGGGCCAGCCGGAGGCATCGAAGGGTTTGTAGTCGATGTTGACGACGTTAATGTCGTAGAAGTATTTCCAATTGACGTTTCGCTGGTCGAGATCGCGAATGAGATTGGCGGCCAGATTGGTCACTTCGATTTCGAGCATGTTGCCTTTCGCTTTCAACGTCTGGGTGATTGGGAGGCGGAACGGTTCGGACCAGAGGCCGCCCATATACTCGCCGTTGAGCTTTATGCGCGCGCTTTGGCAGACGCGGCCGAGGTCCAGTATCCAGCCGTCGGCTTTTTGGTTTGGTACGTCGAAGGTGATGGTGTAACGGGCGGTGCCGAAGAACCGTTTGGCTTCTTTGTCGTCGCGGTCGGTCCACGAGGTTAGTGTTTTCGTTTTGTAATTTTGCGGCCGCTTTGGAATGCCGTCGATGAATTCGACGCTGAAGATTCCTTCAATGGTTGCCGGTGAGCCGGCGGTTTGTGTGTACTGCCACTGCGGACCTTTGGGGGCTTTTTGATCGGTCATCGTTCGTAAGATGACCGATTGACCGGGTTGGAGCTGGAGATAAACCTGGGCGGCGTTGTTGTGTTGGCGGAGTGCGGCCCAGCCGGTGCGGTTGTCCAGCAGCGGGTCCATTAAGACGGCCGATTGGGCGGGTTTGCCGAGGATCATCCAGCCGTCGAAAGCGTTTGAAGAACGGTTAACGAGAAAATAGTCATAGCCATGTTCGCTGCGGCGGCGTTCGAAGCGGATGCCGGCGTCCATTGCAGATTCGCGCGGAATGTTGACCTGTTTGAGCAGTGTTTCGAGGTCGGCGGAGATGATGGCGCCTTTGCCGAGTTTTGCTTTGAGAAAAGCCGGCTGGCGTTGGCCGGGAGCAAGTTTTAAGGGCTGTGTGTCTTGAGGCGGTGCGATTTTTTCGATTAGCTTCAGGAGGTCGGCTTTTCGTTTATCCAGATTGCCAAAGCCGGGCACATCGACAGGGATTTTATCCTGAAAGAGAATGGTTGCACCTTTTTCTGTCAGCTCTATTAATTTTTGCATGGTGGCGACGGGCATGGCATCGCAACAGGGAATGATGATCTGGTTGTAGTGGACGCCGTTGATCACAATGTCGCCGTCTTGATATGACGTCTGTGCAAGGAACTGATCGGTGACGGCATCGTAGGTATAGCCTTTTTCCCAGAGAGTCATCGCCGCATGATAGAAGGCGGAGGGGTAAAGCCACTCGTGTTGATTGTGGAGCGTGAAGGTCATGTGGAGTTTGTCTTTTTTCTGCCAGAAGTCGTAAATCGGCATATAAAGCAAGATGTCGTTGTCGGCGGCGCCGGATTGGAGAATTGACTGACAGCGGGTAACGTAGGCGTTGTAGTCGGGCAGACCGTGCCATACGCCGCCGCCGGGACCAAAGTTGACGGAGGCATAAAACTGCCAACCCGGCCACGGAGCCTGCTGGGGCGAGTAGGGAATGCCGTGGAAGAAGATGTGGTTGACGCCGGTTAAGAACAGGAAGTCGGTGGCGTTTTTCAGATCGGCCAGTGACGCCTGATAGTGTTCCTTGAGCCATGTGAAGGACTCGGCCGAGGCAAGCGTGCTGCCTTTCAGATGCGCCGATGAGGAACTGAGCTTCATCATGGGGATCTGTGCTTCGTCGGTGCGGCGGAAGATTTCGGTTTCGGGGATGTCGGAGGCGGCGTAGAGGTCGATGAGGTTGCCGGGGGCACCGTGGGCCTGATTACGGGAGAGGCTGCCCTTTGCGCGGCACCAGTGGTTCCAGCGTTTGAGATAGTCTTCGTGGAGGTCGTTGATGGTGGCGTGGTAGTCGCACATGACGCGGGCGACGATGTCTTCGGGGCCGTCGCCGAACAGGGCTTCGATGTGTTCGCGCAGATCGTAGCCGCGGCGGGCTTTGAACTGGTCGAAGAAATCGGTTGTCCAGTTGGCACCGTAATATTCAAACGAATCATGGAAGAATGACCGCGGCATCGGGGCGTTGTACTTTTCGAATGCTTTGTCAAAGGCGCCGAGATACGTATCTATGGCTGAAACGGAATACGGGTCGAGGACATAGCCTTCTCCGCCGGGGGCCGGACGTTTGACTTTCTGGACGCCATCTTTGACGGCTGCGGCGTAGAGTGTCCATGTGCCCTGCGGCGGTATCCAGAAGAGCTGATCGTTTTTTATTTTGTCGGTGATGTCAATCCGCCGGCCGTCGGACGAAACGGCCACGAGGCATTGGAGCTTTTCTTTGTCGGTCGGCAGTGCACCGTCCAATTTTCCGTCGATGAATTCATAGCGTTTCAGGACGACGCCGGAGGAGGCGATGTCTTTGGTGACCATGGGACCACCGAAGGGCCAACCGGTTCCGGCGGTACAATCGACGCCGATGCCCAGACGGTCGCTCTCGGTCATGGTGTGTTCCAACAGCGAGACCCACCGGGGAGACAGGAAGTCCACAAAGTGCTCTTCATAGCCTTTGACGCCGTAGATGGGGCAGATTTCGACGCCACCAATGCCGGCTTGGGCGTACTGCGACAATGAAGCCGTCAGGCTTTCTTCGTCTACGGCACTGCCCATCCACCACCATCGTGACCAGGGACGCGATTGAGTGTCGGCCTTCGGCCAATCGGTTGGATGAGGTGCGGCGCAGGCGGGTATTGTCAGACAGGTTAGCAGCAGCATTAGAAGAGCGAAGAGTTTATTTTTTTGTTTGTTCATGTGTCTTGACCTTTAATTGATAAAGTCTATCAAATCTGTATCGATACGTCTGGATTCCCGCCTGCGCGGGAATGACAATATTGCACTCTACAAACCTGGATTCGGCGCCATTCGCGGGAATGACAGTTATGGTTCACCCAAATGACAGCCATTCGCTTTGTCGGGAATGACAATTGTTACTTTTAATTCTGTATAATACAGCTTTTATGTCGTCCCTTCGGGACTCAACGAGAACACAACCACTTACCCGGGGTTTACACCCCGGGCTATTAATATTTTGTCCCTTCAGGACAGGCTTTTCTACATCGCAAATCAATTCTCGCTTTTGGGGGATTGAAACCCCGGGCTATTATATTATGCCCCTTCGGGGCGGGCTTTTCAACATCGCTGATCAATTCTCTTTTTTGGGAATAAAAATCCCGAGCTATTTTTCATCGTCCCTTCGGGACTTTTATCCGCTTCCTTCCGGTCGCGGCTTTTGTTATGCCCTTTGGGCTGCGAGGCGACAGGTGCGCCATGGCGTTTTTGTTATAGGCCGGACATGCCGGTGCAATTTTCGAATTCGACTTTGGAATCGTCAGCGGCCTTGAATGTTACATTTTTAAATGTCCAGTTCTCGGCGTTTTTTATTTTTCCGGCTTTGGATGCGGCGATATCTACGTTTTCGAGATAGAAGCTGCCGGCGGGTTGATTTTTGCGACCGTTGACGATGATGGCATTCTGGCAATCGACGCCTTTGACGTTGGCAATGCGGATATCGCGAATGTAGGGAGTACCCTGAGCTTCGGGAACGACGGTCATGAGTTTTTCCCAGTGCATCGGCAGCGAGTCGCCCTTGGCTTCGATTTCCTTTCGGACTTCGTCGGGGACGGTATTGTAAGAGGGGTACCAGTCGTAATCGAGCTTGATGGCGTCACGCACGTTGAACATCTGGATGTCGTGGATGTAGGCGTCTCGGACGGTTCCGCCGCGGCCCTGTGTGGATTTGAAGCGTATGCCGGTGCTGGTGCCGTAGGCTTTGAGATTATAGACTTCGACGTTGTAGATGCCGCCGGAGGTTTCGCTGCCGAAGGTGATGAGGCCGTGGCCTTTGCGGGCGATGCAGTCGCGAATGACGATGTTGGTCGTGGGACGATTAACTCGCAGGCCATCCGAATCGCGGCCGGCCTTGAGGCAGAAATTGTCATCGTTGCAGTCGATGTCGCAATTCTGCACGAGGACGTTGCTGGAGGAGTCGATATCGACGCCGTCGGAACTGGGGCCGACTTTTTCGTCGAGGTTGGCGCGGATGGTAAGGCCATCGACGATGACGTTAGTGCTGTAGCAAATGTGCAGGGTCCAGAAGCCGGGTTCCTTTAGCGTGAGGCCGGAGACGGTGACGTTTTGGGCGTTGTAGATAAGCATCAGACGCGGGCGTTTGCAGTCATAGTCGACGATCCAGCGAAGTCCCTTGGCGTCGTATTGGCGCCGCATATTCCAGTATTTGTCCCACCACATGGAGCCGGAGCCGTCGATGGTGCCTTCGCCGTAGATTTTGACGCCGGTGAGATTGTGTGCGTTGATCAGGGCGGCCGGCCAGTTGGTTTCGATGCCCGCGACGCGTGTATAGACATCGGGGTAGGCCGATTCGTCCTGAACGCCTTTGATGAGGACGCCTTTGTCGACGCGGAAGTCCACGTTGTCTTTGAGGAAGATTGAACCGGTCCTATAGGTTCCGGGTGAGAAGATGACGGTTCCGCCGCCCGCTTCGGCGCAGGCGTCGATGGCTTTTTGGATCATTGCTGTATTAACCGTTTCGCCATCGGGTTTGGCCCCGTAATCACACACATTGAATTCGGCGGCAATGCTAGCGGATATGGTACAACATAATACGATAAACACTACAAGGGTTTTCGTTTTCATCATGACTCCTGATCTTTTGGGTTCATTTTTGATTACGGTTTCAAATCAATCTGCGTTGGTTTATTGCGGTCACAGGTTAGCCATCCGTCGGCGACTTCTAACTCGACGACCTGAATGGAACTTCGTCGCTGCTCGGTTGCGTCCTTTCCGGCATCGGGGCCCTGTCGGCCGGGGTGGGTAAAGTAGAACAGATACGCGCGGTCGCCGGAGACAACGACATCGGGGTGACCGCCTTTGACCTGATCATCTTCGCCGGTGCCGGGTTTTTGCAGGAGGTTGCCGGGCTGGCGTGTCCACTTGAGGCCGTCGTCAGAACGATACACGCCCAAGCCGTCCCACGTATCGACGACCATCCACATGGAGCCTTTCCAGCGAAAGACTTTGGGGCCTTCGCCGCGAGAAGCGACGGCTTTGCCTTTGTCCTGCCATGTGTACAGATCGGGACTGTCGGCGTAGTAAATGGATTTTCCGTCCCGTTCATTATTGTACCACATACGCCATGTGGCGTCCGGCATTTGCATGACGCAGGCGTCAATGACTTTGTCGCAGGCCAGTTTCAAGGTGGATTGATATTTCCAGTCCAGCAGATCCTGACTGGTCAGGTGGATGATGTCGCGCGGATGTGACCAATCGTTGAAAATGCCGGGCACGTAGGTTAGATACATGTGATAAGTTCCGTCATGGGCGATGACTTCGGGAGCCCAGTAGGTGTCGTCGCCTTGGGTGTAGCCGATATTTGCATCGCAGCGGTAGGTCCAGGTTGCCCCGTTGTCCGACGATTCGGCAATGCCGATGGGTGTGCCGTGTACCCAGGACACGCCTTTGAGTTCAACATCATTGGCGCGGCGGTTGGTGTAAAACATAAACCACTTTTTTTCCTGTTTGTTCCAACAGAGCACGGGGTCGGCGGCGCCGTCATAGATTGGGTCGCGATAGAGGGGCTTGGGGGCGACTTTTCCCTGCGGGCCGGCGGCGGTTGAATTGGAGGATGTGTCCGGTTCGTTGATGCCTTCGAACATTTCCTCGGTTGCAGAAGCAACTTTGCGATATGCAGCCGTCTCAACCGCTTCATCTGTCAGCGACGGGCCGGCGTATATAACGGCGACTTCGGCCAGCGAGGCGGCCATGTCGGCGCCGAAGCCGGAAACGGACCGCAACTTCAGGGATGATGTTTTGATGGTTTTGCCGAAGTCGATCGTCTGCGGATCGAACGTTGACTCCAGAGAGCCGGTAGTGAGTGTCTGCCATTGTTTGCCGTCGGTGCTTTGCTCGATGACATACTCTTTGATATCGCCTTCACGCCGGCGGTGATTCTGTCGGTTCATGATGACCAACCCGCTCATTTCAACCGGATTTGGAAAACGAATCGTCAGTTCATGCGGATGGGTGCCGCTGTCGCCGCGGCGGTCGGCCGTTGTCCAATAGGTGTTGGGGTTGCCGTCGATGGCGCGGGCGGCGCGACCGGAACGGTCTTCGGAAGACGCTAAAGCCGTTGCGTCCAGCCTTGCCATAATCTGATTGTCAAAGTGCAAGCTGAGTAGTTGTTTGGCTGTCAGTTCCGTAGACGGCGTGAATGCATCCGTAGTCATATACTCCAGCAGGCTTTTTCGCAACTGAGCAGCGACGGAACGGTCATCGAGATTGCTTTGCAGGTCGGCGGCGCATACCATTAAACGGCCCTTTCCGACACGGCACTCGAAAATGGCGGCCAGGTTGTAGTTGCGATTCCAGTCATCGATAACCTGAACGATCGGTTTGATCTGCGGCAATGCGTCAAAATTGACGGCACGCGTGTACGGACGGAAGACCTGCTCCCACTGCCAGTCATAATAGAAATCGGTAGGAAAGTTTGCCAGCGCGGGATGCTGCGGATTGCAGACCAACCCCAGAAAGCGTTCCCAGTTGGGGCCCATGAGGCGGTTCCAGAAAATGGGCAGTCGGCCGATGGGCGGACTTTGCCATTGAAGCTGATTGTAGCGGGGCATCAAGAGAACGTTGCGACCTTCGTTGAGACCGGCCAACGCGTCTTCGAATGAGCGGGTGATGACGATGTCGGACGATTCCTTTTGAGCTATCCCTTCGGGATAGAGCCAGACGTTCCAATCGTTTTCAAACGGTGTGCCGGATACGCTGACGGCAAGCTTGTAGGCCGCGGGTGCCGGCAGTTTTGAAAGGTCGGTTTGAATGCGGCCGACGGGGATCGCACTGCCAAGTGGAATCTGCTCGACGGGCCATTGGCCCTGCGCGACGGCTTTTTGATGCATGTCACGAATCTGCCACACCATCACTGCATTCTCGATCGGCTCTTTGCCGTAATGGGCGATCTGGACATCGACATCAAATGTGTCGGCGGTAGTAAAGGTTCGCTTTTTCAAGATGGCCAGCGGGACGGTTGTATTGCAGAAACGTCGCCATTGCTTTGCGGTGATATAGCCCTTCTCCTGCCAAAACGGGTCCAGTACGCCGACGAGTGCGGTGCCCTGACCGACATAGTCGTGCAGATCCAGAAGTTGGAAACCGGACAGGCCGGGCGTTCGCAGATTCGCTTCGATTTCCTCTTTATAGCAGGCGGCCTGAAAATGCCCGGAGGCTTGCGAGAAGGGTTTGTCCATGTCTTCCAAGCCGGCGTTTTTCATCAATGTTCGATAGAGTTCATAGTTGCCGGGCCGCATGTAGCCGGTGAATTTTTTGATGACATCAAAGTCCGGAAAGGCACACCACTGGCCGAGTTCATGGACGATGATGGGGACATCGGTGCCACGTATGGAACGAAGATAGTTGCCGCCGAACCACGCACGCTCTCCGCGGATGCGTCTTGAGCCCACGCGATGGACGGCGAGGAAATCGGCCCCTTCGACATGTCCGGGCCTGTCGATCAGGGGCCAACCGGTTCCGGTGGTATAAAGTCGGCGGGGGTCGGCCTGTCGATAATGCTCCACCCAACCGGGAAGGGAGTCTTTCCAATTTCCCTTTGGTTCATTGCTGGGCGACATCAGCACGAATGACGGATGGTTGCCATAGGCACGCAGCATGCGGTCGGTTTCTTCGTACATGCGTTTTTCCATGGGCGTATCGGGGCTGATGACGTTCCACATGCCTGCTTCGGGCTGGAGATAGATACCGAGTTCGTCGGCGGCGGCAAATGCCGCGTCAGGCGGGCAGAAGGAATGGAAACGGACGTGATTGATGGACCATTCTTTGCAGGTCTTGAACAGATTACGCCAATAGTCGATGTCGGTGGCGGGGTAACCGGTGAGCGGGAAGTCGCCGCCGGAGTGGGTGCCGCGGAAGTGGCTCGGGCGACCGTTGATTAACAGGACATTGCCGTCGGTGCTGATTTGCCGCAGGCCGAAGGTTATGTCTTTGGAATCGTCGGCATCGTCGCCTTTGAGATTGACGGTAAGATGGTGCAGTGCGGGATTAAATTCGTCCCAGAGTTCGGCACCTTCGCCCAGATTAACCAGGATGTCGGCGCGGGCGCCTGTGGATTTCCATGATATCGGCGTGCTGATATTGCCAACTTGCACTGTGCCGCTGCCGGGTTGACCGGTGGTATTGCCGATATTGACATTCAGGCGAACGGTCTTTTTATGAATATCGGGAAAGGCCCGCACTTGATCGATCCAGACGGGTGTTGTGCTGAACAACTCGATTTTTCCGACAATGCCGTTCCATGTGCTGCCGAGGGAATCGGAAACGCTGTGGCCGTCAGGGCGATAGTCCATCTTCATGCGGTTGTCGACGCGGATGGTTAATTGGTGAGGGCCGGGACTGAGTTGTCCCAATTCATACCCGTGGGGAACCACAAGACTGTCGGCTGAACCGATTTTTTGGTCGTCAATCCAGACGGTTGTTTCCCAGCGTGTTCGTTCGAGGAACAGTCCGATTCGGCGACGGTGCCAGTCGTCTGGAATGTCGATGGTTCGCTGGTACCAGGCGGCGCCGAGATAATGCCTCGGCGGCTGGCATATAAACGGCACCTTGACATTGCCCGGCTCGGCAAAGGGTTTAAATTCCTTACGCAAATACCAATCGCGGTCATATAAGGACAGTACCCACGGTGTATCTGTGGTGATGGGCTCGCCGTAGCCCTGCGACTGCAACACGCCGGGCAGTGAGATTTGATTCTTTAACGCCTGGTTATACCATTGGCCTTTAATGCCTGCATCGCCGGGGTCCAGTGCGAATCGCCATGTGCCCTTTAACGAAATCGTCATATTATCAGCAGCCTTTTGAGTGCTTAAAACAGTTTGGCTGCAACCACAAAAGGCTAATAAAACACATAAAAACGATAACGTTCGCCCTGCCTGCATGCTGAATCCCTTTTGCTAATGATCAAATAATTTCGATTAACAGTTCATCGTGACTATACATAAAACAGTTTCAGTTGAAAAGAAAGAATTTTCAAACTTTGGCTGTTGACATTTCAATTTCCTCTGAAGCGAGGCGCTTCGACGACATTATTTACCCCTTTGCCAGCCCAAAAACGCCCCTTCAGAGATTCACGTTATTTATAAAACGCCATTATCATAATGAGATGTTTTCCATCTACCGGGGCGATCCCGCCACCTGTAACTTCAAGCGGAGCTTCAGCTTGCAGGCGATCACGGCATGGCGGAACCGGGCTGTGTTGAGCCGGGTGACATCCAGTGAGAAGCGTCTGGGTTCGGCGCCATTCGCGGGAATGCTATACAGCATGTATAGCAGAAATATATTTTACGATGCTCTAAGAAATGTGTTCGCGGGGCATCCCATGCCGGGTCAGGTTATGGCAGAGACGTCAATACTTGATCCTGCCACATCCCGTCCGGTTTGATTTTCATCGTTCCGGTGTCCCGCAAGAATGTGAGGCTGGCTTCAAAGTAATCCACCAACGCCGTCGTCAGGGCATTCTGGACGTCCACCCAATCCTCCTGTGCATCCAGAACGTCCCGAATGCTGGCGCGTTTATATTGCATCAGTGAGAGGGTGTGGTCTGTTCGGCTTTTGGCCAGATTCAAATTATCCCGTTCGATTTTGTATCGCCGGTACGCTTCTTCCATATTGCGGTATGACTTGCGGACTTCGAGAATGACCGTATCTGTTAATTCTTTGTGATCTCGCTGCTGCTGCATCAATGCGATCAGGGCTCTTCGATAATTGTTTTTCTCCGTCAGCCGATCGATTGGCAAATCCAGCTGTGCGCTTAACTGATAACGGTCCCGTGTCTCTTCCAGTTCTCCGGGGACAGCTCCAAAAACAGTCCGTCGCGGCTGCTGGATCTCGGTGTAGCCAACCAAGTTCAATTCGGCCCGGATTGCGTCGGCGGCTAATTCGACTTTTCGCTCGGCATCCTCCACACTATCGGCGGCATTGGCGAGATCAAGCCGCTGATTGAGCGCAATTTCAATGGCCTGCTCTTCAGAGAGTGCGAACTCAGCGGGATCGACCTGCTGATAGGCTTTGAGTTCATTGATGTCCAGGGCAAAAACGACATCCGGTTTGATGGACAACTGCATCTTGAAGTCATCCAGCGCTTCAGCGTATTGCCGTTCGATGACGATGCCGTTTGACAGTGCATTGAGCCTGTCCTGTTCGGCTTCCTCGAGTTCATGTATCTCGACACGGCCGACCTTGGCGCGTTTTTTCAGACTGTAGCAGAATTTTGACAGCTCTAAATAATACTGACTCATGTTCTGACGCCGGTCATATAACTCCAGAACGCGTTGGTAGTCGGTGGCAATTTGTGTCACAAAATCCTTGCGGAAACGGTTGAATGAACGAACCTGATAGAGTGTATTTCGCTGGCCCTGTGTCAAGTTCTCCAATGCGACCTTTCGCCCGGCCCCTCTTAGCAACGGCTGGGAGATCACGGCTGAGGCAACCGTGGAAAAGCCACTGCGCATATTGCCGGATGTGATTTCCAGCCATCCAAGGCTAACATCCGCGCCCACCTGAGCGCCGGTCGCCAACAGTTGATTGAAACCGAAACTGGTGAATCCGCCATAGCCTTCATTGTCGTTATCCTGCCTGTACCCGGCGTCTCCGCCAAAAATGGGCATTGGCTCGTATACATGGCGGATTTCAGTTAAATCCAATGCTGTTAAATAGAGGTTTTCCTTTTCCGTATTATACAGCCGGTTATGCTGAGTGGCGATCTGAACGGCTTGCGGCAGCGTCAAAATCCCATCCGCAGGCATTGCACTGCATAATAGATCGTTGGCATCGGAAGCGGACTCCTGAATGCGGAAATTTGTTTTATCGCCGAGATCTTCATCCCACGTCTCATCGATGATTTGATAGACCTTCTCATCGGTTTCATTTTTAATCTCAGCCAGATTGTTGTTACATCCGACGAGAAGCAGGGATACCAGCAATGCCAGGATGATCGACTGCATTGATCTCATTTGACTTCCAATCCAGTCTTGTTACTGAAGTATTTTGATGCCCACGACTTCATTATGCACACATGCAAAATTCGGCTGTATGGGTATTTGAACCGACCTGCCCCACTCCGGAATGGTGGGGTTTCTCCAGAGCCGCTGCGGAATCTTCTCGAGTGAGGAACTAATATTTGAAACTTGTGACGTAAAGACTTTGCTGGTCAAGCTCATCGAAACAATCTCAACCGGCATATTCAGTTCATACTTATCCATGTCATCCTGTCGAACCCAGGCATTAACAAACTCGGCATTCGGCTTGATAATGGTCATAATCGCATCGCCGCGAACAACGGTTTGGCCGGACTTGTAATTCAAGGTATTGACAATCCCGTCAAACGGAGCGGTCAAAACGATGATCCCCCGCTGTTTGATCAACTCGTTAATTTTCTTTTCCTGCACTAAGATCGCCTGACGGATCGGCGCCAGTTCCTTATCGCTCAAACGAGGCGCCACGGGAATGGTCTGCTCAAATTCATCTTTGCGAAGCTGCGCGGCGTCATAATCGCTCTGAGCCTGAGCCAGCAACTGTTCGTTTTGCGTTACTCTCTCTTTGAAAATGTCATACTGAGCCTGTACCTTTTGAAGCTCATATTCTTCCGTCGCATATTCGGTCAACAACTGCTTGACGATGTCGATCTCAACGGCCAGATCTTTCAATGTCAGACGGTCCGGTTCCAAGTCGGCATTAATCTCAAGCACTGCGAGACGGGCTCTTTCCAGATCCACTGCCAGACGTCGCTCCATCGCAGTAATGTCACTGTCCTGCTCGAATTTCTCCAGATACAGACGATCTTCGGCGGCCTCTAATTCGGCCTTGAGCTGGGCCAGTTCGGCTTCGGCCGTCTCTTTCCGAGCATGGAGCAAGGCATCCACGTACTCTTCGCGAGCGACGGTGTTTTCTTTTACGATTGCCAGCGTGTCGCCTTTCTTGACGTGCTGATACAGCCTGACCGGCACGGACCGCAGGTATCCGGTTTCCGTCGTATTAATAATCTGTTCATAGCTAAAAGCGATTCCCTTGAGTCGAACCTGCGTTGACTGATGCTGAAACAGTACTGCCACAGCACCCACTGCACAGAGCCATACAAAAGTCGGTAACAGCTTCGTTATTAATTTGCCATGTTTGAGTTGATAATTCATAGATATTTAGTTTCGCACAGAGTTAAATTTGCAATAGTTGTTCCTGGACGGTCAGATTAATGTTTTTAATGCCATCTACTTTATGCAGTGCGGCTACCATTTCTTCATTTTTGGTTGCACTTTTGATCATGATTTGATAGGCGTATTCAACATCGGGATCACCAAATCCGGCGTCCTGTGAAGAAATCAGCGTGTGTTTTCCGCAGAACTTTTTCAATATTGCCACGATGGGGTGCTGTGCGTCAATCCGGCCATGCAGACTAAAACGCAAAAAGGCGTTGTGGGGTTGATGCGACCCGAAGTCGGACAAATATAAGTATAGGATGATCGCGTACATGGAAAAAGCCCCGATAATCGCAATTGTATAACGCTGCGAACCACTCGCCATACCGATGACGAGCGCACCAAAGATGAATGCAATGTCGCGTGTGTCTTTGATGATGTTACGAAAGCGAATAATCGAAAGTGCCCCCATTAAGCCAACGGCGACAATGAAACTGCCGGCAATCGTTGACATCACCATTGAGACAATGACGGTAATGAGGATCAGGGACTGCACAAATGAACGTGAATAGGATAGTCCACTATGTGTAAAATAATAAACCCATGCCAGCAACTGCCCTAACACAAACGCCAGTAACAACGATAATAAAATGCTCTGCACCGTAAAATCTGAGGCGTCTGAAGAAGCGTTCTGAATTGTCTGCCAAATTTTATCCATACTGATATTCACCCATCTGAATGCCCGGATCGCAATATCCCATTGAGCGGGATTGTTTGACTGAAGAAACATACTTGGACATTGACGTTTGCTTCAAATCAAAAATCTTGGTCAAATCGTTCAGCCATGCCGGGTAGTAATTTGTAAATTTAATTTCAAGAACAACAAAGTCCATCGGCAGCGTATTCCATCCGGAGCCGTTAGTTGTTACGATCGGTTGATTGACCGCCTTGCAACACAGTTGGCGATCAAAGGTAATGCGCACGCGGTTTTGGGAATCATCTTCAAATGCCTGACGCATGTAACGCACCAATACCACCGGCTGAGCCTGAAGCATTCGCACATAAAATTGAAACTGCCGAATGATTTCCAAGTCTTTTTTATAAAGTTTCTCGGACGGTGAATTGCCCCGAAGAATGGATTCGACTTGATCTTTCGATGACCGAGCCCGCCCTTTTAATATGACACTGTTCAGCCTGCGTTTAATCTCAATAAAACAGGGAGATTGAGGGTTGTCATCATAACACCGTATTCTCAGCTTGAACCGGTTTGTTTTCTTATCCATCGTTTCCTGACACAAATGCAGTTGTTTTGAATCGAGATACAGGCTGGAGATTGGATATTGGAAATCGGGACATTTACGAGAATACTGGTCCGGGGCGACATATGACTGGATATATTGAGCAATCGCCCTGGCCTTTGTTTCGCGGATTCGATATTTCAATTCATACCGGCAACAGAGAGTACTATCCTTTTGCGGTGTATGAATTTTCTTTAGCTTGTCTAATGAACTGTGGTGGGTCTTGGGAGTCGATGGAGACTTGGGAGTCCGCCGAACCGGCACGACTGGCGAATCCGGCTTCAAAGCCTTTGTATCTTTTTGCTGCTTAATAGACATAGCTTTGGTATACAAACCTTTCAAATATCGTTGTTTTCAGAACACACTTACAGGTGAATACCCCACTGTCCACCCCGTTTGTATGCTTCAAAATCCAAGAAAAGGCACCAAAATTACACGACCAGCCCGCCACCATTTCCCTTGAGGACACGCCCCCGCACTAATCGAACCCTAACTAACTACTAATTATACACAAATATTTTCTGATTGTCTATGAAAATATCCACAAATTCACCTATCCAGGAGACACCCAACGCGAATTCCGGCATAAAAGCGTCGTCTTTTTTGCACAAACCTCTCTGTTACCATTGATTGAAAGCTAGACCCTCATTGAAACAAGGACGTTATGGGACGTTGAATTGTTTGAAATATGCACGTAAACTCCTCTGAATTGAACAATATGCTTGTGCGATACAGTGGTTTACGATAATTTGCCTTTTAATGACATGCTTTCTTTAAAAGTTGCCAAATGTTATCCTGAAATTATTTCTATGATGATCGATCATTTTCTGTTATATCTTTCAGAAGCATCGAACTGGAGACAATTAGACCTTGATCTCAACTAAAATCAGACAACTCCAACTGACAGATATCTGGACCATTTCCAGAAATTCCAGCGACTTCAAAGAAAATGTCTTTGTCAAACTCGAAAAAGACGGAATCACTGGATACGGAGAGGCTGCTCCCAACATCCGGTATGGTGAAAATGTCGAGATGACGGAGACGGAGATTCGGCAAGCTTCAGAAGCATTGCTCATGCAGGACTTCTCTCACTACACACAGGTCAAAGCCGTTCTTGATGAGCTGATTACCGGACAAAATTGCGCCAAGGCGGCGTTAGATATGGCAGTGCTGGATTGGGCAGCCAAACGCCTGGATGCACCGCTCTATAAATTGCTTGGGCTGGAAGTCGATACAATGCCCATCACATCCTATTCGATTGGTATTGACACCTTCGATATTATTAAACGAAAAACCGAGCAGGCGATTGACTATCCTGTTTTGAAAATAAAGGTCGGCAACGAAAATGATGAAGCCATCATCGACGCTGTCAGGAGTGTTACGGATAAGCCCATCCGCGTTGATGCCAATGAGGGGTGGAAGAACAAGGAAACAGCCGTCAAAAAAATCGAATGGATGCATTCCAAAGGCGTTGAATTTATCGAACAGCCCATGCCTGCAGAGATGCTTGAGGAAACCGCCTGGCTGCGCCGGCGTGTGGACATGCCCCTGGTGGCTGACGAAGCCGTCATGAATGCGGCCGATATTCCTTCGTTGGTTGAGGCGTATGACGGTATCAATATCAAACTCATGAAGGCCGGCGGGGTTCAGGAAGCGTTGAAGATGATTCAAACGGCCCGAACTGTTGGCATGAACGTGATGATCGGCTGTATGATCGAAAGTTCATTGGCGATCACAGCGGCGGCTCATCTGAGCCCCCTGGTCGATTGGGCTGACCTGGACGGGAACCTGCTCATCAGCAATGATCCATTTTGCGGCGTAGGGGTTTCTCAGGGACGGCTGGTTTTGGAAGACCGGACGGGGATTGGCATCACCGGCGAGTGGTAAGGAATACTTTTTTAAAAGGTCGAGAATGATTACGGATCCGTTTTATATTCTGATTGTGTTCTTAGGGGTTATCACCGTGACGCTGATGCTGGTGTCCCGATTTGAGATGGCACAAAAGATTTCGCCGGTGATTCTGATTCTGTTTTTCAGCGCTTTGCTGGGGAATACCGGGATTGTCCCAACGGAACACGGCTTCTATCAGCATCTTTCAGGGTATGCGGTTCCTTTTGCGGTGTGCCAGATATTATTTGGCGTTCGCTTTTCTGAGATTAAGAAGACCGGGCTGCCTGTGCTTAAAGCTTTCACGGCGGCGAGTCTCGGGTCTATGCTTGGGTGTTTGATTGCCGGCGTCCTGCTCAGCGCCAAACTCAACGAGATTCTTGCCGGAGAGGGATGGAAGCTGGCTGGGCCGTACATCGGCACCTATATTGGCGGC
Organism: Anaerohalosphaeraceae bacterium; assembly: GCA_963675155.1. Lineage (GTDB taxonomy): Bacteria > Planctomycetota > Phycisphaerae > Sedimentisphaerales > Anaerohalosphaeraceae > 4572-13. The sequence goes on along the minus strand of OY775912.1, from coordinate 421,120 downwards.
AGCCTGAATTTCTTTTCAATGTGGTCAGGGCTGGAAATCGAGAGTCCCGAATTATTCGCCGCGGCAAACGCCGTCGATAACCTGACGCTTATACCTATTTTCATGTTCTGGGTTATCGCTCCTGGAATCTTAAAAAGGTGGTATCCCCAAAGTGCGATTGAGACAACGGACAATTTGAAACAGAATGAGACGTCTGATGTAAAATTAAAACTGGATGACCTGGTCAAACTTACCTTTATTGGATTGTTGATGACGGCGATGAGCAGTCTCATTAAAAAGCATCTTTTCGCCGGATGGCTGCCGCAGCTCCCAAGCATTCTTATTTTGACCACCCTCGCTTTGCTGGTTGCCCAGTTTAAGAGTATCAAAAAACTGCAGGGCGCTAAAGAACTGGGGAATTTTTCTTTCTACCTGTTCTTTGCGGCCATCGGAGCGATGATGGATATCCCCAAGGCTATCGGATTGGCCCCGGTGCTATTTATTTACGTATCCATCATTATCGTCACACAAATCATTTTTGTCCTTCTGATCGGACGGTTGTTGAAAATGGATGTGCGCATGCTGGCTGTGGCCTCGATTGCCGCCAAAGCCGGCCCTTCGACTGTGGTTGCTTATACGAATGCCAAGAGCTGGAATCATCTGGCATTACCGGGTGTTGCGGCGGGGCTTCTGGGCTACGCAGTTGGGAATTATGCAGCGTTGGGAGGCGCTTATCTACTGAAGTATCTTTTAAACTGAATGTGACTTTACTGCTGTTTTTCATTGAGCTGTTTTTTAATCTCAGTAAGCCGCTCATCCACCTGTGCGTCGCGTTCGAGTTTTTCCACTCGTTCTTCATGAAAGCCAACTCCGAGAGCTTTTGACAGTTCGGTTTGGGCTTCAAGCTCGATCTGCTGCTGATCGACTTTGGCTTCCATGCGAGCGATGATATCCATGACATCTCTGCCGGGTTCGACAACGGATTGTTTATACTTTTCCTGAAGCTGTTTTGTTAGCTGTTGTTGGCGGTGCTGCTTCAACAACCGTGTTTTCTTTTCTTTCAATTCAGAAAGGTTCGTCATAAGCTGTGAACAAACCGCGTCAGCAGACTGGTATGCCTTTTCAGCAACTTGCAGTTCGGCCTGGAGTCTGCCCAACTCCTGCTCGGCTTTAATCTGCGCGGCAATCGCCTGGCGAGCGGTTTCCATATCGTCGGCTTTGACCGCCAACTTCGCGCCATTTTCCAACCGAAAGACCTTGCCATTAGCTTCATCCAATCGACGACGTGCCGATTTAACCGCCGACATCGCCTTGGCCTGTGCATTCGCTGCCTCGGCCGCCAATTTGCCCATCTCTTTCACTAACAGGGGCAAGATATACTCCGGCTTTTCCAGGCTATCCAGAAACGCTTCGATGCGAGCCAGTGTGATGCGTTTTAAGCGGTCCATTTTGCCCATAGCAGCGGCCTCTATTTCTTTTTATTACCTGTTTTTTTCGCTGACGTTTTGGGTTTCACCTGTTTTGACTGCACCTTCTTGGCCAACGGTTCGTATTTTTCCTTCAAGGCATCCATCAATCGGTTATAGCCGGAAACCATTGTCTGGAAGCGTTCCATCAGGTCGTTAAAGTATTCAACCCGATCTGCATCGCCGTGATGGACCGGCGTCAGCCACATTTCCAGCGTACGGAACTGCTCTTCCAGAACTGACACGAGCATTTGTGCATCTTTTTTCGACTCGGTGACCTGTTCTTCTTTTTCATGATCCATATGCGATTGTGAAACAACCCTTCCCTGCTCTTTAATGGCTTCGATCATCTCGGACATTCGCTGAAGAACCTGCATGCCAACCTGAGTCATGCTGTCATCGGTTGGTTGAGATTCGGCCGGCTGGTTCTTTTGAGCCGCCAGTGTCGTTGCCCCACTTGCAATGGTATCGCTGATTGTATCCAAACCGGCTCCGAACGCATTCAACTGGCGAACGATCTGGCTGACTTTGTCATCGGTATCACCGCCCAGCAGCTTGTTCCGACTGAATGTTTTTTTGATATCGTTCCAACGTTTGGCCTGCGTGTCGTTCAATCGCTTGGTTAACTCACGAAACTTGAGCAAATTGGATTCGGCGCCACTGGTGAGTGTCTGGGCATCCTGTTCATAAGCCGAATAAATCAGGGACCACAGCTCCTTGTCATTCATCACGGGCAGCACCCGGCCGGTAATGCGGTTCATATTACGATACGAACCCTGCAGCAGGAACGGCGGTTCGGTTCGATATTCATCAGCCTGTCCGGCTGAGGCGATATACTGCTGGTTAACTTTCAAGACCACATCACGAACCACAAACAGCTTTTTGAGCGTGTTGACATATTCGTTCAGTTCATCCACTGAATAATTGCCTTCAAATTCAATGCCGTCCTGTTGATCGGTCTCGGCCAGCCGAATCAGGCTGTAGATATCCTTTTGGCTGCGTTGAGCCACACTTTGCAGAACCGGGTTTGACGTCAGGCTGTTTTCAATAAAGCTCAGCGTAAACTCATTGAAGTTGTCGCCGACGATGTCCCCGATGTTATAGGTGTCGGCACGGTTGCTGAGCATATCGGGGATCTTGAACTTTTCGCCGCTTTCGGTGTAGGGGTTACCCGCCATGACGACACAAACGCGCTTGCCGCGGAGGTCATAGGTGCGGGATTTTCCGCGATAAACGCCTTCGACCCGACGCTGGGCGTCACAGAGCGAAATAAACTTCTGCAGGAACTCGGGGCTGGTGTGCTGGATGTCATCGACGTAGATCATGACGTTGTCGCCCATTTCGAACGCGAGATTCAGCTTATTGAGTTCTTCACGGGCGGCGACATTGGAGACCTCGCCGGGGTCGAATGACGTTACACCGTGACCGATGGCGGGGCCGTTAATTTTGACAAAGATCAGGCCCAGACGGTTGGCGATATATTCCATCAGCGTCGTTTTACCATAGCCCGGCGGAGAAATCATTAACAGCAGTCCCTGACGGTCGGTCCGTTTGGTCTGGTCGGCGGTTCCGATCTGTTTGGCCAGATTGTCGCCGACCAACGGCAGATACACCTTGTCGATGAGCTTATTGCGGACAAATGTTGACAGGACACGTGTCTGGAATTCTTCCAGCCGCAATGTTTCGGCATGCTGTTCGACGAGTTCTTTTTTGGCGGCCTGGTATCGCACAAACCGCGGCACCACGTTATTGAGGTGATGGAAAATGCGTGTGATGAAATCACAATAATTCAGCGTGTAAGTGTCCTGCTGAATGCGCGAATGGGAACCCACCATAGACTCCAGCTTTTGCTCGATGGACTGGCGAATCACGACGCGGTCATGCGATTCGGGGAAAAATAAAAACGCCACTTCGTCAATATAATCACGATGGTCTTCTTTCTGAGTCTGAGCCAGAAATGATGAAATCCAGTCCCGGAGTAACTGGAACATTCCGACCGGATTATAAGACAGCGATGAAATTGTTTCGGCAAATTGCTTTGCATAATCATTCAGCTTTAAATAATCCTCAAACTCTTTCCGAAGCGTATCGGCCTGTTGACTGAAAACAAAGGATTGACCTTCCACCAGTTCATCAAAGAGATATTCGGCGGCCAAAGGCACGAGTGACGCATCGAATAATCCTGTAGACTCGACAAATGTCTGCAAGTGGCCGGTTAATAAGCAGACGTAGGTCTGCCGGATGTTTCGGTCGGCAAAGAGTTTCTTAATATGTCCGACAGCGGCGAGTTTGTCAGCGATCAGCTTTTTCTGCTCGACATCTTCGAAGACATGCCAGAAGACTACGGCGAGCGTGCGACACTGTGTCGGGTACCGCAACAGGCCAATCGTCGAACGCATCTCCAATAACGCATGTAAAATCTTCGCGGCATCGTGGTCGTGGACACCTTTGACATAGCCTTCATCAAACCGCGGGCCCATAAAGGTCTGCACGCGCGCAAGAAGCTGCTCGAAGGTTTGCTCTTTCAGGTCATGGGCCTGGTTTTCCGAATCGAGGTGCTCGATCATTTGCCATGCCAGGTATTCGGCGCGATAAATATCGGGGCTCTCAGACAGCACTTCCATCTGCCAAAGATCTTCCGCGGCCATAATTGCCTCATCCGTCACGGGCTCAAAAAAGCCCGTTCCTGTCAGGTGATAGTACAAACCGTCAGGACGTTGAACAATCGTACCCTCCAACTGCTGCTTGTTGACGGAAAAGCGGTGATCGCCAAACCGGATGATATTGTCGCCGTCTTCATACAGGGCCTGTTTGTCTTTGAGTTGGCGAATCGAATCCTGCTGTAAGGTTTTGAGCTGGCTTTTGACATCTTCAGCCTTGACCGAATCGCCCAAGTCCGTCAGTTGCCGAATGTTTTCGCGTACCCGTTCAATCATCTGGTTGGACGCGAAATAGCCGTTAATCTCGTTCACATCGGACATGTTACGAACGCGATTCTTGATGCCCTTTAAGATGCGTTCGGCCGCGGCCATCACCGCTGAAGCCCGCTGATTTCGCTGCTGAACCAGTTGCAGCTTGCGGGATTCAAACGCGTTATACACTTCTTCACGCTTTTCGGCCAACTGCACGATAAACTCGTCAAAATCAGCGAACCGGCTTTCCAGCGTTTCCAACTGCACCGAGGTCTTGGTCAGGTATTCATCGCATTTTTCCGGCGTATCACACACGTCCAGATAGTTAATAACCGATTGGTCGATTAACTTGATTTGCGAGGCAAATTCGGCCTGTCCCTCGACAGCGGCCAATTCCTGCAATTTGTTTTTCAGTTTGGATTTGAGCTGGTTGACCTGCGAATAGACCAGTGAAATATTGTCGATGATGGCAACGGTCTGCGTGGCATCGACAATTTTCAGATTACTGACAATTTCGGTGAGCATGTCAAGCTGGGCAGCAGCCTGCTCGACCTGTTCGGTTAGTTCTTTGGCGGCCGTCACTTTTTCCAGTTGCGGCACCTGCCGGGATAATGCAGTCGTTTTTTGGTTGTAAGGCTCCAGTGCGGCGGGATCAAGCAAAAACTCCACACACATTTCCGACAGCTTATCGGCATGCTCCACGACTTCGGTTTCAAGCAATCCGATTAATTCCATATCCGCATAACGCAGATCTTTCAATGAAACGACCTGTCCGCGAAGTGTTCGCAGGCCCGCCAGATGCTCGACATACTCATCAATCGTTTCGAGCGACGCGTAATCAATCGCGACAACCGAATCCCGCACCTGCTGTCTGACCTGCTGAATCTGCTCGGTGGTATTCTGCCGGGTGCGAACCACCTTTTCGTATTCATCAATTGCCGCTGAGGCCGCCTGCTGGATTGCAATCAACGGTTCTTTCAGATTGTATGTTTTTTCGTCAGCCAGCCAGAAATAGCTGTCGCATAAATCTTCAGCCTTTTTTGTAATGTCCACATACAAATCGGCATAGGTATCTTCCTTGCTGATCAGATTGATCAGTTCCATGCACTCGGCCATGCAGTGTACAATGGACTTGTTGCCGATTTTGTAAATATCCGAATCCGCCTGCACCGGAACGGTATAATCCGGTCCGTAATACGGCGTGTTCCAGATTTGCAGGACGTGATGCTTCTGGGCGTCGCCGTTGGCACGGAAGAAGACGAGTGTGCCGTCTTCAAAGAACGAATAGCCGTTGCAGACGATCGGCACCTTCATCGCCTGATCAATCAGGTTATAAGAGAGCAGCACATATACGCCATTCTGACGATTGTAAAAGATATACAGATAATCTTCGCCATTGGGGGAACTGATGCGTTTTTCAAAGACCAAATCTTCCAAATCCGTCTCAAACTGTTTGATCTGGCCGGTTTGCAGGTAATAGCCCTTGGGAAAGACCAGTCCATGGCCTTCCGGCAGCAGGACGCATGCCTCTTCAATGGAATCGACGCGAATCGCTTTTTGAATCTTGTGGTTATAAACAAAATAGCGAAATACTTTTTCCTGATAGGGGCGGATCTTCAGCAGGACAATATTGCCGATGATCGCATAATAGATTTCCGCATCGCTGAGCGTCTGGTCCGGGTCGTCCACCGGTTCGGCGTAAATGCCCTGTCCCGATTCGGTGTTGTCTTCGACCTTGATGGTTAAATCGCCTTCGGTGGTTTCAACAAACACCATATCTTCAATGGAGATATGGGGGTGCAGGCCGCTGCGGTGCATATCCTGCGTCACACGGGTCCATTCAAACTCATGCTGCGGGGGAAAGACATATTCATGATCGCTTCGGTTATCCTGATATTCCAGTTTGCCGTCGCGGATCAGCCACTTGAATGTCTTGATATCATTGACCGTTTTTCCGATACGGAACACCATGTACAGGTGATGACCGATGACGGCGAATTTCACAAACGTCGAGTGACGATAATATTTATAGAGGTTCTTGAAATCCGTTTCAAATGCCGGGTCTTGCAGCATCTCCAGTTGGCACGGCACCATGGTTCCGTCCTGCCAATGATACACGGCAAAGACATCAGCAAACGTCGTTTCCGTCCGCAGGCCCACAAATACATTGTAGCCAAAAATAAAATGGTCGCCGATCGGCACCATATCCCTCGGCACACAGTTATTGCTGGTGGTGATGCGTTCGCTGGACAGCAGCTTGGTATCAATCGCTCCGAAGACATCCTTCCGCAAAGCGTTCAGCTTATTGAGCCGGCCCAGCAGGTCTTTGCCCTGTGTTTGGAGACGATTTTGAATAACTTCGTATGTGCCGCCCTGCAACTGAACGTCCTGCGTTGATTCGGCGGACGCGTTGTTTTCTTTTTTATCTGCCATAAGTCATGCTCTTTGAGTCATTGGATTGAAAGGCCGAAGGTCTGTCCATATCAACCGCCCTCGGCCTTGTTGCTTCTTATTCCATCTTTTTTACTTGTTGTCGAGCAGGCCAAGGTTTTTAGCCGGGAGATCGGCAATCCCGCTTTGCTTGACGGTCTCAAGAATGGTCGCCAGCATGCCCTTATCTTTCTTGTCCGCTTTTTCCATCATCTGCATGACGAGGGCCGAGACGCTGAGATTTTTCACGTCTTCGCTGGTGACGCCAAAACGGGAGACAACGTCACGAATCTTCTTGACCGACTCATCTGCATCTTCACCCAGCAGTGCCTGGCGAACATCGCCCAGCACTTCGCTGTTTTCGACCATGCGGTCAACGGTCTTACCGGTGGTAATCGAATTGACCAGACGGTTGAAGAAGTTGTTGTCGCCGCCGACGATGTCGATGCGAGCGGACTTGAGAGCTTCGCCGACAATCTTAGCCTGCTCGGCGGCAATATCCTTCTGAACATTGACCTCAGCCAATTGGAGTTCGAGATCTTTATTGAGCTTGAGCTTGAATTCTTCGTGGTCCTTGCCAACCGCATCGAAGATTTTCATTGCTTCGGCCTTGTCGCGAATCCCGTCGGCCTCGGCATGATATTTGCGTTCCATGACGGTCGCCTGAGCGGTGCCTTCCTTCTCCAGCGAGACGGCCTTGGCTTCCTGCACTTCGGCTTCAGCCATGCCCTGGACGGCATACTCCTTGATTTCGGCGGCCGCGATGGTTTTCTTGGCTTCCGCATTTTTCTTGGACGCTTCCAGATTGGCGTCAGCGTCGATTATTTTCTGTTGAGCATAGTGCTCTTCGGCTTTTTTGGCCGCTTCGGCCTTTTTAATATCCTTGACCAATGCCTGTTCTGCCACCTCTTCGGCCTTGGTAATTTCGACCCGTTTGCTACGGTCAGCGGTAGCAAATTCCCGTGTGTCTTTGATCTTTTCCTCTTCAGCAACCACGGTCTTTTCAACTGTCACACGCTCACGGATAGCGCCCTGCAGCTCCTTCTTTTCGCCTTCAACGATCTTATCCTTTTCTACTTCGGCCACTGTTACCAGACGCTGGCGTTCGACGATTTCCAAGCCACGGTCGCGTTCAACGCGTTCGGTTTCAACGGCATCAGTACGTTCTTTGTTTTTGGCCGCGACGATGATCTGACGCAATTTGTTTTCTTCGGCCACAGCAATTTCTTCGTCCGAAGTAATGCGTGCTTTTTCATGTTTCAGGCGTTCTTCGGCCTGGACCTTTTTGGTTTCGGCCTCTTCGCGGGCCTGGATGGAAATGATTTCACGCTGCTGCTTGGCGGTCGCTTCGGCCAATTGTTTATTCAGTTCCAGAATGGCCTCTTCGGCTTCAACGTTCTGCTGGGTGATCGTTTTATCTTTTTCGCGTTCGCGATCATTGGCCAACTCGTATTGCTCGGCTGTTAACACGGTAATCTTCTTGATACCTTCGGCATCCAGAATGTTATCGGGGTTGAGCAGGCCCTTGTCGGTCTGTTCGAGGTAGTCGATAGCCGCGTCTTCAAGCACATAGCCGTTCAGGTCGGTACCGATGATTTGCAGGATTTCTTCTTTAAACTTTACACGGGCCACATACAGTTCGGCAAAATCAAACCGTTTACCGATGGTCTTCAAGGCTTCCGAGAACTTTGCATCAAACAGTTCATACAACGCCTGCACATCCGACGCCCGGTCGCACCCTAACGCCTGTGCGACTTTCTTGACGTCTTCGACGGTATTATTGACCCGTACGAAGAACGCCACTTTGATATCGGCACGCAGATTATCCTGACAGATCAGGCCCTGTGCCCCGTGACGGTCAATCTCGATCCGCTTCACCGACACGTCCATGTACTCGACTTTGTGCAGGATCGGGATGACGATCTTGCCGGAAAAGCTAACCTTCGTTCCACCGTAACCGTTTCGGATCAGTGCCTCGCCCTGCGAGACCTTGCGATAGCACTTAACCAACAATGCCAGCAGTCCTACAATGCCAACGAGAACAAAAATTACAATCCACGCCACCATTCCCATTTCGTATCCTAATCCTAACATGATCTCAACTCCTGTTCTTTTAAATTAAGCTGTTTTTGTCTTTTCAAAGTAATCGATTGTCACTGTATCGAGTCTATATCCATCCAGATCATTATCGACGGTCTGAATGACTTGTTTTTTAAAGGTCTCCCGGTCGCTTAACTGCTCATATGTATTTTCTTTCGCCACCGTCTGCAAACTTATCAAAAATCGTGCCTTGAATAAATCCGTTAATATTTCAATATTAGCGGCCCCTTCAACGCCCAATGCCTGAACAACTTTTAATACATCCGGCGGCGTCGGATTAATCCGCACAAAGAATGCCGCTTTGATATCGACTTGCATACCGTCTTTACATATCAATGCTTCACTGCCCTGTTGATCTATCACCAATCGCTTCAGTGTAATGTCCAGTAATTCGGCTCTGTGTAACAGCGGCATAACAATCTTACCGGAAAAGCTAACAAAGTTACCGCCGAAACCACTTCGTATCAGGGCTTGTCCTTGTGCCGGTTTTCTATAACACAGCAACATATAGACGAATAGCAAAAACCAAATGCCCACAAAGCCGCCAATAATCAGTACCATTTTCTCAGGCATCATCACACCTTTATATTAAAGATCCACCGGACCGATGAGATATACGCCGGTTTCCGGATTCTTGCTGAGTACGACGGCTTCGTCTCCCTTGTGGAAGACATGGTCGCCTTCGGCCTTGACATTAATCAGGATCGGTGCGCCCTTACTGGACATTTCGCCCTGACCGAGGCGGTCGCCGCTAATTTCGGTCGTCACGACTTTGCAGATTCGTCCAATGACCGGCCGGGATGCATTCGCATCCGTTTCAAATGATTTAAAGAATTTACTCAAGGGAACTCCTGCAATTTTAACCACAAAACAACTGACCACCAGGTTACCGGCCGCCAGCGGTAACGAAACGAGCATGGTCCCGGCGGGGTTCAAATAATGGTTGCCGAGAACCGAGATTGTCCACATACTCAATGCCAGCACGCTTGCCAGCACCATCACGGGAATTTCGCCAACGTAAAAGAATTCCAGAATACCTCGCAGAAACCCGCCACCTTCAAAGTCCACATCTGCGTCGGCGTCCACATCGACATCGCTATCAAAGTCGATATCCAGAAAATCAACGTCCAGTGCCCCTAAGATAACCATGATCCAGTAGATGACGACCATCCCGAGCATCACAGTAAACACCAGGTTCATCGGCATAAAGGCTTCGGTCATCACTTCGCCCATCGCTTTTCCCTTTCCGTGCGAGTTTACGTATCCAGTTTATCTTTCATCGCCTGCAGTTCGGCTTCGACCTGCAGGTCACGTGATTTTTGTGCTAATTCAAGCTCATTGAGTGTTCCGGCCTGCATTTCGCCGCGGATTTCGACTTCCGCTTCGGTCTGGGCCACTTGATCTTCCAGCCGGTCAAATGCCACACCGTCAGGACTGGTGCCAGTGGCCGTGTGCAGATGATCGTCGAATGCTTTTTGTGCATTGGCCAGACGCTGGCGTGTTCGCAGGTCCTGAAGTTTCAGCTTGGCATCTTTGAGCTGCTGCTGGAGCTTGATTAGATTTTCCCGCAGCATCTCAAAGGTCTTTCGGCCCTTTTCTACACCGGGTGTCATCTGGGCGATACGTTCGGCAAGCTGAACCTTTTTCTGTAAAGCCGCACGGGCAGCATCATCGTCGCCGATTTTCAAGGCCGCTTCAGCTCTTTTCATGCAGTCGTCCTGCTGGGCGCGCAATTGAGCCATTTCATTTTCAAGGCGTTTATATGTCGCGCCGTAGGAGGCGGCACTTTCCCGCCCTTCCAAGAGGGTCTCTTCCAGTTCAGCTATTTTTGATTCAAGTTCCTGCTCGGCAGGTTCCGCCTGATCGAGCAGCCAATTGACATTCGCTTTCGTGATACGCCGTATTCGGTCAATAATACTCATACGAACACACCTCCTGACTCAAGCTGACCGATGGTCAGTTTGAGAGTTCTTAGTTCTTAGTTTTTAGTTCGTCGTTAAGGATTCGCCCATCCGAGCGAGAGTTTTTATACCGTCTTCTGCCGTTGACATTATTACTGTGAGCGTCAGAAGACGGTTGATTCATTTATCCCTGCGAAACAGCCTGCCGTGCGGCTTCGAGTCGTTTTTCGATCTCCGCTTCATGATCCAGTTCGGCCAGTCGCCGCTCCAAACAGGGAGACGCCGAGGTATCGCCGGTCAGATTGGCCTGGATTTCCAGTTCCGCTTCGGCCTCTTCGATATGACTTTCCAGGCGTGCAACGGCATCCAGAATACTGTCAGAGGAGCCAATGGAACCGCATACCGTGCGCTGGACTTTCTGCTGGGCTTTGGCAACGCGGGCTCGCGTTAGAATTTCATCCTTTTTCGTGCGGAGTTCATCAAGCTGCCGCTGAATTTTTTTGCGAGCGGCGGATGCATGATCGTAAGCGTCGGTGGTAATATCCACATTTTGCTGAGAGATGGCCAGCATTTTTTCCGCTTCGATCTGTGCTTCAACCGACATGCGGGCGGTTTCCTCGTCATTTTTCTGCATGGCTAACGATGCACCGCGTCCAAACCGCTGGACTTTGTCGGCCTGCCGCTGCAGGTCCCGTTGAGCTGATTTCTGGGCCGCAATCGCCTTGGCTTCGGCTTCGGTAGCGGCTCTGAGTTGATCTTCCATTTCCTGAATCAGCACAGGAAATACTTTTTCCGGATCTTCGGCCCCATCCAAAAAGGCTTCAATCCGACCGAGGGTGATACGGTGGAGACGTTTGAAAATGCTCATTTGTTTCCCCTTTCACTTAGGCTCCCGGTTCACAATGACCGGAATCACCGACGACGAAAGACATCACAGATCTTTCTGATCGTCCCTTCTAAACTCCGCGAATAGTCCGCTTCACACGAGCGGCGCGAAGTTGATTGCAAGAGCTTGTGCATTGAAACTATCCATAACCTGTCGAATAGTCAAGCATATTTTTATCCGGCTATCGCAGGCTCCAGGCTCAACACATGCTCTATGGATACAGACGCCCGAGGCGGTGAAGTGTTACAGTTTTTCCCAATTGCCCGCAAAAACTCTTAACCACCTGAAAATGAATGACTTAGCCCCTACTGGATAATTTTATTTTGCGGTTCCTGCCGGATATTCATGATCTTCTGCCAGATTTTCCGGCTCAAACCGGTCGTCAAATCCTCCAGATCATTGACGGATTGGGTCGCCACCGGGTCGTGATAGTCCTGCACATATAGGAATGCGATTTTACTGGTCAGTGACAACATTTCCGAGCAATAATCCAGATACCGGCCGAGTGAAAAGCTGTCCATATTTCGCTCCGGCGAAGAATGGGTTGTGCGGATGACCTTTTGGTCCACGTAACAGGGATCCTTGGTCAACTGATGCGAATCAATGACATGCGCCATGCATCGGAGGGTGTTGACGGCCTGAATCACTTTTTTCCGTTTGGAACGATTTTCCATCGACACAAGAAAGAGTATCGCACCGCCGACCAGAAAAACGATGTTAAACACGGCATCCAGCACATTCAGCATCCCGGTTACCGTGTTTATATTTTGCAGTTTAAACTCCAACCTGGAAAAGCCGAAAATCGAAAAGCCCAGAACCATTACAATAAATGTAAATACCAGCAATCGGCAAGTAAAATTCGTCTGATTGATAACTTCGATCGTTTTGTCGGAATCTTTGGCAATTTTCTTCAAATCGCCACACAAACGTCCTAAACTGCTGTTTGGAAAACGCTCCTCAATCCGCGTTTTCAGAAGCCCCGTCGTTTCAATAATTTTTTTTGAACTCAACTTTGAATTCGGCATCTTACGCTCCTTAAACTCACCCAAAATTGCATCTTGAATGATATTACGATGGCAGTCTAACTAAATTACGTAGCTGTTATTTAGTCAGACTGCCATTGAACTATCCAAGCGTTTATTACTCAAAAAGGTCTAAGCCATTTTGTAAACGCAAGATCCGAAAAAGTCAAATTATAAATGACGATCTTTTTTAGAGTTGCAGCTTAACGGATTCTCCATTCCAGTATTCCGCCTGAATAGTCCTGCTGAAGCTGCGCCTCCAAACGAAGTGCCTTGGTCTGAATTTCATCAAACTTGACCGTGTTCCATGTGTCCTTTTTTGTGTTATATGAGCCTGTGTTATCAATCGGCACCCACGTATCGCCCTTGAGGTAAAAAATCTTCCATGACTGCGGCACGCGGCACTGACCGGCTCCGGTATCATCGAACCAGTAAACTGAAACGGCGGACACTTTCTTTGGTTCGTCAAAATCATACTGAACCCATTCTTTACCTCCGCGGTGGTCCCACCAAGTATAACGCGGAATCGAATGGTCGCCAGAAGATGACGGCAGCACCTGATCACACAGTGCCGAGACATCATCAAACGCATTCTGGTGAGAAGCACTCGTCTTGTACATCGCCGGCTGTGGAATTTTTGCCGGCTGCCAATCCGTTGCTCCCGGCTCATTGCCAATTGTCGGAAATGCTGAGATTCGCAGCCTGGCCGCTCCCATCGGAACCAACGTCACCATCTCGGTCGGCTCGTCGGAACGAACGGGGCTGTCCTGCAGGACCGCACACAGCCCATGTTCATCCAGTGTCCAATTGGGAATCTTTTTGGCTTTGGCCTTGATTTCCAGCGGCACCGTTTCCAGCGTAAACGGGAAGTTGTTTTCAGGCCACTGTTTCTTGACCAGCGTAAACGATTTCAAGATGTCTTTTTCATTCAAAACCAAACCGTAGTTCCATGCCGATGTGGGATGGATTTCATACGACGGCCACAAGTCCGTATCGACCCCTTCCTGCCATTTCGAATCCCCGATCGCGGTTTTAATGCTGTCAAACTTAGCATATCGTTCATCAATCTTCAGGGAAAATGTCAGCGGGCCATAATCAACGCTGACGCTGTTGTGATTTTTCTCCCATGTTCTAAGACTCAACTTCATGGGCAGCTCCAGTGTCAACCGGTCGCCATCTTTCCATGTCCGTTCGATGCGAATATAGCTGGACGGCTTTGCATTAACTTTCAGGCGCTTGCCGTTGACTTTCACAGCCGGACTGTCGCACCATTTCGGCACGCGAAGATAAATCGGAAACTGTACCTTCTTTGCGGTCGACAGTGTGAAACGCACCTGTTCCTCAAACGGATAATTCGTTTCCTCTGTGAGGGTCACTTCGGTTCCATCGCCGACTTTAACAGCGACTTCACTGGCGGAGTACATTGCCGCGCAAACGCCATTATCCGGCGTGGCCCACCAGAGTGATTTGCTGTAATACGGCCAGCCGTGTGAGTGGTTATGCTGACAACAGCGGGAACTGAATGGGTTCATCATTAAAAACGGGCCGCCGTTGTCAATGCCGGGGCGATGGTTTTTCTGATCGCTGAGCACCATGTTAGGGCCGGTCAGATACCGCAGTGACTTGAAGTCCGGCATCACGGCCGCCGGATACATATTAAAGGCCACTTCTTCGCAGTGGTCGGCCCAGAACGGATCACCGGAAATACGCATCAGCAATTCATCCGACAGCATTTGTTCGACCAGACCACAGGTTTCAACGCACTGACGCGGATCATCGAAACCTTCCCGGCAATTTTCATCCCCGCCAAACATCCCGCCGGGAACCTGGCCGAAACGCTTTCGGATTTCAAAGAAATTCTTATACGCAAACTCCAAATCCTTTGGATCGTGACTTTGCAGGTAGTAAGTCGCCGGTTCACCAAATGCCTGGACAACGTTCACATTGTGCCAGTTGGGCAGGTCGTTTTCTTTGCGCCAATCGGCAGTATTGCGATCCATTTTCGTTGCCACGTCCAACAACCATTTTTCGCCGGTGCGATTGTAGAGCCAGTAAATGCTGTAAATATTGTCGCCACCGCGCATCCGCTGCCAGTAGTCAGTCAGCATGGCTTCATCGGGGACGGACAGTTGGTACTTGAAATATTTTGTCATCAGGTCGAGGACACGCGCATCGCTTGAATGTTCGTAATAAGACTGAAGACAAAACAGCATAATCATATTAGCCCAGTAATCCCGGCTTCCATCTCCGAACCGATGATCCGGACCAAAATCGCCATCAACTCGCTGGCTGTTGAGCGTTCCCTCAATCCAGATTTTCGTTTCTGCAATCATTTTCGGATCATCGAGAATATACGCCATATCCCCATAGCCTTTGAGCCAGTACGGCAATTCCTCCCAGCCCCATTCGCCTTTACCGTCCCTGCTGAGCCAGGCATTGTCTTCTTTTTGAAGCCAAGCGCTAATCTCACCAAGATGGCCGGTCAGGCCATCGCGTTGTCGATGCATGTATTCAAGCAGCCAGCCCTTCGGTTTGATCGAACCGACAGGCAATTCAATAAACTGACTGGGCATCAGCGGCTCGCGGTTACTAATATAGTAATCATTCGTTGCCGATGTATCCGGTCGATCCACAACCGTTATCCGGTCCGCGGCAAAAGTGCCGGCCGAGAGACAGATGAGAAGAAGAACAATTTGAGATTTCATGATCACTTGATTACGCATTTCAAACATCCTTTTGAATTGTTTTTTGTATTATTGGTTTAATGGGATCGTGACGGTTTTAGTGCCGCGCGAAGGCTGGTAACACTTCGGGCCGTCTTGAGTCCAGACGATCGGATCAATGCACATCTGCCGAGCGGTTTGCTGCGGATTCCATGAATGGTAAACCATGAACCAGGTCTTGTCATCGGGCCCCAGAATGACTGAATTGTGTCCGGGGCCGATCAGCTTACCTGCAATCGTACTCAGGACAGATGCCTTGTCTTTACTCCACGGGTCGTGATAAGGGCCGGTGACGGTATCTGAAATCCCGCAGCCCACCCCGTAACCGGGCGTTGTCCAATTGCCCCCCGAATAGAAGCAGTAGTATGTGCCGTCCCGATATACAATAAAGGGGCCTTCAACCGTGTGCCATGCCGGCCAGATTTGATCATAGAGCGGTCGATTTCGCTCATATATCTGCCAGTCTGAAAACGCCCGCATGACGGTATGAACCGCCCCCCGGGTTGAAACCATATCATCACCCAACTGCACCACCGCCAGCGCGGTGCCGGGACGCTGATCAAAAAAGTCCCTGGCAAAAAACAGGTACCACTGGCCGCTGACCGGATCTTTGTAGGGATGACCGTCGATTGAAAAATCCATCTCGGGAAAGAGTAAAACGCCGGCATCCTTGAAAGGGCCTTCGGGACTGTCGGAGACGGCCACACGCATTTTCATGTCGCCTGCGTAATAGAGGTAAAACTTCCCGTCACATTCAGCAACCTCCGGTGCCCAGTAGAGTTCCAGAACCGGATCTACCAAAGGCTTCAACGCCCCACCCACAAACTGCCAGTTGGCAAAATCTTTTGATTTCAGGATCGGAAAATGACAACCGTCTTCGGTCTGACCGGTGCCGTAAGCATAGTACCATCCGTTTGAAAAAAACGCCTGAGGATCGGCCAGATATCCCTCCCATACCGGATTCGTATATGTCAACGTCAGCGATTTTGAACCTGCACATGATGTTAAAAAAAGAATCGCAAGGAGTAATCCTATCAGCCGGAGGATTTGACTTGTTTTCACTTCGACCTTCCTTTCCTCAGAAGCTTTTGAGAAAATCCACCCCGGTTCTCAAACCGAATATTTCGGCTTGAGAACGCGGAGAAGATTAAATTTTACTGTTTGTCGGTCAGTAACGACAATCCGACATCGATAAACTGACCGCCCTGAGTCTGACGGCAGTGAACGGCAATCGTGTTCACGCCGGTCTTCAGCAATTTAACTGCGTCTGATGACAACGGCACAAATGTATAGCTTCCCACATACCCGGAAAGTTTTTTGACCAGCGTTCCGTTCAGATAGATTTCTGCATCTTCGTCATGGTGGATCATTAACGCCAGGTCACCGGAAGCAGGAATTTTTTCCAAGTCGAAGGTTCGACGCAGCCAAATATCTGAGGTATTCCACTCGGTGCCAATAACCGCACCCGGCGTCCCCTCTGTCCCGAAACCGCCCAATGCCGTCTTCCAGGCAGAATCATTAAAAGAAGCTTGCTGCCACTCCGAGGAAGGTTCTTCTGTGGTGTAACGCCATTCTTTTTTAATTTCCTGACTGGTTTGGACCAGCGTTTTAATTGTCGGCGGATCGAGATACAGCTTTTGCGCCGCCTGGGCAGCACGATCCAGATCCAGTTTCACAACCTTGCGATCATATGTCATCAAACCGTTGACTTCGATTTCCACATCGGTAGTCTGCGTGTAAACCGCTGCCGATAATCCATTCCCGATGAGCGGACGCATTGCCGTCAGCAACCCGACATAGGCATCGGTCATTTCGTCGGAATTCTTATATGAGATGTAACCCCAGTTTCGGTCGGCCTGCCAGAGATGGCCTTCCACCGGCAGCCCAAGGCCACCGAATTCGCCTAATACAGCCACGCGATTGTCTTCGACGGGCCGCATGCCTGGACCGGGGTAATCATGCTTATCAGACACATCGCCGCTGCCGCGGTCAGCCCAACCACTGGCTTCATTGACCGGTCGCGTCGGTTCGTAATCCTGCATCCATTTAACGATCTCGACCGTATCGTGCTGGCCCTGTCCCTCATTGTAAAGCACCCACATGACGATGGAGGGATAATTCCAAAGATTCTGCATCATTCGCGTCAATTCGGTTTTAAACTGTGACTTATCAATCGGTTGAGGATCGCCGGTATAGGAATTAAAACTCGGCATGTCCTGCCAGACCATTAATCCGAGTTTATCAGCCCAGTAATACCAGCGAGCCGGTTCGACCTTAATATGTTTGCGAGCCATATTCATGCCGAACTTTTTAGTCATTTCAATATCATAGACTATCGCTTCGTCGGTAGCAGGAGTATACAATCCATCCGGCCACCACCCCTGATCCAGTGGGCCATATTGGAAGAGAACTTCATTATTCAGAAACAGACGATTAATCCCTTCGGCATCTTTCTTCATCTCGATCTTACGCATACCAACATAGCTCTCTACGCTGTCTACCGTCTTCCAGCCATCGACCAGTGAGACTTCCAGATCATACAGGTTCGGTGCATCGGGGCTCCAGAGCCTGGCATCTTGGATTTCCAGCTCGATAATCTGTCCGGTTTTGCCTTTGGCGTCTGCAACTTTTTTGCTGCCGTCTTTGGCTGTGATCTTAACATCACTTTCACCGGAAGCGTTAACCGTGACTTGTACCACGCCGCGATCGACATCAGAAATGATCTTCAATGACTGAACGTATGTAGCTGGCACGGTTTCCAGCCAAACAGTCTGCCAGATGCCGGTCACAGCAGTGTACATGATGCCGCCGGGGTTAAGCGTCTGTTTGCCGCGGGGCTGAGCACCTGCATCAGTGGGATCCCAGACTTTGACAACCAATTCATTCTCGCCGTCTTTGAGAGCGTCGCTGATGTCAAAGTTAAAAGGATCATAGCCGCCTACATGGTCGCCAACCTGTTGGCCGTTGACCCAAACTGTGGCCTTCCAGTCCACTGCACCAAACTGCAGCAGCACCATTTCGTCTTTTTTCATTTTGGGAGTTTTGAAGGTGGTGTGATACCACAGACACTGATCAGGCTGCACCTTTTTCATAACACCGCTTAATGCCGACTCAACACAAAACGGAACCAGAATTTCACCATCCCATTGGGTCGGCTTGGCGGCATCTTTACTGACAATGGCATAGTCCCACAAACCGTTCAGGTTTTCCCAGTTGTCACGCGCCATCTGGGGCCTCGGGTACTCAGGCCAGGCATTGTCCGGTGTAACATCCTTTGCCCATGGTGTCATCAGAGGGCCTTCTTTCGGCTGCCAGTTGTTTGCCCAAACCAAACACGACAAACCCATCATTAACATTAATACGAGAGTTTTATGATTCACGTTGATGTCCTTTCCCTTATTGATTTTCCTATTTTACATCTTAGTTACTTGAATAGATTTGTTGAAATGTGTTAATCTAAGCGTGACAATCCCAAGCGGGGATATCCAAACACACACCAATCGGAATCGGTCGATCGCGATCCCGGATCGGGACGATCCTGATCTCGACCATCCGTAACGACCAGTGTCAAAAAACGATCGGACTGCTTCAATGAAATATCAATTGTTCTCGCTTGGCCTTTCTCGGTAAAACCAAAGCTGGAGTATCGAATCTGACCGTTCACCAGCACCCACACATCCGCATTGCCCTGCCGCGGCGCATCCGAGGATAAACCGGCGTCAGCGATAAAACGGTTAATTGTAAATCCCGGCAGTCCGGAACGAATCGCATCCAGATCGAAGGTAATCCCCAAGTTGGCATGCATAAAAATTGACGGGTATTCGAGTGTGCCATACAGGCGTCCACCCAAACTCGCTTGGGCCGGGCGGAGATTGTAGTCCGCAAGGTTTTTCCCTGACCCCGTAAAAATCCCCGCATAAAACACATTATTGGTTTTGGGGCATTGCTCAAAAACATGTCCAGCCGAACTTACGCGTACAGGCATCGCACCATCCGGCACGAAAACACCATCAATGTAGCGGTCTCCCTGAACCGATACATAGTCATGTCGGCCCTGGCGATCACCGGAAGAATATTGACAACGCTGGCCGCTCAACGGATCAATCCCGATTTCATTGCCCCCCGTCCCGCGTCCGTTACCACCGCCGACAATATCGGCCAGGTCAACGGTCATTAATCCTTTCCAGACAAGTCCTGAAGAAGAATCAATTTTCCGGGCAAATAACAACTGATTGAAAGCAATTTCCTTGATTTGCCCCCGTTTGGCTGAGACATTTCTGGACAATCCTTCAGAAATGATTTTATCAAAATTTTTCCCGTCCAGTTCGGCTTTTAGATTAACAACTCCTTTGGCAACATGAATTTCCGTCTCACCGTCCAGACTTTCCTTGACTCCAAATTCCGTCCCTAAGTCAATCACTTCAGAATTGGCCGTAAGAACTGTAAAGCCGTGTGCCTGCTCGGACACCGTCGCAAACAGCTGACCGTAATAGAGTCGCATCTGATTTTCAGCAAGGATTTGAAACTCGGCGGGACCTTCAATAATCACCGTGGCTTCATTGTCAAAAGTCAGCTCGGCGTACCCTTCACGCAACATGAAAGGCGGATCGCTATCCAGCAATCGCACGCCGGGATTCAGCGTAAACGAATTGTCAGCCCATTTCGCATTGATACTGTCTGAGAGAACCGCAACTTCCTGACCGCTTCGGCTTGGACCAAATCGAACAAATACGACAATCAAAAGAATGGCCGCAATCGAGGCTGCAATTGAAAAGACGGATCGTCGATCAAATCTGTAAACAATCCTATTCCGCTGAACCTTTTGGATCAGCTCTGTGGACGTTTTTTCCTCCGTGTCCTCAACAACTTCAACAGCAGGTGCCACTTTTTCATCTTCGGCTAATTCCGACAAAAGACCGCGATAGTTTTCTTCGGCCACCTCAGGTTTGAGGAATGAAACCGCAGAACTCTCATAAGGGCTGAAGCCGGCATAGGTGGTTAAAAATTCTAAATAGTACTGCCGGGCTTTAGGATTGTTGATAATTTGATCCTGCAAAAACGCATTTTGCTCCGACGTCATCTTACCGTCCAGAGCCAGCAGTATTAACTCACCAAGATCGTATTTGGATAGGTCCATATCATGACTCATGACGCCGCATCCTCAGCCATCGAATAGCGAACACACCGCATCAATACATCATGAACTCGTGAGAGTGTTTTATAAACGGCCCTCGCGGAAATATCAAACCGATTGGCAATGCGTTGAGCAGACATTTCCTGTTCATATCGAAGTTCCAGAAAAGTGCTGTCCCGTTGAGGTAATTTCTTGACACATTCTTTCAGCGCGCTCAACCGTCCGTCATACTTCTTAAAAAAGGTATCTGATTCAGCCTGAAGCGCTTTGATCGCTTCATCGTTTAACTGAATTGGATGATTATTGCGATTTTTCCGGTACTTCATCACCGTATACTTGGCAACCGTAACAGCCCACGCCAAAAAATCCGTTCCGGGCTCATAAGAATCGAACTTTTTCCATATCACCGCCGTTGTTTCCTGCATAATATCATCTGCATCTGAGCGGTTCGGCCAATGACTCAAAATGTAAGCGTAAATCCGCCCCTGAATCGGAGTCAACAAACGAAGAAAGCGTTCGGTATCCTTATTCCCGTTAAGTTTTTTTTCATTCGAAGTCATTTACAACCTACCATTCCGGGACATGAATCTGTACTGTAAATGTTGCGTGTATTATTCCCGGTGATCCAGAGAATTAAATCGGCCTTAACGATCTCGCGATAAATATATCCTGTCCGTCCTTCAACAAGGACGGACAGGTTTTTATTATCGCATCTTGATGCTTTGATCTATTCCTGTGGAACGACCTCAGCAAACCCGGCATCAATATATTGACCGCCCGTTTCCTGATGACAATGGATCGCAATCATATTTTTTCCGGTTTTCAATGCTTTCAGGGCTTGGGCATTCAACTCAAACGGTTGATAGTTACCGGTAAAGCCATCAAGTTCTACAGCTGCGACACCATTGATATAAACTTCTGCATCTTCGTCATGATGAGCCAGCAGATGAAGCTTCGGTGACACTTTGCCATTGAAATTGAAGTCTCGTCGAATCCAGATATCGGCGGTGTTCCAGTTTGTCCGGATTGTACCGCCGGGGGTCCCCGAAGTTCCGAAACCGGCTTGGCCTTTTTTCCAGCCCGCTGCGGCTGGATTAAATTCCGGTTTCATCCATTTATCATTCGGCCGGTCAAATGTATAGTACCATGTTTGAGGTGCTTCCAATGAGGTCGCAACGACTTCAGTAACCTTCGGCGGCTTGGGCAGACGTGCCCAAGTGCCTTTCACGGAATCCGCATTGTCCACCCATTTGTCCCAGACTTTGCGATCGTCCATGAGGCGGATGAACACACCGCCAACAACGGGGCGAGCCTGGAAACCGCGATGACGCGCATTTTGCGTCCAGTACCAGTCGGTCATCGGGACACGGTCCGGTGTTTCATTCAAGAACTTCACAACGGGAGCAATCAATGCCTCGAAATCATCCTGATCACCGGTTATGGATGCAGTCCACAGAATCCAGTCCAGCTTTGTATAGTCGCTGCGGTTATCCAGCGGCAGACCATAGGTTTTCTGGACTTTCTTGTAATAAGCCATTTCCTTTTTGGCTACAGAATCCGGGAAGAGGTTCAACTCGAGCAAACGGTCCCAGATGAGATTATATTTCTGGCTCCACGTGCCGGCACGGTCAAATGCCAGGCGATAGTGGTCACCGTCATCGGCCATTTCCATCCACTTTGCAACATACTCCTCAGCGGTTTTGCGATAGCTTGCAGCCGTGCTTTTTTCGCCCATCATGTCGGCCATTTTTGAGTATGCACCCAATGCGACAATGGCTTTGACCGAAAGGTTTACGTTATGTGCCAGGTGACCGGCAAAGTCATCGGTACAGAGTTGGTTTTCCGGGTCGAGTCCTTTGCTTTTGAGATACTCAGCCCAAACGGTCAGAACATCCCAGTATTGCTTGGCAAATGTTATATCCTGTTCCGCTTCGACAACCGCCCCCACCAGCAGCATCATATTGCCGCACTCTTCGACCGGCATCTGGTTGTCCTCGGTGCGTTCCCCGCCGCCGTACACCTGGCCCATCGCATGCGGATAGGTTCCAATGTCATGCGGTGCGAACGGAAATCTCCAACGCTCAGAACGGCCGTATTCAAGAATCGGCACAAATGAAGCTTTGGCCAGTGCCGGGTTCAACAGCAGTACCTGCGGGGCAAACGGATAAAATACGTCCACCGTTCCCATGCAGCCGTTGCTGAAGTTTTCTTTACTGAACATCAGCGGCATACCGTTTTTGTCAGCAACAATTTTATTAGCGCCCAGCGCCTGACGGTAAGCCAATGCACCAATCTTCTGATAATCGGCACCACCGGCATTATACAAATCCTGCATCAGTGACTGATCGAACTCCTCACAGCGTTGAGCCAGTTTGGCATAGTCGTTGGCTGCGTTGGTGATGACCTGATCGATTGTTTTGCCATCCCGTTTCCAATAGGCCTGTAATTGTTGGCCAAAATACAGAACAGACTGAATGTCATCATAGGCCAAAATAACCTGACAGGTCTTCGCGGTGGACGAAACTTTGTCTAATTCGAACTCCATTGCCATAACCGGTGCGTTATCGCGAACCGCACGCGGCATATCGGTATCGACTTTTGATGCTAATTGGCCCTGTCCAACAAATGACATCCGACATTCGCCTGCCGGAGCAATCGCGGTAATCGGCTTTGCCATTTTGGATGCGGTCAGATAGAAATAACCCCAGTCAATACGGACGTTGTCGCCTTTACGCCGCAGAATATTCTGGTCCTGAGAACCGGCCTTGAGTACTTTCATGCCGGAAATTTTTTCTTCGGACCAAACAACCTTCTGTTCGGTATCATTGACGACAAGATCCATTCCCGCATCAAAGTAAACGGACACATCGTGACGTTTGCTATCTGTCGAAACACACTTCCACGTCAGGTAGGTTACCGGCTGGCTCATCAGGTCGATATCGTCCGGCAGTGCGGGCTGCATGAATGTCATTTGGACATTGACACCGGCACTCTCAAACGTATAAACCGTCTTTGTCGGCAGAACTTCTAATGCGGTTTGTTTGACAGCCGGCAATCCTTCCGGCGAGTTGCCCATCAGCCGATAGGCTTTTCCATCGATACGAATCAGTGAAGTCAGCGGATGCGGCCTTCCGGTCCAGTGGCGTGTCACCTCATCGGTCAGGTTATCAGCCGGAGACCAGATGCTGAAATAAGGATCACACGAGACCAGCGGTACTGATGGAGGTCTCAATTGAGATGAATCCGCCGCAACTGCATGAGTTGATACGGCCAACAGCATCGCTGTCATTATTCCTGATATAATCCCCCATGTGCTTAAACTGCGAACCCTCTGTCCGCCTACCGATTTCTTATTTCTCACATAATCTGTCCGCATTCTGGTCTCCCTAATCATCTTTTCGTCTTTTAAAACTGATTACAATCCGTCAAAAAAATGCATTTGCCACAAGGCTGTCGCTTTTTTCATATTGAGATATCTCAAAAAGCCATTTTGTGAACCTTATTTTCTAAAATTTTAACACATTTATCTTACCGCTTAAAACCGAAAGTAATCTGCTCACAGAAACAGGACTTCCTCCAGCCGGTTTCCTGCATACATATAGGAGGTGTGCGACCTAAAATGGGCAATTGAACAAAGAAGTGGGAATTCGATGGATCGCCGGTTTCCAAAGAGCCAGATCGCTTTTCTGAATGAGATAAAGCACGGGAATGTGCTTTATCTCATTCAGCGCAGTCACTACATATCTGATCTCAATCCATCTTACCTGATGTTTTTCAAAAAACACTCAAAATATGACTAAATTTCTTTCAAACCGCCTGCCGTAATTTTAAGGCGATAAATGACTGACACAATCGACCTGATCGGGTACCGAGCAACTCATCCAATCATCGACAAAGACCGCAAGGTCATCAAGATCGACCCGACAATTTCGATCCAGGTCCGCGGGGGCATAGCCCCACTGCCCGCAGCTATCGGTGGTCCTATGGATTGTTTCTAAAGCAAGCCCCACATCAATGTACTGTCCGCCAATGGTCTGGTAACAATGAACCGCAAGCGTATTGGAGCCATTTTGAATCAGCGCCGATTTTGCGGCTTCACCGACCTGCAATGTAACATAGTTGGAGGTATAGCCGGAAGTTTCCAACGCCAGAACACCGTTGATATAAACTTCGGCGTCCTCATCATGGTGAATTGTCCAAACCAGCTTTTCCAGGTCCTCCGATGTCAACGTACCCAAATCAAATGTCCGGCGAAGCCAGATATCCGATGTGTTCCACGTTGTGCGAACCACCGCGCCCGGAGGGTCGCCCGCTCCAAAACCGCCGGGGCCTTCGGACCAGGCTGTATCATCAAAGCTTGCCAGATACCAATCTGCCGCGGGTGCATCCGTGGTATAACGCCAGAACTGGGGAGCTTGTTCGGATGTTTCCAGTACAACGTCGTAAGTCCGCGAATACAGCTTATTCGACGGGTAAATCAGGCTCGGATCGGCCTTAACGACATCCCGGTCATAGGTAATCAAACCATTAATTTCAATTTCCACGTCGGTGATTTGGGTATAGACCGCCGCGCCAAGTCCATAATTGGTTTTAAAGGAACTCAACATCTGCGTGTAGGAATCATACAGAGCAGCTAATTCCCCAGACGAGTTCACCATCGTGTATCCCCATGAATCCGGATCCCACATATGACCTTCGACCTGCATACCAATTCCGCCGTATTCACCGCAGGCTCTGGCCTGTATCGGGCTGATACAATAATTCGGGGGCGGATAGCTGTGGATATCGTAAACGTCGGCATAATGATGGTCATGATTGTCGGGGTTTCTGTCCTCGCCGCTGTTTTGATTGACAAGGCGGTCGGGGTCCATCTCCTTAACCATATTGCAAAGCGATTCGGTATCATGTTTGCCTTGATACTCGTTAAAGACCACCCACATAATAATACAGGGATGATTCCAGTGAGTTTGAATCATATTCGTCAATTCTGTTTTGAATTGCGGCGCATCGATTGGCGGAACAGGTCTGCCTGCACCGGTATCGATATATGAATTCATACTGGGCATATCCTGCCAGACCATCAGCCCCAACTTATCGGCCCAGTAATACCAGCGGGCCGGTTCAACCTTGATATGTTTACGGGTCATGTTAAAACCGAACGCTTTGGTCATTTCCAGGTCCCACTTCAGCGCTTCGTCTGTCGGGGCAGTATAAATGCCATCCGGCCAAAAGCCCTGATCCAAGGGGCCCATCTGGAAGACAAACTCGTCATTCAAGAGCATCTTGACAACCCCATCAACTGTGCCAAGAGCAATCTTTCGCATGCCAAAATAACTGTCCACCTCATCGAGCACCGTCTCGCCCTGCTTTAAGGTAACCGTCAAATCATACAGGAACGGGGTATCCGGCGACCAGAGTTTCGGATTGTGCATCACCAGGCTTAACGCATCCTCTGCCGCCCCGCTAACGGTGCCAACTGCAACACCATTGTCATAAGCAGTCGCCTGAACCGTCAGATTCGGGATCGATTCCGACGCAAAGCCTGACACCTTCAGTAATTTATTATCAATATCTGGAACTAATTTCAACTTGGTAATCGAAACCTGCGGAACCGGTTCCAGCCAAACCGTCTGCCAGATACCCGTACAAGGCGTGTACATAATTCCACCGGGGTAGAGCGTTTGCTTTCCGCGGGGATAACCGCTGGCATCGGTCGGATCAAATACCCGAACAATCAGTTCCTGCGGGCCAGTTCCATTCAGATAGGGCGTTATATCATAGGAAAACGCATCATATCCGCCCTTATGGATTCCGACACTGACTCCATTGACATAGACTTCTGATTCCCAGTCGACCGCTCCGAAGTGAAGAAGAAGCCGTTGGCCATCCCACTGGGCAGGAACATCAAATTGACGTCGATACCATAAACGGTCGTAATGCTGCATGACACCGGAGATCGCCGACTCAACGGGGAACGGCACCAGAATATCCCTCAACAATGTTTGCCCCGACGGAACAAAGTCACCTTCACTGCCCGCCTGGAATTCCCAAATGCCGTTTAAATTCATCCAGTCATCACGCACCATCTGCGGCCGCGGATATTCCGGCAATGTATTCGCGGGGTCAACCTGGTCAGCCCAGCGGGTCATCAACGCGGCCTGCTGCAGCGTCCAACCCAATGCACTGCTAACCTGAAAGAGTATGCATAAACCAAGAAATATCGTCATTAATCGAATTGTCTTTATCACTGTTTTAGTCCTTTTATTATAAGGATTATCAACCTAATTTTTTCAACACATCTGTTAATTTGTATAGTCGGTGCAGTTTGCATCGTCGGGATCGGAACAATCCATCCAGCCTTCTGCAAATGTTACGAAGTCATAAAAATCGACTACACAATCCGTGCTGAAATCCCCCGCGGCATATCCCCATGCTCCGCATTCGTTGTCGGCAACCGCCACCATCACCGGCTCGACTTCCAGTCCGTCATAATTCGCATCTCCGGCACTGGTCACCGTCACTGACAACGGAACAAGATGTTCGGCATTTTCCAAAACCAAATCATCGACCGCGGTGACCTGAACCGGTTGGGGAGTATCCCAGTTGCCTGTTGTAAATGTCAATGATGTCTGCCCCAGAGTTATCTGTCCGCGTCCATCCTGTTCATCAATGGTCAGAACAACCGAATCGGCCGGTTCATATTCCAGCGAGAAATAAAGATCGCCTTGTGTCGTCCCCTCTTCATGTACTGTCAAGTCCGAAGGAGTTACGATAACACCGGCAACTGATTCCAAGACATCGGGGCCTAATTCGTAATGTTCGCTGATATCAGCGACAGATAATGCCGAATCGTAAATGCGCAATTCATTGTATGACGCATTCATCACCGGGTCGGGCCAAAAAGGCAGCCCCAGCCAGCATTTGACATCGTCTATATCAGACAGCTTCATACCCATATCGTCGCTATCGGTCAATACACCATTGACATATTGCAGCATCTGGCCGGTGTTGCCGTCCCAGACAGCCGTAAACATAACCTCTTCATCCACTGTTAACGAGGCCGGAGACGTCATATTGATCTGGTTGCCGGGAGCAATACTGGTAAACGAAGGACCGCCTGCGCCGCCTCGGTTCGACTGGGCAATGACACCAACTCGGCCGCCATTGAATCCATCAACAAACGGGTCCGCATTCAATGTATCACCAAATGCGAAGAACGTTTCCCAAGCTGAATTGCGATGCGGGGTCAGCCATATTTCAAGGGTCATATAGTTTTCCAGAGAGGAGATAATACCCGCAGGCAACTCCGCATAAGCAATCTGGTCGGCGTTGTCCGGATTCGCATTCAGAGCATAGTTATCCAAGAGCATCTGACCACCCGCAAATGAGACCCGCGGGTCGGTCGCTGCGTTGGGATCAACAACCGCACCATCAGCACTACCAATGGAGTCTTTAATATCAGCATCAAAGCTGTAACGATGGACTAATCCTGAACGAATATAGAGATGGCCCTGATTGGTTGAAACAGCTTCTGAAGCGTCACTGTACGTTGCAATCGCATAATAATCGCCTTCATCAGAACCGGTTGCATTATAAATTGTCAATGTTGAGGCATCCGCCGTCGTGTTAATCACATATTTGACACCATCATCCGCAATCAGAGTATCCGGGCCCGGGGCCTCCCTATACCAATCAACTCCTGTCATGGTTTCGCCAACAGGCACCAAAGCAGCGGTCACCGTAAAATTGGCCATCGCGTCACCGCCGGGGTAAATGGCCCAGTCGTCCGGGCCTTCCAAAAGAGTACCATTATTCAAGAACTGATCCGGTGTCAGCGCTGCATCACTAAGACGTACTTCATCAACAAAACCCGCCCAGCGGTCACTGTGGCCGCCATTCCACATGCCGCGAAGAACGGTCCAGGAACCCGGGTGCCAGTCGCCACCGCCCGCAGAACCGTTGGAACCGTCGCTCAACTGCGTACCGGCAGGAACAGCGATGGAGCCAACTTCAGCACTATCTACATAGAACGTAAAAATGGAACCGTCACAAACAGCCGCCAGATGATACCACTGGTTCGCAACGATAAAGCCATTAACCGTTCTTATGTCATGATAATTACCGTTCATGTCACAAAAACCGGCCCAAAAAGCATTGACATCGCTCTTCAGGAATCGAAAAGCAGGCTCATCGCCACTGATATCATCGCCATCGCGACCCACGGCAACACGCCAGCCGCCAAGGTCGGTTACTTTCACCCAAGCCTCAACCGTCCACGTCGTCGGAGTCCAGCTATCAATCGCACTGTCGGTCCACAACGCGGGACCGCCGCCGGTATTCTGGATGCAAAAATCGTTCGCCAGACCCGTGAGAGGGACTTGTCCCATCGGAACAGAATCCCGATACGTCGCCCCGGCGCCGCCTTCGTCCCAGACAGACAGATGATAGTCATTGCCGGAACTATCAGCCGTCGACGCCTCAAACGTATAACCGCTCGTGAACTTTGGAACCGGCGAACCCAACGGGCCTTCCTCGAATCGCCAGTACGCAACCGTGGCGGCCGATGCCTGAATGCCCATAAAAATGACAACCACCCCAATATATATCAATAATAACCAATACTTATTATATAATCTTTTTGTCATGTTCACCTCAGAATGCGGAGAAAACCGGACCTGCTAACTTCCCCCAGTCAATGAATCTTTATTTATCAACACCCCATGTGTAGAAAACTCAAATATGGGGGCTGCACCGAGATGGTACAACCCCCATTCTCTTACGTTACATCTATCAGACTCTAACCTTAGTTACAGCCTTCAAGGCGACCGCATTCCAGCCATTCGGTTGCGAATACTGCAAAGTCAGCCATCGTTACCTGACAATCCGGCTCATCGCCAAGAATGCCGGCGCCGGCAACGTCAAACTGCGGATACTCAAGACACGGATTAACCGTCGCCTGATCCGGACCCTGAACATAATGTTCCATGATCCACGGAGCATCCAGAGCCCAGTCGTAAATACGCAATTCATCAATCGACGCATTCAGAACTGAATCGGGCCAGTAAGGCAGACCCAACCAGTTCATGGTGTCATTGATATCAGCAAGCTGCATATTCGTTCCAGTGGACCCTTGGAGTTCACCATTCAAATACAGACTCATCGTACCGGTGTTGCCATCCCAGGTAACTGCATACATAATGGCTTCATCCGCAGCGATGGTTACACCACTGTTGAGTTCATTGTTGCCTGACCCATTAAAGCCTTTACATGCCGGCAGATCATTTCCGCCCTGGTTCAACTGAGCGTAAATGCCAGTCTGACAACCATTAAAGCCCTGGGTAAACGGATCGTCATTGCCGCTACGACCGAAAGCAAAGATGGGCGTCCAGGCATTCGTGCGATGAGGCGTCAACCAGATTTCGATGGTCATGTAGTCATGCAGTGAAGAAACAATACCATCCGGGAAGTCGACATAACTAAATAGACCTGCAGTTGCATTCACAATGCTGGCATTGATATCGGGATTGTCTATCTTCATTTGACCGAGGTCAAATGTGATGTGCTCATTGGGGTCAACGATCGTACCGTGTGCGGCACCAATCGAATCGGTTGCATCACCGGTAAAGCTGTAGCGATGAACCAGGCCCTCACTAACCGTCAGTTTGCCTGCAGCACCTGCATCCGAGGCACCCGTATTGATAGCCACCTCTGCATAGTAGTAAGCTGCATCCGCCGCGTCTACATTGTAAATCTCCAGCGTAGTGTCATTATCAGTGTAAGCGACACCATACTTCGGATCGGCATCAGAAATCGCCACTTCATCACCTACAACATCAGGATCAGGATCCATGTACCAGGTTACTCCCGTGACACTGCTGCCTGCAGGCTTATCACTCACGACTGCAACAAATACTGCGGTATCCACATCATCATCACGAAGAGTCGGATTGACCGCCACATCGTCCGGTGCTTCGACTTTCGGTTTCAGCTCAACGACCGTCTGATCGGGACCTGCGATGTAGTGAGCATTGATGTAATAGCTCGGGAGCGCGGTGTCATAAATACGCAATTCATTGATTGACGCATTCAGAACCGAATCCGGCCAGAAGCCAACACCGATCCAACACTTGGGATCTTCCATGTCAGACAGTTTTGAAGGCAGGCTGTCACGGTCCGTTTCCACACCGTTGACATATTGAATCATCTCGCCGTTGTTGCCATCCCAAACAGCGGTAAACATCACTTCTTCGCCTAGTGTTAATACTGTCGGGGCAGCCATATTAACCTGACTACCGCCCGGAGCAATGCCGCTAAACGAAGGACCAGTGGTGCCTTCTCTGTTTAACTGAGCCAGAACACCGACACGTTGGCCGTTGAATCCATCCACCCACGGAAACTCGTTGTTGGAATCACCAAATGAATAGATCGTTGTGTAGTTGTTATTGCGATGCGGGGTCAGCCATATTTCAATGGTCATGTAGTTATTTAGCGAAGTAATCAGACCATTACCCGGCAACTCGACATAAGCAATGAAATTAGCATCATCCGGATTAGCACCCAGATTATAGTTATCCAGTAACAGCATCTCACCACTTACAGTTGAGCCAGGATCAGCCACATAGGAAACTCGTGGGTCACTAGCATTTGGATCAATGACAGTACCATGGGCACTGCCAACGGAATCATTAACATTACCATCAAAAGTGTAACGATGGACCAGGCCTGAATTGATGTAGAGATGGCCCATACGGGTTGAATCAGCCGTTGAAGTATCGCTGAACGTCGCCGTGGCGTGATAATCACCCGCATCAGAACCATCGACATTGTAAATCGTCAGCGTTGATGCGTCAGCCGTGGTATCAATGACATATTTAACGCCATCATCCTCAATGATCGTATTAGGTCCTGAAATGTCTTCATACCAAGTAACATCGGTCATGGTTTCGCCATAAGGCAGTGCGGCAGCCGTAACGGTGAATTCTGCCGTTGTAACATCCTCGGGGAACACAGCCCAGTCATCCGGGCCCTGCAAAACACCGCCGCTGTTTAAGAATTCAGCCGGCGTCAGTGCTGTATCACTAAGACGTACTTCATCAACAAAACCCGCCCAGCGGTCACTGTGGCCGCCATTCCACATGCCGCGAAGAACGGTCCAGGAACCCGGGTGCCAGTCGCCACCGCCCGCAGAACCGTTGGAACCGTCGCTCAACTGCGTACCGGCAGGAACAGCGATGGAGCCAACTTCAGCACTATCTACATAGAACGTAAAAATGGAACCGTCACAAACAGCCGCCAGATGATACCACTGGTTCGCAACGATAAAGCCATTAACCGTTCTTATGTCATGATAATTACCGTTCATGTCACAAAAACCGGCCCAAAAAGCATTGACATCGCTCTTCAGGAATCGAAAAGCAGGCTCATCGCCACTGATATCATCGCCATCGCGACCCACGGCAACACGCCAGCCGCCAAGGTCGGTTACTTTCACCCAAGCCTCAACCGTCCACGTCGTCGGAGTCCAGCTATCAATCGCACTGTCGGTCCACAACGCGGGACCGCCGCCGGTATTCTGGATGCAAAAATCGTTCGCCAGACCCGTGAGAGGGACTTGTCCCATCGGAACAGAATCCCGATACGTCGCCCCGGCGCCGCCTTCGTCCCAGACAGACAGATGATAGTCATTGCCGGAACTATCAGCCGTCGACGCCTCAAACGTATAACCGCTCGTGAACTTTGGAACCGGCGAACCCAACGGGCCTTCCTCGAATCGCCAGTACGCAACCGTGGCGGCCGATGCCGAAGAACTGATGACAAGAACGCACAAAAGCGTCATACAAAAAATCATCTTTTTCATTTGTAAATCTCCTAAACAATACATTAATTTCAAACGTACCGAGAGCATGAAAACGCATCCAGACTCCCGGCTAAATAAATTTTGTCATTCATACACTCAACATCACTAAACACTCTATTTCTTTTTCATCTTTCCATACCTCCATAAAAACATTCAACTAAATTACATCACAAGATAACTTATCATCCCTGCAATTCTCTTTCACCCTTTGTCACCACCACACACACTTCATAAAATCGCCTTAACTCATTTCTCACATCCTGAAACAAACCCTCGCTGCTGGGTCGCATTAAATTCCTGTTACACTCGAAAAAGTCTACTATTTGCTTGGATTTATCTCTGAATCATATATAATCGGGCCTATTGAGTTCTGAGCGCGCAAAAAAGGCCCGGAATTCGAAGAATCGGGGAGTCGACTCAGTCCGCCAAAACTTGGGATCGGCTCACCCTTTTATTTCATCACTTTCAATCACACTACTTGACGTTGATTATTCATATTTCAAAGATACTTATCTTGCCTGCAAATTCTCGTTTTTGAGCCAGGCGGGCCGGCGGTTCGATTACCACCAGAACCAGGTATTGCCTTTGTACTGGCACTCCATGTTTTCAAAATAGCCCGGCGACCGTGCGTTACCGGTGTTTTTCCACTCAGCATGCCCATCGGCATAAGCCGTATTGGCACCGGCGGGCTTGGGGCCTTCAACGCCCATTTTCACGGTTTGCCGAGACCGGTGATTCGTATCATCCGTCAGCGTGCCGCCGCTGAGAGCATCAATACCGCCGGTGAAGCCAAAGAACTGGTATTGATCGGTGCTGATGACCGCATCCATCATCATCGGCTTGGAGCCGGAGGCCTTGACACGCGACAACTTACGAATCAGCATATCCGTCATCGGACGGCCGTTCTCTAAATTCGTGCCGTCATAAAGGGATTTTCCCCCCTGATAGCCGGCTACATATTTATCAAAAAAGTACACATACGGCAACACACGATAGTATTCCCGCTGCTGATCTTCGCTTAACGTACTTTCGTCCCGCAAAGAAACTGTACTGGATGAACCGCCACCGGTCACTTCTAACAGGCGATACTGCCACCAGCGTGCATCATTGGGTTTGCGCATTTTATTGGCCGGACACGTGAAGGTTTTATTATCATCAAAACCGGCATACTCCGACAACTGATTGGTACTCCAGAAGCTCACGTCCCACAACCAACTGCTCGAGGGATTCACACTGGACGGGGCATTGATATTACCCGCATAGGTAAACGCCAACGGTGACGGCACAAAGTCGTTCTGCGATTCGGAATACAGCATGGTTCCCAGTGCCTGCTGACGCAGATTATTGGAGCAGACCACCCGATTCGCATAATCTTTGGCCTTGCCCAACGACGGCAGAACAATACTCAGCAGTAAGGCGATGATCGCAATGACGACCAGCAATTCAATTAAAGTAAAGCCTTTATGTCTTTTCATAATTATTTGACTCCATTTCTTCTGAATTCAAAAGAACTATCTAAAATCACTCATCGTTCGTTAGTCGACAGATGAATCGGAAAATATCAGTTTCGGTTCAACAAACAAAGCCCAGTCTGAGTCCGTCGCTCGCTTTGAAGGTTCGGGAGAATCAATATCACTGCCGTCAGTTGAAACTAAGGTTAGAAAACGATCTGTATTCTTAAGAAGAATTTCAACGGGATATTCTCTTCCCTTTTCCGTAATGTGTTTCTGGCTATATCGTACTTTCCCATCGACTAACACCCAGACGGTTACATTTCCTTCACGTGTTGCAAAGGGGGATAAACCGGCAATCGCCGTGAAACGCATCTCGTCGTCACCCGAATAATTTTCTCGCACAGCACCTAAATCAAACGTAATTCCTGTGTTGGCATGCATCAAAATACTGGGGCAGGTATCGGTTCCATAGATCCCCAACCCTGCGGGCATCTCTTTCCATAAGACGGGCACAGCAAGGTCCTCAATTTTGCTATTGGCAATTTCCATATAAAACACATTATTCGTCGGCGGACACTCAATGAACGTATGGCCGGCGGAACTGACGATCACTGACTGCGCATCGCCATCCGGCACAAAAACACCATCGATATATGGATTTTCTATAACAGCAGCATATTGACCGTTGCCCAGGCGATCCTCATAAAGGATGCCCGAGGTTTGACCCGTTAGCGGATGAATCCCTTGTTGGATGTTGCCGGACCCCAAGCCATTTCCACCGCCGACAATATCAGCAAGGTCAATTGGCTGGCCTCGCCAAATGTGGTTTGTCTCAGATTGAATAACTCTGGCAAAAGAATTACTCTGAATGGGTATTTCTTCTAAGTGGGTACCGTCCTCTGAAATACGCCGGGCTTGATTCTGGATAATCGTCTGAGCCGTTTTCCCAAGCCAGGAACCACCTGAGACAAGTGTCGTTTTTCCTTTGAATACGTGCAGTTCCATCATTCCGTCGTCTTCAACCTTGACGCCGAATTCGGTTCCCAGATCGATCACTTTGGTATTTGCCGTCGCAACCGTAAAACCGATCCCCCGCTGTGATACCGAGGCATAGACACGACCGTGACTCAAATACACATCCGCATTCGGTAAAACCTGAAACTCCGCCGGTCCCTCGACCGTCAACCGTACACCTCGATCTGTTTCAATCTCAACAAGCCCTTCGGACAGCGAAAAGACCTCATTCGTGTAAAGACGATCGCCGCTCTTTAACGCACTTGAGGCATCAGTCCATTTGGTCTGCATGCTATCAGTCAACGTCGCAACATCAACTATCGTTCGATCCTGTGAAATGCGAGCATGAACCAGCAAGAGCAGTAACGCTGCGGTCGAAACAATGATCGTTAATAAATTCGACTTACTGACTTTTGGTTTAATCTTAGAAAAAACGATGTTTTCGGTCAGCTCCCGAGCGGAAGGTTCCTGGCTG
The DNA here is from genome assembly GCA_963675155.1 of Anaerohalosphaeraceae bacterium. Classification (GTDB taxonomy): domain Bacteria; phylum Planctomycetota; class Phycisphaerae; order Sedimentisphaerales; family Anaerohalosphaeraceae; genus 4572-13. The sequence continues at coordinate 385,767 of OY775912.1, read as the reverse complement.
ATTTCAACAGTCGGAGCTAATTTTTCATCTTCAGCTAATGCCGTCCATAACTCATTATCGAAAGCCTCCCGTCGCTCCGGTTCACCCAGGAACTCCGCCTGCCAATCCAATTTGCGAATATGTTCCGTCACCGTAACAGCTTTGAGATAATAATCCCGGGCCTGTGAAGAGGCATCGAGTGTTTGTCTGAGTTGCTGCATGTCCTCATGACCGGCCTGACCTTCCAGCGACAGGATCAGTAAATCCATGATGTGTTTCTTTTCTAGAGGGCTCAGCGACATCACGAGGACTCCTTCATATTCATTTGTTTCTGAATACAAGCCAGTAGAAGCTGATGAATACGGGAAATATTCCTATAAATATATTGGATGGAACAGCCAAACCGCCCGGCTAATTCCTTTGCCTTGTTATTTTCAAAATACCGCAGCATCAGGAGTTTGCGATCCTGTTGTTTGAGTTTTTTCAGACACCCTTTTAAATAATGAAGGTCATCCCTGGAAGAATCATTGTTTTTTTGTGAATCCTTCTGGAGCTTATTGATCAATTGTTCATCATAGTAGAATTCATTTTGTTTCTTTTTTTTGCGATAATGCTCCAAAACCAGGAAGTGAGCGATTCTTCTACCCCACGCAAGAAAATCCGTTCCCAGTGTAAAATCGTCAAATTTCTCCCACATCAACTTTGTTGTTTCCTGAAGAATATCATCTGCATCACTGAAATTAGGAACAAGGGATAGGATATAGTTGTAAATACGCGCCTGCTGCGATGTCAAAAGAGACACAAACTCCTTGACACTCTTATCGCTACTTTCTCGATCCGGTTTTTCTTTATTTTGAAGCAATATATTTTTCCTGAAATACTACGCCCTAGACATAATTAATGTAATTTTCGGCTTTTTTTTAAACTAAGTTTTTTCAAAGAACTCAGTAACTCTCTTTAAATGAAGTAGTTAAAATTATGTCGACGAAATTTTGCATAGACTGACATAACCCTTATTAAAAAAGACATTTCTAATCTTGTTGCAAAAAAAATGGTGTTTTTCCTGCCATACACATCGACGACAATGAAATTTTTTCTAAAAACCTCTCTACTACAATCTTTATAAGTGTATATACCGACTTCCATATAGGTAAGTTCGTCTAATTTGGTGTGGATTATTACGAAACAACGAAGATAAAGTAGAAAAAAGTGGTGAATTGAAATAAAAAAAGTGGAAAGCGAGCTATCTCGCCTTCCACTTAATAATCATGATGAGTTGTTAGTACGGACAGTCCGGATAATAACCGCATTCCAACCAGTGAGAAGCGAAGACTGCAAAGTCAGCGATATTTACAATACAGTCGCCTCCCGTAAAGTCTTCATCATCGACATTCAATCCGGTTTCGGCATTGGCAAGATCAAATGTGTCATTCGGATACAGGCAGACGGATTCTTCCAGAATAGCATTGTAGAACTCATTAATGATATCTTCATCTGTCATCGCATAGTTGAAAATTTGAACATCATCCAATGACCCATTCAATATTTCCGTCAATGTGTCATTGGGACGACCGGTCGAGCCCAGATAGACCGGAACTTCAACTCGGTTCACGGCGTAATTATTGCTGGACTCTGCTTCAAGACCATTGATGTAAATGGTTCCGGTTCCACCGCCGGCAACCAGTGCGATATGTGTCCATCCGGGGTCTGTTGGCATCGGCGTACTAAATGCGTTGTAGCCGGGAGCGTTGGCCTGAAGCTGGCCACCACTGATTTCAAAGAACCAGCCATTGACACCGGCCTCATTATTTCGACCGCAAACCACTCCCTGAATGCTGCCGTTGACGCCTTGCCAATTGACCCAGGCGGAAATTGTCATCTCACCGGTATATAACGCCGGATTCCAGACGCCAGAATCGGCGGCAAAGAGTGGGTTGGCGGCAATATTCAGAGCCTCATTTGTTTTCACGGCATCAACACCAGCCGGAAAATGGGTTACATTGCCTGCATCAGGCAAGGCATTCGGTTCGGCATGATGACCCTCAACGGTGCTGTCAACGTAAAAACCATTATCATAACCAGTGACATCACTGTCCAGTGTCCAGTAAGCAACTTGGCGGTACACACCCAGATTGACAATCGCTGACGCCTCAACCACTTCGCCAGGAGCACTTTGCAATTCAAATTCACAATAATATGTATCTTCATCGGCACCTTCGACGTCGACAATCGTCAGCGTGGCGGCACTGCCCGTCCCAATGCCATCGGCCGGAGTTAAAGCAATTGTAACATCGCCGCCGGACACAATCGGATTGACCGGATCGCTGCCGCGATACCACTTTACATCCACTGCGTTGATACTGTCGAAGATACAGGTAAAGACCGCACTGCCTTCATAATTTTCAGTATCCGTATAAGGATGACGCATAACGTCTGTGAGATCGCCGGTAATAACCGGCACAGACTTCTGGGTCTCAAACTGCCAGACAAAACCGGTAATGGTGTTAGGATCGTACATACCGGAATCTCCACCTGTGACAGGAACGCTTTCATCCACACGCCAGTACTTGATCTGATCATAATCAACCGTGATCGTCTGCGATGTGGCAGGATCTTCAACCGTGTAATGGTCCGCCGTCGAAGCTGCAAAGTTGGGATCACCGTCAATGATTTGATCGGTAACGTGTACATAGTGATAGTTAATGTCAGCATTGGGATTCCCGGAAGCATCCTTACCCTTGGTCCACTGCAAGTCCAAAGTTCCACCAGCAGCCGGTACCAGATACGGCGGTTCGGCCGGGCTGACCAATTCAGCATGGTCATTGTAAATCGTGGCAATCTCCAGGTTATCCAGAAAGACGCCAGCCCCCGCGGTACGGCCGCTGATGCCGATGTAGTTGGCACTTGCGTTGTCCCACGTGAATGTCTGAACATCCTGCATAACACCATCAAAATAAACAACGGCGGTCACTTCACTGCCGGCATTGAAATCAGGGACAAGAAAGTCCACGGAAATCGTTCCCGATGCAGCCCCTACATTAATCGTATTCAAAACTGTCCCATTACTCCATAAACGAAGGTTTTGATCCAGCGCTAAATCCACATAAAAGTCAGAGACTGCGGTGCCGGCTAAATGTACAGCGGGACGAAAAGAAGTTGCAGGGCTGTCATAACAATCCGCAGCAGCCTGGGCCTCTGCCAAAGTGTTACCGACGCCAAAGCCGCCGAAACGATTTAACTGATCATCAGCACTCGTGATCGCAACGACATCCAATGAAACTGAGAAACCATCCGTATCCGTAATCGCCGTATCTGTAAAATTATGCTCCAGATACAAGCTGCTCATCCCGACGCCAACCGCAATATCCAGCTCATTGGAAAGAATCTGTATAGATGTCGCATTACCGGATCCTTCAAATGCCTCGTCATAAGCAAGCGGGCTCAGTGTACCGGACATGCCGGTTGATGATGCATCAATATCCGTTGCGTCAGCACGATCGTAGCTGTCACTGAAAAGCACGGTGCTTGTAGCACCTGCCTGTGCCAAAGACACCATGCCCACAAGCAATAAAAATAGTAATACCTTTTTCATAATAAATACCTCCAGCAAAAAAACATTATTCCCTATCAGCCTTTTTTAGACAGTTCCACAAGCTTATTTTCATTATTGCGCGCACTTCATCCACCTGGCCACGTAACTTTCCCTCCCGGAAAGCACCGTCATCGCCTTCTCTCATTCTTCAGGCGAGGCTCTGGGAAAGATCGCTCAATCCCATGCCTCATCCGAAAAGAATGTATTGCTTATTTTTTATAACGCAGGAACAATCCACCCAGTCCCAGCAAAATCATTGTTGCCGGTTCCGGAATCGTCGCGATTTCCAGGTTATCCAGATTTACATTATTGTTAGCGCGAGCGCTGATCCCGATATAGTTTTCGTCGGTTCCGCTCCAGTCAAACGTAACGGTCGTCAAGTAACTGTCATCAAAATAAATCTTGGACGTCACAACCGTCCCGATATTGAAATCTGACAGATAGAAATCCGCACGAAGCGTCCCCTGATAATCCCCGACGTCAATGGTTTCCAGCACTGCACCATCACTCCAGACACGCACTTTATTGTCCATCGCCACGTCGACATAAAAGTCGGTTACGATGGTCGATGAGGTCGCACCGGGCACAGCCGATGGTCTAAGCGAATAATCACTATCCCAAGGATCACCCGCACTGGCGGCTTCTGATTGGCTCATGCCAAGACCAAAACCACCCCACCGATTCAGGTCGTCACCCGAAGCATTAATCAGAAGCATATCCAGCGAAACCGAGAAACCTCCGGCTGTTACAATACTGGAATCGGTAAAGTTATGGTCCAAATGCATGCTGCTCATTCCAGGGCCGACTGCCATCCGAAGCGTGTTTTCCTTCACCTTAATTGATTCGTCGCTTCCTGATCCCTGGAAGTCCTCTGAGTAGGCCATGGTCGAGGCCAGCGTGCCGGACATACCGGTTGGGGCATTGGCGTTGAGATTGAAATCGTCCGCGCGATCATACGTGTCCTGAAACAAAATTTCTGCATTGACATTCACCACTGCCGCCACCAAAACCATTATTAAACAGACTTTCCACATACTTTTCATCTTTCCATACCTCCACAAAACATTAACATTTCATCACTATTCCTCTCGGATCTTCAAATCCGAAATACCTCATACTCAAAATACCCGCTGCACTATTTCTTCAATGCGGACTCATATAATGATTGAATTTCTTCGTCCGTTAAACTACGATCAAAAAAGAGAACATCTGAAAGCGCGCCGGTCAGTCCCGGTGCCAAATCGTCCATGGATCGACCAAAGGTCAGATCGTTATACTTTTCAAGATCAATATCCTGATATCTTGAAGATTGAGCCACCCGTTTTCCATCCAGATACAAAGCCTTAAAGTCTCCCTTCGCGTGCGTCACGGCAACAAAATACCATTGATTCGGCTTTAGTGTTTCCGCACTGGAAATTGGATTCACAATCCGGTCCGAAGGACTGTGTTGCGGGAAATAGGCTGAATGTTCAAGATTTCCCTTTTCGTTAATCCACAGAACACGATAGTATCCCTGGTGATTTTTAACGCTGGGATTAATCGCCCGGTTCGACATGACAACCTGTTTTTCAATCCGGTTAAAACGCACCCAACAAACTTCAGTAAAGTTGCCGCTTTCAGATGCAAAAATCGGTAGAATATTTTGAATCTGAATTCCTTCGGGACCTTTCATTTGCAAGGCATAGCCGGATTGGTCTTGTCCGAAATAAGGGCTTGATGTAATTTTCAAATTCGGCCCCATAGTCACTTCAACGTCGCTTTTTCCCGTCACATTACAAAACGTATGGACATTATTGCCCTTTAAGCGGAAATGCAACACTGGATTCAGACTTTTCGCATTGATCTCAAACGGAGAAGGCGTCTCGTAAACAAACTGATCAACCTTTGCAGGAATGGCCATCAGGTCCTGACCGGACACCGCCGCGGCCTGATTGGCTGATAAGCGGATCGAGTTGTCAAAGACACGCGGATTGGATCCCAGCCGCATTTCTACTTTTCCCTTCAAGACATGGGCTTCCGTTTTGGCGTATTGGTCAACGGAAACCGCAAACTCGGTGCCGTAATCAACAACGGATGCCGACGGTGTACGGACGGTAAAGCCAATGCCGCTTTTCGGCACATCGGCCGTCAACTTGCCCTGCACCAAAAATACTTGATCGTCCTCTTCCAAACGAAATTCAGCAGGTGCTTCCACAAGCATCATACTACCATCGTTCATTTGAAGTCGAACTAAGCCCTTTTGCAGTTCAATCAACTCCTCTCCTAAAAAACCGCCCGGACGCATGTCGGATATTGACTCGTTGAAAACCGCCTGATACGTATCGATAACCTGACCGTGGCTAATTCCGCGTACCGGTGCATAACGCACAAAAATAATCATCAGCAGGATTGCGGCAACGGCAGCGATCACCGGAGCCAATGTGCTCAGTTTCAAGGGATGAAGCACTTTCTCTCGCTGAACGTTCTGAATCAGCTCCGGTTCTTTTGAATCGGGTTTAATTTCAATTGCCGGAGCTTCTTTTTCCGCTCTGGCCAGTGACTTCCAGAGGTCCGGACGAAGACAACTGTCATCTTCACGTCCCATTGTATTCACGCGTAAGGAATGACCGGATTTCTTCATGTATCCGTACGCTTCGAGAACTCCCATATAGATTGAACGAACCTCGGCACTCTCGGCAAGTTTCTTTTCAAACAATCGAAATTCATCTTCCGAGATGGAACCATCAAGGATCCGTACGGTTGTTTCACAAAGATCATATTTTTCTTTAGCCGACATCATTAGCGTTCTTCCGCAGCGATATTACGTTGAATACACTCAAGTAAAAAATAATGAACCTTCGCCAGTGACTTGTAAATCATATTGATGGATTTCCCAATCTTTCCGGCGATCTTCTTAATAGGCAGTGACTGATTATAACGAAGCTGAACTAAAGCCCGCTCGTCATCGGAAAGATTCTGAAGACAATCGAGCAGTTGGTCAATGCGGTTTTGCTTATCCTTTTGATACTTGGTATAGGACTCCGAAAGGATCTTAAGCGTATCGGAAGAATAACGAATCGGACTTCGACATGATTTCCGCCGATGTTCAACGATGACATAATAGGCAATGCGGCAACCCCAGGCCGTAAAATTCGTCCCCGGCTTAAACTGCTCAAATTTCCGCCACATAACCGAAGATGTTTCCTGGAAAATATCGTCAGCCTCCGCTGAACTGGGAACCAAGGTCAATATATAAGTGTAGACTTCACTCTGGCTTTCGGAATAATACCGAAAAAACACGTCTTCTTTCAGAAAATCATCTTTTTCGTTTTTCTGACTCATGCTCACCTGCATTCTATTTCGATCAATCTACGAGCTTACTTCCCTTTAAAACCGTCAAAAACATAGAATTTTGTAATGAAAAATTGAATTTTTTGACGTGGAATTCCCCCTAAACTGATATTTCGCCTTTCAGGGGAATTGGACCGGCATGAATATCACTGATAACAGTATTGGAAATGCGGATTATGTTGATTTGATCAATAATATATGAATTAGAGACCTTGAAGGCCTTCTTTTTGGAGATACCAAGCTTAATGGCGGCAGACGCAATCGAGACATTTGCCAGATTTAAGTAGATGTACAAGCTAGTCAGCAAACCGAATCGTTGATAAATAATTGCCGGGAATGTGTATTAATCTTGAATCGGCGGTGTTAGATTCTGCCGGATGTGTTCAATTAATTCTTCGGCATGAACAACTCTGACATTGGGGTCCAGCAATTGAATGGTCTTGTAAATATCGTCCATCCCCTTACTCCAGGCGTGAACGGTCACAAAGGTGTATCCGTCAGGACTGGTTGGGTCTTTCGGCATCGCATTAATGCTGGCCGCCAATGCGGCCGGAGTTGATCGGACTGCCGAATAGAATTCTTCTTCTCTGAAATCAAAACGCGCGGTGACCATTGGTTTTCCGTCGAACCAGAAGATTTTTCCGCCATGCGGAGCATATTCAACATAATCCATATAAAACAACCCTCTGAGCTGTTCAATAGATGTGAAATCTTTGATCTTATCCGCATAGTAATCGACTGTCAGCTCATTGTCGGGAAGCACCCGGTCAATCAGCAGGAGCGTTTTCAAGTCCGCCCTCTCGAGAAATCCGCTCAGACGCTTGGCATGTGTCTTCATGTATGGAGCAACATTGGGATAAAAATACCCCAAGCCACAATAGGCAACAAACGCATCATTGGACGTTGCGTCTTTATACCACATTTCGACACCTGCGGGCGACAGTTCCACCAGCGACGGCGCCATGCCCCAGCTCATCGGGAACTGCCCGCGATACTGATTGGCATAGAACTTCTTTGTTGAGTAGAAAGAATGGGTGCCTATTTCAGTCAGGATATTATCCATATCGCTCATAATAAATGTCACATAATGTACACCGGTTTCTTTGACCGGCTCTTCACGAGACACTTTCTGTGTAAATGTTTTATCCTTCAGCGCACTGCCCATCGACGCATGGACTGAAAGATTCAGCATCCAGTCACTCGGCATTTGAAACAGGCCCTCTTCTGAATGCAGCTTAACGGACAAACCCTCATCGAGAGTCGTCGGATCCTGCCAGCCATAAACCGGAGAGCACGGGGCCATACTACTGTAAACCTGCCGCGAGTAAGCTGCATCATCATACCACCAGTCTAACGCCTTTAGCGCCGGTCCGAAATCTCTTAAATACGCCACGCTGGGGTGATCGCGTCTGTCATTGGTATGGACGATAATCGCATGCTTATTTAACTGCTCTCGATGATTTTCATAGACCCAGCGACAGTCTTTGCCTCGGACATCCAATCCCTGAACATAGCCGGCGGCCTTGGCCACTGCTTCAAGTTCAATATCAATGGCAACCGCATCCAGCAAACCCGCCATGGTGGTGGCCGCTGAGATGGAGGGCTTGTCATTCATATCATAAAGCACGTAGCGGCCGCTGGTGTATTGTTTCAGCTCACCCAGCAACCCGGAAAAATCTCTGGCATACTGCCGGTCAAACCGGATATCATAATTCTCAGCCAGGTAATCCGTAAACGTACCATCCCCTGCGTCCACCCATACACGTGAACGATCCGTTCGGGAAACAACTCCCTGCAGCGTCTGGATGGCAATCGATTCATTGTCTGAGGAACGACGGCGTCCTTTCGTAAAGACGTACAGACTGTCACCGGCGCGAAGCGGCTTGATATCTCCATACAGAGGTACATAACCATCCCCCATGGCAGTTTTGGCTTTGTCACCCGTCGATGCTGTTGAAACCACCGAGCAACCTGCCAACAGACAGAACAACAGCATGCACATAACAATCTTTGAAAATGTTCTCTCTGTCTTTCCCGGCACTAAGATCGATAATCCCTGACACATAAAAACGTTGAAACCCCCGATGGCAAATGCTGTTTTTTAATGATATCCCAAGCGAAGTGAAGAACCCATGGATTAAGAGTATCCTGAGATTCTTCACAACGCTCAGAATGATTTAATAACTAAATTTCGCTTTGTTGTAAAAGATCCGGGTATTCCTCATAAACCTTGATCGTCAATTCACCAAACAAGGTATTGGCCCATGCAAACCAGCTTCGAGAAAAATCGGCCGGATTGTCTTTATTGAAAGACTCATGCATAAAACCAAGACCCGCATGAGTTGTCTTAAGCATATGCAAACATTGTGCAATCTCGTCTTTATCGTTACTGGTCAGAGCCCGGAGAATAATGCCCATCGGCCAGATGCCTTCTTTGCCCGTATGCGGACTACCGTATCCTTCGGCCGCTTTGCCGCGGAAGTACCACGGATTATACTCGCTCATGAGATACTTGCGTGTGCGCTTGTAAATCCCATCTGTCGGCTTATGGACTCCCAGATAACTCAATGACATCAGGCTGGGAACATTCGCATCGTCCATGAACAGGAAGTTGCCAAATCCATCGGCCTCATAAGCATAAATTTTCCCAAACTTCAGATGCTTGGCCGTGCCCCATTTCATAATCGCATCTTCGACTTCATCGGCCAGATCGGCGCATTCTTTCGCAAAGGCTGGATCTTTCAGCTCGTCGGTATAAATCGCGGCCAACTGGCGTAACGATTGAACGGCAAAAAGATTAGAAGGAATTAAAAACGGTAATACCGTCGCATCGTCAGACGGACGGAACATTGAACAGATCATGCCAACCGGTCGTGAAGGCCGCCCGGTTCCGTCATAAACCGGAGCATCAGTCATGCGGGACGTTTCCCGGATGAAGCGGTAAGGAGTCGTACCGTCTTTGCGCTGCTCAGTTTTGAAGGTTTTCACGATCAACCGCATGGCCTGGTCCCACTGCTTGTCGAAAGCCGAAGCATCACCGGTGATCTGATAATACTCATTGGCCAGACGGACAACATAGCAAAGCGAATCGATTTCCCATTTCCGTTCATGAACGCCAGGTTTGACCCTCGGGTGATCAGTAATCCACTCCGAGACGCGTGTCACATCTTTGAAAAACGCATTTGCATAGGGATCCAGCAGGACACATTTGGCCTGCCGATTAATCAATCCTTTGATCATTTCACGCAAGTGCGCATCGGTTTTGATCAGCGGCATATAGGGCCAGACCTGACAGGTCGAGTCCCGCAGCCACATCGCATCAATGTCACCGGTAATGATAAACGTGTCCGGCTTGCCATCAATCACTTCGTAATCAACGGTAGTATCCAGCGTATTGGGATAGCAATTTTCAAAGAGCCATGCAAATTCCGGATCTTTAATCGTAGCTTTGACTTCTTTTATTTTATTTTCTACACTCTGACTGACAAAGGTTCGTTTGTCAGCAGGCGGACGATTTGAGTCATACTGAGCCGCCTGCACCTGTGAAAGAACACCCATCATCATAATCAGCACCATTGCAAAGGTGAACATACGTTTTAAAGAAAACATTCTTATCTCTCCTGTATTTTAAAGTTTACGATTGATCCAATTGATTGAGTGCATAAGCATAGGCGCCAACTGAGACCGCCTGGCTGGTATCCAATACCGCCCGGCCAATGCCCAAACGCTTGAGGGAATCGTACTTCATTGTTTTCTGAGTGCCGGGCACCTGAATTTCCTTCACTTGCCCCTTGATGAACTGCTCCTGATCGGCTGCATTTTCCAAATCGAAGCATTTTTGTACAATCCGCGGCAGCTTTTCACCACTGTAACTTTCAATCGTGCCGTTCATTTCACTCAGAATCGCCTCGATAAACAGCGGATACGCATTGGAAAGCCCGCCGCCGATAACAATCAAACCATCCATCAGAGTAATCGCATTGGCCAATGCATCGCCGACACATTCACCCATCTCAGCAAACGCCTGCAGAGCAGCATCTTTGTTGCCTTCCTGTTTTCCGAAAGCAATTTCATAAATATCCTTTGGTTCCGGTGCCTGCTCTGCATCCATCCCCGCAATTCTGGCATAAGAGCCTTTGACCGCACGAATACTGACGCCTTCTTCGGCAAAACACTTCGGATGGCGTTTGTTCCGCGTAATCCAGATTTCGCCGGCCGCGGAGTTGTCCCCAATATAAAGCTGGCCATCTGCGACAAGCCCGCCGCCAAAACCGGTACCGAGCGTAATGCCGAACAGCTTGTTAAACTGCTTCGGTGAACCGGCATCTTTAAGCGTTTGGTTAACCTTGGGCAGGAAGCCGGCAATGGCTTCGCCATAGACAAATAAATCGCCGTCATTGTTAATAAACACCGGCATGTTGAATTTATCTTCCAGAAATGCTCCCAAAGCCACACCGCCGGCATAGCCGGGCAGATTGCCTACATTGTCAATGATCCCGTTGGGATAATCGGCCGGACCGGGAAAGGCAAAGCTAATGGCTGAAGCCTTTGCATCCAACTGCTCGATGACTTGTGTAAATCCCTGAACCATTGAGTCCAGACTTTTATCCAGATTGTCGGCATGTGCAGGCAGGCGAACAGGAGTCGCAACCTCTTTCATGCCCTGCATCGCAGAAAAAACAAAATTTGTTCCGCCGGCATCAAGTGTTAATACAATACGTTGATCATTATTATAATCCATTTATGTCCTCTCCTTATGAATTAGGAATCCGTACTTACAGCAGCAGGCTTTGAACCGCCCTTTAATGATAATGCCAGCAAGAAAGCGAAACATACAACCGGCACGACAAACGCCTTAGGGCCCATTTCAACATCGACCAATTTGCCCATGACCAGAGGCACAATCGCCCCGCCGGAAATCGCCATACACATCAAACCGCTCAATTCGCTGCCGCGTTCGGGATCTTCTTCAACGGTAATCGAAAACAGCATTGGCCAGATATTAGCAAAGCCCAGACCAGCGGCCAGCACACCGACAATCGCCAATGAGGAATTGCCCAGCATTAAAATCAAACCGCCAAGCAAGCCCAGTGCGGCCGATACGCGGAAAAAGGTGCGTGACGTCATGATATTTAAAACCGCTCCGCCAAGCAGGCGGCCAACAGTAAGTGTCAGGAAAAAGAAGGCTGGTCCAAATTTCGTCGCGGTCGCTTTTTCAACCCCCATCGCCTCCATCAACGGCAGTAGAAATCTCGCCATGCACACTTCGGCACCCACATAGAGAAAGATACCAAGAACGGCCAGAGCAAAAACCGGCTTCTTTAACAGGCCGAGACTTGACCCAATACTAGGCGGTACATCGGCCTTGGTTTCTTCGATTTTCAGCGTCGAAACCCAAACAAATGCCACAGCCATCAGCGCAAAGAAGATCGGAAAAACACCACGCCAGCCCATTTCGTTCAAGAATGCTATACTCGTCAGAACGGTGCCGCCAACAATAAAGGACGATGCCGTACTGCCGATGCCCTTAAAGCCCTGCGCAAAGGCAAGATTGCGACCAAAGTTGCCTTCGGCACTGACGTCATTCATGATTGGGTTACCCGCGACCTGCAGGAAGGTGGTACCAATCCCCAGAACAAAGATGCAGCCCAACAGCAATACAAAGTTCGGGACCATCAGACAGGGAATCAGCATCGCCACCGCGTTCAATCCCAACCCCAGCAACAGCAGCTTTTTCTTGCCAATGCGAGCCGCCAGCAAACCGCCCGGCACACTAAATACTGCAAAAGCAATAAATACAAAAAAGGACAATAAGGTCGCAACCACATTCGTCAACTCGTAGTTTTCCTTGACTGCGTCTGACAGCGGCCCCATTGCATCAGCAACACCCATCACAAAAAAAGCCAACAGGATTGCCCAGGTTTTCATCTTCATTTTGGATTCCCTTTCAAAATTCAACGATTGTTTGAATTCAACATTCTATTTTAAATTCATTCATCAACAATGTATATTACTTTTTTTCATTCGACATCGAGTACGGCGCGTCATCCGGTGAGGTCCCCCAATTCTTATTGGGCTCACTATCCATCACGAAATTAACCTTGCCGCCCTTTACAATATCTTCGTGTGTCAGATAGGTTTTGGTGTACTTGCGACGATTCAGCTTGGCAGACTTGATATACAGGTTTTCACCGGAGTTCTTCGGCGCCTGAATTTCAAACGTTTTTCCGTTCTGCAGATGGATCGTCGCTTCCTTGAACAGCGGAGCGCCCAGCACGTATTCGCCGGAGCCGGGGCAGACCGGATAGAAACCCAACGCCGAGAAGACATACCACGCCGAGGTCTGGCCGTTGTCTTCGTCACCGCACAGACCGTCCGGCGTCGGTGTATAAAGTTTTTCCATCACTTCACGCACCCATTTTTGTGCCTTCCACGGCGTACCGGCATAATTATACAGGTAAATCATATGCTGGATCGGCTGGTTGCCGTGGGCATATTGGCCCATATCCATGACCGTCATTTCGACGATCTCGTGGATCGGGAAACCATAGTAGGAGCAGTCGTATTTTGGGGGCGTCGAGAAAACGGCATCCAGCTTATCAACAAATGTCTGGCGTCCGCCCATCAGATCAATCAAGCCCTGCGGATCTTGAAAGACCGACCAGGTATAATGCCAGGAACAGCCTTCGGTGAAATCACCGCCCCATTTTTCGGGGACAAACGGGGTGGACCAACTTCCATCTTTGTTTTTTCCCCGCATAAAATTAGTCGACTGGTCAAATACGTTTTTGTAATACTGCGCCCGTTCATAAAAACGGTCAATTTCTTCCTGCGGACGACCGAGTGCTTGTGCCAACTTCCAGATCGTATAGTCGTCATAGCTATACTCCAGTGTCCTCGCAACGTTTTCATTAACACCCACATCACAGGGCACATATCCCAGCTTATTGTAATGTTCCACACCAAGACGACCCACCGAATGAATCGGACCGGCGTTCTCGGAGTTTTTCAAAATACCCTCATACAAGGTTTCGATATCATAGCCGCGAATGCCTTTCAGATATGAATCGGCAATAATGGCCGCCGAATTCGATCCAATCATGCAGCCGCGATGGCCCGGGCTGGCCCATTCCGGCAGCCATCCGCTTTCTTTGAAAGTGTTAGCCAAGCCTTCCATCATCTCAGCATTCTTCTTGGGATACAGCAAAGCATTCAGCGGAAACGCCGCACGGAACGTGTCCCAGAAACCGTTATCGGTAAACATGGGACCGGGCAATACTTCACCATTGTACGGACTGTAATGAACCTGTTTGCCGTTTTTGTCAATCTCGGAGAAGTCCCGCGGAAACAGTAACGCTCGATAGAAAGCTGTATAGAAGTTCTGATACTGAGCCAGGGTACCGCCTTTGACTTCAACACGCCCTAATTCTCGATTCCAGGTATCCTTGGCCTTCTGGCAGGTTTCATCGAAGCTGTCATCGGCCAGTTCACGCGTAAGATTAAGTTTCGCTTGTTCGGGGCTGATAAAGGACGAAGCCACTTTGACATGGACTTGTTCGCCTTTGGCGGTTTTAAACCGAACGACTGCGCCAACATGATTGCCTTTGTCTTCGGTTGCCCCCTTCTTGACCTTCCAGTCGTTCCAGGTGGCCACTTCTTCGAAGTCCTTATCAAAAACAGCAATGAAATAGTTATGGAAATTTTCCGGCACACCGCCACTGTTATTGCGGCAGTAACCAATAATGGTCCGCTGATCGGCCATCACCTTGACATAAGACCCTTTGTCAAACCCATCCAGCAGCACGTATGATGCATCAGACTCTGGAAACGTAAAACGAAACTGAGCCGCCCGCTCTGTTGGGGTAATTTCGGTCGTGACATCATAGTCGGCGAGATAAACGCTGTAATAATAAGGCTTTGCGATTTCGGCTTTATGCGAATACCAGGATCCCCGCTTTTCCTGGTCGACCACCAAATCGCCCACTATCGGCATGAATGAAAACGCCGCGTAATCGTTGATCCAGGGGCTGGGCTGGTGAGTCTGTTTAAAGCCGCGAATTTTTTGACCGTCATACTGATAGCCCCAGCCGTCACCCATCTTATTGGTTTGAGGCGTCCAGAAATTCATGCCCCACGGCACCGCAATCGCCGGATACGTATTTCCCGTCGAGAAATTAAAGGTCGAATCGGTACCGACCAAAGGATTGACATAATCCGCATAAGAAGGGCTTCCTTTGGAAGCCCCGAAACTCCAGACAGCCAAACCGGCTAACAATCCTAACATTACAATCCGTTTTTGAGTTTTCCACATGTTACAATCTCCCAGCATTCATAATCATTCCCGCAATCCTTTGTCTTGTTAATACTACTCTTTATCAGCTTTTGCTTTCGCAAACGGCGACACCGACATAAGAGTCGGCCGTGCCGTAATATAAATACCACTTATTCTTGTAATACACAAGTCCTTCTATAAATACTGTTCCATCAAGGTACTGGCCACTTTTTTCGAATTCCTCTTCCGGCTTAAAAAAGTAATTATCACTGCGAGCTAATATGCGTATCGGATCGTTGGCGTCCAGTAATAATTGCCCCGCCGCATAGGCTCCCTTTCCAATTGTCCGGTCGGCACCACTGTTTTTGCCGTTATAAAGAAGAACAATACCCTCATCAGTCATGACGGCGGGCGGGCCGGCTTCGGTCAGCAAACTGTCAAATTTATCGTTGCGAGGACGAATCAGCACCACAAGTTCCTGCTTTTTATCTACCACCGGCTCCCAATGAATCAAATCATCCGATGTCGCCGCACAAATCTTGTTTTCACCCCAATACATCCAGTAAGTCCCATTGATTTTGACTGCTTTGAGCCGCCCATCCTGGACACTTGTTATTACGGAAGCAGCTTTGTGCCATGAATCGAGGAACCTGTCATTATACACATCTTTAAATATAGGACCATGTTTTTTCCAATGAATCAGATCTTTGGAACTGGCAACGCCGATTCGCGCTGAGCGTTTGATGCCGGCCGGATTATCTCGATTCCACATGGTATAGTACATATAAAAGGTCCCCTCCGCTGACTCGACCACACGGGGATCTTCGCACCCCCCCTGCCATTCATAGCCTTTCATGTCATCATCAGCCGGATAAAAAACGGGAGTTTTTCTGCGATCAAACGTCACTCCGTCCTCCGACATCGCCAGTCCAATGCGGGAAGTATGCCCACCAATACCGTCTCCACTGCCATCTTCAGCACGGTACAGGACACAAATCTGATCCTGAAACACAACCGCGGCCGGGTTAAACGTATCGCTGCTTTCCCAGGAAACGGTTTGCTGTGTCATGGGGCAATCAAAAACGGTTTCCGACTGAGGTGTGATCACCGGCTTATTGACCGGACGCACAAACGGCCCTAACTGCCAATCGATTTGGGCAGTTGCAACGGTTTGCTTTCGCTCCTGAACGTAGGTTGACCAGAGTGTCTCTAAAGACAGGCCCGTTTCGTCTTCGAAAATGGACGCATCATACTGCCGATTGCGCAGTGAGGTATTCAGCTTCTTGACAATCCCCGGCGCCCGATCCGATTCGAGCCACAATAAAAAACCGCCGGTGACCTGATAGCTCTGCAGATATCCATTGGGTTGATCCGAAACGGAGAACCACTCCTGAGGTTTACCTTCATAAATCGCCCATCGGATATAATCGGCAATCCCCTCACATAACCAGCCTTGTGCGCCGTGGCCGTACCCCTGAATGACATGGACCAATTCATGGACCACCAAGCCAATATCTTCGGGATGCTGTTCAATCCAACCGGAAGAAATACGAATATGGCTCCCCGCCGACGTATCCGCAATACCGCGATTAGATTTTCTTAAGGTAATCTGAACAGACTGAGTCGGCTCATACCCTTTGGTGGCCAAAAGATGGCTGATTCGCGGGTGCCATTGCATCACCAGCTCTTTGGCGTCCTGCCCCCATTCCGTCAATTCCGGCACTGCTGAAGCATCCAGGTCCACACGAAGTTCCTGGCCGGCCGCAGAACACAAACCGCCCAAGAGAACACAACAAACACAAATAAAAGCGATCTTACTATTCAATAGCCCAATCCTTAATATTATCATCTGAAAAGAAACTTAGTTTCTACCGACCTCTTCCGGGCACGTATCGTCGATTGAAATAGTCGATGTCCTCTCGTTGACCGGATGAAACAGGATCCCTGTCAAGTTCGGGACTATTATAAGCCAGGGTTGCATTTTTAAGTGTGATATCATCAACCCAACGATGATTTTCTCCGTGACCATCCGCAAATCCCAGCGGACTCTGATTGCCGTGCCAGATGGTAAACGGATCCACCCATTTGGGGTCTACGTAGTTCATCAGCCATGACCCCATTGCAAAGCCTCTTGAATCGCCGTTTTCAAGAAATACGATTTTGCTGCCCGGCGAAACCACTTCAGTAATTTTCAACGCCGCATTCTTATCATAATGGGTGCCGGCTACAGGATTAGAACCGGGATTATAAATCAGGTACGTTTCCTTGGAACTTTCACCGTTCATCAGTCCGGTAATCGAATAGCAGTTCCAAAACGAACCATAAGCAGCGCTGGCACTGTCTTCATATATTTTTTTGCCGTTTTCCGAAGGACAGTGATAGACATCCACCGAATCAAGATACGGATAAAGAAGTCCTTTACGAATACCGTTTTGTTCTTCTTCAATCGGAAGTTGAATACTGCTACCGGGCTTGCCGCCGGTATAGGCACCGGTGCGGTCCTGCGGCGCTTCCACCCAGAAAGACGGCTTGCCATTGTTCAAGGTTGTCGATAACGGAACCTGCCCGTTGACCATCTTTTCGGAATTGTCCATGGCATATGTATGCCAGCAGGCAACCATGCTTTTCATGTTCGCCAGGCAAACAATCGACGCGGCCTGCTTTTTGACCTTACGCAGAGCCGGCATGATAATGGACAACAACAGAGCGATGATGGCGATCACCACCAACAATTCAATCAACGTAAATGCTTTTTTCGACTTCATAAATACCTCTCTTTCAAATTATTAAATTTTTCTTCAAATGATCTCTTGCTACTATCGCGAAATAATCACATCAATTTCATTAAAAAATGTCCCCTGATCATCTAAATCGGTGATCAACATGAGATACTGATAGACATTCTCGTCCGGGAAGGAAACAGACGAAGCATGGACACCACCCTCACCGAGCGAGCGTGTGTCAACCGTCGCCACCAGCATCCATCCACCGGCATCGTCGGCATACAGATCCGTCCGCGGCGAGAGTTCTTTCTGGCTGGCCCACAGACTGAATTTTTGTGGGGCCCGATCCGAACGATGCCATGAAAATGTATTCAACTTCGAAATCGAAATCGGTTGCTGCAAATCAATAATAATGCGACCCTCGCCGCCATCAAAATACGTACAATGTTCCAGATCATCATTATTGCGGCCAACCTTGCCGTCATTGAGTCTGACCAGCGTATTGTCGATGTCGCCACCGCGTTTGGGAGCAACAGAATAATCGCCGGTAGAATAGGTAAACTTAACTTTGTTGTCAGATTTTTGATCCGCATAATCGTCCGATAGCGGCTTCAGGCCCAAGGCTTCATAACTATCGGCACGCAGCGTTTCAACTGTTCCTGCCGCAGCTTTGCCTTTCTCATAGCGACCCCCTTTAACTCGCAGAACTGATTCGGGGCGATTGTCAAAATTGTCATACAGGTCATCAGCCGGCATTGCCAAATTCAGATCTTTCGCAACTGAAACGGCGAACACTTTGATCGCTCCGTTGTCCGGCAGGGTAATCTCAGAAACGCCCCGGGGCAGATCAAAACCATATTTAAAGATGTAACTAAACTGATACGCTTCATTCCTGCCCGCCGGATCATGGCGATGTGTGCAGAACCAAGCGACATCATCACGCTTGATATAGCCGGTCTGAATCTCGGTTAACCATCCGGCACAGGTATAATCCACCTCTCCAAACTCTCGGTCCCAGATACGCTGGTCATACTGGCCAATATAACCGGTCCATTTCTGAACAGAAAAGCCCTGTTTGTTGTTACCAATCTGAATCTGTGCATCGGTATCATCATCTGCTGCTGCCAACAGATAAATTCGGTTATAATCCCCCTCCGGTAATGAAATTGTTTGTCCCAGACAACGAATGACATTGCTGGATTTGGCGTTACCCATCGCAAACGAAATATTATCGCAAGCCAACGTCTCGGGCAGCATTTCCGCAGGAATAGAGTAACCGTCAAACACGCCGTCTCGGGATTCACCATTCGAACTGAATGCATTGGCGTTGTAGTCCAACGCGACCGCTTTACAGTCGGTTTTCTTCAATGAACAATCAGAAAGATTAAGCTTTACTGCAAAGCTGCGAATCGCATTTTTACCCATATCCAGTTTCAATTGACCATCACTGATATCAGCGGTACCAATCTTACGCTCCTGGCCATCAACTTCATAAGCAGATGCAACCCCTTCGCCCAGCCTGACAATCACGTCATCTGCCGGCTGACCGGTTAATTCCTGAAGACGAATGATAACGGCATCGCCGGATTCGGCCTTTTTGACGGTACGTACATCAACTTGCGGAGTATTAACACTCATCAAAGAATAAACACGCCCGAGTTTGCCGCGATGCTCATCAACTTCAAATGCACGCAGCGGTTGGTTCAGCCGCCGGCCCTGATATTCCGTCATCGCCTTCTGCCAGTTGCCAAGATGACCATACAGGGCATAGACAAACTCGTGACGTCCCCAGTCCTGTGTTTGCTGATCCAAATAACCGGTGCGTACGCCGGGTGAATAAAGCAGCGACAAACGAACTGTATTATCATTAGGCTTGTCAGAACCGAACTTGCAATCTTCCAGAACCGAAACGCCGTACTCGCCACTGACATCCGTCAGATCGAACCATTCGTGTGACAAGCCTTCATATTGCTTGGGGTGATTGTTACCCCGCTGAACTGTCCCCAGCCCCTGGGTATAGGTTGCCTTTGGATTGCTGACTGTCAACGGGAAAGCCGCCTTCAGGACACCGCCCGTCGTCTGCCAGTCAATATCATTGTGGATTTCAACACGTTTGCCACAGTCTCCCGCCGAAAGGCAAAAACGCTGAACGACAATCGAGTTGTTCCATTCGCGTTTAACTTCAATTGCCACACGGACCGGGCCGTTTTCCACCACATTAATCTCAGCCGGGCCATCCACATAACCGGTTGCATCCAGCTTACGGTCTTCCCAATCCATATTCCACGCCGGGTAATTTCGCGGCACACTGCGATGAAATTCCAGATGAGCTGTTTCACTCAATATCTGGCGTTTGGCTGTTTTGTCATAAACACCGGCAAGATCTCCGGCAGCATTGATTTCAATACGATAAAACTCATTTTCCAGAGCCCGATCACCAACCTGCAATCCCGTCGATTTCTTATAGGCCCGCGATGAGGATCGCACATCGTAAACACCCACGCCTACCGCCGGCAGTTTCGCCAGAAAGATAACTTCAATGGCGTCGTCGCTGCGAGTAACAATCTGAGAGGGCACCTCTTTGCCTTTGTAGTCATAAACGCGAACTGCTTCGGGGCAATCTTTGTCAAAACAAATTTTCGCAGACACAACATCTTCCCGTTCGATAGACAACGGATTATAAACTACGACCGGTCGTCCTTTAACGCGTGTGTCCAATCCCCGGCTGACACCTCCTATCGAATTCGTTAAAACTCCTGCAAATCCATTAAGGGCCAGAACTTCATCATTCCAACTGTATTCATAACCTTTGGGAAGCGTCGTCCCGGGCAGAATATCGTGCATCTGGCTTCCCAGTACACGCCACCAGGACCGTTCGATCCGTTCAGACGGATACTCCGTTGTCCCCAGCCAGTCCGAAAAGACAGCCGCCCGCTCGGCTGCATCCGCCAGTTGCTCATTCTTTCGATTCCATCGCTTCATATAAGCCTGCGACGTCAATACGCCGGAGGAATGTTCTGTCAGCATCAACTCACCCTTGTAACGCGGCAGCTTTTCTTTCTGCTCGGGTGTAATATCATCATACAACTGAGCCGAAGAACTGAGTACGACGTCAATTTGACTGTCGTCATTGTCGAGGCTGGCAATAGCCATCTTAACATCCGCTTCCCTCGGTGCTCCACCCATATCGCCAACACCATAGTAACGGTAATCAGCAAAGATTCCGCTGGCCTGTCCATTACCTTCAACACGGTCGATCCATTCGCGACTGGTATCCAGCCGTTCAGAAACTGAACTGACATAAGCCGTTGCGTTCAGTGCCCCAATCACCGAATGACCATCAGGCCCTTCCCAAACGCCCACATTAAACGGAATCCCGACCACCGAACCCCACGATAATTTTTGAGTTGAAAAGCCAATCACACCCGTATGCGCCCAAAGGCTCGGTAAATATGCCGGAAAACCAAAACAGTCGGGCAGCATAAAATCGGTGCTTTCAACCTTATATTCTTTGCGGAAATACTCATTCCCATATAAAATCTGACGCAGCACCGATTCCGGGGAAGGAACCAAAACATCGCACTCATCCACCGATGAACCGCTGACAAACCATCGTCCATCCGCAATGTATTTTTTGACTTTTTCGTATCGATCAGGATAGTACTCTTTCATCATGGCATATCGCGTTGCACCCGTGAAATTGAATACGTATTCAGGATATGCCTCCAATAGCTTAAAATTATCATCCAGTGTCTTCTTGAGATAGTCATCAATCGTTTTCTGATAATCCCAGCGCCATTGGGTGTCCAGGTGTGCATAGCCTACCGTGTACAGCGTCTTATCTTTGGTTAAATCACGTTCAGTATTTCCAGAAAATCCTATACTCATAACACTTCCAATCACAGTTAGAATAAAAAAGGATTTCAAATTCATAGTAGACTCCGATACAACATTATTATTCACAACCCAACTCCAGTTTCTGATGAAGATAAGCAACAACCTCATCGCAATTCTTTATCGTCTCCAAATGCCGACGGAAATCTTCATGCATAATACTACGAGCCAGCTTTGAGAAAATTTGCATATGAACAGTCCCGGCATCCTGAACATCCCGAATCGTCATAGCTATCACAATCTTGACGGGTTTGGAATCAATCGAATCCCATTCGATCGGCTCCCGCAGCCGTAACACGCAAATAGAATTAGCACGAATATGGGGTGTCTTACAATGCGGGACGGCAAAACCGTAACCCAATCCGGTCGAATAAACTGACTCACGCTTCCAGAAATCGTCTTCCAATCCCCGGCAGTTGCGCGTTCTGCCGTTCAAACAAAGTCTGTCCGTCACATATTGAATAACCTCTTGCTTACTCACGCAGTCAGCCTCAAGATCAACCAGGCTGACATCGATCACCGAGCGGTCGCTTCCGTGATGCTCGCAACCTAAGAGAATCGCGTCAACCTGCGCCGGCGTCTTCGCCTCAATGGCCTGCTGCAACAAACCCCGACACTGCGTGCTGTCGTACTCACAGCAACCGGCCTTAACTTCGTTCACATAGGGAATCGACACACTAACCTCATCGATTCCGGCCCCCAGCAGCAGCGGCAGGCATTCGACCTGTCCGGCCATTTCGCCGCACATGCCGACCCACAAACCATGCTGATGCGCATCGTCGATAATTTTTCGAATGATGCCAAGTAACCCCGGATGACGAGATTGATAAAGTGAGCTAACCTGCCCATTGCACCGATCGACCGCCAGAAAATACTGAGTCAGGTCATTGGTGCCAATACTTAAAAAGTCAATCACCTCCGCCAGTTGCGGAATAAAGAAAGCCACCGACGGCACTTCCACCATGATCCCCAGCGAAATATCGGCATCATAGGCAATCGAGGCCGCATCCAGTTTGGACTGAACCTTCTGAAGGACACTCCTGACATATTGGACTTCTTCGATGCAGGTGACCATCGGAATCATAATCTTTACATGGCCAAACGCCGATGCACGCAAAATTGCCCGAAGCTGATCCTCCAGTAAATCCTCATACTGTTTGTAAACACGGACTCCGCGACATCCGAGAACCGGATTATCCTCTGCAGCGGTCTGCATATAATTAACTGTTTTATCGCCGCCGATATCAAATGTCCTAATGATAACCGGTCGGCCGGCCGCAAATTCGGCCGCAGTTTTATATTCGTGAAATTGCTCCTGCTCACTGGGCGCATGATCCCGGCTCAAAAACAACATCTCGGTCCTGAAAAGCCCGACTCCTTCAGCTCCACTCTCCATCGCCGCTTTAACCTCACCGGCGGTTGCGACATTGGCCATCACTTCGAGCCTTTTGCCATCGTACGTCTGAGCAGGCCTGTCCCGATACGCATTAATTTGCTCTTGTTGTAAATCATGATGTCGCTGACGACGATGATAAAACCGTTCAACCTGATCGTTAATATCAGTCAACAGAAAACCATAATTGGCATCCACGACCACTTCCTGTCCCGCCGCCAGATGACCGTCAATGTTACAAATTCCGGTGAGAGTCGGAATTCCAAAAGATCGCGCAAGAATCACTGTATGCGAGGTGCTTCCGACCTGAGTCAGTATCAATGCCGATAGCAAGCTTTTATCAAGATTGATAAATTGTGAGGGTGTTAAATCGTCAGCAACACAAACGGACGGCTCGGTCAGTACAATGTGGTCATTCGCCGTCGAACCGTAAATCTGAGTAAGTAATTGCGAACACACATCGCGAAGGTCAACAACCCGTTCACGAATCAAGACACTTTCAGCCTTACCCAGTATGTCTGAAAAGCAAGAGAACGACTCGAGAATTGCCTTGCCCGCGCAAAGACCTTTCTCCTCAATCAAAGAATGTATTTTCTCAATCAGTTCCACATCGTTCGCAATAGAAAGATGCGCTTTGAAAACATCCCGTTCCATCGTGGACATTCCACCGGCACCCAGCTTCACTTTCAGATCGCTTTGCTGTTTTTCAATCGCCTCGTCCACTTTCTGTAACTCAGCTTGAACGTCAACAACCTCAGAATCATCCAATTCAACCGGACAAGCCAGCGACTTCACAAAAACAACACGCCCCCGACCAAAACCGGAAACAACGGTCTTGCCCGGTACAATCTCAACACCGGCAACTCGCAGGACATGGGGGACAAATGTTTCCTGCCGTGATTCGTCGACTTGGGGCAAGGCCTCGTCACAAGTCGGCAATTCCTCTCGCACAAACCGAACAAGCTCCTGATAAGCAACATTGCAGTCGTCACCGACAACTTTCAGAACACATTCGTCGCCCTGCTTGATATCGGCACTAACCAGCGAAAGAATGCTTCGCGCATTGGCAATTTTCCCATTGCTGAGGTTCTGGACTGAAACCCGACTTGCAAAATTGCAAACCAATTGCTCAAACCGGCTTGCCGGCCGGGCATGAAAGCCATTGGGTAACGGACAGACAAATTGATATTCGTATTTTTCAGGTATTACCGACACGATAGTGTTCTCTCTTAACAGGGTGTCATCTCAAAAATGCTCTTGGGGTCTTTCAGTGCCAATTGGATAGGCACCTCGATTTTAGCAAGTGTTGCAAATCGTTCCGGTTTTTCAATCATGATATCAACGGCTAAAATCAACGCATCGGCTTCTTTGATATCCTCCGGCTGCAATTCGTTTTCAATGCCCATCGCCCCCTGTGTTTCAACTTTAATTTCATGCCCCAGCGATTTAGCCGTCTTTGCCAGATTTTCCGCTGCCATGTACGTATGTGCGATCCCTGTAGGACAGGCTGTCACAGCAATAAATTTCATACTTGCGTCCCTTCAGTTTGTGTTAATTTTTTAACCAGATTAATCGACAGAGCCGTCACAAGCGTCCCTGCCGCAATCGCAACGATATACATCAGTCGATTGTCAATGACCAGCATCACAATCGGGCCGCCGTGCGGAGCGTGGTCACCCACACTACCCAGCATGGCAACCACTGCTGCCGTCATAGAACCCAACATAATACAGGGAATAACCTTAAACGGCTCACCGGCGGCAAAGGGAATCGCCCCTTCGGTAATGCCGATCAGACCCATTCCTAACGCGGCATAGCCGCTTTCCCGCTGTTCTTCGGTCCACAGCTTTTTCTGCAGTACTGTCGCAAGCCCCAATCCCAACGGAGGAATACAAATCGCCGCGGCGACCGCACCCATTACCGTATAATTGCCTTGCTCAATCATCGAAGCACCAAAGAAAAACGCCGTTTTATTGACCGGACCGCCCATATCAAATGCAATCATGGCTCCCAGTATGAGTGCCAACAAAATACTGCTAATACCTTGCATGGTTTCAAGCCAGCCGGTCATTTTCACCATGATGGTGGCAATCGGCATATTCACAACATACATAAAAGCACCAATGGAAAGGGCTGAAATAACCGGAATGATCAAAATCGGCATGATGGGTCGAATGAATTTATGCACCGGCATTTTTTTGAGCAGATTGACAATATGACCCGCCGCCAGACCCGCCAGCAACGCTCCCAAAAAGCCGGCACTCGCTTCCTTTCCGTCCACTGCCTGAGGCATCGCGGCAAAGGCGCCTCCTAAAAAGCCGGCAACCAAACCGGGCTTGCCCGCCATCGCATAAGCAATATAGCCCGCCAAAATCGGAAGCAGCAAATCAAACGCATGAACACCCACGGTAAACATAAAATTCAGAATCGGCACCTGTGAAGGATCACCGACATTCTTATCGTTGATATGCCCGGTCATTTGCGCAACACCGATAGAAATCGCAATCAAAATGCCCCCACATGCGATAAAAGGGATGGCAAAAGATACGCCGCTTAAAAGATATTGTTTATTCTTTTGAATCAACTGTTTCATCTACAACCTTCCAGTTACACCTAAATTGGCCTAATACCCATCAAATCACACAGATGGATTATACTTAAATGGGGCCTTCAATCACATAGGAATATCACACCAAGTGTTGTACTATTGTAACATCCGATTTCATTTTTAATTACATCACGTCCTGAATAATTACGCATTTTAAGCTTATTAACGCATATACACTTGAAATCGATCGTTGTTTTGAATATAATCACACATCTAACATATGAATTTCGTAACATAAACTGAAGCCAAGGCAATGGAAACACAAAGACAAATCCTGAATATTCTCAGAAACATCTGTTCCAATAGTGGAACAGGCCGTATCTATTTTGCCGGCGATAACACGCCTCCGCCGCTTTTCGCATTTGCCGTACATTTTCCGCGGTTAACCCTTTTAATCGAAGGACAATACGAAACGCAACTCGAGCAGAATCGTGAGATTACAATGCTTCAACTCAAGCCCGGAGAAGGGATCTTTATTCCTGCCAACAGTTGGGATAAGCCGGATATGGACAAAAAGTCTAAAACAATTCACTTTTTATTCGGCAGAAATCATACCGGCATCAGCTTGGTCACTTCGGATGAGGAAGTCAAAGCAGAGAAAATTGCGATTGCACATGCTTTAGCCGGTCCCGAGCAAAAAATAATCGACGCCATCGGCGAGCTTCAACGAATGAAAAAGAACTTCACAGCATTTAATCAATTAATCACAGCGTTGCTCGCCTGCTATGTAAACCGATTGGAAGACTACGACAAACCGGTATCGCCACGTTCAGAACTCCTGTTTCAGGATATTTGTGCCTATATCCAGGAAAATTTCCAACATGACATCTCTCGCAACTCGGTGGCAACACACTATGACATCTCCCCCAATCATCTGTCACGCCTGTTCAAAACCAACGGCTATATGAGATTTTGCGATTATATTAATTATGTACGCATCAACAGGGCAAAATTTCTACTGCAAAATTACGATTTGTCCCTGTCCCAGATTGCGAAACGATGCGGCTACAATGATGTTGTCTATTTTTGCAGGATCTTCAAAAAGATCACAAAAAAAACCCCAAAACAATACCAATTCCAATTGAGATGAAACCGTGAAACATCGTCGCTTTTGTTGGCCTGAAATAGCGGTTCCTCTTCTATATATAGCACCTCTCATGTCAAGTATCGTGGACAGAAGGACTGATATCACTGAATTCACTCAAGAAACCGGAAATTCTCGTCTCAAATTAAAAGATCCGGGTAGCCGCTAACAGCACCCGGATCTTAATATTTCTAACATACAAGAAGCATTATAACTTTTAACGCTCATTCCCGCTATTCATAGAGTACCGAATGGATTTTGTTTAGCTTTTCCGGGGCGATCTTGATAACCTCGCGATCATAGGTCATCAGCCCGTTAATCTCGCCTTCCACATCGGTGGTTTGCGTATAAACCGCTGCCGAGAGTCCCTTTTTCTGCATGGCGACAATCTGATTGAATTTGGCAACATACTTTTCGAAGAGTTCCTCGGCTGTTCCATACGTTTGATACCCCCAGTTGCGCATCTCGGGGTTCCACAGGTGCCCTTTCATCGGATACCCGATTCCACCGTACTCGCCAATAACCGTCGCTTGGTCGGCTTGCATCGGCGGGACATCCACCTTTTCGCCGTAGGTATGAATATCATAGATCTCACCGCACGGCCGCAAGGCCCAGCCGCTGACAGCATTGACCAGCCGGGACGGATCCTGTTTTTTGATCAAATCGGCAATCCGTTCGGTATCATATTGTCCCCACCCTTCATTAAACGGAACCCAGATCACAATACTAGGAGCATTTTGATGAAGGCCAATCATTCGCTTCATTTCATATTCGAACTGGGCCGCATCTTCCGTGCGTCGCTGAATGTCCGGGGTGTTATGCTGAACCTGCTGCGGGTGAGCCATCCGATCTTTGCGATTCGGCTGCGGCAAAACCGCCATCCCGGACGGCATATCCTGCCAAACCAGAATCCCAAGCTTGTCGCACCAGTAATACCAGCGATCGGGCTCGACTTTGATGTGCTTTCGAATCATGTTGAAGCCCATTTGCTTGGTGATTTCGATGTCATATTTCATGGCCTCATCGGACGGCGGCGTATGCAGCCCATCCGGCCACCAGCCCTGATCCAGCGTGCCGTAATGAAACAGCGGTTTGTCGTTCAGGCACAAAACTTTGCCGAAGGGACCGTCGCCCAGACTGATTTTTCGCATCCCGAAGTAGCTTTTCAGCGTTTCCAAGCTCTTTTGGGGCTGCTTATCCGTTTTAGCTTTGACCAACTCAACTGTCAAGTCGTACAAAAACGGCTTATCCGGCGACCACAGCTTCGGATCGTCAATTTTCAGCGTGACCGCCTTATCAGCTTTGGCTGTTTGTTGAGCAATCTGCTTGCCACCATCCAGAACACTGACAATCACTTCATATTTTTCACGTTTCGGCTCAAACAGCATAGGGAGCACCGTCACCGACTGCGTATCCACATCCGGAATAATTTTGATTTCCCGAATCGCCGCCGGCTGCGGAACCGCTTCCAGCCAAACCGTCTGCCAGATGCCACTGACCGGGGTGTACCAAATGCCCCGCTGCAGCAACCGCTGTTTGCCGCGGGCCTGTGTGCCCAGGTTGCTCGGATCCCAGACCGATACAACAATTTTCTGTGATCCTTGTTTTTTTAGATAATCTGTGATATCAAATGTGATCCGGTCATAAGCACCCTTATGAGAGCCGACATACGCATCATTGATCCAAACGGCACATTCCCAGTCCACCGCTTCAAAGTTCAGAATAATCCGCTTGCCGGACCAGTCTTTCGCGATATCAAACGTCCTGCGATACCAAATCCGGTCGTCGGGGGTGACGTTGTCGCCCACACCGGACAGCGCTGATTCGGCACAGAAAGGAACCAAAATCTTTTTG
Organism: Anaerohalosphaeraceae bacterium; assembly: GCA_963675155.1. Lineage (GTDB taxonomy): Bacteria > Planctomycetota > Phycisphaerae > Sedimentisphaerales > Anaerohalosphaeraceae > 4572-13. The sequence continues at coordinate 357,038 of OY775912.1, read as the reverse complement.
GAATAGTCAGCAGGAGCCGCCGCGGTCTTGGGCTGCAGAGCGTAATCCCACAGGCCATTAAGGTTTTGCCAGTCTGATCGAACCAACTGCGGACGGGGATATTCAGACCAGACATTGTCAGCTGTAACCGATTTTCCCCAGCGTGTCATCATTGACGGCTTTGACTGCGCCAAAGTCATTTCGGAAACCATAATACCCAGTAAACACAGTGCTATTAGCTTGTATTTCAACATGAACATCCCTTTCCCATACTTTATTGAGTCTGTAATTGTATTGTTTAAGACACTTCTGCCCTTGCAATCATGAAGTGGATTATACAAAACAATCTGCGGTCTGCAATGGAATGATGTAGAAAAACGCAAAACACTCTGTTTTTAGACAGCAGACATCGCCTGTCTAATATACAACTCAATCGAATCTGCTCCCGATCTGTGGATCATTCAAACATCAGCCATGCATCCGAAACACAGGTGAAGTTTGGCAAGTCATATTCCGTCAACCAACCATCGGCTAATTCCAGAACATCATCGATGTCCACAAAACCGTCGGTGTTAATGTCCCCACAGTGAATATTGGTTCGCAGAACAGATGCCGGGATAATCTGCTTTGTCACGGACGGCCCCGAATAGCAGACTTGCAGACATTCGACGCCTGCGTACTCAAAATAATTCAGTCTGATTGGATGCAAGCCGACAGACAGATCGATCTCCCCCATAATTTCCCGTTCAGGATGGATTCCATCATTGTTCACAATCAGTCTATTATCAAGATAAAGCTTACTGCCATCATCGGATTTCAAATAAAACAAATATCGTCCTTCCGTTTCGATGAGAATGTAGCCGGTGAAACAAAGGGCATAATGATCATCCCGATTCCGAAGCATCGGGTGGAAAGAACCCACCGTATCTTCGAATATCGGCGTCAACGATGAAAAGGCCGGCAGGGAGTCCCACTGGCCTTCGTAGTAACTGCAGTTCAAACCGGAGTCAGGGTACAACCCCCACCCCAGCTCTTTTAGTGCCGGCTTTATTTCCGGAGCTGACATAAAATAATTCCAAAGTAACTGCGTCCGTTCATTTTCGATCATAATAATATTGGATCCGACATTAATCGAAGTAAAGCCGTTTGAAAACCAGTTCTGACTGATATTAAACGAATCAATAAAGCCGAAAGCCCCATAAATTTTTGAGGTATATTTTGCATATAAGGCCCGCATTGCAGCAACCGATTCATCGGGCGTAAAAGGCATGGAGGCGATCGACGCATGGGTCGAAATGGTTCCGTTATCAACCGTAACCGGACAGTGGGCATCGTATCCCCATGGATCAACATCGGCCGACAAACCCCATTCGTTCGAACCGTAATCCGTATAACCGCCAGGATTATCTATACAATATGCACGATGAGCTAATACCATGCTCCTGCCGTTATCATAATAATTGCAATAGTTATCTCTTTTGTTACGCGGGTCCAACGCCTGGAATTGATAGTGTGTCAGGAACATCGGTTTATCAAGCGAACCCACCCAAAGCCGATGCCCATAGTATTCCGAGCCGTCCAGATAGCCCCAGCCGACCCACCCCTCGTGATAGCAGGAGGCCGGTACGCCGTGAGTCGTCGAAGCTGCCGCCAAAATATAGGTCATCATGGCTTCATTAAAACCGTTGATTGGATAATCCATCTGCCAGCCATAGTTTTCCGACCAGTGCCAATATAGATGCTTGCCATCCGTCTCATCCAACCGCCGGAACCAGTCCCATTCGATCTCCCTCCACAACTGATCAGCCAATGCACGAACTTGCGTCTCAATTGGATCTGACTGTGAATAATACTGTCGGATTGTCAATAAGGCCTGAGCCACATAACCTGTTTCAACCAAATCGGCTCCATCATCATACGTACCGAAGACGATCGCCTGCCCGGTCGCTCCATTGGACATATGCGGCCATACGCCCTTGAAACGCTTGGCCTGACTTAGGAACCGAAGTATTTTCAATGTACGTCCCGCTGCTTGTGCTCGAGTCACAAAGCCTCGCTCCGAGCCGACCAGAATTGAAAGCAATCCCATCCCGGAACCACCCACTGCACACTTATCATTATAGAACTCATTGTAGCCAAATAAATCTCTGGATAGACCGCTGGCCGGATGGGCATACTCCCAATAAAATCTGAATGCCGCTTTTTGATAGGTGGTCAAGAATTCCCCGTCGGTTTGTGCAACTGAAACACCTCCCATGGAATTCGAATAGGAGGATTCAACACCATTGATCATCGAAGTGACTTTGTAAGTATAAGAAAAGCCATTACCACCGACAAAATCGACATAAACAAAGCCGGGATAAACATCACTGTTGAGTTTCGTATAATCATCGGTTCCCATCGGGGCACGATAAATATTATACCCCTGAAAACCAGCAACGTTGACCGGATTCCACACAACCTCAATCGCTTGTTCCTGGCCGGTAACGGTTTGTATCTCCGGCGTCAGGCTTAACAGACGCAGATTGTCAATATAAATCGTCCCTGAATCTGTCGGCAGATATTCAAAAAGCAAAGCAGAGATTTCATTTAAATCGGTTTCCGTGTTGGCAGCAACATCAAATTCCACTGTAAACCAGCCATCGGCATTAACGGAACCTACAGCGGGGTGCCAGTCAAAAAGAGAATCCCAGATTCCAATCAACCCGGGCATCACTGCATTGGGAATATACACGTCGGCAAGAATACGATCATCCCCAGTGAGAGAAAAACTCAGATCTGTCCACTGATGTTTGACTTCCACTTTCCTGTCGGTTTCATTTGCCCAGGAAAGGCTGAGCATGCCATCACCGTCAACAGGATACGGCACATCTCCTCCGCCGCTAATAATCTCTGCGGTAGCGGTTGAATCCGGCGTACTGATTGAAACAACCGGTTCATCCGCCTCATAGCCGCACAAGAGGGTCACCGCAAAAGCTTTTAGCGGCAACATACAGACTGCAATGCAAAGCCACCTTCGAGTCGTCATAACGGAGTCCCCATCCCCTTATAAGAAAACTATGATCATTGAACAGTCTGGATTGTCACTCTACTTTCGCCGAACCAGACTCAAGCTTTTGTTTGAATAGCTCAACGCCAAATCTGCTTCATCAAAAGCTTTCTCTTCACCCACATGACCGTCCAGAAACAAGACATTACTAACCCCCGTATTGAGCTTGGAATCCGTAGCCTTATGGAATGTCGCAATACAGTCTCCGTTGCCGTACAATCGCGGAAAGAAATACATATCGTTTAACGCATCTTCGGATAACCTGATATCATCCTCGTTGTCTTCATTGACTGGCCAGATATTCTCTTCCGTTATAAAAAGCACGCCGGCAGTATATTTCACATCCGTGATTTTCGGCATCTGTTCATTTCCGTTTGCGGCAACTAAGTCATCATACGAACTGCCCACCATCCCGCCTTTGCCGAGATAACCGTTCATGCTATAGGTGTTTCGAGGAACAATCGGAATATCCGGATGATGCCCCGGATGATCCGGTCCCCGACTTTTAACAATGGACAAAAAACTGGGACAGCTATGCACACCCTGTGCATCCAAATAAGGCCAGAAAGCGCCGGTCGGCTCGACATCGCCATCATGCCAGCGACATTCTTTGGGATGTTCTGTGATATAAGTTCCTCCGAACGTTTCCGCGCCATCCACACACACCATGGGATGCGGAAAAGCCTCATCGTTATCCTGAAGATATAAACTCCCTGCCAGTGCATACGATCTAAGGTTATTTTTGCAAATCACAAACCTGGCTTGCTCTTTGGCTTTGCGCAGCGCCGGTGAAAGAATCGCCAACAGTAATGCAATTATCGCGATGACGACGAGCAATTCGATCAGTGTAAAACCTTTTTTATTGTGCATCTCATTTCCCCTATCCATTTTAGAAACTCCGACTTTTATCCTTATTGTTGTTGCCAATCAGAAGCGACGTTCGAAAAATCAATATAATCATACGCCGTCAACCAGCTTTCTGCGATTGTCATGAGATCGCTGATATCAACGACACAATCCTGATTGTAATCTCCCTGCCAATGACAGCGAAACAACGTATCAACTGGGATTTGAGTTTTAGGTATATGTAGACTGGAATAGCTGACCATCAGATCATTTTCCCCATCATGGTCGAAATATGTCACCGTAATCGGGTGAATTCCTTCGAGCAGATAGCGATACCCGCTGCTTTCCTGCATGCCGTGTGTTCCGTCATTGTCTACGACCAATTCATCATTCACATACAGCTTACTGCCGTCATCTGAATTAAGATAAAAGGTGTAGCCTCCGTTGGATGGAATTTCAATATAACCGGTAAAGCGCAACGCGAATGAGTCGTCCTGCTGACGAAGGCCAATATCGAAGTTATTCGCTTTTCCCGTTGCAACCGGTGTTAAAGAATCGAAGTCCGGCAATGACGTCCAAGTCCCTTCATAATATGCATAATTCAATCCGTTATCGCCTCTGACAGCCCAGCCGATACTTTCCAGCATGGGTAATATTTCCGGATTGGCCATAAATAAGTCCCAACAAAGACCGGTTCGATAATTTTCAATCATCGGGGCCATCGTCCCCTGATCAATCACTAGGTAGCCATTTGAATACCAGCTCTCCTGCAGATTAAATGCATCGTAGAAGCCAAAGGGCCCCCACAGGTCACTGCCATAGGTGTAATAAAAGTGCTTCAGCGTTGCCAGCGATTCAGTCGGCGTATAAGGCATCGAACTGATCGCCGCTGTCGGAGTAATCGTCCCGTTATCGGCATCGCCCGGCGCATGGGCAACATAGCCCCACGGGTTATAACTGGCAGTTAAGCCCCAGACTAAATTGCTGTAGCCGGCAAACTCGTTGGGGTTGTGGTCACAATACGCCCGGTCAATCAGCGCAATATTTTGGCTGTTCTCAAAATAGTTGCAGTAGTTATCATGCTTGCCGCGAGGATCAAATCCGAGAAACGAATAATGCGTCCAGAACATCGGTGTCTCATAGGCACTGACCCACTGGGTCAATCCATAATAGCGGCTACCATTTTTATACGCTCCCCCGCCGCCAAACCCGTCATAATAACAAGACGCCGGAATGGGATGTGTCGGCGAAGCAATCGCCAACAGATAAGTAATCATCACTTCGGCACCGCCAAATGGAAAGCTTTTGTACCAACCGTGCGTTGGCGACCAATACCAATACAAGTGGGTTCCATCCGTTTCGTCCGGCCGGCGATACCAATCCCAATCGACCTGTTCAAAAAGTTCCGTCGCCCTGGTGCGAATCTCCACCTCAACAGGATCATTACCGTCAAAATATTGCCGTGAAGTCAGCATCCCTTGAATTATATAGGATGTTTCAACAATATCGGCCGCAATAACCGGATTGTCATCATCATCATAATCAATTGGAAGCGATGCTCCGGTGGTGCCATCCATCCAATGCGACCATGCCCCGTGATAGCGGGGAGCGGTGTCTTGAAGAAAAGTCAGCACTTTGAGCGTCAGACCCGCAGCTTCCGGGCGGGTAATAAAGCCCCGTTCAACACCGACAATTAAATTCATCAGTCCGAACCCTGACCCGCCGGTGGCGACCGACTGTCGGTCATAGGCAGCATATCGCTCTCGAGCCATCCCACTGTCAGGATGGGCAAAATCCCAGAAGTATCTGAAGGCGGCTTCCTGTACAGACGTTAAAAGCTGCTCATCCGTCATCGCATAGGGTGTGGCGGTCACAATACCTGAAGCCGCTCCTTCAACACCATTGACAACGGGCTTGACATAGTAACAATACGGCCTGACATTTTCGCCCAAAAAATCACTGTAGACGGACACTGTATGCATGGAACTATTCATTTTAGTGTAGTTGCCCGCAACATACCGGCTTCGATAGATATTGTAACCATCCAGGCCAGACGTCGAAGACGGTGACCATCGCAAATCAATTCTGCTGTCATGGCCTGTCGCAACCAGATTTTCAATCGTCACCTCTGCTGACAATGGAAGCTGCAACACTATCACTGATAAGGCAAAAATAACAAAATTGCTCAACCGATGTCTTTTCATGTCACGTTTTCTTTTTCTTTAAAAGAGCAATAAGAGGATTGAATCTCCCGTCCAATCGCTCTTATTGCTTATTTTCGTCAATCATCCCGCATCACGGGAAGAGTCATATACAATACTACTGGCACGTTGCATTTGCGATGTCATTGCATTGCAGCCAGTTGGCGGCCATATCGGACAAATCGGAAATATCCACATAACAGTCGCCGTTGACATCACCAACGATCGTGTCCAGTCCGCAACTGTTTTGCCCGCCATCGGCGATAAACAAATCCAAAACCTGATCAGCCGAGAGCCCGATTTCATAAATTCGAACTTCGTCGATCAACCCAGTGAAGTCACGCTGACCCGGAAACTGATCATCTCCGCCGATGAACACATTATAATCATTCACGGCAATGGTGCCCTGATCATGCCGTTGTGACACAGCCAAAAGGCCATCCACATAGATGCTCAGATAAACACCGTCATAAGTCCCGACAACCTGATGCCATTTGTTATCATTCACACTGCCGGTATTTCCGGATGCAACTGCACCAATATTACTGCAAGTAAAGCTGGCGTTATCCGAATCGCCGTTCACGCAATCTCTAAAGAGCCTCCAACTGGAATCGCCTTTGTTGACAATCGCCTGCCACGACTTATCAAACGTACCCTTCATCCAGGCAGCAACCGTCATTTCTTCGGTGAGATCCGCCCAGGAAAGCGTGTTTGCATCCGTTCCGCCGCCGCAGTTAATGTAATCGCCGTCACCGTCCAGAAGAATCGCACCATTGACCTTACCTTCCGAAGTCCAGGCTGCATCGCCAACCAGCGTACCATCATGGCCGCCAATGCTGTCAGCCGCCGTCGTGCCGCTCGTTTCGTCCAATGTCCAATGTGCAATTAAGCCGGTATAACCTTCGGGATACACCTGAACCGTAACCACATCATTGGCATCCGCTAAACCGTCACTGACAAACAACTCAAAGACATAGTCACCCGCCGTTGTAAACATAACAGTCGGGTCCTCAACCTGGTTGCTAGGTGTATAAACCACATTGGCAGGACCGTCAATCACCGTCCATGTATACGACAATTGTCCGGGAGGGTCCGGCTGGCCGTCATCTGAAGCTGTACCGTCCAGAGACACGGACGCTGCTCCTGACTCAAGCCAGACTTTTTGCTTATCACCCGCATCGGCCACAGGAGCAATGTTGCCCGTGTTAAATGTCCAGACAACTCCTTGGGTTTTAATATACGTCATGCCATTCGGATCATAGCAATCCACTCGCCAATAGTAATCCTGATCGGAATCCAACGGTCCAATCGAAACCGAATCGGCATCTTGATGATCAAGAATCAACGTATTGTTACCCGGCACATTGGGATCGATGCCGAACCAGACATCGCACAAAACGGTATTTCCCGCCTGACGCGGTTCGGGCCGATCCCAGTACAGAGCCGTAACCTCAGAAGGCACAAGATTGTTTGCATAGTTAGGCGGAGTGGGATTTTCGGCGCTATAAGGGACTGCAACAGTTACGTTATCCCAGTTAATCGAACCGCTTTTGGCCGTATATCCGCTGTCTCCATCCGTCAAATGCAGTACCACCCTGCCAACAGCCGCCGGATATGGAGCCGTCTTTGTACCTGACAGAAACTTCCATGTGTTCAAAGGATCGCCCGCCTGTCCGGAAGAACCGGCGTCTTTAATGCCATAGTAACGTCCAATTTCATCTGCACGAATAAGAACATAATCACTGTCCAGCCATTCAACCTTGAAAACCGCATCCCAGCCGTGAAGACCGCCGGCATCCGAATCAAGACTGATCGCATAGACGCTGAAATCATATTCCATACCGACAATAACATCGAAATCCTGGAAAATCCCGGTGTCATCCGACCATTCCTTGATAGCCTTGGCATCAAAGTGGGCACCGCCGTCTTCATGATGCCAGCCGCTGCTGCCATATGCAACCCAGCCGGGAATGTCAACCGAACTGAACTGTCCTAAGTCACCCTCTTCAAAACCGTCATTATAGAGAATGTTTGCAGATGCGCTGCCCGAAGCTAAGCATGCCAAAGCAACAATTACGACTACTATTTTTCTCATAACGCACGTCCTTTCATAAACCATTTATTTTTTGCATCTGCCTAATACGACACTGCCAAGTCCCAACAAAATAAGGGTCGCAGGCTCGGGGGTCACAAAAGCATTATCCCAGTAAAGGCTGCCGCCGGTTGTGGATTCCCAATTGTCCGCCTGCTCCAGATAATATACCAGTCGGCCGTGAACAGCGCCGGCCGGAGCAACTGCCGCCCCGGAAATCTCTTTCCATGTGTCACTGGCATCACCGGCAATACCCTTGTCATCTTTCGCTCCATAAAACCGACCCACTTCACTTCCGCCTACATTTATCCACGAGGCATCTGTCCATTCGATTTTAACCACACCATCCCAGCCTTTCAGGGCATCGCTGCCGGCGGTAATTGCACTGAGACCAACCGTATATTCAGTCCCAACAACTACATCGAAATCCTGATACACACCCGTCGAATCATGCCAGAGCTTAATACCCTTTTCATCAAACTTGAAACCGGCATCATTATGGTGCCAACCGCTGTCACCCCATGTTATCCAGTTGTTAATCGTCACCGAACCCAATTGACCCAAGTCGCCATCTTCAAAGCCGCCATTGAGCAATAGATTCGCCTGGACATTTGACACCAAACACCCGATCAATACCAATACCATCACATTCTTTTTCATCGTCAATCCTCCTAACATTCCTAATTTACATTTCCTTGAATACATTCAACAATCGTTCAATCCCGGATCTACCGAGAACTCATGAGTCCAAAGCCAATGTTTAATCACTCGCATTATCTGACGTTGCCATGAAAACGTTTTTACTCTTTTTGCGAATACAAGTCAAGAATAAAATCCCTACAGTTACTGCACAAATCGACCGAAATACCCGTAAGCCTATTCAAAAAATAGCTTTATGAATTCTTCAGATTTCAATAAAAAACGCCGCGAAAGAGGAAAACGTTTTTACTATAATACGTTATCGTCAGTTTTTCCTTCTTTCTTCAAGAATTATCTTTATTTCATATGCGCGTTCTTCCGTCAGTGGGTATTTGACCAACAGGGAGGCCCCCAAAAGACAGACAAAAGACGGCAATGCAATATCCCAGAATCGAAGCCAAAACAGTGTCGAAGCCTCCTGTGTCACAAGGTCTTCATCAAAACCGGTACTCTCCAGCAAAGCGCCGGCCGCAAAGTAAGCCAGCCCGATTCCAAGTTTCCATAAAAGCCCATAGATCGCCTGATAACTGCCTTCCCTTCTCTTGCCGGTATTTAATTCATCTTCGTCACAAATATCCGCCATCATCGAATAGATTAAGGAAAACAACACAAGCATGCCCATCGAAAGCGACGCCGTCGGGATCAACACAAGCCAGGGACGATCGGGGTTATAGCACACGATTTTAAGCAGATTACCCAAAGCCATCACGACCAGAAAGATCATGACCGTTTTTGATTTTCCCAGTCGGGTGGCGATCCACGTCATCGCAAATACGCCGACCAAAGAAAGCGTCGACCACAACGTTCCACACCAGCCCATCATGACCGAAGCGGCGGCCTTGTCACCGGCGTAAACAAAATAAATCATAATGTAGTTGGTGAAACCGGAGACGAAGTAAAACCCTATTGTCACAAGAAAAACAACGGCCAGCAGCCACAAAAAAGTTTTATTCCTAAAGGTAATAACAATGCTGTCCCAGAACTTAATTTTTTCCTGTTTTCGTGCTTGCTGTAACTTTTCCTCTTTACACACAATCGCGCAGACCATGCCGGAAACTACAAGAAAACACGCTAAACCAAGGCCGACATATCTCATTCCATTCACTTCATCACCAAAAATCTTAAGATTGGCCAAAAAATAAAGCCATGGAATCGTCAGAGATCCCACATTGACAAAGAAACTGCAGTACGCAAAAATCCTTGTACGCTCGTGGTAATCGTTTGTCATCTCGTAACCAAGTGCCCCGCGTGGAACCTCCATCAATGTGTATGCCGTATAAAACAACAACGACACCACGACCAGATAGCCAAACGTCGCACGCTCATCCCAACCGCGTGGAGCCATCCAAAACAGCCAAAAGGTAATCCCCATCGCAATGCTGCCCACGAAAATATATGGAATCCTGCGGCCGTATCGGCTTCGTGTATTGTCTGAAAAATTACCGATAAGCGGATCGCTAATCGCATCCCAAAGCCGGGGGATTCCCTGCGCAATACCGATCATGACGGGACTGACTCCAAGGCCAATGTTGTAAATCAGGGTCGTCAGATTAGCGATCGAATTAATCGCAACATTGGTCGCCATTGCTCCCATGGCATATCCAACTTTTTGACGAACGGGTATCTTGTCTTCCTTCGAAGTCAAATGATGATTTTTTGTGTCCATGCTGCCTCGATTATCTAATTTCTGTTCCTTAGACTGCCGTTTAAACCTTTATTAAAGAGTAATCTTAATCCGATTGCCCCGCCGCTCCAGTAAAGCCCGTATTGCGGCATCTTCTACCATCGCTCCGCCCGGACGATACGGATTCGCCTCGCGATCAAATGGGCATTCATTGCCATTGATCACAACACCCGTCACACCCTGCTGTTTCTTACCAATCTTATATTCCACGGTTACAGGATGACTGCAGAACTCCATCTGAGCTGTCAATCCATTGAACCGTCGCGGTAGAACCGGATCGAATATTGTTTTCCCGAACGCGTGCCGTATCCCAAATAAATGCGATACAATCAACCGAACCACAATCCCCGGCCCACTGGAGTAAATTCTCCACCCGCCGTTTAACGTCACTTTCCCCGATTGGATCTCCTCGTAACGCTCATCCACTTCGTATCGATTTCTAATCTCCGCATCAGAACTGCTATAATAGCAATTAGATTGGCGAACGGAGGCTTGCGGGATTATATCCTGGATTCGAATCGGAATAATTTGACGAAGCGCCTTGACGAATTCTTCAGAGCGTCCCAACTTGGCCATAGCTTCGGCATATCGCAAATGAGCATGGGTATACATCAACCCAATTTCACGGCCAAAATACGGACTGCTTTCGGCACGTTTAAAGAACTGCTGTACACCACCGTGATACCGAGGCGGACGATCCATGAGCCGAGCCCCATCCGGCCCTTTGAGATATTTTTCGATCAAATCGGCGTGAGATTGAGCCTGTTGCGGCGAAAAAATTTCGCTGATAATCCCTCGAATCATCGGAAGTAAACGGTAATGAATCCCGGTTGTCCCATCAGAGGGATGAAGCAGCAGGTCCATTGCCTGCCAGTCATTTAAATAACCAAAGCCGGCAACGACATCATTTCTAACCAGTAGCTTGTTAAAGTCAGTCTGAATACAATCGCAGCGTGACTCAATTTTGTCAGCCAAAGCATTTCGCCCCGACATCCGGCAGGCAACGGCAAACCGCTTAAAAGCTTGAAAACTCAGAGCCACCGCCCAACTGCTGATTAAACGGTCCTTCAGTTTTGGATTGGCCGGCTGCATCGCATCGTTCCAGTCACCTTCGCTATAGTTCAGCAGCGAACTACCGTTCGTAAAACGATGTAATTCAATATGTTCAAAGCACCTGAGAACATGGTCCAGCACACTGACGGATTCGTGATTACCGGACTGTCCGGCAATATAAAAAGGCAGCTCGGTTTCAAGAAATTCATAGTCTCCCGAAGCCGCCAGGTAGTCGCTCAAAGCCAGAATCGGCCAGAGAATCACGTCGCCATGGGCTTCGGAGCATCGCACTTGATCATAGCGGTCAAACATCCACCATTGCGGCCAGTTACCATCAGCATTCTGATTTGAAAAAATCCGGCGCAAAATGTCCCTGGCCTGCGGATAATACCCCAGACTCAATAGCATCTCCAGCGGCCCCTGACAAATATCACGCGTCCCCCAAGCAGCCCCGCCGTATTGTTCAAGACCATGCGGCGTGAGATAGTGAATCCGTGCATTTTGAGCAAACCAAGGTAATATCTCAACGATTTCATCCATCTCACGGCAATCGGCCTTCGGCGGCAGGCACACCCGAAGCCCTGAACTCATTCCCTGCCATATAGAAAATTGTTTACCGGCATCCAGATCGATATATTCCATCGTCTCACCGGCACTCGCCAGATGCCCGCACAGTCGGAGCGTAAAATCTTTTGTTTGGCCAATAGTAATAACAGCGAAAGATAGGCCGCGGCTCTTGCCGTCAGAAAATAAAAGTTCATCTCCGCCAATTTGCTTAACGTATTCCGGATTTTCAAAATACATCTTAAAAGTGCCACCGGGATATAACTGAGCAAGCTGACTTTCCTGCGAGGGAACAAATTGAATCGATTGATCTTTCTGAAGCGGCAATAATGGCCGCGTAAATGTCCAACCATGTTCCGGCTCGAGTTCATTTGAAATCAGCCATCGAAGTTGCGGCCCATTGATGACACGAAGCTGAAGTGCCACTTCCGGATCATCCGGATTCGATCGGGCAATGACTTCAAAAAGCAGTCCATCGCGTTTATAGATCCACCGGCAACCGTTTAAACTCATTTCAAAAGCCGAAGGCACTGCCAATTGGTGATAACAACCCGCCAATTCAATAAAAATACGTTGACCTGTATGCCGGGTCAGATTAAACGGGCTTTTATTCACCGTCAAAAACCGGTTGAAGTTTACATTACCCTGGCAGACATGCGAGTGGAAAACACCATACATATAGGCCGTCGAACTCATTACGGAATCGGCAGGCACAAGCGAAGATCCACTTTTCATAATATGCCCATGAGGCCGTTCAGCCAGAATTTCTTTGCGCCTCAAAACAACGTGTTGATTCTCACCGTAAAAAAATGAAAGCAGATCACCATTCAGCAACTCACAATGCCGCTTCTCATCGCCGAAAAGACCCACCAGATCATCTTCCGTCAGATCATCGCCCGACCAAAGCGTACTTTGTGAAAAAAGGCTCTGGACAGGCTCACTTCCAACACATTCCTCAGGCCAGATATCAATACTCTGAAGATCAAAAGAATCCACACGTGAATGAATAAAATCAAGATCAGTCAGATCTGTCTGCAACTCATGATGCTCACAATAAACACCGAAAAAAGCACTCTGCCGGGATTCTTGCGGCTTCAGATTAAACGGTTTTTCCTGTAACGCAACAATCGCTGTTTCTTTTTGCAAAAGTCCCGAAAGATGAGCCGAAGACAATCCTTTTGGCACACCCGTTACCCGGTACTGCGCACCCAAAAAAGGCATGCCGTCCGTCGAGAAACTTTCTGTATAGCCCAACGATCCTAACGCTAACCAGGGAATACGCCCCGGAACATGTTCATTTTGACGACAACATACGACGTGCCCGTATCGCTCACTGTCCAATGCGGTGTAATCAATATACTGGCTGATATAAAGTTCGTTATTTTCACCGCTTTCGGCCGGGATCAAGCCAACGTCCTGTACATAAACGAGATCAGCCTGCACAGCTTGTGAGCTGTTATTAACCAGGTGGATCTCCCAAAACCAGCAAGGTGACTGATCGGCAAGCAATAACCGGCACGAAAATGATATCCCGCCAAAGTGGCCCTTAACGCCAAAAAAGTCTTCACCGAAATAGTGGCTACCGGAACTACCGGGCCCTATCAACGGAACCGCAACGATTTCTTTGCCTCGAATACGCAAATAAATATTGCTGCACCCGGCTTCCAACGGAGAGCCGGCAAAGAGGTCAAGCTGAATTGCCTCATGCCGGATACGATGAATGCTTCCGTTTTTATGTATTGCAAAACCTAATCCCGCCCCGTTCCCGAGACGATGAATCTGGTCTTTTTCAATAAGTGTACTCTCTTTAAACTTCATGTCACATAATCCCCGGTGTTAAACCGTCATTCAGGTTTTGCTGCTTTAATTCCAGTAAAAACGTTTTCATTTTTATCCAAAAAAACTTCAGTGATGAATGGACTTGAAACCGGCTCTATGAATCCCGGACCGAACCCATTTATTCTTCATCATTAATTCCCAAACCAATCCGCTACGAGCATTTTCAATCAATAAAAGCATCGGACCCTGTGCGATTCCAATCACATGATCTGAAACCCAATTTTCATCGACATTAAAACCGTCCCAATACCCATATCCGCCATCTTCAACAGATCGCCAAACCGGTTTTTCCCCCTTGATTTTCAGAGTCCGCATATATCGAAGGGATGCGATCGCGTCAGCCGGGGCAAACGGCACAGACATACCCGCTCCATACGGATGCAGCGTACCGGACTCCGGTCGGTCCGTCTTTTCTCCGCATGGTTGGTGCCCGGGAACAACATATCGATCGTTGGGACCGGAGCCGGCGGTAATCCCCCACAGATTTTCTCCATAGCTGGCATATTCATCCGCATGATCTCGACACCAGTCGCGGTTGGCCAACACTGCCCGTCGCGTATTCTCAAACCAGTCAATCCCCTGACAATCCGGCCCCATCGCCTTGAAATCATAGAAGCAATGGGCAAACATATAGGTAAACAGCGTTCCGGGAAATGAGTAAACAAACGGTTGGCCCTGCTTATAGCTGTCTTGAGGCCGATGCCAATTGGTCATCGACTCCGGCGGCAAACGATGTGCTGAAACCGGAGAAGCCTGCCCCAGCAAAACAATCAAAAGCGTTTCATCGGTATACCAATCCCAAGTTTGTTTCTCGAATTTGCCTGTGCCGTTCATATGTCCCGCCGTATCGGCAGCCCAAGCCATATAAACCTGCCCATTAGCAGGGTTCACAAAGTTCTTCCAATCCACTCTCGCAAAAAGACGTCCGGCTGACTGCTTGACTTCTCCTCCAAAGTATTCACCGGCAACAATCGCTCCGGCAACCATTAAAGCCGTATCAACCGAAGACGCAATGCTTTCATATCCCATCGGCGTTGTATGGCCTGTTTTCAAGTCAATAAAATGGCAAAACATGCCTTGGTGATGTGCATTCGATTGTTCCAGTGTCCGCAAAGCCCTGAAAGCCCTTTCCTTCGCAGCTTCATAGGACACATACCCCCGCTCAACTCCGACAGGCAATGCCGCCAAGCCAAATCCCAATGAGGCAACACTGCAAACATTGTGATTGGACCGGTCTTTAACCAGCCCGGATTCAGCATCCGCTTCACGCCAGAAAAATGAAAAGCTGGCTTCAGTAATTTCGTCCAACAATTGGGCATCTTCATCCGTAAACCTTTCCGGATAAATTGCTTCTGCAGATACGCCGCACGCCTGTGTGAATATGATAACTGCCCAGAAGAGATGAAATGCCATTCGAAACATCAGAGGGCCTCCATTGTGGTTTAATAAAACTTTCATTTCGATGAATATCCGGCGATTAGTGAGGCTTGCGGTTGCATCCGCATGATTCACGAACAACCAGACGCGCCTTTAAAATGACTTTTGAAGGTTCCAGTTCCCGGTCTTCGATCCGGTTTAAAACCATCTTGACCGCCGCGCTTCCAATTTCCTTCATAGGGATACGCATCGAAGAAAGTTTCAGTCGCCGCCGGATGGCAATGTACGAATCGTCAAAACCAATGACTCCGACCTGTTCAGGAACTTTAATATCCATGTCCTCTAACGCGTCGATCACTCCACAGGCAATATCATCATTGGCCGCAACGATACCGGTCTGGCGTCCTGATTCAATGATTCTCGCAATCCTGTCTTTGGTAAGCTTATACCCCTCATCATAGCTATAGGTCCGGCCGTAATATTGCCGGCCTTTGGCATTCAGACCCGCTAACGTCAACGCATCTGAAAAGCCTTTCGCGCGGTCTGTCGTGTCAACATTATTTTCAGGTCCGCCAATGAAAAATAACTCCTTTGCATCATGCACATCGATCAAATGCTTAGCGGCTTCAAACGCCCCCATTCGGTTATCCACTAAAATGTTATCCAGGCGTTTATAATTGACATCTTTATCCAGAATCACCAAAGGACTGTCAATATTGCCGACCACATCCAGCACATTATCCCAAAGCTCATCCAGCATTAAGATCAAACCATCCGTTCGCCCACCAGAACAAAGACGAATAATCGCCTCAACCTTGGACTCTGACCCCTTGGCTTTCAGAACCATCAGGTGAACACCGTTGCGTTCAGCTTCTTCGTTGGCACCTTCCATCAGCATTGAAAAATATTGGCCTTCAAAATCAGGAACCACCAATCCGATCGTATCAGTACACTTTTTACTCAATGCCTGAGCTCTCATGTTGGGATGGAAATCCAACTCCTGAATCGCCAATTCAACCTTACGCCGGGTCTCAGGGGCAACACGCCCCAGTTTATTAACAACCCTGGAAACCGTTGAAATTGACACCCCGGCCACCTTTGCGACATTGTGAATCGTTACATTTTTTGTCTTGATTGACATTGGTCAAAAATCCTTTTATAGAACGCATCATAAAACAACTTTGCTATTAGACGAATATGCCATAAAAACGTTTTTACCATTATTTTCACACTTTGTCAAGCTTTTTCTGAGAGGGTCATGCAGGAAGAACAGCAGAGTGAAAATTTCTTAAAAAAATCATATCTGTCTTATAAAAAAGGACTTAATGGAAATTTATTCTGTCCTGAAAATCCTGCGACCGATAATTGCGGACCTGAATAAATATTTTTTCTTGACAAAAAGATGGGGAAATGAGAAACTCTAAAACATGAAAACGTTTTTACTACTTTTTTCAACAGGAAAGGGATTAATGTGATTTCAAGGTTATCATTGCAGACACTACTTTGCTTATGGGTCGCAACACAGACGATTTTCGCAGCAAAACTCTCATCCAGCTCCGGCCAGGGCAGTTATGACCCCGCTTTGGCAATGGATGGAAAAATGGACACCCGCTGGTCGAGCAATTTCTCCGATGACCAATGGCTGCTGATTGAATTTGAGAAGACAACAGCTATCGCCGGCTTAAATATTCACTGGGAAACCGCCTACGGACGGGATTACAATATCGAAGTCCGGAATGAGGACAACCAATGGACCACCCTCAGCGAAGTCAGAACCTCCGACGGTGGGATCGATGCACTCTATTTCGGACCGCAACAGTGTAACGCTTTGAGATTAAAGGGTTTACGTCGCGGAACCGGCTGGGGCTACTCAATTTGGGAAATCGAATTGCTCGGACTCGACAAACAGCGAACGGTTCAGGCCACCAGCAGCACAGACGGCACATCACCCAATCACGTCATGGACGGCCGGAAAGAAACGTTCTGGCAACCGGCAAAGACCGATTCAGAAACATCTGTACTCGAAATTATCTCTCCGCAGCCGATTGAAACCGGCGGCATGAGAATTGAGTGGGCGGATGATTATGCCTGTCCCTGCTCGATCCAGTACTTCTCCGAAAATAACCAGTGGGAAACACTCGTTAACAAAAAAGAAGGTGTCTCTGCCATCGAAGATGTTTTCTTTAAAACAATTACAACCCGGAAACTTCGACTGAATTTTCCGAGTTCGGACAAACCTGTGCGAATTGCAGAGATTCAGCTTAAACAGCCCTCTGAGTCATGGACACCCGAACGACATTTTGAAATGCTCTCTCAGCGTCTGCCAGACGGGCTTTTCCCCGGTTGGCTTCGGCGTGAGCAGACCTTCTGGACAGTTACCGGCTTACCCGGAAGCTTCAACGAGTCACTACTGGATGAATACGGAAAAGTGGAATCGGGCTTGCGAAATTTCAGCGTGACTCCGGCACTGTTGATCAATAACGAACTGATTTCCGCTAAAAGCTTCGATTGCACACAAACACTGGTCAACGGCTGGATGCCCATTCCATCTGTACAGTGGAAAAATCAACACCTGACCGTTGATATCACTGCGAATACCATTGAGCCGGATACAACCGTGGTTCTCTACAAGCTCAAAAATACCAGTCTAAAAGAAATTGATCTATCGCTGCTGTTTGCAGTCCGCCCTTTGCCGATCAATCCGCCCTGGCAGCACGGGGGCTTCTCAGCAATACAAAGAATGGCATGGACACCCCAGGAAAACACCCTCTCAATCAATGACGTGAAGGCAATATCGCTGTATCCGAAGCCGGACTTTGTCTCACTGCATGCACAAACACAAGAGGCCGACGCCATTGATATTACCGAACAATTAGTCAATCGAAAAACTCAATCAAATAGCATATCATCACAAGAGGGGCTGGCTTGTGCCGGCATGCGTTATGATTATTTTCTCGAACCCGGACAATCTAAAACCCTATTAGCTGTTTATCCGAATACAGATTCTTCTCATGTTGACATCCCGGCCAATTCGGAATCTCTTTTTCAGACAGAGATGAAAAAGTCGATCTCGAACTGGTCAGCATTGATCGATAACTGGCAGATTGATCTACCGAATCAGAAATTAGTGGATCTTGTTCGCTCGAACCTGGCTTATCTATGTATCAACGCCGACGGTCCGGCAACGCAGCCAGGTTCCAGAAACTATAACAGCTCCTGGATTCGTGATGGGGCTATCAGTGCGACAGCGATGATGCGGTTCGGTTTGTTTGAGCAGGGACAAAATTATCTGAACTGGTTCACCGACCTGATCAAGGAAGATGGCTTCGTTCCGTTTCTGGTTGAGACCAACACCGGCGAAATGGCTTGGTTCGCACGCTCATGGCACGAGCACGATTCATTCGGACAATATGCTTTCCTGGTTCGCCAAGCGACGGAGTTAGCGGATGATGATGCGATCGCAGAACATTCTTGGCCCAAAGTCAAAGCCGCCATGAAGCATATGGAGGCACTACGAACCCAGCGATTGACGGAGGAATACAAGGGAACGGTCTATGAAGGAATTCTGCCGGAATCCAACAGCCATGAAGGATATTTCCCCGCGAAACACAGTTATTGGGACGATTTTTTTGCCCTCAAAGGTATCCAGGACGCGCAAGCACTGGCACTGCGTCTGGGACATACCGACGAGGCCAATTGGCTCGCCTCATTTGAAAATGATTTCAGACAGTCCCTGCTGACTTCTATCCAACGGGTGCGTGAGCGAGACAAGCTGGAGATAATACCGGGCTGCGCAGAATTAGGCGATTTCGATCCGACTTCTACATCCATCGCAATTATGACGGCGGATGAACGTGATACATTGCCGCAGGACGCACTGAAA
This sequence comes from Anaerohalosphaeraceae bacterium, assembly GCA_963675155.1. GTDB lineage: Bacteria > Planctomycetota > Phycisphaerae > Sedimentisphaerales > Anaerohalosphaeraceae > 4572-13. The sequence continues at coordinate 337,772 of OY775912.1, read as the reverse complement.
AATAGCTATGATCGCTATGTCAGCGAAAGCAGACACAGAGTTTCACAACCGCTCGGAACCCGTTCAACCTATACACCCTATGAAGTGCGAAACATTTCAGCATTGATTCGCATGGGACGCCCGGAAGACGCCATCATGCTGGTCGATTATTTTCTTGATGACGCCGTGCGACCGACCGGCTGGAATCACATGGCCGAAGTCGTGCACGGCGACCTGAGAACGCCCAGTTATATCGGTGATATGCCGCATACATGGGTCGGCGCGGGCCTTATTAATGCCATCCGCGACATGCTGGTCTATGAAGAACGCGACGCCCTTTTCCTCGCGGCGGCAATCCCGCCCGACTGGCTCAAAACAGGTATTTCAGTTAAAAATCTTCAGACATGGTGGGGCCCTGTCAGCTATGATTTGAAAGAATCCTCAAACGGACAGGCTCTATTGAAACTTCGATATACAAGAAAGCCCCCGAACGGGTTTATTGTCCCCAAAGACATCAAACTGGTCATTCAATCTAATACCACAACAAGGACAGACAATTGATTACAGACACATTAAAACAGAAAACAACACAGCCGAGCGAACTGTCATTTGATCATCGGGCATTTCTGCGAGATGGAAAATATTATTTTATTTTAAGCGGAGAAATGCATTATTTCCGCATTAACGCAGACCGCTGGCCAATACATCTGAAACGCATGAAAGAAGCGGGCCTCAATACTGTTTCTTCTTATATCCCATGGTCACTGCACGAACAAATCGAAGGAGAGCCCGATTTCTCCGGCTGCTATGGAGCCAACCTGGACCTGGAGCGTTTTATCGGCCTGTGCAAAGACATGGAATTGAATTTGACCGTCAAACCCGGTCCGTATATTCTGGCGGAATTAGCAATGCATGGAATTCCCCGCTGGTTTTTCGAAAACTATCCCGATGCGATGGCGTGTGGTCCCAGTGGCAAACCGTATCCGGCTCAATACACTTGTCTGGTCCATCCGGACTACAAACGCAAGGCCATGCAGTGGTACGATGCAGTCATGCCCCTGCTGGCCCGTCATCAAGTGTCTCAATCAGGCCCCATTGCTCTAACGCAGGTCTGCAATGAAGTCGGATTGTTTCAATGGCTCGGCGGCGCCGGCGACTACAGTGACGCATCACTGCAGGACTATCGAAATTATCTACGCTCCATTTATGATGATATCAGACAATTGAATAGCGGCTATGGCACTGACTATACAAGCTGGCAGCAAGTTCGCCCCCCTTCAGGGCATGTCAAAACTCGGGCCGACCATGCCGGATACCAGGACTGGCAAGCTTATCATCGCCAATTCTACGCCGGCTATATTGGCCAACTGATTAAAGAGATACGCAGCAGAGGAATTCAAACTCCCCTCTTTCATAATGTCCCTGGCTGGGTTTTCTCAAGAGCTAAAGAGATGCCGGTTTGCCTGTCCATGTATCACGAATTGTCTCGCCTGTATCCGGATATTCTTCTCGGCGTCGATCACATCCCGGAAAACCTGTCCTACCGGAATTTCCATGACGACCGGATCATCAATGAATTCACAAAAGCTATTCAGGGCGGTCGCGGCCCAATGTATGTTGCCGAACTTCAGGCCGGAACACGTGAAGCCAATGTCACCGTATACCCGACAGAAATGGAACTCTTTTATAAAGCCTGCCTGGCCAACGGTGTGGTCTCAATGAACTATTACATGTTCAGTGCGGGACAAAACCCGCCCGGATGGAGCGTCTATGACTCCTCGTTTTATCTTCAAACACCACTTGACGTTGACGGCAATCCCGGCGACCAGTACCCGGTTATCCGAAAAATCGGCAAGTTGATCAAAACCCACGGAAGCCGGCTCTGCAAGGCAGCAACGAACGCATCTCAGGCCCTGGCTTTTTATCCGCCCTACTATTACCGGGAGTTAACCCGACCTTTATTCAGCAAAGAAAATTTTGATCCTCGAACGGGCATCGACTGTCGATTCGACCTGCCAACCATCACAGATCAATTGCTTTTTGACGGCGTGGGTAAGCTTCTGGCCATGGATAATCAAGAATATGATGCCATTGACATTACCCGTGCAGACAGCCAGCAGATGTCACACTATAAACAGCTTTGGGTGGCTTCCACAGATCGCATGGATGCTGATTCCCAGATGATGCTGCTAAAATACGTACAAAACGGCGGGCATCTGATTTGTTTTCCCACACTACCAAAATATGATCTTCAGTCCAATTTCTGTACTCTACTGGCCGATGGACTCAATGTCCGGGCCGATGAAGTTCTGGATGATTTTGACGGGATGATACGCTGGGCCGACAGTAATGAAGAAATACACGCAACACGGTATATCGAAACCTTCAATCCAAATAATGCAAAAGTCATTGCCACGGCCCGAAATGGTAAACCTTGCGGCCTCAAAGTCACTTGCGGAAAGGGTTCGGCAACCGTATTGGGGACAGGATTTAACTATCAGGCTGTCGCTCATCAAACGGCTTGGCAGAAACTAGGGCTGAATGAAGATTTCCGAGGCTCTATTCTATGTGACAATCCACGGATCATTACGCGGACTCGAAAAATCGGACAAAACAGCGGCTACTTTTTCATGTTGAATTATCATAATCAGCCGCAAGAAACGACTGTCAGCACCGGCATGAACGGCTTGGCAGGCATTCAATTCAACCTGCCGCCTTTCGGTGGGTTGGTCTTGCCCTTCAATATGCCGCTAAATGATAAATGTGAGTTAAAATTGACAACATCGGAAATCCTGAGCATTGACTCATCAGACAAAAAGATTACTTTAGAACTCTGTGGACATCCTGACACTGACGGATACATGCTCCTGGAATGCAATCACCGCGTCCGTGATGTTTCCCTCAACGGAGAGCAGGTTTTATTTGAACAGAAAAATCAAAAAATCACTTTACGATACCAACACCAGATGACTTCGGATAAACTCATTCTTAACTTTGTATCGGATACTATTTAAAAGGCGGAGTATAACTGATGAAACAGATAATCCTGTGCATAATGATGTTAATGACATTGAATGTCTCAGCGGCTCAAACAACCACTGACCAATCTCGGTCTATTTCAGAGGCCAATCGGCGATACCTGCAAACCATCATGAGAGAAACCTGGGATTATCTGGACAGCCATCTGGCAAAGGAGACCGGTTTTCCAACCGACTCCCAGACCGGCGGCGGAAAGACCAACACCACCAATATCGGCCTGTATCTTGCCTCAATCGGCCCCGCGTATAAACTCGACTACCTTTCAAGAGACGAAGCGATTACGCGCATACGAAAAATTATCCGATCCGTCAACCGTTTGGAAAGCAAACACGGCTTCTTGCCCAACTGGGTCGATGTCGGCGGAAAAACAGAAATCGCGGAACCCGTTTTAGCCACCTCAGACTTTAATAAATTGATTACGGGCCTAATCCTGGTACGGCAATTTTTTCCGGAACTAAATGACGAAGCATCCGCAATTATTAACCGGGTTGAGTGGAACCGGCTTTATGACAGTCAAACAGGCAATACATGTTGGGGATATGACCTCATTAAAGATCAGCCCGTTGGCTCAGGGCGTTTCTTTCTGGCGTCTGATTGCAGACTCGTCGTTTTCTATATGATTGCCAGTGGTGATGTCCCGCCAAATGTATGGTACGAAACACACCGCCGAAAAATTCAGGCCGACGGACTGGAATTTTTCGAACCGGGCTATCACATGGGTGGACTGTTCATGCAGGCCATCGACTCCATCTTTCTGGATGAGCGGACAACAGAGATCGGCTGTTCGATCGCAGACCTGGCCTGGCATCAGATTCGCGAATCTCAACAACGCGGACTGAAGGTGTGGGGATGGTCAAACTGCAACATCCCGGGGAAGGGTTACACCGAAGGCGGATTTTTGCCGTGGTGGGTCGTCACACCGCATGCATCAGCGTTAGTCATTGACTTTTACCCACAACATGTCATCAAAAATTTGCGACAGCTTGAAGCCATGGGGCTTCGTAAACCCATTTTAAATGATACCGCATTCGGATTCCGGGATTCCGTTGATCTGAATAGCGGTCTCGTCGATAACCGCTATCTGTGTCTGGACCAGGCAATGTTATTTTTGTCACTGGCCAACTACACCGAAGACGGTATGATTCGAAAATCATTTGTCGGCGACCCCCTCGTCCAAAACGGCATGGCTAAATTAAATACCTATTTTTCCAAAAAACCAGCGATGCTGAAAAAATGGGCTCGGCGAGACGCATCAGAACCAAAACCTGTTATTGTATCTGCGGGCAAATCTCCAAATATTGTTCTGGATTTTACCCAGGAAGAAAAACTGCCAATAAATACGAATACATGGGCAGCGGGTAAAATAAATACCAGCCAAACGCCAAAAGGATTACTCATTGATTTCGATTTGAGTGCTGAAAAAGAGAGCGAAGTTGAATGTAAATTTGAATTCCCACCTATTGACGCAAGGAATCTTGATGAACTGACAATCACCTGTTCGGCAATTTCAAAAGACGACTTCGGCGGGCTGCGAGTTTATCTGTTCGACGATCAGGGACAATCACAATATGCATTTATCGAAGACATTGACTCTAAAACCCGGACCTATACAATTCCGGCATCGGGCCGATTGGGAATGCTGGCCCGCCCGCAAGCAGTAACCGGTTTGGCGATCAAGCTATGGAAAAAACCATGGTATTATCATAGCCAGTGTACAACAGCAGAATCGGGACAATTAATCATCCAAAAAATCTCTATCTCATCGAATAATCCTTAACTCTTTATTTTTGTCTATTCTTTTTAGCTTGAATTTGAGACCTTCATACACTCGGATGGGGTTGCCTCTTTCCAAGGCATTATGTTCATCCCATCGTTCCTGCTGGAGCTGCATTTCAGTACTCTGCTTTTGTTGCTGGAGTTTTTTATGCAACCGGCTTAATGCCAATTTTCGATTCATATGCTGGGATCGTTCTTCCTGTGCGATGGCATTAATTCCCGTGGGCATATGGGTGACACGCACGGCCGATTCGATTTTGTTAGCGTGCTGACCGCCGGGACCGGATGATCGCATGCTTTCAAATCGAAATTCACTGCAGCTATAATCAACTTCTTCAGGAGCTTCATAAGATGTGACACCCACAAACCAGTTTTTCCGCTTATGCTTGGGACGGAATTGACTTTTTCCAATCCACTGAATCGTCCCTTCCCATTGAGACAAGAATTCAGATAAACCGTCGCCTTCAATAGAAAGCAGTGCTGACTTAAACAAATCCGGCTTACTTCCCGGCACGACTTCCAATACATTTAAGTTATAGCCATTTGCCGACGCATCTTGAGTGATTGCCTCGACAACCCTGGCCACAACCCAACAGCATTCATCTGGTCCACGCCCTGAGGTAACTTGTAACCAATTTGTCACTATACACCCCTATTTTTCTTAAAGATATACAGCACGTCTTCTTTGGCTTTCCATATAAAGGTTGGGGTGAGCTCACTCAACGTAATTTTCTCTATTTGCTGGATATCAACTTTTTCCTTTTCAAGATTTCCGGAGTACCAATGCAGAAGAATCCCCATATAGTCTGATAAACCTTGGTCAATGATTTCCGAAACAAATGATATCCATTGCTGTGCTAACGTTTCACAATCTACATGTTGTTTCTTGAGACTTGCTTGATCACCTTGAGAAGCCTGATTTTTGCTTTCTATAAATCGTTTTATTTTAGCTTCAGACCATCCTTTATTTCGAAGCTTTTTAAGTTTACGATTCATTTTCTTCTTGATATCTCCAGATCCGTTCCCCTTGCCCCATATTGTGCCGCAATCACAATTACCCTTTGTCATGCAATAGTATTTCATCTTAGGTTCCAGCTGTTTTTGAACGTGTTGATTTGAAACAGGTTCAAAAATTCGCTGGAATTTCTCTGCAATTAAACTACAATTTTCAATATCAGCGTCTGCTGATAATACAGCTGTTAGAAAATGACACATTGTTAATCCTCCGGTCTTTCTCCGGCTGGGGCCATTTTTACGATTTTTGGATCGAAGCGAGCGATTGGCTGAACCAGATCATTCTGAGCAGCCATCACTTCCTCGATATCTTTATACGCCATTGGGACCTCATCCAGTCCTGCAGAGATCAGCTGAACACCGCGATCCTTGAGAAATTTCTTGGCATCATGCCAGGTAAATGTCTCTTTGGCTTTCTTACGGCTCATCTTCCGGCCTGCTCCATGAGAAGCAGAGTTTAGCGATTCGGGCTTACCTTTTCCGCGAACCACATAGCCGGATGTCCCCATTGATCCGGGAATAATTCCAAGCGCACCGTCATCGGCAGGCGTCGCACCCTTACGGTGAACAATTACTTCCTGCCCGTCATGCACTTCTTTCCAGGCAAAGTTATGGTGGTTTTCCACATCCAAAAGCACCTTAACGTTCAGGTTTTTGGCAATATGCCGATGGATCAGCTTATGATTGGCCGCCGCATAGCGTCCCATCAGTTCCATCGCCTGCCAGTATTCCTGGCCCTCGGCACTATCGGTATCCAACCATGACAGATGCATCAGCTCTTTTGGCAATTCCGGATGCTTCTGGACTGCCAGCTTGCTGAAGTACGTAGCGATTTCGTTTCCAATCCCCCGGCTTCCACTATGACTCAGCAAGGCTAGATAAGTCCCGGCCTTAAGCCCAAGATCATCCTGATCCAGCATCAATGTTCCAAATTCGGCAAAATGGTTTCCGCTTCCGCTGGTTCCAAGCTGACTCCAGGCTTTGTCCTTAAATCGATTAACAATCGGGCTAAACGACCAGTCTTCATCCATCACGTCATGTTCACGGTATTTTTTGAACGATGCCCCAACACCAAAACGCGTTTCAGTCTCAAGAGCATTTTTCAAACGATCCGCTTGTCCCGTCAACGCATTAACCGGCAAATCCAACACCGTCATTTTCATACGGCAGGCAATGTCCATCCCAACGGCGTATGGGATAACCGCATCTTGAGTTGCCAGAACGCCGCCGATCGGCAAGCCATAACCCACATGAGCATCCGGCATCAAGGCACCACAAATGGAAATCGGCAGTTTGCACGCATTTTCCATCTGCTCAATCGCCTTATCTTCCAGATCCGAACCCCACCGCTGGTAGTAAGCCGGCTCTGGGCGATCGACATAAGTCGCTCGTGCCTCCTTGCTTTCATTCAGTATTTTAGCAATTTGACCAAAGTGCTCATCTTCCAGATATTCAGATGGATTCTTGGCCAGGTCATTGATCTTCTGGCAGATCGCCGCATTATTCAGATAGCCGTCATACGATTGAAGCCATTGCTTAATCGCGTCCTGAGTCATCTTCATGGTTTCCCCGCGAGGGATTCCAAGATTCGCTAATTGTCGTGTTTTCATTTCATTATCTCCATCGTCAATCATCACGCGATGATATTGATTTCATAAAAATCTTTTTCCAGTTTGGTGACTTCAACCTGAACATCCAAGAACTTTTTCAGAATCTCGATATTCGTCGTCGAATGCAGCGTCAACGGCAGCGTTCTAAACGTTCCACCGCCAGCCATGGCCATCGGAATCATCAACTGATCGGCCAGGTGTCTTGCCACAGGAACCCCTGCGGCCAAGTACTCCCGAGCTTCATCGACCATCCCCAGCGGCACTTTACCCGCAGGCAAACCCTTCATTCCAAAACCAGTAAATAGCTCAGTAATATTCTCACTTTGAATCTCTGCCGTCACGATATTACCCGGACCATTTGAATCCCGTACTTTGATAATCTCCGTGTCCTTTTCGTCCCACGAAAGCTTGTTCCGTATCACTCTCAGTTCCCGGCTGGCGATTTTCTCCGACAGATAAGCCACATAGGCCTTAGCAGATCGGCTGACAATCTCACCTCGCTCGATGATGTCAATTCTGTCCAACTTCGCTTTAGGTTGAATCTTGACCGTAAAGCATCCACCACCGGCAGGATAAAAACCCGGGCGTTGAAGGTCCAGGCTGATCTCAGGTCCCATTTTATTCAGAACAGGAACGAACACCTTTTCCAGGAAGCTGAATGGCGGAGCAAACGGATTGTGTGTTCCACCTTCCAATGTAATCTCAGAGGGTTTATCAGCAATCAGCAAAGCTGGCAGAATTGTTTGCAGCACAAGCGTTGTGCTGCCTGCAGTCCCAACCGCAAACTTGTAAGTACCCGCATTAATTGCTTTCGGTGCGAAGGTCAAGCTCTGCGATCCAATCGCATTACCGCTCACATCAGCGGCACCCACTTCAACGGCCGCATTAACTGCGGTTAAGTGCTGCCGCATCAAACCGGGCTTTTTACGTCCGGCTCGAATATTCTCGATTTGAAATGGTTTCCCGGTAATCAGCGACAATGCCACGCTGCTGCGAAGAATTTGTCCGCCACCTTCTCCAAATGATCCATCAATCGTAATCATTGCTGTATTCCTTTAAACTCCTTTATTGTTGTCTATGAGATTGTATCCATCTTAATTAGGTTATTCAAATTATATTTCCATTAAGTGGAACGGGATGGGTTCGAACCAACGTCTGAACCTTTTCAGGCTTTCGCTAAACCATCTCAGCTACCGTTCCTTTACTAGCCCCGGTAGGAGTCGAACCTACACTGAGCGGATTCTAAGTCCGCCGCCTCTGCCAATTGGGCTACAGAGCCGATTAATAGCCTCGGTGAGAATCAAACTCACGTTCACAGATCGAAAATCTGGTGTCCTGCCACTAGACGACGAGGCCGATTGCGTCGAGGGAGATTCGAACTCCCATCACAGACTTGGCAAGCCCGTATGTTGCCATTATACCGTCAACGCTCAACATTCTCTTTTCAAAGGGTGACCGGCGGGACTCGAACCCGTACTCCCCAGAATCACAATCTGGTGCTTTACCAATTAAGCTACGGTCACAGTCTGGATGGTTGGATTCGAACCAACGACGTCTTGCTTCCAAGGCGAGTAGGCTACCCAGGCTGCCCTACATCCAGTCATTCAGCTCCGGCAGGAATCGAACCTGCAACGAACGGGTTCAAAACCCGCTGCCTCTTCCAGTTGGGCCACGGAGCATTCAACCTTTACTTTTTTGCGCGGGACAGACCGGTGAAACTTCCGGCCTGCCCCTTCTTCTGCCGCCTACAACAGGTTGACCACTCTATCGGCCAGCCCTTTTTCACCCAGCACCACATTCAACTTGGAATTGGTTGAGATGTTTTCCAGTACTTCCAGTTCACGCAGCCGCATCAATACAGGGTTGTTTTCCAGCAACTTGGCTGTGTTTGCCTGAGAACGCATCGCGGCGGTCTCTTCTCTGCGAGCAATCAGGTTCGCTTCTGCCGCCTTTTTAGCCTCAGTCACCTTATTCAACAGATTCTTCATTTCACCGGGCAGGATCACATCTCGAATTCCCAGAGCTGTCAGCTTCAAACCGAATGACTCGGCTCGCTCTGCAATCTGACCTTGTAGTTCATCAGCCAGAGCATCCTTATCAGCCAGCAATTCATCCAGCTGACGTGACCCAACAATCGCTCGCAAGGCCAACTGAGTTTCGCGGTACAGCGACTGCTTGACATCCGTTGTCGAACGAACGGCCTTTTCAGCATCCTGAACGGTGTAAGCAACCACCGCATTCATACGCAAAGTCACTTTATCCGCCGTCATGATTTCCTGGCCGGAGATATCCAAAGACAACTCGGACAGATCCACCTGAAAAACATGTACTTTCTCAATGCCTTTCCAGAACACATAGCGCCCGGCATCCAGCGTTTCCACATAGCGGCCATTCTGGAAGTAAACACCCACGTGATCTTCAGCGACGGTGTTCTCATCCAAAAGCTCTTTGGCACCTGAGGATTTCAGGATAACGCTGATGTCACGGTGGTTAAACCGAACGTCCCGTGCATCAATGATTTCCACTTTCACGGCACGATGCGTCGTCCAGATCGCATAGATTCCGCCGGACACAATCGCTTCAAAACGACCATCCACCCAGACCAACCCGCGTTGGAAGTCCTGAAGGTCCAGAACCTGAGCCTTGCCTTCCAAAACGCCGGACTTAACAATCAAGTCAAGGTCGTTATGGCGAATCCAAGGATCTCGCAGGTTTGATACATAAACCTGGTCCTTCGCAACAGGTTTCAGAAACCAGTGGCGACCTTCGTCCAGCAAACCAATCAGCTCACCGTTACGGAAGTGGAATCCCTTTTCATACGAATGGATTTTGATCGTTTTAATACTCATTTTAATTCTCCTTTTTATTCTATTTTCTCACCTTGTATTTATTCTTTCATTTATCGCCGGGCATTTGTCATAAGAGGCTTTCAGGAAACATTTGACTATTGCCCCATCTTTCACGCGGAGCATGCTTAAGTTCACTTTGAACAAGGTAAGAGGCGATTCGGAAGGTCGCAATTTCAGATTTCCTATTACCAGCGAAATCCGTCATTGCTTGTTCGTCATCGACGTCTTTGCTCTTGGCCAGAAGTAAGCGGTATCCGCATACTGCAGAGCGTTTACAAATGGTGTTGACAGGCCAACGAGGTGAGTCAGAAAAACCTGTCAACTGCCAGATAGACCAAATGTTTCCTTCGAGCCCTTCTTTGAGCCGCTCTCGCGGCGGTCGGTGTGGGAATCGAACCCACGACTTCGGGTTAACGGCCCGATGCTCTACCCTCTGAGCTAACCATTGGGATCCGATGCGGGAATCGAAAGAATTGACATTGGTCGCATTTTCCAATTCTCGCCGCTCGAATAGTTCCACCTTCGTTAGAACCCACTCACGGTACATACGCAATGAAACAGCATGGCTGTCACTGGTATGCCGCTGGCCCGGCGGAAACTTCATCTTTAATTTTCATAAGAGCGTTAATTACTTGATCTACTATGTACAACCTGCGTGCCAGACTTTTAAATAAAAGCAAAAATGAACATAACTCCTTTATTTAGAATGGCATAAAAATTATCAATTAAGCATTGACCATAAATGAGCCGACACTTATACTTATAATATATTATAATTCTATATACGGATATATATACCATGAAGAATGTAGTCATCGGATTGTTGGGGCCTAATCTCGACCGCGGGCAAGGACCGGATCGCTGGAACTTCTGGCGGCCAACGGTCTCAATCTGCCAACACGAAGAACTGCTGGTCGATCGTTTTGAATTACTCTTTCAACGGAAATTCGAGAAGATCGCTAAAAGCGTGATCAAAGACATCGGTCTTGTTTCCCCGGAAACAAAGGTGGTCCCTCATGTCATTGACTGGGATAATCCCTGGGACTTCCAGGAGGTGTACGGCGTCCTCCATGACTTTTCGAAAGACTATGACTTTGACCCTGACCATGAAGAGTATTTAGTCCATATCACAACAGGGACACACGTTTCTCAGATATGCGAGTTCCTGTTAACCGAATCTCGCTACTTCCCCGGCAGACTGCTGCAAACAAGCCCTCCAAAACGAGAAACAGATCAGGGACCGGGCAGTTATCAAATTATCGATTTAGACCTGTCCAAGTATGACCGAATCGCGATGCGGTTCAAGCAGCAGTTGTGTGACGATATCTCATTTTTAAAATCCGGTATCCAAACAAAGAATAAGAATTTCAATGCCCTGATTGAACGGATCGAGCATGTTGGAGCCCGGACAACAGATCCTATTCTGCTCATGGGACCTACCGGAGCCGGTAAATCCCAGCTAGCCCAACGAATCTTTGAGCTTAAAAAGACGCACAAAAAACTCAGAGGGGATTTTGTAGAGGTCAACTGTGCAACCATTCGGGGTGACGCAGCGATGTCAGCCCTCTTTGGGCATACAAAAGGAGCGTTTACAGGTGCTGTACAGGCCAGAGAGGGTCTCTTAAAAACAGCCGATGGCGGTATTCTATTCCTCGATGAAGTTGGCGAACTGGGCATTGAGGAGCAATCGATGCTGCTTCGAGCCATCGAAGAAAAGAAATTCCTGCCCGTTGGATCTGACAAAGAGGTCAGCAGCGACTTTCAGCTGATCTGTGGGACCAATAGAGATTTACAGGCCAATATCAATTCCGGGCAATTCCGCGAAGACCTGCTGGCCAGAATCAACCTGTGGACGTTTCACCTGCCGGGTTTGAAGGATCGCCGCGAAGACATCGAGCCTAATATCCAGTACGAACTGGATCAATACGCCAGTAAAGCCGGCACGCATGTCAGATTTAATAAAGAAGCTCAAAGACGCTTCCTGTCATTCAGTACGTCGGGCCAAGCAATGTGGAAATCGAATTTCCGTGATCTGATCGGGGCGATTACCCGCATGGCCACACTGGCCCCCGGAGGCCGAATCTGCGAAGATATTGTGGAAGAAGAAATCCAGAGACTCCTTAAATCCTGGCAATCGGCCAGACAAGATAACAATACCGATCTCTTGGAAAAACTCCTCGGAAAAGAAAGACTGGCTAAAATTGACGAATTTGACAGGCCGCAACTGGCTCATGTCATAAAAGTATGTTCAAAAGCCAAAAGTCTATCTGAGGCAGGACGACAGCTTTTCAATGTCTCCAGAACACAAAAGGCCCGGCCCAATGATGCAGACCGATTAAAGAAATATTTAGCTAAATTCAGCATTTCATGGAAAGAAATCAACAATATATAATCGTTGTCAGTTGATTATCTTTCTGGAAATGAAGGGATGCCGGATCGCCGAGGCAAGATCCAGCATCCGCAATTGGTTTAATTTATCTCTCTAATATTCAAGGTTTTCCGTCAGCGAGAGGTCTGTGAGCCAGTCGGCAGCGAACTGCACGAAGTCTTCAAGGTCTACCCGGCAATCATCGGTAGAATCATGCAACAGAGGCGTGTAGCCGGCGGGATTGGCTTTGGCCGCCAGGCAGGCGTCTGCGAACACATGGATCTCAATAGTGTCTTCATCTTCGAGCGGCACACTATCGTCCTGAGCCCACAATTTCAGGACATAGTCGCCGGTTACATCAAGCGACGCCGACGTGACTGCTGAGGTGTCATCATCAATGTCAACCGTGGCCGTGACAGGCTTATCCACCACAGACCATAGTATACTGCTCAAAGTATCCGGATAGGTGATCGATCCGTTTAAATCAACGTTGACACTGCCGTCCTGCAGCCAGGTTATGATGCTGGGACCGGCATCTACCCGCAGTTCCGCTTCAGTGGTAAACGACCAGATCGGCCCCTCAAACTCATTGGGGTCATTAAGCTTAAAAGAAGTAACTTTCCAATCATACTTCGTGTTGAAGTCCAGCACCATCGGCACCGCTGCTTCGATCGTGGCCAAATCGCCATCCAGGTCAAGATCGTCCACCGGATCGACCACGATCCAGTTGGGATCTGAAGTGTCAGCGGGCCGGAAACGAAGAACAGACTTGGCAGGTGAATACTCGCTCGGCCGGTTCCATTTTAAATTCGTTGTGACCGGTACAACCGTTGCTCCATCACGAGGTACCGGATTCCGTGCTTTAACACCAAGGGCTTCTTCGATCTGCATGCAGTTGAGATAGCCGAAACCACCATCTATACCGATAAACTTGACATACAGGATATTATCATCCTGGGGGTCGAGATCATTGATCGTAGCCACCATATCCCGATTGTGGGATGCACTTTGTGGAGCATCTGAGATGTCGAGGTTGGCGGAAGCAATCATGGAGGTATAGGTGTTATCGGTATAGATCTCATACACCGTTGTGGCATCGGTACTGTACTTATGCGACCCAAAGAACGTCAGGTTGTAGGTTTTGTCCGGATTCAGGCCCTGAATCTCAAAACTCGACGAGGTATAGAAGTCCATTGCCGCTTCATTGACGCCCAGGTTGCCGAGGGCAACGGCATCGATATCCGTCGCGGCAATGTTCGCCGGAGTGGGGTCGGGTTGGGACGTGACACCGGCCGGGCCGTTGTAGCTGTCGGTTCCGCCTGCACCGCCCGGGGCAAAGCCGAAGTCGATGGTGGTAGGGTTACCATCAATGTCAACCATGTCGGGATAGTAAGCGTCGCTCCAGACGCTCGTCCAGTAATTGCCGTTTACATCGGGACTCGGCGTGGTAACTCCGCCCCACGAGGAATCGTTCCCAAAGTCAATGAGAACGGTTTCGCCGTATGCCGGGGCAGGTAGGTTCAAGCCGACTGCAAGCAGTATGGCTAAAACTGATACTGTCATCATGTTCCATGTTTTCATTGTTCTCTCCTGTTCTTGACAATTTTGCACCTTAGACTGATCTATTTATTGACTCCCTGATATCATCAATCCTGTTTGCTGATCCGTAAATATGCTCATCAGTCCGGCGGCTGTAAATTCGATCTACTGTCGGCGTTTACGCGCCAGCAGTCCGCCTGCCAAAAGCAATATCATCGTTGCCGGTTCGGGAACTTCTTCGATCTGCATAGCGTTGAGATAACCTTCAGTGGCATTTATCCCTTCGAACTTGACATACAGGATATCGCTCGTCTGCGGTGCCAGTCCGCTGATCGTCACCACTGTATCGCGATTATGCAGCCAGTTGCTGGCCGCATCCATGACGTCGAGACTGGCTGAATCGACCAAGGTTGAATAGGTGTTGTCGGTATAAATCGAATACACGGTTGTGAGACCACCCCACTTGTGGGAACCGAAGAAGGTCAGATTATAGGTTTTGGTCGGATCCAAACCCTGGATCTCAAATGTTGAATTCGTATAGAAGTCCATCGCGGCCTCATTGACGCCAAGGTTGCCCAGCGCAACGGCATCGATATCCGTCGCGTCAATATTCGCTTGAGTTGGGTCGGGCTGGGAAGTGACACCGGCAGGTCCGTTGTAGCTGTCGGTTCCGCCGGGGGTGGCAAAGCCGAAGTCGATGGTGGTGGCATTGCCGTCAATGTCAACCATGTCGGGATAGTAGGCGCCGCTCCAGACACTGGTCCAGTAGTTACCGTTTCCATCGGGACTTGGCGCGGTGACTCCGCCATACGAGTCGTTGTTACCAAAATCGACCAGAACGGTTACACCATAAACCGGAGCAACCAGGTTCAGTCCAAATACAAGTAATACTGCCAAAATTGATACGTTCATCATATTTCGTGTTTCCATCATGTTCCTCCAATACTGAGCCGGTTATACAATTTTTATGGACCTACGATTGGATCCGGTGGTTGTGTGAGCGAGACGGCTCAATTCTCTCATCTCTGTCAACCTTTATTAACATCATATTTTTAACCACTCATCAAGTCCTCCCCTACTGCCGGGCCAACTCCAAAATCAACTCCGGTCGGCCGAATAACGCCCAGTCATACGAAACGGAGTCATCGGATTCTGTCACCGCCAATGTCAGAAATCGAACATTATCTGCGATGGGTATCTCCAGTTCAGCAGCCTCGTCAGCACTGGATATTTTCTGGCAAAACGCCTGTTTTCCGTCCAGAAAAACCCAAAATTCAACGTTTGACCTGTCAGCGTTAAAACCCTTTTGAGATTCCGGCAAAATATCAGTAGCCCCACCTTCTTTTTTCTCCAAAACATCCTGCACTGTTTGTGAAATACCTGCAAGCGACCGAAAGCCTGTTATCGACAACGCCGGCAGACTCTTTCGTATTTCAGAAAGGTCGAACGTAACCCCCTGATTCGAATGGATGGTGATCGCAGGATTATCCGGCGTCCCAAAAACAACACCCGCTAATTCCAGTGGAGTTTGGGTTGCAGGAGTTCCCTGATGAAATGCCCCATTGAATATATAGCCCCACAATGCTCCGCTTGTATGCGGGAATATCGCCGTATACGATCCTTCCGACGTAATGGGGATTGGACCGTCACCGGCACCCGGAATAAAAACACCGTCAATATACGGACTGCTGCTGACCGCCTTATATCCCGCAGAACCTTCAAATGGATTATAATTCAAAAGACGGTCCAGCGTTTTTCCGGTGGTCGCATCGATTCCTGCATCGATTGCCCCATCTCCAAAACCATTGCCGCCACCGATGATATCGGCCAGATTGAGATGCATCTTGCCTCGCCAGACCATCTTGCTTTCGGAATTGAAAGACCGAGCGAAGACCTCTTTTTGAATAGGGATCTTGTTGACTTGATCGATCGTCGCATTATACTTTATTGCCTTTTTTTCAGGCACCATCTGACAGCTTTTGAATTGGCCTCTGGAACCGGTAAATAATTCAACTTTACCTTCCATGACATGCAATTCCGAGGAGCCGTCAATATTAGCCAATACGCCGAATTCAGTTCCATGATCCAAAAACTGTGACGTGGGCGTTTCCACTCTAAATCCCAAGCCCGACTTCGAAACACAGCCGTATAAACGTCCGTATTCAAGATAAACCTGCGATTGGTTAATTTCAAATAATGCCGGTCCTTCAATCACAACGTCGACGCCGTCGTCATATCGGATTTTAACCATTCCCTGTTTCAAATCCAACAGCCCTTCATCGGTCCATAAACGGCTTCCTTTTCCCCGGATTTTATCGGGATGAGCCCATTTGACATTCAATTGATCAACCAGAGTTGCAACCTCAAAGGCGTGAAATCGCTGGGGAGCAAACTTCAAAAACAGAACGACAAAAAGGATCGCCGCAACATTCATCGCAATTCCAAAAATGCTGAATTTACTCACTTTATATTTATTTTTCTGAGGCCAAATAACCTTTTGTATCAACTCCCGGGGCGGCTGTTGGGGGGGGATTTCAATGGCTGGTTTTGTTTCTTCTTCGTGAGCCAGAAGTCGCCAAAAATCCATGTCAATACAGGGGTTTCCCTCAAATCCTTCCCCCAGCTCTTTTGAGTCCCGTAACAAGACTTCAAGGTTAATCATGTCAAAATAAGCGTTTCGGGCCGCTTGATTGGTTTTCAGTAAAGCTTTAACCACTTCAAACTCTTCATCGGTCATCTCTCTGTCTGCAATGAGAGGGAAGAACTCGGGATAATTGTCTAAAAATGAGTCGTTATTATTCATTGACACCTCTGAACTTCAATGACAGATGAATACATTTCAGGAGGGATCCATGGATACGATAAATTGCTCTGTATGTCGATTGCATTGAAATATTGAGTTTTTTTGCAATTTGACGGTAGGTCATTTCATAGCCGTATCGATAATTCACCAAGCTTCGCTGCTTATCGGATAATTTCTCTAAGCATCCTGTTAATGCCTTTGACTCTTCCTCCAGCGACTCAATCTTTTCCTGCGCTTCGATATAAATTTGGTCCATGTCGGCTTCATCAAACACAATCTTCATGCGTTTGTTATCTCGGTGAAAAGAAAGAATCTTATATTTGGCAACAGTGATGGCCCACTTCAGGAAGCTCGTACCTTCTTCGTAATCGTCAAACTTGGTTAATAGGGTTGCGACGACTTCTTGAAAAAGGTCATCGGAGTTATTCTTATCGGGAACGTGATAAGCGACATAAGCATACACTTTTCGCTGGACAGGCATCAACAAAGAGATGAACCTTTTCGAACGTTCTTCGGTGCTGGTTGAATTATTTATATGACCCATAATCCTCCTCAGGAAAAAGGTACTTCATATAGATATTCCAGATTTGTCAGATTTGACACCCTGCGTTTTTTAAATTATTTCATAATTTTTCGACTTTACCTTCTCTATCCCATCTCAGGCCTCACATTAGAAACAAGACGCCAATAATCGAGTACTATAAAGAAATGAACTGACACACCTTATCGCAATCAGGAGATTCTCATCATAAATTGATTTCCAGCCAATTTTCAGCAAATTGACGCAAATCCAGAATGTCAATCTTACCATCTTTGGGGTCGCTGATGTCAACCTCGGGACGCCAATTCGGATCAGCGGCCCCGCTGAGCCATGCATCGGATAACAGCTCAAAGTCGAAGAGGCTCACCCTGCAGTCGGCATTAAAATCTCCTACAATGACAGTGTCGCAATCAATCTGATTCATCAGCATTTCAGCCTGTGCCAGCTGGTCGGCAAATAAACAGGCTTCAACGGAATCAAGCTGAGTCATTTTTACGGGATCGGCTTGGTAGGTCTGCCGCATCGCATACAGTCTTGTGGGAAGTCTCAGGTCCGCAGCCGTGTAGGGAAAATTCGGATCAATATAACGGGTTCGATACTGTTGAATAATTTCCAGGTACGTATAGCTGTCTTCCTCAGTTGGCTCAATCACCGTGCCTTCTCCGTAATCGTTCCACGTCACAATTTGAACAATATCGGCATCGCTTAAGATTGCTCTTTCCAGTGTTTGGGTGAAAGTAGCCGTATCCTGATCGTCAATATAGCCGTAAGAAGACCCTATTCCGGCCTCTTCGTAAATATCATGAAACCGGGGAAAGACACCGCCAACGTAATGATCCCATCCCAAAGAAGCAGCCCTGTCGTAAAAAGCGTTGAGATTCGAGGTAATCCCTTCGGTGCCGGCACCCGGAGACGGCCAGTCAAATTCACCGGTGTTTGGCGCGGTGTGATACTTCAGCGGGAAAAAGTGCGGCGGCGAAACCGGTGCCTCAAACAACAGCTCCCATTCACTGTATGTAAAAAATTGCGGGCCAAAACAAAGCAAGACCGGCCTGCCGTCTATTTTCAGGTACGAGGAGTCACTAAAATAGTGGTTGTCCAGCCACTCCATAACCTCTACACCATGTGCAACGGCCTCATTTCTGTCTGCAAAGTGACCATTGTTGAGCATATGGCCAACGGTCTGGTCTTCATAGCAGATGGAAAATTCTAGTTGGGCCTGCTTGATATAGGGGACAAAGGCATTCGTAGCGTCCCTTACGCGGCCGTAATCCCAAAAATCCTCAATGCCGTACCAATCGGCAATCATCCCGTCGATTCCCCCGAACTTCATCAAAAGCGACTGAGACGCTAAGACGTGCGGGTCACTGGAGTCGTAGGGCCCAAAGAGGGGATGGTAGTGCGATGCAATGGTGGTCGGCGGACTGAAATGGTTCATATGCCAGTGCCAGCCCCAGTATCCGCTGATGGGTTGCGACTGATACCACGGCATGTAATGAGCCATTATCTTTTTGCGAACTGGGGAGCTGGAAGTGTCTGTTTCGGTCGTGAACGACCAGACCGGCCCGTCATGTTCGATGGGAGACGGAGCGGCGGACTCAAATGCAGTAACTTTCCAATAATAGACAGTATTGTAATCCAGTGCGACCGGCACCGCAGCTTCGGTTGTGGACACATCGCCGTCAAGATCAAGATCGACCACGGGGTCCACCACAGTTGTGTTGGCCGTATCAAGCCAGTTGGAATTATTGGCACGAAAACGGAGAACATACTTCATGGGAGAATACTCACTGGGCTGGTTCCATATCAAATTCGTTGTGAGCATTGCGACGGTCTCACCATCACCGGGAAGGGGATTGGTTGTCATGTCTCCGGAGACTTCCTCGATCTGCATGCAGTTGAGATAGCCTAAATTTCCGTTTGAGCCGGTAAACCTGATATACAGGCTATTGGCAGCCTGCGGGGACAGTCCGGTGATCGTCACAACCATATCCCGATTGTGCAGCGAGGGACTTCCGCTTTGCTGAACATTAAGGCTGGCCAAGTCGACCAGAGTGGTAAGCGTATTGTCGGTGTAGACCGAATAGACCGTCGTGTCATCGTCGCTGTACTTGTGTGATCCAAAAAAAGTCAGATCATAGGTTTTTGTCGGATCCAACCCTTGAATCTCAAATGTCGACGAATCGTAGAAGTCCATTGCCGCCTCATTGACACCCAGGTTGCCCAGGGCTGCGGCATTGATGTCCGTCGCGTCAATCATTGCCTGAGTAACGGGATCAGAAGTGACACCTGCAGGACTGTTATAGCTGTCGGTTCCGCCGGCAGAAGAAAAACCAAAGTCGACGGGCGTAACATTTCCGTCAATGTCAATTAAGTTGGGATAGTAAGCGGCACTCCACACGCAGTTCCAGGAGTTTCCGTTTTCATCGGGACTCGGCGTGTCAACTCCACGCCACGAAGAAGCGTTACCAAAATCGATTAGAATGGTTTGGCCATACGCCGGGGCCAGTGTAAGCGTCGCCGCCAAAACCGATACCGTCAAAATATTGCATGCCTTCATCATCTCTCCCTGATTGATTAAACAATTTCCCGAGACAACCGATGAATTCAAATCATATGACAGAACAAAATCTTGGCAAGATAATTATCCGCACAAAATTCAGAAATTATCCCGGTCAAGGAGACATTGAAGCGTTCACTTCAATGTAGTTGAGATTTAAACCACCGTTTTCTATGACAACTTTCATCTTCCGGACACCTGCTTTGAGAGGCACATTTTTTTTGATCAGATGTGTGTAATTCTGCCAGTCACCTGTATTTACAACCTGCAGGGTCCCTGTTTTATTCTCTCCGTCAAACTCTACATGCAGCTTGCCCCCGTCTAACGGTGAGCTGGTCCGACATATGATGTCATACATGCCGTCTTTTTTGACGTTTACCGTATATTCCACCCATTCCCCCGATTCGATCCAAGCGAGATTGTAGCCGCCTTCAAGGCAATCCTGAATGTCAACACCGGTTTTACGGTAAGCGCCGCCGTTGTTGCTTTCATCAAAGTCCCAGTAAGCTTTTTCTTTTGGGCTTGTGTCAAAATCCTCGGCTTCTATCCTTCCGGGCAGGTTAACGGGACTGCCGTGATAAGGTGTGGGCGGACAACCGACCCCGGCCACAATCTCAACACTGTTGCTGTACCCGAATCCGGAACTGTCAACAGCTCTTGCGATGAGCAGATGGCACCCATCGGGCACATCCCAGGTAAAACTATAAGGAGCATCTGTGGCAACTCCCAATAAGTCGTAATGATTGTAAAATTCAACTTTTTCAAGGTTATTATCTGCATCTGTTGCGTTAACAGCGACCTGAAGATTTCCCGCATCGACTGCTGCGTTATTGGCCGGAGAAGTGATTTTAATTCGAGGAGGCTGATTATCGCCTTCGATTTGATAGGCCCGAATCCAATCAACACTCATTTCAGCCGGGAGTTGACTGTCATCTGTATCGCCGGCAACGGCAACACTTAATATTAGATAAAATCGCTTGTCGAATGGTGCCGGGTAGTCCGCAGAAAAACTGCTCCATTGATTCTGCATGGCATAAAGTTTTCCGTCAATGAACCATCGTATTTCATAGGGTTGCCACTCGATCGTATAGACATGATAGTCATCTGAGAAATCCACACCTTCCGATAAATATTCTCGACCGGAGTACTTATTATAGTGCCCTTGGCCGCCGTGGTAGATGCCGCCTTTTATGCGATCCGGATTGGCTCCCTGAGTTTCCATGATATCAATCTGGCCGCTTCGAGCCCAAGCGCCGTATTCCAGTGTTTCGGGAAGCATAAAGAGTTTACATTGAACTCCGTCTGCACTTGCTGTTTTGATCCGGGCCTCGATCTTTCCGTAACACAAACCAAACGCGCCATACGTATTCAGTCGGGCAGATGTGTACTCATTGATCGCATAGTCTTCTTTTTGGGCACGGATGACCAAATTTCCATTTTTTATAAAGCTGTTGCTTTCTTTATCAGTGTAAAACTGTTTCTGATGAGCATCGTATACAACTCCTGGATTTGTTTCAGCTTTCCATGCCTTGGTGTCAATTTTCGCCTGATCAAATTCCTCCGACCAGATGAGTTTATAATCTGCTTTCAATGAAACCGAAGATAATAGAATAAAAAATAAGACGAGATTGACTTTTTTATACATTGGATGCCCTTTCAAAAACAATGACGACTGACTGTTACTTTAAGATTAATATACCATGGTTATGATCGAATGAGCCGGACTCGAACAAGCGGCTATTTGCCCGTCAATCTTAAGATTGAATGGGATTTCTGCATCGGTTCGATTCATCACAACGATAGCGATAGACCCATCTGAATTTTTAAAGGCAGTCGTTTCCAGTGCCTCCTTGGTTACTGAACTGGCAACACGAACAGCGTCTGGGCGGATATATTTACTGAAATGTCCCAGATAGTAGAAGGAATTTTGGTAATACAGATCATTTCGAGTCGTATCAGCGATAACGGGTGCATCGCAAAGATTGTCCACGTGGTTAGGGCCGCCTCTTTCATTTAAAACCATGTTCCAATCAACCCAGCCCACAGTCCAGTTATTTAAATCACCGATGATATCGTGTGCATACCGCTCCCCAAGATCCCACGCACCCAGGCGGACACCACCTTCCTGACAGCCTTCGGTAAACAGAAGATGTTTATCCGGAAAGGCATTGTGGACTTTTTCCAGATTTTCAAATTCGTCGCCGGAATACCAGTGGAACCCAACTCCCCAGACATATTTTGTTGTCTCAGGGTCGGACAGGATCGGTTCTGCACGTTCATAAATGATATCCTTATTATGATCCCAGACAATGATCTTGACATCACCCAATCCTTCTTTTTCAAGGGTTGGCCCCAGATGGTCACGCACAAAGGCCCCTTCTTCTTCAGCTGAATAGAGACAGGAGTCCCATGTTTGGGTTGCCGCCGGCTCGTTCTGAACCGTCAGCCCCCAGATTGCAATCCCTTCTTGGGCGTACTCCTTGATGTATCTGGCATAATATCGTGCCCACACATCACGACATTCCGGCTTAAGCTGTCCCCCGTAGTTCATCTGACCATTTGTTTTCATCCACGCAGGCGGACTCCATGGCGACGAAAACAGCTTGAAATTCGCACCTTCGACAGCCATCGCATCTTTAATCATCGGGAGAAGCCATTTTTTATCACGGGAGATATCGAAGTGTTTAAGATCAAAATCCCCCTCAACTTCAGAGTAAGCATAGTTGCCAAGCGAAAAGTCCGCACTGTTCAAATGTGTCCTACAAAGGGTGTAACCAATTCCCTCTTTCGGATCAAAGTAGGCTTTAATCACTTCAGCACGTTTGTCAGCACTCATCTTAGACAGCGTATAAGCACTGGCTTCTGTAAATGAACCGCCAAAACCAACGATACGTTGATATGTCTTTGAATCATCGACTGTAATCGTCTCTGAAATATGCATTGCTGCATCAGAACTTAATGTGATCGGTTCTTTAGTCGTCAACCGATCGCCGGTTTCTTTAGCCGTGAGAATAACATGAATCATTTTTGTTTCTTCTTCCATTTTTTTTGAATCCGTTTCGCAGCCGGAAACAATCATCAGCAAACCCGCCATAATAAACAATACTTTTTTTAACATTCCGTATTCCTTTCTGAATCGTTATCGGATTTTATCCGCATCTGCAAAATGGCCACTGGCACTGTAAAGGGAGGACCGGGTTGTAATAAACAGTGTTTTTCGATCCTTGCCTCCGAAAACGAGACAGATCGGACGCTGGGGCACATTGAGGGTCTCCATGCGTCTGCCGGAAGGATCAAAAACGAAGACTTGCCCGGCCGCAATGTAGACATTGCCCCGCTCATCGGCCGTTACAGACTCACCCCCTTCCTGAGCAAATAGCGTTGGATTGGAAAGCGTCCCATCAGGTCCAACATCGAAAGACCATGTTTTCAGCTCCAGTTCATTGGTGACATAAAAGGGTCGCCCTGACACAGCCGGGGAAATTCCGAAAGCTCGAATCAGGTCCGATGCCTTGATGCCCCATTGCTTGGCGCCCGTCGTAAAGTCCTCGCCGGCAGGGATAAACATTGTGCCGTCCGGCGAAATATAATGGAACGGTTTCTTCCCAATCGAATCTCGAATGAATGCAGCATCACTCATCCAGCGATTGACAGGAAGCACTGCTGTCATTTTCGGGTGTGATGCAGCCGCTTGGGGCTTCAGAGAAATTATCTCACTCTTTTTATTATCCGGCCGGAAGGCCAATACCGTACCGTCGCCTTCATATGAAATAACCAATAGATTGTCTGCCTTGTCAAAAGCCAATTGAACCGGCTGCTGGGAAATATCACGGACGTGTTCGACACATTTTTTTTCAATCGACCATCGGTAAATGCAACCTTGACGAATGTCAGAGAAATAAACATCCCCCTTGCTGTCAACAGCAATACTGGAAATATTCAGGAATCCATCGGCCAGCTTTTTCACCTTGGCTCCTTTGGCAGGAATCCTCGAATCTGACGCAGACACTTCCGGGACGGAATCACCGGTCATATTCAATACCGCCAACTCAACATCACGCACTTCGACGTCAACCGTTTCATCGTAAACGGCACTGTCAAAGGAAACCTTACTGTTACTGTAGCAATGGAAATTACGAAACCGAATATCGTGACTGTCGCTGATCTTCACTGCATAGGGAAAAGGCACAAAGGAGCTGATCACACGATAAAAAAACATATTGGCAAACAGAAGGTTGCTCGCGTTATCAATCTCTAAAGGTAGAGCCTCGGGGCCTTCTTCCCGTTCCTCCTCAAATTGCAGCGCGTAGAATTGCCATTGGGAACAATTGCGAATAACCATCTCATTGCGAACGTGGTGTTCAATGGACATCGCATAAACCCGACCGGGAGTTGACGTATTGGAGATCTCCATGCCGGCACTGGCGTAAGGACTGGGTGTCCAGATGTTTTTGAACGTTCCGCCGCCTCCGCCCGTCACCCACAAGCTGGCATTCTGGCTATTCCAGGCATCCCGATTGCCCAGCCTGCCGTAGCGATCCTGTCCCGGGATCTTCGTGCCATGCCCGCCGTGCAGGCGAACATCGTTTATCATGGAATTGGCTCCGGCCATCCACTTGATACCAGCGGCGCGAGGGTTGACGGCACCTGTATAGACACCGATGCCCGTGATAATATTCGCCCCTCCCTGCGGGGCTTCGATGACTGGTTTGGGCGTGCCGGACCCCTGAAATGCAGGTGTCTCTTCTGACAAGCTAATCACCGTGCCCGAAGGATTAAGCCCGATCAATACCGTATCCGGCCTGAGTTTCAGTGTATCACTGACACGATACCACCCCATCGGAAAATAAAGCACTTGATGGACGGCAATCGCCTTTTTCAGTGCGGCCGTATTGTCCGTTTGATTATCACCCATGACCCCCAGCGATCGGACATTGACCCATGTGGCGCAATCGGGAAGGGCGGGAATATCCGATTCGACCAGAGTCGGAAACGTCGTCACTTCTCGAGCCGAAAATGTGGTCTTGATCTCCCGCGATGCGACCTGATCGGCGATATGCAATCCATGAGAGAACTGCTTGACTTGATATGCAGTTCCGGTCCCTGAGATAGTCTTGCCGCTTTGGCGGAAACGGGCGAGAGTTGGAACATTTTTGCAGATAGCATTTTGCATGTTAATCTGGGTTCTCGCATTGTGCTCATTACTGATAACCATCGCCGGGCCGGAAATATTCTCCAGCAAGGCATCGCTGATCCAGAGCTCGTCCGGCTTATTCGGAACGATAGAGACTGCGGCAGAAACATTCTTAAAAACAGGTCGTATTACGGCCAATCCCGCTTCGTCAGAACTGATCGCCGAGCGGCTCTGCCCCTCGAACGTACAATCGATTAACAGGATGGGCCATCCGGGGGCTGACCGTCTGGTGATAATGCCATATTGGCCCCCGTGGAAGCTGAGATCTTCGACCTCGTTGCCAATATCCTCTAATCCCGCCTTAGCCGTACCAAGCCGGAAGTCCATATGAGAAAGGTAGCAGTGCTGAGCAACATGAAACCGAATTCCAACGGCCGCCGGATTTCCTGACCCGATTTCGATGTCAATATTGCTCATTGCACTGTAAAATGTTCCGGGATTGCCGTCTCGAGGAGTCCCATCACGCCGCCCCCCGGAAAAGAATAACATGTAACCGATTCCCTCCTGAAAACCCGGCGTGTTTGGACCCAATGTAAAAATCGGCCGTTTCTCCCCATAACCGATTAAACGAACCCCCGGCCAGATATAAACGGTCTTTGCGAGACGATAGGTTCCCTCCGGAATAAATAAGACCCCCGCTCCGGTACTGGAAGCAACCTTATCAATCGCCTGCTGCAACGCCACCGAATCATCACCCACCCCATCGCCATGAACGGGAAAATTTATCTTGTTCAAATAGACCGCGGCGGGGTCTTCCAATCGCTTTGTGTAAAATGACGCACTCTGAAGATCGCCCAGCAAAATGGTACTGACTAAGAAAAAACAAATCTTGAAAAACAGTTGATTCATAATGACACCATCGCAAATAGCTGCGAATCAGACGACGCAATATCTTTTGACCTGGAGTTATCCTTTCGAATATGCCAAGTTACGCTGTTAAGCCTGATTTCCATAACCTAAAGGGTTCGTCTATAAATTTAAAATTATTTAAGTGATTTAAAAAATCGGATCACAGTCCCGGAGTCGGCGCGGCGGCCGTCCAATGACTGACATCATTGGAGTAGCCGGTTTCCGAAGTTCGGCTCAAAGCATTGCCCTCACCGTCGGCGGTTGTCGGCCACGGGTCATTGCCAATCGGGTGCGTACCATCACTGTAATTGACTTGCTCAACACGAATATAGGGAACAAAACCGCCGGGCTCCGGATTGCTCGGTCTGGAAAGTTCAATTTTTTCACCATCATTTTCAAGCTTCGAATTGATAAAAGGACCGAAAACTTGCACACCTGCGGGTATAGTTGGGTGGATCACTCGGAAGATTTCCGGATCGGTTCGAACCACAAGAATCCGCTCTCCTGCAGAGATCGAGACACCTGGCGGAAATGTATAATTAATTCCCTTTGTAAACTTCCAGGTGTTAGACGGATTGGCCGGGTCAAAGAGGTCAACCGTCGAAGTGGTTCTGTTCTTCAACTCGATATATTCGCCCAGTTCGTCATGAGTCGTCGATGGATTATACATAATTTCGCTGATGATGACATCGGGGATAAGCGGCCCGGAGTTGGAGTTTTCATAAGTCATGGCTTGCATTAAAACAAAATCAACATCGTTGTTTTCCGCCGTACTCTTGACATGTCTTCCAAAGGAAATATCCCATTCAGCGGCTTCGAAATCCTGCCAAACACTGTAACCTCCGGCGAGATTTCCACCAGAGCCGCTGGAAAGATAAACCTCTTCTCCCAGTTCACTCAATCCAAAACCGACAAGTCTGCCCGGATCGCTTGACGAAGATCCAAAGTTATCGTCCTGGGTAAAGACGATATAACCGTATGCGGGAATGGACGTCCCGGAACCAATTTGATATTTTTTAAAATTATCTGAATTATCGCTTAGGAACCAACCTCCAATGCTGATTTCTGATCCGGTCGTATTATGTAACTCAATCCAGTCATTCGGATAGTCATTGGAATGTGTCAGTATCTCATTAATGACAATCGCGCCGTTTGGAACAACATTGACGGGATTGTGTGCTCCCGGACTTCCGTTGAGTACACTGCTTGCCTGCCAGGCATCTTTATCGTCCCAACTGTTCGGATCCGGATTGGACGAGTTGATGATATTTAATGAGAAACCAGCCCCATCCGTAATCGGATACCAATTATCATTGTAATCGAAATCGAGGATTTTAGCCCCAAATGCGTCCTTCAGAACGATTTCTTCACCCCCGTTATCCAGTGCGCCGCTGAACTGTCCGGCAATGGTTATTCCCGTGCCGTGCAACGCTTCAAAGACGGCCTGATTACGAACCACAACAGCATATTGACCTGCTCCAAGTGATAGATCGGGGAAGGTGAAATCGATACCCTCTGTAAATTTAACCCATGCCAGATTGATGGTCGACGCACCAATGTTCCGGACCTCAACGAACTCCTGGTTGGGATCGGCCGGGTGATACATGATCTCGGTAATCCGCAGGTTGTCACCTACTGGACCAACCGAATAGCACGCCTCGTTCAAAGCCCCCCAATCGGATCCATTCTTTAAACGAGCCTTGATCTTTTCACTCTTCATCAAAGTAATCGGATCGGCATATACAACAGCACTGGGTGAAATTTCGCCGCCAGGCGTATGACCACCGCTGCTGACGGCGCCAGCCTCAAGCTGTGCAGAGATGAGAAAATCTGAACTTCCAGAATCAGAGTTGAGACCGTGAATTGCCAGAATATTATTACCGCCAGCCTGAAGCAGGTAGAGATAGGAACTGATATTATAATTCACGAGATTTGTCGCATCAGAATCCAAATAGGAATCCGCCGATGAACTCCACTCAAGCGGATTGGGAACAAGTGAACTTCGATAGACTTCGATACCGTTAATGTAAGCCACAAATGCGTCATCGTGCCTTACACGAAGGGTGAGATAAGTCATCTCCGCCAACTGGGCGGAATCAACAAAAAACGGGATTCTGATCAGACAGCTTTGCGTGTTGTTATTTCCAAGCAGGTCATTTTTAACGTCATAGCTGATAAACTCCTGATAACCGCTCGAATTTTCATATCCAACACTTCCGGGTTTACCGGCAATAAAATCGAAATCTGTCCAGGTTGAATCATCAAAGGGTTCATTGCCTCCCTTCCAATCGTTACTGACCGTTTCGGTGGGGATCAAGACCGCTTTAGCCGCGTCTTCCGCCACCAGTGTTGCAGCGAAGCCCGGATTCGACACAGTGGTCCAGGTTCTCGGGTCCGTACCGTCAGTCGTGTAATAAATGGTCCCCGCACAGGCAGAACTCATTGTCAGACCGTCACCCAGATCGACCCGGCCTCCCAAATTCATGGGCGTACCGTTAATATTCAGCGTCGGCGGCATACAAATATTCCGGTCGGATTGCCATAACGCGTCAAGTTTCCCGATCCTGTCAGAATAATCAGTTTGATACCATTCACTCCCTGTAGGAGTTCCTTCGCCGTTAAACCAGTTCTTCAGCCATTCGGTTTCCATATGATAGGTGTGCGGCATGTTGGCTTGTTCGCGTTCTTCTGGAGGTATTTGCGTTGTTTGGCCGGTGTAGGGATCATAAACGCTCAATTGGGCGTTGTATCCGAAGTAGTAATTACACCACTCCTGATTGTTAAGTATGTTCCATTTGGCAAAGTTTCTGTCTGCCGCATTGTCTGCGCCACCCGCAAATGCATGATTGGTTGTCAGCAGCGAATAGTAAGTATCGATATCTGCGGTTATTTGTGCATCGGAGAGTTTATCTTCTCTGTGTTCAAACCATTTATCTGCATAACGAATCATATAATCGGGATCCTGCAATAACCGTTGATGCCAGCTGTACACTTTAAAATCGGGTTGATCACAGAACCACCCTTCTTCAGTTGCAGACGCCTTGGAAAAATACGAGGGATACCACCAATCTGGATTTGTTGTATTTCCGGAACTGAAATTAAAGTCCCATTGAGGTCCAAACCTCAGCTTCCCATTTCGCTCTTTATGAAAATAAGTGCTAAGCTTAAAACCATCTGCATTTTTAAATAACTCCAGTATCATATCATATTCGATGAAGTTTTCGACATCGATATAGTGTGCATAACCTGCCAGGGGATCATTGAAATCACTTGCGTTAAGATGGGTTTCAAAGGTATTAAGCCAGTTTTGTATCCAGCTTTTTTGTGTGGCGGAAAGAGCGGTCTCGTCCGGATCGTAATACTGAATTGATCCGACCATGTTTGCATTTGTTGTAAACGTTTCCTGCCCATTATTCTTGTCGACCCTTAAAATATATCCGCCGGTTACATCCGGTTCGGCAATGTCACCGGAATCGAGAGAACCGATATCGACTCTATTGTCTGACACTTTGATTTTTTCCATCAAAACATAAATTCCGTTGTAGTCTGCATATGAACAGTTTCCGCCGTCATCGTTCAGGAAGACTTCGACCAATTTGGTCCCCGGAGCAGCAAAACCGTTTTCAATATCATTTGACCACTTAAATGCCAACACATTCCGCAAAAGTGTTTTGTCGCCGTATGGCGCATTCAAAATCCAATCCGATCCCGACGGCATTCCCAGTAATGAAGCTTTCGCGTCCATGTCGTTCTCATCCCAGAGTTCCAGGGAGTACTGTTTCTTGGGCCATGCCTGGGAACTTTCCCCGCGAATCTTTGCTGCACCTCTTCCTGCAAAATCGGAGAAGTCAGTCATGCTGGATACACCGGTGTCTTTGTCGACATCGACAAAGATCGAAGATATTTCGCCGTATGTTGTGTTACTGATGCCGCTTCCATGAGTGTCCAGAATGACAATTGGAAGATTCGAAGTGAAGGTCTGTATATCCGCCGCCAGGGGAACATAGACCTCCGTATGCACCGGACCGGGCGCCAGCAACGCATCATAGGCCCTGGCCCTGATGCGTCGGGTCTGAGAATTTGAAATCGTTATCGGCGCAGTATACGGAAATGAAGAAGCAGATGGAATCGAGCCATCAGTAGTATAACGAATCTGTGCCGTCGGTGACGTTGTTGACAGGGTCAGGGAAAAGCTTGATGTAAAAGTTCCGCCCAGGCTTGAAAAATAGACCTTACCGGCCATTCCCATCGCGTTCGTCAATTCGGGGGA
The DNA here is from genome assembly GCA_963675155.1 of Anaerohalosphaeraceae bacterium. Lineage (GTDB taxonomy): Bacteria > Planctomycetota > Phycisphaerae > Sedimentisphaerales > Anaerohalosphaeraceae > 4572-13. Next base: position 307,381 of record OY775912.1, on the reverse strand, counting down.
AGGTGCGTCCATCAAATACCAGTCATCCGAAGCATCCGGATATCGTCCGTAAGAAACATCTGTTACCTGATCTGAATAGCTCATCGAATCAACAATGGTTTCTCCATCATACGACACAAGCGTCACTTCATCATCAGATTTGCCCAATTTCAGAGTGGTATGATAATCGCCCTGCTCGTCATCATCATCAGCCCAGAACAAAACATACTCATCGGGTTCTATGGAAATGCCTGCCGGGATCTGCCATGTATTGTTGTCGTCCCGCAGATACATCCCCGACAAAGATACCGTATCATCCCCATAATTATAAATTTCGATCCAGTCCGGGTATTCTCCGGGTTCATCCGGATCTTCCAACGTGCTGTCATTGGAAGCCATCACTTCGTTAATCACCAGTGCGATCTCGCCACGTATTTGCCAATTAAATGCAATGAGTGCGAAATCTTCGAGATTCACGCCATCATCGCCTTCAACATCCCCACAACCCGGAGCACCATAGCAATCAGGGTACTGCATCCATTGCTGCGCAAAAAGGACAAGGTCTTCAAAGTCCACATAGTAATTCCCGTCAAGGTCGCCGACAGGAGATGCCGCATAAGTTAAAAGACTGAAAACCAAAACAACAAGGGACGCTACTCTGAAACACGACATTCTCATGGTTGAATCCTGCCAATCATTTAACAATTCCAAATCATCTCGAAAATTCAAAAATAGACTTCCACGCTCCAGTTTCTTGAGTTATTCGACTTATTTCTTGTTGAAATCCGTTCCTATGAATTACCGAAGCAGTTGAGGCCTAGCCATTGAAAAGCCAACTCCTGAAGGTCGATGATATCCACATCGTTATCAAAATCCATATCGGCGCCCTCACAGTTATTTGAACCGCAATCGGTTTCTAACCAATTATAAGCCATTGAATCAAAAAAAGCCAGATCATATTTTCTGCATTGGTAAATCTGGACCTCATACAATGAATAACCCCATTCGGTACCTCGCTCGGTCCCCAAAATTTTCAGGTACCTTGCGTTAGCGTCCACGGAGTATTCACGAATTCCAACGGAGCCATTTTGTTCATTCACAACCGTTGTCCAGGTCGAGTTATCGTTGGAAACCTGAATCAGAAACCGGCTGGCATAGGCGTTTTCCCAATTGAGACGGACAATGCTAAAGGGTGTTTCTTGGCCCAGATCTACAACAATAAACTGAGGATCGCTCCAGTCAGATGCCCAGCGGGTACCGGCATCTCCGTCAACAGCATAACTGCCGTCATGACCGGACTGAGATGATGAAACCTGAACGGGTTTATTCAGTGCCAGATTTGTCACCGACATGTCGTGGTCCGGCGGACTGTCATACACACGCACATAATCCACCTCAAAATCTCCCAAAGAACAGCCACTGTAGTGGTCATCTCTGTTAGGAGAAGATGATAAAATCAGTAACGCCTGCATTTGGGCGCTTTCGGCCGGTCCGTAGGGTTGATAGGACCGCACACCATCCACATAAAAAACCGCCGATTGTGCAGCCGTCCAATAAACTCCGTAAGTATGCCACTCGGTTTCGTCAAGTCCGGTTATTTCACCGTCCATCTCGTGCCCGTACCCTCTATCCCAATGATAGGTTTGAAAAGGAGTGGTTTCCCATTGTATCGCAAATTCGAAGATATCAAATTCCGGGGGCCATTGCCATGTCGTACCGGTCCAGCCGATTGTCCACCATGCCGACCATATATGGCTATCAGGCAAAGAATGCCGGATCTTTGCTTCTAAGTATTTATATTGAGGATGATATTTCCCTTCCAGCTTTGCTCCGGTCCAGTGCTTGCCGTTATACAATTGCTCCCGTGAATGTAATTTGAGCGTCCCTTCGGAAACTTCAACATTATGCGGTGCATACCAGCAATCATACCAATCTTCAGCATTCACGACAGTCCACTTTGTTGTGTCAAGCGAAGTGCCGTCAAATTCATCTCTCCAGAGTAGACTGCGAGCAAAGCCATGAGACGAAACCGCTATCAAAAATAGGGTGATGAATACAATTTTATAATGAAATCTTTTTTTATTCATTTAGGGACTCTATTAGCAAAAATATATCCACGCAAAAAAGCAAAAAGCGAACGAATCATTTCGGCAGACAGCCCTCGGCGGCGTTTGGAGAACAAATCCCCCTAATCAACAACGTAAGCGTTACCGGCTCCGGCCCCCAGAGACATTATCACATTTAGCGTCGTACTAAAGTAATGTCCTGTCGGACGGATAAGCAAATCCGCCCGACAAGTATTTTCTGATTACATTACGGGGTGCATCCGCCTTTTGCCGACAGACACTGCAACCACTTTTCGGCCAGAATCGCGAAATCGTCCAGATTTACATTGCAATCACGATTGATATCACCCAGCGATTCAGCTTCAGTGATATCACCATCAGCCACCGCCGCTGCAAGACAGTCGTTGTATACCGTGACTTCCAGGGAATCTGCCCCTATTCCGGCAGAATCTTCAACTTCCAGGGTCAACGTTAATGAGTCCGGCACCGTGGGGGCTGCTATCTCGACAACCGCCTCAATGGTTCCGGGGATCGGCTCTGATTGGCTGACAATTGTCCCGCCATCCGGAGCAATCCACTCAACGCGCGTAATCGGGCTCTTTCCGTCATCCGTATAGGTACCAGATACCGTAAGAGTCACCTTGCCCGGATCACCGTCACCATCATCCATGTTCAGCCAGAGATACTCATCATCGCCAACCGTCACAACCGGAGGCAAATCAGCAACCTGGAAAGTCCAGGTCTCACCCTCATAGAATAGGGGACCGCCATTATTGGGATCCGTACAATCCACACGCCAGTGATAAACAGTGTCGTCCTGTAAGACAATCCCATAGTCAGCGAGAAGAAGCGTATTATCCTCAAGCCCGGTTACGATTGCGGGACTGAGGATATTCGGGTCCCCATCGTCTTCTTCGAAATATACATCACATGTCACCGTATTGTTGTTTGGATCTTTGGCAGCCGGATTGGACCAACTCAATGCAATTAAATCAAGCCCTACATTGGCACCGTCAGATGGAATCGGATTGTAGGCCCCTGCTTTACGCACTGAAACATCGTCAAAGTCCATGCCGCCAATGGTCCGGTCATCCAGGTCCAAACCAACTCGACCTGTCACCGCACCGATGGGAGCAGTAACGGAACCGGAAATCTGGACCCATTCACCCAACGCTTGTGTGGGCTCCACTGCCGTATCAAATGATGCGACAATCTGCGACGAAAGCTCCGCATTGGCTGCATCGTAAAATGACGCCACCAGATGGAATATCCCATCAACAGTATCACCGTCAGCGTTGTTATGACAATATACACTGAACACATAACCGGCCCCGGCATCGACATCAAACTCCTGGTAAAGGACCGTGTCATTGCCCCAGATTCGAGCGCCCTGAATATCCCGAACGCGACCGACGTCATTTCCAATTAAACCAGCTTGCCAGCCACCGGTCGGTATATATCCCTCAAACTTCCAGTTGGGAATCGGCGTCAAACCATTCCACGATCCAAGAGGGGTCGCGGGATCTTCAAACCCTCCATTCGCTAACTTATTCGCCTGACTTGAAACACTGAACATCAGTACCAGCAATACAGATAATAATATTTGCCTTTTCATAATTCTCCTTTCAAAAAATGTTTCTCATCTCATTGACTTGGCCGACTGCCAAGACCTCCTGACCTTAAAAAACATATCGCGATTTGGTGCCCCCCTGCCTCCGATGCAACTCCATCGTTGAAATTATTTTGAAGGCAATACCAAATTAAAAACCGGTTCGGCAAAACCACACGTATCATAATGATTGGCGGGGAAGCCCTCCGAATAAGTTTTTCCGCCATCCGTAACAATCAAGGTTAAGAAACGATCCTCATCAGTGATATCAATATGAATATCATATCCCTCGTCAGCTCGAAGAGCTTTCCGAGAAGACCGAACCTGGCCATCCACTAAAATCCATACATCTGCCTCTGAACTATCCGGCGTATCATTCCAGGTACGGATAATCCCGGCAAAAGCAGAGAACGAAGAGACAGAAAGGCCGGGAACAGCCCGTCGAACCGCATTCAGGTCAATCGTCAGGCCGACGTTGCTGTGCAGGTAAAGAAATCCCGAATCTTCAAATTGCTGTCTGGACTGCTTAAAAACTTGTTGGATCGGATCAAAAAATAGAAAGTTTTTTTGACATAAAACATTTGCGAAATACAAGCCACTCGTTTCAGGACATTCACCAAATTTATGGCCAAGCGAGCTAACAATAACATCGCCATCCTCGCTGCCGGGGACAAAGATACTGTCAAGATAGGGACTTTGTGAAATTGCCTTCCTCTTTCCCGGACCGCTTCTGTATCCAGCCACACCACTTGAAACCACCGTACCTGCGGCAGGATCGTATTCAATATTCGGCAAAGACGCTGTTCCAAATCCGTTGCCGCCTAGTAACAAGTCGGCAAAACGAAGGGTTGTCTGCCCCCTCCAGGCCAACTTATTTTCCGAACCAATGATATCTCGAACGACAACCCCTTTATCCAGCGAGATTTCTTGTACCGTCGAATTATGCCGACTCACACTTACCGCCGAACCGGCGGTTAAAATTTGAGATGTTTTCGTCTGATTTTTACCGCCCCCAAATACGTTCGCCTTCCCTTTGAACATGTGTACTTCGGTGGTTCCGTCGATTTGACTCAGAACTCCAAATTCAGTCCCTAAATCGGTAATTCTCGAATTCGGCGTCGCAACTGTAAAACCCAATCCCTGCCTGGAAACGTGTGCGAACAGTTTCCCGTAATTCATTACCATGTTATAGTCTGACGAGAAATAAAATTCTGTCGGTGCTTCTAAGGTAATCTCAACCTGACTATCTGTCTGCAATTTCATAATTCCCCGGGTCAATTGAATGGGCCGGGAATCAGAAGAAATGCGTGTTCCCGAGCTAATCGGCAAGCCCGCAGACCACTCCGCGTCAATGGAATCACAAATGGTCGCCACTTGATAGGGAGCATTAGGGACGATACGGACATACAGAATCATCAGAATAAACGCAGCCGTGCCAAGAACGGCAGTCACCAATGAAAACTTGTTAATCTTCCGGACGGACCCTGCATAGCTTATTTTCTTAACCGGAAACCATTCCTTGTCTTCCGGAGCAGAGAGAACTTCCATTGTGGGGGCAATCTTTTCATATTCACCCAACTCACTCAGAAACGCGTTTTTTTGCTCAACTTCAACATCCAAATGACTCATTTCAGCAAGCGTTTGAATACCATCCAGCGCTGAATGTAAATCCATACATTTAAAGTAATACTCCTCTAAATCCGGAAAATCGAAAACGAGTTGATTAAACACGGCCGTTTCTTCTTTGGAGATAGTCCCATCCAGCGACTTCATGAGTAAACAGCGAAACTGAGTTTTTTCTTTAATTGAACTTTTCATTATTCAGGACGCTCTATACAATTTAACAATAATCCATGAATACGAGACAAATCATAATAAACTGTTCGAATACTGTAATTGATGCGAAGTGAGATTTTTTTAACGCTCAGGCCATTTGAGTAACGTAAATTGAGAAGATCTTTATCCCGCAACTGAAGTTTGTCGGTACACTCTCGAAGCTTCTCAATATAAGTATTTGTTTTGCCAACACGGGTCGGAGCCTTTTCTGCAATCCGGCTAAACATTTCATCCGAAAAGAGTAATTTCCCCTCGCGACGCTTCTTTTTCCGGTAATCAAGAATTTTATAATATGCAATCCGAACTCCCCAGGCAGCAAAATCCGTCCCGGAAGTGAAATCTTCCGCTCTTGCCCACATCATAGCAGTCGTTTCCTGAAGGATATCATCCGCATCGTTGAAATTAGGAACAAGTCCTGAAATATAGGCAGAGATTCTGTTTTGGTTTGCCGTCAGCAACCTTACAAATTCTGGCCCCTTGATATCTTTTTTTTGTTCCTCGTTCAAAATACATATTCCTCGTTCAAAAATGTGATGCGTGTATCTTATTGCCTCGTCTGTAATAGAAAAGCCATTTTATATGGAGTTTGTGCAAAACAATTCACGATTTTTCTCTTTATCGGATTTTTCTAGGGTGGATGATCAAAATGTTCAGGAGGCCGCCGAAACCGATGGGAAGATTTGTCAGAGAAAAAACTGAACCGCGAGATACGGGGTTCCAGCCTGTCAAGGAATTCCGTAAGTACTTTAAAATAAATGACTAATAACGACAAGACAAGGACTTACAGCGTCATTCGAAAAGCAACAGATGATTTCCCCATTTGTTAGCAGGGGTTTCAAAAATTCTGCTTCTCTGCTGAATTCAACGTAACTCATTTCAGAGTAAACGGTTAAATACTCCTCGCCAAACGGTCTCATGGACCGCTCCCGGGGATGTGACCGTATTTGCAACACGCGGCAGAACTTCTAGTTACCATCCCGGTGTCGGAGTCTGCGCCAGCCAGTTAGCAGCATCGTTTCCGGAAGCGGCCGCTGACGATGACTGGCGAGACAGTGCCGTGCCCGTACCGTCGGCTCCCGTCGGCCACGGCCAGTAGTCGTTATAGATGCACTCATCGACAATGATCCAGGAGATCGACGTCGGATCCAGTGGATCATCGGAATCCTGCGGCCTTTCCAATGTAACTCGCTCACCATTATTGGAAAGATTACCACTCCAGGGACCGAAGATATTAACACCCGCTGTCAAATTTGTATTAGTGTAACTGATTTTGAAAGCATCTAAACGAGTGGATTCTGTCGCCGGGTCAAAATCCACCACCAAAAAACGATCGCCGCTGGACAGCGTCGTGTTGGGCGGGAATTCATAATCAACGCCGCCATCCAGTGCCCACGAACCAGTATCGGTCCATAAATTGACACTTGAACCGGTCGGGTTGTACAGTTCGATATATTCCTCATTCGTTGTTCCCTCGGTGGGATGGTACATGATCTCGCTGATCACGACATGGGCAACAAGATTCGTGTTGGCTGCGTTCTGTGTACCCGGTGAGGCGGAGAACCAATCGCTGCCGCCGTCCGGATAACGGCTTAAGGAAATACTGTTTGCCTGTCCTTTGAACTGAATGCAATCGACCACACGGTCAGCACTGGTGCCCGGCAAATACGACAGGTAAATCTGTTCGCCGGCTTTGTCCAGACCGAAGCCGCTGGTGATCGGGCTATGGAACCCGGTAATCTCATCAACGCTGATCCGGCCACCTGCATTCAGCGTACGGCTCGGAAGAGCCCATTTCTTGAGGTCGTCCGGATCGTCGCTGAGATACCAGTTACCACTGAGACTAACAGAGGAGTCACCGGCATTGTACAGCTCGATCCAGTCATTACTGTCATAGTCCGGATAATTGACCGGATCACTGAAATCGGTATGCGCCATCAATTCATTAATAACGACACTCGGCGCCGGGGGAACCGCCGATATAGGTACTTTGTCGCCAGTTTCCGCCAAAATCAAGGGTCCCCAGAGGTTGCTCTTCGATCGTCAAGGGTAAGGGAACCAGCGAGTGACCGGGACCGTCGGCCGCCAGCGGCCAGCCGCGACTATCATTGTATTCAAATTCAACAATTGTCCCATTCCATGTATCTTCCAATTTGACGGTTTCGCCGCCGTTGGACAAACTACTGTCAACAAACACACCCGCAATTTTACTATTGTGTCCGGTTCCGTATTGCGTTTCAAAATCACCCTGATCTTTTACCACCAAGACAAAGGCGCCCGGAGCAAGGGTGGTGACGTCACTGCCGGCAAAACTGAATTGCACCCCGCTTGTGATCGAGACATCGCTTAAATCCAGTGTCGCCGTGCTGCTGATGTTTTTCAGTTCGATAAAATCGGCATCATCATTGTTATACATCAGTTCGGTAACCCGCAAATAGGTCAGGATGTCGGCATCAATTGCCTCACCAGCGACAAATTGAATCGGAACGGACCAATGGCTCCAGCGGCCGGTATCGTCCTTCATTTTACAACGGACACGATACGTCCTGCCCGGCTTGATGCCGTCAGCAGGAATCTGAACCTCACTGGTAAACGTCGCCAGTTCGTCACTTTCCCAGACCGCGTCAATCTCGTATTTGCCGGGCTGACCGGTATAAACAAAGTCATACGATCCGCCGCTGCCGGGGTCACTGACAATATCAGCGTCTAAAACCGGATCAAAAAACGAATCAGAACTTGTTATTTCGTAGTTTAATAACTGAACCGCTATCACATTCTTACCGGAAACCAGAAATGTTTCCGGATTCTCATATGTCAGCTGTGTTGAAGCCTGGCCGGAGCCCTCATACACTAAAGCAGTGCTGTCATAGGCCATATTTTCCTGGGCAACGTTGACCGAATCCAGATGCGTCCCGTTGATCCAGACATTAAAGCCGTCGTCATACCCTAATGTTAACCGCAACGTTTCAACATCCGACGGTGAGGTAATCTGAAACTCCTTTCGCAGATACACACTGGAGTAGCCGTCCTGAGCCCCATTAATACGCCGCATATCCGTCAGTTCGGTATTAACTGTCACGCCATAACCAATCGGCGTATAACCACTCAGCCAACCACTGTCATTGAAGGATATCTGCCGCCATTGGGTTGTCGGGCTTGAAGGCTCAGCTTGCCCCTTGAAATACTGCCACTGCGAATCTTCAGGGATCAGCGCGACCGTTCCTCCTGAAGTAGGCGGAATTTCCGGCTGTATATAAGATTCGACTTCGGCAATCCGCCATTTCATCGCCGCAAATGAACCGGTTGAATCACTGAACGGGCTGGTCTGGAATCGCAAATCGTTTTCCGGATAATTGGGTTCACCGATATAGCTAATCGTCGGCGTATCGGGAATGGCCGAGTCCGCGATATCCACCGACAGTTTTCCGCCGCCAAACTGATTGCCAATCCCTTCCGGTGTCAGAAAATCTTTCATGTATTGCACAACCGTCGCAAAATCATGATCCGGATCCCACCAACTGCTGATATAAAATAAATCATCTCGTCCCTTGTTGACAACCCAGGGGTCATTTTCCCAGCGGGCACGGTTGGCTTCGGTAAATTTTTCCGTAGTTGACGGATGGCTGACAACTGATGCGAGTTCATCGATCACCTGCGCAGCTTGTTCACCGTTGAATAACAAATCCTGTAGCTCCCTGGCTCTGTTTTTATAGTCAAGACCAGCCTGGGCATAGTCTTCAACAACATACCTGAAATGCTCATTGTCCGTGTAGTGAGTGGCATATTCATAGGTCAGATCCAAATCCCACGGCAGGATAGACCATTTGTCAGCCAACGGATCATGGAAATAATAGCAATTCCAGTTCACACGCGGATCTGAATTGTTCACCACCGTGGACACGGTACGATATGCGTAATATCCCTGCAAATTGACATTGCTTTGCCACCAGGACAAGGATGGATGCGATTCGATACCATTGATAAGAGCCCATGCGTCACTTGGATCAGTTATCACCTGCTCTGTCGGCCCCTGGCTGGCGCCCAAAGGACTGCCTGCCATTTTATAAAGATTTCCGTCCGGCAGATCATGTTCTTTTAGGTAACGTGTATCCATTTGTTCAACGCCGATATAAAGCCCCCAGAAATCACCGGCATATTGATTGGCTCCCGTCTCAGAGGAATCATCAACAACGCGCATATGGAGAAAGGTGGTATTACACGCCGGCACACCGGACATGTTAAAGAGCTTAAAGGACGCCGCTTCATTGAGAACCATCCCGTCAATGCCGCCATCCCAGCCGAACTCCTGCCAATATGGACAGGTTCCTGTTGAGAGGTTAATTTTATCCCACTTCTGGTTGTATTTTTTTCCATAGTTGTCACGAAGCTGCAAATGATGGCCTCGATTAAAGTTGAATTTCCATTTCTTCTTGCCCTCGATATTAAAAGAATAGGCGCCTTTGATTCGGTAACCAACATGGTCATAGACTTCACCGTCACAAATGACCGTGGCGGCATATAGATACTCTTCCGTTTCCGGACCCAGATGGCACGTTTGAATATCCGTCGCTCTGGAAATGACCTGGAAAATCAGCAGCGAATTCATAACATCCGTGCCATAGCTCACAACCGGATCACCGGATTTGAAAGCGCCGCTCCAGGCAGGGGCGCCATCGTAAATAAAATACGCAAAATTCGGCTGCGGATCATCGGCATAAGGAACCGTAAGGCTCCGACCACCGGTGTCTTGCGCAACAATTCGATAGCGAATCAAATTGCGATGATTCTGTACAAAAGCCGGCACCTGAACGGAATAAACCGAATCCCCGGCGTATTGATCGCCATTCAATCCGTTGTCATACATTTGAGTAGAAGACCATCCGCTGCTATAAGCGGAATTCTCCGATCCACTTGGAAATCGAATCGGGATATAACTGCCCGGCTCAACAAGTTGAAATTGGAGTGTAACGAAATCAACGCCGTCAGGATCCGTAACTTTGGCCGTCACGATCACGGTATCAGTCGAAGTCGGCTGCTTGGGGCTGTGTTGAACCTGACGAATGGCGGGCGGCAGGTTCGCCGCATAAACCGACGAATTTGCCGCTCCCGGCGTAGGATACGCACTGCGCCAACTCCCCGCTAAATCATTATCAAAACCCGGATTGACAAGCTGAATCGAATACCCGTTGCCCGTCGTTGTCTCCGGCACCGAATCGCCGACCGTCGGCCAGGGAAAACCCAACTGATAATCCACCTGATCCACTTCAACACCGTCAGATGTACGAAGTTCGACCGTCTCGTGAACCGCCGACACACGGATTTTCAGTGCGATCCGAGGGTTTTGTAAGTATTTGTAATTAAACGATTAACAACGGTGTTATAAAGACTTACGACGCTGACTGAAACACATCTGTAATTGGTCTGAAAGCAAAATGTGCTTGCTTGTTGCAAGTGCTGTTGCACACAACGGACCTGGATTAACCTTTTCTTCCCTCCCTAAAACGCACATCCATTCTGCATAATTATAGCCCTGCAATGATCGCTATTCGGCGGTAGTTTGAACAAAATAATGTCACGACAAAATTGAAAGATGATTAAAATGAATGACAATAGAACATATGAAAATTTGACGATGAATGGCTCTATGATGCAAGATGCAAATGGGCAATGGCAGCCCGTTCCGGATTTAATGACCGAGGAAGAAGTGCTTAGGTACCTCCGTATCACTGAGGTCAGCAAGGCCAAAAATCTCCGGTATGTCATGGAGCATCTCAAACGCATGCATGACCTCCCGTGTATTCACATTTGCCGACAGCCACTGTATCCCCGCAAAAGCATTCAAGAATGGATATTGAATCGATGCTCTTAGTTAGATAGAACATATATCGGGCTTCTAGTAGTGTAAACTTATTCGTCTTACATCTCATGCGGCCCTCCCGTAGTATCGAAGAAGCCCGCCGAGACGCTCTCGGCAGACGATTTCACCGGTCCCTTCAGGCGGCGGCTCAATCATTTCATTGTCGAGCCCCTGGTGCGGACGCTCGGTGTGATAATGTACAATAAATTCCGAGACAACATATTCTAAATGACGCTCCCCAAAGATCAACATCCGATTTAAACATTCTGATTTTATGGTTCTGACAAATCTTTCAATCATACAATTTAAATGTGGTGCCATCGGCAATGTCCGAATTGGTTTAACACCTGAGCACCTGAGCATCTGTCTAAATTCCTTTGTGAATAATGGATCTCGGTCATGGATCAGGAACCGTTTGTCTTTCAAAAAGCCACTGAATGGATCTGTGAGGTTTTTGGCCATCTGCTTCATCCATGCTCCATTGGGCTGCTGGGTGATCCCCACAACCTCGACTTTGCGAGTTGAATAATCAATACAGACCAGGACATAATACCTTGTTAGCCCCGACATGGTATAGATTTCTTTGGTGAAGAAGTCGATGGCCGCCAGAGAATGCCAATGAGCTTTGAGGAATTCTGACCACTTTGTTCGGCGTGTTCGGTCCGGGCTGGGATCATAACCATGCTTTTTGAGGATATTATCGATTGTGGTATGGCAAACCGTAAATCCCAAGTGCTTCAAGGTACCTTTGATTCGTCGGGAGCCCCACGTCTTGTTTTTACGAGCCAGCATGATGATCAGGTCGATCACTTCCTGAGTGATCCGCTTCCTGCCGCCTTTACGGTTGGCTGAACCATCATACTTCTTGGCCACAAGCCGTCGATGCCAGGCGAGTATTGTGTCCGGCGAAAAGGTGCAGCAGACATCGGCCAGAACCTTCCGGCCCAACTTCTTACCCAAGCGAGCCAGCCTCATCCGTTGATTATCGTTGAGGATAATTCGCTTTTTGCCAAGTTTTTCCTTTAAGATTTTGTTCTCTTCCTTGAGATACTCAATCACATCCTGCTGATGTCGATTTAGCCATCCTGCTAACATCACCAGCAGCATCGTCCAAGGTTGAGTTCTCATTTTATTGTCCTAAGTCAATTTCCAAGGAGCATGAAATCTCTCTGACTCTGCCTGAAATATTTCAAAACATTCTCTCTTTTGAAGTATCCTCTTGAGTTTTTGTAAAATTACTAATGTAAAATCACTTCAATATTATCAATGGCCCATGATTCATCATTGCCACCTTGCCAGCCTGAACCGCCTGCGTACCAACGAATCTCAAGGGTAGAGCCTGTATGCGTAACAAGCTCATTCTGCCCCATACGATAAGCTGTCTCACGGTAGTGATTGCCGCCTGCTACATCATCAGTATGTGTCTTGATGAGTTGCTCGTCAAAGAAGATAATCCTTGAATCACCGTATTCGATTGAAGATTGATCATTCCATCCATCATAATAAGGAGGCCGCATAAATGCTCCAGATTGAATAACGGTGCTGTCAACTTCCATGGTGAAAAGATCATCTGAATCTGTTCCATCCCATGACTCTATCTGACAGAAGTGGTATACAATTTCTACCGAAGTGTGAGAAGGCAGATTTTGTAGCGTTAAAACAGTTGCAGTTTCGGGATTTCCAGTCGCTTTATTCCATAAGAAATTAGAGCCCATTCCCCAACTTGAAAAACCTTGTGTACCTGCAATATTGGTTTCGCCAGAAAATGATGCTGTAACACCAGCAGAGGTTTGTCCTTGAGCGGAACCGCTTTCAAAATCAGCCTCAAAAACAGTTACAGGCTCTTCGACAACCACGCCATCCAGCCAGCTCTCTGTCAATTCCATTAAATCGCGATTATCCACGATACCGTCGAACGGGTAGGCAATGTCAGCTGATGGAGTCCCCGGGGCTCCCATCCACTGCGAGGCAAGGATGGCATAATCCCCGAGATCCACCTTCCCGCTGCCGTTAATATCCGGCACAGGCATATCGTGGCCAAGAACAATCCGGGTTGTTCGATTCCCAACACTATCGTATTGGTAAGCAATCGAATACCCGGCAGAATATTCAACATTTATAATGCGATTCAAAGCATCATAGCTATAGGTGGCGGCATGGCTAAAATCAATCCCTAACAAAACGAACACAACGATCAAAGTAAAAAAAGCTATTTTGTTGTTCATATTAACCTCATCTTTAATTAAGTTTAAAATCAAAACCGGTTCCAATTTTTAATTTTTATATTTTGTATATGAATATCAGTTTCTTCAATACTTGGAGCATTTATTTTGGTTTTTATTGATTTTTGTTGCTCTTTTACATAACTACCTGTAACACTAGTGAATGACACAGTTTCCCAATAAACACCTTTTACTTCCCTAACAATGCCTCCAATGCCCGGAACTACGTCTATCCCATTGCCTTCACCATTAAATAAATCCTTTATTGCATCCACGCCGCTTTCAATAGTTTCTGGCAGGCTTGCTATGTCACCTGCTATACCACGTTTTTCATTGATGTCTTCTGTGATAGCTGCAGCAGTTACAACTGTTCCAACATGTGGCTCAAGCCCTGCCATAAAATATGCGATATCACTTTCTCTAAGGTCTCCAAGCATTCCTTTATAAAGCAGGTCAACGGCACCGTATAAGATACAGCCAATATCAAGTGGTGAATAAATTTCACCTGAAGGATCAGCATAAATATTTGTATTGTTCATTGCATATAGATATCGATGCAATGTTGCAGGTTCAATGGGTTTGCCCTCAATCGGATCGACACTAATGAATCTGCCAGTTGCGGGGTCATAAAAACGAGCTCTCATAAAGTAGAGTCCGTCTGCATCCGCCATGACTCCCAATGCGCCACAGAACATGAACGGGTTCTCAGTTGTTCCGGTACGACCGATTGTCTCGCCAAAAGGACTGTACAGATAAGTATCTGTGATGCTTCCAGAGGCATCGGCAAGTGCAACGACATTTCCGAAAGGATCTGACAGGTAATAATGCTTCAGGTTGCCAGCTGAGTCGTGGCAAGCAACATTTTCATGTCCTCGAACAAAATACTCCGAGGTAATCCCTGCATCATCTGTTGTACACAAAACATGGCTCATGGCTGCTGTCCGGTCAAGGACAAACCGAGTCATTCCGCCAGAATCGATACGGGCAACACGGTTTTTGTTGCCGTCATAAACATGAGAGACAATATTGCCGCCCGTTTGCTGCTGTGTCATCATTCCGTCAGCCGCAAAGGTAAAGTCCGTTGCGATCCCATTTACTATCCGGCTGGTCATATTGCCCCGAGGAGCATGCGAATAAGTTCCTTCAGACGTTGTCGTAATTTGGTGAGACGCATCATATTGGTAATTAACAGTTTGGTTAAATAGTAAAGTTGGGTTGGGAAGCCCCTGAGTGTTAACCGATGTTGGATTGCCGTTGGCATCATAAGATATCGCATATGAAACCAAGGTGGTGCTGCCAGCATTTTTTGTATAGCTCATTGCAGTTAGTCGACCTGCCTGATCATATGTTTTCTGCATTGAAATTCCATTCGGATATGATTTTGAGGTAATCCTGCCTGCAGAGTCATACGTGTATCCAATAGTATTGCTGTTCCAGTCAACAACGCTTGAAAGTCGATTCAATGAATCATAACTATATGTAACGGTTTTACCGCCAGGGTAAGTAATTCCCGTTCGGTTACCACTTAGATCATAGGCATAAGAAACCGCTTGGCCATATGAATCTGTAACAGTTGTCAGTCGATTCAGAGCGTCATAAAAATAGCCTGTTGTTCCAATAGCATCGGTCATGGTAACCGTATTGCCGTTACCGTCAAACGAATAATTGATTGTTCCATCACCAACATAGGTCTTAGACACCATTCTGCCTGCATCATCATAGCTATAGGTCTCAGATAGCCCATCAGGATGTGTTAATGACTGAAGCTGGCCCACACTATCATAGCCATAGGAAGCTTGGCGATTTAGAGGGTCGGTTGTTTTAAGCCGTCTCCCTGCGTCGGTGTACTCGATAGACGTTTCAGAGCTTTTCGCATCAGTGATTTTCATGAGACGACCTTCGTTGTCATATTCATACGATGTTATATTTCCAGCCTGAATAACACTCAGCAGATTGCCAAGAGCATCATAACTATACTCTGTGCGATTGCCTTTTGCGTCAATTGTTGCCGTCTTTTGACCGATGACATCATATTCAAAATCAACAGAATGGTTTAAGCCATCCTTGCTTCTAATTAAACGATTCATCAAGTCGTATTCATTTGTCAAAACATTTCCTGTTGGATCTGTTTTGGTTAACATATTACCATTATTGTCATATGTATAGATTGTCAGGCCGCCATCCGGAGTTGTTTCATTATGTAGCTTGCCATCGGCATAGTAACTGTAATTCCAGTTGTTGCCTGATGCATCCGTCAGTTTAGCTTTTCGATTCAGTGAATCATATTCATATTGAGTTGTCCCAAGCGAATCTGGACGAATAACTTTTGTTAGATTTGAATTGTTGTCATACTCATAAGTCGTTGTTTTTCCACGAGCGTCTGTTTCAGTCAATTTATTGCCAATTTCATCATAAGTATAGGCTTGACTATTCCCTTCGGGATTTGTCACAGATTGAACTTTACCATCACTCGTATAACTTGTTGTTATCGTATTGCCATTGCCATCCGCAACACCGGTCACTCTCCACAACGAATCATAGGAATAAGTCTCGATGACTCCATCAGCATCCTGTTTTTGAGTCAATAACCCATCACTGTCGTAAGTGTAATTTGTTGTACTGCCATTAAAATCTTGCTCGCTTAAGATTTGACCGTAAGCATTATAACTCAGGTTGCGTGAAATGGCAGACGCATTTGTCTCCTTGACAGCATTTCCATAGACATCATATTCCCATGTGATGATATTTCCAAGTTGATCTGTTTTTGAAACAGGCAGGTCAAACGAGTTGTAAGTAACAGTAACTTCTGTTGAATCAGGATAGGTCGTCTTTGTAACATTGCCTCGTGAGTCATATAGAAATGATGTGACTCCACCTATTCTGTCAGTTATCGAATTTCTTAATTCTAATACTGGGTCATAAGTGTAGAAAATGCTCAAAGCTAACTCGTTTTGAAGTTCGACAAGCTGATACTTATCATTATGTAAATGGACTATAGTGTCACCTAATGGATTCGTAACAGTTGTCGCGTAAGCCGCTGGAGTATCATATGCAAATGTGCTAACATTGTTATTTCCATCGGTTTGACTTGTAACTCGACCTGAGGCGTCATAGATATTTTTAAGAATAACAACTCCTCGCTGATCTGTGACCTGATTGAGGTAGTTGTTGCCATCATAGCCATACAAAAGGTTATTGCCATTAACATCAGTTACCATATCTAAATTGTCACTTGAATAAGTATACTGAACGGTCCGGGCTCCCCAATCTTGGACCTGTGTTAATTTATCCCCCGAATAAGTAAGCGTCAAAGTACGGCCAGCCGGGTCAATAATGCTGGAGAGATTTCCGCCAACATATGTAAATGATAATGTGTTTCCATTTTTGTCTGTAATTTCGATCAGATTACCACCAGCGTTGAAAATGTACTGGGTTAGATCTTTTTGTGTCAACTGCCAGTCGGAACCAACCTGTTGCATCTGACCAAACGTTCCTGCGAAAATAGGCGCATATCCTCCTCCGTCATTTCTCCAGTATTCGGAATGTCCATCTGGATAGATAACACCCACAGGGGCACCGGAGTCGCCGATCAGAGTTAAATCCAGTTGATACATGAATGAATGACGCCAGCCTCGACCTAAACAAGATATTTCTTTTGAAAGGCTGTTATAATATCGAGTAAACTGAAGGTTTCCAAAGCGAGTGTTAACCGAAAGATCTGTATGGTCTTTTATGAAATTCCCTGTTGCTGTGTTAACCGGGTCATTGCTGAAGCCGGTTTTAGACTGGGTGTCTCCAAACAAACGACTTGGTTTAGTTTCCCCATTCACCCAAAGAATCCATGAATCATTATTGTCATAATTCGTTTCTGGCAGTCCATCCGAATTGGCAAGAAACTCAACGATCAAAATAGTTGTTCGAGCTCCACCAGTGGTACTAATCGAAACGGTTGTAGAACTCCCTGCAGTCATCGCAGGTACATCAACATATGAGTATTTTTCATCATAACCGGTGTCCCGATCATAGGACTTTAATCTTAGTTTTGATGCTGGAGCATCCACAGAACCGATATTTTCAACTGTGACGTCATAACTCAACTCTTGACCAGGTTCAAAAGGCGGCATCTCATGTGACACGGTGTTGATAATGTCCCAGTCTGGGCTTGGGGGTGGTGAGACGTTCATGGTTACAGTACAAGGATAGGGACCGGGTGCCGCGGGGTCTGTTGAAGTCAGTTCGATATCACACTGATATTGCCCCTCTCCCAAACCTGAAGCATTGAATGCAAGATCAATGTACTGTTGTGGAGGCGCAGATCCAGTTCTATTTAGAGTGCCTGAAGAAGGTGCTAAAGTTAACCAGTCTGAGCCAGCAGTAATTTTTGTCAGCGTGAAGTTGCAACTTGACCCAATGTCGCCAATATTCATCATATACCAAATATTATCAGCGGTTTCAGAATCGCCTGCCTCAAGTGCATGGGTGTAATCAGAATAATTAGCTGAAAATTGTGGTTCAGGAGGCCCCGTAGCAGTTATGTTTTGCGTCTGATCACTCGTCACATTGTTCCAAGATACCGAACCAGGTGAAAATGAATAACCACTTTTGCTGTAACTTTGTGTTCCCGACCAACCATAGGGGACTTGCTCGCTATAATTACCATTGCTGTCAGTAGTATCAGAGCCTCCTCCATTATTAAAGCTAACAGATACTCCAGAAACTGGGGTTCCGTCAGACTCAGTTATTCTACCTGAAATATAAGGATCGGGTGGGCTTGTAACATATACTGATATTGATGAGGAGTATGGTCCCGGATATAAAGGGCAGTTTGATGTTATAGAAACTTGGCAGGAGTGATTCCCAACAGACAGCCCTGATGTATTAATGTTGAAATCAATGTCTTCATCTCCCCACGCCGATCCAGAGCGATATACCGAACCGGAGGATGGGCTTAATGAAAGCCAATTCGCACTTTCTGAGAATGTAAAGTATAATGTTGAGCCGACCGTCCCTTTGTTATAAACGGTCCAAACATTATTTTTTGTGACACTTTCGCCTTGTTGAACCGTGTAGCTTTTGCTTGGCATATTGGCAGCAAATTCTGGGGCTGCCATTGCTGAATTGATCAACAATACGCTTAATAACAAGAAAGCAAGACACGATAATTTCTTATAACCGTTTCCACCCAACACATTTCGTTCAAACATCAGCTGCGACTCCTTATAAAAAGTTATTCATGAGAAGGTTAAAGTTTCATCATTATTGAAATAGTGACTACAGGGGGTCCACCAAAAATACTGTAATATGTATTTTCGTTAGGTAGATCTTACATGGAAGGCAAGGCTCTCCATCAACCCTCTAATTTCAACCAGACTAACTAAAATCAAATTAGTTAATCTCGATCAAACACAATTCCATCACGGTAACAATTTATTAAAAAGCAATCTAGCGTTCAAGTTAAATCTGACATTTTAACCATTGATTGACGAGAATTCAGTAATATTACTGAATGGTTGAAAACTACTTACACGTGGTAAATACGGGGTTTTAATAAAATCTGAATATTCAAATCTATATTATAGACTGCACATTTCGTTTGTTGCACACTTGTTGCAAGCTAATCTTCAGGATAAATGACAATGAGATTTTGCTTTGTAAAACATTTCTATATAATCTTTTAAAAAAAACACTGATTGGTTTCTATCGTCGACCCTCGGATGTACCATCCGTGTGTAGGGCAATGTTACATACTCCCCAACTGCTTTTGCTAAGACCTTCTTATCCATATCCAGCCCTCTTTTTTAGCTGTATCCAGATCTTGTGGGGGTACCGAGTTTACGAACGGTCTCAATCGAGCCGCTGGTTGTGTGGTTTTTAGTAGTGCCTTTGTTTTCTTCTATTGTCTAACGCGATCAACTCATTTCGAAACGGTAAGATTATTTTGTTAAAAACTAGGTCGAATTCATTTTTGTTATGGAAGTCGATAAACAGGTTTCGTGGGAAAGAACATATGTAAGCAACACTATCTGAAATCATTGGAAATAGGAGCCAGAGCATAGGGTGTTCCGCTCCATTTACCTGTTGAAAATCGAAAAGCACTGGGTCTGTACTATTACGCCAGTCCCGTATAATCCTGCACTCGTCGGGGAAGTGTATCATCACTGTTTGAAAAGGAGGGGACGACGCTAAAACAAGGCCCTCTTTTAGTGCTTCGTTAAACTTAGGAATATCGGTTTTTCTCCGGGCTCCATCAACAACCCAGATAAGTTTGGAGTAAAATGCATCCCGTGAACGGCGTTCTTCGGGTTTGAGGTAGGAGTGTTGGAACTCCAGAACCCATCCTGTTGGTGTTTCTATATCTGCAATATGCTTCTCACCATTGTCAGCATGATGAACAACCTCTTGCCATTCTACGGGAAACTTATTTTTCCAAGAACGATGCCATTCTGTTTCAGTTTCCCACCAAGAATCACAATTTCGATTTCCTTTGTGTGCCCAGTGATGAACTTTTATTTCTCCGCACTTAGCAATTAACTCAGATTCACAACTTGGGCAGATGCCTTTGACTCCCTTTGTCGCTTCAATCTTTTCATTGTTATGAAGTGCAAATTTCATTTTTTTCTACACACAACAAGTGATTATATGTTTTTTATTATTAATAGCGAAGAGACTTTCTGGCCATATTTGAAACAAATACAAGGCTATCAAGCAAAAGGCGTGCAGTTTCGATGTCTTCAGGATCGAACTGTTTAAGCTGAACCGCCGACACACGGATTTTCAGTCCATTATCCCCGTCATAA
This sequence comes from Anaerohalosphaeraceae bacterium, assembly GCA_963675155.1. Lineage (GTDB taxonomy): Bacteria > Planctomycetota > Phycisphaerae > Sedimentisphaerales > Anaerohalosphaeraceae > 4572-13. The sequence goes on along the minus strand of OY775912.1, from coordinate 287,018 downwards.
GTTCATGTTTTACAATGTGTTACAGATGTTTTTTTGCGTCAAAACGAGGATTACAAGTGGTTGACAAGTGGATAACCAGTGGCTGACAAGTCAGTATCCACTGCAAATTGACGAACTTTTTGCCGAACTCTTTAATTCTGATTATTCATCATTAAGTCTAAAATACTTCCTATACTTCAAAAACCGGGCCCTCAAAGCCCATCTCAGCGACACACGGACTTTTTATTCGTGTGTACAAAAAAGCTGGCAATGATGGGCGAATCACCATCAATCCAACGCTCATTTGAAACCCCTCAGTGAGGATATGTCTTTTGAGGGCTCTGAGAAGTGTAAATTTACTCATCTTACACCTCATGCCCCTTTTTTTAGCATAAAAATGAGTTTTTTCAAGTCATTTATCTGTCAACTAACACCTCTATTTTTTATAAATTCACAATTATATGATTGATTTATCGGATGAGCGAGCCGATAATTCAATCATGTTAAAAAGAAGAATACAAAAAGATATCACTAAAAGCATGGAGCAATTTCCTGCTGTTGGACTGGTCGGTCCACGCCAAGCCGGTAAAACAACACTGGCTAAAATGATTACTAACAAACTCGGTAAGCCAGCGATATATTTGGATTTGGAAAATCCCGAAGATCTCCAAAAACTTGATGATGCCCAGCTGTATCTTCAGCAATTCCAAAATCATCTAATCATCCTTGATGAAGCACAGCGAAAACCGGATTTATTTCCTCTGCTTCGGTCCATGATAGATCAAGACAGAAAGCCCGGCAGATTTATGATACTCGGTTCGGCATCGCCATCACTCAAAAGGCAGGCATCCGAGTCACTGGCGGGCAGAATTGCATACCATGAGTTATCTCCGTTTACGCTGGATGAAATAGCTGACAGCAAAGATAATGTTATTAAGCTATGGCTAAGAGGGGGCTATCCGGATAGTTACTTAGCGGATTCAGATGAGTTCGCAACGGCATGGTTGCAGAATTTCATTCAAACTCATCTTGAAAGAGATCTGCCGGTTCTTGGAGTCCGGGTGCCGGCAACAACGCTTTTTCGTTTTTGGACGATGATTGCTCACTGCAACAGCCAACTTTGGAATGCAAGCAGACTTGCCGAAAGCCTGGGTGTCGATTCAAAAACAGCACGCAGGTATTTGGACATTCTCGAAGATACTTTTATGATCAGACAGCTTCAGCCGTTCTTTGGTAATGTTAAAAAAAGGCTTGTCAAATCTCCCAAAGTATACATCCGCGATACCGGTCTTCTTCACACGATGCTAAAGATATACAGCTATGAAGATCTTTCTGCAAACCCTATATTGGGGGCCTCATGGGAAGGATTTTGTTTAGAGCAAATAATTGCCTTAAAGCCACGCAGGTATGATGCATATTTCTATAGAACTCAGTCAGCTGCTGCTGCAGAGATTGATCTGGTTTTAACAAAAGGATTAAATGTTGAAATCGCAGTCGAAATAAAATATTCCTTAACACCTAAACTTACTAAAAGTTCAACAAATGCTATCAATGAAGTAAACCCTCAACGAACATGGATTGTTTATCCAGGCGAAGAAAGCTATCCCATCAAGAAAAATGTCTGGACACTGCCGATAAGCCAACTTCCGCGAATATTTGAGTAAATCCCGTGGTACAAAAATATAAGAAAAGGTGCAATAATGTTCGTCCAAAGGTTTTTTATGTCTATGTTTTAAAAGAGCTTATGTGAAATTTATTTTTGTACGGCACGAGATTGTAGTATAAGCATGAAAACAAGATACACTGAGGATAATCACTAAAACCTGTTAACCATACGGTCGCAGTTTTTGGGGTTCGAACTTTTTGACCAAATGATTAACTGGCCCGCCCTTCAATGGGGGTATAATAGGACGGTTCGTTAAAAAGCGACCGTAAAAATTTAATTTAAAAGCAAATGACAATAACTCCTTATGCATCTTAAATGAATCTGTTTTGTGGAAGCACATCATCCAATACATCTCCGACTGTTCTACCAGCCTAAGTGTTACGTGATCTCTCAATTTCAAATACATTCAATTTACTTTGAATATGGAATCCGCAAAACCGTAAATGAATTCGCCGAAAATTGATAACTAAAGTTACTGCCTTTAATTTCACTCGTCCCCTTGACAGGAACAATCTTGACCGGGTCCTCTAAAGTATTTTCATCCCATTCATCCTCAGATGTCAAACATAGAGTTTGGATTTCGCCAGGCTTAACACCTAAGCCTTTAATGTCAATTTCAACATTCTCTGAGACATCAGAAATATTAACAACCTTTACAATCAAATTCTGATTCTTGATATCCTTAGACACTGATGCATAAATTTTTTCGTGCGAACCACGACAAGGTATTTGAAACTTATGTATGGTCTTTCCACCAAGTATCAAAGTCGCCATATTATCTTTGATTCTAATTTCAATATCATACCAAATACCAGCTTCAATTTTACCATCTGTCTTAACTAAAAGTTTTTTATCCCCATCAACAAAAGTTTCGACCCCGTGTGCAGTATTATCCCAACCACCTATAACGCATCTCAAGTAATCTCTTTCATTTACCCTAAAATACACAAGAAAACCTTCTTGTCCGTCTACTTTCCGCGCCTTGACTTTATAAACAATATCGCCAGAACAATCGACAGGCAGTTCAATAAAAGTGTCAATATCTAACCCTGTCTGAAATAATTTTCCCTCTTTAGCATGCCAATCGCCTCTATGGCATTTCATGTTTTTCAAGTCATCTGAAAAAGATATCGCAGCTTTCCCATCCTGAACCGCCGACACACGGATTTTCAGTGCGAACCGGGGGTTTTGTAAGTGTTTGTAATTAAACGATTAACAACGGTTTTATAAAGACTTACGACGCTGACTGAAACACACATGTAAATGGTCTGAGAGCAAAATGTGCTTGCTTGTTGCAAGTGCTGTTGCACTCAACGGACCTGGATTAACCTTCTTTTTACTCCCCTAAAACGCACATCCATTCTGCATAATTATAGCCCTGCAATGATCGCTATTCGGCGGTAGTTTGAACAAAATAATGTCACGACAAAATTGAAAGATGATTAAAATGAATGACAATATAACATATGAAAATTTGACGATGAATGGCTCTATGATGCAAGATGCAAATGGGCAATGGCAGCCCGTTCCGGATTTAATGACCGAGGAAGAAGTGCTTAGGTACCTCCGTATCACTGAGGTCAGCAAGGCCAAAAATCTCCGGTATGTCATGGAGCATCTCAAACGCATGCATGACCTCCCGTGTATTCACATTTGCCGGCAGCCGCTATACCCACGTAAAAGTATTCAAGAGTGGATATTGAGTCGATGTAGGTGATTTACAACCTCAATAACTGTTTTTTTGATGAAAATCGCATTTTTACTGTATTTTCGGGAATCCGTAACTGTTTTCTAGGTATATTGGCTAAATATAACTATTTTTCGAAAAACCACAATATCTATAAGCGTTTTCCTTTGAAACAACCGATATGTAAGTATAATCTTAGAGATATCACTGTTTTCCTAAAGGAATATACAATGGCAATGAATTCGATAAAATCCGGTCAATTTCGTCCCGCCGGCTATGCTTTTCTTATCCGGCATTTTGATTTGCAGGTATTGCCGCACTGGCATCTATCAGAAATCGGTAGCTCCGTGCATCAAAAGATTGTCGAGTCGGATGGCCAGATCCGGAAAATCTTCCCGAAGGACTATTGGCCTGGTGATGTCCATCTGAACCACCTTGAATTTGCTTTAAAGTACGATGGTATGAGTCTTGAAATCCTTTTTGAGGTATTCAGCAAAGTAGAAGTTGAAGAACTTGTCTCTTGGATTACAACCAAGCCTCAGGGGCAGTACACTCGGCGAATCTGGTATCTCTATGAATGGATGTTTGACAAACAACTTCCCATTGATGATCTTACCAAAGGCAATTATATCGACCTTCTCAATCAAGATGAATATTACACCGCACGGGACCAGATGGTTCGTCGTCAGCGTGTCCGTGACAACATGCTCGGAAATCGTAAATTCTGTCCATTGGTCCGAAGGACAGAATCCCTGACTGAATTTGAGAATTCCGATCTCAGTAACCGGTGCCGGAATATTTTGTCTGGTTATCCCGAAAAGCTTTTGAAACGTGCGGTGAGTTATTTGTACACGAAAGAAACGAAGTCATCTTACGCGATTGAACATCTTACGCCCAGCGCCAATCGTGCAGAGCGTTTTACTTCATTATTGCATACCGCAGAAAAAGATGACTTTGTTAGAAAAGATGCATTGATCGATCTTCAGAACCGCATCGTTGATGCTCGATATGCTGATGAAGACTACCGAGACGACCAGAATTATGTAGGCGAAACAGTTGCATGGCAGCAGGAGAAAATCCATTTTATATCTCCACGCCCACAGGATTTAAGTGATTTGATGGAAGGTTTTATTCTATCACACCAGCGGATGGACACATCCCAGGTACATCCAGTCATCCATGCGGCCGTTATCGCTTTCGGTTTTGTTTTTATGCATCCATTTGGAGACGGTAACGGCAGAATTCATCGATTTCTAATTCACAATATTCTGGCCAGACATGGATTTACTCCAGAAGGGATTATCTTCCCGATTTCAGCAGCGATGCTAAATAACATGGATGCTTATGATGCTGCATTGGAAAGCTATTCAAAGCCCTTGATTCCTTTGGTTGATTATACGCTCGATGAAGAGGGCCGGATGGAAGTCCATAATCAAACAGCAATTTATTACCGCTATCCTGACATGACCGCCATCACCGAAGCTCTTTTCGGCTTTATTCAGTCAACCATTGAAAAAGAGCTGGTTGATGAGCTGAACTTCCTGCAAAACTACGATGTCACAAAAACAGCCATTCAGGAAATTGTCGACATGCCCGATCAGCGGATTGATTTGTTTATTCGCTTTTGTTTACAAAATCATGGCAATATTTCACAAAGAAAACGCATGTCTCATTTTTCAGAGCTTACCGAAGATGAGGTACAAAAAATGCAGGCTGCTATCCAGAAAGCATATCACTAAACAGCGTCCCTTTAAACATCCCTCCACGATTAGTTAGGGATGATTTGCCATACCTGAATCGCCGACACTCGGATTCTTTGTCCGTGGGTTAATGAACAGCCATTAATTGACCAGCGGATTGACTTCTTGCTGACGCAGGTCAGGCAACACACGGACCTTCAATTCTGACTCAAAAACATCTCTAATTGTAAATCGCTTAAAATAAACGACTTATGAATAATTGTCGACAAATCAAGTAGAGGTTGACATTCGTATTTTCAGAGCGATCCGGGGGTTTTGTAAGTATTTGTAATTAAACGATTAACAACGGTGTTATAAAGACTTACGACGTCATCCGAAAATCAGCAGGACGCCAAAATGAGGCCAAAAGTGCAAGCTTGTTGCACGTTCTGTTGCAGATCAGGACTTGGATTAACCTATATCTTTTGAACCAAAACATCCCTCTTTATCAAGCCTACTTGAAATGAATTTTGGTATTCATTTCAGCTCAATTTTTCGCACAGCATACAGCGTAATACGACATGCTGCTTCTAGTAGTGTCAACTTACTCATCTTACATCCTATGCAGCCCTCCGATAGGACTTTAAAAGCCCACCGAGTCGCTCTCGGCAGATGATCTCGCCGGTCCCTTCAGGCGGCGGCTCAATCATTTCATTGTCCAAGCCTTGATGAGGACGCTCAGTATTATAGTGCTCCATGTATTCTTTGATGATATACTCCAGATGACGCTCACCAAAGATGAGCATACGGTCCAGAGATTCACTCTTGATACTTCTGACAAACCGCTCAACCATACAATTGAGATGCGGAGCCATTGGCAGCGTCCGGATGGGCTTGACACCTGAATGCCTAAGCGTCTTTCTGAACTCCTTGGTGAACAGGGGATCTCGGTCATGGATCAGATACTTCTTGTCCATCAGGAAGCCGCTGAAGCCGTCCGTCAGGTTCCGGGCCATCTGTTGCATCCAGGCTCCATTGGGCTGGCGGGTGATTCCCACGACCTCGACTTTACGAGTAGAATAATCGATACAGACCAGCACATAGTATCGTGTCAGGCCGGCCAGGGTATAGATTTCAGTCGTGAAAAAGTCAATTGCCGCCAGGGAGTCCCAGTGGGCCTTCAGAAACTCAGACCACTTGGTTCGGCGTGTTCGGTCCGGGCTGGGATCATAACCGTGCTTTTTAAGGATATTGTCGATGGTCGTATGGCACACCTTGAAGCCCAGATGCTTCAGCGTTCCTTTGATTCGTCTGGAGCCCCACGTCTTGTTCTTGCGGGCCAGCATGATGATCAGTTCGATGACTTCCGGAGTAATGCGTTTTCTGCCTCCCTTACGATTGCCGGAACCATCGTACTTCCTGGCAATGAGCATGCGGTGCCACTTTAAAATGGTGTCCGGCGAGAAGGCACAGCAGGCATCCTTCAGGACCTTCCTGCCCAGCTTTTTGCCTAAACGAGCCAGCCGCATCCGTTGGTTATTATTCAGAATAACCCGTTTGCCGCCTAGTTTTTCACGTAAGATCTTGTTCTCTTCCCTGAGATACTCAATCACATCCTGCTGATGGCTGTTGACCCATCCTGCCAGCATCATCAGCAGCATTGTCCAAGGTTGAGTTCTCATTTTCATCACCTTATTAATAATAGAATATGCAGTGAGGATGATACTTGTCCAGCATTCAATAGTGGACTTTATATATTATCCTGAAAGTGCTGCCCAGTATACTTCTTACCCTGGGTAGGAAACTCGACGTATATACGCCGAGTCTCCGACAGCACCTCGCACCCCCATCAAGTCGAAAGAACAGATCTTTCAATATGATGGGGGCCCAGGGAGTTGCCTTTTTATTTTCTTCTTAAATTGTCAGGTTGTTTCTGTGCATGTTCAAACTTTTTCATTGTATGTCCGTCACAAAGTTCAAATAAATCATTTCTCCACTCTACTTTTTCAAAATCAATGCCATCATATATTGGTGCACCAAGAAAATATCTTTCTTTGTTAATAATTATACCAAATGTAATGGCAGGAGAGGCTGGTTTTCGATAAATCCCAACTAATTGTGGCACACCGCCACAGTACTTATCTTTAATATTAAACAGTGTATCACAAAAGCAGTGAAATACACTACGGCTTGTTTCATTATTTGAACTAACTTTATACCTTTCATAATTTGCGTTGAACTCACCAGCACCAGATCCTAGAACGAAAAGAATATCTGAATATATGGGCAAGGGCATATTTTTGCCAGTCCAGCCTTTTCCTTTTGCCCACTGAATAAGCCAACAATTAAACTTAAAATTATCAATTGGATCTCTAGAAATATGGATTACTTGCAGCATGTCTGCTGTAATACCTTCAACCGTACTGGGATATCGATTAAACTGCTTTATTAGTTTATCTTTAATGGCCTCAAATCGTTCTTTGCATGAAGCAGTAGCTGAAAAAAGTAACCCACGGTCGGCCATTTCCGTTATTTGCGAAAGGACTGTTGTTGGAAAAAAAGAATCGCCACAATATCCAATAATGTCGGGTGAATTACGGAATGCAAAAACTTTTCTTCCATGGTCATATCTTGCTAAATCGCCCCAGCTTATACGACTATCGGCAGCAATGTAAGCTGAAGCAGTGCCATGTGTGTCAACACCAATCCATGAAGTAAGTAATGTCATGATTTAACCTAAAATATTTATGATTGAAACTATACTATAGTCTGTCTGAATTCTAAGTCCCTCTTGAGCTATCCTGAACCGTCGACATACAGTTTTTTTGCTGAGTCTTGCTGGTAGCTATTTATTGAACGCTAGCATCATCAGCAACATCGTCCAAGGTTGAGTTTTTATTTCATCACCCTATAATCCTTTAAATGTAGCAGATTCTATTACCTGACACAATTCTTTGTGGTTTTAGAGAAAGACTTTCCTAAGTTCTGTGTGCTCCATTAGGTCTTTCGGTAGACCCTCAAAAGCCACCTTGCCAAGCTTAATGCCATATACTCTGTGGCATATTTCTAGCACTTTGCGCACCTTTTGTTCAACGATTAATATAGCGGTTCCTTTTTCTTCGTTGACTTTTTGGATTCTTTCAAAAGCAGTAGAAATTAGGGCTGGAGAAAGCCCAAGCGATGGTTCATCCAATAATAATAACTTGGGCTCAGGGATAAGGGCGCGGCCTATTGCTAGCATTTGCTGCTCTCCACCGCTGAGTGTTCCCGCATTTTGCTTAAGCCTGTCTTTAAGTGCAGGGAATAAATCAAGAACATCTTCGATTCTATCCGTGAGTTTTTGTTTTCCTAAATGGATGCCACCGATCTGTAGGTTCTCAATGACACTGAGTTCGTCAAATACCCGGTTTCCCTGTGGGCAGAAAGTGATTCCGCGTTTGACATTCTTAGCCGGAGTAGAACCATCTATGCTTTTTTCTTCAAATACAAGTTCTCCCTGCCATGCTGGAATCAAACCACAGATCGCCTTTAATATCGTAGATTTGCCCGCACCATTAGGACCAATCACTGCGACAATCTCGCCCTCATTAACCTCAAGAGAGGTCCCAAATAAAACGGGTTTTTGGCCATAACCAGTATGTAATTCTTTTACATTCAGCATTCTATGATCTAGTCCAGATAGGCTTCAATGACTCGTGGGTCATTGTGAACCTGCTCTGGCGTCCCTTCACAAATCTTCTTTCCCGCATCCATAAATATTGTCCGATCACAAATCTGCATAATGGCCTCGAGATTATGCTCAATCATGATGACCGACTTTCCCTGTTTAGGAAGTTCCTTCACAATTTCAAGAATTTTATCAATCATTGCAGGAGCAATGCCCGCAATCGGCTCATCCAAAAGCAGTAAATCTGCTCCTGAAACCATGGAGCACACTAGGCTTAGGAGTTTCTGTTGTCCGTACGAAAGATCGGATGCCGGGCCATCTATTTTTTCACCCAGCCCTGTCTTTTCAAGAATTTCACAAGCCACTTCTTTATTTGCCTGCTCTTCACTTTTACATATAGCTGGCCTAAAAAAAGCGTTAAACAGATTTTCACCAGACTGACGTCGAAATGACAGCAAGACATTCTCCAGCACACTGATTCTTCGAATAAGCCGTAGGTCCTGAAATGTTCGGGCCAATCCAAGATTAGCAATCTTATATGCCGGTTTATTACGCATATCCACACCACAAAATGATATTTGGCCCGTGTCAGGAGGCAAAAAGCCAGTCAATACATTGAATAGTGTCGTTTTTCCTGCTCCATTGGGGCCTATCAGCCCTATAATCTGTCCTTTTTCCAGTGAGCAGGAGAAATCATCTAACGCCTTGACGCCATTAAAATGCTTGTTCAGATTCGAGATTTCAAGCCAGTTACTCATTATTTCTTAATTTTTCCCGAGTTAAATCCGTATTTACCAACCAGTCCCTGCGGCCGCCACATCATAAACGCTACAAGCAGTCCACCATAAAGAATCTGCCTCATGTTGGCAGCGACAGAACTTGGTATTCCCACAAATCGTAATACTTCCGGCAGCATTACAAGAAGCACAGCCCCCACAACCGGCCCCCACAAACTACCTGCTCCGCCGATGATGACAATTGAAATAATAAAGATCGATTCCACGACTGTGAAACTAGTTGGATCGATGAAGCTGATATAGTGTGCATACAACGCCCCGGCAATAGCAGCCATGCCGGAGCCGATTACAAATATCAGCACTTTATAGGCAGCAACATTTTTGCCGGCTGCCAACGCAAAAACTTCATCTTCCCGAATCGCAGTCAGTACACGTCCAAAAGGTGAATTAATGATGCGACGGCAAATTAAAAATACAATTGTTGCAAGAAAACCGACGAGGAGTAGAAATTCAAGATGCGAAGAAACAACCCAGCCGAAAATAACCGGCTTAGGAATCCCCGGCAGGCCCATCGGGCCTCCGGTAAACGACACCCAGTTATTCAGGATGCTGAATGCAATAACCTGAAAGGCAAACGTTGCAATCACAAAATAATGGTCTTTGATACGGAGCGAAGGAATCCCAACCAGCCCACCCAATAATCCGGAAATAATCACAGCACAAATGATGTTGATTACGAAAGGACTTCCCAGCTTCAACGCCATAAGAGCCGCAACATAGGCCCCCACTCCATAAAAAGCAGCATGAGCAATAGACAGCAATCCTGTATAACCTACAATCAGATTGAGTGACTCTGCGAGAATCACATAAATTCCAATTAATATTAAAATATGCAGTAGATATTCCAAACAATCTCCATATTACACAGTTGCACTTCGAATCTTCTTCCCGAAAAAGCCTTCTGGCTTGAATAGCAGAAATAAAACCAGAATGAAAAAGGCAATTGCATCTTGCCATTGAGAGCCGATATACCACGCCCCAAAATTCTGAGCCATTGCCAACAGTAATGCAGCAAGGGCAATACCGGCAATACTATCGACTCCGCCGATAATCACGGTGACAACCCCCATCATCAGGGCATTCATTCCCATTGTAGGCGTCATATTCACATCTAAGGCGACAAGTATCCCGGCAAGCCCAGCCATGGCTGACCCGATTGCAAAGGCACACAGAATAACACGATTGGAAACAATACCGGAAGCATCGGAAAGCTGGGGGTCACTTGCCACCGCTCGCATTGTCCTGCCAATTTTGGTTGTCTTTAAGAATATAGACAAGGCAATAACCAATACGGCACTGACACAGATTGTAACAATCTGAATTGGCGTTATTCTAGCCCCAAGAATATTCAGTCCTTCCCGAACAATACCCGTGCGAATACTTCTCGTCTCATCACCAAAAAATATCGAAATGACATTTTGTAAAAGAATATAAACACCAAGAGAAGCAAGCAGAAGAATTAGAGACGATGAATTCTTATTTCTCAGAAGACGGTATACCGAGATTTCTATCAAACAACCGAGTAAGGTACACGCCGCAATCGCCAAAAAAATCGATAACAAAAAAGGGATTTCAAGCCGAACTGTAAAAAGTAATATCAGATACGCTCCAGCAGCAAAAATAACTCCATGTGCAAAGTGAAAAAATTTACAAATACGTAAAACTAGACTGAATCCCAAAGCGACTAGCCCATATAAGGCTCCTGCCACAAGAGCATTAGCAATTACTTGGCGTATCATAGCGGACACTATTTGTAATCCTTCAAAAGAGGGGACGCTATTGCTTCACATGCAATTACTATCACTTGGCTTTCTTCCCTAAAAGGAGAACCATCAAAACCCCTGAACCGCCGACACACGGATTTTCAGCCAATCAGCCAATTCCCACAAGTCTTTAATAATGAAACACTTAAAAAAACCCTATTTCCCGCCTTACAGGCCAGCTTACAGGAAAACTCCCAAAACGCTGCTTTCCCCGATGAATTAGTTGAAATGATAACAATATGGCCCAAGCTGCCGGAGCATATCAAAGAAGCAATCCAAGCACTCATTAAAACCGCTACGAAACCATAATCGGGCCTCTGAGTAGTGTAAACTTGCTCATCTGAACCGCAAAACAGACTTTTCATAAGTTCTGATAGGCAAAAAGCCTGTCATCGATACACCATTATACAAAAATAATAAAGATTTTGACAGACTCAAGTCAAAATGCTTGAAATAAGTCTATTTATGGACGAGAATAGCCTCCATTACATTTTAGATGGAGGCTTTCATGAAAGTATTTATTAGCTCGACTTTTCGAGACTTAGAAGAAGAAAGAGAAAAGCTACACATATCCTTAAAAAAGGCCGGTCTCGAATCATTGGGAATGGAGTTTTTCGTTGCTGAACCTAATACTTCGAAAGAGGTCTGTCTAAGAGAAATTAAAGAAGCACAATTAGTCCTACTATTGATCGCTGATTCTTATGGTTCTATTGATGATGAAACGCAGAAATCATATACTCATTTAGAGTTTCTTGAGGCCCAGAAAGCTAAAATCGAAACTCTTGCTCTTCTAAAGAAAAACCCAACTGATTCAAACACCCGATCTTTTCAAGCAGAAGTAATGGAATCTGGAATTACGGTTGATTTCTTTGAAGACATTACAGAAATATGGCGTGTTCTTTTCCCTGCACTCTTTAAATATTTAATCCAAAAAGGATTGCTGCCCAGTAAAGTTTGTACTTTTAACGATTTCACTCATTTTTATGCAAACTCATCTCAAGAAAGTTCCCTTTTCAATTATAGGCATAAAATGTTTGGTCGGTCTAAAGAGTTAGAGGAACTTAAAACTTTTCTATCTGACGACCCACAACAGATAGCGATAATAAATGCAGCCGGAGGCATCGGAAAAAGTAAGCTAATTTATGAATTTACCCAAAATAATCTCAGTACTTCAGAGTGGAACTTTCGTTTTGTGCCTTGGCAAATTGCTTTTGATCTGGACTCGATAAGAGAATTACCTTCACAAAAAACATGCGTTATCATTGAAGATGCACATAAACAAAAAGCCTTGCCAGCAATAATCTATAGCTTGCTAAATACTTTCCCATATAAAATCAAGATCATTATTACAACTCGGCCAAGTGGAAAAGACTTTGTCCAAGAAACGATAAGAGATTGCAATCCTGCTATCGAAATTAACTTATCACAACTCACAAAAGATGATTCAATTGAGCTATCTAAATCAATACTTAGCAAAGAAAAACATAAATATGCAGAGGCTATTTGGAAACATGCAAACGGGATAACTCTTGTAATTGTTATAGCCTCTCAACTCATTGAGAATAATGAATTAGATGGCACACTGATTAATGATGGAGTCTTTCGCGATAAAGTATTAGGAAAAATGCTGTCCGAACTTAATTTGATTGAAAATAGAAACATTAATTTAAATGAGTTTTTGGCAACAATCGCAGCTTTATCTCCCTTGGAATATAGTGAAAATGTATTCGAGCTATTAAGTCGTTCATTTCAAACCCAACCTCATATTATTGTGAAAGTTTTAGATAACTTTCAGAAACATGGCTTTTTACTGAAAATAGGAAACCGGCTGCGGGTTATACCTGATATTTTAGCAGATTACATCTTATACAATGAATCTGTCGACTCATCTAATAAATCAAATGGTTTTATTGACCATCTTTTAGATAGCTATGAATCAAATTATCTCGGTAACTTGTTAATCAATACTTCTGAGCTTGAATATTACATTGGAGAAAGCTCAATAAATTTAACAAATAAAATATGGGACATAATCTACAAACGAATCGGAAGATGTAATATCTATGAGTTTCTTTCAATATTATCAACTATTGAACCTGTTTCTTATATTGCTCCAAGTAATGTTTTTGAGATTGTATCAAAAGCTCTAAATGGAAGCATAAGACTTACATTGCCTGACAATGAGGAACCATCTGGCTATGATATGCAGCGAGTCATAACTTCTATAATTAGCATACTTGGAAAATTAGGTCAACGTCCTGAATTTACTAAACGCGTTTGCTTGGAACTCTGGAAAATTCAAACCGAACCTGATCACACTAAATTCTTAGACAATTACTCTGAATCTCCATCTTCTGTGTTAAAAAAATTGGCTTCTTTTGACAACAATAACTGGTTATCAGTACAAAATGAAGCAATGGAAGCGATCAGAGAAATAATTGAAAGAAAATTGCATATTGGACATGAAAATGTATTGTGTGAAATTATAGAGTCAGCATTAAAACCTGAGATTGAGAACAACAGCTATTCTAAGAGAACTTTCACCATGGGGTGGTTTTGTGTTTATGACATTAAAGATAAAAGTATATTAGATAAACTGGTCAATGCAAGAAACTACGCATTTGAAATATATAACCTTTTAATTGAAAACTCCAATAACAAGGCATTATTCCCCACAACAAACAATTTAATCGGAAAATTAAGAATGCCTTATCTTCGAACGCATCAAGTAACCGATAAGGCAAAAAAAGAATTTGAACGTGAAGCTGAGAAATCAATTGAATTACTTAGAAAAATTATAGCTAAAAACATCGCTGTTTTGAATAATTATATTTATGAAGAAGTCTCAAGCAAAGAGGAAAGACTTCTCGAGACTGTCATTATTAGCAATTTTATATCAGAAAATATGAAATCTGATTATGAAACATATTTCTGCATTCGACATGATTGGCCTCCTTATTACGGCGATGATGACTTTGATTCACGAGACAAACGCTTTAGTGAAATGCAAGAAGCAGTTGCAGAAAATCTCTGGCAAAAGTGCAATGACAACCCAGAAAAACTTATTAATTTTATAGAAAACTATCGAAATGTATTACTCGATTATGGAATACCTCATGGGGAGCATGCTTTCTTGATTGCCTGCGCAAAAGTCAAGCCTACATTATGCCCTGATGCTATTGATATAATCATCAAACAAAATAAAGATGGTTATATCGCATTAAAAATAAGTATATGGCTACAATTCAGCCCAGACAATCTCCAACATGAACTTTCAGAAAGAATTTTTAAAGAAGGAAATGTCAGCCACAGAAAAAGTATCGCGCTAAATCTTACATTATTCAGGGGACTTTCCGAAGACCAATTAGTTCATCTCATCGAACGTTTGGCCCAGGACTCTGAGCCGGAAGTTGTAGATTGGACAATAAGAGGGCTAGGAGTTGTTTGCTATCATAGGAAGATTGAAACAGAGCTACCAAGAGTCATTAATGTAATCTGCAATTATAATACTGAAGACGATCAAAATAAATTAGAAGCATTACTTGACAATTTTAACCCACATTGGATCAAGCCTAAAAATCTTACCAATAAGCACATAGACATTATTTTAGAAAAAATCAAACATGTCAAAAAACTTGAAAGTCAACACGACACTGGTGTTTTTCTTAGCTATATAACAACTCGAAAACCACTGGAAACGGTCAAATTATTTTTATGGCGAATACAAAATATGGCATCTGATGGAGCACAGCCTTTTCCATACAATGAGGGATTTCATGATAAGCCAAAGGATTTAGTAAGTCACCCTGATTATAAAAAATGTATTGTTGAAATATTAGACGCAATGAAAGAATATGATTGGAAGTCGTATTTCTGGTGCCCCACTCTGGTTCAGTGGATGGACCCTCTTTTGACAGATATAACAAAAGATATTTTATTAGAGAACATAAATCTCCATGAAAATGCCCTAAAAGCAATAACCTACACTTTCGTAAATTATGAAAGCGATTTTTTCTTTAACAACCTTGATTTTGTAAACGCTCTACTGACGGAAGCTTCAAAACCTCAATATCAAAAAGATGAAAGATTTGCGTTAATAAAAGACAAGCTGACTTTTATGCCTTTTAGCGGCACAAGGTGGATGTCACCTCCCGGAGAAGAAGATGACTTATGCCTAAAGATTATAGAAGTTTGCCAAACAACATTAGACAAGAACCCAAACCACCCTGAAGTACTTAAGGATTTCTATCGTAATTTAATTAAAGCCGCAAAACATGAGAACCAAAGTAAGTTAGATAGAGATAAGATCGAACTGCAAGAGGAGGAGTTCTGATGTTAGATATTGATTCAATTGTAAATATATTTGAGCTACAACTCTCTGCGCAAAGAACGTTAAGGACTCTTTACTCTACTCTCGAAGTCAAAAGAAGAAATGTCGATTATTGTCTCGAATATTTCAGAAGATGTGTCCATAAAAATTTTGTCAATCAAGCTCTATATTCATACAACAGCACTGGACTTAATTTAATCACGGAAGACTTTGATTACAATTTATTTAATAGACCGATACTAAACTGTGTTTTTTATTCATTGATTGGCTATAATGTCTCGCGCATTGATAATCTCGAAAAAATAATAATTCTTTTGTTTCCCACTGAATTGCAACAATACAACGATGACAGAAAAACTTTTAGTTTCGCTAAATTATGCAGTCAATTTGACAGTACAAATCTGATTGAAATCTTGAAACCCATTTTAACATCTAATGGAAATTTCAAAAATATCCAAGAACTAAGAAACCAAATGGAACACTCGTCAACAGAAAATATTTTGATCAATGACACTTTGTGTTACAATGAAAGTGATTTTTTTGTTGACGAAAGGTTTACTCTTAGCACCCAAAAAGAACATATAGTCGATTTTGCCCAAAATCTTAATGTGTTATTATCAACGATTGAGAAAGAGCTCTTTAGAGGTATTATTGCATTTGGCAAAGATTGTCTCAGGAAAGTACAGAAAGGATGAAAGAATGGCATTAGTTGACAAGTTAGTTGATATAGGTAAATTAATCCAGAAAAGCGACAATATAGAGCTCTATCAAAAACTGCTAGCAGTACAAACAGACGCCC
This sequence comes from Anaerohalosphaeraceae bacterium, assembly GCA_963675155.1. Lineage (GTDB taxonomy): Bacteria > Planctomycetota > Phycisphaerae > Sedimentisphaerales > Anaerohalosphaeraceae > 4572-13. The sequence goes on along the minus strand of OY775912.1, from coordinate 270,651 downwards.
TTGAGCTTATTGGAAAGCTTCATGAAAAAACAGAAGAAATTCATCGACTCAAAAAAAAACTGGAAAAGGTTAACCATGTTGCTGACGTTAGAAGTCGCTGTTCAAAGGTGTATAGTTGCTACTACGAATTTGATACTGAAGATCCTATCGAAGGCCCCTACTGTGCTACATGCTTAGATAATGGCAGAATCACTCATATAGTATTAATGGGAGCCGATAGAGTTAAATGCCCAGAGTGTGACATACAGTTTTCTGACCCTAAAGCAGTATATTATGTAAAAAACGGCAATCTTGAAGGAGAATACAAACGTCAAAAAATCAAGTTATCTGAAAAACAAAAAAGAATAAGAACTGAATATTAAATCTCAATCTACAGCTACAGTGAACTAGAAACAACTATGGCAAAAAAACAACCCACGAAAAAGACTCGAAGACGAATTAACAAGCTTTGTGAATATATCGACTACCTCCTTAAAGTCTGGAAGACGGAAAAAGGTGATTACAACACCTGCCGCAGGATGTCATGTAGAGCTGATTTCATTGCAGGAATTTTAAAGATAGATACTTATCAAAAAGCCCAGAATGCCAATTGGTTTGAGATCACCCATGCAAAAGCAGAAGAAGCTGAGCAGCTTGAAGCTTGGAAGAATTGTCCACAAGAGCACCGTTGGAAGAAACAGCCATCTACGGAAGAACGACTAATTGAAATCAAACAAAAAGCAATTGCTCTTAAGGGCCAAGAAATTCCGGAAATCGAACAGGGGCCACGGCTTAACGGAGAAAAAACAGAAGAAAAACTAAATCGCCTGCTTACATCTTTACAAGATATACAGGAAATCCATGAGTTCAATGCCAATTCGGATGAGCTTGATTTGCCCGGTAAACGTGCCAATCAAATGATCGTTGAAATGGGCCTATACAGCCGGTGGTGGGAATTGGCCCACAAGACAAATCTTATATCTGATACCAAACTGCCCTATTTCCCCTATCAGTACTCACCAACAGCTAGAGCCAACACATTGTCTCTCTCTGACTTTGAACCAAATTTATCAAAATATTCCGATTCTGATAAAATACGAGTCAATAGATGGGTCACAAGAATACAAAAGGAACTAAATGAATTAAAAAGCGAAAAGGATAACATTGATCCTCGGAAACGTAGAAAGATGGGCAGAGAAGTAGAAATTGCTTTGATACTCAAAAAAAATCCTACAATCACGATCTCGAGATTAGCCAAAAAACTAAATGTTAGTGAGGCAACAATAAGCCGATCGGAAGTTTTTCAGTTACATAAATCAAAACCCCCTCAAAGTCAATTTTCTGATTGTATAGAAGCAGACGAATATGACTAAAAAACACTTCCGTCAAAAGTAATGAAATGAAAGTAAAAAACTTTATTTTCTTATCTCGCTTCAAATAAAGCACTTATCACAAGCTCCAAAAATTCTTTCATGCAAGTTGTGCAAGTCTGTCTGTATTACGATGACAGCAAGTGACCTGTCACGATCTAACAACTTTTTTATGAAAGGATTCAGAATGAATCAAACCACTCTCGTTAATGCTAAGAATTTAGCAAAAACTCTTTCGGTCAGTGAACGCCATGTATGGCGTATGAAAGCCTCTGGCAAACTGCCTAAGCCAATTACGGTTGGTGGGTGTGTTCGATGGCTCTTGAGCGACATTGAATTGTTTTTAAGCATGGGCTGCCCTGCTCAAAAGCAATTTGAAGCCATGAAGCAATCAGCAAAGGGGGTGAAGTAATGAATTATCCTGAAGTTTATAACGGATTGAAACAAGGCAAACACACAAACCAGCACTGGAAGTTTCTTTGTCCATTTCACGACGACCGCAACCCCAGCATGACCGTTGATAAAAGCGGCCCATATGCCGGATATTTTCGGTGTTGGGCCTGTCACACACAGGGCAGTCCTCGGACATTTGCTAAGAAAATGGGCTTTGCTGTTACCGGGCCAATGTATTCGGGCCGGAAATACCATCCAAAGCCCAAACAGGCCCCAGCAGTAAGCTCTGAAAAACTGGCCCGGCTTTGCTATCAATACCGGCAGTATCCACACAAAGGCGTTTTTATGGAACTTGCGGAAACTCTGGGGATTAAACCGGATGTTTTCGGCAAGTTTCATATTGGCTTTGACGGCAAGGCCTATACAATCCCCATGTTTGGCCCGGATGCCGATTTAATCGGTATCCGCCGCCGCTTCATGGACGGTACAAAGCGGGCCGTCAGAGGCAGCAGGAACGGCTTGTTTGTCCCGGCACAAAGGATAGACCCCAGACACCCCCTTTTTATTGCAGAGGGCGAAAGCGACTGCATAGCGGTCTATCAGTTGGGCTTTCAGGTTGTCGGCTTGCCGGGGGCCGGACAATGTAAAAAAATGTTGGCTGAATTTATGACGAACCACGGTTTTATGAGTGCCGTAATTGTTGCGGACAACGACAAGGCCGGAAAAAGAGGTGCGTTTGAGCTTTCCGGTTTTCTATGCAACAACGGTTTTGAAATTCGGGTTATCTATCCCCCATTGCCGCACAAAGATTTTCGGCAATGGCTCAATGCCGGTATCCGGGGATATTGGGAAGTCATCGATTTAGTTGATTTAGCACAATACGCAATCGGCGTGGAAGTATCCCGTCAGTATAACAGGCTAACCATGAAGGTCAAAGGGGGCAAACATGAATAATGAAGTCACCTTTGAAATCACTGGCATTGATAAGCACAAAAAAGCAACCGTAAAGGCATATCAAGATGGAAGCCCGGTGGAAATTGACCGCATAAGTCTTGAGTCCCGGAAAAGCCGGAAAAGTTTTCTAAATTCCGTATCAGAGAAAACCGGGCTGGATACGGATATGCTCAATGATATTTTCATTGAACATGTCCACCAACTCGAAACCCAAACCCAAAAGCAGGGGAAAAAGGACTTTCTGAATGATTGCCCGGCAGTGGTCAAACATGAAGCCCTTGAAATGCTTAAAAACCCCAACCTTTTTGCGCTAATCGCTAAAGATATTGAGAAGGCGGGAATCGCCGGGGAAAAAGACCTTTGCCGACAGCTCTATATTATCATGTCGTCACGAATTCTTGATAAGCCGGTATCGGGGATTGTGTTTGGTGCATCGGCAAGCGGAAAATCGTACTTGATTGAGACAATTGCCAAAATGATGCCCGATGAAGCGGTTTTGCAGGCCCATGATATAACCGAATCGGCCCTCTATTATCTTGAGCCGGGGTCTTTGAAAAACAAAATCGTTATTGCCGGGGAACGCATCGAAGATAAACGGGGCAAGGCCGGTAAGGCCGAAGACAATACAAAGGCCCTGCGGGAAGTGTTAGCAAGCGGCAAATTAAGCAAGGTTGTCACCACAAAGGTTGAGGGGCAGCTTGTCGCTAACCGTATCGAACAAGAAGGCCCGATTGTATATCTGGAAAGCACGACCTCTATGACAATTCACGACGAAGATGCAACCCGGCTACTGCCGCTTGTGACGGATGAATCATCGGGACAGACACAAATTATCATTGGAGCGATGAAGGCCAAAGCATTAGGACAGATTGCCGATGACAGAATCAAAAAGACCGTCTTGCTAAAACATAAAACAGCCCAACGGCTGCTGAAACCGGCAAAGGTTATTATTCCGTATGTCGATTCTCTAAATCTGCCTTATGATGTCGTTTCGACCCGGCGGGCCTTTGACCAGCTTTTGTCCATGATTAAGGCGGTTGCTACACTTAGGCAGTATCAAAAGGATTCTAAAGAAGAAAACGGGGTTCTGATTCTGCAAGCCGATGAAGTGGACTATGCAATTGTTTATCCGCTGATGATGAAAATCTTTTCTCGAACATATTCACCCATGAATGAAAAGAGTCGGGATTTACTTAAGATCATTATCGAGCATCACCCGAATAATCCGTTCGCAATTTTGGACTTAGTTTCATGGTCTGGAATCAGTGACGCAAGCGTCCGGCGTCGATTGCGTGAGTTGGTAGAGCGTGGAATTCTTTCAGAGAATCGAGATCAGAAACCCTATACCTATACCGTCGATAAACCGGAACTGGCAGAAACGGCTGATATAGATTTAGCCGCACCGGACGAAATCGCAGAGCGTTCAGCAATCATGGGGGTGTAACATGCGTGATGCGTGCAAGATCAACAGTAAGTTATTTGATTTCAGACGGTTACATCTTTCATTTTGTCCTGACAGAACCTGCAAGATCATTGAACTGTCCAGGAACTTTCAGGACTTTTCAGGACATTCTGAAAAATGTAAGCCGTTTAAAGTGATAAAGTTACAGTTGATTTTGCACAATGCACACGTCACAATAGACATTGTGGTATTCAACGGTGTGCGTCGAAACGTGTTGTGTGCGTTGACGCAATGTTGCGCACAGCGTCGAAAATGCACAGTAAAGTGCGCACAAACCGTCGAAATTGACGCTTTTCGACGGCAAGAAAATTAATCAAACAAATCAAAAGAATCAAAACCGTGCAAAAGCGTTGTTTTTTGCGCAGCAAAATAAACGACAATAAGGACAATTTAGAGGTGTGAAAAATGGCAAGTATTTTTAAGCAACAATACTATGGTATCGACAAAAAGACCGGCAATAAGATTAAGAAGAAATCGAAATGTTGGTATGTCGAATACAAAACCGCAGAGGGAATCTGCAAAAGAATCAAAGGCTATCAGGACAAGCAGGCAACTAAGCAGCTTGTGGCCCGATTAGAGAGGGACGCTGAACTGGCACAGGAAGGGATTGTTGACCGATTCAAAGAACATAGTAAACAACCTCTATTACAACACCTTGAAGATTTTGAATCTTCCTTAGCCTCTGGGGAGTCCAGCCGGAAACATGCCGAACAGCAGAGAAAGAGAGTCCAGCGAGTTTTTGCAAAGTCCGGTTTTTCTTTCTTCTCCGATATTTCAGCGAGTCGCTTGCAGCGAACAATCAGCACATTGAAAAAAGAAGTCCGTAAAAAAGATGACAAAGGGAAAGTCCGACTTGTCGAGGCAAAGGAAATCATTGCTGACAAAACGAAAAATTATCATCTTCAGGCCTGCAAACAGTTTTGTTTGTGGGCTATCGACGATCAGCGTGTCGGCGATAATCCTATCGCACATTTAAAGCCGGTCAAAGCAGCGTCACAGAAAAGACTTGCATTAAGTGCCGACGAAATCAGCTTCTTATTACAAGCCACAGAATCCGCCCAAAAGTCTTATAAGATTGAGGGCAGGAATAGAGCCTTATTGTACCGTTTCGCGGTTGAAACGGGATTCAGGGCTTCAGAAATTCGTGCTTTGATTGTTAAGGACTTCGACTTAGTGAATAGGCTTGTCCGGCTAAGCGGTAAATATACGAAAAACAACAAAGATGCGGTATTGCCCTTGAAACCGGAAACGTGCGATTTCCTCAAAGAATCATTCAAGACCAAAACTCCAAAGACAGAGGCTTTTGCTATGCCTCACCCTTGCAGCGTTGTAAGGATGTTCAGAAAAGATTTAGACCATGCCCGGAAAATATGGCTCAATCAGGCTGCAAATAATCCGGCAGAGCTTAAACAGCGTCAAGACAGCGATTTCCTGCGAGTCGAGCGGGACGGAGTCAAGCTGGACTTCCACAGCCTCCGGCATACCTTTGGAACTTTGCTTGCGGCAAGCGGAATCCACCCCAAGACAGCCCAGCAGCTTATGAGGCACAGCAATATCAACCTGACCATGTCCAGATACACCCACATCTTAAGTGGGCAAGAAGCGTCTGCGATAGAATCCTTGCCGGATTTCTCAAAATCTGACAACTCAAATTCTCAGAAAGCTACTGGAACCGATGGGAAAACTTGTGAAAGCGACAAATTCCCTTACAGGCCAGCTTACAGGAAACTTACAGGAAACGGGTACAACGGATGTCACAGGTCGTCATTAGATGTCAGTAGAGAAAAAGATAGCCCTGAAAATAACAGCATCCATAAAGCCAGCAAATACGGTACGTTAGACACAGAGTGTCTCCCTAAATCATCAGGAGACACTAAAAGAATTGAATGGGCAGAGGCGGACTTGAACCGCCGACACACGGATTTTCAGTCCGTTGCTCTACCAACTGAGCTACCTGCCCGGACCGTTTGGTCGAAACAGGGAAATTAGCAAATCAACCGCGGCTTTGCAAGTAAAATTTCCCCGAAAGTAGCTAAAATCGAAGTATCGCCGGACGTTTTTTGCATCTGCAAACCTCATTTTCACACATCCACACACAAACTTTCAAATTAAGGATTTAAATTGTCCTGCATCGCTCTTATAATAACGACCTCTTATGAGTAAAGAAAATGAACAACCTGTCACTAATGAGCTGTCGGATAACGAGTTGCTGATTCGCTATCGAAACGGCGACGAAGACGCTTTTCGAGAGATCGTAAACCGTTATAAAAACTCACTTTACGCATTCTTGAGACGTTTTGTCAACCGCCAGGAAGTTGTCGAAGACATCTTCCAGGAAACATTTTTGCAGCTCTACACCAGCCAGGACAGCTTCGACACCAACCGCCCGCTGCGACCGTGGTTGTTCACCATCGCCGCCAATAAAGCCAAAGACGCCCTGCGAAAAATCCAGCGTCAGTCGGCCATGAGCATGGGTACCCTGGCCGATGCGGGGGATGTCTCGATAGACGAGGTCGTCAATATCCTCACCTCCTACGAAACGACCCCCGACCAAGAGGCCTCCAAAGACGAAATCGCCATGCAGGTTAGACAGGTTATATCGGAAATGCCGGAAAATCTGCGTGGAATCCTCATTTTAGCGTATTTTGAGCAATTTTCTTACAAACATATGGCCGAGATTCTCAGTATACCTATAGGGACGGTAAAGAGCCGACTTCACACAGCCGTAGTACACTTTATGAAGAAATGGAAAGCTGCCAATCACGGGAACGAAGAAGCATGAACCACTTGAGTCACGAAGAACAAGAGAAAATTCTAGACTTTTATTTTCGCTGCGGTCAGCAGGAAGACATTGACGGCGGTCGCGATTTGATCGCTGCCAAGCCTGAGGCCGCAAAACTGTACTCCAAGCTCGAAGAGACGCTGACAGATCTGGACCACATGAAATACGAGCCCTGTCCCGACAACCTTGTGGACCTGACCATCGCACGCCTCCAATTAGCCGCTTCCGTCCAGAAAAACCAAACAAACGACGCCAACAGCGATTCAAAGCTGCATCAGCTACTCCAAAAAGAACAAGAAAATCTCAGCCAAACAGCTCAAGAAAACTACTACCAGCCTCAAACTTCCGAGCAAAATCTCAAGCCCAATTTTCATCATCGGATGGGAGAATTGCTGGCGGCGGCCGCTGCAATTATGGTGATTTTCAGCATCCTGTTCCCCGTCGGTGGTGCGATGCGAAATGTTAACCGAAAATTCGTCTGCCAAAATAACCTGCGACAGGTCAGTTCAGCTTTTTCGACCTTTGCCAATGATCATAACGACGAAATCGCCGAAGCACGTATACAGGCCGGCAACCCCTGGTGGAAAGTCGGCAGTCAAACTCCTGAAGCACAATCCAACACGCGATATCCCTGGCAACTTGTCAAGCAGGGCTATGTCAAAGGCAACGTCTTTGTCTGTAAAGGAAACATCGGTGCCAACCCTGTCGACTACGACCCCGCACGCATGAGTGCCTTTTACGATTTCCCCTGCCGCAACAATATTAGTTACAGCTTTATGCTGTTCTGCGATGAAAACGCTAATGCCCTCCAAAAACGCCGCAAAGTCATCGCCGGTGACCTGAATCCCCACTTCCAGGAAATTTGCACCCAGCAGAAAAATTATCAGTCACGCAACGAATTTGAAAAAATCCTCCTTGATGAGCAGCTCAAGCAGATGATGAGCGCCAGCCACGGCGGGAAAGGGCAAAACATCCTCTACTGCGATGGAGCCGTTGAATGGATCAAAGTTCGAGTCATTGCAAACAACAGTGAAACCGACGACATCTTCACAATTCAAGGTATTGATGAATACACCGGAAAAGAAGTTCCCACCAAAGAAAATGACACCTTCCTGGCACCCTAATTGACTTTCTTCGGATTGGAGCAACGCTAATCGAAATCACACACATTGCAAACAGGTCTTTTCTATAAAGCCGACTGCAAACTTCTAAGAGCCAACTATCTGTATCCGAATTTCCTTTTTCCCACTCGCACCGGCCGGGATAAATCCATCGCCGGTTTTTCCGTCAACCTAATTTTTGATTTGCTATAGAATTGCGGTCTTATGCCGGTGACTGTGGCATTCGATGTTGACCGCGACCGGCAGCGAGGCGATATGACACGGCGCCGTTTCAATGCAAACCTTCAATGCCGTGGTGTCGCCGCCGAGGCCTTGCGGCCCGACGCCGGTTTTGTTCACCGCCTCCAGCAGGTCCTTCTCCATCTGTGCATAAAACGGATCGGAATGAAATTCATCCATCTCCCGCAGTAGCGACTTCTTACTCAACAGACACGACAGCTCAAAATCGCCGCCGAGGCCGACGCCGACCACAAACGGCGGACAGGCATTGGCACCCGCCTGCCTGACCACATCCACAATCCAGTCAGCAACCACGTCCTTCGACTCCGTCGGATTGAACATTTTGAACTGGCTTTTATTTTCGCACCCGCCGCCCTTAGTCATCAGCGAAATTTTGATATGGGACCCCGGCACAATCGTATGGTGAATAATCGCCGGCGTATTCGTCTGCGTATTCTGTCGCTCGTTCAACGGCTCGGCAACCACACTTTTTCGCAGCAATCCCTTTTCGTAACCGGCCGCAATCCCCGCCCCAATCGCATCGCAAATCGTTCCGCCCGGATGCTCCGGCGGCGGCGTCACAAACGTACTGGCCCCCTGCTCCAGGAAAACAACTGCCAATCCCGTATCCTGGCAGAGCGGAATGCGCTCATCCCGCGCAATCCGTGCGTTCTCAATCAACTGGCCCAGGATGTCGCGTCCGCGCGGGTTGGATTCGGTTTTCTCGGCCGCAACCAAGGCCTCCAGCACATCGGCCGGCAGTTCATAGCCGCATTCGACACAAAGCCGTTCAACACATTCAACGATTTGGATAGCTTGAAACGTCCTCATTCCTGAATCGTCACCTCGAAGGTTTGATACAACGTATTCTCCAGATCATCGCTAACGGCAACGGCAACAACGTGATCGCCCGCAGCCAACTCATCAATTACAATCGTAAACTGCTCGCTGCGTGTATCATAAACCGAGTCGTCCGGCAGCGTGGCAATCCACTCGTCATTGCTGTCAACCGTATACTGCACCTTGCCAACCATCGTCAATGCATCCTCAACCGACAGCAGCAATGTGACGGAATGACCGTCGATCGTGATCGAAGAATCAGCAATCACCGGAGCCGAATTGTCAACCACAACCGGATCACTGACGCGGCAGCCCGTCAGTGCGGTAGCCGCCGAATTACTCTTGTAGTCATCAGCCGTCACACGAACTTCGTACCGCCCGTCCTCAACCGTCTGGCTGGCCCACTCAAACCGCGGCTGGTCCAGTTTGTCTTCCAGTTGAATCCACCCCGAACGTCCAAGCCGGCGAAAGTCCAATGAAAACGTCAGCGTATCATTATTCTGATCCGATGCGGAAAAAGCGATTTCCTGAACCGTCGGCTTGTTCTTATCCCGGCTGCGCTGAATCTTAACCGCATTAATCCGCGGCGCCAGATTGGGGACCACCGACGCCGCCGCCACTTCGCGGATCTCCGGCGTCACCAGCCGGTCGCCGCTTTTCAGTGTCAGGCGGTACTGACAAAAACGTCCCAACGGACAGTTCAGATCCGTCGCATCGGTCACAACCACATCGTCTGACCAATCCGAAAACGTCGGATCGTTCGGCTCGGCGACATTGCCGCTGCGAGAGGCCATGAGAACTTCACCGTCATCGGGAATCACCGCTTCAATCGCCAGCTTGCCCCAACGCGCCGGCTGGCCGGCGTCAATCAGATCGGAATGGTAAAAGCCCTCCGATTCAAAACCCTTGTCCATCTGCACCAGGCGAGCTGGATTCGAAAGCCCCATATACACGGTATCCTCAATCGCCAACAGCGAGGTGATCTGCGAAGACGTCGTGTCTTCGTAGAAAACAGCAATTTCTTCCGTATCCGGAGCAACCGTATAAAGCTGAGCCTGGTTGCCGGTGCCAAGCCACAGTTTGCCGTCAAAGTCAATCAATGAATAAAACACGGCAATCTCGGCGAAGACATCCGTAACGAACCCGTCCGGATTAATCTTATAGATATGGCCCGCCGCTTTCGCCGAAGGCGGACGAGGCGCTTGCTTGGCGGGTTTCTTTTCCTCCTCTTCTTCATCGTCATCACCGTTAGCGGTATTGATCGCCGCTGCGGTCTGACCGTTACCGGAACCGTTGCCGTTTTCCGGCCGGCCCGGTGCGTTCTGCATTGAGTTACTTTTAGCTTTCAACTGAAGGATCGCCGCCGCCGCACTGGTCGCGGCCGCATACAAATTGCCGTCAGCATCCATCAACAGCGAAGCAACCTCATCCTGATCGGTGTCATACAAGACCGTCGCGCGTTTTTCCTGCGGATCGATTTTATAAACCAGCCCGCGCTGGTCACAGCCGGCATAGACCATTCCGTCACGCACAATCAGCGAAAGAATATTGTTGTCGCGAGCATCATAAATCACCTCTGGATTCTGGCAAAACGCGTTGAGCCGGTAGACCAACCCTTCCGGCCCCGTACCAAGATAGAGATTATTATCCGCATCCTGCGCCATCGCAAAGATATACTGAACCCGCTCGTCCTCAAAAACGACTTCAGCCGTTTTGTCCAGACGAACCAACCGCCCGCAACTGCCGCTGACGGCAATCAGCAACCGCCCCGCCACATCCTGAGCCATGGCAAAAACGTGTTCGTTCAGGATACTGGTATCAAGCGCATTAGCGTCTTCAGCGGACGCTTCTTCAACCGGATAAACCTGACTGATCACACCGCCGGCATAACGCAGCACCTTCGCATCGGGTCCGGTCCCTAAATAAAGCGCGCCGTCGGCATCCGTCAGCATCGTATGAATCGACCAGACATCACTGAGCCAATCGCCCGTGTCAACCTCCTGCGTATGCGGCGACAGGCGAATCGTACCCGTGGAAGTCACCACCGTCTTGTCGGTCTTTCCCTTGGAAAACTCGGCCCCGCTGTTGTGACGTGTAATAACGGATGTCACCGCCGATGCCGATGAAACCATTGCCAGTATTAAAATCAGTACCAGCCAGTTATAATATCTTGTTGCTTTCATTAGATTCATTCCTTACGATGTTGGGTACTCTGTAGTGTTATCGTTCAACTCTCAGTTCTATTTCAACGGCCCCATCGACAACCTGCTGCAGTGTCGTCGAACTTTCGGCCCAGTCGTTATACGCGGCGATCGGACGCAGGCGTTTGGCATCCTGCATCAACAGCATTTTCGTCTGCGGCAAATCGGCTAACTCGTGCTGACGCAGCACAATCCCCGTCGCCGGAACAGCCATGACCGCATGAAGCCGGTTGCGTTTGAAACTGGTCACACGCCGCAGACCCGCCATTAACGAATCGCCGTCAAAAACACGAAAACGCTGCGGGGCCATTTGTGCCACAAAACGCTGATAAGCCATATCACCCATAATCTGCAATTTGTATGGTCCGTCCGGAAGGTCGTCCGGCACGGTGAAGGTAATACCGGCACCAATTTCCTCTGAACGAAATGTTTTCAAAGAAACCGCCGCCGTAATCGTCTGCCCCGGCTTTACACGGGTGCGCGAAACATCCATCGCCCAAATATCAGCCGCCACGCTGACCGGCGTGATATCCATTTTCAAATCAATCGACTCGATTTTCATCGGCTCGAACGGGTTGTTCAGCAGCAGTGACGTAACCGAAAACAGCATCTGCGCGATTTCCGCGATGTCTTGGCCGGACGAAATATTCTCAAACTCAATCGCTCCGCGACCGGCGACCTGCACCTTGCCCTGATAACGAATGGTATGCTCCATCGGCAAGTCCCCCTGCATTTGGGCAGCGCCCGCCGCGGCAACGCGAGTAATCATCGGAGTGTACATGCGGTCAGCCGCAAGCTGACACCGGTAGATGCGATTCTCCGGATCGTTAAAGCGTGCCACCTCAATCGTAAAGGGAATCAGCTCGGGCATCTTGCCGATGGTCCCCCGTACCGCCGATGACTGATCCGCCTCTAATGTCCCTAACACCGGCCCCGGCGTAGCCAACTTAAAGGATCGGCCCCGACCCGCAACGACCGTATGCACCAGCCCCGCCGACATCGGAAAACTCACGGGCCCCATACCCGTAAAATTATGGCCGAAACCGTACACCTGATCACCGACAATGTCCGTCACCGTTCCCGTCGCGGCCAGCGAAATATCGCCGCCGCATAACGGAATCGCCAGTGTTCCGCCACGTTGAAAGGCGCCCGCATCCTGCGCCGAGGGCATGAGCCCCGAACCACTGACCGGAATCAGGCCCATATGACGCAGCGGTTGCTCCAACGACTCACACACCGACGCCGGCAGAGAACTCACCAGCGGCAGCAGCATCTGCCGACTCAAATCGCGGGTTTGCAATTGATCCATAGACTGCTGATACACATCCGCCAAATCCAGCGGTCGCGAAAAATCATAATGAAAAGCCGTGTCTGCCATTTTGTTGCCGGCCGCTTCCACACTGCCGACAGCCAGCATATCGTGAATCGGGCGAACCAGGTACAGCGAATCGAGCCCCCCGTCCCAACCGGCCGCCAATGCCCCCGCCAGCCGACCGTCAATAAAAACCGGTGAACCACTGCACCCGTGAACCGTCCCGGCATGCTGAAAACGCTCATCGGTCCCGACCACAAGAATCATATCCTGTCCCGGCTGGACACCCCGAACCACACTGAGCAGCTTCAACTCAAAACGCTCGACCTCAAGCCCGGAAAAAACCGTCAGACAATACGCTTCCATCCCGGGTTGGATCTCATCAATCGAAATATACCCCTCAGCATCCGCAACCGCAAAAGAGACGGAAGTGACCGAAAGAAGGCATAATAAAACCACAATTAATGATAAAAGAATCGAAATACCGCTTTTTCTCATAATGGTGTACCAATCTAATGAATAATATGCGTATATAAGGAAACTGTGATACCAAAACACATAACTTACTTAATAAAAACAAGTTACACACTAAGCGTAACATTGATAACAGCCCTCCTAAAAGGCGGAGACCATCATTTTAATGCTTAAAACCTGTTTTTTAATCTTAGTTGTTCAGTATCGCCAAACAATTATTGCATGTCAAAGGCAATTTTTCTATAATACTCCTTTTATCCAACGCAAACAGAGACATTTACGCTGGAGGTTCCCGTTTGATCGGGACGATAAAGATTTAATCAGACGAAAAGACGCAGAGTAAAGAAAATAGAGAGGTTAACAAATGGATTCAGAACACCGTCATGAATTGAAAAGCAATGAACTGGCAAACATCCTGACACATTTTCCGGAATTTTGCAAGAAGAACGCCAATGTCATTCTCGGCCTCGGACTGATCATCATCGCCCTGATTACCTGGCCGATGTTTACGAAAATGAGCCAGAATAAGGCCATCGCTCAACAAAGCCAGGTCTCTGACTCTATCCAACAGCTAAACCAGAGCATCGGCATGGCCCTCCAGGGAGCCGACGAGCAGACTCTGGGCGCGGTACTCATTAACGCCCAGGAGTTAATTGACAGCACCGCCAAGACCGACAACCCGAACCTCAAGGCGCTGGCATATATTAAAGCCGCACAAGCCTATCGAACCGAATTACACATCAATAAAGAAATCCTCTCCGCCGATGCGATCGAATCACAAGTCCAAAAGGCACAGGACGCGTATGAAAAAGCCGCACAAATGGCCAAGACAGATAGCCTGAAGGGCATGACTCAACTGGGCCTCGGGCTGTGCGCCGAAGAACGCGGCCAAACCCAGCAGGCCGCGGAAATCTACCAAGCTATCATCGACGACGAAAGTCTCGCCGCAACGGTTCTGCCCAAACAGGCACAAGCCCGTCTGGACGGGCTCCAGGAAAACGCCGAGTCGTTCACCTTCGCTCCGTCTGAAGATGAACTGGAGAACATGACCGCCGAAGAGCTGCAGGCGGCCATCGACGCCAAACAGACTGAGCTGGTCGAAACCCGGAAAATGCTGGAAGAAGCCGAAAACGCACAGCCCGCCGAAGAAGACACCGAAAACTAATCTTTAAATATGTCTGAAACCGAAAATCCAACTCCCGAGCGCACGGATGCGTACGATGACTCTGCGCTCGCTGCGGACGAGATTATCGACCTGGACCGCACGCTGACCGATGAAGAAGTCGATGAGTTGGTCGGCGAAGAGCTTCGGTTTCGCGTCGGCACCAACCTGAAATTCACCCGGCTGGATAAATACCTCTGCGGGCGGTTCAGCCAGTTCAGCCGCACCCACATGCAGCGGCTCATCCGGGAACAGGGCGTCAATGTCAACGACCATTCCGCCAAGCCCAGCCACCAGCTCAAAACCGGCGACGAAATCCGCCTGATTTTGCCGCCGCGGGAAAAACGCGAACTGATCCCCGAAGACATCCCCGTCAATGTCATCTACGAAGACGATGACATGGTGGTCATCAACAAACAACCCAACCTGATCGTCCATCCCGCCCGCGGCTACAAGCACGGCACACTCGTCAACGGCCTGGTCTATCATTTTCAGCAGCTTTCGACGTGCCCCGACGACATCCGCCCCGGCATCGTCCACCGACTGGACCGCAACACCACCGGCTGTTTGGCCGTCGCAAAAACCGACGACGCTCAGTTCGGCCTCTCCAGCCAGTTCGCCCAGCGAACCGTCAAAAAAACCTATATTGCAATCGCCCACGGGGCCCCCGAATTGGACGCCGATGTGATCGACAAACCGCTGGGCGTCGATCCCAAAAAACGCGAAAAATACGCCGTCCGAACCGACGGCAAGCCATCGGTGACGATTTATCATGTATTGGAACGCTTCCGCGGCTATTCACTCATCGAACTGGACCTCAAAACCGGCCGCACCCACCAGATCCGTGTACACCTGTCGCACATCAAACACCCCATCGTCGCCGACGACATGTACGGCGGAAAAATCGTCTACCCCTGGCAGATCGAAGATAGAGAAGCCGCACCCGAAGAGCCCCTGCTCGCCCGATGCGCCCTCCACGCATGGAGACTGGAAATCACCCACCCCGTCACCAAAGAACGCCTCAAATTCGAAGCCCCCCTCCCCGACGACATGCAAAACCTCCTCGACAACCTCCGCCAATACCGCACAACCTGATACTTTCTATTTGGGACCTTTATCCAGAGGAAAAGATGTCTTTTTGCCCATCACATCAAGATGGAGTGTTTCACCAGACACAGAATAGCTCCAAGGTGGTTCGACAAAAGTCGTCCAAAGTTTATTAGCATTTATATCCCATGCTGCTAATTCAAGTTCTGCTGACATGACAACAATGTCTCCATACCGATCCCAGCCCCAGAATCCCGTATCTGCCGTATCTTCCCAAATACGTTTAGGTTCCACTAAATCGTAAGCGATCAAACACTCACCAGCCCCAAAAAATAAAATATCAGTCTCCGGAATAAGCAAGACACCTGGATAAAAGCAAGGTACAAACCCAGGGTCGTTTATTTGAGCAACCACTAAAAAAGGCCATTGATTGTTTTTTTGTACAGAAAGAAAATAAGGTGCGCAATAATTGGCTGAATCTTTGGTATGATCAAACAAAAAGGCATGTTTCGTATACTCTTCAAACAAAGATGGTAAACCGGCACTTTGTAAAGATATCGAATATTGCCCAACCCTAATACGAAACACAGTAATCTCCTTTTAGTTGATATTACCCAAATAATGTCTATTTTTCGCCAGTTTAGAATGTAAATTCGTTACACATTGATTTTGGGCGATTCGTTAAGAATATCCATTATAGCATTTGCGCAGAACACTCTGTCACGTTGGGCGTTATCCGTTTGTGATACGATCTGGTTTTCACAAAGCACATTAACAGCCCTTTGAGCAGTCGTGAAAGCCACACCAAGGCGTTCGGCAATTCTCTTGATTGTCCAGAATGGATTTTCGGCCAGCAGCCCAATCAGATCAAAAAGTATTCTGGGTTTTTGTCCGGACAATGCTTCCCGCCATTGCAGAATTATCTCGTTAATTCGTTCAGACCGGTCTAACACATCTTCCGACATCCTGGCAACGCCGTTAAGGAAATACTCCAGCCAGAAGTTCCACTGACTGTCCTGGCTGACAACTAACAGCCTGTTGTAATACTCACTTCGGGTCGCTTCAAAAAAAGCACTTAGATAAAGCAGCGGTGACGTTAAAATATTCCGTTCGATCAGGAAAAGCGTTATCAGCAACCGACCGACTCGGCCGTTGCCATCCAGGAAAGGGTGGATTGCTTCAAATTGATAATGCAGCAATCCCGCCTGCACAAGGGGCGGTATGCTCGTTTCATGTAAAAAATCTTCCCACTGTCCCAGGCAATCCATCAGCACATCAGGCGAAGGGGGGATATAAGTTGCGTTTTGTAATGTACAACCGGCCGGCCCGATCCAGTTCTGACTTTTACGAAACTGCCCCGGTGTCGCCGCATCACCCCGCACGCCTTCCATCAGCTTTTCATGGATTTCACGGATAAGTCGCAAAGACAACGGGAGCGTTTCCAATCGCTGTATACCATAGTCTAATGCCTTGACATAGTTACCAACTTCTTTCAAGTCATCCGGACTTCGATTAACTGCTGCGCCCGCGTCATTAGCCAGCAGTTCTCCTAATGTCGCCTGTGTTCCTTCGATTCGACTGGATAAAACCGCTTCCTGCTTGATGAAAGGTCGGATCAACAGGTGTGGATTCGGCAACTGTTTTCCCTCGCTGGAAAGTTGACCAATAAGGCGATCAGCATCCGACAGTGACCGGATTAACTTCGGTGTCCAGTTTAATTCCGGCGGCAACGGGTCTGGAATAAAGGCCCTATACCCTGCACACTGAATCAATTTTCCAGCAGGTTTTTTATCCATAAACTATAGCCTAACCAAATAAATGCTAATAAGCAATCACGTTATTATCATAAATGGATATTTTGATAATAACGTTCCTGTGCAATTATCGGCATCCCAACCTAAAAACTTCAATTCATAATTCAATAGTCGAATGAAATTCCCGTAATATCATTCAATAAAATGACTTATGAATCAATGCCAGGTTTTTTCAATCGATAAAATTGTAAAATTTTTCGATGTCAATATTGACTTCTAAGCCAATTTGATATACTTTGCAATTATGAAAAACAAGAAAACAGCTTATCAACGAGTTCAACTGGATGGCACCTGGTATGTCATTATTGCCGAAGACGAATTTCGGGACTTAACACGGACTCGACAGTCTTCCGAAAAGATGGACGTACTGGATGCCATCAATATCAGCGATCAGCGTTTGGCCGACCGCCTGCTGCAGCGCAGGCAAGACGCCGGACTGACCCAGAAAGATCTGGCCAAACTGGCCGGGGTTCGCGTTGAAACCCTCAACCGTATCGAAAAGGGGCGAACAACGCCGGACTTCAAAACCATCCGAAAACTAGTCAACGCAATGAACGACTATAATAAAAAGAGTTAGGAGATAAAACATGTCAACGCAAACAACCGAAGCACTAGCCCAGCGAATGTTCGAATTAATCAGCGCCAACCACGACGTTCCGATAGAACAAATATCGATGAATTCTCAATTCGTCGCGGACTTCGGATTTGACAGCCTGGAAAAAGTCGAGTTTGTAATGACCGTCGAGGAAGAATTCGACATTGCGGTCCCCGACGAAGTAGCCGACACCATCATCACAGTCCAAGACGCCGTCCATCTCATACAAAAATCAATAATCGCAAAATAGCGTTGATATGCCTGTCGCCATCGGTAATATATCCATAATTTCAAAAATTCGCTCAGAAAATCCCGAAGGGATGCAATACAATAGCCGGAAGTGTAAACCTCCGGAACAGAAATTCATTAATATTTTAGAGCCCCGAAGGGGCGACATAATCGCAAACAAGCAGGAGTCATAGCTCATGATCGAACAATTACGCCAACGCCGCAGCATCCGAAAATTCCAGGACAAACCCGTCGAACCGGAAAAAATCGAGCAACTCAAAGAAGCCGTCCTTCGCTCCCCTTCCAGCCGCAACTTCGACCCGTGGCATTTCATCTTCATCGACGATAAATCTCTGCTCGAAAAGCTCAGCCAAAGCAAGCCCCACGGCGCCGCCTTCCTGAAAAACGCCCCGCTGGGCATCGTCATCTGCGCCGACGAATCCAAAAGCGACGTCTGGGTCGAAGACTGCTCCATCGCCTCTATCCTCGCACAGCTCACCGCCCAGTCCCTGAACCTCGGAAGCTGCTGGATTCAAATTCGAAAACGCGCCCATGACGACACCACCACCAGCGAAGACTACATCCGCAGTCTGCTCAATATTCCGGCAGATATCCGCGTCGAATCCATCATCGCCGTCGGCCACCCCGCCGAAAATCCCAAACCCATCCCCAAAGAAAACCTGAAAAACGACCGCATCCGAATCAATCTGTGGCAATGAAAATACGGTCATTCCGACCGAAGTGGAGGAATCTATTTAAATAGTCATCACCGTAGGTGATTCCTTAACTCAAAACTAAGAACCATGAACTTAAAATTCTCAAGCAGATAATCCTGTCTGCTTGAGTATATACTTCACCACCGAGTCATCTTCGTTGGAGCCAATAATCTCATCAGCAATCGCCTTCACCTCTTCCTCCGCATTCGCTACCGTCACCCCCCGGCCCGCCATCTTCAGCATCTTGATGTCGTTGATATGATCCCCAAACACCGTCAGGTTCGCCATCGTATGCCCCGTCATCTCCACCAGCGACGCAATCCCCTTGGACTTGCACGCCCGCTGGTCATGAATCGTCAGCCACCAGTGCCCCGGCGTATACGGGTTCTCAAACAGAAAGTTTTCCAGCCGCCCCGGGTACTCTCGCTCAATCAACTCCCACAACGCCGTCACAGTCTCCCGATCTCCCATCACCGCATACGCAATCACCTCTCCCGACAACGCATCGGCCAAATTGTCAATATGCATCAGCCGCTTGATGTTATCCAGCTTGAGAATATCATAATACCACTGCATCTCCGCATTAATCAGCCGTTCCCAATACAGACAATCCCGGGCTCCGTCATGCCCGACCACGAACGGAAGCAAGTCATGATCGAGAATATGCTGATAAACGCGGCCGGCAAGCTCCGCGGGCATGTTGTTAATCACCCGGTGCGTCCCCGTCGCATAATCCGTCAGGTACGCCCCGTTGACCGCAATCACCGGCAGCCGCAGCGGCAGCTCCCCCAACGCAATACGAATCTCATCCCACGCCCGCGCACTGGCCACCGTAAAATGAACCCCCGCCTCCAGCAACTCAACCAACTTGCCCAGGCTGTAAGCAGACAACTTTCCATCCGCCCCCAAAAGCGTCCCATCCAAATCCGATACATATATCTTTCGATTGTCCATTTTTTCAGATTTTAATAAGTTCTCGTGTTTCTGTCATACCGGACTTGATCCGGTATCCAGTGCGAATCCAAGGAATTGTGACAGAACGCAAATAGATATGCAAGCTCAAATTGAATCCCTGAGCCCAATAGCCCCCCTCTACTCACTAATCACTAACGACGAATAACTAAATTATTCCTGCGGCATCTTGGCCAGATCCAAATCCGAGCCCGCAACCATGAGGATGTCGCCGAAGTAGATAATCGTCCCGGGCATGGGAACATTGACAATGCCGTCTTCTTTGTCCTTCATATTCTCTTCGTCGCGTTTGATCGCCACGAGGTTCACGTTGTATTTCTGACGAAGCTGCAAATCCATCACGGTTTTCTCATTAAAACTGGCCGGCGCCTTCACACGCGCCAGACTGTAACCGGGCGCAAAGTCAATCTTCTCCTCGATATGCGGAGCGATGAGTTTATACGCCCATCGCTGAGCGGTTTCAATCTCGGGATAAATCACATCCGTCGCCCCGACCGCGCTGAACACCTGCCCCGCCGTCAAATCCGCCGCCCGCGCATAAATCAGCGGCACGCCAATCGCTTTCAGATTCACCACCGTCAGAATGGCCGACTCAAACGCACGCCCGCGTTCGCCCATGCCGATAATCGCGACATCGGCCTTATCGACACCCTGGGCCTTGAGCGCGTCTTCGTCGGTGCTGTCCAGCCGAACCGCCAGCGACACCTGGTCGCGCAGGTCTTCGACAATCATGCGATCCTTATCAATCGCAATGACCTCGGCGCCGCTCATCGCCAGTGCAATCGCCAGCTTCTTACCAAAACGCCCCAACCCAATCACCACAAAACGCTTCATAATCGTCCCTTCTTGTCAGTGCCGCTATTTTGTCATTCCCGCGAAGGCGGGAATCCAGTCATAAAAAAGCCCGGCCCACAGGGCCGTCCACAATTTTACATTTTAATCTTAGATCTTTCCATTGTCTTTATCCAACCATCAACGGCTCGGACGGATAATCATAGCTCGCCGGCTTCAGGTTAAACGTCAGCCCCGCCAGCAGCGTCAGCGGCCCCAGCCGCCCGATCAGCATCGTCACGATGATAATCCATTTGCCCGCCGTTGTCAAAGTCGGCGTCACACCCGTACTCAGCCCCACCGTCCCCAACGCCGAAGCCGCCTCGAACCCCAGGTCCATCAGCTTCCAGCCGTCAGGGCCCATGCAGTTCTCACGTTCAGTCAGCACCAGCAGCGACGTCATCACTGTCAACAGGATAATAAACAGCAGCATCACCGTCATCGCCCGACCGACCACCACCAGCCGAACCGACCGCTTAAACATCTCCACCTCGCGCCGCTTTTGCAGCGTCGCATACAGCACCATCACAATCAGCGCCAGCGTAACGGTCTTAATCCCGCCCGCCGTCGAGCCGGGCGAACCGCCGATAAACATCAGTACAATCATCACCAGCTTGCTGCCTTCCGACAGTGCCGCAATATCAATCGTGTTAAACCCCGCCGTCCGCGCGGTAATTGATTGAAACAGCGCGATCTTAAACCGGCTGTCATGGTCAAACTCCGGCGAAAAATGCTCAAACAGCATCAACAGAATCGTTCCGGCCACAATTAAAATCAAACTCGTACACAAAACAATCTTCGTCTGCAAAGTCAGACGTTGTGGTATCCCCAGCCGCAAGCTCGCTTCCGGATCACGCTTGACACGAACAAATCGAACAATCCGGTCACCCACAACATGAGCCAGGTTATACAGCACACCAAATCCCAGTCCGCCGAGAATAATCAACGGACAAATCACGCCATAGACACCCCAGGAATCGCTATAGTTAATCAAACTCTCCGGAAACAGGCTGAAACCCGCGTTGCAAAACGCACTGATCGAATGAAAAATACTGTAAAACCAACGCTGATGCGGCTCGCAGCCGATACCCGCATCGTCCCACATGCCCATCAGCGACACCGCCCCCAGCCCCTCGATCAGCAGTGTCGTCAGGAAAATAAAGCCGATCATCAGGCTGATACTCCGCAGTGTTTGCGCGTTGACTAAGTCCTGCATCGCAACCGATTCCCGAACCGTCAGGGCCTGACCTAACAGCAACGCTAATACCGCACCGAAAATCACAATCCCCAAACCGCCTAACTGGATCAGCATCAGGATTATCGTCTGTCCAAGCTGAGTAAAATCGCTGCCGGTATCCACGACAATCAATCCCGTCACACACGTTGCGCTGGTCGCGGTAAAAAACGCATCTGTCACACTGATTTTTTCCATGTTGTGCGCCTTCGGCAGCATCAACAGACCCGCGCCCGCACAGATCAAAACCACAAATAACATGATCAGCACCTGTGTCGGGTTCTGCCCAGAGGACGCCAGCATCACCATCCCAAGGCAAACCTTGGAAATCGCCTGCAAAAGCAGATAAACCGATATCGCAGGCAGCATAATATCCGACCGTTCCAATGCCGGAAACCAATCATCAGCTCCAAAATAGACCACCAGCAAAATCAACAGCAGCGGCAATTCAAACCAGTTACCGCGAAGAAACTGACGCTTACTTTCAGCGTTGAATAATCGAACAATCTTTTCAGCGATAAAAACAAAGAAAACCACGATCTTGACAGTGTTCAAAAACGCCACCCGCAAAAGTGGTGTGTCAAATCCATACAGCAGCACAAAGACCGCAATCACGGTGGCCATCGCCAGAAAACTGACCACCATAACCGAATGCTCCAACGCCTTATTTTTGTATAATACCTGCATATCTGTGTGTCTTAAACGAATCTAAAGGGACGATTATTTCATATATCCGGTTAAAATTAAACGAGTTACCGAAAATTCGATCAAAAAAGTCTCCTTCTAAACGCCCTAAATTTATGTCATTCCGAGCGAAGCCGAATGGGAACGCGGGCGTCTCGCCCGCAGGGCTTACTGAAATGAGCCCAATCCATTTTAATAGTCATCGCCACAGGCGATTCCTCAATTTTGCTCTTTAATCTTTGATTTCTAATTTATGTCATCTGTCATTTAACCGGTTTCGCCCCAAATTTCCAGTTAATTCTTACATAGCCGACCCGAAAGACCCGGATTTCATATCCCCGCCCCAACCAATACAAACTCCAGTTTGCGTTCAACGGAAATAGCTCCTGACTTGCTTGATAGAAACCCCTGCCCCGAAGGGGCAATATATAATAGCCGGGGATTTCAATCCCCGGAAGGCTGAAAGACCCCGTCCGTGTAAGTCTGTGCCTGTCCGTGTCCGTCCGAAAAATTGCAACAAACCATCCCGGAAAACTTTTCAGACGTTGTCATCCCGGCCTCCGAGCCGGGATCCAGTGCGAAAAAAGCCTGAATGCCGGATCAAGTCCGACATGACAAAAGTGAAACAAACTCAAATCCAGAGCTTTTCACCCAACATCTACAAGCCCAAGCTTGTCACCAAACCGTTTAATCAATTCAGCACGAATAACACTGTGTTCACCCGCAGTCAGCATCGGATCACTTCCAATCATTGCAAACGCATCCCGCCTCGCCAGGTTCAACAGCTCAAAATCCTCGATAATGTTGGCAATCTTCAAATCCGGCAGCCCATGCTGACGCGTGCTGAACAGCTCCCCCGGCCCGCGAAGCTTCAGGTCATGCTCGGCAATCTCAAACCCGTCCCGGCTGCGCGTCATAATCTCCAGCCGACTGACCGCCGTTTCGTCCTCCGTCTCGGCAAACAAAAAACAATACGACTTGCTTTGCCCCCGCCCGATACGCCCGCGAAGCTGATGCAGCTGCGCCAATCCGAACCGGTTGGCGTTCTCAATCACCATCATCGTCGCATTCGGCACATCCACCCCCACCTCGATCACCACCGTCGAAACCAGCACATCCAGCTCACCGGCCCGAAACGCCGCCATCACCGCGTTTTTTTCCGCCGCCGCCATCTGCCCGTGCAGCAAGCCAACCTGGTACTGCGGAAAAACCTTTGACTTGAGCCGGTGGTATTCATCGACCGCCGCCTTGATCTGACCGGCTTCGCCGTCGGCCCCTTCATCCGAATCAATCCGCGGATACACAAAATACGCCTGCTTTTTTGCTTTCAGCCGCTGGGCGATAAACTCCATCGCCGCATTGCGATCGTGCGGCTGCACCCACCGCGTAATCACCTCGCCCCGCCCCGGCGGACTGTGACGGATAATCGACACATCCAGGTCCCCAAACGCCGTCATCGCCAGTGTCCGCGGAATCGGCGTCGCCGTCATCACCAAACAGTGCGGCGATTGCCCCTTCCGAAGCCCCGCCCGCTGATGCACACCGAACTTGTGCTGCTCGTCGATAATCACCAGACCCAGGTTCGCAAAATCAATATCCCCCTGCAGCAGCGCCACCGTCCCCACCACAATATCCACATTCCCCGCCTGAATCGTTTCCAGCAAAGCCGCTCGCTTTTTCCCCGTCATCCCCCCGACAATCAGCTCTCGCTTGACCCGACTGCCCTTCAAAAAACGCTCCATACTCAAATAATGCTGACGCGCCAAAATTTCCGTTGGCGCCATAATCACCGCCTGGCACTTGTTTGCCACCGCCACCAGCGCCGCATACACCGCCACGACTGTCTTGCCCGAGCCCACATCCCCCTGCAGTAGCCGGTTCATCGGAATCTCCTTGCCCATATCCGCCACAACTTCCTCGATCACCGTTTCCTGATCCTCCGTCAGCATAAACGGAAACCGCCGGCGAATCCGATGGTCAATGTCCTCGCTGCGGCTCATCGCAACCGCCGGCGCCCCGTGCTGAACATGATACCGCTTCAGCGCCAGCCCCGCCTGCATCAAAAACAACTCGTCATATTTCAGCCGCCGCTTCGCCTGCCCCAGCGTATCCTCATCGTCCGGATTGTGAATCTGCTGATAGGCCCGGGCCCGCGACATCAATTCATTCTTTTTCACCAACGCCGGGTCAAATAACTCGGTCACCAGTGGCGTCATTTGCTCCAGATGCGACCGCATGATTTTCTTGATCTGCCAGGCCGGCAGCGCCGCCGTCGCCGGATAAACCGGCCCGCTCAACGCCGACGGATCTTTCGCCTGGTCTTCCTGCAGAATCACAAACTTCGGATTGCTCATCTGAAGTTGATGTTTATATTTCTTGACCTTGCCGTGTACCAGCAGCACCTGCCCCGGCTCAAGCTGATTGATCAGGTATTTGCCACGAAACCACAGCACCCGAAGGATCCCCGTATCATCGGCCAGCGTCACCTCGAAAACCGGCACCCGCCGGTACGGCTGATAATCCGTCCCCTCGACAATCCCCACCACACACACCGTCTGCTCAGGACCAATCTCAGAAATCGTCACCGGCTCCGGCATAAAAACCCAGTCACGCGGATAATACTCCAGCAAATCACCCACACACGCAACCCCCAACTGCTCAAACGCTTGCGCGCGGTGCGGCCCCACCCCGCTCAAATACTGCAGCCGCGTTTCCAATGTTATTTCATTTGTTTCCTGTTGCATGAGTCGCTTTCAAATACAAAACCCGAATGTGTGGTGTGATAGTAGCAGTAAATGATTGTTTCCGCAAGACTTCCTTCAAGCTCCCATCGCAGCGGCCCGCGTGTTTATCTTGATTTTTTCTCCTTTTTATGCTATAATGCAGCCAATGCTAAATTGCTTTAAATGCGGGAGTTATCAGACCTTTATGCGACGATCAGGCATCGATAAAGCCTGTTTCATAATCATATGGATGACGGTCTGCTGCGCGCTCTATGCCAAACCCCTCAACATCATCATCGTCACCAGCGACGCCGGTTCAGAAGACGGATACAAAGAACTTCTCCGCGATATCTATTTGGATAATGCCGCCGTTGAAATCGACGCCGACCGATATGACGAATCGCTCAGTGACTCCAAAAAAGAGCAGCTTTCCCAGGCCGATCTAATCATTATCTCCAGTGATAATGACGGCTCGGACTATAACGGCGACGCCGCTTTCTGGTCGCAGGTGCAGGTGCCGATTCTCTGCCACAATACCGCACTGGCCCGCAGTAACAGCCACGACAACTGGGACTGGTTCAGCAGTGACCGCGTCACCGTACCTCTCACAGACATCCACATAGCCGAACCCAATGACCCGATTTTCAATGGCATCGACACAACCCCCGGAGTCGTTCCCATATTCGAAACGCCGGAAAACGTTGAACTGCCCGATCAGCCGTATGCCGGAAATGGAACACTCCTGGCAACCGATGAATCGGGACTGCCGGTCCTCGTTCGCTTTGACGGCAATGAGCCGAACTATTATGACGGCTCCCTATACAATCCCAACGGCATGCCTCGGGTTTTCTTCGCCGTCGGACCCAAACCGTCGGACTTCTTTACCCATGCAGCAGCACCCGCCAAACAACTGCTTCGCAATGCCGTCACGAACCTCTTGCCGGAATGCTGGCTGATCGGAGATATCGATTGTGATCGCGATGTGGACGTCGCTGACCTGGCCCAACTGTCCTCGCAATGGCTGAAAAGTACCCAACCGCTGACCGCCGACATCATACCCGACAACCACGTCAACATCGACGACCTGATCCTGCTGGCCGCGTTCTGGCTCGAAGGCATTGATTTCACACCGCCCCAGCCAAACCCCTTTGACTGGACCGACGCACCGGCGATTCAGGACGGCGGCACGATCACCATGAGAGCCAAAGATGCCGATGATGACCTGCACGGCATTCAATACGCCTTCCAATGCCTCAGCCACCCGGCCCTGTCCAGCCAATGGCAGTACGACCGGGATTATCAACCCGACAATCTGCCAATCGGTGAAACCCTCTTGTTTCAGGCCGTCGCACGCGACACCTCCAGCCGTTTCAACGAAACCCAAGGCGCAAGCCCACAGTTCGTCCGAACCGATGGCTTGTTTTACGGCTCCGCCGATGCCTCCGCCGCCGTCGCATTGGACGATCAGCGGTTTATCATGGCCGATGACGAAAACAACGTCCTGCGCGTGTATAACCGAAACCTCCCCGCATCCGACCCGAATCAGCAAACAGATGTCTCCGCGGCAATCACCGTCGATCCCGCATTCCCCGAAGCCGATATTGAAGGCGCAACATGGTTCAACAACCGCGTCTTCTGGATCACCTCGCACGGACGAAACCGTGACGGCCAGTATCGCCAAAGCCGTTACCGCTTTTTTGCCACAAGCGTCGCCTCCGACGGATCGGTCACCGTCGACGGGGTGTATGAAAATCTAATTGACGACCTGATTCAATACGACCGAACCTGGTTTGCACTCGGCATCGATTTGGGCCTGGAAGATGCCATCGGAACCCTCGGAGACCATATCGACCCCGCAACGATCCCGAATTTGGCGCCAAAAGTCGACGGCCTGAACATCGAAGGCCTTTGCACAACCGCCGACGGAACCAAAATGTTCATCGGATTCCGCAACCCAAGACCCCATAGTGGCAATGAAAATCGGGCGCTGGTCATCCCGCTGGCCAACCCCGAAGCCGTCATCCTCGCCGGTGCCGACCCGAATCTGGAAGCCCCTATCCTGATCGATCTGGACGGCCTGGGGATTCGCAGCATGGAATATTCACCCAACATCGGGGAATATCTCATCGTCGCCGGCTCCCATCAGGGCGGAGAAAACGAACCGGTCCAGTATCTCTATAACTACAGCATCGTCAATACGGATCGAGATAAGCTGGCCACCTTTTCCGATAACATGACCCCCGAAGCAATGTTTCAGTTCCCCGGCGAAAGCGAAATCAATCTCCTCAGCGACGACGGAACACGCATTATCCAAACACCAAACGGTCCGGAGATCAATAAACTCCTCCCCCGCGACCAAAGAACCTACCGAACAAGAACCATTAAACCCTAAACCCAATAGTATCGCCCATGACACATTCGTCCTATAAAATCTTTGCCCTGTTACTGCTATCAGCATTCTCTTTAGAAGCTCGGGCCGAACGATTCTTCCGCAGCAGCGCCGATGCTTCAGCAGCCATAGCGATGGATGACCACCGCTTCATCCTCGCCGATGACGAAGACAACACCCTGCGAATCTACGACTGGAACCGCCCCGACTCGCATCCAATCGCCGAAATCGACCTGTCCAAAGAGCTGTACGCGACAGGAAATAATCCTGAAACAGACATCGAAGGCGTCGCCCGCTTCAATAATCGCATTGTCTGGATCACCTCGCACGGACGCAGCAAAAAAGGCAATTTCCGTCCGAATCGCTGCCGTTTATTCGCCACAACCCTCACTTCAGACGGAAAGCTGACCGTCGACGGCGTTTATACCAACCTGCTGTCAGATCTGATTCTATACGACCAAACATGGAATCTGGGCCTCCAGCAAGCCATCGGCACCAAAAGCAACGCCGTTAATACCCAAAAAATCGAAGACCTGGCCCCCAAAAAAAGAGGCCTGAACATCGAAGCCCTCTGCACCAGCGCCGACGGCACCAAAATGCTCATCGCCTTCCGAAATCCCCGCCCCAAAATCGGCGACAAAAACATGGCCCTCATCATCCCAATGGCAAACCCCGAGGCCGTTGTCCTCACGGGCACAAAGCCGCAACTGGAAAAACCCATCCTGATTGACCTCGACGGCCTGGGCATCCGCAGTATGCAATACATCCCCGCACTGAAACAACATCTCATCATCGCCGGCTCACACACCACCAGCCAGGACCAACGGCCGTTTGCCCTCTACGCCTGCGACCTCGACAACCCAAAACCCCGTAAACTGGATGATTTCAATGATTTCAACCCCGAAGCCATCCTGCAATGGGCCAACCAAACCGACATCATCCTGCTCAGCGACGACGGCTCACGCACAATCGACACCCCCGCCGGTCCCATCGAAAATAAACAGCTCCCACGCCCCCAAAGAACCTTCCGTGCAAGAATTTTCCCCCTCACCGCCACGCAATATTAAGTCCCATAACAGCCCTGTTTTCAATAACTTATGAACACCCAAATGAGCGGCGCTCTATTATAGGGAAAACTTTTAAGAATTATCACCAAATACAGTAAAGAAAAAGTCCGCTAATCATCGAAATACATTGATATGACTTGGTTCCGATAATGACGAGCAAGTCAACAGGGTATATTTTGTCTTTAATTTTGGGTGTGTGGTTATTGATTCGTTAAACAGGAGTGTGAACGGTGAGTGCTCAAGCAACAGTACAGCAGCAAGCGGACCAGCAGACTGAGGTCACGGATTTCGAACAGAAGCTGCGGAAATACAAAAAAAAGCTCATTGCTTTGAATAAACAGAAGGAAAACCTCGCCGGCACCTGTGCCGACCAAGCCGATTGTATCACCGATCTGTCAGCACAACTGGCAGCCGCTCGCGATCAACAAGCCCAAACGCAGGAGCAAATCGACCAACTTAATACACAAGTCGCTCTAAATGAAGGACTTAAAGACAGTCAACAGCAGCTCGACGACCAGCTTCAGCAGGCCAACGCCAAAATTGCCGAACTGGAAAACGCCGTGGCCGACCACAAAGCACTAACCGCTAAAATCGTCGATCTCGAGAACGCCTTAGCTGAACAGGAAGCCCAAAAAGAAACAATCAGCGATTTAGAGCATAAAATCGCCGATTTGGACCAAAAACTCACCAAAATCAGCCGGCAAAAAGAAAACCTCGCCGGCAGCTGCGCCGATCAATACGACTGTATTGCCGACCTCTCAGCCCAACTGAAAGAAGCCAACGCCCAAAAAGCACAGGCCCAGGAAAAAATTCAGCAGTTGGTAACCGAGCAGGCAGAAAATACCGAATTTCAGGACCAAAACGCCCATCTCAACGAGATCATCAGCCAGGCAAACGCAAAAATCGCGGATCTCGAAGACACGTTGACCAAAAAATCAGCCCAAAATGACAACCTTTCGACGCAATTGGAACAGGTTTCCGGCCAACTTCAAGAAAACCAAGCCGCCAAAGACCAGCTAAACAGCGAAATCGACCACTATCGCAGCCAATACGAGCAGCTCCAGCAATCGCTGGCCGAAACAAAATCGCTGCTGAACCAACAGAACCAGACCGCCGACGAAAAAGAGCAATCCATCGCCCAACTTCGCCACGAACTAACCGAACTGCAATCGGCCCATCACCAAACCCGGCAGGAAAATGACCAGCTCCAATTGCAGCTTCAGGAAGACAGCGAAAGATACTTGACCTCTGAGGACCAAAACACAACCCTGCAGGCCCAACTGGCTGAATTGCGAGGACAACTCTCACAGGTCGAAGATAAGTATCACGCATCCGAGAACGAAACGCATGTATTCAAATCGCAGATCACCACGCTGAACGAACAGATTGCTCACCACGAACACAAATATACCCAGCTTCAGCAGTCGTTGGCCGAAACCGAAGCGCTTTTGGAAAAGCAGACCCACACGTCCGGCCAAACAGAAAACACCCTGTCGCAACTGCGTCACGAACTGACGGAACTGCAAGTCCGGCATCAGGAAACGGTCGAGGAAAAAGACACCCTGCAAACACACCAGCAGGAGATAATCGAGAAAAACGAATCGCTGCAGACACAGTACCAGCAGGCAGTCGAGCAAAAAGACGCATTGCAAGTCAGCTATCAGAAAGCAATTCAGGAAAATGAAACGCTTCAGGCTCAGTATCAGCAAACCATTGAGCAAAAGGACATGCTGCAGGCCCAAAACGACCAGCTCACCGGCCAACACGAATCGGCCCGGCAGCAAATCCTGAACCTGCAAACGACCCTTGAGCAATTGCAGCAGGACATGACACAGCGTCAGCAAGCAAATGACGAACTAACCCAACAGCTCAATCAGGCAAAAGAACAACTGACCCGGCACACTCAAAACGCAAGCCGGACACAGGAAGAACTGACGCACCTGCGAGACGAAATCGCATCGCTGCAAGCGACATATCAACAAACAATCGAAGAAAAACAAGCCCTGCAAACCACGCTCGACCAGTTGCAGGATCAGTATCAAAGCGCCCAGCACCAGCAAGACACTCTCCAGACCCGGTTGGACGAAACACAATCGCAGCTACAGCTAAAAACGTCGCATCTGAATGACGTTAACGACCAACTGGCCGAAAGCCTGCAAAAACAGCAGGAATTGCAGAACGAGTTCGATCGGCAAACAACTCATATTCAGCAGCTTCAATCGCAAAAAGGCGAATTGCAGACACAGCTTGAAACCATAAGCGCCGCCGCCGAAAAAACAGACCACAATAACATGCGGCTTCACGAAGAACTGCTCGCGATCAGCGAACAGGCAACCGCCGACATCGAAGCCCTGAAAAAGCAATTACAGAAATCTGAAAGTAACAGCGAAACACTCGCTCAACAACATAACATGCTGCAGGAAACAATCGAAGACCTGCAATCTGAAATCCGGCAAAAACAAAACGATGCACAGCAGCTTCAAAACACGCTGCAGCAAACACAAGCAGAACTCACGGACCAGCAGCAGTTGGCAGAGAAAGCCGTCGCCGAACGAAACAGCCTGCGGAACGAATTAAACACACTGCAAATAATATATCAGCAAACACGGGAGGCGAACCAAGACCTGCAAACGCAGCTTGAAGAATCGGAAACCAGCTGTCAGCAGGCCTGCGAGCAGCGTCAGCATCTGCAGGATCGTATCGACCCCCTGCAACAGCAGCTCGACACCGCAAGAACCGAGTACCAGCAGCTCCAGCAAACGCTCGAAGACACCGAATCGCTCCTCCAGCAGCAACGTGACATGGCCTACAAAACCGAAGAAGACCTGGCCAACCGCGCCGACCAGTTGAACGCACTGCAAACACTGCATGACGAAGCCATCGCCGAAAAAGAGGCACTGCAAACCGAAATCCAAAATCATCAAAGCAAACATGACAAACTGTGCCGACAGCGAACCAATTTGCAGGAAACCCTCACCGCTCTTCAGGCCGACAGCGACCAGCGAAACGCCGACCATCAGCAACTGCAGCAAACCCTGCAGGAGACCGAAGCCGCACTCGCCCAGCAGCAGCAGCGGGCAGCCGTCGCCGAAGCCAATCTGGCCGACCGCACCGATCAACTGCACGCCTTGCAGTCACTGCAGCAGACACTGACAACGGAAAAAGAATCACTGCAAACACAGGCCGCCGACTGGCAGCGAAAATGCAATGAGACATCCGAAGAACTCAACAACCAGCGGCAATCTCTCAATGACCTGAAAACCGAGCTGCATCAAGTCACCGGCCAGCACCAACAACTCCGGTATACACTGGCCGAGACGGAAGATGAACTGAATAAGCAAAAGGCCGTCGCCGTCTCGACACAGGCAACCCTGGAGGACCGAACCGATCAACTGCAGGCATTGCAGACGCTGCATGAGGAAGCAACGCAGGACAATCAGACCTTGCGCCGGCAAAAACAAACGCTGCAAAAAGATATTGATGACACCCGCTGCCAACTGGACGAGAAAGTCCGGCAGCTCGAAAAAACAACGAATGCACTGCAGGAAAGCCAGGAAAAACAACTGGCCCTCAACGAAACGCTCAGCACCAAAGACACCCTGCTGCAGCAGGTCCAGCAGCAGAAAGAAAACTTCCGCCAGCAGTTTGAATCCGCCAGCCAGACAGTCGAACAGGCCGAAAATGTCGCTCGCCAGTGGCAGAAAAAAGTCAAAATTCAGGCCCAGCACTTCGAGCAGAAGCAGCAGGCCTCCCGGCAGGAAATCGAGTCGCTGCAAACACAGTTGAAGGAAACCAATGACTGCGTGGACGAATTCGTTCAGTTGGTTCAGGAAGTCAACGAAGAAAATGAGCACTTGCGGGAAAACCTCGACGATGCCGCCCGGCAAATCAAACGCACCCAGCTCCAGGTCGATGAGCAGAAAACCGAACTCGAGTCGCTGCGTCAGGAAAATTCCGTCCTCCAGCAGCCCGCCGGCGTCCTCGCACAAACCCAGGACGAACTGGAAACCGCACAGCAGCGTATCCGCTCACTGGAACAAAACATGGCACAGGAAAGTGCCGTCCTGAAAGTCACGCAGGCGGAAATGCAAAAGTATCACAAGATGACCAGCGACATGCAGGCCAAAAATTGTGAGATGAGCACGGAAATCCAGAGTCTGAAGGATTCCGAAAAACTGGCACAGGAAAAACTCGCCAGGGCCACCGACCAGCTGACCACGCTGCAGAACGAAAGAGACAGCTACAGCAAAAATCTGAAATCGCTTCAGAGCAAAGTCGCCGAATCCAACGAGCGGGTAGAAAGTCTGACCGCTCAACTGCAGGAC
The DNA here is from genome assembly GCA_963675155.1 of Anaerohalosphaeraceae bacterium. Lineage (GTDB taxonomy): Bacteria > Planctomycetota > Phycisphaerae > Sedimentisphaerales > Anaerohalosphaeraceae > 4572-13. Next base: position 237,757 of record OY775912.1, on the reverse strand, counting down.
CAGGGCCATGACCTGCAAGCGGCCCGGGAAACGATCCAGAAATTACGCACGCAGCAGGTCGCCCGTCCGGGATTGTCCGATAGTGCCGCCGCCGTCGTCGGAGGCGCAAGCCGGGCGCAGGACACCATTCAGCAATTGAAGGACCAACTGCAGCGAAGCAAACAAAAGAACATGCGGTCACGTCAGCAATTCTCCAAAACCAACGACGAACAACCGCCCCTCGAAAAGGGCCAACGACGAAAATCGCTCCAGCAGAATCTCGACATCTTCGGCAGCAACTAAGATAGTGAAGCACTCACTCAATGGCGGCCTGTAAGGCCATTATATGTTAGCCCGGGGCAACGCCCCGGGAATCGAAGATCATGACATCATAATGCGCCCTGAAAGGGCAACATTGAACGGCCGCTTTAGTCTGAACTCCGCCCTTCCAGACCCTAAAGCGGTTTTTCAAAAAACAACTCTTGTCGTACCGGCAGAGCCTGTCCCGGACCTGATCCGGGAACCCGGTATCCAGTGCAAAACCACACAATCGCCTCTTTTGACGCAGTGGCTGCATTTTTAATAATTCCCCGCTTGACGAATCCCCTCGCTTCGGATACCGTTTGAAAATTGTTGTGTTGTAGGGAGTAATAAAAAGGAGTCACATAATAAAAAAGGTCAGGAGTGTTCTGTAGAAAACCTTACCCCGAAGGGGTAAAATACAGTAGCCGGGGATTTGAATCCCCGGAAAATGATTCCGTTTCCCTTTTCAAGCCCCGAAGGGGCGACAGAACAAAAACGTTTCGACAGAGCAGGGCAGGAGCCTTTATTTTCTTTTAAAGTTCAATTATTAAGGTTATTTATGCCAAATAAAATGAAACTTAAAAGTTTACTGATATTTGTTGTCGGTGTATTGTTATACTGTCTAGCTAAGTATTCATATGATACATGTGTGGTTGCAGTTCCTAGTTTAGTGAGTATTAATGTAGCAGTATCTAATTTTATTAAAGAATCTGGAGGACGATTTCCGGAAAGCCTTTCGGATTGGGAACAATCCGGTCTTCTACGAAAAAGTGTTTTGGAAAACGGTAGTGTTGTCTACTCTTACAAAAGCTCTTTCGGTGACGAGGAAATGTCGGATTCATGGAGTGACATACCTTATTTTTCATCTTTTGAATTTGCATATGGACAAGATGTTTCTAAATTAAAGATAGTCGATAACAAGGTTTATAATCTGACGACAAATGAAGAAGTTTTGTTTATAGACGGCCCTGTGAATACAATACATAAATCTATGTATGAGAAGTATTCTTGTAAATGGTTTAATTTAATGAAGGAATATAGGAGGAAAGGAAATAATTAAGAAACTATGAAAGCCAGATACTCGGGGGCGAATGTGTTATACTCGCCCCCAAGACGTGCTCGTCGCTGTGACGGCACAAAAATTTATGGACGTAAATTTTAAAGGAGTATCTGGCCATGGAAACTATTTTAGCAATCGGCGGTGAACTTATTGCAGACGGTTCCCGGCGTCGGGCCTCGCACCGCCGAGGCGTTGGTGGCGGTGATTGACAATCCGCATCGGTTCAAAAATTGTCGGCAGGTGAGTAACTATGTCGGCTTTACGCCCCGGCGATATCAGTCCGGCGACATGGACCGAACCGGCCGGATCAGTAAACGCGGCAATCCGCTGTTGCGAATGCTGCTGGTGCAGGCCGGCTGGGCGTCGCTGCAATATGCCTGGGCCAGAACGATTTACAATCGCGTTTGCCGCGGCAGTACGAAACGACGGAAGATTGCGATTGTGGCCGTAGCCCGGCATATTCTGATGCGGTGCTGGGCGATGCTGCGGGATAACCAACCGTGGCGATGCAGCGTTGAAAGAACGATGTAAATAGAAATAGCGTTCATTTTTTATTGTTCACCCGCTGTTGGGTGAGGGTAAAAAACAAAAAATGAACATTGATGATTGAAGCTCTTTAAATGATCGAGATCGAAAAGAAGGTTGAGCCTGACTGACCCCTTGGGCGTGTGACAAGCCCGTAATTAAGAATAGGCCGACCTGCCGCAGAAGTTGAATAGGACCGCGAACAGCAATAAATCATCGCGGCACCCTGAATAGGAGTATGAGACGACCGATCATGACAGAGCCGCAGATAAGGTGCGTTATATGAAAACACCATGAAACGAAAAACAAAATTAACCGTTGACAAATCTGGCTTCATAGGAGGGGTCAGGAGTTTTTTATTGATCTAGCACGACACAATAATCCAAAAAAGAATAGCTATGGAAAATGACGTTTTAATTCTAATAACCGCAGTAGTTTTGATTGCACTAAATACTCCATTTTGGTTATTTTTAGGTAAGTGCGTTTTTGGAAATTGGAAGAATTTCCAGAACACATTTGGTGTTTTCCATTTACAATCAATATTTTTAGCTATAAACAACAAGTCCGAGTTTCCTGTACAGAAAATATTAAAAATGCTAGTATTTATTTTTGTATGTGGAATTAGCTTTATAATTCCATTTGGTCTTATTGTATTATGGATTATGTAGAACAACTGGGGAAAGGTGTCAGACCTGCCCCGTAGAAAAGCTCCCGATTGATTAAATTCGTATCCATTTGTGTCCATTCGTGGTTCTAAAACCTGTCCCGCCAAAGCCTTTTTCCGCCCGAAATCGCCCTCTCGGCCTTCAATCCCACACATATTTTTAATAATTCCCCGCTTGACGAATCGGCCCCGTTCGGATACCGTTTTAGCATCGTTCGATGACAGGTCCGGCCGTTTCGCCGTGAGCCTGAGACAAAAACACATATTAAGGGTAGCTCCAAAAACTGCTTTTGTTAGAGGTGCCCGCCAGAAAGGAAGGGAAAAACGATGTTTACAACGATTGTAGATGTAACGGCCCGCGAAATCCTCGACTCCCGAGGCAACCCCACCGTGGAAGTGGATGTCCTGCTCGATGACGGCTCATTCGGCCGCGCCGCGGTGCCCTCCGGCGCCAGCACCGGCGCCTATGAAGCCTGTGAGCTGCGCGACACGAAGAAAAAACGCTACATGGGCAAAGGCGTCGAAGGCGCCGTCAAAAACGTTAACCAGGTCCTCGCCCCCGAAGTCCTCGGCATGGACGCGCTGGCCCAGGAAGACCTCGACAATTTCATGTGCCAGATCGACGGCACCCCCAACAAATCCAAGCTCGGTGCCAACGCCATTCTCGGCGTCTCTCTGGCGGTCGCCAAAGCCGCCGCGTCGTCGGTCGACCTGCCGCTCTATCGCTATGTCGGCGGCTGCAACGCCAACATCCTGCCGGTGCCGATGATGAACGTCCTCAACGGCGGCTCCCACGCCGACAGCAACGTCGACTTCCAGGAATTCATGATCATGCCCGTCGGCGCCAAGAATTTCCCCCACGCACTGCAGATGGGTGCGGAAATTTACCACACCCTCAAAGGCGTGCTCAAGAGCAAGGGCCTGTCCACCGGCGTCGGTGACGAAGGCGGATTCGCCCCCTCACTGGCCAAAAATGAAGACGCTGTCGAACTGCTGATCGCCGCCATCAAAAAAGCCGGCTACAAGCCCGGCAAAGATGTCGCCATCGCACTCGACCCGGCCACCACCGAAATGTGGGTCAAGGCCTCCAAGAGCTACAAGTTCTTCAAGTCCGATCCGAAAAAGAAAACCACCTCGGATAAGATGATCGCCCTCTGGGCCGACTGGGTCAAGAAGTACCCCATCGTCAGCATCGAAGACGGTCTGGCCGAAGACGACTGGGACGGCTGGGCCAAGCTCCAGAAGAAAATCGGCGACAAATGCCAGCTCGTCGGCGACGACCTCTTCGTCACCAACACCGAGCGTCTGGCCACCGGCATCAAAAAGGGCTGCGCCAACTCGATCCTGATCAAGGTCAACCAGATCGGCACGCTGACCGAAACCCTCGAAGCGATTGCACTGGCCCGCAACAACGGCTACACCGCCGTCATGAGCCACCGTTCCGGCGAAACCGCCGATGCCACCATCGCCGATCTCGCCGTCGCCACCGGCGTCGGACAGATCAAAACCGGGGCCCCCTGCCGCAGCGACCGCGTCGCCAAGTACAACCAGTTGCTTCGCATCCACGAAGAACTGGGCGCCGCCGCCAAGTACGGCTCAGAAATCTTCAAGTACTAACCGACCAAACGTCGATACAGAGCACAGTGGGATAAAATCCCCTGTGCTCTTTTTTTGCGCAAAAAAGCCCGAAGGGCTGATACAATAATAGCCGGGGGTTTTAACCCTCGGAAAACGATAACACAAAAAAACAAGCCCGAAGGGCTGAAAGGCAACTGTTTCAAATGCCGTTTTGTCATTCCCGCGCAGGCGGGAATCCAGAATTTACATTTTATACCTTGTTTTTTATACAAGCCCGAAGGGCTGAAATACAATAGCCGGAGGTTTTAACCTCCGGAAAACGATAACACAAAAAAAACAAGCCCCGAAGGGGCGACAGAATTGAATCGAAGAAATTGCGATTCGACGATTATTGATAAGATACTAATCCATCGTGTCATTCCCGCGAAAGCGGGAATCCAGGATAAAAAAGCCTCCGCCGAAGGCGGATACCTGAATTTTAAGTTTTACATTTTGATTTTTGATCTTTAATTTGACCAAGCTCGCGTTGACAATCCGTTTTCTGTTCTTTCTGGTCTTCTTCCTGGCCGGCGCCGCCGCCATTGTCGTATCCATCCTGGCCCGACCGGAACTGGAGGACTATTATAAAAATCGCGCAATGCTCGCGCAAATCCAGGTTCAAAATGACAAAATCACCCAACTGACCGAACAATATGCCGCCCGGGTCAAGCTCATCGAAGCCGAACCCAATATCCTGCACCGGTTCAGCGTAACGACCTTCGGCCAAAAACCCACCGCCCCCGATACCGTTTTCCCCGAAGCCAACCACGCCGTCCTGCGGGCCGAAGCCGACAAAATCCTCAAGGCCGAGCCCGAAGCGAAACCCGCCGACCCCATCCCCACGCCGCTGGCGCGGATACTGGAACCCAAAATCCGAAAAGCCCTCTTCGCCACCGGCTGCGGACTGGTACTCATCACCTTCATCTTCTTCGGCACCACCCGAACAAAACCCGAACCCCAATAATCGTCATGCGAACGGCAGTATTGTCATGCCGGACTTGGCCCGGCGTCCAGCATAAAACAGCATCCGCCCGCAGGCGGACTCCTCAACTAAAAACTACGAACTATGAACTACGAACTATGAACTGCACCCAACTTATTTCTTGAGTTTATCGAGCTTCAATGGTATTCTTACAGCATGTTAAAGACCCAAAAACATCTCGCACACAGTAGCTTAGGATTCAAAAAGATGAAAAAATCCGCCTTCATCCTCATCGCCACTTGTATTCTTTTACTCATCAACGGGGCGATCACCATCAATCCCGCCCAAGCGTCCGACACGACCAGCTACAGCAAAGATGCCCTCGGCACCGACCAGCAAAAGGGACAGCGTCTCATCGAAAAGCTCCCCATCGAAACGCTCGGCCCCCTGGCGCCGGTCGCCATGTCGCCGTTTTTCGGATTAGCATGTTTGTCCGGCTCATCCATGCTGTGTAAAGCCGGGCTGCTGCCGGACAATGAGTTTTTGCAGGGCAACGAGGTGCTCAGCAATGGACTGGTATTTGTACTGTTTGCGGGTCTTGCAGTGGTCACCTCGGTGCCCCGATTGGTCAGCACCTCCAAGATCTTTGCCGAGTCAATGGATCGGGTCGAAACATATGCAGGCATTATCTCCTATGGTGTGATTCTCATGGCCGCCCAAAATGCCGGCGCCAGCGAAACCGAAGTGGCCGTCTATTCCGCCGGCGTCTTTTCCATCACCTCTAACGGCCTGCTCGCCATCGCCGCCGCCGTCAACATTTTCGTCATCAGTTCGGTCCGGCTCTTCTTTGAACTGCTGGTGCTGATTTCACCTATCCCGACACTGGATGCGATGTTTGAATGTGCCAACAAAACCGTCGCCGGCATCATCGCCTGCATCTATGCCTTTAACCCGATGCTGGCCTTCACGCTCAACGTAATTCTGTTTCTGTTCTGCCTGGTCATCTTCCGCTGGGTCAACCGCCGGATTAACTATATGAAAGCCGTCCTGCTGGAACCGTTCCTGCTGGGACTGCTGCGCGGGATTTTGCATCGGCCCAACTACGACCCCGATGCGCGTATCCTGCGCAAGCTCAGCAGCTCCCTCCCTGGCGTCGATCTGGTCATCAAATGCTTCCCCATGCGAAAAATGGGGAAATTCAAAACCAAACAGCGATGCTGCCTGGCCTTTGCCGATGAGGGGCCCGCCCTCGTCCGCTTCAACCTGACAAAGGCCCCGCTCATCCAAAAGCTCGACGCGGCCAAACTCTCCGCCGACGTCGAACACGGCCTGCTCGCCTACTCGCTCACACTCCAAACCGAACACAAACCAACCGAACTCGTCTTCGGCCGCGTCTACACCGGAAAACTCGACGCCATCGGCGCCAAACTCCGACAGCCCCAGCAAGCGGCGCCGCCAGAAATCAAAGCGGACACAGATACAGATATGTCACCATCAGAAGAATAACCGATGATTCCTCAAAACGTCATTCCGAACGAATGTGAGGAATCTATTTAAACAGAAATGTTCAAAATTGTTGCGTATACAGCTAAGTATTTTTAAGCTGGCTATACCCCAATAAAACGCCCGCGCAGAAATCGCCTGACGACAGTCAGCAGATCAAGTTGAGCCGGACAGCGCATAAACGAAGTTTAGAGCATGAACGGCCCAACTTGAGCTGATAGCAACCGCAGGTTGCGGCGATTTCCCACACTGCTTGTCGGGTCGTAGCTTCAGCGAAGACCGATGGCAACAATCTTCGTGCCCTTCGTGGTTAAACCCTAAGGACTAAAGACTATAGACTGAGGACTATTTTTATCCACATCGAACAAATTCCGCATGCACTATCTTGCTATCTTGAAAATTCCATATTTTTCTTTACCCCTTTTCTTAAATGCACTTAAAACAAGACAAAATCTTCCAATTAGCCCATTTTCGCACCAAACACGCACGATCGTCCTAAGTATGGGGGGACAGTAGTTTTGAAAACAAAAGAAGAAACAATAATCAGTGAAAATCAGCGTGAATCCGCGTCAAAAAAGAAAAAAGGAGAAAACCCAGTGATCCGTCAGCAGTTACAAGTAAACAGCCATCGCCCTTGGCGATTCCTCATTCTTGTGTCCTTGTATTCCTGCATTCCTGTATTCTTAGTAGACAAAACCAATGCAACACCCACCCCCCTTAAAACGCAAAACAAACCCATTTTCAAAACCGGTGAAATCACCGTAAGTCATTGTATCAAAAGAACTCAAGCCTCAGGCCTCAAGTCTCAAGCCTCGGCAAACAAACCCATTCAAACCCAATTCGTGCATAAACTCTCTGTAAACCCCTGTGGCAAACTATTGTTTACAGCAAAGATAGCATTATCGCATTATCAATATTACCATGCCCGTTTTTGGAGGAAATAATTGTCATTGGCCGATATAGTTTGTTGCGGGACGTTGGGTGACTCTTCAGGTGCGCCACGCTGTTGCCCGCTGCCAAAAACGACATTATCATATTATAGAACAAGGACTTATACGTGAAACACGGAAATTTATATCGAATTGCCGCCGAAGTGATACTGCTGTTTGCCTGCATCTTCCTGTTTTTCAGCCTGCTGAGCTTTCACATGGGCGATGCCCCGAGCGACTATGTCTGGCCGCACAATCAGCCGGCTCAGAACATCTGCCGGGGAGCGGGCGCGTTTTGCGCCTATTATACGCTGTACTATTTCGGCCCGGGCATCTTTCTGGGCCTGATCGCCGCCGCCGTCGCACTGGTCGTTCACCTGGCGGGCAAATCCGTCACCCAACCGGTCCTGCGGCTGATCGGATTAATCCTGGTCGTCGCCGCAGCATCGATCACGTGGCATTTGATCTGGCCGACCGAAGCAGTCGGCGTCTATCGCACCGGCTCATTCCCGACCGGCAGCGGCGGCGTCCTCGGCGTCGCGGCCGCAACCTTTCTCAAGCCGCACCTGGGACTGCTGGGCACGTGGCTGGTCGTGGTCTGCTGCTGGGTCGTCGGATTGATCCTGCTGGCCGATACGTTTGTGTTCGCCGCGATTCGCGGGTTCGGACTGGGCGTCCTGAAAACACTGGGCATGGCCGAGCCCGCCTGGCAGGCCACCCGTCAGCATTCCGCAGCGCTGGGCGGCATCTGGTCACGCCTCAGTGAAAAGCAGAAAGAAAAGAAGAAAAGCTTCTCCGCAGCCGTCAAAGACTTTACGGCCAAACACGCGGGAGACCAGGAAGAACTGTTTGACGAAGAGGACCAAGAGCCCGTCGAAGAAGGTGAAGACGAATACGAGGACGAAGAATACGAGGAGTTGGAAGAAGAACACGACGAGTCTGTCGAAGAAGCGATCGCCGAGCCGCATAAAAAGAAAAAGAAGAAAAAACGAAAACCCATCAAAATCAAAAAGCCCAAGGTGGTGCCAAAGCCGATAAAACCGGTGCAGGTACAGCGAACATACGACGATTATGTGTTGCCGCCGCTGGACCACCTGGTCGAGCCGGAAACGGGCTTTAGCGCGATTCAGACCAAGATGGTCGAGCACAAGGCCGATTCACTGGAAGTAGCGTTGAAAGAGTTCGGCGTCGAAGCCGAGGTGGTCAATGCCGAGCCGGGCCCGGCCATTACCATGTACGAACTGGAACTGGCCAAGGGGATCAAGGTTAATCAGATTTCCACGCTGGCCAACGATATGGCACGGGCGCTGGGCTCGGGCACGGTGCGAGTCGTGGCGCCGCTGCCGGGCAAACACACCATCGGCATCGAAGTGCCCAACAGCCAACGCGAAACGGTCCGGCTCAAAGAACTGTTCCAAAAGGCCAATGCCAAGGTCAACAAGATGCAGGTGCCGCTGTTTTTGGGCAAGAACTCCTCCGGCGAAGCACTGGTCTCGGACCTGGCGGACATGCCGCACTGCCTGATTGCCGGCACCACCGGTTCGGGTAAGAGTGTGTGCATCAATACGATTATCATCAGTATCCTGATGACGCGGCGGCCCGATGAAGTCAAACTGGTCCTGATCGACCCGAAGATGGTGGAAATGGCCGCCTTCGAATCCATTCCGCATCTGATGTGCCCGATCGTTACCGAGATGCGCCGCGCCGAGCAGATTCTCGAATGGGCCGTCGAGGAAATGGATAAACGCTACGAACTCCTCAAAGAAGCACAGGTGCGCAACATCGCCTCCTTCAACCTGCTCGAACAGGAAGAGCTGATCGAACGCTTCAATCCGTCCACCAAAGAAGAAGAGGCGATGATTCCCAAGAAGCTGCCGCACCTGGTGATTATCATCGACGAGCTGGCGGACTTAATGATGACCTCCGGCAAGGAAGTCGAATCCTATATCGTGCGTATCGCGCAAAAGAGTCGTGCAGTCGGCATCCATTTGATTCTCGCGACGCAGCGGCCGGAACGGACGGTAGTGACCGGCCTGATTAAATCGAACATGCCCGCGCGAATTGCGTTCCGCGTCGCCTCCGGTATGGACAGCCGCATTATCCTCGACAGCAAGGGCGGCGAAACATTGCTCGGTAAAGGTGACATGCTCTTCCTCAAGCCCGGCACCAGTGAGTTGATGCGGGCCCAGGGCGCATTCCTCGATGACGACGAAATCCGCAACGTCGTCAAGTTCCTCAAGACCGTCGCGGCGCCGCAGTTCAGCCAGGAGTTGATGCAGCTCAATAAGATTGATCTGTCGGCCGCGAAAAAGGATGATATGTTTGATGAAGCCGTCGAGGTTGTGCTGGAGACCCAGCGAGGCAGCGTCTCGCTCCTGCAGCGGCGGCTGGGCATCGGCTATGCCCGTGCATCACGCATCATTGAGATGATGGCCGGCACCGGTTTGCTCGGCGAATACAAGGGCAGCCAGGCACGTGAAGTCGTCATGACGCTGGAGGAATACCAGGCGATGAAAAAGAATATGATCGCCGATGAAGTCGCCGGCTATGCCGACCTGACTCAGGACGAAGAAGGCGACGAAGAAGAATACGAGTACGAAGACGTTGACGGCGAGGAGGAAGAGTACGAAGAAGAAGGTGACGACGAAGAGGATGAAGAGGAAGACGAGGAGGGAGATGAAGAGTACGAAGAGGAAGAGGATGAGGACGCTGACGAAGACGATGAATATCTCGAAACCTCCGAGTACATCGACGACGAAGAGGAAAAATAACTTCGCACTCATTCAAATAGTACCGAGACACCGTCTTTGGATGACCGGTGTCCCGGTACACCTTACTCTCTAACAGCTCATTTTAAATTCAACACAATTTCAATCACACTTTGATAATCGGCACATCTCGCGTTATGGATTCATCGAGCCGCCGGTGCCCATTTCCATTTTCCAGGCGGGCGTGCCTTTTAAATCCCGAATCATCAGCGCATCGGTGCCCTTGCGAATCTCACAGGCCATAATCACGCTCTTGTTGTTGACGGTTGTCTGAGAACCGGTAATGGTAATCTCATCGCCTTTTCGGAACCGGATCGGTTGTTGGAGATAGTGCTGCTGCGGACCGCCATAGATAATCACACTGCGGTCCTGACCGGTCTCAACCCGGAGCTTCAATCCCGGCAGCGCATTTTTCTCGGGTGTAAAGGTGCTGACTTTTTTAATGGTTGCCCGCATCGTGGAGATATTCGCGGCATCGAAACGTTTGTTATACATGCTCTCCGGCCGCCATGTGGCATCGGACATCAGGGTCGGCATCGCCGCGCCGCCGCTGGGTGCAATAAAGCCGAAAACTTCCCAGTACGGTTCCTGATCAAAGCCCTGATGAACCTGGCGAGCGAATGTCGGCTCGCATAATCCGCTCAGGTCGCCATTCGGCAGAACGGACTGCTTGAGGGTATCTCTGTCAGTATCCAGTGTGGCGATTTCCCGGTCAGCCTGTATCTGGACCGATTCCCACGGGACCGCGGCGGTTTTGTCGCCGATTCCCAGCACGCCGCCAAAGCTGACCAATCCATACGCCAGGTTGCCCTGTCGGACATCAAAGACAACGTCACTGAGTTCGCCGAGTTTGCGGCTTTGGGTGTCTTTGACGTCGCTGCCGATAATCCTGTTAGCGGAATACAGCTGCGGTGTGTCGCTGTCGGTGCGCATTTCTTTGGTTTCATCGGCCATGCGTCCGGTCATGTGTTCGCTTTCATGCTTTTTCATCATGGCGGCAATCTGGCCGGCATACCGAGCCTGCAGTTGAGTACGAAATTCCGGGCTGCTGAGTTTATTGATGTCCAGCGAACTCATCATCGGCGCGGCCCGCAGATCATTGGTACTGATGTCCAGGGTGTAGGTGTCGGTACCGGTGTCAAAGGCCGACCACGGAACGGGATAGAGCTGATCGTTGGACGACAAAATGACGTACTGCACGGTCTGTCGGTTATTATCTAAAATCAACTCCTGAACGGTCCCCAGAGACTTCCCCCGTGTGTTGTGGACGGACAAGGCCATGAGTTCATCGACACTTTGCAGAGTGTCGGCCCGTCCTTCAATGTTGCAGGCCGACCGCATGCCCGTCGTTTTTGATTCGGCGTGCATGTGCGATGCGTCCATCTTTTCGGCGGCCATTTTCTCGGCTTCTGTTGTTGCGGTGTCCATCTTTTCCGCAGCCGTCTCCTCGGCCTTCAGCTTTTCGGTGTTCATTCTATCGGTGGCTTCTTTTTTCATTTCGCTGTCACGTGTTGCTGCAAAGATTGCCGTACTCAGGATGACTAAACATACAGTTGAAAACCATACCTTTTTCCTCGTGAGTTTCATAACATTCTCCCTTCACTAAGCAAATTGAAGATTCCGACCATTGAACAGCTACACCGCTGCTCAACAAACAGATAACTACGCATTCAAATATCAATCAGTTCGCGATAGATTTTTATGGAAAATGCAATTTAAAAGGCATTCAGAGGACGGTTAAATAGAACTACTGATATTCGCAGAAATGAGAAAACACAACCGGTGCGATCGACGAAACGAAGAAACGAAAATATAGCGTGTTTGAAATAAGAGGCCGCGATAAACGACATCAGGGATTTTACTGCGCGCAAATATAATGCATCCATTGACGGTTTAAATTGTCAATCGATCCAATGTGTTCGGAAAATTCGGTATTGATGGCAAGGACGGACCGAAAACCGGGGTCTTCATTATAGAGACTTTCAAGATAGCTTTTCAGCACATCCGGGTGCCGGGTTAACAGGAAGTCGAAAAATCCCCAGGCTTGTGCATACAGATCTTCGCAGCGGTCGCGGTTTGCGGGCAAACGCGTAATGGATGCAAACCGTTCCAATGGAATAAGGCGATTGTGAGTCTGCATTTGGACAAGCCGTTCACTGCGGTCTGTATTGCCGCGGTGAGGCGACGTGAGTTTTGTTTCGTACTGCATGGCAAGACCTTCGGAGACCCAAAGCGGATACATCACGCCGCGTTTTTGCAGGCCGGTATTGAAGGCCAGCTGATGGGCGAGTTCATGGGCAATTTTTACGAACTGGTTGGGATCGTTGTCGCCGGTCAAAGGCGCAATATCCCCGAGCACTTCGCCGGGCATCTGAGCCGGTGGAGTTTGTTCGGAAGCAACATGATCCGGTGATACTGACTCGACAATCACCACGCGGTTGGTTCGGGCTGAATAGTACCCACTCAGCCGGGATGCGTTTGTTTTTTCGGCCCGGCGAACATATCGGGCAAATTGGTCCGAGTCGCTGAAGCTGATCCAGCCCAGACGGTCCGTTGGCGATTGCAGCTCAAAGCCGGATTGCTGAAAGAAAGACTGAAATTGAGTGAAGGCCGCTTCGAGTCGGTCGGCCAATTGCTGCGACTGGGGCATGCCTGCGTCATGCGCTACGAGAAAATGGTCGGTTGAAGATACAGAAAATCCGCTGCCAAGCCAGTTCGGCAAAAGCGGTGAAGCGTCCGGCGATTGGCTCGGAAAATGACGGCCCCCATCTTGGATTGTACCCGCGTTACAACACGATAAGATACAGAGCAGTGCAATTGTAGCTATCAAAGGTCGATTAAAAAGTCGCATAAACCATTCAAAATGCTTAATCTAAGAATTTACAGTCTCAATTTTAAGTTACTTAATCTCCCCTTGATATATGGTCGGTCATATTATATCCGAAATGAACAAACTTATCAATATTTTTGCCCATTCTGGTGTCCAGAGGTCGGCTACTGATCCCCCTGTTGCACAAAAGATGCCGGAGTTGATAATAGTGTATTGACAGAAGGGGCCGAAGTCGTTACAATCTTTCGTCTTTGACAGAGAAAAAGCCCGAAAACGGCTTGTAATGGTGGATGTAGCTCAGTTGGTTAGAGCACTAGATTGTGGATCTAGGGGTCGGGGGTTCGAGTCCCCTCTTCCACCCTTTAAATTGACGATTGTCGATGGACAATTGATAAATGAAAAACGCCGCGGTTATTTGATATAATCGCGGTGTTTTTTTGTATTCTCACACTGAGAGTAAATTTTTTGTTATGCTTTAATTTGTTTAATTTTTTCTTCTACAGCATCTCCAATTCCTATCAGATAATCGTGATGATTTTCGCACAATAACCATTGGTCGTCCTTGGCGATTAGGTAGTATTCAAACCCGTAACATTCGCCGATCACCTCTTTAGCAACCTTTACGGATGTTTCATAAACCGGATAATACGGAAGTAAATCTTCCTCGACGATCCACCATATTTTTTCTTCTTGATCAGGTACAATCTCGACAATGAGTTTGAACCCGTCACCACTCTCTATTTTTATAGAGGTACTCTTTTTTGAAAAATCTTCCCACCACCATTTTCGGTCATCCCCTCCCACAAAGGTTTTAAGTGCACGTTCGAAAACGACTCTTCCTTCTTGATCGGGAAGCAATCTGATATTACTCTCTGGCAGCCCCAACTTTTTGACCGCTCTTGCTATCTCGTGTACAACATTTTCCATAATTTATTTCTGCATAACATTTACACCGGGTTCTTTTTTCGGTAGACGGTTCCCTGGAAGGAGGCGATGAGGTCGCCTTCGTTGTCGGTGACGGTGACGTAGTAGGTGGCGAGCTTGTGATTTTTTGAGACTTCCTTCGCCTCAGCGGTGAGGGTGCCGCTGGCGGCGGCTTTGGCGTATGAAATCGTGGCGTTGATGCCGACGGCGATGGTTCCGTGTGAATTGGACGCGGCGGCAAACGCGAAATCGGCCAACGAAAAAATCGCCCCGCCATGAACGCTCCCCACCCCATTGAGATGGTGGTCCTGTATGGTCATGCTCACCTTTGCGGTGCCGGCGGCAATGTCCAACAGCTTGATGCCGTTATGTTCGGCAAAGCGATCCTTCTTTAATAACTCTTTGACTCTTTCCATTTTTTGTTGTCTCCTTTCTTGCTCTGTGAAATGTTCTGAACTTGAACATTTTGCGAAGTTTGTCATGCCTGCCTCCAAGCCGCCAATCCTGTGCGAAAAAATCCCGGATGCCGGATCAAGTCCGGCATGACAAAGCTAATCGCCATTGCTGCGATGGGCGTCAATCTTTCGCTGAAGTTCTTCCAGCTTTGCCTGGGCAATCGTATAGGCAGTGTTGCCGAGGCGGCTGACGACGGGCTCGCGGCCCGGATACATGATTTTGAACTGGGCCTGGTAGGCCTTTTCGATATCGACGGCGGCGTGGAAATGGGCCCACGCTTTTTCCCAATAGCCCAACTCTTCGGCGATCATTCCCAGCCCGTACTGGATTTTATCAGAGCCGGGGTATCGCTCGGCGGCTTTCAGCAATGCGGCATAGGCCCGCTGCAATGCATCGGCCTGCGCGGCGTCTTTGTTCTGATCGGCCAGCAGTAAATATAAGTCGCTTTCCATACGATAGGCTTTAAAGCCCGCCGGGTTTCGCTGCTGGGCCATTCGGGCATACTCCAGCGCCTGTTCAATCATCGCCCTTTCCCGCGGCGAAGCAGGCGCCGCCGACTGTATTTGCTTAAGCATCGCCGCGGCGGTATAGGGACCATCCGGCGAGAGGCCGTCGGCATCGGCGGCGTTTTGAATAACGGTTTTAAATTCTTCGTAGGAACCGGTGCGGCTCAATGATTTCAAAACGGCCGCCGCTTTCACGGGAGGCGCCACGGCAACCGTCACGAATAAAACGCCGCCAATAAACAACCCCAGCACACTCAGCAATCGAGTACCGGAGCCGAGAACTGCCGCGGTGTCCTGTCGGGATGACGTGGTATGAATATCAGCGATCAAAATCGCAACCAGCAGCCAGAACGTCCCCCAGATTCCCGGCTCAAACATCGCGAAGTCAACCAGGTTGTGAATCAAGACCGCCGTCAGACCGCAGATGATCGACATGGCCAAAAACAGCCCCGGCTTTTGAACCGAGCTATCGCCGCCGCCGGCCACGGCCAGCACACCAAACACCGTCACGAACACAAACGCCGGAAACAGATACAGCACGGCATAGGCCGCGACGCCTTCGGCCATCTGCGCCGTTTCGACCGTTCCCATCAGCAGCGGCCGAACGGCCAACAGCAAACATGTCGTGACCATCAGCAACGCCAGCCAGACTTTTTTCGACCCGACCGAGGTATCCTGCGGCAATGCCGCCTCATTGGCCGTTAACCGGACTTGAAGACTTTTGAAACAGACCGCCAGCGACGCAAACACAAACGCGCCCAGCCCGAGCGGACCGTACTGACTGGCCAGCGACAGAATCCAGCAGTGCGGATTCTGAATGGTTTCCGAAGCGGCCGCGTTTTTGTAATGCGGATAGAATTCAGAAAAATTACCGCCGCCGACACCGGCCCACAGATGGTCGCCCATCATGTCGGCGGTGCTCTGCCAGTATTGCCAGCGCACGAGCATGGAATTGCCGCCCGGCAGCCGGCCGTGCTGATGACCGTAATTGATCACCATACCGGCAACCGCAACGATCACCATCAAGCACACAATGCCAACCACAACGCGATATTTCCAGAGATGTTTACCGAACAGGCTCAGCACTGCAAACAAGAACACGCCGACCATCAGCGCACCGAGGCCGCCCTTGCTTTGCGTCATCACCAATCCGGCCAGCACCAATACAAAAGCCAGTCCATAACAGATCAGAGCTGCCAGCGTCTCAGGGTTTTTGCGCTCGCGAAACGCCTGCACGCAGAGTCCCAACGCTGCAAAGACCGACAGCAAAAAGAACGAGGCCGCCGAATTGCTGGTCATTAAAAAACCGCGAATGTCCCGGGAGTACAGGCGATGCTCGTACATCCAATGCTCCAGACTGTCCGGCTCGATGCCCTGCTGCTGTAATTGCTTCATGGGGTCCTGCTCGTACTGCTGAATCATTATCTCATTGGAGTCCGTCAATTGTTCGCCGCACTGAACCGCCGCGGCAATGCCAATCGCAATGACCAGCAGCAGTGCAAATCGTATTTTCGCCCGGCTGGTGAGCCATTGGGCCAGGAACATCGCCGTAATCATCGGCGTCGCCAGTACGACCCAATCCGTCACGGCGGCCCGCTTGTTCGAAGCAGCAGAAAAGGAAATAATGCCGGCGACAAAAAAAGCTGCGATCGCGCCGACCAGCCAGGTCTTACGCCATCGCCATTGATTCAGCAGGATCGATGCCATCAGCCAGATAAAAACACACGCCAGCAGAAACGATGAAAACAGCAAACTGATAATTTCAGCGCTGAGGAAAAAACCTTCGTATCGGTCGATATGCGGACTCTCGATATAGGTCGCCCGCAGCACGGTCACGGATAGAACCAATACCAGCAAGGCGTTTTCCAGCCATTTCAGCAGACGCGTTTTTTCGTTCAAGGTTGTCGCAGAGATCGCCATGTCTAATCCTGTTGAGTGTTTGAGTTATTATTTCCGGCCGCTTCCAGAATCGCAATCAGTAACAGGATCATCACCGTTTGCGCGGCGATCAGGACGGCCCCGACCAGTCGGGCCTGCTGCAGGAGTACCGCACCGACACCGGTACACAGCGTCGCCAGGTACAATGTCAACGCGACCTGCCGGTCAGACAGGCCCCGGCGTTTGAGCCGGTGCGAGAAATGCTGCGTGTCGCCGACGAACGGACTCTTGCCCTGCTTAAGCCGCAGGAATGTCACGCTGGTAAAATCGTACAGCGGCACCGCCATCACCACCAGCGGCATAAAGACCGAATACAGTTCCGTGCCCGCTTCGGCGTTGTAATACGTCGTTCGCAATGTCAGCAGCGCCACGAAGAAGCCCACGACCAGCGAGCCGCAATCCCCCATGAAAATTTTGGCCGGCGGAAAATTGAAACACAAAAATCCCAGCAATGCCCCCGCGAATACCGCCCCCATCGCGCCGACAAACACCTGGCCGCTGCGAATCGCCGCCACCATCAACACCGCGGTGGCGATCAGGGCAATGCCGCCGCTGGCGCCGTCCATATTGTCCAGGAAGTTAAACGCGTTCATCATCAGCACAATCCAGAACACCGACAGCGCGGTCGTTACGAATTTGTTTTCGATGAACATCTCAACGCGAACATCCGCCCATACCGCTGCGACGATGGCCACCGCGAACTGAATGCCTAACTTCACAAACGGCCCCAAGCCCTTTTTATCATCCCACAGGCCCATCAGGTGCAGCACTAAAACCGCGGCCATGATCACCAGTAAATCGTTGACCTTCGACAGAAAGCCTTCGGAGTGAATTAAAACGGAGTCGTCGAGGAATGACAGATGCCCCGGCACGACAAGAAACTTCACCGCCGCGGCGCCGCCTAAAATGAACACTGCAATCGTCCAGAAAATCGCGACCCCGCCGCCCAAGGCGATGACGTTGCGATTGTAGCGATCGGCTCGCGGACGGGAAACGAAGTCGGTCTTCACTGCCCAGCGTCTCACGCAACTCGTCAGCACACCCGACACCATTGCCGCTCCTGCCAGCAGCGTTAATCCCATTGTCACCAGATTCACAGTTTCGTCTCCTGCATCGCCGTTCAACCCTTTATCGCATCAGCTGTTTACGCATTTTCACACAGTGAACGTTGGCGCCCGGTTCCTTATCATCATCCATCATCGCATAGCCGTGCTTTTGATAAAACCCGACCGCCTGCGAATGGGCATTCAGGACGACCGACGCCGTCGCGTTTCGCAGCAGATAGATTTCCAGTGCTTCGAGAATGGCCCGGCCGATGCCGCGCTGGCGGCAGTCCGCATCAACCGCCATGAACCGGATCTGGCCTTCGGCGGCGTGATTAAAATGAACCCGACCGACACCCACGCAGCGACCGTCCTCCACCGCCATCAGGTGAAAACTGTCGTCTTCGAGTGAATCTTTCAACATTTCCGGATCGTGGCCGGCCCAATCGCCAAGTACCTGCTGCCGCAGATCGTAATACTGCCGCCATTGGGTTTCCGTGCTGGGTTCGCATATTTCCATGCCCTTTAGCATACCACAGACCGGACAAAATGGAAAGTCTATTGTTGGGGCTTGCCGGCGGCGCGTATCTGTTCGACAATCCGGCGGCGAACCTCGCCGAGAAAGGTGTCGTAGCGGCCGCTTTTGTAATCGGGGAAGGTAAACGGGAACGACTCCCATTTGCCTTTGTTATAGGTCAGCGTGACTTCGGCGTACATGTGGTCGCCGATATAGATGCGGTGGGCAAAATTCTTCGTCGAGGCCAATACCAGCTTGGACGGCTCGATGTAGCCGGGATCGAAATTGACCGGACGCGGGTACGGGGTGTCCAGCGAATCGGCCAGGTCCTTTTCCATCTGATTGGTCGCGTGCTTGATCGCGGCCAGCCGACCGGGATCAAGCAGCGTCTCAAACGCGAGAAACTGCCGCACCATCTCAGGGCCGGCTTCATCGACATAGTACTCGGTCATGTCGAACGGGTACACCTCGCTGATAAAATCGGCGGCCCCGTAGGCATCGGTCAGCACTTGGCGCGAAACCTCCAGCACCGACGCATCACACGCCAGAATTCCCACGATCAACTTAACCGGTTGTACGTCCTGTATGTCCCACATAAGAATTGAACTAATTCGAGAGTAATTTATGAACTGTTTTTCGAAGTCGCGGCAGATGTGAATTCACAATATCCCAGACGATTCGGTTATCAACTGAACTGTAACCATGGATGAGTGTGTTGCGAAAAGCAATAATTTTACGGTGATCTTCAATGGTTTCAACCAACTCTACATCAAGCTGACGCAACTTGTTTAGTGCCTCGCCAATAATTTCAAATTTGCGTTCAACAGAGGCCTGGAGTTGATCGTCTGAAAGATAATCATCTAAGGATTTATTTTGGGTATAACGCGCAATCGCTTCATCGGCTTGCCGAATGTCTTCCAGGAGTTTGAGTTTTTCAAGCTGCATAAAGCAACTCCCGGTGTTGATTGATCGCTTGGATAAAATAAGGATTCTTGATGGCCTCGGCAACGACTAAATCGACTTCACGGCCGAATAATTCTTGCAAGTTAAACAGTAGATCGAAATATGCATCTGCGTATTGGCCCTGTTGGAGCGGCAGAAAAGTCACCAGGAAATCTAAATCACTGTCGTGTGCATCAAATGCACCCGTCACAGCCGAGCCAAACAGTTCCAGCCGCTCAACGCGGTATTCGACACAAAGGGCCTCTAATGCCTGATGATGCTGTTTAATCAAATCGATCATTTTTTAGTCCTTAGCTTAACACTCGTATTCTACCGCTGAGCGACGATGCTGTCAAGCTGCAGCCATTTTGTTGATTTTCAACATAACAGGGCGGGCTAAAAACCACCCGATGAATTACGCGGTTTCCGTATTGAGTTTGGCTTTCATATCGGCGACCATTTTGGCGACCTGTTCGGCGGCGGTTTCCAGCGGCAGTGTATCGCGGTCCGGCTCGCTGCGGAGCTTGAACTCGACCTGGCCTTCGGCCAGTGATTTTTTGCCGATGGTGACGCGAATCGGAATTCCCAGCAGGTCGGCGTCTTTGAACTTCACGCCGCCGCGAGCATTGCGGTCGTCGATCAATACTTCCACGCCGGCGGCCAGCAGCTGCTGGTAGATTTTTTCCGCCGCCTCAACAATCTCGTCCTCTTTACCCGCGGGTGTGACGATGACTTCCCACGGTGCAACCGAGATCGGCAGGATCATGCCATTGTCGTCATGGCCGTTTTCAATCGCCGAGGCGATAATCCGGTTGATGCCGATGCCGTAACAGCCCATCAGCAAATCCCGCTGCTTGCCATCTTCGCCGAGGCAGTTGGCCCCGAGTTTTTTACTGTATTTGTCGCCGAGCTTAAAGACCTGCCCGACTTCGATGCCGCGTTTAAACAGCAGCGTCTTTCCGTCGTAGGTGTCGCCGTCGACGGCGTTTCGAATATCGGCCACCTGGATGGTATCGCCTTCCAGCGGGAAATCCCGGCCGGGCACGACGTTCATAATATGGTAGTCGGTCTTATTCGCGCCAGTGGCACCGACGGCCATCGCCGCGACGGCATGATCGACAAAGACCTTGCTGACCTTATCGCACAGACCTACGGGACCGGCAAAACCCACCGCCGCTCCGGTCAGCTCCACGACGTCGGCCTCTTCAGCCATGTCCATCCGGGCGCCGTCCATCAGACGGGTCAGTTTTTCCGGATTCGCCTCGTGGTCGCCGCGGACCAACGCCAGAATCAACTCATCGCCGCTCTTATAAATCAGCGTCTTGATCAACTGATCGGGGGTGACCTTCATGCACGCACAGGCGTCTTCGATCTTACCCGCCCTGGGCGTGTGAAAATCTTCGACCGGGCCAACTTCAACGGCGGGCTGTTTGGCCAGCGCGTCAACCGGCGCTTTTTCGATGTTCCACGCCTCTTTGTCATCGGCGGTATAGACAATCACGTCCTCGCCGTTTTCGCACGGCACGGTAAACTGATGCGAGCCGGAGCCGCCCATTTCGCCGGACTCGGCCAGGACGATTACATACTCCACACCGCACCGCTCGAACACGCGGCAATAGGCGTTGTACATATCCATATACGTCCCGTGCAGCGAGTCCTCATCCAGATGGAAGCTGTACGCGTCTTTCATGATGAACTCGCGTGACCGCAGCACGCCAAACCGCGGGCGGAACTCATCGCGATACTTGGTGTTAATCTGATACAGGTTCATCGGAAGCTGCTTGTACGAATTAATTTCATTCGATCCCAGAAACGTAAACCCTTCCTCGGCCGTCGGACTCAGGACATTGCCCCGGCCGTGACGGTCGGTGAACTGGCCGAGCGTTTCGCCGTAATCGACATCGCGGCCGGTCTTTTGCCACAGATCCAGCGGCTGAATCATCGGCATCAGCATTTCCTGGGCACCGGCGCGGTCCATTTCTTCACGCACAATCTGCTCGACCTTGCGGATCATTCGATAGCCCGCGGGCAGATAAATATACGTGCCGCTGGCCAGTTTTCGCATCAGCCCCGCACGCAGCATCAACTGGTGACTGATGATCTCCGCATCCGCGGGCACTTCCTTAACGGTCGGTATTAGCGTTTGACTGTATCGCATCTGTTAATTCATTCCTTAATTCTTTTATCCGTGAAAATCCGCGAAATCCGTGGTTAATTGTTCGTGTATATTCGCGGTTCTTTTTTAGTCCGCGACATCCAAATCACTGCGGATTTCATTGTAAAATTCCGCATACTTATCTTTATCTTCGGTTTTACGCATTCGAATCGCCGCCCGCGGGTGCTGGTTCAATATCCCCGTCACGGCATACGGGATCATGTATCCCCATTCGATTTCATCCATCAGCGGGACCATATAATTCTGAATCACACGCAGGATCGGTTCCAGGTCATACTTGGGATTCTTCAAAAAGCCCATCAGCAGTTCCAGCGGACAGTTGCCCGCACCGCGACCGATCCCGAACAGCGACGCATCCAGCAGGTTGGCGCCTTTGCGAATCCCTTCGACGGTGTTGGCAAAACCGAGCTGCTGATTGTTGTGGCAGTGCATACCGATGCGTTTGCCAGGCAGGTGTTCCTGGAACATCTTAACCATATAATGAATCTGCTCGCTGAAGAAGTAGCCGAAACTGTCCACCACGTACACCGTACCGGCCGGTGTCTTGGCCACCTGGTCCAGCGCTTCGATCAGGTCGAATTCATTTTCGCGGGAAATCGCCATGATGTTGATACAGGTTTCATAGCCGAGCCCGTTCACCCGGTCACACAGGGTGATGGCCTTGTCAATATCCTTGACATAGGTCGCAATGCGAATCATGTCCACGGGGCTTTCGTCAGCCGGTTTAAATTCCTGCTCCAGCACACGGTGAGCGTCCACCATAATGCTGATCTTTACGTCGGAGTCGATACCGTCGATGATTTCGGAAATTTTGTCATCATCACAAAACTTCCACGGGCCGAAATCGGCCGGCGCCGCAACCTGCCGGCTGCTGCGATATCCCATCTCCATATAGTCCACGCCCGCATCACTGACGGCCTTGTAGACCGCGCGAACGAATTCATCCGTGAAAAAGTGATCGTTAATCAGTCCGCCGTCGCGGATGGTACAATCCAACACCTTAATTTCTTCTCTGTACATAATGCTCTCCACACCACTGTTTTTGCGTCAGTAACATTCATCAAGACATTGTTCGACGATGTCCTGTGAAACTTCATGCGCCCACTGGCCGTCGCGACACAGCGTCGAGCCCAGCGCCCCTAATAAGACAAACCGCGGCCATTGGCCCACGGCTTTTTTATCCATTTTCAGCAGTTCTAATAACTGCGGCTTTTCCAGATTGGACGGAATCACCGTCGGTAGCTCAAGCTGTTTCAGCAATGCTGCGATGCGTTCGAGTCTGTCATCAGCGACAAGCCCCAGTTTGGCTTCAATTTTACCGGCCGCGATCATGCCGATACCGACGCATTCGCCGTGCAGCAAATTGAATTCGCTGGCCGACTCGACTGCGTGACCAATGGTGTGGCCGTAGTTCAGAATCCGCCGCATATTTTTTTCGGTCGGATCCTCCTGGACAACGGACGCCTTGATCGCGCAGTTTTTATACGCAATCTGTTGCAGAATATCAGCATCTTTGGCTCGCAGCGCGTCAATATTGGCTTCCAGAAAAGCGAAGTAACCCGCATCGGCAATCGCGGCATGTTTAATCGACTCACCCAACCCGGCACGGTACTGCCGGTCATCCAGCGTCTTCAGCGTCGCCACATCAATATAAACGGCCGCCGGCTGCCAGAAGGCGCCAAAGGCATTCTTGCTGACGGAGCTGTCCACGCCGGTTTTGCCGCCGACGCTGGAGTCAGCCTGGGCAACGGTCGTCGTGGGAATCTGAACCACCGGCACGCCCCGTTTAAAAATTGCTCCCGCAAACCCGGCAATGTCGCCAACCGTTCCCCCGCCGAGCGCGACAATCACAGTGTCGCGGCCCAGAAATTTCTTTTCCATCGCTTCAACAATCTCAACCACCGTCCGGATATGCTTGGACACTTCCCCGGCCGGGTCAACAACATACGTGGGCACATTCTGTGAATCAACAAGCTTCTCGTATTGTCCCGCCCGCACCAGTTCTGAATCCGTCACGATAAACGGCGTATGCTTAGGGAACTGCTCGCCAATTCGTTTCCAGACATCGGCCAAAATCCCGTCGCCAATGGTGATCGTATAGGCCGATGCCGATGCGGCAGGCACTTGTACATCCAATGTTTGTATCGATTGTGTCATATTAAATATTCGCTTAGTATGTGATCGCCGAATGTATATCGTACTGTTTCAGTTTTTCGCGGCCGTCCAGATCGGACAATTCTATCAGGAAACGGAGGCCCAGGATTTGTCCGCCGAGATTTTCGATCAGTTCGCAGGCCGCCGCCATTGTCCCGCCGGTCGCCAGCAGGTCGTCGACCATCAAGACCTTCGTGCCGGAGGAGATCGCATCGGTATGCACCTCGATGACGTCGTGACCGTATTCCAGGCCGTAACTGATCGAGTGCGTTTCAAACGGCAGTTTGCCTTTTTTGCGAATCGGAACAAACCCCGCCCCCAGCGCCTGCGCGACCGCAGAACCAAAGATGAACCCGCGTGCCTCGACCGCGGCCACCACTTCAACCCCCTGGGCCTGAAACGGTTCGGCTAAGACTTTAATGGCTTGATCCAGCGCGGCCGCATCGGCCAGCAGCGGCGTAATATCCCGAAACAGAATCCCCTCCGTCGGAAAATCCGGAATACTTCGAATGTACGAAGCCAGGTCTATGCGATTGTCGGCCATCGTCTTCTCCCTATTTGAAAACATCATCTTAGCAACTCTGGATTCCCGCCTGCGCGGGAATGACAAAGCAGTCAAACAATATACTCTTCTTGCCTGACCGCTTACAGGCAATAAAAAAAGGCGGTAGTTTAAAAAACTGCCCGCCTTCGGATCGTCAAGGTATTGTACGTCACATCACGACGTCAGCAACTCATTGAGCTGGGCCAAGGCGTTTCGTTGTATCTGGCGTACGCGCTCGCGCGTCAGTCCCAGTTCAACGCCGATTTCTTTGAGCGTCAGCGGCTCTGCACCGCCGATGCCGAATCGAAGTCGAAGCACCTCTGCCTCACGCGGATCAATCTCATCCAGCAACTCCAGGGCCTTGGCCAGTTCTTCATTCGAGCCGAGGCTCTCTTCAGGCGTAGCGATTTTAGCATCTTCTATCGATTCGTCAAGTCCTGCGTTCTGCTCTGTAGAATCATGCTGAAATCCGTGATCGACCACCGTCACAATATCACGGATCGCCCGGGCCTTGCGAATCGGTACTTTCAGCGCGCCGGCCATTTCTTCCAGGCTCACCGTTCGTCCCAGCCGGGACTCCATATCCGCATAGGTCTGCCGCCATTGGTTGATTAACTCGACCATGTAGGTCGGGATATGGATCGGCGCCGAATTATTCAAAATTGCTTTTTTGATCGACTGTTTAATCCACCATGACGAATAGGTGCTGAATCGCACACCGTGGTCCGGATCAAACGTGTCCACTGCACGAAGAAGACCTAAATTGCCTTCTTCAATCAAATCACCCAGTGTCATCCCGCGTCCGGAGAACTTTTTGGCGATATTAACAACCAGACGAAGGTTGCTGCGGACCAATGTTTCACGAGCATAAGGGTCGTTTTCTTCGAGGACGGCGGTCGCCAGAGACTTTTCTTCGTCCCATGTCAGCAGCGGGGATTCGTCGATTTCTTTCAAATATTCCTTGATGGTCACATCAAAAGCCATAGATATTACTCCTGTTGCGTGCCTTTTTGATATCAAAAAGGCGGTTTTTACAAATTAGTTCACAACAGACCCGATTCATCGAGTCACAGGACACACGGCTGTTACACCGTGTGTCCTGCCGAGTATATCGACTTTTTTGACCTTGGGTTTAACGCCAATCGCGGCAATTTCACCCAAAAATAAAGACTCTAAACATCGTCTGAAAACAGCGATTAAGCGTCTTCAGATTTTTCTTCCTCAGCTGCCGGAGGGGGTGTTAGTCCCGGCATGGGAATATTCAGTGAATCCGGCATCAGGTCGCCGTCCAAGCCACCGCGACGATTGGCCGGCTCGGGCATATCAGCGAACATCTCAGGGGCACCGCCGGCGTGCGCTTCTTCAGCAGCCTTATCTTCCGCAGCCCACTGAACACGACGCAGGCTCAGGCCGATCTTGCGGGCTTCCATATCCACACGCAAAATCTTGACCTCAACTTCGTCACCAATCTTGACCACGTCCTGCGGCGAATCGACCTTCTCATCCGACAGCTCGGAAATATGCAGCAGGCCTTCCAGGTCGTTTTCCAGTTCCACAAACACACCAAAGTTTGTCAGCTTGGTGATGGCACCGCGAACAATCTGGCCCGGAATATACTTTTCCGGAATCGCACGAATCCACGGATCCTCGGTCAACTGCTTGATACCCAGTGAAACGCGATGCTTTTCTTCGTCCACTTCCAGTACCACGCACTTAACTTCCTGGCCCTTGGTCAGCGTTTCGCCCGGATGGTTGTACTTCTTGGTCCAGCTCAGGTCGGAAATGTGGATCAGCCCGTCAATGCCCGGCTCGATTTCCACAAACGCGCCATAGTTGGTCAGGCTCGTAATCTTCGTGGTGACCACGGTGCCCGGAGGATACTTCTGGCTGGCCACGGACCACGGGTTGGTTTCCAACTGCTTGAGACCCAGCGAGATTTCCTGCTTGGCCTTGTTGACGTCCAGCACCATGACCTCGACTTCTTCGTTGAGGTTCAGGATATCGGCCGGGTGGGCGATGCGCTTGGTCCAGCTCATTTCGCTGATGTGAATCAGGCCTTCGATGCCTTCTTCAAGCCGCACGAATGCACCGTAGTTCATGATATTGACGATCGTGCCCTTGACACGTTCGCCAACGGGGTACTTCGCTTCCACTTCGTCCCACGGGCTGGCGTTCTTCTGCTTGAGGCCCAGTGAAATCTTCTCGGTGTCCTTATCGACGCCGATGACCATGCACTCGATTTCCTGATCCAGCTCAACCAGCTCGGACGGATGCGAGATGCGTCCCCAGCTCAGGTCGGAAATGTGCAGCAGGCCGTCTAAGCCGCCGAGATCGACAAATACGCCAAAGTCGGCGATATTCTTGACCACCCCGGTGCGAAGCTGACCGACTTCGATTTCGGCCAGGATTTTCTCTTTGCTGGCCTGTCGGTCCTCTTCGATGAGTTTCCGGCGAGACACCACGATGTTGTGGTTTTCGGTATCAATTTTAAGAATCTTACACTCAATTTCACGTCCGATGAAGCGGCTGATGTCACCGGGCTTGCGGATGTCAACCTGCGATGCGGGCAGGAACACCGGCACGCCGATATCGACCAGCAGACCACCCTTGATGCGGCGGCTGACGATACCCTTGACCACGTCGCCTTCTTTGTTGGTCTCGATGACTTTTTCCCAGCCGCGGATACGGTCGGCTTTGCGTTTGCTCAGCAGAATACCGCTTTCGGCGTCCATCTCTTCCAGCAGCACTTCGATCTCTTTGCCGGCAACGATCTCGGTCGGATCGTCAAATTCGGCGGCGTCTACGATACCTTCGCTCTTGAGACCCAGTTCGACGATCACGTCGTTACCGAGCTGCATCACAATGCGACCCTGTACAATCGTACCGGGGACCAATGCTTCAACGGTTTTCTGGAGTTCCTGATCGAGGAGTTCTTTGTGTTCGGAGGTGAATAAGGCGTTGATTTCTTCTTCGATTTGTTCGTTGGACAAGCCCAACTTTGCAATTATAGTTCTATCTACCATAAATGTCTCCTGTGGAGTCTATTGATCCCACTGACGCGCCCCACACTTACGCTGTCAGCGTTAACCTGTATCATAGGTTAATAATAAAAAATGCATTGACCTACGCAGCCAATGCCTTGATCTCAATATCGAGCCGCACATGCGTTCGATACGCGGCTACATCCCTATAACCGTAAACTTCAGGAACTTACTCGGCCCTGAAAGGTACGTCCATGTCCATCACCCTCGGCGAAATCAGCCCTTAGGCCGATTCATCGTAACGTTCGAGATTGGCCACAAACTCCTGGATAACCTCATCCGGCGTCGAAGCGCCTGCCGTTACGCCTGCGGTGGCTTTACCGCAAAGTAGCTTTTTATCAAATTCGGCCCAGTTTTGCAAATGATATGTTTGAGAATTGTGCTTTTTACACAATTCCGCCAGCTTTCGGGTATTGGCACTGTGAAGGCCGCCGAGGACGAACATGATATCCACCTGCCGGCACAACTTGACCGCCGCCTGCTGGCGCTCCATTGTCTCCTTGCAAAGCGTATTGATGACCTTCATCTCCGAAAAACCCCGCCGAGCGATCGCCGCGATCATTTCCGTGAAGTGATCCGGACTTTGAGTGGTCTGGCAGATGACACCTAACTTCTTGCCATTACTAAGCTTATCGAGATCTTCGGGGCTTCCGACGACTTCCACGCCATCGGTATAGCCAACAACGGCCTTAACTTCAGGATGGTCCTTGTCGCCAATAATCAGCACCCGATAGCCTTCTTCGTGAAGCTGCTGGGCGATTTTCTGCACCCGCTTGACCAACACACAGGTCGCATCGACAATCTGGAGCCCTTTTTCCCGGATTTGCTCCAACTGATCCAGCGTCGCCCCGTGCGAACGGATCAACACCGTCCCCGAGTCGATTGCATCAATGGAGTCCACCGGCTTGAGCCCGTCCTCCGAAAGGCGAGATACAACGTCTTCATTGTGAATAATGTGCCCGAGGCTGGACACATCCTTTTTTTCCTGGAGGGTTTTTTGTGCGAGGTTGATCGCATTACGAACCCCCGGACAAAACCCGCATTTTTCAGCCACTAATACTTTCATACCGCTCCTCTTACCCGAAATCCCAAAATTTTGCAAGCCCCAATGGGAACGCGGGCGTCCCGCCCGCACCAATTCACTCTCACCCTGCCAAAGGCCAGTACTCCAAGCAGAAGCGTGGAACGGAAGTGACACGATGGAATCGACAATTTTTAATCCCCCCCCCTTTAACCCCCGCAACTCCGTTGCGGCGGGTTTCAGCTCGCACCCTTAAGACGTGCCATGTTTTCAGCGCCGCCATCCGGGAACATCTTAAAAAATCCCTCGAGCTTGTCACAGGCAAACAGGTCACATTTGCCGCAATGGGGCAGATCTTTTTCGATACAGCACTGACGAATCTCGCACACATGGCAGTGCCCGATCTTGGCCCCGCCCTGACGACAGCCGGTACAATCAATATCTTCCGGCTTCATCTCGACCTTATACTGCGCCGACCATAACTTAGCCGTCTCCGCACGCAACGCATCATCATTATTCGTATACGCGACAAAAGCATTACATTCCTCACACACCATTCCGCAACTCGAAATATCCATCGTAAAATTCCTTTCTTATTATAACCCTTTGATAAAGTACCGGATAAATTTAATTATATCTCCCTTTTTCTTAATCTCTTTAGGAGGGCAATTGCTACTGCTGTGCCAATGCAGGCTCCTGTCATGCTGCTCAGTACCGCAGAAATATGTGTACGTCCCTGCTTAGCAACAACACAAACTGCCCACACTGCGCCAGCGCATACACTCCGGCTAACACACCAACGATGATCTTGACAATTTTCATGAATGCCTCCTATGTTAAAAGTCTACTCCAAATTTCACTGTTTTTTCACGCAAGTACTTGCTAATACAAAGTTTGGGAAGTCTTCGAAGACCCATCCATTTTTCAGGGTATTGTAGATGATCCCTAAAAACTTCCGTGCGGTTGCGATAATGGCTTTGCCGCTGCCGCGATGGCTTTTGATCCGTTCATAATACTGCCGTAAGTAAGGGCTGTACCGTTTAGCCACCAGCGTACACTGCACCAGCGTGGTTCGGCCCAGCTTTGAGCCATGCTTGGTAATTCTGCCATGTCGAACCGTTTCATTGGAGTCTGACACCCGGGGCACAATCCCAAAGTAAGCAGCCAGCTTATTCTCATCGGCAAAGTCATTGACATTACCGATCACTGTCAAAAGCACCGTCGCCGATCGGTCCGCAATGCCCTTGATGCTCGTCAGGCTATCATGGCCTTTCAGATGCTTGCCATGGTCGCTCATTTCCTTGTCAAGCGTCTTAATGCTCTTGTTAAGGCTGCGGATCTGCTCAACAAGCACCTCAAGTTCAATCCTGACAATCACATCCCACTCATAGGCCCAGATCGACTTTAGGCCCTTTTCGCTGCCGAGCGATTCCTTCTTGAACTTGATGCCGTAACTGTTCAAGACGTTATGAATCTTGTTGATTAACGCGGTACGCTGTTTGACCAGCTTGTCCCGTGTTGTCGCCAACGAATGCAATTGTGCGTTTTCTTTCGTCTTCATTCGTGCCTCGGGCAGCATGCCCTTGCTCAGGTAAAATGCCAATGTTTTGGCGTCATTCTTGTCCGTCTTCTTGACTGACCTGCGTATGACTTCAAACTGAAAAGGGTTTACAACCGTCACTTTTCGAATCCGATCGCT
This sequence comes from Anaerohalosphaeraceae bacterium, assembly GCA_963675155.1. GTDB lineage: Bacteria > Planctomycetota > Phycisphaerae > Sedimentisphaerales > Anaerohalosphaeraceae > 4572-13. Next base: position 207,696 of record OY775912.1, on the reverse strand, counting down.
GACCTGTGAAACAAACCAGGCCGTATTGCCCGTCGCCTCAACCGCCAGCAAATCACGCTTACGCAATGTCTTGCGGAACTCGGCGATGCGAGCAATCTGAAACGTCCGAATGCTTTCCTTGTCCTGCTTGGTCCGCCTGCAAACCGTAAAACTATTCGTGTGTAAATCAACGCCCAAGTAACTCATACTTCCATCTCCAAAATAAACTACGTTTCCGTTTACCTGGAGCAGACGTTTCTGTGTCGGTGTCCACCAAACTCCTATGCAAGGTCGCAATGCCTTATGATGGCGGTTCGGTCATAGGTCTGATTATTCTCCTTATCGAGGTCGCAGTGCCTCACGCAAACAATACAGCCTATGGCCTATTCTGCTCCAGTTATCACTGAAGCTAAACACCCACGTCATATTCGGGTAGGATATTTTTCGTTTTTTTGCCCTCACCCAAAACGGGGCGGGAAAATGAAAAATATCGCTCGATTGACAAAGAACTAATTTATCGTACCATCTCCTTAATCTTCGCTTCTGCTCGCGGCCCGTTCTCAAATGCCCCAATATTCTACTCCTAACCCCCACAATCGGCAACAAAATAAATGTTAGACAGGATGAATCCCCCTACGCTTTTTGAGCTGCGGCGGGACAGGCAGGGATCAACAGGATAAATAAAAATCTGTGTAAATCCGTGTAATCCTATGGACAAAAAGTTTGCAATCCACAAAACATCTGATATAATACACAAAATGAAATAACATGCTAAAAAGGAGCTTAAAACAGAAGGAAATAGTCCTCCCTACCTAAAGACTAAGGACTACAGACTAAAAGAAGGAGCCAAAACAGTGATCAGTCAGCAGTTATCAGTATTTTTATTAATCCTCTGTGAATCTCTGTGTCCTCTGTGGCACATGTTTTTTGACAAACGAACCCAATCTTCACAACTCCTTAACAATTCTATCCGCTTGTTTAAAAAAGCTTTACAAAAAATACGCCCAAAATATATTAAGAAATTGATAAGAAAACGAACCCAATACAAAGCCAAACAAACCCGTTTGAGGCCACGTTTTTCGCACCCTGTCATTCCGAGCGTCAGCCGAGGAATCTATTTCAACAGCCATCCCGACAGATCGGGATTCCGCAATTCAACATTCATCATTAAAAATTCAAAATTGCCACTATTTATGAACGTCCAGTCCGTATTTTTCGACGCCTTCCTTCTGGCAATTGATCATAATGGGCTTGAAGTCTTTCAGCGGCTCCAACGTACTCCTGGTGCCCGCGATGCGTTTGAGCGTTTCGTTCTCCAGGAAAAACGAATTGACGGTATAGGTCACCTTGATACCGTACTGCTCAATGCCGTCCAGGTTGGGCAGCGGATAGGTAATGGGTTCTTTATCGGTAAATCCCGGTACGATACACGGCGAGATATCATCATCCAGATAGCTGTCCATATTCTTCTTCATGAGCGACGCCGCGGTGTACCATTTTCCGTGAACGGTTTTGGTGATTTTTTTGGCTTGGCGTTTGGAAACCACTTCCAGCCGCTTCAATTCGGCATTCAGCAGCCGCGTAAACTCGGCGTTAAAGGGGCCTCCCGCTTCAATCGCATATACCGCAACCCAGGTCCCCATGGCATTCGAATACAAATCCTCCCACGAAAACGACGATTTAAACTCCGGCTCAATCAAAAAGAACTTCGCCCCCTTCCACGTCAGCATTTCGTGATACAAACTGGAGTTGTACCCCACCACGGGCGCGACCTTAATGGAAATGGCGTGCGCCGCTTCCTGCCGCTGATCTTTGGGCCGCTTCTTCCAATCATCCGGATACTCAAACGTCACCTTGTTGGTAATGCGCTCCCACGCCGGCGAGACGGTGAAACTTCGCCGCCCGTTAACGATACAGGAATAGGAGCGGTCATAGGCTTGCTTGGTTTGATCGGCGGGTCCGCGAACATGAGCCAGATCGATATGCCCGCCCCGCAAGGTATAGAGCATCCCGGTGCCTTCGCTCATCCCCTTGTGCGACCCGATGGTATTGGGATTCACAAACGCCCGGTCCGGCGTATGCCCCATACGCCCCCCGCAACCGGACACAATCAAACACGACAAAATCGACACGATCATAAACATGGGTTTCATGATAAAACCTTTCAGCTGAAGTTTATTGACTGCGACTCTATCAAAATCCATCATTAAACTTATGACTTTTTCCGATTTTGTTCAATCATAAATCTGAAAGATATTTCACAAATAGAACAGACCGGCACCATCCGGAAATCCACCCAATGCATCGCTAACCTATTTGGCCATAGCACTTTAGCGAGATTCTCGCAAGACCTTTTCACCCTCAATGGGAATAATCGTACGGCGGTTTTCCCATTTTTTGACGCAGGTCGTTGTGCAGAGTTTGCATGGTGTGGTTGAACTCAGCGATAAATGCTTCTTCGCCCAGCTCTTTGATGCGGTCGGCTTCAATGGGTTTACCGTAGATGATGCCGACGTGTCCGCCGGGTTTGGGATATTTTTGCGTTCGCGGCCAGCGTTCGAAAATGCCGTCGATGACCATCGGGACAATCGCCGCGCCGCTGCGGCGCACCAGCAGACTGAAGCCCGGCTTGATTTCATCAATCTTGCCGTCAAACGTCCGTGCCCCCTCGGGATACAGGCAAACGGCGTGGCCGCGTTTAAGCACCTCGATGATCGCCTTCATGGATTTCAGGGTCACCTGCTCCTGGTTGATCGGGATCGTGTAAAACCAGTCAATCAACATCCCCACGAACCCGACAAACAATGTGTGCCGCGGCACATAATACAGCGGACGCCGCAGCCAGCCCTGGCACAGCATCGGATCGAAAAAACTCTGGTGATTACTCAGCAGCAGCACCGCGCCGTCACGGGGAAAATTCTCTTTGCCGTAGACCTTCACCCGATACATCAACCACACAAGCCCGACCGAAAAAAATCGCCCAAACTCATGCCAGACGCGACGCAGCCATCCATCCTTGTTCTTTACTTCAGCCATTTGAATACCCATTTAAATATTATGCACGTTACGAAAATTTCTGTCGCCCCTTCGGGGCTAAAGAAGGGAAAACTTGCTCTGCCCCGGGAGTTCACACCCCCGGCTATTATACGGACACCCCTCCGGGGTGATTTACTTCCGCCGGATCACTATTTCGAACGAATCACCTCCAGCATTTTGTCAATAACGCCCGCCGCATCCAGATGCGTTGTGTCAATCGCGACCGCATCGGCGGCCTGTTTCAGCGGGCCAACCTCGCGGTTCACATCCGATGCATCCCGCAGATGGATTTGCTCCAGCAGGATATCGAACGCCATGTCCGTGCCGCCGGCTTTGAGTTCTTCATGCCGCCGGCGTGCCCGCTCTTGGGGATCGGCGGTTAAAAAGAATTTGAATTGCGCCTCCGGAAACACCACAGTCCCCTGGTCGCGACCTTCGGTGACCACCTTTTCAAATCGCCCGGCAAAGGCCTGCTGAAGTTGTACCAACTCAGCCCTCAGACTGCCTTGAGACGCAATATGCTTGACGTTTTCGGTTACATCCGGGCGTCGAATGTCGGTTGTCACATCCGCACCGTCGATCACGACCTTGAGCATGTCATCGGCATGAAAAAACTCAAACCGGGTTTTGCTCATCAATTCCAGTACCGCGTCGACATCGTGCAGGTCCACACCGGCGTTCATTGCCGCCAGCGTAACGGCGCGATACGTCGCGCCGGTATCCAGAAACACCGCATCCAGCTTACAGGCGAGCATTTTAGCCACCGTGCTTTTGCCGACTCCCGCCGGTCCGTCAATTGTAATCATCATTGCATTCATGTTTTTATTATAGTAGAAAAACTCTGTGTTTAATCATATTTCGTATTTGTCATGCCGGACTTGATTCGACGTCCCGGCTGTTTTCGCACTGGATCCCGGCTCGGGGGCCGGGATGACATTTTGTGCCTTGCGGTTATTTCGGGCAGTCGCAATTATCGCCGTGGAGATTGGCGTTATCGTCCCGGCGAATGACGACGATGCTGGTGTCATCGGTGCGTTCGGCCAATCCGGCGTAACGACGCCGATAGCCCAACAGGTTATGAATCATCTGCCCGGCCGAATCATGCGGAATCTTTTTCAGCGTCTCATACATCCGCTCTTTGCCCCAGATTTCACCGTCAAAGTTCATCGCATCGATCAAGCCGTCGGTGTACATCAAAAACGTATCGCCCTCTTTGAACTGGATGGTTTTAATCTCATACTCCGCGTCCGGCATGATGCCCAGCACCAACCCGCCGGCGTTCAGCTCGGTCATCTCATCGCCGCGCAGCAACAGTCCCGGTTCATGGCCGCAACTGCAGTAGGTCAACTCATTATTGGCGGTGTCAATCCGTGCGACAAACAGCGTGATAAACTCCCCGTCGCGGCATTCTTTGCACGCCACCCGGTTGAGCTTATGGATAATTTCTTCCATCGTGTGCCGGCCATAACCGCCGTCGGCATACGCCCGCAGCGTGCCGCGAAACATGCTCATCATAATGGCCGCGGGGATGCCCTTGCCGATCACGTCGCAAATCCCGGTGATCAGGGCATGCTCGTCGATCTGCAGGAAATCGTACATATCACCGCCGACCTGGTAGCACGGATGGTAAATCGCCCCGACGTCCAGGCCGCGCATACAGGGGGCCTTTTCGGGGATCATCCGCCGCTGAATGACGGCGCCGAGCCGGAGTTGTTCGGCTATTTTGGCGCCTTCGATGGCCTTGGCATACAGTCGGGCGTTGGTAATGGCGATAGCGCACTGGCTGGCGACCAGCCGGGCAATTCGGATGGTGTCGCGGTCAAATCGGCCCGGTTCAGGACTGTAAAGTCGCAGGACGCCAATCGGCTGATCCTTAAACTTCATCGCCACCGTCAACTGGCTGATGAGCCCTTCGGCCATCGTTTCCGCAGGATAGACGATGCGGTCATCGACGCGCATGTCATCGATCACCACCGCGTCGCCCTCGAAGGCCTGCTTAATGACCGGGTCGTCGCGGGTGACGGGGCCTTTGTTGCGATAGGCCTCGCTGAGCCCGTAAGTACTGCGCATGGCAAGTTTTCCGATTTCCGGGTCCAGCAATCGGATCGAACAGGCAGTGGTATGCGTGATTTTTACCGCCGCTTCAGCGAGTTTGTCGAGCACTTCGGCAATCTTGAAGTTACCCGCCACCAGCGTGGAGATACGATAAATATCCTCTTCACGCTGACTTCGCTGACTTAATTTTTTTTGACAATCATCCATAATCTATCATCAAAGGCCCCAAAAGGGGTTTTCAGGCAATTTATACTTATTTTGTTCACATTTCGTTTATTTAGGGCCTGATTATAATAAAGTTCCGCAGAATTTACAGCTTTTTATCGCTTATCGCTTGGTCCACTTATAATCTCCTTTAAATTCTGAACGCGGGGGCGATGCTGTACGTAGAAACGGGTGATATGCTTTTTGCTGGTATTGCATACGAGGTGTCTGGATGAAGTGCCAAATAGAAGGATTTCAATGTCAAAGTGCCCGTTTTTGGGCGGGGGACGTGTTTAAACTATCATTTATCGGAGACCCATACGATGAAGCAAGCCGGAAAAACACGCGGCCATATGTCGCCGCGGAAACAATCACTGCGGTTACCGAGTAATCTTGTCAAACAACGTATTGTAAGCCGATTGGGGAGCGGAAAAAACACCAAAAAAGCCCTTTAGGGCTATAAATATCGAATGGATAACTCAAAAGTTATTCGATTATCTACATAGCCGTGCAGGTGATGACCTTTTTTATCGCAAAGGCTTTGCCTTTGCCGACTCAGGTCAGTCTTCTTCGAGGATTTTTTGGAGCTGGCGGCGATCGATCATGTGGCAGGATCGCATCGGGTTTTTCTCGATGTACTGCTGGTGGTAGTCTTCGGCGATCCAGAATTCAGCCGCGGGAACAATCTCTGTGACGATAGGCCGGCGAAACTTCTTTGCTTTCGTCAGCTCGGCCTTGACCTTTTGGGCGGTGAGCTTTTGGGCATCGTCATGGTAAAAAATCGCCGAGCGGTACTGAGAACCCACGTCCGGCCCCTGGCGATTAGGGGTGGTCGGGTCGTGCATGATGAAGAAGATTTTGACCAGCTTTTCGTAGCTGATTGTGTTCGGGTCGTAAGACAGATGCACCACTTCGGCGTGGTTGGTATCTTCATAGCAGACCTGCTTATAGGAAGGATTTTTCACCTTGCCGCCCATAAAGCCGACGGCGGTATCGATGACGCCGGGGAGCTGCCGGAAATTATGCTCGACACCCCAGAAACACCCCCCCGCAAAGGTGGCCTTGGGATAATCGATCTTCTTTTTCTCAGTCGTTTCTGCCTTCGCTTCATTGGCCATACTGACGCCCTCTTTATCACAGCCGACAAACCCAACCATCAGGATTGTCAGCAACATTGTTTTTATATTAAGCAAATTCATACGTGCTGCCTTTCATGATCGTATTATACCATCCTATTTTAATAATTCTCTATTTAACGATACGAAATTCGGACGGTCCAGTTCAGAAATCGACTCTGCGCTGTAAATACCGGGGAAAATACAAAAAAAATGTGCATGAATGCAATGAAAGTGGTACTATTGAGCCCGGATCGCCGGTTAATCAAAAATTGTTTTTTGTTCAGGAGGCAAAAATGGACTTTATTGATTATGTGACGTTAATGCTGGTGAACATGACGGCTGGATTGGTGGTTTTAGCCGGTTTTTTATGGACCGATATCACCGCGGAAAATCGCCAGCGCTGGGCACCGGCGTTTGCGGCGGCCGGGCTGGTGGCAACGGTTTGTGGATTTGCCATGACATTTTCGTGGCCGCTGCCTCATCCGTACAATATTGCGTACGGCGAAACTTCGGTGATGCTGGGATTGTTATGGTTGGCAACCGCCTGGAGTTTAGCGAAGGGTTGGGACCTGACACCGCTGGGCATTTATGCTTTTGTGGCCGGGGCAGTGGCGGTGCTGATCGGCATTCGCATGATTGATTTGGAAATGACCCATAAACCCCTGCTGTCGGGAGTGGGATTTATCCTGACGGGGCTGGGCGGGATGTGTGCCCCGGCGGGACTGGTGTTTGTCAAACATGCCTGGCTCAGGCGAGCCGGTTCGTTGCTGATGCTGGCGGCGGCAGCGATCTGGGCATTGACCGGGTACATGGCCTACTGGATGCATTTGAAACCCCAGGGATAAAAACAAGTTAATGACGCGATAAAAGAAAGAATGTGATGATTTATAAAAAGTATGGCAAGACGGGATTGGATGTAAGTGCGGTTGGGTTTGGCGGGATGCGATTTGATACGAAGCTGCCCGACGCCGACAATGCGCAGCTGGTTCGCTACGCCGTGGATCAGGGGATTAATTACCTGGACACGGCGCCGGGGTACTGCGATGACCACAGCGAAACGATTTTCGGCCTCGCCGTCAAAGAGATGGCCGATCGGCGGGATGATTTTTATCTTTCGACGAAGGCGATGCCGGAAAATTTTGACACCGCCGAAAAAGCCATTGCCCAGGTGGACAAATCGCTGTCGCGTTTAAAAACAGACGTGATTGATTTCTATCACGTCTGGTGCATTCGTACATGGGAGCAGTACGAGCTGGCGATGAAGCCCGGCGGGCAATACGAAGGGCTGCTCACATGCAAGGAGCAGGGCAAGATCAAACATATCGTCGTCTCGACGCATTTGCGCGGGCCGGAGGTGGAAGACCTCATCAGCAAGCAGGAGTTTGAAGGCGTGCTGCTGGGGGTCAACGTTCTGAACTTTCTGTATCGCTGGGACGGCGTCATGGCAGCCGAAAAGCTGGGGATGGGCGTGGTGGCGATGAACCCGCTGGCCGGCGGCGTGATTCCGCAGAACGAAGAGTTTCTGTCATTCCTGGCCGGCGACAACGAAACCGCCACCGAAGCGGCGCTGCGATTTTGCGTTAGCTGTCCGCAGATTACCGTCACCCTGAACGGCTTTACGACGAAAGAACATATTGACACCGCCTGCAAAGTGGCCGACCACGCAACGGCGTTTACCGAAGACGACATTCAGCGGATTCGCAGCCATGTGAGCAACAACATGGATAAACTGTGCACCGGCTGCGGCTACTGCATGGGACGCTGCCCGGTGGAAATCCCGATCGCTTCGTTTATGCAGTTTTATAACAACAAGCTGCTATGGGACAAAACCGATGCCGAGATGACGAAAGACCTCAAAGGCGATCAGCAATGGGGCCTGCTGGGACACCGCAAGGCGGACGCCGCGGCGTGCATTCGGTGCGGACGGTGCGAGATGGCCTGTACCCAACATCTGGATATCGTGCGGCGGCTGGAAACGATCGCCGGCTGGGAAAACACCCTTAAAGGGTAATAAGTGCCGCGTGATGTTCTACCGTGATTTGCGAATCTACATAGCCGCGAAGCACCCTTAGAGGGCGGTAGGTGTCGCGAGGATAAAAACGAAGACGTTGAATTTCAGTTTAAATGGAGCAATGAATGAAGGTTGAACACATCGCTATCTGGACGAATGACCTGGAGCGACTGAAGGCATTTTACGAAACGTATTTTGATGCGCAGGTCGGGGAGATTTATGAGAATCCGGCCAAGCAGTTTCAGTCGTACTTTCTGACGTTGTCATCCGGGTGTCGGCTCGAACTGATGCAATCGACGAAGCATCCGCGTCCGGACTACAATCACGACGATCCGCCGACGGGATACGGACACTTAGCCTTTTCGGTCGGCAGTAAAGAAAAGGTCGATGCCCTGACGGAGCGGCTGGTGGCCGACGGTTACGAAAAACAGGACGGGCCGCGGGTGACCGGGGACGGCTATTATGAAAGTGCCCTGCTGGACCCGGACGGCAATCTCATCGAAATCACGGTCTAATGTAAGGAGGTTTGAACAATGAAATATGCTTTAGGTGTTCTGCTGGTTCTGTTGGCAGCCGGCGGATGTAAGAAAACTCCCACGCCAGCGAAAATCGACCCCAGTAAATTCACCACCGCCGAAAAGATCGAACTTCCCGGCTGCGGCAATCTGTACAAAGTCTCCGAGACCCTCTATCGCGGCGAACAGCCGACCGCCGACGGATTTGTGGAACTGGAAAAACTCGGCATCAAAACTATCGTCAATCTGCGAAGCCTGCATTCGGATGAAAATAAACTGAAAGAAACCGGTTTGGCCTACGAGCGCATCCGCATGGAAGCATGGGACCCGGAGCAGGCGGAAATCGAGCAGTTCCTGACCATCGTTACCGACCCGGCCAAACAGCCGGTGTTTGTGCATTGCCTGCACGGGGCCGACCGGACCGGGACAATGGTGGCGGTCTACCGGATTGTCGTTGAAGACTGGGAGAAGGAAAAGGCACTCGACGAAATGACCCAGGGGCCGTTCGGGTTTCATGAGGTGTTTGACGGATTGCCGGAGTTTATTGATGCGATGGAGGTTGAACCGTTGCGAGAGAAGTATTAGCTTTTATCTCAAGATAAGGAGATCGTTTTTTGAGAATTCGATTATCTAATTTCGGCAGCAAGAATAAAAAGGACTCACTGGCGTCAAAGGTTTTCGCGACACTGTTTCTGTCAGTCTTTGGGGCCATGGGGTCATTCTTCGCGGCGATGCTGATTCGTGAATTGATACAGGGAAAGGCACCGTGGTATATTGCGTTCTTTTTGATTGTTCCGGGCGTCTTCATGCTGGTTGGTTTTGGGGGGATTTGGGGCGTCTGGTTTGCCAAAAAGAAAGATCCCTCGAAAGTATCCAAAACGGCCAATCAAAAAGCCGGCAAACGGGCGGCCGTTTTGTTCGGGCTGGTGTTTGTCGTGGTCGGGCTGATTTTCACGTATATGCTGCTGATTCGTCCACTGATGCTTTCCTATCAGGCACAAAACTGGGCCGAGACGCGGTGCAGGATTGTGTCGGCCCGCGTCGAAAGCCACAGTTCCGATGACGGCACGACCTACAGCGTTGAGATTGACTATGAATATGAGTTTAACGGTCAGACGTATCGCGCAGACCGATACGACTTTATCGGCGGCTCCAGCAGCGGTCGTGAGGGTAAAGAAAAAGTCGTCAAATACTATCGCAACCTGAAAAACCCCATCTGTTATGTCGATCCGGATAACCCGAAAAGTGCAGTGCTGGTTCGTAAAATCGGCGCAAAAAATGCGATTGGGTTGTTTCCACTGATTTTTGTCGTCGTGGGAATTGTCATCATGATGGCCGGCCTGCACCGCGGCCGGCATGTACACGGCATTCCATGGCTGCCGGAAACGGGGAAGGAAATTGAAGACGGCATGCGGCTGCTGCGGCCCAAGTCCAAGCCTGTGCTGAGATTCGTTATCACATTCATCGGATGCCTGGTTTGGAACGGATTCGTCGTGTTCATGATTCATGAGGCGTTCGATAAGCGTCAAACGGGGTTCAGCGTCTTTACGATCATTTTCACACTGGGCGGTGTGGGGTGGATCGCGGCGGTCATCCATACATTTTTATCCATCTTTAATCCGAAGTACCTGCTGATGATTCAGCCGGACACGATTTGTCCCGGCACCACCGGGGCGATCAGCTGGAAGGCGTTTGGCAAATCCGGCCGCGTCGGCACGCTTTCGATTAAACTCATCGGGCAGGAAGAAGCCACGTATCGCCGAGGCACCGACACGTATACCGATAAGATAGAATTCTTCGAGATGGAGCTAACCCATACACAGGACGCCGGAGAAATTGCAATGGGGCAAATGGGCTTTGCGATACCGGATGATACGATGCACTCGTTCGAGGCAAATAATAATAAAATCGTCTGGATGATCAAGCTGCATGCCGATGTACCCCGCTGGCCGGATGTGAAACAGGATTACAAAATAACCGTTTACCCGAAGCCGATCGAAGAGGAGGCGACATTATGAGCCTGTTAGAACTTCAGATTGATCCAAGTCAAAAAAATGTATCGCCGGGGCAAAACTTAGAAGGTCAGGCAAGCTGGGTCTGTGAAGAGCCGCCGAAGAAAGCCACGATCCGCCTGATCTGGTACACGGAAGGCAAAGGCACCGAAGATGTCGGGGTTGCGGGAGAGGCCGAGTTCGAAAACCCGCAGGTATCAGATCAGCAGCGGTTTTCGTTTACGCTTCCAGTCGGGCCATACAGTTTTTCCGGTATCATGATCTCGCTGATCTGGGCGGTGGAGCTGGTGGTCGATAAGAATTGCACGCGCGAAGTGATTACGGTCTCACCGAGCGGTGAGGAAATACGATTGCACAGGAGCGGTTCATGATTGCCGCCAGGGACAATCCGTTTGCGGCAGGTCGCGTGCATGCACTGGGCTATCAACCGCAGGACCGGTCGTGGGCAGAGATTGACCGGCGGCTGGAGCAGCTGAATTTTACCGCGGCGATCACCGGGGCGCACGGCAGCGGCAAGACGACCCTGCTGGAACATCTGGAAATGCGACTGACCGATAAGGGCATGCCCACACAAAAACTGTTCGTCAGTCACGATGTCACATTGCCGTGGAAAACGATTCGGCAAACAATTAAATCTGTCCCGGTCGGCGGCGTGCTGCTCTTTGATGGCGCGTGTCATCTGTCATGGTGGCGATGGGCTCGCGTCAAACGTCTGGCCGCAAAGCGAAATATCGGACTGATCGTCACCTGTCACAACGAAGGCATGCTGGCAACACTGCTGCGATGCGAAACGAATCCGGCCCTGCTGACAAACTTAGTCGCTCAGCTCACAGAAAATCAACCGCCGATTCAGAAAGATACCCTCACCGAGCTGTATCACACCCACCGCGGCAACCTCCGCGACTGCCTACGTCAGCTGTATGACAACTCTGCGATGGGAATTTCCTAACCTATTGATTGCGGGGTTCGACGCCGAGGAGGTGGCGAACGAAGAAATCGGCCTGCCGGCGGCGGCCGTATTCACTGCCTCCAGCGCCGTGGCCGGCACCGGGGATGACCAGCAGATCGAAATCCTTATCGGCTTTGATGAGGGCGTCGACCACCTGCATGGTGGAGGCGGGATCGACGTTGCGGTCCATCTCACCGACGATCAGCATGAGTTTACCGGTTAAATTTTTCGCCAGCGTCACGTTGGAGTTAGCTTCGTACTCGGGACCGACGGGGAAGCCCATCCACTGCTCGTTCCACCAGATTTTATCCATGCGGTTATCATGACAGCCGCAATCGGCAACGGCCGCTTTATAAAATTCACCGTGGGTCAGCACGGCCCCGGCGGCGTTCTGCCCGCCCGCCGAGCCGCCGTAAATACCGACGCGCGTGATGTCCATAAAGGGATACTTCTTCGCCGCCGCTTTTATCCACGCAATGCGATCCGGGAAACCCGCGTCAACCAGGTTTTTGAAGCAAATATCATGAAACGCCTTGGACCGGTTGGAGGTTCCCATGCCGTCGATCTTAACCACGATAAACCCCAGCTCGGCCAGTGCCTGCATGTTATAATAGGCACTGAATGCTTTGGGAACAAACGAATCCTGCGGACCGGCGTAAATATCTTCAATCACCGGATAGATTTGTTTCGCATCAAAGTTGCTCGGGCGAATGATCACGCCGTAGATGTCCGTTTTGCCGTCGCGGCCCTTGGCGACAAAGGGCTCGGGCGTCTGCCAGCCGGTCGCCAGCAAAGCAGTCCAGTCGGCGGTTTGCAGATCGCACACTTTTTTGCCATCCTCCGTGCGTCTGAGTTCGTGAACGGGCGGCATGTTAACACGCGAGTAGGTGTCGACCATGAATGTTCGGTCCGGCGAGAACTGTGCCGAGTGCGTGCCGTCGCCATTCGTCAGCAACGTCAAACCAGTCCCGTCAAAATTGACCCGGGCGTAGTGAATGTAGTACGGGTCCTGATCGGGATAAAACCCACTGACAGTCAACCAGAGCTGCCGGTTTTCGGCATCGACGCGTTCGACCTTCCGCACGACCCATTCGCCGCGGGTGATCTGGTTTTTAAGCTGTCCGGTTTTCGCATCGTACAGATACACATGATTCCAGCCATCGCGTTCGGACATCCAGATGATTTCACTCGTGTCATCGAGAAGCTCGCAGAAATATTTTTGCGAATAGCAGATAAACGTCTCGCTGGCTTCATTGACGAGTGCCGACGCTTTGCCGGTTTTCGCGTCGACGGCGATGACTCGCAGCACCTGGTGGCCGCGCTGGTTGTAGACAAAGGTAAACCGGGCCGAGTCCGGCGACCATTGCATATCGAACAGTTGATACGGATTGGCGAACAGGTCATTGCTGACGGGGATTTCCTTTTGCGCTTTCACATCAAACAGACAGGGACGCTCGGTGTCGATCACATCGCCGGGTTTGTGATAGTCGATGGAATGCAGTTTCGGTTGAACCTGATCGGCCGGCGACGATTCAACAAAATAGACCTTGTGCTCGTCCCCTTTTTTGCGGCGAAGGACCACCAGCTTTGATGAATCCGGGGAAAAATACATCCGGTTGGTATAGCCGTTTGCTTCGGTACCATCGTCAGTTAGTTGGAATTCGGCCGTGCCATTTTTCAGATACACATTATGATCGTTGACGAACGCCGTCCACACGCCGTCAGGTGACTGGCCTCGCGGCTGGCGGCGATTTCTTCGCGGTCGAGGTTCGTGCCGGTCGCGGTCAGGCGATTCGACGCCGATCATCGCCTTGGCATCATCATTTTCAGCACAATACATGGCTACCGGCTCACCGTTCGGATCGGCCGCTACCCACATATGGCCCGCATAGGTATGCTGCGTTCGTTGAGCCCCCGGCTTGAGCATCCCGTAGCTTTGGCGGTGATCGCCGCCGCTCACCCAGAACAGTTCCACTTCATGATCCGTATGGTTTTCAAACGTGATATAAACCTGTTGGCCCTGTCGGCCCACATCGCGCGGGCGGCGTCCCAACAGGTTCGGCAGCGACTGTGCCGGGGCCGGCCCTTCATCGGTCAGTGTATACGTTTTCAAATCACACCACCAGATTCGTCCATCACAATAAAAACGAATCAACTGTGTTGAAACATCATACCGCAGCCGATCCAATGGAAACTGTTCGGTGGTGATGTTCTTATGGCCGGCCTTATTGAGTGCAGCAGCCAGTCTTTCATGGTCAAACAGCGGCGACCGTGTCCCTTTTTCCGCGTCCACGAGAATATATCGATACGTCTCCGGGCCGGTTTCAGACTGAAACCAGAATTGAGGTTTTCCCTTTAACCAGTGAGGTTCGATTTTATCACCGAAGACCTTGTTGCCGCAGCGCTGGCGCAAATTTTCCGCCCGGTCATAATCGGCCTGCGTGCCGCCGGCCACCGCCAGACTGCAACAGGCCACACTCCATAAAATCACTGTCGTTAAACGACCCCGGTGTTCATTGATCATAAGATTGCCTTTTCTGTTGATTACTTTGTCTCATTCGCAGCTAACGCCTTCAGTCCCGGTAATGCATTGCCTTCTTTGTCGAACAACGCCATCGCACTGTTAAACCAGCCGTGAATGCCTTCGATGGGAATCGATTCGGGATACCAGTAAATCACGCCGCGGCCCAGTCCGTTCGGCGTTTGGCGTACGGCCTTCGTGACGGCCTGTAGAAAGTCCGCCTGCCCTTGAGGCGTCTGCGGCCACGCCATGCGATCGGCGGTCCATTTCGTATCATTGCCCGAACGCCGGAAATCATCGTGATGCGGGTAAGCAGTTTCGACCACGATGATATCCTTGTTATAAGCAGCAGTTTTCCCCAAATTGTCTTTCAATTCCGCCAGTGTGCCGTGCCACCACGGATAATAACTGAGGCCAATGATATCAAATGGAACTTTTTGTTCGATCAGGTTGTCAAAGAACCATTGTGTCTTGTCCCATTCGGCGCCGGTGGCGGTATGAATCATAATACGGACGGACTGGCCGTCTTTGAGCGGTCGGCGTGTACCGCGAACACCGGCTTTCAGCAATCGTCCCAGCCGCTTCCACTGAAACTCAACCGGATGCTCATCGATGTGCAACTTGCCGTCCGGCCAGAGCATCCCGGGATGAATCTCGTTGCCCACCTGCACGATCTCGGGCAGGACGCCCTCTTTCTGAAACGCTTCGATCACCGAGGCGGAGTACTCCTCGACCTGTTGTTCCAGCGCGTCGAAATCCAGGTCTTCCCACGCGGCGGGTTTGTACTGCTTGGCGGGATCGGCCCAGGTATCGGAATAATGGAAATCCAGCAACACCCGCCCGCCGTGTGACTGGATGCGCTTAGCCAGCGCCAGCACATACGGCAGGTCCTGCACCACAATCCCCCGCTTGTTCGGCTCGACAAAAATCCGAAGCCGGAAACAGTTCCACCCGGCGCGAGTGAATATCTCCATCGCATCGGTCGGCTTGTCATCGGCCCGATACACACCGCCCGCCTCTTCAAGACAGGTCAGAGCCGAAATATCCCCACCTACGAGAAATGGTTTCGACGAATCAACCGAAGCGGAACAAGCTGACAAACTGAAGCAGAGAATTACCGCGATTGACAAGTGGACGACCGTTTTCATCAAACTGTCTCCTGAATTAATAAGTTATTCGAAAATCATGATACCGGGGATTGACCGGCCGCTCATTGATTTGTGTCTGGCGGATGTAGCCGCTCATCGTGTTCTGAAGATCATCCAGACATGCTTGAACATTGGCTTTTGTCCCCTGCAGCAACACTTCAACACTGCCGTTGGGCAGATTCTTCACGTATCCCGTCACCTCATAACGGCTCGCAACCCGGTGGGTGCTATATCGAAAACCAACCCCCTGCACCCGCCCGCTGAAAATCACATGTTTCCCAATTGTCTGCATGGCATTATCGTAAGCCGAGCCGCCTGAAACTTCAACAAAAAGATTATAAACTTGATTGAATATCAGAAACATGTGTTTTTTAGCGATGAGATGTCAAAAATACACTTGTGAAATCATTGCACCGAGATACAATCATGGACAATGAATGATGACCAAAAATTAGAAGACTTGGGATACAACGGTTTTTTTGAACCCCATCGCGGGGCGGATGGTTTACCGGTTGCGCGAATTGTTGCCGAACACAAAGGGGTTTACCGGGTGCGGAGTACCGACGGTGAGTATCGGGCCAGGATCACCGGCAAACACATGTTTGGCGCTTTGTCACGCGAAGATTATCCGGCCGTGGGCGATTGGGTGGTGATAACCGATGTGGACAATGAGCAGGCGGTCATACAGCGAGTCTTACCACGAAAAACAGTGATCAAACGAAAACACAGCGGCAAAAAGAAAATCCAGATCATCGCGACGAATATTGATGTAGCGTTCATTATTGAATCGGTCGACCGAGACTACAACCTGAACCGCCTTGAACGGTATCTTGCCATTGTCAAAGACGACAGCATTAAACCGGCCATTATTTTGAATAAAACGGATTTGATTTCCAAAGACCCGTTGCAGTCACGGATGACACACATACAGAACCGGTTTGGCGACATTGATTTCATTGCCACCAGTACGCTGACCGATGAAGGTCTGGAGACGTTAAAAACATACATCAAAAAAGGACAAACCTACTGCTTCCTGGGATCGTCCGGCGTGGGAAAATCGTCTCTCATCAATAAACTGATTGGAACCGATGTCATCAAAACCAGTGAGATCAGCGAGCGGAACGAGCGAGGCAGACATACCACCACCCACCGGGAAATGTATTTTCTTGAAAACGGCGGCATCGTCATCGACAATCCGGGCATGCGAGAGGTGGGAATGACAGATGCCGCAGACGGCATCGACAGCTTGTTTGACGAAATCACCTCCCTCACGCCGCAATGCAAATATGTCAACTGCACCCATATCCACGAACCCGGATGCGCCGTGCTGGCTGCCGTACAATCCGGACACTTGGATGAAGAGAAATATAGCAATTATATCAATCTGAAACAAGAGGCCGAACACTACGAGATGACCGCCCTTGAGAAAAGACAAAAGGACGGCGACTTCGGCAAATTCATCAAAAAAGCAAAAAAACAGTTAAAACGCTACAAACATAAGGATTATTAAAACACCGTCTGCTATTTTAAAAATGATCTTTTCCGCTTTTTGATAATCTAAAAATCAACAAGGCGAAACGTCTTTGGGAAACCGTTTCGCCTTATTGATGTCGCTATCGTGTCGCTTCAGCCTTCGCTCCAAGAGCTTCGGCTCGACAAGTACGCTCCACGCTGTTGTTTGTTTATTCAATCTGAGACAGAACCTCGTCGGGAATATCGAAATTGGCATAGACTTCCTGCACGTCGTCGTGGTCTTCAAACTCTTCCATCAAGGTCAGGATTCGTTTGGCCACGTCCACATCCGTCACGGCAATCGTGTTTTCCGGCACCATCGACAGCTCGGCTGACTCGGTCGGAATATTATTTTCTTCCAGCGCCGCCTTCAGATCGTCATACGCATCGGGGTCACAGGTGATCTCGTAAATCTCGCCGGTGTTTTCAAAGTCTTCGGCCCCCGCCGTCAGGGCAATCTCCATCAGAGCCTCTTCTTCGGCGACATCCGTCTTGACGGTAATCAGGCCCTTTTTCTTAAACATCCAGTTGACGCATCCGCTGGCGCCGAGTGAGCCGCCGCGTTTTTCGAACATCTTTTTGATTTCCGGGGCTGTCCGTGTGCGTTTATCCGTCAGGCCTTCGACCATAATCGCCACGCCGCCAGGCGCATAGCCTTCATACAGCACCTCTTCATAGGTCACACCCGCCAGATCGCCGGTTCCTTTTTTGATCGCCTTTTCAATCGTATCCTTGGGCATGTTGGCGCCCTTGGCCTTGTCAATCGCGTAACGCAGGGTGAGGTTCTGGTTCGGGTCACCGCCGCCGGCCTTGGCCGCCATAATAATCATGCGAGCGATCTTGCTCCAGACTTTGCCGCGTTTTGCATCGTTGGCGGCCTTTTTATGCTTAATGCCCGCCCAATGGGAATGTCCTGCCATGTTCTATGATCCTTTAAAAAGACGTCCTCAACGCCGTTATTAATGAATGACCTTGTTTAGTGCATAGGTAAAGATCCCCGACGCCCCGGCCCGTTTCAACTGGGGGATCAGTTCGCGTTCAACCTTGTCCTCGACGATAATTTCAATCGCCACATATTCTGAATCCGCCAGCGCCGAAACCGTCGGGCTCTTTTCTGACGGCAGTAAATTTAAAATCGCGTCCAAATCGTCTTTTTTGACGTTCATCTTCAGACCCACGCGCGTCTTGGCATCTATCGCGGCGTTCAGCAAAATCGCCATGCTCTCGATTTTCTGACGCTTGAAGTCATCGGCCCAGGCGCTCTTGCCCGCGATAAACCGCGTTGTCGACGTCATCAGTGTATCGATGATTTTCAGATTGTTGGCCTTGATCGACGAGCCGGTTTCGGTCAGCTCCACGATACCGTTGACCAGGCGAGCCTTCACTTCGGTCGCACCCCAGCTGAATTCAACCTTGACGTTAATGTTCTTTTCCGCAAAATAACGCTTGGTGGCGCCGACCAGTTCGGTGGCGATAATGCCGCCTTCCAGGTCTTCGGGCTTGTCAATACCGGACTCATTCGGAACCGCCAGCACCCAGCGAGTCGGATTGGACGTCGCCTTGCTGTATCGCAGTTCGCACACTTCATGGACATCCGAATCATTTTCCCGAATCCAGTCATAACCGGTAAAGCCCGCATCCAGCACACCGTCTTCAACATAACGGCTCATTTCCTGGGCACGCAGCATGATGAGCTGAATCTCGGGATCGTCAATCCGCGGAAAATAACTCCGCTCGAACCCGGCGACATTAAATCCGGCCTTTTCAAATAAATCGAACGTGGCCTTTTGCAAGCTTCCTTTTGGAATTCCTAACTTCAATACTTGTTCTGACAAAATACTATCCTTCCCAAAGATTTTGGTACTTATTTTCATTCTATGCCGCGGTGCAAGCCGCCGCCGGTATCATCCATTGAATGATACTATTTCTTTTTGGTTGTTTTCTTTTTCACCGTCTTTTTAACGGCCTTTTTCTTAACCGCCTTTTTTGCTGTTTTCTTTTTGACGGCTTTCTTCGCCGCAGTTTTCTTTTTGGTGACCGTCTTTTTCTTGGTCACTGCTTTTTTCGTTGTGGCCGTTTTCTTTTTCGCCACAGCCTTCTTGGGTTGTTCGGCCTCGGCCTCGGTTCTCAGCATCTGATAAAACGTATAGGCATCCGCCGCGGCAATCGCCCGTTCGAGAAAGCCCGCAATTTCATGTTCGTCGGCATCCGGATGCACCAGTTCGTTGTCATGCAGGTACGTCAGCATCCGCGCATTCAGCGGAATCGCATGGCCGTCCAGCGCCGTCAGAAAACAGTAGCTGATGGCAAATGGAGTAATTCCGACCAACTCTTCCAGTTCCTTTTTGGCCTGGCGTTTGCCCTCCTGGCCCAGTGCGTCCAGCGTCACCTTATCGTACTTATCAAAAATCGCATTCAGCGTCTTCGTGATCGCACTGGCACTTTTTTCGGCTTCGGGCGAATCATCCCGGAACACTTCCATGATTTCCTCGTTGCGGCAGACACGCACATCGTTCAGGTCCACAAAATGGCTCTTCATGCGTTTCAGCGCTTTGGCCGCGGCATCCTGCTCCATAAACTCACTGACCAGCGCGTCAACAATCGACTGTACCGGGTCCGAATAAGTGGGCATCTCGGCCTTGCCGTATTTCCGCTTTAACGTACGAAATAACTTGGTTATTTTTGGACTATAATCTTTACTGTCTTTCATCGGCTTACCCTATAGTTCCTGATCATCGGATTGGTCCGCCTCGTCAACCAGCGGATGCTCATGATATTCCTGCTGGGCCTGCTCGATAAGTCGAAGCGTTTCCAGCGTTTTTTTCATCTTATTGTCCTGTTCAAAACGCAGATGCGGACAGGAACGCCCGGTCAGGTCATGGCCCAATTGCGACTGAATGTGTCCGGCCGCATGGGTAATCGCCTTAAACGTTTTAGCCGCGGCGTTCTCGTCACCGGGTGCCAAAATGCTTAAAAACACCGTCGCATTCTTGGAGTCCGGCGAAATATCCACTTCGGTCACGCTCACCAAACCGGTAATACGGGGGTCGCTGAGTCGCGTCTGAATCGTCCGACTGACCGATTCTTTAATCACCCGTGCAATCTTCTGTTGTCTTCTGGAGGGAGGCATCGCAATATTCCTTAATTTGTAGAGTCGCCGCGTTACAGCGTGCGGGCCACCTCGACAACTTCGTAGGCTTCAAATTCGTCTTCGACCTTAACATCATCAAAGCCGGCGATCTTGACACCGCATTCCAGGCCGGACTTGACCTCTTTCGCATCGTCCTTGAAGTGTTTCAGCGAATCAATCACACAGTTGTCCCGAACGACAATATTGTCACGAATCAACCGCAGCTTGGCATTCTTATTGACCAGTCCACTGGAGACATAACAGCCGGCAATCGTTCCCAGTCCGGAAACCTTGAACGTATTGCGAACGATCAGCCGTCCCAGCGTCTTTTCTTCAAACTCCGGTTCCAGCATGCCCAGCATGGCGGCCTTGAGGTCTTCGGTAATTCGATAAATCACGCTGTAGAGACGAATGTCCACTTTCTGACTGTCGGCAATCTGGCGAACGCGTTCGTCACGAACCACGTTAAAGCCAATGATGATCGCCGAAGACGCTTCCGCCAGCACGACATCGCCTTCACTGACACCACCCACAGCGGCATGGATAATTTTAATTTTCACTTCATCGGTGCTCAACTCGGTCAGATATTTCATCAGGACGTCAACCGAACCCTGAACATCGGCCTTGACGATCAGGTTCAGTTCCTTAACGTTACCGGCTTCGATCTGTGAGAACAGGTTATCCAGTGTGACCTGCGAACGTTTTGCCAATGTTTCTTCGCGGTTGGCGCTCTTGATTTCATCGGAAGCCTGTTTGGCCTTATTAATATCTTCGAGACAATAGAACTTATCGCCCGCGGTCGGCACACTGTCCAAACCGGTAATCTCCACCGGCATCGCAGGCGTGGATTTTTTAACACTCTTACCCCGGCTGTTGGTCATCGTTCGCACACGACCGTATGACCCGCCGGCCAGCACAACATCGCCTTTTGACAGCGTCCCCTCTTTCACCAGAACCGTCGCAATCGGGCCCTTGGTCTGGGACATCTTGGACTCGACCACCCACCCGCAGGCGGCAATCTTCGGATCGGCCTGATAATCATTCAGTTCAGCCATATAATCCAGGTGCTCAATCAAATCTTCGATCCCCTGACCGGTAATCGCACTGGTTTTAACGATTTCGGTATTACCGCTCCACTCGGCCGGGGTCAAGTCGTGCTCGGCTAACTGTCCGTAGACACGGTTCACATCAACACCCGGAATATCAATCTTGTTCAGCGCGACGATAATCGAAACTTCCGCCGCCTTGGCGTGGTGAATCGCTTCAATCGTCTGCGGCATCAGGCCGTCATCAGCAGCCACAACCAGCACCACGATATCGGTCATATTCGCCCCGCGGGCACGCATCGCCGTAAACGCTTCGTGACCCGGCGTATCGAGGAACGTGACCTTCTTGCCGTTCAGTTCGACCTGGTAAGCACCGATGTGCTGGGTAATACCGCCGGCTTCGCCTTCGGCCACACTGCTCTGGCGAATGCGGTCCAGCAGGCTGGTTTTACCGTGGTCAACGTGCCCAAGCATCGTCACAACCGGCGGACGCTTGACAGGCTTCTTGTTCGGACGTTCTGTAAACTGCTGTTCGATTTCCTCCAGCACGCTTTTCTTCTTTTCGACAATCAACTCAGTGCCGAACTCCAGCGCCACCATTTCCGCCACTTCCGTATCAATGACATGATTGGCGGTTGCCATCACCCCTTGAGACATCAGTTTGGCAATCAGAGCGCCAACCCGAACGGCCAGGGCCGAGGATAAGTCTTTGACGGTAATCGGTTCGGCAATGCTGGCGGTTTCCGGTCGTTCCACCGGAGCAGCCACATCACTGGCTTTCCGGGATTCAATACGACGCGAGGGTTTGGAGCGTGACGACAAACCTTTCGCCGCCCGCAAACGTGCCTGACGTTCTTCCATATCCCGCGAACGCATCCGTTTGATATCGGTGCTGGGACGGCCGTCTGCCTCGCCGCCCTCTTTCTTGCGACCGTGCGTTTTGGCGCGACCGGCTTTTTTCTTACCTTTACCACCCGCGGCATCGGGGACCGGCATAACCGGTTCCGAAAGCGGCGCATTATGACGAGGTCGACCCGCAGCAGGTCTCGGACGGCGCGGGCGTTCGGGTTCGGGCTGTTCCACGCGAATCACCGTTGGGCCGGAAAGAACCGCGGGTTTGGGTTTTTCCAGCATCGGACCGGCCGGGACAATCACTTCCGGTTCGGGTTCCTTCTTGGGCTTTTCTTCTTCCGCGGCCGGTTTCTCCTCTTCAGCTTCCGGCTCGGTCTCCTGGGGGGCCTCGACCGTTTCGACAACCGGCTCTGAAGCCGGCTCAGCAACCGGGGCGGTTTCAGGTTCACCCGCCGGAGCTTCGGCAACGACCGCAGCCGCTTCCTCGCCCTCAGCCGCCGCTTCTGCAGCAGCAACAGCGGCGGCGGCTTCAACTTCTTCCGGTGTCGGTTCTTTCTTCTTTCGTTTAACGCGAACCTTCTTCAGGTCAACACGCTTGGCCGTTTCCACTGTCGTGGCGTGTTCGCCTTCACTGAACCATTCACGGATCGTCGCGGCAAGACCGGCGGAAATTGTAGACATGTGGTTCTTCACCATATCCAAACCTTCAGCCTCACATTTTTCAATGATCGCCTTGCTTTTAACGCCTAATTCCTTGGCTAGTAAATGTACTCTTGTGGTCGCTTTCGCCAAAACCGTCTCCCTTAAAATGTCATATGGGCAATATCGCCCGGCTACGCAATCCTGTGACTGTTATCAATATTGATTACATGTTTCTATTCCTGCGGTCTTTTTTGCATAACAATAAAACACACTGTCTTGCCCGCAAAATCTCAGTACCCGTTTAGGGCACTTAGGACTTTTTCAACTTCTTTTCCTGGTCCAGCAGTTCTTTTGCAGCGGTGGATTCGGCGGCGGCCTTTTTGGCGGCTTCTTCAGCGGCCTTGATAATACGCTCGGCCAATTCCGACTCAACTTCCAGCTCTTTCGTCAGCGGCTCAACGCCCACTTCTTCCAGATCCAGCACTGAAATGATCCCCAGTGCCAGCAAATTATCCGTGAAGCTGTCGTCCAGCCCCTCGATATCCTTGATACAGGCATCCAGACGATCCACTTCCTTGTTGTATTCTTTCGGGGTCAGAATGTCGATGTCCCAGCCGGTTAACCGCGCCGCCAGACGAACGTTCTGGCCGTGCTTGCCGATCGCCAGCGACAACTGGTCTTCGGTAACAACAACCGTCGCACGTCCCAACTCGAAGCAAATGGCAATTTCGCTGACCTTCGCCGGCATCAGGGCATTGGCAATCAAGACCTGTGACGAATCGCTCCAGCGGACAATATCAATTTTTTCGCCGCCCAGCTCATCGACAATATTGCGAATACGGCTGCCGCGAACACCCACGCACGCACCCACCGGATCAACCTTGTCATCCAGGGTGTCAACCGCGATTTTGGTGCGGTAGCCCGCCTCGCGCGACAGGGATTTAATGCTGATAATCCCCTCAGCCACTTCGGGGACTTCCTGATCGAATAATTTCCGGATAAAGTCCGGATGTGTCCGTGACAGAACAATCTTGATTTGGCTGGACGATTCGCGGACATCCAGGATCATCGCCCGAACACGCTCGCCCGGGTGGTGACTGGCACCGGTAATCTGCTCAGATTTGGGCATGACCGCTTCGACGCGGTTTTCCAGGTTGACAATCAGCGAACCGCCTTCAAACCGGCCGGCGATACCGTTAACGATTTCGCCCTTGCGCTGAACATACTCGGTAAAAATGCTGTCACGTTCATCAGCTTTGATCTTCTGGATCATCACCTGCTTGGCGGTCTGTGCCGGAATGCGGCCGAGTTGACGGATATCGATCTCAACGTCGTCCTTAAACGCACGAATATCTCCGGTAGCGCGGTCGATATGGACAGCCACTTCCACCTCGGTGCTGTGCTGTATCCCAAAGTGCTTGCGCGCGGCCGATACCATCGCCGCCTCCAGATCCTGGAAAATTGACTCTTTGTCAATATTCTTGTCTCTGGCGATGTTCTCAATAATCCTGATCAATTCCTGATTCATCTCGTCCTTTTCCTTTTAGATCGCAATTTATAACAGCTCATTCCTGCCAGGTGGCGTCAATACGCCGCCATAAACCGGCGGTCTTACCCGCAATACTTTTCCTTTAAAAAAACCAATAAAAAAAGCGGAAACCTACAGGTTGCCACTTTACTTGCACAGAACACACAAACAGGCACGGAATTGGGGTTCCGAGCCGGATGGAACAAATTTTGTTCGACCCTTACCTCATACGACCCTCTCCAAAACAACCGTTCTGCCAAGTCTCAAAAGAGCACCTATTATGCAAAACAAGCCGGTTGCGCATCAACACCCCGTTGGCACAATCCCTTGTAACCCTATGCAAATGCACGACTTGCTTTTCCTAATACAAACATTGTCACGTCCTTTTCAACAGTAGTTTATCTATAAAACGGCTCATTATAGCCTAAGGTAAAGCATTGTCAAGGCTTATAAAAACACCGATTCCCAAAAAAAAGTCCCCCGAAGCGTAAAAATGGCATGTAAAAAAGAGGAAAATTCATCACACAGCTCGAAATACTAATTTTTAACTTTTTAGTATATAATTAGTATTTAGACGATAAGACATTGAAAATAAACAGCTTATAAATCCGTGTAATCCGCGGTCCCTCTGTTTTGGCAGTTAGTTAAACAATGCCTCAACGAACTCATCGGGGTCGAATTCGGCGATATCTTCCGGCGTTTCGCCCAGGCCGATGAATTTGACCGGAATATCCAGCATATCTTTGATGGCAATGACAATACCGCCGCGGGCGGTGCCGTCCAGCTTAGCCAGGAAAATACCGGTGACCTGAATCGCCTCGGTAAACATCTTCGCCTGCATGATGGCGTTTTGCCCGGTCGTGCCGTCCACCACCAGGATGACCTCGTGCGGCGCGTCGGGAATATGCTTGGTGATAACCTTACGAATCTTCGTAAGCTCTTCCATTAAATGCTTTTGCGTGTGAAGGCGACCGGCCGTGTCGATAATAAGGTAGTCGGCGTTTCGTGCCACCGCTGCCTGACAGGCGTCGTAAGCGACCGCCGCCGGATCGGCGCCAGACTTGTGCTTGACGATCTGCACGCCGATGCGCTCCGACCAGATGGTCAGCTGCTCGACCGCCGCCGCGCGGAAGGTGTCACAGGCCGCGACAATCACATCTTTTCCGGCTTTATTGAGCATATAGGCCAGTTTTGCGATGCTGGTGGTCTTGCCGGAGCCGTTAATACCCGCCACCAGGATCACCGTCGGCCCCGATGGAGCCTGGTTCAACTGGCGGTCCTGCTCGGGCCAGTAGCTTTTCATCTGCTCTTTTAAAAATGGCAAAATATCATCCGTTTTCTTGATCTCACCCTTTTTATACGCCGAACGCAAATCCCCGATCAGCCGCTCGGTCGTTTCAACCCCGATATCATCGCTGATGAGTGTTTCTTCCAGCTCATCCAGCAAATCGTCGTTGATATCCCGTCCCAGCGTCAGAACCGCCGCCAGACCGCTGGCGATTTTCTGACGCGTTTTGCCCAGATGCTCTTTTAAATAACCGACTGTTTTACTAAAAAATCCCATGATGATACGAACTCCGCTTAAAATAAGGCGTTTCCTGTTGGGTGGCAGCCTCTTGCATAGCAAGGGGATGGGCAATATCGAATCCACCACCCCTTTGAGCACGCTCAAAAGGGTGCCACCCGAATAATTCCTAACGCCGCAGAGTATCCCATAATTATCAAGAAATTGCAACTGATTCTGAGCGGCATACTGATATGTTTGAGAACTGATTATATATTGTTGAAATGAGAATAATTAACAATTTCCTTGACAAATTGGCCCCATCAAGACAGATTATGTTTATAATTCTTCAGGAGGCAGTATTTAAGGAGGTACTATGCCACGCGATACTAAGAAGCACCGGATTTTTGACGCGGTATATGGCTACATTGAATTAAACGACGTTGAATTCAAGTTAGTAAATTCCCCCTTGTTTCAAAGACTTCACTGGATTAAACAACTCGGTCCTTTGTATACAATTTTTCCCAGTGCTCAACACTCAAGGTTTTCACATTCCATCGGTGTTTTCCACATCATGAAAAAAATGATTGACCGCCTGAAAGACGAAATCCCTCGTTTTGAGACTGGTGACGATGGAGAAAAATGTTTGCGGCTTGCCGCCTTGTTACATGACATTGGACATGTCCCTTTATCTCACATTGGCGAAAATGCTCTTATCTCTTCTTACAAACCATCTCAGCAAACGGATTCTGTCAAGTTAGATGTTCGCACGGGCTGGCGAAGTTTATTTGATGAAGAATACAGGGCCACTTCAACAAAATTGCACGAGCTAATATCAGCTTATATAATCTTGAACAGCAAGGAAATAGAGGACATATTAAAAGAAATCCCAGGCTGGGGCGATAGTGAAAACCCTGGACGCCGAGAAGGAAATATTAAAAATATTGCGAAAATTATAACTGGCCAACATCAAAATAACATTTTCAGCTCAATGCTTCATTCTGAATTAGATGCTGACCGATTAGACTATCTTTTACGAGACTCATTTTTCACAGGGGTTGATTACGGGAAAATTGATCTTGATTACATTGTGTCTCGCTTCTCCGTCAAAAAGGATAGAGACCAATATCATCTTTGCTTAGGCCACAAAGGAATCCATACATTAGAACACTATGTTCTCGGCAGATACTTTCTGAATGTGCAAGTAATATTCAACAAAAAAGTGCGGCTGATGGATATTCTCTACAAAATTATCATTGACTATTTAGTAGTGGAGGCCAAAGAAGGTTTTAGTGACTGCGGCATGATGGATTTGAAAGAGTTATTAAATTGCATCAAACATCGGACAGAAAGCACAAGGGACCGTTCCCACCTTCATCAATTCTATGAATACACAGACGCTTTGGCATTTACAAAAATTCGGTTACTCCATGATCATTTAGACGAAAAAGAAAAGTCTTCAACTGCCACAGAAAAAGAACTATTCATCAATGACTGCATTAAGCATATCATGGACGGCTCAATTCCTAGTCCAGCCGTGTCACACCAGAGACTTGTAATAATCAACAATTTTGAGGACAAAAAATTCGCTGATGTTCTTAAAAAAGAAGCCGAGAAAATTGTTGTCAAGATTTCTGATGATCACAGTATTCAAAAAGAACGCATCATTGTAAATATCATCTCTGAGTCTTCAATGAAATATACGCGTTTAGAAGAAGAAGTAGAGAATTTGCGTGAAGCAATCAGAATAACATACCGCGACAGGGCCGGAAACGATATCGTCAAATATTTGGCAGAGTCAAATGCATCTATTTTGAGTCGATTAATCGACAACAATCTGCTTATTTTAAACGTCTACTATTTACCATCTAAAAAAGAGACGAAAGAAAAAATAAAACAGAAAGAAGACATTGTAAAGAACGCTTTTTCAGACTTTATTGATTCACATTTTTTCAGGAAAAACTCACGGTGCGGCTGTGATAAGGATGGGCATCTTTGCCAAATAACTCCTGGAAACGAAAATTTTAAAGAGATCTGGAAATTGTCCAATAACCCTAAATATTTATGCGAAAAATGCGGAAGAGTTGCAAATGCTGCTGATTTTTTATGTCGGCCGGTAGAATTTTCTGATTGATTTTATTAAGAATCCGTTTAATTTGTAGCTTTCAGGCAGGAACGCCGATAACATTATAATGCAGAGAGAAAAAGATGGAAAATCGGAAAAAGGAGCATAACATGGAGGTCACAGTCAAAGATATCTTAAAAATGCTTGCAGACCGCTTTGCATTAAGGAGAGATCATCTCAAAGACAGAATCCATCTCCAGAAGGCCATTTACCTACTCCAGATATCCGGAGTTCGATTGGGTTACGGTTTCAGTTGGTACAATTATGGACCCTATTCCCAGGAATTGGTCTATGATGCCTATGATGTTTTGACTTCTGAAAACGAACAATACACTGAGAAAACGAGATCTTTAAAATTTCACCCTGATAGCGAAGCTAAACTAGCAAAATTCACAGAGATACTTGGCAACAATTTAACCAATCCCGAATTTTTGGAATTGGTTGCTTCTGTGGATTTCGTTTGTAAAACCTGGTATCCTGATGCAGACGATGATTCTATTGTGAGCACCTTTAAAGATTTTAAGACCTGTTATTTTGATGGCAACGCAATAAACGACACCGATATTTTAAAAGCATTCGAAACAAGCAAGCAATTACGCAAAGTCGCATAACTTTTAGACAATTATCGTTTGTGGGATTTATCAAATGCATAAATCTCATCAAACATAAGCCTATCGAACGGTAATGGTCTTTTTCAGCCGGATGTCGGTGCTGGAGGCGCCTATTTGGATTTCGAAGTCGCCGCCTTCGACGGCGTATTGGCGTTTCATCGCATCGTAATACCGCAGATCCGTTTCAGCACTGAGCTTGAAGGTCACTTTCTTTTGCTCGCCCTTTTCCAGTTCAATCCGCTCGAAGCCGCGAAGCTGTTTGACCGGCATTGGTAATTTCGACGCCACATCCCGCACATACAACTGGACCACTTCTTCACCGGCCCTGACGCCGACATTTTTGACTTTGACCGAAACGGTAAAATCGTCATCATCGTCAATTTTCGTCCGGCTGACCTTCATCTCCGAATACTCAAACGCCGTAAAGCTCAGCCCATGCCCGAATGCAAATCGCGGCGTGCCCTTGTAATAACGATAGGTCTGCCCTTTGCCGGCGATCATATTGTAATCGGTAAAATCCGCCAGCTCATCGGTGGACGTATAAAACGTCACCGGCAATCGCCCGGCCGGGTTATACTCGCCAAACAACACATCGGCCACCGCGTCACCGCCGCGCTGACCCGGGTACCAGCCCATCAGCACCGCCGGCAACTCATCGATCACATCCTCAAACGCCACCGCACTGCCCGCCAGCATCACAAAGACCACCGGCGTGCCGGTTTCCTGCAAGGCTTTCAGCGTGTCCAACTGAACTTTCGGCAATTCAATCACGGTTCGATCACCCCGGTTAAACCCGACCACACCCGGACGGTTGCCCATCTCTTCCCCTTCCCAGTCCGCATCCAGACCGCCGACAAAGATCGCCACATCAGCCTTTTCCACATCGTCAAGGGTTTGCTGCGGCACCTCGTAACCGGCAACCACTGTTTCCGCCTGTGACGTCTGGGGCCGTTCCCAGATAAAATGAACCCCCGCCCCTTGCTCAGCTTCAAAATACTCAATCACAATGTCATAGTAGGAATCTTTTTCCAGCCGGATGTCACCGGCAAACGATTCCATACCATGAGTGGACCATCCGTCAGCAATCTTTTGTCCATTCACAAAAAGCCGGCACCCGTCATCGGAGATTATCCCCAGTTGATAGTCCCCTGTCGCCGGAGCCAGCAGTTTGCCCGTCCATCGCACGGAAAAATTATTTTCGTCAAGACCTTGCTTTTTCGTCAAAATGCCTTGGGCCACCTCCGTCGCAGTCGGTGAACCGTCACCCCAATCCATTTTAATCCGGCTGTCGACCCGGGTCAGGACCGGCTCGCCCTGAAGCTCGGTGCCGCGATAATACTCGCCCTTCAGCCCCTGCACCTGTTTTCCGTCCTTGTCGGTTGTCGACAGGTAACGCGATTCAATCACATTGGTATCCGACCCAACCAGCGGACATCCCTGCGAATAGAGTACGTCAATATCTTGACCCACTGCCCGGCGGATACCGTTGACAATAGTGATCGGATTCGATGCGTCGCCGTTATAATTGCCGCGAAGCGCGACGATGTTATCCGCATTGGGTCCGACGACGGCAATCGTTTTAAGCGTGCTTTTATTCAGCGGCAGTAAATCATCGTTTTTCAACAGGGTCATGGACTTTTGAGCCATAGCCAATGCCTGCTGATCATGTTCTTTGCTATCGTTAACCTCGATAGGAATCTGTGCGAACGGGACCATCTCCGGCGGGTCAAACATCCCCAGCTTCATCCGCGACAACATCAGGCGATAGACCGCCAGGTCAATTTCGCCTTCATCGATCATCCCGGCCTTAACCGCATCTAACAACGATTTCTGATACACCCCGCCGCAGTTCAGATCACAGCCCCTCCGGACGCCGATCGCCGCCGCTTCCCGGGCACTGTTGACAATCTTGTGATTCGCAAAAATATCATGGATCGCACCGCAGTCCGATACCACGTAGCCGTCAAAGCCCCATTTATTACGGAGGACATCCTCCAGCAGCATCCAACTGGCCGAAGCCGATTCGCCGTCAACCCGATTGTAGGCCCCCATCACCGAATACGCCTTGCCGGTGACCACAAGATCGTGAAACGCCGGCAGATAGGTCTCCCACAGATCGCGTGTGTTCGGCACCACGTTAAAAACGTGTCGATCCGGTTCCGGACCATTGTGAACGGCGTAATGTTTAGCCGTCGCCACGAGTTTGAGATATTTCGGATCGTCGCCCTGCAGGCCGCGGACAAACTGAATCCCCATTTGCCCGGTCAGGTACGGATCTTCACCGTAGGTTTCATGACCACGCCCCCAGCGCGGATCGCGGAAAATATTGATATTCGGCGACCAGAACGTCAGTCCCCGGTACCGCCCGGTGTTCTTATTGCGAAGGGCCTCATGATGCTTGGCCCGGGCCTCATCGCTGATCACGCAGGCAGACTCATACATCATCGCCTTATCAAATGTCGCCGCCATCCCAATCGCCTGCGGGAAAACCGTCGCAGTCCCCGCCCGCGCCACACCGTGCAGACACTCGTTCCACCAGTTATACGGCAGCACGCCCAATCGCTCGATCCCCGGGGCATTATCGCCCAACTGGGAAATCTTTTCCTCAAGCGTCATCTGTTCGACCAGATTCACCGCACGCGTCTCAAAATCAAGGGAGGTATTCTGATAATCGTTAGCAGCAACCGTCCAAGCGACCACCCCATTAAGATTCAATGCACCGCAACACACTGCAGCGATAAACCACACGATCCGACTATTCATGCCTTTTCCCTTTCAACAAGAAAATTGCGTTTGGTATCTGCTATGTGACCTATACAAGAAGGATATAAGAAAAAGTCTATTTTAGATGGTGTGAAATCGCAAGACCACTTAGCGTTAAAATATCACCGTTTTACGCAGAGAGGCAGCCTTTGGCAGGCGCAACAGAAACCCGAAGCGGCCGTGTCGCCCCGTAGCTCTCAGAGCGAAGGGGGAAGCGCCGGGATGGCCAGCCGTGTGATTGGCGAAAAACACTGTGATTGTCATCGTGTCGCTGCCGCTCCACGCTTTTGTATGTGTTAATCAAACGGCAGCCGCACACCGCCGGAGGGCGTCCGCTCGATCTTGCTTTTCATGCCGCCTTCGGGCTCGATATGAAAAACCGCCGATGCCGGATGCAGCCGACACACCTGCCCAACGGTGATACCGTCCGCCTGTCCTTCGACCACTTCCGCATAGCAGAACTTCGGCAATATCCGCGTCACTTCCACGGTCACCACTTTGGTTTCATCGGTCCCCAGAACCTCCTGTGTCTGCGGGTCGAGAATCTCCTTGCCCGCAGCAAAGACCTCGTAAAGATGCCCCAGCTTCATGCGGTCACCGCCCTGATCGAGAATGATCGCCCCATCCTGAACCAGCGCCACCCGCACGGGCAGAAGATCGTTCAGCACATCTTCGATAACATGGTGAATCGCCAGGTCCAGAAACGCATCCTTGATCTGGTCAAAGTCGCGTTCATCCCGTTTCCAGTCATCGGCCAGCGCTTTGATCTCGGGTGTTTTCAGCTTGATACGATATTCATGCGAAAACGCCACCTGCCGGGTCGTCGGAATCAATAGCTGCACTTCGGCCACAAAATGGCCGCGGTATTCTTCGCTGCGAAGCCCGGTCGTCGGCAGCGGTTTGATCTCGGTCGCGATTTCACACCGGCGGATACGACCCGTCACCAGGTAATCGGCGCCTTCGACATTTTTCAGCCGGGACTTTTGCTCGACACCCGTGTCGCCGGATTTCATGATGTTGCGTTCTTCCAGAAACGCCTTGTCATAGGTACGGTCCAGCAGGTTAAACCGCCCGCTGTCAGCCAGCAGCGTCGACATGCGCTGAACGAACTGCTTATGCAATTCATTTGGCGCAACAGAAAGATTGCCGAACACGCATGGCTGAACAGGAATCTCAAACGCCCAGATCGCCAGTGTCGGCTTGGTTGAAGCCAGCGGCGACTGATAATCATACACCTGTACCTTCACCGTTACGCTCCAACCGTCGTCGGTCTGCTGTTCGTCAATCACCTCGTACGACTTCACCAGCCCTTCGGCTTGGGTGAGAGTGATATCGCTTTGCCCGCGCACCGAGATGCTTTCCATCTCGATGGATTTATCCACCTCTTCGCGCGTTACGTCAATGCTGCCGACCGATGCCGCCGAGGTCACCACGCCGGACGTCACCACCACGCCCTGCACCTGGCTGACCGCCTCGTACAACGCGTTCTTGACCGCCTGGGCCCGCGTCTTGCTGGTGCCCTTAACCACCCGCTCAACCGTCGTCGTCGCAAACACACCGCCAGCCACAGCCAACAAAAATAATATGCAAATCGTCTTTTTCATGGCGCTCCCCTTTACTAAAAAAGTTTTCGTTTCACGTCAATAACGACATCATGTCATTCCGAGCGAAGCCGAGGAATCTATTTAAACAGCTATCGCCGAAAGGCGATTCCATAATTCTACATTTTAATCTTTGATTTTTAATTTATCTCGCTGCGCGGCTACGTAGAACACCAATAACGGTCGAACCACCGCGCGGCATTTATGACCCTAAAGGGTCACCATGAGACCATTTTGTTCGAGCCGCGTTTACCGATGATCTGTTCGGCCTGCCAGAATCGCAGTCCCGTCGCCAGGTCCGTCACCCGCAGCTGGAAGTAGTACTCAACCTGCTGCTGGTTGGTGCCGTATTTGACGTTGCGCTGCAAAATCTTACCGGAGATCGTCAGTTCCGGTGCAATCAACTGTTTCTTGGCGGGCAGTGTGTCATCGGCAAATTCGTCGGCCCGTTCTGAATCGCGCATGTCGCGCATCTCGTAAACCATCGAGTCACCGGCTTTATCGCCGACGGCCGAGGTCATCGCCACCTGCCCGCTGTTCATCAGTTCTTCTTCGACCTTGGCCATCAACTGATCGGTGTCGATCCGCTGCATCGTGTCGTTAACGATCCGCCCGGTCGCCACCACATACCGGCTGCCGTCGGCCTTGTTCAGCGAGCCGCTGCGAACCAGCGAACTGACCATCGCCGCCGCCGCCTGATCAAAGTCACGATAATCCAGCCCCATCACCGCCTTGCCGTCGTCATTCACCGTATCAATATTGCTGACCGTCGAACTCTGACACCCCGCCAAAACAACCGCCGCCAAAACACAAACCAATACTCGCATCTTCATGTTGCACTCCTTTCACCGGGCAAAACGCCCTGTTTTATTGTTAATCAAAAATTCCTATTTTTTATAACTGTCTTTCCAAATTTTCCCGCTGTCATTCCGAACGAATGTGAGGAATCTATTTAAACAGCCATCCCGACAACGTCGGGATTCCTTAATTCTTGTCCGCCACAGCCTTGGCGACGGCGGATTGCTTTTTACATTTTAACCTTTTACTTTTCTTCTGTTTTCCCTTCGCCTCAGTCTGATACCCAATCCGCGGCCGGGGTTTTTCATCTTCAGCAATCATCGCCTTCAACACCGCAAAGACCTGCTGAAACGGCTCGTCATATTTTTTCTCAAGTGACTCAATCTTCTTACGCAGCAAGGCATTATCCGCCAGAATCCGCCGAAGCTGCACAAACGTCCGCATGATCGCAATATTCACGGCAACCGCCTGAGGACTCCGCAAAACGCTCGACAACATCGCAACCCCCTGCTCGGTAAATGCATAAGGCGTCGAAGCAGCATGCTTAAGCGTTTTGAACCGGTCGCAATTTGCGACCAGTTGATTTGTCTCTGTTTTGTCCAGTTTAAACATGAAATCTTCAGGAAACCGCTCGCTATTACGTTTCACAGCTTGATTGAGAACCTTCGTCTCAACCCCGTAAAGTTCCGCTAAATCCCTGTCCAACATAACTTTATCGCCGCGAAGCCAAAAAATACACTGCTGAATCCGCTCAACCGGTACTATGGAATTGTCAAAGTTACCCATGTCTCTCCGTGTCACCCCGGACTTGATCCGGGGTCCAGACCGTTCCGATCCACTGCCCACAACGTTCTAGATGCCGGATCAAGCCCGGCATGACAGACACGCAATCTTGAAATCACAAATTGTGACCTCAAGTTTTCAAACCGGTCACATTTTGTGACCAGTTCACTCAACGATCTACTTCGATCCCTTCAACGATACCGGCCGAATCAAATTGAATGTCAACCACGATCCACTTCCAATCCTGACTGTATCGCCAGACCTCACCTTCAGAATACTCTGATATATCCGACGGTCTACCAAGCATCTTCTGCACAACTGCCTTAGACATACCAATTTCAATGTCATCTAATTTGCCTTTTGAAACAGGATACGACTCCATGACATAATAACACCAAAAAGCCGCCACCAAAGGGATACAGAAAACAAAATGTTTCCAGTATTTACGCAAATTTCAACCTCAAATTACGAAACATGTGTCTTATTATTTAAGACTTCGTATCTTTTCTGGTAGTAATTCTGAAATCGACCGCTTCGCGGCGCGGCGCGATGAAGCGGAAGGTCACTTCGGCTTTGCCGATCGCAGACACGGGCATCCAGACACTCGTCTTCGTCGGGATCACCATACCATTAGCATCCAGCCATTCGACACGATACTCAAAGCGCTTTTTACCGTAGGCCTTGTTATAGCCCTTCATCTGCACATCCAAAAATCCCTGCGGCGTGCGGGCCTCAATCACATCGGTGATCTCAACGCCCTCGCCCAGCAGCGCACTGATCACCAGCGCAAACGGACGGGTAATCACATTATCGCCCAGCGTATCACCGCCGACGCCTTTGCCCATATTCACCCGCGGGTCCGACGGCTGCGACGCACAACCAACCAGCAAAACCATTCCAGCCAAACACGTAACCAATATCGTATTGCGAATCATTTCTGACTCCCTCCAAAAAAGATTAACTTTCCATTTCAAATTCTTGCCCCCCCGACTTGATCGCTTCTTGTCATTCCGAGCGAAGTCGAGGAATCTATTTAAATAGCTATCGCCAACGGCGATTCCAAAGTTTTATCTTTTTGATTTTAACATTTAAAATTATTTTATTTATAAAATCCGGTTGATCCTGTAAATCCTGTCTAAAAGATACTGAGTAAGATATCTTTCTTAAAATGTCAAAAGTTCAATCTGCGGCGGCGCGGCGCCGTGGATCATTCTAACATACACAATCGCATGATTGCAATCAGGAATATTCAGGGCCGCCGGCGCCATCCCCGGGCCGCCGACCGTCACCACGCGGTCGTCGGGCATCGCCACCTGGGCCACCTGGATATTCTTCGGCAGCGTCGTCCAGATCCGCACATCCGCCGCCGTCGTCGCAAAACTGTACAGCGCCATAATAATCGCCGCCCCCGAACTGTCTTCATTTTTCTGGAGCGAATACTGCGCGACCGCCTTGGCCGAAGCCGAAATAATCGCCCGCGTCAAAATCCCCTGAAAATCCTTATTAAACTCCGTCTGCACCACCGCGTCCATATCCGCGACAATCTGCGTGCGATACCCAATATCGGCCGCGGTGACCTCTAAATACGGCATTGCCTCAAACCGTTTCACCAGTTTCGGCAACGCAATCCCGAAATAACGCACATTATCCGTCGCAATAAACAGCGGCAAATCAATCCGAACTTCCTCCTTCACCGGCCCCAAACCGTTTTCAAACACCACCCATACCGTCGACGGCACCGCCGTACCGGACTCCAAAGCATGCTCAACGGCGCCAAAATCGGCCAGGACATAAGTATTATCACCGAGCATGCCGCTGCTTTCCTTCAGCAGGTCCACAGCCTTATTATAATCCCCCTCAACCGTGAAAAACACCCCCGCCATATACGTCGCAAACGGGTTCACAAAATCGGGATAAACACTGAAATCATACAGCGACGGATACGCCTCGGCCAAACTGCTCTTCAGGTCCGGATTGTCCAGGCTTTTTTTAGCCATCGCACCGCTTTTATCCTGTTCGACTTCATTTTGCAGCTTCTGAATTTCCTTATTAAACGATTCCTTGGCCCGGCGTTGCCGGTCCAGCGCACGGTTAAACTCCACCCGCGCCAGGTCAAACCGACCCTCATACATGAAATTCAACGCTTTATAGGTATTGACCATCACCCCGTCATAGATCTGCCCGGTATAAGGAACGATATTGTCGTTGACCGCAACGGAACCAATCGTATGTCCGAGCCCGGAGTTTTCCGAGTCAAAGTGCTTCAGAATGTCTTCGCAAGTGTCAAACGCCTGTGTACTGGCGGTGTAATTGCTTTGCCATCGCCCTAAACTGCCGACCTGAAGAGTCCATAATAAATCCTCCCCGCCCGGATTCTTTCGATCCTTAATCTTACTTTGAGCAAAACACTCCGCCCCCGCAAAATTCCCTGCAACCACCATCTCATTAAACTGCGACAGATGCTTTTTCGGTGCGTTGCAGCCCGTCGTAGAGATAGCCGCCGCGCAGAGAAATAATAAACCCACCACTGTTCGCAAAGCCCTGTTGTATTGCATTTGACCTCCTGTAATAGCCAATAAACTCCTTAGTTACAGTCACAGATTGTACGGATTTTCGATCAAAAGTAAAGGTATTGCCCGCAGATTCTTCCGTAGAAATATTTTCAAGGCTTGATTTGAAATATCCAAAATGCTACTATGTACTATCGAAAAAAGCATCTTATGAGTTCTTAACGGCTATTAAACAAATAAAAACGGTTACCCTAGGAACTACACAATGACCTCCAATCTCGCGACGAAGAATAACTCAACAAGCAAATGCATTATCATCACAACGAGCGTCCTGTTGATCCTGTCCGGTTTACTCTTAAATCAATCTGTCCTGAACCGATTTATGTACTTACCCAACGGCCAGATAAGTGTTTTAAGAAGTATTTGTGTTTGGGCGTATGACACTGTCGCTGTTCTTTTTGGAAGTTATTGGCTGGTTCGCAGGCACAAACTCTCAATCAATATTAAAACACTCGTGTTTTTCGCTCTGACGGCAATTTTAATGCTGTTTTGCATGGAAGTAACACTGCAACTTCTGACCCGCGTCTCGCCATCTATAGATCGTCTGCTTTCCAATAAAAAAATCCGGCCGGAAATACCGGATGATGTGCTCGGATTTCGTCCGAACCCAGCATTTCCGGATCACGACAAAAATGGATTCAGAAATAACTTAATTCCCCCAACCGCCGATATCGTTGCGATTGGTGATTCACAAACATATGGAACCGGCGTCAAACGCCATCAAGCTTGGCCTCAACAACTGCAATCTCTTTCCGGACAAACGGTTTATAACATGTCATTTGGAGGATATGGTCCGGTTGAAGCAATGGTGTTGATGAAAGAAGCGATGCACATGAAGCCCAAATTAATTATTTTTGCTATATATATAGGTAATGATTTAGTCGATTCTTATGATATGGCTTATAACTATAACCTACATACCGAATTAAAATCGGATGACCCTAATATAATCCAGGCAATCACAACACGCAATAATCAATCCGAAATACGAGACGAGATTAAAGCAGTAACGCCATGGAAACGCAATCGACAGATACAAATGCAGCGTGTGCCAAAAAAACGAGGTCCATCCACCATTAAAACACTCAAACTGTTGCGGTTGTTTTTTGCTCTGGAAATTGCTTTACAAGAAACCGTCACAGATCAACGCGAATACCGCTGGACGTGTATCAATAACTCCGTTCAAGAAAATGCGGATATGTTTGAAACATTCGAATCTGATGATTTCAAAACGGTTTTTACACCCTATTACCATTTTTGCGGAGTTAACATTCAGGATCCACGAATAAACGAAGGATTAGCAATCTCATTAAAAGCTATCAAAAAAATGAAAGAAACGGCTCAAAAGCAATCTTTCGATTATTTGGTAATCCTGATCCCCACAAAAGAAAGTACCTTTAAAAAACTATATACAGAGCAAGGTCTTCAACCATCAAAATCAATTCAACAAATTATCGATTATGAAACAGAAATACGACATCAAATAGAAGCGTTTTTTCTTCAACATCAAATCTCCTATATTAACTTACTTCCGTCTCTAAAGGAGTGCTTTGAAACAGTAAAACAACCTTATTTCGTTGATGCTGATGGGCATTTAAGTCCTGCAGGCCACGAAATGACCGCAAAAGTTATCCTTGAGTATCTAAAGCAAGAATTAGATTATCAGTAATAGTCAACTTTTTTATCGAGCAATAAAGACGCTTAGACGTACTATTTTTGAAGCCACCTTAAAGGTTAACTTGACTTTTGCTGATAATGATGTATAATAAACGCTCTTTTGCTAAAGATGCGACAGTGCCTACCAGCGCATTTTCGCCCACCTGAAGCGCAAGATTGAAATTGTGGTTTGAGTTCCACGGATCGGGGCACGTATCCCGGCAGGGTCGGACCGGATAGCTCGGTGCTATCGGATTGGACCCGCCGTAAACGCCCTAAAACACTGTGGACACTGGAATTAACGTTATGTTGATCAGGACTGGAGACATGTTATGCAGGCAACACTTACAACGCAGGCGCCGCCTGCGCCACCACCCCCCGTTACCAAACTCGGACGCGACGTCATTGTCGATATCTTGCTGGAACACGGTGTCGACACTGTCTTCGGCTACACCGGGGCGGCCGTTATCCCGCTGTTTGACGCAATTCACGAGCGCAATCTGCAAGCTTTTAAAGAAGCAATCGACTGGGATAATCTCAAAAATGAACACGATAAGTCTAGCGTATTAAATAAATTACAGGAGTTACTCATGAGCAGAAACGAAAAAAAATCAGGCGAAACCGTCTATAAGCTCGGCTCGGAAGTCATCGTTGACATGCTGCTGGAACAGGGTGTCGAGGTCATGTTCGGGTATCTGGGCGGCGTGGTTTTACCCCTTTTTGATAAAATTTACGACGCACCGATTAAGTTTGTCATCCCGCGTCATGAACAGGGCGGTGCGCATATGGCCGACGCCTATGCCCGCGCCACCGGCAAACCCGGCGTTGTCATCGCCACCTCCGGACCCGGTGCGACCAACCTGATTACCGGTCTGGCCACCGCCATGATGGACTCGATCCCGATGGTCGCCCTCACAGGGCAGGTTCGCACAAGCCTGATCGGCAACGATGCCTTTCAGGAAGCCGATACCACCGGTATCACCCGTCCGATCACCAAGCATAATGTCATCGTCAAAGACCCGAACGAACTGGCTCAGACCATTCGCGAGGCATTTTATATCGCCACCACCGGCCGGCCGGGACCGGTTTTGGTCGACATCCCGGTCGATATGCAGGTTTCCGAGTGCCCGATCCCGCCAAAAGCCCCGATCGAACTGCCGGGCTTCAGGGTCCGCGAGCAGGGCCACTCCAAACAGATTGCGGCGGCCGCTAAGGCGATTAACGAATCGAAAAAGCCCGTTCTGTACGTTGGCGGCGGGGTCATTATCTCCGGCGCCTCCGAAGAACTGCAGACCCTGGCCCAGAAAGCCAATATCCCGGTCACCACAACCCTGATGGGATTGGGTGCCTATGACCAGAACCGGCCCGAATCGCTGGACATGCTCGGCATGCACGGTTCCGCCTACGCCAACTACGCGGTCCAAAACTGCGACCTGCTGATTTCCGCAGGCGCCCGATTTGACGACCGCGTCACCGGCAAGCTGGACACCTTTGCCCCGAATGCCAAGATCATCCATATCGATCTGGACCCGGCCAACATCGGCAAGAACATTCATACCGATATCCCCGTTGTCGGCGATGCCAAGCAGGTTCTGGCGGCACTGGCGGAAATTGTTGAGTACAAGCCGCGGAAGGAATGGTCCGAAACCATCTCCACCTGGAAAGCCAAGCATCCCTTCCAATATGACACAAAGGCTGACATCATTAAGCCCCAGTACGTCATCGAAGAGCTGCATCGCCTGACCAAAGGCGACGCCATCATCTGCACCGGCGTCGGACAGCACCAGATGTGGGCCGCCCAGTTCTATAAATATAGCAAGCCCCGCCAGTTCATCACCTCCGGCGGACTGGGCACCATGGGCTTCGGCCTGCCCGCGGCCATCGGCGCACAAATCGCCTACCCCGACAAACCGGTCATTGACATTGACGGCGACAGCAGCTTTAACATGACCCTGACGGAGCTGTCAACCGCGGTCATGTACAATCTGCCGGTCAAGGTCGTCCTGCTCAACAACGGCTTCATGGGAATGGTTCGCCAGTGGCAGGAGCTGTTCTATAATCGCCGCTATTCCCAGAGTTCCCTGATCAATCCGGACTTTGCCAACCTGGCCCGCGCCTTCGGCTGCGAAGGAATGACCGTCGACAAAAAGGATCAGGTCGCCACAGCCTTAGAGCAGATGCTGGCGTCGACAAAACCCTGCGTCGTTGATTTCCGCGTCGATGCGGAAGAAAACGTCTGGCCGATGGTTCCCGCCGGCAAGAGCCTGCACGAAATGGACGGCCTCGATATTTTTGAAATGGCATAAAAAAAGAAACCACGGATGACGCAGATTTCCGCGGATTATAATTTATGAAAAAAATCCGTGTTAATCCGTGAAATCCGCGGTTAGGAAATAATCTGAGATTCGGAGAATATTATGAAACATATACTAAGCGCTTTAGTTTTGAACAAGCCGGGTGTTTTGGCGCATGTCGCGGGCATGTTCGCCGCACGGGCCTTTAATATTGATTCGCTGGCCGTCGGTCGCACCGACGACCCGTCCATCAGCCGCATGACCATCGTCGTCGTCGGCGATGACAAGGTCGTTGAGCAGGTCCGCAAACAGCTCATCAAAATCGTCGAGGTCGTCAAGGTCCAGGACTTCGTCGGTCAGGACATGGTCGCCCGCGACCTGATGCTCATCAGTGTCGCCTGCAACGCCGAAAAGCGGCCGGAAATCCTGGCCCTCATCGAGATGTTCAACGCCAAAGTCGTCGACATCGGCCCCAAGTTCGTCATGATCGAAGTCGCCGGCCCCGAAAACAAGATCGAAGCCTTCATCGACTCCTGCAAGCCCTACGGCGTCAAAAACGTCGTCCGAACCGGAACCGTCGCAATGAGCCGATACAACCGAACAAAAGCGGAAGAATAAGATAAGGATTTTTTCCAGTCCTTAACCCCCTCAACTCCAGTTGAGGGGGTTTTCCCCGCAATTTCCACCGTGAACAACCTGTACAATATTTACCCCGCCTTCTCGCAAGCAGGGGATGTTATTGACAGCAGCCTCATTTGCATATCTAAAGTTTTTTACGGCTCCGCCGAACAGGCCGACAGTACGGCATCATAAAGCGCGTCGCCTTTAAGACCGGCAGCGATCAGTGTCCCGTCCGGGGCGATGAAAATAGTGCAAGCCGAACCTTCAAATTTATAAGTTTTCATCATTTCATAGTTGCGGCTGTCAATAAATCCCTGCTGCCATGTCAGGCCGAACTCATCAAGATATTTTTGCGCCAGCTTCTCGAGTAATGGAAAACCCGCGACCGTAATCCCGAGCATTTCAAATTGCGGATGCCCCGCGAAGTCATCCTGAATGCGTTTCAGATTCTCCATTTCTTCGGCACCGCTTTCGGAGGCCGTCGTATAAAATGTAAGCAGCAGGTATTTTCCGGAATAGTCACCCAGAGTAATCACATCGTCATCGGCTGAATAAACGGTGAATCCCGGAACCATTTGCCCCGGCTCAAGATCGCCGGCCGGCGGTAAAAACTCGACCACGCCCAGTTCAATCGGGATGTCCTGATTTTCTTCCGTGAGATCATCAACAGCAAAGGAATGATGAATCTCAGCCGCGACGGGCGCCTGGTAATCGGGGTCCCCTTGCGAATTGGCTTTTCGTAATGGACCGGAAAGAATATACTCCCCCGGCAGCATGTCAACAATGGTAAAACGACCGTCAGTTTCCACCATGCAATTGTAACGCCTGGACTCATTCATCCCAAGTTCCTCCATGCGTTTTTCGGCTTCTTGCTGAAGAGCCTGCCCTTCGGGACTTTGCAGCCACTCCTGCAGCCACTGCATCACCTCGGCCACCGTCATCTCGTCAAACGCATCCGGCATGGGAAATTCCATGTCGCCGTAAACTTCATAGGGATTCATCATTTCACTTTCCCTCGTCTTAACCGTCGGACGAACCTGGTCAACGTCAACCACTCCAGTCGCCCATGTCGGCTTGACCAATGTACCGGTAACGGTACGCCCGCCGCCGCCAATATCCACATGCGTCGTCTCGCCGGAAACCACTTCAACGACCGTATTGTTACTGTAGGAATACCGTCGCCCATTTTCAGAGCGAATCCTGCGGGCAACACTCCCGGCCAATGGAATCACACGGTCCATTTTAAAGACCCCATGCTCGTCGGTCTTCACGTTGACGCCAAAATAATAGTTCATATTTTCAGCATTATTGTGAGTATACGTAGCGTAAAAATGCACACCCTGGTTCGCTTCGGGCCGTAACCCCGAATAAAGAGTCCCTTCAATACGCCCCCACTGCTGCAGATAGATATTCGGATCATTTTCCCACTGCGCCTGGCTGATGTCTGCAAACCCCGAATCATGAATCACCACAAGGACGTAAGCGCTGTCATCCATCAGCCCTTTAAATGAGAAAGCACCGTCGATATCCGTCTGCGCCCATTTATCCTCATCCGGCTCGTTGGAGGGCGTTCCATTCTCAAAGCTTAAATGATCGCCCTTCATGATGACATAGACGGCCGCTCCCTCTGCCGGAAATCCGTTGGGATCATACACAAAACCGCCCGGACCGCTTCCCTTGTAAAGCTCAAAATCAAAAGACACACTCGCCTCATTGCTGTCAAACACCCTCGACTTCGCCGGCAGATACCCCTCTGCATCGATACGAACCACATGACCCGGATAAGGCTGGGTAAATGAGATCTCATAGTGACCATCCATGAAATCCTCTGTATTATAGAGGCCCGACTCCCAACTGACCCTGCCGCCTTTCCACTGAATGCCTTTCATCGCCGTAAAATACGGAACCGGTTCCTTGGTTTCAGCGTCCACCACCGTCCCGCTGACCACCAGCGGCGCCAGCATCACAATCGTGTATTCCTCGTCGCGGGCGATAAACTCCTGCTCAGCCACACGCAGAAAATTCGCTTTATCAATATCAATATTAATTGCATCAGCCGGCGCCTCATCCCAGACAAAGCGACCCTCCGAATCCGTC
The DNA here is from genome assembly GCA_963675155.1 of Anaerohalosphaeraceae bacterium. GTDB lineage: Bacteria > Planctomycetota > Phycisphaerae > Sedimentisphaerales > Anaerohalosphaeraceae > 4572-13. The sequence continues at coordinate 164,015 of OY775912.1, read as the reverse complement.
TCGCCGCGTTTGGAAAGACTTCTGAATTCGCGCCAGTCATCCACATCAATGCCCGCGCCGACAATCGGATCGCCGTTGGCGTCCTGCACACGGATCTTGATGGTATGGGGCTTGCCCAGCGTAATCCGCACCGGTTCCATATCCTGGCGCATGGCAATCACTTGAAGTTCCGGCCCATAGCCTTTCGCCTGCACCGTCAGCACAACTTTATCTCCATCCCACCGCGGCAAAAAGTGCGGCAATTCAAAACGCCCCTGCCCGTCCGTTGTCACCCGGGGCGACTCTTCGTCAAATCGATCCTCCCCGGTAAAAACCGTCGCGTCCTTAATCGGCATCCCCCGCTTATCGACAACCGTCCCGGACAGCAGCACACCGTCCTTCATCACCAGGGTCGATGTCAACTGATAAAAGTCGTCATACCGGTATTCACGTTCATTAATCCATTCCTTCGTGTCCGCATAGTCAGGATGGCTCAATTTGATGGAGAAACTATAGGGCTGCTCCGGATAAATATCACACACCCACCGACCGTTCGGATCCGTTTCGAACGGAACATCACTAATCCGCATCCAGGGCTCTTGCCGGCTCTCGGTATCATTCATCCAGACAGTGACCTTGGCCGAGGCAATCGGTTCATCGCGTTCATTTTTTATCACGCCGCCGATGGGTTTGCCTTTGGGCAGGAAAAACGCAAACTCCTCTTCAAGATGTTCCAGCATCGCATCCCGCCAGGCAAACATCTTCGGAACATACCCGGGTTTACTGACAAGAATGCTTAAGTAGTCCGGTTTTGTTTCACCAAAATCAATCGCGTAAAAACCATCGGCGTTCGTCGTAAAGTGTTTGGGCTCACAGTTGCAGCTGCACCCGAAACCGACCTTGACGTCAGCGCCGGCCAACCCTTTTTCCTCCTCCTCCTCATCAAAGACATAAATGCCCATACCAAAAGTTTCCACGCCGACAGCGAACTCATCTTCCAAATCAATCGCTTCATCCGTGTCCACATCCGCAGTGTCAATTGCCGGCACGTCGGCATGTTCCAATTCAGGTGATTCGATCTGTTCCGCAGCACCCTGATGAAGCGATTGCGCCCCGGCAACGTCCCCGCTCTCCGATGATGGAACGGATAGTTCCTCTGTCTGCATCGTCTCAACATCAGCCAAAACATGCTGCGCGTGAGTGTCAGACATATGGATATAAGCAAAAATCACGCCCGCACTCACCGCAACCACCGCCGCGACGGTGATGAGCTTAGCGGCAACACCGGTCGTCAGCGTGGTCAATCCCGACGAACCCGCCGAAGTCGAGGCCGCCGACGCACTCGAACCGGTCAGTGATAAGCCCGCAATCGACGCAACCACCATCGCCGTAAACGTCTTGCCCGGGCCGGTATGCGAAAGCGTGCTTTCAACCATTTGGGTGACTTGATCTTTCAGCAGTTTCCGCCCGCGCAGCAGCCGGGTACGCACCGCCTCTTCCGTCAAATCAAGGGCCTCCGCCACCTGCCGGGTGGACTGTTGCTGGCGATAAAACAGAACCAGCGGCTCACGATACTTTTCCGGAATCTGCTGCAGGGATTCCTGGACAAGGGCCTCCTGCTCTTTGGAGATGATCGCGTCCAGCGGCTCCGCCACCCGCCCCGGCGTATCCGGAATCTGATCAATCGAAGCGGCGTTATTGACAATGTCCCGTTTTTGCTGACGGTAAAACGTCCGAATGACGTTGCGGGTAATGCCCACCAGCCAGAACTTGAAACGATCCGGCTCCTTGAGTTGATCGAGATTTTTCCATGCATTGATAAAGACCTGCTGGGCCAGCTCCTCGCTCTTTTCCACCTGCCCAACCGCGCTGTACGTGATCGCGCACACCAGCGATTGATATTTCCGCACAATCACCGCGAACGCCTCCGGATCTCCCAAAGCACACGACTGAACAATCTGAATGTCACTAAGTAATTCGTCTCTCATGGTTCTCTACGTCCTCATTATAGGGGATAGTTCACTGGAAATAAAGAAGCCGCCAAGCCGAAAATGTGACAGATTTCACCCGAAAAAACAGAAAATATGCGAAAGCCAGGACGCTGACCGCCCCGCCGCGTCAAAAACACCTCCACAGAAATCGCCCGGCAAAACCAAAAATCTGTTTGATTTCTATGAAACATTCGATACAATTAAATGAAATGGTGTGCTATTTGAAAACTCAATGAAGGAGCGAAAACCAACTGATCAGCCGGCAGTTTTCAGTAATTTTATGAATCCTCGGTGTCCCTGCTTGGCGAGCCGAAGCTCGAAAAGCAAAGGCTGGTGGCAAATAATCCGCAAAAATCCCTCCAATCCGCGGCTGCTTTGTACGCAAAACAAACCCATTTTTAGAACAGACAAAATCGCCGTAACTTTTTTTCACCTAAGGACTAAAGACTATGGACTAAGGACTGCCGAAGCCAAAAACAAACCCAAACAAACCCATTTTCTAAACGGAATATCCAATCTACAATATACAGTTTGCAATCCGTGCCCCTCAAGCCCCAAATCTCGAGCCTCAAGACTGAAAAAATAGGGAAAAAGGTTGAAATAACAACCGCTTTGACGTATCTTAAGCCCCTTGAAATAAAAGGTAAAAAGCAAGATAAAGACCAAAATACAGGAGAATGTTAAAAATGGCAACAATGTACTATGAACAGGATGCCCCGCTGGACGCACTCAAGGGCAAAAAGGTATGTGTCATCGGCTACGGCAGCCAGGGCCACGCCCACAGCCAAAACCTGCGTGACAGCGGCATCGAAGTCGCCGTCGCTGAACTGGAAGGCACCGCCAACTTCAATCTGGCCAAAGAGCACGGCTTTACCCCCGGCCCCATCGCACAAGCGATGGACGGCGCCGCGCTGATCATCATCACCCTGCCGGACGAAGTGCAGGCAATGGTGTACGAATCGGACATCCATCCGAACCTCAAACCCGGCCAGACACTCGGTTTCTGCCACGGCTTTAACATTCATTTCGGCTATATCACTCCGCCGGAAGGTATCAACGTTGTCATGATCGCCCCCAAGGGCCCCGGTCACCTGGTCCGCGCCGAATATGAAAAAGGCGGCGGCGTACCCTGCCTCATCGCCGTTGAAAAGAACGAAGACGGCAACGCCAAGAACGTCGCACTGGCATGGGCCAACGGCATCGGCGGCGCCCGCGCCGGCATCATCGAGACCACCTACAAGGAAGAAACCGAAACCGACCTGTTCGGTGAGCAGGTCGTTCTTTGCGGCGGCCTGAGCGAACTGATCAAAGCCGGGTTCGAAACACTGACCGAAGCCGGTTACCAGCCGGAAATCGCCTACTTCGAATGCATGCACGAAGTCAAGCTCATCGTGGATCTGTTCTACCAGGGCGGCCTGAGCTACATGCGGTACAGCGTCTCCAACACCGCTGAATACGGCGATCTGAGCCGCGGCCCGCGCATCATCACCGCCGAAACCAAGAAAGAAATGAAAAAGTGTCTCGACGAGATCGTTTCCGGCCAGTTCGCCAAGGAATGGGTCCAAGAGTACAAAAGCGGCATGAAAAACTTCAACGCCCTCTACGAAAAAGACCACGGCAGTCAGCTCGAAGAGGTTGGACGAAAACTCAGAAAAATGATGAAATGGGTTAACGCCAAGGAAGTGTAAAGCCGATAAAATAACAGAAAGGGCGGTCTGGTACCGCCCTTTTTTGTGTTCTCTTCTCGTTATTGCCAAAAACAATGTCATGCCGGGCTTGACCCGGCATCCAGGCAATGAAGAACTAAGACCCCGGCTCGGAGGCCGACGGTGACAAAGAAGAAGATTGCGAAACCCGATTTTTAGGGAGCGAGACTGTGAAAAAGAATGTTTTGTTTCTGACGTTCATCACCCTGTCGGTACTGTGCATCACCGGCTGCAGCGATCCGCTGGACAAGTACGAATTCATTTTTGACCGCTATTATACCACCACGCTCGGCGTCAGTACCTCCGCCGATGTGCTGGCCACCACCCAGGATCCCGATACCGAGCTGCTCAGCCAGAGCGAAAGCATCGTCGCCCTCTGGGGTGTGGAAGGCAAAAAGGACCGCACCCACTGGTTCAACATGATTGCTTTTGACGAGGACGCGATGACCGCCGCCCGCAAGTACGGCTTTATCCTCGAAGAAACCACAAAAGGATATAACCGAATTGCCACCCCGGCCCTTCGCTTTGATGCGGAAATGATCATCGACGAAGACATTCTGGAAGCGCCCTACGCCAACAACAATGAAAAGTATATCGCGGTCATGAAGGCGGCCTTTGATGCGTTCAAGAAAGATGCCGACGAATTGGTCTATGACAGCGTCCAGTTAAAAAGCTCGGCGATGATGGTCAACCAGGCGTTCAATACCGTGCTGGTGAAACTGATGCAATCCCCGGCCTACGGTGCCAACCTGCCGCTGCTGAAAGGCATGAAATTCGAGCATATGACCCTCGGCGAAAGCTGCATGCGCATGCTCATCGAAGGCAATATCGTCAAAATTAAGATCAAGTGCAGCAAGAAGTGGTTCAAAGACGACCATCCCTTCGAAGAACACCTCGATGTGATTCATATGTAGGCCCTTCAGGGTCATAAGTGACGCGCGTCAGTCTGAACTGTTATGAAAAGAATACTGCCGCGCAGCAATCAACAATGCACGACCCGAAGTGAGATCAAGAATATCAGGATACAGGATTGTAAGAATAAAAAACCTCACAAGCCGGCCCAACAGCCGGCTTGTTTTTGGGGCCGCAAGCCGCTTTGGGACACGCCACAATTCCCGGATGAAATTTCAACCAGTATTCAAACCGGTCTTGAAGTGAGGTTTCTTTTTACGCAAAAACAACATTTTTCATTTTTTTTTGAAAAAATGCACTCCCTTTGTTTTTTCGTAAAACTCGTCAAAAAAACAACATAGGTGTAAACCGTTACGCCGTGTCCGATAAAAATTAACCGAATAGGTATTAATCCCAATAGCATTCTTACGCAGAGGTACTTAGACTTCTTTTTTGCTTTTTTCTATTTGACGCACAACCAAATGGACTTTAAGTGAACGAGAAAACTCTCTTCAAGTTTGTGGAAAGAAAATGTTAGGAATACTTACATTAATATCTTTCACGAAATCTGCGAGAATGGCTTTTTCTCCTTTGTCATTTCAGCTTCCTCTCCTTCAGTATTGATGTGTGTATTCTTTAAACGGTCTGACATCTTTTGAATTACACCATTTCTTACAACCATTCAGAAAGGAGTTGTCTATGGAACATCGGTGCGTATCAGGATCTTAACTGATCGGAGGGGAGACAGCGATGTTGCTGCTCGACCCTAAAGTAATGATGTTGGTCAATTACTTAGGAGAAAAGTCATGAAAAATGTAATATTTGTCATTTTGTTGTGTATCGTTTTACTTGTTACAAATTCTGCTAATGCTGATCCAACTGTGACATCAACCTCGATTCATAATGCGTGTGAGGCAATTGATCCAGGCAGTGTCTTTGACAAGATTATCTACGTCGATGCATCCTCGCCGGGAGGTGACGGAAGCGATTGGCCCGTTGCCTTTTGCGATCTTCAGGATGCGTTGCAGGCAGCCCGTGATTACCTGGTCCTCCCCGGTAACGAAAACAAACAGGTCCTCATTGCGGTTGCGGTGGGCGTTTATAAGCCGACCGCCCTCCCGGATGATCGGGATGCCGCATTTCACCTGATTAAAAACGTCACCGTTCGCGGCGGCTATGTGGGTCTGACTCGCGACGACACCTGCTGCTGTCTGGTTCCCTGCCCGAACAGGCTGATCAAGAATCTGAACTGCTGCTGCGGCTGCCAGTCCTGCGAGAATGAATGTGGACAAGGCTGCGGCTGCGGAGAATGCGACAACAGTTCCACCCAGAGAGCCTGTCCGCTGTGCGGTCAATGCGATCCGATGACGGTATTGTGCGGCAACATCGGCGATCCGAACGTCTGCTGTCCGGACGACCCGAACCTGCTGAACAACAGTTATCATGTCGTGGTCGCCGAGGGCGAAGAAGAAGCCGGTACCCTGGAAAACCTGACCGTCACCTGCGGCTATGCCTTTGGCGAAGACTGTTCGTACAAAGGCGGCGGGGGCATGCTGATCAACGAAAGCAACCCCGTCATCAAAACCGTCTGCTTCGTAGACAACCACGCTGAAATGTGGGGTGGGGCCGTCTCCATGAGTTACAGCCTGCCGCTGTTTGATCGCGTCAGTTTCTGTGACAACACCGCGGGCGATGAAGGCGGCGCGATGGACTCCTTCCTGTCCAGCCCCGAAGTTTTCAACTGCGTCTTCAAAGACAATGTTGCCGGGGTGGCCGGCGGCGCGGTTGATATTTATGACCAGTTTGATGACACCAACTGGGGATCACCGATGATTCCTCCGCATCCCCGGTTTATGCAGTGTACCTTCTACTCGAATGAGACACTGGAAGATGTTTCCTATGGCGGTGCTTTGTATAATGTCAGTGCTGACACCAAAATCTTCAACTGTATTTTCTGGAATGACAGCACCGGCGTCAACGGTCTCGGCCAGGAATTGTATTTCACCGGCGACGACAGCCAGCCGCTGATCGGCTTCTGCCTGGTGGAGGGTTCTCAGAAGCCCGGATCGCCGGCCGGCGTAGGCGGGCTGTATCTGCCGGGTATCGGTCAGCACCAGGTTTCTCTCGGCAAGGACGGTCCGATTATGGACCTTGATCCGCAATTCGTCAATCCCGAGTTGTGCGATCTTCGCCTGGAACATGACTCTCCGGCCATCGACGCAGCCTGTTACAATCTGCTGCTGGATATCACCGGCGCTCCTATCATGACTGCAGACCGTGACTGCAATCCTCGTGTCGTGCTCATTCCGGGCGCCATGACCCCGGACGGCTGGGGTTGCGATCCGGAATGCCGCCCCGACCTGGGCGCATACGAAACCAAACGCGTCATCTTTGTTGACGCCGACAGCCCGGCAACGGTTCCGGATGGTGAAACCTGGAGCAGTGCTTTCCAGGATCTGCAGGATGCGCTGGATCAAGCGGAAGCGATCCTGACGAATGCCGGCGGGCTGGCCTGTTCGATCCAGGCCGTCGATATCTGGGTGGCAGAGGGTACGTACGTTCCGACCTGTTGCGATCAGCGTACGCGGAACAGCCGCGATCTGTTCTTTGACATTCACCTGAACAACCTGCGCATGCTGGGTGGCTTTGACGGTACAGAAGATGATATCTGTGACCGTGATCTGCACCCGCGTCTGGATAGTATCCTGAGCGGTGAACTGGATCAGGATAACGTTTACACCATCATGTTTATCGACAGCAATGTCGGTCCTTCCTTTATCCTGGACAACTTTACCTTCACCGGCGGATACGCCAACGGGGAACTGGCCGAACCGATGAACAACAAAGGCGGCGCAATTTACAACCTTGGTTCTCCCACCATTCGCTGCGTGGATTTCAGAAACAACTTCGCGTATTTGGCCGGCGGTGCCGTGTACAATGAAGGGAATCCGGTATTTGATAAATGCCTGTTCTGGGGCAATGAAGCCCAGGGCCAAGGCGGCGGTATTGAAAACCAGGGCGGTGATATCCTGGTTCGCTGCAGTGAGTTCTACTTTAACATCGGCTATGAAAAGGGCGGCGGCATCAACAACGAAACCGCCATCGCCATTGTGATCAATAGCGAATTCACCAACAATGGTTTTGGTGTCCTTCAGACCAACCGCCCGCCGTATGTCATTCCGCAACAGCTTACCGATGGCGGTGCCATGAATAATGAAACCTCCCTCGTCAGCATCTGCGGAAGTCTGTTCCACCAGAACGTCACCGGCGAAGAAGGCGGCGCAATCTCCAGCGAGAATTGCCATCTTGAGGTAATCAGCTGCGAATTCTGGAACAATTTCTCGAACAATGGTGCCTGCATGGAAAACCGCACGAATCCCGAGACGTCCATTATTAACTCCCTGATGCACAACAACAATGTGAATAATCTTGGCGGCGCAATGTACAACTTCGGATGCCCGACGATGCAGATTACAAACTGCACGCTCGCCGACAACCTGGCCAAAGGATTCTATGGCGGTGCGATTGCTTCCATCGGGTCGTTGATCGCTGACAGCACCCGCTATGACCTGAACATCGACAACTCGATCCTCTGGGGCAATTACGCAACGTATATCATTAACAACCAGATCTACCTGAAGAACTGCAACCTGAACCTGGACTCCTACAGCATCATTGACAAGGGCACCACGGATGACGTCGGGATTGTAACCGACGGCACCAGCCCGGTGGATGACAAGAAGTACATCATCATAAACAATCCTATGTTTGTGGATGCGGCTAACGATGATTACACCTTGTCCGACGGGTCTCCGGCAATCGGTCGCGGGGATAACGAAAAGGTTCCGCTTTGTGTCAGAACCGACTTGTCCGGCGTTCAGTGCCGTATCATCTGTGACGATGTGGACCTGGGTGCCTTCGAAAGTGATTTTTGCTCAACCGTCGATCCCCTCGGGGCAGGCGATTTCGATGGCAACGGCATCGTCAACTACAACGACGTGATGGGACTGTTCCTGTATATCAGTAATTTCCCGGGCAGTTACATTCCGGTCGATGCCAGCAATCAGCATTTGAACCTGGTCAATGACACTGTCATCAACTATCAGGACTTCATTGCCTTGATCATGATGTTGAAGCCGTAAATCAGGACGGTTGCTTTTTATGAAAGCTGTAAACAGTTGTGGTATTTGCAGCGGTTTGAAGCCGCTGCAAATACCGTTTTGGGGCATGCAAGCGTCTGTTTGGCAAGCATCAACATTGATGTTCGCGGTGCGAAATGACCCCTAACACCGTGATTGGACCGCTGTCCCGAAGCACTGTCGAATCTCTTTTGATGTCAATGAAAGAAAGGGAAATAAGAAAACCAACCGGCCTCCTTTTTGAAAAATATTTTCTCCGAAAAAACGCTTGACATTGACCGTGAAATTTGATATACTGCTGTCAGCAGTTGATAGGAGAACTATGTTTCATTTCCTGGGTTCCGAGGTCTGGAAAGATTCGTAAAAAATGTGTGGCTGTTTATGCACCTTCGGGATTTCATCTTTGATCATTTTTTGATCAGCGCCATACCCACCAATACCTGAGTGTTTTGCTTTGAGGAGAAGTGCTGGAAAGATTTTACGAGGAGAAAGGTCGATCGCTGAACGGCGAACGCGATGCTCTGTGGAAACAATAAGCCCTTTGGGCTTCGTAAGAGATGTCCGGTACTTATAAGTAGACAACACAGAATGTTCATACTCCATGTTCGCATTTCATTTCACTGGACTTCTTTTGCATCCAAACATTATCGTTGTGTTTAAACCATCGATCAAAATTTTATGAATGGGAGAAAACGATCATGAAGAAGTCAATGTTATGGTGCGGAGTCGCCCTGCTGGCCGTTACCGGCGGCATGGTTCAGGCGGATTTAGATTTCACCCCCGTGGGATTGAGTATGGTGGGCGGCTATTATGAAGTAACCCCGGGTGAGACCATCACGGTCGATATTTCAACGACAAGCCCCATCGCCGCCGGATTTACCCTGTCCGGTATTGTTATTGATCCGACCAGTGCCAGCCAATCGGCCGGGGATCTTATCAACATTGCCGCCACAACGCTGGGCACGGTTCAGGGTTTTTCGATGGTTCTCGATCCTCTCAACGGGCAGGTTGAAAGCCCCCTTGTGACCCCCGCAGGTGAGGAAATTATCATTTCCCGCATATCGGCCGCCGCAGGACCGGCCACGGGCGTCATCTACAATGATTTTTCGTTCACGATCAATAATAACCCGGGCCTGGCGGGGTCAACGTTCATGTTGAACGACTTAAACAATGTGAATTTCGTGTGGACCAGCCCGGCCGGCTGGACTGGCATTGCAGGGATAACCCAGGTCGATCTTGCGGCGACGGATATGGCGGGACTTAATTTTAAAATAGTCCCCGAACCCATGACCCTGGCGTTACTGGGACTGGGCGGCTTGATCCTTCACCGCCGCAGAACTTGAACAGCCAAGCATTCTTTTGGCTCAACGGGTGTTGTTTACCGGAACCCGGCATCGCGGCATTAAATAATAGACGCCGGGGCGGTTTTATGCGGTGTCTCTATTCCAGCCAATGACGTGCCAGCTCCGAGAAATCGGACAGATTGATCTCACCGTTACCGTCCAAGTCAGCGTCCAGGCAGTTCGATCCCGGATCACAGTCCTTTGTCAGCCACAGCCACCAAAGAGCCAGAACCGAAAGGTCGCCCATATTCATCTGCTGCTGCGCCATCCGCAGGACCGCCGCTTCGGAAAGGGCATAATTATAGATGCGAAAGTCGTCGATCAATCCGGCAAACAGCGGGTCGGCGGTCCACTGACTGTCACCGATATAATTATTGGCCGGCGTAAAATCGCCCGGATTGATTGTGACCGCATTGTTTGTGTCCACCGGCAAACCGTTGACATACAAGGTCGCCCGATCACCGGCCAGTGTAACGGCCACATACTCCCATTGTCCGGCGGCCAACTGCGTTGTCTCGACAAGCTGTTCGGAGCCGCCATTCTTGATCGCAAATCGGAGTGTATTGCTCCCGCCGCTCTTTGGCGTCAGGAACAGGTATTGGTCCGTATTGTTGCCAAAGTCAAAGATACGCTGCCAATCGTCGCCGCCGTCCCAGTTGACCCAGGCCGCGATCGTCATATCGCCGCTGTCAGCCACGCCGGAAGGAAGTGTCACGAAATCATCCGTTCCGTTCAGATCGATCGCTTGTCCAACTTTTCCTGCCACATAGAGCGGCGAGCCGGCTGTTGTCGCATGATAGCCATTGAGCGAGCTGTCGTCAACATCGCCTTCGAATTCATAATAAGCAACCTGGATCGGGGCTGAGGTTTGTGTTGATCCCTGAGCCTCGGTCGAATTGGCGCTTTCGCCCGCACTGTTCAATGCACTGACGACATAATAATACGTTGTCTCACCGGGGCAATTTTTATCTTCATCGCTCGTATCAGAAACATTTTTTACAATTATATAAGGCCCGCCGGCGTTGGTTGCGCGTTTGAGATTGTAACTCGCTGCATCGGCCACGGCATTCCAGCTCAGATGAATCTGATAGCCATTGACAACCGATGCGCTGAGGCCACCCGGCGCCGCCGGAGCAGACAGGCCGCTGACAGTACCGAGGAACTGGACTTCGGCAACGTTACCGTATCCGCCGGAGGGACAAAGATAGCGCAGGTAACGAAATGAAGTGGCATTGCTTATGATCCGGGATGCGAGTACGCCATCGGCCGGCTGGGCCGTCACGGTAAACAAATCGGTCACCCCGCTGCTGAAATCTGCGGTGTTGGAGCCTTGGAATTTACCGCCCACCATACGGCTGCCAAAACCGGGCCGCGGGCAGTATTTGATCTGTTGAACCACCGCACTGACACCGTCGCCCAAGTCCAGTCCGGCCCAGGCAACGCTGCTCGGCGCATCGAAAAAGTTTTTCAGCGAACCGTCAAAGACGGTCTCCTTTGCAGCCCCGGCATTGTTATACGATCCGTCGGTGCCGATGATGGTGCCGTATAACTGACCGTCAGCCGTCGCGGCCGCTTGGTCGCTGTTGGCACTCTCGCCGCCGGGATTGTTGGCCGAAACCACATAGTAATACGTCGCGGCCGGAGTCAGGCCCGGATCGACGTAATCGTTGTCATCGCCGGCCACCGTCGCCAGCGTGGTGTAGGGTCCGCCGCTGGTGATCGAACGTTTCACGTTATAGCTTTCGGCGTAGGCCGACCCCCGCCATGAGAGTGTCACCTGCGACCCCTTGACATACGGCAGCAAGTCGCCGGGCACCGCGCCCGCAGTAATCGGATCAAGGGTGTGCGTCAGCGTGGTAAACCCCAGTGAATCAAACCCGCCGCTGGTGGAGCCGTAATCGCCCCCGCCGCCTTCGGGGCGAACCTTCGCGGCGTATTGCTGCGTGTAGGGCGCCGTCCAACCCATGCGGTTCACATAGTGGTTGTAAAGCATGTCCCACCCGGGACGAATGGTGCCCCGGCCGGCGGAGGAAATAACCGGTTGAACCACATATTCACAATTGATATAGGTAACATAAGGGACATCGCTGCCAAGATTGTATTTTGTGACATATTCGCTGCCGGCCAGAAATCGATTGCCGGCGTAGCTATACAGATCAACCCCCTGGTTCCAGGCAATTTCACAAAACGGCCCCATCAACGCCATGCCCAGCGTATTGTGGCCCTGGTCGCGGCCGCTCTCCTGCCACTGGCCGGTTCCGTCGGGGTGAATGGTGTGGACCGCGTTGCCAATGGCGCCTTCGCCGATGCCGCTGTAGAAATACGTTATCGCCTCATCAAATTTCGCCTGATCGTCGCAGAGTACGCTGATGGCGAGAACCGACGTCATGGCGGCCAGATCCCAGTTGGCCCAGTAGTGACTATCGCAGGTCCCATTGTGTCGAATGAGAAAATCAGAATTGATCGGATAAAAAATGGTGAGCATCATATTCTTGAACGCCGCAACATCCGCGGAAGCCCAGCCGCTGTAATTACGCATCAACTCACCGGCGCAAGCAAATTGGTACCCGTACAACCCAGCCCGCAACCCGGCATTCGAGTCGCCCGTGAAACGCTCAAAGACAGACGCCCAGGCATTCATAATCTCCACGGCCTTGTCGGCGTAGGCCGTATTGCCCGAAACATGATAACGCAGGGCACACTGATAGGCTGCGGCACAATCGTTGGCCAGCGTCATGTAGTTTTCCGGTGAGCAAACTCCGCCGGCGCAGACTTCTGTTTGCGGATTCGGTGTGTAGGTCAATTGGGCATGCCAATTGGCTGTGAGTCTGTCCCAACTGCCCTGCCACGGTTGCTCATTGGCGGCGACTTTGGCAGACATTCGATCAAGGTCAGCCTGTGTGGACAAACAGCCCGGATGCACAAAAGCCCCGGCCGCCGTCTGAATAAACAAATGCCCCACAAGCACTATCATTATCAGGCAACTCGACCTGACCGTTCTTCGGCACTGCTCTGAGTTTAACATATCATACCCCCAATCGTGAAGACCGCCAATACGACTACAGCCTCGACAGAAAAACATCCGCTTTTTTCTCATGCCGCAATTATACAACAAGTCAAGGAAATCTCCAAATCGCTTTTGGCAATCTAGCAGATGTGAATTTGTGTTAATTAATCGGGATCTATCGGTTTCCATGGCGGTATCGGTATGCGGTCGGCTCGGAGGGCCCCTTGTCATCCCATCGCACCAAAGCCTTAAGCGGCAATGGATCGGAAATCCCTGTTTTCGCTACGGCCAGTTCTCACTCAGCACACTGAAATCCGCCAGATCAATCACCTCGTCGCCGTTGGCGTCACAGGCGTAGTTGAACTCCGTAGGGTGGGCCGTGCCCACCAAAAGCCAATGCTCGGCCAATGTCTGCAAGTCACCAATGTCGACGCCATCGCCGCAGGCAAAGTCACCATCTTTGGCAAACTCCCAACTCAGCCGCGGAGTGTCCACGCCATCAACACACATCCGCCAGATCTCATTGGCACCGTTCACATCCTCGGCCACAAAATCCCAGCCCGCAAAATTCGCCTGCACCATCATATTCGGATCATCCAGTGGCGTGCCGAATCCATTATCCGGCCCGGCTGTATCAAGATAATAACAAGATAAGAGGTCACCGAACATGTGGGCGCCAATCAATCCGCCGATATCATATCCGCTGGTTCCATTGACAGAGCCCGTTGCATAACACGTCGATAATGTCCCTTCATTAACTCCGAGTAATCCACCAACCGAGTATTCCCCGCTAACCAAACCAACTGCATAGCAATTTGAAATTGAGCCGTTATTTCCCCCCACCAGTCCTCCAATTGCAAATGAATTAGCACCTCCGGTGACCGGACCGGTTGCATAGCAGGTTGTAATCAAACCGAAGCTATTGCCGGCCAGTCCGCCGATAGCCCCCCCCTGGTCACCCGTTTTGGCAACAGGGCCCGTAGCCATGGAACCGAAAATTGACCCCTCGTTTTTGCCGGTAATCCCGCCGATGAAGTCGCGATCACCTGTTGTTTTTCCGGTCGATTGACATGCGAGAATGGTAGCCGAATTAAAACCCGTCAAGCCTCCGACGATAGCACCGCCGTGAACATCGCATGAAGAACGGCAATTCCACATCAAATTTTGATTATTACCAACCAATCCACCAGTCCCCATCCCGGAGCCCTGTATTGTTCCAGTAGTGTAACAGGAAATAATGCGACCACCATTGACTCCCGCCAAACCGCCAACAGGATCTGCCCCTGCGATATTTACTGATTCAAGGCCAAGATGACGAATTTCAGCTCCCATGCCAATAATTCCAAACAAGCCGACATAATACCGCTCCTCCGGCAATGCAGAAATCCTGAAATTGCGAATGGTGAAATCGGCGCCATCGAAAGAACCCGTAAACGCAGTGCCTGAATAGTACCAGTCGTTGGGCGTTGTATCCGGTGCAATGAGTGCCGATGTAAACACATGTGCAGGATTGTTGTTCGGATCAAAGACAATATCATCGGTCAGAACGAAGTGTTTATCGAGCAGGTTGGGATCCGAGCCGATGGACATGAGGTGAGTGGGCTCAGAGATTTGGTACGGGTTTCCTGCCGTGCCATCGCCGGGATTCGTGAGCCAGTCATAGCCCTCTGCCGATACGCCGAGTGCAGCGATGATAGTGAGACAAAATAGACCTCTCCTCATTCTAAGTCTCCCTTGATTTTGCATTCTATATGTACAGATTCACGGAGATGCCAGTGAGGTTCTCGTGCGGCTATTATACCATTTTTGTCGGGAAATTCAATGCCGGGACCCATAATAAATTTAGTTTTCCTATTGACACACTATATATGGGTGCTAATATAGAGCAAAATTGATATATAGTAACCCGGCAGCAGACCCTTTAGGGCCGTAAGTGTCGCGAGCAAGGTCGAAAAGCTCGTAAAGCAACATCGCCGCGCAGCAGCAGTCAATTTCAATCGTAAACAGTACGGATTAGGAGCAGGGACGGTTTCATGCGGTGTCCATTCTGCAAAGAGGATAACGACAAAGTCATCGATTCGCGGTCGAGCGAAGGCGGGCGGGTCATTCGGCGGCGGCGGGAATGTATCGCCTGTGAGCGTCGCTTTACCACCTACGAAAAAATCGGCGAATCCTTCAAACTCAACGTCATCAAAAAAGACGGCACTCGTATTCCCTATGACCGCGAAAAAGTTATCTCCGGCCTGCAGAAATCCTGCTATAAACGTCCGGTCAGTGCCGAAAAGATCCAGGACATTGCCGACAAGATCGAGGAGGAAATCTTCCGCCATTTTGATAAGGAAGTGTCCTCGCTGTTTATCGGTGAACAGGCCATGCGCTGTCTGCGAAAAGCCGACAACGTCGCCTATATTCGTTTTGCCAGCGTCTATCGCGATTTTACCGATGCCGATGACCTGCTGGATGAAGTTAGTCAGGCGATCTCGCAAGCAGAACCCGGCGATCAGCCGAAACTGTTTGGCGATTAAAACGCCTTGAGAAGCTAAAACAGTACCGCTGGCGGTGCGAAGTTTGGTTTTCGGATGCTAAATTTGTGTTCCGGTACATATGACCGAAAGGATCGCACAATGCAGATTCGGATACTTAAATCCGACGGCACCATTGAGCCTTACCTGCACACGAAGGTGCTGGGGACGTTTCACCATGCCCTGGCACTGGTTGGCAGTGAAAGCCTGTATGCCGCCGAACAAATGGCCGAAGCCGTAACATTTTATCTCTATCGTCAGGTGTCCTGCGGCACCTTGAACACCGACCAAATTCACCAGATGGTCATCGACGTGCTGACGAGCACCGGTTACGCCGGCGCCGGCGAAGCGCTGGGAAACCATCGATTGACGCGAAAACTCAAACGCAAACGCATCGACGTGGTCGCCGATGTCAAGCAGAATCCCCATATGATGGTGTCCACGAATTGGAATAAAACACGCATCGCCGGTGATTTGATGAATACGCACAATGTGGATCGGCTGCTGGCACGGGCGATTGCGTCGGCCGTCGAAGAAAAAATTCTGAATTTGGGCGTCAGCAAGGTACGCAAAAGCCTGATTCACCAGTTGGTACTTTCCGATATGGAATCGATGCTGGATGCACATCGGCAACTGGCCACTGTGGGTTAAGGCGATCAAGAGTAACCGCGGCATTAGACGCGGAGACCAAACTAGTAGAGGGAAAACGCAGGCAAGGATGCTTGCTTTCAGACAGTCGGTGCCAATGGATGGGCTGAGAATCGTGATCAAAGAAACAGACAGGTTATAAGGATTTAACCAAAACTCTTTTAGCGATCACGGCTGTCTGAACTTTTTAACGTCAGTACAAATGGAAACGTAATGGTTGGGCAGAACTTTATGACCTGAAAGGGTCTAACCGGTTGCTTGCCACGGCAATGGTGTAAAGGGTATGTGAAATTTGTGCTCAGATACCCCGAAGAAAAGGTCTTTATCGCTGCTGGATAACGGCCTTTTCTTTTTGCGCATCCAGAAACTGCTCGATGGCCTTTTCCTTGGCCTGCTGGGTCAGGTCCCGGGCGATGGCGGCGCGGACCTGCTGAAGCGGGCAGGGCATCGCGGGACGCTTTTCGTGGACTTTGGCGATATGCAGGCCGAATTCTGTTTCAAAAATACCGCTGCAGGCACCGGGTTCCAGTTGAAAAACCACCTCTTCAAAGCTTTGGACCATCTGGCCGCGGGCAAAAAAGCCCATGTCGCCGCCGTTGTCGGGACAATCCGAATGCTCACGCGCCAGCTCCTCAAACGATGTACCGCTGTTGAGTTTGTCGAGAATGACCTGCATGTGTGAATGAAGCTCATTGACGGTTATCTTATCATTGGGATGTTTGACGATATGCGCCGCATGGACCATCTCCGGGATGGTGTACCGGTCCAGATGTGTTTCATAATATCGCTGAATAAGTTTCTCCGACGGCGGGGTAATCGTATCGGTAATTTGGCGAGATAGTTTTTCGGCCCGAAGCTGGGAGGCAATATCCTCTCGAAGCTTTTGGACCTGCTCGGCGCCGGCCTGGAGCTGCTGGTGAATCGGGCCCATCTCATTTTCATTTCCCAGAAGGCCCGTCAACGCCGCCTGAATGTCTTCGTCGCCAATCTCAGGATATGCTTTTCGCGCTTCCTGTGCAAACAATACCGTTTCAATCACATTCTCACGCGCCCACTCGGAAAGCTGCTTTTCCTGCTGGTCCCGGGGCTGGTCTTCGAAGACCTGTTCGTAACTGGGACGGAGCCGGCCGATTTCCGCTTCAATCACCGTTTCTTCGATCTGCTCACCGTTTACATATAATGCCATCAAGAACCTCTCTGGACTAAGAATGAATGTCTAAAATAACAGCGGCGGGCATTATAACGTATTGAGCGCAAAAAGAAAACATCAGGGAACTTTTGTTTCCTGATGTTTTCCGGAGGGGAGAAAACTCTTGCATATTTTTCAAATCGGCTAAGCCGTTTTGCAATCTTTAACAAATTTTAAACAAATTGTCCAATAATTTCTACAAAGTTTTTATCGGACTGTTAATTTTTTAACCCCCAGGGTGCGTTGAAAAGCCGAAAACGTCATAATATAGGTATTAATACCGAAATTCAACTTCGCTGTAAAGCTTTGCTTAAAAATGACTTATATTAACATTAAAAGAGCTTTGACTTCGTTTTCAACTCTCAGTACTTTTACTGAATATTCTACGATATTATTGCGATTTGGGTTCATATTTTTTTCAATTCTTCTACTCACAATTTCACATGTTCGCCGGTTTGAAGGAAGCGATACCGAATACCGTAGTTACCACAGGTTTCACATTGAAATAAAGACAGAGTACAGCTTTTTTACGTGCGACATTTGAGCAGAGAATTGAGGGTTTATTTCAGGCGAAGCCAATGGCGTCGATAGGCATTCCGCAGGCGGTCGGAAAACCGGACGCCAAGTTTTTGGGTGCTGGATTTGAAATCCTGCTGATGGAGTTGCTGAGGCGTCGGCCGGGCTCCTCGGGTGCGTCCTAAAAACAAGCCCGCAACCCAGCCCAGACGTCGCTGTTTTGATTGGCTGGTCTTTTGCTTCATCGAACCACGGCTTTATTGGTCGCTTCCAGCAAGGCCGGTCCCTGCAGGATTTGTTCGGATTCAGTCGGCCACAGTTGTTTGCGATCCAGTACAACATGATCGGCGGCATAATATGTTTGAACGGAGCCGGCGCCCCCCTCTGCGGCGCCGCCCGTTCGGTATTGGCCGTCCAGCAGCCATCGACTGAATGCGTCATCGTATTCAGCCGGATAAATCAATGCGGTAATGTAGGTGTTGCCTTCAACCGCCAGGTGCACCTTGCAGCGGGCGGGCGGTAACTGCTCGTCAGCCCATGCCAGCAAACGCGTATAGTCGTCACGAGCGGTCTGCTCATCGCCGGCATAAAAGAACATCCCCGCTTCCAGTTGGAATGTCTCGCGCGGCAGGCCCTTCAGTTCCAAACTGCCGTCCGGCTGGGCGCGATGAATCTTATAGACCTTCGCATCGGCAAATTGTTCGCTTTCGAGCAGTTCGGCCACTTCGGCCTCGGTAAAGCCGGTACTGCTGTGGTCGCCAAAATCAACCACGTACAGTCCAACATATTTTTCAGCTTCTTTCAGTTCCGGCATATTCATTGTATTCTCCAGTATTTTGCCACCTATGAAGAACTCAGAGAAATAATAATGTTATAATCTCGGTGATCTCTGTGCCCTCTGTGGCAAAATTATTTGATTTTTAGTTTGGCGAATTTTCGCTTTCCGACCTGGACGATCATGCCATCGGTCGGTGTGATCTCATCGGACGGATTGGTAACTTTTTCGTCGTTGATCTTCACGCCGCCCTGTTTGACCATGCGTTTAGCCTCGCCGCCGCTGGCCACCAGCCCGCATTCGGTCAGCAGCTTACTGACCATAATGGGTTCGGCGGCGATTTCCACCTCGGGCATATCGTCCGGCAGTTGGTTCTGGGCGAAAACTTTCTCAAATTCCGCCGCCGCCGCATCGGCCGCTGCCGCATCGTAAAACTGCTCGACAATCATCTTGCCCAGCTTGACCTTGGCCTCTTTCGGGTGCGTTTTTGACGCGTCGCACAGCACCGTAATCTCATCAGCCGCTACATCGGTCAACAGCGTAAAGTAGTTTTCCATCAACTCATCGGGAATGCTCATGGTCTTGCCGAACATATCCGACGGGGCATCGGTGACGCCGATGTAGTTATTTTTGGACTTGGACATCTTCTGGGTCCCGTCGAGGCCCACCAAAATCGGCATAGTAATGACAACCTGCGGCTGCTGGCCGTCCTGACGCTGCAGGTCACGGCCCACCAGGTTATTATACGTCTGATCGGTACCGCCAAGTTCGACATCGCTTTTAATCGCCACCGAGTCATGGCCCTGCATCAGCGGGTACAGAAACTCGTGGATGCCGATCGGATCGCCTTTTTTATAGCGCAGGTCGAACGTATCCCGCTCCAGCATCCGGGCCACGGTCATCGAAGCCGTCAGCTTGATGACGTCGGCCAGCTTCATATCGGCCAGCCATTCGCTGTTGTATCGCACTTCGACCTTATCCGGCGCCATATCGAGAATCTTGCCGGCCTGATCGAAATAGGTCTGGGCATTTTGCTTAATTTGCTCAGCCGTCAGCATCGGCCGGGTGGTATTCTGCCCGGTCGGGTCGCCGATTCGCGCGGTATAGTCACCGATAATCAGAATGGCCTTGTGACCTAAGTCCTGAAATTGGCGAAGCTTGCGAAGCACAACCGTATGGCCGAGATGAATATCCGGCGCCGTCGGGTCCATCCCGAGCTTGGCCCGGAGCTGGCGGCCCTCTTTGGCGGCTTCGGTCAGCCGCTGAGCCAGTTCATCCTCACGAAACACCTCCACCGTGCCGCGTTTGAGCAAGTGTACCTGTTCTGCAATGTCCATGTCTGTCAGTCCTGAAAACAGTGACGATTCGATTCAAAGGGGCAGATTATACCACTTTCCGCCCTCGCAAGCAAGAGAAGTGTATAAGCCAACGTCGATTTAGGGCGTTTATAGCACGATCGCCTATTAAACCTTGAAATTCCCGATAAAATTGATATAATAGCCGGACAAGGTGGGGGCGGAGAGTTCCCAAACAGCAGAATGAGAACTTCGTTTCGAAGGAGAATGGAATGAGAAGTGGTATTTCTTTTGTCATCATCGTGATGCTGCTTTGCGCATCTGTACAAGCCTATGACTGGTCAACAAATCCCGGCGACGGGTCGGCGGGTCATCCATATCAAATTAGCACACCCGAGCAATTGATGTCTATCGGTTCGGACTCGGTATTGCTGACGAAACACTATGTTTTAAGTAACGACATTGTATTTGATCCGGATCATAACCCCACTCACCTATTTGAAAGTGCGCTTATTGCAGCCGATCAAGACGACAATGGCATCTCCTATGAAGGTGAGCCGTTTTCAGGCTCGCTTGATGGTAACGGTTTTCAGATTGTCAGCCTTCGCTTCAGCTCGGTTCAAAACGACAAAACTTACTTAGGTTTGTTCGGGGCTATTGGCTCGGCCGGGACGGTTAAAAATCTTCATTTGCAGAACTTTTATATTCAAAATGCCCGTGTTACCGGTAGCCTTGCCGGGCTCAATGAAGGGACTGTCGAACACTGTGCGGCTACCGGCCGCATCCTGGACGGAGAAAGCGGTTCAGAATTTGGAGGATTGGTCGGCCGTAATAACGGACTGATGCGGAATTGTTCATCGGCAACAGAAACAGAAGTTTCAAGTGATGGATACGGGATCCGTGTCGCATGTGGCGGGTTAGTCAGCCAAAATAACGGGCTGATCGTCGGCTGCAGCACTACTGCTCAGTTTGACATCCCTGCTGTCAATATTAATGCCATCGCTATCGGAGGACTGGCAGGACATAACACCGGTGATATTCGGAATTCGACAGCGACTGCCAGCCTGGTCACCCGCAGCAGAACCGAGGAAGTTGGCGGATTGATTGGATGGAATGCGTCACAAAATGGACATATTGTCAACTGCCATGCAGATCTTGACTTGACTGTTAACGGCGGTTCTGGAGTGTCTGATATCGGCGGCCTGATCGGCACACAGGGTCGTGGCACATTTTATTTTGGGCAATGGGAAACGTGCGAAGGAAAGGTTATCGATTGCAGTGGAACATTAGTCCTGCATCAGAGGGGTGATTACGCAGGCGGATTAATCGGTTTCAATGAATCCGGTGACGTGATACGGTGTTACGCTGACATAACAGCTCCGGATATGGTCGGTTATTCTTACGGTGGTTTGATCGGCCTTCAAACCAGTTTGTGCAGCACCGGGCTGGTTCAAGATTGCTACGTAAGCGGTTCCATTACCGGCGGCGAAGAAGTCGGGGGATTAATCGGCGGATTCAATAATACATCTGTAAACCATTGCTACAGCACCTGCTCCGTTTCTTCTCAGACATGGATGGCCGGCGGGTTGACCGGCTACGTTGGGGATGGGGATTCTGAAATCGTATCCTGTTATTTCCTTGATACGGCCGGACTGGATAACGGGTATGGCACGCCGCTGGATGATCCGAATATGATGTTGCAGGCGAATTTTTCGAGTTGGGATTTTGTAGGGGAAGACGCGAATGGGACCAATGAGATTTGGCGGATGTGTGTGGACGGACTTGATTATCCGCGGTTGAGTTGGGAATTTGCCGCCAACGGTGATTTTGCCTGCGGCGACGGTGTGGACCTGGCTGATTTGGAGGCGCTGGCGGAGCATTGGCTTTTGGTGGGCACGGCCCACCCTGCAGAATTTAATTATGCCTGCGACGCCAACGGCGATGAGGTTATCGACATGGCGGACTTCACCGTGCTGAGTGAAAATTGGCCGTAGGGACCATTGACAATTGAAAAATTTTGAATTTTTTCGGGCACACTTTTGCGGTTTGTGCATCTAAAGGAGTGATGCCCACGGTACCACAGTGTGCGAAGGAGCCCCATCGTTCGATGGTTTCGCAGAAGGTTGGCCGGGGCATCGCTTTTCATGCGCATCCAACGCTTTGGGACCCTTCAATGACCGGAAAAACGCTTGAAAATCGACCGGTTTTCAGAATTGACACGCCCGCCCTTGCCCTTATAATGATACCCAATGGCTTATGAACGTTTCGTTGATATTTTTTAGAAGGGAGAATCATTATGAAACTCACGTCTGCTCTATTAAGAACCTCTATCTGTCTCGCACTGGTTGTTTGCATCGTATCACTGGCCGGTTGCGGCAGTTCCAGCGGATACAAAAAATCTGACAGTACCACCGCAAAGATGGATTCCCTCAAAGCGGAGCTTCTGCTGGGCAAAGCTCAAATTGGCAAGACCGTCACCGCCCTGAACAGCGTGGTCGCCCAGGCCAACCAGGACCCACGCAAAGCATTTGAAACATTTGCCAAAGAAGTGAAACGGACCGACTCGCAAGCCAAAAAGATTTCCAGCCGGGCACGCGACATGAAAAAACAGGGAGCGGCCTATTTCAAAAAGTGGGAATCGGAGTTCAAAAAAATCGCCAGCCCGGAATTGCAAACCCGGTTTGAGCAGCGTAAAGCAGTCGTCGAAGCTGAATACAAGAAAATCTCGGGCGCCTCGGATCAATTGAGCGAACATTATTCAGCCTTCATGAGCAACATCGAGGATATCCAGCGTGTGCTGAGCATTGATCTGACCAGTGCCAATATTTCGGCCATTTCCGACATTGTGCAAAAAACCACCACCGAGTCGAAAACCATTAACTCGCTGGTTCAGCAATACGTGGATGCACTGGATGCCGTGTCGGCGGAAATGCGTCCCGCGCAGTAATCGCGACAAAACGACATTATCCAAAATGATCGTGGATATAGGCCAGCACTTCGCTGGTGGAAAGCTGGCGGCTGCCGGGGCCGACGCGAATATAGAAGTCTTCTTTGTCGCCGTGGGTCACAAAGACCGGTGATGCGCTGCGGCGGCAATCGACTACCAGTACGCTTTTGCCTTCAATGTGTTTGATTTCAAAGGCCACGAACGGTGCGCACTCCAGACCCAGGTGCTGCTTGAGCAGGTTATTGAAATGCAGCAGGAACTTATCGTCATTGGGAAAACCGTCCTGTTCGATGCCGAGGATGTTGCCATTATCTTCCACGCCGACCAGCAAGGTTCCGCCTTCGCTGTTCAAAAATGCGGCCAGCGTTTTCATACAGGCAATTTCAATCTCCTTGGCCGCTTTGTTCGCCTTCAGGTGCCACCGCAGGGTGGATTTGAATTCGAGCTGATTATTTTCTCCGGTCGCAATCGTTGCCAGCAATTGCGGCTCGTTTTCGCTGACGTGACCGACGTAGCTCCATGCTTCATTTAAAAGCCGGCTTTGTTTGCGAAGCAGGATTGCCAACAGCACCACCACACCCATCAGCGCGATCCCGGCGGCCGCAAACAGCCAGATCGCCGCTCGACGGGCGGTTTGTATCATTGCGGACTCAGGAACCAGGACCGCAATCTGGCTTTTGGAACGGCCCGGCATCTGCTGATCAAATTCCGCCCAATACGTTTCTTTGTCATGTGAAAAAGTCAGTGCCCTGCCCAAAGGCGCCCCCTCTTTGACCCACGCCGAGACGGCTGAGACCGAAACGGAGCCCTTCATATCCGACAAGTCTTTCCAGAAATCCTCCTCCTGGCCCGGCAACGCATCGGTCGGCAAAGCGGCGTACTGTTTCAAATCCGCAATCTTTTTATCCCGGTACAGCAGCAACTGCCCCTGCGGAGCAATATCCATATCCGTCACGAAATCCACAAAATCACCTAACGCAATATCAAACGCAATGACATACTGCGTATCAGCAAGCCTATAGGACTGAGCCACCGTGACGCCCGGCTTTTGGCGCGAATGAAACGTATAGATCTCGCTCCAGAGAATCGCGTTCGGATCGGTCAACTGCAACGCGCGCTGAAACCACGGTTTATTCCGAACGTCGTACGCGGACTTGACCGAATGCCATTGATCGCCGGTTTTGATCCACTTGTTCTCGCGGCCCTGTGTGTCGGCCAGCACAAAACCATCAATCCCCAGCGACTGCTTTTGAGTGGTCGCCTCAACGGCCAGAGCCGTCATCGCGGCATCCGAGTCATCCAGTGAAATCGCCCGGTTGAGCGCCATAAATCGCAAGGCCATTAACTCATCGGCAATCGGAGCAAAAAAAGTCGCCATACGCTGCTGCAGTTGCTGAGTCTGTTGGTGAATTTGTCGGGGAATGGATTCAGAGCGGGCACGAGCCGTCTCCTGGTAAAGCCAGGCAAACGTCATCACCACCAGCACCAGCAAAATACTGGTTAACATTAAAATCCCCTGCATGGCCTTCGGGGAGATTTTGGAAAGTAATTGACTGCGATCTGTCTGGGCCATTCATTCACCTTAATATTAATTCATCGGTCTTTATCTCAGAAAATTCTATCTCTTTGCCCTGAAAGAGTAAAGCACAATCTCCGGTTCAAAGCAGCGGATCGCCGCCGGCTGCTTACCTCAATCATGACGCGTTCTCTTCTTCTTGGCATGCCTGACCCGCAGCCACACATACAATCCAACCATCAGTACCCAGAAAATGACACACCACAATCGGACCTGTTGTTGAATGCCGCGATAGCCGCCAGCGCTAAGTGAGCGTATCCAATGATACATCGGATTTTTCGGGTGCGGCCAGAAAACTTGTATATCATAATGATAGCAACTGTCAATCAAGACATGCAAACACGCCCCCAATAAACCCGCCAGTACCATCGAACGCATGGTGGCTTTACCGGGCAGGCCAATCAAGGACATGGATGTTTCACTGCACCATCGCAGGGCTCTGAGATAATAGACGCACAAACCAAACACCGCACCGGCCAGTCCCCCGATGAGCAGCGTGTGAAAATGCCAGAGCTGATGCACCGGCCAACCGGGAGCAATGTAGCCGTCCGCCAGCACCTCCACATCAATCAGCACATTGGCCGTCACAAACACCGGCACATCAATCCACCGTCGAAATAACAGGCCCACAAATCCGCTCGGTCCAAAATGATAAGGCGTAAACGGCATAGTTTATACCATATTTATTATAGTTATCTTATTAGTATTATAATTATAATAACACGCTCAATACCTGCACGAAATCTACACAAGCCATTGATATAAAAGAGGTTATGCAAACATCAACAGGAGACGATTTGTTACGTTTTATAACATTTTATTACAAATTAATACACTTTGCATACAGTGCAACCAAAAAAAGACAGCCTTAGCCTTTTTTTAGTCAAAGGTGAAATATTTTGAACCTCGCTTATCCCCCTTTTTTTCAATTTGCTTGTCGGTCCGTAACTCATTTATTAAATTGCGAATCATTATATCTGTACACTCCGGCAAGATCTGCCTGAATTCCGGCATCGTACTTCCTGTTTGTGCATTTTCGCGAATATGCTTTAGTAATAGCTGCTTATTTGTTTCTCTGTCTAATCCTTTCTTGCGTGTATAAACTCCCTTTTTTCCGGAAAGTACATAGAACTTTTTTGAAAGGATAAATTTGTTACGGCTCATCCGCTCAATAATTCCATCTTGTAATAAAACTTGAATAACATATCTCAGATTGGGACGAATTTTTCCCCCATTATGAATCGTATCTAAAACCAAAAGCTCATGGGTGGTAAATGGATGCTTGCGTTCTGAACTCGCTTTTTCTAAAAACTTCAAAAAATATTCATCTATCACCCGCCCATCCAATTTTAAAATAACCTGGTATGAATCTCCCAAAGAATAATCCGGTAATGATTTTCCTTGCTCAATCGCCTCTTCAAACATCCGATCAGCGCCTTGGCCGGAGCGCTCCACCAAACCGCATTTTGCAAACGTCTCTGCGATGCGTCGATTACGAGGCATTTGTTTATCGAGAATATTCTCCGGGTTGATGCCATCAGGAAATCCGCCGGGACTTGTTATTTCTATTTTTTCAGGAAACTGCTTGATAAAAACATTGCCGGGATTTTGATAATCACGATGGCTAACTGCATTTAGAATTGCTTCTCGAATTGACCGTTCACTAAATGTTGGAATATCCTGTATAAACAGACCATCCTGGAAATGCTGCATATCATTTCTGAGATTGACCAACTCCCACAGTTTATCATAATAAAGAAAGAAACCTTCCCGGAACTCCTCTCTTTGGCTGGCGGGTCCCGCGATTTCTTTTGAGCGGTACTCAAAAATAACTTCAGCATGAGCAAAGTTGAGCCGACCCAATGAGCGATGTTTTCCAAAAAGAGCTAAGGCCGCAAAAGTAATTCTATTACCATCGACTAACTCAGCGTCATGTAATAATTGATGGGATGACAACAGCCCTAATTTTTCATTTCCAGACTTCCTTATCCACCGCCTCCTGAACTCTTCGATGCCTTCCTCTGAAAGATCTTCAAACCTCGCTTCTGTGCAAATCTGGGCAGAATAATCCGGTACGGATTCGTTAAAGATTCCTTTTAACATATCCTGTGTCATCGCAACCAGCTCTTCTCCTCGCCTCATCCAATACACTTTATCGTAAGAAATGGGCACACCCAAAGGACGGGAAGGAATATCGAAAACCAAAACCCTCGCTTCTTGATACATAATTTCAACTGCATCAATTTTTAATTGAAGAGTCGAGATGAGTTTTTGTTTGATTTTTTGAATATTTGAAAAAGCTCTCGTTCCAACAATCTGTCGTGGTGCTTTATCGGTCACACCAAGAATCACTTTTCCGCCACCCTCATTTGCCAGAGCACAACAATACTTCAACAGTCGTTCATTTTTAAACTCATCTTTAGCTGTTTTGAACTCGAGATGCTCACACTCATCTAATTTGACCAGTTTCAGTAATTGCTCAATAGTTACAGGCATACGTTTGGTTCCTCGACGCGGTTAGCCGCCTAAGTATGCATCTTTCATGAGATAGTTTTGGACATAGTCCGTAATGGCGTCTTCGAGGGTGGTGGTGTCGGCGTCGTAGCCGGCGGTGCGCAGTTTGGTAATATCAGCCTGGGTAAAGTACTGGTACTTGCCCTGCAGATTCTCCGGCATCGGGACATACTCAATCTTCGGCTCCATACCCATCGCCCCGAATGTCGCTTTCGCCAGATCATTCCAGTTGCGTGCCACACCGGTGCCGACATTATACAGCCCGGCGGTATCGGTATTCGTCAGGAAAAACAGCGTCATATCCACCGCATCCTTGATATAGATAAAGTCCCGAAGCTGACCGCCGTCGGTATAGTCCGGGCGGTGCGATTTAAAGAGCTTCACACAGCCGGTATCGTTGATCTGCTGGAATGCCTTGATGATAAAGCTTCGCATGTTGGCTTTGTGGTACTCGTTGGGGCCGAAGACATTATAAAACTTGATACCGACAAACTGCTCCAACAGACCCTGACGCTTGCACCACAGGTCAAACATCTGCTTGCTGTACCCGTACATGTTCAGTGGCTGGAGCGTTTCAATGGCGCTTTCATCATCCACGAAGCCCTGCGCGCCGTCTCCATAGGTCGCGGCGCTGGACGCATAGATGAATCGGGCCTGCTGCTCAATCGCCCAGCCGGCCAGCAGCTTGGAAAACTCGTAGTTGTTCTTTACCAGATAGCTGCAATCCGATTCTGTCGTATCCGAACAGGCACCCATATGGATAATCGCCTCCAAATCCAGCTCAAGGTCCGATTCAGATACCATTTCTGAGAAATCATCCGCTTCCATATAATCGGAAAATCGCAGATGACGCAGATTTTTCCATTTTTCGTCTTTATCAAGGATATCCACTATCAGAATATCGTCAACCCCCCTGGCATTCAGCTCGGCGACGATCGCTGAGCCAATAAAACCTGCTCCACCGGTTACCAGAATCATGTATTCTATCCTCCTGCTCTTAATTGTTGAAAAATATAGGATTTAACTCGTAAAAAGTACTCTTAAGGGACTCTGTTGTCAATTCCTATTTGCGGCCGGCATCGGATTTGACCCGATAGACAACAAAATCATCAAATGAATCTATTTCAAGCTTCAAAAACAATCAAATTGTCCGGTTTTGGTTAATTTCACCTATCGTATAACCGACAAAACAACCAGTAAGATTTCGATGCAAATAATCTGTCAGGGGCTTATAATAGCAGGACGAAGCATGAGCAACACTCAAAATCAACGATTGGGTGCTTTACGGCGCTGGTTATCAAACCGGAGCAACCGCCGATCAAGGTCTTTCTTTGTCTTTTTTTGGGTCATTTTTGCTCTTTTGCTAACGATGCTCAATAACACATTCAGCGACTATTGGACATTCAACCGAAATAATCATAGGATTCAGCTTTTTGCACAAAATCTTGAAAAACGCAGTAATACGGCCGATATTCATAATATCATCACGTTAATGGGCAGCAAAATCGGTTTCGTTCAGCGTGCCGCTGACGCTGGAGAACCAGCCGACGAGGAAGTCTGCACGACCCTGGAAATGATACGCCGTCAGCAGCGAGCCAGCATTGTCTATCTCATGAACAGCAGCGGCGATGTGGTCGCCTCGACCCTCTTTGGTAAGAATGAATCCCTTCTGGGCAAAAACTATGCATTCAGACCCTACTTCCAGGCGGCCATGAAGGGCCAGTGCAAAGTTCATCCCGCTATGGGAGTGACAACCAACAAACGCGGCATCTATTATTCGGCTCCGGTGTATGCCTATGGATCCACACCCGACCAAAATCCGGCCAGGATTGTCGGCGCGATTGTTGTGAAAATGGGCATGGAACAGATTGACAGTCTGCTGGAATCGCTGCCGTTTCCGGCGGCAGTAGTTTGTCCGGATGACACGATTTTTGCCAGCAACCAGCCAAACTGGATTCTTCAGAAATCAACAACTCTGCTGTATGAAAAAATGGCGGCGTCAGAGAATAATCAGAGTTATCGTAACACCTCCTATACGAGCGGCTCAGATAAAATTGTGCTGGACGGAAAAACACATTATTTATTTTATACGCCGGTCAGCGTCGGCGACAAGTCGTCTTCCTGGAAATTAATTATTCTGCCGCCAAAACATGTCATGGCATCGACCATCGGCCTTATTCTGATCGACTCGGCGATCGTGATCCTGGTTGTCACGGTGCTGCTGGTCAAAAAAGTATTTGCGTACAAAAAAATGATTCAGCAGGAAGCCGAATCCCATCAGCAACTGCTCAGCGAAATTGTGCAAAGCTCACCATCGGCGATCTTCGTGCTGGACACTGATCACCGGGTTACCTATTGGAACAAAGCCTGTGAAAACTTAACCGGCATTCGCGCAGAAGATATTCTCGGCACCCGGGATCAATGGAAACCGTTCTACGGCCAACCCCATCCAACCATGGCGGACCTGGTCGTGGACAGACGCAAGCTGTCTGACATCCAGCAAAGCTTCGGCAAAGCGTATCGCCGCTCAACGTTGATCGACTCGGCGTTTGAAGTGGAACGGTTTTTCCCGGGCATGAAAGGCGGCGAGAAATGGCTGGTCGCAACCGTGCGAACCATAACGGACACTCACGGGAAAATTTGCGGCGCCATTGAAACGATCCAGGATGTCACCGAGCGAAAACAGGCACAGGAAGCTCAGAAAACGACCCTGCGAACACTTGAGACCATCCTTGATCATGTTCCCTTTGGCGTCATGATCGTTGATAAACACAAAACCATTCGAAACATCAATCCCGCCGCCCTCGATATGGTCAAAAGAACCCGGGCCGAACTGATTGGCCAGTCCTGCTATGGCACGTTTTGTTCGTCCGACCGGGGATGCTGTCCGGTATGGGATCATTCGAAACGTATTGATCAGGCTGAAACAACGGCACACAGCAAAAACGGTTGCGAAATACCGATTCTGAAAACCTGTATTCCGATTACCCTCAACGGCGAAGAGATGCTGTTGGAAGCATTTGTCAATATCACGGAATTGGCATTCGCAAAGGCCATCCTGCGACAGGAAACGTCTAAGTTAACATCAATGATTTCCGGCATGCATGAAGGCGTGGTGTTTGCAAACGCTAACGATATCATCACCGAAGTGAATCCCTGGTTCCTCGAATTTACCGGCAAGACAAAAGAAGAGATTATTGGAAAATCCCTCAAGCAGATTCACGACCCCGGCATGCAGAAACAAGTCGAGATCATTCTGCGACAATTCAAACAGCGTTACTGTGATCAACCTGTTATGATTCAGCGAGAAATCTTCAATCGCTCACTGGAACTTCGAATTCAGCCGATCTATCAACATCAGTCCGAAGAGTACCTGGGCGTCCTGCTGAATGTCATCGACGTCACCAATTTGGTGCAGGCACAGCGGAAAGCCGAAGATGCCAATCGTACGAAAAGCGAATTCCTGGCCAATATGAGTCATGAAATCCGCACACCCATGAACTCCATTGTGGGCTTTAGTGATTTATTGCTGGAAACCGATTTGTCCGATGAACAGCTTGAATATGTCGAGATGATCTTCGACAGCAGCCAGAATCTGCTGACGCTGATTAACGACCTGCTGGATTACTCCAAAATTGAATCGGGCCAGTTTACCCTTGACATCAAAGAGATCGATCCTCGCGGCGTTGTTCAGCATGTATCGGAGATGATCAAACCGTTGGCGGAGAAAAAAGACATTCGGTTAAACATCGATATCGCTGACAATCTTCCCGAAGTCATCCAAACCGACCCGACCCGTCTGAGCCAGTGCCTGACCAATCTAACGGCGAACGCTGTCAAGTTTACCGAACAGGGGTCGATCAGCATTCAGATGAAAAACGAAATCATGGACGGACAGCCCGGGATTCGTTTTTCAGTCATCGACACGGGGATCGGCATTCATGAGTCCTTTTATGAACAGATCTTTGAATCATTCACACAAGCCGACGGCAGCACCACGCGAAAATTCGGCGGCACGGGTCTGGGACTGACAATCACCCGTAAAATCATCCATCTGTTAGGCAGTGAAATTCATCTGGAAAGCAAACCGGGCGTGGGATCGACGTTCTCATTTGTTCTGCCCGTACAAGTGCAACCTATGTCTGAAGGAAATACCATGAGCGAACATACCCCCAGCGGAAATCAAAACAATGCAAAAGCAGACTGGAAGCAATTCCAGGGCCGGGTTCTGGTCGCTGAAGACAATCCCGCCAACCAAATGCTGATTAAAACACTGCTGACGCGGCACGGCCTGAACGTCACACTGGTTGAAAACGGACAACAGGCATTCGATGCGGTGTCTAAAGAACCTTACGATGTAATCCTGATGGATATCCAGATGCCCGTGATGAATGGTTTCGAGGCCACTGACGCACTGCGGAATGAGGGCGTGACAACACCGATTATCGCACTAACAGCCAATGCGATGAGCGGCGACCGGGAAAAATGCCTGGAAGCCGGGTGTGATGAATACCTGTCCAAACCGATTAACCGCACTGAACTGCAGGCACTGCTGGAAACAATACTGAGCCGGCAGCAATTGGAAGACCATATTGACCGGATGACCCAACAGGCTGAGCAGTTGGGTGAACTTGTCGATGAGGTAACGCCAACAGAAAAGCAGGAAATACTGCAAAATACCGATCCGGGCCAATAATACCTTTTCCGGTAATCATTCAAACCAACCGCCTCCATTGGCGCATAAAAAAAACGCTGATCCCCGTCAGATCAGCGTTTTTTCTTCAATAGATGGTGTTACATGTGTTTTTAAAACTCAGTGGTACCCCTTAGCAAAGTGCTATGAAGCTGGCAATGGCCAGAATCAGAATTTTTTTCTTGGTTACGATAAACGGCACCCAAACACTGTCATAAAACTTTGCCATGATTTTCTCCCTAAACTAAAGACTTAACAACTTTCATCATTTCACCCCCATGACCGAAGCCATGTCGTTCATTACAAAAGTGATTATACTGCAGGGAGGCAAGCGACTCAAGTTTTTCCGGGCTTATGCCAACTAAGTCTTTTATTTAAAAGGGTTTAAAATTTTCAAACGGGCGATATTTTTCCGGGTTTTTCAGGGTTAAAAACGGCCTGAATTTACGTTTTCTAAATATTGCCTGAATATTCCCATAATATCCCTTTTCTTCAGACAGAAACAGGCCTTTTTCATTACCGCAAACAGCTAAAACAGGCCCGGTTTTGAGGCCGGGCCTGATTTGAACATTTATTGGGGCAATTGGTCCGCGGGGACGTCTTTGACCGACAAATCGGCATAGATGACGCGGTAGTTTTCGCTGTCCTTGGGTTTGTACCAGAAGACGGCGGTGTCGTGGTCGCCGTACGTGGCACCCTTGCCGACATACGTTGGCTCGCTGTGTCCCTGAACCATGAATAGATTCACAAACATCATGCTTTTGATGTATTGGCTCCCGAGCATTTCCGCTTCTTCTTCGGACAGATTCAATGCGCCGATCTTTTCTTCCATAACCGGGATGTTCTGCATATAGTCTTTGGGACTCAGACTGTCCGGGAACTTTCCACCGCTTAACACTTCCACCCAAACCTTGAGCCCGGCGATAAAGTCCCGCTCAGTGACATTGGACAGGTCCATATCGGTTTCCTTGAGCGTATAGCCCTGGGGCACTTCCATGCTGACGAGTGAGACATCCAGCGGGAAGTCAAATTCAAAATCCTTGATGATAAAAGCCTGATGCGCCAGTCCCAATTCGACCCGAATTGGCATTGCTGTTTCGGCATCCGCCCAAATCACGATACCGCCGCCATCTCCGCCGGCACGAAAACCGACGGCTTTTTGCCCGTCGATGTCTTTTTCGCCCAGTTCTTCAGGTTCAAAATCCGGATCGTCCAGCAATCCCCTAAGCTGGCGGACGAACTTATTGAACCCCAGCATTCCATGTCCAAGCGGTCCTTTGACATCAAGATAAGCCGCCTCGTTCCTTTTGGTATCAAGCCGAAGCATTGTTAGCTTGTCCAGATCGACAATCATAATCGCTCCGTCCATGGTTCTGCGGATTCGGTCCTCAGTCACAATGTCATGCAAAACGACGCCATCGGTTTCATCGCCAACGATAAAGTCATAGCTGATGGTGGTCGCATTCAAAATGGGCTTAACGACATCGGCAAAGGTGACGCGGACGCCGCCGCCGACAAACATATGGATTCCAACCAGTGCGGCGATCAGGATGACGGCCGCGGATGTGACTTGTGTGATTCGATTTTTCATAATATGTCTCCATGGGCTCTCAAAGCTTCGCGGCGCGGGATCACCGGTCGCGGCGGCGTTTTCAAACTCCTGCATTGAACGTGTTTTCAGCTTAGCCAGAAAATCAGCGTCCGGAGCGTTTTCAGGGCCAACCGCCTTGAGCAGAGACTCGCGGGCGGGCTTTGAGTTGTTGTTTTTAGATTTCATGATTGCCCCTCCTTTAAAGGGGATTCGGTTTGTGTTAACTTGACAAACTCACGCTTGAAGGTTTTCCTTGCCCGGGCCAGTTTCGATTGAACGGCCACAGTTGAGCATTGCAACTGTTCGGAGATTTCTTTGACAGGTAACTGATCCACGTATTTCGCCAGCAGCAGTGTTTCGTACTCGGCCGACAAGCCCGCCAGGCAGCTGCGGACCAAGGCGCCGAGTTCGTCGGATGCGAGCAGCTCCGGCGGCGCCTGCAGGTCAGCGACAATGTCGTTTTGCTGACCGTTGAGGCGGGTCCACCAGTGGCGGGCCTGATCGAGGCTGACGGTCGGCTTTTGGCGGCGATAATGCAGGGCCACCTGCCGGCGTGCGATCGTCCACAGCCAGACCCAGACCGAGCCGCGGCGCGGGTCGTAGGACGTTGCCGAGCGGGCCGCGGCCAGGAACGTTTCCTGGACGACGTCCTCGACAGCGGCGCGATCGCTGACCAGCCGGGCGGTGTGACGCCAGATGGACTCGGCATACAGGTCATACATCTGCTGCCAAGACTGCCGGTCGCCGGTCCGAAGACCAACGGCTATTTGATTGTGGGTTTTTCTGTCCATATTCTATTTTAATGAGCAAGGGTTATCGTTTAGAAGGCCTTCAGTATACTATTTGCGCCAAGGCGCGACAATCAATCGGAAAATCTTGTCTTTTTCCGCCGAAGACACAGAGATTCACAGTGGTGTCTTCAGACACATAAGTGAAATCGTCCATTGCGATTTTCTGTTGACGATTTGAAAAATGGGTTTGTTTGGGTTTGTTTTTGGCTGCGCCAGTTCGGAGTTCGTTGTTCTTAGTTCTTATAAGACAATCGCTTATGGCGATTCTATCTGTTATAAAAATGGGTTTGTTTTGCGTTTTAAGGGGGGCGGGTGTTGCATTCATTTTTGGTGATTTAACCATGAAGTGCATGAAGAACATGAAGGGGAAATCAGGTTTTTGAGGTAATGTTTTCATTTTCATTGCTATTGCTCCTTCCTTTTGGCCTTTTTTGGTTGGCCAAGTGTATTATAGCAGGCCGGGATTTTGATTGCGGCTGTAAAATAAGGTTTTTTGGCTTTTTTGAGACCGACTTTCGCCGAAGAGGCAACATCAGTCATCCCCTCACAAAAAGAGGAGATTTCTTGCAATTTTGGATAAAATTGGTATAATAGTCGGCACAGAACGGGGACTTTGGCATCTAGTCATATAAAAGAACGGATCATGAAAAGGAGCATTAGAATGAGCCAAGGGTATTATTTCTTAATTGTCGTACTGATAAGCGTTTGCGCACCTTTTATGTGTGCTGCAGACGGGCTGGTTGCCTATTGGCCGTTTGACGGCAGCGCTGTTGATGCCAGCAGCAACGGACATGACGGGACGCTGATGAACGGGCCGGTGTGGTCTTCGGAAGGTGATCTGGGCGGTTGTCTTTCGTTTGACGGGGTTGATGATTATGTGACAGTGGCCAGCTATAAAGGTATTTCCGGCGGCACGAGCCGAACCTGTATGGCCTGGATTAAAACGTCGGCTGTTAGCGGGGAAATTGTTACATGGGGCAACAGTGATAGCGGAGCCAAGTGGATCGTTCGCGTGAACGAAACCGGTACATTGCGTGCAGAGGTTGAAGGCGGGTATATTTACGGGACCACTGCAATCGATGATGGTGCATGGCACCATATTGCCGTGGTTTTGGACGATGACGGAACGCCGGATATCGAAGAAGTTCTCTTGTATGTCGATGGACAACTGGAAGTAACCGCGGCGTCACTGGATGAGCCAATCAACACTGCTGCCGATCAAGATGTGACAATTGGTGTTTATACCCTTGTGGGAACTCGTTATTTCGAAGGGTTGATCGATGATGTCAGGATTTACGAGACTTCTTTGGGCGTCACCGATATTTGGTCTCTGTATCCGGGATTAGATCCCGGTTTTGATGGGGGCGAGGGAACCGTTGATGATCCCTTTGAGATTTCTACAGCACTCCAGTTGATCTCTATCGGGAGCAATCCTTCTCTGCTGGCGAAACATTATATCTTAACGGATGATATTGATTTGTCGGGGCATCTTTTTACGGATGCCGTGATTGCATTCGATGAAAGATTTTTCGGATCGTTTAATGGAGACGGCCAAACCATCCGAAATTTAAGGATTCAAACGTCAGAGAACGCTCCGCTTGGTTTGTTCGGCTTTATCGAAGAAGGTGCGAGTGTAAGCAATTTAATACTTGAAGATGTCTTCATTGAAGGGACAAGCGGTATAGGCGCTTTATGCGGCCTGAATTGGGGAACCATTTCGAATTGCCACGTCACGGGGGAAATGATTGGAACCAGCACTGTTGGGGGCATCTGCGGACGCAATGATAATTGGGGTGTTATCAGCCATTGCAGCGCTACGGTTCAGTTGACGGTTTCAACACGCTGGGGCGGAGGGATTTGCGGACAGAATGCTCCGGGCACCATAACCCAATGTTATGCCGCTGGGGAAATTACGGGCAATGCACGATATCTCGGAGGGATCTGCGGCTTGAATGAGCTCGACAGTGAAATCGCCGATTGTTACTGCACCGTAAATGTTACAGGATATTCGGAGATTGGCGGGTTCTGCGGTGAAAATATTAGTTCGATTGCACGGTGCTACTCGGCCGGCACCGTATCGGGGGACCACTATATTGGCGGATTCTGCGGTTTTAATGCCTCTGAAGAGATCATGGGGTGCTTCTGGGATACTGATATCTCTGAGATGACGATGGGAATTGGTTATGACGACACCGATGATTCCTCTATTGACTTAACCGGCCTTTCTACAGCAACCATGCAAAAGAGAGACACCTTTCTTTTTTCCGGGTGGGATTTGGTGGGCGAATCAATGAACGGCGAGGAGGAGATTTGGCGGATTTGCCGGGAGGGACAAACGTCTCCGCAATTGAGTTGGGAGCTGTCGGATACGGGTGATTGCGAGGCCATCGTGCCTATCGGCGGTTATGGCGGCGGTTCGGGAACCGAGGGCGATCCATATCTCATTTCGGAACCAATTCATCTATATGAAATGTATGCCAAGACAGACCCAAACCCTTATTATTATTCAGAACCTGTTTTTTATCTTCAGACATCCGATATCGAAATGACGGGGTTGAAAATGAAAACGATCCCTATGTTAATAGGTATTTATGAAGGCGATGATCATACAATTCATAATTTGGCAATTCATGAAATACCGCCAGCAGATTGGTACGGACCGTCGAGTACAGGTCTGTTTGAATCTGTTGGAAGGGATAATGGTCCATATAGCGCCGTCCGAAATCTTCATCTGGAAAATGTGCAAATTACGGGTGGGCGTATGGTTGGCTCTTTAGCGGCTAAGGTGGTTGGGACTATTATCAATTGTTCTTCCAGCGGTTCAGTCCATGCCGCTGGGGCTGAGATTAGTCAGGATGCCTGGGTGGGTGGGCTCGCCGGATTAGTTTACTTGACGGGTAATATTGAAAAGTGCTTTTCGAGCTGTTCGGTCTCAGCTGAAAGCCTCTGGGGAGGAAGTTATGCGGGGGGATTGGTCGGAGAGAATCAAATGGCAACAATTATCAACTGTTATGCAGATGGATCGGTATCAGCCATTTATGCTGGAGGATTATTGGGTTCCATGATTGGAGGTCGTGTTTCGAATTGTTACAGTACCTCTGTAATTGATGAGAGCAGTTGGCAAGGAGCGGGGCTCATCGGATCTTTCTATGATTACTTTGGTCAATATACAATTGCGAATTGTTACTGGGATACCGAAATAAGCGGCGTTACAGAAGGTATCCCCGGATTGCCTGATGATCCTAATGTGGTTGCGGGATTGGCGACGGTTCAGATGAAGCAGCAGAATTCATTTAAGGCATGGGATTTTGTGGCCGAAGGTGATAATGGTGACAATGAGATTTGGCGGATGTGTGTGGATGGGGTGGATACCCCCCGGCTGAGTTGGGAGTTTGCGCGGTGGGGTGATTTTGCGTGCGGTGACGGGGTGGATTTAGGGGATTTGCAGGCATTGGCCGAGCATTGGCTTTTGGTGGGCACGGCCCACCCTACAGAGTTCAATCATGCTTGTGACGCCAATGGCGACGAGGTCATCGACATGGCTGATTTTGGTGTATTGAGCGAGAACTGGCCGTAGATTATTATTGCCACAGATAAACACAGATAAACACAGATAAACACAGATCTTCACAGATTTTATCAGGGCAATCTAATAAGATAGCCATTTTGTTTCAGGGTATCGTTTCGCCCTGAATACCGGGTCAAGCCCTGTATGACAAAATGAGGGATTATCTTATTATACCCCCTTCGGGGTACTGGCCGAGAGCAGAACAGTAAAGAATACAGGAGGACGGCCCGGTTGGCCGATATGGGAATATGGCGGCTGTTTTATGGTCCATTTTGACGTATGTGTTGCTGATCGGCGGGTTTCTGCTGGGTATCGTGCTGATCGCGCAGATTCTCTTGCAGAAGCGTTCGCCGTCGGGGACGATGGCGTGGCTGTTAATCATTTTCTTTCTGCCGTGGGTGGGGGTTCCCCTGTACTTGTTTTTCGGCGGGCGAAAAATGCGGCGGCATGTCGCCAAGAAGGGATCGATCAATCTCGAATCCGAACACGCGTTGGACCCATCACAAGCCTGTATGATTGACCGGGTGATTCGCACCTATGACATTCCCGGCGCCGAAAGCGGGCACGCGATGACGCTTTGTGCCACCGGCGAGCAGCGGTTTGAAGCGATGCAAACGATGCTGGCGGAAGCGGAGCAAAGCATTTTCATTTCGACGTTTGTTTATCACGATGATGCCGTGGGTCAAGCCATACTGGATACACTGGTTGCCAAGGCGCGGGCGGGGGTGACCGTGCGGCTGCTGATGGACGGGGTGGGGTCGCTGCATACACGGGCACGCTTTTTCAAACCGCTGGCCGAGGCGGGCGGACAGTTTGCGTATTTTATGCCGGTACTGCATCGGCCGTTTCGCGGCCGGACGAATCTGCGCAATCACCGCAAGATGACGGTAGTCGATAACCGGATCGTGATGGCGGGCGGGGCCAATATCGGCAACGAATATATGGGGCCGCAGTCGTACGAGAAGCGATGGAAGGATTTGGCGTTTACGCTGGAAGGGCCGGCGGTGAAGCACTGGCTGAATGTGTTTGCGCGGGATTGGGAGTTTGCGGCCAAAGAGACAATCGACGATGAGGAATTGCGCACGCCGGGGGACCGGCAGTGCGGCAGCGGCGTGGTTCAGCTGGTCCCGTCGGGGCCGGATGTCCCCAGTGATGCGCTGCATGATGCGATCCTGTCGATGGTGTACGCGGCGCAGAAGCGGCTGTGGGCGGTGACGCCGTATTTTGTGCCGGATGATGCGTTGTGCCAGGCGCTGATATTGGCGGCACGGCGCGGGGTGGATGTGCGGGTTCTGCTGCCGCGACGGTCAAATCATTGGCTGCCGGATAGTGTGCGGGGCAACTTCCTGCGGCAGATTCAGGCCGCGGGCGGACTGGTGATGTTTTATACGCCGCGGATGCTGCATTCAAAGGTCATGCTGATGGATGATGAGGTCGCGGTGCTGGGGTCGGCGAATATGGACGTCCGCAGTTTATTGCTGAATTACGAAACCGCCATGTTTGTTTACAGCGCCGACGAGATTGCCGCGGCGGCGGACTACATCGACGAACTGGCAGTGCAGACCCAGTGCGGCATCGGCGACGCATCGCTGCCGCGGGCGCTGGCCGAGTCGATTATCCGACTGGTGTCGCCCCTGTTGTAAAGTGGTCAGGAGGTCGTGCGATAAGACGCCGCACGGTGCGAATCGAATTCGCATGGCTTGCCCCATGGCATTTTTGCCAATACCTTACCACGCATTTTTCAATGCGGATTGGTATAAATCGTCATGATCGGCGATTATGACATGCCGAAAAACGGTTTGTCCATCGAATCCAGGAACGCTTTCAGCAGGCTTTCGGTTGTGACCACGCCGTCACATCGCTGCTGGTTTGAGATGACCGCGGCACACGAGCGGCTGTTGAAGTGGATCGTTTCCAGTGCCTCCTGTACGCTGCAGTCGCCGGTCAGCAGCGGCGTTTGGGTTTCGAGTATGTTTTCCAAAGGCTGCATTAAGACCGCGCTGAGATTCTCGCCGGAGATCACGAGCGCGGATTGTTTAAACTTTTTCAACAATGCAATCAACACCATCGGGGCGGTAATCAGCCGGCAGCATTGAGCCTGTCGATTCGATAAAAGCACGTGGCCGTTGGGCTGGTTGAGCAATACCCGCAAAGCCGTCAAAATGGTGTTATCGCAACTTAAATTGTGCAGCGGCGTCGTATCATAGACACATGACACCGGCTGCTGAAAACAGCAAACACGCGCGGTTTCCAGAATGGCATCGGAACCGATCTGATCCGGCTGGGTATTGAACAGTGCATTATCCAGAACGGCCGCGCCAATCATGACGTCAAACATATCGCTCGCCATCACAAGACCGCACAGTTGCAATCCTTGAGAGACCAGCAGCAAATCGTTTCGTTCCGTGTACATTCTGCCGGCCATAGTAATGAGGTCCAGCTGCGGGTACACGATACCCGGTCGCCGACCAGCTAATGTGTTCAAGGGAGTTGCAAAGAAATCGGCTAACGAGAAAGTATGATCCGCCATACGCTGCAGCAGGGTTTGCAACAGTGTTTTCGCATTGACCATCTGCATTGAGGTGACAATCGGTCGGTCATTTTTGGCATTCATGACCGGAACTGTCTGTCCACAGGAATAGGCCAGCCAGTCGATCGCTTCAGCGATGGTGCTTTGCGAATGTAAAACAACCACATTTTTTCGCTGTATATCGCTAACCCAGCGAGACATTTGCAGCGGAAAATCCAGATTCGCCGCGTATAGAGACGATTGCGCCTGTGCTTCCATACCAAACTCCCTGCTTCACATGCCGGTTTCTACCATCCGGACATGCATGCCCTATTGTTTAAGTATTATGTTTGCTTAATCTTAAACTGTTTTGCGAAGTCGCTCACAAAACCCCTCTATCTCTCCTGCTATCGTCTTGAAATGGGAAGCGGTTAAACAAAAAACATTAAAAAGAGCTTTTTGGTGGTATTTACCCCTACAGGGAAATTACTGTATCATATATTGTATTTCCATCGATCTCTTTTCAATATGTTGCGGTCAGCCTGAATTCAAGCTCTATTTTTATTCAATTTTTTTATCCGCGAAATTGTTGAAAGTTATCTTGCACGTCAAAACGAATCTCGTCGGGCGCGGTTTTAACGATAAAAATAAGAGACTTTTGCCTATTTATAATTCACTGCGAGTGCCCCAAACCGTTTGCGTACGCGGGGCTGGTTGTATGTGAAAAAAAACACAAAAAACAGCAAAAGGTGGACATAACGACCTTTTGGGTGTTGACAATTGGCGATTTTAGGGCTATATTCTACATCCTTTTGAACAAGCAATGAAATGCATCAAGACGACTGTCGCGGTCTGTGTGGGACCGGGGCAAGCAAATTTACGAGAAATATACTCGAATTGATAATGTTTAACGTATAGGAGAGTTTCGACATGGCAAAGAAAAAAGCCACGAAAAAGAAAACCACCAAGCGCGTGTATTTCTTCGGCAACGGTAAAGCCGAAGCAAATGCCAAGATGAAAGCGCTGCTAGGCGGTAAAGGCGCCAACCTGGCAGAAATGACCAGCCTGGGCGTACCGGTTCCTCCGGGATTCACCATTTCAACCCAAACCTGTCATGACTACAATGCACTCGGCAAGAAGTGGCCGAAGGGTTTGAAAGAGGAAGTCGCCAAGAACGTCGCCAAGCTGGAAAAAGCCATGAAGGCGAAATTCGGCGATCCGAAAAAGCCGCTGCTGGTCTCGGTTCGCTCCGGTGCAGCGGTTTCGATGCCGGGTATGATGGACACGGTCCTGAACCTGGGTCTGAACGATGACGTTGTTGCCGGCATCATCGAAAAAACCGGCAATGCCCGTTTTGCTTATGACATCTACCGTCGTTTCATTGACATGTTCGGTGATGTGGTCATGGGTTGTGAGCACGAGCATTTTGAAGCCGCGATCCACAAGGCGAAAGTCAAGGCCGGTGTTGAAAACGACAACGAACTGTCTGCTGAGCAGTTGGCAGCGGTTGTTGAAGACTACAAAGCCATCTACAAGAAAGACGTCGGCAAATTGTTCCCGCAGGATCCAATGGAACAGTTGACTTATTCTGTCAATGCCGTCTTCGGCAGCTGGGATGCTCCCCGTGCGATCAAGTACCGCCAGATGGAAAACATCACCGGGCTGCTGGGTACGGCTGTGAACGTTCAGGCGATGGTCTTCGGTAACATGGGCGACGATTGCGGCACCGGCGTATGCTTTACCCGTAACCCCTCCACCGGTAAGAAAGAGTTCTACGGCGAATACCTCATCAACGCACAGGGCGAAGACGTGGTTGCCGGTATCCGTACACCGCTGGATCTCAAGCACCTGAAGAAAGACATGCCGAAGGCTTACAAAGAGCTGACCACCTTGATGACCAAGATGGAAAAGCACTACAAAGATATGCAGGACATGGAATTCACGATTCAGGAAAAAGTCCTGTACATCCTGCAGACCCGTAACGGTAAGCGTACCGCGGAAGCGGCGATCACCAACGCTGTCGATATGGTTAAAGAAAAAATGATCAAGCCGGCCGAAGCCGTCATGCGTGTGACCCCCGAACAGATGGACCGTCTGCTGCACCCCAGTTTTGATCCGAAAGCCACTCGCAATGTCATCGCGACGGGTCTTCCGGCTTCACCGGGCGCCGCGGTTGGCCAGGTTGTCTTTGATGCTGATGTCGCAGAGGCCTGGGCCAAAGCAGGCAAGACCGTGATCCTGGTTCGTATTGAAACCAGCCCCGAAGATATCGGCGGTATGGACGCGGCGGTTGGTATCCTGACGCAGCGCGGCGGCATGACGTCTCACGCAGCGGTTGTTGCCCGCGGTATGGGCAAGTGCTGTGTGGCCGGTGCCGGCGATGTGGTCATCGACTACAAAAAGAAATGTTTCACCGTTGGCAAGACCAAGGTTAAAGAAGGCGACTTCATCAGCCTTGAAGGTACCGAAGGCCAGGTCATCCTGGGCCAGGTTCCGACCGTTGAGCCGAAACTGTCTGGTTCGTTCGGTCAGTTCCTGAAGATGTGCGACAAGGTTCGCACGCTGGGTATTCGCACGAATGCTGACACGCCGGCTGACGCCAAGCGTGCCCGCGACTTCGGTGCTGAAGGTATCGGCCTGACGCGTACCGAGCATATGTTCTTCGAAGGCGAACGCATTTGGCCTGTTCGTGAGATGATTCTCGCGGCTGACGATTATGCGGCCCTGCTGACCGGTTTGGCTGACACTGAGTGCCCGAAGGAAACAGCGGCACTGAACAAAGAGTACGCCGGTGCCAAGAAGCAGTTCGAAGGCGCGTTGAAAAAACTGCTGCCTTACCAGCGTAAAGACTTTGTGGGTATCTTCAAAGCGATGGCCGGCCTGCCGGTGACCGTTCGTTTGTTAGATCCCCCGCTGCACGAGTTCCTGCCGCAGGAAACTTCAAACCAGAAAGAAATGGCCAAGCGTCTGAAGATTACGCCGAAGGCTGTTCAGGAGCAGGTCGAAGCCCTGCATGAGTTCAACCCGATGCTGGGTCATCGCGGCTGCCGTCTGGCTGTGACTTATCCGGCGATCTACCGCATGCAGGCCCGTGCCATCATGGAAGCGGCTCTGCAGGTGAAGAAGAGCGGCAAGAAGGTTCTGCCGGAAATCATGATTCCGCTGATCGGTTCGGTCAAGGAACTGGCGATTGTCAAGGCAGACGTCATCGACGAAATCCAACAGGTCTTCAAGGAAAAGAAATCCAAGATGCCGTATATGGTTGGTACGATGATCGAAATCCCGCGTGCAGCGTTGACTGCTGACGAAGTGGCTACAGAGGCTGAATTCTTCAGCTTTGGTACCAACGACCTGACGCAGATGGCGATGGGCTTTAGCCGCGACGATGCGGGCAAGTTCCTCGGCGAATACGTCAAGCAGGGTATCTACGCGGTTGACCCGTTCCAGGCACTGGACCAGGACGGCGTTGGCAAGCTGGTTGACATGGGCGTTAAGCTCGGCCGCCAGACTCGCAAGGGTCTGAAATGCGGTATCTGCGGTGAGCACGGCGGTGAGCCGAGCAGCATCGACTTCTGCCACCGTGTCGGTCTGAACTACGTGAGTTGTTCGCCGTTCCGTGTGCCGATCGCTCGTTTGGCTGCAGCACAGGCTGCGATTCGCAACAAGTAAGATCGTTTTACACAAGTCGTAATTCAAAGGGCGTGTCCTGAAAAAGGGCATGCCCTTTTTTTATTGATTATTGATGAATGATTATTGTATAATTATGGCATGATACGACAGGCGGAGACATTACCGGCAGATACCTCGCAGGCTGCGGCGGCGGTCCAGATTGACACTTTGCGGGCCATGGGATTGGAAGGACGGGCAAAGCTAACGTTTGAGCTGTCCGCCAATCTTCGCCGGATCACCATGGACGGTATTCGCCACCGCCACCCTGATTACACGGAACGGCAAGTCGTGCAGGCTTACCTGAGCTTGATACTCGACAAAGAACTCTTTGAGCGAATTTTCCCCGGCTGCGAGATATCCGCATGACCGATCAAAATACATTTCTGCAACAGGTTATCGGCGCACTTGTTAAGGCAGAAATTCCCTACATGATTTCCGGCTCTATCGGCAGCAGTTTCCACGGCCAGCCGCGGGCGACCAATGACGCCGATATTGTCATTGATCCAACGCAAGAACAATTGCTTGTTTTTATCGAATCATTGGGACCGGATTTTTATATTAGCAAAGAAGCCGCGACTCAAGCCATTGATAACCGTTCGATGTTTAATATTATTGACATTCAATCCGGTTACAAAGCAGATTTGATTATCCGGAAACAACGGCCCTTCAGTCAGCAGGAATTTTCACGAAAGCAACAGGCAAATTTGCTGGGGATGGACGCCTATATCCTTTCGCCGGAAGATTCGATTCTGAGCAAGCTGGAATGGACCCAAGGCCGAGATTCACAAACACAATGGAAGGACGCGTTGTGCGTGTTAACATTACAGAAAGATCAATTGGACTATGAATATCTGCGACACTGGGCCAAAGAATTGGGGCTTCAGGAAACACTGGAGCAACTTATTGAACGGGCTGGATTATAGATTACAGAAGGAGCAACCTGTGACAGAGCAAGTTGGAGAGAAAAAACTACCGTGGCCGTTTTTGTGGAATAGGATTTCATTATGGATTGGGGCTGGCGTTTGGATAGTCTCGCTTTTATCTATTCCAATTTGACGTTTTTTTGATTCTATTATCTGTTGCCTTATTGGGATTGCTTTGTGCC
This sequence comes from Anaerohalosphaeraceae bacterium, assembly GCA_963675155.1. Taxonomy (GTDB): domain Bacteria; phylum Planctomycetota; class Phycisphaerae; order Sedimentisphaerales; family Anaerohalosphaeraceae; genus 4572-13. The sequence continues at coordinate 119,051 of OY775912.1, read as the reverse complement.
GTTTTGGGATTTTTAACAGGCATCATTTCATTAATTGGCTTTGCTATAAAGAAGATTAATATTCCCAGAAAAGATTCTACATTTGCTGGGATATTTTTGCCTGTGTTTTACATTTTATTATTTAGTATGGTTTTCCCTGCAACAAAAAAATCTCACGATTATGCAATAGATATTCAATGTCGAAACAACTTAATGCATCTATCCAGAGGATTCTTGGCCCATCAAGAAATTGAAAATACATGGATAAGTAATAACTGGAGTGAACAGGTACAGCTTTGGGTTGATATTAATAAGAAAAACGCAAATTATCTTCAATGTCCGGCAGACAAAACTGGACCATGCAGTTATGCGATGAATGAGGGTATCCCGGAGGAAGCAGGCAAGTTGCCGGATGATTTGGTGGTTTTGTTTGAGAGCGCGCCGGGGTGGAACGCGGTTGGGGGCGCCGATGACGTGGTGACGGATTGGCATAAACGGGCGGGGGCGAATATTGCGTTTGCGGACGGGCGGGTGGAGTTTGTGGAGGCGGACGCTATACCGAATCTGCGGTGGACGGTTGACGACAAAAGCGTGGAACGGGAGTGACACGATTGCGACTACCGTGTGGGAATTGAATATCACAGGGTATCGCATCCCGGCGCTGCCGCTTCGGGCTTCTGTTTTCCGATAGGTTTTTGTTGCCACATGGTAACAGCATATTGTAAAATGAAGGAGATCGCGGATGTACAATCAACCGCTGGCTTATTTCATCACGTTTACGACTTATGGCACCTGGCTGCATGGTGACAGCCGTCAAAGTGTTCTCGTTGAAAATCACTCTACGAAAATCATTGCTCCCAATGAACGGTTTTATGAACATGAACAACAGCGAATGAAATCTCGGGCCGTTCTATTTGATGAGGCAATGCGTCAGTTGGTATGTGACGCGATTGTCGAGCGTTGTTTGTGGAAAGAATGGTATTTACATGCCTGTCATGTTCGCCGTAATCATGTACATATTCTTGTCCACTCTTCTGAATCAATTGATAAAGTCATGGTCTCTTTGAAGGCCTGGTGTACTCGAAAACTCAGACAGTCCGGACATCAGCTTCCGAAGGTTTGGACTCGCCACGGCAGTACCCAATATGTTTTCACGAACGCTAAATTGCTCGAAAAAATCCATTATATTGTCCATGAACAGGGTGAGAGGGGGATGTTTTGTGTCGCCGGGGTTTGATGATTCACGATAAGCACAGGGTAAACCCAATCGTGTCACTGCCGCTGCACGCTTCTGTCGGAAGGAGCGAACATTGAAAAACCGTGTGGGAATCGTGTATCACAGGGTATCGCATCCCGGCGCTGCCGCTTCGGGCTTCTGCAGGGCGGCATTTTGGGCCGGCAACTTGGTTTTTGGGGTTGACTTGCGTTTTTTTTGGGGTTCGGGTAGAATGAGGGACATTAGAGGCGGTGGGCACGGCCCACCCTACCGAGATGAAATTGGCGGGTCCGACCCACCCTATGAGGATATTTATGGAACTGACTGACAATCTTAATATTAATCAATTTAAATCGCTGACCAGCCCGGACGATATGAAGGTCGATCTGCCGGAAACCGAGGCGGCGGCTCATGTCGTGGCCCAGTCGCGTCGGGAGGTGGAAAAGATTCTTCGCGGCGAAGACACACGCCGGATGGTTATCGTTGGACCTTGCAGCCTGCATGATCCTGAAGCAGCGCTCGACTATGCAAGACGCCTGGAACAGGTGCAGAGGGAATTAGCCGATCGCTTGCTGATTATCATGCGGGCTTATTTTGAAAAGCCGCGGACGACGCTGGGTTGGAAGGGGATGCTGTATGACCCGCACCTGGACCGGTCGTACGATATTGATTTCGGGATTCGCCAGAGCCGCAAGATTTTGATCGACATTGCCGAGATCGGACTGGCGACGGCGACGGAATTTCTGGATCCGATTGTACCGCAGTACCTGGCGGATTTGATCACGTGGGCGGCAATCGGCGCGCGAACAACCGAATCGCAGATTCACCGGCAGATGGCCAGCGGACTGTCGATGCCGATTGGATTTAAGAATGCCACCGACGGCAACCTCGGCGTGGCGATGGATGCGATTAAGGCGTCGTCGAATCCGCATTCGTTTTTGGGGATTGACCGTAACGGCCAGGTGATTATCGCCGAGACAAAGGGCAATAAGTACGGCCACCTCGTGATGCGCGGCGGGACACGCGGGCCGAACTATGCCAGCGAGTATGTCGCGTTCGCGGAAATCCTGCTGCAAAAACAGCACGTACCGAACGGGATGGTGATCGACTGCAGTCATGCGAATTCGCACAAAAACCATAAGCGACAGCGCGAGGCCCTGTTCGATATTGCCGATCAGATCAGCGCGGGTAACAAATCCATCGCCGGGGTCATGCTGGAAAGCTTTATCGAAGAAGGCAGCCAGACCATCGGTTCGGCAGGCGGATTGAAATACGGCCAGTCGCTGACGGATCAGTGCATCGGCTGGGACGAGACGGAAGAACTGCTGCGGTATCTGGCGGACGCGGTGCAAAAAGTATCGTAACGGAAATCGACGGATTAGAAGAACGAAAACTCTTTTTTTAGGAGCTCAAGGATGAACCTGAAGCACATTCGAACAAAAACGGTTGGACTCTTGACAGTTGTCAGCATCGCGGCGTTGTGCCTGACGGGCTGCGAATCCAAAAATCTGAAGGCCTGCCAGGACGAGAACATGATATTGAGCCAGCAGGTGGCCGAGCTTGAATATCAGCTCAGCCAGGCGGACCGGGCGGCGGCGTTGAATCCAACCACAGGCATAGCCGTGCCGGTGAGCGAGGCGACGTACCTGGTGGTGCAGGGCGACACGCTGTGGAGCATCGCTCAACGTCAGCTTGGCGACGGCAAGCGGTTTAAAGAAATACTGGCGCTCAATCCGCAGATTACCAAAGGCGGACCGCTGGTGATCGGTACGACCCTGAAAATGCCGCCGCGATAGTGTTGAGCCGATACCGCCGCGATATCTGAAAGTGCTGCATGAACGATTATAAGATTGAATTGATTGATTCGCATACGGCGGTGTGGCAGCCGGGACGCGATGCGGATAAGCAGATTACGGTGCTGATGAGCGGCGGCGTGGACAGCAGTGTGACGGCGCATTTGCTGCGCGAGCAGGGCTGGGATGTGCTGGGGGTGACGATGCGGATTCCCGTGGCGTGCCGGACGGATAAACGCGGCTGCTGCGGGGCGGAGGCGGCGTATGTGTGCGGGCAGTTGGGGCTGCCGCATTATTTTGTGGATGTCACCGAGGCGTTTAACGAGATGGTGATCGAGCGGTTTCGCGATGCGTACAGCCGGGGGTTTACGCCGAATCCGTGTGTGGACTGCAATACGTTTTTGAAGTTCATGCTGGTGTGGGATCTGGTGGAAAAGGAGTTGGGGGTCAAGCACCTGGCGACGGGGCATTATGCGGAGGTTGTGGACGGGCGGCTTCGGCGCGGGCGCAATCATGCCAAGGATCAAAGCTATTTTCTGTATGGGATTCCGAGAGAGCGGCTGCCCTTCTTTCATTTGCCTTTGTCGCATTTGAAGAAGGAGGAGGTTCGTGCGATTGCATCGGAGATCGGGTTGGGGGTGGCCGATAAGCCGGAGAGTATGGAGCTGTGCTTTGCGGGGGAAGGCGATTATCGCGATGCGCTCAACGGCGGCGAGAAACCGGGCGATCTGCTGGATATGGCCGGTAACGTGATCGGCACGCATAAGGGGATTGCTCATTATACGCTGGGTCAGCGGCGCGGATTGGGATACGCCGGCGGTGAGCCGCTGTATGTGGCGAAAATTATCGCCGAGAAGAATACCGTTTCGCTCGGGACGAAGGACGAAGTGCATCACGCTATTATACATGCCGATGAAATGAATATCCTGATACCCGAACAATATCAGGCGGATGCGAAACTGTCCGGCAAGCTGCGCTCTTACGGCACGCCGACGCAAGCGTGTGACATACTGGAATGTTCCGAGAAGTCAGTCACTGTCAAATTCGAGCAAAAACAATTCGCCCCCTCACCGGGACAAAAGCTGGTATTGTATAACGACAACGAAGAAGTCATCGCCGGTGGAACGATTACGGGGTTCGAATAGACTTTTTTTGCCACTAATTAACACTAATTTTCACGAATATCTTTTAACCACTGGGAACGCCGAAAACACAGAAAAAGAAATATCCTTGAAATTTCAAGTTGCTTTTTAGAAATTTCAAGGATATTTACTAGAAAATGTTATTTTTAGGCCAAAAATAGGCTTCTTATTTTTCCCAGTGGTGGGCTTTGACTCCTTCGAGGATTTTTTCGGCGCATTCGAGTGCGGCCAGGCCTTCGGCTCCGGTGACTTCGGGGCGGGCGTCTTTGTTGATAACGGCGTTGAGGAATGATTCCTGTTCGACTTTTAAGGGTTCGGCGTCTTCGATCTGGAGCTGTTCGATGTGCAGAAGATCCGGCCAGTTGACCGTCGTAAAATCGAAGTCCTGTTTCTCCTGATGCTCGCGAATCCACTTGACCAGGTCGATATTTTTGTCGGCCTGAATGACGATGCCATCCTTGCGGAAGAAGTCCAGCGACAGATAGGCCTGCCGGCTGAAGACACGGATTTTGCGTTCGGTTTTGAGCGCCAGCCGGGACGCGGTCACATTAGCGATGCAGCCATTCTCGAAAAAGATGCGGGCATTGCAAACGTCTTCCTCATCGGCGATGACGTTGACGCCGGCGGCATCGACGCGCTTGACCGGGCTGTTGGCCAGCGACAGAATGATATCGATATCGTGAATCATGACATCCAGCACGACGCCGATATCCATCGAGCGGAACGGGTAGGGGCTGACGCGGTTGGCTTCGATAAACATCGGTTCGATGTGCAGACGCTTCATAGCCTGGACGACCGGGTTGCAGCGTTCGGAATGACCGACAGCCACGACGGTATTATTGGCTTTGGCCAGTTCGACGATCTCTCGGCCCTGTTCGACAGTGGTCGCCAGCGGCTTTTCGATGAGGACGGGGATCTTGTTTTTCAAGAGCAGCGTCGCCACTTCGTGGTGGGCGATGGTCGGGGCGGAAATCGTGACGGCATCGACCTTGCCAATCAATTCAGCGGGATCGGAATAGGCCGGGCAGTCGTGCTTTTCGGCCAGTGCCTTGGCGCGTTCGATATCGTTATCGACCACGGCGACCAACTCGGCATTGTCCAACTTGCCGTACACCTTGGCATGGATTTTTCCCATTTTCCCGGCGCCTACGATGGCAGTACGAAGTTTTGTCATGATTGTCGTCCTATCTTTGTATCGGCTTTAAAGAGCCGAAAGGATTTTTTTCTAATCCCTGTGCAGCTCAAGGTATCGGCCAAAACGCTGCTTGCTGCTTTTAATGAGTGAATCGACGATGGCCTGCACCGGCTCGCACAGGTCGTCGCGATCGGCCATTTCTTTGGCGCGTTCCAGCACGGGGCCATCCTGTCGCCAGATAAACTTATAGGCCTCGTAGACCTTCTTCTGGTCTTCGGGTGACAGACCGGCGCGAGTCAGGCCGCGTTTATTGATTGCCCGAATCTCCAGCGGGTAGTGCCCACTGACGATCACGAACGGCGGCACATCATGGCCGATGCCCGCCATGCCCGCGGCATAACACCATTTACTGATGGTCACAAACTGATGGACCGCCACCATGCCGCTGAGCCAGGCGCCGGTTTCGACTTTGCAATGTCCGGCCAGTTGGGTGGCATTGCTGATGACAATATTATTTTCCAACACGCAGTCATGTCCCAAATGGACGTTGATCATCAGCAGGTTGTTACTGCCGACAACGGTTTCACCATCCGGATACATGCTGGGGTGAATGGTCACAAATTCGCGAATCATGTTGTTATCGCCGATGGTCAGTCCGCCGATTTTCGTATTGTCGTCCAGACCAAGAATCTGGGGCGGTCGGCCGATGACCGCACCGGCAAAAATGCGATTGCCCTTTCCGATTTTCGTATTTTTACCAATCACCACATGCGCATCCAACATGGTATTGTCGCCAATGACAGAACCGTCATCCACAACCGTATAGGGACCAATCGCCACGTTTGATCCCAACTGTGCAGTCGGCGAAATCACCGCGGTGGGATGGATCTTTTCACTCATAACGTCTTTATACCTCCGAAAATTAACTAAACACGCAGTTGCCTGCGCTGATTACAATTCATCATCGATTAACATAAATTTCAATTGAGCCTCGGCCACGACGTCATCGCCCACCATGGCGGTGCAGCTGCATTTGGCGGCTCGGCTGCGTACTTTATCAGCTTCGCCGATCAGAATCAACTGATCGCCGGGAATGACGGATTTACGAATCTTCACCGCATCCATGGTCAGCAAGACAGCAAGTTTACCGGTATGTTCGAGCTTCTGGGCGAACAGCAGGCCGCAGACCTGGGCCAGAGCCTCGATAATCAACACGCCCGGCATGACCGGGGTGGCGGGGAAATGGCCCTGGAAAAACTGTTCGTTAATCGTCACATTTTTAATACCCTTGATGCGGCGGTCACCCTCAACTTCAATGATGCGATCCACCAGCAAAAACGGGTAGCGATGCGGCAAAATTCGCTGAATCCGCTTAATATCCAGTTCCACGGTCGCGGGAGCTGTTTTTTTGTTTTTCAATTCACTTTCAACCAGCTTTTTGACAAGCTGCTGATTGAGAGCGTGGCCGGATTTATAGGCGACAATCCGCCCGACAATCGGACGGCCCGCCAGCTTTAAATCGCCGATCAGATCGACAACTTTGTGACGGACGCATTCGTTGGGAAAACGAAAGCTGTTTTTGATCGGCCCGTCGGAATTAATGACCAGAATATCTTTCGGTCCCAAGTGCGTACAAATCCCAGCTGCCTGCATCTGACGCGCCTCGGCCTCCAGTGCAAACGTGCGAGCCCGCGCAAGATTTTGTGCATAGCTGGAAGTGTTCAGATCACATGAAAAAATCTGACGTCCGATACCGGTATGCTGGGTGTAGTCCAGATCATACGTGATGGTCAGCGTTTCGCTGCCGGCCGGCAGTGCATAAATCGACGCGTCGCCTTCGGTGATGCAGATCGACTCGGTAATGATCAGCGGGTTTTGCTCGGCGGCCTGAATTTCGAGACCGCATTTTTGCAACAGCTTAAAATATTCATCGCTGCTGCCGTCGAAGCCGGGGAACTCTTCGGCATCCAGTTCCACCCGCAGATTATCAATATCCAGTGCATGAATGGCAGCCAGACAATGTTCGGGCGTTTCGACCACGGCGGCGCCCACCTGAACGGCTGAACGACGGTCCCGCGAGGCGATATTGGCCGGGCAAATCGGAATCGACACCGGCGGCTCCAGATCCGTCCGGACGAATACCACCCCGGTATCCGGTCCGGCGGGCTTGAATGCCACCTTCACATCCCGACCGCTGAACAGGCCCTTGCCTGACAGCCTGCCTTCAGATTTAATCGTCTTTTGCTGTTTCAAGTTTCTCAACTTTCTTGCGAAGTTGTTTCAATTCTTTTGCCAGTTCGGGCAGACGCTGATAAATGCTCATGCTGCGCAGCTCTTTTGTCATCTCCTGCGGAATCACGCCCAACATTGTTTTTCCGGCGGGCACATCTTTGGACGCGGCGGTTTGTTTTCCGAGAATCGCCCCGTCGCCGATTTTTAAATTATCCGCAGCGCCCGCAGCACCGGCAAAGACCACGCCATTGCCGACCTGGGTACTGCCGGCGATGCCGACGTGCCCGGCCAGCAGACAGAGCTTGCCGATTTGTACATTATGAGCGACCTGCACCAGATTGTCAATCTTGGTACCGGCGCCAATCACGGTATTGCCGAATTTGGCGCGATCGATACAACTGTTGGCGCCGATTTCGACGCCGTCTTCAAGGATCACCCCGCCGTTGTGCGGGACGAGCTGATGTTGGCCGTCAATAAAGGAATAGCCAAAACCCGTCGCGCCAATGGTGGAGTTGGCTAAAATCACACAGCCGTTTCCGATTTGACAATTGTGATAGACGACCACATGGCTGTCCAGACGACACTGCATTCCAATCGTCGTATTTTCGCCGATATGGACGCCCGGGCCAATGACGGTGCGGGCGCCGATTTTAACGCCGCGAGCAATCAACGCATGCGGCCCGACGGCAACGGTCGGGTCCAGTTCGACATCGGCTTCGATCACCGCCGTCGGATGAATGCCCTCCTGCGGGGTTAATTTCGGTGCGAAGAGGGTCAGTGCCGCGATCAACGCGCGGTCCACACGGTCGACGACTAACTGGGCCAAATCGCAGTCTTTGAGCGGTTCAGCCACCATCACCCCCATCGCCTGCGTTTCTTTCAGCGCGGGGGCAAATTTCTGCGACGACAGAAAGCATACTTCGCCGGGACCGGCGTCTTTAATCGTATTGACACCGCATACCGAGGTGTCACCTGCGCCGATGAGCCGGGCGCCGATTTTCTCGGCGAGCTGCGACAGTGTTAACGACGTTGTGCCTGGCTGTTTCGTCATCGTCTTTTTCTTACCATTATTTTAACACAGAAACGGATTTATTTCGACGCATCCAGCGCCGCTAACACTTCAGCGGTCATATCGTACTTTGAGTTGTGATACAGGACTTTCTTGGTTTTGATCGTCAGCATAAAATCACGCAGGCTGGGTGCCGGCACGTCTAAGTCTTCATTGGAAATAACGACATCCAGGCCTTTTTTCTTGGCAACATCGTCAACCACGACCAGCAGCTTTTTGTACAGAGACTCGGTCCATCGCTGCATTTCATCGGTCACGATTTCCTGATACGATGCATCCTTGGATTCCATGATCGCTTTCTTTTCGATGAAGTCTTTGGCCAGCTTGCGGTAGTCTTCGCTGCCGGGCTCTCGCAGTTTCATGCTTTCGTTCAGGGCCGCCAGTTCCTTTTGCATTTCTTTGAACTCGCTTTCCATCTGGACACGTTCGGCCTGCATTTTTTCCTGCCACTGTTGATGCTTTTGGCTTCCTTCCAGCACCTTGGCGACATTGACAATCCCAATCTTGGCCGGAGCGACAGCGGAATCGGCGTTCAGCGTTCCCTGCTGATAAGCACCGGCCAATACGATCATTCCAATGACTGCAATTATCACACATTTCGTGTTTTTCATCCTGAACATCCTTTCGTTTGTTGTTTCAGTAGAGATTAATTTTAAAACAGTGCGCCGACAGAAAAGCTGAAGGCCTGTGTTTCATCTTCGTCTTCTTTCATCAACGGTGCCGCCAGCTCAAACCGCATCGGCACCGGTCCAAAGAACTGCGGGATCATAATTTGAACCCCTGTTCCGATGGAGGCGCGAATGCCGCCGGTGTCAATGGTACCTGCATCGGCAAAGAACAGCGCCGAAAATGTTTCGCTTCCCAGAGGCACGGCAATTTCAGAGTTGGCCACCAGTGCCCAGTCACTGCCAATCGGATCATCACTGGGGCCGCTGCGGTCACTGATGCCGCGGTATTCAAAACCGCGCATGGAACCGTTCCCGCCGACATAAAATTTTTCAAACGGAGGCGCATCGCCGATGATCGTACCGCCGAAAATTTTCGTTTCCAACACGGTTTTGTTTTCAGAAAGGTCTTCATAAAGCGTTTTATACCAACGCTGCGTGGCCGTGAAAATACCGAAATTATGATCGCCCAGAACCTGTTCATAACCCGCGTCAAAATTGTACCCGCGGCTGGGGCGATAGCGGCTGTCAGTGGTGTCTTTGCGAATATACAGGCGGGTTCCGAAAATATAGTTATCGCCGCTGACGTCACGAATCTCCTGCGGCGTGTCCCACTCAAAATCGGAAATTTTCACATCTTCAGCACGGAAACTAATCCCCCGTCGCCATTTATTGGAATAGCGTTTTTCAAAGCCGAGTTTGGCCGCCAACCGCTCTTCATCCCAGGACTCACGCTCTCGCTCAAAGCTCGAGCCGGTCACATTCATTGATATCGGCCGATCATACAGATAGGGTTCGGTAAAACTGATCAGATAGGTACTGACTTCGGTACCGGGACTCAGTGAAATTTTGAACCGCTGGCCGGCACCGCGAAACGCCTTGCCGGTAAACAACTCGCCCCAACTGTCCGGCGTATCGGTTATATCAAAGTTGCGCTGGTCCAGTGAAATATTACCAATCACACCGCTGTCGCTGGCAACGCCAGCCCCCAACATAATTGAGCCGGTCTGCCCTTCCTTCACCGTCACCAATGCATCGCGTGTGTCGGGTCCGTCCCCGGCCGGATAGATCACTGCCGATTCGGTCACAACCGTCTGGCGGACAATTCGTTCCAACTCCCCTTCGCCGTTACCACGGGCGATGTCGGCATTGTACCATTCGCCCGGCACAAATTCCTCTTCGTCCAGCACGCGGCGGATGGCGTGGTCTTTAATGGTGGTATTACCGGTAATAATGACTTCGCCGATACGGTACCGATCGCCTTCGGTAATATCGTATTCGACCTTGACGCGTGCGTCCGGCAGGATGGTTTTCCGCGTATCCACCCTGGCGTTGACAAAGCCGTATTGGCCGTACTTGGCGAGAATTTTCTTGGTATCAAATTCCGCCCAGGCTTCACTGAAAAAATAATCGTCCCGAAGCTTGAGTTCTTCCTGTAATGCCGCTTTATCAAAAAATGTATTCCCGGTAAAATGAATCGAATCGACAATATATGCCGGGCCCTCGGTAATCGTAAACGTTACCGTCGCCTTACTCTTATCATCATTAAATGCAACAGCATGGGAGACCTGCGCGTCCAGGAAAGAGTGTTTCTGGAATGCCTCCAGCAGTTTTTGTGAATCCTGCTCAACCTGTTCCGGGCTGTAATAAACGGAGAAGAAAAGGAATTTTTTCTTTTTCGTCTTAATGGCTTTCTTCAGTTGGCCATCGTCCAGCGCTTCGTTGCCGGCAAACACTACTTTACTGATCTTGGTACGCGACCCTTCTTCGATATTATAAGCCACCTGTCCCATCATCAGGCCGGCTTCATCAATGGTGATAGTAACCCAGGGGAATCCTTTTTTGTGATATTTTTCAGTCATCGCCCCCACACCGGCCCGCACTGAAAATAAGTCCAGATAATCACCGCGCTTAAATGACAACTCTTTCAGCAGCAACCTGTCTTTGAGTTTTTTATTGCCTTTCAGCATAATCGACCGCACCAGATTGCGCTCGACGACGACATAGGTCAGTGTGACTTTTCCGTCTAAAACCTGCGTATTGTAATAAGCCGATTCGACTGCATCCAGCTTGGCAATCTGCTGAACATCGTCGGCTGACGTCTCCTCATTGAACACGCGACCCGGACGTGCCTGAATGACAGCAATGACCTGCGCACGCGTGAGTGTGACGTTACCGGCAACCTGAATTTTTTCAATGACCAACCCCTCCGGGGCCGCCGCCATGGATGATCCCACCAGCACAGCGCACGCGATGCACATGATTCTTATTAAGCTTTTGACACCCTGTTGCATCTGACATCTCCTTATATATTGTTGTCACACAAATGGATCCGGCACATGGCTTTGTGTTTTAAATCGTGTCGTTTTGTCATCAAATACAAACTCCACGGTTCCGCACGGTCCGTTTCTCTGTTTGGCAATAATCACCTCGGCAACATTGGCCTTGGGATCATTAAAATCGTAATCCGGATCGCCGCGATGGTAATAGGCTTCACGATGCAGCAGCATAATGACATCGGCATCCTGTTCGATGGATCCACTTTCACGCAAATCGCTCATCCGGGGCCGGTGGCCCTCCCGACCTTCGGCGCCACGATTAAGCTGGCTGAGCACGATGACCGGGACATCCAATTCCCGGGCAAGTTCTTTTAGATAACGCGAAATCGTACTGATTTCCTGCTGGCGGGATTCGACCCGGCCCCCAAGGCTCATTAACTGCATATAGTCAATAAAGACCGCCTGAATATCGTTTTGGCTTTTCAGACGTCGGCATTTGGCGCGAATGGTCAGCGGTGTCAGGCCGGGCGTGTCGTCGATAAAAATCGGCGTATCATGCAGTTGGCCGCAGACTTCCGCCAACTGGGCGTATTCTTCAGTGCTGATCTGGCCGCGACGAATTTTTTGGGAATCAACTCCGCTTTGGCTGCTTAAGAATCGTTCCACCAATTGATGTTTTCCCATTTCGAGCGAAAAGATGACGCTGGGAATTTTTTGGGTAATGCTGATGTTTTCGGCCAGGTTCAGCGCAAAGGTGGTTTTTCCCATACTGGGACGGCCGGCAACGATAATCATCTCGCCACCGTGCAAACCACAGAGCATATTGTCCAACTCCATATACTCGGTTGGAACGCCAGTGACATCGGAACTGCTGTTGCGGCGAAAATCAATATTTTCCAGGACTTCGGTCACCAGATTTTTGACCGGGTCGGCTGACCCCTTGATTTTCTGCTCGGTGACCGAGAAAATCTTTTTCTCGGCATCATCCAGCTTGTCGCCCACTTCGCCGCCTTCATCACAGGCGTCGTTGAGAATTTCACCGCAGGTGCGCGCCAATTCGCGCAGCATGGACTTTTCTTTGACAATCCCGGCGTAGTATTCACTGCTGGCCGCCGACGGAACCGACTCAATCACCCGCACCAGGTAATCCACGCCGCCGACCGCATCGAGACTCTTTCGTTTTTTGAGCTCGTCGCGCAGCAACACCAGGTCAATTTCGCTGTTTTTCTCATACAGCGTCAAGACGGCATCAAAAATAATGCGGTGCTCCGTTAACGAAAAGGAGTCCGCATTAATGTGCTCAATAACATCGCCAATACAGTCGCGATCCAGCAGCATGGAACCCAGGACCGCTGCTTCGGCTTCCGGGGAGGCAGGCATTTTCCGCCCCTGCAGAAGCTGCTGCAAATCAGCGTCCGTCCAGTTGCTACTGTTGTTCTGTGGTTGTTTCTTCTTCGCTTGCGTCAACCGTCTCATCCTGAGATACCACGACTACGCGAACGGCCGCCTTCAACTCGGGGGCAATCCTCAGCGTAACATCGTGCGTGCCAATTTCCTTAATGTGACCGCCGGGCAATTGTACCATATTGTCCTGAATCTCGAAACCCTGCTGACGCAGGTTTTCAGCGATATCACGACCCGAAACCGAACCAAACAAGTGTCCCATTTCATTGGCTTTGGACGCCAGAACCACTTCGGCACCCTCAACGTTTTCGGCAATCTGCTCTTTGCGTTCCATCTCCAGTTTACGCACTTCCGTACGCCGTGCCTTTTCTTCGGCCAGTGACTGGATATTCTTTTCGCTGGGAACAATCGCCAGTCCCTGCGGCAGCAGATAGTTGCGGGCGTATCCGTCTTTAACGGTGACCACGTCACCCAGCCAGCCCAGCTTTTCCACATCTTCACATAAAAGTAGCTTCATTATAATCTGTCTCCGTTTTTTTTCTACACAATTCGCTTAAATGCTGTAAGTTTCTAAACAACAACGCCTTAAGACACTCTAGGTGGTGTAGGGCAACAGGGCCATATAGCGAGCCCGCTTGATTGCTGTCTTGACCTTACGCTGACATCCGGCACAGTTTCCGCTACGTTTGCGGGAAAAGATCTTGCCGCGGTTGGTCAGCAGTTTCTGCAGTACGTCAATATCTTTATAATCGACATACTTTGAACCTTCACGGCAGAAACGGCATTGGGTTTGTTCGCGAATCGTTAAATTCGTTTTCTTTTTCCGTCTGTTTGTTTGTTTGGGTCTTGGCATTTTTATCCCTGCTTTATCTATAATTGATTGATCGTTTCAATTTTGTCTATTGACTCTATCCCGTCCGGACCAACCGAGGCGGGCTAAAATGGAATATCGTCATCGCCGCCGGCACCGTAAGGGGCCTCCGCGGGGGGTTCCTGATAAGAAGACTGGCCTTGGGAGGCGCCGCCCTGTCCGCCACCTTTGCCGATAAACTCGAAGTTTTCGACAAATACGCGAAGTTTGCTGCGTTTGGTGCCGTCCTGGCCCTGCCAACTGTCAAATTTCAAGCGGCCTTCCACGAAAATCGGTTCGCCCTTTTTGAAATATTTATTAACGACTTCCGCGCGTTTGCCGAACATCTGGCAATCGACAAAACAGGTTTCCTCGCCCTGCGAGCCATCCTGCTTTTTGAATCGGCGACTGACCGCCAGGCCAAATTCCACCACCGGCGTCTGGCTGGGCAGATAGGATAACTGCGGATCGCGCGTCATGTTCCCCATCATGAGTACTTTGTTTAAACTTGCCATCATTCAATCCTTTCTCAGGAAGAGTCGCGCCAATCGGCTGTCACTTCCACTGCAAGTGATTATTCCGCGGTTTCTTCTTTCGCCTCATCGGCTGCCGGTTCTTCCGTTGTTGTTTCTTCAACTGCTTCTGCAGCGGGCGCTTCAGATGCAGGGGCGGCCTCTTCCGGTTTTTCGGAAGGCTTCGGCGCAGCGGCAGCCTCCAGAGGCGTCGCTTTTTTCAGATCATCTTCGCTCATCCGATCGGTCCGAAGAATCAGCACGCGAGTCAGGATTTCGGACAACTGGACATCCCGTTCAATGCCTGAAAGCTTGCTTGTGTCACAATTGAAATACGTCAGAATATACGTACCGCGGGACTTGCGATTAATCTCATACGCCATACGCCGATCATCCCATTTCTTCAGCGAGACAACTTCTGCACCCGCACGATCCAGTACACGCTGGATTTCATCAAGCACTTTCTGCCAATCAACGGTAGCAACACCGGAATCGACCAAAAACATGCCTTCATAAAGTCTCAAAACTGTTTCCAAGGTTAATACCTCCTGATATTTAAAGATTTACTATTTTGTTTTAATTTCATTACATTCTCGACTACCGTCGCATTCGAGTTATCACGATTCTATACTGATCACGACTGAACTTTCCCGTTTCTTCGCGGCTATGTCGCGTTGCGACCGTCAGCGACGGATTTGCATGCGGGACTCTATGACCCTTAAAGGTCTATTTACTCGGTCTCGCCCTTGGCATTATATTGGGTCATCGCAGGCTGAATGCCTTCGTTGGCCCAGCACAGAACCGCCTTGACGGCCGTTTGGACTGATTTGTCGATCACGTCGCGTTCGTCAGCCGAAAATCGGCTCAACACATAGTCCGCCGTGTCGCGCGGGCCGCTGTCGCCGATGCCGATTCGCAGCCGGGGGTACTCGATCGTTCCCAGGTGCGACTGAATATCTTTCAGCCCGTTATGGCCGCCGGCAGAACCTTTCCCGCGCAATCGAAGCCGTCCAACATCCAGCGCTAAATCGTCGGTGACCACCAATACGTCGGCAGGCTTGAGTTTATAAAAGCCCGCGGCGGTGGCAATCGGATGACCGCTGCGATTCATATACTGCTGGGGTTTTAACAACAGCAGTTTTGTATCGCCCGCCATCACTTCTTCAGTCAACGCGTTAAACTTTTTGCGTCGGATGGTAACACCGTATTGCTGCGCCAACGCATCCAGCACCATAAACCCGACATTATGCCGCGTATGGTCATAGTTGGAGCCTGGATTTCCAAGACCGGCAATCAGCTTCACGTTTCTATTCTCTTTCGTTTCTAAAGAGCGATCACCTGATGTGGAATGTTTGCGTCGTTTCCGATTAAAAAACCACATCCCTCAGGTGCCTTTCCAGAGAGCCGCTTACTAAGAAGCGTCCTCTTCCTTCTTTTCCGTAATCACTTCCGGCTCGGTGGCAGCTTCGCCTTCAACGCCTTCACCTTCGGCTTCGCCTTCAGAAATTGCCGCCTTGGCTTCGTGACATACCAGTACAACTGCGTCGGGGTCAGTAACCAATTCCGCCCCCTCAGTCAATGCAATCTGTCCGGCACGCAGCACATCGCCCAGAGCCATCTCGGTCACGTTGACGGAAATGATTTCCGGAATTGCACTCACCTTACACTTGACAATCAGGTGGTCCAGCTGCTCGTCGATAATGCCGCCTTCGTGCGTCCCCTTGGCGGTTCCCACCATCTCAATTGAGACTTGTACATCCACCATTTCGTTCAGGTTCACACGCACCAGGTCGGTATGAATCACGTCTTTTCCAAGATAGTCATACTGAATATCTTTGACCAGAACGGTTTCTTTCTTGCCGTCCATGTCCACATCAAAAATACGGTGGCCGTGATGCAGATTTTCAATAAATTCATGGGCATTCAACGCAATGGACACGGTGTCCTGTTTGTGGCCATACACGACCGCGGGCAGCTTGCCCTGCTCGCGCAGTTGAGCGGAAACTTTCGTGCCCACCTGCTGTCGAACTTCCGCTTTAAGCATTACTGTATCTGACATAAATATTTTCTTCCTTTCTTTTCAACCGGTTCAGTTCTTCGTTACCGGAACATGTTTCTTAATATCATCTCGGCCAAAAGCCGATTTCATTATCTCTTGTTGTTTTATCCGTTAAACGGATTCGATTTTCCAAACTGCTGAAACATCGAACTCAGCGATTCATTGCTGTGGATGCGCCGCATGGCTTCGCCCAACAGCGAGGCAGCGCTGAGAATTTTCAGGTTCTTCATCTTCCGTGCAGCTTCGTGAATCGGAATGGTATCAGTCACAAAAATTTCATCAATCGGCGCATCGGCCAGTCGCTGGACGGCCGGGCCGGCAAACACGCCGTGCGTGGCGCCCACGACAACCTTTTTCGCCCCCCGGTCCTTGACCATTTGGGCGGCACCGCAGATCGTTCCGGCTGTAGAGATCATATCGTCCACCATCACAATGTTGCGGTTTTCAACTTCACCGATAATTTCCTCACAGGAAACTTCCTGCCCGGTCAGACGACGCTTGTGAATAATCGCCAGCTCCGCACCCAGCGATGTGGCGTACCGAGAAGCCGTTTTCATGTTTCCGACATCCGGCGCTACAACCGTCACATCCTTCAGATTTTTCTGTGATAAATATCGCACCATGACCGGCTCGGCGGTCAGATGATCGACGGGAATGTCAAAAAAGCCCTGCAGCTGGTTGGCGTGCAGATCGATGGATAAAACGCGATCGGCGCCTGCGGAGGTAATCAGGTTGGCGATCAGCTTGGCCGTAATCGGCACCCGGCCGGCGTCTTTGCGGTCCTGTCGGGCATAGCCAAAATACGGAACAACCGCGGTCACACGAGCCGCACTGGCGCGACGCAAACAATCCAGGAAAATCAGCAGTTCCATCAGGTTCTCATCAACCGGCGTACACGTAGACTGTACGACAAACACATCGCGTCCACGCACATCTGAATTCAAGCCAATATGCTTCTCGCCGTCCGGAAAACGCGTAATCTCAACTTTTCCAAGCTCCAGATTCAGGTACGCGCAAATGGCCTTTGCCAAGTCCGGGTTGCTGCTGCCGCTAAAAACAATTGTTGGATTATTCAACATCATAAATTTCCTATGAACCTCTATTTTAATTCCTGAAAGACCCCAACCACAGATCCGTCTGTGACGTTAGCACCTTCGTGCAAATAAGCAAATGGACCGATTCGCGTATTGGCCCCAATCTTCACCGCACCACTGATACAAGTAAACGGCTCAATAACGGTATCTTGTCCAATTTGAGCGCGGGCGTCGATCCAGGTGTTCGGCGGATCCACGATCGTGACGCCTTCGGCCATCAGTCTTTCCTGGATACGCTGCTGCATGATCTTGCCAACCACGCTGAGCTGTTTGCGATTGTTGACACCCATCGCATCTTCTTCGGCCACGGCGGTCACTGCGGTGGCTTTATACCCGTCAGCCAGCAAAATATGCAGAGCGTCGGTCAGATAATATTCATTTTTGACATTATTCGGGGTAATCTTATCCAGTGCGTTCAGCAACATCGGTGTCTGGAAGCAAAAATACCCCGGGTTAATTTCATTAATCGCTCGTTGTTCCTCGTTACAGTCGTTATGCTCAACGATGCCCTGAATGTTGCCGTAGCCATCGCGGACAATGCGTCCATAACCGCTTGGGTCAGCTGCCACGGCTGTGGCCAGTGTAACCGCCGACTTTTCAGTGGTGTGCTTATCAATCAGCACTTTCAGGGTGTCGGTGCGAATCAGCGGGGCATCGCCGCAGAGGATAATCGTTTGCCCGTTAAAGCCCTCCAGATGCTCCCGGCAACACATCACCGCGTGGCCGGTGCCCTTGCGTTCGGTCTGCTCGACAAATTCCACGTCGCCGTCGCCCACAAATCGCTCAATAATCTGTTCTTTGCCGTAACCGACCACCACAACATGCTTTTGGACCCCTGCACTCCGGCAGGCTTCCAGCACCCATTCCAGCATCGGGCGGCCGCAGACTTCATGCAGCACCTTCGGCATTTGGGTATTCATGCGGGTACTTTGTCCCGCCGCTAAAATTATTGCAAGTCGTTCAATCATAAGGCCTTAGAGCTTTAACGTCGATCGTTATTGAAAAAGCTACCCCGCCAGGACTCGAACCTGGAATACGAGTACCAAAAACTCGGGTGTTGCCAATTACACCACGGGGTAACATTGTCACATCAATAGTTAAAAATCAAAAGCAAAAATATATTTAGCCCGCCGAAGGCGGCTCCTAAATTTTGCATTTTGATCTTTACATTATCTTAGTTTGGTCGCAGAACCCGCTTTGAAAAGCGAATTGACCGGGCCCTGTCGGAGGCTTGAGCTGACCATGCTGCGATACCTGTCAGCCCCATTTTTAACACTGAAAACAGTGTTTTTCGTCGCAACCCCGTGCGACAGGGCAAAATTAAGGAGTGAATACTACCCGAAAAATCAAAAAATGCAAGGTTTTTTTAGAGAAATCCTTGTTTTTGCTTTTCAGACAGCAGGTCGACACTAAAAAAGCCGGCTCATCGTGAGTCGGCTCTATTTTAATCAATTTATATTTTCGATACGTATTCTATTGGTCCTTGGCCTCTTCTTTTTTCCACAGCCTGTCCAGCCAGTTGCCATTGTCCTTCTTGGGTTCACGGGGGATTTGGACCATCACGCCCATGCGTCCCAGTTCGCCGGCCACTTCCGATTGATAGGGGTCCAGTTGGAAGCTGCGTCGCAGGTTTTCCTCGGCCCGGACCTGATCGCCTTTGCCCAGATAGTAATAACCAATCTGCCGGAACAACACCGCCGAATTTGGAGCCAGTGTCAACGCCTGCTGATAACACGCCAACGCGTAATCATCCATTTGGCGACTTTGGAATGCCTTGCCCAGAAGCATTGATGCCTCCGCGGAAACCGCTGCCTGGTTCATATAAAGATCGGCGCTCATTTTACTGCGCTGCGCGTCGCCTTTATCCTGCAGCGCTTTGACAATCGCCGCTTGTGCTTTGTAATGGACCGGGTCGAATCCCAGTGTCACCCGGTATTCAAACTCCGCCTTATCGTACAGGCCCTCTTCGTGATACACCGAGCCGAGTTGATAATGCGCTTTGGGGTTTTCGTATTTGCGGTCAATCTGCCGGAGCAATTCCTGCTTTTGTGAATTGCCGGACTTCGTCAAGTCGATCTGCGAGTCGCTGTCTTTTTTCTGAAAAAACTGACAGCCCGACAAGCACATTGCCGAAACCAATAATACAATTGTCACTATCCGTGTCATATTAGCCTCCGTTCTAGTCATTGTTTAAAGAGTATTGTGAACGGGTTATCCCTAATTTTCAAGCTAAAAAAATTGGTCCACTTACCTTTTGTCGGTATTCTCTATAGAATCCCTGCAAAAATTGGAGATTCTATTGTCTTTGAGCCCGCTTCTTAGACGTCCAGATTCTGAACCTCCAGAGCATGCTCCTGGATAAAGTTTCGACGCTGTTCGACGTTATCGCCCATCAGAATACCAAACAGTCGGTCCGCCTCGCCGGCGTCTTCGAGCTGCACTTTCAGCAATGTCCGTTTTTCCGGGTCCATCGTCGTGTCCCAGAGTTGGTCGGAATTCATCTCGCCCAAACCTTTAAATCGCTTGATTTCCATGTCAGCGGCGCCGATGTGTCGAACCGCAGGGGCCATTTGCTCCAGTGAAACGACCGAATGCTCGTGGCCGCCCATGGTAATCACAAATCGTGTCGGGAGTTCTTCGCCGGAGACGGTGCGTTGGACTTTCAACAAATAGTCGCGCCAATCCAGATTATAGTCCTGTTTGAGTCGCTGGCAAATGTCATTCAGCCGCAGAACTTCGTGCATTTCTTCGTGACTGTTGGCGGTGGCGGTTTCGCCGTCTTCGGCCTGTTCCTCAGCAGCGGTCAGCTCCGCAAGACGCTTTTCAAATGTGTCCTTATCGTAATAATACTCGTTTTTGCCGTCTGTGCGAATCTGATAGATCGGCAGTTGGTCGCCGTTAAAGTACGACTCGACAAACTCCCGAAAGACAATGCCGCGGCGCTGCAAAATCGAGATGCTGCGCTCCGCATCGTTCATCAGCTTCACTAAAAACGCCAACTTCGACGGTTCGGTTTCGCGGGTTGAGCCGTCTTCTTCGCGAACGATTAATGTTGCCCCGTCCAGACCGCGGTTTTCGGTATTTTTTCGCATCTGGTGTTCATTGAGAATGTATTCGGATTTCTTCTGCCCCTTAATCCGCACTTCGTACAGCGGCGGCTGAGCAATGAAAATCCGTCCCTCTTCAAACAACTGCGGCATCTGTCGAAAGAAAAACGTCAACAGCAGCGTGCGAATATGCGCTCCGTCCACATCCGCATCCGTCATCAGCACGATCTTGCCGTAGCGGCATTTTTCGAGATCAAATTCATCCGTGCCGATGCCCGTCCCTAACGCACTGATAATGGTGCGAATTTCCTCGTGGCCGAGCATTTTTTCCAGCCGGGCCTTTTCCACATTCAGAATTTTACCTTTCAGCGGCAAAATCGCCTGGATATTGCGGTCGCGACCACCTTTGGCTGAACCGCCGGCCGAATCACCCTCAACGATGAAAATTTCTGTTCCGACTTTGTCTTTACTGGAGCAGTCCCACAGCTTGCCCGGCAGATTGGTATTGCTTAACGCACCTTTTCGGCGTGTCAGGTCACGTGCCTTGCGAGCCGCTTCGCGAGCCGCGGCTGCCTGAATCGCCTTGTTCAAGACCCGCTTGGCTTCGGCGGGATTTTCTTCTAAATAAATCGCAAGCTGTTCGTTGATCATGGTTTCAACAAAGCTGGCCACTTCCGGATTCGACAAACGTACTTTGGTCTGTGCTTCGAAGTGCGGATCCGGAACTTTGACGGAAATCACCGCCACCAATCCTTCACGCAGATCTTCGCCGGCCGGCGTGGTGCCTGCCTTGAGCATATTGGCGTTGCGGGCGTAAGCGTTCATCGTCCGCGTCAAGGCTGTACGAAAACCGGACAAGTGTGTGCCGCCGTCAATGTTGCGAATGTTGTTGGCATACGCCAGAACATTTTCAGCATAGCTGTCATTATATTGCAGGGCTAAGTCACACGATAAACCGGTCTCGGGGTCATCCTTTGAAAACGCCATAATCGCCGAAGCGGGCGTCTTTCCTTCGTTAAGGTATTCGATAAATGCCTTGATGCCGTTCTCATAATGATAGACGTCGTTCTTCTGCGCCCGGTCATCCTGAAATGTAATATGTGCCCCGGCGTTCAGATAGGCTAACTCACGAATTCGTTTTTGAAGGATCTCGTATTTAAATTCCGTTGTTTCAAAAATTTCATCGTCCGGCAAAAAGGTAATGCGTGTACCTTGTTTTTTTGTCTCACCGATTTCACGAACCGGCCCCTTGGCGTTTCCACGCTCGCACTCAAAGTGATAGTGTTTGCCGTTTCGCCAGACATCCGCTTCAAGCCGTTCGCTCAGTGCGTTGACCACACTGACACCCACACCGTGCAGACCACCGGAGACTTTGTACGCTTTGTCGTCGAACTTACCGCCCGCATGCAGGGTCGTCAACACAACTTCCAGCGCGCTTTTACCGGCGTCTTCGTGCATTTCCGTTGGGATGCCCACACCGTTATCTTCGATCGAACAACTTCCGTCCATGTGAACATGGACGAGAATGCGGTCACACCGGCCGGCCAGCGCCTCATCAATCGAGTTGTCCAGCACTTCATAGACCAGGTGATGCAGACCGCCCTCCTGACGGTTTCCGATATACATATCCGGGCGTTTACGAACCGCTTCGAGCCCTTCAAGAATCTTAATATTACTGGCGTCATAGGTATGATCAGCCATAAGTTTTATAACTCCTCAAAATTACGCATAGGTATTAATCGTATTTTCGTAATCCCGCAACGGGGACATTGTTGTTGTAATTGTTCTATCCATTCACTGCAAACCATCTGGGCCTGATGCATATATGGTCCCGCTAAAACCTGCACATAAAGCGTGTTTCCCACACGCTTGTCCAATCGGCAATAATCCTGCAGTAACACCGGCACAATCCGCTGCCAAGCATCCACAATGGAGCTGTTTTTTTCAAAGGTACGCGACCGATGTTTAAAATAAGAAGACATCGCGTCATTTAACGGCACACTTGTTTTCTTTGGTTGCACTTGCCAGCAGGATGCACCATACAACTTTTGATCTTTTTCTGAACAAGGTATGGCTACGAATTCCAATTCTTTCTTTCCCTTGTTCCAAAACCTAATCTCTCGATCCCCAACATAAAAACATTTCCCTTGAGAGACCTGTTTATAATCATATCCGTCTCCGGAAAGAGCGAATAATGCCTTATAGCTTAACGACTTTATAACTAACCAATTTGCATCTAGCGAAAGAATCTCTTTTTGGCCAGGTTGTAAAGTAACGGTAATTTCGGGGTAATGCGTCACAGGTTACCGCCTATAACTAAACTACTCCACAAATATGTGGGGCGAGATTTAGCATTTACAGATTCACCGGCATGACGATGTACAGGAAATTGCTGCCGCTTTTGATCAAGCCGGGTCGGTCCGACTGCCCCAGGTGCAGCTCAAAATCATCGGCTTTCATCACGCGAAGCACATCGACTAAAAACTGCGGGTTGAATCCGATTTCCATCGGTTCGGCACTGTAGTCCACATCCATATCGATTTGTGCATCGCCGGTTTCCGGTGCACGGCTGGTAAAGACCAGCGAACCTTTATCCAGTGCCAGTTTAATGCCCTTGCTGTCTTCGTTGGCCAGCAGGGCTGCACGGCGAACCGCACTAAGAACCGCATCGGTCGGCAGAGTCAGTTTGTTGTCATAATCTTTGGGAATAATGTCTTCGTATTTTGGGAAATTGCCTTCGACCAGCGTCGAGCTGACCACCACCGTCTCACAAGCCAGAACGATCTGGTTATCGACAAAGCGAATGGAAACCGTCCCGCCGTCCCGCATGGGAATTTTGTCCAGCAGCGTCATGGTTTTAGCCGGCACGATGATTCGCCCTTCCGGCAGCGTCGCGCTTTTCTCCAGCGACACAATGGTTTTGGCCAGTCGCCGTCCGTCTGTGGCAATCAGCAACAATTTTTTACCTTGCACTTCCCAGAGGATTCCATTCAGGGCGTATCGGGTGCTTTCCTTGGCCGCGGCAAAAACCGTTTGCTCGATGCCTTCCTGCAGCAACGCCAGCTTGACTTCCAGATCCGCTTCGCCCTCAAACCCGGGCACGACCGGATACTGATCCGGATCATGACTGTAAATCGTAAACCGACTGTCCGAACCGGTCAGATAAACCGCCGATTCGGTCGCTTCCAGTTCGATCACATCATCAAAACTTTCGCGAACGATCGACGAGAGCTTATCACACGGAACCACGATATTGCCGTGTTCGGCGATTTCAACCTGTGATACAAGGCATGTAATCCCGACTTCCAGATCCGTTGCGCTGATTCGGACCGAGTCCTCTTCCGTGGCGATATGCAGACACTGCAAAATCGGCTTTGGTGTTCGGCTGGGAATAATGCTGCCGACTAAATTCAGGGCTTCTTGCAGAGCCGACCGGTTGAATTTTACTTTCATGGCGTCCTCGTCTTCAATAAATCCGTTCTCGCGTCGATTTCTTTGTTTTTCGCGTTTTATCCTCTATATTTGACCTCATACTCTAACCGAAAAGCCCTTCGTTGAAAAGGGTTAAGGACACGAATTTGCAAGATTTTTAAACAAATCCCGACTGGCTGATTTCGAGGACAATCTCTCCCGATAGATTATAAATAGAATAAGATAAAAGAATTTATTTGTATTTGTCATATGGGCAGTGAGATTGTGAGAGAAAATCACAGAGGGGAACATAAGGACTTTAGATGTAATGGGTTACGGAGAATTTAGTCGATGATTCATTGTGGATAACTTGTAATTAAACCTGTTTGGCCAGCCTGTGAGTTTAACAGGAACCCACTTATCAACATTGGCAGGTGTTATTTTACCGGAAAACCTCACAATCAACACCGACACAATCTAACAACTTATCCACAAAGAAACTGACAGGCAAATTATAAAAAAAATGTCAGTTTTTTAAATATTTAAGCACTTACATATAGGGATGTTGTTGTTTTCAATGCACAATGAACAGATAACGCTAAATAACTCATGGAAGGTAAAATCATGAAAAGACTTAATTTAATGACCGTATTTCAGATGATCGCGGTGCTTTATATCTCTATAGCATCACCTGTTTTAGCTGAAAGTGACACCGTTTATTTATTTACATCGTTCAGGGGCAACGGGGACGGGCTGCACCTGGCACTCAGCGAAGATGGTTATCAATGGAATGAAGTGGAAGGCGTATTTTTTGAGCCCACTGTCGGTGATGGACTGATGCGCGACCCGCATATTATGCAGGGGCCGGATGGGGTGTTTCGGATGGTCTGGACGACCGGCTGGCATGATAAGGGAATTGGCTATGCCAGCTCGAAAGACTTGGTTAACTGGTCCAAAGAACAATACCTTTCCGTGATGGAAGCGACTGATGGAACACAAAATTGCTGGGCCCCGGAAACATTTTACGATGCGACCCGCGGCGAGTATATCATTACATGGTCATCTGATGTCGAGGGGCGATTTCCCGAGACGGTCTCAAAAGACCACATGAATAATCGAACTTATTTCGTCACCACCAAAGACTTTAAATCCTTTAGTCAACCGGCAGTTTTCTTTGATCCCGGCTTTGATCACATTGATGCGACGATTATTCAGCACGGGGACACATACATCCTCACGATTAAAGAAGGCGACAGCCAGAAAAAAGGCATCTCCGGCCCCATTCATCAGGCGACAGCCGCTGACCCGCGCGGCCCCTACACGTTGATTAAAAAGCCGGTTTTAGTCGAACGCGCCGAGGGCCCGGCGGTTGCGAAAATTGGCCGGGACTATTTAATGTACATTGATTTTTATGGCCAGGAACGGTATGGAGCGATGAAAACCACCGACTTTCAGAGTTGGACAAAGGTTTCTGATAAGCTTCAGGCAGTCAAGGGGCAGCGGCACGGAACCGTGCTGACGATTCCAAAGACAATTGCTGACGGACTGAAAGCCAAACAGCTGGCACTTCCGCCGGCCCCGGTTCTGCCGGGTTTTCATGCCGACCCGCATATTGCGGTTTTCGGCGATACGTACTATATTTACCCGACGACCGACGGCAATGAAGGCTGGACGTCTACATCTTTTATCTGCTGCAGTTCCAAGGACTTAAAGTCGTGGACCAATCACGGATTGATCCTGCGGCTTGGCGTTGATGTGCAGTGGGCCAACCGCCACGCCTGGGCGCCGGCCATCGCTGCCAAAAACGGAAAGTACTACTTTTACTATTCCGCGGCCCAATGTATCGGAGTGGCTGTTTCTGATACGCCTTATGGTCCGTTTACCGATCCGTTAGGAAAACCGTTGGTTGCTAAGGGGCAATACGGCGGGCAATCCATTGACCCAATGGTATTTATTGATGATGACGGCTCGGCTTATCTATACTTTGGTCAGGGTAATTGTAATGTTGTGAAGCTGAATGAGGATATGATCTCATATGACCCGACAGCGGTCAAAAATATCAAACCGCCGGGATATAACGAAGGTTCCTTTGTACTCAAACGCAATGGCACTTATTACCTGATGTGGTCGGAGTTCGACACACGCGATCCGCGCTACAGCGTGGCTTACGGCACATCGGATTCACCCATGGGGCCGTTTAAGAAAGCAAAAATCAACCCGATTCTCAAGGCCAAAGAAATGGTCAAAGGCGCCGGTCATCACTCGGTTGTGCAAGTCCCCGGCAAAGACGAATGGTACATTTGCTATCACCGTTTTGCAATTCCGGACGGCACCGGCTACAAACGCGAAACCTGTATCTCACCGATGCGATTCAACCCGGACGGCACGATCCAGAAGGTCGATGTCTATGAAACATTCGAATTGAAGTAGCAGGAAGCCTTTTACAAGAGAGCGTTCATCAGCTTCAAGAATTTATTTGCCTGTTTGTCGTTCAATGGCTTAAGGATCGAATCGGCGACTTCTTCAAATGTGACCATTGCGTCTTTTAGAAGCGTTTTTCCCGTTTTTGACAGTTTAACGAGGCTGACCCGGGCATCGCGCGGATTCGATTCTTTTTGCACAAGACGGTTTTTCTCCATCGGATTCAAAAGCCGCGTCACTCCGGAAGCGGTTAATCCAACGCTTTCGGCCAGGTCAATCCGGCGCATAGTTGTCTGTGGCGACTGACCCAGGTGGTACAAGACCAAAAACTCGGAAAAACTAATTCCATGCAGACTTAAGCGCTGGTCCACCCGTTTGAGAAGATGGCTTTGAAGTTCCGCAAATCGGATGACAATGTTACTTCTAAGTTCCATATTATTTCCTTGAATAATACTTGATTACTCAACGATATATCAACCTTAAGGGTTTGTCAACAGTAATTCATTATTTTTTGATGATCGTGTCTGGCAGGGCTACATCCGGTATTCCCAGGCCTCGTAGAGTAATTCGAGGTGGGCTTTTTGGGCGTCGAAGTCGGCTTGCAGTTGATTCATTTTTTCGTGGTTTTGATAGATATCTTCATGCCCGAAGCGATGCTGCATTTCTTCGATGGTTGCTTCGGTTTCGTGGATCATTTCTTCGATTTGCTCGACACTATATTTATTGAATGGTCGCAGGTGCTCGGGCGTTTTGGATTTGGGTGCTTGCGGAGCGGCGGCTTTGGCTTTTTTCTTCTCTTCCATTTTCTGCTGTTCGGCCAATTGACGCTGCTGTTGGGTTTTTTGTGCGTAAGTGGAGTAAACGCCGTCCTGGTCCGCGGCGGCTGTTTCGATGATATCGGTGGCACCGGTTTGCCGGCGGCCGGTTGGAGCCGCCCCGATAACGAGCAGGCTTTCGGCAATACGGTCAAGAAAATACCGGTCGTGGCTGACGGCCAAAATCGTGCCGTTATAGTCCATTAAGGCTTCTTCCAGCATCTCCCGGCTGGCAATGTCCAGATGGTTTGTCGGCTCGTCCAGAATCAGCATATCCGGCTCGGTTAAGACGATCTTGCATAGCATGAGCCGGTTTTGCTGGCCGCCGCTGAGGTCGCCGACTTTCTTGAACACGTCATCGCCGGTAAACAAAAACGCCCCAAGGCGGCTGCGAATTGCTTCCGGCAGCAATTCCGGCCGGGCTGTGCGGGCTTCGTCCAGAACGCTATTGTCTGGGTTCAATGTCATTGCCTGCTGGTCCAGATAGCCGATTTTCAGATTGGGTCCCAGCCTGATCGATCCGGCGTCCAGATCAAGCTGTCCCATAGCCAGCTTTAAAAGCGTAGTCTTGCCGGTACCGTTGGGCCCGGTGATACCCAGCCGATCCCCGGCGCCGAGATCGAATGATAAGTCTTTAAATAACAGCAGTTCATCAAAGGACTTAGAGATATTTTCGGCCCGCAGAACGATATCGCTTTTGACATTGGTGTTTTTAAATGAAAATCGGATTGTTTTAGCGGTTTTACCGACTTCAAGATAATCGGGATTTTCTTTGAGCAGGCGTTCGAGCCGCGTACGCCGCCCGCGAGCCATGGCCTGAACGCCTTTTTCATTGATATTGCGGGCAATGAAATCCTGCGTCTTTTCCACCATTTCCTTGCGTTTTTCGTGTTCACGGGCTTCCGTTAGCGCAACGGTTTCTTTGGCTTCGATATATTGGGTGTAATTGCCCTTCCAGGTCCGGCATTTATAATTTTCCAGCTCAACAATCTGCTCGGCTACCCGATCCAGCAGATACCGGTCATGGCTGATCAGGATAACCGAACCGCTATAGGCTCTCAAATATGATTCCAGCCACCCTGTTGCTTGCAGATCAAGATGGTTTGTCGGTTCATCCAGCAACAGCAGATTTGTTTCTTTGGCCAGAACTTTTGCCAGCCCTAACCGGGAAAGTTGTCCGCCGGAAAGTGCCCCGGTTTGTGTGTCATAGTGTTCAGGACCGATGTCAAGGCCGGCGAGAATGCTTTTGATGCGGGCCTCATAGGCGTATCCGCCATCGGTTTCGAATTGATGACACAGGCGGTCGTATTCTTTCATGGCACACGTCAGCTCATCGCCGGAAAGCGATTCCATTAGATGACAAAAATCCTCAATTTTATGGTTTAAAGCCAGAATTTCGGCCATTCCATCGTGCATTTCCTCCATGACGGTTTTTTGCTTATCAAAGATCGGCTCTTGCGGCAAATAGCCGATTTTCAGGTCTTTCGCGTGAGTCATGTTACCCGTATCCGTCGTCTCGGTGCCGAGAATCAGCCGAAACAGCGTCGTTTTCCCCGAGCCATTGGGCCCGATCAACCCGACTTTTCGACCTGCGTAGAAATTCAGACTCAGGCCGTTGAACACAACATCCGGCCCGAATGATTTTGAAATATCCTGAAACGAAACAATTGTCATCTTATTTATAGAAAACCTTTAAGAACCTTAATTCATGATTGTCACGCGGATTGAAAATACGTGACAAATTTTTGCACGATATTACCATAAAAGAGGTGGAAATCTTCACATAAAACAAAAAAACGCCTATTTTAGATGTTTGCGGTGCGATTTTTACTTTGACAGACACAGAAAAGGGTGTTAGAATCCATAACGGTGCAGTATGACAATAATGGACTCTCAGCGCGTTAATTGTTCAAGATGGACTGATATAAAATTATATTTCATAAAGGTTTAGAAATGAAAAAGCAGGTATTTCCATTCATCATGTTACTGGTATTAGTTGCGGTTTCACTGTTGGCTACCGGGTGTGCAGCTCCGGGGTTGACTCAGGAAGAAGTACATCGCCGCCATGTTGATACATGGAGTACTCAAATGCTGCAACTGCAGGATTCGGTCGATGCCTGGTTGATGATTGACCGTCCGCCTCGGACAAGTCCGATGTATGTTCGCTAAATCCGCGCTGCTCTTGGCGTGTCACAAGTGTTTCAAAAAAGAACCTTTTTAGACGGAACGACTGTAACATCCGAACAGAAGAAGGGAACTCCAGAACGGATAAGGAAGCTGGTTCTTGAACGCAATTCTTGATTATATTATGCGAGCCGGCATTGGAGATCGGCTCGTGGTCATTGCCGAACTGGTCTTGATCGGGTTGTTTGTTTATGCC
The DNA here is from genome assembly GCA_963675155.1 of Anaerohalosphaeraceae bacterium. GTDB lineage: Bacteria > Planctomycetota > Phycisphaerae > Sedimentisphaerales > Anaerohalosphaeraceae > 4572-13. The sequence goes on along the minus strand of OY775912.1, from coordinate 89,548 downwards.
ATTATTACATTTCTCGAAGGCACACGCGGCGAACGTTTGTTCCGCGGCATCATTTTTGTTTTGGTTGCCGGCTCTCTGATCATGAATTTAGTGGTCAAAACTCTCAGTATGGACCGAATCGCCTATCTCTACAATGGTTTTTTGATTGCCATTTTAATCATTGCGGTAGCGGCGTTTCAGCCGGAAATTCGACGCGGTCTGATGCGCATCGGCCAGGCCCGTTTTCTGTCCGCCAGCTCTCCACAGCAACTGAGCCGGTCGGTCGAAGAGATCATTACAGCGGTTTCCGAAATGGCGGCGGCTCGGATTGGGGCCATTATCGTCATTCCCCAACAGGTCGGATTGGAGGAGTTTATCGAAACCGGGGTGCGCATTAACGCCAAGGTGACCAGCGATCTGATCAAAACAATTTTTTATCCCGGGTCGGCCCTGCATGATATGGCGATGGTCATCCAGGCCGACCGCATTGTCGCCGCCCGCGTCCAATTGCCGCTGGCCGAAAGCAGCAGCAAGTTTGGCCAACTGGGGTCCCGTCACCGCGCTGCGGTGGGCGCGACCGCCAGCTCGGATGCGATTGTCATTGTCGTCAGCGAGGAAACCGGGATTGTTTCAGTGGCAATGGATGGTAATCTGGTTCGCAATGTGTCCGAAGCCCAGCTTCGACGACACTTAACGACCGCGTTGGTGGAAGTGACCCCGATGCTGGAACAATTGGGCAAGATCGTCAAGAAAGAGAATGATAATTTAACGACCAAACAATAGGCCATGAGCGATAAACTGACAAAAATTCTGATCGTCATCTTTTTAACGCTGCTGATCTGGGCATGGGCCTTTTTGGAGCAGGAGAAGGAAGATTCATTCCACGGCATGCTTGTCGTATCTCAACAAGCCGATCCAAGCCTGTTGATTTCCTTTTCCGCCGATGGTATCCAGTATGGTTCCCAGATTCCGTTAAAGCTGAATTTTATCGGTACGCCTGCCAAGATTTCTGAGTTGACCCGCAGATCAAAGCTGGCGCCGCGTGGCGATGCTCGGCGGGAAGCGCTGGATTATGCTTATAATCCCGTTGATGAGAGGCACACCGAAACGAAAACATATGCCTTTGACTTGCTTTACTTTCTGCAGAATCACAGTAAAACCAAAGAGCTGGCATTGACGTTAGATTCCTGTGAGGTTGCTGATAAGCCGGTGACGCAAATTCAAGTTGACATTGAGGTGCTGGAAAAGAAATGGCTGAAAGTTCGCTGCCTGGACGAAAATGATGTGCCGGTCAGCGATGCGATTGTCGAGCCGGACAGTGTTGAGATGTATGTTCGCAAGGGCGATCCGGCCGAAGCAACAATTCAACTATCTCGCGAGGAGATGGATCGGGCACGGAAACAACCTGTCTCCGAACAACCATTTGTGCTGTTGGGAACGGCTGGTCGTCGTGTGGCAGCGAAGTCTGTTTCGGTGTCGTTACCGCAGGTTTCGGAACTGGAGAGCCGCCCCTTCCAAACCAATAAACCCATTGGTCTTATTATGAGCCAAAAGCTTCAAAACGAATATAAGGTTAAGATTGAAAACCTCTCTGCGGTTCGCAGCAGTGTTCAGGTCAAATCGACGGACGAAGCCTTTAATGCCTTTCAAAATATGCAGTACCCGTTATTGATCGAAATCCGCGACAGCGATGCGACAGCGGATCCCATTCCGCCGAAAAGTGTGATTTTTAATTTTCCCGCCGAATATGTTCGAAAGGGACAGATTGAACTGGCCGACCCCACCGTGGTTAAAAGCCGCCAGGCAATCATCACGCTCATTCCGATCACTGCGCCGACGCCGTAGCTTTTGATTTTAAAAACAGCAGCAGTGTTTCCAGCGTCATCCATGCGGCCAGCAGGAATACAAGCCCACCGATAGTTGCCAGTAGAATATTTTTATTTTGGATGAATTTGATTTCATTGAGCACCATCGCCCAGCCGGTGACGATGAGCATCATCACACACGGCACTCCGGCAATACAATATTTCAGTCCGCCCTTTTTCTTCAGGTACATGGTGACGACCAGCAATGCCAGTGCTGCCAGAAGCTGGTTAACGGTTCCGAACAGCGGCCAGAGTTTAAGGGCGCCGGCTGCACTGGCGCCGAAGGAAACTTTGCCGCCGGAGGTGTCCACAAACGCCAGTACCGCGGCGGTCAGAACGGCAATGGATGTTGCCGCCCAGCGGTTTGACAGCTTGGGCAGATGGATGTCCTCGGTTAATTCACCAATAACATATCGCTGAATACGAACGGCGGTGTCCAGCGTGGTGCCGGCGAATGAGGAAATAAACACGCCCATAATCGCAAAGCCCAGTGTTTGCGGAATGCCGAGCGAACCGAGAATATTAGATGCGCCGACGACAACCGGCTGGAGTTTATCGCCGAGTCCTTTAGCACCAAGCCAGGAACCGTAAAAGCCCTGCCAGACTTCAGGGCCCTTGGCCCCTTCGAAATTCATGCCGAGTCCGGCGGCGATACATAAAATCACCAATACTGCCAGTGCGCCTTCGGTCAGCATTGAGCCGTAGCCGACGAACTGTGCATCGGGTTCATTGGCGAGCTGTTTGGTGCTGGTGCCGCTGGCGACCAGCGAATGAAAGCCGCTAATCGCCCCGCAGGCGATGGTGACAAACATCATCGGAAACAGCGGCGGGATATCAGCCGGCGTCTCGTTGATCGCCGGGGCGGTGAGGGTAAAATCACCGCCGCCAAAGAAAGCCGAAGCTATCACGCCCGCAATCAACAATGCCATCATAATAAACAGTTGCCAGGCATTGATATAATCCCGCGGCTGCAAAAGTGTCGTCACCGGCAGCGTCGAAGCGACGAAGGCATAGATCAGCAGGATAATCGTCCAGACCCCTGCCGGCTGAATAGGCCAGGTATCGGGAAAACTGCACAAGCCCGGACGGGAGTGTTCGACCCACGCTCCCAAGATGACACCGATGTACATCGCGCCAACGGCGACGATGGTTGCCAGCGGAACATTGGCACTTTTTTTATAAATGAACCACCCCAGCGCAATTGCGATCGGCACTTCCAGCCAGACGGCGATGACCGATTCGGGGTAGATTTTAAACACGGTGGCGATAACCAGACCGAAAATGGCAATGATGATTAGCAGAGCCAGGAACACGATGATAAAGAAGATCATCCGCACACGTTTGTTAATATAACGGGCAGCAATTTCGGAAATGCTTTTGCCGTCGTTTCGCAATGAGACGACCAGTGACCCGAAGTCGTGGACGGCGCCCATAAAGATTGAGCCGAGCGTGACCCATAAAATCGCCGGCAGCCATCCCCAGATAATGCCAATCGCCGGGCCGACAATCGGTCCCGTTCCCGCAATCGAAGTAAAGTGATGGCCAAAGATGATTCCTTTGCGCGTCGGGACAAAATCCACACCGTCATGACGCTCGTGACTGGGGACGGAGGCATCAGGCCTCAGCTTAAAAATCTTCCGTGCCAGAAACCGACCATAGGTGTGATAAGCGACGATATACCCTGCAAAACAAACCACCATTAAAAGCAACGCATCCATGACAACCTCCTATTTAATAAACCAGCGAGGACGCTGAAGATACTGATTTTATATTTAATCAAATCTTCATGTCCTTCATGCTCTTCATGGTTTAAACCATCCGTGAAAATCCGCTTAATTTGCGGTTAGTCTTCTCGGGACGCGCCGCGTTTTCGCAGCAGCAGGCGAATCGGGACTTCTTCCAGTCCCAGCAGTTCGCCGAGTCGGTTGGTGACATACCGCTGGTACATATCGTCGAACAGATTCGGCTTATTGACAAACAGCAGGATACTGACCGGATTAACGGCGACCTGTGTGCCGTAATAAATTTTCGGGTAGCCGCCCTTTTTGCGGCCGCCGCCGATACGTTCTTCGGATATGATTTCAATCGCTTTATTCAATTTGCCGGTGGTCACCTTTGTGGTGGCCTGCTTATAAAGCTCGGTTGTCAAATCCAGCACACTCTGGATGTTCTTCGCTTCGGTAGCGGTGGTAAACGCGATCGGCGCATATCGCAATCCCGTTAACACGCGATCGAAATAACCGCCGTACTCTTCGGTGTCGGCAAAATCTTTCGCCAGGTCCCATTTATTGACAACGATAATACAGGGCTTGTATTCTTCCCTGACCAGGTGGCACAGTTTTTTGTCGACCTGCGAGATTTTCGTCGTCGCGTCCATCATAAACAAGACCACATCGGCCCGGCGGACACTGCGCGTAGCGCGTGTGTAGCCGTAATACTCCACATCATCCTTCATCTTGCCGACTTTGCGCACGCCGGCGGTGTCAATAATCATATACTGGCGGTCGTCTTTTTCAAAATGCACATCGACTGCATCACGCGTGGTGCCCGGCACTTCGCTGGCGATCACGCGTTCGGTGCCGACCAATGAGTTGATAAACGTGCTTTTCCCTGCGTTGCGTTTGCCGACAATGGCGATTTTCATCACGGTATCGGTGGGCAGGTCCTTTGGCAGGTGGTCCAGCTCATCATACAATTTTTCCAGCAATTCAGCCCGGTTGACCATGTTCTGGGCCGAGATACAGACCGGCTCGCCAAAGCCCAGCCGGACAAATTCACCGGCGTTGCCGAGTTGGCGGGCGGTATCGGCCTTGTTGGCCACGAGAATGATTTTCAAATCATGCTTACGGATCATTTGGGCGATTTTCTGATCCAGCGGCATAATGCCCTCGCGGATATCGACCACAAACAATACCAAGGCCGCGGTGCTGATGGCCTGGAAAATCTGGTGTTCGACATGCTTTTCAAGTGCGTCGCTGTCGACAATTCCGTATCCGCCGGTATCCACCAGCTCAAAAAAGCGGTCGTCATGGCTCATAATCGTGCTGACGCGGTCACGCGTCACGCCGGCGGTCGGGTCAACGATACTGATCATCTTGCCCGATAACGAGTTGAGCAGACTGCTTTTGCCCACATTCGGGCGGCCAATAATGGCGACAACAGGTAAAGCCATGGAAAGTCCTTAGTTTTTAGTTAATAGTTTATAGTCAAAATTCGACCGGCATTATAACAGCAAACTGCTGTTCTGTGAAGTGGGAACCTTTGAGGGGCTTTTTGCTTGCGAAAAGGCGAGTTTTGTCCTATTCTTTGTGGAAATTCAACCAATAGCCCGAAGCGCAAGCGCCGGGATGCCTTTACTCAGTGCTGAACGGTTTCTCACATGGCCGGCGTAATCATGTCGCTGGCGCTCCATGCTGCTGGTTTCAATTGAACAAGATGGAATGATATGTTATGAATGAACCAAAGAAAAAATGTCCGTTTTGCGGCGAGATGATTCATGCCGAGGCGATTAAGTGCCGTTTCTGCAAGGAGTTCCTTGAAGACGAAAACGGCATGCCGGTCTCGTACCATGACCGCCGGATTCACGAGTCCGATGCCGGTGATATTCCATCCCGACCGGCGCGACCCGTGGCAAAGCCCCAATCTCACGTGGAAACAACACTGTTCTCCGCGTCGCCGTCGCTATGGGGACTGCTGGGAACCGGCATCACAGCCGGGCTTTTTCTGATAGTGGCGTATCTCTTAGGCGCGGATTTGTTGGGGGACCTGGCCCAGAAGATCAGCCCAAAGGTCACCGAGACAATCGCTGCCCAGATCAACCGGTTCAGCAGCTACGCGGGCATCGCCCTGGCATTGATGACCATGGGTAATGTGATGCTGCGGGTGGCTCAGCTCAAGACGATTCATTACGAAGTCAGTACCGACCGCATCGAGTTTACCCGGGGGATTTTCAGCCGACAGATTGATAACCTCGACATGTTCCGCGTGGTGGATATCAAGCTGCATCGCTCGCTGCTGGATTGTCTGGTGGGGATTGGAACAGTGACACTGGTGACTAAGGACGAAACCGATCCGATGTTTGAATTCGAAAAAGTCGCTCGCCCCAAATCACTCTATGACATCATCAAAAAAGCATCATTAGAAGCCGACCGCAAACAAGGCGTCATCCACCTCGACTAACTGGGAACGCGGGCGTCTCGCCCGCACAGGTTTTACCAACTAACCATGCATTCCGTGGTTAAAAGTTTCTGTCAAAAATCAATAATGCTGATCAATCCAGTGTTTCCATTTATCCATGTCTTTGCCGAAGTCTTTGCCGGTTGTCTGTTTAAGCTTTTCCTCGGCGATATCGGCCATGGTTTTGTCTTTGAGTTTTTCGTATTGATTTTGTTTGTCGGCTCGGTGTTTGCGGACGTAAGGGTGATCTTTTAACGGAAATTCCGGTTCGTTAATCAGCCGGTGCTTTCTTTCGTAAGGCGTCGGATCGTCCAGCATATTGGCAATCGCTGTCAGTGAGATTTCACTATTCACATAGGCCAGGTAATTCAATGCTTCGACGCGGCCTTCAATATGGCTGGACCGGCTATACAGCCATTCCACCAAATGGACGATGTGTTCTTCCTGTGATTTTTCCCTCCTCTCTTGAGAGGCAGGAGCGGTGATGAAGATGCCGCGGCTCGCACAGTTGCAGGTGTTGGGATCGTCGAAAATCGAATCGAGATCGTTATATTTTTGAAACGCCGGCGATTGCGTATTGTCCGGAAATCGCTGCCGTAGTTCGCCCAGAAATTCTGCCCAGAGTTGTTTTTTCCGCTGCGCCACTTCGGCGGGCGACAGCGCGCTGCCGTCATCGTAATCATCGAGCCCCAATATATAACTGGACTCATGGCTTTCGTTCACCAGCCCGTTCGGATCTTGACCCAAAAATGCGTAATCAATAATCCGCCCCAGCGGCCCCCGGCAGGCGGTTAGCTTATTTTTGAGCTTAAACGTGTAATCGTGGCCCCGGAACAGGTTGATTTCATTCTGCAGCTCAATTTCCGTATTGACCGCCCCGAACAGAAATTCATTTTCACCGGTTTTGGCAATCCCCCAATCATCACCCCCGATCATCGGCAAATTGACCTGGTACGAAAAATCATTTTTCGATAGGATGGAGAGATGATGATTCAGATAGTACCGAATCATTTCCTTATAGGCAGCCGTCATCTCTTTGGGGCGGATCGCATACAGCTTGCTGATTTCCAAAAATGCCCCGCTGTATTGAGACAGCGTGGAATTTTGATGCTTCATCAGTTTCAGCAGATTACCCAGCGCCTCACGCTGCGTATCAATTAAATCGGCACGGGAAATTGTGCCAAGATCTATCCCGTTAATATCTGCAATAAGTTTATCCAGCGTTTTGATATCATTGGGGTCAAGCTCGAACACATCGGCGCTGTCTTTAAACTTGTTGAGGACATATAAAAAGGATCCGGTTGTTTCCGTGGTAATCGGCGCCGGGGATTTCTCAAACATCGCCGGTGTCGCGTTGGCTAGTGCCAGCAGTGTTTGTTCAACGGTGGCACTTTCGCGCAGCATCTTTTCATAGTCCAGCTTGTCCGGCGTGTCGGTGGATTGGTGGTAGTCTTTAAAAATTCCGCAGGTAAAAAACAGCACCGGCCGATCCGCCAGCGTAAACGCGACATGATCGCCCACCGGCCCGACGAGCGAGGTCTCAAAGGGGATGAATTTTAAATCGTTTGCCGCGCAGGCCCCGGCAACCTCTTTTTCAATCGCTGCGTGGTGTTCGGTGCCCGTAACAATCAGGGAGTTATCCACAACATCTAACAGGCTGCGTCCCAATAAGTCGATGTTGATGACAGCTTTGATGTTGGATTCGTCGTAATCGTCCCGGCAGGTAAATGCGAACGAACCCAGGCACATGTTTTCTTCGGCGTCGAAAAACGCAAAACAGATCGGCCGTTTGGGCCGGGTTGACGATTGTGACAATTTCTCCGCCAGTTCCAATAAGACCGAAACGGCCGAGGCGTTGTCGCAGGCACCGGGATAATAGGAGAACAGATGCGCCTTGAGATGATCGTAATGGCCGCTGATGAGAATGATTTCATCAGCCAGTTGCGGATCGCTGCCGGGCAGAATGCCAATGACATTGGTGCCGAAGTCAAATTTCTGCTCGAAACTGTCAGCCCCCGCCCACGGCTCGCACCCGTACTGCGAAAGCCGCTCGCAAAGATAGCGGCGAACCTTTTTCGATTCCCACGATCCCGCCGACCGCCCTTTCAGCCGGGGCTGGGCCAGAAACTCCACGTGCCCGGCCAACTCCTCACTCGAAATCCCCTCCGTTACCGTTTCCACCGGCAGGCACACACACCCCGCCAACGACAGCAGAAACAGGGTTGATATTAATTGCAGTAATCCGGTTCTTAACCGCATCGCGATCTCCTGTGTAGTTCTTATTCATTAAGATACACGATTGGCTAAAATGTTACAGAAAAAAAATGGAGAAAACTGCTCCCGATATATTTAACCTTTGCCGGATGGATTATAAATGGCGCCGCCGGAGTCTTTATAATCCTGCAACACGCGGCGAGCGTCTTCCTGCAGAATCTTTTCAGTGAGCGCAATACCGCGTTTTTTTAATGCTTGCTGCCAATGGACCGGTTTGGCCCCTTCGTCAAAGCCGACGGCGCGGGCGTCCGCTTCGCTGGCTCCGCACAGGACCGACACCACACCCGACCACGGAATCGCCCCCAGGCACATCGCGCACGGCTCACAGCTTGTGGCCAGCTCGAAATTGCCCTTGCCGGACAGGTCAAACGTTTTCAGCTTCTGCTGAGCCAATGCAATGGCCGCCATTTCTGCATGCGCAATCGAACAGTTTTGCGGCACCACACAATTGACGCCGACCGAAACCAGTTGGCCGGAGTCCATATCAAAGATGGCTGCTCCGAACGGCCCACCGGTTTTTTGTGTGACATTCTCAGCCGCCAAATCAATCGCAAGCCGCATCCGGTCTTCGACAGTGGAGAATGTTTCCGGCCCGCTTGATAAAAATCCGTCAATCCATTCCGGCAGACTGATTGTGAATGTTTTGTTCATCATCTCCTGCATCATAAAAAGCTGCATCCAAAAACACAAGCAAGAAACGATTTTGAAATTCTTGTTATTTTGTTAAAATCAATAGTATCAGTGAAATCAGCGTTGTTATTCTTGTTCCAGTGTAAAAACTTCCTCGACGGTTTTACCAAACGCTCGGGCAATCCGAATCGCCAGCGGTAATGATGGCGCATACCGCCCCTGTTCAGTGGCAATGATCGTCTGCCGCGTCACACCGACTTTATCGGCCAGCGTCTGCTGTGTCATCTCTCCGGCATCAAACCGCAAACGACGAATATTGTTGCTGAGCTGATCTTTACTCATCCATCGCCTCTTTGGTTTGTTTTTTATATAATAATATCTTTGTTAAAAAATAGATGGTCATACAAACAAGAAAAACTCCGAGATGAACATAAAAATAGAAAATAACCGGAAGAGTTCCGATGATACCGATTTTCAGCACGGTTAAGAGAAGAGCAAGTGCCCACAGAATCCAGATAGAAGTAAAACTGACACGAACAGCTTTATTTTGGATAGCGGTGTCCAGTTCGTCAAAATCCGGCTCGACTGGACTTTGTTTTTTGCGAGGAATCAACAAGAGGACTATAGCGATGGCAGGAAGTGCCAACGCCCAGAGGTGTAAGATTGCCCTGGCAATTAGTTGAATTTGGCTGGGCTGTGGAGCAAATTTGAAACTTGGGATGGGAACGGACATAACACGACCTGAAAAGAGTTCAACAAAGAAAACAACTGCGATCAAGCAATTCACCAGCCCAAACCAGGCATTTTTCTGTGTACGATTCATGCGACGCCTCCTTCGGATAATTTTTCATCTTTTTTGATTGCGTTCATCAAAAACAGAAATTGGGTGCATCCGGTCAGAATGAATCCGCCAAAGAATACAATTGCGACTGACCACATCGGGACTTTGCCGTGGCCGCCAATGAGATAAAACGGCGTATAGAGAGCCGGTATGCCATAGGCAAAAAATGCAATAGATCCCCAAGAGACAGATCGCTGAATCAAATATAACTCCCGTTCATCAAATACCGGCTTGTGATGTTTACGTTGTTTTATATTCAGGAAAATAATAATGCCTATCGTGACCGCGACATATCCAAACGAATGTGCCAAATATCGTGCGCCCATAGCCCCTTTGATATCGACATGTGTCAGAAAAGCGATACCCAGGCAATTAAATAGGCTAAAGCCGCAAATACAAAAAAAATCCCGCTTTGCTTTTTTCTTTAATCGATTCATGCGACGCCTCCTTCGACTTGTTCGTTGTGGGCGATGACACTGCCGCGGCGGTATTGAACGATGGCCGAAATGGACCAGATGATCCTGAATAAAATCGCTGCAAAGAATACCAGCCAGCCGTAATACATCACATGGATGCTGCCGTTGCCGATGATCAGGATCGGAATCAGCCCCCCTGCCGCAAACAGATACCATGTGATTGTAAAGGAAAGTCGGGTGGCTTTCCTCATAATTGTTTCGTCTCGCTCGTCAAAAGCGATTTCACCGGGTTTTAAAGGAAAAAAGACTTTGAATAGATGAACCGAGGCAAACAATCCCAACGGAATTAATGCACTGAATTCTTTTCCCCGCCAATAAACGGCAATCACCGCCAGAGACACAATGCCAAAAAGCGTCGCGACCAGTATCACGATTAACTGATACCATGCATATTTTAAGATACGGTTCATGTGTGTGCCCTTTCCAATTTTGTTTAGCCTGCTATCCTCACAATTGTAATGTACGCTAATCATTACATTGTGTCAAGTTTGCTTTACATATTTTTATAAAAATTTTTCTATCTTTCTTTTTCCAGTTCTTTAGGAGTTCCCAGGCGGGTTAATTTGACGTATTGGCCTTCTATTTTGTAAATCATGATGATATCGTCGTAAATATAACAATCGTACCAACCCTGCCCGTGTGTGAGAAGTGCATTGACGACATATTTTTTCGACAGATCATTGCCCTGCTGAAGCATAGAAATGGCATTTGCAAGGGCCTTTCGAAGGGGACGGGGATTTTTTAGCCGTGATTCAATTCGTTTGTAATCTTCTTTGAAGGGCCTCCTTGCCTTGATTTTCACCGATCAAGTTCCTCCATTAACTCTTCGACCGTGTCAAATTCCATCATGTTTTCGTCTCGATCCGCTTCATCCATAGCTTTGATGGTTTCGTCGTTGAACTCTATGTACTCAAGAGGGATGCGGCCTTGATTGACAATTTGTCCTAAAAACATTTTGATCGCTCCGGACATACTGAATTGCATTCGGCCGAGAATTTTCGAGGCCTGCTTTTTCAAGTCCTCATCGACCCGGATTTGGATTGTTGTGGTTTTAGAAGACATTTTGCTTTCTCCTGTATTGACGTTGTCATTACATTGTCACTACAGTTATTATCGTAAATCAGGGTGAATGGTTCAAGGAAATTTTCAGGGTTTTTCAAGATTGAGCATACGCTGTTTGGTGTCAACACCGCCTGCGGCACTGAAATAGCCCAGTGAGCCGTCGGCCTTGATCACCCGGTGGCAGGGAATAATCAGCGGCAGCGGATTTTGAGCCATGACCGTCCCAATCGCACGGGCGCCGCGCGGACAGTTGGCCAGTCGAGCGAGTTCACCGTAACTGACTGTTTTACCGTAGTTTATATTTCGAAGTGCCGTCAAAACGTTCGTTTGGAAGTCCGTCAGTCCGTCAAAACAGACGCCAATACAGCTGAAATCAACACAAATTCCGTTGTAATAGTCGTTTATGTCTTTTTCAATCGGGCGAAACGCCTTTTTGGCTGGGATCGCTCCTTTGGTTCCGTTCAGCAATCGCCGCTCAACCGCTTCTTTGAAAGAGACCGGCAAACAAGTCCGCAAAACAGCCTTTTCGGTGCCGAGAAGGCCGAACCAACCCCAACGGGTCTTGAAGATGGAATACAAAATGTCCTGATTTTCGTTCATCATGTGCTATTGTCTACGAAAAAATCCCGACTGCAAGCGGTATTCTTTCGGATAAATGCTTATTTTCATTGACGAAACGGCAAATTTTTGGTAGTAAAGGCGTTTCTGCTAGACTCGAGATGGTATGCTCAGACACCGATGCTGCAGGGCCACAATAAATAAGGAAATCGAAATGTCTCTGGACGAACTGCGTAAAAAGATTGATGCGATTGATGAAAAGCTTGTTGAGCTGATCAATGAGCGTGCGCAGGTTGTTGTCGAGGTCGGCAAACTCAAGCAGGCCGATGAGACACCGATTTATGTGCCGCATCGCGAAAAAGCGGTTCTGGATAAAATCGCTCAATTGAACAAAGGGCCCCTGCCGGATAAAACCATGCAGGCGATCTGGCGCGAACTGATGAGCGGTTCCTTTTTCCTGGAGCGCCCTTTGCGAATTGGCTACCTGGGGCCGCGCGGCAGCTTTTCACACAACGCCGCGATTCTGAAATTCGGACAGAGCGTGGACTATGAAGCACTGGCCGACATTCGAGGCATTTTTGAGGAAGTCAGCAAGGGCCACTGCGATTTCGGGATTGTACCGATTGAAAACAGTGCCGGCGGCGGTATCCGCGAAACGCTGGACGCCTTTATTGAAACGGATGTGATGGTGTGCGCCGAAGCCAATTTAGCGATTCATCATAACCTGTTGGCCAATTGCCCGATGAGCGAGATTGAACGGATTTATTCGCAGCCGGAAATCTTCGCCCAGTGTCGCAACTGGTTGGCGGCGACGTTCAAAGAAGCCAAAACCATTCCCATGGCGTCGTCATCCCGGGCCGCACAGATGGCGACAGATGAAAAAGGTTCCGCAGCGATCGCCTCGTCGATTGCCGCCGAAATTTACGGCCTGAAAACGTTATGTCAGAATATCGAAGACGTCTCGAACAACGTCACACGGTTTTTGATTATCAGTAAGCAGGACGCACAGCCCAGCGGCGAGGATAAAACGATTATCCTGTTCAGTACCGCACACCGGACCGGTGCCTTGGTGGATGTGCTGAATGTCTTCCAGAAATACGAATTGAATATGACGAATATCGGCTCGCGTCCCAACAAAAAACGTGAGTGGGAATATTACTTCTTCGTTGATTTTCTGGGTCACAAGCAAGACGAAAATGTTAAAAAAGCACTTGAGGAATCAAAATCTCATTGCCTGCAGCTATCGGTATTAGGCAGTTTTCCTCGATGCACGACCATTTTATAATAACCTTAACAACCTTAAATTACGAACACAGGAGTTCAATATGAGAAAGCCGTTTATTGCCGGTAACTGGAAAATGAATATGAACAGCGCCAGCTCTGTGGCGTTGGCTGCCGGACTTGCAAAGGAACTGGAAAATGTCGAGACCGTGGACGTGGCCGTTTGTCCGCCGTTTGTATATGTTCAATCTGTTGCTGCGGCATTGAGCGCATCGAACATCGCCGTGGGTGCCCAGGATGTCTATTTTGAGGACAACGGCGCTTTCACCGGCGAAATTAGCTGCGACATGCTCAAAGACACCGGCTGCACCTATGTACTGGCCGGCCACTCGGAACGCCGTCATGTGATTGGTGAAACCGACGAGCTGATCAACAAAAAAGTGGTTGCCGCGATTGATGCCGGTCTGCTGCCGATTTTGTGTGTGGGCGAACTGCTGGAAGAACGTCAGGCTGAAAAGACCACCGAAGTCGTTGCCAACCAAGTCAAAAAAGGACTGGCTGGACTGTGCAAAGAACGTGTGCAGGCAGTGACCATCGCATACGAACCGGTATGGGCGATTGGCACCGGCTTGACCGCGACTCCCGAACAGGCTCAGGAAGTGCATGCCATGATTCGCGGCTTGCTGGCTGAATTGTACGACGAAGACATCGCACAAACCCTGCGTATCCAGTACGGTGGTTCAGCCAAGCCCGGCAATACCGCCGAACTGATGGCAAAGCCCGACGTGGACGGCCTGCTCGTTGGCGGGGCGGCCTTGAAAGTTGAAGATTTTGCCGCAATGATTAAAACCGTTGCGTAAATTAGTTAATAAACGAAGTTAAAATTAAGGAATGAAAAATATGGTTCTTCCACTTGGACTTTCAATTGTGCAGAATCTGGCGGTGGTCCTGTTTATCGCGATTTGTATGGCGATTATTTTGATCGTTCTGCTGCAAAAAGGACGCGGCGGCGGTGTCGGTGCGGCTTTTGGCGGCGGCGGTGCAGGCAGCCTGCTCGGAACCAAAACCGGCGATTTCCTGACGTGGGTCACCATTTGTTTGGTGGCTTTGTTCCTGGTCTTGGCGGTTCTGATGGGCAAATTTATGCATCCGGATACATCGTCGGACCTGACGCCTCTGGGCAGCATGACGGCACCTGAACAAACGCCGGTAACGGCTGATGACACCGCGGTGCCTGCAACTGATATGACCGAAGCGGCCCAGACGGCTGAAGAAACGGCTGCCGATATCGCCGAAGAGGTTGTGCCGGTCGTTGAAGACGCGGTTGATCAGGCAGCTGAGGATATGTCCGGAGCGGCTGAAGAGACCGCTGACGAAACGAACTAACTCCCCTTCGGAGCGTGGCCATGATTCGCAGTATGACAGGATTCGGACAGGCATGCACGGAAGTCGATGGTGTGATCTATACCGTCGAAATTCGGTCGGTGAATAACCGCTATCTCAAGACGCAGTTTCGTCTGCCGGATATGATTGCATTTCTGGAAGGCGAAATTGAAAAGCTGCACCGGGCCAATGTCCAGCGCGGAACGATCAATTTTTCGCTGCGGATGAAAAACGTTTCCGGTCAGGCGCTGTTTGACATTGACGAAAACACGCTGGGGACATACATCCAGCGGTTAAAAGGGCTGCTGTCCGACGACGATACACACTGCCAATTGGATCTGGGATCACTGCTGACGCTGCCCGGGATTGTGCAGCCGGCGATTCCCGACGAAGAACAAACCAAGCGCATGCGGGAAACCGTGCTGTCGCTGACGCAGACAGCGCTGGACCAGTTGGGTGTTTCCCGGGGCCAGGAAGGCGATGTGTTGAAAGCCGATTTGCTGGCCAACTGTGACCGGATTGCCGAGAAGCTCAAGATCATTGCCGGCCGGGTCGGGACCGTCGTGTCCGAGTATCATGACCGACTGAAAGACCGGGTGGAAAACCTGCTGGCGCAGGCCAAGCTGAAACTGGACGAAGACCTGCTGGCCCGGGAAGTGGCGATTTATGCCGAACGCAGTGATATTGCCGAGGAAGTATCCCGGCTGACCGCGCACCTGGATCAGTTTCGCGAATGTTGTGAAAAAGGCGGCCCCGTCGGACGCCGACTGGATTTTGTGACACAGGAAATGCTGCGTGAAGCCAATACCATTGGCAGCAAAAGCTCCGATGCCACGATTGCACAGTCTGTGATTGACATTAAATGTGCGATTGACAGGATCAAAGAACAGGTTCAAAACGTAGAATAATACCCTTTAGGGTAATAAATGTCGCACGGCATTCTACAGTAGTAGGTAAGACGACACAGCCGCGCAGTAAACGTAGTTTTTAATGCGATGGGTATAACTTATACCAGATGACTGACAAAATGAAAAAAGGTAAACTGGTCATTATCAGCGGCCCTTCCGGCGTCGGGAAAAGCACGATTTGCCAGCGGGTGATTGAAGCGCTGGATGCTTTTTTGAGTGTTTCGGCGACGACCCGCTCAATCGGCGAAAATGAAGTTGACGGCAAGAATTACTGGTATTTGACTCGGGAAGAATTTCAGGCTCGGATTGACCGGGATGAATTTCTTGAATACGCTGACGTGTACGGAAATTATTACGGGACGCCCAAGCCGCCGGTGGATGAAGCACTGACGGACGGACGGACGGTGATTCTGGAAATTGATGTCCAGGGCGCCTTGCAGGTCAAAAAGCGGAAGCCCGAAGCGATTATGATTTTTATTCTGCCCCCGCGGAAAGAAGACTTGGAAGAACGCATGAACGGTCGCGGACGCGGCGAAGATGATAGTGCGAAAAAACGTCGGCTGGAAACCGCCAGCCGTGAAATAGCGAGTGCCTGGCAGCATTATGATCACTTGGTGGTCAATGACGATCTGGGCCAGGCGGTGAAAGAAGTAATCGATGCAATCGAAGGTAAAATTGAGGAAAAAATATGATTGAAGATTTAAAAGATGTCGAAATCATCAACAAAGTCGGTGGACGGTTTAAACTGTCAGCCCTGATGCAGAAGCGTCTTGTCGAACTGATGGAAGGCGGTCGCCCGCTGATCGAAGACACCGATGGGATGACCCCGATGGAAATCGTCGTTCAGGAGATCAAAGAAGACAAGATCGCCCTGACCGATGAAGTCGATGAGAAAAAGACCAGCCCGGCCGATCTGCTGTAGCGCTGTTTCTTCGGATAGAAAAGCACCGTATTGTCATTCCCGCGCAGGTGGGAATCCGGACGCTCAATGACAGACCCACAAACACAACTCGATGGAGCGAAGATCCTGCTGGGCATTACCGGCGGGATCGCTGCGTATAAGGCCGCCGATCTGGCAAGTAAACTGACCGGCGCGGGGGCGACCGTGCGCACCATCATGACCGAGTGTGCCTGTAAAATGATTACGCCTGTGACCTTGCAGGCGGTCACCGGCCAGCCGGTGTATACGAGCATGTGGACTGATTCGGAAGATTTCAAGATCGGGCATATTCAGATGTCCGACTGGGCCGATTGCGTCGTCGTCGCGCCGGCGACCGCCAACATCATCGGCAAAGTCGCCGCCGGCCTCTGCGACGATCTGCTCAGTACCACCCTCTGTGCCTGCTGGGACAAAAAAGTGTTATTTGCCCCGGCGATGAACAGTAAAATGTGGGCCAATCCCGTCGTCCAGCAGAATTTATCGATTCTGACCGAGCAGCTCAAATTTAAAACCATCGGCCCCGCCGCCGGACGTCTGGCCTGCGGCACCACCGGCATCGGACGCATGGCCGAGCCCGCCGACATCATCGACGTCGTTACCGCCCTGCTTAAATAAATGTCATAAGATGAAGTAATAAATAACTTTCTAAAGGCTAGCCGGTGTCAACCAATAGATGCTCTTGGGAGTAATTATTACAGTAAATTCATATGAAGATGTTTCGGATGTAAGGGATAACTCATAGTCAAGACCATTAGGATCACAAGAATATTCTAAGGTTGGACATTCAGACACATAGTATGGAACTAATGTCTCAAGCGAAGCGGGGCGTTCTTTATTTTCTTTGGTATACTTCCGAATTGCTTTCCAATAATAAGGATCACCGTAGTAACCCAATCTCCAATCATATAACGATGATAAGTAATCAGGAACTAACTCTTCAAGTAAAATCGGGTAACGACTGTTTTCATTTTTATACCATTCTAAAAAATCTCTGTATTTATATCCGGTCATTTGTGACGATTGAATATGAAATTTTTCTTCAAGTATGTTACATCTATCTCTAAGAAGCAGGATATAAACTCCAGCACATAATAACAAAAGTATGAGACATGTATTCCATAATCGTTGATACAGTTTTTTCATTTGGGGCTTCTTCAATAAAGATCATAGACTTTGATACACATCCCGGCGGTTTCCAATTTGAACGACAAGGACAAGCAGTTGGGTATCTTTGATGGTGTAGATGATGCGGTAATCACCCGTACGGACACGATACAACTCTTTCTTTCCTTTTAAGCGTTTATATCCGTGCGGACGAGGATCGGTTTCCAGTAGATCAATTTTTTCACTGATTTGTTTTTGAACTTTGGCTGATTGTGCTGCAAGAAACTTGTGAGCCTTCCTGGCTAATTCGACCTGATATTGCATCCGTTATAGTCCCAATTCTTTTTTAATGTCTTTCCAAGGGACAAAATCTCCTTCTTTGAGTGCTTCTTCGGCGGCTTTGATGTCGATCTCGTCTTCGAGACGTTCCAACAGTTCCATATCCTCAATGGAAACCATGGCGAAAGCGGGCTTGTTATTCTTCTCGACGACCACCCGTTCGCCGCCATAAATGACACGGTTGGCTAATTCGGACAGCTTAAGTCTTATTTCTGACATGCTAATCGTTGTCATATTCATATCCTTACTATATAAAACCCTGTATACATATAGTATCGCAAATAAGACGTCCCGGTTCAACAAAAACTTGCAAATTTTATAAAATGTGCAAACTATATAATATATTGATTTTCACTAAAAAAACATAGAAATCTGCGTCAATCAGCGTTAATCTGTTTGTCGAATCATTTATATCTCTGAAGACTGAGGACTAAGGACTGAAGACTCAATTAAACATTCTAATCACCGCCGGCGGAACACGGGAGTATATCGACCCGGTGCGGTTTATCTCCAATGCCAGCAGTGGCAAGATGGGCTATGCGATTGCCCGCGCAGCGCTCAAAGCCGGCCATAAAGTCACGCTGATTAGCGCAAATACCCTGCTCCAAAAACCGAAAAACGCCAAGGTTATCGAGGTGGTAACCAGCGGGCAGATGTATAAAACGGTTCAGGCCGAGTTCCCGGCGTGCGATTGCCTGATCATGGCCGCGGCGGTATCCGATTATCGCCCCGCCACCAGCAGCCAGACCAAGATCAAAAAAGAGCAAGTCGAATTGACGCTCAAACTCAAGCCAACCCGGGATATTCTTAAATCGGTGGGCCGAAAGAAAAAGAAAGGCCAGGTCGTCGTCGGCTTCGCACTGGAAAGTACAAAGCTGAAGCAAAATGCCGAAAAGAAGCTAAAATCAAAAAATCTCGACATGATCATCGCCAACGAACCGGCCGCGATTGGCGCCGATAAATCCACCATCCACATCAAAACCAAAAACACCGACTGGCAAACATTCGAAAATATCACCAAAACCACTTCGGCTAGAATTATTCTGAAGAATATAGGAGAAATATAAATGTCCTATATTAGATTTGAACGGATATGGGAAGATTACGACAAAATGGTCCAAATTCTCATTTCGTCATCCAATGGTTCTTATTCATGCTCTCAGGATATTTATATATATCCCGAAGAAATAATGACTTTCGGTGAACAATTAAAAATATTTCCACAATCTTTAGAAGAAGATGTTGTACTTGCTTATGGATCTGATGATCCTAAAGTTTATGCTTATTTGCATCTCCGAGCTTGTACTTACAATCGAGCTGGCCATGTCGCGTTAGAGATTAAAACCGATAATCATAACATACATAAAAAAGCCTATCAGCATGCTTCGACACATTTTTTTGTTGCATGCGAAGCGACAGTGCTAAACAAACTTGGCAGAGCATTGTGTGCTTGGACAAACGATATGAGCCAGCCCTTAGAGTTGGAATGGGATACATCGGAGCTATAAAAATCACCGAGAACGCCGATGACACCGATTTTTAATATTTTATTTTCTTTGGTGTCCTCAGCGTTCTCGGTGGCAAAAAATTAATCTGTAATCCCAAGATCTTCCTTGGTAATAATACTGTCATAAACATAACCGGCGCCTTCGACGTTTTCCCGTCCGCCCTGCAAGCGGTCGATGACGCAAACGATTTTCTTAACCGTCGCGCCTGCATCGGTGATGATCTTGGCCGCTTCCAGGATCTGACCGGCTGTGGTGCAGATATCCTCAACCAGCAATACCACATCGCCTTCACTCAGCTTGCCTTCAACCATCTTGCTGGTGCCGTAATCTTTCTTGCTGTTACGCACGATGATCCACGGTTTGCCGGCTTCCATCGCAGTTGCTGCCGCCAGTGCCACACCGCCCAACTCCGCACCGGCGATCAGCGTCACATCATCGGTCAGGTGCTTGCAGAATTCCGCCCCCAGCGCCTTCAAAATATCCGGCTGCGTCTCAAACAGGTACTTGTCCATATAGTATTTACTGCGCTTGCCGCTGCGAAGAACAAAATCGCCCTCCAGGTAAGACGCCTCTTTTATCCGTGCCGTTAATTGTGCCTTGTCCATATCATCTCCTGAAATTCTTTCCGTATACTTAAGCGGTTATTTTAAACCACGGAATGCACCGAAGTACACAGAAAATTATAAAATTAATCGTTCTATTTGCACTTTTGGATGATGGCCGAAATTGACGATCAATCCAAGTTTTAATTCTGTTGCTTTAAGATAATTCAAAAGCTGAGACCGATACTCTGCTGAAATATTCTGTGTGGCCTTTAATTCCACAATAATCTTGTCATAACAAATCAAATCCGGCTTATATGTCTGCTGTAATAACTGATCTTTATACATCAACTTGAGCTCCGGCTGAGACAAAAACGGAATCCCACGTGCTAATAACTCTTTTTCCAGACACTCTTGATAGACAGCTTCTAAAAAGCCGTTACTCATTTCCTTGTAAACTTCAAACACCGCTCCCCGAATCGCAAACCTTTCTTCTTGATATAATAATTCATATTGTTTCTGTGTCATTTCGTGATTTCCGTGGTTAATAGTAAACCTTGGTTTATCGCACACCGCGAACGTTCATTTGCAAGGTATAAACCCCGTTTAAGGCGGTGATAAACAGCATGTCGCGATCTTTTCCGCCAAATGTGACGTTGGCCGTCCAGCCCTGCGGCACAGCAATCTGTTCGATTTTTTCGCCGGCGGTATTAAAGACCGTCACCCCGTTGCCGGTCAAATACACATTGCCGCAACAGTCAATCGTCATCCCATCCGACCCCATCTCGCAAAACAGCCGCTTACCGCTCAGCGTCCCGTCCGGCCTGATGGCATAGGCGTAGGTTTTGCGTCCGTCGATGTCGGCCACATACAGCGTTGTGCCGTCCGGCGTCCCGATGATCCCGTTGGGCATAATGAAATCATCAATCACGCGTATAGGCTCCTGACCTAAAATTGATCGTGGATGATTGTATTTCAGCAGGTATACACCTCGAACATCCTGCGGCTGAGCATCATGGGCCCACCAGTCACGCTTGTAAAAAGGATCGGTAAAATACCGGTCGCCGTTCGGCGCCTCCCACACATCGTTGGGGGCATTGAATCGTTTACCGTCGTAGGTACCTGTCAGCACCACATGCTGCTTGGTCTTGACATCGATCTGCCACAGTTCGTTGTTTTCATCCGCACAGGCCAGCAATTGTCCGCCCCGGTCAAAATACAATCCGTTCGATCGTCCCGATGGCTGCAGGAAGGTTTCCAGTTCGCCGCCGGTGGTGTAGACCATGATCCGGTCATTCGGCTGGTCGGTAAAATACACGTTACCTGCCGCATCGGTCGCGGGCCCTTCGGTAAATGTAAACGCCGTCGAAATTTCCTGCAGCGTCGCTCCCGCCGCAATAATCCCTTCCGTCGCGACAGTCTCCGGACACGGCAATGGCGACGCACATCCAGCCAGCATCATAACACCCAATAGCAATCCAATACACGCAACATCTCTCATTGTTCCATCCTTAAATTTCTTAACCACGGAAATCACTGAAGTACACTGAAAATTATAAAATCAGTCGTTCTATCTGCACTTTCGGATAGTGACCGAAATTTGCAATCATTCCAAGTTTCAAGCCCGTTGCCTTCAAATAATTCAAGACCTGTGATCGATGCTCCGCTGAAATATCCTGAGATGCTTTCAACTCCACAATGATTTTGTCATAACAAATCAGATCCGGCTTATATGTCTGCTGTAATAACTGATCCTTATACATCAACTTGAGTTCCGGCTGAGACAGAAACGGAACCTCCCGTGCTGATAACTCTTTTTCAAGACACTCTTGGTAGACGGATTCCAGAAATCCGTTACTCATTTCCTTATAAACCTCAAACACCGCTCCCCGAATCGCAAACGTTTCTTCCTCATAAATCAATTTGCTATCTTGTCTACTTTCCTTCATATATGCCCTTTATTTTTAACCACGGAAGCCACTGAATGACACGGAAGATTTTTATAATGATTTTTCCGTGTACTTCCGTGCATTCCGTGGTTAAACCTTTAACTCCACTTTCTTATCCAATGCCTTGCGATATTTCCGCCGAACGGGCGTGACGACGTCGGCGATAAATTCGTTGACCTGCTCGGGGCAGCGGCCGATGTAGTCTTTCGGATTCATGACTTTTTTGAAGTCAATCTTCGCAAACGCCGAGTCGGCTTTCAAGCGGTCCAGCAGATCATTATGCAGTCCGTGCTGTTTGACCTGCGCCGCTGCTTCGTGCGAATACACACGAATCTTCTCGTGCAGATCCTGCCGGTTGCCGCCGGCTTGAACGCCCGCCATCATAATATTTTCCGTCGCCATAAACGGCAGTTCACTCATCACGCGGGCGGCGATCACCTTCGGATACACCACCATCCCCGAAGCGACATTAATCATGATCTCTAAAATCCCGTCCGTTGCCAAAAATGCCTCGGCGATACTGACCCGCCGATTCGCCGAATCATCCAGCGTCCGCTCCAGCCATTGCTCGGCCGCCGTCATCATCGGACTCGACGCCAGGCTCATCACCAGCCGTGCCAGCCCTGTCGTGCGTTCGCATCGCATGGGATTGCGCTTATACGCCATCGCCGACGAACCAATCTGCGATTTCTCAAACGGCTCTTCAATCTCTTTCAGGTTCGCCAGCAGACGAATATCGTTACACATCTTATGCGCCGACTGTGCAATCGACGCCAGCACATCCACACACTGCTTGTCAATCTTTCGTGGATACGTCTGCCCCGTTACCGCACAGCGATGCTTAAAGCCAAACGCCTTTGCCACCATCTCGTCCAGTTGCTTGACCTTAGTATGGTTGCCGTCGAACAATGCCAAAAACGACGCCTGTGTTCCGGTCGTGCCTTTAACCCCGCGGAACGGAATGGTTTCGATGCGCTGCTGCAGATCGGCAAGGTCCATCGCGAAATCATAACACCACAGCGTCGCGCGCTTGCCGACGGTCGTAAGCTGCGCGGGTTGGTAATGCGTAAAACCCAAAGTCGGCATCGCCCGATACTTCTTGGCAAACGTACCCAGCCGATCGATCACCGCCGCTAGTTTGCCCGACAGAATCTCCAGCCCTTCGCGCATAATAATCAAATCAGCATTGTCGCCGACATAACAACTCGTCGCGCCCAGGTGAATAATCGGCGCCGCCTTCGGCGCGACATCCCCAAACGTATGCACATGCGCCATCACATCGTGACGAAACTTTTTCTCATATGCCGCGGCCTTCTTATAGTTGATATCATCCAGATGCTGTTCCATCTCCTTGATCTGAACGGTCTTGATATCCAGCCCCAGCTTCTGCTCGGCCCGCGCCAACTCCAGCCACAGCCGGCGCCATGTCGAAAACTTTTTGTCCGAACCGAACAACGCCGCCATCTCAGGCGACGCATTCCGCGCCACCAGCGGACTCGTATAATTCACCGTATCTTTTGCCATAGTGTCTTCCCTTTTTTTAGCCGCAGAGGGCACAGAGGGCTCAGAGAAAATCTAAAATAAATTCTCTGCGATCTCTGTGTCCTCTGTGGCAAATTCGTTATTTTAAAATAGCTTCAATTTCAGCAATATCGTCATCGCTCAGCACCCAGTCACCGGCCGCGGCCGTTTCTTCGATTTGCTGTTGTTTTCTCGCGCCGACAATCGCCGCCGTCATGGCTTCATTTCGCAGTGTCCACGCAATCGCCAGTTGCCCCGGCGTTTTTCCATTGCGGGCGGCAATGGGTTTTAACGCGTCAATAATTTTCAAATTCTGTTCAAACCGGCCGCCCATAAAATTACGATCTTTCAGCCGATGATCGTCAGCCGCCAGCGTTTGCAGATACGCTTTCGTAAACTTACCCGTCAGCAGTCCCTTTTGCATCGGGCTGTAAGCGACGATGCCGATGCCATTTTCGCGGCAATACGGCATCTGGTTGTCTTCGATACCCCGGCTCAGCATACTGTACGGCGGCTGCAAACTGTCGCACCTGGCAATCGTCGAAACCCGCTGCAATTGCTCGACCGTAAAATTGCACCCTCCAATATAGCGCACCTTGCCCTGCTCAACAAGCTTGGCCATCGCCTCCCACGCCTCTTCAACCTGCGCATCCGGCACCGGCCAGTGCATTTGGTACAAATCGATCACTTCCACACCCAGCCGCCGCAAACTCGCTTCGCATTCTGCGATGATTGCATCATGATCCAGGCAGTTAATCTTTTCCCGCTTGTCGTTCCAGCCCAGCCCGCACTTGGTGGCGATGATCGGCTTTTCGCTGATTTCACGCAGGGCCGTACCGACAATGAATTCGGAGTGTCCGCATCCGTAAATCGGCGCCGTATCAATCCAGTTGATCCCCGCATCGACCGCCGCCAGGATCGTACGAATCGAATCCGCATCATCCTGCTCCCCCCAGCCGTACTGCCACGGGCCGCCAATCGCCCACGTCCCCAGCCCGATGACCGTCAACTCTAAATCCGTTTGTCCAAGCCGCCGCGTCCGCATCATTTCATTCCTTATGTAGGGTGGGCTCCCTGTCCATCATAGCTTTAGCGAAGATGGATGCCCACCGACATTATCCATCAAAGCCCACAGTTTACCACAAAACACCCCTTTCGGCAACGACCACCTCATAAATTGCCCGTAGGGCAGGCCGTGCCCACCGAAATCATTAATGATAACTTATTTCTTAAATCCCGTAGGGGTGGTAATTGGGCATACATCACCCATACCGCAACCCGCGGAAGAGATACAACGCGTTCAGCGCAAAGGTATGCACCGGCCCGAAAATAAAGTGGATGACCTGCCATGCAACAAATATCCCGAACATCCGAACCGTCGGATGGGCCATGAGCTGTCGGTATTTATACAACACCTCGCCCTTCAAAATAAACTCAGCCAGTGCCGTCCCGTCCAGCGGCGTAATCGGAATCAGGTTAAACACAAACAGCAGCAGATTCAGCGTAAACAAAATGCTGACCAGCACCGCAAGCCCTTTTTGCAGGCCGTCAGCGTGCGCCTCAACCACCGACGTGAATCCGATGGATTCAGGCGGATAAAAAATCCCTGCCGAAATACCGACATGAATCAACACCCCTGCCAGGATCACCAGTATTAAATTCGCACCCGGCCCCGCCAGCCCCATCAACGCGGCCTGCTTCGGATACCGCTGCGCCCAGTACGGATCGTATGGCACCGACGCCCAGCCGATCATCCAGCCGGCCCCGACAAACGACAGCAGCGGAACAATGACCATCCCCAGCGGCGTACGCTGAATATGCGGAATCGGATTCAATGTTAATAATCCGTGATAATCCGCCGTCGGATCGCCAAACCGATGCGCCACAAACGCATGCGCAAACTCATGAAACACCGTCGAAGAAACAAATACAATATACCAAACAATACAAAGCCAAAGTGGTTCCAAGTTTTACTCTCCAGTCGTAGGGTGGGTACTCTGCACCCACCAAATGTGTCAGTTTTAATGAACATCTCTGTCCGCGTAGGGTGGGTGGTTTCCACCCACCACATGTATCTATTCGGCCATTGTGCTCATTTCCTCAAACCAATCAAGATTTTCTTTCGATAAATCCAAAAACCGGTTGTCCCGGAGAAATCTTCGATAGGTTGACCACGGCCAATCGACAGCATCGTTTGTATAACCGTGTTTGACCGGATTGTAATGAATATAATGGCAGTGTTTTTCAAGATCATGAGGGTCTCGGATTTGATGTTCCCAGAAACGCCGCTGCCAGACGGGAAGCTCCTTCTTTTTTTGACGCGAGAGACTTTGTGTGATGGTTGAAGATAGTTTCGCATTAGCCGTCCAGTCACGACTGAACATGGCTTTGATCAGCCTCCACCGCATCGAGTAATTCGAGTCATTGTGTGGAAGTTTCCAGATGCAGTGAAGATGATCGGGAAGTAAACACAACGCGGTTATTTCAAACGGATGATTCGCGGACACTTTTTTCCACGCCTGTCGCAAAAAAGAACGAGCCGATAGGTCTGTTAGAAAAGTTTGAAACCCGTATGTCCTGACGGTAAAGAAATAATATCCTCCGCAAAATGTCCGCCTGACATAATTCGGCATATCAACAGTCTCCGTTATATCTCGTAGGGTGGGTACTCTGCATACACTGGGATTTGCCTGCACGTCTTATTTATTACGTCGTGCATGTCCCGTTATTTTCTTTAAGCGGTGGGTGGAAACCACCCACCCTACGAATATATCATCTTTTTTGTTATGCCGCCGTCGATCACAAAGTTTTGACCTGTGATAAAAGAAGCCTTTTCCGAGCAAAGGTACAATGCCATTTCGGCAATATCTTCCGGCTTGCCGACGCGGCCGACTGGGTGTTGAGAATGATCTTCATTCGACAGTGTTGTTTCAATCCGTCCGTGCTGATAGGCATCCGTCACAATCCAGCCCGGACTGATACAATTCACGCGCACATCTGACCCTAAGCTCACTGCCAGTGCATGCGTCAACCCCACGAGTCCTGCTTTCGTCGCCGAGTAAGCCTCCGTATGTGGCTCGCTCATCAGCGCCCGCGTCGAAGCGATATTCACAATCGCACCGTGATGCTGTCGAAGCTGGGACTCACAATATTTCGCACACAAAAATGTGCCCGACAAATTCACCCCTAAAACGCCCTGCCACTGCTCATACGTCAATTGGTTAATCGGCACATTGCACGCTGTCGCCGCATTGTTGACAAGACAATCAATCCGCCCGAATCGTTCGATAGCTTGCCGGACCATCTCACGAACCGCGTCTTCGCACGCAACATCCGTCTGCACAAACAGCACCTTTTCGCCGCCGTCAGGAAACTCACAAGCCGGCCTTTCCAATTCACCGTTGGCTTCCGCGATAACAACACAAGCACCAACCTTCAAAAAAGTCTGCGCAATACACAAACCGATCCCCTGCCCGCCTCCGGTAACAAGAATAACTTTTCCATCAAATGCGTTGTCCGGCATTATAAACACCCTTCAATACGTGCACGTGTATAATCGAGAAGTTTTGTTGTGGCTTTTTGGACTGGCTCATTCTTCGGCAGTAAATCAATCAGAGCCTGAAGGTAGCCGCGGTCGTAAATTTGTTTAAGCGAGAAATCAAAGTAAACATCATACACCCAACCGAGCTGCAGGAGTTTCGCGTCATTAATCGTTTTGATTTTGCTGTAATGAACCAACTGCTGATTCATGATGGCGTCAAGTATCTCCGGGTTGCATTCCGGCGTATCGGGAAATTCAACTTCCCATTTAAAATTCTCCGGCTCTTCGGCCAGGATCCGGTAGTTCTCGATCAGCAGCTCGTAAATATCAATCTTATCCGCATCACGTATCAATTTAGCAAACAATGCCGTTCCCACATCCAGATTCGGCAGTTCCTTGGCCCCATGCACTTCAACGCATGTTTCGATCACCGCCCTTTCGTCTGCGTCCAGGTTTTTCAGAACATCCGCCTCCTGCAAAACCTTTACGCCCAGCAGGCAATGGTTATCACTTTGGGCATCATTATAAGTACGGTATGTTTGAATCTGTGGAAACCGCCCTACGTCGTGCAGCAGCGCAATCGCTTCTGCCAGCCGATAGTCATCCTCATCCAGTCTCAACGCCGTCGCCAATTGCCGCATTTCATTACAGACCCGGTGCGTATGACATTCCTTAAGCTTGATGTTCTCATTTAGATAATCATCACCGTCGGCATAAAAACCAGCGACGAAACCGGTAAACCATCGCTTTAACTCGTCAAGTTGTTCCTGCCGCATTTATATTCCTTATGGGAACGCGGGCGTCTCGCCCGCAAGATTATTCTGGTCCGCCATAGCCTGAGCGACGGCGGATTACATTTTGATCTTTAATTTTACTCGACATCTTACCAGAGCCGCTCGTTTATTCCAGTATTTTAGCAGGAGAAGAAATTTCATGAAAAGTTCGGGAAAAATCGCCCGCTTACGGGTATAAGTGGACGTAGAATAAGATCCAAACAAGACAGGAGAAAGCAAAATGCCGACGATAAAAGATGTTACCATACAGCAGCCGTCCGAAGACCAAATCAAAACCAGCAAAACATGGCCGATCTGGGAGTGCGGCGTCAGTAAATTTGACTGGGAATACACACAAACCGAAAAATGTCTCATCCTCCAGGGAAAAGTCGAAGTGACCAACGACCCGGAAACCGGCGAATCGGTTACCTTTGGCCCCGGAGACTTTGTAACATTTCCCGTCGGCCTGAAGTGCTATTGGGATATCAAAGAGCCGGCCAAAAAGCACTATGACTTTGAATAAATAATTTGAGAGTATACGAAAGGAGTGTAACTTGTTTTATTGTAAAGGATTAAGAAAATTAACAGGGAGCCGAGTCAGCTTTTTTTCCCTGTTGGTAATGTCGGCCGTTTCACTGGCCGCCCCATTGGTTCCCCCTGCTTCGGCCCAGTCTGAAACCTACGAGCAGTCGGTTGTCATGATCATGGCCGTTCATCAGGAATACGATTTTGCTACGCCCTGGAAGAAAAAACCGATGGGTCGCGGTGTTGGATCGGGATTTATCATTGATGGCAACCGGATTCTGACAAACGCCCACAATATCGCTGATCAACGCTATATCGAGGTCAAAAAGCAAAATTACGCCCAACGCTACCCAGCTCAGGTGCAGTTTGTCGGCCACGATTGCGACTTAGCCATTCTTACAGTGGCGGACCCGCAATTTTTTCAGAACACCGCTCCGCTTGAACTCGGCGGCCTTCCGGCGATCAACTCTACAGTACAGACATGTGGTTTTCCTATGGGAGGCCGGCAGATATCGGTCACCAAAGGTGTTGTATCTCGTTTAGAAACAGGGGTTTACAGCCATAGCCAGTCCGCTCAACATCTGCTGGTCCAGACCGATGCCGCAATCAACCCCGGTAACTCCGGCGGCCCCGTCCTCCAGGACGGAAAAGTCGTGGGCGTCGCATTCCAGGGACTCACATCCGCCGACAATATCGGCTACATGATTCCTACGACTGTCATTGAACATTTCCTGGTTGATATCGCCGATGGCAGCTATGACGGCTTTGGCAGACTGGGGATTACCCTGTTTCCTGGGTTGCATAACCTCAGCTATAAAAAGTACTTAAAGATACCCGGTTCCGAAGACGGGGTCATTGTGACAGGAGTTTTGCTCAACTCAACATCAGAAAATCACTTCCAGCAAGGTGACGTCCTGACAAAAATCGACGATTTCAGTATTGATAACGACGGTCGGGTCATGATCGACGGGATGTCATTAGAGATGAACGAAGTGACAGACAGAAAACAAATCGGCGACCATGTCGAGGTTTCTTTTTATCGTGACGGCCAACAGCAGCAAACCAGCATCGAAATTGCCAAAAACGACCCGGTTTTGAAATGGCAGCTTTTATACGACCAAAAACCCGATTATCGACTGTTTGCGGGATTAACCTTTGTATCTGTCAATCGAAACTTTCTGGAAAGCTGGGGCCGAAGTTGGCT
The DNA here is from genome assembly GCA_963675155.1 of Anaerohalosphaeraceae bacterium. GTDB lineage: Bacteria > Planctomycetota > Phycisphaerae > Sedimentisphaerales > Anaerohalosphaeraceae > 4572-13. The sequence continues at coordinate 60,229 of OY775912.1, read as the reverse complement.
GGCCGATGTGCCCTTCTGGCTTCGTTATTTGTTTATCGAATCGGATCAGTTAAATGATGATCCTGACCGTCGCGAGTATATCGTATTGTCTGAAGTCCTTCCCGATGAAGTCAATGCCTATGTCAAAGGTTTTCAAAATCAGGTTGTTGAAAGCGTTAACGACTTGAAAATAAACAAGTTAGAAGATTTGGACACCGCTTTTGAAACAGATATCGACGGCTTTTGGGTGGTCCGGTTTATCGGCAATGACGCCCCGCTGGTGATGGACGCCCAAAAAGCCAGGGACCGAAATGACCTGATCATTGAAAAATACCAAGCTCGTTCAGAGTAACACAGAGACAAGGAAGATGTGCAATGTATAAACACAAAATGACCATAATGATTCTGGCAATAAGTTCCATCGCCCTGCTTTGTTCAGGATGCGGTGCGACACACAAACAAAATGCCGCGGTTGACATAACAGAGTCAATTAAACAATCGCTGGTTTACCTGGATATTTCCAACAGCGGCTATGACCAGTACCAACCCTGGAAGCAGACGCCCATTGCCAAGGAAGGCGGCTTCGGCTGTGCGGTCGGGCCGTATGAAATCCTGACGACAGCAGAAAATGTCATGAATGCAACCCTAATACAGGCAAGATGTTATGCGCAAAATGAGTTCATTTCAGCAACCGTTAAAGTCGTGGATTTTGAATATAATCTGTGCTTGCTGACCTTGGACGAGCAGGCCCTGAAAGTGCCTTTGCAACCGGTTCTGTTCACGGAACAGTACCCAAAAGGCAAAGACATTGCCGCCTGCTGGCTTTCGTCCGGGAGTCATTTGACAAAAGCTCGCTCGACATTAGATCGTGCGGAAATGAGATATTCCGATGTTTCATTCGTTAAGAACCTATTCTATCGTGCGACGAATACATCACGAACGTTTGGGGATGGCGAAGTCTGTTTCAGTGGAAACGATGCAATCGGTATGGCTTGTTGGGGCATTGATTCGGATTCCGGCATTATTCCCTCGGAAATCATTAATAAATTCTTAAATGAATCAAAGAAAGAGACTTACAGTGGATTCGGTCAGGTGGGTTTCCGCATCTTCCCCCTGCTGGACCCGACCATGCGTCGATTCCTGAAGATGCCGGAAGAGATGGATTACGGGGTCTATGTCAGCACAGTTTATAACCTCGGTACTGGCAGCACAGAGCTTCAGGCCGGCGATGTCATTTTAGCAATTGATGGCAAACAGTTGAATCCTTATGGACGGTATGAACATGAGCAATATGACCGTATCTCCTTTGAAAATATAGTCTTACAGAAGTCTCGCGGCGATACAATGACGTTTGAAATCTGGCGTCAAGGCGCTGCCGAGACAATTGAAGTCGTTGCACAGAACTTTCAGGCCAACGAAATGCTTGTACCTTACTATCAGTATGGGAAACAGCCTGAATATGTCGTCTTGGGCGGATTTGTTTTTCAAAACCTGACGAGAGACTACCTGACCATGTGGGGAGAAGGTTGGGCAGGTAAGGTACCGCCCCATCTGTACCATTATTATGGTGATCTTGCTTTTAAGCCGACTGAGGAGCGTCAGGATATTGTTGTGTTGAATTATGTTTTACCGACAGAGTCTAATTTAGGCTATCAGCAGCTCTCCAGGATGATCGTCAGTTCGGTGAATGAAAAACCGGTCAAATCAATTAAAGACATTCTGGATGCATCAGGGTCTTCCGATAACTCAGAATTTCTTGTTTTTGAATTTGAAATGAATTCACCAAAGATCGTCATAAAGAAATCCGACCTCCTTATGGAAAGCATGAAGGTTGCTCAGATGTATGGGATCCCGAAGCTAAACCATATTGAATAGAGTGAAGTCCGTCGGCTCTTTTTAAAGTCAGCATCAGGGTGTGTTTCACGTGAAACACACCTTTTTTTATTCCACTTCAACAAACGCAGTCACAAATCTCCATATTCTTTTGAATCCGCGTAGTCCGTTGTTTCCTAATCGGCAGGGTTCATGCCTACTCAAATCGGTCTTATTTTTATTGTTTTTCAATGTTTCACGTGAAACATGCTATTTTTGTCTGGCATTTTTAAACAAAATTCAGTAAAAATGTCGAAAAGAGTATGATAGGGTATAAGTTATTCAAATCACGGAGACAGTCATGTCGGACAAAAAGAAGGTTAAAAAACCGCATCTTGGACGCGGCCTGGAAGCATTGATGGGGTCTATCGGTAAACCAGTGGAAAACACACCGGAGCAGGAACACGATGTACAATTTCCGCCGGATGCCAAATTAGAGCTGGCAAAGACGGAATTACCGGTCGACAAGATACGCCCCAACCCGTTCCAGCCCCGAACACAGTGGAATGAGGAACAGTTGCTTCAGTTATCGGACTCCATTAAGGAGAGCGGCATTATTCAACCGATCATCGTCCGTAAGGATACAGATGGCTATGAGATCATTGCCGGTGAAAGACGATTCCGTGCAGCCCAGATGGCCGGTTTAAAAACCGTACCGGTGATGGAGCGACAAGCCACCGATGATGAAATGTTGGAGCTGGCACTGGTTGAGAATATTCATCGTTCCAATCTCAATCCGATTGAAAGGGCGAAAGCCTATCAGCGGTTTATTACAACCTTCAGTTTAACACAAGTTGAGGCGTCAAAACGACTTGGAGAAGATCGGACGGTTGTATCTAACCACTTGCGGCTACTGGACTTACCGCAAGATATTAAGCAGATGCTGGTCGACGAAAATCTTAGCATGGGCCACGCGCGGGCGATTTTGTCGCTGCCTTCCGATGAGCTTCGGCGTAAGCTGGCCAACCGGGCCATGGCAGGGCGGCTCAGTGTTCGAGAAGTCGAACGTTTGGTCCGTAAGTACCTGGATGGAAAAACGGAACCAAAAGAAAAGAAGGAAAAGGAGGCCCATATTGTAGACTTAGAGCGTAAGCTCCAAACAGTCCTTGGCACAAAAGTGAACATCAAGGCCAATAAACGCGGCCAGCGCGGACGCATCATCATTGATTACTATTCACTTGATGAATTTGAAAAATTGACCGAACGCATGGGACTCTCTGCAGAGGAGATGATTTAACGGCCGAAAGAAAATGATTGTGAACGCGTTCACAAGCTTAACCGATGGTTGGAGCATAAGCATAATGAAATAAAAAGGCCGCCTGTTAGCGCAAACAGGGCGGCCTTTTTTGACAGTTTATAACATTCGTTGAGATTACCAGCCGGAAGGCGAAAGGGCATCCGAGAGTGGTTCGTTCCACCAGCCCGGATCACGTAGGTAAGACTTCATCCACATCGCTGCGTTGACGCCGTCAGCTACCGCCGTCACCAACTGCATCGCCGCACCAATGCGGCAGTCGCCGGCAACAAATACACCCGGGATTTTCGTACGCAGATACGCGGGGTCACATTGAATAAAACCGTGTTCGGTCAGATCGACAAAGCCTTCAAGGAATTTTGTATTGGGAACCATGCCTGCAAAAATAAACACACCGTCACAATCAATGGTTTCAATCGCTTCAGTCTTGACATGTTTGATCAGTGCTTGCTGCACTTTTCCTTCACCTTGAATTTCGCTCAGTACATTGTCAAGACGCAGCTCAAGATTGGAGCCGTCCTTGTTGACGTAGTCCATTAATTCTTCGACCAGCACTTTGGTTGCGCGAAATTCCTGCCGACGGTGAACCATGATAACTTTCTTCGCAAATTTGGCAAGGTGCAGTGTGTCTTCGACCGCAGTGTTACCGCCGCCAATCGAGACAACAATTTTATCTTTAAAGAAGGGCGCATCGCAGGTGCCGCAATAGCTCACACCGGCACCCGCCTGGCGGAACTCTTCTTCGCCCGGAACACCCAGGTGACGATACGAACTGCCCGGCGTTAAAATCACAACCTTCCCGACATACGTATCCTTGCCGCACGTCACTTCGATCGTTCCATCGTCCAGCCGTTGAAGCCCTGTGACTTCCGCACTGGTCTTGATTTCGCCACCGAAGCTTGTAACCTGATCCATCATTTTCATGACAAGATCGGTCCCGCCGATGTTTTTATAACCGGGATAGTTTTCGATGCGATCGGTGTTATTAATCTGACCACCCGGATAGAACTTTTCGAGCAGGAGTGTTTTCTGACGATCCCGTGCGGCGTATAAACCCGCTCCAAGCCCGGCAGGGCCCGCTCCGACAATAATGCAGTCATATTTATTTTCAGCCATTTTCTTTCTCGCTTAAGTCATCAGGATTATTATCTATATCCATCATGCCCGGCTAGTCAATCCGGGCCACCGTTTCTGTTTTGGATTGAAAGCTTTCTTTAAAAATCTGCTGTAGCTGATTGAGCGTCGTCATTTCCCACAAGCGGGGACGTTTCAACGGCTGCTGTTCGAGCCGGGCAATCAATCGACCATCCTTGTCAAAGTAAAGTTCTTCGAATGATTTGGGATGATTTAAAAAATCGACTTTTACCACCGCCGCGATATCTTCGGAGCGAGCCAGGGCGGTCGCCGGATCGCTTTTTGAAAGCACCGTCGGTACCACAAAGCCTCTGGCGGACATCACATCGACAATGACCGTTTCGAGCGAATGATCCAGAACCAGTTTGGCCGCCTGCGGCAGCAGCAACTCCGGAACCAGCAAACAACTCGCCCGGTACTGCCGATTCTGATCGGCGTCAAAATCCGTCTTGACATCCAGCATGCCATCAGCGTCTTTGGTTATTGTGTAGCTTCGCGGCTGACCCATACCAATCCCCTGGATCGAACTTTTCCAGAGAAATGTTTTGTCTTCGTTGTTAATCATCAGCGTCGAATCGAGCAAAAACTGATTCAATTCATAGTACCGGTTTGTGATAGACAGCGAACGGTTTGTGTCGTCACCCCCCGGAGAATAGTGGCTATAGGAATAACCCACGGGTTGTTTTTGAGTATTATTGATAATGAAGATGTCTTGATCGCTTCCGGTTGCCGATACGGTATCCTGTTGCAGATTCTCCCATAGGCCGGCAACAACATCTTGACCCGCCTGAAGCGGATCAGGAAACTGGTATTGAAGACTGGAAGCCAGCTGGGTAAACAGGTTTTCAGCATAGAAAAGATCCACCCGCCGCGGTAACACCTGTAACTCAATGGAACGTCCGAAATCCAGTTTCGCAATCCCCACATAAAAAGTTCGTCTGGAACCATCCGCCGAATGAATCGCGGCGTAGTCCATCGGGACCGGCTGCTGGAGCGTTTGGATTTCTCCAAAGACGGCACTGGCCCGTTCGGCGCGATCTTCTAAAATCTGGCGGGACGATTCCGCCCGGCTGCAGAGCAAATAACGCCAGCGAATTTCAACTTCGCGACGGGTTCCCTGGAATTGCTGAGCGACGAGCGTAAAACTGTTATCGGACTCGTATTGCCAGGTTGATGTCGATTCCCAGCCGGTGGAAATGGGCTTGCAAACCGACAAGCCTGATCCGGCTAATGAAACCGGCTCAGACAGGACAATCCGCTGGCGCGCCTTGACAAGCATTTGGGCAGCAATCAGACCCAGCACAAAAAATGCCAGCAATCCAATTTCGGTCAGTGAGTAACGTTTTGAAGTTTCATTATTCATAGGGAAAAACCATATAAGTTCTTGAAAAACACATACGTTGTGCGGCTATGTCGCTTACACAGAATACTTTAGAGCAATCCTCGCAGACCGATTACCCCAAAAGGGTATCATACGCTTGAAGGCCTGTTTTTGCAACGCTTGTCATCGTGAATTTGTAAAACTTATGCTCCCGCAATCATTCAATGTGCAAGCAGGGATGAAAAAACCACAAAACAGCGGGCTGAAAGAGTATATCTACTTATAATTAAATGAGTTAGCAAAAACCGATCTATTTTCATTCTATGACGTATAAGAAAGTATGAAATAATTAAAAGACTCAATGTTAGCGGTAAAGATCTCAAGGTTTTCAGCCCGGTAGCCGATTTATTATAGGTAGGCTCTGGATTTATATATTACGTTTTAAAGAGAAAAGGAATTGTTCTGTGGAAGTTGCGACAATGACTCGAAGTGAAACACTTAAGTCCAGTCAAATCAATGAGTTTCTTTCCGAATCCCGGCAGCAGGGCTCCGAAGTCGTTCTAAGCTTTACCCGGCAGGGGAAATGGCGGATTCTCAATACGAAAATCTGTGATTTTGACGAAGAAACCATCATATTAGGCGGTTGCGAAAGCACCACAGATGTTGATGTATACCAACCAGTCGGTATATGTGTTCAAATCGATCATTTTAAATATCTCTTTGAAGCTGCCGTTACCAAGGTTCAGGGCCGAAATGTCGTGATCGATTTTCCCGAAAAAGTCGAGCGTATGCAGCGTCGAGCCTACGACCGCCAGTCTGTTCCCGAGAATTTGAAGGTCAAAAGCTTATTCTGGCATCGCGGCTACCTGGACGATTCGGACAAAAAACCCGCAGAACAGTACTGGCAGGGCCGATTAATCAATTTATCAGCCGGCGGTGCCCAGATTGCCGTTGATATGGACCAAAAAGAGCATTTTAGCAGCGGCCAGCTATTGGGCATCCAGTTTACGCCCATGTGCTACCAAAAACCCCTGTTACTGGAATCACATGTGCGTTATTTTATTGAAGAGCCCGAACATCATCAATTTTTGGTCGGTATCGAATTTTTGGGCTTAGAGGCCAGTTCTGAAGGCCGCGAAGCGCTCGGACGGCTTGTTGACGTTATCGACAAATATGAAAAGATGAATGCCGAAAACGCCGCCAAAAACCTCACTTCATAATATTTCCGACATAAATCTGCCGGTTTCGCTTCATTCTTGGGGAATCTTCCATTCCTTCGGCGGCCAGTCAGTTGGTTTTGGCAATGAGGTCTTGCAGGCAGGTCCTTCCATTTTGATAAACTCATCCCGATAGGCTGAAAGTTTTTTGACAATTTCCGGATGCTGTTCGGCAACGTTTGTTTTTTCGTGGGGATCATTGGAAATCGCGAACAGTTCATCTTTAACCAGTTTCCAGTCTTGTGTCGCAACGGCATCTCTTCCCAGGTGGAAGGGGCGATCCGGAGCCTCTTTTTCACCTTTCAGTACCCCCAGCATATTGATTCCGTCGCGCCGCTTGCCGTCATTATCCGTGTAGCCGACCGCCGCCGCTAAGGTGGGCCACATGTCAATATAGCCCATCATGTTGTGACACGTTCGACCGCCTTGAAGTTGTTTCGGCCAGCGTATCATCGCCACCACACGGACGCCGCCTTCCCACGTGGTAAATTTGTTGCCCCGAAGCGGTTGATTGTTACCGCCTTGCTTTGGGTCAGCGCCGTTATCACTGTGGAAAATGACAATCGTGTTTTCGCAAATTCCTTTTTCGTCAATCGCCTTGAGAATCTCACCCACCTGGCGGTCCATCGCCGTTGTGATAGCTGAATAGGTTTGTCGAATCGTGTTGCCCCGCCCTTGTTTACCATAATTTGACGCCCCTTCACGAGCTCCAAGCCCCGCATCCGTATTCTGACTTAATGGTTCATCCGGATCGAACCCGTATTCGGCCAGATCCTCCTGTTTGGCCTGGAGCGGTGAGTGCGGAGCGTTAAAGCACAGATGAATATAAAACGGATCGTTTGGATCACTGTCGCGAATGAGTCGAACCGCCTCGCCGCCCAGCAGGTCCGTGGAATACCCCTTGTCGTAGCTGGCATTATAATCCCGGTGCCAATCCAGCTGGCCGGCACGCACATGACTAAAGTAATCCAGCGCACCGTTGTAATGCCCGTAAAAAGCGGTAAATCCATGTTGAAGCGGGTGGAACTTTGTCGAAGCAAGCCCTAAGTGCCACTTGCCGATCATGGTTCGTTGTTTGTAACCGCACTTTTCAAGCATTTGCGGCAGGGTCCATTCGTCCGGCGGCAGTCCATGCCGTTTGCGGGGGTTTACAACGCCGTCCTGCATGCCGTAACGCAGGGGATAACGCCCGGTCATCACACCGGCCCGCGTCGGTGAGCAAACCGGGCAGACATAAAAGCGGTCGAGAATAATGCCTTCTTTTCCAAGCTTGTCGATATTGGGAGTTCGAATGTCACTGCCATGGAAACCGACATCATGCCATCCCAGATCGTCGGCAATGATATAAACGATATTGGGGCGATGATCAGGTTGTGAGGGTACGCTGGCGTTCAAGTCCGGCGTCAAGAAAAGCGATAAAGAAACCAATCCTGTTTTGGCTAAAAACGTTCTTCGATTCATCACAGTCTTTCTCCAATTTTCTTTAAAAATAGGGAGTCATGCCTCCATAAAGCTTTTTATGCCGGTGAAAACGATCTGTGCGGCCAGGGCGGTCAGAACCAATGCTGTCAGTTTAATCATCACGGTCATGGTTTTGCGGCCGAGAATGGTGTCAATCCGTTCGGCCAGCAGCAAAAACAGCGACATTGTGAGGCCCCCGCTGAAAATGGCGGCGATCGCAATGCCTCGCTGTGTCGGATCGGTCATTTCCGTTCCCCACACCATGAGTGTGCCGATGGTACCCGGGCCGACGATGATCGGCAATGCCAGCGGCACAACGGAAAAATCCGCATTTTCCTCCTGTTGGGGCGGTTTACTGATGCCCAGCACCAGCATGACTGATGTCAGGAAGAGGGTTGTGCCGGCGCCGATCTGAAAGGCCGCCAGTGTAATGCCGATCAGGCTGAACAGCGTTTTACCAAAGAAAAAGAAAACCGTGATGGCGATCAGCGTTGCAATCGACGTGCGTATTGCGGCCCGGCGGCGTTCGGCTGTATCCATTCCTTCGGACATTTTCAGGAACATCGACATCGTGAAAAACGGCGCCAGCAAGAAGAACATCTTGATGTAGGTGTTAACAAAGAACTCGATTCCGGTGGTGTCCGTGTACACAGTAAGTCCTTTTATATACGAGTTTTAAGGTCTGTAGTCGCGTTTGGCCGGGTGGGCGGCGATGTACTCGACGATCAGCTTGACGGTATTGTCCAGATCCTTGGTTGAGATCACTTCCACGGGGGTGTGCATGTACCGGTTGGGGATGCTGATGAGGCCGGTGGCTGCTCCGCCGTGAGAGAGCTGCATGGCATTGGCGTCGGTGCCGGTGCCGCGGGGCTCGGCGGTGAGCTGGTAGGGGATCTTTTTCTGCTTGGCGATTTTGAACAGGATATCTTCCATGACGGGGTTGATGTTGGGGCCGCGGTGCAGGACGGGGCCGGAGCCGAGCTTGACTTCACCGATTTTTTTCGGGTCGGTTTCCGGATGGTCACTGGCGAAGGTTACGTCAATGGCAAAGCCGGCGTCGGGGTTGACGTTGTAGGAAGACGTGATCGCGCCTCGCAGGCCGACTTCTTCCTGGACGGTGGCGACGCCCATGACACAAACGTTGAGTTTTCGCTTGGACAGGGCCTTCATGACTTCGGCGACGACGTAGGCGCCGGCTTTGTCGTCGGTGGCGCGGGAGACGATCTTGTCGGAGTCGAGCTTGCGGCATTCGACGTCGATGACGATGGGATCGCCGACCGAAACGCGTTTTTGGGCTTCTTTTTTGTCATTTGCGCCGATATCGACCCAGATATTTTCCATTTCGACCGATTTTTTGCGTTCTTCGGGATTCATCTGGTGGATGGCTTTTCGGCCGATGACGCCGAAGACGTCGCCTTTTTTGGTGATGATCTTGACGCGCTGGCCGACGAGCAGGGACGGGTCCATGCCGCCGATCTGGGCGGTGTAGATGTAGCCTTTGTCATCGATGTGGGTGATCATGAGGCCGATTTCGTCGATGTGTCCGGCGAGCATGAATTTGAATTTGGCTTTGGGATTCAGCACGGCGATGGTGTTGCCGTGGACGTCGGGGGTGAGTTTGTCGACGCTGCTTTTGACATAATCACGCCATATTTTCGCCGCGGGCTGTTCATAGCCGGACGGGCTGGGAGCTTCGAGCAGGGCTTTTAAGAAGTTCTGAGATTGCTTATTCATTGCATATCCTTTTATAAGTTCGTAGTTCTTAGTTCATGGTTCAGAGTTCTCAGTTTTGACTTGTCGGCTGGAAGCCGGCGGTACTTATTACAATCGTCATTTTCACTGATTGTATTGATTTTTACTGGAAAGAAAACCTTTTTGACCGGATAAACAGATTTTTTGACGGGATTACGGGATTTACAAAAATTATTTATTGCGGGCGAGACGCCCGCGCTCCCAAAATGGGTTTGTTTGGGTTTGTTTTTGGCTGCGCCAGTTCGGAGTTCGTTGTTCTTAGTTCTTATAAGACAATCGCTTATGGCGATTCTATCTGTTATAAAAATGGGTTTGTTTTGCGTTTTAAGGGGGGCGGGTGTTGCATTCATTTTTGGTGATTTAACCATGAAGTGCATGAAGAACATGAAGGGGAAATCAGGTTTTTGAGGTAATGTTTTCATTTTCATTGCTATTGCTCCTTCCTTTTGGCCTTTTTTGGTAGGCCGAGTGTATTATATCAGGCCGGGGATTTGATTGCGGCTGTATTTTGGAAAGATATCATTTTTTTTGAACCACGGATGGACACGAATAAGCTATGTAACCGGAGCCTCCGGTATGGGTTATAATGCGGGGTCGTTTAAACGCCCCATTTAAATTTTCGTGGTCTTAGCCACATTAACCTTTTTTTACAGGAGGCTCCTAATGGACAAGTATATCGGATTAGACATGGATTGCAAGAAGACAGTGGGTTATGCGATTGTGCCGGGACAATCGGAATCGTCGGCGACATTCGGTCCTGATGTCGGTTCGATTCGTCGTTATCTGCGTCAGCATTCGGTTGGCGGTTATCGTGTCCATGCGGTCTTCGAGATCAGCGGCCAGGCGGGATTTCTCTACGATGAATTGGTTTCGGATGTTGCTTCACTGCATATTGCCAATCCCTCGAAGATGACACGAATTTTGGGTCCACAGATTCCGCAGATTTTCACTGATTATTCCCACCAAGAGCACCGAGACCACAGGGGAGGAAATCAACTCGGTAGGCCGGAATTCACGGACAGGTTTAGGTTTTGATTTTTGGTTTTTGGGAGGTATAATCCGTTTGAGCCTGATTTATTGAGAAATCGGGACTATCGAAAGGAGGTCGAAGGCGAGATGGCAGGGTCTGATTTTCAGCCGGGGCACTTTATCGACGATAACGACAGTTCCAGTGCAGATGAGAACGGTTCGGCGGGTTTTTTGCAGTCCGGGATTGTCTATTTCGGTCTCACCGTCATTGTTGCGTTTGTGCTCTCATTTATTCTGTTTTTTGTTTATCAAACGTATGAGCATCAGATCATCGATATTTTCCACAAGATGTGGATTTATGTGCTGATTCTGACGCCTGTTTTTCTGCTGCTTGGGCTTTATCTTCTTATGGAGGATCTGGGGTCGATTATCTCGCTGCTTTCATTCGCATGTATGCTTACCATTGTTTTTTGCGGCTATCTGTATCTTATGATCGGTTTTTCGCCCGAGGCTTTTGAGGTCCATGGTGAGGACGCGAATCCCGCTGTTCACCTGTACTGTATTGTTACGGCTGATGTCGTGATCGTTTTGCTTATGATTGCCAGTGTCATTCAACACTGTTTGAAGAACAGGCGAGAGGAGACGGAGATTGATTTTCTTCCGTCAAGCGATTGTGATGTTGACGACGAATTTTAAAGTTTTCGATTGGTGTTCATCGCGGAATTACACGGAAGGTTTAGGTTTTGGGTTGTTGGGTTAGTGGGATTAAAATGTTGAATGATTATTGAATAATGAGCGACAGTCCTATATATTAGGAGGCTCTGGATTCCCGCCTTCGCGGGAATGACAAGTTGTGTGTGGATATGACAATGTGTCGCGTTTAATCGGGCGATTTACATCGCTCCGCTTTTATGGTTTTAGTGAAAATGGAGTTTATTATGGCGAATGTTGTGTTGCAGACGGATATTTCGGGGGTTGATGGCAAGCATGGTAAGGTTCGGGATATTTACGACCTTGGCGATTCACTTTTGATCGCGGCGTCGGACCGGCTCAGTGCGTTTGACGTGATTATGAAGTCGGGAATCCCGCACAAGGGACAGGTTTTGACCGATATTTCGCGGTTCTGGTTCTCGTTTTTGGACGGGGTGGTCGAAAATCACCTGATCAGCAGCGATGTGGCCGATTTTCCGGCTCCGTTCTGTGATCATCCGGATCAGTTGGCCGGGCGTTCGATGCTGGTTAAGAAAACCAAGGTGCTGCCGGTGGAGTGTATTGTTCGCGGATATATTACCGGGTCGGGCTGGAAAGAGTACCAAAAGCAGGGAACGGTGTGCGGGATTGAGCTGCCGGCGGGGTTGAAGCAATGTGAGAAGCTGCCGGAGGTGATTTTTACGCCGTCGACGAAGGCGGAACTGGGCGCCCATGACGAGAATATCGACTATGATACGTGCGTGAAGCTCATTGGCGAAGAGGCCGCGACGTTTGTGCGGGATAAGAGCATTGAAATCTTCCAAAAGGCCAGCGAGTATGCGGCGTCGAAGGGGATTTTATTGGCGGATACGAAATTTGAGTGGGGTGAGATTGACGGTAAGATTATCCTGATTGACGAGGTGCTGACGCCGGATTCGTCGCGGTTCTGGCCGGCGGATAAGTATGAGGCCGGGCGCGATCAGGAAAGTTTTGATAAGCAGTTTGTGCGGAACTACCTGGAAGAGATCAATTTCGATAAATCCGGTGCGGGCGTTGTGCTGCCGGATGAGATTATTGAGAAGACTTCGGCGAAGTATATTGAAGCGTATGAGAAGCTGACGGGCGAGGATTTTATTCCGGCTGGATAAAGTCAGTTTTTAGTTCTTAGTTTTTAGTTAAGGAATCGCCGTTGGCGATGGCTGTTTAAAAAGATTCCTCGACTGCGCTCGGAATGACAGTGTTAACGTTAGGAATGATACGGCCTGTAAAATGCTTTTACACAGGGCAGTTGTCATCGTGTCACTTCCGTTCCACGCTTTTGTTGGGGAAGGTGTTTTTGTAAATGAATAACAGGAATCCAATGGCAGAGCCGGTGGTTGAACTTGAGGGGGTTTGTTTTTGCCGCAAGGAACGGACGATTCTGTCTGAGGTTTCGTGGACGATTGAGGCGGGGAGGCACTGGGCGCTGCTGGGGGCGAACGGTTCGGGTAAGACGAGCCTGCTGAAAATTCTGACCGGGTATGCGTGGCCGACGTTTGGGTCGGTGCGTGTGCTGGGTGAGCGGTTTGGTGCGACGGATGTGCCGCGGCTGCGGCAGGTGATCGGCTGGGTGAGCAGTGCGATGACGCAGCGATTGGGCGCGCAGGATTCGTCGATTGACGTGGTGGCGTCCGGGCTGGACGCGTCGATCGGGTTGTACCGACATATTAACGATGAGGAGCGTGAGAAATCGTTGGCGGTGTTGGCGCAGCTTGGGGCCGAATCGGTTGCGGGGCAAAAGTACGGCACGCTGAGTCAGGGGGAGATGCAGAAGGTGCTGATCGCACGGGCGTTGGTGTGTGAGCCGAAGTTGCTGATTCTGGATGAGCCGTGTATTGGGCTGGACCCGGCGGCGCGCGAGCGATTTTTGAAGGACATCGCGGCGCTGGCCAAGTCGAAAAACACGCCGACGATTATTTATGTGACGCATCACGTCGAAGAGATTGATCCGTGGATTCAACATGTATTGCTGCTGAAGGACGGCAAAGTGCTGGCGACCGGTGCGCCGGAAAATATTATCACCAGCCGGCAAATGAGCGAGCTGTTTGATTTTCCGTGCAGCGTGTTTCGGCAGGGGGCGGAGTTTTTGCTGCGAATGGATCTGGAATAATGGAGACGATTGGCGGTGACAGGCGAAAACAATGGGCGCAGTTGCTGGCGCTGACGGGAGCGCATTTTGTCGCAGATATGTTTCCGGGATTTATGCATCCTTTGATGCCGGCGTTTCAGGAATTCTATCAATTGTCGGCGGCTTCGGGGTCGGCGCTGCTGACGATTTTTTTGGTGGCGGCTAACGGGATTCAGGTGTTGATCGGCCATGTGCGACCGGAAGAGGACAAGCCGCTGCTGCTGTATGGAGGCTTGCTGCTGGTGTGTGCGATGTCGCTGTTTGCGGTGGTTCCGCCGGGAGGGATTGCGTTTTTATGGCTGAGCCTGATTTCGGTGGTCGGCGGTGCGGGCGTGGGGCTGACGCATCCGGAGATGCTGAAGGCGATTCACCGGCTGGATGGGATTTCTTCGGCGGTCAGTTCGACGGTGTTTATGGCGGGCGGTGTTGTGGGATTTGCGTTCAGCGGCTGGGCGAGTACACATTTATTCGAACAGTGGGGAGTTCAGGCGTTGTATCCGTTTTGTCTCACCGCGCTGGTGCTGCTGGTGGTCTTGCCGGTGTTTAGAATTCGACTGGCGGTTGAGCGGGACGAGCCGGCCAAGAAAGCGGCACGACCGCAAGCGGAAGCGATTTCGTTTTGGCTGATTATGACGATTGCGACGCTGGGGGCCTGTTCGGCGCAGGTGATTGCGTGGATTGTTCCATTTCGTATTAAAGAGCTGGGGCTGGATCTGACGTTCGGGGGCGAGGCGGTGTCGCTTTACAGTCTTGCCGGCGGCGTCGGGGGGATGGTGTTTTCGGTGTTCGTGCGAAAACTCGGCGAGCTTCGATTGATTCGCCGGATGCTGGGGATCGGCATTCCGTTTATTATTGCATATCTGATTTTTCTGCCGGAGCGTTGGTCGCCGGTGCTGATTTTTGCGGGCGGTTTTTTCTGTTTCGGGGCGTATCCGCTGATGGTCAGTTTGGCGCGGCACAGCGAGGGGCCGAACCTGGGGCGGCGGATGGGATTGATTGTCGGGGGGATCTGGCTGGTGGCGTGTGTGCTGCCGCTGCTGCTGGGGTGGATCATCGATATTTACGGAACGGTGCCGATCCTGTTTTGCGTTCCGATCGGATTTGTGTTATCATTGGTGCTGGCGATGCGAGCTGGAAAATGAAACCGCGGATTACGCGGATTTTCACGGATTTTAAAAAAAATATTTGCCACAGAGGACACAGAGTTCTCAGAGAAAAATTTATGTTGAATTATGATTTGCATATTCATACGGAGCATTGCGGGCATGCCAAGGGGATGACGGTATCAGCAATTTGTCACCAGGCGGACTACCTTGGCTTGTCGGCGATTGCGATTACCGATCATATCTTTCAGCCGTCGGACCGGGCGAAGATCGAGATGATTCGTGCCGAGGCGAAGGCGTGCAATACGCATTGTGCGGTGTATATCGGCGCCGAGGTTGATGTGGACGCCAAGCATACCGACGGGCGGCTGGTGACCGACGATCTGGACGGGCTGGATATTGTGATCGCGGGATTTCATTATGTGCCGACGATTGGGAACTATCCGCGGTCGCATGAAGACAATGCGTTGACGGCCGAAGAGTTTATGGAGTATTGGGCGTCGTCGCTGCTGGGGATTGTTCGTAATCCGAAGATTCATACGCTGGCGCATCCGGGTCGGCTGCTGGCGGCGGGGGCGGATTTGTCGGTGCATTTTGATGATGGGCTGTGTGTGCTGGAAGAGGCCGCGGCGCTGTCGGCGGAAAACAAGATTGCCTGGGAGCTGAACGAGCTGACGGGATATCGACTGGATGCATACTGGCAGGAGCGGTGGTGGCAGATTTACCAGCTCGCGCTGGATGCGGGCGTGAAGCTGGTGTACGGTTCGGATGCGCACGCGCCCGAATCGATCGGCATGCATAACTTTGTGGATTTGGTTCGCGATCGATTGCCGAAGCATGTCTTGATCCGGCCGGAAGAGTTGATGCAGCGATAAATTGTAGATTTTATAGTTTATATTGGATATTAGTTTTTGCCACAGAGGGCACAGAGGTACTAGAGCAAGGTGAAAGAAAAAAAATCGAATGTTGTATTGATTGGGATGCCGGGGTCGGGTAAGAGTACGGTGGGGGTGCTTTTGGCGAAGCGGCTGGGCTATCGTTTTGTGGATACGGATTTGCTGATCCAGGCGGGTGAGGGCAAGAGCCTGCGTCGGCTGATCGAGCAGTACGGGATGCGGCGGTTTTGTGAGATTGAGTCGGAGACTGTGCAGCGCGTCGAAGCGGCCGATTCGGTGATCGCCACCGGGGGGAGCGTGGTGTATTATGAAGCGGCGATGGCCTCGCTGGCAAGGCTGGGGACGATTGTGTATTTGAAGCTGCCGCTGGCGGAGTTGGCGAATCGGCTGGGGGATTTGCAGGCGCGGGGTGTGGTGCTTGAGCCGGGGCAGACGCTGACGCAGCTTTATGAAAAACGCACACCGCTGTATGAAAAATGGGCCCAGGTGACGGCGGATCTTGCGGGCTTGAACCATGACGACTGCGTGGATGCGATTATTAAATTGCTGAACCAGTCCTAATATCACGTCGTTGCGATTTTCATTTTTATGTCGGGATTAAATTTGGTATTCGGGGGTTTTGAGTTTTCCGTAGTTCAATTTAATCCATGTGCGTTCGTGGAGATAATAGGCGCCGAGCTTGATGCATGTATCGAGGACGCCGATTTTCATTGCGACGTCCACAGTTCCGGTTAAGAGCCAGGCGACTAAAAACGTCACGACGGTGGCGACGAGGCGCCAACTCAATGCTTTGACTATACTGCGTTTATGTGATTCCATCTTATTTGTCTCTCCGTTTATTGGAGTGTGTGGTCGTTATCGTATCAGATCATATAATTGGGGATATATTCCTGACGGTCTTTATATTCCGTGACCATTTTTTCCAGCGTGGCGTTTTCACAGAGGCTGCTGATCTGTTGGTTGACCTGGTCCAATAGCCGTTTGAAGATGAACTCGCCCGGATGGGGGTGTTCGTGAGGCGGGGCGGGTGATTCAGAGGTGTTGTCCAGAAAGCGAATGATCTGCCCGACGGTGATTTGGTCGGCACCCCTTGCGAGTCGGTAGCCGCCGTGTTTTCCACGGACCGAAAGGACGAAACCGCCCTGTTTGAGTTCGTTGAGGATCACTTCCAAAAATCTCACGGGGATATCTTGTGATTTTGCCAGGGCGCGGACATTGACTGTGGCCGCGGGGCCCTGCAAGGCCAGTTCAAACAGGGCCCGGACTGCATAGCTGCTTTTTCGTGACAGTTGAAAATATGAATCAATCATCTATAACCTCACTACATCAGTCGGATTAATGATGTATAGTTTATAACATTTTTTATTCAAAAACAAGTCTCGGCTCGAATATTTTGATAAAACCGTGTTTGAATTGATTGTAACCTCTTTGTTTTTAGAGGGATAGAGTTTTATCATTTAAAAAAAACTGCAGTTTTGAAAGGAGTTCGGTCGATAATAGGGTTATATCAAACGATCAGAATGTGAGGTTTTATTGGATTCATGGTTTACACATATTGACTGGATTTCGTTTTTTCCGATTGTGCTGGCGATGGCGCTGGGGGGCATTATTGGCCTTGAGCGTGAGATTCATCATAAACCGGCGGGGCTTCGGACGCTTATTCTGATTTCAATGGGGGCGGCGTTATTTACGGTGGTGGCCAATCAATTAAACGATGAGAATGCGGCGATGCGGATTGTTCAGGGGGTTATTACCGGTGTGGGGTTTATCGGGGCCGGGGCGATTATCCGCGATCGGGCCAGCGTTCACGGCATTACGACGGCGGCAACGATCTGGCTGACAACGGGGATCGGCATTGCCTGCGGCCTGCAGATGTACGAAATCGCGATTGGCGTGACTATTTTGGCACTGATTACGCTGTGGGGGCTCAGTCCGCTGGACCGGAAGATTTCCAAGCCTCACTATGACCGCCGGTCAACTGATCATCCGGACGAAAACAGCCTTTAAAAGAAGTCTATTTTGCACCTATGAAGCTGTAAATTATGTGCTTGGGGCTTTTTCCCCCTTATTTGTAGGACTTTTTTTGAAACCAAGAACAATGGGGTGCTTTTTATCGTAGAGGGGGGTGAGGACTGTATTCCTCCCATCGAGTAGAATTTTCTTGTGAAAAAGTGAACAAGTAAATATAAAAATCGTCTCCTAAATGTACCAAAAAAAGCGACTTAGAGTGAATCGGGTTGTTTTTTGGGTATTTTTACTGAAAATCGCTTGCATAAAATTCCGAATTATTGTATATTATAATAGAACAACGGGGATGAGACAGTCGTATATAGAGTTAGAAATAATTGAAATATTAAAACATTACCCTCCTCCTCCTTCTAATGCCAGGTTCTAACCTGGAAATAAGCAGCGGGTTCCTCCTTCCCGCTGCTTTCTTTTTGCGCATTTCACGGGATTTCCTCTTTCATTTTGTATTGCCGGTTTATTTGTGAATAATATCACATGACCTTTTCAGATCAATATTTCCAAGTTGAACTGAGTTTGATTTATGTCTCAGTCGCTCTGGATCCCGGCTCGGAGTCCGGGATGACACGATAAAAGTCCGGGATACACGATAAAAGGCCGGGATGATATGATTGGGGAGACGCGTTGAGACGGGCAGAAAATCGGTTTTCTTAATCCCATGCCAACAGCGATTTGACTGAACTCTAATTTGTTTTTGCGGGTGCGTTGCCTATAATAGATTGTGTGATGAGCGTGGTGTTGGACTGGTTTCGGAGGATGAAGTTTTGATGATAAGAAGAGCGGCTTTTTCGGTGTGATCATGGCCATACGCAACATAAACGCAGAGAGATCAGTATACAATGCTATGTTGTGTGCGGTTGCGGTGATGGGGGTGTTGAGGAAAGTTTTTTTAGAATTTCTGAAACAATCTAAGGTCGCTGTGCGTCTAATCAGATGTAGAGAGTAGGGCAGCTATTAAAGGTAAAAGAATGTAAAGTGCGATTGCTGCTTAAGGCGATACGGTGTAATACGAATATGAGACGAAAAAGAGAAAGAAGAGGGGCAAAAAAATGATTGAATTTAATTGTGAAAACTGCGGCTGCTTTTACAAGGTAAAAGACAGCTATTCGGGAAAATCGGTGAAGTGCAAAAAGTGCGACCATGTCACGAAGGTCCCCCTTTCGCCGGCGATGTCGTTCGGGTATTTTGAGAATATCGAATACGGTTCCGACGGGATGACGCCGAACTTTGACGAGCTGTTTACGGCACTGTCGAGGGAAGAGCGCGAAGCGCCGACGATCGGGTAATACCAAAAAATTAAAAATCAAAATGTAAATGGTAAAATGAAGGCTTCGCCCTGACGGGCGGGGCTTTTTTTATTATTCACACATTGTCAGTCATGCTGATTTTAGTTTTGTGCTGTCCAGCGGATGGCTTGTTGGAGCAATTTTTGATAAGCCGGATTTTCATAAGCATCTTTTCCGTGGCCCAGTTGGATGTAGCAGACGCGTGACTGATTAAACGTTCGTGTCCAGCCGTTTTGCTGCTGGCTTTCCGGATGGTTTGCGGTCAGCAGCAGGTGGTTGCCCGGTTCAAGACGGTAGCCTTTATAGGCTTCGTCCAGAATAACAAATGGCGCAACGTCGTGCGTGACCGGATGCGATGTGTCGGCCGGTTCAACGGCGATCTCGACATCATGTTTATAGGTGCAGCGTTTCCATACCGTTCCGTCTTCCTCTGTGTTTTTGAGAAAATATTTTGCGCCGACGATCTGTCGCCACTGCAGCCAGTCGGGAAAGCCCGCGATTCCGTGATGCAGGGTAACGATGCCGGTGCCTTTTTCGGTCAGCTTTAGAAAGTTGGTTTGTGATGTTTGCGAGATCGGCATCTGGAAATGATAAAACACCATCACGTCATAATCCCAGTTGCTGATATCATCAAAGTCGCTGCCGTCTTTATCCAGTTCTGCGTGTGTGATTTCAACACCGTTGAAGCTATCAAACATTTCTTCAAACTGCGGCTGATCATAGTCGTGACCGCCCGTGAATACAATCACCTGAAGGGGCTGCGATTGTTTGGGCTGCATGGCACAGCCGGCAAACAGACTGGTGAGGATCAAGACACACAGTAACGCATAGGACACTTTCATGGGACGCTCCTGTTTTTTGCCGGGTTGCGATTACGAGATATTTTCGATGAGGGTGTCGAGGATGTCTTTGGCGTTTGCGAGTCGCCATCCGTCGGGGGTTCGCCACTTCATTTCCTTGTTTTCTGCGAGGGCGCTTTCAATCTTGCGGCAGGCCAGAATGACGGTGGCGTGGTTTTTTCCGCCCATGGACTTTCCGATTTCCGGATAGCTCATCTTGGTAAAGCGTCGGGTCAGGTACATCCCGAACGAACGAGCCAGGCTGATGGTGCGATCTTTTTTCGCCGAATGAACGTCTGTCACACTCACTCCGAAGAATGCTGCGGCGGTGGAGACGATGTCCGAACTATGCACAACCGGGTCCGTCCGGGCAATATGTTCGGCCAGTACCTGCTGCGTGACTGCTAATGAGATCTTGCTCCCGCTGAGCGACGCAAAGGCCGCCAGCTTTACGAGCGCGCCTTCCAGCTCGCGGACATTAGCACTGATACTGCCGGCGACATACTCGATCACTTCCTGTGTGAGATTCAGCTTCATGCTTTCCGCCCGCCGGGCGCAGATACGACACCGCATTTCAAAATCCGGCGCATCCATGCGCACCACCATGCCTGACACAAAGCGGTTGACAAGTTTTTCGCAGAGTTGAGAAATTTCTTTGGGGTGCGCATCGGAGGCGAGAACGACTTGTTTGCCCGCTAAATCGATACTATTGAATGTATGCAGGAACTCTTCCTGCATTGCTTTTTTATTGGCTAAAAAGTGAATATCGTCGATGACCAGCAGATCCATATTTCGGAATCGGTTGCGGAAGGCGTCGAGTTTTCGGGTCTTGAGGGCAACGACGTATTGGTTGGCGAAATCTTCCGCTGACAAATAGGTCCAGCGGCATGCCGGTTGGCTTTCCTGCATGGCGTTGCAGATGCCCTGGAGCAGGTGGGTTTTTCCGACGCCGTAACCACCGTGCATAAACAGCGGATTAAAGGGGCTTTCGGGCTGATTGATGACCGACTGGGCCGCATTATGGGCCAATTGGTTCTTGGCGCCGACGACGAACGAATCAAGGGTTAGTTTCAACGGTTGTCCCAATGCGGGAGCCGGTTTTCCCGGTGCGGGTTTGCGCCGGAGTGAATTCAGTGCCCGCTGATCCTGCCGAGGGCCGCGCGGGGACTTTGTTGCAGGCTTGACCAGTGACGTGTCAATCTGAAAACGCAGCATGTGTTTACGACCGAAGATCTCGCTGACGGATTCGGAGATGGCGGGATGGTAATGTCCTTCGATCCAATTGCTGATAAACGGATTGGCGGAGGCGACTTCAAAATGATCGTCGTTCATCTTCAGGCGTGTTGCGCCTTTAAACCACACTTGATACTGACTATCGCCTATTTTTTCTGCAATACGCTGACGTACTGCTTTAATCTCATCCGTGATTACCGCTTGCATTTCGCTCTCCCGTTCGCTGTGGGTGTTAACAATGTTGTGTCAATTTCTTGAAATATCTAATGCCAAGTTCAGGCAATGATAGAGACGTTGACGAAGTCATGCAACGGGCTTTTTTGCAATTTCTTTTCCACACGGTCGAGGTACAAGTAACTGCGTTACTTACGTGCGAAAAAAAAATGTTTTTAACAGAGTCCTAACACGTCAAATCGACATTGTGGAAAACCTGTGGATTGGGGTTTCAGTTTTTCTGTTTATAGAAACACTGACAGGCTGTTACTTTTGTTGTAATACCGCGATATATCCGCCATCATGGTCAAATAATACCTCTGTTTTCAATGCAGGCAGCGTCAGTTTTTCAGTTTTCAAGATAAAGTGTGGATGCTGTGACAAAAACTGTTGAATTTGCTGCTGATTTTCTTCCGGCTGAATGCTGCACGTTGAATAAACGAGTTTTGTTTGTTGTTGACAAAACGCGGCGGTCTGTTGGAGAAGCTGCATCTGCGTTTTGAGCAGGTTGTTGATGTCCTTTTTATGCAGGCGCCGTCGTGCCTCGGCGCGTCGTGCCAGGACTCCGGTGTTGGAGCAGGGTACATCTAATATGATGGCGTCCAACCGTGATATTTTTTTCAATTCTTGCGCGATATGATTTGGCATAACCACTTCAATGGCGCTGATTCGCATGCGTTCGGCGTTTTGTCGGACTTTTTGCAGGCGTTTTTTGTCGCAGTCACTCGCGAGAATGCAACCTTTGTCCTGTATTTGCATTGATAGTGCAATACTTTTACCGCCGGGCGCTGCGCACAGGTCAAGGATGTTCCATCCGGGTTGGGCGTTGAGACATTTCATGGCGTTGGCGGCGGTCGAGTCCTGAATCAGAAATAGTCCGTCTAAAAATTCAGGCATTTTATTGATCGGGCCGGACTGTTTTAAACAGCAGGCGGTCTGCTTGGAGTCAATTTCGCAATCAAAGCCTTGTTCGGTTAACCGATGATGCAGTTGTTCGGCGCTGATGCGTAATGTGTTCGGCTGCAGGATGACGGACGGATGCCGATTGCAGGCAAAGCAGATATCGCGCGTTTGCTCAAGGCTGTAGGCTTCCAGCCATTCAGCGACCAGCCAGTGCGGAAGCGAAAATGCTTTGCTTAAATGACTTGCGGGTTCTTTTTTTGGGTCCGACAAAAGGTTGAGTGTGAACACGCAGCCGTTTTGCGGATTTTGCGGTAAGGTTTTTTGCGGATCGGCCGTGGAGATGAGTGCCTGTCGCGATTGGATATTTTTCTGAACCGCGCGAAGAATCGCATTGACGAAGCCGGCGGTTTTTTTTGTTCCTTTTTGTGCGGCCAGTTCGACGGCTTCATTGATGATAGCGTATTCGGCTGTTTTCGGGGCATAGACCAATTCATAGACGCCGATGCGCAGCAGATTCCAGATGGATGGCTTGACATGGGACGATTCAATCGAGCCACACGTTGTAATGACAAGGTCCAGGGCGGTTTGGTTTCGGATGACGCCGAAGACGATATCGGTTGCCTGAGCCGACCGGTCGGTTTGCGGCAGATGCTGATTGAGCCGTTCGGCGGCATCGTGTTTCATGATGTCGCATTGGTTCAGCACCAACCAAGCGGTTTTTCGGGCTGTGGTTTGTCCGGGCGCCATTTAGAATATTCCGTCCAGTGCCTTGTCGGCGGAGATAAACAGATCGCCGGGTTGGCATTTGTGACCATTGACAAAGGCTTCGTAGGTCATCAAATGGGAACCGGCGGGTTTGAGTTCGAGGATTTCCAACGCACCTTGGCCGCAGATAACGTGCAGATCGTTGTCCATTTGGCCGGTAATGTCGTCTTCTGCATTGACTTTTTCGACGGCACGGGCCTGGGAGATGGTGACGCGCCATTGTTTTCCGGTTTTAGAGCAGACATACATACTTTGTGCGCTGGGCCAGGGCCACAGGCCGCGGATCTGATTGGCCAGTTCCGCCGCGGGGCGGTCCCAGTCGATGTAACCGTCTTTTTTCTGGAAGCGATGGGCGTAAGTGACCTGCGATTCGTTCTGTTCGGTGAAGGTTGCGGTTCCGGCTTCCAATTCGTCGATGGTTCTGAGCAATACCTCGACGGACAGGTGGGAAAGTCGGTCGTGGACGGTTTGAAAGTTGTCATCGGCGGTGATCGGGGTTTTGCCCTGCGCGAGGACGAGTCCGGCGTCCATTTTGTCGGCCAAGGTGATAATGCTGATGCCGGTTTCGGTTTCGCCGTTCATAATGGCGTAGTGAATAGGCGCGGCACCGCGGTATTTCGGCAATAATGAGCCGTGGACGTTGACGGCGCCGTGTTTTTGCAGGGCGATGACATCCTGGCTGACTTTCTGGCCGAAGGCGATGACAACGAGTAAATCGGCGTCGAATTCGGCGATTTTGGCTTTCATCTCGTCGGTATTGATGTTTTTGGCTTCAAAACTGGGAATCTCGTTTTTTTGTGCCCACTGGCAAACATCGGTGGGGGTCAGTTTGCTGCGGTGGCGTCCGGCCGGCCGCGAAGGCTGGGTGAACACGGCGGCCAATTCGTGGCGGCTGTGATGAATGGCTTCCAGAGACGGAATGCCGAACGCGGCTGATCCAAAGTATAGTATTCGCATTGTTTCCTTTTTTTTGACAGGATTTACAGGATTACCAGGATATTATAATAATCCCATCAAAAATAATCTGTGAAAAATCTGTGTTTATCTGTGGCAAAAATAGTGATTACTGTCCGTATTCGGCTTCGAGTTGTTTGAGTCGTCGTTTGGCTCGCAGTTTGGCGGCGTATCCGAGGCGATCCTTGATCATGGTGCCTTCCAAATGGTCGAATTCGTGCTGAAACGCGCGGGCCAGCAGGCCTTCTCCGACCTCGGTGAACTCGTTGCCGTCCAGGTCGGTCGCGGTGACGGTGCATTTGGGGTAGCGATTGACTTTGCCGAAAATCCCCGGCAGCGACAGGCAGCCTTCTTCGTTGGCGACAACGGAGCCTTCGGTTTTGATGCTCGGATTGATGTAAACCTTTGCGTTTTCTTTGGTTCCATCGGTGGAGACGACAAAGATACGCAGGTTGACCCCGGCTTGAGGACCGGCCAGCCCGACGCCTTGCTGGGCGACCATAATATCCTTCATTCGCTCGGCCAGCAGGCGAATGTCATCATTAATTTCCTCGATCGGCTGGGCTTTTTGGCGCAACACCGGTGTCGGATACCGCGTAATTTCACATTTCGAATAATCAGTCATTTGGATACTTCTACCTGTTTTCAATAGCGTTTACTTTTTCAAAATCATCAAGATTTAGGATATTATACCAGTTTTTTGCACAATGCCAATCCAAATTAGCGTTGGCGGATATCTTCAATTTAATTGTTATCCGTCAAAAACTGCTTGATTAACGCTCCAGCGGTTTCATCACATGCCTGGTTGACTTTCCCGCCGCCTTGATTGGAGGCGACTAAAACGGCGAAATTACGTTCCGGCGCGATCCACACGACGGCGTAATTCATTGTGTTACTTCCTGCATGCGTCAGCGCCTTGCCGCCTGCCCAGTCTCGATTCGTGACCATCCAGCCGGCGGCATACTCTCCATGAAAGGCGGGGGTGTGGAGTTTTTGAAAGGTCTCTTTTGCAAGCCATTTTGTGTCGCCTTTTTCTCCCTGGAGATGGGCGATGATAAACCGTGCCCAATCCTCCATGGAGCAATGGACCGTCCCGCCGGGGCCGATGACTGGTGGATTGTCGCTGAATGGCCCGGGTTCGACGGCAACCGGTTTTCCAAGCACCGTCTTGTGCTGCCAGGGCTGGTCGATTTTTCCGGGTGTGCCCATCGCACCGAAGCCGGCAGTTTTCATGTTGAGCGGGTCAAACAGCATTTCCTGCATGAGTGTTTCCCAGGGTTTGTCCATCGCCTGCTCAGCCATAGCTCCGGCAATGGCGTATCCGGCGTTCGAATACATGTAGGTTGTGCCGGGTTTGGCTGCGGGCGGCTGGCACAGCATCAGTCTCGTGTATTCAAGCCGCTGCTGCTTTGGTGAACCGGGCAGATTGTGCATGTCCATAAATGATTTGCCGGTTGGCCATGACTTTTCTGCGGGGGGAAAACCGGCCTGATGGGCCAGCAATTGCTCTAATGTGACATTTTTGTAGTCCGGATGCATGTTTTCGACCATGTCCGGGAAGGCTTCTGCCAGCGTGGTTTGCCATTGGAGCGTGCCGCGTTCGATGAGCATGCCAATCAGCGTTGCGGTCATGGCTTTGGTGCAGGAGCCCAGATGAAACTGGTCATCAGGCTCGGTTTTAACATTGCTGCCAACCTTGCGGACGCCCGCAACGCCGACCGCTTCGATTTGCCCCTCAGAAATGATCGCCCCTGCCAGTGCGGGAAGACGATGCTTTTGTCGGATGGGCTCCAGCAGCGGTTGAAGATCTTTGGGAGTTGAGCTAAACGCCTCTTGATGTTCCCAAAAGGGGCAGAAAACGGTGAGACAAACGACCAAGATAATAGAAGGTTTCACTCGCATCGCCCCGTTTCATTGCTTCATCAATTGGTTTCCATTTCGTCGAATTCGTCGCCTTTGAAGGTTTGTCCGAGATAGCTCTTTTTGACCAGTTCGTTCTGGATGATGTCTTTGGGGGTGCCTTCGGCGATGACTTTTCCGTGGTCCATGATATAGGCCTTGTCGGCCACTTCCAGTGTTCGCTCGACGTTGTGGTCGGTGATGAGAATGCTGACGCCGGAGGCGACGAGGCGTCGGATTTCCGTTTGCAGCTCTTCAACGGCGATCGGGTCGACGCCGGAAAACGGCTCATCCAACAGAATCAGCGACGGGTTGGTGACCATGGCGCGGGCGATTTCGAGTTTTCGGCGTTCGCCGCCGGACAGAAAGCGTGCCTGGCTGTTGCGGACTTCGCCGAGGCTGAATCGCTCGATCAGATCGTCGGTCCGGCGATTGCGTTCGGCTTTGCCGATGGCCATGGTTTCGAGGATGGCCAGCAGGTTTTCCTTTACGGTGAGCCGCTGGAAGACACTGGGTTCCTGCGACAAATAGCCCATTCCGAGGCGTGCCCGCTTGTACATGGGCATTTTGGTGACGTCGTGGCCTTCAAAAAAGACCTTGCCGCCGTCGGGGATGATCATGCCGATGGTCATGCGGAACGAGGTGGTTTTGCCCGCGCCGTTGCGGCCGAGGAGGCCGACGATAGACCGCTGGCCGACCGTGAAATTGACATCATTGACCACGGTTCGTCCCGAATACCGTTTGATGAGCCCCTGCGTTTCCAAAAGCGTCATATCGACCAAAACATCTCTCCTTAATGGATTCTATTCTTCAAACCGGCGGCATTATACCAGCTTTTGAGATAATGTAAAACCGCTTTTTGCCCTTACGGCTTTCGAAACACACTTTCTTAAAGCCGATTTATAGGTATATCTAATGACACACACTACGTGGCAAATACGGTATTTTGCGTAAGAAACGTATTATTATCGGAATTAACTTGATTCTGCGATACCAGCATTATTAAATGTAAACTTATTGGAAGGATTTCACACCTTTGCCGGGCACCCATAACAATGGAGAAAACTGTTTTCCAGAGAGTAAGTAAGAGTGAAAGCACTTACAAAACACCCAACTGAACCGCCTCAACGCATGTCCCTATCGTACATCCACTCATGTACTGAATGATGTTTACCTAAAGATTGTGAAAGGGAGAGAAAATGATAAGGAGAAAGGCGAATTCTACTATATGTCTTTTGTTATTATCGTTTCTATATCTGAATATAAGAGTTGGCCAATTTGTATCGGAGCTTCTGTTCGGGGATAGTTTGCATTGGAGGTGGTGTACATTGAAAAAGATTAATGCTAAGCAGATCATATATACGGTAAAAAACGTTATGATTGCAATTATTTTTTTGACAGTCATAGCATCCATCACTTCCTGTATTAGTAAACAAGGCGAAAAGCAAAGAAATGCGCAAACCAACGAACTTTCAGATACCCAAAAGTCTGAAACCCGAATTTCACAGCACCAAGAAGAAATGATCGGCAATTCAGACCCCAATGCGAAAGATGACCTGTCCAATTCTTTCGTAGCAGTCGTTACCAATAAAAAGCTGTATTCACAGGGCGAATCTATCAAAATAAAAGTCAAAAACAATCTCACAGTTCCTATTTGGTACATCAACTTTACTCAGCGGGATTTGGTATTTTGGAGCCTCGAGAAGTTTCAAAATAACATGTGGGAAGCGTTATATTTTCGTTTGCCCGTGATGGAAAACGGCAAGGAGATTTGCCGACTTACAATGTATGAGCGACCGATCGGTGTGGTTAAGGCCCTATTGCCAAATTCATTAATCGACTACAAATGGAACCAGAAGTTATGTCGGTTTGAAGGTGCGAATGTAACCAAACAATTCGATCCCAAAGTGCTTGACCGGGGAAAGTATCGCCTTACATTCCGCTATAGCCTGAAAACAGTAAAAGTGGAAAACAACGATACGGAGCCTTGGAGAAGACCGCTTGATCTTGGCGAAACGCAGCTTGTCTATTCTAATGAATTCACTGTGAAGTAGATTATGGCTCGTTATGAAGAGCTCTTTTTGAATAGATGATTGTAAAATGAGTTGAAAAATTAAAAGAAGGGTATTTGGTATTGGGTGTGTTATCTAATACAAAAGAGTACTCGTGGACCATTACTTTCAAGATAGGAGGTTGTTATGAAATATGGATTAATGGTGAGGAGGTATGCGATTTCAATTGTGTTCCTGTTTTTGTTTACAGGAATTCCAACCGTACTTGCGATTGTGGAGCCAGGTTGGCCCGCAGGGCAACCTAACACCCCGAGAAGCCCAGAGGATATATTCTTGGACTTTGAGGAGGGAATTGAAGGAGTGGAAATCGAAAGCACACAGCCCAGTCTAGAGTTTACATCAAACGGAAGCATGAACTGGAGCTATGGAGACAAAAGCCTGTATAACGTTTATCCTTATGGAAGCCAGAGTTATGAAACCAATGGAAATTTTTTCGCTTGGCTTGGCGTAAATGGTGATCAGGGGAGGATCGATTTCGTTGGAGGTGGGGCGACGTATTGTTCTGTTCTTGTCAGCACGTACTCCGGTGTTACACTTGAAGCCTACGACAACACCGACACCTTGATTGCGACGAGTGGATGGGCAACAAGCAACATTAGCACGCGAACCCTAACTCGCTTGACCGTAGAATCGCCCTCCGGCAAAAGTATCGCCTATGTCATTATACATGACACAGGCAACTACTGGCTCATGGACGACCTTTGCACTGATGCTGACAAGGCTGTGATTCCTGTTCCCGGAAGATCGACCGGTAAACACTCGGACAGATTCGATTTGATTTTTGTTCCTGATGAAGACTATGGAGATGCGGATGACATTGATACGTGGCTGCCAACATTTATCGAACACATCCAGGATCAAATTGATGATAGGCTTGGAGCCACAGATCCGGTAGCTGGAAACCTGGACAAATTCAATTTTTACTATACAAAAATGCAGGGAAATGCAACTGACACTGGTAGAACACTTCCGAGTAACTTGACTCGCTATTCTACCTTTGCGGATGCTTACGCCATTTTTCATACCGAAGTGTTTGGCGACGCAGCTTCGGGTTCTCCAAGCATTTATTCTGCCGAAGGCCCGATTACTGCAGCAACGCAAAACGGACGGTCATTTATACATGAGAGTGGCCACGGTATTTTTGGCTTGGCAGATGAATATGACGGTTGCGGAACATTCTACTTTTCCCCGAATCCAAACCCCAATATCTGGGCTACCGAGGCTTTGGGTAGAGCCGATGCAGCCAGTGAAGGCTGGGATCCCGATGACATCTGGATGTTCACAACTTGTCAGGGCGATTGGTGGAAACTCGGTACCACCGAATATATTATGTTTGATGGGACATACTTTTCGAACGGTTGGGGAGACCCGGGGGCAAGAAGGATTCGGTGGTTCTTAGAGCAATACCCAAATCCCGCCGAGGCTGCCTCGTCGGCAGAAAGATTTTTTGGTGAAGAGAAATCCATCTGGATGGATATACAGATAAATTCGGGTGTATTCAGCTTGCTAGATGAGACTCTTGTAATCGATTCTGCCCCGGACTACTTACCGGGAGAATACGAATTCACGGCAGAGGTTTTTTCAACCAGCGGGATTTTACTCGGAGAATTTGGCATCAACGATCCAAGAAGAATTTTGGCCGAGTGGGACTATCAAGGTCCAACTTGGCTAGAGAATGTTAATTTCCAGCTGTTACTGCCGTATTTTAGTAGTGGTGGCAGAGTCGACCTGATCGAGTCAGAGACTGGTAGTGTTTTATTGTCAGTGGACATCTCAGAGTATTCTTCAGGGATAAATGAAACACCTGTTGCCAACGCAGGTTCAGACCAAACTGTTGAACTGACAAATGTTGCCGGGACGGAAGTAACACTGGATGGTTCCGGTTCATCTGATCCGGATGGTGATTCACTGACCTATGAATGGACGTGGGATGGTGATTCGGCAAGCGGTTATAATCCTACGGTGATACTCCCGATGGGCTTGACGATGGTGACTTTGACAGTTTCTGATGGCGATCTTTCTGATTCGGATACGGTTGATATTACCGTTGTTGATACTACCGCTCCTGAAGTTGTGGTTGTTGTTCCAGTTGCTGATTCTGTAATACAGGATGTTATTACATTAAAAGCACAGGCTGCAGATCTGAGTGAAATCACAGGCGCGACTTTTAGCATCCGGGAACGGGATGGTGCCGGTGGTACAGATATTGGTTTTGATGATTTATCAGCGGCTTACAATGGTGCCACAAGCCAGTGGGAATATCTGTTTGACAGCTTGTTGTTGCCGGATGGGGATTATGTTGTGTTTGCGTCGGCGGTGGATGAATATGGTAATGAAGGGTTTAGCGACGACGTTTCATTCAGTATTGATAACTGGGTGAAGGCCGCGGTGAACATCTCGCCCACCACGATCAACCGCGACAGCCATCAACGGCATATTCTCGCCTGTATCCGACTGCCGAAAGACATCGGTCGAGACGATATCGACCCTGACGAACCGATTCTCCTTTCGCCGGGCGGTCTTGAGGCAGAACGGTATTGGATTGTCCCCTCCAGAGGTAAACGCGGCAAGCAGCCGACGATGATCTTTGCCTTTTTTGACAAGGATGACTTGATGGATGCGTTGCCGCAGGATGGTAAGCAGGAGTTAAAAGTGGTCGGCAGGTTGATCAATCGACAATACTACTACGGTTGTGACACTGTCAAGATTATTGATCCTCCGCGGCAGAACTGGGGGTGGTACTGGAAGAAATGGATGCAGTGCAGGCATTAGACGCCTTGGTAAAACTGAATTACTCTTAAGGGCTGCGGGTGATCTCGCAGTCCTTTTTTATTGTGGGTTGGCGCGGCGGGGTGTTTCTGGTAGTATTTTTGGTCTGATTTTTGTTAGAAGTACTGTATTTATATGACTTTTTGGGGTTTTTATTTTGAAGACGAGTCCTTTTGATTCTGTGCATCGTCAGTTGGATGCCAATTTTGGTGAGTATGCGGGGTGGTCTTTGCCGGCGGATTTTGGCGATGTGGCGGCTGAGGCTGCGGCGCTGGCCGGTCACTGCGCGGTGGTGGATTTGTGCAGTTTCGGTCGGATTTCGGTGAAGGGAACCGGTGCAGCAGATGTGTTGGACGCGGTTTTCAGCGAAAAAAGCGGCAAAATTCTGGATGAAACGTGGGTCTGGGTCAAGGGCGATATCGACGGGGCGGTTCTTTGCCGGGTGGTGCGGATTAACGGGGAATTGATTGTTGTTACCGAGCCGGAGCATCTTGGAAAGGTATGTCAGGCACTGGAAAAGGCTGCCGGCGGCGGTGGTGTTTCGGTGACAGATATTACAGAAAAAACGGCGATGCTGGGCCTTTACGGGCCGAATTCATTTGAATCCATGCGGGGGGTTTTGCCGTTTGATATTGACCATCTGGATGACGGGGACGTGGACAAGATGTCTTTTTTCATGATCTCGTTTACCCTGATGCGGGGCAGTTGGGCGGGAGGTGACGGGCTGGAGTTGATTTGTCCGGCGGCGGCGGGTCCGGTGGCGGCGTCTGCGGTTGCTAAGTACCGGCACAAGCACAACATAACGCCGGCGGGGATGGAGTGCCTGCGGGCGGCGATGGATGGGGCGAATCGGCCGCTGTAGTTCCTTAATTGCTTATATTTAAGCGATTTAAGTGGCGTAAATCCGAAATTCGAATATCGAAATCCGAAACAAATACAAAACTCTAAAATTTTAATGTTCGAAACTTATCGTTCGTTTTGAATTTCGAGCTTTTAATTTTTCATGGCATGACGGGGGTGTTTGTGATATAAGAACAGGCTCTGGATAGCGTTATTGATGGAATCCCGACTGTGTCGGGATATTTTTGATATGCGGGCGAGACGCCCGCGTTCCCAATTTTCAGGTACTATATATATGTTTGCGATTATCAGTGACATTCATTCCAACCTTGAGGCGTTGACAACGGTGTTGGATGATATTGAACAGCGGGGGATCAAGACGATTTACTGTCTTGGGGATGTGCTGGGGTACGCGGCTAATCCGAAGGAATGTCTGGATCTCGTTATCGAAAAGACGGAAAACTGCGTGCAGGGTAACCATGACTATGCGGCCCTGTATGAGCCGACGAATTTTAATTCCGGCGCCGAGGCCGCGACGTACTGGACGCGCCGGGTGCTGGAAGAAGAGACCGACCACGACAAGGCGAACAAACGCTGGAATTACCTGGGCAACCAGACGATGCGCTGGACGCTGAAGCAGAAGATGGGCGATGTGGACGCGACGCTGGACTTTGTGCATGCATCGCCGCGGCGTCCGATCAATGAGTATGTTTTCCCGGATGATGTTTATACGACCACGGGCAAGATGAACGCTTTGTTTGAACGGGTTGAGCATGTTTGTTTTGTCGGGCATACGCACTTGCCGGGTGTGTTTTTGGAAGACCCGGATTTTTATACGCCGGATGAACTGGGCGGGGCGTATCCGATTATTCCGGATGAAAAAGCGATTATCAATGTCGGTTCGGTGGGGCAGCCGCGAGACCGGGATAATCGGGCCAGCTATGTTTATATTGAGGACAACAATGTGAACTTTGTGCGGCTGGAGTATGATTTTAAGGCGGCGGCTGAGAAGATTTATGCGATTCGCGAGCTGGACAACTTTGAAGGCGACCGGCTGGCGGACGGCAGATAGAAAAAGTTAAACATCAAAATCTAAAATGTAAAATTATGGACGGCCCTTTGGGCCGGACTTTTTTAAGGATATGAGTGCATGAAGTTTAAGACAACGATTGTTGTTGGGGTGTCGTTATTTTTGGTGTTGTGTGCGGGGCTGATGATCGATGCAGTGCTGGAGCATCCGGCGGGCGCGAAGGCGTTGCTGATGCGCGTGGCGCCGCTGGCCAGTGAAACGGCAGAGGCTGAAACACCCCTTCCGGTTGATGTTGAAGTGCCTGTCAGTGAAACAACGATCGGCGAGGCAATTGACGTACCGGTTGTTACGCAGGTTGAGTATCCGGTACTTTCGGCAAAGGGGGCCAAGCTGGAGACGGTGACACTGGGGCAGCTTTATCCGGAGGTTGAGCGCACGGATGATGGTGACAAATACAAATTCATGGTGCAGTTCACTTCAAAGGGTGCGGCGATCAGCAATGTGATCTTGAGCGAGTTTAAGGCTCGAAGCGACGAGGTCTCCGCAACTGAAGTGTTAAGTGCTGACGCCGATTCTGATGTCAAGGTGCAAAATCCTCTGACGCTGCTGTCGCCATGGAACGATGCGGATAATCGCACGATTTATACATTGGCGAACACCAGTTTGTGGGTGGCTCCGGCGGAGGCCGAAGAGTTTGGTCCGTCGGCGTTTCCGCTGAACAAGTTGAACTGGCAGTTGGTCGAAACTGAGTCGAAGGATGAGGCGCGTTTTGAGGCGACGCTCACCGACGCCGACGCCGGTTATGGCGTGAAGGTGATTAAGACTTATCGCATTGCTCCCGGCAGTTATGACCTGGTTTGTGATCTTGCTGTTGAAAATTTGTCCGAGACGCCGGTGAAGGTGCAGATGAAAATGCAGGGCCCCGGCGGGATGGCCCGCGAGGCGGTTCGGCAGGATTCACGCAAGGTGAAGGTGGCTTATCATGACGGTGAAACGGGGATTGAGACCGTTGAGCTTGAATTGATGAAGATGGGCAAGAAGATCAAAAAACAGGATGTTGACGCTTTTTTCCTCCACTCCAAGAAAGACAATCCTGTTCAGGCGTGGTCGGCGCTGACGAATAAATATTTTGCGGCAATTATTCGATCGCAGCTGGACGGGGGACACAATGAGCCGTGGCT
The DNA here is from genome assembly GCA_963675155.1 of Anaerohalosphaeraceae bacterium. Taxonomy (GTDB): domain Bacteria; phylum Planctomycetota; class Phycisphaerae; order Sedimentisphaerales; family Anaerohalosphaeraceae; genus 4572-13. The sequence continues at coordinate 26,404 of OY775912.1, read as the reverse complement.
TCAATTCGGCAATGTCCTTTACAACCCCGCGACTTCTGAAGAGGCAGACGATCAGAGCTGTTCATATGTACTGACCAGCGGCGCGATTGAGTTGGGCGCGGCGGGCAGTGCGGATGCAGCAAAGTCGTATTCGCTGGCGATGTATTTAGGCCCGAAGGACAAGCGGGTTTTTGAGAAGAACGAAACGTATAAGGCGCTGCAGTTTTTCCAGACGATTGATTTTCGCGGTTGCTGCTGTCCGACGTCGGTCATTGCACCGATGGCGTTTGGGATTATGTGGCTGATGAATACGATTTACACGCTGATGGGGCCGCTGGGCAACTACGGCGTGGTGATCATTTTCTTTGTATTCCTGGTTCGGCTGGCGATGCATCCGATTACCAAAAAGAGCCAGGTGTCAATGATGAAGATGCAAAAGCTCGGGCCGAAGATGAAAGAGATTCAGGCCAAGTATGCCAACAATAAGCAGGAAATGAATAAGCAGGTCATGCAGATGTATCGTGAACAGGGCGTTTCGCCGGTGTCGGGGATGCTGCCGATGTTTTTGCAGATGCCGATCTGGATTGCGTTGTGGACGGCGGTTTATACGAGCATCGATATGCGTGGTGCGGCGTTCCTGCCGTTTTGGATGACGGACTTGTCGATGCCGGATCATTTGTTTAAGTTCCCCGGCGGGATCAGCCTGCCGTTCTTTGGTGAGTACTTTAACCTGCTGCCGATTTTGATGGGCGGGGTGATGTACCTGCAGCAGAAGATGATGCCGTCGGCACAGACGCCGTCGACCGATTCACAGATGGCTCAGCAGCAGAAAATGATGATGATTATGATGCCGCTGATGTTCCCGATCATGCTGTACAGCGGTCCGGCGGGTGTGAACCTGTATATCATGTCCAGTATTGGCGCCGGTGTGATCGAGCAGAAAGTCATCCGCAAGCATCTGAAGGAAAAGGAAGAACTCGAAGCGGTCGGTAAAGTGCCGGTGACGGCCAAGACCGGCGGCAAAGCCAAAAAGAAGAAGCCCAAACCGTTCTTTAAAGGTTAAAAGTTAAAAACAAAAATGCAAAATTGAGGATTCGGCCTTTGGCCGAGGCGATTATATTGACCACAGATTACACGGATTGCACGGATTATTTGATCTGTGAAATCTGCGAAATCTGTGGTTTCTTTTTTGGTTGAGTTAATTCATGCTGAATATGGATGATACAATTGCGGCGGTCAGCAGTGCTTCGGTTCCGGTTGGGACGGCGGGACGCAGTATCCTTCGTGTTTGCGGGCCGGAGACGTATTCGGTGCTTTCACAAGTTGTCACCGCACAAAATCCCTTCGAGAAAAACCGTATTATTCCATGCAAAATTTGTGTTGATGATGAGTTGTCGGTGGATGGTTTGGTGTATGCTTTTTACGGGCCGCACTCGTATACGGGGCAGGACCTGGCAGAGCTGCATCTGGATGCGTGCGGTGCGGTGGTGGAGGCGGTGTTGCAGAATATCTACCAATATGCCCGACCGGCGTCGCCGGGGGAGTTTACCCAGCGAGCGTTTTTGAACGGGCGGATGGATTTGACGCAGGCCGAAGCGGTGGCTGAGATTGTCAGTGCGGCCAATACGACTCAACTTCAGGCTGCGGAGCGGCTTTTGGGGGGTCGGTTTGCCGAAGTGATCGCTGCACTGCGAAGCGAAACTGTTGAGTTGATCGGTAACCTGGAAGCGGGGCTGGATTTTTCGGAAGAGGACATCGAGTTTGTTTCCGCGGAAGCGGCGGCGGCAAAAATCGAACATATCAAACAGCAGTTGGTCAATTTGCTGGAGGGCAGTATTCGCTGTGAGCGGATGATCGATCTGGACTCGGTTGGGCTGGCGGGTGCTCCGAATGCAGGCAAAAGCAGCCTGCTGAATACACTGCTCGGACAGACGCGCAGTATCGTTTCGGAGACCGAAGCAACAACGCGGGATGTGCTGACGGGGGTATTGCCTTTGGCGCATCTGGATTGCGTGCTGTTTGACTGTGCGGGGCTGCTGGCGGCGGCCAGACAGATGTCGCTGGTGGATCAATTGTCGCATCAGGCGTCCCTGACTGCGCTGAACGCGGCGGCGGTAGTGCTGTTTTGTGTGGATATTGCCAAAGAGGATGTTGCGGTTGATTTGGCGATGCGGCAGCAGATTACCGCTGACCGAATCATTTATGTTGCAACCAAGGCTGATTCGATTGAAGCGCAGGGGGTTTCGGCGCGACTGGATACGCTGGACGCGGCGTTTGGTGAGCGGTTTTTGTTGACCAGTTCGCAAGAAGGCGCGGGGCTGGCAGAGCTGCGGGGCAGAATAGAGGCCGAATTATCGGCTCTTCGAGCCGGGGATAAGGATCATGAGGACCGGCTGACGCTGAACCAGCGGCATGAGCAAAGACTTCAGGAAGCGGTTAAGGTTTTGGGTGAATCTGCCGATGAAATCAGTGCCGATTCCGTCGAAATCGCGGCGATGCTGCTGCGGCAGGGCTACGAGCTGTTGGGAACGCTGGAGCATGAAAATATCAGCGAAACCATACTGGATAGTGTTTTTTCGCGGTTTTGTGTTGGCAAATAGGGTGAGCATGCGTTTTGTCATGCCGGACTTGATCCGGCATCCAGACGTAGTTGCCCTGGATCCCGGCTCGGAGGCCGGGATGACATGTTACTGAAGTTTAAAATTAAGGATCGGCCCTTTAGGCCGGATAATTTAATTTATGGCGAAATTGACAGTCTTAACCGGATCGTTGCGGGACGAATGTTTTGAGCTTGAAAAGAGCGGCTGGGCCAAGGTGATCGGTCGCGGCACGGAAAATGTGGATTTTCGCGTTCCCGACCAGGCGATCTCCCGCCGGCATGCGGAATTTTCCTACCGTGACGGTCAATGGGCGGTGCGCGATCTGGAGTCGTCTAATGGAACGTTCATTGACGAGGTTCGCATTCGCGGGTTGGTCTTATTGACCGGCGGCGAGCAGGTGCGCTGCGGTTCAACGGTGCTGCTGTTTCAAGGTGAACAGGCCGGCGAAACCTCGGTGCCGGTTCAGGAGGCCGGGACGATTCAACTGGAGTTTGATCCGGGTGAGACGATGGTGGCGGTTTCATTTGAGTCGCTGCAATCCAAACAGACCGCCGAGCAGCGTCAGCGGATGGTGCAGGCCGGACAGGCTGCGCTGAATTTGTCGCATGGGATCAAGAATATCCTGCAGGCGGTGCGCAGTGGCGAGGATGTGATGGATGACGCGTTCGGTCATCAGGACATCGATCAGGCCAAAAAAGCCTGGAGCATTCTGAAGCGTAACCTGGATAAAATTCAAAAGCTGGTGCTGGATATGCTGAAGTTCAGCAAGGGCGAACAGCCGCAGCGGCAGTTGTGTCAATTTAACCGATTGGTCGAGACGGTCATTCAGATTGTTCGTCCGCAGGCTGACGAGCGTCAGGTGGGCGTTTTGTTTCAAGCTGATGAGTCGATGGAGCTGGTCCAGGTCGATCCGGATCAGATGCAGGATGTGGTGATGAATCTGGTTCTGAATGCGATTGAAGCGGTCCCGCCGCAAACCGGTCAGGTGACGGTTCATACCGAATTGCAGAGCGAACCGCGGATGCTTATTTTACGTGTCAGCGATAACGGCAAAGGGATCGACGATCTGGAGACGATTTTTGAGCCGTTCCATTCCGAAAAACCCCACGTGGGCACAGGGCTTGGACTGTCAATCGCCCAGAAAATCGTCCACAGGCACAACGGCACCATCGACGCGCAATCCCTGCCCGGCGAAGGGTCCATTTTTACCGTCCAAATCCCGGTTTGACGACCTTTTCGCAGGCAAAAGATTTTGTTTGCGATGCAATTTAATCCCGGTATCATTTGTTTAATAGAATAGAACAGGTGGTCGCTCTGTAAAAAACAGAGGATTGTCCGCCTGAATAGAGAATTCTTATTGAACAGGGGATTGACATGTATCGACACCATCAACTCATAACGGGTAGTTTAATTTTTCTGATCAGCATTCTATTCACCGGCTGTGCGCTGAATTCGTCACGTCAGGTTCGGGATTTTGATTTTGACTGGAAATTTGTCAAGGATGATATGCCGGCTGCGATTGCGACGAATTATGATGACAGCGGCTGGCGCGATGTGCAGGTGCCGCATGACTGGAGCATTGAGGGGCCGTACAGTACCGACTATGCCAGCGGTACGGGGTTTCTGCCGGGCGGGATCGGCTGGTATCGAAAATCGTTTACGCTGGATGCCTCGCAGAAGGGCAACCGTATTGCGATTGAATTTGACGGGGTCTATAACAACTCGGAAGTCTGGATCAACGGTCACTATCTGGGCAAGCGGCCGTTCGGATATATCAGCTTTCAGTATGATCTGACGGATTATGTAAAATTTGGTTCCGTGCGAAATGTGGTTGCCGTTCGCGTCGATCACAGTCAGTTTGCCGATTCGCGATGGTACACCGGCTCGGGTATTTACCGGCATGTGCGGCTGCGCATTACGAATCCGCTGCACGTCGATCACTGGGGTACTTTCGTGACGACGCCGGTGGCGAACAAAGGTGTGGGGCTCGTAAAGATTGAAACGACGGTGAAAAATGACAGTACCGAGTTAAAAGCTTTTACGTTGAAATCGTCGATTTTCGATGCGCAGGGCAATCTGATTAAAACGGTTCAGAGCGAGCGGACGATTGCCGCCGGTTCGAGTCGGTTGGTTGAGCAATCAGCGGGTGTTCTGAATCCGCAGTTGTGGTCGCCGGACCACCCGTCACTTTATACGCTGAAGAGCGAAGTAATTGACGGCTTGTTTGCGGTTGATGTGACGACCACTCGATTCGGCATTCGCGCATTTCGTTTCGATCCGGATAAGGGTTTTTTCCTGAACGGTGAAAACATGAAGCTGAAGGGGATGTGTCTGCATCATGATGCGGGTTGTGTCGGGGCGGCGGTGCCTAAAAAGATGTGGGTTCGGCGGCTGGTGGCATTGAAGAAGGTCGGCTGCAATGCGATTCGATGCAGTCATAATCCGCCGTCGCCGGAATTTCTGGATGCCTGTGACGAGTTGGGATTTCTCGTGCAGGATGAAGCGTTTGATGAATTTACGCCGACCAAAAATAAATGGGTAGACGGCTGGAACCAGGGCACGCCGAGCCGGGCCGGGTATGGCGAGGTGTTTGAGCAGTGGGCCGTTCGTGATATCCAGGATATGGTCCGGCGTGACCGAAATCATCCGAGCATTATCATGTGGAGTATCGGTAACGAGATTGACTACCGCAATGATCCGTTCAGTGATCCGTCGCTGGGTGATGAATACCGGCCGGATCATCCGTCGGCAAAGAATCTGACAAAGTACGGGAAAATGCTGGTTGACGCGGTCAAAGAAATTGATACGACCCGCCCGACGACAGCGGCACTGGCGACGGCGCCGATGTCGAATGCCGTGGGATTTTCGGATGTGCTGGATATCGTTGGGTATAACTATCAGGAAAAGTATTACGCTGAGCATCATGGAATGTATCCGGGGCGGGTGTTGTACGGCAGTGAGAACGGCCAGGGGTATGAGGCGTGGAAGGCTGTTGCCGACAATGATTACATCAGCGCCCAGTTTCTCTGGACGGGGATTGACTATCTTGGCGAGGCGGGCGCCTGGCCGACGAAGTCGTGGACGCGCAGTCCATTTGACTTGTGCGGATTTAAGAAGCCGGCGGCGTGGCAGCGGCAAAGCTGGTGGACCGATGAGCCGATGGTGTTTATTGCCTGTCGTCAGCGTGGGGGGCAATCGCGGCGGAGCGGACCGCGTGCGCACTGGAACTGGGCCGATGATGCGTCGGTTCGGGTTGTGTGTTATACGAACTGCGATGAAGTGGAATTGTTTTTAAACGATGCGTCGCTGGGGGCAAAGTCTTATTCGGAGGCAAGTCAAGGCGTGTTGAGATGGAATGATTGTGAATTTGAAGCAGGCGCCTTGAAAGCCGTTGGCAAACGAGAGGGCAAGACGGTGTGTGAGGCTGTTTTGCAAACGGCCGGCGCGCCGGAACGTCTTGAATTGATTGCTGATACCCAAACGCTGAAAGCGGACGGCAAGGATATTTGTCATTTGGAATTTCGTGTGGTCGACGCGCAGGGGCTTCGCGTGCCGGATGCGGAAGACCAGGTGACGTTTAGGGTGCGCGGACCGGCTCACATCATCGGGCTGGGCAACGGCAATCCGCAAAGCCACGAATCACATCAGGGCAATACGCGTAAGGTCTGGCACGGCCGGGGACTGGCGGTGATTCAGTCTGAACGTAAGGGGGGCGTTGTTACGATTGAAGCGTCGGCGGACAATGTGACATCAGCGACAGTCTCTTTGACGGTTAAATGAATTTAACCGATTGATATTAGACGGGGCGGTAAGAGGTTTCGTTACAGCCGGGCTGGGGGGTCGGACGGTTCGGCCAGCCGACGACGTCGAAGAGGAATTTACTGCCTTGGCGGATCATCGTGCCGGGCATGGTGGGCACCATTTGCAGCGATGCGATGATGTCGTTGTCATTTTTTTGCAGACTGGTCAGCAGGTAGTCCCAGTTTTCCTTGTCGATGCCGCCGCGAACGCCGGGAGGTTCGTGGTCGTCGATCTGTCCGTAATTGTCGGTCAGGTGAACATAAGCCGTTCGCTGGGCCAGGTGGTCGACGTAGTCATTAAATGTTTGCTTTTTGTCCAGATAGGCGTGGCCGGTGTCAAAGCAGTAGCGGATCGAATCGAATTTTTCGCCCAGTTTCATCAGCATATTGAGGTCGCCGTTTTCGACGCAAAGCTGCACGTCGTATTTTTCTGCCAGGTTGACGACGTCTTTGACAAAGTCCCAGTCGGCCATGTCCAGTTTATCGCAAACACACAGGCTGCGCAGATCGGTGACCATGGGTGCTTCGAGCATTTTGGCGCATTGCAACTGCTCGTCCCATTCATTCAGGGTCGGTCCGTCGTCGCGGCTGTGCAGCGCGACCTGCATCCCGCGGGTGGCTTCTTTCAGGCGGGACCAGTTGCGTTTTTCAAAGCGGCACTCCATTTGGCCGCGCATGGTCGGCCAGATTTCGACGCCGAAACCGATACCGCGGAGGTATTCACACTCCTGCTCGAAAGAAAGGTGATTTTCACGCCACCAGAAAACCATGGTGGAAATGACATATTGTATATTCATTTTATGCTCGCAGGCTTTGATCATTTCATTTCTCAGACGTCTGTGGATTTATTCGGTAAGATTCCCCTGTGACTTAAGGGTTAAATAGGTGGAAAATATTCCTCTAAATCCCTTCTAACCATTTATTTTATAGTCAGTTATACTCCTTTTTGCGAAATCGTTCCTGTTGTTTTTTATCAGAGTTTATCAATACGTACGGGGGAAGGATTTGTTTCAAAAGAAGTATAAATAAAAACGTATCAGCATTTACGGGTATAAGGATGGAGATGAAAAATTTAAGCCAATAAAGACCATTTAATGCTTCTATCGAGTGTTGGATGAAGAATTTCAGCAAAAGGGGTTGATTTTTTTGAATTTGGGCGTATAATACGAGGCTTTAGTTTACAGAGAGGCCAGAAATGCCTCTTATTACACGAAAAATGAGGATATTATGAAAAAAGATATTCATCCGGATTATGATGTTGTAAAGGTTCGCTGTGGTTGCGGCAATACCTTTGAAACGCGCAGTACCGCCAAGGAAATCCACGCGGAAATCTGCTCGATGTGCCACCCGTTCTTTACGGGTAAGCAGAAGTTCCTGGACGCCGCGGGCCGTATTGACCGCTTTAACAAGAAATTTGGCGGCGGGTACTCGTTCCAGAAGAAAACCGACACCAAAAAGTAGCTATTTATTCCGTTACACCATTGCGCTGTTGAACTTGGTTTACACATCAAGGCTTGGCAGCGTAATTTTTTTGCCCTTATATCCTTGTTAGGGCAGTAAATTCCCGCGGGGAAACTCGACACTGACGACTGCAACATGACTTAGCCGTGTATCAAGGGGAATTTTAATTGTGATCACTTAAAGCCCTGGAGGCCTTTTCATGTCAGATGCGAACACATCGGTTCTAAATAAGCTTGAGGAACTGGACGGACGCTGTGTGGCGATTGCCGATCAGATCAATGACCCTGCGATTGCCAGTGACCCGAAGAAGCTGATTCCGCTAAGCAAGGAGCAGGGCAAGCTGATGCCGCTGGTGAGCCGGTATCGGGACTACAAAAAACTCACGGCCCAACTCGATGAGGCCCAGGCGATTCTCGCCGATCCGGGTCAGGATGCAGAATATCGCGAGCTGGCCGAGCAGGAAATCGCCGAGCTTTCCGGCAAGCAGGAAACGCTGCTGGAGGACATCAAAAACACGCTGGTCATGGCCGACGACGCAGCGATTGACTCGGTGATTATGGAAATCCGCCCGGGTACGGGCGGCGATGAAGCCTCGCTGTTTGCCGGCGACCTGTACGAGATGTATAAACGTTACGCCGAGAAACAGGGCTGGAAGGTTGAGACATTGGACTTTTCCGGTACCGAAATGGGCGGCGTTCGCGAAGTGACGCTGAATATCAAAGGCCCCGGCGTCTGGGCTCTTCTGGGATATGAAGGCGGCGGCCACCGCGTGCAGCGCGTTCCGGAGACGGAGTCCCAGGGGCGGGTGCATACCTCGGCGGCGACGGTGGCGGTGCTGCCGGAACCGGAAGAAGTGGATATCGAAATCGACCCGGACGACATGATTGAAAATGTCAGTTGTGCCGGCGGCCCCGGCGGTCAGAATGTGAACAAGGTTGCCAGTGCGATCCGGCTTGAGCATGTTCCCACTGGTATTGTGGTCAGCATGCGGGACGAACGCAGCCAGCACAAAAACCGCGCCAAAGCCTACCGCATTTTGAAAAGTCGCCTGTATGACTATTACCAGAACAAGGCCAACGCCGAACGGTCCAGTGCCCGCAAAAGCATGATCGGCTCCGGCGACCGCTCACAGCGCATCCGGACCTATAATTTTCCGCAGAACCGCGTGACCGATCACCGGATTAACTTATCGCTGTACAGTCTTGAAAAAGTGATGATGGGAGAACTGGACGATCTGATCGCTGCGATGCAGGACCACGACAAACAGCAGCGACTTGAGAACCTCTAGTTAACCTGCTTTTTCCATTAATGCTTTCATTTGCCTGATACCTTCGAGGAGGATGGTATCCTTTCCTGCAGCGATGTCTTGCGGTGTCGGATAAATCTCAACGTCTGGTATGACACCGACGCCAACAAAATCCCGTCCGTCCGGATAGGTGTCCCATTTTGTGCAGATGCGTGCGGACCCGCCTCCGGGCAGATTGTCGACAATCTGCGGCTGGCCGGTTGAGCCGCCGGTTCGCTCTCCGACAATTAAGGCGCGTTTGGCGGCGTGGAGGACGACCGTGAAATCTTCGGCGGCACTGAAGGTATGGGCCGATGTTAATACAATGACCGGCCCGGAAAAAATTTTGTCGGCACGGGGCTGAAGAGTTCTTTTGCTGCCATAGTGCCAGTTTTCATTTTTGCGATCCCATGCTTTGTAAGCGGCAATGTGCTGAGGAGTTTTCCAGTTGGTGTTATCAATGGGCTTATCAATCAGATAGCGAATGATATCGGCGCCATTGCCGGAACTGCCGCCGCCGTTTCTTCGAACGTCTAAAATCAATCCTTTTGATTCCAGAATTTGCGGCAGGGCTGATTCAAATTGCCGGACGATCTGTTCAGAGCTAAAGCTATTGAGATTAATATAGAGGATTTGGCCGTCTAATTGCTGAACGTCGAACTGATTCGGCTTATATTTGAAAGTGTAGTGTTTTCGAATGAATGAAATTTCTTGTTGGCGGCCGTCGGGTTTTGTGATTTGCAGGACAGCGGTGGAGTTTTGCGGCCCCTTTAGCAATTCGGGAGAAGCTTTGACATTCAGCCATTGCGGCGTCGACGCGGAAATATAAGGATATAAATCCTCCTGGAGAATCTCTTTGATTGTACGGCCATCAATATGCGTGATTTCATCGCCCGGCTCGATATTGGCCTTTTCAAGTGCCTGCTGATTAACCGAACTGTCAAGCTGCTGTAGTGCTATTACGTCGGTGATGATCGCTTTTCCCTGGAGGATGCGAATTCTGATCGGAAGATTGCAGTCCGGTTCATTGCTTGGCCCGGAAACGCTGGTGTGCCCGTCTTTCAGCAATGCGATGCATTGTTTCAGGATGCGGTAGTATTCAAACGTATTTTCGGCTTTTTGCACTTTGGGAAGATAATCAATCAGGACTTGATCCCAGTCCACTTCGGGAACCTGGTCGAAAAAAGCGAAGTTGTATTTCACTTCACTCCAGAGCCTGACAAATCCGGCAATCATTTCGGTTTCCGTGAGTTCCGGTGCCGCCAAAGGCGCCCAGTTTTTGGTCATCGTAGAAAACGATTCTTTACCTGAATCGTGCAGTTCCGTTGCTAAATTGATCATGTCTGAATTTCTCTGCTTATCGGATGAAATACAGAAGTCAATATGGAGATTTTGTTCTTCCTTATTCCACTCTGCGATTGATAAATACGGTAAACGACCAATCTGTCTCAATGCACCCCGTTTTGATTTGGAACCCGTCAGTAATAATTGATTTTGATTTGAGTCATACCCGAGCATATACACTAATTCTCCGACACCCTCAAAATCACCCCAGAATATATAAAATTCAGAAAATCTGTATGGATTATTTGAAATCGTTAGCTTGATGGATTGGTCTTTTTGAAGGGTAAAAGTAATATTTTCGTCAATCTGATAAGCCTGTTCAATATGAACCTTGTTTTTGATGTTCTGGACGGTTTTTTCACCGTCAAGGCCGGCCATACAGATACCTGTTGTAAATTGATACATCAGAACGCTCAGAAACAGAGTTCGATAGCTCATAACAATTATCTCCTTTTTAAAAGTGTCGCATTATCATTATTGACGTGAGTGTGACTGTTTTGTTACGGTAAAGTTACGATTTTGTCTATAATATTGTAAAAAAAACAAATAATTGAAATTTGGGAGATGGGCAGTACAATGTTTGGTTTGAGAAACTGGATTTGGAGTCATTAGATCATGATAATTGTCGTTACCGGGATGGTTGGGATTGATAAGAAGCAGTACCTCAGCGATGTCTGCGAGTATGCCGGAGATCGCGGCAGGGAGATTTTGCTGTGTAATGTCGGCGATCTGATGTATGCGGAGTCGCCGGATATTGCCCCGGGCCGGATTCTCGATATTTCCCTTCAGCGGCTGCATTCACTGCGGCGCAGTGTCATCAAGGACATCATTGCCAAGACCAAAGACCACACGCACGTCATTATCAATACACACGCGACGTTTCGCTGGCGGCATGGATTGTTGCCGGCGTTTGACTTTTTCCAGATGCGACAGCTCAACCCGGATATGTTTGTCTGTATGATTGACGGGGTCGAGCCGCTGCATCTCCGACTCAGCCGGGAGCATCACATTCAGCATTCGCTGAAGGATGTCATCGTCTGGCGGGAAGAAGAAGTGCTGGCCACGCAGATGATGCAGCAGGGGACCAATGAGCAGGCGCCGTGTTATATTTTGTCACGCGGGATTGACGAACCGACGGTGCCGGCGTTTTATCAACTGGCGTTTGAGCCGCAGCGGAAAAAAGCGTACCTGAGTTTTCCGATGACGCATGTGGCGGGCATGGATGAGGTACTGGCGACGATCGGGCAGTTTCGGGATACGATGAAAACGCTGCTGACGTGTTTTGACCCGGCGGACCTGGAAGAGGCGTATCTGCCGTATTATGCCGAGCAGGCCAAGAAGGCCGGCCGGGATACGATTGCGGTGACGGTGCTGGGTGAGCAGGTCGAGTTGAGTACCGACGAGGTGAGCCAGATCGAGCGGGATATTAACAGCCAGATTTATGCACGCGACTTTGCGTTGATTGACCAGGCGGATATGATTATCAGTTTTGTGCCGGAACTGGAGGACGGGATGCCGGCGTTGTCCAGCGGCGTCGAACGCGAACTGCAGCATGCCCACGAGGCGGCCAAGCAGGTGTACGTGATCTGGATGCCGAAAAAAGAGCCGTCGGTATTCGTGACGCAGACGGCGAACAAAATCTTCCGCTCGCCCGCCGAAGCTTTGCAATATTTTGAGTCGCAATACGAATACAAAAGCGACATGCTGTTTGAGTAACGATCTGAGATTGAAGGATTGAGAATGATTCAGACGAAAGAGGAATTGGCCAGGTATTTTGATCATACGCTGCTGGATTGCATGGCGACGGAGATTGAGATTCGTCAGTTGTGTGAGCAGGCAAAGCAGTACGGCTTCTGCTCGGTGTGTGTGCATCCGCGGTGGGTGTCGCTGTGTGCGGATATTCTGCATGGCTCCGGCGTGAAGGTGTGCTCGGTGGCGGGGTTTCCGTTTGGGACGAATCTGCCAAAGGTAACAACGTTCGAAGCCGAGGCGGCGATTATGGACGGGGCTGACGAGATTGACATCGTGGCGGATATGGCATCGATCCTGACCGGCGATGAGGCGTATCTGCGGAAAAGTTTTCAATCCGTATTGGCGGTGTGCCGGTCGATGAAGCCGGCGGTGACGCTGAAGGTGATCATCGAGTCGGCAGCGCTGACCGAAGAACAGATTCGTTTTGTGTGCCGGGTGGGACAGGACGTGGGCGTCGATTTTCTCAAGACCAGTACCGGCTATCATAAGGCCGGCGGGGCACAGGTTGACGATGTGCGTTTGATGGCGGAGGCCGCACCGCGTTGTAAGATCAAGGCGGCCGGCGGAATTAAGACGCTCGATCAGGCACTGGCGTTTATCGAAGCGGGTGTTTCACGCATCGGGGCCTCTGCGTCGGTGGCAATACTGCAAGAGTATGAAGCGCGGCATGGAAACGGCTAAACCAATTTGCTGCAGGCCCTGTTTTCAGCAGGTTGCGACGAGTGTTGACTTGTCGGTGCTGACGGAGGTGATTTCTGAAAAACGATCGCCGGCGATTTTAGGGGGCAATGACTCGGTGCAGGGGGTGAGTATCTTTGCGGCCGAACCCGTAGAGGTGTTTGAGTTTTCATTGGCTGAGGTTGATCCGTTTGAAAAGCTGTCCGCCTTTTTATCCCGATATCGTTTGGCTGAGAGCTGTGAGGATAAAGTGCCTGCCGGGGTATTCTGCGGCGGGTGGATTGGATTCTTTGGATATGAGTTGGGGCGGTTTATTGAGAAACTTCCCTGCGGGGCGGTTGATGATCTCGGCTTTCCGCCGATTCGGCTGGGATTTTATGATAAGGTGATTTTGTACGATCACGCGGTGGGGCGGTTTTCGCTGGTCGCGCTGGATTACGCTGGCGGGGGCGTGCAGGCGAAATTTGACACGCTGACCGGCTGGCTTGAAGCGGCGCAAACGCGTACGATTGCTGAGCCGGAATGCGGCGGCATTGCCCCGGTCGACATTGATTCTTATGCCTGCAACATGACGCGCGGGGAGTATTTTGACGCGCTTGAAAAAACACGTCAGTACATTATTGACGGCGAGGTGTATCAGATCAATTTTTCGCAGCGGTTTGCGTGTGATTACCCCGGACGGGCGGTGGATTTGTTTGGTTGGCAGAACCGCTTCAATCCCAGCCCGTATGCGGCGTACCTTTCGTGGGAGGATCGGGCGATTGTGAGCACATCCCCCGAGTTGTTTTTGCAGGCGGCAGGTGATCATGTCTGCACGCGGCCGATTAAGGGCACGCGGCCGCGGAATCGATTCCTGCCGGACGCAGCCGCGAAAAATCAGCGGCAGTTTCACGATCTCGTCGGCAGCGAAAAGGACCAGGCCGAACTGGCGATGATCGTTGACCTGGAGCGAAACGACCTGGCGAAAATCTGCATTCCCGGCACGCGGCATGTGACGTGCGGACGCGAGATTGAAGCGTTTCCGACGGTGTATCATGCGGTTGGAGTGGTAGAGGGCACTTTGGCGTCATCGCCGGGGCCGCAGCGAGTGATTGATATGTTGAAGGCGACGTTTCCCGGCGGGTCGATTACGGGAGCGCCGAAAATTCGCGCGATGGAAATTATTGACGAGCTGGAGCCGACGGCACGCGGTGTGTATACCGGCAGCATCGGTTGGATCGGTGTGAACTTTGATCTGTGCTGGAATATCGCGATTCGCACGATTCTGCTGGACGGACAAAAAGCCTATATTCAAACCGGCGGCGGGATTGTCGCCGACTCCGACCCGCAGGCCGAATGGGACGAAACCCTCACCAAGGCCGCCGCCCTGCTTTCAGGTATTCAAGCGGTGAGTAAAACGTAGAAATTGTGTTGGAATCTTTTACCACGTCCTTACGGGCGAGGCTGCAACATGTCGCCCGCTGGGCGGGTTATAAAAACGATCTCGCTTTCCTTCCCGGGGGGTTAAACCCCCGGCTATTATGCTGCACCCCTTCGGGGCGTTATTTCTATGAAGCAGGTTTGGAGTTTTAGGGTTATTGCTGTTTGCCGCTTTTTTAGCTTTTTACATCGCTTTTTGAATTTTCCTTTGTCGCTCCGGACTGAATTGAAATGTCATGGAGCAGGAAGTAATTGAGGATCGTTCGGATGGCGATGATGGCGCCCAGTTGGCCGATGTCGTTCCATGTCGGCGCCAGGGTGGTCTTCAGGATGCTGGCCCCGATCAGAAAGCCCAGTGCCAGGGAAAAGGAATGTCCCAATTCCATCCGGCTGGCCTGTACGGAATCGGCGGAGCGGCCGGGAGTGAACACGTCAGCGAGGTATATCTTCAACGCTTTCAGGATGCCGATCGACAGTACCACGATAGCCAAAAACTGGCATACGATTGCAACGATATGATTCAGTGTCTGCAACGAGGTCTTTAATAGTTCCATAATCGCTCCGTCAGAATGACATCTCCGGTTTATGGTGGTATTATAGGAAGATTCAGGCCCGAGTCAACTTCAAGATTCTGATAACTTTCAGGGTTGATATGCATCTCTAAAAAGTCTGGTCTGGGCGGGGGTTTTTGTATGAGGTGCGACACTGCCGTATCCAGTCAGGTCATGTCTTTAAGTCTATGTCTATAAAAGAGCTGCGTTTACGATTATTCAGGGGTTTCTTTTGCGGGCTTGGGTTCTTAATCGTAGCAACCGTTTGCTAATGCTTAATATGGTGTCAAGTTCCAGATTATAATTGATTTTTTAGCCCGGATATGCTATACTACAGTCTCTAACTGGGGTATTTAACTTTCCAAATGGTCTTATATAAGGATAGTTTATGTGGCATAAATGGGTGGTCATTATTGTATTGGCATTGTCTGTTTTCGTTTCTGCGGACGAATTAATTAACAATGGTGACTTCTCGTCCGGCGGGAACTATTGGTCTATTTTCGATGGAGGTGTATGGTCGGATTATGGTTCCAATGCCCTGAAGGTTTGGGCTTCCGAGGGAAAGTGGGACGTTGGATATGCCTATCAGGATTTTGCTGCGACACCGGGACAGACCTATACGCTGAGTACTGACGTATTGAATCCAAGTGCCGAGCCTTTGCAGGGAACAGGGGGAACGGCGTTTATCAAACTGGAGTTCAAGGACAATGCCGACAATACGATTAATGGGGATTACGGCACCGTCCTTGATATTATTGACGGGACATACGCGCAGGATACCTGGCTGCCGCTGAGCGGTTCGATGGTGGCCCCGGCCGGCACGGTGAAAGTTCGAGCGGTGCTGATGTCTCAGAAGACTGTCGATGATGGGGTGGCCGTGGCATGGTTTGACAACGCGTCGTTGATGGGGCCGAGCGTCCCGGTGATTAACTCGCCTGATTATGACAGCAGTTTGAAAGTTGATTTTCTTGATTTTGCAAAACTGGCGTCGGTCTGGAGCGAAGCCTCTACGACGTACAACCTTAGCGGCAGTAACGATATCGACCTGGAAGATTTGGAGCTTTTCGCCAGTGCGTGGCTAACTGCGATTGATCCTTACGATGGCTATGAACTGGTCTGGTCAGATGAGTTTTACGGTCCCAGCCTGAATTTGCAGGACTGGACCTATGAAATCGGAACACGCGGTGACGGATGGGGTAACTGGGAGTGGCAGTATTATACGAGTCGGACCGAAAACAGCCGCATCGAAAACGGAAAGTTGATTATCGAAGCCCGGCGGGAAAACTATGAAGGTATGGACTATACGTCTGCCCGCATTAAGACCGAGAATAAGCATGACTTCCAATACGGCCGGGTTGAAGCCCGCATTAAAATGCCGGCCGGCGGTCACGGCATCTGGCCGGCGTTCTGGATGCTGGGTGATAATATTTCCAGTGTCGGATGGCCGACATGCGGCGAGATTGATATTGTCGAAATAATGAGCGATCAGTTCAAAGCCCTGGGTACGATTCATTACGGCAATCCTTCCGGAGATCACGCCAGCCAAGGCGGCAACGATACGTCCGCCGGCAACCTGTCCAGTGATTTTCATATTTATGCCATCGAGTGGGACGAAACCGGCATTCGCTGGTATCGCGACGGCAATAACTACTTTACGGCTTCTTACTGGACAAGTAATGCGGGTGCTTTTCCGGCGCCTTTCAATCAGCCGTTTTATATTCTTCTGAACTTTGCCGTCGGGGCACATTGGTGGGACAAGGCGACCACGGATTCAACCGTTTCCTTCCCGCAGCAAATGCAGGTTGATTATGTCAGAGTCTATCAAAAGACCACGCCGTAATTGACATTGGGTTGAGGTCAAACTTCGATTATTGATGTTTCCTGAATACGGGGGGGCGAAGTTCTTTAAGAATTTTCACTTCATTGCCGTTATGTGTTTTTGTGATGGGATGTCCGCCGCGTTGTAGCTGCTTAAAAATGCCGGCGTCGACTTTATCCCACAATGGGTATTTTGCTTTTCCATCAACCGTGAAAAGGCCGAAATGCCCCTCGGAGCCTTCGGTGCCGTTACTTTTCCAAGGCTCATCAAAGGCCTCAAAATAAAAACAGGTAATGTTTTTGTTTGTGGTCCATTGATTGAATGCATCGTAGAACAGCTTCGCATTATATTCATTGGCCGTACAGGTTCCGTCATTGCCGTAGTGAGCATTATCCAGACTGGCCCAGCCGGTTTCGCCGATATGAATCTCTTTCTGTATGTCGTTTTGGGATAGAAAATCTTTGACTGCCTTATATTGGTTCATTTGATGCTCAACGGCTCGCTGAATGGCCGATTCTGCTTGTTTCCGGACAGAAAAATCAGCCTGGTCTGAGGGCACGGCCCATTTCAGTGCGGGATCATAATACGTGTCATGGAAGGCATAGGTATGGAGTGACAGGAAATCAATCTGTTTGAGCAATTCCAGCAGGTCGTCATTGTGGTACTGGGGCTGGCCCCCTAAGGCGGCCCAGTTATCTGACGTGGTCACCAGTGTTTTGGCGGGCATGTTGCCGGTTGCGCGGGCGTCCTTGAGGACCTTGACCCATTTGAGAATGACCGAGGCGCCGACGAAATGCACCTGCCAGGTCACCATGGCCTCATTGCCGACGGCGATGATCTTAACAATGTCGGGGTATTCATTGGCCAACTGAATGGCCGTGTCAATCTCGCGTTTGTTCATTTGGAAATCTTCTTGTGAGTGATCCGGGGATTGGCCGTAGGCTCCTTCGCACTGAATCCACGCTCCCAGCATAACATACATCTCGAAATTCGGATCGGCTTGTTTTAATTCTTTGATGGCCTGCAGCGTTCTGGAAAATTGGGGAAAAATCTGCGTATTGTACGTGCGAATCAGCTTGATTCCCATCGCCGAAAGGATCTTCATGTCTTCCTTGATGTCTTCGACGGAAGGGCAGTTGGCCGCCGTTCGGGTGGTGGTGCGATATCCGGAGTAAGAGATTGCCGGGTATTGATTGTTGCCAAGCAGCTCCTGTCCGTTGTCCAGAATGTAATTGGGATAACAATGCGAGGCATCTATTTTTGTTGCAGCACAGCAGTTTGTGCAGCCGCTTATGGCTAAGCAGATCGCCATGAAAAATGTCTGAGTCGCTATATAAAATTGCTTTGTGTTCATCCGGATTCCTTTCAAAAACGTTTTGGGCTTTCTTTGTTTGCCGATGGTTGATTTTATCATAAGGATTTATCAATGAACATGTTGCCGGATTGGTATAATTTTAAGCGACCTTGAACTTTTTGAGCCCAAACTCTGTTGTTATTCTGAACGGCGAGGGTGATCGCTTTCCTGGCGATAAGTGTGGCGTTTTCAAAATTTCCAGCGCTGGCATAAGCAGCCGCCAAGGTGTCCAGCGCCTGGGCTGATTGATAATGCGTAAGGTTACACGCTTTCTCTGCTAATTTTACCGCTTCCTTTGGATTACGAATTTTTTCGTCATCATAGCATGCCTGTATCCAGGCCAAATTATTAAGAATAATCAGTGAATTGGGCTGGACTTTTAACATCTGACGCTGGTGTTCAAGAGCTAATTCGATTTGCTTTAATTTTAGCAAGAGCACAAATACTTCGTTTTCTTTTCCAATTTGCTCTGGCGGGAAATCGCTGATTGCCGTGCGGAGCACCTGAATTGATTCTTCGGGACTGTTTTGTTTGCCTAAAAGAAGTCCGAGATTAATCCGGATCATCGCGGTTTTTTCTTGTGGCACGTTATCGATAGCTTGATAGAGGGTTTTAATGGCTTTTTGGGGATTGCCGCTTTGGTCAAAAGCTTCCGCTAAATATTCGTAGACGAGAGGCGATCCGTCAGGCTTCAGATCAATGCATCTTGAAAAGTATGTGATGGCTTTTCGGTCGTCCCCTTTTTTCCGGGAAATGTTCCCAAGATAAAAGCACGCGTCTGTGGAAGTGGGCCTCATCTTGAGCAGTTCGTTTGCATAGGATTCCGCCTCGTCCAATTTGTTTTGCATGACGAGAATGGGAAGCAGCCCCTTATATGCCTTATGGTACGGTAAGTCTCGACGAAGGATTTCCTTGAACTCCATCGCAACAGACTCCAGTTTTGCGGGATCCTGGGCCGTAAAAACAGCCCGTTTCCATCGCAGGCGCCAGTCCTGCGGGTGCCGGCTTATTTGTTGACTGTACAGGGCCCGGGTTTTTTCCAGGCTGGGCTGGATGTCCTGCTTAAAGCGCTCTGCCTCATTTTGAAGATCTGCGATGAATTCATCATAATAAGACTGGTTGGTAAAGGGCGGCTTATTAACCAGGTTTTCGAGTACAAACTCAGCTCTCTGGTGCCTCTCAAAGGGCGTGTAAACCAAGCGGTCCTGGCACTCGGCCAACGTCAATGTCGGCCGGTCTTGTTGATGTTGGGTGATTGTTTCAGGCAGTGTTTTTTTGACTTGCTCTAACATCGTTTTTGCAAGGATGTAATTACCTTCAAAACGGTAATGGACATGCTCATAAAACAGTTCATTGCCGAGGGTGCTGTGGGGACTGTTTGCTTCCAGCGCCTTGACGGCGTCAACAAAGTAAACACCGTCCGGTTCTCGGCTTTCGGAAACCGATTGTATGATTTGATTGATGCTTGTATCGGCTCGAAATCGAAGGGTGTCATAGTCGCGGGCCAGGGTGTATCTTTCCTTGGCGTTCGGGTATTGCCCGAGACGCCAGTAACATCGGCCCAGGCGAAACTGCAGATCCGCAAACGTATGATCGATTTGCCCGGCCCCCAGGTAGCTGGCAACGGCCGCTTCAGGGTCTCCCGCGGTTTCATGCGCAATGCCTTCCTGGTACATTTCCTCCCAGGCCTGCTTTTCCGAATCGGTCAACCCCTCTCGATGCAATGATGCAAAAGGGGCGCTGTCTTTCAGGTTACAGCCGACATTGGAGACAAGGACGTTGGCGCCTGCCCGGACACCGATATCACAGATGTCTCGTAAGTTTTGCTCAAAGTGGCTGTAAACCACACCCAGGGCGTCAGCCTCCGGGCGGATCTGCTGATCGAGAAACATTTCCATGCCGCCCCATGATTGGGGCACCTTGCCTCCGGAACCCGCCGCATACAGCAGACTTTGGAGCAATTGTCCTGTTTGGGTGGCGGTCATCGCGGCGTTAGCCCGGATCATCTTCAGGTTTGGCGACAGGGAGGAAAAAATTGTTCCGGCCCCATAGGGACCGACGACCTCATTATTGCCTAAATAGACGATGAACAAATCGGGCTCGAACGTGGCGCAACTTTTTGAGATTTGATAAACGGCGTGCGAGTTGATCGCCGTCATGGCGACATTGATGACTTCAAAGTCCGTTTGGGCATATTCATTTTCCAGCATGATTTCCAGAAAACGGCCAAAGTTATAGGTTTCATCCGGAGTGCCCTGGGCCGCAGAGGCACCCAGCACAAATATACGGTACGTGTGCGGGGCTTTCTGTACATCAAACGCAAAACCGGCAAGGTCACGGGCTAATCGCTTGGGGAAAAACCGCCAGCCGAGTCTCTGGTTGTAACAGTAACGCTCGGTGCCGTTGACCGTCTGTTTTGTCGCAATATCGGTGGAATATCCGAATCCGGTCAGGCGAAGACCTATTTCAACGCAGATAAACAGAGTCAGCGGGATGCCAATCATGGCGGCAAGGCGGAAGCCCCACAGCCGTTTTTTGCTGATCGATTGTCGGCTCAAGGGAATTGGCTTTTTCGGTTGCGTCTGTTTTTTCTTCCGTTTCATAAATCCCTTGCCCCTTCAGTTATTAAGCGGATACTTCGAAAAATCCGCCTTTTATCCTATCACCAGGGGATAGGATAAGCAATAGGTGACCTTGGGCATGCAAAAAAGAAGGCAAGCCGAAAGGCTTGCCTTCTTGAAAAACAGGATGACGATGTTACTTTTTGCGGCGACTTAGAAACAGTCCGCCCAGTCCCAGCAGCGCCATAGTGGCCGGCTCGGGAACGGTAGAGATTACTGCCTGAAGATCATCTGTACCTGAGCCAACGTAGTCATTGCCGGCGATGACCCGGAAACCCACCTGAACGGAGGGTGTCGCAAGCGACGGATCAACATTGAGCAGGGTCATGGTGTGTGTACCAACGGTGAGAGGTTCATACACTTCCTGCGTGGTTGCCCATGATCCGCCTGCATCCAGTACTTTGATGAATGCTTCGGTGACAATAGGATTACCTTGGGTGTCAATCGCGCCGGCTAAATTGTTGCTGAGGACCTCAAAACTGAACGTGACGTTTTGTCCTGTAAATTCGCCCCAGTCTGACTCATAATAACCATTAGATTCCATGAGTACATTACCCGGTGCCCAGTACGGATCTGAGCCGTCGGTTATTGTGTTTACAATATTGGTTTGAAGAACCAGATTGCCGCCAATAATGTTTTGACGCAGGTCGGCGACCCCCCATCCGCTGCCCCAAAAATCAGGGGGAGTGGTGACGGTGTTATTCACCCAGCCGTTAGCGGGGCCGGCGGCAAAGTCACTGCCGTCCATGACCAGGTCTGCGTTTGCAATGCCGGTCATTGCGATTAACGCTAAAATTACCATTACTTTTTTCATCATCTTTCCTCCACAAAAAATTATAGAATTTTTCGATATCCAGGTTTCGATGTTACAACCGTTCACGGTATTCAAAAGGGTTTGGGTAAAGGGTTTGGGTTGGGTCATGATAAGGAGAACGCAGGGGGAAGGCGATCGTCTCAATCGCATCGCTTAGCTGGCTTCCTGCCGGTGTCATGGTGTTGTTGGTATTCATCATTCCCACTCTCCTGATGAAACTCGGAAGCAATGAAAAGTTAGCAACCGGTTTCTATTACTTATAATAGCGATTTCAGATGGGCAAGTCAAGGGGGTAATCCAAAATTTTTCATAAAAAATTTTCAAATCCAGTACTTTTGAAGGGAGTTTGCGGTTCCAAATTCAAAAAAATCAGGCACTCAAGAGATTTTTTTTGGGCGTTACAAAAAGTACAAGACAACAGGTGTCTTTATATTAAGACCTGTCTTTGGCTTGGCCGGATGAGCTCTAACCTTAGTGTTTACAGAGGATTATGTTTTTAGGGGGGAGTGTCGATGACTTTTATCGGACAAAGCGGTTCTGTTTAAAACGCAATAGCAATCGGTTGCTAATGCCGTATTTTTAATAATGTCGCAAGAAAATGCTTGCAAGCAGACGATAAAATCAAGTATAGTAGATGAGGGTTTTGGTAAAGAAGTTTGGGTTGCTCTGTTGAAAAAAAATCTATTAGATTCTTTTCTGAAAGAAAGGCGAGGTAAGATCAATGAAAAGAAAGGCCTTTACTTTAATCGAACTGTTGGTGGTGATCGCGATCATCGCTTTGCTGCTTTCGATCATCACTCCGGCTCTGCGGAAGGCGAAAGCAGCAGCCTGGAACGTGATCTGCCGCAATAATCTGCGGCAGTATGGCTTGGCAGGCTTGATGTACACAGAGGATAATGACCGGATGTTCCCGAATGCCTGGGGGTCTATTTTTCGATCGACCGATCCCTATCGATTGTGCCAGTGGCATGACCAGTCCAGAAATCCTATGAGCAATCCGGAGTTGGCAGGTAGTTTGTGGCCTTACCTTGGAGAGCAGGATAAAGGTCATCTGTGTCCGGTGTTTGATCGATTTGCCCGGCAGGGCCATGAGTGTACGAATGATATTCCTGTCGAACCGCTTTTTGGTTACAGTATGAATGCCATGCTGGGGGGATTTGAAATGGCGTCGGGTACTGATCCCTATGTGCATATTCTGCGCGTCCAGACCACCGATCTCAGATCTCCGGCATCAACCTTCTTTTTCGGAGAAGAAAATCCCTGGGTCAAATCTGACCGCTACACAGCCACGCTGAACGACAATGCTCTGTGCGGAACACCGCAACATCCATCGGTGGCGACGGCATGGACCACAGATCTGTCTTTGATGGTCTCATCAGAGAATCCAACTGGTATCAAATACGGCGATTGCCTGGCGACATTTCATAAAACCACATTTGAGAAAAGGGATGAAGGCGAAAGTAATGTGGTTTTTGTCGATGGACATGTGGATATGGCAAACTGGGAAAATACCTATCGACTTTCCCGCTGGAGCAAAACGATGCCGACAATGCATCGTTAAGTTTTTTGGGTTAATTGAGGAGAATCTGTTTTAAGGATGAGTGTGTCTGAATTCAAGGTTGTTCGATAAAACTTATTAACAATCAATATTTATGGAGGTCTCGATGAGTATGAAGAATGTAACAATCCTATTAATGGTGCTTGCGACGCTAAGCGGTGCCAATGCGATGCTTGTGAACAATGGCGGCTTCGATGTGGACGCAGCTGACTGGAATGCATCCGGCGGTGGTGGCGCCTGGGCGCCGGGCCACGTTACGACGGGTGGCAACCCGGGCGGTCATTTGACTATGCAGGCTGATAATAACACATGGTCCGTCTGGTATCAGGTTGGTACTGAGTCACTGGCTGAGTGGGGCATTCCGACTGAAACAACGATTACCGTCAGTGCCGATATAATTGACTTAGGCACTCTTGGTAATAACACCATTGCCGGTGTCAAGATTGAGGCATGGAATGGTGCTATGATCGCAGAATTTGCTGTTGAGTATGCCGTTACAACAGCTTGGGTACCCTATTCATTTGATTACACAATTCCCGCGGGTGCTGACAGTGTGAAGATGGTTCTGACGAACGTGAATTACAACGGCCTGGGGCAAGCTACCTTTGGTTGGGACAATGTCGCCATCACGATTCCAGGTGGAACGCCGGCGCTCATGCCTGTTCCCATGGTCGGCGGAACTCTTCCGGTGGTTACCGATACGCTTAGTTGGGTCAATCCAGATCCGAACAATCCGTCCGATATCCTTACGGCAGATGTCTTTATTTTAGAAGCCGATGAACTGTTGACATACGATCCCAATCTGGGGCCGGACATTCTTGATCCCGGCGTTGTTCAAGTGGGTGATAATATTATGACTGAATCGCTAGACCTTTCAGATGAAGGCTATGCACTCGAGGTTGGCAAATATTATTACTGGGCCGTTCACGTGACCGATCCGGAAAGTGGGGTCATTGAAGGATTTGATTGGCACTTTTTGGCGACCGGTGATGCTCCGCCAGCCGATGTGTCTGCGGGTGCGGATCAGTATGTCTGGCTGGAAAGCGGAACCAAGCAGTTTACGTTGACAGGGACTTATAACGATGACGGCAAGAGTCCGGTGACAGAAGAATGGGTCGATCTTTCAAATCCGCTCGAGCAGGCTCCGGGGACCACAGTAACGATTAACAATCCCGGTAACGCAATCACCACGGTTGACGTGGATGGTGACGGCTGGTTCCTGTTTGGATTTACGGTAACTGATGAGGTTGGTTCCGGATACGATGAAGTCAATGTCGGTGTCTATGTGAGTCCTTGCGAAGCAGCCAAAGCGGATCCGGGCGATATCCAGGCATCATATCCCGATGGACACGGTGATATCGATGGCGATTGTGATACAGATCTGGCCGACTTTGCACTGTTGGCCGGCAGCTGGATCGATTGCATGAGTACGAAGCTGGACTGTACACCATAATGACGGATATCTGATTTGATGGCAGTTTAGTATGTAAATGAGTAAACATGAAAGGCCGGGCGTTTTGCTCGGTCTTTTTTTAGGAATGCACATGGAATCTCTGGTATACATGAGGCGACACAATAAAAGATCCGCTTTTACGCTGATCGAACTGTTGGTGGTTATTGCCATCATTGCCTTGCTGCTTTCGATTGCACTGCCGGGCTTGCGGAAGGCCAAGCAATCGGCCCGATTGGTTCTCTGCCGAAACAACCTGCATCAATGGGCCGTTGCGATACTCACCTTTGCTTCCGACAACAACGAACAAGCTCCGTTATCAACCAGCTATACGGTAGCCGGTGATAAAGTGACAACCTGTTATCCGAATGAAATGTATCTGGATCAATACAATGGGCAGTACTCCCTAACCGGGTCGGCGGATTCAGACCGAGCGTGGCAGGAAAAAATGATCTCCCATGAAGCCATCGCTCCCTATCTTGTCGGCTTCAATGATCTTGGCTTGCGGAGCGATCGCAAAGCCGAATTTCCCAATTACAAAGACAACTTCCTGCTGGATGGCGTTTGGCGATGCCCCCTTGCCAGAAAGCGGGAAATCGGAATTACAATGGATCAGTTGACCGGGACTCGAAGCTATTTTCGCGTGGACTATTCCTATATTGGCAGGGCCGATTTGTGGGGCGACAGCATGTTTCCGGTTTCATCCGATCAGAAATCCCTTGTCGGGAAATATCCCGCCAGCGGACGGGTCATGCTAACCGATACAATTTTTTATTGGGATGTCGGTCAGCCGGATGAGAGGATTTATTGGTATAATCACGGCAAGAACGGCCCTTCCAGCGAGGGGGCTGACGATTATCTTCAACCGCCGACCGACATCACCGGGATCAATCAGGCGTTTGGCGACGGCAGCGTGGAGGGCAAGAAGATCGGCGCCAATGGCCGGTTTCAGCAGGAAGGCTTTGCGACGAAAGAAAACCGCCATACCTTTATGGGCTATAGCGGTTACCTGTTTTTCTGATGATGATATGATACGAGATCATGATAATGGACTTGCTGTTGCTCCCGGAAACTCGCCGCGGCGTTGTTCAAGCTCACTGCGAATTTCATAGGCGCGTTTTTCGGTAATCGTGTAGGTCGCAATAATCCCGAGGGCGACGGCCGATGTGATCATCGGAACACCGACGTCAAACACTCGTAACAGGAATAACGTTTTGTCTGCCTGTCCGGCTCCCAGGGCTACATCAAAGCCGGATGCTTTCAGCATAATCCCCGTTAGCAGTCCCGCCAGTGCCATGCCGACCTTGACCATCCACCAGTAAATGGCTCCAAAAACACCCTCTCGCCGCTTGTTTGTTTTCAATTCATCGTAATCACAAACATCAGAGATCATCGACCCCATCAGCGTAAACAGCGACCCGGTTCCGAAAGCAACAAGTGGTGCCGCCATCAGCAGCCAATAAGGATGTGCCGGGTTGTATCCGACCCATTTAAGCGCATAGCCGAAAATCGACAGGGTGATCGTGATTAGGAATGTCTGGCGTTTGCCAATCCGCGTCGCAATCCATCCCGTTAACGGGATGACACCCAACGTGGCGATTGACGTCAGCATCCCGAACCAGCCCATGAGTTTGCCGGCATCGCCGTCATTACCATTGAATAAATAGTAAATCATCACATACAATGTAAATGACATGCCAAGCTGAAAGCCGTTGAACACCAAAAATGTTGCAGCGCAAAGCTTGACAAACGGTTTGCAGGCCAGGGTAGTCCCCAGGCCTTTGAAAAATTCGCCCATATTCACCCAGAATCCCTTACTTGCTTCGGGTTTAGGCTGAGATCCATACTTTTCTTTACAGAAAATCGCCGGGATGATGCCAAGAATGGCGACGAAAGCTCCGACCCAGATCGCCAGTGTG